>NZ_CP176065.1:0-4800000 GCF_046195355.1 Amycolatopsis sp. VS8301801F10 | reverse complement strand
GACCACCACGGAAAAGGGCTGGCGCTGGAAGCAACGCGCGAAGTCCTGCGCCTCGGCTTCGAGGAACTGGGCCTGCACCGGATCGTCGGCCGCTGCGACGGCCGCAACACCGCGTCGGCCGCACTGATGGAGCGCCTGGGCATGCGACAGGAAGCACGCCTGCGGGAAAACGAGATCGTCAAGGGCGAATGGACCGACGAACTGGTCTACGCCATGCTGGAAGACGAGTGGAAAGCCGGGGCTTCGCGGAGGAACTGATCCCCCGGGCATCCGGTCGATCCGCGGTGCGAGCCGGAATGGTTCGCACACCCGGCCAACTCTGGCTTTCCGCACGCCTCACCACACCGGCACCCACCTTGGAGACGGACCACCTTGCAGTGAGGGCCACCTCCAGGGACTCCGAGTTCCCCTCCCGACCCCGCCAAGGCCCGTGAGGAAATCTCGCACGCGGAGCGTCCCCTTCACGGACCCGGATGCCCTCACAGCTCTTCAAACCCTGAAACCGCCGCCGATGCACAAAAACATCGAGGCACCCAGCCCCTCCCCCGCACCCCGATACGAAGCCTCCCTGCGGGCGGTGGGTGCTTGTCAAGGCATCTTTCCCGCCTTGACAAGCACCCACCGCCCGTCAGCACAATCAAGCTTCGGGGTGCCCCACGCAACCCACAACCGGCAATGTCGCCCCCCAGGGCGACGAGCCGAAGACCCCCCCCGACGCGACCCAAACCACACCAACCCAAGCCACCCCAAGCGCCCCCACCAGACATACGGCAGCATGAACCCCGTGCTCTTCGACAGGATCGTCCGCCCAGCGATGTACCGGCTCGCCTACCACGACCCCGAGGCGGTCCACGAACGCACCGTCGCCCTCCTGAGCCGAGCCGGAACCGCCCTCCGCCCGATCTCGAAGCTGTACCGCACCGAAGACCCCACCACCGTCCTGGGCCTGACCTTCCCCAACAAAATCGGCCTGGCCGCGGGCATGGACAAAAACGGCCGCGCCCTCCACGCCTGGCCCGCCCTGGGCTTCGGCTTCGTCGAGGTGGGCACCGTCACCCGCCACCCCCAGCCGGGCAACCCCAAACCCCGCCTCTACAGCCTCCCGGCCACCGACGCGGTCATCAACCGCATGGGCTTCAACAACGACGGCGCCCAAGCCCTGGCCGACCGCCTGGCCGCGCACGGAAAACCCGCGGTCCCGCTGGGAATCAGCATCGGCAAGTCCAAGGTGACGCCGCTGGACGAGGCGGTCGAGGACTACCGCTTCTCCCTCCGCGCCCTCCACCCCTACGCGGACTACTTCGCGATCAACGTCAGCTCCCCCAACACCCCCGGTCTCCGTGCGCTGCAAGACAAAGCCGCGCTGGCCGAACTCCTCGCCGAACTCCGCAAGACCGGCGCCGAGCTGGGCGGCAACACCCCGTTGCTGGTCAAGGTCGCCCCCGACCTCACCGACGACGCCCTCGCCGAACTCCTCGAAGTCTGCCTGGACCACGGCGTCGCCGGAATCATCGCGACCAACACGACCCTCTCCCGCGAAGGCATCGCCCCTTCCGAAGCCGCGCTGGCGGCGGAAACCGGCGGACTCTCCGGCCGCCCGCTGACTCAGCGCTCGGCCGAAGTCGTGCGCTTCGTCCACGAAAAGACCGAGGGCAAGCTACCCATCATCGGCGTAGGCGGCATCCTCGGCCCGGACGACGCCCGCCGCATGCTCGACGCCGGCGCCAGCCTCGTCCAGCTCTACACCGGCTTCGCCCTGCACGGCCCAGGCCTGGTCCGCCGCGTCGGCATGGGACTCGCCGCCCGGTAACCCGCGCCGCCCGAAGACGCGGTGCTGCCCTCGAACCCGGCCAGGGAATCGAGGGCAGCCCGGCAGAAAAACCCCGCCTCAGCCGGGGAACCGGGGCCCTCCGGTGCTGACGAACCGCAGATACCCCCGCCACGACGCGTACCGGTCCAGACCTTCCCCGCCGGCCGCGGCCGACGGTTCGCAGAGCACCGCGAGCGGCGAACTCCCGTCCTCCAGCTCCACCCGGCCCAGCACGAACGGCGCGGACAATCCCGCCGCGAAACGGCCGAACGCCGCGGGGGACAGCCGCCAGCGTTCGCCGTCCACTCCGGCCGAACCGGCGATCACCCCGGGCTGGGGCGGCGTGACACCGTCGAGCAGGACCATCCGGTAGCGCTCCGCGGTCCGGACCAGGCCGCCGAACCGCGCACCGTGCAGCTCCTCGTGCAACGGCTGGCCGCACAGATGCGCCCCGAACACCACGACGTCGACGCTCTCGCACGGATACGGATCCGGCGACTGCTCGCCCGTCAGCACCGATGCCAGGTCGATCCCGATCTGGTCCTCGAACGCCCGCGTCACGACTGTGATCCCGTACGGCCGCCGGTCCCCCGGCACCGTCACCGCGGAGAGATCCAGCGCCTTCAGGGTCGCGTCGAGGACCCCGACGGTCGGCAGCAGCAGCGCGTCCAGCTCGGCCAGCAGCGATCGGGCGGCAAGGGCGTTTCCGGCCCCGTAAAAGGCGCTGACGTCGACCGGCACCAGCACGGCACCGGCAGCCTCCAGAGACGCTGCGGCGACGTCGAAAGCCCGTCTCGCCGGCAGCGGCAGGCTGGCTTCGGCGGGGATGCCGAGGCGCGGATGCCGGCCGGCGGCGAGGCGGACGTCGGCGGGCCATTCGCGGACCGCCGGGTCCAGACCATCGGGGCCGAGCATCGCCGCGACGGCCCGTTGAGCGGTCGCGAGGCGGTGCGCGGACACCGAAACGGCCGGCCCCGGGATCAGCCCGGGAGTCGGGTCGAGGGTGAGCACCCCGGGCGGGGCGGCGATCTCGCGCGCGGACGAATTCAGTGCCAGGTCGACGATCTCGAGTCCGACGGCCGCGCTTTCCGGGTCCGCGACGGTGGTTCCGAGGACCACCGCTCCGGCTCCGGTCAGGCGCGCGAGCGCGGGCGGGCCGTCGAAGTCCGCCGCGCACACCGTTCCGGCGAGCGGCAGGTCTTCCCCGGCGTGGACGCGCTCGTCGACCGTTTTCGCTTCGACGAGCACTTCCTCCATGGTGCGCACCGAAGCCCAGAGCCCGGGGCGGCCGGCTTTCGCGAGCCGCTCGAACGCGGTGCGGACCCGCTCGTGCGAGCTGGGCGGAGGGACGGGTACAGGATCAGGTTCCGGCGGGAGCGTAGTCACGAGGGCGTCCTTTCCTCGGCGGGATCGGAGGAGTCCACTGTGTACGTCCGGCGCCGCGAACCTCAGCCCGTGACGCCGGGCCTGGCGGGTGCCAACACCGACCTCATGGGAAAAACGTTAAACCGCAGACGTTTCCGTCACCAGCAGGATCGGATTACGCGATTGTTGCGGTGTGCGGGGGAAACTCACGCACCGTCGCGACCGGACGCGTCCCGTTGCGCCGACCGGAATCCGAAACTCGGCCATCAGGACGGCGTTTCCGCGCGACCGCAGCGAATCCCGCAGTCGCCGCGAAGCCGCGGGCCCGGACCACATTCACCCCGGGATCGGGCGTTTCGCGGCGGATTCCCGCGTCGGACCGCCCGGCGCCGGGCCTGGATCAGCGGGCGGGCGGGACTCTTCCGCTCGTGCCGGCCGGGCCGCAGCGGCCGCCCTCGACACCAGTGGCACGGCGAACCTACGAGAGCTTGAGCCAACGACTCCCGCAGGCCCCAGGGAAGCGGGTCAGCCCAGTTCCCTCAACGCCAACCCCGCAAGCCGATCCGGCGTGTCCGTCAGCGCTTCCCGCAAGCGTCAGCCAACCACTCCCGCACCAGCCCCCGAAAGCAGCTCAGCCCAGATCCCTCAACGCCAACGCCAACCCCGCGAGCCGGTCCGTCGCGTCGGTCAGCGCTTCCCGCGACGTGCCCAGGCCGTCGCTGCTCGCCGCCACTGCGCGGCCGGCCGCGGCGACCAGGCCGCCGTAGCCCTCGATGCCGTCGTCGAGCTGTTCGCGCAGTTTCGCCACCGCCGCCTGCAACGCCGAACGTTCGCGTTCCGGCGCGGAGTTGCGGCCTCGTTCGATCGCTTGGATCCGGTCGGCCAGGCCGCGCAGCGCACGGGCGGCCTCGTCGGCCGTCGCGCGGGCGTCGGCGACCGAGACTTCCGGAACCGCCGCGGTGCCCAGCGAAGTCGGCGCCGACAGCTGCCGGAGGAGTTCGCGCAAGGAGGCTTCCGATTCGGCCAGCCGCTCCATCGGCTCGCGCGCGGCCGAGCCGGCGGCGGGCAGCGGCGGCGGGCCGCTGGGCGCGGCGGGCAGTTCGAGCTTCTTCAGCTCGCGCAACCGCAGCGCGGTGCGGACGCTGAACGTGCCGAACACCAGCGTCGCGAATCCGGAGAACACCGCCTGCCCGATCTCCGGGCCGGCCACCGCTCCGCCGAGCAGGCCGGTGGCGGTGAGCACGGTGAGGATCCCGAGCAGGATCGTGATCAGCACCCACAGCGTCAGCACGCGCGAGGTGCGCCGGATGCGCCGCTGGTGCTTCGCGCCGGGCTCGTTCCAGCGCTGCCATTTCGCGCGGACCTCGGCGACCGCGGGCACCTGTCCGGCGACTGTCGAAAACACCGCGGACGCGGCCGGGGCCGACGGGCGGCGCGGCACCGGCGGCGGGGAGACCGGACCGCGCTGGGTCCGGCCGTTCTGCTGCGGCTTCCCGCCGGCCTCGTCGGCCGGCGGGAAGTACCGCTGCAGTTTTTCCTGGGCGCGCTGGGCGTAGTCGGGCAGCCGCTCGATGTGCTTCTCGAGCTTGGCGTTGAACTCGCTGAAGTCCCGCCGCTTCGTCATCCGCCGCTACCCCCTGCGCCGCTCGTGCCCGGCCGGTCAGGCCGGGTTCTTGCCCTGCTCCGCCTGGACGCGGGCCTGGATCTCCCGCTGGATGTCGCCCGAGGCGGCCGGCTTGGCCGCAGCCGCGCCCGCGCCCGCACCCGCGCCGCCGTCGGTGACCTGGGCGACCGAATCGCCGCGCATCGACGCGCGGATCTGCTCCAGCCGCGAGTGGCCCGCCATCTGGGTGGCCGACTCCTGGACCTCCATCATGCGGCCCTGCACCGAGTTCTGCGCCAGCTCGGCCGAGCCGAGCGCGGTGGTGTAGCGCTTCTCGATCTTGTCCCGGACCTCTTCCAGCGACGGCGTGTTGCCCGGCGCGGCCAGCTGGCTCATCTGGTTCAGCGAGGCGGAGACCTGCTCCTGCATCTTCGCCTGCTCCAGCTGCGAGAGCAGCTTGGTGCGCTCGGCCAGCTTCTGCTGCAGCATCGTCGCGTTGCGCTCGACCGCCTGCTTGGCCTGCGTGGCCGCCTGCAGCGACTGGTCGTGCAGCGTCTTGAGGTCTTCGATGCTCTGCTCGGCGGTGACGAGCTGCGCGGCGAAGCTCTCCGCCGCGGTCTCGAACTGCGCGGCCTTGGCTTCGTCGCCCTTGCCGCGGGCCTCGTCGGCCAGCACCAGCGCCTGGCGCGTCGAGGCCTGCAGCTTCTCGACCTCGCCGAGCTGGCGGTTGAGCTTCATCTCCAGCTGCCGCTGGTTGCCGATCACGGAGGCGGCCTGCTGCGTCAGCGCCTGGTGGTTGCGCTGCGCCTCCTCGATGGCCTGCTGGATCTGTACCTTCGGGTCGGCGTGCTCGTCGATCTTCGACGAGAACGCCGCCATCATGTACTTCCAGAACTTCACGAACGGGTTGGCCATCTCCTCCGCCTGCCTTCTTGCGTCCCACGGGCCCTGATTGCTTCGGGGCGGGGCGTCGCTCCCCTAGTCGCACAACGTACCGACCCCGGCGTCGGGTTCCATCGTGTCAGGTCGGCCTCCGCCGTTCCAGGCGACCCCGGGGGAATTCAGGGTCAGCCCTGACCGGCGCCCGCCAACGAACCCGCGCACGCCGACGGCCCCGGGGAGATCCCCGGGGCCGGACAGCGAAACAGCGGGGCGCTACGCCGCGATCGTGGACGCGAGCTTCGGCGCGCCGATCGTGGTCCGCAGCGTCGTGTTCATCCGCGGAGCGGGCTGAAGCCGCAGGTCGGAGAGGTCGTCGCCGATCAGCTCCGACACCAGGCGGCCGCCTTCGAACCCGGCCTCGCCCCGGTCGGGCACGGTCTCCCGCGAAGCGGTCTCCACCTCTTCGACGGGCGCGACCTCGACCTTGTCGAGGGCCGACACGTCCGCGGCGACCTTGTGCAGCAGCTCGCCCAGCGGCAGCTCCAGCGCCTCGCAGATGGACGCCAGCAGCTCGCTGGAAGCTTCCTTCTGGCCGCGTTCGACCTCGGACAGGTAGCCGAGGCTCACCCGGGCGGCGCGGGAGATGTCACGCAGCGTCCGACGCTGGTTGGTGCGGGCATGACGGAGCCGATCACCGATCGCCTCGCGCAACAGCACGGTCATCACGCGCCTCCCTTCCCGAACTGGTGCCTCCTACGTTACCCAGAGCGGTACCCCGAGTGCAGGACTTGACACGTGCGTACGCCAAGGGCGAACGCCGTTTTCAGTCTAGTTGTTCCCCGAGCAGCGCGAACGCGGCTCGCACCGACGCGGTCCGGATCGTGTCCCGATCACCGGTCTCGGCCAGCTCACGCACCGTGTCCGCGCCCGGCCCGCTGAGCCCGACGTACACCGTTCCCGGGGCCACGCCGTCCTGCGGATCCGGCCCGGCGACGCCGGTCAGGCCGAGCCCCCAAGTCGCTCCGCAGCGCTCTCGCGCGCCCCTGGCCAGCTGCGCGGCGACCTCCGGGTGCACCGCACCGTGTTCGGCCAGCAGCTTTTCGTCGACCCCGGCGAGCGCGGCCTTCAGCTCTGTGGCGTAGACCACCAAACCGCCGCGCAGCACCGCGCTCGCGCCCGGCACCTGGGCGAGCGTGGCGCAGACGAGACCGGCTGTCAGCGACTCCGCCGCGGCCACGGTTTCCCCCCGGCGGGTGAGGGCCGCGACCAGTTCGCGCGCTTCGGTCATCACGAGCCCATCGCGCGCCGGCCGGCGGCCCGCAGCCGGATCGCGCGGACCAGGTAGTCGACGCCGGTCAGCACCGTCAGCGCCACCGCGAGGCCCATCAGCGCCCAGCGCACCGGGTCCGCGCCGGCCGGCAGCGGCAGCAGGTAGGTCACGATCGCGGCGATCTGCGCCATCGTCTTCGCCTTGCCGCCGCGGCTGGCCGGGATCACGCCGTGCCGGATCACCCAGAACCGCAGCAGCGTCACGCCGATCTCGCGCACCGCGATCACGATGGTGACCCACCAGGACAGCTCCCCCAGCGCGCTGAGCCCGACCAGGGCCGCGCCGATCAGCGCCTTGTCCGCGATCGGGTCGGCGATCTTGCCGAAGTCGGTGATGAGCCCGTAGCGGCGGGCGACCCAGCCGTCGACCTGGTCGGTGGCCGAGGCGACGGCGAACAGCCCGGTGGCGATCGCGCGCCAGGTGGTGTCCTCGCCGTGGCCGGTGAACAGCGCGACGACGAACAGCGGGACCAGGACGAGCCGCGAGATGGTGAGCAGGTTCGCCAGGTTCAGCGTCGGGACCTCGGTCGCCTCGGGCAGCCGGTCCCCGCCCTCGGACGCGGCGCGGGGCACGCCCTCGCCCGCCCCGCTGGGCGCGGCACTCACCGGCCGGCGTCCGGCGCCGGGCGGACGACCAGGTCGACGCCGGCCGAGTCGACGACCTCGCAGCGGACGAGGTCGCCCACCGCGAGCGGCTTGGTGATCTCGTCCTCGAGAATGACGCATTCGCCGTCGACCTCGGGGGCCTGGTGCGCGGCGCGGCCGACCGCGTCGTCGCCGTCGGTGCCGTCGTGCTCGACCAGGACGTCCACGAAGGTGCCGATCCGGTCCTCGGCGCGCTGCGCGGTCAGCTCCTCGACCAGCGCCGAAACGCGCGCGACGCGTTCGGCGACCTCGGCCGGGTCCAGCTTGCCGTCGAAGGTCTCGGCCTCGGTGCCGTCCTCGTCGGAGTAGCCGAACACGCCGACCGCGTCGAGCCGGGCCCCGGTGAGGAACCGCTCCAGCTCGGCCAGGTCGTCCTCGGTCTCGCCGGGGAAGCCGACGATCACGTTGGTGCGGATGCCCGCCTCCGGCGAGTGCTCGCGGATCTGCTCGGTGAGCGCGAGGAACGAATCGGTGGAGCCGAACCGGCGCATCCGGCGCAGCACCTGCTCGCTGGAGTGCTGGAAGGACAGGTCGAAATAGTCCGCGACGCCCGGCGTGGTCGCGATCGCCTTCACCAGCTGCGGCCGGGTTTCGGCGGGCTGCAGGTAGGAGACGCGGACGCGCTCGATGCCGTCGATCCCGGCCAGCCGCGGCAGCAGCAGTTCGAGCGCGCGGGTGCCGTCGCGGCCGAAGTCCTTGCCGTACGACGTCGAGTTCTCGCTGACCAGGAACAGTTCCTTCGCGCCGTTCTCGGCGAGCCAGGCCGCCTCGGCGACGATCTCGTCCGGCTGGCGGGACACGAACGACCCGCGGAACGACGGGATCGCGCAGAACGAGCAGCGCCGGTCGCAGCCGGAGGCGATCTTCAGCGCGGCGACCGGGGAATCGTCGAGCCGCGTGCGCAGGACGCGCGGGCCCCAGCCGTGCTGCGCGTGCCCGGGCACCTCGACCCCGGCCGTCGCGGCGGGCCGCTGCACCGGGCTGATCGGCAGCAGCTTGCGCCGGTCGGACGGGGTGTGCGCGGCGATCGCGCGGCCGGCGACCACGTCGTCCAGCCGCGCGGAGAGGTCGGCGTAGTGGTCGAAGCCGAGCACCGCGTCGGCCTCGGGCAGGCTGTCGGCGAGTTCGTTGCCGTAGCGCTCGGCCATGCAGCCGACCGCGACGACCTTGCGCCCGGTGTCGGCGGCGGCGAGCAGCGTGTCGACCGAGTCCTTTTTGGCCGATTCGACGAACCCGCACGTGTTGACCACGACGACGTCGGAGTCCTCGGGTTCGGCGGCCAGTTCCCAGCCGCCCGCGGCCAGCCGGCCCGCCAGCTCCTCGGAATCGACCTCGTTGCGGGCGCAGCCCAAGGTCACGAGGGAGACACGGCGGGCGCGAGCGGAGTCAGCGGCTGGAGAAGGCACGACGTTCAGGGTAGCCGTCGCGTCCGGGCGCCCCCGCGACGGCGTCGCCCAGTGCGGTGAAGCGGCCCTCCCCCGCCGGGCGGGAGTCCCGCCCGGCGGGGGTCACTCGGCTGCGGACACGTCCGGAACCGTCAGCAGGGTCAGCTCCGCGTCGTCCAGCGCCTCCAGGTCGACGTCCGGCCCGGCCAGCCGCATCGCCTGCGCCCTGATGGCGCGTTCGAGCAGGCCGCGGGCCGAACGGCCGTTGGCGAAACCCGGTCCGCGGTCGAGGCCGGCCATGAACCCGGGCAGCGCTTCGGCGAGCGCCGCGTCGAGGCGGTAGCCCTGTTTGCCCGCCATCGCGGTGAAAATCGCGGCCAGCTGGTCGTTGTCGTAGTCGGCGAAATGCACCGTCGCGCCGAACCGGGACCGCAGGCCCGCGTTGGCGTCGAGGAAGCGGTCCATGTCCGCCGGGTAGCCCGCCGCGATCACGATCAGGTCCTCGCGGTGGTTTTCCATCTGCACCAGCAATTCGGCGATCGCCTCGGCCCCGAAGTCGGGGCCGGGGCCGGAGCCTTGGACCAGCGTGTAGGCCTCGTCGACGAACAGCAGCCCGCCGATCGCCCGTTCGCACACCTCGCGGGTCTTCGGCGCGGTCTGGCCGATGTACTCGCCGACCAGGTCCGGCCGCGCGACCTCGACCAGGTGCCCGGACGGCAGCACGCCCAGCTCGCGGTAGAGCTGCCCCATCAGCCGCGCGACGGTCGTCTTCGCGGTGCCCGGGTTCCCGGTGAACACCAGGTGCCTGCTGCGCGCGCCGACCGGCAGCCCGGCCTTGCGGCGGCGCGCGTCCAGCCGCGTTTCCGCGACCAGCGCGCGGACCTGCTCCTTCACCCCGTCGAGGCCGATCATGCCGTCGAGTTCGGCCAGCAGGTCGTCCAGTCCCCGGCGCGGTCCGGCGTCGTCGCTGACCGCGACCCCGGCCTCGCCCGGCAGGTCGGCGGCCACCAGGACGGCCAGCTGGTCCGGCGGCGTGTCCGGGGCGGCGGCGAGCCGGCTGGACTGCCTGCTGATCGCGGCTTCCAGCAGGCCGCGCGCGGACCGGCCGTTCGCGAACCCGCGGCCGCGCGGGATGCGGCGGATCGCCTCGGGAAGGGCCGCGAGCAGGTCCTCGGACAGCTGGTAGCCCTGTCCCTTCGCCATCACGGCGAAAATCCCGGCGAGTTCCTCGTTGGAGTAGTCCGGGAACTCGATCCGGCCGGAGAACCGCGACCGCAGGCCCGGGTTGGACTCCAGGAACTCGTCCATTTGCTGGGGATAGCCCGCGACGAACACCACCAGGTCCTCGCGGTGGTTCTCCATCTGCACCAGCAGTTCGGTGACGGCTTCCTTGCCGAAGTCGTCGTTGTCGTCGCGCACGAGGTTGTACGCCTCGTCGATGAACAGCACGCCGCCCGCGGCCCGCTCGCACACCTCGCGGGTCTTCGGCGCGGTCTGGCCGGTGAACTCGGCGACCAGATCGCCGCGGCCGACCTCGACCAGGTGCCCGGACGGCAGCACGCCCAGCTCGCGGTAAATCTGCCCGACCAGCCGCGACACGGTCGTCTTCGCCGTGCCCGGATTGCCGGTGAAGAGCAGGTGGCGGCTGCGGACGGCGACCTTCATCCCCGCGTCGCGGCGCCGCGCGTCGACGGCCATCTCGTCCACCATGGACCGCACGCGCTGCTTCACCGAGTCGAGCCCGATCATCGCGTCCAGTTCGGCCAGCAGCTCGGGCAGGCTGCGCCGCGGACCCGAGTCGTCCACCGCGCCCACGCCGGATTCGCCGGGCTGCGGCAGGTCGGCGGCCACGAGCGTGACCAGGTCCGCGCCGCCGTCGGTGGTCAGCCGGGTGGACTGCTTGCCGATCGTCGCTTCCAGCAGCACGCGCGCGGACCGGCCGTTCGCGAACCCGCGGCCGCGCGGGATCCGCCGCACCGCTTCGGGAAGCGCCGCGAGCAGGTCCGCGGACAGCTCGTAGCCCTGTCCCTTCGCCATCACGCGGAAGATCTGCGCCAGCTCGTCGTTGGAGTAGTCCGGGAATTCGATCGACCCGGCGAACCGCGAGCGCAGGCCGGAGTTGGACTCCAGGAAGGCGTCCATCTCCTTGGGGTAGCCGGCCGCGAAAACCACCAGGTCCTCGCGGTGGTTTTCCATCTGCACCAGCAGTTCCGCGACCGCTTCCCGGCCGAAGTCGTCGTCCTTGTCGTTCACGAGGTTGTAGGCCTCGTCGAGGAACAGCACGCCGCCGACGGCCCGCTGCACGACCGCGCGGGTCTTCACCGAGGTCTCGCCGAGGTACTCGCCGACCAGGTCGGTGCGGGTCACCTCGACGACGTGGCCCTTGGGCAGCGCGCCCAGCGCCCGGTAGATCTTGCCGAGCAGCCGGGCGACCGTCGTCTTCGCGGTGCCCGGATTCCCGGTCAGCAGCAGGTGCCTGCTGCGCACCGCGACCTTCATGCCCGCTTCCCGGCGGCGCGCGTCGATCGTCATCTCCGCGGTCAGCGAACGGACCCGCTCCTTGACCGCGGCGAGGCCGATCATCCCGTCCAGTTCGGCGAGCAGTTCCTCGATCGAGGATCCGCCGCGCCGGCCGGCCGCGGCGACCAGCGGCTCGATGTCCGCGTGGCCGATCTCGATCCGGGCGCCCGGCAGCGCGCCCCGGCTGATCGCCTGCCGCGACGCCGCGTCCAGCAGGGTCTCCACGGTGCGGGCGCTGGGTTCGCCGGCGAGCGCGGCGAGCCGGTCGCGCACGTCGGCGGGCAGGCCGAACGAGCGTTCCCGGGCGAGGACGTCGAGCAGCGCGGCCGCTTCGGCGGGCCGGTCGAACCGCGGCAGCCGGTACTGCAGCATGTTCTGCACCAGGTCCGGGGCCTCGGTGCTGAGCTGTTCGAGCACCTTTTCGGTGCCGTCCAGGATGATCAGGCGGCAGCTGTCCTGGTCGCGCGCGTACCTGCGCAGCAGCCGGACGGTGCCCGCGACGTCCTTCTCGAAGAGCGCGTCGACCCGCTCGGCGAGCATCAGCGCGGAGCCGCCGTTTTCGATCTCGTTGATCGTCGCGGGCACCGAGCGCTCGACCGGGTCGTCGCCGTACTCGGCGATCAGCGCGGCGCAGTCGAAGAACTCGGCGTTGTCGAACCCGACCTCGGCCTCGGTCAGCGACGCCTTCAGCGCGCGGGCGAACCGGCGCTGGCCGGTGTTCGCCTCCCCCACCAGCAGGATGAACGGGTTCGGCTGCTTGGTGCCCGCGGTCGTCCGGGCCGCTTCGCGCTTCTCCCATTCGGCGTAGGCCTTCTGCCACTCCTCGTAGGCCTTTTCGTAGCGGGCCTGCTCCTTGCGCTGCCACATCCGGTTGCCCGCGGCCAGCAGGTCGAGCGTGACCGACCGGCTGTGCCGCGCCATGTCGCCCAGCACGTTGTTCCCGGAGCCGTCCGAACCCGGCCGTTCCGGTTCGGGCGGCGGCGGTTCGCCGGGGCCGTTCGCGGTGCCGTGCCGGGTCGCGTCCGCCCAGGCGACCACGCGGGTGGCGCGCGTGACGAACTCGGAGACCGGCTCGGCTCCGGAGACGAACATCCCGGCCTGGCCCAGGTTCTCCACCCGGATCTGCGGCGCCGGGGCGCTCGCCGGCGCCGGCGGTGCGGGAGCGGGCAGCGGCGGCGGTCCCGCGGGCGCGGGCGCGGCGGGCGGCGGCTGCGCCGGGACTTGCCCGGACCACGGGCCGCTCTGCGGTGCGGGCGGGTAGCCGGGCTGGGGAGGCCGGTAGCCCTGCGGAGCGGACGGCGGGCCGGGGTAGCCGCCCGGATTGCCTTGCGGCGCAGGGGGTCCGGCGTATCCGGGGCTGCCCTGCGGCCCGGGATTGCCCTGCGGTCCGGGATTGCCCTGCGGTCCGGGATTGCCCTGCGGCCCGGGGTTGCCCTGCGGTCCGGGGTTGCCCTGCGGTCCGGGATAACCGCCCTGCGGTCCCGGGTAGCCGCCGGGATTCCCTTGCGGTCCGGCGAATCCGCCCGGGGCGCTCGGCGGGCCGGGATACGGCTGCCGGGGTCCTCCGCCGTTGCCCGGGT
This sequence comes from Amycolatopsis sp. VS8301801F10, assembly GCF_046195355.1. Lineage (NCBI taxonomy): Bacteria > Bacillati > Actinomycetota > Actinomycetes > Pseudonocardiales > Pseudonocardiaceae > Amycolatopsis > Amycolatopsis sp. VS8301801F10. Next base: position 4,786,881 of record NZ_CP176065.1, on the reverse strand, counting down.
AGCCCGGCTGGCCGCCGGGGTACTGCTGCGGCGCGCCGTACCCCGGCGCCGGAGCCCCGGGCGGCGGCACGAGCCGGGCGGCGGCCCGGTATCCGGGATCCGCGGGCGGCTGCGTGTACTGCCAGCTCCCGTCCGGCAGCCTCCGCTGCCACGCCTGGCCGGGGACGAGCAGCCATCCGGCGCCGTCCGGGCCGGTCAGCGCGGCCGTCCGGCCCGCCGCCGCCTCGGACTGTGCGGCCTGGAATGCGTCCCACCCTGCGCGCGTCAAAAAAACCAGCTCCCCCTCAGGTGCCCGTGCGGCGAGCCCGCCGCCGCCCCATTGTGCCCAACCCGGGACGCTCCGCGACGGCTAGTCGCCGAACTCGCCCGTTCGCCGCTCCCCCGCGGTCACCACCGCAGGGCGTGCTTGAGCTGTTTGACCGCGATCGGCGCGAGGGTGGTGGTGAAGGTCGCCGACGGATGGTTGTCGTCCATGTAGACCAGCACGTTCCCGACGACCGCGCGGCAGCGTTTCTGGTCGCAGTAGTAGTCGGTGAAGTCCAAGAACGTCACGTTGCCCGGGATGTCGTCCACCTGCTCCCACGACGGCGTCGGGGCCACCGCCGAGGCGCGCGGCACCGAACACGCCAGGTCGGTCGGGCTCTTCTGCGCGACGCAGCTGGCCATGTTGAACGCGTAGCGCGGGTTGTCGCGCACGGCCACGACCGGGATGCCCGCCTCGTCCAGAGCCGACCAGACGTCGACGAAGCCCTTCGGCGTCGACTCGTTCGGCCCCGGTTTGGCGTTGACCGTGCCGAGCATGACGACGGCGTCCGGGCGCGTGTCGAGCAGTTCGTCGGTGGCCGCCTTGTTCCAGTCGAGGCAGTTCTTGTCGCCCGGCATCAGCTCGGAGCCGGACGAATACGGGCACGCGCCCTTGAGCATGGTGGTGACCTGCCAGCCGTCGGAGACGACCGCGGGCCGGAACGCGGCGAGGTACTGCTGGATGTGCGAATCGCCGACGAGCACGATCCGCTTGGCGGGCGGGCCTTCCGGGCCCTCCGTGCAGATCTCCAGCTCCTTGTCGCGGGGCGACTTCGAGCACTGGTCCGGCGCGATGCGGGCCCAGTCGTCGGCGAGCTTCACCGTCGGCGGCACGATCGGCGGCGACGGCCCGCCGCGGTAGACGAAGCCCTGCGCGTGCGCGACCGCGCCCGGATGGTCCGGGTCCCCGATGGCGATCTCGTAGTTCGCCCGCGCGCTGCTCACGCCCTGCCAGACGCCGCTCGTGACGAGCACCGGGGCCAGCGCGAGCACGCCGAACCGGTAGGCGCCCCACCGTTTCGCGGTGCCGATCTTCGACAACCGGACCGGATTCTCGATCAGGTGGTAGGTCAGGACCGAGAGCAGGAACGACACGCCGACCACGAACGCTCCGCCGAGCAGGCCGACCGCCGGCCGGTCGCGGACGATCAGGTAGAACACCAGCACCGGCCAGTGCCACAGATAAAGCGAGAAGCTGAGGTTGCCGACGTAGCCGAGGAACTTCGAGCTGAGCCAGCGGTCCGCGCCGAGCGCGCTGCCGGTCTGCCCGGCCACCAGCACGAGGGCCGCCGAGACGGTCGGCCACAGCGCGATCCAGCCCGGGAACACGCTGTCGACCTCGAGCAGGACGCCGCACAGCACCAGCCCGGCGACGCCGGCCCAGCCGAGGACGACGCGCAGCGCCCGCGGCAGCGTGACCTGGTCGAGGAACATCGCCAGCAGGCCGCCGAGCGCGAACTCCCACACCCGGGTCAGGCCGTGGAAGTAGGCCAGCGGCTGGTCGGCCGCGGTGAGGTACACCGAGTACGCGAGCGACGCGGCGAACAGCACGGCCAGCAGCAGGGTCACCGTGCGCCGCAGCGACCAGCCGAGCCGGCGCACGAGCAGGCCGAGGCCGGCGAACAGCAGCGGCCACAGCACGTAGAACTGGCCCTGGATGGACAGCGACCAGAAATGCTGCACCAGGCTCGCGCTGTTGTGCTGGGCGAAGTAGTCCACCGAATCGGCCGCGAGCTGCCAGTTCTCGTAGAACAGCGCGGACGCGACGACCTCGCGGATGGTCTGGAACCAGCGGTCCTGCGGGAGCAGCAGCTGCGAGACGACCACGACGGCCAGCAGCACGGTCATCGCGGCCGGGAAGAGCCGTTTGATCATCCGGCCCCAGGTCGCGCGCAGGTCGATCCGGCCGCGCAGCAGGGCCCGGCAGAGCTGGCCGGTGATCAGGAACCCGGAGACGAGGAAGAACACGTCGACGCCGCCGGAGATCCGGTCGAACCACACGTGGTAGACGACGACCAGCACCGAGGCCAGCGCCCGCACGCCCTGCAGCTCGGGCCGGAACCGGGCCTGCGCGCCCGGCCCGGCGGAAGGCCGGCCAGGCCGCTGCGGGGCGGCCACGGTGGTGCCGGACATCCAGGTTCCTCCCGAGGGCCGGTAGCCGGCCGCGGGCGCCGACTACTGGTCATGTGCGCTCACTAGCTATACGTGACGGGCCGCGCCGTCACGCATCCGGGGTCCCCCGACGGAGCCGCTCGGCGGCGCCGGTGCTCGCGGTAGTTATCTTGACCAGGTGCCCGACTCCCGCCCTCCGTCCGTCCGCCGCGCGCGGATCGCCGACGTCCGCAAGATCAAGGCCCTCGTCGATTCCGACGCCGGCCGCGTGCTGCTCGAAAAAGATCTGGTCACGCTCTACGAGGCGGTGCAGGAGTTCTGGGTCGCGACCGACGAGCGGGACGGCGCCGAGGACGTGCTGGGCGCCGCCGCGCTGCACGTGCTGTGGGAGGACATCGGCGAACTGCGCACCGTGGTGGTCGACAAAGCCGCGCGCGGCCGCGGGATCGGCCGCGCGCTGGTCGGCAGGCTCGTCGAGGAGGCCCGCGAGCTGGGGCTGAAACGGCTGTTCGTGCTGACCTTCGAGACGTCGTTCTTCGCCGGGCACGGGTTCGTCGAGATCGACGGCGCCCCGGTGTCGCAGGAGGTGTACGAGGAGATGCGGCGCTCGCTCGACCCGGGCGTGGCGGAGTTCCTCGACCTGCCCTACGTCAAGCCGAACACGCTCGGGAACTCGCGGATGCTGCTCGAGTTCTGAGCGCTCACGTCAAGTGCACGGTGATCCGGTCCCCGGTGGCCGAAACCTCGGCCAGCCGGACCGTCGTGCCCGCGTAGTTCGTCTCGTGCGGGCCGGGCCGGTCGGTGTGCAGCTGGACGGACGTGTGCTCGCCGCGGCCCGGTTCGGTCAGCACCAGCGACACCACCGCGTCGCCCGCGACGAAGCACTGCCGGCCCGGCTTGCAGCGCGAGTCCGAGACCAGGTCGCGGTAGCGCACGATCAGGTCCCGTCCGGAGACCTGCACTTCCTGTCCGCGGGACAGGACCGCGTCGTGGCCCGGCTCGGCGGCTTCCGGTCGCGGAGTCTGCGCGAGGGCGACCGGACCGCCCGCGCACCCGGCCAGCGCGGCGGCCGTCCCGATACCCACTGCGAGCTTCTTGAGGTCCATGCCTACCGGACGGGCGACACGCCCCGCCGGGTTGCACGCGCGGATCAGAAGTCTTCGTCCTCGCCGCCTGCGGGCGCCCCGCCCGCGTCGGAGCCGCCGCGGATCATGAACAGCACCGACTCCAGCTCCTCCGGCTTGATCAGCACGTCGCGGGCCTTCGAGCCCTCCGACGGGCCGACGACGCCGCGGCTTTCCAGCAGGTCCATCAGCCGCCCGGCCTTGGCGAACCCGACGCGGAGCTTGCGCTGCAGCATCGAGGTGGAGCCGAACTGCGACGTGACGATCAGCTCGGCGGCCTGCAGCAGGACGTCGAGGTCGTCGCCGATGTCCGGGTCGATCTCCTTCTTCTCGCCCGCCTTGGCGCTGGTGACGCCCTCGTTGTAGTCCGGCTGCGCCTGTTCCTTGGCGAAGTTGACGACCGCCGCGATCTCCTCGTCGCCGACGAACGCGCCCTGGATGCGGACCGGTTTCCCGGCGCCCATCGGCAGGTAGAGCGCGTCGCCCATGCCGATCAGCTTCTCCGCGCCCGGCTGGTCGAGGATGACCCGCGAGTCGGTCAGCGACGACGTGGCGAACGCGAGCCGCGACGGCACGTTCGTCTTGATCAGGCCGGTGACGACGTCGACCGACGGCCGCTGGGTGGCCAGCACCAGGTGGATGCCGGCGGCGCGGGCCTTCTGGGTGATCCGGACGATCGCGTCCTCGACGTCGCGCGGGGCGGTCATCATCAGGTCGGCCAGCTCGTCGACGATCGCCATGATGTACGGGTACGGCTGGTACTCGCGTTCGCTGCCCGGCGGCGCGGTGATGTCGCCGGAGCGGACCTTGGCGTTGAAGTCGTCGATGTGGCGGACCCGGTTGGCCTGCATGTCCTGGTAGCGCTGCTCCATCTCCTCCACCAGCCAAGCCAGCGCGGCGGCGGCCTTCTTCGGCTGCGTGATGATGGGCGTGATCAGGTGCGGGATGCCCTCGTACGGCGTCAGCTCGACCATCTTCGGGTCGATCAGGATCATCCGGCATTCGGCGGGCGTCGAGCGGGCCAGCAGCGACACCAGCATCGAGTTCACGAAACTGGACTTGCCGGAACCGGTCGAACCGGCGACCAGCAGGTGCGGCATCTTCGTCAGGTTCGCGGTGACGAACTCGCCCTCGATGTCCTTGCCGAGCCCGATCAGCATCGGGTGGTTGTCCTTGACCGTGGACGGCGCGCGCAGCACGTCGCCGAGGCGCACCATCTCGCGGTCGGAGTTGGGCACCTCGATGCCGACCGCGGACTTGCCCGGGATCGGCGCGAGCAGGCGGACGTTGTCGGTGGCCACCGCGTAGGCGATGTTCTTGGTCAGCGCGGTGATCTTCTCGACCTTCACGCCCGGGCCGAGCTCGACCTCGTACCGGGTGACCGTCGGGCCGCGGGTGAAGCCGGTGACCTGCGCGTCGACGTTGAACTGCTCGAGGACGCCGGTGATCGCCTCGATCATCTGGTCGTTGGCCTTGCTGCGGGACTTCGGCGCGTCGCCGAGCTTCAGCAGGTCGGGCGGCGGGAGCGCGTAGTCGCCCTCGACGGTGCGGGTGACCGACAGCGCGGGTTCCGGGGCCTTCTTCGGCTTCTTCTCCGGCACCTCGGCAGGCGGCGCGACCGGCTTGGGCGGCCGGATCGGCGTAGCCGGCTCGGCGAGCGCGGCGTCGAGGTCGAGCTGCTCGCCGTCCTTGTCGGCGCTGGCCTGGCGACGGCGCGCCGGCTTCCGCAGCCGCACGGGCTTCGGGTCGGGTTCTTCCTCGGCGGGCTCTTCGCCGTGCTGGCCGGCCTCGTATTCGGCCAGCTCGTGCTCGTCGAGGCCCCAGGTGCGCAGGCGGTGCGGGATGTCGCGCACCGGGGTGCCGGTGAACACGAGCACGCCGAACAGCAGGGCGAGGATCAGCAACGGCACCGCGACCCAGGTGGTGACGCCCTTGGTCAGCAGCCCGCCGGAGAACGCGCCGAGGATGCCGCCCGCGTACATCCGGCCGTCGTTGGTGTCCGGGAGCGCGGTGAAGATGTGCAGCATCCCGAGCACGGACAGCACGACCAGCAGCGTGCCGATCACCATCCGCGGCCGGGTCTCCGGCCGGGGCTCGGACCGCATCAACGCGACCGCGACCACCAGCAGGACCAGCGGCAGCGTCACCGCTCCCGCCCCGAGAACCGTCCGAGTGGCGACCTCGACCCCGGCCCCGATCGGCCCGGCCGCCCGCCACCACACCCCGACCGCGGCGACGATGGCGAGCGCGATCAGCCCGAGAGCCAGCCCGTCGCGCCGGTGTTCGGCTTCGAGCTCCCGCGTGCGCCCGACCGTGCGGGCGAGCGACCCGACGCCCTTGGCGACGAGGTTCCAGGTGCTGCGCACGCCGCGCCCGAACGCCCCGGAACTCTTGCGGCCGGCCGGACGCCGCGCGGGAGACGTCCGGGGCCGGGAACTGCTCCGGGCCCTGGTCGAGCCCTTGGACCGGCTCGACGCCCCCCTCGCCGGGGTACGCGAACCGCGCGCCGGTGCTTTCCCGCCGCTTCCCGCCGTGCTCCGCTTTCTCGTCGCCGACCCAGCCATGCCTCCACGGTAACGGGCGAGGACCGATAGTCCCATGTGCCACTCGCAGCGCAAGCGAAACAATCGTCCCGGATCACAGTGGATCTTGCGGAGACATCGGCGGGTCCTTGGGGAGCGGAGGCCTCATGCCAGCCCTGCCGAGGTCGTGCCCGCGCTCGCCGACCCGACCGCTTTCGCAGGTGCCGCCTGAATTGCAGCGGTTGCCGTTGAGGTGACTGGCGGAGCAGCCAGGGTCGGTCGTGGAGGACGCGGATTCGCCGGAGGTGACGGTGAGCGTCCCGGATGCTGCGCGGCCTCGGACGCGGTTGCTGGTGTTCGGTTCACGGACCGGGATGTTGCGGCAGACCCGGGACGCGGAGGAGGGCGGGCCACGGTCTCGTGGTTGTACTAGGTGGCGCCGCTCCGTCGCCTCCGGGCCCGGAGGCTTCCGGTCCGACGTCCCCCGTGGCCGGCTCCCCCGCGCCCGCGAGCGTCGCGGCGACCCCGACCACCAGCGCGACCTCGGCGGACGGCTACCTGAAGAAGTCCAGATGCCCGCCGCCGACGGCGATCCTTCCGACATCTACGCCTTCGGCAACGACGTGCTCAACGAGACCCGGTTCTCGACGCGCGGCGACGACGGCATCACCAATCAGGCCGAGTACAACAGCCCGTGCACATGGAACGTCAAGAAGCTCCCGTTCCAGTTCGCGCCCAGCAGCGAATACACGGGCCAGCTCGCGGTCGACACGCTCAACCCGCACGGCACGCGTCTGCGCACCGCTGGCAACGGGTTCTTGAACGGCAGCCTCGGCTGGGAGTGGGACTACTGAGCACGCGCCCCGTCTGACACGGTGAGGCAGCCGAGCACCTCCACACACGCTCTGAACAGCTGCGAAGACCTCCGAAGCACCCCACTGCCCCACCGCGGGGAGAACCGCGTTGTCCCAGGTGGTCCCGGCCGTGAAATGCTCTGCCCATGTTCGCGCTCCAACAGGACGAGGCTCCGCGCCGTGCCCCCGCGATCTGGCGGACGATGCTCAACCTCGACCGAGGGCTGGTGAATCTCGTCGGGCGGCTCACGGTCACCGGGTCGGTGCCGCGGGAGCTTCGGGGGAAGCCGCTGCTCATGGCGGCCAATCACATCGGCGTGTTCGACGCCTTCGTGCTCATGGCGGCGTGCAAGCGGATCGGCATCAATCCCCGCTTCATGCTCGCCGGCGGGATTCTCGACGCTCCGGTGATCGGCCCGGCGCTCAAGGTCAGCGGGCATTTGCGCGTGGACCGGGCCAAGGCGGCGACCGCGGTCGGGCAGTTCGCCGAGGCGGCCGAGGCGTTGCGGACCACGCGCGAGCCGATCGTCGTGTACCCGGAGGGGCGGATCAGCCACGACCCGGGGCTGTGGCCGGAGCGCGGCAAGACCGGTGCGGCGCGGCTCGCGCTCGCCGCGGGGGTGCCGGTGATTCCGATCAGCCAGTGGGGCGCGCACGAGGCCGTCTACTGGGGCACGGAGACCGTCAACGGGCCCGCGGATCTGCTGCCGCTGGCCAAATCCGGGTTGAGCGCGCCGTTGCGCCGGCCCCGGTTCAAGGTCCATTTCGGGACTCCGGTGGACCTGTCCGACGTCGAGCCGGAGCGGCCGGGCGCGGGCGTGCGCGCGCACGCGAAGATCATGCGGGCCATCACCGACGGCCTGATCCCGTTGCGCCGCCACGAACCCGTCCGCCCGCGGTTTCACGACCCGACCCGGCCGACCGACACCGTCAGTCCCTGGAAGCCGCAGCGCTGAGTCCGGATCGTGGGACACCCCGCCGAGCCCGGCTAGGGTCGCGTGGTGTGAGCACCCGCATCCTGGTCGTCTACTACAGCGCCACCGGCAACACCGCCGCCCTCGCCGACGCGCTCGCCGAGGGGGCGGGCGAAGCCGGAGCGGAGGTACGCGTCCGCACCGTGGCCGAGACCGCGCCGCCGGAAGCGGTGGCGAGCAACCGGCGGTGGCAGGCCTGGGTCGATTCCGGGCCGCACCACGACCTCGCCGCGCTGGCCGATCTCGAGTGGGCGGACGGGCTCGCGCTCGGCAGCCCGACCCGGTTCGGCGGGCCCGCCGCGCAGCTCAAGTCCTTTGTGGACACCACGGGCGGCCTGTGGGCGCAAGGGAAACTCGCCGACAAGGTGGCGACGTCGTTCACGTCGGCGTCCACCGCGCACGGCGGCCTCGAAGCGACCGTGCTGGCGATCAACAACATCTTCTACCACTGGGGCGCGATCGTCGTCCCGCTCGGCTACGCGGAGCCGCACCTGCTGGAGTCCGGCAACCCGTACGGCGGCTCGTTCGTCTCGCGCAAATCCGCCGCCCCGGACGACACCGCGCTGCGGGCGCTGCGGATACAGGGGCAACGGCTGGCGACGATCGCGACCCACGTCGCGACCGGCCTGAAAACCGCCGGATAACTCAGTTTCGCCCGGTCGTCCCGCTCCGTAGTGTCGCGCGCGTGACCACCGAACTCCCCGTCCTCGAACCGCCCCGGGCGATCCACCGGGGCCGCGGCCTCTCGCTCGTCCTGCTCGCCGCCGTCTTCTTCAGCACGTCCGGCGCGCTCGCGAAACCGGTCATGGGCGCGGGCATGACGCCGGAGCAGGTGGCGGTGCTGCGGATCGGGACGGCCGGAGTGCTGCTGCTCATCGGCACCGCGCTCTTCGCGCCGCGCACGCTGCGGATCCGGCGCGGGGAATGGCCGATGCTGCTCGCGTACGGCGCGCTCGGCGTGGCCGGGACGCAGCTGCTGTATTTCATTGCCGCGCAACGGATCCCGGTCGGCATCGCGATCCTGCTGGAGTTCCTGTCGCCGGTGCTGATCGCGTTGTGGGTGCGCGTGGTCCGGCGGAAGCGGCTGCCGCGCATGCTGTGGTTCGGGATGGCCGTCGCGATGGCCGGGCTGGCGCTGGTCGCGCAGGTCTGGCAGGGGCTGCGGCTCGACGCGATCGGGCTGCTGGCCGGGCTCGGCGCGGCGCTCTGCTCGGCCGGGTACTTCCTGCTCGGCGAACGCGCGGTCGCCGACCGCGAGCCGCTCGGGCTGGTCACCTGGGGCATGGTGATCGGCGGCGTGCTCGTGAGCGTCGCCGCGCCGCCGTGGACGCTGCCGCTGGGAATGGCGGGCCAGACCGTCCCGTTCGGACCGTGGACGCCCCCGCTGTGGGTGCTGCTGCTCGGCCTGGTGGTGCTGTCGACGGCGATCCCTTACCTCGCGGGGATTTCCGCGCTGCGCCACCTGCCCGCCTCGGTGGCGAGCGTCGTCGGGCTGCTCGAACCCGTCGCGGCGGCGGCGTTCGCGTGGGCGCTGCTCGGCGAAGCCCTCGCCTGGCCGCAGGCGGTCGGCACCGCCCTGCTGCTCGGCGGCGCCTACCTGGTCCAACGGCAGACCGCCGCCCTCGCCTGACTCCCTCTCCGGGCGGAGCGGGAACCAACCTCGGGCGGGATGTGTCTTATCCGCGGACCCGCCACACTGGACGGGCCGCACGAGAACACCTGGGGGATCTCATGGACAACCGGCCGAGCCGGGCGCAGCAGCGCAGAGCCCGCAACGCGCTCGCCCGCCAGGCAGCGATCGTCATGCTGGCGTTGCTGCTGGCGGGCGCGCGGCGCTGAATCAGGGCTGAATCAGACCGGGATGACCGTCGGCACGATCATCGGCCGGCGGCGGTAGGTGTCGGCGACCCACCGGCCGACGACCCGGCGCACCGCCTGCGCGATGCGGTGGGTGTCGGTGATGCCCTCGGCTTCCGTCCGGGCCAGTTCCATCTCCACGAGCGGCACGACGGCGTGCAGGGCCTTCGGGTCGTCGGAGAAGCCGCGGCCGGAGATCGTCGGGCTGCTGACCGCGCGGCCGGTGTTCGAGTCGATCACCACGGTGATCGCGATGAACCCGCCCTCGCCGAGCACGAGCCGGTCGGACAGGGTCGACTCGCCGACGTCGCCGACGGACAACCCGTCCACGTACACGTGCCCGACCTCGACGCGGCCGGTGCGCGAGGCCTTGCCGTCGACCAGGTCCACGACCACGCCGTCCTCGGCGATCACCACGTTGTCCGGCGCGACGCCGGTGCGGATGGCGAGTTCCCCGTTGGCGCGCAAGTGTTTCCACTCGCCGTGCACCGGCATCACGTTGCTCGGCCGCACCGCGTTGTACAGGTACAGCAGCTCGCCCGCGGACGCGTGGCCGGACACGTGCACCTTCGCGTTGCCCTGGTGCACGACGTTCGCGCCGAGCCGGGTCAGCCCGTTGACGACGCCGAACACCGCGGTCTCGTTGCCCGGGATCATCGAGCTGGCCAGCACGACGGTGTCGCCCGCGCGGATCGAGATCTGCCGGTGCTCGCCGCGCGCCATCCGCGACAGCGCGGACAGCGGCTCGCCCTGCGAACCCGTCGACACGAACAGCACCTTGCTCTCCGGCAGGGTGCTGGCCTGGTCCAGGTCCACGAGCAGGCCGTCCGGCACGTTCAGCAGGCCCAGCTCGGCCGCGATGCCCATGTTCCGGACCATCGACCGGCCCACGAACGCCACCCGGCGGCCGTGCCGCACGGCGGCGTCCAGCACCTGCTGCACGCGGTGCACGTGGCTGGCGAAGCACGCGACGATCACGCGCTGGTCGACGCGCCGGATGACGTCGTCGAGCACCGGGCCGATGTCGCGCTCGGGCATGACGAAGCCGGGCACCTCGGCGTTGGTCGAGTCCACGCAGAACAGGTCCACGCCCTCGTCGCCCAGCCGCGAGAAGCCCGCGAGGTCGGTCAGCCGCCCGTCGAGCGGCAGCTGGTCGAGCTTGATGTCGCCGGTGTGCAGCACGACGCCGGCCGGCGTGCGGATGGCGACCGCGAGCGCGTCCGGGATCGAGTGGTTCACCGCGAAGAACTCGAGGTCGAACGCGCCGACCTGGCGCCTCTCCCCCTCGCGCACCTCGATCAGCTTCGGCCGCTGGCGGTGCTCCTTGGCCTTGGCCGCGAGCAGCGCGTTGGTGAACCGCGAACCGTAGATCGGGACGTCCGGGCGCAGCCGGAGGAGGAACGGGACGGCTCCGATGTGGTCCTCGTGCCCGTGGGTGAGCACGAGGCCGTCGATGTCGTCGAGCCGGTCCTCGATCGCGCGGAAGTCCGGCAGGATCAGGTCGACGCCGGGCTGGTCGTCCTCGGGGAAGAGGACGCCGCAGTCGACGATCAGGAGCCTGCCGTCGTATTCGAAGACGGTCATGTTGCGCCCGACCTCGCCGATGCCGCCGAGCGCGACGACGCGCAAGGCTCCCTCGGGAAGTGCGGGCGGGAGGTGCGTCGGGCCGGGTCCGGCGGGAAGTGAAGTCACCGGGGCATTGTCCCAACGCTGGTGTGCGAGGTGGGGGCGGTGTAGGCCGCCTGCGAATCTGCTTGTGCCACCCGTGCACCATGCCAGTCCGAGGCCGCGCTGTCCTCCAGCGGCACGCCGCCCTGGGCGAGATCGGCCGCGATCTGCTCCAGCTGGTCGTCGAACGGGGCCACGATGGGCAGCCGCGGGTCGCCGATGTCGAACCCGCGCAGCCGCAGCGAGGCCTTGCTGAACGCGACTCCGCCGACGCGCGACATCGCCCGCAGCACCGGCAGCATGCCGCGGTGGTTCGTGCGCGCGGTGGACGTGTCGCCCGCCTCGTAGGCCTCGATCATCGCGCGGATCCGGCCCGCCACGACGTGCCCGATCACGCTGACCACGCCGACCGCGCCGACCGACAGCCACGGCAGGTTCAGGCCGTCGTCGCCGGAGTAGTAGGCGAGGTGGGTGTTCGCGATGACCTCGGACCCGGCGATCAGGTCGCCCTTGGCGTCCTTCACCGCGAGGATCCGCGGGTGCTCGGCCAGCCGCTGCAGCGTGTCCACCTCGATCGGCACGATCGAGCGCGGCGGGATGTCGTAGAGCATCACCGGCAGCTCGGTGGCGTCGGCGACCGCGGTGAAGTGCGCGTACAGCCCGGCCTGGCTCGGCCGCGAGTAGTAGGGCGTGACGACGAGCAGGCCGTGCGCGCCCGCTTCGGCGGCGGCGTGCGCCTGCTCGATGCTGTGCGCGGTGTTGTTGGTGCCCGCCCCCGCGACGACGGTCGCCCGGTCGCCGACCGCCTCGACGACCGCGCGGACCAGCGCGGCCTTCTCCTCGTCGGTGGTGGTCGGGCTCTCGCCGGTGGTGCCGTTGACGACGAGGCCGTCGTTGCCGAGGTCCACAAGGTACTCGGCCAGTTCCTGGGCCCGCTTCACGTCCAGCGCCCCGGCTCGGTCGAAGGGGGTCGCCATCGCGGTGAGCACGCGGCCGAACGGACGTCCGGGCGCGGCGGCAGGTGAGGTGGACATGGCCACGACGGTACCTCCTCAGGCCGCCGAACCCGGCCCCGACCTGGTGTGGCATACCGCAACTCCGGAGAATTTCCGCCGCCGCGCCGCTCCCGGCGGAACTTCTCGCGCGCTACTTGACCTTGGCGGTGATCTGCGCCGGGATCTGGTCGTTGTTCGCCCGCGACAGGACACAGTAGATCTTGCGGTTCGGGCCGCTGCTGCTGTCGCTGTCCGGCTGCACCTGCCACGCCTGCTGGGTCGGCACGATCGCCCGGTAGGCCAGTCCCGCGCGCTGCTGCGGCGGCACCACCGCGGAATGGAACGACGCCGCGCAGCGCGCCTCGGCCGCGCGGCTGAGGTCCTCCAGGCCGGGATACGGGGCGACGACCGCGTCGTCGTCGCTCCAGTTCTCCAGCGGCAGCGGGCTGGCGGAGTCGAAGACCTCGAGCGTGTGGTTCTTCTTGCAGTCGACGTTGTTGTCCGAGCTGATCACCACGCCCGGCTGGACGATCGCGTTGTAGCAGATCTCGTACGAGGAGAACTTGGTTTTGAGGTACCCGTCCGGGCCGTAGGTGACGGTCTCGGCCTGCTGCTCGTCCTTCTTCGGCGACCACACCGGCTTGCCGAGGAAGAACCCGCCGGCCAGCGCGGCGATCGCCAGCGCCGCGATCGCGCCCGCCCACAGGCCGCGGCGGCTCTTGCCTTCCGGCTTCGCGGCCATCCGCGTCGGCTGCCCGCCCACGCGGGTCTCCTGCTGCGGCATGACGGCGGTGGCCGGGCGTGGCGTCGGGCCGGTCGCGTGGGCGAGCTGCGCCCGCGCCTGCGCGGCGGTGAGCCGGGCTTCGGGATTCGCCACGAGCAGGCCGAGGATGACCGCGCCGAGCGGACCCTGCACGCGGGTCAGGTACGGCACTTCGGTCATGATCGCGTGCAGCGTGGCGGCCGTGGTGGGCCGTTCGAACGCGACGATGCCCTCGACCGCGAAGTACAGCGTCGCGCCGAGCGACCACAGGTCCGATTCCGGCATCGCCTCGCGGCCCTCGACCCGCTCCGGGGCCATGAACGCGGGCGAGCCGACGATCATCCCGCTCGTGGTGAGCCGCGGGTCGTCGATGGCGTGCGCGATGCCGAAGTCGGTGAGCTTCACCCGGCCGTCCGGCGCGACCATGATGTTGGCCGGTTTGACGTCGCGGTGCACGATCCCGGCGGCGTGCGCGGCCTGCAGCGCCGACAGCACGCGCTCCCCGATCACCGCGGCCTGCTGCTCGGGCATCGGGCCGTGCGCGCGGACGAGGTCGGCGAGCGTCGGCGCCTCGACCAGTTCCATCACGATCCAGGTGGTGCCCTGGTCGGTGACCACGTCGTACACCGTGACGACGGCCGGGTCGTTGAGCCGCCCGCCCGCGCGCACCTCGCGCAGGATCCGTTCGGAGAACACCGCGGCGCCTTCGGCTTCCGGCAACCGCAGCTCCTTGATCGCGACCTGCCGCCCGATCACCTGGTCCTGCGCGCGCCACACGATGCCCATGCCGCCGCGGCCCAGTTCGCCGAGCAGCAGGTAGCGGCCGACCACCACGCGGCCGGCGGGGGCCGTGCGGTTCGGGTCGTGCGGGCGGGTCTGTTCGTCGGTCACGGGGTCGGGCTCCTCGGTCGGCTTCGCGCAGATGCTAGTCCGACCGTCCGGCAGCCTCGCCGGTTCCGTCCGGTTAGGACAGCGTCAGCCGGTGAAAGTGAGCGCGATCAGCACGACGTTGAGCAGGATGATCACCGCGGCGACGACGGCCCCGAGCACGGTGGTGGTCCGGCGGTTGACGTCCGCGCCCATCAGCCCGCGGTCGGCGGTGAGCCGGATCAGCGGCACGAGCGCGAAGGGAATGCCAAACGAGAGCACCACCTGCGAAACCACGAGCGCGGCACTCGGATCGGCGCCCAGCGCCAGCACGACGATCGCGGGCGCGAGAGTGATCAGCCGCCGCACTACGATCGGAATCCTCTTGCGCAGCAAGCCTTGCATGATCATCGCGCCCGCGTACGCCCCCACCGACGTCGACGCCAGCCCGGACGCGAGCAGCCCGATGGCGAACATCAGCGCGACACCGGGTCCGAGCGCGGCGGCGACCGCCCCGTGCGCGCCTTCGATGGTGTCGACGCCTTGCTGTCCTTGAAGATTCGTCGCGGCCACGAGCAGCATGCCGAGATTCACCGCGCCGGCGAGCAGCATCGCGAATCCGACGTCGTAGCGGGTCGCCCGCAGCAGGCGACGGCGGCCGCCGGGTTCCGGTCTGCCGTGCCGGTCGCGGACCAGTCCGGAGTGGAGATACACCGCGTGCGGCATCACCGTCGCGCCGAGCATCGCGGCCGCGATCAGCACGCTGTCGCCGCCGCTGAAACGCGGGATCAGGCCGTTCGCGATGTCCGCAGGCGACGGCGATTCGACGAACAGGCTCGCCAGGAACCCGACCGCGATCACCACCAGCAGACCGGTCACGACGCGTTCGAACGGACGCTGGCCGCCGCGGTCCTGCACCGCGAGCAGCACCAGCGACACGAACCCGGTGATCAGCCCGCCGGCGACCAGCGGAAGTCCGAAAAGGAGGTTGAGCGCGATCGCGCCGCCGACGACCTCGGCCAGGTCGGTGGCGATCGCGACGATCTCGGCCTGTGCCCAGTAGCCGAGCCTTCCCGCCGTCGAGAGCCGGTCGCGCAGCGCCTCGGGCAGCGACTGGCCGGTGACGAGACCGAGTTTCGCCGACAGGTACTGCACCAGCACGGCCATCAGGTTCGCCACGACGATGACCCACACCAGCAGGTAGCCGTAGCGCGCGCCGGCGCTGACGTTGGCCGCCACGTTCCCGGGGTCGACGTACGCGATCGCGGCGACGAACGCCGGCCCGAGCAGCGCCCAGCCCGCCCGCAGCCGGGCCACGCCGCGCGGACGTGCCGCTTCCGCCACCGCCATGTGCGCCCACTCTCCGTTGTCGGTCGCCCCAACTCAAAGTTTAGGCATGCCGAACTTTGCCGGGCAAGGGTGGGCTGCGCCACGCCCCTCGCCGGCTGCGGTCAGGCGGGCAGGAGCACTTCGTGGCCGGCTTCGCGGAACGCCGCCACCGCCCGGTCGAGGTCGTCGGAGCGCACCAGGATGTGGTCGGTGTCGAAGGTGGACAGCGAGAACAGCGCGACGCCCGCCGCCGCCAGCTCCGACGCGAGCGCGGAAATGATGCCGGTGAGGGTGAATTCCAGCGGCCCGCGCACGGTGAACAGCCGCCAGCCGTCCTCGACGGCGCCGCCCTCGGGTTCGCGGCCGGTCGGGCAGATCACCGACAGCTCGTCGGGCGTGCGGGTGACCGACACGAGCGCGGGCTCGCCGGGTTCCAGCAGCTCGGCGGGGACGGCGGCGTCGGCGGGCAGCCGCACGACCGAGTAGGGCCCGGGGCGGAGGTCGATCGTCAGGTGTTTCATCAGTGCGTTGTCAGCCTTCCAGCACTTTCGGGCTCGAGGCGATCTCGGTGCCGTCGGGCAAGGTCGAAATCGTGAAATCGGCGAACACGTTGGCCGCCGCCTTGTGCAGCTGCCGCAGGCATTCGATGGCCAGCGAACGGATCTCGACGTCCGCGTGCTCGGTGGCGCGCATCGCGATGAAATGCCGCCACGCGCGGTAGTTCCCGGTGACGACGATGCGGGTTTCGGTCGCGTTCGGCAACACGGCGCGGGCCGCCTGGCGCGCTTGCTTGCGGCGCAGGGTGGCGCTGGGCGTGTCGGCGAACTTCTCCTCCAGCCCGGCGAGCAGCTCGTCGTACGCGGCCGCGCTGGCCTGCGTGGCCTTGACGAACTTCTCGTGCAGCACCGGGTCCGCGGCGATGACGTCCGGCTCGACGAATTCGGCGTCGCGCTCGGGAACGTAGCGCCGCGAGAGCTGCGAGTAGGAGAAATGCCGGTGCCGGATCAGTTCGTGGGTGAGCGAGCGGGAGATCCCGGTGAAGTAGAAGGTGACCGACCCGTGTTCGAGCACGGCCAGGTGGCCGACGTCGATGACGTGCTCGAGGTAGCCGGCGTTGGTCGCGGTCGCCGGGTTCGGCTTCTCCCAGGACTGGTAGCAGGCGCGCCCGGCGAACTCGGCGAGCGCCTCGCCTCCGTCCGCGTCGGTGGACCAGGGCACGTCCTCGGGCGGGAAGAACTCGGTTTTCGCGATCAGCTGCACCTTGGGCGGCACCGGTCTCGCTCCCCTCATGTCGGCTTCGCCAGCCTAACCCGGCGGCACGGGTGACATCACCGCGCCTTGACGTGACGTCACTCGTGACGTCATAGTGGTGTCATGGACTTGACGCCGTATATCGCGAACCTTCGCGAGGACCTCGCGAACACGGCCTCCGCCGGGGACGAGCAGACCCGGCGGGCGGCCGCACTGCTGTCGTCTGCTCTGGAACCGGCGGTGCGGCTGACGCTGATGAACGCGCTGGCCGACCTGGCGGCCGAGGTGACCGCCGCCCTGCCCGGCCAGGTCGTGGACGTCCGGCTCGACGGCAGGGACGTCCGCGTGGTCGTCACCGGCGGCGAGGACCGTGCTGCTTCCGAGCCTCCCCCGCCGCCGCCCCCGCCGCCGGTGGACGGCGGCGACATCTCGCGGATCACCCTGCGGCTGGTCGAGCAGATCAAGGGACAGGCCGAACAGGCGGCGGCCGCGCAGGGGGTTTCGCTGAACACGTTCGTGGCGCAGGCCGTGCAGGGGGCGCTCGGCCACGCGCAGCAGCACCAGCAACGGCACCAGCGCTGGCACGACGCCGGCAGCGGCGGGGGCCGCACGGAGACCAAGCTGCACGGCTGGGTCGAAGGCTAGAAGGGGGCACCACCATGGGCGAGAACCGGGAAGACCAGGGGAAGAACACCGAGGGCCGGGTTGGGGAACCTGGCTTCGGAAACGCGGCGGGGTCCGACGCCGGGACGGATGCGGGGGCTGCGGGCGGGGTTTCTGCCGGGGCTTCTGCCGGAGCGGGCGCAGCGGGCAGCGGGACCTCCGCCGATGCGGGTGCTGGTTCCGATGCGGGGTCTGCGGCGAGGGGAACCGCTGCTGGGGCCGCATCCGGCGCGGACGCTGCAGCGAGCGGAAACCCCGCGGAGTCGGTGTCCGGCGCGGACGCTCCGGCGAGCAGAACCGCCGCTGGGGCCGCATCCGGCGCCGACGCCGCGGCGAGCGGAAACCCCGCGGAGTCCGCGTCCGGCGCGGATGCTCCGGCGAGCGGAACCGCTGCGGGAGCCGGACACGACGGAGGGCATGCGGGGACCTCGGCCGGGGCCGCCGAAGCAGGCGGGCCGGGCGCCGAAGCTGCCGGATCCGCGGCGGGCGGAGCTGGGTCGGCCAGTGCTGAGTCCACTTCGGACAGTTCGGCGGCTCGCTCCGGCGCTTCGGCGGGCGGGTCGGAGTCCGGGGAGCCGGGTCCGTACGTGCGGCTGCAGGACTTCGAGGCGGACGGTCCGGTCGAACTGGATCTGGGCGTCACGATCGGGCGGGTCGAGGTCGTGCTCGGGCGGGAGTCCGGGGTGACCGTGCGGCTGCAGCACGACGCGGGCGAGCAGCCGTCGTGGGTGAACGGGGTCAGCAGTCTGCTGTCGTGGGTCGGGGAGAAGTTCGGGGACCAGTTCGGCGGCCTGCCGGAGTTTTCGGTCGCCGACGCGGTGCGGCAGGCGCGGATCGAGAAGACCGGCAACCGGGTCGTCGTGCGGGCGGCCAAGGCGTGGCAGCTGCGGAACGTCCCGGTGGCGGTGACGGTCCACGCGCCCGCCGGGTCGCACCTCGAGGTGCGCGCGGGTTCGGCGGACGTCACGGTGACCGGCGCCGCGGGCCGCGCGGACATCCTCACCGGGTCCGGCGAGGTGTCGCTGGAACGCGCGGACGGCGCCGCCACCATCCGCACCGGCACCGGAGCCGTGAAACTCGGCCCGACCCTGGCCGGACTCCAGCTGCGAAGCGGAAGCGGTTCGGTCGAGGCGGCGTCGATCGCCGGACCGGCGACGCTCGGCACCGGAACCGGAAACGTCTGGCTGGGCGCGGTCGAGGGCGACGTGATGGCCCGCACCGGCAGCGGCGACCTGTCGGTGGCCGACGCGGCGTCCGGCTCGCTCGAGCTGATCACCGGCTCGGGAGAGGTGCGAGTCGGCATCCGGAGCGGAGTCCGGGCGGAAGTGGAACTGGCCTCGGCGGCCGGGCGGGTGTCGAGCGAACTGGACGTCTCGGACACGCCGCCGGAGGGGGCGGTCGCGCTGAAAGTCCGCGCCCGCACCGGAACCGGCAACGCGGTGGTGACCCGCGCGGCGGGCTGAGGCCGGGAACATCCCGTCTGCTGCGGGCGCGCCGAGCAGACGGATGCAAGGGGGAGGCGGCGGGCCGCACCGGAGGAATCCGCGCGGCCCGCCGCTTCGTGCGGTATGGGCTTTCCGTCGCGCCACGGCATTCCTGCTGGCGGACGGTCGAGTGCGGGATTCCGCCGCGGATTCACGGCGCGTGACTCGGGAAGTCCTTGTGCGGCAAGGGAAGCTGCGGAGATGGGATTTCCCGCGCGCGATGCCGTAGTGGCCGCAGAGGTTTCCGCGCGCACCAACCGGAGTTGCAGCTAGGGCTTCCCTACGCGGCAAGCCCCGCCGCCAGAAGGACTTACCGCGCCAACCCGGCCACCGCAAGGACTTCCCTGCGGCAACACCTGCCACCGCCAAGACTCCCCTGCGGCAACACCTGCCACCGCCAGGGCTCCCCTGCGGCAACATCTGCCTCCGCCAGGGCTTCCCTGCACACGGCACCTCGGCGGCGAGACCGTCCTTGCCGCCACAGGGACTTCCCGGCGCACCACGCCCAGCCACCGCGAGAAATCCCCTCCGCCCCAAGACTTCGCCGCGCGCCAACGCGGCCACCACAGGATCTTTCCCGCGCCAACCCGGCCACCGCAGCAATTTCCCGCGCCAACCTCACCCGCCGCGAGGACTCCCCTGCGCACCACATCCCAACCACGGCGAGAACTTCCCTGCCGCTCCGAGCATCAGCCCAGCCACCGCGAAAAACCTCAGCCGCCGCCAGGATTTCCACGCGCTGACTCCACAGCCTTCGCCGCAGGGAATTCCACACGGGCGTCGTGAATCCGCCGCCAGTGCCCACCAAGCCTCAGCCGAGCCACCGTCACCCCGGTCAGCGCGAGGGCGGTTCCGGCCGGACCCGGCACCAGCATCACTTCACCGCCCTCCGCAAGGCCCGCGCCAGATCACCCCGCTCCCCCACCACCACGCCGTCCAGGCCCTGCCACTCCGCCATCGTCCGCAGCTCCCCGGCCAGTTCCGCCGCCACCCGGGACTGGTCGGCCCCGGGTTCGGCGAACGCGCCCTGCACCCGCAGCACCCCGGCCGCCCGGTCGGATTTCAGGTCCACTCTCGCCGACAGCGCTCCGTCCAGCAGGAACGGGAACACGTAATACCCGTGCACCCGCTTGGGTTCCGGCACGTAGATCTCGATCCGGTACCGGAATCCGAACAGCCGCTCGGTCCGCGCGCGTTCCCAGATCAGCGGGTCGAACGGGCACAGCAAAGCCCGTCCGGACACCGACCGCGGCGTGCGTGCTTCGGCGTGCCGGTACGCGACCGCGCGCCAGTCGGCCACCTGGACCGGCTCCAGCACGCCTTCCTCGACCAGCTCGCGAACGGCTTGCCGGGAGACGTCCGGGCCCAGGCGGTAGTAGTCGCGCAGGTCGGTTTCCGTCGCCACGCCCAGTGCCCGCGCCGAGCGGTCGATCAGGCCGCGGGCGCCTTCCTCCGCGGAAACCTTGCGGGACAAGATCTCCGGCGGCACCACGCGCTCGGTCAAGTCGTACAGCCGCTCGAAGGACCGCCGGGTGCCGGTGCTCAGCTGGCCGACTCCGAACAGGTACTCGCAGGCCTTCTTCACCACCGACCGCTCCCACCACGCGCCCGGCCCGCGCCCGGCCCCCTCGGTCTCCAGTTCCTTTTCGATCGCCCCGGCTCCGATCGGACCGTGCTCCTTGACGACGGCCAGCACGTCGTCGAGCAGGCCCGGCATCGTGTCGACCACCCGGGTGTAGTTCCGCCACCAGCCGTCCCGTTTGGCTCCCGACCGCAGCAGCGGCCAGTCTTCGATCGGCAGCAGGCTCGCCTCGTGCGCCCACGACTCGACCAGCAGCCGCGGCCTTCGCGGGCGGTGGCTCCACGCGGCGTCGTCGACCAGCGCCGGGTCGTAGGGGCCCAGGCGCGAGAACAGCGGCATGTAGTGCGCGCGCACGGCGACGTTGACCGAGTCCAGCTGCAGCAACTGGACCCGCGACAGCACCTTGGCGAGGTGCCGCCGGGTCGGGGCGGAGGCGGGCCGGGGATCGGCGAACCCCTGCGCGGCCAGAGCGGTGCGGCGGGCGGCGGAAAGGCTGATCGTCTGCATGATGCCGCCATGGTGCCAGCCACCCCCGACAGTTTCGGTACATTGCCCGCGTGAGTGCCGCCGAAGTCCGTCCCGCGAACCCGTCCGACGCCGCGGAGATCGCCCGCATCCAGCGGCTGACCTGGCGGGCCGCCTACGCCGGCCTCCTGGGCGGCGAAGCCATCGACGAACTCGACAAGGCCGACCTCGAGGGCACCTGGACCGAGACCATCGAGTACCCCGATTCGCGCGTCTACCTGGCCACCGAAGGGTCGTTCACGGTCGGCTACTGCGTCGCGGGCCCGGCCCCGCGCGACGAAGCCGCCGCGGCCGACGGGTCGGCCCCGGAAGACGCTCCCGGATTGATCGCGTCGCTGGTGGTCGAACCGCGCTGGGGACGTCGCGGGCACGGCGGGCGGCTGCTCGCGACCGCCGCCGCCGGCCTCCGCGCGGACGGCCTGAGCCGCGGCATCACCTGGGTCGCCCAGTCCGACCACGCGACGCTCGGCTTCTACCGCCGCGCCGGCTGGTCCCCCGACGGCACCGTGCGCACCCTCGACACCGGCCGCGGCACGCTGCGCGAAGTCCGGATCACCGGCACGCTGGAGCTGGAACTCACGCAGTGACCCGCTCTTCGCGCTTCGCGAAGACCACCCAGCGCATCACCGAATACATGAACACGCCCTCGCACGCCCCGGCGATCAGCCGCGACAGGTGGTACTCCACGCCCAGCGCGGCCAATCCCGCGCCCAGCCCGAGCAAAAACGCTGCGTAGTTCACCGCGATCGCCACCGCGTACAGCACCGCCTGACGGCCCACCGGCGCGTGCGAACGGAAGTTGAGCGCGCGGTTCAGCACGAAACTCAGCCCGAACGCGACCACGTACGCGACGCTGATCGACAACCACACCGGCCACCCGAGCCCGCCGTGGAACAACGTCAGCAGCAGCAGGTCGACGCCGAACGTGAAACCGTTGAGCACCGCGAAACCGAGGAAACTCGGCGCGACGATCCGGGACAGCCCGAACGGCAGCACGCGCACGACGGCGGCGCACAGCCCGGCGAAACGGTCGGCGATCGGCACCTCAGGCACCTGCCCGATCCTGGCAGCGGAAGGTGTCCGGAACCGGTCGGCCAGGTGATCTTCTGGGGCTGGCTCCCGGGGAAAGAGTGGGGTTAACCCCCGTGATCTTTCCGTGATGGCTGCTAGCTTGGAGTGAGCGGGGACACGGACGGGGGTGACGCGGATGGGATGGGTGCTCCTGACCCTCGGCGTCGCCTTCGGCTCGGCGCTCGTGCCGCTGGTCAACGCCGAACTCTTCGTCATCGGCCTGTGCGCGAGCCAGCACAGCGTGCACTGGCTGTGGCTCGGCGGCGCGGTCGCGGTCGGCCAGATCGCCGGGAAACTGCTGTACTACCTGGCCGCGCGCGGCTCGATCCGGCTGCCGAAATTCCTGCACGACCGGCTGCACCGCGAACGCCCGCTGACGCCGCGGCGGGTCCGCTGGCAGCTGCGCACCAAGGCGATCCGCGGCAAAATCGAGGCGCTGCGCGAACGCTGCCAGCGCCATCCGCACTGGATGACCGGCACCTACGGGGTCAGCTCGCTCGTCGGGCTGCCGCCGTTCATGGCCACGAGCGTGCTGGCCGGGATGGTCCGGATGCGGCTGTCGACGTTCCTCGCCGCGGGCTTGGCCGGGCGGTGGGTGCGGTTCAGCCTGCTGGCCGCTTCGCCCGCGATGTTCGCCGGATGGCTGCAGTAATTCCCTGCCATGATTACGGGATGCGCGAACTGGTCTACCTGTCCGAGCGCAAACTCCGGCAGTTCGATCTCCAGCGCCGGCGATGGCCGGGCCGGGGCCGCGTCGAGGGCGAGGTCAAGATCCCCGGCGTGGGCGGGCTGAAGGTCGGCCCCGGGCCGGGAGAACCGCCCGCCGCGGACCTGGACGCGGTCCTCGCCGCGCTGGACTCCTCGGACCGGGCGGCCAAGTGGTTCGCCGACGACGGCGCGCGTCCGGGCGACTGGGTGCAGTTCGAAGCGCCGATGAGCTACACGTGCGCGTGGTTCGCCGCCGTGTTCGTCGACCTGGACCAGGCTACCGACAGCTATCCGACCGGCGGCGCGATCCGGCTGCTGCTGCACGGTTCCGAGCAGCACCTGGCGGGAGCCCAGTCCGGCCGCGGCAATTACGACGCCGCCGCCGGGTACCTGCCGGAGCCCACCGGTTCCGATCTCTTGCGGGTCGTCACCCTGCTCAAGCGTCTCCCGGACGACACCGGGCAGTCGCTGTTCACGGAGGCCGGCGACGACCCGCTGTCCGAGAAGTTCGGCCGGGTCGTCGACGCGCTCTCCGAACGGCTGGCCGTGCGCCACACCGGGGCGTGGATGGGCGGCTACGCCCGGGTCACCGGGGTCCTCGGGCACACCGCGGAACGCCGGATCGTGACCGCCACCCCGCTGTACGTCGAGTACCTCTCCGAACCCGGCTGACCGCTACTTGCCTTCCGCGGCTTCCAGTTCGATCGCCTTGCGCATCGTCGCCCGGGCCCGCCGCCGGTCCCCCGCGATGTCGTACGCGTACGCCAGCCGGTACCAGGCCCGCCAATCCTCTTGGCTCGCCTCGACTTCCGCGCGCCGCTGGTCGAACCACGCGTCCGCGGCGTCGCGGTCCACCCGGCCGGACGGGCGGCGCGGCAGGTCCGACACGTCCGGCAGGCCGCCCTCGGCGTCCAGCCGCCGCGACAGCCGCTGGATCTGCATCCCGGACCGCCACGTCACCACGACGATCCACACGCCCAGCAGCGGCAGCAGGAACACCCCGACGCCGAGCGCGATCCCGGCCGGCGTCCCGGTGCCGAGCAAAGCCACGGCCCGGTCCGCCAGCAGGACCAGGTACACCACGAGCGCCGCCGTCATCAGCAGCGCGAAATTGCGGGCTTTCACAGGTCGAGCACGTTCTCCAGGCCGACCGTCAGGCCGGGACGCGACACCACCGAGCGCACGCCGAGCAGCACGCCCGGCATGAACGACGTCCGGTCCAGCGAATCGTGCCGGATGGTCAGGGTTTCCCCCTCGCCGCCGAACAGGATCTCCTCGTGCGCCACCAGACCCGGGAGGCGGACGGAGTGCACGTGGACGTCCTCGACCGAAGCGCCGCGGGCACCGTCCACTTCGGACGTCGTGGCGTCCGGGCCGGGCGCGACCCCGGCCTCGGCCCGGGCGGCGGCGATCATCCGCGCGGTGTGCGCGGCGGTGCCGGACGGGGCGTCGGCCTTGCGGTTGTGGTGCAGTTCGATGATCTCGGCCGAGGCGTAGAACTTCGCCGCCTGCGCCGCGAAGCGCATCGCCAGCACCGCGCCGAGCGCGAAGTTCGGCGCGATCAGCACGCCCACCGACGGCTTGTCCGCCAGCAGCCCGCGCACTTCGGCCAGCCGCTCCTCGCTGAACCCGGTGGTGCCGACGACCGCGTGCAGGTCGTGCGCGATCAGCCAGCGCAGGTTGTCCATCACCGCGTCCGGATGCGTGAAGTCCACGACCACCTGGGCCTTCTCCAGCGCGGCGAAATCGTCGCCGGCGTCCAGAGCGGCCACCAGTTCCTGGTCCGCGGCGCCCTCCACGGCTTTCACCACGGTGGCACCCATGCGGCCGCGCGCTCCCAGCACGCCGACGCGGATCGGGGACTCGGTCATGACGCGATCACCTCGTGCAGATCGTCGGGCAGGTCGTCGGCGTGAGCGTACGGCCCCACCACCGCCGCGGACGACACCCCGCCGGGGCGCCGCAGCAGAGTGCGAGCGAGCGCACACACGTCTTCGGTGGTGACCGCGTCGATCCGCGCGATCGTGTCGTCCACGCCCAGGTACCGGGCGTAGTTCAGCTCGTTCTTGCCGATCCGGGACATCCGCGACGACGTGTCCTCCAGGCCCAGCACGAGCCCGCCGCGCAGCTGCCCCTTGGCGCGCGCGACCTCGGCGTCGGACAGCCCGTCCGCGGCGACCGAGTCGAGCACCTCGCGGATCACGCCGGCGACCTGGCCCAGCCGCTCCGGCTGGCAGCCCGCGTAGACCGACATGTGCCCGAGGTCGGCGTAGCTCGCCACCGACGAATACACCTGGTACGCCAGCCCGCGGCGTTCGCGGATCTCCTGGAACAGCCGCGAACTCATGCCGCCGCCGAGCGCCGCGTTGAGCACCGACAGCGTGAACCGGCGCTCGTCGTGCCGCGGCAGCGCGCGGAAGCCGAGCATCACGTGCGCCTGCTCGGTGTCGTCCGGGTGCAGCGCCAGCTTCGGCACCGTCTTCAGCCGCGCCCGGCCGGACCGCGGCGCGACCGGCGTCGCGGCGCCGCCGAGCCGGTCCTTCAGCGCGCGCTTGACCAGCCGCAGCACCTGGCCGTGCTCGACGTTCCCGGCGACCGCGAGCACCATCCGCGGCAGGGTGTAGCGACGGCGGTAGAAGCCGCGCAGCGCGACCGGCGACATCTCGGTGATGGACTTTTCCGTGCCCAGCACCGGACGGCCCAGCGGATGGTCGCCGAGGATCGCGCTGACGAACTCCTCGTGCAGCAAGTCTTCCGGATCGTCGTCGCGCATCGCGATTTCTTCGAGGACGACGCTGCGTTCCATGTCCATGTCGCGGTCGGTGCACTGCGCTTCGAAGACGACGTCGGTGACGAGGTCGAGCGCGAGCGGCAGGTCCGCGTCGAGGACTTGGGCGTAGTAGCAGGTGTGCTCTTTCGCGGTGAAGGCGTTGAATTCGCCGCCGACCGCGTCGATTTCCTCGGCGATCTGGGTGGCGTCGCGGTGGGTGGTTCCCTTGAACAGCAAGTGTTCCAGGTAGTGCGCGGCACCGGCGACCGGAGCCGGTTCGTCGCGGGAACCTACGCCGACCCAGAGGCCGACTGTCGCCGACCGGGAAGCCGGGACGTGCTCGGTGATCACCCGCAGGCCGCCGGGAAGAACGCTCCGCTTGACGACCGCACCGTCCGAAGTGGACTCGAGCGTACGGGTGGTGCCGACGGGCTGCTCGTGCCCGGAAACCTGCCGTGCCAATGCAATCCTTTGCTCACATGCGGTGAAGGCCCCCTCCCCGGCCGGAGAGGGGGCCTTCACGGACCAAGCTGTGCGGGACGAGCCTTACTTGGCTTCGGTCTTCTCCGCCTCGGCGTCGCCTTCGGCCGGCTTCGCCGCGTCGTCTTCCTTGACCACGATCAGGCTGATCTTGCCGCGGTTGTCGATGTCGGCGATCTCGACGCGGATCTTGTCGCCGACGTTCACCACGTCCTCGACCTTCGCGATCCGCTTGCCGTTGCCCAGCTTCGAGATGTGCACGAGGCCGTCCTTGCCCGGCAGCAGCGAGACGAACGCGCCGAACGCGGCCGTCTTCACCACGGTGCCCAGGAAGCGCTCGCCGACCTTCGGCAGCTGCGGGTTGGCGATGGCGTTGATCTTGCCGATCGCCGCCTCCGCCGACGGGCCGTCGGCCGCGCCCACGTAGATCGTGCCGTCGTCCTCGATCGAGATGTCGGCGCCGGTCTCCTCGGTGATCGAGTTGATCATCTTGCCCTTCGGCCCGATGACCTCGCCGATCTTGTCGACCGGGATCTTCACCGACGTGACGCGCGGGGCGTACGGGCTCATCTCGTCCGGGCCGTCGATCGCCTCGGCGATGACGTCCAGGATGGTGAGGCGAGCGTCCTTCGCCTGCTTCAGCGCGGCCGCGAGCACCTCGGACGGGATGCCGTCCAGCTTGGTGTCCAGCTGCAGCGCGGTGATGATGTCCTTCGTGCCGGCGACCTTGAAGTCCATGTCGCCCAGCGCGTCCTCGGCGCCGAGGATGTCGGTGAGGGCGACGTAGCGGGTCTCGCCGTCGACCTCGTCGGACACCAGGCCCATCGCGATGCCCGCGACCGGGGCCTTCAGCGGCACGCCGGCGTTGAGCAGGCCCATGGTGGACGCGCAGACCGAGCCCATCGAGGTCGAGCCGTTGGAGCCCAGCGCCTCGGAGACCTGGCGGATCGCGTACGGGAACTCGTCCCGCTTCGGCAGGACCGGGACCAGGGCGCGCTCGGCGAGCATGCCGTGGCCGATCTCGCGCCGCTTCGGCGACCCGACGCGGCCGGTCTCGCCGGTGGAGAACGGCGGGAAGTTGTAGTGGTGCAGGTAGCGCTTCGTCGTCTCCGGCGACAGCGAATCGATCTGCTGCTCCATCCGGAGCATGTTCAGCGTGGTGATGCCCAGGATCTGGGTCTCGCCGCGCTCGAACAGCGCCGAGCCGTGCGCCCGCGGGACCACGGCGACCTCGGCCGAGAGCTGGCGGATGTCGGTCAGGCCGCGGCCGTCCATCCGGATCTTCTCGGTGAGGACGCGGTTGCGCATGATCTTCTTGGTCAGCGCCTTGAACGCGCCGCCGACCTCCTTGTCGCGGCCCTCGAAGGCTTCGCCCTCGCCGAGGCCGAGCTTCTCCAGGACGGCGGCCTTGACCTCGTCGGTCGCGGCGTCGCGCTCCTGCTTGCCGGGGATCTGCAGCGCCTTGGCCAGCTCGTCGGACGCGATCGCGGCGACGGCCTCGTAGATGTCCGGCTGGTAGGCCGGGTACACCGGGAACTCGCCGGTCGGCTTCGCGGCGTCGGCGGCCAGGCGCTGCTGCGCCTCGCACAGCACGCGGATGAACGGCTTCGCGGCCTCCAGGCCCTCGGCCACCGCGGCCTCGTCGGGAGCCTTGCCGCCGGCGGCGATCAGGTCGAGCGTGTGCTCGGTGCCCTCGGCCTCGACCATCATGATGGCGACGTCGTCCCCGACGATGCGGCCGGCGACCACCATGTTGAAGGTGGCCTTCTCGAGCTGCGGCCAGGTCGGGAACGCGACCCACTGGTCCTCGATCAGCGCGACGCGCACGCCGCCGACCGGGCCGGAGAACGGCAGGCCGGCGATCTGGGTCGAGGCCGACGCGGCGTTGATCGCCAGCACGTCGTACGGGTCGTCCGGGTTGAGGCTCTGGACGGTGATGACGACCTGGATCTCGTTGCGGAGGCCGTCGGCGAAGGACGGGCGCAGCGGGCGGTCGATCAGCCGGGCGGTGAGGATCGCGTCGGTCGACGGGCGGCCTTCGCGGCGGAAGAACGCGCCCGGGATGCGGCCGGCGGCGTACATCCGCTCCTCGACGTCCACGGTCAGCGGGAAGAAGTCGAAGTGCTCCTTCGGGTGCTTCGACGCCGTGGTCGCCGACAGCAGCATGGTCTCTTCGTCCAGGTACGCGACGACGGCGCCGGCGGCCTGCTTGGCGAGCCGGCCGGTCTCGAACCGGACGGTGCGGGTGCCGAACCGGCCGTTGTCCAGAACGGCTTCGGTCTCGAACACGGTGACTCCGGTGGAGTCGGTCATATGGTCAATCTCCTCTTTGGTTCCTTCGTACGGCGAGAGTCTCCCACTGTGGGACCCGGTTCGCCCGAGAACGCTCGAGGAGGTGTGAGGCCGGTCTTCGATCGAAGCCCCCGGGTCCGTTGCCCGGGAACCACTACCGAGGACCGGCGGGATCGTTCCTCCAGCGCGCTCGCGCCGTGTGGGGGTGTGCTTGCGGCGAGGGGGAGCGGCTCCGGCCGCTCCCCCTCGTCAGCAGGCTATCGACGCAGGCCGAGACGCTTGATCAGGTCGCGGTACCGCGCCACGTCCACCTTTTCCGTGTAGTTCAGCAGCCGGCGGCGACGGCCGACCAGCAGCAGGAGACCGCGACGGGAGTGGTGGTCGTGCTTGTGGGTCTTCAGGTGTTCGGTGAGGCCGATGATCCGCTTGGTCAGCAGCGCGACCTGGGCCTCGGGGGATCCGGTGTCCGAGTCGTGCAGCCCGTACTCGGCGAGGATCGTCTTCTTCTCTTCGGTGGACAGCGCCACTGGTGGTGCTCCTTGTGCATCTCGTGCCGTGAGGCCCGCACCGCGCCGCGCGGCCGGGTGAGACGGTCTCGGCCGCCACGGACTGCAGCCGGACCCGATTGCCGAGGTTACCAGCCGGTTGAACTGCGGCTTCCGGCGCGTGCGGCTAGCTGGGCAGCACGGCCTCGCCCGCGCGGCGCAGCCGCCAGGTGCGCAGCGTGCGGTACGGGCTTCCGCCGCCCATCAGCTCGACGCGGTCCGCCGTCCAGACCCGGCTGCGGAAACCGGCCAGCTGCTCCGTCCACGCCGTCGGCGGCTGCGTGCGGGAGCACCGCGCCAGCGTCAGGTGCGGCCGGTAGGGACGGCCCTCGCCGGGGCCCAGGGTCGCGGCCGCGGCGAGATCGGCCAGGTCCTCCCCTGTCACTCCCAACCACAGCACGCCCGGAAATGTTCCCGAACCGGCGAGCCGGACGTCAACGGATTTACGGCCGGCCAGCGCCCGGTCGAGGAAGGCACCGCAGCCGGCGGGGTCCGCCTCGCCGTAAAAGGCCAGCGTGATGTGCCAGCCGGCCGGGTCGGACCAGCGCAGCAGCCGGTCCTTGGCGCCGAGCGCGGCGGCGATCTCGGCCGCGACGTCGGCGGGCGGGCGCAGCGCGGAGAACAGCCGCATCCGCTATTGGCCCGCTCCCGCGCGGCGGAGCAGGTCGGCGATCGCCGGGAAGTCCTCGTCGAGCAGCTTGGCCGCCTCGGCGAGGTTCTCGTCCTCGGCGACGTCGCGGATGCCCGCGAGCACGATCTTCTCGTCCGAGCTGACCGGGATGTTGTCGCGGCCGACGGTGGGCCGCGA
This sequence comes from Amycolatopsis sp. VS8301801F10, assembly GCF_046195355.1. Lineage (NCBI taxonomy): Bacteria > Bacillati > Actinomycetota > Actinomycetes > Pseudonocardiales > Pseudonocardiaceae > Amycolatopsis > Amycolatopsis sp. VS8301801F10. The sequence goes on along the minus strand of NZ_CP176065.1, from coordinate 4,757,334 downwards.
ATCGCGCACGTCCTCGAGCGCGGCCTGCATCGCGTCGCGGTCGCCCGCGGCGACCTCGGGCACCAGGATCTTGCGCTCGAGCATGATCATCCGGGCCAGCACGACCGGATTGCCGATCTTCGCCCGCCGCCCGCTCATCACCTGGCTCAGCATCGGCGCGCTGATCCCCAGCACCTCGGCCAGGAACGCCTGCGACACGTCGAAGGCCACGACCAGCCTGCGCACCCGATCGCCGAGCGGCTCCCCGTACCACTCCCGCTGCAGCGCGATGTTCCGCTGGACGATCTTGTGGTCCTCCACCTGGCTCCGCTCCCCTAGCGCTGTCGTCCCGCGGCCCGGTGCTGCCCGGCCCTGTCCGTCCCTCCGGCCCGGCGCCGCCGGCCCATCTTGCCACCCCGGACGCCCCCGCCGGGCCGGAACGCCCGATTCGCCCCGGGTCCGGCCCGCCCCGGGCCGGGTCCGCTCGGCCGTCTTCAGCCGAGCGCTTCCCTGGTCCGGGCCACGTCCTCGTCGATCTTCTTCACCAGATCGGCCGACGCCCCGAACCTCGCCTGGTCCCGCAACCGGGTGACGAAGTCCAGCGCGACGTGCTGGCCGTAGAAGTCCTCGTCGACGTCCAGCACGAACGCCTCGACGGTGCGCTCGCGGCCGGAGAACGTCGGGTTCGTGCCCACCGAAACCGCCGCGCGCAGCCGCCGGCCCGGGTCGGACAGCCGGCTGAACCACGCCGTGTAGACGCCGTCGGCGGGCACGGCGGCGAACCGCGCGGTGGACAGGTTGGCCGTCGGGTAGCCCAGGTCGTGGCCCCGGCCGTCGCCGCGCACGACGATGCCCTCCAGCCGGTGCGGGCGGCCGAGCGCGTCGGCCGCGGCCACCACGTCGCCGGCGTCGATGCAGGAGCGCACGTAGGTCGAGGAGAAGGTGATGTCGTTGGCGCCGCGGTCGTCGTCCAGCGAACGGCCCTGCAGCTCCGCGCCGTAGGCGACGAACCCGAAGCGGCGGCCGAGTTCGCGCAGCAGCGCGACGTTGCCCGCGGCCTTGGCCCCGAAGGTGAAGTTGTCGCCGACCAGCACCGCGGCCGCGTGCAGCCGGTCGACCAGCACCTCGTGCACGAACTCGTGCGGGCTGAGCCGGGACAGCTCCAGGGTGAAGGGCAGCACGCAGAACACGTCCACGCCGAGTCCTTCGACCAGTTCGGCCTTGCGCCGCAAGGTGGTCAGCTGCGCGGGATGGCTGCCCGGGCGCAGCACCTCGGACGGATGCGGGTCGAAGGTGAGCACCACGCTGGGCACGCCGCGTTCGGCGGCCGTCGCGACGGTGCGCTTGATCAGTTCCTGGTGCCCGCGGTGCACGCCGTCGAACACGCCGATGGTGACCACGCACCGTCCCCAGCCGCCCGGGAGGTCCCCGAGCCCACGCCACCGCTGCACTGTCTGTCAACTCTCCCCGAGCAAGGTGCCTTTGGCCTCCCACCCTATGCGGGCAGGAGTACCACCACCGAACGGGTCACTCCCTCGGCGTCGGAGGCCAGCGCGAGCACGTGGCCGTCCGGCGCGAACAGGCCGTACGTGCCGGTGATTCCCGCCGCCGGGATGCGCCTGCCGTACTGGACGGCCTTGGCGGTGGCGGCGTCGAGGTCCCGGCGCGGGAACGCGGCGGCGACGGCGGCGTCGAGGTCCAGCGACAGTTCGGGGTTTTCTTCGAGCTGGTCGAGCGTGCGCGCGCGGGCGAGCGTGAACGGCCCGACGGTGGTGCGGCGCAAGGCTTTCAGGTGCCCGCCGACGCCGAGCCCGGCGCCGAGATCGCGGGCGAGCGCGCGGACGTAGGTGCCGGACGAGCATTCGACGATCGCGTCGAGTTCGATCCGGTCCTCCTCGCGGCGGAGACCGAGAACGTCGAACCGGTGCACGGTCACCGGCCGCGGCGGGAGGACGACGTCTTCCCCCGCGCGCACCCGGGCGTAGGCGCGCTTGCCGTCGATCTTGACGGCGGAGACGGCGCTGGGCACCTGCTGGATGTCGCCGGTCAGCCGCGCGATGCCGTCGGCGATCCGCTCGTCGGCGACCGCGGCGAGGGTTTCCGGCGCGGCGTCGTCGCCGAGCGGCTCGCCTTCGGCGTCGTCGGTGGTGGTGGCCCGGCCGAGCGACAGCGTGGCGAGGTAGGTCTTGCGGTCGAGGGCGAGGTGGCCGAGGAGTTTCGTGGCGCGCTCGATGCCGAGCACGAGCACGCCGGTCGCCATCGGGTCGAGCGTGCCGGCGTGGCCGACCTTGCGGGTGCCCATGATCCGCCGCGCCCGCGCGACCACGTCGTGCGACGTCATTCCCGCCGGTTTGTCGACGATGAGCAGTCCGGGAGGAGGGGCGGGACGGGACGGTTTTTTCGGGCGAGACACGGCGGAAACCCTACCTAGGCGGGGTTTCGGGGGCGACGGCCGGTTCGGGCAGGTGCGCCGGGGCTGGGGCGGGGTGGATGCGGCGGGTGTATTGGACAGCCGCCCGGCTCGGGCGGGCTGGGCGGCCGATCGGATCGGGCGGACGGCTTGGGCAATCGCACGGCCGAACGCTCCCGGATGCGATCTGGCAACCCCTCCGGGCCAGTGGCCTGTCGGCTCGGCCGGATGGCTCGGGCAACCGCACGGCCGAACACTCCCGGAAGCGTTCTGAGCAACCGTCCGGACAGGGCCCGCCCGGCTCGGGCGAACGGCTCGGGCAGCCGCACCGCCAGACGCCCCGGAACCAGGTGGATCCCCAGCAGGTGCTCGCCGTCGGCGAGCACCCGGCGCACGGGATCACGCGGCGGCTCTCGGCCAGCGCGCCGAACTCGGCGCGGACGGGCTGGCCGGGCCCGGCCGGGGACGTGGCTGCCGGGCTGGCCAATCCGGGCCGTCCGGGCCAGTGCCCTCGGCGCTTAGGCGGCGGCCACGACGTCTTCCGGGGCGCGGTCCCAGCGGTGCCGCCGGATCCGGACCGGGACCTCTTCCCCGCGCGCCTCCGCGGCGAAAACCTGGGCGCGGGCCCGTCGCCACCACACCAGCATCCGCGACGCGCCCAGTGCCAGCACGGCCACGATGACCAGCAAGGAGATCCGGAAGTTGCCGCCGGTCGCCTCGAGGAGGATGCCGATCAGCAGGGCGGTCACGGTGGTCGCGAGGAAGCCGCCGACGTTCACCACTCCGGTCGCGGTGCCGACGCGGGACAGCGGGTTGTAGTCGCGGGCGACGGCGAAGCCGATCATCGACGCCGGGCCGCCCAGGGTGAGGAACGCGAACGCCGGGATCAGGACGCCCACCGGGACGTGGCCGTTCCAGCCGAGCAGCACCGCCCACACCAGCGTCGCTCCGGCGAGGTAGCCGACGACCAGCGGCACCCGCAGCGCCGGCGCCCGGCCGATCACCGCGCCCAGCAGCGGGCCGCCCGCCATCGAGCCGAACACGAACACCGTCAGCAGCGCGCTGGCGGTCGCCGCGGGCAGGCCCTCGCCCTGCACCAGGAAAGGCATGCCCCACAACAGGGTCAGCACGTTCGGCGCGAACATCGTCGAGAAGTGCACCCAGAAACCCAGCCGGGTGCCGGGGGTGCGCCAGGCGAGTTTGACCTGGCGGCCGAGTTCCGCCGGGCGCACGGGTTCGCGTTTGCGTTCCGGCGCTCCGTCGGGAGTGTCGCGGACGCGCAGCGCGACCGGCACCGAGTACAGCACCGTCACCGCGCCGACGGCGAGGAAGGTGACCGTCCATCCTGGACCGTCGAGGAGCAGGGTGAGCGGGACGGTCGCGATAAGGTTGCCGATGTAGCCGACGCAGGAGGTGAAAGACGCGAGCAGCGCGTACCGGTGCGCGGGGAAGTGCGCGGCGACGAGCCGCAGGACGCTGACGAAAGTGAGCGCGTCGCCGAGACCGAGGACGCCGCGGGCCACGAGGCCTAGCGCGTAGGTGTCGGCGAGTCCGAGCAGCAGCTGCCCGGAGCCGAGGATCAGGACGGCGGCGGTGAGCACGCGGCGCGGGCCGTAGCGGTCGACGAGCACGCCGGTCGGGATCTGCATGGCCGCGTAGACGCCGACCTGCAGCACGGTGAAGATGCCGAGCGCGGCGGATCCGACGCCGAAGCGTTCGGCCGCCTTCAGCCCGGCGACGCCGAACGAGGTGCGGTGGAAAACAGCGAGCAGGTACACCGTGACCGCGGTGAGCCAGATGAGCCAGGACCGGACAGGGGCGCGGCCGGCGGGCGTCAAGAGTTCCTCCAGAGTGCGGGCGAGCGTCGGGACAGCGGAGGACGACGACGCTGCCGCCTCGATAGTTGTATCGCCTCAGCAACCTCGATACATAGCCGTAACCGGGGTGTGTTTCACCACAAATCGACTTCGCCGCGGATCCCGACGACCGTTTCGCCGCCGACCCACACGTCGTCGCCGTCCCGCTCGACGTGCACCCGCCCGCGCCTGCCGAGCCGCGTGCCCTGCGCCGCGACGTACGACTCGGGCGCGATGCCCTCGCCGATCAGCCACTGGCCGAGCGCCGCGTTGAGGCTGCCGGTGACCGGGTCCTCGACGACGTCGCTGAACGCGCGGACCTCGAACGCCGTGTCCGATCCGGGCGGCTGCGCACCGGCGACGCCCACCTTGTACGAGCCGAGCACGCCGAAGTCCGGCTCGACCGCGAGGACGGTCGCCGCGTCGCGCAGCAGCAGCGCGACCCAGCCGGGGCCGTTGTCCGCCCAGCGCGCGTCGAGGACGTCGGCGTCGCCGAGGCGCAGACCGCGTTTCACCGCGGCGAGATCCGCGTCGTCCACCGGACCGCCGCGGCGCAGCGGAGGCGCGGCGAACGCCAGCCGGTGGCCGTCGCGGCGCACCCGGACCAGCCCGGCCTCGCATTCCTGCACGAGGTGCCCGGCTTTCGGTTCTCCCCCGGCGGCCAGCCACGCCCGCGCCGACCCGAGCGTCGGATGCCCGGCGAACGGCAGCTCGCCGTGCGGGGTGAAGATCCGCACGCGGTAGTCGGCGGCCGGGTCGGACGGCTCGAGCAGGAACGTGGTCTCGCTGAGGTTGGTCCAGCTCGCGAACGCGGCCATCCGCTCGTCGGACAGCCCGTCCGCGCCGTGCACGACCGCGAGCGGGTTGCCTCGGGCGAGTTCGTCGGCGAAGACGTCGACCTGGGTGAACTTCGGCATGCGCCCACCCAAGCATCCGCCGGGCGACGACGGCGAGCGGGTTTCTCGGTTACGCCATCACGCCTCCCGCACCGCGCCGACCACGGCCCACCGCCCGGACCGCCACCGCGCCACCACCGCCGCCAGCCGGAACACCATGAACAGCGACAATCCGCTCCAGATCCCGCTCAGCCCCCAGCCCAGCGCCAGCGACAGCCAGATCAGCGGCAGGAAGCCGAGCCCGGCGCTGACGAGCGTCGCGGTGCGCAGGAAGGCGGCGTCGCCCGCGCCGAGCAGCACGCCGTCGAGCGCGAACACCACGCCCGCGATCGGTTGCAGCGCCACGAAGAACCACCAGGCGTGCGGGATTTCGCCGAGCACTCCCGGATCGGACGTGAACGCGTGCGGCAGGACGCTCCACAACGCCGCGAACAGCACGCACAGGAAGCAGCCGAGGATCAGGCCGTATCCGGTGATCTGCGTGGCCACCCCGCGCGCCTGCCGCGCCGCTCCCGCGCCGAGCGCCGCGCCGACGAGCGATTGCGCGGCGATCGCGACCGAATCGAGCACCAGGGACAGGAACGTCCACAGCTGCAGGACCACCTGGTGCGCCCCGACCGCCTCGGTCGAGGTGCGCGCGGCCACCGCGGCGGCGGACACGAAGCAGGCCTGGAACGCGAAACTGCGCAGCACCAGGTCCCGGCCGAGACCCAGTTGCGCCCGCATCACCCGGAAATCCGGCCGCAGCGGCACCTTTTCCCGCACCAGCGCGGCGACGAACATCGACGCCGACACGACCTGCGCGACGACGTTCGCGATCGCCGACCCCTCCAGCCCGAGACCGGCCGCGTACACCAGCACCGGGCACAGGACGGCGGAGATTCCGTTGCCCGCCAGCACATAACGCAGCGGGCGGGTGGCGTCCTGCACGCCGCGCATCCAGCCGTTGCCCGCCATCGTGACGAGGATCAGCGGCGCGCCGAACAACGCGATCCGCAGCCACGACACCGCCGCCGCGGCGATCTCGTCGCTGCCCGAAAGCGCGCGGGCGATCGGCCCGGCCAGCAGTTGCCCCGCGACGAGCAGCACCAGCCCGACCAGCACGCCGAGCCAGGTGGCCTGCACGCCCTCGCGGACCGCGTCGGAGCGCCTGCCCGCGCCGTGCAGCCGCGCGGTGCGCGAAGTGGTGCCGTAGGACAGGAAGGTGAGCTGCGTGGAGACCTGCGACAACACGACGCCGCCCAGTGCGAGGCCGGCGAGCGGCAGCGCCCCGAGATGGCCGACGACGGCGGTGTCGACCAGCACGTAGAGCGGTTCGGCGGCGAGCACGCCGAGCGCGGGCACGGCGAGGCCGAACACTCGGCGGGGCGGGATGCGGTCACCGCTGACGGCGGTGGTCGTGGCGTTTTCGGACACGGGACGAGAGTAGCCACCGGGACCGACAATTCCGGCGGGCCGGAGGTCGAGGACGACCGGACTCCGGCGGACCGGGCGCGGAATTCGCTTGCCGCGCAAGGGAATCCGGCCTGAGATCGAGTCGCTCTCCGGCCCGGAGGACGCGGCGGCGAAGATCAGGCCCGGTCCGTTCCCGCAGGGGCGAAGTACCGTTCGGCCGCTTCCAAGCGCGGTACCGAGATCCCCAGCCGCCGCGCTTCGGCCAGGACGTCCCGGCAGACCTCGCGCGGTTCCTCGGCGTCGGGGTCGGAGTGCGCCGCGAAGTTCACGCGCACGGGCTCGAAATGGGCGGTCAGCCAGGCGAGCACGGGAGCCGTCAGCCAGGCGGGCGCCCGGAAGAGCAGCACGCCGCCCCGCTGCCGCCGCAGGTCGAGACCGCGGGCTTGAAGGAGCGGCAAAAGCTCGCGACCGGCCAGCAATCCCTCGCGCAGGTCGCGAGCCGCACCGGCCAGTTCGGACAGGGAGCCCCGCCGCAGCCCCTGCGAGAACAGGCCGGCGTCCGAGACGAAATGGACCCACAGCCAGCCGCGGAAATCGGGGCGCTCCTTGACCCGGAGCCCGGCTTCGCGAAACGCCTGGCGCACAGCACGCTCGCGGTCGGTCGGCGGCTGGCCCAGAGTGCCGAAGACGACCGACGGCAGCAGCGCCCCGCGGAGCACGCCGTCCGCACCGAAACCGCCACCCGCCTGGGGAAAGCCCCAGGCGATCCGGTCGGGCGGAAGGTCGCCGATCGCGTCGAGCGGCTCGGCCCAGACGTTGCCGAAGACCAGCACCGTCGCCTGGCCGAGCCGCGGGGCCAGGAAGGCCGTCGCCTCCGGAAGGCGGTGGTGCGGCACGCTGAGCACGATCAGGTCGAAGTCGTGGTCCGGCTTCAGCGTTTCGCGGTAGCGCACCGGCCACTTCTCGACGACGCGCTGCCCCCGCACCCGGTGCCGCGTGTCGAACAGGTCGAGGTCCACCGCGTCCCCGTAAGCGGCCGCGCGGCCCGGCCGGACGTAGAACTCGACTTCATGGCCCGCCCGCTGCAGGACCCAGCCGTAGATCGTGGCGATGACGCCGCGGCCGAACATCAGGATCTTCACGCTGCACCTCGTGGGGTACGCTGAAACTGGAGACAATCTCCACTTTCAACATATGGAGATCATCTCCAGTTGTCAACGCGAGGGAGCGCATGACCGCCGACAAGCCGCTGCGGGCCGACGCCCGGCGCAACCGCGACGCCCTGATCGCCAAGGCCCGGGAGGTCTTCGACGCCGGCGACTTCTTCGACCTGCGCTTCGACGACTTCGCCGGCCTCGCCGGAGTGGGCACCGGCACGCTGTACCGCCACTTCCCCACCCGCGAAGCCCTGGCCGAGGCGGTCTACCAAGGGGAAGTCGCCGCGCTGTGCGACCGCGCCCGCGAACTGCAGGCGACACTGCCCGCGGCGGAGGCCCTGGCGGCGTTTCTGCGCGGCATGGTCGACCACATAGCCGCCCACCCGGGGTTGGCCCGGACGCTGGCCACCCTCCTGGCCGACCGGTCGAGCGCCCGAGCCGAAAGCGGCCAGGAACTGGAGCAGGCAGTCGCCGACCTCGTCGCCGCCGCCGTACGCGAGGGCACCGTTCGCGACGACGTGAACCCCGGTGCCGTGATGATGGCGCTGCACGGCATCGGCGCGGCCCACGACCGTCCCCATTGGCGGACCGAGGCCGACGACCTCATCACCCTTCTGCTGGACGGGCTGCGCCGACCGCGGTGATGCTGGACCAAGCCGGAAACATCGAGCCCGCTCAGGAAGCCCGCAGCAGCGGAGCCCTCCCCAGCGCCGCCCGCAGCCGGTCCAGCACCTCTTCCGCCGGACCCTCCGCCGTGCATCCCGCCGCCATCCGATGGCCTCCCCCGCCGAACTCCGCGGCGGCGGCGGACACGTCGATGTCGCCGGCGGAACGCAGCGAGACCGTCCACACTGGACCGGGCCCGGCCTCCTTCAGCACCGCCGCGACCCCGGCCTCGCGGGTGGCGCGCACGACGTCGATCACCGACTCGACCTCTTCGAGCCGCACCGTCGCCGCCGCGGCCGCGCGCACGACCGTGTGCACGAAGCCGAATCCTTGCGCCCCTTCGGGTTCCAGGCGGGCCTCCGACAGCACCGTCGCCAGCATCGGCAGCCACGCGAACGGGTGGTCGTCCACGATGCGGCGGGCCACCTCGCCCGGGTCGGCTCCGGCTTCCAGCAGGCGCGCGGCGATCCGGTGCGTTTCGGGGCTGGCCCGGCGGAAGCCGCTCGTATCGGTGACGACCCCGGCGTACAGGCAGCGCGCGGCGGCCGCGTCCAGCTCGACGCCCATCGCCTCGATGATGCGCGTGACCAGGATCGCCGACGCTTCGGCGGTGTCGTCCACGACGTGGTGGGTGCCGTAGCGGGCGTTGGTCGCGTGGTGGTCGACCACCAGGACCGAACCGCCCGCCTCGCGGACCGTGCCGACCCTCGGGGCGAGCCTGCCCAGCCGGGCCAGGGTCGGGGTGTCCAGGGCGACCAGCAGTTCGTCCGTCGGCGGGAGGGCGTCGACCGGGGTGATCAGGCCGTCGACGTCCAGCCAGGCCAGTGTTTCGGGGGCCTCGTCCGGCTCGCCGAAGGCGACCCGGACGCGCGCGCCGCGGCGGTGCAGCACGTGGCCGAGGGCCAGCGCGCTGCCGAGGGCGTCGGCGTCGGGACGAACGTGTCCGAGCAGCGTCACGTCGGTGGCCCCGGCGAGCAGTGCGGCGGCGGCCTCGATGTCCTGTACCAGGGAAGCTGTCACGAAGTGCCACGCTACGCTCTGCGGGATGCCTGAGTACGTGATCCTCGTTCTGCCTTCCGCCAACCGCGTGTACGCCGCCTCGTCGCCGGCTTTGCTGCGAGCCGAACTGGCGGCCTTCGGCGCTGGTCTTTCCGCCGAGGTGTCGGCGATCGAAGAGATCGAACTCGGCGGGGTCGGGTACGTGAAATTCGCTTGCGCGGCCCCGCTCGGCGAGCGCGACCTGGCGCTGCTGTCGAACCTGTCCTCGCTGTACGCCCTGTTCGAACTGGGCGACGGCGTGCTGACGCCGGTCGCCGTGCACCCGCTGGCGAAGGCCGACTCCGACCTGCTGACCATCCAGAAGTACCCGGGCAAGACGAACGAGCAGTTCACGAAGCTGCTGCTCAACCTCACCCTGCTGGCGACCTCGCGGCCCGCGGACTGGCCGGACCGCGAACTGCACGTGCTCGACCCGCTGTGCGGCCGGGGAACGACGCTGAACCAGGCCGTGATGTACGGCTTCGACGCCACCGGGCTCGACGTCGACGCGCGCGATTTCGAAGCGTACGAACAGTTCGTGAAGACGTGGCTGCGCACGAAGCGCGTGAAGCACACGGCGGAATCCGGGCAGCTGCGCCGCAACAAGGTCCGCCTCGGACGCCGGCTGGACATCGAGTACGCGTTCGACAAGGACGACTACAAGGCCGGCCGCACCCGGCGGCTCAGCTATCTCAACGCGGACACCCTGACGACCGACGAGGTCCTCCGCCCGGCCTCGGTGGACCTCGTCGTGACGGACGCGCCGTACGGCGTGCAGCACGGCAGCCACCGCGACACCGGACTGGCCCGCAGCCCGCGCGACCTCCTCGCGGCGGCGATCCCGGTGTGGAACCGGGTGCTGCGCCCCGGCGGGGCGATGGGGATCTCGTGGAACACGCACGTGCTGCCGAGGGAAGAACTGGCGGCGATCCTGGAACGGGCCGGCCTGGAGGTGCGGTCGGGCGGGCCGTACGAGGAGCTGGCGCACCGGGTTGACCAGGCGATCGTGCGGGATCTCGTGGTCGCGGGAAAGCCGGGCTGAATCCGGCCCGGAAATTGCGTTACCGGGCGCACCCTGTGTTCACCGAAATGAGTGAACAAGGCTTCGGTGCGGGCGAAGTCGGCGGTGCTTTCACCCCCCAGAGTTGACCGTTTGCCGCCGGGCGAAGGCGGAAAGTGGCGCGGCTCGGCGCGGGTCCGGCAGTCTCGGTCACGAGATGGACACGACAGCGCAGAGCACCCCGACCCCCCTCTCCGTTCCCGCGGCCGACCTGGCGACCTGCACCCCGAGCCAGCTGGCGCTCGTCCCGCTGAGCGACGCCGGGCACGGCGGGAAAACGCTGCCGGAATCGACGATTTACTTCCCGCGGAAACTCGACGAGGAACTGGACTCGGTCGTGGCGGCGGCAGCGGGCGGAACGAGCCGGATGGCCACCCTGATCGGCGATCCGGCGACCGGGAAGAAACGCGCTTTGTGGGAGGCGATCCGCGCGAAGAACGACGACGGGTCTTTCCGTCTCTACGGCTGGCGGATCTGGCCGGGGCTCAGTCCCTGCACGCCGGAGGAACTGCTGGACAACGCGGCAGGCCTGGCTCCCCGGACAGCCTTGTGGCTTCCCTCGGCCGACCGCTACCTGATGCCCGCGGACAGCGAACTCGGCGAGAAGGTCGCCCGGTGCCTGCGGAATCTCCTCGACGACGAAACCCGCGCCCCCTGCCTGATCCTCGCCACGCTGTCCCGCGAACGCTGGCAGGCCGTCAACGCGTCTCCCGGCCGGAAGCCGCCGGGCCCGGACCGCACCCACGCCCTGCTGCTTCTCCAGCAAGGGACCCGGATCCGGGTGCCCGATTCCTTCACGAAGGCCGAACTCCTGCGGGCGCACGATTCTCCCGAACCGCGGCTGGCCGAAGCCGCGGAAAGCGCGCCGGACGGCCGGGTGATCCAGAATCTCGTCGCCGAACCGGAACTCCGCACGCGCTGCCGCGACATCGGCCCGCCGGCGCGCGCATTGCTGAATTTCGCGATCGAAGCCCGGCACGCCGGACACGGCCAGCGGCTGCCGCGCGAATTGCTGCGCCGGGCCTTCCAGTCCGGCTTCGGCGGCCCGCCCGATTCCGCCGGGCGATTCGCCGAGGCGCTGAGCGAACTGACCGGACAGGTGCCCGGCGGGGCCGCGATCCTGGTCCCGGAATCCGGCTCCGCGGCAGAGGAGTTCTGCCTCGCGCCCTCGCTCGAACGGCACTGCGTGACCGGCGCGGCGAAACCGGTTCTGCCGGACGAACGGCTGTGGCCGGTGCTGCTCGAAACGGCGGACGCGGAGAATTGCCTGGCGCTGGCGCGGGAATGCGAAAAACGCTGCCTGCTGGAATTGAGCGCCAAATTCTTCGTGAAAGCGGCCGAGCAGGGCTGCCCGCGAGCGCGCGCCGAACTCGCCGCGATGCTGACCAGGGCGGGCCGGATCGACGACGCGCTCAGCCAGTACGACGCGATCGTGCGGACCAGCGGCGATCCGGCGGCCGTCGACGACGCCATCGGCAAAGGGGCCGGCACGCTCTTCGCCGCCAAGCGGCCCAAGGACGTCCTCGACTGGCTCGGCCCGCTCGCCGCCGAAGGAAACCACGCGGCCGAAGTGCTGGTGGCGCTGGCGCACACTCAGCTCAAGCAGCACCGGGCGCTGGCCATCCACCGGAGGCTCGCGGAGAAGGGAGACCTGCATTCGGCCGCGGTCGTCGCGGAAAGCATCGCGTTCGAGGAGGATTCCGCCGAACCGCCGCCGGGTCGCGCCCTGCCGACGCCGGAGGAGCTGGCCGAGGAACGGGAGCGGCAGCGGGCGCGGCTCGACGAAGCGGTCCGGTACCTGACCGAACTGGGCGAGCGCACCGGATTCGACCTGCTGCCGATGATCACGGACCTGACGGTCGACGCCCTCGGCCCGAGCGCGGCGGTCGCGATGCTCTCGACGGAAGCGACCGTTCGCGGCCGGCCCGACGCCTATCTCCTCGGCGCCCGGGTGCTGGCTGCGACCGGGCGGGTCGAGGACGCGCTCGACTGGGTGCAGACGGCGCGCCAGTACGACGTTCCCGGCGCGCTGGCCGCCGCGGTCGAGGTGAACCTGAGCGCGGATCTGAAACCCACCGCGCAGCAGCTCGCCCTCGAATGCGCGGCAGAGGGCGACGCGGGCCCGCTGATCGCGGTCGGCGACGCCTTCGCCGCGTCGGGTCTTCCGCGCACCGCGCTCGACTGCTATTACGAAGCGGCCGAACACGAACCCCGCGCATTGGGCGCCGCGGCGCTCGCGGCCGCTCAGCACGGTCTGTTCGACGACGCCGCCGGCTACTACCGGAACGCCCAGCGAGCGGGCAACGCGCCGGAACCCGCCGAGATCGCCCTGCTGCTCTGCGCCTTCGGGGAATCGCGGAAATCCCGGGAATGCGAGTATTCCGAGCCGATCGCCCAAGCACTGCGGTGGTATGTCGAAACCGTTCCGCTGACCGCAGGCGCGCTGACCCCGATCGCGCAGTACATCACCGATCTCTACGCGGAGGACCTGGTGCGGGCTTACCGCACGCGCATGGACGTTTCCCGCGCACACGCGCAGCTCTGGGTCGCCGACGCGCTCGTCCACGCCGACAGCGTCCGGGAGGACGGAACCGACCGGGCGACCGCGAGCGGATCCGGCGTGGAACTCTCGTCGTCCGCCCTCCTGGTCGTGGCTTCCGGCCTCTATTCCGAAGCGGCCGGCGCGGGTTCGGCGCGGGCCAAGGAACAGGCCGTGCGGCTACTGCTCAAACGCCAGAGCTTCGCCGAGGCGGCACAGCTGCTCGGCGCCGGGCGCGCCGAGGTGCCGGCCCGGCTGCAGGGCCTGCTGGCGGAAGCGCTCGCCGGGCTCGGCGATCTGGACGAAGCGGAACGACTGGTCGAACAGCAGATCGCCGACGGCGACTTCAGCGCCGTGGCGGGCGTGGCCCGGGGCTTCCTGCTGCACGGAAAGCTCGACACGGCGCCGGAAAACCTCGGCAGGGCACGGGAAAATCGCCGCAAGGCCTGGGAACTCGCGGAGCGCGGGGTCCGCGGAGGCGACATCGATTCCCATGTCCTGCTGGCCGATCTCCGCCGCAACGAGCGCCAGCCGGGCGGGGTGCTGGATCTCTACTGCACCGCGCTGGCCCACGGCCATCCCGGCGCGCGCAAGCGCATCGACCGTTTTCTCGCGGTCCCGGAGAACCCGGACTGGACGCACAAGCAGTTCCGGAAATACGGGCTCGACGCGCGTGGGGACATCGCGGGAGGCTGGTCCGTGCCAGACTCCCGCGAGGCTGAGCGGTGAGAGGCGAGCGGCGGCGCCGCCTCCTGCTTCACCGCGGTGTGCGGACGTTAGCCCTCGCCACCGCCGGAGCGGCCGGCGCCGCGGCCGTGCTGTGGTTTCTGCTCGGGCCCTTCGTGTCCTGGGTCGCCGGCGCCGACGTCGCGCACCTCGCGGTCGCCGAGCGGGCCGCCGTCTTGAGCGGCATCCGCGGCCAGATCGCCGGTTTCCTCACGCCGCTCGGCATCGGCATTCCGGCGTGGGTGGCGGTCAAGAAGCTTCTCCTGGACCGCGACAAGCACATCACCGACACCTATGCCACCGCGATCGGCCATCTCGGCGCGGAGAGTCCTTCGACGCGGGCCGGCGGCGTCCGGACGCTGGAACGGATGTACGAGGATTCTCCGCGCGACCGGTTCCGGGTGGTCGAAACGCTGACCGACTTCTTGCGCAGTCACCCCGAACCGGTCGAGCCGCTGCCGGTGGACGTCAGAGTCGCTCTGCGCGCCCTTCGCACGCACCCGCCCCCGCCCCGGGCCCGGATCGACCTCGTCCGCGTCCAGCTGCCCGGGGCCGAGCTGCGGCTGGCCGACCTTCGCCAGGCGTGCTTCGCCGCGGCGAGGCTGACGGGCGCGGATTTCGCCGAGGCACGGCTCGACGGGGCCGATTTCTCCGACGCGATTGTGACCGCAGCGCAGCTGACCGGCGCGAGCTTGTCCGCCGCGACGCTCGATCGCGCCAACTGCCGCCGCGCGAACCTGCGCGACGCGGTGCTGGTTCACGCCAGCCTCCGCGGCGCCGACCTGACCGACGCCGTCCTCGCCGGTGCCGACCTCAGCGGCGCCGATCTGACCGGCGCGGTCTTGACCCGCACGGACGTGTCGGGCGCGGTCTTCGAACGCACCGTCCTCACTGGCGTCGACCTGACGTCGGCGCGCGGGCTGAGCCGGGACGCGATCCGGCCGGCCGTCACGGACGCCACCACGACGTTGCCGCCCGACCCGGCTGCCGGATGACCCGCCTTCCCGCGCACGGTCGCTGTTCACGCCGCCAAGTAGCCGTGTTACCAATTGCCGACACAACCCCGGCCACCCGAACCGGTGATTCCGCTACGTCAGGCGCGGGCCGAGGAAGCGCAGGACTTCCGGCAGGATTCCCCGCCAGTACTCCGAGGTGTGCTCCCCCGGCGTGATCCGCGCGACCTCCGGGCCGGCCTCGGCGATCAGTTTCCGGTTGGCCGCCAGGAAGGGGTCGCCGTCGCCGCACCACACGCCGAGGCCTCGGGGCGGGAGTTCGTCCGCGTGCTGGAGGGGTTCGGCGGCCTTCCAGTCGTCCTGCGCCGGGAAGATGTGCCGGGACCGGGCTTCCGGCCAGGTGCGGAACAGGGCCGCGCTGCAGGTGGCCACTGCTCGCACGTCGCGGCGGCGGCGGGCGAGGCCGAGGGCTCCGAAACCGCCCATCGAGATGCCGAGCAGGCCGGTCATCGGGCGGAGGCCCGATTCGGACAGCCAGCCGGGGAGTTCGTCGGTGAGCATGCGGTGCGGGTCGTCGCCGCCGTCGGGCATCCAGTAGTGGCTGCCGTCGACCGCGGCGACCGCGAACGGCGGGGTTCCGGACCGGACCGCGGCGGTGAGGGCCGCGGGCAGGTCCAGGTCCAGGAACGTGCGGGCGTTCGAGCCGCGGCCGTGCAGGGCGACGCAGACCGGCAGGCCGGTGCTGGGGACGCCGTCGGGGGTCATCAGCACGACGTCGACGTCCCGGCCGCGGGCCGCGGAGTGCCTGCGGTGGATCGTGATCGACGCCTTCAGGGGCGCCGGGCTGGAGGCCGGGGCAGCCGAGGGCGGCGCAACCACCGGGGCGGAGCGCCCGGTGCAGGCGGAGACGAGCGCCGCGGCACCGCCGAGCAGCAGGCCGCGTCGCGTGACACCGGGCTTTGACCGCATCGCTTCAGCCGCGCGTCTCCTCTTCTGCTTGCTCCTCGTCCTCTTCGGACCGAGGGGCCTTGTACGGGTCCGCTTCGCCCGCGGGCTGGGCTCCGGTCGCGCGGCGCGCCACCTCGGCGTCGGATTCGCGGGCCTTCGCGAGCAGCTCTTCGATGCGGCGGGCGTCGTCCGGGACGCTGTCCGCGACGAAGGTCAGCGTCGGGGTGTAGCGGACGCCGGTGCCCTGTCCCACCTTCGTGCGCAGGACGCCGCGCGCGGCCTCCAGCGCGGCGGCGGCGCTCGCGAAGTCCGGCTCCGCGTCGAGGCTTTCGCCGAGCACCGTGTAGTACACCGTGGCGTCGTGCAGGTCCGCAGTGACGCGGGCGTCGGTGATGGTCACCGAGCCCAGTCGCGGGTCCTTGACGTCGTGTTCGATCGCCGAGGCCACGATCTGCGAGATCCGCTTGGCGAGCTTGCGTGCCCGAGCGGGATCGGCCATGGCTGAGGTCTCCTTCTCCGGATTTCCGGGTGTTCTAGTCGTCCGGGCCGAGCAGCCGGCGGCGCGCGGAGAGCAGTTCGAACTCGGGCCGTCCGGCCGCGAACCGCTCGCACGCGTCGAGCACGTCCCGGATGTGCTCGCCGTCGGGGGCGACCGCGGCGACGCCGATGAGCGCGCGCCGGTGCAGGTCCAGATGTCCCGCCTCGGCGACCGAGACGGAAAAGCGTTTCCGCAGTTCGGCCACCACCGGCCGCACCACGGATCGTTTCTGCTTCAACGAATGCACGTCGTCGAGCAGCAGGTCGAGCTCCAAGGCTCCGACAAACAAGCTAGTCACCTCAAAACTCGACGGAACAGCCCGACTGGACCCCACGCGGGGGTCCAGGGGGCTTGCCCCCTGGCGGGGGCGCGGGGTTCGACCCCCGCACAACACGCTGAGGGCGGGAGGGGCGAGCGCAGCCTGCGAGCACGCCCCTCCCCCAACGGAGGCCTCAGCTGCGGGGCTTCTCCCGCTGTTCGTAGGTCTCGATCACGTCGTCGACCTTGATGTCGCTGTACGAGCCCAGCGTGAGACCGCACTCGTACCCTTCCCGGACCTCGACCACGTCGTCCTTGAAGCGGCGCAGCGAGTTGATCGGCAGGTTCTGCGCGATGACGTTGCCGTCGCGCAGGAGGCGGGCCTTGGCGTTGCGCCGGATCTCGCCGGACATGACCAGGCACCCCGCGATCGTGCCGATCTTGGAGGACTTGAAGACGTCCCGGACCTCGGCGCGGCCCAGTTCGACCTCTTCGTACTCCGGCTTGAGCATGCCCTTCAGAGCCTGCTCGATCTCCTCGATCGCCTGGTAGATGACCGTGTAGTAGCGCACGTCGACGCCCTCGCGGGTGGCCCGCTCGGTCGCCTTGCCCTGCGCCCGGACGTTGAACCCGAGGACGATCGCGTCGGACGCGGTCGCCAGGTCGATGTCCGATTCGGTCACGCCGCCGACGCCGCGGTGCACGACGTGCAGTTCGACGTCTTCGCCGACGTCCAGCTGCAGCAGCGCCGCTTCGAGCGCTTCGACGGTACCCGAGTTGTCGCCCTTGATGATCAGGTTGAGGCTGCTCGTCTCCTTCAAGGCGGAGTCGAGGTCCTCGAGGCTGACCCGCTTGCGGCGCGACGCGTTGAGCGCGTTGCGGGTGCGGGCGGAGCGGCGCTCGGCGATCTGCCGGGCGACGCGGTCCTCGTCGACCACCAGGAAGGTGTCGCCCGCTCCCGGCACCGAGGTGAACCCGATGACCTGGACCGGACGCGAGGGCAGCGCCTCGGTGACGTCCTCGTTGTGCTCGTCGACCATCCGGCGGACGCGGCCGTAGGCGTCGCCCGCCACGACCGAGTCGCCGACGCGCAGCGTGCCGCGCTGGACCAGGACGGTGGCCACCGGGCCGCGGCCGCGGTCGAGGTGCGCCTCGATCGCGACGCCCTGCGCTTCCATGTCCGGGTTGGCCCGCAGGTCCAGAGCCGCGTCCGCGGTCAGCAGGATCGCCTCGAGAAGCCCGTCGATGTTGATGTTCTCCCGTGCGGAGATCTCGACGAACATCGTGTCGCCGCCGTATTCCTCGGCGATGAGGTTGTACTCGGTGAGCTGCTGCCGGATCTTGTCCGGGTTCGCGCCCTCCTTGTCGATCTTGTTGATCGCGACCACGATCGGAGCCTTCGCGGCCTGCGCGTGGTTGATCGCCTCCACCGTCTGCGGCATGACGCCGTCGTCGGCCGCCACCACGATCACCGCGATGTCGGTCGAGTTCGCGCCTCGGGCACGCATGGCGGTGAACGCCTCGTGACCCGGGGTGTCGATGAAGGTGATCAGCCGCGGCACGCCTTCGAGCTCGGTCTCGATCTGGTAGGCGCCGATGTGCTGGGTGATCCCGCCGGCCTCGCTCTCGCGGACCTTCGTCTTGCGGATCGTGTCCAGCAGCCGCGTCTTGCCGTGGTCGACGTGCCCCATGATGGTGACGACCGGCGGCCGGACCTGCAGGTCCTCCTCGCCGCCCTCGTCCTCGCCGTAGGTGATGTCGAACGTCTCGAGCAGCTCGCGGTCCTCCTCCTCGGGGGAGACGACCTGGACGACGTAGTTCATCTCGCCGCCGAGCAGCTCGAGGATGTCGTCCGACACGGACTGCGTCGCGGTGACCATCTCGCCGAGGTGGAAGAGCACCTGCACCAGCGAAGCCGGGTTGGCGTCGATCTTCTCGGCGAAGTCGGTCAGCGAAGCGCCGCGCGGCAGCCGGATCGTCTCGCCCTGCCCCTTGGGCAGGCGGACGCCGCCGACGCTGGGCGCCTGCATGTTGTCCATGTACTCCTGGCGCTTCTGCCGCTTCGACTTGCGGCCCTTGCGCGAGGGCCCGCCGGGACGGCCGAACGCGCCGGCCGTGCCGCCGCGGCCGCCCGGGCCGCCGCGACCGCCGCCGCCGCGGAAACCGCCGCCGCCGGCCGGGGCGCCACCGCCGCCGCCCGGACGGAAGCCGCCACCGCCGCCACCGCCGCCTCCGGGACGGAAGCCGCCGCCGCCGCCACCGCCGCCGGGGCCGCCGCGGAAGCCGCCGCCACCGCCGCCCGGACGGCCGCCGCCGCCACCGGGACGACCGCCGCCGCCGGGACCGCCTCGGCCGCCTGCCGGTCCGGCCGGACGGGCGCGGCCCGGCATCATGCCGGGGTTCGGGCGCGGGGGCATGTTGCCCGGGCTCGGCCGGTTGCCGCCGCCCTGGCCGCCGCCGGGACGCGGCGGACGGGTGTCGCCGCCCTGGCCGCCGCCCGGACGCGGGGGACGGGTGTCGCCGCCCTGGCCGGGGCCGGGGCGCGGGGCGGGCGGACGCGGGGCCGGGGACCCGGAGCCGACGCCGAACGGGTTGTTGCCGACCCGCGGCGGGCGCGGGCCGGGACGCGGGCCGCTGGGCTTGGGGCCCTGCGGCTTGGGCGGCACGACCGAACCGGCGGACGCGGCGTCCTGCTGCTTCGGGGCCGGCTTGGGCGCGGCGGGCTCGGCCTTGGCGGCCGGGACCTCCTGCGCCGGGGCCGGCTGGGCCGGTGCGGGCGGGCGCGGACCGGGGCGGGGACCGCCGGGCTTGGGGCCCGGGGACGCCGCCGGCTTGGCGGCCTGCGGGCCCGGCTTCCCGGCCGGGGCCTGCTGCTGCGGCGCGGGCGCCGGAGCGGACGGGGCCTGCGGAGCGGCGCTCTGCGGCTGCGGAGCGGCCGGCTTCGGGGCCGGGCGCGGTCCCGGCGTGGGGCCGGGCTTCTTCCCGCCCTTGGCGGGGTACGCGTCGCGGAGCCGGCGGGCGACGGGCGCCTCGACGGTGGACGACGCGGACTTCACGAACTCGCCCTGCTCCTTCAGCTTGGCGAGAACTTCTTTGCTGGTGATGCCGAGCTCCTTAGCGAGCTCGTGTACGCGGGCCTTGCCTGGCACAGCTCTCCTCATCTAGGGGAGGCCAGGCGGAAGACCCGCTGACCTCGTCCTTACCGTCGCGCGTTCATGGCTTCAGCTTCACGGCTGACTCATGACGGGTCGACCTGCTTCCTTGTATCTCGCGACCCCGGGTTCGTCCCGGCGTCGTCGTCCGCGGCGAACGCCGCGTGGTCGTGCAGCCCCGCGGCCTCGAGCGCGCCCTGGACCCGGAGGGCCCGCGGGAACGCCCGCTTCCGCTCGGCTTTGGCCAGGCAGCCCGGCCCGGGGTGCAGCCACGCACCCCGTCCCGGCAGCCGCCGACGTTCGTCGACGACCAGCCGCCCGTCCGCCGCGACCACGCGCAGCAGTTCGCCGGTCAAGTCCCGTTTCCGGCAGCCGACGCACGTGCGCACCGGCGAATGCCGGTGACGCTGGAGGTCGGGGGTGTCCCCAGTAGCCCTGCGCGGGTCTTGAACCGTTGTCGAGTCTAGCGCCTGCACCTTCAGTCGGCCGAACCGGTCGCCGCGGCGGGCCGCGCCTGGCCGGCGTGGTCTTGCTCACCCTCGGCCGGACCGGCGGGCTCGGCGGGGGCCGCGTCGCTGCGGATGTCGATCCGCCAGCCGGTGAGGCGGGCGGCGAGGCGGGCGTTCTGGCCCTCCTTGCCGATCGCCAGCGACAGCTGGAAGTCCGGCACGACGACCCTCGCCGTCTTGGCGCGCTCGTCCACGACACGTACCGAAACAACCTTCGCGGGCGACAATGCATTCCCGACGAACTTGGCCGGGTCGTCGGACCAGTCGATGATGTCGATCTTTTCGCCGGACAGCTCGCTCATCACGTTGCGCACGCGCGCGCCCATCGGGCCGATGCAGGCGCCCTTGGCGTTGACGCCGGGGATGGTGGAGCGCACGGCGATCTTCGACCGGTGCCCCGGCTCGCGGGCGACCGCGGCGATCTCGACGGTGCCGTCGGCGATCTCCGGGACCTCCAGCGCGAACAGCTTGCGCACCAGGTTCGGGTGCGAGCGCGACAGCATGATCTGCGGGCCGCGGTTGCTGCGCGACACGCCGAACACGAACGCCTTGATCCGGGTGCCGTGCTCGTAGGACTCCCCCGCGACCTGTTCGGCCTGCGGCAGCACGCCCTCGGTGTCGCCGACCTGGATCACGACCATGCCTCGGGCGTTGGCGCGCGCGTCGCGCTGGACCACGCCGGCCACGATCTCGCCCTCCTTGGCGGAGAACTCGCCGTAGGTCTTCTCGTGCTCGGCGTCGCGCAGCCGCTGCAGGATGACCTGGCGCGCGGTGGTGGCGGCGATCCGGCCGAAGCCCTCGGGCGTGTCGTCCCATTCCTCGTCGACCTCGCCGTCGGCGGCGAGGGTGTGCGCGAGGACGCGGACGAGCCCGGTCTTGCGGTCGATGTCGATGCGGGCGTGCGGCTGGTGGCCCTCGGTGTGCTTGTACGCGGTGAGCAGCGCGGTCTCGATGGCCTCGATGACCGTGTCGAAGGGGATGTCCTTGTCCCGTTCGATCGCCCGCAGCGCGGCGATGTCCACGTTCACTTCGACTCCTCCTTCTTGTCCTTGTCGTCCTCGGCAGCGCTGTCTTCGGTCAGGGCTTTGAGTTCTTCGGCGGGCGGCTGCTTGAATTCGACTTCCACCACGGCCTTAGCGACGGACTCGTAGTGCACGTCCTTGATCCGGCCGTCCACGAGCACCCGCGCGCTCTTCTCGCCTGCGTGCCCGACGCGGCCGAGATAGGCGGGGCCTTCGACGGGCGTGATCTTGACGAGACGGAACCGGGCGCGCCGCCAGTGCCGCTGCTGGGTGAGCGGCCGGTCGAGGCCCGGCGAGGTGACCTCGAGCGTGTAGGCGCTCGCCAGCACGTGCTCGTTCTCGTCGAGTGCGGCCGAGACGGTGCGGCTGACCTCGGCGACCTCGTCCAGCCCGACGCCGTCGTCGGAGTCGACGACCACCTTCACCAGCTGTCGCCTTCCGGCTTGCTGCACCTCGAGCGAGTCGAGGTCGAAACCCGCGGTCGTGACGGCTTCGGCCACGATCGGCTCCAGCCGGCTGGCGAGTTCGTTGGGCACGTGGGGCACTCCTGTTCGGCCTGTTGGTCGGTGAAGGCCAAGCTTATCCTGCGCCCCCGCGAAGACGCGCGAGCGGCGGCGCACCCGGGCGGCCTGGCAGGATGGGCCGACGTGACCGCAGACTTCTCCCGGCGCGCCGTGCTGCGTCTGGGCGCGCTGAGCGCCACTGTCGCCGCGGCTGTGCCGCTCGCCGCCTGCTCGGGCGGCTACGACGACGCCCCCGATCCGCTGGCCCCGCTGCTGGCGATGGCCGAGGCGGACGCCGCCGCGGCCAGGAAGCTGCCCTCCGGCGGCGACGCGGCCGGCCAGGTCGCCGACGCCAGAGCCGCGCAGGCGGCCGCGCTGAAGGCCGAGGTGGACCGGCTGAACCGGCCCAAGCAGGCGGCGAACGTCCCGCCCGCGCCCGCGGACCTCGGCGGGTTCAAGGACCGGCTCGCCGCCGCGCGCAAGCAGGCCGAGGACTTGGTGCCCGCGCTGCCGGCGTACCGGGCCGGGCTCGTCGCGTCGGTGGCCGCCGGATGCGCCGGGCTGCAGCGGGTGGCGCCGGAACTCGGGCCCGGGGCGGACGCGAAGGCCGTGGCCGCGCTGTCGTCGGTGCCGAAGGAAGCGGTGGATTCGCTGCAGAAGGCGCTGGCGGCGGAGCACGCGTCGTTGTGGGTGTACGGGCTGGTGACGGCGTTCCTGCCCGGTGATTTCGGGGAGGCCGTGAAGGCTGGCCGCGCGGAGCACACCGCGCGGCGGGACGCGGTGACGCAGATGCTCACTTCAGTGTCGGCGACGCCGGTGGCGCCTGAAGCCGCGTACGTGCCGCCTAAGCCGGTTACGGACACGGCTTCGGCTGCTGCGCTGGTGGCGAGCGCAGAGGCGGATACCGCGGCGGCTTGGCACGCGGTCCTCACGCATACCGACGATTCGGGGCTGCGCGGGATGGCGCTGCAGGCGGTGATCGCGGCGGCTCGGCGCGGGATGCCTTGGCGGCAGGAGGCCGGGCAGAAGCCCGCTGCGGTGGCGTTGCCTGGGCAGCCTTCGTAGGGGCTCGTGAGTGCGTATCCCGGTTAGAACCGGGATACGCACTCACGAGACACCCGCGCAGTCCCGCTGCTCGCGCACGACCTGCAGCGGTCGCAGGCGTCCTGCGCGAGATGCGGAGTCAGGGCACAGCAGCCGCGGCGACACCGGGCGTGGGGCGGCAGGAAGCGGGCGGAAGCCGCCGTCGCCCTCCCCGGGCAGCCTCCTAGCAAAAACGTGCAGGCCGGACCACCCCGGCCTGCTCGTTCGAAAGCAGTCTCAGCGGAGCTTGCCCGACAGCGTCAACGCGTTCTTCGCGATCCGGCTGAGCAGCGGTTTGTCGTGGTGGCCGTAGTAGAAATCGGTCAGCACGATCGTCACCTCGGGGCCGTTGGCCTTCGATTCGTACTCGGCCTCGTTGCCGCTCAGTTTCGGGGCGTCGGTGTCGTGGAAGGTGCCGTCGCGGACCAGGTCGCTCACGTTGCCGGTGCCGTCCCGGTCGGTGAGTTCCTTCAGCTCCGTCGCCTTCGCCGCGTCCGGCATCGTCACCAGCACCACCGACACCAGCGCCTTCGCGTCCCCGGCCTGCACCGTGTACAGCGCCCGCGCCAGGGACTTGCACTGGTTGTCCTGGAAGAACTTCTTGGCGCCGGAGTAGGCGTTGGCGGCGCAGTCGGTCGCCTTGACCGGGCCTTCGGCCAGTTTGTAGTCGAACGCGGGCTTCGCGGTGGTCGCCGGGGATTCGGCGACCGGCTGTTCCGGCGTGCTGTCGTGCCGGATCAGGTACCAGACGAGCCCGGCCACGACGGCGATCGCCACGAGACCGGCGCCGCGCAGCAGCAGGGCGCGGTTGCGCGACGGCCCGGGCGGCGGCGGGCCCGGGCGCGCGGGCACGGCCGGGATCGGGGCCGTGTCCGACGGGCCGGGGGCGCCGGGGGTGAAGTGCGGATGGGACACGCGAACACCGTAGTTCACCCCCTCGCCGGCCTTCAGCCAGACGCCGCGCCCAGTGCGGCGAGAACGCGTTCGACGTCGTCAGGGCCGTTGTAAAGGTGGAAACCGACGCGGATCCGCCCGTTGCGGACGCTCGCGACGATCCCGGCTTCGGCGATCCGCGCGGGGTCGGCGTCCAGCGCCACGATGGCGCTTCCCTGGGGTTCCAGTCCGGCCGCGGCGCGCAGGGAATTGGCCAGGCCGACGTTGTGGTCGCGCACCGCGGCGAGGTCGAGTGACGCCAGGTAGCCGAACGCTTCCGCTGCGCCGACGTGCGACAGCCACACCGGCGAAAGGTCGAACGCGCGCGCGTTTCCGGCCAGGCGCAGCGGCATTCCGTAGACCGAGGACCACGGGTCGTCGCCGGCGTACCAGTTCGCGGCGACCGGGCGGGTCCGTTCGTGCGCCCGCGGATGCACCGCGAGCCAGGCGCAGCCGCGCGGCGAGAACAGCCATTTGTAGCCCGCGCAGACGATCCAGTCCGCCCACGCGACGTCCAGCGGGAGCCAGCCCGCGGCTTGCGTGACGTCGATCAGGACCGGCACGTCCGCGGCTTCGGAGGCGGCCCGCAGCGCGGCGGTGTCGAGCAGCGCGCCGTCGGCGGACTGCGCGAGGCTGACCGCGACGAGGTCGTGGCCTTCGACGTGCTGCGCCAGCTTGGCGAGCGGCGCTTCGGTGACGTTCGCCCGCTGCGCGAACGGGAACGTGACGCTGGTGAACTCGCCCTCGGCGACCAGCACGCGGGCGTCCGGGGCCAGCCCGGCGGCGACGTTCGCGGCCAGCTGCGACACCGACGCGCCGATCGCCACCCGTTCCGCCGGGACCCCGGCGAGCCGCGCGAATCCGCCGCGCGAGCGGGCTACCGGCTCGTCGAAGTCCGACGGGGCGTCCTTGCCGGTGCGCCACCGGCCGACCGCGGCCTCGACCGCGTCGGCGACCGGCGCAGGCGGAATTCCGATGCTGGGGGTGTTGAGGTATCCGGCGGGGACAGCGAAGTCGGTGTTTCCTCCGAAGATCATGTCTCCCAGATTAGGGCAGCAATGCCGTGACATCACCGTACGACGGCGGGTTCAGCGGCAGCTCGGTCTCTTCCCGGACGGAGTCCACTGTGGCCAGTGCGGCGGAAAGCGCTACGCGGTAAGGGGTTGAGCCGAGACTGACCCGCGCGACGCCCAGGGAAGCCAATTCGGAGAAAGTGGCCTTGCCGGGCGGGTACAGGAGGTTCACCGGCACGTCTACTGCTTCGACCAGCTCCGTCACGTCCGCGGGATCGTGCAGGCCGGGGACGAAGACGCAGTCGGCGCCAGCGTCCGCGTATGCACGGGCCCGGGTGACGGCGTCCGCCACCGGGCCGGCGCCGAGCCAATGCGTGTCGGTGCGGGCGTTGAGGAACATGCCCGGAACCCGTTCGCGCACCTTGGCCAGCAGCGCGGCCTGGACGACGATCGGAGCGAGAGCGTCGCCTCGGCCGTCTTCCAGGTTGACGCCGACGACCCCGGCGTCGGCGAGCTCGGCGACGAGGTCCGCCACTTCTCCCGCGTCGGCGCTGAACCCGTCGGCGAGGTCGACGCTGACCAGGATGTCCAGCGGGGCCAGCGATTTCGCCAGTGCGACGGTGGCGGCGCGGGAGGCCGGGGCGCCGTCGGCGTACCCGGCCGCCGCCGAAACGCCGAGGCTGGTGGTGCCGACCGCCGGATGGCCCGCGTCGGCGAGCGCGGCGGCGAAGCCGAACTCCCAGACGTTCGGCAGCAACAGCGGACGGCCCGGGACGTGGAGCGTGGCGAAGGAAGTCATGTCCGCCACGGTACGAGGTCCGCGGTTCGGCCGCGGCCGAACCGTCGGCCAGCCCCCTCGGCTGGCCGGCGGCTCAGCCTCCGGAACCGCCGGAGAACGCCGCGATCCGTGCCGCGCGCCGTCCCGCCACGGCCTTGCGCAGCGCGGGAACCACTGGTCCGGCGAGCTTCTCCAGTTCCTTCAGCCGGTCGCTGTGCCGGCGCGCGTCCGAGCGGGACATCCCGGCTCCAGACGCCGCGGCCAGGGTGGCCAGCGCGGCGGTCGAGGCGTCCACTTCGGACAGCGGGGCGGCCAGGGCGTGATCGAGCCGGGCGTGCGCGTCGCGGACTCGCGCCGGGTCCGAAGGCGCCAAAACCTTGCGATGCAAGAAAGAACTGCTGCCCTCTTCGAGCAGACCCGCCGCGGAGAGTTGCGTTTCCAGCGACTGCAGCGTGTCGTTCTTTCCGCGGCGCAGCAGCGCTCGCCACGAGGCCGGCTTGTGCGCGCGGAGGTCGGCGAGCAGATCGTCGAGCAGGAGGTCGCCGGTCGGTTCCGCGCCGGTCGGTTCGGCTTGGCCGCGCTGGTCGCGCAGATTGCCGCGCAGCACCAGGTCGGTCATCGCCGCGGCGCGGACCAGCAGGGCCGCGCGGGAACGGCGGGAGACCGGGCCGCCGCCGGGGTCGCAGGCGAGGAAGTAGGCTCGCGCGGGCAAGGAATCGCTCATTGTTTCTTCACCTCGGGCCAGATCGTTTCCCAGGATTGCTTCCGCCCGGTGTACAGCCACATCAGTCCGGGCACCACTTCAGTCACCGAGGAGAAGTACGGGCGCAGCAACGCCGGGTCGAAGCCCGCGAAAAGCACGTTCCTCGCGGAATCCGGCGGCCGGTCGAAGTACCAGTATCCTCGGTGTCCACTGTAGACATCGTCGATCCCGTACCGCGGCCCGTAGTATTCCACGGCCGCGGCGAACGGGTAGATTTCCCCGTATACCGCGGTTTCCCGGCGCACTCCCTCGGGCAGCGACCGATACGCCTGCCCGACGCCGTCCGCCAGCTGCTGCTGCGCGGTCTCCCCGGCCGCGAACACCGTGCCGAGTGGAAACGGGCCGAACGAGGTGGCTTTCATCGACGCGGGCCACACCGGAAGCCCGGCAATGGTGACCGCGGCCGAAAGCGCGAACGCGATTCCCGCCGGGATTTTCCACCACCGCACCAGATTCCGCCGGGAAAGCTCTGTCGCGGCGGCGGCGAACGGCAGCGAATACAGGCTCATCAAATAGTACGAGCGGCCGTGCGTCCCGACGATCACTGCCACGACCAGCAGCAGCGCCACCGCGAGGTACCGGTACGGCGCCAAGTCCGGAGAACGGAACAGCCGCCACATCCCGTACAGCAGCGCCAGCACGCCGATGCCCATTCCCGCGCCGAGCAGACCGTCGCGCGCGAAGGCGAGGTAGCCGGGGAATTCGGCCGCGACGACCTCGCTCATCCGCGCGTAGGCCCAGCCGTGCGCGGCTTGCCAGAACAGCGTCGGCAGCGTGGCCACGACGGCGATCAGCGCGCCCAGCCACAATTTCGGCCGGGACACCAGCTGACGCGGTCCGAGGACGAGCGCGGACCCCAGCACCGCCGCCCACAGCGCGGGGATCAGGAATTTCGTCTGCAATGACACCGCGGTGACCACTCCGGCCCAGACGAGCAGGCCGTCGCGCCGGGTCCGGGTCCAGCGCACGAGCAGGAACACCACGAGCGTCCAGAAGAACGGGTCCAGCGCGTACGTGGCGACCCAGTGGCTGATGATGATCAGCCCTGAAGTCGCATACGCCCCGGCCGCCATCACCTGCGCCCCGCGACCGCCGCCGAGTTCGCGGGCGGTCAGCGCGGTCACGACCACCCCGGCTCCGGCCGCCAGCGCCATCGGCAGCCGCAGCGCGAACAGCGAACCGGGGAACCACTGGTCGAGCGTGCCGGCCAGCAGCGGGACGAGCGGCGGCTGGTCGAAATACCCCCAGGTCAGATGATCTCGACCGGCCACGAGGAAGTACAGCTCGTCGAATCCGTGCGCGTACCGGGTGCTCGTCGCCGCCAGCAGCGCGACGGCGGCCGCCGCGACCGCCAGCACCGGCAGCCGGGCGAACCGCGGGATTCCTTCGCTCGTCATGGCGCCGAGTCCACCGCGCCGGGCGGGTGCGGCGTAAGCGTGCTCGGTAGCGACTCGCAGCGACGAAAGTGGATCAATTCCAGCGCATCCGCAACTTTCGGCGGCAGCCGCCCCGCCCGGGCGGTGCGGATCGGGCGCGGCCGGGCGAACGACCGGATACCGTGGCCGGGTGACCAGCATGCGCCGTCCGTGGCCGCGGTCGACCGACTGGCTCTGGCTGGGCGGCACCGCGCTGGTGTTCGCCTGTCTCGACTTCGGGCTTTTCCTCGCCTCGGGGCCCACCACCGGTTTCCTCGGGCCGTACGCGACGCTCGTGCTCGAAGTCGTCTGCGACGCGTCCCTGCTTCTCCTGGCGCGCTTCCCGAACGGCGTGGCCGGTCTGCTGATCGCGGCCTCGCTGGCGATGCTGGCGTCCGACCTCTTCTCCCCCGGCCTGCTCGTGCCGACCAGCCAGCCGACGCTGATGACCGTCCCCACGATCACGCCGATCGTGCTGGCGCAGCTCGTCCGGCAGCTGGACCGGCGCCGGGTGCTGTGGATCGCCGGATTCCTCGCGCTGCTGGCGACGCGACCGTGGAATCCGGCCTGGAACACGACGCCGTTCGGCTTGCTGAGCACCGCGCTGCCGGTGGCGATCGCGCTGTATTTCGAGGCGCGGCGGCAGTTGCTGAGCTCGCTGCGCGACCGGGCCGAACGGGCGGAACGCGAGCAGCATCTGCTCGCCGAACAGGCGCTGGCGGCCGAGCGGCGGCGGCTGGCGAGCGAGATGCACGACGTCGTCACGCACCGGTTGAGCCTGATGGTGCTGCACGCGGGCGCGCTCGGCGTGACGTCGCCGGACCCGGCGGTGAAATCGGCCGCCGAGGACATCCGGCGCGAGGGGGCGCACGCGCTGGACGAGCTGCGCGACCTCGTCGGGGTGCTGCGCAACGGCACCGGGATCGAGCCGCCGGTGCCGAATCCGCCGCTGCCGGGCGAGGTGGCGGACCTGGTCGCCGAATCGGTGGCGGTCGGGATCGCGACCGAGCTTTCCGTGACCGGCGACCGGACGTCGGTGTCGCCGACCGTCGCGCGCACCGCGTACCGCGTGGTGCAGGAGGCGCTGACCAACATCCGCAAGCACGCGCCGGGCTGCTCGGCGACGGTTTCGCTGCGCTATCACCCGGGAGGACTGGACGTGGCGGTCGCCAACACTCCCGCGACGCGGCCGCCGGACGCGGCGCTCGCGGGCACCGGCTCCGGCGCGGGGCTGAGCGGGCTGCGCCAGCGGGTCGAACTCGTCGGCGGGACCTTCGAGGCGGGGCCGCTGCCCGGCGGCGGGTTCAAGATCGGTGCCATACTGCCCGCCTACGTCCCGACCACGGAAGGTGCTGCCCGGTGATCACGGTCGTGGTGGCCGACGACGAGCCGATGGTGTGCGCGCACCTGCGCACGATCCTCGGCTCGGCCGGCGACATCGAGGTAGTCGCGCAGGCGCGGGACGGCGCGGAGGCGGTCGAGGAAGTAGTCCGGCACCGGCCCGCGGTGGTGCTGATGGACCTGCGGATGCCCGGCGTGGACGGGCTGGCCGCGATCGAGCGGATCTGCGCGCTGCCGGAACCGCCCGCGGTCGTCGCGCTGACGACGTTCGACGCGGACACCTACGTCATCCGCGCCCTCCGCGCGGGCGCGGCCGGGTTCCTGGTGAAGTCGACGCCGCCGGAGGACCTGATCGGCCTCGTGCGCGTGGCGGCGGACGGGCACACCGTGCTGTCGCCGTCGGCCGCGCGACGGTTGGTCGCCTTGTCGGCGGACGGCCAGCGCCGCGACGACGAAGCCCGCCGCCGGACCGCCGGGTTGACCGAACGGGAGCGGGAAGTGCTGGCGTGCCTGGGCGAGGGACTGTCCAATGCGGACATCGCCGGGCGGCTGCACCTGGCGGAGGCGACGGTGAAGAGCTACGTGTCGCGGATGCTGGTGAAGCTCGACTGCACCAACCGGACGCAGGCCGGGCTGCTGGCGCACGAGGCGGGGCTCGTGGGCCGTTAGGCCGCAACCGGCCGAGCTCGGACGGGCACACCGGGTTGCCGCCGTCCGCCGCTTGGTCGCGCGGTCGCAAGCGGGCATCGCTGCCCGGCTGCACGAAGAGGCCGGGTTCGTCGGCCGTTGGGTCGCCAACCGGCCCAGCTCGGACGGGCACACCGGGTTGCCGCGCGCCGATGGGTCGCGCGGTCGCAAGCGGACATCGCTGCCCGGCACGAACCGGAGACGGGCTCGTCGGCCGTCAGGTCATTTCAGCAACGAGCCCAGCCGCTGCGCTGACGCCACCACCAAGCGGCCCAGTTCGTCCGGGTCCGGGGCCTCGAACAGCGACAGCCCGATGCTCGTGCCCGGGGTGTCGCGACCGGTCGGCACCACCGCGGAGATCCCGGTGATTCCCGGCGCGATCTCCCCCACCGACACCGCGTAGCCGCGGGCCCGGGCGCGGGTGATCTCCTCGCGTTCGCCTTCCACCGGCGGTTCCGCCGCGAGCAGCGCGAGCCCGGCCGATCCGCGGCCGATCGGGTCCAGCTGGCCGCTGCGGAACGACACGTGCATCCGGGCCTGGCGCGGTTCCACGATCATCAGCATCCGCACCTGCTCGGCGTTTTCGCGGACCACCAGGTGCGCCGACGCGCGGCCGGCGTCCGAAAGCTCCTCCAGCACCGGGCGCGCGAGCGTGCGCAGGTCCTGTTCCACCGGCTCGGCCAGGCGCACGAGACCGGCGCCGAGCGAGATCCGCTTGAACCGGTCGCGGCGGCAGAGGTGGTGCGCCTCCAGCGTGCGCACCAGCCGGTGCGCGACCGTGCGGTGCACGCCGATCCCCTCGGCGATCTCGGTCATCGTGAGCCCCTGCGGATGCTCCACCAGCAGCTCCAGCACCTGAAGCCCGTGGCTCAGCGTCTTCGACGTCCCCGATTCGGACACACGACTCCCTTGACGACAGCTTGTCCGGCGACCTACTGTTCCTTCATATCGCACGGTGCGTGCGAATATAGCACGTTTGCCGCTCCCGGCAACTCCCCTGCGGATCGAGGTTGAGGACATGGGCGAAGTCCCCGTCGAGGACGTGCTGGCGGTGCATCAGCTCTACGGCCGCCAGAGCCACGCCATCGACTCCGGGCAGGCCGCGCGCTGGGCCGCCACGTTCACCGCGGACGGGGAGTTCGTCTCGCCCAGCTATCCGGAACCCGCCGTGGGCGCCGCCGCGCTGACCGCGTTCGCCGAGCGGTTCCACGCCGGATGCGTCGAGTCCGGCGAACGGCTGCGGCACGTGGTGTCCACAGTGGAAGTCCAAACCGGACAGTCCGAGGATGCCTTGCGAGCGCTGGCTTATCTGCAGATCGTCGGGACGCCGGAAGGCGGTTCCCCGCGGCTGCACCGGCTCACCGTGCTGGACGACGAACTCGTGCGCACCGCGGAAGGCTGGCGCGTGCGCCGCCGCACCGTGCACCGCGAGCCCTGACCACGTCGTGAGTGTTTATCCCGGTTCTAACCGGCATAAACACTCACGACACCCAACCCGCCCCCCACCTTCACGAGGAGCCCCATGCCCACCCCCCTTCCCCCTCTCACCCCCTCCGGCCCCGGCCGGGTGCTGCACCAGCCCGCGACCGCGCGGTACCCGGAGATGCCGGGCAAGGTCGCCGTGGTCACCGGCGCGGCGCGCGGCATGGGCGCGCGGTTCGCGGCCGCTCTCGCCACCCGCGGGGTGCACGTGGTGGGCGGCGACCTCGACGCCGCCGCGATGACCGCCACCGCCGACGAGCTGACCGCCGCGCTGGCCGCCGAGTCCATCGAGGACAAACCAGGCCGGATCGTCGCGTCCGCTTTGGACGTCACCCGCGCGCAGGACCACGTCGCGCTCGCCCAGCGCGTGGTCGACGAGTTCGGCCGCATCGACTTCTGGGTCAACAACGCCGGGATCTTCCCCTACGCCGAGGTCCCGGACATCACCCCGGAGCAGATCCGCTCGACGCTTGCGGTGAACGTCGAGGGCGTGCTGTTCGGCGCGCAGGCCGCGGCCGCGCGGATGGAACCGGGCAGCGCGATCGTCAACATGGCGTCGGTGTCCGCGGTCCGCGTGCGCAAGGGCCGCGCGGCGTACTGCAGTTCGAAGGCCGCGGTCGCGCACCTCACCGAATCGCTCGCGGTGGAGCTCGGCGACCAGGGCATCCGGGTCAACGCCATCGCGCCGGGCTACATCGACACCGAGATGACGCGCTGGATCCAGGACGACGCGCCCGCGCTGGCGAAGGCGCTCGACGCGGTGCCGCTGCACCGGATCGGCTCGCCGGAAGAGGTGTGCGGCGTGCTGCTGTTCCTGCTTTCGGACAGCTCGCGGTACGTGACCGGGCACAGCCTCGCGGTCGACGGCGGCTCCCGGCATGTCTGACGCCACCGAAGCCGTGCGCTACCCGGACGTCGTGCTCGTGACGGGCGCGGCGAACGGGATGGGCGCGCAGCACGCCCGCGCGCTCGGCGAACGCGGCGTGCACGTCTGCGTCGCGGATTTCGCCGGGGCGGACGAAATCGCGGACGAGATCCGCGCGGCGGGCGGGGCGGCGACCCCGTACCCCTTGGACGTCGTCGAACCAGCACAGTGGACTCGCGTGCTCGACCGGATCCGCGCCGAGCACGGTTCGCTCGGCGGGCTCGTGAACAACGCCGGGATCTCGCGGCGGCTGGAATTCCAGGACACCACCGCCGAGGTCTGGGACCGGGTGCTCGCGGTGAATCTGTCCGGGCCGTTCCACGGAATGCGCGCGGCCGCGCCGCTGATGCGCGATTCGGGCGGCGGTTCGATCGTGAACATCTCGTCGATCTCCGGCCAGATCGGCTACTTCTCCCCCGCCTACTCGGCGAGCAAATGGGGGCTGACCGGATTGTCGAAGTCCGCCGCGGGCAATTTCGCGAAGTGGCGGATCCGGGTCAACTCCGTCCATCCCGGACTGGTCGACACCGGGCTGCTGGCCGGAGCGGACGCGTTCGTCAAGTCCGCTGTGGACAGTGTGCCCGCCGGACGGATGGCCGACCCGAAGGAAATCACCGACACGGTGCTGTTCCTGTTGTCGGACCGGTCCACGTATCTGACCGGGAGCGAGGTCACGGTGGACGGCGGTCTCGTCTCGAACGGTCTCTACCATCGCATTCTCGCCGAAACCGGAGGTGATCTCGGATGAGCGTCGACACGGACGTCGTGGTGATCGGCGGGGGCGGCGCGGGCCTGGCCGCGGCGGTGTCCGCGGCCGAGCACGGCGCCTCGGTGCTGCTGTTCGAGTCGGAGAAGGAACTCGGCGGCTCGACCCAGCTGTCCGCGGGCATGCTCACCGCGGCCGGCACGAGCGTCCAGCGCGAACTGGGCATCGAGGACACGCCGGAGCGATTCTTCCAGCACTACCTCGACCTCAACCAGTGGCGGCTGAAACCCGGTCTGCTCAAGACTTTCTGCCGCGAGGCCGGGCCCGCCGTCGAATGGCTGATCGGGCTCGGCGCGGAAATCCCGGCGAAGGTGTCGCACGACGCGCACACGCCGGGCCTGACCCGCGCGGGCGTCGAGGACGTCTGGCGCGGGCACGTGCCGAAGGACCAGGGTTACGGCCTCGTCCAGGTACTCGACCGCGCGCGTCGCAAAGCCGGGGCCGAAGCGGTGCTGAACACCCGCGTCGAACGGCTGCTCGTGGAGGACGGCCGGGTCGCCGGCGTGGTCGCGGACGGCATCGAGGTCCGCGCGAACTCGGTGATCGTGACCAGCGGCGGGTTCGCCCAGGACCCGGCACTGCGCTCGCGGTACTACCCGGACGCGGACGCGGCGGGCGAGGATCTGTTCGTCGTCGCCGCGCCCGGCTCCCGGGGCGACCACTTCGCGTTCGGCGAGCAGGTGTCCGCGTCGATCACCGGCGAGGGCTGGGGATTGCTGCTGCCGACCGCGTACTTCCAGCGCCTGCACCACTGGCAGTCCGGTTTCCCGCCGCGCTCGCGCGTGCTGGTGAACGCGCACGGCCGCCGGTTCATGGACGAGGACGCCTCCTACGCGGTGTCCAGCGGCATCATCTCCGCGCAGGACGGTCCAGTGTGGATGGTCTTCGACGACCGAGCGCGCCGCGACCTTCCGCCGGGCTATGCGCATTGGAATGCCGACCACGTACTGTCCGAAGCGGACGCCGGCCGCACCCTCCGGGCCGGCACCCTGGAGGAGCTGGCGGGCAAGATGAACGTGCCCGCCGCCGCCCTCCAGGCCACTGTGGACAGATGGAACGCCCAGCTCCCCGCCGGCGAGGACCCGGAGTTCCTGCGGCACGAAACGCTCTCCGCCAAGGGCGCGACCGAACCGCCCGCGAAAATCGCCACCGGACCGTTTTTCGCCGCCCGCACGCTGCCCGCCGAACTGGTCTGCACGCACGCCGGGCTGGAGATCGATTCCGGCGCGGCGGTGCTGGACGTCCGCGGCGAACGCGTGCCCGGGCTGTTCGCCGCCGGCGAGGCCGGGGCCGGAGTGCTCGGCTTCCGCTACGTCGGCGGCGGCAACGCGGTCGCCAACGCCGTCACCATGGGCCGCATCGCCGGCCGTTCCGCCGCTGCCTGATCCGACCGACTTGCCAATCCAGCCACAAGAAGGCCGCCCCTCGGGACGCAACATTTGCCGCAAAGCCATTAGGCCGCGGCTGTGGCCGGACCGGCAACGATCACCACAGTACTGCTCACCGTCGAGGAGAACCCCATGTCCGTCCCCGCCGCAGCCGCCACCACGGCGGACTCCCCGCTGGCCAGACGCACCGTGCGCAAGGTCGGCGTCCGCGTCATGCCGATCGTCCTGCTGCTCTACATCTTCAACTACATGGACCGGGCGAACATCGGCTACGCCCAGCTCGGCATGGCCAAGGAACTCACCATCACGGCCGCGACGTTCGGCGTCGCGTCGGCGATCTTCTTCCTCGCCTACGTGGTGTTCGAGGTCCCCAGCAACATGATCATGAAGAAGGTCGGGGCCCGGCTATGGCTCAGCCGGATCGCGGTCAGCTGGGGCATCGTGACCGTGCTGACCGGGTTCGTCGCGAGCGTGACGCATCTGATGATCGCGCGGATCCTGCTCGGCATCGCCGAGGCGGGCCTGTTCCCCGGGCTGCTGCTGTACTTGACCTTCTGGTTCCGCGGCAAGGAACGCGGCCGGGCCATCGCGACGCTCGCGCTCGCGCAGCCCATCGCGCTGATCGCCGGCAGCCTGTTCGGCGG
This sequence comes from Amycolatopsis sp. VS8301801F10, assembly GCF_046195355.1. Taxonomy (NCBI): domain Bacteria; kingdom Bacillati; phylum Actinomycetota; class Actinomycetes; order Pseudonocardiales; family Pseudonocardiaceae; genus Amycolatopsis; species Amycolatopsis sp. VS8301801F10. The sequence goes on along the minus strand of NZ_CP176065.1, from coordinate 4,722,511 downwards.
CTGGATCCTCGACCACGTGCACTGGTTCGGCATGAGCAGCTGGCAGTGGGTGTTCATCCTGCAGGGCGCGCCCGCCGTGCTGATCGGCCTGCTCACCTTCTTCTACCTGCCGAACAAGCCCGCCGACGCGAAGTTCCTGACCGCCGAGGAAAGCTCCTGGCTGCAGGCCGAGATCGACCGCGAGTACGTGCCCGAGGAGAAGGAAACCTTCCTCGGCCAGCTGCGCGCGGTGCGCGACGGCAAGGTGCTGCTGCTGGCGATTTCCAACCTCTTCATCGCCTGCGGCCTGTACGGGCTGACGTTCTTCCTGCCGCTGATCGTGAAGCAGCTCGACCCGAAGTACTCCTCCACCAACATCGGCCTGCTCGGCGCGATCCCGTACGTGGTCGGCGCGGCCGGCATGCTGCTGCTCGCCCGCAACTCCGACCGCACCGGCGAGCGCAAGGGCCACGTGATCGGCACCGTGCTGGTCGCGGCGCTCGGGTTCTTCGGCGCGATGCAGTTCAAGACCGTGCCGGCGCTGTCGCTGATCAGCCTCTCGCTGGCGGCGATCGGCGTGCTCGGCTACCTCGCGCCGTACTGGGCGATGGCCGCGCGGGTGCTGTCGAAGGAGCACACGGCGGTCGGCCTGGCCGCGATCAACTCGATCGCCGCGCTCGGCGGGTTCTTCGGGCCGTACGCGATCGGGCTCGCGGCCACCGAAAGCGACGTGACGATCGGACTGTACTTCCCGATCGGCTGCCTGGTCGTCGCCGCGGCGATGCTGGCGTTCCTGAAGGTGCCGCGCGACGCCGGCGCCCGCGGGAAGAAGTAGTTTCGAGTTTGATTATCCCGGCGGCGCGGCTACAGTGCTGTCCATGCAGGACCCCGCCGCGCCGCCGGACCCGGACTCGCTCGACTTCTGGTCGTTCATCGCGCTGGCCAACCGCAGGCTGTCCGAGGAATTCGGGTTCCGTCACCAGCTCGCGACCGAGGTGCTGCTGACGCTGAACCGGGCGTCGAACCTGGTCACCTACGACCTCGAATCCGCCGTGCACCGGCCGCGCGGGCGGTCGTGGTCGGCGTTCCGGGTGCTGTTCGTGGTGTGGCTGGCCGGGCCGCTCGAGCCGTCCGCCGCCGCGCGGCTGGCCGGGATGAGCCGGGCGGCCGTGTCGAATCTGGCGAAAACCCTGGTCAGCGAGGGGTTGCTGACGCGGACGCCGGGCGAGACGGACGGCCGTTCGGTGCGGCTTTCGCTCACCGAGGCCGGGCACGCCGAGATGCTCGAGGTGTTCGAGGCGCAGAACGAACGCGAGGCCGGGTGGGTCGAGGTGCTCACCGAGGCCGAACAGCGCGTGCTGGTGCTGCTGCTGGACAAGCTCATCTCCGGCCGGGCCGGGTTCGCGACCCGGCGCTGACCCTTTCCCCCGGCCAGCTCGTGGACTACGCTGGCCGGAAAGTAGTACATACTTTGATTACTTCGCGCCGAGGAGGCGACCCATGGCCTACTACCGCAGCGCGGGCAGCATCCCGCCTAAGCGGCACACCCAGCACCGCACGCCCGAAGGCGGGCTCTATTCCGAGGAGCTGATGGGCGAAGAGGGCTTCTCCTCCGACTCGTCGCTGCTCTACCACCGCGGCATCCCGTCGGCGATCGTGGACGCGACGCCGTGGGAGCTGCCGGACCAGACGCTCACCGAGAACCGGCCGCTCAAGCCGCTGCACCTCAAGCTGCACACGCTGTTCCCCGGCCAGGAGTGGAAGAGCGCGGACGTCGTCAACAACCGCCGGCTCGTGCTCGGCAACGGCGACGTGCGCATTTCCTACGTCGCCGCCGGCGAGGCTTCTCCGTTGTACCGCAACGCGATCGGCGACGAATGCGTGTACGTCGAGTCCGGCGAAGCGGTCGTGGAGACGGTCTTCGGCGCGCTGCCCGCCCGCACCGGCGACTACGTGATCCTCCCCCGCGCCACCACGCACCGCTGGGTGCCGAAGGGCACGGAACCGTTGCGCGCCTACGTGATCGAGGCGAACTCGCACATCGCGCCGCCGAAGCGCTACCTGTCGCGGTACGGCCAGTTGCTGGAGCACGCGCCCTACTGCGAACGCGACCTGCACGGCCCGGCCGAACCGCTGCTCGTCGAAGGCACCGACGTCGAGGTCCTGGTGAAGCACCGCGGCTCGCGCGGCGTCGTCGGCACGCGTTACGTGTACCCGACGCACCCGTTCGACGTGGTGGGCTGGGACGGCTGCCTCTACCCGTACACGTTCAACATCTCCGACTTCGAGCCCATCACCGGCCGCGTGCACCAGCCGCCGCCCGTGCACCAGGTCTTCGAGGGCAACAACTTCGTCATCTGCAATTTCGTGCCGCGCAAGGTCGACTACCACCCGCTCTCCATCCCGGTGCCGTACTACCACTCCAATGTGGACTCCGACGAGGTGATGTTCTACTGCGGCGGGAACTACGAGGCGCGCAAGGGCTCCGGCATCGGCCAGGGCTCGATCAGCCTGCACCCCGGCGGGCACAGCCACGGCCCGCAGCCGGGCGCGGTGGAACGCTCGATCGGCGCGGAGTTCTTCGACGAGCTGGCGGTCATGGTCGACACGTTCCGCCCGCTGGAGATCGGCGAGGGCGGCCACGCGAGCGACGACCCCGGCTACGCCTGGACCTGGGCAGGACGGGGACCGCAGTCGTGACCGACGCATTGACCCGGGGCCTGCTGGACGACGCGGCGGTCTTCCCGCCCGGCCTCGCCCCGCTGCCGGACGCCGTCGCCGCGCACGACCGGCACGCCTCCGCCGAGTACGCCGCGATGGTCGGCCCGCTGGTCGTCGCGGCCTCCGGGCTGGCCGAACTGGCCGAGGTCGTCGCGGGCCGGGAAACCGCCCTGCCGCTCACCGTGACGCTGCCCGCCGGGCCGGACGGGATCGCCGGCGTGCTCAAGGCCGTCGACGGACTGCCGGTGTCGGTCGAATCGCTGGAAATCGCGGTGCCGCAAGGAATGGGCGTCGCCGAGTTCCTGTCCGCAGTGGACGGTTGCCCGGTCCCGGTCGCCGTGGAGATCCCGCGCGACGAACGCCGGATCCCGTTGCTGCAAGCGCTTTCCGGCACTCCGTACAAGGCGAAGTTCCGCACCGGCGGCACCTCGGCCGAGTACTACCCGGACGAAGCCGAACTCGCCGCCGCGATCCGCGCCGCCGCCGAAGCGGGCGTGCCGTTCAAGGCAACCGCGGGCCTGCACCACGCGATCCGCAACACCGACCCCCACACGGGCTTCGAACAGCACGGCTTCCTCAATCTCTTGCTCGCCGCCGAGGCGGTCGACCGCGGCGCCGGGGACGAGGAAGTCGTTGCGCTGCTTGCGGAACGCGATGCCCAGTCCGTCGCCGACCGCATTCGCGCCCTGGCCCCGGAACGCCTGGCCGCGGCCCGCGCCCAGTTCACCTCGTTCGGGACCTGCAGCATCACCGACCCGCTCACCGAACTGACAGACCTAGGCCTGATCGGAGCCACCGCATGACCGTGCTCGACATTCCCGCCGGCTCCCCGTTCGGCGTCGAAAACCTGCCGTACGGCGTCTTCTCGGCAGGAGGCGGCAGCCCCCGGGTGGGCGTGCGCGTGGGCGAGCACGTGCTGGACCTGTCGATCGCGCTCGGCGACGCGGTGTTCGCCGAGCCGACGCTGAACGCCTTCATGGCGCAGGGTTACGACCGCTGGGTCGAGGTCCGCACGCGGCTGCAGTCGCTGGTGACCGGCGAGGTGCCCGCCGAAGCGGTGCACGCGGTCTCCGACGTTCAGCTGCACCTGCCCATCGAAGTCGCCGACTACGTGGACTTCTACGCCTCGGAACACCACGCGTCGAACGTCGGCCGGTTGTTCCGTCCGGACGCGGAACCGTTGCTGCCCAACTGGAAACACCTCCCGGTCGGCTACCACGGCCGCTCCGGCACGGTCTACGTGTCCGGCACCGACGTGGTCCGCCCGAGCGGCCAGCGCAAGGGCGAGGACGGCCCGGTCTTCGGCCCGAGCACCCGCCTGGACATCGAGGCGGAGCTGGGCTTCGTCGTCGGCGCGGGCACTCCGCCCCACACGCCGATCCCGCCGGACGACTTCCCGCGCCACGTTTTCGGCGCGGTCCTGCTGAACGACTGGTCCGCCCGCGACATCCAGGCCTGGGAGTACGTGCCGCTGGGCCCGAACCTGGGCAAGAGCTTCGCGACGTCGATCTCGCCGTGGGTGGTCCCGATCCTGGCGCTGGCCGAGGCCCGGGTGCCGCTGCCCGGCCAGACGTCGCCGGAACCGCTGCCCTACCTGCGGGAAACGTCGCCGTGGGGCCTGGACATCACGCTCGCGGTGGAGTGGAACGGCCAGGAGGTGGCCCGTCCGCCGTACCGGGAGATGTACTGGTCGCCCGCGCAGATGCTGGCGCACCTGACCGTCAACGGCGCCTCCGCCCGCACCGGCGACCTCTACGGTTCGGGCACGATCTCCGGAGCGGACCCGGCGGAACGCGGCTCGTTCCTGGAACTCTCCTGGGGCGGCCGGGACCCGGTGACCGTCAACGGCGAATCCCGGACCTTCCTCCAGGACGGGGACGAGGTCGTCATCACCGGCGAGGCCACCGCGAGCAGCGGCGCGAAACTGGGCTTCGGCGAGGTCCGGGGCCGCATCCTCCCCGCGCAGTAGCCCCACCGCCCAGCCGAGGCCTCGTGAGCGGCAATCCCGGTTAGAACCGGGATTGCCGCTCACGACCCGCCGCCGCTTACTCCGCGACCGGAGCCCCCGTCTTCTCCCGCACCTCGTCAAGGGAAACCCCAGGCGCGAGCTCGACCAGCTTCAGCCCGTCGTCCGTCACATCCAGCACGGCCAAATTGGTGATGATCCGATTCACCACTCCGGCCCCGGTCAGCGGCAGAGTGCACTTCTCGACGATCTTGGGCGTCCCGTCCTTCGCGGTGTGATCGGTGATGATCACCACCCGGCGAGCCCCGGCGACCAAATCCATCGCCCCGCCCATTCCCTTGACCAGCGCGCCGGGAACAGTCCAGTTCGCCAGATCCCCGTTGGCCCCCACCTGCAACGCCCCGAGCAGCGCCAGATCGATGTGCCCGCCGCGAATCATCGCGAACGACTCCGCGGAATCGAACAAACTGGCCCCGGGCTGCAAAGTGACCGTCTGCTTCCCGGCGTTCACCAGGTCCGGGTCTTCCTCGCCCTCCCAGGGAAACGGCCCCAGCCCGAGAATCCCGTTCTCGCTGTGCAGCGTCACCTGCACCCCGTCCGGAATGTGGTTCGCCACCTGGGTGGGAATCCCGATCCCGAGGTTCACGTAATCGCCGTCCCGGAGCTCGCGAGCCCCGATCTTGGCCATTTCCTCCCGACTCCAGCTCACGCCGACGCCTCCTCGCGCACGCGGACAGTCCGCTTTTCGATCTGCTTTTCCCGCTCGGCCGCCTGAATCAGCCGCTGGACGTAAATGCCCGGCGTGATGATCCGCTCCGGGTCGAGGTAGTCGTCCGAGATCTGCTCGGCCTCGGCGATGGTCACCTTGCCGCAGGTGGCGACGAGCGGGTTGAAGTTCCGCGAGGCGTACCGGTAGACCAGGTTCCCGGCCGGGTCCGCGACGTAGGCGTGCACCAGCGAAAGGTCGGCGACGATCCCGCGCTCCTGCACGTAGGTGACGCCGTCGAACTCGGCGTGCGGCTTGCCCTCGGCGATCGGCGTGCCGACGCCGGACTTGGTGTAGAACGCCGGGATGCCCGCGCCGCCCGCCCGCATCCGCTCGGCGAGCGTGCCCTGCGGGGTGAACTCGACCTCGACGGTCCCGTCGAGGTACTGCTGCGCGAACAGCTTGTTCTCGCCCACGTACGACGCGATCACCCGGCGCACCTGCCGGTTCTCGAGCAGGATGCCGAGCCCGGCCCCGTCGACTCCCATGTTGTTCGAGACGATCGTCAGATCGCGCACGCCGGAGTCCCGGACCGCCTCGATGAGGTCGTTCGGGTTCCCGGTGAGGCCGAAGCCCCCGACCGCGATCGTCAGCCCGTCCTCGAGCAGCCCGTCGAGGGCCTCCGCGGCGCTGCGGTACTTCGTCGGCACGGCATCCTCTCCACTTCGTTCGGTGAGTGGTCAGTCCCCGCATACAACCCAGCGCAGGGGAAACGGGTCAACCGACACGCCGGGATCCCCGGCAAAGCTCTCGCGCACCGAACACCCGCGCCCGATGCGTCCGCTGAGCGGACGTACCCTCGATCCGTGCCCACCTCGCCTCCAGACCACGTCGTCGGACGGGTGTCCGCGGTCCTGCGCGCATTGTCCACCCACCGCGACGGAGCGTCGACCTCTCAGCTGGCGCGCCAGTGCGGCCTCGCCCGGCCGACGGTGCACCGGCTGCTCGCGTCGCTGGCCGCCGAGGGCTACGTCGACCGCGACCGGCAAACCGGCCGCTGGTACCTGGGCCCGGAGCTGTACCTGCTGGGCGAGGCGGCCGCCCCGCGCTACGACGTGACCCAGCAGGCGCGCGCGAGCGTCCACCGGCTGGCCGCGGCCACCGGGGAGAGCGCGTTCTTCTCCGCCCGCCGCGGCAACGAGACGGTCTGCCTGCTGCGCGAGGACGGCGACTTCCCGATCCGGTCGTTCGTGCTGTACGAGGGCGCGCGCTTCCCGCTGGGCGTGGTGTCGGCGGGGCTGGTGGTGCTGTCGATGCTGCCGGACCGGGAGGTCGAGGAGTACCTGTCCACAGTGGACCTGACGGCCGAATGGGGCCCGGCGCACCGGGCGGAGGACGTGCGCGCCCGGATCGCGCGGACGCGAGAGGACGGGTATGCGACCAATCCCGGGCTGGTGGTCGAGGGAAGCTGGGGAATGGCGGCGGCGGTGTTCGACCCGGCTGGGGAACCGGCCTGGGCGTTGACGCTGACCGGGGTGGAGTCGCGGTTCCGGGAGGAGCGGCGGGCGGAGCTGGGGGCGTTGCTGCTCAAGGAGGCGCATGCCCTGACGAACGTGCTGCGGCAGCCCTCGTGAGTGCTGATCACGGTTAGAACCGCGATCGCCGCTCACGAGGCGGTAGCGGCGTTCTCCGCGTCGTAGGCCGCTCGCGCCGCCGTCACCTGGTCCATGTTCTGGCGGGCCCACCGGTCCAGCAGTTCCAGCGGTTCGGCGAGGTTGCGGCCCAGCTGGGTCAGTTCGTATTCGACTTTCGGCGGGATCACCGGGTACGCCGTGCGGACGAGGATGCCGTCGCGGACCAGGCTGCGCAGGGTCTGCGTCAGGACCTTCTGCGAGATGCCGTCGACGCGCTTGCCGATCTCGGTGAAGCGCAGCGGGCCGTCGGTCAGCGCGCCGACGATCAGCACCGTCCACTGGTCGCCGATGCGGTCGAGCAGCTGGCGCGTCGGGCAGTCGCGGTCGTACGGGTTTCCGAGCACGGCGGCCTCCTCACTCTCCGCTAGAGAGTAACACTCCCCCGGGTCGGCAAGCTTTACCGAACCCGAACACTTGTCCCACACCCCTCGTACACCCGCGCGCGACGGTGGTCGGCAGACCATCGACCCGGGAGGACGACAACGATGCGAGGAACGAAGCGGCTGGCACTGGCGGGCTGCGGGATCGCGGCCGGACTGCTCGTGGCCGCGCCGATCGCCAGCGCCGACACGCAGGCGCCGGCTCCGGTCACGCTGAGCCCGCAGGAGGTGCAGCAGATGTGCACCGCCTGGGTGCCGAAACTGCGCAAACAGGCCCAGAACCTGACCAACCGGATCAACGGCGGACCGGAGGTTTCCGGCTCGGTCGCGAATCTCAAGGCGCGCGCGAACGACGCCCGCACCAAGGGTCACGCCGCACAGGCCGACCGGCTGCAGAAGCGGGCGGACAAGCGGCAGAGCCGGCTCGGCGAGCTGGCGGACGCGACGAAGCAGCTCGACGCGTTCACCGCGGCGCACTGCCAGGCGCCCAAGTGAAGCGGCTGCTCGTGCTCGCCGCCGCGGCTGCCGTCGTCGGGCTCGGCTGCGTGGCGTGCGACAACGGTTCCGCGCCGTCGCCGGACGGCGATTTGAGCAGCATCCAGTCCACGCTGGACTCGATCCAGTCCGAGATGGCGGGCGACGGGCAGCGGTGACGCGCGTACCGTTTCCCCCGACGCAGTCGGCCGGAGGAACGGGAGCCCGCATGGGGTCAGCTGGCCGCGGTCTCGTCCTGGTCGTGGAGGACGAGACCGCGATCGCCGAACTCGCCGCGCTGTACCTTCGGCGCGACGGGTTCGGGGTCAAGGTCGAGCCGGACGGGGCGCAGGCGCTCGCGGCGATCCGCCGGGTGCGGCCGGTCGCCGTGGTGCTCGACATCGGACTGTCCGGAATGGACGGCATCGAGATCTGCCGAGCGCTGCGCGCGGCGGGCGACTGGACGCCAGTGCTGTTCGTGACGGCCCGCGACGATGAGCTGGATCGCTTGCTGGGGCTGGAAATCGGCGCGGACGACTACCTCACCAAACCGTTCAGCCCCCGCGAACTCGCCGCCCGGGTACGGACGGTGTTGCGTCGCGCGTCCGGCAGTCCGGCCACGACGCTGGCTTGCGGCGGCGTGCGCGTCGATGTCCCCGGCCGCCGCGTCTGGGCAGGCGAGGCTGAAGTCGCGCTGACCTCCACCGAATTCGATCTGCTCGCCTACCTTTTGCGGCACCCCGGCCAGGTGCTTTCGCGGGATCAACTGCTCAGCGCGGTCTGGGGCTATGCCGCCGCGGCCGGGACCCGCACGGTGGACGTGCATGTCGCGCAGCTGCGGGCAAAACTCGGCGACGACAGTCCGATTCGGACAGTGCGCGGCATCGGCTACGCGGCGGACGGATGAAAGGCACGCTCGCGCTCCGGATCACCGTGGTGTGCCTGGCGGTCGCCGGAATCGCGGTGCTCGTGGCCGGGCTGGTCGCGTCCAGATTGGTCCGCACCACCGCGGATTCGGTGCTGCAGCAGTCGTTGCGGGACCAGGCCGACGTCATCGCCGGGCAGCTCGACGACACCGGCATCGGCAACCGGCTCGCGCTCGGCAAGGCGGCCGCGGTCGTGCGGGGGCAGGGCATCGAGGTCGTCGTGCACCGGGTCAGCGGCCAGAATTCCGGACCGGCGACCGCGGTGCGCGCGGCGGAACGGGCCGGGCTCGAGTCCGGAAAGGACCGTTCGGCGCGGGTCGCGATCGGCGGGGTCGACTACCTCGTGGAAGTGCGGCCGGTCGGACCGCAAGCCGCGTTCGCGCTCGTGCAGCCGGTGCGCAGCGCCGAAGCGACGCAACATGCGTTGCTGCGCAACATCCTGCTGGCGCTGGGCATCGGCCTGCTCGTCGCCGCCGTCGCCGGTTACGTCTCCGGGCGTTGGCTCGGCCGCCCGCTTCGCCGTGCGGCCGCCGCCGCGGGCAGCCTCCGGGCCGGTCGACGCGACGTCCGGGTGCCGGTCGAGGGTCCCGCCGAGGTCGCGCAAGTCGCGGGTTCGCTGAACGAACTCGCCGACGCGCTGGCCCGCAGCGAAGCCCGGCAACGCGAATTCTTGCTGTCGGTGTCGCACGAACTTCGCACCCCGCTGACCGCGGTGACCGGTTTCGCGGAGGCGATCGCCGACGGGGTCGCCGAGGGCCCGGACGCGCGCCGCGCCGGGGAAACGATCCACCGCGAGGCGCAACGCCTGGAACGGCTGGTGTCCGACCTGCTGGAACTCGCCCGTCTCGGCGCCGACGAATTCCAGCTCGACCTGGGCCCGCTCAACCTCGTCGCGCTGGTCCGGGACTGCGCGGAGGTGTGGCAGCTGCGCTGCGCCCGCGCGGACGTCCCGCTCGCGGTGCAGTCTCCCCCGGGAACCGCCCTGGTCATCGCCGACGCGCGACGGCTGCACCAGGTCGTGGACGGCCTGGCGGAGAACGCTTTGCGCGTCACGCCCGCGGGTGCGCCGATGGTGTTCGCGCTGACGGTCGCGGACGGGCACGCACACCTGTCGGTCCGGGACGGCGGGCCGGGGCTGGCGCCGGAGGACTACCCGGTGGCGTTTGAACGCGGGGTGCTCAACGCGCGGTACCGCGACAGCCGCCCGGTCGGGTCCGGCATCGGGCTGGCGCTGGCGCACGGGCTGGTGACGCGGATGGGCGGGACGCTGACGGCTGGGCCCGCGCCGGAAGGCGGAGCGGCGTTCACGATCACCCTGCCGATGGCCGACTAAGCGAGGGCTCAGTTGGAGGTCGTCAGCGGGTCAATTCACGCACCCGCTCGCCGTCAGCTTCGGCTGCGTCGGGGACCCCGCGGCCTGGTCCTGGCGCTCGGCCGCAGCGCGCTCCCGCACACCAGCTCAGTTCACGCAACCACCCGCTCGCCGTCAGCTTCGGCTGTGCTGGGGTCCCCGCGGCGTGGTCCTGGCGACCGGCCGCACCACCTTCCCGCACACCAGCTCAGTTCACGCAACCACTCGCCGTCGTCAGCTTCGGCTGTGCCGGGGTTCCCGCGGGAGGAGTCGGCGTCGTCGTCTCCGCGATGGGCCGCACCGCGCCGGCGTTCGCGGGCTGGCGGGCCGTGCTCGGATCCGGGGTTTCTCCGGAGGCCGCGACGTCCGGCGAGCTGATCTGCGTCTGCACGAATTGCCGCACCTGAGCCGGATCCACCTTCACCGCGTCGCCGTCGGACGGGGTGGCCAGCGAGAGGCTCTGCACCGGGATCGTGCCGAACGCGATCGCGCCCGAGCTGAGGCCGTGCAGGCGCTGGGCGAAGCTCAGCAGGTCCCAGCCCTGGTCGAGGGTGACCGAACCTTCCAAAGCGTCCACCAGGGACGAAAGCCGCGCGGGATCGGCGAGGGTGCCGGAGCCCAGGACAGTCTTCGCCATCGCCGACATGAACGCCTGCTGCCGCGCGATCCGGTCCAGGTCGCCGCCCGGCAGGCCGTGCCGCTGGCGGACGAAGGCGAGCGCCTGCGTACCGGAGACGGTCTGCGGTCCGGCGGGGAAATCCGCGCCGGAGAAGGGATCGTGCACCGGCGCTTTGAGACACACCTGCACTCCGCCGACCGCCTGGCTCAGCGCGGCGAACCCGGCGAGATTGACCGCGGCGTAGTGGTTGATGGTGAGCCCGGTGAGCTTCTGCACCGCGGCGATCGCCGACCTCGCCCCCGCCTCGTCCGCGGCCACCTCCAGCGCCGGGCCGCTCATTCCTTGCTGCGCAAGCTTTCCCCGTTGATCGGCCCGCGCCCGGCTGTACGCGGAATTGATCTTGTGCTTGCCGTAACCCGGAATGTCCACATAGGAATCACGCGGAATGGAAATCGCGGTGGCGGCCGCCCCGCCTGCCGGGACGTGCACGACGATCATCGTGTCGGTGGTATTGCCGCCGTCGTCGCCCCCGCCCGCGTGCAGCGCGTCGAGCACGTTCTGCGGCAACGGCGTCCCGTCCGGCTTGGTGCGCGAATCGAGGCCCACCAGCAAGATGTTCTGCGCGACCGTGAGCGGCTCCCCGGCCGGGGTGTCCGGAACCCGCGCGGAGGGCGCGATGACGTCCGCGGTGACGAGACTCGTGTCCAGCCGGTGCAGTTGCGACCACGCGAATCCGGTGGCGCCCAGCACCAGGGTGGACACCACCCCCAGCACCGCACGGCCGCCGATCCGGCGGCCCCGGGACGTGATCAGCACGGCCGGTTCCTCGCTTCCCCGGGGACGGATTTCGACCCCCGCGTCCGAGGATCACCGCGTTAGCTGGGAATAGCCTGAGAAACCTGTCGCGAAGATGTGATGCTGCCCGTTCGGCCGAGCGCGCCGCGACAGCCGGTATCCCTTCGGGCACAGGGAGTTCAGCGCGGCATCCGCCGCCACACCGCGCGCGGCACGAACCGCATCGCCGCGAACACCAAGCGCAACACGCCCGGCACCCACACCACTTCCCGGCGCCGGCGCAACGCGGCCACAGTCGCGTCCGCGACCTGGTCGGCGGTGCTGGAGAACGGCGCCGGCGACATTCCTTCGGTCATCCGGCCGATCACGAAGCCCGGACGCACGAGCAGAAGGTGCACGCCGGTGCCGTGCAGCGCGTCGGACAGTCCCGAGGCGAAGCCGTCGAGCCCCGCTTTCGCCGAGCCGTACACGTAGTTCGCGCGCCGCACGCGGATCCCGGCGACCGACGAGAAGACGACCACGTTTCCAGACCCCTGCGCGCGCAACAGTTCCGCCGTGTGAGTGAGCACCGACACCTGAGCGACGTAATCGGTGTGCACGATCGCGGTGGCGTGCGCGGCGTCGGTCTCCGCACGGGCCTGGTCGCCGAGGATGCCGAACGCCAGCACCACCGTCTCGAGCGGACCGTGCTCTTGGAGGACGCGATCGAGCAGCGGACGGTGCGCGGAGAGGTCGTCGGCGTCGAAATCCTCGGTCACGACGGTCTCCGCGCCCGCCTCGCGCAAGGCGGCCGTCTGCTCGCTCAAATCCGCGCCCGGCCTCGCGGCGAGCACGAACCGCCGTGCCCCGCCCCGCGCCAGCCGGACGGCCACCGCCATCCCGATTTCGCTGCGTCCGCCTAGTACCAGCACCGTTCCGCTCACGAGGGGTGAGTCTGCCAGTCCGATCTCTGGGCGGCCCGAGTGCCCTGATTCACAAACTGCAACTTTGCAGACTCTGCAATATCTCGCTACCCTGACTCAGTGCCCCCTCCCGGCCTGCGCGAGCGCAAGAAGCTCGAAACCCACCGCACCATCGCTCTCGCCGCGCTCCGGCTGATCGACGAGCGTGGTCTGGACCAGGTGACTGTCGACGACATCGCCGCCGAAGCGGGCGTGTCCGCGCGGACGTTCTTCAACTACTTCGCCGTCAAAGAAGACGCTGTGCTGCTCGCGTACGCCGATCACGCGGAGCGGGCCGAGCAGACGATCGCCCGGTTCCTCGCGCAGCCGGAAGGCGTCGGGGCCTTTCCCGCGTTCATCGCGACCGTCCGGGAAGACCTCGCCGACATCGAGCGGGACCGCGACGAGTGGCTGACCCGGCTGCGCATCATCCACGGCGATCCGTCGCTGCTCATCCGCGCGACGACGCTCAACTCCGGCTCTCGCGGTCCGATGATCGCCGCCATCGCCCGGCGTTCCGGCACCGACGCGGAGAAGGACCTGTTCCCGTCGCTGCTGCTGGCGGTGGCGGGCGGAGTGCTCAACACCTCGCTCAGCAGGTGGGCCGCCCGGAACGGGGCCCAGCCGCTGCTCGAGATTTTCGACGAGGCCGCCGCGGCCGCTGCCGCCGGCCTGCCCGACCCCCGCTGAACTCCCCCGAGTCTTCCCGAGTCCGGAAAGGACTGTCATGTCCCTGTCCACCGCGGCGTCGCCCGCGCCGTCCCCGGCGATGAGCCACCGGCAAGTGCTGCAGGCGATGTCCGGCCTGATGATGGGCATTTTCGTCGCCATCCTCGCGTCCACTGTGGTCGCGAACGCCCTGCCGCGGATCGTGTCCGAGCTGGGCGGCAGCCAGTCGTCCTACACCTGGGTCGTCACCACCGAACTGCTCGCGATGACCGCGACTGTCCCGCTCTGGGGCAAGCTTTCCGATCTGTACAACAAGAAACTGCTGATCCAGCTCTCGCTCGGGCTGTTCGTGGTCGGCTCGCTGGTGGCCGGTCTCGCGCAGAACATCGACGTGCTGATCCTCAGCCGGATCGCCCAGGGGATCGGCGGCGGCGGGCTCACCGCGCTCGCCCAGGTGATCATGGCGGCCATCGTTTCGCCGCGCGAACTGGGCAAGTTCTCCGGCGTCTTCGGCGCGGTCTTCGCCGTCGGCACCGTGGCCGGGCCGCTGATCGGCGGCGTCCTCGTGGACACCTCGTGGCTCGGCTGGCGCTGGTGCTTCTTCCTCGGCGTGCCGTTCGCGCTCGCCGCGATCCTGTTGCTGCAGCGCACTTTGGACCTGCCGACGCTGCGCCGTGAGGTGCATGTCGACTACCTCGGCGCGTTCCTGATCATGCTCGGCGTTTCGACGCTGCTGGTGTGGTCGTCGCTGGCCGGCTCGACCTTCGCCTGGGGTTCCTGGCAGACCGCGGTGCTCGTGCCCGCCGGCGTGCTCGTGCTGGTGCTCGCGGTGTGGGTCGAGTCGAAGGTGCGCGAGCCGGTCGTGCCGCTGGCGCTGTTCCGCAACCGCACGGTCACGCTCGCCACCGTCGCGAGCTTCCTGGTCGGCGTCGCGATGTTCGGCGGCACCGTGTTCCTGTCGCAGTATTTCCAGCTGGCACTCGGCAAATCGCCGACGGTGGCCGGGTTGATGAGCCTGCCGATGATCTTCGGCCTGCTGGTCTCGTCCACCGTGTCCGGCCAGCTGATCAGCCGCACCGGCCGGTGGAAGCCGTTCCTGCTGCTCGGCGCGGTGCTGATGACGGCGGGCCTCGGCCTGCTCGGGCTGATCGACGCGCACACCTCGGTGGCGGAGCTGAGCCTGTTCATGCTGGTGCTCGGCGTCGGCGTGGGCATGCTCAACCAGAACCTGGTGCTGGTGACGCAGAACGACGTGCCCGCCGCCGACCTCGGCGCGGCGACCTCGACGCTGTCGTTCTTCCGCAGCCTCGGCGGGTCGATCGGGGTGAGCGCGCTCGGCGCGGTGCTGGCCAGCCGGGTCGGCACGCTCGTCGCCGAAGGCCTCGGCCCGGCCGCGGCGGGCGGTTCCGGCGGCGGGAAGGTGCCTGACCTGGCGCAGCTGCCCGCGCCGGTCGTGGCGGTGATCCGGGACGCCTACGGCATCGCGACGAGCGACCTGTTCCTGATCAGCGCGCCGATCGCGCTGCTCGTGGTGGTCGCGGTGGCGTTCCTGAAGCACCTGCCGCTCAAGACGAAGAGCGGGCTGGAACGGCTGGCCGACGAGGCCGCCTGAGCTGCCGTCGCCCCGGTTTCCCGTTCGACGACCGCGGCACCGCGGTCGTCGAACGGGAAACCGCCGAACTGGCGTTCCTCGCCGCCGTCCAGGTGCTCCCGCTGCGGCTGCGCGACGTGCTCGATCGGTCCGCAAAGGACACTGCCGAACCGCATCGGACAGTACGACCGCGGCCGAAACGGGGCTGCTGCGGAAGTGCGGGCGCTAGCCGTGGTTCGACAGTCGCAATCGGACTCGATCCGCGCTCGCCGGATAACTGCGCGGACCGGGCGAATCGGTTTATCGCGCTTTCGCGCGGGCCGCGTCCTCACCGTCCGAAACGGACTGGTCACCGCGATGGCAGCGTCCGAAACCGCGGCATTGGCGCCGCAGCGACTCGCCGAAACGTTCGAAGAATAAAAAACGCCCGGGCGGCGATCGCGGTGTGCGATCGCCGCCCGGGCGCAACCACCGAGTTCCGGGCTCGTGCCGGTCGTGGTGGGGGAAACTGCTAGCGCCTTCGCCGCCGGGAAATGGTCACCGGCTCGCGGTCAGGCGACTCGATGCCGTGCGGCGGCGGAGCCGGATCGAACCAGCTTCCGGCGCTCCAGCTCGGTGGTTCCCCCGAAGATCCCGTTGCCGAGACCGTTGTCGAGAGCATAGGAAAGGCATTCCGCGCGGACCGGGCAGCGCGCGCAGACCGCCTTGGCCTTCGCGACCTGCTGCGCCCCCGGACCCATGTCGGAAATCGGGAAGAACAGTTCCGGGTCCTCGTCCTGGCACGCCGCGCGGGCGAGCCAGCTGGTGGCCGTGAGTTCCATTGTTGCTTTTCACCTCCTGTCCTCAGTGTCGAACCGTGGTCAACCGAGTTCTCCGCGCGCACGGGCGCACCATGCCTTCGGAGGATGTTCGGTGGGCTTTTCGGCCGAACCGCCCCGGGCCGCGAAGGACCCGCCGGACGACCGGCTTTCCAAGTTACCACCGATCACCGCCGGCGCGCGGAATTTCGATTCAGCTCACATCGCGGACTCGGTTGCCGCCGGACGTGCTACGGCCCCCGCGCCGGTCGTTCCACGCTCCCGCGCAGCCCGGGATTTCCTTTTCCGCGCACCGTTTCCCCCTTCCGCAGCGGCCGCGGGCGAACGGCCCGTCCCAGCCAGGTACCCGCCAGCGCCGGACCTAACCACATTTCCGTGATCGGATCGTTACATCCCACGGGCGCGTCACCGCACCTGTTCGACAAGTCCGCGATCGGGAGGGGGTGCGCGTGGCGGGGTTCGACGGCTTTTTCCGGGGCGATTTCCCTCGCCTCGTGGCGTTCCTGTGCGCGGGCGGGCTCGGGCCGGGCGCGGCGCGCGAGGTGGCGGTGGAGGCGTTCGTCCAGGAAACCGGGGCGTGGCCGCCGCCGGGCGACCCGCGCGTGGCGGTGCGGCTGACCGCCGCGCGGCTCGCCGCCGAGCAGGCGTGGTTCGACGGCGGGGCCCCGGCCGAGGACCCGCCGGGCGACCGGCTGGCCGCGGCCGTGGAGCGGAACGCGCGCGGGGTCGAACTGCTTTCGACGCTGCCGGAGACCCAGCGCACGGTGCTGACCTGGGCGCTCGACGGGTTCTCGCCCGCCGCGATCGCCTCGGCGCTCGGCATGGCGGGCACCACGGTCCGCTCGAATCTGCGGCACGCCCGGGAACGGCTGAAACACCGGCTCGGCCTCGCCGGGCGCGAGGAGGCCCTGATGACCGCATTGCGCGAAGCCGAATCCGCACTGGTCAACGCGCTGCGCTCGGCGCTCGACGTCGAAGAGGCGTTGACCCGGGTGAAAACCGAGGCGAGCGCGCTGGCCGCGCCGCGGGTCCCGGCCGGCCGGTTCGGCTTCGACGGCCCGGTGCGCGCCGCGGTCGACGGCGATCCGGAGGCGGCGCGGGACCTGCTCGCCGCGGTGCAGCCGCTGATCGTGCGCTACTGCCGGGCCCGGCTGGGCGGCGCGGACTCGTATTCGTCGGCCGACGACGTGGCGCAGGAAGTCTGCCTGGCGCTGCTGAACGCGCTGCCCGGCTACCGGAACCAGGGGCGGCCGTTCCTCGCGTTCGTTTACGGGATCGCGCAGCACAAGGTGGCGGACGCGCACCGAGCGCACGCGCGCGACCGGACCGAGCCGGTGGCCGAACTGCCCGAGGCGGTCGATCTCGCCGACGGGCCGGAGGAACGGGCGCTGCGCAGCGAACTGAACCGGCAGCTGGCCCGGCTGCTGCAGCTGCTGCCGGAACGACAGCGGGAAATCGTGTTGCTGCGCGTAGTAGTCGGGCTTTCCGCCGAGGAAGCCGCCGAGGCAGTCAGCTCCACCCCGGGTGCGGTCCGGGTCGCGCAACACCGCGCGCTGCTGCGGCTTCGCTCAGTCCTCGAACGCCGGCGCTGACCCGATCCGCGCCACCACGAACTCCGCCAACGTCGCCACCGGCCCCTCGCTGGCATCCCTCGACAGCAGAACGAAATCCACGGCACCCGGGTCCGGAAGACCGAGTTCGGCGGGCAATTCGACCAGATCGGACGGCACCAGGCTCCGCGCGTGCACGGTGATCCCGAGTCCCGCGGCCGCCGCCGCGCGCAGGCCGGTCAGGCTCGAGGTCTGGCAGGCCGCGCGCCATTCCATCCCGGCGCGCTCCAGCGTTTCCACCGCCAGCTGCCGCGTGACCGACGGCATCGGGTACTGCACCAGCGGCACCGGATGGCCGGGCGCGAGTTCCGTCGCCGCCGAGCCGATCCACACCAGCGGTTCGCGGCGCAGCAGCCGTCCCGGGCCGGGCGCGCCCGGGCGGCGTTTGCCGAGCACCAGGTCTAGGCGCCCGTCGGCGATCCGGCGGGCGAGCACATCGGACAGTTCCACGTGCAGTTCGACGTCCACCAGCGGATGGCTTTTCCGCAGCCGCCGCAGGATTTCCGGCAGCTCGCCGAGCGCGAAGTCCTCCGACACCCCGAACCGGACCCGCCCGCGCACCTGCGCGCCGCGGAAATGCCGGGCCGCGCGGTCCTCGGTGTCCACAATGGTCTGCGCGAACCCGAGCATCGCCTGCCCGCGCGCGGTCAGGTCGACCGCGTGCGTGTCGCGCGCGAACAGCAGCCCGCCGGCTTCGGACTCGAGCCGCCGGACGTGCTGGCTGACTGTGGGCTGCCCCACGCCCAAGCGCCTCGCCGCCGCGGTGAAGCTGCGGGTTTCCGCCACGGCAAGGAAAGAACGGCACAACCGGGGATCCAGCATGCGGGCCATGTTATCGGTAATCGCAATGACAGTCAGTACGGTCATCGGGGTTCCGAATGACCGTCGGCGGCGGGAGAATGGCCGGGAAAGGAGTTCCACCGTGCTCGCTTCGTTCGCCCGCCCCGTCTCGGCCGTGCTCGCCAAGCTGCGGATCGACCCGTTCATCGCCCTGATCCTCGTCACCGTCGGCATCGCCTCGCTGCTGCCCGCCTCCGGCGCGGCCGCCGCCGGGTTCGGCGCGGCGACCAAGATCGCGGTCGGACTGCTGTTCTTCCTTTACGGCGCGCGGCTTTCCGGCCAGGAAGCGGTCGAGGGCATGCGGCACTGGCGGTTGCACGTCACCGTGCTCTGCGCCACTTTCGTGCTTTTCCCGCTCTTGGGGCTCGCCGCGTCGTTCCTCTCCCCCGGGCTGCTGACCTCGCCGCTGTACACCGGCGTGCTGTTCCTCTGCCTGCTGCCCTCGACGGTGCAGTCGTCGATCGCGTTCACTTCGATCGCGAAGGGCAACGTCGCGGCGGCGATCTGCAGCGCGTCGCTGTCCAACCTGCTCGGCATCGTGCTGACGCCGCTGCTCGTCGCGCTGCTGCTCGCCACCGACGGCCCGGGCGTGAGCGGTTCGGCGGTGCTGGACATCGTGCTGCAGCTGCTCGTGCCGTTCGTGGCCGGGCAGCTGGCCCGCCGCTGGATCGGCGGCTGGGTGCAGCGGCATTCCGCGCCGCTGAAGATCGTCGACCGCGGTTCGATCCTGCTGGTGGTCTACACCGCGTTCAGCGAGGGGATGACCGAGGGCATCTGGCACCAGCTGGAGATCGGCCCGCTGCTGGTCCTGGTCGCGGTCTGCGGCGTCCTGCTGGCGGCCGTGCTCGGCGCGACGAGCGGCGGCGCGCGGCTGCTCGGCTTCGACCGCGCGGACCGGATCACGATCATGTTCTGCGGTTCGAAGAAGAGCCTCGCGAGCGGCCTGCCGATGGCGACGGTGCTGTTCGGGCACGCCGAGGTCGGGCTGATCGTGCTGCCGCTGATGCTGTTCCACCAGATTCAGCTGATCGTGTGCGCGGCGATGGCGCGCCGGTACGCCCGGCAGGCGGCCGCGCGGGAGCCGGGCGAACTGGCGGCGGTCGGCTGACCAGGGGCGCGGGCCTCGACCGGGCGGCCCGGGACAACCGCCCGGGCTGACCGTCGCGAACACGGGCTACTCGCGCGTCCCGATCGCCTCCACCGGCCGGGCGCGCAGCGCGAACTTCGCCGGCAGCAGCACCGACGCGGCGCCCACCAGCGCGGTCGCGGCGACGATCCCGAGGTACAGCAACGGCGGGATGCTCGGGATCGGCGACCCGGTGAGGCCGAGGCTGACCGTCGCCAGCGGGATCAGCGGGACCGCCGATCCCACCGCCACCGCGATCAGCACCACCGTCAGCGCCTCGATGCGCAGCACCTTCAACACCTGGTCCCGCGTCATCCCGACCAGCCGCAGCAGCGCGAACTCCCGGGTGCGGGCCAGCGTCGTCATCACCAGCGTGTTCGCGACCGCGAGCGCGAGGTAGGCGAAGACGAGCACCAACGGCAACGCGCTGCTCAGCGCCGAAGCGGTCGCCGCGTCGCGTTGTTCTTCGGACAGGCCTGCCTTGGCGGACACGGTCAATCCCGGGTACTTCGCGGACAGGCCCGCCAAGACTGGTTCCAGGTCCGTCCCGGAGCGGGCCCGGACGAGGATCTGCTGGTTCAGCTGCCGGTTGCTGTGCGCGAGCACGTCCTCGTGCGCCAGGGTGACGTCGCCGAAACCCATGCCGCGCTGGTAAATCGCGACCACGGCCGGGGTCGCGGCGGAGCCGTCCGGCAAGGTCAGCTTGATCTGGTCGCCGACTTTGCCGCCGAGGGTGCTCGCCGCGCCGGCGCTCAACGCGACCTTTCCCGGGGCCAGATCGGCGAGATCGCCTGAGGAGACAGCCAGATCCATCGTCTTGGCCGCGTTGTCGACGGTGATGCCCTGCGCCGGGAACTCGAAGATCTCCGGCGAATCGAGCACCTTCGTCGAGGCGAACACCTGCACCCGCACCACCCCGGTCGCGGCCTCCGCACCGGGCAGCGCGGCCGCGTCCCGGACCGCGTCGTCCGGCAAGCCGCCCGCCGCGCCGGTGAGCGTGTACTGCGCGGTGCTCCCCTCGGCGGCCTGGTCGGCGGCCGCGGCGGCGAGGGTCGTCGGAATGAACAGCTGCACGCAGGCGAAGCCGATCCCGAGCACCAGCGGGCCGATCCCGGCGGCCAGGCGGCGTGCGTTCGCGCGGGTGTTGGCGGCGGCGAGGAAGCCGTATTCCTTGAACCGCCGGGTGATCGGCTTGGCCAGCAGCCGCGTCGCGAACGCCGCCACCGGTGGCGCCAGCAGCAGGAGCGCGATGATCATCAGCAGCCCGCCGCTGCCCGCGCCTGCCACGGCGAAAACGCCGGAGAAGAACACCGGCAGCAGCGACGCGGCCAAGCCGAGGAGCAACAGCAGCACCCCGAGCGTCCGGCGGCCGCCGCTGATTCCCGGTGGTTCGACGGCGGCGTCGCTCAATGCTTCGACCGGGCGCACCGACGAGGCTTTCCACGCCACCGCGAAGGTCGCGATCTGCGCCGTCGCCACCCCGGCGAGCACCGCCACCAGCATCGGCAGAATTCCCACGGAGAAAGAGAAATCGCTCGGCACGACTCCGATCAGGACGAGCGCGCCACGCAACAGCTGTGCGGCGAGGATGCCGGGCAGGCATCCGATCGCCGACGCGACGACCGACAGCACCAGCGCTTCCGCGGCGAGCATTTTCCAGATCTGGCGCGGAGTAGCCGCGATCGCGCGCAGCACGGCCAATTCGCGGCGACGCTGATGGACGCTCAACGCGAGAGTGCTGGCCACGACCAGAATTGCGATCAGCAGCACCGTGCCGCCGAGCGAACCCGCGATCTCCCGCAAAGTGCCGCTCGCCGAGGCGACATCGGGGTTTTCGACGCGGCTCCGGTCGTCTCCGGTGGCCACCTCCGCTTCGGAGCCCAGCGCGGCGGCCAGCCGGTCGGCGAGCTCGCCGGGATCGACGCCAGGCCGGGGAAACACCCCGACGGCGTCCACCCGGTCTCCGCGCCCGGCCAAGCTTTCCGCTTCCGCGTCGGAAAAGAACACCGCGGGAGTGCGGATTTCTCCGTCCACACCGGACAGTCTGGCCACGCCGACGACCCGGTATCCGGCGGCGGCTCTGGTCGTCTGGATCCGGACCGCGGCTCCGGCGTCCTTGGCCAATCCGGCGTCCAGCACCACTTCGCCCGGCCGCCGCGGTTCGCGGCCTTCGACGAGGTCGAACGGACCCAGCCGGGCGCTCGACCACGGATGCCCGGCCGGAGCGCGGTCGCCCGGGCCCAGCACCGCGGGGAAGCTCACGTCCGGCACCACTGAGCCGACGCCCTCGGTCCCGGCGATCTTCCGCACCGTCTCGCGGGTCAGCGGCGCCGGTTCCTTGAGCGGTTTCGATTTGGTCTTGCCGTTTTCCCTTGCCTCGAACGATTTCGCACCGCCGACGACCACCGGGACCCCGGCGTACCGCTGCGGCGGCACCCCGCCGTCCACGCCGGACTGCAGGAGAATGCCGAACGCGGTGACCAGCATGGCCGCGCCGAGCAGAGCGACGAACGCGCCGGCGAAACCGGAAGCGCGCCCGCGCAGCGTTTTGACCGCCAGTTCGAGCATCGCTCACCACTCCCCGAGCGTGGTCATCCGCTCGGCCACGCGGTCCGGAGCGGGTTCGGCCATCTCGTCGGCGAGCGCGCCGTCGGCGAGGAAGACCACCCGGTGCGCGTACGACGCGGCCACCGGGTCGTGCGTCACCATGATCACCGTCTGGCCGGTCTCGTCCACGAGCTGCCGCAGCAGTTCGAGCACCTGGCGGCCGGTCCGGGTGTCGAGCGCGCCGGTCGGCTCGTCGGCGAACACCACCTGCGGCCGCGGCGCGAGCGCGCGGGCGATCGCCACCCGCTGCTGCTGGCCGCCGGACAGCTGGGCCGGGCGCCGGTCCAGCCGCCCGGCCAGTCCGACGCGCCGGACGACCTCGTCCAGCCAGTCCTGGTCGGGCGCCAGCCCGGCCATCCGCATCGGGAGCGCGAGATTGTCCGCGACGGTCAGCGACGCCAGCAGGTTGTAGGCCTGGAAGACGAAGCCGACGCGCTCGCGCCGCAGCACGGTCAGCCCGGTCTCGTCCAGCTCGGCCAGGTCCGTGCCGCCGAGCAGCACCGTGCCGGCGGTCGGCCGGTCGAGCCCGGCGGCGCAGTGCAGGAAGGTGCTCTTGCCCGCGCCGGACGGGCCCATCACCGCGGTGAACGACCCCCGGCCGAACCGGACGGTCAGGTCGCGCAGCGCGGTCACCTCGCCCGCGCCGGAACCGTAGGTCTTGCGCACCGACCGCAGCGACACCACGTCGTCCGGCGGCGCTCCGGTCTCTGCCGGTGCCGGGCGTTGCCGTTTCTCGCGTGCCACTTCGTCCTCCGGGTGCTTGTGCTTTTCCCGGACGCTACGGACGCGGAAACCCGCCGGACAGCCCGTATCCTGCAGATCGCGGGTGCAGAAAACTGCACCCGCCGGGACGGATCTTCGGCAGGGGGACGGATGGCGGCGGCGCCCGCGTTCAGCGTGCGGGACTACCTCGCCGGGTTCGGGGTTTCCTTCCGGTACCTCGCGGTCGGCGCCGCGGCCGGGCTCGGCGGCCTGCTGCTCTTCTGGCTGACCGCGGGCAGCCTCGTGCTGAGCGTCGCCGGGATCGGGCTGCCGCTGCTGGTCCTGCTCGTGCCGGTGTTGCGCCGGTTCGCCCGGGCGCAGCGGAAACGGGTCGAACGGCTGCTGGGCACTCCGGTCGGCGAGAAGTACGCGGAGCCCCGTTCGCCGCTCGGGGTGCTCAAAGACCGCGCGGTCTGGAAGGACCTGGCGTTCCTCGCGGCCAACACCGTCGTCGGCACGCCGCTGTGCTTGGTCGGCCTGAGCCTGCTGTCCGGCGCGCTCTGCTGGGGCACCGCGCCGATCTGGTGGACCCTCCTGCCGCCCGCCGCGCACCTGACGTTCCGGCCGGTCACCAGCTGGGCCCAGGCGTTCGGCGCGACCGGCATCGGCCTGGCGTACGCGACCGGACTGCTCCTCCTCGTGCCGCTGCTGGCGCGCGGGCACGCGATGCTGGCCCGGGCCTTCCTGCGCCCGCCGCGCGGCAGCAAGCAAACCCGCCGGATCGAAGAGCTGACCGTCAGCCGGGCCGAAGCCCTCGAAGCGCACGGCGCGGAGCTGCGCCGGATCGAGCGGGACCTGCACGACGGCACCCAGGCCGGGCTCGTCGCCATCTCGCTCCGGCTCGGGCTGATCAAGCACGCCCTGCAGCACCAGCCGGACACCGCGCTCCGCCTGGTCGACGACGCACAGGAACTGACCGAGCATTCGCTGGCCGCGCTGCGCACGATCGTCCGCGGGATCTATCCCCCGCTGCTGACCGACCGCGGTCTGGCCGGCGCGGTGCAGGCGCTCGCGGCGAGCGGCGCGGTCCCGGTCGAGGTCGACGTCTCGGGCACCGGACCGGCCCCGGCCGCAGTGGAGGCGGCGGCCTACTTCGTGGTCGCCGAAGCGCTGACGAACGTCGCCAAGCACAGCGGGGCCGGCCGGGCGTGGATTACGCTCGGCATCGACCGGGAAAGGATCAGGATCACTGTGCGGGACAACGGGAAGGGCGGCGCCGCGGAGAACTTCGGCACCGGGCTGGCCGGGATCCGGCGGCGCGTCGCGGCCTTCGACGGCAGCTTCGAGCTGAGCAGCCCCGAAGGCGGCCCGACGGTGCTGCGGGCGGAGCTGCCGTGCGCGTCGTGATCGCCGACGACAACGCGTTCATCCGCGAGGGCCTGGCGTTGCTGCTGTCCACGGTCGGCCACGAGGTGTGCGCCGTGCTGGAGCGGGGGCCGGACGTGCTGCCCGCATTGCTGGAGCACCGGCCCGACATCGCGGTGCTGGACGTCCGCCTGCCGCCGGGGTTCACCGACGAGGGGCTGCGGGCGGCGGCCGCGGCGCGCGCGGAAATCCCCGGTCTGCCGGTGCTGATGCTGTCGCAGTACGTCGAGCACGCCTACGCGGCCGAGCTGCTGGCCAACGGCGCGTCCGGCGTCGGCTACCTGCTGAAGGACCGGGTCGGGCGGATCGAGGAATTCCGCGAGGCGATGGACCGGGTCGCGGCGGGCGGGACCGCGATGGACCCGGAGGTCATCTCGCAGCTGATGGCGCGCCGGCTCGCCGCGAACGCGCTCGACGTGCTCAGCCCCCGCGAACGCGAGGTGCTCGCGCTGATGGCCGAGGGCTACGGCAACGGCGCGATCGCCGAGAAGCTGTTCATCGCGGAAACCTCGGTGAACAAGCACGTCGGCAACATTTTCGCGCGGCTCGGGCTGTCCGCGGGCACCGGCGACCACCGGCGGGTGCGGGCCGTGCTCGCGTATCTCAACGCCTGACCCGCGGCGCCCGGGGCGGAAAACCAGTGGAGCCGCGCCCGCGTCCGCGGCTACTGTCGCCCGGCCAGTGTCAGCAAGGCAAGGACGTGCCGTTGTACCTCGCGTGAGACATCCCAAGCTCTGACCTCGTAGCGCGCCGCGGTCGTGCGTCGCGCTTCTTCGTGCTGCGGAATTCTCACTGGATCGGGGTACTCCCGTGCTCTATCACTGGACAGTCCTGCCCACTCGCCTGCCGCTCGTCCGGCGGCGCTGCCATGCGTGCCCGGCGCAGCGGTTTCGGGCCGACGGCAAGTTCCGGGTCAACGCCAACCACAAACTCGTCGACGCCTGGCTCCTCGTGCTCTGCACCGGGTGCGGGGAAACGGCGAAACTCACCGTGTTCGAACGGGCGAAGGTGCGCTCGGTCCGCCCGGCACTGCTGGATCGCTTGCACCACAACGATCCTGGCCTCGCCGCCGAACTGCTTCAGGACCCAGTCCTGCGAAGGCGCAACCGCGTCGCGCTCGACTGGGACGGCGCCTGGCGGCTCGACACGGGTGGTCTGGACCACCTGGGCCAGGACGCGATCGACGTGTCGGTCGGCTTCGCGGCCCGCATCCCGGTCCGGCCGGTGCGGCTGATCGCCGAGGGCTGCCGCCTGGCCCGGGCCGAGGTGGAGCGGCTGCTCGCCGAGGGGAAGGTCGTGTCGGGGGTCCGGCTGAGCGGCAAGCTCTCCGGCGACTTCTCCTTCACGCTCAAGCACTGAACGCCGTGCGGGGAACCCTGAGGATTCCCTCGGGGGTTCCCCGCACGGCCAGTCGCGGCTTCCGTCCACAGAGGACTCCGCAAGTCCACTCCCGACTTCCGCTCGCATGAGCGCGAACCGCGAACCCGGGCACACCGCGGTGCCTGAACGGGCAATCGTGCGTAACCGGCTCCCGCGGGAAACGTTGCCGCGCCCGGAGACCCCCGGGTGGCGGAGCGGCTTGCCCCGCCGTCCGCGCACTGGTGTCCAGAAGGGAACAACGCGGCGACAACCCGTAGACCGGCGCTTACCGTAAGTCCGCAGTCTCCCCGTGCTCTGTCGTATCGGCCGAACGAAGGGCATCCGCGGCGACGTCGGCGGCCTGGCATGCCAGTCCGTCATATCCGGAGAACCCGACCAGAGGAGAAAGCATGGCTTCGCAGGACGGCGCCCGCGTCGACACCAGCGTCATGCGCAAGGGCGCGCAGACGATCAGCGACACCGGGCAGAACATCACCGGCGTGAACCAGAAGGTCGACGGCACCATGCAGACGCTGTTCGGCACCTGGCGGTCGGACTCGGCGAACGTGTTCAACACCGCGATGGGCCAGTTCGACCAGACGGTCCGCAAGATCGTGCAGAAGCTGGACGAGCTCGCGCAGAACGTGCAGATCTCGGCGAGCGAGTACGACAGCCGGGACTCGGACAACACCTCCACCGCGCACAACGCGGCCGCGGTCATCGGCGGCGGCGGCCTGCAGGGCTTCTGATCCCCTTCCTTCCCACGAAAGGACCTCTCCCATGGCTTTGGGCCAGTTCCAGATCAGCTTCGCGACCATGCAGGACACCGTCGGGCAGGCGAAGCAGCAGTCCAACCAGATCACCGAGCTGCTGGACCAGATGAAGGCGGTCATCGAGGGCCAGCGCGAAAACTGGACCGGCGTCGCGGCGGACATGTTCCACGAGACCTACACCTACTGCCACCAGGCCGCCCTCACGCTGCCGCAGGCGCTCGACGCCGCCGCGCAGACCCTCGCCAACATCAACGAGGGCACCTCGAACACCGAGGGCAACAACGCCAAGCGGTTCGCCGCGAACTGAGGCCGCCGCTTCGGCGCGACTGACCCAGAAAGGAGGGCGACGGCCATGGTTTCGTTGGGCGACACCGATTACGGGATGCACAACGACACGTCGAACAAGCACCAGACGACGTCGGAGGACGGCAAGTTCCACAGCCCGGGCGACCAGACGCCGCCGGACGTGACCAACGAGTGGATCCCGCCGGGCGACGTCGGCAAGCCGCCGCCGGTGCCGGGCGGTTCCGAGCATCCGGGCAAGGGCGTCACCGCGGTCAACACCGAGGCGATGCGCACGTTCGCGAAGAACATGCAGGCGCTCGCGGACGGGCCGCTGAAGGATCTTCCGGCGAAACTCGACGGGATCCAGCTCAAGCCCGGCGTGTTCCTGACGGCGCAGGAGAAGATCGTCAAGCCGATCCAGGGCACGAACGCGCTGCGGGACACCACCCGCACCGCGATCCACGACCTCTGCAAGGCGCTCGACGAGGTGGCGGACGCGGTGAACAAGGCCTCGAAGGCGTACGACAGCGCCGACGAGGTCAACAAGATGTCGGCCGACGACTACAACCAGTATTTCAACACCGTCAGCGGCCACATCACCGGCGCCGGTCAGAAACCCTGACCGGTTCGGGCGGCGGTCTTTCCGGGTTTCTCCCGGGTCTCTCAGGTGCGAAGCGATCGAGGGAAGATGGCGGACGACAACACCAACGGGTTCACCTCGGACGACAACGGGGTCTGGCCGGACACCACGAAGACCGGCAACCAGAACACCACTGGTGACCCGTCGAAGGATTTCGACGGCCTGACGTGGAAGCAGATCGAAGCGGCGGTGCTCGGCGGCGGTTCGCTGTCGGGCGGCCAGGACAACCGGGACAAGGCCTACGGCAACGTCAACTGGCAGTCGCTTCAGGACGCGGCCGGGGTGTTTCAGGAGACGCAGCAGAACCTCGAGATGGTCGCCCAGTCCATTCAGGACCAGACCGCCGCCCTCGCCGGGCCGAACGGGCCGTGGAAGGGCGACGCCGCGACGAAGTTCAAGGACATGATGACCGCGCTGGGCAACAAGTTCTCCGATCTGGCGGACCGGATCGGCGACGGCGGCGGGTCGAACAACGTGCCGACGAACCTCGTCAATTCCGCGGCCTACCTCAAGTGGGCGCAGGACACGATCCGCTACATCGACAGCTACTACGCCAGCCAGGTCCTCGCCCAGGGCAGCAAATACCACCTCAGCGACGGGCGCGCGTACATCTCGCAGTTCCCCGAGGCCGTCGAGATGATGACCAACGACATGCGCAAGGTGGCCGGCCAGCTCGCGCAGAAGTACAACACCGTGCACGTCAACGCGGGCAGGACGACCCCGCCGCCCACGCCCGGCGGCGGCGACGGCAACACGCCCCCGCCGCCTCCGCCACCGCCGCCTCCGCCACCGCCGCCCACGCCCCCGCCGCCGGTGACGCCTCCCCCGCCGCCGCCGGTTTCTCCCCCGCCGGTTTCCCCGCCGCCGTCCCCGGCGACGCAGCCGCCGCCTGCCCCGGAACCGCCGCCGGTGTCCCCGCCGCCGGGCGGTGGCGACGGCGCGCCCCCGCCGCCTCCGGTGAACCAGGCCGTGCTCCCGCCGCCTCCGGGAGGCGGAAACGGTCCCGGCGGAAGCGAGGTGCCGCCGCCGCTGACGAACGCCGCCGTGCCGCCCCCGCCGGGCGACGTGAACGGTCCCGGCGGCGACGGCGCCCCGCCGCCGATCAACGCTGCCTCCGTTCCGCCGCCGCCGAACGGGAACGCGGTGAAGCCGCCGTCCGTTCCCGCGCCCCCGGGCGACCGCACCGGCGGGGGGAAGAGCGTGAAGTCCCCGCAGATTCCGCCGCCGCCGGGCGATTCACCGGAAGGGAACAACCTCAAGTCGCCGTCGATCCCGCCCCCGCCCGGCGCCTCGGGCAACAACCTGGGCGGGCAGGTCGACCCGCCTTCGATTCCCGCTCCGCCGGGTGATTTGGGCGGGCACGTCAACCCGCCCTCAATTCCTGCCCCACCGGGTGATTTGGGCGGGCACGTCAACCCGCCTTCAATTCCTGCCCCGCCGGGAGACTTGGGCGGGCACGTAAGCCCGCCCTCGATCCCCGCTCCTCCGGGCGACTTGGGCGGGCACGTAAGCCCGCCCTCGATCCCCGCCCCACCGGGCGGTTCGGGCGGGCAGGTCAACCCGCCCACGATCCCCGCCCCACCGGGCGGTTCGGGCGGGCACGTGAATCCGCCTTCGATCCCGGCGCCTCCGGGAGATTCCGGCGGAAACCTGGCGAACAACGCGCTCGACCCGGCGCATCTCCCGCCGGGCCTGAACACCCCGCCGGGCAACCAGACGCCGGGCGGCGGCGGCATCCCGATGATGCCGCCGGGAGGCATGGGCGGCGGCGGTGGGCTGAACCCGCCGTCCGCGGAACGCCCGGACTCCTCCGGCCTGCTCGGCAACATCAAAAAACCGTGGCTGAGCCCACCGCCGGACGGCATCGGCAACCCCGACTCGCACGGCGACACGCCCCCGCTCAGCTCAGCCAAGTGGGCCCCGCCGCCCGGCGCGAGCGGCGGGCCCGGAGACGGCGTCGGCGGCCCTGGCGAAAGCGGCCCGGGCGCGATCAAGGGCCTGGGCGAGAGCGACCTGCCGAAGCTGCCGGATCCGATCGGCGACCACGAGCAACAGCAACTCCCGGGTGCCGGTACCCCACCGATGGTGCCTCCCGGTGGCATGGGCAGCGGCCTGAACACGCCCGCCGCCGAACGACCGGACTCCTCCGGACTCCTCGGCAACATCAAAAAACCCTGGGTGAGCCCACCGCCGGACGGCATCGGCAACCCCGACACACACGGAGACACCCCGCCCCTGCACTCCGCCGAATGGGCCCCGCCCCCAGCGGGCAACGACGGTCCGGGTGCTGGAGAACCGGCCGGACCAGGGGTCGACGGCCTCGGCGAGAGCGACCTTCCGAAACCGCCGGACCCCGTCGCCAACCAAAACCACGAACAACAGCAACTCCCCGGCGCCGGAACCCCACCCATGGTTCCGCCAGGCGGCATGGGCAGCGCCCTGAACACCCCCGCCGCCGAACGACCGGACTCCTCCGGCCTGCTCGGCAACATCAAAAAGCCCTGGGTGAGCCCGCCACCGGACGGCATCGGCAACCCCGACACACACGGAGACACCCCGCCACTGCACTCCGCCGAATGGGCCCCGCCACCGGCAGGCGTCGGTGGTCCGGGCGCGAAGGACCTCGGCGAGAGCGCCCTTCCGAAACTTCCGGACGCCCTCGGAAACCATGAACAACAGCTCCCGCCTCCGGGCACCCCGCCGATGATGCCGCCGGGCGGCAACGGCGGCCTGAACCCGCCCGCCGCCGAACGACCCGACTCCGCCGGATTGCTCGGCAACGTCCAAGAACCGTGGACTGCCAGCATGCCGATCGGCGTCGGAAACCCCACCGCCCAAGGCGAAACCCCGCCCAGCACCGCAACTGGCTGGGCACAAAACCAAGAGCCCCAAGGCCCCAGCATGCCCATGGCTCCGCCAGCAAGCACCGGAGGCGCAACGAACACACCCGCCGAACGACCCGACTCGGCCGGGCTTCTCGGTGACGTCCGAGAACCGTGGACCGCAAGCACGCCGATCGGCGGCGGAAACCCCAACGCCCAAGGCGAAACCCCGCCAAGCACCGCAACCGGCTGGGCCAAAGACCACCAGGCCCAGGAACCCGGCACCGAAGGCACCACGGCGAACACCCCCGCCGACCGCCCCGACTCCGCCGGACTGCTCGGCAACATCCAAGAACCCTGGACCGCAAGCACACCCATCGGCATCGGAAACGCCCAAGCCGAAACCCCGCCGAGCACCCCAGCCAACTGGACCCCGCAGCCACCAGCAGCGCTGGTCCCGCCCGGCGCCGCAGGCACCGCGGCGAACACCCCCGCCGACCGCCCCGACTCCGCCGGGCTGCTCGGCAACGTCCGGGAACCCTGGGCAACGAACACCCCAGCCGACTCCGGACTCCCCAACGAGCAAGGCGAAACCCCGCCCGCCAGCCCAGCCCCATGGTCCACTGTGGACTCCCAGCAGAAGGCGGCCCCGCAGCGGGGCGAAGACCGTCCGGAAAGGACAGTCACCCCGAACACCGGCCGGGAAACCCCCGACGACGGGATCGTCCGGATCGCCGTGGTGCAGCCTCTCGACACCGAGGACACCTCGGCCTGGGACGTAGGCACCGACGATTTCCTCCCCGCCCTCCTGCCAGTCACCGCCCAGGCCGAAGACCGGAAGCAGGAAATCACCACCGACCACGTCCAACGCACCGACGCGCCCTGGCGCCCCGACGAGACCCCCTCGCTCGGCACCTACCAGCGGGTCCGCGGCGGTCCGGCCGAGATCCTCCCGGACGAGCTGCCCACCTGCGGCGACGCGCCGGAACCGCAGGAGCCCGAGGCCGACACCGCGGAAGACGAGGCCGAGGAAGAAGAGGAACGCACCATGGCCGATCTGCTCCGGCAGGACGATTCGGCCCGGGGCGAGCCCGTGCGCCGCGGGACGCCGGGGGTGCTCGAATGAGCACGGAGACCGTCAAGCGGGGACCGCGCGCGGCAGGTCCGGAAATGCCCGAGGGGCAGGAAGAACTGCAGGAACCGCCCGTCATGGCGGAGCCGGCGGCGCGCGATTTCAACTCGCTGCTGATGATGCTGCCGATGGCCATCGGGTCGCTGGTGATGGTGCTGGCGTTCTCCGGAGTCGCGGGCAGTTCGCCGTTCACCTACGTGATCGGCGGCGGCATGGGCGTGTCCATGATCGCGATGAGCCTCGGGCAGCTGTCCCGCGCGGCCGCCGAGCGCAAGCGCAAGATGCAGGCCGAGCGGCGGGACTACCTGCGCTACCTCGGGCAGGTCCGGGAGCGGGCGCGTTCGACCGCCGAGGACCAGCGGCACGCGGTGGCCTGGAACAACCCCGCCCCGGATTCGCTGTGGTCGCTCGCGATGGGGCCGCGGCTGTGGGAGCGCCGGATCAGCCACGAGGACTTCGCACGAGTTCGGATCGGACTGGGCACGCAGCAGTCGGCGCTGGAGCTGGTGCCGCCGGTGACCAAGCCGATCGAGGACCTCGAACCGCTGTCGGCGATCTCGCTGCGCCGGTTCACCGAGACCTACCGCACGCTGTCCGGCATCCCGATCGCGGTGGGCCTGCGCAGCTTCACCAGCATCGAGTTCGACGGCGATCCGGACGCGGCCGTCGCGCTGGTCCGGGCGATGCTCGCGCAGCTGGTCGCCTTCCATTCGCCGGACGAACTGCGGCTGGCGGTGCTCACCACGGAGGCCGCGCAGGCGCAGTGGGACTGGGTGAAGTGGCTGCCGCACAACAACCATCCGACCCTGCGCGACGCGGCGGGCCCGCTGCGGCTGCTGGCCGCCGACCACGACGAGCTGATGGACCTCCTCGGCCCGGACGTGGCCGACCGCGACGACCACGACAAGGCCGTCGGGCCGACGACGACCGAACCGTTCGTAGTGGTCGTCGCGCACCTGGCGACGATCCCGGAGTCCTCGCGGCTGGTCGGCGCGGGCCTGCGCAACGTGGTGCTCCTCGACGTCACCGGCGCGCTTCCCGGCGGTCCCAAGGTGCTGCGGCTGACCGCAAAGGACGAGCTGGTCGAGTTCCCGGCGGGCAGCGGGGCCGGTTCGGCGGCCCGGGACGAGCTTTCGGTCACCCAGGCCGAAGGGCTCGCCCGGCTGCTCGCGCCGAAACGCACCAGCGGCACCCTGGAGATCGCCGACCAGCCGCTGGAAAGCGACTTCGGCCTGACCGCGCTGCTCGGCATCAAGGACGTGCACACCTTCGACGTCCCGGCCCAGTGGCGGCCGCGGATGGCGCAGCGGGCCCGGATGTCGGTGCCGATCGGCGTCACCGAAGACGGCGAGATCGTCGAACTGGACCTGAAGGAATCCGCGCAGGGCGGCATGGGCCCGCACGGGATGCTGATCGGCGCGACCGGGTCGGGCAAGTCGGAGCTGCTGCGCACGCTCGTGCTCGGGCTCGCCGCGACGCATTCGTCGGAGATCCTCAACTTCGTCCTCGTGGACTTCAAGGGCGGCGCGACGTTCCTCGGCATGGACCGGCTTCCGCACACCTCGGCGACGATCACCAACCTCGCCGACGAACTGCCGCTGGTCGACCGCATGCAGGACTCGCTCAACGGCGAAATGGTGCGGCGGCAGGAACAACTGCGCGCCAGCGGCTACCCGTCGCTGTACGAATACGAAAAGGCGCGCGCGGCCGGCGAGCAGCTGGCCCCGATGCCGACGCTGTTCCTGGTCGTGGACGAGTTCTCCGAACTGCTGAGCGCGAAGCCGGAGTTCATGGAGCTGTTCGTCTCCGTCGGACGGCTGGGCCGCAGCCTCGGCGTGCACCTGCTGCTCGCCTCGCAGCGGCTCGACGAGGGCCGCATCCACCGCGTCGAAGGCCATCTGTCGTACCGGATCGCGCTGCGCACCTTCTCCTCGATGGAGTCCCGCAGCGTGATCGGCGCGGGCAGCGCCTACGAACTGCCGCCGGAACCGGGCAACGGCTACCTGAAGATCGACACCACGAACCTGGTGCGGTTCAAGGCCGCTTACGTCTCCGGCCCGGTCCCCGCGGGCAACGGCGACAACTCCGCGGTGGCCGCGGCGAGGGCCAGCCGGGAGGTCGTCCCGTTCCGCACCGAGGCCCACCCGGCGAAGCTGATCATCCGCGACGACGAACCGGAACCGGCCGGGAAACCTTCCGACGCGGACGCTCTGGAAGCCGCCGTGCCGGGCGGCCCGACGCTCGCCGACGCGTTCATCGACCGGCTGACCGGCGCGGGCCCGGCCGCGCGCCAGGTGTGGCTGCCGCCGCTGGCCGAATCGCCGAGCCTCGACTCGCTGCTGCCGAGCGTGCTGCCGGACCCGGAGCGCGGGATGGCGGTGCAGGACCCGGCGCACTGGGGCAGGCTCCGGGTGCCGATGGGGATGATCGACCGGCCGTTCGAGCAGGTGCGCGAGCTGCTGACGGCGGACCTGTCGTCGGCGGCCGGGCACGTCGCGGTGGTCGGCGGGCCGAAGACCGGCAAGTCGACTTTGCTGCGCACGCTCGTGCTGGCGCTGGCGATGACGCACACCCCGAAGGAGGTCCAGTTCTACGGGCTGGACTTCGGCGGCGGCGGGATCATGTCGCTGTCCGGGCTGCCGCACGTCGGATCGGTGGCCACCCGGCTCGAACGCGACCGCGTCGTCCGGACCATCGAGGAAATCTCGCAGGTCATGGAGGGCCGCGAGACGCTGTTCTCCGAGCACGGCATCGAATCCATGGACGCCTACCGCGCGCTGCGCCGCAGCGGCCGGATCGAGGACCCGTTCGGCGACGTCTTCCTGGTGGTCGACGGCTGGTACAGCCTCAAGAACGACTACAGCGAGCTGGAGCAGAAGATCGGCGAGCTGGCCTCGCGCGGGCTGTCCTTCGGCGTGCACGTGGCGATCGGCGCGACCCGCTGGTCGGAGATCCGGCCGTACCTGCGCGACCTGCTGCAGACCCGGTTCGAACTGCGGCTGGGCGACCCGATGGAGTCGGAAATCGGCTCCCGCAAAGCGAAAACCGTGCCGAACCAGCCGGGCCGCGGCCTGACCCCGGACGGCCTGCACTTCCTCGCCGGCCTGCCGCGGATGGACGGCAGCGGGAACACCGAGGACCTCGCCGCGGCAACCAAGGCGGTCGCCGAAGAGGTCCGCCTCTTCTGGCCGGGCGCCCCGGCTCCGGCAGTGCGGCTGCTTCCCGCGAAACTGCCGATGGCGCAGCTGCCCGCGCCGGACGGCGACCTGCGGGTCGCGCTCGGCCAGGACGAGCAGCGGCTGCTGCCGGTGTGGCACGACTTCGCCGCCACTCCGCACCTGCTCGCCTTCGGCGACAACGAAACCGGCAAGACCAACCTGCTGCGGGTCGTCCTGCGCTCGGTGCTCAACCGCTACTCGCCGAGCGAGGCGAAGATCGTGCTGGCCGACCCGAGCCGCCAGCTGGACGCCGAAGTGCCCGAGGCGTACCGCGTCGGGTACGCGACCACCACCGAGGCGCTGCAGGAACTGGCGCGGCAGGCCGGCGTTTCGCTCACCCCGCGGGTGCCGGACCAGACCATCACCGCGGACCGGCTCAAGCGCCGCGACTGGTGGACCGGCCCCCGGCTGTTCTTCGTGGTCGACGACTACCAGCTGCTCACCAGCGGCATGGGCTCGCCGCTGGAACCGCTGTTGTCGTTGCTGTCGCAGGGTTCCTACATCGGCTTCCACCTGATCCTCAGCCGCAGCACGTCCGGCGCGATGCGCGCGCTGAGCGACTCCGTGGTCCGCCGGATCTGGGAGCTGGGCAGCCCGGGCGTGGTCTTCTCCTATCCCAAGGAGGAGGGCAAGTTCCTCGGCGAGGCGGCCCCGCGGCAGCTGCCCGCCGGGCGCGCGCAGCTGGTGACCCGCCGCGGCGTGAAGCTCGTGCAGACCGCGATCGCGGAAGACGACCGGACCGGCGAGGGCTGGTCCCCGCTCGCGACGACCGAAAGGGGCGTGCGATGACCGCGTCGACCGGCGAACTGTGCCGGATCACCGTGTACGGGCCGCAGGGCCGGGCGGACCTGGCGGTGCCGATGTCCGTCCCGCTGACCAGCCTGCTGCCGGTGCTGCTGGAGCACACCGGCGGCCGCGAGGACCTCGGCGAGGCCTGGGTGCTGCAGCGGCTCGGCGAGGAACCGCTCGACGCGTCCGGCACTCCGGAGTCGCTGGACTGGAAGGAGGGCGAGGAATTCCACCTGCGCCCTCGCACTGATCCGCTGCCGGAACTGGATTTCGACGACATCGCGGACGGCATGGCCACCGCGGTGAGCCGCCACCCCGGCCGCTGGCGCCCCGAGTTCAACCGCGGCCTGTTCCTCGGGTTCGCGATCTTCTCCCTCGCGGTGCTGGCCAGGGTGCTGCTCTACCCGGGTTCGGCCGGGCTGACCGCGATCGGCGGCGGCGTGGTGTCGCTCGGGCTGCTCGTCGCGGCCGTGGCGACCGGGGTGCGTTCGGAGGACAAAGCGCTGCTGACGCTGCTCGGGCTCGGCGGCTGCGGGTTCGCCTTCCTCGCCGGCGCGGTCGCGGCGGCCGGGCTCGATCCCGCGTTCGACCTCCAAGGCACGCCGATCCTGACCGGCTGCCTGACCTTCGCGCTGGCCGGCGGACTCGTGCTCGGCGGGCGGGCCGCCTGGTCGCCCGCGATCCCGTTCGTGCCGTTCGGCGCGGTGGTCGCGACCGGGCTGGGCGGGGCCCTGTCGCTGTGGCTGCACCTCGGCGCCGGGTTCACCACCGAGCAGGCGGCCGGGCTGGTGTCGTTCGTGCTGGTCGGGCTGATGGTGTTCGCGCCGCGGATCGGCATCCGGTTCGCCCGCATCCGCGGCCCGCAGCTGCCGCGTTCGGCCGGGGAGCTGCAGTACGACATCGAGCCGATGCCGGCCGCGCGGATGGTGCGCCAGACCGGGTACGCCGACGGCTACCTCACCATCGCCTGTCTCGCCGCCGCCGCGATCTTCACCGGCTGCTTCCCGTTCCTGATCGGGCACGGGCTGTTCCCGGCCATCCTCGGCGGGCTGGTTTCCGCGGCGGTGCTGATGCGGTCGCGGGCGCTGCTCGGCGCGTGGCAGCGGGTTCCGCTCGCGGTCGCCGGCGCGCTCGGACTCGTGCTGCTCGGGCTGTCGCTGATCCAGCCGCTGCCCACGGCGTGGCGCGGCGCCTGCGCGGCCGGGCTGTGCCTGGTGTTCTTCCTGCTCCTGCTGGCGATGCTGCGCCCGCCGCCGCGGCGGCTCCTGCCGATCTGGGGGCATCTGGCGAACTGGCTGGAAACGCTGAGCGCGGTGGCGATGGTCCCGATCCTGCTGCAGTTGTTCGGCGTCTACGCGTGGGCCGTCGGGCTCACCGGATGAGCGAAGGAGAGGTGCACTGGTGCAGACGCAGAAGGACCACGTCGAGGCGTATTCGTTCCTGATCGGGCGGATGACCTCGGCACTGGTGCTCGGCGACGCGAGCCACCTCGACGTGCCCGCCCGGCGGGCCTGGGTCGGGCTGCTGGTCGGGCTCGTGCTCGGCCTGCTGATCGCGGTCGGGTTCTTCGTGTACGGGCTGATCGCGCACCACACCGGCGGGGCGGCGCCCGCCGCCGGCCGCCACGCCTGAGCGGAAGGAGGGCAGCCATGGAACTCTCGCTGATCCGGCGCGGCGACAGCGCACTGGAGAAGAAGACCGTGGGCAACGCGCTGGTCGTGCATCTCGCCGAGGGGATGACCGGCGAGGCGCAGTCGCTCGCGCTCGGCGTCGCGGCCGACCCCGAGCACGACCTGGTCGTGGTGGACTTGCCGGTGGACTCGCCGATCGCGATGTGGGAATCGGTGGCCAAGGCGCTCCCCCGGCGCCGCCGCGGGGTGCGGCTGGTGATCGGCGGCCGTTCGCGCGAGACCACCGCGCTGGCCGGGCAGTGGCTGGCCGAGCGGATCAACCGCCCGGTGCTCGCGCCGGACGGTTCGGTGATCCCGAGCGCGGGCGGCGCGCTGTTCGTCCACGCCGGACGCGGCGGCGGCTGGGTGCGCTTCCGGCCGGGCCGCCCGCCGGCCTGGGAGGCGAAGCGGTTCCCGCGCCCGGCTTGGGATTCCGGGATCGCCGCCGAGCTGACGCCGACGAGTTCGCGCGGCGTCGCCGAACCTCTCCCGGGCGGCCTGTGGATCCGCCCGGTCGGGTTCGACGCTCCGCAGCGGCACCACCGCCGCGCGCTGATCTCCCGGATGCCCGCGCAGCACGACACCATGACGATCGTGCTGGGCTGCCCCGGCTGCCCGCCGCTGGCCCTGGACGACGCGGCCCGGCTGTGGGTGCAGCTTCCGGACAAGGTGGCGGCCAAGGCGCGGTTCGTGCAGTACGGCCCGATGTCGGTGCCCGGCGAGGCCTCGACCGGGCAGGCGCTGGCCGATCTGCTCGGCAAGCCGGTCGCGTTCTACGCGGGCGTGCCGGTCGGTTCGCCGCAGCTGCCGACCCTGCGCACCGTGCTGCCCGACGGACGGTTCGGCTGGCGTCCGTTCGCCGCCGAACTCGGCTACGAACCGCGCTCGGGCGACGAAACGCCGTTGCCGCACCTGCTTTCGCACCGTCCGCCGGTCCACGGGCTCGACCAGATCTCGCCCGCGGTGTACTGGTACTCGCCGGACGCGGTGGTGGAGGTCGTGCAGTCGGGCCTGCTGGTGCGTCCGCCGCAGGACGGTCCGTCGACGGCCGCGGTTCGCGAGATCGCGCTCGACGCCGCGGTGCACAACCTCGCCTTCGACGCGGCGGACGAGGGCTCGGCGGCGCGGATGCGGTTGCTGGCCGAGGATCTGCTGGCCCGGCTGGACGAGGAGACTCGCCGGATGAGCCGGGTGCTGCCCGCT
The DNA here is from genome assembly GCF_046195355.1 of Amycolatopsis sp. VS8301801F10. Lineage (NCBI taxonomy): Bacteria > Bacillati > Actinomycetota > Actinomycetes > Pseudonocardiales > Pseudonocardiaceae > Amycolatopsis > Amycolatopsis sp. VS8301801F10. The sequence continues at coordinate 4,684,680 of NZ_CP176065.1, read as the reverse complement.
GCCGCGCTGCTCGCCGAACGTGCGCGGCCGCGAGCGGCGGCTCGGGCGCTGGACGCGATCGAGTCCGGGAATCCGGCGCCGGCCGCGGCCGCGGCTCCTCCGCCGGCGTACCTGCCCGCGGCTCCGGCGGCACTGGGGATCGCCGCGCCGACGGAGGTTCCCGGGGCGATCGCCGCTCCCGCTCCGGCTCCCGCGCCGGTGAAGACCGAAACTCCGGCCGCTTCGCCGGTCAAGGCGCCGGCAGCTCCTCCGGCCGCTTCGCCGGTCAAAGTGTCGGCAGCTCCTCCGGCGGCGAAGCCGATCACGCACCTCGCTCCGGCCGAGGTCGCCCCGGCCAAGCCGGTCGAACCGCCGGTCGCCGCACCCGAGAAGCCGCCGGCCGCGCTGCGGTTCCAGGAGACCCCCAGCGCGGAAGCGACCGCCCTGCTGCCCCAGCGCGGGGCGGACAAGGAACGCCAGTGGCTGCGCAAATCGCTCGGTGCGGAATACGGCCTGATGTCGAACACCGTCGCGCGGATCCTGTCCGAGCACCCGGGATTCCAGGGCGTGCTGTCGACCTCGTCCTCGGCCGAGGTGCTGACCGACGCGGTGGCCGTGCAGCTTTACCTGTCCCCCAAGGGATCGACGATCGACGCCGGACTGCGGCGCGGCGCGAACGGCCCGCACGTGCCGGTCGCGCGGTGCGTCGTGGCCGGGCTGAGCAGGCTGCCCTCGCATCGCGGTCCGGCGACGTTCGCCGCCGCGCTGCCGCCGTCCGCGTGGCCGCTGCTGGACGGGCGGAAAGTGCTGACCGAATGGGGTTTCCTCAACGCGCTGACCCAGCCTTCGTCCACTGTGGACGGCGAGACGGACGTGCTGGTGTGGTCGATCACCGGGCGGCGCACCAAATTGCTGGAACCGGCCGAGGGCGGCGTCGAAAACCGCGTGCTGTTCGTGCCCGGCACCAGTTTCAAGGTGCTGGAAACGCGCGAACCGGCGCCGGGCTCGCGCGGCGCGGTGCTGCTGCGGGAGCTGACCGCGAGCGAGATCGACGAGACCGGCCGGGTGGCGAACGACCGGGCGGCGCTGGACGAGCTGGCGGTCGACTCGCTCCGGCAGACGCTGCGGACGTGGGCGGAAGCGGGCGAGGACCTGGTCCGGACCGTGATGGACGAGCAGGCGGCGGAGCGGTTCGGGGCGCTCCCCGGCCTGGCGTGAGTGCGGAGAGGCGGAGACGATGAACCGACAGCTGCTCGTGGTCGGCGGCGACCGGCCGGGTGCGTTCGGCACCATCGGCGCGGCGCTGGCGCAGGCGCAGCCGGGGGCGACGATCAGCGTGCGCCCCGGCCGGTACGAGGAGAACCTCGTGGTGGACCGGATGGTGTCGCTGGTGGCCGAACCGGGCACGGCGGAGATCGTGGCGGCCACCGGGAGCGTGCTCGTCGCGAACGCCGAGGCGGTGCAGCTCAGCGGGTTCGTTCTCACCGGCCTCGACGACCAGCTGGTCACCGTGGACGTGGTCCGCGGCGAGGCGGCGCTGGACGGCTGCCGGGTGTCCGGGACTTCGTGGGCGACGCTGCTGGCCCGGCTGGAGGGTTCGCTCGCCCTGCGGGGCTGCACGGTGACCAGCACCGGCGGGGCCGGGGTCGTGCTCGCCTCGCCGGCCCAATCGTCCCTTGAGGACACTGAGATCGTCGACGCCGCGTCGTCCGGGGTCGTGGCGGCCGAGACCGGTTCGGTGCTGCTGCGGCGCTGCACGGTACGGGGTGCGGCGGGCAACGGGGTGTGCGTGAACGGCGAGGCGGTCGCGATTGTCGACCAATGCGAAATCGTCGGCGCGCGGAAACCGGCGATGGTCGTGGAACAGCAGGGGCGCGCGACGATCACCGGGCTGACCGTGCGGGACAGCGCGAACGTCGACCTGTACGTGACCAGCAAGGGCCGGGTTTCCGTGGCGTCGTCGGAGTTCCGGGCCGCGCCGATGCAGGCCGCGCACATCGCCGCGGCCGCCGAGCCGGTGTTGCGGGACTGCGTGTTCGCCGGGGCGGGCGCGAACGCGGTGCAGGCCACCGGATCCGCCGCGCCGCAGTTCGTGGACTGCACCTTCGAGGGGTCTCCGGTCACGATCCTGGTCGACGGCCAGGCGCGGCCGCGGTTCGAACGCGCGACCGTGCGGGGCTCCACGCACACCGCGATGTCGGTCGGTGCGGAATCCGCGGTCGCTGTCCGCGGATTGCGGATGACGCCGGAGCGCGGTGACGGGATCGTCCTTTCCGGACAGTCCGCTTTGGATCTTTCGGACGCCGCCGTCGACAGCGGCCGGGAAAGCGGCCTGGAGGTCACCGAGGACGCGCGGCTGACCGTGACCGACCTCCGGGTCGATTCCACCGCGGGCAAGGCGGTGTCGTTCGCCTCGAGCGCGCCGTCGTCGGCGAAGTCGGTGCAGGTGCGCGGCGGCGGCTTGCACCTTTCCGGAACCGCGGAAATTTCCTTGCAGGACTGCGAGATCATCGGTTCGGCCGGGGACGGGATCACCGTCGGTTCGGCGCTGACCGCTTCCCGCTGCCGGGTGCGCGATGCGCGCGGCAACGGGGTGTACGTCGCCGCTCGCGCGTCCTTCACCGAATGCGAGATCCTCGGCGCGGGCGAGGACGGCTTCCACGTGGAAACCACCGAACCGGTCAGCATCCGCGACTGCGTGGTCAACGACGCTTCGGGCGAACCCGTCAGCGGCGAACACGCGGACGTGGACAACCTGAGCACCGATTCCGCCCGGACCGCGGAACCGGTGCCCGCCGGCCCGCCGTCCGATCCCGGGGTCGCCGAGCAGACCGTGCGCGAGGCCGCCGGCGAGGTGCTCGAAGGCCCGCTGGGCGAACTGGAGGCGCTGGTCGGGCTCGCCGGGGTGAAGAAGGAAGTCACCGGCCTGATCAACCTGATCAAGATGTCGCAGATGCGCGAGCGGATGGGCCTGCCGATGCCGCCGATGTCGCGGCATCTGGTGTTCGCGGGCCCGCCCGGCACCGGCAAGACGACCGTCGCCCGGCTGTACGGCACCGTGCTCGCCGAACTCGGCATCCTGGCGAAGGGGCACCTGATCGAGGTGGCCCGCCAGGACCTGGTCGGCCAGTACATCGGGTCCACCGCGATCAAGACCACCGAGGTCGTGGAAAAGGCCGTCGGCGGGGTGCTGTTCATCGACGAGGCGTACACGCTGAGCGCGCCGACCGGCGGGTCCGGCCCGGACTTCGGGCAGGAGGCCATCGACGCGCTGATGAAGATCATGGAGGACCAGCGCGATTCGCTGGTGGTGATCGTCGCGGGCTATTCCGAGCAGATGGAGCAGTTCCTGCAGTCGAACCCCGGCCTCGCGTCGCGGTTCACGCGCACCATCGAATTCCCGAACTACAGCGTCGACGAACTGGTCACCATCACGACCGGCCTGACGCGCAAGCATTACTACGAAATGACCGACGACGCGCTCGCCGCGCTGCGCGAGTATTTCGAGCGGGTGCCGAAGAACTCGACGTTCGGCAATGGTCGCGTCGCGCGCAAGCTGTTCGAGGCGATGGTGAACAACCAGGCGTCGCGGCTGGCGCTGTACCCGCCGTCCAAAGACATCGAACTGAACCGGCTCACCGCCGACGACCTGCAGGCTGAGCTGGCACAACTGCCTTCCGCGGCGAAGTCGACGGTTTCGGTCGCCGCCGATCCGGCCGCCGCGGTCAAAACCAGCGCGGGCTGGAAACGGCTCAGCGGGCTGGTCGGCCAGAACTCGGTGCGGGAGAACGCCGAACGGCTGCTGCTCAAGCTCGGAAAGCTCACCCGGGAACGGCAACCGCTCGGCCATCAGGCGAACCTGGTGATCAGCGGAAAACGCGGCACCGGGCGCTCGGAGTACGCGAAACTGTACGCGCAAATCCTCTCCGAATTCCGGATGGCCCCGATGGGACAGCTGGTGCGCCGAAATCTCGCCGAAGAACTGTCGCCGCAGTGGCCGGGCCAAGCCGAACACCTGGTCCGGGCCGCGGTGGAGGACGCGTCCGGCGGCACCTTGGTCGTCGATCTGGACGGCGACTGGGACACCTCGCCGCACACCCCCGGCATCGAAGCCTTGGAAGCTCTGGCCGGAATGATCGCCCGCCGCCCGGCCGACCCGGTCGTGGTGTTCACCGGCGAAAGCGACCGCGTCGGCGAACTGCTCGCCCAGCTGCCCGCCCTGCGCGACGCCTTCCCGTACGGCTGGCAACTCGACGAGTACACAGTGGACGAACTCGCCGAGATCGCCGTGCGCTTGCTGGTCCGGCGCGGGCACGAGGTTCCCGACGACGTCCGCGCCGCACTCGCCCACGAGTTGTCCGCCGCGTCCGACCACACCGCGTACGCCGCGCACGAACTGGCCCGCACGCTGTCGGCCGCCGCCGCGTCCCGCACGCTCGCCGCCGCCGACCTGCGCGGCATCCGCCCGCCCGACACCGGAGCACTGGCCCTCGGGCCGGGCCTGGCCTCGGTCGGCTGACCTTCGGGAGGAGACCGATGAGTTCGCACCACGAGAAGATGCTCGAAGACGCGATGGCGGCTTATCAGCACCAGCGCGACCACTTCGACCAAGCCCGCCAGGACGTCGAAACCGCCACCAGCACCGTCACTTCCGCCCGCCGCGAGGTGACCGCGACCGTCGGCCGGACCGGCGAATTGACCGCGCTTTCCTTCCCCACCAGCGCCTACAAACGCATGGCACCGGCGGAACTGGCGTCGGTGATCGTGCAGACCGTTTCCGCCGCCCGGCAGAAATCCGTCGCCGCGGCCGCGGAAATGCTGGCTCCCATGCTGCCGCCGGGCATTTCCGCGCAGGAGCTGATGAGCGGGAAAGTGGACGTCAACGCCCTGTTCTCGGCGCGAGTGCCGGGATTCGACGAAGGGACCCTGCCGTGACCGACCAATTTTTCGTCGACGCCGACGGCCTGGACGGCGGCCGCGACGGTTTCGACGGCAAAAGCGCCGAACTGCGCACGCTGGCCCAGCGCGTGCAAAGCCTGGCGAACCCCGGCCGGATCCAGGACGCGGCCGGAAACGACAAGAACGGCAACGAATTCTCCAAAACGCACAGCCAGTCCGCGGCCGAGATCTACAACGGCATCAACGCCTGGGCGCTGGCGGTGGAAGCGACCCGCGACGCGATCGCCGACATGGCCACGTCGTTCCGCGAGGCCGACCAGGGCGCTTACGACGGGTCGAACGCCCTGTTCAAGAACTTCACTGACCTGAACGGCAAAGTGCACAAGACCGACCCGGGCGGCTCCGACGCGCCGCCGTCCGAATACCGGCGCGGGGTGCGGATCCAGGGCAAACTCCTCGGCAGAAACCAGGAAACGGAAGACGGCGACGGCTGGACGGCGGCCAAGAGCGTCCGGGCGCGCATCCCGGACCGCGGAACGGAACCCCTGCCGGACGAGCAGCCTCAGCGGTTGAAGCGCCGGTCGCTCGAACGGCTGGTGGTCACTCGGGACGCGGAGGCCACCGCACTGCGACCGGCGAAGGTCTTCGTCCGCTCGGAAAAGCCGGCGCACGCGGTCGAAGGCGAAACCGTGGGCCGGGAACCGGCGAAGCCGCTCCCCGCGCAACCGCCGGCCGCCCCGGAAAACCCCCGTCCCTGATTTTCCGCGCCCCGAGGAGGTGCCCCCGCGATGAGTCTCATGGTGGACCCCAGCCTGAACTGGGTGTTCTACATCATCGCGGGCGACGCCTGGCCGCAGGGCGACGAGGACAAGGCCCGCGAACTGGCCGCCGAATGGGACCGGGTAGCGGCGGAGATTTCCGCCGCCGGGACCGGTTTCAGCCAGCTGGCGGAACAGGTAGTGTCCAATGTAGGCGGCGAGGTAGCGACCAATTTCGCGAACCACGCCAACAAACTCAGCACCATGGGCGCCGGTTTCTCCTACCGGGCCCAGCAGCAAGCCGCCGCGCTGCGCGAATACGCGCTGAACGTGGAAAACGCGAAATACGGCATCCTGATCTCCATCGCGGTCACCGCCGCGGACCTGATCTGGGCGATGACGAACCCGTTCACCGCCCCGTTGATCCCCGGCATCTGGGCAGCCGGGCGAACCGCCGTGATGCAAATCGAACGCTCGCTGATGTCGCGGCTGATGAGCCTGCTGTCGAGGGTCGGGCGAGAGGCCGCGCAGGAAGCCGCTGAAGAGGCGGCAGAGGAAATGCTGGCCGAATTCATCCAAATAGCGCAAGGCAACCGAGACGGCTTCGACTGGAAACAAATCGGCCAAAACGCGGCACTGGGCGGACTCGGCGGGGCGTTCGCCGCCGGCGCGCACAGCGGTCTGGGAAAATGGGGCCACAACGTCTTCGGCGCAGCCGGAGTGGAAGCAGCCACCGAGGTGGTAGTGGGCCTGTCCGGCGCGGCCCTGTTCGGCGGAGACCTGGACAGCCTGGGCTGGGGAGCCCTGAACGGCGGGTTAAGCGGCGCCGCCACCCACGGAGCCCACCACGCAGGCCAGAGCCTCCACGACAAACTCACCAACGGCGGCAACGACGGCGGCGGTGAGGGGAAGGGGCCGAACGACCCGGGCGGGGACAGCGGGACCGGGAATATCAAGGTGGCCCCGGTGAACGGCCCGAACGCACCTGACGGTTCTGGGGGGCTCGGGGATGGCGGTCCTGGTGGTGCCGACGGCACCGGGGGTGTAGGAGATGGCGGCTCTGGTGGCAATGGATCCCGGGGCACCGGTCCTGGCGGCGGCAACGGCTCCGGCGGGCACAGCGGCACCGGTCCTGGCGGCGCCAACGGCTCCGGCGAGCATGCCGGTATCGACCCCGGCCGCGGGGGCAATGGCCCCGGCGGTGCCAACGACCCCGCCAGTCCCAGCAGCACTGGCTCCGAGGGGCATGGCGAGGCTGGTCCCGGAGGCACCAACGATTCCGGCACCAACACTTCCAGCGGCAACGGCGACGTTGGCCAAGGCGGCACCCACAACTCCGGCACCAGCAACTCGACTCCAGGCAACTCGAACACCACCGGCGGCTCAACGAACGGCAGCCCCTCAAACGCCGCGAACAACTCCCCTTTGCCCGGCAACCCCAACCCGAATCCCTCGACCGGCTCCAACTCGAGCAGCGTCCCCGAGCCCGCGGGCAACTCCGCGACGGGCTCGCACTCGACGAGCGGCAATCCGTCACCCGGAGACCCGAACTCCGCAGGCAACTCCAGTCCGGCGAACCCGAGCAACCAGCAGTCGCCCGGCAACGCCAACACCCCTCCCCCGGGAAACCCCAGCTCAGCCGACGGCTCCACAGACCACCCGACTTCGCCAGGCAGCCCTGAGTCAGCTGGCAACTCCACGAGCACCCCAGACCCAGCGGACACCCCCAGCGGCAACACGCCCGCAACCGGCCCGGCTGGGGGCCCCGCCCAAGGCCCCGGCTCGCCCGGCAACCCTCCCGTCACCAACCCCAGCACCGAAAACCAGGGCGGACCCACCACCGGCGGTCAGAACCCCTCAGCCGCCAACCCCGACCCGAACACCGCCCCCGGAAACCAGAGCAACCCCCACTCCAATCCGGGCCCCGGCAACCAGGGCGCGAACGGCACCGGGCACAACGCCGCCCCGCCCATGCCGGACTCGGTCAAGACCACACCCCCGCCACCGTCCACACCCGACTCCGTCGCCACCGGAACCTCGAACTCCCCCAGCACAAACGGCGGCCAGACAGCTGGCAACAACGCCGTCTCGCCAACCCAGCACGACACCGGCCTCCCCGGCTTCGGCGGCAACCAGAACCCGCACTCCGCCACCGATCCCAACTCCCCGAACCCCACGGCGATCGGCCCGGCCCCATCCGGCCACTCGTCCCCCGTGGGCAACGCTTCCCCGAACCCCACCCCCGGGGCGACCCCATCCGCTGGCCCAGCCCCGAGCACGAGCCAGAGTCCGTCCGCCAACCCCGACTCCGCCACCCCGCAGCCCAAGCCGGTACCGCCGCCGACGTCGACCAGCGTCAAAGGCATCGACTCAACCCCGAGCCCCTCCCCGAAGACCACTGTCGACGGCCCCAGCCCGTCGCACGCCTTCCCCACCCCGATCCGAACCTCGGCCGCCAGCCCCGACCCGACCCCCGGCAGCCTCAACCACACCACCACTCCGGCGGCGAACACCGACCCGAACCCAGCCGCAAGCCCGATCTCAAACAGCCCGAACCCAGCCGCCACCCCAGTCTCAAACAGCCCGAACCCAGCCGTTACTCCAGGCCCAGCCGCCCAGCCGAGCCCCGGCACGCAGCCCAGCCCGAGCCCTGCTGCGAACCTGGGCCCGAACCCCGCGGCTGATCCGACCCCGGCCCCAGCCACCCAGAACCCAGCCAGCAACCCAGGCTCGAACGCCCATCCGAACCCGGACCGAGCTGCCGACCCCACCTCAGCTGGAAGTCCGCGCCCGAAGCCGGGCTCGAACCCGGACACTGCCGGCAACCCAAGCCCGAACCGGAATGCCACCCCCGGCACGGACTCACTCGCCAACTCCATCCCGAAGCCGCGCGCCACGGCCGGTCCAACGCCGAGTCCCTCCCTCAATCCGGCCCCGGTCGCCACCCCGAACGCTGCCCCGACCCCGGCCCCGGGTCAGACGTCCACCGCCTCCCCGAACCCCGCGGCGATCGGCCCGGCCTCGTCCAGCCACCCGTCCCCCTCGGACAACGCTTCCCCGAACCCCACGCCCGGTGCGACCCCATCCGCCGGCCCCGCCCCGAGCACCAGTCAGGCACCCACCATCTCCCCGGCCCCAGCTGCCAGCCGAAACTCCACGACTTCCCCCAACCCGGCGGCCAGCCAGCGCCCCATCACCGACTCGAACACCGCCACCAGCCAGAACACCACCACTTCGGCCAACCCAGCCACCAGCGCAAAACCCGCCGCCGAACCGGCTCCAGCCGACTCCACCCCCCAATCCCCCAAGACCAGCCCGGCCCCACCCGCGGCAAAGCCGATCAACCCCACCCCCGCCCCGCGACCCGGCGACGGCGCCACCTCGAATCGCCACGCCCCCGTCGCCGCGCCGAAGAAGCCCGGCAACCCATCACTCCACACTCCCCTCGCCCCACCCAAGGGACCTCAGCCGTCCCTCCACACTCCCGTCGCGGCACCCAAGAAAGCCACCCCATCCCTTCACACCCCGGTGGCAGCCCCGAAAAAGCCGACTCCCGCCGGACCGGGGCCGAACGTCGGCAAGCATCCCCCGGTCACCGGCGGCAAGGCCGATTTCGCTCAGCACCACAAGAACTTCAAGTACACCGTCGTCCACGAAACCGGGATCATCGGCGACCTCGGCACCCGCAACCAAAACAACCAGAACAGCATCGGCGTAGTAGCCACCGTCGCCGCGACCCCAGGCGACGATCTCCACGCCCTCGCGGAGAAGTACTCCACCGGGTTCACCGGAAACTCCTCCGACGGACGATTCGCCCTCGTCATCGGCATCAACGGCACACCGGGCTCAGAACAAGCGATCACCCAGAAAATCCAGCACTTCCAGAATACCTGGGACAACCGTTTCTCGGTAGCAATTATCGGGTTCACCTGGAAACACCCGAGCAACCCGAAGATCGACCAGAAGACCATCCCCTACGGCGGCATCCGCGAAACGATCGCCCGCAATCCGGTCACGGAAAAGCTCGTCGGGCAGATCCGGGAAGCCGGTGGCGACAGCGAGGTCTACCTGCACACCGGCGACGCCGACGTCCATTCCCTCAACACCCGCACCGGGCCGTTGTTCGACGCGGTCGACACTGCGGTCCGGCAAAATCCCGAGGGTCCGCCAGAGGTGCTCAGCGGCGGGTACCACGTCCGGCCGGAGGACGGAGACCTCGCCAATCGGGCCGCGCAGCTGGACCTCGACGTACGGCAGGCGCTGGCCGGAGTCGACTCCCGGTCGGTTTATTTTCCGGAGCCCAACACGTTTGTCCGGATGCCGGGGAACAAACTCGAGAACGACGCGACTTTCGGCACCAAAAACCCGAACACCGGAAACTTCGACTACGGAGCCAAAGAAGGCCAGGGGCTGATCGATTCAGTTCTGTCCCAACGCAATCCTGGCTGGCAATACAGCGACCACCCGGCGGCAATCGCGAAATTCTCCTCCGCTCTCGCCATCCAGACCGACGGATCGCGCATCGCGGGCAAACTCGGCACCGACCCGCACGGCATCACCGCGCTGACGCAAAGCCACGCCAACGAAACCACCTGGTCCGACCAGATCGGCCATTATCTCGGCAACCACACGACTCTCGACCCCAATCTGGCCAAGATCGCCGCGAAAGCCGCGTTCCACGGGATCAGTCCGGGCGGGCCGACCCCGAACCGGCCAGACGTCTTTTCCGATGTCGTCGCGAATTTGCCCAAGAACGAGCGCACGTCGCTGGTCAAGGGCATGAAAGAGAACGTCGAGGACGGTAAGAAGCTCGCCGACCTGACGCTCGCCACCCGGCAAGCCCTGGTCGACAACCTCAGCGGCAACCGGCCGACGGCGGCGCAAACTCCTGCTGCCGCGCCAAAAAACCACCCGCAGGCGAAATCAGCACCGAAGCCGAATCCGAAAACCCTGCCGGGGCCGAAGGAATGGAACGGGCGTCGCGACACCGCACCGGTCACCCGGTTTTCCTCGGAACGGTTCGACCCAGTCAAGAAGATCGCCGACCAGTTCGCCGGCAATCGCGCGGGGCTCAAGGGCGGGCAGCTCGCCGGCGCGATCGCGCACATCCGGTTCGACGTACGCCGGTTCGAGATCGCGCCGGGCCAGTGGGTGCGCGAGCACACCATCCCGATCGACCTGACCTCGCGTTCCGGCTCAGTCTCGCCTGAGCAGCGGGAACAGTTCGTCCAGGACCTGCAGGCCCACCTCGACGAATGGGTCAACCAAAGCTCCCGGCTGCCCGGCGGCGACCAGCTGCACGTCCGCCTCGACGTCCGCGTCGCCGACGACCTCCACCCGGACGACACCAGCTGGCAGGCCGACCCGCGCCGCCGGATCCCGGTGAATCTGCACGATTCCACTGTGGACCCCGATACCCCGGACACCGACCAGCTCAACTGGGACGTGCGCGACCCGGCGTTCGGCGCCACGCACGAGCTGATGCACTTCCTCGGTCTCGGCGACGGCTACCGGAACGACGAAATGCTGTTCAACCGCGACGATCAGCCCGGCGTGATGGGTCCGGACGCGTGGCACGATTCCCGGCTCACTCCGGGCAATCTGGCCCAGATCGAGCAGGTCTCGAACACCGCGAACATCCGCGACCACCACCTCGGCGACGCACCCGCGCCGAACCCGGCACCGCACCAGGACGACCACCGTGCACCGTCCGAGCCGGACGGCAGGCCGAACCTGCACACCCCGATCAAAGCCCCGCACGAGACCGCCGAGAACTCCCGGCCCGAACCGGACAACCAGCCAGGCACCCCCGACAACACTCCACAAAGGACGAGCACCGAGCAGAACCAGCCACCGCACCAGGGCTCGGACGAGCAGACCGAGAAGCCCGACAGCCGTCCCCTCGCCGACCGGCTGCCCGAGTTCGTCCGCAACGGCAGGGCGCTCGGCTCCGTGGTTCCGGTCGACGTCCGCGGTGCCAAGGACGTCGGCACGAGCATCGAAAACCTGATCCACCGTCTCAACCCGAAGCAGCAGAACCCGCCGCAGACGCACGGCATCGACGCGATCACCGATTCGCTGTCCGGACCCGAGTTCGAGTCCTTTATGGGCGATGGCCGCAAGTCGATGGTGCGGGCCGGCGAGAAATGGTACGAGGTGCACGTCACCGCGGAGCCGGACTTCAGCTCCGTCAACGCGGACCAGATCACCAATCTCGAGCAGCCGACCATCGGCGACGTCAAGAACGAGGTCAAAACCACTCACGCGAGCCCGAACACCGATACCACCGCGAAGGTCGTCGGCACCTCGTACTTCGGGCTTTTCCCGGCCGGTCCGTACGCGTCCGTCGGCGGCACCGCGCAGCTCGCCAGCCCGTCCGCGGAGCACACCGGGACCACCACCGGCACCGATCAGCGCGTGATCCGCACCGCGGGCAACATGCAACGAGCCGACGCACCGGTCAGTTACCGGATCACGGTGCGCACCGAAACCGGCGGAATGGTCGGTTCTACAGTGGACGGACAAGTCGGCCTGGTCCTCTCCGCCGACCTGGCCAACCTCGAAAGGGAAAAGACGGCCGGACCGGCTGAGCCGAAACCCGACTGGGCCAAGAAGATCGAATTCCTTTCCCCGGAAGCGGTCGACTTCGACGAGAAGGCGCTTTTCGAGAAGGTAAGCAAGAATCTGCATCCGTCGGTGACGAAGTTCGGCGCCCCAGGCCGGACCTCGCTGCGGGAATTCCTCAGCCGCGGCGGCGTTCGCAGCATGCTCGGCACCGCGATGCAGGGCAGCCCGGTGGTGTCGAACGACCTGCTCAGCCCACACGGAGCGCACCGCGACGCGGTACAGCTCTCGGCGCGGCCGACGAAGGTCGAATACCTCGGCACGATCCCCGGCGACAGCGAACTGCGGTTCAACGATTCCGCGGTGAGCGGCGGAAGCACCACCGTCTCGTCCAAATACGGCGGCGAGGTGAACGCGATTTTCGGCGGCGGGTCGTACGTTCCCGGCTCGGTCGGCGGAGTCGCCGGGGTCAGCGGCAGCTACTCCCGCAAGGTCAGCCAACAGTCCACAAGCGGCACGAGCTTCACCAACAAGTCCACAGTGAACGCGAAGGGCGACATCGGCCTGTACAAGGTGACTGTCGATCTCGAAGTCACCACCTCAACCGGGGAAACGACGACCGTCCAGGCCACTTCGTACACGCGAATGGGCCTGCCCGAAGCGAAAGCCCAGGGACTTCCGGTTCCGAAACACACTCCGGCGAAGTTCAAGGACGTCGGCGCGCGCTACGAACCGCCCTATCTCGCCGCGGCCGTGGCGGCGGGCACTGCCCGGCCCGGCTCGTTCGAACCGGCGACCCGCGTTCAGCCACAGATCGAGAACGCGCTGCGAAACCTGCCGGGAGCGGGCAAATTCCTGCCCCGCTGGGACAAATTCCAGAGCGACGACCAAGGCTCCAGCCGCGACGTCGCCGAACGGTTCGCGAACCTGCGGAAGATCACGTCCACGTTCTCGGTCGCCTCGCTCCGGGGCAAAATGGACAGTCTCTTCACCCAAGGCGTTTCCACGCAACTGAAGCGGCGCGGGCTCTTCACCGACGAATACCTCAACGTGACAGTGAAGGCGAAGCCAGGGCCGGGCAGGCACCTCGGTCAGGCCGACGGCCGCTCGGTCAAGAACAGCAACGAAACGAGCCCCTCGCTGACCAGCGCGACCACCACCGAACGAGGCTGGTCGGTCGGTCTCGAGGGCCGGGTGATCATTCCCGGGGCGACGACGGTCGCGAACCTCGGGGTCAGCCCCACGGTGAGCCCGTTGCAGTATTCGGACACCCGGACGTGGAAGAACTCCGGCGGCCCGACTGTGACCACGACGACCGGCAAGGGCGGCAGCCCGGATTCGCAGGTGTTCGAGCACGACGTCGAGTTCGAGGTCGAAATCACCAGCTACACCCGCCACCGGCCGTGGGTGCGGCGGCTGACGCCCGGATCGCCGTTCCGGGTCGCGCCGAAGGTGTCCACTGTGGCCAGAACCGGCGACCCGGACCTGCCGAAAATCCAGGGCAAGGTCGATCTGTGGCTCAACGACGGGGCCGCGCTGACCAAGGACCCGGCGGAGTTCAAGCCGGGCAGGCCGGGCGTCGTCGCGATGCCGCCGAACGCCACCCCGAGCATCGACGACCTGCTGACCCTGCAGCAGGACCAGCCGACGCCGAAGTTCCTGCACGTGGAAGCGTTCGCCAACACCGAGGCGCTGCGGGACGAGGCATTGCGCCAGCTTCAGCGCGCGGCCGGCGGCGACGCGGTGCTCGGCCTCCCCGGCAGCGAAGCGCGGGCTCGCGTGGACCGGATGTTCTCGCCGGAGAACTTCCGCGGCCTCACGCCGAAACTGCTCAAGCAGGGCGGGACGGCGAACGGTTTCCGTTACGAACGCCGCGTCGCCGACCGGGTCGGCGGCCTGGGCATGGGCATTTCGCTGAGCAATCCGAAGCTCGTCGCGGTTTCGGCAACCGGCGGCGGCGACCGGACGTATTCCGGCGGGTCGAAAGCCAGTTACGAAGACACGCGGAAACAATCCGTCGAAGCGAACGTGCAACTCGGCGTCACCGTGCGGCCGGCCGGCAGCGATGCGCACGGCCAAGGCCAGCTTTTCGGCACCGCGAAATGGAGTCCCTGGCAGCGCAGCTCCGGATCGTCGCACGAGATCACCGCGAGCATCGACCACACCAGCCGGTCCTCTTCGGACAGTCGCATCGTGCTGGTGCAGTACGACGCTAAGGTCCGGCTGATCGCGGAAAGCCGCCAGGAAGGCCTGGTCAACGGGTCGATTTCGCGAGCGGGCGCGGACGTCCTCCTGCCGGGTTCGGTCTACGTCGCGATGACCGAGGACGAGGCTCGCGCGGAAGGGTTGCTGCCGCCGGTCGAACCGCGTACGCCGGCGCCGGGCAAGCTTTCGGCTCCGCCGCTGGTCGGCGGCAAATCCAGTTCGCTCGGCTCCGCGGTGCTGGAGGACGCTCCCAACCTGACGAAACTCGTGCAGGAAGCCCGGCAGCGGCTCGGCGGGCTCGGCGACCGGCTGCTGCCGAAATCGGTGCTGGACGATTCGATGAACAACCTCCAGCGGACGCTCGACACCGCCTCCCCGGAAGCCGTCACGTCTCTTGTGGACAGTGCACTGGACGGCGGAGTGTCCTTGCTGGCCCAAGACCCGGGCGTGCTCTGGACCGACAATTACCAGCTGCTGCTCAAAGCGAAGATCCTCGACACGCGATTCCTCGACGTGAAGCACGACGGCAGCGAGGTCGACCACGTCGTCAACGCGACCCGGACGGACAAGAACAATTCCGGGCACGGTTCGTCGTACGGCGGTCAGGTCCGCGGCGCCGGCCGCGGGTTGTTCCAGGACAGCCAGCCCAAGGTCAGCGGCTACGACGGCGCGTACCTGGGCGCTTCCGGGACTCGCGCGAAGAGCGACCAGACCGTCGAGAACAAGGCCACGACCACGGCGTTGACCTCGTCCTCGAGCGGCCCGTCGGCGCGGTACCAGCACCAGGTCCAGTTCGAATTGGTCGTCGCCCGGGACGGGCGCACCTACCCGGTCGCTTCGCAGGAGGCGACCGTGACCTCGCGGTCGTCCGCGGACGACCACAAGATTTCCGGCGACGAGCAGTACCACACCAAGCTGTACGGATCGCGGACGACCGAACTCAGCGCCACCGAGTCCACTTCGGACCGGCTGGAAGCGTGGCAGCGGGAAGGTTTCGGCCCCCTGCCGAAGTCTTCGACCGTCGAGGGACTCCGCGGCGCGGCGGACGTGCGAGCCGGCGCCCTCCGCGCGCTGCGGCTGGCTGGCGCGGGCAACGGTCTCACCGGACCGGGCACCGGCGCGCACAACACGCTCACCTCCTCGATCACCAACGAGACGCTGCAAGCACATCTCCCGAACATGGTCGGCAAACCGTTCGCCACCCCGGATTTGCATTCCTCCGCGGTGACCGGCAGCAGCCACGCTTCGGTGAAGATCTACACCCGCGTGGTGAAGCCGGATCTGGTCGGATTGAGCGATTCGGTGAAACTGGAGCGTTCGGATCAATCCAGTTCCGCTTTCACCGGCGAGGCCAAGGAAACGGTCACCGGCGAGCAGCAAGGCAACCTCGGCACCGGCGGCATCACCGACCCGGGCCGGAACGCGCATTCCTGGGGCGGCCTCGACGTCCGCGGCCCGGTCGGGCAGAACGATCCGACGTCCAGCACCGCCGCGGCACAGCGGTCCGTGGTCGGCAAGGACAAGGGCCGGACCGGGCTGGTCGGCTTCGACGTCGAGTACCGGATCGTCGCGACGGTCGACGGCAAGACCGCGGCGGTGGAGGTCCGCGTGCCGCAGTCGTCGCGGACGCGGATGAGCGAACCGGATCTGGAGCAGGCGCTCGGCGGACCTTTGCCGGCCACGCTCGCCTCGGCGCAAGACGCGGTGAAGAAAGCCGCCGAGGATTGGCGCACTGCGGAAGAGGAGCTCGAAAAGGCACAGCGCGATTTCGACGACGCGTGGCTGTCCGAAAAGGACAACCTGCGCACGACGACCGACGGCGCGCGCGGCCTGAACCTCCCGGTCGACGGCGATCCGGTGCAGCACCTGCGGCAAGCGGTCCAGACGGCGCAGAACGAAGCCCGGGAAATCGGCCAAGCTCTGCGTGCGGGCAACGACGAAATCGCCCGGCTCGACGAACGCGATGAGCAGCTTCTCGCGCTGGCCCTCAGCGAGGAGCCGGGCTCCGCCGAGCAAAGCGATCTGGTCGCGAGGGCCTGGGACACCCAACGGCAGGTCCAGCAGATCCGGAACGAGCAGGCCGAACTGGTCCGGCAACGGCAGACCGCGCAGGACCGCGCCGCACAGCTCCTGGCCGTGCTGGACGAGTACCGCAACAATCACACCGACCACTCCGCACGGCAGGACGACGCGGCCAACCGGATCCAGGATGCCCGCGAGAAGGCGGACGAGGCTCTGCGGAAATGGTGGCAGGCAAAGTCCGAAGTGGACACCAAGATCACCGCGCATGCCTGGCCGCGTCCGGCGGAGAACACCCCGGAACAACACCGCGAGGGCACCGTCGAGGTGAACGACACAGTGTCCGGTTGGGACGCTGACACCGATCGGCCCTACCACTTCGACCCGGCGGAAATCCAGGTTCGCCAGATCACCGACAGCTCCGGCCGGGTTCGCGCAGTCTCGTTCCTCCCGGCGGACGAGCACACGGAAAGCGTTGAACGGGACTGGGTCGCCGACAATTCCCGTACGGTCAGCACGCTTCCGGAAGGCGCGACACCGGACAAGTTCGACCCGCTGGTGAAGCAGGCCAACGCCCACGGAGCCACTCCGGAACTTTCCGGCCGCCGGTTCGGCGAGTGGGCCGACAAGACCGCGGCGCCGTGGGACGACGACTCCCTCTTCGTCTTCGCCCACGGACGCGAGCAGTCGGTCAAGGTGACCCTGCTCGGCGGCCGCACGGTGCGGGTCGATGGCGACACGTTCGCCCGGATCGTCGCCCAAGCCGCACCGCTGGCCCAGGCTCATTCGGTCACGCTCATCGCGTGCAGCACCGGACAGACCGACGGCCCGGGCGGCCTGGCGCATGACTTCCAGCGCGCACTCGGCGAACTCGGCGGACCGTCCACAGTGCACGCACCGACCAAACCCACGTTGTTCGGCCGTGCTTCGGCGACGCTCGGCAAGGCGATCGGGGCGACGCACAGTTTCACCGCGGTCACCGACGGCGGCTATTTCCGCACCTTCGGCGATCCCGTTCGGTCCACTGCGGACACCGCGCCGCCCGCTGCGGAAAACCGCTACTCCTCGCCCGCGGAGCTGATGGCCGACCTGCGGCAGACCGCGGTCAACGGCCCGCCGCCGGCCCCGCTGCTGGGACCGGACCTGTTCGGCCTGTACCGCGCCCCCGAACCGCCGGAATTCCTGCGCGGCCACGATTTCCGCACTCTCACCGCCGGACAGGGCATCAGCTTCCTGGACCTGCTGGACCTCGCGAAGGGCTACCAGCTCGGCCGCGAGCACCTGGATCCCGCGAACCTGGACGACAATCGCGAGTGGACTCTCGAGAAGGAGCGGCCGGACGACCAGCTGTCCGCCTGGGCGCCCGGCGACGTCGAACCGCTCCCCAAAACCACGTCGACGCCGTTGCTGATGCACGCCATCTGGCTGGGCGGCCCGCTCAAGGACACCGGCACCATGCACGCCTTCCGCCGCAACTTCGGCGACGCGGCGGACCGGCTCGGCGACGGCATCGTCCCGGTGCTCTGGACGGACGTGCCGCGCTGGCAGACCGAACTGGCGCTGACCACCGCGGCCCCGGAGGAGGGCCCGGATCCGCTGCACGACGTCCGGGATCTGCTGCGCTGGGCGGCGGAACACCGGATCCAGCTGATCAATGTGGACGAAGTGTTCACCAGCGAGCACCCGATGCGGGCGCAGGAGTTCTACCTGTCCGAACTGGCCAAGCAGACCGGTCCGGGCTTCGCCGCGGCGAGCGACATCCTGCGGCTCGAGCTGATGCACCGGTTCGGCGGCCTCTACACCGACGGCGACAACGTCGTGCACGGGCTGGACGACGTCGTCCGCGCCGCCGAGTCCGCCGCCGGCTACGCGGTGCACCGCGTCGGCGGGAACATCGCGAACTCGGCGTTCACCATGGCGAAAGGACATCCGTTCGCGGCGTCCTATTTGGACCAGCTGCGGGAGAACTACGGGCGGACCCAAGCGAATCTGATGCCCCGCGAGGTCGACTCGCTCGGCCAGAACTTCTTCGCCACGCCGCTGGGCCGCGTGCACCGGCAGTCGGTGATGTACCGCTCGGGCCCGGTCGCACTGACCGAAACGGCCCGGCGGATCGGCCTGAACTCCGCGCTCGAACTGCCGGGCATGACGGAGATCCGGATGAACAGCGACCACAGCTGGCTCCTGCCGCCGCAGGGCGACCCGGCCCCGCTGGCGGACCGGATCGAGACTTTGGCGCTGACTCAGCGCGTGATCCAGACACTGGTGCGCGGCCTGCACAACCGCGACGGCGACCTGCATCTGACCGCGGTCGAGCCCGCGGTGCGCCGGCACGCCGACCCGGATCTGGTGTGGCACGCGGCGTTGTCCTACCTCGCGGCCGACCCGGAGCTGTCCGCCCTCATCCGCACAGTCACCGACCGCAGCAGCTACACCGGCAAGGTGCACGACGTTCCGCTGCCGCCCGCGGCCCGCGCGCTGCTGACGATCGACGACAGCCGCGTGCACTACCACCTGGGCGAGGTCCAGCGCGCCGCCACCCTGCACGCCGCCGACGCGGTCTTGGTAGCGGATTCGCCCACCCCGCTGGAAAACTTGATCGACACTCTCCGCTCCGCGGAGGGCCCGGTCCCGCCCATCGAAGTCACCGGCACCGGCCCGGACGGCCGAGCGCACGCCACGGCGGCCGCACGAGAATTGGCCGGGAAGCTCGCCGACGCCCTGGGCACCGATGTACTGGACCGCGTGCCGGTGAAGATCCGAGTGTCCGAAGGAGACGGTCGCGTCTCGATTTCCTTCCGCCCGCCCGACGGACCCGCGATCGAGATGTCGACAAGCAGGCCAAGGGTGTACCGCGGCCTGGACGACGGCCCCGCACCCGCGACCCCTCGGCCCTGGACGCACAACGGCCGTACCGTAGGGACGCACTACGCACCGTCCGAAGTGTCCGTTCCTGATCGACAGTCTATTTTGTCCACCGATCCGGCGGCGGTCCGCGCTTTCACCGAGCAGCTGCGCACCAACGGCAGCGACCGTCCCGCCGACGCGGTCACCGTCCGGCTGTCGGCCGCCGAACACCCGACCGCGGACTTCCTGCTCGGCGACACCGCTGAAACGGGCCTTCTGCTCGAAGAATTGGTACGTACCGCCACGCACCGCTGGTGGTTCCGCCCGACCCCGCCCGCCGGGCCGATCGCCTTGAGCGACCGGGACGGCACCGCCAAGCTCCTCGGCTGGGTCCTCGCGGAACTCGGCCGCGGCGAATCGGCCGCTTCGCTCGCCGAGAACGTCGCAAGGCACGAACGCCCCGACCTGATCTGGGCCGCGGCCCGTGAACTGGCCGCGCTGTCCCCTGTCCACGCCGAGCAGCACGCCGCCCTCCACCTGCACGGCGTGACCGACACCCTGCTGGGCAAGCCGGACGCCTCCGCCGTGCTGTCCGACCTGGCCGAAGCGACCCGGGCCGGCGCGGACGTCGGCCGAATCGCCGAAGCCGTCGAGGTGCTGGACCGGCACGGCGCCCTTGATGCGCTCCTGAGCGCCCCCGGCGGCCGTTCCTTGCTGCTCGAAGAAATCGCCCGGATCGGCGACCGTCCGAGCCCTGACGGCTACGCCCGGTCCCTCGCCGCCGCTGTCCAGAATCTGGCCGCGAAGAACCTGTCCGCGGACGCGTTCCGCACCGCAGTACGCACCGCCCTCGACGGCCCGGCCAGGCGACCGGCCCCGCATCGGCTGAGCGTCGTCGGCCTGGGCTGGCTGGACCGCTGGCATACTGCCGCCGCCATCCGGAGATACCAGGCGGAGGAACGCGCGGCGTCCGCCCGCCAGGCCGCTGAACTGGCCGAACTGGCGGAAGGAGGCCCCCGCCATGGCTGAATCACCGGGCGCGAAGGAGGGACCGGCGATGTCCGAGGACCAGTGGGTGCTGCTGGTCGACCCGGCGTGGCAACCGGCGCCGACGACCGGCGGAACCGAGGTTCCGAGCCCGCCGCCGCGGGCCGTGGTGGGCGGCTGGCTCGCGCGCGCGGACGGCTCCGTCAGCCGCTTCGAGCCCAACCCGTCCTACGAACCGGCGGCACACGACTCCCCGACCGACCCGCTGGACGCCGTGCTCCGCCTGACCGCCCGCGGCGAGGCGGACTTCGACCAGCTTGCCGCCGTCTTCCGCGAGTCGGCCTTCGCCGTGGCCGTGGACACCGACGAATCCCCGCTCGTCGCGCCGTCGCCGGACAACATCCCGTGCCTGCTCGTCACCACGGCCCCGGCCCACCGCCGCCGAGTCCGCGCGGCCGGCTGGCGTCCGGCCGGTCCGCTCGACCTGCTTCGGCTGCTGAACGACCGCGACGGCGTCGACCTGCTCCTCAACCCCGGCTCGCCGGGCTGCCTCCGGCTGCTGGCCGACAGCGTCCGGGAGATCACGACCTGACCGGTCTGTCTCAATGACGCTGGCGTCTAATTCGTAGCGACCTCGCATCAGTTTCCGCCTGGCGCTTCCGGCTCCCCGACGCACCGCGACGCCGGTGCTCTCCCGGTTTTGTCGGTGGTGCGCGCGATGATGTCCCGGACAGCAGCCGACTTGGGGAGGGACGGCAATGCGAGTGTTGATGAGCGGTGAAGCAAGAGTCGAGTACGGGCATCTCTATGTCCGGACCCTGGCCGCACCTGCCATCCGGCCTGCCGTCGTTTCGGCGTACCCCGAGCCACTCGCCTCATCACGGCACCGACCGCACCGCCGAAGCACCCCGCTCACTGTCCACCGAAAGCCAGTCATTCCGAGTAGCGTGCAGCGCCAGCTGGAACCGGTTCGCCGCCCCCGTGCGGGCCATCAGGTTTTCCAGGTACCGGAACATCGTCCGCCTGCTCACGCCGAGCACCCGGGCGACCTGGTCGTCGCTGAGGCCCGCGGCGAGCAGCGCGAGCAACCGGCGTTCGCTGGGCCGGATCTCGGGGCCGGAGGCGTCCGCGGCGAGGCCCAGCGGCAGCGCGACCTGCCAGCACATGTCGAACAGCCCGGCCAGCGCGTCGAACAGGCCGCACGAGCGGATCAGCAGCACGGTGCGGTCCGCGCCGGACAGGGCCGCGCAGTCGTCCACGATCAGGAGTTTCACCGGGACCTCGGGCAGCACCCGCGCCTCCTCCCCGCTTTTCCCGCAGGGCAGGATGTTCTCCGCGACGTACTCGGGCCGCTCCAGCGCGAGCCTTCCGTAGACGGCGCGGTAGCGGACGCCGCGGGCCAGGTTCTCGAGTTCGATCTCGTTGGCGTCCGCGTCGGCGTAGTACGGCGGCGAGTCCAGCCCCCGGACCTCCGTCCGCGCCGAGCGCTCCAGTTGCCGCACCCGTTCGGCGGCAGTGGTTCCGCTGACCACCTCGATCATCGGGTCGGCGTCGCAGCGCGCCGAGTGCCTGCGGTACTGCTCGTACAGCCGCGTCATCGCCGCCCGGGCTCCGGCCAGTTCGGCCTCCCGTTGCCTGGTCAGCACCTCCAGCACCGGTTCCGGCCGCAGCGCGGACATCGGCGAACCCGGTCCGTCGACCCGGCCGGCCAGTCCGATCCCGGCCAGCACCCCCAGCACCCGGCGCACCTCGGCGGGGTCGCGGCCGGTGTCGTCCGCCAGCCGGTCCGGCGGAACCGGGCCCGACGAAAGTAGGTCGAGATAGATTTCTGCTTCGTCCGCTTTGAGCCCGAGCGTCAGGAGATGGCCGATTGCTTCGGGAACCATTCGGAGGCACCTCCACCGGGCTGGCCGACACCATTGCGCCACTGGCACCAGCGCGTCACCGCCAGGGCTGAACGAACTGTAGACAACGGGGCACCGAATGGCCCGACGCCGTTCGCAGGAAATTCCCTGGGAGGGATCGTGTCCCGTTCAGCCCGAAGAATCCTTGCCATGGCCGGTTTCGCGGCCTTGGCCCTGACCGCCCCGGCCCTGCCCGCCGTGGCCGCGCCCGCCGCGGCGCATCCGACCGCCCGCGTGTGCGCCGAGAAGGCGAAGCCCGGCATGGTCACGTGTTTCGCCGAACGCCAGACCGACACCATGCGCGCGCTGCTCTCCCCGGGCGCGCTGCCCAGCGGGTTCGGCCCCGCGGACCTGCGCTCCGCCTACAACCTCACCGCCGCGGGCAGCTCCTCGGCCACGGTGGCCATCGTCGACTCCAACGACGACCCGAACGCTGAATCGGACCTCGCGAGCTACCGCTCCACCTACGGGCTCCCGCCCTGCACCACCGCGAACGGCTGTTTCAAGAAGGTGAACCAAAACGGGCAGGCCAGCCCGCTTCCGTCCGCCGATTCCGGCTGGGCCGGCGAAATCTCGCTCGACGTCGACATGGTTACGGCGATCTGCCCGAATTGCCACATTCTGCTCGTCGAAGCGAATCAGCCGAGCATGGCCGATCTCGGCACCGCGGTGAACACCGCCGTGTCGATGGGCGCGAAGTACGTTTCCAACAGCTACGGCGGCGGCGAGGACGGCTCCGAACCTTCCTCCGACTCGAGCTATTTCCACCACCCGGGCGTCGCGATCACCGCGAGCACCGGCGACAGCGGCTACGGCATCAGCTACCCGGCCTCGTCGCAGTACGTGACCGCGGTCGGCGGCACCTCGCTGACCCGCAACAGCAGCGCCCGCGGCTGGGGCGAAACCGCGTGGAGCGGCGCGGGCAGCGGCTGCTCGGGCTACGTGGCCAAGCCCGCGTTCCAGAACGTGACGACCGGCTGCGGCAAGCGCGCGGTCGCCGACGTCTCGGCCGTGGCCGACCCGCAGACCGGCGTGGCGGTGTACCAGACCTACGGCGGCAGCGGCTGGGCCGTGTACGGCGGCACCAGCGCGTCCGCCCCGATCATCGCGTCCGTGTACGCGCTCGCCGGCACGCCCGGCGCGTCCGACACTCCCGCCGCCTACCCGTACTCGCACACCGGCAACCTCAACGACGTGACCTCCGGCAGCAACGGCAGCTGCTCGTCCTCGGTGCAGTGCAACGCCGGCCCGGGCTGGGACGGCCCCACCGGTCTCGGCACGCCGAACGGCACCGCGGCGTTCACCGCGGGCGCCCCGAGCGGCGGGGTCACCGCGAACAACCCGGGCAGCCAGAACGGCGTCGTCGGCACCGCGGCGAAGCTGCAGCTGTCCGCGTCCGGCGGCAGCGGCGGCTACACCTGGACCGCCACCGGCCTGCCCGCCGGACTGTCGATCAGTTCCGGCGGCCTGATCTCCGGCACGCCGACCACCGCGGGCACGTACTCGGTGACCGCGACCGCCAAGGACTCCTCCGGCGCCACCGGCTCCACCACCTTCGGCTGGACGATCGCCCCGACCGGCGGCGGCTCCTGCTCCGGCCAGAAACTGGGCAACCCCGGCTTCGAGAACGGCACCAGCCCGTGGACCGCGTCCGCCGGAGTGGTCAGCACGTCGTCCAACGGCGAACCCCCGCACAGCGGCACCTACCTCGCCTACCTGGACGGCTACGGCAGCGCGCACACCGACACTGTCTCGCAGTCGGTGAGCATCCCCGCCGGCTGCCACGCCACGCTGAGCTACTACCTGCACGTCGACACCGCCGAGACGACCGCCTCGACGGCCTACGACAAGCTGACCGTCAAGGCCGGTTCGACCACGCTCGCCACCTACTCGAACCTGAACCAGGCCAACGGCTACCAGCTGCGGACCGTTGACATGTCAGCCTACGCGGGCCAGACCGTGACGCTGACCTTCACCGGCACCGAGGACTCGAGCCTGCAGACCTCGTTCTGCCTCGACGACACGGCGCTGACCGTGAGCTGAAACCGAACGCGAGGAAGGCCGTCCCGTCCGCGGGGCGGCCTTTCCTTGCTGCGCGGGGAATCAACCCTCGGATTCAGCTCAATCCTTCACCGCAAGCACATCCAGCGCCGACGACGTGCACTGATGACGCACCGCTTCGCCGTCTCGCCGCGACACGGCTGCCGGTGGTCGTGCGTTCGCTGGTCAAGGATCGGAGCGCGTCGACGCGGGTGGTTCCCGGCAGTGCGGTACGGCCGGGCCGCGCAGGGGTGAAGGCGGGACAGACGAGCGTGCTGAGCCGGTCGGTGTAATACCCCACCAGCGGATGCCCGGACCACAGGAGGGTCAGGCCGTGGCCGTGCAGGTTCGGGTCGACGTCGCGAGGACAGTCCGCTTCGAGGGTCAGCCCTTTCCAGCGGACTGTCGGGCCGAGGCTGGCGAAACAGGGCAGCGATTCCTTGGCGCGCAAGGATTTTCGCGCGCCAAGGAATCAGCGGCGAAGCTCCTCCACGGCGCGGCTCGAGGAACATCGGGCACGCCCCGGAAGGAGAGGCACCCCGTCTGCTGCCTCTCCACCGACTGCTGACCGCGCCCTGACCGCTCAGTCACGCATCGAGCACCTCGGCCAAGGTCGGCAACGAAGGATGCGCACCGTGCCGCGTCACGACCACGGCAGCCACCTTCGCCGCGAAACCGCAGGCCGCGACCACCTCCGCGGTTGTTGGTCCACCGGGGATCTCGGCCAGCCGCGCAGCAAGCGCGCCGACGAACGAATCTCCCGCGGCCGTGGTGTCCACCGCTCGTACGGCGACCGCCGGGACGTGCGCGGACGACGACGCGTCGAGGACGGCGCATCCCTCGGCTCCCAGGGTCACGATCACCCACCGGCAGCCCGCGGCGAACAGCTCGGCACTCCCGCGGCGCAAGCTGGTGCTGTCGAAGGGATCCTGGCCGGTGAGCTGGCGGAACTCGATTTCGTTCGACACCACCACATCGCTGAACGGCAGCAGCTTCGCGGCGACGTCGTCCGCGGGCGCGGTGTTGAGCACCGTCAGGACGCCACGTTCGCGAGCAGCCGCGAAAGCGCGTTCCGTCGCGTCTGCCGCCGCCTCCAGCTGGCCCACGACTACCCGCAGTCCGGGCAGTTCCCTGATCGCGGCTTCGGCCGCGGCGGCGGGAATGTCGGCGTTCGCCCCGGCCACGACGACGATCGAGTTGACGCCCTCCGCGTCGACGGTGATCGCGGCCCGGCCGGTGGGCAGCGGCGACCGACGCACCCGGGTCACGTCCGCACCCTCGGCCATCAGGGCTTTCAGGTACTCGTCGCCGTCCTCGTCCTGGCCGACGCAGCCGAGCACGGCGACGTCCGCGCCGAGCCGGGCGGCGGCGACCGCTTGGTTGCCGCCTTTCCCGCCCAGTTCCCGGCTCGCCGAGAAGCCCATGAGGGTCTCCCCCGGCTGGGGAATGCGCGGCGCCTGGACGATGTGGTCGACGTTCAGCGACGCGACTACCGCCACTGCCGGGCTCATGCGGTCAGCCATCGCGCCGGAACGTCCCGCATCAGCCGGGCCACGGCGTCGGCCGGCACGCCTTCGGCTTCGAGCAGATCGGCGAAGATCGTCGGCACGAACACGAGCCCGTTCCCGCCGTTGTGCGTCCACATCTGTTTCAGGAACAGGTCGTGCGACAGCATGATCTGGTCCCCGAAGCCCTCGTGCACCCACCGGGCGACGGCGTGCGCGGTCTGGGAGACCGTCGGCGCCACGCCCTCGCCGGGGAACGAGATGTCGAGGCCGATCATGTCGAACTCCAGCAGCACGCCGCGTTCGAGCAGCTCGCGCTGGTAGCCCGGGTCGTCGCCGGACGGATCGCTGTGCGCCAGCGCCACTTTCGAAGGCAGCGCACCGCATTCGTCCAGCACCAGGTCGAGCACCTCGTGCCCGCGGCGCTGCCAGCCCGGCATATGGATGTTGAGCCCGACGTTCGGCCGTGCCGCCTGCGCGAGCGCCGCGGCCCGCAAGGAAGCCCGCTCCCCTTCGGTGAAAAGCGGGGAGACGCCGACCTCGCCGATGACGCCAGCGCGGATCCCCGTTTCGCCGACGCCCTCGTCCAATTCGGAGAGAATGCGCGCGGTCTGCACTTCGACCGCGACCGCGGTGATGCGCTCGCCCTCGAACTTCTCCAGGTACGCACCGGTGCCCATGATGACGTTGACGCCGGTCGCCTCAGCCACCGCGGCCAGCGCCCGCGGATCCCGGCCGATCGCCGCGCTGCCGGTCGCGTCGACCACCGTGCCGCCGCCGGCCGCGGCGAACGCGGCCACCTCGCGCACGACGCTCGCGTGGTCTTTTGCCGCCACGTTGTCCGCGCAGCAGTACGGATCCTGGCGCAGCAGGAACTGCCAGCCCGGCCCCACTTCCGCCTCGACGAGCCGCCGCGTGGAGGCGTAGGAAGGTTCGGCGACCGCGGAGGACAGATCGTTGAAGAGGTGTTCGTGCGGCAACACCACCCCGAGGTCCGCCGCGTCGACCGGACCGAGGACGCCGCGCACCTCAGCCACGACGCACCTCGGCCGGCTGGGCGAGGACCGCGGGTTCGGCGGTGTGCCGGGACGGGATCATCGCGATCGCCGCGGCCGCCAGCGCCACGAAAGCTCCGATGACGGTGACCAGGTGCAGGCTGGAACCCGCCGCGGGTGCGATGACCTCGAGCAGCAGCGACCCGATGAGCTGGCCGGCCGTGGAGGCCAGCCCCAGCAGCAGAAGCCCCAGACCGCGCACCAGCAAGGCCATCAGCGCGATCGACAAAAGGCCGAGCGGCCCGCCGAAGTACATCCACCACGTGCCCGGCAGAGCGAAGTGCGCGCCCGCGGCGGCCATCCGCACGAGGTACACGAGGCCGAGCGCGGCGAAGCCGATCAGGAAGTTCCACGTGATGGAGATGAACATCGAGCCGGACAGCAGGCCGATCTCGGAGTTGCCCGCGGGCTGCCAGCCGGCCAGCAGGCCGCCGACGAACGGCATGATCGCCAGCGCGATCATGTGCGGGGCCGACCAGTTCGGGGAGACGACGAGCACCGTGGCGCAGATCGCGAGGATCGCCCCGGCGACGCGCGGCGCGCTCATCGCCTGCTTGAACGGGACGCCGATGCCGAGCCGGTCGCACACCACGCCGGAGATGACCATGCCGGAGATCAGCGAGGTCTGAAAGATCGCCACCCCGAGGAAGCCCACCGTCACGCCTTCGGAGAGCACGATCACCGCGCCGCACAGCCCGGCGAAGAAGTTCCATCGCGGGATCTCGCCGCGCACCAGCTGACCCGGCAGCCGGAAGAACGCGGCGCGCGTCCGGGCCCGCGCCAGCACGATGACCAGCATCAGCACCAGTCCGGTGCCGAAGGACACCAGCGCGGCGGCGTGCCCGTCGCCGAGCGCGGTGCCGAGGTGTCCGTTGACCAGCGACTGCAACGGGCCGAGCATCCCGGCGAAGACGGTCGCGATCGTCAGCACGACGACCGAGGTCGCGCGGCGGGTGGGTGACGTACTCATCGAATCCTCCTTGATCCCGAGTGCGCGCGGCTCAGATTTCGCGTCCGGCGAGCCAGGTCAGCGCCTGCGCGAAGAGCTTGCGGTAGCCGTCCCAGCCCATGAACTCCTCCGGAGCCCAGTGCGGGGAGATGTCCGAGGTGAACGCGAGGGTGCGGCCCTTGCCGACCTGGCGCGCGGCCAGCATGACGTCGCCCTCGACGGTGGCCAGCAGCTCGGCGTCCGGCTTCAGCGTGGTGTGCTGGTAGCCCAGCAGGATCGGCCATTCCCGGTCCAGCCCCGCGACCACCGGGTGGCCGGGCTGCACGACCTGGGCGCGGACGCCCTCCGGAGCCTCGACGCGGTCGTCGAACGGGTCGAGGTCGACCGGGAGGATCTCCTCGATCGGCGTCCGGTGGTAGTTCGCCTTGCCCTCGAAGCCCTGGAAGCTCAGGTAGCCGCCGGCCATCATCAGCCCGCCGCCGCCGTGCACCCACTCGCGCAGCAGCTTCAGCCGGTTGGGCGTCGGACGGCCGCGGGTGAACGTGTCCGGGTGCAGCAGCAGCGTGTTGGACCCGACGTCGGAGAGCAGCACGACGTCGTAGGCGCCGAGTTCCTCCAGCGTCTGCGGGAATTTCTCGGCCACGTCGTGCGAGCGCAGGTGAGTCGCCTCGACCCCTTCCGCCGCCAGCGCCGCCAGCAGCCGCTCGCATCCGATCTCCACCTGTGTGTGCGCGAACGGGTCGTATCCCTTGTGGTCGATCGTCGCACTGACCCACGACTCCCCGGCTAGCAGGACCTTGACCATCGACGACTCCTTCGGGCGAAAGCGGCTTAGCGTGTGTTGCGCAACATAGCGCAACACGGCCAATATAGGATGCGGTTGCAGTCGCCGTCAACGCTCAACGGGGAGGAGCCGGATGTCGCTGGCGAAGGTGGCCCGAGAGGCCGGAGTGGCCGTTTCGACGGTGTCGAGGTACGTCCGGGGGGAGCTGCACGTCGCTTCCGAGACGGCCCGGCGCATCGACGCCGCGCTGTCGGCCGAAGGGCATCCGCCGGTCCGGAAACAGGTGGCCGGGCTGAGTCTCGGGCTGGTGGTCCCGTCGCTGGACAACCCGTATTTCTCGACGCTGGCGGACGCGGTGGCCGACGCCGCGGCGGCGGACGGCATCGACGTGTTCACCGCCCTCACCGGTTCGTCGCCGTCGCGGGAGCGCGCCAGCGTCGAACGCCTGATGCGGGTGCCGGACGTGGGCGGGCTGATCTACCTGGGGATGAACAGCACCAACGAAGCCTTCGCGGGCAGGCTGGCCGGCGATTTCCCGGTGGTCTTCCTCGACGAGTACGTCGAGGCCGCCGGGCCGCGGATAGCGCACGTCACCGCCAACAGCTTCGGCGGCGCCTACCAGGCGACCACCCACCTGATCTCCCAGGGCCACCGGCTCATCGCCCACGTCGGCGGCCCGGCCGGGCTGCGCACGGCCGACCAGCGCGAGGCCGGCTACCGGGCCGCCTTGAAGGCGCACGGGATCGAGGCGGACGAATCCATGATCGTGCGCGGCACCTTCAGCTCGGCCTTCGGCATGAACTTCTTCGCGCACATGGCGGCGGCGAACGCGGCTCCGACGGCAGTGTTCACCGCCAGCGACATCGCCGCGGTAGGCCTGCTCGAAGCGGCGCGCCGCGCGGGGGTTTCGGTGCCGGGAGACCTGTCGGTGATCGGCTGCGACGGCATCACGCTCGGCGAATGGACGTCGCCGAGGCTGACCACCGTCGCGCAGCCCACCGAGCAGATGGCTCGCAAAGCGGTCGACGAGGTCACCCGGCTCGCGGCCGGCGAAAGCCCCGCGGACCACGTGCTTTCCATGCAACTCGTCGTCCGCGAATCGACCCGGGAGTACTCCGGATGAGCACCGAAGCCCTCGAACTGCTGCGCGACCTGGTGCGGCAGGACACCACGTCCGGCGACAACGCCGCGCAGGCCGCCGCCCAGGAACTGGCCGTCTCCTACGCCACCGCCACCGCGGGCGTGCGTGTGCGGCAGCGCTCCTCCTCCGGGCGGCCGTGGGTGCTGCTCGGCACCGGTTCGGGCGACGGGCCACTGTTCGTGTGCCACATCGACACCGTCCCGGTCGGCTCCCCCGAACTGTGGGAACGCGCCCCGTTCTCCGCGGACGCCGACGAGAAGTTCCTCCACGGCCGCGGCAGCGTCGACATGAAGGGCGGGCTGGTCGCCGCGGTGGAGGCGTTGCGCAACGCCGCGGAAGCCGGTGCGGACGCGCAGGTCCTCCTCACCAGCGACGAAGAAATCGGCTGCCGGGGCGCGACCGAGGCGGCGACGTCGCTGGAGCTGACGCCGCGGATCGTCGTGGTGCCGGAAGCGACCCGGAACCGCGTCTCGCTCGGCCACCGCGGAGCGACGTGGCTGCGGCTCGCCGCGGCGGGCAAGGCCGCGCACGGGTCCACGCCCCAGCTCGGCCGCAACGCGATCCAGCTGCTCGCCGACCGGGCCCTCGGCGCGCTCGGTTCGCTTCCGCTGTCCACTGAGGACTATCTGGGCCCGGAGACCGTCAACGTCGGCACCTTCGAGGGCGGAACCGCGACGAACATCGTTCCGGCGTCGGCGGTTCTGACGCTGGATATCCGCACGGTGGACGGCGGCGCGCCCGGGATCGCCTGGGCGTCGTCGCTCGATCCGGCCATCAGCGCGGAGGTGGAACTCGATCTGCCCGCTGTCCGGACCCCGCGCGTGCCGGAACTCCTCGGCGCCCACCCGGCGGCCCCGGCCGCGACGTATTTCACCGACGCCTCGGCGCTGGCCGGGTCTGTGGCCGAAGCGCCGGTCGTGATCTGGGGGCCTGGGGATCCGCGCGAAATGCACGCGGCGAATGAGAAGCTGGAATTGGAGTCGTGGCGGGAGGCTTTACGCAACTATCGCGAACTGGTGCTGGCTGCGGCTCGCTGATCGTCTTGCGCGGGCAGTCCACGGTGCCGCCGCTCGCCGCGAGAATTGCCCGCGACAAAAGACAACCCGGAACAGCAATCCTGGCAGGAGACATTGCGCAACTACCGCGAACTACTGCAGGCCGCTCGCTGACCTTCCCGCCGCCGACAATCCCTGGTGCCACCACCCGCCGCGAGAATTCCCCACGGCAAACGAAAACCGGAACTGCAACCCTGGCAGGAGGCATTGCGCAACTACCGCGAACTAGCGCTGAGCGCCTTCCCACGCACGCAGTCCACGGCACCACCACCCGCCGCGAGAGCTGCCCGCGGCAAACGACAAACCGGGCCTGCAGTCGTGACGGCAGGCGTTGCGCCACTCCCGCAAACCGGTGCTGGCCGCCGCTCGCTGATCGTCTTCCCGCCGCCGACAATCCACGGTCCCGCCGCGAGGGTTGCGTGGCGAGGCATCCCGCCGTCCGGCCGCGCGGCACCCCGCTCAGGTGCACGACCCGAGCGGGGCCGAACTGCGCCCGGTCACCGCAGCGGGTCGTATGCCTCAAGGTCGATTCCCGGGTCGGCCTCGCGGGCCAGCCGGGCCGCGATCGAACCCGCGTACGGTCCCATCGTCAGGCCCGACGCGCCGAGTCCGTTGGCCACCACCAGGCCCTCGACCTGCGGCACCTTGCCGAGCAACGGGCGGATGTCCGGTCCGGTGGGACGGAACCCGACCCGGGTCTCCACGTACGTCGCGTCCGCCAGCCCGGGCGCCACCGACAACGCCTCGGACAGCACCTCCGCGAGACCGGCCGCGGTGACCCGGTTGTCGAAGCCTGCCCCGTCCTCCCGCGTCGCGCCGACGACGATCCGCGAATCGTCGAACGCCAGCAGGTAGTGGCGCGACTGCGGCAACACCACCGGCCACCGCGAGGTTTCCGTACCCGGCAACCGGAGGTGGACGATCTGCCCGCGCTGGGGTTCGACCCGCACCTCGACCCCGAGCGGTCCCAGCAACGCGGGCGACCAGGCTCCGGCCGCGGCGATCACCGCGTCCGCGCCGACGAACTCCTCGCCCACCAGCACCCCGCGCACCCGCTCGTCCGCGACGATCGACGCCGTGCCCTCGACAATCCGCGCGCCATGCCGCACCGCCGCCCGCCGCATCGCGTCGCGGACCAGCCGCCCGTCCAGCCGAGCCGCGCCCGGAATGTGGATAGCCGGGCCGTCGTGCGCGAGCGGCGGGAACAGTTCCTGTGCCTGGCGGCCGTCGATGAGCTCGACGTCCCCCGCCAGCGGCGCTGCCTTCGCCCGATCCGCCACCCGCTGAAAAGCTTGCGCCGCTTCGCTTTCCGACACCAGCCGCAGCGAACCGACCCTCCGGTAGCCGAGATCGGTCTCGCCGTCCTCGGCCAGCGCCGCCCGCAGGTCCTCGTAGTACTCCGCCCCGCCGGCCGCCATCCGGTACCAGTCCGGATCGTCCACCGCGGACGACCATGGGCAGATGATGCCCGCACCCGCCGACGTCGCCCGGCCGCTCGCCGCCCCGTCGACCAGCACTGTGTCCACTCCGGCCCGGGCCAGTTCGTACCCGGCTGCCGCGCCGACGATCCCGCCGCCGACCACGATCACGCGCATTTCGCCCCGCTCCTTCACCGCTGACTGTTTTCCGCTCACCGCACATCCGCCGCTGCATCCACGGCGCGAGCAGCAACCCGACGCCCGCCGCCAGCACCGCCGCACCCACCCCGGAGTTCCCCACGCGCCCCCCGCGCCCGCAGACCCCGGGCCACGCGAGCCGAGAGATCGCGGCCGGGACCCGCATAGCCCGGCCGCGCCTGGGTATCCCCCGGGAGAACCGCAGTTTCCCGGCGACGGTCAGGAGGACTCCATGCTGGCATTGCTCGGTCTGCTTCTGGTGATCTGGCTGGTGTGCATCGTGCTCGGGGTGGTGATCAAGGGCCTGTTCTGGCTCGTCGTCGTGGGTGCGGTGCTGTTCCTGGCGACCGCCGCGGTCGGGTTCGTCAAGCGGGAGGCGCTCGGGCGGGGGCGGTGACCGGTTGAAACCTGTCCGGGGCGAGACGATCGCAACACCCGCGGGCGGCCGGCGCGGCTTAGGCTGAGGGGCATGGCCGACCCGACACCGCAGACTCCGCAGGAAGCGTTCGACCTGCTGATGGCAGGCAACCACCGCTTCATCACCAGCGCCCCGGAGCATCCCAACCAGGACGCCGCCCGCCGCGCCGCGATCGCGCCCAACCAGCAGCCGTTCGCGGTGCTGTTCGGCTGCTCCGACTCCCGCCTCGCCGCCGAGATCATCTTCGACCGCGGGCTCGGCGACCTGTTCGTCGTGCGCACCGCGGGCCAGGTGATCGGCGGCGAGGTGCTCGGCAGCATCGAATACGGCGTCGACCTGCTGAACTGTCCCCTGGTCGTCGTGCTCGGCCACGACTCGTGCGGCGCCGTCGGCGCGGCCACCGCGGCGCTCGAGGACGGGCTCGCGCCGGTCGGGTACGTCCGGGACGTCGTCGAGAAGGTGACGCCCAGCGTCCTCGCCGCCCGGGCCGCCGGGCGGGTCGAACCGCACGAGATTCTCGCCGAGCACGTCAAGCACACCGTCGACCTGCTGCTCGACCGGTCCCGCGTGCTCGCCGACCGCGTCGCCGAGGGGCGCGCCGCGGTGGTCGGCCTCCGCTACCGGCTGGCCGACGGCAGTGCCGAGGTGGTCGCCGCGCACGGCATCGACGTGCCCACCGCCAGCTCGGTGGCCTGAACCGGTCCTCGAGGGGACCCCTGAAGGGAATCAGGGTCCCCCTCGCGGACCGGCTTCCCGGATCGCGCGTTCCAGCAGGGCGAGCGCCCGTTCGATGTCCTTGCGGCCGGCTTCGTCCAGCCCGGCGAGGAGCGCTTCCTCCCGGGCCAGGTGCCCTTCGAGGACCTGGTCGACGAGCTTGCGGCCGGCGGCGGTCAGTTCGGCGTAGCTGACCCGGCGGTCGGCGCGGTGGTCGCGGCGGCGGATCAGCCCGTCGCGTTCGAGCGCGTCCAGCCGCCCGGTGAGGGCGCCCGAGGTGACGAGCGCGGAGGCCGCCAGCTCCGACGGCGTCTTCCGGTAGGGCCGCCCGGCCCGGCGCAGGTTGCACAGGAGGTCGAACTCGCCCGGGGTCAGGCCGTACGGGGCCAGGTAGCCGCGGAGGCCGCCCGCGGCGAGGTCGGCGATCCGCCGGACCCGGCCGAAGATCGCGATCGGCGAGGCGTCCAGGTCCGGGCGCTGCCGGGCCCAGTCCGCCACCACCTGGTCGACCGGGTCCATCGGCATCGGCTCCTTGTTCCGCGGCATGCGGACGGAGCCTATCCGGATCCGTCCTAGCGGGATCGCACCGAGGGCTGATCGGCCGCTGCGGGTTCTTTCGCCGCCGGAGCGCGGCCGAGCAGCAGGACGAGCGCACCGAGCAGCGTGAGCAGCTGCGTCGCGGCGAGCAGCGCGTACCCGGCGGCGAATCCGTGGTCGCCGCCCGCGGCGATCGCCACCCCCATCAGCGTCGGAAGCAGCGCGGACACGAGATTGCCGACTCCGTTGACCAGGCCGTAAGCGCTGCCGACGGTGCCCGCGGGAGCGTATTGCTGCACCAGCGTCGGGATCGCCGGTCCCTGCAGGCCCCAGAACGCGTTGGCGAGGATGAGCGTCGCCGCGGCGAGCCAGCGCGAATCCGCGAAGGTCGCGGTCGTCGCGCACACCGCGGTTCCGACGCTGCCGACCACCAGCACGAGCGGCGCCCGGCGGCCCGGCATCCGGTCGAGGAGCCATCCGCCGAGGAACCCGGACCCGAGGCTGACCACGAACGGCAGCGCCGACAACGCGCTCATCTGCGCGAGCGAGAAATGCCGCGCCTGCAGCAAATACGACGGAAGCCACGAGGTGCTGCCCCACAGATACCCGAGGGTGGCCACCTCGATCAGCAGGATCCAGCCCAGCTTGGGCGTGCGCAGAGCCCCGGCGAACCGCCGCCACGCCGGCTGCCGCGTGGCGGTCCGGCGCCGCGAGGCCCGGACGAACAGGGCGACCAGCGGCAGCCCGACCACGAGGTTGAGGGCCGCGAGCAGGAGGAACGAACCGTGCCAGCCGAAGCGCACCAAGGCGAAAGTGATCACCGGGATGCCCAGCGCGGTGCCCAGGGAGACGCCCATCGAGCTGACCGCGTTGGGTTTGCCCCACGCGCCTTCGGCGAAATTGTCCTTGACGTACATGGTTTTCAGCGAGAACAACGGTCCCTCGCTGGCCCCGAGCAGGAACCGCAGCGTCAGCAGCAGCATCGCGCTCCCGGCGTACGGGGACGCGAGAGTGAACAACGCCCAGCACCCCAGGCTGACGAGCAACCCGCGCCGCACCCCGAAAACCGCTTCGTACCACGGCGTGATCAGCATGGCCGCGATTCCGTAGCCAGCCAGGAAAAGCGTCATCAACGCGCCCTGCGCGGCCCGGTTGCCTTGAATGCCGAAATGCCCGGCGAAGGCGGGGTCGGTGATCAGCACGGACACGTTGACCCGGTCCAGGTAGGAGATCGCCACGACCGCCAGCAGCGCCAGCACGCCCAGCCACGCGGTCAGCGGCGCGCCGGGCCGCCGCTCTTCCCTCAGCACAGTCACCGCGGTTCCTTTCCGGCCGGCCGCCTCGGCAGGCGGGTCGCCGGGAAGTATCTTTGTCCTAAGATGCTTGTGTCAAGCTACCTGGACAGGCTTCTCCGCGGCGGTTCCGGGGTCCGGACGCGACGACGGGGAAGGGCTGGGCCCTCCCCCGTCGTCGACCGGCGGAACAGTGTGCGGTGGCGGCGCGCTCAGCCCCACACCGGTTCGCGCGCCGGAGCGAGCAGGTCGCTGACCTCGCCGGAGACGTCCTCGCCGGGCACCCCGCGCCGGAACAGCCGCCCGGGCGCGCCGCCGCTCGTGGACACTCCCGCCAATTCCGCCCAGTCGCCGCGCACGCGCAGCCACGTGCCCTCGCGCAGGCCGAGCACCGGAATGTCGTTGCACTCGTGGAATTCCGCGAGCCGCTTCTCCCGGGTCTCGCCCATGTGCGTGCTGGCCGGGTCCGGGTCGACGTAGTGCGGGTTGAGCTGGAACGGCACCAGCCCCAGCGCGGTCAGGCTGGGCGGCTCCACGATCGGCATGTCGTTGGTGGTGCGCACGGTCGGCCCCGCGATGTTGGTTCCCGCGCTGGCCCCGAGGTACGGCATGCCCTCGGACACCCGCTCCCGCAACGGTTCCAGCAGCTCGCGCCGGTACAGCTCGGCCAGCAGGCGGAACGTGTTGCCGCCGCCGGTGTACACCGCCGGGGCCGAACGCACCGCGGCGACCGGGTCGGCGAAGGCGTGCAGCCCGCGCACCCGCACGCCGAGCGGCGCCACCGCGGCCGCGATGCGCTCGGTGTAACCGTCGTGGTCGGCCAGCGCGAACGGCACGAACACCAGCTCGGTGCGCCCGGCCAGCACCTCGGCCACCGCGTCCAGCGCGTGTTCCAGCGGACCGTGGCCGTGGTTGGTCGAGTTGGACAGCAACAGCAAGTCAGTCACGCGATTCTCCTTGGTTCGCCCGCCATTGTTCAGCAAGTCCGCAGCAGCCGGCCGAGGGCCCGGACGGAGAACCGCAGCGACTCCAGCGGCACCCGTTCGTCGACGCCGTGGAACAGCCGGTTGTAGGGCAGTTCCGGCGGGACGCGCAGCGCTTTGAAGCCGAAGCCCCGGATGCCGAGCGCGGACAGCGCCTTGTTGTCGGTGCCGCCCGCGTTGCAGTACGGCGTGGGATGGCCGTCCGGGTCCTCCGCCGTGACGGCCGCGCACATCGCGTCCACCAACGGACCGTCGAAGCCGCTTTCCATCGCGATGTCCCGGTGGATGAATTCGCGGCGCACCGACGGCAGCAGGAGTTCGTCGATCGTGTCCAGCAGCTCCTGTTCGCACCCGGGCAGGAACCGGCCGTCCACCGCCGCGGCGGCCCGGCCGGGGATGACGTTGACCTGGTACCCGCCGGAGATCATGGTCGGGTTCGCGGAATTGCGCAGGATCACGTTCACCAGGTCGGCCACCGGGCCCATCCGCGCCAGGCTTCCGTCCACATCGGACGGATCGAACGGGACGCCGAGCAGCTCCGCCGCGCGTTCCAGCAGCGCCCGCACCGGTTCGATCAGCCGGACCGGGAAGCGGTGCCGCCCGATCCGGGCGAGCGATTCGGCGAGGTCGGTGACCGCGTTCTCGTCGTTCGGGGAGGAACCGTGCCCGGCGCGGCCGGTGGCGACCAGCCGCAGCCACGCCTGCCCGCGCTGCGCGCATTCGATCGGGTACAGCCGGCTGCCGTTGCCGAGGTCGAACGACACCCCGCCGCCCTCGGTGATCGCCTCGCCGACGCCGTCGAACAGGTCCGGGCGGTTCTCGGCCAGCCAGTGCGAGCCGAACTTCCCGCCGCCCTCCTCGTCGGCGAGGAAGCCGAACACGACGTCCCGCGGCGGTTTCTCGCCGGTGCGGCCGAATTGCCGTGCCAGCGCGAGGATCGCCGCGTCGAAGTCCTTCATGTCGATCGCGCCGCGGCCCCACAGCAGGCCGTCGGCGATCTCGCCGGAGAACGGCGGGACGCTCCACTCGTCGGCGTCCGCGGGCACCACGTCCAGATGCCCGTGCAGAAGCAGCGCGGGCCGCGACGAGTCCACTCCGGACACTCGGGCGAACACGCTGGCCCGGCCGGGCGCGCTTTCCACGAGCGTCGGTTCCAGCCCGGCGTCGGAGAGCTTCTCCGCGACGTACTCGGCGGCGGGCCGCTCGGTGGCGCCCGGATTGGACGTGTCGATCCGGATCAGGTCCCGGCAGAGGTCGACGACCTCGTCCTGTGCGCTGGTCACCGGCCGACCTCCTCGAGTTCCGCCGAGCCGACCGGGCGGATCAGCCCGGCCTTGCCCAGCACCGTGTACAGGATCGCCGCGGTGAGCAGCGAGTTCAGCGCGGGGATGCCCCAGTGCACGAACTTGCCGACGCAGAACGCCGCCGCCCACACCGCGAGCGTCGCGGGCACCCACACCGGCATCGTCGCCGGGACCCGGCCGGCCGCGCGGGTCTCCCGCAGCGGCGTGGAAAGCCGGCGCACCAGGAAGTACTCGGCCACGATGATCCCGCCCACCGGCGGGATCGCGACGCCCAGCACCGACAGGAACGCGGTGAAGTGCTGCAGGAACCCGATCGCGGACAGCACGGTACCGGCGATCCCGATCACCAGGGTGACGACGCCGCGGTGCAGCGGGCGGCCGAACACGGTCCGCACGAAGTTCACCACGCCCAGCGAGGAGCCGTACAGGTTCCAGTCGTTGATCTTCGCGGTCGCCAGCACCACCACGATCAGCCCGACGAAGCCCGACGTGGACAGCACGATGTGCGTCACGTCGGAACTGCCGACCAGGTGCCCGAGCAGCACGCCGGTCATCCCGACGATGTACTCCGACAGCACGATCGAGGCGGAACTCTGCAGCAGGACGTGCCAGCCCTTGCGGTTGAACCGAGTCATGTCCGGCGCGACCACGGCTCCGGTCATGTAGCCGCCCGCGATGATCGTCGCCGCGGCCGGGATGGAGATCGCCGTCGCGGTCGGCGCGGCCGACATCAGCGCCCTCACCGAATGGCCGGACAGGGTCGAGACGACGCTCCACGCCACCAGCCCGAAGAACAGCGGCACGGCGATCTTCGCCAGCCACATCATGTATTTGAAGCCGTAGATCACCAGCAGCGTCAAGACCGCGCCGGACACCGCGCACCACAGCCACGGCGGCCCGCCGACCAGCGCGTTCATGCTCTTGCCGAAAATCCCGTTCTGCACGCCGAACCAGCCCACCAGGCTGATCGCGATCACCAGGCTCACCAGCGCGGACCCGTTCCGGCCGAAGCCGGTGAACCGGGTCAGCATGGTCATCGTGAGGCCCTCCCGCTGGCCGGCGAGGCCGATCAGGAAGATCACCGCCTCCAGGATCACCGCGCCGAGGGTGAACGCCCAGAACGCGTCGGAGAACCGCATCCCCACGCCGAGCGTCGCGCCGAGCACGAACTGCGACAGCGAACCGGACTGCGCGAGCCACTGCAGCAGCATCGAACCGAACCCGTAGCGGGCTTCTTCGGGGACGCGGCGCAGCGAGTAGTCGTCGTTGCCGATCCGTTTCCGGGGCTGCTTCGCGGTTTTCGTCGCGATGCTCATCCGGCCACCTCCGTGCCCAGCGTCTGCAGGTGCGCCATCGAGCCGTAGCGCGCCTGGAGGACGGCGAATTCCGCCTCGTCGTGGAACTGCAGCGCGCCCGCGCCGAACTGCTTGGCGACCTCGACCGCGTAGCGCGCGGCGGCCGCGATGTCCGTCTCGTGGCTGGCGCCGGTCGCGCAGCCCGCCACGGTCGCCGCCGAGGTGATCGCCAGCCCGACCACCGGCGCGTCGGTCGCGGTCGCCGGCTGCAGGATCGAGTTCAGGTGGTAGACGCCGTTGCCGTAGGGAGTGATGTCCTGCGTGGTGATCGGGTAGGTCACCAGCGGCGCGCCGGTCACCGCTTCGAGCAGTGCGCCGAGCCCCTCGGAAACCCGCAGGATGTAGCCGCTGCGCACGGTCGGCGACAGCGCGAGCCCGCGGTGGTTGATCACCCGGTTGCCCTTGGTGGTGTCGATCGACAGCACCGCGGCCATCTCGCCGGACAGCTCGTAGCTGTTCATCGTGGCGATGTCGACCGGCGAGTTCATGAACGGCACCGGGTCGTGCGGCAGGGTCGGCGCGTCCGGGCAGACGTGCGTGCCGATCAGCACGTCGCCGGCCAGGACGTCGCCGCGGGCCCGCATCGACAGCAGCTTGGCGGCAGCGGCGAGCGCGGCGGCGGCGCCGTCCCCGTCGGACACGAACCCGGTCACCTCCGGCCGGGCGCCGACCCCGCCGAGCCGCCCCACCACGCCGAGGGTGGGCGCGTCGCCGCCCGCGGTGCGGCCGCGGCTGCCGGCCACCCGCACGCGGACGAAGTCGGTCTTCCCGGCCGGGCCGGGCACCGTCGTGATTTCCGCGCCGCTGCCGTCCGCGCCGGCCACGGCGTCGAGGTAGGCGACGACCTCTTTCCCGGTCACCGCCGGGTCGTCGAGGATTTCGAGCAGTTCCAGGACGTGTTTGAGCATGTGGTTCCTCTGAAGATGGCAAGCCGCCGGGATTGGTCCGACCAGATTCGGCCGGAGGGCCCCGGCTTTACAAACATTTCCCGTTATTCGCACAATGGCCGGATGCCGGACTCCGACGACCGCGCCACCCCGCCCGGCCTGCCGCAGACCGCGGACCGCGCGCTGCAGGTGCTGCTCGCGTTCGACCGCGCCCGCCCGGAATGGGGCGTCACCGCGGTGGCCCGCGAGTTCGGGCTGCACACGTCGATCGCCCAGCGGCTCCTGGCCGTGCTGGCGCACCGCGGTTTCCTCGTCCGCGACGACAGCACCCGCAAGTACCGGATCGGCCCGGCCGCCCTGCACCTGGGCCGGATGTGGGACCGGGCCGGCGCGCTGGACCTGCTGGTCGCCCCGGTCCTGTCCGACCTCGCCGCGCAGACCGGGCACGCCGCTCTGCTGTCGCTGCCCGACGGCGCGCACACGCGGTGCGTGCTGGCCGCCGAGGGCGCGGACGGACGGCTGCGCGGCTACTCGCTGGTCGGCGAGCTGTACCCGGCGCACGCGGGCGCGACCAGCAAGGCGTACTTCGCGTTCCTGTCCGAAGAGGAACGCGACCGGCTGTTCGCCGACCGCCCGATGGCCCGGTTCACGCCGGACACGGTCACCGACCTCGCCGTCCTGCGCGAGCAGCTGGCCGAGGTCGCTTCCCGGGGCTGGGCGTTCACCACCGGCGAGTACGACACCGGCGTGGCGACGCTCGCGGTGCCGGTGTTCCTGCGCGGCGAACCGTACGGGAGCCTGTCCGTCGGCTGGTCCGCCTCCCGCTTCGACCACGACCCGGAGCAGTGGGTGGAGCTGCTGCGCCGGGGCGCGGAGTTGATCGAACTGCGGCTTTCCCGGCCGGTTCCGCGCCGGTGAACCGGCTCAGCGGAGCGCTTCGAGGTCGGCGGCGAACTGGTCCAGCGACGGCAGGGCGAGAATTCGGCGTTGCAGCCCGCGTGCGGCCCGCCGGAAGGACGGTTCGTCCACGACCTGCTTGAGCGCGGCGGCCAGGCTGTCCGGCGTCAGGCAAGCCGCGGCCACCTGGACGCCTATTCCCAATTCCTCGATGCGAGCGGCGTTTGCGGGCTGATCGGCGAATAGCGGTACCGCAGTCATTGGCACGCCGTGAGAAAGCGCTTCTCGGATTCCGCTGAATCCGGCGTGGGTGAGAAAAGCATCGCATGCACCCAGCAATAGGCGCTGCGGCACGAACGGCTCGAAATGCACGTTCGCCGGACGAGGGCCCGTCCAGGCTGCCGGGTCGTGGCCGAGCGCGACGACGGCGCGGATCGGCAACGCTCCCAAGGCTTCCACCGCGATCGTCCGCAGCCGCGATTCGGCGGAAAGCAGCAGATGCGCGTTGGAACCGAGGCTCATCAGCACCAGCGGCGCGTCGGCGGGCAACCCCGCGATCGCGTCGTCGAGCGGATCGCCGGGCTCGCCGGGTACGCGGTAATAGCGGTGCTGGGGCGTGCGCAACGCTTTCGGGTACCACGATTCGGGCAGCAGACCCGCGGCGATTTTGCCGTACGCAGGCGTCAGCGACTCGATCGCGGCGAGGCCGAATTTCGCGCGCACGACATTCAGCCGCGCTACGAGATCCGGCACCAGCCGCACGATCAACGGCGCGATGTCCAGCACCGCGAGCTCGACGCCGAGTGCCTCCGCGGCCAGGAAACCGCCGTATTCGTTGGTTTCCCGGACGATCAGGTCCGGCCGCCACGGCTTCGCGACGTCGAGCAGGTTCGCGGTGAATGTCGCGGTCATCCGTTCGTCGAACAGCGGAACGCTGATCGGGCCGGACACCTCCGGCCGCCACCCGCGCCCCGTCTCCCGGCCGGGCAGCTTCGCCGAAAGCTCTTCCGGGGACAGGACGTCCGGCAGCACGAGCACCGGCACGCCGAGCCGTTCGAGTTCGGCCCGCATCGCGCCGCCGGTGGCGATCGCGACCTCGTGCCCGGCCCGCCGCAGCGCGTGCGCCACCGGGACCACAGCGGGTACGAGATGCGAGCGAATGGGCAAACCGGTCAGCAGCACACGCATCTCAGAAATCCTCCAGAATTCGGCCGTGATCAGGCTGGCACGGTTCCGGCGGGCCGGACATACCGAGAATTAGGGGGACAAAGCGTCCCTGGCGCGAAGTTTCAGTCGCGCAACGGCATTCCCGGGAAATGTCGTTGCCGGTCCGGTGCCGGGGCGGTCATGCTGGATCGCATGGGCGGGGCGGTGGAGTGTTCGCTGGGAGACATGCACGAGGCGGTCGGGCAAGGCGCAGGCTCCGACGCCGCGGGCGAAATTCTGTCCCGTGCCTTGGCTCCGCTGGTGGCGCACGACGCGCTGCGCCTGGCGGCGACGAGCCCGGCCGCCGAGTTCGGACCGGCGGCCTTCAGCTTCTGGCACAAGTTCGACCCCGGTCTCGGGTTGGCCCTGCTGCACCGTGCGTACGCCCACGACGGCGAATGCTGGCCGTTGGCGCGGGCGTGGTCGGCGGACCCGGTACCCGGCGTCGTGCTGTGCGGCGACGTGTACCGCGGGTACGGCGTCGGCAGCGAACTGCTGGTCCTGCTGCGCGACCGCCGCGGCACCTGGGGAGCGTTGGAACTGCTGCGGTCCCAGGGCGGCAAGCAGTTCGACGCCGAGGACGCCCGCCGGACGGCGCGGCTCGGCCCGGCGCTGGCCGAGGTGTTGCGCCAGTACGTCACCGCAGGCCCGCTGACGCCGGAGATGCCGATGGTTTCCCCGGGAGTGCTCCTCGTCGGGCCGGACCACCGGCTGCGGGCGGCGACGCCGCAGGCGCACGCTTGGCGGGAGCGCCTGCGGGCCAGCCCCCGCACGCCGGACTTCACCGATGCCGCGCACCTGGCCGGAATGTCGCTGCAGGCGCGTCGGCACCTGAAAGACCCGCGGGCCCGCCTGCCAGTGCTGACCGCGCCGCCGGCCAGCCACGGCCGCTGGGTCAGCTGCCACACGCAACCCCTCGACGACGGCTCCGGCGACATCGCGGTGGTCATCGAGGCGACCACGGGGAAGCGGCTGCTGCCGTCGTTCTGCGACTGGTACAGCATCACGCCGCGCGAACGCCAGGTCGTCGAACACCTCTGCGAGGGAGCGGCGGCCAAGCACATCGCCCGCAGGCTGGACCGGTCGGTGCACACCGTCAACGAGCACCTGAAGGCGATCTTCCGCAAGACCGCGGCGAGCGGCCGGGAGGAAC
Source organism: Amycolatopsis sp. VS8301801F10 (assembly GCF_046195355.1). Taxonomy (NCBI): domain Bacteria; kingdom Bacillati; phylum Actinomycetota; class Actinomycetes; order Pseudonocardiales; family Pseudonocardiaceae; genus Amycolatopsis; species Amycolatopsis sp. VS8301801F10. Next base: position 4,641,627 of record NZ_CP176065.1, on the reverse strand, counting down.
TCGTCGCCGCGATCACCGGCTGAGCGGCTGGGGACCGCACCGGCAGGACGGGGCTGGCGGCCTCGCCCGCCGACTCAGCCGCTCCGCGCACCCCGCCGACGGACTCCTCGCCGCGACCACCGAGACCGCACGGGCACCACGGTGCAGCAGCCAAGCACCTCGACCCTCGCCGCGTGCATCGCCGACGGCCTCCGCGCCGCGACCACCGGCCGAGCGACCACCGAGCCCGCCCCGGCACCACAGAGCAGCAGCCAAGCACCCCGCCCACAAATTCGCCCCCTCCACGCACCCCGCCGACGAACCCCACGCCGCGACCACCGGCCGAGCGACCACCGAGCCCGCCCCGGCACCACAGAGCAGAACCCGAGCACCCGCCCGCCAACTCACCCCCTCCACCCACGAACCCCGCACCATGACCACCGGGCCCGTCCCGGCCCGACCTCGGCATCAGTCCGGCGCCGAGTTCCGGAGAAAGGCTTGACCTCCCGTCTGTTATCGCTAACATTGCCCTCCTCACGCCCGCGTACTCAGCGAGGAGGTGCGGGGATGCCCGCCGACGGGTCTTCCGCCAAACGCCAGCCCGGGCTTGCCGAAGTGGCGGCGATGGCGGGCGTTTCGCACATGACGGTCTCCCGGGTGGTGAACGGCACCGGGCCGGTCCGCGCGGAGACGCGGGCGCGGGTGCTGGCCGCGGTGGACCGGCTGGGGTACCGGCCCAATTCCGCGGCCCGGACGTTGGCGACCGGGCGGTCGAGCGTGCTCGGCGTGGTCGCGCTGGAGTCCAATCTGTACGGTCCGGCGAGCACGCTGTACGGGATCGAGCACGCCGCCCGCGAGGAGGGCTACGGGGTCACGATCTCCAGCGTCAGCCGTCCGCGGCGGTCGTCGTTCGCCGAGGCGGTGGACAATCTGCGGCGGCAGGCGGTCGGCGGGATCGTGGTGATCGCGCCGCACGTCGCCGCCGGCGAGGCGTTGCGGCAGGTGCCCGACGACATCCCGATGGTGGCGGTCGGCGGCGGCGAATCGGCTCCGGTGCCGGTGCTCTCGGTCGACCAGTACGACGGGGCCCGCCGGGTGACCGAGCATCTGCTGTCGCTCGGCCACGAAACCGTCTGGCACGTCGCCGGGCCGGAGGACTGGCTGGAATCGCTGGAGCGCGAACGCGGCTGGCGGGAGACGCTCGAACGGCGCGGCGCGCGGGTGCCGCCGCCGTTGCGCGGGGACTGGAGCCCTCGTTCCGGCTACGACGCGGGCCGCCGGCTGGTCGCCGAAGGGAAGCCGGACGCGGTGTTCGTCGCGAACGACCAGATGGCGCTCGGCGTGCTGCGCGCGTTCGCCGAGGCGGGCATCCCGGTGCCGGGCCAGGTGCGCGTGGCCGGGTTCGACGACGTGCCGGAAGCGGCGTACTTCAGCCCGCCGCTGACCACCGTCCGGCAGGACTTCATCGAGGTGGGGCGGCGGACGTTCCGCTTGCTCGTCGAACGCATGGAAGGCGGCGACCCGGGCGTCCGCCACCTCGTCGCGCCCGATCTGATCGTCCGGGACAGCACCGGGCCCCGGTAGCGAAGCTGCTCCACCGCACTCGATAAAACGAACAACCCTGCGAATGTTAGCGCTAACAGTCTGGCGGCCGCCGGTCGCGCGGCCCGGAATCCGGAAGGAACTCCCCCAGTGCCAGCAGATTCCCTCGTCGTCGGCATCGACTTCGGCACGCTCTCCGGGCGCGCGGTGGTGGTCCGGGTGCGCGACGGCGCCGAACTCGGGACCGCCGTGACCGAGTACCGGCACGGGGTCGTCGACGACCGGCTTCCCGCCACCGCCGAGGAACTCCCGCCGGGCTGGGCGCTGCAGGTCCCGTCGGACTACCTCGACGTCCTGCGCACCGCCGTGCCCGCCGCGCTGGCCGAGGCGGGCGCCGACCCGCGGGACGTGATCGGGGTCGGCACGGATTTCACCGCCTGCACGATGCTCCCGACCGACGAGGACGGCACCCCGCTGTGCGAACTGCCCGAGTTCACCGGGAATCCGCACGCCTACGTGAAGCTCTGGCGGCACCACGCCGCGCAGCCGCAGGCCGATCGCATCAACGCCGCCGCCCGCGAGCGCGGCGAACCGTGGCTGCCGCGCTACGGCGGGCTGATCTCGTCCGAATGGGAGTTCGCCAAAGCGCTGCAGCTGTTCGAGGAAGCCCCCGAGGTGTACCGGGCCATGCGGCATTGGGTCGAGGCGGCGGACTGGATCGTCTGGCAGCTCACCGGCGCCTACGTCCGCAACGCCTGCACGGCCGGGTACAAGGGGATCTACCAGGACGGCCGCTATCCGGACCGGGACTTCCTCGCCGGTCTCCACCCCGGTTTCGAGTCCTTCGCGGACGAGAAGCTCGCCCGTCCGACCGGGCAGCTGGGCTCGCTCGCCGGGAAGCTCAGCGCGGAGGCCGCCGCCTGGACCGGGCTGCCCGCCGGGATCGCGGTCGCGGTCGGGAACGTCGACGCGCACGTCACCGCGCCGGCCGCGCAGGCGGTCGGACCGGGGCAGATGGTCGCGATCATGGGCACGTCGACCTGCCACGTCATGAGCGGCGCCGACCTGCGCGAGGTGCCGGGCATGTGCGGAGTCGTCGACGGCGGCATCGTCCCCGGGCTCTGGGGCTACGAAGCGGGCCAGAGCGGAGTGGGCGACATCTTCGGCTGGTTCGTCGAGCACTGCGTCCCGGCGTCCTATTCGGACGCCGCGGGCGCCGAGGGGCTCCACGAGTTCCTGACCCGGCTCGCCGCCCGGCAGGAGATCGGCGAGCACGGCCTGGTCGCGCTCGACTGGCACAGCGGCAACCGGTCGGTCCTGGTCGACCACGAGCTGTCCGGGGTCGTCGTCGGACAGACCCTCAGCACCCGGCCCGAGCACGTCTACCGGGCGCTGCTGGAGGCCACCGCGTTCGGCACCCGCAAGATCATCGAGACCTTCGAGGCCGCCGGGGTTCCGGTCACCGAGCTGATCGTCGCGGGCGGGCTGACGAAAAACCCGCTGCTGATGCAGATCTACGCCGACGTCACCGGCCTCCCGCTCTCGGTGATCGGCTCGGCGCAGGGACCCGCGCTCGGCTCGGCGATCCACGCCGCGGTCGCCGCCGGCGCCTATCCCGACGTGCGCGCGGCCGCCGCGGCGATGGGTTCGGTCCAGCGGATGGCATATCAACCGGTGCTGGCGAACATCTCGGCTTACGACGAGCTGTACGCGGAATACACCGCGCTGCACGACTATTTCGGCCGCGGCGGCAACGACGTGCTGCACCGGCTCGCCGCGCGCCGGCGCGAACTGGCCACTGTCGCGAAAGGACGGAACTGATGACGCTGACCGCCCAGGCGCGCGGGACTATCGCGGAGCTGAGGGAATCCGTCGCGCGGCTGCACCGCGAGCTGACACGCAACGAACTGGTGGTCTGGACCGCGGGCAACGTGTCGGCGCGGGTGCCCGGCGAGGACCTGATGGTGATCAAGCCGTCCGGGGTGTCCTACGACGACCTGAGCGCCGACACCATGGTCGTCACCGACCTGCACGGCAGGCTCGTGCACGGCGAACTCGCTCCGTCGTCCGACACCGCCGCGCACGCCTACGTCTACCGGCACCTGCCGGAGGTCGGCGGCGTCGTGCACACGCATTCGACCTACGCCACCGCGTGGGCCGCGCGCGGCGAGCCGATCCCTTGCGTGCTCACCATGATCGCCGACGAGTTCGGCGGCGAGATCCCCGTCGGCCCGTTCGCGTTGATCGGCGACGACTCGATCGGCCGCGGCCTCGTGGAAACCCTCCGCGCGACCCGCTCCCCCGCGGTCCTGATGCGCAACCACGGCCCGTTCACCGTGGGCGCGACCGCGCGGGACGCGGTGAAGGCCGCGGTGATGGTCGAGGACGTGGCCCGCACCGTCCACATCGCACACCAGCTCGGCACGCCGGTCCCGCTGTCCGGCTCCGACGTCGACCGGCTGCACGCGCGCTACCAGAACGTGTACGGACAGCGCTGAAAACCCCGACCCAGCAAGGAGAAAAGATGATCTCCGCGACCAAGCCGCAGGTGTGGTTCCTCACCGGCAGCCAGGCGCTCTACGGCGAGGAAACCCTCGACCAGGTCGCCGGGCAGTCGCTGCGGATCCGGCAGCTGCTGGCCGGTTCCGGCGGGCTGCCGTGCGAACTGGCCGGGAAACCGGTGCTGACCGAGTCCGCCGGGATCCGGCAGGTGCTGCAGGAGGCCAACGCCGACCCCGCGTGCGTCGGGGTCATCGCGTGGATGCACACGTTCAGCCCGGCGAAAATGTGGATCAGCGGCCTCGACGCGCTGCGCAAACCGTTGCTGCACCTGCACACCCAGCTCGACGCGACGCTGCCGTGGGCCAGTCTCGACATGGACTACATGAACCTCAACCAGGCCGCGCACGGCGACCGCGAGTTCGGCTTCGTGCAGACCCGGCTCGGGATTCCGCGCAAGACCGTCGCCGGGCACGCGGCCGATCCGGCGGTGGTCGCCCGGATCGACGCGTGGGCGCGGGCGGCGATCGGCGCGGCGCATCTGCGGACCTTGAAACTGGCCCGGTTCGGCGACAACATGCGCGACGTCGCGGTCACCGAAGGAGACAAGGTCGAGGCCGAGCTGCGGTTCGGCGTGTCGGTCAACACCTACGGCGTCACCGAACTGGCCGAACGAGTCGACGCGGCCTCCCCGGCCGAGGCAGACAGCCTGGTCGCGCAGTACGCCGACGAGTACACGCTCGCCCCGGAGCTGGCCCGCGACGGCGAACGGCACGAATCGCTGCGGTATGCCGCGCGGATCGAACTCGGCTTGCGGTCCTTCCTCGGCGAAGGCGGATTCGGCGCGTTCACCACGAATTTCGAGGATCTCGGCGGACTGCGGCAGCTGCCGGGGCTGGCGGTGCAGCGGCTGATGGCCGACGGCTTCGGCTTCGGCGGCGAGGGCGACTGGAAGACCTCCGCGCTGCTGGCCGCGGTGAAAGCGATGGGCCGCGGCTCGGACCGCGGAACGTCCTTTATGGAGGATTACACCTACCATTTCGGTCCCGGAGAACCGAAAATCCTCGGCGCGCACATGCTCGAGGTGTGCCCGAGCATCGCCGCGGACCGGCCGTCCTGCGAGATCCACCCGCTCGGCATCGGCGGCCGCGAGGACCCGGTCCGGCTGGTCTTCGACGCCGCCCCCGGCCGCGGCGCGGTGCTCGGCCTGACCGACCTCGGCGACCGGTTCCGCCTGGTGGCCAACGAGATCGACGTCGTCCCGCCCGACGAGCCGCTGCCGAACCTGCCGGTGGCCCGCGCGGTGTGGAAGCCCGCGCCGTCGCTCACCACGTCCGCGGAAGCGTGGATCACCGCGGGCGGCCCGCACCACACCGTGCTCACCCAGGCCGTCGGCACCGAGACCGTGCGCGATTTCGCCCGCATGGTCGGCGTCGAACTGCTCGTCATCGACGAAACCACCACCACCGCGGACTTCGGCGACCGCATCCGCTGGAACCAGGCCTACCACCGGCTCGCCCAGGGTTTCTGAAAGAAGGAGAACGAACAATGAGGTTCACTCGAGGAATCCGCGCCGCCGCCGCGGCGGCCGGGGCCGCCGTGCTCGCGTTCGGAGCCGCCGCCTGCGGGTCCAGCGCGAAAACCGCCGACCAGCAGGCGGGCGGGCCGGCCGGCGCGCTGGTCGGCGTGACGATGCCGACCAAATCGTCCGAACGCTGGATCCACGACGGGGACAACATCAAGGCCGCGCTGGAAAAGCTCGGCTACCGGGTCGACCTGCAGTACGCCGAGAACGACATCCCCACCCAGGTCAACCAGATCGAGAACCAGCTGACCAAGGGCGCGAAACTGCTGGTCGTCGCCTCGATCGACGGCACCGCGCTGACCACCCAGCTGCAGGAGGCGGCCGACCGCAAGGTCCCGGTGATCGCCTACGACCGGCTCATCCGCAACTCCCCCGCCGTCGACTACTACGCCACCTTCGACAATTTCAAGGTCGGCGTCGAACAGGCGAACTCGCTGCTCAAGGGCCTCGGCGACGGACCAGGCCCGTTCAACGTCGAACTGTTCGGCGGCTCTCCGGACGACAACAACGCGACCTTCTTCTACAACGGCGCGATGTCGGTGCTCAAGCCGCTGATCGCGAGCAAGAAGCTGGTCGTCAAGAGCGGCCAGGTCGACTTCGCGCCGACCGCGATCCTGCGCTGGGACCCGGCCACCGCGCAGCGCCGGATGGAAGACCTGCTCACCAAGACCTACACCGGCGGCGCGAAGGTCCAGGGCGTGCTTTCCCCCTACGACGGCCTGTCGATCGGGATCCTGTCCGCGCTCAAGAGCAACGGCTACGGCACCGCCGGACAGCCCTACCCGGTGGTCACCGGACAGGACGCCGAGGTCGCCTCGGTCAAATCCATCATCGCGGGCGAGCAGTACTCCACCGTGTTCAAGGACACCCGCAAGCTCGCCGACGTCACGGTGAAAATGGCCGACTCCGTCCTCAAAGGACAGAAGCCCGCGGTCAACAACACCACCGACTACAACAACGGCACGAAGGTCGTGCCCGCGCAATTGCTGCAGCCGGTCGTCGTGGACAAGTCCAACTATCAGCGGGAACTGCTCGACTCCGGCTACTACACGGCGGGCCAGCTGAAATGACCGAACTGCTCGGCATGCGCGGGATCACGAAGACCTTTCCCGGCGTCACCGCGCTGTCCGACGTCACGCTCTCGGTGCGGCGCGGGGAAATCCACGCCGTCTGCGGCGAGAACGGCGCCGGGAAGTCCACCCTGATGAAAATCCTGTCCGGCGTGCACCCGCACGGCAGCTACACCGGCGAAGTCACCTTCGACGGCCAGGCCTGCGCGTTCGGGTCCATCCGCGACAGCGAACGCCGCGGCATCGTGATCATCCACCAGGAACTCGCGCTGTGCGCGCAGCTTTCGATCGCCGAGAACATTTTCCTCGGCAACGAACGGGCCAAACGCGGCTGGGTCGACTGGAACCGGACCAACCACGAGGCCGCCGACCTGCTGCGCCGGGTCGGCCTGCGGGAGAACGCGGTCACGCCGGTCAGCGAACTCGGCGTCGGCAAACAGCAGCTGGTCGAAATCGCCAAAGCACTGTCCAAACGCGTCAAACTGCTCATCCTCGACGAGCCGACGGCCGCGCTGAACGACGACGATTCGGCGCATCTGCTTTCGCTGCTGCGCGAACTGCGCGACGACGGCGTGACCTGCGTGATCATCTCGCACAAGCTCGGCGAGGTGACCGCGATCGCCGACACCGTCACGATCCTGCGCGACGGCAAGACGATCGAAACGCTCAGCGCGGCCGGGCTGAGCGAGGAGCGCATCATCACCGGCATGGTCGGGCGCGACCTCGAACACCGGTTCCCGCCGCGGGAGCCGGACATCGGCGACGAGGTGCTCCGGATCGAGGACTGGACCGTGCACAGCCCGAGCCAGCCCGGCCGGGTCGTGGTGGACGGGGCGAACCTGACGCTGCGCCGCGGCGAGATCGTCGGGCTCGCCGGGCTGATGGGCGCGGGCCGCACCGAACTCGCGATGAGCGTCTTCGGCCGGTCGTACGGCACTGGCATCTCAGGACGGCTGGTCAAAGACGGCAAGGAGATCACGCTGCGGTCCGTCCGCGACGCCATCCGGCACGGCATCGCCTACGCCACCGAGGACCGGAAACTGTACGGGCTCAACCTGATCGACGACATCCAGCGCAACACGTCGGCGGCCGGGCTGTCCGCGCTCGCGCGCCGCGGCTGGGTGAACGAGCACGCCGAACACGACGTCGCGGCCCGGTTCCGCCGCGAGCTGCGGATCAAGGCGCCTTCGGTGCGCAGCGTCACCGGCAAGCTGTCCGGCGGGAACCAGCAGAAAGTCGTGCTGGCCAAGTGGATTTTCACCGATCCGGACGTGCTCATCCTCGACGAGCCGACCCGCGGCATCGACGTCGGCGCGAAGTACGAGATCTACGGAATCGTCAACGAGATGGCCGCGCGGGGGAAAGCGGTCCTCGTCATCTCCTCCGAACTCCCCGAACTGCTCGGCCTCTGCGACCGCATCTACACGCTGTCCGCGGGCCGGATCACCGGCGAGGTCGACCGGGCCGGCGCCACCCAGGAACTGCTCATGCGACACATGACGAAGGAACGGCCATGACCACCGCGAACCCCGTGCGGCCAGCCGATCCGGCCGCCCCGCCCGCCGGGCGCGGCCCCCGGCGGATCTCGATCAACCTCCGGCAAAGCGGCATCTACGTCGCCTTCGCGCTGATCGTCGTCCTGTTCGAGGCGATCACCGGCGGCGCGCTGCTCGAACCGCAGAACATCTCGAACATCATCGTGCAGAACTCCTACGTGCTGATCCTCGCCATCGGGATGATCCTGGTGATCATCTCCGGGCACATCGACCTGTCCGCGGGCTCGGTGGTGGCGATGACCGGCGCGGTCGCCGCGGTCCTCACGGTGAATCTCGGGCTGCCTTGGCCGCTGGCGGTCGTGCTCACCCTCGTCGTGGGCGCGGTGATCGGCGCCTGGCAGGGGTATTGGGTCGCCTGCTTCGGCATCCCCGCGTTCATCGTGACGCTGGCCGGGATGCTCGCCTTCCGCGCGCTCACCCTGACCGTGCTCGGCAACCAGGGCATCGGCCCGTTCCCGGACGCCATCCGCACCCTGTCGAACGGCTTCACCGGCGGCTACCTCGGCAACATCGGCCTCGGCCCGCTCGGCGGCGCGGACCTCGTCAGCCTCCTCGCCGGGGTCGTCGTGGTCGCCGGCATCGTGCTCGCGCAATGGCGCAAACGCGTCGCGCGGCTCGGCTACGGCCAGGAGGTCGACCCGTTCCCGCTGTTCGCGCTCAAGATCGCCGTCGCCGCCGCGCTGGTGCTCGCGGTGGTCGTGCAGCTGGCCCGGTTCCGCAATCTGCCGTGGGTTCTCGTCCTGCTCGCCGTGCTGGTGCTCGGCTACTCCCTCGTGGCCGGGAAGTCCGTGTTCGGCAGGCACGTCTACGCGATCGGCGGGAACCTGCAGGCCGCGACCCTGTCCGGGGTCAAGGTCAAATCCGTGACGTTCTGGGTGTTCGTCAACATGGGGGTGCTGGCCGCGCTGGCCGGAATCATCTTCGCCGGACGGCTCAACCAGGCCGGTCCCACGGCGGGCGTCAACTTCGAACTCGACGCCATCGCCGCCGCGTTCATCGGCGGCGCCGCGGTCCAGGGCGGGGTCGGCAAGGTCGTCGGAGCCATCACCGGCGGGCTGATCATGGCGGTGATCAACAACGGCATGTCGCTGATCGGGGCGCCGAGCGAACGGGTCATGCTCGTCAAGGGAGCGGTGCTGCTCGCCGCGGTCGCTTACGACATCTGGACCAAGCGCCGAGCCGGAGCCGCCGCCCGCTGACTCGCGGCCGGTGGGCGCTGTCCCACCGGCCGCTATCCGGCCAGCCGCAACTTCCGCGCCCGCAACGAAATCTCCAGCCCGAACCGCGCATCCGGATCATGCAGCTGGTCACCGAACAACGCGTTCAACATCCGCAACCGGTTGCGCGCCGTCTGCGGATGCACCCCCAGAACCCCCGCGATCTCCGGCGCACTCCCGCTCGTAGTGAGAAAAGCAAGCAAAGTCTCCGCCGCTTTGTCTTGCGCCGTGCGGGTCAGCACCTCCAGCGGCGCGAGACTGCTCGTTTCCAGCGCGGTGCGGAGGACATCGTCGGAGAGCAGCCAATGCGTGGTGAGGTGGTCGTCCCAGCGGACCGGGCGCGCGTCCGGCAGCACGCCGCGGCGGAGCAGGCCCAAGGTGCGGCGCGCCCAGCGCAACGACCGGGCAGTGTCCTCCGGCACGACCTCGGGGCCGAGCGCGGCGCGGACGCCGAAGTCCGGCACCGGTGCGGCGGCGGGGAGGACTGCCCACGGTTCGGGGGCGTGCGGGTCGCACAGCGCGTCGTCGGTGTTCTGGAGTTCGCCGGTGTCGAAGGCGACCGCGACGACGGTCTCCGGGAGCGGCCAGCCCGCCTCCCGGGCGAGGGCGGCGAGTGCGGTCGGCCGCGGCTTGCCGAGTTCGGCGAGCAGCCGGGCCCGAGCCCGGTCGCGGTCGCCCGCCGCCGCGGCGCGACCGCCTTCGGCCGCCAGCCGGCCAAGGATGTCCACCGCGACCAGCAGGTTTTCGACCGCGCGGGCGAAGTCCGGCGAGCGGCTCAGCAGCGGCAATACCCGCCGGGCGGCCGCGGTGAGCGCGCGGTGCACGCGGTCGAGATCGCCGACCGCCCGGAACTCTGCGGCGCCGAGGGCGCGGAACGTGTCGGCGCCCGGCGGAGCTTCGGTTGCCGTGCGGCGCAGCACGTGCGCGACGAACCGCGTCGCGGCGCGGTCGAGCAGCCAGGCGGACTCCGGCAACCGACGGCGGACCTCGTCGAGCAACGCAGCCGCGACCGGCTCTTCGGTGAGCATGCCCGGATCGTGGCGGCTGGGGCCGGCGGAAAGCGTCGTCGAGAATGCGTAACTGCCGCACATACGCAGAATCACCGATGCGCTCCGGGCAGCGCGGCCGCCAGACTCCTTTCGCTCGCACCGTCGCGATCTTGAGAAAAGGTGATCCGGATGCGCTTTGCCCGCCCCGCCGGCCTCGCGGCCGCCCTGCTGATGAGCACCGGGCTTCCAGTGCTCGCCGCGCTCCCGGCCAGCGCCGCCGGCTGTTCCGACGTCGACGTCGTGGTCGCGCGGGGCACCGGCGAACCGGGAACGCTCGGGGTGATCGTCGGCGACCCGGTCTTCGCCGCCGTGAAGAAGGCCCTGCCCGGCGCCTCGGTGAGTTCCTACGCCGTGCGGTACCCGGCCAGCCTGCAGCCCGATTCCGCGTCGCGGGGGAACCAGGACCTCGTCGACCACGTCACGCACCAGGCCGAGGCGTGCGGCGACCAGCGGTTCGTCCTCGTCGGCTACTCGCAGGGCGCGAACGTCGTCGCGAACTCGGTCGGCATCAGCAGCGAGGGAGCCCTCGTCGGCGGGCCGATCGTCGCGACCATTCCGGCGGACGTCGCGCCGCGGGTGGCCGCGCTGCTGACCTTCGGACCGCCGATCGCCAAGCTCGGCAAGCACATCACCGGCGAGTACGAGGACCGGACCAAGGAATTCTGCGCCGTCGGCGACCCGGTCTGCCGCCCGAACGGCACCAACGTCCTCGCCCACCTCAGCTACACCCGGAACGCCGGCGAAGCGGCCGCCTTCGCCGCGGACCGGGTCACCGCCGGGCAGTAAACCCGAGCATGGCCAGGTGTGCTGCACCGGCAGCCGCAGCACACCTGGCCTACGGACCCCCGACCGCCAAACACCTCACCGGCAAACACGAAAACCACACCACGGAGCTCCGCCCCACCGGCGAAGCAGCCGCCCTCGCCGCCGACCACATCACCGCCGCGCAGTAACCCACGCGGCGATCTGCGCCCGGCTCCGGAACCCGAGCTTCGCCAGGATGTGCTGCACGTGCGTGTCCGCGGTCCGGCGCGAGATCACCAGCTTCTCCGCTATGTCCTTATTGGACAGTCCACTCGCGACAAGGCGGGCCACCTCGTGTTCGCGGTTCGTCAGCACGCTCGCGGGCCGCGTCGGTTCGTCCTCGCCGAGGGCGAATCGCGTGGCTCGCTTCTCGCCCATCGCCCGTCCGGCGGCGAACGCGGCCGCGAAGCGCTCCTCGCCGAGTGCCTGCCGGGCGGCCTCGGTGAAGCGGCGGTGCGGCAGCACCACAGCCACTTCCGCCGACGCGCCGACCGCCTCCCACACCGTGGCCGCCGCGCCGAACAGCGTCGCGGCGCGCTCGTGGTCGCCCCGGCGCGCGGCCGTCCACGCCAATCCGTCGAGCCGGTAGGCCAGCTGGAACCGGCTGCCGATCTTCCGGGTCGCCTGGAGCGCTTCGACCGCCGCCCGCTCGGCCGCGTCCGCGTCGCCGAACTGGACTTCGGCCTGCACCAGCCCGGCCAGCACGATGCCGCGGTAGTAGTGGTCGCCGCACGCGCGGCTCAGCTCGACCGCCCGGTGCAGCACCCGCCGGGAGGTCTCCAGCTCGCCGAGGTAGGCGAGCGCGACCCCCTGGATGTACCGCGGATGCAGTTCGCGCCGGACGTCGCCGAGCTTCTGGAACGTCTCGCCCGCCGCGGCGGCGAGTTCGGCGCAGCGGGGATCGAGCCGGATCATCGCTTCCAGCGCCCGGACGTAGGTGATGAACGCGGCCAGCGGGACGTCGCCGGGATCCGCGGCCTGCTCGGCCTCGTCGAGCCGCGCCGCGGCGAGCTGGACATCGGAATGCCACAGCGAATACAGCGCCGCGGTGGCCAGCGCCAGCGCGCGTTCGGGCCGGTCCGGCGGGGCGGCGGCCAGCGCGCGGTCGAGCCAGCCGCGGGCCTCCGAGTTGAGGCCGAGCAACGTCCAGTGCTCCGCGACGCGGCAGGCGATCCGCAGCGCGGCGCCGGCCTCGGCGGGATCGGCGACCGACCAGTCCAGCGCCGCCCGCAGGTTGTCCTGTTCCAGCCGCAGCCGGCCGATCCAGGAAAGCTGCGCGGGGCCGGCCCATTCCGCGTCCGCGCGGGCGGTCAGCCGGTCGATCCAGTCCCGGTGCGCCCGCGCGGCCCATTCCGTTTCCCCGGCCTCGGCGAGCCGTTCCGCGCCGAACTCGCGCAGGGTCTCCAGCAGCCGGAACCGCACCGTGTCGCCGTGGTCTTCGCGCAGCAGCACCGATTTGTCCAGCAGACCGTCGACGAGGTCGAGCACCTGGTGCGGGTCCCCGCCCGGGCCGGCGCACACGGCTTCGGCCGCCTCGAGGTCGAAAGATCCGGCGAAAACGGACGCGCGCGCCCACAATTCCTGCTCGGCCGCCGAACACAGCTCGTAGCTCCACGCCACCGCGGCCCGCAGCGTCCGCTGCCGTTCCGGCGCCGTGCGCGGTCCGGTGCCGAGCGTGCCGAGCCGCTGCCGCAGGCGTTCGGCCAGCTGCCGCGGCGAAAGCGTCCGGACGCGGGCCGCGGCCAGCTCGATCGCCAGCGGAACGCCGTCCAGCCGCCGGCACACCTCGGCGACGTCGCCGGAATTCGCGGCGGACAGCCGGAATCCGGTGCCCGCGGCCGCCGCCCGGTCCGCGAACAGGCGCACCGCGGCGGATTCCTCCGGGGCCTCGGCGTCCTCGTCCGGGACGACGAGCGGGGGTACGCCGACGACGCACTCCCCCGGCACGCCCAGCGACTGCCGGCTGGTCGCCAGCACCGTCACCCCCGGGCACTCGCGCACGACCTCGGCGGCGAACTCCGCGCACGCTTCGACCAGATGCTCGCAGTTGTCCAGCACGAGGAGCAGATTCCGGTCGCGGAGATGGTCCAGCACGCCGCGGCGCACCGAGCGGTTCGGGCCTTCGTGCAGGCCGAGCCGGTCGGCCACGCGGTTCGGCACCAGCGCGCCGTCGCGCAGCTCGGCGAGTTCGACGAAAACCCCGCCCCCGGCGAACCGGCCGACCGCCGCTTGGGCGACTTCGCCCGCCAAGCGCGTCTTCCCGATGCCGCCCGGACCGGTGAGCGTGACGACCCGGCTCTCGTCCAGTCTCGCGCGGATCGCCGCGGTTTCCGCGCGCCGTCCGACGCAGCTCGTCACCGCCGGAACCAGACCCGCGACCGTCCTCAAGCCACACCTCACCGTGTCGACTGACGATCAAGCGTAACAAGGAGCCGCGGCGGCGACTGGCATTTCCGGCGCCCCTCGCCGAAGCGCTTGCCCGGCACCGGAACACGGTGCTCGCCCGACGATTCAGGCGAGCACCGTGTCCCGTTTCCCGAGCCCCCGGGGTCTAACGCGCGGCCAGCGCGAGCGCGAAGGTGTTTCCCTCCCCCTGGAAGAACGAGCTGAGATACGCGGTGAAAGCGCCGCAGCCGGTCAGCGGCGGGATCGCGTAGGTCCCGGTCACCGGGCCGCCGGTCGCCAGCGCGAACCCGGAGCCGGTGCGCAGGTCGACCGGGATCGCGGCGCTCGCCCGGCAGTTCGGGTCCGCGACGGGCAGGCCGAACAGCGACACCTGCGGCAGCGCGAGCGCGAGCCTCGCCTGCGCGGCGAACCCGCCGTCGCCGAGTTCGCCGGTCTGTTCGCCGTCCGGCGTGAAGCGCAGCTCAGCGGTTCCCGGAACGAAGCCGAAGAGCTTGAATTCCGCGCGCGCCGGGTCGAACGTCGGGCCGCCGCTGAAGGACGGTTGCGTGGTGACGGCGAAAGACCCGGAGAGCGGCACCGTCGTGCCCAGCGCCTTCACCGTCGTCGTCCCGGCGAGGCCGTAGCGGTAGCCGGTCTGCGCGGTCCCGACGTCGAAGCTCAGCAGCACCGCGTCCTGTCCCGGATCGAGGGTGCAGTCCGAGGTGAACGAGCCGAGCCCGGTGAACCAGCCGTCGGCCTTCTTCGGCGTGAGCCGGGTGCTGAACCCGCCGAGGGTCACCGTCGTCTTGCCCGCGTTCGGCACCACGATCTGCGGCACCGAGCCGGTCGCCTGCGCGGTGAACGGCCCCGACTGCGGCACCGCCGCCTTCGCCACGGTCAGCGGCACCGTCACCGGCCTGGTCAGCGAGCCGTTGACCAGCGTCACCTCCGCGCCCGCCGTGCCCTCGACGCTCGCCGCGCCGACCAGCGCCAAGCCGCGCGCGGCCTTGTCCGGGACGGACACCGAGACCGAGAGGTCCGAGGTCGTGAGAGTGCCGCCCGGCGCGGACGGAACGTCGAACGACGCCTTCACCTCGACGTTCAGCTTCTGCAGCCCGATCAGGGGGAACGGGCAGGTGTAGCTCAGCACCTTGTCGACCGGCGTAGCGCCCGCGGCCGCCGCGGGCGAGGCGAGGCCGGACACGGCGAGACAGGCGAGACCCGCCGCGAGCAACCACCGGGCTTTCGGCACGGCTCCCCCTTTCCGGGGCATGGCGCCGGTCCCCGCCGCGGCGCGACGGGGACCGGCAGATCGGATTACTTGCGGGCGAGGTTCAGGTCGAGCGTGTTGCCGTCGCTCTTGGCGAACCCGCTGATCCAGTCGTTGAACGAACCGCAGTTCTGGAACGCCGACAGCGAGTACGTCCCGGTCAGCTTGCCGCCCTTGAGCAGGTCGAACCCGTCGCCGGTGCTCATCTCGCTGGTCGACGGGCTGACCGTGCCGCACTTCGGGTCGGTGCTGATCGGGAAGCCGAACAGGTTGACCGTGGGCAGGAAGACGTCGAACTTGATGTGCGCCTTGAACCCGGTGCCGACCAGTTCGCCGCTCTGCGTGCCGTTCTGCACGACCTTGACGTCCGCGCTGCCGGGCAGGAACCCGAGCAGCTTGAACTCGGTCTTGGTCGGGTCGATCTTCAGCGAACCGGTGAACTTCTTGGCCGCGATGTCCACGTCGGCGTCGAAGCCGCCCTTGATCGGCGCGGTGCTGCCGAGCGATTTCAGCGACGTTTTCCCGTCGATGCCGAACACGAACTTGCTGCCGCCGGGCGGCGGGGTGTCCGACGTCGGCGGCGGGGTGGTGGCCGAGGTCGGCGGCGGCGTGTCGGAGGTCGGCGGCGGAGTCTCCGAGCTCGGCGGAGGCGTCGAGGTCCCGCCGCCGTTGATGGTGATCGTGGCCAGGGTGTTGTTCTGGCCCGGGTCCTGCGTGCACGGCGCGTTGATGGTGCCGTCCGGGGTGATCCCGGTGACCGAGCCGTCCGCCTTGCGCGGGGTGACCTTGAGCGCCAGGTCGCCGACGGTGATCTTCGCCTGGCCGGGCTGGGTGAACGTGAGCGACGGGGTCTTGCCGGTCGCGTTGATGTTCATCTCGCCCGAGGCCGGGATGTTCGTCTTGTCCAGCGCGATCGGGACGCTGACCGGAAGGTCGAGGCCGGGCGCGGCCACCTTCGCGCTCGCGGTCGCGCTGCCTTCCAGCGTCGTGGCCCCGATCAGGCCCAGCCCGCTGACCGTGTCCGCGTTGATGGTGGACACGGCCTTGATGTCGAAGGCCCCGGTCGCCTGCCCGGCGTTGACCGTCTTCGGCAGGTCGGTGTTGATCACCACCTTCAGCGACTGGGATCCCACCAGCGGGAAGGTGCAGTGGTAGTTCAGCGTCAGCGAGATCGGGTCGGCGGCGCTGGCCTGGGCGCCGACCACCAGCGCGGCGGCGACGAGCCCCGCCGCGCCCGCGGCCGCGGCGGCCCCGACCGTCTTCTTCTTGCCTCTTGGGTGACTCACGATAGTCCTTCCGTGTATCAACAGTGATACGAAAAGGCGGAGCGCGGTAAACAGGAATCGCTACCGATCGGTAAGCTAGCGAGCGGCCCGAGTGCCGATCAAGAGCTTTCGCGGAAATCCCGCGGGCGGCTCCGCAAATTGTCACCCGCGCACGCCGGGCGGACCGTTTTCCTAGCAGGCGCGGGCGACTTTCCCCGGCGCGGTCCTGGTTCCGGGCCGCTGACGCGGGTGACAAAACCGAATCCGGAAATGCTGACGCGCGTGCCAATCGGGCATTCCTTTCTTGCCCGTGCGCGACCGTGCTGCGTAGCCTCGAAAACCATGAACAGAATGCACAGCGCGGTGCTGGCGATGTCGGCTGCCGTGCTCCTCTCGGCCGCGGCCTGCTCCTCGGACCCCGCGCCCGCGGACACCGGCCGGCACGCCGACCCCGCCGCGCTCGCGTGGGTCGACAAGGTGTGCACCAGCGTGGCCGCGGGTTCGGCGAAGCTCGCGCAGCCGCCGGCCTCCGACAGCGCCGCCCCCGGGAAGACGCGGGACGCGATGGTCGCCTTCCTCGACCGGCTGGGCTCGGCACTCGGCGACATGGCGAGCGGCCTCCGCGCGGCGGGCGTGCCGCCGGTCCCGGACGGACAGTCCGCAGTGGACAAAGCGACCGCCACCCTGACCGAGACCACGGGCAAGATCGCCGCGACGAAGTCGAAAATGGAGCAGGCGAAGGTCGAGGACCAGGCGAGCCTCCGCCAGGCGATCGCCGACGCCGACGCGACGATGGGCCAGCTCACCGATCCGGAAGGCCCGATCAAGGACCTCAAGGCGAACCCCGAGCTGAACCTCGCCTTCGCCGAATCCCCCACCTGCAAGCGCGTCTACGGGACGAGTTCATGACGGCCCGCCGCGCGCTCGCCGCGCTGGTCGCCCTGGTTCTGGCCGCCGCGTTCGCCCCGGTCGCCGCCGCGGCGCCGGACCCGGGCACCGGCCCGGCCGACGATTCGTTCTACACGCCGCCGTCGCCGCTTCCGGCGGGCAAACCGGGCGACGTCATCCGCTGGCGGCCGTCGAAAGCCGGGCCGCGCAAGGCGTCCGTCGACGCCTGGCAGGTGATGTACTTGTCCACCAACGCGCTCGGGAAGCCGGACGCGGTCACCGGCACCGTGCTGGTGCCGAAGAACGCGGACCGGGCCACCGCGCCGGTCGTCGCGTTCGCGCCCGGCACGCACGGCCCGGCCTTCGCCTGCACTCCGTCGAAGATGATCGACCTGGGCGCGTTCTACGAGCAGCCCGGCCTCGACGACCTGCTCGACGCGGGCTACGCCGTCGCGGTGCCGGACTACGAGGGCTACCAAAGCTCTCCCAAAACCACCTACGTCGTGGGACGGTCCGAAGGCCCGGCCGTGATCGACGCGGTCCGCGCGGCGCAGCGACTCGCGCCTGCCGGGCTTTCCAGCACGGCGAAAGTGGTCTTCCGCGGCTATTCCCAGGGCGGCGGCGCGGCGGTGTGGGCGGGAGAACTGCAGCCGTCGTACGCCCCGGAGCTCAATCTCGCCGGGATCGCCGCCGGCGGGGTGCCCGCCGATCTCGTCCAGGTGACGCTGCAGCTCGACGGCAAATTCGGCTTCGGGGTCTTCGCCTACGCCCTGCTCGGCCTCGACCAGGCGTACCCGGAGCTGAAACTCGACTCGTTCCTCAGCGACAACGGCCGCGCGAAGCTGGCCGAGATGAAACAGAGCGCGTGCACGTTCGAACTGCTGACGACGTATGCGAATCAGAAGATCTCGGACTACACCACGAGCCCGGGCTACATCCAGCCCGCGTGGGCGGCCCGGCTGGCCGAGAACAAGCTCGGCGGCAGCCCGCCGAAGGCCCCGCTGTTCCTCTACCACGCCACCGGGGACCAGCTGGTGCAGTTCTCGCAGGCCGACGCCCTGCACAAGACGTATTGCGCGGCCGGGGTCCAGGAAACCTGGAAGACCTACGACACCGACCACATCACGCTCGTCTACACCGGCAACGCCGACGTCCTGTCCTTCGTCAAGGACCGGATAGCCGGCAAACCGGCCGCGGCGAACTGCTGAGCCAATGCCCGAGCCGCGAGCACTGTTCCGCTTCGCCGTCGTCGGAGCGGCCGCCTACGGGGTCACCGTGCTGGTCGACTACAGCCTCAAACTGACTGTGCTGCGGGAGAAACCGGTGACCGCGCTGGCGATCGCGACTGTCGCGTCGACGGCGTTCGCGTATTTCCTGTCCCGCCAATGGTCCTTCGTGGACCGAGGAGGTCACGGACGGCTGCGGGAAGCGACGTTGTTCTTCGCGGTCAATGCCGGTGCGGTGGCGGTGAATCTAGTGCCGCTGCTGGTATCGCGGTATGTGCTGCGCCTCGAAGTGCCGAATATCGGTTACGTGGCACAGGAAATCGCGGACTTCGCGGCGGGGATGGTGCTGGGCACGGCGTCGGGCACGGCGTTCCGGTGGTTCGGGTACCGGCGGTGGGTGTTCCCGCGACCAGCTCGTCCGAAGGAGACCGACGGCGAGCTGGTCGCACCGCAGCTTACCGAGCCGCGAGGCGGATCTGTCGCCAAAATTCCGTAAATATCGGCCCGGCTTCCGGCGGGCGCTCGCCTCACCCCCGGTCCGGGAGCGCCCGTTCCGCCAGCAACGCCAGTTCCAGCCGCAGCCGTTCGCCCGGGTCGGTCAAGCGGTCCCCGAACAATTCGGCGAGCGTCTTCAGCCGCGCGCGGACCGTCTGCGGGTGCAGGTCCAGCATCCGCGCGAGTTCCGGGGCGCTGCCCCTCGTCCGCACCAGCGCCAGCAACGTCTCCGCCAGGTGCTCGCGGCGTTTCTCCGGCAGCCCGGCGAGCGGGGCCAGTGTCGTCTCGGCCAGCTGCGCGGCCAGGAACTCGTCCGCGAGCAGCAGCAGCGCGGGCACGTGGTCGCGGCACCAGACCACCGGGCCCGGCGCGTCCAGCAGCCCCCGGGCCGCCAGGTCGGCCGCCCGGCGCGCGACCCGGAACGATTCGGCCGCCGAGCCGGACGGGGCCAGCGGGCCGACCGCCGCGGTCCAGCCGGCGGGCAAGGCCGCGAGTCCGGCCAGCTCCGTGTCCGGCGCGGCGGTGAGCGCGGCGGGCGGATCGCCCGTCAGGTCCGCGACGACGTGGTCCGGGAGCAGGCCCGGCGGAAGCTCGGGCGCGCCCGGCAGCGCGCGGAACACCACCGCCGCGACCCGTTCGGGCAGCCCGGCCGGACTGTCCTCTTCGGTCCGCGGCCCGCCGTCGAGCAGCGCGCGGAGCACGCGGCGATTCCGCTCCCCGTCGCCGGATTTCTCCGCTTCGGCCGCGCTGTAGCCCTCCGCGACCGCCGCCATCGACGTCTCGACATCGCCGAGCATGCCTTCGGCCATCCCGTAGACGACGTCGCCGGACAGGCCGGTTTCCTGGGCTATTTCGGCGATCCAGCGCCACATCACCCGGCTCGCGACGCGCACCGCCGCCTGCACCGACTCCCGGCTGAGCCCCTCGTGGAACGCCGTCCGCCCGTGCGCGCGGAAATCGGCGAGCCGGTCGCTCTGCCACATCGCCGGCGCGCCGACCCGGTCGATGTCCCGCTCGATCCCCCGCCGCGTCTGCTCGATCGCGGCGGTCCGCCCGGGATCCTCGCTGAAGCACCCGGAATATTCCGGGATCTCGGCGGCGATGGCGTCGACGCACGCCCGGGCGATCTCCGGGATCCGCGGGCGCACCGCGTCGCCCAGCCGGCGCGGGATCCGCGCCCACACGGAGCCGTCCGAACCGGCGGAACTGCGCATGGCGATTTTAATCCCCCACTCGGAAATTGGCGGTCGAGGAATACCGGCCCCAGTCGGCACGGAGCGTAGAACGCACCCCCGTCCGTGTCAAAAGCGCGGGTTCCCGTCGCTCTTTCGGGCGCCGATCGTTCATTTTTAGTGACGCACGTTTTCAGCTACGCTCACCTCCCTCCGTCCCAGCGCCTCGAAGGGGGATTCGTGGTCGAGTACCGCAGCTTCGCTCTGCTGGCTTCGCTGCCGCGCGCGCTCGGCGCGTGCTTGCGCCCGCACGCGGCGCACGCCGCGGCCGCGATGATCCAGGAGACCCAGCGCGCGGTCCCGGCGTACGGGAAGCCGCTCAAGGGGGTGTTCGGGAAGGTGCTGGTCCGCAGCGTCGAGTACGCGGTGCTGCACTGCGTGGACTCGATGGGCGCCCCGGACCTGCCGCACGACGAGTGGATCGAGTTCTACCGCGGCCGAGGGGCGATGGAGTTCAGCGAGGGCCGCAACCTCGACGCACTGCAGGACACCGCCACGATCGGGGCCAGGGTCGCCTGGCGGGCGATGCACCCCGCGGTGGTCGCCGCCGGGGTCGACCCGGCCGTCATCTCGGTCGGCGCGGAAGCGATTTTCGCCTACGTCGACGAGCTGTGCGCCACCGCGATCGCCGGCTACCAACAGGCCCAGGCGGACGCCGAGGGAGCCGTGCCCGCCCGGCGGCGAAGGCTGCTGGAGCTGATCGGGCAAGCTCCGGAAGGCGCGGCGAGCAGCATCGCCGAACTGGCGAGCGGCGCGGGCTGGCCGCTGCCCGAAACGGCCGCGATGGTCGCGCTCGAACGGTCCCCTGGTGCCGACGACTTCCCGGCCGGCCTGCTCGGCGACAGCGTCCTCGCCGACCTGGACGGCCCAGAGCCGCACCTGCTCGCCGCCGACCCGGACGCCGACCTCGCCCCGCTCACGCCCCTGCCCGACGGCTGGCGCGC
The DNA here is from genome assembly GCF_046195355.1 of Amycolatopsis sp. VS8301801F10. Lineage (NCBI taxonomy): Bacteria > Bacillati > Actinomycetota > Actinomycetes > Pseudonocardiales > Pseudonocardiaceae > Amycolatopsis > Amycolatopsis sp. VS8301801F10. The sequence goes on along the minus strand of NZ_CP176065.1, from coordinate 4,620,621 downwards.
CGCGGTGTCCCCGACCGTCCCGCTGGCCGACGCACCGGCCGCCTTGCGCACCGCGCGCCGGGCCCTGCAGCTGACCGGCCCGGAGACGTGCGGCCCGGTCATCTGGTGCCGCGACCACCTGGCGACGCTCTGGCTGCTCGCCGAGGATTTCCTGGCCGCCGAACTGGCCCGGCAAAGCCTCGACCCGTTCGCCTCGCTGAGCGCCAAGCAACGCGAACGGCTCAGCGAAACCCTGCTGGCCTGGCTGGAAACCCGCGGCGGCGCACCGGAAATCGCCCAGCGCCTCGACGTCCACCCGCAAACGGTCCGCAACCGCCTGCGCCAGCTGGAAGACCTGTTCGGCGACCGCCTCAAAGACGCCGACGACCGGCTCGGCATGCAACTGGCGCTGCGGGCGCAGCGGCTGATGCGGGCACATCGGCCGCTGGAGAACTGAACGGCAGCGCCGTCGCGGCTGCCGGGCGGGCCGCGCTGGGAGCCGGGAGACGGCAGGGCTGGCGGTCGCCGCGCGCCTCGTGCCGCACATCAACGCTCAACACCGCACGCCCAACGCCTTGCCCGAACCGGCCCGCTCGAGCCGAGGGGCAGGGCCGTCGCCGTTCAAAGCCGCGCGCCCAGTGCCTCTGCCCGCCCCCACCGCAGATCCGACCGACGGCACCACCGCCGCCCGAACCGCCCGCTCGAATCGGCGAGCAGGGCTGCCGTTCAGCCATACACCCAACCCGCCACGGAACCACCGCCACCACGGCCCGCCCGAACCGACAGGCCGGGCAGCCGCTCACACCCAACCCCCCTCCCCACCACAGAACCCAGCGACGGCCCGCCACCGCCCCACCCGAACTGGCCCGCCCGAATCGGCGGGCCGGGCAGCCGCTCAACACCGCACACCCAATGCACTCCCGCACCACAGAACCCACCAACAGCCCGCCACCACCCCACCCGAACTGGCCCGCCCGAATCGGCGAACAGGACCGCCGCTCAGCCACACACCCAACCCGCCACGGAACCAACGCCACCACCACGGTCCGCCCGAACCAACAGGCTGGGCAGCCGCTCAACACCGCACACCCAAAACCCCTCCCCCACCACAGAACCCACCAACAGCCCGCCCCCACCCAAATCGGCCCGCCCGAACGAACGGCCAGGGCCACCCCTCAACGCCCCGCACCCACCACCCCGCCCCGCACCTCCCCAGCCGCAGAACCGGCCACCGCCGCCCCGCCCGGAACCGGCCCCGTCGAGCCGGGCCGAAGCCAGCCGGGCCGAAGCCGCTGGCCCCACCCGTGCCACCACCGGCGAATCGACTGCCGAACCACCCGCCCGGCCGCGGCCCCGGACAACCCCCGCGCGGGCGCGCGCTCCAGCCGGTTCGCGGGCATCGGCAGCACCCGGCGCCACGCTCTCCCGGCGGGTCCCGGCGGAGGCGGGCGGTGCTCCTGGCGGGCGAAATGGATCCTCGCGCGGCACGACATCAGCGCGTCCGGTGCGTCGTTGCGACCATGCGTCGAGGATGACCCGGCCGCCGCGGCAATGTCGACAAGGCGTCCGGCGGCGGGCGGAAAATTCGCACGCGCGGCCGCTTTTTCTTTTCCTTTCCTGTCACGCGCGGCCGGGATTCCCGGGAGGTGGCGTTTGCCACAGCGCGGAAAACCCGGACTGCCCTAATTTCGGTTTTCCGAGAAAGGGCTGCCGATGACACTCGAGACGTACACCCTCGCCCTCCACGGCCGGCGGGTCCGGCTGCGCGAATACCGGCCCGCGGCGGACACCGGCGACGAGGCGGTCGTGCTGGTGCACGGAATCGCGGGCAGCATCGAGACCTGGACGCCGGTTTTCGACCGCTGCGCGGCGCTCGGCCGTCGCGTGCTGGCGCTGGACCTGCCCGGGCACGGCGGTTCGGACGCGCCCCGCGCGGATTACGGGCTCGGCGCGATGGCGAGCATCGTGCGGGACGTGCTCGCGGTGTCCGGCGTGCGGCACGCGACCGTCGTCGGGCATTCGCTCGGCGGCGGCATCGCGATGCAATTCGCCTACCAATTCCCGGAAATGTGCGACCGGCTGGTTCTGGTCGGCAGCGCCGGGCTCGGCACGGAGGTGAGCCCGGTGCTGCGGGCCGCCGCGCTGCCCGGCGCGGCCGCCGTCCTCGCGCTGACCGTCAACCCGGCGACGCTCGCGTTCGCCCGCGGGGCGGCCCGGCTCGGCCGCAGGCTCGGCGGGTCGTTGAAAACTGAAACACGGGAACTGGCCCGGCATTTCGGCTCGCTCGCCGATCCCGGGCGGCGGCGGGCCTTCCTGTCCATCGCGGGCAGCCTGATGGACCTGCGCGGCCAGCGCGCGAGCGCCGCGGAGAAGCTGTACCTGGCCGAATCGGTGCCGACGCTGCTCGTCTGGGGAGCCCGCGACCCGCTCATCCCCGTCGCGCACGGGCGGCGGACCGCCGAACTCCTGCCGGACAGCAGGCTGTCGGTCCAGGAAAACGCGAAACACTTTCCACACGTGGCCGACCCGGACGGGTTTTGCCTGCTGCTCAACGAGTTCCTCGCCGGGACCGCGCCCGCGCGGCTCACCTTGGCCGACGTCGCCGCCCGCCTGGAAACCTCCGTCGGGGATTCGAAAACGCCCGCCTGAAAATTGTCACGCGCATAGCATCCGCCGGGGTCCGGAGTATCACCTGCACCCACCTGTTTCCACCCGTTCGGGTGTAGTCCGGACGGGCGATGGACGCGGCGGCCACCGGCCCGTTGACAGTGCCGTTCCGGGGAAATTATGTTGCCTGTGCCGCAAAATCTGGATCGGCTTCGACCGCGAAGAGGCCGGTTTTGTTGCCAGCAAGGATAAAAACATGACCGAAGTGGATTCCGGGTTCGTCCGTCCCGCACCGCTGGGCTACCGGCCGCACTCCGGCGAACGCGCCGCCGGGCCCTCCGCCCGCCCGCGTTCCGGGCCGGTCCCGCCCGCCCCTCGCAGCCCCGCCGAAACCCGGCCCGTCCGGGCTTCCAGCGCGCTCGGGCTGTGGGCGTCGCTGCCGCGGGAACTGGCGGTCCGCTTCACGCCGAGGGTCGACCCGCTGGCGAAGGCCATCCTGCGCGAGGTCCAGCTGGCGGTGCCGGAGTACCGGCAGCCGATCGAGGGCGCGTTCGGGCACGTCATCACCCAGGGCGTGCGGCAGGCGATCGTCCAGTGCCTCGACAGCGTCGGCAAGCCCGCGGCCGCGCCGGCCGCCGCCTGGTCGGCGGTGTTCCGCGACCTGGGCAAGATCGAGTTCGCCGAGGGCCGCAGCCTCGACTGCCTGCAGACCGCCTACCGCGTCGGCGGACGGGTCGCGTGGCGGCATCTCGCGGAGTTCGGGCAGACCGCCGGGCTGCCCGCGGAAACGCTCTGCACCAGCGCCGAAGCCATTTTCGCCTACGTCGACGAGATCTCCGCGCTGTCGATCGAGGGCTACACGGCGGCGCAGACCCGGGCCGCGGGCAACCTGGCCCGGCGCCGGCGCCGTCTTCTCGACCTGCTGCTCGCCGATCCGCCGTCCGCGCCGCAGACCGTCGCCGCGCAGGCCGCCGCCGCGCAGTGGACGCTCCCGGAAGAGGTCGCCGTCGTCGCCCTCGAACCGCGGTCCGGCCAGCATCGGCTCGCCGTCCCCGACCTCCACCCGGACGTCCTCGTCGACTTCGAAGGCGGCGAACCGTGCCTGGTCACCGGCTCGCCGGACGAGCATCTGGCCGATCTCGCCGAGCGGCTGCCCGGCTGGCGCGCGGTGGTCGGCCCGTCCGTCCGGCTCGCCGACGCGCCCCGGTCGCTGCTGTGGGCGCGCCGGACGCTGCGGCTCGTCCAGCGCGGCGTGCTGCCGGACGCGCCGTTGACGCACTGCACGGACCACCTGTCGACACTGTGGCTGCTCGCCGACGAATTCCTGGTGCGGGAACTGTGCGAACGCAGCCTGGAGCCGTTCCGGGACCTGACCCCCAAACAGCGCGCGCGGCTCGGCGAGACCCTGCTGATCTGGCTGCAGTCCCGCGGCAGCGCGCCCGAGATCGCGAAGATCCTCAAGGTGCATCCGCAGACCGTCCGGTACCGCATGCACCAGCTCACCGAGCTGTTCGGCGACCGGCTCGACAACGCCGACGACCGGCTCGACCTGGAGATCGCCCTGCGCGCGGAAGCGCTGCTGGGCTCCTGAACCGCGTCATCCCAGCGAAGTGGTGAGGCATGTGACAGGACTGTCCGGCGAGACAGCCTTCGGACCGATGCTGAGCGGAGACGGACGGCCCGGGCGGCTGTGGGCGATGCTCCCGCGCGAGCTGGCCGCGGTGTTCCGGCCGCGGCTGCTGGACGTCGCCGACGACGTGCTGCGCGAAATCCAGCGCACCGTGCCCGGGTACGCGCAGCCGCTCGACGGCCCGTTCGGCAAGGCGCTGCGCGGCGGGGTGCAGGCGGCGATCCTGCAGTTCGTCGACCGGATCGCGACCGCGGGCGCGGTGGCCGACGATCGCCGCAAGGTCTTCGTCGCGCTGGGCGTGCACGAGTTCGAGCAGGGCCGCAACCTCGACGTGCTGCAAGCGGCGTACCGGGTCGGCGCGCGCGTGACGTGGCGGCGGATGGCCGAGGTGGGCGCCCGGGCCGGGGTGCCGTCGGCGACGCTGTGCCTGCTGGCCGAAGCGATTTTCGCCTATATCGACGAATTGTCGGCGTTGTCGGTGGAAGGGCACGCGGCCGCGCGCACCCGGGCGACGGGCGCGCGGGAACGCCGCCGGCGACGGCTGCTCGATCTGCTGCTCTCCGACCCGCCGACCCCGATCCAGCTGCTGGAGGAAGCCGCCTCGGACGCGGCGTGGCCGCTGCCCGCCCGGCTGGTGGCGGTCGCTCTGGACGGACCGGCCGACGTCGCCGGGCTCGACGCGCTCGAAGACCTCGAAGACGCGGCCCCGCGGCTGGTGCTGGCGATGCCCGAAGACCGGGCCCCGCTCGCCGCCGCCTTGTCCGGCCGCCGGGCGGCAGTGGGCCCGCCGGTGCCGCCCCACCGAGCTGGCCGCTCGCTGACGGCGGCGCGGGAAGCGTTGCAGCTGGTCGCGGCCAACGTCCTCCCGGACGAGCCGGTGACCTGGTGCGCGGACCATCTCGCGACTCTGTTGCTGCACAAGGATCCCCTGCTGCCGGCGAACGTCTCCCGCCGCAGGCTGGCCCCGCTGGCCGCGCTGACCGCGAAGCAGTACAACCGGCTGGCCAGAACGCTCCTCGCCTGGCTGGAAACGCGCGGCAACGTCCGCGAGGTGGCGGACCGGCTGGCCATCCATCCGCAGACCGTTCGGGCTCGCGCGCAGGAGCTGGAGACGATGTTCGAGGGGAGGCTGTGGGATCCGGACGACCGGTTCGAGCTGATTCTGGCTCTTCGCGCGACGCTGACTTGACCGGGTTTCGGTCCGGGGCTGCGTTGAGTCGAGCGGCCTTGGTCCGGTGCGCGACGCTGGCCTGAACGCCCTCGCCCGGGGGTGCCGCGGCTCTTCGCGCGACTCCGATCTGAACCAGTCACGCCCGATGCTGCCCTGGCCCGAGCCGCCCTCGCCCTCCGCGCGCGCTTGGCCTGAACCTCACCCGGTGCCGCCCTGGCCCCAGGGGCGTTCCCCTCCGCACGGTGCTGGCCGGAATGCCCTTGAGCGGTGCGCATCCCTGGCTCGAGAACGCCTTGCCCTCCGCGACGCCACCCCGATCTGCCCCGGCGCAGCACCGGCCCGAACGCCGCTCGCTCTCCGCACGCCCCGAAGTGCCCTCGCCCCAACGCTATCCCGCTCCAGAGCGCTCCATGCGGCCGCGCGGGCTGCGGGAGGTCCGTGCGGGGAACCTTCACGGACTCTGATCCCCTCACGGACCGGCGCGAGGAGGTGCGGTGCGGGTCAGGCGGCGGACATCCCGGTGATCCGCCACTTCCCGCCCGTCCGCTCGGCGGTCACGCTCAGCTGCGCGGCCCCGGTGCTGCGTTGTCCGTCGCCTCGGGTGCCGGTTTGGTCGAGGAACACCAGCAGGGCCGCGCGGTCGCCGTCGAGGAGTTTCACTCCGGACGCGACCGCGGTCGAGGTCACCACGAGCTTCTGCTCGGCCGCGAGCTGGCGGACCTGGCCGAACAGCCGGGAGTACTGAGTGAGTGCGGGGCCGGTCAGCAGGTCCTTGGCCGCGCGGTCGTTGCGGGCCGGATCGTCGTAGCGGTAGGAGAAAAGCGTGCCGAGTGCGGCGCTGATCTGCTTTCCCGCGTCCGCGGTGCCGGACACGTCGGACAGCGCGGTGTTGTGTGCCAGCACCGCGTTCGTGTCGCGGGCCTCGACGGTGAACCACACTGCCAGCGCGGCCAGCACGATCGCGACGGCCGGGAACACCAGGCGTGCCCGGCGTTTCCGCGGCAAGGGCTCGACCGGCTCCTCGACCGGCTCGTCGACCGGCGCGTCCGGTTCCGGCGGCACCGGATCCCGGTAGCGTCCGGCCACTTTGACGGCCCGCTTCTTCGTCCGCGTGGTCACGGCGCCTCCCCTGCCGGAACTTGGCCCAATGCGGTGACCCGCCAACCGTCCGGTGTCCGGCGAAGGTCGGCCTGGAACCGGGAACGCTTGGTCACCGCCTCCTGGCCCTCGGGCGTGACCGCCAGTTCCACGGACGTGATCAGCTTCGCCGTGCCCGCACCAGGGTCCACTTCGGTCACCGCGGCGTCGGTGACCTTCCCGACGGTGACGGTTTTCGCCTGCGCGACCCGGTCCAGGCTGCCCTGCCGGTCCTGCGCCAGCTCGTCGTGCAGCGCGCCGCCGGACACGTCCAGCCAGTGCTGGTAGCCGGCCGCGGCCTGCCGGTAGTCCAAAGTGGTCAGTCCGGCGATCGCGGATCGCCCGGCCTGCAACGCGTCTTCCCGCACGACTGCGCGCGCGACGCCGTCGTCGTGCGCGGCTTGCCACCAGGCGTACCCGGACCATCCGGCCGCCGCGGTCGCGAGGGCGGCGGCGATCGGGCCCAGGGAAGCGGAAATCCTCACGGCTGTCCTCCCGGTGCGTTCTGCGAGCCGCGCACGTTCGTCGGGTCGCCCTTCGGCAGCGCACAGCGCGCGGCCGTGTTCAGCGGTCTCGTCGAGGTGTCGAGACCGTCGCGATACGGCGTCGCATACCCGGTGGTGCACGGAGGCGGATCGAAGAAAGACAGCGACAAGCCGAAATGCGCCCCGTCCGGCCGGACGACCGAGCTGACCGCGCCGACCGCCCGCGGCGCGGTGATCAGCAGCTGCCGGATCCCGTTCTGCCGGGATTCCAGGACGTCCGCGGTGGTGAGCAGGTTCGCGAGCAGCACACCCAATTGCGGTCCGGAATCGCGGATCAGCGAACCGACCTCGTTCGCGGCGGCGGGCACTGCCGGAATGAGCTTGCGGAGGTCGCCGTCGGACTGCTTCAACGTCGACGCGAGCAGTTTGGCGTTGGCGCCGAAGCTGCGGATCGCGTCCGCCTGCTGTACCTGGGTGTCGAGGACCGTGTGCGCGTCGGTGACGAGCTGGGTCAGCGGCGCGACGTGCTCGCTCGCGGCTTGCACGAACTCGATGCCGCGGCCGACCAGCTGGTCCAGGGCGGGACCGGCGCCGGAGGTCGCGTTGTACAGCTCGTCGACGACGGTGCGCAGTGCGGGCTTGGGCACCGACGCGGCGAAAGAGTCCACAGTGGACAGCACGGTGTCGACCGGGAGCGGGATTTTCGTCTGGTCCTGGGTGAGCACCGAACCGTCGTGCAATACCGGGCCGCCCGCCGTGCGCGGCCGCAGGTCGACGTACTGCTCTCCGACCGCCGACCGATCGGCGACGACGGCCTCGGTATCGGCCGGGACGGGCGCGGTGCCGGAGTCGATCTCGAGATCCGCCTCCATCCCGGCGGGGATGAGCCGTAGCTGGCCCACCCGGCCGATCGGCACGCCCCGGTAGGTGACCTCGGCGTTGGTGAAAATGCCGCCGCCCGTCGGGAACTGGGCCTTCACCGTGTAGCCGCGGCCGAAGAACACCTTGTCCAGACCGGCGTAAGTCGCCCCGACGTAGGCCACGCCGACGACGGCGAGGACGACGAACAACGTCACCTGGACACGCACGAACCGGGTCAGCATCAGTGGCCCGTCTTCAGGAAGCCGTTGAGGTAGTCGCCGCGGATCGCGTCCAGCGCGGCGTCCGGGAACGGGAAGGTGAAGATCATCTCCATCGCCTTCGGCAGTTTGTCCCCGGAATCGGCCAGCCGCCGCAGCAAGGGCGCGAGCGCCTGGAGATCGGCGACGAGGTCGTCCTTGCTGCGGTTGACCGTGCTGACGGCGACCGAGGTCAGGCCGTCGAGCGACTTGAGCATCCCGACCAGCGCCTCCCGCTGCTGGTTGAGCACGCTGATGCCGGGGGTCAGGCCGTTGAGCGTCGCGGTGATCCGGTCGGTGTGCGCGTTGAGCGTTTCGGCGAGCCGGTTGACGCTTTCGATCGCCCGGGTGATCTCACCGCGCTGTTCGTCGAGCCCCTTGACCAGAGTGTCCAAACTGGACAGCAGGCTCCTCGCCGCGGTTTCCTTGCCGCCGAGTGCGGCGTTGAGCTGGTGGCTGATGTTCTGGACCTGGGCGACGCCGCCGCCGTTGAGCAGCAGGGAAAGCGCGCCGAAGACCTCTTCGATCTGCGGGGTCAGCGCGGATCGGTCGAGCGGGATGACCGTGCCGTCGACCAGTTTGCCCGAAGGGGTCGCGTCGGGCGGCGGGGCGAGTTCGACGAACTTCTCGCCGAGGATGCTGGCCTGCCGCAGCCGCGCGACCGCGTTGGCCGGGAGGTCGACGTCGCCGTTGAGGACCAGGTCCACGACCGCGCTGTGCCCGTCCGGGGCGAGCTGCACCTTCGATACCTGGCCGACCGGCACGTCGTTGACCTTGACGCCGGACTGCGGCACCAGGTCCAGCACGTCGGTGAAGCTCGCGGTGACGTGGATCGGGTGGTCGCCGAGCGCGGCGCCGCCGGGCAGCGGGAGGTCGTACACGCTCACGCCGGTCCCGCATCCGGTGGTGGCCAGGACCAGCGTCAGCACCGCGGCGGCCTTCGCCAGGGATTTCATTTCGTCTCCGGGAATTCGAGGAGGTTGCCGCGGCCGTTGATCAGGCCGGTGTCCGGGTCGTAGGCCCCGAGCACGTTCGTCAGCGCGTTCGGGGCCGCGCTCAGCGCTTCGGCGAGGGAATCCTTCTGGTTCGCCAGCACCTTCGCGACGCCGGCCAGTTTGTCCACATCGGACTGCACCTTGCCCCGGTTGTCCTTCACGAATCCCTGCACCACGCCCAGCGCCTGGGTCAGCTCGGTCAACGCGCCGGAGAACTGGTCGCGCTGGTCGGCGAGGACCTTGCTGAGCGAGGAGAGCTGCGCGATGGCCTGCTTCACCTGCCCGTCGTTGGCGGCGAGCATCGCGGTGAACTTGCTGATGTTGTCCACCGAACTGAACAGGTCGTCCTTGGAATCGCTCGCGGCGCGGGCGAATTCGCCGAGGTTCTTGATCGCCTGCCCGATTGTCTGGCCGTTGCCGTTCAGGTATTCGGCCGATCGAGTCAGGACGTCGCTGACCGCGCCGTCCTTGTTCGCCCCCTGCGGGCCGAGCGCCGCCATCAGCTGGTTGAGGCTGCGCAGCAGATCGTCGACCTCGACCGGCGTCGCGGTGCGCTCGCGCGGGATCGACGCGCCGTCGGCCAGTTCGGGACCGCCGGTGTAGACCGGCGTGAGCTGCACATACCGGTCGGCGACCAGGCTGGGCGTGATGACGACCGCTCCGGCTCCTGCCGGCAGCTGCACATCCGGCTTGAGCGTCATGGTCACTTTGACGTCCGTGCCGTTCGGCTCCACTGTGGACACCGAGCCCACGGCCACCCCGAGGACGCGCACGTCCGAGTTCGGGTAAATGCCGACGGCGGCGCTGAAGTACGCGGTCACCGTGCGCTCGCGCGGCGCGGTCGCCACCTGCCATCCCGCCGTGACCAGCAGCGCGCACACCACGCCGAGCGCGAGCGCGCGCAACCTGGCCCGGCGGCGGGCCTGGGCTCCCAGGTCGATGAGCTGGTGCGCCATCAGCGTCCCCCGTTCTTCGGTGGCAGGCAGCTGCCCGGTGTACCGCCGTTCGGCACCAGGCCGCACAGGTAGGTGTCGATCCAGCGGCCGTTGCCGACCGCGTTGCCGAGCAGCCGGTAGAACGGGCCGGCCAACCGCAGGCTGTCCTCGAGCCGGCCCTGGTTGCGCTGGAGCACGGTCGCGACGCGGTCGAGCTGGTCGAGCGCGGGCCCCAGGGTTTTCTGGTTCTCCGCGACCAGCCCGCGCAGCTGGACCGACAGGTTCTTGACGCCGCTGAACAGCTTCGCGATCGCGTCCTTGCGGTCGTTCAGCTCCTTGAGCAGCGTCCTGCCGTCCCGGATCAGGGCCTGGATCTGGCCGGAGCGGTCGCCGAGCGTCTTCGACACCTTGTTGGTGTTCTGGAACAGCTTCACCAGCTCGTCGTCGCGGGACGCAAGCGTTTGCGACAGGGCGGCGATCCCGGTGAAGGCGGTCCGGACGTCACTGGGCGCCGACGCGCCGAGCGTCTCCGACAGCGTGCGGAACGCCTGCGCGAGCTGGCCGGTGTCGATGGCGCCGACCGTTCCGGCGAGGTCGTTGAACACCGCGGTGACGTCGTAGGGCGAACTCGTCCGCTCGACCGGGATCGGCTGGTCCGGGTCCAGCTCGCCGTCGCCGACCGGGTCGAGCACGAGGTTTTTCTGGCCCAGCAGCGTCTTGATCTTGATCGCCGCGGTCGTCCGGTTGCCCACCCAGGCGTCCTTGACGCGGAACCGCACCTCGACGCGGCCGCCCGCCAGCCCCACGCCGGTGACCTCGCCGACCTTCACCCCGGCGACCCGGACCTCGTCGTTCGGCTTGAGCCCGGCGGCCTCGCGGAACTCCGCCCGGTAGGTCGTGCCGCCGCCCACGATCGGCAGGTCGTCGGAGAAGAAGGTCGCGGCGCCGACGAGCGCCATCAGCAGCGCGGTCGCCGCGCCGACGGCGATCGGGTTGCGCAGCCGGAACGGCTTGATCCGGGGCGGTTTCACCGGCACCTCGCAGCGGTCACCGGAATGCCCGGCATCGGCCCGCCGGGCGCGGGCTTGGCGTCCGTCTGCACCGAGCAGAGGTAGAAGTTCGCCCAGGAGCCGTAGGAGAAAATCGTGCCGATGCGGTCGAGTTTCTTCGGCAGGTTGCCGAGGAACTGCTCGAACACCGGGGTGTTGTCGGCGAGGTTCTTCGACAGGTCGCCGAGCGCGGCGATGCTGTCCTTGAGCGGCTGGCGGCCGGCCTGCAGCAGCCCGGCGGTGGACGTGGTCAGCTCGCCGAGCCCGCCGATGGCCTGCCCGATCGGTTTCGCGTCCGCGGCGAGGCCGGTGACGAGCTGCGCGGTCGTGTCCACGAGCGCGTCGAACTGGTCGCCCTGCGCGTTCACGGTGTCCAGCAGCGTGTTGAGATTGCCGATCACCTTCCCGATCACGGCGTCCTTTCCGGCCAAAGTGGACGTCAGCGACGCCGTGTGCCGCAGCAGGCTTTCGATCGTGCTGCCTTCGCCTTGCAGGACCTGGACGATCTCGAAGGACAGCTGGTTGACGTCCTTCGGCGACAGGGCTTGGAAAAGCGGTTTGAAGCCGTTGAACAGGGTGGTCAGGTCGAGGGCCGGTTTCGTCTTGTCCGGCGGGATCAGCGCGCCGTCGGCGAGCGCCGGCGCGGCTCCGGAAGGCCCGGGGTCGACCGAGAGGTAGCGCTGCCCGACCAGGTTGCGGTAGCGGATGACGACCGAGGCCGCGGCGGTGAGCCGGTGGGTCCGGTCGACGGAGAAGGCGACGTCGGCGAGCCGGTGCTCGACCACGCGCACCTCGTCGACCTGGCCGATCCGCACGCCCGCCATGCGGACCTCGTCGCCGGGGTTGACCGAGGTCGCGTCGGTGAACCGGGCGGTGTAGCCGACCGTCGTGCCGACGTTCGAATTGGCGATGGTGATCGCCAGCACCGCGGTCGCGCACACGGTGACGGCAAAGAAGACCAAGCCCTTGAACGCGGGTCCCGCGACGCTCCTCATCGGACAGTCACCTCCGTTCCGCGCAGTGCCGGTCCGATGAGGACACTGCTCCAGTCGGGCACTTCACCCAGTGCGGGCTTCAAAAGTTCGGCGATGAGCCGCCGCTCCCCCGGCGAGTTCGCCGGGCCTAGATCGCCGTCGGCCGCCCCCGGGGCCGCGCCGCCGCCGTAGCACTTCGGGCCGCCGGCCGCGTCGAAGCGCGGGCTGTCCCGGCCGGGCACGTACTTGTCGCGCGGGTTCTGCACGGTCAGTGTCACGTGCAGGCCCGGTTCGCTGGTGCCCTTGCCGAGAGCCTTCTCCATCAGCGGTTTGAGCCGGTCGACCGCGTCGAACAGGCACGGGAATTCGGGCGAGTACCGCGACAGCAGTTCCAGCGACGGGCGGCTGGCGGCGGAAACCCCGATGAGGTTGCCCGCGTTCTTCCGCAGGAAGTCGTTCAGGTTCCCGGCGGCTCCGGTCACGCTCGAGTAGAGGCTGTCCAGCTGCCCGCGAGTGTCCACAATGGTCTTCGCGGTGGTCGACAAATCGCTCAGCGCCTGGAGGATGTCCGGCGCCGCTTCGGTGTAGACGCCGGCCGCGTCGGCGAGCCCGGTGATGTCCGCTTTGAACTGCGGCAGCAACGGATTCAGCTTGGCCAGCAGGTCCTGCAATCGCACAATGCTGTCGCCGAGCGGCTTTCCGCGATTGTCGAGGGCCAGCGAAATCGCGCCGAGCGAACTGTTCAGCTTCTCCGGCTGGACCGCCCGCAGCAAGGGCAGCAGATCGCCGAGCACGCGCTCCAGCTCGATCGCGTTGGCCGAGCGGTCCTGCGCGATGACGTCGCCGGCGCGCAGCGCACCGACCGGCCGAGCGGGCAGCACGAGGTTGACGTACCGCTCGCCGAAGACCGTCTTCGGCAGCAGCCGCGCGGAGACATTTCCCGGCAGCTGCCCGATTTTCGCCGGGTCGAGCGCCAGGTCGATCTCGGCTCCGGACGCCGTGCTGCGCACCGCCCGCACCTCGCCGAAGGGCACGCCCTTGACCTTCACCTCGGCCGTCGGCGCGAGCTGGCTCCCGACCCGGTCGGCCTCGAGCGTCACGAGCGCGGAGTCGTCGAAATCCTTGTTGTAGACGGCCACCGCGAGGCAGCCGAGAAGGGCGAGCACGCCGAGGAACGCGACCCCGGCCAGCTGCGTGGCCAGCCGCTTCATCCGGACACCTTCACCGTGGTCGTCGCGCCCCAGATCGCCAGCGACAGGAACAGGTCGAGCACGCTGATCAGCACGATGGACGTCCGCACGGCCCGGCCCACCGCGACGCCGACCCCGGCCGGGCCGCCGCTCGCCCGGTAGCCGTAGAAGCAGTGCGTGAGGATCACTCCGACGCTGAAGACCAGCACTTTCCCGAAGGACCACAGCACGTCGCCCGGCGGCAGGAACAGCGTGAAGTAATGGTCGTAGGTGCCGCCGGACTGTCCGAAGAAGACCACCGTGGTCAGCCGGGAGCCGAGGTAGGAGATCAGCAAGCCGATGACGTACAACGGGATGATCGCGATGAACCCGGCGACGATCCGCGTCGTGACGAGGTAGGGCATGCTCCGCACGGCCATCACCTCGAGCGCGTCGATCTCCTCGGAGATCCGCATCGCGCCGAGCTGGGCGGTGAACCCGCTGCCCACAGTGGACGAAAGCGCGAGCCCGGCGACGAGCGGCGCGATCTCCCGGGTGTTGAAATACGCGGTCAGGAACCCGGTCATCGCCGAGATGTTGATCTGGTTGAGCGCGCTGAACCCCTGCAGCCCCACCGTGACACCGGTGAACACGCACAGCCCGACCATCACGCCGATCGTGCCGCCGATCACCGCGAGCGCGCCGCTGCCGAACGTCACCTCGGCCAGCAGCCGCACCACTTCGCGGAAGTAGCGGGTCACCGCGAGCGGGACGGCCGCGATCGCGCGGACGTAGAACAGCAGCTGGTCGCCGAGGTCGAACAGCTTGTCGCCGGGCTTGCTGAGGTTGACCACTCAGGTTCCCTTCGCCGGAACGAGTTGCAGGTACAGGGCGGTCAGCACGGTGTTGACGAAGAACAGCAGCAGGAAGGTGATGACGACCGACTGGTTGACGACGTCGCCGACCCCCTTCGGCCCGCCCTTCGGGTTCAGGCCGCGGTAGGACGCCACCACCCCGGCGAGGAAGCCGAAGATGACCGCTTTCACCGAGCTGGCCACGAGATCGGACAGCTGCGCGAGGGCGTTGAAGCTGGCCAGATACGCGCCGGGGGTGCCGCCCTGGACGATCACGTTGAAGAAATAGCCGCCGAGCACGCCGACCACGCTGACCAGGCCGTTGAGCAGCACGCACGCGAGCACCGCGGCCTGCACGCGCGGCACGACCAGGCGCTGGATCACCGAAACGCCGAGCACCTCCATCGCGTCGATCTCCTCGCGGATGGTGCGCGCGCCGAGGTCGGCGCAGATCGCGCTGCCGCCCGCGCCGGAGATGATCAGCGTCGTGACGATCGGGCTGGCCTGCTGCACGACGGCCAGCACGCTCGCCGCGCCGTTGAACTGCTGGGCGCCGATCTGGCTGGTGAGCGAGCCGAGCTGCAGCGAGATCACCGCGCCGAACGGGATGGAGACGAGGATCGCCGGCGAGATGGACACGCTCGCGATGAACCAGAACTGCTGCACGAATTCCCGGACCTGGTACGGGCGGCGGAACATCGCGAGGATGATGTCCAGCCCCATCGCGCACATCCGGCCGAATTCGCGCAGGCCGCTCGCCGCCCGTCGCGGGAGGTCGGCCAACAGCGTCGTCACGACGCCGTCCCGCATCCGTTCGGACCGGAGCTGCCGACGCAGCGGAGCACCAGATCGGTCACCAAGGTGTTGCCCGGGCCGGAAACCAGCCCGGTGAACAAGCGGCTGAGGTCCTCGCGGCCGACGCAGCCGGCGAACGGCGGCGTCGTGAACGTGGTCGTCACCTTCGCCGGCGGAGCGGGGAAAGCCAGCGGCAGCAAGGCTTTCAGCGTCACCTCCGCGGGTTGCGCGGTGCGGCAGTCCGGGCCGACGTCGAGCGGCTTGCCGTCCACTTTGACGTTCGACAGCTTGACGAAGACCTTCGCGGTGACCTCGGAATCGGCGCAGAGGTTGGTCTGCGTCTTCTTGCAGTTGGTGTCCTTGCCGGTCAGCACCTGGGTGCTGCCGGTGACGTCGCCGGCCGGGACGAGTTCGACCGTGGCGGTGGCCGGCATGAACCGGAACGCGACGAAATAGCTTTCGGTCACCGGGATGCTGAGCTTGCCGGTCAACGGGACGCGGCCGCTGAGGCCGAGCAGGGCGCCGTCGAACCGGCCCTGCGGGAAGCTGATCTCCGAACCGAGCTTCGCGACGCGGCTGGTGGTCGGCTGCTGCGCGTCGCCGACATAGAAGCCGACCGGGAAATTAGCGGCGGCCGGTGCTGGCGCGGTGTCGCCGGGCGCGGCTTGCGCGGAGCCCAGCGACAACGCGGCCAGCACCAGTACCAGCGGCAGCGAGAACCGGGTCAGCGCAGACATTCGGACTTCCTCATCGAAGACGTTCCTCCCGAAGCTACTGACGATTCTCGTTGCGGCACAGGGGTTTCCGTGTTCTTGTCACGCCGGTCGGCGTTTTCGCGGGCGCACTTCACCTCCGCGTGAGCGTCACGTCCAGTTTGTTGCCCGGACCGGAGGCGAGATCGGTGATCAGGCCGGTGAGGAAACCGCAGCCGGTGAACGCCGGGACGGTGTAGGTCGCGGTCAGCTTGCCGCCCGCGGCGGGGTCGAACCCGGGCGCCGAGGAGAGCGGCACGTCGGCCGGGGTTCGCGTGCGGCACGAGTCCGAGCTCAGGATCGGGAAGCCGAACAGCCGCACCTTGGCGAGCCGGACGTCCACCTTCGCGTTCGCCTTGGCTGTACCGCCGGAGAACGTGCCGTCGATCGGGCCTGCCTGGCTCAGCTTGACCGTCGCGGAGGCCGGGAGGAAGCCGAACAACAGGAAGTAGACGTCCGATGTGGGCAAGGCGAACTGGGCGTCGAACTTGCCCGCGGCCGCGTCGAGTTTCGCTTCGAGCCGCCCGGGGCCGAGGGGCAGGGTGGCGCGGAGTTGCTTGAGCGTGGTCTTGCCGCGGAGCGAGTAGGTGAATTTCGTGGTGCTCGGCGGGGTCGTGGTGGGCTGGGTCGTCGGTTCCGTGGATTGCGTCGGCGAGGTCGGCGAGGTCGGCTGAGTCGGCGAGGTCGGCTGGGTCGGTTGCGTGGGCTCGGTGGATGAGGTCGGTGGGGTCGGGGACGTGGGCTGGGTGGGCTCAGTCGAGGACGTGGGCTGCGTGGGCGAAGTGGGCTGGGTCGGTTCGGTGGACGACGTGGGTTGCGTCGGCGAGGTCGGCTGCGTGGGCTCGGTGGACGACGTCGGCTGCGTGGGGGAAGTCGGCTGGGTCGGCTCGGTGGACGACGTTGGCTGGGTTGGCGAAGTCGGCTGGGTCGACGTCGGTTGCGTCGAGGTGGGCTGGGTCGGTTGCGTGGGCTCGGTGGACGACGTCGGCTGGGTCGGGGACGTGGGCTGGGTCGGCTCGGTGGACGACGTCGGCGAGGTCGGCACGGTCGCCGAGGTAGACGAGGTAGACGAGGTCGGGGTGGACGAGGTCGGGGTCGTCGGGGTCGTGCTGGTTCCGCCGCCCGGCTTGATTTCGAAGGTGCCCAGCTGCTGGTTCTGTCCCGGGACGGCGACGCAGTCCGAGGTGAACGTGCCGAGGTCGGTCGGCTGGCCGGAGGCGGTGCGCGGCGTCATCGTCGTGCTGAAGTTCCCGACGGTCACCGACGCGGTACCGGCGCTGGGGAAGGTCACGGCCGGGGCCTGGCCGCTCGTCTTGACGTGGAACGCGCCGGAAGGCGGCACCTGCGTCGACGGGATGGTCAGCGGCAGGCCGAGGTTCAGCGTTTTGTCGACGGGGTACTTGAGCTGGGCCGCCGCCTTGGCCGAGCCGTCCAGCGTCGTCGCGCCGACCAGGGCGAGCCCTTCGGTGGCGGTTTCCGGGACGGTGACGTCCACGTCGAACTTGATCGGGGTGGACGCCGAGCCCGCGACGGCGTTGTCCGGCAGGTTGGTGTCGATCTTCACCGCGAGCACCTGGTCGCCGATGAGCGGGAACGGGCAGGTGTAGTTCAGGGTCAGGCTGGCCGGCGCGGCCTGGGACAGCCCGGCCCCGGCCAGCGTCGCGGCCGCCGCGGCGCTCGCGACGGTCAGGACGGCCAGCGCACCGGCCGCTTTTCTCGGCTTCCACGGAAACTTCACGACTCGTCACCTCGGGGAATCGGGACAATGTTTCCGGAAAATACCTCCGGGATTGCCGCCACAACAACTGACGGGCAATTTCTTGTCACCCCGGTCGGAGTGCCCGGAAAAGAAAAGGGTCACCGGCTTCAGTACTTGTCACGCGCGTGCTATTCGCCGCACGGGAAACTGTTACGCGCAGGACAGCCGGCCGCTGGCTCCTTGCTTTTCCCAGCCGCGGCTCGTTACGTTGCGGGGAAAGGGAAGGAGCGGCCATGCGCCCGCCGGTCATCGCCGTGACGGACCTCGGCAAAAAGTACCGCGAAGTCACCGCGCTCGCGGGAATCAGCCTCACCGTCGCCCCGGGGACGGTGCTCGCGATTCTCGGGCACAACGGCGCCGGGAAAACCACTTTGATCGACATTCTCAGCACGCGGACCCGGCCGACCTCGGGCACCGCCCGGGTCTGCGGGCACGACGTCGTCCGGCGCGGGAGGGCGATCCGGCGGCGGATCGGGGTCACCGGGCAGTTCGCCGCGGTCGACGACGCCCTTTCCGGACGCGGGAATCTGGTGCTGATCGCACGGCTGCTGGGCGCGAACCCGGCGCAGGCACGGGCGCGGGCCGCCGAGCTGATCGCGTCGTTCGGGCTCGAGGACGCGGCGGACCGGCCGGCCGGAACCTACTCCGGCGGCATGCGGCGGCGGCTCGACCTGGCCGCGGGCCTGGTGGGCGCACCGGAGGTGCTGTTCCTCGACGAGCCGACGACCGGGCTCGACCCGGTGAGCCGGGCCGGGCTGTGGACCGTCGTCGGGGACCTGGCCGCGCGCGGCACCACGATCGTGCTGACCACCCAGTACCTCGAAGAGGCGGACCGGCTGGCCGACCACGTCGTCGTGCTCGGGCTCGGCCGGATCACCGTCTCGGGCACGCCCGCCCAGCTCAAAGCGCGGTTCGGCAGCCGGACCGCGACGCTGACCCTCGGCAGCGAACTCACCGTGCGGCGCGCGGCGGACGCGGTGTCCCGCCTCGGCCTGCCGGCGGGCCGTGCCGGGCAGACGCTGACCGTCCCGCTGCGCGGCCCCGGCGACGTCACGATGCTGGTGCGCGCGCTCGACGCGGCCGAAGCCCCGCTGCGGGACCTGACGGTGACCGAACCGACGCTCGACGACGTGTACCTGTCCCTGCACGCGACGGCGACGGGCTCGTGACGCAGTCCCGCCACCGCGCGCCGGCCGCGAGCCTCGCCGATCCGCCGACGTGGCCGGAAACCAGCTTCCGGACACAGGTCCGCGTGCTCGCCGCGCGCTCGCTGCGCACCGCGTTCGGCGACTGGCGGCTGGTCTTCTTCGGCTTGCTGCAACCGGTGGTCCTGCTGCTGCTGTTCAGCCAGGTGTTCAGCGGGGTCGGCGCGCTGCCGAGCGTCGCGGCTTACCAGGGATACGTGAACTTCCTGGTGCCGGCGACGCTGGTCAACATCTCGATGACGACCGCGATGAGCTCGGGAGCGGGCCTGCTGGCGGAAATCTACGGCGGCTTCACCGCGCGGCTGCGCTGCCTGCCGATCTCGTTGTCCTCGGTGCTGGTGGCCCGCACCGTCGCCGATTCCGCGCGGCTGGCCGTGCAACTGGTCGTGACCTCGGCCGCGAGCGTGCTGTTCCTCGGCTTCCGCCCGGCGGGCGGGGTGCTCGGGCTGAGCCTGGCGCTGCTGCTGACGCTGGTCGTGGGCTGGTGCCTGAGCTGGGTGTTCGTCGCGATCACGACGTGGCTGCGCAAGGCGGAAACGCTGCAGGCGGCGTCGTTCGTGGTGATGTTCCCGCTGATGTTCTCCTCGAGCGCGTACATGCCGCTGGACTCGATGCCGCACTGGGTCCGCACGGTGTCGGCGGTGAACCCGCTGACGTACGCGATCGACGCGACCCGGGCGCTGGCGTTGAACCGCCCGATCGGCTGGTCGGTCGCGGCGGCACTCGCGATCGCAGGGGTGGCTGCGGTGGCGGGGGCCGCGTTGGCCGCGCGCACGTTCCGCGACCGCGGTTAGCCCGCCGAGCCCAGACCCTCCAACCGGGCCGCCGCCTCCGGCGCTCCCCCAGCCGCGGCGAACGACGCGCCGATCCGTTCCGCACCCTCGCGGTATTTCGGAGCCGATTCGATCGCGTCCCGGATGTCCGCCGCCCGCGCACGGTCGAACCGCAGCCGAACCCCCGCCTGCGCCGCCACTACCTGCTGGGCCAGCATCGACTGGTCGTCCCGGATAGGCGCCAGCACCAACGGCAGCCCGGCCGCCAGGGCTTCGCACACCGTGTTGTGTCCGCCGTGGCAGACCACCACCGACGCCTGCGCGAACACCTCGACCTGCGGAATCCGCCACGCCAGAGCGACCTCCTCGCTTTCCAGCGTGCCTGTCGGATCGACCACCAAGCCCTGGACGTCCGGCATTCCGGCCAGCGCGGCGACGCTTTCGGCGAGAAACCGTTGTCCCGCCGAAGCATTGGACGTTCCCAACGTGACGACCACCAGCGGCCTAGTGTCCACAAAGGACCGAGCGGAGCCGTTGGAGGCCGGGGGGAGGATCGGGCCGACATAACACACCGGCGCCGCCACCCGCGCCTGTCCGGCCAAGGCCCGCGTCGTGAAGGCCAGCACCAGGTGCGGCGAGAACCGCAGGTCGGCGACGCGGGCTCCGTGTCGTGCGCACAGTCTCGTCTGGAGTCCGGTCACCCAGGACGCGATTCTCGGCATCGACGCGAGCGGATCGGCCAGTTCGGTGGACGTGGAGGCCGACGTCGCCCACGGCAGCCCGCCTCGCGCGGCGACCAGCGCGCCCGCCAGCGCCTGCTGGTCGGCCACCACGACGTCGGGGCGGAAGGCGTCGACGGCGAACTGGACTCCGGGGACCATCGCGTCCGCGAGCGGCACCAGATACGACTCCCAGAGATATTTCAGCGCGGCGAACCCGCGCAGTTCGGGAGGCCGCAGCGCCACCGAGAACGGCCGGGAGTCCCCCGCCGCGAACACCTTTCCGGGGACCAGCGCGGACACTTCCGGCGAAGGACCGCACCAGGCCACCTCGTGGCCGCGGGAGGAAAGCTCCGCCGCCACCCCGCGCAGCGGCGCGATGTGCCCGGCCAGCGGCGGGACGACCAGCAGGAACCTCATGCCGAATGCCGTCCGATCCATTCCAGCACCAGCTTGCGCACCTCGCGATGCTGTTCCACGAGCACCGAATGCCCCTGCCCTTCGAACACGTGCAGCTCGCCGCGCGGCAGCATCGAGGTCAGCGCTTCGAGGTCGTCGGCCTGGTAGCCGTGGCTGCCCAGCACGGACAGCACCGGACAGCCGATCGCCGCCACCTGCTCCCAGGTGAGCAGCGGCCCGAGCGGCACCTCCTCGGCCATCTTCGTGGACATGATCCGTTCGGCGGCCAGCCGCGCCAGCCGCCGGTGGTGCGCGCTGAAGTTCGCCTCGATCCAGGCGAAGCTCTCCTCCGCCTGAAGGAAGCGCACGGTGTGCGCGAGGATTTCGCTCATCTTCCCGGCCCACGCCTCGGTCGCGGGCTCCGATTCGATGCACACGATGCTGCGGACCCGCTCCGGATTGGCGGCCGCGTAGCTGTAGGCGAGCGTCCCGCCGAAGCTGTTGCCCACCAGGTGCACCGGCCGCTCGATGCCGAGCTGGCGCAGCAGGTCGTCGAGGTCGGCGACGAAGTCGGCCAGCGTGTAGCCCCGCTCCGGCCGCTCGGTCTTGCCGTGGCCGCGCAGGTCGTAGCTGACCACGTCGATGCCCGCGGCCGCGACCGGAGGCGCCAGCGTCAGGTAGAAGCTCGCGAGGCTGTCGGTTCCCATGCCGTGCAGGAACACCACGGTCTCGGCGCCGCCGGCGCGGACGAGCTGCACGTTGGTGCGCAGCCCGTTCACCGTCATCGTGGGCACGTGCGCTCCCCCACGAACCGGGCGATGTCGCCGACGGTCAGCCCGATGACGTCGTCGAGATCCTTCTCCGCCAGGTACTCGGCGAGGTTGACGTCCTCGCCGAAGTGCTCGGCCAGGATGCTCGCGAAGGTCACCAGGTCGATGCTTTCCAGTTGCAGGTCCTCGTGGAACGTCGTGTCGGGAGTGATCTCGACGCCGAGCACGTCGGCGTCTCCGACCAGCTCGCCGAGCAGTTCCGCGACGACGTCGAAGACGGCCGAGGCGTGGTCGATGGTCATGTCGTGCTCCTGAGTTGTGCGATGGCGGTGTCCCCGTTCAGCTCGACGGAGACGGCGAGGTCCGGCAGCCGGCGGCCGCGACCGGAGACCCGGCCGTCGGCGTGCACGCGGATCTCCGCCGGGTAGACCGGTTCGGCCAGCTCCGCGCGCACGGCGTCCTTCGCCGCGATCCGGGTCAGCAGCCAGCCGCGTTGCTCGCGCGGCGCCACCGCGGCGAATTCGGCCCGTTCCTCGGCGGCGAGGTAGACACCGGCGTAGATCTCGCGCGCGGCGACGGTCGGCCAGCGGTCGGTGACGGACACGCGCCCGCCGTCCAGCCGCTCGGAAAGCAGGTGCCGGTCCGGGAAGGCGTACACGCGATGGGCCGCGCGGTCGCACGGGAACCGGACGTCCCGCCAGCCTTCGATCGTCGCGAGCACCCGGCCGTCGCGCACCAGCTCGGCGTCCATCTCCAGGACGTCGGGCCGGGGCAGCCGGGTCCGCACCAGGCACTCGACCCGGGCGCCCGGCGCGGGTTCCGGGCCGTGCCAGGTGATCCGGCCGATCGAGCGGGGGAAGGCGAGCAGGCCGTCGGACCGGGTCGCCATCAGCCAGCAGCCGAGCAGCTGGCCCACGTTGTCGAGCAGCCCGCCGGGCGCGGACGGGACCACCAGCTCGCCCCGGATGTGCTGTTCGCCGAGACCGGTCAACCGGGCCAAGCCCTGGTACGCCGGACCGTGGAACATCTCGCGGCGCGCGTAGATCTCGGCCGCGGGCAACGGCGGCGGCGTCTCCGGCGCGGGGATTCCGGCGCGCGGCGGCGGTGGCGGGAACGAGCCCAGCTCGACGGTCAGCAGCGCGTACGGTCCAATCTCGACAGTCACCTGGTCGCCCCGGCGGCTGAGCGACAGCGGCGCCTTCCGCGCCGGAGCGGCGATCAGCCACCGCGAGAACACCGCGTCGCGCACCGTTGCCGCCGTCGTGCCCGGCCACGCCCGTTCGACCGCCCGGCAGGCGAGGTCCACCAGCGTCGTCGCGGGCACCACCGGCCGGAAGTCGGTCTCGTCCGGCCACCCGGCGCTCTGCCGGAAGAACCGGTGGTCGCGCAGGTACGGCATCGCGGCGAGCGATACGTCCACAGTGGACTCCACCGGCCGCTGGACGGCCGCCGCGACGACGTCCGCCGCGGTCCGGCGGGTCTGGTCGAGCAGCGCGGCGAACTCCGCGGCGATCGCCCCGTTCACGCCCGCGGGCAGGTCCGGCACGTGCCGGTCGCCGAGCAGGCCGCGCGCCCGCTCCCCCAGCGACAGCAGCGGCCGTCCGGTGTTCAACCGGATCCGCCGCGGTTCTACGGCCGCGAAATCGGGTGCGCCGCCTTCGGTCCACAACGCCGTGGCGACCCGGCGAAGCTGGGCGAGCCCGGAGCGCGTGCCAGACCCGGCCGCGACGACCAGGTGCCGCCGGTCGCCGAGCGTGTCGGCGACGAACGAGCCCAGCTGCCCGGCGCCGACCTGGACGAACACGCGGAACCCGGCGTGGTGCAGGGCCTCGGTCAGCTCGCGGAACCGGACCGGGCGCACGAGATGCTCCAGGTACAGCTCGCGGATCGCGTCCGGCTCGGCGGGATACGGCCGCGCGGTGGTGGCCGACCACACCGGCACCGTGGGTTCGCGCAGGTCCAGTTCCGCGGCGAGGCGGGCGAACGGGGCCAGATGCGGGCGCAGCAAAGGCGTGTGGAAACCCGACCGGAACGGCAGGGTCCGGGCCACGATTCCCTTGCCGCGGCACGACTTCGCGAACGTCGCCACCGCGTCCGGCGGGCCGCACACGATCGTCTGCTGTGCCGCGTTTTCGTGGGAGAGCACGAGATCCGCGGGGAGCAGTTCGGCCGCGCGCCCGGCTGAGCAGCCCAGCACCAGGTAGTCCGCGGCGGGCAGCTCGAAGCCTTCCGGCCAGTACCGGTCCAGCAGATCCGGCTCCGGCCGGTACATCCCGGCGGCCTGCATCGCGGTCCACTCGCCCGCGCTGTGCCCGGCGAGCGCGTCCGGGCGGATCGCCAGCCGCCGCAACGCCTGGTCGAGCACGAGCCCGGCCGCCGACACGCTCGCCGCGCGGGCCGGCACGTTCGCCGTCGACCAGCGCGGCCGGTCGAGCCCGAAGTGCCGGGCGACGTCGGCGAGGCGCGGTTCGGCGTCCGCTTCCAGCCCGGGGTACAGGAACACGGTCTTCCCGTGCGGCAGCAGCGGGTCGGTGGTGCACCAGAGGTCGGCGCTGTGCCATGGCCGGCCGGTGGCCGCGACCTTTCCGAGCACCTTGCGCGCCATGGCCAGTTTGCGCTCGTCCGGGCCGACGATCCCGATCCGGCACCGCCCGTCCCCCGGCTCGCCCGGCTCCCCCGGCCGGTCGAGCCGTTCCAGCAGTTCCTCCGGCGAGTTCGCGGCCAGCCGCAGCACGCGCTCCGGCTCGGTGACGCGCGCTTTGCGTTTCGGCGCCGGGTCGCCCGCCTCCACCACCAGGTGCGCGTTCACGCCGCCGAACCCGAACGCGCTGACCGCGGCCACGCGCGGCAATTCGCCCCACGGCTCCGCTTCGGCCAGCACGCGGAACCGCGTTTTGTCGAGCAACGGGTTCGGGTCGCCGCAGTGCAGGGTCGGCGGAAGCACCTCGTGGTGCAGTGCGAGCGCCACCTTGACCAGCCCGGCGACCCCGGCCGTCGACAGCGTGTGGCCGATCATCGACTTGACCGAACCGAGCACGGCGCGCGGACCGCTGGTCGTGCCGAACACCTCGGCGACGGTGGTCAACTCGGCCGCGTCCCCGGCGGGGGTGGCCGTGCCGTGCGCCTCCAGCAGGCCGATTCCCGCGGGGTCCATGCCCTCCCAGGCCCGGCGCAAGGCGAGGGTCTGGCCCGCGACGGACGGGCTGAGCAAGCTCGCGCCGCGGCCGTCGCTCGACGTGCCGCTGCCCCGGAGCACGGCATACACGCGGTCGCCGTCGCGGCGGGCGTCGGCCAGCCGCTTGAGCACGACGATCGCGGTGCCCTCCCCGATCAGCATTCCGTCGGCCTCGCGCGAGAACGGGCTGATCCGCTGGCTCGGCGACAGCGCGCCGAGCTGGGTGAACAGCGACCAGAGCGTGTCGTCGTGCGTTTGGTGCACGCCGCCGGCCAGGACGGCGTCGCAGCGGCCCCGGGCCAGTTCCCCGATCGCCTGGTCGACCGCGACCAGCGACGACGCGCACGCGGCGTCGACGGTGTAGGCCGGGCCGCCGAGGTCGAGCCGGTTGGCCACCCGGGCCGCGGCGAGGTTGGGGACCAGCCCGGCGGCGGTCTCCGGCCGGAACTCGCCCAGGGTTTCGCGCAGCGCCGTGCGCAGCCGGTCGAGCACGTCCGGCCCGGCGGACGGGACCAGCTCGCCGACCGTGCGGGCGATCTGCCGGACCGTGCGGACCCGCTGGTCGAACCCTTGCAGGCCCGGCGAAAGATAACCGCCGCGGCCGAGCACGACGCCGATCCGTTCGGGGTCGCCGAGCCCGCCGAGGCCGCCCGCGTCGTCCACCGCGGCCGCGGCGACCGCGAGCGCGGTGAGCTGGTCCGGCTCGATGCCGGTCAGGGAGGTCGGCGGCACGCCGTGGGCGGCCGGGTCGAATTCGAGCGTGTCCGGAGCGAACCCGCCCCGGCGGCCGTGCGTGCGGTCCGGCGCGGAACCGTCCTGCCCGTGGAACGCCGGATCGCGGCGATCGTCCGGAATCTCGGTGACGGCGTCGGCGCCTTCGACGAGGTTCCGCCAGTATTGGTCCACAGTGGACGCACCGGGCAGGAACACGCCCATCCCGACGATCGCGACCGGTTCCTGCCTCACCACAGCGATGCCGTGTACAAGACGGCGCGATCGGTTCCGTAGGCGAGTTCGCGCAGCAGCGCCGCGACGCCCTCGTCCGGGTCGAGCAGCGCGACCTCACGGCGCTCGTACTCGCGGGCCAGCTCCGGCGACACCATCCCGCCGTGGCCGCCGTCCGGGGCCCACGGTCCCCAATGGACAGTGACCGCCCGGCCGGGCCAGCTCGTGCTCAGCGATTCCAGCACGTCGTTCGCCGCGGCGTAGTCGGTCTGGCCGCGGTTGCCGAGCACCGCGGCGATGCTGCCGAAGAAGGCGACGAAGCCGGGTTCGACGCCGAATTCCGTCAACGCCGAGAGCAACGCCCGCGCACCGTCCGCTTTGGTCTCGAAAACGGTGCGGAACGACTGCTCGTCCTTGTCCGCCATGAGCTTGTCGTCGATCACGCCCGCGGCGAAGACCACGCCGTCGATCCGGCCGTGCCGCGCCACGAGGTCTTTGACGAGCTGGTGCACGGCGTTCGCGTCGCAGACGTCGAGCGGCTGGTACGCGGGGTCGCCGCCCGCGGCGCGTATCTCGTCGAGCGTGCGGCCGATCTCGCGCTGCGCCAGAACGGTCCGCACCCGGCGTTCGATGTCGGACACCGACCCGCCGCGCCCGGCGAGCACGGCCCGCATCGCGGCGGGATCGGCGGGCAGGTCGTCGGGTTCGCCGGGCCACGGGGTGCGGCCGGCGAGTTCGAGCCGGCAGCCGGACCCGGCGAACGCGACCGCCGCGCGGGCGGTGATCCCGCGGGCCCCGCCGACGAGCAGCACCAGGGAATCCGGCCCGAGGTTCAGCGCGGCGAGTTCGCCGCCGCCCGGCCCGGCCCCGGAATAGGCCAGCGAGCCGAGGTCCTGGGGCCGCGGTTCGAGGGTGAAGCGGCCGTCGCGGTCGTGGCAGACGACGGACGGCCCGTCGCTGCGGGCTTCGTCGACCAGCACCTTCGCGCGGTCCTGTGCGACCTCGACGAGCCGGGTGGTCCCCTCGCGTTCCAGCGCGGCCGAGCGGACCAGGCCGCGAAGCCCGGCCGCGCCCGGTTCCGCCGCGATCAGGACGTCTCCGCGCACTGCCTTGAGCCGGGCGAACAGCTCGGGGGCCTCGACGCCGTCGGCGAGCAGCACGGTGAGGTCCGCGGCACCGGTGCCGATTTTCGCTCCGGCACCGGCGAAAGCCTCGCGCACGGACTCGTCGTCGCCCAGCACCGCCACGGACTTTCCGCGCAGCCGCGCGGGATCCGGGTCGAGCGGGACCGCCGTTCTGGCCAGCCGGTACCGTTTCGGCGCGGCGGCCTTCGCGGCGGGCGACAGCCAGCTCTCCAGGTGCGCGGCGAGGGCGTTCGCGGTCCGGTCGCGGCTGAGCTGGTCGGTGCGGTCGTCGGCGGGCAAGCCCAGCTTGCCCAGCAGGGTTCCGGCGATCTCGGTCCGCTTGATCGAGTCGATCGACAGGTCCGCCTCGAGGTCGAGGTCGCCCGCGATCATCTCCGCCGGGTAGCCGGTGCGTTCGCCGATCACGCCGATCACCGTCGCCAGCACGTCCTCCGGAGCTGCCGCGCGCTCGGCGGGTTCCGCTTCCTCGACCACCACCGGGGCCGCCGCCGGCGCCAGGGCCGGAGCGGCCGGAACAGGTGCGACCGGCGTCGAACCCAGGTAGCCGAGCAACACGTCCCGTTGCGCCGCGACGAGTTCGCGGGCGGTGCGCAGGAAGTCGACGACCGCTTGGTCGCGGCTGGGGGCGGGTTCGGTCATCGCGGTGCTCCGTATCCGTCGGGCAGGCGGGAGGGCGGGAACTTCGGCGCCGGGCGCGCGGACGGACCGGCCGTCGACGGCCCAGGCGGTGGCGGCGGGTTCGGGGCGCGGCGGCCGGGCCAGCCGTTCGGTGCGCACGGCCACGCCCGCTTGTGCGAGGCGGGACAACGCGGTCAGGAACCCGTTGAGATCCGGTCCGCAGGCGACGGCGGTGTGCGGGCGGTCCCCGAGGATTTCCGCCACCAGCCCGGTCAGCACCCGGCCGGGCCCGACCTCGACGAACGTCCGCGCGCCTGCGGCGTACATCGCTTCGATCTGGTCGAGGAACCGGACGGGCGCGCCGATCTGCGCGGCGAGTTCGCCGCGGACGTTGTCCTCGTAGGGCCGGGCGGTCCGGTTCGACCACACCGGCAGCCGGGGCGCCGAAAGGTCCTCCCCGGCGAGCGCGGCGGCGAAGACGTCGCCCGCTCCGGCGACCAGCGGGCTGTGGAACGCGCAGGCCACGGGAATCCGCTTGGCCGCGATCCCGGTCTCCCGCAGCCGCCGGACCGCCCGCTCCACCGCGGGAACCGGTCCGGACAGCACGCTCTGCCCGGGCGCGTTGTGGTTGGCCACCACGACGTCCGGGCCGATCAGCGTCGGGGTGAGGACGTCGCGCGACGCCTTGGCCGCGGCCATCGTGCCGGGCGCGGCGACGTCGGCGATGGCGTTCGCGCGGGCCTGGCTGAGCCGCACGAGCGTCTCGGGGTCGAACGCGCCCGCGACCGACAAGGCGACCAGCTCGCCGTAGCTGTGCCCACCGAGGAGGTCCGGCCGGACGCCGACCTGGTCCAGCAGCCGCGCCACCGCCGTTTCGACCAGCCCCAGCGCGGGCTGCGCGACGCGGGTGTCCGTCAGCGCGTTCTCTTGTGCGGCAAGGGAATCGGGCTCGAACGCTTTCGGAGGGAAGGCGGTGGCGGCGACCTCGGGGGCGAGACGCAGGAGGTCGGCCAGCTCGGGAAAGTGCACGAACAGCTCGGCGAGCATGCCGACGCGCTGGCTGCCTTGGCCGGGGAACAGGAACGCGACCTTGCCGGGATCGGCCGCGGCGGTGGCGATTCCGGCCAGGATCTCCGCGGTTCCGGCGGGCCAGTCGCGGAGCCCATGCCGCCGGTCGGGGGCGACCGGGCCCGCGCCGAGCACGGCGTGGAAATTGGTGCCGCCGAAGCCGAACGCGCTCACTCCGGCCAGCCGGGCCGGCGCCGCCCACGGCCGGGCCGAGGTCGTGAAGGAGAACGGGCTGGCCGCCGCGTCCCAGGCCGGGTTGGGCTTCGCCAGGTGCAGGGTCGGCGGGACGACCTCGTGCCACAGCGCGAGCACCGCCTTGATCAGCCCGGCCAGCCCGGCCGCACATTTCGTGTGGCCGATCTGGCTCTTGACCGAGCCGAGCGCGCAGGAACCGGGCTCGGCCCCGGCCTCGGCGAAGAAACGCGTCAACGTGCGCAGTTCGGTCGCGTCGCCGACGACCGTGCCGGTGCCGTGCGCCTCCACCAGCCCGACGTCCGCTGGGGACACTCCGGCGTCGCGGTAGGCCCGTTCCAGCGCGCGGGCCTGTCCCTCCGGGCGCGGCGCGGTGAGCCCCAGCGCCTTCCCGTCGCTCGCCGCGCCCACCCCCTTGACCACGGCGTAGATCCGGTCGCCGTCGCGTTCGGCGTCGGCGAGCCGTTTGAGCACCAGGCAGGCGACGCCCTCGCCGAGCGCGATGCCGTCGGCGTCCGCGTCGAACGGACGGCACCGCCCGGTGGGCGAGAGCGCGCCGGCGGCGGTGAACATCAGGTAGTCGTGGATGCCGTTGTGCAGGTCGACCGCGCCGCACAGGACGAGCGAACTGGTTCCGGTGCGCAGTTCCTTGACCGCGAGATCCAGCGCGGCCAGCGAAGACCCGCAGGCGGCGTCGACGGTGTAGTTGGCTCCGCCGAGGTCGAGCCGGTTCGCGATCCGGCCGGAGATGACGTTGGCGAGCGTGCCGGGGAACGTGTCCTCGGTCGGCTCGGGCAGCTGGTCCCGGAGTTCGCGCGGGACCTCTTCGAAGTAGCCGTCGAGCAGCGAGCGCAGCGTGCCCGCGTTGGCGAGGTCGCCGCCTGCCTCGGCGCCGAAGACGACGCTCGTGCGTTCCCGGTCGAATTCCCGGTTTTCGTACCCGGCGTCGGCGAGCGCGCGGCGCGCGATCTCCAGCGACACGAGCTGCGCCGGGTCGATGCTGCTCATCGCGGACGGCGGAATGCCGTAGTCCAGCGGGTCGACCGGCAGCGGCGGCAGGAAGCCGCCCCACTTCGACGTCGACTGTCCGAAGTAGACTTCCGGATCCCAGCGCTCGGGCGGCACCTCGGTCACCGAATCCGCGCCGCGCAGGATGTTCGACCAGAACGCGTCGAGGTCGGGTGCGCCCGCGAAGGCGCCGGCCATCCCGATGACCGCGATGTCCCGGCTCGAGGTTTCCGCGGCTTCGACGGGTCGCGCGAACGTCTGCCCGGAAGCGACTTCGGCGTGCAGCTCCGCGATCGTGGTCCGGCGGTCGCGCAGGACGGCGACCTCTCCAGCCAGGTACATCCCCTCGGAGAGCTGGGTTTGCGCGCTCAGCCGCGTTCCGTCGCGGCGCACGCCCTTGCTGGCGATCCGCAACCGTCCGGTGTTCAGCTCTTCGAGGCGTTGCCAGGCTTCCCGCGCCGGCACGTCGGACAGACTCGCCTTGAGCTGGCCGAATTCCGTCGTGTACGGGCTGAGCAGGCAGCGCGTGCGATGGCCTGGCGCGGTTTCGAGAGTGACGGTGGTGTCGGCGGCGAGCACGCATTCCTGGAACAGCCGGGTGATCGCGCCGTGCCGCACGGCTTCCTTGGTGAACAGGTACGCCGTGCCCAGCAAAACGCCCGCGCCGTCGATCGGGGCCGCCATCGCGGCGACCATCGCGGCCGAACGGGCGTCATGGATCCCGCCCGCGAACAACACCTCGACGTCCTTCTCCCCCGCGAGGACCGCCAGCTGTTCTTCCCACAACGCGAAGCTCGACCGCGGGCCGACGTGCCCGCCGCATTCGGCTCCCTCGAAGACGAACCGGCGCACTCCGGCGTCGAGGTACTGCCGGAGCAGGATCGGCGAGGGAACGTGCAGGAACGTCGCGATGCCCTCGGCCTCCAAAGCCTTGGCCTGCCCCGGTTTCCCGCCGGCGATCAGCACGCACCGCGGCCGGGCGGCCCGGATCCCGGCCAGCTGCTCGGCACGCAGGTCGTCGGGAACGAAGCCGAGGATGCCCGCGCCCCACGGCCGGTCGCCGAGCCGTTCGGCGGTGCCGCGCAACAGCTCCGCCGTGCGCGCGCCGTTCGCGGTGGCGACCGCGACGAAAGGAAACCCGCCCTCGTCCGCGACCGCGGCGGCGAACGCGGGCTGGTCGCTGACGCGCGTCATCGGGCCTTGCACGATCGGCAGCGCGGTGCCCAGCGTGCGGCACAACCGATCGCCCAGCGCGGGCGAGGGCAGCTCCGCCCCGATGATCCGGCGGACGCCTTCCTCGGTCGCGGACGGCAGGACCACCCCCGCCGCGCCTCCGGCGAGCGCGCCCACCGCGGTCCGCGTGCCCGCCACCCGGCCCCACACCGGAAGGTCGAACTTGCCCAGAAGCTGTTGCAGGAAAACGAAATCACTCAGGTCGCCGATACCGGCGACGAGCCCGAGCGCACCGCCGCGGACCGCTTCGGCGGCGGTCGCCGCGTCCGGCACCTCGGCAAGCGCGCCCTGCCACGGGGCTTTCGTCCGGATCGCGAAGGCCGCGCCCTCGGGCAACGGACCGTCCGTGCGCACGCCGTAAGGCACGCGGACCCGGGCCGCGACCAGGCGCAGCTCCACCGGGTCGGTCCCGTCGAGCACGCCCAATCCTCCTCCGCGCGCGACGGACGCCACCGTGTCGGGGTCGCCGACGCCCAGGCACCGCAGCCGTCGAGCGTGCGACGGCGGGACGAGCTCGACCATCGGCTGACCTCCTGTAGCGGGGCGGGCGGTGATCACCGCGGAACCGTTTACAGCAATAACGCATCGACTGCGGAAAAAGCAATACCGGCCGGGGATAATTGCCGCGGAGCGTACCATCGGCACTCTCGCCGTGCTAATGTCCGAAACTGTGCCCGGAACCCATCCCAGGCCACTGAACAGGGGTTTTATCATCCAGCTGACAGTCAAGAAATACATTTTGCTCACGCCGGTAACAACGTCGGAGAAAATAGTGGAGCGCACGTGGAACTGAGCGGGCGGGTAGTCGTGCTCACCGGCGCGGCGCACGGAATCGGGGCCGCGATGGCCCGCCGGTTCGCCGCCGAGGGCGCGCGCGGGGTGGTCGTGTCCGACCTCGACGCGGACGGGGCCGAACGCGTGGCGGCGCAGATCCGGGACGCGGGCGGGCAAGCCGTCGCGACGGTGACCGACGCGACGTCCAAAAAGGACTTGAAAGCGCTGGTGGCGGGCGCGCGCGGCGAGTTCGGGCCGGTGGACCTGTTCTGCGCCAACGCGGGCGCCGCGTTCGGCACCGGCGTGCACGCCGCGGACGAACAGTGGGCGAAATCCTGGGAAATCAACGTGATGCAGCACGTCCACGCCGCACAGGCGGTGCTGCCCTCGATGCTCGCCCGCGGCGAAGGCTGCCTGCTGCTCACCGCGTCGGCAGGCGGCCTGCTCGGAGTGCCGGGCGACGCGCCGTACTCGGTCACCAAGCACGCGGCCGTCGCGCTGGCCGAATGGCTCGCGATCACCTACCGGCCGCGCGGGGTGCGGGTCAGCGCGCTGTGCCCGCTCGGCGTCCGCACCGCGCTGCTGGAGCCGGGCCTCGCCGCGGGCCACCCGGCCGCGCTGGCCATCGCGGCCGCCGCGCCGCTGCTCGAACCCAAGGACGTCGCCGACGCGGTCGTGCGCGGCCTTTCCCGGGACGAGTTCCTGATCCTGCCGCACGAATCGGTGCGGGAATCGTTCGCCCGCAAGGCCAGCGCGGTGGACGCGTGGATCGACGAGATGGCCGTTCAAGGAGGCTGAAGTGGAGTACCGCAGGCTCGGCGCGAGCGGGCTCGCCGTGAGCGAAATCGCCTACGGCAACTGGTACAACCACCACGCGCCCGGCTGCGTCGCCGCGGCGCTGGACGCGGGCGTCACCACGTTCCACACGGCAGCGGCCTGGGACGGCGGCGCCGCGGAAGCCGCTTTCGGCGCGGCGTTCGCCGGCACGCGCCGCGACGACCTGGTCCTGTGCACCGGGGTGTTCTGGCCCGAAGGCCCCGGGCCCAACGATTCGGGCCTGAGCCGCAAACACGTGATCGCGTCGCTGGAGGGCTCGCTGCGGCGGCTGCGCACCGACTACGTGGACGTCTACCAGCTGTTGAGATTCGACTACAAGACACCGGTCGCGGAAACGTTCCTGGCCCTGTCGGACCTGGTGCGGCAAGGCAAAGTGCGCTACGTCGGCACCGCGGAGTGGACGGCGGAGCAGCTGACCCAGGCGGCCGAGGCGGCCGCGCGCTACGACGTGCCGCTGATCTCGAACCAGGCGCATTACTCGATGCTGTGGCGCGTGGCGGAGGCACAGGTGATCCCGGTGTCCGACCGGCTCGGCATCGGCCAGTTCGCCGCGGTCCCGCTGGCGCAAGGCGTCCTGACCGGCAAATACGGCGGCGGCGCGGTCCCGCCGGGCTCGCGCGCGACCGGACCGGCGTACGCGCGGCCGTTGCGGTACCCGGAGCTGGTGGACCGGGTGGAGCTGCTGCGCGGCGTCGCGGACGACGCTGGGTTGACCATGGCCCAGCTCGCGCTCGCCTGGACCCTGCAACACGAAACCGTCGCCTCGGCGGTGGTGGGCGCGAGCAAGCCGGAGCAGCTGACCGAAAACGCGAAGGCCGCGGGGGTCCGGCTCGATCTGGACGTCCTGATGCGCGTGGACCAGCTGCTGGGCAGCTTCGTGCAGACCGATCCGCGACTGGTGTGGACGCCGCCGCCCGGGCTGGTTAACTGAATCGTGACAGGACGCGACGTCAGCGGTAAACGGGCGCCCCGACGCTGGAGGGCATGACAGCATCCGAGACACCGAGCACGAGCCGGAAGCGTTCGGTCAACCGGGAACTGGTCGAACTGGCGGCGCTGTTCTTCGCCACCGGCATCGCCGACCTGTTCGTCAGCACCCTCGCGAACAACCGCGTCGCCCCCGCGCTGATGTTCGCGCTGGGCGGGCTTTTCATCGCCGCCGCCACGCTGCGGCACCGCTGGAGCCACCGGCCGCCGCGCACCTCCGCGCCCGGACAAGGGGCCGCGGTCGAATGGTGCCTCCGCGCGACCGTGCGCGACGTGCCCGGAAGCCTGGCCGCCCTCACCGCCACCCTGGCCGCGCACCGCTACGACATCGCGGCCATGCAGGTCCTCACCTCGCCCGACGGCGCGGTGGACGAGTTCCTCCTCCGCGCCCCGGAAGGCACCACCAGCACAGACGTCGCCGAGGCGGCCCGCTCCGGCGGCGGCGAGAACGTCTGGGTCGTCCGGGCGGACGCGCACGACCTCGTCGACCTCCCGACCCGGATGCTCGCCATCGCCGCCCAAGCCGCCGACGCCGACGCCGACGTGCGCCCCCTCCTCAGCGCCCTGCTCGGCGAATCCTGCACGGTCCGCCGGAAAACCGGGGTCCGCGTGCGGGACGAGCGCGTCACCGGAACCACCCTGCTGCTGCACGGCCGGCCCGGCGAACTCCTCGAAGTCCGCCGGCCGCTGCTGCCGTTCACGCCCGCCGAGTTCGCCCGGGCCAAGGCGCTTCTGCGGGTGCATCTCGCCGGATACCAGGCCCGCACCGCTGGGATATCACCTGTCTGCTCCGTCCCGGGAAGCTCCGGCGAACGATGAGAACGGAACCGGGCCGGGAAGCCGCCGCAGGGTCACCGTTGAGGTATCAGTAGCGCCGCAGTGCCGCGGCAACCCAGGCTCCCCGGCGCGGTCACCGGAACCACCCTGCTGCTGCACAGCCTCCCCGGCAACCTCCTCGAAATTCCGCCGTCCGCCGCTGCCGTTCACGCCCGCCGAATTCCCCCGCGCCAAAGCCCTCCTGCGCGTAAACCTCGCCGGATACCAGACCCGCACCGCTGGGATACCACCTGCCTGCCCCACCCCAGCAACCTCCGCCGACTGATGAGAACAGAACCGGGGCCGGGAAGCCGCCGCAGGCTCACCGTTGAGATATCACTGACGCCGCAGTACCGCGGCAGCCCAGGCTCCCCGGCACCGTCACCGGAACCACCCTGCTGCACGGCCGACCCAGCGAACTCCTCGAAATCCGCCGTCCATTGCTGCCGTTCACGCCCACTGAATTCGCCCGGGCCAAGGCGCTTCTGCGCGTACATCACGCCGGACACCAGACCCACACCGCTGGGATACCACCTGCCCGCCCCACCCCCAGCAACCTCCGCCGACCGATTAACCGGAACCGCGGCCGGGAAGCCGCCACAGGCTCACCATTGAGATATCACTGGTGCCGTAGTGCTGCGGCAGCCCAGGCTCGGTCACCGGAACCACCGTGCTGCTCCACAGCCGACCCAGCGAACTCCTCGAAATCCGCCGTCCGCCGCTGCCGTTCACGCCCGCCGAATTCCCCCACGCCAAAGCCCTCCTGCGCGTACATCACGCCGGATACCAGGCCCACACCGCTGGGATACCACCTGCCTGCTCCGCCCCGGCAACCTCCGCCGAACGATGAACCGGGCCGGGAAGCCGCCCCAGGCTCACCGTTGAGATATCAGTGGCGCCGCAGTGCCGCGGCAGCATAGGCTCTCCGGTGCGGGGAAACGGCATGGAGTAGATCAGCGGCGGATCGCCCGGCTCAGGACCGGGAGGGCGCGGGTTCGAGTCCCGCCTCCATGTCCGCCCCCGCCTCTTGGAGTAGTTCAGCAGGCAGAACACCCGGCTGTATTCCGGGAAGGCGCAGGTTCGAATCCTGCCTCCAAGTCTTCGAGAGCAGGGGAAATCCACATGGGACACACCGCGTCGCCGGGGTACGCCTACGGGCAGCTCGCCCGCGCTGTGCGCACCGCCCTGTCCGCGAAGGACAGCGCGGCGCGCCGGCGCGCCGGGGCGAAAGCGAGCCAGTGGCAGGACGTCCTCACCGGCATGGCCGACGGTTCCCTGCGGATCGGCTCGCGGGTCCCGGTCGCGGGCACTCCGGCGTGGGTGACCCTCGAGGTCGCGCACGGCGGATTCGCCACCGGCCGGTTCCTGGCCGAGGTCCCGCTGTCCCCGGCCGAGGCCGCGCTGTGCGCCGACGGACCGGGCACGACCGACCGCGAACGGCTCAACCTCTGGTATCTCACCGACGCCGGACTCGACACGCTCCGCGCCATGCTGGCCGCCGAGTCCTACCGGATCGAGCTTCCGGAGGACGCCGCGCTGCCGACCGTCGCGTGGCTGCTGGACCACGGGCACGCCGAAGCCGCGCTCGACCTGATCGGCGAGCTTCGCCCGTACCTGCCTCGCCTGCGCCTGGCCCCGCTCCCCGGCGCAGCGCCGCGGCCGGCGGGCGCGCTGGTCCGGCTGAGCACCGTCGGTGAAGTCCGGGACTCGCTGCGCTCGGCGCGCACCCGGCCCGCGATCGCGGCGATGCTGGAAACGCTGCAGGTATGGCATCCGCTTTTCGACCGGTTGGTCGCGCTGTGGTGCGACACCGTAGAAGGCGAACTGCCGCGGCTGGCCGAAACCGGCGTCACCGGCGGCTGGCCGTGCCGCACCTGGCCTGCCGACTGGTCGCAGCGCCGCGCCGAGTGGCTCGCGGACTACGCGAGCGCGAGCGCCCAGCACACCGCGTCGACCGCGCACACGCACCCGAAGAGCAACTTCGCTCGGCTGCACCGCGCACTGCTGGCCTGCGAGCACGACAGCACGGAGCTGACCGGACGCGACGTCGGCTGGATCCGCCGCGCCCTGGCGAACACGATCACCAAGCACGGCGAACCGGGCTCGGAACCGCGAGCAGCGCTGCGCGCGCTGCAGGCCTCGGTCGCCGCGCGGCCCACCCACGCCGAACTCGCCGCCGCGCTGTCCGAGCGGCTGGACCGCTTCCCCGCCGACGGCGGGCTGCCGTCCCTCGAACCGGTCGCCGAGGACGCGCCCGCGCACCTGGTCGCCAAGGTCGCCCGCGCACTGGAAGCGCCGATCGAGGAACTGGTCGCCCGCAACGTGATCACCTCGGCCGACGTCCTCGCGACAGTCCTGCCGCAGATCACCGCGCAGTTGCTGGCCGCCAACTTCGCCGACGAACAGCTCGCGACGCTCTACGCTCACACCTACGCGGCCTTCCGCCGCCGCCGAAGCCTCCTGCTGCTCGACCTGGAAAACCAGATCAGCATCGAGGAACTGCCCTGGGTCCGCGCGATCGACCCGCTGCGAACACGACGTCCGGACACCGCGCGGGCGGCACGCCAGACGCTGGCCCAGACGGTCCTGCTCGCGCTCAACGCATTCCCGCAGGCGATCCTGCCGAACACGCTGGTGCGCGAACTGGGCGCGCTGGCGAAACAGGCTGGGCTGCCGATGCCGCTGGTCGAGGAGGTCGCGGCCGACATCTTCATGGGCACCTTCACCGCGAAATGGCGCACCGCGGCCGAACTCACCAGCCGCACGATGGCGGGCACGCTCTACGCCCGCTACTACGACCTGCCGGAATCCTGGCCGTCCGCCCCGCCGCGGCGCCGGTTCCGCGCACTGGCCATACGCACCGCCGACGACTTCGCCGACCTGTGCGCGGCCCGAGCCGCCGAAGCCCAGCCGACGCGGAAGATCCTCCGCTCGGTCGCCGCGAACGGCACAGTGCTGGAGCAGAGCCAGATCCTCACGACACAGAACCTGGCAGTTCTCGTGCACACGCTGGACCTTCGGACCCGGCTCGCAGCGTCCGCACCGCAACTGGCCGCCGAGTCGCTGACGTGGACGGTCACCCGCCTGGCGACCCGCACCGACCACCATCACGCGGCGCTGCAGGGCGTCAAGAACGCGGCCTACGCCTGGCGGCAGGCGCTGTTTTTCCTGAGCTTCTGCGACCTCGACACCCAGCGCGCTCTCCTGGGCCAACTCGCCGAACAGGTCACCCGAGCAGGCCTGACCGAGCGGTTCGCCCCGGCCGTAACGGGTTTGGCGCACGTGGTGGAAGGCGGCCGCTTCACCCCGGAGGGACGGACGGACGACGGCGGACGTCGTTTTCTCGGCTGGACCACGGGGAGGCACTGGTGTCTGCCAGAGCCTGCGACGGCGCGCCGCTAGACGGTTCCCTGCCCCCGAGCGTGATCGGGACCGTGCGGGGCGGAAACCAGAAGGCTCCGGTCAAAGCGTTCTTCGCGGCTCTCGGCTGCGGTGCCGTCCCTCCGACCGTTTCTGGTTCTCCCCGGCGCGAGCCCGAGGCACCGGGAAAGTGCGGCCAGCAGCACGAGCTGGCCGCACTCCCCAATCTGCGGCGAATCCTTCGAGCAGCAACGCGGTCAACGGCGCCGAGATGCTTTGCTGCGCCGATTTCCCCGTCCCCGGTTCAAGATTCCCGACCGCCCTCAGCCTCGCCGGTGATCTTCTCCAGCGCCCCCGTCAGCGCACCGACGCACAGCTCGCGCAACTCCGTTCGCGACAACGCTTCGGTCAGCAGCCATTCCACGCACAGCACCCGGACGAACTGCAGCCACCCGGTCAACGCGGCGGACAGCAGCTCCCCCGCGTGCCCGGTCAGGCCGGAGGCGTCGACCAGCCGCTGCCGCAGCGCCGTCAGCTCGTCGGTGATCGCGGCCTGGACCACCGGATCGCCCGCCAGGGTGCGGTTCGCCGCGAGGACCGTGTTGCGGTTGGCCAGGAAGTAGTCGAAATGGACCTCCAGCCCGAGGGTGATCTGTTCGGTCAGCGACGCCGCCGGATCCGGTTCGGTGTCCGCGAGCAACCGGTCGGCCGCTTGCCGGTACACCGCGGCGAAGAGGTCGTGTTTGGCGTGGAAGTGCCGGTAGAGCAGGGCGCGCGAAATCCCGGCCTGTTCGGCGATCTGCTCCATCTGCACCGCGTCGTAGGGCTTGGCCGCGAACTCCCGCGCGGCGACCTCGAGGAGCTGGGCGCGGCGCTGGGCGGGATCGAGTCGGCGGCGCGGCGGCATGCGCCCCACTCTAGTTGACACCTGTCTACCACGTCCGTACGGTCCCGTTAGTAGATGCCTGTCTACTAACAGCGAGGTCCCCGTGCAGGTTCGGCGCATCGTCCTGGAGCCGGCGGACGCCGTCGGTGCCCTGTCTTCCGCCGGTTACGTCGGCGGCCTCGAATTCAGCGACCCGGCACCCGGTGCCCGGTCTCCTGAGCACTGGGCGCGTGCGGTGTGGGAACAGGCCCCGCGGCCCGTGCGCGTCTTTCTCCGATTCGCGTGGCGGGTGGGGCTCGGCCTGCGGCTGGGTCCGCGGGACTCGCCGACGCAGGTGCTGGGGTGGGCGCTGGTGAGTTCGACCGGTCAGGCGGCCGTGCTCGAAGCCCGGTCCTGGCTGCTGACCGCGCGCAATGTCGTCGAACTGCGCGGCACGCGGGTGCGGTGGACCACCTTCGTGCGCTTCGACCGGCGACCGGCCGCCGCGCTGTGGTCTCTCGCCGTGCCCGTGCACCACGCCCTGATGTCCCGGTTGCTGCGCCGCGCCGCACTAGACGGTTGAACGCAGCCCCGGGCGGCCTCGATGAGCCACGGCCGCGCAGTGTCCACTGTGGCCGGATCCATCGCCGACCGGACTGCCCAAGCTGCGCGCCAGGTGCGCGGGATCGGTGATCCGCACATGCCAACTGTGGTGGGCGAGCCACTCCCGGGATCAGCGACCTCGGATCGCCACGGCGTGCCGACATAACCCGCCATGAACTCCGCACCGGGCCCGGCCGCGGGGCCGACCGGGCGGCCTGGCCGGATCTGTGGGCTAGTCGTCCTTGTGGACACCAGTATCTCCTGACCAGACTTGAAATATGGCAGGCAAGGAGATCGTCGTCGCGGTGTGCGCCGACGTGGTGCTGCTCGATCTCGCCGGACCGGTCCAGGTGCTCGACGGCGCGGGCGGCTACCGCGTCCGGCTGGCCTCAGTGGACGGGCACCCGGTGCGCTCGGACACCGGAGTGGTGCTGAGTGTCGACTGTGCACTGTCCGAAGTAGACGAACCGGTCGACACAGTGCTCGTCCCGGGACCGCCGCCGGGCCGGGTCGACGGCACCGCTCCGGCCTTGCTCGACGGAATCCGGCGGCTCGGCGGGACCGCGCGCCGGGTCGCGTCGGTCTGCACCGGCGCGTTCCTGTTGGCGGATGCCGGATTGCTGGACGGACGGCGGGCCACCACGCACTGGGCGATGTGCGCCGAACTCGCCGCGCGGTTTCCCGGCGTCACCGTGCGCCCGGACGCCATTTACGCGCGCGACGGCCGGATCGTCACCTCGGCCGGGGTGACCGCCGGGATCGACCTGGCGCTCGCGCTGGTCGAGGAAGACCTCGGGCCGGACGTCGCCCGGGACGCCGCGCGGCAGCTGGTCGTGTTCCTGCGCCGCCCCGGCGGACAGTCGCAGTTCAGCGTCTGGAGCGACGTCCCGGCGCCGAAAACCTCGGCGCTGCGGGTAGTGCTGGACGCGGTCGCGGCCGAACCGGCGGGCGATCACACGCTGTCCGGCATGGCCGCGCGCGCGAGGGTGAGCGTGCGTCAGCTGACCCGGCTGTTCCAGCAGGAACTCGGAGTCACGCCGGGCCAGTACGTCGCCCGGATCCGCGTCGAGGCCGCCCGCGTCCTGCTCGAATCCTGCGACGCCGGAGTGGAGACCGTCGCCCGCCGCTGCGGGTTCGGTTCCGCCGAGAGCATGCGCCGGCTGTTCCTCCAAGTCCTCGGCATCACCCCGACCGCGTACCGGCAACGGTTCGCGTACTCGTAAAAGGAGACCCCAGATGTCGGATTCCGTTTCCCGGCGCACCGTGCTCGGCGGCGCCGCGGCCGGTGCCGCCGCGATCGCGCTCGGCGCACCGGCGGCCAGCGCGGCGCCAGCCGAACTGTCCTTCCCGGCCACCCGGCTGGCGAGGCGCGCCCAGACCCTGGTGACCCGCGCGCAGCAACCGTTCCTGCGCAACCACAGTCTGCGCAGCTTCCTCTTCGCGCGGGCCGCCGCCGCGCAACAGGGCAAGCGGCCGAACGAACACTACGACGCCGAACTGATGTTCCTCATCTGCGTGCTCCACGACATGGGGCTGACCGAGGAAGTCAAGTCCGATCAGCGGTTCGAGGTCGCGGGCGCCGATTTCGCCGCACGGTTCCTGGAAAGCCACGGCATCACCGACCACCGCGTCGACACCGTGTGGGACGCGATCGCCCTGCACACCACCCAGCACGTGCACGAATCGCCGGTGTTCCAGCGCCGTCGCCCCGCCGAGATCGGCGTCGCGCAGGCCGGCATCGGGATCGACCTCACCGGTCCCGACGAACCCGGCCAGCTCCCGCCCGGGTTCGCCGACCGCGTGCACGCGCGCTATCCCCGGCTCGGCGGGTGCCGCGCCCTCACCGACGTCATGGTCTCCCAGAGCCTCGCGAACCCCCGCAAGGCGCCCTCGATGACGCTCCCCGGCGAGATCCTCCACCAGCGCCGCCCCGAGGTGCCCTATCCGACCTGGGACATGGTCCTCGACGCGAACGCCTGGGGAGATTGACCGTCAGTCCATTGTGGACACACCGGCTCGCCCGGCCGGCTTCGGCGCGATCCGGGACGCGATCGTCTCCACCACCGGCAGCATCGACGGCGCGAACTTCGCCACCGCGATGCCGCCGCCGACTCCCGCCCACGCCACCGGTCCCAGCGGGGCGCAGCCGAAGAAGTGGCTCACGCCCGGGGTCTGCACCACCGCGAACAGCACCGCCGCCGAGCCGAGGCTCGTGGCCAGGACCAGGGGGCTGTGCGCGCGGCCGGACAGGGTCTGCACCAGCTGGGCGCCGACGAGGCCGCACAACGACATCGTGCTGGTGCGTCGTGCGGTGCCCGGGGTCACCGTGCCGGCCAGCCACGCGGTGGTCGCTCCCAGTGCGGTGACGACGCCCCGGTCGCGGATCTGCCGGGTCAGCGGCGCGCCGAGCGAGCCGGTGCCCACGACGGTGCCGTTCTGCCCGGCGTCCGGCGCGGCGCTGGGGGTGACCGAAATGGCCATCGCCGGGAACATGTCGGTCAGCAGGTTGACCAGCAGCAGCTGCCGGGTGGACAACGGGGAAGCACCGGACAGCAGCGTGCCCAGCACGGTGAAACCGACCTCGCCGGCATTGCCGCCGATGAGGATGCTGATGGCGTCCGCGACGCTGCGCCACAAGGCCCGTCCTTCGTCGACCGTGTCGGCCAGCACCCGCAGATCGCCGTCGGTCAGCACGATGTCCGCCGCGTTGCGCGCGGCCGCGGACCCGCGCGCGGCCAACGCGATTCCCGCGTCGGAGGCCCGGATGGCGGCGGCGTCGTTCGCGCCGTCGCCGACCATCGCCACGACCCGGCCCGCGGCTCGCAGCGCTTCGACCACCTGCAGTTTCTGCTCCGGAGCCACCCGGGCCACCACGCCGGCCTCGCGCACCAGGTCCGCCCGGCCGGCCCGGTCCAGCGCGGCCAGCTCCTGCCCGGTCACGACCGCGGTGTCCTCGGGCCAGCCCAGTTCGACGGCGACGGCCAAGGCGGTGCGCGGGTGGTCGCCGGTCAGCACGACCGGGCGCACGCCCGCCGCGCGCAGCCCGGACACCATCGGCGCCGCACTGGGGCGCGGACTGTCCGCCAACGCGAGCAAGCCGACGAACTCCAAGTCCGCCAACGGTTCGTCGACGGCCTCGGCCAGCCGGTCCGGACCCACCGGACGGCGAGCCACCGCGAGCACCCGAAGGCCGGAGCCCGCCAGCGATTCCGCCCGCGAAAGGATGTCCGCCGGGGCGTCCGGGCAGCACGGGAGCACCACTTCCAGCGCTCCCTTGACCACCAGCCACCCGGTTTCGCCCTCGAGCCCGGCGGCGGCCGCGTAACCGCGGCTGGCCTCGAACGGCAAACCGGCGACCTGCCGCCAATCCTCGCCGGGCGGCGAAGCGGCGAGCACCGCGGCGTCGGTCGCGTGCTTGGCCCGCGAACTGTCCTTTTCGGACGGACAAGCCCGCGCCCCGGTCCGCACCACCTGAGTCTCCGCCGCCTGCCGCAGCGGGAGAATTTCTCCGTCGGCCGTCGCGACCTTGACGACCCGCAGTTCGTTCGTCGTGAGCGTGCCGGTCTTGTCGAAGCACACGGTGTCGATCCGGCCCAGTGCCTCCAGCGTGCGCGCGGAGCGAACCAGCACGCCCCGGCGGCTGAGCCGGCGCGCGGCCGCCATCTGCGCGACCGTGGCGACCAGCGGAAGTCCTTCCGGCACAGCGGCAACCGCGACCGCGACACCCCCGCTGACCGCTTCGCGCACCGTTCGCCCGCGCAGCAACGACAGGCCAGCGACGGCGACTCCGCCCGCGAGCGTCAGCGGCAAGGCTTTGCGGGTCAATTCCCGCAGTCTGGCCTGTACCCCGGCAGCCGGTGCCGTGCGGGAGGCCAGCGCCACGGCGCGCCCGGCCTCGGTGCGGTCCCCGGTGTCCGCGACAATCGCCCGAGCCGATCCCGCGACCACGGTGGTTCCTTCGAAGACCATGCACCGGCGGTCCGCGATGTCCGAGGCCGGGGTCGGCGCTGTGTGTTTCGGCACCGGCAGCGATTCCCCGGTCAGCACGGATTCGTCGACCTCGAGATCCTGCACCCGCACCAGCCTCGCGTCGGCGGGCACGACGTCGCCCGCCCGCAGCTCCACCAGGTCGCCGGGCCGCACCTCGGCGGCGTCCACGACTTCCGGCCGCGCTTCCTCCGACGCGAGCCGGCGGGCCTGCTGGGTCTGGGTCGCGGCCAGGCCCGACAGAGCCTGCTCCGCCCGCACCCCCTGCACCCCTCCGACGAGCGCGTTGGCCCCCATCGCGGCCAGCACCAGCAGAGCGTCCACAGTGGACCCGAGAATCGCCGACGCGGCGGCTCCGACGGCGAGCACCGGAGTCAGCGGATCGCTCAGCTCGCCCCGCATCGCGCCGGCCAGCCGAAGCCCGCTCGCCACCGGCGCGGTTCCGGGCAGTTCGGCGGCTTCCGCGGCCAGGCGCCGGGCTCGTTCGGGCAGGCCGGTGCGGCGCGCCCGGCGACGGCGCGGGTCCGAAGCCAGCCTGCGCAGCACTTCCTCCAGCGGCAACGCATGCCAGGCCACTCGCGGCCGCGGCGCCGGAGCCGGTTCCGCGGCCATCGCCGCCGCGGCCTGCCAGCCCCCGGCCAGCGCGACGCCGGTGGCGAGGTCGACCGGGCTGAGCCGGGCCAGCGGCGACAGCAAACGCCGCCACTGCCGGTGCCCGTCCGTGGCGACCACCAGACCGGACAAGGCCGCGGCGGCCTCGGCGCAGGTCGTCGCCCGGCCACCGGCGGCGCGCGCACCGCGAACGGCGCGCATCAGCCGCCAGGCTCCCGCCAGGCCGCTGATCGACAGCAGGTCGGCGGCCCAGACCGCGGCATCGCATCCGTGCGCGACCGCGACCGCGAGATCGCCGCGCAGCAAGCCGTCCAGCACTGCCTCCCGGGCAGACGCGTCGACGCCCGGCGGGACGCGGGCCAGCGTCAGCACGACGCGGCCGTCCTCCTGGCAGCCGGTGACGACCTCGGCCATCGTCCGGTCGGTGACGACCTCGTCCGCCAACACGGCCTCGCCGCCCGGGGAGCCGTCCTGGACGACCACGATCCGCAGGCCCGCCTGCCCGGCCGCGTCCAGCACGCTCTCCGCCAGCGGGTCGGGCACCCATCCGACGAGCACCGTTCCCACGTCCGCGCCGTCCGCCGAGGCGATCATCAACCCGGTTTCGGCCGCCGGATCGTCCGGCGCCGGCCGCAGCCGCACGGGGCTGTCCTCGCCGTTCACCGCCTGCAGCGCCGCTTGCCACAGCCTGCCTTCCGCCCACTCGCGGTCGTTGGGATTGGCCTCGAGCACCGTGCGCTCGTCGCCGCACAATGCGTTGCTGTGCACCACAAGCGTGTCGACCGCTTGCAGCAGCCGGAGCCGGTCCGGGTTCCGGACTAGCACCCCCTCGCGCGCGAGGGCGAGCCCGGCGCCGGAGGCGTACGCGGTCCAGCCGTACCGGGCGGGTTTCGGAGAACTGGCGAGGATCGCGGAACTGGCCTGGCTGAGGTTGCGCTGGAACAGCGCGGTAGCTCCCGCGCCGACCAGACCGCCGGTCAACGCGGTTTTGGCGTAGTCGCTGACCGGATCCGGCGGGGCCGCCCGGCGCTCGGGCCGGGTCGGCGGACAGTCGCGGTCGGGCACGCACAGGCGGTCGCAGGACCGGTCGAACGCGACCACTTGCGCCACCGCGTCCGCGAGCTGCCCGGCGCGCAACAGCACGTCGAGCGTGAGGTCGACGGGAGACTTCCCGACGCCGTGCAGCGCTGCGTTGGCCGTGGC
Organism: Amycolatopsis sp. VS8301801F10; assembly: GCF_046195355.1. Taxonomy (NCBI): domain Bacteria; kingdom Bacillati; phylum Actinomycetota; class Actinomycetes; order Pseudonocardiales; family Pseudonocardiaceae; genus Amycolatopsis; species Amycolatopsis sp. VS8301801F10. The sequence goes on along the minus strand of NZ_CP176065.1, from coordinate 4,575,918 downwards.
GACCGCCAATTCGGCCGCGGGCCTGCCGAACCGGGCACGCAAGAACTCTTGGGCGAGCGGATGTTCCCGCACCGCCGTGAGCGCGGCATCCAGCACTTGCGGCGGCCGCCGCAGCCGCAACGGCGTGGTGGCCGCCGCCATCGCCAGCCCGGCACCGCTGATCGCGAGCGCGGCCGCCTGGGTCTGGACCGCGCGAAGATCGCCCGGATGGACGGACGCTTCGTCTTGGGCGCCAACGGACAGTCCGTGCTTTCGCGCGCGGGCCGCCAGTGCTTCCACCAAGCGGTCGCTGGCCGCGTCTTCCGCCATCGTCAGCACCATCCGGGACAGGCCAGCGTCCCAGTAGGCGGCGATGACATCGGGCCGCGCCATCGCCTCCCGAGCCAGCTTGCGCACCAAGCGGCCGAACCGGCTCGCGTCGCCTTCCGCCGCCGGGCGCAGTCCGAGATGGAGCTTCTGCCCGTGCCGCCACACCGCGCCGGTTCCCTCTGCCCCGCTGACCACCGCCTCGCGCAACACCCGCGCGGCGCACGTCGTGGCCCGGACGCCTGCTCCCGCCCCGGTGACCACCGCGTCGGCACCGAGGTTGACCGCTTCGGCGGCAACGCCCGCGGCCTGGCTTGCCCCGCGGACGAGCCGTTCGGGCACGGACAACGCGGCGGCCGGAAGCCGGAGTGCGCGCGACAGCAAGGAAGGAAGGGTACCGGTCATTTCCTCGTCATTCTTCGCAGAGCCGTTTCGGAAACACGAGCTTTCGCAGTGCTAATCTCCGGCGGCGGCATCCTTGCGAACGTCCTCACGGGACAGTTTCTCGGCGACATAGGTGCCTGCGCCCACCACGACGGCGACCGGCCACTCGAGAACTCCGACCGCGGCCAGCGCGGCCAATCCGCCCCACCACAGTGCGCGTTTGGGCATTTCCGAAGGCAGTCTCAACCCGGCGGTCCCCGAGTCCTGCTTCGCCGCTTGGCCGTTCTTGTGCCGCCCAGGGGGTTTCGTCCCCGGACCGTCGTGCGTTCCCGTGGTGCTGCGTGGGCGCGATGACATCTCTCGCCTCCTCGTCGTGGCCCTTCTGATACCCGGTGACGAGCAAGGCAAACACCCGGACGGGCGAAGCTAACCGAGGAAACGGACCAAGGTTTCGGCCAGCTGCACGGGGTTTTCCTCGGCCATATGGTGCCCGGACTCGATGCGCGCGGACGTCAGCTCGCCGCTGACCCAGGAGCGCCAGACAGCGACCGGGTCGCCGTAAAGGTCTTCCATGTCGTCCTTCGCGGACCACGCGACGAGGGTCGGACACGTGATGACGCGCCCCGCCGCCCGGTCCGCCTCGTCGTGAGCACGATCGACGGTCAGCCCGGCGCGGTAGTCCTCCAGCATCGCCCGCACAGTGGCCGGATTCGTGACCGCACTGGTCATATCGCGATAGTTCTCGTGCCCCATGGCTTGCTCGTCCGGTCGGTACCAGGCAAGGGGATCGGCCGTGATCACCCGCTCCGCGTGCGGGGACGAGCCGAAGAAGAACCAATGCCACCACGCGGTAGCGAACTTGGCGCCAGCGCGTTCGAGCGCCTCGAGGATGGGCACGCTGTCGAGAACACCGAGGCGAGACACCGCATCCGGATGATCGAGCGCGGTCCGGTACGCGACGTAACTGCCGCGATCATGGCCCACGACAGCGAATCGGCTGTGCCCGAGATTGCGCAGCAAGGCCACGATGTCGGCGGCCATCGCGCGGTCGCAGTACACCTCGTGCTTCCGGTCGGGCTCGGGTTTGGCTGACCGGCCGTACCCGCGCAAGTCGGGGCAAACGACGCTGAACCCGGCCTGGGCGAGCGCGGGGGCCACCCGGTACCAGGTCGTATGCGTCCGAGGATGCCCGTGCAACAGCACGACGGGCGGTCCTTCTCCGCCGCTTCGGCCGTGGATGGTTACGGAGTCGTTGACGGGGATGTCCCATTCCGCGAAAGTGTCGAACACGCTGTCACTGTCTCACCGTGGAGACTGGCTCGCGCGCTGCGACGGGGCCGCTTGGCGCGGTCAGGAATTCAGGTTTGACCAGCCGGAAACGGGGCATCCGACCGGGTGGCAGGAAGGGGGCCGGTACCGCGGAATCCGCCTCCTGGGGACTCGGTTCATTACGGGGGTGCCGTGGCTCGTCCTGGCAGACGCCGATGGCGTGTTTTTCTGGCGCAGTTGTTCCTCGTCGTGATCTGGCAGGTCTTCTACTCGCTCGTGCTTCGGCCGCTGCTCCCCCACGGCGACACGGTGGGCATCGTGATGATCGCCGTGTTCTCGGCGGGCATTTTGGCAGTGCCGGTCGTCTCCGCGTTCCACCGCCGAAAGCACCGGGACAAGAAGCGGCATCGGTTCGGATCACGACCTGAAGACCGCCCGGGAGGAGAACAATGAAGAAGAGCAGCCTCGGCTTTCTGCTCGGCATCATCGGCGCGTTTCTTTCGTTATTCGCCCTTGTCTTCGCTTTCTTGCTGAATCATCCAGAATTCAGCGAAACACTGACCACGGCGGGAACCGGACTGGTCATCGTCGGCGTTCTGACGGTCGCGACCGCAGTCTTGCTCTCAGCAAAGAAGCACAGAAATAACGGCCGGTGACCGTGCCCCGGTTCCGGACTCCTGCCTCGACAGCAAGGAAACCCGTGACAACCACCTCACTGATCGGCATCATCACGTCGATTATCGCGATCCTGCTCGGCGTCGCCGCGATCTTGGTCAGCACGAAAAGAAGATCGAAGCAGCGCCGACCCGCACGCTCAGCCAGAGAACTCACCGCGCCTGAGAAGGCGACACCCCATACCGCCTCCGAAACGCCGCAGCAAACCGACTAGCACTCGAAAACCCCCACCGAGCCGCGATTTCGCTCACCGACAATTCCGGATGCGCTTCAAGATCCGCCCGAGCATGCTGCAACCGCACCCCCACCAGATGTTCCGTCGGCGTGCACCCCACCCATTCCCGGAAACTCTCCTGCAGCCGACGGACCGTAGTCCCGGCCACAGCCGCCATCTCCGCCGCGGTCCACGCCCGCGAAGGGTCCGCTCGGACGGCGTCCACCACCCGCGTGATCGCCCTCGGCCGCGGTGCCGGGACCCGGCCGGAATCGGGGCAGCCGGCGAGAAGAAACCCCGCCGCGACCGCGCCCGCCAGCTGTTCCCGGACGATCGGCTGGTCGGTGAACAGCGCGCCGTCGCGCATCTGCGACGACAGTCCGGCCACGAGATGCCGCCAGTCGCGTGCCGGGCCGTGGTCGAGAGGCAATTGGTCCGGGAGCGCGCCCGCCGCCCGGACGGTCCCGGCGCCGAGAACGCGTTCGGCCTCGCGGTCCAGCCAGTCCCGGTCGAATTTGACCCCCAGCACGGTGCAGGTCGCGTCCCAGTGGGTGATCAGCGACGGGGTGTCGGCCCGGAAAACCGTCGCCTGCCCGGGCACGGACGTCACCGTGCCGTGCCTTCCCCGGCTGGCGAGGTGGCCGGTCAACGGCAGGTTGACCTCGTAGGCAGCCGGGTAGTCGCAGGCGATCTCGACGTCGGCTCCCCATCCGACGTACCCGATCAGCACCGGGCCGAGGTCCAGCGTCCGCAGGGTCAGCCGCGGTTCGCGGCCGGCGCGCAGCGGCGTCAGCTGGTGCGGAAAGTAGGCGGCGGCCACCGACTTCGAGACTCGCTCCCAGTCCCGCGGCGCCGCACCCCGGCGTGCGGACATGGACCGCATGCTAGCTGATCTGCGGCGACGCGCCGGATTCGTCGCGCGATCCGTACCGGATCCGCGCTTCGCGTGTCGTGGGCCCGGCCCGCGCGGACCTACCTTCTGCCCCGACCCGCACGAAGGAGGCCGCGTCAATGACGACGAACAGCACCACCGCCCCGGACCTGTCCTGGATCGCCGGCATCACCATGGCCCAGCTGGAACGCAACCCCTACGAGCCTTACGAACGGCTGCGCCGCGAGGCTCCGCTTGCGTACGTGCCGGTGCTCGGCTCGCACGTCGCGACGACCGCGGAGATCTGCCGCGAGATCGCCACCAGCCCCGATTTCGAGGCCGTCATCACCCCGGCCGGCGGCCGCACCTTCGGCCATCCGGCGATCATCGGGGTCAACGGCGACGTCCACGCCGACCTGCGCTCGATGGTCGAACCCGCGCTCCAGCCGGTCGAGGTCGACCGGTGGATCGACGGCCTCGTCCGCCCCATCGCCCGTCGGTACCTGGAGAAGTTCGAGAACGACGGCCGCGCGGAACTCGTCTCGCAGTACTGCGAACCGGTCAGCGTCCGCTCCCTCGGCGATCTGCTCGGCCTGAACGACGTCAGCTCGGACAAACTCCGCGAATGGTTCGCGAAGCTGAGCCGGTCCTTCACCAACGCGGCCATGACCGAGGACGGCGAATTCGCCAACCCGGAGGGCTTCGTCCAGGGCGACGAGGCGAAGGCCGAGATCCAGGCGACGGTCGACCCGCTGATCGACAAGTGGATCGCCGAACCCGCCGACACCGCGATCTCGCACTGGCTGCACGACGGGATGCCGCCGGGCAAGACCCGCGACCGCGAATACATCTACCCGACCATCTACGTCTATCTGCTCGGCGCGATGCAGGAACCGGGCCACGGCATGGCCTCGACGCTGGCCGGCCTGTTCAGCGAACCCGACCAGCTCGAGCAGGTGGTGGACGACCCGGCGCTGATCCCGCGCGCGATCTCCGAGGGAATGCGCTGGACGTCGCCGATCTGGTCGGCCACCGCGCGGATCTCGACCAGGCCGGTCACCGTCGCCGGGGTCGACCTGCCCGCGGGCACCCCGGTGATCCTGTCCTACGGCTCGGCCAACCACGACACCGGCGTCTACGAGGCCCCGACCCGCTACGACCTGCACCGGCCCCCGCTGCCGCACCTGGCCTTCGGGGCCGGGAACCACGCCTGCGCCGGAATCTACTTCGCCAACCACGTCATGCGGATCGCGCTGGAGGAGCTGTTCGAGTCGATCCCGAACCTGGAGCGCGACACCTCCTCCGACGTCGAGTTCTGGGGCTGGGGCTTCCGCGGACCGACGTCGCTGCACGTCGCGTGGGAGGCTTGACATGCCGTTCACCGCGACCGCCGGCGGCCGGGCCGTGCCGTGCGAACCGGACCAGCCGCTGCTCGACGCCTTCCTCCGCGCCGGCGTCTGGATGCCGAACTCCTGCAACCAGGGCACCTGCGGCACCTGCAAGCTGCGGGTGGTCGAGGGCGCGGTCGACCACCGCGACTCTCCCGCCGACACCCTGACCGAGGAAGAACGGGCCGCCGGACTGGCGCTGGCCTGCCAGGCCCGGCTCCGCTCGGACGTCGTCGTGGAAACCGCGGACGGCGCGGGCCGGACCACGCACCCGCTGCGCGACCTCACCGCGACCGTCCGCGAAATCCAGGACATCGCCCGCGACACCCGGCGTCTGCGGCTCGGCCTGCCCGAACCGCTGGCGTTCAACGCGGGCCAGTACGTCGAACTCACCGTGCCCGGCACCGGCGTGCGCCGCCAGTATTCGCTGGTCAACACGGCCGACGAGGACAAAGTCCTGGAACTGCACGTCCGCCTGGCGCCCGGCGGAGCGGCGACCGAGCAGTGGATCTTCGCGGACCTCTCCGTCGGCGAACAGGTCCAGGTCACCGGCCCGCTGGGCGATTTCTCCCTGCCCCCGGCGGAAGAGGACGACGGCGGCCCGATGGCCCTCATCGGCGGCGGCACCGGCCTGGCCCCGCTGATCGGCCTCGTCCGCACCGCGCTGTCCCGGGATCCGGCCCGGAAAGTGTTGCTGTACCACGGAGTTCGCGGCGAGGCCGACCTTTACGACCTCGACCTGATGGCCGAACTCGCCGACAGCTACCCGGGGTTCTCGTTCGTCCCGGGGCTGTCTCACGAGCCCGGGAACAGCACGTACCGCACCGGTTTCCCGACCGACCGGTTCCTCGAAGACGTCCCCAGCGCCCGCGGCTGGTCCGGCTGGCTCTGCGGACCGCCGCCGATGGTCGAGGCGGGGGCGAAAGCGTTCAAACGCCGCCGGATGGCGCCGCGGATGATCCACCGGGAGAACTTCACTCCGGCCACGACCTGACCGGAACCGAATCCCCTTGCAGGCCAACCGGTTCTACGCCCGGCACGTCCTCGGCGCAGCTGATCAGCAGCTGCGCCGGGTGCGCGATATGGTCCCGAAGCCGTTCGGCCGCCAGATCCGCATCACGGGCCAACGCCGCTTCGAGGATCGCCTTGTGCTCGCCCGGGAGGTCTCGATCGGTTTCCTGCCCAATGCCGGTACAACTCCGCCTCCTCGCGCAGGCCGCGCCGTGGCGACCAACCTGCGGTTGCGGCAGCCGTCGAACAGGGCCAGAGGGAAGCCGGCGTGCGCCCGGCAGATCGGCCTGGGCTGCGAATACCCCGACCCGCCCGGCGACTGGGGCGGAAACCACCGTTTCTGCGATGTGTTCGAAATCCGCGACGGCCGCATCCAGCGCCTGCGCATCTGTCTCGGCCCGGACTGCGGCGACGCGGACGCCGGGCGGCATCCCTGGCTGCGCTAGAGGTCGATGACGACCTTCCCGTGCACGTGCCGCCCTGCCTGCAGCTCGACCGCGGCCCGGACGTCCTCGACCGGATAGGTCGCCGCGATCGGCACCCGCAGCCGTCCCGCCGCGACCAGGTCCGCGATCTTCTCGAGGGCGTCCGGCGCCGCGTTGGCCCCGTTCCCCGGGGTGATCCCGTCGATTTGAGCGGCGATGGCGGTGATCCGCTCGTCCGGCACGCCGAGTTCGCGGGCCGCCCGCACCGTGTCCGTTCCGTGCAGGTCCATGGCCGCGGTGACGCCAGCGGGAGCCAGCGCCCGCACCCGGTCGACCAGGCCCTCGCCATACGCGACCGGCTCAGCCCCCAATGCGCGCAAGGCATCGGCCGAGGACGCCGACCCCGTCCCGAGCACGCGCGCGCCTGCGATCCGGGCGAGCTGGACGGCGAACACGCCGACGCCGCCTCCCGCACCGCCGATCAGCACCGTGTCGTCCGGACCCGGCTTGACCACGTCCAGCGCCGCAGCCGCGGTACAACCGGCGATCGCCAGCGTCGCGGCGGTGCGGTCGTCGACACCGTCCGGGGTGCGGTGCGCCTCGCCGCCCGCCGCGATCGTCCCCGCCACGTCTACGAGGACGTAGTCGGCGACCGCCCGGGACAGCGCCCCGCCGAACACCCGGTCCCCGACCGCGAACTCGCTCACGCCGTCGCCGAGCTGGTCCACGACCCCGGCGTAGTCGGTGCCGAACCCGCACGGCAGGCTCAGCCCGAACCGCGCGGCCGTCTCCGCGTCGGAAGTCATGAACCAGTCCATCGGATTCAGCCCAGCAGCGGTCACCCTTACGCGAATCTGCCCCGGACCAGCCTGCGGCACCGGCACTTCGCGAAGGCGCAAGGCCTCCGGCCCGCCGAACGCCTCGAACTCGACCGCCCGGCTCGTTTCTTTCCCGCTCACCTGTCTCCTCGAAGCCGAGTAAACGGACTATGCTCCGTTTATATTCTTCGACTCTAGCACAAGTGGAGCGTGATCCGTTTTGGCCGCCGCGAAGACCCCCCGAGCGGACGCGACCCGCAACCGCCAGCAGTTGCTGGACGTGGCGACCCGGCTGTTCGCCGCGGCCGGAACCGAGCCGTCGATGCGCGCGATCGCCGCCGAAGCCGGGGTCGGCATCGCCACCCTCTACCGGCACTTCCCCACCCGGGAGTCCCTGGTGGACGCGGTCTACCAAGACCAGGTCTCGCGGCTCACCACCGGCGCCCGCGACCTGCTCGGCCAACTCGGCCCGGCCGCGGCGCTACGCCGCTGGATGGACCTGTTCGGCGACTGGATCGCGACCAAGAACGGCATGCTCGACACGCTGCTCGCGATGGTCGAATCGGGCGAGATCGCGCACGCCCGCACCCGGACCGAACTGCTCGAAGCCATCGACGCGATCCTCGAAGCAGGCCGCACGAGCGGAGAACTGCGCGACGACGTCCCCGCGGAAGACATCGCCGCCGCCCTCATCGGCATCTTCACCGTGGCCGGTTCCCCCGAACACCAAGCTCTGGCGGGCCGCCTGCTGGACCTGCTGATGGACGGGCTCCGGCACTCCGCCGGCGAGCGGGACTGAAGCGCGGAGCGAGGAGCGCCAGGCCGCGGCCAGGACCGCGTGCGTTCGGGCAGCCTCGCCGACCCGAACGAATACGTGCTCGCGGAAGCACTCCCCGACGGCCGGCTCGAACCGGCCGCGACCGGCGAGTTCGCCGCGCCTTTCGGCCTGGTCCGCAGCCGAGCCGTCGCCCACCCGCACCGCCGGCTCCGGCTTGCGCTCGCGGTTTCCCTGCTGCGCCGCGGAGAATGGGCGACCGGCCTGTCCGAACCGCAGTACATCGCCCTCGCCGCCGACGACGTCCTGGCCGCCGAGACGCTCGCCGCCTACCGCGACCTCGGCGTACCGCACGAACACACCTCCGAAGGCGACTACCGGCAAGTCTGGCACCGAAGTACTCGGCGGCCGGTGGCGCGATCCGGTCAGGTCAGATGGTCGAATTCCCCGCTGACCCAACGGATGTGCGTCTCCGCGGACCGGTGCACGACGGCCTTGGCGTCCGCGTCGATGGTGTCCCCGCCGAGGGTGTACAGCCGGTCGTAGGACCAGCCGTCCAGCCGGTCCACGATCCGCCGGACCACCGCGGCCGACAGCGGGATGTGCTTCGGGAAATTGCGCTGGAACGAGACCCAGTCCGGGGCGAGGCCGCCGCTGATCGTGTCGCCGGACAGGAGCGTGCCGTCCGGGGTGCGCAGCACCGAGCTGCCCAGCATGTGGCCGCCGACCTCGATCAGCTCGACCCCGGGCACCGGCTCGGCGTGCTCGGTCCAGAATTCGAGCACCGGGTCGGTGCGGCCCAGCCATTCCTTGCCCGCGGCGTTCACCAGCACCGGAACCCGCCCGAACGCGTGGCTCCAGCTGACCTGCGCGGCGAACATGTGCGGATGGCTGGTGGCCACCGCGACGACCTCGCCGAGCGCCCGGACCGCGGCGAGAGTGTCCGATTCGATGGAGGTCGGCGGGTCCCACAGCACGTTCCCCCGCGCGGTCCGCACGACGAACGACCACTGCCCGATGCCCACCACCGGCTCCCGCCGCAGGCTGTGCACCCCGCGGCCGTGGTCGCGCTGCAGCACCACGTGCGGTTCGGCGGCCAGCTGTTCGTGCGTCCGCCAGCTCCCGGAATGCGGGCCCAGGTCCCCGCGCTCCTCGATGCCGACCTCGCCCCGGTCCAGCACGCACCGCGGGGGTCCGGGGGTGCCGGGTTGTTCGATGCCGCATCGGTCACAGATCCACAATGTCATGATCGCGATTCTCAAACCTCGACCATGGTAGAGGTCAACTGCTCGTTCCCTCGCGCGCTGCCGCCTGCGATGATGAGCACGTGGACTTGTCCGGCGGCTGCCCGCGGTGCTATTCCCAGCAGGACTTGGCCATCCTCTCCGGCGACGCCGGCTCCGTCCCCGACCGCCTTGTCGTTTCGATCGCGTCCGAAGCCGGGGATCACTGGTCCGGCGAACAATGGCGATTCCTGGGCCGGCGGCTCGCGCCCCGGCTGATCTCGCTGGTGCGAGCCCGGGCGGTCGATCCCGGCCTGGCACCGCGGGTTTTCGGCCCGGACTACGCCGACCTCGCCGGATGGCCGGATGCCGAACGCCGCGCCACCGAGGAAGCGCTGGCCGCTGCCTTGGCGGATGCGCTGGAGCATTGGCCTTCCCGCGCTCTCGTGGCGCTGCTGGGCGGTTTGGCCTGCGGCTACGACGACTTGCGGCCCTGGCTGGCGCGCATCGACCCCGCCACTGGCCCGGCGGCGCTGGGCGGCGTCGTCCGTCTCGCGTGCTGCTGGGCGGCAGACCTGCTGTGGGGCGAGGACGACTGGTTCGCTTGGTGGCACACCGACGATCCCTCGGCCCCGGTGCGCGAATGGACGCTGAGCGAGAAGACCAGGACCGCTGTCGCGCGGTTCAGCCAAGCGCACCCGACGTGCAAGACAGCCCGGGACGCCCTGCTCGCCTACGACCGTCTCGATCGAGGCGAGGACAGTCCCTGGTGGTACCCCGGCTACGGCTGGAACCAGTGGCGATCGCGGGGTCTGCCCGGACACTACGGCTGGCTCCGGCCCCGCGACACACGTCCTGCCTGAGGCGCGCGACGGCCATTCCCCCGGCCGCCGAAGACCGCCGACCAGGTTGTCCCTCCTGAGAGCTACCCGGATTGTCGTTCCCGGCGGGATTCCGCGAACCGACTGGATTCCTAGTCTCTGTCTTGCCCAAGGAAACCGCCGCGGAGAGGACAAGAGCAATGGTTCAGACCAAGGAAACCGGACGGCTGCGCAGATACCGATTCCCGGTGCTGCTGGCCGCGTTCGCCGTCGTGATGCTGGCGAACGCGGCCGTCATGCAGCTGGTGTCGCCCGTCGTCCTGCTCGCCCTGCCGGTGGGGGCCGGGTCCGTCGTCGCCGTGGTGGCCGGGTACCGCAAGCTGTCGCGGGTCGTGGAGCAGCGCACGGAGATCCCCGAGTTCGCCGGGAACCGGATGTGGCCCCAGCTGCTGCGGGGCGCGGCGCTCGGATCCGGGATGTCCGTCCTGCTGCTCCTGCTGATCGGGATGTTCGGCGGCTGGCAGGACCTCTCGGGGGGCTCGCTCTGGGGCTGCCTCGGCGCCGCCGGGCTGATGGCGAGCGTCGCGGTCACCGAAGAGGTGCTGTTCCGCGGCGTGCTGTTCCGGATCATGGAGGAACGCACCGGGACGACGATCGCGCTGGTCCTGTCGTCGCTCATCTTCGGCCTCGCGCACTCGATCAACGCCGACGCGACGCTCTGGGGCGTGCTGTCGATCGCCCTGACCGGCGGGTTGCTGTCGACTTCCGCGTACGTCGCGACCCGTTCGCTGTGGCTGTCGACCGGCCTGCACTTCGCCTGGAACTTCACCAACGCGGGCATCTTCGGCGTCGCGGTGTCCGGCTCGGCCGAGGCGTCGCCCGGGCTGCTGCGGACCACGCTGACCGGGCCTGACGTGCTGACCGGCGGCGTCTTCGGCCCCGAGGCGAGCCTGCTCGCGCTGCTGGTCTGCGCGGTGCCCACCGTCGTCCTCCTGCGCCGCGCCGCCCGCACCGGCCGGATCCGGCGCCGTGCCGCAGCCTGACCAGTACGCTCGCGCGATGCTCCTCCGGTGGCAGAGACTCTCCTCGTCCACAAAAGACAGTGCACTCGCGCTCGCGCTGACCGTCCTGGCGTTCGTGCCGACCGTCTCGTCCGTCGGCCCGCAGCTCGGGGACTTGCCGCAACGCCCGGTCGACGCGCTCGCGGTCGCGCTGGTCCTCGCGCAGGCTGCGCCGCTGGCGATCAGAAGGCGCTGGCCGGCGGCCTGCCTGGCGGTCTCCGGCATCGCCTTCGCGCTGTATCAATCGTTCGGCTACCCGGTCAGCATCGCCGGCCTCGGGTTCTACCTGGCGCTCTTCGCGGCCGGCGCCCACCAGGCCCGGTACCGCCGGGTCACCGCCGCGACGGCCACTGCGGCGTACATCGGGCTGGCGATCGCGTTGCATCTGCTGGGTTCGCCCAGCCAGCCCCAGGTGTTCGTGGTGTTCTTCCTGAGTTCGGCGGCGATGTGGGCGGCCGGGACCGCGATGCGCCGGTGGCGGGCCGAGGAGGCGGAGAACCGCAGGCTGAGCGTCGAGGTGGCGACCGCCGGGGAGCGCGCCCGGATCGCCCGCGACCTGCACGACGTGGTGACCCACCACGTGACCGCGATGGTCGTCCAGGCCGACGCGGCGCAGTTCCTGCTCGACGGGACCCCGGGCAACGTGGGGAAAGGACTCGCCGCCATCAGCGACACGGGCCGCCGCGCGTTGACGGAACTGCGGCACCTGCTCGGCGTGCTCGAAGCGACGGGCGACTCGGCGAAGGCCGACCGGGCACCGGCGCTCGGCCGGGTCAGCGACCTCGTCGAGCAGGCCCGGTTGTCCGGTCAGCCCGTCGAACTGACCAGGCGGGGCGACCATCGCGAGCACGCCGTCGACGTCGAACTCGCGGCGTACCGGGTGGTCCAGGAGGCGCTGACCAACGCGATGAAGTACGCGACCGGCCGCCCGACCCGGGTCGAGATCGAGGATCACCACGACCGGATCGAGATCGAGGTGACGACGGACGGGACCTCCGCGAGCGCCCCCGTCGCCGAGCGGGGCGGCCGCGGCCTGAGCGGGCTGCGGGAACGGGTGCGGATGCTGGGTGGTGAGATGGCAGCCGCGGCCCGGCCCGAAGGCGGGTTCCGGGTGCACGCTCTCATCCCGTCACGGAGGCAGGCATGACTGTCCGGGTTCTGGTGTGCGAGGACCAGGAACTGGTGCGCGCCGGGTACACCACGATCTTCTCGGCGCAACCGGATCTGGAGGTAGTCGGCGAGGCCGCGGACGGCAGGCAGGCCGTCGAAGAGACCCTGCGGCTGCGCCCGGACGTCGTGGTGATGGACATCCGCATGCCCATCGTCGACGGCATCGAAGCCACCCGCAAGCTCGCCGGACCGGGCGTGGACAGCCCGGCGAAAGTGTTGGTGGTGACGACTTTCAACGTCGACGAATACGTCTACGAGGCGTTCAAAGCGGGTGCCAGCGGCTTCCTGCTCAAGGACGCTCCGCCAGCGGAACTGATCAAGGGCGTGCGCACTGTCGCCGCCGGAGACTCCCTGGTGGCCCCGGCGGTCACCCGCGCCCTGATCGGCCGTTTCGCGGAACGCCTGCGCCCCGCCGACCCCACCCACCCGGCCCGAGACCGCGTCCGGCAGACCCTCGCCCGCCGCGAACTCGAAGTGCTCGAGCACATCGCGGAGGGCCTGTCGAACGCGGAGATCGCGGAGAAGCTCAGCATCACCACGGAAACGGTGAAGACGTATGTCTCCCGGATCCTGACGAAACTCGACCTGAGGGACCGCGTGCAGGCGGTGGTTCTCGCCTACCGGGTGGGGCTGGTCGGCGCCGAGCCGTCTTCCGGGGCCATCCACTGATGCTGCAGGGCCAGCGAACCGGCGGTGCTGACCGCGGCAGATGCAGCGGGCGGAGGCCGGACCGGAGGCGGCTTTCCAGTTCGGGGCGGGTCCTTGCTCAGCCGCGTCCGCCTTCCGGCGCAACGCCCGGAGCCGCTATGCCGAGCCCAGCGCACGATCCTCAGATGCGAGCAGAGCTGGAAACCTGGCCCCCGCCGCCCGCCCCTACATGGAGGATCTCTTCCAAGCCACCAGCGAAACCGTCCACCTCGCCGTCCCGGACGGCCGCGAAGTCCTCTACCTCGAAAAAGTGTCCGGCCACCGCCAAGCCCCGTCCCGCGTCGCCGGCCGCATGCCGATGCACTGCACCGCGACCGGCAAGGTCCTCCTCGCCTTCGGCCCGCGAAACCTGGTCGAGGAAGTGCTCGCGTCGCCGCTCGAACGACGCACCCCGCACACGGTCAACGCGCCCGGCGTGCTCCTGAGCGAACTGGCCCGCGCCAAGGCGAACGGGTCCGCCGTCGAGTACGAGCAGACCCGCGTCGGGTACGCCAGCGTCGCCATCCCGCTGACCGGAGCGACCGGTCTGACCACCGGCGCCCTGTCCATCACCGCGCCCACGTTCCGGGCCGACGTGGACAAGTACGCCGGGCTGCTCGCGATGGTCAGCCACCGAATCACCAAGACAATCAGCGCGATGCGCTCCTCGGCGGGGGTCCCGTAGACAGCGGGGCCTGTCGGCGCCGAACCAGCGATCCTCAACGCCTTCGCCGATGCCCAAGAAAACGGTCGACGCTTGTCGCCGCGGCCTGGCTGCACGACATCGGCTCCTCGCCGGAGATCGGGCACACCCGATTTCACCCGCTGGACGGCGCGAGGTACCTCAAGGTCAATGGCTGGCCCGAGGCGATAGTCAACCTAGTCGTGCACCACTCCGGAGCGAGGTTCGAGGCAGAGCAGCGGGGCCTGGCCGACAAGCTCGCCGAATTCCCCTTCCGGGACACTGCGCTCCTGGACGCGCTCGTCACCGCCGACCTGACAGTCGGCCCCCTCGGAGAGCGGGTCTCTTACGACGAGCGAATTTCGGAGCTCCTCTTCCGGTATCCCGCTTCGGGTCCGGTCCACCGAGCGGAAGTAGCGCTTCCGCAGTCGCCGGATTGAAAGGCACGTCACGCGCGCGACGCCCCCAGAACGCGGACGACATCGACGTCGAAATCAAAGCTGCCGCGCTTCTGCTCTGCCGGATTTTCCACCGTCAACAGCGGCAGTTCGCCGACCCCGGACTCCACAGTCGATCAGCACCACAATGATCGCCCAATCCCGCAGTTCGACAAATATTTTCCCATTCGCAGTGACCAGCAGCTCCGTCAGACCATTTTCACGCAAGACAGTCGGCGGATTGCCCGGAACGCGACTGGCCTCCATTTTGCAGAACGGCGACAACTCGAAAATCCCTTCCACATCATCGAGCCAGCACCAGAACTGCTGCAGGTGCCGATACTGCTTCACTATGCAGCTGTGCGCCAGGGACTCCCGGTGCGAAAATTCGGCCGCCGGCGAAGGCATTCGGGAGGCCTTCGTCGTCAAGGCAGTTGACCAGCACGGCCACGCAGTCGAGGTACCCGCCGATCATCGAGTCGGCAAGGTTCTCGGCCCTCAGATGCGTTCCCCAGCCCGAGCCGAGCCCGGATGCCACCTCCGCGGCGGTCAGCGAAACGGCCTTGCTCGAACAGTCCCTTGCTCTACCGCCCCCGCAAGACCTCGCCCCGAGATCGTAGACGAGACCGTTTCCACAGGTCAAACCCTATACAAGGGATGGCAGAGTGGGCCGGGTCGGGCTCGAACCGACGGCCAAGGGATTATGAGTCCCAGTTGCCCCAACCACTGCCTCTACCAGCTAAAACCCAGGTTACCAGCAACCGTAGCGCCATAATCCCTTACATCTCAGGAGGTGCCCGGAACCGCCGAAAATCAGACCCCGACGGCCCCGGGCGAACCACCCGGTCGGAGCAACGTCAGTCCGCGGGCCACTCGTACGACAGCTCGTATCGGTCAGCTGCGAGGATCATGTCGTTCATCTCCAGCGGCGTACCGTCTTCGCCGTAAGCCACGCGCGTCACCGTCACGACGGGAACACCTTCCGCAAGCTGCAGCAGCGACGCCTCGTCCGGCGTCGGCATCCGCGCACCGACGTGCTCGACGAACGAACCAAGCCGGTGACCCGCATCCTCGAGCCGGGCGTAGGCACCGCCGGGCCCGGTGTTGACGTCCTCGATTGCGGTGCCGCGCGTCAGCTCACGCGGGAGGCGCGACACCGCGAGTTGGACCACCAGCCCATCGGCGCGCATCACCCGATCCCGCACCGTGACTTCGGCGCCCTCGTCGATCGCGAGGTGCCGCGCCGCACGAGCGTCCGCTTCCTCGAATCGGATCTTCACTGACGACGACGGCGTGAACCCACGGGTTGCGGCGTCGGCGAGGAACGCACCGCGGTTCTTCGCCCTGGCTTCGCGCGATAGCCGGGACCGAGCGATCCGCTGGATGCTCGCCGGAGGCCGGACGAACACGCCTCGCCCGTGTTCGCTCGTGACGAGACCTTCGGCGCGCAGCATGTCGACGGCGTCGCGGATCGTCGGCCGGGATACGCCGTACGTCTCGACCATCTCGCGTTCGCTCGGCAGCTGGTCACCGGGCGAGTAGCGGCCTGCGGTGATCTTCTCGCGCAGATCAGCCGCGACCTGTCGGAATGCGGGAACACCGCTTTTGCGATCCACCATGCCCTCAAGTATCGCACTGGTTAACTTGTCTTGACCAGTTCTCGCTCATGTGGCACTGTACGTGGCCAAGACATCATGACCAGTGATCAAGGGCGGTGAACATGCGCGGCTGGCGCAACGAACGCAGCGTCCGAACGTTCGATTCGACGGGTCGCCCCGTCACGATCACGACCGGACTCACCACGAACGCTCAAGGCCACCTCACGGTGGGGTTGGCGATCGACAGCCAGGCCGAAACCGGTCCCAGCGCAACCGTTCCGGTCGCCGCCGGTGGCCGCGTGATCTCGAACCTGAACTTGTCGTTTGATGACCTCGCCAAGAAAACGCGGAGGCGGTCGTGAGGGGCACACTGTGCGGCGAACTGCCCGCTGATGAGGTGGCCGCGGCGATCCGCGCGGTGCACCCGATGCGGTCGCCGGATCTCGTACTGCGAGTGCATTCCGACCCGACCGTCGCGCACCGGCGGACCGTGCACCGCTACTGGAGGCAGGAACTGGACGACCCGTCGGTGCGGTGGCTGATCCCCTGGTGCTCCAGCCGCGACCCCTACCCGGAACGCCATGAACGTGGCGAGATCGACCGGACCGGGTTCACGGACGCGGATTGGTGCCCCGGCTGCACCGGGGTGGTCGCGCAATGACGACCCAAACCTGCGAACCAGACGGCAACGCCGAACCTGAGCAGGAACCCGAACCTGCCGAACCAGGCCCGGACGCGAGCCCGGACGAATGGGTGCGGTACGTCAACCGGACGTACCCGCGCCACGGGGTCACCGCTCCCGGGTCGCACATGGGACATCGCTGACATCCCTTATCCCCCGGGTGCCGCGACGGTTCCCCCGACGCTGCCGCGGCACCCGGGTGCGCCCTCACTGAGGTGGGGCGCACGGGCGGTGGCCTACTGGCCCCTTTCCCTCCAGTGCCACCGCCCATCCATCTCCCGGACGCTGCGCTTTCAGCGGTGGCGCGGCGACCGGGACCGCCTGACGGCAGCGACGATTTCCAGATCTGGCGCGCGTCAGGGCCCCGGGCTTGCCGGCGCGGGGCGGTCGGTGGCCGCCGATCAGACGTCCCGGCCACCGACCCACTAGCCACCCTGCGGGGGTGGAAGGGACCGGCAGTCCACAGAAGACGGCCGGCTGCCGGTCCCGTCACCTTGTAACACCAGAGGTGATCAACGCGAACATCTGTAGCAGGACGTGAGCGCAGGAGGGATCCCGATGGCCGAGGCAATGCATCGTAGGAAGTCCGCGCCGATGTCGATCATCGTGCTCCGGCTCGTGATCACGCTCGCGGTCGCGCTCACCTACTGGGCCTTGCACGCAAGCTGGTACGCCGACGGCCAAGGCCAAGGCGTCGGCACAGTCCTGTGGGCCATTTTCGACATCATCGCCACCGTCGTAGCGCTCGCATTCGTCGTCACGCAGCTGATTTTGCTGTACCGCAGGATTACTGACGTGCCGTCCGAGTAGCCGACCCCAGACACGGATCGAGGGCCCCCGCGCGTATGCGCGGGGGCCCTCGGCTTCTGGTGCTTTCGTGTATCAGATCGTGACCAACGGTGAGCTAACGCGCATGCGCGTTGTGCAGATAGTCGAATGCACCCACACTGGTGGTCGGATGGGAGAGGGCGATCACGCACATGGCGAGGCCTGGTGAAGGAGGTGCGGTCGTGGAACTGGAGATCTACGTACACGGGCGGATCGACACAATGGACGCGACCCGCGTCCTGACCGGGTTACAGCACATGGCCGACCTCATCAGTGCACTGGGCGGCGGCCCGGTCCGATTCTCTCGGCTGCAGGACGGCAGCATCGACACCGCACTGCGCCCGATGCAGCACCCGAAGACCACCGACGCCGCGTTCCGGCAAGTACTGGCCGGACTGCGCACAGCGCAGGAGGCACCCGCAATCCCCGCTGGATGGGACGACACGGCACTGAAGGCAGGGCAGGAAGCCACCGGGCTGCTCTGTGCCTTCACTGACGACGGCATGGACCTCACCCTTCGGGATGGCGACACGATCCTGGACAAGCTGCGTGTCACCACGGCATCACGGGACCATCTCAAGGAGGCCGTCGCCCCCCGGCGGGCCAGCATCGGCTCGGTTGTTGGCCGACTGGACTCCCTGAGCGTGCACACGCGATCCGAAGCTCGACTGTGGCCGGACCGCGGCGGCAGGGCTGTGGTTGTCCGTTTTGCCGACACCCAACTGGACACCGTTCGGAGCCTGATCGGCTGCCGTGTCGAGGCCCGTGGAAAGCTGGTTCGGGACTTCCGGGGACGCCCGGTATCACTGCAGCTGCGGGCCATCACGAGGCTGGCGACCTGGGAGGAATCCCCCAGGTTGGGCTCGGCGGCGGGCGTCGCCCCGGCTGCGGTGACATCGAGGGTGCAGGGGCAGCAGGAGGACGTGCGTGGCACGGCCTGACTCCTACACGCTGGCATACCTCGACAGCTGCGTCTTCACTCGGTACTACACCCGGGGCGAAGGATCGCACTTCATTCAGCAGATCATGGACGCAGCCGATGCCCGCCAGTTCGAGATCTGCACGTCGACATTCACCCTCGTCGAGTGCCTCGGCCAGAGCCCCACACCCCGGCCCGATGTCGGCATGGAAGCCAGGGTTCAGAAGCACCTCGACAGTCCGCGAGTAACCCTCGTCGAGTTCTCCCGCGAAGTCGCTCTGCAAGCCCGCGAACTCCACCTGACCAAGCAGTACCGATCCGGCGACGCCATCCACCTCGCCAGCGCCGTCGAAGCCGGAGCTGACGTGCTGTTCACCCTGGACAACGACGATTTCCAGATCGGCCAGCGGGTCAACGGGGTCTGGATCGACAACCCCTATCTGCCCGGCGATCCCAACCTGTTCGACCAAACCGGGACGGACTAATCCGCTCGAACGGGCACCTTCCGAAGAGATCAGTCCAGGTCGGGTCCGCGGGCCACGCCCTCGGCGTACAGCGGGTCGACGCGCGGGGCCGGGGCGTCGTTCGGCTTCGCCCCGGCGACGGCGCCGGTGCCGAGCAGCACGGAGCCGACTGCGATGATCCAGGCGGCGGTGTCGCCGTCGATGTGGACGCCGGCGAGCGCGACGATCCCGACGACGACCGGGACGGTGAGGTAGCCCCAGAGCCCGGCGATCGCCTTGCGGTAGCGGCCGGGCGCGGTACGAAGCCACGCGGCGAGCCGAGCACGGAAGGTGGGTGCGCCGATCGGGTCGGCGTGCTGGCCGGTCACGCGGCGGCCTTGCGGAATCCGGCGGTGCCGGTCACGTCGCGGCCGACGACGGGCGCGAGGACGTAGTCGACCTCGCACAGCAGCACCTCGCCCTTGGCGCGGGCACTGGCGAGTTCAGCCTTGAGCCGCCACGGCCGCGCGGCGTCGACGCGCTGGGATCCGCTCGTCGCCCACAGCTGGTTCGAGTCCGGCCGGTCGCCGGGGGTCGGACCGAAGAACCCGACCTTGGTCACGGTCATGCTCGTCCAGCCGACGCCGATGACGAGTTCGTCGGCGTCGGGCGGCACCGTCATCGTGACCGAGCCGTTCGCCGAGGGGCGCAGTTCGCGGTCGGGCATGTCGTCCTCCTGGTTCTGGGGCGCGCTGCCCCCGGTGTTTCCGCCGCCCGCCGGCGCGGTGCCGAGGGCGGCGATACGGGCACGGAACGCGCCCATGTCGAAGTTCGGATCGGACTTGCGCCCGCGGGGCGAGCACACTTCCTTGTGGCCGAGGACGGCCGAGACCGGCAGGCCGTACGCCGTGCACAGCGCGCGGCACAGCCGGGCGTAGGCGTCGAGCTGTTCCTCCGGCCACGCGGCGGTGCCGGTCGCTTCGGCCTCGATGCCGATCGAGTAGTTGTTCGACCAGGCGTTGTTCAGCACGGCGCCGGCGTGCCAGCAGAGTCCGGCGGCGACGACGTACACGGTGCCGTCACGGCCGAGCACGTAGTGCGCGAGCGGCCCGGCGAGGTCCGCACGGCCGTTCTGGACGACCCTGATCGAGGGCGCGTTCCCGGCGGCGGGCCCAGCGGTGTGGTGACAGACGACGGCTTTCACGCCGGACATCTGGCCGTGGCCGCGCGTGGTCCAGCCGGGCTGCTCGACCACCCGGAGTCCGGCGGACCGGGCGATCGTCGCGAGGGCGGTCAGGTACATGGTCATCCTCCGGTCGTGGGCGGGGCGGCGGAGGGCGGCGTGCTGCTGCCCGGGTCGACGCACGCCTTGCCCTGGTAGGTGGATCCGTCGGGTGCGGTGATCACGGCGTCGCGCAGCACGTAGCCGTCAGGGCAGGACGGGCCGGGATCGCCGCGATCGCCCTTGTCGCCTTTCGCGCCCTGTTCGCCGGTGTCGCCCTTCGCTCCGGCCACGCCGCGGCATTCGTCGTGCGCCGCGCAGTAGGAAGCGACCAGTGCGGTGTAGTCCGGGGCTGGCGCGTCGGTGCCGTCCTTGCCGTCCTTCGGCGCGGGGACGCGTGCGAGGACGGCGTTGGTGAGCGCGTCGAAGTCGGGCGACACACCGTCTGCGCCGCGGCATTGGTCGCGCAGCGAGCAGTAGTCGTCGACTGCCTGCCGGGCGGCCTGGCGCAGCGTCGTCGGGTCGACAGGCACGGCGACCGGCGCGGGCGGCTGCACGACCGGTGTTCCGCCGAGCGCTTTCACCTGCGCGGCGAGCCGCCCGATGTCCGCGCTGCGGGCGTCGCTGGTGCGCTGCAGCGATGCGATCTCCGAGCCTTGCCCGAAGAACTGCACGGCGAGCCAGACGACCCCGCCGAGGGCGAGCAGCGCGCCGAGCCACAGCAGCCGGTGCGCGCGCCGGTCCCGGCTCTTCTCCGCGGCCGGCTGCACGATGGTCCGGTCGATCTCACCCGTCATGAGTCACCTTCCCGACGCTTGAGCAGCTCGGCGAGCACCTCGGCGATCGCTTCGCTCCGGTCGTCCTCGTCTTCGTCGTCGTCCTCGTCCGGCCCGTCGAGAAGACGGTCGATGACCTTCTCGGCGGCGCGGCGGCGTTCCCGTTTCGAGCCGCGGTTGATGGCGTAGATGGCGGTGACGATGCCGCCGATCGAGGTGATGACGGCCGCGATTCCCGGGAGCAGCGACGCGAGATCACTCAACTTCGCCCCCTTTCGTGCACAGTGGACGGTCGCGCCGTCAGTGGTAGGCGGGGTTGACGTCGTAGAAAGCCTTCGAGATCCCCTGGCACTGCCGGGGGAATACTTGCGAGAAAGCGTTGCCGCCGGTGGAGTTCCATGCCCTGATGCGGACTTCGATGGTCTTCTGCATCGCGCTCTGCGGGAGCAGCAGCATCTTGCTGATGCTCCTGATGTCGGTCGTGTTCGCCGCCACGGACTGCGCGTCGGTCGAGGATGAAGCGATCACAGACCCGGCAAGAAGGACCTCGACCCAGATGTTGAACGTGCTCGCCAGCGTGCCGTTTTCAAGGTTGAGTTCGGCTCCGACCCACAACGCCGGGTTGAAAGCGCCGCCGTATCCGTCGGCCACGACCTGCGCGGTACCGGCCGTGGTATTGCCGCCGTAGCCCCATCTGGCCTGCCCGCCCAAGGTGATCGACATGCCGGGGTTGGACAACCCGTACCCGGCGCTCTCGTCGAGCGACCACATCGTGGTCCCGGACAGGTCGAGCATCCGGGCGGCTTTACCGGAGTAGACCATCGAGTAGAACGTCTCGAAGATCGGCTGCCCCGCCCCGTTCAAGATCCTGACTTTGGCGCCGCCGTTCGGGTCGTTCGGGTCCGGCAGCACCTCGAAGTCCGCTACCCCGTTGTGGCCGATGGAGAAGGGGAACTTGGACTGGCGGGTGAGCGCGTCGATCTTTTCCTCGAGTTCGCGGATCTTGTTCTTGAGGAAGTCCGGCGAGTCGGGCCGTTCGACCCGGTCGTTGGCGACCACGGCACACCTCCTAGTCGGCGCGGACAGCCTGCAGCTGGTGGTCGACGCGGTCGCGCGGCGTGGAGCCGCCGCGGGACGTCCCGATCAGCCGCCACCGGTAGTTCCCGTCCGGGAGCCAGATGTGGTCTGTCACCGAGTAGGTGACGAAATGGCCCGGGGTGTAGGAGCCCAGCTGCGGGTCCGCGTCGGCCAGCACCGTGGCCTGCCACTGCTGGGGCTGCCCGGCGGCCAGACTGAGGTTCGCTGTCGCCCAGGCGTCCAGAGTGGACTGGACGCTGGCGTCGGTGTGGCTCGTGTTGATGTCGTCGGTCAGCGGCCATCCGGACGAGATCAGGTCCGTCGCGCTCGCCATCCCGTAGAGCTGGCCGGCTTCTTGCCCGGCGCCCTTGACGATCGCGCGGGTCGCGGTCGAGCGGATCCCGCCGGAGATGGCCAGGTTCGTCAGCGTGCGCCGGTAGAAGAACCGCAGGTCGACACCGGGCTGGGTGAGCCACGGTGTGCCGATGAGCATGCGGTGCCGGATGTAGCGGGCGCCGCCGACGGTGGTGAGGTAGGGCTGGAACAACACGTCCGGCCCACCGTCCACCTGGGTCAGCTCGCGCAGGCGTTGCCCGCCGGGCGCGATGTCGTAGCCGTGGTAGGTGCGGGTGTTCGTCCCGGCCGGGTCGATGTCCGGCAGGTCGATCGGCAGATTCGAACCCGGGATATAGGACATGTTGATCTGGTGGTTGACGATCTCCCGGGCGATCCGCCACAGCGTGCCGGTCAGGGTCACGTCCGCGGCCGGGTCGGTCAGCCGCTGCCCGGCGCCGGGGTTCCACGCCGCGTTGTGCAGCGCGCGCCGGTCCAATATGTCCCAGATCCCCTTGCCCGACACCGTGAACACGGCCTCGTCCGACGACGGCTCGTACGGGGTGATCGGCCCCGCCTGGCACACCTGATCGCCCCGCAGCACCGCGACGCTGGTCTTGTCCGGGACGCACCACTCTCGCACCTGCCGGGTGCGTTCCGCGCCGTCGATCGGCACCGTGATCTTCCAGAATCCGGCGTCGTTGATCTGCGCCGCCCATTCCGGCTCGGCCGCCAGACTGAGGTCGGCGGCGACCTTGCCGGTGACGGTGTCGTAGGCGACGGCGGAGTACTCGCGTTCGGCGGGTGCGGTCATGCTGGCTTCACTGTGACGGTCAGGCGGTGACCGGGGTTGCCGTTGATGACGGCGTTGTTGCCCGCGGGACCGGTCCACCGGTTGAGGGCCATGACCACGGTCCGCGCGCCGGTCAGGACGTTGTCGGAACCGCCGGCGTAGGTGTAGGGCAGCGCGACGGTGCCGGTCCTGCCGTCGGCAGGCTGGATCGACAGCGGACCCGCCAGGTTCGCGCCGGACGCGCTGCCGTCGCGGGGCACGAAATCAAAACCCCCGCCCGTGCCGCACGTCATCGCGAGCTGCGCGTCGAAATCCAGCTGGTACGGCCATCCCGGGTCCGGAATGGACACGCTGGCGAGCGCGAAAGGGAACGTACTCACGGTCACTGAGGCGAACTTCGGCGTCTGGTACGTCTTCGGCGTGAGGCCGCGCCACGTCGTGCCGTCCCAGATCCGGATCCCGTTGTACCAGCTGAGATCTCCCGGCATGTAGCCCGGATCCGTGAGCGAGTCACCGGGCAGCAGGACCCGGACTCCGCCGATGAGACCGGTGGAGCGGCGCAGGTCGGTCAGGGTGATCGTCCCGCCTGTCGACACCTGCGCGCGGGCGAGGATGATGCCCACGCCGCCGCCGGCCGCCTGCGACGGCACGGGCGCGGTGGCCCAGTTGGTGACCGCGCCGGTCGAGTCCGCCGTCACCGGGTCGGCCGGAGTCGGCCCCGGGCTGCCGGTGATGACCTGGATCGCGACCGGGCCCTCCGCCGGCACGACGTCGCCGAGCGCCGCGTCGTAGATGCGGAGGACGACGAGGTCGTTGCGCGGGTTGGTCGCGGGCGCGGGATCGCAGGTCACGCTGACCGCGGCGGGAACCCGCCACGCCGTGTACGGGCCCTGGCCCGGGCGGTTCACGACCGCGCTTCCGGGCTGCACCGTCATCGTCAGCCCGGACGACACGGTGACCCGGAAGTCGTACGCCTGCGTGCCGTCGCTCGCGGTGCTGATCACCCCGGACCGGTTCGCCGACAGCGGCGCGTTCTGCGAGGCCCCCAGGAAAAGGCTCTGAAGGAGCGCCCGGCCTTGGCGAGCGTTGTTGCGCTGCTGCAGAGTCCACGCGCCGGTGGCGCTGGCGTTCGTCGTCATCCCGGCCCCCTCCTATTCGTCGGCGTCGCGCCAGAACGCTTGGACCTGGCCCGCGCCGATGCCGGTGAACTGGATCGCCCGGGACGCCCCGGGCGGAATGCTGATGAACCGCGCGCTTCCGAGCGCGCCGGTGCGGTCGACGCCGTCGAGCGTCACCGGGGTCGTGGTGAACGGCGAGCAGTCGATCCTCAGCGTCTGGCCCGCGACGACCGTCCCCGTGTAGGCGAGGATTCCGCCGGTGGCAGGGTCGACCAGCGTCGGGTTCTGCAGCGACGACGGCGTGGTGATGAGCAGCAGCGGCCACGTCGTCGCCGTGCCGTCGTTCTGCATCGCCAGCACGTTCGTGCCGTTGCCGGACACGCCCCAGTCCAGGCCGCCCGGCGAGCCCGCCGCCCAGTCGAGACCACCCGGGGAACCCGCCGCCCAATCCAGGCCGTCAGCGGAGACGTTCGCGAGCGTCGCCTGCGCTGTCCGCTCCACAGTGGACAGCCACCGCGGATCCGCCGCGTAAAGGTCGAGCTGCCAATCCGCCCCGCCGTTGGCGTCCCACCACGACCACTTACGGCCCGCCTCGGCCAACTCGACCGTGATCTGCCGCGGCAGCACCCCGTCGTCGACCACGAGCAGCTGCTGCGACCCCTCCGGGAACAAGCCCATGAACCGGCGACGCGCGTCGATCAGCATCGGCCACGGATCGCCGGCGACCGGCATGCACCAGCCCTGCAGCGACATCGACCGACCCGCCAGATACGAGCGGGACCGGTACGCGCCCGACCCGAAAGGCCGCTCGGTGATATGGGTCTTGCGGCCAGTGCCGTTGCGAAGATCCGTTTCAGGGACCGACCAGCGGCACCCGAACGCGTCGGTGCCGCCGGCCGCCCACGACCCGATCGTGAACGTTTCCTGCATCCGGTCGGTCAGCACCACGAGAGCCCCCTCACCGCAGCATCCACGCGAGCTGACTCGACACCATCGCCGCGATCCGATGCGGATCCGACTCCGCGGTGTGGATCATCACCGGCGGAACATCCCCACCCCGGCCTGATGACTGGGCTGGTTGCTGGATCACGATCCGCGGCGAGAAATGCTGCACTGACGCCGTTCCAGCAAGGATCTGCCGCTGCAGCGGGGGGTCTTCACCGCGGTTGATCGCCTTGAGCAGAGACAGATTGCGAGCGGTGTCCCTCGCGTTGACGACGAACTCTTTGTTCGACACCCACGCCGGGATCATGTCCTGCCGCGGTCCGCCTGGCCCGAACAGCAAACCTCCGGCGGTGACGTCGACTGGGCCGCCGCCCGCGTACCGCTTCACACCGTGGTGGGTGATCAGACCACCGTCGGCTGCGAAGTCAGCCCGGTTCGCTCCGCGGGGCATAACCGGAATGCTGTAGGTCGCCGTGATCTTCATCGACCGGTCGCGGGCGGCCTGGTTCAGCGCGGCCTCGGCCTCCCGCACATCGGCCTTGGCGTGCACCTCAGCCCAGGTACCGTCAGCGTTCAGTTTCCACAGCCGCACCGCCCCGGTGGCCGGGTCGGTCGTTGCGAACGTGGTCGTAGTGGCACCGGTCGAATCGGTCGTCTGCTTCCACTGCCGCACCTTGCCCGTCGCGGGGTCGATGTCGGTCGTGGTTCGCGTCTTGCCTTCCGTCCGATTCGTGACGGTCTGCCAGTTCGCCACTGCCGATCCCGCAGGGACCGTGTTGCCGTAGACGGACACGGTTCCCTTGGTCTGGTTGATGTTCGCGATCAGCACGTCCGCGGCGTGCTTGCCCTCTGCGGTGTTCGCGAACACCTGGAAGGTGCCGTCCGGCAGGCTGACGATCTGGTAGCCGAGCTTCCCGAGCGCGTCGACCGCTTGCTTGTCGTTGGCGGTCAGCTTCACGGACGCGCCCGGCGGCAGCTTGGTCAGGTCCGAGACGACCCGTTTGATCTTGTCCTGCGCCTCGGTGTCGCCTTCCAAACCGAGCGTAGTGACGATGTCCGCCGGGACCAAGCCGTAGTGCTGCAGCAGCTTCTGCACCTGGGAATCGTTGAGCCCCAACTGCTTGAGCTGCTTCGCGAACTCGTCGCGCATCGAGCCGAGCTTGCCGGTGATCTCGTCCGCAGACGACCCGCCGTCCTTCATCGCCTGTCCGACCGACGCCATTTTCGCAGCACTCTGTTGCAAGACGTCCTGCAGCTTGGAACCGGCCTCGCTGGTCGTATTGACCGCGCCCGCGGAGTCGATCAGATCCTTGATGTGGCCCCGCAGGTTCAAGCCCTTGAAGTTCTTGCCGATGTCGCGCAGCTCGTCGTTCCACGCCTGCATGGCTTCCTCGACCGATGGAGCCTGGCCGGCCATGACGCGCAGAATGTCGATGATCTTCTGGCCCTTGGTAGCCGTGTCCCCGGCAGTCGCGTTCAGCGCTTCGAACGCGCTATCGAGGTCGGCTACCGCGACGTTCGCCGCATACATCGCCGGCGTGGTGCCGCGCGCAACCGCGGATTCGACGGACCGCTGAGCCTTGGCGAATTCCTCCGCTCTCTGCCCCGCTTCCTGCAGCGCACGAGCTTCCTGGTTGGTCGATGTGATCGCGTCCAGCGTCTGGATCAGATTCGCCTTCTGCGCGTCGGTGAGGTTCAGGTTGTGCAACCGGACCGCGGACAGTTGGTTGACCAGATCGGAGGCGTTGCCGCCCTGCTTGGCGAACGTATCCGCTGCTTCCAGGACTGTCGGGATCATGTCCCGGTTCGTCTTGGTGGTCGAAAGCAGCGCCGAGATGTGGGTCTTGGCCTGCTGGTTGTAGGCGTCAAGCGCGGCACCGCCGCTCAGCACGGCTTCGCTGGTCTGCTTCACGCCGGCGCCGAACACCTGCGAGTTGCGGAACGCGTTGCTGTCCGTCAGCGCTTTCTGAGTCGCTGCGCGGACGTTCGCGCCGATCGCGTTGTTGTCCTCCAGGTAGGCCTTGGTCAGGTCGGTGACGGCCTGTTTTTGCTCGGCGGCGCGGATCGCGGCGTCCTGCGCTTTCTTGCCCCACACGGAGAGCAGAAGACCGCCGAGGCTCAGTGCGACGCCCAGGGGGTTGAATCCGCCCGTCACCAGCGCGCCCATACCGGCCTTGAACTTCGACGTGCCAGCCGATTCGGCCTCAGCCAGGGACTGCTTGAACGCGTTGGTTCGCTGACCGCTCGCATCCAGTTGCGGCGTCAACGCTTTCAGCCCAAAACCAGTCTCCGCCAAGGAAGTGCCGAAAATCTTCGCGATCCCGTTCGTCGCGAGCAGCGAGCCGCCGACCTGGCCGATCGGTGCCGTCCACGAGCCCAGCATGCTGGCGAACGCCTGCACGATCGCGAGACCGCCGGAGACCGTGCCGAGGAACCCGGAAGTGGTGCTCTGCAGCAACGGCATCCCCGACGAGGTCAACGTCAGCGCGATGCCTTCGACCTGGTTCAGCGCGCCGCGGAACTGGTCCAGCGGTCCGCTCGAACCAGCAGCCAGGTTGGCCAGCAGCTGCCCGAGGAACCCTTCCAGGTCCCGGACGACACCACCGAGCTTCACCATGCTGTTGCCTGCAGCATCGGACTCAGACGACGCATTGATCAGGAAGTCCGACAGCCCCGCGCCGGTCTGGCCGACCAGGGAACGGAATCCGCTGATAGCCGACGATGAGCGCGCAGTCGAGATCGCCACGCCAGGCATCGCGTTCTCGGCGAAGTCCGTGACGGCACCGACCAATTCCTTGACAGCCGGCGCGCTCGCTTTGAAAACGCCGTCGACCTCCGGGCGCAGCTTCTCCCACGACTCCCGCAGTTGTCCCGACGCTTCGACGAGCGGCCCTTCGAGAACCCCGGCCATCCGTTTGGCGTCCCCGATGACGTCGTCGGCCAGTCGTCCATAGGACTCGGTGATTGCGTCGTTGCCGGACAGCAGTTTCGCACCCACGCCTGCCACGAGCCCAGGGAGAGCCGCCAGCGAAACAGCGACGCCTGCTGCGCCGATCGCGGCCGCAGCAGGCAGACCGACCGACAGGCCGAGGAAGAGTTTCGCGTCGAACGCGGCGTTCGCGCGCGCCGCCACACGGGAGATTGTCTGCTCGACACGCTTGCCGGACCGGTCGACGTCGTTCTCGGCGTCCCGCTGTGCTTTCGCGTACCGCTTTGTCGCTTCCTCCGTCCGGAGCGCCGCGGCCTCTACCTTCCGCAGGTTTGAGGCGTGCTCTTCCTCCGCAGCGGCGAGTTGAGTGACTGTGGACTTGGAGTTGTTCCGTACCTCAGCCAGTCGAGCCTCAGAGACCCGGGCGCGGCCAGCTGCGTCGGCCTCCTCGTCGATGGCTTTCCGAAGGTCCCGGCCAGCTGCTTCGAGTTCGCGAGTGCTCTTCCCCGCGGCCTGCATCTTCGCGGCATAGTCGGCGATGTCCGCGCGCAGCTTCACCGAGACGGTCCGGTCAGCCATTCCGCCTCCTCAGCTCAGCAGGCCACACCACCAATGCGGATGGTTGCGGCGCGTCCTCGTACTCCTTGCGCTGCTTCTCGATCGCAGTGCAGCGATGGCACCGGTGCGGTGGCTCAGCGTGGTAGGAGCCTTCGTTGTCCGGGCTGGTGGTTTCTGGCAGGTAGCCGCCGCAACCGCGGCAGACAAGACGCTCGTAATCGAGGTACGCCAGCACCAGCGACCGATCGGTGTCCGTCCACTCCGGGGCGCGGGTGGTGACCGCGCGGAGCAGCCGCCCGTTGCTGTCGTACTCGTATTCCGTTAGCTCTTGGGCTTCTTCGCCCGCGAAGCGCGACGGGGAGACCCCGAGTCGGATTGCTGCCGCGACTTCTCGCCGGTGCCGGGCGTCACCTGCGATGCGGCTCGGCTGAAAACCACGCCGTCCCGGTCCACGCGGCTGAGCGACCACGCGGCGTTCTGCAGGTTTTCGTACTGGTTGTCGGTGATGACGTCGACCAGCTTGTCGAACTGCTCGACGGTCATCTCCGGTTCGACCATCTCCGCCAGGATCAGCGCGGGAACGAACGTCTCGAGGTTCATCCCCATGGCCAGATCCCCGGGAGTGTCCGGCCGCGGCGGATGCTCGGCGACGAGCTTCATCCACGGTTCGTGCGTGAGCCCACGCAATCGAACCTGCAGTGTGTGCTTGGCGATCTCCGCTTCAAGGGCCTGCAGATCGTCGGCGAGCTTCTTTTCTTCCGCGGTCGGCGCGAGTGTCGCCCGGCCGAGACGTTGCCTCGCCAGCTCAGCATCAAGCTGTTCGAACCGCTTCCGCAGATCCGGGCGCAGGCACAAGGGCACGACTTCTTCGGGCAGCGTCGCGGAAGCGATCAGGGCGTCGATGTCCACGGTGGGTCTCCTCGACTCAAAGGGTGTTGTCTCGACTCAGGAAAGGGGTAGGCCGGGCCGCCCGGGAGTCGAGTACCGGGCGGCCCGGGGTCTCAGGCGACGACGGCGTCGAGGTTGGGAGCGCCGGTGTTGTAGCCCTGGCTCATGAACTTTTCGACGCCGTTCGCTTCGGGCTTCTGCGGCCGGCGGGCACCGAACTTCACCGGGTACACCTCGACCTTGTCGCCGGTGGCGAACGCGGTGTCGTGCGCGACGCCGCGCCGCACTACGACGTACCCGGTGAGGTCGCGCTGCAGCAGCGTCCATGCCACGTCCTCGGCCGGGACGTCCTTGCGGACGCAGGTCAGCTGGATCGTGGTCTTGGACCGGCCCGGCTGCTCGGCGTCGACGGTGTCGCAGAGTTTCGACGCCTGCACCGCGGACTCGTCGGTGGAGATGTCGAGCCCGTCGGCCATGATCAGGCACTCCAGGGAGGTGCCCGCGGTCAGTTCGGCGGTGGTGGGTGCTGCGATGTTCGCGATCGACGGCACGAAGCTGACTTTGTTGCGGCCGTCAGAGAGCATGTCGCCCAATGGGATCACTCCTTCTTGTCGGCCGACGACCCGCCGGCCGGGGTGTTCTTGGTTTCCCGCGGCGACTCGCTCGCGGTGTCGGTGCTCGACTCGTCGGCCCCGGCGGGCGGGGCGAATGCGGCGGGTTTCGGTTTGTCGGGCACGGGCCCGTCTGCCTCGACCCACCCGGGGCACATCCCGGCCTCGAGGGCGGCCTTCGGCAGCGCGGCGACCGCGCCGGTCTCGTCGCAGCGGGCACGCACGAATGTCGCTGCCATGGCTCAGACCCGGACCGCAGAGAGCGTGACCGACGCGGACGAGGACACCGTCACGGACACGGTGCCGTCGCTGCCCGCGAGATCAGCGGGGAGCGGGCCGATCGCGCCGAGTTTCCCGGCGCCGATGGAGATCGTGGTGACGTCCGGTTCGGCCTGGCCGTACTTGGTGTTGCCGGGAACGACCACGGTCGCGGTGATCGCGGACGCGCCGCCGTTGTTGACGAGCAGGATCGTCCGGTCGCCCGGCAGAACCTTGTCCGGCCCGGCGGTCGCGGCGGTCGCGGTGAGCACGACACCGCCGATCTGAGCCTGCTGAACGGGAACAGTTGCCATCGGTTCAGTCCTTCCAGGACTCGAATACGTAGGTGTCCACCGCGAAACACGGGTGGCGCTGGGTGGCGGTGTCGGTGACGTCCCGGTCCTCGCGGACGGGGAGGCTGGTTTCTTTCCGGATCGGGTTCAGCGACCGCTGGGGCACGCCCGCCCGGACGCCGAGGACACGGGCCCGGGTCTGGTCGACCACGACCAGCGCCGACGGCACGGTGAGCCCGACCGAGGTGACCTGGAACCGGAACACCGCCTTGTCCGGGACCCGGCAGAGTTTCGTTTCGTCGTCGATCCCGGTGTCCATGTACAGCACCGCGTACGGGAAGCTCGGCTGGGTCGGGACCTGCCCGTCGTAGACGGTGAACGGCGGACTACCTCCCTGCAGCAGACCGAGGACCGCGGCGTGGTGCGCGGAAACTGGGCCGGTCATGCAGCAGCACCTCCCCGCTGTCTCGCGCGGAAGTCGGCTATCCGTTTCCGCCTGCACGTCCGGCACACCCGTTGCGTAGGTGCGTAGTAGGTGTTCTCCGGGGTGAACTCGTGCCCGTTCTTGCAGTGCGTTTTGAGCCCGCGCGCGTCGTAGCCACGGCGCAGGTTCTCCCCGTGTGTCACCGCTTCCAGATGAGCCGGGTTCACGCACGCCCGGTTTCGACACAGGTGGTCGACGTGCCACTTCGGCGGCACCGGACCGACCTGGGTTTCGTAGGAGTAGCGATGCGCGGTGGTGCGCACGCCGTTCTTCCGGCCGCCGTACTCCCACAGGCCGTAGCCGGTGCTGGAGATGAGGTAAGCCGTCCAGACCCAGCATTTCCCGAGGCTGGGATTGTGCTCGGGCACTGGGCCGTTGCGGTCGACCTTGGACCAGAAGCGTTCGTCTACGCTGGGCATGTTCGACTCCAACCAGTCGAGCCGTGCCCCGGGTCTGTTCCAGCAGACGCCGGGGTTTTCAGAGGATGTCTTCCGCCACGTCCGCGATTGCGTCGGCGAACCGCGGGGCTTCTTTGTTGAGCGGCCCGTTGATGTCGAGCACGGGCGCATTTTTCGAGCTGCCAAAGAAAAGTAGGTTCCCGAGCGCGCCCTGGATCAGGTTCTTGTCCGGCCCGATCTCCGCGCCGAGCCCCTGATCGGTGGTGTCGTAGGTGATCGACCGCGGGAAGTGCCGGAACGTCGGGTGTCCCTGCGCGTCCGCGCGCATCCCGTTCTTGACATTCACCGCGCCCTTGGCGACGACCTTCTTGAACTTCGGCAGCGTCTCCTCCGGCACCGCTTCGAGGTCCCGCGCCAGCTGGTCGACTTGCGACATGTCCACGTCGGACACGGGCACCTCCAGAGGGTTCAGCCGGTGATTTCCTCCACCTGGCAGCGGATCGCGGTCTGCAGCGACTTCCGGTCGCCGGAGCGGATCCGGAAGAGGCGGCCGACGTTCGCGGGGTCGCCGGACGCAGTGATCTCCGCGACCAGGCCGGTCACGACCGCCGCCGTGCCCGCGACAGGCAGATGCAGCTCGACCGGGACGACGGCCCACCGGTGCTCGCCCGCGTCAGGATTGCTGGGAAGTGCAGCTTTCTGAGCCTGGATCTTGCATTTCCCGATGTAGACCGGGTCCCCGTACGTCGGCGTCACCTGGCCGGTGTCAGGGTCGGTGGTGTCGCCGGTGACCGGACGGATCCGGCAGGTGTCGAGCATCAGCGCCTCGGCGGCGCGGCGGCCGGCGGCGACGAGGCGCTGGACCCGCATCAGAGCCTCACGTACCCGGCGCGGGCACCGTAGGCGCGTCGCAGCGACTTCGCGAGGTTCGCCGGGACGAGCCCGGAGAGGTCGCTGCTGGCGGCCTGGCCGAACTGCTGGGAGAAGTCGTCGATCGACATGCCGGTCGCGCCGACGGGGTTCGCGAACATCCGCGCCGCGACCGCGAGCACGGCGGACCGGGCGAGCCCGAGGTTCGGGTCGGTGTCCTGGTATCCGTGCGAGTAGGTCGCTTCGACGATCGACGGTTCGCCGGGGCAGGTCGCCCATCCGCAGCGCCGCCACAGCCGCGCACCGAACCGTTTCCAGTCGGTGACGGTGTTCCCGTCGAGTTTCACCGTGCCGACGGCGGTGACCGGGCGTTGCGGCAGCGTGAACCAGGCGTCGGTGTCGCCGAGCAGCTGCACGGTGTCGTCGGCGACGAACACGAGCTGCTGCCGGGCCGCCGCCTGCACCGCGCCGGTCGCGAGCTGCAGCAGCAGCTCGGCTTTCGCATCGGGCAGCGAGGTCGTGTCTTCCTCGAGCAGGGCGCGGAGGTCCGCGGCCGTCGCGAGCATGTCCGCCATGGACCTCCGCCTCCCCCTGCTATTCCTGAGCGACGGCGATCGCGCCGCGGAGGTTGTCCTCGTTGAGGCGCTTGTCGACGGCGATGCCGTGCTCCTCGGCGTAGGCGAGCAGCTGATCCTTGTCCATCGCGGACAAATCCACCTGCCCATCGCCGCCGCCGGTTCCGTCCTCATCGGACGCAGAGACCTCGGCTTGGCCTTCCTGGCCGTCGTCCTCGATGTGGCCGAGCCGGAGCAGCCACTGCAGCTGCTCGTCCGGCACGTCGCCGGGCAGGGTCGCGCCGCGGTGGAAGTCCACCGTGGCGCGACCGCCGCTGTCGGTCACCTGGGTTTCCACGGACACGCGGCCCGTGATCACGCGATGCGCCACGACTGCCTCACTTCAGGTTGAGGATCTTGGCGTGGGCGCGCTCGTTGCCGTACTTGAGCCCGACCTCGCCGTAGATCTGGTTGCGGTCCTTCGCGCCGGTCTTGGCGAGCGGCTCCTGGAAGAAGTGCCCCTTGCCCGGGATGTCCAGGTACACCGGGGAGCACTGCTCCATCGACACGATCGCGACACTGCTCTGCGACATCGCGCGGTCCAGCATCACGTTCAGCGTCCCGAAATCGGTGTCGATCCGGTCGACGGTGACACCGCCGACGTTGCCGACCAGCTCCTTGCGGACGTAGTTGCCCGCGGTGACGTAGGCGTTGGTGATCGCCCGCTTCTGCGCCGACCCGCACAGCAGCGTCGCGGTGGCCTGCTCGCTGAGGCCGCCGTTGTCGTAGGCCATCTGCAGCGTGTCGTCGACCATCGTCTTGGTCAGCGCCACGCCCTTGGAGTAAACGACGGTGCCGTTGGCGGTGATGTCGACCGGAGCGCCGCCCTTGGTGCGCGACACCTTGAAGTCGTTCGCGGTCAAACCGGCCGCGAGGACGTAGTACGCCTGGCCCGCGATCAGCGGGGTCGCGGTGCCGACGCTGGAGAACGTGACCGTGTCGCCCGCCGCGAGACCGTGCGCGGTGAACGTGATCAGGTCCGTGGCCGCGGCCGCCGTCGCCGTCACGGTCACGCCGCCCGCGGCGTCGGTCACGTTCGAGCTGATCGCCGAGAGCAGGCCGCGGGTCTTGCGCGCGGTCGTGTTGTCCGATGGCTTCTGGTAGACGCCGTTGATGAACGACCAGTTGATGTCGCGCACCATCTGCTTGAGCATCTGCTCGGTCTGCCAGTCCAGCTCGTCCAGCACCGGGTTGGACTGGTTGTTGTTCAGCCCGGACTTGCGCTGGTTCGCGGCCTGCTTGGTGTAGGAGACGCCGACGGTCTCCTGGTGGATCTGCAGGATGTTCGTCGCGTTCGCGCGCACTCGGTTCTGCTCGGGCGGCGCGTCCTGGCCTTCCAGCACCGTGTTCTGCGCGGCGTCGCGGAGATCGAAGGTCTCCCACTCGAACTCGTAGTCCGCGGCCTGCCCGCCGCCGCCGCTCAGCCCGCCGATGGCGGAGAAGAACGGCGTGTCGGCCGGGGTCAGCTGGTAGAGGATCCCGGAGTAGTTCGGGAGGTTGTAGCTGGTGCCCAGTGCGGTGATCCCAGACATCTGGGTGTCTCCTTTTCAGTCTGGGCGCACGGAGCGCCCGTGTTACGGCTTGGCGTGGGCGAGCTTCTGGTTCTGCAGCCGCAGAACCGCCTTGACGTCGCCCTTTTTGGTGGCCTCGGCGATCTGCGCGTCGAGGTCCGGCGGAGTGCCGCCCTGCCCGCCCTGGCTCGGGTCCGGCCGCGGCGGGACCTTGCCCCCGGCGGGCGCGGCCGGGAACAGCGCGAGAAGCCGGTCGGCGTGCGCGGCGAGTTCCTCGGCCGTCGAGCCGCGCAGTTCCGCGGCCTGCTCGGGCGTGAGCTTCTTCGCGTTCGCGACCTCGGCGCGCCACCGAGCCTCGCGCTCGGTTTTCAGCTCGGTCTCGTGATTCGCGAGCCGCTCGGTGATCTGCTCGATCTCGGTCTTGCCCGTGGCGGGGTCGCCGGTCGCGCCGAGCACCTCGGCGAGCTTCTGCAGCGGAGCCAGGCCCTCGAGCTTCTTCTCCAGCGCCTTGCGAGCCTCGCGCTCGGCCTGGAGCGCCTTGATCCCGCCCTCGCCGAGGGGTTCGTCCTGCTTCGGGCCCCCGTTTTGCTGCTTAGCCGACGGATCGCCCGTCGGCTGAGGGGCCGGGTTCGTCTGGCCGGGAGGCGGGCCGGGGTTCGGCGGCTCCGGGTTCTGCTGGTTGCCGCCCGCTGGCGGTGTCGGCGGGTTGTCTTCGGCGCCGAAGATCGGCCACACGGGGCGGCCGCCGACGATGCCGACGGCCCGGAGGCCGGTGCGCGGGTGGACGGGAAGGTCGGTGTTCACAAGGGTTTCCTCCATCGCAGAGGGGTTTGCCCGGTCCGCATCGCGCGGTCGGGAGTCACATGAGGTAGCCGTGTTCGCGGAGCAGGCGCACTGCGTCGTCGCGGCTGGTCGCGCGCCGGTACAGCTCTTCGGGCATGAGCCGTTCCCGCCCGCCGAGCCGCTGCCCGGCGAACCCTCGGCGGGTAATGCCTTCCGTGGTGCGGCCTCTCGGGCTCACCACCCGGCCCCGGTGGGTGACCACGGTCCCGTCGGCGCGGGTCTCGACCCGCGACCCGGCGACCTTCATCCCCCGGCGGGCGTTGACGACCTGCGCGAGATCGGCGCCGTCGCGGACCGCCTGCTCGTCCGCTTTGGACAAGCCGCGCACGCGTCCGTCCTCGAACGCGCGCCGCGGGTCGGTGGTGAAGTCGCCGGCGGCGTCCTCGACGGACGGGATGTGGACGCAGTCGCAGTTCGGGTGCCGCTCGAAACCGCTGCTGTAGCGGTAGAACCGGCCCGCGAGGATCACGCAGCGGGGGCACGAGTCCCCGACCAGCATCCGCACGTACCCGATCCGCGGCCGTGCCGCGACCGCGATCCCGTCCGCGACCCGGCCGGCGTCGGCGACCTGGGTCCGCACCGTCATTTCGAGCGACGCCTGCCCGGCCGCGAGCGCCCGATCGAGCCAGATCCGGTCGAACTGGGTCAGCTGAGTGCTGATCGCCCTTTTCGTGGCGATCACCGGGTTCAGCAGCAGCGACGCCAGGTCACGCCCGTCCGACGCGATCCCGGCCAGCGACTCGGCCACCACCTGCCCGGCGGCCGCCGGGTCCAGTCCTTGCGCGGCGAGCATCTCGGACACGTACCGGTCCGCGGTGCGCGCGGCGGCGAGCTGCGCGCCGGTCACGACCACGAGCAGCCGCGCCAGCATCGGAGCCCACGACCCGCTCAGGTTCGCCGGGTCGACCTTCCGCCACAACCGCACGCCCTCCGCCGAGGTCGCACGCACCAACCGCTGCCGCGCGACATAGTGCCGCCGCGCCAGCTCACGCGCCGACACCGGCCGGCTCCGGAGCCTGTCCCGGTTCGAGCGCCGACGGCTGGATGCGGTCCGCGATCACGCTGATCGGGTCCAGCTCGGCCGCCTTGCGGTCAGCCTCCTCGTCTTCCTTCTCCATCCGCCGGATCTGCGCGTCGCTGTAGCGCAAGTCCTCGCGGGTCTGGCGAAGGGTGACAATCGGTTTCTGTCCCGCCGGGGCGGTGTACTTCTTGATCGCCGCGTCCGCCGTCTGCGCGACCGTCGGGGTCGACGGGTCCCGCCACCGGGTCTCCAGCATTCGGTATCTCGGGTCCCACTCGCCCGTCTGGAACCGCTTCACCAGCCGACCGGTGCGCTCGTAGGCGCCGCCGAACGGCGTTTGTTTCCGCTCCGCCCGCTTGATCAGCCGGATCTCGGCGGCCAGCCGGGATTCCGCCGAGGGCGGGTTGTCGGTGGTGAGCCCGAAATAGTCCGGCGGCAGTCCGGACAACGACGACGCGATGCGCGCCAGCGCGTTGATCGATTCGTGGAACCCTGCCAGGTTCGCCGCCGGGAACGCGAACTCTCGCGCCCCGTCGTCGGTGCCGATTGGCACTGTGAGGAACTTCCGCACCAGCATCTGGATCGCGGTCAGCTTGTTGCCCTGCACGTCCTCGAGGTCGTCCGGTCCGACGCCGAAGAACCCGCGTACCGGCAGCGCCGCCGACTCCGCGCCGAGCATCATGTCCGTGGCAATCTTGCAGGCCGCGTCCGAGATCGGAATGATCGGAGCCAGCTCCGACCTCCCGTACCGCGGCGAGATCGGCGTCTGGCTCGTGAGCGTGCGCGCCCCCGACAAGCGGCCACGGTTGATCAGCGACACCACCGGCAGCATGCCGAGCCCGTGGTTGTCGCGGTCGTCTTCCCGCCAGCCGCCGTCGCCCCGCCCATACCAGATCGTCGTATTCGGCAGGTACAGCGATGCCGTCCGCTCCGGCTCGTGCGCGTAAGTGCCGCCCTCTGTCACCCGGCGCAACGCGGCCAACTCCTTGCGGGTGCGCGGGTCGATGTAGGAGAACATCTCCAACGGCGACTCCGCGGTCACCAACGGCGTGTCGGCGTCGTCCTCGTTCGTGCCGACCGTGATGTACGAGCGCTTCATCACCAGGGCGTCCACGCGCCCCATCTGCGACTGCTCGTCCATGTCGTTGGCCTGCCACACCCGCCACAGGTCGGTGTCCTCGCCGTCCTCGTCGGGCAGCCGGAAACCCTCCGGCTCCAGCCGCTCCTCGATCGCATCGGGCACCAGCTGCGGCCACCCGATGATGACCGGGCGGATGTGCTCGCCGACCTCGCGGAAAATCTCCGGGTGCATGTACGCCAGCGGCTGCGTGCCCTCGTAGTACCGGTTGAGCATCTCCAGCTCAGGCAGCTCGGCATCATGCCGCTCCGACAGGAACTGCACCCACTCCTCAGGCGTGTCCGGCAGCGCCAACGCGAACACCCCCTCCGCACTCACATCGCGACCACCTTGCGGCGCTTCTTCTGCCACCCGCCCTTGGCGAGCACGTCGAGCCGGGCCTGCCAGGAAATGCAGCCGGCCATTGCGAGGTCGATGAACTTCTCCGAGTCTGGACGCTCCTTGTAGATCGTCCACAAAGGAGTGTCGTCGTCATCCAGAACGTTCAGGTCGCCACGGCGTGCGTTGCCGATGTGCTCCAACATCCGCTCGTCACCGTTGTTCGTGACCTCGCCGGTGACCTGCGCCGTCTTGTACGCGCGCATCGCCTGCCCGATCTGCTTCGGGCGGTTCGTGTACCACTCGGCGACCTTTTTCTCGCCGTACAGCCCCGACCACTTCGCGACGTTGGCCTCGAACCGCGGCGGGTCGGCGTAGAGCCGGACCACGTTGCGGTCCTTCATGATCTCCGCGAGCGCGCCGTCGACCTGCTCGTCGGTGATCTCCCAATCGTCCGACAGCTCGGTGTTCTCCCACGCCACCAGCGGCCACTGCAGCCCGCTCTCGATGTGCGTCGCAACGAAACCGCACGCGTCACGCCACCGCGCGCCGTCGAACCCGACCACGATCGGATCGTCGTCCGGGAACGTGATCGCCCGCGACAGGTCGCCCCAGCGGACCGGGTTGAACACCTGCCGCGAACTCGCGACCCACCGGTTGAGCCACACCCGCTCGAAATACGCCTTGTCGGTTTTCGGGTTCGTGTACAGCGCCGCGATCGAGTCGATGTCCGCCCACTGCGCGACCGCCGGGCCCGACGCCTCGACGATCGCCGCCCGCAACCCGTCCTCGGTGTCGAGATCGTGCTGTTTCCCGGCCTCCCGGTGGAAGAAAAAGAACTGCGGGTTCTTCGTCTTGCCCCGGCTGATGTCCTCGGCCATCTGCTTCTCGGTCTCGGCCACCGAGCCGTCGCCCGGAGTGCCGGCCGTCGTAGTCGACAACGACCAGGGATCCGCAATGGGCCGCTTCGGGATGTTGGCCGACATCGTCTGGTGCGCCTGCAACAACCGCGCCGTCTTCATCCGGTGCGTCTCGTCGAAATGCTGGAACGTCGTCCGCGCACCGTCCCGGCTGTCCGGTGCAGCGGCGAGCGCGACCGCCTTCCCCGAGCCGTCGATGCGCGTGATCCGCTCGAGCGCCGCGTCGAACAGGTAAGCGTGGTCGCCTTCCTCGCACATCACCTTCAGAGCGGCGTACGCCAGTTCCTCGGTCTGCTCCTCGGTGTAGGCGACCATCGGGATGTACGGATCGCGGACCGGCCGCCCGACCGGCCGCCCGTACGCGTCGAACCCGTCGCACCGCACCGGCCCCTCGGGGTGCAGCTCGGCCCACGCGATCCACGCCGCTTTCTCGGTCTTCGCGGTGCCCTTCCGCAGCGACCAGCAGACCTGCTTGAACCGCCGTTTGCCCGCCTTCGGGTGCCCTTGCGGGTACACCTCGTACGCCCGGTAGTACAGCGCCCGCGTCTCGTCGTCGATCACCGCAGGATCGCCCCGAAGGTCGCCGGGGCCGAACGTCGCGCCGTCCTCGATCAGGTCACAGATCTGCGGGCCGAGCGTCGGCCAGGG
Source organism: Amycolatopsis sp. VS8301801F10 (assembly GCF_046195355.1). Lineage (NCBI taxonomy): Bacteria > Bacillati > Actinomycetota > Actinomycetes > Pseudonocardiales > Pseudonocardiaceae > Amycolatopsis > Amycolatopsis sp. VS8301801F10. The sequence goes on along the minus strand of NZ_CP176065.1, from coordinate 4,536,665 downwards.
CTCTTCGTCGAACGGCGGGACGATCAGCCCCGCCACGCTACGTCGCCAGTTTCAGCAAATCCCGCGGATCCGGCTTCGGCTCCTTCGGAGCCTGCTCCTTGCGCGCCGCCCGCCGGCGCGCGCCGGAGTCCTGCGCCTCGTCGACCCGCTCGATCTCCCACTGCAGCCGCCGCCGGTCGATCGGCGTCAGCCCGAAACCCTGCCGCTGCAGCCGGATCTCCGCCGCCAGCGCCGTGGACGGGTTGCGCCAGAAGTCGTCCACCAGAACCGCGAGCAGATACAGCCCGTGGCTGTCAGCCTTCTCGAACTCCGGCGCCATCGGCGACGCCCAGATGTCCGCCCACCACGCGAGCGTCATCTCGTGCCACTCGACGGTGACCTCGACTCCGTCCTCCGACCGGTGCAGCCGTTCGGGCAGCTTCGGCATCTTCACGTTGTGCACCCGCGTCAGGGTCGCCCTGGTCGCGGTCTTGTTTCGGCGAGCCGGGTTCTGCTTCGGGACCGGGGGCATCGCGCCCTCCAAGCGTCAGGGCCGCGGCATCGCGCCGCCGCCCGATTTCCTTGATCGAAAACCTGGGGGATCCGTACAGCCAGAAAACTGCCTCCCCAGCGGTCCGGGGAAGATCCACTCAGGGGGTATCCCCCCAGGGGGTATCAGGTGCCGGTGATCGCCTTTCCGCGAGCGCATGATCATCCGTTGGCAACCAACCATGATCGTCACCGCGCGTTCCAGCCTCCTGGCTGCGCCTCAGCTGTGTGCTTGCTATGGCATGAGGCACAGAGCCCTCGGCCATGACGCCGGTCGTTCGGGTCCTCGCCGCGGAGCACCAGCGTCCGCCTGTCGACCGGGTGATGGTCAGCGTGGACTGATGGTTCGCGTCGGCACAGCACGCAGATCGGGTCGCGGGCCAGCACCTGCCGGCGGAACCGGGTCTCGTGCTGGTGGTCGTAGCCGCGGTCGCGTGCGCTGCCTCGACGCTGCTCGGCTGTGCGCTGGTGTTCGGTGCAGCGGCCGGTGCCTGGTGGTACCAGCTCGGGGCACCCGGTGGCGCTGCACGGCTTGAGGGCACGGGGCATCAGGTGCCGCCGTTCTGCTGGAGGTACTCGATTCAGCGGGGTGCCATCCGCGTCCGTGCTCGTGGACGAGCTGTGGGCCGATGGCTCTACCCGACTCAGCCAGGCAGCCCCGGGTACGAGAACGGCCCCGCCGGTCTGCGCCTGGCGGGGCCGTGGTGTTCATGGGGCGGTGGGCATAGCTCACGCCCGAGGTAAGCGTGACACACGTGATCACCTGGGGCAATCACCGGGGGTTCGGATCAGGATGACGTGTCGCGCTCGAGCTTGATGAGTTCGTGATCCTTGACGCACCGGCCGCCGCATGCGGTGGCGTTGATTAGGTCCAGTGCTTCTTTCGCCTTCGCCAGGTCGTCGTGCAGCGCGACCGACACCACCTGTCGCACAGCCGATTCGGAGCAACGGCTGACAGTGGCGTACTGGCCCTCGCCACTGATCCACGCAGCCTGGGGCCACATGCAGGCCGCAAGAGTTCGCCAGGTCCGGTGCTTCGCGCTGCAGTTGTGCTTCCTGTAGATCTTGGGGCTCATCGGATTGCCCTTTCTCGGATCGCCGATGTGAGTCATTCAAGACGTTACCCCAGATCAGCGCGTCTAGTTAGCTTGACGGTTGCATGTCTAGCTGACTAGACTTACCATCATGGTGAACAAGCGGATGAAGGCCCAGGCGGCACTGAAGCTGGCCCGCGCCGCCGCCCGGCGCAACGACTACACGATCGACGAGTTGCCCGGACGCGGCAAGGGATCGCACCGCATGTTCGTCGTACTCAACAGCGAGCAGAACATCGTCGGTCGGTTCACGCTGACGAGCCACTCCCGGGACATCTCGATCGGCGTGCTCCGCTCGATCGAGGACGGACTGTCTCACCTGTTCGGCGCGAAGTGGATGGAGAAGTGATGGCGTACCCGACGTTCACGGTCACCGTGACCCGCGAAGACAACCTGTGGGTCGCGGTGGTGACCGACGGCTTGGAGCCGGGAGTAGTGGGCGCGGCCGACTTCGAGCGCTTCGCCGAGATCGACCCGGAGATGCGGGAGATCATCTCCGACCTGACCGGGCTCGGCGAAGGCGAGTTCCACGTCGCGTGGCACTACGACATCGGCGGCGAGGAAGGCTCCCGGCTTGTCGACGAATACCGCCAGGCGGAAGAAGTCGCTGCCGAGATGGCCGAGTGGCGCGACACGGCCCGGGGCAATCTGATCACCGCACTGCGCGGCAAGCTCTCGGAGCGCGCGATCGCCGACCTGCTCGGGATCTCGCACCAGCGTGTGAACCAGATCAAGAACTCTCCGGTCGGCGATGTCGACCTGGTCCAGGTGCAGGGCCGGCTTGAATCCTCGCTGAACGTGGTGCGGCTGCTGGCCGAGGACGCGCCTCCGGCCGCTCCGCCGCGGACTCGGCGGAAGGCTTCCCGGCGCGTGCGGGCGTAGCCGCCGCGCTACTTAACGATGAGCGCGTCGATCTTGTCGAAGCAACTGGTGCAGAGGATGCCGCCCGGACCGGCAGGCTTCTTGCCGCACTTGCTGCACTGCTTCGGGGTGGGGTCGTCGCTCATGCCGGGATCTTCGCATCCCGGCGGTCGAGGTAGTCGAGGATCTCCCTGAGGTTGTAGCCGCCGTCACCTCGGGTGATGTGGCCGCGGCGCACCCACTGGCGGAGGGTCGCGGGGGTGATGCGGTAGCGGTCGTCGCCGGCGCGGTCCGCTTCCTGGTGGAGCAGCAGCACGACGTCGGCGGCGCGGGCCCGGCCGGTCACGACCGGGCCCGTTCGGCCTGCCGTCGCTGCCATGCCGCATCGACGAGTTTGCGGCGGCGTTCCCGGTCGTCGGCGATCGCGCGGGACAGCGGGCCGGGTACGCGTTCGGCGACGTGGTCGCCGGGTTGTGCGCCGTAGCCGATGTACCGGTCGAGCCACCAATCCCGCTGGGCTTCGGTGGTGGCGAAGTCGGATATCTGGCTGCACGGGCTGAGGCGTTCGACGAGGTGGTCGTCGCGGGGGCTGAGCCGCCACAGCCATTCCGAATCGTCATGCCGCAAGTCGCTCACATGTTCGACTGTAGGTAGCGTGACAGCGGTCGTCAACGACCCCAAAGGCGGCGCGTGGTGCCGGGGCGGACCGGGGCCATGATGTCGCGGGCGAGGGCAAGGTTCTCGTGCATCTGGTTGACCGCGTCCCGCATCGTCTTGAGCGTTCGCCGTGACGGAGTCGGCCATGTCGAACTGGGAGGAACCGCCGGGAGCCGCGAAGGATGGCGAAGACCGAGACGTCGCGCTGTGCCTCGGCGAATCGGCAAGGTCTCCAACGCGGTTGGTGAGCATGCCCAATGATCGTCGGCCCAGTCCTCGACCACGGGTTCGCTGCCGGTCGTGTACGCCTGGCAGCTCCAGCAGGTGCCTTCGTACCAGCCGGGCGAGCGGACGCTGTCGGTGTCCTCAAAGATGGTCACCCACGGTGGACAGTGGGTGTAGACGCTCACGGACGGCTCCTCTCGACCACTGCCTGCCGGGCGCCGCACCGGCACGTCTGCCAGTCGAACGGCTCGCACAGCTTGCGGTGGCTGATCCACTCGTGGACGTGCTCGACCCACACGACCTCGGGGACCTGGCGCGCGGACAGGCCGAACACCAGGCTCACCTCCTCGCGTGTCCAGCCGAAGAAGGGCGGGCAGTCGTAAGTGACGCCGTCAGACTGTTTCGTCCATGTGTTGCCGTAGTCGTCGTGCAGGGTGGCAGGGGGCGAGACGATGGCCTCGGCACCAGGCAGCGAGGGCGGGAGGCCGAGCATGTTCACGGCTTCCCCTCGAGGTCTACCTGCTGCACGACCTGGATCATCCGCTGCCTGCCTTCTCGTGTCATGCGCGCGACGATGTCCGGGAACCGTGCGATGGCGCGCTGCCAACCGATTCCGATGCCGATCCACAGCGCGGCGAGGACGATGATCAAAACGAGCCACCAGGGCATCACGGCTTCCACTCCTGTCGGTAGTCCGGGTGACCGGCGTACGGAAGAGCTAGCAGGCGGAGGGTCGGGCACGGCAACGGCACCGTGAAGTCGCCCTGCCAAGGCTCACGACAGACTCGACAGATCACGTTGTCGTCGCCGGGCTCTGCGTGCTCGTCGATGATCTTCCGCTTGGCGTCGACCTCGGCGAGCACGCGGGCCGGGTCATGGCGGGCGACGTGATGCCCGCAATGCTCGGACATCTCCCGCGTGTACCGGCCTGGCGTATCTGCCTTCCAGAGGCATTCGTCCCACACCCCCGGCACCTGGCCCTCCGTGAAGACGAACCCCCTATCAGCCTCCCATACCGAACCGGTCTTGACCGGGCCATGCCACAGCAAGCCGTCGGCCGCAGCCTTCGCGATCTGCTCGTCGATGTCGATCTGTGCGCGGAGGAACGTGATCAGGTCATCCATCAGGGCAGCTTCCTCTCTGCAGCCTCGCTGATGCCGGAGTCCAGGGCGTCGCTCCAGTCGGTCGGGCAGGTGTAGCAGTCGGGCCGGCCGCAACGCCAGCCGTCTTCGCGGCGCTCCCACGCGATCGTGCCATCACGCCGGAGGTACTGCGTGCCGACGGGCGGCTCCGGCGGGTTGTCCGGGTAGAACTCGGCGGCATCCTTGAGCCGTTTCTCGGCGGCCTCGGCGCGGGCTTGCCAGTACGCGACCTCCCGCTCCAGCTGGCTCGCCGCGGCCGACACTGTGCCGCCGGTGCCGCGCTTCGCGAGTGCGGCGTTGCGGGCATCGTTCGACCCTCCGTCGACCGGGACGCACAAGTCCGCGATCCAGCTCAGGTCGCCGCCGTCCGGCTGGACGATGTGGACGGTGGGCCGGTCGGCGTAGGCGTACACATAGCCAGTGGCGTGCACGCCGCTGCCGGTCGCGTAGCGGGCCTCCACCCGCTGGCCGTCGCGCACCCACTTCGAGTAGTCGTTCACGATGCCGTCTCCTCGGTGGCCGTGTGCGGCGGCCACGGTGCTTGAAGCGGGACCGTGGCGTGCTCCCGGGCCGCCTGGTCGCCGTCCATGACGAGCTGGCGGTCCTTGCCGAGGACGAACCTCTCGAACGTGATCTGACCGTCCGACACGGTGACGGCGGACGGCACGGGGACGTCGCGCGGGTCGATGCCGTGCGCTTTGACGAAGTCCAGCATGGTCTCCCGTGGCACGGGGGTGACGGTCGTGACCATGAAGACATCGTCGCCGATGCTGCGGTCGGGGTGGTCGATCTTGTAGTCGGTCACGCTGAAACTCCTTGCGCTGCTTCGAGACGGACGAGGTCGAGCCCGTCGTAGGTGCGGCGGCAGGCGCGGCATTGGGCGGATTTGCCGATGCCGCCCCAGAACACCTGGCCGTCGCAGGTGACGGTGAGGCAGCCGGCGATCGGTTTGCCGGGCTTGTCGTGGGCGAGGTCCTGTGCCTGCCGGTGGATTTCGCTGAGGTCGCCGACGGCGTCGTCGATCCAGGACTGGCCGCCGAGCCACCAGGCGTTCGCGCGGATGTAGTCGGCGTCCGCGGTGATGGTGCCGCCGGGGCGGGATTCGTCGCGTTCGTCGGCGATCGCGTCCGCGATGTAGGCGAGACGGCCCGGGATCGAGGCGACCCAGCTGCCCGCGTCGTCCGGGCGGCGGGTGACCGCGTCGCCGTGCTCGTCCACGTCGCCGGGCAGCGAACGCGGGTCGAGGGCGGCGATCACGTCGTCCCGCGCCGGGGACGCCGAGCCGTAGCCGGGTGACATGCGGCCGGTTTGGCCGCGCATCGGCGCGACCATCGCTGGCAGTACCAGGGTGGCGTAGACGGCGATCTCGCGGACGATCCGGATCAACCGGTTCACGCAGTCGTTGCACGCGTACAGGACGCTGCTCGTGTCCTTCTGGCGGCAGACACGGCATTTGCCGACAGCGACGGGTTCGGTGGTCACAGAACCTCCACAGGCCAAGGGGTGATCGGGTACTGCTGGCTGCGCCGAGGACCGGCCGGTGTCTCGGTGCGCTCGATCTGGCCGCCCGCATAGCCGGGGCCGGCGAGGGTCCGGTGCGCTGCCTCGCGGGTCTTGTGCGGGCCGGATGTCGTCGGGCCGGTGAAGCCGTAGCCGGGGCGGTCGACCATCCATCCGTCGCGTCCCTTGTAGACGCGCGGCTTCGGTTTCACCGGAACACCGCCGCGATCTCGGCGATCCAGCCGCGGCGGCGAACGGGCGGTGCCGGGTCCTTCCAATCCACGGTGACTGCGGGCCGGTCGACGACCGGCGGCGGGCTGGGTATACCGATCCCGCCGGGTCGGTAGCCGATGTCGATCGTGAATCCGAAGTTGTCCCGAGCGATCGGGGCGTGCTGCAGGCAGACCTCGATGCCGTTGAGCGCGAAGTTCGGGCACTCGCCGTCGTTGGTGTTGCTGCACAAGGGTTGCTTCACGCTGTCCTCCTTGGGATGTCGCGGTCGTCGGGTCGCAGGTGCCCGTAGTGCCAGCCGACGTGCTGGTGCGGGCACGGGTAGGCGTTCAGGACGTGGCCGGGGTGATGGCGTTTCGCCGCGCGACGAGCTGCCCGCCGCGACGGCCAGGTCTTCTTCTCGCACCTGGTGCACCAGGTGAACGCTTTGTCGCTGTAGTCCAGGGCGCGGGCGGTCATGGCGCGGCCTTGAGTGCGTCTCGGACGCGTTCGAGGCTGGTGACGTGCAGGTCCCAGATCGCGTCACGCAGCTCTTCCTTGATCACTTCGATGGCCTTCTCGATGCGGGCGAGGGCAGCGTCGCGTGACCTCACGGCCGGGTGCTTCCACGAATCGGGCGGCAGCAGCGAGTACTCCGCGATCACGCGGCCGACGCCCGTCGACCCGCGGTTCACGCGGAACCGCGACACCTGTCCGACGGCGAGTTCGGGGCGGATCGCGAGCAGCGTCAGGTTGATCTCGGCCTCGGTGCCCTCGATGCGCAGCCTCACCGGTCCTCCTCGCCGCGGAGGATGCGGGCGATCCGGCGTTCGTCGTCCGTGCCACCGCACGCGGCGAGCGCCTTTTTGATGCGGGCCTGCAATTGGTCCCGCTCGGCGGTCAGCTTCGCGATCTCGCGTGTCCAGTCGTCCATGACGCGCCTGCCGATCTCGGCGAGCTTGTCGTCCTCGCTGTCGGCCGCCGGCTGGTGTTCCGCCGCCGACTCGACTGGCGGCGGTTTCTGCTCGTACAGCGCACGTCGCTGTCTCTCGCTCCAACCCGCGTAGGGGTCGTCCTCGCGGTGTTCCACCACCTGACCGTGGGCGTGGTCGAACAGGAATTTTAGTGCCCGGCTGTCTCCGTCGATGCTGCGCGACGCGAGGACGTACGCCCGGTCCTGTGTGCAGGTCAGCCGGGTGCCCTCGTCGTTCTCCACCATGTCGACGTGGCTCGGCACGGTCCAGCCGAGCAGGGTGCGCGGGGCGGGCACGGGGGGTGTCTGGTCACTCATGGTCGGGGCTCCCATCGGGGCCGCCGCGAAGGTCGTTCCAGACCTCGCGGGTCAGCGGTGTCTCGGTGTACCGCTTCGTGTCGGTGTGCACCCACGCGTCGAGACCGAGACCGCATCGGCAGAAGCCGGGGTCGCGCTCATCCGCGTCACTGGGATGACGACCGGTGTAGTCAGCCATGGTCGGGGCTCCCCTCACGGACACGGCGGGCGGTCATCGCGCGCCGTCTTTCGCCCACTGGGCGATCTGTTCGCTGGTCGGTTCGAGCCAGAATCGCGTGCCGTGCGGGCAGATGAACGAGTTCTCGCCGTAGGGACTCTGGACGATCGGCGGTTCGGTCGAGACGGTGGCGTCCACGCCGAGCTTGGCCATGCCGTCGATGAGGAACTGGCGGCAGTCTTTGTGGTTCGCGGACTCAGCCACGGCTGTCCTCCTCGTCTTCTGGTTCGTCGATGTCGGGGTCCATGTCGTAGGCGGACCGCTCGGCGTACGCTTCCGCAGCTGCGGTTTCCTGTGCTGCGGCGAGGGCTTCTTCGTTGTCGGTGCATTCGCGGGCCCACGCATCAGCGGCAGCCAAGGACGGCTGGCCACTCTCTGTGGTGGTGCGCTCGACGATCTGGCGCGGGACTGCGCGGATGGTGCCGAGCCAGCCGTAGACGACCTCCATCGCGCGGCGTGCCCGCAGCTCGGAGTAGGGCGTGTCGTCGTCCTCTTCGGACACGGGGTGCACCAAGTTGACGGCGTCGGACATCTCCTGGAGCGCACCGACCGGAAGCGTGCATTGCTCGATCGCCGCGCAGATCTCCTCGAGCTTCGCCCGGTCGGCCGCCGACTCCGCGCGAGCTTCCTTGCACAACTCGATGGCCTGAGCGAGCCGTTCTTCCGCCAGCTTCGCGCGGCGCTGGTGGTCGCCCCGATGCCCGATCCGATCGGATTCGCCCAGCACGACCGCGAGCGCTTCCCTGCGCACGCTGGCCGCGTCCTGGCCGCCTTCGAGCAGCACCACACGGACCTGATCAAGGCGGTCCTCGGCCTCCTTCTTCCGCTCCGCGAGCAGCGCCACCTCTCCGGCCAGCCCCATGCCCGCGCCGTCCTCGACGTTCGGGCCGAGCGCATCGTCGAGGATTCGATCGACGTTGAACCGGATCTTCTCGGCGTCCCGCAGCTTCGCCTCTGCGGCATCAGCGCGGGCGGTTGCGTCCTTCAACTGCTGCAGGGCGTAGGACAGCTCCATCTGATGGTGCTCACCAGCAATCGCCGCTCGGATTGCCGTTTCCTGGCCCGCATTCGGCCGCTCGCTGGCGTTCCCGGGCTGGTCAGGCATCTGATGTCCCTTCGGGGTTTCGGGGCTCCTGGCGGAGCTGGTCGGCGTCGAGAGTGGCGCGGCGCAACAGGTTCGGGGCGAGGTGCGGTTTGCACACGAGGCACGGGACGGCGGGGTCGGCGTCGCGGTCGAGCCATCCGTTGCGGCAGCGCGGGTCGTGGCCGTCCTCGTCGATCGGTTCGCCGGTGCGGTCGAGGCACCCGCTCACGACGACCCGCCTCGCCAGGCGTCGACCGCGTCGGTGACGAGCGCGATCCGCCGCGGCCCCATGCCGGACAGCTGCGACAGCGTCGAGCTGGACACGGTCGCGCGGTGCTCGTCGACCAGCTGCGCGACCGCTTCGGCGGTGTCGTGGCCGGCGGCCCGCAGAGGCGCGGTCTGGTGGAACGTGAGGCCGTGCTGGTGCAGCACGGTGATCGGGGTGGTCATGAATCCTCCCGGGCGATGTAGCGGGCGTGGTCGAGGGTGTGGTGGTCGCGCAGGTGGCGGTCGACAGCGGTGATGACGCGGGCGAACGGCGGGACGAACGCGCTACCGCGTCCGCGGTTCGACCACCACGACGCGCGGCCTCCCGTGTCGCAGCACGGGCAGTGCCAACGCCATCCGTCAGCACGTCCCCAACGGAGCCCGTTGGGGTTTCCGGGGCTGCGCCGGACACGGATGCGGCTCATGACGCCACGACCATCGGCCTGTGGTCGCAGGGGCCGATCGTGCCGCGGTGCTTCCCGGCCGGGTCCCAGCGCTGGCCTTCGCCGTCGCACAGGCGGCAGGCGCGGATCCGGGCGGCGTTCTCGCGGTCCCACTCGGTGCGAGCACGGCGGGCGTCCGCGCAGCGGCCGCACGGCGGCGGGCGTTCCTCGGTTGCGTGCTCGGAGCATCGGTCGAGGGGGCGTTTCGCGGACGCGCGCGTTGCCTTGGTGACCTCCCCTCCCAAGTCTCCCAAAGGGGTGTGGGTGAGGGTGAGGGTGAGGGAGTCGTGAACGTTCGCCGAACCTTCGGGCTCGGTTTGCGCGAACGTTCGCTCACTGTTCGGGCGAACACGACCCGCACGCACACGGGCCATACGGTCCTTGGCCTTGCGTTTCTCGTCCTCAATAGACGAACGAGACCTCTGGTAGCCCTCCCAATCGTGGAAGCGGAAACCCGGAGTACCGTCGCGCTGCTCCTCGACCCATAGCCCGACTTCGACCAATTTTTTCGCGAGTTTTTTGCCGCTACTCCAGCTTTGGACGTAGTGCAACGGCACCCAACCGTCCGTCAGATGGGCCGGGTTCATGCACCACGAACCGGCCGCCGTCCACAGTCCGAACGCGGCAAGCCCGGCGGCGCGCAGCTTCGGATGCTCGGAGGCGGTATCCGAGACGCGGAAGTCCGGCATGGGGTCTTTCCTTTCAGGTGGTGCACGGGCCCGGCCGTATCGGGAACGACCGGGCCCGCGGGATCAGGCGTCGGAGCGGGCGAGAGAGAAGACGGTCCGCAGCTCCGATGCGCGGACGCCGAGCTTCGCCAGCTCGGTCGGCGTGACCGTCTCGTCGGTGATCAGTTCGAGCGCCGAGCGAATGATCTGGAGATCGGCGCTCACGCCCTTCGGGCAGTCGCCGGGGTGCCTGGCGTCGAACGTGGTCCGGTGCCCGTACTCGGAGGTGGGAACGTCGTCGCGCGTGATCGGCTTGCCCGCTCGGACCTTGCGGCTGATCAGCCGCGCGGCCTGCGCCCACTGCTCGGAGTACTTCGTGACCCAGTTAGCCAGGTCGTTGTTGTACCGGGCAACGGCTTCGTCGTAGTACTTCTGGGCCACTACACGTTCGGCGGCGATCGCCTTGTCGGTAGCCTCGCGGAGCTTCTGAACGTCGTATCTCACTTGCTCTGTCCTTCCTGGACGGTGGTGGCGGCAGGGTGGCCGTCATCTTTTGCGGACACCGCATCGGCGGGCTCGTACGTCTCGGCGAAGATGTCGGGCTTGCACGGGTAGAACTCGCCATGGACGCCGCGGATGACCCAGTCGCCGGGGTTGACGGCCATGTCACCCTCAAGCGTGTGGATCTTGAAAGCGCAGTCGAAGGTGTGCAGCGGGTCCGTGAGCTTGCCGCCATTGCGGTCGACCCAGGCGGCGACGTCGTAGACCTGGTTGAGGTCGTCGAGCACCTGCATGGCCTCGATCTCGACAGGTTTCTTCCGGAAGATCTGCGGTGCAGGCACGGTGTTCTCCAGGGGTAGCGGGATCTGATTGGGGTCGACCGGGTGCGGGTCGTCGTGCAGCCAGCCGAGGCCGTGCACGCGGACGATGGTCCGCACGGGCTTCGGCGGCAGCGGGCCGAACTCGCGCTGGTAGCAGACCGGCCCGTAGCCGAGGCGCACGCTCTCGGCGTCCTTGAGCGGCCGGTGGCACTTCTCGCATTCGGGCTTGGTCATGACGCCCCCGGAAGGTCGAACAGCGCCAACGGCGGCAGCTCGGTCTCGGCGGTGAGCGGCCCGTCGTGGGCGAGCAGGTCCGGCCACTGCCGGACCGGGCTCACCCCGTGCCGGCGATACCAGAACAGACCGCCTTCGCTGCGCCCGTACAGAGCACCGGACGCGCCCCGGACCTGCCGCACCTCGTCGTTCGGCGGCTCCGGGTCACCCGCTTCCCAGCGGCGAGTCACGCCGACCTCCGCAGCGCGCGGTCGATCGCGTCCGGGCTCACGCCGAACCGTTGCGCCACCGCTTCCGGGCTGTCGGTTTCCAGCAGCCACCGCAGATCCTCGACCGGTGGGACCTTCCCGGACCGCCGCAGCGCAGCGCTGCGTTCGCGGTCCCGGACACGCTGCTCGCGCTTCTTGATCCGCTGGTACTCGCGTTCGCCCTCGACCACCCACGGCAGGCGGCTCCCACCCGAGTAGGCGGCGTGCGCGCGGCGCAGGTACCGGGTCAGCGGCGGCACCGACAGGTCGACCGGCAGCGGCATCGCCGCGGGGAGCTTCCCCGCCGGGCGAACCGGGTCACCGCCAGCGACAGCGGCGGCGAGCACGCCCAGCACCTCGACCACACGCGCCGGGTTCTCCCGCGCCTGCGCGACGAGCCCGGTGACGTGCCGGCCGAACCCGCCGTCCGCGGCCAGCTGCACGAGCACCCCGGCCTGGCGGCGCGCGGCTGCGCTGAACGTCATCGCTGCACCCGCTTCCGCTTGTTGCGCGAGGTCTGGACCCACGTGTGGTCAGGCGCGACGAGCCCGAGCATCTGCAGGATCTCGACCGCCTCGGCCGGACTGCGGGACTCCAGCTTCACCCGGCGGACACAGGCATCGACCTCCGCCTTGCTGCTCTTCGGGATCGGGCCTTCGAGCAGCGCCCGGGCCTGCTGGGTCGGGGTCGCCAGCTGCCCGGTGCGGCCGCTCACTCGACACCTGCCGGGGCCAGGACCGGGAGACCGACGACGTTGTGCCGCCGGTACTGCTCGACCTCGGCCAGCAGCACGCTTCCGTGCAGCGCGGCGCGGCGCATCCGCTCCCCGTCGCTGGTGACGTACACGTGCAGGACGTGCCCGGACATCAGGTGGCCGTGCGCGTGCAGCACACCCAACGTGCGGGCAGGGCTGGCGGACGCGGTGATGAGCGCGCCGTCGAGATGCCGCACCCAGTCGGCGAACAGGCCCAGGTCATGGTCCGGGAGCGTCAGGTTCGCCTGTGCCGCGGTGACGTCGAACTGCTTGAACCGGTCGCCGACCCGCCACCTCTTGGCGTGCTCGACGACGTGCAGCAGCATGTCCAGGTTCGTGATCATGCTGTCTGTCCTTTCTGGACGATGTGGATGACGCCGTCGTTCCCGAGCAGCACCCGGCCCCAGTTCGGGTAGTCCTCGACCGGCACGGCCGCCGGGTCTTCCTCGCGCGGCACGGTCCAGCCGGCCGCGGTCGCCTCGGTCGGGTTCTGGTGGATCCACCGGTGGCACGCCTGGCAGGTGTGCAGGCCGTTGGCGGGGTTCCACTCCCCGCCCTGCGAGCGGGCTTTCCGGTGCTGCCACTCGGCGGCACGGCCCTCGCACACGCCGAGGACCCGGACCTCGCAGGTGCCGCCCGAACGGGCGCGCACCACCGCGCGCCCGTTCGCCTCGCTCCACCCCGAACGCTGCTCGGCCTTCGTCCGACCGCGCGCCCGCTTCATCGGCGTGCGGGCCAGGGCGGCGTCGCGGGCGAGGAACCCGCGACGCTGCAACGGAGTCCGTCTAAGCATCGGCGTTGCCGCGCTTCTGCAGGTGCTGCTGGAACTCCTCCAGCACCTCGGCAGGGGCTGTGCGGAACTCCCGCTCGCCGCGGCACCATTCGTGGAACGCGCCCGCGATGTCGGCCAGCTTCATCTGCTTTTTCTTGCCGATGACGAGGATCAGGTTCCGCAGTTCCGCGGCCCTCTCCTCGGGCGACAAACCTCGAGGTTTCTCCGCGGACGCGGGCTCGGCGCGGGCGACGGTGTCGGCCGGCTCCTTCTTCCACAGGTCCAGCGCCACCCCGACCCGCATCGCGGCGTTGCGGATCGCGTCGCCGATCAGCTCCTTCACCGCCGCGCGTTTGCCGGGCGCGTCGCCGTAGCCGATCACGGTCTTCCCGCCGACGGTCATCCGGATCCACAGGCCGTTGCTGGCGTCGAGGGCGGGCAGGCCGCGCTCGTCGAGCGCGAACGGTTCCCACGACCAATCCGGGTCCACCTCGAGCAGCCGCTCGGTGACGTGCGCGTGCCCGACGTAGTCGAGGTGGATGTGCTTGCCCAGGAACCCTTTGCACACCCGGCACGTCGAGGGCTTGTGCTCGCCGCACGCCCGGTCCGAGCAGGGCTTGCAGGTGACGCGCGGCAGCTTCCCGATCTGGCTGTCCTCGAACGGGGCGCGGAGCTTGGCCAGCATCTCCGGAGTCACGCGGCATCACCGCCCGCCTCGATCGCGGCGACCGGCCGGGCGAGCAGTTCGAGCAGCGCCGCGTCCGCGCGCACCAGCTCGACCACCGACTGCCAACCGCCGTCGGCCGGGAGGCAGGACACGACCCCGTCCGGGTCGTCGACCGCCACCCCCGGAACGTCGACCTCCCCGCCCGGCCCGGTCGGGACGCCGGTCGCCGCGGACATCCGCTCGACCCGCTTCCGCAGGTCCCGCGACACCACCGTCACCGACTTCACCAGGTGCGGCGCGTGCGTGTACAGCGCCTCGTGCACCTCCTGCTCCGACCCGACGATCCGGAACGCGTACTCGGTGTCGTCCGGATAGTTCGCCGCAGCCCACGCGCCGAACGCGTTCTCATCAGCGATCCGAGCCCGCACTTTCGGCTCCGATTTGGACACCGTCCCGAGCTTCACCCCGTCCAACGGGGACACCACCGGCCAGCGCGCGCCCTTCGGCATCGCCTCGGCCTGCTCCGCGCGAGCCGCGTTGTACGCGTCGTCGATCCGATCCTTCAAGTGCTTGAGCGCCGCGACCCGCAGCGCCACCGTGTTCGGGTCGCTCACTCGGTCACCGCCGGGGCCTTCTCGTGCGGCATCGGCGTCTTCGACCAGTGCTCGACCTCGGCCAACTGCTCCTTGGTCAGGAACCCGGCGACGTTGTCGATCTTCTTGCCGGTCGCCTTCTCGTAGTCCTCGGTCCTGCACTGCAAGCGCAGCGACAGCGGGCCCATGACGGTCTCGACGTCGGAGAAGCGTTCCCCGTCGCTGTGCACGGCGTGCTCGACCTCCGCCTCGAAGAGCCCCGCGAAGCTGTCGAGCGCCGCGGCTTTCTCTCCGTTGAGGTGCTGGCCGATGCCCGGGCCCATGTACCACCCAGCGATCTCCGGGTGGGCGTCCACCATGTTCGCCAGCACGCGCAGCGCGGCGGCGAACTCTTTCGGGTCGGTGCTCACAGGGTTCCTCCGATAGATCCGGCTCCGTCGCGCGCGCCGACGAGCCTCAGGTAGATGGTTTTGAACTCGGCGGCGGTCGAAGCGCACGCCGCGGTGACCGCGTCCACGAACTCCGCGGAGCTGACATACGGCTCGTCGGCAGGTGCCCGCGCGGTGATCCCGGCGTAGAAGTCCTCGACCCGGTGCACGAATATGTTCCGCCGGTCGATCTCCGCCAGCTGCTCGCGGACCGCAGCCTCGTCGGCGGTCACCGCAGCAGCTCCGCCGCCGCGTCCTGCAGCGAGGCGCGGTACCCCTCCAGCATCGCGATCGTCATCTCGAGCGGGGCCAGCGACTCGCCCAGCCCGGTCAGCGCCTCGGAACCGGCCTGCTGCAGGCGGCTGTTCATCGGCGAATCCCCGAGCACCTGCCCGACCATCGCGACGGAGTCCGACTGCATCTGGTGCGCCTCCTGAACGAGCGCATGCACCTGCTTCGCCAAGGCCACAGGCACTTTCCCGCCGATCTCCATCAGCTGGGCGGCGAGGTCCTGAAGGTTGCTCATGATCAGTTCGTTCCTTCCGAAGAATGAGAGCGCGCGGTCATCGCGCGGTAGCGAAGAGGAGATAGGGCTGGGTGAAGCAGACGAGCGCTGTCATCAAGCAGCCGGCAACGACCGCGGCGACAGTCGCGCGCACCAGCGCGCGGCGGAGGACGCTCACCGGATCGGCACCGAGTCGACGTCGGCACGCCACGCCCGCAGCGCCGCGCCGAGGTCGTCCTCGGCGGCGAGCGCACGGTCGACCTCGTCCCGGACGCGGTAGGCGCGCCAGGCGAGCAGGAAAGCCGTGTAGGCCAACGCGATCAGCCCGCCTGCGACCGCGAGCAGCGTCCCGTCAGACGCCAACCGGAAGCTGTGCCCCGGGCCGGTCTGTTCGACCAGCGCCGCCGGGGCGACATAGACGAGCACGGCGAGCGTGATCACGAGCAGCGCGGCGGCCGCGCGGCGCTTCACTCGGCACCGTCCTCGACGACCATGGCCGTGATCGAAAGGTCTGACACCGGGAAGGAGTGGTCACCGGAATCTATGGATTCGCGGGCGGCCTCGTGAGTCGAGAACGCGCAGACGGCACCGAAGTCCTTGGCCTCGACGATGTAGACGATCTGCGGGTCGCTCATCGCTGCACCGCCCCGTCGCCCGGGCACCGCTGGTTGCCGTCGTACTGGCACTGGTAGTCCCGCGCGTCCGCGTCCTCCTGGTACGGGGCCCGCGGCGAAGGAGAACCGGCGACCGGCTTGCACCCGACCAGACCCACGACCGCAGCGACCGCGGTGACGGCGACGATCCCGGCGAAACCGATCCGCTCGCCGAGCGCCTGCAGCTTCCCCGACGTGCCGCCCTTGCCGCTCTCCTTGTTGTCCTGCTTCGGCTTCGCGGGCTTCTTGGGCTTCTTCTCCGGGCGCGGGGCTTCGAGATCACTGATCTCGTCGATCCACATCGACGCCTCGCGGATCTTCTTCAGCCACGGCATCACTCGCTCACCTCCGCAGCGGTCGCCGCTTCGCATTCGCCGACAAGGCGCTGCAGATCAGCGAGTTCCATCTGGAGCTGCTCGATTCGCTTCTGGCGTTCCTGGCACCGCTCGCACTTCGCCATCACTCGCACACCTCGATCACGACAAGCCGGTACGGACCGGCCTCGATCAGCGCCTGCCGCACCGCTCCGGTGCGCGGGTTGACCGCACAGCCGTGGCAGACCTCGACCGACCGCAGCGGGTTCAGGTGCTCCCGCTCCGGGGCCGGGTCCCCGAACACGCGGACCGTCGCCAGCGCGGGCCGGTCCGGCTTGCACCAGGTGCAGTCGCCCGGCGTGAAATGCGGATCGACCAGCACCCGCAACGGGCCGTGCATCTCCTCGGCGACCGCCTCGATCTCCGCGATCCGCTCGTCCCTCGACGGCATCCGCCAGCTCGCCGGGGTCGGCTCGACCGGGCGACGACAGCCGTGCAGCCACGCGCCAAGCGCGCGTCGGCATCTCTGGCCGGTAGTCTGTGCTGCGATCATGAGAGCCCTTCCTCTCGTGGTTGAGCCCGTTCCGGTGCCCTGCACGGCGCCGGGGCGGGCGTTCTTCTTTGGTGGGGATCCGGCGGGCCGAGGTGCTGGGGTCACCCGGCCCGCCGGAAGATCAGGCAGCCTGGGCTTTCGCGAGCCGGGCCTTGATCAGCTCGATGCCGCGCGCGGTCACGCGCAGCGTGTAGTGCGAGCACGTGCCGAACGTGTGGTTGACGACCGTTTCCTTCGCCACGAAGTGGTGCGCGTGCTGCGCGTAGAAGTCGTAGGAGACGTCCCCGCACGCCGCGTGCTTCGGGAAGATCAGCCGCTCGTTCACGAGGAACCGGCGCAGCTCGCCCTCTCGCATCCCGAGCAGCTTCGCAACCTCACGCACCAGACGCGTGCTGCCGTCCGCGATGAGGAAGGTGTCCGCCAGATCCGCCTTCGGCTCCAGCTCCGCGACCTTCGCCTCCGCCGCGTCCGCGCGGTCCTCGGCGTCGAGCGCCATCTGCAGGATCTCCCGCCGCGTCAGCTCCGGCGCGGTCTCCGCGCGCCGGGTCTGGACCGCGAAGTACTGCTGCGCCGCGGCGACCTGGGACTTGCGGGGGTCGCCGTTCATCGCGACCAGGTAAGCGGCGTAACGGGTCAGCTCGACGTCCTCCGCCGGACGACCGCCCGTGGACTTTTCGGTGACGCCAACGAAAAGCCCGGTGACGTCGGCACCAGTGTTCTCTGCCGCCAGGCGAGCGCGTTCGATCGCGTCGCGCATGTTGCGCCAGTCGACGTAGCCCATCAAGCTCTGCAGGCTGCGCGCCGACCAAAACTCTGATCCGTCGGCGCGAACCTGCTTGATCGCGTCGAACGGCGATGTCGCCGCGGCGGTGAAGATGTCCAACTCAGACACGATGATCCCCTGTCGACTCAAGCGGCGGCGTTCCGCCGACGGCGACGTGCTTCCACGCCTTTCCTGGAGAGCTCCAGGAAGTAGGCCTTCTTCGCGTACTCGGCCCGCTTCGCTCGTTCGACCGGATCAAGGACGCCTTCGGGGTCAACCTGGATCTCGAACCTGTTCGCCGCTGCCGCGCGGGCCGAGGCCGTCATCTCGGTCCGGTCTTCCCGAGCGAGCCGCGAGTACATGCCTGCCCGACCTGCCCTTGACCGCTGTTCCGGTGTCATGCCGCTGCTCCAGCAGCGCGCTTCGGGCCTTTTGTCGGCTCACGGTCCTGGCGCCTGGGCGGAGCAACGCGCTCGATCTTCGGCTCGGGCTTCTTCTCTGGCTGCTTTCCGGGCTCGACCGCAACGTCGAGAAGGTCATCGACAGGGATTCCGTAGAACCGCTCAGCGCGATATGCGAGAGCGAGAGAGACGGGTTTGACATTGGTTTCGATCTGCCGCAACGAGCCGCCCGCGATACCGAGCACCTGTGCGGCCTGGTCGGAAGTGATGCCCATCTTGGCGCGGCAGCGCCTCCAGGCGGTTCCGTTCGGTCGTGGCATGAGTTGATGGTGCACGATGGTGCACGATCTGTCAATGCATCATCTTGCAATGGTGCGCCATGGTGCACTAAGGTGCGTAGACGTGAGAGCTAACTACGCCTGCCTGGTGCGCCACAGGCGCCTTCAGCGACGTCGAGCCCACTGCGGGCCCGGGCCGCACACAGTGGTGCGCTATGGTGCACGGGTGGACGCCACTCGACCCCACACGAAGCAGTACGAAGAGTCCGCACGGGTCCGACTCGGGAAAGCGATCGCGCGCGGACGAGAAGCCGCCGGCCATCAGTGGCGCCCATCTTTCGCGGAAGAGGCTCACATCAGCGTGCGCAGCCTCGTCAAGCTGGAGCAGGGCAAGCCGGTCGGACCTCAGGTATACGAAGCGGTCGCCCGCGCGCTCCCGGGATGGAGCGAAGACACGCCACAAGAAATTCTCGAAGGCGGCCCCATTCCCGCCTCGCCAGAGCCGGCCGAGCCGCGCAAGCCCGTCAAGGAATTCCCGATCGAAGAGGGCGTCGTGTTCACCGTCACCAGGCAGGACCAGGAACGGTGGCGACGAATGACGCGCGAGGAGATCGCCGAAGAGGCTGCGATGCTCGGCCGGACGATAGGCCTGCGCGCGCAGGAGGCGTATCTGCGGGCCGCGATCGACGCGCGGGACGGCAGGCTAGACGGTGACGGCGCGTAGTTACAAACTGCGTGACACATCCGCAATCGTGCATGTCACACACATGGCGCAACTTCGACATAATGCCTGCTAGGCAGGTAACGGTGCCCCCGTTCGGACGGAAACACATGTGCGAACGTTTCTCTACCTGCCCGAACTGGGGGAACAGGAGTCACCGAATGACTACGCAGCGCATGGGAGCTAGCCGCTTCCCATCGTCTGATGCACCAACCGTCGCCCTCGTCTGTACGGCGACGATCCTGACCATCGCGAGCGCGGTGCTCTCGGTCGCCGCGTTCCGCAATGATTGGCCGCCATCGCTAGTCAACTTCACCCTGGCGTTGATGGTTCTCGCCTGGATCGTTGCGCTCGAAAGGCGGCGGACCGCCGCCAAGAAGCGGGATCAGCGGACAGCTGCCGATCAGATCGACCAACTGGAACGCTACCTGTGGAACAACCGATGATCCACTTTGGACGGTTGGCCGCTTCCCCCGGTCGGCCGCGACCGTCCTCGTAAAACTGCGGGGGGGGGGGCGTCCTTGCGCTTTTCCCCCGCCCCCGCCCACTACAGAAGCCGGTCGGTCAGGTTGGTCTTGCGGTGCGCATCGCGCGCGCGTTCGTCAGCGGCCGAGGCTCCATAGCGAGCGAGCATCTGGCGCGACTTCCAGCCGGCCAGTCGCATGAGGTCTTGCTCTTGCCCACCGTCCGCGAGCCATCGGTGCGAGAACGTGTGCCGGAACAGGTGCGGATGGATCGAGGGCACCCCGGCATCGGCAGCTCGACGGTTCAGCATCTGTCGGATTCCGAACTCGGTCAACGGGCCTTGACGCCCGACCCACGCCCTATTGGTCTTCGATCCATATTTGTGGCGAGCACGAGCACGGAAGTACCGGCGCAGCGCTTCTCCGGTTGTCGCGCCGAATGGCATCGCGCGAGCACGCCTTCCTTTGCCCATCACGTTGACCACCGCGGCATCGAAATCGAAATCGTCGACGTCCACAGGGGCGACCTCGCCCAGGCGGCTCGGAGTATCGACGAACAGCAACATGATCGCGCGGTCTCGTACGTTCTCGAAGGTTCGCCCCTCGGTCGTCGCCAATAGGTCGCGCAACTGGTTCTCTGTCAGCACTGGGACAGGCTGTTCCGGGACGTCGGGTGGAGAGGTCTTGACCATCGGCGACACGTCTACGACCTGTTCGGTCTCCGCGAGCCATCTCCAGAACTGCTGAAGGGATCGGTAGTGCTTGGCTACGTAAGCTGCGGACAAAGCCTTCCCGGTGCGGTGGTGTGTCCGCGTCTGCAGCTTGACGAAGTACTCCTCGATCACGCGGTAGTCGACATCCGGGGCCTCCGTCGATCGACCATCCTCGACGAGCCAGTCGACAAACTCTCCGGCGATCTTGCAGTAGGACTCGACAGTGTTCGGTGCCTTGTTTCGGGCCGTCAGATGCCGCCTGAAGTCCGACAGAAGGTCGCGAAGGTCATCCAGTCCGGCGGCTGCAGTTCGTGCGTTCTGGGCGCTCATGACGACCCACACTAATCACAGAATCCCTTACATCTCAACCGCTGCGAGGGACTGGAAAACTGAGTTTTGCCTGGTAGTGGGCCGGGTCGGGCTCGAACCGACGGCCAAGGGATTATGAGTCCCCTGCTCTAACCAACTGAGCTACCGGCCCCTGGGTTCGCTTCCGCAGGTCGATCCCCCCAGTTCTGGTCAACTTAGCACAGGCCCCGCGCGGACCGGGGGCGTAGGCCGATCGGGTCGGGGGGTCTCGCGGGGGCCGCCGGTCGCCTAGATTGCTGAGGGGGCGGGTCCCGAGAGGAGGCGGCCATGACCGTTCCGGGACGGGTTTCGCTCGCGGTTCTCGACGCGCTCGCCGCCGGGCTCGGGCTGGGTTATCTCGCTCGCGACTATCGTGACACGTTGCTTTCGCACGGGCCGGTTCTGTCGATCGCGACCGTTCTCGGGATTGCGGCAATCGTGGTGGGATATCGCAGTTACCGCGTGCTTCGGAGTGCGAACAGCCGGCTGGAGGCGATAATCGCGGACGAGTTGTCCCGGCGTAAGCCCTCGCCTCGGCCTCGGCGGTGAATGCCGGATCAGCTGCCCAGTTCGACAATGGCGCCGGACAAGCCCGGGGTGAGCACCGCGGCCAGGCCGCCTGGCGGGACCGTTTCGCGCAGAAGGTGCAGCCAGGCGAAAACTGAGCCGAGCAGCATCGCGTGCACTGCGGGCAGTTCGGGTCGCCGGGCCAGTTCGCCGCGGGCGATCGCGCGGTCCAGCACTTCGGTCAGGTAGGCGCGTTCGCGCACCAGGAACAGTTCGCCGAGCCGGGCGGCGGGCTGGTCTTCGGCGCGGAGGTCGGCGAGCAAGCCCGGCAGGGCGTTTCGCACTCGCGGTCCGTCCAAAGCGGACTGAATGTCGGCGAGAACAGCCGCGACGTCGCCGCGCAGGGTGCCGGTGTCGGGGGGCGCGGCGAGGGCGTCGTCGTGCACGACCGCGGCGAAGACGAGTTCCGACTTGGACTTCCAGCGCCGGTACAGCGCCGCCTTGCCGACCCCGGCGCGCGCGGCGATCGCGTCGACCGTGCAGCGCTGGTAGCCGACCTCCTCCAGCAGGTCGTTGACCGCGGTCCGCACCGCCGCGTCGATCCCCTGTTCCCGCGGCCGTCCGCGCCGGTTGTGCGTCATGGAGCACAGTTTACGAGACTGCCAGTTCCGTATATGTTCGGGGCATGACCTGGGACAGAACCTCCGTCCGCACCCTCGGCGTCGACCCGGCCGCGCTGTGGGACGTCCTCGCCGACGTCGAGAACTGGCCGCGCTGGGACCCCGACGTCGCGCGGGTCGTGCTGCACGGGCCGGCCGCGACGGGTTCGACCGGATTCCTGTACCCCAGCGGCAGATTCCGCGGCGGCGTGCACGGGAAAATCGCGGAGGACTTCACCTTCACGAGCTGGCGGCCCGGCCACGGGCTCGCGCTCTGCCAACCCGTTCCGCTCGGGCGGATGGACCTCAGCCTGAGCGTCGCGGCCGACCCCGGCGGGGCCGAGCTGACCCAGCGCATCGTGCTCGACACTCCCCTGCGGGCGGTCATGGTGCGGATCATCGGCGCGGACCTCGTGGCCAATTTCGGCCGGAAATGCGCCGCGCTGACCCGGCTCGCCGCCGCGAAAACGGGCTGACCGCCCTCGCGGCCCAGGCCGGACCGCGAGGACGGACCGGGCTAGTTCCGGTACCGGAACAAGATCCGGCCCCGGTCGAGGTCGTACGGGCTCAGCTCCACCAGAACCCGGTCGAACGGCACGATCTTGATGAAGTTCTTCCTGATCTTGCCGCTGATGTGGGCCAGCACGCGGTGCCCGTTCGCCAGTTCGACGGTGAACCGGGCGTCGCGCAGGCACTCGACCACGGTTCCCTCGGCTTCGATCCCGCCCTTACCGGCCATCGCGCATCAGCTCCACGTTGCTGTTCGCCCGCCGGGCGCCGATGCCCTCGAACAGCGCCGTCGCCGCATCGTTGGCCTCGTTCACCTCGGCCGCCGCGATCGGGATTCCCGCTCGGTGCAGGACGCCGAGCGTGTGGACCAGCAACGCGCGAGCGATGCCGCGGCGTTGCCGGTCAGCCCGGACCGCGAGGAGCCCGAGCCGGGGAAGGCGCGTCGCCTGAATCACCCGGAGCAGACCCACGTACTCGCCGTCCTCGACAGCGACGGCGTACTTCGACGGGTCCACGACGGTGTCTCCAGCCGGGCGCGGCAGCACCTCGGCGGGCATCTCCGACCAGCCAATGCTCGCCTCGACTTCGGCACGGAGGACGCGGTCCAGCTCGCGCAGCGGAGCCTCGGCCGCGGCTCCCACGGGCACGATCGTGACGCCCGGCGGCAGCCCGACCGGCCCGGTGACCTGCGGGTCCGTGGGCACGACGTACTCCCACTCGCGCCGCCGCACGGTGAGACCGGCCCGTCGCCAGCCGTCCAGCAGTTCGCGGTCGGTTTCGTCGACCACGGTGTGGAGGGGATCCGGCAGCGCGGCCAGCATCTCGCGGGCGAGCTGGTCGAAGACCGAGCGGTGCCAGGCGTCGACGCTCAGGAAGACCCGTCCGTCCGGCCGTGTGGTGGCTTCGCCGCGACCGGCGAGCCGGCCGTCGTCCCAAGCCTCCCAGAGTCCAGGTGCGACCCGGGTGATGCTCACCGCGGGTTCGCCCGCGGTGAAACGCACAGTGTCCATGATGGTCACCTTTCGGAGTGCCTTCGCTCACGGCGCTCCTGGCAACCCTCCGTCAGCCGCCCGACCGTGACGACACGGGGAGCACCCACATCGAAACAGCGTTCATGGGTCTCACCTCCGGGCGTCGAGTCACGGTCGAGGCGAACGATAGCGGCGCGGTCCGAACCGGGTCCACCGATTTAACGCGGCTCAGCCGATCCGCAGCACCACCTTGCCGCGACCGTGTCCGGCGGCCGTCTCGCGATGGGTGCTGGCGGCGAGCGGGTACTCCTTCCGCACGGCCACCCGGAATTCTCCCAGCGCGCACAGGTCGAGCAGTTCGCGGAGCCGCGGGGAGGACCGGTCGCTGGTGATCCGCTGTCCGCCGAGTTCAGCAGCCAACGCCGGCTCCACAATGGACCCGATCCGGCTGCGATCCGCTGGACGACCGTCCCGGCGAACTCGTTGCCCGGAATCCGCGGGAATTCGACGGTCGCGCCCGGCGATGTCCCGTCCAGAACCACGGACAGAGCACGTCGGCCCACACCCGCAGGGTCGTATCCGGCACAAGATCCCCTTCGTCCGCCAAGCGGTGCTTACAGTGGACTTCATCAAGCGGACTTGAGGTCAAGCACGGAAAGAGCTGCCATGCCCCAGATCACGCGCGAGGTCGTCTGGCTGAAGCCGGGACAGATCGCCGAACGCGCCGGTGTGAGCGTTCCGACGCTGCACTACTACGAGAGCCGCGGACTGATTTCGAGCCGCCGCACGAGCGGCAACCGGCGCGAGTACCGGCGCGACACGCTGCGCATGATCGCCTTCATCCGTACCGCGCAGCGCGTCGGGGTTTCGCTGGAAGAGATCAAGGAAGCGCTCGCCGAACTGCCGGAGCAGCGCGTCCCGACCAAACGCGACTGGGCGCGCATCTCCCGCCGCTGGCACGACCGGCTCACCGCGCGGATCGAGGAGCTGACCGCGCTGCGCGACCGGTTCACCGGCTGCATCGGCTGCGGATGCCTGTCGCTGAAAGCCTGCCCGTACTCGAATCCGGACGACATTCTCGGCCAGGGCGGCGCGGGGGCGCGCCGGTTTCCGCATTAGCCGCCGCTGGCCGGGAGGGGAACCCTGCCGGAGTCGGAGTCCGCGAAGGCGGCCCCGGGCGGCTAACCGCTGAGGGCGGCCCGGAAGTACCGGCCCGTCGCGCCGTCGTGCTCGGCGAGTCCCTTCGGCGTGCCGGTGTAGAGCACCTGGCCGCCGTTCTCGCCCGCGCCGGGGCCGAGGTCGAGCACCCAGTCCGCGGCGGCGACCACGTGCGGCGAATGCTCGACCACGACGAGCGTCCGGCCCTCGTCGACGAGCCGGTCCAGCAGCGCGACCATCCGCGAGGCGTCGCTGGGGTGCAGGCCCGCGGTGGGTTCGTCGACGAGCAGGTCGTCGCTGGTCGAGTCGAGCTGACGGGCGAGTTTCAGCCGTTGCCGCTCGCCGCCGGAGAGCGTGTCGAGCGGGCGGCCGCTCGCCAGGTGCCCGAGCCCCAGTTCGCCGAGCAGCGCGGCGAGCCGGACGACGTCCGGATGCGGCACGTACCGGGCCAGCGCCGACACCGGCGTGTCCAGCACCTCGAGCACCGTCCGCCCCTCGAGCCGCGTTCGCAGTGCCTCGGCGCGGAATCCGGTCGCGCCGCACTCCTCGCACGGCGTGTCGACGTCCTCCAGGAACGCCAGGTCGGTCCGCCGCACGCCGGTGCCGCGGCAGGCCGGGCAGCCGCCCTGCGAACGCGGGTTGAACAGCTTCGGCGACTCGCCGCTCACCTCGGCGAACGCGCGCTGCACCGGGTCGGCCAGGCCGAGCCAGGTGCCGACTGTCGACCGCCCCGTCGCGACGATCTGGCTCTGGTCCACGACGGTGAACCGCGGGTGCCGTTCGGCGAGTTCGCCCGCCAGCGTCGACTTCCCGGACCCGGCCACCCCGGTGATCACCGTGAGCACGCCCGTCGGCACGTCGACGTCGATGTCGCGCAGCGTGTGCCGGTCCAGCCCGCGCAACGGCAGCCAGCCGGCGGGTTCCCGCACCGTGTCCTTGAGCCGGACGCCGGTCCGCAAGGCCCGCGCGGTGGTCGTGTCCGCCTTCCGCAGCTTCTCGGGCGGACCGTGGAACACCACGCGCCCGCCCGCTTCCCCGGCTCCCGGCCCCAGGTCGATCACGTGGTCCGCGGCCAGCATCACCGCTTCGTGGTGATCCACCACCAGGACCGTGTTGCCATGGTCACGCAGCCGCCGTAGTACATCAACCAGGGACGCGACGTCGGCGGGATGCAGCCCGTCCGTCGGTTCGTCCAGGACGTAGGTGAGGTCGGTGAGGCTCGAACCCAGGTGCCGCACCAGTTTCAGCCGCTGCGATTCGCCGCCGGACAGCGTCGGCGTCGCGCGGTAGCAGTGCAGGTGCCCGAGGCCGAGCGTGATCATCGACTCCAGCCGCAACCGCAGCGCCGCCACGAGCGGACGCGCCCACTCGTGGTCCAGTCCGGCGCAGAATTCCAGCAGCCCGGCCGCGTCGCGGTACCCGAGGTCCACAATGGACACCCCGTTGATCCGGCTCTCCCGCGCGGCCGGCGCGAGCCTGCTGCCGTCGCATTCGGGGCACGGCCGCTGCCGGGTCACCTCCGCCAGCGCCGCCCGCACCGCCGGTCCCATCTTGGCTTCGCGCTCGACGAGCAGCCGCCGGATCCGCGGCACCATCGACTGGTACTTCGCGCTGGCCGGAAACCGCGGCAACGGGTTCGGCGGCTTCTGCGTGGGCCCGTGCAGCAGGAACTGCACCAGTTCTTCGGGCCATTCCCGCAGCGGCAGATCGTTGTCGAAGAATCCCGAGTAGACATAGCGCTTCCAGATCCAGCTGCCGACCGCGAAACTCGGGAAGACCATCGCGCCGTCGTTGAGCGAACGGCTGCGGTCGATCATCCGCTCGCCGTCGATGTCGGTGACCGTGCCGAGCCCCGCGCACGCCGGGCACATGCCGGAAGGGTCGTTGAACGAGTAGGCCGGCGAGTAGCCCGCGGACGGTTCGCCCAGGCGGGAGAACAACATCCGCAGCATGGTCCACACCTCGGTGGCGGTGCCGACCGTCGACCGGGAATTCGTCCCGAGCGGCCGCTGGTCCACCACGACGACGGTCGTCAGCCCGCTCAGCGAACTGGCCTCCGGAGCCGGATCGTGCGGCAGTTTGGTGCGGACGAACGCGGGCATGGTCGAGTACAACTGCCGCCGCGACTCGGCCGCGAGCGTCGCGAACGCCAGCGACGACTTGCCGGACCCCGAAACGCCGGTGACCGCGACCAGCTGGTGCTTCGGGATGTCCACGTCCACGTCGGCCAGGTTGTGAGTGCGCACACCGCGGAGGCTGATCACGTTCGACGGCATGCCTTGCAGCCTACGTCCCGGCCGGGGTGCTGTCGGGTCGGGTTGAGGCGGGCCGGGGTTCTGGCTGAGCCGGGCCGGGGCTCTGGCCGAGCCGGGCCGGGGCTCTGGCCGAGCCGGGCCGGGGCTCTGGCCGAGCCGGGCCGGGGCTCTGGCTGAGCCGGGTGGGCGGCGGGGTGGCGGGAAGTGGTTGGCGGGTAAGGGAAGTCGGGCTTTTCGGGGTGGATTATTCGGTGCGGAACATTCGGCTCGGGCTGCGGCGGCTCGTGGTGGTTGTTTGCTGATGCCGAGGTTTTCGGCAGGCTCGCGATGGACCGGGATCGTTTGTCGATGTCGGATTGTGCCGGTGCAGTGCGCTCGCTAGCACCGCATCGAGCGCGCGTCGGCTTGCTCCTATGCAGCCCCCGACTCCGCCAACGTCGATTTCCTCAGCGCGGCCCGATCCCCCAGCCGCCTCGGCCGAGGTCGGCTTGTGCCCGCCGCATCGCTCGAGCCGGCCCGTGGCGAACGGGTCGAGCGGTGCTTCCCCCTGAGTGCCGAACGCATCCGGGCGCCGTCCGCTGATTTTTGGACTTGCTGGTCCATTTTTCCGCGGGCACCCTGGCCGAGCCAGGCGGGGACGGCCCCGCGCGTGTTTCGGGAACGGAGCGAGGACCCCGATGTCTCTTGACCAGTACTACCTGCTCGGCCGGTCCGGATTGCGGGTCAGCCGGCTCGCGCTCGGCACGATGAACTTCGGCGTCGACGGGTTCCACGCCGCCTACGGGAAGTCCGAGGAGCAGGCGCGGCCGATCTTCCACAAGTACGTCGAGGAGGGCGGCAACTTCGTCGACACCGCGGGTTTCTACACCGCGGGCGAGAGCGAGCGGCTGCTCGGCAAGTTCATCGCCGAGACGGGCGGCCGGGAGCGGCTCGTGCTGGCGTCGAAGTTCACCAACAGCGTCGGCCCGGGCGATCCGAACGCGGGCGGCAACGGCCGCAAGCACATGATCCGGTCGGTGGAGGCGTCGCTGCGCCGGCTGGGCACCGAGTATCTCGACCTGTTCCTGCTGCACACGTGGGACCGGATCACGCCGGTCGAGGAGGTGCTGCGCACGTTCGACGACCTGGTGCGGGCGGGAAAGATCCGGTACGCCGGGCTGTCCGACGTGCCTGCCTGGTACGCGAGCCGCGCGCAGACGCTCGCCGACGCGCATTCGCTGCCGCCGATGATCAGCCTGCAGCTGCCCTATTCGCTGATCGAGCGGACGATCGAAACCGAGCACGTCCCGGCGGGTCTGGAGCTGGGGATGGGAATCACCGCGTGGAGCCCGCTCGGCAGCGGATTCCTGAGCGGCAAGTACCGCAGCTCGGCGGCCGGACTCACCGGCGAGGGACGGCTGACCGGGGAGGGCACCGCCGGGAACTGGACCACGCGCCAGTGGGAGCTGCTGAAAACGCTCGAGACGGTCGCCGGCGAGCTGGACGTGACGATGGCGCAGGTCGCGATCAACTGGGTGGCGACACAACCGGGCGTCGCGTCGGCGATCGTCGGGGCGAGCAGCGCGGAGCAACTGGACGCGACGATGCACGCGCTCGACTTCACCCTGCCCGCGGAGGCGCGCGACGCACTCGACCGCGCGAGCGAGGTGCCTCCGGCGGGGCCGTACCGGATGTTCACGCCGGAGTACCAGTCGTGGCTGGTCAACTCCGGGGCGAAGGTGGGCGACAAACCGGAGGGCTACCGGCCGGTGGTGCGGAACTGGGCGTCGGCGAAGCAGCCGTGAACCGCGCGGGATTCCGCGCTGGGTAAGAAATGATTTCCTCCGCCCTTTTCAAGATATAGCGCACCCCGGGGCTTGCCGCAAGCCCCGGGGGATGGCGCAGAATCGCTGCTCGATCGGGAAATCGAGCTGTCGGGGGCGGGCGTGCGGTTGGTGCGGGCGGGAGCAGGGCTGGGGGCGTGCGGGATTGTCGGGCGGGCAAGGGTTTTGCGGCGCGATCGTCGGAAGCCCATCGGGGCGTGGCACGACCTCGCTACGAATGCCTTGGTGTGGCACGTGATCGCTGCGGCGTTGCGGACCGGTGCGCTGGTTGCGCCGCTGGTCCACAGCGGCACGAGAGATCGCGCTCCGCCGGTATCGACGGTTGGCGGCCGGCATGCGCGCGGTTCGTTGTGCGCCCATGCGCGGGCCCGGTCGTTCGCCGCCCGGCTGGTCTCGTCGGTTTCGCTCTTGGTCGGCTTCCACGGCAGCACCGCACGCGAGTCTGCGGCTGGTTCGCGTGTTTCCGGCACCTTGAGGCTGGTTCTGGGTGCGACAGCGCGGCTTTTCGACACTGGCCACACCGCTGACGCCGTCGCGAGCCGGACGGACCCCGATCTGCGGCCCGTCCCGCGACGCCGCGTCAGGTCGGCAGGCTCGATCGCCAGACGATGCCAATCCGCCCGGTTCGACCCGCGCCCGGTTCGACCCGCGCCCTGTTCGGCTCCGCGCTCGCCTCCGCCCGGCCCGATTCGCGCAGCCGTCCGCGACGGCCCAGCCCGTTCGGCATTGCTTAGCCCATCGCCGGTAGGCGCGCCGCGCCAGGGGTTCGCCAGCCACAGCTGAACGCTCGCCCTTGGCCGAAGCCCGCTGCGCCACGGCACGGCACGGCACGGTCGTGGTGCACCACGGACTCGGCTCGGCCGCAAAGCTCGCCAGGTACGCCGCACCACCGCCTGGCACACGCACCGGCTCGGTTTTGCCCGCCGTTGCCTGACCTCCCCGCCCGACGAATCCAGTCTGCGCCTGGGCTCGGCTCGGCTCGGCTCGGCTCGGCTCGGCTCGGCTCGGCTCGGCTCGGCTCGGCTCGGCTCGGCTCGGCTCGGCTCGGCTCGGCTCGGCTCGGCTCGGCTCGGCTCGGCTCGGCTCGGCTCGGCTCGGCTCGGCTCGGCTCGGCTCGGCTCGGCTCGGCTCGGGAGAGCGTGCCACGCAACCCGCCGACCCACGCAACCCGCCGACCCACGCAACCCGCCGACCCACGCAACCCGCCGACCCACGCAACCCGCCGACCCACGCAACCCGCCGACCCACGCAACCCGCCGACCGTCGCCGCTCCAGGCCGGAAGCCGGAATAGCCGCCAAAGCCGCCAGAAAACAACCAGTCCACGCAGCCACTTGACAGAAGGTGGACAATAAAAAATCGACGCGTCTTCACCAGGCAATCAGAAGTTCGCGCCGAATCTGGTTTCAGATTAACACCAGCGAGGGGCACTTGTCAACTCAGGGGTACGAAGAAGAACTGCGGTCCGAACAGGACTACGTCGCCGGCCTGTACCGGCGGCTCGACGGAGAGCGCGAGCGGGTCAAGGAGCGCTACACCGCTGCCCTCAAACGAAACGACGAGACTCCGGGCGAGCGCGACGTCGAGGTGCGCGCGCTCGCTCGCGAAACGCGGCGGTTGTCGGTCGCGGACTCCGGGTTGTGTTTCGGGCGGCTCGACCCGCTCGACGGCGAGCATTTCTACATCGGCCGGATCGGGCTTTTCGACGAGGACGACGAGTACAAACCCGTCCTTCTCGACTGGCGTGCTCCGGCGTCCAGTGCGTTTTACACCGCGACCGCGGCCACGCCGGAGAACATGCGGCGGCGGCGGCAGTTCCACACGCGCGGCCGCCGCATCACCTCGTTCACCGACGAGGTTTTCGGGCAGCCTGGCGCCGGCGAGGTGAACGACGCCCTGCTGGCCGCGGTCAACGCGCCCCGCGGCGAGGGGATGCGGGACATCGTCGCGACGATCCAGGCCGAGCAGGACCGCATCATCCGGCTCGACCACCCGGGCGTCCTGGTCATTGAGGGAGGGCCAGGAACCGGGAAAACCGTCGTGGCGCTCCACCGCGTCGCGTATCTGCTCTACACGCAGCGCGAGCGGATGGAGCGCCACGGCGTGCTCGTCCTCGGGCCGAATCCGGCGTTCCTGAACCACATCGGCCGCGTGCTGCCGTCGCTCGGCGAGTCCGACGTGGTGTTCACCACCCCGGGCGGGCTGCTTCCGGGGCTGCACGCGCACGCCGAGGACGAGCCGGAAGCCGCGCGGTTCAAGGGATCTCTGCGGATGCTCGACGTGCTCGACGCGGCGATAGCGGACCGGCAGGAGCTGCCCGAGGAACCCATTCTCATCGAATTGCGCGACACCACCGTCCGGATCGACGCGGCCACCGCCGAGTGGGCCCGCGACGAGGCGCGGCAGAGCGGGCGGCCGCACAACGAGGCGCGGGCGGTGTTCGTCGAGATCGTCACGTACGTGCTCACCGAACGCGCCATGTCGCGCATCGGGCGCGGTTGGCTCACGCGCGACGACAAGGAGGAATGGGAGGACCTCCGTTCCACGCTCGTCAACGAACTCCTCGCCGACCCGGCCTTCGTCAAGGCTATCGACCGTCTCTGGCCCGTCCTGACCCCGGAAAGCCTCCTCACCACGCTGTACTCCTCCCCCGCTCGGCTCGACGCGGCCGGCGCCAGCCCGGCGCTGCTGCGCGAACCGGGCGCGCCCTGGACGGTGTCGGACGTCCCGCTCCTGGACGAGCTGATCGACCTCCTCGGCAAGGCGCCGGGCCGGGCGAAACAGCGCGAGGACCAGGCCGAACGCGAGGCGGAGGCCGAGTACGCGGCCGGCGTGCTGGACATCATGCGGCTCGACCGCGAGGAGATGGACGAGGACATCGGCCTGTCCGCGGAGCACCTGCTCTACGACACCGATCTGGCCGAGCGCTTCGTCGAGTCCGACACCCGCGACCTCGCCGAACGCGCCGCGGCGGACCGCGACTGGACCTACCGGCACGTCGTGGTCGACGAGGCGCAGGAACTGTCCGAAATGGACTGGCGGGCGCTGATGCGACGGTGCCCGAGCCGGTCGTTCACCGTGGTCGGCGACCTGGCGCAGCGGCGGTCGGCGGCGGGTGCGACGGACTGGGGCACGATGCTGGATCCATACGTCCCGGGCCGCTGGGCCTACCGTTCGCTCACCGTCAACTACCGCACCCCGGCGGAAATCATGGCCGTCGCGGGCGCGGTGCTGGCGGAGTTCGCGCCCGGGGTCGAGCCGCCGGAATCGGTGCGCGCGTGCGGGGTGCGGCCGTGGTCGCGGAAGGTCGCCGAGGACGAACTGCCCGCGGCGGTCGAGGAATTCGTCCGGGACGAGGCGGGGCGCGAGGGGACGAGCGTCGTCATCGGGCCGCCGGACGTGCCGGGTGCGGTGCCGCCGTCGGAGACGAAGGGGCTGGAGTACGACGCCGTGCTTCTCGTGGACCCGGACTGGATCCTGGCGGACGGACCGCGCGGCGCGGCTGAGCTGTACGTCGCGCTGACCCGGGCGACGCAACGGCTCGGCGTGCTGCACCGCCGCGCGTTGCCGCCGGTGCTGAACGGGCTGGAGGAACGGAGCTAACCGCCGACGGCACAGCTCTATCGCGACACCGGACGGCTCGCGGGCAGACCAAGCGACGCATCGCCGCTGCTCAGCGGGCTCGAGGAACGCCGAGCTAACCGCCGAGGGCACAGCTCTATCGCGACACCGGACGGCTCGCGGGCAGACCAAACGACGCACTGCCGCTGCTCAGCGGGCTCGAGGAACGCGGGCAACCGCCGTAGGCACAACTCGCGGACGGGCCGTTGCGTCGCACTCAACCCCGCGACGCAACGGTCCGGCGTACTGCACCGCCGCGCGTCGCCACCGTGCTGAACCAGGCTGAAAACGCAGGCAACCGTCAGGAGCGCAGCTCCGGCGCGAGAACGCTGCTGCGCTTCAACGCCTTCAGCACCACCCCGGTATGCACCGAATCCGCCTGCCTGGACCAGCCGGAGCTGCCGACGAACTCGTGCAACGCGGCGATGTCGGGCAAGGTCACGTCAGCCAGCAGCTGATACTCGCCGGTCATCGCCGCCGCGTAGCGCACGTAGCGCGAGCCCAGCAGGGCGCGGCCGATGTCGTCTACGTAGTGCGGGCGGCAGCGGATCCACAGCAGCGCCTCGACCGGCAGCCCGAGCACGGCTGGCTCCACGACTGCCCGGATGAACACCTTTTCCTCGCGCCGCAACGCTTCCAGCCGACGGCGGACGGTCGATTCCGAGATACCGGCGGCGCGGGCGAGTTCCTCGTGGCTTCGGCGGCCGTCCTCGCGCAGCGCGCGCACGATGGCGCGTTCGTCGCTGCTGAAGGCCACCCCGTCCGGCTGCCGGGGCTGCGGGGTCGGCTGCGGCAGCGACGAGATCGCCGTCGTTTCGGCTGGGCTGAGCAGGCCGGGCTGCCATTCGTGGATCGTGCGGTAGTAGCGCGTGACGGTATCGGCCGTCAGATCGTGCAGGCCGGGGATTGCGGCCATTTCGTCGAACATGAACGTCGGCAGCCGGTTGCGGTCGCAGAAGACCTCGGCGACCAGTTCGCCCTGTCCGGTGATGAGGTAGCAGAAGCTCGTCTCCGGCCGTCCGGCGAGCGCGGTGCCCGCGGGACGGCCGAGTCCGGCCCGGCAGCGGCCGCGCACCAGCAGCGGGACGCCGTGCGGCGAAACGGCGACCACCGTCACGACGCCGGTGCGCAGCAGGTGCGTCCCGCGCCGCGCCACCGTGCGTTCCGGTGCGTCCAGGACCTCGGCGATCCGCCGCCAGGACGCGCGGCCGTCGACTTGCAGCGCGCCGGCGATTCGGCGGTCGAGCGGGTCCAGCGTTGCCGTCATCAGCCAATACTCTGGCTGATTCCGTCATTTGTCGAGCAGGTCTTGTCCGAGGCCAGCACCAGGCGCGAAGCTGACGTCTCGAACGGACACCAGCGGCAGGAGAGGGAAAGCCCGTGAGCGCTGAGGAGATCTGCTACTTGCCCGCCCGCGAGCTGGCCCGGCGGCTGCGCGTCCGCGAGCTGTCCGCGCGGGAGGTGCTGCAGGCGCATCTCGACCGGATCGAGCAGGTCAACCCGCAGATCAACGCGATCGTCACGCTCACCGCCGAGCGCGCGCTGCGCGAGGCCGCGGCTGCCGACGAACGGCTCGCGCACGGCGAGGAAGCCGGTCCGCTGCACGGGATTCCGGTGGCGCACAAGGACACGCACGACGTCGCCGGCGTCCGCACCACCTACGGCTCCCCCATTTTCGCCGACCACGTGCCGGACAGCGACACGCTCGTCGTCGAACGGATCCGGAACGCGGGCGCGATCACGCTCGGCAAGACGAACGTGCCGGAGTTCGGGGCCGGTTCGCACACGATGAATCCGGTCTTCGGGGCAACGCGCAACCCGTACCGGCGGGAGCTGTCCGCGGGCGGCAGCAGCGGCGGGGCGGCGGCCGCGCTGGCCGCGGGCCTGCAGCCGCTCGCCGAGGGCAGCGACATGGGCGGTTCGCTGCGCAATCCGGCGTCGTTCTGCAACGTCGTCGGCTTGCGTCCGTCGCCCGGCCGCGTGCCGACCTGGCCGGCGACGCTGCCCTGGGAAGCGCTGGGCGTGCAGGGGCCGATGGGGCGGACGGTCGGCGACGTCGCGCTGTTGCTGTCCGTGATCGCCGGGTACGACGAGCGCAACCCGATCGCGCTCGACCAGCCCGCGGCGCCCTTCGCCGGGTCTCTCGAAGCCGACCTGACCAGCCTGCGCGTGGCGTGGTCGCCGGATTTGGGCGGCCTGCCGGTCGACCCGGCGGTCACCGCGGTGCTGGAACCGGCGGTGAAGGTGTTCGCCGACCTCGGCTGCCTCGTCGAACCAGCCTGCCCGGACCTCGCCGCGGCCGACGAGGTGTTCCGCACCCTGCGCGGATGGCTTTTCCACGCGGGATTCGGGAGACTGCTCGAACAACATCCGGACAAGATGAAGCAGACACTCGCCGGCAACATCGCTTTCGGCGCAACGCTTTCCGGGGCCGACCTCGCGAACGCGCAGACGCGGCAGCTGCAGCTCATCACCGGGATGCGCGAGTTTTTCACCCAGTACGACCTGCTGCTCGCGCCGGTGAGCCAGCTGCCGCCGTTCCCGGTGGAATGGGAGTACCCGGAAACCGTTGCCGGGCAACCGATGCACGACTATCTGGAGTGGATGCGCTCGGCGTACTCGATCTCGGCGACCGGCTGCCCGGCGCTGTCGGTGCCCGCCGGGTTCACCGGCGACGGCCGCCCGGTCGGGTTGCAGATCATCGCGCCGCTGCGAGGCGAGCTAGGGCTGCTGCGGGCCGCGCATGCTTTCGAGCAGGCTACCGGGTACGGCAGCCAGCGGCCGGTCTTCTGAGGACCCCCGTTCGCCGCCCGCGCGGAACTCGGCCGCGAACTCCGCCGCGCCGAGGATCTCGCTCGCGCGGGCGGTGATCCGGTCCACGTCTCCCCGCTCCGCCGCGGGCAGCGGGGCTCCGACCCCGGCCCGGCAGGCCGCGGCCGCGCCCAGCAGACGCGCGGCTTCGCGAGCCGCGCCGGCCAGTGCGTGCGCTCCCGCCAAACCCTCCAACGCCAACGCGATCGCGCGCGGATCCTCCGTCCGGCGGGCGATCTCGTAGCCTTCCCGCTGCCGCCGCAACGCGGTCTCCGGATCGCCGCGCAATTCGGCGACAAAACCGAGTTCGGCGAGGATCAACGTGTTGCCCGGCTCGAAATCGACCTGCTTGTTCCATTCGAGCAGCGTGCGCAAATGCTTCTCGGCGAGATCGAGGTCGCCCTCGCGCCGGGCGCCGAGGGCCAGCCCGGTCAGCGCATACATCTCCCCCGGCGTGAAGCCGTGCTCGGCGGCCACCTCGCGCGCCCGTTCGTGCAGTTCGCGGGCTGCGGGGAAATCCTTGCGCAGCAACGCGACCCGCCCCAGCCACGACAACTGGTACGACGCCTCCGGCCACAAGCCCAATTCCTCGGCGATCCGCAGTCCTTCGGTGTAGCCAGCCTCGGCTCGCGCGTAATCCCCGGAAAGCGTCCCTAAAATGCCTTGCGCGAAAATCGCCTGCAGCTGACCCCATTTGTCGCCGATTTCAGCGAACAGTTCCGCGCAGCGATCCGCGTACCGCCGCGCTCCCGCGACGTCGCCTCTCGCCAGAACCTGGCTCGCCCGGTCGCCGCTGGCCGAGGCGATCCCCCATCGGTCGTCGGCGGCTTCGAAGGCGGCGAGCGCGTCCAGGGTGAGCGGTTCGGCGCCGGGCAGATCGGCCACTGTGGACAGTGCGTAGCCGAGGAACCACTTGGCCCGTGCGCTCATCGGCTGCTCGGCCACGGGACGCCAGTCGGGCCGGTCGCCCGCGAGGACGCCGAGCGCGGTGAGCGTCGCCTGCGCTTCCGTGCGCAGGTCCGGGTCGCCGCCGGGCAGGCTGAGCGCGGCGCGCAGGGAACGCATCGCTTCGGCCATCCGGCCGCGCAGGAAGCGGTACCAGGCCAGCCGGTTCGCCAGCCGCAACGCGTCGTCGGCGCTCCCCCACCCGGCCAGATTCTCCGCCGCGGCACGCAGATTCGGCAGGTCCGCGTCAAGCCGCTGCAGCCATCGCCGCTGGTCCCGGCCGCGGAGACCGGCGTCCGCCGCCCCGGCGAGCTGGACGTAGTGCTCCGCGTGCCGTCGCCGCGTGTGCTCGGCTTCCCCCGCTTCGCGCAGCCGCTCCAGGCCGTATGCCGCCACCGATTCGAGCAGCCGGTACCGCGGCACGCCGGTGCTCGCGGGCACGACCAGCGAGCGGTCGACGAGCTTCGCCAGCAGACCGAGAACCTCGCCTTCCGCGACTCCGCCGCCCGCGCAGACCGCCTCGGCCGCGTCCAGCGAGCAGTCTTCGGTGTGCACCGACAACCGTTGCAGCACAAGGCGTTCCGGTTCGCTCAGGAGTTCCCAGCTCCAGTCGATCATCGCGCGCAGCGTCTGCTGCCGGGCGGGCACTCCGCGGCGAGTGGTGTCCAGCAGACGGAACCGGTCGTCCAGCCGGCGCAGCAGCTCCGGTACGCCCAGCGCGCGCACGCGGGTGGCGGCGAGTTCGAGCGCGAGCGGCAATCCGTCCAGCTTCCGGCAAATCTCGGCGACCGCGGCCGCATCGGAACTGTCCACAGTGTACCCAGTGTCGGCAACCCTGGCGATGAACAGCTGCGCGGCACTGTCGTGGTCCAGCGGCGGCACCGGGAACTGCGTTTCCCCGGCGAGCCCGAGCGGTTCCCGGCTGGTGGCGAGAATCCGCAGCCCGGGCGCGGCGGCCAGCAGCCGCCCGGCGGTCGCGGCGACCGGCTCGATCAGCTGCTCGCAGTTGTCCAGCACGATCAGGGTTTCCTTGCCGCGCAAGGATTCGGCCAGCCGTTCGGCCGGATCCGCCGGGGCGGGCGCCGCCGCGTCCCGGATCCCCAGCGTCGCGGCGATCGCCTCCACCACCCACTCGACCGGCGGGCACTGGCTCAGCGCGCATTCGTGGCGGTCCATGCCGGTCAGCTCCACGAGCCAGGCGCCCGCGGCGAACTCTCCGCCGAGCCGGTGCGCGGTCTCCAGCGCGAGCCGGGTCTTGCCGACGCCGCCGGGCCCGGTGAGCGTCACCAGGCGGGATTCGCGGACGAGCGTGCTGACCGCGCGGACCGCGGCGGTCCGGCCGACCAGTTCGGTCAGCGGCACCGGAAGCTGCGGGGCGACCGCGGTCAGAGCCGGATCCTGCGCCAGGATCGACCGGTGCAGCGCGGTCAGCTCGGGACCGGGATCGAGGCCCAGCTCGTCGGCGAGCCGGCGGCGGAGTTCGTCGTAGGAGGCCAGCGCTTCGCTCTGCCGTCCGGCCGCATACAGCGCGCGCAGCTGGAGAGCCCGCAGGCGTTCCCGCAGCGGATGCTGCCGGACGAGGTCGGCGAGTTCCGCGGTCAGCGCGGCATGTTCGCCCAACGCGAGCCGCGCGTCGGCGAGGTTTTCTTGCGCGACAAGGCGATCCTCCTCGAGGCGCTGGATCACCGGCTGCGCGAAGGCTTCGTCGGCGAACTCGGCGAGCGCCGGGCCCCGCCACAACGCCAACGCCTCGGTGAGCAGCTCGACCTTCGACCGCGGGTCGTCCGCCGCGCCCGCGTCGGCGAGCAACGCACGGAACCGGCCGGCGTCGACCGCCTCCGGGTCGAGCCGGAGGACGTACCCGGGCGGTTGATATGCCAGCGCGCGGCCGGAGCCGGGTTCGGCGCGCTCCAGCGCCCGGCGCAGCTGCGAGACCTTCGTCTGCAGGGTGTTGACCGGGTTGCCGGGCAGCTGCTCGCCCCACAGGTCGTCCGCCAGCCGGTCCGCGGACACCGGACGGCCCTCGTGCACGAGCAGGACCGCGAGCAGGGTCCGGACCTTGGCCTCGGGTACCCGCACCGGCCGTCCGTCGTCGCTGCTCACGGCCAAGGGCCCCAGGATGCCGAATCGCACGGATCCACCGTAACCGCCTCCGTGCGCGGACCCCCAGCGAACCGTGCGCGGCGCCCGGCACCGTGGTCGGCAGAGCGACGAACGGGAGGGACGACATGTCCGGGAACACGGCCTCGGCGACCGTGCTGGGGCTCGGGGCGATGGGCAGCGCGCTGGCCGGTGCGCTGCTGGGAGCGGGACGGCCGGTGACGGTCTGGAACCGCTCGGCGGACAAGGCGAAACCGCTGGTGGAGCGGGGTGCGGCGGCGGCGGGGTCGGCCGCGGAGGCGATCGCGGCGAACGAGCTGACGATCGTCTGCCTGCTGGACGACGCGTCGGTGCGCGAGGTGCTCGAGACGGCCTCGCTCGCGGGCCGGACGGTGGTGAACCTGACCAACGGCACCCCTCGGCAGGCCCGCGAACTGGGCGAATGGGTGGCGGAGCGGGGCGGGAAGTTCCTCGACGGCGGCATCATGGCGGTGCCGCCGATGATCGGGCAGCCGGGCGCGTTCGTGTTCTACAGCGGGCCCAAAGACGTGTTCGACGCGCACCGCGACGCGTTCGACACGTTCGGCGGCAGCAACTACGTCGGCGAAGACCCTGGGTTGGCCGCGTTGCACGACCTCGCGCTGCTGTCCGGGATGTACGGCCAGTTCATCGGCATCTTGCAGGCCTACGCGCTGATCCGCAGCGAGGGGCTCTCGGCGGTCGAATTCGCGCCGCTGCTGAGCGGATGGCTGACCGCGATGGGCAGCTTCGCCGAAACCGCCGCGGCGGAGATCGACAGCGGCGACTACACCCAGAACGTCGTGTCGAACCTGGGGATGCAGGCCGCCGGGTTCGAAAACCTGCCGCTGGCCGCCGCCGACCAGGGGGTCAGCGCCGAACTGCTCGCGCCGCTGCACCAGCTGCTCCTGCGCCGGGCCGCCGACGGCCACGGCGCGGAAAACCTCACGAGCGTCATCGAACTGCTGAAGAACTGAGGAGAATCCGGTGAATGTGACGATGATCGGCCTCGGCCCGATGGGCCAGGCGATGGTGCGAGCCTACCTGGCGGCGGGCCACGAGGTGACGGTGTGGAACCGCACCGCGAGCCGCGCCGACGGGCTGGTGGCCGAGGGCGCGAAGCACGCGGCGACCGTCTCCGAGGCACTGGCGGCGAACGAACTGGTGCTGCTGAGCCTCACCGATTACCAGGCGATGTACGACATTCTCGCGCCGACTGAGGACGCGCTGCGCGGGAAGATCGTGGTGAATCTCAGCTCGGACACGCCGGAGCGGACCCGCGTCGCCGCGGAATGGCTGGCCGCGCGCGGAGCGGAGATGATCGCGGGCGGGATCATGGTGCCCGCGCCGGTCGTCGGCACCGAGGGCTCGTTCGTGTTCTACAGCGGCGCGCAGCAGACGTTCGAGCGGGTCGAACCGGCCCTGCGCGTCATCGGACGGCCGGACTACCGGGGCGCGGACCCGGGCCTGGCGCAGCTGTACTACCAGTCGCTGCTGGACCTGTTCCTCACCACGCTGTCGGCGTTCCTGCACTCCGCCGCGCTCGCCGGCACGGCCGGGGTGTCCGCCGCGACGCTCGTGCCGTACGCGACGGAACTGCTGACGCTGGTGCAGACGTCGCTGGACGAGGCGGCGAAGAACGTCGACGGCGGCAGCCACCCCGGCGACCGGGCGAACGCCAAGATGATGGGCGCGACGGCCGACCACGTCCTCGCCGCGAGCCGGGACGCGGGCATCGACGTGGCCCTGCCGGCGGCGGTGAAGGAACACTACGACCGCGCCGTCGCCGCCGGGCACGGGCGGGACAGCTGGACCAGCCTGTTCGAGGTGCTGCGCAGCAAGGCGTGACCCCTTCGCGGTCTGGGAGCCCGCCAGTGGGGGCTTCCCAGGCCGCGATCCCGCACGCAGAGCCGCGCTGGGAAGGGCGTTTCCGCGGCCCGGTCGTCCGCCAAGATGGCGACCGTCCTGGTGGGCACCGGAGAACTGCACCTGCCGATCGGCACGGCGTCGCCGAGCGTCACGGGACGGGCGCTCCGGTTGCGGAGCAGTGCGGGTTCCTGCCCGGCTTGCCCAGTCCTATCCAGCCGCACCGGGCAAGCCGGGCAGCAGCTTGTCGAGCGTGATGGGCAGCTCGCGCACCCGGACCCCGGTCGCGTGGTGGACCGCGTTCGCGATCGCCGCCGCGGTTCCGACGATGCCGATTTCGCCGATTCCCTTGCTGCCCATGGGATTGAGGTGCGGGTCGGTTTCGTCGAGCCAGTGCGCCCGCAGGTCTTCGACGTCGGCGTTCGTCGCGATGTGGTACTCGGCGAGGTCGTGGTTGACGACGTGCCCGAACCGCGGGTCGAGGACGCTGTTTTCGTGCAGCGCCATCGACAGGCCCATGGTCATGCCGCCGAGCAGCTGCGAACGCGCGGTGACCGGGTTGACGATCCGGCCGACGGCGAACGTGCCGTGCAGCCGTGAAACCCGGACCTCGCCGGTGTCGGCGTCGACCCGCACCTCGGCGAACTGCGCGCCGAAGCCGTACATGGAGTACTGCTTCTCGGCCGGGTTTTCCGGGGTTTCCGCCTGTGCTTCGTCGCCGTCGCCGGGGTCGGAGCCGTACTTTTCCCGGAACGCCCGCGCGGCCGCGACCACGGCCGAGCCCCACGACGCGGTCCCGGTCGAGCCGCCGGCCACGGTGGCTTTCGGGTAAGCGGTGTCGCCGATCCGGAGGTCGATCGACTCGACGGGCACGTCCAGTGCATCCGCCGCGATCTGCGGCAGGATCGTCCACGCGCCCGTCCCCAGGTCAGCCGCGCCGATTTCGACGGCGTAGCGGCCCTTCTCGCAGCGGATCGTCGCGCTGGACCCGCGCATCCGCTTCGCCGGGTACACCGAGGCCGCGACGCCGCTGCCGACCAGCCACGGCCCGTCGCGGCGGACGCCCGGCCGCGGGTCGCGCTCGTTCCAGCCGAAGCGTCCGGCTCCGGTGCGCAGGCATTCGACCAGGTTCCGGCTGGAGAACGGGAGACCTGTCTCGGGATCGCGCTCCGGTTCGTTGCGCACCCGCAGCTCGATCGGGTCGAGTCCGAGCGCCTCGGCGAGTTCGTCCATCGCCACTTCCGGGCCGAACATCCCCGGGCACTCCCCCGGCGCGCGCATCCACGACGGCACCGGCACGTCGAGCCGGGCGAGCCGGTGGCTGGTGGCCCGGTTCCGCGCGGCGTACATCATCCGGGCGGGAGCCGCGGTCTGCTCGGCGAATTCCTTGATCCGCGAGGTCTGCTCGACGACATCCATGCGCAGCGACTCCAGCCGTCCGTCGCGGGCGGCGCCGAGGCGGACCCGCTGGATCGTCGGCGTGCGGTACCCGGCCAGGCTGAACATCTGCTGCCGGGTCAGCGCGAGCTTCACCGGGCGGCCGGGCACGGTCCGGGCGGCGAGCGCGGCGAGCACCACGTTGGCGTGCGGCAGGCCCTTCGAACCGAAGCCCCCGCCGAGATACGGGCAGATCACCCGGACTTGCTCGGCGGGCAGGCCGAACACCTTCGCGAGCGTGGACCGCACCGAGTGCACGCTCTGGGTGGAATCCCACAGCGTCAGCACGCCGTCGTCCCACAATGCCGTCGTCGTGTGCGGTTCGAGCGGGTTGTTGTGGTACATCGCCGTGGTGTAGGTCTGGTCCACGGACACGGCGGACCCGGCCTCGACGTCGCCCTCGCTCGTGTCGGTCGGGAAGCTCGGGTTGACCTTGTCCGGCTGGTACAGGTCCGGAGCGTCGGCCGCGAGCTGGACGGTGAAGGGATCGGTCTCGTACTCGACGTCGACGAGTTCCGCCGCGTGCCGCGCGGTCTCGGAGGATTCGGCGAGGACGAGCCCGATCACCCGGCCGCGGAACGGGATTTCGCAGTCCTGCAGCACCGCGAGTTCCGCGTCGTCGGTG
The DNA here is from genome assembly GCF_046195355.1 of Amycolatopsis sp. VS8301801F10. NCBI lineage: Bacteria > Bacillati > Actinomycetota > Actinomycetes > Pseudonocardiales > Pseudonocardiaceae > Amycolatopsis > Amycolatopsis sp. VS8301801F10. The sequence continues at coordinate 4,494,944 of NZ_CP176065.1, read as the reverse complement.
TCGGCGAGCCGCTCGGCGGTGAAGGGAGTGATCAAGCTCTGGACGCCGTCGAGCGCTTCGGCTTCGACCGCGCTGATCCGCAGGCAGCGGCCGCGTGCGACGGTCGCCTGGATCGGATGGCAGTACAGCGGCGCCTCGACGGGGACTTCGTAAGCGTACGGCGCGGTTCCGGTGACCTTCGCCGGGCCGTCCCGGCGGGTGAGCCCGCGTCCGATCGCGCGCGGTTCCAGCAGTCCGGTCATCGGTCGCGCTCCTCGGCGGTCAGGTCGCGCAGCACCGCGGCCAGGGTGCGCGCGGCGAGCGGGATCTTGAACGCGTTGCCTCCGTCGAGACCGTCCAACGCCTTGGCCTCGGCGAGTTCGGCGTCGGCGGCCGCGCGGAAGACGTCGGCGCTGGGCCGGGCACCGCGGAGGACTTCCTCGGCCCGCCGAGCGCGCCACGGTTTGTGCGCCACGCCGCCGAACGCGATCCCGACGTCTTCGATTTCTCCATCCTTAATGGACAGTCCAACTGCGACAGAGACCAGCGCGAAAGCGTAGGAGGCCCGGTCGCGCACCTTGCGGTAGGCCGAGCGACGCGACCACGGGGTGGCGGGCAGCGTGATGTCGGTGATCAGTTCGCCGTGTTCGAGCACGGTGTCGCGCTCTGGGTGTTCGCCGGGCAGCCGGTGCAGTTCCGGGAACGGCACCGCCCGCTCCCCCGACGGGCCGATGACCTGGACCCGCGCGTCGAGCATCGCCATGGCCACCGCCATGTCCGAAGGATGCGTCGCGACGCACTGGTCGGACGCGCCGAGGATCGCGTGGTGGCGCGTGTAGCCGCCGAGGGCTGAGCAGCCGGAGCCGGGCGAACGCTTGTTGCACGGGGTCGTGACGTCCTGGAAGTAGACGCATCGGGTGCGCTGCAACGGGTTCCCGCCGACAGTGGCCATGTTCCGCAACTGCGGCGACGCCCCGGACAGCAGAGCCTCGGCCAGCGCCGGATACCGCTCCCGGACCCGCTGGTCGGCGGCGAGGTCGCTGTTGCGGACTCCCGCGCCGATCACCAGCCCGCCGTCTTCCTCTCGGATCTCGGTCGACAGCAGGCCGGTCAGGTCCACGAGCCGGTCCGGCCGGGCGACCCCGAGCTTCAAGTGGTCGACAAGATTGGTGCCGCCAGCGAGAAACATCGCCGACGGCTCGGCCGCCACGGCCAGCACCGCTTCGGCCGCCGTCGCGGGTTTGCCGTAGGAGAACGGTTTCATCGCTGTTCACCCGCCTCGCGGACCGCCGCGAGGATGCCCGCGTAGGCACCGCACCGGCAAAGGTTTCCGCTCATCCGTTCGGAAATCTCCTCGTCAGTCCACTGCGGAGAGTCAGCGACCGGCTTGGTGACGTGGCTGGGCGCGCCGCTGGCGAACTCGGTCAGCAACCCGGCGGCCGAACAGATCTGGCCCGGTGTGCAGTAGCCGCATTGGAACCCGTCGTGGTCCAGGAAGGACTGTTGCAGAGAATGCAGTTCGCTGTCCTGGGCCAGGCCAGCGGCGGTGGTCACCTCGGCGCCGTCGCAGGTCAGCGCGAGCGTGAGGCAGGACAGCACTCTGCGGCCGTCGAGGAGGACGGTGCACGCCCCGCACTGGCCGTGGTCGCAGCCCTTCTTGGGGCTGTAGTCGCCGATCTGCTCGCGCAGCAGGTCCAGCAGCGTGCGGCGCGGATCGACGGTGAGTCGATGCTCGGTCCCGTCGACGCGCAGCACTATCGCCCGGACCGCACCGGCGGCTTCCGGCCTGGTCTCCGTCTCGCCCGGTCGCATACCGCCGCCATACCCGCTCTTCCCGGCCCCAAACCTCCGCCTGGTCGCCCGGGGGTCGCCCGCCGGCGCCCGCTCATCGGCGGATCGCGGGCGGCAGCAGGAACGGGTAAGGACGACGGCGCACGGTGCGCTGCCAAAACCGGTCCGCCTTGCGCAGCCGCTGCACCAGCGCCCACATCCGGGCGTCGCCGGCGTAGTAGCGGGCCACTTCGCGGCTGCTCAGCGGATTGTCGAGGACCTCGTTCGCCTGCTCCAGGAAGACCGGCACCAGCGGCTCGAGCCGGTCCTTGTGCAGGTTTCCGAGGAAGTCGAGCACGATTCCGCGCGTCGAGTAGTACTTGTCGGTAGCGGCCTTGAGCAGGCACGCCTTGACCGCGCCGCGCAGGATCCACGGCAACGACGTGAGCAGCAAATCCACGTCGACCTGCTCGCGGCCGCGGCTGTCTCGCAGGAAGGGGGTGGTGACGTCGACGAACACGAGTTCGCCGTCGAGGTCGAACCAGTTGCTGGCCTGGGCGTCCAGTCCCAGCGTGGGGCCGGCCGCTCGCTCGATCGTGGTCAGGTATCGCGCGAAGAAGGACTTGGCCCAGCCGAGATCGCGGGTGTGCAGAAGGTTCGAGCAAAGCCGCGCTGGTGGGAGCGCTTCCTGCACGCAGTACGCCACGCCGCCGCTTCGGCCGTGCGGCAGGTAGCGCAACTCGGTCGGTGCCACCGTGATGCCGTGGGCGCGCAGGCGTCGGACGTAGTCGGCGAGTGTGTCTTGATACCGCTGGAACCGTTCGTAGTCCGGGAACGGCGGGAGCCGCTTGCAGGCGAAGGTTCCTTCCCCGGTGCGGACTTTGAGGACCAGCGTGTCCTCGCCGTGGCCGAGAACGTCGAAGTCGCGGTAATCGCCGGACCGCAAGGCGGCCTGCACCTGGCTTTCCAAGGCATCGAGATCGCGAGCCGCGAGCGCTAGGGACACGACGGTTCTCCCTTCTCCACCACAGCACGAAGGGCCGCGAGTTCGGCGCGGACGGCGTGCAGCACGCGAGGCCTGGCCGCGCCGGCGAGAAAGAAATGCCCGCCGGAGAACTCGCGGACCACCAGGGATCCCTCCGTGTAGGACCGCCAAGCCTCGACATGCGCGGCAGTGGCAAGCGGATCGTCGCTTCCGCGGAACGCGGTGACCGGGCAGCACAACGGTCGGCGCGGCGTCCATGCATAGCTGTCGCAGACGGCGAGATCGGCCCGCAGCACGGCGCTTGCGCAGCCCCCAGTGTCCAGAGCGAACAGTCGAGCGTCGGTGCCGTACAGATGCGGGGCCCGGCTGCCGGAGACGAAGAGATGCAGAGGTTCGGCGTGGCCTCGATCGCGCAAGCGGCAACTGAGTTCGTAGGCGAGCAACGCGCCCATGCTGTGGCCGAAAAGCGCGTACCGGTCGGCGAGCCCGTGTTCGATCAGTGTCGTGGCCAAGTCAGATACCAACGGTTCGAGGTTGGTATACGGACGGGCCGGGCGGTGGCGCCCGCGGCCTGGCAGCAGGACCGGAACGACTTGCGCGACCTCCGCCAGCGGTCGTTGCCAGCCCTCGTAGGTCGACGCCGTTCCCCCGGCATGGTGCAGGCAGACGAGCCGCACGGCGGCGTCCGTCTTTCCGCTGAAACCGGGCAGCCACGGGGACACCGGGCTCTCGCTATCGCTTGACGTGTCGCCGCCCCTCTTCCGACTGGAGCCAGTCGATCGTGCGCCGCATGCCCTCCTCGAAGCTCACCTCGCCGGGCAAGCCGAAGTCGCGCCGCGCGCTGTCGATCGGGAACAACTGGTTCCGTTCGAACAGATGCACCGCGTGCCGGGTCAGCATCGGGCGGCCATTCAGCCGAAGCGCACCGTAAACGGCTTCGAAGGCCAGCGCGAGCCCCGTGGCGACCGGCGCGGGCAGGTTCAGTTTCGGCTCGCCGACCCCCAATCCGCCGGCGAGCACCCGGAGGTACTCGCGCCAGGTGGTCTCCTCCCGGTCCCGCAGGTTGTAGACCCGGCCGGCCGCGGATCCGGCGGCCGCGGCGGCGATCATCGCGTCGGCCACGTTGTCCACATACGCCAGGCCAGCCGGCGCCCGGCCGCCGCGGACATACATCATTTGCCCCCGCAGCAACAGATTCGCGACCTCGATGACGAAGTCTTTGCTGCCCGGGCCGTACACCGACACCGGCCGCACGATCGTCAACGGCACGTCGCCCTCTTCAGCTGCCCGGCGCACTTCTCGTTCGCCCAGCAGTTTGCTGCGGTTGTACGGCAGCCCGACGTCCCGCGGCGGCGTGGTCTCGGCGCAGGGCCGCTTCGGATAGCCGTAGACATCGGTGGTGCTGACGTGCACGAAGCGGCGCACGGTACCGGAACGGGCGGCGGCCCGGACGAGGTTCGCCGCGCCTTCGACGTTGACCTCGCGGAACTCGCTCCACGCACCCCAGTCCGCGGATTTCCCGGCGCAGTTGTACACGCACTGGACCCCGTCCGCCGCCTCGGCCAGTGCGTCCACATCGGACAGTGCACCGACGTGGAACTCGACCGGCAGGTCCGCCAGCTGCCGCCGATCGCTGTGCTCCCGGACCAACGCGCGCACGCGATGCCCGCGTCCGGCGAGCCGGCGGGCCAAGCGGCCGCCGATGAATCCGCTCGCGCCGGCCACCAAGACGGTCTCGCCGGTCACTGCCGGGCTCCCGCCGCGCGCATGGCCTCGACCAGCCGGTCGAGGGAGTGCTCCAGGTCGTCCTCGCTGTGGTCGGCGTTGACGAAGAACCGCAGCCGGCACTGGTCGCGGTCGACCGCCGGATACCCGATCGGCATGGCGTTCACCCCCAGGGCGAGCAGTGCGTTCGACACCGCGATCGCCGTTTCCCACGCGCCGAGGAGCACCGGGATCACGGCCGATTCGCGGGACACCCCGATGTCCAGCCCCCGCGCTCTCGCCCCGGCCCGGAACAGCTCCGCGAGTTCCCGCACCCGGGCGACCCGCTCCGGTTCGTCCTTCACGACCCGGATGGCCTCCAGCGCCGCCCCGGCGTTGGCGGGCGAAATCCCGGTGCTGAAGATGTAGAGCGGCGCGGTGTGTTCGAGGTATTCGATCAGCGGCGCCCGGCCGGCGACGTATCCGCCGAGGCTGCCGAGCGCTTTGCTCAGCGTGCCCATCCAGAGGTCGACGTCGGTCCGGTCGACGCCGAAGTGCTCGCCGACGCCCGCGCCGGTGGCGCCGAGAACGCCGATCGAATGCGCCTCGTCGACCATGAGCAGCGAATCGTGCCGCTTGGCGACCTCGATGAACCGCGGCAGGTCGGGAATGTCCCCGTCCTGGCTGTACGCGCCTTCCAGCACGATCAGGGCCCGGCGGTGGCGATGGCGCGCCGCGCGCAGCCGGTCGTCGAGCGAAGCCCAGTCGTTGTGCGGGAACGGCTGCCGCTGCGCTCCGGACAGCAGGCAGCCGCGCACGACGCTGTCGTGGATCCAGCGGTCGTGCAGGACGAGGTCCGGCGGGCCGAACAGATGCCCGACGATGGCCACGTTCGCCGAGTGGCCGCCGGAGAAGACCATCGCGTTCTCGGTGCCGAGGAACGCGGCAATTTCGGCCGCGAGTTCCCGGTGCAGCGGCGTCTGGCCGCACAGCAGCGGCGTCGCCGACGCCGAGGTCCCGTAGCGGTCGACGGCGGCTTTGGCCGCTTCGCGGACCCGAGGGTGGTGCGAAAGGGCCAGGTAGTTGAACGCCGCGAAGTTGACCGTGCGCTTGCCGTCGATCGTCGCGTGCCCGGAATTGCCGCCGTCGTGGAGCCGGGCGTAGGGATTCGGGCCGCCGAGTTCGACCTGGCGCCGGCGTTGCCGCAGCGCGACGTACTCCGGCCACTGCTCGAATTCGGTCCGCTCCGCGGGAGATTCCGGCGGCTCGTCCTCGCCCGCCTCCAGGAGATCCGCCAGCTGCTCCACCGTCGGGTCTTCGGCCAGCGCTTGCCGCACCTGCTCGGCCTGACGCTCGGACAACGGGCTGAAGTGCCGCCGCAGCTCGGTCACCATCAGCGAGTCGAACCCGAGGTCCGCGCCCAGCCGGGCGTGCGGCGGGATCTGGTCGGGGGCGAATCCGGACACCCGGGCGAGGTGGTGCAGGAGTCTTCGCCGGGTCAGGACGGGGACCGCGGTCGCCGGATCGTGCCCGGCGGCGGGCTCCCGGGGCTCCCCCGGCGGTTCGCCCGCGGTGGCCGTCTCGAACCAGCAGGACTGCGGTTCGTAAACGGAATACGGGACGTCGACGGGTACGCGGATCCGATGCCGGTCGAGCGCCGCCCAGTCCACACTGCCGTCGGAGCAGTGCAGCCGTGCCAGCGAACGCAGCAGGGTCTCCCACTCGCGTCCCGGCCGCAGCGACGGCAGCCAGAGCGCTTCGGCCGGGTCGGAGGTCATTGCGCGGCCCAGCGCGAGCAATGCCGAATTCGGCCCGATTTCGGCGAAAGCGTCGCAGCCGAGCCGCTGCAACGCGGCGAATCCGTCCGCGAACAACACCGGGCTGAGCAGGTGGTCCGCCCAGTAGTTCTCGTCGACGCTGCCGACCGCTTCGCCGGTCAGGTCGCTGATCCACGGGGTCGTCGGCGCGGAGAAAGCCACCTTCTTGGCGGCATCGCGCAGAAGCGGAGCCGCTCCGGCCATCATCGGCGAGTGGAACGCGTGCGACACGCGCAAGGGCCGCACGTCCACCGAACGCGCTTCGAGTTCGCGCCGGACGGAGGCGAGCTGCGCGGCCGGTCCGGCCAGCACCAGACGACCGGGCGCGTTGACCGCCGCGACGACGACCTCGGGCCGCTGGAGCGCGATCGCCCGGACGACCTCCGCGTCGCCGAGGCAGGAGAGCATCCCGCCGCTCCCGCTTTGCGCCTCCATGTACTGCGCGCGCAAGGCGACGAGGGCGAGCACGTCGTCGAACTGGACCGCGCCGGAAACACACGCGGCGCTGTAGGCCCCGACGCTGTGTCCCAGCACAGCCTCCGGGCGCACTCCGGCGGACATCCACAGCCGGGCGAGCGCGACCTCCAACGCGACGAGAGCCGGTTGGCAGTACCGCGTCCGCGTCAGCCGGTCCTCGTCCGGCTCGGAGAACAGCAGTTCCGGGAGCGGGCAGCCGAGCAACGGCCGCAGCACCAGGTCCGCCTGGTCGATGGTCTCGCAGAACAACGGATGCGCCTGGTAAAGCTCGCGTCCCATTCCGGCGTACTGCGCTCCCTGCCCGCTGAACACGAACGCGACTTTCCGGCGCTCGGCCCGGTCGACATCCCGCACCACCGCGGTCGAGGGGGTGTTCGCGGCGAGGGCGGCCAGCGCGGCGTCGAGGTCTTCCGCGGCGGAACCGACTGCCGCACCGCGATAGCGCAACCACGCGCGTCCGGTGTTCGCGGCGCGGCACAGGTCGCCCAGCTTGGTCTCCGGGTTCGCGGCCAGGTACCGGCGGTAGTCGCCGGCCAGCGTCCGCAGCGCGGTGGGCGTGTGCCCGGAGAGGCACAGCACGTGCGCGGCCCGTTCCGGAGCCGGGTCGGCGGGCTCTCCCCGCGGGGCTTGTTCGAGGACCACGTGCGCGTTCGCGCCGCCGAATCCGAACGAGCTGACCGCGGCCCGGGCGGGGCCGCGGTTGAGCAGCTCGGTCCGCTCGGTGGACACGGTCAGTCCCGATCCGGCCCAGGCCAGCCGGGTGCTGGGGGTTTTCAGGTGCAGCTGCGGCGGCACCTCGCCGTGGTGCACGACCAGGGCGGCCTTGATCAAGCCGGCCACGCCCGCGGCGGCCTCCAGATGCCCGATGTTGGCTTTGACCGAGCCGACCAGGCAGGGCTTGTCCTCGGCGCGGCCGGTTCCGTAGACCGCGGCCAGCGTCTCCCATTCGACCAGATCCCCGAGTTTCGTCGCGGTGCCGTGTGCTTCGACGTAGTCGATCTCCTCGGCCGAGACTCCCGCCTTGTCCAGCGCGCGCCGGATCACCTGCCGTTGCGCGAGACCGCTCGGCGCGGTGAGCCCGTTGGTGCGGCCCCCGTGCGCGACGGCGGATCCGTTGATCGTCGCGTAAACGCGGTCGCCGTCCGCTATCGCCTGCGACAACGGTTTCAAGCACACGAGCCCGGCGCCCTCGCCGCGGACGTAGCCCTCGGCGTCGTCGTCGAACACCCGGCAACGGCCTTGCGGGGCAAGCATTTGCCCCTGCGCGAAGGCGATCGACGGCATCGGGGACAGCATGAGGTTGACGCCGCCCGCGAGCGCGAGACCGCATTCGCGCTCGCGCAGGCTTCGGCAAGCCAGATGCACCGCGACCAGCGACGAGGAGCAGGCGGTGTCGAGGGCCAGGCTGGGGCCTCGCAGGTCGAGCAGATAGGACAGCCGGTTGGCCGCGATCGCGTGCGCGTTGCCGGTCGCGGTGTACAGATCGGGAGCGTCCGGCCGGGCCGAACGCAGCGTCGCGTAATCGTTGCTGCTGATGCCGACGAACACCCCGACGTCGCGGCCGGCCAGGCTGGTCGGAGCGATGCCCGCGTCCTCGACGCACTGCCACGCGATCTCGAGCAGCAGGCGCTGCTGAGGGTCCATCTGCTGCGCTTCGCGGGCGGAAATGCCGAAAAACCGGGCGTCGAACTGGTCCGCGCCGTCGATGAACCCGCCGAAACCGGGGGCCGGGCACGACTCCGCGTCCCAGCGCTGCGCGGGCACTTCGGTGACGGCGTCCCGCCCGTCCAGCAGCAGTTTCCAGTAGGACCGCGCGTCGGCCGCGCCGGGCAGCTTGCAGCCGATCCCCACGATCGCGACCGGTTCCTCGCCGCGAGGATCCGCCGCGCGCTCCGGCGGCGCCGCTGGAGCCGGGCGGCCGAGCCGCTGCGCCAGCTCCCGGATCGTCGGATGGTCGAACACCGTGCCCGGCGTCACCTCGCAGCCGAGCCACGAGCCCAGCTCGTCGACGAGCGCGACCAGCTGCTGCGAGCCCACCCCGAGTTCGGCCAGCGGCAGCGCCGGGTCGATCGCCGCCGCCGGGAGGCCGAGCTGGTCGCCGATCCGCGCTCGCAGCCACTGCTGGAGTTCGGCCGGGGTCGCGCCGGCGCGCTGCTGCCGCCGACGGCACAAGGCGAGCAGAGTGTCCGTCCGGGGATCGACCAGGAGCGGCCCGATCGGCACGGCGATGCCCCATCGCGTTTCGATGGTCCGGACCAGTTCGACGAGCTGGGGGTACTCGAGGCCGAGTTCGGCGAAGCCGCGGCCCGCTACGTCGGTTCGGCCCGCCGCCTCGGCGAGCGCTTGGAGCACGGCCGGCGGGGCCGGCGGGACCGCGTCGGCGCGCGGGGCGGAAGTCCGCGTCACGCTCGCCGCCGAAACGGCCAGGCCGAAGCTCCGGAACGCCCGGCCGCACGCCTGTCTTCGCAGTTTCCCGCTCGTCGTCTTCAGCAGGCCGCCCGGCCGGAGCACGACGACGGCGTGCGGGGAAACCGCGTGTTCGGCTCCGATGCGAGAGCGGACCGTCGCGAGCAGACTGTCCAAGTCGTCGCCCGGCCGTCCGGCTGCTTCGAGGGCCACGACCATCTGCTCCGCGCCGTCGATCTCGGCGGAGAACGCCGCGACGCTGTTCGCTCTCGCCGCGCCGACCGCGTTCTCCACGGTCAGCTCGATGTCCTGCGGATAGTGGTTGGTCCCTTGCACGACCATGACGTCCTTGGCCCGGCCCACGACGAACAGTTCGTCCTGGTGCTGGAAGCCGAGATCTCCGGTGCGCAGGAAGGAAGCGCCCGGCTCGTCCGCGACGGCGGCCGCGAAGACCCGGGCGTTCTCCTCGTCCTTGCCCCAATATCCTCTCGCCACGCTCGGCCCGGCGACCCAGATTTCCCCTACCCGACCGGAAACCACCCGCTTCCGGGTTTCCGGGTCGACGATCGCGACAGTGACCCCGTCCGCGGCCGGACCGCACCCGACGAGCCGGGCAGTGCGGCCGGAGCGGCCGGTCGGCGGCGCGGGATTCCCCTCGGCCACCGTGCTCGCGTCGAAGGCGCGCCGCACCGGCTCGGCCGCCGAATCGGTGGCGGTCACCATCAGGGTCGCCTCGGCGAGGCCGTAACACGGAGAGAACGCGCGCCGGTCGAAACCGCACGGCGCGAAAAACTCGGCGAACCGTTCCAGAGTCTCGGATCGGATCGGTTCCGCGCCGTTGACGGCCACCCGCCACCGCGAAAGGTCGAGGGTGTCCCGCTGCTGCTCGGTGATCTTGCGCAAGCAGTGCTCGTAGCCGAAATTGGGGCCGCCCGAGGTGGTGGCTCCGGTCGCGGACAGCGTTTCCAGCCACAGCATCGGCCGCCGGGCGAACGCCAGCGGCGGCAGGAAATGCAGCGGTATCCCGGCGTAGAGGGCGGTCAGCACGCATCCGATGAGGCCGAGATCGTGATAGAGCGGGAGCCACGAGACGATCGCCGAGTTCTCGTCGTGCCCGAGCCGGCGATGGATCGCGGCGAGATTGTGCAGCACGTTGCCGTTGCTGACCATGACGCCCTTCGGCGCCGCGGTCGAACCCGACGTGTACTGCAGGAAAGCGAGCGAATCCGCGCCGGTTCCCGGATCGTCCCAGTCCCCGGCGAGCGCGGGGTCCACCTCGTCGGCGACCAGCCACCGGAGCGCGCCGAGTCCCGGTGCGGCATCGCGATTTCCGTTGCGCTCGACCAGATCCGCGGTCGTCAGCGCGTGCGTTGCCGAGCAGTCCGCGGCCATCAGCGCCAGCCGCCGCAGCGAATGGGCGGACCGGGCGGTGTCCGGCGGATACGCCGGCACCGCGATCGCACCCGCGTACTGGCAGCCGAGAAAACTGCCGACGTAGTCCAGTCCCGGCCGGTGCACCAGCAGCACCGGCTTGCCGCGCAATCCCTCCTGCCGCAGGCGAACCGCGACCGCGCGCGCGTACCGGTCGAGTTGCCGGTACGTCCAGGCTTCGCTCGCGTCCGAACCGGTGACGAACCGGTAGGCGAGTTCGTCCGGTCCGCACGCGAACCGGTCTCGCAGCAAAGCCGCCAGCGTCGCGGGCGAACCCGGACGCGCTTCGGTCGTCCTCGAATCCCGGCCCATGGCCGCTACCTCCCCCAAGGCGATCTGGACAAGCGGCGGCGAAAACGGGCGGGCGAGCCCGCGGACCGGCCCGCCGCACCGCGGGGCGGACCCCGCACACCATCCGGCTCCGTTGCGGAAAAGCTATCCCGGACGGCTCACCGCGACGAATTCGGCAATAGTGGCGGCAGCGCTGTCACGAATGCACTCGGACAAGGCGACCCCCCTTGAGTGGAACGGAACCGCGATCCGGCGCCGGCCGGGCGGATTCCCGTCACGCTAAGTCTCGTTCACCTGCCCGACAAGCCGAATTCGCCGCAGTTCACTCGAACAGTCCAGCACCGCGAAAACCCGTGGTGCGAACAGCCGGAAACGTTTCGCCCGAACGGTCGCGAAGCATGCGCTCGGTCAGCGGTCGCCGATTACCCGGCGTTCCTCTTCGAATCCCCTCCGGCAGCAGCTCGAAGGTCCACAGAGGACACTCGACCGCCGGGATTGTCGTTGAAGGACAATGGCGACAAAACACCTGCGCAGCCAATCTTCACCTGACCGGGCCGCACGCGTGTTACCTTCGCTCGATGGGCGAATATCAGCGCGCGCTCGTCACCGGAGCGTCCGCGGGAATCGGCGAGAGCTTCGCCGAGGAACTTGCGTCACGTGGATGTTCCCTCGTTTTAGTGGCCCGGCGCGGCGCCTTGCTGGAAGCCGTCGCCGAGCGCATCCGGGAGCGCCACCGGGTCGAGGTCGAAGTCCTGGTCGCCGACCTCGCCGATCCCGCCCGGCTCGAACTCGTGGAGAACCGGCTGGCCGACGACCGCAACCCGGTCGATCTCCTGGTCAACAACGCGGGCGTCGGCGAGACCGAGCCGTTCGCCGACTGCCCGGTCGACAGCGAGCAGCGGACCTTGCTGGTCAACGCGCTCGCGCCGACCCGGCTGTGCCACGCGGCGCTCGCATCGATGACGAAACGCGACCGGGGCGGGATACTCAACATCTCCTCGCTGGCGGGCCAGCTCCCGGCTTTCCGCAACAGCGCGACTTACGGCGCGACCAAAGCGTATCTCTGCTCGCTCAGCGAAAGCATCCGGCTCGAATTGAAGGCGAGGAATTCCCGGGTCGCGGTCACCGTGGTGTGTCCCGGCTATGTGCCCACCGACCTGACCGCCGGGATAACCTTGCCGAGAATCGCGTGGGTGAGCCGGGAAAAGGTGGTCCGGGATTCGCTGCGCGGACTGTCCCGGAACAAACCGCTGGTGATCCCGGGAACTCTTTACAAGCTGGCGGCCATCGGCTCCCGGACCCTGCCCCGGGCGCTCGTCCGGCCGTTCGCCGCGGATTCCCCGAAAGACGCCGATGCGGTATCGAAGACCAGCCGAGGGTGACCGCCCGCGCGGGGAGCCCATGAATTCCGCGCGGCGGCGCTGCACCCTGATCGCGGTGTCGCTCGCGACCTTCATGGCCTACCTCGACAACAACATCGTCAACGTGGCGCTGCCGTCGATCCAGGAAGACCTCCGGTTTTCCGTGTCCGGCCTGGAATGGGTGGTCAGCGCCTACATCCTGGTTTTCGGAACCTTCCTGCTCTTCGGCGGACGGCTGGGCGACATCCACGGCTGGCGGCCGCTGTTCCTGATCGGCCTCGGCCTCTTCACCCTGTCTTCGCTCGTGGCCGGCCTGGCCGCCAGCCCGGGAATGCTGGTGGCCGGACGAGCTTGCCAGGGCCTGGGCGCCGCCGCGGTCACGCCGACGACCCTGGCGATCATCTCGGCCGCGTACCCGGACGAACGCCAGCGGGCCAACGCGGTCGGCGTGTGGAACGCCGTCGGGGCCCTCGCGCTCGCGGTCGGCCCGCTGCTCGGCGGAGTGCTCAGCCAGCACCTCTCCTGGGGCTGGATCTTCTTCGTCAACGTCCCGGTCGGCGTCGCCACGCTCGCCCTCGGCGCTTGGGCGATCCGCCTGCCGAAGCCTGCCGGGCGGAAACCGCCGCTGGACGTCGCCGGAACGCTCGCGTCCGGCGGCGCGTTGTTCGCATTGACGTTCTCTCTGATCGAAGGACACGATTCCGGCTGGGGCTCCCCGGCGATCGTCGGCGGATTCGTCGCGGCCGTGCTGCTGGCCGCGGTCTTCGCCGTGGTCGAAACCCGGGTCGCGCATCCGATGCTGAACATCGGCCTGCTGGGAGAACGGGTTTTCGGCGGCGGCGTCGCCACGATGTTCATCTGGGCTTTCGGATTGTTCGGGATTTTCTTCTTCACTTCCCTTTACCTGCAAGACGTCCTGCGGTTCTCGCCGACCGAAGCCGGGCTCGCCTTCGTGCCGATGGCCGTGCTCATGATCGCCGGCTCGGTGCTCAGCGGCTGGGCGGCCGCGCGGTTCGGCGCGCACCGCTCGGTGTCGGGCGCGATGGCGCTGATCGCCGCCGGCATCGCGGGCGCCGCACTGCTCGACGCGAACGCGACCTTCGCCGAGGTGATGCCGCCGTTGCTGGTGATCGGCATCGGCGGAGGATTCACCACGTCGCTGACCGCGACCGTGCTGGCCGCCATGCCCGGCCGCCAGGCCGGAGTGGCCACGGCCGTCTTCAGCACCGTCCGCCAGATCGGCGGATTGCTGGGCGTCACCGTCATCGGAGCCGTGCTCACCGCGCGGCAAACGGCGGAAGCGCACCGCGGAGCCCCGTTCCGCGAAGCGTTCCTCAGCGGTTACCACCAAGCGTTGCTCGTGGCGGCCGTTCTGGTGGCAGTGGGCGCGGTTATCGCCAACTTCGCTTTGCGCGCCCGGCTTCCGGGAAACGATCCTCGGCCATTCAGCACCGAGGACTGAGGGGAATCCGCGCCGGAGCACGAGCACCCCGCTATTGGCCGTCCGCCAGTCCCGGCCGGAGCGCCTCGCGGCGACCCGTTCGCCCTGGTCACCGGCTTCTTCCGGGAAATTTCCGAGAAACTTCGGCCGAGCACGGTCCCTGTCCGGCGGTCGCGGTGGTTCTCCCGGTGACACTGTCCGAAGGGAGACCCCGGTGCCGATCGACCACCTTGAGACCGACTATGTGCGCATTCCCCGGCCGCGTAGCATCGCCCGGATGCTGCTCGATTTCCTGCGGGTCCGCGCGGACGTCGCGGCGCGCGCGATACGGGGCGAGACGATCGTTTCGGTCACCGAGACCTTGAGCGCCTCGGGGTGCTCGGGCCGGATCGCGAGCCGGGAGCCGGGAGGCGAGTGGTCGGTGACGGTCGTCCCGGCCGCGGCGGGCGGGCTGCCCGAAGCGCGGTGACCGACGGCCCCGATCCGCTGCGGGTGTTCTACGAGCGGCACCAGCACCGGGTCCTCAGGTATCTGCGCCGGATGCTGCCCTCGGCCGAGGCGGCCGAGGACGTCGCCCAGGAGGTCTTCCGGGTGCTGTGCGCGAAATGGCTGCAGGAGGACGGGGAGATGCACGAGCCGGAGAACTTCCTGTTCCAGCTCGCGCACCACCGGATGTGCAACTGGCTGCGGCAGCACTCCCGGCGCCGCGAGCAGATCACCGACTTCCTGTACCCGGGCAAGGAAACGGCCGAGGCGCTGGTCCGGCACTCCGGCGAGTTCGCCGACCGGACGGCAAGCGTCGTCGACCTGGCCCGCGCCCTCGCCGCGCTGCCCGTCCGCCAGCGCCAGGTGGTGGTCTTGCGGTTCTACGCCGGGCTGACCCTCGAGGAGGCGGCGGCGGTGATGTGCATGTCGCCGTCGGGGGCGAAAAAGGCGACCGCGGCGGGCATCGAGACGCTGCAGAAATCACCCCTGCTGACCGGTTACCCCCGGACGGAGGTGCGCGAGTGATGACCAGCCCCTACGGCACTCCCCCCGCCCTGGACTACGCCGCGGTCCTGGCCTCGGTCGCCTCGGCCGGCGACGGCGAACGCGCCCGCTTGCAGGCGATCGCCGACGAGTCCGAACTCGCGCACGACGCCTACACCCTCGGCGTCGACCATCTGCAGCGCGAAGACTTCCCCGCCGCGTTGCGCCGGCTGCGGATCGCCCTGCGGCACGGCCGCGACGACGTCCTGCCGCTGGTGGAGCACTGCGAGCGGCGCATCGCCGAAGACGAACGCGCCGCGGCGGCCGTCCAGGCGCCGCACGAGGAACCACAGGTCGCCGCGGCACCGGCGGTTCCGCACCGCCTTCCCGCGCGGACGACCGGGCCGGGAAGCGTTTCGGCCGACTCGCTCCGAGCCGGGGTCGCGCTCCAGGACTCGCACACGAGCCTCGCCTACGGAGCCGTCTCCTCGGTGCCCGGCACGCTGTTCGCGCTCGCCCTCACCGGCGGCTACGCGAGGGGGCCCGGGGAAAACCACCGGATCCTGTTCGGCCGCAACCGGCCCGAGGTGCACGTGTGCATCGGCGAGGACGACCCGCGGGTCAGCAGGCAGCAGGGCATCCTGGAGCACCACGCCGGCCGGTGGTTCGTGCGGAACACCGGCCGGGTCCCGCTGCGGGTGGGCGAGCTGCTGCTGTTCCCGGACGAGGACCCCCTGCCGCTCGGGAACGGCTTCACCCAGGTGTTCGTCCAGACTCCGCGGCGGCTGCACCTGATCGAGGTCTACGTCACCGGCCCGGGGAACGAACGGCCCGCCCCCCGGCACGAGGAACCGACCCAGGCGCCGAAGCGCTGGGCGCTCTCCCCCGCGGAGCGGCTGGCCCTGGTCGTGCTCGCGCAGCGGTATCTGGCGTCCGAATCGCAACCGCGACCGCTGACCATGCGCGCGGCCGCGGGTCAGCTCGCCGAACTGCAGCCGGAGGAGCGGTGGACGCCCAAGAAGGTCGAGCACCTGGTCACCGCCGTCCGGACCCGGCTGGCCCGTTCCGGCGTGGAGCGGCTGACCCGCGAGGAGGTCGGCGACCCGGTGGGCAACACCCTCAACCACAACCTGATCCAGGAGCTGATGATGTCGACCACCCTCATTCCCCGGGACCTCGCGTTGCTGGAGGACGGCTGCCTCAGCCCGGACCCCCGCTGACCGGCGGCGGCGCGGTCACAGCAGGGTCCCCAGCGGGCCCAGGTCGAGGTTCAGGTCCGCCGCGGAAAGCCCGTACCGGTCGCGGAGTTCGGTCAGCCGGTCTTCGAGCAGCATCAGGGTGAGCCCGAGCCGTTCCTCCTGCGCCTCGGTCAGCCCGCCCTCCTCGACGCGGCGCAGGGCCTGGCGTTCCATCAGCTGCCGGAGCAGTTCGACGACGGTCAGGACCAGCTTCATCAGGTCGCGTTCGACCGTGTCCGCGTCGGTTTCGAGGCGGGTGGGCAGCACGCCGGCCGCTGCTCCGAGCAGGCGTTCGGCCTCGTTCATCGTGGCTCCTTTCCCCAGGGCGCCGGGCGGTCTTCGCGGACCGAGGTGATCAGGGCGCGCAGGGAAATGTGCACCAGGTCGACCTCGGCGACCGACAGCACGAGGTCGCCGGTCAGCACCACGCCGCCGGCGAGCAGCCGGTCCAGCAGGTCGACCAGGGCGAGCCGGTCGGTTTCCTGCGCCGCGGCCGTCACGAGGTCCCCGCGAAGGAGTACGGCGCCCACGGGCCGGTGACCTCGACCTCGATGCCGGCGACGTCCGATCGCCGCAGGTCCGCGAGCCGGGCCAGGAACCGGTCCCGGCCGGTGTCGGGCACCAGGCAGGCCAGGTTGAGGATGTTGCGGTCGGCGCGGCCGGTCAGGGCGGGATCCTGGGTGCGGTGCCGGTGGACGTCCGCGGACAGCTGCGCGAGTTCCTTTTCGATGCGCTCGGCGACCTCGGCCGCTTCGGTGGCCCGGGCTTCTCGCGTCTGGCGTTGGCGAAGCCGCTGGCGCAAATAGGAACGTCCGTCCGCGGGCGCCTCGGCGGGAGTTTCCGGCGCCGGGGGACCGCCGAGCGAGGCGAAGACTTTCACCCCCCATTCGGCATGGCCCCGGACCCGGCGCAACGCCTCCGCGAACGACGCGGAATGCTCGGCGAGCATTTCCCGCACCCGCTGCTCGTCCTGGTAGATCGTCGCCATCCGCAGCGGAAGCACGCCGGTCCGGCGGCTCGCCTCGGCCACGACGGCGTGGTGCGCGCGGGCGATTTCCTCCAGCCACGGAAGGCTTTCCAGATTCTCCCGCAGCGCGGTTTCGGCGAACTCCTCGTCCGGGACCGGGCTGGCCAGCGCGGTCAGCCCGGTCCCGGAAATGGCGGAGACGGGAGAGCCGCGCAGCCCGGAAATGCCTTCCGCCGGGTTTTCCGCCGCGAATTCGGCGACCGCGTAGCAATACCAGCTCACTGTTCCGCTCGCTCTCCCCGCGCGAGTGCGAGTTGCGCGCGCAGTCGTTCGTTCTCCTCCAGCAGATTCTCGCGCCGCGTGCCGGACGACAGGGACGGATCGTGCTCCCACCAGTCGATGCCCATTTCCTTGGCGCGCTCGACCGACGCGACCAGCAACCGGACCTTGACGGTCAGCAGCTCGATGTCGAGCAGGTTGACCTGGATGTCCCCGGCGATCACGATGCCCTTGTCCAGCACCCGTTCCAGGATGTCGGCGAGGTTCGCGCCGCCGCCGGAGCCCGCCGGGCGGGACACTCCGGCCGGCCTCCCGGCGGACAGGCTGGACTCGCTCATCTGCTGCCTCCTCGTCACCGGGCCGCGACGGCCCGGCGGCTCCGCGGACGTTCGTCCTCGGGCTCGTCGTCGTCCTCTTCGTCCTCTTCTTCCTCGTCGAAGTCCTCGTCTTCGTCTTCCTCGGGAAGCTCCTCGTCCTCGGGCTCTTCGTTCTCGGGCTCTTCGTTCTCGGGCTCTTCGTTCTCGGGCTCGTCGTTCTCGGGCTCGTCGTTTTCGGGCTCGGGCCCGTCCTCGTCTTCGCGCACCTGCTCCGGGGTGCGCACGACCTCGCCGTCGCGGATCTCGCCGCGCCAGCCGTCGCCCGACGCCTCGCCCGCCATCGTGACGAACCGGCGGAAGTGCTTGAGGTCCAGCCGCGCCCGGCGGCCCTGCGCCCGCCAGATGTTGCCGGTCTTCTCGAACAGCCCGGCCGGGTAGTACTCGATGACCAGCAGGACCTTCGTCAGGTTCGGGGCGAGTTCGTGGAAGGTCACCACGCCTTTGATCGTGCCCTTCGCCCCGTCGGTGGTCCACGCGATCCTTTCGTCCGGGATCTGCTCGGTGACCGTGGCCTTCATCGACCGGTTCGACCAGAAGATCTTGAACCGCCACTGCGAGGTCGTGTCGCCGGTCTGCTCCGCGCTGACGACGCCCTTGGCGAAACTGCTGAACTTCTGGAATTCGGTCCACTGGTCGTAGGCCTCGCGGACCGGCACGCCGACGTCGATGTCCTCGACGATGTTGATGATCTTCTTGCCGCCGGAACCGCGTTTGCCGAACAGGCCGGACACGGAATTCTTGATCGCTTTTCCGCCCGCCTCGACCGCCGCCCGGACCGGAGACTTCCCTTCGGCGATCTTTTCGCCCGCGCTGAACAATCCCTTCAGCGAGCCGCTGCCGCCCGCGTCGGCCAGCCGCCGGGACGCTTCCCCGAGTTTGGAACCCGCCGAGGCCATCATCTGTTCGGCTTTCGCCTGCGCGTACTCCTCGCCGGCGTGCAGCAGCTGCTCCGCCGCGGGATT
The DNA here is from genome assembly GCF_046195355.1 of Amycolatopsis sp. VS8301801F10. Taxonomy (NCBI): domain Bacteria; kingdom Bacillati; phylum Actinomycetota; class Actinomycetes; order Pseudonocardiales; family Pseudonocardiaceae; genus Amycolatopsis; species Amycolatopsis sp. VS8301801F10. The sequence continues at coordinate 4,476,490 of NZ_CP176065.1, read as the reverse complement.
GCGCGAAGCCAGTTCCCGAAGTTTCGCCAGGGGACCGATTTCGTCGCTGTCAGAACGGGTTTCAGCCACGATTCACCCCCGCGGCACCGGAGGAACGCTTCTGCGTACGGCCTCCCGAGGAGGCCCGTTTCCGCGTCGTTGAGCTGCCGGAGGTCTTGCGCGCGGGCTTGCGCTCCCCTTGCGAAGTGCTGCGCGGCTTCTTGCGCGCGCGAGCCGGGGCGTCGCTTTCTTCCGCGCCGCTGTCCTCGGCGTCGTCGGGCTCGTCCGGTTCCTCTTCGTCCTTTTCGGACTTCTGGCCGGTGACCGCCGACGGAAGACCAGCGGCCTTGTCCCGCAGGTGGCCGGTGTGCTCCTGCAGCGAACCGGCCAGCCGCCCCGCCTGGTGGGCCAGGATGTCCGCGGCCAGGGTCTTGCCCGCGCCCAGCACCTCGTCCCGCACCTGATCGCGGACCCCGGCCAGCTCGGGCGACGAGGCCAGCTCGCGCGTGACGTCCGACAGCAGCTTCTTCGGGTCCAGGTTCAGTTTCTTCCCGACGAGCCAGGCGCCCATGGTGATGGCGAGTTTCGCCTTTTTCCGTCTCCCGAGCACGTAACCGCCGACCACGGCGGCGGCGATCTTCATTCCCGGTGTCATCTGTTCGCTCCGTTCATCCGGCAGCCCCCCGGTCGAATTCTTCGAGCAGATCGAGTATTTCGTCTTCCCTGCGGTCGAACTCCTCCTCGCTGATGCCGCCGGCCACCAGTTCTTTTTCCAGGGCGGCCAGCTCCCGCTGCAGCTGCGCGATCTGCTCCTGTTCGGCGGCCTCGACGACGTGCCCGGTGACCCAGGCGACGGCCCGCACCGGCGCCAGCGGAAGCAGAAGCAGTTCGCCGAGCAGTCCCACTATTGGTCCTCGGCAAAGCTGTAGGGCGGCAACGGTCCCTGTGCGCGGACCTCCGCCACTTCTTCGACCAGGGTCGTGAGCCGCTGCGCGGCGTCCTGGAATTCGGTCAGTTTCTCCTTGGGCACCAGGAATGAGCAGTTGAAGAAACACCCGTCGACCCGCGGGCCCGGGGAATGCTCGGCCGCCAGCGGAAGCAGGTAGCCGAGAATCGCGTCGGCATCCTCGCGCTCGCGCTGCTCCAGCCGACCGGCGACCAGTTCGCCGAACCGGACCTGTTCCGCCTGCCCCCGGCCGGCGTCCTCGCGCAAGGTCGCGGCCAGATTCCGGATTTCCTCGTCCCCCGCGAGAATCTGCCCCAGGACGACGTCTTCCCGGTGCGAGGCTTTGACGTTCATCTCCACGTGCCCGCGAACGCGTTGCAGAACAGCGGTGTAGACATCGGCTTTGGCCGCGATCTCTTCCGCCACCGCGGTATCGTCCTCTGCGACGACACCGAACCGCATCGGCAAGGTCGGGCCTTCTTCGCACAACGCCTGCAGGATCTCCTGGTGGGCAAGAAGATCCCGGCGTTTCGCCCGCAGTTCGCCGTCGACGTCGCCGACCACGGCGCGGAGCTTGTCCCCGGCGGGGAGCACCCGCGCGGGCGCCGCCGACGGTCCGACGCCGCGCAGCCCGCTCACCTCGGCGGGATGGTCGGCGAACGTGATGCCGTAAAGGTAAGTGCTCATTCGCTCGACCTCGCGGTGCTGCGGCGGCTGCGGCTGCGCGGCTTTTCCTCAGCCTCTTCGCCGTCCTTGTCGCTGGACTTCTGGAACTGCTCGGCGAACGTCTCGACCGCACCGGTCAGCGCGCCTTTGGACTTCCCTTTGGCGCCTTTCTCGGTCACCTCGCCCAGCAGGTCGGGCAGCGTCGTGGCGCTCGAAGCCCGGGTGAGGTCCAGCCGGTTGCACGCCTCGGCGAACCGCAGGTAAGTGTCCACACTGGCCACCACGATCCGCGCGTCCACGGTGAGCAGTTCGATGCCCACCAGCGAAACCCGGACGAACGCGTCGATCACCAGTCCCTTGTCCAGGATCAGTTCGAGAATGTCGTACAGGTTGCCGGTGCCCGGCCCGCGTTGCAGCTGACCGTTCGCACCGGACCGTCCCGTCGCCATGGTCATGAAATCGCCTTCCCTTCCTACACGTCGACCTGGCCGCGCGCGTACCGCCGGACCTGCTCGTAGCCGAGGAAGCCGCCCTGTGCGTCGACCCGCACGCAGTACGTGGCCATCAGGCTGGTGGTGTCCGGAACCCGTTCCAGCTCAAGCACTTCCACCAGCAGCTTCCATCCGTCGCCGTCCTTGGTGAACGCCGACACGGACTCGATGTCCTTTTCGGTCAGCTCTTCGAACACCGCGCGCGCCTCGCGCATCAGCCCGGCGGGCGATCGGCTCTCGTCAGCCATCGCGCCTCCGGCCGTCGTCGCGTCCGCTCTCATCAGGCCGAGGAAACATGTGGGGTCGGCTACCCGGGCCGCACCGGCCAAAACTGGCTACTCGTCAGGAAAATCGAAAATTGGGCCGAACAGCGCAATGCCGCCCCGCCAGACAGCGCAGGCGGCGAACCCTCAGTAGCCGACCGCTCGCGAAGCGCTTCGCCCCCAACGGAAGCGTCGTCCGTCCATTGAGGACTCAAGCGTCCTCAGTGGACGAATCACCAGCGCCACCGCATTCCGTGAATTCCCGGCCCCTGCCCGGTCCGGATCACGTGCGCCGGCACCCCGGGCCGCACCCGCGCCTCGGCGGTCTCCAGCTCGGGCCCGGTCGGCGATTCCTGCCGGTACGACACGCATTCCGCGGGCATCGCGGCCGGATCGAAGCGCACTTCCAGCAGGTGTTCCGCGATCGGCAGCCGGAAGCGCCGGTCGTAGCGCGAATCGGGCTCCTCGTCGCGGAACGCGAACCGGTACTCCACGATCCCCGTCTCGCCGGGAGCCAGCGGATGGTCCAGCACCAGCTCCGTCACCGAAAACGCCTGCTCCGGCGCCGTCCGCACGCAGCCGGGCCGGCAATAGCGCGCCGACACCAGTTCCGGCGACCGCCCCGGGGTGAACCCCCGCAGGGCCACGATGCGCACGAACGCCGGTTCGTCCAGCGCCCGCAGCACTTCCCGCACCCGCAGGCTGCGCATCCGTCCTCCGGCGTCGACGTGCAGAGTCTCGTGCACGCTGACCGATTCCGGCGAAGAGTCCTCGAACGAGTTCAGCACCATCGGCAGCAGGCTGCGGTTCTCCCACAACCGGTCCCAGCGCGCCGCGCGCGGGACTGGAGCGCTGGTGCGCGGCAGGTCAAGCAGCGCCCGCAGCGCGCCCGGCGGCACGTCCAGCACCGGTTCCAGCAAAGCCAGCGCCCGCAACGATTCCGGCCGTTCCGGACGGCTGCGGCCGGTGCGCCACGAGCTGAGCGTGGTCGTGCTGACCGGCACGCCGGAGGCCGCGAGCCGTTCGCGCAGCCGTGCCAGGCCGAGGCCGCTGCGCTCGATCGCGAGCGTGAGGGCGCGCTCGAAGGGCCCTTCGGCCAGCGCCTGGGCCAGCCGCTCCCCGCCCGGAGCCGGGGCGAACAACCGCATTGCGCTCTCCTGGAAAAAACGGACCGGTCTCGTCGGATTCTCGGCACCCGTTCACCGGTTGGCAACCCGCCGAAAGTCGCGTCGGCGCCGCTTGCCCGCTACGGGCGGTTCGGCGGATTCCGCCGCCCGTCCGCGCTGCTTACGTTCGAAAACGTCCCCATCGACACCACTTCCCCAAGGAGCGACATGCGCGCACTCACCCGGGCCCTCGCCGTGCTGACCGGTTCCTGCGCGGTGCTCGGCGCGTTCGCCGTGCCCCCCGCGTCCGCGAGCCCCTCGGCCCCCGAGGCCCAGCCTTCGATCATCGGCGGCAGCACCGCGCAGAACCCCGGCTACATCACGCGGTTCAACGGGCACGCGAACGGCTACACCTTCTTCTGCACCAGCACGCTGATCGGCAGCCGCTGGGTCCTCACCGCGAAACACTGCATGTACGACAACAACGGGCAGCGGCTGACCGACATCGACCTGTACATCGGCTCCAACAGCGCCAGCGGCGGCGTGCACGCCAAGGCCGCCTCCACCTATGTCTACTCCGGCGGCGACCTGGCGCTGATCGAGCTGAACACCGACGGCGGCAGCACGTTCGCCCGCCTCGCCAGCAGCTCCAACGACGCGCAGGAAGGAGACAGCGCGACTGTCTACGGCTGGGGTGCGACGCAGAGCACCGACGAGGGCCACCACCAGTCGAGCGTGCTGAAGAAGGCCGACGTCACCATCACGAACACCCAGGACAGCGACAACGCGGGCGGCCCCGCGATCACGGCGAGCACCCCGAACGGCGCGGTGGCCGGCGGCGACTCGGGCGGCCCGATGGTCGACAACGGCGTCCAGGTCGGCGTGTGCTCGACGAGCGACCGCTCCAGCGTCACGACCTACGGCAGCGTCGCCGCCGGGCGGGACTGGATCCAGCAGGTCTCCGGGGTCTGATCAAGCCGGCGGGTGCCGGAGGGGTAGTGCGCATCCCTCCGGCACTCAGCCTCAACCGAGCCTCTCCAACGCCTTCTCCGCCGACCCGGCGTCCTTCCCCATCTCCCGCCACGGATCGGCCTTGCGCGCCAGCCTCCGGTGCAGCTTCTCCGGCCCCCAGCCGTCCGGCTCGGCCTTGCCGAGTTCCGTCCAGTCCAGCGGGGTCGCCGAGGCCGCCCCGGGGCGGGCGCGCAGGGAGTACGGGGCCACGAAGGTCTGGGCGTAGCCGTTGCGGTTCGCGTCGACGAAAATCCGGTCGCCGCGCTGGTCTTTGCGCTGGGCGGTCGTCAGGCGGTCCGGGTCGGCGGAGGCGACGCGGTCGGCCAAGACGCGCGAGAGTTCCAGGACCACGTCCGTGGCCGCCGTGGCGTCGAGGGGGGCCACCACGTGGAAGCCGCGACCGCCGGTGGCCTGCAGATACGCGGCGAGACCGGCGTCGGCGCAGTGGTCCCGGACGCGGCGGGCCGCGGCGCGCAGGTCGGCGACGTCGGTGCCGTCCGGCGGGTCCAGGTCGAGCACCAGCAGGTCCGGCTTCTCTGGAGCGTCCACAGTGGACAGCCAGACGTGGAACTCCACGGTGCCCTGGCCGGCCAGGTACAGCAGGGAATCCTCGTCGTCGCACACGACGTAGTCGTCAGTGCCGCCGCCCCGGCGCGGCACGCGTGCGGTGCGCAGCCACGACGGGAAGTGCTCGCCCGGATGCTTCTGGAACCAGCCCTGCGCGTCGATGCCGTCCGGATACCGCCGCAGCGTGAGCGGACGGCCGCGCAGATGGGGCAGCATCGCGGGCGCGACCGTGCGGTAATGCTCGGCGACATCGCCCTTGGTGAGGCCGTCGCCGGGATAGAAAACCTTGTCGGGACGGGAAATCTTCACGGCTGCTCCCGGATCACGTCGGCCGGTTTCTTGTCCTCGCGCAGGCCGGCGAACCTCGGATGGCGCAACCGGCCGTCGCGCGTCCATTCGGAAAACCCGATCTGGGCGACCAGTTCGGGCCGCACCCAGTGCGCCCCCGGCTCGCGCACCGGATCGGCGAACGGCGAGCGGCCGGTTTCGCGCCGGGTCAGCTCGGCGTGCAGCGAGGTCAGCAGCCGGCGGTCGAAGCCGGTGCCGACCTTGCCCGCGTACCGCAGCCGCCCCTTTTCGTGGTAGCCCAGCAACAACGCGCCGAAGCCGATCCGGCTGCCCCGCGGAGCGGTGAACCCGCCGATGACCATCTCCTGTCCCTGCTGGCATTTGAACTTCAGCCAGTCCGGCGAGCGGCCATGGCGATACGGCGCGTCGGCGCGTTTCGCGATCACGCCCTCCCAGCCGCGACGGCACGCCTCCTCGAAGTACTTCTCCCCCTCGGTGTTGCGGTGCGAGGACAGGCGGAGCGGGTCTTTGAAAGCGAAGGCGGTGCGCAGGATCGACTTGCGTTCGCGCAGCGGGAGCGGCGTGGTGTCCTGCCCGTCGTAGTACAGCAGGTCGAAGAGGTAGTAATACACGCGCACGCCGGTCGCCCGGGCTCGCTCCGGATCGGTGAGGTGGATACGGGGCTGGAGCGCGGCGAAACTGGTCTGGTCGCCGTCGAACGCGACGATCTCTCCGTCCGCGACGAACCGCGGTCCGCCTTGCGCGGCAAGGGCTTCCACGATCTCCGGGTAAGCGTTGTCCATCGCCTTCTGGTTGCGGGAGTACAGCGTCGGGGTGCCGCCGTCGCGCACGCAGACCGCGCGCACCCCGTCGAGCTTGCGCTCGTAAATCCAGCCTTCGGCGGAAAACCGGCGGTCGGTGAGCGTGGCGAGGGTCGGCTCGCGCCAGCCGGGGCCGGTCATTCGAGGTCCTTCGAGGACATCCCACCACCTCCGCTCGCCCGGGTGCCCGCGCACCCGCGGCGCGAAACGTGATTGACGGCTCGCCGCCGGGGTAAGCGGACGGTTCCCGGCAGGCAGGAGCGACCCATGGCCCCCCTCGCGGACGACCTCGTCCTCGCGACCCGCACCGGCGACCTCGACGAGGTAGTCCGGCTGCTGGGCGAACTCGACGCCCTTCCCACACGGCAGCGAGTGCTGCGCGGCCTGGTGCACCGCTGCGCCGCGGCGGTCCATGACCGGTTCGGCCCGCGGCCCGACAAGGCGGTGTTCACCGCCGTCGCGGTGGGCGCTGACGTGGACGACCTCGCCCCCGGCGTGCGGGCGGCGTTGCGTGCGGTGCTGGCGGAGTTGAACGGCGACCTCGAGGCCCGCGAAGTACAGCTCAGCCTCGCCGCGCGGGAACCGCGGCTCACCGGGGTGGTGCACTGCCTGCTCTGGGCCGCCGACCTCCCGTGAACCCCGCGCTTCACCGCACGGTGAACCCGCCGTGCTCGCCGACGACCAGCACCCGGCCGTCCAGCTCGTCGGAGCTGGCCTGATCGAGGAACACCCGGGCGCCGGTCTCGTCGTCGGTCAGCACCGTGTCCGTCTCCGTGGCCAGCGCGGACACCGAGGTCGCCAAGTCCGCGGAACCTTCGCGGGCAGTGATGCGCAGCCCGCCCTCCGGCGCGACGCCCTGTTCGGTCGCGAGGCGCTGGATGGTCCGGGCCGCGTCGGGATCGATTTTCAGCATGGCCTCCGGGTTACCCGCCCGGTCCGCGGCTACCCGGGCCGTCCGTTTACCGCGCCGGGCAGCGGGTAAGCGGATTCCCGACCCCGATTCCGAGCAGTCCTGAGATGTGAGCGCTCCGATGACCGGATTTTTCCCGCCCGGGCAGGGAAACAGCCCGTTCGACCAGTTCCTGGCGCAGTTCTTCGGCCAGGCCGCGCCCGGCCGCCGCGGCTATTCGGTCGACGTGTCGCGGCTGCTCAACGACCCGGCGCGCGGGCTCGTCGCCGAGGCGGCGGACCGCGCGGGCTCCTGGGGCGGGCGGCACGTCGACACCCAGCACCTGCTGTGGGCCGCGACCCGGCTGCCCGCCACCGCGCGGGCGCTGACCCGCGCCGGGGTCGACCCGGCCAAGGTCGCCGAGCGCATCGAACGCGACCACGCCGCGACCGGCGAGACCACCGCTTCCGCGCTGGCCCCGGGCGCGAAACGAACGCTGATCGACGCCCACCAGCTCGCCCGCGGCCTCGGCTCTCCCTTCATCGGCCCCGAGCACCTGCTCGCCGCGCTCGCCGCCAACGAGGAGTCCGAAGCGGGCCGCATCCTGCGCGAAGAGGGCGTCACCCTCGACCGCCTCCGGCAGGATTCCCCCGCGGACAGTCCGGCGGCGACCCCGCTGCAGGACACCCCGACGCTCGCGCAGTACGGCGAGGACCTCACCGCCCGCGCCCGCGAAGGCCGGATCGACCCGGTCATCGGCCGGGACGACGAGATCGAACAGACCGTCGAGGTGCTTTCCCGCCGCACGAAGAACAACCCCGTGCTGATCGGCGAGGCGGGCGTCGGCAAGACCGCGATCGTGGAGGGCCTCGCGCAGCGGCTCGCCGACGACGACGTGCCCGACCTCCTCAGCGGCCGCCACGTCGTGCAGCTCGACCTCACCGCGATGGTCGCCGGCACGCGCTACCGCGGCGATTTCGAGGAGCGGATGTCCGCGCTGCTCAAGGAGATCCGCGAGCACCGCGACCAGCTGATCGTGTTCGTCGACGAGCTGCACGCGATCGTCGGCGCGGGCGCCAGCGAGGGCAGCGGCGGCCAAGGCGCGGGGAACATGCTGAAACCTGCGCTCGCCCGCGGCGAGCTGCACATCGTCGGCGCGACCACGCTCGACGAGTACCGCACCGGCATCGAACGCGATCCGGCGCTGGAACGCCGGTTCCAGCCGATCCTGGTGCCCGAGCCGACCGTCGAGGACGCCGTGTCGATCCTGCACGGCCTCCGCGACCGCTACGAGGCCCACCACCAGGTCCACTACACCGACGACGCGCTGCGAGCGGCCGTCGACCTGTCCGACCGCTACCTGACCGAGCGCTTCCTGCCGGACAAGGCGATCGACCTGATCGACCAGGCCGGAGCCCGCGTCCGGCTGCGCGCGCGGACCAAGCCCGACGGCCAGCGCGAACTGCAGAGCAGGCTCGACCAGCTGTTGCGCGAGAAGGACCAGGCGGTCGCCGAAGAGGACTTCGAACGCGCGTCCTCGCTTCGCGACGAGGTCGCCGAGCTGCGGGAACGCCTCGGACAACCCGTCGAGCGGCCGGGCGGCCCGGTCGAGGTCACCGACGCGGACATCGCCGAGGTCGTCTCCCGGCTGACCGGCGTGCCCGCCGCCCGGCTCACCGAAACCGAACGGGAACGCCTCCTCGGTTTGGAAGAGCACCTGCACGAGCGCGTGATCGGCCAGGACGACGCCGTGCGCGCGGTCGCCGAAGCGGTGCGGCGGTCCCGCGCCGGGCTCGCCGAGCCGGACCGGCCGTTCGGCAGCTTCCTGTTCCTCGGCCCCACCGGCGTCGGCAAGACCGAACTCGCGCGGGCGCTGGCCGAAGCGCTGTTCGGCGACCAGGACAGCATGGTCCGCATCGACATGAGCGAGTACTCCGAGCGCCACACCGTCAGCAGGCTGATCGGCTCGCCGCCGGGGTATGTCGGATACGAGGACGCCGGCCAGCTCACCGAGGCCGTGCGGCGCCGCCCGTACTCCGTGGTGCTGCTGGACGAGGTCGAAAAGGCGCATCCGGACCTGTTCAACGTGCTGCTGCAGGTCCTCGACGACGGCCGCCTCACCGACGGCCGCGGCCGCACGGTCAACTTCGCCAACACCGTGCTCATCATGACCAGCAACCTGGGCTCGGACCTGGTCGGCAGCTCGACGCACGGCGCGCTCGGCTTCGTCCAGCCCGCCGACGGCGACGGCGACCAGCTGCGCGAACGCCTGATGCGGCGGTTGCGCGAATCGTTCCGGCCGGAGTTCCTGAACCGGATCGACGAGATCGTCGTCTTCCGCCGCCTGGAAGCAGGCCAGCTCGACCGGATCACCGAACTGCTGCTGGAGCGCACGAAACGGCGGGCGCACGCCCAGGGCCTCACCGTCGAATTCACCCCGGAGGCGGTGCGGCGGATCAGCGAACTGGGCTACGAACCGCAGTTCGGCGCGCGGCCGCTGCGGCGGGCGATCCAGCGATACGTGGACAACCCGCTGTCGAGCAAGCTGCTGTCCGGCGACGTCGCGCCCGGCACCGTGGTGCGCGTGGACGCGGGCGGCGACGGCCTTCGCTTCGATCCGTCGGCGGCCGCCTGAGGTGCCGGCTCTCCCGGTTCTGTTCGGCGTAGCCGGACTCCTCGCGCTCGCCGCGGCGGTACTGCCGAAACTCGTCGCCGACCGGCCGTTCTCGACCCCTCTGGTGATGCTGCTCGCCGGGCTGCTGCTCGGCCTGCTGCCGCTGCCGTACCTCGGCGGCTGGGCCTCCCCCGCCGAGCACGAGGGCGTGGTGGAATCCTTCACCCAGCTCGGCATCGTGCTCGCGCTCGCGGGCGCCGGCCTGTCCGTGGACCGGCCGTTCGGGCTGCGCGGATGGATGTCGCCGTGGCGGCTGCTGTTCGTCGCGATGCCGCTGTCGATCGCGGCGGTCGCGCTGCTCGGCTGGTGGTGGCTCGGGCTCGCCCCCGCCGCCGCGCTGCTGCTGGGTTCCGCGCTGTCCCCGACCGACCCGGTGCTGGCCGGCGACGTCGGAGTCCCCGACCCCGGCGCGGAGCCGGATCTGGCGCGGGACAACGAGATCCGTTTCACCCTCACCACCGAAGCGGGCCTCAACGACGGCCTCGCCATGCCGTTCGTCCTCGTCGCGCTGCTGCTGGCCGGCACGCCCGTGTCGATTGGCGCCGACGTCCTGCTGCCGCTGCCGATCGGCGTCGTGGCCGGGCTCGTCGTCGGCAGGCTGCTGGCGTGGGCGTTCTTCCGCATCCCGTCGTCGCGTTTCCGCCTGGCCGAATACTCCGACGGGCTGGTCCTGCTGGCATTGGCCTTCCTGCCGTTCGCGGTCGCGGAACTGCTGCACGGCAACGGTTTCCTCGCCGTGTTCACCGCCGCGGTGTGCGTGCGGACCAGCGAGCGCTCGCACGGCTACCACGAGGTCCTGCACACCTTCGGCCGCCAGCTCGAACGGCTTTTCGTCGCCATCACGCTGCTGGGGCTGGGTTTCGCTCTCGGGGACGGCCTGCTGCGCGGCGTCACGCTCCCCGAAATCCTGTTCGCGGCCGTCGCCGTGTTCGTCGTCCGGCCGCTGACCGGCATCGGCTCGCTCCTCCGCTCCCCGGCCCGCGGACGCGCCGCGCTGGCGATCGCGTTCTTCGGCGTGCGCGGGATCGGAACGCTCTACTACCTCGCCTACGGACTCCACCAGGCCGGCCTGCCCGGAGCCGGGCGGCTGTGGCGGGTGGGCGCGCTGGCCGTGGCGCTGTCCGTGCTGATCCACGGGATCCTGGCCGCGCCGGTCATGCGCCGGGTCGAGGAGCAGGGAGCGCACGTGCCCCGGCGCCTCCCCGGGGAATCGGGTCATTGAACGAGCGGTAATGCGAAAGAATATTCCGCCGGACTTTTCCCGCGCGTCACCACATCGGGCGGGAATGGGGCGGGAGAAACCGGGAATCCAGTGCGGTGAAACCGGACCCGGTTTCGCTCGAAGAGTCCAGAAAGGAAGTCCACTATGAACAGGACTGTGCGCCGGATGCTCGCCGCCGGAGCAATCGCCCTCCCGCTGACGCTGGGAGCCGCCGGAATCGCCTCGGCCGACACGTACGCCGACAGCACAGCGGCGGCGGGCCCGTACGGCGCCTTCCACAGCGCGACCTACGCCTCGACCCACGGTTCGGCTGACGGCGACGAGGACTACGGCCAAGGCTCCGCCGCGGTCTATTACGAGGAAAACGCCGCCGCGACCGAGGACGGCTCGAGCAGCGACTACACCTACGCCGATTCGGATCACCGCGGCGGCGTCCGCTACGTCCACGGCGAACACGCCGCCGGACCGGAGGGTGCGTATTCGTCCCACGTCAGCGCGAACGCGGGCGGCGAGCACCATCACCACCATAGTCCGGGCCTGGTCGGAGACCGGGAACGGTAACCCCCCGCTCCGCGCCTGAGGCCGGCCGGCGGCGCCCCTCCCCGAAGGGGCGCCGCCGGATTCCCCCAGGCCGTTCCGGGAGCGAGCCCTGCGCCGTCCTCTCCTCGAGGGGCGGCGCAGGGCTTTTCGCCGTGGATTCTCATTGCCGGACAAGGAAAACCGCCAGCGCTCCCCCCATCGGGTTACGGAAATCCCGGTCAGGGAATCGCGACCCGACACGATGGTGGAACGAAGTGGAAACCGATTGCCTTCCGCCGCTAGGTTTCTCGACGCACCCGGGCGGACGGCACGCCCCGTTCGCCTGACGCGATCCTCACTTCCCCAAGGAGAACCACCCCATGCTGAAGAAAATCGGCTTCGCCGCGGGCGCGGTCGCGGCCGGCCTCCTGCTCGCCGGCGGAACCGCCTCGGCCGAGGACCCCGGCCCCCACGGCGGGGACGGCCAGGCCGGCCTCCTGAACCTGGACAACACCGACGTGCTGCACAACGTCAACGCCACCCTCGGCCTGTGCGGCAACGACGTGAACGTGCTCGGCGTCCAGGTCCCGGTCCGCCACTCGCTGAACGGCATCGGCGTCCCGATCCTGTCGCCGGGCGGCAACACCGCGGCCGGCGAGACCCCGTACAACTGCGCCGCGGGCGCGGTCGTCGACGGCGGCAGCGTCCAGCACCACTGAGCCTTCGCGCCCCGGCCCGCCCGCGGAAGCGGCCCGGGGGCGCGAAGTCCGGCGGTTCGCCGCACGCGTCGTGCGGGCCCGCCCGGGCCGGGAACGTGTCCGACATTCCCGGGCCTGGCCCAGGGAGGCCGCGACGCGCGGCGACCCCGGCACGGCGGGGCCGGTGCGCACTTGCCCAGGGGCGCACCGGCCCCGCCCGGATCACCCGTTTCCGCTGTCTCCGGCCGCCGCGCCCAATCCGCGACGGCCGTTCCCTTTCTTCCCGCCGAAGCGCGGCGGGTTGTTGTCGGCAAGGAGTTTCACCAGTGATCAAGCAGCTCGGTTTCGTCGCCGCGGCCCTCGCCGCGGGGATGGCCATCGCCGGCGGGACGGCTTCCGCCTCCGGGGTCGCCGTGTCGGACCACCCGGGCGTCGACGACGGCCAGGCCGGTCTCGCCAACGTGCAGAACCTGGACGCGGTGCACAACCTGAACCTCGTCGGCGGGGTGTGCGACAACGACGTGAACGTGCTCGGCGTGCAGGTTCCGGTGCGCCACGTCGCGGACGGCGTCAACGTGCCGGTGCTCTCCCCCGGCGAGAACGAGGCCGAGGGCAAGACGCCGCACAACTGCGCCTCGGGCACCATCGTCGACGGCGGTTCGGCGCAAGGCCACTGACGGCCGCGTGACCGCGGCCGCCGCAGGGAGCACCTGCCCGCGGCGGCCGCTTCGCTGGCATGCCTGGCTCCGGCATCGTGCGCCGGGGCCTTTTCGTTGTGCGCACTGGAGGATTCGGTGAACCTGCCACCGGCAGAGGCGCGCGGCCGCCTGTCCGTCGGTGTCGAGTACGAGCCGTCGGCCGTGACGCTGACCGCCGCGGGCGAAGTGGACCGGCTCACCGCCTCGACGTGGCGGGAAGCGTGGGACGGCTTGCGGCACGCCGGAGTTTCCGCGCCGGTCGTGCTCGCGGACCTCACCCGCGTCACCTTTTTCGGCTCGAGCGGAACCCGCGTGCTGCGGGAAGTGCTGGAGGAAAACCGGAAACTCGGCCGGACGCTGACGGTCGCAGCATCCCGCCCGGTGCGACGGTCGGCACAGATCGCCGGAATCGCCACACGGCTCACGCTGTGCGAGACGCTGGCCGAAGCACGCGCCCGCACCGGGGCGCCCCCGGCCGGAAAGCCGGGCAAAGACCCGGCAGACCTCGTCCGGTGCCTCCGCGCGGAAAACCAGCAGCTGCGCGAAGCACTGGAGAGCCGCGCGGTGCTGGAACAGGCCAAAGGCATCGTGATGGCCCGCCAGCAGGTCTCGCCGGACGAAGCGTTCGAGCTGCTGCGCCAGCTTTCCCAGCACACCAACGTCAAGCTCCGGGAACTCGCCGCGCAAGTGGTCAAGTCCGCCGCCTGCGCCAAGGTGCCCCCGGCCTACCTCAACCGAGCTGCGGCACGCCGCCAGGAAAACTGACCGGCAGCCAACAGAAACCGCGAGCCTCACGGCCGCCGTTGAAGCAGATGCCGCACGATGCTCGAACAAGCCAAAGGCATCGCGGTGGCCCGACAGCAAGTCCCACCGGACGAGGCCTCCGAGCTGCTACGCCAGTCTTCCCAGCACACCAACGTCAAACTCCGCCGCCCACACCAAAGCGCCCCCGGCCTACCTCAACCGAGCCGCGGCACGCCGCCGGGGAAACTGACCGGCAGCCAATAGAAACCGCGAGCCTGACGGCGGCCGTTGAAGCAGACGCCGCGCGATGCTCGAACAAGCCAAAGCCATCGCGGCGGCCCGACAGCAAGTCCCACCGGACGAGGCCTTCCAGCTGCTACGCCGCCCTTCCCAGCACACCAACGCCAAACTCCGCCGCCCACACCAAAGCGCCCCCGGCCTACCTCAACCGAGCCGCGGCACGCCGCCGGGGAAACTGACCGGCAGCCGATAAAGACCACGAGCCTGACGGCCGCCGTTGAGCCAGCCGTGGAAGTAGATGTTGCCGTCGACGACGTCGGCCCCGCCCGGTCCCTCGACGGCGCCGCCGAGGCGTTCGGTGGACAGGAACGGGGCGTCGGCCTTGACGAACGCGCCCGCGAGGGTCGGCGCCGTGGCGTAACCGGTGTGGTAGCCGGAGCTCTGGAACGTGTCGGCGGAGTAGAACAGCACATACCGGGACGGGGTCCGCACCATCGCGGGCGCCTCGACCACGTTCTTCTCCGAGCCGAGGTCGGCGCGCAGGAGTTCCGTGCGCGGGCCGGACAGCGACCGACCGTCCGGGCTCAGCTTCTGCGACCAGATCGCCGCCGGCGGGCCGGAGGCCGACCCGTTCGCCTTGTACAGCAAATACCGGGTGCCGTCGGAGTCCAGGAATACCTGCGGGTCGATGTCGCCCTGGTCCTCGGGCACGCAGACGAGCGGCTCCTCGCCGTCCGGCCGGTACGGGCCGGACGGCTGTGCGGACGTCGCCGTGCCGACGCACATCGGGCCGTTCGGCAGGCGGGTCGCGGCGAAGTACAGCACGAAGGTCCCGTCCGCCGCCGCGGCGACGTCGGGAGCCCAGAACCCGCCGTCCGGCTTCGCCCACTTCGGCACGGAGGCGAGTGCGTCGCCGACGACCCGCCACGGCCCCTCCGGCGCGGGCGCGCTCGCCATCGGGATCTTCCCGGAACCGGTGCTCGTCGAGAAGGCGAGGTATCCCGAGCCCGTCTTGACGACGTCGGGATCCGGGAAGTCCTGTCCCAGCAGGAGCTGCGGCGCGCTGGCCGCCGACGCGGCCGGGCAGTGGGCGAAGTTCAGGAGAACGGCGGCGAGCACGGCGCCGGCCCGGCGTAGCGAACACATGTCCTCGATTGTCTTTGCCCGCTAACGCCATCGCCCGCCGGCGCCGAGGTTGCCACTGGGAAGGGTGTACGCGGCGAATCCCGATCCGGTGAACCGCGGGGAAAAGCCCGTCACCCTGGCGGGAAAGCCGGTTTACCTTGCCGGGACAAGAGATTCCCAGGTGGACTCCGGTTTTTCGGTGCTGCCGGAAGGAACCGGCAGCACCCGGGCGGGCGGATCGCTTTCCGCGGGCGGCAATTCGGGCCCGGACCGGGGTAACGTCGATCCGGCCGTGCTAGCGCTCGTTCGCGACACCGCGTCTTTCACTTCGGGCGCTTTCCCCCTTCGGAAAGGAAACGAACTGTCATGTCGATGAAACGGACGTTGCTGTCCGGGTTGGTCCTCGCTCCGCTGTGCCTCGTCCTGCCCGGCACCGCCTCGGCCGCCGACGGCCGGGGCGAGCCGCTGCCGCTCACCACCGGCTGGTGGCCCGGCCACTCCAGCAGCGAGGAGGAGTCGGCCGTGTTCGCGGGCATCGGCGGCGCGGGCGTGCTCCACCGCGAGTCCGGCGTCGACGAGTGGGGCAACCGGTGGAGCGAGCACGACGGCAGCCTCGCGGGCATCGGCGGCGCCGCCGTGCTGCACGGCTCGCAGGAAACGAGCGGGGTCACCGCATGGCCCGCGCACGACACCTTGCGAAGCCAGGACGTGACCCCGGCTTCGCCCGTCGTCCACGCGGCGGCCCCGGCTGCCGCCTCGGCCCCCAAGGCCCCCGAGGCTCCCAAGGCCGCCAAGGCTCCGGAAGCCGCCAAAGCCGCGGCGCCGGTGAAGGCCGCCCCGGTGCCGCAGGCCAAGAAAGCGGCCGGGCGGACGCCTGAGGCGGTCCCGGTGCGCACGGTCGGCCATCCCACCGACGACTCGGAGTCGTCGTATCACGCCGGGGCGACTTCAGCCGGTCCGGAAGGGGCGACCTCGGCGCAGGTGAACAGCCACGCGGGCCGCGACCACGCCTGGTACAGCGCTTCGGCGCTCTCGGCGGGCCCGGACGGCGCGGCCTCGGCCGGAATCGCCGCGCTTTCGATCCCCGGCGCAGCGGGATACCGGGCCTGGGAGGTCGGGGCCGGTCCCGCCGGCGCCTACAGCCACTCGACCTCGGCCGCGGCGGACGTCCGCGATTCCGACCTCGACTGATCCGGGGAGCACGACCGGGAAATCGCCGCGGAGGGCTGGTGCGCTCGCACCAGCCCTCTGTCGTGCGCCGGGGCATTCGTTTGTTCCCCGGCCCGCGAACCGCCGAAACTCCCGATGCCACAGGTTCACCGTGCGCCGCGGCGCGGTCCGCTGCCGACGGACGGACGACCGAGCGGCAATCGCGATTGTCACCCACAGTAACCATGCATCGGACAAGCAGGACACCGGAAACCTCCGATCGTGAGGTTTGCCCACACCGGATCTGGGTAATCAGAGCCATTTCCTGAGGCGAAAAAAAGACACCCTTCGGAATGCATTTCCGGAAATCGAGTGCTTTTCGCCGGGCCGCTCGCTATTCTGGGGCGGCCGGGAGCGAACCGACCCCGAACCGGTTCGCTCCCGGCACTGGGGATGCGAACCCTGCCGCGCCGGAAAGCCCCGGCGGGCCATTCACCGGGACACTCTCGGCTCAGAGGAGATCGTGGTTCAGAATTGCGGCGCACTTCCCGCTGATTTCTCCGGATCCGGCGGCCACCGTGGCCCACTTCGACGTTTTCCGCAGCCGGGAGCGCTGCTGCCCGAAGCCGCGGCACTCCTTCCGGACGCCGGTTTTCCGTGCGCCGGGCCGGATTCCGCCGGATGCGGCGCGGCCGTACTATCGGCAGCGGTTCAGCCAGGAGCCGCGGAAGGACGCACCCGTGCGGTGCGGTCGCCCCCGGCCGTCCTTCCTCAGTAATGCCCAGCATTGTTCGCGCGGGCGGACGCCTCGAGCGTCCGGCCGCGGACTCGGGGGAGGAATGGACAGTCATCTGATGACCGGCGCCCCGGGCGCCACGTACACCCCGCGCCTGGTGGCCGTCACCGGCGACCGGCTCATCCACCCGGCCGATCCGCGCAACGACGTCGCGCGCATCGTGGTGCGCTGGGCGCGGGCGTGGGTCCCGGAAACGTGGGCCGCCCGGCAATACTTCGCCGCCCTTGGCATCGGCGACGACGAAGCGCCGCGCTACACCGACCAGGACGTCACCGGCTGGCTGCTGCTCCAGCCGCAGCCGGGTTCGCTGGCCGCGCGGGTGCGCTCGAGCGAGCTGGACGTCGCCACGGCGCTCGCGGCGGAAGCGGAGGCCTGGCCCGGGTAGCCGCCACGCTTTCCGGAAAGCCCTGCGCCGCCGCCCAAGCGGCGCAGGGTTCTTCGGCGTGCGTGGAATATTCCCCGTTCCCCGGGAATCTGAATATTCCACTCGGCGGCGTCGTGACCGGCCGGGAATCAGCGAGCGCTGTTGTTGTCGCCAATACAACAACGGGGCGGGAATAACCCGAAAGTGATCCCGGAGCCCGGTCAGAGAATCGGCGCCCGACACGATGGTGGACAGCGGTGGAAATAGTCCCCGATCGTCAGTACGTTTTGCTCATCCGGTCGCGGAGCACACACCTTCATTGCCGCGGCCGCTGGCGCAATCGTCAGAGTCGCGACCGGCCCCTCGCCGGTCGCCGAAATCCCAGAGGAGTTCTGAATGCTGAAGAAGATCGGTCTCGTGTCCGGCGCGATGGCGGCCGGCGCGTTCCTGTTCGGCGGCATCGCGTCCGCCACCCCGGCGGACGGCCACCAGCACGGGCACCACCACAGCGGCCCCGACCAGGTCGGCTTGGTGAACCTGAACAACACCGACGTGCTGCACAACGTCAACGCCACCCTCGGCCTGTGCGGCAACGACGTGAACGTCCTCGGCGTCCAGGTCCCGATCCGCCACTCGCTGAACGGCATCGGCATCCCGATCCTGTCGCCGGGCGAGAACACCGCGGCCGGCCAGACCCCGTACAACTGCGCCTCGGGCGCGGTCGTCGACGGCGGCAGCGTCCAGGGCGGCTGAGTCTCCTGCCGCGGCCGCCCGCTGTGTGTGCGGAAAGCCGGCCGGGGCATGAGGTCCGACGGTTCGCGCCAGCGTACTGAGGTGCACCCGGAGCGCGGAGAGAGCTGCACACTCCTGCTCCGCGCCCCCGGGTGCATCCGACGCCCAGCGACGTCGGCACGGGTGGGATCGGCGGCCTGGCCTGGATACCTCTGCCGGTCCCACCCGGCGTGCTCGACACCGTAACCCACTTCCGCCGTCCCGGCGACTGCTGCCCGGGGCGGCGTTCTTGCGTGCTCGGCACCGCTTTCCGGCGGCGGACCCGCTAGCCGCGCCGGTTCCCCGGGCATTCCCGCGTCTCTGCGAGCAGCATTGCCCGCGCCTTGCGCAGCGGCGCATGCCTTTTCGACTGCGCATCTCGCCGCGGCAATCCCGGTTCGGGAAGACTTCGCTCAGGACGCCGCGACAACCCACGCCTGCGCCCGGCAGACCTTGCCGTCCGCCTGAACCGGCGACGCACCGCCAGGATCAGACCGGTTGAGCTGCGCGAGATAAGTGTTCGACAGCCCGAAAGTCTGCTGCATCATCACCGGCGCGGGCGCCCCGGCGGCGGGACAGCCGACATGACCGTGGCCGAGCGCGTGCCCGACCTCGTGGTTGACGGCGTAGCGCCGATAACCCGGCAGATCGCCGTCGTAGGAATGCGCGCCGCGGACCCAGCGCGCCAGATTGATGACCACGCGCCCGCGTTTCGTGAGGTTGCACGAAGTGTCGTACGGGATCGCGAATCCGCAGAGGTCCGGACGGCGGCTGGTGCCCGGGCTGGTCAGGCTGACCCGGAAGTCCGGCTCCGCGCCGGGGTCGCCGAGCCTGCGCAGCGACACCTTGCCGAGCCCGGTCCAGCTGCGCGGATCCGCGAGAATCGTGTCGACCGCAGCGGCGAACGACGCGTCGTCGGCGGTCGGCTGGATGCCGTCCTCGACCTCGACGGTGTAGGTCAACAGCTTGGGCCCGGCGCCCGCCGTCGTCCCGCTCGCGCCGGGGACCACGTGCCAGGTTCCCGCGCCCGAAACGGCGAAGGGCACGCCGTCAGGCAGCGCCGCCGAGTCGACGGGGGCCGGAGGCGGCGGCCGATAAGCCGCAGCCGTCGGGCCGGCTTTGCCCGGCGCTCGCGGCGGGGACGGTGGCGCGGTCGGGATCAGCAGCACCGAACAGGACAGGGCCAAGGCGGACGCGACCGCGCACAACGGACGCCAAGCCACGGTTTGCGCCCGCAGCGCGGGAGGCACCGTCGCTCGACGCGGCCGGACAGGTTCAGTAGACAAGGGAAATCTTCGCGTAAGCGGGAGCGAGGGTCGCTTCTGAACGCGGATAGGAGACCACCGCCGGATCGCCGTCGGAGGTGTAGCGGTGCCCGGACGGCGAGGCGAGTTCGTCCAGCCAGTGCGCGGAACCGTAGTCCGCGTCCTTGCCCGTCGACTGCGAGCGGATCCGCGGGATCGAACCCGCGTCGAACCGGCTGGAATACGGCGACGGCGCGGGGCCGGCGCCGACGAGCAGGACGCCGGTGTAAGAGTAGCCGTCGCCGTGCTGCGCGAGGCCGTCTTGCCGAGGGTGCCTGCCGTACGGCAGCGCGAGAGTGGCGGGGACGTATCCGGGAACTGCCTTCTGGATCAGAGCGGCCTCGCCGCGGATCGCTTCCTGCACTGCCGCGGCGGAAACCGTGCGGAGATTGGTGTGCTCCAGCGTGTGGTTGCCGATTTCGAAGCCGTGCTGGTGCAGCCAGCCGAGCGTGCGGGCGCCGTCGGGGTCGCCGAACGGCCGCTGGTTGACGTACAGGCTCGCCACCGGCCGGAAACCGGGATGCCGGGCCGCGACCTCCAGCAGGATCCCGATCGCGGAGCCGGGCGCCGGATCGCCTTGCGGCGTCAGCGTGAACACGCTGGGGTCGCCGTCGTCGAAGGTGAGGACCACCGGGTGCGTGCCCGCGGGGAGGTCGAGCCTGCGGGCGGTCAGGTCTGCCGTGGTGACGGGGACGTAGCGTTCGCGGGCCAGCCGCTCCAGCTCCGCGGCGAAGTCGGCCGGGGTGCGCTCGTAGACCGACTTCGGGTTCGCGGAAAGCCGGTGGTACATCAGCACCGGGACCCGGCCGAGTTCGTCGGCGCCGGTCTTCCGCGCTTCGTCGGCGGTCAGCCGGGGGCGCGCCGCCGCCGGTTGCACCGCCGGGGACGGAGGCGGAACGGGATCGGCCGCCGGGGCTCCGCAGGCGGCGAGACCGGCGAGGGCGGTGAACACGGCCCCGAACCGCAGAAGTGCGCGCATCGCCCGATTCTGCTGCCGGAACGCGCTCGTCGCGAGCCGGTTGCGCCGGTCGGGTGAACGCGATTTCGTTGGCACACCGGGAAAAACCCCGTTGTCACAGGTAGGAGGCGCGCGCCCGCGGACCGCCCGGGCACGATGTGGTGATCGTCGGGAATCGCGTTTGTTCCGGCGCTGCGGGGGAACTCCTGCGCATGCTTCCGAATTCGGCCGCGCCGCGCCGGATCGCCCCTCGAAGGAGCCTGGATGCCCGA
This sequence comes from Amycolatopsis sp. VS8301801F10, assembly GCF_046195355.1. Classification (NCBI taxonomy): domain Bacteria; kingdom Bacillati; phylum Actinomycetota; class Actinomycetes; order Pseudonocardiales; family Pseudonocardiaceae; genus Amycolatopsis; species Amycolatopsis sp. VS8301801F10. The sequence goes on along the minus strand of NZ_CP176065.1, from coordinate 4,455,929 downwards.
CGCCCGGATGACCCGCCGAGCCGTACTCGCCCTCGCGGTCGCCGGTCTCGGCGCGAGCGCCTGCGGCGGTCCGTCGGCCGCGCAGATGCTCGCGCCGCCCGCGGCCGCCAAAGCCGCGAGCGCACCGCCGCCGCGCCCGCCGAACGCGCTCGCCACGAGCAGGCTGATCGGCTTCTGCGGAGCGCCCGGCAGCCGGGCCCTGGGAGAAATGACCGGCGATCTCCAAGCCGCGGGCCGGAAACTCGCCCGGCAAATCCAGGCCTTCCCTCAGGACCGCCCGATGACGCCGGTAGTAGAACTCGTCGCCACCACCGCGCATCCGTCCCCCGGCGCCGACGGGATGTACCGCAGCCGTTGCGCGGACCAGACCGTGCGGGACTATCTCGACGAGGCTCGTGCGCTGAAAGGCATGCTGCTGCTGAACATCCAGCCCGGCCGGGCCGACTTCCTGCCCGAGGTGCAGGCCTACGAGCACTGGCTGACCGAACCGGACGTCGGCGTCGCACTGGACCCGGAATGGGCCGTCGAGCCCGGCGACGTGCCCGGCCGGAAATTCGGCCGCACGACCGGAACCGAACTGGACGGCGTCGCCGCGTACCTCGGCAGCCTCGCCCAGCGCGCGCACCTTCCGGACAAAGTCATGGTCTACCACCAGGTCGCCGCGTCAGTCGTGCGCGATGAAGCGAGCCTGCGGCCGCATCCCGGCGTGTCGGTCGTGAAGGTCGTCGACGGAATCGGCAGCGCCGCGGCGAAAACCGCGACCTGGAAGACGCTGATGAAAACCAAACCGGTCCACGTGCTGCCCGGGTTCAAACTGTTCTTCCACGAGGACACCCGCCGCGGCAATCCTTTGATGACCCCGGCCGAGGTACTCGCGCTGACTCCTACACCGGCTTACGTCGTCTACGAATGAGCAGTACTGTTTTCCTTAAGCGACGCCGCCCGCCGGACGTGGCACTGCAGCAAACCCCCGCTCACGGTTTCCCTTCCCGCAGAACCACATTCCGGCACCGAAGGCGACGACGTCCGACGGCACGCCGCTCACCGGCGTCAGCGATCAGGCGAAGATGCGCCGCCCGCCACACCGAGCAACGCACCCGGCCGAACAACCGCCGGGCGGAGCACGTGCGGCAGAACCCGCGCTCGTCGGGCTCGTGCGCGGCCAGCAGGTCCCGCCATGCGCTGGTCAGCTGGGGTATCACGGTATCGGCCAAGGTGGACTTCGACGGGTCGTCGGCCTGGTCCACGAGAACGTCCAGATAGTCCAGGCGTTCCCGCACCGCCGCGCGCAGCGCCGAGTCCGGAACCTCGTCCACGGTCGTCCTCCTCGTCCTGGGTGCCCGAACTCGGCCGCGCCGGCGCCCCGGGCGGCGCCGGCGCGAGCGTGGCGGACTGCCGATCGCGATCCCCGGCGGCACCCCGCACCCGGTCCTCACGCCCCCGGCGGATTACGCCGCGGCCCGGCGGGCGGATACGTGTTGGCGGGCGGCGTCTGCTGCTCCGGAGCGGCCGGATACCCCGCCATCGCGCCCGGTTTGGGACCGCGCCGGGCGAGACCCGCGAGACCGACGAGGCCGAGCAATCCGAGCAGACCCCACAACCCGTTGTTGCCGTTGTCGTGGTCGTCGTTGTGGTTATTGTTGTTTCCGTTGTCGCCGTTGTTCTGCGTCTGCACCGGTTGCGCGGAGCCGGGCGCCGGAACAGCGGCGTCGGCGGCCCCGGCCGTCAGCAGCGGAATCACGACTGCGGCGCAAAGAGCACCGACCTGGCGGCGTACGTGGGCGGTCATCGGGAATTCCCCTTTCGGAAGATACGAGTGAGCGGCCCGCGGCGGTACTGGACCGTCCGCGCGACCAGGCGCCGAGCCGTCTCGCTCAGCCGCCGGCCGGGACTCCTTTCTTGCTGGGCGGGAGTGCTGGATTGCCCGGGAGGTTCTTTCTGGGGCAAATCGCTGGTCAAGGCCCCCGCTTTCCCAGGATCGTCGGGCTGAGCCGTTCGGTCCGGTGGCCTTTCCTGCGGAACAGTCGCGGTGTGGGAATCCCGATCGGGCCGCTCTTGATCCGGAGATTCGGGAATCTCCTGCGACAGGTCGCCGGTCAAGGCCCCGGCCTCGTGGTGCCCGGGGAACGACTCCGTCGCGCCCGCTTTCCGCACCGCCGAGGGCCGAGCCACTTGCCGTGAAACAGCCTGGGACGCAACGCTTTCGGACTTCTCCTCCGGCACCTCCGGTTGCCGGGAGGAAACGAGACCGGACCGCGATTCGGGCACCGCCATGGGTTGTGTCTCCGGCCCGTCGGGCGATGTCTCCTTCACCGCACCAGGCCGCCGCAAACGCCCCGCGGACGGCGGCGCCTGCGGACGGATCCCCGCAGCTGCTCGAACCGGACTGTCATGATCACCGGCCCGGGCCCGCGGAACGACCCCCGGAAGAGCCTCCGAACCGGCCCGAGGCAGCTCCTGCCCGCCGTCGCGGTGAAGCATCTCCGGCGTGACCCGGGGCGTCATCAAGGGGGTGTGCGCCGCGTCGGCGTTCGGAACCGCGGGTTCGCGCGCGACCGGATACCGAGCGAGCGGGTCCCGCCCAGCCGAGGCCCGAGCCCGGAGCAGGCCGAGAATCCCGGGCAGTCCGACCAGGCCCACCAGTCCCCACCAGGCAGTCATGGCGCCCTCGCTTTCCTCGCGTCAACCGGTCCGCGCTCGGATAACCGATCGACGCGCGGACAACCGCGAGACCACCTGGACGTGTGACACCGGAAATCTTCTCGGCACGACAGAACTGCGCAGAACACCAGGCCTGGGTAGCCGGGCAAAGAGAATTCACCGAATGCCTGGACCGCGGCGGAACCGGACGCAGACAACCAACGCTGCACCCGCTGATCAGACTCGCGAGTCCTACCCGGATTCGCGAGAAAGCTCAGCAAGCTTCCCCAGAAGCTCAGCCCCGTCCCCCAGCGAGTCGCGGTCCACCGGCGAGATGCGCCACCACACCACTCCCGAAACGACCCGGCTCGGCGGAAGAACCACAAGCTCTCCCGGCGCGACCACCTCCACCCCGGGCACCGGGTCATGGTCCCCGCAGGAGCCAGGCTCGACGAACAAGAACGCTCCGTGCGGCGACAACGCCATCGGACCGAGCGGGTGGCCGCCGTCGAACGCGGCGAGCACCCGTCCGCCGAGGCGCGTCGGAGCGCGCACGACGTCGAAGGCCCCGCCGACCGGTGCGAGGATCGTCTGCCGATGCACCGCCCACCACTCCGCGACAACGCGGCGGTCGACGGTGGCGTCGGCCGGGGACACCGTCGGCTCCCGGCCGCCCAGCAGCTCGAAGGTGACCGGATGCCAGGCCGTCAGCCCGTCGCACACCGGACCCGGCAGCACCGCCCAGCCCAGCTCGGCGTAATGCTCGGCGGCCGCGCGCAACGAGCGCAGCGCAGCCCCATGATCCCTGGCCAAGCAACGCGAACGGCTTCCGCGCGCAACAGCGGTCATCGCAAGAGTCCCTTCCGAGAGACAGCTCCGTCCGCGCAGGTCAAGCAACGACAGACGATGCGGGAATCGGCAGCCGGGGTACCGCCCGACCACCATGCGACGCCGCCGCGTCCCAGACCAGCCAGCGAACCGCCCGTGAACCGGGCGGAAACCGGCAGCGCGTCTCGCCGTTGCGCAGGGTGACGGCGGGTCTGGCTATGCCGCCGGATCTAGCTGAAAAGAGTGCTTCTCCCCTGCCGGTATTTGCCTCGCCGTGACAGTGCTGGAGGCTGATCGGGTGGCACCAGCAAGCAGCCGGAAAGCGATTCAGCCGAAAGCCCGACCACTGCGAGGATCAGCCTCCGCCAGCACCACGGCCCCCGCCACCCGGATCTGGTTGCGCCCGTTCCGCTTCGCCCGCAGCAGCGCGCCGTCCGCGGACATGAGCAGCTGATCGACGGAAGCCCCGTTCTCCGGATACGACGCGACCCCCATCGAGGTGCTCACCCCAGGCAGGGTGCGGGGCTGCCCGTCGGTGGTAGCGGTGAGCACCACCGGCGTGTGCAAGAGACGCGTGCGGATCCGTTCCGCGACGGCCAGCAGCTGGCCGGGATCGAGGCCTGGCACCAGGATCGCCAGTTCGTCCCCGCCGTAGCGGGCGACGAGGTCCTCGGACCGGACTTCGGCCCGGACGAGGTCGGCGACGGCGCGGATGGCCTGGTCGCCCGCGGGGTGCCCGTAGGTGTCGTTGACGGCTTTGAACTTGTCGACGTCCAGGAACACCACGCCGAGCCTGGTCTGGCTGAGTTTCGCGCGGTCGAGGGCCGCGGTGACGACGTCGGCCCAGTACGCCGGGGCCGCCAGTCCGGTTTTCTGGTCGGTCCGGGACGCGCGCAGGTACTGGGGCAGCAGCAGATCGCGGTGCACGCACAGCACGGCGATCATCGGAGCCGGCAGCGCCCACGGTTCGCGGACCAGCAGGACGGCCATCGTCGCGCCGAGTCCCAGCGCCGACGCGACGACCAGCTGGTCGCCCGGATGTCCCAAGGCCTGCCGCACCGGGAGTTTCTCGTGCGTGGACAAGCAGATCGCGACCACGACCAAGGCGTAGTTGACCAGCCACCACACGGCGGCCGCGGCGGCCACGAGCAGCAGCGACCACAGATCGTGCGGCAGCCGGGCGCCGGGGGAAACGTTGTTCAGGACAGCGGAGGCGGCGGCCGACGCGAGCACGAACGTGGCGGCGGAGTAGACCTTGCGGAACAGAATGGTCGGCCCGTAAACCCGGTACCAGCAATACGCGTAGGACACCGCGGTCAGGGCGAGGACGAGCGGCAGCGGCAGCACCAGCAGCGCGGCGAACACCCACAGGCTCTTGAGATTCGTGTACGGCGCTTTCTTCGACGCCTGCTCGCGGCGGCGTTCGATGGTGCGGACCGCCTCGAGATGCGCGACCGCGGCCGCGGCGAGGACGGCGAACCAAAGCCACTGCGTCCGGGTAATCTCGGCGGAGATCGACGAAAACACTCCGATCCCGACCGCGCCGGCGTCGACCGCGAGCACCAGGCACAGCGCGGGGCGCGGCAGGGACCGCAGCCCTTGCTTCGCCGTGCGTCCGCCACCCTCGCCAGTCACGCTGGTACCTGCCCCTGTCAACGAAGAGTAATCACGGTAACCGCAGCGGCGCCGGCCGTCGATACGCCGGTCGGACCAACCGCCCTTCGAGAAAGGCACCGCCATGAACAACGCACCCGGCAACGAATGGACCCGTTTCGGCCGCGGCAACGAGTGGACCCGCTGCCAGGGCAACGAGTGGGACCGCCTCCGCGGAAACGAGTGGGCCCGCTGATCCGCTACCCCGGTTCCGCGGCACGGCGGGCGCGGTTCCAAGCCGCGCCCGCCGCGAGCGCGGCCAGCACGCCGAGTGCCCCGCAGCAGGCGAGGACCGCGCTCGGGCTCGCCGCGGTCGCCGCGAGGCCGGCCACCGCGATCCCGGCGCCCTGGCTGGTCGTCAACGCGGTCGCGGCCAGACCGTAAGCCTGCGCCCGCCGGCTGTCGGGAACCGCCAGCGTGAACGCCGCCGACGCCGGCAGGTGATACGCGCTCGCCATTCCCGAAAGCCCCCACAGGACAGCCGTCACGGCCAGCCCGGGCTGAACCGCGCACACCACCAGCGGAACGCTGGCGGCCACCGCGAGCGGGCCGAGCAACCGCATCCGCACCCGCGACGGCAGCCGGGACACGATCAGCATCCCGAGGACCGTCCCGGCCGGACTCGCCGCGAGCAGCACCCCCACCGCCTGCGCGGACCCGCCGATCGACTCCGCATACGGCGCCGCCAGCCCCTCGACCGTGACGTAAAACCCGGCCGCACAAGCCAAACCCACCAGAGAACGCAGCCGCGGCGTCCGCGCGACCAGCACCGTCCCGGCGCGCAGATCGGCCCACCACCGCCCCGCCCGCGTCCCGGTCCCCGGGTCCGGCACGCCCGGCGCAGGCCGCGCCCGGATCCCGAACCGCACCGCCGCCGCGGACGCCACGAACGTCACGCCGTCCGCGACCAGTGCTTGGCCCGGACCGAAGAACGCGACCAGCGTCCCGCCCGTGGCGAACCCGGCCACCTGCGCCAGCTGGACCACCATGTCCAGCACGCCCTTGCCCAGCACGAACTCCTCGCCCGGCAGAACCGCCGCGGCGGTCGCCGCCCGGGCGGCGTTGCCCGGCGCCCCAGCCGCCTGCACCACGACCAGCAGCCCCGCGACGACCGGCAGCGGCAGCGCGGGAATCGCCATGACCGCGACCAGCACCGCGCGCAGCAGGTCAGCGGCCACCATGACGCGCCGCCGCGGCCACCGGTCCGCGAGCCCCGACAGCAACGGACCGGCGAAAATCGACGGCACGTAGGTCAGCGCGTAAACCCCGGCGGTCCAGCCCGCCGAGCGCGTCCGGTCGAACACCAGCAGCGACAACGCCACCCGGGCGAACTGGTCGCCCGCGACCGAAACCACCATGCTCGCGAACAGCGCCCGGAACTCCGGCCTGCCGAACACCTGCCGATACGTCGCCACCCGCCCAGCTTGGCCGATCATCGCCGCTCCGGCACACCCCCGCAGGTACGGGAAGCGGACTCCGGATCCGGCGGGGTTTTCTTCTCCGGTCAAGGCACCGTGCGGATTTCGCGGTGTCGCCCCGGGAGGGGTGCCTCCCGCAGCGCGAGGAATCGTTCGAGAATCTCTCTGCCGCGCGGCATTTCCGTACGAAGCTCCGCCCGAGTCGGAGATCCGAAACATCATCAGGCAGCGCGAGAAGTAGACCCCTGCCCCACCAGAACTGCCGCGCACCCGAACTGGACACCCGCTGAACGCCCACTGGACCACCCCCCACCCCATCTTGCGGCCCCGCCGGAGAGCCAAGAGATTGGGAGCACACGAAAACCAGGGGGTCGTCATGCTGAGAACCGGCGCACTCACAGCCGTCACAGCGGGATTGCTCGCCGCTGTCCCGTCCGGCACCGGCGTGGCGGCGGAAAGGCACGGGTGCTGGTCCACCGCACCCATCGAGCTGGTCAACGAAGGAGCATGGAAATACTCCAACCGGATCTCGTGGTGTGTGCAGAGCGCGAAAATCACGTCAGTCGAGCTGGCCATCACCCACCAGGTGCTCAACCAAGCCTGCCGTTGGGTGCGCGTCGTCGAGGAATACCGCGCCCCCGCGAAGGACGGCACCGGCCAGACGATCTACGACCGGGGCGAGTTCGCCTGCCAGGGGACGGACGGGGTGAACCCTTGGCTGGCCGTCACCGTCGAACCGGACGGCGCCTACACGGTGGACAAGAGCGGCATCCGCTGGTGAATCACTCGCCCCGGCTCAGCCGGGAAAGGAGCGCCAACGTTCGCGTCTCCCCCGGCCCGTGGCCCGTTTCCCGGTGCACCGCAAGCGCATTGCGGGCGTGCTCGGCGGCGGCCCCGGGTTCGCCGCGGGCGAGCAGGGCTCCGGCCAGCGCCGTCAAGGCCTGGCCCCGCAACGCCCGGTAGCCCGCTCCCTCGGCGAGCGCGAGCGCCTGCCGGGCCGGCTCCGGATCCGAGGTGACCGTCGCCAGGCCGATCAGCGCGTCGGTTTCCGGGTAGCGGTCTCCGGTTTCGCGGATGAGGTCGAGGGCCTGTTCGTACCGCCGGGTCGCCTCCGGCCGGTCGCCGAAACGGGCGAGCACGGCCGCCAGCGCGGCCAGCGCCTCCGCCTCGGTTCGCGGGTCGCCCGCCTCCCGGGCGAGCGCGAGCCCCGCGCCGGCGCATTCCAGCGCCATGGCCCGGTGGCCGCGCTCGCCGTGCGCCAAGGCCAGCCGGCTGCGGGTTTCCGCTTCGCCGCCCCGGTTTCCCGCCTCGCACTGCAGGTCCAGCGACTGGCAGAGCAGCTCCACCGCCTCAGCCGTCCGGCCGCGAGCGTGCTGTGCCTGCCCCAGGTTGGCGAGGCTGATCGCTTCGCCGTAGCGGGACCCGATCCGGCGGTACCGGCGCAGCGCCTGGGTGTAGTGCTCGGCGGCTTCGGCGAGCCGGCCCATTTCCCAGTGGACCAGCCCGAGGTTGCCGAACGCGACCGCCTCGCCGGCCGGCTGGCCGATGCGTCTGCTGAGGGTCAGTCCGCGGCCGAACCGGGACGCGGCGTCGGCCAGCCGCCCGGACTGCCAGTAGACGCACCCCAGATTGCCGAGCACCGCGGCCTGCGCCTCGGCCCAGCCGGCCCGGCGCGCGAGCAGCAGCGATGCCGTGTACTGCCGGACGGCCTGCCGGTACCAGCCCTGGCGGAAGTACAAGTCCGCAAGGCTGAGCCGGGCGACGGCCCGCGCACGAGGATCCCCGTCCGCATCGGCGGCGCGCAGGGCGGCTTCGGCGACCGCGAGCCACTCGACGCGGCGCATGCACATCCAGAAGTACCCGCGCAACGCGTCGGCCAGCCGCCACGCCATGGGCCGCGGCCCGACCTCGACCGCGAACCGCACGGCAGCGACGAGATTGCCGCGTTCGGTGTCCAGCCACGCCGACGCCTCGCCCAGCCCGGCGAACTCGGCTGGCACCGCGGAGCCCGGCAGCCGCAGCATGTGCGGGTACAGAAGGCGCGCGGCACCGTCCACCGATGCCAGGTACCAGTCATACAAGCGGCGCAGCGCCTGCTCGCGGGCCGCGGCGGACTCCAGCTGCCCGGCTTGCTCGGCGGCGTACCGGCGAAGCAGGTCGTGGAAGCGGTACCGGCCCGACGCGTGTTCGACCAGGTGTGCGGCGGCGAGCCGGTCCAGCAGGGCGACCGCCCGCGTCGTCTCGGCACCGGTCAGCGCGGCCACCGCCTCGGCGCCGAAATCCGCCCCGGGAACCGGTCCTCGTACGAGTCGATCGCGGAGGAACTGCTGCCGTTCGCGCGATCGGCGGGAGTCGCCGACCCGGACGAGGTGGCGCGCCGATTGGGCCGCGTGGTCATGGTCCACACCCTGGGCGCGGTGATGACCTCGGCGGGCAGCGCCGACGCGATCCGCGAGGAGATGGCCGGCATCCGGCAGGTCGTCCGCGACGTGATCATGTCCTCGGGCGCCGGTCAGCCCGGCTGATCCATCGCTGCCCGCTGGCGAGGACAGCGTCGCGATCACGGCCGGGGATCGGCGCCGGCCGCGGCCCGGCGCGTAGCCGGTGCTGGGCCCGGGGCCGCCGGCTGATTTCGGCCTGCCGCACCGAGGTCCGCATCGCCTCCGGCCGGACCCGGAGCCGGGCCGCGATCGGCTCGGCCGGGCCCGCCGGACGGAGCTGGCCCGCGCTGACCCGCGGCGAGACGGGTCAGCCGCCCGGCCCTCAGCCGCGGACGTCCCGGACGGGGATGCCGAAACTGCTGATGTCCAGCACCGATCCGGTCACCGTCTTCGACTGTGCCGGTGCGGCCAGCAATACGTAGGCGCCCACGTAGTCTTCCGGCGTGGGGGCGAAGCGGAGCGCGGAGCGCTGTTCCATGACCTGGCCAAGGGGAAACGCTTCCCCGATCGAGGTCCGCGAGAGGCCCAGCGATGCCGGGCCGCGCAGATCGGTCTCCATGCCCCCAGGCGCGACCCCGTTGACGCGGACGCGGGGGGCCAGCTCATAGGCGAGCTGCTTGACCAACCCGGCCCCCGCGTGCTTGGAGGCCACGTAGAGCGCACCGCCGCCGGCGGGATAGAAAGCGGCGTTGGACAGCGTGAGGATGATGGACCCGCCGGTGTCGCGCAGCGCGGCGAGCGCGGCCCGCGCACCCAGCAGGTACCCCTTGACGTTCACGGCGAAAAGTTCGTCGAACCCTGAAGACAGGCTGTCGGTCGAGGACTCCTCGAGCGTGCGGTTGAAGTCCCACAGGCCGGCGTTGCCCACGAAAGTGTCAAGCCGGCCGAAGGCCTCGACCGCGAGTGCGCAGGCGCGCTCGTTGTCCTTGCCGCTGCGAACGTCGCCGGCGAACGTGGCGACCTTTTCGCCGTGCTGGCCGCGCACCTCTCGGAGTTTCTCCTCGGATTTGTCGAAGGCGACTACGTTCGCGCCCTCGGCGACGAAGCGAGTGACGATCGCTCGCCCGAGGCCCGATCCGGCCCCGGTCACGAGGGCCGCCCGGTGGTCGAGCCAACCCATGGCTTTCACTCCTTGGTCAGGTAGGTGTCGGGAAGGGCGACGTAGACGTCGTCGCCGATCGCCGTTGCGGGATGGACCGCCACGGGGGCCGTAGCGGGAGGACCGGACGGGGCGCCCGTTCGGAGGTCGAACCGAGCGAGGTGGAGCGAGCACTCCACAACGCCGTCTCCCGCCCAGCCGTCGGTAAGGGGATAGGACGCGTGCGTGCAGCTGTCGTCGAGGCAGAAGTACTCGCCCTCGGAGGTGAAGACGGCGACCGGGGGCAGCGTGCCCAGGCGCAATCCCTCGTCTTCGAGGACGTCCTGGACGCGACAAGCCCTCCGCCAGGTGCGGCCCTCGTGGGTTTCGAGCTCCTCGGCGAGATCGTCCGGCTTCGCGCTCATAGCATGACGGAGATGCTCGGCGCCAGCAGAGTCGTCTGCTCCAGCACGATCTTGCGCGCGGCGATCAGGAACGGGTGCCCGGTGCTGTCTTCCGCGACGGGGCGCAGAACGTCGAAGCGCTCCCCGATGAACCAGTCCTGATGGCGTTCGAGCCGGCTGCGGTAGACGGAAAAGTTCGACGCGACGCCAAGCGAGTCGTCCTCGTTTCGCGTGACCCGGACGTTGGTGATGAGTCGCCGCGTGCGCGAGGGCGGCTCCTCGGCGAGGGAGACGCCGGAGGTCAAGCGACGGACGCGACCGCGGAGGAAACCGATGTCGTCGTCGAAGAACGCGGTCTCGTTGCCCGCCGCGACCTCCTTGTCCCGCTCGCGATGGGTCAGCGTGCGGCGCGTCGGCGCCCAGTAGCGGACGTCTTCGGAGAAGAGCGTGATCCACTCGTCGTACCGGTGCTCGTCGAGCAGTTGCGCCTCGGCGAAGAGAAACTGCTCGACTTGGTGCTGGGTTGCCACGTCCACCGGTCGGCGGGAGGCATGGCTGGCGATCGGCGCCCCCGGCCGGTGGCCTGGGGCGTCCGGGCGGGCGGTGGTCATGCTTTCTGCACCTCTCGTGGCAGGGCGGCGGGTTCGCCGGCGCGCCGGGCGGCCTCGCGCTCGCCGATCTCGGCCCAGGTGAGGCCGGACATCAACTCCAGCCATCGCTGGTAGAAGCCGCGGGCGGCCGTCTCGCTGTACACGTCGTTGGACAGCCCTGGAAGCCCGTGGCTGTCGCGCTCTTCATAGCCCAGGCCCATCTGGACGTTGAACGTGGTGGTTCGGGCCTTGTAGCCCCGCAGGACCAGCTGGATCTCGGTCCAGTTCTCGCCGTCGTCGGTCTCGAAGACGCCTGCCGGGCTGAATTGCCGCTGCGCGACGCGCCGGATCAGATCCTTGATGCGGTCGGGGGCGCCTGCCGGCACATAGGTCCATGCCCAGACCTCGATCTGTCCTGGTCCGCGCGGATGCCACACCCGCATCGTCGGGGTGAGCCCGAGCCAGGAGAAGTTCGGGAAAATCGTGTTGTGGGCAAGGACTTTGTCCGGGCGGTCGGCGCCCAGGTTGCGGTGGATCTCGTCCTGGTTGGCGGCCAGCCAGTCCCGGTACTCCGGCCCGAAGCTGAACTCGGCGTGCTCGAGATGCGACCTCCAGAAGCCGCCCGAGCCGTGTCCGTTGCCGGCGAACTGCCGCCCCGGAGCCTCGTCGGGAGGGTCGCCCGCGGCCCACGCCCGGGGATCCTCGCTGAGCGCGATCATCGCCGAGGCGTGGGAGATGGGCACGTGGTACATGTCGCTGGCGAACTGTTCGGAGGCGAACTTCCAGTTGGTGTCGATGACCCACTTGGCGGTGCCGCCGACGAACTCCAGCCCGTCGTCCCACGCGCCCGCGACGGCGTCGAAGTAGTACGCCATGTCGCCCAGGTAGTCCTCGAACTCCGGCACGTCGTCGGACCAGGTGCCGAAGTAGAAGCCCTTGTGCTCGGCGATTCTCGGGACCTTGAGGGCGCCCCACCGGGTCTTGTCGATCTCGTCGCGGTACGCGCGGCTCTCCTTGGGCACGTGGACGAGATTTCCCTCGAGGTCGTAGCCCCAGCCGTGATAGCTGCAGGTGAAGGTCTTGCTCACTCCCTGGTCGCTGCGGCAGATCCGCATCCCGCGGTGCCGGCACTGGTTGAGGAACGCCTTGACCGACCCGTCGCGCTGGCGGACCACCAGCACCGGGTCCTCGCCCATGTAGGTCTGCACGAAGCTGCCGGCCCGGGGCAGCTGGGAACGGTGCGCCAGGAACAGCCACGAGCGGCCGAAGACCAGCTCCAGCTCCTTCTGGTAGATCGCCGGATCGGTGTAGATGACCGGGTTCACGTAGCCGCGGTCCGGCTCGACCAGCTGCTGGAGCCCGCCCGGGACCGCCACGCCGGAGGACATCACCGGCCCCCTTCCGGCGCCGCGAGCCGCCGCGGCTCGGCGTCCGGCGGAGTGAGGTGGTGGCCCCAGACGCTCATCGCGTCGTGATGGGCGACCTTCCAGGTGGCGTCGTCGACGAGCAGCCCGTCGAATCCGTACTCGACGGCGAAGCCCGACGGGGTCTGGACGTAGAACGACGTCATCTTGTCGTTCGAGTGCTCGCCGATGCTCATCTGCACGGGATAGGGGCTGCGCTCGGCGAGGTCGAGGGCCCGGCCCACGTCCTCGAGGGACCGGACTTCCAGCATCAGGTGCCCCAGGCCCGCGGGGACGGAAGGCACCGCTGCGAAAGCGACGGTGTGATGGCGCGGATTGCAATGCAGGAAGATGCCGGCGTCCTCGCCGAAGGCGATGGTGTCGCTGAGCCGGAAGCCCAGCGCCTCCTGGTAGAAGGACGCCGAAGACGCCGGGTCGTCCGCGAAGAAGAACGCGTGCCCGACGCCCAGGTCTCCGCACACGAACCGGACGCCCCGCGGCGAGACGAAAGGCGTCGCGCTGACTTCCTGACCGACGCAGGCTTCGATCGTGTTGCCCGCGTTGTCGGCGAACTTCAGCAGCCGCCGCACTCGTCTGGTCTCGGCGAGCCCCGGGTCTTCGGCCACCGCGATCCCGCGGTCGCCCAGCCGGGCGGCCAGGGCGTCGAGCTCGGCGTCGTTCCTGACCTCGAAGCCGAGCGCGACGAGGGCATCCGGCCCAGGAGCGCCGTCCTCCACCATCAGCCGCGCGGCGCGGTCGTCGGTGCGGAAGATCGCCGTCGACGGGTCCTCGCCCTCGGCCAGTTGCGCGCCGAGCACCTCGGCGCCGAACGTTTTCCACTCTTCTACCGGGCCCCGGACGACCAGGTAGCCCAAGGCGGTGATCTCGCTCATCTGCCTTCTCCTTCGCGGTCGGGGACGAGCCGTCCCCGTGCCGAGGATGTACGGGCGCCCGCCGGGGAGCCGAAGAACGTTCCGGTCGCCGGAACCAGCGGTCAGGCCGAGGCCGGCGCGCCGCCGCGCGAGGGCGGATTCGCGGTTCCGGCGACCGGAACATCCGCTCACCCCGGTCCTCGGATGTCACCCACATTGAGCGCATGACCGTTTCCGAAACCAGCGTCGTCGCCGACCGCTACGCCGACGTTCCGCACTTCCGCGTCCACTACCTCGAGGCGGGCAGCGGCCACCCCCTCGTCCTCCTCCACGGCAGCGGGCCCGGGGCGACCGCCGCGACGAACTTCACGCCCAACATCGCGCCGCTCGCCGCCCGCTTCCGCGTGATCGCGCCCGACATGCCGGGGTGGGGCGAGAGCGACACGCAAACCGACGAGACCGGCCGCGACCATGCCGGCACGCTGATCGCGCTGCTCGACAAGCTCGGCATCGAGAAGGCCGCCCTCGTGGGCAACTCGATGGGCGGGATGACCGCGATCACGGCCGCCGTCCGGTACCCGGACCGGGTTTCCCATCTGGTCACCATGGGCGTCCCCTCGCCTTTCCCGCCGCTCTTCTCCGCGGCCGGCCACTCGGAGGGCCTGGCGATCCTGATGCGGGCCTACCGCGAGCCCACGGCGGAGAACATGAAGCGCCTGGTCCAGGTGATGTGCTTCGACCAGGCACGGGCCACCGACGAACTCGCCCAGGCCCGCTCGGCTGCCGCGCTGGCGCGTCCGGAGCACCTGGACAGCTGGAACGCCCAGTTCGCCGACGAGGGAACGCTCCCGCCGTACTTCCAGCTCGGCGACGCGGTCTCCCGGGTGACCGCGCCCATGCTGGCCATCCACGGCCGGGACGACCGCGTCGTGCACTACGAGCACAGTCTCCAGCTCGTCACCCGGATCCCCGACAGCCGCCTGGTCCTGCTCAACCGGTGCGGGCACTGGGCGCAGATCGAACACGCCGAGGAGTTCAACAGCTTGGTGACGTGGTTCGTCGGGTCGGAAGAAACCCGTGCCCGCCCCCGGGCCTGACGCGCGTCCCCGGTCCCACCCCCCGACATCGTCAGCTACCGCGCAGGAGGAACAAGTCGTGAGCACCCTCGTCATCCGCAAGGTCGTCTCCCAGATCGAGGAGACCAGGAGCGCCGCCGGGCGCGGCGACGACGGCGGCCCGCTGCGCAAGGTCGCAGTGTGCGCGGTCGTCGCCAACCCGTTCGCCGGCCGGGGATACGTCGAGGACCTGTCGCCGATCATCAACGCCTCCGGCGAGATCGGCGCCTTCCTGGGCAAGGAGGCGCTTCGGCTGCTCGGCGCCGAAGCCGCGAGCTACGGCAAGGCGGCCTTGGCCGGCACCGCCGGCGAGCAGGAACACGCCAACGCCGCGATCACCTCCGTGTACGGCAACGCGTTCCGCGACGCGATCGGGGGCGGCAAGGCCTGGATCACTTCGGTCACCAAAGTCTCCGCCGGCGACGCGGTGATCGACGTGCCGCTGGCCTACAAAGACGAAATCTGGGTGCGCAGCCACTACGACGCCCTCACCGTGCACGTGCCCGACGCGCCCCGCCCCGACGAGCTGGTCGTGATCGCCGCGGTGACGAACCGAGGCCGGATCAACGCCCGGGTGGGCGGCAAGACCGTCGCCGATGCCGCCGGGGACGCGTCGTGACCGGCAGCATCGCGGTGGTCGGCGCGGGCGTCGTCCTCTCCGGCGACCACACCGCGCCGGTCGTCGACGGCGCCGACACCGTCGTCGCCAAGGACGGGCTGATCACCGCCGTCGGCCGGGCCGGCGATCTCGCCGCCGAGGTCGCCGCGGCCGAGGTCGTCGTCGAGGCCCGGGGCACGACGGTCGCGCCCGGCCTGATCGACTCGCACTGCCACGTCGTGCTCGGCGACTACACGCCGCGGCAGAAGACCGTCGACTTCCTGGCCAGCTATGTGCACGGCGGCATCACCAGCGTCGTCTCACCCGGCGAGATCCACGCCCAGGGCCGGCCGCACGACGCGACCGGAGTGAAGGCGCTCGCCATCGCCGCCCGGTCCTGCTTCCGGAACTTCCGCCCGGGCGGCATGACCGTGCACGCCGGCTCGGTGGTGCTCGAGCCGAGCCTGACCGAGCCGGACTTCGCCGAGCTCGCGGCCGCCGGCGTGCACCTGGCGAAGTTCGGCTTCGGGCTCTACGCCGACCCCGCCGACGGCTACGACCAGGTCAAGTGGGCCCAGCGGCACGGCATCACGGTCATGTGCCACTCCGGCGGCGCGAGCATCCCGGGCAGCAAGCCGATCACCCCCGAGCATCTGCTCCATCTCGGCCCGGACGTCTGCGGTCACCTCAACGGCGGGCCCACCTCGCTCCCCGGCTCCGGGGTCGACCGGATCATCGAGGAGACCGCCATGGCGGTCCAGCTGGTGCAGGCGGGCAACCTGCGTTCCGCCGTGCGCATTCTGCGCAAGTGCGACGCCGAGGGCCGCTTCGACCGGGTCGTCCTCGGCTCCGACACCCCCACCGGCACCGGCGTGATGCCGCTCGGCGTGCTCAAAACCGTGGCCGAGCTCTCCTCCTGGTCGGGCATCGACCCGGCCCGCGTATGGGCCGCCGCCACCGGCAACAACGCCCGCACGTGGGGCCTGCCCGCCGGGTTTGTCCGCGTCGGCGCGGCGGCCGATCTGGTCGTCATGGACGCGCCGTGGGGCTCCACCGCCGACGACGCCGTCGGCGCCCTCGCCATCGGAGACATCCCCGGCATCACCGCCGTGGTCACCGGCGGCGAGCTCCGCGCCCTCACCAGCCGCAACACCCCCCGCGCCGCGCGCCTTGCCGAGGTCGTCCCCGCGATGCCGCACCTCGCCGCGGCCGGTCATTGAGGAGGCCGAGATGTCCTACGCAGTGCTGTTCGAGCCGGAGAAATGCCAGGGCTACGCGAACTGCCTCATCGAGGCGCCCCAAATCTGGGATTTCGACGAGGACGAGAACCGCGCCGTGCTGCGCGTCGCGGGCCCCGGCGACGCGCTCCGCCCCAAGGCGGAGGCGTCGGCCCGCTGCTGCCCCGCGCAGGCGATCCGGATCGAGGAGCCGTCGTGAAGCGCGTCGTCGTGGTGGGAGCCTCGCTCGCGGGAGTCAGCGCGGTCGAGGAGCTGCGCCGCCGTGGGTACGACGGCGAGCTGACGCTGGTCGGCGCCGAGCCGGGGCTGCCCTACGACCGGCCGCCGCTCTCCAAAACCGCGCTGGCCAGGATGCTCGCCGGGGACGAGCCGGACGACCTGCTGCTGCGCTCCGCGGACTGGTACGACGAGCACGGGGTCGCCTTGCGCCTCGGCACGCCGGCGAGCGGACTCGACGTCACCGGGCGCGCCGTGCGGCTCGGGGACGGCCGGCGGGTGCCCTACGACGGACTCGTCGTCGCGACCGGGTCGGCCCCGCGGCCGAGCCCGCTGGCGCGTGCGCTGCCCCCGGCGCACGAGCTGCGGACCGACGCGGACGCCCGGCGGCTCGCCGGAGCCCTTCGCTCCGGCGGCCACCTGGTCGTGGTCGGCGCGGGCTTCGTCGGCATGGAGGTCGCCGCCACGGCCGTCGAGCACGGTCTCGACGTCACCGTCGTCGACGTCGCCCCCGTCCCGATGAGCCGGGTGTTCGGCACGACCCTCGGCGACTGGTTCCGGGACAGGCACGAGAGTCGCGGCGTGCGCGTGCTCTGTTCCTCGGGCGTGGCCCGCGCGGAGACCCGGGGCGAGCGCACCGTCCTCGAACTGGCCGACGGCGAGCGGCTCACCGCGGACACCGTGCTCGTGGGAGTGGGGACCGTCCCGGCCACCGGCTGGCTCGAGGGTTCGGGCCTCGCCCTCGGCGACGGCGTCCGGTGCGAACCGAGCCTGGCCACGGCCGCCCCCGGCGTCGTCGCCGCGGGCGACGTCGCCCGCTGGGAACATCCGCTGCTCGGCGACCTCCGCGTCGAGCACTGGACCAACGCTGTCGAGCAGGGCCGCCACGCGGCCGCCACGCTGCTCGGGGACGCGACGCCGTTCGCGACCGTCCCGATGTTCTGGACCGACCAGCACGACGCGAAGGTGCGGTGCCTCGGCCGCCCCTGCGCCACCGACGACCTGGCCGTCCTCACCCTGACCGCGTCCTCCGTCGTCGCGGTCACCTCCCGCGACGGCGTGGTCCGCGGTGCGGTCTGCGTCAACGCCCCCCGCCAGCTCGCCCGGCTCCGCCAGGCGATCGCCGACCGCCGGCGGGTCGAGGACCTGCTCGCCGACCACGCCGTCGCCTCCTGACCGACCCGCCTCTCCGAGAGCCGAAGGACCCGACATGACCCAGACCGACAACGACGCGAACGCCGAGAACCGGGACGCGCTGTCCGTGATCGAGCTCTTCCCGCAGAACGAGGACTGGTCGCTGCAGACCATGCGGCTGCTGGCCCAGGTGGCTGTCGGCGGCGCCGACCTGTTCGAGTGCGCCCGGACCGCCGCCCGGATCGGCCGCACCACCACCGACGGGGAAACCTGGCAGGCCGAGTGGAGCCGGACGGCGAAGGAGGTCGCCGCGGCCGGCGAGGCGGCCCTCGAGCGCGGGGAGACCACCACCGCGCGCCGCGCGCTGCAACGCTCCTGCAGCTATTGGCGGCACTCCGAATTCTTCCTCGGCACGGACGACCCCCGGCGCGAGGAGGCGTACCGGGCCGGCACCGCGAACTTCCAGCGCGCCGCCCAGCTCTCCGGCGGCACTGTCGAGCGGATCCACGTCCCGTTCGAGGGCACCACAATGGACGGGTACGTCGTACGCCCCGACGATTCCGGCGCCGCCCGCCCGACCGTGGTGTTCCTCGGCGGCGCCGACTCCTGGGCCGAGGAGCTCTACTTCCTCGGCGGCACGGAATTCCCGGCGCGCGGGATGAACGTCGTCATGGTCGACACCCCCGGCCGCGGCAGTTCGCTGCGGTTCAAGAACCTCTACAGCCGCCCCGACTACGAGGTGCCGGTCGCGGCGGTGCTGGACCACCTCGCGCGGCGGCCCGACGTGGACATCGACCGGATCGGCCTGGCCGGCGTCAGCTTCGGCGGCTACTACGCCCCGCGCGCCGCGGCCTTCGAACCGCGGGTCAAGGCGGTCGCCGCCTGGTGCGGCACCTGGAGCATCCTCACCGACTTCTACGAGTTCTACCCGCCGCTCCAGAAACAGCTGCAATGGCTGTCGGGCTCCAAGGACGACGCGGAAGCGCGGGAGAAGCTCGCCGCGTTCACGCTCGACGGCGTCGCCGACCGGATCGACGTCCCGGTCTACGTCATGCACGGCACCGACGACATCATCATGGACGTCAAGGGCGCCCGCCGGTTCGCCGAGGCGCTCACGACCGACGACGTGACCGTCGACATCTACGACGGCGCCGGGTCCCTGCACTGCAGCTACGACTACTTCTCGGTGGCCACCGCGCGGCTCGCGGACTGGTTCGTCCGCAAGCTCGGCTGACGCCGTGTACGAGCTGCACCGCCTGCTCTGGGACGTGCGCCGGCACCCCGGCGTCAAGGACCGCTACCTCGCCGACCCCGACTCGGTGCTCGACGAGTACGGCGTCGGAGGCGAATTCCGCGCGTGGATGCGGGACCTCGACTTCAGATCTCTCCACGAGCACGGCATCAACCCCTACCTCCTGTACTTCTGCGCGATCCAGCTCCAGGTGGACCGCACGGAGTACTACGCGCGGATCCGAGGAGAGCTCTCATGACGGGCAACGGCCAGGTCGTCGGCGCCTTCGCCGCCTCGCACTCGCCCGGCATCACCGGCTGGCCCGAGCGGGCCGAGGAGAAAAGCCGGATCGCGGTCGAGTCGGCGTTCGGCGAGGTGCGGCGTCGCATCGAGTCGCTGCGTCCCGACGCCGTCGTCGCGGTGTCGGTGGAGCACTTCACGAACTTCCACCTGGGCAACCTGCCGGCGTTCGCGATCGCCACCGGCGAGGACTACCTCGGCCCGGTGACGCCGGAGATGGCGCGATTCCTCGGCGTGCGGCAGCGGCGCCATCCCGGGGCCGCCGCGCTCGGGCGGCACCTCTACCAGACCGCTCTGGAGTCGGAGTTCGACCCGGCGCTGGTCGAGGGCGGACTGGAGTTCGACGAGAACTTCTGCGTCCCGCTCAAGCACCTCGACCCCCAGGCGCGGCTGCCGCTGGCGCCGGTGATCGTCAACGGCGTCAACCCGCCGTGGCCGACGCCGCGGCGCTGCTACGACTTCGGCCGGATGGTCCGGCGGGCCGTGGAGACCCAGACGGAGTTCGAGCGGGTCGTGGTGCTGGCCACCGGCGGGCTCTCCCATTGGGTCGGCCTGCCGGAGTCCGGCGACATCAACGAAAAGTTCGACCGGGACTTCCTGGACCGGCTGGCCGACGGCGACCCCGGCAGGCTGACCGGCTACTCGCGCGACGAAATCGACGCCGCGGGCAACGGCGCCCACGAGATCCGGACCTGGCTGATCGCCGCCGGCGCGGCGGGCACCGGATTCGACGTCCTCGCCTACGAACCGGTGCGCGCCTGGCTCACCGGCACCGCCGTCGCCGCCGCCCGGCTGTGACGGCGACAACCCACCCACTACGAGGAGCACGACACACCATGAGCAACCGTCCCAAGGTCACCGGCCGCGACCTGCGCGGGGTCATGGCCTACCCGCCCACCCCCGCCCTTCCCGGCGCCGAGCGGGTCGACGCCGTCGACACCGTCGACCTCGCCGAGACCGAGCGGATGATCCGCGCCCTGATCTCCGACGGCGTCGACGCGATCGCGCTCAACGGCACTCTCGGCGAGTGCGCGACGCTGACGCTGGACGAGTGGAAGGCCTTCGCCGGCTGCGTCGCGGAAACGGTGAAGTCGGCCGACCCGGACTTCCCGGTCTTCATCGGCGCCACCACCCTCAACACCCGCGACACCGTCGCGCGCATGAAGTTCCTCTCCGGCCTCGGCGTCACCGGGACCCTGCTGGGCCGCCCGATGTGGGGCGAGATGGTCGCGCCGGTCATGGAGCGCTTCTACCGCGACGTCGCCGAGGCAGTGCCGGACCTCGCGATCGTCGTCTACGACAACACCGCCGCCTTCCGCGGCGTCATCCCCCGCCGGGTCTACCAGACCCTCGTCGAGCTGCCCCAGGTCGTCGCCGTCAAGTACGCCGGCGGCGCGTCGGTCGGCTTCCGCTACCACAACGACATGGCCCGCACCGGCACCAGCTTCCCCCTCATGCCGATCGAGACCGACTGGTATCCCGCGTGGGAGATGTACGGCGAGGAGCTCGTCGGCATGGCCTGGTCCTCGACCACCGCGATGGGCCCCGGCCCGGTGCTCGAGCTGCGCGACGCGCTCCAGCAGGGCCGGACGGACGACGCCCGCTGGCTCACCGAGCGCCTGCGCTGGGCGCACGAGCCGTTCCTGGTGGGCCAGGACTTCACGGAGTTCGCGAAGTACAACATCCCGCTGGAGAAGATCCGGGTGAACGGCGCGGGCTACCTCGACGTCGGCAAGTGCCGGCCGCCCTACACCGAGGATCTGGTGCCCGCCGAGCACGTGGCGAGCACGGCCGAGCACGTCGCCCGCTACGACCAGGTCAAGAGCGAGGTCGCGTCCCGGTTCGGCGCCCGCGCCCCGAAGCTGTCCCAGGCGTGACGCGATGAGCACGCCACCGGACACCGATCCCCTCGCCGCCTGGGTGGACCGGACCCGCGAGGGGATCGGCGAAGGGCGGTTCCCCGCCCGGGCGTTCAACGACCCCGCGGTGCACGCCCTCGAGCAAGAGCGGCTGTTCTCCCGGGCGTGGTGTTTCCTCGCGCACGAAAGCGAAATCCCGGAACCGGGCGACTACGTCACGCGGTACCTCGGCAACAACAACCTCATCGTCGCCCGCGACGAGGAGGGCGCCGTGCACGCGCACCTCAACATGTGCCGCCACCGCGGCAACGTGATGTGCAAAGCCGAGATGGGCAACGCCTCCCACTTCCGGTGCAGTTATCACGGCTGGACCTACAAGAACTCCGGCGAGCTGATCGGGGTGCCCTACCTGAAGGAGGGCTACCAGGAACGGCTGAAGCGCAAGGACTGGGGTCTGGTCCGGGTCAGGGTCGCGTCCTACGAGGGGCTCGTCTTCGGCTGCCTCGCCCCGGACGCGCCCTCGCTCGAGGAGTACCTCGGCGACTTCACGTTCTACCTCGACCTGTATCTCAAGCACGGCTCCGGCGGCGTCGAGGTGCACGGTCCGCCGGACCATTGGACGGCCGAGACGGACTGGAAGATCTGCGCCGAGAACTTCGCCGGCGACGGCTACCACACGCCGGTCGCGCACCAGTGGGGTTTCAACCTCGGGTACTTCCCGTCCTCCGGCTCCACCCACAGCCAGGGCTGGGCGGTCAGCATCCCCGGCCGGGGCCACGGCATCGGGCTGGGCCACAGCCCGGCCTTCCCGCCGTTCGGAGGGTTCCCCGACGACCTGGTCGAGGACATGAAGCGGACTCTCAGCCCCGAGCAGGCCGAGGTCTTCGCCCGCACCCGCACCGCGGTCGGCACGGTCTTCCCCAACCTCTCCTTCCTGATGCAGCCGTTCAGCCTGGTCCCCGGCGAGCCCGGGGTGCGGTTCGTGACCATGCGGCTCTACCACCCCGCGGGCCCGGGCCGGATGGAGATGTACTCGTGGTGCCTGGTGCCCAGGGACGCCAGTCAGGAGTACAAGGACCAGGCCTACCGCGCGTACACGCTGGCGTTCGGGCAGGCGGGAACGTTCGAGCAGGACGACTTCGAGAACTGGACGAAGGTCACCCGGTCCGCGGCGTCCACGATGGTCCGCGACGTCGACTTCCCCTACGTCATGGGGATGGGAAGCGATCCGGACCGGGACTTCCCGGGACCCGGGCACGCCGTCGTCCCCTACGTCAACGACACCAACTTCCGGAACCTGTGGAGCCGCTGGGGCGACTACCTGGCCGGGGAGGCCTGATGACCACGACACCTGCCGGCCAAGCCGGTCGCGTCGACCGGGACACCGCCGGCGAGATCGAGGAGTTCCTGTACCGCGAAGCGCGGGCGCTCGACGAGCGCCGGTTCCGCGACTGGCTGGCGATGCTGGCCGACGACGTCCGCTACGAGGTTCCGGTCCGGGTGACCCGCGAGGGCCTCGCCGAGTGGGAGCTCTCGCCGACGTCGCGGATCTTCGACGACGACCGGGAGACCCTCGAGGTGCGGATCCGCCGCCTGGAGACGGACTTCGCGTGGGCCGAGCAGCCGCCCTCGCGGACCCGGCACTACGTCGCCAACGTGATCGTCGACCCCGGCGAGGTCGCCGGCGAGTACGCCGTGGCCTCGAACTGCTTCGTCTACCGCAGCCGCGGCGACAGTCCCACGCCGAGCCTCTACTCGCTCGACCGCAAGGACATCGTGCGCCGCACGCCGGACGGCTGGCGGCTGGCCCGCCGCTGGGCGGCGTTCGACCAGTCGCTGATCAACGCCCACAACCTGTCCGTCTTCGTCTGACCCGGGAGGCGTCATGCAGATCCCCGAGCCCGTCGTCGAGGAGCCTCCGGCGGGGGACATCCCGGAGTACCCCTCGGCGTCGGCCGACGGCCCGATCGTGGTCGCGAACGAGTTCGTCGACGTCGTCGTGCGACGCGTCGGGACCCGCAACGGGATGCGGCTCGACATCTGGTCGCCGCGCCGGGGCACCCGGGTGCTCCTCGACGCGGTCGCCCTCGACTGCCTGAGTTATCAGGAGCCGGGGCTGATCACCGAGCTGCTGGCCCGGCGGCCGGCGCCGTGACCCGGCTGGCCGGACGGTCCGCGCTGGTGGTCGGAGGGGGGTCGGGCATCGGCCGGGCCGCCGCCCTTGCCTACCTGGGCGCCGGGGCCCGCGTCACGGTGGTGGAGCGTTCGGCCGAACTCGCCGCCGCCCTGCGGAAGGAGACCGACGACCGGGTCACCGTGGTCGTGGGCGACGGCACGAGGCCCGACGTCCTCGCCGCGGGCGTAGCGTCGGCCGGCGGCGGAGGCGGTCTGGACCACCTGACCTGCTGCGTCGGGGTCTTCGATCACTACGCGTCGCTCCGCCAGCTCGACACCGCGCAGCTGCTCGCCGCGGCCGAGGAGACCTGGCGGCTCAACGTGCTCAGCGCCCTGCTCGCCGCCCACGCCGCCTGGCCGGCTCTCCGCGAGACCGGCGGCTCGATCACCCTCACCCTGTCCGAATCGGCGTTCCGCCCGGTCGGAGGCGGCGTCCTCTACGGCAGCTCGAAGTGGGCGCTGCGCGGCGTAGTGCAGCACCTCGCCGCCGATTTCGCCCCTGCCGTACGCGTCAACGGAGTCGCGCCCGGCGGGACGACCGACACCCGTTTCTCCGGTCTGGACGCACTGGGACAGTCCGCTCGCTCAGTCGCCGACAGCGTCGGCCGGGCGGATCGGATCGCCGCGGGCACCCTGCTGGGGACGGCCCCTACCCCGGCCGACCACGCGGCTGCCTTCCTCCACCTCGCCGACCCCGTCGCGGCCCGCGTCGTCACCGGCCAGGTACTGCTCGTCGACGGTGGCCGGACGCCGTCCTGAGCCGCTGTCCGGCAGAGATGGGCCGACGCCGCATCGGCCGTCGGTGACGCCGCGGCGAGCGCGCCGGGGTTCCGGCGTTTTCTCGCCGCAGCGCGAGGACAGCGCACCCGGCCCGGGCCGGGACCTGGAGAGGTCTGTGCGGGAGGGTGCGCCGGTAATCTGAGCGAGTGACTCGCAACCCTGGCGATGGCGTCGCTCTTCCCCTGGAGGACGGTTTCCACCTCATGCGGCGCGTGCTGCAGGAGCACGCGGCGGAGTGGCAGGCTCGCGTGCCGGAGCTGACCAAGCCCCAGTTCGCGATTCTGAGCGTGATCGCCAGGGATCCGGGCGTCGACCAGGCCACCGCGGGCGAGCGGGCCGCCATCGACAAGTCCACCCTGGCCGCGATGCTGCGCCGGCTGGAGGAGCGCGGCCTGGTCGCCCGCAGCGTCGACCCCCAGGATCGCAGGCGCCAGTTGCTGGAGCTGACCGAGCACGGGACCTCCGCCCTGCACGCGGCCTCGCCGCTGGTCCGGGAGGCCGAGGAGCGGATGCTGTCGCGGTTGTCCGCCTCCGAGCGGCAGCGGTTGTACGCCTTGCTGCGCAAACTCAGCGCCGGGTGACGGCTCTCACTCTGACGGGCGAAGCCCGCGGCCTGGTAATTTAGTTCGTGTACACACTTTCCGTAGACGAACTAACTGGCGGGCCGAGGCCGGCCAGCACAGAAAAGAGGCGGCGATCGTGATCGAGCCGTATCGGGTCACCGGACTGGTGCCGACGTACTGGGCCGTCCATGACAGGTCCGAGATCCGGAAAAATCTGGACCACATCGAAGAATTGAGCCACACCGCACTGTGGCTGTCCGGTTTGGACATTCCGGTGCGGCTGCTGGCCGTCCCCGAAGGCGCTCTCCAGGGGTTCACCGACGAGATCGAGGACGTCGACCACTCCGACTACGCCCGCCACTGCGCGATCGACATCCCGGGCCCGGAGACCGACCGCCTCGGCGCGCTCGCCCGCAAGCACCAGGTTTACGTGATGGCACAAGCCAAAGCACGGCACCCGGACTGGAAAAACCTGTTCTTCAACGTCGCCTTCCTCATCGACCCCGACGGCGAAATCCTGCTCAAGCACCACAAACTGAACTCGTTGCTGCCCTCGGAACGGTCGGTCTCCCCGCACGACATCCTCGACTGGTGGATCGACAAGCACGGGCGCACGCTCGACGCCTTCTGGCCGGTCGCCGACACCAAGATCGGCCGCATCGGCGCCATGATCGCCATGGAGGGCAATTTCCCGGAGAACGGCCGCGGCCTGGCTCTGAACGGCGCCGAGGTGGTCTACCGCCCGTCGCTGCCGTCCGCGTTCACCGCCAACGACGTCTTCGAGATTTCCAACCGGGCCCGCGCGCTGGAGAACAACTTCTACGTGGTGGCGCCGAACATCGGCGGCGGCTGGAACTCGGGCAGCACGGCGGCCGTCGACACCGGCGGCGGCCGGTCGATGATCGTGGACTACCAGGGAGCGGTCGTCGGCAAACAGTTCGACACCAACGGTTCCGCCTACGTGTCCGGCGTGATCGACATCGAGGCGCTTCGCCACCACCGCTCGGCGGCGTCGGTGACCAACTGGCTCAAAGACGTGCGCACCGAACTCGCGCAGATCGCCTACGAACAGCCGATCTACCCGAAAAACCGTTATCTGGAGCGGATTCCGGGCAACCACGCCGAGTTCCGCACGCAGGTCCTCGAGCGGCAGATCGCCCTCATGCAGGAGCGTGGCGTCTACCAGCGACCGTCCCGGTAGCCCGACCGCGCCGACTCCCCGGCGCCCGGCCGCGGGAAGGTTTCCCGGAACGGCGCGGCACGGGCGTCGAGGACCGGCTGCTCGGACGTGGCGCCCGCGGTTCGGGCGCCACGTCCGTCCGGAACGCGGGAAAACCGCGCCAGACAAGGATTTGCCCGCCCCGCTCCCCTGCCGCGCTCGCCGGCGGCGGTTCGCCCCGGGAGGGCGAGGACGACCTGGGTGACGTGGTGCGCGGCTAGACAGCCGGCGAGATCGGTGTGGTGGAAGGCATCCCAGGAGTACTCGGTGACCGTCTTGTCTCCGGGCCGCCGGTTGAGCTGCGGCAGCAGATCGGTCCATCCGTCGGGGAACTCGTGGCCGCCGCCCCGTTCCGTGCGGCCGGGTGGGCTGGCGGCGTCAACGGCGGTGACGGGCACGGTGTTCTCCGGGTTCGGTTTCGTGCGGATCGGACCCGCGGCGGGCGCGCTCGGTTTTCGGGCGGGCGAACGAGATCAGGACCAGCACGACACTGATCCCGATCATGATCCAGGCGATGAGGCGGACTCCGCGGTCTGTGACGTCGGTGTGGAAGACGACACCGGTGACGGCGGAAGAGGCGATGGAGCCGACGTAGCCGAAGGTGCGCAGCAGTCCGGACGCGGTGCCGAGCTGCTCGGCGGGCGCCTGGGCGTAGAGCGCCGTTTGGTTGCCCGCGCCGGCGAGTCCCATGGCTGCCCCGATGACGACCGTGATCGCGACGACCCAGCCGATCCACGCCGAGCCGTTCAGCAGCAGGACGCCGGCGGAGCCGGCCAGGCAGGCGAGGGCGGCCGCGACGATCGGGCCGCGGACCAGATTGCGGCGCGAGACCGGCAGGATGACCAGGCCGCTGACCAGAGTCATGGGCAGCAGCAGCAATCCGGCCCCGGTTTCGCTGAGCCCCCGCACGGCCTCGACCCACTGCGTGATCCCGTACAGCACCAGGTACGCGCACAGTTGCACGAGGCCGAAGCGGAAGTAGGCGGCGGTCAGCGGCTTGTTCGAAACGAGCAGCCGGACGTCGAGGAAGGGGCTGCGGGCGCGCAGTTCCCAGGCCACGAGCCCGGCCCAGATCAGGGCCGAGACGCCCAGCAGGCCCCACTTCGGTTCGGGCAGGCCGAACAGGAACAGCAGCAGCGTCGCCATCGCGGCGGCAAATCCCGCGATCCCGCCCAGGTCGAGGTCGGAGGCGATTTCGCGCGGGCGCCGCGAGCGGTCGAGCGGCCCGTCGGGCGGGACCCAGGCCAGCGTGGCGGCGAGGGCGAGCAGCGCGACGGGGACGTTGACCAGGAAGACCGACCGCCAGCCGAGCGCACCGACCAGGACCCCGCCGACGGGCAGTCCCAGGGAGGCCGCGGCGATGCCCGCGATCTGCAGGCCGCCGAGCACGCCGCCGGGCGGGTGGTCCAGGCCCGCCTCCCGGGCGCGGCGGCGGACCATCAGCATCGCCGTCGGATAGGCGCACGAGGTGCCCAGGCCGATCAGCACCCGGCTGGCCAGCAAGGCGCCCAGCTCCTGAGCGACACCGCCGACGAGCCCGCCGACGGCCACGAGCACGATCCCGGCCAGGAACACCCGGCGCGCGCCGAACACCTCGGCGGCTTTGCCCGCGGTCGGCTGCGCGACGGCACAGGCCAGGTAGAGCGCGATCACCAGCGCCGCGGTCCGCCCCAGCGGCACACCGAGCCCCGTGGCGATGGGCAACAGCGCCGTCGCCAGCAGCGAGCTGTTGATCGGGTTGAGGGCGGAGCCGACGAACAACGGCGCGGTGAAGCGCCAGTCGAACGGCCGGCTGGGCGCCGTCGAAGGGTTGCCAGACATGGAAGTCCTCCGGACCCGCACGCGGGCGTGCGCTATCGCGCCGGCGCCGCGGCCGGCGAGTTCAGGGGTGCGAGGACTGGCGGGTCAGAGCAGCTGGGCGAGCCGTTCGAGCAGGGCCGCGCCTTCGCGGAGGGCAGCGACTTCTTCCGCGGTGAAATGCTCGTCCATCAGCTTCGCGTACCGCTCGGTCACCTCGTCGCGGACGCTGCGCACGAGGTGCGTCCCGGCGTCGGTCAACGACAGCAGCTGCCTGCGTTTGTCGGCCGGGTCCGGCGAGCGCCGCACGAGCCCGCGGGCCTCCAGCGCGGCGACCGTCGTCCCCATCGCCTGGGGCGTGATCTGCTCCCAGCGGGCCAGCCCGGCGATGGTGTCCATGCCGTTGCGGTCCAGCCGCGACAGCACCGACGCCTCGGGAAGGCTGAGCCCGGAGGAGGAGCTGTCGTGGGTGCGGCGCTTGACCAAGCTCACCGCGTTGCGCACCGCGGTGGCGGTCGCCAGGAGATCACTCTCGCCAGTCACAATGAGAAGACTAGACTTGCAAACCTAAGTTTGCAAGGTTGCCTTTCTATTCTGGTGCTGGGCAGTGCGTCCTGCGGGCCGCGGAAGACGACACGCACGTATGACAAGGTTGTTGGACGACCGCCCCTGACCAGGGGATAATCCCCGCATGGTGAGTGCAGCGGCCGAGCCGCCCCTGTCGGTAGTCGACCGCGTCGCCGCGGAGCTGCGGGAGCGGATCAAACGAGGCGAGTTCGTCGGCGGCCAGCGGCTCTTCGAGGCCGAGCTGACCAGCGACCTGGGCGTCAGCCGCGGTCCGGTGCGGGAAGCCCTCGGCCGGCTGGCGAGCGAGGGGCTGGTGGTCGTCGAGGCCAATCGCGGCGCGTTCGTGCGCCGGTTGCGGGCCAAGGACATCGTCGACCTCTACGAGGCGCGCGCGGCGATCGAGGGCCAGGCCGCCGCGCTGGCGGCCCGCCGCGCCGCGGACTGCGATCAGCGGGAGCTGCGGGAACTGCGGGAACTGCTGCGGGAGAACGAGGAATTCCTGCGCGGCGGGGAGTTCGCTCCCCATCTGCGGGTCAGCGAGCGGTTCCACCATCTCGTGCTGGAGCTGGCCGACAGCGCGATCCTGGACCGGCTCGGCCGCCAGCTGCACGTGCTGGCCCACCACCTCCAGACCACCAGGATCGTGCGCAGCACCCTGTCCGAACCCCAGCTCTCGGTCGCCGCCACCGCCCGGTGGCACCACGAGATCGGCACTGCCGTGCTGCGCGGGGACGACGACGAGGCCGGCCGCCTCATGCGGGCGCACCTGTTCGAGACCCGGGACGGGTTCCTCGCCTTGGACGGCCCGAAAGCCGGAGGGCAAAGCTGACCGCGGCGCCGTTCCGGCAGCCGCGAACCCTTGCCGGGCAAGGCAAGCGCGCCGTGGCTCGTGCCGGGTTCCAGCGGCACTGACCTGGTCTTGGCGACATCCGGCACCGGCGGGAGGCCGTCGATCGGCGCCGGGCTTTCCAGCTGTCCGCGAGCGTCGGTCGACGTCGCCATGGCGGCCGCCGGACCGGCGGGGGCCCGCGGGCGAACCCGAGTACGCGGGTGGTCCGCCCGCGGGCAGCCGTGAACCTGAGCCGCCGTCCGCCGGGGCATCCCCTGGCCGCATCGGCGGAAGTCCCGGCCGGTCGGCGTCGGTCAGCAAACCCGAAGGCCGCACCCGGGTCTACGAGCAACGCGGGTACCGCGAACGCGGCCGCCGCGGTACCGGGCGGGGAGCGCACCGGTTCATCCCGTCTCCGCAAGTCCGAGGAATCTGCCCCGGTGGAAGATCAGCGGATCCCCGTCGCGGCGTTCGGCGGCGACCACCCGGCCGACGAAGGCCGTGTGGTCCCCGAGATCCTGCGCGGTCTCGGTAACGCACTCGAACCGGGCCACCGTGTCGACGAGCAGCGGCGCGCCGGTGAGCCCGGCGCCGTAGCCCACGCCCGCGAACTTGTCGTCGCGCTTCCCGGCGAAGGTCGCGCAGATCTCGCGCGCCGCCGCGGTGTCCGGCAGGACATTGATCGCGAACAGCCCCGCCGCCGCGATCATGGGACGGGTCGACGAGGTACGGCCCAGGCAGGCCATCATCAGCGGCGGGTCCAGGCTCACGCTCATCACGGCGTTGACCACGCAGCCGTACGGCGTGTCGTCGAGGACGGTGGTGATCACCGTGACCCCGGTCGCGAACTCCGCCGCGGTCTTGCGCAACCTGGGCCCGTCGACGGCCCCAGGCGGGAAAGCAAGCGTCATCAGGCGTCCTCCTCACCAGGCAGTGATGCCGCCGTCGGCCACGACCGTGGCTCCGGTGACGAGGCTCGCGTCGTCGCTCGCCAGGAACAGGCACAGCGGAACCACCTCCTGCGCCTCGCCCAGCCGCCCCAGCATCGAACTGCGCGCCAGCTCCGACATCACCGCCTCCTTGCCGGGATGGTCCCGCAGGAGCTGGTGGGGCATCTGCGTGTCCAAGGGGCCGGGGCACACCACGTTGACCCGGCAGCGCGGGGCGAGTTCGGCAGCCGCCACCTTGGTGAAGGCGACCAAGCCGGCCTTGGAAACGCTGTAGGCCGACCACCCGGCACCTCCGCGAAGCGCGACCGAGGACGACACGTTGACCACTGCGGCGCCGTCGCCGAGCAGCGGCGCCAGGGCCTTGGTGAGCAGGAATGCGCCTCGGAGGTTGACCCCCAGCACTCGGTCCCATTCTTCGACGCTTGTATCGGCGATGGACGCCTGCTGGATGATTCCGGCCGCGTTGATCAGGACATCGACCCGGTCGAGCGTCCGGGCGAAGGCGGTGACCGCGCCGGGATCGGCGATGTCCACGCGCTCGAACGAGAAGGGCTTCCCCGCCGAGCGGGTCTCGGTCCGCAGCCGCTCCCCTGCCGCCCCGTCGACATCGATCCCGACGACGGTCGCCTTCTCGTCGAGCAGGGCATGGCACAGTCGCCGCCCGAGGTCCCCGGCGGCCCCGGCGACCACGGCGGTCTTCCCGGCGAACCGGGTCCCGGCGGTTCCTTCCGCGTTCTCGTGCGCCCGGTTCACGCGGTGGCCAGGCTGGGGCCGAGCGGTCGCCGGACTCCCGCGAGTTCGAGTGCGGGCAGGACCTCGGCGATGAACCGCGGAAGACCGGTCTCGTAGTTCATCCAGGTCAAGGCCACCCCGTCGACGCCCGCCGCGGCGAGGTCGGCGAGCTGTGCGGCGATCGTCGAGGAGCTGCCGATCAGCGGGTAACCGCCCATCGTCGCCGCGACCGACCGCTTGAGTTCGGCGCGCTGATCGGGCGCCAGATGCGCACCGCCCATGGTCCAGTCGAGGGCGTTGCGCACCGCGTCCTCGTCGGCGTCGACAGTGGCGTAGCGCTCGGCGAGGCGGCGCGCCTCCCCGTCGGTGTCCGCGCAGACGACCGAGCCAGTGACCCACACCGACAGCTCGCGGCCGTGCCCCGCGGCGAGTTCCTGGATCTGCCGCACCTTTTTCCCGGTCGCCGTCAGGTCGGTCGTCGCGACGAAGGCGATGTCGGCGTAACGGGCCGCCAGCTGGTGGCCGCGCGGCGAGAACGCGGCGTTCATCAGCGGCGGATGCGGCGCCTGGACGGGCTTGGGGCTGCTGTAGCCGCCGTTCATGGTCAGCCACCGGCCGTGGTAGTCGAAGTCCTCGGGCTCGCCCCAGAGCCGCAGCACGATGTCGAGCCATTCCTCGGAGTAGCCGTACCGGGCGTCGTGGTCGAGCGTCTCGACGCCGAACATGCGCAGTTCCTTCTCGAACCAGCCCGCGACGACGTTCAATCCGACGCGCCCTTGGGACACCGCGTCGATCGTGGCGATCTGTTTAGCCGCCATGACCGGCGGCACGGTGAGGCAGTGCGAGGTCGTGAAGACCGTGATCCGGCTGGTGCGCGCCGCCAATGCGGCAGCCCAGGTGTAGGGCTCGAAGCTGCTGCCCCACGGATTGGTGCGGCCCTCGAACCCGCGCCAGCGCGAGTACGGGATCACCGCTTCGAAACCCGCGTCCTCGGCCAGCCGGACCAGCCGGAGGTTCTGCTCCCAGCCGATCTCGTGGCGGTCCGGGAACGCCGTCACCCCGCCCGCCGAGGTGACGTTGATGCCGAACAATCCGAGCTTGAGCCCGGTATCGGCGAAGAGCGGCCCGGAATTGTTCCTGGGCACGGAAAAAGGGGCTTCTGGCACGGGGTCTCCTTCGACGGGGGATGCGCTCAAGCCGGCTTCAGGCAAGACGAGGTCCGGCGCGGGAAAGGATCGGGGAGGCCCCCGGCGCCAGGCCGGTCCCGCCGCGGTCGTCCGAGCCCGCGAACCACCTCGGCGGCGGTGCGCACCCGGCTGATGCCCGGCAGGATCTGTGTCAGCGAGAAGTCGTGGTGGGCGGCGGAAACACTGGACGTGGCATCGGACACCACCACGACCCCGAACCCGCGGGCCGCCGCTTCGCGGGCCGTTCCCTCGACCCCGAAGTTGGTGGCCACCCCGGCGAGCACGATCGTCTCGATCCCGCGCTCCCGCAGCAGCGCCTCGAGACCGGTGGACGAGAACGCGCCCCACCCCGCTTTGACGACACGGAGGTCGCCCTCTTCCGCGACCCCTTCGACGATCTGATCCCAACCCGGGGGCTGCACCTCGGGCATCGGCGGCCCTGGCGCGTCCACCGCCGGACCGCCGGAACCGGGAAACGCCACGGTCACAAGCACGACGGGCACTCCCGCCAGCCGCGCCCGCGCCGCCAGCTCGCGGGCGGCCGCCGCTACTTCATCCCCTGACAGCGGCGCGAGCGGCATCCCGAGCACCCCCGCCTGGAGGTCGACGAGAACGAGCGCCGTCGTCCCCGGGTCGAGGTCGAGCGGCGCGGTCACGACACGACCTCGTCTCGGCGCGAAGCGGCCTGGCCAGCGGACTTCGTCTGCATGTATTGTCCTACCATGTTGTAGGACAATATCAGCTTGGTCGAACTCGTCAACCCGTCGGACGCGCGTCAGCGCTCCCACCGCACGGCAGTCGGCCCCCAGGAAAGCCACTCGGCAACCTGCTCACAGTCCACAACAGACAGTCGACGCGCTCCGCACCCCGGCGAGGCGAAGTCCGTTGAGCGACCGAGGCGCGATCTTCGAGATGCGGTTCGCGAATTCCTCAGACGCCCGTGAGCCTTCGGCGAAGGCGGTCGCGGTGGTCCTGTCCGGAAGAGGGAGAGCAGCGGAAGGTTCTCGTCGGGTGCTGGCTAGCGGACCAGCACCCGCGGCGATCATGCGGCACGGCAACCCATATCGCGCGCCGACGCCCGCCAGTCTGCCCGGAATTTCGTCGGGCGCCGACAAGGGCTTACCAGGTTCAAGCAGCCGCTGGCGGTTTCGCGACTCGTCGAAGACTCCCAGCAGTGCGGCGGAGTTTTCCGGGACTTGGCCTGCGCAGACACGCTCGGCGCCTTTCGCTCACGAACCCGCCTGACCACTCGCTAGCAGGGGCGATCGCGCTCCGCCGCCGCTGGCCTTCGGCGAGTGTAGTGAAATGGGCGCATGCGGCTTCAGAAATGGCGCGGGGCAGGCGCGGCGGCGGCTACTGTCCTGGTGCTCGGCGCGGTGGTGTGGTTCTTCGGCGTGCCGGTGCCCGAATGGGCGGTCGGGCCGGCGGAAGGCCTGACCCGGCAAGAGTGGCTGACCGCGGTCGGCAACGCCAGATCCAGTCTGCTGACGGGGTTGAGCGTCGCCGCGGGGATCGTGACGGCCGGCCTCGGCGTGCGGCGGTATTTCCAGGATCGGGACAAGCAGCGGCTGGAAGAAGACAAACATCTCACCAGCCAGTTCGACGCCGCTTGGACCCGGCTGGCGTCCGAAGACCCGCTGATCCGCGCCAACGCGGTGCGCACCCTTTTCCGGCTGATGATCCGCTCGGAGCAAGACCGGCCGCTCGTCCTGCGATCGGTGTGCGACCTGCTGCGGCAGCGCGTCGGCGACGACGCTGATCTTTCCCGGCCCGCACCCGATGTGACCGCCGCGGTAGACGCCTTGCGCGAGCGGGCCCCGCGGGCGGAACCGGATCCTCTTGACCTGACCGGCGTGCGCCTGCCCGGCACGGACTTTCGCGGCGCTTCCCTGCGCGGAGCACGGTTCGGCCGGACAGCCGTCCTGTCGGAGGCCGACCTGACCGGAGCCGATCTTCGCGAGGCGACCTCGTCCGGGCTCGTCCTCAAGGACGCCGCTCTGCCGTCAGCGCTCTTGAGCCACGCTGCTCTGGACCGAGCCGACTTCCGGCACGCGAATCTGCGCGACGCCGACGCCCGTGCCGGAAACTTCGCCGAGGCGGATTTCCGAAACGCCGATCTCTCGGGTGCCGACTTCCGCGGCGCGGCTCTTCGCCGCGCCCGGTTCTCCGGCGCGAAGCTCGACCGAGCCGCCCTCGCCGGCGCCGACCTCACCGACACCGATCTCAGCGGCGTCGACCTGACCACGACGACGGGGCTCACTCGCGAAACCCTCTCCCGCGCAGTCGTCAAAGACGCGGTTCTGCCCGGCTATCTCGAGAAATGACCACCCCGACAGTGGTCGTCGCAGTGCACGACGGCTACTACGGCTGCGGCACCGGCGCCGGCTACGCGAACTACGGCTTTCTCAGCACTCTCGCCACCGTGCTTCCGTCGGACGTGCGGCTCGTCGTGCTCCCTCTCCGGCTGGCTCCCGGCAGTCCAGAACACCATCCTCGCTGGTACCGCCGCGCGCGGAAACTGCTGCGACGAGCCGCAATCCTGCCCGTCGACAACGGCACCGCCGGGCAGGACCGCTGGGGCACTCTCGACAACTTCCGCGCGCTCGTCGGCAGCACAGCCGACCGGCTGCGCGAGCTCCGCAAGACAGCCGGCCCTTTGCTCATCCTCGCGTTCGACGCACCGTTCCTCGGGCTCGGCGCCGCGCTGCCGCGCGACCTTCTGCCAAGCCTGGTGCTGGTGCCCCGTTCGAGCGCGAAAATCCACGCACCGCACGACATCGAACGGGTCCGGTGGGAACGGGACGGGTTGCTCGCCGCCGCGGCCGGCGGGGCACGAATAGCGACGATCTCCCCGTTTTTGGCTGAGCACCTGCGAAACGACTACCACGTCCCGGACGAATCGCTCGCGACCCTGCGCGACGGACTCGTGCCCGACGACTGGGCAAGGCTCCAGCCGGCGAGGGCTGCCGATCTCCCGCCGTTCGTACTCGCGATGGGCCGGGCCGAACCGTACAAAGGATTCGAAGACCTTCTCGACGCTTGGGAAATCCTGCGGCGCGCCGACGTCGCGCTGCCCCGGCTCGTCCTCGCCGCCACCAGCGAACAACCCGAACCGACGCCGTATCAGAGAAAGCTGCGGCGCCGAGCCGAGCGCCTCGGCGCCCCGGTCAGCTTGCCGACTCGCTTCACTCCGCGAGTGGCCCGACTCTTGGGACACCGAAACCTCATGGCCGTCGTGGTCCCCTCGCGCGCGGAACCTTTCGGACGGATCCCCATGGAGTCCTTCGCCGCGGGAGCCGCACCTGTGATCACCACGACACAGCACGGCCTCGCCGGGCAGATCATCGACGGCAGCACCGGCTTCCGCAGTGACACAGCGTCACCGCGGGCGTTGGCCACTGCCCTGCATCGCGCGCTGTCCCTCGGTTCCGACCAGCGCGCCGCCATGCGCAACCGAGCTCGCCAAGTCGCATTGCGTGACTATGACCATCCGGCTGCCGTGCGCGCCTTCCTCGACCGCCACGCGCCGTGGCTCGCGCTTCCCAACCCGGACGATCGGTTACGGTGGCTCAACGCCGCCGCCCCCACCCCGAGGAGCCCCGTGTCCACCGTGCCGCCGGTCAAAGTGCCGATCGGGCGCCAGGCGCCGCATTGGACGACGGTGCAGGCCGAACGGCGCGTCCTGGTCGTGGTCCACCACGTCACGTCGCTGCTGCGGCTGCTCGACGTCCTGCCGGTGTTCGGCTCGGACACCCGGATCCAGACCGTGTTCGCCTGGAACGGTTCGGACCCCTTCCGGCACGGACTGCAGTCCCACCTCGACCGCCTCGGCGCCGCCGTCATCCCGTGGGCACAGGCGATCGAGACCGAATTCGACCTCGTGCTGGCCGCCAACCACGGCGGGCTCACCGAAATCACCGATCCGCTGATTGTCCTGCCGCACGGCGCGGGATACACTAAGAATTCTCCCGGAAACCGGAAACCGGAAACCGGAAACCGGAAACCGGAAACCGGAAACCGGAAACCGGAAACCGTACCGTTTTCGGCCTGTCTCCGGAATGGCTGCTGTACAACGGGCAGCCGATCGCCACGGCGCAGATTCTCGCGCACGACGCCGAGCTGGAAAGACTGCGCCGGCTCACCCCTGCCGCGGCGGACACTGCTGTCGTGGCAGGGGATCCCGCCTACGACCGAATGCTGGCCAGCAGGCATCTCCGCGGCCGCTACCGCGAAGCGCTCGGCATCGCGCCGGACCAGAGACTGGTCACTGTCACCTCGACGTGGTGGCGCAACTCGCTGATGGGCAGCTGGCCCTCGCTGTTCCGGGAGATGCTCGGGAACCTGGACCGAGACCGTTACCGCGTCGCGGGGCTGCTGCATCCGAACATCTGGCACGGGCACGGCCCCTGGCAGCTGCACACCTGGCTCGCCGACTGCCTCCGCGCCGGGCTGCTGCTGCCGCCTCCGGCGGAAGGCTGGCAGGCAGTCCTCCTGGCTTCGGACGTGATCGTGGGCGACCACGGCGCCACGACTGTCTACGGGGCGTGTCTCGATCTCCCGGTTCTCCTGGCGACGTTCCCGGACGACGACGTGGCGCCGGGATCGGTCGGCGAGCTCCTCGGCCGGTCCGCCGCGCGGCTGAACCGGCACGAACCCTTGGACGTGCAGATCGAACGCGCACACCAGAACTACCGGCACGGCAGTCTCGACGACGTCGCGGCCCTGGTCACCTCCTGCCCCGGCGAATCGGCCGCCCGGCTGCGCCGGCTGTTCTACGACCTGCTCCAGCTGCCCGAACCAGCCGGCGGACCCGTCGTTCCCGCTCTCCCGGCCGAGGCCGTCGCCAGTCCCCCGCCGCCCGCCGAGCACGCGAACTTCGTCTTGTGCCAGCCGTGCGAACCCGGTCGTTTCCGGCTCCGCCGATACCCCGCTGACGTGAGTCTCGACCGCTCCGGTTCGGCTGCCTTCGCCGACGCTGTCCTCACCGCGCACGAACACCACCCGGACGACGCTTTGCGCCGCCGCGCCTCGATCGTGCTCTCCTCGGTCGGCGACCAGCGCGCTCTGACCGACGTTCTTCGCCGCCATCCGCAAGCGACTGTCGCCGCCGGCGCCACCGCCAAGGGCAGCCTGCTTCTCACCGCCTCCGGCCAATTCCTCGAATCAGCCTTCGAAGACCCCGAAATCGCCGCAGCCGTATTGTTCGAGCACCTGCTTCGAGATGCCCTGCCCCGCGAAACGACCGTCTCCTGCGGCGGCAAAGCGCTGCGCGGCCGCTTCGCCTCAGTCCCGCAGGTCGGCGCGTAAGGCCTCAGCGCGCTGGTCTGCCAGCAACTCGTACAGTTCCGCGGCACGGGCCAGCACCACGTTGCCTTCCTCCGTGCGTCCGGTTCGCTTGAGCAGCTTTCCCAGCACCTCTCCGGTGTAGGCCTCGAAGTCGACGATGCCGAGTTCCTTCTCCCACGCCAGCGCAGACCGCAGGTGCTCCTCCGCTCGCGCGTCGTCCACTCCGGACAGCACTTCGCCCAGATTCGCCACGGACTTGGCGTGATTGGCCTGATCGGTGTCAGCTCCGAAATGCGCTGCCGCGCGCTCGGCCGCCTCGATCCCCTCCGCGACGCGACCGGCCTTGGCGAGAATCGGCGCGCCGTTCATGTCGAGCAGTCGCTCTTCGCGCAGCCGCAGCCCGGCGGGGAAAGCCGGATCCGCGACCAGCTGGGCGGATCGCTCCAAGCACTCGACGGCGGTCCCGTACCGGCCGAGCCTGCTGTGCACCAATCCCTGCCACACCAAGGTCTTCGCCAGTACCGGGACCGCGACCGCCGCCTCCGCGATCCGATCGGTCCGCTCCGCCGCGAACGCGAACTGCTCGGCCGCCAGGGCGTGCTCGTGGACCGAGTAGTAGGCCTTGCCCAATTCCGTGTGCAGCACGACCAGGGGACGAACGTCGCCCGTCTCCTGGCACACCTGCCGCGCGGCCGCCAAGCCGAGAAGATGCACCGCGATCGCGTCCGCGTACCGGCCGCGCTGGAAGAGGAAATTCGCCACGGCCTCGGCCAGTTCCCAGGTCAGGTCGGAGAAGCCCTCTTCCGCGGCCATCGAAACGATCCGGCGCAGGTTCGGCATCTCGGTCTCGAGGTCGCCGACCGCCCGCCGGTAGCCGTCCTCCCCCGCATACGCCGGAGCGAGCCGGCCGTCGAACCGGGACCCGAAATGGAGACGGCTGGACAGCACCAGCTCCCGCGCGGAGGCGAAGTCCAGATACGCCTCGCCCAGAGCCCGGCGGAGGTTCCGGATGTCCGCCGGATGCTCCGCTTCGTCCGCGTGACGCTGAGCGTGCCGGTGGATGATCGAGTGCATTTCGTACCGGCCGTCGGCGAGTTCGCCGACGAGGGTGGCGCGAGACAACGCCAGCAAGGCGTCCTGGGCCGGCGTTCCCTCCCCGAGCAGCAGCGACGCCGCCCAGACGGGAAACTGCCTGCCGGGGAACAGGCCCAGCCTGCGGTACAGCATCTGTTCCCGCGGCTGCAGCGCCTGATACGACGCCTCGTAGACGAATTCCAGCTTCCGGTCGCGGTCCACCTGGAATTCGGCGAGGAAATCCTGAGCCGATTCGAGCCGGGCCAGCAGCGCGGAGGGCCGCTCATGCCGCCGCGCCCGCAGTTGCGCCCCGGCGATCGTCAATGCCAACGGCAGATACCCGGCCAATTTGGCGATGTCCGCCAAAGCCCGCTCTTCTTCGGCGGCCACCGCCGGGTCCAGCCCCTGGCTGAGCAATTCGATCCCGTACGGCTCGGACAGCACGTCCAGCCGCATGGTCGCGAACCCGGCGAACTCGAAGGCCTCCAGCCGCTGCCGGCTCGTGGCGAGCACGACCCCGGCGGGCGAGGCGGGAATGAGCTGCTCGACGGATTCCGCCGAATCGACGTCGTCGAGCACGACCAGCACGTCCCGCCGCGCGGTCTCGGCCCGGTAGACCGCGAGCTTGCCGTCGAGCGTCGGCGGCGTCACCCTCGGCTCGAGCTGCACCAGGAACACGTCGAGGATCTCCTCGACTGTTTTCGCTTCAGCGGACGCGCCCATCGAGACCTCCAGCACCAGGTCGAACGACGGCGCCAGCTCGCGCACACACCACAGCATCAGCGCGGTCTTGCCCACCCCGCCCATGCCTTGAAGAACGAAAACCCCCTGCTCGCGCTGAGCACGCGCGAGAGAAACCTGCTCGATCAGCTCGTCGCGCTCCGCTTCCCGATCGACAAAACGCCGCGGCGCGGACCTCAACATTTCGCCCTCCCCTGACCCGGCACAGCCCCTCCCCCGATCTGTATACGGACCCGGACACCCTACCGAGCCGGTGCACCCCCGTCACTCTCCGCAAGCTGGCGTGGCCGGAAAGCACCGGCGCGGCCGGGTCCCACGACTACCGTCGCCGGTCGCGTGGGTGACGTGTTGGCGGCCCCCACGAGGCGACGGTCGCCATAGCGCTGGGAACCTCACCGGCGAGTCCGAGTTCCGCGAGTTGGACGCCGCCGAAGAGGGCCAGGGAATCCAGCGGGTGGTGTGCCATCGCGTTGCCGAGCGAAACCAGGCTGTTGCCAATTCGGCTCGCCGTGTTCTCCAGCCCAGCGAGGACCGGGCCGAAGGGGTTGCTGTCGCGGTGGATCGGCGGAGTATCGGAACTTCACTCGCAACAGCTCCGCCGGTGGTGACATCCAGCCTGACGGCATCCTTCCCCTCGGCTAGCGCCTGGGGCACCCAATACGCTTCGGCGACCTGCTCGCCCACCACGGTCAGGCCACATTTTTCCCGGATATTCGCGGCGCATACTAGCTTTCCGGGCGAGCCGTTTCCAGCAGCTGAGAAACAGCTTTGGCGGATTGCCGAAACGGTTCGTCGCTGTCCGCCAGACGCGCCAGGGTATACGCGCCCTGGCGAATGGCCAGAATCGTCACCGCGAGCGCCCGGACGTCGACGTCCGGGCGCAGTTCGCCCTGTTCGACACCTTCGGCGAGCACCTCTTCCAGCCGCTCTTGAATCCAGCCGTACGTTTCGGCGATCGGGGCCATCAGCTCCGGATTGCCGGCGACTTCTTCCTCCTGGACCAGCCTGCCGAGCCGGCAGCCGCGCGTCACGACCCCATCGGGAGCCAGGTATGCCTCGATCCGCCCGAGCAACCGCCGCCGCCCG
The DNA here is from genome assembly GCF_046195355.1 of Amycolatopsis sp. VS8301801F10. Lineage (NCBI taxonomy): Bacteria > Bacillati > Actinomycetota > Actinomycetes > Pseudonocardiales > Pseudonocardiaceae > Amycolatopsis > Amycolatopsis sp. VS8301801F10. Next base: position 4,415,925 of record NZ_CP176065.1, on the reverse strand, counting down.
GCGAAACGCTGCTCCACCTCGCGTTTGAGATCCTCGCCCATGACGAGCTCGGCAGCGCGCGCCAACTCGGCTTTGCCCCGGAAAAAGTGGTACATGCTTCCCTGCCCCGCCCCCGCGCGCCGTTGCACCTCAGCCGGGGTAGCACCCGCGTAGCCGCGCTCCCAGAGCAGCTCCTGCATGCTTTGGACCAGCAACTCCCCCTTGTTCCGCCGCTTGCCGTTCGCGGCGTCGGCGCCCGGGCCGGTCTTCGCGTCCATGACCGCACAGTATCACTTTTGTACTTACAGATACAGTGTACCTTGAAGTACATTGTACTTCCAAGTACAGTACTCTGCCGACGCATGATGCCCGCCGCTCACGAGAAGGGACCGGAATGGGAACGGTCGAGCAGGCACGAGCCGCCGCGCCGCCGAAGCACGCGCGAGGAGCCGCGTTCGCGCTGTTTTCGGTGTGCCTGGGCTACTTCATGGTGCTGCTGGACGGCAGTGCCCTGAACATCGCGCTGCCGTCCATTCAGCACGACATCCACGGATCGCTGGCCACGCTTCAGTGGCTGGTGAACATCTACACGATCCCGCTGGCTTGCCTGCTGCTGTCGTCGGGAGTGCTCGCCGACCGCGCGGGGTCCCGCCGCGTGTTCATGGTGGCACTGACCGGATTCGTGCTGATGTCGCTCGCGTGCGCCCTCAGCGTGAACGTCGCCATGTTGATCGCCTGCCGGGCACTGCAAGGCATCAGCGCGGCCGGCGTGCTGCCGACGACACTGGCGATCATCGCTCGCAGCTACCCCGACCTGGCCGAACGCGCCAAGGCGATCACCGCGTGGGGAGCGACCGGCGGCATCGCGCTCGTCCTCGGGCCGATCGGAGGCGGCTGGCTGACCCAATCGCTGGGATGGCGCGCGATCTTCCTGGTCAACCTGCCGGTCGGTCTCCTCGCGCTGTGGCTTTCCTTCCGGTACGCCAAGGAAACCGAACGCCGCCACGCGGCCTCGTACGACTTGCCTGGCCAGGCGTGCGCGATCGCGGGCCTCGGCCTCGCCGTCGCCGCGCTGATCGAAGGCGGCGCCCTGGGCTGGGGAGACCCGGTCACCCTCGCGCTCGGCGCGGCGGGGGTTCTCGCGCTCGCCTTGTTCGTCTACGTCGAGAACAAAGCCGCGTCCCCGATGCTGCCGTTCGAAATGTTTCGCAGGCACGCTTTCACGGCCGCGGCGGTGTCCGGATTCGCCTTCCAGTTCGGCACTTTCGGACTGCAATTCATCGTCGCCATTTTCGTCGAAGAGGCATGGGGATACTCGCCGCTGCAGGCGGGGTTTCTCCTGCTGCCCTTCGCGATCCTGCTGACCATCGGAACCTCGTTCCTCAACCGGCTGTGGAAGGCACGCGGCATGCGCTGGCTGCTCATCAACGGATCCTGCGTAGCAACCCTGGGCGCCCTTGCCTGCCTTGCCGCTTCGACCCCCTCGACGTGGCCCGCGCTGACGATCGGCTTCGCCTTCACCGGCCTGGGCGCCGGGATCCTCGCACCCAGCATCAACGGCGCCGCACTGGCCGAAGTGGACAATCAGTTCGCCGGGCTGGCCTCGGGAGTGCTCAACACCTTCCGCCAGATGGGCCTCGCCGTCGGAGTCGCGGTGCTAGGCGCAGTTCTGAGCACCGCCGGCTCCTCAACCGGCCTGCGAATCGACCTCGTCGTCGGGGTCGTGAGCTTCGTGACCGTCATCGTCCTCGCCGCCAGGCACATCCGCCGCTGACTACGCGCTCGGCCACCACCCGGACCGCCCGAGTCCGCGAGAAGACTTCAGCCCGCCGACAGGCTTCCTTGACAGCGAGACGTCTGTCGGCGGGCCGCCCGGCAAGGCCGCGAGTCCGTGCTTCTCCTCTGAGGCGGCGAAGTCCCACGCGCGCGCGGCGTTGTCGTTGCCGGCGCTGGCCAACAGCCAGCCCGTGGTGTCGACGGCGATTTGACGGACCATTCAGCCGTAGCCGGGCAACGTCTCGGCCGGCTCGGCGATCAATCCGTCGGTCAGGTGCCAAAGCCGGACGAAGCCGTCGGCTCCGGCAGTGGCGAGCGTGTGCCCGTCCGGGCTGAGTAGGACGGCGTTGGCGTGGCGTGGTGCCTCGGTGACACTCCAGAGCTGGATCGGGTACCGCCCGGAATGCGGCCCCTCAGCGCGGCCGAGCAGCTCGAAACGGCATTCCAGCCGTCACTCCTGGCCGGTCACTTCCAGCTTGTTCGCACGGGCACGGGCGACCACGCGTTCCTTCGCGGCCGGGGTGACCGCTGCGACCAGCTCTCGGACACGAGACGCGTCAGCGTCGGCAATCGACGTCCACTCCGCTCGATCGCGGCCGATGAAAAGGACCGTGCCCGCGAAGACGTAGAGCACCTGCCGCAATCGGGCAAGCTCCATCGCCGCCGACGTGGCGTAGGCGTTGTACTGGTCCGGCTCAGGTTTCCCCTCCCACTCCCGGTGCACCATCACAAGGCCCGGCGACAGCTGGAACTCGTCGACGCATCCGGCGACCTCGCGCTGCAGAGCACGCGACAACACGTCGGCGTCGTCGCTGTCCGTGGCACACTCAGCGATCACGCCCAGTGGCGTCACGGTCAGGTACTTCACCACAGCCATGGTTGCCTCCGCCAATGCGACCCGGCGCGTACGGCCCCGCAGACGCAACCGGAATGCTGCCAACTGGCACATGGGGACACAACGCTATTGGCGCGGCAACCTGAGACGAAGGCCAGCCAGACGAATCTCCCGGCAAGCAGCAACGCGAGAAACAGACCCGAATTGGCGTGTTTAGAACCGCGGAAACTGGATAGGCGCGATCACCTGACGTGGCACGGACAGGGCTTTTGGAGGGGTGTTCCCCTCAGGCGTTGTCTCGATCAGGTGTCGTTGCTATACCAGAACACGAAGCGCCGTCACGTCGCGACGGCCACCGCCCAGCACTTGCAGAACGAGCGGGGTCAGCAAGGCTGCGAGCCCAGGGAGCACGAGTGTAAGGGGGAATCGGCGTGCGCAGGCCGCTAGGCAACTTCGTACTGATCGACTCGGGAGATTTCGACGAGGCCCGGACGTGCATGTCCGGCATCTGCGGCGCCGTCGAGTTCTGTTCTCGCCCTGAAGCGCCGGCACCCGGAATTCGAATTCACTCACACACAACGGGAAACCTTACGATTTCCTATGTCAGCAGCGCGGAGCCCTTTCGGATGCGTCTCACGAACTCGGAGAACCTCTTCCTGGTGTGGCTTTCCTGCTCGGGGCGCTCGACATTCGAGGCGACCCGCGCGCGGACGCTGGTCAGCGAGCAGCGGGGCTGGGTGAGCAATCCGGGCTCCGGCACCGAAATCAGCTGGTCGCGCGATTGTGCGCAGCTGATCGTCGGCATCGATCGATCGAGCCTGGAACGACGTCTCGGCAGCCTGCTTCGGCAAGCCCTTCCGCAACCGCTGGCTTTCGAGGGCCCGCTCGACACCGCAAGCCAGCCGCTGAGCGGCTGGCACGACGGAGTAAGACTCTTCGTGAAGTCACTCGACAGCCGAAACAGCGCGCTCGAACACCGCGCGGCAGCGGATTCGGTGGAGGATGCGATCATGACGACATTTCTCGTATCGCATCGGCACAATTACTGGGACGTACTCCGAGAGAGCGTGGACCTGGTGCCGTCACGGGCGGTCCGGGAAGCCACCCGTCTGATCGAGAGCCGCCCTGACCGTCAGCACTCGGTCGCCAGCCTGGCGCACGCGGTGGGCGTCAGCGTGCGTGTCCTCGAACGAGGTTTCCGCCGCTACCTCGACATAACCCCGCACAACTATCTGAGAGACGTCCGATTGCGCCGAGCACGGCAGGATCTCGAGGTCAGCGTCCCCGACGCCGTCACCGTTTCCGAAGTGGCGCGACGGCACGGCTTCTTCCATTTCGGACGTTTCGCGGCGACCTACCGCGACCGGTTCGACGAAGCTCCTTCGGACACTCTTCGGCGTGCGGGCGAGCTTTTGCGCTGATCGCCTTCGTGGTCGTGTGCGATCGGTTGCGGGACGGCCGAGCGAGCACTATGCAGGAATCATGACCGTCTGTCGACGCAGCCGCACTCCGACCGGCGCGCTGGTGGCGTTCGCGCCTGAAGACCGGATGCGCGCGCGTGGGTGAGGTCTTAGCGCTGCTGTCAGCTTTGTGTTTCGGCCTCGCCGATTTCTCCGGCGGTCTGCTGTCGCGGCGTTCTCGTGCCGAATTGATCGGCTTCATCGGCCAGGTCAGCGGGCTCCTCGCGACGGTCACAGCGTCGTTGCTGGTCGCCGCGCCGCACGTTAACGCGCCGAGCTTGCTGTGGGGTGCGCTCTCCGGAATCGGTACCGGAATCGGGGTGCTGTTCCTGTATCGCGGCATGGGCCGGGGACGAATGAGCGTGGTGGTGCCGCTCAGCGACGTCGGCGGCGTCGCTCTTCCCGTGCTCGCGGGGGTGGCGCTTCTGGGCAATCGTCCGTCGCTGCCCGCGTGGGCCGGCATCGTCGTCGCGCTGCCGGCATTGTGGCTCATCGCCCGGGAAGGCGGCGACAAGGGCAACGGATCCGCGAACGGAGCACTCGACGGGCTCCTCGCCGGAATCGGATTCGCTCTGCAGAACATCGCGCTCGGTCAGGTCGACCCGTCTGCCGGGATGTGGCCGATCGCGATCAGCAGGCTGCTTTCCGCGCTCACTCTCTTCCCCGCCGCGCTCGCGACGCCGGATCGATTCCGGATTCGGCCGCGGCTGCTGCTGCCCGCCGCCGTGACGGGAATCGCCGCCGCCGCGGCGATCGTGCTCTACACCTTGGCGACACGCCAGCAACTTCTCGCGGTCGCCGTTGTGCTTTCGTCGCTCTACCCCGCCATCCCGGTGGTACTGGGAATTCTGCTGCTCAAGGAGAAACTCCGGGCGTCGCAAGTGGCAGGACTCGCCGGCGCCGGAGTCGCGATCGTGCTCCTGGCCGTCTGAGGGACCGCGGGCTGTACGCATCTTGGATATGACGGGTCGCTGAGGTGATCGCGACGGACGCCGCCCGGCGCTAACGTCGTCGACATCCCAGATTGCGGCGTCACTCCCCCAAAGCGAGGGAATTGCTTCAAACAGAAGGCATTCCGGAGTGCCGTCGTCTTCGACGCCCTCAAGGAGTGTGTTGTGACTTCGGTGTCGTACGCGAAAACCGGCGGCCGCGAAATCGCGCGCCCCAGTCATCCTCTCGACCCGCTCACCGCCGACGAGATCCGCTGTGTCAGCGGAATGCTTCGCACCCGGCCGGAGGTGAACGACCGCACCCGGTTCGTGCATGGAACCTGCTGGGCAAATACGACTACCTGATGGTGCTGGAAACGCGGGACGATCCCCGCGCCGCCTTCGGCGCGATGTCGCTGATCGCCCAGTCCGGCTCGATGCGCACCGAAAGCATGGTGGCCATGCCGCTGACCGAGTATTTCGAACTGGCCGGCGAAGTCGCCGGTCAGACTCCGGCCGCGGCGGCGCGCCGAGCGGAGAACTTCAAGTAGGCCAGCGCTCCGGCCGCCACCATCGCCGGGAACACCAGATACCAGCCGGCGAGCACGAAGACCGCCAGCACCAGCACGACCGCCGCGAGCGCGACCCACCACTGGCGCCGGCGGGCCGGCAACAGGCGCAGGCCGGCGAGCATGGCGACGAGGTAAATGCCCGCGAGGCACGCATTCTCGGCCCGCAGAGCGGGCTCGAGCCGGAAGCCCGTCAGGGCAGTGACCACGAAGCTGACCGCGATGCCCGCCGTCACGACCAGCAGGCTCCGGCGCGGCACCTCGCCCGCGTTGCTTCCCTTGGCCAGCCACGAAGGCAGCGCACCGTCGCGGCCAAGGGCGGCGCCCAGCTTGGACATGCTCGCGACGAAAACGTTGAGCACCCCGAGCGTCACGACCACCGCGACAACCGCGGCGATCACCCGGACGGACGTGCCCAGCGAACGGCCCAGCAACTCGGCCAGCGGGGCCTGAGCGGAACCGGCTGCCGGACCGAGCACCAGGATCGTCATCCCGCCGACCGCCAGATACAACACGCCGATCACCACGATCGAGATCCCGGTCGCCAACGGCAGGTCCCGCCGCGGCCGGCGGAAATCGGGAGCCAGGTGCGTGACGGTCTCCCACCCGGTGAAGGACCACACCAGCAAGCTGACCGCCGTAGCCACGCCGCCGACACCATGCGGCGCGAAAGGCCGAAGATGTTCCGGCTGGGCATGAGGCGCCGAGAGGACGACCGCGCCGACCAGCAAGACCGCAAGGAACGCGGTGAGCACCAGTTGCACGCGTCCGGACAGCTCGACACCGACCGCGTTGACGCCGACCGCGACGAGCACGAGCGCCACGGCGACAACCACAGTCGTCGTGCGTCCGCCGCCGACCAGGTCAGTCACATAGGCCGCACCGAAAGCACTCGCCGCGGGCATCCCGGCCAGCGCACCGAAATAGAACCACCAACCGGCCACCGCGGAAGCACGGCGGCCAAAAGCGCGACGAGCGAACGTCGCAGGCCCGCCGGCGTCGGGATGGCGGCCCGCCAACGCCCCGAACGTCGCGGCCACCGGCGCCGAGACCACGACCAGCACGAAAAACGCCACCAGCGCCGCCGGCCCCGCTGCCTTCGCCGCCAGGGAAGGCAGCACGAGCAGGCCGGTTCCCAGCACCGCCCCGACATACAGACCCACCCCTTGCAGCACGGACAGCTGCCGTTTTTCAGTGTTCCGTTCAGCCCGCGCCGTCGATTGCCCTCCCATGGCCGTCTAGTACCCGGTCGTCGACGTCCGAACACTCCCGCCTTGAGCGCCGTCACTAGAACGAACCACTCCCCGCTGCCGGAATGGTGCACCGCCAGGGCTTCAGCACGCACGGGCCAGGCCGCCCAGCAGTACCAACAGGACGAGGACCAGACCCACGCGCGGCTGAAGCAGCTCGGCAAGCCCCTCGACGACCTCATGCTCGGCAAGCCGATACTCCGCGGCGGCGTCCGGGTCGGCGAACCGATGCCGCGCCGCGGCGTCGCCATCGGCGAGCCGGAACTGCCCGGACAGGAGCGCTGAGATGGCGGACAACCCCCCCCCCGTCGACAAGGGCGCGCATACGAATTTCCAGGACTACAACGTGCTGTCGAAGAACAGCGACGGCGGTTACTCGTTCACCCCGCTGACAGAAGCCCCAGGCGCGAGTGAGGAGAATCCCGGCTGGCTGTCCGGCCTGCCGATCCTCAGCGACGCCGAGAACATTTACCACGACCTCCAGAACAACGACAAAGTCGGCGCGGTCCTGGACGCCGCCGCGGCTTATGTCAGCGACGGCGCGTTCGCCGGGCAGCTCGCCGAGGACGTCGCGACCGGTAACGTCGGCGGCTTCGTCGGCAACCTGCTGGCCGGACCGCTCACCGCCTGGCTCCTCGACCACGTCAAACCGCTCCGGCTGGTGATGGACGAACTGGCCGGCAATCCGGGCACGGTCGCCGCCATCGGCGCCTCATGGTCGAACACGAGCAAAGCGCTCGCCGGGATGACGACCGATCTGCAGCACGCGGCGGCCGGGACGCAGGAGTACTGGAAGGGCGCCGCGGCCGATTCCTACCGCACCGGGAAGGCCGCGAACCTCGCCAAGGCGCTGGGCACCGCCAGCGTGCTGTGCGAGGCGTGGGGGCTGGCGGTCAAGCTCATGGGCGAGGTGGTCAAGGCCGTGCACGACGCGGTCCGCGACCTGATCGCGCAACTGGTGGCCCTGATCGTGGAAATCTGCATCAACCTCGTCGCCGAAACGCCGGCGGGCGCAGTGGCCGAACTGGCCCTCGATGCCGGGCCGGACATCACGAAGGTCTTCGCGATCGTGTTCAAGCTCCTGACGGGCGTGGGCGAAGCCCTGGAGACCCTCCTCGCGAGCATCGCGAGGATCGCCACCGTCATTTCGGAGCTGTACAAGCTGTTCAGCGGCGAGGCCGCCGCGCACCGCTGAACGCGGATCGGCTCGCGGCGGCCAGGACCGCGGTTTCCGCTGCCCGGCGCCAGCCCGGCTCGATCGGGCGGTTGAGGAACACCGGACGCCGACAAGGTCGGGCAGCCCCCGTGCCCGCGCTGCCTGGCCGAGCCAGGCTGGCCGTGCCGGTCCCGCTCCGGCGAGGTCGCCGGGACCTGCCATTTTGGACATGCGGCATCCCAGCGGCCGCCAGCAGTAGTGCCGTCGCCACGGCTGCGAGCCGATGGCCCTTCGACCGCAGCCTTCGCCAACTCACCTCGGCCTCCCCGCCGAGAGCCGCGTACGACCTGCCAAACATAACTAAGGCAAGCCGTCGTCACCCCACCTGCGAGGGCCATATCCATCGGCGCGTCCAGGACCGCCCCGGCCGCGTGTGTCGCCGTGAGGGGCGCTCGTCGGGCTGCGCTCGTTCCGCAGCGGGAGCCGCAGAACGCTGCCGGTCAGTGCTCGGCTGGCCAGAGCCCTGGGGAACCTCGCCGGCGAGTCCGAGTTCCGCGAGTTGGACGCCGCCAAAGAGGGCCAGGGAATCCAGCGGGTGCTGTGCCATCGCATTGCCGAGCGAAACCAGGCTGTTGCCAATTCGGCTCGCCGCGTTCTCCAGCCCAGCGAGGACCAGGCCGAAGGGGTTGCTGTCGCGGTTGATCGGCGGAGGTGCGCCGCCGCCTGCCAGCCACCGCAGGCAGCCGGCGATCTGTGGCTAGCGAATGCCTCGGCCCGCAGGGTCTCCAAGAGTGCGAAGACCTTGCAGTATTGCTCGTCGCTCTTGGCGATGATGGTGTGTTTGGCGGCGACGCCGCGCCGATGACGGGGAACTTGACGAGCATTTAAGTTCCCACAAGGACTTTCGGGAATATTCCTTCTCGCAGCTCGTCGTCAGCGGAAGCAGCGACGCCTGGCCTTTCTGAAGTCTGCCATCCATCCGTCAGTCGAAACGCCCTGCGCCGCTGCCGGCTAACTTGACACTGCGAGCGCAACCACACGACTGTCGGCAGGTTGTCAACGACGAAGCGCGGAGCATGCTCAAGCCCATCCGGTTGCCGCGCACGGCGATCGTCCGCCAGTGTCGCCGCAGGAAACCATTCGCGGCAACCGACGTGGCCACTAGACCGCCAGAGCTCGACTGCCGGCGGCGACACGGGCCCGGTCGCAGTTTCGGCGCGGAGAATTGCGCCTTCGAGTAGAACATCGTGCGAGATTTCAGTACATTCCGTGTCGTCGTGGCCGGATGCTCGGCAAGGGGGATTGATGAAAAATACGCGTCCGTCGCGCCTTAACGAAGCCGGGCAGTTCTTCGAGTTGATCGACGGGTTGGTGAGACGCCCTCGTGTCGACGACCGGCCCCGCAAAACGCTGCCGATGTTGTCCCTGCAGTGTCCGTTGCGGAACAGCGAGGATCTGCTCGACACCGTCGAACTGCACTTACTGTCGGCGCGGCCGGAACCAGTGCCGTATGCGTACGTGTCGCTCAGCGACGATCCGCAGAGCAACGGAACTGGCGTCACGAGGGTCGGGGTGACCGGGGTCCCGGACATCGCGGCCCTCTTGTGGGCGGCCAGCCGGCAGTTCACGCGGGTTCCCAGCCACTCCGGTCGGCTGCGGTTCAAGCTTTTCTCGCTACTGATGGTGCTGCTGACCCTGCGTTCAAACGACGACACGGATCTGGAGCGCACGCTGTACCGGCGGATTCACACGTGGGCGCTCACGTCGCGGCTCGGTCCAGGGCTCGCTCCTGTCGAAGGCGGGCTGCACCAGGCACCCTGGTGGATTTTGCCGCTGCGGATGATCACGCTGGTGTGGTTCCGGATCGCGGTGACCGGCCGTGTGCCACTGCTGTCCGGCCCGTATCGATGGTTCATGAGACAGCCCCACCTCGCGCCGGAGATGTCCGGTACCTTCGGGTGCTTCGCGCAGCGGCTCACCGACGGGGAATGGCAGAAGGAATCCCCCGAGCAGGTAAACCGACTGCTGGTCAACACCTTCCTGCAAGATCTACGCAGGGCATACCGGCCGCGGCCGTGGTTGGTGTGGCGCACACGCCGCACGACCCCCGTCGTTCTGATGCTGGGCAACCCCACTGCGGGCAACGGCGGCAAAAAGCTGGCACAAACGGTCAATGACGTCCGGAACCAGACGGGGCAGTTCGACCCTCTGCTGGTGATCACGGCCGGCCCTAATGTACTGCTCCGCAAGGAGCTAGAGGCGTCCCTTTATTCGTTCAGGAACGCGCTCGACGCCTATCAGGACTGGCGCGATCGTCTGCCGAACAGTCGCCGAAAGTACAGCGAGGCTGCCTGGCACCTCCCGATGCTGGTCCCTGCTGACGACGTCTCCTCGGAGGCAGATGCGCATTGGGATCTCCCCAGAGGCCGTCTCCCGCCAATCGTGACCACGCAGCCGTGGTGGATGTGGAGGTCGGTACGTCTTCTGGCGCTCATCGGTGTCGTGATCGGTGCTGCGGTCACGATCGCCTCCCTGTGCGCAACGGCCGAGACAGCCCGCCGCGTGACCGTGCTCGGCGCCTACACCGCGGGTGCTTTGTGCGTCGTCACGGCGCTGATAACGCTGGCTTCGGCTGCAGACCGTGTCTTCTCGCGCGCGCGAGAAGATCGGAATCGTGCGTGTGCGGCGGGAAGCCGCCCTCGAATGGACCTTACCCAGTTCGCCGACGAATATCTCGGCACCCGCGGAGGTACCTGCAGGGCAGCTGTCATCGCAGCTGACACGGCGAAAATCGCGAGGATTGAGCTTGCGCGGTTGGAGCCGATGTTGGCCGCGCGCCTTTGGCAACTGGTGGATACCGTGGAACCCACGGGCCCGGCGCGGTTGAGTCCGCTGCGGCAACGTCTGGCCGAAAAAGGTGTGTTCCCCGGGGTCCTAGCGAAGACGACCGAGATCATGGTGCCCCACAGCGATGGCCGGCGCTTCGACTTGGTGGTCTTCGACCCTGCACTCCCGCCCGGTGCCAAACCGGTCCGGGTCTCCGTCGACATGCCGGCCTTGTTGGCGCAGGTGCAGGATCGCCGCACCGATCTGCCCGAGAGATTATGGGGGCTGGAACCGCCCCCCGAAGTGTTCGTGCACGAGGCCAGCACCTGGCCGAGGCGTCTGCGCGAGTCCCTGATCGAAGCCAGCGAGATCAGAGACTACGCCGTACTGGTTGCCTCAGCACCGCGACTCGTCTCCACCGCCGGGCGGGGATCGGGATGCCTCTCCGTCGCCGCCGGAGCATCGACCGTGGGCACCGTCGGCGTCGCTGCCGTGACCGCCGCCGGCGAGGCGGTGCTCACCACAGCCCGGCACGCCGTCGCCGGACACGAGAACCTTGCCGTCAGCGGCCATCCCAGCCGGGTACTCGCCGAGCACGTCGTCGTCGACTGTTCCACGCTCGAGATCTCGACCACGCTGAAGCAGCACCTTCCCGACCCGCCGCACCAGGTACTGGCCCTGTCGCCGCGACTGTACGAGCAGGCCGTGTTCCACGGGGCGCGGTCGGGGACGAAGACGACGACTGTGACCGGGTTCGATCCCGTTCTCCTGTCCTACGGTTCCCACACTGCCGTGCGCGTCTACACCAATGCCGACACCGCGGGAGGCGACTCCGGCGCCGCGCTGCTGGACTCGGACGGACAACTGATGGGATTCTGCTGCGAACGCACCGCCTACGGTGCAGCCGTCCAGTTCACCAGCTGGATCTGGGCCCAGCAAGTATTAGATCTGATGGGGATCAATCTCTAGAACAGGAGAGTCCGTGGGCTGGTGGCCGACCGTCGTCAAATCCCGAGCTGAGCCGTGGGTGTTCCTCGAACTCGAGGCCGCACACGCGCTGCCTGAACTTCCGCGGGGCCCCGTCGTCGTCGACGAGCACTACCTCCACATCCGCTTACAGGCCATGCGGCTGCCGTTCCAGCGGCGCTGGACCTCGACCTACCATGCCTCGCTCAACAGCTACGTGCGGCTGGAACACGGCGGCCCTCCGCCCGGCGAATTCCTGCTCACCACAAGCCCCGCCCAACTGCGCAGCATCGGTGCCGGGGACCGGCGAAGGATCGCGATGGGGCCAACACGCCTGGCAGGCCCCGTCCCCTACCCCGGCGGCGGCCTGGAACTGGAAATCGGCCTGTTCGCCGTGAAAGACCGCGACTTGGCCGGGCCCTACCTCGACTTCCTGCAGTCGCTCGGCGAAACGGCCGGCGTGTCCTACGTCGGAGCTGCGGTCCACCTGATCCGCCCGCTCCAGCAAGGGCTCGCCGGCCTGCTGGGACTCGCCGACACCACTCTGGAGGCCGGGGCCGCGCGCACGATCGACCCCGTGCGCACCGGGGTGTTCGCGGTTCTCGCCATCACGCGCGATCAACTCGGCGAGCGTCGTCCACGCCTCGTCGACGACACCCTCTGCTGGAGCGACAGCACTCCGGTCGACGACATCGCCTACGTGATCTTCAGCATCGAAACCAGCATCCATCGAACCGACTGGCGAACAGTGCCCGGCCTCGCCGAGGCCTACACCGATCTCGCCGCCGCCGTCCGCGACGACCGCTACCCCGACGTCGCCGAGCGCTTGAGCCGACTCCGGCGCACCGCCGTGCTCAGCCCAGACCTGACTTCCCCAGACGCCGACACCATCATCGCCCACGTCACTGCCATGATCGACAGATCATTCGCCGCCTCCGGTCAGTCAACCGTACCGAGGCAAATCCCGCCCCTCGCCGAGCTTGAACTGTTCCCCGCCGCCCCCGACGAACCCGCCAACCACGACATTCGAACACCGCGCCTCCAGCGTTCGTCCCCCGCGGAGCAACGCGTCTGATTGAACGACGGGCGACGCACGGCGCACCGGACACGCCGACGCGGCAGGCCGTCGCCCGTCCTCGGAAGCCCGTCCACGGCCGGTGAGGGAGCCCTTGCTCGGGCCACCGTCACGTCTGGGCAACGACGGCAGCAGACCGTTCCGCCACCGCAACTCCGCTACCGCGCGGCACGACCCCTCTGCGAAAACACCGCAGCAGAAAGCATGAACAGTGCCGAATCGCCAACAGTCGTCGGAGAAACCCGAAGCCCCCGCGAAAGAACCGAAAGACCGAATCGCCACCTACGCGGCAACGTGTGCCGCAGTCGCGTCCGCACTCGTGGCCGCCCTCACCCTCGCGCGGAACGCGACCTGGTGGCCCTTCGGCGGGCCGCACTGGATCACGATCGTGTTCGCCGGAATGTTAGCCGTCGCCGGGTTTCTCACCGCTTTCCTGGTCAGGCGGGCCCGGCCCCGGCTCCCCGTCGGGGTGCTCGCGCTCGCGCTGCTCCTCGTGCTGGCCGGCGGAATGCTGGGCACGCAGGCGATCCTGAGCACCGGCACCACCGAATCGACCTCCGACCGCCACCAAAACCGGGTGATCGAGGAAAACCCGTTCTGGGTGACGATCCGCTAGACGCGACCAGGAGGAACGCGTGACTATGCCGGTGAGGACAGCGACCGCTGACCTGTACGTGGACTACGGGCACTTCTCCGTCACGGACTACGGCGCGGATGTCCCCGGCCTGGACCCTGCCTACGCCGACGGACTCGTCGGGGTGGATTCAGGCGGGGCGGCCGTCCTCACCGGCATCGCAACGGGCGATGTCACCGTGACCTTGCAACTGCTCGACGCCGAACCTGACTCGATCGAACTCGACGGCTGGGATGAAGTCTCCGAGGTCTCGTTGGACAGCGAAGAAGGCTACCTCCTCGTCCACAATATGATGGACGGTCCGCCGCGGGAACTCGACGAACTCGCCTACGTGGGGCCCGGCACCTACCGAGTGCGCGTGCACGCCCGCGGCCGCGACATCGCCCCCCGCTCCCGTGCCGACACCCCCCAAGAGCACTACAAGATCTCCGTATGGCCGGCACCGGAAACGCCGGCGACCGCCCACAAACGGACTGACAAGTACGGGCACGAAGTCCGAGCCCGAGCGACAGAGCTGTGACGGCTCGCCACGCATGCTGAAACAGCGAGACATGCCTGCGGAGGCTTGAACCCGACATCTAAGCGAAGAAGCGGCAGGTAATTGGCGCGCGGTCGTGCTGCTACGGCCAGCACGACGCCGGCGGGCCCCGCGCTTTCGCTGCAATAGCCGACGGCCGTGGAGAAACCGGAGTTCCGGCGTCGCAGCGTTCGGTTCCTGGTCGCCTCGTTGTCGTCCTCCCCCGGCAGCGCAGGCCGCCCGCCGCACGGGGGCTAGGCCACTTTGCCTGTCTACGCTGGGCCTGCCGTGCCGAGAAAGCTGCTTTCTCGGTGCTGGTCCGGACTTGCCGTCCCCGGTCGACGATCCGCCGACAGGCGGTGCGGTCTCTGACCGCTTCGGTCATTCACTCCTGTACCGTCGACGAGAGCGCCAGGACGGCGGGACGCGCGAAGCCGACGATTCCGTTGCTGAGCGAGGTCCCCCGGCGCACCCGTTCACACTCCAGGACTGGCTCGCGGCCGAGGATTCGCTGCGCCCCAGCGTCGTTCCCCTTAGCTGCAACCCGACCCCACAGGTTCTACCCCGGATCATCGAAGCCAAACGCGAACGACGCACCGGCAAGTCGAAGGACCGCACGTCAGCCTGACGAAGGCGAAGGACAAACGTCCAGATCAACGCCACACTCCAGAGTCGAACCAGTGCCGCCACGCTCGGCATGCTCCCTTCACCCAGCCCACCGGGCGGACGACATCAGCATCCCCGGTGACGTGACTGACGCACAATCGACGCCCGGCCCCCTGAGTTTCTGGCAACCTGGTCGCACGACCGCCACTGCCGACCCCTCCGCCCCATTGCAGTTCCTCGTAGCCCGAGCTCTGAACCCAGCCGACCGCTAACACGGCTATCCACTGACCGACAAAGAACCCGACAGCGTGTGCCGTTAGATCCAGAAGCCTGCGTCCGTCGCCCGATGCTGCACGCCGATCCGCACTACGAGACCCATCAATGGAACACCGTCGCCAAAAAAGCTGGCAAGCAAAACGAGGGCCTAGGGCTATAAGCCTTGCGCGCCGCTACCACCCAAACTGCCCAACCTTGACCACACACTGCGATGCCCCTTCCGCATCCCTGTCTTCCCTGCTCGATCGGAGGTGGTCCGTCCCACGACCGCAGCGCGCCCCAGAATCGTGTGACCTCAGCACAAGTGAATGAAAATCCACCAACCGCCAGATAAACTCCCAGGTCAAGAAGTGTTCTCCCCGCGCGAGCGGGGGTGGTCCCGGGATCACCGCCAGGTCGAAGTCGACGGCGCGGTTCTCCCCGCGCGAGCGGGGGTGGTCCCGACGTGGCGACCTCGGCGACGCCGAGGCCCCGTTCTCCCCTCGCGAGCGGGGAGGGTCCCGTGAACGACACCTTGTCGCCGACTGGGAACAAACCTGTGCCTGACAGTCCGGGAAGCCAACCCCGGACCGGGCGCGGCAGTGAGCATCGAGGGATGCGCCGGAAGCCCCGAGCAACGATGGTCCTTCGAAGGGAACGGCACGATCAAAAGCGAACTCGGCACCTGCCTGGACATCGACTGGAACAACGGCGGCCGAGGCACAGGCGTGAACACCTGGACGTGCTACGGCGGAGACGCCCAGCAATTCCACACAGAAGGAGCCTCGCTGCGCAACCTCGACAAGAACTGCCTGGACGTCTCGTTCGGCAACACCTGGTTGGGGGCTTCGGTGCAGATGTGGCAATGCGATGGCGGCGGCACCCAGGCATGGCGCGTCGGCTGACTAGCCCGCAGCCCCCGTCAAGGACGGCGGCAAGACTCTCGCGAGGCCACTTCACTGAATATGCCGTCGGCCGACTCAGCCGCACGGGGCAGGTGTCGTTCGCGGGACCACCGGTCGCGTCCCAGCCAGGCCCGGCGGTGACGGCTCGGTGACGACGGCGCGGTACGACAGACCGCGTCAACGGCAAACAGCAACAAACCGCAACGGCGTCCGGCAATACTCGAGGTCGGTGGGGATCAACACCGCGTGGGAAGCGCACGGGCATTCAAACCTATTGCGCTGGCAGGGCTTTCACGACATTGACTGGCGTAAGCGTCGTCCCCACCGCTGCTGGACATCGCGGCACCCCCGGCGATCTTCTCCGGAGCCGGGGCGGCCGACGCCGGTCCCTGGCTCGCGGTGTTGCTGGGCACCATCGGCCCGGTGGCGGCAACGTGGTCAACTGGACGCGGCAGCGGCATCTGGACACAACCGCGATCTTCGCCGTCGAACTGGGAGCCGGTCCCCAGGACGCATTTGATACTGTCACCGCGATTGGACATCGAGTTCAGGAGCCACTCTTGCGACGTGATCCAGTAAAAGAGCTCCAACGCGCCTACAAGCTGCGGGCCAAGTGGAAGAACGAGCGTGCGCTGTCTGCGTTCCGGCGAGCGGCCGAAAGCAGTGACCCGACGATAGCCGCAGAGGCTCGTTTCGGGCTTGCTGGTCTTCTTTGGGATCGCGATGATATTGACGGAGCGAGTAAGGCTTTCGCTGCCGTGCTTGACTCCGGCGTCCCCGGCTATGGACCTAATGCCGGTGTACTGCTGGGCAGAATTCTGATAGAGAACGGCGACTTGCCCGGCGCACAGGCGGCTTTCGAAAAAGCCATCGAGTACCGTGACGTGCCCCTGCGGAAAATACCAATCGATCGGCACGGAGATCCGTACCCAACCGCGCCGCGTGACGCCGTGAATTGGCCCTTCAAGGCAGCGGTTGGCCTGGAGGTTGTTCTGCAGCGTCGAGGCGACGAGCAGGGCGCCCAGCAAGCCAGGAGATTAGCCCGCGAACTGGCCGACACGGACGAGCCCGCCGCTGTTGACCTGTCCGTGGGCGGGGAACTCAAATCCTACGGGGACATGCCGGGTGCCAAGAGCGCCTACGGACGAGCGATTTCCGCTCGTCATCGTCGGTACAGCGGCCTTGCTGCGCACGCTCTCGGCGGCCTGCTCAAGGAACAGGGGGACATGGAAGGGGCACGCGCAGCCTATCAACATGCGATCTCCTGCGACGATTCCGCCGTGTCCCGCTCAGCTCGTTGGAACCTGCAAAACCTCGACCCAGACAGTCCAGGACCCCTGCATTGAGCCAGCGAGCAACCCGCTCCGACCGCGCATCTGCCATCCGATCGAACACAGACTTCGGAGACTTGTGCCAGGGCCAGTTCTCACGGCCCCAATCACGGTGGGAAAGCGGATGCTCGGCGAAATGGAGTTGTCCTGCATCAGAACCCGGCTCGACGACGGCTGAAATTGACCAGCGCTGCGCGCTTGATCAACGCGATACCGATGCAGCCGAAATTCTCAGACGCCCCTTCACGCAGCAGACCTCTTCGAACGGGCGCGGTGCCGCAGCAGCAACGGCCGGCGGCAGCCTTCGCCGGTGCTGGCGAGCAAGACCACCCCGAGCCCTGCCACCGCCGCGCCGGGGCTCAGACCGCGGCGTGCCCAGGTTCGAGCCGCTCGCCGGGCAGCAGGCGAGCAGCCGGCACGGCCGCCAGGGGTCGAGCAGCGTCAGGGCCGGCCGCGACCACGATAAGCTGCCCCGCGAATCGGCTGCTGGCCGCCCAGCTGCGCGGCGACCGCAGCAACCAGCGCCGCCCACAGCGGGGGCTGGCGAGGGCGTGCAGGGCACCGCGTTCGGCGAACGTCTTCAAAGCCACGAAGATGGGACGGCAGCGACACCCGCCGCGATACCGGCGGACGCGCCGCATGCCAGCGCACCGGCCGGGCCTCGACCCAGCCGGCTGCATATGCCGACCAGCAGCACGACCAGCGCCACAGCGAGGATGACGGCAACAGCGGAAGGCAGACGTTCGCCACTGCCGTCGGCAGGTCGGGCCGCGACCAGAAAGATCGCCAGGCAGCCGCCGGTGCACACAGCTCCCAGGAGTTCTCCACGGGTCGGCAGGCAGCGGTCGCGGACCGCCCGGACCGCCATCGCGACCACCAGCGACCCGCCAGCAACGGCTGCACGATCGCCACCGTCGCCAACGCCAGAGCCACCACCTGCAGGACCGTGCCGAGCGCGGTGCCGCCTTGCCCGATCTTCCATACCGGCCGCGGCACCAGCTGGCGCAGGTCGAGTCCCTTCGCGGAGGTGCTGCGCAACGCCGCTTCGTGCTGCAGCACCGAACCGAACGCAAACAGCAAAGCGGCGACCGCAGCCATCACGGTACCCGGTGGGAAGGCACCCACCCCAGCGGGGACGTGCACATGCATGGCATGCAGATACCCCTGGCGCCTCCGCGCCACACTCCCCCCTGCCCGGAACAGGCTTCCCGACTTGCCGGTCATTCTGGTGCCACAACGTGCGTGCGAGGTTGTGTGCCTGCCTGGTGATTGGCGGTGCAGCTTTCACCGGTGCTAGTGCCGTGACCGTATTTGCGCTCGTGCGATGTGGACTAGCCGTCGTCGGATGTGGTGATGCAGCCCAGAGACGTTCCGCGGCGAGGCGTGCTTCGGCGGGGCAGCTGGCCGAGGGCCGGGCTTCGGCGAGACTTCCCTTGTCGAGGAAAGGACATCGACATCGCCGAAATTACCCGCCGAGGCACGTGGGAACGGGCCGGACACCGACCCGTCAGCAGTGACGACCGCATGCAACTCCGAAGGGGCACCGTCCAACAACAACGGAAGCATCACCTCCCAAACACCTAACTGATCTGGCTCGACCAGGACAACCCGCGCGCGCCGCGCAATGAGACGGGTGCTGCCCGGGAATCCGGGCCCTGCCAGTCTCCGGAACCGCGAGCGGCCGCCCACTGCCGCTTCGAGATCCTCCAGGACGGGGCACCGCTGTCGGCGCACCCGCCGACAGCTTCGGTCCAGATCAGCTCCCCGGTTTACCCCCGGTTTTGGGCTGGGACGGTGATCCAGCAGCCCTTCCAGGGCCGTCGCCGTGACCGGGTGGCCGCCTTCCCTCCAGGTAGTTGTCTTGCGTCATCGACACCCGCGAGTGGCCGAGCTGGTCCGCGGTCAGCCGGGTCGGGATGCCCGCGTCGTCCAGCGCGGTCGCCGTCGTCTTCCGGAAGTTGTGCGACGTCAGCCAGATGAATTCACTGCCACCGCGGATCTCACGCATGCCCCGCAAATCAGCTCAGAATTCTTCTGTCGCACTATCTCAACTCGATCCGACTTAAGTACCGCATCAAAAAAGGAGCCGAAGGCCGAAATAGCCTTTTCCACGCGCGACAACGCGTCATAAAAAATTGCCTCCAGGCATTTCTTTGCCAATTGCACAGGGTTCTTCTTGCGAATACAGGCAGCCAGATCATCCGGATCCCGGCCGAGAACTAGTGCGTACAGCGCCAGAGATTCTCTCCACGCGGGCATGCTGTGGCCCATCGCGATGCAGTCGAGCGCAACGTCGGATGCTGGGGTGCGCCGAGTTCGCGAGCACCTTCATTGGCGAAAGTACGCAGGCACAGCGCAGCGCCTTCGACACCGTGCGTGAGGATCCCGAAATGCTTCATCTTGCCTCTCCGCCGTTCTTCCGCGTCGCGGGTGCGCGCCAAACCATGTCGGTCTGCCTCGCGGCGCGCCGAGGCCATGCTCCTGATCATCGACCTGGCCGGCAGCAACAACAATTTTCGCTCCGGCGCGCACTGCGCGGTGTGATAGTGCGACGTTTCATCAGATTTCATAGCTCCGTGCCACCGCGACGAGATCGCCGTCCTCGCGGGTCGACGCGACCACCCCAGGGGGCCTCGGCTGGAACCCCGGTGCGTCGGCGAGGCCGAAGGTCTCGTCGACAGCGGTGATCCGGACGCGGTCGGCGCCTGGTGTGCGCAAGGTGATGTCGGCTCCACCGGGCGGCAGGTCACGGAAACGGATCTCCGCCGGCCAGGTGTTGGCTCGCGTTCCGGTGACGGTCAGGGTCACCGGTGCCGCCCCCGGTATGGCCGCGGTTGCTTCGGCGATCTGGTGATCAATTCGAAGCGTCAACGATGTGGCCGCCCGCCTGGACGTCACGTGCACCGTGCGGGTGTCCCCGTCTCGGGCCCGTACCGAGACTTCCGGCCCCGCTGCGGCCATCGGCTTGGCGGCGCCGGTCCACAATCTGCCGCGAGCGTAGCCGGGCGGCAGGGTGGTGAGGTCGCGGCTGTTCACGTGCTTGCCGGTCCATGCGGTGGGTTCGTCCTCCCCGCTGACCCAGGCAGCGGTGCCCGTGTCGGCGTTCAGTACATAAGCGAGATGTGTGCGCTCGGGGTGCCGCACGTCGAAACGGTCGACGGCGAGTCCCGCTCCGACCAGGCCCACTGCCAGCGCCGCCGCGGTGAGCGGCACTGCCAGGGCGATACGCCTGCCGACGCCGCGGGCAGGGCTGGGGAACAACAACTCGGCGATCGGCAGCAAGGTCAGGCCGAACAGGGCCAGACATACCGTCCCGACACCCGCGAGTGCCAGTCCCATTCCGATGAAGGCGTTGCGGGCCAGCAGCGGGAGCAGCGCCGTGGGGATCAGGGTCCCGAGGGTCACCGCGACGACGGGCCAGGTCGCGAACCGTACCGGCAGCGACGCGAGAAGCAGTCCGAGCGCACCGGACATCGCGGTCAGGGCGAAGAGGAAGGACGCTCCCGGCGCCGACACCGCGCAGACCACGCCGAGCGCGGCAGGCCACATCATCGCGCCGATCGCGAGCGCGGCCGGCCCGAGCCGGCGTCGCAGCAAGAGGTACCAACCGAGCAACGCCAGCCCGGAGAGGGTGACGAGAGCCGCCTGATAGGCCAGCGGGCGGTGAAGCAAACCGCCCATCGCGTCGTAACCGGGACGCAGTCCTGCCAGCACGGTCCACAAGCCCTGCCCGAGCAACGCCGACAAGGCCAACGGCAGCACCGCGGACGCCGCACCGAGAAGCATCCGTGGCACGCTCGCCAACCGCCGCCGCCGCGCGCTCAGCACCAAGGCCGCCACTAACAACACCGCCAGGATCGCGATCGGCCAGACCAGGGCGTCGGAGTAGGTGATCATCGTCCCGAAGATCCGGAAGTAGGTCGCGTCGTGGCCGGAGGCGAGTGTGGGCAGGTTGGCGTCGCCGAACGCGGCGGAGAGACGGAGCATGTTCTCGCCCAGGTGCTGCAGGCTGCCGCGTTCGAGGTTGGCGATGGAGTCGTCGGCGGTGTGGTAGCGAGACGCCCCTTCGACGTAGGCGGAGTTCAGCCCGGTGAAGCCGGCTTGCGACAGAGCGGTGAAGTCACTGTTGTTCGGCAGCATCCGGTACATTTCAACCATCGACGAGTCACCCCGTGGATGGGGCACGGCGTCGGTGAACAACGAGACCAACTCCGAGTTGCCCCTCGACGTCTCGAACATCAGCGATGGTCCGCTGACCCCGCGCGCCTCCCAGTTGAGCACCACGCCGCCGCGGCGAGCCAAGGGGTGCTCCCGGACGAATGCGTTGGCCCCAGCAGTCCGTCCTCCTCGCCATCGGTGAACAACAGGACCAAGTCGTTGCGCAGCCGTGCCTGTCCGCCGAGCGTCCGCGCGATCTCCACCATGGCGGCGACCGCGGCGCCGTCGTCAGAGGCGCCGGGTCCGGCAGCAGCGGAGTCGTAGTGGGCTACGAGCACAACCGCTCCCGTGGAGCGCCGCCCGGGCAGCGTGGCCACCACGTTCTCGACCCTGCCGAAGGTCGCCAGTCCCGCCGCCGATCGTGAGCCGACCGCGTGCTGGATCTCCACCGCGAAACCCGCCGACCGGAGCTGCCGGGTCAGGTAATCCCTGGCGCGGTCACTGGCTGGACTGCCCAGCGGACGCGGTTCGGTAGCGAACCGTTCGAGATGGGATATCGCCCGCTCGGCACTGAACCGCTGCCCAGGCGCCGATGCGGGAACAGGTTGCTGGACGCTGCCCTCGGACAGGACAGTCAACGACAAAGCGGCGGCAAGAACCAGTAGAGCGGCTATCCCCGCGACGACCCGGTGTGGCACGTCGATCAATTTTTCGAGCACGTCGGAACCCTAAGCAGCCAGCACGATGCCGATAATGGCGTTTTCCGCACAAACAGGGTGCGGTTTTCCGCATCCCGCCACCGGCACCGGGCTTGCCGGAATGCCACCCACCCGGCTTCCGGCCCTTCTTGCCGTTCGTCGGAACCGATACCCGCTCGTCGGCATTACAGGAAGGTCAGCGATGGGATCAAGGACGCGCCCCGACGGCGCGCCCGCTGCGGTCCGTAGCCCCTCGCCTGGCAGCCGCCAGCGGCATCGGACCCCAGCGCTGCGCACCACCAGCACGCATGGCCCTCGCACCCAAATCGGACAACCCACCCATGCGCAGACAGGCACCGACCAGCCTGGACCTCGAAGCCTGCTCGTGACAACGATCGGCAGCACCGCGTCAGGCACCGCTACAGAGCGCGTCCGCGCCAGGTGAAGACCAAGATCGGCAAATGCCGAGAACCAGCCACTGACCTGGGCTTTGACTCCATAGGTTCTGGATTCGAACCCCAGGCGACCCACCCTTTTTTAGTGCTTTCACCAGCGCAGACACCGTTCAGAAGATCCACTTCACGGTTGAGTGTCCAGGCCAATGTGCTCCGTTTCGCCTCCGATTGCGCTGGCGTGCCAATTTCGCCAGGGCAAAGGGGCGGCAAGCAACCGCAACTGCTTGGAACGACGCTTACCTGCGTATGCCGCCGTCCCGCCCTCATGGGGACGAGACCGGTCAGCGCGTCGGTCACCACCCGGTGCGGCCTGTGCGCTGTGCACCGATCGCACAGGTACTCGTCCAGCGCGTGGTGGTAGAGCCGGCAGGAGGGCTGGTGGTCCCGGTCGTGCAGCCGCTCGATCAGGTAGTTGGCCGCGCCTTGGAACACCGCTTCCAATTCCCGCAGGTCTTCCGCCGAAGCGTCGGGCAGCCACACCTCCAACGTCGCGTTGGTCAGATCAGCACCGGTCAAGCGGATACCCCGCCCATACATCTGCACACTGGCACTGGCGAGGTCTGCGTGGGGGAAGCGGGCTCGTTCGAATTCGCCGGACATGGCGGCACCGCTCAACTCGGCGGAGTCGAAGACCGCGTCCGCAGCGAAAACCGAGTCCAGCTTCGTACCGCGCGCGTCGGCGCGCGTCAGGCGAGCACCCTTGAGAACCGCTCCCGAGAGATCGGCCCCGGCCAACCGGGCTCCGGTCAGCTCGGCCTGCTGCAAGCACCGCCGCGCAGATCCACGACAGTTCCGCCGTCACGGCCCGGGTCACGCCGGCCCACCACCGTCAGCGCGGCTTGCACATCGGCCACCATGCGGGGCTCGTTGCCTTGCACCGTGATGCTGCCGCGCTCTGGCAGAGAGCATCTGGTGCGGTCATGCTCAGTGGGCGTGCGCGGCGCGTGCTCGCGCACGAACGTCGTCAGCACCTGCAGCACCGCGGGCTGGTCCGGCGGCGAATCGCGGGCCACGCGCTCGAGCGCGTAAATCGCACCCAACCGGACGCTCAAACTATCACCTCCGAGCTGCTCCACGGCCTTGGCGAACCGATCAGTGACCTGCCCCTGCTTGGACAACCGCACCTGATCACGCGTGGCCTGCAACGACCATGCCGCGAACAACAACGCCCCACCGCCGTCAAACCCTGCGACACAGGGTTCACCCAACCCCAGGAGCGCCTACGCCAACCCGCACCATCTTCTTCGCTCGCACCGGCCAGTCTGACCGTCCACCACCACAATCGCACAACTAATGCCACTGGCCCACCCGGATGCCCAGCAGCCGACGATCTCGCTGGAAACGCCGGCTGCCCATACCTGGTGCCACCACTGCCCTCGATGGCACCAGGGTTCTAGACGGACTTTTATCCTCGACGTCCCGCTCGCCCAGTCGGTCGGGTGCCGACGCCGGTACGACGACGTCGCACCCGCCCCCAGGCACTACGCGAGCGCAGGATCCCAGGTTTCGGCGGAGCCGGGCAGGAAGCATCGGCTGCACACGTCGTCGACCCACAGTTCGATGACTTCGCTGTGGGGCGGCATGTCGCAATACCAGTCGCCCCAGATCCCCCTGGCGTGACCGTCATTGCCGGCTGCGACGCATTCTGTGAACGTCGCGAACGTTGCCTCTCTGTGGTCGCTCCTCGCCAGCGCGGGCAATGGTGCGCTGGCGCTCGCGTCATGCGTTGCACGCACGGGCGTCGCCTGGGCGGCGGCTGTCGCGAAGCAGACGCCGGCGGCTAGGAGAGAGGCTGCCATGATACGAAATGTTCTGCTCGAATGCGGCAGGATATACGTTTTCAGCATGAATCGAACCAATAATTTCATATTGCATCAATTCATGGTGATGTCGCGCCCGCGAGCAATCTCGACACCTCGAATGCTAGAAGAGAACCTCGGAACCGGTCCCGAGGTCCGGCCGTGCACGTCGATTCCGATTCGCGCGCACCCGTCAGACCAGGCTCCACAGCGTCATCCCGAAAGCTGTGAGCTCACGAGAGCGCGGTTCGAGCTCTCTTCTGCAGGGGCTAGCGCGCACCGCCGTCCCCCGTAGCTGGCGAATATCGCCTGCCAGTGCTGGACGACCGCTATCAGCGGAAGTGGTGCGGCGTCAGCGATGGCACGACGGCCGCAACCACGACGCGCCGTCGATGTTTGCACGAACACGGGAGTGCAGCCTAACGAATAGTCCGCTACACGGACGATTTTATCGTCCGTGTAGCGGCCAGTCAACGCCCCTGCAATTCGAACAGCGGCATCCTCGCTGTCGGGCGATATTATCTCACAAGACCCACATCCTACAGTATTGACAGCCGTGCGACGATAGAGCTGACAACCGAAGCGTATCTCGACGACAGAGTTCCTCAGGGGAGCGCGTATACGGATGCAAGCCCAGGTGGATGTCGCAGTTATCGGAGCAGGCCAGTGCGGGCTTGCAGTGGGAAGACAATTAAAAATGCGGAACTCTGACTTTGTGCTGATCGACCGATGTGCACGGGTCGGCGATTCTTGGCGCCGGTTCATGGATTCGTTGCGACTGGTCACGCCTGCAGGAGTCAGCGCATTGACAGGATTAGCATTTCCTGCTCCCGCGCGAGCCTTCCCCGGGAAGCTAGAACTTGCCGACTATCTGGAAAATTACGCCGACGCGTTTTCTCTGCCATGCGAACTCAACGTCGAGGTTCGCCGAGTGCGCACTATCGACGGCCGGTTCACTATCGACCTGTCTCCCACGGGTTCCGACAAAGGCGGACACGAAGAGCAGTCTTTGGTGGCGAACAGTGTCGTAGTGGCAACAGGATTCCTGCATGAGTTGCGAATACCCAATTTCGCAGAAGAACTAGATCCGACCATAAATCAGCTGACCATGTCCGACTACCTGGCACCCGATCAAGTATCCGGCCCTGTCTTGGTAGTAGGTGCCGGAAACTCTGGCGTACAAATCGCCCACGACCTTGCCCCCGCCCATGAAGTGTGGCTGTCCGGACCCAACCCTGGACATTTCCTCTTCGATCTCAGCAACCCAACCCTGTGGAACATCGCACACCGATTGTTCACTCCGCGAAATCCTGTCGGTCGCAGATTCATCGCCATGATTCAACGCAAGGAACCGCCCGTCATCAAAATCAGCGAAAAACGATTGCGCCAGATGGGCGTCATCCGCCTTCCGAAGGTTTCAGGAACCGAGAACGGGTACCCTGTCTTGGCTGACGGTCACACCGTCCGACCGGCGACGCTCGTCTGGTCTACTGGGTTTCGCAGCGACTTCAGCTGGATTCACCTACCTGTGTTCGATGCCGTCACAGGCTTGCCGAGACACACTCGAGGGATCACTGAAATAGAGGGACTATATTTTATGGGGTTACCGTTTCAATATGGTTTCACCTCGCACTTCATCCGAGGCGTCGATCGAGACGCCGCCAACATTGTCGAGCACCTCGCGCACCACAGGCTGGCTAACGCGGAGACGACGCTATCTGACAGATCCGATCATCCGCAATAAGCCACGGACCGAAGGTGGAGACCCCCATGCCCGACCCGCGCGCCCAGAGCGCAGTCCCGCAGGCAGTTCAGAACGTCGACAGCTTCCAGAACTGGTTTTCGACCTTGCACAGCGCCGGTCATGAGCTGCTGAGAGCTACGCGTGAGTGGGTATATCGACCAAGCGGTGAGCATGATTACGCTTTCTGCTGGGCGCTCCGGGTCGCCGTCCGAGTCTCCGGAGAAGATCGCATCAAGGACAACGAAGTCGTACTGGGGCGTCCCGACGTTGCTTTCGTGCTCGCCTATTGCCCCGCAGCGAAGTTACCGGACTGCCAGGTGGTGCTGATCCGGGAGTTCCGGTCCGCCGGCGCCAGCGCCGATGGGTTCGTCCACGAGCTTCCCTGCGGATCTGATGGGACAGGTTGGCTCAACGCTCGACAGGTGGCCCTCGCCGAACTCGCGGAGGAAACAGGCTTGCTCATCGACCCGGGCCGACTGGTCCGTCACCACGCCCGCCAACTCGCTGCGACCTTCTCCGTCCATCGGGCCCACCTGTTCTCCGTCGAGCTCAGTCCCGCTGAGCTCGACGTGTTGCGCACCGACGACACCCTGCATGGCGACCTCAGTGCATCCGAGCAGACCTACGTCGAAGTCGTCCGGGTCCGCGAGCTACTCGCCGCAGGTACTGCGGACTGGACGACGCTCGGCGCAATAGCCGAAGTCCTGCTCACAAATCGCTGAAACTCGGCAGATGGCAGCGAATCCATGGCAAGCGACCAGAACCCTGCGGCCACTCCCGCACCACGCATCATGACGCGAGCAGCCCCCGGAGCATCCTTGTACGTCGAAGCGCAAGGAACCGGACCGGTCCTCCTGCTCATCCCGGGCGGGCCGGCAGACGGCACTGTCTTCACCGCCATGCTCCCGGCTCTAAGCAGCCGCTACCGTGTTGTCACCTACGACCCGCGCGGCTTGTACCGCAGCACAATCGACGACGGTGGCGATATTGCCGTCCAGCGGCACAGTGACGACGCCTACCGGGTGCTCGACTCCGTCACCTCTGATCCCGCTTTGATTTTCGCCAGCTGCGGAGGCGCGATCACAGCGCTCGACCTCATCGCCACCCACCCAGGCCGAGTACGAGCCCTCATCGCACACGAGCCACCGCTGCTCGAACTCCTCCCCGACAAGGCGCGGCAGCACGCCGCAATCAGCTCACTTTGTGAAGTCGCACAAAACCACGGGGCACAAGAAGCGATGCTTCGCCTGATCGCCCACTTCGGATGGGAAGAAGACCGACGACTCTCCCACAGCCAACCCCGTCCGCGTGCCTCGGCGACCAACGCCGCTCGCCGAGGCAACAACATCGAACTGCTGTTCACTCGCATGCTCAGGCCGATGACGAAGTACCGACCGAACCACGTGGCACTGCGCTCCGCCGCGGCAACAATTATCGTTGCCAGCGGAACAGACTCGGCCGGACAACTCGCCTATCGCACGACTCAGACCCTAGCTGGCGAACTCGGCACCACCATCCGCCACTATCCCGGTGGCCACGGCGGATTCATCCAACAACCGCAACACTTCGCCGCCAAGCTCATCACCGACCTGGCTGAGGCCGTCGCACCGAACTGAGCAGACGCGCTCAGCCCGAACGCCCCACGTGGTAAGACTCGTAACTCGACGGCACCGGCGCGGATGTCAGCAACCGCGTGCGCGACACCAGGCACCGCGACGCGGCAGCATGGCTGTCGGTCTGCAGCACCCCGCGCCGCGGTGGGCGAGATAGCTCGGCCGGCCAGCGCGGCCCGAAACGCAGTGTTGTGCCATTGTCGGTCGGGTCATCGCCCACTCCCCCTACCGAGCCCGGCAGCTATCCCGGTGACCGGGGCCTGGAGAAAGCCTTCCCAGGGGACGACGAACCAATCCGTGCCCAATGCGGACTCGAACGGCGAGTCGGTGCCTCAGTCGACGTTGACCTGCGGCTCGGTGCGCACCAGCACCGGCTGCGCCGACCCGACCCGTTGATCAACCCGAAGTCACCGTCGGGAGCGGCCCCGCCTGCCGCTTCAAGAAAGGCCGGGGCCGCATGTTGAGCTCCGCCGGACTCACGCCTGCGACGAGGCCAACCACCCGATACCCGGGCAACCCCGGCATAAACAACACCCGCACGACCTGCCCGGCGGCGGGCTACGCCGCCCAACCCGTCCCAAACATTTGGCCCGCATGAGGCCGCTACCATTCAGGCACACCCTGCCGCCTGCATGTGGACAAACCAGCATTGGCACGCGAACAACCATGAAGTGCTTAAGAAAACCGATGACCAGCTAGTCAAGCTGACCGTAGTCTTCATTCATATTGTAATCGTCGGACAATACTTTTTGGAGCGGAGCAACGACGCCGGGGGCCAAGCGACATCGGTTATCCGACAATTCCACCATGGGAAGAAACTTGAATGCCGAAGAGACCTTATTAAAGAATTCTGCCAGGTCACGACGCTCCGAGGAATCCAACTCCAGTTCGCCAACCTCCAGGAGTTCGCGGATAAACTCGACTCGGTCTGCCGGCGTTCCGCCGACGAGATGCTTTAGCTCGATGCGAACCCTTGGAGTGTCCGCCCACGGCTCTTTCGGACTTGCAGTCTCACCCTCGTGATCGGAATCTGGCATTCAGAACGCCTCCCCGTGTGGACCCATGCTCCATTCTGGAACCTGATGCGATCATACGGCGTTGGCAAGCGCACGTCTTCCTGCCTCCGCTGCCGTTCGAGCGAGCGGCGGGGAGGCAGGGTGCCGTAGAATGTTCGAGGGTCAGAAGCTGCAGGTATGTTCCGAGCTACCGAGCAGCCCTCCCGAGGTGAAGAGGTAGGCCCCGACCTCACCTGATCCCCAGTTCTGCGGCTGTATCGACATACACCCCACCTCTCACTGACGATCACATTGACTAATTCGGAAATACCCCGACGCGATGATTTAGAACCCGGGTCGGCGGGCACTAAACCCACGGTGCCTCCGCGCGGATGCGTCGTTACTCGTGGGCACCTCGGGCGGTGTCCGATACGTTGAGGATGTGTCAGGCGGTGAACTCGAACCGCGCGGCGGCGGTGAAGTGGCGCGCGAGAACGAGCGCGCGTCCGATGCCGATCGCAACCGGGCGGTGGAACTGCTCAGGCAAGCTGTCGGCGACGGACTGCTCAGCCTCGACGAGTTCAGCAACCGGGTCGACGTCGTGCTCGCGGCAGAGACCTGGGGCCAGGTGGAATCGGTGCTGGCCGAGTTCCCCGGACTTTCGCTGATGGCGCCCGAAGCGCCCTTCCCCGACCCGCCTGCGCTCGTGCTCCGCACGACCAGCGGTTCGGTCAAACAGGAAGGCGAGTGGGCTGTGCCGCAGCGGATACTGGCGCAGTGCGGCTCTGGCCGGGTCCGGATCGACTTCACGCATGCCCTCTGCCGCCACAAGGAAATCCTGCTGGAGGTGGTCTGCACCGGATCGGGACAGGTGCACCTGACCGTGCCTCGCGGCTGGATGATCCGGATCGAGGAGCTGAGCACCACCAGCGGAAGGGTCGTCGACAAGGCAGCAGACCCGCACGTGCCGGGTTCACCGCTGATCCGGGTGTCCGGCGAACTGGCCAGCGGACGGCTCAAGGTGAAACACCCCCGCGACGCCTGAACGACCCGACGCCGAGAGCGGTCCGGTCAGTGGAAGTCCCTCCGGGCCTTCGCGGGCGGCTCGGTGCCTTCGGTCCCGAAGGCACCACAATTTCGGCTCGCCCGGCCGCAAGTGCGGACACCGGCAAACTCGTACCGGTCCTCGCCGAAAACAGTGACAACCCGAACAGAGACTCAGTGCATCCAGGTGGACCACAAGACTCAGCGAACGCGCTGCTCGACGACTATCTCCAGGTCTCGAGGAGCGTCCTCCTGCCTACAGCGGTGCTGTCGAGGCTTCACTCCACGATGTCTGGTAGCGCGTGGGGTCGTGGTCAAGTGCGGGTCCATCGGGATCGGGTCATGTCCCAGCTGTAGCGGGGCAGGGCGCCGACGCCGGTGACGAGACGGAAGGGCTTGCCGTGGCGGTCGATGAACGTGGCACCGCGTTGGCCGTGGATCACCCACTCGACCTGCAGGGCGAAAGAGCATTCACCTGGCGCGGCGCGGGACAAGTCGAGCTGGAAGACCTCGGCGTCGCGGCGCGAAATCTTCAACGGGAAGGGACGAGCGGGGATGGGGTTCCCGGTGAAGGCCTCCTTGGCCGCGATCGGCCTGATGTGGGGGTGCGGCTGGTCCAGATCAGCGGCGAAGCTCCGCATCACCACCTCGCCCCCGCATTGGCTGTTGGCGGCGAGCGCTCCTTCGACGGGCGGTGCCTCCTGGCGGAAGTCCACGAGTCGCATGCCGGTGAGAATGATCTCCTCGTCTGAGCGCGTCTGCGCGGTGATTTGGACGCTGAGCGTGTGCGAGTTCGGCGGGATCAGCCTCGCCTCGGCCGCCCGCGCCAGATCCAGGGGCCGTTCGGGAGCGTCCTGGAGTTGCCGCACGACAGCGGGTGAGACGTACGCGTCGCCACACGAGCCGTCCTTCCACTCGCCCTGGATCGCCACCGCCAGTCCTGCCGGGGCAACGCTGTTGTCGGCCGGGGCAGGAAGCACTGCGGTGCCGGCCCCCGCCGCACCGTTGGAGGTGCCGTCTGTTGCCGCTTCGCGCAGGACAAACACGCTCCCAGCCGCCATCACACTCGCGGCCACCCCCGCCGCCACCATGCGCGAGCGCCACCGCCTGGTCACGCCGAGGGCCTTCGGTTTCTCGCCTGCCGCGGCCATGGCCGCCGCAGTGGTCACCGGCGCCGACGAGTCGGCGCGGGGTTCCTCAACGGCGTCAGGACTGCCCGATGCCGCGGCTGTGGTGAGCTTGGCTCGCTGCCACTGCTGCCGACATTCCCGCGCCGCCTGCTGTCCGCCCAGCGCCCAGGCGATCGCTTCGGCCGTCTCGGATCTCGGCAATCGCTTGCCGTTGAAGATCTCCGACAACGTGCTCTTGCCCGGAGCCTGCCTCGGCTCCCGCGCCCGGATACGGGCGATGATCTCCTCGAGAGTGGGATGACCGGCGTTGACCCGAAGCGTGCGCAGCCAGGCCGCGAACTCGTCTTCCGGACCCACGGTGTCTCCCTTCCTCCCCGCCTTCGCCAGCGGCGCCCCACTGATGTTCGGTCGGGTTCGACGTCCTTCGGGAACATTCGGTTTCCTTGAATCCCCAGCTCAGAACCGATGTTCTGGCCACAGCCCCGATCACGGGGATCTCCAGCCGACACGGGAGCCCGCCACCATGAGCGCCGCACTCATCGTCACTTCCAGCATCCCGCTGATCTCGTTGCTGCCGTCCCTGCTCGCCACCGCCGTCGCCGTGCTCTCTTCTGATCCCCGCCGACGAGCCGACGCTCGCAAGGTGCTCGCACTCGTCCGCCGTCATGCCTCACTTCACCGCGACAACACCCGACAATAGCCCGGTGGGGTCAGGCATGTGCCGGGTTCGACGAAGGAAGCGCGGACGGCCGCCGTGGCCACTTGTCGCGAAAGCCACCGGCCGAATCCTTCGCCACACGGCTTCGGGTCCGACTGCGGTAGCCAGCGCACGGCACCGCTTGAGCGGTGGCTGTGGCCGATCGATACCGGGCGAACTCATCGACGCCGGGTGAGCTGCATTGACGGTATCGATGAATTGAGAAACTCCCGGTGCCGACGCCGAGAGATCAACGGCGCCGTGGCTGCGTTCGGTGCCGCGAAGTGGCTCGTCGTGCCAACCCACACGCGGCGATGGGTTATCCGTGCCCGGCGGGGTGGCGTGACCGGCACGGCCTGCACCCGCGACTGCGCGTCCCACGCACAACTTGATCGCGTTGTCCGGCGGCGCTAGATACGACCCGACCAGGTCTGCGGCGGAGGGCGTCCCGCGGCTGACACGTTTACTTCGCCATTCCGACATCCGATGACGAGCTGAACTGGCGATACCGCGCTCGGGAAACGTCCCCACCGACGCTCAAGCCCGTCCGGCACACCGAAAAGAAGACCGCCTCTGAACAGAAAAACCGTCCTTAAGCTGCCCGTCGCACTGCGGCGCGACGCCGAAGAGACAGCACTAATCGGGACAGTTCACAGCCAGTCTCGTTTCTTGAAAGAGAGCTACAGGCCTACGGAGAGCACAACGATCACGAGCGTGGACGTCCAGAAACCCGCGGTCGACTGGAATCCCGGGTAGGGCACGTTCTGGCCGTAAAACCCGGTGACCGCGGTAGGGATGGCGATGATCGCCGCCCAGCTGGTGACCTTCTTCATGATCGTGTTGAGGCGGTTGCCCTGGATGTTGAGCTGGGTCTCCCGGATCGTCGTCACCAGGTCGCGCAGGGACTCCGTCCATTCGGAGGCGCGGAGCACATGGTCGTAGACGTCTTGGAAGTAGGGTTGCAGTTCGCCGTCGACCACGTGCAGGTCGCGGCGCATGAGCGCGTTGACGACCTCGCGCATCGGCAGGACGACCCGCCGTACCTGCACCAGGCTTTTGCGCAGAGCGAAGGACCGCCGTTGCATGTCGGCGTACTGCGGGCGTTCGTCGAACACCAGGTCTTCGAGCTGCTCGATGTGCTCGTCCAGGGTTTGCACGACTTCGAAATGGCCGTCGATGACGTAGTCGAGCAACCCGTGCAGCAAAAACCCGACGCCGTTCTTGGCCAGCTCCCCTGCCGCATCCCAGCGCGCGATCACCGCGTCGATCGCGGAGCGGTCGTCTTTGCGCACGGTGACCAATGCCTGGCCGGTGATGAACGCTGCGAGTTCCGAGACGGTCAAGGCACCGGTGTCGTCGTCCAGTTCGGCGGAGTACATGGTCAAGAAGGCGTGGGAGTCGTAGCGGTCGAGCTTGGCGCGCTGGTGTTCGTGCACGGCGTCTTCGACCGCGAGCGGGTGCAGTCCGAGCTCTTCGCTGATCGCCGCCAGGTCGGCTTCGGTCGGAGCGCAGAAGTCCAGCCAGATCGTGGCTGCGGGATCGGCGAGGTAGTCGGAGATCTCCGCGACCGCGAACCCTTCAGCCTCGAGAACCCCGTTCCGGTATACGCGGGTGTGTGCCATGGCCGACCGCCGATCAGCGGGTCGCAGCGACGTGCGGGCCGCCGGCCCCGCTGAAGAGGAGGTGTCCGGCATCGGCGAACGGCACTGCATCAACTCCCGACGTAACTGGGTATGGCCCGTTCACGGCGGGCGGCGACTTCCGGCGTCCTCGCGACAGCTCGGCTAGCCGGACCGTCGTGCGGCACCCCTTCCCGCCGTCGGACAGAAACACGGTGGCGGTTCAGTAAGTGCCGCGGCACGCACCCCGCAGAGACAGGTGTGTCTGGACCGTGCGGCTCGACGATTTCGACGCGAAGCGGGCCGCTCGAGGCTGGGTCAGCGAGAACTGGCAGTGGGAGGCGGGGTGTAGCGGGCCTGACCGAACGCGAGGATGAGGTAGCCGATGAAGGAGAACAGGAACAGGCCGAAGAACCCGAAGACACCGCTCTTGCCGAACGCCTTGGCGACATCGAGCGACACGATGATCGCGATGACCAGGTTGACCACGGGGATGAAGAACAAGACGAGCCACCAGCCGGGACGGCCAGCGACTTTCAGCAGCGTGTAGACGTTGTAGAACGGGATGATCGCCGCCCAGCCCGGGCGGCCGGCTTTGGCGAACACCTTCCACATCGCGATGATGGTGAGCACCGCGACGACAAGACCGGCCCCGCCGAACCCGATGCCGACAGCGGGCGTGACGACCGAAGTCGAGTTCTCGTATTCCATGGACTGATGTCCTTCCAGACGCAGCCGACCAGGAGGCGACCTTAGCGTCAGGCAGATAAGCGCCTCGGGGCAGTACCCGCGTGCGGTACCCATTGGACAGACAGAACGAACCGAGCACGGTGAACGCCACACTGGCGTAGGCGATGCGCCCCGCCCGATGAGGGACATCACCTGCAAAAATAGTCAGCGCTGTCAATACGATCCGCGCCGAGATGCCACCCGCGCAGCGTGAGAACAACAGCAAATGCGGCAATGCGACCACGATCCCGACTGGCACGGCCTGATCGATCTGCGCCTCGGTGAGGCACGCCGTACCGCCCCCTGGCTCCGCGCATCGCTTCCGCCTTCTGGGCAACGCAGTCCTCGACCGCCGCCGACCCCGAGCCGACAGCGTCCCCGCCCGCCAGGTCCTGCCCGAGAGGCCCAGCTCATCGGCGAGGCCCAGACCGGCTGGCCGGTGTCCTCGGCCAACCACACTTGCGCGATCGGACCGACAGTTTCGCCGTAGGTGTCCAGGACTTCGCAGCGCAAGAGATGGTCTGCCTTGTGTGGCTCAATCATCGTGAGCGGCCTTTCCTTCGGGCACGGCGCGGGCCGAATGGAGCAACGAACGCCATGCGGTGTCACAACAGCAAGCGCCAATGCGGGTACCTGAGGCGCAGGCTGGACAAGCTGTCACCGCTTGCCTTTACCCCCTGGCCTGTGGCCTCAACCACCCGCGATGGTTCCCTTGCCCGGTCGGCACCTGGCCTCGCGGACAGGCGCGAATCTCGGCGCGGAACAGTAATTCCTTTCCTGCGCTTGAAAAACACCGGTGAGCGTGTCCATCAGCACGCCACCAACGCGCACGTGCGCGTTGGTGGCGCAACGTGGTTTTCTCGTCGGGCCCGTTCTCCTCCGCGCGCATCCCTGCTCCCAGGGCAACCGCCCGCTGACACCCGTCCGGGCCGACGGTGTCACGGTCGTGGGCAGGCAGCAATTGCGCTGAGGGTCCGGACGAACCTGGGATGCCGATCCACCCCACACAGTCGATCGTCAAGCGGCACAAAGGCCGTTCGCGACAAGGCCGTCGCGTCGCTACTCCGCCGCCATCTTCTTTCCGGCGTCATAAAGCAACTGGAAGCCGTCGGACCCGGCAACCGCGGTCAGCGCGGTTCCGCCAGCCGGGTGGTCCGGGACGCGAACACGAGACCCGCGCTCAGCCCGGTCGCGACCCAGAGCGCGAGGGCAGGTGGTTAGTTCCCCGACCGAATGCCGCGCCCCGCGTCCGCGTACTGACTCGTTCAGTTCGCCGCCGCCCGCCGGCTCTTCGTCCGCAAGGCGGCGCGAAGGTGATTGGCGGCTCCTCAGTACCTCTTCATCGTGACGAGCAGCGCTGACGGTCGCATAGTCGTCTTCTCAATATCCGCAGTGTCAGCGACTCGGGGTCAGGCCGAGCCAGCAAGACTTAGCCTGCCGAGCGCGACTGGGCCAGACAGAGTTGCCCGCGGACCGATCTGGGCGGGCTTGTCCTTGCCATCGTTGTAGCCGAAGTGCTCACCGGTCGGCGCCCGTCGTGGCGATGCCGGCCACGAAGTGCCGCTGGGCCAGGAAAAACACGATGAGCAGCGGCACCGTCGTGACGACCGTGCCGGCCAGCACGATCTCCCACCGCTGCTCGCCCGCCTGCCCGAATTGATCCGACAGCAGTTTCAGTCCGCGCGGCAAGGTGTACAGGGCCGGATCGCGGAGATAGATCAGCGGTTTGAGCAGGTCCGACCAGCTGGCCTTCAGCTCGAACACGAAACTCACCACCAGCGCCGGACGGCAGAGCGGAAGAGCGATGCGCCAGAAGATCGTCCAGTAGCTCGCCCCGTCGACTCGCGCGGCCTCGAACACCTCGCGTGGCAGGCCGAGGAAGAACTGCCGCAGCAGGAAGATGTAGAAAGCGCTGCCGAAGAGGTTTCCCGCCCAGAGCGGCACCTGCGTGTGGGCCAGGCCCACCGAGTTCCAGATCAGGTAGACCGGGATCATCGTCACCGCGCCGGGCAGCATCATCGTGCCCAGCACCAGGCCGAAAAGCGCGTTGCGCCCGGGAAACCGGAAGCAGGCGAACCCGAACGCCACCAGGGAGCTGGACAGCGTCACAGCGGCCGCGGCGGCAAGGGACACCACGACGCTGTTGAGAAACCACTGCGCGACCGGTGCCACGCGCCAGATTTCGGTGTAGTTGCCCCACATCCAGGATTCCGGCAGCGGAGTGTTGTCGAAGACCTGCGCCCGCGGTTTCAGCGAAGCGCTCAGCAGCCAGAGGAACGGGTAGAGAAACAGCACCGAGGCCAGCACCAGCGCGGCCCGGTAGGCGATCCGGCGCATGGTCATCGCCCCTCGTAGTGGACGTACCGCCGGCCGACGCGCACCTGCACCACCGTGATCAGCATGATCACCAGGAACAGCAGCCAGGCGAGCGCGGAGGCGTACCCCAGGTGAAGGAATTCGAATGCCTGCCGGAACAGGTAGACGAGGTAGAACAGCGCCGCGTCGTTGCTGTAGACCGCCGCGGCCGCGTTTCCGTAGAAAGCGGTGTAGGCCTCGTCGAAGGTCTGGAGCCCGGCGATGGTCTGCACGATCAGCGTGAAAAACAGCGCGCCGCTGATCATCGGCACCGTCACCCGCCGGAACCGCTGCCACGGCGACGCGCCGTCCAGCTCCGCGGCCTCGTGCAACTCGCGCGGCACGGCCTGCAGCGCCGCCAGGTAAATCACCACGGTGCTGCCGACCGACCACAAGTGCAGCAGCACCAGTCCTGGTTTGACCCACAGCGGATCGGTACTCCACTGCGGACCTTCGACGCCGAACATCCGCAGCACATGGTTGACCAGGCCGACCTGCCCGTTGAACAGCATCAGGAACAGCACGCCGACGGCGACTTTCGGGGTGATCTCAGGCAGATAGAACACCGTGCGGAAGAAGCCCGCGGACCGGCGTCCGGCCCGGGCCAGCAAGGAGGCGAGCGCGAGCGACACCGCCATCGTCGCCGGCACGGCAAGCACCGTGTACACGAGCGTGTTCAGCATGCTTTTACGTACCACCGGGTCGCTGAACAGCTGCCGGTAGTTGTCCCAGCCCACCGACCGTGCCGGGCGCAGTGCGTCGTAATCGGTGAAAGACAGCACGAAGCTGATCACCATCGGCGCGGCCATGAAGAGGAGGAAACCCGCCATCCAGGGGGACAGGAAGGCGTAAGCGGCCCAGGTTTCCCGCCGTCGGAATCCCGCGAACCAGGTCCGGACCCGGGCGCGGCTCACCGGTGTGCTGCCGCGGTGTCGAGGGCGTGCTGCGCCTCCTGCTGGGCCTGCGCCAAGGCTTGCGCGGGACTCTGCTGCCCGGACAGCACCCGGTTCACGGCGTTCTGCCACGCGGTCTTGAACTCCGAACCCGCCGGGGACGCCGGCATGGAAAAGGCCGAATCCTGCGCCTTCAAAACCACGTTGACCGCCGCGTCGAACACCGGGTGGTCCTTCAGCTGGACGATGCCGCCGAAGATCCGCTCGTCGGCGACCCGGTTGCCGGTGTAGACGCCGGTGAACGGCTTGCCCGCAGCCCGGCGTGCGTCGGCGCGAACCTGCGCCGCGGCGATCCAGGCGGGTGCGCCGGTCATCGTCTTGATCCAGGTGCACGCCTGGTCCTTGTGCTTGCTGCCGGCCGGGATGGCCCACGTGCTGCCGGTGACCCAGTCGACCGGCTTGCCTCCGGGGCCGGTGAACGGCGCGGCAGTCACCTTCACCCCGGGCGAGTACTGCGCGAGAACGTTGAGGTACCAGTCGTCCATCAGGGAGGCGCCGAGCTGATTCTTGGCGAACGGGTTTCCGGCGCCGAAGAAGTCGAAGGAATCGCGCAACGCCTTGACCGCGCCCCAGCCGCCCTGCTCGTTGATCAGGCTCACCGCGTATTCGAGCGCCTGGACCGCTTTCGGGTCGTCGAGGTTGGCCTTGAGACCGTCGTCGCTGAGGATTTGCACTCCGTTGGCCCTGGCCCACAAGGGAAAGAACTCCGGCAGCTTCGGGTCGAACCCGATCCGCGACAACGCGCCGCCGGGTACGCGGCCGGTGAGCGCCTTCGCCGCGGCGGTGAGCGCCGGACGATCGGCCGGATCGACC
This sequence comes from Amycolatopsis sp. VS8301801F10, assembly GCF_046195355.1. Lineage (NCBI taxonomy): Bacteria > Bacillati > Actinomycetota > Actinomycetes > Pseudonocardiales > Pseudonocardiaceae > Amycolatopsis > Amycolatopsis sp. VS8301801F10. Next base: position 4,378,054 of record NZ_CP176065.1, on the reverse strand, counting down.
TGCGCGGGGCTGAGCCCGGCCTGCCGCACCACGGTGTCGTTCACCAGCAGCAGCCGGTTGTCGTAGGACTCCGGCAGCCCGTAGAGCTTGCCGCCGAGGGTGAGCTCGCCCAGCGCGGCGGGCCGGTACTGGGTCAGGTCGACCTGGTGTTTCGCGACGCAATCCGCCAGGGGCTCGAGCACGCCCCGCGCGGCGTAGGTCCCCACCAGCTGGCGGTCCAGGTAGATCAGATCGGGCGCCGTGCCGGACGCGACCGCGGAAAGGAACTGCTGAGCGTCGAACGCGCCCCCGGCGATCTTCACCGTCCCCGGCGCGATCGCCTTGTCCGCCAGGTCGACCCGGGTCCGGGCGATTTCGTCGCCGACGCCGAAGCCCATGGTGGTCAACTCCCCCGCGGCTCCGTCCCCCGCACCGGAGCCGACCCCGCCGCACGCACCGACCACGAGCGCTGCGGCCGCCATCGCGCCAAGCCGGAACGCGCGGGGCCGCCCCCCGTTGCCTTTCGCCACTTGACCTCCCCTCGCCGTAGAAAACTGCGCCGGGATACCCATTCCGGAGCGCGTCAAACCCCGGCAAGGAGAGAGCCTGGCCGGATCCGTGGAGACGCGGCACGCACGGGGCGAGTTACAGCGTCGTCTCCGCGCCCGGTGCCCGGAAGCTGGCCGGCGCCCGCCTTTCAACGGCGGCCCGGCCGGATCGGAAACCTCGGATCCCCTGTGGCCGTCACCCCTTGCGCGGCACACCGTTGCGCTGCCGCACTGGCAGCACGGCTCGGACGGACTGCCCGAGGCGACGGCGCGCGTCGAACGGCACCTCTACTCGGCGGGCACCACGGTCATCGGCGAAGTGCCGTCGAAGGCAACGCCGCACGACCTCCACCTGGTGGCCCCGAGCGTCGAATGGGACGACACCCTGCCCGCAGGCACCGAGGGCTATTTCCTGCGATCGCGCACCGGAGAGCGGCGGGGCTGGCCGGACGCGGTGAACTCGTTCCTGGCCCGCGGCCGCAACACCGGGGGCCGCTACTTCGCGGTCAACACCCTCGCCGCGCCGCAGCCGTACGTAATCCGGCATTTCCACCGGCGGCGCACCGAGAACTTCCTGTGCCTCTCCGGCCGGATCTGGCTGTGGGTCAACGGCGAGGAGATCCTCCTGACCCCCGGCGACTTCCTGCACGCGCCAGCCGCACCGTGCACAGCTTCGCCGTCGCGGCGCACAACACCCAGCTGCTCGGACTGCTCACCTCGGACATTTTCGAGCCGTTCTTCGACGCGACCGGGCTGCCGACTGACGACCACGTGCACACCGAAGGGCTCATCGATCCGTCGGTGGTCGCCGACGGCATCCGGGCGAACCCGGACCTGGACGTCGTCGTGGTCGGCGACCCCCCCGGACCGGGTCCGTGCCGCCGGGCTGCAGCCAGCGGGCGACCGCTGGCCGGCCACCAGACATCGGTGACCGGGCAGGTCCCCGCTCAGCCGGGCAGCGGTCCACCGACGACGGCCGCCCGGAGCTGGTCGGCGTCCCAGCCCGGCGGGGTCCGGCCCGCAGTGCTCGAGGTGATCGAGGCCTCGCAGCGGCGGACGGCCCCGGTGTCCGAATCGCGTCCGGTCTCACGAAAGCAGTACCAGTCCACCGGGCAAGGAGCGAGGCCAATCGTGAAGGTGTCGGCATCGACGGGAAACCGCGCCAACGCCGAGCGAGCCACGACCGGGTTCGCGGACGGCTGGTGGCCCTGGCCGGCTCGACACCGGACCGCGTCTGTTCGCCCGGCGCACGGCGGATTGATCGCAACGCGCCGACGAAACGTTTCTTTAGGCGCAGACGAAGCTGAAGTGCTGTCCGCGGTTCGGTTTCTCGCACCAGATAGGGCCAAGTTTCTCGGCTCGGTGCCGTTTTCGGCACGGCCGATTGGAGCAGACGCTCCGGTCACGCGTCGTTCGCCTGAGGCTCGGTTGCCGGTTGTCGCCCGCAGGCCAGCCGACCTCCGGATCGCCGAGCCTTCTCCCGGTCGAAGGCAATGGAGGTTCGTGGACACCGCAAGAGGGCTGCCGGAATGCATCGTGCCGTGGCGCGAGCCTGTCCCGATGGCAATCCGCTCGAGCGAATCTTTCGGTCGCACAGCATGGTTCACGGTATGCGCGGGTATGTTCTCCCGTGCGGGCCCGGTCGCACCTCCCCCTCGACGACCGGGCCCGTCTCACCGCCCGGAAAAGTTGCCACGGCGTACCCACAGCGCCGCGACCCACTGCGCAGCTCATTCGTCCCGGCTGAAGACCGGCTCCTGTGACGCACCGCGACCTATCTGTCCTGTCGTCACGGGCTGCGCCTACAGTGAACGACGCGAACGCCAACTCATCGAAGTCGATGCCAAAGGGCGCAGTTCGCCCAATCAGATATATGACCGGAGTCCGGTCGCCTACGTAATCAATCGCTGATCGGCGGCAGGTTCCCTTTCCCGGCCGCTGGGCAAGGCCCTCCGCAACAGCCGGAACCGTTTACCAGCAAACGGACAGGTCCGGCCAGGAATACCAGGTCCGGCATCGGCCATGCCGCGCAGACTGTCTCGCCCGCGGCGATCATGCCGACATCGACGGCGTCGTCCGCCTTGCGCTTCCTGACTTGCTAATACGGCTTTGTCCCGGGGCCGGCCGGCACGCAGCCCGGAGTGAACAGGCTTGCGGCACCGGCCGGCGGGACGCTGCCGCTGTAGCGTCCCCTAACGGCAAACCCCTCCCGGATCCGCCGTCAGACTGTGGCGGCACCACGGATTCCGAGCCCAGGCAGAGAGAGGCGGCCGCCGCGGGTATCAACAGGGCCGCGGCGGCCGCGGTTCCGGGCTCCCGCAAAGGAGGGGTGGGAGCCCGGAGGCTGGTGGCTACTTGTTCGTGCCCGGGGTGAGGACCTTGTCGATTACGAACACGGTGGCGTTCTTGGTCGGGATGTTGCCGCACAGGATCTTCGCGCCGTTGACGGTCATGTTGTCGCCGGAGCCCTCGATCTTGACCGGCCCGCCCGCGGTGTTGAGGGAGGTGACCGTGCCCGCGGCGGCGAGGCCCTTGGCGTCGTACCGCTTGCCGAGGACGTGGTACTGGAGGATCGGGGTGAGCTGGCTCGGGTTTGCCGCCAGTTCCTTGAACTTCGCGTCGCCGAGTGCGTCGAACGCGGAATCCGCCGGGGCGAACACGGTGATCGCGGGCTGGCTGTTGAGCGTGTCGACCAGGTTGGTGGCCTTCACCGCTGCGACCAGTTTCGTCAGCAACGGGTTCGTCGACGCCGCCGAGGCGACCGGCTGCGGGCCCATCGAGTCGAGCGAGCCCGGCGCGTTGCCCTGCGGCAGCTTCGAACAGGCCGGGCCGAACACGTCGGCGTTAGTGGTGACCCCGTCGCCCGCAGAAGGGCTGCTCGACATCGGCGCGGACATCGAACTCGACATCGGCGCACTGCTGGAGCCGCCATTGCCGGACGAGCTGTCATTGCCGCTGCACGCGGTCAGGGTCAACGCAGCTGCCGCTGTCAGACCGACGCCTGCGACACGGAACTTGTTCACGGTCATTCACTCCTCTGTAAGCGGCTGTGGCAGTTCAAGCGGAACTGCCTGACGCTGGTCATTCGGCACCGCGGCAGAGGCGGATTGGTCCTCGGCCGGAAAAACCCCGAAAGAGTGAAGAAACCACTGCGTCCGGCCACCGTGGGCCAGGCAGTCCAAACAGGACCGAGCTACCCTGCGGCAAGTCCGCGACCTGGCCCGGAGCGCCGTGTGGTCGAGTCGGTGACACTCGTTGTGTCCCCCGAACGCCGAGCTGCGGTCCCGTTCTCCGGAAACCCGGACGGGTGGCCGCCCTATCCGCGCGGCTTCCGGTGACGAATGCGAGGAGTCCACGAAGGTCGCTCCCGCGCGGGCAGTCGTCGGCGCGGGCACGTCCGGCGTACTGCCGGACGGAAAGGAGATCGCACGTGTTTGGCAAACGCTACGCCGCTTCGATGATCGCCCGGAGCGCCGAGAACTCTCAGGACAGGCGCAATTTTCCTGCAAGCCGCCGGGATGACCGGCCTCGGCCTGGTCGGGGCTGGCGCTCTCGCGGGGATCGGCGGGTTCGCGAGCCCAGCGGGCGCTGCAGTGCGCAAAGCCGCACCGGTCGCGCAAGAGTCCTCCGAGGTGAGCGACGGAGCGGTGCTCAACTTCGCGCTCAACCTCGAATACCTTGAGGCCGAGTTCTACCTGCACGCCGTGACCGGACAAGGGCTGGCGGACTCGATGACCACCGGAACCGGCACCCGCGGCGGAGTGACCGGAGGACGGGCCGTGCGGTTCGAGACCCGCGCAGCACGCCAGTACGCACAGGAAATCGCCCAGGACGAACAAGCCCACGTCGCGTTCCTCCGCTCCGCGCTCGGGTCCGCCGCGGTCAGCCGTCCGGCGATCGACCTGCAGGCCAGCTTCACCGCAGCCGCCCAGGCCGCCGGAATCGTGAAAAAGGGCCACCCTTTCGACGCGTTCGCGTGCGAGGAGAACTTCCTGCTCGCGGCTTTCCTGTTCGAGGACGTCGGCGTGACCGCCTACAAGGGCGCCGCCCCGTTGATCAGCAACAAAACCTATCTCGAAGCCGCGGCCGGGATCCTGGCCGCGGAGGCGTACCACGCGGGCAACATCCGCAGCGCCCTTTACGAGCGAGGCAGTGGGCTGCTCGGTGGCGGCCTGTTCAGCGACGACCTGCGCAAGGCATCGGTCAAACTGTCCGACGCACGAGACAGCCTCGACGGCCCCACCGACGACGACCAAGGCGTCATCGACAGCCACGGCAACGCGAACATCGTGCCCGCCGACGCGAACGGCATCGCCTACAGCCGCAGCCCCGGGCAGGTGCTCAACATCGTCTACCTGACCAGCAAAGCCGCGACCTCGGGCGGATTCTTCCCCAAGGGCGTCAACGGCACAGTGAATACCAGCGCCGACAACGGCTGAGTCGCCCGGGCGGGGGTGCTGTCAACCGGCTGCATCCCCGTCCGGAGCGGCCCGAGGTCCGGCCTGCGCCGCGACAGTCCGCAACGCGGCCCGCAACAGCCGCGCCACCTGAGCCGGAGTCCAGCCGGTCGTGGCGGCGACCTCGGCGACATTGCGGTGTTGCGACGCCGTCGCCCACAGTGCATAGCGTTGCCGGGTCGGCAGCAGGGCGAGCTCGTCGAGCAGGACCGCGTCGCATGTCGCGGATTCGAGCCTCGTCTCATCGACCCACGACGCGAGTTCGGCGTGCAGGGCCGCCAGCACCCGCGCGCGGAGGTCCCGCCGACCTGGGTCCCGGGGCGATACGGACGTGTCCACGCGGGTCAGCGCTCGCACGACACTCTCCCGAACGCGGACCCGGGACCGGCGGGACCGGCCTGCGGCCAGCTGTCCGACCCGACAAGTCAGAGCCAGCATCCGCTCGTCGACCGACGGTGTCCCCTCGAGCCAGGCGGGCACGGCATCCCGCGTGCCGGCGGTCATCGAGCCGCCCTTCGAAACTGCGCCCCGCGACGAAGGCGGTTCAGGAGCCAGATCAGCTCCTCGGCGTCGATGAGACCCGCGTCCGCGGCTCTGATGAAGACGTTCGCGGCTCGTTCGGCGAACGCCGGGTCTTCGGGTGGGGTCGCGACGGGTTTGACTGCGCTCATAGCCTGCCCCTGGGAAACGGTTCGAGGGGTCGCCTGGGTCTGGGGCTCGCACGCGCGGGTGCCCTTGGCTGCCCGATCGTAAACCTCGCCCCTCGCGCGACGGCAGAGCCCGGCCGCCGGGTCAGCGCAGGTCCACGCGGACGACGCCCGGGGTAGTCGGCTGAGGCGAGCCGGTGACGGGCTCGGTGGTGATCCCGATCCGGTCGGCGTCCGGCGGAAGCACTCCGGCCAACGAAGCCGGGCCGGTGCCGGGACGCAGCAGCCCGGCCGACTGCGGGCCGCGAGGCCCGATCAGCCACACCTGGTAGGCGTGCCGGGCATCGAGCACCGGCATTCCAGAGAGGGAGACCGACACCTCGGCCAGGGATCGGGAAATGGTGACACTCGCGCTGCCGGCGGTCGCGGCGCGCCCGGTCAGGGTGGCCGCGTCGGGTGCGTGTCGGAGCTGGACTCCTTCGGCGACGTCCGGCCGCCGTCCGGCATTCCGCTCGCCGAGGGCGATGCCGCCGGCCAGGGCTCCGGCGACCGCGGCCGCGGCGGCGAACACGACTGCGGCCCGAACCCGCCACCGGCGCTCGGCAGGCGGCTCGGCCACGGCCGGCGGGTCCTGTCGGATGACCGCGATCCGGGCCAGCACGTCAGCTCGCCCCCCGGGTTCCGGTCGGACGTCGACGGCGGCGCCCAGCCGGGTGGCTACCTCGCGCAGCTCCGCGGTCTCCACGGCACAAACCTCGCAGTCGCGCAGATGCCGTTCGAAACGGACGCGCTCGGCTCCAGTGACCGCGTCGAGCACGTAGGCGCCGATCAGCAAGTGGATGTCGGCGCTGCTCATCTCGATACTCCCGTGCCTCGGCGCAGGCGAGTCAGGTCTCCTCGGGTCCGCGATTCGCCGGCGATGACCCGAGCTTCCCTTGCCGTGCGGTCGCGGCAAGAGAAGCCTCGGAAATCGGCGAGTCGATGGCGTGGCGCCGACGTGCGTTCAACGTGCCGAGGACGGCCCCGCCCTCGGCACGCTCGCAGGCGAGCATCATTTCGTAGACGCCGCGCCGCTGATTGAAGCATCCGGCCCGGCTTTTCCGCTCGTCGGCCTTGCGCCACATTTCTTTCCGGGATTCCCGGGCGTTTTCTTCGGCCAGCGCACGTTTGCGAAGCACGTGCACCACCTTTGCCCGGACCGGCGTGCTCGACTTCCCTCCCGACGCGGCTGTTCGGTGTCGCAGGGCGGCCCAGCACGCGTGCTGGCACCGCGGCCCATGGAGTCCCGCTACGGCCCGTCATGTGGCTCCTTCACGGCCGGTCGACCGCGCACGAGGTCGGCAAGCATCTGGTCTGTCGCAAGGTATTCGTGCCCACTGGCGGCCAGTATTGGTCGGACCGGCCGGCCGACGCGGGAATCCCCCGTTCGGGCACCCATCCGCCGGGCCTCCGGTTCCGAAGACCCGATATGACCACCACCGACAGTCCCCGCACGGCACCATCACGGCTGCGGCTGCCTTCCGCGGCTCTCTGCGGGGTTCTCGCCCTGCTCGCCGCGCTGGCCGCGGGGCACCTGGTGGCGTCGTTCATCAGCATCAACGCCTCCCCATACCTCGCGGTCGGCAACGGCGCCATCGACCTCACCCCGGTGCAGCTCAAGGACTTCGCCGTCCGCACGTTCGGCACGTACGACAAACTCGTGCTGCTGAGCGGAATGGCCGCGGCCATGGTCGTTCTCGCCGCTCTGGCCGGACTGCTGTCGGTCCGCTCGGCACTGCCCGGAATCGGGATCATCGCCCTGTTCGGGCTGGTGGGCGGATTCGCCGTCTACGAACGGCCTGACCTGTCCGCCGTGGCGTTGCTGGCCCCGCTCGCCAGCCTCGTCGTCGGCGTCGCCGTCTTCGCGCTGTTGCACCGCATCGCACCCCGGAAGACGACAACCGCCCGCACCGGATCGACCGGCGCGTCCCGCCGCTCGTTCCTCCTGGGCGGCGCGGGAGTCGTGGTCGGAGCCGGAGCCCTCGGCGGCGGAGGGCAACTCGTCAGCGGTGCCCGGGACGCCACCGCATCCCGCGCCGCGGTCGGCAAACTCGTCCCCGCCACCAGCGCACCCGCGATCCCCGCCGACGCGGACTTCGCCAAACTCGGCACTCCCCCGTTCCTCACCCCGAACCCGAACTTCTACCGGGTGGACACCGCGCTGTCCGTGCCGCAAGTCCGCACGGAGGACTGGAGCCTGCGCGTCCACGGCATGGTCGACCGCGAACGCACCTACCGGTACAGCGACATCCGCGACCGGCCCCTTGTGGAACGCACCATCACCATGACCTGCGTGTCCAACGAAGTCGGCGGCGACTACGTGTCCACCTCGAACTTCATCGGCATCGACCTCGCAGACCTGCTCGCCGAGGCCGGCGTCCAGGCTGGCGCGGAACAGCTTTTCTGCACCAGCGTCGACGGCTGGACCTCCGGCACCCCAGTCGCCGCCGCCCTCGACCGCAGCCGCGGCGCGATGCTGGCCATCGGCATGAACCGGGAACCGCTCCCCCTCGAACACGGTTTCCCGGCGCGGCTGGTCACCCCTGGGCTCTACGGCTACGTCTCGGCGACCAAATGGGTCGTGGACATCGAAGTCACCACCTGGAAAGCACGCCAGGCCTACTGGCTCCGCCGCGGCTGGAGCGAACAAGCACCGATCAAGACCGAAGCGCGGATCGACACTCCCAAGGGATTCGCCACCGTGCCCGCCGGCACGGTCCGCCTCGCCGGGGTCGCGTGGTCGCAGCACAACGGGATCGAGAAGGTGGAAATCCGCGTCGACAACGGCGAGTGGCAGCCGGTCACGCTGTCCGCCGAGGTCAACCTCAACACCTGGCGCATGTGGTGGACCCAGATCACCGTGAAACCCGGCACCCACCAGGTCTTCGTCCGCGCCACCGACAAAACCGGCTACGCCCAGACCGACCAACGCGCCGGCACCGTCCCGGACGGAGCCACCGGATGGCACTCCACCACCTTCATCGCCACCTGAGAACGCTCCTTCGCCACCAAGGCTTTCCACCTCTAGTCCAATGTGGACCGTGGTATGGCCCGTGACAATCCCCGCACCGGCAGACACGTTGCGCCGTGGCTACCGCGCTCGACATGTCCACCTGGCCCGCCGAACGGGTCGCGGCCCAGCGCGGACTGCCCGGACTCCCGGACATCCGCAGCGCGGGCGCCGTCGCGATCGTGCCCGGCGGACCGCACGCGCAATTCCCGGACATGCCCCGCAACACGATCCTGGCCGACGGCGCTCAATTCATCGGCGACTGGATTCGCGAAGGAGTGGACTATGTGAATCTCCCGCGCCGCCGCGCAGAGTAGGGACGACCGCGACGAAACAGCGCTTCCGCAACCAGCGACCTTGGCTGCGTTCAAACCCCAATCGCCCCCGCCGTGAACGCACCGACGGGCAGTAGTCGGTCGACGCACGGCGGTCCCAATCGAAACCCCGCGAGAAACCGAGTCTCCCTCGATGGCATCGGGTGAGCGTCGGCTCGGCCGAAATAGCGGGCACCGAAACCAGGTCACCGCGCCAGCGGCATCTCCGGATTCGAGGGGACCATGTCCTGCACCATGTCTTCCATCAGACCGAAAATCTCCCGTGTGCTGCGCCGACCCGGCCGCACTCTCTGCCCAAGAACCCCGACCAGCCCGGATCGACCGCGACCGCGGGAAAGCCTGCGGTGGTCGCTGCGCCGCCCTGCGAAATCACCCCGTCACGAATTCGTTGCGGAGAAAGAAAACCCGCCCCCTCGAGACCTTGTTTCCCAGGATCAAGCCGCCCTCACGGCGGCTCGCTCTCGCCCGGATAACCAGTGACGAAACGCATTGAGAAGCCTGGGCCAAGATCAACGACCCTGGTCCCCGTCACGAACAGGCACGCCTAACTGCGGATTGTTCTCCGGCATGTGCCGGATGGATTCCCCGCCCTTGCGGTGGTCCGCCCGCCCGTATGCGGTCTCGAGCACACTCTCCAGCTTGCGGACGGCACCGTGGCACGCCTCGTCGACCGAGCCCGCGTGGTGGGTGACCGCCACCGCTGGCCTGCCCTCCGGGCGCGCCTCGATCACGCATCGCCGGTCAGCGACGCCTCCGCCGCTTGAGACCTCGTCGCTCAAGTAAACTTCCAAGCGGGTGAGGTGCCCGCTGAAGCGCGAGAGCGTCGACTGGAATTCGACTTTGAGCCGCTGAATCAGTTGCTCACTGCCATGGATGTTCTTGTCCGTGCTGATCTGGATCTCCACGCGATCCTCCTTTCACAGGCCGGTCTGACGTCGCCGGCGTTGAGCGGTTCGATAGCGCACTACGGTGCCACGGTGTCGGGATCGGCCGCCGGTCGCGGCACCCCCGGTCACGTGGCTGTGCGGGAGGTGCGCAGTGGCGCGCCGACGGCGCGCAGATGTGCGAGGACCTGGCGGTAGGAGTCGACGAGGCTGGTCTGGGCGTAGGGGATGCGGTGGGTCTCGCAGAATCGCTGGACGATCGGCTGCGCGTGGCGCAGGTGCGGCCTGGGCATGCTCGGGAAGAGGTGGTGCTCGATCTGGTAGTTGAGCCCGCCGAGCACGAAGTCGGTGACCCGTCCACCGCGGATGTTGCGGGAGGTCAGGACTTGTTTGCGAAGGAAGTCTATTTTGGACTCGGTCACGGTCGGCATGCCCTTGTGGTTGGGGGCGAACGAGCAGCCCATGTAGACCCCCCACAGCGCTTGGTGCACGACGACGAACACAGCCGCGAGACCCGGTGAGAGCACCAGGAACACCGCGGCGAGGTAGACGGCGAGGTGCAGGGTCAGCAGCGCGCCTTCGAGCCGCCGGGCGGGGGTTTCGCCCCGGATGACGGCCTTGATCCCGGAGACGTGCAGGTTCAGCCCTTCCAGGGTGAGCAGCGGGAAGAACAGCACGGCCTGGTGTTTGGCCATCCACCGGAGGAACCCGGTCTTCACTCGCGCCTGCGTGCTGGTGAAGGCGAGGGCGGGGATGTCGAGGTCCGGGTCGTGCTGTTCGTGGTTGGGGTTGGCGTGGTGCTGGTTGTGTCCGTGGATCCACCACTGGTAGCTCATGCCCACCAGGCCGCCGTGGACCGTGCCGAGCAGGTCGTTGGGGCGGCGGGTGCGGAAGATCTGCTTGTGGCCGGCGTCGTGGCCGATGAAGGCGAGCTGCGCGAAGACTATCGCGAGCGCGGCGGCGATGAACAGCTGCCACCAGGTGTCGCCGAGGAACGCGAACCCGACCCAGGTCCCGGCGAACACGGCGAGGTTGCCGGCGATTTTCGCCGCGTAGTAGCCGTGACGGCGGCGCAGCAGGCTGGCCGCCCGGATCTGGTGGGACAGGGCCGCGTATTCGCTGCCGGGCTGCGCGGGGGTCGTGGTCATCGCGACCGCGGCGTGGAGCCCGGCGCCGCGAACGCGACCCGGCGAGAAGGAAGGGCTCCGACGACGAGACGGGCGGGCGGCTGGCCTGCGTCGGGATGGCTGAACAGCACCGGCGACACGGCATACGGCCTCGGTGGGTGAACGGTGTTGCTCATGGTGGATCTCCTCAGGAAAAGTGGGATGGCGGCTCTGCGGTCGCGCAGCGGCTGCCCGGCGCGGCACCGGCGGTCGTCGTGGGCGGGCCAGTGGCGTGCGGTCGCGGCGGAAGTCTCGGCATATCGTGGGGAAACGGAGCGGCAGGCTCCCCGCCGACGGAGGTGGCTCGATGGTCCGGTTCTCGCCGTTCGGTGCTCCTCGCAACCGGCGTTCACGGCGTCCGGGACTTTCGGCCCTGCCCTTGACGGTACGCGATTCCGGTCCGCGGCGCGCGGCAGGGCGGCAACGCGCTCCCGATGCCGGGCCGGATCGACCTGCTCTCGGCCGGTGTGCTCCACTGACCGCGGTTGGAGATTTTTGTGTTCGTCATGTCGATCGCAAGAATGTCGAGCGAGCGTGTCCGGAGTCTTTTCTGATTCTTGATCCGCGAGCTCGCGACCCGGACTTTCTCGCCGAGGCGGCCCTCCACAGCTCGACGCGCAAGGAAATCCCGCATGGCTCAAGGCACTGTGAAGTGGTTCGACGTGGACAAGGGCTTCGGTTTCATCAGCCTCGACGACGACGGCGACGACGTTTTCGTCCGCTTCTCCGAGATCCCCGGAGACGGTTTCCGCAGCCTCGGCGAAAACGCGCGCGTCGGATTCGAAACCGGCCAGAGCGATCGAGGCCCGCACGCCACCGGCGTATCCGTCCTCTGACGTTCGCAGATCCTCGCTGCAGGGCACCCGCGCCCCGCGGGCACCCTGCAGCATTTCCCGTCGGCCGTCGAACGCGCGCGCAGTCGGGCTTCGTCGGCGGTGTGCCCCTTCGTGCCGGGCCGTGTCGGAGCCGGGGCATTTCTGCCCGCACTCGTCCGGCGCAATCTCACCGCAACCTGCCACGCGAGAGCGGACGTCTCGCTAGCATGCACTGCCCGACAAGGACTCCGAGAAACAGGTGTTGCCATGCGACTCAGGGTTTTCGCCGCCGGTGCGGCCGTCGCGGCGCTGGTTTCCGGCTGTGGGGTCGCGCCCGCGACCCCGCCGACCACGCCTCCCCGTCGCCGCCGGCCTCGGCGACCATAGCGCCGTCCGGACCGCCGCTGGAGATCACCGACGCCGAGGGGTTCCGGTTCCGGCTGGAAGGTGTGCGCACCGATGTCGAGCCACCGTGCCGAAACTGGAGAGATCACAGCAGAAGTCCGCCCCGCCGGGTCAGGTGTTCGCCTACGCCGATCTGGTGGTCCAACCTGCAGACCGACCGGCCGGCCATGCTGAACGACCTGGACAACTGGTACCTGCAGGTATCCAAGGCCGTCGAGACGGAATCGCTGCGCGGATGCGACAAAGCGGTTCCGAGGCTACTGCGGCGACCAGGTGGCTGCTACCGCACCGACGCACCCGCCGACAAGGTTGAAATCACCGCGCTGGACAAGGAGACCCACCAGATGCCCCCGGGCGAACGGTGGAACCTGCGCTGCGTGCTCGGCCGGGCCACCTTCGGCACGGAAACCGGAAACCGGAAACCGGGACACTTTCGGTCTTTCGCCGCAATGGGTCCTCTACGACGGTCGGCCGATCGCGGCCGCTGGCATTCTCCCACGACGAGCAAGTGGCGAGGCTCCGTGCCGCCGCTCCAGCAGCCGAATCCGTCGCCGAGGTCGTCGGAGATCGTGCTACGACAGGATTCTGGCCAGCCTGGACGACCGTGCGCGCTACCGGGACGCTCTCCGGACGGGAAACAGAACGCTCGTCTACGTGTCCAGCACGTGGTTCCGCAACGCATTGCTGGGGTCGTGGCCGGATCTGCTCCGCCGCCTGATGGCCGAATTGCCAATCGACAGCTACCAGGTGGCCGTCGCGTTGCACCCGAACATCTGGCATGGGCACGGTCCGTGGCAGGTGCGAAGCTGGCTGGCCGCTTGCGTGCGGGCCGGCATGATCCTGCTTCCCGAGATCGACGGGTGGCGGACCGGTCTCATAGCCGCCGACATCGTGATCGGCGACCACGGCTCGGTCACCGGATACGGAGCCGCGCTCGGACACCCCACCCTGCTCGCCGCGTTCGCCGACGAGGACATCGACCCCCGCTCGCCGCTCGCCGACCTCGCCGCGTCCGCCACCCGCCTGGACCGCACACGACGTCTCCGTCCGCAGATCGAGGCCGCACTCCGTGAGCACAACCCCCAACAGCTCGAACGTTTCCGGACATCGATCACCTCGGCCCCGGGACAGGCGCTGGACCGGCTCCGCACCGTGTTCTACCGGCTCCTCGACCTGGACCAACCGCCCGGCGAGCCCCCGTTGACCGCACTGCCGGAGTGGACCCCCGCCGAAGCCGCCCCTCTGGCGTTGCAGATCTCCAGCACCGTGGACCGGCGGACCCGCCGCATCCAGCTCACCCGCCGTCCCGCGATCGACGTGTGGGCCCCGGAACCAGTCGACGAAGCCGCCCCTCACCTGCTCTGCCCCTTCGACCATCCACAAAGTACACTGCGAACAGAAGCGGCGATCATCACCACCGAATCGATCGACGACTCCCGCCGAGCCGGCGATTGGGCACGCGCCACGCTTCGCCGACACCCGGGTGCCGTTATTGCCGCGATCCTGAGCCCGCACGCGGCGATCGCGGGATTCCGGGACGGAAGTGTCTGGCACGTCTCCGCACCCGACGCCCCCGCCGACGCCCTGCCGTCCGTGCTCTGTGCCTGGCACCTCGCCGGATTGCCGTTGGCAGACCTCGGCGACGCCTGCACTTTGCAGCTGGGCGAGACGATTTACGAGGTCGCCGTCCGACGCAGCACACTGTGATCTCCGATCCGCGCGCAGTCGCACTGGATGATTCGTTGATCCACGAGGCTCTTTGAGCGTTTGGCTGGTCTGGGAAAGAAAGCGGCGGCAGGACGGTGAGGTGTGCTCGGGCTACGGCCTCCCGCTTACTCCAGAAAGCCCGCATGGCGCTACCATCTCGCGGCCTGGCGGGGAGGGGTCCTCAGCGACGCCGCGGCTGCGGGAGGTGCACTCGACGGCGGTGCTTTGATCTACTAACTCCCGCACGTAGACGGCCAAGCGCAGCTGGGCACCGCGAATTACAGCGGTGGTGCCGGCTGATCGCTCGACGGTGAGCGAATCTCAACGGCAGTGCGCTGCCAAGGACGAGCCGGTTCTGTTTCTCCAGTTGCGCGCGAGCATCCAGTGAAGTCCGATGCTCAATCCGAGCCGCTCGTCAGCGGGTGATGGTTGTGCCCGGTGCCCGCGTAGCACGGTGTCCGTTCGGGGCCAGCACAGGAAATCTCGGCCCAGACGGTTTTGCCGCCCACGCCGGGAGCGGCGACCACACCCCACGCATCGGAAAGCTGGGCCACCAACAGCATTCCCCGTCCGCCAGCCCGGTCGGGAGAAGGTCTGGCGATCATGGGGCGGTAGGGGCTGCTGTCGTCGACCTCGATGCGTACCCGGCAGGGGTCCGGCGTGTGGCTCATCCGAAGTTGGATCGGGCGGTGTCCGTGGTTGAAGGCGTTGTCCACGAGTTCGGTCACGACGAGGTGTACGTCGGACAGGTGGTCGTCCCTCAGCGAGCTCAAGTTGCGCGACGCCCACCGACGTATTCGCGCCAGGTCGGGTGGCGCGGTGCCGTGCAGGTCAACGATCCACGGCTGAATTCCGTGCTGGCGGTCGTGGTCTGGCATGGGCCGGGCTTGCGTTCGCGTTCAGCCTCCTTGCTGCTGAAGAGGCTGCCGAGGAACGGTACCCCGAGCCGAAAGACGCAAACCCATCAGTAACCGACAGGCCCCGGCGATCCCTCGGTCAGCGCCCGAGCCCGAGGTGCGGGCCACTGGGTGAGCAGAACGTCGCAAACGAAGTCGACGTCTCGGTTGCGCTCGGAGACCGGTGCCGCCGGGAAGACGAGCGACGCGACGAGGAAGCCCAGGTCGCCCGCCAGATCATCGTGAAACGGCGCCGACCGGAGCGGACACCGGGTTGGTTCCGGGTCGTGATGCACAACCGGAGCGATGAGCCTGTGCTGAACGTCGAGCTCGAGGACATGACCGCCGTGGACCGGGCCGGGTCGGACAGCGCCGGTTCCCCCGGCCGGTTCCTCGCCGATTCGGCGACGACTTCATTGAGTGACTTCACCTTGGTGAACATGCGAATTACCACCCCAGACGATCGGTCCGAATTTTCGTGGCGAACGCGATGAGACGAACGGTGCTGCGCGAGCGGTCAGCCGGCATCGGGTCCCGGATGCGGCCTCGTGGGCCGGGAGCGCACGAGGTTCGCGATTTCCCTGAGCGCCATCGTGAGGGTGAGCGTCCCGAAAATCACCCCCAGCGCGGTTTCGTTCAGGGACAGGCCGATCAGCGCGCCGGCAACGGCCCCGGGGATAGCGCCGAGGTTGAGCAGCAGCGCCAGCCGTGGCCGGGCGGTTCCCTGCCGAAGGTGCACGATGGAGCCGGCGATCGCGTTGGGGAACATCAGCAGCGAGGTCCCTTCGGCAGTGTGCAGTTCGACCACGAAAAGCAGTACGAGCGCCGGGACCGAGAGCAGTCCGCCGCCCAGCCCGAGTGCGCCCGCCCACGCGCCGATGAGCACGCCCGCGACGAACGTGATCGGCACTGTGGTCCACGGATTGTGCAGCGCCGCGGGCGGGAGAGCCGCCGACCCGGCGAAGGGATCCACGCCCGCCGCGGTCGCATACAGTTTGAGACTGGTGAGCGACAAGATCAGCAAGAACAGGATGCGCAGTACGTTCTCGGGGATCCGTGCGACATAACGCGCTCCGTAAAAGCCGCCGAGCACGCCTCCCACGATCATGCCGCCGCCGTAACGCAGGTCGATCACGCCGCCGCCGATGGCGTAGGCGGCGGAACCGACGGCGGTCACCGCGATGTTGACCACTGTCGACGTGCCGTGCAGTTGAGGGCGCGGCAGCCAGGTGAAGTGGTCGCGCGCACGGCACCCGACGCCGCCGTCTCAGACAAGTGGTGCAGCACGTCGGCCACAGCCCTAGTCTGCTAGGTCGCGGCTGCTGAACAACCACGAAAGCGTCCTCCGGCCTCCGTCCCGCTGGAACTCGACCATGGCGTCCACCTTAGGTGCGCCTTCGCGCGTACGCCTGCGCGTTCGGACGTCGACCCCAGCGATGTCGCCGCCGGTGGGCGCGCGCACCGCAACGAAGAATCGGTCCGGAAGATCGACGACGAGATCGGCTGGGACGCCGCGCTGACGCTGGACAAGGCGGTGCCGTTCGAGCAGCTGTCGCAGGTGATCGAAGCGGCCGTGCTGCACAACCTCTCCCGGTACCGAGACGACAGTCATCGGCTTCCCGATCGGCGTCGGCAAGGTGCTCGACTGGTTCGTGCGCCAGCAGCCGACCAGGGGTGCCGGCGCTGCTCGGCATCCTGCAAAGGGAAGCGCAGGACCAGTTCGGCATCGCGCCGAAGCTGCTCAAGGAAGCCCTGCGGTCATCGCTGCAGATGGACGGAGGCTTTTCCGATTCCGAGCAGCTCGAGCAGCTCCTCGACCGGGCCTTCCCCCGGAGCGATTACCGGCACTCCCTGGGGGCCGTTCCCACCGCGGCGCACGCCGCCTCGTCGCTGTGCTGGCCAGGCGGTCCGCGCCCGCTCGCCGTCAGCCGACTGTGCTGAGACGCGGGGCTGGGACGTCATGCCCGGCTCTGCCGGAAAGCCCTAGAATAGCTAAATGGTGACTAACGATGTGAAAGGCGAATGGTACGCCGGGCGACCTTTCACGATCAGGGGCCGCCTCGTGCGCACGGGCGGGAAATTGATTCTGGATGAAAATTCGGTGCGCTTCATGCCGCTGTACGGGTTGGGCTTGCGGAGAAGATACGGCCTCGAGGACATCGTCGCCGTCGAGCCGGTGCAGAACGTTCCGCCCAAGCTGCAGCTGAGGTTGAGGGACGGATCATCCGCCGTGTTCGCTGTGTTCGTCGAACGGAGCTCTCCGGTCTGGTCGGACGACGCGTCGGCGCGGGACGAGGCGGTGGCCGCTATCTCGGCGCTCGTGGAAAACCGTTAAATCTGGGAATAGGACATGGGGCGGGGCGACCTGTATTCAGGCCCCGGAAATCTGCCAGTGCGCTCCCAGCGCTCCGCTGCCGCTCGTGCGGCCGTTGTAGACCGCGTTCACGGACAGGTCCAGCCCGGTGCCCTTGACCGTCAGCGCGCGGTCGGTGACCACCACGTTGCCGTTGGCCCGGTTGACCAGCAACTCCTCCCGGTCGGAAATCGCGTGGCGATCCATCGGGAACCACGGCTGGATGCCGTTGTTGGGACCCGTCGCGCAGGTGGCCGACCGCACCGACGGGCCCGTTTCGGGTCCTGCCTTCACCTGATCGGCCGGGACCCAAGTCCGAACAACCAGAACAATGCAGACGATCGTGACCACTCGGACAGCCCAGCTAGCTCTTGAACCGGATCCTCCATCTGCCTTAGAGCAAGAGGCCAACCGCCGATGCGACTACGGCAAAAACGAAGGATGAGGCAAAACGAACGGCAGGCGCCGACGTCTGAGCAGCTCGAGCAGCTCCCCGGCCCGCCGGAGCGGGAACCAGCGGCAGCTTTCTTCGCGCAGTCGTCGCGACACCCGCCCGATTCCGTCCTGTGAAACGACCCGATGTCTGGGGCATTGATCGGGAACCGGCTTCCCCGGGTGCGAGACGCCGGTTCCCGAGGCCTCGGCTCCGCCGGGTTCGCGTTCGTGCCCGTCGTCGGCATGACGTCTTCGGTCCTGTCCGGCCAGGGCCGCAGCGACTCGACCGCCCGCCCCAAGGACAGCACGAACGGCACAAACCCGGTGCAGCGTCGGGGTTCGCCGGTTCCGAGCGGCGTTCGCCGTGACTGGCCGCTGACCGTTCGTCGTAGGCACCACTTCGTTCGTCGTTCCGCCTGGGCATGCCGGGCCACGACGCACTGATTGCTCACGTCGCGTTCAACGCTCGGTACTACCCGGTTGTCGCGCGGGGGTTCTCGCCTGGTCTGGCGCGCTCATAGGCTGCGAATGCGGTTGTCATCCGGGTAGGCGGAGGGCGGCCTCCTCGGCCAGGAGGAGGCCGCCGCTGTGTTCGTCCGCCCGGGTGACGCGTGTTCCGACTAGCAAGAGCCACAACCGAATCGACCCGATTGGACCAACAACAATGACTGTAGGCAGAGACACCCGTTCGATTCCACCGCGCGACGGTCGGCGGACGCCTGGGCACGACGACGAGCAAGAGCGAGGGGCCGGATATTTGGCCCTGCCGAACGACGAACGGTCGACGGAGCCCCGGGACCTGATCCGCCTGGCCGGGCGGATCCTCGGCAGCTGGGGGCACACCGCACGGACCCTCGTGCTCACCGGCACGCTGCTGGCCGTGATCTTCGCCGGATTGCACCTGGCTTCCGCGGACATTTCCGTCGGCCCGGTACACCTACGGGGACGCGCGCACCCGGAGAGCGCTATCGCGCCCTGACGCCGCAGGGGTCGGGCCCCCGACAGACCGTCGCATCAGCTAACAAGGCTGTCGGCGTGACACGCTTCTCTCAAGGGATACGGGAAACAGTTGTTTCCTGTGCCGGTGGTTTGCGCGATCCGGCCCTACCGGCGCGGCTGAAGGCACAGCCCTCGCCGCGCTGATCAGGACGATCCCCGCGGCGGTTCACTCGTTGTGTCGTCGTCGCGCGGCAGCGATAGCGCGGGAGAACGCAGCAGCTGGGTCCGCTGCGGGTGCCGGCGCAGCTACCCAGTCGGCAGTAGTGCGCGTGTAGGGGTACCAGCGATCGTCGCGGCCGAGACGGATCTGGACGCCCACGACGGGGTAGGTGATGGTGTTGTCTCGGAGGACCAGTTCACGGTTGCGCATATCGGGCGTGGCGCGGATCGCGTCCGCGGCCGCCTCAAGGGTTCCGGGCGAGGGCTGATGCTGGTGCTGGGCGTTCGCGACTCCTTCTGCGCCGCCGAACTGGTAGGCGGTCCGCAGACGAGTCAGAGCTGCAGTGCTGATTCCGGCGCGTTGGGCGATCTCGCGGGCAGGCGACGCATCGGGATGTTGCTCGAGGAGCTGCAGCAGCTCCAGCCGCGGGTCCACGGCCTCATCGGTCCCGGAGAGAAGCGCTCGGGCACGGCGGGCGGCGGAAGCGGCGATCGTGGCGAGATGAGCGGGTGTGGGTGCCGGGAGCGGGAGGGGCGGCAGGTCCTGTCCGGACGGCGCCGGTCCAGCGGGGGTCGTCATCGACGGTCGTCCAGTTCGTAGAGGGCTGCCAGTTGAGCGGCGCTGAGGTTGGTGATCGTGTCATTGCAGGCGGGGAGAAAGATGCCGGAGTACCGGCGTTTGGCGGCGTGTTTCGCGGCGATGTGTTCCTCGATGCTGTTGGCGTGCATGAGGTAGTGCACCTGAACGTCGCGTTGTTGGCCGTACCGGTGAACACGTGCGCTGGCTTGATCCTCGAGGGCCGGGTTCCAAGGGCGATCGTAATGGATGACGTGGTTGGGACGGGTGATGTCCAGCCCGGTTCCGCCGCTGCCGACGGTGACGACGAGCGCGGAGATTTCGCCGGCGCCGGTTGCCTGCAGTGCTCGGCGCTTCTGTGAAGCCCGGAGCTGACCGTGGAAGAGCGCGCTGGCGACTCCGACGCCGCGGAGGTAGGCGTCGATGAGGCCAGCCATCACGGCGGACGGGCTGAACACGAGAGCGGACTCGTCGCGAGTCACGAGGTCCTCGATCAGCGCGCGCAGCAGCTTGAGCTTGGGCGCGTCGCGCTCCGCCGCAGCGGGGTCGGCCTCCACGGTCTGCGCAGCGTGGCCCAGATAGTGAGCAGGGCTGTTACAGATCTTGCGCTCCGCTTCGGACAGCCGCCACGCGGCCTGACCGCTGTTGCGGGTGGTGCCGCAGGCCCGGTACTGCATTCCGGTGTCTCGGGCCAACCCCTCCAACAGTCCGCGCTGAGCCTTCGACAGGTCGACAGTGTGGGTCTGGTCGCGGCGATGAGGCAGCTCCGGGGCAATGCCGGGATCTTGTTTGGTGCGCCGCAGGACGACAGGCGACATGATCGCGTGGATCTGCTCGCGGAGGGCATCGACGACGTCGGGTGAAGCGCCGTGTCGCAGGGGTGCGACGTAGCGGGACTCGAATCGCGCTCGGGTGTCGAAAAGGTCGGGGTTGAGCCAATCCAGCAGGGCCCATAGCTCCCCAGGATGGTTTTCCAGCGGGGTGCCGCTGAGCGCGATTCGAATCGGGGCACCGAGCTGGCGCATGGCGCGGGCTCCTCGGGTGGCGGGATTCTTGATCTTCTGCGCCTCGTCCGCGATGACGACTCCCCACCGTTGCCTGCCGAGGATATCGATGTCGGAGGCGAGAGTGTCGTATGTCGTGACGACGACCGGGTTGTCCCGCAGCGGCGGCAGCGTGCGTCGTGGGCCCCAGTACGTTCGGAGAGGGAGCCCGGGCAGGTGCCTTTCCGTGTCGGTGCGCCATTTCCTGACAAGCTCACCGTTCGGGCACACCACCAGGGTCGGCAGGTCCTGATGGAGCCGCTGCGGGGAGAGGTGAAACCCGAGCGCGGTGAGTGTCTTGCCGATCCCCATTTCGTCGGCGACGAGTCCGTTGAGGCCGAGACTGGTGAGCTGCTCGAGCCAAGTGACCGCGACGCGCTGGTGGGGATGCAAGCAGGCCGGGAGGTCTGGTCGATCGGGGCCAGTGTCGTCAGTCTGACTGCGGCGCAGTTGCTCAAGTCGTGCGGCGAGGCCGTCGGTCGGGCTGCAGGCGTAAGAGCGGCCGTCGACCACCTGCGTGCCCAACAGCGCCGCCAGGATTCCCGCCGGACGGGCGACCGGGGCGAGCCGCGGTGCGGCAAGTTTGTCGTGGGTGGGGCCGTCGAGCAGCACCCACCGGTTGCGAAGCCTGACCAGCGGGATCGCCGACGCGGCCAGGAGAGTCATCTCGGCGTCGGACAGCGCTTGCCCGTCGATGGTCAGCTGCCATCGCCGGTCCAGCAGCTGGGCCAAGCCGAGCGTGCCATCCGGTTCGGGATCCGGCGGGGCAACGCCGATCAGGACTCGCGCGTCGAGGTCTGCGACCCAGCCCTTGCTCCACTCGACGACGATTCCGAGTTCGCGCAGTGCTTCGCCGACAGGGCCGCGCAGCACTGCGGCCGACTGCAGCCCCATGTGCACGGACTCCGGGCGGTGCTGGCGACCGAGCGCGTACAGCGGTGGGAACAGGTGCCCGGCTCGGCGCAACAGCGAGCAGACCCGCAGCCGCAGCCGTGGATCGGAGGCAGAGGAAGCCGCTGTGTCGCCGTTCCAGATCTTCGCCGCGGGTACGGCGGTGTCAATACTGCCGGACACGCTGGTGAGCAGGAGCTCCGCTTGGACGGAGGTTGCTTCGGCGTCGTCGGCGGGTCCTTCGACGCGCAGGACGAGTCCGCAGTCCGGCTGTTCGTCGTGGTGGCGTTCGAGATCGTCGGCCCAGTCCTGCACGGCCGCGACGAGTTCGGGAGCGGCCCGGGCGGCGACGTAAGGGACGTCGCCGAGCAGCCATCGCATGGCCGGCGTGGGGACGAGACGGGCCACCGTGGCGTCGGCGCATGCCCGGACGGTCTCGGGCAATCGGTCGGGTTCGGCACGGCCGGTGCTGTCGGTGCGTGCGCATCGAGGGAGGGTGGCGAGGCGATCGGCCCAGTCGGCGATCCGGTCGAGGCCAGAGTTGCCAAGGGCCCCCAGCCGCCAGGTCGCCCGGCGGTCGGCCGGGTCGAAGGCGTCTCCGACTGTGGGCAGGATGCGGCCGGTGCTGACCCAGTCGAGTGTGCCGCGGGTGACGTCGCGCCACAGCTGCGCCGACGGGCTCCATCCTGATTGCGGTTCGGGAGCGGCCAGTGCGGACAAGGCACGCAGGAGGTCGACGCGGACGCAATCGCGGGTCGCGGTGGTTCCGTCCGCGTAGCGGACGGTCCGGCGAACCCAGTGCCGTTGCCCGAGACCGGTCGGCTTCAGCGGTGCCGGGAGATCCGGAGGGCCTTGGTCCGGCGCGCACAGCAGCCACTGAGGACGCGACGGGCAGATGTCGATATCGAACAGAAGTTCCCAGCCCATCTTGAGCAGCGTCTCGTTCGGTGCGGCATCGTCCAGCGCGGCGACGGCAGGGATCGCGACGGGGCGAGGCGGAGACGCCTTCGGTATCGGCGCAGACGCCGCAGGGGGCGGGGCCGGTGTGGGCCGGGACATGGCGATCCCGGTCAGTTCGCGCAACAGGCTCAGATAGGCGCGGTGCCGCGCGGAGTGCTCGTCGGTCTCCGCGCACCATGCCCCGGCTCGCAGTGTGTCGCCGACTTGCAGCGTCGCACGTTCTTCTCGGCCGGAATCGGCGCCGCCGGTCTTCGCACGTGTCGACACGGCCGGCATCGGCAGCCGAGCTGCGTGGGCATGTTCGTGGACGATGACAGTGGCAAGCGAGCACCGGCTTTCGAGCCAGTTGAGAACCTCGGCTTTCGACTGCTGCGCGCGGCGCCCTTTGAGCGTGTGAAAGAGCAGCATTCGAAGCTGAGAGGAGGTCAGCTCGTCCCTGCGCAACTCTGTAAGCAGACGCATCTGCGCTTTCTCGGTGACGACTCCGCTGCGCAAGATCTCGCGCAGCCAGTCCGGCAAACCCGCCGCCATGCACCCTCACTTAGATCGGCCCGCTGACCGTAAACTACATTAAGCAACTTCTTACATCGGAGGGTAGTCAAGTGGTTGAGGATCCGGGTGGCAGCAGCGCCGCCGGCCTGATGCGCCCGTCGGGTTTGCGGTGGGGGTCGGAGCCGCCGCACGAGGCACGCTATTACGTGTGCCGGAGCTGCAGCCGAAGCGAACACGGCTCGTTCGTTCCAGCAGGCTGGTATACCGTCCACCGCGCGCTTGGAGGCAACGTCAAGCAACGGCGTCTCGGGCTCTACTGCTCGCTGGCGTGTTTGATGAAGGCTCACCGCCAATTGCAGGCAGGCGCCGCCGAGCATGCTGATTTCCTTGGCCTGCCGGCAGATGACCGGGCGGTCCTCGACTCGCTTTTCGAGGAAGCGCACCGGTACGTCGTCGGCGACGGGCTCAGCCTCCGCGACACCGGAAACTTGCTCGGAGTTCCCACCGGGGTGTTGCGCGATTGGTTCCGCTCGGCCGGTATTTCCGTAGGCGAGGCGGTGTCCAGCCCGACAACTGAGCAGCCAGCGCCCGAGACGATCGCCAGCTTCCTGGCTGCCAACCAGCATCCCTCCGCCGTCGGCGCCATCGAAGAGCTCAAGGACGCCAAGCATCTCACGGACCTCGGCTGGGCGTACTCATCGACCGGCCCAGCACACCGGCCCACTTTCACGTGCACCGCGACCGTTGTCACCGCGGCAGGCGAACGCATCGTGCTGCGAGCGCAAGGCTCGAAAAAGCCGACGGCCAAAAATACGGCTGCAGAGCAGTTGATCGCCAGGCTTCTGGCAGGGCCGGACCCCGCGCCCGATAATGCCGAAAGCCTCGAAGCCGCAGACGGGCACATCGTGTAACCGCGGGCCTCCCCTGCTTCACGGGAATGACCCGGCACCAGAACCGCTCTCAACGGCCCATATTCATAGGTCCCCGTGTCGTCTTGTCTCGCTGGGAGACTGAGGGCGGCACACCCCTACGCCTGCGGAACACCGCGGCCATGAAGCCTGGCCGGTGCACTCGACCGGCAGCACAGTCTCGTCCTCGCTGTGCAGTTCGCCGAAGAAGCCCTCCTGCACGGCGGCGTCCGCGCCGTAGCCGCTGCGATCCGGCGACATCCGCGCGGTACAGCCGAATGCGACGTCCAGAGCCATGGCACGGAAGAAGAACCACTCCGTCGAACCCGGCCGCGTAGCCGTGCTCGACGGAGTGGTCTTCGCGGGAGACCTCGCACAGCAGATCCCGGCACGACGGCACCGCGTGGTACTGGCTCAGCCGCAGACCGTTGTCGTGGCGGGAATTGCCCTGCCCCCCGCCCGGTCGGGCGACGCCTGGTCATTCTCCGCTGCGGCGCCGCCGCGCTAGGCAGAAGCCGTCTTTGGCCGAGGAAGCTCGGCGGGCATGGGATGGGGAGCGCACTCGCACAGTCGAGGGTGGCGACGCTGATTCCCGCAAAGGGCCGGAACGCCAGCGGATCCAGAGCAGTACTCCGTCGGCAGCATGGGCGAACCGCGCGCGGATGAATGCCTCGAGCATCCGATCACAGCTTTGCCGTCATGGGGCGAGGCACAGCTAATTCGCCTGACTGAACCCGGTTGTATGTCACCCGAATGGGGACAGCTGGCGCCTGGACTACATTCTTCGCACGTTGACGACGCGCTGGCATCACGAGGGGCGGACCGAAGTTGCACAAGGACTTGCCGGGCGACTGCAAGCTAGACGTAGAGCCCGTCCGTGGCGTGGATGCCGATCTCGTGGAGATCGGCCTGCAGTACTGGTCGTTGGCTGGGGTTGATCAACGCGGCGAGCCGATGTGGAAGACATCGGTGAAGACGATCGACACTCGTGGCCGAGGGCCGGCGAACGTCGTGGCCGTCGCCGCGGTACGGGCGATTTTGCCCGACGTTCAGTGCGATGGTTGCGGAGACGCTCTTCGTCTTCGCAACCGGTCCAGCCTGGCCGAGGTGCTCTCCGGCCGGGCCACGCACTGCGTCAGCTGCGACCCGAAGTTGGTCCGACGTGCTGCGGCCCTCGTGGCACCGGAAACCGAGGAGATTCGGCAGCGCCGTGTGGCTCGTCAGCAGCAGAACGAGCAGGAGCAACTCCAGCGGCAAGCCTGTCGCCGCGCGCACGAGGTGTGGCTCAGCCACCAGCGCCACGTGGTCCGGACGGACTTCCCAGGAGACCAACAGCGGGAAGAGATTCCGTCGGCCGATGTGCGAGCGGAACTGGCAACGCTGACGCTGCTGCGCTTCGCGGCTCAAGTCGACCCGATACCGTCCATGCGACAGTGGCATCATCCCTTCCCTTTCCACGCCGGGACCGGAGTCGGCTCGCTGATCAGCGACGCACGAAATGCG
The DNA here is from genome assembly GCF_046195355.1 of Amycolatopsis sp. VS8301801F10. Classification (NCBI taxonomy): domain Bacteria; kingdom Bacillati; phylum Actinomycetota; class Actinomycetes; order Pseudonocardiales; family Pseudonocardiaceae; genus Amycolatopsis; species Amycolatopsis sp. VS8301801F10. Next base: position 4,352,846 of record NZ_CP176065.1, on the reverse strand, counting down.
GGCTTGCTCCTCACCGACGCCGCCACTCCGCCGAATGCGTTCGTCTGGGATCCACCCTCCTTCGACGCAGCGTGGGCAGAGTCAAATTGCGATCCGGACAAACTCCCACTGCCGAAGCGCACTGCCAGCTATTTCCCCTACGACACTCTTTTGCGGATACCCTTCGGGTCAAGTCCGGACACGGGTCGCGCACTGCTGGACAAGCATCTGGGCGAACAGCTTGATCCAGCAAACATGACCGCGCAACGGCAGGACGACCTGCTGAGCTTCGCACACGAGCTTTTGGTCGCCGAGGCGGTTCGATGGTTCGCTCGGCAGTTGGCGATACATAACATGCCGGAGGTCGCCGAAAATCACGCGCCGCGGCTGACCGAGTCCGTGAAGCATCTCGTCGCCGAGTACTCCCTGGGCTACGCCTACTTCCTGGGGTGGAAAGCGGCAAAGACTGCGGCGGCAGCCGCTCGGAAAAATCCGAGCGCACCTCTCCGGAATATGACGACCCATGGCGTGAACATGTTCGAACGGGAGGTCCGACAGTCGCTGGACCACCAGCCCGCTACCCTGCGGGAGTTCGACGAATCAAGCTCTCTTCCGCTGGCCGCAACAACGAAGACAGCATTCTTCGCGGTTCTGCAGATGGATCCGATGCGTACAAGTCTTGCCTCGGCACGTGCAGCCTTGCCTACACCGATTTCCACCACGGCGTCGAGCAGCCTCGATTCACCGGGCCCTCGGCCGGGAGCCGCAGGATTTCGTCGCGGGACCAGCAATTGGGTCGAGTTCGCAGGCGATTCGATGGCTGATCTGCTGCTGCGCGCAGCCGAATATCTCGTCCCGCTCGAACAGCAGATGCCGATCACGGCACCGTCGATGCACTGGGAAATGCTCCCAAGCGAGTACGACGCTATGTATTCTCTGCGCATCGAACTCGACGGCGTGAATACGGAGCAATTGCCGGAGGAGCTGCGAACCAATCTCGCCCTGAACGATAACGCTACAGCGGATCCCTCGGAAGTCGACGCCGCAGGCAGCACGAACGACGACGACCTCAATACTGGCGAGCCAGGCGAGGGATAGTCCCGGCTCGTCAACGGCCAGCCTCCCGCTGTTCCGGTCGCCGCGCAGGTGCCTGTGGCCGGAGGTCCGGCGCGGCAGGTGCCGGTCGATCGGGTCGCGGCGCGCACCGACCGCGACTTCGCTCTCGTACGGCTCGCCACGCCGGTTCCCGGCATCCGCACCGTGGAGTTCGACACCACACCGACGCCGGCGAGCGGGCAGATGACCGCACAAGCGGGGGTGGCCCGCGGTGTCGCGTGACCCCGGGCTCACCTCAGACCCCGCTCCATCCTGTTCGGCTTGCCTTCGTGCAGAGCGAGGTCGGCCGTCAGCCAGGCATCGACTCTCGACTCCACACAGGGGTGTTCACTACTAAGGTCATCGCCGAGCTTCATCCGTTCGAACCAGTGCAACACGATGAATTCAAGCTCGTTCTCTGCGAGGAACTTCCGCAGGAAAGATGCCCGAACAAGCAGCGCATGACTATCGTTCCCCTCCTCCTCGTAGTACGTGAAGACCGGGGTGGATGCTGCATCCTGCCAGCTCGGACCACGCACGTCGAAGGTCAGCCCAGCGGCCTGCTGAATGAACGTCGAGGGCAAGACGGTCCTCGCTGTTTCGCCGATGGAACAGTCGAGAATGGAGCCTTCCCAGACGTACTGTTCCACGGTGGCCACGACTCGAAAAGAGTTGTTGCCGATGTCTGCTTGCCGCAGCACGTCGTGCCGGTGATGGCAGGCCTGCCCAACCCGGCCGATCTCGCCGACGTAGCAGCAGTCGATGTGTCCGTGAGAATCGACGAGGTCGCTGATTTCGTAGCGTGGCTCGTCCGGCAGAGCGGAGAGGAACGCCGGAGCGTCGCCAACCGTGATGAGCAGCGTGTCGATGCCCGTGCGCTCCTGCATACCACGCCAACCCTCGTGAGCCAACGGATCGACCTTTTTCACGAAGCTCTCGAGTACCACCCAGTCGTTGCCGTCACGGTCACGGACGAACGTGGAGCCAGCGACAGTGGGCTCCGAGGCGACGTCAGCGAGGAAACGTTTGACGTCTCCCTGGTAGCGGCTGAAGTCGAGGCGCGCCGGAGGCCACTCGTCTAGCTTGATGACGGGCGGCCCCCAAGCCGTCGCACCGTTGGCATCGCGCTCGCTGAAGACCCGGAAGTCGATCGGCGGGAGACTGGGGTCGATCTCCCGATCACCGATGATCTGATGCAGCCCTTCGTATTGCCCATTGCCTCCGAAGGTCCGGGAAGTCTGAAAGTTGTCCGCGACGCGAGCCAGCAGCTCGTGATAGGCCATCCACTGATACTTCTTGCCCCAGCGCTCGGCCTTGTGCCCTTCCCGCCCGCGACCGTGCCCGATGCTGCGGTCCTTGGAGCCGAAGAGCTTCGGTGTCCAGCCGAGGCTGACTGTCCGGCGGAATATCCAGCGCCGAGCGCCGTCTGCTGGGTATTCGTCGTCGACCATCTTCGGGTAGACAAAAACGGCATCGAGCAGTTCGTGTTGCTCGTCATTGAGCGGGTCGTCTTCTCTCCGGAGCAGGAAGCTGAGACGACTCATGGTCGACTCTTCGGGGTTTTGCAACCAGTCGGCCAGCTCGTCCTTCTGGCCGTCGCCGAGCGCCGCGACGAATTTATCCCACCGGCTCTTGATGAACCGCGGCTTGCGGTCTTCGCGACGCGGGTAGTCCTGCCCGATGCGGTAGCGCGAGAAGTTGCGCAAGCCCGATTCGACGACATAACGACCGAAGTCGCCCATGCTCAGCAACGAGAAACTGATGGATGAGTAGCTCTCATCGTCCGGCTGGCCCTCGCGCCAGCCATACTTGGCCTCGATTGTTGCCTTGGTCGGCGGCGGTCCGGGAGGCGTTAGCCCATAGGGCCGCCGGATAGAGTTCAACGCGGCGTCGGGCAGCAGCCGGTGGGTCGCTGCCCACCGGACGATGCCCCGCGCGGCATCCAACATGAGCTCGTCAGCTCGGACCGGACGAGTGAACACACGCGTGTGCACAGCTTCGGCGAGCGCTTTCGCGTCCTCGGCCTGTTCCGACGCGCTGCGGAGCAACGCACCGTAGGCTATGGCGACAACACGTTGCACCACGTAGGGGTCGTCGACAGTCCAGAAACGCTCAACGAGCGCGCGCATGACGTCAAGATGACCGCGCAGCAGCTGCACAAGCGCCTTGGTGACCCAATCGCGCATGAAGCGGTTGGGAGAAGACAAAAGCCAGCACAAAGGAACACACGCCAGCTCGATCACCCCGGCGTCATACGACGGATACGGGCCGGCCGCCGCCCAGCGGGCAAGACGCGATGCGGGGCTGAACGGCTCGAACAACTCGTGATAGGTCGCAAACCCGAAATCGCTGTCCCGCTGAGGCATTCGTTGCCTGAGCAGGTATCGATGCAACCCGTCACCGTTCAACCGGCTGGCCGGCTGCGGAGCCAGCGTGAACAGCACTCGATAGAACTCATCACGCGAGAGATAGGGCTGCGCGTCGTTCAGGAGATCGATGGTGCGCTGGGAGATCGCTGCTGAGTCACGGTATGGCAAGGTCTCCACCAACGAGCGGTAGAGCCGGCGAGCGCGATGGCGGCGGTCCCAAGCGTCCCGGTCTTCGTCTCTCTGTGGTCCGGTGCCTAGCTTGATTCCCAGAAGATCCGGCATCTCGATGCCGTAGGCCTCCGGGAACAGGATCGTTGCAGCCTCGTTGATGCCCCAACTGCACTCCTCGGCCAACCACGACTTGACCGCAGGATCATTGAGCGGGTCGTCGGACAGTGTCAGACGTCGTCTCAAGAGCAGGAAGTCGGCGAAGGCCTGGAACACGATACGGACGCCCTCGTCGAAGTCGCCGCTGCCCAGGTAGAGGCGCTCACGAGTCAGGATCCCCTCTTCTTGTAGCAGGCCCAGGATTCTCGTCGCGTCGGCACCCGCGGCACCCAGCGACCTCTGGGCGACCGCCTCGGCTGCGCTGGTGCTCATGCTCTCACCGCCGAGCCGCGAGAGTTCGTCGAGCAAGCCCTCGAGGGCCCGGGTCACCTGCGACTTCGCCGCGTTCAGCTCATAGCTGGAAGTCGATGTTGGCCGGAAGCGCCGAGCGACCGTCGTAGTCTTGGCAGCCAGATAGCGCTCGAAGATGGCGACCCGTCCCTCATGGCCTTCCGGGATCGAACCAGCCTCGGACTGCGACAGGCTCTCGCAGTACAACCGCAGGAAGAGCGGCAGCGTGAACTCCGGTGTCAGCAGTGGAATCTTGGGGGCTTCGAGCTTGTAGTGCGCGAAGTAATGCTGAGTGGCTTCAATCTCCCTATCAGCGAATCCAGGGTGCGTCCGGCGGACGTAGTGAGATCCCTCAGCGCCCTCCAGAACGAGGTCCTGATAGGTGTCCCGGCAGGACACTGCAAGCGCAATGTGCGGGTGCTGGGCAATGGCCGCGCGCAACGTGGGCAGGTGAACACGCCAGAAGTCGGACAGCGTGGTCTCGTTGAGAGCGTCCACGAAGATCACGAAGCGACTTCCGGAGATCCCAGATGCCTCGCCTGCTGCGTCCATCGCACGCAGCAGCACATCCGCCCCGACCGCGTCCAGCCCAAGCTGATCCGCGATGCTCGCCCACAGGTTGCCTTGCCCGAACTGTGCGCCCGCCAGGAACACCGCAGGGCGGCCGGCATCGAGAGCACGCCGAGTGGCATCGAGCAGCAGGTGCGTCTTGCCTGATCCGGCCTGACCGCTGAGAAAGTAGGCTCGGCGCCGTAGCGAACGTCCCACCGAGGATTCAAGCCAAGAGATCAACTCGCCGATGGCGGAGGCCAGCCCGCGAACGCCATAGCTGCCGGCCTGCTCCGATGGCTTGTCAGCTTTCTTCGGGTCGTCGTCGGACAACTCCCGCCACGCCGCCTCAAGCTGGCGTTCGTGCTCCTCGGCAGCGTAGATGGCACTCCGGCAGGCCTCGACTTCAGCAAGCAGCGGATCAAGCGCGGCTGGCGGATCACCCGCTTGCAGTGTGAGCGTTCCGGCTGTGGCCTTCAGCGCCGCGGCCGTGTCCTGAATGGCCTGGTAGAGCATATCCCCCGTCGTGCCTTCGTCCCTCGCCCGGAGACGCATGTCGGTTACAGCCGAGACGACGTCGCGGACAAGACGGTGGAAGACCGTGAGGATTGATGGGTCGAAGCCCAGCGCGAGCAAGTCTTCCTGGATAGGAACGTCGACCTGAAGGTCGGGGCGGTACTTCTCGCTGGCCGCAGCGGACTGTTGCTCGTACCGCGTTAACAGCCATTCACGACCGAAGACGAGGTCGCCCCACCAGAACCAGCGCCGGCCGTTGTGCTCCGGCTTGGCCAACTCATCCAGCAGGTCGCTTTCCTGCACGAGGTCGAACTCGATCTTGTCCGCGCCGGGTATGGTCTGTTGCCAGGTCTTGATTTTGTCTTCGTACTTCTGCCGCTGAGACTTGCGCTTACCACCGCTCGTACCGGTCGCAAGGTTCCAGGAGATCGCAAAGGTCAGCTTTCGCAGTTCGGGGCGTTCTTTCGCGACGCGCTTGACCGAATCAGTCATCGCGGTCAGAAGTGTGTCGATGCCCTCGACGTGTTTGGCCTGCCAACCCCATTCAATGCCGCCCGGCAACGTGGCATACCACTCGACCCCGCCGTCAGGATTGCCGGTCCGGATCGCCTGCGTCCCAGACGGCACCTTGTCCTTGAGCAATTGAAACGAGAGCTCTTCGAAGGCCCTGCTCTGCTCGCCATTCCAGGTGCGCAGTGTGTCGAACCTCGACGCGGCTACTTCTGGCATCGGGCGTCCTCTGAGCCCGATACCGCCGAATTGAGCGCCCAGAGCACGACACTCAACAGTGACCCGAACCCGCGCGGGACACGGTGCGCGGCAGCGGATGTCGGAGCGCCAATGGTCTTGTACGGAGTCAAAGCAGCTTTCTCCAGTCCGAACGGCGGACGGCCAGCAACAACTATTGTCGTTGAACCAAGTTCATGACCTGCTTGTAGCTTTCAAGATCGCCAGCTTTGCTGGTTCACATGGTTTGAGTCGTTCCTTTCCAACAGCCACGCGGCCCCGGCCTCTCTTTCATGGTCGGCCCGCCCACTGTCATGTGTAAATCGCTGCCGGGGATGCGCATCGTTACGGGTGCGGAACAGATCGACCGGCACGTGGCGCCGAACGACCGGTTGCGCCTGGTCGATGGGTTGCTGCGGCAATGCGTCAACGGCGCTCAGGAGCGCTGAGGATTGCTTGATGGTGCTGATCAAGCCCGTTTCGTTTCACCGCCACCCGCAGGTCGAGATGGCGGGCATGACGTGTGCTAAGACCCGTCGCCAAGCCGTCCAAGCCAGCGGCCACGGTACAGCATGGGCCTGGATGTCGACGCTCTACCGCTCATTGTCACTGGGAGCAGGTCATGGATCCGGTCCGCGCCCTCAGGAGTTCGGCAGCGAAGCGGTGAGCCTGGTCCTCGACGATCCGACTGCATGAGGATCAACCGCAGCGGCCCCCAGACGGCCGACCCACTGGACGACCGTCAAAATCGACACTAAATCGCCCCTACTCACAGGTAACAAAAAAGCCCAGGTCCAAGACCTGGGCTTTGCTCCCCCGCTTGGACTCGAACCAAGAACCCTCCGGGTAACCGGAACCTATGAAGCCGTATGCCACCCGGCGTCACCTGGTGTCACCTCATGTCTCTGGGCTGCCAACTTGCGCCCTACGGCCCGCGTCGATTGTCCTCTCATGTCTCCTGAGTACACCTCATGTCGTGCCATAGCTGGACAGTGGCTGGACACCCGAGGCAGCTCCTCGCCTCGCTCGATGTCGTACACGCGTTCGAGCCGTGCCGCCCGGCGGTTGCGCAGTACCTGGTACTCGGCCTCGTCATCATCGCCGCGCTGGCGATTCTTGCCGGCGTTCCCATCTTGATCGTGGTGATGGTGAAGCGGTCGAACCGTCGAGCTGCAGCGGCACAACTCGCCGCGGCGCATTCCCCTGGCTGGTACCCGTCGCCACAGCAGCCGGGCCAGCTGCAGTGGTGGAACGGCACCGGGTGGACGGACAGCTTCGCGCCCGCGACCGCAAAGTAGACCGTTGGCAGCCCGTGCCGTACTCGGGTCTCTCGTAGTGACGGTAAGCTGGCACCGCACCTCTTCGCGGAGGGACGGCCCCGGCTGATCACCGGGGCCACGCGAGGAGGCGACTCCGCGAACGAGGGTGGTCGACATGGACTTGCCCGTGGGCAAGAGGATCAAGCACTACCGCGACCGTGCGGGCATGTCCCGGCCAGTCCTCGCTGGCCTGCTCGGCAAGAGCGCCGAGTGGCTCAAGGCTGTCGAGACCGGTCGTATCCAGACACCGCGGCTGCCGATGCTGCTGCGCATCGCGCAGGCGCTCGAACTCGACGATCTCGCCGACCTGACCGGCAACGGGCACGCGGTGCCGGTCAGCGTGTACGCCGGGCCGCGGCACGCGGCGCTGTCCGAGGTGCAGGCAGCGCTGACCGAGTACCGCGTCACCCGCGTCACTGCAGCCCCGGCGTCCGTGCCGCATCTGGCTGAGCGGCTGCGCATGGCGTGGCTGGTCCGTCATTCGTCGTCCGACCATCGCACCCAGCTCGGCAGCCTGCTGCCCGGTCTCATCCGCGACGCGCAGGCGACCGCGCGTGCTCTGCGCGGCGAGGAACGCCGCGCAGCGCGGGTCGTGCTCAGCGGCGTCTACCAGCTCGCCGACTTCTACGTGGCTTACCAACCGTCGCCTGAGCTGGTGTGGATGGTCGCCGACCGGGCCCTCACCGAGGCTCAAGAGGCGGACGACCCGTACGCCATGGCCGGGGGTTCGTGGGCGATGGTGCAGGCGCTGCGCGACGCGGGCAGGTGGGACGAAGCGATCACGCTGGCCACTGACGCGCGCGACCTGCTTCTGCCCTACCTCGACACCGCGCCCGACGACTGGCGCGGGATGGCGGGCGCGCTCGACGCGGAGATCGCCTACGTGCACGCGCGACGCGGGCGGCACGGCGACGCCTGGGCGCATTGGGAAGCCGCAGAACGGACCGCGCAACGCCTCGGTGCCGACTATCGCCATACCCAAACGTCGTTCTCCCGCAGCGTCATGCAGGCTCACGCGGTAACCCTCGGCGTCGAGCTGCGCCGGACCGGCGAGGCGCGACGCGCCGCCAACGCTCTCGACCCTGGCCTCATCCCCTCGCTAGCCCGCCGAGGTCGGCACCTGATCGAGGTTGCCCGCATCCATGCCCAGGAAGGCGACGGACCCGGGACGCTGGCGCTGCTCGACCGGGCACAGCGCGTCGCAAGCGAAACGATCTCCTTCAACGGTTACGCGCGCGACATGCTGATCGACCTGCACAAGCGCCCTCCAGCGGGGGAACGCGAAGCCGTACGCGACTTGGTCGGCCGGGTCGGACTCGCCATCGCCTGAGCCGATCGGGTGAGGGTAGGAACCCTACCCCTTCACCCGCCGATCACTCTTAGCGTTTTCCGCATGACAGTGCGGAATGCAATCGAGCAGCGACGCGGAGCTCCGCACACGTCGGAACTCGCGTTGCGGATGCACTCTGACCCGACCCTCGCACACAAGAGGACCGCGCACCGCTACTGGAAGCGGGACCTTGCCGACCCGTCGGTGCAGTGGCTAATCCCCTGGTGTTCGACCGGCGCCCCCTACCCAGATCGCCATGGGCGCGGCGAATTGGATCTAACAGGGTTCGTAGACGCCGAATGGTGCACCGGTTGCACGGGGTTGGCTGCGCAATGACCGCGGCAACGCCACAACGCCGAAGCAACACCTACCGGCGTCGCCACCACGCGGACGACGAATGCGGGATCAATCCCCTGTTCCTCTTCGCTGACTGGCTGCGTCGAGCGCCGGGGTTCGTCCGGCCGGGCCCGCCGCGCACGACGACGCGGATCCGGCTCGCCTGCAAAGCGTGCGGAGCTACCGCCACGGCGACAGATCGCAGGTGCGGCGAATGCGGCGAGCCCTTCTGGGCCTGCGGCAAATAGACCCCCGATGCCGCGACGGTAACCCCCGACACGCCGCGGCACCGGGTACGCCCCCGCTGGACGGGGTGCGGGGGCGGTGGCCTCTCCCGAAGACCACCGCCCCCATCCACAGACTGCGATGACAGGGGCACCGGATGGAAACGCCGGACGAGGCGCGCGCGAAACGGACCGAGCGAAACCGCCGGATGCTCGAATCCTGGCGTGCCGGTGAGTCGATCACCGCGATCGCCCGGGAACACGGGTTGTCGACGAGCTGGACCGGACGGTTGCTGCGGCAGGAAGGCGCAGTGCTGCCGGAGAGCCGTCAGGGCGTCAGGCGTACCGACTTGCCTGTCGCGGAGATCATCCGGAAGTACAAGCAGGGGGCGTCGATACAGGCACTAGCGGACGAAAACAACGCCGCGTACGGCACCATCCGCAGACTGCTGCTCCGCAACGACGTGAGGATCCGGCCGCACGGCGGCCAGAACGCGATCGCGCTATCGCCCTTGCTGACTCCCCGATTCCGCGGGAAACCGTGAAACTCCCGGCCGCCGCCCGTCTTCAGGTGGCGAAGCGGCCGGGGCTCGACCACCCGTCCGAGGGTGGGGCAGGGGCCGGTCCGTCCATCTACCCCGATCGGCGGCCGGCCCCTCGCCTGGCACGAAACGCCCGGTCGCCGCGCTTCCCCCGACGGCGCGGCGACCGGGCTGTCGGGCTGCCCACGTTTCGAGAGCGGAATGAGGACAGTTCAGATGGCGAAGGATCAGCCGCGCAACACCGCAGGCAAGAGCCCGACGAGTCAGGTATCGGGCAAGAACCACCGGACGACCAACCCAACGGAGAAGAATCGCACTCCGCAGCCGAGGCCGATACAGCCCGACCGCCCCGACCCGAAGCGGAAGCAGTAGCCGTGCCTGACCGCCGCGACGTGCGCAGCTGCCTGGCAGCCGGGCGGGAAGGCAATCGGGTCTACGGGTCTCCAGCGAGCCACCCGCCACGGCAGCCGACCGGGCCGACCCGGCCCGGCGGTGGCTACCGGTCGACCCGGTTCAGGTGGCTTCCAGACCCGCCGCCGTCGGAGGACGACGAGTAGGATCGAGGCCATGCGGACAGCTCGGGAGATGGACAAGCTGGCGACAGCCTTCCTCATCGGAGGCACCGACGCCCGCTTCACCGCCGCGAACCTCCGGCGCGACACCGGCTTGCGCAGTTCCCGGATGCTCCCGCTGCTGGACGAGATGAAACGGCTCGGTTGGATCGCCACCGAGTGGCCTGAAACCGACCCGACCCGGGCGCAGTGCTACTACGTGCTCACCGCACACGGCCGGGAAGAACTCTCTGACAGCTAGCAGGCCTGTGCAACGCAGAAAGCCCCCGCGCTCGACCGCTTCGCAGCGGGAGCGCGGGGGCTTTCTGCGTTGCCCGGCCGAGGGGCCGGGCGGGCGTGATCGGCTGGCGGGCGGGTTACGGGACGATCGTCGACTGGTAGGGCGCGTCGGTCTGAGACTGCATGTAGTAGGTCGCCCCGGCATCGTGCGACCAAGCGTCCGGATCCCGCTTGGACTGCCAGAGCTGTCGGCCGCCCGACAGCGACGACCGATCCACCCACTGATCCGGTTCGCTGGTCAGCGGGCTCAGGGGTTTGAACTGCAGCAGTGTCTGCACCTTCTGCAGCGCCGCGGCGCGGGCTTCCGGGTCGGTGTAGTCCGCGAAGTTGCCGACGATCGCGATAAGCCTCGCCCGGTCGGGGTCCGTGATTCCCTGGTAGTCGAGTTCGTAGACGGCGTGGTCGCCGAGATCGGACACGATCCCTCCCGGTTGTCAGGTGATTCGGAGTCGTCCGGCCGAGTCGACCGGCCGCTCGGGGGTGTCGGTGGTGCGATGCCAGACCGTGTAGTCGCCGCGCGCGAGGACACGGGGGTTGCTGCCGTATGGGCCGACGAGGACACCGACGACACCAGGCCGCAGGTGCTCGGCCGGTGCCCAGTCGCCCTCGAGCGGATCGCCCTGTGCGGTGGGGACAATCGCCAGGTCGACGGCCAGCGCGGCGACGTCGACCGGCGTGCCGTCCGCCGCGGTCGCGCCGATCCCGACCTCGACGTACTCGGTGGACAGGGCCGACTGCTCTTTCATCGAACCTCCAGTGCTGACCAGCGGGACGGGAGCAGCGTCGCGCGCCGGCGGCCGGTCAGGACGGTCGCGGCGACGGTGATGTCGCGATCCTGGCCCGGCTGCGTCTGTGCAGCCATCGCGGCGACGGCCGCGGCTTCGAGCAGTGCCCGGGTTTCCTGCTCGGGCACCGCGCCCAGCGCTGCCACGGTCACAACGTCCAGGGCCGGGGCCCTGTCGGCGTGCGCTGTCAAACCCGCCGCCGCGACAGCCGCCAGGTCGAGCAGCACGGTTCGTTCGGCGACCGCGTTCACGTCGGCCTGCGCGACCGCGACGGCATTCAGGGCAACGGAGGTAGTCCTGAACGCGGACGCGTCGGTACGAGCCATCGCGGCGACGTCGAGCGCGGCCGCCCGGTTCGCGAACGGGCTGAGGTCGCCGCGCGCCACGGCCGCGACGCCCATGGTGGCCTGGCGTTCGCCGGTTGCGGTGAGGCTGGTCTGCGCGGTCGCGGCGCTGGACAGTGTCGCGGCGCGCGCCGCGAACGCTCCGACGCTCACCGCCGCGGTCGCGGCGCACGTGAGGGTGGCGTTCTGGGTGCCGCCGAGCGGCGGGTCCGTGTCCGCAGCCAACGCAGTGGATCCTGCGGTCAGGGTCCGGCTGTTGCCGGATCCGTCGGTGAGGGCCGCGCCGGCGAAGTCCCACGACGCCCACGCACCCGAGCGGACTGGGGTGGCGCTCTGGCTCTCCGCCGCGATCTCGGCGTCGGTAAGCACCGCCGTCCAGATCCGCCAGTACGCCAAGCTGCCGTTCAGCCACTCGGACCCGTCCGACGGCGACCGGCCGAAGAACGTCAGCCCGTCCGGCGCGGTCCCGACGCCTACGGTGCCGGTCAGCTTGGTCAGCGAACCGGGTGTCGTGCCGTAGTAGAAGCTGCACGCCCCGGCGGAACCGAGGGTCGCGGCGACGTAGACCCACGTGTTCAGGCTGATCTCGGCGCCGATGAGGCCGGACGGGTTCGACGCCGAGTAGACCGCGACATTCCGGCCGTTGGCGGCCTTGAACCCGATGATCCAGGCGCTGTTGCCGCCGCTGCCGGAGTGCAGCCGCAGGCACGGATTGAAGGAGTTCGCGCCCGCAGACACGATCCGCGCCCAGCCGCCTATCGTCCACGCGGTCGACGACGGTGCCGAGCCGAGGCTGACGCGGTCGGTCGCCGCGTCCGAACGCGCCGCCATGGCCTACGGCGTGTTGTTCAGGGAGAAGGTCAACGCCCCGGGCGCGAAAGTGATCAGATCGCCCGCCAAGGTGGTGATACTGGTGCCAAAGGTGCCCCACCAGCTGTACCGCGGCGTGCCGCCGGAGTCTTTCGTGTTCGCGCCGACGACCGTCGCGGCCGGCATCGGGCCGAAGCTGATCGCGGCGTTGTTCGAGATCGAACCGGTCGCTGTGTCGCCGGACGTCGGGTAGGCCTGGTCGGCGTACGAGCCGCCGGTCACCGCGGTGCCGTTCGCGGTGGCGCTCGGCGCGGTGGTGGTCAGCTCGACCTTGGTCGCGCCGGTCGGCTCGACGTAGGCGGTGCCGCGGATCGAGGCGTTGATCAGTCTCGCGGCTTCGGCGGTCTTGAGTCCGCTGGGCATGTCAGTTCCCCTTCCCGAAGACCTGGTTGAGGACGTTCTCCGGCAGCGCCTGGACGGCCGCGTTGATCGCCTCGCCGTTGGCGACCAGGTGCTCGCGGTACTCGTCGCCGGTCAGGGTCTCCGCGCCGTCGCGGGCGATGGCGCAGACAGGGCAGCCGGCCAGGGCGTGGCAGTCGGTGTGCCAAGCGGCGATGTCGCCGGCTTTGGTGACGGCCTGGTGGCGTGGGTGGTCGTCGTGGATGGCGCAGCCGGGACAGGTGCGGTCGACCATGGTCAGCCCTCCTTCGGGGCGTCGGTCGGCGGTATGACGGTGAAGGCGTCCTGGCCGAGTTTCGCGACCGGAACGACCCGGCGGCGGGCGAGGATCGTGGAGACGACCGAGCCCGCGAACCCGACGACCGAGACGACGATGTTGATCGTGGTGTCGGGGATGACAAGCCACCCGGCGGTGACGATCGCGACGAGCAGTGCCCGCACGGCCTCAGCGATCGCAACCGGCTCGCTGCTGGGGGCGCTCATCAGAACACCAGCTGCACGGACGCGCCGTGATCAGGCCCGGCGAGTTCCCACCACAGCGAGCAGGAGAGCGCTCCCGCGGGAACCGGGACCACCCACGGGTAGTGGTCGGATATCGTGCCGTTCGAGGGAGACGCTTCCTTCAGCAGGTTCTTGTCACCCACCGTGCTGTACGGTCCGAAGAACACGCACTGGTGGATCTTCAGGTTGTCGTAGGCGACACTGATCACCAACTCCTTCGCGCCCTTGCACGAAATGGAGGTGGACTTGTTTCCGGGGGCGAGTTGCACAGGGTCCTCCTGATGATTGGCAGCGCGCGGGGCGCTCTGACCGCCTGTCGGCGCGTTCCCGAGGGCAGAGATACGGGCACGGAACGCGCCCATGTCGAAGTTCGGGTCCGATTTCCTGCCTCGCGGCGAGCAGACTTCCTTGTGACCGAGCACGGCCGAGATCGGCAGCCCGAATGCCGCGCACAACGCACGGCACAACCGGGCGTAGGCGTCGAGTTGTACCTCCGGCCACGCCGCGGTGCCGGTCGCCTCCGCCTCGATCCCGATGGCGTAGTTGTTCGACCAGTTGTTGTTCAACACCGCGCCGGCGTGCCAGCACAGGCCCGCGGCGACGACGTACACCGTGCCGTCGCGACCGAGGACGTAGTGCGCGAGCGGCCCGGCGAGATCGGATCGTCCATTCTGGACGACGCCGAGGGAGGGCGCGTTTCCCGCGGCGGGCCCGGCGGTGTGGTGGCAGACGACGGCTTTAACACCGGACATCTGACCGTGGCCTCGGGCAGTCCATCCGGGCTGCTCGACCACCTTGAGCCCGGCGGAGCGGGCGATCGTGGCGAGCGAGGTCAGGAGCATGGTTCAGCCTCCGGGTGCGGTCGGGGTGGTGGTCGGTGTCTGGCTGGCGGGAGCCGGGTAGGTCGCGACAATGCACTGCCAGGTGTCGGCCGCGCCGCCGTCCGCGAGCTGCACCCGGATCTGCGCGAACTGCCCGCCGTTCGGGCACAACGCCTCGGGATGCTGGTGCAGGTAGTCCGAGAAGATCGCCTGGATCTCATCCGCAGTCGGGGTGTGGCCGTCCTGCCCGTTCGCGCCGTCCTTGCCGTTGGCTCCGTCTTTCCCCTTCGCGCCGTCCGCCCCGGCCTTGCCCTCGGGCCCAGGCGGAGGCGGATTCGCGGCGTAGTAGGCAGCGATCGAATCGAACAACTGCTGCGGACTCGGCCCGGCCGCGGTGACCGGGTTCGCCGCGAAGTAGCGCGCGATCGCCGGACCGAGATCGGTGTACGGCACGTACCGGCCCGACAACGACGCGAGCACCTGCGCCGTCGCGGCCTGCGCGATCACGCTCGTATCCGGCACCGAACCCGGCTCCGGGATCGGCACCGTCGGCTGCCCGCGCGCCTGCAGCTCCCCGTTCGCCTTCTCCCCCGCGGCCTTCGCCGCCTGCGCCTGCTGCAGCGACGTGAGCGCAGCGGACGTCGCCGCGGACTTCAAGTACAGGTCGGTGATCGCGTACCCGCCGCCGATCACGATCAGCACGACAACCACCGCCACCGAGATGATCAGCTTGGGCCACCAGCGTTTCAGCTCTGCCCGCGCGACCCGCCGCGCCTCGGTCGGCGCGGCCTCGGCCAGCTCGTGCATGCTGTCGCGGACCTGACCGAGCGCGTCCTCAGTGCGGTGATCGTCCACGGATCTCCCCGTCCCATGTCGGATCCAGCCGGTACAGCAGCACCTTCAGCGCGGTGTTTTCCTGCACGAGCTTGGCGTTGGCTTTCAGCAGCTTCCGGTTCTCGTCCTGTGCCTCGTCGCGCTCGCGTCGAGCATCAGCCATCGCATCCCCCACCAGATCGAGCGCCTGGTCGGTGCGGCGCACCACCCCCGGCTTCGGCGAGGGAAGCACGGCAGCCGCGTCCGGACCGGGCTTGTCCTTGCCGCGCCGCTGTTTGATGCGCTCCAGCAGGATCGGCGAATAGGCCGTGACCAGGACGCCGATCAGAGTGAGGACGCCGAGCAGGATCGCGAGCCACGGAGGCCCGGCGGTCGGATCGACCTCGTCGGCAGCGAGCAGCACGCGACCCCCTCGTACTCGGCATCACCTCGATGCTGTCCGTTCATGCCGGTGTGCCGATCACGATCCATGCACCCCGCCGGCTGGCATCGATGTCGACGACGTCGCCGACCGTGGGCGTGTAGTGCTTGTATCGCGGCAGGGTCATCACGGCGTCATCCACGACGACTTGGACTTTCGTACCCACGAGCGCGATCACCAAGCCCTGCTTCTTCTGCGAGGCAACGAGATCCTCCAGCCGCTGCCACAGCACGTCGATCAGCCGCACAGGCACCTCTCACGATTCGGCGGGCAGCACGAGGTCCGACCGGGTCGAGCACGTCAGAGCCCCGCCGGCGGTGAGCGGGATCGTGAGCTTGTCGATGATGTGGTTCGCACGCCCGAGTTCGGTGTCGTCAAGTTCGACGACGTCGCCCGCATCGAGTGCCGGGTTCACGATCAGGCTGAAGTCCACTTTGCACGCAAGGCCCAGAGTTCTCGCGAGGAACGCTTCCCCCGCAGCCCATGCCTGCCCGGACGAGATGATCAGCGGTGAACTGTAAAAGCGGGTTCTGATTCCGAACGGGGACAGAACCCATGTCGGCGAGTTCGGATCGTCGTCCTCGACGACCTCGCGGACGGGCGAGGTGCCGTCCGACCGCTGGCCGTTGATCACCCAACGGTTCCAGACGTTGTCGCGGCTCCACTCCTCGTTCGTGGTGAGGACGTTCCCGCCTTCCCCGGTGCGGGCGTACCAGACCGGCGAGTCCCGCAGCGTCGGCAACGGCCGGACGACGACCCGCCCGATCTGGTCGAAGAAACACTCGGCCCCGATCGCGTCAGCGAGTTTCTCGACGCCGTCGTCCCAGCGTTCCTTCTCGATGTCCATCACCGGCGCGATGTCCGTGTTGCCGGTGAGGTCGACGACGGGATAGTCGAGGCCGAGCGTTTCCCAGATCAGTGCTTTGATACCGGCAATATAGGTCGCGCCCTCGGCGGTTTGCGTTGGAGCCGAAAACCGGTCCTCCGCGACCCGCTGCGACGGGTCGACGAGGTCAATTGAAACCGCGGTACGGCTCTCGGCCGACCGGCCGCGCTTCGACTTGTCGAGGTGGAATACACCGAGCGGGATCCACTCGGGCTCCGGCAGCTCCGGGATCACAATCCCGCGGTACAACGCGCAGGTCGACCCGAACGGAGTGAGCAACCCGCGCGGGTCGGCCGGCCACAGCTTCGGATCGGTGACCAGGGTCGCGGTACGCCGCACCTGACTGCCCGAGTCGACGGTCACCTCGCCGTCGAGCACCGGGACCGTGCGCGTACCGAAATACGGCGACTGCACCACGGCTTTGACGTCCACTGTGTGGCTGCCGCCGAGGATGTCCCGGGCCCGATCACTCAGATCCCACACCGCGACCGCCTTTCACACCGCAGGTGCGGCGACCTGCACCCACGCCGCACTGATCAGCAGGTACTTCTGCCAGTCAGCCGCGCCGTCGGGATCCTCGCCCGCGTCCGACAAGCTCAGCCAGATCCCGGGGCCCCAGTTGTGATCGGCCGGTGCCCGCAGCAGCAGCGGCTGGTTGTCCTCGAGCAGCGCCCACAGGTCCGCGGTCGCCTGCTCGTCGAACGTCCACAGCTTGATGTCCTCAGTGGATACCCACCCGGACCGTTTCCGCTGCGCCACAGTGATCGCGAGCGGGTCGTCGATCGCCTGGAACACCGTCTGCCCGGCCTTCCGGCCGCGCAGGGGCCGCTTCGAGCAGAAGATCTCCAGCGGCGCCGAAGGCGTCTTCGGGTGGGTGAGCCACACCCGACCCTGAGACGCGAGCGTCGCCCCGCCGGACGTCATCGAGCCGCCCTTGCGGGACGGATTCACCAGCATGTACCGGACGGGTTCGTCGACCGGGCATTCGCCGTCCTGGATGACGCACAGCGGAGCCAGCGCCGACGACGACAGATCCGGCACACCCAGCCACGTGGCACCGTAGGTCGCGCCGTCGTAATACGCTCCATCGGTGACCCGGCGTTCGATAGTGACGCCGTCGAGGCTGATCGATCCGCCCGCCGGAAGACCAGCCGCGACCAGCTTGACCGTCGCCGACACGCCCGCGGGGGGCGTCGTCAGCCGCACCACCTGTCGTGCGAACTGCCCGATCGACCGGTTGATGTCGTTGCCGGTGAGCGACGCGGTCGAGGTCGTGAGCGGCAGGCCGCCCGAGTCGACCCACTGAGCCTGGACGGTGAACCCGGACGCAGCGGCCGACAGCTTCAGGTCGAACGCGATCGTCAGGTCGATCCCGGGCGGGAGGTTGTTCGGGACGACGACACCGCACGACCCGGCCGACGCGATCGTCGCCTTCAGGTACGACTTCCCTTGCGTGGCTGTGCCGTCGCCGGTCACCTGTGCCAGCGTCGGCGTCCCGAGGTCGGCGAGCACGCCGTTCAGCCCGGCCTCGAACGATGGGTTCTGGCAGTAGTTGCGGCGCGTCACGCCGGTGACGGGCACCGGGCTTCCGCCGCGGACCGGTTCGAGCGTGCCGTCGGTCCGCAGCCGGACGAGGCTGAGGAACGGCGCGTCCGGCCACCATGCGGTGATCTCCATGACGCCGCTGACCGGCACAGGCCGGATGCTGATGCCGCCGCCCGGATACGAGACCGGAGACAGTCGGCCAGCCCAGCCGCGCAAACCGAACGCGAGCGTCCTGTTGGGAGTGTAGGTCCAGGTCGGCGTGCCACCGGGAATGGGCGGCGGCGCGGACTGCTGACCCGGCGGAACCGACGACCCGCTTCCACGCGCGGCCCACGCTTCGCGGGCACGTGCGCCTCGCGCCCAGGCCATTGGTCAGAACCCCATGCTGATGTACTGGAACGCCACCGCAACGCCGGAGCCGACATTGCCGCCGGTCGAAATCAGGAAGAACTGGACGCTGACCCCGGTCGCGGACTCCGCCGACACCGTCGCCACTGCCGGGACACCGGTGCTCGTGATGCCCAACGCAGTCGCGATCGTCCCGTTCGGGAACGGTGTCTGGTGCGCGACCGTGATCACGCCGTTCGCACCAGTCGTTCCGGTCTTCTGCCCGCCGCGCAACAGGATCGCCGACCCGTCCGGGATCGTCCCGCTTCGCCGCGGCCCGGCATCCGACGCGAACGCGACACCGACTGACGGCGCCCACAGCCCGTTCGCGCGCTCGGCGACGTCCTTCTTGTCGCCGCGCATCACCCGGCCGCCGATCGGCGCGTCCGACGGCAACGCCGACGACGTCCGCGCCAGCAGCGTGTCGTACGACGTCGGCGCGGCCTCGACACGAGTGCCCGCACCCCACGCCTGCGCGGTCGTGCCCTCCATGCCCCGCGAAACCGTCACCGTGTTCGAACCCGCTGTGTGACCGGTGACCCACACGATTTCGTATGCGCCGAGCGTGTCGTCGTGCAGCACCAACGGCAGGTACTTGCCAGTGGTGCCGCCACTGCCATAATCGGTGTCGAGCCCGACGAAGTCGACCGACTGCAGCGTCGAACTGCTCACGGTCGCCGCGCTCAGCAGCGCCGTCGAGAAATAGTCCTTCGTGGCGCGCTGCTCATTAGCCACCTGGTCCTCCTAAGTTCTGCGACCGCGGGCGAAATCAGTGCCGGACGCGTGGTCTGCTGCCTGGATCCGCGCGTCGATGAGCGGGACAAGGACCCCGCCGATGTTGAGCGATCCGGAGATCTGAAGCGGGCCGGACAACCGCCCCGCAGATGCCCCGCCACTCGCGGTTTGTGCCGCGATCCCGCCAGCGGCATACCGGCGCATCAACGCGAACCCCATGCGCCGCGCGGTTTCCTCGAGAAGAGCGAGCGACCGACCGGACCTGTTGATCGGGATGTACGCCTCATCATCCCGCACCCGATCCCCGATAACCCGCCACGTGTTCGGCGGCACGATGTCCGCGAGACCGGCGCGCATCGGACGCAGCCGCTCGAACCCGCCAGCCGCGTAGTGCTTCAGGATGCCGCCCGCCGCCAGCATCGCCCTTCCGCCCGCTGGCATGTAGCCGACCGGCAGGTTCGTTGTGCCGCCACCGACCGTCTTCACGGTGATGATGCTGGTGCGAGGCCGCGCCGCGTAGTCGATCGCGGAGTTCGCTGCACCAGTCTGCGCATCCACCGTAATTACGCCGACACTGCCGTCAGCGAACCGCACCACCTGCACGGTCTTGTCTCGCGCAGCCTGGTTGAACGCGTCCACGGTCATATAACCCCGCGCGCCGTTCGCGTACTGGACCGCGACCATCGTCTTGCCCGTGGCCGGGTCCTTGTTCGCGTCCAAGGTCATCACGCCGATGCTGCCGTCGGCGTACTGCACCGTGGCGTTGACCTTGCCGGTAGCCGGGTCGACGTTCGCGTCGACCGGCATGACACCCTTCACCCCCGCGGCGTACTCCGGCAGCTTGTCGATCGCCGACTGCGCCGCGACGACGTTCGCATCGACCTTGATTTCCTTGCCGTCCGGGAGCTTGTACACCGCCTCCCCGAGATCGTTGAACGACACGTGCAAACCGGCCGCCGCCGCACTCGACGCGTCCATCCCGGCAATGAATGTCCGCAACGCGTCCGGGATCTTGTCCTTGTACGTGCCTGCCAGTCGAACAGCCTCGGCATTTGCCGCCGCGACTCCTTCCTGTTGCTTGAGGATGTCGCTGCTGGCTTTGCTGTTCGCGGTCGCCTCGGCCTTCTTCGCAGCGATCACGTTCAAGATCGCGTGCTCCTCAGCGCGAACGGCGTTCTGATACTCCTCGCTCTTTTCACCGTGCGCCTTCAACGCATCCGTCGAACTCTGCTGCGCGGACTTCAACTGCGCCAACGCATCCCGGTACTGCAAATTCGCGTCCGCGGCGGACAACGAAGCCTGCGCCTGACGCTGCTGCGCCTCGTACAGCTTCACCGTTTCCGTCGACACGCCAGCCTCAGCCGACGCCAGCAACTCAAACGCGGCCTGCGCTTCCCGGTTCGCCTTGACCTGCTCGCCGAGCGCGCCGGTGCCATCCAGAATGTGCGTGATCAACGCCTTCTGATCATCCGAGAACTGCTGCTGCGCTACGGAACCAGCCTTACCCGCAGCAATGCTCGCCGACGAGAACGCCTTGACTTTCGCCTCGACGTCCGCGTACGCGCCTCCGTTCGCCAGCAGTTCGTGGTTGATGCCCTGCAGACCCTGGATCTGCTTGTCGTTCAGGCCGGCTTGCCGAGAAATGCGGTCGATCGCGGTGTCCGACGCCTTCGTTACCTCGTCCAACGCCGTCGCGTTTCCGTTCGCCGCAGCCGCGTACAGCGCGAAACTGCTCCCGGCGATCTTCGCGTTCTCCGCGACGTTCCGGTCCGCCAACGCCTTGTTGTTCGTGCTGATGACCGACTGGTCGATCGCACCGCCCGACTGCTTGTATGCGTTGGTCAGGTCGTCGACCTTCTGTTTATAGGCCGCGGCCTTGGCTGCTGCTTCCTCCTGTTTCTTGGAGAACAGCGACAGCACAATGCTCGCACCGGCCAGCGCGAGACCCCACGGACCACCGAGCACACCGACGAGACCAGAAGCCGCCGACTTCAGCAGGCTTCCGCCCGCCGCCGCGACACCCGCCACCTTGCCGAATCGTTCCGCGCCGCCCGAGGCGTTGTCGAACGCGGCGCGCGCAGCCGACAGCGCCGACGACCTCTCTACGATCGTGCCCATCGCCGCGCCCATCGTGCTGATCGGCGTCCCCGCCGCGGCAGCACCGTCCCGAATCGCACGCGTCTGCTCCACGAACCCGCGCGTCGCCGCGACAGCCGGAATAGCGGACGTGTTGAACGCCGCTGCCGCCGACCCCATACGGCCGATCGACGACCCGGCCTGCTCCGCGACCGCACGCTGAATCCGCGCCTCATCACCGAACTGGCGGACGACATTCACAGCGCTGCCAAGGCCCGACGCGACCGCGCGCGCCGGCGCGGTCAGCGTACCGAACGCGCTGCCGACCAAGCCGACCTTCCGCGATGCTCCGGCAGCTTCTCCTCCGAGACTCGAGAACCGGTCCCGGATGCTGTTGATGATCGGCGGACCGACCTTCAGCGCGAGCAGCGCGAGGGCCGCGGTTTGAATCGGGCCCGGCAGGCTGCCGAAGAACTGCGCCACCTCGCCGACGCCTTCGGCGAGAGGCTGCACGATCTGCAGCACCAGCTTCGCCGCGCCGTACCCGAGTTCGAGCGCCTCCCGCGCCGCGCCGATCGGGCCACCCGCAGTAGCGAAACCTTGGCCGATCTTCGCCGCGCCCTTCGCCAACGGCTCCGCGACGTCGACCGCTTCCCGGGCGACATCCACGAACCCCTTGACGATCGTCTTCCCGACATCGAGGCCGCGCGCACCGATCGCCTTCGCCGGGTCGACCAGCGGCGACAGCAACCGGTCCGCCGCCGAGGCGACCTCGGCTGCCCCGGACGAGACGCCCTTCGCGATGCCCGGCCCGAACTCCTTGCCAGCGTCCGCCGCGCCCTTGACCAGGCTGGCCAAACCGTCGGACACGACCGGCCCGTACTTCGAGACGGCGTCCGCGCCCATCCGCACGGCGGATTCGAGCGGGGGCCCGATCGACTCGAAGATGTCGATCGCCGTCGTCTCGAGCTGGCTCTTGAAGCCCTCGATCGCGCCGCCGAGCCCCCGGGTCTTCGCGGCAGCAACGTCGGCGGCACCGCCGGACTTGCTGACCGCGGTGGCCATCTGGTCCCACTGGTCCGCAGTAACGCCCGCGGCGACGCCAGCGAGCCGGACAGCGTCCGACCCGAACACGGTCGCGGTCGCCTGCTGGTACTGGGCGTCGGTCATCTTCTCGGACGCCGTGTGCAGCTGCTCGAACAGCGACTTCAAGCCCACGAAGCGTCCCTGCGCGTCGTAGACCTTGAGGCCGAGCTGCTCGATAGCTTTCTGCGCGGGCTTCGACGGGTTCGCCAGCGCGAGCAACGCCGACTTGAGGAGCGTGCCCGCGTCGCTGCCCTTGATGCCCGCGTTCGCGAACAGCGACAGCGCGGTCGAGGTTTCGTCGATCGACAGCCCGAACTGATGCGCCACCGCGCCGACTTGCTGCATCGCCTGCGCGAAGTCGGTGATCTCGCCGCTGGCAGCGTTAGCGCTGTTGGCGAGCACGTCGGCGACGTGCCCGGCCTGGTCCGCGCTGAGCCCGAAGGCATTGAGCGCCTGCGACTGGATTTCCGCTGCACTGGCCGCGTCGACCTGAGCCGCAGCGGCGAGCTGAAGCGTTCCCTTTGCCGCAGTCATCGCCTGATCGACGCTGAGCCCGCCCTTGGCAAGCTCGGTCATCGCCGCCGCCGCATCGGCCGCCGACGTGGCCGGCAGGTCCATGTCGGCACCGAGCCGCTTCGCGGTGTCGCCGACGAGCGCCATCTGCTCGCCGGTCGCGTGCGACACGGCCTGCAGGTCGTTGAGGCTCGACTGGTACTCGATGCCGATGTCGATGGCCTTCTTCAGGCCGACGGCACCGATGGCGGTGCCCGCAGCGACTGCGAGCCCTAGTCCTTTGGCGACGGTCCCGAGCGCACCGCCGGCGGAGCGGAGCTTGCCGCCGAGTTTCTCGGGGAACCCGCGGGTGTCCGGCTCGACGAGGATGTCGATCTTTCCACCGGCCACGTGATCACCCCCGTGGCTACTGGTGTTCGGTGACGATCCCCTTGGCGCGCTCGAACTCGTCGAGCGTGATCATTTGAGGTTCGGGTTTCGGCGGGTTCTGGTAGCGCTGCACCTCGGCCATGTACGCGTCCACCCGTGCCTGCGCGAGCTTCGGCGGCCGAATCGCGCTCGGCGGGATCATCGGAAACGGCGGCGGCTTGAGGCCGTTCTTTTTCGCGATGGCCCGTTCCTTGCGGAGTTCCGGATCGTCCGGGTCTATGGTCCGGTCGTTCCAGGTCAACTGCAGCGCATACTCCTGCGCTTCGAGCAGCCGCGCGGTGTTTTCCTCGTGCGGGCCCCACGCGGCCACGCCGTCGCTGAGCAGGTCACCGAGCGCGGAATCGGGGATTCGGACGAGGCGACGCACAAGCGCAGCCAGGTCGGCGGCGGGCATCGTGCGCCACGCCGCGCGCAGATCTTGGTGGAAGAACTGGTGGAAGTCGGTGAGGACGGCGTCCCACCACGGTCCGGCGACCGCGGTCAGGACGCCGAGGATTCCCCCACCGCATCCTCAGCGGGACCGGCTGAGCCTGCTGCTGCTTCGGCAGCGCGGTGTTTCGGCGTGTACTCCGGATCGCCGGACAGCGCGAAGTCCAGCATTGCCAGCACGAACGCGTTCTCTTCTTCTCCCGTCAGCGGGCTGCGCTGCCGTCGGAACGCGTCCCTGAACGCCTCGTCCTGATCTGGGTCAACGAGAAGCGCAGCGATTGCGCCGAGAATGTCGCCCTGCTCGCGTGCCTCGGTGTACGCAGCGAGCTGCTCGCCGGTTGCCGAGCGGACGATGTCGAACGGTTCTCCGTCGAGCCGGAGCCGCCGGGTGCCGATCAGGCCACGCTTCGCGAGCCAGTCGTTGAGGTCAAGTTCCTGGTCCGCGGCGGACTCACGCACAAGCGGGTTCGGCTTGGGCTTCGTCGTGCGGCCGGTGGTTTTGCGAGTGGTGGTGGTCTTGCGGGGGGCGCCCTGCGTCATGCTTCAGCTCCTGTTCAGGCGAGCGGGTTGGAAGAGGTGAACTTGCGGATGGACTTGCCGCCGGAGTCAGGGACGAGGTCGATGACCTCCAGGTCCCAGCCTTCGAGGTCTTCACCATCCATCGTTTCCGGCGGCTTGTTCGCGAGTTCGGACTTCTCCAGGTAGAAGCCCTTCCACTCGGTGCCATCCTTGACCCGGAAGATCAGCGCGAAAGTCTCGTCCTTGCCTTCGACCCACTCCCAGATCCCCGATCCAGTCGCGGTTTCGACGATCGACCCGCCGTTGAGCAAAGTCAGCGCGGTGGCCTTCGAGACGTCAACCGGACGGAACTTGATCGTCTCGGTTTTGACGCCCTTCTTCTGCCGGTAGGTGCCTTCCTTGTTCCAGATCGTGAGGTTGGTGTTGTCCTGCGACGGTTCCCGACTGAAACCGGCCTTGATGCCGCCGAACGCATCCCAACCGGGCAGCGCGGTCGCGAAAATGTCTGCCGGGAGCGGGGTTCCGGCGGGCGCGCGGAAAGCGTCGCCGTCCAGCCACAAGCGCGAATCGCTCGGGCTCGCGTAGTCGGACATTCGTCCTCCTGCTGTAGTCCCGCACGTCGCGGGGTCTGGGTAAGGAAAAGGGGCACCCTGCAAGAGGTTCCGGGGCAGTTCGCGAAGAAAGGCCCGACCCGCCGCGCAGGGCGCCCCACCCCAACGGCGGGCCGGGGGTCAGTGGGCGTGGATCGTCAGTTCGGCACGCACCTGCACACCGAACACTGGCATCGCGGTACCGCGGGTCTTGTCGATCGGCATCTCCATCGGGCCGTCCGTGACCCGCGCCGAGTACCGCACCTGGTCGTAGCTGGCGTTCCGGACGGTCGCGAACACCGCGGCCGCGCGGGCAGCGATGTCCCACGCCGCCGTGAGCGGTTCCTTCCCGGCGAACCGGATCGACGCGCACCCATTGAGCGCGAGGTCGCCGCGGTATGCACCGGCGGCCGCGTTGATCGGCGTGACGGACGTCAGCATCACCGCGAACGGCTTGGTGACGTCCGCAGGCGCGGCCGACGCCAAGCCGCCGGGCACGAGCGCAGCGAATGCCGAGTCAGCGAGCAGCAGAGCGCGGGCCAGTCCGGCGAGGTGCGGCAGGACGGGAGCGGTCACGATCACCTCCGCGGCTGGTATCCGGTGTAGCGGCCGTACGCCTTCGCTGCGTTGGTGAGCACCGCGTGCGCCGGGGTGTCGCTCGTCCCGTATTCCTTGTAGAAGCTGTCCTTGTCTCTGTCCACAAGCGACACTTGGTCACCGGAGACCTCAACGCCGATGCCGTCCCGGTATTCGCCGGTCAGCACCGGGGCCGCAGCTTGCGCGTCCCCAGCTGCCATGTGCGCGATCTCGACCCGTCCCGGAGTGGACAAGCGGCGCGCCTCGGCGACCGCTTGGTCCGGGTAGACCGTTACGCGGAACGACGCAGCCATGGCTACAGGCTGAACGCGGCGACGGTGAACCCGGCCGCCGACGGGGTCGCGATCAGCGTCGAACCGTAGTAGTTCACCGGCCAACCACCGATCACGCCGACCTGGTTCGCGGTGAACGTATAGCTCCTCGGCGTGACGGCCTGGCCGTCGACCTTGTCAGCGAACGCCACGGTGACGGTGCCGCCACCGGCCGGAGCGGTGATGCGGAGCCACAGCTTCCCGCCGTTGACGAACGAGTTGCCGTTGACGTTGTCCATCGCGGTCGGCGTCGGGTCCGTGAGCACGGACTTGTAACCCACCGGGGACACGGTTTTCGCGGTTGCGGCCATCGCCACACCCCTCCTACTGCTGCATGTCGGATACGAGCCGCGCGGACGCGGCGAGGAATTGCGGGCGGTGATTAGGGCGGCGCGCGACGTCGCCCTCAATCGCGTACTGCCGGCCGGACTCGTCGATCACGATCGTGGCCGAGGTGAGCGGCTTGTCCGGCGGAACCAGCACCGTCCACGCGGACACC
The DNA here is from genome assembly GCF_046195355.1 of Amycolatopsis sp. VS8301801F10. Lineage (NCBI taxonomy): Bacteria > Bacillati > Actinomycetota > Actinomycetes > Pseudonocardiales > Pseudonocardiaceae > Amycolatopsis > Amycolatopsis sp. VS8301801F10. The sequence continues at coordinate 4,326,815 of NZ_CP176065.1, read as the reverse complement.
ACCGTCGTCTGCTGACCGGCGATCTCCGTCTGCGAACCCAGGTCCGCCACGCTCTTCTGAGACAGCCGCGCCGGGGAAACCGTGTCGACCGGATCAGGCGGAACTTCCGCCCCCGTCACCGGATCCACGGTTCCCGGACCGATTCCCGGATTTCGGAGCGTCACCTGCTGCGGGTACTTCGGGGGCATTCGAGGTCGCCTCCTCGTCCTGCCCGGACGACTCCGGGACGTCGTCGCCCTGTGCGGGCGGTTCCGCGGTGAGCGTGCCGTCGGCCAAGCCGTTCTCGGCGAACACGGAACCGGCCGCGGTGTAGTACTGGCGGCCGTCGGTGCCGTACAGCTCGACCGTGGTCGGCTCGATCACGATGTCGCCGGTGTGTTCTTCGGACATTCGGTTGGTCCTATCCGGGATGAACGGAGAACGCCTTGCCGCGCTGGTGACTCGCGTCCTGCTCGGTCGGGGTAAGCAGCTCGATCTGGCCGGCGGTCAGGTCTAGGTTCGCGGCGGTGGCGTCCTGGAAAACGATCGTGTACTCGGGATGCGCCTCCGACTTGACGCCTCGCTTCACCTCGACGGCTTGCGAGACGACATCGACGCACACACCCTCGGCGAGATCCGGCTCGATCGAACCGTCGGCGATGCCGGCGTCGAGGTCCGCGCCGACGCCGCGCAGGCGCTTGCGCATGATCGCGGAGACGTAGCGGAGCAACGCCTCGGCTTTCGCGGTCTCGGCGGCATTGAAGTCGACGAGGAGGACGGTGGCCACGTCAGCGGCCGTGGCGTACGACGTGGCCACCATGCGTCACTCCCCGGTCTTCTTCGCGTGTTCCGCGCGGTATTCGTCGACCGCCTTGACGATGTCGTCCCGGGTCGCGTCCGCCGGGATCTCCTCGAACCAGCCGAGCTTCTCGGCGTAGTCGCGCCACGCCTCGACACTGGACCCCTTGCCGGACCGCGGCGGTTCGACGAGGTCGTCCTCGCCGCCTCCGCCATCACCGCATGCGGCCGTTTCCGCCGAGTCTTCGGAGTCGGCCCACGCCTTCGGGTTCGTGATCGCCGAGCGCGCCCAGCCGGGCAGCTCGTCGCCGGGCCCGAAAACGCTGATCTGCCCGGCCTCGTCGGCCACGTGCACGTAAGTGCGCAGCTGGTTTCCCATGCTCGCCACCACCTACGCGACGTCCGCGACGAACGACAGGTCCGGGTTGATCAGCAGCGGCAGGCCGATTGCCGCTGCCTTGGTCCACACCGCGACCGGGTCCTTCGTCGAGTACGCGCCGCCGACAACACCCGGAGCGTTCTCGGTGCCGGCGAGACCGTACTCGGGCTCCAGGGACTCTGCAGTGGTGCCCCACTGAGTTTCGCCGAGCTGCGACGACCCGCCCGGCGACGGCAGCAGCAGAACCTTGTCATCGGCGATGACACGCTGCGCGGTGTTGTTCACCGACACCTGCGCGTCGTACAGCTCGATCGGCGGCAGGCCGAACGCGCGCAGCACGTTCATCAGCGCGTCCTGCGTCACGATGGCCGGCTGGTTCGCGCCCGGATAGACCAGGTTGCGCACCTGCCCGTTCTGCATCAGCAGCGCGAGCACCCGGTCGGAGGTGACCATGACGCCCGGCTGCTCGCCGTTCGACGCGACGAACGTCTTCTTCCACGACATCAGATCGGTGATCGGCGTCGCGGCCGGATCAGTCCACAACGTTGCCGCGGTGACCGTGTGGCTGCCCTTCCGGCCGAAGTCGACCGTGAAGTTCGCCAGCCCGTTTTCGTTGATCGTGACGGTGCCGTTGACGAGCGCGGCCGCGCGCGCCAACTCCATCCGGGCCGACAGCGACCGGGTCATCGTCAGCGCGTCGTTCAGGATCGAGTCCCGGATCCGGGTGTCCAGCTTCCGGGTGCGGAGCCGGTCGTACTCGCCGAGCCGGATCTTCCGCGACAGCGGCGGCAGCTCACCGGAGATCCGGGTGATCCCCTGGCGGGCACCGATCGGAGACTCCGTGTCGTACGACCGGAACTCACCCGCCTCAACGAGGCCAGCACCGCCGCGGACCGCGCGGAAGTCGATGTCGTCGACGATGTTGTTCGGCAAGTACCGGGACAGCGTGAACTGGTTGACCTGCAGATCAGCGAACGCCTGGCGGACGTACCCCGTCAGCTCGATCGGGGTGATGTAGTCGGTGTTGAGCAGCATCTATTTCACCCCTCTCAGACGTAGATGATCTGGCCCTTGACGTCGGCCTTGCCGTTGGCGTCGACCGCCCCGGCACCCGACGAGAACGGCAGTTTGGCGGTGCGGACGCGGCCGTGCTCGTAGAGCGCGGCCCCGACCGGAGTCGACGTGCTCGCGGGCACCTTCACACCGGTGAACAGATGCCCGACGAGGGTCTGCCGACCGTCGGTCTGCGTGTCGTCGTACGGGCCGTACTTACTGCTGGCCGTGATCAGGCCGAGCGCGGTCCCGGACGGGATGTAGCCGTTCGGGTAGTGGGTTCCGGCCGTGAACTTCGAGACGTCCAGGGTGATCGTGCGCGTCGATTCGGTGCCGTGCGCCGACCCCAGCCAGGACTGGTCGTCCTGCTGGAACGCCTCAGTCTTGATGCTGAGGTCCATGATTCCCCTTCCGGGATCAGGTGTTCTGAGTGTTCTGGTAGGGCGACTTGTAGAGCGCCGCACCGGCCGCCAACGTCGGCGTGACGGGCGTCGCGGGCGTGCCCTGGCCCGGCAGCGGCGCGGGTGCCGTCGCGGCGACACCGGCCTTCGTGAGCAGTTCCTGCACGGACGCGGCCTGTGCCTTCAAGGCGGCCTCGTCGGCCGCGGTCAGCAGGTGCAGGTGCGTCGCCGGGATCCCGTGGTCAGTCGCGGCCTTGAGCCGGAGTCGCTCCGTGCTCTCGGTCACGAGCTTCTGCTCCAGTTCGGCGACCTTGGCCTGTGCCTTCTGCAGGTCGTTCATCCCCGCCTGCTCGAACTCGGCTACCTTCTGGTTCGACGCGGCGAGATCGCGCTCGAGCTGCGCAACCCGATCCCGTTCGGCCTGCAACGCGCGCAGCCCAGCTTCGCCAAGCGGCTGATCCGCGGGGTTCGCCGGAGGCGTCGCGCCTCCGGTCGCCGCGGGCGGTGTCGTCGGCGGGCCGGCGGGCGGCGTGCCTGGTGCCGGGGTTCCGGCGGCGGGCGGGGCGGGTGCGGGCGGCGTGGGCGTCCCCGTCGCGGGTGGCGCCGCCGACGGAGCAGCCGGTTGGCTGCCGCCGGGGATCGGGTCGGACGCACCCATGACCGGCCACACAGGACGGCCTCCGACGATGCCGACAGCGCGCAGCGGATCGCCCGTCCGCGGGTCGACGATGCTCGGGTGGGTGGGCAGGGTGTTCGTGCGCATCGCGCGGTCCTCCGATGGGTCGTCCTCGCGCGTCGCGCGTCGAGGATGCGCCCTGCACGTCGCGTGTCAGAGCAGGTAGGCGAAGCGCCGCAGCTGGCGCAGCACTTCCGCCCGGTCCCAGCCGAATTCGTCGGCCAGGCGGTAGATCTCGTCCGGCATCAGCCGGGGAGCTTTAGTCCGCCAGTAGCGGCTGCCGCGGTCGCCGGTCCGGACTGTGCGGCGGAGCTCGCTGTCCGCTCGCTTCCGGAACCGGCCGTCCTCGAGGACTTCGTAACCGCCGAACACGGCTCGGCGCGTCGTGCCGACGGTGCTGACCTGGACTTCGCGGCCGTAGGCCATGCCGTTGGTGACGCCCTCGCGGACGTTGACGACCTGCGAGATATCCGCGCCGTCGCGGATCGCTTGTGCGCCCGCGGCGGTGAACACCCTGTCCTGGTCCTGTGTGGACAGCGACCGGAAGTAGTCCTTCGGGTCGACCGTCCAGTTCTTCGCCGGTTCCTCGGCGGCGGGCACCATGCGACAGTCGCATCGCGGGTGGCGCTGGAACGCCGACACCCGGTAGCGGCGGCCGGCGAGGACCGCGCACCGGGCGCAGGTGACGCCGTTCAGCACGCGCACGTAGTGGAGTGCGCCTTGCGACCACATCGCGGTGCCGATCGCGGCCCGGCCCGTGTCGCGGATGCCGGATAGGACGATCGACGTCGCGACCAGTTGCGCACGCCGCTGCGCCTCGACGACACCGAGGCTGCGGTTCGCTGCTCGTGTCGAGATCGGCGCGTAGATCAGGTTCCGCATCCACGAGCCGCCGCCGTCGGTGAGGTCGGCGAACCCTGCCGCGTTCACCTCGACGGCGCCCGCGGCAGGCCCCACGCCTTGGACTTGCAGCGCTTTGGCGACGTAGGCGTCCGCGACCCCGGCCACGTCGGTCTGAAGTTGCAGCAGCCGCGGCGCGATGTTCGCGATGGCGTCACGCCACGCTTCGGGAGACGTCGTGCTGCGAGTCGCGTCGGCCAGCGCTGCGAGTGCGTCACGGGTGGCGTTGTCGGTGACCGCCCCGTACCGGTTCGCGAGGTCAGAAAGCGGGGACGGGAGCACTGGGCACCGCCGGGTTCACGCCAGCACCGCCGCCGACGTCGAGGTTGCGGAGGTCGTCCGCGCTCTGGACGAACGTGGTCCGGTTCAGGCCCATGCGTTCGCGGAGACGCTTCTGCCGCTGGGGCGAGAAACTGAGGATGTCCCACGCTTCTTCGGCATCGAAAATCCCGCCCTGCACGCCCTTCACTGCCGCGTCCATCGCGGACGCAATCGTCGGCATCGCCGCGGACTTCCACTTCGGCGTCATCCCCGCGATCGCCTGCGGCTCGTTACCCATGATCGCCCAGGAAATCTGCGCCGCGCGGCGGGCAGAACCGCCGTACCAAGTGTGGTGCGCCTCGGTGCGCAGGATCAGCCGCTCCAGCGAATACATGATCGACTCTGCGCTCGGCGGATTGTCTGAGCTGTAGCCCATCATTGCTGGCGGCATCCCGTACTTCGACGCCGTGAACTGCGCGAGCACTTTCAGGCTCTCGTGGAAGTTCCGCAGGTCCGACGCGGAGAACTGGCCGATCTGCACCGGCAACGGGTTGTCGTTCCGGTTGTCGCGCTTCGGATGAGGAACCGCCCAGACGTCGCCCATGGCGACCTTCCACAGCGGGACCTGCTGGCCGTTCTCGTCGACAAAGTCCTTCGCCGACACACCTACCGCGTATTTCCGACTGACCGCGTGGTGCTCGCCGGCGGCCATCATGTTGGTCGCGAACTGGTTCGCGGCGTCCACGAGCGGTTTCAACGCGAACAGGTCAGATCGTCCTTCGCCGCGACGGGGCTTCGTGAGAATCGGAACGAACGGCACCGACGGCAGGCTCATGTCGTTCGCGATCGTCGCCGACCACTCTTCGAGTTTTCTCGACGACTCCACTTCGCCGTTCACGAACTCGTAAACCATGCCGCGGCCGAATCGGCGATCGGTGGCGCCCGGCCACCCCGGCAGATACAGCGCTCCGTAGAGCACCCGCGAGCTATCGCTCTGTTCCTCGTGCCAAAGCTTCAGACCGGCGATCGGCTGCCTGGTCCGCGGATCCAGCTCCACCGCGACCTGGTCGGCGTACTCAGTCGTCAGCATCGGCATCCCGCCGGGACCGTCCGGCCCGACCATGAAGAAATGCTCGCCGCCGGTGCTCGCCGCTTCCCACGCCTCCGGCGACTGCGTCGGCATGTCGTTCGCCGCCCACCACTTTCCGAGGTCGTCAACCGATTCCTCGTTGGTGAGCAGAAAATCCTCGAGCTTCATCCGCTCGACCACGGTCTCGACGACCAGCTCCGGCCACGGAAGCAGCAGCGGCGGGAACCGGTCGTCCTGCTCGGCGAGGATCCGCGCCACGTAGATGAGCGGCTGCTCGAGATCCATGTACTTCCACCAGTCGATTGCCTTTTCCCACTGGTGGCTGGTCTTCGCGGCGAGCCGGTCGTACCACTGCTTCGGGGTGAGGTCGGAGAGCTTCACGCGGTCCTCCCTCGGCTCGACACCACGATCTGGGCCTTCTGCGGCTCTTCGTCCACGAGCGGTTTGCGGAGCATCGCGTTGCACGCCATCGCCGCGGCGGGCACGCCGTCAATTCGTTTCCCGACCTTGCCGCGCTCCGGCTTGTCCGGCCGGATCAGATCCGGGTTATACGGTGCTTTTCGCACCTCGACGGAGTCGAAGCAGAACTCCGCGACCGGGTTCCCGTGGTGCAGGAACCGGTCCGTCTTCACCAGCGCCATCAGCTCGTTCATCCCGAGCGTCATCGACTGGAAGTCGTTCTTGTACGCCTCTATCTCCCACAGCCCGGTGTCCTGCTCGATCCGCTGGATCACCGGCGCCGACGACCACACGTCACAGTCCGCGGCCTGCAGGTCGAAGTCGTTCGCGTCCTCGAGGACGTCGCCGTAGATCTGCTCGTAGTCGACGACCGGGCCTGGAGTCGCGACGATCCAACCCTCTTTGACCCAGCGCGAAAACTTGTCGTCGTTCTTCTTGTCCAGCTCCTTCAGCGCGGATTCCGGGAGCCAGAACCGCCACAGCGCGTGGATCCATCGGCCTTCGGGGATCAGCGTGCACCACGCGGTCAGGTCCGAACGGGCCGCGAGGTCGAACCCCGCCCACGCCGGTTTACCGACGAGCCGGTCGCGGTGGTAGTCCGGCCGGAGCCAGATGTCGTTGGCGTCGCCGCCACACGCGCGGTACTGGTGCATCGGCATCCAGCGGAACTTCTGCGCGACCCTTTGGTTCACCTGGAACTGCCGGAACCCGTTTTCCTTCGCCGGATCGTTCTTCGCGTCCAACGCCTGCCGGCGCAGCGCGTCCCGCGACTTGAACTGGTCGAGCGCCGGGTTCGGCCACTTCCAGTTCCGCTCGTCGAACGGGTCCGTGCTGACCGGGAGGTGCGGGTGGCCGGGGAACGTCGCGCGCAACCGCTCGAGGTCGTCGTTGCTGTGCGGGAGCTTCCGAACGAAGCTGAAGACGTGCGGCGCCCGACTCGGGTCCTCCTGCGTCTTCTCCGCCTCGTCGATCAGGTCCGCGCCGAACGAGCTGTCGTCGTCGGTCTCGGTCGTCGTGGCATACATCAGTTCCTGCAACCGCGCGCCGGCCGCCGTGGTCATCGCTTCCCACATCGACCCGTCCGGCTGGGACAACACCTCGTCGAGGTTGAACGCGTGCGGGTTGTGCCCGAGTTCGCCCTCGGCGTCCGCGGTGAGGATCTCGTAGTGCGACCCGGACAGTTCGTCGACAAGCCGGCGCGCGTTCTTGATGTGCTTGAGCCGCTTGGAAAGCCTCGGCGACAGCTGAACCATCCGCAGCGCGGGCTCGAACACCTTCCCGGCCTGCTTGGTGTCCTTGGCCGCGCAGTAGATCTCGGCGGATTCTTCGTCGTCGCCGACGAGCATGTACAGCTGGATCGCCGCCGCGATCTCGGACTTGCCGTTCTTGCGGGCGACAACGATGTAGGCGATGCGGTAGCGGCGCGCGTAGGTATTCCACTCGCTCGACCACTGCACTTCGCCGAACAGCGGCCGGATGATCTCGTATTCCTGCCAGTCGAGCAGCAGGAACGGGGTGCGCTTCAGCGGTCCTTTGACGTGGACCAGCATCCGCGCGAAGAACGTGACGACGCGGTCGGCGCGCGGTTCGCAGTAGTGCGCACCGTTTTTCGGGCAGCGCTTGCCGCGGAACGTGTACCCGCACACGGGGCCGCTGTCGTCGTCCGGGCGCCAGCGGGCGTCGAGGTCGTAGTCAGCCGGTGAGGAGGTCGTCGTCTGCATCGTGGGACGCCTCCCCGATGGACAGGCCTGCTCTGTCGCTCGGGGTGAGCCCGAAGCGGGCGGCGTACTTCTGCATCTGGGCGTCCGCAGCGTCGAGGATCTGCTGCCACGGGTTCTTCCCGAGTCGGTAGCCGGTCTGCTCGCCGTTCTTGTTGAACACCGGCAGCTCGATCACTTCGCCGTGGGTCTGCACCTGCTTCGAGGCGTGGCGGCGGCGGACGACGGCGTCGCACCAGGCCGCGAACGCTTCGCAGTCCCAGGCGGTGAGCACGCCCTTCGCTTTCAGGTCGGGGGCGAGGTGCTGCCAGACCTCGACGGCCTGCTCGCCGAGCCACGACGGCGGCTCGACGGTCAACTCCGACGGCTTCGGCGTGTTGGCGTTGATGCGGTCCTTGCGGTCGCCGTGCAGGACAGCGAGCTGGGTCGGCTTCTTCGGGCGGCCAGTGGTGCCCACGGCGGTCACCTCCCGGCGGTCTGCGGTCAAGGGAGGTCGCGGGGCAGGCTGGCGAACAGCTCGCCGTAGATGTAGGCCAGCTGCTCTTCCCGCTCGCCGCAGTCGTCGCCGAGCCGGACGTCGCGGTCCACATTCATCCGGTAGATCTGCGCGGAGGCGTGCACCAGCTCGTGCGCCACGATCTCCGGACTGACATGCCCCTCGGCGAGGCGCAGGATCCCGGCGTAGCCATTCGCCGGCCACCGTCCGACCCAGGCTTCGCCATCGTGGCGTTCCCGGTAGGCGACGGGCTGGAAGCAGCCCAGGCAGCCGTCCCAGTACGCGGTCCCGTGCCACGGTGCTGTGCGGATCGCGGCGGCGCGGAAGTGGTCGAGGTCCGGGTGGACGACGACCCAGCACCAGCAGCGCGGGCCGATCCGATCGGTGGCGATCGAGAAGCGCTTCATCGAGGATGCCCTCCGCGTCCTGCCAGTGCGCTGGCCTGGGCCGAGGGCTGTACCGGGCTCTGTCCGGCACCCGATCATGACGAGGTGGCCGAGCATCGGGCGCGTGGAACCCGAGAAGCTGCCCGGCCGCGGGGCTCACCCACGCCAGCCAAGGGGTGGTTCGATGGTCGTCCGGCGACGTTGATCGTCAGCCGGTTACGACGGCCCCGGAGTTTTGTCGGCGCGCGATCCGCCCTTGCCCGGGGCGAATGTGGCGTTGACCGGGGGGGTGGGGGCTGCCCCCGGGGTGGTTGATCATGCACATGTTGATCACTTTTTGATCTTCATGTGATCGACTTCTGATGATCGACAACGCTGGTGGTGGTGCCTGCCCGTGCCCTGCCCTGCTCGGCCTTGCCGACTGGTCGCGTGATGATCTCGTACGCGGCACCGTGCTGGTCGACCGCGTGCAGGATGTCGTCGCCCTGGTCGTCGCAGCTGGGCGTGTAGCCGGTCACGCGGTAGGTGATCGTGTTGGCTTCGCCGGTCTCGCGGTTGATCGTGACCATCGCGAGGTGTCCGTCGGTGGTGATCACTGTCGGCTCCTCGGTCAGCGTGCTGCTTTGCGTCCGTTGCAGGATCGGCAGAGGACGGTGAGTGGTCCGTCGGGTGGGCCGCGTCGTGCGACGGGGGTGACGTGGTCGGCGGTGAGGTCGTGGCTTGGGTGGGCTGGGACGCGGTAGCCGGGACAGATCCAGCCGTGCTCGGCGACGTGGGCTTTGACTGCGGCGCGTCGGCGGTTGATCTCGGTCCAGTCGCGGTCGCGGTTGGTGGGGCTGGTGCGTGTTCGGTGGCGTTGGTCTTGCTGGGTGTGGCGTTGGCAGGGGCCGCGGTGTCCGGGTGTGGCGGATGGTTGGGGGCAGCCTGGTCGTGTGCAGGTCCATGTCGGCACGGGGTGGGTCCGTTCCGAAGGGGGTGGGGGTTCCTGGAATCGGCCAGGGGGTCAGGCTTCCCGGTCGGCGCGGCGGATGAGTTCGGCAGCGAGGAGGCGGGCGTCGTCTGGGCTGAGCAGGATCAGCACCTGCCGCCCGGCGCGTTCGCGGGCATGGATGCCGACGTGCTCCTCGTGGTCGATCACGCCGACGAACGCGCCGGCCATGGCGGCGTCGGGGTACATCGTCTCGGTCTCGCCGGTCGGACCGAGGGCCACAGGTTCGCGGAAGGCTGGCGGCTGGACGTGCAGGGCGCTGGGCATGGGGCGAACTCCGTTCGGGGCGGGAGTGTCGCGGTGGTGGTGGGAGCTACTGCTCGACCGACCCACTGATCCGCATGATGGCTGATCATTGCGTTCGCGCTGGTCGAGCGCAATCACCCGGTTTGATGATCCTTCGCCGGGCGCAGGTCGGGTCGGGCGTGGGGCGCATCGCGTGCGCGTGTGTACGCGCGGGCGTGTGTGCGTGCGCGACCCAGAAACTCAACCACCTCAGGAACGGAACAGAACCACTTCCCCTACCACTACCACTAGGGGTTCGCCGAATCCTTCCGTCGGGTGATGCCGGGAGAGGGTTCGGCGAAGGGTTCGCCATACCCTGCGCGTAGGGTTCGCGAAGGGTTCGACACCACAACATGTTGTGGTCAGGCTCGCCCGTTCGAAGGATTCCCGGAAGGGTTCGGCAAAGGGTACGGCGAACCCTCCACACAGCCCGACTGGCTCGGGTGCGCGGCCCACACCGCGACGTCGATGTCAGCGAACCTCATGTCCAACAACGCCATCCGGTGACGTGCCGCGCGCAGGTGCTCCACCTCGAGCGGACGCCGCTGATACCCCCGTGCGGCCCGCTTCTTCGTCGCCCGCCGAGGCGTGACGCCGAGCGCACGACTCCACTCGCCGGACCGCGGGTCGAACAGCACCTCCGGACGCGCATGCAGAACTTCGTTCCGCTCCTCGTCGAGCGCCGTCATCGCGTCGTTGAGCCACGCCAGAACCTCAGCACGTGCCTCGCTCGTCGGCCAGCGATCCAGCTCAGCCCGCGCCCTCTCGACGTACTGGCTCACCAGCAACCCCGGCTCCAGGTTCATCGTGATCACCATGCTGAGCTGGATCACAGCGTCCTCGAGATGCATCGCATCCCAGGTGAACCGGCCAAGCTCGAGGAGGACTTCGTCGCCCGCTTCGTAGGCCACGGCTAGCGCACGCTGCAGGTAGCCGTGCTGCTGGCCGAGAGCCCGCTCGTCCCGGCTGCGGGCAGCGCGCCGTCTTCGGCGACGACCTTCCCGGAGGCGTCCTTTACCACGCACGACGCGCCGTTCGGCAGCGTCGACTCGACGGTCAGAGTGAAGCTGCCGGCGTGGATGGTTTGCGTCGCGGCACCCGTGCTGACGTCGATGCTGCCCGCGCCGGTTCCGCTGTCGTTCCAGTTGGCGGAGATGTTGCCGCGGACGGTGACCTGGTAGTCAGTGGGCGCGGGGTCGCTGTTCGCGCGGACGAGCCAGATGACGCCGGCGACCGCGGCGAGGACGACGACGGCGATGAGCGCGATGGCGGGTTTGGTGAGTGCGGGTCTGCCTGCGGCTTGTGTCATGGCGGGGTTCCCCCTCGACTGAGTCTGGGGGTTGAGTCGCACCCGCGCCTATGGCTGTTACCGGGGTGTCCGGATTGTGATGGGGTGTCGGGCCCGCCTCGGGGTGGAGCGGGCCCGACTCACCCGACCGTAGAACATGTGTTCGACTCCGGGCAAGCTGTGGGGCATACTCCGATCGTGCACGACCAGTCCGACGCCCCACCTGTATCGCGCCTTGACCTGCCCATACGCCCAGCGTTGCGGCACGAGTGCTGTCTGAATGGGCACCGGCTCGACATCGCGGGCCGGAACGCGTCGTTCAACCCGAACCTGTGGGAGCACCACCATTCGTGCAACGTCTGCTCGGACCTGCACCTGCCGCGCACGAGCTGGCTCGAAGTCGATCTCACGCTCGCGCACGAGCAGGTCGGGAACGGCCGGTCACGGCTGCGATTGGTGGCGCGCCCGCCGTCGACCGCGGCCGGCGTCGGGCAGATCGCGCTCGAGGTGCGCGGCGAACCGGTCGGCGATGTGGACGTTCAGCTGTGCGCGGTGGACCGGCTCGGCGTGATCGAGCAGGTGCGGGTCGATGAGGACTGTCGTCGGCGGGGCGTGGGGTCGCTGCTCGTGGCGGCGGCGTTGTCGCGCGGGCCGGGCTATGGGTGGTCGACGACGGTGCTGGATCGCACGCCGCGGGCGCGGGCGTTCTGGGCTGCGTTGCGAACCGACGTGCCGATTCGGCTGGGCGAGCCGCAGTATTGCGGGCACATGCTGGACGCGAGCGCCAGGGATGCGTAGCCGCTACCGGTAGTTCCAGTCCCGGTTGTACTCAGGATGGGTGCACCATGCTCGGGCGAGGAGGAACGGGAGCCGGGTGTAGAGCGGGTCGGGTTGGTCGTGGTGCCAGCGGTTGGCTCGCCACACTTCGATGAGTTCGCGGCGGCCGTCGAGGTCCCGGATTCCTTCGGGGACGGATGCGGTGCGTCTGGCTTCGTTGATGCGGTCGATGGTGAAGCGGGCGGCTGCGGCGAGATCGTCGTCGGGGTGGTCCGATTCTGGTGGCTCACCTTGGCCGTCAGGGCTGGTCACGCTGCGGTTGCTGGGGAGCGTGAGTCCTTGTCGGAATACAGCGTCGGAGAGCGCTCGGCGTGCCGCGTCGTTTTGATCGTCCACCGGGCTGAGCCTGCCAGTCGTCCCGGTGGACATGCATCGACTCAAGGTGTGAACCTACGGCCGCCACTCCTCGCGGTAGTCCGGGTGATCGGCGTACGGCAGGGCCAGCAGGAGCAGTGTCGGGCACGGCCACTTGACGGTGTTGATGCAGTCCGTCCCCGCGAGCGCGCCTGCGCACGAGCACGTCTTGCAGTCCGGGAGATAGTCGCTGTCGGGCGAGTGCAGGTCGATGATCCGTCGTTTGGCGTCGATCTCGGCTGCGCGACGACGCCACATCCCCGGCGGGGTCCACTCGCGACGGGTGCCGTCCGGGCGCAGGCGGCGCCAGTAGCGTTCCTCGGTGTAGTCGAACCGCTCGAACGCATCCAGGTCGACGCTGGTCGTGTTCAGCTCCCAGCCCCCGCCCTCCGGCGGGTCGTCGACCTCGCGCCACGCCTTCCGCTGGCCCTCCAGGGTCTTGTATTCGTAGGCCGGGTGCGCATTCCGCTGGTGCAGCTCGTCGTCGCTGAGCCCGGCATACGGGTTCTCCAGGTGCGGTTCGATCTCGGCCTGCTCGTCGGTGACGCGGGCGCGGAGGAACGCGATCAGGTCATCCATCAGGGAAGCTTCCTCTCTGAAAGTCCGATGATGCCGAAGTCCAGCGCCTCGATCCACTCAGCCGGGCAGTTCCGGCAGCCAGTGCGCCCGCAGTGCCATCCGTCCTCGCGGCGCTCCCAAGCGATCGTGCCATCACGATGGAGGTACTGCGTGCCGACGGGCGGCTCCGGCGGGTTGTCCGGAAAGAACTCGGAGGCGTCCTTGAGCCGTTTCTCGGCGGCTTCGGCCCGGCCCCGCCAATACGCGACCTCCTGCTCGAGCTGGCTCGCCGCGACCGACACTGTGCCGCCGGTGCCGCGCTTCGCGAGTGCGGCGTTGCGGGCGTCGTTCGATCCTCCGTCGACCGGGACGCACAGGTCCGCGATCCAGCTCAGTTCGCCGCCGTCCGGCTGGACGATGTGGACAGTCGGCCGGTCGGCGTAGGCATACACGTAGCCAGTGGCGTGGACACCGCTGCCGGTGGCGTAGCGGGCCTCGACCCGCTGGCCGTCGGTGACCCACTTCGAGTAGTCGTTCACGCTCGATTCATCAGTCACGTCTGGGGCTCCTTGCCGGTGAGTGTCAGGCTGATCTCGGCCTCGGCGCCCTCGATGCGGAGTTTCACCGGTCCTCCTGGCGCAGGGTGTAGGTGGCGCGCTGGCGGTGGTCGATGACGACGATCTGGTGCTGGCGCAGGTCGGCGGCGATTCGCCGGATCACGGCGAGGTCCGAGACGTGCGGGCTGGTGAGCAGAACACCCGGCTCCTGGTGGGTCTGCGGGCCGTCTGGGAGCCGGCGCGCGGACATCAGCGTCACCGTCTGCACCGAGACGCTGTGCGCGCGGGCGCGGCGCAACGCCTGCTCAACCTCGCCGTGCTCGTGCACCGCAGCATCCGGGCTGTAGCCCTCGCGCAGTCCCATCGCGACAGTCACCGCACTGGTGGGTCCGACGACGATCCGCCTGGTCCATCCGCGGCGGCGGAAGAACGCCACCAACCCGCCGTGCACAGGGATCGACGGGGTGCCGTGGGTGACACTGGGGTGCCGGTACAGCACCATGCCGCGCACCCGGCCGTCGTCGCCCGGAACGACAGCCGCCGTCACCGGCACCCCGTTGCACGCCTCGGCGAGGCTGCCGAGGACGTCCTCGACGGTCAGGGGCCTGGCGGGTGCCAGCAGGCCGGCAATCCAGTCGCCGTCAATGGTCGCGCCCGCCTGGTACAAATCAGCCACGGCTGTCCTCCTCGCCGCGGAGGATGCGGGCGATCCGGCGTTCGTCGTCCGTGCCACCGCACGCGGCAAGGGCCTTTCCGATGCGGGCCTGCAACTGGTCCCGCTCGGCAGCGTTCTTGTCGCGTTCCTCGATCAGTACCTGAGTGGCACAGAACTCCCGAGCGCGTTCAACGATCGGCAGCGCGCTGTCGGCCGCCGGCTGGTGTTCCACCACCTGACCGAGTTCGGAGATCGGGATCGGCTTCCCTGCGTTCGGGTTCGGGATCATGATTGGTGCGAGGCGTTCCAACGCCGCCTGCATCTCCGGTGTGTGTTCGACCGTGCCCGCGACCTCCCACGGGCGCGGCAGCTGCTGCTTGTTGCGGAGCGCCCGCTCGGTGGCCTCGACGAAGTCCTCGCGGTGTTCCACCGCCTGACCGAAGTGGACGGGGCATTCGGGGTTGGGTTCCATCATGCTGCCCGGCTCAGTCGCGTCGTAGTGCTTGGTCCACAGCGATTCGGGGGTGACGAAGCACGAACACTCGCGGTGTTCCACCACCTGACCGTGAGCGTCGGCGAGCCGCTCGCGGATCACCTCGGCCAGCCGCGAGTACGGCTCGCCTGCCGCGAGCTTCATCCCGAGCGCGGCCTCGATCTCCTCCAGAGCGGCTTCTTTGCCCTTGAGCGCGGCGACCACCGACCGGTAGGCATCCAGCGCCACCACGTCCTCGCGGGGTTCCGCAGGGGCGGCAGCGGTCCACGAGACATCGCATTCGTCGCCCCGTTGGCAGTGGCCGAGAGTCAGGCACGACGCGCACGGTCGCTCAACCGAGCCGGCAGCGGGGCGGTCGAGTATGACGTCGATCTTTTCCAGCGTCTCCAGCGCGCTGGTCTGGTTCGCCTTGTCCAGCTGGCCGAATTCGACGATCACCTCGCGGATCTCGTTGAGCTTGTCGGTGTAGCTCATCGGGTCTCCAGCGGGTACGAGCTTCACGGCGTCGGCGGGCAGCTCGTCACTGGCCTTGACCGGGTAGTAGTCCGGGCAGAA
This sequence comes from Amycolatopsis sp. VS8301801F10, assembly GCF_046195355.1. NCBI lineage: Bacteria > Bacillati > Actinomycetota > Actinomycetes > Pseudonocardiales > Pseudonocardiaceae > Amycolatopsis > Amycolatopsis sp. VS8301801F10. The sequence goes on along the minus strand of NZ_CP176065.1, from coordinate 4,311,649 downwards.
GTAGCCGTCGTCGTCCTTCTCCCACAACGCCTTTTCGCTCGCGCTCCACCACAGTTCGGGCACGCGGAGTGTCTGGTCACTCATCGTCGGGGCACTCCTTGATCTCGTCGGCCAGCTCGATCAGGAAGATCGCGTCGTTCCGGGTCCACCGGTCGTCTTCTGCCAGCACATGCAGCACGGCGGCGACGTCGCGGCGAGCGCACTTCCACCCGTCGGCCGTCGGTGCGGACATCGCTGAATCGACAGCCGTTTTCACGAGCAGATCGGCAAGCTCACTCATGGTCGGGGCTCCCCTCGGGGCCGCCGCGAAGGTCGTTCCAGACCTCGCGGGTCAGCGGTGTTTCGGTGTACCGCTTGGTGTCGATGTGCACCCACGCGTCGAGACCGAGACCGCACCGGCAGAAGCCGGGGTCGCGCTCATCCGCGTCACTGGGATGACGTCCGGTGTAGTCAGCCATGGTCGGGGCTCCCCTCACGGCCGCCATTCAGGTAGTGCACGCGCTGCGCCGCCTCCTCTTCGGATCTGTGGTCGGTGGCCGGGGCAAACGACCCGTCCGGCCGGTAGAACCCGACCGTCCACAAGCCGGTCTCGAAACTCTCGTAGATCCACGTCATTGCTCGTGGCTCCCCTCACGGACACGGCGGGCGCGGGTGTCGACGGCTGGCGCGTAGGCGTGGGGCCGCGCGTAACTGGGCAGGAACGCGGGCGCGATCCGGGTCAGGCCGCGGTCGTTCTGGTTGCACTGCATCCAGCCGTGGAGCCCGATGCTGAACTGCTCGAACCGTCCAGTCGGTGTGCGCCGGTACGGCGGGTTGCCCGTGAGGTAGCGGTAGAACGTGAAGCCGTCAGCCACGGCTGTCCTCCTCGTCTTCCGGTTCGTCGATGTCGGGGTCCATGTCGTAGGCGGACCGCTCGGCGTCCACTTCCGCGGCGGCGGTTTCCTGCGCCTCGGCGAGACGTTCCTCGGTGGCGTCGCACTCGCGGGCCCACGCATCAGCGGCAGCCAGGGACGGCTGGTCGGTCTCCGTGGTGGTGCGCTCGACGACCTCGCGGATGCGATCGAAGTACACCGGCGGATTCGTGATCCAACGCTTCATCCGGATGCCCGTGGTCACCGGTATCACTTCGTACGCCTCGGCGATCACGGCGCGGATCTCGTCGAGCTTCGCCCGGTCGGCGTCACGCTCAGTGCAAGCTTGCTTGCACAACTCCAGGGCCTGAGCGAGCCGTTCTTCCGCCAGCTTCGCGCGGCGCTGGTGGTCGCCCCGATGCCCGATCCGATCGGATTCGCCGAGCACTACCGCGAGCGCTTCCCTGCGCACGCTGGCCGCGTCCTGGCCGCCTTCGAGCAGCACCACACGGACCTGATCAAGGCGGTCCTCGACGGCCTTCTTCCGCTCCGCGAGCAGCGCCACCTCTCCGGCCAGCCCCATGCCCGCGCCGTCCTCGACGTTCGGGCCGAGCGCATCGTCGAGGATTCGATCGACGTTGAACCGGATCTTCTCGGCGTCCCGCAGCTTCGCCTCCGCGGCATCGGCGCGGCGAGCCTGGTCGTTCTCCTGCAGCGTCCACTCTTCGAGCTGCGCCTTGACGTCCCGCAGCTCCGCCGCCGCGGCATCAGCGCGGGCGCGTTCCTGGCGCAGGTTTTCCTCCCATGTGCCCATGAACTCGGCAGCCTCGGCACGGCTACGCCGGTAGATGTCCTTCGCCGCTTCCCACCACGACGAGGCACGCTTCTCGGCTTGTTCGAGGTCGATCTCGTAGAGGTGGATGAGATGGCGGAGCACATCCGCGCGTGCCGTTTCCTGGCCCGCATTCGGCCGCTCGCTGGCGTTCTCGGTCTGGTCAGGCATCGGGCTTCTCCTCGCTGTCGGACGCTCCCAGGAACGTGTCGAGCCGCTCGCCGAGCTGCTCATCGTTCAGCGGCTCGCCCGGGACCCAGCCACGGCGGGCGAACGCTGACCGGGCGAGGTCAAGAAACGCCTCGGCCTGCTCCCGGGATTTCCCGGTGCCGTCGGAGATCGCGGCTAGCGCCTTCTCTCGTGGGCTGGGCTCTGTCGATTCAGGCATTTGGTGTTCCTTCGGGGTTTCGGGGCTCCTGGCGGAGCTGGTCATGACGCTTGCGGGATGGATTGCGCGGCAAGGAGATCGAGTACGTCACCCACCCGGTAGCGCGGCACTCGACGCCGCTCCCGACCGGACGAAGGCACGTCGAGCAGGTCGTCTTCCGACGGCTCAGAATCCGCGTGCTGCACCAGACGGCCCCGTGCCGCATAGCCGCGGATCATCGACGCCGTCACCTCCCGGTCCAGGTACGTCGGCAACGCCCGCGACAGCTCGGTCGCGGTCAACAACTGGTTCTCCATCGCGCGGAGCATCCAGTCCCGGCGCTCCTGGATGTCCCACTCCCACCCGCACGCCGGGCACACCACCGATGCCCGGTTCGGCAGGCCGTACAGGTCGCGGTCGCAGCGTTCGAGCTGCTCGGCGTCCGGGTCGAACTCCTCGACCACCCGGACATCAGCCGAGCAAATCCCGAGATAGACCCGGTCCAACGGGCCGGACACCATCCGCCGCGCGCTCTCCACACGCCACGTGATCTCAGCGAAAAGCTCAGCAGCATAAGCACATCCGGCCATCCACGACGGGTGCCGCAACAGCCACCGCGCCAACGGCAACGGGTGGACCGCCACGTCGATCGGCGTGTGGTCGACCGCGTAGTCCTCCCACAGGTTCTGCACCCAGCCGGCGAGGTTGTCGCGCAGATCGTCGGTGAGGCTCGACGCGCCGAGGTGCAACGGCATCGGCGACCCGCCCCCGCCGGTGACGAAGCCGACGCCGCCGCGCGTCGTCTTCGCCTGCCGGGTGATGGTCACGTCCAACTCGGGGTATAGCCATTCGATGTCCCGCAACGCTTTGGTGAGCGTGTCAAGGCAGGTACGACACAGCGCAGTGTCAGTCGGGCGGCCACAACCAGTCGCGCACGTGTTCATCGGGTCCTCCTCGCGTCGATGCGCTTCGGGGCGCGGGGTTGCTGGCGTGGCCCGGTGTTCCGGTGCCGGCGTGCTTCGAGCGCCGCCTGCATCCGATCGGCGAGGGACGGCTCGTTGAGCAAGATCTGCCCGAGTCGCGCGTCCTCCGCCGCGTCCTCGATTTCATTCGGCTGCGCTCCGGACATCAGGACCGGCAGCGGGATGTCGAACGCGCGGGACATCTGCGCGAGGTTCCGTTCCAACGCCTCTCGGAACGGATGAAGGTCGACGTTGAAGTCGTAGATGATCTCCGCTGACGTTCGCACGGGAACCGGTTCCGACAACGAATCGATGACCTGCGCCCTCAGCCTGTCCGTCGGCATAACCGGGTCTCTCCAAACGACCGACGCGTCCAGGAAGACCCCGTACCCGCACTCACCGCTTCCGACTAGCCGCTCCGAACGCTCAGCGTGCCAACGGGTATGGCAATCCTCCGTACAGAAGTCCAGCGACGCGCCATCCGACGACAGCGGCACCGAGCACCAGCCGCACACCGGGGTCGTCACCTCGTCGATCAAGTCCACGATGTCGGTCATTTGGCCGCGCCCCCATCCTCAACTGTGACGCCCGTCAGGTGCTCGTACGCAACCCGATACTGCTCGTCGGCAGGGCGCATCGAGGTCGCAATCGCGAGAACCCGTTCGAGGACAAGGTTCCAGTCTCGTTCGTCGATTTCGGGATAGTCCTCCCAAAGAATTTCCCCGCACGTCACGGCGAGCCGGAGCTTCCGGAACAGCGCATGCCGTGCGACGGTGTCGATCGCCTGCTTGCGTGTCTCAGCGTCCACAGTGGAAACCCCCAGCGGTAACAGGATCTGGTTCGGATCGACCGGGTGGTCGGCAGTGACCGGGCCCGACGGCACGGTCGGGTGCTCACGTCCCCAGCACACCGGGCCGTAACCGCGCTTCTTCGACTTCTCCGACCGGAGCGGACGACCGCACTTCGCCGCCTTGCACCGGGCCGTCATGTCATGACTCTCGGTTTCCGGCCGGATCCGTCGCAGCCGTCGCCACGACGCCCGTGCGCACGCACGCGACCATCGGTGCGGAGCGCGGTCATACGACCGCACACCGGGCACCGTCCGTGCCGGAGTCCGGGGATCTCCGGCAGCCAGGTCACCGCACCGCAGGACCAGGTGGCCGCGTGCTCGTACACGCGCATCACCTCGGTCTCGTGGCCGCGCGGGCACGGCACGGCGAGCACAGTCACCGTGTTCAGCAGGCTGCCGAAGTCGGTCGTCGTCACGCCGACCTCCGGAGCGCATTGTCGATCGCGTCCGGACGCACCCCGTACCTTTGCGCCACCGACAACCGCGACTGCTGGGTCAGCAGCCACCGCAGTTCATCCGCCGGCGGCAGCTTCGGCTGACCGCCAGGCCTACGACGCGATTCCTCGACACCGACCGGTTCAGCATCCGGGTCGTCGATCGTGTCGTCGTCCCACGCCAGCGGCGGCACCCAGCCGTGCCGTCGCGCGTAAGCGCGGGCGTGACGCGACGCGACATCATCGGCCGGAGGCGTGTCCCATAGTTCGTCGTAAAGCGCATTGATCTGGCGCTGCTTCGCGGCCGTGATCCTGGTCTGCCGCTGCATGACCAGCCAGAAATTCCCCGGCGTCATCCCGAGCCGATCGGCCAGATACTGCTGTGTGCGGCCAGTCGCGACGAGCGCCTGCAGCCGCCGCCGACTTCCAGTGATGTCCACGACCGCCTTGTCCGCCAACGCGTCGCCGCTGAACTTGACAGCGAAGATTCTCTCCGCGGTAGCGGCGCGGATCCGTTTGTTCGGAACGCGACCGGGCCTGCCGAACAGGATGCTCTTGACGATGGAGTCGTGGAGCCCGGCGAGTTTGGCGGCGCGACGCCACCCGATCCCGGCCTCGCTGAGCGCACGCAGATGCTGGCGCGCGGGCTCGGCGTCGATGTATGCCGGGCGGCCATAGGCGCGTTGCCGCTTCTGGTGCTTGTTGTAGTCGCGGTTCGCCTGGGTGCACACGTCACACTTGCAGTGCTCCATCACATACTTCGCACGCCCGTGCGGGCGTCCCGTGGTCGTCATTTCGCCTCCGGCGGTCTCTGGCCGGTGAGCAGCGCGGCGAGGTCGGCGACGGTGCAGGTGACGTACTGGCGTGCGGGCTCGGTGGTGCCGCGGCGCTTGTGGACGACGAAACCAGCGATGGCGTCGTCGTTCCCGCGTTCGATCTCGGCTTCGGCGGTCCAGCCCGCGAGGTCGGTGCGGGCGACGTCCTTGCATTCGAGGACGACCCGGCCGCCGCCGGGTGCGCGAACTCCGCTGATGTCGCCGCGGTCTTTGCCGCCGTTGCGGGCGCGGCGTTCGATCCGGTCGTCGACCTGCTCGGCGAGGTAGCCGGCGATGCTGGTTTCGAAGCGGGTTCCGGCGGCTTTGGCTGAGGCGCGGTTGCGGGTCACGGGGTCCTCCGGGCGCAGCAGGGTCCGTTGTAGCCGCTGTCTTCGCGTCGTTCGATGGTGTCGCCGGGCCGGTACTGTTCCCGGCAGACACAGCAGCGTCCGGGGTAGGACGCGGTGAAGATCTCGGATCGGCCGGCGATGGTGGCGGGTCGCCGGTTGCCGCCGGGTCGGCAGTGCGAGCACTGGTCGGTCGGGAGTTCGGTGAGGCCGCAGCGTTCGACCTCGGGTGCGGGTTCGGCAGCGCGCAGCCGTGCTTCGATCTTCGCGATGTCGACGCGGTCGGCTGCGGTGAGCGGGACGGCGCGGCCGGTGATCGCGTCGAAACGCTGGTGCATTCCGCGCCACAGCTGCTCGGCCCGCTCGTAGAACTGGTCGGTCACGTGGTGCTCCCGTGCAAACGTTCGATGGTGGTCCAGGTCGGGCAGGGCGCGGATGGCCAGTAGAGGGCGTCGCATCCGTCCTCGTCGTAGCCGTTGACCTGCTCGCAACCACGGCATTCGAGCCGGTTCTCGCCGTTGAGCTTCGGCGCGTGGTCGCGGATCAGGGCACGGATCACGCTGTTCTGTGGGACGTCCGGGATGGTCGCGAGGAGGTCGGCGTGCCGGTCGAGGACCAGCTGCCGTGCGAGGGCTTCCCGGGCTTCGCGTTCCTCGGCGCGGGTGCGGCGCTCGGCGACCTCCTCCGGCGTCGGCGGCTCGAACAACTTCCGCATGATCTCCGCGCCCCGGCCGGAGGAGTCCAGGATTGGTATGAACGCCTCAGGCTCGTCCCGCTGGTCGCCGAGCACGTGGACGCCTTCAGGGATGGGCACGACCGGCACGACCGGCAGGATCGGGATCGTGGGCGGGTCGAGGTAGTAAGGCCCGGACCGGCCGGGTGCGGCGTCGCTGTCGTCGGTCGGCCACAGCTCGGTCGGCGGGGCGAACTCACAACGCTTGTGGTCCCAACCCATTCCGGCGGCGGCGTGCGCACGACAACCGACACCGGCGTCGATGCATCCGGGGCACAGCAGGCGCGGGTCGTCTTCGCCGCCAGCGATGGTTTCGAGGTGGTTGGTGGTCGGTTCCTGACGGCCGCTGAAGCCGTTGCCGCACGCGGCGCAGGTGCGCCAGGCGTCGCCTCGGGCGACAGCGACAGCGCGCCGCAGCGACCGGCGCATGCTGGCGGCGGTCACGGTCTCGCCGCGCTTGTCTTCGGCGCAGAGGTGTATCGCGGCAGCTCGCCGTTGTCGTCCTTGGGATCGTTAACGCTGTAGTACGTCTTGCCGCCGTCGTTGGAGAAGCACGCCGAGTTGCGGCGGTTCTGCCACAGCGGTGTACCGGAGATCTCGCCGTGGTTGTGCCATTCGTCGGGGTCGTCGGTCAGCGGAGCCAGGTTGCCGAACGCGAGGAGAGTGTGCAGCTGCTCGCGGGCCATCTCAGCGGACCCTCCGCTGTGACCGAAGGAAGCGAACGCTGCGACAGCCGCGACCAAGGACGCGCTGTACACCGGGTCCTCGCCGATCAACTGCAGCTCACGGCGGGCGTGCTCTACCAAGTTGCTCATGATTCTTCCTCGTTTCGTTGGTGGCGCTCGCGTTCCTCACGAGCGCTGTCCTCGTACAGGCCGAACGTCTTCTGCCGCCGCAGGTGCGACGCGAGCTTCGGACGGCAGATAAGGCACGGACGCAACGGAGGATCCGCGTTGCGGTCCTCGAAACCGCCGTCGCACTCGTGCTCGTCGACAATCACCTCGTCGCCTGTCCGGTCCAGATGGCTCACGACGCCCTCCTCGGTCTCAGCGTCCGCGGCTTGTGGTCACACAAAGCGGTCCCCACGTAGCCGTCCTTGTCGCATCGGTCACAGCCGTCGATCGCGGCACGCCGCTCCGCTGCCTTCGCACGCGCCTCAGCCGTGCGCGCCCTGTCCTTCGCGCGGGACTGCTCCGCATCCCATTCCCGAGCCGCGTCCCGTGCCGAACCGCACGCCCGGCACGCCCGCGTCGTCGGATTCTCCAAATGCTTCGGACATCGAGACGGCGGCCGGCGAGTTGCCTCGACCCGCTCCAGAGCACCGGCCGCGTTGGCTGCCTGCACCGCGATCTCCTCGTGCATCGCCGGATCACCAGCGCCGCCGTCGAGCCCGTCCGCGGTCAGCAACATCTCGCCCGACAGCACCTGCCAGGTGAGGCCGTCGACCTCGTGCACGAACTCGGCGTGGATTCGGCGCAGTTCGTAGCCGAGTTCCTGCCTCAGCCGAGGAGACTCGATCTGCCGCGCGGCTTTCAACCCGGCCCGGAGGATTTGGGGTTGCCGCCACACCTCGTCGGAGCGGATGAAGCTGCGGAGCAGGAACTCGTCGGTCTCCCAGTCGATCAGTACCTTGCGTTTCTTGTCGAGTTCGTCGAGCGCGTCCCGCAACGTTTGCTCGGACCAGCCGAGGTTCTTCAGCCACCGGCCGAACCTCACCGGTCCCGATCCGCACTGGGTGGTGTGCGGTTCCGTCATCACCGCGAAGTAGGCGAGCTTCGCGGCATCAGTGTCCACATCTGACAGTCCTTGCCAGACGGTGAACAGCAGACGGGCATGACTACGCGCCACGGGCGTACGACTCCTTCCGCGCTGGGCGCGGGGCGAGTCCGAGGCGGTCGCGGATCCGGGCCGTTGTGTAGGTCGTGAGGCTGGTGTGGGTGGCGATCTCGACGTCGGTCCAGCCTGCGAACCACAGGTCGTAGATCAGGGTTTCTCGGTCGACAGGCGAGAGTTGTTCGGCTGGGAGGTCGCCGCGCCAGCACGCGGAAAGCACTCTGGTGTAGGTGATCGGTTCGACGCACGGCGGTTGCCCTGGCACTGGTCGGCCGTCAACTCGGTAGCCCATCTCGCCTCCTTTCGGGTGGTGCACGGGCCCGGCCGTATCGGGAATGACCGGGCCCGCGAGATCAGGCGTCGGAGCGGGCGAGCGAGAAGACGGTCCGCAGCTCCGACGCGCGGACGCCGAGCTTCGCCAGCTCGTTCGGCGTCACCGTCTCGTCGGTGATCAGCTGCAGTGCGGCGGAGATGATCTGCAGGTCGCTTGACGGGCCGCCGACGAACTTCCCGGGCTCGGTCTCGTCGAACGTCGCGTACCGCCCGTACCCATTGCGGTCGGTAGGGATGTCCTTCTGGGTGATGGGTTTCCCGGCCCGGATGCGACGACCGATCAGGACACCGAACTGCCGCCAGGTTTCGCTGTGCTTGGCGAGCCACCGGTCTTTCAGTTCGGTGTAGTTGGTGACGCGCTGCGTGTGGCGGGCTTCGAGTTCGCCACGCTCGTTCGCGATCGCGGTCTTGACGGCTTCGCGGAGCTTCTGGACGTCGTATCTCACTTGCTCTGTCCTTCCTGGACGGTGGTGACGGCAGGGTGGCTGTCACCAATTGCGGACACCGAATCGGCGGTGTCGATGAAGTTGGGTAGTGGCCGGGCGGGGCTTCTCGGCGGGAAGGGGGTGAGCCCGCCCCGCCCGGCCACGTCAGTGCCCGCCGCCGGTGTGCGCTTCCGCAGCAGCAGGCACTGGGCTTTCATCAACAGCAACCCGGACGTCTTCCAGAGGCAGCGCCGCCGCCAGCGCCGAATGCGCCTGCGACAGGCCAATCGCGACCTCCGCGCGCCGCAACTGCCCCGGGTTGCGCGGCTCGGTGTCGTAGGTGAACCGACGCCACAGCTCCTCACCGGTTTCGAGCCACGCCTCCGCGGCCTCAACGTGCTCCTGTGCGTTCATGCCTCACCGCCAGCGGTCAGGTCCGGGTCGTCCGGCAACGTCGGGTCCGTCGGATCGGTGCTCTCGACGATTCCGGCGTTCGTCAGCGCGGCGACCTCGGCTTCGATCACCTTCCGCCGCGCAGGAGTGGCGGTCTTCCACTCGCGCTTGAACTCGGCAACGCGGTCCTCGGTCGTCTCGACCAACGGCTGCACCACGAAGATCGCGGACTTGCCGCGCGTCACCAGCAACGGCACCTGTTTCTTCTTCTCCAGGTGGCTGAGGTGGCTGATGCGGGTACCACCCACTGCCTGCCCGCCGAACCGCACCTCGGGATCGCAGTACAGGGTCACGCGGCGACCGACGTAGGTGGACGCGTCGGGCCCCCAGCAGGCGACGAGCACGCGGCGCATGCTCTTCCCCGGCCGCCACACCCGCGGGAACTCGGTGAGCTTGATGTTGACGGGCTGCTCAGCATTGCCCTTCGACACCTTCTCGATCGTGAAGGTCCGCGGTCCTCCGAGGAGATCGACCGCGTCGAGCTGGTCGCTCGTCGGCGCGATGCTGTCGGTGAGGTCCATCAAATCCTCATTTCCATGAAGGTGATCCGTTCAGTGGCAGGCAGCCTCTCGGTCTTGGCCGCGTACTCCGCGACCATCTCGGCGGCCGTCGCCTCGAACCGCTCGACGGCGGCGACAATCGCGTCCTGCCACGCCGGGTCCGGGAACACCCGCTTATGCCACATCGGCATCCCGCCCGAGAAGCTGATGAAGTCCAGCCATTCGCGGCCGGACACGAGCAGCCCGGCCTGGCACTGCGCCATGTGCTCGGCGGGCACCTCGTCGGAAAGGATCGTGCGCAGGTGCCCTTTGGCGCGCGGGGCCTTCACCTCGATCAGCCCGTCGTCACCGACCAAACCGTCCGGCGAATAGCCGAGCTGCCAGGTTTCCTCCTTCCGCAGAAGGAACCCGACGTCGCGGACAGGCCGGTCGTACACCTGGGCGTACAGCTCACGAGCGCGCGGTTCGTCCTCGATGCCGCGCAGCATGTCGTCGCCGACGTAGGTCGGGTCCGTATATCCGGTGATCCGTTCCGCTACCAACTGCACGGTGATGCCACGGCTCGAATCGTTGTTCGCCGGCTTCAACGTTTTCGGCGTGACCAGCTGGCCGACGACGGACGCGGTGACGATGCCTCGGCGCTGGTCTAGCCATTCGTCGGAGCCTTGGATCACGTCCGGAAATTCGATGAGGGTCATCGGGCACCGCCGAGGATTCCTTGCTGGTAACCGATCGCGACGGCTTCGGCCCGGTCGCTGACGCCGAGTTTCTTGAACAGGTGCCGTGCATGCGTTTTCACCGTGTCCGTCGACAGGAACAGGGCGGCCGCGATCTGCGGGTTGGATCGTCCGGCCGCGATCCCTTCGAGCACTTCGAGTTCCCGCTCAGTGAGGGTGATGGGTGTGTCGGTGAGGTCGCGGCCGACGACCCGGTGGTGCGGGGTTTGGCTCGGCGCGGTCGGGATCGTGTTGAGGAGGTATCCGCCGTGCGCGAGGTGCGCCTGGAACGCTGGCCAGTCGGCGGAGGAGACGGTGACGGCGTGCATGGTGGGGGCGCTCATCAGCGGGCCTTTCGGTAGAGCGTGGATTCGGCGGCGATGCGCGCGTCGGTGATGTGGTTGAGGTCGCCGTCGCCGAGCCACGGCCCGCCGACGTGCGGCGGTTCGGGCTGGTCGTCGAGGTGTCGGATCGGGCGGCGTTTGTCGATCGCGAGGACAATGGCGAGCAGGACGAGCACGAGCCCGACACCTCCGATCGTCTGCTGCAGCGTGGTCACGCGATCACCCCCGCGCGCTTGAACAGCTGCCGCGCCGCGTCGACCTTCGCCCAGTCGGCCGGGTCACCACCGACGTCCGGATGCGCCTTGTGCGCGGCGCGGCGCAGCATCAGCGCCGCAGCATCCTTGACCGCGCGGTCGGTGTGTCCGGCGGTGGGCATGTCGGTGAAGTTGCCGAGCCAGCGGAGGGCGTCGTCGACCGACGCGAACCCGGCCGGGGTGGTCGCTTCGATCGCACGCCAGCCGGCGTACTGCTCGCCGCGGGCCGCAACCCCGTACCGATCCAACGCGCGCAGGTGCTTCAGGCCGAGGGCGATGGCTCGCAGGTTGACCTGCCAATCGGGATCGCCGTGCCAGCGGCCTTGGAACGCGTCGCACGGGTAGGTGAGCGCGCCGAGCTTGCGGGAGGTGAAGGAGATCGCGACGCCGGGATGGCGGACTTCGGCGCGGGCGCGGAGCATCCCGTCCCGTCGGACATCAGCCTCGGCCGCGACGACGCGGACCGCGACCGCGCCTTCGACCTTGAGGTGGTCGAGTTCGTCGGCGAGGAGTTCGAGGGTGGCGTCGAACTTCGCGCGGAACGGGTTCCACCGCCGCCCCGTGGTTTCGGGGTAGGGCCAGCGGGGCATGGGCTCGATCTGCCACTGCATCACGAATCACCGCCCAGGCGCTCCAGAAGATCCGGGCCACCGTGGTGAGCGAGCAACTTCAGCGCCGCCTGGCCGCCGTTGTGCCGGGCGACCTGCGCGGCGAGCTTCTCCCCCACCTCCAACTGTTCGCACAGCACGGAACCGCCGTTGAGGAGGTGCACGAGACGCGACACGTCATGCGTGCCGGACACGACCAGCACGACAACCGGATCCGGACCGAACTCGCTCGGCCGGTCGTAGGCGCGGGACTCGTACATCAGCCCTCACCGCCTGGCTTCGGCACCCACGAGGCACGCTTCCACTCGTCGAGGTTGAGCGGCCCGAACTCCGTCACCCGGCCCTCATCCACGAACACCGCCAGCCCATACGTCGTCGACTCGTCCGGCCGCACCGACGTCACCTTCCGACTCGCGCCGTCGCTCTTGCGCACAACCCGCATCCCGACCCGCGGCTCGAACGGCAGCGTCCTCGCGGGAGTCGACTGCACCACCTGATCCGCGTGGAACCGGCGGAACCCAGGCTCGTCGACAGCTGGCCACGGTTCCCGGCCCGGCCCGCGCAACACCCGGAAACCAGACGCGACCATGTCCCGCATCACCTGGTCCGCGAACTCCCCACGCGCCTCAGCGGTCCACCGCTCCGGCGCGGCAGCACGCAACACCTCGAACAGGACGTCACCGTCCACCGCGCCCGGACGAGCCGCCCATTCCTGGAAACGCTCCGCGGTGAGCCGCGCGACGTGACCGCGCAATTCGCCGATCGTCGCGGAAGCCTTGCCGTACGCACGATTACGGTCACGCAACTCGCGGGCGAGTCGTTCCTCACGCGACGGCTCAGTCGAACTACGAAGCCTCGACCGCAGCTTCCCCCGTCCGATCTCCTTGCGGTGTTCCTCCCAGCCCGCGATGTCTCCGACCTTCTTCCCGCACCCGCACACCCCGTGGTCAAAACGGTTGTGCGGTTCGGGGAACGCCGGGTGCGGGGCAAGCACAACGACCCCGTCCGCCTTGTACTCGACAGCAGCCTTGCTCATCGCGCACCGAGCCCTTCGACCGTGCCAGCCGCCACATACTCAGTCAGCTGCGCGAGCGTGATCTCGTGCTCGCGATCGCCAGACACCCAGCGGATAAGGTCGCCGCGATCACTACCCCAGGCGCGCACCGGAACGTCGCCGATCCGGGCGAACACATAGACACCAACCCAGTCGGCCACCTGCCGAATGGTGATCCGGGGGTTTTCGAGTGTCTTCGCCCAGACCAGCGCCCCCTGCGCGCGGTCCGGAACGCGGAGCTGCAGGTCCAATCCGCCTTCTTCGATGTACTTGCCCACGTCGACCACGGGCAAGTACGGGTGAGCACGCAGGTGCGCGACCAGCGGAACCAGCTGATCCGCGAACGCCAACGCGGGTGTTTCGATCGTCTCGGTCATCGCGGCGTGTCCTTCGGCTGCCCGGTCTTGTTGGCCTCGTTGGCTTTCTGCTCCCGCTTCGCGGTCTTCTCCCGGGCGACGTCGTCCTTCGCCCGTTCCACCGTGCGGTTGATCAACCGGTCTCCCCACGCCATCACGCACCCGCCTTCGCGGGCGCAAGAACCCGCTGCCGCGTCGCGACCACCGCGACAAAATCCTCAATGGACAGACAGAACGCGGAATGGCGGCTGTCAGGCAGGAACCGCTCTTGCACGTCCACCGCGATCGCCACCGGCTTCCCACACATGATCAAGCCCGTGACCGTCAACACCGCACGGTTACTTCCCGCCTCAATCCGGAGCCGGGGCTGCGAAAGGTGCTTCGCCCACGACCCGAACATCGCGACGTCGTCGTCACGCATCCGCACCACCGGAACCGGCGTGAACCGCATCGACTCCACGCGGTCATCCAGGCCCCACGCCTTCGCGTGCCGCACAATCCGGTCCAACGTGTCGAAGTCGTTCACGACCACACCCCCAAACCGGCCGCGACGCCAAGCACGCCCGCTGTCGCGAAACAACCCATCGCCACACCAGCCGCGCCCACCGTCGACACCCAACGCGCCACCGCCGCCACGCGCGGAAACCGCGGCTCCACAACGCGAACCGTCGGCTGCGGCGGCATGTAATCCACCGACACCGGCTCGCGCACCGCCGGGAACGGAACCGTCCCGACCTCATCGCGCCAGCAGCGGAGCATCTCGCCGAGCGCACCCGGCTCAGCGAGCACACCCTCGACCGTGAGCAGCTGCGTCGCCTCAGCCCACGCCGAATCGCTCACCGGAGACTGCGCGGCGCTCATCGGTTGATCACCTCGGCTGCCGCTTCCTGCAGCGACGCCCGGTACGCCTGCAGCATCGCGATCGCATTGCCGGCCATCTCCCCGGCCTCACGGATCGCTGCCTGCGCCTCCTGAGCGTTCTGCCACAAGCGACCGTGCAGTGCCGACGCCTCCCCCAACGCTTCCAGAACCGCTGCTGTCGCGTCGGCCTGCGGCTCGTGCAGCATCTGCACCTGAATCCGCGCCTGCTCGGCCTGCTCGACCGGCACCTGCCCACCGATCTCCATCAATTTGGCGGCGATCTCCTGCAAACTGCTCATTGCCCGCACCGCCAAACCGCGCGCACCACACCGAACAGGCCAGCCGTCGACAGCAGCACTCCGCGCTCACGCTGGTAAATCCGGTACACGTCCACCAAACCCACACGCGAACGGCAATGCCGCCCCGGTCTGGCAGAATGCTTCCTGGTCATGAGGGACCACTCCTCTTGATCTGGGCCCGGTGTTCACGGCACCGGGCCGACTTATTTGTTGGGTTGAGCGCGGTCAGGCCGCGCCGTCCAAGACCGCCTGCCTGAGGTAGCGTCGGAACTCGGCCTTGGGGATCCGGTAGTAGCGGCCGGTTTTGATCGAGCCGAGCTCCTTGATGTGGATCAATCGCATGACCGTCCGGTACGGAACGCTCAGTCGCGCCGCGACCTCATCCGGGCTGTAGGCCCCGTCGAGGTCGTCGTCGGGCTCCGTCACGTTGATCGCCTCGGAGTCAGAGCCGACCTCGGCGGCATCCTTCTGGACAGAATTGGTCACCGCGGCCTCCTTTTCGGGTCGGGCTTCGGGCTCGGTTTCGAGGGCTGCGCGGGAGCCGGTCCCCAGGGACGGGGCGGCGGCGCTGTCGGGCGCGGCGGCGGGACGGGGTGCGCGATCTCGGTCATGCCGCACCGATCCAGTCGCTGGCCATGACCTGGTCAATGGGCAGTTCCAGCACTCGGGCGATGCGGTACAGCAGCTCGGGCTTGGCGGTGTTCGCGCCGTTCTCGATGTTGCTGATGTGCTTGACCGACCGGCCGACCTTTGCAGCCAGCTCGGCACGTTCCATCCCCTTCTCGATCCGCGCTTGGCGGATGTTGTCTCCCAGGGGCTTGGCCATGCGAGACAGATTAGGACAGTTTGAAGGAGTTGGCAAGCTGTCAAAGGACAGAAGAGGACACATGACGACGCAAGGGGTTGCCAGAGGAGCGAAAAGGAGCTAGAAAGAGCCCAGGGAGGGAGACAGAATGAGACACCTAACGACCAGAAAACGCCGCCGAGCAGGGTGCGTTGTCGACAGGACTAGACCGTTGAGGCACACTTACCGTGTGTCTAACGGAGGAGACTGGAAGCACCTCGGCGAAACCGTGGGCACCTGGATCGGCCGCCTCGGCATCGACCGCGAAGAAGTCGCGCGGCGAATGGGCATGGACAAGAAGACCGTCGACCGCATCATCCAAGGCACAGCAGTCGCCAAGGCGACCCTCGGCCGCCTCGAGACTGCACTCGGCTGGATGCCGGGCAGCACTCAGGCAGTGCTCGCCGGCGGGCAACCGATCGTTCCGCAGCCGCTCGACGCCGAGACGCAACGGGCCCTGGCCAAGATCCAAGCTGAAGCAGCCGAGATCCGCCGGAAGCTCGAACTGGTGTCGGACATCTACGACGATTACGGCCGGGAGGCTGCTCGCGCAGCGATCGCCAAACTGTCTGCTGAACTCGCCGATCTCAACCGTCAGATCGCGGAGTTGACGACGTCCTCGAGCGACGAGGGTTTGTCGCAAACCAGCTGATCACTCCGATTTGCGTGGACTAGTCCATTCGGGCGCTGTTCGTAACACGCTGTGGTCACCGTGGGATTATCTGAATATTCGGGGATGCAACAGATGTACGACGCACGATAGGAGCACCCCCATGTCTCGACGCCTGTTCTGGTTCGTCATCTTCGCGGCAGGCACCACAGCCGTAGCTGTCGCAGACTCGGTGGTCCGCAACCAGGGCAACGGTTTTTCCGTCCTCCCGGACGAATACCAGACACTAGTCCGCGTCATCGCAGTCGGATTGTGGATGCTCGCGGGCATTTCCTTCGCGACCCGGGAGGTGATCGATCACATCGATCGCAGCACAGAAAAAGCGATGAAAGAACTACTCACCGTGGTCGGGGAGCGCACCCAGGAGGTACTGAAGGTCGTCGACCACCGGAAGCGAAGGGAACTCGACGCCATGTTCAAAGAGTTCGGGCTGCCCCCTCAACAGCGCGATGACGAACCGACGGCGCTCGACGCCGGCGGCACGATCGAACTGGCGTCCTACCGTCGCCGCGGCAACGACCGGAACTGACCGGTGGCCAGACGCCCCGCGCCGGTCGGAACAATCGGCAAGATCAACACACGCACGCTCGGCCGCAAGTGCGTCGAGGCGGACGGTCGGGTCCGTATCGCGAACGGTGAGTGGAAGCGCATGCGCGCACGCGGAACCTCCGCCACTGAAGCGAAGAACAACCTGACGGAGAAGCTGAGAGAAGCCGCCGAGGAAGCAACCAACGACGAGATCACCCGAGATACGCGGATCGAGGTTCTCGCGGAGATGTTCCTGGATGACCTCGAAACGGAGTACCGGCTCGCGAAGCGGTCTCCCGACACCGTGCGCCAGTGGCGCGGGTACGTGAAGAACTGGCTCACCCCGGAGTTCGGGAAGCTCCAGGCGCGCGAATTCGAGAAGGTCGCACGACGGTGCGACCAGCTCGTGAAGCGCTGCATGGAGACCCGCAGCTACGACGCTGCGAAGAGTCTGCGCACGGTGGGCATCAAGTTGGGCGAGTTCGGCATCAAATACGGGGCCCTGACGTCGAATCCCTTCCTCGGGATCAAGCTGCGTCGCGCCGAGAAACGCAGGATCCGAGCCTTGTCGGCAGAACAGCGCGTAGACGTGGTGGCCAAGCTGGCGGACAACGCGCGGAAGCGGAGCGTCGACAGCAAGGGCCGGTCCCTTGGCGACCGCGCACGGATCTGGTGGATGCTGCCGCTGCTCATGCAGGCGGTCCTGTCGACGGGCGTGCGCATCGGCGAACTTCTCGCGTTGACAGCGGCGGAAGTCGACCTCGCAAAGCGGCAGGTGACGATCCGCTGGCACCTTGTCCGACAGCCCGGAGTCGGCATCATCCGCATGCGCGGGCGCAAGGGAAACCCGGACGCCATCCTCACGCTCACGCTTCCCGAGTGGTCACTGTTCGTCTGGCGTCTCCTGGTTCAGGAGGCGACCGACGGCGGGCCGTTGTTCCGGGCGATGCGGTCGGAGTGGCTCGACCCGTCGACGGTGATCAACAGGTTGCAGGAAGCGTTGCTTGCCATCGGGTACGGATGGGTCACCTCGCACGTGTTCCGCAAGACGGTCGCACGGGCGCTCGACGAGGAAGGCGTGCCCACCAACTGGATCGCGGACCAGCTCGGCATCACGCCCGCGGTGCTGGAGGAGCACTACCGGGAGAAAGGCACGTCAAACACTCGAACGGCCGAATCGATGGAGTCGCTCGACGTGGGAACCACGGGCTGATGTCGCGTCCATAGTTGGACAGTTATTGGACACCTGAGCTTGTCGTTGGCACGCACGAAAAAAGCCCAGGTCGTTGACCTGGGCTTTGGCTCCCCCGCTTGGACTCGAACCAAGAACCCTCCGGTTAACAGCCGAATGCTCTGCCAGTTGAGCTACAGGGGATCGTGCTCTGCCGGTCCGGATCTCTCCGGGCTGACAGGAAGAACTTTAGCCCATGCCGTTCCGGCCCCGCACAGGGGGGGTGGGTTTTCGGCGGCCCCGCGCGGGAGCCGGTTGTGTTGGACAATGGACAGTCGGAAGTCCTGCTGAGGAAGAGGTGTGGCCGTCGATGAAGAAGTTCCTGCTGGGCGTGGGCCTGGGGTACGTGCTGGGCACCAAGGCCGGCCGGGGACGGTACGAGCAGATCGTGCGCACCTATCGCCGGCTGGCCGACCATCCGATGGTCCAGGGGGCCGCCGGGGTGGCGCGGGCGAAGCT
The DNA here is from genome assembly GCF_046195355.1 of Amycolatopsis sp. VS8301801F10. Classification (NCBI taxonomy): domain Bacteria; kingdom Bacillati; phylum Actinomycetota; class Actinomycetes; order Pseudonocardiales; family Pseudonocardiaceae; genus Amycolatopsis; species Amycolatopsis sp. VS8301801F10. The sequence goes on along the minus strand of NZ_CP176065.1, from coordinate 4,293,690 downwards.
CGGCGAGAAGTTCGGGCGGGGGAACAGCTGAACGGGAACGGCTGAGAAAGCCCAGCTCAGGACGGTTTTCGCCAGGTCAGCGAGTACCGGCGAAGCACGTGTCGCCGGTACCTCACCCCGGGCAGCAGCCGGGCCGCGGTCGTGCGGACTTCGCGGTAGCTCATCTGCGGCCGCAGCACCGGCATGCCGTCCGGGCCGTGTGCGCGGCGGAGCGTCTTCGTCACGCGCACAATCGGGGCGGTCGCGATCGTCGTCGCCCAGTCTGTCGCGCTCGCGTCGCGGGCCAGGCCGACGACTACCAGTGCGCCGCCTGGGTTCAGGAGGTCCCGCATCCGGGTGAGGGCTGCTTCGAAGTCCACATGGTGGACGGTGGCCACCGAGCAGATGAAGTCGTAGGCACCTAGGTCGGCAGTGAGGAAGTCTCCCTCTACAAAACAGTCACCAGACAACGAGCGGGCCTGAGCGACCATCTGCGGGGACTTGTCGATCCCGGTGACGGAAGGCACCACCGAAGCCAGTTTCCGCACCAGCAGGCCGTCGCCGCAGCCGACGTCCAGCGCGGTCGAGCATCCGGCGGGCACCGCGCGAAGGATGTCCGGATGGCGGGCCACGTTCGTGTTCCAGTACGGCATCAGCCGGGGATCCTCGCGACGAAGAAGATCCGCCGGAATTCGAACCAGGTGGTGCCGTCCGGACGTGGCGGGTAGGCCTCGTCCAGCAGCGGGGCGAGGTCGTCTTGGAAGGCCGCCCAGTCCTCGTCGCCCAGGGCGGCGCGGATCGGGCGGAGGGCGGTTCCGGTGATCCACTCCAGGACGGCGCGCGGGCCGGAAAGCTGTTGCACGTACGTGGTTTCCCAGGCGTCGACCAGGCATCCGGCGTCGGCGAGGAGGTTCGCGTAGTCGCGCGGCTCGCCGACGGCGTCTTCGGCGCGCAAAGCGACCGAGGACAGCCGCGAGGCCCAGGCCGGCGAGGCCGCCAGCTCGCGGCTGAGGGCGTGCGAAGGGGCGGAAAAATTGCCGGGGACCTGCACCGCCAGCACGGCTCCGGCGGGGAGTTCCGCGGCCCAGCGGCGCAGCAGGTCCTCGTGCCCGGGCACCCACTGCAGGACCGCGTTCGAGACGACCACGTCGGTGTCCGGTTTCGGCGTCCACGTCCGGACGTCGCCGACCTCGGCGGCCACCCCGCGCTCCCGGGCCGCGGCGACCATTTCCGGCGAGCTGTCGATCGCCTCCAGCACCGCGTCCGGCCAGCGCAGGGCCAGGTCGAGGGTCAGGGTTCCGGGGCCGCAGCCCAGGTCGGCCACCCGGCGGGGCGAAGCCGCCGAGATTCGCCCGATCAGGTCGTAGAACGGCCGGCCGCGCAGGTCGGAGTAGTCGAGGTACTTCGCCGGATCCCACACGAGCAGCCTCCCGCCAGTTAACAGTACAGCCGTACTGAGTACGAGCGTACTGCTACTCCGCGCGCTTGGCCAGCTTCTCCGCGACCTCCGCCGCGACCGCCTCGACCAGTTCCGGGTCGGTGCCCGGATCCGGCCGGACCTGCAGTTCCACGCCGTCGCGGCCGGGGACCTTGCGCTGGACGAACCACGCGCCGCCCTCGGGGAACTCGTGCCGGTGCCGTCCCCGCACCGAGCCGTCGACCCGCAGGCGCACCTGCTGCGGCACCTTCCCCGGCCGCGGCAGCCGGAAGCGCACCGGCTCGCGGTCGGCCAGCACCGCGACCGCGCCGGCCCGCCCGGTCTCCTCCGATTCGGTCAGCGTGAACACGCCGTCGGCCCAGGCCGCCTTGCCCACCAGGTGCCAGCCGACGCGCCGCGCGCCGCCGCCGGACGGGATCCACAGGCCCAGCGACGTCACGAGGAGGTGCCCGCCGCCCTCGACCTCCGCCGCGGCGACCGGGTCCTCGCCCTCGGCCAGCTCGCCGGGGAAACCCGGGGGCAGGCCGCCGCCGAAGAACCGGTTCAGCAGTCCCACGTCACTCCCACCCGCTCGCCGCCTGCTCGCGCAGCGACTTCCGGTACTGCTCCAGCGCGACCAGGTCGCCGAACAGGGCCCGGTAGTCGTCCGGGGCCTCGACCGGCGACAGCCGCTGCAGCTTCGACTTGATCTCGCCGATCTGCCTGCCGACGAGGTTCTCCTGCACGCCCGCGAGCACCCCGGAGATGTAGCGCGAGTCCACTTCTCCCAAGGCGCGCAACGGTTCCACCGCCAGTTCGCTGAGCACGCGCCGGACCGTCCCTTCCGGACAGTGCGCCGCCGCGGCGTCCAGCAGCGCGGGCCCGGTGAGCCCGGACGCCGCCCCGCCCGCCTTCAGCACGGCCTGGTGCACCGCGATGTACACCGGGTGCGTGAACGCCTCTTCCGGCAGCGAGTCGTACTCCGGACCGGCGATCGCGGGCTGCTGCAGCGCGGCCTTGAGCGCTTCGCGCTGGCCGATGAACCGCGGGTCGTTCGGAGCGGGACGCGGCAGATCCTGCTTCTCCGGCTCGGGCGCGGGGGCCTCCTGCCGGGCCGCAGACCGGCGCGGCTGCACTTCGACCGGCCCGCGCCGCGCCGCCGCTCCGGCCGCGCCGCGCACCCGGTTGACCACCTGCGCGACGTCCTGCCAGCCGACCCACCAGGCGAGCTTCGACGCGTACCCGTCCCGGCTCGCCCGGTCCTTGATCGCGGCGACCATCGGCACGGTCTTCTGCAGCGCGGCGACCTGGCCGTCGACCGAGTCCAGGTCGAACTGCTTCAGCATGCTCTTGATCACGAACTCGAACAGCGGGGTGCGGCGGGCCACCAGGTCGCGCACCGCGGCGTCGCCCTTCGCGATGCGCAGCTCGCACGGGTCCATCCCGTCCGGCGCGACCGCGATGTAGGTCTGCCCGGCGAAGGTCTGGTCGCCCTCGAACGCCTTGAGCGCCGCCTTCTGCCCCGCCTCGTCGCCGTCGAAGGTGAAGATCACTTCGCCGCGGAAGGCGTCGTCGTCCATCATCAGCCGGCGCAGGACCTTCATGTGGTCCTCGCCGAACGCGGTGCCCGAGGACGCGACCGCGGTCGGCACGCCCGCCGCGTGCATCGCCATCACGTCGGTGTAGCCCTCGACCACGACGACCTGGTGCCGTTTCGCGATCTCCCGCTTGGCCAGGTCGAGGCCGAACATGACCTGCGACTTCTTGTAGATCTGCGTTTCGGAGGTGTTGAGGTACTTCGCCGAGATCCGGTCGTCGTCGAAGAGCCGCCGCGCGCCGAAGCCGACCACGTCGTTGCCGACGTCGCGGATCGGCCACACCAGCCGCCGGTGGAACCGGTCCATCGGGCCGCGCTGGCCCTCCTTCGACAGGCCGGACGCGATCAGCTCCTTCACCTCGAACCCGCGGTTGAGCAGGTGCTTGGTGAGCTTGTCCCAGCCGCCGGGCGCGAACCCGCAGCCGAACTGCTTGGCCGCGGCGGCGTCGAATCCGCGCTCGGTGAGGAAGTCCCGCGCCGCGCGCGCTTCGTCGGTGCCGAGCTGCTCGATGTAGAACTCGGCCGCCGCGCGGTGCGCTTCGATCAGCCGGGACCGGGTGCCGCGGTCTCGTTGCACCGACGCGCCGCCGCCCTCGTAGGTCAGCCGGATCCCGACCCGGTCGGCGAGCCGTTCGACCGCCTCCACGAACGACACGAGGTCGATCTTCTGAATGAACTTGATGACGTCGCCGCCCTCGCCACAGCCGAAGCAGTGGAAGGTCCCGTGAGTGGGGCGCACGTTGAACGACGGGGTCTTCTCGTTGTGGAACGGGCACAGGCCCTTCAGGCTGCCCCCGCCGGCACGGCGCAGCGCGACGTACTCCCCCACGACCTCGTCGATCCGGTTGCGCTCACGCACCTCCGCGATATCGCTCTCCCGAATCCGTCCTGCCACGACACCACAATAGTTCTCCCTCCCGCCGCGCCGTGCGGCACACTCGGGACATGGGCACCACGACCGCGCTGGAGGAGTACGCCGCCGAGTTCGACCTCCACCGGCCGCACCTGATCAGAGCGGCCTACCGGCTCACCGGCACCCGCGCGGACGCCGAGGACGCGGTGCAGGAGGCCTGGCTGCGGCTGTCCGGGCTCGACGACGCGGGCCGCGCCGGGATCCGCGATCTGCGCGGCTGGCTGACCGCCGTGGTCGGCAGGATCTGCCTCGACCGGCTGCGGTCGGCGGCCGTGCAGCGCGAGAAGTACGTGGGCGAATGGCTGCCCGAACCGATCGTCACGCCGCTCGGCGCGCCGGCGAGCGAGGATCCGCTCGAAGCCGCGGTGCGCGACGACGGCCTGCGGATGGCCGCGATGGTGGTGCTCGACCGGCTCACGCCCGAGCAGCGCGTGGCGTTCGTGCTGCACGACGCGTTCGCGGTGCCCTTCGCCGAGATCGCCGGCGTACTGGGCTGCAGCCCGGCGGCCGCGCGCCAGCACGCCTCCCGCGGCCGCCGCGCGGTCGAGGACTCCGACCCGCCCGCCCGGCTCGACCTCGCGCAGCAGCAGCCGGTGCTGGAGAAGTTCGTGGTCGCGCTGCTGGCGGGCGACATCCGCGCGGTCACCGAGCTGCTGCACCCGGACGTGGTCATGATCGGCGATTCCAACGGCCGCTCGCGCACCAGCCGCCGGATGATCGTCGGGCAGGACAAGGTCGCCCGCTTCATCCTCGGCGTGCTGGCGAAGTACGCGCCGGGCACGATGGACAACGGGCGGCCGGTGCTCGTCAACGGCGATCTCGGCCTGTGGCTGCCGGGGCTGCCCGCGGCCGACGGCTACCTGGCCCTCGACGAGCGCGTGCAGACGTTCAGCCTGCGCGACGGCCGCATCGTCGGCGTCTACGACCAGGTCAACCCGGAGAAGCTCGCCCGGATCAGGCGGCCGGCCTCGTGAGTGCTGATCACGGTTCTAACCGTGCTCAGCACTCACGACGGTCACGGGATGGGCACCCGGCAGGCGTCGCCCGAGGTGAAGCCCTGGTCGACGATGCCGAGCGCGCTGTTCATCCGCGCCCGCGAGTTCTCCAGGCCGATCTGGTAGGTCAGCTCGACCACGCCCTTCTCGCCGAATTCGGCGACCAGCTCGGCGATCTGCTCGTCGGTGACGGTGACCGCCGGGCCGGACATCGCGTCCGCGAGCGCCAGCGCCAGCCGTTCCTGGCGGGTGAACAACGGCGACGTCGCGTACTCGTCGATGTGCTTGAGCCGGTCGATGTCCAGGCCGTCGTGCCGCTGCAGCATGGTGCCGAAGTCGACGCACCACGAGCAGCCGATCTGCGTGGCGACGCGGTACACGGCGAGTTCGCGCACGTTGGCGGGCAGGTGCTTGGACGCCTTCTCCGCCATCAGCTCGTGCGCGATGCTGGTCCGCAGCAGCCCGCGGTGGTGCGCCACGACGGCCATCGGCTCCGGCACCGCGCCGTACCGCTTGCCGGCGATCCGGTAGAAGAGCTTGAGCACCGGGCCGCCGTCGGTGGCTCGTTTGACCGGGATACGAGGCATGTCGGGTCCTCCTTCTGAGTGGTTCGCAGGAGGAACGGGACAGCCGCGCGAGATGTGACAGCGTCAGCGATGCCCGGTGATCGGGCGCACATCCCAGATCCACACGCCGTCGACGTACTGCGCGGGCTTGCGCAGCAGGAGGTCGACGGTGGCGCGGTAGGCGTCGCTGTGCTCGCGCGGGATCAGCACGAGCACGCTGGCGTTCCAGTAGCGCAGGTCCTCGATCGCCTGGTTCCGGTCGGCGTCGGTGACCTCCTGCGCCTCCTTGGAGTCGCGGACCCGGTCGAACAGCATCGAGGTCGGCCGCTGGTAGGAGCCGTAGCGGCCGCGTTTGTCGTCCGGGCCCTGCGGTCCGACGAAGTAGCCCTCGGGCATCGCGTACCGCAGGCCGGCGTCCATCTGCCAGTGCAGCGGCTCCGACTCCCCCGAACTCGGCAGCGGCACCGGCACGACGGTGCCGCCGGGCGCGACGTAGTTCTGCCAGGTGCCGTCGGCGAAGAACGCGGGCGTCGGCGGGCGTTTCTGCACGAGCAGCTGGGTCGGCGCGATCGGCAGCAGCACGGCCGCGACCGCGCCCAGCCAGATCAGCCGCACCGGCAGCTTCAGGTCGCCCTCCCGGGCCGCGGCGAACACCCGGTCGGTCGCGATCGCCAGCAGCGCGCCGATCGCGGGCACGCACGCCATCGCCAGCCGCGATTCCAGCAGCGATTCGAACAACGGCAGGTCCGCCAGCAGTTTCCACGGACCGGGCACGCCGGTGTTCTCGTGCAGCACGGTGATTTCGGAGCCGAGCGAAAGCCACGCCATCAGGAACATCGAGATCGCCAGCGAACGGGCCACGACCTCGCGCCACAGCCACGCGGTGACCACGACCATCAGCACGATCAGCGGCCAGCCGAAGAACGCGTTCTCCTCGGTGCGGTTCAGCGACACCGCGGCCGCCGCCTCCGGCTGCCCGGACACCGACTGGGTCGCGAACCGGGTCATCGCGGCGGTGTCGTTGCCGACCTGGCCGTGCTCCAGCCCGGTGTAGCTGTCCGGGCCGAAGAACTGCCACCACAACGGGAACGCGACGACCGCCAGCGTCAGCGCCACCGCGACGGCGCCGCCGAGCAGCACCGGCCGCACCATCGCCTTGACCTCGTGCCGCCGCGAAACGCAGTACGCGACCGCGAAGATCACGAAGCCGAGCGCGAAGATCAGCAGCGGCTCCTCGCCCAGGAAGATCTGGTATGCGGTGAGCACGCCGAGCCAGATCCCGTTGCGCACCGGGCGGTTGCCCCGCGCCAGCTGGATCACCTTGAGCGCGATGAACGGCAGCAGGAACCAGGCGACGAAGTTCGGATGCGCGTTGGCGTGCGAGATCATCGGCGGCGCGAACCCGGCGAACGCGCCGCCGATCGCCGCGGACACGCGATGGCGCACGAGGTGCCGCGAGAACACCCAGTACCAGGCCGCCGCGCTGCCGGCGAGGCTGCCGGTGAGCACGATCGCCCAGGTGACGGTGGGGCCGAAGGCGAGCGTGACCGGGGTGAGCGGGACGCCGACGCCCAGCATGGCCGTGTTGGCCATCATGTTCACGCCGAGCGGGTAGTTCTGCAGGCCGCTGGTGAGCGGGTTTTCCAGGTGCTGCACCGATTTCGCGGTGACCGCGAAGAACCACTCCCACAGGTTCTGGTCCGACGCGCTGTTCCACAGGTAGCCCTGGCCGAGGTCGGCCCACAGGCCGCCGAACAGCAGGACCGAGAACGCCAGGTACGCGCCGATGATCCCGGCGTCGGCCCAGGACCGGCGCATCCGCGGTTCGGCGGCGACCGCGGCCGGACCGGGTTCGCGGGGCGGTGCTTCGGGTTTCGCGTCGGGGTTGGCTTCGGGCTGGAACACGCTCACGCGGGGCGCACCACCCGGGCGAAGAAGTACACCGCGCCGGTCTCGGCGTGCCGCACCAGCAGCAGGAACGGCCGGTCGAAGCGGACTTCGAGCGGTTCGGCGGAGATGAGCGACATCGTGCGCATCTGGACCGCGGTGGCGGCCGCGCCTTCGAGGCCTTGTTCGTCCAGCCGGAGCACGGCCTGGTGCAGGATGCTGTCCACCCACAGCGGCCGGTACGGGGTGAGGCCGGTGAGGTCGGCGTCCTGGGTGAACAGCTCGCGCACGCCGAGGCCCTGCAACGCCCGTTCGAGGTCCGCGCGCACGTCGAGGGAGATCTTGGGCAGCGACAGCTGAATTTTGTGCTGCTTCGGGCTTTCCACGAGCGCGCGCAACGACTGGCCGTCGAGCGCGGCTTCGGCGCTCTCGAGGTCGCCGTCCGGCAGCAGGAGCACCGTCTCGACGCCGCCCTCGGCCGCCAGCCGGACGATCTGCCAGCCGTTTTCGTGCGCGTAGCCGACGGATTCGTCCAAGTGCATCGTCGGCACCTGACGCACGCCGTCGGGGGTGTGGAAGTCGGCGTCCGCGGTGGCGTGCTCGGGGAACGGGTGCCGCCAGGCGGTTTTCAGGTAGAGCGCGTTGACCAGGCTGGCGCGCGTGTACGGGTGGATCGAGCCTTCGGGCAGCAGCTCCGGGATCAGCCCGTGAGTGGTCTGGTCCACGTCGGCGTTGATCCGCTCGCGCGCGCCCTCGGGATCGGTCTCGAACGGCGCGGTTTCGGCTTTGCCGCCGGGCCAGCGCACGAGTGCGGCGTGGAAGCTGTCCTCGACGGTGATCAGGTCCGAGGCCCAGAGCGTGTTCGCCACGGCCAGCCGGACGTCGTCGCCCAGCTCAGCGGCGGCGTGCAGCAGCCCGCTCTGGTCCCGGCCGAGCACGGCGGCCAGCTCTTCCGCGGTGCGCCCGCGCGCGGCCTGTTCGGCCAGGCCGAGCGCACTCGCCGCCGAGTAGGGCGAGAAGCAGGCGTCGGTTGCCGGGGGCGCGGTCGCACCGTGCAACGCCAGGGTGAAAGTGAGGTGGCTGTCCAGGGCCATGCGGCGACCGTACCGGAACGGGTGGTTCCCCGGCTCCCGGTTCGGCTGGCGGGGCTGTTCCGTGCGGTCGGGTGCGCAGCTTTCGCGCCTCAGGGCTCAGCAGACTGCACGATTCCACGCCGCTGGCCGCGCCGGGTTCCGGATCGCACCGATCGCCGCCGCTCCACGCTGCCCGCGGCACCGGATTCCGCAGTTCACCGGTCACCAGGCGGCACTCGCTCAGTGCCACCCGCCGCACTCGCCGCGACGCGCCGCTCGCCAGGCAGCACCGCTCGACGCCACCCGCCTCGCCACGCTCCAGCACCTCACACCACCCGCCTCGCCACGCTCCAGCACCTCACACCACCCGCCGCGCCACGGCTCCCGTTTCACCGCGCAGCACGCGCCACCCCAAGCCCCACCTCACCCTTCAGCAGGCGGTGCCGTTCCACACCGCCCGTCGCACCACAGCTCCCTCACTCACCGCGCAGCACGCGCCGCCGCTCCACCCCAAGCCCCATCTCACCCTCCAGCAGGCGGTGCCGTTCCGTGCCGTCCGGTGTGCCAGCGGTGCCATTCGTACGCCTGCGCGTCGGTGAGCGACGCCACCTGGTCCACCACGACCCGCAGCCGGGCCGCGTCGTCCGGGGCCGCCTCCCACGCCGGTGCCAGCAGCGGGTCCAGTGCCTCCGGTGCGCGCCGGCACAAGGCCGCCACCAGTTCGGTGATCACCTCTCGTTGCCCGTCCTGCATCGCCAGCCTGCGGCGGTCGCTCATCACGTACCGCAGCGCCAGCGCCTTGAGCAGCGCCACCTCCGCCCCGACCTGCTCCGGCACCGCCAGCCGCGCCGCGTAGCGGGTGAGCGGGCCCTCGCCGTAGCCCGCTCGGGTGCCGGTGACCGCGGCCGACGCGAACCGGCCGACCAGTTCGCTCGTGAGCCGTTTCAGCGCGACCTGGGCGCGCAGCGAACCGTCCGGCTCCGCGCGCACCAGCTCGGCGACCACCGGCAGGTCGAGCAGTTCCTTCGCCGCACCCTCCAAAGTGGACACCGACAGCGTCGAGAAGTGCCGCGCCGCCGCCTCGGCGACCGCCGCGCGTTCCTCCGGATCGGCCAGCAGCCGCAACCGGATCCGCCCGGCCAGCACCCCGTCCTCGACGTCGTGCACCGAGTACGCCACGTCGTCCGCCCAGTCCATGATCTGCGCTTCCAGGCACCGGCGCAGGCCCGGCGCGCCCTCGCGGATCCAGCCGAACACGGGCAGGTCGTCCGGGTACACGCCGTATTTCGGCTCCCCGGACCGGCGCGGCCACGGGTACTTCGTGGCGGCGTCGAGACACGCCCGGGTGAGGTTGAGCCCGGCCGTCGCGCCGTCGGGGCCGACCGCCTTCGGTTCCAGCCTCGTGAGGATGCGCAGCGTCTGCGCGTTGCCCTCGAAGCCGCCGCACGCCTGGGCCGCCTGGTCGAGCGCGCGTTCGCCGTTGTGGCCGAACGGCGGGTGCCCGATGTCGTGCGCCAGCCCTGCGGTGTCGACCAGGTCCGGGTCCGCGCCCAGCTCCTCGGCGATGCCGCGGCCGATCTGCGCGACCTCCAGCGAATGCGTGAGCCGCGTCCGCGGCGCGCCGCTGACCTCCGCGCCCTCGCCCGGCCCGACCACCTGCGTTTTGCCCGCCAGCCGGCGCAGCGCGGCGGAATGCAGCACCCGCGCGCGGTCGCGGGCGAACGCGCTGCGCCCGTCCGGCCGCGCGCCGGCCAGCGCCGCGCCCTTGGGTTCCTCGGCCAGCACGCGGGCGCGGTCGTGCTCGCGGTAGCCGTCGCTCACCCCGCCAGCTTACTGATCCGACCTCAAGCAGGCCGACTCCCGCACGGCTGGTAACCGTTGCCACGAAAGCCATTCGGCCGTGGCTGTGGTCGGATCGGCAACGATCGGCACAGTGGCGCGGGGACCGACAATTCAGCCCATCGTCGTCCCGAACAGGTCGTCCGCGGGCGACTTGGTCAGCTCGTAGAACAGCAGCGCGCCGGTTTCGCGGAAGATGTAGCGGACCTGCGTCGAGCGTTCCTGCACGATCGGCCCGCTGTGCGTCGGCGCGGTCCAGGCCTCCAGCCCGAGGTCCTCGGTCATCGTCCGCGACCGGTAGGAGTGCCACGGATCGCTGACCAGCACCACCGAACGCCATCCGCGAGCCTTCACCTGGCCGGCGACCGCGCGGAGGCTGCGCAGGGTGTCGTTGCCCTCGCCGACCGGCAGCGTCGCGGCTTGCGGCACGCCGTGTTTGGTCAGCCAGCGGGCGCCCGCGGTCGCCTCGGTGTAGTTGTCTCGGGTCTTCTTGCCGCCGGCGGTGATGACGGTCTTCGCGACGCCGTCGGCGTAGAGCTGCCGGGCCTTCTCCAGCCGCGCGGTGAAGATCTCGGAGGGTTTGCCGTTGTACTGGGCGGCGCCGAGCACGACGATCGCGTCGGCCGGCGTCCGGTCGTTCTCGCGCGCGACCTGCCACACGCGGAACGCGGTGCCCCCGATGACCGCGACGAGGGCCAGCACCGCGCCGAAAACGACGCGGCGCACCCAGTTTCCCGCAGCAGGACCTGTCCACGCATCCATGGCGGCCATCCTCGCAGAACCGGGTTCCCGGGCCGGGAAGGCGCCCCGGCACCGGGATCGCGCCTCCGACGGGGCGATCGACGCGCTCCGCCACTGCGGAAAGCTAGAGCCAGCCGCGTTCCTCCGACAACCGCACCGCCTCCGCCCGCGTGCGCGCACCCGTCTTCCCGATCGCCGACGACAGGTGGTTGCGCACGGTTCCGTCGGACAGGAAAAGGGATTTCGCGATGTCCGCGACCGTGCTGCCGTCCTTGGCCGCGCTGAGCACGTCGCGTTCCCGGGCGGTCAGCGGGCTCGTCCCGGTGGCGAGCGACTCCGCGGCCAGCGCCGGATCGACCACCCGCAGTCCACTGTGGACCCGGCGCACCGCCTCGACGAGCTGTTCCGGCGGCGCGTCCTTCACCACGAACCCGGCCGCGCCCGCGGCCATCGCCCGGGCCAGGTAGCCGGGGCGGCCGAAGGTCGTGCAGATGATCACCCGGCACGCCGGGAGCGCGGTTTTCAGCTCCGCCGCCGCGGTGAGCCCGTCCATGCCGGGCATCTGCACGTCGAGCAGCGCCACGTCCGGCGCCGTTTCCTTGGCCGCGGCCACCACCTCGTCGCCGGCGCCGACCTGGGCCACCACTTCGATGTCGGCTTCCAGGCCGAGCACGGTGGCCAGCGCGCCGCGCACCATCGCCTGGTCGTCGGCCAGCAACACCCGGATCACGCCAGTCCTCCCGCGGGTTCGGCCCGCACCGCGACGGCGGATCCGCCCGGGCTCGGCTCCGGGACCTCCGCCCGGACGACCCATCCTCCCCCGGGCCGCGCCCGCGTCGTCACCGTGCCCCCGATCGCGGCCAGCCGCTCGGACAATCCCCGCAATCCGTTGCCCGGCACGACCTCCCCCGCGCCGCGGCCGTTGTCCTCGATTTCCAGCCAGTCGCGGCCCAGCCGCACCTTCACAAGTTTCGCGCCGGAATGCCGCAGCACGTTGGTGACCGCCTCGCGCAGCACGTAGCCGAACGTGCTCTGCAACTCGGTCCGGACGTTGTCCACCGCGTGCGGCAGATCGGCCTCGACCTCCGCCGCGCGCAACGCCGCCCGCGCCCCGGCGATCTCCGCGGGCAGCGACACCTCGCGATACTCCGACACCGTCGCCCGCACGTCCGACAGCGCCGAGCGGCTGAGCCCCTCGACCTCGCGGATCTCCTGGACCGCCCGGTCGACGTCGCCGGAGCTTTCCAGCACCCGCCGCGCCAGGCCCGCCTTGACCGTGATCGTGGTGAGGCTGTGCCCGAGCAGATCGTGCAGGTCGCGGGCGACCCGCTCGCGTTCGTTGGCGACCGCGAGCGTCCCGATCTCCTGGTTCGCCAGCTCCAGCCTGCGGATCACCCGGATCAGGTTGGACATGAAGAACAGCGCCGACGTGACCGAAACGACGGTGATGACGTCGGAGAGGTGCTCGGGCAGGTCTCCGCGCAGATGCAGGACCAGCACCAGCAGGCCCAGCGCCGTCCCGTTGAAGATCACCGACCAGGCGGCCGGGAACAGGAAGGCCAGCGTCGCGGTGGCGTAGAGCAGGACGTACGGGCTGGCGTCGGTGATCAGCGCGCACAGCAGGCCCAGCACCAGCATCGCCCCGCCGAACCAGAGCTTCGTCCGGCGGGGTTTGCCGAACACCGCGGGGAACACGGCGTAGCAGGCGCAGTAGGCGTAAATCACCACGCCGAGCAGCACCCGGAGCCACAGCGGCCCGGGGTCCACGAACAGGCCTCGGGTCGCCGGGAGCAGGAACGGCAGCAGGAATCCCACCGCGAAAATCGGCCAGCCGACCTTGTGCGGACCGCGTCCCGGGCGCACCGGCGGATCGTCCCACCAGGACGCCCGGTCGGCGAGCCCGAACCGGTGCTCCGGGGACTCTCCGGTCGTCGCCTCACGGCCGCGTGGCCACACGTCGTTCTTCCCTCCCCGCCCGGTCAAACCCGGGCGCTGTCTTTACGGTATCGCCTGACTACGACAATCCCGAGCGCGAGCGTCCACGCGCCCAGCACGCCGAGCGCGGCCGGCAGGCTCACCAGCAGCTGGTTCGCGACGACCGGGCGGACCAGTCCGAGGACCCAGTAGGTCGGCATGAGCTGCGCGACGTCGTGCATCCAGGACGGCATGCCCTCCAGCGGGATCCAGAGCCCGCCGAGGAAACCCATGCCGAGGGTGACGATCATGCTGATCGGCTGCATCGACTCCGGCGTGCCGAACTGGCCCAGCAGCAGCCCGAGCAGCACGAGCGGAATGGTGCCGAGGAAAATCCCGAGGAAGACCCGCAGCCAGCCCGCCGGGTCGAGGTGCACGCCCTGGGAGAAGGCGGCGATGACCGGCACCAGGATCAGCGCGGGCAGCCCGGCGAGCATCCCGGACAGCGCTTTGCCGCCGAGGTAGCCCGCGCCGGACAGCGGGGTCAGCCGCAGCTGCCGCTGCCAGCCGCCGGCCCGCTCGATCGCGAGCCGGGCGCCGTTGGTGATGGCCGCGGCGAACGTGCCGAACGTCATCATGTTGACCATGAGCACGCCCGCGACCGCGACGTGGTCCGCCGCGGACGGGTTGGTGAACACCGTGGCCTGCAACAGGAACATGAGGACCGGGAAGGCCACGACGAAGATCAGGAACCGCGGCGAGCGGAACAGCCTGCGGGTTTCGACGACCAGGTAGGCGGGATTCATCGGACTGCTTCTTCCGTTTCGTCGGAGGTCAGGGAAAGGAACGCGCCTTCGAGGCCGACCGCGCCGATCTCGATGTCGTGCACGGCCGGGACCGCGGCGAGCAGGGCGCGCAGGGTGGCGTCGGAGTCCGAACTGGACAGTGCGACGCGGTCGCCGCGCAGTTCGAAGGAGGTGACCGCGGGCAGCGTCGAGACCACCTCGTCGCCGGCCCCGGGCGGCAGCACCGCGCGAATCGTGCGGCCGCCGGCGAGGGCGCGGACCTCCGCGACCGAGCCGTCGGCGACGATCTCCCCGGCCCGCATCAGCACGACCCGGTCGGCGAATTCCTCGGCCTCCTCGAGGTAATGGGTCGCGAACAGCACGGTGCGGCCGGTGTCGGTGAACGAGTACATCGACTTCCAGAACTCGCGCCTGCTGCCGACGTCCATCGCCGCGGTCGGCTCGTCCAGCACCAGCAGATCGGGATCGGACACCAGCGCGACCGCGAACCGCACGCGCTGCTTCTGGCCGCCGGAAAGCTTGTTGGCCCGCCGGTCGGCGATGTCCTCGACGCCCGCGCGGCGCAGCGCGTCCCGCACCGGCATCGGCCGGCGGTGCAGTTTCGCGACGAGACCGACGGTTTCGCGCACGGTCAGGTCGTCCAGCAGCGTGCCGCCCTGCAGCATCGCGCCGATCATCCCCGCGCGCACCGCGTCGGCGGGCTTGCGGCCGAACACCGAAACGGCGCCCTCGTCGGGTTCGGCGAGCCCCAGAATCATGTCGACGGTGGTCGATTTGCCCGCCCCGTTGGGCCCGAGCAGCGCCACCACTTCCCCCGGCGCGATGGTCAGGTCGACCTTCTCGACCGCGCGCACGTCCCCGTACCGCTTGGCGATCCCACCCAGCCGGATCGCCGCCCCCGCCGCGATTTCCCGTGTGTTGTCCATGGCTTGAAGCGTGCCGCGCCGGGGCGGCCGGGACGCAGGCCGAGCGTCACGACCCGGCCGTGACAGGTGTCAGGGGTCCCTGGCGCCGAAACGCCGGACGGCCCTCCCCCGCGGTGCGGGAAAGGGCCGTCCGGAAGGGTTTCCGCGCCGGTCAGCAGCCGAGCAGGCGGCCGGCCAGGTACGACTCGACCTGGTCGATCGAGATCCGCTCCTGGCTCATGCTGTCGCGCTCGCGCACCGTCACCGCGTTGTCCTCGAGCGTGTCGAAGTCGACCGTGACGCAGTACGGCGTGCCGATCTCGTCCTGCCGGCGGTAGCGGCGGCCGATCGCCTGGGCGTCGTCGAAGTCGACGTTCCAGTGCTTGCGCAGCCGCGCGGCCAGGTCGCGCGCCTTCGGCGACAGGTCGGCGTTGCGGGACAGCGGCAGCACCGCGGCCTTGAACGGCGCGAGCCGCGGGTCGAGGTGCAGCACGGTGCGCTTGTCGGTGCCGCCCTTGGCGTTCGGCACCTCTTCCTCGTCGTACGCGTCGATCAGGAACGCCATCATCGAACGGCCGACGCCCGCGGCCGGCTCGATCACGAACGGCCGGTAGCGCTGGCCCGAGGCCTGGTCGAAGAACGACAGGTCCACGCCCGAGTGGTTCGAGTGCGTGGTCAGGTCGAAGTCCGTGCGGTTGGCGATGCCTTCCAGCTCGCCCCACTCCTGGCCGGCGTTGAAGGAGAACCGGTACTCGATGTCGACGGTGCGCTTCGCGTAGTGCGAGAGCTTTTCCTTCGGGTGCTCGAAGTGGCGCAGGTTCTCGGCCTTGATGCCCAGGTCCTTGTACCAGTCGGTGCGCGCGTCGATCCAGTACTGGTGCCACTGCTCGTCGTCGCCCGGCTCGACGAAGAACTCCATCTCCATCTGCTCGAACTCGCGCGTGCGGAAGATGAAGTTGCCCGGCGTGATCTCGTTGCGGAAGGACTTGCCGACCTGGCCGATGCCGAACGGCGGCTTCTTGCGCGAGGCCTTCTGCACGTTGAGGAAGTTCACGAAGATGCCCTGCGCGGTCTCCGGCCGGAGGTAGTGCAGGCCTTCCTCGGTCTCGACCGGGCCGAGGTGCGTCTTCAGCATCATGTTGAAGTCGCGCGGCTCGGTGTACTTGCCGCGGGTGCCGCAGTTCGGGCACGGCACCTCGGACAGGTCGTCCTCGGTGGTGGTCTTGCCGGTGCGCGCCTCGAAGTCCTCGGCGAGCTGGTCGGCGCGGAACCGCTTGTGGCAGGACAGGCACTCGATCAGCGGGTCGGTGAACACGTTCACGTGGCCCGAGGCGACCCAGACCTGGCGCGGCAGGATCACCGACGAGTCGATGCCGACCACGTCCTCGCGGCCCTGCACGACGGTCTTCCACCACTGGCGCTTGATGTTCTCCTTCAGCTCCACGCCGAGCGGCCCGTAGTCCCACGCCGACCTGGTGCCGCCGTAGATGTCTCCCGACGGGAAGACGAAGCCACGGTGCTTGCACAGACTGACGACGGTTTCGATTTTGTTGGCGGGCACTCCACGCTCCGGACGCATGCGGGGTCGGTTATCGGAAGGTCTAGCGTATCCGGCCGGGTCCCGGGGCCCCCGCGCAGGTCGCAGGTCACGGACGGGTGACCGGAGAGGCCGTCGCGACCCGGTTGTCGTCGTAGCCCTCCTGGCCGCCCACGTAGTCGCCGCCGCACGTGACGAGCACCAGCCGGTGCGGGCCCTCGGGGTCGAAGAGCTTCGCGGATTCGGCGGCGAGGTCCGATTTGTGGATCGTGCGCACCTCGTCGATCTTGTACTCCCACTGCTTGCCCGCAGCGTCGGAGACGGTGACGACCTGGCCGGGCTTCATCCGCCAGAGTTCCTGGAACGGCCCGGACTTGCCCGCCCAGTTGACGTGCCCGGACAGCAGCGTGACGCCCTGGGCGGCCCCGACGCCGGAGCCCCACCAGGCCGCTTCGGCGAGGCTCTTCGGGATCGGCAGCGCGCCGTCCGCGCCGACCTCCTCGGGGATCAGCTTCGCCTGCCCGCCGCCGGGCAGCTTGACGGTCGCCGGGGTCTGGCCCGGATCCGGCTGGGTGCCGCCGGCTTGACTGCTCCCGGCCTGCCCGGCGGTCTGCGCGGTGCCGGCCGGGTGCTGCGGCTGCGCCGAGTTGTCCTTGCCGGTGAAGAAAATCAGCACGGCGGCGACGATCGCCGCCACTGCTACGACGGCGCCTACGGCGATCAGTGCGCCGCGTTTGCGTGCTGGTTGGGTCTGTGTCCCCTGCATCGTGCTCCCCTGGTCCGGAGGTTTCTCCGGGGAGACATGCGGCCGGGGGTCGATCGGGTTGCACGGAGTTTCGGCGGAGGTGGTGTCTGGGTGAGGGATCGGTCGCTCGGTGGGGTTGTCGCGCGATTCGGTTCGGCCGGTTCGGTGCGGGCTGTTCAGTCCGGCCGGATCAGTCCCGCCCGTTCAGTCCGGCCGGATTAGTCCCGCCGGATCAGTCCCGTCGGTTCAGTCCCGCCGGATCAGTCCGGTCGGTTCGGTCCGGCCGGATCAGTCCGACTGGATCAGTCCAGCCGATCCAGTCCGGCTGGAACAGTTCAGCCGGGACAGTCCGGCCCGTTCAGTCCAGCCGATTCAGCCCAGCCCGTTCGATCCGGCCGGATCAGTCCGACTGGATCAGTCCAGCCGATCCAGTCCAGCCGATTCAGCCCAGCCGATTCAGTCCGGCCCGTTCAGCCCCGCCGGATCAGCCCAGCCCGTTCGGTCCGGCCGGATCAGTCCGGCCCGTTCAGCCCCGCCAGACCAGTCCAGCCGATTCAGTCCAGCCCGGTCAGTCCCCCCGGATCAATCCAGCCGGTTCAGCCCAGCCCGTTCAGCCCCGCCGGATCAATCCAGCCGATTCAGCCCAGCCCGGTCAGCCCCGCCGGATCAGTCCGGCCGGGAGACCAGGTCCGCGGTGACGATCCGGTTCTCGTCGTAGCCCTCGGTGCCGCCGACGTAGTCGCCGCCGCAGGTGACCAGGACCAGGCGGTGCGGTCCGGTCTGCGCGAACCAGCCGGGGGCCTGCGCGGGGAGCTGTTCCTTCGGGATCGTCGTCGCGCCGGTGACGCGGTAGAGCCAGCGGCCGCCCGAAGCGTCGACGATACTGACGTTGTCGCCGGTGCGGACGCGCCACAGGTCGTCGAAGGGACCCTTCGTGCCGGCCCAGTTGACGTGGCCGGACAGCACCGCCGCGCCCTGTTTCGCGCCGAGGCGGGCGCCCCACCACGCCGCGTCGCCGAGGCCGCGCGGGATCGGCAGGATGCCGTTCTGGGTGATCTCGGTGCGTTTGAGCCGGGCCTCGGAGCCGTCCGGGAGGCGGATGCTGCCGGGGCGCTGCAGGCCGATCGCCTGGCCGTCCGAGGGCAGTTCGGCGGGCGCGCCGTCCTCGCCCGGCAGCGAGCCGGGCGGCGGGTCGGCGACCGCGACCGGGGCCGGGGCCGGCACCCAGGTCAGGACGATCACGCCGGCCGCGATCGCGAGGACGGCGATCACCGCCGACGCGACCGTCAGCACGGTGCGCGGCACGGCCTACTCGCCGCGGCTGCGGACGACCCGCGCCGCGCGGCGCCGGCCGAGGACGATCGCGACGGCTCCGAAGAGCAGCCCGCCGCCGAGCAGGCCGAAGCCGAGCGGCAGGCGCACGTCGTCCGACGGCGCGGCGGCCTGCGGGCCGAGGTAGCCGGCCGGGACCTCGGTGGGCACCGACGGCTGCTGCACGGTGCCCCCGCTGCCCGAGCCGTTGCCGGCCGCGGCGACGAAGTTCTTCGGGATCGAGCAGCTGACGCCGCCGAGCACCACGGTGGTCTGCACGTCGCTCAGCTTGGTGTCCTTGGCGTCGCGGGCGTGCGTGGTGATCTCGACGCGCCAGCCCGCCTGCGCGGTGACGTCGCCGGAGCGCCAGCCGTCCTGCTTGATCAGCTGGTCGAAGGCGGAAACGCGGGACAGGACGAGGTCCGAGGTGGTCTTGCCGGGATCGCTCTGCGGCACGCTCGTGGGCGAGCCCATCCTGAGGCCGGTGACGCTGAGCGTCCCGTTGGCGGGCATCGGGACCTGCTTCAGCGCGTCGTCCTCGCCGCGCACCCAGACGCGGGCGGCGGTAGTGGCGCCGGTGGCCTTGCCGGGGCCGGAGCAGTCGACCGAACTGCGCGCGCCTTCGAGGACCAGCATCGTGTTGTCGAGCGCTTTGGGCTTGCCGCGGCCGTTGTCGCGCAGCGCGTAGTTGGTCTCCGCGACGGCGGTGGGCACGTGAGTGGTCTGCAGCGCGGCGACGACCTGGTGGTCGCGGCTCGCGATGCCCGCCGGATACGGGCTGGCCGAGCGGTCGGCGTACTTGCCGAGGTCGATCTCGTAGTTCGGGCCGAAGGTGGTGCGCTCGCCCTGGTCCTTGGGCACCGCTACCCGGTCCGTGCCGAGCTGCGACTGGCCGGGGGTGAGCGGGGACCGCTGGGTCTCGGTGATCAGCGCGCCGCCGTGCTGCGGGTCGGCGCCGAGGCGGACGGAAGCGACATTGGCGAACGACACCGGCCCGGTCTTCTCGTCGACGGCCTGCCCGGCTTGCCCCTGCGCCGCGGCGGCCGGGGCCAGCGCGGGCAGTGCCACCAGGGCCGCCACCGCGGCCTTAGTCACGAAACGAGTCATGTCTCCCCACTGCCCTCCGGCAACCCTCGAGCGGTCCGCCACTGTACGAGACGCGACGAAACGCCCCCGCGACAACCTTGCACCGTCCGCCGCGACTTGCGAAGCCGACAAGCCAAATCTTCACGAACTCACCCCATCGGGTCAATCCGGAACGCCGGTACCCGCACCCCGGCGATCACCGCGCCCGGGGAAGGGAACACTACGATGGCGGCGAAGGTTATCGGCAATGACATCCGGCTTCGGAAACGCCGTCCCCTGGTCGGCGCTGGCCCCGGGGTGCGGCGGGGCGAAGCGGGGCGGGACGGGAGTGGAGGCAGCGATGAGGTCGGCAGCTTCGAGCGCCCTGTCCGCCGGTTCGGGTGCTGGGCCTCTGGGCGAGGTCGCGGCTAGTTCGGCCGGGGCTGGCTCCGCGGCGGCCGCGAACCTCGCGCTGCCCGAGAACGACACCGCAACCACCGATGCGGGCGCAGCAGGTCCGGCCAGCCCGGGTTCCGCGGCGGCCGGGAACGCTGAGGTCTCCGTGTTGAACGACGTTCCCGCCACGGCAAGCTCGGCAGGCGCGGCCGAGGCTCCCGCTGCCGCGCGCGTCGCTCCTGCGGTCGCGGACGAGGCGACCGCGACGGCTCCAGTCGCGCCAGGGCGGGCCGAGGACGGCAAGGCTTCCGATGCCTCGGACGACGCGGCCGTCGACGGCGGGCAGGCGGAGCCACCCGCGGATCCGCCGCATCCGGTCGGTGCGGGTTCGGCTGGGCGGTCCGGCGGGTCCGGGCCGGCGGTCCTGCCCCCGGGCGTGCTCTCCGACGCGGGCGAACTGCTCCGGGCTCTGGCCGCTCCGGTGCGGATCGCTATCGTGCTCCAGTTGCGGGAGGCGGACCGGTGCGTGCACGAGCTCGTGGACGAACTCGACGTCGCCCAGCCGTTGATCAGCCAGCACCTCCGCGTTCTCAAGACCGCGGGCGTGGTCCAGGGCGAGCGGCGCGGACGCGAGGTCGTCTATCGGCTGGTGGACGACCACTTGGCGCACATCGTCGTCGACGCGGTCGCCCACGTGCAGGAAGGGAAGTGACGATGTCCTCGGTCCCCAAACCGGCCCCGGTGCCCGGCCGGCGGTCCACGAAGCAGCGTGCGGCGGTGGTCGACCTGCTCAGCACCGTCGACGACTTCCGCTCGGCCCAGGAGCTGCACGACGAACTCCGCAAACGCGGCGATGGCATCGGCCTGACCACCGTCTACCGGACGCTGCAGTCGCTCTCCGAGGCGGGCGAGATCGACGTGCTGCGCACCGACTCCGGCGAGGCCATCTACCGCCGCTGCTCGTCGCACCACCACCATCACCTCGTGTGCCGCGTGTGCGGGCGCACGGTGGAAGTCGAGGGTCCCGCGGTGGAGCGCTGGGCGGAGAAAATCGCGGCGGACCACGGGTTCACCGACATCAGCCACACCGTGGAGATCACCGGCACCTGCGCCGAGCACGCGAGCTGACTCTCGTCCGGGTCCCGGCTTGCTCTGTGCGGGCCCGACGCTGTGGCTTGCCGAGTATGCCGGGTGCTGAGCCTTCCGGCGGGGAATCTCCGCAGCTCGCCGGAGACGCATCCTGGGTTGGCGCGCCATCGGTTTCGCCGGGAACCGCTGCGCTGGCCGGGGCACCGACCGCGCAAGGTGCACTGAGCCCTTCGCCGGCCTCCTCCGCAGCTCGCCGGGATGCACCCGTGGTGGCATACCATCGGTTTCGCCGGGAACCGCTGCGCTGGCCGGAGCACCGAGTGCGCAAGGTGCACTGAGCCCTTCGACGGCCTCCTTCGCAACTCGCCGGTGGCTCTCCCCCGGTTTGTCGGCACGCCATCCGCATCGGCAAGACCAGGCGAACGCTGGCGAATCCACCTCGGGGTCCTCGATGGGGCTTCTGCACCTGACCGAACCTGCCGTTCGCCAGTCGACCGGCGAACCGTCCGCTTCGACGTGGCCGGGCGAAGGCCACGCGCCGGTTCGGGCCTCCCCAGGCTGACCGAGTCCCGGGCGGGGCCGGTTCGGTGGCCGACTGCCGAGCCATGTGCGGGGCTGCTCCGCGAGGGGCCGAAACGGTTGAGCGGGCGAACTGGCTCGGTTCAGCCGGGCCGCCGTTGGGAGCAGGGGCCCCATTCCACGAGGACCTGCGCTGGAGGCGGCCGGAGCCGCAGGTCCGTCGGGGACTGAGCCGACTCGGTATCCGGCGGCGGAACCGTTCCGGGGCTGGCCGGAGATGAAGGGTTCGCCAGGGGCGCGCTTTGGGCAAGCGGAGCCGCTGCGAGGTCTTCGGGCCGCAGGTTTCGCAACTCTGAGCAACTCGGACTGATCGCGGTAGGGGTTCGTTCGGGGGCCGTTCAAGCGGCGGGCTTGAGCGAGCACGGCGAAGCGGAACCGCTGCGAGCGTCAGTCGACGAAACTCAGGTGCACCGGGCGGGTGAAGGCGGCGGTCCGCGTGCCGAGGTGGTTGCGGCGGAAGAGTCGGCGGCGGCGTTCCTTTCAGTATTCATACGGATCCTTCGGTGTGGTGATCCGTTCGACGGTCACCGGGACTAGGTCCGGCGTGTAGCTGTTGGCCTCGGTCGCGGTGCCCGGGACGACTTGGCCTGCGACGCGCAGCCAGGTGTCGCTCGGGAAACGGTCGGCAGCACCGCCTTTGAGGTGCACCGTGACCGGGGCCGCGTCGGCGGCGCAGCAGCTGATCACCAAGCGGGCCAGCAAAGTTTGGCCTCCGGTGTGGACTACGAAGCCGGAGAGCTCGACGGTGCGGCCGTTGAGGGTTCCGTTGGCGTCCCAGCCCGCGCGCGTGACGACCTCGTTCATCGCCATCGGCACTACTGCTCCGGCGGGGAGCGGCGGGAACGCTGCTGCCGACGTAGTTGCGGCACTGGCGGGCAGGCGTGCTTCGGTGCGGGTGACCGAATCCGCGCCGAGTGCGGGCGGGGCTACCAGGAAGACCGCCAGCACCGGGACTACCAGCAGCCAGGCTGAGCGCGCGGGGTGATGGTGATGGCCGTGCGCGTCTGGACGTCCGGGGTCGGGAGCGGCTTTTGCGGCGGCGCGCGCGGTTGCGATGTCGCGGACGATGGCTGTCGCGCCCAGCAACAGCATCACCGCGCCACCGGCGATGATCCAGGGTTGCTGGGCTGGTTTTACGTAGCGCAGGTAGTCGCCGTTGAGTGCGATCTTCACGAGAGCACCGCCCAGCAGGATCAGCAGCACGTTTTGGGTTTCGCGCCTCATTGGACGCCTCCGAGGAAAATCACGCCCGCTACCGAGCCGCAGGCGATCGCCACGATGAAGGTGACTGGAGCGAATCGAGCGGCGAAGGAACGGCCGAATGTGCCGGTCTGCAGGGCGAAAAGCTTGACGTCGACGGCTGGGCCGACCACCAGGAATACCAGTTTCGGCAGCAAGGGCACGGCGGTGAGGGAAGCGGCGACGAACGCGTCGGCCTCGCTGCATAGCGCTAGGACTACTGCCAGGACCGCCATCACCACGATGCCGACGGTGATCTGTCCGGACAACACTTCGAACCACTTCGCGGGCACGAGAACGTTGAGCGAAGCGGAAATCAGCGCGCCGAGTACCAGGAATCCGCCAGCTTCCACGAGATCGGTGCGGGCGGTTTCGGCGAATACGCGCCATCGGTGTCCCGGCTGGACGTCGGGCAACCGGCGGAGCGCGCGCTCGGTGATCCAGGAGAGTTTGCCCCAGCGAGCCCAGATCCAGCCCATCGCCATCGCGGTGGCGAGCGAGCCGGCGAACCGGGCGAACACCATTTCCGGACGGCCCGGGAACGCGACCGCGGTGGCCACCACCACGACCGGGTTCACCGCGGGCGCGGCGAGCAGGAAGGTGAGCGCGGCGGCGGGCGCGACGCCCTGGCCGATCAACCGCCGTGCCACGGGGACCGACGCGCATTCGCAACCGGGCAGCGCGACTCCGGCCAAC
This sequence comes from Amycolatopsis sp. VS8301801F10, assembly GCF_046195355.1. Lineage (NCBI taxonomy): Bacteria > Bacillati > Actinomycetota > Actinomycetes > Pseudonocardiales > Pseudonocardiaceae > Amycolatopsis > Amycolatopsis sp. VS8301801F10. The sequence continues at coordinate 4,270,401 of NZ_CP176065.1, read as the reverse complement.
CCGGCGACGCCGACCGCGGCCGGCGCTTTCTTCGGCAGCACCCGTTCCAGCGCGCGGGCGGGCACGAAGGCGGCGATCGCACCGCTGATCAGCACGCCGAGCACGAGGAACGGCAGCGCCTGCACGCACACCGCGACGAACACGGTGGATCCGGTGCGCAGCGCGGGCACGTCGAAGAGGTCCTGGAGCTTGCTCTGCGCGAGGACGGCGACCAGCAGCACGGCACACAGGATCTCGATGGAGCTGATCCGGAACCGCCGCGTGCGGGGACGCTCCTCGGCGGCGTTGTTGGAAAGGGTTTCCACGAAGGCGATGATGCCAGCCGGGTCCGACAGAACCCAGCCGCCGGTGTCGCGAGGGGACCCCTCGTGCCGGTTTTGCGGGAATGTCACCCGATTGGGAGGGAGGAAGGGGCGGAATCGGGCGGGGCCGGGGCGCGAGGTGGGCGGGTTGAGCGGGAGAGGGTGGCGGCGGGCCAGGGAACCGGGCTGAGTCGGGCGGGGGGATCTGGCGCGAGCAAACCGGGCCGGTGACGGGGGCCGCGGCGAGGGGAGGCGGCGAACCAGAAAGACGAGTGTGCCTCGACCGGACGCATCCACCGCGAGCGGCAGAACCGGCGACGAGCGATCCGTGGCGAAGCATGCGGCGAACCAGGAAACGCGGCACAACGAACAGGAACAACCGCCCGGAGCGGCAAAGCCAGCAGCAGGACGCACGAAGCCAAACAGCAGGCACCGCAGCCGAAGCGAGCAGCGGACCCGCTCAGCATTGGAAAGTCAGCGAATCCCGGAAGGGATCGGCGGCTAAGTCACGAAGGTCCGATCCCCTAGGAAGCAGCCCAACACGAGCAACTCAGCCAGCACCAGGCAGGCTCAAGCCTCCACCCCAGGCAACTCAGCCCGCAGCTGCGAAGCAGTGGAGACCACCAGCATCAGCAACGTCCCCAGCGGCGAAGGGTCCATCCCCTCCGCCGGGAAGGCGTACCTCAGTGTCACGTCCATCCCGCGGTCCGTGTGGCCGACGCCCAGCGTTCCGAACAAACCCTGCCCTGCTCGTTCGGCGACCGCGACTGCCAGGGCCGGGTCGTCGGGGAGGTCCCAGGCCACTACGCAGGTCAGGCTGAGCACCGTCAGGCCGTCGGCGAGGCGGGTTGCCTGGACGACGCACGGGACGTCCGCATGGGAGAACGTGATCGCGCCGTCGTCGTCGACGTGGACTTCCAGGTAGCGTTCCAGCGCTTCCCGGGCGCGGGCGAGCAGTGCGCCGGTCTCGGCGGCTTCCGCGGTGCTCATTTCGTGCTCCCTGCCTGGTCCACCGCGCCGCCGAACCGGCGGTCGCGCTTGGCGAAGTCGAGGCACGCCTGCCACAGGTGCGTCCGGTCGAAGTCCGGGAACAGCGTGTCCTGGTACACCATCTCGGCGTAAGCCGACTGCCACAGCAGGAAGTTCGACGTCCGCTGTTCGCCGGACGGCCGGAGGAACAGGTCCACGTCCGGCATTTCCGGCTGGTACAGGTACTTCGCGACGGTGCGCTCGTCGATCTTGTCCGGATTGATCTTCCCGGCCGCGACGTCCTGGCCGATCCGGCGCATCGCGTCGCCCAGTTCGGCGCGGCCGCCGTAGTTGACGCACATCGTCATGTTGAGCTTCGTGTTGTTCTTCGTTTTCTCTTCCGCGATCTGCAGTTCCTTGATCACGCTCGCCCACAGCTTCGGCCGCCGCCCGGCCCAGCGGATGCGCACGCCGATCGAGCCGAGGTAGTCGACCTGGCGGCGGATCGTGTCGCGGTTGAAGCCCATGAGGAACCGGACTTCCTCGGGGCTGCGCTTCCAGTTCTCCGTCGAGAACGCGTACACCGAAAGCCATTTCACGCCGATTTCGACCGCGCCGCTCGCGACGTCGATCATCACGGCCTCGCCGCGTTTGTGGCCCTCGATCCGCGGCAGGCCGCGCTGGTTGGCCCAGCGGCCGTTGCCGTCCATGACGAGCGCGACGTGCTTCGGCACCAGGTCCGGCGGGATCTCCGGCGGTTTCGCGCCCGAGGGATGCGGGTCCGGCGCCCGCAGCTCGTACCCGGTCGAGCGGGTCTCCCGTCCCCTGCGCAGCACTCGCGGCCTCCTGAAGAATGGATTTCCTACCCGGCCGACCCTACTGGGCCTCCCCCGGCGGCCTCCCGGGCACGCCGCTCCACGAGCGGAAGCGACCGCAGCTGCCGTTCCAGATGCCACTGCAGATGCGCCGCGACCAGGCCGGACGCGTCCCGGCGGGTGATCCCCGGCGCCGATTCCGCGACCGCCCACTCCCCCTGCAGCAGCGCGTCCAGCAGGGTCAGCACCTCCGGCGCGGGATGCACCGAGCCGGCGATGCGGCAGTCCGGGCACATCGAGCCGCCCGCGGCGACGTTGAACGCGGCGTGCGGGCCGGGCAGGCCGCAGCGGGCGCATTCGGTGATCGCCGGGGCCCAGCCTGCGTAGGCCATGGCCCGGAGGAAGAACGCGTCGAGCACCAGCGACGCGTCCCGCTGCCCGCCGGCCAGCGCCCGCAGCGCGCCCACGACCAGCAGGTACAGCTTCAGGACCGGTTCGCCCTCTTCGGCCGAGAGCCGGTCCGCGGTTTCCGCGATCGCCGACGCCGCGGTGTAGCGCTGGTAGTCGGCCACCAGCGGCAGGGCGAACGCGTCGACGGTCTCGACCTGGGTGATGACGTCGAGCGACCGGCCGGGATAGAACTGCACGTCCACGTGCCCGAACGGCTCCAGCCGCGCCCCGAACCGCGACGACGTGCGCCGCACGCCCTTCGCGACGGCCCGGACCTTGCCGTGCCGCCTCGTGAGCAGGGTGACGATCCGGTCGGCCTCGCCCAGCTTGTGCGTGCGCAGCACCACCCCGGTGTCGCGGTAGAGGTTCACCACCCCGACATCGTCGCACTTGCCCGTCGATGCCGGGGCGGGACACCCTGGTTCAGCAGTAGCTGCCAGTGCAGTAGTAGCTGTGCACCTCGGACGCGGCCGCTAGGCTGACGATGAACACGATGATCCCGATGACCCAGCCGAGCGCCCCGAGGATGGTGGCGATGAGGCACAGCGTCTTCGTCGTCTGCGACGCCTGCTGGGCCATCGCGTAATTGCCCTGCATCTTGTACGACTGGACCTCGTTCGACTTCATGATCGCGAAGATCGCGAGGATCCACATCAGGAAGATGCAGCCGATCGCCCAGCCCTTGTAGTCCTTGATGGAGTTCAGGTCGCCGCCGGGCGCGCCGCCGAAGGCGGGCTGGCCGTACGGCGCGGGCTGGCCGTAGGGCTGCTGCGGGTACGGCTGCGCCGGCGTGGCACCGGACTGCGGGTACGGCTGCTGGCCGTAGGGCTGCTGCGGCTGGCCGCCGTAGGGCTGCTGGGGCTGGCCGTAGGGATTGGTCATCTGGGTTCCCCCGAGTTCCTCGTACTTACCGTGATCCGGTGCGGATCAGGACTGGGCCGGACCGGGCTTCGGCGTTTCCGGCGTGATCATCTGCGTCGCTTCCGGCTCGCCGGCCGGCTGCACGACCTGGGTGCGCTCGGCGTGGCCGGACGCTTCGGACGGTGGCGGGGGCGCGGGCGGGCGCACGACCTGGGTCGGTTCCGGCTGGTCGAACGGCGCGGGGCCCGGCTGGCCGAATGCCTGCTGCGGCGGCGTTCCCGGGACCGGCGGCTGGCCGAATCCCGGCTGCGGGGCCGCGAATCCCTGCGGCGCGGCGGGAAACCCGGCGTTCGGCGACGGCTGCCCGGGGAATCCGCCTGGGACTGGCTGGCCGAATCCCGGCTGCGGCGCGAGGCCCGGCTGGCCGAACCCGCCGGGCTGAGCGGGCTGACCCCATCCGCCGGGCTGGCCGGGAAATCCGGCTGCCGGACCCGGCTGGCCGAACCCGCCCGGTTGCCCGGGGAATCCGCCCGGCTGCCCGAAACCGCCGGGCCGGGCGAATCCGCCGCCCGGCGCGGCGGCGGGCTCGGCGGGCACCACGACGGTGCCGAGGATCTTGTCCGAGAAGGTCTGCGCCTTGTCGTCCCACAGCGGCCACAGGAAACCGAGCGCGAAGGCCATGCTGTCGAGCGCGTGCGCGAGGTCGCGGACGAACGCCATGCCGGCCCCGATCGGCTCGCCGGTGGCTTCGCTGACGAGCTTGAGGCCGACGATCCGCTTGCCCAGCGACTGGCCGGTGTTGCCGCCGTTGATCCAGCGGTTGAAAACCGTCCAGGCGAGAGTGCCGAGAACCGCGAGGAGATAGACGATCGTGCCCGCGGCGCCGGAGACCAGCGACACGAGCACGGCGAGCAGAAGCCCGGCGAGCAGCGGGGCGAAGTCGATGAGGTAGGCCCCGGCGCGCTGGCCCCAGTCCGCGTAGACCCGGGCGGGACCGTACGGCTGGGGGTATCCCGGCGGCGCGCCGAACGACGGTCCGCCTGGGGGCGGGCCGCCGGGCTGGCCGTAGGGATAGGTCATCGGGTGTCCCCCTCGTCGCGCATGCTGGGCCTGGCCGGTCCGCCGCGGACACGCCAGTGCGCGGGAGCGTACCTCGTCCGGCGAGGCGGGGACGAGCAGGTGTCCGCATCGGGCCACGCGTCCGACGCGACGGCCCGCGGACCGGTTCCGGCAACGGCGAAAACGCGGCCAGCTCAGACGGACAGGCCGGTGAACGGCGCGAACGGAAGGTTGCGCGCCGCGAACCACAAGACGAACACGACCGCGACGACGTGCGGCGTCCAGCGCCAGTGCAGCCAGGACCGCATCGCCCGGCCGCGCAGCCGTCCGAGCGTCCACGCGAGACCGCTCCACGCGAAGAGCGCGGCGAACACCAGAGCCACCGCGTTGTAGTGCAGTGCCGCGGGAAAATCGCCGTGCAGCACGCTGTAGGCCATCCGGAGCCCGCCGCAGCCGGGGCAGTCGATCCCGAAAAGCAGCTTCGTCGGGCACACCGGGAGCCAGCCGCCGGGGGTGGTCGGATCGCCGAGCCACACCGCGACGCACGCGAGGCCGATTCCGCCCGCCGCGGCCGCCGGGCCGGCGAGAGCCCTTGCCACCGCACGGGTTCCGCGCGCCGGCTGTCCGGTGTAGACGGTGCTCAGTGCCACCAAAGCACTCTTCCGGCGACCGCCACCACGATGAGCGCGACGATCACGTACAGCCCGATCAGGATGGCGACGCTGAGCGCCGACCACATCGCCCACTTGCGCGCCTCGTCCGCCGCGCGGTGCGCTTCGGCCGCGTATCCCTGATACCACAACGTGTTCACCTGGCTGGCCTTGACGATCGCGACGATCCCCAGCGGCAGGCAGCAGAACACCGTCGCCAAGATCGCCCACACCAGGTTGCTGTCCGGCGGCGGCGGGTACTGCGGCGGGTAGCCGTACGACGGAGGGTACGGGCCCTGCGGCGGATACGGGCCGGTCATGCGGTCCCCCTGGACAAATCGGGTGCGGTCCGGCCTGACGCTACCCGCCCGCGCCGCCGGGCACGATCACAACCGGTCAAAAACCCAGCCGGCGCAGCTGCTTCGGGTCCCGCTGCCAGTCCTTGGCCACCTTGATGTGCAGGTCGAGATACACCTTCGTGCCCAGCAGCCGTTCGATGTGCTTGCGCGCGGTGGCGCCGACTTCGCGCAGCCGTTCGCCCTTGTGCCCGAGGATGATCCCCTTCTGGCTGGGGCGTTCCACGTACAGCAGCGCGTGGATGTCGATGAGGTCGTCGCGGTCCTCGCGCGGGAGCATTTCCTCGACGGTCACCGCGATCGAGTGCGGCAGTTCGTCGCGGACGCCTTCGAGCGCCGCTTCGCGGATCAGCTCGGCGACGAGGGTCTGCTCGGGCTCGTCGGTGAGCTCGCCGCCCGGGTACAGCTGCGGTCCCTCGGGCAGCCGCCGCACCAGCAGGTCGGCGACTGTCTGCACCTGGAAACCGTCCACCGCGGACACCGGCACCAGGTCGGCGAACTCCATCACCTCTTGCAGCGCGACCAGCTGCTCGGCGACCTGCTCCGGCTTCACCAGGTCGGTCTTGGTGACGACGCCGATCACCGGGGTGCGGCGGGCGATCTTCTTCAGCTCGGCGGCGATGAACCGGTCGCCGGGGCCGATTTTCTCGTTGGCGGGCACGCAGAACCCGACGACGTCCACTTCGGACCAGGTCTCGTGCACGACGTCGTTGAGCCGCTGGCCGAGCAGCGTGCGCGGCCGGTGCAGGCCGGGTGTGTCGATGATCACCAGCTGCGCGTCGTCGCGGTGCACGATGCCGCGGATGGCGTGCCGGGTGGTCTGCGGTTTGCTGGAGGTGATCGCGACCTTCGTGCCGACGAGCGCGTTCGTGAGCGTCGATTTGCCCGCGTTGGGGCGGCCGACGAAGCAGGCGAAACCGGAACGGTGCGGTTCGGTCACGGCCGCAGCACCTCGACCACGGCGCCGGACGGGTCGGCGCGGACGATCGGCACCAGCTTCGCCACGTCGCGGACCGCGTGCACGGACGCCTCGGCGACCAGCGCGTCCGCGGTGACCACGGCGGCGGCTTCGAGGCCTTCGGCTCCGCTGGACAGCGCGGCGGCGACGGCCGCTTGCAGCGCGGTGAGCTTGAACGACGGCTGGTCGACCGTGGTCGCGGCGTAGGTGCGGCCGTCGGTGTCGCGGACCGCGGCGCCTTCGTCCGCGCCGGTGCGGGCGCGGGCCGAACGGGCCAGCGTGACCAGCTTCTGGTCCTCGGCGTCGAGGTCAGGCATGTTCGACTCTCCTGTCGTGCTCTTCGGGCTGGGGCGGGCGGGTGCGCGGGCGCGCCGACGACGGCCGGACGACCACGGACGTGATGCGCATCCGGCCGCGGCGGTCCTTGCCCCCTTCGGCGAACAGCCGAAGACCGGCGACCTCGGCTTCGGCCCCCGGCAGCGGGACCCTACCCAGTCGCTCGGCGAGCAGCCCGCCGACGGTCTCCACGTCGTGGTCTTCGAGGTCGATGCCGAACAGTTCGCCGAGGTCGTCCACGCCGAGCCGGGACGACACGCGGACCGAGCCGTCTTCGAGTTCCTCGACCTCGGGGCGTTCGTCGGCGTCGGATTCGTCGGTGATCTCGCCGACGATCTCCTCGAGGATGTCCTCGATGGTGAGCAGGCCGGCGGTGCCGCCGTACTCGTCCACGGCGATCGCCATGTGGTTGTGCGTGCGCTGCATTTCCTTGAGCAGCTCGTCGAGGCGTTTGGAGTCGGGCACGAAGCTCGCCGGGTTCATCACCGCGCCGACGACCGTGCTCGGTCCGTCCGGGCCCATGTACTCGGGCATCAGGTCCTTGATGTTGACCACGCCGACGATGTCGTCCACCGAATCGTCGATCACCGGGACGCGGGTGAAGCCGGTGCGCAGCGCGAGCGCGAGGGCCTGGCGCACGGTTTTCGTGCGTTCGATCCACACGATTTCGGTGCGCGGCACCATGACCTCGCGGGCGACGGTGTCGCCGAGTTCGAACACCGAGTGGATCATCTCGCGTTCGGAGTCCTCGACGACGCCGCGTTCCTGGGCGAGGTCGACCAGTTCGCGCAGTTCGACCTCGGAGGTGAACGGGCCTTCGCGGAAGCCGCGGCCGGGGGTGATCGCGTTGCCGAGCACGATCAGCAGCCGCGACAGCGGGCCGAGGACGGTGCCGAGGGCGCGGACCGGTCCGGCGACGATCGTGCCGACGCGGTACGGGTGCTGGCGGCCGATGGTGCGCGGGCCGACGCCGATGAGGACGTAGCTGACCACGACCATGACGACCGCGGACACCAGGATGGCGAGCCACAGCCGGTCGAACCAGGCGACGAAGGACACGGTGACCAGCACCGTGGCGGTGAGTTCGCAGGCGAGCCGCAGCAGGAGCAGCAGGTTGATGTGCCTGCGGCGTTCGGCGACGACCGCGGCGAGCTGGCGGGCGCCGACGCGGCCGTTGCGGACGAGGCCGTCGACGCGGGCTTGCGACACCGTGCCGACCGCGGCGTCCGCGGCCGCGAACACGCCCGCGAGCAGCACCAGCGTCACCGCGATGACGACCTGCGCCGGGGGGTTTCCCATCGTCGGAGCCTAGGGCGTTTCCCCGGGCGGCGGCGCGTCCAGCCCGGCGATGCCGAGGACGCGGTCGTCGACGTCGCGTTGCGCGTCGCGGGCCTGGTGCGCGGCGACCGCGGCCTGGAATTCGCCGAGGATCCGCTTCTGCAGCCCGAACATCTCGCGTTCCTCGGCGGGTTCGGCGTGGTCGTAGCCGAGCAGGTGCAGGCAGCCGTGGACGGTGAGCAGGTGCAGTTCGTCGATCAGCCGGTGGCCCGCGGTTTTCGCCTGGTCTTTCGCGAAGGCCGGGCAGAGCACGATGTCGCCGAGCAGCGCCGGGGACGCGTCGGGCGCGTCGGGGCGGCGGGAGGAGTCGAACTCGTCCATCGGGAAGGCCATCACGTCGGTGGGCCCGGGCAGGTCCATCCAGCGTTCGTGGAGGTCTTCCATCACCTCGAGGGTGACGCACAGGATGGACAGCTCGGCGAGCGGGCTGACCTCCATTTTCTCGAGCGTGTAGCGCGCGGCGGAGACGATGGACGCCTCGTCGACGTCGACGCCGGATTCGTTGGCGATCTCGATGCTCATCGGCGGGTGCCTTTCCAGCCGCCGGCCTGCTGCTCTTGCGCGTCCTGCACGGCCTGCCACTTCTCGTACGCGTCGACGATGTCGCCGACCAGTTTGTGCCGGACCACGTCCTGGCTGGTGAGCTCGGCGAAGTGCAGGTCCTCGACGCCGCCGAGGATGTCGCGCACGACGCGGAGCCCGCTGCGCTGCCCGCCGGGGAGGTCGATCTGGGTGATGTCGCCGGTGACGACGATCTTCGCGCCGAACCCGAGGCGGGTGAGGAACATCTTCATCTGCTCGGGCGTGGTGTTCTGGGCCTCGTCGAGGATGATGAAGGCGTCGTTCAGCGTTCGGCCGCGCATGTAGGCCAGCGGTGCGATTTCGATCGTCCCCGCCTGCATGAGCCGCGGAATCGACTCCGGTTCGACCATGTCGTGCAGCGCGTCGTAGAGCGGCCGCAGGTACGGGTCGATCTTCTCGTTCAAGGTGCCCGGCAGGTATCCGAGCCGCTCGCCCGCCTCGACCGCCGGACGGGTCAGCACGATCCGCGTGACCTGCTTGGCCTGCAACGCCTGCACGGCCTTGGCCATCGCGAGGTACGTCTTGCCGGTGCCCGCGGGCCCGATGCCGAAGACGATCGTGTGCTTGTCGATCGCGTCCACGTACCGCTTCTGGTTCAGCGTCTTGGGCCGGATGGTCTTGCCGCGCCGCGACACGATGTTGAGGCTCAGCACTTCCGCGGGCGAGCCGTCGCCGCTGGACAGCATTCCCACCGTGCGCCGCACCGTGTCCGGTCCGACCTGCTGTCCGCCGCCGGCGAGCTGCACCAGCTCGGTGAACACCCGCTCCGCGAACGCCACGTCCGCCGGGGTGCCGGTCAGCGTGACCTCGTTGCCGCGCACGTGCACGTCGGCAGCGAGCAGCTCCTCGGCCACCCGCAAGTTCTCGTCCCGGGACCCCAGCAGGCTCAGCTGGGCCGCCTCCGGGATCGGGAATCGAACCTGTGCCTCGGCCGACACCCGATTGTCGCCTCGGGCGGCTCCGCCCGTCTCAGTTCCGGCCACGTGGCCTCGGTCCTGCTTTCTGCGCACTTCGCAAGTCGACGTACAGGGACCCTTGAATGCTACTTGCCCTGCTCCCTGCCCCGCAGCCCGGTTTCAGTGCACTCCGGCCTGCGGCCGCCCGAACATCCCGAGCTGCTCGCCGCCGAGGACGTGGGCGTGCACGTGAAACACCGTCTGCCCGGCGTCGGCATCGGTGTTGAACACCACCCGGTACCCGCTCTCCGCGATCCCCTCGAGCTCAGCGACTTTCCGCGCAGCCACCAACACCCGACTCAACAACTCCGGATCCCCCTCCGCCAGCTCTCCCACGTTCCGATACCTCTTCCGCGGCACCACGAGCACATGCACCCGAGCCTGCGGATTGATGTCCCGGAACGCGAACGTGGCGTCGTCCTGATACACCACGTCCGCCGGAATCTCCCCAGCAATAATCCGCTCGAACAACGTCTCCGCCGCATCGCTCATAACAACACCCTACAAACAGCGCACCGACGAACCCACCCAACCGACGCGCGCACCCAAGGCAACCACCGAACGGCACGCACCCGACGCGCGCACCCAAGGCAACCAACGAACGAGCCGCAACCACCGCACCGTGGGGGTCCGGGGGGCTCGGCCCCCCGGGAGTAATGGCGGAACCAGCGGGGGCGAAGTATCGCGCCAGCGATACGAAGACGCCGCGGCGCGGTGGAGCCTGGGGGTCGCTCCACCGCCGCCGCGGCTCCGCCGGACCGAGGGGGGAGGTGCCCGGCGGGGCATGGGTTCGCGTACTCAAGGGTAATGCCCGCCCGCGGGCGGGCTGAAACCCTTGTGTTCGCACGTTGCGAAGCAGAGTAGCTGGCGGGGGTGCGGCGCGCCATCACCTGGTGCGGATGTTTAGGGGTTCTGCCGGGTTTTGCGGGTTTCCGGCGGTCAGTGCCAGCGGCCGGTGAGGACGCCCAGTGCGCCTAGTGCAACGGCGGCTGCCGTGGAGGTGCGCAGCACGGTCGGGCCGAGGCGGACCGTGGTGGCTCCGGCGTCTTCGAGGAGCGCGAGTTCCTCGTCGGTGATGCCGCCTTCGGGGCCGACGACGAGGAGGATGTCGCCGCCGTCGGGGAGGTTGAGGTCGGCGAGTTTGCTGGTGACGCCGGATTCGAGGACGAGCGTCGCGGACATCGTGGCGGCGAGGTGCGCGAGTTCGCGCGTGCCGACGGGTTCGGCGACGGCGGGCACGTGGGCGCGGCGGGCTTGTTTGGCGGCCGAGCGGGCGGTGGCGCGCCAGCGGGCGAGGGCTTTTTCGCCGCGGGGCCCGTCGTCCCAGCGGGCGACGCTGCGGGCGGCGCGCCAGGGCACGATCGCGTCCGCGCCGGCTTCGGTGGCGAGTTCGACGGCCAGTTCTCCGCGGTCGCCTTTGGCGAGCGCTTGGGCGACGTGCACGCGCAGCGCGGGCGGTTCTTCGTGCCAGCGCTCGAGAACGGTCAGGGCGACCGAGGCCGCCCGGCCCGTTTCGACGGCGTCCACGGCGCAGCGGGCCATCGCGCCGGCGCCGTCGGAGAGCACGAGCTGCTCCCCCACGCGCAGCCGGCGCACGGTGGCCGCGTGCCGGGCTTCCTCGCCGTCGAGCAGCGCCCGGCCTTCGGCGGGCACCTCGGAGGCGAGGAAGACCGGCAGTGTGGTTTCCGGCACAGTCAGCGGTTCTTCGCGCGCAGCTTGGAGAACAGGCCGCCGTGCTTGCTGCCGTTGGCGGCGAGCGTCGGGACTTCTTCGCCGCGCTGCTGGGCCAGGTCGACCAGCAGGTCGCGCTGGGCCTCGTCGAGTTTGGTCGGCACCACGACGTCGATGTGCACGTGCAGGTCGCCGCGGCCGTCGACGCGGCCGGACGAGCGCAGCCGCGGCATGCCCTTGCCGGTGAGCACCAGTTCGGTGTTGGGCTGGGTGCCGGGTTCGATGTCGAGTTCGTAGTCGCCGTCGACCAGGGTGGCGATCGGGACGGTCGCGCCGAGCGCCGCGGTGGTCATCGGGATGCGGAAGTTGCAGTGCAGGTCGTTGCCCTCGCGGACGAACACCTCGTGCGGGGCCTCGTCGATCTCGACGTAGAGGTCGCCCGCCGGGCCGCCGCCGGGGCCGACCTCGCCCTGGCCGGACAGCCGGATCCGCATGCCGTCGCCGACGCCGGGCGGGATCTTCGCGGTGACGCCGCGCCGCGACCGGATCCGGCCGTCGCCGCCGCACTGGCGGCACGGGTCGGGGATGACCTCGCCGAAGCCGCGGCACACCGGGCACGGCCGGGCGGTGACGACCTGGCCGAGGAACGACCGCTGCACGGACTGGACCTCGCCGGCCCCGCCGCAGGTGTCGCAGGTCTTGGTGCTCGTGCCCTCGGCGGTGCCCGCGCCGCGGCACAGGTCGCAGACGATCGCGGTGTCGACGGTGATCTCGCGGTCGACGCCGGTCGCGCACTCCTCGAGGGTGAGGCCGAGCCGGATCAGCGCGTCGGAGCCGGGCTGCACGCGGCTGCGCGGCCCGCGGCCCCGTCCGCCGCCCCCGCCCGCGGCGCCGAAGAAGGCGTCCATGATGTCGCCGAGCCCGCCGAAGCCGGCGAACGGGTCGCCGCCCCCGCCGCCGCGGCCGCCGGGGTCCATCGGGTCGCCGCCGAGGTCGACGATCTTGCGCTTCTGCGGATCGGAGAGCACCTCGTACGCGGTGGTCACCTCGCCGAAGCGGTGCTGGGCGTCCTCCGACGGGTTCACGTCGGGGTGCAGCTCGCGGGCCAGCTTGCGGTACGCGCGCTTGATCTCCTGATCGCTCGCGTTCTTGGCCACCCCGAGGATCCCGTAGTAGTCCCTCGCCACGTTGCTCTGCCTTCTCCTTCGTTTCCGCCCCCGCCGCCGGTCAGCGGCCGGACAGGATCTGCCCCACGTAGTTGGCGACCGCGCGGACCGCCGCGATCGTGCCGGGATAGTCCATCCTGGTCGGCCCGACGACGCCCATGCCCCCGAGCAGCATGTCGTCCCGGCCGTAGCCGATCGACACGACCGAGGTGCTGCGCATCTGCTCGTCCTCATTTTCCTCGCCGATGAGCACGGTGACCGCACCGGGGTTGCGGGCCGCGGCGAGCAGCTTCAGCACCACCACCTGTTCCTCAAGCGCTTCGAGCACCTGGCGCAGCGACCCGGGGAAGTCCGCGACGTTGCGGGTGAGGTTCCCGGTGCCGCCGAGCACGATCCGCTCCTCCGGGTGCTCGACCAGCGATTCGACCAGTGTGGTGCAGATCCGGGTGAGGTGGTCGCGCAGGTCCGGCGGGGCGGCTTCGGGCAGCTCGGCCACGTTCGCCGCGGCGTCGGACAGCCGCCGCCCGGCGAGCGCGCCGTTGAGCACGGTGCGCAGCCGCAGCACGGTCTCCTCGGTGACCACGTCGCCGAGGTCGACGGTGCGCTGGTCGACCCGGCCGGAGTCGGTGATCAGCACGAGCATGAGCCGCGCCGGCGTGAGCGGCACCACTTCGAGGTGCCGCGCCACGGTGTTGGTGAGCATCGGGTACTGCACCACCGCGACCTGCCGGGTGAGCTGCGCGAGCAGCCGGACCGACCGGCGCAGCACGTCGTCGAGGTCGGTGCCGGAGTCGAGGAAGCTGGTGATCGCCCGGCGTTCGGCCGCCGACAGCGGCTTGATCTCCGAAAGCCGGTCGACGAACAGCCGGTACCCCTTGTCGGTCGGGATCCGCCCGGCGCTGGTGTGCGGCTGGGCGATGTACCCCTCTTCCTCCAGGGCGGCCATGTCGTTGCGGACAGTGGCGCTGGAAACGCCGAGGTTGTGCCGCTCGACGATCGTCTTCGAGCCGACCGGCTCCTGATTGGCCACATAGTCGGCGACGATCGCGCGCAGTACCTCGAAGCGACGCTCCTCCGTGTTCGCCACCGGCACCTCCTTCGCGGTCCTCCTGCTCCTCACAACGAGTTTACGGACCCGGCGGTGCCCGGCGCCCGCTCCGGTCCCGCCGCCCCCGGGTAAAGAGGAGGGAAACAATTTTTAATAGCGACGAACCGGGCAACTCGGAACTTCGCTTGCACCGGGAACCGGAACCCGGTTTTCTGCCTCGGAAAGACCATGAACCACTCCAGCCGAAAGCAGTGGCCGACATGAACGCACTTTCTCCCGAAATCGCCGAAATCCGGCAGCGGGCCGCCGAGGCGCGAGAACGGCTGAAGCACGTGTCGGCGACCGCGACGAGCCCCGACGGCGCGGTCACCGCGACTGTCAACACCGCCGGTGCGCTGCAGGAACTCCAGTTCGGCTCCCGCGCCGACGAGATGCCGCGCGCCGCCCTCGCGGCCGCCGTGCTGGCCACCGCGCGCCGCGCCCAGGCCCAGGCGGCGCAGCAGCTGACCGCGATCATGGCGCCGGTGATCGGCGAGCACAGCGACGCGATGAAATTCCTCGAGGAACAAATCCCGGAACCGGAAATTCCGGAGGAACCGGCTCCGCCCGCGCCGCCGCAGCCGCAATTCTTCGACGCGCAGGACGATTCCGCCCCGCCGCCGTCCCGGCCCGCGCGGCCCTCCCGCCCGGCTCCGGACCCGGCTGACGACGACGACTACTACTACGGCGGCGGCTCGTTCCTGGGGAGGAACTGATGGCAGGCGGATCGAAGGTCGACCTCCCGGCGCTGCGCGCGCACCAGGGCGAGGTCGAGGACATCGCGGCGGGCGTGCACACCGCGGCGCAGGCGACCGAGTCCGGCCAGTCGTTCGGCGACGACGCGTTCGGCCTCGTCGGCCAGGTGTTCGCGATGCCGCTGCAGATCTGGATGTCGGTGGCGACGTCGTTCGTCAAGGACGTGGCGGACACCGCCGACGACCTCGCGGAGCGCCTGCGGCAGGCGCACGAGCACTACGACAACCACGAGAAGCAGACCGTCGGCCACATCAACGGTCTCGGCAAGGAGCTGCCGGAATGACCGAGACGCAGGAGAACCCGCTGGTCGCGAAGTCGGAGTCGCCGAGCGGGCCGACCGCGAACATGGGGTCGTCTTCGAACGAGCTGGACAACCTCAACGCCCAGACGTCCGGCTCCGGCATGCTCAACGACGTCGCGGCCACGCTCACCGACGCCCGGCACGGCGACTGGGGCAACTTCGGCGTGGACGTCGTCACCGACGGCCTCGACCTGCTCGGCGCGGCGATGGACCCGCTGGGCACCCTGGCCAGCGCGGGCGTCGGCTGGCTGATCGAGCACATCAGCTTCCTCAAGGAGGGCCTCGACCAGCTCGCGGGCAATCCGGAGGCCGTCACCGCGAAGGCCGTGACCTGGTCGAACATCTCGAAGCAGCTGAACGAGTGCGCCGACCAGTACGAGCAGGCCTCGGCCAAGGTCGCCCCGGACTTCCAGGGCCAGGGCGGAGAGGCCTACCAGAAGGCCGCGAAGGGCTACGCGGACACTCTGCGGGGCGCGGCCGGGCACGCGAGCAGCGCGTCCACCGGGATGAACGTCGCCGCCGCGCTGGTCGGCACCGAGCGCGGGCTGATCCGCGACATGATCTCGTCGTTCGTCGGCGAGCTGATCGTCAAGGGCCTCGCCGCGCTGGCGTCGTCGTGGTGCACCTTCGGCGGGACGGTGGCCGCGTTCATCGCCGACACCGTCGTCGAGGGCGGGATCCTCGCGGAGAAGATCGGCACCCGGATCGCGAAGGTCGTGGAGAAGCTGGACAAGCTCGCGGAGAGCGCGGGCAAGTCGAAGGCCGCGATCGAGCAGGCCGCGAACGCGTTGCGGAAGGCGGGCAAGGCGGCGGGCAAGGTCACCGACAAGAGCGTCGACCTCGCCGCCGGCCTGGAGAAGAAGGCCGGCGACCTCAAGGAGGCGGGCCGGGCGGAGAGCGCCGCGGAGAAGGCCGAGCGCTGGACCGCGAACGCCAAGGAGAAGGTGCCCGGCCGCGACCGCTTCGAACACGCCGGCGAGACGTATTCCGAAGACGGGCGGAAGTTCTTCAAGATCCAGGAATGGCAGAAGGAGGGCGGCCGGCCGCCGTTCACCACGGCTGACGGAGTGGGGCTCGGCACCGAAGCCCGGCGGCAGGAGAACGAGCAGTACGACCGGTACGCAGAAGGCTCCGAAGCCTACGAAAAGGAGCACGAGAAGGCAGAGGGCGGCTCCGGCGGCGAAGGCGGCACCGGAGAGTGAGCAGCGAAACCGTGCAGGCGGCCGCCGACCAGGCCAACCGGGAAGGCCGCCTGCACCCGTCTCAGCGGAAAATGGTCCTGAACGCGGGCTTCTCGATGGCTGTCGTGTGGATCATCCTGTTCGCCGCCGCCGCGGTCCTGGCGCCGATCGGCATCGGCGTGAGCAGCGACGAACTGCGGAACCTCAACGCGGTGAAGGCCGACCTCGGCGCCCCGCAGGTCTCGTACTGGTCGATGAACTGGCCGGTGTACCTGCTGACGGCGCTCTTCCTCGCGCTCGCCGTGCTCCCCGCCCGGATCATCTGGCGGCGGCTGGCAGAGGTGCGCAGCGGCAAGCTCGAGGTAGTCCGCGGGTGGACGTACGACTACGGCCACGTGCACAAGGCGCCGTCCGGCGGGCAGCACGCGATGTACATGTATGAAGTCACCGAGCGGATGACGTTCACCTATTTCGTCGTGCAGGGGAAGTCCCACCGGCTCGACTACGACCTGCGGCAGCGAGTGCTCGGCAACCGCACGAACGCCGCGATCCTCACTCCGCGCAGCAAAATCCTGGTCAACGTGGTCGCGGCATGACGGCCGGCGAGGTGGCCGCGGCCAATCTCGCCGGGCGGCTGCACCGGAGCCAGCGCGGGGCGGTCCTCGACGGGCTGTTCTGGGCGGTCTGGGTGTTCGCCGCGGCGATCGGCGCGGTCGGGGCCGTGGCGGTGGCCGAGTCCGGGTTCACCGCGTCCGCGCTGGTGGCGGCGGCGGTCGGCGTGGCGGCGATCGCGGGCGCGGTCCGGTTCAGCGTGCGCCGCCGCGCCGAGTTCCGCGAGCCGCTGACCGTGATCGCCGGGCCGGCGCACGACTTCGGCGCCGGCCCGATCACCGACGACTATCCGATCGGCCTCAAGCACACCCCGCGCGGACCCGGCCAGATCGAGCGGTGGCAGGTGCGCGCGGGCGGGCGCACGTATCCCGTCCCGCGCGCGCAGTGGGATCGCCTGGTCGCGGAGCGGATCACCGCCGTCTGCGTCCTGGCGAACGGACGGTGTCTGGTGAACATCGTCCTGGACGGCGATCTCCGGTGAACCCGGGTCAGGAGTTCTTCGGGAACCCCAGGTTCACCCCCGCGTGCGAAGTGTCCGGCCACCGGGACGTGACCACTTTCGTCCGCGTGAAGAAGTGGAATCCCTCCGGCCCGTACGCGTGCGTGTCGCCGAACAGGGAGTCCTTCCAGCCGCCGAAGGAGTAGTAGCCGACCGGCACCGGGATGGGCACGTTGACGCCCACCATGCCCACTTCCACCTCGTTCTGGAAGCGGCGCGCCGCCCGTCCGTCTCCGGTGAAGATCGCGGTTCCGTTGCCGTACGGGTTGGCGTTGACGAGCGCGAGCGCGTCGTCGAAGCTCGCCGTTCGCGCGACGGACAGCACGGGGCCGAAGATTTCGTCGGTGTACACCGCCATACTGGGCGTGACGCGGTCGAAAAGCGTGGGGCCCAGCCAGAATCCGTCGTCCGCGCCGTCCGCTTCCACGCCCCGGCCGTCCATCACGAGTTCCGCGCCTTCGGCGACTCCAGTGTCCACATAGGACGAAACTCGCTCGTGGTGCGCCCGGGTGACCAGCGGCCCCATCTCCGACGACGGTTTGCGCCCGTCTCCGACGCGCAGTTTCCGCATCCGCTCCGCGATTTTGGCGACCAGTTCGTCCGCGATCGGTTCGACGGCGACCACCACCGACACCGCCATGCACCGCTCCCCCGCCGAGCCGAACCCGGCTGACACGGCGGCGTCGGCGGCCAGGTCGAGGTCGGCGTCCGGCAGCACGACCATGTGGTTCTTCGCCCCGCCCAGCGCCTGGACGCGCTTGCCGCGGCTGGTGCCGGTTTCGTAGACGTAGCGGGCGATCGGGGTCGAACCGACGAAGGAGATCGCCTTGACGTCCGGGTGCTCGAGAAGTCCGTCGACCGCGACTTTGTCGCCCTGCAGCACGTTGAACGCGCCAGGCGGGAGGCCCGCTTCGGCGAGCAGCTCGGCGATGAACAGCGCCGCGGACGGGTCCTTCTCGCTCGGCTTGAGCACGACGGTGTTGCCGCACGCCAACGCGTTCGGGACGAACCAGAGCGGCACCATCGCGGGGAAGTTGAACGGCGAGATCACGCCGACCACGCCGAGCGGCTGGAGAATCGAGTACACGTCGACGCCGGTGGAGGCGTTCTCGCTGAAACCGCCCTTGAGCAGTTGCGCCGCGCCGCACGCGTATTCGACGTTTTCGATCGCGCGCGCGATCTCGCCCGCCGCGTCCGATTCGACCTTGCCGTGCTCGCTCGTCACGATCTTCGCCAGCTCGTGCTTGCGCGCCTGAAGCAGCTCGCGGAAGGCGAACAGCACGCGTGTGCGGCCGGCGAGCGACGTGCCCCGCCAGCCCGGCAGCGCGGCGGTCGCGGCGGCCACGGCTTGCTCCACCTCGGCTGGTCCGGCGAAGTCCACCTGCGCGCTGACCTGGCCGGTCGCCGGGTCGTACACGTCGCCGGTGCGCCCGGCGCCGGCGACCGGCTTGCCGTCGATCCAATGGCTGATGCGGTCGGTCACGACGTCCGCTCCTTCCGGTCGGGTGTCCCCGAGTCTCCGGGCGAGGCGCCCGGGTCCGCCATCGACAACGTGTACGTACTACCGCTGTCCGCCGTACAGTCTGTGCCCTGCCGGCCAGCAAGGGGGGACCGATGTACCCGACCGTCGCCGAGGCGCTCGCGTTGCCGGTGCTGCGCCAGGGGTGTCCGCGCGTGGTCGCGGGCAGCACCGGGCTCGAACGGCGGGTGCGCTGGGCGCACGCGGCCGAGGTCGCCGACATCGCGCACCTGCTGCGCGGCGGAGAACTCGTGCTCACCACCGGGGTCGCGCTTCCCGACGACGACGCGACGCTGACCCGGTACGTCGCCGACCTCGCCGAGGTGGGCGTCGCGGGCCTGGTGGTCGAACTGGTGCGGCACTGGAACGACCGGCTGCCGCGCGCGCTCGTCGCCGCGGCCGAGCTACGCGGGTTGCCGCTGGTGACGCTGTCTCGCGAGACGCGCTATGTCGCGGTCACCGAGGCAGTGAACGGAATGATCGTGGACGCGCAGCTGGCCGAGCTCCGGGCGGCGGAGCGGGTGCACGAGACGTTCACGTCGCTGACCGTCGCGGGAGCCGAGCCCGCCGCGGTATTGGCCGAGGTGGCGCGGCTGACCGAGCAGCCGGTGGTGCTGGAAACCCTGGAACACGAAGTCCTCGCCTACGACACGGCGGGCACGGATCCGGGCGAATTGCTGACCGGCTGGCCGGCCCGGTCGCGCGTAGTGCAGCTCGGCGAGCGCACCGGCTACCACTCGGCGGCGGGCTGGCTGGTCACCGTGGTCGGCGCGCGCGGGCACGACTGGGGACGGCTGGTGCTGGTGTGCGCCGAAGCGCCGCCGCACCGGTACCGCGTGGTCGCCGAACGGGCCGCGTCCGCGCTCGCGGTGCACCGTCTCGTCGCGCGCGACTCCGACACTCTCGAACGGCAAGCACACCGCGCGGTGTTGACCGAACTGCTGAATTCGCCCGCGCCCACCGCGGAAATCCTCGCGCGTTCTTCCGCGCTCGCGGTGCCGCTCACCGGACGACAGCTGGTCGGCTTGGCAGTACGGCCGCGCATCACCGCGACTACGCGTCCGACGCTCTCTACGCCGCCGCTGTTGCGCGAACTGGCCGAAGCGACCGCGCTCGCGACACGGCGGGCGAAGGTGTCCGCGCTGGTGTCAACGGACGAGACCGCCGTACGCGCGCTTCTCGCGCTCTCGCCGGAAGCCAATGCTGACGCCGTCCTCCAGCGCCTCGCCGCCGACATTCACGACGCGCGCGCTTCCGCTCCAGCCGCCATCGGCGTAGGCACGACTGTCACCGGACCCGCTGAAGCGCAACGCACTTTGGTCGAAGCCGCGCACGTCGCTGCCGCTGCCCTCGACGAGGACGACGGACAACCGTTGCACCGCCTGAAGGATGTTCGGCTACGCGGGCTGCTGCACCTTCTCGCCGACGACGAGCGCGTACACGCCTTCGCTGCGCGAGAGCTGGGTCCGCTCCTCGAACGCGACGCCGCTTCCGGAAGCCGTCTCGTGCCCGCGCTGCGGCATTACTGTGCGCACGGCGGCAACAAGTCCGCCGCAGCGGTCGCCGCCCACACCTCGCGGACCGCGTACTACCAGCAACTCGCGCGCATCGAACAGGTGCTGGGAGTGCGACTGGAAGATCCGGAGTCGATGTTGTCGCTGTACGTGGCATTGCTCGCGCACGACCTCGGCGCCGCCACCCGTCCGAGCGAGGAAAACCCACCCGGACGAGGAGCACAGTGATCGGGTCCGGACTGCCGATATCCGTCGTATGGTGTTCTCTTCCTTCGCTCCGGTCGCGGCCGCCCTGCTCGGCTTCGGCGGCCTGGCCGCGCCGCACGCCCCGGAGTCGATCCTGCAGCTGACCATGCACGAGACCTCCGGGCGCGTCACGAGCGCGTCCCTGACCTGCGACCCCACCGGCGGCACGCACCGCCACCGCGACACCGCCTGCGCGACCCTCGCCGCGGTCGACGGCGATTTCTCCCGCATCGCCCCGCACCGGCAGAAGTGCACGATGATCTACTCCCCGGTGGACGTCACGGCACTGGGCAGCTGGCGCGGCACGAGGGTGACGTACCGGGCGACGTACCCGAACAAGTGCGCGGCGGACAGCCAGTCGAACGGGGTGTTCGCGCTTTAGGCCGGACCGGCTCGGCGTCGTTCTCCGGACGTCAGCCCGGGACGGAAGCCCGGTCAGCGCACGGGACCTGGGACCGGACGATCTCCCGGGCCCGCGCGCGGCTCAAGTTCCAGGCAGGCCAGGCGTCGTCGGCGAGAGACCCGGCGAGCGGGCGCAGCAGGCAAGCCGCGTCCGGGCGGTGCCGTGCCACCACCGGGGCCACGTCGGCGGAGAACCGGCTCAGGTAGCGGACGTCGAGCGGCTTGCCCCGCGCCGCCCGGTCCAGGTTGGCGGCCGCGATCGCCGCCTCCGGGTTCGCCGCGGCCAGTCCCAGCAGCGCCAGCGCGGCGGTCGCGATCGCCGCGCGGGGCAGCCAGCTCGCGCGGAGCGTGCCCAGCGTCGCTCCTACCAGGACGAACACCACGCCCAGCCAGCTCTCGCACACTTCCACCAGCAGGCGCGGCACGGTGAACCCGTAGGCCTGCTGATAAGTCCACATGCGACTCAACGCGGACAGCACCACGACCAGGCTCAGCACGGTCAACGCGCCAAGCAGGACCCGCAGAACCGTCCGGTCGGCGCGCGTGGCTTTCGGAGCCCAGCGCAGTGCCGCGGCGAGGATGGCCAGCGTCAGCGCTGTGCAGGCGCAGAGTTGCCAGAAACCGCCGCGCGCGTAGTCCGCCGAGGTGAGGCCGTCGGTGCGGAGGACGTAGTCCGTGCCGCCGAACAGAGCGGCCGCTTGCACCCCGACGTAGGCGGCGAACAACACCCAGAGGGTGCCCAGCAAGGACGTCCACGACAGCCGGTCACCGACCGTCGTGGTCCGGTTTTCCCGTTCCGGCAAGGGCTCCGCGGCGATCAGGAAGACGGCCGCCATCGCCGCGAAGCCCACGGCGAACACCAGCGCGGACTGGACGGCCGAGCCCGGACGCACCTCCGGAACGAGGTCGCTGACGAACTCGGCGAACCGGGGATCCGCGCTGACCAGCAAGGGCAAGAAGACCACCAGGACCAGCCCCGACAGCAGCACCGCCCCGAGGACGCGCCCCTGGCGTTGCCCGGTGCGAGGAGTCCGGCGGAACAGCCACGGCACCGCGCGGAACGCTTCGAGCGGGACGGCGAGCACGTCGTACGTCGTGCCGTGCACAGTCCGCTTGCCGACCACCGCGAGCGACGCCGCGACCGCCGCGGCGAGCACACACAAGACGAACAGCCATTCAGCCGCTCTCCAGGCACCGACCGCGAGCAGCGCGATCGCCAGCAGCGCCCAGGCTGCCTGCCGCCACTGCCTCGGCGTTCCTCGCCGGGTGCCGGACAGCCGCGCGCACGCCAAGAGCACCGCGACCGCGACCAGCAGCGCCAGCACCCAGCCGATCCCCGGACGGTCCACCGGCACCACGACCGTCCCGACGACCGCGACCACCAGCGCGGCCAGCTTCGCCCCGCCAGGAACCGCCGATTCGGCCCGCTCGAACAACGGCCGAGGCCCCGGCTGCCGGACGACTCGCACCATCCCCGGCGGAACCGCGTGTGCCGGGTGTTTCTGGATCTGCTGGGACATGAACCCTCTCTTCGCTTTAGCAAACAGCCGCAAGTGCGGCAAGCTCAGCAGCGCCCATCCCGACGCGCGACGTGGCGGCCGGTGAGGGAATCTGATTCCTGCAGGGTTCCCCTCACGGACTTCTGCGGGAGCCAGGAAGCACGCCCTCGAAGCCCGGACCGACGACCGCAGTGCCCGAAGCCCGCCTTCAAGCTGGCCGCGTCATCCGACCGGACCGCGAGCCGGGGCTTAGCACCGCCAGCCGCCTCCGGAGTTCGACCGCAAGCGGGCCGCGTCACTCGCCTCCGGCAACTGCCCGCGCCGGAGCCCGAACCCGGTCAAGCCGCCGCATCGCCCGCTCCGGCACCCGGACCCAAACCCCGACCCACGCAGGTCAGATCCCCCGCCCGGCAACCGCCCGAGCCGAGGACCATTGCCCATCAAGCAGGCAGCGTCACCCGGATCCGGCACCCCGGCCCGCCACCGCCGCCCGCCGGACCGCCCGCCGGACCACCGCCTGCCGGACTTCCGCCGACCGGCACCGCCGAGGCCGGTTCCGGGTCGACCACCGCGACAGTTCCGCCGTGCAGTTCCACCACCCACCGCACGATCGCCAGTCCCAGTCCGGTCCCGCCGCCCCCGGCGCGTTCTCCCCGGGTGAACCGTTCGAACACCCGGTCCCGGTCCGGTTCCGGGATCCCCGGGCCCTGATCGTGCACCTCGATCCGCGCTTCCCCGGCCTCGATCCGCGCCAGCACCGCCACCTCTCCCCCGGCCGGGCCGTGCCGGGCGGCGTTCTCCAAGAGGTTCAGCACTACCTGGTACAGCCGCTCCCGGTCGGCGGGCACCGTCGCGCCCGGCGGGGCCACCGAGACCGCGAACCGGACCCCGCGGCCGGCCGCCGCGGCCATCGCTTCCGCCTCGGCGGCGACCTCGGCCAGCAGGTCCTCGAGGTCGACCGGCGAGCGGTCCAGCGGCAGCGTTCCGGCGTCGATCTGCGACAGGTCCAGCAGCTCAGTGACCAGCCTGCCCAGGCGTTCGGTCTGGTGCAACGCCGTGCGGAGCGTCGCGGGATCCGGCGAAGCGACGCCGTCCACCAGGTTCTCCAGCACGGCGTTCAACGCGGTGATCGGCGTGCGCAGTTCGTGCGAGACGTTGGCGATCAGTTCCCGCCGCTGCCGGTCCGCCGTGGACAGGTCGGCGGCCATTTGGTTGAACGCCGCGGCCAGCGAGCCGACCTCGTCGCGGGCGGTGGCGCGGATCCGGCGGGTGTAATCGCCTTTCGCCATCGCTCGCGCGGCCGCCGTCATCTCGCGCAGCGGCCGGGTCATCCCGTGCGCCAGGATCTGCGACGTCAGCAGCGCGATCACCACCGCGGTCACCGTCGTGCGCGGCGGCAGCCAGCCGATCTGGTAGCGGAAGAACGCGAACGCGATCCCGCCGGACGCGACCATCAGAATGGCCAGTTTCAGCTTGATCGACCGGATGCCGTCCAGCGGCCGAGGCAAAACCTCGACGGCTTTCGCGAAAAACGGCTTCACGCGGGGACCTCCAGCGCATACCCGACGCCGTGCACGGTCCGGATCAAGTCGGCTCCCAGCTTCCGCCGCAAAGCCTTGATGTGGCTGTCCACCGCCCGTGTGCCGGCCCCGGTCGCCTGCACGTCCCAGTCCCACACCTCGCTCAGCAGCCGTTCCCGCGGCTGCACCGCGCGCGGGCGGCGGGCGAAATGCACCAGGAGGTCGAATTCGATCGGCGTCAGCTGGGCGGGTTCGCCCCCTCGGCGCACCCGCCGTTCCGCGATGTCGATCTCCAGATCCCCCAGCACGATCCGCTCCTCCGCCACCGCCGACGACCGCTCCACCCGCCGCAGCAGCGCCTGGATCCGCGCCGACAGCACGCGCATCGAGAACGGCTTCGTGAGGTAGTCGTCCGCGCCGACGCCGAGGCCCACCAGCAGGTCGGTCTCGTCGGCGCGCGCGGTGAGCATCAGCACCGGCACCGGCCGCCGCGCCTGGATCCGGCGGCACACCTCGAGACCGTCGAAACCGGGCAGCATCACGTCGAGAACCACCAGGTCGGGGCTGGTCGCCGCCTCCGCGTCGACCGCTCCGGGACCGTCGTGCGCGACCGTCACGGAGAACCCTTCCGCGCTCAGCCGGGCGTCGATCGCCGCGGCGATGGTGAGGTCGTCCTCGACGACCAGCACCCGTCTTCCCCCGTTGTCCATGCCGCCGACCTTAAGCACTCGCCGTGGAGGCCATCCGGGCGAGATGTGGAGATCCGGTGGAGATGTTTCCGCCGTTTTGCCCGGACGTGACGACCAGGTTGTGACGTACGTCATGCACTCCGGCGCGGTCGCGCGCAATCGACAGACTGCGCCGAGGGCGTCCGAACAGTGAACAGTCTGTCTCTGCCCCCGGCCCCCGCCCGGCGCGCAGGATTCCGCAATGGAGCCGACGACACGTGAGCACAGCCGGGTGGACCTCGGCGACGTGCGGGCGCTGCGGGGCAGCCGGTTCTTCAACGACGAACTGGCCCCGGTCCCGGTCGAAAAACGGACCTGGACGACCTACAACTATTTCGCGCTCTGGATGGGGATGGCGCACAACATCCCGTCGTACGCACTGGCCGCGTCGCTCATCGCGCTCGGCATGAACTGGCTGCAAGCGCTGATCACGATCACCATCGGCAACCTGATCGTGCTCGCGCCGATGCTGCTCAACAGCCACGCCGGCACCAAATACGGCATTCCGTTCCCGGTGTTCGCCCGCGCGTTCTACGGCCTGCGCGGCGCGAACCTCGCCGCGCTGCTGCGCGCGTTCATCGCGTGCGGCTGGTTCGGCATCCAGACCTGGGTGGGCGGCGAGGCGATCTACGTGATCGTCGGGCGGCTCGCCGGGCCCGGCTGGCGCGATTCGGCGGTGATCGCCGGGCAGCACTGGACGCTGTGGCTGTCGTTCGCGGTGTTCTGGCTGGTGCAGATGCTGATCATCTGGCGCGGCATGGAGGCGGTCCGCAAGTTCGAGAACTGGACCGCGCCGCTGGTGTCGGTCGGGTTCCTGATCCTGCTCGGCTACGTGCTGGTGAAGGCGGGCGGGCTCGGCCCGATCCTGCACGACGGCGGGAAGCTCGGCTGGGGGCCGGGGTTCTGGAAGGTGTTCGCGCCGTCGCTGATGGCGATGATCGCGTTCTGGTCGACGCTGTCGCTGAACATGCCGGACTTCACCCGTTTCGGCGGCAGCCAGCGCAAGCAGATGCGCGGCCTGATCCTCGGGCTGCCGACGACGATGACGTTCATCGCGATCGTCGCCATCCTCACCACGTCCGGCGGGCACGTGCTCTACGGGCAGGACATCTGGGACCCGGCGCAGCTGGCGGACAAGTTCTCCAGCCCGGTCGTGGTGGTCGTCGCGCTGATCGCGCTGGTGCTGGCGACGATCTCGGCCAACCTGGCGGCGAACGTCGTCAGCCCGTCCTACGATTTCTCCAACGCTTTCCCGAAGCGGATCACCTTCGCGCTCGGCGGGCTGATCACCGGCGTGATCGGCATCCTGATCCAGCCGTGGCGGCTCTATTCCGACCCGGACATCTACATTTTCGCCTGGCTCGGCTTTTACGGCGGATTGCTCGGCGCGGTCGCCGGGGTGCTCGTCGCCGGATATTGGGTGGTGAAACGGACCCGGCTGAAGCTGGCCGACCTGTACCTGCCGAGCGGCGAGTACTGGTTCACCGCGGGCTGGCACTGGCGGGCGCTCGTCGCGACCCTGATCGGCGCGGTGCTCGCGGTCGGCGGCGCCTACGG
The DNA here is from genome assembly GCF_046195355.1 of Amycolatopsis sp. VS8301801F10. Lineage (NCBI taxonomy): Bacteria > Bacillati > Actinomycetota > Actinomycetes > Pseudonocardiales > Pseudonocardiaceae > Amycolatopsis > Amycolatopsis sp. VS8301801F10. The sequence goes on along the minus strand of NZ_CP176065.1, from coordinate 4,244,511 downwards.
CGGGCCGTTCCCCGAGGACGGGCTGATTCCGGTCCTGAAACCTTTGTACGACTACAACTGGGCAATGGGTTTCGTCGGCGCGTTCGTCGCCTACGTCCTGTTCAGCCTTCCCTTGAACGCGCAGCGGAATGAGGAGGAAACCAGTGTCTGACACGGTCCGAGCGGGCTTGATCCAGCAGCGGTGGACGGGCGACAAGGAGTCGATGATCGCGAACGCGGTCGACGCGATCGGCAAGGCGGCTTCGCAGGGCGCGCAGGTGGTGTGCCTGCAGGAACTGTTCTACGGCCCGTATTTCTGCCAGGTGCAGGACGCGGATTTCTATTCCTACACCGAGGCGATCCCGGACGGCCCCACCACGAAACTCATGCAGGAGGTCGCGGAGCGGCACGGCGTGGTGCTCGTGGTGCCGATGTACGAACAGGAGCAGCCGGGCGTCTACTACAACACCGCGGCGGTGATCGACGCCGACGGGAAATACCTCGGCATGCACCGCAAGAACCACATTCCGCAGGTGAAAGGCTTCTGGGAGAAGTTCTACTTCAAGCCGGGCAACCTCGGCTATCCGGTTTTCGACACCGCGGTCGGCCGGATCGGCGTGTACATCTGCTACGAACGGCACTTCCCCGAAGGCTGGCGCGCGCTCGGGCTGGCCGGGGCGCAGATCGTGTTCAACCCGTCGGCGACGAGCCGCGGGCTTTCGGAATACCTGTGGCGGCTGGAGCAGCCCGCGGCCGCGGTGGCGAACGAGTACTACGTGGGCACGATCAACCGCGTCGGCGTGGAACCGCTGGGCGACAACGACTTCTACGGGCAATCGTACTTTGTGGACCCGCGCGGCCAGCTCGTCGGCGAGGCCGCTTCGGACACCGAGGAGGAGATCGTGGTCCGCGATCTCGACATGGGCCGTCTCGCCGAGGTCCGCGATCTGTGGCAGTTCTACCGCGACCGCCGTCCGGACAGCTACGGCCCGCTCGCGGAGGCCTGATGACCACCCTCATCCAAGGCGGGCAAGTCGTTTCGCCGTCCGGCGCGGTCACCGCCGACGTGCTGGTGGACGGCGAAACCATCGCGGCGGTAGGCGCTCCCGGCACGCTGACCGGGGACGAAACCCTCGACGCGACCGGGAAGTACGTGCTTCCCGGCGGAATCGACGCGCACACGCACATGGAAATGCCGTTCGGCGGCACGCATTCGGTCGATTCCTTCGAGACCGGCACCATCGCCGCCGCGTGGGGCGGGACGACGACGATCATCGACTTCGCCGTCCAAGCCAAGGGGACGTCCCTGTTGTCCACACTGGACAAATGGCATTCCAAAGCGGACGGCAACTGCGCGATCGATTACGGCTTCCACATGATCATGTCGGACGTCAACGACTCCACGCTCAAGGAAATGCGGGCGTGCGTCGACGGCGGGGTCGGCAGTTTCAAGATGTTCATGGCCTACCCCGGCGTTTTCTACTCTACGGACGGGGAAATCCTGCGCGCGATGCAGCAGGCGCGCGAGATCGGCGCGACGATCATGATGCACGCGGAAAACGGCATCGCGATCGACGAGCTGGCCGCGCAGGCCGTCGCCGCCGGGCACACCGACCCGGTGCAGCACGGCCTGACCAGGCCGCCCGAACTGGAAGGCGAGGCGACTTCCCGGGCGATCCGGCTGGCCCAGGTGACCGGATCTCCGCTGTACATCGTGCATTTGTCGGCTTCCCAGGCGCTCGCCGCGGTCGCCGAGGCAAGGGACAACGGGCAGAACGTCTTCGCCGAGACCTGTCCGCAGTATCTCTATCTGTCCATTGAGGACCTGGCGAAACCCGATTTCGAGGGCGCCAAGTTCGTCGCTTCCCCGCCGCTGCGGGAGAAATCGCACCAGGCCGATCTGTGGCGCGGTCTGCGCACGAACGACCTGTCGGTGGTCTCGACCGACCATTGCCCGTTCTGCTTCAAGGACCAGAAAGAACTGGGCCGCGGCGATTTCCGGGCGATCCCGAACGGGATGCCGGGCGTCGAGCACCGGATGGACCTGCTGCACCAGGGCGTGGTGGCGGGCGAGATCTCGCTGGGCCGCTGGGTCGAGACGTGTTCCGCGACGCCCGCGCGGATGTTCGGGCTGTACCCGCGCAAGGGCGTGATCGCGGCGGGCTCGGACGCGGACATCGTGGTGTACGACCCTTCGGCAACCCAGACCCTGTCCGCGGCCACGCATCACATGAACGTGGATTACTCGGCGTACGAAGGCTTTTCGCTCACCGGGAAAGTCCACACTGTACTGTCGCGTGGCCGCGTCGTGGTGTCTCCGGACGGATTCCACGGCAGCCCCGGGCACGGAAAGTTCTTGTCCCGCGAACTCAATCAGTACTTGAATTGAGGCCCTGATGGATTTCGGGATCGTGCTGCAGACCGACCCGCCCGCGGCGGAGGTCGTGCGGATGATGAAGGCCGCCGAGGACGCCGGGTTCCGGTACGGCTGGACGTTCGACTCGTGCGTGCTGTGGCAGGAACCGTTCGTGATCTACTCGCGGATCCTCGAAGCGACGTCCGCGCTGGTCGTGGGACCGATGGTGACGAGCCCGGGCACGCGGGACTGGTCGGTGATGGCGTCGACCTTCGCGACGCTCAACGACATGTTCGGCAACCGCACGGTGTGCGGCATCGGCCGCGGCGATTCCGCGCACCGCTTAGTCGGGCGTCCGCCGTCCACTTTGGCCACTGTGCGGGACTGCATGCGCGTGGTGAAGGATCTCGCCGAAGGCCGCGAGGTCACGATGAACGACACCGCGGTCCGCATCCCGTGGATCCGCGGCGGCAGGCTGGAAATGTGGATGGCCGGGTACGGCCCGAAGGCGCTGCGAACCGTCGGCGAGCACGCGGACGGGTTCATCCTGCAGTGCGCCGACCCGGCCATCGCCCGCTGGACCATCGGCGCGGTCCGCGACGCCGCCCGCGCCGCCGGCCGCGACCCAGGTGGGATCACGATCTGCGTCGCGGCCCCGGCGTACGTCGGCGAAGACCTGGCGCACCAACGGGAACAGCTGCGCTGGTTCGGCGGAATGGTCGGCAACCACGTCGCGGACCTGGTCGCCCGGTACGGCTCGGCCGGCCCGGTGCCCCGCGAGCTGACCGACTACATCCGCGAGCGCGAAGGCTACGACTACTCCCACCACGGCCGCGCCGGAAACCCGTCGACCGCGTTCGTCCCGGACGAGATCGTGGACCGGTTCTGCCTGCTCGGCCCGGCATCGGCGCACGTCGCGCGGCTGGAGGAACTGGCGGAGCTGGGGGTGGACCAGTTCGCGCTGTACCTGATGCACGACGAGCGGGAGGAGACGATGGCCGCGTACGGGGAGCAGGTGATTCCGAAGCTGACCGCGTGATCGCGTGCGTTTCTCCTCGCCGAGATATCCGAACCTTGGCCGGACCGTCGCACGCTGCCTCGAAGCCGGAAACTCAGCCCAGCGACGGACAATCGCCGGCCGAGAACGGCGCCGCGGGACTCAGTCCACGATCGCCTGATACACCAACTGCCGCAGCTGCTGCCGGATCGGATGGGTCGACGACGGCAGCAGCTGGGTGTAGAACGCCACCGTCAGGTCCTCGTCCGGGTCCACCCAGAACGCCGTCGACGCCGCCCCGCCCCACGCGTATTCGCCTGGCGTAGCAAGGGTTTTCGCCTTCACCGAGTCGATCAGGACCGAGAAGCCCAGGCCGAAGCCGTATCCGTCGAACGGCATCTCCGCGAACAGCGGGCGGCCATAAGCCTCCAAGTCGACATGGCCCGGCAGGTGGTTGGCCGTCATCAGGTCCACCGTGCGCGGGCTCAGCACCCGCACACCGTCGAGTTCGCCTCGGCGCAGCAGCATTTGCGTGAACCGGTGGTAGTCCGCCGCCGTCGAGACCAGTCCGCCGCCGCCGGACAGACAGGCCGGGCGGGCCGTGCCCAGCGCGCCGAAGGCGTCGTTGCGCACCAGCCGTTTCGTCCCGGGCGCGGGCAGGTACAACGCGGCCAGCCGGTCGGTGTCCGACGTCCAGAACCCGGTGTCGGTCATGCCCAGCGGGCCGAAGATCCGCTCGGCGAACACCTCGTCGAGCGGCTTGCCCGCCAGCACCTCGACCAGCCGGCCGAGGACGTCGGTGGCCACCGAGTAGTTCCACTCCGCGCCCGGCTGGAACACGAGCGGAAACCGCGCCCACGCCTGGGTGCACTCCGCCAGGTCCAGTCCCCGCGGCGTCCCCCATTCGTACCCGCCGGCGCGGTAGATCGCGTCGACCGGGTGCGTGTGGTGGAAGCCGTAGGTGAGGCCCGCGGTGTGCGAGAGCAGGTGCCACAGCCGGATCGGTTCGGTCGCCGGCTCGGTGACCGGAGCCAGCGCCGAACCCTTGACGTACACCCGGGGCTCGGCGAATTCCGGCAGCCACCGCGAGATCGGGTCGGTGAGGTCGATCAGGCCCTCTTCGACGAACGTCATCGCGGCCACCGAGGTGACCGGTTTCGTCATCGAGAAGATCCGCCAGATCGTGTCGGTCTCGACCGGGGCGGCGGCCTCGACGTCCCGCGCGCCGTGCGCCGCGACGTGCACGATCCGGCCGTGCCTGCTCACCACCGCGAGGAAGCCCGGCAGCAATCCGTCGTCGACGTACCGGGCGAAATGCCGGTCGATCCGCCGCAGCCGTGCCCCGTCGAAACCCGCGTCGGCCGGATCGGCCTCCACCTTCACCTCGGTCGCCATGGCGGCGACCTTACGCCGGACTGGCCGCTTTCCGCTCCGCCGCCTTCTCCTCGCGCCAGGCCTCGTCGTTCTTGCCCTCGCGCCAGTACCCCGACAGCGACACCGCGTCCCGCGCGACGCCGCGCTCGTCGAACAGGTACCGCCGCAGCTCCCGCACGAAACCGGCTTCGCCGTGGACGAACGCGTGCACGTCCTGGTCCGGCCACGGCAGCGCCTTCACCGCCGCGACCAGGTCGTCGGACGCCGAACGGTGCAGCCAGGCGACCTGCGCGTCGGCCTTGGTCGCGAGCGGCTGGTGCTCCGATTTGTCCGCCACGAGCAGGAAAACGTGCGCCAGCGCGCCCGGCGGCAGCGCCTCCAGCGCGGCGGCGATGGCTGGCAGCGCCGACTCGTCGCCCACCAGCAGATGCCAGCCGGCGTCGGCGCGCGGCGCGTACGCCCCGCCCGGACCGGCCAGCAGCAGCTCGTCGCCCGGCCGCGCGCGCTGCGCCCACGGCCCGGCGAGCCCCTCGTCGCCGTGCACCACGAAGTCGAGCACCAGTTCGCCCGCCGCCTCGTCGTACGAGCGGACGGTGTACGTGCGCAGCCGCGGCGCGTGCTCGCGCGGCAGTTCCTCGCGGATCCGGTTCAGGTCGAACGGCTCCGGATACTCCACCCCGGGCACCTTGAAGATCACCTTCACGTACGCGTCGGTGAACTCGTTCGGGCGGAACTCCTTCAGCCCCTCGCCGCCGGCCACGATCCGGATCATGTGCGGCGTCAGGTGCTCCTTGCGCAGCACCTCCAGCCGCACCGCGGTCCTCCCCTTGCGCGCCGGACCTTCGGCCATCGAACACCCCTGTTTCAGTAAGGTTTACCTAAGTCGTGGCTCCCACGGTACGCGCCTTCACCCGTTCCGCCCAGTGCCGCCGCCCCCGATTTCGGCGAGCAGCGCCCGGAAGCCCTCCTCGGCCGAACCCCGGAATCCCCGGAAGAACCGGTTCGCCAGCAGCACTCCCCACCACTGCCCGGTCGCCGCGGGCGCCGCCGGAACAACGCCGGAGACCTCGACGATCGTTCTCATGCTTCCCACGGCCTCGACACCCGCGTGTTCTGGAACGCGGTGATCTGCCAGCCCTCGTCGCCCCGCACCAGCACGTAGGTCAACGTGCTCTCCCGGCCCTCGGCGGCCGGGTCGTCTCCCCCGGTCAGCGACGAACCGCCGCCGGCCACGACGACCGCTACGTCGTCCCGCGGGAACCGCACCCGCGGCTCGCCGAAGCCGGCGAGCTTCGAGCCCTTCAGCGGGCCCTCGAACAGCTCCCGATGCGAGTCCGCGATCGCCTGGCGGCCGACGAAGCGGAGTCCGAAGAACGTCACGTAATCGGCGTCTTCGGTGAACAGATTCCCGTAGGCGGTGGCGTCGCCGTTGTTCCAGGCGTCGGCGAGCCGGGTGAGGACGGACAGGACTTCTTCGCGCTGGGACATGCCGTTGCTCCTTAACGAACGTCGTTCGCGTATGAGTCCGTTGTACTCACGAACACTGTTCGCGTCAAGGGCGCGGCTCGATTAGGCTGCGGGCATGACCGCACCGCCCCCGCCGTGGCGCCGGACGCCGAGCCCGCGCCGGCGCGCCGCGAAGCAGATGTTGTCGCAGGACCTGATCGTCAAGACCGCGCTCGAAATCCTGGCCGCCGAGGGCATCGACGCCGTTTCGATGCGCCGGGTCGCGCAGCAGCTGGAGACCGGCCCGGCGTCGCTTTACGCATACGTGGCCAATAAAGAGGAACTCGACGAGCTGATGCTCGACGCGGCGCTGAGCGAGGTGCCGTGCCCGGAACCGGATCCGGAGCGGTGGACCGAACAGGTCAAAGAGCAAGTGCGGCACCAGATCCGGGCGATGATGGCGTATCCGGGCATCGCGAAGGTCGCGTGGCAGACGCCGATTCCGGTGACGCCGAATTCGCTGCGGCAGGGCGAAGTCATGCTTCAGCTGCTGCGCGCGGGCGGCCTGGACCTGAAGCAGGCGGCGTTCGCCGGCGACGCGTTGAGCACGTACGCCAAGGCATTCGCGTACGAGGCGAGCGGCTGGACGTTCGGCGACTACGACCCGGAGAAAATGAGCGAACGCGGACGGCAGATGGCGGAGTACATGCAGTCGCTGCCCGCGAGCGCGTTCCCGAACCTGTTGCGGGCCGGCGAGTTCTTCACCGCCGAGACCAGCCGGCCCCGCCTCGAATTCGCTCTCGAGGCGTTCGTGGCGGGGCTGGCGGCGATGGTCAGAAAGTGAGCACGATCTTCCCGCGCGAGTGGCCCTGTTCCAGTTCGCGGTAGGCGGCCTGGACCTCGGCCAGCGGGTACGTCGCGGCGATCGGGACGTCGAGCAATCCCTTGTCCGCCAACGCGACGAGGTCGCGCATCACCTCCGCGCTGGCTCCGGCGAGGTTGCCGTCGGTCTTCACCCGGTACTTCTCGGCGGCGGCGAAATCGACCACCGTGTCGATCCGGCCGGGGTAGACGCCGAGCCGCAGGGCGAGTTCGACGTAGCCGTCGCCGTACGTGTCGATGAACGCGTGCACCTGGTCGCCGGTCAGCTCGCGGAGCCGTTCTTCGAGCCCTTCGCCGTACGCGATCGGGACGATGTCGTGCTCGCGCAACCACTCGTGGTTCGCTTCGCTGGCAATGCCGATCACCGTCGCGCCGGTGAGCCTCGCCAGCTGCACGGCCAGCGAGCCGACCCCGCCGGCCGCTCCGGACACGACCACCGTCTCGCCCTCGCGCGGGCACACCGCGGCGACCGCGGCGTACGCGGTCGTTCCAGCCACGAACAAGCCGCCCGCGACCTCCCACGGCAGCCCGCTCGGCTTCGGGACGAGATGCTCCGCCGGGACCAGCACGTACTCGGCGTGGCTGGAGCGGGTGTGCACGAAGCCGACGACCTCGTCCCCCACCTGGATTTCTTCGACGTCCGCGCCCAGCTCCGCCACCACGCCGGCCAGGTCGCTGCCCTGCCCGGACGGGAAGGTGGACGGCCACCGGTCCGCCAACGCGCCGGTCCGGATCTTCGCTTCCCCCGGATTGATCCCCGCGGCCCGGACCCGTACGAGCACCTGCCCGGATTCCGGCGCCGGCCGGGGCACTTCGGCCAGCTGCAGCACTTCGATCCCGCCGTGTTCGCCGTATCTGACCGCTTGCGGCATACGCGTCTCCCTCGCTCGTATGGTTAGCCCAACGAACGATCGAGCGGAGTTATGCCCGGCGGGCGAAAATTCAGCCGGCCAGCCTCCGGACCACGGCGTCGGCGAGCAGCCGGCCGCGATCGGTCAGCACCGCGCGGCCCCGGCTGTCCAAATCGGACACTTCGAGCAAGCCCTCCGCTGCGGCCGCCCGGGCCTGCCGCAGCCCCGCCTCGTCGAGCGCGGACAGCGCCAGGCCGTCGGAGATCCGAAGCTCCAGCATGATCCGCTCCAGGTGCCGGTCTTCCTCGGTGAGCACCTCGCGGCCGGCTTCCGGGCTCTTCCCCTCCGCGAGCAGGCTGGAGTACTTGGCCGGATGCTTGACGTTCCACCACCGCACGCCGCCGACGTGGCTGTGCGCGCCCGGTCCGGCGCCCCACCAGTCGCCGCCCTGCCAGTAGCCGAGGTTGTGCCGGCACCGCGCGGCCTCGTCGCTCGCCCAGTTCGACACCTCGTACCAGGTCAAGCCCGCACCGGCGAGCACGGAGTCGATCAGCTCGTAGTAGCTGGCGAGCGTGTCGTCGTCCGGCGCGGGCAGCTCGCCGCGCCGCACCCGGCGGGCGAGCGCGGTGCCGTCCTCCACGATCAGCGCGTACGCCGAGACGTGATCGACGCCCGCCGAAAGAACCGCGTCCAGCGAAGCTCGCAGGTCTTCGACCCGCTCGCCCGGCGTGCCGTAAATGAGGTCGAGATTGACGTGCTCGAACCCGGCCGCCCGGGCTTCGCGCGCGGCGTCGACCGGGCGGCCGGGGGTGTGCACCCGGTCGAGCACCTTCAGCACGTGCCGGGCGGCGGACTGCATGCCCAGCGACACCCGGGTGTAACCCGCGGCCCGGATGCCCGCGAAGAACTCGGGCGAAGTGGATTCCGGGTTCGATTCGGTCGTCACCTCCGCGCCCGGCGCGAGCCCGAACGCCGACCGGACGCCGTCGAGCACCTCGGCCAGCCCGTCCGCGCCGAGCATCGAGGGCGTTCCGCCGCCGACGAACACCGTCTCCGCCTGGGGCGCGTTGCCGAGGACCTCCGCGCCCAGCTCCAGCTCGCGCCGCAGCGCGTCCAGCCACGACCGCGGCGAGGCGGCCGAGCCGAGTTCGCCCGCGGTGTAGGTGTTGAAGTCGCAGTATCCGCAGCGGGTCGCGCAAAACGGCACGTGGACGTACACGCCGAACGGACGGGTGCCGAGGCCCGCGAGCGCGGTCTCGGGCAGTCCGGCGGGAGGACGGTGGGTGTCGGGAACAGGCACGACGTCCATTCTCCCCCGCCCCGCCCGGTCCCCCGCGCGCCCCCGCACCGCCCGGAGAAAGGTTCGGCCGCCGAACGATGCACCGCCCGCCGCGCCCCCGGTTGACAACCGCCCGGAACCGTCCCACGATGCGTCCGAAAGCCGGGAAAGACCTGGCAGATCACCCGGCCAATGCACATTCGCGGCCGTTGCGCACCCCCGCAGTGAGCCTTCTCCCACGATCCGGACGCCCTTGGACGAGGTTCGGCCCGCGTGGCAATCTGAGCCGGTGAGTCCTGCCGGTGTCCTTCTCGTGGCGCGCCGCCACGTCGACCTTCTGCGGGTCGCGAGCGCGCTCTGCCGGCCTGTTCGCTGACTCCCGCGCACCGCCTGCCCAGCCCGCCACCTGGACCGCCGGCCCGCCCCGCACCGACGCCGCGGCGGAGCCGCCTCGACCACCCCGCCCGGAGGATCCCCATGTCCGCACCCCCGCGTGAGACGCCCGCGAAGGCCCGCGCGCCTCGGACTCGCCAGAAGCGCGGCGAGGGTCAGTGGGCGCTCGGCTACCGGGAGCCGCTGAACCCGAACGAACGCTCGAAGAAGGACGACAGCCCGCTCAACGTCCGCGCGCGGATCGAGAACGTCTACGCGCACCGCGGTTTCGACTCCATCGACCCGGGCGACCTGCGCGGCCGGTTCCGCTGGTTCGGCCTCTACACCCAGCGCAAGCCCGGCATCGACGGCGGCCGCACCGCGCTGCTGGAGCCCGAGGAGCTGGACGACCGCTACTTCATGATGCGCGTCCGCGTCGACGGCGGCGCGCTCACCACCGAGCAGCTGCGGGTGGTCGGCGAGATCTCGCGGGACCACGCGCGCGACACCGCCGACATCAGCGACCGGCAGAACGTCCAGTACCACTGGATCCAGATCGAGGACGTGCCCTCCATCTGGTCCCGGCTGGAGAACGTGGGCCTGTCCACCACCGAGGCGTGCGGCGACTGCCCGCGCGTCGTGCTCGGCTCCCCGGTCGCCGGCATCGCCGCGGACGAGGTGCTCGACGCGACTCCGGCGATCGAGGCGATCCGCGAGCGGTACATCGGCGACCCGCGGTTCGCCAACCTGCCGCGCAAGTTCAAGACCGCGATCTCCGGGCTGCCGGACATCGTGCACGAGATCAACGACGTCGCCTTCGTGGGCGTCGACCACCCCGAGCACGGCCCCGGCCTCGACGTGTGGGTCGGCGGCGGGCTCTCCACGAACCCGATGCTCGCGCAGCGGCTCGGCGCGTGGATCCCGCTGGACGAGGTGCCGCAGGTGTGGGAGGGCGTCGTTTCGATCTTCCGCGACTACGGCTACCGGCGGCTCCGGTCGCGGGCCCGGCTGAAGTTCCTGGTCAAGGACTGGGGCATCGAAAAGTTCCGGGAAGTTCTCGAAACCGAGTACCTCAAGCGGAAGCTGATCGACGGCCCGCCGCCGGAGAACCCGGACATGCCGGTCGACCACGTCGGCGTGCACCCGCAGAAGGACGGCAACTACTACGTCGGAGCCGCGCCGGTCGCCGGCCGGGTGTCGGGCAGCACGCTGGTCGCGGTCGCCGACGCGGCCGAACGGGCCGGATCGCGGCGGGTGCGGCTGACCCCGCACCAGAAGCTGGTCGTGCTCGACGTGCCCGAGGACAAGGTCGCGGCGCTGGAGACGGACCTGGCCGAACTGGGCCTGCAGACCAAGCCGTCGCCGTGGCGGCGCAGCGTGATGGCGTGCACCGGGCTGGAGTTCTGCAAGCTCGCGATCGTCGAGACGAAGGTGCGCGCGCAGCAGCTGGTCGCGGACCTGGAGAAGTCGCTCGCCGACATCAACGCGCAGCTGGAGACGCCGGTGTCGGTGCACCTCAACGGCTGCCCGAACTCCTGCGCCCGCGTGCAGACCGCGGACATCGGGCTCAAGGGCCAGATCGTCACCGACGCCGACGGCAACCAGGTCGAGGGCTTCCAGGTGCACCTCGGCGGCGGGCTCGGCCTCGACGCCGGGTTCGGCCGGAAGCTGCGCGGCCACAAGGTGACCGCGGGCGAACTGGTGGAGTACGTGGAACGCGTGGTGCGCGCGTACGTCGCGGGCCGCGAACCGGGCGAACGCTTCCCGCAGTGGGCGCTGCGGGCGGACGAAGGGGTGCTGCAGTGACCGCGGTGGCGGACTACCGGGCTCTGGCCGAACGCGCCGAGAAGGAACTGGCCGACGCGACCGCCGAGGAGGCGCTGCGCTGGACGGTCGAGACCTTCGGCGACGACTTCATCGTGGCGTCGAACATGCAGGACGCCGTGCTGATCGACCTCGCCACGAAGGTCAAGCCCGCGGTGGACGTGCTGTTCCTGGAGACCGGCTACCACTTCGCCGAAACCCTCGGGGTGCGCGACGCGGTGCAGACGGTGTACCCGCAGGTCCGGATCATCAACGCCCAGGCCGAGCAGAGCGTCGCCGAGCAGGACGCGGAGTACGGGCCGAAGCTGCACGAACGCGACCCCGGCCAGTGCTGCTTCCTGCGGAAGGTCGTGCCGCTGCGGCAGACGCTCGGCAAGTACTCGGCGTGGGTCACCGGCGTGCGCCGGGTGGACGCGCCGACCCGCGCGAACACGCCGATCGTCACCTGGGACGAGCGCAACGGGCTGGTGAAGATCAACCCGATCGCGGCGTGGACCGACGAGGAGTTCAACGGCTACCTGCACTCGAACGGGATCCTGGAGAACCCGCTGGTGTCGATCGGCTATCTCTCGATCGGCTGCGCGCCGTGCACCGCGAAGGTCGAGCCGGGGCAGGACCCGCGCAGCGGCCGGTGGGCCGGGCAAGCGAAGACCGAGTGCGGATTGCATGGCTGATGGCTGAGGAAGGAAGCATGACGACTTTGGAACCGGCGGCCGACGCCGCGGTAGACAATCTCGCCGCCCTGGAATCCGAGGCCCTCCACATCTTCCGCGAGGTCGCGGGCGAGTTCGACCGGCCGGTGATCCTGTTCTCCGGCGGCAAGGACTCGACGCTGATGCTGCACCTGGCGATCAAGGCCTTCTGGCCCGCGCCGGTGCCGTTCCCGCTGCTGCACGTGGACACCGGGCACAACTTCGACGAGGTTCTCGAGTTCCGCGACCGCGTCGTCGAAAAGCACGGGCTGCGCCTGGTCGTCGCGAAGGTGCAGGACTGGATCGACGACGGCCGGCTCGAGGAACGCGCCGACGGCCTGCGCAACCCGCTGCAGACCACGCCGCTGCTGGAGACGATCGCGGAGCACAAGTTCGACGCGGTCTTCGGCGGCGGCCGCCGCGACGAGGAACGGGCGCGCGCGAAGGAGCGGATCTTCAGCCTCCGCAACGCTTTCGGCCAGTGGGAGCCGCGCCGGCAGCGGCCGGAGCTGTGGAACCTCTACAACGGACGGCACCGTCCGGGCGAGCAGGTCCGCGTGTTCCCGCTGTCCAACTGGACCGAAGCCGACGTGTGGAACTACATCGCCCGCGAGAAGGTCGAGCTGCCTTCGATTTACTACGCCCACCAGCGCGCGGTCTACCAGCGCGACGGCATGTGGCTCAGCGAGGGACCGTGGGGCGGACCGCGTCCCGGCGAGGAAGTCCGCGAGCTGAGCGTGCGCTACCGGACCGTCGGCGACGGTTCGTGCACCGGCGCGATCGAGTCCACCGCGTCCACTGTGGAGGAAGTGATCGCCGAGGTCCAGGCTTCGCGGCTCACCGAACGCGGCGCCACCCGCGCCGACGACCGGATGTCCGAGGCGGCCATGGAAGACCGCAAACGGGAGGGCTACTTCTGATGTCGAGCCTGCTGAGGCTGGCCACCGCGGGCAGCGTGGACGACGGCAAGTCCACGCTGGTCGGGCGGCTGCTGTACGACACCAAGTCCGTCCTCGCCGACCAGCTCGACGCGGTCACCCGCGCGTCCGTCGACAAAGGACTGTCCACTCCGGACCTTTCGCTGCTCGTCGACGGCCTGCGCTCGGAGCGCGAACAGGGCATCACGATCGACGTCGCGTACCGGTATTTCGCCACGCCGAAGCGGTCGTTCGTGCTCGCCGACACCCCGGGGCACGTGCAGTACACCCGCAACACGGTCACCGGCGCGTCCACCGCGCAGCTGGCGGTGCTGCTGGTCGACGCGCGCAACGGCGTGGTCGAGCAGACCCGGCGGCACGCGGCCGTGCTGGCGCTGCTCGGAGTGCCGCAGCTGGTGCTGGCGGTGAACAAGATCGACCTCGTGGGCTACGACGAGAACACCTTCGGCGTGATCGCCAAGGAGTTCACCGCGCACGCGGAGTCCCTCGGCTACGACCCGGCGGCCGTCGTCGCCATCCCGGTTTCCGCGCTGGTCGGCGACAACGTGGCCGCCCGGTCCGAGCGAACCCCGTGGTACGACGGGCCTTCGCTGCTGGAGCACCTGGAAAACGTGCCGGTGGCCCCGGATCCGCACGATTCCGCGTTGCGGTTCCCGGTGCAGTACGTGATCCGCCCGCGCACGCCGGAGTACCCGGATTACCGCGGCTACGCCGGTCAGATCGCCGCCGGCACGGTGCGTCCGGGCGACGAGATCGTCGTGCAGCCGCACGGGATCCGCAGCCGCGTCGAGCGGATCGACACCGCGGACGGGCCGCTGGAAGAAGCAGGCGCCGGAACCTCGGTGACCCTGCTGCTCGCCGACGACATCGACATCAGCCGCGGCGACCTGATCGCGGCCGCCGACGCGCCGGCCGAGGTGACCGACGAGATCACCGGCACGCTGTGCTGGCTGTCGTCGAAGCCGCTCAAGACCGGCGCGCGGGTGCTGATCAAGCACGGCACCCGGACCGTGCAGGGGCTGGCCACCGAGTTGCACGCGCGGTTCGACGAGCAGACCCTGTCCAGTGTGGACTCTCCGGAAAGCCTGGAACTCAACGACATCGGCAGCGTCAGCCTGCAGCTGGCCGAACCGCTGCCGGTGGACGACTACGGCGTGAGCCCGCGCACCGGCGCGTTCCTGGTGATCGACCCGAAGGACGGCGACACCCTCGCCGCCGGTCTCGTCGGAGAGCGGTTCTCGTGACGCCTCCCCTGGTCGCCGTCGCGCACGGCAGTCGTGATCCCCGCTCCTCCGCGACGGTGCGGGCGCTGGTCGACGTCGTCCGCGCGCAGGCGCCGGGGCTGGACGTGCGCGAGTCGTTCCTCGATCTGTCGGAGCCGCGCGTCACCGACGTGCTGCGCGGGCTTTACGCCGACGGGCATCGCTCCGCGGTCGTCGTGCCGTTGTTGCTGGGCAGTGCTTTTCACGCCCGGGTCGACCTGCCCGCGCTGATCGACGAGGTGACCGCGGAGTGCCCCGGGTTCCGGATCCGCGTGTCGGACGTGCTCGGCGCCGATCCCGCACTCGAAGCCGTCGCCCTCGACCGGATCGCCGGAGCCCGCCGCGGCGGGACCGGAGTGCTGCTGAGCGCGGTCGGCTCCTCGAACCCCGAGGCCAACGCGGTCGTCGCCGGATTGGCCGCCCGCTGGGAAAAGCGGCTCGGCCTGCCGGTGAGCGAGGCGTTCGCCAGCGCGGCCCAGCCGGACATCCCGGCCGCCGCGGCCCGGCTGCGCGAGCGCGGCGTCCGGCATTTCGTGGTGGCGTCGTGGTTCCTGGCCCCCGGCCTGCTGCCGGACCGGATCGCGTCGCTGGCCCGCGAAGCCGACGCCGGCGCGTTCATCGCCGAGCCGCTCGCGGACGACCCGCGCGTCGCGGACGTCGTGATCGGCCGGTACGCCGCCGCGATCTCCGGCCTGCTGCGGACCGCCGCCTGAGTATCGCACCGGACAGCGCTGGGCCGAGCCGGCCTGGCTGGCCCTGTCGGACCACCGTCGGTAGGCCCGAACGGCCGATCGGGCCGCTCCTACCGCCACAAGGTGAGCGATATTCACATTCTCCGTCACAGTGCGCTCCTGTGAACGGTCACTCCTTGACGTACTACTTAACTTGCCGGTAACTCTCTAAGCGCTGCGCAGCTTTCTCTCTCCCCCGTGAAACCCGCAGGTAGGAGCACACAGATGAAAGCACCTCACTTTTACCGGCTGGCCGCGCTGACGGCGGTCGCCGCCCTCCCGCTCGCGCTGGCGGCCCCGGCCTCCGCCGCGACCGCGATCAATTTCGACTGCCAGGCCGACGCGCCGGTGGTCGGCCCGCAGCAGGTGTCGCTGACCCAGAACGCCGACGTCACCGCACCCGCGACGGTCGCGCCCGGCGGTGCGTTCGACGTCGTCATCGACCCCGCGCCCAACACCGTCCCGAGCGACGTGGGCGGCAACAAGGTCAAGAACATCAACACTTTCGCGCTGAAGTTCCCCGTCCCGGCCAACTCGACTTACGTCAGCGCCGACCTCGCGGGCGGCTCCGGTCTCGGCGACACCCCGCCGACGATCAGCGTCGCCGACGGCGTGGCGACGCTGAGCTTCCCCGGCCCGATCGCCGGCGGATCGACCTTCGAACTGCCGACCATCACCGCGCACCTCAAGGCGGGCGACTCCGGCACGATCGAGACGAAACTGTCCGGCACCAGCTACAGCGACCCCGGCCTGACCTTCAAGGCCGTGGCGAGCAGCATCATCGGCGACGTGACCGCGCCGACGGCCTGCTTCCCCAACCCCAGCCCGGTTTTCACCACCACGACCATCGGCTGACCCGGACCGCGGCCACCCGCTGCGCCCGGGTGGCCGCGCCCGGTTCACGGCAGCAGCAGTCCCCAGTAGACCGCCCACGGCACGAACACCAGCCCGGCCGCGAGCGGCGCGACCGCCCCGCGCCGCCGGTCCGGTTTCCGCAGGCCGATCACGGTTGCCGCCAACGCGACCACGGTCGCGACCGCCAGCGCTTGCACTGCCAGCCACGGCAACGGCCGCCCGAGGAACACCGGTCCGAGATCCTTCATCCCGGACAGCTGCGCCCAGCCGAGGATTCCGACGAACCCGGCGACCGTCGCCGTCCCGAGCCCGGCCAGCCACCGCGACGACCTGGTCCCCCGGCGGCGAATCAGCGCGACCACGCCGCCGACGGCGAACCCGCCGAGCAGCAGGGCGAGCGCGATCCCTTGCGCCCCAGCAGATTCCCACCAGGCCAGCGGACGGAGCGCTTCCGTCGGCCGCTGCGCGAAGGCCGCGGTCTCGACGTGCACGCCCTGCCGATTCGCCAGCCAGTCCCCGACCACCGCCGGATATCCCGGCACGACCCGAGGCAGCCGGTCGAACCCGGCGTCGCTGGTCGCGTACAGATCCGGCCCGCCGCCGACGACGAACCGGATCGCGTGGTTCGGGTTCGCGACCAGCGCGTCCGCGAAAATCCGGGAACTTTCGACCGGCGCGTGGTTGATGTCGAGGTCGCCCCACAACGCCAGGATCGGCTGCTTCAGCCGCCGCAACACCGGCACCGGGTCGTAGTCCGCCTCCGGGAACAACCCGGCCCCGATCGCGAACCGAGTCCCCCGCACCGGCAATGCCGTCAGCAGCGAGCCGGAAATCCCTTGGTGGCGAAGGACATTCCCCCAGTACCACGAGGTCTGCCGCGCTCCGCCCCATCCGGATCCGCCGACCGTGATCACGTACGAGATGTCCGCCGCCCGGGTCGCCGCGAGCGTCGCGACCCACGCGCCCTCGCTGACTCCCCAGACGCCGACGTCCGCGGCTCCCGAGTTCGCCCGCAACGCGCGGACCGCCGAGACCAGATCGTCCGCCAGCACGCCGTAATCGCGCTGGGTCTTGGAATAACCGCTGGTACGCCGGTCGTAGACGAGCGTCGTGACGCCGAGCCGCGTGAACGTCTCGGCCTGCAGCCGGAGATTGTCCCGGGTCCGCCAGTCCGACCCTCCTTGCAGGACGATCGCGGACTTCGCCGGTCCGTCCGGCCGGAATACCGTGCCATGCACCGTGATTCCGCCAGCGCCCGCGAAACTGACGTTCGCGGGCGGTTGTGCTTGTGCCGGCTGGGCGGTCGCCAGGACCGAACCCAGCACGAGGAGCGCGGCGGCGAGCCGCGATTTGCCCCAGGGCAGCATGAAGTGTTCTCCTTGCTTCGGGAGATCGTGCGACGTTTTCCCTTGTTCCTGGGTGCCGAGTGGCCGCTCGGCACCCAGGCCTTCCAGCTCAGTCCTGGCCGGCCTCCTCCCCGCCCGGAGCCGGGAACGCGAGCATCCGCGTCTCGACCCGGCGCGCCCCCTCCGGCGTTTCGCCGTCCGGCCGCTGATACCGCCTGAGCAAGGCGAGATACGCCTCGAAGAAGTCCCCCAGCTCGTCCAGCGTCACGGTGATCGCGCCGCGCGAGTACGGAATCGCGTCCGCCCACTCCCCCAGCCGCGGACGCTCGCGCTCGAACCGCTCGTACAGATCGGTGTCGCCCGCGAGCCACAGCCGGTGCAGCTCGCCGATCGCCGCCTTCGCCGGATCGTCCTGTTCCTGCGCGGGCGGCAGCCGCAGGTCGTAATCCGCCACGCGCCACCAGCGCTCCCGCCCGCGCGCGCGTTCGGGAAGCTCCTGGACGAACCCGTTCTCCGCCAGCACCCGCAGGTTGTAACTGGTCCCGCCGCTGGTCACGCCCAGCCGTTCGGCGAGCGTCGTCGACGTCGCCGGCCCGGACGCGGCCAGCAGCTCGAGAATCCGCTGCCGCAACGGGTTCGCGAGCGCCTTGAGCGCCTTCGAATCGGCGGTGCGAGGGTCTGCCATGCCCTCAAGGTAGCAGTGCACGAGTTTTCGTGCATGGGTTCTCGTGCACGCACTTCGCCCCTGTCCCCGGGGAGGCGGTGTGCGAAAGTGTCAGGCATGGCTGACGAACTGGTGCACTACGAGGTGGCGGCCGGCATCGCCACGATCACTCTGGACTCCCCGCACAACCGCAACGCCCTGTCGGCGCAGCTGCGGCGGGAACTGAGCGAGTCGCTGGACAAGGCCCGCGAGGACGACGCGGTGCGCGTGGTGCAGCTGACCCACACCGGCCCGGTGTTCTGCGCGGGCATGGACCTGAAGGAGGCCCGCGGCGCCGGTTCGTCCGACCAGGGCGTGAACGAGTTCCCGAAGATCCTGGACCAGCTGTGGACCAGCCCGAAGCCGGTCGTCGCGCGGCTGGCCGGCCCGGCTCGCGCGGGCGGGATCGGCATGGTCGCCGCCTGCGACATCGCGGTCGCGGTGCCGGAAGCGACCTTCGCCTTCTCCGAGGTCCGGATCGGCGTCGTCCCGGCGGTCATCAGCCTGACGGTCCTCCCGCGGCTGAACGCCCGGGCCGCGCACGAACTCTTCCTGACCGGCGACGTCTTCGACGCGAAGCGCGCGGTGGAGATCGGCCTGCTGAACGCCTGCGTCCCGGCGGAAGACCTGGACAAGACCGTCGAGGGCTACCTCACGTCGCTGACGCTCGGCGGCCCGAAAGCCCTGGCCGCCACGAAGGAACTGCTGGCCCGCCCGCGCCCGGCGACCCCGGCTGAGGGCTTCGCGGACATGAACGCCCTGTCCGCGGGGTTCTTCGCCAGCGAGGAAGGACAGGAAGGCATCCTGGCCTTCGCGCAGAAGCGCAAGCCGAACTGGGTCCCGCAGGACTGACCGCGGCCGATGAGATGGCCCCCGAGTCCCTCGGGGGTCCCCCTCACGGCTCGTCAGGAATCGACCAGGACCAAGGTCAGCCGCCGCGCGCCGGAGCCCATCGCCCGCTGCGCGTCCGACAGCACGCTCCGCACCGCCAGGTAAGCCTTGGGCTCGGCCGCCTTCAACGCGTCCGACCCGGTCCAGATCAGCACGTGCTCGCCGGGCGGCAGCCACGACAGATCGGTGAGCAGGTCGTACAGCGCGTCGAGATTCCGCCCGAAGTAAGACGGGAAAGACAGCGCCTCGCCGATCGCGTCCAATGCCGACAGTTTGTCGAGCGTCCGCGTCCCGTCGACCTGATGCGGGTAAGCCCCGCGCGCGAAAGCCGCGTCCGCCGCGGCCCGCGCCGTCTCCCCGCTCACCGCGCGGGGTCCACGACGACGAACGACGCGTAATGATCCGCTGTGTAATACAACTCTTTCCCCGCCCCCGTGATCAGCCGGCGCGCCCCTCGGTCCGGGCTTCCCGGCGTTTTCACGGTGTATTCGTGGTAATAGCCGTTCTTCTCCGCGGGAAGCACCTTTTCCCGGTTCTGGAAGACGACGTCGTCATTGCGCGGATACGGGTAGGGCCCGCCCTTCTGGATCAGGTTCCACGTGTCCTTCGCCTGCGGCGGCAGCGAGGACAGCGGCTTGACCGGCAGCTTCGAATCCGCTCCCGGCACCTTCCCGGAAGCCGAGGCGGGAGCGCTCGACGAGGACGCGGGCGCCGGCGAATCCGAGGAGCCCGCGGTTTCCTTGACGAGCCACCCGCCGAGCACCAGCACGAGGAGACCGACGAGCGCAGCGGTGATCCGCCTACGGTTGACCATGGTGTGCCAGCTTAGGAGCGGCCGGGACGCTCGTCGTCACGGGCCGTGCCGAACCGGCGGCCGAAGCGTTCGACCAGCTTGTCGATGGCCCACGCGGCGAGCAGGCACAGCGGCACGAGCACCGCCATCACCAGCACGAACTGCACGGGGAACCAGGCTTGGGCGAGCCACAGCTCGACCCCGTCCCACCAGTTGGCCAGGCCGTCAAACACGAGTGTGAGCCTACGCGCGCTCGCCTGCGGGACGGCGGGCAGGGGAGGTAGGTTGCTGCCATGTTCGCCGTATACGCGCAGGAACCCAACGCCGAGTCCCCGCTCGATTCGCTGGTCGTCGGCGAGCGGCCGGAACCCGAGGTGCCGCAGGGCTGGGTCCGGGTGCACGTGAAAGCCGCCAGCCTGAACATGCACGACCTGTGGACCTTGCGCGGCGTCGGCATCAAGGCAGACCAGTTCCCGATGATCCTCGGCTGCGACGGAGCGGGAACGCTCGACGACGGCACCGAGGTCGTGCTGCACTCGGTGATCAACGCGCCGGGCTGGCAGGGCGACGACACGCTCGACCCGAAGCGCACCCTGCTCACCGAAAAGCACCAGGGCACGTTCGCCGACCAGGTCGTGGTCCCGGCCCGCAACGCGGTGCCGAAGCCGGCCGGCCTGACCTTCGCCGAGGGCGCGACGATGGGCACCGCCTGGCTCACCGCGTACCGGATGCTGTTCGTGAAGTCGGGTCTGCGGCCCGGCCAGACGATGCTCGTGCAGGGCGCGTCCGGCGGCGTGTCGACCGCGCTGATCGCGCTCGGCCGCGCGGCCGGGTTCCGCGTGTGGGTCACCGGGCGCACCGAGGAGAAGCGCGCGCTGGCCGAGAGCGTCGGCGCGCACCAGAGCTTCGAGTCCGGCGCGCGGCTGCCCGAGCGGGTGGACGCGGTGTTCGAGACCGTCGGCAAGGCCACCTGGGGCCACACGCTCAAATCGCTGAAGCCGGGCGGCGTGGTCGTGGTGTCCGGGTCGACCAGCGGCCCCGACCCGTCGGCCGACCTGCAGCGCGTGTTCTTCCTGCAGCTGCGGGTCGTCGGCTCGACCATGGGCACCCGCGACGAGCTGGCCGACCTGCTCGCCTACCTCGACCTGAAGGGCATCAAGCCGCAGATCGGCGCCGAACTCCCCCTCACGGAGGCCCCCGCGGGATTCGCCGCGATGGCCGCCGGCGAGACCGCGGGGAAGATCGTCTTCACCCGCTGATCCCGGTCGCACCGCGCTGGCCTGGGCTTTTCCTCTTCGAGAGCGCCCGGGCCAGCGCTTGTACTCGTTCTCCAGTGAATCGTCAACACCCCTGCTTCGCAATCAGATAGTGACCCCCGAAGTTCCACCAGAAGTCGACCTTGGGCGGTTAACCTGAAGAACATGACCGCGACGCAGCGGCCCGCACCCGCCGACCGGGGCGGCCGGCACCCCAGCGACCCGGCGCCCGTCCGTGAGTCGTTCCGGCGCTTCGCCGGGATCCGCACGCGCGTGCTCGAGGTCGGGCCGTCCGTCGCCGAGGCGCCCGCACCGAAGCGCACGCGCCGCAAGGGCGCCGAGAAACCCCGCGCGCCCCGGCTCGTGTTGCTCCACGGGTATTGCGACAGTGCCGACACGTGGCGTCCGGTACTCGGAGAACTAGCCGCCGCGGGCATCGCCGCGATCGCGGTCGACCTTCCCGGCTTCGGCGACGCGCAGCCGCTGCGCCCGGGTCCGATGCTGCCGCAGCTCGACGCGTTCACCGCCGCGGTGGTGCGCGAACAGGCCGTGCTCGGCCCGGTCGTGCTCGCGGGCAACTCGCTCGGCGGCACGATGAGCCTGCGCGCGGCGCAGAACCACCGGCTGCCGACCACTGGCGTGGTGTCGATCGCCGCGCCCGGTTTCGTCGACTCGTGGCTGGTGCGCACGGTCGGGCGCAATCCGCTGCCGCTGCGGCTGTACTCCTCGCTTCCGTTGCCAGTGCCGGGTTTCCTGGTCCGCGCGGTCGCCGAACAGCTCGTGCCGCGGATCCTCTACGCCGACGCGAAGCACGCCGACGCGGGCCAGGTCCGCCGGTTCACCACGCTTTTCCCGGACTACCGGGCCACCACGTCCCGGCTCGAACAGGCGCGGCAACTCGTCGCGGAGCTGGCCGACGCGTACCGGCTCGACCAGATCACGATCCCGCTGCTCGCGGTCGCGTGCGGCAAGGACAAGCTCGTGACGGCCGCGTCCGGGCGGAAGCTGCACACCCTGGTGCCGCACAGCAGGCTCGTCGTGCGGGAAGACTGGGGCCACTGCCCGCAGCTGGACGATCCGGCCGAGGTCGCGGAGCTGCTCACGTTCTTCGCCGCGGGCGCGGTCCGCTCCGCCGCCCGCCCGGCGCCCACGGTCAGCGACGTCGAGGACGACTCCGCGACCGGGTGACCCAGGCTGCCGAAATCGTCACACAATGGAGTCGGTGACAGGCGCGGCGCCTCCGGGTACGGTGCCCTGCCAGGGCCCGGAACCCGGGTCCGGCGAACCACCAGTCTGAGGAGACACCGATGTCAGCTCCGCGCGGCCCTAACCTGGGCACCGGGTCCGGGATCTTCCGGCGGAAGCCGATCGAAACCATCGAGCAGGCCGGCGAAAGCGGGCTGCAGCGCACGCTCGGCCTGCGGCAGCTGACCGCGATCGGCGTCGGCGGCATCATCGGCGCGGGCATCTTCTCGCTCGCCGGCGCGGTCGCGAACAAGACCGCCGGCCCGGCCGTGCTGATCTCGTTCCTGATCGCGGGCATCGCGAGCGCCGCGGCGGCGTTCTCCTACGCCGAGTTCGCCGGCCTCATCCCGCGCGCGGGCTCCGCCTACACCTACGGGTACGCGGTGCTCGGCGAGATCGTCGGCTGGTTCATCGGCTGGGACCTGCTGCTGGAGTACACCGCGATCGTGTCCGTGGTGGCGATCGGGATTTCCGGCTACTTCAACGATCTGCTGGGCTTCCTGCACATCTCGCTGCCGCACTGGATGTCCGGCGCGCCCGGGACGGAACCGGCGGGCGTCGAACCGGGGTCGTACAAGATCAACCTGTTCGCGGTGCTGCTCTGCCTGCTGATCGCGTTCATTCTCAATCAGGGCATGAAGAACGCGGCGCGCTTCGAAACGCTGCTGGTGTACCTGAAGGTCGGCCTGGTGCTGCTGGTGATCGTGGTCGGCGCCTTCCACATCCAGAGCGGGAACTACAGCAACTTCTTCCCGTTCGGCCTGAGCGGCGCGTTCACCGGCGCGGCAACGGTGTTCTTCGCGGTCTTCGGCTACGACGCGATGTCCACCGCGGCCGAGGAGTCGCAGGACTCGCAGAAGCACATGCCGAAGGCGATCATCTACTCGCTGGCGATCTCGATGGTGCTGTACGTGCTCGCCTGCCTGGTCCTGACCGGCATGGTGAAGTACACCGACATCAACCCGGAAGCGGCGTTCTCGAGCGCATTCGCGAAGGTCGGCCTGGGCTGGCTGGGCGCGATCATCGCGGTAGGCGCGATCATCGGCATCCTGACGGTCCTGTTCACCTTCCTGCTGGGCGCGACCCGAGTGGGCTATTCGATGAGCCGCGACGGCCTGCTGCCGAAGTGGTTCTCGAAGACCCACCCGGTGCGCAAGGTCCCTTCGCGCATCACGTGGATCCTGGGCGTCGCTTCGGCGCTGATCGCGGGCGTGCTCCCGATCGGCGAGGCCGCGGAACTGACGAACATCGGCATCCTGCTGGCCTTCGTGGTCGTCTGCATCGCGGTGATCGTGCTGCGCTACAAGCGCCCCGACCTGCCGCGCACGTTCAAGACGCCGGGCATGCCGGTGGTCCCGGTCATCGGAGTCGTGTTCTCGATCTGGCTGATCACGTTCCTGAAGCCGGAAACCTGGCTGCGCTTCGCGATCTGGTTCGCGATCGGCATGGTGATCTACTTCGCCTACGGCAAACGCCACTCCGCGATGGAACGCGGCGAGGACGCCGGCGACGGCGAGCCCGGGGTCAAGTCCACTTCGGACTGATCCGGCGATGGAGCGGTTCAGACGCGGGGGACGCCTTGGGTGGCGTTCCCCGCGTTTTCTTTGCGTTGCTGGGCTTGCCGGGCTTCTCCTGGACCGCGGCCGCTCGGGGGCCTTCGGATCGCTGGGCTGCTCGCCGCTGGTCCGACGGCATGTCCGCTGGCCCTTAGTCGCGTGCGCTGTCGGGCGTTCCCAGCGCACGTCGCCTCGCGCTCGTTGCTCTTCTTGTGACCGGCGCACGCACGGTCATCCGGGCCGTTCCGCCGCTACCCGGTCAGCGCTAGAACTCCCTGCCCGCACCGGAACCCCGTGCGGGCAGCAAATCCCTCGCGCAACTAGGACAACCGCCCAACCCAATCAGGCCGTCACGGCTCCTGCCCGCACCGGAAACCTCAGCGCAGGCAGCAATCCGTCGCGCGACAAGAACAACCGGCCAACCCTCAGTCCCAGCGAACCTGCGCACAATCCAGTCACCCACTCGCGGCTCCTGCCCGCACCGGAAACCCCAGCGCAGGCAGCAATCCGTCGCGCGGCGAGAACAACCGACCAAGCCACAGCCTCCTGCGAACCTCCCCGCACGCAGTCACGCCGCCGCGGCTTCCGCCCTCTCCTCAGCGCAGCCGGTCGAGCCGTTCCGCCGCTGCCTTCGCCTCGGTGCGCAGGCGGGCCACGATCGAGGCCGCCGAACCGTCACTGGCGAGCGGGTAGGTCTGCCCAGCCCACAGCGACATCGCCTCCGGGTCACCGGCCTTGGCGGCCGCCGCGCGGACCGGTTTGCTCAGGTGGTGCAGCTGCGGGTAGGCAGCGGGCGCGTCCGCGGAGAGGTCGCTCAGGACGCGGTTCACCATGCCCCGCGCCGGACGTCCGCTGAACGCGCGCGTGAACGCCGTCGCCCGCCCGGCTTCGGCGAGCGCGCGCCGCTGGGTTTCGCCGGTGCCGGCCTCCGTGGCGAGCAGGAAGGCCGTGCCCAACTGCGCCGCCGACGCACCCGCCGCCAGCACCGCCGCGATGTCGGCGCCGTTGACCAGTCCCCCGGCCGCGATCAACGGCAGGCTCGTGCGCGCGCCGAGCAGCCGCAGCAGCGCGAGCAGGCCGTACTCCTCGCCGCCGGCCGGGTTGCCCGGGTCGTCGGTGAACAGACCGCGGTGCCCGCCGGCCTCGAAGCCCTGCACGACCAGAGCGTCGGCTCCGCGCGCGGCGGCGAGGTCGGCTTCCTCCGGGTTCGTGACGGTGACCGCGACCTTGCCGCCGGCTTCGTGGATCCGCTGCACCTCGGCGGACGTCGGCGCGCCGAAGGTGAACGACACCACCGGGACCCGGTGCCGCACGACGAGGTCGAGTTTCGCCGGGTACTCGTCGTCGTCCCAGACCGGGTCGCCGAGTTCGACGCCGTAGCGCACGGCTTCGGCGAGCAACCGTTCGCGGTGCGCGTTCAGGTCGGCCACCGACCGGCCGCCGGGGACGAACAGGTTGACGCCGAACCGCCCGCCGGTGAGGTCGGCGGTGTGCGCGATCCGGGCGTCGAGCGTCTCCGGGCTGAGGTAGCCGGCGGCGAGGAAACCGAACCCGCCCGCGTCCGTGACGGCGCCGACCAGCTGCGGAGTCGTCGGCCCGCCCGCCATCGGCGCCACGATCACCGGGAACTCGAGATCATCGAACATGTCCCCGAGCCTAGTGCCGCACCGGAAATGCGCCGGGCCGCCGCCGCGTTGCAGAAGAGCATGACGGCAACCCTGGAACAGCTCCGCGCGCTGTCGGTGCAGGAGAACGGCCTCGCCACAGTGGCCACGACCCGCGCCGACGGCACCGTGCACGCGTCCGTGGTGAACGCGGGCATCCTGGACGACCCGGTGACCGGCAAGCCGAGCGTGGGCTTCGTCGCCGTCGGCGGCGCGCACAAGCTCACCCTGCTGCGCCGCAACGGCCACGCGACCGTAACGTTCCGCCGCGGCTGGCACTGGCTCTCGGTGACCGGCCCGACCCGCCTGATCGGCCCGGACGACCCCGACCCGTCCTTCCCGGCCGACGGCCTCCCGCCCCTGCTGCGCGAGGTCTTCCGAGCCGCCACCGGCACCCACGACGACTGGGCGGAATACGACCGCGTGATGGCCGCCGAACGCCGGGCCGCGGTGTTCGTGGAGGTGGGCAGGATCATCGGGAACGGCTGAGCGTCCCGGCAGGCGTCGGACGCGAGAAGTTCGGCTCCGCTCAGCCCCTCTCGACAAGCATCTTGGGCACCACCCGGACCGGGAACGGCTGCCGCGCTTCGAAGGCCTCGGCTCCCGCGGCCTTGGCGACCTGCTGGTACAAGCCGTCCGCGTCCAGTTCGAACACAGTCAGTTCGGGCGCGGCCGGGTCGATCACCCAGTAACTCGGCACCCGCAGCCGTTCGTAGACGGCTCTCTTGGTGTTCAGGTCGTGGATCGCCGTGCTCGGCGACAGAATCTCGACGGCGAGCACGGGCGGCACCGGCAGATCCTGGTCGGTGAAGTCCTCGCTGCGGCCGACCAGAACGTCCGGTTGCAGCTCCGTCCGGTCGCCGACGTGCACGGCGAACGGTGCGCCGAGGACGTCGAACTCCGGCGGGCAGGCCGCTTCCAGCACGTGGTAGAGCCGGTACCCGATCTTCTGATGGCGGTACCCCGGCGCCGGAGTCACGACCAGCACTCCGTCGATGAGTTCGTAACGGCGGCCATCATCCGGCATCCCCTCGAGGTCCCGCACCGTCATGGGACCGGATCCGGGCGGAACCTGGCTTTCCATCATGACTGTCATGGTGCTCTCCTTTCCCTGTGCGCACCAGAGTTCCTGTCCGCAATTGAGGACACCACCCGCCACCGACAAAAAACGGCGGCTCCCGGAAACCCGGAGCCGCCGTTCACCCGAAGGTGGGACTACTTCTTGTTCTTCCCGTTGTCCTCAGTGGACAGTGCCGCGACGAAGGCCTCCTGCGGCACCTCCACCCGGCCGACGGTCTTCATCCGCTTCTTGCCTTCCTTCTGCTTCTCCAGCAGTTTCCGCTTCCGCGAGATGTCGCCGCCGTAGCACTTCGCCAGCACGTCCTTGCGGATCGCGCGGATCGTTTCGCGCGCGATGATCCGCGAGCCGATCGCGGCCTGGATCGGGACCTCGAACTGCTGCCGCGGAATCAGCTCGCGCAGCCGCGTCGCCATGCGGTTTCCGTAGGTGTAAGCAGCGTCCTTGTGCACGATCGCGGAGAACGCGTCCACCGTCTCGCCCTGCAGCAGGATGTCGACCTTCACCAGGTCCGCCACCTGCTCGCCGGACTCCTCGTAGTCCAGCGACGCGTAGCCGCGCGTGCGCGACTTCAGCGTGTCGAAGAAGTCGAAGATGATCTCCGCGAGCGGGATCGTGTAGCGCAGTTCGACGCGGTCCTCGGACAGGTAGTCCATGCCCAGCAGGGTGCCGCGCTTCGCCTGGCACAGCTCCATGATCGTGCCCACGAACTCCGACGGCGCGAGGATGCTCACCTTCGACACCGGCTCGTGCACCTCGGCGATCTTGAGCCCGGTCGGCCAGTCCGACGGGTTCGTGACGATCACCTCGCTGCGGTCCTCCAGCACCACCCGGTACACCACGTTCGGCGCGGTGGAGATCAGGTCCAGGCCGAACTCGCGCTCCAGCCGGTCGCGGGTGATCTCCAGGTGCAGCAGCCCGAGGAAACCGCAGCGGAAGCCGAAGCCCAGCGCGACCGACGTTTCCGGCTCGTAGGTCAGCGCGGCGTCGTTGAGCTGCAGCTTCTCCAGCGCCTCGCGCAGCTCCGGGTAGTCCGAGCCGTCCACCGGGTACAGCCCGGAGAACACCATCGGCTTCGGGTCGCGGTAGCCGGCCAGCGGCTCCTTCGCGCCGTTGCGCTCGGACGTCACGGTGTCGCCGACCTTCGACTGGCGCACGTCCTTCACGCCGGTGATCAGGTAGCCGACCTCGCCGACGCCGAGTCCCTTGCTGGCCTTCGGCTCCGGCGAGATGATGCCGACCTCGAGCAGTTCGTGCGTCGCGCCGGTGGACATCATCTTGATCTTCTCGCGCGGCGTGATCTTGCCGTCCACCACGCGGATGTAGGTGACGACGCCGCGGTAGGTGTCGTAGACCGAGTCGAAGATCATCGCGCGGGCGGGCGCGTCCGCGTCGCCGACCGGCGGCGGGACCTGGCGCACGCATTCGTCCAGCAGCTCGGTCACGCCCATGCCGGTCTTCGCCGACACGCGCAGCACGTCCGAGGGCTCGCAGCCGATGATGTGCGCGATCTCCGCCGCGTACTTCTCCGGGTCCGCCGAGGGCAGGTCGATCTTGTTCAGCACCGGGATGATGTGCAGGTCGTTCTCGAGCGCGAGGTACAGGTTCGCGAGCGTCTGCGCCTCGATCCCCTGCGCGGCGTCGACCAGCAGGATCGCGCCCTCGCACGCCTCGAGCGCGCGCGAGACCTCGTAGGTGAAGTCCACGTGGCCGGGCGTGTCGATCAGGTGCAGGACGTGGTCCTTGCCGTCCACCTGCCACGGCAGCCGGACGTTCTGGGCCTTGATCGTGATGCCGCGTTCCCGCTCGATGTCCATGCGGTCGAGGTACTGCGCGCGCATGGCCCGCTCCTCGACGACGCCGGTCAGCTGCAGCATCCGGTCCGCCAGCGTCGACTTGCCGTGGTCGATGTGGGCGATGATGCAGAAGTTGCGGATCAACTCCGGCGGCGTGAAGGTGGTGTCGGCGAACGTCTTGGGCGCTGTCACTCGGGCTGTCCTCGGGATGGTGGGGGATGTCCGTACCCCATCGTCCCATGGACCTCCGGGTGCGGGTGGGGGTCATCCCCGATGCGGCCCCGCGCGTCTCGTGATGACCTCGAAGCATGACCACTTCACCCTCCCCCTCGCCGCCCGGCCCCGGCGTCCTCGACGCCGCGCTCGACCGGGCCTTCGGCCACCCCAGCGGCCTGCTGGGCAGGCTCGGCGGCAAGCTGATGGCGATCGGCAACGCCGCGACCGAGCACCGCGTCGTCGACCTCGCGCGCCTCGAACCGGACGAGACCGTCCTGGTCATCGGCCCCGGCCCCGGCGTCGGCCTTGACGCGGCGAGCAAACTCGCCGGCGAGGTGATCGGCGTCGAGCCCTCCCCGCAGATGCGGGATCTCTGCACGGACCGCTGCGGCGACCGCGCCGAGGTGCGCGCGGGCCACGCGGCCCGGACCGGCTGCGAGGACGCGTCCGCGGACGTCGTGCTTACCGTGAACAACGTCCAGTTCTGGGAAGACCGCCCGGCGGCGTTCGCCGAGCTGTTCCGCGTGCTGCGGCCAGGCGGACGGCTGCTGCTCTCGGCGCACGAGAAATGGCTTCCGGTGACGCGGCACGAGCTGGCCGGCGAAGCCGCCGCGGCGGGATTCACCGACCTGCAGACCTGGACCTGGGACCCGCCGGGATTCGCCGCGCTCGCCGCCCAGCTGCGGGCCGTGAAACCGGGCTAGCGCTGGTCGCGGCGCAACGGGTGGTCCTCCGGGACCTCGACGAGCACGATCCGCAGCCCGTCCGGGTCGGCGATCCACGCCTCGTCGGTGCCCCACGGTTCGCGCCGGGCCTCGCGCACCGGTTCGACCCCGCGCCCGGCCAGTTCGGCCAGCGTCGCCGGAAGATCGCGGACCTGCAGGAAGAGGTTGACGTCCGGACCGGGCCCGGCCTCGCCCTCGCCGACCACCTCGATCGACCCGCCGCCGGCGAAAAACCGCGTGCCGCCAGGGAATTCTCGCTCGATCGCGAGGCCGAGGACGTCGCGGTAGAACGCGGTGGACACCTCGTGGTCGCGGGGGTGGATCAGCACCCGGCTGCTCAGTACGTCCATGGCTCCTGCCTACCCGAGCCGCTCAGGCGACCGCAATCGCGGCGATCCCGGCCAGCACGACCAGCGATCCGGCGAGCCGGCGGACCGCGTTGCGCTCGCGGAGCACGAGCCAGGCGGCGACCCCGCCGAAGACGATCGACAGCTCGCGCGCCGGAGCGACGAGGCTGACCGGCGCGATCCGCAGGGCGTACAGGACCAGCAGGTAGCTGGCCGGCGAGGCGAGTCCGACGATCAGCACCTCGCGCCGGTGGTCGCGCCACAGCCGCTTGATCTCGGACCGGCCGCGCACGGCGGCCGGCGCGAGCAGGATGCTCTGGCCGATCGCGCCGCCGCCGAAGTAGACGAGGGGAGGCACGCCGAGCGACGTGACCGAATGCGCGTCCCAGAGCGTGTAAGCCGCGATGACCACGCCGGTGGCGACGCCGTAGAACACCCCGGCGCGCCGGGCTTTCGCGTCGCCGGTGCTGCCGCCGAGGCTGATCACCAGGACGCCGGCGACAACCAGGAAAGCGCCGATCAGCCCGAGCACCCCCGGCCGTTCTCCCAGCACGGTGACGGCCACGAGCACCGAGACCAGCGGGCCGGTGCCGCGCGCCAGCGGGTAGACGATCGACAGGTCGCCGACCTCGTATCCGCGCTGCAGCACGATCCCGTACGCCACGTGCAGCACCGCAGTGCCCCCGGCGGCGAGCAGCCAAGTCCACTGTGGACGTTCCGGTTCGACGGCCAGCGCTGCCGCGATCACCGGGAGCATCGCGACCGCCGAGACCGTGTAGTACAGCCAGACGAACCGCGGACCGCCGGAAACCCGTTTGGCGGCGAGGTTCCACCCGGCGTGCACGACCGCGGCGACGAGAACCATGGCGAGGGCAGTGGTGTTCATCCGGACCCCTTCAGGTTTTCAGCGCACGCTGAAGACCGGGTCCTCCAGGCTTTTGTCCCGTCAGATGAACGGCAGGGCTCGGCGCCCCGCCGAAGGTGCCGCTCGGACCAGGCCCGCCCGCCCTCGTTGTCTTCGCGACCCGCTCCGCGGGACCACGGGCAGGCGACGGAACCCTAGGCACTACCGAAACCCACCGTAACGGAGCCGCCGCCGGGATGCCGCGCGATTTCCGGCTCCGGGGCCCTCGCCGGGGCCGCGAGCAGGGCTGTTAAGATTTCTGACTGTTGCCGTGCGGCATTCCGTCAGGGAGGAAACCCGGCTGGTCCCTCGGGGTCGGCTTGGAGCCACACGAACGCGGCAGCGACCTTCACCGAGTGAAAGAGGAACGCCTCCATGGCCAACATCAAGTCGCAGGTCAAGCGCATCACGACGAACGAGAAGGCGCGGCAGCGCAACCTGGCGATCCGGTCCTCGGTGAAGACCGCGATCCGCAAGTTCCGCGAGGCCGCCGAAGCCGGCGACAAGGACAAGGCCGTCGAACTGCAGCGCGACGCCGCTCGCAAGCTCGACAAGGCCGTCACCAAGGGCGTCATCCACGCCAACCAGGCCGCGAACAAGAAGTCGGCTCTCGCGAAGCGCGTGAACCAGCTCTGAGCGCAGTCTTTCCGGAAGGCCCGGCGGCTTCGGC
This sequence comes from Amycolatopsis sp. VS8301801F10, assembly GCF_046195355.1. Taxonomy (NCBI): domain Bacteria; kingdom Bacillati; phylum Actinomycetota; class Actinomycetes; order Pseudonocardiales; family Pseudonocardiaceae; genus Amycolatopsis; species Amycolatopsis sp. VS8301801F10. Next base: position 4,213,483 of record NZ_CP176065.1, on the reverse strand, counting down.
TGCCGGGCCTTTTCCGTGCCCTGGGGACGCGGCCGCTGCGGATCCGGCCGGGTTCACCGGGTTGCCGACGGCTTCCGCCGAGCGGTCCCGTCGGCTGGGAGGCAGGGGTGCCCTTCGGCCGCAACCGCATAGCCCCGGCGGCGTTCACTGGCTTCCGACGACGACGCCCTCAAGACGGTCCCGCCTGGAATTCAGCAGCCCCGCGCCCACAACCACAGAGCACTGCCAGCGTTCACCGGCTTTCCCGCGACGACTCCGCCAAAGCCGTCCCGCCGGGAAGTCAGCGGTCTCCCCTGGCCGCGACCACGTCGAGGACCGCGCGCTGCAGGGCGTAGTTCGCATCCGCCGCCGCGCCCTTGACCTCGGCGTTCAGCCTCGCCACGACGCGCATCGCGGTCGCCAGGCCGTCCTGGCCCCAGCCGCGGGCCTGGCCCTGCGCCTTGCGGATTTTCCACGGCGGCATGCCCAGTTCGCCCGCCATCTGGTTCGGGTTGCCGCGTCCGGCGGCGGACACGCGGGCGATCGTGCGCACCGCGTCGGCGAGCGCGTCGGCCACCAGGACATGCGGGACGCCCAGCTGCATCGCCCACTGCAGCGACTCCATCGCGGCGGCCCGATCGCCGGCGACGGCCTTTTCCGCCACCGCGAAGCCGGTCACGTCGGCGCGTCCGGTGTGGTAGCGGCGGACCGCCTGCTCGTCGACGACTCCCCCGGTGTCGGCGACCAGCTGCGTCGCCGCCGAGGACAGTTCGCGCAGGTCCGAGCCGACCGAATCGAGCAGCGCCATCAGGCCCGCGGCGTCGATCTTGCCGCCTGACCGGCGCACCTCGTTGCGGACGAACGCCTCGCGCTCGGCCGGTTTGGTCAGCTTCGGGCATTCGGTGATTTCCGCGCCCGCTTTTTTCAACGCGCCCGGCAGCGCCTTGGCGGCCTTGCTCCGGCCGCCGCCGCTGTGCACGACGACGAGGACGATGCCGTCGGCCGGTGCCTTCGCGTAGGAGAGGACCGCGTCGGACAGCTCCTGCGAGATGTCCTGCGCCGACTCCAGCACGATCACCCGCCCCTCGGCGAACAATGACGGGCTGACCAGCTCGGCGAGCGCGGGCGGTGTGAGATCGGACACCCGCGTCCGCGTCAGGTCTGCCGTCGGGTCCGCGGCCCTGGCCGCGTCGAGGGACGCTCGCACAGCCCGTTCGATGAGCAGTTCTTCCTCGCCCGTGACGAGGTGCAGCGGCGCGGGTGCGGTGGTCACCCGGCCATCTTCTCACCCGGCCCGCGAACCGTCCGCTCCGGTGATGTGGGCCGCCTCCGTGGCACGAGCTGATCGGGATGTCGTACGGTGTAGCCGAGGACGCGCCCGCCGGCGCTCCGACAACCGAATACCGCTCATCCAGAGGGGCAGAGGGAACGGCCCGACGAAGCCCCGGCAACCGGCGTACAGCCTGTCATCCCGCGATCGCGGGGTAGCTGACGACCACGGTGCCAATTCCGGCCCGCTTCGGCGGGGCAGATGAGGAAAGGAACCTCGCGATGACTGCAGCCCTCAGCGCCACCTCCGCCAACAAGACGCTCGACCTCGGTCCGGCCGTCGAACTGGTGTCGAAGGAAGAAGGGCACCGGCAGCCGCTCGCTCCGGAATTCGTCTCCGTCGAAGACTTCTCGCCGCTCGAGGTCGCCTACGACTTCGGCCGCGTCCGCCGCGAGGACATCGAGGCGGGCCCGCGCAACATCTGGCGCTACAAGAAACTCCTTCCCGTCCCCTCGACCGTCGAGGAGACTCCGAACACCGAACCCGGCTGTACCCGGCTCGTGCGCGCCGACCGGCTCGCCAAGGAACTCGGCCTCAAGCGCGTGTGGGTCAAGGACGACACCGGCAACCCGACGCACTCGTTCAAGGACCGCGTGGTCGCCGTCGCGCTCGCGGCCGCCCGCGAGTTCGGCTTCGAGGTCCTCGCGTGTCCCTCGACCGGCAACCTGGCCAACGCGACCGCCGCCGCGGCGGCCCGCGCCGGCTGGCGGTCGGTCGTGCTGATCCCGAAGAACCTCGAGCGCGCGAAGATCCTCACCACCGCGGTCTACGACGGCGACCTGATCGCCGTCGACGGCAACTACGACGACGTGAACCGGCTCGCCACCGAGCTGGCCGCCGAGCACCCGAAGTGGGCGTTCGTGAACGTCAACGTCCGCCCGTACTACTCCGAGGGCTCGAAGACGCTCGCCTACGAGGTCGCCGAGCAGCTCGGCTGGCGCATCCCCGAGCAGATCGTCGTGCCGATCGCCTCCGGTTCCCAGCTCACCAAGGTGGACAAGGGTTTCCGCGAACTCGGCCAGCTCGGTCTCGTGGACGCCAGCCCGTACAAGGTGTTCGGCGCCCAGGCCACCGGCTGCTCGCCGGTCTCCACCGCGTACCGCAACGGCCACGACGTCGTCCAGCCGGTGAAGCCGGACACCATCGCCCGCTCGCTCGCGATCGGCAACCCGGCCGACGGCCCGTACGTGCTCGACGTGGTCAACCGCACTGGCGGCGCGATCGAGGACGTCACCGACGAAGAGGTCGTCGAAGGCATCCGGCTGCTCGCGCGCACCGAAGGCATCTTCACCGAGACCGCGGGCGGCGTCACCGTGGCGACCGCGAAGAAGCTCGTCGAAACCGGCAAGCTCGACCCGGACGCCGAAACGGTCCTCCTCATCACCGGCGACGGCCTCAAGACCCTCGACGCGGTCGAGAACCACATCGGCCCGAAGGCCACCGTGCCGCCGTCCGCCGAAGCCGTCTCCAAGGCGCTCGGCTACTGACGCACCGGCCCGGGGTCCGCCGCACTACCGCGGCGGACCCCGCGGCTCGCCTCGACGCGCCACCGCCGGACCGCTTGCTCCGGGCAGGACGGCGGTGTCACCGTCCACATCGGTCCGGGCGACCAGCACTCCCATCGTGCCGAGAACGTCCACTGTGGACTTGCTCGGATGCCCGTATCCGTTGCCCGCGCCCACACTGATCAGCGCCGTGCGCGGCCGCACCGCCGCGAGAAACTGCGGCAGCGAATACCTCGAACCGTGATGCGGCACCTTCAGGACGTCTGCTCGCAGGTCGACGCCCTCGGCCAGCAGATCCGCTTGCGCGGCCAGTTCGACGTCTCCGGTCAGCAGAACCCGGCCGGCGTCGGTGTCCGCGCGCAGGACGACCGAACTGTTGTTGATCATCGTGCCGTCCTGCAATGCCGGTGCCCGGGTGGTGGCGTAGCGCGGACCGAGCACCTCCAGCGCCAACCCCGGCCACTCCAGCCGTTGCCCTTCGCTCAGCTGCGCCAACGGCACGCCACGACGCCGCGCTTCGCCGGAAACCGACTGCCATGCCCACGCCGGAGCACGCCCTGGCCCGACCGCGATCGCGCCTACCGCCCGTCCGTCGAACACCGAGGCGAGACCGCCGATGTGGTCCGCGTGCAAGTGGCTCAGCACGAGCAACGGCACCCGGTCGACACCCAGCCTCCGCAGGCATTCGTCGACCGGCCCCGGCTCCGGCCCGGTGTCGACGACCACGGCGCGGCCGGGTTCGGCGGTGGCCAGGACGAGCGCATCCCCTTGTCCGACATCGCATTCCACCATCGCCCAGCCGTCCGGCGGCCAGCCAGGCATCAGGACTTTGGCCGGGACCACCGTCAGCAGCACGACGACCAGCCCGATGGCCACCAGCAACCGGAGCCGACGGAACCGCGCCGCCACCACGACTACGACCACCAGGGCGGCCGCACACAATCCGCCCCACCAGCCACCGGGCCAGGACAGCGCCGCACCAGGCGCTCGCGCACCATGCCGGGCGACTGTGAGCAGCCACCGGGCTTCCGGATCGGCCAGATGGATCAGCACCTGCCCTCCGCCTGGCCACCACGGCCCGACGACTGTTGCCAGCACGCCCAGCACCGTGACCGGCGCGACCACTGGTGCCGCAAGGACATTGGTGACGACCGAGACGAGGCTGACCGTGCCCGCCATCCCGGCGATGACTGGCGCGGTAACCACGAAGGCGGCTAACGGCACGGCGAGACCTTCGGCGTACCCGGGCGGAATCCCCCTTCGTACCAACGAATCTGCCCAGCGTGGCGCAAGCAGGACCAGCCCTGCCGTCGCGAGAACCGAAAGTGCGAAACCGAAATTTCCCGCCATCGTTGGGTCCCATGCCACCAGAACGCACACCGCGAAGGCCAAGGCGGGCAGCGCTGAACCGCGCCGTCCGAGGGCAAGCGCGAGCAAGCCGATACCGCCCATCACACTGGCCCGCACCACGCTCGGTTCGGGACCCACCAGCACGAGGAACCCCGCCAGACAGGCACCGGCCGCCGCGGCGGACAACCTCGGGCCTGCGCGGACCAACCGGCACAGCAACAGAACGGCTCCGCCGACGATGACGAGATTTCCTCCGCTCACTGCCATCAAGTGGGTGAGCCCGGAAGCCTTGAACTCCCCTTCGACCCGCTGCGGCAACGCGCTCGTGTCGCCCAGCACCAGTCCGGGCAGGAGGCCCGCTGGTTCCTCCGGGAGGATCGCGCACAGCGAATGCAAGCTGTTCCGCAGAGCCGCGGCGGCGCGCTGCCACCAGGGTGCTGGCCCGATACCGACTGGCGCGGCACGGACGGAGAGGACCGCGGCGGTCAGTTCGCCGCCGCGTGCGGGCAGGAGGCGACCGGACGTGGTTACCTGCTGGCCGGGCAGCAACCCGCTCCATCCCGCGACCGGTGCCAGCAACAGCACCCGGCCGGTCGATTCGACTGGCCGACCGTCCACTGTGGCCGTTCTGACTTGCGCGGGAATCGCCACTGACCGGGTGCCGGCCTGTTGGTCGGCATAGCCAGCTTGGTGGATTGAGCGCGGCCGCTCGCTGATCTCGACCCGCAACGTCGCTGTGCCGCCTCGGGTGGCAGCGGCTCCCAGCGGGTCAGCTGCTGCGTCGTGGATACGCAGGGCGGTCGGTACTGCGGCAACGAGCCCTACCAGCAGCAGCGCTCCCCCGGCACCGAGGTATCTGGCGCGGCCGCGCGTGAGCAGTACGACGGCACCGACGACCGCGGCGGCTCCGACCACGGTGGCGACCCACCAGCCGAGCTGCAGTCCGGCCAGAGTGGCCGCCCATCCGGCGACGGCGGCGGGGACGAGGCGGAAATCGTGGTCCCGTCGCGACTTTTCCTCGGTTTCCAGTCTCATCCGACGGTCACCTGCTCGCGGAGCTTCTCGAATTTGCTCTCGCCGATGCCGTCGACGTCGCGAAGTTGTTCGACGCTCGAGAATCCGCCGTGCTGGGTGCGCCAGTCGGTGATACGGCGAGCGGTGACCTCGCCGACGCCCGGGAGGCTGTCGAGTTGCTCAGCGGTCGCGGAGTTCAGGTCGATCTTGCTGGCCGCGGCTCCGGAGCCGACCGGTGCCGCCTGGGCGGCTGGGACCCCGACTGCCAATTGCTCGCCGTCGGCGAGTTTGCGGGCGAGGTTCAGCGTGGTCAGGTCGACGCCTGGGTTAGCTCCACCAGCTGCGCGGAGGGCGTCGGCGACACGGGACCCGGACGGCACGGTGACGAGTCCTGGCGAACGCACGTGGCCTACCACGCTGATTACCAGGTTCTCCTTGGCTTTGGACGCGTGCGGCACTTGCGCGCGGACGGTCGGGAGCGGCGGGGCGATCTCGGCTGCGGGTGCGCGGCCGAAGATTGCCAGGCCTCCGGCGATGACGGCGGCAGCGGCCAGCAGGGCCAGGGCGAAGATCATTCCCCGGCGGCCCAGAAAGCCGGGCAGGCCGGTCGATCCGGGGAGCCAGCGGCGGGCCAGGCGGTCTTCGGTGTGTTCCGGCAGCCAGCCGCGGACCAGTTTTCCGCCGGGCACTTGGCTTTCCGGCAGGGCTGGGTTGTCGGCAAGTGCGGACAATCGTGCTGTGCGGCCCGGTGTCCGCAACACCGGCGTACCAGCCGCGTCGGGCCCAGATCGGCCGTCCGGGAGCGGCGAACTGTCGGCAACTGCAGACAGCCCAGCGTCCGTGCCGCCTGCGCCTGCCAGCAGGCGACTGTCGGCGACCGCGGACAACGAAGCCTCCTCGTTCGGCCGTCGGCCGCGCACCGTCCGGCCAAGGGGCAGCCAGCGGCGTGCCGACCGGCTGCCGGGTCCGGCGGCATGCGGGATCGCGGCCAGCTGGTCGGCCAGCCAGGTGAGCCTGACGTTGACGGGAGTGCCCTGGCCTCGGGCGGACTGCTCGAACACACGATCGACGCTAGGCGTTGGCCGGCCCGGCGGCGAGAGGGTTCCGCGCGATCTGTGGACAACCCGCCCCTTGGGGACAACTCGGCCGTCATCGCCGGTGACGCGCCCGAGTCTGTCGGGGTACGCGGTCATACTGGCGGGTTTGGCCCGCGGCGCCGGTGATCGAAAAGCGTTCGCGCCCGCCGCCGGGCATCCGCTAGACGTGGTAGCCAGCCGTCGAACGAGAGCATCCCGCCGCCGTGGACCACACCGACCTGACCTTGCGCCCGATCTCCGAGCCGGACGAACTCGATCTCTTCTGCCAGCTCGCCGACGATCTCGCGGCTCGGCGGCGGAGACCGGAATGAAGGTGGGTCGCGCCCCGAGGCGGCGAACTCGTTGCCAGGGCTGCGTGGTGGGGCCGTGCCGAGGAGTCAGAGCCGTTTGTGCTGGGCGCTTTCGATCTTGAGGACGTGCCCGTCGGCGCGCGGCTGCTTCCGACCGCGATGGCGGAAGCAGCCGCGGACAGAAGGCCGTTCTACCACCGGATGATTCTCGCCGAAGGCACTCGAATCCTTGCCGCACAGGAGGTTCCTCGCGTCCGAGCGGCGACCGCGTTCCGGCACGCGGGATACGTCAATTTCGAACGCGCGATCACCATGGCCTGGCAGTGATCCGAATGGAGCCTTGGGAACGCGCGGTCGCCCACGTCGCCGCGTTGGCGACCGGCAGCCGGGCCGATCCGGCGTGGCGGGTCACGCTGCATTTCCACCCGGACCGGCTGGTCGACGGGGTGCCGATCCTGGAACGGATGGCCCGAGACGGCCGGTACCGCTCGCAGTTCGAGACCGGCGTGAGCAACGGCGGGCTGACCGCGCATCCGGGAGGAGACCGCTGGCGCTGGGAAAGCCGGTTGTTCGGCGGCGTCTACGACGAGGCCGCACCGGCGCACCGGCCGAAATACGGGTCGCTGAATTTCCGCGGCCGGAAGGCGGGCGGCTCGCCGAGATTCGGCTCGGCGCATCTGCGACTCGCCCGGCACACGATGTCGCGAACGACTTTCAGTTCTCGATCCATCCTATCGAGGGACGGAAATCGAGACAGCGGCACGAAAATTAGGCCCGGTCGAATGGCACGACGGGTTCCGGATCACCGCTGAAGAACTGCTTCGACACCCCGATTACCGCGGTCCGGAGTTCACCGCGCTCGGTGCCGAACTCGCCGAGAACGGGCGGCTCGACCCGCGCATTCTCGGGAAAGCCGCTGGTCACGACGAGCAAGACCGCAAGCACGTTTGGCACCTGCTCGCCCGGTTCGGCAACCGGGAACTCAGCTAGCTCGCTGTACGACCACGCCGAGCACGCCAGGTCCGGTGTGCGCGCCGATGACCGCGCCGATCTCCGACACCACGCATCCTCCGGCGCACCCCGGGATCGCTTCCTCGAGCCGGTTCGCCAATTCGACGGCCCGCTCCGGCGAGGCGAGATGGTGCACCGCCAATTCGACCGGTCCGGTGCCCGCCGCCTGCACGGACAACTCGACCAGACGCCCGATCGCGCGGTTCATCGTGCGCACTTTCTCCAGCGGCAGGATCCGGCCGTCGGACATGTGCAGCACTGGTTTCACCGCCAGCGCGGTGCCGAGCAACGCCGCGGCCGAGCCGATCCGGCCGCCGCGGCGCAGGTGTTCCAGCGTCTCGACCACGAACAACGTCGACGACCGTTCGGCGGCTTCCGTCGCCGCTGCTTCGACTTCGGCCGGGCTGGCTCCGGACGCGGCGGCGTCCGCGGCGTGCAGGGCGGCGAAGCCCAAACCCATCGCGGTGGTGCGGGAATCGACGACGCGAACCCGGTCGGAGCCGACTTCTTCCGCTGCCAGCACGGCGGCTTCCCAGGTGCCGGACAGTTCGCTCGACAAATGGACGGACACGACCGCGTCCGCGCCCGCGTCGAGCGCGGCCCGGAATTCGGCGGCGAACTCGGCCGGGGTGGGCCGGGAAGTGGTGACGATTTTGCGCTCCCCCAGCGCTTCCGCGAGCGCGGCGGGACCCATTTCGACGCCGTCGAGCGAGCACACGCCTTCCACGAGGACGTGCAGGGGCACCACCCGCACCGAGTGCCGCTCGGCGAAGCCTTCGGGCAGGTGCGCGGTGGAGTCCGTGACCACGGCGACCGACACGTCGTCAGCCTACGTTGCCAGAGCCGAGGTGCGGGGCAACGAGTTTCGCCATCGCCGTGCCGACAGCTTCGTGTCCCGCCCATCCCCAGTGCATGCCGTCGGGATTTCCCGCGCCGCTCAAGACATGTTCGCCGACTACGCCGGGCGTGTCGAGCAACGGCACTTCGCGGCGCGCGGCCCACGAAGCGAGTGCAGCGGCCGCTTCGGCGCGTCCTGTGTGTACGCGGCCGTACGCATCAGCGCGGTGCACCGAAGGCAGCATTCCGAAGATAGGCAACTCAGGCCGCAACGCGCGCAACGCTTCGACGGACTGGTCCAGATAGCTCACGCTCAGCCGCGCAGGAAGCACACGAGGACGTCCTCGCAGCAGGACAGACAACCGTGGCTGCGCAGCGAGATAAGCACCGCGTACGACGCGACGCACGCCGTCGGGGCGAAGGTAGCGAAGCCCCTGACGCAGATACGTCGGCAACGGCGACGGCAGTGTGTCCATGTGGCCGACTGCGAGCACGACAGCGTCGACGCGGCGCAGATCCGCCCACACGCGTGGGTCGCCGGTGAGAGACCACCACAAGTCGCGCGCGGTCCAGCCGATGCCAGCGACGAGGTCGGCGTGTCCGGACAGCGCGTTCGCGGCGACGTTGGGCCACAGGCGCGGATCGTCGGCCGCGCAAGGGCCCTCGGGGCCGTGGAAACAGAGTGAATCGCCGAAGACGAGCAGCTGCGGGCTCATCGGGTCAGCCGGTGATGCCCGCGTTGTACGCGTGCAGCCGCCACTTCCCCTCGCGATGGCCGAGTTCGACCCAGTGGCAGTTCATGATCCCGCCGAGCGACGGCCAGACCTCGACCGGCAGGCCGAGCAGCTTCGCCGTCAACGCGAGGATCAGGCCGCCGTGCGAGGCGAGCAGGACCGATTCCCCGGCGCCGGAGTTCGGCTGCATCAGGTCGTTGACCACCTCGGCGGCGCGTTCGGCCACCTCGACCCGGGACTCGCCGCCCGGCGGGGCCCACGCGGCGTTGGTGCGCCACAGCTCGCGGTCGCCCGGATAGCCCTCGTCGACCTCGGCCCCGGTCAGGCCCTGCCATTCGCCGAGGTGCGTCTCGCGCAGCCGCTTGTCGATCTGCAGCGGCACGCCGATCGCCTCGGTGAGCACGGTCGCGGTGTCGGTGGCGCGGCGCAGGTCGGAAGCGATCACCAGCTCCGGCGCGAAGCGCGCGAGCGCGGGAACGGCGAAGCGCGCCTGGTTCCAGCCGACCGGGGTCAGCGCCGAATCGAGGTGTCCCTGCATGCGGCCGGCGGCGTTGTAGTCCGTCTCGCCGTGCCGCCAGAGCAGCAGCCGCCGCGGGCTCACGCCTCCGGACCGTCCGCGTCGCCGGTGTCGTCGGCGGAGACCGTCGCCAGCCCTTCGACCTCGATCCGCGGGCAGTCCTTCCACAGCCGCTCGAGGCCGTAGAACGAGCGCTCGTCCGCGTGCTGGACGTGCACGACGACGTCGACGTAGTCGAGCAGCACCCAGCGGCCCTCGCGCGCGCCTTCGCGCCGCACCGGCTTGTGCCCCTCGATGCGGAGCTTCTCCTCGACGTTGTCGACGATCGCGCCGACCTGCCGCTCGTTCGCAGCGGACGCGATCACGAACGCGTCGGTGATCACGAGCTGCTCGGACACGTCCAGGACGACCACGTCGCTGGCCAGCTTGTCCGCCGCCGCGTGCGCGGCCGCCACCGCCAGGTTCCGTGCCTCGGACGTCGCTGCCACAGTGCTCCTTCAGATTTCGGGTGGACCCGGACGAGGGTACCCGGTCAGGCCTCGGCGTCCTTGCGGTAGAGGTCCTTCTTGGCGATGTAGCGCACAACGCCGTCGGGCACGAGGTACCAGACCGGCTCGCCGCGCTCGACGCGTTCGCGGCATCCGGTGGACGAAATGGCCATCGCGGTGACCTCGACCAGGCTCACCTTGCCGCTCGGCAGATGGTGCGAATTGAGCCGGTAACCCGGCCGGGTGACGCCGATGAAATGCGCGAAGTCGAACAGCTCGTCGGCCTTGTGCCAGGTGAGGATCTGCTCGAGGGCGTCGGCCCCGGTGATGAAGAACAGCTCGTCGTCCGGGTACTCCTCGTGCAGGTCCCGCAGCGTGTCGACGGTGTAGGTCTGCCCGCCGCGGTCGATGTCGACCCGGCTCACCGAGAAGACCGGGTTGGACGCGGTGGCGATGACCGTCATCAGGTAGCGGTCCTCGGCGCGCGTGACGCGGCGGCCGGACTTCTGCCACGGCTGCCCGGTCGGCACGAAGATGACCTCGTCGAGCGCGAACCGCGACTGCACCTCGCTGGCCGCGACGAGGTGGCCGTGGTGCACGGGGTCGAACGTGCCGCCCATGACCCCGATCCGGCGTGGTGACATAGCCGGTGAGCCTATACGCGCGGGCGCGCGAGGGCTTCCCGTCGCGACTGCGACCTAGGTTACTGTTGTGACATGAGTCACATAACTCTGCGTTTTCGGCTGGGAACTGTCCGTTCTGGCCCGGTCGGCTCCGGGATTGTCGGGGGCATGGGGTAGACCGGGGGACGTGGACACCACCGAAGCTCTACGGACCCGTGCGGAGACCCTGCTCCGCGCGCTCGCCGGAGACGACGCCGCCCTCCGAGAGGACCAGTGGACCGCCATCGAGGCGCTGGTCGCGCACCACCGGCGCGCGCTCGTCGTGCAGCGCACCGGGTGGGGGAAGTCTGCCGTGTACTTCCTGGCCACCGCGCTGCTGCGGGAACAGGGAGCGGGGCCGACGGTCATCGTGTCGCCGCTGCTCGCCCTGATGCGCAACCAGATCTCCGCCGCCGCCCGGGCGGGGATCCACGCGGCCACCATCAACTCGGCGAACGCGCAGGAGTGGGACCAGGTCCAGGCGTCGGTGGCCGCGGGCGAGGTGGACGTGCTGCTGGTCAGCCCGGAGCGGCTCAACAACCCGGACTTCCGCGACAGCGTGCTGCCGAAGCTCACCGCCAGCGCCGGCCTGCTGGTGGTGGACGAGGCGCACTGCATTTCGGACTGGGGCCACGACTTCCGGCCGGACTACCGGCGGCTGCGCACGCTGCTGGGCGACCTGCCCGAAGGCGTGCCCGTGCTGGCCACCACCGCGACCGCGAACGACCGGGTGGCCACGGACGTCGCCGAGCAGCTCGGCATCGGCGGCGAGACGGACACGCTCGTCCTGCGCGGTCCGCTCGACCGGGAAAGCCTGCGGCTGGCGGTGGCCGAACTGCCCAGCGACGAGGCGCGGCTGGCCTGGCTCGCCGAGCACCTGGCGGAGCTGCCCGGGTCGGGCATCATCTACACGCTCACCGTCGCCGCCGCGCACGACGTCACCGCGCTGCTGTCCGACCGGGGCTATCCGGTGGCCGCCTACACCGGGAAGACCGATCCGGCCGACCGCCAGGCCGCGGAGGACGACCTGCTGGCCAACCGGGTCAAGGCGCTGGTGGCGACGTCGGCGCTCGGGATGGGGTTCGACAAGCCGGACCTCGGGTTCGTGGTGCACCTGGGCGCGCCGTCGTCGCCGATCGCCTACTACCAGCAGGTCGGCCGGGCCGGTCGCGGCGTCGAGCGGGCCGAGGTGGTGCTGCTGCCCGGGCGCGAGGACAAGGCGATCTGGGCGTACTTCGGATCGCTGGCGTTCCCGGACGAGCTGCGCGTCACGCAGGTGCTCAACGCGCTCGCGTACGCCGACCGTCCACTTTCGACAGCCGCGCTGGAGCCGTCGGTCGAGCTTTCCCGGTCGCGGCTGGAGATGGTGCTGAAAGTGCTCGATGTGGACGGTGCGGTGCGCCGGGTGCGCGGCGGCTGGGAAAGCACCGGACAGCCGTGGGAGTACGACCGGGAACGGTACGAACGCGTCGGCGTCGCGCGGGCGGCCGAGCAGGAGGCGATGCTCGGGTACATCCGCACCGCCGGATGCCGGATGGAGTATCTGCGGCGGCAGCTCGACGATCCGGAGGCAGCGCCGTGCGGCCGGTGCGACAACTGCACCGGAGAGCACTGGAGCACGGCGGTGTCCGAGGAAATCGCGGGTGCCACGCGGGAACGGCTCGACCGGCCCGGGGTCGAGGTGGCGCCGCGCAAACAGTGGCCGAGCGGGATGAAAGGGCTCGACGTGCCGCTGTCGGGCCGGATCAAGACGGAGGAACAAGCCGAGCCGGGACAGGTGCTGGGCCGGCTCACGGACGTGGGCTGGGGCGGCCGGCTGCGCGAACTGCTCGGCCCGGGCGCGCCGGACGCCGAAGTCCCCGACTCGGTGTTCGACGCGTGCGTGAAGGTGCTCGCGGGATGGCAGTGGGCGCAACGTCCGGTGGCGGTGGTGGCGGTCCCGTCGGCGACGCGGCCGCAACTGGTCGACAGCCTCGCGCTGCGGCTGTCGGCGATCGGCAGGCTGGACTACCTGGGAGAGCTGGCGTCGGCCGGACCTCCGCCGCGGCAGGCGAACAGCGCGCAACGGCTGGCCGATTTGTGGCGACGGCTGAGCCTGCCGGAGGACGTGGCGGCGAGCGTCGCGCAGACCCGCGGACCGGTGCTGCTGGTAGACGACCTGATCGACACCGGCTGGACGATGACGCTGGCGGCCCGGCTGCTGCGCAGGGCCGGGGCGGAGGGGGTGTTGCCGTTCGCGTTGGCGACCACTGCTTGAGGTGGGATGGGGTCTGGTTGGCCGGGTTGGCCGGGTTGGCTTGGCGGCCGGGGTCGGCGGCCGGTGAGTGCGCTCGGGTCTTGGGTGGCTGGCGGGCTCGGCTGGGCGGCCAGACCGGATCGGCCTGGATGGTCAGGACCGGCGGCTGGCGAGCGCCTTTGGGCGTGCGTGGCTGGGCGAAGTCGGCTGGGCGCCAGACAGGATTGGCTTGGATGGCCGGGGACGGCGGCTGGCGAGTGTGCTCGGGTCTCGGTGGCTGGGCGGCCAGACCGGTTCGGCTTGGACGGCCGGAGCGGCGGTCGGCGGGCGCGCCCAGGCCTAGGCGACCGGGCGAGTCAGCTTGGCAGTCGGGATCGGCGGCGGCTGACAGGTGCGGCGGGCTGAGACCGGCGGGGCGGCCTGGTCAGGGCTTGCGCACACCGAGGCGTCCAGGCGGGTTGCGGCAAGCACGAGTCGTGGCACGGCGGATGCTGCCGGGGTGCGGCGGCCCACGGCGTGGTCGCTGGATCGGTGCTGCACCGGTGACGGCGCAGCGGCACCGGTGCTGCGGTGCGCCCGACGCGCGTCGTGCGACCGCCGACGTTCCATGCGGTCGCGAGGCGGCCGTGTGGATGCGGGGATGCCGCACGAACGAAGCGGGGCGGGGCGGGGCGGGGCGGGGCGGGGCGGGGCGGGGCGGGGACGAGCTTCCGCCAAGCAGCCCGGCGGTCAGCTTCGGCCAGAGCGGCTTCCGCATCCGTGTCGCCGGTCAGCCACCGCACGACGGCTGGCCATCGCGCGACGGCTGGCCGCTCCTCCGCTCGATCTCCGGCGGCCGCCGCCCGCGCCGCTTCGCACGGCAACCGCTCGCGCCGCCAGCCATCGCCCGGTGCCGCCCGTGCGCTCCGCACGGCAACCGCCCGCGCCACCGCCCAGTCTCCGGCCGCCACCCGCAGACCCCGCCACCCGCAGCCCGGCCCCCGCACCGCAACCGGCCGCGCAACCCGTCCCGGGTGCGGCAACCATCCGCGCCGTCTCCCGGGTCGCCGCACGATTCCCTGCGGCAAAAGCGATCCCGCGTCACCCACCGCAGTGGGACAAGCACCAACTGCCATCCTTCGCCGAGATCTACCGATCTCCGGGCATTTCTGGCAAAGTCCCGTTCCGCCCGTGCGGGCGTGTGGACGTGTGGAGGTTGCCGAATGCCCGGTTCTACGGCCGAAGGCGTCGCCCGGCATCGGTTGCCGGTGCGGAAGTTGTTCGCTGCCAGTGCGGGCAATGCGCTCGAGTGGTTCGACTGGACGATCTACGCGACCTTCAGCATCTACTTCGCCGGCGCGTTCTTCCCTCCTGGCAACGAAACCCTCGCGCTGATCAACACCTTCGCCACCTACGCGCTCGCGTTCTTCTTCCGGCCCCTCGGCGGCGTGCTGCTGGGCCGGTTCGCCGACGTGCACGGGCGCAAGCCCGCCATGCTCCTCACCATTTCGCTGATGGCGGGCGGGTCGGTCGCGATCGGGGTGCTTCCGACGTTCGCGCAGGTCGGGTGGCTGGCTCCGATCCTCCTCCTGCTCGCGCGGATCGCGCAGGGGCTTTCGCTCGGCGGCGAAGTGTCCAACGCTTCCGCGTACCTCGGCGAGGTCGCGCCCAAGGAGCGGCGGGGGCGGTACTCGTCCTTCTTCTACATCTCCACCGGGTCCGCGGTGCTCATCGCGACGGTGCTCGGGTTCGTCCTCGCCCGCACCATGGACAAAGCCCACCTCACCTCGTTCGGCTGGCGGATTCCGTTCCTGCTCGGCGGCGTGCTCGGGCTGGTCGGGCTGTGGCTGCGCCGCAGTCTCGCGGAAACCGAGCTGTACCACGAGAAAAAGGACGTCGCGCGGCGGGTTCAGCGGCCGCTGCTCACCACCGTCACCCAGCATCCGCGCGCGGTCGGGCAGCTCATCGGGTTCTCGATGCTCAACACGCTCTGCTACTACACCTTCTTCAGCGCCCTCCCGTCGTTCGCGGTCAAGGGACGCGGCGCGAACGACGTCGACACGTTCCTCGCGCTTTCCATCGCGACCGCGTTGTTCGTCGTCCTCCAGTATCCGATGGGCGCGCTCGCCGACCGGTACGGGCGACGGCCTCAGCTGCTCGTCTGGGCGGGGGCCACCGCGCTGGTGATCGTGCCGCTCTCCTACCTCGTGCGGCCCGGGATCGGGAACCTGCTCATCGTGTTCTGCGTCGGTCTCGCGCTCTACACCGCGATGACCTCGCTCGCGCCGGCGATCATGAGCGAGCTCTTCCCCACCGAGCTTCGCGGGCTCGGCATCGGCGCCTGGTACAACCTGACCGTCGCCGTGTTCGGCGGGACCGCGCCGCTCGTGCTCAGCGCGCTCTCCGCGGCGGGCGCGGCCACCGCCTTCTTCTGGTACGTCGCCGGCGGAGCCGTGATCGCGTTCGTCGTGATCCTCCGGATGCCCGAGACGAAGGGCAGCGAACTGCGGTAAACCCCCTCGCGCGCGGTCGGTAGGCTTCACCGATCGACTACGCGAAGGAGGGACACCGTGCGCAAGCCCGAGGTTAGTGAGGAACTGGCCCGACGCGTGGTGGCCGCGCTCCGCCGCGCGTTCGACGTCGACCTCGACCCGTCCGCCGCGCTCGTCGCGGTGTCCACTCGCGACGGTGTCGACTACCAGTGCAACCTGGCGATGAGCCTCGGCAAGCGGCTCGGCAAACCGCCGCGCGAGGTCGCGGCCGGGATCGCCGAGAACCTGGAGCTGGACGGCGTCGCCGACCGGCCCGAGATCGCCGGGCCCGGATTCCTGAACTTCGTGCTGCGCCGCGAATGGCTCGAGCAGCGCGTCGCCGAGCAGGCGCGCGACGACCGGCTCGGCGTCCCCGAAGCCGAGCAGCCGCGGCGGATCGCGCTCGACTACAGCAGTCCCAACGTCGCGAAGGAAATGCACGTCGGGCACCTGCGTTCCACGGTGCTCGGCGACGCGATCAGCAGGCTGCTGCGTTTCGTCGGGCACGAAGTGCTGCCGCACAACCACCTCGGCGACTGGGGCACCCCGTTCGGCATGCTCATCGAGCACCACCTCGACGAGCCGTCCGGCGACCGCAGCGACCTCAACGCGTTCTACCAGGCCGCGCGCCGGAAATTCGACTCCGACGAGTCCTTCGCGACCCGTTCCCGCGAGCGCGTCGTGAAACTCCAGAGCGGCGACCCGGACACGCTCGCCTTCTGGCAGGAACTGGTCGACGAGTCGACAAGGCACTTCAACGCGGCCTACCGCCAGCTCGGCATCACGCTCACCGACGACGACATCTACGGCGAAAGCTTCTACAACCCGTACCTGGGCGAGGTCGTCGACGAACTCGAGGCCGACGGGCTCACCGAGATCAGCGACGGCGCGGTCTGCGTCTTCCCCGAGGGCTTCACCAACCGCGAGGGCGACCGCCTCCCGCTGATCGTCCGCAAACGCGACGGCGGCTACGGCTACGCGGCCACCGACCTCGCCACCATCCGGTACTGGACCGCCGAACGCGGCGCGACCGACCTGCTGTACGTCGTCGGCACCCCGCAGGCACAGCACTTCGCGATGATCTTCGCGGTCGCGCGCGCGGCGGGCTGGCTCGACGGCGTGCACGCCGAGCACATCGGGTTCGGCTCGATCCTGGGCGCGGACGGCAAGGTGATGCGCACCCGCGCCGGCGAGACGGTCAAGCTCGCCAGCCTGCTCGACGAAGCGGTCGCGCAGGCCGCAGAAGTCGTTGCCGAGCGCAGTAAACTCAGCAAGGAAGAGCAGCGGGAGGTCGCGCGCGCAGTCGGAATCGGCGCGGTGAAGTACGCCGACCTGTCCAGCGACCGCGAACGCGACTACGTGTTCGACTGGGACCGCATGCTCGCCAAGGACGGCAACACCTCCGTCTACCTGCAGTACGCGCACGCGCGAATCGAGTCGATCCTCGCCAAGGCCGGCAACACCGACGACAACGCGCCAGTGCTGCTTGAAAAACCAGAGGAACGCACGCTCGCTCTGACGCTGCTGCGGTTCAGCGAAGCGATCAGCGCGGCGACGTCCGCGTACGCGCCGCACAAGCTCTGTACGTACCTGTACGACACCGCGGTCACCTTCTCGCGCTTCTACGAGGAGTGTCCGGTGCTGACCGCGGAGACGCCGGAGCTGCTCGCGTCGCGGGTACAGCTGGCGAAACTCACGTCGCGCACGCTCGTGCAGGGTTTGGCGTTGCTCGGCATCGAGGCCCCGCGCCGTCTCTAGAGCGGGACCGGTCCCCAGCCGCTTCCGTAGTTTCGGGCACGAGAGAGGGGAGAATCTCGTGTCCCGCAACGATCCCGACTACACCCGCGCCCTCGCGCTGGTCGAGGAGGCGCTGTCCCGGCTGCGCGGGCCGATCCGGCGCGAACGACTGCGGCTGCGCTGGGAGCAGTGGCGCCGGCGGCCGTACTACCGGTTCGAACCGGACGGCAGGAAACCGCAGCTCGTGCACCTCGCCGGGCTCCGCGTCACTCCACTGTGGACGATCGTCGGCACCGGCGTGTCCGATGTCGACGTGCGGTATCCGGTGACCGCGCGCCGGCGGTTCACGATCGGGTGGCGCTGGCTCGTGCGGCACGACTACGACGAGTACCGGGTGCCGGTCTCGCTGGTCGCCGACGCGAGCGGCCAGGCCGTGCTGATCGCGCCGGGCGGCCGGACGTACCCCGCGGACGAGACCGGCTGGCACACGCTGGCCGCGCTTCTGTACACGGAGTACGCCATGCCGCCGGGCGGGCGCTGGTACGGGGCGGGCTGACCTCAGCCGCGCAGCCTCCGGCGCAGCGAGAGGCCCGCTCCCAGCGCGGCCATCGACGCGCGCGTCGCTCCGCGGCTGAATCGGCTCTCGGTCACGAACTGCTCGGCGCTGCGCAGCGAACCCCGCACTTGCGGGTACGCGTACTTCCGCATCTGCCTTTCGTAGTCGGCGACCGCAGCGGTCACGTCGCCGCCGTGGGAAAGGTTGCGGCACAACACTTGTGCGTCCCGCAGAGCGATGTTCGCGCCGATGCCGCGGAACGGCGTCATGCTGTGCACGGCGTCGCCGAGCAGGGTGACCGGCCCGGTCTTCCACCCGCGGACCGGCACCGACGTGCGGATCGGCAGCATGCTCACCGTCGCGTCCGGCGAATCCCGCACCAGGCGGCTGAACGCCGGATGCCAGTCGCGGATCCGGTCCACGATCAGCGAACGGAGCGCGGGAGCGTCCAGTTCGGCGAGGTCAGCCGGGAAACGGGCGGCTTTCGCGCCGTAGGACCACATCACGTAGCTGCTGGTGTTGTCGAACAGCACCGGGTCGACGGTCGCGGTCTCGTCGTTGACCGAAGCCGCCGAAAATTCGTGCGGCGCGGTGAACATCCCGCTGCCCGGCGGGGGCAGCACGAGCGTCGGGGCCGTCGCCAGCCGCTCCGGCAGCTGCGCGCGGGACTCTTCGGTCAGCGGGAATTTGCCGATCACGGTCCGGATTCCGGTGTCCACTCGCTTCGCGTGCGGCAGCAGCTGCGCCCGCACCCGGGAACTCGCGCCGTCCGCGCCCACGACCAGATCCGCCTCAGCCGTGGTGCCGTCGGCGAAATGCAGGCCGACCCCCTTGGAATCGGTCTCGTAGCGCACGAATTCCTTGTCGTACCACAGGATTCCGTCCAATCCGGACGACAGCACCTGGTGCAGCGAAATCCGGCTGACCGAATGGTGCGCGGCGGCAGGGCCGGCGCTCGGCGGAGCGTCGAAGGCCGCCAGCTCGCGCATCTTCTCGGTGACGAAGCCGAACGTCGCCCCGCCGATCCCCGTCGTGGCCAGGAACTGCTCCCACGCCGCCGGCGGGAGACATTCGTGCAGCGCGGCGGACCCCATCGGCGCGATGTGCACGCGATAGCCCTGCAACCGCTCGGTCCGCGTCCGGCTGCGCTCGTACACCGCCACCTCGATTCCGGCCCGCGTCAGGCCGTGCGCCAGGCACAACCCTCCGGTGCCGCCGCCTACCACCGCCACCTTGATCTTCTTCACGGTCGTTCCCCTCTCGGTCGCCTGCGTCCATAATTATCCATACGGATGATTGTGTCAACCTTCAGGATGATTAACCGGTCGGTTAGGCTGCTCCGGTGTCCGAGACCAGCCCGCGCCGCGCTCCCCGACCCGGGGAGCGCCAGCGTGACCCCGAACGCACGAAGGCCCGCATTTTCGAGGCGGCCAAAGCCGAGTTCGGCAGCAAGGGGTACGCGGCCGCGCGGGTCAGCGACATCGCGCAGCGCGCCGGCGTGAACAAGCAGCTGATCTCGTACTACTTCGGCGGCAAGGAAGGCCTGTACGCCGAGGTCGCCAGCGAACCGTTCGCCGGGTTCGCCGCGATGACCACGCCGGACCGGCCGCTCGCGGACGTGCTCGCGGACTTCGCCAAGGGCGGGCTCGCCGACCAGAACCAGGCCCGGCTGTTCCTGCGGGAGAACATGGCCGAGAGCACCCCCGGCGACGCGGGCGCGGAGTCGCAGCGCGAATTCCTGGAGGGCCAGCTCAAGTACATGCGGGCGCGACAGGACGCGGGCGACTTCCCGTCCGATGTGGACCCGAAGACGCTGCTGCTGATGCTGATCGCGGCGGCGAGCGCGCCGACGTCGCTTCCCCGGGTCGCCGAGGCGCTCACCGGGGAGGACCCGTCGTCAGAGTCCTTTGTGGAGTATTACGCGGAGCAGCTCGCCCGCGTAGCGCGGCATCTCGCGGGTTCTTAGCGGCGGCTGCTCAGCGGCGCAGCGGGACGAGGTCGTCGGCGTGCACGACCTCCCGGCGGTGCTCCACCGGGACCTCGTGGCTCGACCGGCCGATCAACGCGGGCAGCTCCCCCGCGTCGAACCCGACCACCCCGCGCGCCACCGGCACGTCCGCGGAATCCACCAGGTCCACCACGTCCCCGGCCTCGAACTCCCCCTCCAGCCCGGTGATTCCCGCCGCCAGCAGCGAACGGCGGCGCAGGATCGCCCGCACCGCGCCGTCGTCGAGGCGGAGGCGGCCGGACGTGTCGGCGGCGTAGCCGAGCCAGAAACGGCGGGCGGACAGCCGGGTGTCGGCGGGTGCGAACGCGGTGCCGACGTTCGCGTCGCGCAACGCCTCCCCCGCGTCGGCGGCAGCGGCCAGCAGGACCGGGATTCCGGCGCCGGCCGCGGTGCGCGCCGCGGACAGTTTCGAGACCATGCCGCCGGTGCCGAGCCCCGAGGACGACATCCCGACCGCGATGCCCTCCACATCGGACTCGCCGCGCACCTCGGTGATCTTGCGGGTCGCGCCGTCGCGCGGATCGCCGTCGTACAGACCGTCCACATCGGACAGCAGGACCAGCGCGTCGGCTCCGACGAGGTGCGCCACCAAAGCGGCGAGGCGGTCGTTGTCGCCGAAGCGGATCTCTTGCGTGGCAACGGTGTCGTTCTCGTTCACCACCGGCACCGCGCCGAGCGCGAGCAGCCGGGAGAACGTGCGCTGCGCGTTGCGGTAGTGCGAGCGGCGGACGACATCGTCGGAAGTGAGCAGGACTTGACCGACGGTCAGGGAGTAGCGGCCGAACGATTCCGCGTACGCGTGCGCCAGCGCGAGCTGTCCGACGCTCGCCGCCGCCTGCTGCGTGGCGAGGTCACGCGGCCGCTTGCCCAGCTTCAACGGCGCGAGCCCGGCGCCGATCGCACCCGAGGACACGAGGACGATCTGCGCGTCGCGGGCCACGCGGTCCGCGATGGCGTCGACGAGCGCGTCCAGGCGAGCCACGTCGAGTCCGCTGCCCGCGGTGGTCAGCGCCGAGGACCCGACCTTGACGACCAGCCGGCGCGCTTCCGCGATCTCGTGCCGCGTGCCGCTCACCGGTCGCGCTCCGCCTGCTCCTCGTCGTCCCACACGTCGTCCAGCTCGGCGTCGACGGACGGGGCGGTCTCCTCTTCGACCAGGTCCTCGTCCTCGCCGGTGCCGTCGCGGCGGATCCGGCGGGCTTCCTTGCGCTCGGACGCGCTGACGCGGTCGTTGCGCTCCAGCCGGACGTCCGTGCCGCGGCCAGAAAGGTGCACCGCGACGCCCGGGGTCGAAGGCTGCCATTCGAACTGGATGTCGCCGATGGTGACCGGGCTGCCCGGGCGGGCGCCGTGCTTCGCCAGCGCTTCCTCGACGCCGAGCCGGTTGAGCCGGTCCGCGAGGTAGCCGACGGCCTCGTCGTTGGCGAAGTTCGTCTGCCGGATCCACCGCTCCGGGCGCGGGCCGCGGACGATGAACCCGCCTTCTTCCTCCGGATCGCGTTCGACGGTGAACCCGCTGTCGTCGATCGCGTGCGGGCGCAGCACGATCTTCTCCGGCTCCAGCACCGGCTGCGCCTCGCGGTAGGCCTCGACGACCTCCGCCAGCGCGAAGCTCAGCTCCTTCAGGCCCTTGCGCGACGCGGTGGAGACCTCGAACACGCGCAGGCCGCGCGCCTCCAGGTCGGGGCGCACGAACTCGGCCAGCTCGGCCGCTTCCGGGATGTCGATCTTGTTCAGCACCACCACGCGCGGACGTTCCTCGAGCTTGCCGCCCAGCCCCGGCGTGTAGCGGGCCAGCTCCTCCTCGAGCGCGTCCACATCGGACAGCGGATCGCGGCCCGGCTCCAGCGTCGCGCAGTCGACCACGTGCACCAGCACGGCGCAGCGTTCGATGTGGCGCAGGAAGTCCAGGCCGAGGCCGCGGCCCTCGGACGCGCCCGGGATCAGGCCCGGCACGTCGGCCATGGTGAACACCGACGACCCGGCGGTGATCACGCCGAGGTTCGGCACGAGCGTGGTGAACGGGTAGTCGGCGATCTTCGGCTTCGCCGCGGACAGCACGGAAATCAGCGACGATTTGCCCGCGGACGGGAAGCCGAGCAGGCCTACGTCGGCGACCGAACGCAGCTCCAGCACGAGGTTGCGGCTCTCGCCGGGCTCGCCGAGCAGCGCGAATCCGGGAGCCTTGCGGGCCTTCGACGCGAGCGCGGCGTTGCCGAGCCCGCCGCGGCCGCCCTGCGCTGCGACGAACCGGGTGCCGGGGGTGGTGAGGTCCGCGACGAGTTCGCCGTCCTCGGTGAACACGACGGTGCCCGGCGGAACCTTCATCTCCAGTCCCTCGCCGGCGGCGCCGTTGCGGTTGCTGCCCATGCCCATTTTGCCGTTGCCGGCGCGGGCGTGCGGGCGGAAGTGGAAGTCGAGGAGGGTGTGCACGTTGGCGTCGACGACGAGCGTCACGTCACCGCCGTTGCCGCCGTTGCCTCCGTCCGGGCCGCCGAGCGGCTTGAATTTCTCGCGGTGCACCGAGGCACAGCCGTTTCCCCCGTCCCCGGCGGTCAGATGGATGACCGCGCGGTCCACGAACCGGGACGCCATGGTTCTGCCTCACTTCACGTGCGAAAAAAGTATCCGGACAAAAACAAACGAGGGGCGGAGCCGGAGTTATTCCGGTCCCACCCCTCGCTTGGAGGTTCTGCTGCTGACGAGACCGAGAATCAGGCCTCGACTGGCACGATGTTGACCGTCTTGCGGCCGCGCTTCGAGCCGAACTCGACCGCACCGGCGGCGAGCGCGAACAGCGTGTCGTCGCCGCCGCGGCCGACGTTGACGCCGGGGTGGAACTTGGTGCCCCGCTGGCGGATCAGGATCTCGCCCGCGTTCACCTCCTGGCCGCCGAAGCGCTTGACGCCCAGTCGCTGGGCGTTCGAATCACGACCGTTGCGGGAGCTGGACGCACCCTTCTTGTGAGCCATCGCTCAAGCCCCTTCTGGGAAAGTTTCGGTTTTCGAAGATCCGGAGAACTACTTGGAGATGCCGGTGACCTCGACGCGGGTCAGCTTCTGCCGGTGACCCTGGCGCTTGTGGTAGCCGGTCTTGTTCTTGAACTTGTGGATCCGGATCTTCGGACCCTTGGTCTGCTCGACGACCTTGCCGGTGACCGAGACCTTCGCCAACGCGTCGGCGTCCGTGGTGACCTCGCCACCGTCCACGAACAGCACGGCGGGGAAGGTGTGCTCGGTGCCCGGCTCGCCCTCGAGCTTCTCGACCTCGACGACGTCGCCAACGGCAACCTTGTACTGCTTGCCGCCGGTCTTGACGATCGCGTACGCCGACACGGATGTCTCCTGCATTACTCGACAATGGGTTAGGGGGCTGGCGCGGCCGGCCCGCCCGGGGGCGGTCCAGGTGCTCGCGCAGCGGCTCATGCTTGCGATGAGCCGTACTACAGGTTACGGGAGGCCCCGGGCGCCGCTGCACCCGGGGTACCCGTGGTGGATCAACTCTGGTCCGAAGCCTTCACCGGCGGCCCTGCCGGACGCGAAGCGGCGCGGCGCGGACGGCGCCGGGTGCTGCGCACGGCCGGGGCCGGGACGTCGACCTCGGGTTCTTCTTCGGAGGCCGCCTCGGCGGTCTCCTCCGGGGCTTCCGCCACCGGCGCGGCCTGGCCGGCCGCGGGCTCCGGCCGCGTCGGCTCCGGCTGCTGGACGGGGGCCGGGGCCTCCGTCTTGTCCTCGGCCTTTTCCGGCGCGGCGGCCTGCTGCTGAACCGCTTCCGGCTCCTTCGCCTCGGCGGCTTCCGGAACGTGGTGCTCGTGCTTGGCCTTGGACGCGTTGGCCATCGCCTGCACCGCCGACACGACCGACTCGCGCTGTTCCGGGGTCGGGGCCGGGGCGGCCGGCTCCGGCTTGGGCTCGTGGTGCTGCTCCTCGCCCTTGCCGCGGCCGCGGGACCGCCGCGAGCTCTTGGTGTCGCCGCCGTGGCTGTGGCCGTTGTGCCCGTTGGCGCCGCTGTGGCCGTTCCCGTTGCCTCCGCCGCCGGTGCGCTGCGGTTCGGTGGACACGACGACGCCGCGGCCCTTGCAGTGCTCGCACGGCGTGGAGAACGCCTCGAGCAGCCCGGTGCCGATCTTCTTGCGCGTCATCTGCACCAGGCCGAGCGACGTGACCTCGGCCACCTGGTGGCGCGTGCGGTCGCGGCCGAGGCATTCGGTGAGCCTGCGCAGCACCAGTTCCCGGTTGGACTCGAGCACCATGTCGATGAAGTCGATCACGATGATGCCGCCGATGTCCCGCAGCCGCAGCTGGCGGACGATCTCCTCCGCCGACTCCAGGTTGTTGCGGGTCACCGTCTCCTCGAGGTTGCCGCCCGAGCCGGTGAACTTGCCGGTGTTGACGTCGATGACGGTCATCGCCTCGGTGCGGTCGATGACCAGGTAGCCGCCCGAGGGCAGCCAGACCTTGCGGTCGAGCGCCTTGGTGATCTGCTCGTCGATCCGGTGGTCGGCGAACGCGTCGCCGGTGCCGGTGTAGCGCTTGAGCCGGTCGGTCAGGTCGGGCGCGACGTGCTGCACGTAGCCGTGGATGGTCTCCCACGCGGTCGAGCCCTGGACCTCCAGCTTCGCGAAGTCCTCGGTGAACAGGTCGCGCACGACCTTCACCAGCAGGTCCGGCTCCTCGTACAGCATGGTCGGGGCGCCGCCCTTCTTGGCGGACCCGGCCGAGGCCTTCTCCTTGATGACGTCCCACTGCGCCTTGAGCCGCTGGACGTCCCGGTCGAGCTCCTCCTCGCTGATGCCCTCCGAGGCGGTGCGGATGATGACGCCCGCGTCCTCCGGGACGATCCGCTTGAGGATGTCCTTGAGCCGGCGGCGCTCGTTCTCCGGCAGCTTGCGGGAGATGCCGGTGGCCCCGCCCGCGGGGACGTAGACGAGGAAGCGGCCGGGCAGCGAGATCTGCGTGGTCAGCCGGGCGCCCTTGTGCCCGACCGGGTCCTTGGTGACCTGCACCAGCACGCTGTCGCCGGTGGACAGCGCCTGCTCGATCTTGCGCGCCTTGCCCTCCAGGCCGGCGGCGTCCCAGTCGACCTCGCCCGCGTAGAGCACGGCGTTGCGGCCGCGGCCGATGTCGATGAACGCGGCCTCCATGCTGGGCAGCACGTTCTGGACGCGGCCGAGGTAGACGTTGCCGACGATCGAGCCGGTGCCCGACGACGTCACGAAGTGCTCGACCAGCACGCCGTCCTCGAGCACGGCGATCTGCGTGGAATCGCCCTTCTCGGCGACGACCATGGTGCGGTCGACCGACTCGCGGCGGGCCAGGAACTCGGCCTCGGACAGGATCGGGGCGCGGCGGCGGCCCGCCTCGCGGCCGTCGCGGCGGCGCTGGCGCTTGGCCTCCAGCCGGGTGGACCCGCGGACGCTGCGCACCTCGTCGCGGGCCGGGCGCTCGGGCTCGGCGGCCTTGGCCTGGCGGACGTGCGTGACCGTGTTCGGCGGGTCGTCGCCGCCGGTCGTCTCGGCCGCGTCGTCGTCCCCGCCCTTGCGGCGGCGGCGACGGCGGCGGCGCTTGCTGCCGCTCTCGGACTCGGCGTCGTCGTCGGACTCCGCCTCGGCTTCGCCCGCCTCGTCCGGCTTCTCGGTCTTGTCCTTGCTGTCTTTCGACTGCGGGACCTGCTGGTCTTCGGAGGTTTCGTCCTCGTTCTCGGACTGGGCCTCGTCGCCGCCCTTGCCCCGGCCGCGTCCGCGACGGCCGCGGCGGCGCCGGCGGCGGCTGCCCGCGTCGTCGCCGTCCTCGTCGGAACGCTCGTCGCGGGTCTCCTCCGAGGTCTCTTCCTCGGCGGCGTCGGCGGCGCGCTCGGACCGGCCCGGACGCTCAGCCTGCGCGGGAGCCTCGCCGACGCCGAACAGCGGTTCGGGCTTGCTCCGCACCGGCTGCGCGGGCTCCGGCGGCAGGAAGACCGGCGACGGCGCGGCGAAGACCGGCACGTGCACCGGGCCGCGGGCCGGGGTGGCCTGCTCGGTTTCCTGCTGTTCGGCCGGGATCGCGGGCGCGACGGCCCGGCGGGTGCGACGGGTGCGGGTGCGCTTCTCGCCGGACTCCGGAGCGGCTTCCGGCTCGGCGGTCGCGGCGGAGAACGGGCGGGCCGGGGCGGTCGCCTGCGACGCGGCGCCGGTTCCCTCGGCGGCGGTGTCCGAACCGGCGGCGACTGCCTGCGCGGCAGCGTCCTGCTCGGCGGCGGTTTCCGGCGCGGTGCCCTGCTCAGCACCGGTTTCCTGAGCGGCGGTCTCCGGCGCGGTGCCGGCTGCCTGCGCGGCAGCGGCTTCCGAAGCGCTGGACTCGGGCGAAGCGGCACCCTCCGCGGCGGCGGGTTCCTGAGCGGCGGTCTCCGGCGCGGTGCCGGCTGCCTGCGCGGCAGCGGCTCCCGAAGTGCTGGACTCGGGCGATCCGGCGCCCTCCGCGACTGTGGTTTCCTGAGCGGCTTCCGCCGGGCCCGCGGTCTCCTGGGCAGCGGCAGCCGGGGCGGCCTCGCTGTCCGGGGTTCCGGCGGCTTCGTCCCCGGCGGGCGCGTCCTGCTCGGCGGATCCGGCGGCCTCCGCGTCGAGGATGACCGCGACGCGGTGCGCGACCTCCTTGGTCACGCTCGACTGGGCGCTGCGGGGGCTTTCCCCCAGCTCGGCGAGCTTGCCGAGCAGGTCGCGGCTGCTCAGGCCGAGCAGCTTCGCCAGCGCGTGCACGCGGATGCGCGGCGGCAGCTCGCCCAGCCTGCTGCTCGTGGGTGCGACGGTATTCCCGCCGGTCTGATCGGCGGGTGTGTCCGCGTTCGACATGTGTCTCCTCCGCCCCCGGGCGCGTCAGCCGGTTCGCACCGGTGGTGACGCGGCCGCGCAGGGGCCCTTTCTGTTCCGTGCCCGCCGTGGTGGTGACCAGCGGCGGGAATCCTGCTGGCAGCCGTGCGGTCCGCCGGGTCGGCGGCCGCTCGGTTCCTGGTCTGCTCGGCGGGGTGCCGGCCTGCTCGCGACCCCCGGGCCACCCGCCACGACATCGACCTTGGCCCGGCCTCCCGGGGGCGACGCGCGTGGTGCCGGTCCGGCACTCCTCCGGGCCGCTCACGACGCGGGCGGGATGCCCGTCGGCGCAGCGGCCAACGCGAGTATCCCACACCCGGGGGGACACCCGGTGTAGTCGGTGTCCCGCGGCAGGCGCCCGGGCGTGCCGCGCTCATGCGCCCGGGCGAACTTCCGCGGTCGGCTTGTCGCGCCGGGCCCGGGGTGGTTAGCGTGCGGGCTCGGGCGCTCGCGCGGGCGCCCGGTTCAGCCCCGCGCGCGGTGGGAGGTCCGGTGTCTCTGCTGGCGCGGCCGCTGCGGGCGGCCGTGTGCTCGCTGCTGGTCCTCGCCGGATGCGCGGCGGTCTCCCCCTCCGCCGCCGGCGCGAGTCCGGGATGCGCTCCTGGCGGCCGGGAGGTGCGCTACGTCGTCGCGTTCGACCGCGGGACCCCGGAATCTTCCGCCCGCCAGCAGACGAGTGCGGGCTGCGGGCAGCTCGTGGGCTACTACCCGCAGATTTCCGTGGCGGTCGTCACGTCAGCCGATCGGGCGTTCGCGGACCGGCTCGGCCCGGAGCGGGCCTTCAGCGCGCAGGCCACCCGCACCGCCGCCGAACAGCCGGGCGCGGCCGCCCAGCCCGCGCGCGCCTCGCTCCCGCTCAGCGACCCGGCGCGGGTGCCGGCCGCGGACCTGTCCTCGCAGCAGTGGGACATGAACCTGATCAACGCTCCGGCCGCGCACCAGGTGACCGGCGGCAGCCGCTCGGTGGTCGTCGGGGTCTTGGACTCCGGCGTCGACCCGAAGCACCCCGACCTCGCCGCGGCGATCGATCCGGACGATTCGGCGGGCTGTCTCACCGGCGTCCCGGACCCGGGCCCGGCCGCCTGGCAGCCGACGACCTCGGCGCACGGCACGCACGTCGCGGGCATCATCGCCGCGGCCGACGACGGCAAGGGCGTCACCGGCGTCGCGCCGGGCGTGCGGATCGCTTCGGTGAAGGTGATCGACGACCGCGGCTACGCCGATCCGGAGGCGGCGGTCTGCGGGATCATGTGGTCGGCGGCGCGGCATCTGCCGATCGCCAACAGCAGCTGGTTCGTGAATCCGTGGTCCCTGTCCTGCGTGCGCGGCAACGACCGCGGGGTGGTGCACGAGGTGCTGGCGCGGGCGGTGGAGTACGCGACTTCGCAGGGCACGCTGAACGTCGCCGCCGCGACCAACGAGGCGGTCGACCTCACTCCGTCGGCCCGCTCGGGTGCGCCGTCCGCCGCCGGGAAGTGCGAAGCGCTGCCCGCGGGACTGCGCGACGTGGTGACCGCGTCGGCGATCAGCCCGGAGCGGGTGAAGTCGGGCTACAGCTCCTACGGCCTCGGTGTGGTCGATGTCACCGCCCCAGGCGGCGACGACGACCGGTGCGTGGTTTCGACCGTGCCGGGCGGGTACGCCCCGATGTGCGGGACGTCGATGGCCGCGCCGCACGCCGCCGGGGTGCTGGCGTTGCTGAAATCGGTGCATCCCGCGTGGACGGCCGCCGAACTGCGCCGGGCGCTCGACTCCCGCGCGACGCCGATGCCGTGCCCGGACAACTACGACCTGACCGGAGACGGCGCCCAGGACGCCTACTGCTCCGGCTACGACGGATACAACGGCTTCTACGGACACGGCCTCGTCGACGCCCGCACCGCGGTGGCCTCCGCACAGACCGGACCGCCCAGCCCCGCCCGCTGACCAGACCCGGCCCCGTCCCGTTCAGGTAAGCAGCAGCTTCGCGATCCTCCTTGTCGCGCCCCAGATCCCGATCGCCGCCAGCACCAGCAGGTACGCCAGGTTGCCCAGCATGCTCCACGAGAAGATGCCGGTCGCGAGCCCGCGCATCAGTTCGATCCCGTGGTAGAGCGGGAAGCAGCGGACCAGCCACTGCAGCGCTTCCGGGTAGACCGTGATCGGGAAGAACGTGGTGGAGAACAGGAACATCGGCATCAGGACGAGCTGGATGTAGTCGAACTGCGACGTCGACTTCAGGAAGCTCACCAGCGCGATGCTGATGGCCGCGAACGCGAACGACACGAGCAGCGCGGCGGGCAGGAGCAGCAGCGCCCACCACGACGTGAGCAGCCCCATCACGCCGGTGACTGCCAGGAACGCCACCGAGTAGAGACCGCCGCGCATCATCGCCCACGCGATCTCGCCGAGCGCGACGTCGAGCGGGCCGATGGGAGTGGCCAGCATCGCGTCGTAGGTCTTGGCGTAGCGCAGTTTGAAGAACAGGTTGTACGTGCACTCGAAGACCGCGCCGTTCATCGCCGACGACGCCAGCAGCGCGGGCGCGACGAACGCGACGTAGCTCATCGGCTGCCCGTCCGGACCCGGCACGGTGGTGACCAGCTTGCCGAAGCCGACCTGGAACGCGAGCAGGTAGAACAACGGCTCGAGCGCGCCGGACGCCAGGATCGTCCACGAGCGTCCGTAAACGGTGAGCGCGCGTTCGATCAGCGCGGTGGCGCGCCCGCTGTACATGCCCGCGGGCAGGACGCGGAGCAGAATTCCCCGCCGCTGCGGGAGAATCGGAGCGGTTCGCAGGTCGGTCATCACGCCACCAGCCGTCGGTAGAAGCCGCGGTGCGCGATCGCCCAGCCGATCGCGACCAGCGCGGCCAGATACGCGAGGTGCCCGAGCACCGGGAGCAGTTCGCGCCCGCCGAGCGTGGCGGCGCGGGACAGCTCGGTGCCGTGCCACAGCGGGGAAATCCAGGCGAGCCAGCGCAGGTACAGCGGCAGCTGGGCGATCGGGAAGAACGTGCCGGAGAACAGGGTCATCGGGATGACGACGAAGCGGAAGAGCAGCCCGAACCGCTGTCCCTCGTCGAAGGTCCACGCGGCGAGCGCGGCCATCAGCGACCCGCAGGCGAGCCCGGTGAGGACGCCGACGAGGATCACCAGCAGCGCTCCCGCGTTGGCCCAGGCGCCGAACAGCAACGCGATGAGCGCGTAGACCGCGCCGGACAGGGCGAGCCGCAGCGCGGTCCAGATCTGGTGGCCGCCGAGGACCTGGCCCGGCGACACCGGCGTCGCGGTGACCGCCAGATAGTCCTTCTGCCATTTGAATCCGCTGAGCACCGGATAACTCGATTCGCTGACGCCCTGCTGCGCCGCGCCTGCCACGAGCAGCGCCGGGGCGACGTACATCAGGTACGACACGCCTCCGGTCGCCGGACCGGCTTGGACCTGCGAGCCGAAGCCGAGCCCCATCGCGGCGAGGAACAGCACCGGTTGCAGGCCGGTGGAGTAGAGCGTGCTGAGCCAGTGCCTGCGGTACCAGGTCCAGTGGCCCTCGACGCGCAGCCAGGCGCCGTGGAACCGGCCGACCACGCGGCCGGTGGCGGGAACGGTCATCAGTCCACCAACGTCCGGCCGGTGAGGCGGAGGAAGACGTCCTCCAGGGAGCTGCGGCGGACCAGGCTCGACAGCGGGCGCAAGCCGCGTTCGTGGGCGCGCTCGAGCGTGGCCTCGCCGGTCATCGTGTAGAGCAGCACCCGGTCCGGGAGGACTTCGACGCGTTCGGCCAGCCCGTCGAGCCGGTCGGCCGCGCCCTGCTGCTCCCCCGGCGCGAACCGCAGTTCGACGACTTCCCGGGTGGAATGCCGCGCGATCAGCTCGGCGGGCGAGCCCTCGGCGGCGATCCGGCCGCCGTCCATGACGACCAACCGGTCGCAGAGCTGTTCTGCTTCGTCCATGTAATGGGTCGTGACGATCAGCGTGGTGCCGCGCGCCTTGAGCCGGAAAAGCCTGTCCCACAACAGATGCCGCGCCTGCGGGTCGAGCCCCGTGGTCGGTTCGTCGAGCAGCAGCAGTTCCGGGTCGTTGACCAGGGACCGGGCGATGGTGAGCCGCCGCTTCATGCCGCCGGACAGGGAGTCGACCGGTTTCTCGGCCCGGTCGGACAGCTGCGCGAACTCCATCAGCTCGACCGCTTTCTTCCGCACGTGCGCGCGGGAGAGGCCGAAATAGCGGCCGTAGACGTGCAGGTTCTGCCGGACGGTCAGCTCCACGTCGAGGTTGTCCTCCTGCGGCACCACGCCCAGCCGCGCGCGGATCCGCGGCCCGTCGACGTCCGGGTCCATGCCGAGGACGCGCAGATCGCCGTCGCTGCGCGGGGACACGCACGCGATCATCCGCATCGTCGACGACTTCCCGGCGCCGTTGGGCCCGAGGAAGCCGAACGCCTCCCCCGGCCGCACCTCGACGTCGACGCCGCGTACTGCCTCGAATTCTCCGAACCTTTTGACCAGCGCCTTCGCTTGCACGAGCGCGGGTTCCGCTGCCGACTCTCCCACGAGGAACGACAGTAGAGGGAGGGACCGACAATTCTCGACCGGTTTGCTCAACCGCCGGACGGATCGAGCGCACCGATCGCCCGCCACAACGTCATCCGGCACCGGTCCAGCTCCTCGCGCCCCACCGCCTCGGCCATCCGGGATTCCAGCGCGCGAACGGCTTCCGCCGCCGCCTCCGCCAGATCCCGGCCCGCCGCGGTGAAATCGACGAGTTTCGCCCGGGCGTCGGCGGGGTCGTCGCGGCGAGCGAGATAGCCCCACGCGACGAGTTCGTCGATCACCGGCCCGGTCGTCTGCTTGGTCGTCCCGAGAAGCCGGGCGACGGCGACCGCTCGCGCCGGTCCGTCCTCCAGCGACGCGAACACCCGCAGATGGACCGCGCGGATCCGGGCGTCCCGTCGCTGCACTTCGGCGAGCACCCCGGCGGTCACCGCCTGGGCGAGCCGCCGGGCCAGCGCGCCGAGCCGCGACGAGCCGGTCAGCGCGACGAGGGCGGGCGGCTCCGGAGGGCTGCTTCTTGACACACCCGTCAGGCTACCTTACTTTTTTGGTCAGGTTACCTGACCGTTTGGAGGCTCGGCCGTGCTGCTCTCCCCCGCGGTTTCGCAGGCCCGTTCCCGGCTGCTCGGCTCGATCCTCGCCCTGTCGGCGGCGACCCACGTGAGCCAGCTGGCCGTCTACGGAACCGGTTCGGACACTGTCGGATCAGCGGCCTTCGGGCGGTCCTTTACGCGGCGATCGCGGCGGGAGTGTTCCGGCGAGCGCGACCGGCCTTCCTCGCGGCCGCGATCCTCCCGGCGATCGGCGGACTGCTGGGGCTCTACCGGCTGGTCGCTGTCCATCCCAACCCGTTCAGCGTGTTCCACCCGATCCTCGACGTCGTGATCGTTCCGCTCGCGATCAGCCTTTGGCGCGGCGCCACGCGGAAATAGCGGGGCGGCCCGAAGACCGCCCCGCCCGCGACAGCTCAGCGCACCGTCACCGGGACCGAGCGGGTCGCCCCGTTCACCGTCACCGAGATCTCCGCCGTCCCCGGGCGTAGGCCCCGCACCGTCCCGGTGGCCGGGTCGAGCGAAACCACGTCCCACGGCGCGGGCGGCCAGCTGCCGACGTGCACCCCGCGACCGCCCCACACCGCGCTCACCGGGTACGCCACCGGAACCGACCGGCTCTCCTGCGTCACCGCGGCGGTCACCTTTCCGGTCCCGCCCCACGAAAGAGTGCCGGGGCCGGTCACCGTCAGCGCGTCGACGTTCGGGCGCGTCTCGAAGCGCACCGGCTGGCTGCGGTCCGCGGGGTCGACCTGCACCAGGGTCCAGCCGACGAAACCGCCGTCGCCGGGGGCCGCGGCAGGGGTCTTGCCCGAGTTGCCGTTCACGAGGTACGGCACGCCGTCCGTACGCGACAGGCCGAACACTCCCGCGTGCGAAGCCAGCGAAGCAGCCGGTTTGCCGGACTTCTCCTCGAAACCGGTCAGCCACGTCTGCAGCAACGCCGCCTCTTTCCGGTCGCCCAGCTGCGAATTGCCGGTCGGGCTCGGGTCCTTTACCGGGTGGTGCATCGCGACGACCATGCCGCGCACCGAACGGTCCTGCGCCGCGTTGTCGAGCGCCTCGCGCATCATGCGCACCTGGTCGAAGCCGCCCGCGCGCAGCGAACCCCGCGAGGAATCCATCAGGATCAGCCGTACGCCGTGCACGTCGACCACGCGGTGCGTTTCCCCGAAGGCAGCCTGGAAGTTCTTCAGACCGTCGCCGCCCTCGGCCTCGTGGTTGCCGGGGACGTAGTACCAGGGGACGCGGCCGTCCAGTTCCTCCGTGATGATCTTGCGGGCCAGGACGAAGTCCGGCGCGGTGCCGCGGTCGACGAAGTCGCCGTTGAGCAGCACGAGATCCGGTTTCGCCGCGACGGCCTCGCGCAGTGCCCGGCGGGCTTGGGCGACCAGGGGGCCGTCCGGGGCGTCGGCGGTGAACTGGGCGTCGCTGACGACCGCGATCTTCAGTCCGCCCTTGCCGAGCGTGCCGTTGGCGACCAGAGCCGGGTCCGGAACGGCCGGATCGTGCGGCACCGCGGTGGTCGGCGCGACCTCGAAGGTGAGATCGTTGAAGACCAGCTTGCCCTCGTATTGCTTGCCTGCCACGGTTTCCACGGCATAGAACCGGGTGAGCCGCTGGCCGTCCGGCAATCCGGCGGGCACCGCGGCGGTCACGTACCGCCAGCCGGTCCAGTCGACGCTGCGCGAAAGGTCCACAATGGACGCGGTGTTGGCTCCGTCGCGGAGTTCGGCGCGGATCCAGGCGCCCTTGCCGTCGCCGTTGATCCACATGCCGATCTTCTGCGTGCCGGCCGGCACCGGGATCGGGTTGGCCGCGTTGACATACGCGGCGCGGGTTGCGGTGATGCCGGTGAGCCGGTAGTCGAGCGCCAGGCCCTTGCCGCCGTTGCGGCCGTCCGCCGACGACAGCGCGGCGCCCACGACCGCCGGGTACACGGTGGCGGACCAACCCTCCGGGCCGGCCAGCGGAGCCGCGACGCGCGCTTCAGCGCCCACCGAAGCCGCCAGGTGCATGGTCTTCCCGCCCGCGTGCACGGTGACCGCGGTAGCCCCGGAGGCGGTCTTCGCGGTGACAGCGAATCCCTTGCCGGACGGTTCGATCTTCACCACGGCGGGGTCGTATTCCAGCTTCACGTCCGACGGTTCGATCCAGGTGCCGTAACCGTCCGCGTCGTAGCCGTAGACCTGGAACTCGCCGCGCGCTTCCGCACCGGACAGCGCGACCTGCTTGGTGCTCGCGCCGAGACGGACCGGCTTGCCCAGCACGGTCAGCTTCGTGCGGCCGTTCACGAACTTCTGGTGCGCGGTGACGGTCACGTCGACCCGCGCGTCCGGGTGGAGGAAGTCGGGCTGCGCGGTGAAAATGTTCTTCGTGACGGTGCCGCGGAACGGGTTCGACGTAGTCCAGAACGGCCGCGACGCCACTGCGGCACCCGTCTCGTCGTGGCCGTTCGGCACGAGCGCACGGCTCAAGCCGGACAACACGCGGGTCGAGTTGTCGCCCTCCTGCGCGGGGGCGGGCGCGAAGCCGGTCAGCCGTCCGCTGCCGGGCACGGTCGCGATGCCGATGCCGTTGGGCACCAAGCGTTCCTCGCCGTCCGAAGGCGAGTTGCGCACCGCCGGCGCGGCTTCTCCTTCGCCACGCGCGAGCAGCGTCGAGGAGCCGCCGCCGTCGAGGTTGATCGCGTCGTCGGCACCGAGCCGTTTCAGCTGCCGGGCCATTTCCAGCTCGGTCATCCCGCGGCTGTCGGCCTGGCGGCCGTCGACCGTGACGAGCCACATCCGCTTGCCGTCAGCGGAAAACCCGACGCCGGTACGCGGGGCGAGGGTGACGTCGTCGAGCTGCTGGAGCTGCCCGTCCTTCAGCAGCGTCTTGTTCCCGCCGACCGCGACCGCGATCTTGCCCGCGTCGGTCCGCGGCGCGTACGAAACGCCCACGCGGTCACCGGCGTGCAGCGCCGACAACGCATCCGCGCCAGCTTCCCGGCCGAGCAGCAGCGTGCTGCCCGCCGGAATCGGGCCGTCGGCAGGCTTCGGACGCACCTGCGTCACGACGCCGTCGCGGACCTCGACCTCGGCAACCCGCTGTGCACCGGCAACCGATGTCGCGCGCGCCGAAGCTCCCCAGAGCGGCGTGTAGACGCCAAGCGCGTCCTTCGCGAGCACCGGGCTGTTGAAGTTCGTAGCCGGAACCGCACGGCCGTCCGGCAGCGTGACCGACGCTTCGAGGAAGATGTCGGCGAGCTTCGCGCGACCCTCGGCGGTGATCGCGGCAGTGGTGTTGTGCCCGGAAGCAGGCGCGTTGTGCAGCTCGCTGTTGTCGATGCCGACGCCGAGCGGCGCGCCGGAGGCGTTGATGTCGAAGAAATCGCCGTTGACGCCCGCGACCGCACCGGCGCGAGCGACCTGCTGGGACAGCGGGGTGCGCGCGGAAACGGTGCCCGGGCTGAGGTAGGTCGGCTTCAGGACCTTGCTGGTGAGGTCGACGCTCAGCGCGTCGCCGCGGATCCAGCCCTTCGGGTCGAAGCGGTCGAACTGGGTGAGGTTCAGACCAGGCGCCACCGCGTTGGTGGCGCTGCTGGTCTCGAGGCCGTCGTCGGCGGCGGGCGCCGCGGCGACGGCCGGGGCCTCCCGGGCCGAGGAGAAGGCGGCGGCGCTCTCGACCGGCGGCGGGCCGAGCGGAGCGGAGAGCGGGTCGGCCTGCGCCGGTGTGGCCAGCGGCAGCACCAGCAAGGCGCCGAGCAGCACGGATCTTGATCTTTTCACCAGGTACCCCACAGTCGCGAAAATGGCTCAGCTCAGCCAAATCCATCGGCGCGACCGCGGGAAGTCCCCGCGGTGAACGGGACCTGAATGGGCGCAGGATTATCCCCTCAAGGGGTCATGCGCGCGGCGAGGAACTCCTTCGCGACGGCCTCGTCGCCAGCGATCTCCGGCTGGCTGTCGGTGCGATTCCACAGCAGCACCAGCAAATCCTGCGCGGGTGCGGTGACGGTGGCCACCGCTTCGCCCTCGCCCAGCTCGGGCGGTTCGCCGGGCACGACGGTCCACGAGTGCCCGGTGTCGGCGGTGCGCAAGGTGATCGGCGCGGCCAGCGGAACCTCGTGCTTCCAGCGCGCGACGCGCGGCAGCATCGTGCCGAGCACCTCGTCGACGCCGTCGGCCGCGATCAGCGGATCGAGCCGCGGAGTTACGCCGCGCGCACCGAACAGATCGACCAGATGGACGGCAGTTTCGTGCACCTGACGGCGGAACCAGAACGCTTTCGTCTTCTCCGCGGCGCCGAAAACCCAGCACTCTGCGGCGGCATCGGCCGCGTCGAGCGCGTCCAGCAGTTCGGCGGCGCTCTCGGCGTACCAGGGCGCGAGGTCGTCGCCCGGCGAGACGTCGAATTCCTGCTTGCTCAGCTCGCCGGTGCGGACGATCCCGGCGGCCCACCGGTGCACGTTGCCCAGGTGCGTGACGAGGTCGCGCTTGGTCCAGCCGCCGCAGTGCGGGACCGGCTTGTCGAGGTCGCCCGGCGCTTCCTCGGCGAAGGCGGAGGTGAGCGAGCGCAGATAGGGCAGGTAGTCGCGCGGCGGCAGCGGAAGAGCAGTCACCGGTGGAGGTTAACCGATCTGCTGGGTTCCGAGCACCGGCAATAATCGCAGCGCCCCGGCGAGCCCGGAGCGGCGGCGAGTTCGTGGAGATGGTTCCGTCCGACAGCGTGGCTGCTGAGCGATCGCGTCCTACGCCACCGGCGCCGTCCCGCGAGTCGACGGCGGCGCCGGGGTCTGAGAAAACGCGAACGCCGGGCCGGGACCGAAGTCCCAGCCCGGCGTCGCGGGGGTTCAGCGCCGGATCACAGGTCCGGGAACCACAGCTTCAGCTCGCGCTCGGCCGACTCCGGCGAGTCCGAGCCGTGCACCAGGTTGTACTGGGTCTCCAGCGCGAAGTCGCCGCGCAGGGTGCCCGGGGTGGCCTTCTCGACCGGGTCGGTGCCGCCGGCGAGCTGGCGGAACGCGGCGATCGCGCGCGGGCCCTCGACGGCGATCGCGACGAGCGGGCCGGACGTGATGAACTCCAGCAGGTCGCCGAAGAACGGGCGCTCCTTGTGCTCCGCGTAGTGCTCCTCGGCGACGGAGCGCTCGACGGTGCGCAGTTCCAGCGCGGCCAGCTTCAGGCCCTTGCGCTCGATGCGCGAGACGACCTCGCCGACGAGGCCGCGCGCGACGCCATCGGGCTTGACGAGGACCAGCGTGCGTTCAGTCACGACGGTATTTCTCCTTGTGCGGATTCGTGTTATTCGGCGGTGAGCCTATCCGACGCCCTTTCCGGGCCGGTCAGCGCCGCTGCGGCCGCAGCGTCTTCGACCACAGCGAGGCCCCGGTCGCGTCGCGCAGGTCGACCGTCAGCTCGCCGCTCGCACCGTCCACATTCACCTCGCCGAAATGCTGG
This sequence comes from Amycolatopsis sp. VS8301801F10, assembly GCF_046195355.1. NCBI lineage: Bacteria > Bacillati > Actinomycetota > Actinomycetes > Pseudonocardiales > Pseudonocardiaceae > Amycolatopsis > Amycolatopsis sp. VS8301801F10. The sequence goes on along the minus strand of NZ_CP176065.1, from coordinate 4,176,255 downwards.
AATCCTTGCAGCGGCGAGGAATTCTGCGTCTGCGGGGCGTGCACGAACACCGCTTCCGGACCGAATGTCGGGTCGAGTTTGTTCGGGCCGAAGGCGCCGGCGTTGAGCGGTCCGGAGACGAATTCCCAGAACGGGTCGAAGTCCTGGAACGCGGCGCGCTCGGGCGAATAATGGTGCGCGGCGGTGTAGTGCACGTCGGCGGTCAGCCACACGACATTGCGCACGCGGTGCCGCGAGATCTGGCTCAGCACCCAGGCCAGTTCGGTCTCGCGGCCGCCGGGCGCGCCGGGCAGACCGTTGGCGACCGCCTCGATGTCCTTGCCGTCCGGGACGATCAGGCCGATCGGCATGTCCGCCTGGACGATCTTCCAGGTCGCGGTGCTGCGCCGGAGCGCGTCGGCCAGCCAGCGGGCCTGGGCCTCGCCGAGGATGTGGCCCGGCTTGGCCCGGTCGGAGGTGTTGGCGTCGCGGTAGGTGCGCATGTCGAGCACGAAGACCTCGACCCGGCTGCCGTAGCGGAAGTTCCGGTAGACCCGGCCGTCGACAGCCTGGCGGCGGTCGATCGGATGCCATTCGTGAAACGCCTGGAACGCGCGCCGGGCGAGGACGTCGGCCCGCTTTTCGGTGTATTCGGGGCGGTCGTTGAGGATTTCGCCGGGGTACCAGTTGTTGACTACTTCGTGATCGTCCCACTGGACATAAGCGGGCACCTCCGCGGCGAACCGGCGGAAATTGGCGTCGAGTCGGTTGTACGCGTGCTGGCCGCGGTATTCGTCGAGGGTTTCGGCGACCTTCGACTTCTCCGGCGTCACGATGTTGCGCCAGGTGCCCGCGCCGCCGGGCAGCGTGACGGTTTCGGTGAGCGGGCCGTCGGCGTACACCGTGTCGCCGCTGTGCAGGAAGAGGTCCGGGCGGCGGTCGGCCATCGCGGAGAAGATCGTCATGCCGCCGAGCGCCGGGTTGATGCCGTAGTTCTGGCCGACGACGTCGCCGCTCCACAGGATGCGGGTGTTCGCGCGGCCGGCCGGCGCGGTGGCGAACCGGCCGGCGACCGGTTCGCTCGCGCCGCGGCCGTCGAGGTCCACGGCGGTGACGCGGTAGTGGTACTCGGTGCCCGGGGCCAGCCCGGCGACGCGGACCTTGCCGGTGCCGCCGGTGGCGGGCGTGACGAACGGGCCGGGCACCCGGCGGGCGTGCCGGAACGACGGGTCGCGCGCGACCTCGACCATCAGCCGCGCCGGGCGGTCGGCCCGCGACCACACGATGCCGGAGCCGGTGGTCACGTCCCCGGACGCGACGCCGTGGGCGAGCACCGGACGGTCGCGGCGGATCAGCGGCGCGGCCGAGGCGGCGCCGGGCAGCAGCAGGCCGCCCGCCGCGGCGAGCGCGGGGACGGCGATCCCGGCTTTGAGCACGGAGCGCCGGGAAGGGGTCGTTTCGGTCATGGCGGCCGTTCTATCCGGCGACCGCGGCCAAGCGGCCAACTCGGGTTGGCCGCCGGGTGAACGGCTCACCCGGCAGGAGGAAGCTCACAGCCGGTCGTCACGCTCGGTGTGCTTCCCGCACCATCTCGTGCTCGCAGGGGCCTTCCTGGGCAGGACGCGCCACGAACCCGTGCCGCTCGTACAGGGCCAGCGCGTGCTCGTTGCCGCCCGCGACGCGCAAGGCCAGCTCGGCTGCCCCGCGTCCTTCGCTCCAGCGCACGACGGCCCGGACGAGCGCGTCCCCGACACCCCTGCCGCGCGCCGACGGGGCGACCCACATCGAGAGCAGCTCGGCTCGGTCGCCGCGTTCGGAAAGATGCGCGCTGACCATCCCGGCCGGCACGCCGTCGAGGTCGGCCAGGACGTTGAGCGCCACGTCGCGCAGCCGGGCCCGCCAGCGCGGTTCGGCGTCGTTTTCGCCTTGCCAGTCCGCGAGTTTCGAGCTGAACGCCTCCGGGTCCTCGCGCAGCGCCGCCAGCCGGAGGTCGCGCCACTCCGCCCAGTTCTCCGCGCTCAGCTCGCGCACCACGATCACACTTGCACCGTCGCCGTGGCGGCCCGGCCGTTACAGCGGAATAGGGTGAAACCATGCGCATCGACCGGCTCGACCACCTCGTCCTGACCGTCGCCGACCTGGCCGCGACGGTCGATTTCTACACCCGCGTCCTCGGCATGACCGAGGTGACGTTCGGGGCCGGCCGCACGGCGTTGGCGTTCGGCGCGAGCAAGATCAACCTGCACGAGGCCGGGCACGAGTTCGAGCCCAAGGCGGAGCGGCCGACGCCGGGCAGCGCGGACCTGTGCCTGATCACGGCCGATTCGCTGGAGCAGGTCGTGGCGGACCTGGCCGCGCACGGGGTGCCGGTCGAGGAGGGCCCGGTCGACCGCACCGGCGCGACCGGGCCGATCCGCAGCGTGTACTTCCGCGACCCGGACCGGAACCTGATCGAGGTCAGCGTCTACCGCTGAGCCTGCGGCTGCTGGCTCGGCAGGGTCCCGGCGGCCATCCGGCGCGCGACGTCGCGGCGCAGCCACAGGAACCACAGGAACGCGGCCAGGAAGATGATCCCGATGATCGCGATCGCCGGCTGCGTGACGCCGACCGCGATGATCGCCAGCTGCAGCAGCAGGATCACCGGCACTGCCCAGACGTGCTTGAGCATCCCGCACAGCACGATCAGCACCACGGCCAGCGCGATGACCGTCCAGCCGGTGAAGCTGGTGATGCCGCCGCCGAGTTTCGCGACGACCGGCAGCGCGAGCGCGACGGTGATCGCCTCCATGATCAGCGTGCCCGCCATGACCCCGCGGAAGCCCTTCATCGGGTCCTTCGCGGGCGGTTTGACCGGGGTTTCCTCGCTCATGCCGGTTCCTTCCCGAACAGCGTGCGCGCGTCGCCCGCGGTGACCACCGAGCCGGTCACCAGCACGCCGCCGCCCGCGAGCGGTTCCTCCGGGTCGTCGTTCTGCTCCACGAGGCCGATCGCGGTCTCGATCGCGGTCTCCAGATCTCCTTCGGCGAGCACGCGGTCCTCGCCGAAGATCGACACGGCCAGCTCCGCCAGGTCCTCGACCGGCAGCGACCGCGGCGACGAACTGCGCGTGACCACGACGTCGGACACCACCGGCTCCAGCGCGTCCAGGATGCCGCGCGCGTCCTTGTCCGACAGCACGCCGACGACCGCGACGAGCCGGCGGAAGTTGAACTCGTCGGCGATCGTCGCGGCGAGCGCCCGAGCGCCCATCGGGTTGTGCGCGGCGTCGACCAGCACCGCCGGGGCGGCGCGCACGCGTTCGAGCCGGCCCGGGTTCTCGACCTCGGCGAACGCCTCGCGCACCGCCTCGACCACGAGCTGCTTGTCTTTGCCCGCCCCGAAAAACGCCTCGACCGCGGCCAGCGCGAGCGCCGCGTTCGCCGCCTGGTGCGCGCCGTGCAACGGGAGGAAGATGTCGTCGTAGACGCCGCCGAGGCCCTGCAGTTTCAGCAGCTGCCCGCCGACCGCGATCTCGCGTTCGAGCACGCCGAACTCGCTGCCCGCGCGCGCCACCGCGGCGTCGACCTCGACCGCGCGCTTCAGCAGGACCTTCAGCACCTCGGGGTCCTGTTCGCCGATCACCGCGACCGATCCGGGCTTGATGATCCCGGCCTTCTCCGCGGCCGCGTCGACCGCCGTCGGGCCGAGGTATTCGGTGTGGTCCAGTCCGATCGGCGTGATGACCGCGACCTGGGCGTCGGCCACGTTCGTCGCGTCCCACGCGCCGCCCATGCCGGCTTCGAGCACCGCGGCCTCGACCGGGGCGTCGGCGAACGCCGCGAACGCCATCCCGGTGAGCACCTCGAACTTGCTCATCGGCACGCCGTCCTCGCTCGCGCCGTCCACCATCGCCACGTACGGCGCGATGTCGGAGTACAGCTCGGCGTAGCGGGCGGCGGAGACCGGGCGGCCGTCGAGCGCGATCCGCTCGGTGACGAGCTGCAGGTGCGGGCTCGTGTAGCGGCCCGAGCGCAGGCCCATGCGGGTCAGCAGCGAATCGACCATCCGCGCGACCGAGCCCTTGCCGTTCGTGCCCGCGACGTGCACCACCGGGTAGCCGCGGTTCGGTTCGCCGAGCAGCGTCACCAGCGCCTGGATCCGGGCCAGCGACGGTTCGAGCTTCGTCTCCGGCCAGCGCTGGTTCAGCTCGGCCTCGGCGGCCATCAGGTCGCGGCGGGCCTCCGGGCCGTTCTCGTCGCCGAACTCGGCGGGCGCGCCCTCGTCGTCCAGCTCGTGCAGCTCGGCGCCCTCCTCGGGACGCAGGTCCGGGACCGGGCCGAGAGCCAGGTTGTCGCCGAGCTGGCCGATGCCGCCGATCCCGCCGCGCGACCCGCCGCCGACGGTGTAGGCCGCGTCCGGCGCGTCGAGGTCCGGCTCCAGCTCGCCGCCGTCGTCGTCCTCGCCGTGCGCCAGCGCGCCCAGTTCGTCGACGCCCGCGAAACTGTCCGGATCGGCGAGATCCGGCCGCCGGGTCTCCTCGGGATCCTCACCGCGCGGCACTCGTGCACTCCTCGAAGTCGTTGTCCCGGCGCGGTCGCGCGACCGGGAAGACCAGGCGAAAGGTTCGGCCCGGCACACCGTCGAGCGTACCCGGGGCCGCCTCGCGCCCGGCGGCCCCGGGGCCTCGGCGCGATCAGGCCCGCGGCGATCCGTGGCAAGGTCGGGCGCATGCCCTTCGACCACAACCACCACTACCACCCGGCCCTGCTCCGGCTCGTGCCGCCGGGCCCCGGCCGAGCCCTGGACGTGGGCTGCGGCGACGGCCGGTTCGCCCGCAAGCTGGCCGCCGCCGGGATGACCGTCGAAGGCATCGACACGTCGGCCGAAATGCTCGCCCGGGCCACCGCCGCCGGTTCCCCCGGACCAGGCACGGTGGAGTACCGCCGCGCGGACGCAACCAGCGCATCCCTGGAACCCGAGTCCTACGCCTACATCTCCTGCCTGGCCTCCCTGCACCACGTCCCGTTCGAAACCGTCACCAGGCTGCGCGCCGCCCTGGCCCCCGGCGGCGTCCTCGCCGTTCTCGGCTGCGCCCGCCCCAGCCGCCCCGGCGACTACGCCCGCGAACTCGTCGCCGCCCCCGCGAACGCACTGGCGAGGCTCGTCGTCTTCGCCGGAGACCTCCTCAACGGCGGCCCGGACCCGGTCGCCAAGGCCCCGGTCCAGATGACGTTCCCGCCGCTGAACGACGTCCGCCGCGACGCCGCACGCCTGCTCCCCGGCAGCACAGTCCGCCCGCTGCTGTTCTGGCGGTACCTGCTGGCCTGGCGGAAGCCCGCGAATCACCCCGCAGCAGGGTGAAAACCGGCCCCGACCACCCGATCGGCGGAGAGCGGAAGCGCCCGCGGCGCCGAAAGCTAAAGCGGGTTCGTACCGCTAGGGAGGACGGGTTTCGCATGCGCATCATCCGAATAGTGCTGGCGGCGATCGCCGCGATCGCACTGCTTCTGTCGACGACGGCGGCCGCGAGCGCCGCGCCCCGGCACTACCGCCACTACGTCGCACTGGGCGACTCGTACACGTCGGGCCCACTCATCCCGCTGCCCCGGCTGGATCCGTTCGGCTGTTTCCGCTCGACGTCCAACTACCCGTCGCTGCTCGCGGACTCCCTCGACGTGGACCGCTTCACCGACGTCAGCTGCGGCGGCGCGAACACGTCGCACATGACCGCCCCGCAAAACGTCCCGCTGGGCCAGAACCCCCCGCAGTTCACCGCGCTGCGCCCCGAAACCGACCTGGTCACCGTCGGCATCGGCGGCAACGACTCGGGCCTGTTCGGCAAACTGGTGGACACCTGCCCGACCCTCCGGGACTCGGACCCGACCGGAAACCCGTGCCAACGGCACTTCACGGTAGACGGCGTAGACACGATCAAAGCACTGCTGCCGAAAACGCAAGCAGCCATCCAGCAAGTACTGGCCGGAATCCACGCCCGCTCGCCACACGCGAAGGTGCTGGCCATCGGCTACCCGCGCATCGCCCCCGCGGAAGGCTACTGCCCGAACGTCCTGCCCTTCGCGAACGGCGACTACGCCTGGCTCTCCAGCGTGGAAGAAGGCCTGAACGCAGCAGTAAGCAACGCAGTAGCAGCGGACGGCAAATCGTCCTATGTGGACACCTACACCCCGTCCCTCGGCCACGACGCCTGCAAACCCCAAGGCGTAGCCTGGATCAACGGCAAAGACCTGAACCTGCTGGCCGCAGCCCCCTACCACCCGTTCTACGCAGGAATGGCAGGCGAAGCACAAGTAATCCGCCAAAAACTCCGCTAAAAAAACGTGAGTGGCCCCGAGGGAATCAATTTCCCTCAGGGCCACTCACGTCCCTAAAAACAGGCACCGATGCACCCAAAAATCGAGGCACCCAGCCCCTCCCCCGCACCCCGATACGAAGCCCCCCTGCGGTTCGGGGGTGCTTGTCAAGGCATCTTTCCCGCCTTGACAAGCACCCCCGAACCGTCAGCACAATCAAGCTTCGGGGTGCCCCACGCAACCACTCAAGGCGCAATGTCGCCCGCCAGGGCGACGAGCCGCCGATGACCTCAAGAAGCAGGCAAAGCAGCCAACCGAGCCTCAATCCGCTCAATATCCGCCACCGCAGTCTCCCGCCGCACCTTGATCTTCTCAATCACCTGCTCAGGCGCCTTGGCGATAAACGCGTCATTCCCCAGCTTCCCCTCAGTCTGCGCCAATTCCTTCCGCGCAGCCCCGAGATCCTTCTCCAGCCGCTTCCGCTCCGCAGCGACGTCAATAGTGCCGGAAGTATCCACCTCGACCGTCACCACGCCGCCAGCCAACGCGACCTCCAACGAAGCGCTGGCAGAGAACCCCTCCCCAGGCTCAGTAAGCCGCACCAGCGACCGAATCCCGGCCTCGTGCCCAGCCGGAACCGCCTCCCCGACCAGCCGGGCCGCCACCTTCTGCCCCGGCTTCAGCCCCTGATCCGCCCGGAACCGCCGGATCTCGGTAATCAGCTTCTGCACGTCAGCGATCCGAGCGTCCGCCACCGGATCCGCATATCCCTCGACCGCCGACGGCCAAGCCGCGACGACCAACGACTCCCCGCCGGTCAAGGCAGTCCACAACTTCTCCGTGACGAACGGAATGAACGGATGCAGCAACCTCAGCACCGTGTCCAGAACCTGCCCAAGCACCTTCCGCGTAGCCTCGACCCGCGCGGAATCCCCTTGGTACAGCTGAACCTTGGCCAGCTCCAGATACCAGTCGCACAGCTCGTTCCACGTGAACTGGTACAACGCGTTGGCGACCTTGGCGAACTGGAAGTCCTCGAACAATCCGTCCACTTCGGACACCATCGCCGCGAGCCGCCCGAGAATCCACCGATCCGGCTCGGTCAGCTCGGCGGCCTCCGGCAGCGCCCCCTCGGCGGTCGCCCCGTTCATCATCGCGAACTTGCTGGCGTTCCACAGCTTCGTGCAGAAGTTCCGCGACCCGGCGGCCCACTCGTCGGCCAACGCCATGTCCGCCCCCGGGTTGGCCCCGCGAGCCAGCGTGAACCGGGTGGCGTCCGCCCCGTAAGCGTCCATCCACTCCAGCGGATCGATGACGTTCCCGCGCGACTTCGACATCTTCTTGCCGTTGGCGTCGCGAATCAGCCCGTGCAGGTACACGTGATCGAACGGCTGCTTGCCGTCCATCTCCTGCACGCCGAACATCATCATCCGGACGACCCAGAAGAAAAGAATGTCGTACCCGGTCGACAACACGCTGGTCGGATAGAACTTCGCGAGATCCGCGGTCTCCTCCGGCCACCCCATCGTCGACATCGGCCACAGCCCCGACGAGAACCACGTGTCGAGCACGTCCGGATCCTGCGTCCAGCCGTCCCCGGACGGCGGCTCCTCGTCCGGCCCCACGCACACGACCTCGCCGTCCGGCCCGTACCAGACCGGGATCCGGTGCCCCCACCACAGCTGGCGCGAAATCGTCCAGTCGTGCATGTTGTCGACCCAGTCGAAGTACCGCTTCTCCAGTTCCGCCGGGTGAATCTTCGTGCGCCCGTCGCGCACCGCGTCGCCGGCGGCCTTGGCCAGCTCGGCGACCTTGACCCACCACTGCAGCGACAGCCGCGGCTCCACGACCGTGTCGCAGCGGGAGCAGTGCCCGACCGCGTGCACGTACGGCCGCTTCTCCGCGACGATCCGGCCCTGCTCGCGCAGCGCGGCGACCACCGCGGGGCGCGCCTCGAACCGGTCGAGGCCCTCGAACGGACCGGGCACGGTGACCTCGGCGCGCTCGTTCATCACGGTCAGCATCGGCAGGTCGTGGCGGCGGCCGATCTCGAAGTCGTTCGGGTCGTGCGCGGGGGTCACCTTGACCGCGCCGGTGCCGAACTCCGGGTCGACGTGCCGGTCGGCGACCACCGGGATCTTCCGGCCGGTCAGCGGCAGCTCGATCTCGGTGCCGACCAGGTGCGTGTAGCGCTCGTCGTCCGGGTGCACGGCCACCGCGGTGTCGCCCAGCATCGTCTCGGCGCGCGTGGTGGCCACGACGATCGAGGCGTCGCCGTCGCCGTAGCGGATCGACACGAGTTCGCCGTCGTCGTCGCTGTGGTCGACCTCGATGTCCGACAGCGCCGTCTGGCAGCGCGGGCACCAGTTGATGATGCGCTCGGCGCGGTAGATCAGGCCCGCGTCGTAGAAGTTCTTGAACACCGTCTGGACGGCCTTGGACAGGTTCTCGTCCATGGTGAAGCGCTCGCGCGACCAGTCGACGCCGTCGCCGAGCCGCTTCATCTGCCCGAGGATCTTGCCGCCGTACTCGGCCTTCCACTCCCAGACGCGCTCGACGAACTTCTCGCGGCCCAGGTCGTGCCGCGAAAGCCCTTCGCCGGCCAGCTGGCGCTCGACGACGTTCTGCGTCGCGATGCCCGCGTGGTCCATGCCCGGCAGCCACAGCACCTCGTAGCCCTGCATCCGGCGGCGGCGGCTCATCGCGTCCATCAGGGTGTGGTTGAGCGCGTGGCCCATGTGCAGGCTGCCGGTGACGTTCGGCGGCGGCAGTACGATCGAGAACGGCGGCTTGTCCGACGAGGCGTCAGCCGTGAAGTACCCGGCCGCTACCCAGCGGTCGTACATCGGGGCTTCCTCGGCGGCCGGGTCCCAGGCACCCGGAAGGTCGGTTTTCTGCTGCGGAGCGTTCTCGGTCACAATGGACAAGTCTACGAACCCGCCGCGGCGGGGTTACGCAGGGGGAAAGGCGGTGCGCCGATGACTCGGCCGGAGGATCCGGACGACCGGATGGAAACCCATCCGGACCTCATGGACCCGGAGTGGCGCAAGCACGCCCAGCGGGACGCGTGGCTCGGCGCCAAGAAGGACCTGAAGAAGCGGCGCAAGCGCGAACGCCGCAACGCTCCGTCACCGGTGTACGGCCGCGGCGGCGCGGTGCCGAGCCGCTGGCCGGGCATCGCCGCGATCGTCGGGCTGGTGCTGCTGCTCGCCGCGGCGATCGTGGTGCACCAGGTGCAGCCGGTCGGCGTGAACGACGGGAAGATCGGGTACATCGTCGGGCTCGGCTCCTCCGCCGGGACCAGCAGCCAGCCGCTCTAGGACGCGGCTCTCACATCCAGGATCGCGGCGCCGATCCTCTTCACCGTCACCAGCCGCTTGACTTCCTTGCCCGGAAGGCAGCGTCGCTGCTGACGCGTACCGCCCTTTCACCGTGGCGCCCAGCTCGGGCCGGAGCGGGGACAGCCATGTCCATCTCGACGCTGTCGTCGTCGATCTTCCGCACCGAGGGGCCCGATGCCGCCCTGGTCACCGGGCTTGCCGGGACCAGCCTTCGGCCGAGGATGCACAGGCTGAACTCAACAGGCTAGACTGTGCTTATGTCCGAGGAGCCGTCCGTCCCGCCCCGCGTCGCCGAGTCCGCCGGCTGGATCCGCGGCGTCGTCGGCCAGCTGCACCGCAGGCTGCGGCAGGTCGACAACGCCGAGATCCTCACGCCGACCCAGACCGCGGTGCTCAACCGGCTGCACCGCGAAGGTCCCGGCACCCAGGCCGAACTGGCCGCCGCGGAGCACGTCCGGCAGCAGTCCATGGCCGCGACGCTCGGCGTGCTCGACTCGCTCGGCTACCTGAACCGCACGCGCGACCCGGCCGACGGCAGGCGCGTCGTGATTTCGCTGTCCGAACTCGGCGAGAAGACCGTCATCGGGATCCGGCAGCACCGCGACGAATGGCTCGCCGCCGCGCTGGCGGACGAACTCGCCGAAGACGAACTCGAAACGGTCCGGCGCGCGCTGCCGCTGCTGCAGCGGATCGCCCAGCGCTGACCCCGCCAACCCTGAGGAGCACTGACGAACACCGCGACCGCCCCCGCGAAATCCCGTTTCGGCGCGCGCCTGGTGACCCCGCTGGTCGCGAGCGCCGTGCTGAACCCGATCAACTCCACGCTCATCGCCGTCGCGCTCGTCCCGATCGGGCAGGCCTTCGGCGCCGGGCCGGGCCGCACCGCCTGGCTGATTTCCGCTTTGTACCTGGCCACCGCGGTCGGGCAGCCGGTCGTCGGACTGCTCGTCGACCGCTACGGCGCCCGGCGCGTGCTGCTCGGCGGCGCGTCCGTGGTGATGGCGGCCGGGATCGCCGGGATGATCCCGGTCTCGGTCGAATGGCTCACCGGCGTCCGGGCGGTGCTCGGCGTCGGCACCTGCGCCGGCTTCCCGGCCGCGATGGCGGTGCTGCGCCGGCGCGCCGACGAGATCGGCGAGGGCGTTCCCGCGCGGGTGCTGTCCGTGCTGGCGATGTCCGCGCAGACCATCATGGTGATCGGCCCGACCCTCGGCGGCGTGCTGATCGCGCTCTTCGGCTGGCCCGCGATCTTCGCGGTGAACCTTCCGCTGGCGGGCGTTTCCCTCGTGCTGACCCTGCTGTGGGTGCCGAAGGACACGCCGGCGGAGAAGCCGGCCGAGCGGATCGACGTCGCCGGGATCGCGCTGTTTTCCGCCGCGCTGCTGGTGTTGCTGTGCTACCTGATGGAGCCCGGCGTCGGCGATCTGTGGCTGCTGGCCGCGGCGATCGTGCTCGGCGGGCTGTTCGCGCGGGTCGAACTGCGCGCCCGGAAGCCGTTCATCGACCTGCGGATGCTGGCCGCGAACGGCCCGGTGCTGCGCACGTATTTGCGGCAGGCGCTGAGTTTCCTGGCGATCTACACGATCATGTTCGGCTACGTGCAGTGGCTCGAGGAGGCGCGCGGGTTCGCCGAATCCGCCGCCGGGCTGCTGCTCCTGCCGATGTCCGGGATGGCGGTGGGCGCGGCCGCGCTGTCCGGCCGGCCGACCGGCGTCCGGCTGCGGCTGCTGCTGGTCGGCGTCGCGCTCCTGGCCGGTTCGGTCGCGCTGCTGTTCGTCGACGACGGCACCGCGCTGATCTGGCTGCTCGTGCTCGCCGCGTTGTTCGGCCTGGCGCAAGGGCTCACCAGCGTCGCCAACCAGACGACGCTCTACCGCGAAACCCCGGCCGAAACGATGGGCACCGCGAGCGGGCTTTTCCGGACCGCGCAATACCTCGGCGCGATAGTCGCGGCCACGGTCATCGCCCAGTGCTACGGCGGGCACGCCGATTCCGGCGGGCTGCACCGGCTGGCCGTCGTGCTGGTCGTGACCAGCGGGTTGCTGCTGGTCGTGACCGCCGCGGACCGCGCGCTGGCGAGGGCCGAACGCCGCGAACGCGACCGGCGGGCGGCGGTGTGACGACCCCCGTCTTGGGTTCCGCGGCGCCAAGGCGGACGATGTCCGCATGACTCGCGAAGCTCCGACTGGTGACGTGGACGAAGCCCGCCTCGAAGTGGGCAAGCCGAAAGGCTGGGCGGCCGGAATCCCGGGAGTCGCGGTCTCGCTGGCGCGCGGGGTCGAGCAGATGGGCCCGGTCCGCACCGCGCGCACGCTGCGGCTGCTGAACCAGCGGGACGGCTTCGACTGCCCCGGCTGCGCGTGGCCCGAACCGCGGCAGATCGACGGCGAGAAGCGCAAACTGGCGGAGTTCTGCGAAAACGGCGCGAAGGCGGTCGCGGAGGAGGCGACGAAACGCCGGGTCGGCCGCGAATTCTTCGCCGCGCATCCGGTGTCCGAGCTGAACGAGCGCACCGACTACTGGCTGGGCCAGCAGGGCCGGCTCACCGAGCCGATGGTGCTGCGCGAGGGCGCCTCGCACTACGAGCCGATCTCCTGGGACGACGCGTTCGGCCTGATCGCCGACGAGCTGCGCGGCCTGGCGAGCCCGGACGAAGCGATCTTCTACACCTCCGGCCGCACCAGCAACGAAGCCGCGTTCGTGTACCAGCTGCTGGTCCGCTCGTTCGGCACGAACAACCTGCCGGACTGCTCGAACATGTGCCACGAATCGTCCGGCGCGGCGCTGTCGGCGACCACCGGCATCGGCAAGGGGTCGGTGTCGCTGGCCGACATCCACCAGGCCGACCTGATCGTGGTCGTCGGCCAGAACCCGGGCACGAACCACCCGCGGATGCTGTCCGCGCTGGAGCAGGCGAAGGGCCACGGAGCGAAGGTCATCGCGGTCAACCCGCTCCCCGAAGCCGGGCTGATGCGGTTCAAGAACCCGCAGAACGTGCGCGGCGTCGTCGGCAAGGGCACGCCGCTGGCCGACGAGTTCGCGCAGATCCGGCTCGGCGGCGACCTCGCGCTGTTCCAGGCGGTCGGGCATCTGCTGCTGCGGTGGGAGGACGCCGCGCCGGGGTCCATTGTGGACCGCGAGTTCGTGGAGAAGTCCACGCACGGTTTCGAGGACTGGGCCAAGCAGCTGCGCGAGATCGACTGGCCGGAGACCGAGAAGGCGACCGGTCTGGCCCGCGAGCAGATCGAGCGCATCGCGCGGATGATCGCCACGTCCGAGCGCACGATCTACTGCTGGGCGATGGGCTTGACCCAGCACAAGCACGCGGTGCCGACGATCGCCGAGGTGGTGAACCTCGCGCTGGTGCGCGGGATGATCGGCAAGCCGGGCGCGGGACTGTGCCCGGTGCGCGGCCACTCGAACGTGCAAGGCGACCGCACCATGGGCGTGTGGGAGAAAATGCCCGAGTCGTTCATGGACGCGCTCGAGGCCGAGTTCGGCATCACCGTGCCGCGCGAACACGGCTGGGACACCGTTGATTCGATCCGCGCGATGCTCGACGGCCGCGGCAAGGTGTTCTTCGCGATGGGCGGCAATTTCGCCTCCGCCACCCCGGATTCCGACCGGACCGCGGACGCGCTGCGGTCGTGCTCGCTGACCGTGCACGTGTCGACTAAGCTCAACCGCTCGCACGTCGTCCCCGGCCGCACCGCGCTGATCCTGCCGACGCTCGGCCGCACCGAACGCGACGAGCAGGAATCCGGCCGCCAGTTCGTGACGGTCGAGGATTCGATGTCGCAGGTGCACGCCTCGCGCGGCCGGCTGGCCCCGGCGAGCGACGAACTGCTGTCCGAGGTCGCCATCGTGTGCCGGCTGGCGGAGCGACTGCTGGGTGCCGACCATCCGGTGCCGTGGCGGTCGTTCGAGAAGAACTACGACCTGATCCGCGACCGCATCGCCGCGGTGGTGCCGGGCTGCCACGACTACAACCGCCGCGTCCGCGAACCGGACGGCTTCGTGCTGCCGCACGCCCCGCGCGACTCGCGGGAATTCACCGGCACGGCGACCGGCAAGGGCACGTTCACCGTGTCGGAACTGGAGTACCCCTCGGTGCCCGAGGGCCGGTTGCTGCTGCAGACGCTGCGCAGCCACGACCAGTACAACACCACGATTTACGGCCTGTCGGACCGCTACCGCGGCATCGAGGACGGCCGCCGGGTGGTGTTCGTGCACCCGGACGACCTGGCCGCGCTGGGGGTCGCGGACGGAGAGATCGTCGACCTGGTCTCGGAATGGCGGGACGGGGACCGGCGAGCGCCCAGCTTCCGCGCGGTGGCGTACCCGACGGCGCGAGGATGCGCGGCGGCGTACTTCCCGGAGGCGAACGCGTTGGTGCCGCTGGATTCTGTCGCGGAGAAGTCGAACACGCCGGTGTCGAAAGCCGTGGTGGTTCGGCTGGAACCGCATCGGCACGGGTGACCTGCCCGGGGGCGGCGGTTCGTGCCTTGGCCGTCGCCCACTCCGCGGCAGAAGCCCAGCCGGCTGCGATCGGATGGGCCTTAGGCGGGGTTACACCGGTGCCGAAAGCCGTGGTGATCCCGCTGGAACTGCACCGCCACGCCTGACCCGCTCGGGGCGGTCAGCACCTCGGCCGCCGCCCACGACACATCAGAAGCCCAGCCGGCTGCAGCTGGCTGGACTTTAGGCGGGACTGCGCCGGTGCCGAAAGCCGTGGTGATCCCGCTGGAACCGCACCGCCACGCCTGACCCGCTCGGGGCGGTCAGCATCTCGGCCGCCGCCCACGACACATCACAAGCCCATCCGGCTGCAGCCGGATGGACCTTAGGCGGGGCTGTGCCGGTGCCGAAGGCCGGTCAGCACCTTGGCGGCCGCCCACGACGCGGCACAAGCCCATCCGGCGCGAACCGCCCGGACCTGATGCGAGGCTGCGCCGGTTCCCAACTCACCCGGCGTCAGTCGATGCAGTTGTCGCCGTCGGAAGTGACGGGCGGCGGCTGGTCGGCCTTCGCCGGGGCGCCCGCCGCGGATCCGCCGTCTGACACTCCCGGTCCGGAGTAGACCTTCCCGAGCACCACCTGGATGTGCCCGGCCGGGACGTCCGCTGATTCCTTTGTGGACAGTCCGCCCAACGCCTTCGCCACCTCCGCGCCCTCGGCGGCCAGTGCGGCCGGGTAGCGCACGATCGACGTGCGCTGCGACGGTGCGTTGCCCGCGGCGGTCGCGGCGAATCCCTTGCCCTTCAGCACATCCGCGACCCGCGCCGCCAAGCCGGATGCTTCTCCTGCGTTGGAGATCTCCACCGCCGCCTTCGCCGCACCCGCTGGGGCGGCCGGCGGCGCGGCGCCGATCAGGCTGGCCGCGAACGCTTTCACCTGCTGCGGGTCCACCTGCACCGCGGTCGCTGTCGGATGGGACTTGTCGTAGCGGTAGTCCTGGTTGACCACCGGGATCGTCGTGAACTGGATGCCGCCGCCGGACACCCCGCGCATTTTCCCTACGAAGTCCAGGATGTTCCACGACTGGTCCAGCACCACCGACCGCTTCACCGCGTCGATGAGGTCGCTCAGCTTGCCCGGGTCGGCGAGCGTCCCGGCCGAGAGCACCTCGTGCGCCATCGACGCGAGGAACACCTGCTGCCGCCGCATCCGGCCGAAGTCGGTGCCGGGCAGGTTGTCGCGCTGCCGCACGAAAGCCAGCGCGGCGCCGCCGGAGAGCCGCTGTTTGCCCGCCGGGAAGTCCGCGCCCGAGTTCTCGTCCTTGGTGGCCTTCTTCAAGCACACCTCGACCCCGCCGACGGCCTTGCTGATCTCGGAAAAGCTCAGCAGGTTGACCTCGGCGTAGTGGTCGATGGTGACGCCGGTGAGGTCCTCGACGGCCTGCCGCGTCGCCTTGCGCGCCGCGGTCATCGATTCCTGCTCGATCTTGTCCTTGTCGGTTTCCCCGGCCGCGCGCAGCCTCGACGCCTCGGCCGCCTTGCCGCGGCCGAACGCGGCGTTGATCTTGCCTTTGCCGCCGGGCATCGAGACATACGAGTCACGCGGGATGGAGAACGCCTTGACCTCCTGCTGCCCGTCCGGGATCCGCAGCACGATCAACGTGTCGGTCAGGTCGTCGCCGTTCGCGCCCGCGCGCAGTTCCTGCAGCACGCTCTGCGGCAGCGGATTCCCCTGCGGATCCTTGCGCGCGTCCCGGCCGACCAGCAGGATGTCCATCGCCCCGTCGGCGTGCTTCTGGCCTTCGTCCACCGATCCGCCGCCGATCACGTCGCTGCGCGTGATGTCGTCCAGCGCGCTCAGGGTCGAAAACCCGTAAGCCGTTCCGGCGAACACCACCGTCGACAGCGCTCCGGCGATGACTTTTCCTGCGATCCGCACGCCCCTCTGGACGTCCGGCGGCCCGGATCTGCTGCATGCGTGACTCAGCTCACAGGTCAGCGCAGGTGCGAGGCTCCGTTCAGGTCCAGGATCGACCCGGACGCCCAGTTCGACTCCGCCGACGCCAGGAACACCACCGCTTCGGCGATCTCCTCCGGTTCGGCGACCCGGCCGAACGGGCTCTGCCGCCGCACCTCGTCGGTGACCCGGTCGGCGACCCGCTCGGTCGCGGTGAAGCCCGGGGCCACCGAGGTGACCGAGATGCCGTGCGGGGCCAGCTGGACCGCCAGCGACTGGCCGAACGCGTGCAGCGCGGCCTTGCTCGCGCCGTACGGCAGGTATTCCGGCTCGCCGCGGAACGCCCCGCGCGACCCGACGTTCACGATCCGGCCGGGCGCGCCGCGGGCGATGAGGTGGCGCGCGACGTGGAACGACACGTTGGCCGCGCCGAGGAGGTTGACGTCGAGCGTGTGCCGCCACGCCTCCAGCCAGTCCGCATAGGACATGTCGGCGATCGGCGTGCGCGTGGCCGGAACCGTGCCGACCGCGGCGTTGTTGACCAGCACGTCGACCCCGCCGAGCTGCTCCTCGGCCACGTCGGCGATCCACTGCGCGGCGTCCGGGTTGCCGAGATCGCCGGACACGAGCACGTGCCCGGAACCGGGCAGCGCCTCGAGCGTTTCGCGCGCGGCCTCCCGGTTGGATCCGCAGTGGACGGCGATCCGGTCGCCCCGGGTGGCGAAGGCGACGGCGATGGCGCGGCCGATCCCGCGCGAGGCTCCGGTGACGAGGACGTTCATTTCGCGAACAACTGCGTCTCGTCGCGGAAAGCCTTGAACTCCAGCGCGTTCCCGGCCGGGTCGTGCAGGAACATCGTCCACTGCTCCCCTGGTTCTCCGGCGAACCGCTGGTACGGCTCGATCACGAATTCGGTGCCCGCCGCACGCAGCCGCCCGGCCAGCTCGTGGAAGCCGTCGACGTCGAGCACCAGCCCGAAATGCGGCACCGGCACGTCGTGCCCGTCGACCGGATTGCGGCCCGCTTCGGCGCGCGCGCCCGGGACCACGTGCGTGACGACCTGGTGGCCGTGGAAGTCCCAGTCGACCCACGCGTCCGCGGAGCGGCCCTCCGCCAGCCCGAGCACGCCGCCGTAGAACTCGCGGGCCTTGGGCAGGTCGTCGACCGGAATGGCCAGGTGGAAGGCGGGACGGACAGCCATGCGGTGCTCCTTCGGCACGAGGATCGGTCTCTTCACCTTGACTCGCGGATGTCCTAATGTCAACATTAGGACGTGGAAGTCACCCCCCTGAGGAAGGCGGCGCGCCGCGGGCTCGCCGACGAGGCCGCCGACCGGGTGCGCGAAGCGATCTTCGCCGGGCATTTCCGGCCCGGCGCGCCCCTGCGCGAGGTAGAACTGGCTGCTTCGCTGGACATCAGCCGCGGTTCCGTGCGCGAGGGCATCGCCCAGCTCGCCCGGGAAGGCCTGGTCCGCTGCGACTGGCACCGGCCGACCACGGTGGTCGACGTGACCGCCGAGGACGTCGACGAGGTCTACTCGGTCCGCGCCGCGCTGGACCGGCTCGCCGCGGTCACCGCGCGCGCCAACGCGGCCGAAGCGGACCTGAACGCCTTGGACGCGCTGGTCGCCGACCTGGAGAAGGCGGTCCGGATCAAAGCCCCCGGACCGCAGCTGCTGGCGCTGGACATCGCCTTCCACGACCGCGTGTACGCCGCCGCGGGCAACGGCCGCCTGACCGAAGCGTGGCACGGGGTGCGCTCGCAGGTGTTTCTCTTTCAGCTGCAACGGGTTTCGCTCGGCCACGAGCACTACCGGGCCCGGGTGGTCGACGAACACCGCGAACTGGCGGAACTGATCCGCGGCGGCGACCGGGAACGGCTCGCCCGGGTGGCCGAACAGCACGTGGAGTCCGCCCGGGAAAGCCTGCTCGACCGCCTCCGAACCGAGTAGTTTCCCGCATCCGCCGAAGACCGCGGCCTGGCAGGATCAGGCCGTGCCCCTCGAAACCGGCCAGCCGAGCCGAGCCCGCGTCGCGCTCACCGGCGTCCTGCACGGGGTCAGCGCGCTGGCCGTGTGCGCCCTCGTGCTGTGCGGAATCTCAGCCGTGCTGCTGGCCGCCGGACAAGTCCTGAGCGCCCCGGGCCTGGTCGGCCTGATCGTGCTCGCCAGTTACCTGCACGTCGGGCTCTACCTGGTCCCGATCGCCGCCGGGATCGGGGCGCTCGCCGCTTCGCTCGGCTCCCCGGAGCGAGCGAAGCGGCGAGTGTGGATCACGCTCTCAGTGCTTTCCGTGCTGTTCCCGGCCGTCGTGTTCGCCACAGCGACTATGCAACTGGCGTAACCTCTTTCGCTCCGGCGAGGGCAGCTTCGCAGCCGAGATCGGCACCCGGCGCACGGTCTCCGTGCTTACCGTGCCGTCCCGATCGTCCTCGCGACGGCTATCCGATCGGCGCAGCCTCCTTCGCCCGCGCGAGAGCCGCTTCGATCTTCTTGTTGCTCGTCATGCTCATCGTCACCAGAGTCATCGACACGAGCACCACCGAAGCCGCCACGTACGGCACTCGCACTCCGGCCGTCGCGGCGAGCCAGCCGCCCAGTACCGCGCCCGCCGGTGCGGCCGAGGCCGAGACCAGGCGGGATGCCGCGGCTACCCGGCCCATCAGCCGCGCCGGGACGATGACCTGGCGCAGCGACGCGCCGAGCACCATGGTCGTCGCCATCGCGCAGCCGCACAGCGCGAACATCGCCCCGGCGAGCCACGGGTTCCCGGCGAGTCCGAAGGCCAGCACCGCACCGCCCTCGACGACCGCGGTGACGGTGAGCGCGGTGCCGGTTCCCAGCCAGTTTTCCAGGGGTCCGGCGAGCACCATCGCGCCGATCAGTCCCCCGGCGGCTTCGGCGGCGAGCAGGAAACCGTATCCGGCGGAATCCAGTCCCAGCGCGTCCTTCGCGAACACCACCAGCACCGCCGCGAACGCGCCGAACGCCAGGTTCCCGACCGCGGGCCGCAGCGCGAGGCCGAGCAGCAGCCGATCCTTGACCGCGTAAGCGAAACCCTCCTTCGAGTCCGCCCACACCGACCGGCCCGGCGCGCGCTCCGGCACCGGCGCCGGCGGCAGCGTCCGGATCAGCACCGCGCTGGCCAGGTAGGTCAGCGCGTTCACCCCGAACGGCAGCGTTCTTCCCACGGTGAAAAGGAAACTCCCGGCAGGCGGTCCGGCGAACTGCCCGGCGGCGGTGGACGCGCCGCGCAGGTAGCCGTTGGCCCGGCGGAGCAGGGTCTGGTCCCGCGCGAGCAGATCCGGCAGGTACGCCTGTGCTGCGGTGTCGAAGAACAACGTGCCGGTGCCGAGCAGGAACGCCACCCCGAGCAGCACCGGGATGCTGAGCCAGCCGAACGCGCCCGCGGCCACCGTCAGCGCCAGCAGCACCGCCCGCACCACGTCCGCGATCCACATCGTGCGCCGCCGGTCCCAGCGGTCGACCAGCGCGCCGGCGAACAGCCCGGCCACCGGATACGGCGCGAGCACCGCCACCGTCACCAGGCTGACCACCAGCGGATCGCTGTCCAGCAGCACCGCGAGCAACGGCAAAGCCGCGGAATACGCGCCGTCGCCGAGGGAACTGACCGTCGCGGCTGTCCACAAGCGACTGAACGCGGGAGGCATCTTCGGCTTGGTCATCTGGCCGCCCCCGGCCCCGGACGGAAGAACGCGACCGCGACGGTGGCGGCTTCCTCGTCGGCGTCGCGCGCGTCCCGCATCTCGTCGAGCAGCCCGGCCAGCCGGCGCTCGAACTCCTCGAACTTCTCCTCGCTGATCCGCGTGTGCTGCATCCGGACGTACCGGCGCGAGCCCTCGGGCGCGGTCGAAAGGTCGTCGAGCGCGTGCTGCAGCAGCACGTCCCGCTGCCCCGTGGCCGGTTCGGGCAGTTCGATGCTCTTCCCGACGTGCGCGTAGTAGCGCTCCAGCACGCCGCGCACCTTCCGCGTGCGCACCACGTGCACGATCCCGGCCCGCTCCAGCACCCGCATGTGGTAGCTGGAACTGCCTTTCGCGATCCCCAGCTGCTCGGCGACCTGCGTGATCGTCGCGGGCCCGTCGCGCAGCACCGCGAGCACTCGGTGCCGCACGACGTTGCTCACGGCGCGCAGCTGGTCGGTCGTCTCTACCTGGACAGTGTCTTGCGGCGGGACGTAGCCCGCTTGATCGTCCCCAGTCACGGGGACAATGGTCAACGACTCTTGACCATTTGTCCAGTGCTTATTTTCCCGGCGGTGCTCAGCCGCCGAACAGCCCGACCACCTTCCGGATCAGCTCGACCACGCCGTAGCCGAACGGCGCGAGCACCCACAGCCACACGAACACCAGAAGAAGGGTCCGGCGCCCGGAACGGCCCTCGGCACTCGTCATCACGCCTCACTCCCCACCGCGGCCTCGCCGGCCGGTTCGTGGAACTTCTCCTTCACCGGGCGCACGCATTCGTTCGCGACGAACCCGACCACCAGCAGGCCGATCATGATCCAGAAGGACAGCTGGTAGAGGTCCGGCCCGGTCTTGCCGGCGGCCTTCTGGCTGTCCGCGATCCCGTCCACGATCAGCGGCCCGAGCACGCCCGCCGCGGACCACGCGGTGAGCAGCCTGCCATGGATCGCGCCGACCTGATAGGTGCCGAACAGGTCCTTGAGATACGCCGGAAGCGTGGAGAATCCGCCGCCGTAGAAGGACAGGATCAGCATCGCGCACAGCACGAACACCAGCTTCGAAGCGTTCGTGGTCAACGCGATCACCAGGTACAGCAGCGCGCCGACGCCGAGGTAGAAGCGGTAGATGTTCTTGCGCCCCACCAGATCCGAGGCGGACGACCAGACGAACCGGCCCAGCATGTTGGTCAGCGAGAGCAGCGCGACGAACCCGGCGGCGGACGCGGCGCCGACCGGCGCGGAGGTGCCCTTGAAGAAGTCGGTGATCATCGGCGCGGCCTTCTCCAGGATGCCGATGCCCGCGGTCACGTTGAGGCACAAGACAATCCAGAGACACCAGAACTGCGGCGTCTTGAGCGCGTTCGCCGCCGAGACGTTCGCCGTGGAGATCATCGGCTTGGCCGCCGCCTGCTTCACCGCGCCCGCCGGACGCCAGTCGTCGGCCGGGACCCGGACGAGCAGCACCCCCATCGTCATGAACACCGCGTACACGATCCCGTGGACCAGGAACGCCGTCGCGATGTCGCCGGCCGCGGGCGACGAGCCAAGCATCGCCGACGACCACGGCGACGCGATCAGCGCGCCGCCGCCGAAGCCCATGATCGCGATCCCGGTGGCCATGCCCGGCCGGTCCGGGAACCATTTGATCAGCGTCGAGACCGGCGAGATGTAGCCGATGCCGAGCCCGATCCCGCCGACGCCGCCGTAGCCGAGCACGACGAGCCAGAACTGCCCGGTCGCGACGCCGAGCGCGGCGAGCAGGAACCCGGCGGAGAAACACCCGGTGGCGACCGCCATCGCCCAGCGCGGGCCGTTGCGCTCCACCAGGGTGCCGCCGAACGCGGCGGACAGCCCCAGCATCACGATGCCGAGCTGGAACGGCAGCCCGGATTGCGTGCCGGACAGTCCCAGGGTCTTCTCCAGCGGCGTCTTGAAGACGCTCCACGCGTAGGCTTGGCCGATCGACAGGTGGATGGACAGCGCGGCGGGCGGCACGAGCCAGCGGGTCCAGCCGGGCGGTGCGACGATGCGGGAACGGGCAAGGAAGCCGGGGACAGCCATCGGCGGTCTCCTCCCAACAGTGACGAGGTGCTGGGAATGGTTTACCAGATCCTGTGCGTTGCGCCGGATGACTGTCGAATGACCTGAGAATGTCTTGCTGGCGACGGCAAAAGACAGCGCCGAAAACGACAAAAGGAGCGGAGCGGGCGATGGGCAGAGTGACGGTGCGGCGGCCGGTACGGCGGATCTCCGCGGCCGGCGAACGGCGCCGGCCGGACTCGCTGGCCGCCGAGGAGCCGCTGGAGCTGCGGGTCGGCGGCAAGGCGCTGGCAGTGACAATGCGCACGCCCGGCCACGACGTCGAACTCGCGCACGGCTTCCTGCTTTCGGAAGGCGTGCTGGGGTCGCGGGAGGACGTCGCCGTGGCGCGTTACTGCGACGGCGTCGACGACCAGGGCCGCAATACCTACAACGTGCTCGACATCGCACTCGCCGAGGGCGTCGCCCCGCCGGACACCGGCGTCGAGCGGAATTTCTACACCACCTCGTCGTGCGGTGTCTGCGGCAAGGCCGCGCTCGACGCGGTGAAGCTGCGCAGCCGGTTCTCCCCCGCCGCGTCCGAGTTCACGGTGAAGACCGACGTCCTCTCGCAACTGCCGGACCGGTTGCGGGAACAGCAAAAAGTGTTCTCCTCCACCGGTGGCCTGCACGCCGCCGGACTGTTCACTTCGGACGGTCAGCTCGTCGTCGTGCGCGAGGACGTCGGACGGCACAACGCGGTGGACAAGGTGCTCGGCTGGGCCCTGCAGGCGGGCCGGATCCCCGCGCCCGACCTGGGCCTGCTGGTCTCCGGCCGCGCCTCGTTCGAACTCGTGCAGAAGGCCGCGATGGCCGGCATCGGCCTGCTCGCCGCGGTGTCCGCGCCGTCGTCGCTCGCGGTCGAACTGGCCGAGGAGAACGGCATGACGCTGATCGGATTCCTGCGCGGCGACAGCATGAACCTCTACACCGGGGACCGGCGCCTGCTCACCTGATCACGCCCCGGCGGGCACCCAGTTGCCGTGGAAACCGTGCGGGACCCGGTCCGGCAAGTGCACCGCGGCGACGGTTTCGAGCGTGCCCGCGTCGAGCAAGACAAGATCGCTGCGCGCCTCGGCCGCGTCGTAGACATAGCCCATCAGCACGCCTTCGTCCTCGGCGGCGTCCGGGCTGGACGGGACGAACACGAACTCGCCCGGCTCGCGCCCGGGACCGAACCGGTGCGCGTCGACCGAACCCTTGCGCAGGTCGTGTTTGTACACCGCGCCGACACTGCGCGACCGGTCGTCGAGCGCTGTCGCGTAGCCGTACCGGTGCGGCAGACCGACCAAGCGCTCGTCCACGCGCGGGAATTCCTGGCCGTGTTCGTCGATCCGTTCCTCGCTGACCTTTCCGAGCGCGAGGTCGACGGTCCACCGGTCGAGCGTCGGCTCGCCCTCGGCCGGGCCGTGCAGCGCGCGGTCGAACATCTTCGGGTGCCGGACCACGTCGAGCACGATCCGGTCGCCCTCGTCGTAGGCGTTGAGCGGGTGGAAGACGTAGCACTGGCCGACCTCGAACCAGCGGACGTCACTGTTGTCCCCTTCGCGCGGCATCACGCCGACGCGCGCCGGGTAGTCCGGATTCCACCGGTACGGCAAGGAACTCACGCCGCGGCCGGTGCGCGCGGTCAACGGATCGGGCACGTCCACCGGAACCGGGGCCTGGTCGGGCTCGAAGGTGACCGGCAGGTCGTAGAACACGACATAGCGTTCGGTGAGCGAGAAATCGTGCATCATCGGCGCCCCGGTGACCTCGACGTCGACCGTGCGCCGCGCCCGGCCGTCGGTGCCGACCACCGAATACCGCACCCGATTGCCGAGACCGAACTGGTACGAGACGGCGTGCAGTTCGCCGGTCCGCGGGTCGCGCTTCGGGTGTGCGGTGTAGCCGGAGAGGGTGCCGTCGAAGTCCCAGACGCCCAGGGTGTCCAGCTCCTCGCTGAGTTCCCACTGCGGCAGCCCGCCCTCGACCAGCGCGATCGTGCGCCCGGCGTGCCCGATGACGTTGGTGTTGGCCCCGCCTTCGTCGGTGCCGACCCGGCGGCTGCGGTACCACTCGGCCCGGCCGTCGCGCAGCCGTACGCCGTGCACCATGCCGCGGCCGAGGAACCAGTGGTGTGCCTCCGGGTCCGGATCGGACGGGTTCGGCCCGTTCCGCAGATAGCGGCCGTCGAGGTAGTCCGGCAGCGTGCCGGTCACCGGCAGCCGGGTGCTCGTGCACTCGCGTTCGACCGGCGCGAAGTTGCCTTCGAGGAAGAGATTGCCCATGACCCGCTCCCGTCCATAACGTGGTTATGCCCATCGGTATAACAGGGTTATGGGATACTGGCAAGCATGAGCGAGCGGACCCGGGGAGCACACGCGCGGACGGAACTGGTCGAGGCGGCGATCCGGCTGCTGGCCGACGGCGGCGCGGAAGCACTGCAGGCCCGCAAGCTGGCTGCCGAGATCGGCGCCTCCACGATGGCCGTGTACACGCACTTCGGCGGAATGGCCGCGCTCATGGATGCCGTTGCGCGGGAAGGGTTTCGGCGGCTGATCGCGAACATGGCTACGGTCGAGCAGACTGACGACCCAGTCGCCGACCTGTACCAGCTGGCGCTGGCCTACCGGCGCACCGCGGTCGAGCATCCGGAGCTGTTCACGCTCATGTTCCGCGAGGCGGGCGCGCAAGGACACCCAGTGAGCGACCTGATGAAGGACAACCAGGACGGCGAGGCCGCGACGTCGTTCCGGGGCGTGGTCGCCGCCGTCGGGCGCACCATCGAGGCCGGACGGCTCCGGGGCGAGCCGCTCGCCGTCGCCGCACAGGTGTGGAGCGCGGTGCACGGCTACGTCACGCTCGAACTGCTGGGCCACTTCGGCCGGGGCGACCGCGGGGTGACCGAGGTGCTCGCGCCACTCTGCGTGACGCTGATCGTCGGGCTCGGAGACCGGCCTGCCGCCGCCCGGGCGTCCGTGGGACTGATCACAACGACGGAGTGAAGATCTTCCGAAGGCAACGTTTCGCCCGTTCCTTACGTCTTACGCTATATGGGTGAGGGGGAACGGGTGACCGAGGAGACTGAGGGCCGAAGGCGGGTGAGCCGCCGGTCTTTGCTGATCGCGGGTGCTTCGGGCCTCGGCATCGCCGGGCTCGCGGTGGGGAGCGCGACCGGTGTGGTGCCGTTCAACCAGGCGATGCAGCGGGCTCTCGGCGTCACGTCCTCGACGCCGGTCACCCAGCTGGGCAGCATGCGGGTGGAGCGGGTGTACTCGCACGCCCGCGGCCGGGAAGTGGACCTCGTTTTCCTGCTGCCGAGCAAGAAGCCCCCGGCGGGCCTGCCGATGTCGCTGATGCTGCACGGCCTGCACGGTTCGGCGCGTTCGGCGGCCCCGAGCGGTCTGCTGAAGCAGCTGGGCAGCGACGTCGCGCGCAAGGCCGTGCCCGCGTACGGCTTCGTCGCGGTCGACGGCGGCGACAACTACTGGCACCAGGTCCGCCCCGGCGACGACCCGATGGCGATGCTCCTGGAGGAAATCCCGCAGTGGCTGCGCGCCCGCGGTTTCGGCGGCACGGACGGCGTGCCGTTCGCCTGCGCCGGAGTCTCGATGGGCGGCTTCGGCGCGCTGCTGTACGCCCGCCGCCGAGCCGAACGCCGCCAGCCGCCCGCCGCGGTCGCCGCGATCGCGCCGGCGCTGATCACGTCGTGGCCGGAAATGGCGAAACGCCGCATTTTCACCGGCATGGCGGATTGGACGTCGCTGGATCCGCTGCGCCACCAGTCCGCTTTGCAGGGCATTCCGACGGCGGTTTACTGCGGCACCGAGGACCCGTTCATCACCGGGGTGCGGCGGTATATCGCGGAAACGCGGCCGGCCATCGGGTACACGGCGCACGGGAAGCACAGCGACACGTTTTTCCGGACCACGGTGCCCAGCATGGTGGGGTTCTTGGGGAAGCACTTGCGGCAGAAGGTGTGAGCCTGCCGGTCTCGTGAGCGTGGCTCACGGGCCAAACCGGAATGCCGGAATGCCACGCCCAGTGGTCGTGCGCCAGAAGCCAGCGGCAGCCCCGCATTCGCCTGAGATCAATACGCCGCCGCGCGGAATCAAAAGGCAAGGGCGTCAGAGCATTACGAGACCCAGCGGGCCATAACCGACATCACCCAGAACCCCACCATCGCCGCCAGCGCCATCAGCAGCGACCAGCGCAATTGCTGCGCCCGGGTCTCCGCCGAGCGCAGGCGGCGCAGGAACAGCCACGACACCACGAACTCCGGGATCGGCAGCAGCGGCAGCGCTGAGAGCCGGGTGCCGACCGCGACCAGGCACACCAGCGTGCACAGCGCGAGCATGATCTCGGACGCGCGGAGCAGCCACGGGAAGCGCGCCAGCACGGACGCGGCGACCCGCTCGCTCAGCTCCACGAGGCCGACCGGAGCGGCGGGAGGCTCGGTTTCGACGGGTACCGCTTCGCCGGGGCCGGCAGTGTCGTCCCCCCGGGGTGCGGTCAGCGGCACGGTTGTCATCCTGTCCATTATCGCGCCTGCCGCCGACACCCGGGCAGCCGACTCCTGCTAACGCCCGGCGGGCCGCCGGGTCAGGCCGACTTCTCGCCGCGCTCGCTGCGGGTGCGGCGCGACGGCTGGCGAGCCACGATCGTGGGGTTGACGTTCTCCCGCACGGTCTGCTCGGTGATCACGACCTTCGCCACGTCCTCGCGGCTCGGGATGTCGTACATGACCGGCTGGAGGACTTCCTCCATGATCGCGCGCAGGCCGCGGGCGCCGGTGCCGCGGAGCACGGCCTGGTCGGCGATGGCCTCGAGCGCGGTCTTGGTGAACTCCAGCTCGACGTTGTCCATCTCGAAGAGCTTCTTGTACTGCTTCACCAGCGCGTTGCGCGGCTGCGTCAGGATCGAGACGAGCGATTCCTTGTCCAGGTGGTTCACCGTCGCCACGACCGGGAGCCGGCCGATGAACTCCGGGATCAGCCCGAACTTGATCAGGTCCTCCGGCATGGTCTCGGAGAACACGTCGCTGCCCTCGATCTCGGCCTTGGTGCGGATCTCCGCGCCGAACCCGAGGCCGCGCTTGCCGACCCGCTCGTTGATGATCTTTTCCAGCCCGGCGAACGCGCCCGCGACGATGAACAGCACGTTCGTGGTGTCGATCTGGATGAACTCCTGGTGCGGGTGCTTGCGCCCGCCCTGGGGCGGCACCGACGCGGTGGTGCCCTCGAGGATCTTCAGCAGCGCCTGCTGCACGCCCTCGCCGGACACGTCGCGGGTGATCGACGGGTTCTCGCTCTTGCGGGCGATCTTGTCGACCTCGTCGATGTAGATGATGCCGGTCTCGGCGCGCTTGACGTCGTAGTCGGCCGCCTGGATCAGCTTCAGCAGGATGTTCTCGACGTCCTCGCCGACGTAGCCGGCTTCGGTGAGCGCGGTGGCGTCGGCGATCGCGAACGGGACGTTCAGCAGCTTCGCCAGCGTCTGCGCGAGATAGGTCTTGCCGCAGCCGGTGGGGCCGAGCATCAGGATGTTGGACTTGGCCAGCTCGACCGGCTCGTCCTTGGAGTCCTTCGGCCCGGACTTGTCGTCGGCCTGGATCCGCTTGTAGTGGTTGTACACCGCGACCGCGAGCGTCTTCTTCGCCTCGTCCTGGCCGATGATGTACTGCTCGAGGAACTCGTGGATGTCGGCGGGCTTCGGCAGCTCGTCGAGCTTCACGTCGCCGGCTTCGGCCAGCTCCTCTTCGATGATCTCGTTGCAGAGGTCGATGCACTCATCGCAGATGTAGACCCCGGGCCCGGCAATGAGCTTCTTCACCTGCTTCTGGCTCTTGCCGCAGAAAGAACACTTCAGCAGGTCGCCGCCGTCACCGATCCGTGCCATGGCCGTTGACCTCGTCCCCTCCGGTGCGCGGGGCGCACCTGCACAACTGGATGGCGGCCCCGGGACTGCCAGCCGTTCCCGGAACCCGCACGCATTGCCATCGACGGTACCCGTCCGAAGGCGCGGTCGGGAACACCCGACCCCTTCGGGCACGTCGACGACCGACAGTAGACCAGCGGACCGGTGCGCGTCGCGGATTCGCCGCGCACCGGCCCGTCGCGGTCAGTTCGCCGAGGCCTTCCGGTACGGGAGCACCTCGTCGATCAGGCCGTAGGCCTTGGCCTCCTCGGCGGTGAGGATCTTGTCCCGCTCGATGTCGGCCTTGATCTCGTCCGGCTCCTTGTTCGTGTGCTTCGCCAGGATGACCTCCATCTGGCGGCGCACGCGCTGGATCTCGTTGGCCTGGATCTCCAGGTCCGAGACCTGCCCGTAGGTGCCCTCGGTGGCCGGCTGGTGGATCAGCACGCGCGCGTTCGGCAGCGCCATGCGCTTGCCCGGCGTGCCCGCCGCCAGCAGCACCGCGGCGGCCGAGGCCGCCTGGCCGAGGCACACGGTCGAGATGTCCGGGCGGATGTACTGCATGGTGTCGTAGATCGCCATCAGCGACGTGAACGACCCGCCCGGGGAGTTGATGTAGATGCTGATGTCGCGGTCCGGGTCCTCGTGCTCGAGGTGCAGCAGCTGGGCCATCACGTCGTTGGCCGACGCGTCGTCCACCTGCACGCCGAGGAAGATCGTCCGCTCCTCGTACAGCTTGTTGTACGGGTTGGACTCCTTCACGCCGTAGCTGGTGCGCTCGACGTAGGACGGGAGGATGTACCGCGACTGGGGAGTCTGCGGGGCCCGGAAGTCACCCGGGAGCCGGAAGTTGCTCATGACGCTCTCCTGTGTGCTTGCGGGCTCAGTTGCTCGAGTTCATGCCGCTGTCGCGGGTCAGCACGTGGTCGACGAAGCCGTAGTCCTTCGCCTCCTGCGCGGTGAACCAGCGGTCGCGGTCGCCGTCCTTGATGATCTGCTCGGTGGTCTGCCCGGTCTGCTCGGCGGTGATCCGCGCCAGCTCCTGCTTCCACTTGTTGAACAGGTCCGCCTGGATCGCGATGTCGGAGGCGGTGCCGCCGACGCCCGCGGACGGCTGGTGCATCAGGATGCGCGCGTGCGGGAGCGCGTAGCGCTTGCCGGGGGTGCCCGAGGACAGCAGGAACTGCCCCATCGAGGCCGCCATGCCCATCGCGTAGGTCGCCACGTCCGGGCGGATCAGCTGCATGGTGTCGTAGATCGCGAACCCGGCCGTCACCGAGCCGCCCGGCGAGTTGATGTAGAACCGGATGTCCGATTCGGCGTCGTCCGCGTCGAGCAGCAGGAGCTGCGCGGTGAGCCGGTTGGCGACCTCGTCGTTGACCTCGGAGCCGAGAACGACGATGCGCTCCTGGAGCAACCGCTCGAACACCGAGTCGGCGAGGTTGAGCCCCGCGGTGCCGGTCCGCCCCTCGGGCATGTGCTGCTTCACGTCTGCCTGCCTTTTCACCGGCGGCGGGCCGCCTGTGAGAGCCGCGCCGCCGCTGTCGTGTTCATGCTTGAGATCTTGCAACCGACCCTAACGAACTTGGGCGGTGCAGAATGCCTGACACCGCCCAAGTTCGCTCACAGCTTTACTCCGCGGGGGTCGCCGCCGCTTCTTCGGTGACCTGCGTCTCCTCGGCGGGGGCTTCTTCGTCCGCGCCGAACAGCTCGCTGAGGTCGACCTCCGCCCCGGACGCGTCCTTCACCGTGGTGCCGCGCACGACGGAGGCGAGCGCCTTGCCGCGGCGGACGTCGGCGTAGATGGCGGTCAGCTGGCCGGACTGCTGGGCCCGCTGCACGTACTCGTCCGGGCTGACGCCGAAGCGCTGCGCCTGGTAGATGATCCGCTCGGTGAGCTCGCCGTCGTTGACCGAGGTCTTCTCCTTGTCGGCGATGGTGTCCAGCAGCAGCTGCGTGCGGACGGCCTTCTCCGACTCCTCCTTGACCTCGGCGTTGAACTCCTCGAGGGTGCGCCCCTCGGCCTCGAGCGCCTTGGCGAACTTCTCCTCGTCGTGGTCGAACGGGTGGACCGCGTCGTGCTTGCGGTTCTCGATCTCGGCCTCGACGACCTTCTCCGGCAGCGGCACCTCGGTGCGCTCGAGCAGGATCTCGAGGACCTTGTCGCGCGCCTGGACGCCCTGCTGCATCTTCTTGACGCGGCCGAGGCGGGTGCGCAGGTCCTCGCGCAGCTCGTCGATCGTGTCGAACTCGCTCGCGAGCTGGGCGAACTCGTCGTCGGCCTCGGGCAGCTCGCGCTCCTTGACCGACTGCACGGTGACGGTGACCTCGGCGTCCTGGCCGGCGAACTCGCCCGCGACCAGCTTGGTGGTGAACACCTTGGTCTCGCCGGCGGTGGCCCCGACGATCGCCTCGTCGATGCCGTCCACGAGCTGGCCGGAGCCGATCTCGTAGGACAGGCCGGTGGTGGAGGCCTCTTCGACGGCCTTGCCGTCGACGGTGGCCGAGAGGTCGATCGACACGAAGTCGCCGGTCTGGGCCGGGCGCTCGACGCCGGTCAGGGTGCCGAAGCGGGCGCGCAGCTCGTCGAGCTGCTCGGCGACCTCGTCGTCGGTGGTCTCGACGTCGTCGACGCTGATCTCGAGGCCGGCGAGGTCGGGCAGCTCGATCTCCGGCCGCACGTCGACCTCGGCGCTGAACTCCAGCACCTCGCGGTCCTCGAGCTTGGTCACCTCGAACTCGGGCTGGCCGAGCGTCCGGACCTCGCCCGCGCGGACGGCCTCGATGTACTTGGCCGGGATGGCCTCGTTGACGACCTCGTCGAGCACCGGCGCGCGGCCGATCCGGCTTTCCAGGACGCGAGCGGGGACCTTGCCGGGGCGGAAACCGGGGACGCGCACCTGCTGGGCGATCTTCCGGTAGGCGGCGTCGAAGTTCGGCTTGAGCTCGTCGAACGGCACCTCGACATTGATCTTCACTCGCGTCGGGCTGAGCTGCTCGACGGTGCTCTTCAAGGTCTTCTCCTCGAGCGGTAAACGATGGGGGCGGACAGTCCCTCGGGACCGCCCCGGTCACCTGCTGACCGGGATATCCGAGTCTAGGCCAGAGGCTTGACAAGACTGGCTGCGGGGCACCCCGCCAGCGTCTCGATCAGCGGAGGCCCGCGGAGACCCGTAGCGTTCGGGCCGTGGTTTCCGGGCAGCAGAGCGAAGGTCCGGCCGGCGCCGCCGCGCGGCTCACCGGATTCAAGGCAGTCTCGCAGGGCTCCTCGGGTACGCTCAGCGAGATCACCCTAACCGACGGTAGCCAAACTTTCGACGCAGTGGTCAAACGCGGCCACGCTCCCCGCGCGACCCGCGCCGAAGCAGCCGGACTGCGCTGGCTAGCCGAAGCGAACGCTGTCCGAATCCCCCGGGTGCACGCCGCGGACGACACCTGGCTGGTCCTGGACCGGGTAACGGAGAGCACGCCAGCGCACGCCGAAGAATTCGGCCGCAACCTGGCCCGCCTGCACGCGGCCGGAGCCCCCGCGTTCGGCTCCCCTCCGCCAGACGGCTTGACCGACGCGTGGATCGGAACCGCCCCGATGCGCAACACCCCAGCCGACTCGTGGCCAGAGTGGTACGCCGAAGACCGAATCCTCCCGTACGTCCGAATGGCCTCCGAAATCCTCGACCCGGCGGTCTTCGAACGAGCCTGCGCGCGAATCCCGTCGGTAACGGGCCCTCCAGAACCCCCGGCCCGCCTGCACGGAGACCTGTGGAGCGGCAACGTCCTGTGGGACGCGACCGGCGCGGTCCTGATCGACCCGGCCGCCCACGGCGGTCACCGAGAAACAGACCTGGCCATGCTGCACCTCTTCGGCTGCCCGCACCTGGACCGGATCATCGCCGCCTACGACGAATACGCCCCCCTCGCAGACGGCTATCGAGAACGGATCCCCCTGCACCAGCTCTTCCCGCTCCTGGTGCACACCGTCCTCTTCGGACGCCCCTACGCCGGACAAGCAACCGCGGCCGCACGCTCCCTGGGCTGACCGAGCCACCTGCCTGAGCCACCTCACCGGGGCGCTAGCCCCGCCCTGGAACCGCCGCCGATGCACCCAAAAGGGATGCACCCGGCCCTCCAACCGCAACCGCTGCACCCAGAAAGCGAGGCACCCAGCCCCTCCCCCGCCCCCGATACAAAGCCGCCCTGCGGTTCGGGGGTGCTTGTCAAGGCATCTTTCCCGCCTTGACAAGCACCCCCGAACCGTCAGCACAATGAAAAATCGGGGTGCCCCACGCAACCACTAACCGGCAATGCCGCCCGCCAGGGCGACGAGCCGAACCACAGCCCCCTCACAGCACCCACACATCACCCCCACACCCACCCGCCGCACCCTCGACCCCATGCCCGCCCGCGCAAAGCCCCCTCCCCACCGGGGCCAGCACTCCCTGCGCGCCAAGCTCACCCTCTCCGCGATCACCCTCCTCTCCCTGGTCTGCCTGACCATCGGCGTGATCAGCGAACTGGCCCTCCGCACCTTCCTCCTGGCCCAAACCGACACCCAGCTCTCCGCAGCCGCCTCCCGCGCCCTGGACTACGCCACCCACCCAGCCCCTCCCGACGACCGCACCCCGCTCGACGCCCCAGGCCAAGGCGCGGGAACGATCACCGCCCACTTCTCCCCAGACGGCGCCAACGGGACCGGCGGCTGGCTCTCCCCGCACGGCCAGCGCCTGTCCCTCACCGAAGACGAACTGGCCGCCCTCCAAGACCTCCCCGCCGACGGCCGCCCCTACACCCGAGCCCTCGGCACCCTCGGCGACTACCGCCTGACCGCCTTCCCAGTCCCCGACGGCGTAGTCATCACCGGCGTCCCCCTGGCCCCCATGCAGCAGACGCTCCTCACCGTCGGCCTGATCCTCTTCGGCGTAGCCGCCGCCGGAGTGACCGGCGCGGCATTCCTGGGCGCCTTCGCCGTCCGCCGAACCCTCCGGCCCCTGGAACGCGTCGCCGAAACCGCCTCCCGAGTCTCCGAACTCCCGCTGGACCGAGGCGACGTCGACCTGTCCGTCCGAGTCCCCGCCGAAGACACCGATCCCCGCACCGAGGTCGGCCAGGTCGGCGCGGCGCTGAACCACATGCTCGGCCACATCTCCTCCGCTCTCGAAGCCCGGCACGCCAGCGAACTCCGCGTCCGCCGCTTCGTCGCCGACGCCAGCCACGAACTCCGCACCCCGCTCGCCGCCATCCGCGGCTACGCCGAACTCGCCGGACGCTCCGGCAGCCACGCCCCGCCGGACGTCGAGCACTCGATGTCGCGGATCGAGTCCGAAGCAGACCGCATGACGGCCCTGGTCGAAGACCTCCTCCTGCTCGCCCGCCTGGACGCGGGCCGCCCGCTCGACGCGGCCGAAGTCGACCTGACCCGCTTGGTCGCGGACGCGGTCGGCGACGCACACGTGGCCGGCCCGCACCACGTCTGGCAGCTCGCGCTGCCGGACGAACCGATCCTCGTGCTGGGAGATGTCCAACGGCTGCACCAGGTTTTGGCCAATCTGCTCGCGAACGCCCGCGTCCACACGCCACCCGGCACGACGGTGGTCACCACCCTCACTCGAGCCGCGGACGGCAGCGCCGTGGTGACAGTGACCGACAACGGCCCAGGCATCCCGCCGGAGCTGCAGCCAGCGGTGTTCGAACGCTTCGCGCGCGGAGATTCGTCCCGGTCCCGGGCAGCCGGTTCGACCGGGCTGGGCCTGGCGATCGCCTCCGCCGTGCTGACCGCACACGACGGCGCCATCGCGATGCGCAGCCGTCCCGGCCAGACGGAATTCTCCGTGCGGCTTCCGATCGCGGTCCCGGCGCAGCGCACCCCACGCATGGCCGACCGCAAGTCCCACAGCGGGCACACAGGGTAGGCACATCCCGGCTCCAGGTCGCGCCGCGAGGCTGGCCCGGTTGTTCGGAGACGAGCTGCCGGCCCGGTGGCCGACAACCACCGAGTGACCACAGTGGACAGTGTCCCGATGTATGACCTGACGGCCTGATTCGCAGTCACACAGCGCAGGCACAGGAGCACCACAAGGTGGCCAAAGCCCGGCAGACGACGGTGAACGCATGAACGCCACCGCCCCCTCCCGCAGCGGCGCCCCGCGGCCCGGGACGACTCCGGTCGGCCTCGGCGGCCCGCATCCCGTCCTCGACGTCGTCATCCCGGTCTACAACGAGGAATCCGACCTCGAACCGTGCGTCCGCAGATTGCGGGCGCACCTCGCCGAACGCGCCGGGTACCCGTACCGGATCACCGTCGCGGACAACGCGAGCACCGACAAAACCCTTGCCGTGGCCGAAGAACTGGCTCGCGAGTTTCCCGAGGTCGAGGTGCGCCACCTGGACGAGAAGGGCCGCGGCAACGCGCTGCAGGCCGTCTGGTCCTCTTCGGACGCCGCCGTGCTCGCGTACATGGACGTGGACCTGTCCACCGACCTCGCCGCGCTCGATCCGCTTGTCGCGCCGCTGTTGTCCGGGCATTCGGACGTCGCGATCGGCAGCCGGCTCGCTCGCGGCGCCCGGGTGGTGCGCGGGCCGAAGCGGGAGTTCCTTTCCCGCTGCTACAACCTGCTCCTCCGCGGCACGCTGGCGGCGCGGTTTTCCGACGCGCAATGCGGGTTCAAGGCGATCCGCGCCGACGTCGCCCGCGCGCTGCTCCCGCACGTGCGCGACACCGGCTGGTTTTTCGACACCGAACTGCTCGTGCTCGCCCAGCGCGCCGGGCTGCGGATCCACGAGGTGCCGGTCGACTGGGTCGACGACCCGGACTCGTCGGTCGACCTCGTCGCGACCGCCGCCGCGGACCTCAAAGGCATCGCCCGGGTCACGCGCGCGACCCTCACCGGCGAGATCCCCGTGCACCGGCTGCGCGAACAGCTCGGCCGCGAACCGATCGGCGTGGAGGCCCCCGGAGTGTCCCCGAGCCTGGTCAAGCAACTCGTGCGGTTCGCCGCGGTCGGCGTCGCCAGCACCGTCGCGTACCTGCTGCTTTTCCTGCTGCTGCGGACGATGGCCGGCGCGCAGGCGGCCAACTTCACCGCGCTGCTCGTCACCGCCGTCGCGAACACTGCGGTGAACCGGCGCGTGACGTTCGGCGTCCGCGGCCGGGCCGGAGCCGGGCGGCACCAGTTCGAAGGGCTGCTCGTGTTCGGCCTCGGGCTGGCGCTGACCAGCGGTTCGCTCGCGCTGCTCAACCACACCACCCATCCCGGAATCGTCTTGGAGACGACCGTGCTCGTGCTGGCGAACCTCGCCGCCACGGTGCTCCGTTTCCTGCTGCTTCGGGGCTGGGTCTTCAATCCGCGCCGTACCGCGAAGGAGTCGTCTTGAGCACTGTCCTGTCCGCCCGGCCCGCCGCCCCGGATCGCGCGCGGGCGCGCTGGGTCCGCCCGTCGGTGTTCGGCCTGCTGGCGCTCACCGCGGTGCTGTACTTCTGGAATCTGACCGCTTCCGGGTTCGGCAATTCGTTCTACGCCGCGGCCGTGCAATCGGGCACGCAAAGCCTGAAGGCGTGGCTGTTCGGTTCGCTGGACGCCGGGAACGTGCTCACTGTCGACAAACCGCCTGCCGCGCTGTGGGTCGGGACGGCCTTCGCGCGCGTTTTCGGGTTCTCCAGCTTCACCGTGCTCGCCCCGCAGGCGCTGATGGGTGTCGGCTCGGTCGGGTTGCTGTATCTGACTGTGCGCCGGGTTTCCGGGCCACTGCCGGGATTGCTGGCCGGGGCGATGCTGGCGCTGACGCCGGTCGCCGCGTTGATGTTCCGCTTCAACAACCCGGACGCGTTGCTGGTGCTGTTGCTGATCGCCGGTGCGTACTGCACGGTGCGGGCGGTCGAGCAGGCCAGTGCTCGGTGGCTGGTTTTCGCTGGCGTGGCAATCGGTTTCGGGTTCCTGACGAAGATGATGCAGGCGTTCCTGGTGCTGCCCGCGTTCGCACTCGCGTACCTGGTCGCCGCGCCGACCGGCCTGGGGAAACGCTTGCTGCACTTGGTTTACGCCGGGCTCGCGGTGCTCGGATCGGCGGGCTGGTTCGTGGCGCTGGTGGAGATCTGGCCGTCGGCTTCGCGGCCGTACATCGGCGGGTCGACCGGGGACAGCCTGCTGGAGCTGGCCCTCGGGTACAACGGGCTCGGGCGGATCTTCGGCGGGCAGGGCAACGGTGGTGGCGGTGTCGTCGGCGGCGGGATGGGCGGCGGGAACACCGCGTTCGGCGGCAGTTCCGGCCTCGGGCGGATGTTCGGCGCGAGCTTCGGCACCGAGATCTCGTGGCTCCTGCCCGCCGCGCTGATCGGGCTGACGGCCGGGTTGTGGTTCACCCGGCGGGCCGCGCGCACCGACCGGACCCGGGCATCGCTGCTGGTCTGGGGCGGGTGGCTGCTCGTGACCGGGCTGGTGTTCAGCTTCATGAGCGGCACCGTGCACCCGTACTACGCGGTGCAGCTCGCGCCCGCGATCGCCGCGCTGGTCGCGATTTCCGGGCACGCGCTGTGGCGCGGCCGGGCGCATACCGCACCGCGGATGGTGCTGGGCGGGATGATCGCGGCGACCGCGGTGTGGGACTTCATCCTGCTGGACCGGACGCCGGACTGGTTTCCTTTGCTGCGCTGGATAATCGTGGGGCTGGGGTTGCTCGTGAGCACTGTGGTGGTGGTCGGAGTCCCGCGCGTGCGGACCGTCTTCGCGGTGGCGGTCGTGCTGACGCTCGGGATTGGCACCGCCGGGTATGCCGTGGAGACGGTTTCGTTGCCGCACAATGGTTCCATCCCGACTTCAGGTCCGCGTACCGGCTTGCGCGTCTTCGGCATGCTGGACGAGACCAGCGGCGCCGTCGGCCAGCTATTGGGCGGCACGACGACGAAGTGGGCCGCCGCGACGACCGGATCGCAGTCGGCGGCGAGCCTCGAACTGGCCAGCGGCAAGTCGGTGATCGGCATCGGCGGCTGGAGCGGCAACGATCCGGCCCCGACGCTGGAGGAGTTCAAGCAGTACGTCGCGGCGGGCGAGGTGGCGTACTACGTGGACGGCGGCCGGGCCGGCGAGTCGAACGACATCGCCGAGTGGGTGGCCGCGAACTTCGCCGCGACCACGATCGGTGGCGAAACTGTTTACCAGCTCACCCGGTAGGCCCGGAAATCCTCAGCCTCCTCCCAGGAACGAGGCGCATTCTGGAGAGCACGGAGAGTCGTCCGCCGCGAACGTCCGGGAGGTCACGATGGCCGGATACCCACGCTGGCACACCGCGAGCGAACAGGGGCCGCGCGAGCGCAACGCCGACGCGGTGAGCGCCTACGCGGCCGCCGGGGCACGCGGAATCACCTTCGCGCTCGCCGACGGCGTCGGGGACGACCCCGGCGCCGGGCGGGCCGCCCAGGTCGCCGCCGCGGCCGCCGCGCGCACGCCGGTCGAATCCGGCCCGGTCACGGCGATTTTGGCGGCCCAGCAAGCAGTTCGCCGCCTGGGCGGCACCGGAGACGCGGTTCTCGTGGTGGCGATGCCCTTCGCCGGCGGATACCGGATCGCGTGGGTCGGCGACGCGCGAGCGTACTCGTGGGACGGGTCGATGATCCACAAACTCACGCAGGACCACACGATGGCGGAGTATTTCCGGTCGCGGCACCAGCCGTACTCGCCGCGGATGGAGCACCTGGTGACCACGAGCGTCCGCACGACGAAACCGGAGGAGATCGGCACGACGGAAGCCCCGAGCGGCGGCCTCCTGCTCACCAGCGACGGAGTGCACAAGGTCCTGCCGCCCGCGACGATCGACGAAATCCTCGCCGACCCGGCCCGCGGCGCCTCGGCGTTGGTCGCGACCGCCATCGCCCTGGGCGGCCGCGACAACGCGACGGCGCTGTTCGTGGAAGCCCCGGACGTGGCCGCACTGGCCACCGAGAGGTTTCCGACGGCCGCCTGAGCGAGGTCAGGCGCGCTCGCGTTTCAGGTTCCGGTACTCGCGATAGACGAGCACGATGATCACCGCGTCGAGCGCTGCGAAGAACGGCAGCGCGATCGAATGCGTTTCGAAGGCGCGGTAAATCTCGTACACGACGAACGCGGCGAGCACGACCATCGCGACCGGGTAGGCGCGCACCCACTTGCGCGCGAGCGCCCACACGAGGCCGAGCTTGAGCAACCCGTGGGCCAGCAGGTACGCGACGGCGAACGTCTTGGTGCCCCCTCCGGCGAAGTGCTCGGCCGCGGATTCGAGATGCCGCGCGAGCGTGCCGGAGGGGTCGCCCAGCAGGTCGCGGGTCACGATCGCGTTGACGACCCCGGTGACGACCGTCGCGGGGATGAACGCCAGGATCAGCGCCCCGATCAGCTGAAGGGCTCCGTCGAGGCCCTTCAGCGTGATCGCGATCTTGAACAGCCGCTCGGTGGAACGGGTGGAGGTCTCCTCGCTCATCGGTACAGGAAACCGGAAAAGGCCCGAGGCCGCTGGGTTGACGGCCGGGTTTCGGACGGCTGATCCGGTTTGCGTGGCCTGGTGGGCGCCTCCTTTCGCGCGGTCCCATGGTTCCGGCACCCGGCTCGGGTCGCAGGCTGCTGGTACTTATCCCGCAGCTCCAATCTCGCGGCACAACCCACGCCGAGCGGTTCGCGCACCGACACTCCCCTGACGGCACCTGATCCCCGTTCGCGTAGCCCTTCATTCGCGAAGCATCGCCGCACCGCCCTTGCTCTGGCATTCCGCGCACCGCGCGTACCGTTTCGTGTGATCGTGCGGATCCCGCCCGAACACCGGAAAACACGCGGCTCCGCACAGCCCGAGATACACCGGCCCGCAGCGAAGCGGACGGCGTCCGACCTGATGCGCGAGCCGCGCCGCGTTCGCCGGCGCGCCCGCCTGCGGCAGCCAGCCGTGCGCGGGCAGGCTCGCCAGGACGGTCTCGTTCAGGTGATCGGCCCGCCGGATCAACGCCCGGCCGAGGTCGAGAAGCCGCTCGCCGAGGTCCCGCACCGCGTCCGGGCGCGGACATCGTTCGTCGAGCGCCCGGGTCAGGAAGGTGAGATCGAGGGCCAGGGTGGCCTGCAGGTCGCGAATCCAGGTGACCAGCTCGGGACCGGTGAGCCCGACCGCCGAATTGCGCTGCTCCGGGAGCCTGCTCCAGTGCCCGGTCATGCGCCGGTCCTCGCGAGTGCCCTGCCGCCCGCGCGGGCTCCCACTGCGCTGAACGCCCGCCATGACCCCGAACTGGGTGCTCCGACTGCCAACTCTCGAACCGGAGCCACTTCCCAACGCGTCGCCAGCCGCAACGCCGGTACCAGCCTGGGCTCCACCGCTGGCGGTATCGGCACCACTCCGTGCTCCCGCCACGGCGTCAACGTCCAGCGCTCCGAGGCAGCTGCCCCGTCCGGCACCGCCGCGATCCGCGCGCGCGAGGCCGTCACCGCACTGCTCACGCCAGGCACCGTTCTTCGCTCGAGCGGTCCTGTCCCTGGAGGCGGCGCCATTCGTCCGCGCACTCAAGGCACGTCGGATCGAACCAATGCCCGCCGAGCTGCGGCACGTCCCGCCGGGCGACCGTGACTTCCGCTCCGCACAGCGCGGTGAACGTTTCGCCGGGTCGCGGCGCGAACGGTCCGTCCAGTGCGTGCCGTTTTCCTTCCGCCTGCTGCCATCTGAACACCGGACTCCTCCCCTTGTGGTGCTTGGAGTCCCATTTGGGATGTCGCCGCCGCGTAACGCAAGCCCCCGTTCCGGGTGATCATCGGAACCGGGTTTTTCCTGCGGCCACAAGGACTTTCCGCGTCCGTCCGGCGACTGGACGCGGGTTACCGACGGGTTAGCTGTCACCAGGTGGTGACACCCCGGAGGGCGGACGCCGCCGCGGCGGTTACGGCACCGGTGCTGCCTCAGCGATGCGAGGCGCGGCAGCAGCCACGGCGCCGCGAGGGGGAAGGGCGGCGGGCGTCCGTACGGGCATCACCTCGCTTTCGGGAGTGCGGTCGGCGTCATGACTGCTGTTGCCAAGCGCATACGCAACCCCCGCGCGAGGGTTGTCACACGACCGTGGCGCGAAAAGCCAGGATGCGGACCCGATCGCGCCACGATGGTGTGGTGGATGACTCAGGCGCTTTCGGGTCGGCCGCGCCACCGTGCTGTGCTCCGGGCAAGGTCCGCCGCACTCCTTGGCTGTCCGCCAGCGCCAGCCGCCGGAGTCAGACCGGAATCACGCCACTGTCGTGCGGCTGATCAACACGTCGAGACCCGGCCCGGTCAGGTCGTCCGCCGCCGCGCGACGGCCTGCCAGGGCTAGCAGCAGGGCCTCTGCCGGGCCGCGGACTTCGATGCCGTTTCCGGACGTCCAGTCCACGTCCGTCGCCACCGCGCGCAAGCCGGTCAGCCGCCGCGACACTCCAAGCGGCGGCGCGCGCAGCGACAGTTCCAGCGCCCGGCGCAGCCGCGCCGCCGGGATCGTTCGCGGCAGTCCCAGCGGGCGGCGGATGTCCTGCTGATGGATGAGGCCGTCGAGAAATCCGATCATTCCGCCGAACTTGCCCAGGAGCCGTCCCGGTTGCGGGTGCCGTCGCAGGACGCCGATCAGCTCCTCCGGCGCGCGCACCCGGTACTCGGCGAGGCCGATCTCGTTGGCCCGCTTCAGCGACAGCCGGGCGCGGACGAGCCGTCGCGCCAGCTGGCGACCGCTCAGTTCGTCATAGCTCACGACGTGCGCGACGACCGAACGCACGTTCCAGCCGGCACACAGCGTCGGCTGCTCCCATTGCTCCGGCGCGAGGGTCTCCAGGAAGTCCGCGAAGTCGGCCCGTTCCTCGCGCGCCAGCGTCCGTACGTCCATGTCCTCCCCGTCCGCAGCGGACACTCACCGTAGCAGCGGCCCGGTCGCGTTCGCCGGGTCGATCAAGGTGGAGACCCCCAAAGTGGACCTCGGCGCATCTTCACCTGATCGGGTCGAATATGCGTGACTTGATAACGCCCGGAATAGTTCGGCAGATCGCGAATACCCGTTTCCGGAAACATCAGGCAGGACGGCTCCGGCGAAGATTTTTCCGCCCCGGGTTAGCGCGATCGGCAGTGGGCATGCAAAGATGGCGTTGCCGCAGGCAGGAGGGGTTAAGAGGGTGGAATATTCCATTCCCCGGACGCCCGCCGCGGCCGCCGGAACCAGTTCCCCTCGGGGGCGGGCTGGGAACTGTGTTCCGGCACTTTTCCGGCGGACGAGAAAGGATGCGCAATGACCGTTCCTGGCGCGGACAATGCAGGCCAGGCATACCGTCGGACAGAAGAATCGGACATCCGCGACGACAGACCGTATGCCGTCGCCGTGAGTCAACGCCCCGGCCGGGTGACCGTGACGTTTCACGAACCGGGCATGCCGCAACCAGCTCCGACGGCGCCCTCGCCGCGACCGTGCACCCGCCCGGCCTATCCGTCGTGGAAGACCGCGCGGACGTCGGTCGAACTGGCCGCGCGACAGCCGGACGGCGGGACCCGGCCGTGGCAGCTGATCGCGCTCCTGCTGACGCTGCTCGTCGGGGCGACCGCGATCGTTTTCGCGACCGCCGGAGCCCCGGCCGGCCTCGCCACCGCGGGCGGAGTCGCCCTCGTACACGTCACCGGCGCGGTGCTGCGCAAGCGGCACACCGCGAACCGGGACGCCTGACCACCCTCGAAGCGGACGCCGGCGGCGGCTTACGGCCGCCCGCGTTCTGCGCTCCCGGTGCCCGGCTGGGCAGAGCCGGGCACCGGGAGACGAGGGATGTTTCCGGACTTGAGGCCAGGGCCGAGCACTGGCCGCAGGCGACGGCGGGCGGGCGGCAAGACCGGCATCGGGATCGCTGCCGCGCGGAGGCGGGGATGGCTCGCTCGTGCGGCTCGCGCTCAGCCCGGCTCCGGTTGGCCCCGACCGCTCGGCTCCGGCTGAGCCGACCGCTCGGCTCGGGCTTGGCCGCCCGGCGCTGCTCGGGCTGGGGTCACTCGGCACGGGCCGGGCCGCTCAGGTCGGCCGGGCTGGCTACTCGGTACGGGCTCGGCCGCCTGGCTTGCGCTTGGCCACTCGGCTCAGTCCTGGCAGCTCGACTCAGGCCTGGCCGCTTCGCTCGCGCTTGGCTGCTCGACCCCGGCGTGACCGCTCGACTAGCGCTGGGCCACTCGGCACGGGCTTGGCCGCTCAACTCCGGTGACCGCTCGGCACGGGCTTAGCCGCTCGGCTCGGCTCGGCTCGGCTCGGCTCGGCTCGGCTCGGCTCGGCTCGGCTCGGCTCGGCTCGGAGAAGCATCCCCGCCGCCGAAGATCCGCGCCCCGCTACCGAAGCAACGCAGGCCAAGCCGCAAATCCCAACGCAGCCGAACGTGGCAACCGCAGACAGCCCACCGGCCCACCCCAGCCCACCCCGGCCGCGCAGCATCACGAAGCGGCACAAGCGAAGCACCACCCACGCAGCCCACCGATCAACCGCTGAACAGGTATCACCAGCCACAGAAACCCCCAACCCCCGAAAAGCCACGAAAAAAGCAACCCCCACCCACAAACCCAACGAAATCCGCACCACCAATTCAGAATTGCACGTGCGAAAGCATTCCCGAATGCACGAGAAGTGTCCATTCAGGTGAAATCCCCGACGCACAGCGCCAGAGATCGACCAGCCCACTACCCTCAGGAATATTCCGAACACATTCCGTACTCCGCGGAATATTCCAATTCGCCGACCGAATACGAGAAAACGAGGGGTTGCAGTGGACACCTACGACCCGCACGAGCGCCAGCACGCGCAGCCGACCGACGCGCGCCGTTTCCCGGCCGCTGGGCCTGGTGCGCGGTTCCCGGACCACGCCTGGCGGAAGCCGTCGGCTTGCGGGCCGAATTCCGGGAACTGCGTCGAGGTCAACCTGGCCGCGCACGGGATGGTCGGGGTGCGGGACAGCAAGAGCGGCGACTCTCCCGTCCTGGTCTTCGACCGGGGCGAGTGGGCCAGCTTCGTCGAGGCCGTGCGGCGCGGGGAATTCGACTGCTGACCAGGCACGACCGCGAAACGCCTCGCCGGAGCCGCCGTCCGGCGGTGGCGAACCTCGCGCAAAAAGGCGCCGACCCGGCGGCCCATCCCCCGGGTCGGCGCATTATCATCGGAGGTTCTCACATCGGCCCCTGGACGAAATGACGGAGCCCCTGGTGACCTCGCCGATCCGGCAACCGCCGCCCTCCCTGCGGACCCAGCGTTCCCGGCTGGGCTCCCGGATCCTCCGGTGGCGCACCGCACGCGGGCTGACCCAGGTCGAACTCGCCGACGGGATCGGCTGCAAACAGCCCAAGATCCAGAAGATCGAGTCCGGCAAGGCGGGCACCCGGCCCGAGGATCTCGAGCGGATCGTCGAGGTCCTCGGCATCCCGCCCGCCGAGGCCGACCAGCTGC
The DNA here is from genome assembly GCF_046195355.1 of Amycolatopsis sp. VS8301801F10. Taxonomy (NCBI): domain Bacteria; kingdom Bacillati; phylum Actinomycetota; class Actinomycetes; order Pseudonocardiales; family Pseudonocardiaceae; genus Amycolatopsis; species Amycolatopsis sp. VS8301801F10. Next base: position 4,133,141 of record NZ_CP176065.1, on the reverse strand, counting down.
GGGAGCTCAACCAGGCCAACGATCCCTCCGCGCGCCGGGCCGAGCGCCGGATGATCACGCCGCAGTGGTTCCGCGAGATCCTGGAACGGGAACAGTCCGCCGCGGAAATCCTGAGCTGGACCGGCAATCGCATCCCGGGACTGCTCCAATCGGAGTATTACATGCTGGCCCAGTTCCAGGCCAGCCGCCAGGAGCGGGTCACCGACCGGGTCGCCGAACGCAAGGCGCGGCAACGGCTTTTCGACGCCTGCCCGGCTCCGCGGGCGGTCTTCATGCTGGAGTACAGCTGCATCGAGAAACTCGTCTACGGCACCAAGGCCAGCATCGCCACCGACCAGCTCGAGCACATGATCCGGCTCGTCGAAACGCATCCGTTCGTCGAGGTCCGGATCCTGCCGCGCGACGCGGCCGCGTACCCGGACGAGGATTTCACCATCCTGCGCTTCGCCCAGTCCGACCTTCCCGATTTCGCTTACCAGGAAAGCAAGGTCAAGCTCATCACCGTCCCGCGGAGCCAGGACGAGTTCGCCTCCTACGAGGAGTCGTGGGAAGCGCAGCTCGCCGCCACGCTGCCGCGCGAGGAATCCCTGCAGTACCTGAAGGAATGGGCGAGCCGCTGCGCGACCCCCGCCCGCTGACCGAAAACCGAAGCACCGAACGAAAGGAACCCCCGCCGGTGGCCGACGAACCCTTCCCGCCTCCCGGGGTCGACCTCGACCACCCGAGCGTCGCGCGCGTGTACGACTACTACCTCGGCGGCACCACGAACTGGACGATCGACCGGGAGTTCGCCGACGAGGTGATCCGCGAGTTCCCGCTGATCCGCCCGATCGCCAAGGCCAACCGGCTGTTCCTGCACCGGCTCGTGCGGCATCTGGTGAAAAAGGGCGTGCGGCAGTTCGTCGACATCGGCTCCGGCGTGCCGACGATGGGCCACGCGCACCAGGTCGCGGACGAACTCGCGCCGGGCGAGAGCCACGTCTGCTACGTCGACTACGAACCGGTCGCCGTCGCGCATTCGGAGACCCTGCTGCGCGAGTCGGGCGACCTCGACCGGCACGCGGTGATCCACGCCGACATGCGCGATCCGCGGCGGCTGTGGGACCAGATCGCCGCCACCGGCGTGATCGACGTCGAGAAACCGCTCGCGTTGCTGCTGATCGCGGTGCTGCACGTGCAGCAGCCGCCCGCCGAGGACAGCGGCAGCACCGAGGACCTCGGTCCGTCGATCGTCGCGCAGTACCGCGATCTCCTCGCCCCCGGCTCGTTCCTCGCGATCTCGCACATCACCGACCAGGGCGTGCCGTCCGACGTGGGCCCCGGGCTGGTCGAGCTGAAACAGCTGTACGACCGGTCGAGCAGCCCGGTGATCTGGCGGTCGCGCGAGGAGATCCAGGCGCTGTTCGGGTCGTTCGAGATGCTCGAACCGGGGCTGACCTGGACGCCGTCGTGGCATCCGGAGGAGTCCGGCGAAGGCGCGCCGCAGGTGGAATTCCCGACGCCGGCGCATTCGGTGATCCTCGCCGGGGCCGCGCGGAAACCGTGATTCGCGCGGACGCTGCTCACCGGAACGCGTCGACGCTGCGGCTGGCCCACGAAGCGAACGAAGTCGCCGGACGGCCCAGCACCTTCTCCACATCGGGGCTGACGCGCAGCTCGTCCGGGAGCGGCTGGCCGAGGATGTCGAGCGTGCCGTCGGCGACCGGTTCCGGCATCTGCCGCAGCATCTGCTCGCGGGCCCGCGCCCGGTCGAGTTCGACGAACTCCAGCGGTTCGCCGAGGGCAGCGCCGAGGATCTCCGCGCGCTGCCGCGGGCTCGTCGCCGCCGGTCCGGTGAGGACGTAAGTCCGCCCCGCGTGACCGGCGTCAGTCAGCGCGGCCGCGGCGGCTTCAGCGATGTCGAGCGGATCCACGGCCGGGAGCGCGACGTCGCCGAACGGCGAGAAAACCGTGCGCTGGGCCCGAATCGACGGGATCCAGGCGAAGCTGTTGGTCGTGAACCCGGCAGGCCGGAGGACTGTCCACTCCAGACCGGACGACCGCACCGTCTCCTCCAGCGCGGCGAGCGGCGCGTGCGAAACCGCCTCCGGCCGGGTTCCCGCGGCCTGTGACGACTGCAGAACGATCCGCGAGACACCAGCGTCGGCCGCGGCCCGCAGAACCGCCTCCCCGTCGACGTGCGCTCCCGCGCCGGAGACCAGCAGAAACAGTGCGTCCGCGCCCTTCAGCGCCGGAGCCAGGCTGGCCGCGTCAGCCAGATCCGCGACCATCGGGGCGACCCCGGGCAGCGACGGCGGCGGCGAACTCACTCCGCGGGAAACGGCGGTCACCGCGTGGCCGGCTCCGGTCAGGGACTCGACCAGCACGCGGCCGACGTTGCCCGTGGCACCAGTGACGACGATCATGACTTGCTCCTCGGCTAGGGGTCGAAAGCGACCCAGCGAGGCTAAAAGCCGTCCTACAGTAGGTTCCCCAGGGAAAGTATTGGAGCCGCATGACCACCACCGAGCGCACCGGGGCCGATCCGCTCGCCGCGTGCCGGATCAGCCCGGCCGTCGACCTGCTGTTCAGCCGGTGGACGACCCCGATCCTGTGGACGCTCAGCCAGTCCGGGCCGGTGCGGTTCGTCGAGCTGGAACGGCGGCTCGGCGCGACCGGGAAGGTCCTGACGCAGCGGCTCCGCCAGCTCGAGCGCGACGGCTTGGTGGAGCGGCGCTCCTACGCCGAGGTGCCGCCCCGCGTCGAGTACGAGATCACCGAACTCGGCCGGAGCCTGTCGCCGGTGTTCGCCGCGCTCGCCACCTGGACCGACGAGCATCTGCCTGCCGTGGAGAAGGCTCGCGACGCGTACACCGGGCCGCTTCCGCGCTGAGGCCTCGTGCGCGGCGATCCCGGTTCTCACCGGCAGCAGCACTCACGACGTCCTGGCTAACCGGCGAACTGCTCGTTGCCCAGCACGCCCAGCAGCTGGATCTTCTCGAACGCCTCGCTGCGCGGCGGCGCGGTCAGCACCAGCAGCGCCTGCGACTGGTCCTCGGTGAACAGCACCTGGCAGTCCACCTCGATCTCCCCCAGCTGCGGATGCACGAGCACCTTGTGGTCCTCGAACCGTTTGGCCACCTGGTGTTCTTCCCACAGCCGCGCGAATTCGGGGCTCTCGCGGGTCAGCGCGCGCACCAGTTCGCCCGCGCGCGAACGCGGCCCCATCGACCCGTGCACCACTCGCAGGTTCGCCACCAGCGCGCGGCTTTGCCGGTCCCGGTCGTGCTCGGGGTAGACGAGCCGCTCGTCCGGGTCGGTGAACCACCGGTAGATCTCGCTGCGCGCCAGTCCGGTGTAGTGCGACCGGTCGCCGTACAACGCTTCCGCGAACCGGTTCTGCACCAGCACCTCGCCGAGATTCGACAGGATCAGCGCGGGCGTGTCCGACAGCCGGTCGAGCACTCGCAGCAATGCCGGGGCGACGTGCGTCGCGGCGACGATCGGCGACGGCGCGTTGCGGCCGGCGAGGTGGAACAGGTAGTCGCGCTCGTCGTCGGTCAGCCGCAAGGCCCTGGCCAGCGCGGCCAGCATCTGCTCGCTCGGCTGCGGTCCGCGTTGCTGCTCCAGCCGGGTGTAGTAGTCGGTGGACATCGCCGCCAGCGCCGCGACCTCCTCGCGGCGCAGTCCAGCCGCCCGCCGCCGCGCGCCCGCGGGCAGCCCGACGTCCTCGGGGCGCAGTCCCTCGCGACGGCTGCGGAGGAAAACCGCCAGCTCAGCTCGATCCATGCGTCCAGTATCGGCTCGCTCCGGCCCGCCAGCCAGGGATCGCCGATCCCCCGATGTGCGCTCTCTGCCGCCGCCGCGGCGGCCGGCCGAAACTCGGTGGCATGAACATCACCGGAAACACCGTCTTCATCCCCGGCTCGACCAGCGGCATCGGCCTCGCGCTGGCCCGCGAACTGCGGGCGAAGGGCAACACCGTGATCGTCGGCGGGCGGCGCGCCGAACTGCTCGCCCGGATCGCCGCCGAGAACCCCGGACTCGACACCGTGCGGATCGACACCACCGACCCGGCGAGCATCGAGGCCGCGGCCAAGGAGGTGCTCGCGAAGCACCCGGACCTCAACGTGCTCGTGCCGATGGCGGGCATCATGCGCGTCGAGGACTGGCGCCGTCCGGAGTCCTTTTTGGACAGCGCAGAAGCGACGGTGACCACCAACGTCCTCGGCCCGATCCGGCTCATCGCCGCGTTCGTCGAGCACCTGCAGAGCCGGCCGGACGCCACCATCCTCACCGTCTCCTCGGGACTCGCCTTCGCGCCGCTGAAGGCCACGCCGAGCTACAACGCGTCCAAAGCCGCCATCCACCTGCTCAGCGAATCGCTGCGGCTGCAGCTGGCCGACACCTCGGTGAAGGTGGTCGAACTGGTGCCGCCGTCCGTGCGCACCGCGCTCCTGCCCGGCCAGGAGGAAAGCGAGTTCGCGATGCCGCTGGACGCCTTCGTCGACGAGGTCGTGGAGCTGCTCGAAACGCAGCCGGACGCCACCGAGATCCAGGTCGAGAACGTCAAATTCCTCCGGCACGGCGAGGCCCGCGGCGACTACCACCAGGTGGTGGCGATGCTCAACGCCGCGGACCCGCACGGGAAGTGAGCTACGCCAGGTACGTCGGCCTTCCCGCCACGATCGTCGCGGACACCGGCATCTCGCGGAGTTCCTTTGTGGACAGTCCACTCGGGTCGGCCGCCGTCAGCACCAGATCGGCCACGTCGCCGACCCGCACGCCGCGGCGGCCGCCCGAGGAGGCGGCCAGCGCGTCCGCGAGCGGAATGGCCTGCTCCGGATGCCACGGCGGCCGCTCATCGTCCGTTCGCCCGACCGCGGCGGCGATCCCGTCCCACGGATCGAGCGGCGCGACCGGCGCGTCCGAGCCGAGTTCCAGCCGGGCGCCGGATTCCAGCAGGGCACGGTAGGCGTACGCGCGGTCGGTGCGGCCGTGCCAATGCCGGTCGGCGACGTCGCGGTCGTCGGGCTGGTGCGCGGGCTGCACGCTCGCGACCAGCCCGAGCGCGGCGAACCTCGGCACGTCCTCGGGCCGCAGCAGCTGCGCGTGCTCGATCCGGCCCGGGCAGCCGACCTCCTCGAACGCGTCCAGCGCGATGGTGTTCGCGTGGTCGCCGATCGCGTGCACCGCCGGGATCAGGCCGTGTTCGAAGGCGCGGCGCATCAACGGCACCAGCTCCTCCGGCGGCAGCTCCAGCAAGCCCTTCTCGCCGGACCCCGGGTACGGCTCGTGACAGTAGGCAGTGCGGGTGTTGAGCGAGCCGTCGACGAACAGCTTGAACGGACCGACGGTGAGCAACCCCTCGCCCGCCTCGAGCACGTCGCCGGTCCGGTGTCCTCTTTGGATGGTCTCGTCCAGCAAATACCTCGCGATGACACAGGAAACCCGGGTCGCCGGCTTCGCCTTGGCGGCCCGGCGGGTCCAATCCGCGACCGTGTCCGCGTATTCGTAGTCGACCACTGCCGTCACTCCCCGCTTGGCCGCGGCGGCCAGCGCGTCGGCGACCCAGCCGTCCTGGACCTCGACCGGCGCGGCCGGCAACGCCGCCGTGGCGCTCATGCAGTCGTTCTCCAGCAGGACGCCAGTCGGATGCTCGCGGCCGATCAGCTTCAACGCCGCCGGACTCAGCCACAGCGTGTGCAAATCCGCGCTGAACAACGCCACCGCGCGACCCGGGAGCGCGCGCTGCAGCAGATCCTTGTGCGGCCGGTCCGGCCACAGCCCGTCCCGGAACCCGACGCCGACGACAAGGTCTTTCGCGGGCGCGTCGAGCAGCTTCTCCATCAGCAATTCGACCGCGCCCACCGCGGATCGCGCACTGTCCAGCGGGATGCGCCTGCGGAAACCGGCCCACTGAACGAGATGCACGTGCGCGTCGACGAGGCCGGGCAGGAGCGTGCCGCCGTGCCCGTCGAGCACGCGCGCGGCGAACCCGGTCCCGGCACCAGGTTCCTCGACAGCCGACACGACGCCGTCGCGCACCCGAACGTCCGCGAGCGGCCCGCGCAACCCGACCCGGACGCGGCGGAGGAGAAGATCGTCCATGCGCCCAGCCTGCCAGCCAGCCCCGTTCGGGTGAAGCGGGAATTCGGGTGCTGGGGCGGGCGTTGAAACGGGTATTCAGGAAGCATGGCAGCCGTCGCCCGCCGAAGGGTCAGGGCCGGTTCAGGAGCGCCGCCTTCACAAGCCGCGCAGGGTTCGACTCCCTCGGTTGCCGCTGAGTCTTGCTGAGCCGCGGCGGGGCGGCGTGGCGGGAGTTGCTCGGGCTGCGGGGACTGGCTTTTAACGCCGGACAGGCTTGACCGGAGGCTGACCGGACCGAAGCTGCGACCGCGGCTTCGGCGGACCGGTATCGCCGGATCGCTTCGACCGAAGCCGCCGGGCGGCTCTGATCACCGGGTGCGCCCCCCGAAACGCTTCGCCCCCGAGCATGCGCACTCTCCCGCACCCCGGTGCCTTCGCCTCCGCGGCCATCGCGAACCCCGGCCACCTCCGACTGCACGGGCAAGCACGCCGCACCTCCTCGCCGACCGTACAGCCCCCAACACTTAGCCCTTGCGCTAACCATCCCGCCGTGGCAATACTTAGCCCCATGGCTCAGTATTCATCCGCCCTCGACGGGGTCTTCGCCGCCCTCGCCGATCCGACTCGGCGGGCCGTCGTGCGGAGGCTCGGGCAGGGGCCCGCGAGTGTCGGGGATCTCGCGGGCGAGGCTCCGATGACGTTGCCGTCCTTCATGAAGCACGTGCGGATGCTCGAATCGCACGGCTTGATCCGCACCGTCAAATCCGGGCGGGTGCGCACGTGCGTGCTCAACCGCGACCGGTTCGCGCTCGTCGAGGACTGGCTCGCCGAGCAGCGGCGCGTCTGGGCCGGGCGCACCGACCGGCTCGAGCAGTTCGTCACCGGCCAGGAGGACCAGCCGTGAATCCCGACCTCGATCTTTCCCTCGACCGCGTCATCCGCGCGCCCCGCAAGCGCGTCTGGGACGCCTGGACCGACCCGGCCAGCCTCGCCCAGTGGTGGATTCCCGCGCCGCTGCGGTGCCGAGTCGAGAAGCTGGACGTGCGCGCTGGGGGTGCGTTCGTCACGCGGATGAGCGAGGACGGCCGGACTTTCGTCCCGCATCTCGACGCGTGCTTCCTCGTCGTGGAGGACTGCAAGCGGCTCGTATTCACGAATGCCCTCGACAGCGAATGGCGGCCGGCGAATCCGCAGCCGGTCGCGATGACCGCGGAAATCGTTCTTCGCGATCATCCGGAGGGCACGGATTACCGCGTGGTCGTCCGGCACGGGGATCCGGCGGCCCGGGAACGGCACGCCGACCTCGGGTTCGCCGACGGGTGGGGCACGGTCACCGGGCAGCTCGCCCGGATCGCGGAAAGCGGTGCCTGATGCGGATATCGCTCACCGCGTTCGTCACCCTCGACGGCGTCAGCCAAGGGCCGGGATCGTCCACAGAGGACACCAGCGGCGGGTTCTCCCGCGGCGGCTGGTTCGTCCCGCACCTCGACCAGGCCTTCGTCCAGCGTGCGTCCGAGTGGCTGGATCTCGCCGACGGGCTGCTGTTCGGCCGCCGCACCTACACCTCGTTCGCCCGCGGCTGGCCCGCGGTCACCGACCCGGACGACCCGTTCGCCGGGCGGATGAACTCGCTGCCGAAGTACGTCGTGTCCAGCACCCTTGAGATCGGCACCTGAGCGCCGGCCACTGTGCTGCGCGGCGATCCCGCGACCGCGGTGCGCGAACTCAAGGCAGCACCGGGCCGGGAGCTGCAGATTCACGGCAGCGCCCGGCTCGGCAACACCCTGCTGTCCGCCGGGGCCGTGGACACGGTCCGGCTGGTCGTGACCCCGACCGTGCTCGGCGCGGGACGCCTGCAGTTCCCGCATCCGGCGCCGGCGACCGGGTTGCGGCTCGTCCGGCACGAAGCCACGCCCAGCGGATTGGTGCTGCTGGAGTACGACGTCACCGGAGAAGCCGCGCTCGACGACTACGCCGGGGCGTCATGAAAGGTGCGCGGCGGACACCATCGCGCGGTAGACGTCGGTGTTGTCCAAAGTCCCGTCGAGCCGGTCCGAACCGGGGCCGGTCGCGGTGACCGGGGTCGGCACGCCGCTGTGGTCGCCGGTGGTCCAGTCGACAGTCAGCGAAAGTTTGGTGCCGGGCACGGGAAACGGGCCGTCCTCATTGCCCTCGGGAGCGCCGTCGGTGTCCTCGATGGCCAGTCCGCCGGTTTCGTGGTCGCCGCCGATGATCACCAGGGTGTCCGGGTGCGAGCGGGTGAAGCGAAGCACCTCGGCGACCGCCGCGTCGAGGGCCCGGCCCGCGTCGAGGACGCCGTGCGCGTTGTTTTCGTGCGACATTCCGTCGATGCCTTCTTCTTCCAGGAACAGGAAGAAACCGCGCGGGTTGGCGGACAGCGTGTCGAGCGCCTTCTTCGCCATCACCGGCAGCGCGACCTTCGGCTGGTACGCGCCCTTGCCGTCCGGGCCGTAGTCGACCATGTCCTCGTTCGCGAACAGCCCGAGCAGCCGCGGCGCGCGGGTCGCGGCGAGTTCGCCGGCGTTCCGCACGTAGGTGTAGCCGGACCGCTTCGCCTGCTCGATGAGATTTCCGTGCGTGCTGCGGCTTTCCTCGCCCGGCTTGTCCGGCCACGCGCCGGGATCGCCCTTCGGCAGCCACCAGTCCTCGCCGCCGCCGAGGAGGACTTCCGGGCGGCTTTCGGTGATGTACTGCTTCGCGATGTCGCTCTGCAGATCCCGCGAAGGCACGTGCGACGCGAACGCGGCCGGCGACGCGCCGGTGACCTGCGCGGTAGTGACCAGCCCGGTCGACTTGCCGGCGCGTTTCGCCTGCTCAAGGACGGTCAGCAGGCGACGGCCCTGCGCGTCCTGGCCGACCGCGCCGTTGCGGGTCTTGTGGCCGGTGGCCAGCGCGGTCGCCGCCGCGGCCGAGTCGGTGACGAGTTCTTCCGGGTCCGCGGGGTCGGTGTGCACCAGGCCGGTGACCGGGAGCCGGTTCATCACCAGGTCGCCCGCCCGGCCGGTCGTCGCGAGCCGGACGAACTCCCGTTGCGCCGCGCCCATGCCGTCGCCCTGGATGTAGACGATGTTGCGTGCTTTCGGATGCCAGCCGCCGGAATCCGCGGCCGGACCGTCGCCCGCCGTCGCGACCGCGGGCACTGCTCCGGCCACCGCGAGCACGGCCGCGGCGAGCACCATCGTCTTGCGCATCCGGATCCTCCTTTAGTTAGGAAGCTTTCCTAACATGTTTCCCGGAGCACCGCGAGAGGGTCACCTGAACGGACGTGTCCGCCGTCGGTGAACAGCACCCCGCCGGGCCGCGGCGCTCACTACGGTTGGCGCTCATGGAGACCGTCACCACGCGCACCGTCGAATACCCGGCCGACGGCCTCACCATGGTCGGGCACCTCGCGATTCCCGCGGGCACGGACCGGCGGCCCGGGGTCCTGATCGGCCCCGAAGGCACTGGTCTCAACGATTTCCAGCGCGCCCGGGCCGACGCGTTGGCCGAACTGGGCTACGTGGCGCTGGCCTTCGACCTCCACGGCGGCCGCTGGTTCACCGATCCCGACGAGATGCTGGCGCGCTGCCTTCCGCTGCTCGACGACCCCGACCGGTTGCGCGACATCGGCCACGCGGCGCTCGACGTGCTGCTCGCCGAACCTCGCACCGATCCCGGCCGGATCGCCGGAATCGGGTACGGCACCGGCGGCGCCGTGGTGCTGGAACTCGGCCGCGCCGGCGTCGAACTGCGTGCGATCGGCACGATCAACGGCCTGGTCACCGGCCGTCCGGGCGAGGCCGCGAACATCCGCTGCCCGGTGTGGGCGGGCGTCGGCTCGGAGGACCCGATCATGCCGCCCGCGCAACGGGACGCGTTCGCCGCCGAGATGCAGGACGCGGGCGTCGACTGGCGGCTCACCGTCTACGGCGGCGCCCAGCACGCCTTCCATCACCCGCCGGTCGGCCCGGAGCAGCGGCTGCTGCCCGGCGTCGGCTATCACGCGGTGCACGCCGAGCGGGCCTGGCGCGACGTCGTGACTCTGCTCGCCGACAACCTGGGCTAACGGGCGAGGAACGGTCCCGGATCAGCCAAAACGCCGTGGATGGTGCGACCCGCCGCGCCCAGCGTCGCGGCGGAATCGCCCAAGGCGGACGGGCTCAGCACCGGCACTGAACCACGCAGGCCGGTCAACCGTGCCCGCAGCACCGTTTCCGCGGCGGGAGCCAGCCAGGGGAACAACGGCCCGAACACCCCGCCGAGCACGACGCGGTCCACGTCCACCAGATTGACCGCCGACGCCAGCGCCAGCCCCAAAGCCTCCCCCGCCGCGGCCGCGGCCGACAACGCCGCGTCGTCCCCGTCGGCCAAGGCGGCGGACAGATCGTCCACTGTGGACACTCCGGCCGCGGTCAGCATCGCGTCCTGCCCGGCGTAAGTCTCCAGGCAGCCCACCGCGCCGCAGCGGCAGGACGGGCCGGACGGGGACACCAGCACGTGCCCCAGCTCGCCTCCGGTGCCGCGGAACAACCGGGAGTCCACCACCAGCCCCGCGCCGATGCCGATTTCCCCGGACACGTAAAGGAAATCCGCCGCACCCGCACCGAACCACAGCTCGCCGAGAGCACCGAGGTTGGCCTCGTTGTCCACCGAAACCGGGACCGGCAGGTCCAGCGAAACGGGCACGTCCCGCCACCCGAGGTTCGGCGCGCTCAGCACCACGCCGTCCCGCACCGGGCCGGACACCGCGAGCACCGCACCGGCGACCGTCAGGCCGAGTTCCCGCGCCTCAGCCAGCTCCGAAGAAGCCAGTTCCCGCACCGCCTCCAGCACGGTTTCCGCCGGCACGCCACGATTGTCCCGCTCGATCCGGACCGACCGGCGGACCGTGCCGGCGAGATCGAGCACGCACGCGGCGAGATAGTCCACATTGGCCTCAAGCCCCAGCGAAGCCATCCGCTTCCCGCTCAGCGACACCTCGACGCCGGGGCGGCCGCGCTCCCCCACCCGCACGGCGGCGGTCTCGGCCAGGAAACCCGCCTCCAGCAGCGAGCCGACCAAAGCGGACACGGTCGATTTGGTCAGCCCGGTCCGCTCCGCCAGCGCGGCGCGGGTCAGCGGGCCGCCGCGGCCGATCTCGCCGAGCACCAGCTCGAGGTTCCGCGCTCGCATCGCGTCGTGCCGAACCGGCTCCATCCGAACCTCCGCTCTTGACGGCCGGGGCGGCCGCGGCGCAGTATTTAGTCTACATCGTGAACTAAATGAAGGGACGGGCATGGCCGACTACGCCCCCGCGCCGGAGGACAAATTCTCGTTCGGGTTGTGGACCGTCGGCTGGGCCGCGGCCGACCCGTTCGGCGTCGCCACCCGGCCGCCGCTCGACCCGGTCGAGAGCGTGCACCGGCTGGCCGATCTGGGCGCGTACGGCGTCACCTTCCACGACGACGACCTGCTGGCCACCGAACCGGACCGCGACACCGCGATCGCCAAGTTCAAGAAGGCGCTGGCGGACACCGGCCTGCGCGTGCCGATGGCGACGACGAACCTGTTCAGCCATCCGGTTTTCAAAGACGGCGGCCTGACCAGCAACGACCGCGACATCCGGCGGTACGCGCTCGCCAAGGTCCGGCGCAATCTCGACCTCGCCGCGGAACTCGGCGCGCGGACCTACGTCCTGTGGGGCGGCCGCGAGGGCGCGGAATCCGACGCGGCGAAAGACGTCCGCGCCGCGCTCGCCCGGTACAAGGAGGGCCTCGACGTCCTCGCCGACTACGCGGTCGGACAGGGCTACGACCTGCGGTTCGCGCTGGAGCCCAAGCCGAACGAACCGCGCGGCGACATCCTCCTGCCGACCATCGGCCACGCCCTCGGGTTCATCTCGCAGCTGGAGCGGCCCGAACTGTTCGGGCTGAACCCGGAGGTCGGCCACGAGCAGATGGCCGGGCTGAACTTCGTGCACGGCATCGCGCAGGCGCTGTGGCAGGGCAAGCTGTTCCACCTCGACCTCAACGGCCAGCACGGCCCGAAGTACGACCAGGACCTGATTTTCGGCCACGGCGACCTCGCCAGCGCGTTCTTCCTCGTCGACCTGCTGGAGCACGGCGGCTACGACGGCCCTCGGCACTTCGACTACAAACCGCTGCGCACCGAGGATCCCGAGGACGTCTGGGTTTCCGCGGCGGCGAACATGCGCACTTACCTGATCCTGCGGGAGAAGGCGCGCGCGTTCCGCGCCGATCCGGAAGTCGCCGAAGCGCTCGCCGCGTCGCGGGTGCCGGAGCTGGCCACGCCGACGCTCGCACCCGGCGAGACCCTGGACGACCTGGCGGCCGACGAGTTCGACGTCGAAGAAGCCGGCCGGCGCGGTTATCACTTCACCCGGCTGAACCAGCTGGCCTTGGAGCACCTGCTCGGCGTCCGCTGCTGAGCCGATCGTTACTGATCCGACCACAGCCACGGCCTAACGGCTTCGTAGCAACGGTTGCGTGCCGGGCGGGGGGTCGGCCTGCTTTTGGTCGGATCAGTAAATCGGGCGACGCGGATGGCGGCAGTGTTTTACCGTTGCGGGCAACACGTTGACGGAGACAAGTAGCGCAGGGCCCCGCGAGGGACAGAGAGCTGCCGCCGGTGAGAAGGCAGCGTCGCGGCCCCGCGCGAAGACACTCCCGAGTGCGGGGAGGAAATGCCCCGCCGGCCCGGCCGCCGTCATCCGGCCAGAACGAGGCCGCCCACCGGCGGCGAAGGTGCGGTGGCACCGCGAGTGTCCCTTCTCGCCCGCACCCCCAAGGGGTCGCCGAGTGCGCTCAGGAGAAGGAATTGAGTACCCGCACCCCGGTGGCCTGCCTGCGCGACCGCGCGGGCTCCACCGTGACGATCGCCGGCTGGGTGCACCGCCGGCGCGTGCTGAAATCCGTGGCGTTCCTGGTGGTGCGCGACCGGTCCGGCACCGCGCAGGCGGTTTTCGCCGAGCCGCCGCCGGTCGCCGAGGAGACCGTCGTGCGGCTCACCGGGCAGGTGGCCGCCAATCCCCAGGCGCCCCAAGGGGTTGAGCTGCGCGAGCCGGAGCTGGAGATCCTGTCCGCGCCGGAAAAACGGCCGCCGTTCGATTTGTATCGCCCCGAGGTAGCCGCCGGTTTGCCGGTGGTGCTGGACAACGCGGCGGTCGCGTTGCGGCATCCGGTGCTGCGGCGGCGGTTCGAGGTGGCCGCGGGCAGCGTCGCGGCGTTTCGCCGAGCATTGGACGCCCAAGGATTCACGGAAATCCACACGCCGAAGATCGTCGCCACCGCGACGGAATCCGGGGCGAATGTGTTCCGGCTCGACTACTTCGGACGCCCGGCTTATCTCGCGCAGTCGCCCCAGTTTTTCAAGCAGGCCATGGTCGGCGTGTTCGAGCGGGTGTACGAGGTGGGACCGGTCTTCCGGGCCGAACCCCACGACACCGCCCGGCATCTGGCGCAATACACGAGCCTCGACGCGGAACTGGGCTTCATCGCCGACCACCGCGACGTGATGGCGGTGCTGCGCGACGTCGTCGCGGAAATGGCCGCTGCCGCCGGACCGGACGCGCCGGCGGTGCCGGAAGAAATTCCGTCGATCGATTTCGCGGCGGCACAAGAACTTCTGGCCCGCAACACCGGCGAAGACCCGCGCGGCGAACCGGACCTCGCGCCCGCGCACGAACGGTGGCTGTGCGAATGGGCCGAGCGAAAACACGGGTCGGAATTCTTGTTCGTGACCGGATACCCGATGGCGAAACGGCCGTTCTACACCCATCCGGACCCGGCGAACCCGGCCAGCTCGAACAGTTTCGACCTGCTCTTCCGCGGCCTGGAACTCGTCACCGGCGGCCAGCGGCTCCACCGCCACGCGGACTACCTGGCCGTGCTCGGCGAGGCGGCTGGACAGTACTCGGACTACCTCGACGCGTTCGCGTACGGCATGCCACCGCACGGCGGGTTCGCGATCGGGCTGGAGCGCTGGGTCGCGCGGGTGCTGGGCGTGGCCAACGTGCGCGGCGCGACGCTCTTCCCGCGAGACCTGCATCGCCTGCGGCCCTGACTGCCGGTGAGGGGAATCCTGAGGGACTCTGATTCCCTCGGGGTTCCCCTCACGTCACTTGGCCGCGAAGGTGAGCGCGCCCAATGCGGTGACCAAGGGAGCCAGCTCCGGAAGCTCCTCCGCCTCGGCGAGCGCGGCCGACAGCGCCGCGTCGTGCGTCGGGCGGGCGGCGGCCAGCAGCTTCTGCCCGGACGGCGTCACCTCGGTGTAGATGCCGCGCCGGTCGTCCTGGCACAGGTACCGCGACAGCAGGCCGCGCTCCTCCAGCCGCGTGACGAGGCGGGTGGTCGCCGACTGGCTCAGCACCACCGCGTTGGCCAGCTGGCTCATCCGCAGGTGGAAGCCGTCCTGGCGGCCGAGCACGTCGAGCACCGTGTACTCGCTCACCGACAGCTCGTGCTCGGCTTCGAGCGCGCGGTTCAGCCGGTCTTCGATCCGCGCGTGCAGCGCCGCCAGCGTCCGCCAGCCTTGCGCGCGCGCCTCGACAGCGTCGTCCGACACCGACATGGTGCACCTCCTCCAGGCGGCCCCGGTTGCGGGCGGCCGCGGCCCCGGGCATTATCGGCGCAGGTCAATGCGGTTGCAAGTATTGCGTGCGCCGGTAGTGCCCGTAAGCCACTCTACCCGCGAACCTCCGCGAGGGCCGGTGCCGCGGGTTTTCCGCGGCCGACTCCGCGTTTGCCGCCGCCCGGGGGCGGGTAAATTGACCGGGCTGCCCCGGCGGAAGGTGAACCGGCGATGACCGACTCTGGCGATTCGGACGCGGCCACGACCGCGAGACGGTTCGCGCTGGGCCGGTACGGGCCCGCTCCGCTGGTCCTGGCCGGCCGGTACGAGCTGGTCGAACGGATCGGCGAAGGCGCGACCGCCTGCGTGCACCGCGCCGAGGACCGCGAAACCGGGGCCGAGGTCGCGGTGAAGCTGTTCCACGCCGGCGCGGTCGAACTGGGCCGCAGCCGCCGGGACCAGGAGATCGCGGCGCTGCGCGCGGTGCGGCATCCGGGGCTGGTCGGGTTCGTCGACGCCGGGGTCGACGAGGGGCACGCGTACCTCGTGATGGACTTCGTCCCCGGGCCCAATCTGTCCGAATGGCTGCGCTCCGGGCCGCTGCCCGCCGACCGGGTCGTCGAACTGGGCGCGCAGCTGGCCGAGGCGCTCGCCCACGTGCACGCGCACGAGGTGACCCACCGCGACCTCAAGCCCGCCAACATCCTGATGTCCGGCGACGGCCCGCGGATCGCCGACTTCGGCGTCGCGCGCATCGTGGACGCGACCCGCGTGACCGACACCGGCGCGGTCGTCGGGACGGCGGCCTACCTCTCGCCGGAGCAGGTGCTCGGCGAGCACCCGGGCCCGGCCTCGGACGTCTACGCGCTGGGCCTGGTCCTCCTGGAATGCCTGACCGGCGTCCGCGAGTACCCGGGCACGGCGGCGGAAACGGCGGTCGTGCGGCTGCACCGCGCGCCGCGGATCCCGCCGGACGCGCCGGAGCCGCTGGCGAGGACGCTGCGCGCGATGACGCTGCGCGATCCGGAAGAAAGACCCTCCGCGACGGCCGTCGCGCGGGCGTTGCGCGGCACGGAATCGTTGCGGCTTCCGATCAAGACGCGGCTGGCGGTCTTCTGCCGCCGCCACGAGGTCTCGCGGCGGCGTGCGGTGCTCGCGGCGGGCCTGCCGGTGGTGCTGGTCGCGGTGGGGGCCGTGCTGCTCGCCGCGCCCCTCCACCCGGACACCGGCTCCGCGCCCGGCCCCGGACCGGCTCCGGTTTCCCCGTCTTCTTCCGCCGCGTCCGATGCGCCGGACCCGGCTCCCCGGCTTTCGCCGTCCGCGCCGCCGGTCCGCTCGACGAACGCGACCGCTCCCCCGCAGACCACGACGGTTCCGCCCGGCACGACGCCTCCGACCGCGGCGGCCCCGGACAATCCGGAAAGCCAGTCGAGCCCGGCGAGCCAGCCGGGCCGGACCCCGCCGAAAACCCCGCCGGGACAGACGAAACCGCCCCGCAACACGGCGACCGGCCCGCCGAGCGACAAGACTCCACATTAGACAGACCCGGACCGCCGCGGACCACCCGGTCGGCTGACGCCGGGCAATTCGGTGGCGAAGTCCGTCCCGGCGCGCGATCCTGGTGGCGAGCCGGGGAGGTGATGGCGATGACCGCACACGCGCGTCGATTCGGACGGCAGTGCCGCGAACACTTCGAGCGCCCGGAACCCGCCCGCGCGTCCGAGCCGGAACCGGACGCCGCGTCCGCACCGGCGCCGGAACCGGCCGCGGAACCGGAGCCGGAAGTCCAGCCGGGAAAGTAGTTTTCCCTTGCCGGGCAAGGAAATCCTGGGCTACTCCGCGCGCGGGGCGGCCTCGATCGCCAGCACCGCGATGTCGTCGTGGCCGGAATTTCCGAGCCATTCCCGCACGGCCTCGCGCAAGCGGCGCACGACTTCCCGCGCCGGCTGCCCGACGCAGTCCTCCAGCACCGTGTAGAGCCGTTCGTCGCCGAACAATTCGGTGGATTCCGTGCGGTTGCGGGCTTCGGTGACGCCATCGGTGTAGAGGAGGCAGACGTCGCCCTCGTCCAGGTGCGTCGTCGCCTCGGCGAAGCGCGCCTGCGGCGAGACGCCGACCAGCGTGCCGGGCACGCTGATCTCCTCGACCCCTCCCCCGCGCCGCAGCACGAGCGGCGCGGGATGGCCGCCGGAGGCGAGGGTGACGTCGAGGCCGGACTCCGCGGCCGCGACCGAACCGAGCACGAGCGTCGCGAACCGGTTGCTGCCGCCGGAGATCAGGAGTTCGTTGAGCAGCCGCAGCATCGTCCGGCCGTCGCGTTCGACCAGATGCAGCGCGGCCAGCGAATGCCGCACCCGGCCGGTCAGCGCGGCGGCCTCGGCGCCCTTGCCGCAGATGTCGCCGACGACCACGAACGCGCTGCCGTCCTCGCGGGAGAGGACGTCGTAGAAATCGCCGCCGACCCCGAGCACTCCGCCGGCCGGTTCGTACCACAGCTCGAAATTCGCGCCGTCGACCTGGGCGGGCGGCGTCGGCAGCAACGTCGATTCCAGCCCGCGCGTGGCTTCCTCCTGGCGCGCGTAGCGCTGCGCGTTCGCCAGCGCCGTGCCGGCCGCGTCCGCGAACGCTTCGACCGCCTCGCCTTGCGAAAGCCCGAACGCGGGCTCGCCGCGCCGGCCGAGCAGCACCGCGCCCGCCATGCCGGAGCCGAACGAAACCACCGAAACCTCGAGGTGCCCCTCGAACGGCTCGGCGACCGCCGCCGGAAGCGCCGCCACTTCCGCCGCGGGAACCGAGCGGACCTCGGGCCGGGCGACGTCGGTCACCGCGTCGGACACCACCGGCGCGAGCTGCGCCGGAACCCGCCGGATGCGGCCGTGGCCCGCCGCGCCGTGTTCGGTGCAGCTCCACCATTCCCAGCGGCCGCGGGTGGTCGGCAGCAGCACGAAAGCGCAATCGGCCAAAGCGGACGCGGCCAGTTCGGCGATCACCCGCGCGGTGCCGTGCCGTCCGCGCGCGAGCGCCAGTTTCGGACCGGTCTCGGCGAGGAACTCCTCGGGACGGCGGCGGCCGTCGTCGACCACGGTCCAGGCGCGCCAGCCGCCGGGCAGCGCGCGGACCTTGGCCGGCCGGTGGCCGACCTTGCCGGTGGTCTCGGTCACGCTGACGAGCTCGGCCGGGCCGAGCCGCTGCGCGGCCGCGTTGGCCCAGCGCAGGGCGCCTTCCGGGTCCTGGAGGTACACCGGCTCCCGGACGTCGTCGAGGACCGGGCGCCAGAACCCGGCGTGGCCGGGCAGCTCGGCGCCGGGTGGCAGGGCCGACGCCGGAGCGGGCCGTGACACCATGCACGAACCTCCTGCCTCCGGGTCGACCTGACGGTCCTGGTCCTTCCAGGTTGGCACAGTGTGCGCGGGCGGACTGGGTCGAAGTGTAGGGCGAACCGTGGCAGGCTGGGTCGACGACCATGGCTGGCACACGCGTGGTGGGAAGGTCGGCAGAGATGACAGAGACTCCCCAGGCTTCCGGGAGCCCCCGGAACTCCGGGGCCCAGGACCCGGAGTTCGTCCCGGCGAACGAGGCCGCGGCGCTGGAACGGCTGCTCGCCGCGGTCCACGACCTCGGGGACGGCAACTTCCGGCGGCGGTTCGTGGCGCACGGCGACGGGATCACCGCCCGGCTCGCGTCGGCGTTCAACGACATCGCCGAACGCAACCAGCGGCTCGTGACGGAACTCATGCGCGTGCGCGGCGCGGTCGGCCAGGAGGGCAAGCTCAACGAGCGCGTCCGCACCGAGATCGGGCCCGGCGGCTGGGCCACCGCGGTCGACACGGTCAACGGGCTGATCGAGGACGTCAGCCGTCCGGTCGTGGAGCTGGACCGGGTGCTGGGCGCGGTCGCCGAGGGCGACCTGTCGCAGCCGATGGCGCTGCAGCTGGACGGCCGTCCGCTGCGCGGGCAGTACGCCGAGCTGGCGAAGACCGTGAACGGGCTCAACGCGCAGCTGTCGCGGTTCGCCGCCGAAGTGATCCGGCTCTCCCGCGAGATCGCCGGCGAGGGCCGCCTCGGCGGGCAGGCCGAGGTCCCCGGCGTGGCCGGGACCTGGCGCGACCTCACCGACTCGGTCAACTTCCTCGCCGACAACCTCACCGAGCAGGTCCGCAACATCGCCTCGGTCACCACCGCGGTGGCCCGCGGCGACCTGACGCAGAAGATCAACGTCGACGCCCGCGGCGAGATCCTCGAGCTGAAGAACACCATCAACACGATGGTCGACCAGCTCTCGTCCTTCGCCGACGAAGTCACCCGCGTTTCGCGCGAGGTCGGTTCCGAAGGGCGGCTCGGCGGCCAGGCGCGCGTGCCGGGCGTCGCGGGCACCTGGCGCGACCTCACCGACTCGGTGAACCTGATGGCGGACAACCTGACCGACCAGGTCCGCAACATCTCGCAGGTCGCCACCGCGGTCGCGGCGGGCGATCTGACGAAGAAGATCGACGTCGACGCGCGCGGCGAGATCCTGCAGCTGAAGACGACGCTGAACACGATGGTCGACCAGCTGTCGTCGTTCGCCGACGAAGTCACCCGGGTCGCCCGCGAGGTCGGCAGCGAGGGCCGCCTCGGCGGGCAGGCGGAAGTCCCCGGAGCGGCGGGCACCTGGCGCAACCTCACCGACTCGGTGAACCAGATGGCCGACAATCTGACCGACCAGGTCCGCAACATCTCGCACGTGACCACCGCGGTCGCGAAGGGCGACCTGACGCAGAAGATCACCGTGGACGCGCGCGGCGAGATCCTCGAGCTCAAGACCACGATGAACACGATGGTCGACCAGCTCTCCTCCTTCGCCGACGAAGTCACCCGGGTGGCCCGCGAAGTCGGCACCGAGGGGCAGCTGGGCGGACAGGCCACCGTGCCCGGGGTCGCCGGCATCTGGCGCGACCTGACCGGCTCGGTGAACTTCATGGCGAACAACCTCACCGCGCAGGTCCGCAACATCGCACAGGTCGCGACCGCGGTGGCACGCGGCGACCTGACGAAGAAGATCGCGGTCGACGCGCGCGGCGAAATCCTCGAGCTGAAGACGACGCTGAACACGATGGTCGACCAGCTCTCGTCCTTCGCCGACGAGGTCACCCGAGTGTCGCGAGAGGTTGGCACGGAAGGGAAACTCGGCGGTCAGGCGACCGTGCCGGGCGTGGCGGGGACCTGGAAGGACCTCACCGACAACGTCAACTTCATGGCCAACAACCTCACCGACCAGGTGCGGAACATCTCGCAGGTCACCTCGGCCGTGGCGCGCGGCGATCTGACGCAGAAGATCACCGTCGACGCGCGCGGCGAAATCCTCGAGCTGAAGAACATCCTCAACACGATGGTCGACCAGCTGTCCGCCTTCGCGGACGAGGTCACCCGCGTTGCCCGCGAGGTCGGCACCGAGGGCCGCCTGGGCGGTCAGGCGCGCGTTCCCGGCGTCGCGGGGATCTGGAAAGACCTCACCGACAACGTGAACGTCATGGCGGACAACCTGACCGTGCAGGTCCGGAGCATCGCCACGATGGCGAGCGCGGTGGCGAACGGCGATCTGTCGAAGAAGATCTCGATCGACGCGGCGGGCGAGGTCGCGGCGCTGGCCGGGACGCTGAACGACATGGTCGAGACGCTGCGCGCGTTCGCCGACGAGGTCACCCGCGTCGCCCGCGAGGTGGGCACGGAAGGCATCCTCGGCGGTCAGGCGCGCGTGCCGGGCGTGGCCGGGACCTGGAAGGACCTGACCGAGAACGTCAACTTCATGGCGCACAACCTGACCAGCCAGGTGCGGAACATCTCGCAGGTCACGACGGCGGTCGCGCGCGGCGACCTGTCCCGCAAGATCGACGTCGACGCCCGGGGCGAGATCCTCGAGCTGAAGACCACGATGAACACGATGGTCGACCAGCTGTCCGCGTTCGCCGCCGAGGTCACCCGCGTCGCCCGCGAGGTCGGCACCGAGGGCAAGCTGGGCGGCCAGGCCGAGGTCGAGGGCGTGTCCGGCACCTGGAAGCGGCTGACCGAGAGCGTGAACCAGCTGGCGGGCAACCTGACCACGCAGGTCCGCGCGATCGGCCAGGTCGCCACGGCGGTGACCGCGGGCGATCTGACCCGGCACATCACCGTGGACGCGTCCGGCGAGCTGGCGGACCTCAAGGACAACATCAACCAGATGATCGCGAACCTCAAGGAGACCACCTCCGCGAACCGCGAACAGGACTGGCTGAAGACGAACCTGGCGCGGCTGTCCGGGCGGATGCAGGGCCACCGCGACCTCGCGTCGGTGGCGACGCTGATCCTGTCCGAGCTGGCCCCGCTGGTCAGCGCGCAGCAGGGCGCGTTCTTCATCGCGCACGACGACGAGGACGGCGACGGCCAGGACAAGCTGCTCGACTGCATCGCCGCCTACGGCCTCGCCCAGGCCCGCACCGGCCTGCGGTTCCGGCTGGGCGAATCGCTGATCGGCCAGGCCGCGGTGGACCGGCGGACGATACTGGTCAACGGCGCTCCCCCGGAGTACGCGCTGGTGTCGTCCGGGCTGGGCTCGGCCCCGCCGGTGAACGTGATCGTGCTGCCGGTGCTGTTCCAGGGCGAGGTGCTCGGCGTGCTGGAACTGGCGTCGGTCAACGAGTTCTCCGCGGTGCACCTGGACCTGCTGGAGCAGCTGCGGCACACGATCGGCGTCAACGTCAACACGATCCTGTCGAACTCGCGCACCGAGGCGCTGCTGACCGAATCGCAGCGGCTGGCCCAGGAACTGCGCGCGCGGTCCGAGCAGCTGCAGGCCCAGCAGGGCGAACTGCGCCGGTCGAACACCGAGCTGGCCGAGAAGGCGGCGCTGCTGGCCCAGCAGAACCGCGACATCGAGGTCAAGAACATCGAGATCGAGCAGGCCCGCCAGGAGCTGGAGGAACGGGCCGGGCAGCTGACGGTCGCGTCGCAGTACAAGAACGAGTTCATGGCGAACATGTCGCACGAGCTGCGCACGCCGCTCAACAGCGCGCTGATCCTGGCGAAACTGCTGTCGGAGAACCCGGAGGGCAACCTCACGGAGAAGCAGATCCAGTTCGCGAAGACGATCTGGGCGGCGGGCAGCGATCTGCAGCAGCTGATCAACGACATCCTCGACCTGGCGAAGGTCGAGGCCGGGAAGCTGGACCTGCAGATGTCGGACGTGACGCTGCCGGAGCTGGTCAACTACGTCGAATCCCTGTGCCGCCCGCTGACCGCGGACAAGGGCCTGGAGTTCGCGGTCCTGATCGACCCGCCGGTGCCGGGCAGCGTGCACACCGACGAGCACCGCCTGCAGCAGGTGCTGCGGAACCTCCTGTCGAACGCCGCGAAGTTCACCGACGAGGGCGGCGTGCGCCTGCACATCCGGATGGCCGACCCGGAGGAGGTCGAACAGGAGTCCCTGCGCTCGGCGGCCGGCATCATCGCGTTCGCGGTCGAGGACACCGGCATCGGCATTCCGGAGGAGAAGCTGGAGGTCATCTTCGACGCCTTCCGCCAGGCGGACGGCACGACCAGCCGCAAGTACGGCGGAACGGGCCTGGGCCTGTCGATCAGCCAGCAGCTCACGGAGCTGCTGGGCGGCGAACTGCGGGTCAGCAGCGTCCCCGGGAAGGGCAGCACCTTCACGCTGTACCTGCCGGTCGGCGCCGCGAACCTGATCGCCCCGACGACCCCGGTGCGTCCCACGCCGAAGCTGCCGGTCCTGCCGAGCACCATCACCGTGGCCGAGCCGAACAGCGCGCCGAAACGCTTCAACGGCGAAAAGGTCCTCATCGTCGACGACGACCTGCGCAACGTCTTCGCCCTCGCCGCGGTCCTCGAGCAGGCAGGCCTGGAAGTCATCTACGCCGACACCGGCGTGGCCGGAATCCGGGCACTGGAACGCCACGAGGACACGGCGCTGGTCCTGATGGACGTGATGATGCCCGAACTGGACGGCAACGCGACCATCGCAGCCATCCGAGCCGAAGCGGCCCACGAGGACTTGCCGGTGATCGCCGTCACAGCGAAAGCGACGGAGGAAGACCGCGAACGCACCCTGGCTTCGGGAGCGGACGACTACATCACGAAGCCGGTCGACACGGATCTCCTGCTGGACGTGATCGCCGCCCGCCTGGAGGCGGACGCGGCGTCGTCCTCGGAGAGGGAAAACTTGGAGCGGGTGACGGGAATCGAACCCGCGTAGCTAGTTTGGAAGACTAGGGCTCTACCATTGAGCTACACCCGCAGTGCTCTCGGTGACCCGGGAGCGAAGCCAGTTTAGCGTGCCCGCTAGGGTGGGTCGTACACCCCCCGGGTACTCCGGCTTCCAGGCTTCCGGACCTCGGGGTTTTCGGGGGTGCCGGGATGTGGCGCAGCTTGGTAGCGCATCCGCTTTGGGAGCGGAGGGTCGCAGGTTCAAATCCTGTCATCCCGACCACTAGGGGCTGGACCTGCGGGTTTGGCCCCTTTTTGGTGCCGTGGGGCGCGGGGTGGGAGCTAACACAGCGCTCAGTGACACTCCTATTCGAGGATTTTCACATGCGCACCCGAGCTCTGAAGCCCGCTCCGCCGGCCTGGCAGGCGCTGATCGACGAGTGGGCTATGTCACTCGAGGCAGAGAACAAGAGTGCCCGGACGATCCGGGCTACTGCGACTCCGTGCGCTTCTTCCACATCTGGCTCGCGGACCCGGTCGCGCCGGAAGCTGATGACCCCGACGCGTGGCTCGCCTCCGTTCCGCCGGAACCGGCCGAGCCCGCAGACTACGAACCGAACCACGTCAAACGGTGGATCGCCTACCGCATCGCCACGACCAGTCCGGGCAATGCGAACAACAATTACCGGGCACTGAGTGCGTGGTTCAATTGGCTCCTGGCCGAGGAAGAGATCGAGCACCACCCGATGGCTCGTATGAAACCACCGCACATTCCGGACCAGCCGATCCCCATCACTCCGGTGGAATTCATCAAGCAGGTGCTCCGGAACTGCCAAGGCCGCGACTTCCACAGCCGCCGGGACGAGGCGATCATCCGACTGATCTGGGACACCGGCGGCCGCCTCTCCGAAATCGCCAACATCGACATGGAACGCGACCTCGATCTGACCCGTCGCGTCGTCAATGTCCTCGGCAAAGGCGGGAAATGGCGCGCACTCCCCTTTAGCGCCGCTACCGGCAAAGCCCTCGGCCGTTACCTCCGCGTCCGTGCTCGCCACCCCTACGCCGACACGACTACCAGACTGTGGCTCAGCGACCACCGCCGCAGCACGCCCCTCTCGCCGAACGGCATCAAGATCATGCTCCGCCGCCGCGGCAACGACGCCGATGCGCACAGCGTCCTCGGCCGCAATCTCCACGCACACCTCGGCCGGCACTTCCAGTCGCACACCTTCCTCAAATCCGGCGTCAGCAAGGGCGACCTGATGCCCCTCAACGGCTGAGCCACGCCGCAGATGGCCCGGAAGTACGGGGCCGGCGCTGCCGCCGAACGAGCCCACGAGGCCGCCAGGAAAATTCGCGTTGGAGATGCACTGTGAATCAGTGGCCGTGACCGCGCACATCGCGCCGCTCCTTGCGATGCCGAGCCTGCCCGACGAGTTGACGGACTCGTTCTTCTCGATCACTCGTTCTGTGTTGTAGAACTTCGGGAGGGCAGTGCCGACCTCTTGGTCCTGCCGCTGCTTGTGCTCAGGCGGCCGAGCCATGTTCGCTGCCTGCCTTGATGTCTGTCAGCGCAGATTTGCCGGCTCGTGCTACGAGGGCGATGCGGACTTTGCCGACGCGTGGCCGACGATCCGCGGGGCGAGGTGGGCAGCGTCGTGGCCGACGTAGCCGATGAGCGCCGAGCCGGCGGTTCGTTGCCAGGGCTGCCCGAGGACGTACAAGCCGGGTGTGGGTGTGATGCCTTCGCGGTGGCGGAGTACTGATTCGTCGAGCGCGCCGGGGATGTCGACCCACGAGTGGTCCCGGCGGAATCCTGTCGCCCAGACGACCGCGTCGAGGTCGGTGCGCGTGTCGGCGGCGAAGACCGCAGTGCTGTCCAGGGCGTTCGTGAGCCGGGGTGCGAAGCTGATTCCGAGGCGGCGCAGGTCGCGGAGCGAGTGGCCGATCACGGTGCCTTCGCCGCGGCGCATCCAGCGACCTCGCCGGGAGGCCGCGGGTGCGGTGATCAGCCCGGCGCGGGTCTGCCACCAGAAGATGTCACGGCCCAGGATGCGTTGCGGGACATGGACATTGCGGGTTCCGGTCGAGAGCGCCACCGCGGCGACGTCCGGGTCGGCGGCGAGTTCGGCGGCGATCTGCACGCCGGAGTTGCCCGCGCCGACCACCAGGACCCGGCGGCCGCGAAACGGGTCCGGGTCCCGGTAAGCGCTGCTGTGCTGTTGCAGGATTTCGGGTGCGAATGCTTCCGAGAAGGCCGGGACGGCCGGTTGCTGGAACGGCCCGGTCGCGACGACCACCTGCCATGCCCACACCGGTCCGCGGCTGGTGGTGAGGTGGTAGCCGTCGTCGTGCCGTTCGAGTGCGGTGACGGCGGTCGACGTCTTGACAGGCAGGTCGAAGGTGCTGGCATAGGTCGCGAGGTAGTCGGCGACCTGGTCTTTCCCGGGGTAGGCATCAGGCGGGCCGGGGAACGCGAGGCCGGGCAGAGCGGCGTATCGCGCCGGTGTGAACAGGCGCAGGGAGGTCCAGCGGTTGCGCCAGACGTGGCCGACGTCCGGGCCCGCGTCGAGGACCACGAAATTCAGTCCTGTGTCGGCGAGTTCGTGTCCCAGAGCCAATCCGGCCTGGCCGCCGCCCACGATGGCGACGTCATAGCCGGTCATGTCGCCGACGGGGCGACGGCGCCCAGGATGAGGTCGGCGACGCGGACGAAAGCGGCCATGTCGTCAGGCGGCACGTCGCAGAGGACTGCCCGGGCACCGCTGCGCCGGCTGTCGTTGATCCACTGTGCGGTGGCGGAGCCTTTGGGGGTCAAGGAAACCGCGACGGCGCGCCGGTCGTGAGGATGGGGCAGCCGCCGCACCAGGCCGGCGTCCTGCAATTGGTCGACGAGGCTGGTGACGTGGCGAGGCGTGCATCGCAACGCATCGGCGAGCGCGCGCTGCATCAGCTCGCCGTCGCGGGCCAGCACGTAGATCACCTCCGCGCGGCTGGGGGTGAGGCCTCGCTCAGCCAATGCCCCCTGCATCGTCTCGGCCAGCCGGGCGGCCAGCTCGAAAGCCTTGTCGAACGCCTCCTCCGGACTGCCGGTCATCTCATCCCTCCTCCTTTTAGTGTCCAGAGTACATAGTGAGGTGAGTTCAGTAAATGTGCTGCCCGACTGTCGGCAGCGCTGGGCCCGACTCCTGTCGCAGCGGTCACAGTCGGCCTGTCGCCGCTGGTCACAGGCCACACGCGCGGGTGTCACGACGGAAGTTCGGACGCGCTTGCGGGCCGGAAGTGTGACACTATTGGCATAGATCCAGAAAGCTTTGGAGAAGCAGAACGGGACGGTGCCCCATGTCGGAGAACCCTGGGCCGCAAGAGGTGTTGTTCGAGCAGTTCGCCCGTGTCGGCAAGGCGCTCGGCAGCCCGAAGCGGCTGGAGCTGCTGGACGTGCTGGCTCAGGGGGAACGCAGCGTGGAGGTGCTGGCGCGACGCACCGGACTGAAGCTGACGACCGCGTCCGCGCATCTGCAGGCGCTGCGGCAGGGCGGGCTGGTGCGGACCCGCAAGGAGGGCACCCGGGTGTTCTACCGGCTCGCCGGGGACGAGGTCGCCCGGTTGTGCCTGAGCCTGCACGAAGTCGCTAAGGCGCACCTGGCCGAGACCCGGCAGGCCGCCCACGAGCTTCTGGGAGAAGACGAGGTCGAGGAACTCGGCCGCGACGCCCTGATGGACCGGATCGAAGCCGGTGACGCGCTCGTGCTGGACGTGCGCCCGGAGAACGAGTTCGAGGCCGGGCACATCGCCGGTGCGGTGTCGGTGCCCTTGGACGAACTGGAAGACCGGCTCTCGGAGCTGCCCGCGGATCAGGAGGTCGTGGCCTACTGCCGGGGCGAGTTCTGCGTGCTGTCCTATAAGGCGGTGCGGTTGTTGCGGGCGCGCGGGCGCAAGGCCCGCCGGATGTCGGGCGGGATGCTCGAATGGCGTTCGGAAGGGCGGGCGATCGCCGCGTAGACGCCGGGCCGGCGGGCCTTGTACGGGCAGGGTTTCGATTACATGAAGTTGCGGGTGTGCAAAGAGGACAGGTCCGCGGCTTCGTCGGCGGGGAAGCCGAGATGGACCAGCCGCCGCTGCCGGCCGTCGTCCATTTCGGACTGCAGTTTCATGACCTTGTCGTAGCCGCGGGCGATCGCCTCCGGCGTCCACTGCCCGGCGGCCATGACGACGAGCGAGTCGAAAACGTCCTGGTTGAGCCCGGACGTGTCGACCAGTGCGTCGTAGCGGCGTTCGACCGCGGACCGCAGCCGCCCCCGCAGGGCCGGGTCGATCTGGGACTGGTGCTGCAGGTGGGCAACCCCGAAAGCGACGTGCCGGGCCTCGTCGCGGCGGGCGAGGCGGGTGACCTGCCGGGTCACCGGGTCCGGGGCGTGTTTGTCCAGGAACTCGAGCAGGTTCAGGAAGCTGCCCTCGCCGAGGACCGACAGCAGGAACGAGGCGAGGGAGAATTCGGCTTCGGTCAGCAGCGTGGCCAGTGATTCCCGGCCGCTGGCCGAGGACGTGCCCATCTCGCCGCCGCGCAGGAGCGCGCGGCGGGTGAAGACTTCCATGTGGCGGGCTTCGTCGGCCGCTTGCACGGCGAGCAGCTGGAGCACTTCCCGGAAGTGGGGGTGGATCCGGCCCAGCAGCCGCGCGGGGATGACCAAGGCTGCCTGCTCGTTCTCGATGAGGTAGGTCATCACCTGGACGACCGCTTGTTCCACCTCGGGCGCGAGCGTGAATTCCGCTTTCCAGTCCACTTCGGTGTCGGGGTTCCATTGGGCTGAGACAGCGTGCGCGTAGAGCGAGGGCGCGATCTCGGCCCACACCAGGTCGCGGTGGGTGATGTCGAACGGCGGTGTCGGGCCGCCTTGCTCGATCAGCGCGCCGCGCGCGGCCAGGCCCCAGTCCGGAGCCGGGTCGCTGACGATCCCGCTGGGATGGGGCCCGCCGGCCCGCTGGGCGCCGGCCCACCGGTCGAGATCGGCGCGGCCCCGGATCACCCAGGCTCGGACGCCGAAGTCGGTGTCGAGGGCCGGGCGGACGCCGTGCCCGTTCTGGCGGCACCAGGTTTCCAGGTGCACGACCAGCGCGGGGTCGCCGCCGGTGACGCCCAGTTCGTCGCCGGGCCGCAGCCCGCGCAACGCCTGCTGCACGAGCAGGTGGGCGCCCCGCTCGAAGCTGAGCGTCTCCAGGTCGAGAATGCCGGGCGGCGCGGTCGTCATGGCCGGTACTCCCGGGCGGTGACCCGGCCTTCGGCATCGTAGAAGGCCTGTTCCTCCACGGCGGCGTCGAGCAGGGCGTACCCGCTGCTGCGGCCTTCGTGCCATGCGGTGAGCCCCTCCAGATCGAACAGGGGCCGGACCTCGGGGTCGGTGTACGACATCGACAGCAGCAGCTGGCCGAGCTTGCGGACCTCGTCTTGGGGCGCGTCGTCGACGACGCTGAGGTTGCAGTGGTCGTAGGCGGGGGTCTGGGCGAGCACGCGGGTGCTTCCGGCCGGGAGCGTGCCTTCCTTGCCGAAAAGCAGGTGGTTCATGTCGATGATCGCGGCCGCCTCGATCTCGCCGGCCAGCAGCGCTCGCGCGGCGTCGCGTTCGCCGCCGATGTGGTCGCCGTGCAGGCCGACGCCCACGTCGAACCGGCGGACCGTGAGGTTCTCGCCCGGGACGAGGCCCGCCTCCCGCAGGAACGAGCACGGGATCAGCGTGGCCTGCGGCGAGTCGACGGCACCGACCCCGACAGTGACGCCTTCCAGGTCGGCGACCTTCTCGTAGGGGGAATCGGCGCGGACGATGATGACCGAGGTCAGGTTCCGGTCGGTGTCGCGCATGACCAGCGGCGTGAGCTGCCTTCCGTTGGCGCTGGCCAGGCGTTGCGCGCGCAGCCAGGCCAGCGGCGAGTTCCAGGCGGCGTGGATCTTCCCGGCCGCGAGGTCCTCGACCTGGCGTTCGTAATGGGAGTACAGCACGAAATCGAACGAGAGCCCGCGGTTTTGCAACCAGGACCGGAACCCGTTCCAGATCGTGACGACTTTCGGGTCGTAGGCGACTGCGCCCATCAGCAGAGTCATGACATCCCCTCCGTAGTCAGAACAGCGGCAGGCCGAGGCTGGCCCGGCCGACGAAATCGCGCAGTGCTTCCGTGGTCGGCGCCATCACCCTGGCCGCCAGCGAGTCGCGGAATTGCCGTTCGACGCCCAGTTCCTTGCGGAACGCGGAGCCGCCGCACAGCCGCATCACGCCGTCGGCGACCTCCGAGGCGCCCTCCGCGGCGACGGCTTTCACCTGCAGCACCCGCAATGTCGCGTCGTCGCGTCCTTCGGCCAGCGCGGCGAGCGTGTCGCGCAGGAAGGCGCGGACCTCGTCGGTCCGGGTCAGCAACCGCGCGAACCGTTCGCGGTGCTGCGGCTGCTCGGCCAACGTCTGGTCGAGGTGGGCGAGGCGGGTTCCGGTCAGGTGAGCCGACGCCTTCGCGATCAGCGACTGCATCAGGCCCAGGGAGAAGGCCGCGTTCAAGACCAGGAAATGCGGAAGAGCCGACTGCAGCGCGAGGTCCAGGCCCGCGCCGTCGCTGCCGAGCATCGCCGAGGAAGGCACCTCCACCGCCTGGCCGGCGACAGGGTTGGAGGCGTTGCCGCGCAAGCCCAGCCCGTCGAACTTCCCCCGCACCGTCAGTCCCTTGGCGTCGCTGGAGACCAGCCACAGCGTCATCGGTCCCTCGGCCGCCACCGGGCGGCTCGACCACACGTAGCTGTCCGCCTCCCCGGCCGCGGTCACCCAGCTCTTCTGCGCGTCGAGAACGACCCGGTCGCCGCCGTTCGCGGTCGCCGACCCTTGCGGGGCCCAGAAATGGCTGCGGGAACCCGTTTCGGAGAACGCGAGCGTGCTCAGGTGGCGTCCTTCGCCGATGGCCCGGCGGGTGTCGCGGTCGCCGTGGGCTTCGATCAGCGCGGTGGCGGCGTAGTGCATCAAGGTGACCATCGCCGTCGACCCGCACGCGCCCGCCAGTTTCTCGATCACGTGCGCGGCGTCCGCGAGGGAACCTCCGGCCCCGCCGACGTCGCTCGCGCTGATCAGCCCGAGCAGTCCGGCCTTCCCGAGGGCGTTCACGCCGTCGCGGGGGAATTCGCCGGACCGGTCGACCCGGTCCGCTTGCGGGGCAACGGTTTGCTCGACCACGGAGGCAACAGCGGTCGCATGGTCAAAAGACATCAGGCTTCCTCCCCATCACGCCCTCGGACCGCAACGGCCTGCCGCGTGGCGCCCCCGGAGAGCGTCCGACCCGCCCCAGCCCTCAACGCTTCAATACTCCATGGTTATTTGGACAAAGGCCACGGTAGCGAGTTCCGACCCGGCATGTCCAGAGCCAGTTGGACGGTAAGTAATCGATTTTGCGTGCAGCGTCACGGGGCGAGCGCGTCGGCGCGCGGGCGGGGCGGCGCGACCCGGTCGAGTTCGATGCGCAGTCGCCGTTTGCCTGTGCCGCGGGACTGATTGGCGGTGACGCGCAGCGCGGCGACCTCGCGAGTGCTGGCGACGTGAGTGCCGCCGTCGGCTTGCCGGTCCAGGCCAGCGATCTCCACGACACGGATTCTGTCGAGTCCGGCGGGGACACGGTTGGTTTTCGTGCGGATCAAGTCGGGTCGGCTGAGGAATTCCTCCGGTGGCAGAAAGGACACGCTCACCGGCCGGGCCGCGGCGATCTCGCGGCGCAGAGCCTCTTCGAGACGGTCGCCGAAGGACTCGCCTGAGACGGTCTCGTCGGCGGCGGCCAGTTCGAAGTCGACTCGTCCGCGCAGCGGCTGCATGCTGCGGCTGAGGATGACGCCGCCGTAGTCGCGTCCCACCACGCCCGCGAGCAGATGCAGGCTGGTGTGCGTGCGCATCAGCGCGTAGCGGCGGTCCCAGTCGAGAACGCAGCGCACCTGTTCGCCCTCGCCGGGCTGCGGCCCGTCGAGCAAGACGGCTATCCCGTCGTCGTCGCGCCGGAAGCCGGTCACCTCGGCGGTTCCGGCCTGTCCGGTCACCGCGCCGGTGTCGGCGGGCTGCCCCCCGGCACCGGGAAAGAAGGCCATGCGGTCGAGGTGGACGCCGCCGTCGGTGCGCTCCAGCACGCGGGCGGTGAACTCCGCCAGATACGGCTCGGTCTGGTACAGCAGCGTCGTCACGAGGCGGCCCGCCGTCCCGCGCGCGACGCTGGTACCGACCAGCCGTCCGGCACCAGCAGCGGACCGCCTGGGAGCGGATGGCGGGCCATCGGCGCGGACCAGTCGCCGATAGCGGGACGGCCGCAAGCAGACCAGGCGGAGCACAGATCCGCCAGGTCGTCGGCCAGCGCGGCGGCGTCGGGGCCGGTCGCGTGCACCGCGCCGCCGCGTTGGACGACCGCCGCCCCGGCGGCGTCCTCGGCCAAGAGCGCAGCCGTTCCGTCGGCGGGATCGAGCCCGGCGAAATGTGCCTGTGTCATCCGGGTGCTGCGCGCGGCGAGGAAGAACCACAAGTCGCCGTAGTCGTCACCGGTCATCCGCGGCAGGACCTGCTTGCTCACGATCGGCTCGGGGAACGGGCCCTGGGCGAAGCGGGCCGGGTGCGCTCCGGGGAACGGCTGGTACAGCGCCCCGCCCGCGAGCATGAAGTCGGTCCAGGGCCCGACGCCCGTCGCGCGCAATCGTCCGCGTTCACGACGGAATCGCACGAGCGGGTGCGCGCCGCCGTGCGCGAAAGGAGCCAGGACGAACCCGCCTGGGGCGAGTTGCTCGCCCCAGGACGGAGGAACGCCGCGGATGCCGCAGCTGGCAAGGATGCGGTCGTAGGGGCCGCGCGCGGGATGCCCGTCGTAGCCGTCGCCCACTACTGTCACGACACCGTCGACGCCGCACCGCCGCAGCGCCTCCTCGGCATCGGCGATCACGTCCGGCTGCACGTCGAGCGAGACCACCTCGGCTCCGGTGACGGCCTGGATCAGGGCGGCGTTGTAGCCGATCCCGGCACCGATCTCCAGCACTCGCGTTCCCGGCGACAACTCCAGCGCGCCGAGGATCCGCGCCAGCAGGGACGGCCGCGTGGTCGCGCTGACCAGCTGCCCGCTGTCCTCGTCGATCTTGAACGCCAACGGGTTGTCTCCGTAGACCACGTCGAGAATTTCCTCCGGAACCGGCCCCTCGGACGGCATCTCGTGCCACTGCTGGTGCCGGAACCGGGCCAGGAAGAGGTGGCGGGGAACGGTTGCGAACGCGCGCTCGACTGCGTCGTCCCTGATCGCCCCGGCCCGGCGCAGCATCCGCGCGTAGTCCGCGAGCCGGTCGGCCGGTCCTCGCGCGAGTCGGTGCGGGGCCGCCGCGGCCGCAGCTGGTCGATCATCCATCCGTCCAGTCAAACCGACAATCCCGCAACAATCCAGAGATGTCTGGAATATTGCGAGAGAATCGGGGGCACGGGCCGAAAGCTGGCCGCAGGGAGCAGCGTGCGTGCCCGCCCGGACGCTCCGGGACTCGATCTGGGGGATGTTCACCAGGCTGTTGCGGTGATTCATGGAATTATGGTTTATCTCGTGCGGGACCCGTCGCGGGATTCCGCTCCCGCCGGAACCCGCCGAACCTCGAGGAGCCGTGGTGGTCACAGTGGTCGATGTCCGTGCCGTGCAGCGCCGGACCATCCGGGTCCTGATCGGGGCGCAGATGGTCTTCGCCGTCGTGATGGCGATGGCCTCGCCAGTCGCGGCGCTCCTCGCGCAGCAGATCACCGGGTCGGCCGGGCTGGCCGGGCTCGCCCAGGCGGCCACCGTCGCCGGAGGCATGCTGGCCTCGGTCCCGCTCGCCGAGTTCACCGCCCGCAGGGGCCGGAGGCTCGGGGTGGCCGCGGGGTATCTCGTCGGCGCCGTCGGGGCCGCGGCCGTGGTGCTGGGCGGGGTCGCCGCCAGCTATCCGCTCCTGTTCGCCGGGTCGCTGCTGACGGGCACCGCGGTGGCGGCCGGGCTGCAGGCGAGGTTCGCCGCGACGGACCTGGTCGAGCCGGAACGGCGCGGGCGGGCGATCGGGACCGTGGTGTGGGCCTCCACGATCGGGGGCGTGGTGGGCCCGTCCCTGGCCGGGCCGTCGGACTCGGCTTCGGCGGTGCTGGGCCTCCCGCAGTTCACCGGCCCGTTCCTGGTGATCGGGGCGGGACTGGTGCTGACCGCGGCCGCGACGTTCGTGTGGCTGCGGCCCGATCCCTTGCTGCTGGCCCGTTCCCTGCGCGGGGAAACGCACGGCCCCCGGGGGCAGGGCGTCCTGCGGACCGCTCGCGCACTGGCGGGCAACCCCGCCGCCCGGCGGAGCCTGGTCGCGATCGCCGTCGTGCACGCGGTCATGGTGTCGGTGATGAACATGGCGTCGCTGCATCTGCACCACGGCGGCAGCACCCTGCGCGTCGTCGGGTTCGCGATCAGCGTCCACCTGGCGGGGATGTTCCTGCTGGCCCCGCTGTTCGGCTGGCTGTCCGACCGGTTCGGCGGCCGCCGGGTGCTCGCCCTCGGGCTGCTGCTCCTGCTCGCCTCCGCCGCGGTGCTGCAGAGCACGAGCGGGCACGACACCGGCCTGGTGATGGCCGGCCTGCTGTTGCTGGGCCTGGGCTGGTCGGCGGGCTTCGTCGCGGGTTCGAGCCTGCTGACCGCGTCGGTCGAAGAGGAACTGCGTCCCCGGGCGCAGGGCTTTTCCGACCTGCTCATGCAGGCGGCCGCGGCGGCCGGCGGCCTGCTCGCCGGCAGCGTCGTCGAATTCTGGGGCTATCCATGGCTGGCGCGCATCTCCGCCGTCCCGGTCGCCCTCGTCGCGATCTGGCACCTCCTCGCCGGGCGGCACGCCGCCCGGACCGCGTGACCCGGCCGGTCGTCTTCCCTTCGACCCGAACCCCTGCTACGTTCCCTATATCTAATCCTCCATAAAACTTTGGAGAATAGTATGGTGGCTGCGTCCGAACGCGTGAGACTGACCGAGCTGTCCACGGGGGCCGGGTGTGCGTGCAAACTGCCCCTGGAGAAGCTCGACGACCTGTTCTCGTCGTTCCGCGAGGGCCTGGCACCGGCATCGGACGATCTGCTCGTCGGGGCGCTCGACGGCGACGACGCGGCGGTCCTGCGGCTGGACGCGGAGCGGGCGCTGGTGCTGACCACCGACTTCTTCACGCCGATCGTGGACGACCCCTACGACTGGGGCCGCGTGGCGGCGGCCAACGCGCTGTCGGACGTCTACGCCATGGGCGGGCGCCCGCTGATCGCGGTCAACCTCACCGCGTGGCCCGGCGAGGTACTCCCGATGACGCTGTTGAACGACGTGCTCCGCGGCGGCGCCGATCTCGCCGCGACCGCGCAATGCCAAGTCGTCGGCGGGCATACCATCGACGACGCGGTGCCCAAGTACGGCATGGCAGTGCTGGGCATCGCCCACCCCGAACGGCTGCTGGCGATCGACCGCCTGCGCCCCGGCGACCATCTGGTGCTGACCAAGCCGCTCGGCACCGGGGTGATCACCACGGCGCTGAAGAACGCCGCAGCCGACGACGCGGTCGTGCGCGCGGCCGTGGACTCGATGACCACGCTCAACGCCGCGGCCAGCGAAGTCGCCCTCGCGGCCGGGGTCCGCGCCGCCACCGACATCACCGGCTTCGGACTGGCCGGGCACCTGCACCGGATGTTGCGCGCGAGCGGCGCCGCCGCCGAACTCGACGCAGCGAGCGTGCCGCTGCTGCCGGGCGCGCTCGAACTGGCCGCCCGGTTCGTTCCCGGCGGCACCCGGGCGAACACGGCCTACCTCGCCCCGACGGTCGACGTCGACAGCGACGTGCCCCACGACCTCGCGGTGCTCCTGCACGACGCGCAGACCTCCGGCGGCCTGCTGCTGGCCGTCCCCGACGACCCGGCCAAGCTGATCGCGGCGCTAGCCGCGCGCGGGATCGACGCTCCGGTGATCGGCAAAGTCGTCGAGGGACAGCCCGGCCGGGTGCGCATCCGCGGCGGTGCCGCGACACGATGACCGGCCTCCGTTCGTCCCGACTGCTCGGTTCCGCGCTGCTGGCCGCGGCCTTGCTGACGTCCTCCGGGTGCGGCACCGCCCGCGCTCCGGGTCCCGCAGGCGTGCCCGACCCGCTGCGGATCGGGCTGAGCCCCAGCATCCTGCCCGCGCTGCAGCGCGAGACCTACCAGCCGCTCGCCCAGTATCTGCATCAGCGGCTCGGCGTCGAGGTGGTCTTCTCCGCTCCCGTCGACGAACCCGCGGCGTTGCGGGCGCTGCGCGACGACGCGGTCGACGTGGCCCGCCTCGACGCGCTGACCTACGCCGGAACCGATCCTCAGGATTCGCTAGCGCCGCTGGTCACCGAAGTCGACGCCGAGACCGGAAACCCGCGGTACCTCTCCGCGCTCGTCGTCCGGCACGGCAGCGGTGTGCGCAGCGTCGCCGACGTCGTCCGCGCCGGAGCCCGGATCGCTCTGGGCGGCCCGCACTCGGCGGCCGGCGACCTGTACCCCCGCGCCATGCTCCGCGACGCCGGCGCGGCGTGCCCCGGTCCGCCGCCACAGCAGTGCATCGCCGCGGCGGCAACGCTCGTGACTGGCACCGGCTACAACACCGCGCGCGCTGTGCTGGACGGCACGGCCGGCGCGGGCGGGCTGGCGTTGCGGACCCTGCACCGGCTCGAACGCGACCGCGCCGTCCCCGCCGGAGCATTCGACGTGCTCCGCACCCACCTGGTGCCGGGCAGTCCGTGGGTCGCTCGCCGCGGGCTCGGCGCCGCCGCTCAGAACGCGATCGCCGCCGC
Source organism: Amycolatopsis sp. VS8301801F10 (assembly GCF_046195355.1). Lineage (NCBI taxonomy): Bacteria > Bacillati > Actinomycetota > Actinomycetes > Pseudonocardiales > Pseudonocardiaceae > Amycolatopsis > Amycolatopsis sp. VS8301801F10. The sequence continues at coordinate 4,097,505 of NZ_CP176065.1, read as the reverse complement.
GTTCGAGTCGATCTCGGCCCCCAGCCTGCTGAACCTTCTGCAGGCGCGCGGCTACGTCCCGGCTCACCCAGCGGACTACCGGGAGCTGCGCGCCGACGCCGAACGCCTCGGAACCGGGGAGGCCACGCCATGACCGCACCCGACCCGCGCCGCGCACTGCCCAAAGTGGACACGCTGCTCACTCATCCGCTGCTGGCCCCGTATCGGGACGAGTGGGGCAGGGCACCGCTCGCGGGCGCCGCGCGGCACGTGCTCGACGCCTGCCGCACCGCGATCGGCCGCGGGGAACCGGCACCCAACGCCGATCTGCTGGCCCAGCGCGTCGTCGAGCACCTCGACCTCACCGGCGCGCGCCGAGTGCGTGCCGTCATCAACGCCACCGGCGTGGTGCTGCACACCAACCTCGGCCGGTCTCCGCTTTCCTCCGCAGCGCGCGAAGCCGTGCTCGCCGCCTCCGGATACTCCACTGTGGAATTCGATCTCGCGACCGGCGGGCGCGGCAAACGCGGCCAAGCCGCCCACGCGATGCTGCGCACGCTGACCGGCGCTCCCGGCGCGCTGATCGTCAACAACGCCGCGGCGGCGCTGCTGCTGAGCCTCGGCGCACTCGCCCGCGGGAAGGAAGTCGTCGTCTCCCGCGGGGAACTCATCGAGATCGGCGGGGAATTCCGGATACCGTCCATCATGGAGGCAGCCGGCGTCACCCTCGTCGAAGTCGGCACCACCAACCGCACTCATCTGCGCGACTACGCCGAGGCGATCACCGATCGCACCGCGCTGCTGCTGCTGGTGCATCCGTCCAATTACCGCATCGAGGGATTCACCGCCTCGCCTTCGCTGCCGGAACTGGCGGCACTCGCCCGCCAGCACCGGATCCCGCTACTGCACGACATCGGCTCCGGCCTGCTGCACGGAACGCTGGGCGAGGAACCCACCGTCGACGACAGCCTCCGAGACGGCGCGGATCTTGTCGTCTTCTCCGGAGACAAGCTCTTCGGAGGCCCGCAGGCCGGCATGGTCGTCGGCGCCGAGGACCTCGTCGCCGGGCTCGCCCGCCATCCGATCGCCCGCGCCGTCCGCATCGACAAGCTCACCCTCGCCGCGCTCGAAGCCACCCTCCTTGCGCACCTGTCCGGCAGGCGGGACCAGGAACTTCCCGTCTGGCGCTCGCTGCGCATGGGCTGGGACGATCTCCACCCGCGAGCGCAGCGACTCGCCGCCCGCCTCGGACCAGGCGCCGAGGTTCGGGAGGGGGCCAGCACCCCGGGCGGCGGCAGCCTCCCCGGCCAGACGATCCGGAGCCCGCTCGTGCATTTGACTCCCCGAAGCGACAGCGAAGCGGCGACGATGGCCCGGCTGCGCCACGGTGATCCCCCGGTTATCGCGCGTACCGAAAAAGGCCGTCTCGTCATCGACCTGCGCACCGTCGACGAAGACGACGACGACACGCTCGCCGCCGCACTGCTGCGCGCGCTGCAGACTCCGCCCGCGCTCGGCAACGGCTCCGGACCGGCGACCACCGCATCGACAGAAAGCGAGGACCGAACCCAGCACGCGACCTCGTGAGATCGCACAGGGAGGTGAGGAGTCCTGGTGGACTCTCCGCGGCCACGCCGCGGAAGGCGCTCTGCGCCTGGCGGGTTCGATTCCCGGCCACCTCCGCCACTCTCCCGATGGCGCAGAATCCGGAGAATTCTCCGTCCTGCACTGCGGAAATTGCCCCTCAGAACACCACGCGGAGATTCTTTTCCACCAGTCGCGCACAGGGCGCTACTCCTTTGCGGGCAACCCTGTTCGGGCGCTCTTCTCGCGCCCGCCGACCGCTGCTAACGTCCACTACTACCGAAATCCAGTTATTTATGGATAAGTCGCAGGCGGCGGGGCCGTCGCGCGAACCGTGGTGTCGCGAGGAGAAGTCCCATGAGCACACGGACCGACCCGACGTTCTACCGCACGGCGAGCCACGCCATGTCCGGCCCGCCTGAACGGCATGGCTACGTGGTCACGCTCGACCCCAGCGGAAACCGGCCGGACGCGTTGAGCGTGCTGGACCTCGACCCGGAGTCGGCGACCTACGGGCAGCTCACCGGACGGCTCGACATGCCGAACGTCGGGGACGAACTGCATCACTTCGGGTGGAACGCCTGCAGCGCGCACCTGTGCCCCGGTTCGCCGCACCATGACGTCGAGCGCCGATACCTGCTCGTGCCCGGCCTGCGCTCGTCGCGAATCCACGTGGTCGACACGAAGCCCGACCCGCATCGGCCGCGCCTGGCGAAAGTGATCGAACCGGACGCCGTCGCAGCGGGCTCTGGCTACAGCAGGCCGCACACCTTCCACTGCGGTCCCGACGGAATCTACGTCAGCGCCCTGGGTTCGCCCGACGGCTCCGGCCCCGGCGGCCTCTTCCGGCTCGACCACGAGACGTTCGACGTCCAGGGGCAATGGGAGACCGACCGGGGCCCGCAGTACCTCGCTTACGACTTCTGGTGGCACCTCGGGCACAACGTCCTGGTCAGCAGCGAATGGGGCACGCCGGAGATGGTCGAGAACGGTCTTGACCCACAACGGCTGCTCGCCCACGAATACGGCCACCGCATCCATCTGTGGGACCTGCGGACGGGACGGCACCTGCAGCAGCTCGACCTCGGAGCCGAGCACCAGATGGTGCTGGAGCTGCGCCCGGCGCACAATCCGTCGAAGACGTACGGATTCGTCAACGCTGTCGTGTCCACAAAGGACCTTTCGTCGTCGGTCTGGGCATGGCACCGCGACAACGGGAACTGGGCGATCCGCAAAGTGATCGAGATCCCCGCCGAACCGGCTGACGCGGACCGCCTGCCTCCGGCGCTGCAGCCGTTCGGCGCGGTCCCCCCTCTGGTCACGGACCTGGTGCTGAGCCTGGACGACCGCTATCTCTACGTCGCCTGCTGGGGCACCGGAGACCTGCGCCAGTACGACGTCTCCGATCCCTTCGCGCCGAAGCTGACCGGCACGATCAGACTCGGCGGCATCGTCTCGCGCGCCCCGCACCCCCGCGGCGGCGGCCCTCTCAACGGCGCGCCGCAGATGGTGGAACTCAGCCGGGACGGACGCCGCCTGTACTTCAGCAATTCGCTGTACTCGTCGTGGGACGACCAGTTCTATCCCGACGGCTTGCGCGGATGGATCGCCAAGGCCGACATCGCCGAGGACGGCCGCATGACCCTCGACGAGAACTTCTTCGTTCCCTTCGAAGGAGAACGGCCCCACCAGATCCGGCTGGAGGGCGGCGACTCGTCCTCCGATTCCTACTGCTACTCGTGAACGCGGCCCCGGCTCGTCCGCCTGCATCCTTTGTTCGCCGCAACGCAACGGAGCGTCTCACATGGACACCATCATCATGGTCGGGATTTTCGGGTTATTCCTCGCCGCGACGAGAAAATGGTCGCGGCCGAAACTGATCGGACTGTGGGCTGTCGCCGTCGTGGCCTGTCTGCTGCTGTTCTGGCATCACGCGACCTCGCCGCTCAACCTCAACTTCTGACCCGAGGGAGCCTCGCCATGACTGCGACAGCCACCGCGGCCGCGCCCACTCGCCCGGCAAACCGTCTCGGCTTCGTCCTGCTGCACATCTACGTCCTGGGCATCTGCGCGGTCCTGCTCGGCGGCTTCCTCGTCCAATTCGGACGCGGCGAATACCCGTGCCCGCTGTGCATCCTGCAACGGATGTTCATGATGCTGGCCGCGCTCGGACCCGTGTTCGTCATCGCGCGATCGCGCACCCAGGCCGTCTCCACCCGGGAATTCGCCGCCGGGTACGGGATGAGCGTCGTGGCCAGCGTGTGCGGAGCCGCGGTCTCGGCCCGCCACATCATGCTGCACATCAAGCCGCCGGACGCCGGATACGGCAGCACTGTCTGGGGCCTGCACCCCTACACCTGGGCCTTCATCACCTTCACCGTCGCGATCCTGGCCGCCGGCGGCAGTCTCGCGCTCGCGCGCGAACTCGAACCGTTGGACAGCCGCAGCACCGCCCTGTCCACGACCGTGCTGTGGATCTTCGGCGCGATCGTGCTCGCCAACCTGCTGGCGGTGTTCGCCCTCGAAGGACTGCACTGGTTCCTCCCCGGCGACCCCGTCCGCTACCAGCTGCTCTACGACCTCGGGATCGCCTCCTAGGCAAAAGGCGCGTCCGCGCAATCCGGGAACAGCCGCGTGGGAGCAACCGGGCAATTCGCCGCCCGGTTGCTCCCACATGCGGATTCGCCACCTGCGAATACCGCAGAAAATTTGATACGGCACAGCCTTACTGGAATCGCGACATGCCCCAAACGTAGGTACGGTCATTTATTTGCCGTGCGGGTTGCGGGGGCGGTGCACAGAGCGGCATACTGGCGAAAATCGAGCTGTCAGCTCACATTTTGATCACTGGGGTCTTGGGGAACATCCCGCACTGGTCTCGCCCGGAATCGCGGGCGGTCGCATTGAGGGAATGGGGGGAGGTGAACCACGTGAAGGTCATCATCAAGCCGGTCGCCAAGCCGCAGCTGTCGAAGATCGCCGGTTCCACCCGTTGTGGCTGACCCTCGCGGTCACTCGTGACCGGCCGCTGACGACCGGTCATCGCCGCTGCGGTGCGGGCATACCGCGCTCGCACCGCAGCCCTGCCGTCTCGCACTTTCCGGAGGCTCACCGTGACGTCCACACAGGACCTCGACTTCAAACCCAGGCTGCGGCACTGCACTTTCTTCCAGCCGGAGGAAGGCCCCGTCATCATGATCGTCGGGGAGCGGCACTTCGAGATCGAGCAGAAAGGCGCCGACTTCGACACCTTCCTCAACTTCAAGCGCTATCTCGACGGCCGCCACACGATCAAGGAAATCTCCGAAATCACCGGCATTTCGCCCGAGGATGCGATCGGGATTGTCAACGGGTTCGCCGAGCAAGAGCTGATTCGTGTCGAAGACGAGTCGCTCGACAAGATTCCGGTTCCGGTCTTCCTCGACCAGATCGACCGCTCCACCGGGATGTGGAGCGAGCAGATCGGCTTCCACCGGTTCTGGTCGAGCCTGGAGAACCAGCGTTACCGCAGAGAGGTCTTCCTCGGGTTGATTCTGGAGACCTACCACTACATCAAATCCGCCAGCCGCCACATCTCCACCGCGATCGCGCACTGCACGGACCCGGCATGGGAACACCAGCTGTCGGAGTACCTGTCGGAGGAATACAACCACGCGTGGATGGCGCGCGACAGCCTGCTGCGCATGGGCCTGTCGCGGGACGAGGTCGAGAACGCCCATCCCGTCATCGGGACCTGGTCGCTGATCAACAACCTGTGCGAGATCGCCCGCGGCGACACCCTGGGCTACCTCGCCTGCACCAAACTGTTCGAAGCACGGGACTCCGAGACCCTGGACGGCGCGAACGACCTGCAACGGCTGGCCGTGGCCTACGGCTATCCCGAAGACTGCCTGGAACCGTTGGTGTCGCACGTAGCCGAGGACGTCAACGCCAACCACACCGGCTTGCTCGAGGAAGCCCTGGAAGGACGCGACTACGTTCCCGCCGCCCAGGCGCACCGCGCGGTGAACAACCTGCACGACCTGAAACACTCGTTCGACCAGTACTACTACGGCATCGCGCAGTACTACTCCGACATCTCCAACTACATCCCCCGCCTGAAGGTCGACTACTTCAGCCTGTGAACGATCGCCGCCGCCCGCGTCCCGGACCCCCGCTCCGGGACCCGGGGAAACCACCGCGCACCGGCATGGGCAGCAGCTTCTGGCGGCTGTTCGGCGCATACGCGATCAACACCGTGGGCGACGAGTTCTACGCGCTCGCCCTGCCCTTGGTGCTGCTCGCATCCGGCTACCCAGGCGCGTCGGTCACGTTCCTGTTCGGCGTCCTGACCGCATCGACCGTCGCGGCCGGATTCGTGGTCGGCTACCTCGTCGACCGCTATCCGCCTCGCGGCATCCTGACCACCTCGTACCTCGCGTCCGCCGCGATCCTGTCCCTCGGCGTCGGCGCGGTGGCAGCGGGCGCAGACGGCTACGCGGTCGCGTTGGCCGGAGCAGCGATCCTCGGAGTGTTCGCCGCGCTCTCGGCCGCTGCGGTCGATGCCGGCATCCCCCGCACCGTGGCGCGCGAAGGCCAGGCCGGCCGCGGCTACTCCCTGGTCGAATCCGCGCGCACGGCCGCTCTCATCTTCGGGCCCGCCTGCGCCGGGCTGGTCACCTTGATCTCCAACCTGCTCTGGGTGCTCAGCGCCAACGCGGGCTCGTTCCTGCTCGCCGCCGCGATCTCCCACACGCGCGACACCGCCGCGCGCCGCCGTCGCGCCCCCAGCGAGCCCGTGTTCGCGATGATCCGCGACGGCCTCCGCGCGGTGCTGCGCAACCGCGCCCTGGCCATCGGCATCGGACTCAGCTTGCTCGCCAACATCACTCTCGGAGCCGAGCAACCGCTGTTCCTGACCCGGTTCGTCCGCGACTTCGGAGTCTCCGGCGTGCTGACCTCCGCCGTGGTCATCGCCGCGGGCCTCAGCGCCATCGCCACCTCGCTCGCGCTGCCCCACCTGGCACGACGGCTCACCGCCCGCACCGCGATGATCTGGTCGTGCGTCGCCAGCGCACTGGCCGCCGCGGGCATCGGACTGACCACCAACCCGCCGCTGGCCGCTGTCCTGTACTGCGTCCTGTGCGCCTCCACCATCAGCTACAACGTCTACTGGCGCACCTACCGGCAACAGGCCGTCCCTGCGGACCTGCTCGGCCGCGTCTCGGCCACCTGCCGAAGCCTGGCCTACAGCGGCATCGTCCTCGGCACCGCCCTCGTCGGCGCATTCCAGCAAGCCGGCGCCACCACCGGCCTCCTGTTCACCGTCGGCGGCCTCGCGTGCCTGACCGGCATGCTCATCGGAGCATTCCCGTCCCGGGCGCTGTTTTCCGCGAAACGACCCATCCGCGACAACCGCACCGAAAGTCCGCCGGCTCCAGGCGACCAGCGCCCAGAACAACCACGACACCACTGACCCGAGAGGCGATCCTCGACGAGCGCGCTGGCAGTTGCGATCCAGAGACCCCGCCGCTGGACCGTCGTACGCCGTCCCGGCGGCATGATCGACAGAAGTGGAGAGCCGTCGCACGTGTCCGATCCCGACCGCGGGCTGCAGGAGTACCTGTTCGGCGGGGTCGTCGGGCTCCGGGAGAAGGAACAGCTCGCCGGGTTGCTCTCGAGCCTCCGCGAAAGCGGCGCGTTGCCCACCGAGGTTCATGTCGACCCGCTTCCGACGTACTACCCTAAGCTTCGCGAGCTGATCACGAGGGTCATGCGTCGGCCTGATCGGGTCCTATCGGCGCTCCGGCTGCTCGAAGTACTGACCACGGTTACCGCGCTGGGTCAGCGTGTTGAACCAGCCGATCTCGGTTCGCTGCACGAAGACTTGGCCGCGAAGCAGGCCGCCGACGTTGTCCAGTTCCTCGTGAGCGTCACTGGCCTGCACGACGGTTTCCGAGCGCGCGCACGATCGTTGCTTTTCGGCGAACCGGTGCCGGGTTCGCCTGAGCACGCCTCGATCCCCATGTGATGCACGAACTATCCGGACATTGCTGGCATTCCACGGGAACCCGACGACGTTTCAGCTGCCGACAAATCTGCCTCGCGTGCCCGGCCCGAACAGCATGCCTCGAATAAGCACTGGCCGAGTACGGCCATTGGGGACACCGAAAGGACTCGCTCCTGACGAGTGCGAACTTTAGTGCCGGCCCGAACCGCGTTCGCATCCTGCCAGCCCATAGGGCCAAAGCCCGCTGCCAACTGCAACATCACGCTAAATGGCGGCTCGGTTGCTCGAACCTATTAGTCCGCACACCCGGCCTGCTGAAGGCTCGACGACGAGTCGGCTAGCAAATACCGGAACGTTTCTCGTCGCTGATCGCCTCCGCGAGGGCTGAGACGAGGAGTTCGGCGGCGGGCGGAGTGACGGCGTTGCCGTAGCCACATACTTGATCGCGGCTACGGCCACGCCACGTGCCAAGCAATCGCGCGACAAGTCATGAAGTTTTTTCGCCTGCCCTGACGAGCCTATTTTTCTATCAGTGCCCGAACCCGATTGTTCATCATAAAGACACGCCTGTGCATATAACCAGGCCACCGGACGTCTGTTTCACCAACGTAAACGTTCGTCAAAATTTCAACCGATTGACTAATTATTTCATAGTTCTGAGCCTCGATGTCAACAATCATGTCCTCAATATCATCGTTGAGCTCAGGCGTCTCCTTCCGAACACACATGTGAATAACAATAGAACGAGGCAATGCTTCTATACTCACCGCCAGAACCTCGGGCCCATAGCATGCCTGCGCCGCTTGCACGACCATTATTAACGCATGATTCTCCCAATCAAGGCCAGCCGGCGCATCCGGACTCCTGCTGATCACGGGATATTCGTCCGAACGACTCACAAGGCACCATCTTCCCAGCAAAAGAACTTAACCATCTTCTACCCGAGACAGTAACACAACGCAGATCCCGGCGCGACACTTAAGAGTCCAGGGCCGCGGCCTCTCCTCCGCGCCATTCACAACTAGCCGCCCCACATCGGATTAGCAGGAACAATACTCGGATGCTCACTACCCTTGATGAAGAACACGTTTGTAGGCTGATCCATATGACCAGTTCCCTTATTACTATTGTAACCAGTTACACCATTGTAACGCACCACAACATATCCAGCACTCGAGTACCCAATAACCTTGGCCTCACCGGAATGAAAGGCCGACAAAACCTTCCTAGCGTCATCAACCGACTTGACGTAACCACCACCAACGTGTTTGGGGTGACCTTCCAGGTGCCTGTCTTGTTTTTGCACGCTAAGCCTCTCGCTGATCCGCTGAAGATCACCCGTAACACCTCTTCCGTCGGTGATAAACCTTGGAATCCTGACGTTCTTCCCCAGCGCGGCGGCACCAGCGGCGCTGGCAGCGCCGAGCGCGACCGAAACCTGACACTTCGACCAGTCGGGGCATCCTTCTTCTTCGTTGACGGCGTACGAGAACCCCTGCATCCAGCTAACACAGTTGTATTCACTGACATTATTCTCATTGCATTGGTTCTTTATTTCTACAAGGCCGGCCATCGGGCCGTTTTCCTCGTAAGCTTCCAATGCCAGCTTCATGCGCTCCCGATACGATCCGCGACGCCGCTCCGCCAGACTTGAGACCGTCGGAGTGTAATCGATCGACTCCCGTTGCTTCGGAGTCTTTCGCTGCACACGCAGAGCACCCTTCCGCTCCAGTTGATCGTGCGTGTAGTGGCCGTTGATGTCCGCACCGTATCCGCCGCCCACGGTTCGAGCCGCCGGGTCGATTCCGCAGTCCCCAAGACGTCCGATGCAACGGCCGACATCATTGTATTCGTTCAGCCCGCTAGGATCGCTCTTCATGATCGGACTGTTGCTGGAGTAGCTGTACCCGTTGATCTGCTGAGGATTTCCCGGATCCATGACCGGGTCGGCAGACAGGAACCGCTCGAGGTCGGGGTCGTACTCGCGCGCGCCCAGCTGTACCAGTCCTGCGGATGAGTCGTTCACACCGCCGACAAAACCTCGCGTTCCCGGCATTTGCGCATCAGCGCCTCGCTGCGCCCCGAAGGGTTCCTGATACTTCAGGCGAACCGTCAGGTCCGTCGACTTGATCGCGATCTTCGAAGTGCCCTGATGATCTTCGGCGATCCAGTCGAGAACACCGTGCGCGCGCACCGCCACGGCCAGCCCGCCGTGAGCATAGTATCGGGTAGTCGACGCTTTGTCGGTCGTGCGGTCGACACGAACCTCCTGTTGTCCCAGGTACAACGTGGCACCTTCCGCGTCGCGGCGGATTAGGCGCACACCGTCAGCGTCATACAGGAAGCTGGTCTTGGACGTTCCCTCGGCTATCTCGCTCACCTGGTTTTCAAGAGACCATTCGAGCGTCTGCTGCGCACTGCTCCCCGGTCGGGTTTTAGTGTTGCCGACCTCGTCATAGGTAAATTGCGCGTCCTGCTGTCCGGCAGAGCTTCTCGTGTTCAGCAAGTGCGGCCGAGCAGCACCCGGCTCCGCATAGGTGTACTTCCGGATGACATCGCCGGACGTCGCGTGCCGAGTGTCGGTCAGCCTGTTGCCGGACTTGTCGTAGGTGAATGACTGCCAATAAGGAGCTGGACCCGCAAGGGCAGCAGCCGAAGGGTCGTTGCCGCACGCTGCGGCGGGCGGAGTCCAGGCGTCAGTAAGACGCTGCAGGTAGTCGTAGCGGAAGCATTGGGTGTCACCAGGCTGGTCTTGCGGAGTGTTGGAGATCGAGGTGACGTTTCCGGCCGGGTTGTAGGCGTAGTGGGTGTCCGCCTGCATCGGGTGCGGAACTTCCGCGTCGACGATGGACCGGTCGAGCCGCCTGGTGTGGTCGTCGTAGTAGTACGACTGCCACACCCGGTGGTCGCCTCGGCCGAGTTGCAGTCGCTGGATCTCGCCGTACCTGCTGTAGTTCGACTCGGTCACATAGTCGTCGGTGCCGGTGGTCGTGAGCGGGTGGCCGAGGTCGTCATAGACGTAGAGCATGCTTTCGGTGGCCAAATCTCCCGCTGCGGGGAAGCTGGAGCCGCCGAGGCTGCCGTCCGGGTTGTACGACAGGAAAGTCTGGTACGAGCCAGCCAGTTTAGGTCCTTCGCTGGCGGGAATGGTGACGGTTTGGATCGCCGGCTGATAGAGCGGCGAGTACGCATTGACTTTGTTGGTGTAGGCGTTGCCGTTGACCCAGCGGGTGGAGCTGGCCAGTTGTCCGATGCCCTTGAACGCCGTGTCGTAGGCCCACTCCGCGAGTTTGGTGCCAGCGGTGCTGTCCTGGTAGATGCCGGTCTTGCGGCCGAGGGAATCGTAACTGTAGGCGAGGGTGACGTTACGGGCGTCGGTGGCGCTGGTCTGCTGACCGAGCTGATTGTAGGTGTACTTCGCCGTGCCGCGGTCAGGGTCGTCAGCTTGCGTCAGCTGACCATGGAGATCGTAACTGTAGGTCCAGTGGTTGCCGCTCGAGTCTGTGACAGAGGCGAGCTGATCTCCGGTCGTGTAGGTGTAAGCGGTCTCGTCATAATCGCCTGTCGGCTGCGGACCGTGGTACTGACGCAGTGCACGCGTGTGTCCGCGGGCATCGGTGACTGTGGTCGTGGCCACGCCGCCGGCCGGTGGCGTCACACTGATCCGGTCGCCGCCGTAGGCGGTTGTAGTACGCCACTTCTCAGTGCCGCCCGCTTGGTAGACGGAGGCAATTGTTCTGCCCACGCCGTCGAACTCCTTGGTCGTGAAACCGGGGATTTCGGTGTCGCTTGCCACCCAGAGCTTCGTGTCGACGTTCTGGTCGTTGTAGAAAGGCTGGGTCGTCTTGTAAGCCCGGTTCTGGGAGTCATACCGGGTGTCGACGAGCGTGCGACCGCCGCCAGGAGCAGGTTCCTGCACCTGCCGCGGTCGGTAAAAGCTGTCGTAAATAGCGGTCGACGTAGTGAACCGGCCGTTGGCGGTCACATTCGTCGTCGAAACGGCGCTTGGCCCATCATTCCTGATGTCGTATGCGTAACGGATGCTTCCTTGCGGATTGTCGGAGCGCGGCCGATTCGGCTGCCACACCTCGGCGTCGCGCCCGAGCGAGTCGTAGGCGACCTCCGTGACACGTCCATTCGCGTCAGTTGTGGTCTTGGGCGCGCCCCACCCGGGCTCGAGCATCGTGGTCGTCTTCTGCTTGAGTGCGTTGGCGGTGTCCAGTTGGGTGACCGGCCCACCGGTCGCCGGAGTGTACGTGCTGGTAGCTTCGTGACCGGCGGCGTCGGTCACCTTTGTGGTGCGGCCATAGAGATCGTGCTCGGTCCTCGCGGTAGTCCGGTAGACCGGCTTCCCCGCGTTGTACGCGTCGAGATCTTGAGCGAGCGTGACGTCTCCGGCAATGGGTGCGGCACCGGGGGCTTGATTGTCGTACGTCGACACCGTGCCGGAAATAGCGTCGCGCGGGTAGACCGGAGGTGTTCCGCAAGCGATTGCGATGTTTTCGACCCGGGACGGGTAGGAGATCATCCACAGTGCGGTGTTTTGCGCGTACGTCGTCGTAGTGCAGCGGTCGTCGGCAGTGTCTTTGACATCGCCGAGATCGTTGACCTGGGTGGGCAGTCCGTTAGCGTCGTATGAGGTCGTCGTCTTCGTAGTCCGCCAGCCGCCAGCGGCGAGTGCCTTGAAGCTCCGCGAGGTACCCGGGCGCACAATGTAGGCGTTGAACGCGCCTCGGGTCGCCGTCGGGCCCTGCCAGCTGGGTTCGCTGATGGTCTTGTTGACGACGGGCCCGTTCGCGCCGTTTTTCGTGATGGTTTCGAGCGTGTACCCCTGCAGCCAGTCTTCGTCGAGATGGCTGCCGTTCTCGTCGTCGGAGACCGAGACCGAACGGGTGCCGTTGTTGGGGAGCTTGTCCCCATTCATCCCGCGGAAAAAGCGGGATTCGGCATAGGTCTGAGGTCCAGCCGGGTCGTCTGGTCGTCCGTTTCGGACGATCACCTTCCCGAAGCCGCGGAACTCGTTCCAGGTCTTCTTGTCATCCGCCGTGAACTCGGACGTGCTGTAGTGCCAGGCAGCGCCCTCCGGATACTCGTAGCTGGTGAGCTGCTCGGTGCTCGAACTGATCCGATCGGACTGGACGACCGACGAGACGACGTACTTCTGGAAGTAGTCAGTCCGCTCGGCGAAGTACCTCGGTGCCCAGGTCGTCGGGTAGCAACGTTTTGTGTTCGTCTCGGGATTCGCGGGCAAGGACGTCGCGGTGCAGTCCGGGTCGGCGTAGTTGACGGTCGTGACGCCGCCTGACTCGGAGACGATGGCTGATAGGCGATAGCGGTTGAGCGGTCCGATGCCATCGGCTTTGTCGACGCGGTTGGCGAGGTGCTTGCCTTCGAACGTCACCGGCGGGAGCGAGATCGGCGTGCCCACCAGACCGGTTCGGGTAATGCTCTTCAACCACAGCGCCGCTTTCTCGCCATCGCCAGGGTCCGGGAACTGCTGATCGAGGGACCAACTGTTCACGTCGGTATAGCCGGCGCCCGACCGTACCTGAGTCGTGATCTTGGCGAGGCGTTTCGTCGACCAGAACGTCGGGCTGGGGTGCTCTTTGCAGCTCGCGGTGTCGCACCGGTCGGAAAGCGGCACGTCCGGCCAGTTTTCGGGTTTGTCGAAGGTGCATTGGCTGCCCGGGACGCATCGGTCCGCCGTTGTGAAGACGACCTTGCCCACGGCCGGTGCGGAGACATGGGTGTTCAGTCCGTACTGGATCTCCCGCAGGGTTCCGCCGCGGACATAGGAAACCGGGGTGTCCTTGCCGTTCTGGCCGTAGTTGTTGGTCTCGACGTCGTAGGTGTAGAGGATCTCGTTGCCGTGCGGGTCAATGACCTTGTCGAGGTTCCAACGGTAGCCCTGGACGCAGGACGATTCCTCGAAATTGCCGCTCGCGGCATGACAGGGTTCGCCAGCATCGTCACCGTAGACCGGGACGGTCCAGGTGGAGTTCGCCGAGGCGGTCGAGCCGAAGAAGTACTGGGTGCCGTCAGTGGTAGTGATCTTCCAGGACTCGCCGTCCTTGGCGCCGTTTCCCGCACCGGTCAGGTGCTCGATCCGTGCGCCAGTGTCGCTCCGTTGCCGCCACACGTTCTTCGCTGTGTCGTGGATCAGCATGCCGCCGGAACCGTTGTAGGCCGCAGTTGCGTTGTCGGACTTCCAGCACAGGTCGCCGACCTTTGGCGGCGTGGTGCCGCCTTCCTTATCGTCGCGACACGAGCCGTAGGTGCGTTCGACGAACCCCGGTGCGAGGTCCCATCCGTCGCCGATCCACGATGCCTGGTTGTTCGTGGCGCTCGTGCGTCCGTCCACTGCGGACGATGAATAGGACAGTCCGAGGTTCGGGGTCAGGTCTCCGGGCACTGGCGGGACTTCGAGCGGGTAAGACCAGCTGAAGTCGCCGGTCTGCGCGCTCACGTCCCACGTCGCGGACGGGCTGAGGGAGGTCGCCTTGGAGTTTCCGCCGCCGTCCGGCGCGGTCGATCCGGCCGGCTGGTTTCCGCGCAGTGCGCGAGTGGATGCCTCGTCCGGAGCGCGGGGCGTCATTGTCTGCTGAGTCACGTTGGTGGACTTGACGTTCGGCAGCGGAACGCTGGGTCCCCCGGCCGCGCTCGCGATGTTCTCGGTGCTGACGGCGGTGAGCACGAGTGAGCAGATGAGCGCCGCGGTGATGCCGCGACGAGTGCGGTGCGTCGGCGACTTACGCATGGTTCCTCCAGGCTGGGCAGGACGAGGTCCTGGGAACGCGAGGCGGGCGCGACGGCGGGTGGCGGGACCACCCGCCGTCGCAGCGGTTCGGGACGGATCAACCAGGCGAAACAGCGGTCTTTTCCTGGACCGAGGCAGACTTCTCCGGAAGGAACAGTGCGGAACTTGCTCGAACGCCTGCGGGGAAGACCGGAGCCGGGTCGGGCACCTTGTCCAGTGTGTAGCCCAGCGGCTGGTCGACGACCCAGCCCTCGCAGTCGGCTCTCGCGCTCACCAGCGACTCGCCGGCGGGGCTGGAGCACCGATAGATCGCATGCGCCTCGACGCCTGCCGGGGCGGCCGTCCACAAGCGACCCATCGCGCCGATCACTGTCTTCCCGCCGCAAGCGGGATCGAGCGACGCGAACTGGTCAGTGTCCCTGCGGCAGCTGATGAGCGGCTGCGTACCGGAAGGAGAACCGAGCGACACAAAGCCCAGCGGTCCCTCGAGGAAGTATCCGGGTGCCACTCCGGCGGAAGTGCTGAAGTGGTCCTCAGTCGTCCTGTTGTTGTAGCGGAGAAGCGGCGCGTACGCGAGGGTGTAGCCCAGCACTCCTTCCACCGTGGCTCCTTCGCACGTCGCGTCCAGCGACTCGAAGTGGTCCGGACCGGTGTTGCAGCGGTAGACCGCGACGGTGTCGAGGTTCGTCGGCTGGACGGTGTACACCGATCCGATCGGGCCGCCGACCGACTGGCCTTCGCAAGCCGGGTCCGGCGAGGTGAAGGCGTCCACGCCCGCGTAGCAGGAGAACAGCGTGCGGGTGTTGGGCTGACTGTTGTCGATGAGCAGGCCCAGCGGCCGGTCGAAATGATGACCAGCTGGTGCGGGATTGGCTGTGGCGGCCGTTGCCCGGCGTCCCGCACCGTCGACGTACCGTCCGAGCTGCCCGGCAGCGGTCGCCGGCCAGTTGTCTCGCCGCTGGATCGCGTCGTCGGACAACACGTCGTAGTGCGTCGAAACTTCATCGATCTGGCCGGCGAAGAACTCTGCTGGGCTGCCGTTCACCAGTCCGCGGCCGATGGCGAATCCCTTGGCGGCGGGCCAGGGTGCGACGTTGTTCTGCACCCCGCCGAGCTGTCCGTCCACGTAAATGCGGAACTGTTTCGCGGCGGCGTCGTAGACCCCGGTGAGAGCAGTCCACCGATTCGCCTCGGGTACTTGGAAGGAAGCGGTGTAGTTCAGCGGTGCGGCGTCCTTGTCTTGAGTAGCCGCGCCGAAGATCCACCGGTTGACCTCAGGCCGGTACTGCAGAGCGAACCCGCTCATTCGCGTGCCGTCCTGGCTCACCACGGTGGCGACCCGGTCGGTGCGGGCCAGCTTCGCCCACGCGGACACCGTGAAGCTTCGGGTCATCGGCACTCCGACCTCGGATGTGGTCGCGGTGCCATTTGTCCCGTCGAGCTGCAAAGCGTTGCCCATGACGCCGTTGGCGACGACCGACGCCCCGCCGGACAATGTCGCGTCGTTGTGCCGCCACGAGTAGTCGCGCCCGGTGCCGTTGTCGAAATGCCACTGCCCCGCGTCCGCCTCGGAGACGTCCGCGATCACCCGGCGGATTTCCCCGTCGCTGAGCGCTTTGCCGAACACGCGCACGTCGTCGACGGCCCGGGCGTAGAAGCCCGTGTTCTGGCCGTTCCACTTGCTGCGGCCGATGGTGAACGGACCGCTCGACGCGCCGATCGTCACGCCGATCTGGATCGCGGTCAGCGCACCGTTGACGTAAAGCTTCATTTCGTGCGCTGCGGCGTCGTACACGACGCCGAGATGCGTCCATTCACGCGGTGAAACCTTCACGTCCGACACGATCGTCGTAACTGCCGGGTTGTCCTGGTCCGCCTGCGGAACGGCCACCGTCCATTTGCCCGTGCTGCCGCTGTAGCGGAGCTGGAAGGCGCTGGCCCAGTTGCCGTCCTGGCCCAAGACCGCGTAGTCGTGGGTCCCGGCGTCGGTGAGAACCGTCCACGCAGTCGCGGAGAAGCTCTTCGTCGTGTCGAGAACCGGCCCAGAGGTTTCCGCGTAGCCCGACGTGCCGTCGAACCACACCGCCGCGCCGTTGCGCCCGCCGGACCATTCGGCCCCGCCCTTCAGCGTGGCGGTCTTGCCCTGTCCGCTCGAATCGCCCGCCGTGGTGCCAGTGTTCTCGTCGAACTTCCAGTACGCCTTATCCGCTGTCGGAAGGTCCGGCGGCGTCTCGTCCAACGCCGGGTACGAGGAATACAGCGCGAAGATCCGGTCCCGGTCCAGCGCCCCCGAATACAGCCGCACGTCGTCGACCCGGCCCGGCCAGAACTGTGCCGGCGCGCCGGCGACCTTCCCCCGGCCGAACTCCGCGCCGCCGCTCGCCTGCCAGGCGGAGTCGAGCGTTCCGTCGCCGACCCGTTTGCCGTTCACATAGAGCCAGGTCTTGCCGGTCTGCTTGTCGTACACGCCGGTCAGGAACGCCCAGGTGTTGATTTCCGCAGGCAAGGTGGACACCGCGGCCTTGGCGACAGTCGGACTGTCCACATCGGATCCAGACATCTCGAATACCCACTTCCCGCAGGCATTCGGTTCGTTCGACATGCCGTCGAAACAGAACGCCGACATGTCGTCCGCCACGTGGCCGAGCCGGAACTTGCTCGTGTGCACGCCGTCGAGGCTCACCGCGGTGAACTTCGACGTGGTGTCGCTCTTGCGATCCAGATACACCCACGACGACACCGTGAAGCTGTCATCGCTGCGCAGATCGACGCCGGTGGTCGAAGCCGCTCCGGTCTTGCCGTCAAACAAGGCCGCGTTGCCGACCCGCCCGGATACCAGGCGCGCGCCGCTGTTCAGCGAACCTGCCCGCGCGCCGGCCGAATCGGCCACGTTGGCACCGCTCGATTCGTCGAGCTGCCACTTGTGGACCAGGTTGAGTTCCTTGCCCGCCATCGTGCGGATCTCGTCGCTGAGCAGCGCACGGGGGTAGACCTTGACGTCGTCGACGGCTCCGGAAAGCTGGCTTCCCCATGCCCCGTCGGCTTTCCCCCGGCCGATGTCGAACTCGCCGGTCGCGTTCCAGACCGCGTTCACGGTCTTCGTGCCGGTCAGCGTCCCGTTGACGTACAGCTGGATTTCTTTGGTCGCGGCGTTGTAGCTCGCCACGAGGTGGGTCCACACCCCAGTCTGCACCGGCTGGTCCGACTGCACCAGCACAGCCGGCGGGGCGTCGGAGTCGGCGGCGCACATCGCGAAAGCCCACCGATCGGCCGCACTGCCGGTGTAGCCGAGGATGAAGGACGAAGCACGAGACCCGCTCTGGCTCACCACCGACCCGACCCCGGCGGTCTTCACGCCGAGTTTGACCCAGCTCGTGACCGAGAAACTCTTCGTGGTGTCGACCGCAGGCGGCGCGGACACCGCACCCTCCGCGCCAGTGAAGTTCGCGGCGAGGTCCTTGGGGTCCGGGTTGTTGTTCTGCCCCGGAGTCCACTCGACTTTGCCGACGACAGTGCCGTTCAGGCCGCGGCCCGAGGCGTCCTTCACATCACCGTCCAGCGCCCACGAAGCGGCGGGGACGCTGTTCTGCGCGACGATGCCCTGGATCTCCGCTACCCCAAGCGGGCGGCTGTACGCGCGCACCTCATCGACCGCTCCGGCCCAGAAGCCCGTCGGCCCGCCGTACTGTCCGCGGCCGATCACAAACGCGCCGCTCGCCATCCACGGCGCGACGGGTGCAGGAGCGGTTCCGGCTTGGACGCCGTTCACGAACAGCGTCAGTGTCTTGGCCGAGCTGCTGTACACCCCCGAAAGGTGCGTCCACACCCCCGGTTGAACCGTATTCGCCGCTGACTTCGCTTCGGCGGCCGCTCCTCCAGCGGCGTCGGCGCCGTTCATGCCGAAAACCCAGGTTCCGGCGGCCTGCTTGAGGTAGAAGCCGCTAGCGTTCACCCCGTCCTGAGACACCGCGGCCATGTCGCCGAGCTTGCTCGGCTGCACCCATGCGTTGACCGTAAAGCTCTGGTCCGTACGCACCGCGGGCCCGGCGGTCGAGGCGAAGCCTTGTGTGCCGTCCAATGCAAGAGCGCTGTTGACAGCTCCCTGCTGCGTGAACGCCGCTCCGGTGTGGAGCGCGGCCATTTCGCCGCCCGCGGCGCTGTTGCGGGCCGTGGTGCCCTCAGCGTCGTCGAAGTTCCAGTACCCGGCAGTCACATTGTCGAGCGTGACGATCGACTTCACTTCCGAATCGCCCAGAGCCCGGTCGTACGTGCGGACTTCGTCAATCGCGCCCGAGAAGTAGTCCGTGCCAGTACCTGAAGGTGTGCTGCGGCCCAAGGCGAACTCTCCGTTGGCGGCCCACGGCGAGGCCCAGTCCGCAGTCCCCGCCAAGTCGCCGTTGACGTAGAACCGCACCTTCTTCGCAGCCGCGTCGTACACCCCGGCTAGGTGCGTCCACGTTCCCGACGCTGCCTTTTCCGGCGAGAGGATCGTCGTCGGCGCGGCCGAAGCGGAGTCCGACGGACGCAGTTCCATTGCCCACTTGTCGGATCCGGTACCGGTATAGCCGAGCCGAGCCATGGTCGCGGCGCTTCCGTTCTGGCTGAGCAACGTTTCCCAGTTCGACGTCTTGGCCGCGAGGTTGACCCAGCCCGCGAATGTGAATCCGGCGGCAGTACTCGCCGAAACCGGAGCCGTCGCGTAGTCGCTCGAACCGTTGAGCTTCAACGCGGACCCGATCGATCCCTGCACGTAGGACGGAGCACCGTGCAGCGTCGCGTCCCGGAAGCCGAGCGTCGCGGAGTCCTTGGGGGAACCGTCGAACGACCACTGGGCGAGCGGCCCGTTCCCGGCCCGAACGTAAAAGTGGTAGGCCTTCACCGGGCTCCGGTGGCCTGCCCGGTCGACGCTCTGCACATACAGGTCGCGCGGCCCGTCTCCCGGCGGTGCCAGGGTGACCGATGCCTTGCCGCCCAGTGCATCCGCGTCGATCTTGGTCGAGGGCGCGTTGTTCCAGCCGTAGAGGTAGTGGTCGATGTCCGCGACGCCGTTCGCGGTGAAGGTGAAGGTGTCCAACACCCCGACACCGCCGTGCCAGGTGTTGTCCTCGCGATACACCGGCGCGGCCACCGCGGGAGGCTTGTCCACGCCGACCTGGTCGACCACGAATGCGGGTCCCGACGTGGAGAGTCCGCGGTCGGCACGGTCGAACGCGGTCACCTTCCAGGTAATTGACTGGCCGTTGCGACCCGACAAGTCGACGGTCGTGCTCGCGAACGCGCCGGACGTTTGGTAGATGTCCGGCTCCCGGTGCTCGGCCGCCGGACCGCCGTAGATGTCCCAGATCGCCTTGAGCTGATCGTTGCCGTCCGGGTCGGACAGCCTGCCCAGCAGCCGGACAGAGCTGTCGCCGACGTACGGCTTGCCGCCGCACCACTTGCACGGAGCAGGCAACGGCGGATCGGTCTTCACTTCGTACGGCGAATTCGGCCGGCTGTTGTACCAGACCCGAAGAAAGGTCGTCGGGACGTCGAACTTGCGCCACCAGGCACGATCGCCCTCGTTGCCCGCCTGCAGATAGTAGTTGCTCACCGTGCCGGGACGGACATCGCCGGGGTTGAGGTCGAAGCCGACGCCCTTGTACCCGTCACAGCCCGGGTAGTTGCTCGGCACCTGCGCGTCCGGACCGACCTGGCCGCCGCCGGGCATGTTGTTCCAGGTGGTGCCGAACGAGAGCCCAGCTCCGGCGAGGAACAGTTTGTGGTTGTTGGTGCTGCACTGCGGCCCGTAGACCACTGTGGTGTCGAAGTGCACGTCGTTGATGATCTTGTCGGCGAGGAACGTCGTGTCGAACTGGAAGTAGGTCCGTGCCAAGCCGATGCCGTTGCAGCCAGCGAAGTCACAGTTGCCGACCTTCGCCCACGCGTCGGCGTCGTTCGTGCCGTTGACATAAGTCTGGTTCGGCTTGCCGGAAAACACCTTCGCCCACATCGACTGGTTCCAGCCGCGCATGTCCGGGTCGATCACTACCGGGAAGCGCGTCGATGGATCGTCCAGCATCGCGGCCGAAGGACGAAGAACCAGCATCGAATCCTTGACGGACGCTCCGACCTGGACCCTGGCTGTCTCTGGCCCGCGTGCGTCCCACATCGACGACGAGGGCGCGGAGAAGACGATCTTCCCGGACGGATCAGTCGCTTTGACCTGCCCCGCTTCATCGCTGCTGACCGACAACCCAGCCGCGGACAGCTTGAAGGAAACCGCGCGCAGCGCCGGGTTCTTGGCAGCTTCAACGTTCTTGACCACGAGCCGCTGGTTATAGCCGTCCGCGACCGCTTGCATGACGAGGTCGACACCAGGGAAGACCTCGCGATAGGTAGCGTTCGGACCGTCGAGAACCGGAGTGGGAAGCTTGTGCGGCCAGGCCAAGGACAGCTTCTTGTCGCCCTTGCCGAGCGTCACCAGCGGGGAATCGCCACCGGCGGAGAACGACAGGTCGTTCACCGTCGCCTGTGGCCGGACCGCCCCGTCGGCAGACTTGGCGAGAGTCGCATTCACTGGCACCCAACTGTTGCCGTGCCGCACGCGCACGGGCGTGGAAGCCAGTTCCGCGGTCGACTGCCCGTCCGGCTGGGCGAAGACTCGCTTGGTCTCAGTGGTTTGGTCCGCCACTTCAACCTGCGTCCCCTGCCGCCGGGCAGCCGCGAACGCCGCGACCGCATCGGCCGCGGAGTCCACCGGGGTGACATTCGGCTTTGACGGCGTGCTCGCGGTGACTATCCCGAGCACGCCTGCCAGCAGGAGCACAACCAACCCGAAAACGCGCAGCTTGAACCCGCGCGCCAGTCTTCGACGCTTCACGAAAGGTGGCCCCCTCGGCCTGGTCAGCGCGCGTCCCCCGACCCGCACGACCTGAAAGTAAGAAGAAGAATCCACGACCGTAGAGAAACCGCAAAGCCACCGTTCGGGTGACCACTTTGGCCAGAACCTCGACAATGCCGCCAGATGTCCGTATTGCCGCAATATGCCCGCGATACCGCGTCCGCTTGAGCCGCCGAACGGAGCAAGCGGTGCGCCAGTTGGTCCAGACCGGATGATCAAGTTGTTATCAACTCACGGCAGTGACTGGCCACAAAGGTTGACCCGCTGAGCGGTGCCGTCCGATTGACACATCAGAGGGACCGTCTGTGCCCCAAGACTTACCGACAGCGGAAGGGTCGCTTCTCGGTCGTGGCGTCACTAGGCCGGAGGGACGCAGGCCCGCTCGTCCTCGCCAACGAAGCAAGTCTTGTGTTCGAAACTGCTGGCGTTGACGTGCTCTGCTGTTCTCTGCCCCGAACCGAGCACCCGCCGGACCTCTGCCGGGCCTCGAGCCGCTCCACGCCGAGCGCGCCCAACTGTCCACACGCGAGCAGCCTCGTTCAATTCCGGCTGATGGTTCGGGTGACGGCGGCAATGACCGTTGAAGCCAGGAGCCAGCCTGCAAGGACAGCGATCCACACGACTATGCGCCCGATACCGACAGCGGAGTAGGACTTTTCTGCCCCAGGTCGAGTATCGGCAGAACGACGTCGAGCGCGTAAACAGCAGAGTTGAACGGAGGAGCCGATCCTGTCACTGGATGAGGTCTCCAGACGGTGCTGCAGACGGCTACAACGATGGTCAATCCGGCTAGCCAGGCCAAGGCACGAACTGGCCGGTATCCGTACCCGACGGTGACATCTTGAAGAAACCCCCAAAGCTTGGGGAGGAAACGTTGCCGGCGCGTCCGATCACGGCACTTCGCAAGCAGGACCGTGCGAGCATCGTGATCATGACCGGCTTCGCGATATTGCCGCGCGAGCTGCTCGTACGGCTGCGGTGAATCCGAGCCCTCATCGCGCTTCAGCCACGCGACGCGTTCTTTCGCGGGCAACAGTGGGCGAAGCGTCTCGTACGTCATTCGATCCAATTTGAGGAGTCTGGGCCATGATTTCTGATTGTCCACCAGTGAGGTGATAACCGAGCCAGCTAGGCTGACCTGTACCAGATCGGCGCGGAGAACCTCTAGACAGAGCATTTTGAGACGGCTTTCTAAAAGAGACAGCCGGTGCTCCTCCCCCACTCGATAGGTCAGCTTCACATCCCCGCCGACAGTCGCTGAGTCGAGATCGACTGCTCCGCTGATCCTCGCTCCATACCCGACAGTGACATCGCCGGACACAGCTATCTTCGGCGCACGAAGAGCCGGACGACCGTTGGCGGCAAGGTTAGCCCCGTCGAGTTCAAGGCCAGCGCCAATGTGAGCGCTCCACAGGTTCAAGCCGCCGCGGACCGTCAAGCCGCGGGCGTAGCAGCCGCCTGCGACCTTGATGCTGGGTGCACTGATCGCGTAACCGCCTTCTCGTTCTCCTACTTTTGTGCCGGTAAGCCAAAGGTCACCGCCGACACGCGCGCCGAACAGGTCAATCCCCCCGTCGATTCGACTACTCGCGATGCGTACATCCAGCCGCGTAAGTAGGTTGGACGCACGCAACGCCGGAAAGCGTCCGGAGGAGAAGGTGGCGTCGCAGAGTTCCAGAGAGGTGCCGATTTCGGCTCCCCAAAGGTTGATGGAGCCCAAAGCTTCCACGCGATTTGCATAGACGCCGCCTGCTACGCGGAGGCTCGGCGCGTTGATTGCGTGGGCTCTCTGCCTGGTCTCCCGCACACACGACCCAGTGAGCCAGAGTTGCCCGTCAATTCGGGCACCGAACAGATCGATCCATCCGATACGCGTGTCCGTCAGGGCAAGGTCGCGCGTTATCCGCAGAGATCGTCCATCGAACGCGGCCATCGTGCACGTGCGGAACTCCAGCAACTTGACATCGCTGTCCCCGATCGCGACCGGCTCATCGAACGTACAGTTCTCGAACACGAGCGGGACTTCGACGTCCGCGTTCCGCAGTTCCAGCGCACCGCTGACGCGCGCGTCACGCAAATGAAACAGCGGTGCTCGTCCGCGCTGCGGAGTCGCTCGGCCGAGCAGGACTTGCATGATGGTCGTCGCTGCCACTGATGCCAGACGTACCGGCTCCCCTCTTTGGACATGACTCGCGATGCGTTGCTCGATCAAGCTTTCAGGATTACGGTTGCGCATAACCACGGACTATTCCGCAGAGGCAAAGTCAGCGCGATCGTCCGAACGCCCGAATCGAAGCCCCTCGAAGTTCGTGCAGCTTCACGGACGGAGCCTGCGCCGCCGAACGAGGGACCTTCGCCACGGCACCACTCTCAAACAAGATCGTTCTGCGACCCTCCTATTTGACGATTTCCGCTCATCCCCGACCAGCGGCATGCTGCTGTAGCACTGCGCTTAGCCGTTCCCGCTTTGGAAGCGGAGGGCCACAGGTGCAAATCCTCCCATCCCGACCGATAGGGGCTTGACCTGCGGGTTCAGCCCCTTTTTGATGCCGTCGGGCGCGGGGTGGGAGCTGGGGTGGGCTTGGCGACCCTCATATTCGAGGGTTTTCACCTGCGCGCCCGAGCATTGGAGCCAGCTCCGCAGGCCTGGGGCACTGATAGACGAGTGGGATATGTCACTCAAGGCAGAGAACAAGAGCGCCCGCACGATCCGCGGCTACTGCGACTCCGTGCGCTTCTTCCATCTCTGGCGCGCCGACCCGGTCGCGCCGCCGGAAGTCGACGATCCCGAAGCGTGGCTCGCATCCATTCGCTCCGAATCCGAAGCCGGCGAACCGTGCCACGCCAAACAGTGGATCGCCCGCCGCCTGCCACCACCAGCCCGGCAACGCGGACCGCGACTACCGAGCACTGAGCGCGTGGAGGACGCCTCCCCGGATTGTCAGTGGACACAACCTCACTCGGAAAAACATCCAGATCGGAAAATTTAGAGCATATAAAGGGTAATCAATCGCCCAACACCCATCGGATCACGGCAACCGAACGCAACCCTCTTGCCGGTTCGCACACCTCGGTTTACTCGCACAGAAATAACGCATACTTAAACAGGGGATGCATGCGGCAAACATCAGAGCTTGTGCGCTAACGAAGATCCACTGCCACTTCGAATTCGCGCATAACACCCAGTACCGCAGTGACAAATGAACTTCCCAGCGCTTTCTCGGAAGAGTCGAAATCACCCCACACGACACCAGTCAACGGCTTGAATTCACGACTGGACCTAAGACAATCAGCAAGCGCATCCAGACTGGACCCGAAGTACCCGCCAGGACCGTTGACCGCCTCGCCGAGCGCACAGTAGAAGCTGGCCGGAGTCGAAAAACGAGAGCCGTTCAGATTAGCCAGCTCGTTACCCCCGTAGCAGATCGCGTCGTGCCCGGTCGCGAACCACGAGTTCTGGACAACGTGAAGCCACGCCTCATGGCCACTACCAGAAAATGTTCTCCACCCTTCACTCCCAAGGTGGGCCTCAGCCGCCCACCGACGCCAGATCTCCCTGGCTTCAGGAAATTCAAACCTACTACCGAAGAATCGAAATGACACGCGCGGCTTGACGCCGCTTCGCGATGCGGCGTCCGCATCAGCGAATACGACCGATCCGATGGGATACTCTCCGATTTTGTCTCCGCGAGTGTTCATGACGTCGAGGATCGCGTCGTCGATTTCACGGGGAACGCCGCCGCTCACTTCAGCGTCGATAAATGCGACGGCTTCAGACTGGTCCTCCTCCGAGACGAAGAACCCCTCTATGTCGCCTGCCACGACGACAACGGCCTTCCGCTGATCGTCGACCAGACTGTACAGGGGAAATTTCTCACTCAACTTTACCGACCTCCCGTCCCCTCGCGATGGCGAGCGCCGCGAACCGCGCACAGCAACTGTCAGTTCCACCCTGAATCAGGAAAATGCGGAGCGCTGAACCGCGGGATGGTCCTGTAGTGATCCACCGTCCAACCGTATACCTTCGTGCCGTTGGGGAGCTCCTTCTCCAGGATCCTCTCGGTGTCGGGCCGGCCAGGGACGCGATACTCCTTGGCTCCCGCCCACCAGGGCGTTTCTTGCTTGACGGGGACAGAGGAGGGAAATGCCCCAGTTGAGCAGTCGTCGGCGGTCGCACGGGAGCATGTCGCCGCCGTACCGGGAGCGGAACGGGTTGCGGTGCCGTCGGATGTATCGTCGGCCTAGCTATTCTCTCTTCTGAAGAAGGAACTTGCCGCCTGAGCGATCGCAGCGACGAAAAAACCTATTCCGACATACTGCATGAATTCTGCACCGGGCACGGAAAAGGCTATCACCACTGCGACGGCCGCGAACGCCACGAGTATCGCAGATGGCAACCACGTGAACTTCTTCGCTCCTGACATAGAATGCCCTCCTGCGGGATCATTGTAGCGCCGCCAAGTCATGGTCAGGCTATTTGTTGAAAGGTGATTTCACCGCCTTTGACCAACTGCCGAATCCCTTGCCGATGACTCCTGTGGCGACGCCGAGTCCGCATCCCGCTGCCAAGTTCGCGTGGCCGAGCGCCGCGGTGGCCAGTCCGCCGATGAGTGCTCCGGCAAGCGTGTGCCCGAGGCTCAAACCTCCGGTGGGGTCGGTGTTGTTGATGGGTCGTCGTGGACGTAGGCGTAGTGGTTGGTAAGCCGAGGACCTCGTGGCAATATCATCGACCCCCGCGGCGAAGTGATGCAGTTCGCGCGAGAGTGCTCGCTTCGCAAAGCGCACCCGAAAGAGTTGATTACCAGGATTTGCTTCATCCCGATCGACGTCCTGGGCGTCCGGCTCCGGAAAGAGACCAGGCCGTCGATCGACGAGGTCACCGCCCGGATGGGCCGTCGACATCGGCGGACCCAGCACGACCGTCACGATGGCCTGGCAGCCCACTGCCCCGCGAGAGAGCACCGCTCAGCGTGCGGTCTTGGCCACCGCAATAGTGCTCCCCTCCCCCTCCCCCGGCACCGGCGTAGGCCCGAACCAATCCAAGCACACCACCATCGCGTCGTCCTCCGCTTGGGCGTTGTCTCGGCGGGTGGCAAGTTCTCTCAGCACCATTCCCGGCACGTGCGCCGCCGGCAGGTCTGCGGTTTTCACGACTGCCTCGGCCAGTTCGCGGTCTCCATAAAGTTCGCCGAGGAGACCAGCCGCGTTGTAGACGCCGTCGCTGACGAATACGAAACGGTCTCCGTCTAGGGCCTGGAAACCGTGGATGGCGTAGACGGTGTCCTCGAACATGCCCAGCGGCAACTGTTCCTCGAAATGGATCCGTTCGGCTTTGCCGTCGCGCAGCAGCCACAAGCGCGGCGATCCGGCGTCTACGACGTCGACCATTCCGGTGGCGAGGTCGAACTCCAGCAGCAGCGCGGCGACGTGCCCGTTGCCGCGGTAGTGGCCGTAGACCGCCTGGTCGGCCAGTTCGGCCTGGGCGTCCAGTTCGACACCGGCACGGCGGGCGTTGCGCAGTGCGTTGACCGCGAGGTTGGTCAGCAGGGCCGCTTCGCTGCCTTCGCCCATGCCGTTGATCAGGGTGACCGCGAGTTTCTGCGCCGAGGCGGACCAGTCGAAGCAGTCGCCGTAGATCGCGTAGGCGGGTTCCAGCTGGCCGCCGAGGGCGAATTCCGCGCGGGTGCAGGCTCGGCCGGGCAGGAGCTGCCACTGCATTTCGGCCGCGAGCGTCAACCGGGAGGAGCGGCGGGCCTGGATGTAGAGGTCGGTGTCGCGGTCGGCGACGAACAGTTCGTGGGCCAGCGCCTCGGCGAATCGTTCGAATTCGGCCCAGACCTGCGGTTCCGGTTCCTCGGGCAGGGTCACGGCCAGGATTCCCAGCCGGTCGCCGCGGACGCTCACCGGCAGGTACCCGGTCACGCCGGCGCTGTCGTGGTCGAACGTGGCGGCCTGTGCGACAAACGCCGTCCCGGCGGTGGTGCCCTCGACCGGGATCGGATCGGTCGTGTAGGGCAGGGTTTTCACCTGGCACAATTCGGTGAGCGCGTAGTCGGCCATCCAGATTTCGACTGCTTTCGCGCCGAAATGCTCGGCCAGCGCGGAGCGCAGCGCGGCGGGCAGGTCGTGGGGCGGCACGCCGCGCAGCAATCGCTCGACCGCCAGGGATCTGTCCAACGCCGCCTCCTGCTCACGCCGCCGGGCGCCGGAGGTGGCACGCGGTCAGTCTGCCCGAGTCTGCTCCGCTCCGGCGTGCCGGTCTATGGCGATTCGCGTGAGCTGTTCTGCCAGTTCAGCATATGGCTGCCACAGTGGAGACCGTGAATCGGTCCCGCGAACAGCCCGGCGACGGGACAGCTGGCGAGTCCGAACTCCCCGATCTGCTCGAAGCGGTCGTCGAGCGGATGCGGGAAGTGCCGCCGCGGCCGCTGTCGAACGCCCAGCTGCGCGCGGTCGTCGCCCTCGACCGCCACGACGGGCTGAATCTGCGGACGCTGGCCGAACTGCTCGGGTCGACGCCTCCGCTGACCAGCCGCTTGTGCGACCGGCTCGAGGCCGTCGGGTTCCTCGAACGGCTGCCGAGCGCCCGCGACCGCCGCGAGCTGACCCTGCGGCTGAGCGAGCGCGGCCGCGGATATCTGCGGGAGCTGCGGGCCCGCCGCCGGGAGAGCGTGCGCTCGGTGCTGGCGGAGATGACGCCCGCCGGACGCGCCGCACTGGCGCGCGGGCTGCGGGAATACCAGGAAATCGCCACCGCCCGGGGGCGAGGCGGCGGGCCGCGGTGAGCCCGCGGTGTTGCACCGCTACCCTCAACTGTTGTTATATGACAACAATGGGTCGGCGTTTCGCAGCGCACTCCCTCGACGGCAGGAGGATACGGTGCCGGGCACGGACAAGGGCGACGTCCGGGGGCTGCTGACGCGGACTCTGGACCAGGACCACGCCGCCCTGGTGAACGACTGGGTCCGGCAGCAGCTGGAGGTCCCCGGCGCGCCGCACGGCGAAAGCGAGCTGCGCCGCGAAGCCGCGGAACTGCTCGAGACGCTGCGCACCGCACTGGGCACCGAGCTGCCGGCGAGCCTGATCGCGGAGCGCGACCCGGGCGTGCGCGACGCGCTGACGTCGCTGTCGCAGCGGCGGGCGCGGGCGGGCGCGGCGCCGTCGGCCACCGCGATGGCGATCCTGGCGCTGAAGCGGACGCTGCTGGACGCGGTCGAGCGGCACAGCGGGGATCCGGCGGCGCTTTACCAGTCTGCCCTGCTGGTCAGCGAGCTGCTCGACAGCGCGAGCGTGCTGTCGTTCGCCGTCTACGTCTCCGGACGCGAGCAGATCATCCGCGACCAGCACAACCAGATGCTCGAGCTGTCGACCCCGGTCGTGCGGCTGTGGCGGCACATCCTCGCGGTCCCCCTGATCGGCACGCTGGACAGCGCTCGCACCCAGGTCGTGATGAACAGCCTCCTGGAGGCGATCCAAACGCACGAGGCCCGCGTCGCGATCATCGACATCACCGGAGTGCCCACTGTGGACACCGCGGTCGCGCAGCATCTGCTGCAGACCGTGTCCGCGGTGCGGCTCATGGGCGCCGACTGCGTCATCAGCGGGATCCGGCCCCCGATCGCGCGGACCATCACGCAGCTGGGCATCGACCTGTCGCACATCGTCACCCGCGGGTCGCTCGCCGACGCGCTGGCCAGCGCGATGCAGCTGCTGGGCGAGCGCCCCCGCGCCGGCGCGGTGCGCGGGTGAACCCGGGACTGCCGATCCTGCGGCTGGGCGACGTCCTGCTCAGCGGGCTGCTCGACGACCTCGACGACGCCACCGCGCTGGCGTTCACCGACGAACTCGCCGACCGGATCGCCGACGAGGGGATCCGCGGCGTCGTCATCGACATCTCCCGGCTGGAGCTGATCGATTCCTTCGTGGCGCGGGTCCTGATGCAGCTGGCCGACACCGGGCGGCTGCTCGGCACGCGGATGGTCGTCGCGGGCATGCGCCCCGCCGTCGCGATCACCTTGTCCGAGCTGGGATTGCAGCTCACCGGCGTCCAGACCGCGCTCAACGCCGAGCAGGCGATGGAGCTGCTGGGCTGGCGCCGTCCCGCCGAGGCCGCCGAAGAGGCGCCTCATGCTCCCTGACGGACTCGCCGGCCCCGGCCACGACTCCCCGCCCGGCGAACATCTCGTGCGGGCCGAGGAAGACCTGCTCGCCGCCCGGCACGCGGTGCGCGCCAGCGCGGTCGCGGCGGGCTTCTCGATCGTGGACCAGACCAAGATCGTCACCGCGGCCAGCGAACTGGTCCGCAACGCCTACATCCACGGCGGGGGCGGCACGCTGACGATCGAGGTCGTGCGCGGCGACACCGGCCGGATCGGGCTGCGCCTGCGGGTGCGCGACGAGGGACCGGGCATCGCCGACGTCGCGCGGGCGATGACCGACGGGTTCAGCACCGGCGCCGGGCTCGGCCACGGGCTGGGCGGCACCCGGCGGCTGGCCGACGAGTTCCGTCTCGAGACCGAGCCGGGCAAGGGCACCACGGTCACGATCGTGCGCTGGAAACCGTGAACGCCGCCGCGGCGCCCCCGCCCTCCCGGCACGTGCGCGTCGACCACGCCAGCGCGGTGTACGCCGCCACCCGCGCGACCCGCGAAACCGGCCGGGCCGCCGGGCTGCCCGACGTACTCACCGAACGCGCGGCCGTGGTCACCTCGGAATTGGCCAGCAATCTCAACAAGCACGCGGTCAACGGGTCGGTCGTGGTGCAGCGGTCGGCGATCGGGCACGGCGTCGACGTACTGGCCGCCGACGACGGGCCCGGGATGGCCGACGTCGGGCACTGGCTGCTCGACGGGAACTCGACCACCGCCACCCTCGGCACCGGTCTCGGCGCGGTCAGCCGGATGGCCACCGTGTTCCGGATCCGCTCCGCGCCCGGCGGTGGGACCGTCGCCGGTGCCCGGCTCCTCGCGCCGGGCACGCCCGCCGGCCGGGCCGCCGCGATCGGGCACTTCTGCCTGCCCCGCGACGGGGAAGAGCAGTGCGGGGACGCGGTGGCGGTCGCGGAGGCGCACGAGGGCTGGACCGCCGTCGTCGTCGACGGGCTCGGCCACGGCCCGGACGCCGCCGAAGCCGCCGATCTCGCGATCCACGTCTTCGGCCAGAATCCGGACCGGCCGCTGCCGCAGCAGCTCGCGACCATGCACCGGGCGCTGCGGGCCACGCGCGGCGCCGCGGTCGCGCTCGCCCGGATCACCCCGCGCCGGCTCGATTTCTGCGGAGTCGGCAACGTCAGCGGCACCACGATCAGCCACACCCGCGCACCCGGGCTACTGCTGAGCGTCCCGGGCATCGTCGGGTTCAGCCTGCCTGCCATTCAGGTCCGCCAGACGCCGCTCTCCGACGGAGACCTCGTCCTGCTGCAGACCGACGGCGTCGGCCACGGCTGGCGCACCCCGCCGGACCACGCGCTTCCCTTGACCGCCAACGCGTTGCTGCTGGCGGCCGAACTCGCCCACCGCCACCGCAATCCTCGCGACGACGCCGCGATGATCGCCCTGCACCCCCATTGGCTCGCCTGATGCACCCCGACCTCGTCCAGTTCCGCCAGCTCCTGCGCGCCGCCTGTGCCGCCGCGGGCGTCCCTGCCGACGATCGCGCGCGCCTGGTCCTGTCCGCGACCCTGCTCGCCGAAGCGGCCCTCAGCTCCGGCGAACACGTCGGCATCGAGACCGCCTCGGCCGACCGCCGGCTCGCCGTCACCCTCCGCCTGCCGGGTCCGGTGGAACAGGCCCGGCGCAACACTCTCCCGCTGCTGCCCGACGCCGGCGACGACGCCGCCCCGACCTGGTATCTCGCGGCCGGGCAAGACCGCGCTCCCGCTCCGGCCGACGACGCCGCGGCCACCCGCGAGGAGATGCTCGCGCTGATCGCCCGCGCCGACGGACTCGCCCAGCAGCAACGCGAACTCAAGCACGAACTCGCGGAGACCAACAGCGGCGTGCTGGCGATGTACGTCGAACTCGAGGAGCGCGACGAACAACTGCGCAAGGCGCACGCGTTCATCTTCCGCGAACTCGAAGACGCGCTGCGGCCCCCGCCGCCGGACGCGCCCGGGCTCGAACTCGCCGTCCACTACTCGCCGACCGACCCGGACTCCCCCACCGGCGGAGACCTCTACGACTGGTTCGTCCTGCCCGACGGCTGCCTGCACGTGACGCTCGTCGACGCGGTAGGACACGGCGTCACCTCCACCCGGCACGCGCTCACCGTCACCCACGCCGTCCGGACCCTGGCCCTGCAGGGCCATCCGTTCCGCGACCTCATCGCCCGCACGGCGGAAACGCTGGCGCGGATCGAACCGGGCCTGGCGGCCACCGTGCTGCTGGCCCGCATCGACCCCGCGACCGGCCGGACGACGCTGGCCAACGGCAGCCACCCGCCGCCGGTCCAGGTGACCCCGGCAGGCGCCGCGGAGCTGCTGCATCCCCCGGTCGTCGGCCGCGGCGTCGGATTCCCCGACCCCGGCAGTCCGGAACTCACCCACCGCACCCTCGCGCCCGGCGACACCCTGCTGCTGTACACCGACGGCCTCATCGAAAGCCGCCGCGACCTCGACGAAGGCTTCGACCGGCTGCTCGACCACGCGTCCGCGCACGCCCGTCACTCGATCGACACGCTCCCCAGCGCCCTCGTGGCCCGCATGCACGACGTCGTCCTGCACACCGATGACACCGTCCTGCTCGCGGTGCGGCTGACTGAGCGCCTGGACGGTTGCCGCGCCGGCGAAAGCTGATTGACCTGCCGCCTCTGTGGCGCAGGGCAGTTCGGACCGCGCCGTGTCAGACCTGTTTCGCCGCCGACGTTCCGTTTCCCCCGGGCAGTTCGGCGGCGGCCGCGTCGAACGCACGCAACCCGGTCACGAGGGCGTCCCGCTCGTCCTCGCTCAATCCGGCGAGAACGGCGTGCAGACTCGCCCGGCGCCGGGCCCGCAGGTCCTGCAAGTAAGCCCGTCCGGCGTCGCTGAGCCGGAGCGTCAGTTCCCGCCGGTTGCGGGCATTCGGCAACCGCACCAGAAACCCGACAGCTTCCAGCCGGTCGCACAGGCGGCTCGCCAACGGCGGGGTCGAACCCAGCAGTTCGGCCAGAGTCCGCAGGTTCAGCCCGTCGTAGCGGTCCAGCGCGACCACCGCGCGCACCTGCGACAACGACAACGGCCTCGGCGACGCGTCCCTCGCCCGCTCGAAGAAGATCTCAAGCAGTTCAGCAGCGTCCGCCACCGCAGCCGCGGCTTGCTTGGCAGCCCTGGTCCCGCTGGTCCGGTTCGCTGTGTTCACTGTGGCATCCCTGGTCTCGCCGTTGCCGCGGAGTTTACCGGCGGTCTCCGCGGCAGCGGCTCGCGCCGAGCCGTCATTGTCTCAGGACAACTGTTGTCGAAGGGCAACTATCTGTGCGCAACTGCTGGTTGATCCGGCCGCGCAGGTCCGCGTACTGCTGGTTGCCCAGCGGACGGGCCTCGTCCAGGATCGCCTCCGCGCGACGGTGTTGGCCCGGCAGCGTGGACGCGTTGCCGACCTCTTTCCTCAGCGCCCCGAAGTCCGTGCCCAGGCGAGCCAGCCGCGCGCGGGGTTGGCCGCCGTGCGCGGGGTTTTGGTCAGCTCGGTCACGATGCCCGGCACTTTGGCGTTCGCGAGCTTTTCGTACTCGCCGAGCAGGCGCGGGCTCGACACGGCGAGTTCGCGTACCTGCGGGAACTCGGTTCCCTGGCGACGGTGAACCATTTGCCGAGCGTGTACGCGGTCGCGCCGATCGCCCGCGCGGCTCTCGCGGCCCGGCCGCTGGTGCGCATGCCGGGCACGGAAACCCGGGCCAATTCGGGAGCGGGACGGGCGTGCTCCATGTCCTGCACGGCACCGCTCGGGCGTCACCTCGGTGTCACCGGACTACGCCAGCGCCAGTGTCGACGGGGAGGGTGTGGCCGGATACCCAGAGCGGAACACGGTCAGTGTTCGACAACCCGCCGGTCCGTTTCGGCCAGCAGGTCGCTCGCCCGCTTTTCCATGCTTCGAACATGGCGTCGCCTTCGACGTCAATCGCATGCCGCAGGAGCGTCATTCCATTGCATTCCGGAGAGCGGGGAGATCGCTCATCCCGACCGCCCCACCATCCTGTCTGCCGCGCAGCCGTCTACCGTCCGGTAAGTTCGGCCACGACCGGAGCCAGCGGGCCGGCCACCCCGGCTCCGAACACGAAGTACGAGAAGCCCATTTCCTCCCGCCGTCGCTGGATCTCCTCGGCCGCGGCCGCGGGATCGCTCGGGAGGTACGCCACCGAGTCCGCGGCCCGGACCGCGGCCGTGTCCGTGTCGGGGCCGGCCATGAACGCAGCGGCGGAGTCGCCGATCACGGGAACGTGCAACGCCAGTTCGACACCGCGCCGATTGTCGAACTGCTGTACCCGCTGCATCGTCTGAGCCCGGGACTCGATCTGCGGCATCACGAAGGTCACCGTGTCGGCGAGTTCCTCGGCGACGGCTTGCGCCTTCGGCCCGCCCGCGGCCACCACGACCGGAGTATGCGAGTCCGGGCCGTCCAGCTCCCGCAAGGCCGCGATCACCTCCCGCACCTGCTCCGACCGCTGGCCCGCGGGCGGGGTCGGCAGGCCGAGGTCGCGCAGCTGGCCGGCGATCCCCGGCCGGCCGGTCCCGATGCCCATCTCGAAGCGGCCCTCGGTGAGCACGGACAAGGAGTGCGCCTCCCACGCGGTGCTCCACGCCGGCCGGACGGGAGACGCGTACACCCAGGTGCCCACGCGCAGGTCAGTGACCGTCGCCGCGACAGCGAGCGCCGGGCCCGGCGCCGGCTGCCACTGCGGCACGTCGGGCATCAAGATCGTCGAATAGCCCGTGTCCGCCAGGCCGCGGAGCTGATCGCGCCAGGTCGGCAAGTCGGAGGTGATCGGAGCAACCACTCCGAATCGCAGCGGCTTGGTTTCGCGGTCGGTCGTGCCAGCCATGGTGACGCCCTCTCCTCGTGGCCCGGCCCACCGCCGAACCCTCACCTCTTCCACGAACGGGCCACGGCGGTTTCGACACACCCCGGCAACCAAACTGGTCGCCCCTCGGCCGCCGAGGGTTACGGATCAGCGGTCCAGTTCCTCGAGCAGGGCACGTGCGTCCAGATCGCCCCATTCCGCGCCTCGCTCCAGCACGGCCCGGGCCTCCGCGACGCGGCCGAGTTCGGTCAGCAACTCGCCCAGCCCGAGACTCCAGCCGGGCTCGTCGGCTTCGAACGCGAGCCAGAACTGCCGTTCCGCCGCGACGACGTCCTTCTTGTCGTCCCAGAGGAACCACGCATACGCTTGATGCGCTTTCCTCGCGCCGGCCGCGATCCCCTGCCGGAACAAGTCGTCCGCCTTGCCGAGCTGACCGGCTCGTGCGTAGGCGACAGCCAGCGCTGGATAGACCGACGGCCGTTCGGGGTCCGCGTATCGCTCCCCGGTTTCGATCGCCGCAGGCAGGTCCGACAAGTCGTCGGCATACGTCGCGACAAGATTCCCCGGGGCCAGCACATCGCCGTGGTCGCACGCCCGCCGGAGAACCTCGACCGCCTCGCGATACCGCTCCTGGTCGCGAAGAAAGACACCGTAATCGTTGAGCGCGGAGAGGTCTCCCGCTTCGATCGCGGCCCGATACGCCCGGTCGGCGGTCCTTGCCTGGCCGAGGTCAGCCGCTAGCGAAGCCAACAGGCTCCAGAGGTCCGTCCTGCCTCGTTTGACCGCCTTTTTGACCAATCGGACCGCTGCCGCCGGATCCGGAGAGCCCAGCAACGCGTAAGCGAGTTCCCGGAGAGCTTCCGGCTCGCCAAGCTCGACAGCCTGCTTCAACAGGGCGATGGCTTCATCGCTTCGCCCTTCGTACCGAAGGTCGATCGCCCGTTCGGTGAGCGAATTCTGCTGCGAGCCCAACGTCTGCTCCTTCGTCGACAGCGCTCCCCACTCTACGGCGGGGTGTGCGGACTCGGCCGCCCGCACAACCCGTTTCGGAGGCGGCAATCAGCGCCGAGCGCATTTCCGCGCCATTCATTCCCGCCCGCCGAAGCGACGTTTTCGTTACCTATTTGTGCGCACCGACACAAATCGTCCTGGCGGCCGCTCGCGCCCGTGGACGTGTCTTACGCTCCTTTCCGCTGATCAAGAATCAAGGAGGACACGGGTGCGTTCCCGGATTAAGGCCGCATGCCGCGGAGGCGTCGTCGGTCTCGTCGTCGCGATTGTCGCGATGTTCGTGGCGATGCCCGGCCCCGCCCAGGCGGCCGGGCTCTGCGACCGGCATCCGGAGCTGGCGGTGTGCAAGGCCGCGGACCGGGCCAAAGCGGCGCTCGTGGTGGGCAAGGCGGTCGCCCGCACCCAGTTGGGCGCGTTGGTGCTCGGGCACCTGCGCCAGGGCATCGGCGAGGTCGCGGGCCACGCGCTCGAGGAAGCCGCCCGGTCCCTGGACGAGGTCGGCAAGGCGATCGACGCCGGGGACGTGTCGCGGGCGAATCAAGCACTCGATCACTTCCGCGAGGACGCGCTGCAGCCGTTGCGCGACACCGTCGTCGCGACGTCGGTCGTCGTGAAGTCGCTGCCCGAACTGGCCGCGATCGCCAAGACCGCCATCGCGCAGTTCAACGCGCTCCCGGATCTGGACATCCACATCGACGTCGCCGCGCTGGAAGCCAACAACCGCGGTCTGGCAGCCACCGCGGCCGGCATCGCGCAGGCCGCGGCCCAGCTGGACGCGAGCGCCGCCCAGATCCGCACCGCCATGGCACAGGCCGACCGCGATTTCGCCGGAGCCCGGCGCGATCTGGCCGCGGCGAACGCGATCCTCGCCGAGGCGAACCGCACCCTGGACAAATTCACGGCCACGCCGTGGATGCCGGTAGGCGGGTTGTCGCTGAAGGGCATCACCTTCGATTTCGACGAGGCGTTCGGCCACCCGACCCGCTCGGGCTCGCTCAACCCGGACGTCAAGGCGGTCCTGTCGGCGGTGACGGACGTCCTTCCCGGGATCGGCAGCGTCAAGAGCGCGGTCGAGGCGATCGCCGGGAAGGACGCGTTCACCCAGCAGGAACTCGACGGTTTCGAACGCGCCCTCTACGGCATGGCCGCCATCCCGGTCGGCGGCGGCGCGCTCAAGAAACTCCTCGCCGTCGAACGGGCGGCCAAGGTCTCCCGCGGGATCGAACTCGCGGCGAAGAACGGTTCCAAAGGCTGGCGCGAGTCCTTCGACGCACTGCCCCTCGGCAAGAACAGCGGCGTGAAAACCGTGTCGAGCGCCACTGAATTGCGGACCCTGTTCGACCATTGGACCGCGGGTGCGCAGAAGCTTCCGCCGCGGGGAGACAAGATTCCCGATGTGTTCGCGCTTCCAGACGGCACTACCATCCAATGGCGACTGACCTCCAAATCGAGCGGCGAAACAATCGACATCGTCACGGCGGACGGCAAACGGCTGAAGGTGCATCTCGATGGATGAGCGGCAGGAAATCGAACGGGTCGCGGCCCCGACGCTCGACGAGGGGCTCGACGACTGGGTCCCGGTCGATTCGCTGATCTGGAACGTCTCCCAGGTCGTCCCTAAAGACAGCGACCGCTTCGCCGGGTTTTTCGCCGCTGTTCTCGGCTATCTGCTTCGCGAAGGGCTGATGGTCGTCGGAGAGATCGGTGACACGGGGTTCGAGCCGTGGGCCGCCTCGTCCGTGGAGGACACCGTCGAGCGCGTTGTCCGCGACTGCCAGGCGGTCGGCTGGTCTCCCGGGCTGGGGTTGTGCTGGCTGTCGAACACCGAGGAGGGAGACCGCCGGGCCCGGACCGCGGCGCGGGGCTGACCGCGGCGGAGCTGGGCCAGGGTGTGGCCTGCGCGACGGCGTCCGGGTTTCTCGTCGGTGCCCAGCGTGGTGACGCTGGCGGCCACGGCGCGCATCGCGTCGAGGATGGAATCGAACACGTCAAAAGCGGCACCGGATTGTGCGCCGCCGCGACGACTGCGCCGTGCAGGGCGAGGTCGGCGACGGTGCGCCGGGTCGCGGCCAGACCGCCTGCCTCGGCTTCCAGTGCGACGCGGGACCTCGTACACGTCGATCACCTGGGCCTTGCGCGGCTTGCGGTCCAAATCGGGTCGACCAGCAACGTTTGGCGTACCGCCCGGACTGTCATGGCGTGCTCTGTTCCCGTCGGACCTCCGGCGCGCGGCGCGGCCCGGGTGCCCCGCCGCTGCGGATCACCACCCCGAACACCACGAGCACCGCGCCGAGCGTGAAGCGCAGGCCTTCGGTGTCGGCCAGACAGCCGGACAGCGGCGAACTCAGCCGCGCGCTCCTGGCCGCGCGGCAAGGGCTCGTGTTCACGAGCCGGGCTGGACATCGCCACGCTCACCGTCACCGCACAGTCGCTCGCGGCTCAGTTCCTGCCGGACAGCTCCGGCCCGCCTCACGAGAACAGCGCCGGAAAACCTTTGCGCGGCAAGACGAACAAAGCCGCCGCCAACTGAGAAAATCCCCAGCCGACCTCAGCCGTGTCCATTCTCCGAGCCCCCGCCGAACTTGGCCCACACCTTGCTCGCCGTGTCCGCGACCGTCTCCCCGACGTCGGTGAAGACCTTCGTCAGCGGGTCGGCCGAGGCGGTCCAGGAGTCCTTGTACGACTTCGCCGCGGACTTGAGGTCGTCCTTCCAGTCCGTCGTCGGCGCGTCGTCGTCCCGGCGGGGGTAGTCGCCGGTCAGGATGGCCCGGTATTCCGCCGCCGCGGCCCATTTCTGCAGCTGCGTCGCCCGGACCACGGCGAATGGATGGGTCTCGGTCTCGACGTATTTCAGTTTCAGCAGGCTGTCGCGGATGTCCTCGCCCGCCTCGTATTCCGCTCCCTGCTGGAGGAAGGACGGGATGTCGATGCGGGACGGGTCGACGCCGCCGGCGAGCTGGATCTGCGCGCGCAGCGCCGCGGTCGGGTCCTGGCCGCAGAGCAGGCCCGCGCGGTCGCACGAGAGTTCGGCCTTGCGGTACCACTCGCTCAGCGCCGCGATGATCGCCCGGATGCCGAGTGCGCTGACCGGGGTCCAGGACATCGACATCTGGAGGTTGATCAGGCGCACCATGATCGTGCGGTAGACCGCGTGCCCGGACAGCACGTGCCCCATTTCGTGGCCGATGGCGAACCGCAGCGATTCGTGGCTCAGCTGGTCGACGAGCGCGGTGCTGATCCGGATGAACGGCTCGTCCATGCCCAGCGCGGACGCCTGCAGCCGCGGGTCCTGGTAGACGAACAGGTTCGGCACGGCGGGCAGATCGAGCGTCTCGGCGCATTCGTGGCGCAGCCGGTCGAGTTCCGGGTACTGCCGCGGTCCCACGCGGATCGACGAGGCCAGCGCCATCAGCCGTTCGCCGCGTTCGTTGTAGAAGCCGGAGACCGCCTTGATCACCTGGGCGAAACCGGGCACCGCGCGCAGGGTGGCGAGCGCGCCGCGGTCGACCGGGTGCTCGTAGGCTCTCGGGCTGATGCCCGGGAAACGGACGGCGGGCCGGGACGCGGGTTCGATTTCCTCAGTCATGGTTCCCCCCAATGAAGTCGTGGGCGCCAGCCTACTCAAAGCCGACGACCCGGTTGTTCAGACCACTGATCGGGCGCCCGGACCGGACGGCGGCCCTGCGGGATCTCGCGGATTGGCTACGATCGGGGGCACGACTGCGGGGGAGGCGGCGTGGCGCAAGGACCTGAAGAGCCCATCCCGGGCGTGGACCTCGACCGGCCCAGCGTGGCGCGGGTTTACGACTGGTATCTCGGCGGCACGGCCAACTGGGCCATCGACCGCGAGTTCGGCAAGATGGTCCTTTCGGCGTTCCCCGCCGGGAGGTACTGCGCCCGGGCCAACCGCGCCTTCCTGCACCGTGCGGTGCGGCACCTCGTGCGCCTCGGCGTGCGCCAGTTCGTCGACATCGGCTCCGGCGTGCCCACGATGGGCAACGTGCACCAGATCGCCGACGAGGTCGCGGAGGATTCCCGCGTCGTGTACATCGACAGCGAACCCGTCGCGGTCGCG
The DNA here is from genome assembly GCF_046195355.1 of Amycolatopsis sp. VS8301801F10. Taxonomy (NCBI): domain Bacteria; kingdom Bacillati; phylum Actinomycetota; class Actinomycetes; order Pseudonocardiales; family Pseudonocardiaceae; genus Amycolatopsis; species Amycolatopsis sp. VS8301801F10. Next base: position 4,058,240 of record NZ_CP176065.1, on the reverse strand, counting down.
CATTCCCGGATCCTGCTGGAGCGCCACGGCGATCCGGAACGCCACGCGGTGATCCAGGGCGACCTGCGCGAACCGGACGCGCTGTGGCAATCCGTCGCGGACACCGGCGTCATCGACCTCGACCAGCCGCTCGCCCTGCTGGTCACCGCGGTCCTGCACATCCAGCAGCCGGGGCCGGACGGGCGCGACCTCGGGCCCGACGCCATCGCTCGGTACCGGGAAATGCTGCCTTCCGGGTCGTATCTGGTCCTGTCGCAGCTCACCCACGAGGGGCTGCCCGAGGACATCGCCCGGCAGCTGCACGCGGTGATCCAGCTGTACGACACCAACGTCAGCAAGCACGTGCTGCGCTCGAACGCGGAGATCCGCGCGCTGTTCGGCGATTTCGACCTGCTGGATCCCGGTGTCACGTGGACGGCCGCGTGGCATCCCGAAGAAGGCGGGCTGAACACCCCGGTGGTCGAGTTCGCGGATCCGAGCGAGGCCGCGATGCTGGCCGGGGTGGCGCGCAAGCCCTGAGCCGTACGGAAGCTGGTGCGGCCAAAGGGAATTCGCCGCGCCGATCCGCTTCCCGAACGTAGCAGGGCGTCGCGGAAATCCCGCCCGGCGGGGTTTGCCTTCGCCGGGCGGAACGAGTGAGATGGCCTGATGCTCATCCCGTCCGAAGTCACCCCGGTCCCCTGGCGCAACGGCGCGGGCACCACCCGGGAACTCGCCGCCGACACCGATCCCGCTGGCGAACCGCGGTGGCGGATCAGCGTCGCGGACCTTCTCGAAGACGCACCGTTCTCGGCTTTCCCGGGCATCGACCGGCTTTTCACCGCCCTCGGGCCGCTCCGGTTGACCGTGAACGGCACCAGCACGGATCTCGAGCGCGGCGACCAGATCCGGTTCGCCGGAGAGGACACTGTGTCCGTCACGCTCGCTCAGCCGACCCGAGCCCTCAACGTGATGACCCGGCGCGGGCAGTACCGAGCCGAGGTCGTCCTCCGCTCCCCTTCCGGGAAGAGCCCGGCCACCGCGGCCGCGACGGTCGACCTGGGCGAGCAAATCGCCGATGTTTTCCTCACCGCACTGGCATGATGCAGCGATGACCAGCACTGCCCGGCGGATGTTCGAGCTTCTGGAGCCGATCTGCCTCGTCACCTTCTTAGCCGACGAATGCAACGACGAGCTGGCCGCACTCGGCCACCGCACCTACTGGGACGGTTACTTCGCCAGCCGGGCCGCTCCGTTGGGGCGGGTGCCGGCGGAGGTGGTCCACGCGGCTTTCTACAACTTCGCCGACGGTGAAGTCGCGCGGCACATCCCGAGCGCGTGGGAGACGGCCCCGCCCGAGGCGTCCGTCGCCGCGCGGGAACGCGGCAGCGCGGCCTCGGTGCGCCGGATTCTCGGCCCCGAACTGGCCGGCTCCCGCGAGCTGGTGCGCGCCGCCGACCTCACCGCCAAAGCCGCGACGAGCGCCCCGCTCGCCGGGCGGGTGATGTACGCCGGGATGCGCACTCTGCCGGTGCCCGCCGATCCGGTCGCGCGGCTGTGGCATTCCGCGACCATGCTGCGCGAGCACCGCGGGGACGGGCACATCGCCGCGCTGGTCAGCGCCCGGATCGGCGGCGGGGAGGCGCACCTGCTGTCCGCGCTGGAGATGGGCATCCATCCGCCGGAGTCGTTCGGGCGGGTCCAGCACCTGCCGAAGAAGCGGCTGGCCGCGCTCATGAACGGCTTGCGCGAACGCGGTCTCGTCGACGCCGAGAGCCGGTTCACCGACGCGGGCCGAGAACTCAAAGCCCGCATCGAAACCCTCACCGACGAACTCGCCGCCGCACCGTACGAAGCACTGAGCACCGCCGAACTGGAGGAACTGATCGCCGTGCTGGAACCGATCTCGGCGAAACTGGTGGCCGCCGGATCGAGCTGACGTAACGTGCCCGCGCCTCGCCGCGACTTCGGAGAACCCGAGTCGCAGCGAGTCGTGTCAGGTCCATCGCCAAAACCTTCGCCACCGCCGAACCGACGAGCGGCAACCTCGGCGACGGCAGGCAGGAAGAACGTCAGCGATTTCGTCACCGTTCAATCACTGCTTCGCCGCCATGACCGGTGCTCCGCGCCGTGGGGCGGCTCTGGAATCCCTTGCCCGGCCAGTGGTTCCCCTGCGCCTTGTTCGGTCTGGTCTCGCTTCGCGGCCGGGCGAGAAAGCGCTCGACGCCAGCGGCACGCCGGTGCCGAACCAGGCAGCGCAAGTCGTCTGCTGGCTTCAGCCGTCGTTTATCGCGCTGGTCAACGTTTTCGGGGCCGTCGCGGGAGCGGTCGCGGGGACGAACGCCGACGACCTCGCGCATGAACCGCCTCGGATGCGCGACGCCCGACCAGGACTCCCGACGCCATCATCACCCGCCGCAGGGTCGCCCATTCCTCGCGGGCCCGGCCGACCGCGGTGTGCGGACTCGACGCGCTGGGGCCCGTGCCGCAGCCACGTCTTGGCCCCGCTGGAAAAGCAGCGCCTTGACCCGTTCCATGCTTTAGCCTCGTCCGGTGGACCGGGGAGGCTGCGGAATGACGCTGGAGTTCCGGGTGCTGGGCGAGGTCGGCGCGGTCGCGGGCGGCGAGGCGCTGGCGGTCGGGCACGCCCGGCAGCGGCTGGTGCTCGCCGCGCTGGTGCTCGACGCCGGCCGCGTCGTCCCGGCCGGCCAGCTGGTGACCCGGGTGTGGGGCGAGCAGCCGCCGTCGCAGGTCGCGAACGCGTTGCAGACCTACATCGCCCGCCTGCGCCGGGTCCTGCAGCCGTACGGCGGGGCCATCGAACGCCGTTCCGGCGGGTACGTGCTCCCGCTGCCGGAGCCGGACGCGCTCGATCTGCACCAGTTCACCAACCTCGTCAGCCGGGCGCGCGCGACGGCCGACGACGGCGAGGCCGCGCAGCTGTACGAGCGTGCCTTGGCCCAGTGGCGCGGCGACGCCTTGCTCGGGCTCGATTCGGCGTGGGCCGACTCCGTCCGGCATTCCCTCACCCGCCAGCGCACCGCCGCCGAACTCGACTACGCCGACCGGCAACTGCGCCGCGGCCACCACGGCGCCGTCCTCGGCCTGCTGGCCCGGCGCGCGGACGAGTACCCGCTGGACGAACGCATCGCCGCCGCTCTCATGCGCGCCCTGCACGACAGCGGCCGCACCGACGAAGCCCTCGCCCGCTACCAGCGCACCCGCACGATGCTGCTCGACGAACTCGGCGCCGACCCGTCTCCGCACCTGCGCGCAGTACACGAGGACATCCTCGCCGCCCAGACCCCCGCTCCCGCGCCGCCGCGGGCGTGGGCCGCGCCGGTCCCCCAGCAGCTCCCGCCCCCGCCGCCGCGGTTCGCCGGCCGCGACGACGAACTCCGCCAGCTCGACACCCTCGCCGAAGACCACGCCACGGTCCCGATCACCGTCCTGCACGGCGGTGGCGGCATGGGCAAAACCGCACTCGCGCTGCATTGGGCGCACCGGCAATCCGCCGCGTTTCCGGACGGCCGGCTCTACGTCGACCTGCGGGGGTTCAGCCCGGACGGAGACCCGACCGCGCCCGACGTCGCACTGCGGGGTTTTCTGCACGCGCTCGGCGTCACCGGCACCGCCATCCCCGCGGAACCCGACGCCCAGACCGCGCTCTACCGCACTCTTCTCGCCGGGAAACGCGTCCTCGTCGTCCTCGACAACGCCCGCGACACGAGCCAGGTCATGCCGCTCCTGCCGGGCGATCCGGGGTGCGCCGTCGTCGTCACCAGCCGCGATCGCCTGACCGGCCTGACGACCAAGCACGGCGCCGCGCCGCTCGCGGTCCGGCCGTTGCCCGCGCCGCACGCCCGAAGTGTCCTGACCGCCCGGCTCGGCCCGGATTATCTCGACGCGGACCCCGACGCGGCCGAGCAACTCGTCACGCGTTGCGCGGGTTCTCCTCTGGCACTGGGAATTCTCGCCGCGCGCGCCGCCGAGCACCCCGGTTTCCCGTTGGCCGCGCTGGCCGCCGAGATCACCGACGCGAGCGCACTCGACGACGGCGACGCCAGTGTCGCCGCGGTCCTGTCGTGGTCCCTGCGCGCGCTCCCGCCGCAGCACGCCGAGGTGTTCGAATTGCTCGGCCTCGCACCGGGACCGGACATCAGTGTCCGCGCCGCGGCCAACCTCACCGGAGTGCCCCCGAACGCCATCGCGGCGATTCTCCGTGCGCTGGAACGGGTTTCGCTCGTGGAGCAGGACACGCCCGGCCGCTACCGGATGCACGACCTGGTCCGCCTTTTCGCGAAAACCCATGCCAGTCTCCCCGCCGAGGACCGCACCGCGGCGCTGCTGCGCGTGACCGGCTACTACACCGGCACCGCCTTGGCCGGAAACCGCGTCCTGCATCCGCACGGCGTCCTCCCGCCCGGCATCGACACCGGACACGACCATCCCTATCCGCATCCGCCGGCGAGCGCCGACGAAGCCCTCGACTGGTTCGACGCGGACCACGACTGTCTCCTGGACACCCAGCGAATCGCCTGCGCCCAAGCCTGGCACCAGCCCGGGTGGCAGATCGCCTGGGCCCTGACCGCCTACCACTACCGGCGCGGATTCCTGCACGAGGACCTCGCCGTCTGGCCGCTGGCGGTGCAGGCCGCCGACGCGCTGGGCACCCCGGAAACCCGCGTCCTCGCGCACCGCCGCTACGGCCTCGCCTGCGCCCGCGGAGCCCGGCACGACGACGCCCTCGCCCACCTCGCCGAGGCCCTGGACCTGGCCAGCCGCGGCGACGACCAGCGCGTCCAAGCCATTATCGAGCACGACCTCGCCCAGGCCTGGGAACTGCACGGCGACCACCGCGCCGCGCTCCGGCACGCGCAGCGCTCGCTGGAGCTGTTCCGCCCGCTCGGCAACCCGGTCTGGGAGGCCCAGGCGCACAACGGCGTCGGCTGGTATCTCACGCTCCTCGGACAGCACGAACAGGCCCGGCCGCATTGCGAACGCGCGCTCCGGCTGTACCGCGAGGAGCGCCATCCGGCGGTGGCCGACGTCCTCGACAGCCTCGCGCACATCGCCCACCACACCGGCCGCCACGCCGACGCCGTCGAGCACTACCGCGAAGCGCTCGCGCTGTACCGGGAATCCGGCAACACCTATCTGGAAGCCGACACCCTCGAACACCTCGGCCACACCCACCTCGCGATGGGCGAGGCCGGCAAGGCCCGCACGGTCTGGCAGCTCGCGCTCGACCTGTTCCGCGCACAAGGCCGGTTCGCGGAGGTCAATGCGGTGGAAACCGCGCTGGCGCGGCTCGGTGCGGGGAAGACCCGGTCCGCGCCCTAGCCGCGCCAGCGCGCGCTCGACGAGGTTCCGGCCCGCCGCCCGCCCGTCCCGGTGGTCGTTCCCCCGGGCGACCGCGCCTTCACCTGGAAGCCGGGATCCGGCAAGCTGGTCCCGTGCCCATGGAATCAGCGATCAACAGCTCCGCCAAGGACCAGTTCGAGTACTTCGTCAACGAGCACCGCGAGGCGCTCCAGCACTGCCTCGACGGGCTCACCGAGGAGCAGGCCCGCCGTTCGCTCGTGCCGTCGAAGACCACGCTGCTCGGCCTGGTCAAACACGTGACCGTCGTGGAGAAGGTCTGGTTCGACGAGGCCGTCACCGGCCGTTCGCGCGCCGAAATCGGGATCCCGGAGACGCCGGACGAAACGTTCGACCTCACCGACGACGACACCATCGAGTCCGTCCAGCGCGCGCACCGCGAAGCGTGCGACGCCGCCCGCCGGGCCACCGCGTCGCTCGAACTGACCGACCTGCTGCCCGGCAACCGGCGCGGCCCGCTGCCGCTGCGGTTCGTCTACCTGCACGTTCTGCGCGAACTCGCGCAGCACTGCGGGCACGCGGACATCCTCCGCGAGCAGATCCTCGCGGAGGACGGCGCGCCGGCGCGAACTACTTCTTGACCGGGTAGGCCTTGGGCGAACCGTCCTGGTCGACGCCGGCCGCGGCGTACTTGCTGACCCAGTCCGGCACGAAGCCGACGCTGGTGGACAGGTCCTTGCCGGTTTTCGCGTCGAGGACGATCGGCTGCTTCCCGTTGGTGTAGCCGTACAGCGCGCCGTGCCAGGCGACGGTCAGGCCGCCCGGCGGGACGCGGTTCGCGGCCGCGTCCGGCAGGCTCCAGAGTTTCGTCCCGGCCTTCGCGTCGTACGCGGTCAGCACGCCGGAGTCGGTACAGGCGAGCACCGACTGTTCGTCGTACAGGCAGTCGCCGTACGAGTCGGGGCCGAGGTTGCGGGTGCCTTCCACGGAGAACTTCTCCGCGCCGGTCGCCGCGTCGAGGAACTTCAGGAAGGCGTGTCCGGTGCCGGCCTCGTTGAACTTCATCACGACCATCGCCGGGTCGGCCTGCAGCAGTTCCACCGAGGTCGCCTTGGCTCCGGCCCACTTCTGCTGGCCGGTCGCGGCGTCGAGGGCGATCGGCTGGACCTCGGCCGAGTCCGGGGTCACCTTCGAGGCAACGCCGACGACGAGGTCGCCGTTCGCGCTGCCCGCGTCGAAGTCCTTGCGCTCCCACAGCTGTTTCCCGGTCGCCGGGTCCAGTCCGACGGTGAGGTTGCCCTCCGACTGCGTGAAGCTGGCGACCACTGCCTTGTCGGTGACCGCGACGACGTGCGTGACCGAACGGTCGCCGCTGATCCCGTACTGGTCGTCGGCGATCTTGGTGTTCGTCTGCCAGAGCTTGGCCCCGGTCTCGGGGTTCACCGCGAGGACAGCGAGCGCGATGTACCCGGGCGTGGTGCCCTGCTCGGGCATCCGGAGAGGGACGGCCCCGACGGCGAGTTTGTCGGTGACCAGCGGCGGGCGCGGGCCGCTCTGCTCGACGAACGGACCCTTGTGCGCGTTCGGGTCGGCCGCCGGGCCCTCGATCTTGGTGTTCCACTTCTCTCCGCCGGTGAGCACGTCGACGGCGCTCAGCGATTCGGGGGCGATGATGTAGCCGGTGCGGTCGCGCAGCGTCATGAACTTCGACGTCACAGAGCCGCCCATGTTGGCCTGCAGCGCCGTGCGGGGCAGCGAAACGCCCTTGCTGGTGTCGAACGCCAGCGGCGGATCGGCGGTGACGGCCTCCGGCTGAGCGGACGAAGCGGGCGGCTGCCCGGCCGGTCCGGCCTGGTCGGTGGCCAGGCCGGTCGGGACGGACCCGCCTCCGCACGCGGTGGTGGCGGCCAGCACTCCCAGGCAGGCCGCAATGCTCACAAGTCGCCGCATCGGCGTCCCCATTCTCCCGAATCACCCGCTCCATTCGGAGTCGACCGGGAATTTAGCCGACAGAACGGCCGCGTGCGCACGAGATCGCACAAATGCGGCGAAAAAGGTGTCCCGGACCCGCGCGGCTACCCGGACGGGTGACCGGCATCCACCCATCCGCGGCCGGCCCGGCGCCGAATACCTGCCATGACCTCCCGTCTGCGGATCCTCCCGGCAGCTCTGTGCGGCGTGCTCGCCCTGGTCGCGGCGCTCGCCGCCGGGCACCTGGCGGCGTCGTTCGGCAACGTCAACGCTTCGCCGTACCTCGCGGTCGGCAACGGAGCCATCGACCTGACCCCGCTGCCGGTGAAGGACTTCGCGGTGCGGACCTTCGGCACCTACGACAAGGCCGTCCTCCTCGGCGGGATGGCGGCGGTGTTGCTGATCGTGTCCGCGGCTGCCGGGCTGATGTCTCGGCGAGCGCCGTGGCCCGGCGTCGCGCTCATTGTCGCGTTTGGACTGATCGGCGGGGTGGCGGTGGCCGCGCGGCCGGACCTGCCCGCGGTCGCGGTGCTCGCTCCCCTGGCCAGCCTGCTCGTCGGGGTGGCGGTTTTCCTTCTGCTGCACCGAATAGCGACGCGACAGCAGACGACGGATTCCTCCCGGCGGTCGTTCTTGCTCGGCAGCGTCGGGACCGTCGTCGGGGCCGGAGTTCTCGGCGGCGCCGGGCAGGCGATCAGCGGAACGCGGGACGCGACCGCTTCCCGGGAGGCGGCAGGGCCGCTCGTGCCCGCGGTTTCGGCCTCGCCGATTCCCGCGGACGCGGATTTCGCCAGGCTCGGGACTCCGCCGTTCCTCACGCCCAACCGGAACTTCTACCGCGTCGACACCGCCTTGTCGGTTCCGCAGGTGCGCACGGAGGACTGGAGCCTGCGGATCCACGGGATGGTCGAACGGGAAGTCCGGTACCGCTACCGCGATCTGCGCGACCGGCCGCTGGTCGAGCGCACGGTGACGATGACCTGCGTGTCCAATGAGGTCGGCGGCGATTACGTGTCTACTTCGAACTTCGTCGGCGTCGACCTCGCCGACCTGCTCGCGGAAGCCGGCGTGCGGCCGGGCGCGGAGCAGCTGTTCTGTTCCAGTGTGGACGGTTGGACGTCCGGCACCCCGGTCGCCGCCGCGCTGGACCGTTCGCGCGGCGCGATGCTCGCGCTCGGGATGAACCGCGAGCCGCTGCCGCTGGAGCACGGCTTTCCCGCCCGGCTGGTCACGCCCGGGCTCTACGGGTACGTCTCGGCGGTCAAATGGGTGGTGGACATCGAGGTCACCACGTGGAAGGCCCGCCAGGCGTACTGGCTCCGCCGCGGCTGGGGCGAGCGGGCGCCGATCAAAACCGAATCGCGGATCGACACGCCCAAGGGCTTCGAGAACGTTGCCGCCGGGACGGTACGGATCGCGGGCGTCGCCTGGGCTCAGCACACCGGGATCGCGTCCGTCGAGATCAAAGTGGACGGCGGGTCCTGGCAGCCGACCACGCTGTCCGCCGAAGTGAATCCGAACACCTGGCGGATGTGGTGGACCCAGATCTCGGTGAAGCCCGGCACGCACCAGGTTTTCGTGCGCGCCACCGACAAATCCGGCTACACCCAAACGGAAGAACGCGCTGGCACCGTACCCGACGGCGCGACCGGATGGCATTCCACGACTTTTCTCGCTTCCTGACCAATCCGACGCCGGCCCGGCGCCGAATCCCTGCTGAACAGTCCACTGTGAACGGAGACTCCCGTGAAGACCCTTCGCCTCGCCGGTATCGGCGCCGCTGCCGCCCTCGCCCTCACCGCGTGCGGCAGCACCGGCGACAACGCCTCGAACGGCACCAGCCCGTCGGCGATGCCGTCCTCGACCCCGATGTCCGCGCCGATGTCCAGCAGCAGCTCCGGCGTCACCACCAACGACCAGGTCTTCGGCCCCGCCTGTTCCCAGCTGCCGCAGGGCAGCGCGCCGGGTTCGCTCGACTCGATGGGCCCGCAGCCGGTCGCGTCCGCGGCCTCGACGAACCCGCTGCTCACGAAGCTGGTCGCGGCGGTCAAGGCCACCAACCTGGTCGACACGCTCAACAGCCAGCAGGCCATCACCGTCTTCGCCCCGGCCGACCCGGCGTTCAACGCCCTCGGCGAGGCGAAATTCAAGGAACTGGCGGCCAACCCGAACCAGCTCGCGCCGATCCTGCAATACCACGTCGTGGGCAAGCGCTACGACGCCAAGAGCCTCGAACAAGCCGGTACCGTCACGTCGCTCAACACCGCGGGCGGGCCGCTGAAGATCGAAGGTTCCGGCGAGAACCTGACGGTGAACGGCGCGAAGATTCTGTGCGGGAACATCCCGACCAAGAACGCGACCGTTTTCGTGATCGACAAGGTGCTCACCCCGGGCACTAACAAGAACTGAACCAGAACGGGCCCGGCGCAGTGGATGCGCCGGGCCCGGGCTTCAGCTCAGCGAAGAAGCCACGTGCAGATCGACGTTCTTCGTCTCCGGAGCCATGAACACACTCACCACCGCACCCAGCGCGGCAATCCCGGCCGCGATGTACATCGTCGCCGACAACCCGAGATTCGTGAGCGACCACGGCGTCGCGAAGGTACCTACAGCCGCCCCGATTCGGCTGATTCCGGTGCACAGGCCCACCGCCGACGCGCGGACCTCGGTCGGGAACAGTTCGTTCGGGTAGATCCACTCCAAAATGGACGGTCCGCCGTTGAACACGGCGTACACCGCGAAGGCGAGCGTGATCAGCCACAGCGCGGCTCCCGGTTGCAGGCCGAGGTAGAAGAGCCCGGCCGCGGAGATGGCGAAGCCCCAGATCAGCACCGGACGACGGCCGAGGCGGTCCACCAGCAGCAGGGCGGCGATATTGCCGACGAAGAAGAAGAAATTGATCAGCCCGTAGCCCAGGTGCGACAGGTTGCCGCCGCCGAGGTTGAACAGTTCGAGGATTTGCGGGCCGAACGCGTAGATCGCGAACAGCGGCACGACCGTGCACGTCCAGAAAATCGAGATGAACACGACCCGCTTGAGATATCCGCCGCGCCACAACGCGGACATCGGGGTTTTCGTTTCGGCTTCGGGAAGATCGTCGAGCGTCGCGTGCTCGCCGATCGTCGCGCGCAGCACTTCCAAGGCTTCGGCGTCGCGGCCCTTGCTGTGCAGCCAGCGCGGCGATTCCGGAATGCTGGTGCGGGCGACGACGATCAGCAGCGCGGGCACCGCCGACGACAGCAGCATCCACTTCCAGCCCTGGTCCACGTTCAGCAGGAAGAACCCGACGAACGCGGCCACCGTCGCGCCGACGAACCACATCGCGTTCAGCCCGCCGACCAGCCGGGCCCGCCACGCCTTCGGCGCGAATTCGGTGACCAGCGCGGTCGCGATGGGATAGTCGGCGCCCACCGCGATGCCGATCAGCAGCCGCAGCACGAACAACTGCGCCGCGTCGGCGACGAAGAACTGCAGCACCGAGCACACGATGATGGCGATCAGGTCGATCGTGTACATCAGTTTCCGGCCGATGCGGTCGGTGAGCGGGCCGAACACCGCTCCCCCGATGAACACGCCGACCAGCGCGGACGCGCCGATCAGGCCGGACCACAGCGAGTCCATCCGCCACTGCGGGCCGATCTGCACCAGCGCGATGCCGATGATGCTGAGGATGTAGCCGTCCAGGAACGGCCCGCCGGACGAGTACAGCGCGAGCTTGCGGTGGAACCCGTTGAGCCGGGCCGAATCCAGGGTCGCCCGGACAGCGTTGTCCGGTGCGCGGTCAGTCTTCATGTCGGTTGGTCTCCTCGCTGCCGACCGCCGCCACGGCGTCGATCTCGATGCGTTTCGTCCCCCGGAATCCGGCGACCTGGACCGTGGTCCGCGGCGGCAGGTCGATGCCGGCGAAACGGTCGAGGTAAGCCTGGTGGTAGGCGTCGAACTCGCCGAGGTCGGCGAGGAACACCGTCAGTTTGAGCAGGGTGCGCAGGCTCCCTCCCGCGGCCCGCAGGGTGTCCTCGAGGTTGTCGAGGGCGACCCGTACCTGCTCGTCGATTTCTTCCGGGACGCTGCCGTCCCGCCGTGCCGGAACCTGCCCGCACGCCCAGATCACGCCGCCGTGCACCGCGGCGCCGGCGTAGGGGCGAGGTCCGTGCGGATGCGCCACCAGCTCGCGCTCGGTCATCGGCCCTCCCGGTGGTCCGGAATCAGGAACCCGCGCGCGATCGAATACGCGAGAGTCCACAGTGGAGTCTCCACGGACACGCCGTGGGAGACCGCCTCGCGATACCGCTTCTTCCGTTCCGCCGCAGTGGAAATCACTGGTCCGTCCGGAACCTCGGGCAACGGCTCGATGACCAAACCCGCGACCGGCGGGCGTGGTTCAGCCTCAGCCGAAAGCCGGAGCAAATCTCCGTCCGGTGTGACCACCGTCCGCTCTCCACCGTCCGAAAGGGACAGTATCCGGCCAGCCCGTTCGGCGATGTCCAACGCCGCCCAGTCCAGCACCGCAGCGCTGGCCATTCCGGGCACGACCAACGTGCCCACCACGGCTGCCGTTTCGCACGCCGGGACGAACGCCTGCAACGGACCGCGAGCAGCGGGATCGTGCGCCACGGCGTACCCACCGCAACGCTCCAACCGGAGACCGATCCGTCCGGCCGGGATCCGCGCGGTCTCGGCAGCCAAGGCGTCGAGCCCGATGCCCTCGTGGACCTCGGCGGACGCGATGATCTCGGCCAGGTACTCTGCTTCGCCGCTGCTGAGCCCCGAGGCTCGCAACGCCCGCAGCGAGACCTCGTGAATCTCCCGCACGGACACCCGGGTCCGCACCGTTTCAGCCGGCGAAACGCGCTCGGCCTTCGCCGCGGTCATTGCCCGGCTCCGGGAAACACCGTGTCGAACAACCGGAGCCAGTTGCCGCCCAGCACCTGCGCCACCACCGTTTCCTCCAGGCCCACTTCCAGCAACCCTTCGGTGAGAGCGGGGAAATCGGCCGGTCCGCCGAACCAGCTGGGCCACACCGGCCATTGCGGTTCCACCGGCACCGCGGACGCGGGCCGCCACCGGCCGTTGCGCAGCCACGCGACGTAGTCCTGCGACCAGTTGCGCGTGCAGTCGCTGCCGAGCGCGACGTGGTCCGGCCCGATCTTCTCGACCAGTCCCGCGACCATTTCGCAGAACTGCCGCCGGGTCGTCTTTTCGCCGCCGATCACGTTGGGGTACAAGCAACAGCCGAGAACTCCGCCGCGCGCGGCGAGGGCCTCGATCACGTCGTCCGGCTTGTTGCGCGGCGAATCCGCGAACGACGAGGGGTTCGCGTGCGTGATCGCGACCGGCCCGGCCGAGGCGTCGATCGCGTCGCGGCTCGTGCGGTTGCCGACGTGCGACAGGTCGACCAGCATCCCGACGCGGTTCATTTCCGCGACGATGAACCGGCCGTACGCGGTGAGCCCGGAATCGTGTTCGTCGTAGCAGGCGCCGCCGACGAGGTTCTGGATGTTGTAGGTCAGCTGCGCGATCCGGACGCCGAGCCGGTGGAATACCTCGACCATCCGGTAGTCGTCGCCGAACGGCGAGGTGTTCTGGAAGCCGAGCAGCACGGCGAGCCTGCCGTCGCTCTTCGCTTTCCGGATGTCGTCGGCGTTTTCGGCGAGGACGGCCAGATCGGCGTTGTCCCGCGCGAGTTCGTACCAGTCCGCGACCGCGCGCAGCGTTTCCTGCGGGCCTTCCCACACCGCGCAGGTCGCGTTGACGCCGGTGACGCCGCCGGCTTTCAGTTCCTCCAGGACCTTGCGGTCCCAGTTGTTGATCTGCAGTCCGTCGACGACAGTGAGGTCGCCGTGCTCCAGGGGGTCCACTCAGGACTCCTTTCCGGGCTTGCGGGTGAAGAGCCAGTCGTCGTCCACTCCGGACTCGACGTCGCGCGCCCGGGGAGCGCCGGAGAACAGCGTGACGCGCAACCAGTCGGTGGACTGCGGGCTGTAGTTCTCCATGCCGTAGAGGGCGAGCTGGAATCGCTGCAGGTGCAGCGGAAGGAAATCGTCGGCGAGCAGGTTCGCGCGGACCTCGCCGTAGCGGAGTCCGGCGACGGACTGCACGCGCGCGACAATTCCGCGGTGCCACGGGAATTCCAGCAGAAACTCCGCGACCGAACGGCCGGCGCCGGCAGCGGCCAGGTCGTGCCGGAGCGCGTGCACGGCGCGGGCGATGTCGATCGGGTGCTCCATCGATTCGCCGCGGTCCTGGCCGCGCCGACCGCGCCGGGGCTCCTCGTTGTCCTCGGCGGAGAACCAGAACCTCGCTTGTTCCTTCGGATCGGCGAAGTCGAATTGCCGGGTCCAGTCGTACTGGCCGGCCAGCAGGTCGCGCAGCTGTCCGCAGGTCTGGCCGATTTCGACTCGCCGCCGCTGGTCGCAGGTCAGCAGGTGTTCGATCTCCGCGTCGAGCGAGTCGTCCAGCTCGACGAGGACGGTGTGCAGCACAGCCCGGGCCTCGGCGCCGAACTCCGCGGCTCGGTCGTCGAGGTCCCGCCACCGGAAGCCGCCGGTGGGGAATTCGCTGAGCAGCGCAGCGATTCCGGCGAGCCGTTCGGCCAGTTCGGGGCCGGTCAGGTACGGCGCGGTCACCAGGGTGTCGCGTTCGCGGAAGTACCGGCGGGCGCGGTCGAGGAGTTCGCTCGCGCGCTGGACCGAACTGGCGTCCGCCTCGGTGTCGAGGGCCCGGGCCAGCGGAAGTTCTCGCGCCGAGCACCACGCGTCGAGGATGTGCGGATGGTTCACCACGAACGGGACCATGCCGAGTCCGGTCGCGTTGCCGAGGCCGAGGTACCGCCGCCAATCGCCGGAAAGCGTTGCCGCGGTGGGGTTTCGGCGGGCGGCGCAATGCTCGACCAGGTCGTAGCTGAACTCGCGCAGCAGCCACGCCGCCAGCATCTGCGCACGGTACGGCACCCGCAGCGGCGGTATTTCGGCGAGCCGGTCGAAGTCGGCGAGCCCGAACTTTCCGTTGCTGTAGAAGGCGGTGCTGCGCAGGACGTAGCAGGCGTCGCCCATCGTGGCGATGTCCGGCTGAGCACCCTTCGCCAGTTGAGATACCACGTAAGCGAAGAACCGCTCGCTCCGGTTGGCTCGAGTCCACACCAGGGTCGCGGCGTTGGCCCGACCAGCTTCCTGCCGTGGCACTTCACGACGCAGCTCTGCCATCCGAGTGTCCGGAACTGGACCTTCCACCAGGGCAGCCGTGACATCCCAGCGTTTCGCGATCACGCGGTCAGTGCGCTCGTTTTCCTGCAATACCGTGGAAAACACCGCGAAGTGCAGCAGCGTGCCGCCGGCGTCGATCCGGTAGACCGCTTCGCCGTGCCCGAGGTCGTCGAACTCCCACCGAGCCTTGGACACTGCCCAGCGTTCCCGAGCCGCCTGGCGGAGGAACGACCGCGCGAAGCTGTGCCGGGTGTAGCGGGCGGCGCCCAGTTCCGCCGGGGCGAGCGCCGTGTCCGCGGGCCGGGTCACGAGTGTTCCCGGGGCGCGGACGTCCGCAGGTACGCGGTTTTGGTCCAGGTGAAGAACTCCGCGGCGGATTCGCCGTTCTGCTCGCGCGGCGCCGGGAACGAGGAGTCCTTGAGACCGCCGAACGGGGCGTGCACCTCGGATCCGGTGTTCGGCGCGTTGACCTTCACGATGCCCGCGTCCAAGTCGCGCAGGCACCGCCGCACCGCACGCTCGTCGTCGGTGAACACCGCCGCGGTGAGCCCGAACCGGGTGCCGTTCGCGAGCCGGATCGCCTCGTCCAGGTCGGCGGCGCGCAGCACGGTGGCGACCGGGCCGAACACTTCCTCCTGACTGATCGTGAGTTCGGGCGTTCCGGCCAGCAGCGTCGGCGCGACGAACGCGCCGCCCTCCGGGCAATCCGCGCGGGCCAGCACCGTCGCGCCCTCGTCGACCGCCTGCTGGATCGCGCCCTCGACCTCTTCCGCCGCCCGGGCGGACACCAACGGCCCGATCTCGACTCCCGGCGTCGTCCCCGGCCCCACGACCAGCCCCTTGACCCGCGCGGACAGCTCGGCGACCAGCCGGTCGTAGGCGTCCCCGACGGCGATGATCCGGCGCGCCGCGGTGCACTTCTGCCCGGTCCCGCTCATCGAAGCGGTGACCAGCGCCGCGGCCGCCTGGGCCGGGTCGGCGTCGGGAAGGACGATCGCCGCGCTGTGCCCGCCGAGTTCGAGCTGCACCTTCGCCCCGCGCGGCACGACCGCGGCCTGGATCGCCCGGCCGACCGGCACCGACCCGGTGAAGGTGACGCCGGACAGCTCCGGCCGTTCCACCAGCTCCGCACCCAGCGAACCGGGCGCGAGCAGCAGGTTGAGCACGCCGTCCGGAACCCCGGCCTCGATCAGGATCTCCGCGAACGCGACCGCCAGCGCCACCGTGTCGCTGGCCGGCTTCCACACCACCGAGTTGCCCCACAGCAACGCGGGCGCGAGCTTCCACGCCGGGATCTGCACTGGGAAGTTCCAGGGCGTGATCACGCCGACGACCCCCAGCGGACGGCGCACGGTCCGCACCACCTCGTCCGGGTTGCCGGACGGGTAGAGCACGCCGTCGGCACTGCGCGCGCGGCCCGCGTGATAGTGCAGCGTCTCGACCGAAGCGGCCACCTCGCCCCGGGACTCCGGCAGCGTCTTGCCCTGCTCTCGGGTCATCAGGGCGGCCACCGATTCGGCACGCTGGGCGAGCAGTTCCGCGGCCCGGCGCAGCACGAGACCGCGGGCGATGGTGCCCTGCCGATCCCACTCCGGCTGCGCCGCCACCGCCGCGCGCACCGCCTCGTCGAGCAGCTCCGGACCGGCCTGCCGGTACTCGGCCACGATCTGCGCGGGATCCGCCGGATCGACACTCTGCGCGACCGGTCCGTCGCCGGGAACCCACCGTCCCGCTACGAAGTGCTGCAACGACAATGCGTGATCCACGGGTGCTCCTCGACATTCGCGACGGTGCTTGTCGTCTCTGACGCTAAGTCGCGCGGAACACAGAGTGAAGTATCTATTGCCTACACACTGATAAGGATCCATTATCACCGGTGTGGAACTCCGCCAGCTTCGCTACTTCGTCGCGGTCGCCGAGGAACGCAGCTTCCGCCGCGCCGCCGAACGGCTGCACCTCGCCCAGCCCGCGCTCAGCCAGCAGATCGCGAAACTGGAGAAGGAGCTGTCCGTGCGGCTGCTCCTGCGGACGACCCGCAGCGTCGAGCTGACCGAACCGGGCCGCGTGCTGCTGGCCGAGGGCCGCCGCGTGCTCGCGGACACCCAGCACGCGCTGACCGCGGTCGCCCACGCCGCGCGCGGCGAACTCGGCTTGCTGCGGATCGGGTTCGTCAGCTCGGCCGCACTCGAAATCGTGCCCGCCACGGTCCTCGAAATGCGCCGGCAATGGCCGGATGTCCGATTCGAACTGACCGAATCGACTACCGACGCGCAAATCGCCGCGCTCGGCGACGGCCAGCTCGACGTCGGCATCGCGCGCGAGGTCGGCGAAGCTCCCGGGCTGACCGTGCACCCGCTCGGCCGCGAACGGCTGATCGTTGCTGTGTCCGAAACGCATCCGTTGGCGGACAAGGAAACCGTCGAAATGGCGGAGCTGGCCGACGAGCCGTTCCTCGCCTTCCCGCGCACGCGCGTCTCCCGGCTGCACGACCACATCGAGACGCTGTGCCTGCGCGCCGGATTCCGGATGCGCGTGGTGCAGGAAGCCGTCCAATTCCCGACCATGCTCGGCCTCGTCGCGGCCGACACCGGCATCGCGATCGTGCCGAATGCCTTGCGCGCCTTGCACTTGCCCGGACTGCGCTACCTCGCCCTCACCGATCCCGGCGCGTTCTCAACCGTCTCGGCGATCTCGCGCACCGACCACGAGAACAACCCGGTCGTGGACCGTTTCCTCAGCGTCGCCCGTGCCGGAAGATGACCCCGTGGACTTCGAACCGCACCGCGGCGAACTGACCGCCTACTGCTACCGGATGGCCGGCTCCTGCCACGAGGCCGAGGACCTCGTGCAGGAAACGCTGCTGCGCGCGTGGAAAGCCCGCGACCGCTACGACCCGGCCCGCGCCTCGGTCCGGACCTGGCTGTACCGGATCGCCACCAACGTCTGCCTGACCGCTTTGGAAGGCCGGGCCAGGCGTCCGCTGCCGTCCGGGCTCGGCGCGCCCAGCGACGATCCGAACGCACCGCTGCAGCCGGCGACGGACATCCCTTGGCTGCAGCCGTTTCCCGACGCGCGCTGCGAGGCCGACACCCGCGCCGGACTGCGGCTGGCGTGGATCGCCGCGACCCAGGTCCTCCCGGCGCGGCAACGGGCGGTCGTGGTGCTCCGGTCGGTGCTCGAGTTCAGCGCGGCCGAGGTCGCCGCCCAGCTGGAGACGACCGTCCCGGCGGTCAACAGCGCGCTGCAGCGAGCCCGCGCCGCGCTCGCCGACGCGGGCGGGATGGACGAGATCGCCGAACCGGCCGACGCGGAAACCCAGGCGGTGATCGACCGGTACGCACGCGCCTTCGAGGCCGCCGACGTCGACGCGCTCGTCCGACTCCTCGCCGACGACGCGATCCTGGAAATGCCGCCGGTCCCGCTCTGGTTCCGCGGCCGCGAGGACTACGGCCGGTTCATGCACCGGGTGTTCGAGATGCGCGGGGCCGGCTGGACCGTCCGCCGCCTGACCGCCAACGGCCAGCCCGCACTGGCCGCGTATGCGCCCGACCGGCAGCTGCACACCCTGCAGGTCTTCACCGTGGCCGGCGGGCGGGTTTCGCACAACGTCGTGTTCGCCGATCCGCGCGTTTTCCAGGCGTTCGACCTGCCGCCGAAGATTTCTTAGCCGGGACCGATGAGTTCAGCCGGGGCCGCCGGTAAGTACTGGCGACCACCGACTGAAGGGATTTCCGCCATGAGCGTCCTCGTCATCGCGTTCACCACTCTCGACGGCTTCGCGTCCGACCCGGGCAGCGCCCCCAGCGGCGGCTGGGCGTTCCGGCACGGCCCGGAGTCCGTCGCGGGCGACAAATTCCGCCTCGGCAGCACGCTGGACGACGGGGTCCTGCTGCTCGGCCGCAAGACCTGGCAGCTGTTCTCGGGGCTGTGGCCGCACCGCGACGACCCGTTCTCGCAGCGGATGAACGCCGTGCCCAAACTGGTCGCCACCAGCACCCTCGCCGACACCAGCGCGTGGCAGAACTCCTCGGTCCTCGACGGAGACCTGGTCGACGCGGTGAAACGGGAAGAACGCGACGTCGTCGTCACCGGAAGCCTGAGCGTCGTGCACACGCTGCTGGCGGCGGACCTGATCGACGAGTACCGGCTGCTGACCTTCCCCACCGTCCTGGGCACCGGCACCCGCCTGTTCCCGGACGGCACCCGTCCCGCGCACCTGGAATGCGTGTCGGTCGAACGCGTTGGCGCGGCGACGCTTTCGCGGTATGTGCGGGAGGCTTCGGGGCGGTAGGCCGATTCCGGGCGCTTGCGGTCCGAGCGAGCCCGGGCTCAGTCGGCGTACCCGTGCTGATGCGCGTAACGCACTGCCTGCGCCCGGGTCCCGCAGCCGGTCTTCGCGAAGATCCGGTTCACATGCGTCTTCACCGTCGCCTCGCTGACCTGCAGTTCCCGCGCGATCTCGCGGTTCCCCCGGCCCGCCGCGACCAGCTTCAGCACGTCGATCTCCCGCGCCGTCAGCCCGTCCTCCGGCGGTGCGGCCGGACGCCTCGCCGCGGCCAGCAACGTCCGCTGCACCGCCAGGTCCATCACGGTCTGCCCGGCCGCCGCCGCGTGAATCGCGCGGCCGATCTCGTCGCCGTTCGCCGCTTTGGTCACGTAGCCGACCGCGCCCGCGTCCAGCGCGCGCACGATCGACGCGCTGTCCGCGTACGTGGTGAGCACGACGACCCGCGTGCCCGGCAGGTCCGCGACGATCCGCCGCGTCGCGGTCGCGCCGTCGCAGCGCGGCAGGTCCAGGTCCATCAGCACGACGTCGGGCTGCAGCCGCAGGGTTTCCTCGACCGCGGCGACGCCGTCGCCCGCCTGCCCGACGACCTCGATGTCCGGCAGCAACCCGACCAGCAGCACCAGGCCTTCCCGCACCGCGGGCTGGTCCTCGGCCACGAGCACGCGCACGATCGTCATGCCGGGATCCTCACCGACAGCCGCCAGCCCGCGCCGTCCGGGCCCGCGGCCACCTCGCCGCCGACCAGTTCCGCGCGCTCGCGCAGGCCGGTCAACCCGTACCCGGCGCCGGGCAGCCCGCTGCCGGAACCGGTCCGGTTCACGACCGTCATCGTCACCTCATTGTCTAAATAGGACAGTTCGACCGACACCGGTGCACCCGCCGCGTGCTTGCGGGCATTGGAAAGTCCTTCTTGGACAGTGCGGTACAGCAGCAGGGTGACGTCCGCGGGAAGCTCCCGGGGTTCGCCGGTCACCTGGACCGACGCGTTGTCCGGCAGCGAACCGAACAACTCCGGCAGCGCCATCGGATCGCCGCGCAAGGCGTGCACGGCCCGCCGCGTTTCGATCAGCCCCTCCTGCGCCAGCTGCCCAGCCTTCCGCACGCACGCGGCGAGTTTTTCGTCCGGCGCCGGCAACTCGGCCACCATTCGCGCCGCGGCCTGCAGGTGCAGCGACAGCGCCGAGAGGGAATGGGCCTGGATGTCGTGCACCTCCCGGGCCAGCCGGGCGCGTTCCTCCAGGGTCGCGCCCCTGGCCACGGCCTCCTGGGTCAGCCGCGTCTGGTCCAGCAGCTCCCGGGCCTGCCGCGCCTGCACCCGGTACTGCCGCCGGTTGAGCCCGAGCAGCACCACGACGGCCACCGCGAGCACGTTCCCCGCCACGAGCCCGCCCGGCTGCCCGGCGAGGAACCCGCCGACGGCGGCTGCGACCCCCACGACCGCAGCCACCGTGATGATCTCCGCCGGAGGGATCGCCGCCAGCGAGGACAACACGAGCAAGGACAGACATATCAACGACGGTCCGGTGAGACTTTGGTCCGCCACCGTGACGACCGTGCCGAACAGCGCGGCGAGCGACAGCAGCACGCCCGCCGCCCGCGGCCAGCGCAGGTCCAGCACCCCGAACGCCAGGCCGCTCGCCGCGGACGCGGTCAGCGGCACCCACTCCCACGCCGCCGGGGGCCGCGCGGTGACGAGAATCGCGACGAAGGCGACCGGCGTGAGCAGCCGCATCAGGACCAGCGGCAGCCGAGTCATCGCATTCCCTCCCCGTGGGCTTCTCCGCTGCTCAGCGTAGTCAGGCCCGCACCGGCTGCCCGTCGCGGACAGCCTCGAGCCGCCGGGACCGCCACAGCACCCCGCCGGCCCGCACCGCGACCATGGCCAGCGCCATCAGCACGAAGAACAGCCCCACCCCGTCCTCGTCCAGATGCGCGCTGACCAGGAAGTCGCCGACCTTCACCGCGAACGAACGCACATTCTCCACCGCCCACACGAAGATCAGGCGCCCGACCAGCACGGCGAGCCAGATCAGCAGGTACGGCCAGCCCGCCCAGGTCCGCACTCGCCCGGTGACCGGATCGCGCTCGACCCGGGTGGTGGCGATCAGCCCGGCCCCGGCGACCGCCCCGACCACAGCGCCGACCAGGCCGGCCGCCAGGTTCGGCCCGGTGAGCGAGATCCCGCCGGTGAAGTACAGGACGCCGATGACGGTGCACGAAACGAACGGCATGATCCCCATGACCAGGTTGTGCCGGCGGCGGCCCACCTGGGTGAAAAGAACGAGGGCGAGCAGGATCCCGCCCATCACGAGAGCGTCAGTCATCACGGCCTTCTTCCGGAGTCAGGCGGGCCGGAACACCCGCGTTCCCGACGCTAGGGCGGCCGGCCCGCGGAATCGTCCAACCACCGACCGATTCCGGGTGGACGTGACCTGCACCCGAAATCCCGGAACCGCCGCGCCTGCGCCGGTACACTGTGGAGCGTCAGCGGCCGAAGACGGCTGGGCGCAATCGAAAGCCGTGGAGCCGGACGAACGATGATTCCCGCACTGCTGGTCCTCTCGACCGCGGTCCTGCTGCGCGCGCTCGCGGCCAAACAGCTCGACCGGTGGAACATCGCCGCGCCGGTGCTGATGGTGCTGTGCGGGGTCGCGACCGCGTTGTTCGCTAATCCGGAAAAACTGCTCGACCTCTTCGACACCGAACTCGCCCAGCACGTCGCCGAACTCATTCTCGCGATGCTGCTTTTCGTCGACGCCACCGAAGTCCGCGGCGGACGGCTGTGGGGACACGCGCCCAGCCTGGTCGCCCGAGTGCTGTTCCTCGCGCTGCCGCTGAGCCTCGGGCTGGCCATGCTGGTCGGCTGGGCGTTCTTCCCGGAACTGTCGTGGCCGCTGCTGCTGATCGTCGCGTGCATTGTCATCCCGAGCGATTTCGCCGCCGCCGAACGCGTGGTGCGGGACAAAACCCTGACGCCGCAAGTACGCAGCGTGCTGAACGTCGAAAGCGGCTACAACGACGGCTTGGTCTCGCCGTTGTTCCTCTTCGCGCTCATTCTGGCGCGCAGCGACAACACGGCGAACACCGCGGGAAAGGCCCTCGCGACCGCCTTGCCGTTCGCGAGCAAAGCCATCGTCGCCGGCGCGGTCGTCGGCTCGGTGATCGGTTTCCTGCTGTTCCTCGCCGTCCGCTCCGGCTGGACTTCCGGACAGGGGCGGCGCATTGCCGTCCTCACCACTCCCCTGCTGACCTACGCGGCCACCGTCGCCATCGACGGCAACGGATTCGTCGCCTGTTTCGTCTGCGGGATCGCGTTCCGCTACGTCTACCGCGCCTTCGCCGCGCGGCACCTCCGCACCGCGGACAGCTCCGCCCGCGAGCACTTCGCCCGGCCGTCCGAGGACCTGCGCCTGCTCGAAGAAGTCACCGGAATCCTGACGATGACGATGTGGTTCGTCGTCGGCGCCGCCGCGGTGGTCGTGGTGTCCTTCGGCGTGCCGTGGCAGCCGATCGTGTTCTCCCTGCTCGCGCTGACGGTCCTGCGGATCGTCCCGGTGCTGGTGTCGCTGGCGCGGACCCGGATGCCGCTGCGGGACCGCTTCCTCGTCGGCGCGCTGGGCCCGCGAGGCACGACGTCGATCGTCTTCGGACTGCTGGCGATCAACGGCCTGACCGGCGAGGAGAACGACCTCGTGCTGACGCTGACGGTGATCTGCGTGCTCGGCAGCGTGGCCCTGCACGGACTGGGCTCGACACCGCTCATCTCCCGGCTGATGAGGCCATGACGAGCTGGAGTGCACTGTGGACGCAACGCCTGTGGCGGACGCCCGTGATGGCTCGGCACCTCAGCGATCGTCGTCGTGGAGCGGGTCGACGCGCTCCTGTCGCGGCCCCTGCCGAGAGTGCGCGAACCGACCGGTGGCCGCGCTACCCTGAGGTCCCCGAGCATCGGAGGCGCACATGCCGAGCGAGATCGACCTGCGCCCCGCGACGGCCGAGGACAGCGATTTCTGTTTCCAGGTGCACCGGGCCGCGTTAGGCGAGTATGTCGCCGCGGTCTGGGGCTGGGACGACGAAACCCAGCGCGGCTACCACGATCGCGTTTTTGCTCCGAGCCGCTGGCAGGTGATCACGGTCGACGGAGCGGACGCGGGCGTGCTCGTCGTCGAGCACCGGCCGACGGAGGTCTTCCTCGGCCGGATCGAACTCGATCCGCGCTACCAGAGCCGAGGGATCGGCGGCCGGCTGCTCCGCTGGCTGAGCGGGGTCGCGGCGGAGCGGGGACAGCCGCTGACGCTCGAAGTCCTCGCCGTCAACCCCCGAGCGCACGCGTTTTACGTGCGGCACGGCTTCCGCGAAACCGGCCGGAACAGCCGGAAAATCCTCCTGGCCCGAACCCCGGACCAGGAGGATTGACCGGAAACCTCACCCCGCGTCGGTCACCGTCCCCGTGACGTCCGCGTCCGGCCCGGATTCCCTCGGGTCCCCGGTCACGTGCAGCAGAACCTGCTTCGCCGGATCCGCCCCGGCATGCCGCACGGTCGGGATCGTCAGCTCGCCGCTCGTCTGCCCCGCCGGGATCTGCACCATCGCCGTCAATCCGGTCTCCGACAACGGCTGCGCCTTCGCCGGATCGACCCCCTGCTCGACCAGCCACTTCGGGTCGACGTCCGACGTCATCAGTTCCGGCCCGCTCTTCGGCGGCTTCGCCTCCCCGAGCACGCTGATCTCCGCATCGGCCACTGTGGACAGTCCGACCTTCCGGCGCCCGAGGGTTCAGGCCCGATTCTCCGCCAGCGACCCGGTGCGCAGACCGGCCACCACGATCTCGCCGAACGCGTCGCCGATCTGCCGGGGAGTCATTTCGCCGCGCGGATCGAGCCAGGTGTGCGCCCACGCGGCCACGCCGATCACCGCGAACGCCAGCACCCGCGCGGTCGCGACCGGTTTGAACGCCCCGTTTTCGATTCCGCGCTCGACCACCTGCGTGACGAGGGCTTCGAACTCGTCGCGTTTGCGCTCGATCGAGGCGAACGTCGTGCTGGAAAGAAACCGGCGCTCCTGCTGGAAAACCGAGATCTCGGCCCGGTAGAGGCCGATCGGCTCGACCAGCACCTCGGTCATCACCCGGCGCAGCACCCGCTCCGGCGCGCCGCCGTCGGCGAGCACCTCGCGGATCCGCCGCAGCTGGAAATCCATGAACTGGTCGTGGATTTCGCGCAGCACGTCCTCTTTGGTCTCGAAATGGTAGTAGAACGCGCCTTTGGTGAGCTTCGCGGTGTCCACGATTTTCTGCACCGAAGTAGCGTGGAAACCGTCCTTTTCGAACAGCTTGAGCGCG
This sequence comes from Amycolatopsis sp. VS8301801F10, assembly GCF_046195355.1. Taxonomy (NCBI): domain Bacteria; kingdom Bacillati; phylum Actinomycetota; class Actinomycetes; order Pseudonocardiales; family Pseudonocardiaceae; genus Amycolatopsis; species Amycolatopsis sp. VS8301801F10. The sequence continues at coordinate 4,034,137 of NZ_CP176065.1, read as the reverse complement.
GCGGCCACGAGCGCCTGCCGGGTGGCGTCCGGGTCGCGCGGCGCCCGCGCCCGGCCGTCGCGTTTCCCCGTGGACGGCTGGGCAGCGGGCATCGGAGTGCTCCTCACTGGCCGGTGCGGCCGCGGATACCGGGCCCAGAAGGTAACAAACAACCGCGCTCCGGAGGCACGAAACCGGCAAGTCCGGCAGGGGAAAACTGCCGTCGGCACCAACCGGCTGCCACGAACGGAGCAACGCGCTCAGTCCCGCAGGGCCGTCTCCGCCCACTCCTCGAAACTCGTCAGCGGAATCCCGAATTCCCGGGCGAACTCCGGCCGCGCCGGCTGTCCGATCGCGTTCAGCATCTTGTGCGAAAGCCCCATCGGCGGCATTCCCGCGGCGAAGGCCTCGTCCACGGTCAGGTCCGGCACTGCCAGCGGCACGCCCAGCACGCGGGACAGGATCGGCGCGATCTCCGCCATCGACCGGTAATCGCTCGCGAGCTCCAGCTCGACCCGGTCGAACCGCTCCGGCTCGGCGATCGCCGCCGCGGCCGCCCGGCCGATGTCCCGCACCGCGACCAGCGACAACCGGGTGTCCGGACGCAGGATCGTCACCAGCCCGCCCTCGATGCCGCGCGGGAACACGTACCGCGCGGACGGCAGGAAGTTCTCCATGAAGAACCCCGGCTTGAGCAGCGTCCACCGCGGGAATTCCGCCGCCCGGAGCCGATCCTGGATCGCCGCCTTCGCCTCCGCCCCGGGCTTCAGGAACGCCCAGCGCTCATCGATCCGTTCCGGCAATCCCGCACCGCTCACCGACGTGTGCACGAACTGCGGCACCTCCGCGTCTTTCGCCGCCTCGATCAGGTTCACCCCCTGGGTCACCTCGCCGGCGAAGTCCGGTTCCGGCCCGCTCAGGTCCGGCATCTGCACGCTGAACACCGCCCGCGCGCCCTTCGCCGCGCGCGTCAACCCGTCCCGGTCGCGCAAATCCCCGACGACGAGTTCGGCGCCCAGCGCCTCGACCGCCTTCGCCCGCTCCGATGCCGGATCCCGGACCAGCGCCCGGACGGGAACGCCCGCCGCCAGCAGCTCGCGCGCGGTCGCGCCGCCCTGCTGTCCTGTCGCGCCGACGACCAGAACCGGTGCTTGCTCAGCCATGATTCTCCCTGGGAACACTAAGTGGCGGGGCCCGCCATTTCGTGTCCGCTACGATACGGCGGGGCCCGCCACTTAGCAAACCCGGAGGTCACGCCATGCCCGGCCAGCAACGCGCGGACGCGCGGCGCAACTACGCGCGGATCCTCGAAGTGGCCGAGGCGGAGGTCGCCGCGCACGGGGCGAACGCGTCGCTGGAACAGATCGCGCGCACCGCCGGGGTCGGCTCCGCGACGGTGCGGCGGCACTTCCCCACGCGGCACGCGTTGCTGGAAGCCGTCTCGCGGGAACGGATCGCGCTGCTGGCCGCGCGCGCCCAGGAACTGGCCGGCGAACCCGACAGCCGCCGCGCGCTTCTGGACTGGCTGGACGACGTGGTCAGCTACTGCGTGACCGCCCGCGGCCTGGCCGCCGCCCTGGCGTACGACGTGCCCGATCCGGTGCACGGAAACTCCTGCGCGGCGACCCTGGAAGAGTCCGCCGCCCCGCTGCTGGCGCACGCCGCCCGCGACGGAGCTGTCTCGCCGGACGTGACGGTCGGCGACCTGATCGCGTTGATCGTCGGCATCACCCTGACCACGGAAAACCACCCCGACCCGGCCACCGAGGCGAGCCGCCTGTTCCGGATCGCGGTGGAAGGAATCAGCCCGCGGCCGTGAATCGCCGCTTCAGGCGGCGAGGCGATCGGCTCCCGGCCGAGGAGTTCGGCCAGGAAGGTGCGTGACGGCGTCCGGAGCGGCGAGCGTGACGGGCCCGTCGAAAGGAGCGAGCACCAGCGAGGAGCACCGCAGTGGCCGCGGCTCATGGAGATCTGCCGGGCCGGCAGCGAGGCCAACGACGAACTCGTCGCGGCGGCGAGGTGCAGCCGGAGTTCACCGCGGAGGACCTCCACGCGCTCGTCGTCGACAACGCCCTCGCCCTCAAACACGGCGAACGGCCCGCCCGGGACGCCTACGACCGACGCACCGCTTACCTGCTGGACGGAATCCGCGGAGGCCCGTCCGGCGAGGGCGGCCGATCCGCCTCCCGGCGAGAAGCGCGGCAAGCCCCGGCCGCCGAAGGTCTAAGGCCGCTTCACCAACGCATCCACCCCGGCGAGCAGCAGCTCCAGCCCGAACGCGAACCGCTCGTCGAAATCGAGCATCGGCTCCACCGGTCCCGCCTCCAGGTGCACGTACTTCCGCGCCCCCAGCACGCGCTTCAGCACCTCGACCTCGCCCCCGGTCGCGCCCTGTTCCTCGAGCGCCTCGCCGAGCACGTAACAGAACACCGCGCTCGTCGCCCAGATCGCCCGCCGCCGCGGCAGCCCGGAGGCCAGCAGGCCGCCGAGCAGACTGTCCACAAAGGTCAGATTGCTGCGCTTGGCCGCGTAGTTCCCGCCGACGATCCGCGCCCCGTCCCGATGCGCGAGCAGCGCCGCGCGCAATCCGGCCGCCATGGTCCGCACGCGGTCCTTCCAGTCTCCGTCCTCGGAGGGCAGCTTCGCCACCGCGCCGGCGAGGATCGCCTCGGCCATTTCGTCGATCAGCGCGTCCTTGCCGTCGAACAGGCGGTAGATCGCGGGCAGGTGCAGGCCCATCCGGTCGGCCAGCTGACGCATGGTGAGCGCCTCCAGCCCGCCCGCGTCGACCAGGTCCAGCGCCTCGGCCACCGCCCGCTCGGCCCGGGTCGCCGCGATTCCCGCCCGTTTCGCCTCGGTTGACATGGTAACGATGATACCAATACTCTCGGCGAGGCGGCGAGTAACAACGTTAACAAAAGGAGGGAAGCCGATGGCCTCGAATGCCGGAACCGCCGGGCGGCTGGACGTCTTCGTCCGGCAGCTGCGCTGGGAAGCCGACGGCGTCGTCTCGCTGGACCTGGCGGCCGCGTCCGGGGAACCGCTGCCGAGCTGGGAACCGGGCGCACACGTCGACCTCGTGCTGCCGAACGGCCTCGAGCGGCAGTACTCGCTCTGCGGCCCGCCCGGCGAACGCTCGCGCTACCGGATCGGCGTCCGCCGGGAACGCGCGAGCCGCGGCGGTTCGGAATACGTGCACGCGTTTCTCCGGCCCGGCCAGCGCCTCGCGATCAAAGGGCCGCGCGACAATTTCGGGTTCCGCCCCGCGAAGTCGTATGTCTTCGTAGCGGGCGGCATCGGCATCACGCCGATCCTGCCGATGGTCCGTGCCGCGGAAGCCCAAGGCGCCGACTGGCGGCTGTACTTCGGCGGCCGCACCAGCGCGTCGATGCCGTTCCTCGGCGAACTCCGCGGCTACGGCGAGCGCGTCCGCTGTCATCCTTCGGATACCGTCGGCCGGATTCCGTTGACTGAACTGGAAAAGCCCGTCGAAGCGGGCGCGAAGGTCTACGCCTGCGGCCCGGCTTCCCTGCTGTCCGATTTGGCCACCGCAGCGGAGAACTGGCCCGCCGAAGCGCTGCGCCTGGAACGGTTCAAAGCCCCGCAGGCCGCACCCGCGGAAAACAAGCCGTTCGAGGTGGAATGCGCGGCCTCGAAGAAAACCGTTTCGGTCGGCGCCGGCGAAACCATTGTCAGCGCACTCGAAAAGGCCGGCATCCGGCCGGTCACCTCGTGCCGGTCCGGCATCTGCGGATCCTGCGAGACCAAGGTGCTCGACGGCGTCCCCGACCACCGCGACGGCATCCTCTCCTCGAGCGAACAAGCGGCAGGCGACCGGATGTTCGTCTGCGTGTCCCGGGCCCGCACCCCACGCCTCGTCCTCGACCTGTGACGGGAGAACTCATGACCACCGCGGCCGACGCCTACTCCCCGATCGGCATGGCGCGCATCCGGGAGATCATCGGTTTCCCGGACCAGTTCATCGCCGAGAAAAAAGAACCGCGGCTCGGCGAATTCGCCATGCGGTTCATCGCGCACAGCCCCTTCTTCTGCGCCGCCACGTTCGGCGCGGACGGCCTGATGGACGTCAGCCCGAAAGGCGATCCTCCCGGTTCGGTGCGGATCCTCGACCCGTGGACGCTCGCGATCCCGGACCGTCCCGGCAACAAGCTCGCCGACACCTTCGAAAACGTCACCGCGAATTCGTCGATCGGGCTCGTTTTCTTCGTGCCCGGCCTGCGCGAGGTGATCCGGGTCAACGGCGACGCGTTCGTCACCGACGACCCGGAACTGCTGAGCATGCTCAGCGCGGACGGCAAACCCGCGGTGCTCGCGACGGTCGTCCGGGTGCGCGAGGTGTTCGGGCAGTGCGGAAAAGCCGTCATCCGGGCGAAACTGTGGGAGGGCGACACCCGCGGCCTCGCCGAAGCCGCCACCCTCGGCGGCGACTTCTACACGCTTTCCATCGCCGAACAGGCACAGAAAATCAACAACAGCCTCGGCGATCTCGTCAACGGCGGCATTTACGACGTGGTCGACGAAAACTACCGGACTGAGCTGTTCTAAAACTCCGTTGCTCCCACCACGAAGCCCTGCCTAGTATCCCGTTCGTGCGATCTCGACCGTCCTTCGTCACCGACGCCGCCATCACCCGAGCACTCGCCGAACACTGGAAGCCCGTCGCCGAGATCGCTTACCTGCCTTGGGGTTTCGGCGCGCACCACTGGCGCGCCGATGACCTGTTCGTCACGCTGGACCAGCTGGTGCCCCGGCACACCGCGGAATCGCTGGAAAGCACCTACGCCAGCGCCGCCGAACTGGCCGCCGCCGGGCTTTCCTTCGTGTGCGCGCCGGTGCCGACGCGGTCCGGCCGGTTCACTGTGGACATCGGAGCCGGCGCACTCAGCGTCACCCCGATGCTGAACGGCCGCAGCCCCGCGGAAGACGAGGTCGACAAACCGGCAATTCTCGCCGCGCTCGACGCCCTGCACCGCACCCCGCCGCCGGCCGGCCTGCGCCACTGGACGCCGCGGGTCGGCGCGGACTTCGCCGACGAACTCCGCGCCCGCACCGCCGAACCCTGGACGTGCGGGCCGCTGGCCGAAGCAGCCCGCACCGCGCTGGCCGATCGAGCCGACGCGATCAAGCGCTGGAACGACCGTTACCTCGACCTGGCCGCGTCAGCCGCCGCCCGGCGCGATTCCTGGGTCCCGACCCACGGCGAACCCCACAACGACAACCAGGTCGCCACCCCCGACGGCCTGCGCCTGGTCGACTGGGAAACCCTCGCCGTCGCCCCGCGCGAACGCGACTACGCCGACCTCCCCGGCACTGCGGGACTGGACCCGGAAATGGTCGAACTGTTCGCCCTCGACTGGCGGCTTTCCGAATTGCGCGAGTATTCGGACTGGTTTTCCGCGCCGCACACCGGAACCGAGGACGACGTCATCGCGTTGGAAGGGTTGCGCGAGGAACTGGCGAGTTAAGCGACCCGCGAAGCCGCGCGGTCGGACCCGTCCGGGGCGCGCGTGGTCGCGAGCAAATCGTCGAGCAGCGACCGGGTGTGCAGAAGCCGGTCGATGTCGCCGGTGATCCGGCGGCGCTCCGCTTCGAGCCGTTCGCGGCAGTCGTCCAGCAGCAGGGATTCGCCGGAAAGGCAGGCCAGGATCTCGCCGATGACCTCCATGCCGAGGCCCGCGGCGAGGAGGGTCTGGATGTGCGCGACCTTGCGGACGTCCGATTCGGCGAAGATCCGGTACCCGCTGGGGGTCCGCTCGGGCCGCAGAACGCCCTTTTCCTCGTAGTAGCGCAGCGCTCGCACGCTGACTCCGGTCCGGTGCGCCAGTTCTCCGATCTTCACCTGGGTCCCCCGCTTTCCGGCTTGACTCTCACGTCGACGTGAGAGTTTAGCGTGCGGGCATGCTTCGTCCAGCCATCCTCATGTTCTGCGTTTTCAGCATCACCACCGGCGAATTCGTGGTAGCCGGAATCCTGCCCGACGTCGCCGCCGACCTGCACGTCACCGTCGGCGCCGCGGGACTTCTGGTCACCGCGTACGCGGTCGGCATGATCATCGGCGGCCCGTTGCTCACCGCGGCGACCGCCGGGATCGACCGGAAGCGGCTGATGCTCGCCTTGCTGGCGGTCGCGGTGCTCGGGAACGCGGTTTCCGCGCTCGCTCCCGGATTCGCGCTGCTGCTCGCGGCCCGGGTGGTCACCGCGCTGGTGACATCGACTTTCTTCGCCCAGGCCATCGTGGTCGCGGTGCGCTCCGCGCCGCCGGAGCGAGCCGGGACCATGGTCGCCCGGCTGGCGTTCGGGATGAACCTGGCCATGCTCCTCGGAGCGCCGATCGGCACCCAGATCGGCAGCCAGTGGGGCTGGCGCGCGACGTTCGCCGCGATCGCCGCGGCCTGCCTGATCGGGCTGGGCCTGGTGTACTGGCAGCTCGCCTCGCCGCACGAGGAGCACCGGACCTCGGCGGTCGCGGAACTGCGGATGCTGCGCCGCGGCCCGGTGCTGATGTCGCTGGCCGTCACCGCGGTCGGCAACGCCGGGGTGCTCATGGTGTTCAGCTACCTCGCCCCGCTGCTCACCGGCTTGGCCGGACATCCGGCCGCCCGCCTGCCGGTGCTGCTCCTCGCCTACGGCGTCGGCGCGACGATCGGAAACCTCGTCGGCGGCCCGCTCTACGACCGCAACCCGCGCCTCTTCCAGCCGCTTCTTCTCGCCCTGCTGACCGCGATCCTGGCGGCCAGCTGGTTCGTGGCGACCTCCCCGGCGCTCACCGTGGCAGCAGTGGTGGCGATCGGCCTCCTCGGCTTCGCGATCATCCCCGGCATGCAAGCCCGCGTGATGGCGACCGCCGCCGAAGCCCCGACGCTGGCCATGGCCGTCAACGCCTCCGGATACCAGGTAGCGGCCGCAGCGGCCGGCCTGCTCGGCGGCCTCCTCGCCGACTCGGCCGCCGGACCCCGGCCCATCTACCTGGTCGCCGCGGGCTTGACCGCGTGCGGTTTGCTGATGACGGTCCTGGTCACGCGGGCGCTCGCGAAGTGATCCGGAATCACCGGACGCGAGTGACGACATCCGGTTGCCTGTACCCGCGGCGGTCCGCCCAGCGCTCGCCGTCGAGATGGCCGGTCGCCACCAGACGGGCCAGCTGGACTGGCGAACAGAAGCTCCGGTTGTCCAGGCCGCCCACCAGCTCCCCGGTGTCCGCGAACAGGTGGAGGTTACGCGTGAGCGTCCATACGCAGGACACGATCGGGCGGCGCAAGATCACCTCGAACCAGTCCGCCGCGCGGGCGGCCAGTTCCTCCGGCTCGCCGGTCGCGGTGAACGCGAGGCTGGTCGGTTCGTCCGGCAGCGTGAACAACTGGTTGTGCACCTCGTCGCCGCGCAGAATCCGGCCGTCCAGATGCACCCCGACCGTCAAGATCACACAGTGCGCGGCCGGATCGGTCAGGTCCAGGGAAGCGACCAGCGGAAGCCCCGCGTCCGGCGGATCCAGCCGGCTGTCGAGCGGGTTCGCGCGCCAAGCCGCCGCGCGAACCCGCAGAGCCTCGGCGAAGCGGTGTTCGGTCTCGCCGAGGTCGCCGTCGTATTCGAACCATCCGTCGGGCACGAAAATCTCCTCCGCCCTCGACCGCCTCTGCCGCACCGATCTCCGCGACCAGCCGCCGGTTTCGTCGTCCAGCTCGCTGAACCACGGAATCATCCCAAACGCGTCGAGGTCACCGACTCCGGCGGGGCGGCAGCCTGCTGAATACGTTGCTGCGTTTGGACAACGCCGGACTGGCCGCCAGCCATCCGCTCCTCCGGCCGGATCGCGGGCGTCATCGGACTGGAACCGGCCGGTTTCGCGAAGATCAGCGTCCCGAAATTCATCCTGTGGAGCGGCCAGGAAAACACCCGTCCGGCTCGTCCTCGGGGAACGCTGCAGCAACCCGGCGTCGTCACCGCACGCGTGCTCGACTTCGTCGAAACGACCTCGGCCTGACCTCAGACCTGCCGCGCGGTCGCCATCGCCCGCTCGGTCTCCCAGAACGCCCGCATCGAAACGACCAGGCCCTCCTCGTTGACCCGGTACACGAACACCCCGTCGGTGTCGACGCGATAGCCGCCCGGCAGATACGTCGTGATGGTGCCGACGTTCGCGACCTCCGAACCCGCCGCGTGCGAATCGCGGATCACGAACTCGAACTTCTCGACGGTGCCGATCGTCTTGTCCCAGAAGGCGGAAAGCCCCTCGCGGCCGTGGTGGCCCTTGCCCTCCTCGTCGAACATCGACGGGCCGACCGGGTCCTCGACGACCGCGTCCGGGGCGAACAGCGCGAGCCAGCCGTCCTTGTCCCCGGCGGTCGCCGCCGTCATCGACTTGAACGCCGCCTCCCGCGCGGGCGGTTGCTTCGCCGCGGGGTCCCAGCAGACCTCGACTCCCATGTCACTCCTCGATTTTCGCGATGATCTCGTCGCCGAACTTGCGGATCGCGTCGACCTTCGGGCCCAGCTCCGCGTCGAATCCGTGCCCTTCGAAGACCCACGGCATGGTGATCGCGTCGGTGACGCCCGCCTCGGCCTGTTCGCGGAACCCGTCGAGCCCGAACCGGTCGACGCACACCGCCTGGAACTCGAACGGGTCGCCGGCGCGCCCGCGTTCGGCGAGCAGGCCCTTGAGCTTGCCGATGGTCTCGCGCAGCTGGTCGAGCGTCATCATCGCGGACGACCAGCCGTCCGCGACGCGCGCGGCTCGGCGCAGCGCGACGTCGGTGTGCCCGCCGATGTAGAACGGGATCCGCGAGGGCGGCGGCGGGCTCATCTTGAGCTTGCCGAAGTCGAAGAACTCGCCGTGGAACTCGACCATGTCGCCGCTGAGGATCAGCCGCAGCACCTCGATCGCCTCGTCGAACCGCTTGCCGCGGCGCGCGTACGGCGCGCCGCACCATTCGAATTCCTCCGGCGACCAGCCGATGCCCAGCCCGAGCCCGAAGCGCCCGCCGGTCAGCGCGGCGACCGAGTTGACCTGCCGGGCGAGCAGCACCGGATTGCGCGAACCGAGCTTCAGCACCGACGTGTAGAACCGGATCCGCTCGGTCGCCGCGCCCATCGAGGCGGTCGCGACCAGCGGATCCGCCCAGGGCGTGTTCTCGTCCCAGAACCGGCTGCCGTCGGGGGTGTAGGGATAGTCGGCGGACACCTTCTCGGAGTAGAAGAGCGAATCGGGCAGCACGATCGAGGAGAACCCGGCCTCCTCGGCGGCGCGGGCCAGCCCGCCCAGCTGGTCGAGCGGGCTCATCGCGATCGACAAGGAGAACTTCATGCCGCGGACTATAACGTGTTCTAGTTTTGCTGTCACCGCTCGAACGGAGGCGCCGCCGGGAACTCTCCGCGCACGGTCCGCGTTGTCCGTTTCAGGGACGGCTGCCCGGCCGTCGCGTCAGATCGAGACACGGAGTGACCCATGGGCACCGCGATCCTCCTGATCGTGCTGGTCGTCGTCATCGTCGGAGGCGGGTTGTACCTGTTCAGGAAGCAAGCCGCGGCCAGACAGAGCCAGCTCGACGACGCGAAGGCCGACGCGCGCCGCCTCGTCGAGCGCCTCGGCGGCCAGGTCCTCAACCTCACCGGCACGGACACCGCCTCCCAGCAGGCGATGGCCGACGCGAGCGAGCGCTACAACGCCGCCGGTTCGCAGCTGGAGCAGGCCAAGACGGTCGAGCAGGCCCGGCTGGTGAAGGAAACCGCCGTCGAAGGCCTGTACTACGTGCGCGCCGCGCGCGTGGCGATGGGCATGGACCCCGGCCCGGCGCTGCCGGACGAGGCCGAACGCGAACGCGCGGGCAAGGTCACCGAACGCCGCGAGGTGGACGTCGAGGGCCAGCACTACGCCGCCTCGCCCGAACCCGGCCAGGACACGCCGTACTACTACCCCGGCGGCCGCGTCGCGGGCCGCCCGGTGCCGCAGGGCTGGTACAGCGAACCGTGGTGGAAGCCCGCGCTCGTGGCGGGCGCGTGGGGCCTCGGCTCGATGTTCCTGTTCAGCGCCATGTTCTCCGGCATGAGCGGCATCGCCAGCGCGTCGGCCTGGGAATCCGGCTACGACGCGGGCCAGGCGGACGCCCTGGACGCGGGCGGCGCGGACGGCGCGTTCGACGGCGGCGGCTTTGACGGCGGCGGATTCGACGGAAGCCAGGACTTCGGCGGCGGTTTCGACGGAGGCGGCTTCGACGGCGGAGGGTTCGACGGCGGCGGATTCGACTTCTGACCGACGACCAGCGAGGGCCCCGGGGCAGGTTCGCCGCGGGGCCCTCGCGTCGTTCCTCCAGGAGGAAACTGGCCGGATGCGCGGCAGCGAACGGAAGAATCAGGCGGGCCTGCATCGTGCGGCGGTCGATGCCGTGGCGGCCTGCCTCGCCGGTGAGGACGCGGACATCCACAACCTCACCGACGCCGCCGTCCGGCAGGACGCGCTTTTAGCGGCGCTGAACTTGGTCGCACTGGCCGCGGCGGCAGTCACCGCCCTCGCCGAGGCCACGGGCCGCACACCGCACGAAGCCCTGCGCTCGATCGACCGCGCGGGGCGTTGACGAACAATCAGCGGGCGGCGACACGGCAGCCGATCTCGACCACCCCGCCGCGCTCAAGCAGGCTGGCAGGTGGGGCACCAATAAAGATTCCGCGCCGCCAATTCCTTCTGCGCCACCGGCGTCCCGCACACCAGGCACGGCATTCCGGCCCGCCGGTACACGTAGACCTCGCCCCCGTGCCGGTCCTCCCGGGGAGCCCGGCCCATCGCCGCGGGCAGGTGCTCCGGCGCGACCGTGTCGATCCGCCCGGCCCGGACTCCGGCGCGCATCAGCGTCACCAGGTCCGCCCACAGGGCGTCCCACAGTGCGCGATCCAGCGAACGGCCCGGAACCATCGGCGAAATCCCGTGCCGGAACAGCACTTCCGCGCGGTAAACGTTCCCGACCCCGGCCAGCACCGCCTGATCCATCAGCAACGCGGCGATCGTCGTGCGAGACCGCGAAATCCGGTCCCACGCGCGGTCCGGCTTCGCGTCGCGGCGCAGCGGGTCCGGGCCCAGCCGGGCCTTGATCGCGTCGACCTGCGCCGAGTCCAGCAGTTCGCACCGGGTCGGGCCGCGCAGGTCGGTCCAGTGGGTGCGGCCGACGAGCCGCATCCGCACCTGGCCGACCGGTTCGGTTTCGGGCAGCGGCGCTTCGCCGAAAGTCCCGTACAGACCTAAGTGGACATGCACTGTCCCGAAAGGACCGTAGTCGTGAAACAGGTGTTTCCCGTACGCCTCAGCGGAAACGAGCACCTGCCCGTCGAGTTTTGCCGCCTCCGCGGCGAACCGGCCCTGCGGACTGCTGAGGCCGACCGGTCCGCCGGCGTAGCGGCGTCGGTGGAGACGGGCCAGCCGATGGAGCGTGTGCCCCTCGGGCATCAGGCCTCCGGCAGGGCGGGCGGGGTGCCGGTGCGCTCGTAGTCGAGCAGCTGCTGGACGCGCCGCGCGTGGCGCTCGTCCGGGTCGACCGGCGTGGCGAGGAACGCCTCGACGATCTCGGTCGCCTGCTCCCGCGTGTGCATCCGGGCGCCGACGCCGAGCACCTGGGCGTGGTTGTGCTGGCGGGTCAGCTGCGCGGTTTCGACGCTCCAGCCGAGCCCGGCGCGGATGCCCGGCACCTTGTTCGCGGCGATCTGCTCGCCGTTGCCGGACCCGCCGATGACGATGCCGAGGCTGCCCTCGTCGGCGGCCACGCGGCGCGCGGTTTCGACGCAGAACGCCGGGTAGTCGTCGGCCGCGTCGTAGACGAACGGACCGATGTCGGTCACCTCGTGCCCCTGTTCGCCGAGGTGGCGGACAAGGTGGTTCTTCAGCTCGAAACCGGCATGGTCGGATCCCAAGTAGACACGCACAGCGGGAGTGTGCCATCTCGCCGCCGACCCGGCATGCTCCGGGGTGGCCGTCGCGGCGCGGCGCGGAACGGACGCCCGGCTCGAACGGGGCACCGGGATCCTCGGCCGGGACCGCGCCGCGCTGATCACCGTGGACGTGCTTTCCTCCGTCCCCGCAACGGATCTCGACGCCAGCCGCGGCGGCCGGCGGCCGGGAAGAGCGCGCGCTCGCGGAGCCGCGCGGTCGTCGCGGGCGAAGAGGAATGGCCGCTCCGGCTGTCTTCTGTGACGGAGATCCCCTCCGCGGCGTGCGCCGAGAACCTGCTGGACGCGGGCGCGCCGACCGGCTCGCGATAGCGTGGCGAGGGCACAGCGCGAACTCCTGGAGGGGCAATGACCTGGACCGAAGTCGCCGACCGGGTTTTCGCCCGCCGGTACGCCGAGCTGGACCTCACGACCGGCTTGGTGCTCGGCCGGGAGCGGTGCCTGGTGATCGACACCCGCGGCGACGTCGACCAGGGCGCCGAATTCGCCGCCGCGGTCCGCGAGCTGACCGAACTGCCGTGGTCGGTCGTCTACACGCACGCGCACTTCGACCACGCCTTCGGCACCACGCCGTTCCTGCCGTGCGACGTCTGGGCCCACCCGGGCTGCCTGCAGGCCCTGCTGAAGAACGGCGAAGCCGACAAGCAAACCTGGGCCAAGCACTACCGCGAAGAGGACAAGCCGGAAATCGCCGACGCCATCGAGCGCACCGGCCTCATGCCGCCGGACCGTCTCGTAGCCGACCGCGCCGAACTCGACCTCGGCGGCCGCACCGTGACCCTCGTGCACCCCGGCCCGGCACACACCGACCACGACCTGCTGGTGCACGTGCCGGACGTCGACGTCGTCTTCGCCGGAGACGTCGTGGAACACGGCCCGCACGGATTCACCGCGTACTCCTTCAGCCCGGACGACCAGCTCGACGCCTGGGCCGCCGCGATGGACGCACTGCTCGCGCTGGAACCGCGCATCGTCGTCCCGGGACACGGCGACCCGGTGGACGCAGCGTTCGTCCGCACCCATCGCGACGGCCTGCTGCGCCTGCACGAGCTGAAGACGCACGGCGCGGCGCGGGAAGAAGCCCTGGCAAGCTCGCCGTACCCCGAGGACGTCACCAAGGCGGCGCTCGGGTTCTCGTGAGTGTTCATCCCGGTTCTAACCGGGATGAACACTCACGAGGGAGCGTCAGTCGAAGTTCAGCTCACCGGTCCGGGTGCGCTTCAGCTCGAAGAAGTCCGGGTAGCTGGCCAGCGCGACCGCGCCGTCGAACACCTTCAGCGCGTCCTCGCCCCGCGGGATCGACGACAGCACCGGGCCGAAGAACGCGGTCCCGTTGACGTGGATGGTCGGCGTGCCGACGTCCATGCCGACCGGGTCCATGCCCTCGTGGTGGCTCTTGCGCAGCGCCTCGTCGTATTCGGTCGATTCGCCCGCCTCGGCGAGTTCGGCCGGGGCGCCGATCGCGGCCAGCGCCTCCTTGATCACGAGCTTGCGGTCCTCGTTGTGCTGGTTGTGGTAGCGGGTGCCGAACTCGGTGTAGAAGTTCCGCACGGCCTCCTGGCCCTGGGTCTGCGCCAGCGCGGTCGCGACGCGGACCGGGGCCCAGCCCTCGCTCAGCAGCGCCTTGTACCGCTCGGGCAGGTCTTCGCGGCCTTCGTTCAGCACCGAAAGGCTCATCACGCGGAAGGTCAGGTCCAGCTCGCGGTGCTTCTCGACTTCCAGGATCCACCGCGACGAAATCCACGCGAACGGGCAGATCGGGTCGAAGTAGAAGTCCACCTTGGCGGGCTGGGACGAGTCAGTCATGTTTCACGGGCTCCTCGGCGAGGCTGCTCCCCGGCGCTCGCCGAGGGGCGGGGCGAACCCCCGCACTGCGGGGCAACGCGGCGGCCCCTCCGCATTGTTCCCTGGTCGCCGCTTCCGGGCCCGTCATGATTGGATGCTGAACGTCGTGCCCACCGGAACCGAAGACCAGAGGTGCCCGTGCCCGCCCCCAACCTGACGCGTGACGAAGCCAAGCAGCGCTCCGGCCTGCTGGACGTGTCGTCCTACGACATCGAGCTGGACCTCACCGACGGCAGCGGCCGTCCCGGGGAGAAGACGTTCCGCTCCACCACCACGGTGCGGTTCTCCAGCAGCCGTCCCGGCGAAGCGTCGTGGATCGACCTCGTCGCCGAAGGAGTCCGCTCCGCCGTGCTGAACGGCACTGAGCTGGACGTCAGCGGCTACGCCGAGGAAAAGGGCATCGCGCTGCCCGGCCTTGCCGCGGAGAACGAACTCGTCGTCACCGCGGACTGCCGCTACATGAACACCGGCGAGGGCCTGCACCGGTTCGTCGACCCGGTCGACGACGGCGTGTACCTCTACACCCAGTTCGAGACCGCCGACGCGAAGCGCATGTTCGCCTGCTTCGACCAGCCGGACCTCAAGTCCGTCTACCGGCTCGCGGTGCACGCCCCGCGCGACTGGAAGGTCGTTTCCAACGCGCTCGTCGAAAGCGCCGAGGACACCGAGGACGGCGCGCGGCGCACGCGGTTCGCCGAATCCGAGCGGATTTCCACCTATCTGGTGGCGCTCGTCGCCGGCCCGTACGCGGAATGGACCGACGAGTTCCGCGACGAGCACCGCACCATCCCGCTCGGCATCTACTGCCGCGCGTCGCTCGCCGAGCACATGGACGCCGAGCGGCTGTTCGCCGAAACCAAACAGGGTTTCGCCTTCTACCACGAGAAATTCGGCACCCCGTACCCGTTCTCCAAGTACGACCAGCTGTTCGTGCCGGAGTTCAACGCGGGCGCGATGGAGAACGCCGGCGCGGTCACCTTCCTCGAGGACTACGTCTTCCGCAGCCGCGTCACCCGCTACGCCTACGAGCGGCGCGCCGAGACGCTGCTGCACGAGATGGCGCACATGTGGTTCGGCGACCTGGTCACCATGCGCTGGTGGGACGACCTGTGGCTGAACGAGTCGTTCGCGACCTTCGCGAGCGTGTTCGCCCAGGCCGAGGCGACCGAGTACAAGAACGCCTGGACCAGCTTCGCGAACATCGAGAAGTCCTGGGCCTACCGGCAGGACCAGCTGCCCTCGACGCACCCGATCGCGGCCGACATCGTCGACCTGCACGCGGTCGAGGTCAACTTCGACGGCATCACCTACGCCAAGGGCGCGAGCGTGCTGAAGCAGCTGGTGTCCTACGTGGGCATCGAGCACTTCCTCGACGGCCTCAAGGTGTACTTCGGCAAGCACGCGTGGGGCAACGCCACGCTGGCGGACCTGCTGGCGGCGCTGGAAGAGGCGTCCGGCCGCGACCTGTCGTGGTGGAGCGCGGAATGGCTGGAGACCACCGGCCTCAACTCGCTCAGCCCGCGCTACGAGGTCGCTCCGGACGGGACGTTCTCGTCGTTCGCCGTCGTGCAGACCGGCGCGAAGCCGGGCGCGGGCGAACTGCGCACGCACCGCGTCGCGGTCGGCGTGTACGACGAGGACGGCGACGGCAAGATCGTCCGCACCCGCCGCGTCGAACTGGACGTGACCGGCGAGCGCACCGAGGTGCCGGACCTGGTCGGCCAGGCCGCGGGCAAGCTCGTGCTGGTCAACGACGACGACCTGACCTACTGCCGGATGCGGCTGGACCCGGCGTCGCTGACCACGCTGATCGACCGGATCGGCGACATCACCGAATCGCTGCCGCGCACGCTGTGCTGGTCGGCCGCGTGGGAGATGACGCGCGAGGCCGAGCTGA
This sequence comes from Amycolatopsis sp. VS8301801F10, assembly GCF_046195355.1. Classification (NCBI taxonomy): domain Bacteria; kingdom Bacillati; phylum Actinomycetota; class Actinomycetes; order Pseudonocardiales; family Pseudonocardiaceae; genus Amycolatopsis; species Amycolatopsis sp. VS8301801F10. The sequence goes on along the minus strand of NZ_CP176065.1, from coordinate 4,018,467 downwards.
AGGCTCGCGATTTCGTGACGCTGGTGGCGCGCGGGATTCACGCCGAAAGCGAGGTCGGCGTGGTGCAGCGGTTGCTGCTGCAGGCGCAGACGGCGTTGAACTCTTACGCGGACCAGAAGTGGGCTGCTGCCGAGGGATGGCCTGCGTTCAGCGGGCGGTTGCTCGAGCTGGCCCGGACCGCGGAGGCTGGATCGGATCACCAGCTGGCGTTTGTGAATTCGCTGGCCGGAGGCGTTCTCGGGGACGAGATTCTGGCGGAGATCGCCGGGTGGCTGGACGGGTCCGCGCCGTTGCCCGGGTTGACCGTGGACACCGATTTGCGGTGGCGGTTGCTGCAGGCGTTGGTGGCGCACGGGAAGGCTGGGTCCGCGGAGATCGATGCCGAGCAGCGGCGGGACGACACTGCCGCCGGGCGGCGGCATGCGGAGCGGTCTCGGGCGTTGCAGCCGACCGCCGAGGCCAAGGCGGATACCTGGCAGCGGGCTATTTACGACGACGAGATTCCCAATGCGGTCAGCGATGCGTTGATTTCCGGGTTCTCGCATCCCGGGCAGAAGCATTTGCTCGGGGAGTATGTCGGGCGGTATTTCGAGGTTATCGACGATGTCTGGGCTCGGCGGTCCAGCGAGCGGGCGCAGCCTACGGCGATCGGGTTGTATCCGTCTTGGGCTGTTGAGGCGGAGACGGTGAACGCTTCGGACGAGTGGCTCGCCGGGGAGCATCCGGCTGCGTTGCGGCGGCTGGTTTCCGAGGGGCGGGCTGGGATTGTCCGGGCTTTGGCTGCTCGGGATTTCGATAGTCAGGGGTGAGGGGGCTCGTCGCCTGGCGGCGACATTGCTGTTGATGGGTGGCGTGGGGCCCCCGAAGCTTGATTGTGCTGACGGTTCGGGGGTGCTTGTCAAGGCGGGAAAGATGCCTTGACAAGCACCCCCGAACCGCAGGGAGGCTTCGTATCGGGGGCGGGGGGAGGGGTGGGTGCCTCGCTGTTTGAGTGCAGCGGTGCGGTTTTGGTGCGCGGCTTGGGTGCGTGGTGGCGGGGGCTCGCGGCGTGCGGTTCGCGGTTGGTCGTGCCTTCACGGAAAGCCTGGGGCGGGACGTAAAAGAGCCGATACGCCAGGGGCGGCGTATCGGCTCTTGTGCTTGTGTGGTGTCAGTGCTTCGGGGCGGGGCCTGCTTGGTCGCTCAGCATGCGCAGGGCGTTGACCAGGCCGCCGGTCAGGTCGCCTTCCTTGAAGGAGGCCACCATGCTCGCCACGGCCAGGTTCGCGCCTCGGTCGGGCAGGCGGGCGTGCGAGCGTTCGCCGGTGACGATCTCGATCGCGCGCTGGGCGGGGGAAACGGCCAGCAGCACCGCGTTCGAGGGGTTCTCGGTGGCGGCGTGCAGCGATTCCGCGCCGGCGCGGGTGTCTTCGCCCAGGTCGCCCAGGTAGATGCTGAAGTCGAGGCCGGTTTCGCGCGTCGCGAAGGTCAGGGCCTCGTCCAGGCGGGCCAGCTGCTGCACCGTGAACGGGCTCGTCGGCGCGGCGGGCTCGTACATTTTCGCCGCCGACAGCCTGCCGCTGTTGGTGATGACCTCGCCGAAGGCCAGGTCCTTCTCCGCGACCGCGGTCCGGGTCAGTTCACCACTTGCCACGAGCGCCTCCTGCGGCCGTCGAAGCGCCCGCGGGCGCCGCATTCACGTCAACCGCCGGGCCGTGGCCGGCTCCTACGCCGTCCGGGTTGGCGGTCCACCACATCGCGGGGTACTCCCACGGCTGCCCCGGCCGGTACCGCGGCGTCCCCGAGAACTTCTTCCGCAAGGTCGCGGCGCCGACCACGAAGTAAATGGCCCCGGGGATGACCGCGTAGACCAGGATCGTCTCGACAACGTTCACGCCGGTGAGCGTATCGGATGCCTCCGGCGGCCACCGCGCGACACCGGCGACCGGGGGCCTGCCGTTCGCCGCCGCTCAGGCGCCGTCCGCCGCTTGGCCCGCACCCGCTGGAACGTTGGGGCGAAGGGCTGCGGGCCGAAAGATGGCAACTCGCCGTACAGGCGGCCGTACCGGGCGATCCCGGCTTGTCCGAACCCTGAAATCCTCGTAGCTTTTTCACCTGTACGGGCCTTGCGCCCGCCTCCCCAGCCCCAGCCCGTCACGCACCGGTCCCAGGAGGACACCTCATGCAGAGCGTCCAGCCCCCCGCTCAGGCGATCACCGAGACCATTTCGTCACCCAGCGAGACCGGATTCGTGCCCGGAACGCGGGTCACGTCCGGCACCAGGGTTACGCGCGGCACTCGGGTCACCCGCGGCACCCGGGTCACCGCGGGCACTCGCGTGACAATGGGTACCCGGGTCACCATGGGAACTCGAGTCACCAGGGGAACCCGCGTTACCCGCGGGACCCGCGTCACGGCCGGAACTCGCGTCACGATGGGCACGCGCGTCACGCGCGGCACCCGCGTCACCCGGGGAACTCGCGTCACGGCAGGCACCCGCGTCACCTGCGGCACGCGCGTCACGATGGGCACCCGGGTCACCCGCGGCACCCGCGTCACGCGCGGAACCCGGGTCACGATGGGCACGCGCGTCACCTGCCAGGCGGACTACCGCCTCGCCGCCTGAGCCGCGACCCGGCCCCGGTTCGGAGAAACGTCGGGCACGCTCCATCGGCTCGCCCCGGCCGCCGCACTGGCAGCCGGGGCGCCGGCGTGTCCGGGGAACGGCTAGGCCGCCGACCCGAGATACGGCCGCCACAGCGGGTCGGCCTCTTTGGAATGCGCCAGCAGCCGCCAGTGCGGGCCGTGCGGGGCGCGCGGCACCACGCGCAGCCGCCAGCCCAGCTCCGACAGGAGCCGGTCGGCCTTGCGGTGGTTGCACTTCGCGCAGCAGGCGACGCAGTTGGTCCAGCTGTGCGGACCCCCCTTGCTGCGCGGGACGACGTGGTCGATAGTCTCCGCGCGCCCGCCGCAGTAGGCGCAGCGGTGCCGGTCCCGGTGCATCAACCCGGCCCGGGTCAGCGGCACCTGCGCCCGGTAGGGCACCCGCACGTACGTGCTGAGCCGGATCACCGAGGGCACGGGCAGCGACACCGTCGCGGCGTGCAGTTCGACGCCGCCCGGATCGCCGTGGACGACCTCCGCCTTCCCGCACATGACGAGCACCACCGCGCGCCGCATGGGCACCGCGGTGAGCGGTTCGAAAGTGGCGTTGAGCAGGAGGACCCGGCGCCGCCCCCACGCCGGGGCGACCGGATCGCGGGCTCTACGCTGTCCGGGCGGACGGGATGCTCCCCCTGGACGGGTCCCCGGCCCGGACGGGACGGAGCCGCCGGATGCGGACCCTCCCGGGCAGGCACGCAGGATCGCCTCCGGCGGTTGCCCGGCCATGGCTTGGCCGGCTCCGCCGAGGGGGACGGGTTGTCGGTCTGGCACTCGACCACCTCCACCGGTGCAGGCATAGTCGACCACACATCAGGGCCCCGGCGCACGCGTGTTCTGTGACGTGTCACATACCCGCGACCCGGCGGCCACCCGCCGGCCGCTTGCGCGCCGCCGGGGCAACGAAGCGAGAAGGGACTTTCTCCGCCAGTGAATGCCGTGCTCAGCGCTCCGCCCAGCTGCATCTCCGAGGCCGGGTCGTGGTGCGCCCAGGTCTACTCGGTCACGCACAACGAGTGGCTCGCCGCGTCGGCGGGCTGGCTCCTCACGAAGCCGCTGAAGATCATCATGATCCTCGTCATCGCGTTCGTGGTGCGTTATCTCACCAAGCGGGTGATCGAGCGGGTCACGACGCTCCCGGCCTCGGGCGGAAACGGCAAGATCCCCTCGCTGTTGCGGCCGCTTCGCGAGCGCGCCCCGGAGATGCTCGGCACCGCCGTCGTGGAGCGCCGCCGGCAGCGTGCCAAGACGATCGGCTCGGTGCTGAAGTCGCTGGCGACGTTCCTGATCTACGGCCTCGCGTTCATCCTCGTGCTCGGCGAACTGGGCATCGAACTGGCCCCGATCATCGCCTCGGCCGGGATCGTCGGCGTCGCGCTCGGATTCGGCGCGCAGAACCTGGTCAAGGACTTCCTTTCCGGGATGTTCATGATGATCGAGGACCAGTACGGCGTAGGCGACGTGGTGGACATCGGCGAGGCGACCGGCACCGTCGAGGCGGTCGGCCTGCGCATCACCACGCTGCGCGACCTGAAGGGCACCGTCTGGTACGTCCGCAACGGCGAGGTGCTGCGCGTCGGCAACTCCAGCCAGGGCTTCGCCTACGCCGTGGTGGACGTCCCGCTGAGCTACTCCGCGGACGTCGACAAGGCCACCGAGGTGCTCAGCGGCGCGGCCACGAAGGCGGTCGAATCGGACGCGCTCGCGGCGAACGTGCTGGAGCCGCCGGAGATGCTCGGCGTCGAACAGGTCACGCCGGAGGGCATCGTGGTGCGCCTGACGGTCAAGGTGCGGCCGGGCAAGCAGTGGGCGGTGCAGCGGAAGCTGCGCGGGCAGCTGCTCGGCGCGCTGGAGGAGGCCGGTTTCGAACCGCCGCTCGGCCGGCTGCTGTCGTCCATGCAGGACAAGCAGTCGGGCGCGCCGCGGAGCTGAGACAGGGCAAGATGGAGGGGTGTCGACTGTGAGCGAGCCGGAACCGGCGAACCTGTACGAGGCGGTGGGCGGCGAACCGACCTTCCGCCGGATCATCAAGCGGTTCTACGAGGAAGTGGCCCGCGACGAGGTGCTGCGCCCGCTCTACCCGGAGGAGGACCTCGGCCCGGCGGAGGAACGGTTCCGGCTGTTCCTCATCCAGTACTGGGGCGGTCCGCACACCTACTCCGACCAGCGCGGACACCCCCGGCTGCGGATGCGGCACGCGCCGTTCAAGATCGGCCCGATCGAACGCGACGCGTGGCTGCGCTGCATCCGGATCGCGATCGACGAGGAGAACCTGCCCGAGCCGTACCTCAGCCAGCTGTGGGCGTACCTGGAAATGGCCGCGCACAGCATGATGAACAGTTTCGTCTGATGAGACGCAGGGTCGCGGGACGGCGGCCGGAGCGCCTTCCGCGGCCGTCGTGGTGGTCGGACGCGGTGTTCTACGAGATCTACGTGCGGTCGTTCGCCGATTCGGGCGAGGACGGCATCGGCGATCTCGAGGGCATCCGCAGCAAGCTCGGCTACCTGGAACTGCTCGGCGTCGACGCGCTGTGGCTGACGCCGTTCTACCCCTCGCCGATGGCCGACCACGGCTACGACGTCGCGGATCCGCGCGGCGTCGACCCGATGTTCGGCACCCTCGGCGACTTCGACGTGCTGCTCACCGAGGCGCACCGGCGCGGCATCCGGGTCACCGTGGACGTCGTGCCCAACCACACGAGCAACCAGCACGCGTGGTTCAAGTCCGCGCTGGCCGCCGGGCCGGGCAGCCCGGAGCGGGAGCGCTACCACTTCCGCGACGGCCGCGGTCCCGGCGGGGCCGAGCCGCCGAACAACTGGGTCAGCGTGTTCGGCGGGCCGGCGTGGACGCGGGTGCCGGACGGGCAGTGGTACCTGCACCTGTTCGCGCCGCAGCAGCCCGACCTGAACTGGGCCCATCCCGACGTCCGCGCCGATCTGGAGCGGACCCTGCGGTTCTGGCTCGACCGGGGCGTGGACGGGTTCCGGATCGACGTCGCGCACGGCATGGCCAAGCCCGCCGGACTGCCCGACATGGACCCGGACACGCCCTCGCACGGCGGCGGCGCGCCCGGCGACCCGCGCTTCGACGACGACGGCGTGCACGAGGTGCACCGGCTGATCCGCAAGGTGCTCGACGAGTACCCGGACGCGATGGCCGTCGGCGAGATCTGGGTGCAGGACGAACAGCGGCTGGCGCGCTACCTGCGTCCGGACGAACTGCATCTGGCGTTCAACTTCCGCCTGGTGCTCACCCATTTCGACGCGGACGCGATGCGCACGTCGATCGAGCGTTCGCTCGCGGTGCCGCGCACGGCGGGCGCTCCGGCCACCTGGACGCTGTCGAACCACGACGTCTGGCGCGCGGCGAGCCGGTACGGCGGCGGCGCCACCGGTCTCCGCCGGGCGCGCGCGATGGCGCTGGTGGAACTCGCCCTGCCCGGCGCGGTCTACCTGTACCAGGGCGAGGAGCTGGGCCTGCCGAACGCCGACCTGCCGCCGGAAGCGATGACCGACCCGCGCGCCCGCTCGCAGGGCCCGGAGTTCAGCCGCGACGGCGAGCGGGTGCCGCTGCCCTGGGAGGGCACGCTTCCGCCGTACGGGTTTTCGCGCACCGCGCAAACGTGGCTGCCGATGCCCGCGGACTGGGCGCCGCTCACCGTGGAACGGCAGCTCGAGGACCCGGAATCGACGTTGTCGCTGTACCGGCGCGCGGTGGAGCTGCGGAAACACCATCCGGCGTTCCGCGGCGGCGACGAGCTGCAGTGGTTCGGCGCGCCCGCGGGCTGTTTCGCGTTCCGCCGCGGCCGGGGCGGCCTGATCTGCGCGCTGAACACCTCGGCCAGCTCGATCGTGCTGCCGCCGGGCGAGGTGCTGCTCACCAGCAGCCCGCTGGTCGACGGAAGGCTCGCGCCGGATTCGGCCGCCTGGCTGGCGTAGCCCGGGCCTCTCCGCCGCCCGGGGGGGCGGCTCAGGCCTCGAAAACCCGGCCGTCGCCCGGTCCGCCTCTCGGCGGCCGGGCCGGGCCGGGATCAGACGCGGGCACCCGCCTCCAGGCCGAGCATCGCGAGCAATCCCCGCAGGTCGTCGACATCGTGCGCGTGTCCCGCGACCGTGCGGGCGGCGTGGCACTGCTGGACGCGCAGGTCCTGTTCGGCGGACACCCGGGCACGGGCGAATTCACTGGTTTCGGCGGACAGCGGACGTCGTTCCGAGCGCATGTCGCTCCTCGTCGAGGTGGAAGGGGCCACCGGCGGCGCCGCGGGAAGCGGACCCGCCGGGGACGACGCCGGCTCGAGCGCCGGCGCACGGTGGGACTTCTCGACCCCGTCGACGCTACTCCCCCGCCCCGGCCCGCCCGCGAGCCGTCCCCCGCCGCGCGCGCCGGGACGTCCACAATGGACCGTTCGGGCGGCGGCACTGGTGGGTCCGGCCCGGGCGTGCTTTACTGAAGACGGTCGTGTTTTGTGTTCGCGCGGTGGGTACGTCCCGCAGCCCGCTCGCAAGATGTAGCGGGCGTGGTGTTTCTCTTTCGGAAGGCACACCGTCGGTTGCCAGACCCGGATGCCGAGGTGGCATCTGTTGTGAGTCCGATGGAGATCGTTTTTATGACGCAAGGCACCGTGAAGTGGTTCAACGCCGAAAAGGGCTTCGGGTTCATCAGCCCGGACGACGGCAGCGCCGACGTCTTCGTGCACTACTCCGAGATCCAGGGCAACGGGTTCCGCAGCCTTGAGGAGAACGCGCGCGTGGAGTTCGAGGTCGGCCAGGGCCAGAAGGGCCCGCAGGCCACCGGCGTTCGCGCCGTCTGAGTTTCCCCGGTGTTTCCCCTGGTGCGGAAGGTTTTCCGCACCAGGGGACCCGCGCCGAAGCGGACGTTCCCGTCCCCGGCGGCCGAAATCGTTCGGCACCCCGGTGCGGCCCGGTGACTTCCCCCGGCCGCACAAGGTCTTCCGCGTTCCGGGAACCCGGACGCGAGATCACCCGTTGACCAGGACAGGTCGCGACTGGCCGCACGGCCCTCCCCTGCCCGGTCAGTTCGCAGCGCACGGCGCGTCCCCCGAGGCGGTCCCCCGGCCGCCGCGGTGCGCGCCGCGGCATCGGCCTCGGCCCCGCAGAGCGCGGCGGCCGGACCAGCTCGAGTAGGAGCGTTTACCCATCGAAACCCAGAGCACCGTCCAGCGTCCCCCGAAAACGCCGCAGCCCATCCTCGCCGGCCGCAAGACCGGCACCGAGGCCTTCCTGGTGAAGCTCTTCGCCGTCGTCCCGCTCCTCGCGGTCGCCGCCGCGGTGCCGCTGGCCTGGGGCTGGGGGCTGAGCTGGCTGGACGTCGGCCTCGCCGTCGCGTTCTACTGCGTCAGCGGCCTCGGCATCACCGTCGGCTTCCACCGGTACTTCACCCACGGCGCGTTCCGCGCCCGCCGCGGGCTGCGGATCGCGCTCGCCGTCGCGGGCAGCATGGCCATGCAGGGACCGGTGATCGACTGGGTCGCCGACCACCGCCGCCACCACGCCTACTCCGACCGAGACGGCGACCCGCATTCGCCGTGGCGCTTCGGCACGTCGCCGGCCGCGCTCGCGAAGGGCTTCTGGCACGCGCACATGGGCTGGCTGTTCGGCCGCGACCGGACCAACCCGCGCCGGTTCGCGCCGGACCTGCTCGACGACTCCGACCTCAAGCGGATCGACCGGCTCTTCCCGGTGCTGACCGCCGCGACGCTGCTGCTGCCCGCGCTGCTCGGCGGGCTGATCACGATGACCTGGTGGGGCGCGCTGACCGCGTTCTTCTGGGCCGGGCTGGTCCGGGTCGCCGCGCTGCACCACGTGACCTGGTCGGTCAACTCGCTGTGCCACCTGATCGGCGAGCGCCCGTTCGAGGCGCGCGACCGTTCGGCGAACTTCTGGCCGCTGGCGATCGCGTCCTTCGGCGAGTCCTGGCACAACTCCCACCACGCCGACCCGACCGGGGCCCGGCACGGCGTCGGCCGCGGCCAGCTCGACATCTCGGCGCGGCTGATCTGGATGTTCGAGAAGTTCCGCTGGGCCTCGCACGTGCGCTGGCCCCGGCCCGAACGCCTCGCCCGCAAGCTCAAGGCCGCCTGAGCGGCTTCAGGACCTGCGGACCCGCTCCTCGAGCCGGGTCCGCAGGTCGCCGCCGCCCGGCGCGGCGAGCGCCGGCCCCGGGCTCCCGGCCGCCTCGGCCGAGCGCAAAACCTCGGTGACGAACTGCCGCACCCGCTCCGGCGCGGGCGTCACGTCCCCGCCCAGATGGGCCACCACCTGCGGGGCCTCCGACGGCGTCGTCTCCACCGCGACGGTCCAGCCCTGCCGCACGCTCCACACCAGCATCAGATCCCGCCCGGGAAACCGCGGCGACCGCCCGCTCAGCGCGACATACGCGGTGACCGTGTCGGCGACCTCGCAGGACGTGCATTCCGCCGACACCCCGACCGCGGCGGCGACCTCGCGCACGTAGTCGGCTAGGACGCGCCGCAGCGCCTGCGGATCGTCCGCGGCGGGCAGGGACATCGGGCGTTCCGGACCGGACAGGAGCATGGGTCTCCTCTTCCGCCGCCGCATCCGCTTCGCGCGGGAACCGGGGTCGTCGAATCGCGCGAAGGGCGGCGGTCGCGATGATCGGGGTCGCACCGGATCCCGCATCCGGCAGCTGGACCGCACCCCGACTCTACCCGCTGGGACAAGCCCACAGCCCAGATCAACCCGTCTGGCCGCCGCCGCGGGCGAAATCCGCGCCTGCGCGCGGAGGTCCGCCGGGCACGAAGTCCATCGTGGACAGTCGGGGCGGCCGGCTCCGGCTAGCCGCCGCCATCGCCTGTCTGGCCGCCGCCGTCGGCCGAGTCCGCGATCGACGTGGCCATCCACGCGGCGAACAGGCCCGCCTGCACGTACGGCGCGGCCTCGCCCACCGCGCGCACCACCGACCGGGCGCGGCCGGGTCCCGGTCCCGGTCCGGCTTCCGGCGCGGGATCGGCGTCCGCGGGCCGGTCGGTGCGCCACGGCGTCTCCTCGGCCCGGACTTCGGCGAGGAAGTCCGCGGTCGGGTCGCCGTCGGGGTCCGTCATCCGTTCACGATGACATCGCCGGACGGCTCCCGCCAGCGGATCGGCTCAGAAAACCAGCGGCAGCAACGCTTGGCGCCGCTTCAGCACCGCGCCGTAGCGGGCGTCGAGGCGCAGCCACGAATCGGTGGCGGTCACCCGGACCACGTCGCCGTCGATCGACGAATCGAACAAGCCCATCCCGGACAGCGCGAACAGGCACCGCATCTGGACCTTGACCTCGAGGTCTCCCCCGGTGACGGTGAGCACCGCCTGGTCCATCAGCGAGGCCGGCGGCGTGCCGTGCGGTCCGGCGTTGTCGCGGGCGAGCGCGACGCCGCGGTCCGCGAGGTCCGACACCACGCCGACCGGCAGCTCGTCGACCTTCCGCCACCGGTCGGACACCGGCAGCTCGGCGTGCCACAGCAGGTCGCGCGCCGGACCCGGGTCCATCACCTCGCCGCCCGCGACAGCGAGCGCCGCGAGCAGTTCGTTGCCGGACACGGTGACGTCCGCCGGGGTCACCGTCCCGGCCACCGCGCGGGTCGCGAGGACGTCGAACGGGGTGGCCGTCCACGCCTCGACGACGTCGTCGCCCCGGCGGCGCAGCCGGACGGCGGTCGTGCCGTCCAGCCGCACCGCGCGGGCGACGAACGCGCTGAGCGTCTCCCGGTCGTCCGGATCGGGAATCCGCAGCTCAGGCATCGGCCAGCACCCGCTTGAGGAATTCGGATTCCTCGTCGGTGAGCCGGCGCGGCCGGAGGTTGACCGTGTCGTACGGGGCCAGCACGGTCTCCGCGGTGACCGCGACCGGATCGCTCGCCTCCGGGCCGGTCCGCACGACGTACCCGAGCGTCACCGTCGAGGCCTTCAGCTCGGTGAGCGTGAGCTCCACGCGCACCGAACGGCCGGGCGCCGCGACGATCGGCGCGCGGTAATGCACCGCGAGCTTCACGACTACGACGCCCTTCGGCAGTTCGGTGAGCCCCGCGCGCTCGGCTTCGCCGAACAGCACGGGCACCCGGGCCTCTTCGAGCAGCGTCACCACGTTCGCGTGGTTGACGTGCCCGTACACGTCCATGTCCGACCATCGCGGCTGGACGTGGGAAACGAATGTCACCGCACCGTGCTCCGGATCTGGCGCGCGGCCACGGACAGCGTTGCGAGGTCGAGCCGCCCGGAACGGGTGATCTCGTCCAGCGCCACGCGCGCCCGCGAAAGCCGCGACGCGTTGGCCTTCTCCCATTGCTCGATCTGCTCGTCGACGGACAGGTCCTGGTCGCTGTGCCGCAGTGCGTCGAGCGCGATCGCGCGCAGGGAACCGTACACGTCGTCGCGCAGCGAGAGCCGGGCGAGGGCGTGCCAGCGGTTGCCGCGTTCCAGCGCGCTGATCTCGGTGAGCATCTTGTCGATGTCCAGGTGGTCCGACAGCGCGTAGTACAGCTCGGCGGTGTCCGCCGGGGTGTGCGTCGCGTCGAGCCCGACCTGCTGTTCGGCCAGCTCCGCCACCTCGACCACGTCGAGCAGGCCGTAGCTGTGCAGCAGCAGCGCCACCCGGCGGGCCAGATCGGCGGGCACGCCCTTCTCGACCAGCGCGGCCGCGTCCTGCTCCACCGACTCCAGCTCGCGCCCGCGCAGCAGCTCGCCCAGCTTCGGGCCGAGTTCCGCGAGCACCGGGCCGAACCGGTTGATCTCGGCCAGCGGCGCGAGCGGCTGCGGGCGGTTGGTCAGGAACCAGCGCGCGGCCCGGTCGAGCAGCCGCCGCGTCTCCAGCACCATCCCGTCCGCGACCTCGGTCGGCACCACATTGTCCAGCGCGTCGATCTCGGCCCACAGCTTCGGCAGGTCGTAGACGTGCGTGACCACCGCGTACGCGCGCACCGCGTCGGTGGCGGTCGCGTTCATCTCCTCCATCAGGCGGTAGACGAACGAGATGCCGGCGCCGTCGACCAGCTCGTTGGTGATCAGCGTGGTGATGATCTGCCGGCGCAGCGGGTGCTGCGCGATCGCCGCGGCGAAGCGCTCCCGCAGCGGGGCCGGGAAGTACTCCGGCAGCCTGCGGGTGAACACCTCGGACTCGGGCAGGTCGGAGGCGAGCAGCTCGTCCTTGAGGTCGAGCTTGACGTGCGCGAGCAGCGTCGCCAGCTCCGGCGAGGTTAGGCCCTCGCCCGCCTTCTCCAGCGCGCGGAACTGCGACGGGGTCGGCAGCGCCTCCAGCTTGCGGTCGAACGCGCCCTTGGCGACCAGCGCGGACACCTGCCGCGCGTGCACCGACACCATCGGCCCGGCGTGCGCCCGGCTGACGCCGAGCACCGCGTTCTGCCGGTAGTTGTCGGCCAGCACGAGCGAGCCGACCTCGTCGGTCATCTCGCCGAGCAGTTCGTTGCGCCGCGCGTGCTCCAGTTCGCCGGTCGCCACCAGGTGGTCCAGCAGGATCTTGATGTTGACCTCGTGGTCGGAGCAGTCGACGCCGGCCGAGTTGTCGAGCGCGTCGGTGTTGATCTTGCCGCCATTGCGAGCGAATTCGATCCGGCCGAGCTGGGTGAGGCCCAGGTTGCCGCCCTCCCCGACGACCTTCACGCGCAGCTGGTTGCCGTTGACGCGGATCGCGTCGTTGGCCTTGTCGCCCGCCGCGGCCTGGCTTTCGCTCTCGGCCTTGACGTAGGTCCCGATGCCGCCGTTCCACAGCAGTTCGACCGGGGCCAGCAGGATCGCCTGGATCAGGTCCATCGGCGCGAGCTTGGTGACGCCCTCGTCGAGGCCGAGCGCTTCGCGGACCTGCGGGGTGATCGGGATGGTCTTGGCCGAGCGCGGGTAGATCCCGCCGCCCTCGCTGATCAGCGAGCGGTCGTAGTCGTCCCACGAACTGCGCGGCAGCTCGAACAGCCGCTTGCGCTCCTCGTAGGACGACGCGGCGTCCGGGTTCGGGTCGAGGAAGACGTGCATGTGGTTGAACGCCGCGACCAGCCGGATGTGCTTGGACAGCAGCATCCCGTTGCCGAAGACGTCGCCCATCATGTCGCCGATGCCGACGACCGTGAAGTCCTCGGTCTGGGTGTCCTTGCCCAGCTCGCGGAAGTGCCGCTTCACGCTCTCCCACGCGCCCTTGGCGGTGATGCCCATGGCCTTGTGGTCGTAGCCGACCGAACCGCCGGAGGCGAACGCGTCGCCGAGCCAGAAGCCGTACTGCGCCGAGACCTCGTTGGCGATGTCGGAGAACTTCGCGGTGCCCTTGTCCGCCGCGACGACCAGGTAGCTGTCGTCGGCGTCGTGGCGCACCACGTTCGGCGCGGGCACGGTTTCGCCCTCGACGCGGTTGTCGGTGAGGTCCAGCAGGCCGGAGATGAACATCCGGTAGCAGGCGATGCCCTCGGCGAGCTGCGCGTCGCGGTCGACCCCGGCGTCGCCGGTCGGGGCCGGCGGGCGCTTCACCACGAAGCCGCCCTTCGCGCCGACCGGCACGATCACCGCGTTCTTCACCGCCTGCGCCTTGACCAGGCCCAGGATTTCGGTGCGGAAGTCCTCCTGCCGGTCCGACCAGCGCAGGCCGCCGCGGGCGACCTCGCCGAAGCGCAGGTGCACGCCCTCCACCCGCGGCGAGTACACGAAGATCTCGTACTTCGGGTGCGGCTCGGGCAGTTCCGGCACGCCGCTCGGGTCGAGCTTGAGCGCCAGGTACGGCCGCAGGTTCCCGTCGGCGTCGCGCACGTGGTAGTTCGTGCGCAGGGTCGCGTTGACGACCGCGAGCAGCCGGCGCAGGATCCGGTCCTCGTCGAGGCTGGTGACCTCGTCGATCATCGACGAGATCTCGGCGGTCAGCGATTCCGCGTGCGTTTTCCGGTCCACATCGGACAGTTGCGGATCGCAGCGGGTTTCGAAGAGCCGCAACAGTTTCTTCGCGACCTCGGTGTGCTTGACGACCGTGTTCTGGATGTAGGACTGGGAGAACGGGCTGCGCGCCTGCTGCAGGTAGCGCGAGTAGGCCCGCAGCACCGCGGCCTGGCGCCAGGTGAGCCCGGCGCGCAGGACGAGCCCGTTGAGCCCGTCGACCTCGGCGTCGCCGCGCCACGCCGCGTGGAACGCGTCCTGGAACCGCTCGCGCACCTCGACCGCGGCGGCCTCGTCGGCCTCTTCGAGGCCCTTCTTGTCGACGCGCAGGCCGAAGTCGTAGATCCAGCTGGCCCCGCCGTCCTCGCGGAACAGCTCGTACGGCCGCTCGTCCACCACCTCGACGCCCATCGCCTGCAGCACCGGCAGCACCTTGGACAGGGTGACGCCCTCGCCGCGCAGGTAGAGCTTGAACCGCCGCTCGCCGGGTTCGGCGTCCGCGGGCAGGTAGAACGACAGCGCGAGGTCGCCCTCGTCCGAGAGGGTGTCGAGCTTGGCCAGGTCGGCCAGCGCGTCCTCGGCGGTGAAATCCTCCTTGTACGCCTCGGGGAACACCGCGCCGAAGCGCTGCCCCCGGTCGACCGCGGACTCCTCGCCCGTCATCCCGGTCGGGCTGCCGTCGCCGACGCGCTCGCGGCGTTCGGCGATGATCGCCTCGACCAGCCGGTCGTCCCAGCTGCGCACGACGGTGTTCAGCCGTTCCTGGATCCGCAGCGTGTCCGGTTCGAGCACGTTCGACGGATCGGTGTGCACCATGAAGTGCACCTGCGCCAGCAGCGTTTCGCCGACGCGCGCGCTGTACTCCAGCTGCGTGCCTTCGAGTTCTTCCAGCAGCACTTCCTGCATCGCCAGCCGCGAACGCGTGGTGTAGCGGTCGCGCGGCAGGTAGACCAGGCAGGAGTAGAAGCGGCCGTACGGGTCGCGGCGCAGGAACAGCCGCAGCCGGCGGCGGTCCGACAGCGTGATCGCGCCGGTGGTGGTGGAGTACAGCGATTCGGTGTCCGCGGAGAACAGGTCCGCGCGCGGCCAGTTCTGCAGCACCTCCAGCATCCGCTGGCCGGAGAACGACTCCATCGGGAACCCGGCGCGGTGGATCACCTCGCGCACGCGCTGGCCGACCACCGGGATGTCGAGCACGTTCTCGTGCAGCGCGGTGGTGGTGAACATGCCGAGGAAGCGGTGCTCGCCGGTGACCTTGCCGTGCTCGTCGAACGTCTTCACGCCGACGTAATACGGATAAACCGGACGGTGCACCGTGCTCGGCGCGCTGGCCTGGGTGAGCACGAGCAGCGACGGCGCGAGCGCGTCGACCGAGCTGTCCGGCCCCGCGGTGAGGCTGCGCGCGGCGAGGCTGTCCTGGCGCAGCACGCCCAGCCCGGACGCGAGAACCGCACGCAGGGCGGGCTCGTCGCTGTCCGGCTGCGGGCTGTCGACCAGCTCGTACTTGCGGTAGCCGAGGAAGGTGAAGTGGCCGTCGGCGAGCCAGCGCAGCAGCCGCGCGCCCTCGGTGACCTCGTCGTCGCTGGGCAGCTTCGGCGGATGCTGCTCCAGCGTTTCCGCGAGCGAGCAGGCCGTCTGCGCCATCTTCTCGGCGTCCTCGACGACCTCGCGCACGTCGCCGAGCACCGACGTCAGCCGGTTGTCCAGCTCGCGCGCCCGCTGCGGGTCGGTGACGAGGTCGATTTCCACCAGCATCCACGATTCCGCGGACGCGCCGGCAGGCGGATCGGCCGGGTCGGCGTCGAGGTGCAGGCCCTCCAGCTCGCCGGTCAGGCCGCGGCTCACCACCACGATCGGGTGCACGATGCGCTGCACCTGCACTCCGTCGCGGGCGAACTCCGCGGTGACGCTGTCCACGAGGTAGGGCATGTCGTCGGTGACCACCTGCACGACGGTCGCGTCGCGCGTCCAGCCGTCCTCGGAGGTGGTCGGGTTCAGCAGCCGGACCGCCGGGCGCCCGGGCATGCGGTGCTTCGCCAGCTGCAGGTGCGAACGCACCGCGCCGACGAGCGCGACCGGCTCGTCGCCGACGATCTCGTCGGCCGGGATGTGCCGGTAGTACAAGCGGATCAGGTCCGCGATCTCCGGTGCCTGCGCCGCGGCGGTGTCGATCAGCTCGTCCCGGATCTGCTCCGGGCTGGCCGTCGTGCGGCGGGCGGCGCCGGCTTCGGTGCCGACATCGGGCGGGGACGAAACTCCCGTCGAGCTCATTGAGCAACTCTCCAGTGTGCGAGACCGAGATGCGTCCGTCACCACGACGTGCCGGACTTCCCTCACCCTAATCCGCCTTCGAACGCCCCTGTGCGCGGCAAGGAAAGACTTAAGGTTCGCTTCCGGGGTCCCCGGCGGCACCCCCGCGCGGGATCGGTTCAGCTACCGACGAGTTCGCCGGCGGCGGTTCCCGGCAAAAGGCTTGGCACGAGGCCGGAGCGCGGGTTCCGATGCTCCGGGAGCCGCTTCGGGATCGGTTCAGCTCCCGTAACGCCCGCGGCGAGAACGGAAAAGGTTGCGTCCCTCTCCTGCGAGAATTCCCACCCGTACGGGCTAATTCTTCCGTTGCGGCGGACGGGAGCCGGACGCTTCGCGGACCGGCGGGCTTCGGGTGGCTTGTGCTGCATAATCCCGGCGCGTCCGCCCAGTGACTGGGAAAAGCGCTTGGTGCAGTGGGAAAAAGCGGCGACCGACTTTCTCCCGCTTCGGCTCCGCGGAAGTCCGGGAGCGGACGCCTGGGGAATCAGATTCCGTGCGGGTTTCCCTCACGGAACCCCGGGCCGAAGCCGCAGAAATCTCCGCGCCGACGAAGTTTTCCCGACGGGGCGGGCCGCACTCGCCCGCAGAAGACCGTGCAGGGAACCCTGGGGGAATCAGATCCCGTGAAGGGAACCCTCACGGGCCGAAGCCGCGGGAAATCACCGCGCCGACGAAGTTTCCGACGGCGCGGGCCGCACTCGCCCGCAGAAGTCCGGGGCCCAAGCCGCGTCCGCGTCGGTGCGCGATCCCCCGCCCCGCCGCGGAATCTGCCCTCCCGAGCCAGCACTTCCCCTGCGGTGCAAGAACTTTCAGTCGCCGTTGGTGCGGTGCCGGTCCGCGGTCGCGCGGCCGTTGATCGGCTTCGGTTCGTCGTTCGGGCCGAGGCGTTTCATCAGCGCGGCCGCGCTCGCGGTGCCCGCCTGGTGTTCGGCGAGGGCGCGGGCGAGCAGTTCGGCGAGACCGGCGTCCGGCGGCGGTTCGTCCTCCGCGATGGCTCGCGCGTAGCTCTCCGGGAACGGCTGCTCCGACGGCGTCCACGCGTCGATGTCCGACAGCGGGTCCAGCGCCGGAGGCATCCGCAGGCGCGGCAGCCAGGGCTCCTCGACCGGCTCGGGTTCCTCCGGGCGCGGCGCGGGGGCCAGCTCCGCCTTGTCCGGCGACGCGGTTTCCGGTTCCGCCGCGGCGGGTTCGGGACGGTCGGCCTCGTCGGCGCGGCGCCGTCCGCCGCCCCCGCCGGTGGCGGTGATGCCCAGCCGGTCCAGCACGGACTTCGCGGCGACCGAGCCGTGTTCGGCGTCGTGCCGGGTCTTGCGGCCGCGGGAATCGCGGCGGGCCGCTTCCTCCTGCGCCCACTCGGCGCTTTCCCACAACGGCGCGGCGGGCTCGTCCGCGGGAGCCGGGGCGAGCGGCAGCTCCGGCAGAATGTCCGACAGATCCGGCATCCGCAGCGAGAACCGCGGCGCCTCCTCAGCCGGTGTTTCGTCAGCCGCCCGCACCGACGGCTTCTCGGACCGCGTTTCGTCAGCCACCCGCACCGGCGGCTCCTCGGCCCGCGTCTCCTCCGCCGCCCGCACCGGCGGCTCCTCGGACCGCGGCTTCTCTTCCCGGCGAGCGGACGCTTCGTCCGCCCGCGGCTTCTCCGGCCACCGGACCTGCGTGTCCTCAGCAGGCTGCGCATTCTCCGCCCGACGCCGCCCCGGCGCGGGCTCCGCGACCGGGTTTTTCGCCCCTTGCGCGGCTTCCGGCCGCCTCTCCGCGACCTGGGAAGCCCTCGCCTCGGCCGCGCTGGCAGCCTGAGCCGCTTCCGCCCGCCGACCCGCCGCGCTCTCCGTGACCGGCTCCGCCTTCGCGTCGTCCGCAGCCGCCCGTTTCCGCGGCGCGGGCGCGTCGGCGTTCTTCCGCCCGAACGGCCGCGCCCACCCCGGCAGCACCGGCGATTTGCGGTCCTCGGCCCGCCGCCGTCCGCCGGTCCGCGGAGCCTCCTCGGCCGTCTCCCGGATCGCCGGGAGCACCGAAGTCTGCTCGGCCTCCGTCTCCGCGGCGGCCCGGCGGAACGACCACGCCGGCTTCTTCTCCGCAGCCTCGACCCAGGCCGCCGCCGAAACCGGCTCCGCGGGCACCTCGACCTGCGCCGGAACGACCGGCAACGGAGCCGCGACCGGGTCCGGCCGCTCGGCCGGGACGTCCCGGATCGCCGGCAGCACCGAGGTCTCCTCGGCGGCGACCCGCGGTTCGACCTCCATCGACACCGGGCGCCCGTCGCGCGGAGCGGACGCGGCGAGAACGTCGTCGAGGTCCATCGACGCGACCGAGTCCCCGCCCAGCTCGCCCGCGATCAGCCCGCACGCCTGGCGCCGGGCGCGCGCGTGCACGTGTTCGGCGGCCCGGGCCCGGTGCAGGCAGCCGATGGCCTCCTCCGCGCTGCCGAACCGTTCCTCGATCTGCGCCAGCTCCAGCCACAGCCGCGCGGTGACCGCCGCGAGCCCGTGCCGGTCGGTGGCCGCGACGGCCTCCCCCACCAGCTCGGCGGCGGCGTCCCCGGCTCCGGAGGGCAGGTGGATGCGCGTCGCGACCGCCAGCCGCAGCCACGCCGCGGGCGCGACCCCGGCGGCCCGGACCGGTTCCCGCAGCATCGGCTCGGCGATGTCGTAAGCCATGTCCGCGTCGCCGCGGTCCAGCAGCGTGCTCACCAGCTGCAGCACGAGCCGGATCCGGACGAGACCGCCGTCGTCGCCGGGACGGTCCATCTTCTCGAGGAAGCCGAGCCCGGTCCGCGCGGCGTCCGCGGCCGCGGTGAGGTCCCCGTGCCGGCGCCGGTGCGCCGCGGTCCCGTTGCGCAGCAACGCCCGCATGAGCAGCCGGTCGTCGGCGTCGAGCGAATCGTCGGCCACCAGCAGCCGGTCCGCCTCGACGAGCACCCGGTCCAGCTCCGCCTTCCGGCCGAACGGGGCGAGGCACCCGACGAGGTGGCACAGCGCTTCCGCGCGCAGCGACGGCGGCACGTCCTCGGACAGCACCGGCCGCAGCGCGGCCAGCCCCATCAGCGGGACGCCGAGGCTGCGCGCGCAGATCGCGAGGTCGACGCGCAGCCGCGCCGCCGTCGTGACGTAGCCGGCGTGTTCGGCCGCGCGCAACGCCGCGACCGCGCGGCCGACCGTGGACGTCCGCGCCCCGGTCCGCACGCGAGCGGACACCACGAGCGCTTCCGCCCGGATCCAGTGCCCGTCCGCGCCCGCCGCCTCCGCGAGCGCGGCCGAGCGTTCGCCGAGCACCAGCGACAGCTCGGGCGCCCGCAACCGCAGCGATTCCGCCCGGTCGATGAGCCGGCCGAGGTCGGCGAGGGTCCCGCCACCGGCAACGGCGGGCCGCCCGTCCGCGGTCGCGGACGGGCTGGGCCGGTTGTGCCTGCTGGTTTCCACTCGGGACCCCCCGCGCCGGTCAGTCGCGCTTCAGCTTGCGGTGGGTGACCCGGTGCGGACGCGCCGCTTCGGCGCCGAGGCGCTCGACCTTGTTCTTCTCGTAGCCCTCGAAGTTGCCCTCGAACCAGAACCACTTCGCCGGGTCCTCGTCGGTGCCTTCCCAGGCGAGGATGTGCGTCGCGACCCGGTCGAGGAACCACCGGTCGTGGGAGATCACGACGGCGCAGCCGGGGAACTGCTCGAGCGCGTTCTCCAGCGAGCCCAGCGTCTCGACGTCCAGGTCGTTCGTCGGCTCGTCCAGCAGGATCAGGTTTCCGCCCTCTTTGAGCGTCAGCGCGAGGTTGAGCCGGTTGCGCTCGCCGCCGGACAGCACGCCGGCCGGCTTCTGCTGGTCCGGGCCCTTGAAGCCGAACGCGCTCACGTACGCGCGCGAGGGCATTTCGGTCTGCCCGACGTGGATGTAGTCGAGCTTGTCGGACACGACCTCCCACACGGTCTTCTTCGGGTCGATCCCGCCGCGCGTCTGGTCCACATAGGACAGTTTGACGGTTTCGCCGATCTTGACCGAGCCGCCGTCCGGCTCCTCGAGCCCGACGATGGTCTTGAACAGCGTGGTCTTGCCGACGCCGTTCGGGCCGATCACGCCGACGATGCCGTTGCGCGGCAGGTTGAACGAGAGCCCGTCGATGAGCACCCGGTCGTCGAAGCCCTTGCGCAGCTTCTCGACCTCGACCACGACGCTGCCCAGGCGCGGGCCCGGCGGGATCTGGATCTCCTCGAAGTCGAGCTTGCGGTGCTTGTCCGCCTCCGCGGCCATCTCCTCGTAGCGGTCGAGCCGCGAACGGGACTTGGTCTGGCGCGCCTTGGCGTTGGACCGCACCCATTCCAGCTCGCTCTTGAGCCGCTTGGCCAGCTTGGCGTCCTTCTTGCCCTGCACCTCGAGCCGCTCGCGCTTCTTCTCCAGGTAGGTGGAGTAGTTGCCCTCGTAGCCGACGACGCGGCCGCGGTCGAGCTCCATGATCCACTCGGCGACGTTGTCCAGGAAGTACCGGTCGTGGGTGACCGCGAGGACGGCGCCCTTGTAGTTGGAGAGGAACTGCTCCAGCCACAGCACGCTTTCGGCGTCCAGGTGGTTGGTGGGCTCGTCGAGCAGCAGCAGGTCGGGCGCGGACAGCAGGAGCTTGCACAGCGCGACGCGGCGGCGCTCGCCTCCGGAGAGGTGGGTGACCGGCTCGTCCGGCGGCGGGCAGCGCAGCGCGTCCATGGCCTGCTCGACGGTCGAGTCGAGCTCCCAGGCGTCGGCGTGGTCCAGCTCCTCCTGGAGCTGGCCCATCTCCTCCATCAGCTCGTCGCTGTAGTCGGTCGCCATCTGCTCGGCGATCTCGTTGTAGCGGTCGAGCTTCTTCTTGGTGTCGCCGAGGCCCTCCTCGACGTTCTGCCGGACCGTCTTGGTCTCGTCTAGCTCCGGCTCCTGCATGAGGATGCCGACGCTCGCGCCCGGCTGAAGGAAAGCCTCGCCGTTGCTGGCCTGCTCGATCCCCGCCATGATCTTGAGAACGGTCGACTTGCCGGCGCCGTTCGGGCCCACGACGCCGATCTTGGCTCCGGGGTAGAACGCGGTGCTCACGTCGTCGAGGATGACCTTGTCCCCGACGGTCTTGCGCACCTTCTTCATGGTGTAGATGAACTCGGCCATGCCGTCGATCGTAGAGTGGCTCCTCCGGCGGCCTGACGGCGGTCACCACCGCGCTACCGAGGGTCAGGTCGTCCTCACTCCGGCGATATCACTTCCGGGGAGTCATTCCGCCCGTTTGCCCTCGGCGAGGTTCTTCAGCATCGCGTTGTAGGCGGCGAGTTCCTCGCCTCCGGTGGTCTCCTCGCGCCGGTCGCGCCGCTTCGCCTCGCGCTCGTCCTGCCGCGCCCACTGCACCAGCAGCGCGATCAGCACGAGCAGCACCGGCACCTCGCCCGAGGCCCACGCGATGCCGCCGCCGAGCCGCTGGTCGGTGAGCAGGTCGCCGACCCACGGCAGCTTCAGCGACGTGTAGAACTCGCGGCCGATCACGGTCTGCATGTTCATCAGGATCACGCCGAAGAACGCGTGGAACGGCATGGCCCCGAACATCATCCCGAGCTTGCCGACCGGCGGCAGCCGCCGCGGCGCGGGGTCGACGCCGATCACCGGCCAGTAGAAGACGTAGCCGACGAGCAGGAAGTGCGCGTTCATCGCCAGGTGCGCCCAGTGGTAGTTGAGCGCGTTGTCGAAGAGGCCGGAGAAGTACAGCGCGTAGAAGGATCCGACGAACAGCAGCAGCGCGACGATCGGGTTCGTCAGGAACCGCGACACCGGCGAGTGCACGGCCGCCAGCAGCCATTCGCGCGGCCCGGGAGGGGCTTCGCGGCCGGCCGGCGGGAGCGCGCGCAGGGCGAGCGTGACCGGGCCGCCGAGCACCAGCAGGACCGGCGCGACCATCGACATCAGCATGTGGGTGCCCATGTGCACGCTGAACATCGCGGGCGCGTACCGGCCGATGCCCGACGACGTGGCCAGCAGGATCACCAGGCAGCCGGCGAGCCACGACACGGTCCGGCCGACCGGCCACGCGTCGCCGCGCTTGCGCAGCCGCCGCACGCCGGCCAGGTAGAGACCGGCGAGAACGATCGCGAGGGTGCCGTAGATCAGGTCGAAGCGCCAGTCGGTGAGCAGCCGCCAGAACGTCGGCGGGCCCTGGAGGTCGTAGCCGATGAGGAGTTCGACGGTGCCCGGCTGGGTGACCGCGTCCGGCGGCGGCGGTGTGCGCGCGAGGCCGGACGCGATGCCGATGGTGACGAACATGATCAGCACTTCGACCGCGGCGAGCCGAAGCAGTTGACTGCCGCCCTTGCCGTCGACGAGGTTCGCCACGCCGCGGCTGCGCTGCTGCTGGCCGAAGACGCCGAGCAGCAGCAACGCGACGATCTTGGCGACGACGAGCAGGCCGTAGTCGGTGGTGAAGAGGTCGCCGAGGTTGATCCGGACGAGCGCGTTGACGATGCCGGACACCGCCATCACGACCCAGCAGACCAGCGCGAGCTTGGAGAATCGCTGCGCGGCGAGGCTGAGGTTCTTGCCGCGGCGCCAGCCGAGCGCGAGCACGGCCAGCAGGCCGCCGACCCACAGCGCGGCCGCGACGAGGTGGAACAGCAGGCTGTTGGTGGCCAGGTCGTGCGAACCGCCGCTGGCCGAGTGCCCGGTGACCGCGACCGGGACGAGCCCGGCGACGGACAGGAAGAACAGCACCGCCGTCCAGCCCCAGCTGAGCACCAGGCGGCAGCCGAGGGCGAGCAGGAGCGCGATCAGCGCCGTCCACAGCCACGCCTTCGGCTGCTCGATCGCGCCGACGAGGCTGAGCAGGGTGTCCGGGGAAAGGACGTCGCCGAACGGCTTGCCCGCGCTGTCCGCGGCGGTGAAGGCGACGGACAGGATCGAGGCGGCGAACCACACCCACGCGGCGATTCCCGCGGTGCGGACAGCGGCGTACCCCTCGGCGGCGAGCGTGCCGGATTTCTGCGGCGGCACGAGGAAAGCGGCCAGCAGCAACGCTCCGACGCACACGACCGACGCCGCTTCGGCGAGCACGCGGACCACGGTGACGCCGTAGCGCGTGACGAGCCCGGGGTCCGGCAGCCCGGCGATGACGTAGCCCGCGCCGCCGGTGAGCGCGACGAGCCCGACCGCGACGACCGCGCCGAGCACGACTCCGACCGACAGCAGCGGGAGCACGCTCGTCTTGCGGCCGCGGTTCGGTTTCGTCACAGGTTCCGAGGTCACGGTACGAGACTAGGCCGGTCTCGCGCGCGGGGGCACAGGGGGCGGGGCGCGCGCCGGTTTCGCCCGCTTGCGGTGTTTGCGCTGGTCGAGCCGGTACGCCGGGCGGAATCCGGTGCGCGGCAAGGCTTTCCTCTATGCTCCGCCGATGACCAGCAGCCGTCGCCGCCGCCCGACGCTGGACGACGTCGCGGAGGCGGTCGGGGTGTCGCGCGCCACTGTGTCGAACGCCTACAACCGGCCTGACCAGCTGTCGGCGCAATTGCGGGAACAGATTCTGCGCGTGGCGGGTGAACTCGGTTACCCCGGCCCGAACCCGACCGCCCGCAGCCTCGCCACGAGCCGCACCGGCGCGATCGCCTTCCTGCTCGATTCGTCGCTGTCGGCGGCCTTCTCCGACCCCGCGCTGTCGATCACCCTGGACGCGCTCGCGAAAACCGTGGAACCCACCGGCAACGCCCTGTTGCTGCTGCCCGGTCGCGAGGCGGAGGAAGGCCCGCCCGCGGCGCGAGTGCTGGCCGCACAAGCGGATATCGCCGTCGCGTACTCCCTCGCCGACGGCACGCCCGCGCTGGAAGCCGTGCGAGCACGGGGTTTGCCGCTGGTGGTCATCGACCAGCCGCCGCTCCCGGAAACGGCCCGAGTCGGCTGCGACGACCGCGGCGGCGCGTCATTGGCCGCCCGCCATTTAGTGGAGCTAGGCCATCGGCGCTTCGGCATCCTGGCCGCGCCCCGCCTTTCCGGCACCGAGTTTTCCAGCGCCTTCCACGGCACCCGCGAACGCCTCGCCGGATACGTCGACACGCTGTCCGCGGCCGGGATCAGCGACCTCACCATCACCGAAGCCCCGTGGCTCTCCGCCTCGACCGCCCGCGCCGCCGCGACGGACCTGCTCACCGCTCCGGCGCGTCCGACGGCCCTGTTGTGCATGTCCGACCAGCTGGCCTTCGCCGCGATCGCCGCCGCCCACCGGCTGGGCCTGCGCGTGCCCGCCGACGTCTCGATCGTCGGCTTCGACGACACCCCGCAGGCCGCGTGGTCTGAACCACCCCTCACGACGGTGCGCCAGGACCTGGCGGGCAAGGGACGCGCGGCCGGAGAACTGGTGCTGAGCCTCCTGGCCGGGGAACCGGCGCCGCCGCCGGTCGAACTCCCGGTGTCCCTGGCGGTCCGGGAAAGCACGGCGGCGATTTAGCAAGACCGCTCGGCGATCTGTGGACAACTAGGTCTCTTCCGAGTGAAGGGAAACTACTTGTCCACAGACGTAGGAATGCGGGCAGACAAATCACGCGGAACCCGCCAAGGTGGAGACACGCCCCGGTTTCCCGGGATGCCCGCCGGTCCTTTCGCCCGGCGCCGCTTCGATCGAGGGGGAGTTCCCATGATGTTCCGCCGCCTGCTGCCGTCCCTGCCCTTCGCCGGCCGCCACTCGCGGCCGCCCCGCCTGCCCGCCGTATTGGTGCTGGTCACCGCGGGCCTCCTGACCACTTCGGGCCTGGCCCAGGCCGCACCTCCCGCCCCCGCCTGCGGTGCGGGCGAGTTCTGCCTGTGGAACACCGAAACCTATTCCGGTCACGCACAGAGCTATGACCTGCGCACGGCGAATCCGGGTGATTGCATCCCCCTGCCCGAGGGATTCCAAGGCCATTCCTTCGTCAACCGGATGACCCGAGACGTCACCGTCTACCAAGGAGCAGACTGTTCCACGGAGGGCGATTTCATCACCTATCCGGGCGGTGGCACGTACGTTCCGCGGTCCCCGTTCGCGGTGCGTGCCCTGAAGGTGTGGGAATAGCCCTCCCCCTAGAGCCGGGCCAGGCGAACGAGGCAGCTCCAGGCCGAGTCGACTCGCAGCCCCAGTTCCGCCGGCCCGGGGGCCGCACCCCCGAGCGGCCCCAGGCCCGTGGGCGCGCAGCCCGGAAATCCGCGCCCACGGGCCCCTGACCCTCGCTTCCCGCTCCCGGCCCCCGACCTGGGAGCGGGAGGTGAGGCCCTCCTGCGGTGTCGCAGGGTTGCCCCTGCCGGGCACTTGAGCCGCGGCCCGGCCGGACCGCGGCTGGCCGTGGTCCGGGAGACATGCCTCCTGAGGTCAGCTTGCGCCACACCCTCTAACTACCCAAACCACACCCGACCGCCGTCCGGACGACATCCCACCTGACGCCAGCGTGCGCCCCACCCTCCAACTACCCAGACCACATCCCGGCCATGGTCGAGGAACCATCCCACCTGGCACCAGCTTCACCCTCGGCCCACCCCGTCCGACTGCCCGAACCACGGCCGCCCGCGGTCCGGGAGACATCCCTCCCGGCACCAGCTTCAATCCCGCCCTAACCACGCCCGCCTGTGGTCCAGCACCACGACCCGACGCCGCGACACCCCATTCCCGCACCGCAACCGCCGAACCGCCCAATCGTCCTCCCCCAGGTCAGACGTCCTACATCACAAGATCGCCACATTCCGCCCCGGCCGCGAAGCCCCCGACCCCCGTCCCGCCGACCGCCCCGCCAGGAGATCCAGGTGCTCAAGCTGCACAAACCCCCATCCGCCCGCCGCACCGGCCCGCGCGCCCGCGCAGTGCGTACCGAAACCGTCGCGCGCTGTGGCATTCCTCCCCCGCGCACCCCCAAATCCGACGAACAGAGGCTGAAACGATTCGACGGTGTCGAACGATCGAGAGATTGGCGATGACTAAGCTGCCCCTGCTGGAGGTCAGCAGCTGTCAGCCACCCGGGCCCTCGTAGCTCAGCTGGATAGAGCAAGAGCCTTCTAATCTCTAGGTCGCAGGTTCGAGTCCTGCCGGGGGCACAAACGGCCTGGTCAGGGGAATCCCTGACCAGGCAAAGCCCGTAACGGGTGGCCGAACCGTCGGAAAACCGTCCGGATTGGCGAGCACACCACACGTCTCGTCGGCCCGCTTCGACGTCTCCGCCCATCGGCCCCGCCGCAGGGGGTCACTCCCCCGTCACGACGGCTCAACCAGGCCGACACGTATTCGTGATCTTGCCCTCAACCAGCCAGCCGACGCCAGGAACGCCCATGCCCGACCACCCCCACCTCAGCCGACGAGCCCGAAACGGAGCCTCCCGAGCCCTCTTCGAAGAAGCCCGCCGCGCCGGACTCGTCCAGCGACACCTCCGCAAACTCCACCACCTCGCCCGGCACCCGCACTTACCGACAGCAAGCGCACCACAACCAACCGCGAACCCGCCAGCCGCCGAAACGCCCAGCCAGCCGACCCGAGCCCGCCGGTCACCCCAGCAACTCAGCCTCGACATAGACCTCGCCCGTCGACCCACAGCCCCTCCACATCGACAGTCCCCAAAGACCACCGCATCGGGCGAAGCCGCATAACCGCCGACGACGTTCAGCTAGTGCGCACCAACGACAAGAGTCAGCGCGTCCCCGGCGACGGCAAGCGGCAAGGTCGGACGCCTCCAGTCGCACATTGTCTGGACTATGGAAGTCGCAGCCTCGCGCTTCTCGAGGTTAAGGGCAGCGGGCAACGCGCCTATTCGCGAGAACAACGCCAGGCCCAAACCTTCGGAACTAACCCCAGCGGCCCACAGGCGAGGAAACCGGTTGCGCCCCAGCGCACCTGCAGCAATCGGCATCAACCCTCAAGCACTTACTTCCTTCGCTCAAGCCAGTGCCTCTCGCCTGATTCGCTTCGTAGCCTCAGAAGAACTCAGATACGCAAGAACCTGCCGACTGGTGGAACACTTTGCGGCACGCCATTGAAGCCACTGCGACCAGTTTTCCATCAAAGTCGGATCAACAGGCTCATCCGGCCGCGAAACCAACTCGTCAAGAACCGAGAGATCCATCATCCTCAACCTAGCGAAGTCCTGCGAATCGCCGACCGGAAGCGCAGTTACCAATTTTTCCCGAAACGACCTCAGTGATTCTTCTAGACACTTCAGGGCCGCCCAGGTCGCGATCGATTCATCTGACTCGTGCCTCATGAACCAGATCAGCTGTTCCACCTTTGCGGGAAGCCGTATCGCCTTGGCGTAAATACTCCATCCAACATGGCCGCTCTCCAGCGAAGTCACTTCCAAGCCCATCTCGCGCGTCGCCGGATGCCCGCTGAGCATGAGCAAGACACTGAACGATCCGAGGGCTTGCCGACGAGTCCCTCATCGACAGCGGCCGCCCTTGGTTACGCTCACGCAGGTGACCACAGGGATCGAGCCGTCCACTCCCGTCTCGCGCAAGACCGCTGAGCGAAGCACGGCCGTCCGGCGGGCGGCGGTGTACCTGACGCTGGCAACCGCGGCGCTGATCAACTTCATCTCCTACGCCCCGCTCGACGCGCGCGCACACGAGAAAGCCTGGGGCGACGCGCTCAGCTACTACGCCATGTCCGAACACACCGGGGCGCAGGTCGACAACCCCTTCGCGCTCAGGATGCTCAGCCCGTGGCTCGTGCATCTGGCCGGCAAGATAACCGGACTCCCGCTCGACGTGCTCTGGCTCGGGTTCACCGCCGTCGTCACGCTCGCATGCACCCTGGTGTTCTTCGAATTCTGCTGGCGGCACCTCAACCTGCAACTGTTCACCTCAGCGCTCGCGGCCATCGCCCTCTCCTGCACCTTCTGGTACGGCCCCTACGCGTTCAGCAACCCATTCCTCGTCGACCCGCTGAACAACCTGCTCTACCTCATCGCCTTGTGGCTGCTGTTCAAGCGCAAACTGCTGCTGTTCACCCTCGTCATCATCGTCGGCACCATCAACAAAGAGACCACCCTGCTGCTCGCCCCGCTGTACCCGCTCTTGGCCTGGACCCGGTCGCGGTCACTGCGTGATCGCCAAGTGTGGTTCGGCGTGCTCGCAACGGCAGCCGCGGCGCTGGTGTATGCCGGTTTCCGCCTGTGGGCACAGAACTTCATCGGGGGCAGCTACAGCTTCGGCAGCGGCCAAGGCAACCACAGCCTCGCCTCGAACATCGTCTTCGCGCTGTCATCCAACAAACGCAGCGAACACGCCGCACTCTTCGACACATTCCACTTCTTCTGGATCATCTTCGCCTACGGGCTCTATCGCCTGTACCGCCAACGCGGCCCGTTCAACCCGTTGCTCGTGTCCAGCATCTACCTGACGCTCTGCTGCCTCGCCGGACGGATGGTCGCCACCGACACCCAGCGAGTATTCGTGATGCTCGCACCCCTGGTCATCGGCGTAGTCGCAATCACCCTCGACAACCAGCGCAGCGATATCCGACGCTTCCTCGCCGGCCTTCTGGTCTTCGTCTACATCGCACTCAACCTGCGACTCGTGCCCGACAACGTGAAATTCCTGGTCGAAATCGGCGGCCTCATCCTCTTCGCCGCACTGCTTTATTCGCAGCCCTGGCTAGCGCGAGGCCGTCCGGCCCGCGAACCTGTCCACGCCGAACGCGCTTAGTGGCGTTACCGAGCACGCGGCGACACCTCCGACGGCGCGCCGGTTCGCGGTGCCCGGTTGGGTCGCACCGCTGGCGGCTCCGAGTGCGCCACCTCAGCCGAACCAGAGCCGCCCGCACTTGACGCGGAGGCTGGCGCTCCGCTTATCTCTCGTATCGTTGTGCGACGCGTTTTCCTTGCGGCAAAGGAGAGTCGTGACGAGCATTCGGTTCCCCACTCCCCTGCACCGCCGCGTCCTGCAGGACATCGTCGCCGAACTCGGGGCCGAGCCCGGTGTGCGCGGAGTGGTGCTCGGCGGTTCGGCAGCCCGCGGCACCGCGCGGGTCGATTCCGATCTTGACGTGCTGGTGGTGACCGTCGCGCCGGACCACGTTGCCTCGTGGCGTTCGCGGGCCCGCCCGGTGCCCGTTGATTTCCTCGCGTACACCGCGAATCAGTGGCGAAAACGCTTCGCTCCTGACCGCGTCGGCGACGAGTCTTGGGGGTATGCGTTCCTTGACGGCGTCATCGTTTACGACCCCGAAGGCGTAATCGCCCGCCTTGTCGCCAGCGTCGCCGAAATCCATGCGCGCTACCGGGTTCCAGCGTCGATCAAGACCCACTACGCTTCCCTCTGGCACCACGTCCGCCCCAAGATGCTGGACGTGCTCCGCCGGGACGATCCGATCGAGATCGGCTGGGCGGCCGCGGTGATGACCGACGACCTGCTCCGCACGGCCTGGGCTGTCAACGACCTGCCCAACCCTTCCCTCGATCTGGGCACCGTCCAGCGGCACCTGGGCGATCTCACCGTTCCCGCGGACGTCTCGTCGCGGATCCGGGCCATCCTCCGGGCGGCACCGAAAGAGGCGCTGCGGCTGCAACTCGAACTGGTGACCGTGCTGGAAACTCATCTCGGGAGCCTACGGATCTCCGGCGAGTGCCCGAATACGTGAGCGCGGCGGTGGTTGCCGAAGCGAAACCTGGGGAATAACGGTGCCGCAGAAGCGTTGCGCAATTGCATGATCAGCGTGCTCTGCTACGGCGATTCCAACACCTACGGCCAGCGTTCCGAGGAAGTCGACAAGGGACGGTGGCCCGCCGAGGTGCGGTGGACCGGGCAGTTGGCGGCATTTCTCGGCGGCGGATACCACGTGCTCGAGGAAGGGCTCGGCGGCCGCACCACCGATCTGGACTATCCGGAGTCGATGAACCGGCCAGGCCGCAATGGGCGTGCTTACCTGCTGCCCGCATTGCTGAGCCACAACCCGATCGAGGTCGTCGTGCTGATGCTCGGGACCAACGACCTGAAGATTCAATTCGGGCGCACGGCGGCGGAAGTGGTCGCCGCGATCGGTCGGCTGCTGGAGGACATCGCCGAATACGGCAGGACGGAGGCCGGGCAGCCGCCGAAGGTGGTGCTGGTGTCACCGGCGCACATCGACGTCGCCGCGCCGGACTTCGCGGACGTCAACGGTGCCTCCTACGACACGACATCGGCGGCGAAGGCGAAGCAGTTGGCCGAGCCGCTAGCGGAACTCGCGGCGGCGCACGGAGCGACGTTCGTCGACGCTGCCGCCGTGGCGGAGACGGGAGCCGACGGGACGCACTTCAGCGTGCCCTCGCACGGAAGGTTCGCCCGGGTGATCGCGGATGAAGTGCGGCGAGTGACTGGTTGAGGGCGTTGAGCGCGCGACGCGGTGCCGCTGGCAGCCCGTCTCAGGGTCGCCAGCGACGGCGGTGGGCCAGACCCCCATGCTGGCCACCACCCGGGCCCCTGGGTTACGGGCCCAGCCCGCGAAGTCGTTCGCGGCGCTGTTGGAGACGGTGAAAGTGCCGTCTCCCTTCGAGAACGCCACCGGCAAGGTGTACCACCACGGAGTGTTCGGACCCGGCGTCAGCGCGAGGTCGGCACGACCGTCACCGTTGAAATCACCGACCACCACCGGAGCGCGTCATGCGCCACCATCGGCGCGACCGCCCGCGACAGCGCCTCTCCCAATTCTCTCGCCCCCGCGCAGCGGAACGAGCGCGAGCGGAGCCCCGGCTCTTGACAAGTCAGACCAGCAGAACCCGGCGCCCGCGGGTGTCCGGCCTGGCTGTCCGCGTGTGCTGCCGACGCTTCGGCCAGCGGATAGGACTTGTCTCGGCCAGGGCTTCCGTCATGTTTCCGCCCACCCCGGCGAACCGGATGCCGAGCATCGGGGCCTCGAGGTCGGCGATGGTGATCACCTTCTCCGGATCCCCGGTCAGGTCCAGCAAACCGCGGAGCACTCCGGTGCCGTTGAGGTCGAGGGCGGCGTCGACCGGGCCGAACTGGCGCACCCGGTCGACCCAGCCCTCGCCGTAGGTGGTCGCGATCGCGCCCAGGCTTCGCACGTACTCCTGGTTCGCCGGGCTGGCCGTGCCGATCACCTTGATCCCCCGGTCGCGCGCGACCTGCAGGACCGCCGATCCGACCCCGCCTGCGGCGCCGCTCACCGCCAGCGTCTGTCCAGTGTGGACACCGACCAGGCGGAGCACGCGGAGTGCGGTCTCGACCACCGAGGGGTACCCGGCCGCCTCGGCGAAGGTCAGCCCGGACGGCAACCGCGCCCAGGACGACAGCACCGCGTATTCGGCGTAGGTCTGGGAACCTCGGCCCAGCACCTGGTCGCCCACTGCGATGCCGGTGACGCCCTCGCCGACCTCGTCGATCACCCCGGACGCGTCCTGGCCGACGCCGGAGGGCAGTTCGATCGGCCGGATCCGCTGGAACTGGCCCTCGCGAGTGCGCCAATCGTGCGGGTTCACCCCCCGCCGCGCGCACGGCGACGCGGATCTGGCCGGGACCGGCGTGGGGTTCGGGCACTTCGGCCAGTTCGAGGACTTCGGGGCCGCCGTAGGCGGCGAAGCGCACTGCTTTCATGCCGCCAACTTAACAACAACGGTTAGTATTTTGCAACGGTTAGTCTCACGGCTGCTCCGGCGGTTTCCGAGTTCCGCACCGACCGGCACGCCTGGTCCGGCATGCTGGGCGGCATGAGGAACGAGGGGTGGAGAGGCTTCGCCTGGCAAAACTGGACCGACCTCGGCAAAGTCCGGGCCCGGCTGGACGAAGGGGTCGACCCGAACGTCGGTTTCCTCTACGACCCTCCGCTGCACACCGCGGCCGAGTACGGGTCCGCGGAGGTCGTCGCCGAACTGGCGGCGCGGGTGGACGACGTGGACGCCCTGTCGTACGGCCGGACCGCGCTGTGGCGGGCGGTGGCCGCGCATCGGGCGGACAACGCAAGGGTCCTGGTCGCCGCGGGAGCGGATCCTTCGCGGGAGATGATGTCGGGCTGGCCGCCGGCCCGGCTGAGCCTCGCGAGCCCCACGCCGGAACTGCCTGGATCGGGGTTTTCGTTGACAACAGAGGAAATCGCGGTTGTCGAAGAGAGCCGGCGGCTGATTCCGGCGGTCGACACTCCGTACGTGGAAGGTTTGGGCATCGCGTGCGTCGCGGGCATCGACGTCGCGGAAGCGGTGCGCAGGCTGGCCGCCGAGGTCGTCGACGGCGTCTACGAGGAGATGATGGACGACCCGTTCGATCCCTTGGTCGCCCGCACCGTCTGGGCCACCGAGGTGCCCGGCGGGTGCGTGCTCGCACAGCCGTGGGGGTTCGCGCCGCAAATGCCCGGCGTGACCAAGGCTTTGTCCGCGGGCACGACTTGCTACGGCATGTACGCGAACCCCAAGAGCGGCAATCAGGGCAGCATCATGCGCGACGGCGAGATCATCGGCTGGGACTTGCACCCCGGCGGCGAGCCCCAGGAGGACGGCGACGTGCTGCTGTCCTGCCTGTACCAAGGCCACGCACTCGCCTACTGCTTCGCCTACGCCGGACTGCGGCCCGTCGACAACCGCTCGGTCACCGGCCCGCCCGACGCCTGGATCCGGCTGCCGGACCGCGACTACTGGGCCTAGCCGCGAGAAGTCCGCACCCGCACCGCACTTCCCGCGCAGCCGATCACCGCCAGCCCGCCCAGGACGGTCTGCCAGGTCAGTGCCTCGCCCAGGAACACCGCCGCCCACGCCAGGTTCAGCACCGGCTGCACCAACTGCACCTGGCTGACCCGCGTCATCGGCCCGAGTCCCAATCCCCGGTACCACGCGAAGAAGGCCAAATACATGCTCACCACCGCCAGGTAGCCGAACGCGGCCCACTCGCCCACTGTCGCATGTGGAGGGTGGCTCGCCATCGACACGACGGTCAGCGCGACCATCAACGGCGAGGCCACCACCAGCGCCCACGAAACGGTCTGCCACGCGCCCAATTCCCGCGCCAGCAACCCGCCCTCGGCGTAGCCGACCGCGGCGGCCAGCACCGCGCCGAAGAAAAGCGCGTCCGACCATTGCAGTCCATTGAGGCCACCGCCTTGCAGGACAGCGAAGCCGATCGCCGCGACCGCGCCGACCGCGGCCAGTGCCCAGAAAGTCGCGGGTGGACGTTCGCGCGTCCGAAGCACCGCTACTACGGCCGTCGCGGCGGGGAGTAACGCGATGACGACGGCGCCGTGGCTGGCGGAGGCCGTGGTGAGGGCGTACGAGGTCAACAGGGGGAACCCGATCACCACGCCGCCCGCGACGACGGCGAGGCGGAACCACTGGGTGCCGCGCGGGAAGCGTTGTTTGGTGGCGACGAGCGCGACGGTCGCGAGCACCGCGGCGACCACCGCGCGTGCGGAGCCGATGAACATCGCCGAGAGGCCGCCGTTTTCCACCGCGATCCGGGTGAACGGCACGGTGAACGAGAACGCCACCACGCCGAGCAGGCCCCACCAGAGCCCGGCCCGGGGTAGCGCCGGTGCTGCCGGGAGAGTAGCGCTATCCTTCAGTTTCATGTCCGACGATAGCAGCTCCCGCATCGCCTCGACACTGCGCGAATGGATCGCCACCGCGCCGGCCGGGGCGAAGCTGCCGTCGTCGCGGGAGCTGGTCGCTCGGTACTCGGCCAGTCCGGTGACTGTCCAGAAAGCACTGCGCAGCCTGTCTTCCCAAGGACTGGTGGAAAGTCTGCCGGGAGTCGGCACGTTCGTCCGCGCCGCGCCGGCCACCGGGTCCGGCGACTACGGCTGGCAGACCGCCGCGCTCGGCACCCCGGGGCACGGGCTGCTCAAACCACCCGCGTCGCTGCAGCCGGCCTCCACTGACACAGTAGCGCTTCATTCCGGCTACCCCGACCCGGAGCTGCTGCCGGAGCGGCTCGTCCGGAGCGCGTTCTCCCGGGCGGCGCGAACCGCCGCACTGGTCGGACGGCCGCCGACCGCGGGCGTTCCCGAACTGCAGGCCTGGTTCGCCGCGGAACTGCGCGCGGTCACCCCGGCCGGGATCGCCCCGGTGACCCCGCGCGACGTGGTGATCACCCCGGGCAGCCAGAGCGGACTGGTCACCGCCTTCCGCGCGCTGGCCGGGCCGGGACAGCCGCTGCTGCTGGAATCCCCGACGTACTGGGGCGCGATCCTCGCCGCGACGAAAGCGGGCGTCGCGGTGGTGCCGGTGCCGAGCGGCCCGAACGGACCGGACCCCGACGTGCTGGCCAGGACGTTCGAGCAGACCGGCGCGCGGGCCTTCTACGCGCAGCCCAGTTTCGCCAGCCCGACCGGTGCGCTGTGGCAGCCCGACCTGGCCGACCGCGTCCTCGACACCGTCCGCCGGCACGGCGCGTTCCTGATCGAGGACGATTCCGCGCACGATTTCGGCATCACCGCGGAACCGCGGCCGCTCGCCGGCCGCGACGACGACGGCCACGTGGTCTACCTCCGCTCCCTCACCAAGAGCGTCTCCCCCGCGATCCGCGTCGCCGCGCTGATCGCCCGCGGCCCGGCGCGCGACCGGATTCTCGTCGACACGCTGGCGGAGTCGATGTACGTCAGCACGGTCCTGCAGACGGTCGCGCTCGACGTCGTGACCCAGCCCGCGTGGCGCACCCACCTGCGCCGCGTCCGGCACCAGCTCAAGACCCGCCGGGACCTGCTGCTCGCCGGCCTCCGCGAACACGCGCCCGCGGCGCGGGTGGAATCCGTGCCGCAGGGCGGGCTGAACCTCTGGGCGCGGCTGCCCGGAACGGTCGACCTGGCGCGCGTCGTCCGCGACTGCGAGTCCGCCGGGGTGATCATCGGCCCTGGCGACGAATGGTTCCCCGCCGAACCGACCGGCCGCTACCTCCGGCTCAACTACGCCGGGCCGAATCCGGACGCGTTCGCCGACGCCGCCCGGGTGATCCAGGACGCGGTCGAGGCAAACGCCTGATCAGCCGTTTTCCGTGCGCAGGGCGGCTTTTCGCACCTTGCCGGCCGGGGTGAGCGGCAAGCTGTCCCGGAGCACGATCTGGCGCGGAACCTTGTAATCGGCCACCTTCGCCGCGCAGAACTGTTTCAGTTCCGCTTCGGTGACCGCCGAATCCGGTGCCGGGACGACGTAATACCGGCCGATCTCCCCCAGCACCGGATCGGGCACGCCGATCCCGGCCGCCAGCAGCACCCCGGGATGCGCGGCCAGGACGTTCTCCACCTCGACCGGGTAGATATTGAAGCCCCCTTGGACGAACATATCCTTGGCGCGGCCGTGCAAGGTCAGGTACCCGTGCTCGTCCGCGCGGGCCATGTCGCCGGTGTGCAGCCAGCCGTCCGCGTCGATCGCGGCCGCGGTTTCCGCGGGCAGGTTGTGGTACCCGGCCATGATCGACGGGGTGCGGAGCAGCAATTCGCCAGTTTCCCCCACCGGCAGCGCTTCTCCGGACGGGGCCGCGATTTTCGCTTCCACATCGGGAAAAGGAACTCCGATTGAGCGTTCGGTCGCTTCAGTGCTCGCACCCCACGGCGTCATCACCACGGCCCCGGAGACCTCGCTCAGCCCATACAGATTCATCACGACCGCATTCGGGAACGCGGCCGTAAGCCGTTGCAGCAGAGCCGGTTCCGCATTCGCCCCGCCGGTGACCACGACGCGGATCGCGGCGGTGTCGACGCCAGCGAAACGCTCGTGATTCAGCAGCAGCGTGTGCATGGTTGGCACGCCGACCCACAAGGTCAGACCGGCCGTGCGAAACAACTCGGCGGCGGCGCCGGTGTCGAAGGACGGCAACAACACCGTCCGGCTGCGCGCGACCAACGCGGACAGGATGCAGCAAGTAATGCCGCTGACGTGGTTCAGCGGAACGGCCACCGGAAGCACGTCGGCAGGGTTCAACTGGAGATGGTCGGCTTCCGCGGCGGCGGACGCCAGCTGGCCGCGATGGGTCAGCGTCGCGCCTTTCGGACGGCCGGTGGTGCCGGAGGTGTAGATGATCATCACCGGGTCGTCCGCTTCGACCGCCGCCGCGGCGGCTTCCAGCGCCTCGTCGGGCTCTGCGACGCCTAGCTCGGCGAAAGTCGCCACCGGCACCCCGAGGTTTCCCAGCAGGGCAAGGAAATCGACGTCCCCCGCCGAAGGTTCGGTCACCACGAGCCGTGCGCCGGAGTCGTTCAGGATGTGCGCGAATTCGGTTTCCCGGTACCGCGGGCTCAATCCCACCACCACCGCACCGGTCTTCGCCGCGGCGAAATACACCGCGAGCCACTCCGGCGTCGTGCGCCCGTTGACCGCGATCCGGTCGCCGCGCCGCACGCCTCGCCGCAGGAAATCGGCGGCGATCCGGTCCGACCAGGCGTCCATTTCGCCGAACCGGAGGTCGCGGGACCCGGCCGTCCAGCCGACGGCGTCCGCCGGAGCGCTGCGGAGCAGGTCGTGAATACGCGTCATCGCTCGTCCTCACTGGGCCAGGTGGACGGCGAGGAAGCCGAGCTGATCCGCGACGACCTTTTCGACCACAGGCGGATGGTAGCCCGTGAAGCGATCCGCGTCGCAGCGCTTCAGGCGGGCTCGCGACGACGGCCCGGCCGCGGCAAGGAAAAACCCGGCGACCGCAGCGAGGCGGCCACCGGGTTCCCGTTCAAGACAGGTGATGCACTTCCTGCAGCCCGTACACCGGCGTCTCAAGCCCCTCGAACCGCGCCTTCAGCTGCAACGCCAGATACAGCGAGTAATGCCGCGACTGGTGCAGATTCCCGCCGTGGAACCACAATCCCTCCTGCTGGGTGGGTTTCCACATGTTGCGCTGCTCGCCCTCCCACGGACCCGGGTCCTTCGTCGTTTCCGAGCCGAGGCCCCAGCATTTGCCGACCTTGTCCGCGGTCTCCTGCCCGACCAGGTCCGCGACCCAGCCGTTCATCGAGCCGTAGCCAGTCGCGTAGACGACCACGTCGGCTTCCAGTTCGGTGCCGTCGGCCAGCACCACCGAGTTCGCGGTCAGGTGGTCGACCTGGCCGTGCGCGAGCTTGATGCTGCCGTTGGCGACGAGTTCCGACGCGCCCACGTCGATGTAGTAGCCGGACCCGCGGCGCAGGTACTTCATGAACAGGCCGGAACCGTCGTCGCCCCAGTCGTGCTTGAAGCCGGCGGCCTCGAGCCGGGCGTAGAAGTCCGCGTCGCGCTCGCGGATCGCTTGGTACACCGGGATCTGGAACTGCGGCATGATCCGGTACGGGATCGACGCGAAGATCAGGTCGGCCTTCTCGGTGGTGACGCCCGCGGCCACCGCGCGCTCCGAGTACAGGTCTCCGAGGCCGAGGTCCATCAGCGAATCCGACTTCACGATGTGCGTGGAGGAACGCTGCACCATCGTCACGTCCGCGCCGTGTTCCCACAGCGCCGCGCAGATGTCGTGCGCCGAGTTGTTCGACCCGACGACGACCGCCTTCTTGCCCGCGTACGCGTCCGGTCCGGGGTGCTGCGACGAATGGTGCTGGTCGCCCTGGAATTTGTCCATGCCGGGGAACGACGGCAGATTCGGCTTGCCGGACATGCCGGTCGCGAACACCACGTGCCGCGGCGTGAGAACGACCTGCTCGCCGTCGCGGTCCACCGTGACGTGCCACTGCTTCGCGTCGTCGTCCCACACCGCCGAGGTGACCGTGGAACGCGTCCAGTACGGCACCTCCATCAGCCGCGTGTACATCTCGAGCCAGTCGGCGATCTTGTCCTTGGGCGCGAAAACCGGCCAGTTCTCCGGGAACGGCAGGTAGGGCAGGTGGTCGTACCAGACCGGGTCGTGCAGGCAGAGGTTCTTGTACCGCTTGCGCCACGAATCGCCGGGCCGGTCGTTGCGCTCCACCACCAGCGACGGCACGCCGAGCTGGCGCAGCCGGGCGCCGAGCGCGATCCCGCCCTGCCCGCCGCCGATCACGACGACGTAGGGCTGCTGGCCGTAGCCGAGCGTCTCCTGCTCCTCGGCCCGCTTCTCCGCCCACGACCGGCGGCCGCGCACCACGCCGTGCTCGACGCCCTTGGGCCGCCGTTCCCGTTGCGGCTCCTCGAAACCCTTCAGCTCGCGCAGGCTGGTGAGCAGCGTCCACGCGCCTTCGTCCTTCAGCCGCAGGTGCCCCTTCGCGCGTCCGACGGCGGTCTCGAACTCGATCCACGCCTCGGTGACGCCGTCGGCCTCGGTGGCCGGTTCGGTGGTGCGGAACCCGCTCGGGTCAGTCGTCTCCAGACAGCTGCCGAGAAGCCCGGCGACCCCGTCGCGGCCCTCGACGGTCTTGAGGTTCCAGGTGAACGAAACCAGGTCGCGCCAATAGGAATCGACCGCGAACAACCCCGCGGCGGCTTCGATGTCGCGGGCGGCCAGCGCGGCCTCGAACCGGCCCAGCCAGTCCTCGACCCGGGCCTGCGGCGTGCTCGCCTCCGCGATCCGGTCGACGGTCTGTGTCATCGCTACTCCTCGGACGTCGCTGTCGTGGGTGTAGCGCCGATCACACTCCCCGGCCGAGGCGCGCGGCAAGGGTTGCAGCGAGTTGCACGCGCCGAGGCATGACAACGTCGGCGCAGGTCACCTATGCTGGGCCGCTGACGCGACGGTGCGGGAGGTGACTGTGGTGGTGCACAGCGCGGTGCCTCCGGGCCGCAACCTGCCCACCTACGCCCGCGACCTCGTCCGCATGCACGAGGCGGTCATCGGCGGCAGCCGTCCCGCGGTGCCGCCGCGTCCGCTCGTCTCGCGTTCCTGGTCCCGCGTGCTGAGCCTCGGCCTGACCGCCGACGGGATGAACGCCCGCGATTCGGTGCCCGGCGACGAGGTCGAACGCCGCCGCCACGACTCCCCGCTGCGGCACGTCATCGAAGACCTCCGCCAGGTCGTCGGCGCGACCTCCGATTCGGCGCACATGCTCCTGGTAGTCACCGACGCCGACGGCATCATCCTGTGGCGCGAAGGCTCGTCCGCCGTCCGGCGCAAGGCGGACACGCTGGGTTTCGTCGAAGGCTCGGAATGGACCGAATCCCGCGTCGGCACCAACGCGATCGGCACCGCGCTGGCCGAGGCCGCGCCGATCGAACTGCTCGCCGGCGAACACTTCGAGCAGAACCAGCACCCGTGGTACTGCACCGCCTCGCCGATCCACGACCCGCGCACCGGCGAACTGCTCGGCGTCATCGACGTCAGCGGCCCCGCGCTGACCCTGCACCCGGCGATCGGCGCCCTCGTCGAAACCGGCAAGCGGCTGGCCGAATCGCAGCTGTGGCGCACCCACCGCCAGCGCCTCGAACGACTGCGCCAGATGGCTGAACCTGTGCTGTCGTCCGGACCCGCGCTGGTCGTGGACGAGGACGGCTGGGTCGCGCACAGCGTCGGCGTCTCCGCGGGCGAACGCATCGCCGCGCCCCAAGCCGGCCAGGTCGTCGCCGTCCCCGGCCTGGGAGCCTGCCTCCCCGAACCCATCGCCGACGGCTGGCTCGTCCGCCCCGCCGACACCGCCCGCACCGTCCGGCTCGACCTGGACCTCACGCCCGCCCCGCTGCTCAGCCTCCAAACAGGCGACACCGGCTGGCGCCGCCCGATCACCAGACGGCACGCGGAAATCCTGGTCCGCCTCGAAAAGGCCGGCCGCGACGGCCTGTCCGCGGTCGCGCTGAGCCACGCCCTCTACGGAGACGCCGAGCACCTGGTCACCGTCCGCGCCGAGGTTTCGCGCCTGCGCCGGCTCCTGGGCGCCATCGTCGACACCCGCCCCTACCGGCTGGCCGAAGGCGTGCGCATGACTGTCCACGCAGGACAGTGACCAGCGCAGTCCGGCAACCGGCCCCCCGGTGCGAGCGGCGCCGAGGCGTCCGCTAATGTTTACGACACGTTGCACGGCAGCAAGCGCGATTAGCTCAGCGGGAGAGCGCTTCCCTGACACGGAAGAGGTCACTGGTTCAATCCCAGTATCGCGCACTCCAGTCCCCCCAGACTGGTGCGTTGCACAACGGGCGATTAGCTCAGGGGGAGAGCGCTTCGTTCACACCGAAGAGGTCACTGGTTCGATCCCAGTATCGCCCACCAGCATGATTGTTCTCCGCGCCCGGCCCGTCGATGATCTTCACCGGCGGGCCGTTCGCGTTTCCGGCAGCGTCCGCGCTGTCAGCGAGACGACCCGTCTGCGCGGTATCCGCCATCGCTCCTTCCCTCTTCGTCGCGAGATGCCCCGTATCCGCTGATTTCATCGTCGATCCGCCGGGGAAGGCCGATCTGGACTTCCTCGACTGGATGCCGAGCCGCGGGCTGCTGCGCCGGGTCCTCGGGTTCGTCGCGGACGAGGTCGAGGACCCGGCGTTGGCCGCGAACCTGCGCGACTTCGTGGCCGGGGGTTACGCGTTCTTCTCGCTCGGCGTCTGCTCCGCGGAGCAAGCCGCGGAGATCATGAAGGTCATCCGGGAGAAGCTGCCGGCCGCGGCCGAAGAATGGTTCCCAGGCGACGAGACCGCCCGGGAGCACATCGCCGAACTCGTCGAGATGGTCGAGGAAGCCGAGGCCGCTCCCCCGGCGTGATCGAAACCGGGTCGGCAGACTCCCAGCCGGGGCTTCAGGTCGCGCGGTTCGCGGCGATGTTGCGGATCTTCTTCGTCCGACCGTGCTCGGCCAGCCATGCCAGCACCTCCCGCGAAGCGGAGAAGTCAGCCAGCCGCCGCTGCATCCAGTCGCTCGCCGACTCCAGGCCGGCGGCGTCCGGGACCCGGCCGTTTTCGGTCTCCAGCCACAGTTCCCAGTCCCGCGCCCGCTGCCGGACGAACTCCCGGTCCTTCGCCGGCGCGAGCCGGTCCGCCTCCGCGACGATCCCCTCCGCCAGCCGCCGGAACTCCGCCGGGTCGGCCGTCTCCCCCGCGACCTGGTCGACCAGCTCCACCACCGCCGTCTTGGCCGTCAGCGGTTGCGGATCCCGCGCCAGCACCGCCGCCAGCTCGCGGGGATCCGCCCCGCCCGCCGCGACGACCCGGCGGTAAGCGGCGGACCGGACGTGCTCGTCCGCGACCGCGGCGTCGACGTCCACGCCGGTCAGCCCGGCAGCGGCGAACAACGCGGTCAGATCGGCTCGCAACGTCGTCACTTCGTGCATCCCTTTGCGGCCCGCTTCCGCTCTTCCTCGGCCCTTTCCTCCGCCTGGTTCCGCTTGCCGAGCTTGCGGACGGCCTTCCGGACCTCCTTTTTGTATTCTCCCACCACGGCGCGCTGCCTGCCGGAAAGCTCCGGCTGGCCGTCGATCGGATGGCCGTTCGGCCCGATCCGGACCTCCCTGCCCCCGCCGCCGGTGACGTGCGCGTGCGCGGGCTTGTCGACGTCGTACTCGTGCACCACGATGCGCACGCCGTTCTTGCTGACGTCGAGCAGGGAAAGACCGAGCGGGTCGAGCCAGGTCAGCGGGTTCGGCACGTAGCTGTGCGGCCAGTAGCCGCCGGCGAGGCCGACCGGGTCGGCGCTGAAATACCGGGCGGTTTCCGGGTCGTAGTAGCGGAAATAGTTGTAGTTGAGCCCCGATTCGGGGTCGGCGTACTGGCCGGGGAACCGCAGCGGGGTCGTCGTCGTGCCGCCGTGCGCGATCGGCTTGCCCCACACCGTGTTCTGCCCGAACCACGCGACCCCGCCCTGCTCGTCCAGCAGTTCGGTCGGCGCGCCGACGAGATCGGTGACGATCGCGTAGAACCGCTCGTCGGCGCCCCCGCGCTCCACCTGGACGAGCGGCCGGTGCGAGGACGGGTCGTAGTCCCAGGTCAGCGACTGCCCGGCGGTGCTCTGCTCGGCGAGCGTCGTGCCGTCCCAGACGAACTCGACCCGCTCGGCGACCTGGCCGCCGACGTGCCGTTCCTTCGCGATCCGCCGGCCCAGCGCGTCGTAGCGGTAGCGCCACCCGGTCCCGTCCGGCGTGACCAGGCCGACGAGCTGGTCGTCCGCGTTCCAGTCGTACTGCCACACTTCGGCGCCGCGCTGCTTGCGCACCACCCGGCCTTGCGCGTCGTACTGGTAGCGCAGCGCGCCCGCGTCGTGCAGCAGAGTTCCGGTGCTGCGCCACACCTCGGCGCCTTCGCCGGCGAGGTTGCCCGATCCGTCGTAGGTGTACTGCTCCGACCAGCGCTCGCCGCGCACCCGCGTGACCCGGCCGAACCCGTCGAGGTCGAACTGGCGCGCGCCGTGGATCCGGTCGGTCATGGCGACGACGCTGCCGTCCGGGCGGTAGCGGAACGTCCGGTGCTGCACCTACCGCGCCGGGTCGCCGCCCCCGCCGAGCACGGCCTGCCCGACCAGGCGGTCGGTCTGGTCCCACGACTGCGCGAGCCGCACGCCGGACGGGGTCGTCCGGACGGTTTCCCGGCCCGCCGCGTCGTACCCGAAACTCAGCACCCGGCTGCCGTTGCGCAGCGCGACCGGCGACCCGGCGGCGTCGTACTCCCAGGTCGTCACGGTGCCGCTCGGGGTCCGTCGGCGCACGCAGCGGCCGAGTGCGTCGAATTCCGACTCGACCGTCCGGCCGTTCACCGTCTCGGCGCGCACGCGACCGAGCGCGTCTCTGGTCAGCTCGACGGTCGAATCCCGGTTCGCCGCGGACACGAGCCGGCCCGCGCGGTCGTAGGCGAAGCGCTGGCTGTCCGTCGGGGACTGGGCCGCCACGATGTTGCCGCGGGCGTCGCGCTGGTAAGTGACGCTTTGCCCGGCCCCGTTGGTTTTCCCGGCGAGCCGGCCGGCCGCGTCCCGCGCATAGGTCGTCACGCGTCCGTTGAAATCCGTTTCGCGGACGAGGAAACCGGCCGCGTCGTACTCGTAGCGCCAGACCGCGCCCTGTGCGTTGGTGACCGAGGTCAGGTTCAGCTCGGTGTCGTAGCCGAACTCGATCCGTCCGCCGTCCGCGCCGGTCTGCGCGACTGGCAGGTCGAAATGGGTCGTGGCGACCGACAGCTGCGGGACCCCGTCCACCGAGTACTCGGCGAAGTTGCCCTCCGGGTCGTGCCGCCAGCGCTCGACCGTCCCGTCCGCGCGAATCCGGGCCAGCGGCTTTCCCTCCACCGTCCACGACGTCCGCACGGTGTGGCCCAGCGGATCCGTTTCCGCGGTGATCCGGCCGAACTCGTCCCGGGCGATCCGCGTGGTCCGGCCGAGCGGGTCGGTCAGCGCCACCGGCAGGCCGCGGGCGTCGGTCTCGATGCGCCGGACATTGCCGAGCGCGTCGGTTTCGGCGCGCAGGTGGCCGAATTCGGCGTACTCGTACCGGGTGACCGCGCCCGCCGGATCGGTTTCCTCGACGATATTCCCGCGTTCGTCGCGCCGGTATGTCCACTGTGCACCGTCGGCGTCGACCACCGCGACCGGCAGGCCGTGCTCGTCGCAGACCGTGCTGGTGACGCTGCCGTCCGGATGGATCGTCCGGACGGGTTCGTCGGTCAGGCCGTATTCGTGCCGCGTGGTGTGCCCCAGCGGATCGGTTTCCGCGGTGACCCGGCCGAAGCGGTCTCGCTCGAACAGGGTGGTCGCGCCGAGCGGGTCGGTCTGGCGCACCAGCTGCCAGGCGGAGTCGAACTGGAAAACGCTGACCGCGCCGAGCGAATCGCGGTAGGTCGTGACCCGGTTGCCGGGGTCGTAGCCGATCGTGCAGGCGAGCGCGCCGCCGCTGCCGTCGGTCCGCACGACCCGGCTCGCCTCGTCGTAGTGGTAGGTGTACCAATGCCCGTTGCGGTCGGTCCACGTGGTGACCCGGCCCGCCCGGTCGTACTCGAACCGCAGGGCCCGGCCGGAGGAATTGCCGACCGCCGACAGCCTTC
This sequence comes from Amycolatopsis sp. VS8301801F10, assembly GCF_046195355.1. NCBI lineage: Bacteria > Bacillati > Actinomycetota > Actinomycetes > Pseudonocardiales > Pseudonocardiaceae > Amycolatopsis > Amycolatopsis sp. VS8301801F10. Next base: position 3,974,900 of record NZ_CP176065.1, on the reverse strand, counting down.
CCTGGGCGTCGTACTCGTAGCTGGCCAGCGGAATGTCGCCGCCGGACGCGCGGGCCAGGCGCAGTGCCACGACGCGGCCGGCCACCGTTTCGACCGCGATGCGGCAGCCGCCGGAATGCTCGAGCGAAGCCGGGAAGCCGTCCGGATCCCGGACGATCGTGACGGTGTTCCCGTTGCGGTCGGCGATCGCGGACAGCAGAACCCGGTGCGGAGCCCCGTTTTCCGGCGCGGCGCGGAAATGCCGGACCAGTCCGTCGGCCGGGCTGGTGACGGTGAACTCGCTGGCCGACAGCGCGCGCAACGGCCAGCGGACGCCGTGCGAGGGAACGACCGGCGAACCGTCCTCGGCGGGCAGCGGGTAGGTCAGCGTGACGCCGTCCTCGCCGACATAGCAGACGCCTTCCGCGTCCAGCTCGACTCTCTGGTCCATTGTGGACGCCCAGGACGAGCCGAAGGAGCGGCCGAGCCGGTAGCTCGACACGTGCGTCCGGCGCAGCACCAGCGGCAGCACGCCGGGCAGTTCGACATCCGTCTGGGACATCAGCATTTCGCCGGTGGCGAGGTCGACCGGGTCGCCGCCGGTGCACTTCCCGTCGTTGGGCCGCCCGTCCTTCGCCGGATCGGTGCTTTCGCGGGCGTGGGGTTCGCCGGGCTTCCCCGGGGAATCGTGCGGGCTGCCGCCTCCGGGTTCCGCTCCGCTGGGCGCGGTTCCCTCGTCCGGCGCGTGCGCTCCGTCGCCGTGCGACGGCTTGCCCGCCGGGGTGTGCGGCTCGTCCGCGGACGAGACATGGGTCGCGTCGCCGCCTTCGCGCGGCTTGCCGTGGAGGTCGGACAGCACCTTCTTGATCGACGCGAAGATCTCTTCGAGCTTCGACATCATCGGCCGCAGCTTCTCGACCGAGTTGATCAGCTTCTTGATCAGCGCACCGATCTTCTCGATCCACGCCGACACCTGCTCGACCACCTGCGCCACCACGACCGGCGTGCCGAGCCCGAGGGAGAAGACCTCCTCCAGCGCGTCCTGGATGAAGTCGCCGACCGCCTGGGTGATCATGTCGCGGACGAGGCAGCGCACCGCGGCGGTGACCACGCCGACGACCTCGACCACCGTGCCGATCGTGTTCGCGCACGTCGCGGCGGCGTTGATGTGGTCGATCTTCTTCTTCAGATTCTCGCGGTAGGCGTCCGCGCCGCCGCCCAGCCAGTTCGCGGTGTCCTTCTGCACCGTCTCGGCCAGGTCCTTCGCCGCCTGCTGCGTCGCGGCCCCGACGTTCTTCCACGTCTGCGAGTACGCCGCGATCTGGTCGCCGTCGCCGGCCAGCTGGTTCAGCGCGTCCTGCAACGGTTTGACGTGCTCGATCAGCCAGTTCAGCCCGTAGGAGATCAGCGTGCCGACCGGGTTCATCGCGATGGTGAGCATGTCCAGGCCCGCGCCGAGCCCGGCGATCCCGCCCTCGATCCACGAACCGGACTGCACGCCGTCGTACACGCCCGCGGCGTCGTCGAGAACGCTGATCCCGGAATGCCAGGTCGTCGAATCCTGCCGCTGCGCCACCAGCGGATTGCTCATGAAAGCTTCTCCCCCAGCTTGCCGATGGCCCGCGCGTGGTTCTGCTCCGCGGTCTGATAGGTCGTGACCGCCGTGGTCACCGCGCCGGACACCTCGCCCATCGCCTCGGCGGCAAGCCCGAGCGTGGCGAGGCCGGGAGCGCTCACCGCCAGCACGATCGGCACGAACAGCGGGCCGCAGATCATGCCGTAGGCCTGCACGCCCATCGTCACCTGTTCGGCCGCGGACAACGCCTGCCCCAGCGTCTTGCCGACCTGTTCGACCGCCTTCGCGTGCGCGGCCAGTTCGTCCGGATGGACCTGGTAGCCGCCGGAACCGCCGTCCGCCATCGCCTTCCCCCGCTCATCCCCTGGTCATGAACGACTGGCCGAAATCGTCGTCGCCCTCGCCGGGATCGGCCGCCGGACGGCGGGCCGGGCGAGGCTCCGGCGCGCCGGCTTCCTCTTCGAGCGCGCCGAGCCGCACCTGGTTCCCCGGGTCCGCGGATTCCGGTTCGTCCGGTTCGGGTTCCGGGAACTTGGCCCGGTAATTGCCGACGATCGTGTCCACCGTCGCCGGATCGTCGCCGATCGTGGCGGCCATGACCTCGCCCAGCCGTTCCGGAAGCCGGGACTGCGCGCGGCGCAGCGTGCCGAGCACCGCGGCGGCGATCCGGTCGCCGGACAGTTCCCGGATCCGGTCGGAGACGCGCAGGTCGGTGACGTTGCCCGCCGAACCGACCGTGACGGTGACCAGGCCGTCCTTGCCGGTCTCGGTCACCGAGACCCGCCCGGCGGCGGCCTGCATCGCCTGGTACCGCTCGGCTTTCGCCTTCGTCTGCGCGACCATCTGGTCGATCCGCGCGGCGGGGCCCGGCCCGTTCGGCGACGGATCGCTCATCGTGTGCTCCTTCTTCCGTCCGTGCCGCGCGGAACCCCCATGCTCCGGGCCGTCCGCCAGGAAAGCACATTCCGGCCCGCGCAGTCGAAGTGCTTATGCGGCAAGAAGGAACAATGACTTTTTTGTCCGGAAACTGTTTTCCGTCCGCCCCCGGCGCTGTCGCGGAGGGCGCCGGGAGCGTCACCGGACCCGGGCCGCCGAGATCTCCGGACACCCCGCCCGGACCGCGGCGAGCCGCCCCGGACGGAGTATTCACCCGCGCGCCAGATCCGGGACACTCGGCTCGTCCATGCTCTTCCCGGGCGAGCGGCGGCCGGTAAATCCGGGCGACCGCTGTCTCGCCGCGAACACATGGAGGACGCGAACATGGCGGGTACGAGTCGCCGGAACTTTCTCGGCTTGGCGGGCGCTTCGCTGGCCGGCGCCGCGGCCGGAGGGCTGCTGCCCGGTTCCATCGGCAAGGCGCTCGCGGTCGAACCGGCCCGCCGGTCGGGGACCATCGAGGACGTCGAGCACGTGGTCGTGCTCATGCAGGAGAACCGGTCCTTCGACCACTACTTCGGCACCATGCGCGGCGTGCGCGGCTACGGCGACCCCCGGCCGCACCTGCTGCCCAACGGGCGGCCGGTGTTCTACCAGCCGCCGGCCAAGGTGCGCACCGCCGGCTACAACGGCCGCGGCCTGCCCGACGACGCCGAGTACGTGCTGCCGTTCCCGCTCGACGCGCTGCGCACCAGCGAGCACATCGCCGGCACCCACCACGGCTGGGGCAGCGGCGAACCGCTGTGGAACGGCGGGCGCTACGACGGCTGGGTGAACGAAAAGCAGGACGTGTTCACCATGACCTACCAGCAGCGCTCCGAGCTGCCGTACCACTACGCGCTCGCGGAAGCGTTCACCATCTGCGACGCCTACCACTGCTCCGTCCCCGCCGACACCGCGCCGAACCGGATCCTGCTGTGGTCCGGCACGATCGACACGCAGAACCGCCTCGGCAGCAAGAAGAACGGCCCCGGGCTGTGGGAGCGGCCGGACACCAACGGCTACAGCTGGACGACCTACCCCGAACGGCTGCAGCGGGCCGGCGTGAGCTGGAAGCTCTACCAGGGCGGCAGCGGCATCCCCGGCGAGCCCACGGACAACTACACCGACAACAGCCTCGAGTTCTTCGCGAAGTACCACCCGAAGGAAGGCGCGTCCGGTCCGCTGGTCGAGCAGGGCGTTTCGACGCACACGCTCAAGGAGTTCCGCGCCGACGTGCAGTCCGGGAAGCTGCCGCAGGTCACCTGGATCGTCCCGCCGTACAAGTACAGCGAGCACGCGGCCGCGTCCGCCAGCGACGGCGCGTACTACCTGAACCTCGTCCTCGACGCGCTCGTGTCGAACCCCGAGGTGTGGAGCAAGACCGTCTTCTTCATCAACTACGACGAGAACGACGGCCTGTTCGACCACGTCGTCCCGCCGATGCCGCCGCTGGTCAACCGGCCCGGCACGGACGGGCTGGTCTCGCGCTCGCTCGCGGCCAGCCTCCCCGACGAGACCCTCGACTTCGACAAGCTCCCGAAGGGCACCGGCGGCGCGCCGACCGGCGTTTCGCTGACCGGCAAGCACCCCGCCGGACTCGGTTCGCGGGTGCCGATGCTCGTCGTGTCGCCGTGGTCGCGCGGCGGCTGGGTCTGCTCGGAGACCTTCGACCACACCTCGGTGCTGCGCTTCCTGGAAGCCCGGTTCGGCGTGGCGGAGCCGAACATCAGCGCGTGGCGCCGTTCTGTCTGCGGCGACCTCACCTCGGCGTTCGACTTCTCCCGCCCGCAGACCACGCCGGTCGCGACCCCGACGCCCGCCCCGCTGCCGAGCAAGAACCAGCCGTTCTCGGTGAAGCTGCCGCAGACGATGCCGAAGCAGGAGCCGGGCGTCCGCCCCGCGCGGGCGCTGCCGTACCGGTTCACCACCGCGCTCGCCGGAAAGCGCGACGGCCGCTCGGTTTCGGTGCAGTTCACCAACGACGGCACCGCGGGCGCGTACTTCTACGTCTACGCGCACGGCGATTCGCCCCGCCGCTACACGGTCGCCGCGCACGACAGCATCAGCGACACCTGGGAAGGCGCGCCGGGCACCGACGAGCACGGCAACTACGACCTGCGCGTCACCGGCGCGAACGGCTACCTCGCGCAGTTCACCGGCACCACCGCGGACACGGCCGAGCCCGAGGTTTCGGTGTCCACGAACAACTACGGCGCCCCGCTGCTGACGCTGACCGTCACGAACCCGGGCCGCCAGCGCCGGAAACTCAAGCTGCGCAACGACTACAGCCGCAGTGCCGCCCGGACGATCGTGCTCGGCCCCGGCGAAACCCGGCGCGTGCCGTGCGAAACGGCGTCCTCGTTCGGCTGGTTCGACATCTCGCTGACCGACCCCGCCGCACCGGGCTACCTGCGCCGGTTCGCCGGGCACAACGAGACCGGCCGGCCCAGCTTCAGCGACCCCGGACCGCGGCGGTAACCCCAGCGTGACCGCCCCGGCCGCAGGTTTCCGGCCGGGGCGTTCGCACGTCGGGCTGAAGTCCGGCGCATGAAGCGCGCATCGGCGGCCGCCGGGCTCGGGATGCCGGCCGGAACCCTCAGCGGAAAGCGGACTGCCCGGTGATCGCCTGACCCACCACCAGCGTGTGCATCTCGACCGTTCCCTCGTAGGTGAGCACCGATTCGAGGTTGTTCATGTGCCGGATCACCGGGTATTCCAGCGAAATCCCGTTCGCGCCGAGGATCGTGCGCGCGGTGCGGCAGATCTCGATCGCCTCGCGGACGTTGTTGAGCTTGCCCAGGCTGACCTGTTCCGGCCGCAGCACCCCGGCGTCCTTGCGCCGTCCCAAGTGGATCGCGAGCAGCAACGCCTTGGTGTACTCGAGCGTCATGTCGACAAGTTTCTGCTGCGTCAGCTGGAACGCGGCGATCGGCTTGCCGAACTGCGTGCGGTCCTCGGCGTAGGACATCGCCGCCTGCAAACAGGACCGCGCCGCGCCGACCGAACCCCACACGATGCCGAAGCGGGCTTCGTTGAGGCAGCTCAACGGTCCCTTCAGCCCGGTGACCTCCGGCAGCACCGCGTCCGCGGGCAGCCGCACGCCGTCGAGAACGAGTTCGCTCGTCACCGAAGCGCGCAGCGACAGCTTGTGCTTGATCTCCGGAGCCGAGAAGCCCGGCGTGTCGGTGGGCACCACGAAACCGCGCACGCCCTTGTCGGTCTGCGCCCACACCACGGCGACGTCGGCGACGCTTCCGTTGGTAATCCACATCTTCCGGCCGTCGAGGACCCAGTCGTCGCCGTCGCGCCGCGCGCGGGTGCGCATGCTCGCCGGGTCCGAACCCGCGTCCGGTTCGGTCAGCCCGAAGCAGCCGATCGCCTCGCCCGCCGCCATGGACGGCAGCCACTGCTGCTTCTGCTCCTCCGAACCCCACTTCCAGATCGCGAACATCGCGAGCGATCCCTGCACCGAAACCAGCGACCGGATGCCCGAGTCGGTCGCCTCCAGCTCCAGGCAGGCCAGGCCGTACTCGGTCGCCGACATCCCGGCGCAGCCGTAGCCCTCCAGGTGCATGCCGAGCACCCCGAGCGAACCGAGGTCCTTGGCCAGGCCGCGGACGTCGGGCAGCTCGCCGCGCTCGAACCAGTCGCCGACGTACGGGTCGATCCGCTCCGCGCAGACCCGGCGGACCGCGGCCGCGATCGCCTTTTCGTCCTCGGTGAACAGGTCGCCGAGCCCGGCGGGGTCGCGCGGATCCAGCGGCGGCAGGGACTTCGTGGCGCTCATTTCTTCTCCTCTGCGAGCCAGCGGCGAATCTCGTCGCTGTGCTGCCCCAGCCGGGGCGGGGCGGTGTAGCGGGCGACCGGCGTCTCCGAATAGCCGATCGGATGGCGGACCTGGGGCGGCGCGTCGTCGCCGACCGGCACCGTGGGGTCGAGACCGAGCGATTCCGCGAGCTTGAACCCGTCCGCGAGATCGCCGACCGGACCGGCCGGCACGCCGACCTCGGTCAGCCGGGCGGCCCATGCCTCGACGGTGTCGGTGCCGAGCTGCTGTTCAAGAGCGGCGCGCAGTTCCGGACGGTTGCGCACGCGTTCGGCATTCGTGGCGAACCGCTCGTCGCCGGCCAGCTCCGGAACGCCCAGCACCTCGGCGAGCCGGCGGAACTGCCCGTCGTTGCCGCAGGCCAACGCGAGCACGTCGTCCTTGCAGCGCAACGTTTCGTACGGCGCGATCGACGGATGCGAGTTGCCCATCCGGCGCGGCGCGCGTCCGGTGGTGAGATACGAAGACGCCTGGTTGGCCATCGAACCGAGCAAACTGGACAGCAGATTCACCTCGACCCGCTGCCCCCGCCCGGTTTTCTCGCGGGCCCGCAACGCGGCGAGAATGCCGATGGCGGCGTCCTTCGCGGCGAGCACGTCGACGAGCGCGACGCCGGCTTTCGTCGGTTCGTCGGTGCCGGTGACGCTCATCAGGCCGCCCATCGCCTGCACGAGGAAGTCGTAGCCGGGCAGGTCCGCGTCGCCGCCGAAGCCGGAAACCGAGCAGTACACGATCCCGGGATTACCCACGCGGACCGATTCGTAGTCGAGCCCGCGCCGCCGCAGCGCGCCGGACCGGAAGTTCTCCACGAGCACGTCGGCGCGCTGAGCGAGTTCGCGCGCCAGCACCAGGTCGTCCGGATCGCCGAGGTCGAGCACCACGGACTTCTTGGACCGGTTGGCGCATTCGAAGTACGAGCTGGAGTGCGCGGTCCACGGCGGGCCCCAGCCGCGGGTGTCGTCCCCGGAGCCGGGCCGCTCCACCTTGATCACCGTCGCCCCGAGGTCGGCCAGGTTCACGCACGCCAGCGGACCGGCCAGCACCCGGCTGAAATCCGCGACGACGACACCGTCCAGTGGCATGCTCACGAGCGCACCTCCTCGCTACGCATACTGGCATCAAACTACGTATTTACGCAACCTGCAGGTCCGGGTAGAGTTCGCGACCACCCGAGGAGAGAAAGCACCGATGCCGACGCACCCCACGCCGGACGGCCGCCCGAGGCCGCACCACCGGATGATCGACCGGGTGTCGACCATCCTGGAGCGGGCCGCGCGCTCCCGCGGCGGGGTCACGCTCACCGAATTCGCCCGCGAACTCGACGCGCCGATGAGCTCGATCCAGGGCCTGGTCAACGGCCTGGTCGCCACCGGATACCTCGACGAGCACGACCGCCGCTACTCCCTCGGCCCGGCCCCGTTCCTGCTCGCCCGGCTGGCCGGCCGCCCCACCGTCACCACGGTGTCGCACGAGGATCTCGAAGCGCTGCACGAGGAAACCGGGATGACCGCGGTGCTGGCGATCATGGTCGGCAGCGACCTCTATTACGTCGACTACGCCTCGCACGACCCGCGTTACGCCTACCTCGCCGAAGGTTTCGTGCGCCGCTCGCCGATCCGCACGTCGACCGGCTGGATCCTGCTGGCCGCCCGGGAAAACCGCGACCTGTGGCCGCAGATCGGCGCGCTGCCGCCGGCGGACGCGGAACTGGTCGAGCGGTTCGTGCAGGACCTGACCCGGATCCGCGCCGAAGGCCTGGTAGCCGCGCCGAGCGCCTCGACCGAGGCGGACGGCGTGTCGGTCGCCGTCGTGGAAGACGGCCGGACCGTCGCCGCGGTCGGGATCATGGGCAGCCACACCGAAGTGGCCGAACGCAAGGACGAGCTGATCGAGGTGCTGACCCGGCACCGGCGCGAATGGGAGAAGCGGCCCTAGCCGCAGGGAATTCCGGGGGCGCCGTTCGGGGTTCGCACCGGATGTCTTCAGGCCCGAACCAGGCAAGGCTGGAGGCATGGCGCACCCGCTTGCCCGGCGGCTGCCTCTACGTCGTCGGCAACGCAGCCGGACTGCTCGCGCTGCGAGGCCGGACGTGGACGTTCTGGGTCGTCGTGGCGGTCAACGGCAGGCAAGCCGCCGGGGTCTTCGTCATCCCGCCCGCGGTCTTCGACGCGTCCGTCACCCTCCACGGACCGGCGGGAATCCCCCGGTCCCTGCTCATCGACGGCGGAGCGGTCCTGCTCGCCGCGGTCTTGCTCGGCAGCCTCGCCGTCTTCCGCACGCCCTGGGCGCAACGCCGGGGCTGACCCGCCTTACTCGACCTCGACGTCCGAAAGCTTCGCCAGCACCCCGCCGTCCGGGTCCAGCTCGCGTTCCACCTCGGCCAGCCGCACGGTCGCCCGCTGATGCGCGCTGCGTCCGCGCGGCGCGAGATACACCCGGACGCGGCGCCGGTCCTCCACGTCCACCTCGCGATACGCCGCCGCGGTGGTGACCAGCCGGTCGACCACCCGGGTCAGCGTCGGCCCGGTGACCAGCGTGCGGCCGGCCAGTTCGGTCATCGTGAGGCCGTCGCCCGCGGCGAGCGCGTCCAGGACCAGCCAGCCGTCGAGGCTCAGCCCCTCTTCCTTGAGCAGCGGCTCGATCCGCAGGGTGACCGCGCGTGCGGTGCGGGTGAGCGCGCGGATGAACGACGCCTCGGCCGCCTGTGCCTGCCTCATCCGACTGCCCTCGTTCCCGCCCTTGCGCAAATGCCTTCGCATTGTAAGACTTTCAAATGGAAGCAAGTCAACCGGCAAAGAAGCCCGGAGCCGGCATGGGACTCGGAGTCGCCAGCCGCGCGAGCGCGTTGCGCGTCGCGCTGGTCGTCCCGCTGCAGGGACCGGCGGGCCTTTTCGGGCCCTCGTGCGAGGCGATCAGCGAACTCGCGGTCCGGGAACTCAACGACGCGGGCGGAATCCTCGGCCGCGAAGTGACGCTGGAAGTCGTCGACGGCGGCGCTCCCCCGGCCCAGGTCGCCGCCGCCGTGCGCCGCTTGGTCGACGCGGGCGAGATCGACGCGGTCACCGGCTGGCACATCTCCTCGGTCCGCAACGCACTCGCGCCGGTCCTCGCCGACCGCGTGCCCTATGTGTACACGTCGCTCTACGAAGGCGGCGAAAGTCGTTCCGGCATCTACTGTTCCGGGGAAATCCCGCGCGTGCAGATCCAGCCCGCGCTGCGGTGGCTGCGCGACAACTGCGGCGCGCGCACCTGGTTCGTGGCAGGCGACGATTACGTGTGGCCGCGCGGTTCCGCGGACGCGATCCGGCGCTACGCAAGGGAACTCGACCTCCAGATCGCCGGCGAAGCCTTCGTCGGGCTGGGCTCGGGCGACATGGCGCGGCTCGTCCGGCGCGTCGAAACCTCGGCGTGCGACGGCGTTCTGATGCTGTTCGTCGGACAGGACGCGGTCCGGTTCAACCGCCAGTTCGCCGCGCGCGGCCTCCACGAGCAGATGCTGCGCTTCAGCCCGCTGATGGAAGAAAACATGCTCCTGGCCAGCGGAGCCGAGGCGACCCGAAACCTGTTCGCGTCCGCCGCGTACTTCCGTTCGCTGGTCACCGCGGACGCGATGGACCTGCTCGGCCGCTACGTCCGCCTGCACGGCCCGGCCGCGCCGCCGCTCAACAACGCGGCCGAATCCTGTTACGAGGGCTTGCATACGCTCGCCGAACTCGCCCGCCGCGCCGGCGCCCCGGACCTGCGCGCGTTCAACGCGGCCATCGACGGCGTCGCCTACGACGGACCGCGCGGCACCGTCGAATTCCACGGCCAGCAAGCCGCCCAGCACGTGCACCTCGCCGCCGCGCGCGGCTGCGACTTCGACCCGATCACCCGGCTCTGACCCGTCCCGTTCCGGTCTTGACGGCATCGCCGCGCCCATTTATTTTCACTTGACAGTATTTCATCTGGTACCAACTGGGGAGCGTGCGATGAACAACGTCGGCCTGCTCTACGTCGGGGCGGTACTGCTGGTCAACGGGCTGATGCTGCTCGGGCGCGTGCCCGCGCGGTCGGCCGCCGCGCTGAACCTGTTCGTGGGCGGGCTGCAGTGCGTGACGCCGACGGTGCTGATCGTCCAGGCGCACGGGGATTCCGAAGCGATCCTCGGCGCGTCCGGGCTGTTCCTGTTCGGCTTCACCTACCTGTACGTCGGGATCGCGAACCTCGCCGGGCTCGAGCCCGAGGGCATCGGCTGGTTTTCGCTGTTCGTCGCGGGCGCCGCGCTCGTGTACGCCGGTTTGGCGTTCTGGCGGCAGGACGATCCGGTGTTCGGCGTCATCTGGCTTTCCTGGGCTCTGCTGTGGGGCCTGTTCTTCCTCGTGCTCGGGCTCGGCCGCGAGGGGCTGACCCGGTTCACCGGCTGGACGACCGTCCTGCTGAGCCAGCCGACCTGCACGCTGCCCGCGTTCCTCGCGCTCACCGGCGGCTACCGCTCCACCGCGACCACCGCGCTCATCGCCGCCGCGGCCGCGGTCCTGCTCGTCGCTCTCGCCGCGGTGCTCGGTTTCCGCGGCCAGCCCCGCTCCGTCCCCGACCGCGCCGCGGCCGCGGCCTGACCCTCCCACCAGAAGGAGAAATCCCATGCGACACGGTGACATTTCCTCGAGCCCGGACACGGTCGGCGTCGCGGTCGTGAACTACAAGATGCCGCGGCTGCATTCGAAGGCCGAGGTGCTGGAGAACGCGCGCAAGATCGCCGACATGGTGGTCGGCATGAAGGGCGGCCTGCCCGGAATGGACCTCGTCGTGTTCCCCGAATACTCGACGCAGGGAATCATGTACGACGAGCAGGAAATGTACGAAACCGCGGCGACCGTCCCCGGCGAGGAAACCGCGATCTTCTCCGCCGCCTGCCGCGAAGCCGACACCTGGGGCGTTTTCTCGATCACCGGCGAACAGCACGAGGACCACCCGGACAAACCGCCGTACAACACCCTGGTGCTCATCGACAACCACGGCGAGATCGTGCAGAAGTACCGGAAAATCCTGCCGTGGTGCCCGATCGAGGGCTGGTACCCGGGCGACCAGACGTACGTCACGGACGGCCCGAAGGGGCTCAAGATCTCGCTGATCATCTGCGACGACGGCAATTACCCGGAAATCTGGCGGGATTGCGCGATGAAGGGCGCCGAGCTGATCGTCCGCTGCCAGGGCTACATGTACCCGGCGAAGGACCAGCAGGTATTGATGGCGAAAGCCATGGCGTGGGCCAACAACTGTTACGTGGCGGTCGCCAACGCGGCCGGATTCGACGGCGTGTACTCGTATTTCGGCCACTCGGCGATCATCGGTTTCGACGGCCGGACGCTCGGCGAAACCGGCGAGGAAGAGTACGGAATCCAGTTCGCCCAGCTGTCGCTTTCGGCGATCCGGGACGCCCGCGAGTACGACCAGTCGCAGAACCACCTGTTCAAACTGCTGCACCGGGGCTACTCGGGCGTGCACGCGGCCGGCGACGGCGACAAGGGCGTGGCGGACTGCCCGTTCGAGTTCTATCGCACGTGGGTCACCGACGCGCAGAAGGCCCAGGAAAACGTCGAGGCCATCACGCGCGGCACGATCGGCGTCGCCGAATGCCCGGTCGGCCAGCTGCCCGCGGAAAAGACCAAACAGGCCTGATTCCGCGCTGGCTGCCGGTTTTTCGGTTCAGGGAAAGGACACCATGCCGTTCATCACCGACAGGTACCACGACCAGAACCGGAACCGGCAGCCGGCCGCTCCGGCCGCCGCCCCGGCGTCGTCCGCTCCGGACACTCCGGACACTCCCGCCGCGCTCGCCGAACGCCTGCGCAGCCGGGTCCTCGGCCAGGACCCGGCCGTCGACGCCGTCGTCCGCGCCATCACCCTGGCCCGTGCTGGCGCGACGGAACCCGACCGTCCACCCGCGACAGTCCTGCTCCTCGGCCCCACCGGCGTAGGCAAAACCGAACTAGTGCGCCAAGTAGCCGCCGCGCTGCGCTCCGGCCCGGACGATCTGTGCCGGGTGGACATGAACTCCCTCGCCCAAGAACATTACGCGGCCTCGTTCAACGGCGCCCCGCCCGGATACGCGGGAAGCAAAGAAGCCTTCACCGTCTTCGACCGGTCCACTGTGGAGGGTGACCCGTACACTCCGGGAATCGTCCTCTTCGACGAGGTGGAAAAGGCGCACCCCACCGTTCTCCGCGCTCTCCTGGGCGTACTGGACAACGGAATGCTGCGCCTCGCGAACGGACAGGAGAAAATCTCCTTCCGCAACAGCTTCGTCTTCCTCACCTCGAACCTGGGCTCGAAGGAATTGGCCCGCCGCCGCGGTTCCCGCTGGCGCGCACTGCTGGACCGCAGCCGCACCCGTCGAGCAGTCGTCGACAAAGCCCTGCAGTCGTTCTTCGACCCGGAATTCCTGAACCGCATCGACGAAACCGTGATCTTCGACGAACTGGACCGCACCACCATCGAACAAGTCGCCCGCCTCGAAACCGACCTGCTGCGTGCGAGGCTCCGCCGCCGGGGCGTCGACCTCCAGGTAGAGGAATCCGCCGTCCGCCGGTTAGCCGAGCAGGGGTTCGACCCGGTCTACGGCGCCCGCGGCCTGCGCCGAACGCTGCGCACCCACCTGGCCGCCCCGGTAGCCGCCGAAATCATGCGAGTACGCCCGACCGGAACCGCCCCGCTGCGGATCACCGCGACCGCCACGTCCGGCGCCATCCGCGCGACCGCCACCGATCCGGAGTCTTGACGCCGCGCGACCGCCTCTCTAAGTTCTCCGGACATAGGACGTCGGACATCCCATGTCCGGAGCGAGAGGCGGTCCCCAGGTGCTCCCGAGAACAGTCACGCTCGCGCTCGCCGCAGCACTCTTGACTTTGGCCCCCGCCCCGGCCAGCGCCACCCCGAGCTGCACTTCTTCGACCCCGTTCGTCTCGGGCACCGAGGGCTACCACACCTTCCGCATCCCCGCGGTGGTCCGCGCGGCGAACGGCGCGCTGCTCGCCTTCGCCGAAGGCCGCCGAGATTCCCCAGGCGACTCCGGCGCGATCCAAACCGTCGCCAAAACCTCCCGCGACGGCGGCTGCACCTGGGGCGACCTGCGCGTCGTGGACAGCAACGGCGAAGCCACCGCCGGAAACCCGACCCCGGTAGTCGCGCGCAACGGCGACCTGGTGCTGCTGACTGTCCACAACGGACCCGTCAGCGAGAAAGCCATCATGTCCGGCACCGTGTCCCCGCAAGACACCCGGCGGGTTTTCGTCCAGCGCAGCACCGACAACGGCCGCACCTGGACCCCGTCGAGAGACATCACCGCCGCGACGAAACTCCCGTCCTGGCGCTGGTACGCCACCGCCCCCGGCCACGCGACCCTCCTCAAACACGGCCGCTACGCCGGGCGAATCGTCGTGCCCGCCAACCATTCCAGCGCCCCTCCCGCGGGTTCGCCGGACGTCGGAACCGAAGCCAAGTACTACGGCGGCCACGCTCTCTACAGCGACGACAACGGCCGCACCTGGCACCTCGGCTTCACCGACGACCCCACCGACGGCGTCCTCGCCCCGAACGAAACCACCGCCACCGAACTGCCGGACGGCACCGTCTATTTCTCCAGCCGCAACCAGGGCTCCGCCCCGGAACACAGGCTGGACGCGTACAGCACCGACGGCGGCCGCACCCTGACCCGCCCGTATCAAGTGCAGCCAACCCTGTCCGGCCCGAAAGTAGAAGGCAGCGTCCTGCAAACAACCGACCGTCGCGTACTCCTCTATTCCGGCCCGTCCGACCCAGCCGTGCGCCGCACAATGCAATTGAGGACGAGCGCGGACCGTGGCAAAACCTGGCAACCGTCCACCGTCGTCGCCGATGCCCCCGCTGGCTACTCCGATCTGGTACAACCGGACCGCTTCACCGTCGGCGTCCTCTACGAAACCGGCGTCACCAGCGCGTACGAGAAGATCGAATTCCGCCGCTTGCCCCTTTGATGTCGGTCGTGCCCGGTAAAATCGCCCGCATGACGGACCTGTGGCTTCGCCGCTTCCATCCCGCCGACGACGCCCCCGCCCGTTTGGTGTGCCTGCCGCACGCAGGCGGCGCAGCCCCGTTCTTCCACCCGCTGTCGAAGTCGCTGTCCCCCGCGGTCGACGTCCTGGCGGTCCAGTACCCCGGGCGGCAGGACCGCATGGCCGAACCCGCCCTGCGAACCATCGAAGAACTGGCGGACGGTGTCACGCAGGCCCTTCTGCCGTGGCTGGACCTGCCGATGGTGCTGTTCGGCCACAGCATGGGCGCGACGCTGGCGTACGAGGTAGGCCTGCGCCTGGAATCGAGAGGCACCCCCGCGGAAGCAGTGGTCGTCTCCGGCCGCCGAGCCCCGTCCCGCCTGGTCAACGAACAAGTCCACCTCCAAGACGACGACGGTTTGCTGGCCGAAATCGAAGGCCTGGCCGGCACCGACCCGAAGGTGCTGCGAGACCCGGAACTGCGAGAACTGTTCTTGCCGGCCCTGCGCGCGGACTACACGGCCATCGAGACGTACCACCCGAGCGCGGGCCCGATCGCCGCGCCCATCCACGCGCACACCGGAGACGCCGACCCGCACGCCCCCGTGGCCGACGTACAAGCCTGGTCGAGGCACACCACCGGCGACTTCACCCTGACCACCTACCCAGGAGGCCACTTCTACCTGGTAGACCACGCAGCGGCCCTCACGGACGCACTCCTGAAACTGACGACGAGCGGGTTCTAGCTTCTCTCCCCGGCTGGGCCATCCCGCTCCGCTTGCCCACCCGCGGCTTGCTTCCGCCCGGCTGACCGTCGGGCCCTGCCTGCGCCCCGGAGGTGTCGGCCGGACTGCGGACATTCCGCCCCCTGGCCTGACATGCCATCGGTCGCTCGATCCTTGGCCGCCGGACCGCTGCCTCCAGCGCCCGATCAGCACCTTCAGAATCTGCGCGGCGAAGGACGCCCGCCCCGATCCGCCCCGCGGACAACAGCCGATACCCCGCCGCCACCTGCTCCTGGCACTCCCCCTTCAAGCCCGCCCGATTGCCGCCCCGCCTCGCCGTCCTCCCAAGCCGCCACTCCGCCGACCCGCCCTTCGTCCCGCCGATTCCCCCTTGCTTCCCCGACTTCTCTTCGCCTCCCCGCCGGACTCCCCCTCACTCCCCGAACCCCCTTCGCCCCCGACTCCCTTTGCCTCCCGACTCCCGTCCGCCTCCCCACCGACTCCCTTTCGCCCCCCCGACTCCCCTGCGCCTCCCCGCCGGGCTCCCAATCGCCTCCCGACTCCTCTTCACCCCCCGACTCCCCTTCACCCCCCGACTCCCCTTCGCCCCCGACTCCCCTTTGCTTCCCCGGCTCCTCGTCGCCTCCTCACCGACTCCCCTTCGCTTCCCCGTAGGCTGCCGCCCATGGAACTGCGCAGGATGTTCGCCGGTCTGGGCCGCAGCAAGGCATTCGCCGCGTTCGGCCAAGCGATGATGCCCGCCGACCGCCTGCTCCTCCGCATCACCGGCGGCCGCCTGGGGGTAGGCGCGGCAGTCGGCCTGCGCACCCTCCTGCTCACCACGATCGGCCGCACCACCGGCGAACCCCGCCAGGTCCCACTGCTGTACGTCGAACGCTCCGGCGGTTATGTAGTGATCGGCTCCAACTGGGGCGGCGAAAACCACCCCGCCTGGACCGCGAACCTCCTGTCCCACCCCGACGCCACAGTCTCCGTCCACGGCCGCACCGTGCCAGTCCGAGGCCGCCTCCTGAAAGACGCCGAACGACAGGAAATGTGGGACGCCGTCGCCTCCTACTGGCCCGCCTACGACCGCTACGCCGAACGAGCCGCCCACCGCGAAATCCGGGTATTCCTCCTGGAACGCGCAACCCCCACCCCCTGATCGGACCTGTCTTCCCTGCCTAGGTCTCCCCAGATCGGCCCGGGCTCCCCTGCTAAGCCGCATTCCTGCCCTACGCGCCAACTGCCGACCAGCCCCCTCGCGACCCGCCCAGGCCAGCGCTCTTTGTCCGCAAGATTCGCCCGATCCAGCGCACCTTCCCGGCAAGATCCGCCCGGGCCAACTCCCGTCCCCGACAACCTTCGCGCAGCCAGATCCCCTACTCAGCCACTCGCGCCCGACCAACTCCTCTTCTCGGCAAGGTCCCGTCCAGTTCTCCGCCGGGTCCCGTCCAACCGATGGGTCCACGTCGGGACGGTCCGCCGAGCAGCCCAGTGACTCCGGCCCCGCCGCCCCGCCGTTCCCGCTGAGCTGGCCACCTCAGCCACCGCTCGTCCGACGCTCCTCCCGTCCACTGACCAGACACCTCACCCGCTCGCTCACCCACAATCCGCCCGCCCGCCAAACTGACCGCCGCGACCGCCCGCTCATCTGACAGTCCACCCACTGACCGACCAGACACCCCAGCCACTCACCCCACGATCCACCCGCCCGCCGAACCGACCACCTCGGCCACCCGCTCATCTGACAGTCCACCCACTGACCGACCAGACACCTCGGCCACTCACCTCACGATCCACCCGCCCGCCGAACCGACCACCTCGGCCACCCGCTCATCTGGCGGTCCACCCACGCATCGACCAGGCACCTCGCCTGCTCGCTCGCCCCACGATCCAGCCGCTCGCCGAGCTGATCGCGTCAGGCCCGTCCGCATGAGGGTCCACCCGCCTCACCGGCCAGGCACTGCACCCGCCCGCTCGCCTCACGATCGACCGGCTCACCCAGCTGACCGCGTCAGCCGCCCGCTCACCCGACCGACCACCGGCCCACCGGCAAGCACCCTCACCCGCGCCCGCTCACCTCATGAGCCACCCGCCCGCCAGCGAGGCACCCGCACCCGCGCTTACCCTCCGCGCGAAAGGAACTTCGCCGCCTTCGCCTGGAGATACCGCCGTTCCGGCATGCTGTTCGTCCGTTTCGCCGCGCGCAGGTAGTGCTCGTGCGCGCCCGCGGTGTCGCCGGCGAGTTCGAGCAGATGCGCGCGGACCGCGTCGAGGCGGTGGCCCTGTTTCAGGCGCGCGTCGTCTTCGAGGGTGGCCAGCAGCGCCAGCGCTTTCTCCGGACCGTGCACCATCGCGACCGCGATCGCCCGGTTGAGCGTCGTCACCGGACCGGGCGCGAGTCGTTCGAGCAGGCCGTACAACTCCAGGATCTGCGCCCAGTCCGTGGAATCGGTTCCCGCCGCCTGGTCGTGCAGTGCCGCGATGGCAGCTTGCACCTGGTACGGCCCCACCGGGCCCTGGCCCAGTACCCGGTTCACCAGCTCCAAGCCCTCGACGATCAAGGGCACTGTCCACTGTCGACGGTCCTGTTCGGCGAGCGGCGTCAACGCTCCGTCAGGCCCGGTGCGCGCCGGCCGTCGCGCGTCGGTGAGCAGCATGAGCGCGAGCAGTCCCGCGACTTCGCCGTCGTCCGGAAGCAACGCATGAACGGCGCGGGTCAGCCGGATCGCTTCCTCGGACAGTTCGACCCGATGCAGATCCTCGCCCGAAGTCGCCGTGTATCCCTCGTTGAAAATCAAGTACAGGACATGCAAGACGACCTGCAGCCGAGCCGGCCAATCCTCGGCGGATGGCGGAGTAAAGGTGGAACCAGCCGCCGCGACGCTTTCCTTCGCCCGCGTGATCCGCCGCGCCATGGTGCCTTCCGGCACGAGGAACGCCCGCGCGATCTCGGCCGTCGTCAACCCGCCGACCGCACGGAGCGTCAGCGCGACCTGCGAACTGGGCGTCACTGCCGGATGGCAGCACAGGAACAGCAACGTCAGCGTGTCGTCCTGTTCCGGCGGCTGTTCGTCCTCCGGCCCGGGCACGACCGCCGTCAGCGCGACGTCTTGCACCGCAACGGTTTCCTCACGCCGCCGCCGAGCGCTCTCGCTGCGCCAAAGGTCGGTCAGCCGCCGCGTGGCGACCGTGAGCAACCACGCGCGCGGGTTGTCCGGCACCTCGCCCGCCGACCACTGCTCGACCGCCGCGACCAGCGCCTCCTGCACCGCGTCCTCGCACGCCTCGAACTGCCCGTACCGCCGCACGAGCGTCCCGAGCACCTGCGGCACGAGCGGCCGGAGCAGCTCGCCGACGTCCGCCATCAGCCGAAGTCGGACTGTGTTTCCGCGTCAGCGAAGAACACGACCGGCCGCACCTCGATGCCGAGCCCGTCGATCCCCGCGTCGGGAATCATCGCGGCGACCTCCAGCGCCCGCTCCCGGCTCTCGCACTCGACCAGGTAAAACCCGGCGAGGAACTCCTTCGACTCCGCGAACGGGCCGTCGGTGACCGCAGGCACCCCGCCGCGCACCCGCACGACAGCGCTGTCCTCCGGTCCGCCGAGCGCCTGCGTGTTGACCAACTCGCCGGACGCGCGGATCTTGGCGATGAAGTCCGCGTGCCCGTCCATCACCTCCTGGCGGGTCTCCTCGCTCAGCCCCTCCCATATCTCGGGGTTCATGTGCATCGTCAGCAGGAACTTCACGTCGTCCTCCGCGCAGCCGGTCCAGGCGACCAACCTAGCGGAGCCGCGCGGCGATGCCGTCCAGCAGACATTCGAAGCCGAGCCGGAACTGCGCGTCCTCGGCCGCCGCTTCGCCCACCTTCCGCGCATCCGCGGCAGCGTCCGACTCCTGGTCCAAGACCGCCTGGCCCGTCCCCGCCGTCTGGCCTGCCCCAGGCACCCGACCTGCCCCGGCCGTCCGACCCGAGCCAACCGCCCGCCCAGAACCGGCCGTCCGACCAGAGCCCGCACCCTCGCGATCCGCCTCAGCCACCCGCCCAGTCCCGGCCGCGTCCGCACCCGGCCGAGCGCCCGGCTCACCGGCATCAGCCACCCGCTCGGAGCCCTCCGCCTCGGCGCCCGATCCGGCACCGTCCGCACTGGCCTCGCCGCTCTCGCCGTCCGCGTCGTGCCGCTCGGCCAGGAAGCTCTCCAGCACCCGCACGAGCAGCGGATACGGCCCGTCCTCCGCCGCGGCTCCGCCGAACCAGGCGCGCGCCTGCCGCTGCACGTCCACCACGTCGACGAACGCGTTGCGCTGCCACATCGCCCGCTCTTCCGCCCACTGCAGCGCCTGACCGATGACGTAGCCGTCGAGCAACCGGGCGTACCCAAGCGCCGACGCGAGGTCCTGCCCCAGCCGGTCGAACGTCGCCAGCACGAACTCGGTCCGCCTGCTCGCGTTCGGCCCCGCCGGAGGCCGCTGGTGCACGAGCCGCGCATACCACGGATGCCGCTTCGTCATCGCCCACGTGTCCAGCGCGACGGCCGTCAGCTCGCCCCGCCAGTCCTCGCCCGGGACTTCCGGAGTGCGCACCTCGCTGTTCGCCAGGTCGAGCATCAGGTCCACCAGACCGTCTTTGCTGTGCACGTAGCGGTACAGCGACATCGGAGTGGACGCGCCCAGCTCCTTCGCCACTGCCCGCATCGTAAGCGCCTCCGCGCCGCCGTGGTCGGCCAGGCGCACGGCCGCGTTGACGATGTCGACTCGTCCGAGGCCCCATCCGCGCTCCGGCGGCTCAGGCAACAGCCAAATCGGCGGTGTCGGCCCTTGATCTCCCATTCATCTCCCTGTCTCCAGCCCGCTTGCGTACATAGTACATCCTCATGTACAACGTACACAAGATGTACAACGTACACGACCCTGGGGGTTACGAGATGACTGCACGAATTCCTGTTCTGATCTGCGGCGGAGGGCTCGCCGGACTCACCGCGGCACTGCTGCTGCACCGCGAGGGAGTAGCGCCGGTGCTGGTGGAGAAGCACGCCGGCACGTCCCCGCAGCCGAAAGCGCGCCGGTTCAATCCGCGCAGCACCGAGGTGTTCCGCCTGCTCGGCCTCATGGACGAGGTCGAACGAGCCAGCGCACCGCTCGCGTCGTTCACCGGAATGCTCACCGGCACGACGCTGGCCGACGCGACCTGGCCGGAGGTCACCGGCGCCTTGCGCGAACGACTCGTCCAGCACGCGAAAATGCCGGACCTCAGCCCGGCGCCCAGCGTGCTGTGCCCGCAAGACGTGCTGGAACCGGTACTGCGGCAGGCCGCTGTCGAACGCGGAGTGTCCGTCCGATTCGGCACCGAGCTGGTGTCGTTCGAGCAGGACGACGCCGGAATCACGGCCGAGTTGCGCCCGGCCGACGGCGAGCCATACCAGGTCAGCGCCGAATATCTGATCGCGGCGGACGGCGCGCGCAGTCCGATCCGCACCGCGCTCGGCATTTCGCGCAGCGGACGCGGACACCTGGCGGACAACCTCGACGTGTGCTTCCGCGCCGACCTCGCCGAACTCGTCCGCGACAAGCCGTTCAACCTGTGCCGCGTCGAAAACCCGGCCGCTTCCGGCGCGTTCGTGTCGGTCAACGGCACCGACCGGTGGCTCTTCTCCACGTCCGACTTCCCTGGTTCGGATTCTCTGGACGAGGACGGCTGGCGCGAACTGCTGCGCACCGTCGTCGGCGTGCCGGACCTCGAGGTCGAGGTGCTCAGCAGGATGCACTGGGAGTCGGGGATGTACGTGGCCGACCGGTTCTCCTCCGGCCGGGTCTTCCTGGCCGGCGACGCCGCGCACGCGATGCCGCCGATGGCTGCCGCGGGCGCGAATACCGCGATCGCGGACGTAGCCAACCTCGCCTGGAAACTCGCCGCGGTGCTGGCCGGCACGGCGGCGCCCGCCCTCCTCGACACCTACCACGCCGAGCGGTACCCGATCGGGTACGCGACAGCGGAGTTCTCCAGCATGGCCAGCGGCCATCTCGGCACCATGATCGCCACGATCACCAGCGACGACGCACCGCGCGTCGACCCGCTCGCCGCGTTGTTCGGGGTGCAATACGAACAGGGGGCGTTCGTCCCGGACGGACGCGGTCCCGCACCCGAGGGCCAGTACGCCCCGGCCGGTCGTCCAGGCACCCGAGTGCCGCATGCCTGGCTCGACGCCACGACGTCCACAGTGGACTTGGCAGGACCTGGCCTCGCCTTGCTCTGCGGACCGGACCACGCCCGCTGGACCGCCGAAGCCGACCGGCTGGGCCTCCGCCTCGTGGCCGTCGAGGACGAAGCGTGGCTGGCCGAGACAGAACTGCCTGCCGACGGCGCGCTGCTGCTCCGGCCGGACGCCATCGTCGGCTGGCATTCGACGTCGGACGTGCCGCTTGCCGACGCCCTGTCCCGCCTGCTCAGCACCCCCGTGGAGGCAACCGTGTGATCTCTTCGACAGTGCTCGGGTTCGCCCGCCCCGCGCGCTGAATTACCCCACAGTCAGCGACAAGAGAGGAGCTTCGATCGAACACACCTGACAAGCGCGGACCCGCGGTGCCAGTACTTGCCAGCCCGCTTCGGCACCGACTGGTTGAGATCCGCAGCTGTCCGTTCTGTTCAGGCCTAGCCGCACTACCGTGCCAGCCCGCACCTGCCGCGGCTCGTGCCTGAAGAAGACTGCAGCTGCCGACGCCAGGGACAGTGAGGACCGCTGTGGCCCGCGCCGACAGGAATGTGGAGAGCCCGGCCGGTTATCGCCGGATGCGCTGGAGGGCGACCAGCTGTGCTTCGAACGGCGGACGCGCCGCCGGATCGCGTCAGTCGCAGCTGACGGTGCTCGGCGTCAAGACCTCGAGAAGCATGCGCGGCCTGGCACCGGGACGAGGAGACCCGCCAGCGGCCCGCACGGCCGCATGCAGGCGAGATGTCGGCCGACCAGCCGCTGCCATCACGTCGCGGGACCCGCGTAACCGTGCGCTCGTATCCGCAGCAGGTCGGGGCTGGGATCGTCCGCCACGCGACGTGCACTGGCAGCCTCGCCCGAGCAGCCGAGCCGGGAAGTGGCCGGTTCAAGCCGCTGGCGTCAGCCCAGATCGGCAGCTGCCGTGGTAGAGAACCGCCGTGTCAAGAAGCCGTCATGAGGAGCCGTCGAGACAAGCAAACCGCGTCAACAGCCGTCGCGCCCAGCGACCCGAAGCCACTGCCCGCATCAGGATCGGATCACCAGCCCCTCAGGAGGAGACAACACCGATGACGACCCCGCTCACTCGAACCGGGACGGGTCTCCCGCCCCATGCCGCACGACCTCCGCCTCTCCGGAGGAGAAGTCGATCACCGTGGTGGGTTCCACGCCGCAGTCGCCGGAGTCGATGACGGCGTCCAGCACGTGGTCGAGTTCTTCCTTGATCTCCCAGCCCTGGGTGAGGGGCTCGCCGGAGTCGGGTAGCAGCAGCGTGCTCGACAGGATCGGCTCGCCCAGTTCGCCGAGCAGTTCCTGGGTCACCACGTGGTCGGGGATCCGCACGCCGACGGTCTTCTTCTTGGCGTGCAGCAGCCGCCGCGGGACTTCCTTCGTCGCCGGGAGGATGAACGTGTACGGGCCGGGGGTGCTGGCCTTGACGGCGCGGAACACCGCGTTGTCGATGTGCACGAACTGGCCGAGCTGGGCGAAGTCCTGGCAGACGAGCGTGAAGTGATGCCGGTGGTCGAGCTTGCGGATGGTGCGGATCCGCTCCATCCCCTGCTGGTTGCCGATGCGGCAGCCGAGCGCGAAGCAGGAGTCGGTCGGGTAGGCGATCAGCCCGTCGTCGCGCAGCAGGTCGACCACCTGGGAGAGCGCGCGGCGCTGCGGGTTCTGCGGGTGCACGTCGAAGTAGCGGGCCATTGCCCGAGCTTAGGCGTGCGCGCCGGGCCAGGCGCGCGGGCTCTCCGGGGGCGGGGCGCAGTGCTCTTCAGGGGCGAGGCACAGTGGCGGGCGAGGAGGTACGTCCGTGCATGCTCTCTGGTCCACCGGCGAACAGTGGGAACTGCTGCCGCCGGTTCTGCTCGCCCTGCTGCTGAGCACGGTGATCGGCATCGAGCGCGAGGTCGGCAACAAGCAGGCCGGCCTGCGCACGCACACGCTGGTCGGCGTCGGGTCGGCGGTCTTCATGCTGGTGTCGAAATACGGTTTCGCCGATTTGCTCGGCATCGAACACGTGGCGCTCGACCCGTCGCGGATCGCCGCGCAGATCGTGTCCGGCATCGGGTTCGTCGGCGGCGGGCTGATCTTCGTGCGCCGCGACGCGGTGCGCGGCCTCACGACCGCGGCGACCGTCTGGCTCGCCGCGGCCGTCGGCGTCGCGTGTGGTGCCGGGCTGCCGGTGCTGGCCGTCGCGACCACTGCCGGGCTCGTGGTGATCACACGCGGATTTCCGCCGATTTCCCGGTTCGTCGCGCGGCATCGGCGGCAGCCGCCGATCCTCCGGTTGAGTTATGCCGACGGACACGGCGTACTGCGTGCCGTGCTCGCCACGTGCACCGATCGAGGCTGGGCCGTCCACCGGGTGGCGGTGGACCGCGAGACAGTTTCCGAAGAGGGGCAACGGATCGCGGTCGTCACGTTGCTGTTGCAGGGGCGCGGCGATCTTCCCGAACTCACCGCGGAATTGGCCGAATTGCCCGGCGTGCGAAGCACTGCGACGGGCGCCGAAGACCCGCTCGAAGATTGACCCGCCCCGGGTTCACACGGAGCGCCGGACTTCAGGCACACTGGAGGCAGTGCGGAAACCCCGGCGCGGCAAGAAAAACGAGCGCCGAGGAGAAACCATCCAAATGGGAGGTGAGAGCATGGCCCCCGGCGGTGGCGAGGACCTGATGGCCGTCCGGCCGTCCTTCGACTTGGCTTGGCGCGGCTATCAGCGCGGTCAGGTCGAAGAATTCGTCACATGGGTCGAGGCGGAATTCCAGCGCCTCGCTGCGGAACGCGACGCCGCGGCACACCAAGCGGCCGAACTCGTCGAGCGCAATCGAGAACTGCGCGCGACGATCGACCGGATCAGCCGCACCCCCATAGCGCCGGACGCCTTGCAGGAACGCTCCCGCCGGATGGTCGAGCTGACGCGAGAGGAAGCCGCGGAGATCACCGCCCGCGCAGAGGACACTGCCGCGCGGATCATCGCGGACGCCAAGGCAGAAGCCGTCCGCCTCACCGAAAAGGAACGCGCGCTCGTCGAAGCCGTCGCTGCGGATCGCGAGCAACAGCGGAGAGAACACGAAGATCTGCTGCGCCGCGCAGTCGAGGAACGCAAGGCCGCGGACGAAGCGGCGGCGAAGGAACGCCGGCGGCTCGAAGAACACCTCACGCGCACGCTGGCCGACCGCCGCATCGACGCACTCCGCGAAATCGCCGACCGCACCGCCGCCGCCCGCGCCGAGGCCGACGCGCGCGTCCGCCAAGCCACCGACCACGCCACCCGCATCGTCGCCGACGCCGAACAGCGGGTCGCCGAACTCACCGCCGTCCAGCAACGAGTGAAAGCCGCGCTGCGCGGTGCCCGCGAACTACTGGCGACCGCGAACGCCGATCTCGCGCCGGACGGCACGCCTGTGCCGAACCAACGTCGGACCTCCGCGCTCACCGAAGTCGCCGAGGCCGTACCCACCGGCGGAACACCCGCGTCCATCGAAGTCGCCGAGGCCGCGCCCACCGGCTGAGCACCCGCGCCCCATCGAAGTCACCGAGCCCACGCCCACCGGCTGAGCACCCGCGCCCCATCGAAGTCACCGAGCCCACGCCCACCGGCGGAACACCCGCGTCCATGGAAGTCGCCGAGGCCGCGCCCACCGGCTGAACGCCCGCGCCCCATCGAAGTCACCCAGCCCACGCCATCGGCGGAACACCCGCGCCCATGGAAGTCGCCGAAGCCGCGCCCACCGGCTGAGCACCCATGCCCATCGAAGTCACCGAAGCCGCACCCACCGGGGGAACATCCACGCCCATCGAAGTCCCAGAGGTTGCGCCCGCTGGCTGAGCACCCGTGCCCATCGAAGTCACCGAGGCCGCGCCCACCGGCGGAACATCCACGCCCATCGAAGGCGTCGAAGCCGCACCCGCGGCTGAGCACCCGTGCTGGACCCGCCGTCAGGCCATCCGGCGGCGGCCAGCGCGAACATCGGACCCATGCCGCCGCACGTGTGTGCCTGGCGTTCACCTAGGCCGCCCCATTGAGTGAAGGTTCGTCCCGGACCCGCTGCCGAGGTTTTCGGCGGCGGGCCACCGCGACCGCCGGGCCAGCGGCTCCGCACATTCATGCCTGACATCCATCGAGGCAGCTGCACCGATGGAAGATCCGTCCTGGGCCTGCTGCCGGGACGTTCGGCTGCGGGCCACCGTCAGCATCGAACCAACGCCGCAGCGCGCACGCCTGACGCTCGCGGAGGCAGCTCCACGGGCAGAACAGCTGCCCCGCACGCGCACGCCTGAGGCTCACCGAAGCAGCCTCTGCCGATTGCACATCGCGGGACCCGCCGCAGGGACGATCGGCGACTGATCACCAGCGTCAAACCAGCGACGCCACCGTCCGACGTCACTGAGGTCACCGCCACCGGTTGAACGTCGGATCCGGATACGCCGGGTGGGTATACTCGGTGGTGAAACCGACGGGGATGCCGACAAAAGGGACGATGTGCGATGACCGGCTACGGCAGTGAACGAGAGGCCTACCTCAAGCGCCTTCGCCGGATCGAGGGGCAGATTCGCGGGCTGCAGCGCATGGTCGAGGAGGACAAGTACTGCATCGACATCCTGACCCAGGTGTCCGCGGCGACGAAGGCGTTGCAGTCCTTCTCGCTGGAACTGCTCGACGAGCACCTCGCGACCTGCGTCGTCCAGGCGGCTGCCGCGGGCGGGGAGGAAGCGGATCTGAAGGTGCGCGAGGCCTCCGACGCGATCGCCCGGCTGGTGCGGTCCTGAGACTTTCCAGTTTGCAGCGTGAGTCCCGGCAGGTGCAGGAGAGCGCCGACGGGGGCTCCGGCTCGTTCAGACGGCGAGAACCCCATTTCCGTTAAGGCCAAGAACTCCTCGGACAGCGCGTTCCCAGCACTGCCGAGCCAGGCCAGAAGTTACTGCCGCGCATCGGCCAGGCGGTCAGCGCTCCCCAGAACCCCGCCCGCGAAAAACGGGCCAGCAGCCGAAGCCACTGGCCCGTTCTCAGCTGGATCACGCTGCCCGGAACCGTCGCAGTCTCAGGCTGTTCGACACCACGAACACCGACGAAAACGCCATCGCCGCGCCTGCGATCATGGGGTTGAGCAGGCCGAACGCTGCCAGCGGCAGTGCCGCGACGTTGTAGGCGAACGCCCAGAACAGGTTGCCCTTGATCGTGCCGAGCGTGCGCCGGGCCAGGCGGATCGCGTCTACTGCGGCTCGCAGGTCGCCTCGGACCAGGGTCAGGTCTCCGGCTTCGATCGCTGCGTCCGTTCCGGTTCCCATGGCCAGGCCGAGGTCGGCTTGGGCGAGTGCGGCCGCGTCGTTGACGCCGTCTCCGACCATGGCCACCACTCGGCCTTCGTTTTGCAGGCGTTTAACCACGGCCACCTTTTCCTCGGGCAGCACCTCGGCCACTACCTCGGTGATGCCCGCGGCGTCGGCGATCGCTCGCGCCGCGCCTGCGTTGTCGCCGGTCAGCAGCACCGGCTTCAGGCCCAATGCGCGCAGTTCGGCGACCGCTTGCGCGGACGTCGGCTTGATCGTGTCCGCGACCACCAGCACGCCCCGCGCGACGCCGTCCCAGGCGACGAAGACCGCTGTCGCGCCGCGTTCTTCTGCCTCCTTCTTCGCCGACGAGAGCTGGTCGTCGATCTTGACGCTCCAGTCGGCCAGGAACGCTGCCCGGCCGGCGAGTACTGCCGCGCCCTCTACGAGGCCGGACACGCCGAGCCCCTCGGTGTTCCGGAACTCCGTCGCGGACGGGAGGTCACCGACGCGCTCGCGAGCACCCTCCGCGATCGCTTTCGCGATCGGGTGTTCTGAAGCGTGCTCGACCGCTCCCGCGTAGCGCAGGAGTTCGCGCTCCGTGACGCCTTCCCCGACGTGGACGTCCACCAAGCTCATTCGCCCGGTCGTGACGGTCCCGGTCTTGTCGAGCACCACGGTGTCGACCCGGCGAGTGGACTCGAGCACCTCCGGCCCCTTGATCAGGATCCCCAGCTGCGCACCGCGACCAGTGCCGACCAGCAGCGCGGTCGGGGTCGCGAGCCCCAGCGCGCACGGGCAGGCGATGATCAGCACCGCGACCGCCGCGGTGAACGCCTCGGTGACGTTTCCGCTGGTCAACAGCCAGGTGATCAACGTGCCCAGAGCCAGCACCAGCACGATCGGCACGAAGATCGCCGAGACGCGGTCGGCCAGTCGCTGCACCGCGGCCTTGCCGTTTTGCGCTTCCTCGACGAGCCGCGCCATCTGCGCGAGCTGCGTGTCCGCGCCGACTCGCGTCGCGCGCACTGCGATCCGGCCGCCGACGTTCACCGTCGCGCCCGTCACGCCGTCACCCACCGCGACCTCGACCGGTACGGATTCCCCCGTGATCATGCTGACGTCGACCGCCGAGCCACCGTCGGTGACCACGCCGTCCGTGGCGATCTTCTCGCCGGGCCGCACCACGAACGTGTCTCCGACCCGGAGCTGGTCGACCGGGATTCGCTGCTCGCGACCGTCGCGCAGGACCGTCACGTCCTTCGCGCCGAGCTCGAGCAGGGCCCGCAGCGCGGCACCGGAGCGGCGCTTGGACCTGGCCTCGAAGTAGCGGCCGGCGAGGATGAACGTGGTGACGCCTGCCGCGACCTCGAGGTAGATGTTGTCGGTCCCCGATCCCCCGGACACGCTGAACTCGAAGCCGTGCCGCAGGCCCGCCATCCCCGCCATGCCGAAGAACAGCGCGTACAGCGACCACAGCGTGGCGGCCGAGACGCCGAGCGAGATCAGCGTGTCCATCGTCGCCGCGCCGTGCCGGAGGTTGGTCCACGCGGCGCGGTGGAACGGCCACGCACCCCAGACCACGACCGGTGCGGCGAGCGTAAGCGACAGCCACTGCCAGTTCGTGAACTGCAGCGCGGGGACCATCGCCAGCACGATCACCGGAACCGTGAGGATCGCCGAGTACAGGAGCCGGTCGCGCAGCGGCCGCGTCTCGTCCTGCTCGGGTTCTTCCGGCTTCTCCGGCTGCGGTGCTTGCGCGGTGTAGCCCGTCGCTTCGACAACGCCCACCAGGTCGTCGACCGAAACGGTGGAGGGGTATTCGACGTGCGCCTTCTCGGTCGCGTAGTTGACGCTCGCGGTGACGCCTTCGACCTTGTTGAGCTTCCGTTCGACCCGAGCAGCGCACGACGCGCAGGTCATCCCGCCAATGGCGAGTTCGACTGACTGCACGGGGGCTGGTGTCGTGGTGCTCATGTCACTCCTTCTTACGCGACGACCTGGTAGCCGGCCTCAGCGACGGCGGCCTCGACGGCCTCGCGCGAGATCGGCTCCGCACTGGTGACCTTCACTGCGCCGGTGGCGAGGTCGACGTCGACGGTCTGCACGCCCGACAGGCCGCCTACCTCCTCTTTCACCGAGCTGACGCAGTGCCCGCACGTCATGCCCTCGACGGTGTAAGTCGCTTCAGTCATCGCCACACTCCCTATCGTGCTCTCCGCTGATGCCTCCTTTATACCCCTAGGGGGTAGCGGCATGCCAGGGGACCCTGTCGTGAGCCCGGTTACCCGCCGGGAGAGACTGCACGGATGCGGAAGATCTACGCGATCGGGATCGGCGCCGGCGACCCGGAACACCTGACCGTGCAGGCAGTCGACCGGCTCAATCGCGTCGACGTGTTCTTCGTGCTCGACAAGGGCAGCGCGAAGGCCGATCTGGTGCAGCTGCGCCAGGAGATCCTCGAGCGGTTCGTGACCCGGCCGGGGTATCGCGTGGTGAGCGCGAAGGACCCGGACCGCGACCGGACGCCGTCCGACTACCGCACCGCGGTCGCCGACTGGCACCAGCTCCGCACCGACGTCTACGAGCGGCTGATCCGCGACGAGCTGGCCGACGGCGAGACCGGCGCGTTTCTCGTCTGGGGCGATCCGGCGCTGTACGACAGCACTATCGCGTTGATCGAGGCCGTGCTGGCGCGCGGGAACGTGGCGTTCGACTACGAGGTCGTGCCGGGGATCAGCAGCATCTCCGCACTGGTGGCCCGGCATCGCACGACGATGAACCAGATCGGCCGCGCCGTGCAGCTCACGACGGGCCGCCGGTTGGCGCAGGGCTGGCCGAGTGACGCCGACGACGTCTTCGTGCTGCTCGACGCGCACACGACATTCGATCAGTACACGGGTCGGGGCTTGTGGATTTATTGGGGCGCGTACGTCGGGACGCCGGACGAGATTTTGCTGTCCGGGCCGCTGGACGACGCGTTGGCGGCCAAGATCCGGGAGACGCGGGCCGCGGCTCGGGAGCGGCACGGGTGGATCATGGACACGTATTTGCTGCGCCGGCCGGAGTGAGTCCGCGGCGGGCCGGTTCTGCGGCTCGCCGTTTTTTGGGCATGAAAAAAAGGGCGGGGCTCCGGGAAAACCTTTTCAGGTTCTCGACCGGGGCCCCGCCCCTTTTCTTCACGTTAAGTTCGGCGGTGTCCTACTCTCCCACAACCCTTCGGTTGCAGTACCATCGGCGCAGTCAGGCTTAGCTTCCGGGTTCGGAATGGGACCGGGCGTTTCCCTGACGCTAAAACCACCGAAACACTCCGAAACAACACACACCCCCCACATGGTGGGGCTGGTGTGGTGTTTCAGAACCGTAGAGTGGATGCGCAACATCTTCGTGGGCAAGTCCTCGGCCTATTAGTACCAGTCAACTCGACAACACATTACTGTGCTTCCATTTCTGGCCTATCAACCCAATCGTCTCTTGGGGGCCTTAACCCACAAAGGGGTGGGATACCTCATCTTGGAACAGGCTTCCCGCTTAGATGCCTTCAGCGGTTATCCCTTCCGAACATAGCCAACCAGCCATGCCACTGGCGTGACAACTGGCACACCAGAGGTCCGTCCGTCCCGGTCCTCTCGTACTAGGGACAGCCTTCCTCAAGTATCCTGCGCGCGCGGCGGATAGGGACCGAACTGTCTCACGACGTTCTAAACCCAGCTCGCGTGCCGCTTTAATGGGCGAACAGCCCAACCCTTGGGACCTACTCCGGCCCCAGGATGCGACGAGCCGACATCGAGGTGCCAAACCATGCCGTCGATATGGACTCTTGGGCAAGATCAGCCTGTTATCCCCGGGGTACCTTTTATCCGTTGAGCGACACCCCTTCCACCAGGAGGTGCCGGATCACTAGTCCCGACTTTCGTCCCTGCTCGACATGTCTGTCTCACAGTCAAGCTCCCTTGTGCACTTGCACTCGACACCTGATTGCCAACCAGGCTGAGGGAACCTTTGGGCGCCTCCGTTACCCTTTAGGAGGCAACCGCCCCAGTTAAACTACCCATCAGGCACTGTCCCTGAACCAGATCATGGTCCGAGGTTCAGATTCCCAATCCGACCAGAGTGGTATTTCAACAACGACTCCACAATGACTAGCGTCACCGCTTCACAGTCTCCCACCTATCCTACACAAGCCGAACCGAAAACCAATACCAAACTATAGTAAAGGTCCCGGGGTCTTTCCGTCCTGCCGCGCGTAACGAGCATCTTTACTCGTAATGCAATTTCGCCGGGCCTGTGGTCGAGACAGCCGGAAAGTCGTTACGCCATTCGTGCAGGTCGGAACTTACCCGACAAGGAATTTCGCTACCTTAGGATGGTTATAGTTACCACCGCCGTTTACTGGCGCTTAAATTCTCAGCTTCACCCCTCGAAAGGAGTTAACCGGTCCTCTTAACGTTCCAGCACCGGGCAGGCGTCAGTCCATATACATCGTCTTGCGACTTCGCATGGACCTGTGTTTTTAGTAAACAGTCGCTTTCCGCTGGTCTCTGCGGCCAACCACCCCTCCGTCCGCACGGGACTTCAAGGTGTTTGGCCCCCCTTCTCCCGAAGTTACGGGGGCATTTTGCCGAGTTCCTTAACCACAGTTCACCCGATCGCCTTGGTATTCTCTACCTGACCACCTGTGTTGGTTTGGGGTACGGGCCGTGCATGCACTCACTAGAGGCTTTTCTCGACAGCATAGGATCACCCACTTCGCCTCAAACGGCTACGCATCACGTCTCAGCCTATATGCCATGCGGATTTGCCTACATGACGGCCTACACGCTTACACCAGGACAACCATCGCCTGGCGGAGCTACCTTCCTGCGTCACCCCATCGCTTGACTACTACGGAATCAGGTCCCACGCTCCACACACCCGATCCGCCCGAAGGCTTCACGAGTGGCTTCGGGTGGTTAGTGTCAACCGCCTCGCCATGGGCGCACATGCTCGGGTACGGGAATATCAACCCGTTGTCCATCGACTACGCCTGTCGGCCTCGCCTTAGGTCCCGACTTACCCTGGGCGGATTAGCCTGGCCCAGGAACCCTTGGTCATCCGGCGGCAGAGTTTCTCACTCTGCATTCGCTACTCATGCCTGCATTCTCACTCCCGCACCCTCCACGACTCGCTTCCGCGGCCGCTTCCCTGGATGCAGGACGCTCCCCTACCCATCCACACCACTGCACAAGAGCCCGAAAGCTCTCGCGGATGTATTGTGTGAATGACACAGCTTCGGCGGTGTGCTTAAGCCCCGCTACATTGTCGGCGCAGGACCACTTGACCAGTGAGCTATTACGCACTCTTTCAAGGGTGGCTGCTTCTAAGCCAACCTCCTGGTTGTCTGGGCAATCCCACATCCTTTCCCACTGAGCACACACTTAGGGGCCTTAGCTGGTGTTCTGGGCTGTTTCCCTCTCGACGACGAAGCTTATCCCCCGCCGTCTCACTGCCGCGCTCTCACTAACCGGTATTCGGAGTTTGGTTGATTTCGGTAACCCGGTAAGGCCCCTAGACCATCCAGTAGCTCTACCCCCGGCAAGAAACACGCGACGCTGCACCTAAATGCATTTCGGGGAGAACCAGCTATCACGGAGTTTGATTGGCCTTTCACCCCTACCCACAGCTCATCCCCTCAGTTTTCAACCTAAGTGGGTTCGGGCCTCCACGACGTCTTACCGTCGCTTCACCCTGGCCATGGGTAGATCACTCCGCTTCGGGTCTAGACCACGCGACTGTATCGCCCTATTCAGACTCGCTTTCGCTACGGCTACCCCACCCGGGTTAACCTCGCCACGCAGCACTAACTCGCAGGCTCATTCTTCAAAAGGCACGCCATCACCCGAAGGCTCTGACGGCTTGTAGGCACACGGTTTCAGGTACTCTTTCACTCCCCTCCCGGGGTACTTTTCATCTTTCCCTCACGGTACTCGTCCGCTATCGGTCTCCAGGAAGTATTTAGGCTTACCGGGTGGTCCCGGCAGATTCACAGCAAATTCCACGAGCTCGCTGCTACTCGGGAACACCACCAAGACCTACGACGACAGCTTTCGCGTACGGGGCTCTCACCCGCTCCGGCCGCCCGTCCCAAGGCGTTCCGCTAACCATCGCGTACATCCGGAGAAATGTCAGTCTCTCCAAGGTGGGTCCCACAACACCGCCTGCACAACGCCTGACAGCTTGACATGCAAACGGTTTAGCCTCTTCCGCTTTCGCTCGCCACTACTCACGGAATCACTTTTGTTTTCTCTTCCTGCGGGTACTGAGATGTTTCACTTCCCCGCGTTCCCTCCACACCGGCTATATATTCACCGGCGGGTAACACCACATCACTGGTGCTGGGTTTCCCCATTCGGAAATCCTCGGATCACAGCTCGGTTGACAGCTCCCCGAGGCATATCGCAGCCTCCCACGTCCTTCATCGGCTCCTGAAGCCAAGACATCCACCATGTGCCCTTAACAACTTGACCACAAAGATGCTCGCATCCACTCTACAGTTCTCAAACACCACACCAGAAACAACGTGTGTTGCCTCAGGACCCAACAGCGCGCCAGCAAACAAGAACCCGCCCGGATCCGCGGCCGCCGTTCCACGCGCAGCCGAAGCCACGCAGTACTGAGTCGGCGGCATCACCACCGCGAGAACCCATAACCAGTAGTTCCACAATTCCTTGAGCAACCGTCGCAGAGATGCATTCGACCTCTAAGCGACGGCCACTCCCAGCACGATGACTGGGATGTGTTGTGCTCCTTAGAAAGGAGGTGATCCAGCCGCACCTTCCGGTACGGCTACCTTGTTACGACTTCGTCCCAATCGCCAGTCCCACCTTCGACCACTCCCTCCCTTGCGGGTTGGGCCATGGGCTTCGGGTGTTACCGACTTTCATGACGTGACGGGCGGTGTGTACAAGGCCCGGGAACGTATTCACCGCAGCGTTGCTGATCTGCGATTACTAGCGACTCCGACTTCACGCAGTCGAGTTGCAGACTGCGATCCGAACTGAGACCGGCTTTAAGGGATTCGCTCCACCTCGCGGTATCGCAGCCCTCTGTACCAGCCATTGTAGCATGTGTGAAGCCCTGGACATAAGGGGCATGATGACTTGACGTCATCCCCACCTTCCTCCGAGTTGACCCCGGCAGTCTCCCACGAGTCCCCGCCATGACGCGCTGGCAACGTAGGATAAGGGTTGCGCTCGTTGCGGGACTTAACCCAACATCTCACGACACGAGCTGACGACAGCCATGCACCACCTGTACACCAACCACAAGGGAAGCCCCATCTCTGGGGATGTCTGGCGCATGTCAAGCCCAGGTAAGGTTCTTCGCGTTGCATCGAATTAATCCACATGCTCCGCCGCTTGTGCGGGCCCCCGTCAATTCCTTTGAGTTTTAGCCTTGCGGCCGTACTCCCCAGGCGGGGCGCTTAATGCGTTAGCTACGGCACGGACAACGTGGAATGTCGCCCACACCTAGCGCCCAACGTTTACAGCGTGGACTACCAGGGTATCTAATCCTGTTCGCTCCCCACGCTTTCGCTCCTCAGCGTCAGTATCGGCCCAGAGACCCGCCTTCGCCACCGGTGTTCCTCCTGATATCTGCGCATTTCACCGCTACACCAGGAATTCCAGTCTCCCCTGCCGAACTCAAGTCTGCCCGTATCGACCGCACGCTCCACGTTAAGCGTGGAGATTTCACGGCCGACGCGACAAACCGCCTACGAGCTCTTTACGCCCAATAATTCCGGACAACGCTCGCACCCTACGTATTACCGCGGCTGCTGGCACGTAGTTAGCCGGTGCTTCTTATCCAGGTACCGTCACTCTCGCTTCGTCCCTGGCGAAAGAGGTTTACAACCCGAAGGCCGTCATCCCTCACGCGGCGTCGCTGCATCAGGCTTGCGCCCATTGTGCAATATTCCCCACTGCTGCCTCCCGTAGGAGTCTGGGCCGTGTCTCAGTCCCAGTGTGGCCGGTCACCCTCTCAGGCCGGCTACCCGTCGTCGCCTTGGTAGGCCATTACCCCACCAACAAGCTGATAGGCCGCGGGTTCATCCCATACCGCCGGAACTTTCCACCACCACAGATGCCTGCAGTGGTCGTATCCGGTATTAGACCCAGTTTCCCAGGCTTATCCCAGAGTACAGGGCAGATTACCCACGTGTTACTCACCCGTTCGCCACTCATCCCCGGCCGAAACCGGTTCAGCGTTCGACTTGCATGTGTTAAGCACGCCGCCAGCGTTCGTCCTGAGCCAGGATCAAACTCTCCAACAATGAACAGTTCGATCGAGACTACTCTCAATCATATTCTCAAAGGAAACCCCGACGAGGGGGTTTCATATTAAGCTCTACTGGCTTAGTTCACTAGCACACTGTTGAGTTCTCAAGCAACACACCCCGCATCACACCCACCCCACAAGGGCGAGCCTGACCGAAGCGGTCATTCCTAGCAGTTTGTGGTGGGACACCCACTCAATCACCCTAGAGGCGAGAGCTTGGTTCGTGTCCCGGCGGCCGCCCGGTCTCCCTGGCGACGAAGAGAAGATTACACGTCCCGAAACGGCCCGAAACAGGGGGGTCCCTTAATCCGATCTTCGCAGGTCAACCGGCCGAATGGGCCCACTCCGACCGATCCGGCGGGCAGAGCGGCCGGGAGTCGGGGAACGGCGGGCGGCGAATCCGGTCGCTTATCGGCGCGCGGATGCCGCAATCCGGAAGAACGCGCGGCTCGCGTTATCGGTGAATGCCCGAGTCCGACCGGCCGACGACGGCGGATGCGGAGCGGATTGCCGCCCACCGACTCGGGCGCGCCGGTCGAGACCAAGGGGCTCGCCGTTTCAGTGGGCCAGGCTCGGGTCGCCAAGAACATTGCTCCGACTACATTGCATCGTATTGCCCTGAGAAATCGCCCCGATTAGCGTCCAGGACATGCAGACAGTCCTTCTCCCCTCCGGCGCCCGGATCGCCTACGACGACCTCGGACCGCAGGTGAAGATCCCGGTGTTTCTCGTCCACGGGCACCCGTTCGACCGGTCGATGTGGGGTCCGCAGGCCGGCTGGCTCGCGCGGAACGGGTACCGAGCCGTCGTACCTGACCTGCGGGGATACGGGGAAAGCACCGGCCCGGCGGTCAGCGGGCTCGAAGACTTCGCCGGGGATCTCGTCGGGCTGGCCGACCGCCTCGGGATCGACCGCTTCGTGCTGGGCGGGCTGTCGATGGGCGGGCAGATCGTGATGCAGACTGTGCGGGACTACCCGGAGCGGATCGCTGCGCTGCTGCTCGCGGACACGTTCGCCGAGCCCGAGACGGACGAAGGAAAGGCGGCTCGCAACCAGGCCGCGGATCGGGTTCTCGCGGAGGGCATGACCGCGTACGCCGACGAGTTGCTGCCCAAGATGGTGTCGCCGGGCACTTTCCGCGAGAACCCCGAGGTGACCGAGCACGTCCGGAAGATGATGCGCAACGCACCGGCGGCAGGCGCGGCGGCAGCGTTGCGGGCCAGGGCGAAGCGGCCCGACTACCGCGATTCGCTGAAGCAGGTCGCCGTGCCGACGTTGGTCGCGGTGGGCAGCGAGGACGAGTTCACCCCGGTCGCCGACGCACAGTTGCTGCACCAGCTCGTCGACGGCTCGAAGCTGGCGGTGCTCGACGGCGCGGGGCACCTGCCTAACCTGGAACGCGCGGCCGAGTTCAACGACGTGTTCGGCCGCTTCCTGGACCAGGACCACGCGGAAGAACGGTGACGCACTCCATGAAGACCGTATTGGTGACCGGCGCGAGCGCCGGGTTCGGTGCCGCGATCACGCGCCGGTTCGCAGCGGAGGGCGCGCGAGTCGTCGCCGCGGCCCGCAGCGGCGACCGGCTGAAGGCGCTCGCGGACGAACTGGGCGAAGCGGTGTACCCGCTGGTGCTGGACGTACGCGACGCAGCCTCGGTCGCGGACGTCGTCGAACAGCTGCCCGAGGAGTGGGCGAAGATCGACATCCTGGTCAACAACGCCGGTCTCGCCAAGGGTCTCGAGCCCGCGCACGAGGCGAAGCTGGAAGACTGGGACCAGATGATCGAGACCAACGTGACCGGTCTCGTCCACCTCACCCGCGCGATACTGCCCGGAATGGTCGAACGCGGCACCGGACACGTAATCAACATCGGCTCGGTCGCGGGCAGCTACCCCTACCCCGGCGGCAACGTCTACGGCGCGACCAAGGCGTTCGTCCACCAGTTCAGCCTGAACCTGCGCTCAGACCTGCGCGGCACCGGCGTCCGAGTAACGAACATCGAACCAGGCCTGGTAGGCGGCACGGAATTCTCGACCGTCCGCTTCGACGGCGACAAGAACAAAGCAGCCAACGTCTACGCCGGCACCACCCCCCTGACCCCGGACGACGTCGCGGAGTCAGTGTTCTGGGCCAGCTCCCAGCCAGCACACGTGAACATCAACGTCATAGAACTGATGCCAGTAGTGCAAACGTTCTCCGCACTGAACATCGACCGCAACTCCTGACAGACGGTCCTGAGGACCACCCGCCCGCTAGCCCCGCCGCTGCACCGGGGTTAGCCCCACGGCTCCCCAAAAAACCGCAGCCAATGCACCCAAACAGCGAGGCACCCACACCTCCCCCCGCCCCCGATACGAAGCCTCCCTGCGGTTCGGGGGTGCTTGTCAAGGCATCTTTCCCGCCTTGACAAGCACCCCCGAACCGTCAGCACAATCAAACTTCGGGGGCCCCACGCCACCAACAAGGCGCAATGTCGCCGCCAGGCGACGAGCCGACCGCGAAGACCTCACCCAGGAGCAAACCCCTCCAACCCGAACAACCCGAACAACGCCTCCTGCCTCCCCGTCCGATCAGACAAAATCCGCCGAGTCCGCGGCCTCCCCCCAGTAGACCGATGCCGCAACACGGTCTCCCCGATCCCCCGCAACTGGTCCAGCAGCTCAGCCACCGACAAGTTCATCCCGGCCCGATCCGCCTCCCGCCGCATCAGGTGCGTGACCGTCGCGGCGAGCACCGACACCAACGTGTGCACCGCGATCCGATGCGAAGTCCACTCCCACCGCGGCGAAGGCCCGGCCACCGCGGACCCGGTCAGCCAGCGAAACGTCGAGTCGAGATACGTCCGCGCCCGATAAGCCGTGACCACCTCGGCCACCGGCCAGTCCCGATCCGTCACCAGAATCTGCTTGCCGAAGAACTCCTCCGCCAGCCGAGCGACCGCCGCCTCGTCGACCCGCCGCTCCAGCCGCAACTCCCCCGCCCGGTTCCCGGTGAGCGTCGTGTTCAACACCCGCTCCACCCGGCGCCCGCGAATGATCCGGGACATCTCCGCGTGCACCTGCGTCCGGTCGCCGCGATGAGTCCCCGCGGCGAGCGCGGCCGCCAACCCGTCAAGCTCCCGAACCGTCGTGCTCAACTCGCTGGTGAACGCCCGGTACTGCGCCGCGTGCAACGTCGCCGAATGGGTCAGGATGACGCGTCGACGGGCACCGTCCACAGTCGCCACCGTGTCGAACGCAGTCAGCCCGGCAAACCGCTCCGGATCCACCCTCCGCCGCACCGACGCGGGCCGCGCGAGCAGCTCCGGGTGATCAGCCAACGGAAGCGACCCGACAAACCCGCTCCGCGCGCCTAGGTCGAGCTGCGCGGCCTGGCCGGCGTGGAAGATCAACGTGACGTCGGTAGCCGGATACCGCTCGCCCAGCTCCGCGGCCAGCGCACCGAACGTCGGCGCGTTTTCTCTCCGGTAAACCCGGGAAGCCAGCGGAATCGCCCCATCCCGGGTGACCACCAGGCCCAGCCCGGCGAGCACGTCCTGGCAAGCCGACGGCAGCGTGCAATCCGCCGCGGTAAACGCCGCGAACTGCGCGACATCAACGGCTAACGCTTCCGTGCCGTCATCCCCCAGCAACTCCAGAACCGCTTCCGCGACAACGGTTTCCACCCTCGCGATCCGCTCCGGAGTAAGCCGCTGCAACGCCCGCCAATGGCTGGCCGTCGTCATCGACCCCTTGGGCGGCCGGGGCCGGACCAGATCCTGCGCCAGGCATCCGGACCACCACTCCTCGAACTCCGTCTCCGGCGCCGTCGCCCGGTGGAGCACGGCGAGCGCGACGTGAAGACCGAGCGTCGGCCGGGCCCGTTGCGGTCCCGCCACCGAATCGACCCGCCGGACGAGGTCGAGCCGCTGCAGCGTCCCCCACACGGCGGAAACGTCGCCGAACGACCGATGCCGCGCCCCCGCCGCCTCCGGACCGCCGCCGGCCACCGCCGCGGCGATGTCCTCGGCCGTCCCCAGATACCGCTGGCCGACGACGCGCGGTTTGCCGTCGACGCGCGCGGACTCGGCGAGGTAGTAGTACGTCCGCCCGCCGATGCGCTTCCCGATCACTGACGCCACCCTTTAGGTAATACCGGTGCCACCCGGCATCGACAAGCCCGCAACCTGCGCTAATGATCACCCTGGGCCCCGTCTGGGACCGGTGGCGGGCTAAGAGCTGGCTGGTCGCGGCGGCCGGGTCCTAGCGTGGCGGGAATGGAGCCCGAAGCTGGCGTGACCACGCCCACCCCGTCCGCCATGCGCCGTGCGCTCGCGCGGGCGCGAGACGGGAAAACGCTCGACGTCGCCGAGGCGGCCGTGCTGCTGCACGCGCGCGGCGACGACCTCAAAACGTTGTCCGAACACGCTTCCCGCATCCGCGACGCGGGCCTCGAAGAAGCCGGTCGCGCGGGGATCATCACCTACAGCCGCAAGGTGTTCATCCCGCTGACCCGGCTGTGCCGGGACCGGTGCGGCTACTGCACCTTCGTCACCGTCCCGGGCAGGCTCGAATCGCCGTTCCTGTCGCCGGACGAGGTGCTCGACATCGCCCGCAAGGGCGCCGAGATGGGCTGCAAGGAAGCCCTGTTCACGCTCGGCGACCGGCCGGAGGACCGCTGGAAGGCCGCGCGCGAATGGCTGGACGCGCACGGCTACGACGACACGCTGTCCTACGTCCGCGCGATGGCG
Source organism: Amycolatopsis sp. VS8301801F10 (assembly GCF_046195355.1). NCBI lineage: Bacteria > Bacillati > Actinomycetota > Actinomycetes > Pseudonocardiales > Pseudonocardiaceae > Amycolatopsis > Amycolatopsis sp. VS8301801F10. The sequence continues at coordinate 3,935,333 of NZ_CP176065.1, read as the reverse complement.
ATCCGGGTGCTCGAGGAGACCGGTCTGCTGCCGCACCTCAACCCGGGAGTCCTGAGCTGGCAGGACTTCCAGCGGCTCAAGCCGGTCGCGCCGTCGATGGGCATGATGCTGGAGACCACCGCGCGCCGGCTGTGGAGCGAGAAGGGCGGGCCGCATTACGGTTCGCCGGACAAGGACCCCGAGGTCCGGCTGCGCGTGCTGGAGGACGCCGGGCGCAGTTCGGTGCCGTTCACCACCGGCGTGCTGATCGGGATCGGCGAGACGCACGAAGAACGCGCCGACGCGCTGTTCGCGATCCGCAAGACCGCGCGCGAGTACGGCGGCATCCAGGAAGTCATCGTGCAGAACTTCCGGGCCAAGCCGGACACGAAGATGCGCGCGACCCCGGACGCCGACCTCGAGGAACTGGCCGCGAACATCGCCGTTGCCCGGCTCGTGCTCGGTCCGCGGATGCGCATCCAGGCCCCGCCGAACCTCATCGGCGACCAGTACGACCTGATGATCCGCGCGGGCATCGACGACTGGGGCGGCGTTTCGCCGCTCACCCCGGACCACGTCAACCCGGAACGCGCGTGGCCGCAGATCGACCTGCTGGCCCGGCAGACCGAGAAGGCCGGGTTCGCGCTGCGCGAGCGGCTGACCATCTACCCGGAGTACGTCAAGCGCGGCCAGCCGTGGCTCGATCCGCGCGTCACACGGCACGTCGCGGCGCTGGTCGACGGCGAGACCGGGCTGGCCCGCGACGGCGCGATGCCGGTCGGGATCCCGTGGCAGGAGCCGGACGGCGGCTGGCAGGAGTCCGGCCGCACCGACCTGCACACCGAGATCGACACCACCGGACGCACCGAGGACCGGCGCGGCGACTTCGATTCGGTCTACGGCGACTGGAAGGAAATCGGCCGCAAGATCAAGACCGGTCCGCAGCGGTTCGACACCGACATCCGGGACGCGTTGCGCAGTGCGGAAAAGGACCCCGCCGGGCTGTCCGACGACGCCGCGCTCGCCCTGCTGCACGCCGACGGGCCGGAGCTGGACGCGCTCACGAAACTGGCCGACGACCTGCGGCGCGAGGTGGTCGGGGACGACATCACCTTCGTCGTCACGCGGAACATCAACTTCACCAACGTCTGCTACACCGGCTGCCGGTTCTGCGCCTTCGCGCAGCGGAAGACCGACGCGGACGCGTACACGCTGTCGCTGGAGCAGGTCGGCGACCGGGTCGACGAGGCGTGGGCCGCGGGCGCGACCGAGATCTGCATGCAGGGCGGGATCCACCCGGACCTGCCGGGCACCGCGTACTTCGACCTCGCGGCCGAGGTGAAGCGGCGGCAGCCGGACATCCACCTGCATTCGTTCAGCCCGATGGAGGTCGTGAACGGCGCGTCGCGGACGAATCTGTCCATTCGCGACTTCCTGATCCGGGCGAAGGAGTCCGGAGTGGACTCGCTCCCGGGCACCGCGGCGGAAATCCTCGACGACGACGTCCGGTGGGTGCTCACCAAGGGCAAGCTGCCGACGGACGCGTGGATCGAGGTGGTCACCACCGCGCACGACATCGGGCTGCCGACCACGGCGACGATGATGTACGGCCACGTGGACAACCCGGGCCACTGGGTCGGCCACCTGAAGCTGCTGGCCAAACTGCAGCGCGAGGGCGTGGAACGCAACGGGCGGCGCGGGTTCAGCGAGTTCGTGCTGCTGCCGTTCATCCACCAGAGCTCGCCGATCTACCTGGCCGGGCTCGCCCGCGCGGGCACGACGCTGCGCGAGAACCGGGCGGTGCACGCGCTGTCCCGGCTGCTGCTGCACGGCACCTTCGACAACATCCAGAGCTCCTGGGTGAAGCTCGGCGAGGAAGGCAGCCGGGCGGTGCTGCAGGGCGGGGTCAACGACATCGGCGGCACGCTGATGGAGGAGACGATCAGCCGGATGGCGGGCGCGGCCAACGGGTCGTACAAGACGATCAGCGACATGCGCGCGATGGTCGAACCGCTCGGCCGTCCGCTGCGGCAGCGGACCACGTCCTACGGCACGCCGAGCGCCGAGCGGATCGCCGCGGCGCAGGCGTCGGACGGCGTCGCGACGGCGGTGCGGAAGCCGTTGCTGCCGCTGCTCACGCCGTGATCACCCGGTGCGGTGCAGCCGCCACAGCGCGATAGCCAGCTGCAACCGCAACCGGCCCGCGGGATCGCGCACTGGCCAGCCGAGCAGCGCTTCGGCGTGGGCCAGGCGCTCCTGCAGGGTCGAATGGTGCACGACCAGCGTGTTCGCGGCGGCCCGCAGACTCGGAGCGCCCGCTACGGCGACCAGCGTGGGAAGTACCCACGGGGCCGCCGTGCGGGCGTTTTCCAGGGTGGTGACGTCCGCGACCGGTTCGCTACGAGGTCCGACCGCGTCGGCGAGGACGGCCAGCCCGCCGAGTTCCGCGTAGTCCACAACGGACGGTCCGGGGTCGTCTTCGGTCGCGGTGAACCGGAAGGCGGTCCGGGCTTGCGCGCCAGACAGCGGTAAGTCGACCAGGTGCACGACGGCGCCCAGGCCGACCCTGGCGCGTTCCGGCGGAGTCCATTGTGGAGGGACGACCAGCGGGACCGCGTCGGTCACCACGGCCCGCGCGGTCGTGCCGAGGCCAAGGCGATGTGCGGCGCGGAGCCGGGTCCGCTCGTCGGCGGACGCGTCGAGCACCACTTCGACCGACGCCGGATCGACGACCCGGCCGCGCGTGCGGTCCAGCACCGCTCGCGCCGCCGCGGACGCGCGCTCCAGCACCATCGCGTCCACCGGACTCGCCGGACCAGGCCGTTCCAGCCACAGCGCGACCGGCCCGTCCGGACGCACCGGAGCCGACGGCCATTCCGGATCGGGCGGCTCGGCCGACGGCACGACGCGCCCGTCCGGTTCGACGCGGACGCGCACCCGGCGTTCGGCGTCGGCCAGCCGCGCGGGACAGCCGGACAGCACCGCCGCCCCGCGCACGATCGGCTCCAGCCCGGCGCGGCCCTCGACCAGCCGGTCGAAATACGCGATGACCTTGACCGTCTCGGCCGCGCCGGGATCGAGCGCGCTCAGACGCGTGACCAGCTCCCTCATCGGTCCATCATCGCTCGCCGGTTCAGCCGAGCAGCCGCCGCAGCCACGGCGTCCGCGCGGCGCGCGCCTGCTGCGACAGCGCCGCCTGCGGGGCCGAGCCGTCGAAGCCGTGGAAAGCGCCGGGCCAGACGTGCAGTTCCGCCTGCACCCCGGACAGCCACAGCCGGTTCGCGTAGGCGATGACCTCGTCGCGGAAGGTCTCGGTGCTGCCGACGTCGAGGAACGCCGGCGGGAGGCCGGACAGGTCTTCGGCGCGGGCAGGCGCGGCGTACGGCGACACGTCCGGACCGCCGCGGGCGTCGCCGAGCAGCGCGGTCCAGCCGACGTTGTTCGCCGTGCGGTCCCAGCTGCCCATCTCCGCCATCTGGATCGCCGACGGGGAGTCGTTCCGGTCGTCGAGCATCGGGTACACGAGCAGCTGGCCGAGCAGTTCCGGACCGCCCTGGTCCCGGGCGAGCAGCGCCGTCGCGGCCGCGAGCCCGCCGCCCGCGCTCGCCCCGCCGATCACGACCCGGGAGGCGTCGAAGCCGTACTCGGCGGCGTGCTTGACCGTCCATTCCAGGCCGGCGTAGCAGTCCTCGACCGGGGCCGGATGCGGATGTTCGGGCGCGACCCGGTAGTCGACGCAGACGAAGCCGAGGCCCAGTTCGGCCGCGTACTCCTTGAGGAAGTACAGGTCGCCGCCTTTGTGGCCGCCGATGATCATGCCGCCGCCGTGCAGCCAGTACAGCACCGGGACGTCGACCGCCCCGGCCGGCCGCGCGACGATCAGCGGGATCGGGCCGCGCGGGCCTTCGGCGTCCGTTTCGGACACTTCGAGGGCGCCGTCGGCGGTGATCTCGTCCAGCGAAATCTGCCGCTTCGCCGCGGCCGCGCGCACCGCCGGGATCGACTCGAGCGTCTTGATCTGCGGACGTTCGGCCGCGAGCACCTCGAGCGCCGCGGCGAGCTCGGGGTCGAACGGGAGCGGCGGGTAGGCGGTCATCGCGGGGCCTCCAAGGGTCGGGTACCGGACCCATCCTTGCCGCCCGGGAGCCGGACCGGGCCAGCCGGACGGCGGGAATCTCCCGCCAGGCGGCGGGTCACCGGCTCAGGCTGATCGCGTTCTTCGCGCGCTCGACGGATTCCTCCGACGCGGGCCCGGCGGCGTTTTCCGTGGCCAGCGCCTGGTTCAGCTCGGCGAACGGGCGCATCCGGGTCTCGTAGTCCGCGATGCCCTCGGCCAGGACGTACGCACCGACCAAGGCGAGGCTCGTGCCTTGTCCGGACAGCACGGACGCGCAGTACCCGGCGTCGCCGACCAGCGCGACGCGGCCGGTCGTCCAGCGGTCGAGCCGGATCTGCAGCATCGCGTCGAAGAAGAACGTTTCCGCGTCCTCCATGGCTTTGACCAGGCCCGGAACCGGACCGCCGACCTCGCTCAGGCGTTCCGCGACGAGCTTCTTCTGCTCCGCGACGTCCCGGATCTCGCGGTACTCCGGTTCGCCGAAGCCGAGCGTCACGCGGATCTTCTCGTTGCCCGGCACCGGGTAGACCGCGCCGCCGACGCCCTCGCCCTGGAACCAGATCTGCCAGTCTTCGAGGCCGACGGTGTTGGGCGCCGGGAAGATCGCCAGGTACTGGCCGAGGTAGCGGCGGAACTGGTCTTCCGGGCCGAACGCGAGCCGCCGGACCGCCGAATGCGCGCCGTCCGCGCCCACGATCAGGTCGAACGTGCGCGGTGCGGCCGCGGCGAACTCGACCCGGCCGGATCCGGCGTCGAGCGCGGTGATCTCGTCGCCGAAGCGGAACTCGACGTCGGCCGCGCCGTGCAGCAGCTCGACCAGGTCGTCGCGGAGGATCTCGATGTCCGCGCTGTCGAGCCGGCCGCTGCTGAAGGTGCGCTCCTCGGAACGGAACACCTCGTTGCCGGACGCGTCGAGCATCGACATCCCGCGCATCCGCGTCCGGGCGGCGCGGACCTGTTCCCCCAGGCCCATCCGCTCGACGACCTCCAGCGCGACCCCGCGGATGTCCACCGCCTGGCCTCCGCGGCGCAACCCGTCCGCGCGCTCCACGACCGTCACGTCGTAGCCACTGCGGCGCAGCCAGTAGGCCGACGCGCATCCAGCGATTCCCGCGCCGCAAACCAGTGCTTCCGGCATGTCCTCACCCCTCAGTACAGTGCAGCATTACCCGGACGAACCTGCCCTGACCTGGCTTCCGCCGCCAAAACTGATCTAGTACAGACCACCCGCTGACCTAGTACAGACAGGACCCCGATGCCGACCGAACCGCCGTACCTCCGCATCGCGGCCGCGCTGCGCGAAGAGATCTCGCAGTTGCCGCCGGGCGCGAAGGTGCCTTCGACGCGTCAGCTGGCTTCGGCGCATGGGGTCGCGAACGCCACCGCGGCCAAGGCGCTCGACGTGTTGCGCCGCGAAGGCGTGGTGCGTGCTGAACCGAGGGCGGGCCATGTCGTCGCCGGTCAGGACGCCGAGACTCGGTCGAAGCGTCCAGCGCTGACCCGGGATCTGTTGGTACGCACGGCAATCGCGATCGCCGACGCGGAAGGGGTCGCGGCGCTCTCGATGCGCGGGCTCGCCGCGCGGTTGGGTGTTCCGGCGATGGCTCCGTACCGCTATCTGTCCGGAAAGGACGAACTGGTTTTCCTGATGGCGGACAAGGTTTACGGAGAAACCGGTTACCCGGCGCGGGAACCGGAGGGCTGGCGGGCGCAGTTGGAGCTGACGGCGCGCACGCTGTGGTCAGTGCACCGGCGGCATCCGTGGCTGGCGCATCTGGTGCCGCTCACCCGGCCTTGGCCGCTGCCGAACCTGGCGGCGCACAACGAACGCGCGCTGGCCGCGTTGTCGGTGTTCGGGCTGAGCGCGGCTGACCTGTGCGATCTGAATGTGTTGTTCTACAACCACATTCAGGGCACGGCGATCAACCTGGAACGGGAGCGGCACGCGATGGGCGCGAGCGGGATCACCGAGGACCAGTGGATGGAGACGCAGGCGCGGGGATACGCGGCGTTGACCGGGTCCGGGCGGTATCCGGTGCTGGCGCGGATGGTGGCGGATCTCGCCGAGGGGTACGACCTCGACCTGGACCGGCTTTTCGAGGTCGGGCTGCAAGCGCTGCTGGACGGGCTGGCCGTCCGATATCCGCTTGGCGGGGCGGTCTCCGGGCGGCAGGATCAACCGGTGTGAACCGCATCCGCCTGGTCCTCGCGATCCGCGAGCGCCGGAAGCATCAGCGTGAGCGCAGGTATCTCGACTTCGAGGTCGACGGGGTCAGCCTGCGCGCCTCGGTCGACACCGAACTGGACCTGATCTCGGTGCTGGCCACCGACCGTCCCCGCGATCCGCAACGGGTGGCCCGCCTGCTCGGCGAGGCTCCCGGCGACGCACCGGACGGCCGGGCGCTGCTGTACGTCTGCCCCGAATGCGAAGACCTCGAATGCGGCGCCGTCGCCGCGAAAGTGTCGAGGCGCGGCGATCTCGTCACCTGGCGAGACTTCGGCGTACCGGAAGAGGACGAGGCGGACAACGAATTCTCCGGAAACCCGGTCACCTTCTCCGCGAAGCAGTTCCTCCGCGACCTCGCCGGCCGCTAGTCCCCGAGCCGCAGGATGTCGATCCCGCGGTTGCGGTCCGCCACGTATACGTACCCGTCGTGCCAGTACGGTGCCCACGAAGCCGCGTCCGCGGGGCGGAAGTACGCGATCTGCGTCGGGTTCGTCGGGTCGCTCACGTCCAGGAACCGGGTGCCCTGCGAGTAGAACGACTGGGCCAGCACGTGTCCGCGCAGGTCGAAGTAGTGCGCCGAGCAGTCCTCCGACACCGGGTCGCTGCCTTCCTGCCCGGCGACGCTCCAGGTGCCGACGCTGCGCATCCGGAACGGTTTCTCCGGCGTCGACCGCCAGCCCTCGCCCTGGTACGAGCCCTCCAGCGACGAGATCGTCAGCACGCCGTCGCCCGCGCAGCCGGGGAGGAAGCTTTCTTCGGTGGCATACACGAGGTCGTGGCCGCGCCAGGCGCCGTCGGCCCAGGGGCCGACCGGGTGGAAGCTGTTGTGCAGGAACTTCGACGGCGCGGCGGTTTCCGACACTCCGCCGCCCGCGTACGGCACCGGCTTGAGCGCGCTCGCCCAGCGGTAGCGGTTCTGCACCGGATCGCGGTGGAGGCCGGACGTCCAGTAGCCGCGCACCCCGCCCTTGCCCGACACCCACGCGACGCCCATCCGGTCCACCTGAACGTCGTGCACGTAGTCGGTTTTGCCGTCGTTGCGGGCGAGTTCGATCGGGTCCGGGTGCACCTTCGGCTCGCGCGGGTCGCGCACGTCGGTGACCCAGATCGGCCGGCCGCCCCAGTCCGCGGGCTGGTCGTCGGCCTTCGCCGGGCCGCCGGTCCAGAGGTAGCGGCAGTCGTCGACGCAGCTGGTGGTGTGGCCCGCCGGAACCTTGACGTAGCTGAGGATCTCCGGTTTCTCCGGACGCGCCACGTCGACCACGTAGATGCCGGATTCGCCGGTGTGCGTGTTGCCCTTGAACGCGCGCGGGTCGCGGGAGAGGAACACGAGCTTGCGTTTCGCGTCGACCTCGGTGTCCTCGGTTTCCCACAGCCCGGGCAGGCCCAGTTCGCCGATCGCGCGCGGCTTCGCCGGATCGCCGGTGAGGTCGTAGACCTTCAGGCCGAACTGGCCCGACACGACCATCACGTCCCGCTTGCCGTAGCTGAGGAAATTCGCCGAAATGGCTCCTTGCGCGTCGGGCACGTTGCCGATCGGCCGCACGCCCTTGATCGCGCCCGGGTCGCCCACGGAGTGCTTCGCCTCGGTGACCGGCTTGTCGTCCTCGCAGGCCGCGGCGGGCAATCCAGTGGCGACGAGAGTCGCGGCCGCGGCCGCCAGCGCCATTCCGGAGCGAATCCACCGACGGCGCACGCGAAACCTCCCCGGAGATCCCAGTGTGACTGAAGTACTTTAAGCCGGTCCCTAACCGGGCACAACCGCCTTTCGTTGCTTTCCACCTGGTAGTAAGACATCATGCGATCGCGTCCGCTGGTCCCGCTCACGCTCGCCGCCGCAGTGCTCGCGGCCGGTCTCGCCGGCTGTTCGTCGTCGGCCGGACCCGCTCGGCCCGGGGTGCTGTCGGTCGGTCTCGGCGAACCCGGCACGCTGCTGCCCGCCGACGTCACCGATCCGTCCGGGCGGATGGTCACCGGCGCGTTGTGGACTCCGCTCGCCGATTACGATCCAGCCAGCGGGAAAGTCACCCCGCGCGCGGCCGAATCGATCAGCAGCGCCGACCAGGCGACCTGGACCGTCCGGTTGCGTCCCGGGCAGTTCCACGACGGCACGCCGGTCACCGCGCAGTCCTATGTGGACACCTGGAAGGCGATCGCCGGCCATCGCTGGGCCAGCACCCCGGTGCTGACGAAATCGCTGCGGGCCAAGGACATCACCGCGGTCGGCGCGAACCAGCTGCGGATCGTGCTCGACCGGCCCTCCAACCAGGTGCCGGCCTGGCTGTCCGCGCCCGGGCTCGTGCCGCTGCCCGCGTCGGTGCTGAAATCCCGCGACTGGAACGGGTTCGCCCGGCATCCGATCGGCAACGGCCCGCTGCGGCTGGAGGGCGACTGGCAGCCCGGGTCCGGCGGCAAGCTCGTGCGGGTCGCGGCGGATCCGGGGCGGGCCAAGGAAATCGAGCTGCGCGTCGGCGATCCGGCGCAGCAGTACGACGACGTCAAGGAGGGCAAGCTCGACGTCGCGACGGCCGTCCCGGGCGACCGGCACGAGGCGATGCACGCCGATTTCGCCGGCCGGCACGCGATGTGGGCGCTCCCCCGCGCCGGCTACCTGGTGTTTTCCGCCGAGGCAACCCGATTCGCGGACCCGGCCGTGCGGCACGCGTTCGCGCTCGGCACCGACCGTGCCGCGCTGGAATCCGGGCCGCTCGCGCACCAAGCGGACGCGGCCAAAGGGTTGCTGCCGCCGGTGGTCGCGCCCGGCGAACGGTCCGGCACCTGCCGTCCGTGCACTTTCGACAGCGCGGCCGCCAGATCCCTGCTGAACCAGGCAGGATTCACCGGCGACGCCTCGGTGTACTACGAGAGCTTCGACGGTACTTGGCCGCAGGCATTGGCCGAGGGGTTGTCGAAGAGCCTGGGAATCCCGGTCAACGCACAGCGCAAAGCGACCGGAGGCAAGCCGACCGGGCCGTATGCGCTGGAGGTCAAGGCCGTCTCGCCGAGCCCGGCCGACCTGCTCCACACGCTCGCCGAGGCCGCCGGTTACCTCGACGCCGGATTCGCCGCCGACCTCGCGTCCGCCGAAACCACTGCGTCGCCGGAAGAAGCCGCCCAGCTGTTCCGGGTCGCGGAGAACGAAGCCCTGCGGGATCTTCCGGCGATTCCACTGTGGACCGGACACGGGCACGCCGTCTGGTCCGCCCGGGTTCACGACGCGGCGCCGACGCCGTTCGCCGGAATCGACCTAGCCCGGCTGCGCGACTAGACCCGCGCGTGCCGGGTCAGCACCTCGGCGAACGCCGCCGTCAACGGGTCCGGTTCGCTGCGGCCGTAAGCGACCAGCTCGCGGCGGATCGGCTTGCCGGGCCGCAAAACCCGGCCGCTGAACTCCGCGGGCAACACGTTCGCCGGAACCAGCGCGGGCCCCAATCCGGCCGCGGCGAGCAGCGGGGCGGCCGCGGTTTGTTCCGTGCGTACTGCGGGCCTCGGCCGGAAGCCCGCTTCCGCACAGGCCGCGTCGAGAAGCTCCGCCAGCCCGTGGCCCGGCGCGTAATGCACCCACGCGCAGCCGGCAAGCTCGGCCAGCTCGACCGTACCGTCCGAAGTGGACTCCGTCGCGCCGTCCGCCGGGAGCACGACGACGAACTCTTCCGTGCCCAGCGTGCGTACCGGGCCAGTCCACCCGGCCGGACGCGGACCGATCGCGAGGTCCGCTTCTCCGGCGAGCATCGCGTCGCGCAGTTCGTCGGCGTGGCGGTACTCGAAAAGCCGCACGTCGACGTCCGGCCGCTCGCGCCGCCATACCCGGAGCGCGGGCGGCAGCACGCCGAGGCTCACCGAGTAGACCGTCGCGACCAGCAGCTCTCCGGCGACCTGACCGGACGCCTGCCGGGCCGCGCACCGGGCCCGTTCGGCGTCGGCGAGCGCGGCGCGGGCGTGCGGCAGCATCGCGCGGCCCATCGGCGTGAGCCGGACCGAACGCGGCAGCCGTTCCAGCAACGGCCCGCCGACGCTGTGCTCCAGCGCCCGCATCTGATGCGACAGCGCGGGCTGCGTCACGTGCAACTGCTCGGCGGCCCGAGTGAACGAGCCGGTGTCGACCACGGTCACCAGGTATTCAAGCTGCCGCAGACTTGCCATAAACCTAGCTTATCGAAGCGGTGAGAAGTAAGCCTTGGACTCATCGCCCACGCGTGGTCAGGATCGAAGACATGAGCAGCACACGCGTGGCCCTCGTGGCCGGGGCCAACGGGATCATCGGCCGGAAACTCGTCTCTCACCTGCGGACTCTCGACGGCTGGGAGGTGCTCGGGCTGTCCCGGCGCGGCGGGCCGGGCAGCCTCGCCGTCGACTTGCTCGACCCGGACGGCACCCGGGCGGCGCTGGCCGGCGTCGGCGCGACGCACCTGTTCTACGCCGCCTACCAGGACCGGCCGACGTGGGCGGAACTCGTGCCGCCGAACGTGGCGATGCTGGAGAACCTGGTGAACGGCCTCGACGAAGGCCCGCTGGAGCACGTCAGCCTGATGCAGGGCTACAAGGTCTACGGCGCGCATCTCGGCCCGTTCACAACGCCCGCCCGCGAAGCCGACGCCGGACAGCACATGCCGCCGGAGTTCAACGTGGACCAGCAGAAGTTCCTGGAACGCCGGGCCGCCGCCGGGGGCTGGTCGTGGTCGGCGATCCGGCCGTCCGTGGTCGGCGGGACGACGCTCGGCAACCCGATGAACCTCGCGCTCGTGATCGCGGTGTACGCCTCGATCTCCAAGGAACTCGGCCTGCCGCTGCGGTTTCCGGGCAAGCCCGGCGCGTACGACAGCCTGTTGGAGATGACAGACGCGCAGTTGCTCGCCGAAGGCACGGTGTGGGCCGCGACGTCTAGTCGCAACGAAGCGTTCAACATCGCCAACGGTGACCTCTTCCGCTGGCGAGAGCTGTGGCCGAAGCTAGCCGCGTACTTCGACCTTGAAGTCGCTCCGCCGCTACAGCTGCCGCTGAGCACGGTGATGGCCGACAAGGAACCACTGTGGAACGAGATGGCGGCGAAGCACGGCCTCACCGCTTCGTACGCCGACGTCTCTTCGTGGGCCTTCGGCGACTTCGTGTTCTCGTGGGACTACGACATGTTCGCGGACACGTCGAAGTCCCGCCGTGCCGGTTTTCACTCCTATGTGGACACTGAGCAGATGTTCTACCGGCTGTTCGACGAGTTCCGCCGGGACAAGGTCATCCCCGGCCGATGAACGGCATCGTGGTGGCGGTGAGGGTGAGGAACTGGACGTTGGCGTCCAGCGGCAACCCCGCCATGTAGAGCACCGCGTCGGCGACGTGGCCCGCGTCGAAGGTCGGTTCGGCCAGGAGCCGTCCGTCGGCCTGCGGGATGCCCGCGGCCATCCGCTCGGTCATCTCGGTGGCCGCGTTGCCGATGTCGATCTGTCCGCACGCGACGTTCCAGGCGCGGCCGTCGAGCGAGATCGACCGGGTGAGGCCGGTGACGGCGTGCTTGGTGGCGGTATAGGCGACGCTCGCCGGGCGGGGCGCGTGCGCGGAAATCGAGCCGTTGTTGATGATCCGGCCGCCACGGGGATCCTGGTCGCGCATCAGCCGCACGGCCTGCTGCGCGCACAGGAACATGCCGGTGAGGTTCGTGTCGACGGTGCGCCGCCAGTCCTCGACGGACAGCTCCGCGACAGTGCCGCCGAGCGACACCCCGGCGTTGTTCACCAGCAGATCCAACCGGCCCCACTCGTCCCGCACGGCCGAAAACAGCGCCTCCACCGATGCCGGATCGGCGACGTCGGTGGGCACGACCAGCGCGTTCGCGTCCGAACCGGCCGTCTCGCGCAAGGCGTCCTCGCGCCGTCCGGCGAGCGCGACCCGGTAACCGGCGCCGAGCAGCGCCCCGGCGATCCGGCGGCCCAGCCCGGAACCGGCCCCGGTGACCACCGCAGTCTTCTCCGCCATGTCGGCCTCCTCAAAGTCCGTTCGCCCGCACGGTGCCATATCGCGGCACACTGGGTTCATGGGACCACGTGACACGGTGCTCGCCGGATTCGCCAAGCAGCTGGGCCATCCGCGGGGCCGGGCCGGGCAAGCCGTCGTCCGGCTGCTCAACAACGTCAACCGCGGGCCGGTCACCGGAGCGGTCGAGGCGCTGGAGATCCGTCGCGGCGAAACCGCGCTGGACCTGGGTTTCGGCGGCGGCCTCGGGCTCGACCTGCTGCTGCGGGCCACCGACGGCGGAACCGTGCACGGCGCGGAAATCTCCGAAACGGCGCTCGCCCGCGCGCGCCGGAAGTTCCCGAAGAACCTCGCCGCCGGACGGCTGGTCCTGCACCACGCCGGAATGGCCGATCTTCCGCTGGAAGACGGGACGGTCGACGCGGCGCTGACCGTCAACACGGTCTACTTCGTTCCCGACCTGGCACCCGCGTTCGCCGAGGTCGCGCGGGTGCTCTCCGGCGGCGGCCGGTTCGTCGTCGGCATCGGGGACCCGGCGATGATGCGCGACCTGCCGTTCACCGGCCACGGTTTCCGGCTGCGCCCGCCGGAAGAGATCGAAAACGCGCTCGCCGGCGCGGGGCTGGACCTTCGCCGCCACGACCGGCTCGGCGACGGGCCGCGCGCGTTCCACCTGCTGGTCGCCGGACGCTGAAAAGGGCGGGTTCCCCGGCCGGGGAACCCGCCCTTCCCGCTGCCGCTACTTCTTCGGCACGCCCAGCGCGGACAGCGCCGGACCCGCCATGATCACGCCCTTGCCGGTCACCGCGTCGAACCCGGGCGCGCCGAGGTCGATCGCGCTCGACACCAGCGCGGTGCGGACCTCCGCCGGGGTCGCGGACGGCTTGCCGGACAGCAGCAAGGCCGCGATCGCCGCCGCGTGCGGGGCCGCCGCCGAGGTGCCGAAGAACGGCTGGAAGCCGGTGACCGAGGTGGCCACGCCGTCGGCGGCGGTGATGTCCGGCTTCGCGCGGGTCGCGCCGCCGGTCGAGGACACGTTGCCGGGGGTCAGCTCGGTGCCGTCGGCGTTGTAGAAGAGGTGCCGCTGGCCGTCGGAGGTGAAGCGCTCCCACTTGCTGGCCGAGGTGAACAGGCCCGGGTACGGACCGGCCGGGTTGGCCGGGTCGCCGGTCTCGAGCGGACGGCCGAACGCGGTCGCCGCCGGGGCCGCGGCCACCGAGAACGCCGCCGCGGCCGCGGAGTGGCCCGAAGTCACGCCCGCGGTGCTGAAGCCCTTGAGCGAACCGGAGGCGACGAACCGGCCGCGGATCACGTTGAGCGCGAAGAACCGGTCCGCGCCGCTGTACTTGACCACCGCGAGGCGGTATCCCGAGCCCGAGGTCGGCACGGTCAGGCTCTCGTACGGGTTCTGGGAACCGTCCTGCGCGTTCGCGCTGGAGGCGACGACGCTTCCGGAAGCGTTGAGCAGGAACAGGTCGTAGTCGTTGGCCGAGCGGCCCCACGGGTCCGACCAGAACAGCGTCACCGGACGGCCGAGCGAGCCCGGCGACAGCGGGTCGGTGGTCTGCACGCCGCTGCCCGGGTCGAAGTCGTGCGGGGTGCCGGTGACGCCCGGCAGCCTGGTGCCGGACGAGCGGAAGTCGCCCTCGTAGTAGCCGCTGGTGCCGTCGGTGAGGTTGCCGGAGTTGCCCGCGGAGGAGAAGTACAGCGCGCCGGCCGCGGTCACGTCGTTGACCGCCTGCGCGACCTGCGTGTCCTGGAACGGCGACTCGTCGAAGTACGCGACGTCGTCGACGATGACCGTGCACTTGCCGGTGGTGCGCAGCGCGCGGATGTTGTCCGCGAAGCTCGATTCGCTGGTGAACGCGGTCGCGAAGCCGAGCGCCGCGCCCGGGGCGAGGTCGTGCACGATCTCCAGCATCGCGGTGCCCTCGTCGCCGCTGCCCGCTTGGCCGGGCAGCACGTCGACCGCGGGCAGTTCGCCTGCGTCCTGGGACTTTTTCAGCGAGTTGACGCCGTCGGAAAGCACGCAGACCTTCACGCCGGCGCCGTTCACGCCGTATTGCGTGCGAGCGGTGTCCGCGCCGTGGGTCTTGTCCCCTTCCGACACCTGCACGGCGGCGACGGCCTGCTTGGCCAGCTGCCGGCGCTGCGCGTCCGGCTCGTTCCAGGTCATCGCCTGCGTCGCGGGCTGGACCTGCCGGACGTCGCCGCGCGCCGCGATCTTGTCGACCGCGTTGAGCGGCAGCTGGGCGCGGACCGAGCCGTTGGCCGAAGTGGACTGAACGGTGCCGCCCGCGGCACGCACGGCCTGCGCGATCGCCGAGCCCGCCGTTCCGGCGATGTCCACCGACACCGTGCCGGCCTGGGTGACCGGGAGGCCGGTGCGGTAATCCGGAAGCTGCGCGGCGAGCCCGCGGTCGGCGCGAAGGCGCTTCTCCACGACGAGCTGGCTGGACTGCTTCTTCTCGGCCGGGCTGAGGGTCTTCTTGATCGCCTGCAGCGCGCTGATCCCGGCCCCGGTGCGCGCGTTCGCCACGTCCGCGGCGGACGGCTGCGCGACGGCGACCCCGCTCCCGGCGAGCACCACCCCGACCGCGAGGGGCACCGAATACGCGGTCACCCGGCTCGTTCTTTTCATGACAACTCCTGTCCTCGCCCCCGACCACCGACTGTGGTGACGTGAATCTAAATAGCGACCGCGGCCAAGACCACCGACCAAAGTGGTATCTGTCCGAATGGCCCACCTGGTGAGACTTCGCCGGGCACTTTCCGGGCCGGAAGCGGAGCTGGCACTCTGCTCGGGTGGCGAACCTGGGGAAGGACTTCGCCCGGCTGTGGACCGCGTACGCGATCAGCACGGCGGGCAGCACGGTCGGCGCGGGCGCGCTCGGGCTCGTCGCGGTGCTCGTGCTCGACGCTCCCGCGTGGCAGGTCTCCCTGATCACCGCCATCTCAGCGGCCGCCAGCGCGCTCCTCGCCTTTCCGCTCGGACCTCGCGTCGAGTTCGCCCGGAAGCGGCCCGCGATGATCACCGGCGACCTGGTCCGCTGCGTCGCGCTGGCGAGCGTGCCGGTGGCGGCCGCGCTGCACGTGCTGACCATGCCGCAGCTCTACGCCGTCGACATCGTCGTCGCCACCGCGGCGGTCCTCTTCTCCGCGGCCAGCGGCGCGCACCTGAAAGCCCTTGTCGCGCCGGACGAACGGCCTGTCGCGTTGAGCCGTTTCGAAAGCACCGACTGGGTTTGCTGGTCGGCTGGGCCGCCGCTGGGCGGGGTGTTGATCAGCGGGTTGGGCGCGACCGCGACGATGCTCATCGACGCTTTCTCGTTTCTGTTGTCCGCGCTCGGAATCCGCCGCTTGCGTACGCCGGAGCCGCCGCCCGCGGTTGCTTCGGACCGTTCGCGACGAGGCTTCACCGACGGATGGCGTTTCCTCCTGCGCAGTCGTGAACTTCGGCCGCTGTTCTTCAACTCGGTGTTGTTCAGCGGCGCGGTCCTCTGGGTTACGCCGCTGCAAACCGTGCTGATGCTGCGGGATCTCGGGTTCGCGCCGTGGGAATACGGCCTCGTGCTCGGCGTTCCCTGCCTCGGCGGGCTCCTCGGCGCACGTCTCGCCCCGACGCTCAGTTCTCGGTACGGCGCGCGGAAAGTGTTGCGGTGGACCAGTTTCGCACGCACTCCGTGGCTGCTCGCGCTGCCGTTCGCCATCCCCGGCGCCGCCGGGGTCGCCTTGCTGATCGCCGCGAACTTCGGGCTGTTGCTGGTGGCGGGCGTCTTCAACCCGACCTACTCGGCGTACCGGCTGTCGCTGATCGACGACAGCGTTCTGACGCGGACGCTCACCGCCTGGTCGACCGGAACCCGTACCGCCAAACCGGTTTTCATCACCCTCGGCGGGATCGCCGCCGGACTGCTTGGCGTGCGGTTTTCCCTGGGAATCGGCGCCGTGCTCTGCCTGCTCAGCGCGGCCGCGTTGCCCGCCCGCCGGGTCGCGTGATCAGTTTTTGTCGGGGGTGCCGGTTACCGTGGCTGGCATGTTCAAGATCGACCGCGCGGCCGCTGCCGACGCCGCCGCGCTCACCGACCTCATGCACGCCTCGTCGGCCTACCAAGGCCGGTACGCCTCGATCCTGGAGGGATACGTCGTCACGCCGGATTACCTGCGCCAGCACCAGGTTCTGGTCGCCCGCGGCCCCTCGGGACCAGCCGGATTCGCCGCGCTCACCGATGCCGAGCTGGATCTGCTGTTCGTCGCGGACGAAGCCCAGGGCACCGGATTGGGTGCCCGGCTGGTCCGGAAAATCCTCGAGGTGGCAAGGGAAAACGGGCTGACCGAGGTGCGCGTGGTGTCGCATCCGCCCGCGGCGAAGTTCTACGAACGCATGGGCGCGCGGCAGGTCGGGACCGTTCCGCCGAAACCGCCGAGGATCTCGTGGTCCCGGCCGGAGCTGGTGTTCTCGTTGCCCGGAAACGACAGCGCCCCGGCCCGCGAGACCACCGCGGGCCAGGGCGACCGTCGAAGAATCAGAAGTTGATCATATGTCCGGCCAGTCCGTGCACCGCTTCCTTCACCGCTTCGCCCAGTGTCGGGTGGGCATGCACGTTGCGCGAAATCTCGTGCACCGTAAGGTCCCACTGCTGCGCCAGCGTCAGCTCCGGCAGCAGCTCCGTGACGTCCGGGCCGATGAGGTGCGCGCCGAGCAGTTCGCCGTACTTCGCGTCGCTCAGCACCTTCACGAAGCCCGCCGCGTCGCCGAGGCCGTGCGCCTTGCCGTTGGCCGTGAACGGGAACTTCGACACCTGAACGTCAAAGCCCTTTTCGCGCGCCTGTTCCTCGGTCCAGCCGAAGCTCGCGATCTGCGGCTGGCAGTAGGTCGCGCGGGGGATCATCACGAAGTCCAGTTCCATGGTCTCCGCGCCGGCGATCGTCTCCGCCGCCACGATGCCCATCGACTCCGACGCGTGCGCCAGCATCAGCTTCGCCGTCACGTCGCCGATCGCGAAGAGGTGCGGCACGTTCGTCCGGCCGCGGCCGTCGATCGCGATCGCGCCGCGCTCGGTCAGCTCCACGCCGGTGTTCTCCAGGCCGTAGCCCTCGACGTTCGGCCGGAACCCGATGGCCTGCAACACCTTGTCGGCCTCGAGCACCTGCTGCTCGCCGTTCTTCGACACGGTCACCGCCACCTTGGCTCCCGAGTCGTCGATCGCCTCGACCTTGGTGCCCAGCAGCACCTTGATCCCCAGCTTGCGGTAGCGCTTGGCCAGCTCGGCCGACACCTCGGCGTCCTCGAGCGGCACCATCCGGTCGAGGAATTCGACGATCGTCACGTCCACGCCGTAGTTGCGCAGCACGTACGCGAACTCGACGCCGATCGCGCCGGCCCCGGCGATCACGATGCTGCCCGGCAGCTCGCTTTCCAGGATCTGCTTTTCGTAGGTGACCACGCGCTCGCTGCGCTGCGTGCCCGGCAGCAGCCGAGCGGTCGCGCCGGTGGCGATGATGCCGTAGGTGAAGGTGATGCGCTCGCCGTTCACCTCGAGGGTGTTGGCGTCCACGAAGGTGCCGCGCCCGTTGTACTCGGTGATCTTGTTCTTCTTCATCAGGAAGTGCACGCCCTTGACGCGCCCGTCCGCGACCTTGCGGCTGCGCTCGTACGCCGCGGCGTAGTCGAAGCGGATCTCCCCGTCGGAGGAGATGCCGTAGGTCTTGGCCTCTTCCTTCACCGTGTGCGCCAGCTCGGCGTTGCGCAGCAGCGCCTTCGAAGGGATGCAGCCGACGTTGAGGCACACCCCGCCCCAGTACTTCTCTTCCACGACCGCCACGCTCAGGCCCAGCTGCGAAGCCCGGATCGCCGCGACGTACCCACCGACTCCGGCCCCGAGGACCACCACGTCATAGTCTGCGCTCATACCGTTGAAACTACCTCCCGCACCCGAGCGGGGCGGCGTGACGGCGCCCGCTTCCGATCCCGGCACGTCCTCGGTCGGCTGATCCCGGAAAAACTCGCCAGAACCGTGCGGCACCCGCGCGCCGAGCCTCATTCCGGCGCGGCCGGATCGTCCACAGTGGCGCCTTCGCCCGCCGATGCCGCGGAGTCCGCCGGTCAGGCTGGCGGACGCTCGCCCCGGACCCCGGCCAGCAGCTCCGTCACCGCGGCCATGATCCGCGCGGTCGCCTCCCCCAGTACGTCCCTCGTCAGCCCCCGCCCGCTGGCCCGGCGCCACCCCGGTCGGCTCATCCCGACAAAACCCGCCAGAACCACACACCCAGTCCGCACCGAGACCACTCCGAGAGCAGCCGGATCGTCCACAGCTTCGCCCTCCCGCACCGCAGAAGCCACCGCTCAAACCGGCGGACGCTCGCCCCGGATCCCGGCCAGCAGCTCCGCCACCGCAGCCATGACCCGCGCGGTCGCCTCCCCCAACACGTCCCTCGTCAGCCCCCGCCCACTGGCCCGGCGCCACCCCGGACGGCTGATCCCGACAAAACCCGCCAGAACACACCACACCCAGCCCGCGCCGAGAGCAGCCGGCTCGTCCGCAGCTTCGCCCTCCCGCACCGCGGAAGCCGCCGATCAAACCGGCGGACGCTCGCCCCGGATCCCGGCCAGCAGCTCCGTCACCGCGGCCATGATCCGTGCGGTCGCCTCCTCCAGCACGTCCCTCGTCAGCTCCCGCCCGCGCAGGTCGGCGAGGTCCACCGGCTCGCCGGCGACGAACTCGATCTTCCGCCGCGGCAGCACGCGCGGGAACCAGGAACCGGCGGGCAGCAGTTCGTGCGTGCCCCAGTTCGCGACCGGGATCACCGGCACGCCGGTCTCCAGCGCGATGCGCGCCGCGCCGGTCTTGCCCTTGCCAGGCCAGCCGTCCGGGTCCGCGGAAAGCCCGGCCTCCGGGAAGATCGCCACGCATTCGCCCGCGCGCACCGCGGCGACGGCGTCACGGTACGCGCCCGCGGCGGTCGGCGCGCCGCGGTGGACCGGGATGTGCTTGCCCGAGCGCATCACCGATTTGATCACCGGCGCGTTCCACAGGCTGGCCTTGGCCAGGTATCGCGGCACCCGGCCGGAGCCGAGGCAGAACGCGGTGAGCGTCGTCGGGTCGGCGTTCGACAGGTGGTTGGAAGCCACCACGACCCCGCCCGATTCCGGGATGTTCCGTGCGCCGCGCACGCGGAAGCGGCTCGTGAGGGCGAGCAGCTGCCACACGACTTCGATCGCGAAGTGGTACCAGGCGCCCCGGCCGGACCGGGCGAAGCTCCTGCCGTACCTCTGCATGCCGCGGAAGCCGAGCAGCTCCCCTTCGAGCGGGGTCCAGTGGTCCCGGGTCCGGGTGCGCAGCGCCATGAGCGTCATTCGTAGCGGAAGACGCTCCGGTTCGGCGCCGCGCGGACCCCGGACGCGGCGGGAATCACACCCGCTCGAGCACCACCACGGGGATCTCGCGGTCGGTCTTCTTCTGGTAGTCGTTGTAGGCGGGCCACACCGCGGCGAGCTTGTCCCACAGCCGGGCGCGCTCCTCGCCGGTCGCGGTCCGGGCGCGCGCGGTGAACTTGTCCGCCCGCACCTGCACGCGGACCTCGGGGTTCTCCTGCAGGTTCAGGTACCAGCCGGGGTGGTTCGGCGCGCCGCCCTTCGAGGCGACGATCACCGGGTTGCCGTCGTCCTCCTGGTAGATCAGGGCGAACTTGCGGTCCTGCCCGGTCTTGCGGCCCTTCGTGGTGAGAACCAGCGTCGGCACGCCGTCCTGCCAGTCGTGCCCGACCTCCCCGTCGGTCTCCTCGTAGCGGCGAACGTGCTCGTCACCGAACAGCATGCGGATTTCCTTTCGTTCGACTTCCGCGCTCGGCAGCCCGGACCGGCCCTCCTCCCACCCTGCCGCGAACCGGTCGGTCGCGCTGATCAGCTCGTGCAGCGTGCCCGGCTCGTCGAAGGCGTGCCCGGCGTCGCCGATCATCTTCAGCTCGGCGCCCGGCAGCACCTGCGCGAGTTCCCAGGCGGTGGTGGCGGGAGTGACCACGTCGTACCTGCCCTGGACCAGAACGCACGGGATGCCCGACAGCTTCCCGGCCCCGCGGATCAGCTGGTCCGGGGCGAGCCAGCCGCCGTGGCGGAAGTAGTGGTTCTCGATCCGCGCGATCGCGAGCGCGAACTCCGGCTCGGCGAACGCGGCCACCACCTCTTCCTGCGGGGTGAACTTGACCGTCTCGCCCTCCCACCGGCTCCAGGCCAGCGCGGCCGGCCCGTGCACGTTCGGGTCCGGGTGGTTCAGCAGTTCGTGGTACACCTCCAGCAGGTCGCCGCCGCGGCGCGCGTACGGCACCGGCGCGAGGAACCGCGACCACGCCTCCGGGAACAGGCACGCCGCGCCGCCGCCGAAAAGCCACTGCACTTCTTTGACCCGCAGCGTCGCGACGCCGCGCAGGATCAGCTCGGTCACCCGCTCCGGATGGGTCTCGGCGTAGGCGAGCGCGAGCACGCTGCCCCACGAGCCGCCGAACAGCTGCCAGCGGTCGATGCCGCGATCCTCGCGCAACTGCTCCATGTCGGAAACGAGGTGCCAGGTCGTGTTCACCGACAGGTCGACGTCCGGCTCGCTGCAGTGCGGCGTGCTCCGGCCGCAGCCGCGCTGGTCGAACAGCACGATCCGGTAGCGCTCCGGGTCGAACAGCCGCCGGTGCCGCGGGGACGCGCCGCCCCCGGGCCCGCCGTGCAGGAACGCGACCGGTTTGCCCTCGGGATTGCCGCATTCCTCCCAGTACAGCGTGTTGCCGTCGCCGACCGGCAGCATCCCGTGGTCGTACGGATCGAGTTCCGGGTACAGACCGAGCATGCAGCCACTATGCCCGACCTCGGCCTCGTCCCGCTGGGGGTCCACTGTGGACGCGCGGACGCGGCCGGGCGGCTCCGGTTAGGCTTCCCTCATGGCGAAGGTACTGGTGGTGGAGGACGACGCGGCGATCGGCAGCGTCCTCGACTCCGCGCTGCGCGGACACGGCCACACAGTGCAATGGTGCCGGGACGGCCGGAGCGCGCTGCGCGAGACCTCGGCCGACCTGGTCCTGCTGGACCTGGGCCTCCCGGACGTCGACGGCGTCGAGGTGTGCCGGCGGCTGCGGGCGGCGCTGCCGGGCGCGGTGCTGGTGATCCTCACCGCGCGGGCGGACGAGATGGACGTCGTGGTCGGGCTGGAGGCCGGGGCCGACGACTACCTCACCAAGCCCATCCGGCTGGCCGAACTGCTCGCCCGGGTGCGCGCGCACCTCCGCCGCGGCGCGCCCGCCGCGCCGTCGACGCCGGTCGTGCGGATCGGCGCGCTGGAGGTCGACATCGCGAGCAGGCGGGTCAGCCTCGGCGGCCGGGAGGTCGCGCTGCGCGCGCGGGAGTTCGACCTGCTCGCGCGGCTGGCCGTCCAGCCCGGGCAGGCGGTGAGCCGGGACACGCTGATGTCCGACGTGTGGGATGCGCACTGGCACGGCTCCACCAAAACGCTCGACGTGCACATCGCCGCGCTGCGCCGCAAGCTCGCCTCGGCCGCCGAGTCGCCGTACGAGGTGCCGAGGATCGCCACCCTGCGCGGGCACGGATACCGGTTGGAAGGGGACTGACCGGGGTGCGCCGCCGGATCGTGACGCTCACCGTCCTCGCGGCGGTCCTGGCCACGAGCCTGTTCGGGCTGCCGCTCGCCGTCGGGGCGCTGTGGTACTTCCGCACGCACACCACGTCCGCGCTGGAACGCGCCGCCGACGGCGCGGCCGTCGTGGTGTCCGACGCGCTCGCCGCGGGCCAGCCCTTCCAGGTCCCGGACAACGAGGACGGCGCCGAGGTCGGCGTCTACGACCCGAAGGGTCATCTCCTAGCCGGGGAAGGACCGCGGACCGCGGACGACGTCGTGCGCGGAGTCGCCGTGACCCGCAGCGACATGCTGAACCAGAAGGTCGGCGACGAGGACGTGCTGGCCGTCCCGGTGCTGACCGGGGCGCGCCTCACCGGCATCGTGCGCGCGGCGCTTCCCCGGTCGGCGCTGACCCGCGACGTCGGCATCACCTGGCTGGTGATGGCCGGCTGCGCGATCGGCGCGGTGCTCGGAAGCTGGCTGGTGGCGCGGCGGATCGCCGCGCGCCTGACGCGCCCGCTGGAAGACCTGGCCTGCGCCGCGGCAAGGCTGGGCGAAGGCGATTTCTCCGCCCGGTCCCGACGCTCGGCGATCCCGGAAATCGACCGCGTCGGCGCGGCACTGGACGTCACCGCGACCCGGATCGGCGAAACCCTGGAACGGGAACGCGCCTTCTCCGCCGAGGCCTCGCACCAGCTCCGCACTCCCCTGGCCGGGCTGCGCCTGCAACTGGAATCCGCGCTGGAAACCCCCGGCCGTGACCCGTATGCGGCCATCCGCGCCGGAATCACCGCGGCCGACCGCTTGGAAAGGACCGTCGAAGACCTGCTCGCGCTGTCCCGGGAACGCCGCGCCCCGCGCGACGAACTGGACCTGCCCGCCCTCCTGACGGAACTGAACGACGTCCCGCTGCCCGACCGCCGCGAACTGCGCCTGGAAATCATCGACCCGCCGCCCGTGCGCGCATCAGCCCCCGCGGTCCGGCAAGTGCTCGCGGTGCTGCTGGACAACGCGGTGAACCACGGCGAAGGCACCATCACCATCCGAGCCCGAGACGCCGGCGGCGCGCTGGCCGTGGACGTCGTAGACGAAGGCCCGGACCTGGGCGAACGCGACCCGTTCTCCGACCACACCCCCGGCGGACACGGCATCGGCCTCCGCCTGGCAAGAAGCCTGGCCGAAGCCGAGGGCGGCCGATTGCGCCTCTCGCGCCCCGATCCGCCGACGTTCACGCTGCTGCTCCCGGAAGCACCCGCCTCCTGATCGCGGTGCTTTCGAGGGGCCAGCCGACCCTGGCGTCCTGGGGCGGGGCTCCGCTCAGCCACTGAACCCGCAGCATCCACACCCGATCGACCAATCCCGGCACCCGGCCACCGCCGCCGTGCTGCTCCGCTCTCGCGACTCACCGCTCAGCCCGGCAACCTCCACCGCGCCGCCTCAGCTCACCGCCCGGTATCCAGCCCCTGGCAGACGCTCCTGCCCCGCTCTCGCGACTCACCGCCCAGCCCGGCAACCTTCACCCGCGCCGCCCCAGCCCACCGCCCGGTATCCAGCCCCCGGCAGACACCACCTGCCCCTCGCTGCCCCGCTTTCCCGGCTCATCTCCCAGCACCGAGCCCCCTCCGGCAAGCTCCGCTCGCTGCCCAGGCACCCAGCCCTGCCAGGCCCCCAGCCACGCCCGCTCGCCGTCGGGCAACAAACTGCTCCCAAGCGACTCCCGCCCACTCCGCTTCCCGCCATCCGGCGGTTCGGCTCGTGCCACAGCCATCGCGGCTGCTCGCACGCCTCCCTGCCCTCCGCCGCCAGCCCCGACCGCGAAGCCGTCCCACCCGCGTCCGCCCTGCAGCCGGAACCCGCCATCCCCAGATCTCCGCCTGACCGGTCAGGCCTGCTGGAGGCGAGTGCCGCACGATCGACACGCCGGTTCCGCGAAACCTCCGCCCGAACACGCCCCCGGCATCCGCTCTCGCCCGATCGCGTCAGCTCCACGCCCAGCCCTCGGCCTGCGTGGACAAGCCCACCAACCGACTGCGCACGCCCGACTCCCTCACCCCCACCGGCCCGCAGCCTGCGCGGGCAAGCCCACCGCCCCGAGCACGCCCGGTGCCCGACCTCACCGAACTCCCGCGCCCCGCCGCCCTCGGCCTCTGCAGACAAGCCCACCGACCACCCCAAAGCGCCCGGCACCCCAACCTCACCAAACTCCCGCATCCCGCCGCCCTCGGCCTACGCAGATAAGCCGCGCGCCCAGCACCCCAGCCCCACCCACGTCCTCACCCCGCCCAGCCCGCAGCCTGCGGGAACAAACCCACCACCGAAAGCCCCGACCCCCGATCACTTAGAGTCAGGAACCGCCCCAACCCCACCCGGCCCAGGCAGCACCCCCGCCGGAACCCGACCCGAGAGCGCAATGAACCACCCACCCCCACCCCCTTTCCGCAACAGATCTCGGTTCTCGGGGCAATTTTCGATCGATACCGTGGCTCGAAGTCGACAGTGCCGTCACAATCCATCGCTAGGAGCCGCCCGGTGAGCACTACCTCCTCCAGTCCTTCTCGCGGGAGGCTCGCCGCGGCGATGCTGCGTCGCAAACCGGTCGCCGATTTGGTCGCCGAGGCGGATCGCGGGCCGTTGAAGCGGTCGCTCGGGCTCAGTCAGCTGACCATGCTCAGCATCGGGGCCACTCTGGGCAGCGGGATCTTCGTGGTGCTCGGCGAGGCGGTTCCGGTGGCCGGGCCCGCGGTCGTGGTTTCGTTCGTGCTGGCCGGGATCACCGCGTTGTTCTCCGCGCTTTCCTACGCCGAGCTCGCGGGCATGATCCCGCTTTCCGGCTCCTCCTACTCCTACGCGTACGCGACCCTCGGCGAGCTGGTCGCCTGGGTGTGCGGGTGGTGTCTGGTGCTGGAGTACGGCGTCTCGGTCGCGTCGGTCGCGGTCGGGTGGGGGCAGTACGTCAACGAGCTGCTGCACCTGGCGTTCGGCGTCGCCTTGCCGGACGCGCTCAGCGGGCCTCCGGGGGACGGCGGGCTGGTCAACATCCCGGCGATCGTCGTCGTGCTGCTCGCGATGGTGCTGTTGCTGTCCGGCGCGAAGGAAAGCGCGCGGGCCAACGCGATCATGGTCGTGGTGAAGATCGGCACGCTGATCCTGTTCTGCGCCATCGCCTTCACCGCGGTCCGGGCGCAGAACTTCACGCCCTTCCTGCCGCTCGGGCTGGCCGGGATGAGCGCCGGCGGGGCGAAATTGTTCTTCTCCTACATCGGGTTCGACGCCGCGTCCACCGCCGGCGAGGAAGCCCGCGACCCGCAGCGTGACCTGCCGCGCGCGATTCTGCTGTCGCTCGGCATCGTGACCGTTCTCTACTGCCTCGTCGCGGTCGCCGCGATCGGTGCGCTGCCCTGGCAGGAGTTCGGCGACAAGCAGGCCGCGCTGTCGCACGTGCTCACCACGATTTCCGGCAACCCGCTCTGGGCGATCCTGCTCGCGATCGGCGCGCTCGTGGCGATCTCCAGCGTCGTGCTGACTGTCCTTTACGGACAGACCCGGATCCTGTTCGCCATGTCCCGCGACGGGCTGGTGCCGAAGTCGCTCTCCGCGGTGCATCCGAAAACCGGCGTGCCGCGCACCAATACGCTCGTGGTGTCCGGGTTCGTCGCGGTGCTCGCCGCCTTCGTCCCGCTCGGCAAGCTCGCCGACGCCACCAGCATCGGGACGCTGTTCGCGTTCGGGCTGGTCAACGTCGCCGTGCTGATCCTGCGCAAACGCCGTCCCGACGCCGAACGCACCTTCCGGGTGCCGTTCTCGCCGGTCACGCCGGTCCTCGGGGTGCTCTGCTGCGCCTACATGATGTTCAGCCTCGACGGCGCGACCTGGATCGTGTTCGGCGCGTGGATGCTGCTCGGCCTCGTCATCTACTTCGGCTACAGCGTCCGCCGCTCGCGGCTCGCGGAGCCGGTCCAATGATCATCGCCGTCCAGCAAGGGCCGTTCGAGCGGCTGCCGGAAGCGATGGCCGCGGCGGCGGAGCGCGGCGCCGAGCTGATCGTGACTGCCGAAATGGGCACGACGGGCTACCACATCGGCGCGAAGGCTGTCGCGGAGCTGGCTGAACCGGCGGACGGACCGCGCGCGGCCGAGCTGGGCGAGTTGGCGGCCAAGCACAAGATCGCGGTGGTCTACGGCTACCCCGAGCGTGCCGGCGACACGGTGTACAACTCGGCGCAACTGCTGTCCGCGCAAGGGGAACGGCTCGCGAACTACCGCAAGACCCATCTGTTCGGCGACCTCGACCGCGACCAGTTCTCGCCGGGTGACGAACCGGTGGTGCAGGCAGATTTCAACGGTCTCCGCGCCGGTCTGCTGATCTGTTACGACGTCGAGTTCCCCGAACTGGTCCGCGCGCACGCGCTCGCGGGCACGGAACTGCTGCTCGTGCCCACGGCGTTGATGCGGCCGTACGAGCGCGTCGCCGACCTGCTCATTCCGGCTCGCGCGCACGAAAGCCAGCTGTACGTCGTGTACGCGAACCGCTGCGACACCGAAGGCGAACTCAGCTACTGCGGCCGCTCGACAGTCGCGTCGCCGGAGGAAGTCGTCGCGAAGGCCGGGCCGGGCGAAGAGCTGCTGTTCGCCGAGATCGATCCCGCGGTGCTCGCCCAGGCGCGAGCCGAAACCCCGTACCTGGCCGACCGGCGGCCGTCGCTCTACCGCTCTCTCACCGAAGGACCCCGGGCATGACCTCCGCAGTTCCCGCCGCGATCCACACCGAGGAACCCGGCAGGCCGATCACGATGTTCGGCCCCGACTTCCCGTTCGCCTACGACGACTACCTCGCGCATCCGGCCGGGCTCGGCAGCGTGCCCGAGCAGGCGCACGGCGCCGAGGTCGCGGTGATCGGCGGCGGGCTCTCCGGCATCGTGGCCGCCTACGAGCTGATGAAGCTCGGGCTGCGGCCGGTGGTGTACGAGATCGACGGCCTCGGCGGACGGCTGCGCACGCACCGCTTCCCCGGCCTGCCCGACGACGTGGTCGCCGAGATGGGCGCGATGCGGTTTCCGCCGTCTTCGACGTCGCTGTTCCACTACATCGACAAGGCCGGGCTGGAAACCACGCCGTTCCCGAACCCGCTTTCGCCCGCCACGCCGAGCACAGTCGTCGACCTCAAGGGGCAAAGCCATTACGCGCGCACGCCCGAGGAACTGCCCGAAGTGTACGGCGAAGTGGCGCGAGCGTGGCAGCGCACGCTGGACGAGCACGCGTCGTTCGCCGAGATGCAGACCGCGATCCGCAATCGCGACGTCGCGACGATCAAAAAGATCTGGAACGAGCTGGTGCCCCGGCTCGACAACCAGACCTTCTACGGATTCCTGTGCGATTCCCCGGCGTTTTCCTCGTTCCGGCATCGGGAGATCTTCGGCCAGGTCGGATTCGGCACCGGCGGCTGGGACACCGACTTCCCGAACTCGATTCTCGAAATCCTCCGCGTCGTCTACACCGGCGCGGACGACGAGCACCGCAGCATCGTCGGCGGCAGCGGACAGCTCCCGAAGCGGCTGTGGGAGCACGTCCCGGACAAGCTCGCGCACTGGCCGTCCGGCACGAATCTGGCTTCCCTGCACGAAAACGGCCAGCCGCGGCCCGGGGTCACGCGGCTGCACCGCACCGCGCCGAACAACATCACCGTCACCGACGCCTCCGGCCGCATCCGCACGTTCGGCGCGGCGGTGTTCACCGCGCAGAGCTGGATGCTGCTGTCGAAGATCGAATGCGACGAGGCGCTGTTCCCGATCGACCACTGGACGGCGATCGAGCGCACGCACTACATGGCGTCCTCCAAGGTGTTCGTGCCGGTGGACCGCCCGTTCTGGCTCGACCGCGACCCGGTCACCGGCCGCGACACGATGAGCATGACGCTCACCGACCGGATGCCGCGCGGCACCTACCTTCTCGGCGACGACCCGGGCCGGCCCGCGGTGATCTGCCTGTCCTACACGTGGGCCGACGATTCGCTGAAGTGGCTGCCGCTCAGCGTGTCCGACCGCGTCGAGGTGATGCTGCAGTCGCTGCGCGAGATCTACCCCGGCGTCGACGTCCGGCGGCACATCGTGGGCGACCCGGTCACCGTTTCGTGGGAAGCCGAACCGCATTTCATGGGCGCGTTCAAGGCGAACCTTCCCGGGCATTACCGGTACCAGCACCGGCTTTTCACGCATTTCGTGCAGGATTCACTGCCCGAGCGCTATCGCGGTTTATTCCTCGCGGGAGACGACATCTCGTGGACGGCGGGCTGGGCCGAGGGCGCGGTGCAGACCGCGCTCAACGCGGTGTGGGGCGTGCAGCGGCACTTCGGCGGCGCGAGCGATCCGGCGAATCCCGGTCCGGGCGACCGTTTCGCGGATCTCGCACCGCTCGAGCTTCCGGACTGAGCGGTGCCGTCAACCCATACCGCGCGGTAGCAGCCGAACGTGTTTCCGCCGCGACATTCGGCCCGATTAATCCGCCGTACTGAACCGATCATGCCAAACTGATGCCATGAGCACCGATCCGGCGCCGAAGTGGCGGCGACTCGAACCGGACGAACGCAAAGAGCAGATCTACGCCTGTGCGGCGCGGCTGTTCGGCGAACGACCGTATTCAGAAGTGTCCACTTCGGACATCGCCGCCGAGGCGGGCGTGGCCCGCGGACTGATCAATCATTATTTCGGAACGAAAAGGGAGTTGTACCTCGAAATCGTTCGGCGGGCGCTTACTGTGCCGCGGATTGCGGTGCAGA
The DNA here is from genome assembly GCF_046195355.1 of Amycolatopsis sp. VS8301801F10. NCBI lineage: Bacteria > Bacillati > Actinomycetota > Actinomycetes > Pseudonocardiales > Pseudonocardiaceae > Amycolatopsis > Amycolatopsis sp. VS8301801F10. The sequence continues at coordinate 3,906,658 of NZ_CP176065.1, read as the reverse complement.
TTCTGCCGGACGGCCCGTTGGAAGTGCGCGCGGACGCCGCCATCGACTGGCTGCTCGACATGGTGCGCGAGCAGGAGAAGCTGTGGCTCGCCGCGATCGCGCCGGAGGGCATCGGCCGCGACCCGGAGGTGGACCGGATCGTCGCCGAGGCCGACCGCGCGTCGGCCGACCGCGTCCTGGAGGCGGTCGGGCTGTCCCGCGACAGCGAGCACGGCGAGGAGCTGAACGCCGCGGTGCGCGCGTTCGCCGGCATGGTGAAGGCGGCGGGCCGCGAATGGCTCGTGCACCGCTCGCTGGACCGGCGCCAGGTGCACACGCTGCTGACCATGTCGCTCGTGACCGTGGTCGGCAAGGTGTTCCCGGCGATCCAGCATCCGCCCCAGCACTGACGCACCCGGAAGGAGAGCCCCCGGCACCACGAGGGGGGAGGAAAGTGCCGGGGGCCCCTTCCGGAGGCGAGGCCCCCGGTAACTGTCCACGCTACGCCGGGAAGGCGTCGAAACGGTGTCGGTCGGCGAAGCGGCGGCCCGACTTTCCCCCACGACCACACCGACGGCCCAGTGCGGACGCCCGAACCGGGCAATTTCGCGAATTTCAGCCGCGCGTCCGGGCCAATCGGCAGGCGAGCCCGTCGAGGCAGGTGCGGATCGCGAACTCGAACAGCTGCGGATGGTAGCCGGAGGCCGCCTCGGGGTCGCTGAGCAGCTGCTGCATCGCGCGGCCGTTCGCGGCCATGCCGGGCAGGTCCTCGCGGTCGCGGTAGGAGGCGTACTCCTCGGTGTTGTCCAGGCGCAACGCGAGGCTGCAGTCCCGGTCGTCCTCCAGCGCGACGTACTGGCACGCGGTGGTGGTGAGCATGGCGTAGGCGAGCGGGCTCTCGTCGCCGAAGCCCGCTTCCAGCAGGATCCGCACGCCGCGGTCGACCGTGGGCGTGGCCGCGGCCACCGACGGGCCGAACGAGGCCATCCGGCGGGCCGTGCCCGGATGCTTGCGCAGCAGCTCGCGCAGGCCGGTGAGCAGTTCGACGAACCAGTCCTGCCAGTCCAGCCCGTCGTCGGGCAGCCGCAGCTGGCCGACGACCCGGTCGAGCACCGCGCACACCACCGCGTCGCGGTCCCCGACGTGGTGGTAGACGACGGCCGGGTACGCGCCGATCGCGGCGGCCAGCTGCCGCAGCGTCCAGTTCTCCAGACCGCGTTCGACGGTGAGCTTGACCGCCGCGTCGATCACCTTCTTCGCGGTGACGGCGGGCAGCCCGGAGGCGGAACGGGACCGGGCGCGCTGTCCGGCACGCGGAGTCGGCATGCCGTGCACCGTAACCGGCGACCGGCGGGCTCGGCCACACGCGGTTCCGCGCTGCGGCATCATCGGGGCATGCCCCGCGCACAGGCCAACGGCCTCGAACTCGAGTACGACACGTTCGGCGATCCGGCCGCCCCGCCGATCGTCCTGGTGATGGGCCTCGGCGCCCAGATGATCACCTGGGAGGAGGGTTTCTGCGAGCTGCTCGCGAGCCGCGGCTTCCACGTCGTGCGCTTCGACAACCGCGACGCGGGCTTGTCCACCTGGTTCGGCGAGCTCGGCACGCCGGACCTCGCCGGGATCGTCGCGGGCACGGCTCCGGCGCCGTACCTGCTGTCGGACCTCGCGGACGACACCGTGGGGCTGTTCGACGCGCTCGGTTTCGCGAAGGCGCACCTGGTCGGCGCGTCGATGGGCGGGATGATCGCGCAGCAGGTCGCGATCGACCACCCGGACCGGCTGCTGAGCCTGACGTCGATCATGTCGACGACCGGCGACCCGTCGGTCGGCCAGGTCTCGCCCGCCGCGCTGGAGACGCTCACCAGGCCGGCTCCGGAAACGCGCGAGGAGCAGATCGACCAGAGCGTCGCGAACTACCGCGTGACCGGGTCGCCGGGCTATCCGGCCGCCGAGGAGTACCTGCGGCGCAAGGCGGCCCGCAACTACGACCGGGGCCGGAATCCGGCCGGGATGCAGCGCCAGGCCGCCGCCGTCGTCGCGTCGGGCGACCGCACCGAACGACTGCGCGGCGTCCGGGTGCCGACCGTCGTGCTGCACGGCGACTCCGACGTGATGATCGACGTCAGCGGCGGGAAAGCCACCGCGGCCGCGATCCCGGACGCGGAGCTGGTCGTCCTTCCGGGCATGGGCCACGACCTGCCGGAACCGCTGTGGCCGGAGATCGTGGCCGCGATCGTCCGGGCGGCCGCGCGAGCTTGAGCGGGTCAACAAGCCGTCAATAACGCGCGCGGGAGCGTACGGAACCCGTCCGCGGGTCCCTCCTCGCGCGCCCGCGCGGGGTGCCATGGGGCATGCGTACTGAAGAACGGCTCGCCGGCGGGTTCGGGTTCCCGTTCGGGTGTGTGGCGGTGGTGGCGGCGGCGATCGCGGCGAAACTCGCCACCGCGCATCCCGGTTGCGCCGTGGCGGGCGTCGCGCTCGCGGTCTGCGCAGTGGCGGTGCTCACGACTCCCCTCGCCGCGGCCGGGGTGACGGCGGTGGGCTGGGCGGTGCTTTCCGGGTTCGTCTACGCCCGGTCCGGGACCCTGGTCTTCACCGCGGCGACCGGATGGGCCGCGGCGATCTTGGCTGGTGCGGCCGGGTTCGGGCTGCTCGCCGGGGCCGGAAAGCGCGCGGTTCGGCGGGTCCGGCCGGGGTTCGCGGAAGCGGTCGTGCCCGCGCCGAGACGGGCGGCCGAATCGGGCCACCGCCGGGTGGCGTCGCTCTGAAATGGCTCGCCAACGTGCGCGAAGGGCGCCAGTCTGACGGGGTATCACGTCGTCACCTTCGGAGGTCAGCCATGAGTGAAGCGCAACCGGCACCCAGCGACGGGGAGGGCGACGTCAAGCGGAAGTTCCGCGAGGCATTGGAGCGGAAGCAGGCCAAGGCCCGCGAGGGCGCCGCGCACGAGAACGCCGGGCAGCAGAGCCAGCACGCGCACGGGCCGGCGGCCAACAAGCGGACTTTCCGGCGCAAGAGCGGCTGATCGCCGCTCCTTGATGTGCGGGGGCCGGGAGGGGAACCCGGAGGGAATCTGATTCCCCCAGGGCTCCCCTCCCGGCCTTTCGGAGCTACACCGTGAGAATCGAGCGCAGGCGGCCTACGTCCGCCATCCGGCGTTCGGCCAGGCGGTCGGCAGCGGCGGCGGGAGGTACGCCGTCGGCCTTCGCCAGTTCGTACACCGCTTTCGTGGTGTCGAAGATGGCCGCGGTTTTGCGCTGGGCGCGGGCGAAGTCGAAGCCGTGGCGTTCGTCGTCCACCTGGATCACGCCGCCCGCGTTCACCAGGTAGTCCGGGGCGAACAGGATGCCTCGGTCGTTCAGCAGCTTGTCGACGCCGGGGTGCGCGAGCTGGTTGTTCGCCGCGCCGCAGACGATTCGCGCGCGCAGCGCGGCCACGGTCTCGTCAGTGAGCACGCCGCCCATCGCGCACGGGGCGAAGACGTCCAGTTCGGTCCCGATCATGGTGTCCACATCGGACACCACCTCGACCTCGGGATAAGCCGCCCGGGTGCGGTCCACCGCGCTGGGCGCGACATCGGTGATCACCACGCGAGCGCCCGCCTCCACCAGGTGGCCGACGAGAATGTGGCCGACCTTGCCGACTCCGGCCACGCCGACGCGGCGGCCGGTCAGCTCCGGCACGCCCCACACCTGGTCCGCCGAAGCGCGCATCCCCTGGTACACGCCGAAAGCGGTGAGCACCGAGGAGTCGCCCGCGCCGCCGTCCTCGGGGGACCGTCCGGTGACGTGCCGGGTCTCGCGGGCGACCACGTCCATGTCGCGGACGTACGTGCCCATGTCGCAGGCGGTGATGTAGCGGCCGCCGAGGGATTCCACGAACCGGCCGTACGCGCGCAGGAGCGCTTCGGACTTCAGCGTGTTCGGGTCGCCGATGATGACAGCTTTGCCGCCGCCGAGGTCGAGCCCGGCGAGCGCGTTCTTGTACGCCATTCCCTTGGAGAGCGCGAGAACGTCGTCGAGCGCGGCGTCCTCAGTGGCGTACGGGTAGAACCGGGTGCCGCCGAGGGCCGGGCCCAAAGCGGTGGAGTAGATGCCGATGATGGCTTTCAGCCCGCTGGCCTCGTCGTGGCAGAACACGACTTGTTCATGGCCGCTGTGCCGGCCGAACACGCCTTCGGTCACGGTGGTGACTCCTTTGTCTCCCACGCGGCTCGTGGCCGCGCAAATGTGCGAACGGTGCGCACCGGGGAACAGGGGTTGCCCGTTCCGCGGTGCACACCGTCAACCTACTTCGCCGTTCTCCGGGCCACCACCCGCATCCCGGGTGCTTCACCCCAGATCCGCGACTGCTTCCCGAAGGGTGGAAATCGCGGTCTCCAGTTGTTCATCCGACAGGTAGGGCGCGGGTCCGAACCGGAGGTACTGGCCCCGGCTGTCGGTCCGTACGCCGTGCGCGGCCAGGCGTTCGCACAGGTGCCCGGCGACTGGGCTGCGCAGCGAGAGGAACCCGCCGATGCTCTCGAGCGGGGTCTCGCGGTCGCGGGTCACCACGTCGTCCGGAAGGCCGAGGCTGTCGAAGCAGCTGGCCAGCAGGCCGACCTGGTGTTGCGACACCTCGCGCAGGAACTCGGCGGTGAGTCCGTGCTCGGCGAAGAACCGCTGCACGCGTACGCCGCGGTAGTGGCTCGACGGGTCGTAGGTGGCTCCGGCGAACCGGTCGCCGCCGGGTGCGTACGCGACCTCGTCGGGGCGGCGTTTGTCGGCGAGGGCCCCGAATTCCGCGTACCAGCCGGTGATCACTGGCCGCAGCTCCTGTGCGTGCGCGGGCAGCCGCAGGAAGCAGTTGCCCTCGCCGAGCTGCAGGTACTTGTAGCCGCCGCCGAGCACCCACGCGTTGGTGAGGCCGAGGTCGTGCAGCGGGAACGGGACCGCGCCGACCGCGTGGTAGGCGTCGACGACCAGCTCGACCGAGCGGCTCCGGCACGTTTCCGCCAGATGCGCGAGGCCCGGCACGATCCACGACGTCTCGAACAGCACTGCCGAGGTGAGCACCGCGGCGGTGCGGCCGTCGACCTGTTCGGCGAGCCGTTCGGCCAACGTCGCGACCGGAGCGGCGGGCACGCGGACGACCTCGACGCCTTCCTCGGCCAACCGGGCGAGCTGACGGCGCAGAGTGTGGAATTCCCCGTCCGTGGTCACCAATCGCAGTCGCTTGCGCAGGTCGATCGCGGACAGGAACCGCAGCACGAGTTCGTGCGTGTTCTGGCCGAGCGCGTAGTCGCCGTGCGGATCGGACAGCCACTGCCGGAACCCGTTCCGCAGCTCGTCGGCCTTCGCGAACGCCCGGCCCCACTTCTCGTCCACCTCCTCCGCGGCGTCGGCGAACGCTTCGCGCAGACCCTCTTCGGCGACGTCCGGCCAGGCCTGGTGCGAATGCGCGGACAACAGCAGCCGGTCGGCCACCCGGAACCGCGAGTAGTGCGGGGCGAGCGCGTTTTCCTTGGCGCGCAAGGATTCCACTGTGGTCACAGCCGGCTCCGGACGGCCCACACGTCCGGGAACATCGGGGTGAACAGCGTGGTGCGCAGGTAGGCCGCGCCGGACGAACCGCCGGTGCCGGTCTTGTCGCCGATCGTGCGCTCGACCATCTTCACGTGCCGGTAGCGCCATTCCTGCAGGCCCTCGTCGAGGTCGACCAGCGCCTCGGCGAGCACCGACGGGCCGCCGTCGTCGTGGTAGACCTTGAGCAGCACTTCCTGCAGTTCCGGCGACGGCTCCACCGGACGCGTCACGTCGCGGTCGGCGGCGACCGGGTAGCCCTTTCCGGACAGATAGGTCAGGAACGAGTCGAACACCGACGGACGGCGCATCGCGTCGGCGATCCGGGCGCGCTGCTCGCCGCCGTCCGGATAGTGCGCGAACACGCGTTCGTCGCGGCGGCCGAGCACCGCCTCCAGCTCGCGGAACTGGCCGGACTGGAAGCCGCTCGACGCGTCGAGGCGGGCGCGGAAGCTGGTGAACTGGCTGGGCGTCATCGTCTCCAGCACGTCGATCTGCGCGACCACCACCTTCAGCACGGTCAGGATGCGGCGCAGCGTGCGGATGGCGTGCGCGGTGTTGCCCGCTTCCAGGTTCTCCTGCAGGAACGCGGCCTCGTGCAGGATCTGCTTGAACCACAGCTCGTAGACCTGGTGGATCACGATGAACAGCAGTTCGTCGTGTTCGTCCGAGCGCGGGCGCTGCGCGGCGAGCACCTCGTCGAGCGCCAGATAGGACGTGTAGCTGAGCGCGGCCTGGGTGTCGTCTGGTCCGGTCATCGGGTTCCTCATCTCGTGGACAGGGTGCGGTCGAAGTGGCGCTGGGCGGGTGGCGCGAGCGCCGAATACAGGTCGTGGAACAGCTTGACCGCGGCGGCCCGCGTGCCCGGCGCGGGGATCAGCTCGGACGGCAGCTCCGGGTCCAGCGAAGGGAATTCGCGGTAGGTGTGCACCAGGCGGGTGCGCACGGCGAACGCTTCCGGGTCGCCGAGTTCGCGCGGGACGCCGCCGAATTCGGCGACGAACGCGGCGTAGCGGGCGGACAGCCCGTCGAGGTCCCAGGCGCGTCCGGCGAGCCGGCGCACGTCCAGCGCGGCGGACGGCGTGCCGAGCATCAGCCCGGCGTGTTCGGCGACTTCGAGTTCGTTCAGCAGCGCGAGCACCTCGGCCTCCCGGTCGTGCGGGGCGAGCCAGGTGCCGTCCTGGACCGGGCCGAAGCCGAGGAAGCGCAGCCGCCGCACCAGCCGTTCGCGGGACTGGCGCCGGGTTTCCGGGATGTTCTGCCACAGCACGGTCCAGGTCCCGGCCGGTTCGTCCCGGCGGCCGAGGCCGAAGATCCGCCGGTCGCCGTCGTCGAGCAGGGCGACCGTGCGCGGGGTCAGCGAGTAGTGCACCAGCCTGCCCTCGCGGTGCCGGGACAGCAGGCCGCGGCGCACCAGCCGGGTCAGCGCGATCCGGGCCGCACCGTCGGAGAACCCCAGCTCGTGCAGCAGCGCGACGAGGCCGCCGGACCACACGCGCCTGCTCTCGCGCGGGCGCACGTAGCTGCCCAGCAGCGTCATCACGAGCTCCTGGGGCGTGCGGGCGGGTTCGGTGTCGGGCACGAGGCAACTCTATACACCTCAGCCCGCTGCAGTGTAGCTTTCGGGAGTGAGCAGTTTTTCCGACCGGATCGTCGTGGTCACCGGCGGCACCCGCGGCATCGGCGCGGCCGTCGCCGAGCGGTTCCGCCGCGCCGGCGCGACCGTGCACTCCCCCGGCCGCGCCGAATGCGACGTGACCGACGAGGCCGCCGTCCGCGCCTATTTCGCCCAGCTCGGACCGGTCGACGTGCTGGTCAACAACGCGGGCGTGTCCTCAAGCGCGCCGCTGGCGAAGACAGGTCTCGACGACTGGCGCGGCCAGTTCGAGGTGAACGCGACCGGCGCGTTCCTGTGCACCCGCGAGGTGTTGCCGGGGATGCGCGAACGCGACTACGGACGGATCATCACGATCGCGTCGACCGCCGGCTTGGCTGGCGCGCGCTACACCTCCGGCTACACGGCGTCGAAGCACGCGGCGGTCGGCCTGATGCGCGCGGTGGCGGCTGAAGTGGCGGGCACGGGCGTCACGGCGAACGCGGTGTGCCCGTCGTTCGTGCGCACCGACATGACCGCGACTTCAGTCGCCCGGATCCGCGAGCGCACCGGCCGCGACGAGGCCGACGCGGAAGCCGCGCTCGCCGCCGCCTCCCCGCTCGGGCGGCTGCTCGAACCCGGCGAAATCGCGTACGCCGTGGAGTTTTTCGCCGCCCCGGAGGCGGCCGCGATCAACGGACAGACCCTCGTACTCGACGGTGGAGGAATCCAGAAATGAGCCCGTTCCGCGCCAGCGTCCCGCTCACGAAGTCGTGGGAGCATTTCGAGTTCACGGTGGACGACGGGGTCGCGACGGTGACCTTCGACCGTCCGGAAAAGCTCAACGCGCTCACCTTCGACGTCTACGCCGATCTGCGCGACCTCGTCGCCGAACTGCCGCACCGCGGCGACGTGCGGGTGCTCGTGCTCACCGGAAAGGGCCGCGGGTTCTGCTCGGGCGGCGACGTCGAGGAAATCATCGGCGAACTGCAGAAAATGGACACCGCGGAACTGCTCGAATTCACCCGGATGACCGGTGCGGTGGTGAAAGCCATGCGCGAAACGCCGATCCCGATCATCGCGGCGGTCAACGGCGTCGCGGCGGGCGCCGGTTCGGTCCTCGCGCTGGCGAGCGATTTCCGGCTGCTGGCCGAATCGGCGAAGTTCGCGTTCCTGTTCACGAAGGTCGGCCTGGCGGGCGCGGACATGGGCTCGGCGTACCTGCTGCCGCGCCTGGTCGGTCTCGGCCGCGCGACGGAATTGCTGATGCTGGGCGACAAACTCCCCGCCGCGCGCGCCGAAGCGATCGGCCTGGCGAACCGGGTGGTGCCGGACGCCGAACTGGCCGGCGAAGCCGCCGCACTGGCACGACGGCTCGCGGACGGCCCGGCGCTGGCGTACTCCACCACGAAGGTGCTGCTGACCCGCGAACTCGACAGCGACCTCGGCAGCTCGATCGAACTGGAAGCCATCACGCAGGCGTTGCTGATGACCGCGAAGGACCACAAGGAGTTCTACGCCGCCTGGTCCGCGGGGCGCAGTCCACAGTGGACTGGCCGCTGATCAGGCCCGGATCACCGAGGCCTGGAATTCCGTCACCCAGTCGTCGCGGTTTTCCGGGCACTCCAGGTTGACCTCGCGCGGATAGCCGGTCGGCTGGCAGCCGTTCACGTCGATCCAGCGGGGCGGAAACCTCGACGGCGGCGTGGACGACGACCTTGCCGTCGCCCTCCGGGACGTCCTCGTGATAGGCCGCCCCGGGTCCGGTGCAGGCGATGCCCGCCGCCTCCATTCGCCGGGAAAGCTCGTCGTAGAGCGGTCCGATGACGGGCATGCGGACCGAAACCCGGCCGTGCCGGGCGAAGTCTCCGATACTGAACATGACGCCTTCGAGTTGACCGCCTGACCCGGTGTGAGAGTCAAGCAGCCTTTCAGAGATCCGTGTAGGCGATCGCGTTCTCTTCCAACGACCCGAACCACAGCCGGCCGTGGTACTCGCGGATGCCCACCAGCACATGGAATCCCGGGATCTCGCCGCGCAGTTCCCGCACCACCGCGCCGTCCGGGGTGACCGCGAGCGCGCCGACCCGGCGTTTCGGGGCGGGCTGCAGGGAATCCGGCAACGCGCGCACCGCCGTCCGGACCGGCGCGGGCAGGCGGCGCACGACGTCGAGGGCGCGCAGCCGCGGGCTCGCCTCGGTGATCCAGATGAGCCCGTCCGAACCGGTCGCGATGTTGTCCGGGAAGCCCGGCAGGTCGTCGACCAGGACGTCGCGGTCGCCGGACCGCGGACCGGTCAGCCAGACCCGGCTGACCCGGCACGCGCCGGTTTCGGCGACCGCCACGAAGGACTCGTCCGGCGGCAGCGCGACGCCGTTCGCGAACTGGAGGCCGTCGGCGAGCAGGTCGATGCGGCCGTCCGGCGTACGGCGCAGCAGCCGTCCGCCCGCGGTCTGTTCGATCAGGTCGTCGCGCCAGTTGTCGATGCCGAAGCGGCGCGACGAATCCGTGAAGTAGACCGTGCCGTCGGCGGCGACCGCGGCGTTGTTGCAGAACACGAAGTCCAGGCCCGCGCCGGACGTCGCGAGGGTCGTCGTCTCGCCGCCGGCCAGCGGCATGGTCAGCAAACCGGCGCGGGCGTCGCAGATCAGCAGTTCGCCGTCGCCGTACAGTTCCAGCCCGAGCGGGCGGCCGCCGGTGTCGCCGAGCAGGTCGATCCGCCGTCCGTCCGGCGAAACGCGCAGGATCCGGCCGTCGTCGACCCCGGTGTAGACGCGGCCCTCGGCGTCCACGACCACGTCTTCCGGACCGTGCCCGTTCACCGGCACGATCGTGACCTCACCGAACCGCACGCCGGCCTCCTACCGGTAGCTGAGCAGCCGCGCGTTCTCGCCTTCGAGATGCGGATGCTCGTTGAAGGACAACAAAGTCACGCCGCCGCGACCGGACGTCAGCTTCGTGATCCCGGTGTTCACGGCGACGCGGTTCAGCTTCAGCAGCCCGGGTCCCGGTGTGCCCAGCAACGACCCGGCGACCGCGCCGAGCACGCCGCCGGAGGTGAACACGAGCCCGTTCTCGCCCTTGCCCAGCGAGCCGGCCAGGTCCGCCAGCGCCGCGGTGCAGCGGCCGAGGAACGCGGGCCAGCTTTCCGCGCACGGACCGGTGTCGCCGGAGTCGACCCACGCGGTCAGCGCGGCGTCCAGCAGCCGCTGGTACTCGCGCGGATCCTGTTGCGGCGCACCGCCCGCGTGGTGCCGCACGAGGTCGACGTGGTCGTACTCGTTCCAGCGTTCGTCCTCTATCACCGGCACGTCGCAGCCGAGGGCCTTCAGCGCGGTCGCCGCGGTGTCCCGCTGGCGGGCCAGCGTTCCCGAGCGCACCTGCGCGAACTCGACCCCGCGCCGGTTCAGCTCGGCACCGACCAATGCGGACTGTTCGAAACCCAGCGGCGACAACGCGTCGTAATCCGCCGCGCCGAACGAAGCCTGGCCGTGCCGGATCAGATAGATCGCACCCATTCGCGCCGTCCCGTCAGGAAAACATCCGCAGCAACCGGCCAGGCGCCAAGCGTACCGCGAGACTCAGCGGCACCCAGGGCCACGAAGGCACGTACGTGCGCTTCGGTTCCGCTTCGATCGCCTTGACCAGCGCGTGCGCACCGGCTTCGGCCGACACCATCAGCGGATTGCGTTTGGTCGAACGCGCGGTCATCTCGGAGCTGATGTAGCCGGGCCGCACGTCGGTGACCGTGATGCCGAGGCTGCTCAGCTCCAGCCGCGCGCCGTCGGCGAACGCGGAGATCCCGGCCTTCGACGCGGAGTACGCGGTGAGGTTCCCGGGGAAACCGCGCAGCGCCATGAACGACGAGATCACCGCGAGATGCCCGGCGCGCTGCTCGCGGAAGATGCCCGCCGCCGCCTCGATCTGGGCCACCGCAGCGACGAGGTTGGTTTCGAGGGTCTGCCGGTTGGCGTCGAACCGGCCCGCGCCGACCGGCTGTCCCTTGCCGAGCCCGGCGTTGACGATCACGCGGTCGAGCCTGCCGAGTCCGGTCCGGAATTCCTCGAACACCGCGAAGACACGGTCGTGATCGGTGACGTCGAGCGCGCGCGTGACGACGGTGATCCCCGGGTACGCGGCACGCAGCTCCGCGGCCAGGTCGTCGAGCCGTTCGGTGCGCCGGGCGCACAGCGCGAGATTGCGGCCGCGAGCGGCGAACTGCCGGGCCATTCCCTCGCCGAGACCGGAGCTGGCTCCGGTGATCAGGATGTTCTGCCGCAAGACCATGCCCGGAGCCTACCCGCTGGTAACCCTTCGGGCTCACCTCCGTTCCGCTCGCTCCCGGCTGTCGGGAATCAGCCGGACCAGGAATGTGGGCACGGCCATCTCACGACCCCGGCTGCGGAAGGATCTCCAGCACGTCGAAGGAATTTCGCCCTGCCGATCGCCTGCGATCGCGCCCCGCTGACGGGGATCGCGCTCCTGGTCTGCCCGCGAGGATGACCGGTGGCCCGGCCTCTGGGGGCATGCCGGGCCACCGGTTCCAGGCGCGGCCGCCGGCCGGGCGCGGGGCGCGGTCCGCGCTGCCGGGGCCGAGGCTCCGGACGCGCCGGGGGCGGCGCGATCCGTCCTGGCCATGGAATCGCGACCGTGCAGGTCACGGCAATGGTTCACAGTTGCCAGTACTAGCCCGTTCGTCCGAATGGCACGGCGGTACAACCTGGTCGGGCGGCTGCTACCGTGCCTGTGTCGGACTCGGCACGGTCGGTTACCAGCGGGGGCGGGCGGCGGGACATGACGCAGCGGCATGCGGAGCACGCCGGTCCGGACACCGGCGAAGGTGCCCGGACCGCCTTCGCGAGCGCGCTGCGCGCCGCGATCGGAGCCAGCGGGCTTTCCCTGGACCGGATCCAGGCAAGGCTGCGCGCGCGAGGCGCGTCGGTCAGCGTCACCGCGCTCAGCTACTGGCAGTCGGGCAAACGGCAGCCGGAACGGGCCGGGTCGCTGTCGGCGGTGCGGGTGCTGGAAGAAATCCTCGACGTCCCGGACGGCGCGCTGCTCGGCCTGCTGCCGCCTCCTCGCCCGCGCGGCGCGAGCCGGCGGGACCGGGCGGGCGAGGAACCGGTCACGTTCACCCGCGAGATCCTGCAGCCGCTGCTGGAGCGCGTCGGCGCGCCCGACGCGCTCGACCAGCAGCACCAGCTGAAGCTGGTCGGATTGCACGACCGCTGCGACATCGCGGCCGACGGCGGCCAGATCTCGGTCACCTCGCGCGCGGTGTTCCAGTCCGGTGCGGACGGTCAAGACCGCTGGCTCCTGGTGTACGCACAGGGCGACGCGACGGCGGTGCCCGAGCTGCAACCGGTGCGCAACTGCCGCGTCGGACGCGCCGAAGTGGACGACGACCACGGCATCCTGGTGGCTGAACTGCTCTTCGACCGCGCGCTGGAACGCGGCGAAACGCACCTCATCGAGTACACCCTGCGCAACTCCGGGCCGCCGTACCCGCAATGCCGGGCGACGCATTACCGCGAATTCCGCCGCCCGGTCCGCGAGTACCTGCTGGAGATCCGCTTCGACCCGACCGCGGTGCCCGCCCGCTGCTGGCAATACGCGAACGCCACCGACGAAGCCCCCTCCCGCCGCCGGCTGCGGCTCGACAGCGGCAACGGCGTGCACGCGATCGCGCTGGACTTCGGACCGGGCATCTTCGGCATCGGCTGGGACTGGTGATCCTGGCGGCTGAGCGGATGCGGCAAAATCCATGGTCGCGGCTGCGTTGACCGGCTCGCTTCCTTCAGTCGCGCGCAGCTCTGGGGAGGTGTGCGTGGACGGCACTGCCGGTCTGGTGCCGCAGGCCGGGGTCGCGGCATTCGCGCCGGACCGAACCGTCGGCACGCAACTGGACGAGCGGCAGCGGCTCCATTGCGGACGGAGCGTCGAGGACGCCGGCGCGCGGGCCGCATCGCCGCCGCCGGGTCGCCCGCTGAGGTCCGGGCTGTTCAAGATCCTTACGTCTCAGGCTTTTTCCCTAGCTCAGCTTGGTCCGCAACACCTTCCCGGTAGCGTTGCGCGGCAACTCGTCCAGGAATTCCACGTCCCGCGGCACCTTGTAGCGCGCCAGGTTCGCCTTCACGTACTCGCGCACGCCCTCCTCGTCGAGCGTCGAGCCCTCCGCCCGCACCACGAACGCCTTGAGCCGCTCGCCGAACTCCGGGTCTTCGACACCGATCACCGCCGCCTCCAGGACGTCTTCCCGCTCCACCAAGAGGTTCTCCACCTCGATCGGGAACACGTTCTCGCCGCCGGAGACGATCATCTCGTCGTCGCGGCCGTCGATGAAGAGCAGGCCGTCCTCGTCGAAGTGGCCGACGTCGCCGCTGGAGAGCAGGCCGTCGATGATCTCCTTGTTGCGGCCGTCGGTGTAGCCGCCGAAGCTGAGCCCGCTGCCGACGAACACCCGACCGGTCACGTGCGGCTTGGTGATCTTCGTGCCGTGTTCGTCGTACAGCGCGACGCGGCAGCCGACCGGCGCGCGGCCGACCGTGCCCGGCGCGCGCTTCCAGTCCTCCGGCGTCGCGACCGTCGCCACCGCGACTTCCGTCGAGCCGTACAGGTTGTGCACGACGTCGCCGAACTGCTCGTTCGCCCGGTTGCCCAGATCCGGCGACAGCGCGGACCCGGCGACGAAGATGATCCGCAGGCACGACGTGTCGTACCGGTCGCGGACCTCCTTCGGCAGGTCGACGATCCGCTGCAGCATCGTCGGCACCAGGACGAGCGCGGTGCACCGGTGCTTCGCGACGCCCTTCAGCGTGGCCTCGGGGTCGAACTTCCGGCGCATCACCACCGTGCAGCCGAGCGCGAAGCTGAGGATGAACTGCGACAGCCCGGTGCCGTGGAACAGCGGCGCGCCCATGAAGGTCGCTTCGCCGGCGCGCAGCGGGATGCGGTCCAGGAACTGCGCCGACGCCAGCGCGGACGTATGCGGTCGCGGCGCGCCCTTGGGAGTGCCGGTGGTGCCGCTGGTGAGCAGGACGAAACCGCCGGGTTTGGCCGGCGCGGGCAGCGGCCGGTCGTCGGTGCTGGCGACGATCTCGGCGAGCACCGGGATCTCGTGCCCGCCCGGTTCGTCCACCCAGGCCAGATACCGGTCGACGTCCTCGTCGATCGCGTCGAGCAGGCCGGTGAACTCCTGGTCGTAGACGAGCGCGGTGACGCCCTCGCGCTGGGCGACGTCGGCGAACTGCGGTTTGGCGAACCCGGTGTTCATCAGCAGCAGCCGCGCGCCGAGCTTGCCCGAGGCGGCCATCGTGAGCACCAGGCCGCGGTGGTCGCGGCACAGCGCGGCGATCACCGAATCGGGGCCGAGGCCGCGCTGCGACCAGGCGCGGGCGAGCGCGTTGGACTGGTCGTCGAGCTGCTTGAAGGTGAGCGGGCCGAGGTCGTCGACGATTCCCACGGCGGTCGCGTCGCGCCGGGCGGCGATGTGGTTCGCGCCGGCGAACGGGCCGTACTTGCGGATCGCGACGAGGGACCGCAGGCCCTCGTCCAGGCGAGGGAACGGCACCAGCCCGGCGCGGCGCATCACCTCGACGCTGCGCACGGTCTCGGTCAGCTTGCCGGCCACCTGGCCGGCCAGCTCGGCCACACTCATCCGGGCACCTCCATTGCTGCGGCGGGAGCGCCCACGCCGACGGCCTCCGTACCGCCGGTATGGGAGTTACTCGACAGTAAAGCAAGGCCCGGCCGCGCACCAGTGCCCGGCCGGGGCGGATCTCTCCGGCGCCGGTCGCGGACCGTCCGCTGGCATCGGCGTGCGGAAATTGTCGGTGCTGATCCGCACAATGTGACGGTGCAGGTGATCACCGGCCGGGAGGAGGACTCCGGCTACACGATCGAGGGCCCCGCGGGGACCCTCCGCGGGCTTTCGCGCGCCGACTGGGCCGCCGAGGTGCGCCGGCTGGAGGCGGCCGAGAGCCCGCGCTGGGTGCTGCCCTCGGTCGAGGAGGTCTACCCGGCGCTGATCGAGGCCGGGGTGCGGCTGGGCCGGTGCCACGACCTGTCGCTCGCCGAAGGGCTGCTGCTCGCCTACGAGGGCCGGGAGGGCGAATCGCGCAGTCTGCGGGCGGCGTGGGCCCGGGCGAACGGCGAGGAACCGCCCGACGACGGCCCGGCCTTCGGCGAGGACGCACAGCCCACGCTGTTCTCCCCGCGCGGCCCCGGCCTGCCGCCGGGAGTCACGGTCGCCGCCGCGGCCCGGCGAGTGCTGACCGAACAGGAGAAACGCGTCGCCGCCACCGAGGCCCCCGCCCGGATGCGGCTGCTGCTCGCGGCCGAATCGGCGAGCGCGCTGGCCGCCGCGGAGATCTCCGCCGCCGGGCTGCCCTGGCGCGCGGACCGGCACCTGCAGTTGCTGGAAGAACGCCTCGGACCGCGGGTACCCGCCGGGCAGCGCCCGAAAGCCCTCGTCGACCTGGCGGCGAAGATCTCGGCGGCGCTGGGCGGGCGTCCGGTCAACCCCGATTCGTCGGCCAGCATCGTCCGCGCGCTGGCCAGGGAGGGCATCGAAATCCCGGCGGCGCGGAAGTACCTGCTGCGGGACATCGACCATCCGGCGGTCGCGCCCCTGCTGGAGTACAAGGAACTGTCGCGGCTGCACTCGGCCAACGGCTGGGCGTGGCTGGACGAATGGGTCTCCGACGGCAGGTTCCGGCCGCACTACGTGGTGGGCGGCGTGGTGTCCGGCCGCTGGGCCACCCGGGGCGGCGGGGCGCTGCAGATCCCGCGCGCGTTGCGCTCGTGCGCGTCCGCGGACCCCGGCTGGAAACTCGTCGTGGCCGACGGCGCGCAACTGGAACCGCGAGTCCTCACCGCCCTGTCCGGCGACCGCCGCCTGGCCGAAGTCGCCGCGGCCACTGATTTGTACGCCCGCTTGGCGGAAGCCCTGTTCTCCGGCACCCGCTACGTCCCGCTCCGCCCCGGCGATACCCGAGACGACCGGTCCCGCGCGAAAATCGCCATGCTGTCCGCGATGTACGGCGGCACTTCCGGAGAAGCCGGACCACTGCTTGCGTTGCTGCGACAGCGTTTCCCGGACGCGGTGTCCTATGTGGAGCGAGCGGCCGCGGCGGGCGAACGAGGCGAACGGGTCCGCTCCCGGCTGGGCCGCACTTCTCCGGCCCCGTCCGCCGCCTGGCGCGCCTTGACCGGCGGACTCACCGAAGACGAGGCAACGGAAACCCGAGCGCGCCGAGCTTCGCGCAGCTGGGGACGGTTCACGCGGAACTTCGTGGTGCAAGCCAGCGCAGCCGACCTGACGGCGGTCTTGCTGGCCACTTTGCGCGGCCGGCTGCCCGAACCGGCGCACCTGGTGTTCTTCCTGCACGACGAGGTGATCGTGCACACGCCCGCCGAACTGGCGGACGAGGTCGCGGCGATCGTGGAGACGTCGATCCAGGAAGCCGCCCGGCTGGTGTTCGGGGAGGCGTGTCCGGTGCGGTTTCCGATGCACGCGAAACCGGTGGACACGTATGCGGAGGCTAAGTGAGGCGGGTGAGGCTCTGACTCTTTTCGTGCGGAGTGCGGAGGCTTCGCGCGGCGGACCTGCCAGGCGGTGTCGGGCAGATTTCGGCCCTTCGCGTGGTGCTTGTGGCGGTTTGGCGAGCGCGCCGTGCAGGGGATACGGAATGCGGTCCCTGGCGCGCGGCCGCCCCCAACCGAGCTGCGTCGGCCTCGGCGGCTCGGTCGAGCCAACGCGCCATCCGACATCCGCGCGCGAACTCCGCGCGATGACATTCAGGCGAACCGCCGCCCACAACTGAGTTGCGACGGCCTCGACGGCTCGGTCAGCAGCCGCTGCACGGCCTCTGGCAGCCGATGGTCGGCGACCTCGGGCGCGGTGCGCCGTCTCGAGCCAGCGCGCCGTCCGACGTCCACGCAGGCACGCAGGCGTCGCGCAATGACGTTCAGGCGAACCGCCGCCCACAACCAAGCTGCGTTGTCCTCGGCGGCTCGGTCGAGCCGGTGCGCCGTCCGACATCTGCGCAAGCACGCAGGCGTCGCGGAACGACGTTCAGGCCAATTGCCGCCCACAACTGAGCTGCGTCGGTCTCGACGGCTCGGTCAGCAACCGCTGCACGGCCTCTGGCAGCCGATGGTCGGCGACCTCGTGCACGATCCGCCGTCGACCCAGCGCACCATCCGATGCCAGCACGCGAAGTCCGCGCAATGACGTTCAGGCGACCACCGCATCGCCTGGCACGACAGCACGCGGCTCAGGCCCGCACCGTCACGCTCCAGACGAAGCCAGCGCCTCGTCCAGCGCCTTGGTAATCCTCTTCAACGACACCGGATGCGCCGTCCCCAGCGTCTGCGCGAAGAAGCTCACCCGCAGCTCCTCGATCATCCACCGCACCTCCGCCAGCGCGGGCGACGACGTCCCCGGCGGCAACGCGGCCACCGCGTCCTCGTACTCCTTCGTGATCCACGCGACGTCCGCCATGCGCTGCAGGTCTCGCGTCTGCTCCAGCGGCAGCTTCTCCAGCCGCCGCTCGATGCCGCGCAGGTACCGGACCACGTTCGGCAGCCGGGCGGCTCCCGTTTCCGTCACAAAGCCCGCGTGGACCAAGCCGTCCAGCTGGCGGCGGATGTCGGCCAGCGACTCGGCCGGGCCGCGGGTGTCGGCCAGGCGCGTTTCGACGTCGATGGCCGCGCGCAGGATTCGCTCGACCTCCGTCAGCACCTCCAGCACCTTCGGGTTCAAGCCTGCCCGCACCTTTTCCAGCAGTGCGGCGAAACCCGCCTCGCCCCACACGGGACCGCCCGCGGAGGCCATCAGTGCGTCGACCGCGCAGTCGACACAGTCCTCCAGCAGGCCCGCCACGCTGCCGTGCGGGTTGCGGTTCAGCACGAGTTTCGAGGAATTCGACAGCGACCGCGTAATGAACTTCATCGGCGAGTTCAGGTTCAGCCGCAGCATCCGCCGCGTGCCGGCCCACATCGCGTGTTGCTGTTCGGCGGGCGTGTCCAGCAGCCGCACGGCCACCGACGCACCTTCGTCCACCAGCGCCGGATACGCCTTCACGTCGTGGCCGCGCCGGGTCGAGGCGAACACCTTCGGCAGCTCGCCGAACGACGGCCGCACCAAGCCCGCCTTCTCGATGCTGTTGGCGGCCTTGGAAATCGTCTCCCGCACGCGCGGCGCGAGGCGGCGCTTCAGCTCGTCCAGGTCCTTGCCCTCGGCCACCTTCTTGCCGCGCTCGTCCACGACGCGGAAGGTGATCCGGAGGTGGTCCGGCACGGTCGAAAGGTCCCACGCCGAACGCGGGATGTCGATGCCGCGCATCGCGTGCAGCTCGTCGCCGAGGATGTCGAGCAGCGGACCGTCCGAAGGGGACATTCGCGTCAACGCGTCGGCCGCCGTGTCGGGAGCGGGGACGAAGTTGCGCCGCAACGCTTTCGGCAGCGATTTGATCAGTTGCGTCACCAGTTCGCCGCGCAGGCCGGGCACCTGCCAGTCGAAACCGTCCGGCGTCACCTGATTCAGCACCGGCAGCGGGATGTGCACGGTCACGCCGTCGGCGTCGGCGCCGGGCTCGAACTGGTAGGTGAGCTTGAAAACGTGCGTGCCCTGCGTCCACGAGTCCGGGTAGTCCGATTCGCGGACCGCGCCCGCGACCTCGTTGATGAGCATGGACTTCTCGAACGACAGCAGGTCCGGCTCGGTCCGCCGCGCCTTCTTCCACCAGCTGTCGAAGTGCCGCACGGACACGACGTCCTCGGGCACCCGCGCGTCGTAGAACTCGAACAGCGTCTGGTCGTCCACCAGGATGTCGCGCCGCCGGGCGCGGTTCTCCAGGTCCTCGACCTCGTCCAGCAGCGCGCGGTTCTCGGCGAAGAACCGGTGGTTGGTGTGCCAGTCGCCCTCGACCAGCGCGTGCCGGATGAACAGCTCGCGCGAGACCTCCGGGTCGATCCGGCCGTAGTTCACCCGCCGGTCGGCGACCAGCGGCACGCCGTACAGCGTCACCTTCTCGGTCGCCATCACCGCGCCCTGTTTGCGCTCCCAGTGCGGCTCCGAATACGAACGCTTCACGACGTGCTGCGCGAGCGGTTCGACCCAGTCCGGCTCGATCCGCGCGTTGACCCGGCCCCACAGCCGCGACGTCTCGACCAGCTCGGCCGACATCACCCAGCGCGGCTGCTTCTTGAACAGCGCCGAACCGGGGAACACCGAGAACCGGGCCCCGCGCGCGCCGAGGTAGTCGCCCTTCGCCGGGTCCTTGAGCCCGATGTGCGACAGCAGCCCGGAAATCAGCGCCGTGTGCACGTGCTGCGGATCGGCGGGCGTGGTGCTGAGCGTGATGCCGAGCGGTTTGGCGAGCTGGCGCAGCTGGCCGAAGATGTCCTGCCATTCGCGGATCCGCAGGTAGTTCAGGTACTCGGCGCGGCACATCCGGCGGAACTGGTTGCCGGTCAACGTCTTCTGCTGTTCGCTGACGTAGTCCCACAGCTTGAGGTAGGAGAGGAAGTCCGACGTCGGATCGGCGAACCGGGCGTGCTGCGCGTCGGCGGCCTGCTGCTTCTCCGCCGGCCGCTCGCGCGGGTCCTGAATGGACAGTGCGGCGGCGATGATCATCACCTCGCGCACGCAGCCGTTGCGCGCCGCCTCCAGCACCATCCGGCCCATCCGCGGGTCCACCGGCAGCAGGGCGAGCTTGCGGCCGACCTCGGTGAGCTTCGAGGAATCGCCTGCCTCGAACGCGCCGAGTTCCTGCAGCAGCTGCACGCCGTCGGCGACCTGGCGGCGGTCCGGCGGCTCCACGAACGGGAACGCGGCCATGTCGCCGAGGCCGAGCGACGTCATCTGCAGGATGACCGACGCCAGGTTCGTCCGCAGGATCTCCGGATCGGTGAACTCCGGCCGCGACGCGAAGTCCTCCTCGGAGTACAGCCGGATGCAGATGCCGTCCGAGGTGCGCCCGCAGCGGCCCTTGCGCTGGTTCGCCGACGCCTGCGAAATCGCCTCGATCGGCAGCCGCTGCACCTTCGTGCGGTGGCTGTAGCGCGAGATGCGCGCGGTGCCCGGGTCGATCACGTACTTGATCCCGGGCACGGTCAGCGACGTCTCCGCGACGTTCGTGGCCAGCACGATCCGCCGTCCGGTGTGCCGCTGGAACACGCGGTGCTGGTCGGCCGCGGACAGCCGCGCGTACAGCGGAAGCACCTCGGTGTTGCGCAGCTCCAGCCGGTTCAGCACGTCCGCGGTGTCGCGGATCTCGCGTTCGCCGGAGAGGAACACGAGGATGTCGCCGGGACCCTCGCCGGACAGCTCCTGGACCGCCTCGGCGATCGCCTGCGTCTGGTCGCGGTCCGGGTCGGCCTCGGGGTCGTCCGGGTCCGCGAGCGGGCGGTAGCGCACCTCGACCGGGTAGGTCCGGCCGGAGACCTCGACGATCGGCGCGTCGTCGAAATGGCGCGAGAACCGCTCCGGGTCGATGGTCGCCGAGGTGATGATCACCTTCAGGTCGGGGCGGCGCGGCAGCAGCTGCTTGAGGTAGCCGAGGATGAAGTCGATGTTGAGGCTGCGCTCGTGCGCCTCGTCGATGATCAGCGTGTCGTACTGGCGCAGCATCCGGTCGGTCTGGATCTCGGCCAGCAGGATGCCGTCGGTCATCAGCTTGACCAGGGTGTCCTGGCCGGACTGGTCGGTGAACCGGACCTTGTAGCCGACGGTGTCGCCCAGTTCGGTCTTCAGCTCGCTGGCGATCCGGTCGGCGACCGTGCGCGCGGCCAGCCGGCGCGGCTGGGTGTGCCCGATCTGCCCGCGCACGCCGCGGCCCAGCTCGAGGCAGATCTTCGGCAGCTGCGTGGTCTTGCCCGACCCGGTCTCCCCCGCGACGATCACCACCTGGTGGTCGCGGATAGCGTCGCCGATTTCGTCCTTGAGCCGGCTGACCGGCAGTTCGGCCGGGTACTCGATCTTCGGCACGCTCTCGCGGCGCTGCTGCACGCGCAGCAACGCCGTTTCGACGTCGGCGGCGATGCGCTCGGCCGCCTGCTGCTTGTCGCGAGCCCGGCGCGCGCCGTCGAGACGACGGCGGAGCCGGTGCTCGTCGCGCAGCATCAATTCGGGCAGCTGGGCGCGCAGCTCTGCGAGGGAAGATGGAGTGGACATACTTAGGCCAAGGATAGCCGTGCGTGACCGGCGTGGCTTCCGAATATGCCGCGAGCGACAGCCCGGCGGCCCCGGCTCACCGGGCCGGGGCCGGGCGCGGCCGGGCGAGCCTGGCCGGAAGCAGCCAGGTCAGCCGGTCCGAGCGGAGCACGGCGAGCGGTCCGATCACCGCCAGGAGCAGCACGTACCCGGCGACCAACGGGGCCACCCGCGAGTCCAGCCCGGCCGCGGTCGCCATCGTCGCCAGGACCAGCGAGAACTCGCCCCGGGTGAGCACGGTCAGGCCGATGTTCACGCCTTCGGCCCGGTCGAAGCCGTGCAGCCGGGCGGCGAACGCTCCGGCGGCGAGGTTGAGCACCAGCGTCAGCGCGACCGCGGCGAGCACCGGGAGGACGACCGTGCCGACCGCGCCCGGGTCGATCGACAGCCCGAAGATGAAGAAGAACAACGCGCCGAACGCGTCCCGCAGCGGCAGCACCAGTTTGTGCACCCGCGGCGCGACCTGGGAATTGCCCAGCATCATGCCGACCATGAACGCGCCGATCGCGTCGGACACGCCCACCTCCTCGGCCACCGCGGCGCCGAGCACGGCCACGCCGACGAAGCAGACGGTGAGCAGTTCGTCGTCCGCCGAACCGAACAGCCGGGACACGACCCGGCCACCCCAGCGCGCGAGCGCGGCGAGCACGAGCAGGAAGCCGAACGCCTTGCCGAAGTCGGCGAGCGCCGCGCCGAAGCCGTCCGCACCGCTGAGCACCGGCTGCAGCAGCGCCAGGTACAGCGCGAGGAAGAGGTCTTCCAGCACGACGATGCCCATGATCAGGCGGGATTCCCGGTTGCTCGTCCGCCGGGTTTCCAGGAGCAGTTTGGTGACGATGGCCGAGGACGAGATGCCGATCGCGCCGGCGATCACCAGCGCCTCGCGCGTGCCCCAACCGAGCGCGAAGCCGAACGCGAGCCCGCCGCCGATGTTGAGCACGAGGTACGCGAGCCCCGCGCCGGCGAGTCTGGCGCCGCCGCGGGCGAGGTCGTCGAGCGAGAACTCCAGTCCGAGATAGAAGAGCAGGAACACGAGACCGAGCCCGGCCAGCACGCCGAACTCGGCCGGATCGTCCACAAGGGACAGTCCGGGGGTGTGCGGGCCGAAGACGAAACCGGCCAGCATGAACAGGGGAATCGTGGGCAGCCCGATCCGGGCGCCGACGCGGGCGAGGGCGCCGGCGGCGAGAAACGCGCCGCCGACGGCCAGCAAAGCATGACCGTTGCTCATGAAATCCTCCGGAGAGCCGGGTACAGGCGGGAACCGAGTGCTCAGCGATCCGGAGGAGCCCGCGCCGCGGCGGGCACGGGCGCGCGGTCCAGTTCGACCGGAGGCGCGGCGGAAAACGGGACGGTGCACCAATCCGGCCGGGCGAGGCGGATCTCGCCCGGCGCGTCGGCGAGCGGCAATGGGTGCGCGGCGACGAGGTGCGGGCCCTGTTCCTGGACCAGGACGGGTTCGGCGCCGGGCGGACGCGGGCCCGCCGGTCCCGGCCCGGGGACCGCGACGCCGAGCAGCAGCAGCGCGGCGAGTGCCACGACGAGGATGGACCGGTGCCGCGGCGCGGGAGCGGCGGCAGCAGTCGTCATCTCGGGACGAGTTTACCATGTCTTTAACCTGCGCCGACGGCATCGGATTGAGTCCACAATAGACAGAACGGTGCCAGACCCCCTGCTTCCGCCCGCCTTCAGGCGATTCTCACTGTCCACAGTGGACTACCACGGTTCATCTCCGGGAAAAATCTTCGTATCCCTTGCCTCGCCGCTTCACGCTCGGTTATCGTGGCGCTACGCCGCAGCAGTACCCGGAACCGGTCCATTCGCCGGTCCGGCCGCCTTGCCCACGTACCGCGGAAAGGGATTCCCCTCATGCGCAAGACGATGCGGCCCACGCTGGTCGCCGGTCTCACGGCTGCCTCGGCCCTCGCTCTCGTCCTCGGCACTCCCGCTCTCTCGGCCGCCGCCGCGCCCGCCCCGCTCGCCGCCTCGGCGTCAATGCGGGGATCCGGCGGCGACCTCGCGTCTCCGGAGAAGAAGGAGATCGCGATGCAGCTGGTGTCGAGCGCGGAAAACTCGTCGCTCGACTGGAAGAAGCAGTACTCCTACATCGAGGACATCGGCGACGGCCGCGGCTACACCGCGGGCATCATCGGGTTCTGCTCCGGCACCGGCGACATGCTCGAACTGGTGCGGGCCTACACCCAAGCCGTTCCGGACAACCCGCTGGCGAAGTTCCTCCCCGCGCTGGAAAAGGTCAACGGCTCCGATTCGCACGAGGGTCTCGGCTCGGCCTTCGAAAGCGCCTGGAAGGAAGCCGCGGGCACCGAGGAGTTCCAAGCCGCGCAGAACAGCGAGCGCGACCGCGTGTACTTCGATCCGGCGGTGAACCAAGGCAAATCCGACGGTCTCGGCGCGCTCGGCCAGTTCATCTACTACGACGCCATCGTGATGCACGGCCCCGGCACCAGCACCGACAGCTTCGGCGGCATCCGCGACGCCGCGCTGTCGAAGGCGAAGCCGCCGGCGCAGGGCGGCGACGAAACCGCGTACCTCAAGGCGTTCCTCGACGCGCGCAAGGTGGTCATGAAGAAGGAAGAAGCGCATGCGGACACGTCCCGCGTCGACACCGAGCAGCTGGTGTTCCTCAACGACGGCAACCTCGATCTGCACCCGCCGCTGAAGTGGAAGGTCTACGGCGACCCGTACGAGATCAACTGAGCGCGCAGCAGGTTCTCGCGGTCACTGCGCACAGCGCGTCCGCGTGGGACCACGACGGCGACCGCTGGGTACGGGCACTCGGTCCGTACCCAGCGGAAGTCGGCGCGGAAGGAATCGGCGTCGCGCGCGAAGGACTTTCCCGTACCCCGGCTGGAACCTGGCCGCTCACCGAAGCGTTCGGCATCGCCCCGAACCCCGGCACCCGGCTCCCCTACCGGCAAGTGTCCACTTCGGACTGGTGGGTGTCCGATGTGCACTCCCCGCGGTACAACACGCATTACCGAGGCGCCTCCGGCCCGTTCGACGAAGCCGCCGGAGAGAACCTCGGCGCGGCAGGTCCGGCGTATACGCACGCGGTGGTGATCGACTACAACCGCTCGCCGGTCGTGCCCGGCGCCGGTTCGGCGTTCTTCCTGCACGTGGCCACCGGCGGGCCGACCGCGGGCTGCGTCGCGCTGGCGCTGGACGACCTCATCGCCGTCCTGCGCTGGCTCGATCCGGCGCGAAAGCCCGTCATCGCACTAACTGATTAGCCGTCCGCGTGTTGATCACCCGATCCGGCTCGATGCCCGCCTTTTCCGCGCGCTCGCAGCCGTAACCCTGCCAGTCGAGCTGGCCGGGCGCGTGCGCGTCGCTGTCGATCGCGAACTCGCAGCCCAGCTCGACCGCCTGACGCAGCAACCGCATCGGCGGGTCGAGCCGGTCCGGCCGCGAGTTGATCTCCACCGCCACGCCGTTCTCGCGGCACGCGGTGAACACCTTCTCCGAGTTGAACTGCGACTCCGGCCTGCTGCGTCCGCCGACCAGCCGTCCCGTGCAGTGCCCCAGCACGCGGACGTGCGGGTTCTCGATCGCGGCCAGCATCCGCGGCGTCATCTCCCGCGCGGGCATCCGCAGCTTCGAGTGCACGCTCGCCACCACGAAGTCGAGCCGGTCCAGCAGCTGCTCGGTCTGGTCGAGCGCGCCGTCGTCGAGGATGTCGACCTCGATGCCGTGCAGCAGCCGAAACGGTGCCAGCTGCTCGTTCACCCGCGCGACCTCGTCCATCTGCGCGCGAAGCCGTTCCGCGGACAGGCCGCGCGCGACGGTCAGCCGTGGCGAATGGTCGGTGAGCACGATCCACTCGTGGCCCAGGCCGCGGGCCGTCTCGGCCATCTCGAGGATCGGGCTGCCACCGTCGGACCAGTCGGAGTGCGTATGACAGTCGCCGCGAAGCGCGGTACGCAGCGCACCGCCGTCCGGCAGCGTGCTTTTAGGCAGCTTCGCCGCGTACGCGGGCGTACGGTCGTGCCACGCGTCCTCGATGACCCCGGCAGTGGCTTTGCCGATCCCCTTCAACGCCTGAAGCGACTTCGCACCGACGCGCGCCGCGAGTTCGTCCTCGGACAACCGCTCGACCACCGCGGCAGCCTGCCGGAAGGCGCGCACCCGGTAAGTCGGTTCACCGGCGCGTTCGAGCTGGAAGGCGATGTCGCGCAGGGCACGGGCCGGGTCCATGACTCCTGTTCTACCCGCTCAGCCGCGCCGAGGCAGCTCGTGCAGCTCGACCTGGTCCAGCCGGCCGTCGCGGATCTCGGCGGTCTGGTAGGTGCAGAACGGCTGCCGCCGCCGGTCGGTGGGCGAACCGGGGTTGAGCAGCCGCAGCCCGCCGGGCGTCACCGTGTCCCATGGAATGTGGCTGTGCCCGAAGATCAGCACGTCGACGTCCGGGTACAACGCGTCGCAGCGCGCCTCGCGCCCCTTCGCGTCACCGGTCTCGTGGACGACCGCCAACCGCACGCCCTCCAGCGTCTCCCTGGCGACCTCGGGCAGGCGTTTCCGCAGTTCAGGACCGTCGTTGTTGCCGTACACGCCGATCAGCCGGGCGCTGCGGGCCTCAAGAGCGTCGAGAGTGTCCACGTCGACCCAGTCGCCCGCGTGCACCACGACGTCGGCCTGCGCGACTTCGTCCCATACCTGCGCGGGCAGCTCCTTCGCCCGCTTCGGCAGGTGGGTGTCCGCGACGAGCAGCAACCGCACGTCGTCACTCCTCCCCGAGCGCTTCGAGCACGTGGTCGAGAAACGCCGCGATGTGCGCGCGCAGCAGCTCGGCCGCGCCGTCCTCGTCGCCCTTCTTCGCGGCGGCGAGCACTGCCTTGTGCTCGTTCCATTCCTTGCGCCAGCTGGGATTCGCGTCCCAGCCGACCACGGTGATCAGCGCCGCCCGGTCGCGCAGATCGTCCAGCATCGAGACCATCAGCGGGTTGCCGCAGCCGGCGTACAGCGCGCGGTGGAACCGCCGGTTCAGCAGGCTCAACGTGGTCTGGTCGGCGTCCGCGGCCGACGCTTCCTTGAGGATCTGCGAAGCCTCGTCGAACGACTCGCGGTCCGAAGCCCGCACCGCGCGGCGCAGCGCTTCGGGCTCCAGCACCATCCGCACGTCGTAGACCGAGCGCGCCAGCGCCGCGTCGACCACGCACACCGACGCGCCCTTGTACGGGCTGAACGTGACCAGCCCGGTGTTGGACAGCACCTTGAGCGCCTCGCGCACCGGCGTCTTCGAGACCCCGAGCCGCGCGGCCAGCTCCGCCTCCACGAGCGGCTGGCCGGGCACCAGCTCGCGGGCGAGAATGCCGCGCCGGATCTCCTCCAGCACCACCTCGGTGCGGGAGGCGGGGAGGCTGAACGTGGACGGCATGCCGACCCTCCTGGCTTTCGCGCTCGTCCCCGCATATTCAACCAGGCGGGCGTCTCCGAGCGTCGACACGTACGATCATATATCAGATGCCATCCGTCGACCGAGAGGACGCGCAGCGATGAAGCCACCCGAGGACCTGCGCAGCCACCGCTGGTTCGGCGGCGACGACCTGCGGAATTTCAGCCACCGCACCCGCGCCCGGCAGCTCGGCTACGAGCCGGGAGAGCACCTCGGCAAGCCGGTGATCGGCATCCTCAACACCTGGAGCGACATCAACCCCTGCCACCAGCACCTGCGCGAACGCGCGGAGCAGGTCAAGCGCGGCGTGTGGCAGGCGGGCGGCTTCCCGCTGGAGTTCCCGGTGGCGACGCTGTCGGAGACCTATCAGAAGCCGACGCCGATGCTGTACCGGAATCTGCTGGCGATGGAGACCGAGGAGCTGCTGCGGTCGTATCCGGTCGACGGCGCGGTGCTGATGGGCGGCTGCGACAAGACCACCCCGGCGCTGCTGATGGGCGCGGCGAGTGCCGGGCTGCCGTCGATTTTCGTGCCCGCCGGCCCGATGCTGCGCGGAAACTGGCGCGGCGAGGTGCTCGGCAGCGGCACCGACATGTGGAAATACTGGGACGAACGGCGCGCGGGCACGATCGGCGACCGGGAGATGGCCGAGCTGGAACGCGGTCTCGCCCGCTCCCCCGGCCACTGCATGACGATGGGCACCGCGTCGACCATGACCTCCGCCGCCGAGGTACTCGGGCTGACGTTGCCCGGCGCGGCCTCGATCCCGGCGGTCGATTCCGCGCACCACCGGATGGCCGCGGCGAGCGGCGCGCGAATCGTGGGCATGGTGTGGGAGGACCTGACGATCGCGAAGATCCTCGACGAACGCGCGTACGCCGACGCGATCACGACCGTGCTGGCGCTCGGCGGGTCGACCAACGCGGTGATCCACCTGATCGCGATGGCCGGGCGCAGCGGGATTTCGCTGTCCCTGCGGGATTTCGACGAGATCGCGCGCCGGGTGCCGGTGCTGGCCAACATCCGGCCGGGCGGCGACTGGCTCATGGAGGACTTCTACTACGCGGGCGGCCTGCCCGGCCTGCTGTCCCGCTTGACCGACCTGCTGCACCTGGACCGGATCACCGTCACCGGGCGTCCGCTCGCCGATTCCCTCGCCGACGCCCGCGTGCACAACGACGACGTGATCCGCCCGCGCGACAACCCGGTCGCCAGCGAAGGCGGAGTAGCCGTGCTGCGCGGCAACCTCGCGCCCGGCGGCGCGGTGATCAAGCACATCGCCGCCGACCCCGCCCTGCTCACGCACACCGGTCCGGCAGTGGTGTTCGACAACTACGCCGATCTGAAAAAGCGCATCGACGATCCGGAGCTGGGCATCACCGCCGATTCCGTGCTGGTGCTGCGCGGATCCGGTCCGCTCGGCGGCCCCGGGATGCCCGAGTACGGCATGCTGCCGATCCCGGCGCACCTGCTGGAACAAGGCGTGCGGGACATGGTGCGGATCTCCGACGCCCGGATGAGCGGGACCAGCTACGGCGCGTGCGTGCTGCACGTGGCGCCGGAATCGCACGTCGGCGGGCCGCTCGCGCTCGTCCGCGACGGCGACCTGATCACCCTGGACGTGCCCGCGCGGACGTTGCGGCTGGAGGTGGACGACGCCGAGCTGGAGCGGCGTCTCGCTTCGTGGGCCGCCCCTGCGCCCCGGTTCGAACGGGGCTACGGTGCCCTCTACGCGGAGCACATCACGCAGGCCGACGAGGGCTGCGACTTCGACTTCCTGGCCCGCGCCGGAGCCAATCCGGAGCCGGACGCCGGGTGAGGGTCGTGAGCGCCGAGCACGGCAAGAACCGGGATCGCCGCTCACGACACAGGGTGACCGGTTTGTTCCGCTGGGGGCAGTAGTCCGGCATGTCCGGCTCGGCCCGTACGCTGTGCCCCTGACCGCAGCGAATCGAAGGGGTCGTGAGGTGCAGTACGAACCGCGCTGGCCGGAAACCGACAGCGACCAGACCGAGATCCTGCCGGTCGTGGCGCCGGAGGAGCCTCCGTCCCCGCCGCGCCGGCGCGGCCTGCGCAAGGCGGGCTGGGTCAGCGGAGGCGTGCTCGGCGTGCTGGTCGTGGCCTACCTCATCGACCTGCTGACGAGCCAGGGCCGGGTGCCGCGCGGCGTCGTCGTGGCCGGCGTGGACGTCGGCGGGCTGGAGCGGCCGGTCGCCGAACGCGAGCTGCGCGGGAAGATCGAACCCCGGCTCACCCAGCCGCTCACCGTCACCGCGGGCGACGCGCACACCAAGCTGTCGCCGACCGAGGCCGGGCTGGGGCTCGACTGGAGCGGCACCCTCGACCAGGCGGGCGACCAGCCGGTGAACCCCTTCACCCGGCTCGCGTCGTTCTTCAGCACCCGGGAACTGGGCGTCGTGTCGCACGTCGAGGCCGCGAAGCTCGATCCGGCGCTCGAGGACCTGCGCGGCCGCGTCGACCGGGAGCCCGCCGAGGGCACGATCCGGTTCGACGGCACCACTCCGGTCGCGGTCCCGCCGCAGACCGGGCAGAAGCTGGACGTCCCGGCGGCGCGGGCGAAGGTGCTCAGCGGCTGGGCTTCGGGCAGCGAGCTGACGCTTCCGGTCGCGCCGACGCCGGTGCGCACCACCCCGGAAGGCGTTCAGCGCGCGCTCACCGAGTTCGCCAAGCCCGCGGTGTCCGCGCCGATCATCGTCAAGGGCGAGGGCGCGGACGCGACGCTGACGCCGGAGCAGATCGCCGGAGCGCTCACGTTCGTGCCTGGCGACGGCGGCGGCCTCGCCCCGCAGATCGACCCGAAGAAGGTCACCGACGCGCTCGCGCCGCAGCTGAAGTCCACCGAGCAGGAGGGCAAGGACGCGGCGATCGCGTTCTCCGGCGGGAAACCGGTCGTCGAGCCGTCCGCGGACGGCAACACGGTCGACTGGGAGCAGAGCCTCAAACCGCTGCCGAACACGCTGAAGCAGACCGACAGCCGCGAGCTGAAGGCGATCTACAAGAAGACGCCGGCGAAGGTCACCACCGAGCAGGCGAACAAGCTCGGCGTCAAGGAAGTCATCGGCGAGTTCACCACCGGCGGGTTCGCGCCCGACTCCGGCACGAACATCCGCGTGGTCGCCGAGAAGGTGAACGGCGCGATCGTGAAGCCGGGAGAAACGTTCAGCCTCAACGGATTCACCGGCCCGCGCGGGCGCGCGCAGGGCTACGTCGAGGCGGGCGTGATCGAGAACGGCGCGCCGGCCCGCGAGGTCGGCGGCGGCATTTCGCAGTTCGCCACCACGCTGTACAACGCCGCGTACTTCTCCGGGATGAAGGACGCCGGGCACAAGGAACACAGCTACTACATCAGCCGGTATCCGGCCGCGCGCGAGGCGACGGTGTTCCAGAATCCCAACGGCGCCAGCGTGATCGACCTGAAGTTCACCAACGATTCGGACACCGGCGTGGCGATCCAGACCATCTGGACGCCGTCGTCGATCACGGTGAAACTGTGGGGCACCAAGCGGTACACCGTCGAATCGGTCCCCGGCGAGCGGACGAATCCGACGCCGCCGCCGACGAAACCGGGTCCGGCGGAGAACTGCCACGCGTCCAACGGCGCGCCCGGGTTCACCGCGAGCGACACCCGGATCCTGCGCGACGCCTCGTCGGGCCGGGAAGTTTCGCGGCACACGCGGTCGGTCCGCTACAACCCGCAGCCGAAGATCACCTGCGGGGAGCAGTGAGTCGCTGCATCGTGGCGGCCACTGCTAGCTCGACGGCGAAGGAGAACTCCGCTTCGTGATCGCACCGCGCCAGATGCGGCGCGGATTCGACCACGGCGGGAAGCCCGGTCTGCTCCAATTCGGTGCGGCGACGGGCGATTCCGGCTTCGTCGGTGACGCCGAACGCCGGTCCCGCACCGGCCTCGCGCAGGAGCGAGCCGACGACGACCGACAGAAGCGAGCGCAGCAGGTGCACCGCCTCCTCGGGGGACGCGCCTGCCTTGCGCAGCACCGAAAGCACCGCCTCGACCGGGGCGAGCGCGGCGATCGACGGCAACTGTCTGGTCAGCACCAGCGCCGCGGCCTGCGGATGCGCGCGCGTGGCTTTCCGGAAGGACTGGGCGATCGCGCGCAGGTCTTCCTCGGGCTGCCCGGTCGGCTCCGGGAGGTCGATTCCGCCGAGCACGTGCCCGGCGACGGCGTCGAGCAAGGCTTCCTTGCCGTCGATGTGGTGATAGAGGCTCTTCGCGTCCACGCCAAGGCGTTGCGCGACGGTCCGCATGCTCACCGCTGCCGCTCCGCCGGCGTCGACTGCTTCCAGCGCGGCGGTCAGGATCGCCTCCCGCGACAGCCTGGCGTCTCCCTTGCGCGGGCGTCCCCGGCGGGTCGTGGTGTTCACGGCTCCATCATGGCGCACTTGCGTTAAATCCACAGCGTGGGTTAAATTGCGGCTTCCGGTTTGGAGGAACCCGTGGACCCGTTGGCCATCCCCGCGCCCGAAGTGCTGCGTGCCCGGCACAAGCTCGTCCTCGACCACTTCCGCGACGAGGTGCGCCAGGACTGGGACGACGTGCTCGCGACGTTCCCGCATCCGCACTACGAGATCGTCCCGACGATGACCGTGCACGACGGCGATGCCGCGGTGCGCGGGTACTACGACGAAACGCGCCGCGCGTTTCCCGATCAAGACCACGAAATCATCGCGCTGCGGCACAGCGCCGACGCGGTGATCGTCGAGTTCTGGCTTCTCGGCACCCACCGCGGGCCGCTCGGGAAGATCCCGCCCACCGGGCAGCGGTTCCGGGTCCGGATGACCGCGTACTTCCTCTTCGACGCGGACGAACAGCTGGTGTGCGAACGGATTTACTTCGACACGCTCACCATGCTCCGCCAATTGCTGCGCGCCTGCGACATCCGGAAACCCGCCTCGTGGCCCAAGCTCGTGCGCGCGGTGCGCGGGCTGCTGGCGATGTCCGGCGATCCGGATCCGCGGCTTTCCGAGACCACTCCGCCCGCTTTTTGTCGGTGACCCCGCGTACAGTCGGGCGCACACCACGGGAAGGGGGAACCGGTGTCCGACGACGCGGCCATGGGGCTTTACGGACTCACCAAACGGTTCGGGACAACGCTGGCAGCAGACGACGTGCGGCTGGAAGTGCCGCGCGGGTCGTTCTTCGGCCTCGTCGGCCCCAACGGAGCCGGGAAAACGACGTCGCTGTCGATGGCGGTCGGCCTGCTCCGGCCGGATTCCGGCGAGGCGCGCGTGTTCGGCGTGGACGTCTGGCGGGAACCGGAACGGGCGAAAAGCCTGATCGGCGTTCTTCCGGACGGATTGTCCATTCCGGAACGGCTCACCGGGCGGGAACTGCTGACGTACATGGGCCTGCTGCGCGGGCTCGCGCCGGACACGGTCGCCGAACGCGCCCAGGAACTGCTCGGCGTGCTGGAGCTGACGGACGCCGAGCGCACCCTCGTCATCGACTATTCCGCGGGCATGCGCAAGAAAATCGGCCTCGCGACGGCGCTGCTGCACGGCCCCCGGCTGCTGGTGCTGGACGAGCCGTTCGAGGCGGTGGACCCGGTTTCGGCGTCGACCATCCGCACGATCCTGCAGCGGTTCGTCGCCTCCGGCGGCGCGGTGGTGCTGTCGAGCCACGTGATGGCGTTGGTGGAACAGCTGTGCAGCCACGTCGCGGTGATCACGCGCGGCCGCGTCGTCGCCGCGGGCGCGGTGGCCGACGTGCGGGGCGAAGGCACGCTGGAGGACGCGTTCGTGCACATCGTCGGCGGGCGGACCGGTGGAGCGGAGGGGCTGGCGTGGTTGGCGTCCTCGTCCGACTGAAGCTGCGGGTCCTGCGCAATTCGCTGCGCGGGCGGCAGATCGCCGGAATGATCGTCGGCGGCCTCTTCGGCCTGCTGGCGGCTCTGGTCACCATCGGCATCGCGGTGTTCCCGGCTCCGGAAGCGCGGATCACCGTGGACCTGCTCACCTCGGTCTACGCGGTGTGGATGGCGGGATGGGTGCTCGCCCCGATCGCGACCGGCGGCGGGGACGACACGCTGCGGCCGGAACACTTCGCGCTGCTGCCGATCGGCCGCCGCAAGCTGGCGGTCGGGCTGCTCGCGGCGAGCTTCGTGGGCGTCACCGCGCTGGTGAGCCTGCTGGCGTTCCTCGGGTTGGTGTTCTACGGGCTGCGGTTCGGCCCCGGCGCCGCGCTCGTCGGCCTCGTGTTCACCGTGCTGCAGCTGGCGTTCGTGGTGCTGCTGTACCGCGTGGTGATGGCCGCGCTGGGTGCGCTGCTGACGTCGCGCAAGGGCAAGGAACTGGGCATCATCCTGGTGGCGCTCACCGGGTTGTCCGGCGTCGCGGTGAACTACGTGATCAACAGCGTCGCCCCGGCGATCGTCAACGGCCAGCTGCCCGGTTTCGTCAGCGTGGTGCACGCACTCCCGTCCGGCTGGGGCACGCTCGCGGTGCACGCCGCCGGGACCGGCGAATGGGGCACCGCCGGTGGTCTCTTCGCCGCATTGCTCGGTGTAGTGGCGGTTCTGGTCGTGCTCTGGGGCGCGTTGCTGGCCCGCCAGGTCACCACGCCGTCCTTCCGCGGCGCCTCCCGCACCCGCGCGAAAGCCACCCGCACGCGGCGCAGCCTGCTGCCTTCGACGCCGGTGGGCGCCGTGGCGCGCAAGGAGCTTTTCACCTGGTGGCGGGACGCCCGCCGACGCGTCGCCCTGCTGTCGACGCTCCTCATCGGGTTCGTCATCACCGTCGTGCCAGCCCTGTCCGGCGGCGGTGGCCGGTCGGTGATGCTGCCGTATTTCGGTGTCGCAGTGGTGCTTTTCGCCTCCATGCAGTCCGGCAACCTGTACGGAATGGACGGCAGCGCCCTGTGGCACACGCTGGTCGTCCCCGGTGCCGAACGCGCGGACATCCGCGGCCGCCAACTGGCGTGGGCGCTGATCGTCGCCCCGGTGGCCGTGGTGCTGGCCCTGGTCTTGCCCGGCGTCACCGGCGTCCCGGACGCGTACCCGTGGGTCCTCGGCCTGGTGCCGGCAACGCTGGGCGCCGGCGCCGGGGTCCTGATGCTGCAATCCGTCTTCCTGGCCTTCCCGCTTCCGGACCAACGCCGCAGCGGCAGCCCGTGGTCCTCCGGCGGGCGGCCCGGGTGCGCCCGAGCCGCCCTGATGCTGGCGACCACGCTGCTCATCGTGCTCGGTGCGTTGCCGGTGGTGGCGCTGTGCGTGGCCGGGAAGCTCGCGGACCTTCCGGTGCTGCAGTGGCTGGGCATCCCCGCCGGGATCGCGACCGGCATCGCGCTCGCGTGGTGGTGGGGTC
Source organism: Amycolatopsis sp. VS8301801F10 (assembly GCF_046195355.1). NCBI lineage: Bacteria > Bacillati > Actinomycetota > Actinomycetes > Pseudonocardiales > Pseudonocardiaceae > Amycolatopsis > Amycolatopsis sp. VS8301801F10. Next base: position 3,872,549 of record NZ_CP176065.1, on the reverse strand, counting down.
GGCTCGCCCAACAACGGCTGGCGGCGCGGGGCCCGGAGCTGCTGGCGACCGTCTCCAAAGAACGGTGACAGGTTTTTCCCGCGTTTTTTGCCGACGTGTCGAAAGGCGGGGCGCGCGTTCGTAGCCAAGGCAAGAGACCCCTGGTCGAGGAGTTCGCGATGAAGCAGTACCTGCTGGCCGTCCACGCAGACGAAACGACGCTGGAGACCGGTGCCGAACTGGCCGCCCAGATGGCCCGCACCGGCAAGGTCACCGACGACATGAAGGCGGCCGGCGCCTGGGTGTTCGTCGGCGGTCTGCGCCCCTCGCACGCCAGCACGGTGGTCCGTCCCGCGAACGGCGGCGTCACGATGACCGACGGCCCGTTCGCCGAAACGAAGGAGCAGCTCGCCGGATTCTGGGTAGTCCAATGCGCGGACCTGGACGAGGCCCTGTCCTGGGCCGACAAGTGCGCGCAGGCTTGCGGCCGCCCCGTCGAAGTACGCCCGTTCGCCGACGGCCCGGAGGACGTCGCGTGACGCTGGACGCGGTCTATCGAGCCGAGTACGGCCGCTGCGTCGCGACCCTGACCCGCCTCCTCGGCGACATCGGATTGGCCGAGGAGGCGGTGCAGGACGCCTTCGCCACCGCCGTCACCGCCTGGGCCGAGTCCTGGCCGGCCAATCCGGGCGCCTGGACCGTGACCACCGCCCGAAACCGCGCGATCGACCGCCTGCGCCGGGAATCCACCCGGGAGGCCCGGCACGCGCAAGCCCTGCTCCTCCACCAGCCCGACGAACCAGCAGAGGCGGGCCCCGTGCGCGACGACCAGTTGCGGATGATCTTCACCTGCTGCCACCCGGCCCTGTCGCCGCTGGCACAGACCGCCCTCACCCTGCGCCTGCTGGGCGGCCTGGAGACCGCCGAGATCGCCCGCGCGTACCTGGTGCCGGAACCGACGATCGCCCAGCGCATCGTCCGGGCCAAGAAGAAAATCCGCGACGCGGGCATCCCGTACCGGGTCCCCGACGAGGCCGCCCTGCCCGACCGCCTCGCCTCCGTGCTCACGGTGCTCTACCTGGTGTTCAACGAGGGCTACACCTCGACTTCCGGCCCCCTGGTGCGAACGGACCTGTGCCTGGAAGCCGTGCGGCTGACGCGCGCCCTGGCCGACCTGATGCCGGACGAACCGGAAGTCCACGGCCTGCTGGCCCTGCTCTTGCTGATCGAAGCCCGCCGCCCGGCCCGCGTCAGTTCTTCGGGCGTCCTGGTAGTGCTGGCCGAGCAGGACCGCTCGCTGTGGAACCAGTCCCTGATCGCCGAAGGCCACGCCCTGGTAAGGCAATGCCTGCGCCGCGGCCAGCCCGGGCCATACCAGCTGCAAGCCGCGATCAACGCCGTCCACACCGACGGCGCCGCGACGGACTGGCCGCAAGTACTGGCCCTCTACGACCAGCTCCTGGCCCACACCCCGACCGCCGTCGTCGCCCTGAACCGCGCCGTCGCGGTAGCCGAAGTCCACGGCCCGGAACTGGCCCTGGCCCTGGTGGACGAACTGGACTTGCCCGGCTACCACCTGCTGCCCGCCACCCGAGCAGACCTCTTGTCCCGCCTGGGCCGCACGGCCGAAGCGGAGGCCGCTTATACCGAGGCGATCGCGTTGGCAACCAACGAGACTGAGCGAACGTTCCTGGAAACGCGCCGGTCCCGCCTCGCCAGGGATGCCTGAACGCCGTCAGCCGCACCAGCGCAGGGCGCGCGCGTCGATCGGCAGGTACGCGCCGCCCAGGTCAACCGGCTAGCGCACGCTACAGATTCTCCTCCTCCCTCCCCCCGGCAGCTTCCACCTTCCGCCACCCGGCGCCGAACGCCAGCAGTTCCATCGAGCACCCCACGAGCACCCGCCACAGCTAGGTCCGGCAGGGTTCTGCTTCCGCCCAAGCAGCCCCAGCCGACCCTGCCCGCGCACCAGCCAGCCGTGCCCTCCCTGCCAGCCCTCTAGCGCAGCTTCGTCTGTCCGCTAACTCCCGTAGCCTCTCCTCTCCAATCCGCCACCCGCGCCCCTCAAGGAAGCGCCGCCAGTGATTCCTCCAGTGCCGTGTCCGGCAGTTCGTTGTCCACCATGTCCCCCGCCAGATACGCGCCGTACGCGGGGAGGTCGAGGTGTGCGTGTCCGCAGAGTGCCGTCAGGATCACCTTCTCTTCGCCAGTCTCCTTGCAGCGCAACGCTTCCTGAATGCACGCGGCCAGCGCGTGCGTCGGTTCGGGCGCGGGAATGATGCCTTCCGTGCGGGCGAACTGCACCCCCGCTGCGAAACATTCCTGCTGGCCGATCGCGAGCGCCTCGATGAGGCCCAATTCGTAGATGTGCGAGATCAGCGGCGACATCCCGTGGTAGCGCAGGCCGCCGGCGTGGATCGGGTCCGGGATGAAGCCGTGGCCGAGCGTGTGCATTTTCAGCAGCGGCGTGAGACCGGCGGTGTCGCCGAAGTCGTAGGCGTAGCGGCCGCGGGTGAGGGTCGGGCAGGCCGCCGGTTCGACCGCGCGGATCACCGGGTTCATCCGGCCGGCCAGTTTTTCCCGCAGGAACGGGAAAGCGAGCCCGCCGAAGTTGGAGCCGCCGCCGGTGCAGCCGACGAGCACGTCCGGGGTGTCCCCGGCCAGTTCGAACTGCCGGAGCGCTTCCTCGCCGATGACCGTCTGGTGCAGCAGCACGTGGTTGAGCACGCTTCCCAGCGCGTACCGCGCACCCGGATCCGCCGCGGCCTGCTCGACTGCCTCGCTGATCGCGATTCCGAGGCTGCCCGTCGACCGCGGGTTTTCCGCCAGGATCGCCCGTCCAGCGGCGGTCCGGTCCGATGGACTCGGGTACACCTGCGCGCCGAACGTCTCCATCATCAGCTTGCGGTACGGCTTCTGGTCGTACGACGCCCGCACCTGCCAGACCCCGCAGGACAGTCCGAACGTCGCGCACGCGAACGCCAGCGCGCTCCCCCACTGCCCGGCGCCGGTCTCGGTGGTGAGCCGCGTGACGCCCTCGGCAGCGTTGTAGAACGCTTGCGGCACAGCGGTGTTCGGTTTGTGCGAGCCGACCGGGCTGACGCCCTCGTACTTGTAGTAGATCCGGGCCGGTGTCCCGAGCGCCTTCTCCAGCCGGCGGGCGCGGTAGAGCGGGGACGGACGCCAGAGCCGGTAGACGTCCCGGACTTCCTCGGGAATGTCGACGTAGCGCTCGGTGGTGACTTCCTGCTCGATGAGCGCCCGCGGGAACAGCGGGGCCAGGTCCTCGGGCCCGACGGGCTCGCGGGTTCCCGGGTGCAGCGGCGGAGGCGGCGGCTCGGGCAGGTCCGGCACCACGTTGTACCACTGCGCCGGGAGATCGGCCTCGTCCAGGATGTATTTCGTTCGTTCTGCCATGACGCCTCCTCGGTCGGCGGAACCCAACGTAAGCCGGGCGGCGGGAGAAGCCAAGCGCCGGAGCGCGCGAGGGGACCCCTCGCGCGGGTAAAGCGGCAGGTCCACCCGTGTGGGCGACGTGTCCACAATGGAGGGTGTGGCTGCTTTCCGGAAGCGGTTTTCCGCGGGCGCCGGTTTTTGTCGGTGGGTGCCGGTAGGTTCGTGGGCATGGCGACATTGGTGACGTTCCACGCCCACCCGGACGACGAGGCGATCATGACCGGCGGCGTGATGCGCAAGGCGGCCGACGAGGGCCACCGGGTGGTGCTCGTAGTGGCCACGCGCGGAGAAAAGGGCGAGATCCCCGAAGGCCTGCTCGACGACGGCGAGCAGCTCGCGGACCGCCGGGTGCGGGAAACGCACGAGGCGGCCGAGGTGCTGGGCGTCTCGCGCGTGGAGTTCTTGGGATACCAGGACTCCGGAATGATGGGCGACCCGTCGAACGACGCTCCGGGCACGTTCTGGACCGCCCCGGTGGAGGAAGCGGCGGAGCGGCTGGCGGCGATCCTGCGCGAGGAGTCGGCCGACGTGCTGACGGTGTACGACGACTTCGGCGTCTACGGCCACCCGGACCACATCCAGGTCCACCGCGTAGGCATGCGCGCGGCCGAACTCGCGGGCACGCCGCGGGTCTACCAGGGTTCGGCGAACCGGGACCAGATCCGCCGAGCCGCCGAAGCCGCACGCGCAGCGGGCGAAGAGGGCGGCCCGGACGAGGAGATGGCCATCGGCAAACCGGAAGCCGAACTGACCGCCGAGGTGGACGTCAAGGCCTACCTGAAGGCGAAGCGGGCGGCGATGCGCGCGCACCGGAGCCAGATCAGCGAGGAGTCGTTCTTCCTGGCCCTGCCGGACGACAAGTTCGGCGAGGCATTCGGGACGGAATGGTTCATCCGGGAAGGACAGGGACCGGGGGTGACGGAGAGGGATCTGATGAAGGGCCTCTGACCGGGCTGGGGCGAGTCGCCGGGAGCAGGGTGCCGGGGCGGGGTGTGGGTCCGGGATGGGCTGGCTTGTGCTTTGGGCGAATCGACGGACGCGCGTTGCCGCCGCGGACAGCGGGGCCGGGGCCGGCTCGGACGAACCGGCAGTCGTCCGGCGCTGCGGTGGACCATGGGTCCGCGACGCGTCCGGAGGAACCTGCCGTCGCGGGTCGTCGTCGCGGGTCGTCGTCGCGGGTCGTCGTCGCGGGTCGTCGTCGCGGGTCGTCGTCGCGGGTGGCTCGGGCGAGCTGCGCGGCCCAGGGCTACGGCGCAAGATTCCGGCGGGACCGGGCCGGGGCTCGTGGCGGCTCTGGCCGGGGGGCGGTCAGCTGTGGGCGCGGTTCCTGGTGCCGGGTCGGCGGATCGGGCCCGATCGGCGGGAGGACAGCTCGGCGTCGGCAGGCGTGTCTTCCAAGCAGGAGCATCGACGGGACGACAGGTCAGCATCGGCAGGTGCGCACGGTCCGGGCAGAGAGCATCCGGCGAGACGACAAAAGTCAGCATCGGCAGGTTCCTCTGGTCCGGGCAGGGAGAAGCGGCGGGGAGAACAGTCGTCGGCGAACCCTGGAACAGGCGGGATTGCTGACCGGACAGCTACTCCGCAAAACCAGCGTCAAGCCGACCCCCAACCCGAGCCGAAGCCAACCGGACCGCGTCGAGGATTTTTTCGTATCCTGTGCAGCGGCACAGGTTGCCTGCCAATGCCTCGCGGATTTCCGGATCTGACGGGGTCGGCACCCGGTGCACCAGCTCGTGCGCGGCGACCACCAAACCCGGCGTGCAGAAACCGCATTGGACTGCGCCGGCGTCTACGAAGGCCTGTTGTACTGCGTCCAGTTGGTCGCCGTCCGCCAAGCCTTCGACCGTGCGGACGTTTCTGCCCTCGGCTTGGCCGGCGGCGACCAGGCACGAACACACCGGGGTACCGTCCAAATACACCGTGCACGAACCGCATTCGCCTTGTTCGCAGGCGTTTTTCGAGCCTGGCAGGCCGAGCTGGTCGCGCAGCACGAAGAGCAGGCTCTGCCCTTCCCACACCTCGTCCACGGTGCGCGGCTCGTCGTTGACCGTGAGGTTCAGGCGCATTTCGGCTGCCCGCCTTTCCGATAGTCTTCCCAGGCCCAGCTCAACGTCCGGCGGGCCAGTACTGCGATCGCGTGCACGCGGTAGTCGGCGCTGCCCCGGACGTCGTCGATGGGCGACGCGGCGCTCGCGGCCAGTTCGCCGAACCGGTGCACGAGCGGGTCCGGCAGCGGGGAACGCGAGGCCCAGCGCTCGGCCAGGGCGTCGCGGAGGAAGTCTTCGGCGGCGGTGGCCCGGCGCGGGGTCGGGGCGGCCGATCCGATCGCCGCGCCTGCCCAGCCTGTTTCCGGGGCCAGGTCCAGTGCGAACGAGCACACGGCGATCACCATCGCATTGCGGGTGCCGACCTTCGCGAACTGTTGCGGGCCGGTCGCGATCGGGAGGTGGATCGCGGCGATCAGCTCGTCCGGGGCTAAAGCATTGCGTTTCACGCCTTGGTAGAACTCCGTCGCCGGGATCATTCGGGTGCCGCGCACCGACGCGACCTCGACTGTCGCGTCGCAGGCCAGCAGCATCGGGTGGGTGTCTCCGGCCGGGGACGCCGCGCCCAGGTTGCCGCCGACGGTGCCTCGGTTGCGGATTTGCGGGGAGCCGACAGTGCGGCTCGCCATCGCCAGGCCGGGGAGGCGAGTGCCCAATTCGGTGATGATTCGCGTGTAGGGCACGCCCGCGCCCAGGCGGATCCGGCCGTCCTTTTCGGTCCATTCGGCCAGGTCGCGGACGCGGGTGAGGTCGAGCAGCGCGGGCGGGCGGCGGTGGTCGAAGTTGAGTTCGACCAGGACATCAGTGCCGCCTGCCAACGGGACGGCGTCCGGGCGGTCGGATTTGACCGCCAGGGCTTCGGCCCAGGTCGTCGGGGTCAGGAAATCCACGAGGGCACCTCCGGGAGGCAGGGAAGTCACGAAGCGGCACGCAAGCCCAGCGCGATGTCGTCGGGGCGGATGGGAGCGTTCGGCAGGGCCAAACCGGTCGCGTCGCGGAGGGCGTTCAGGATCGCCGGCGTCGACGACAGGGTGGGCGGCTCCCCCACGCCGTTCAAGCCGTACGGCGAATCCGGGTGCGGGAATTCGAACAGGCTGATCGGCATCGGCGGGACGTCCAGCACGGTCGGGATCAGGTAGTCCGTGAACGACGGATTCCGCACCCGGCCCTCGCGGTCGACCAGGATTTCCTCCATCAGCGCCAGCCCCAGGCCCTGGACGCTGCCGCCTTCGATCTGGCCTTCCACGGCCAGCGGGTTCATCGCCTTGCCGACGTCCTGCGCGGTCGCCAGCTCGACCACCTTCACCAAACCCAGCTCGACGTCCACGTCCACCACCGCCCGGTGCGCGGCGAAGGCGAACGCGATGTGTGCGTTGCCCTGGCCGGTTTCCGGGTCGATGCCTTGGGTCGGGCGGTGGTGGTACTCGAAGGTGTGCTCAAGCGTGTCCGAACCCAGCGCGTCGGCGATGGAGCACACCGGGCGTCCGGCGCTGTCCAAGACTTGGTCGTCGGCCAAGGAAGAGCCGGAAACGCGGCGCAGGAGTTCGCGGGCGAGGTAACGGCAGGCGCCTTGCACCGCGCCGGTGGACATCCACGTCATCCGGGAAGCGGACGCGGAACCGGCGTCGCCGACTTGGGTGTCCGCGGGGAGGACGACTACCCGGGAGACGCCCAGTTCCGTGCTCGCCACCTGTGCCTGCACCGTGGTGACGCCCTGTCCGCATTCCGCGGCAGCGGTGTGCACCGAGACCACCGGGGCGCCGTTGACCACCGTCAGTGCGACTCGCGCGGTCGAGATGTCGTCGACGCCTCCCGAGTAGCCGATCGCTTTCACCCCGACCGCGTAGCCGACTCCGCGACGCACCCCCTCGCCGTGCGTCGTGTTGGCGGCTCCGCCGGGCAGGGAGAGCAAGTCCAGAGAACCGGATGGCGGCAGAGGACGATCGCGGAGGGCTTGCAGCAGTTCCGCGACCGGGGCGGGTCCGTCGACGGCTTGGCCGGTCGGCAGGACGGTGCCGGTGGTCATGGCGTTGCGGAGGCGCAGTTCCATCGGGTCCATGCCTAGTGCGCGCGCCAGCTTGTCCATATTGGACTCGCAGCCGTAGGCCGATTGCACCGCACCGAAACCACGCATCGCACCGCAGGGTGGGTTGTTCGTGAAAACCGCCAGGCCGTCGATTTCGGCGTTCGGGACGTCGTACGCACCAGTGACGAAGTAGCAGGCATTGGCGATCACTACTGGCGACGTCGAGGTGTAAGCACCGCCGTCCAGAACCAGGCGGGCTTTGACGTAGACCAGGCGGCCGTCCTTGGTGGCTCCGTGTTCGTAACGCATTTTCGCCGGGTGACGGTGCACGTGGCCGAAGAAGGATTCGTAGCGGTTGTAAGACATTTTGACCGGACGGCCGAGGCGCAGGGCCAGCATGCAGGCGTGCACGTGGACGGACAGGTCTTCTCGCCCGCCGAAGGCACCGCCGACTCCAGCCAGGGTCAGCCGCACTTTTTCCGGCGGCAAACCCAGACAAGGGGCCAGTTGCTCGAGGTCTTTGTGCAGCCATTGCGAGGAAACGTAAAGCTCGACGCCGCCGTCCTCGGAAGGAATAGCCAGACCGGATTCCGGACCGAGGAAAGCCTGGTCCTGCATGCCGACCTCATACTCGCCGGTGACCACGACCTCCGCTTCGGCCCGGGCGCGCGCCATGTCGCCGTGGCGGATCTTCACGTGCCGCACCAGGTTTCCGTCCGGATGGATGGAACGGACGCCCTCGTCCAGAACCGTCATCGGATCGGTGACCGGGGTCAGCGGTTTGTAATCGACGATGATCAGTTTCGCCGCCTGCCGCGCGGTTTCCGGGTCGTCCGCGGCGACCAGCGCCACCGGTTCGCCGTGGTAGCGGACCTCGTCGACGGCGAGGACCGGCTGGTCGGGAGACTTCATTCCGTACGTTTTCGCGCCCGGCACGTCCTCGTGGGTGAGCACGGCGTGCACGCCCGGCTGGGCGAGCGCTTTGCTCGGGTCAATGGACCGGATCCGCGCGGCCGCGTGGGGACTGCGCAGCGTGGTCGCCCAGACCATGCCTTCGATCCACAAATCCGAGGAATAGGCGAACCGGCCGGTCACCTTGGCCGCGCCGTCCGGCCGGAGGGCGCTTTCGCCCACCCCGGCGGCTTTTCCGGTTTCCGCGGCGCGTACCAGCGAGTCCACAGTGACCACCAGCTTTCCTGCTTTGCCGACTGCACGGGATTCAACACGTGTAGATCGGGACTGTCAACGGCTCTTCGGGTATCGTCTGGCGCATGCAGCGGGTCACCCGGGACGACGTCGCACGGCTGGCGGGCACCTCGCCGGCCGTGGTCAGCTACGTGCTCAACAACGGCCCGCGTCCGGTCGCGCCCGCCACCCGGGAGCGGGTCCAGCGGGCGATCGCCGAACTCGGGTACCGGCCGAACCTCGTCGCGCGGGCGTTGCGGTCCACCCGCAGCAACGTGCTCGGGCTGGTCGTTCCGGACAGCAGCGAGGGCTACTTCACCCAGCTCACGCACGCGGTCGAGCGGGCCGCGTTCGCCCGCGGATCCCTTGTCCTGCTCGGGAATTCGGCGTTCTCCCGGGAGCAGGAGCTGCGGTACGCCGAATCGCTGGCGAACATGCGGGTCGACGGGCTGCTGCTGGTCCGCGCCGAGATCGCCGGCGCGGCGGCCACTCACTCCACTTTGGACGTTCCGGTCGTCTACCTGCACCACCGCGCCCCGTCCGGCAGCGCCGCGCCGTCCGTGGTGCTGGACAACAAGGCGGGCGGGCGGATGACCACCGAGCACCTGCTCGGCCACGGTTACCGCGAGATCGGCTGCCTCACCGGGACCGCACGGTCCGGGCCAGTGGCCGATCGGGCCCGCGGCTGGACGGAGGCGATGCGGGCGGCGAAGCGGAGCGCGGCCAACGTCGTCCGCACCGGCCTCGATCGGCATGCCGCACGGGCGGACATCCGGCGGTGGCTGCAGTCGCCCGAGCGGCCGCGCGCGATCATGGCGACGGCGGACGGCCTCGCGCTCGACACGCTTACCGTCGCGGCGGAACTCGGCTTGACAGTGCCGAAAGACCTTGCGGTGCTCGGCTTCGGCGGTACCGACGCCGCCGCGCACAGCTGGCCCCCGCTGTCCACCGCCGGGCATTCCTTCGACGATTTCGCCGACGCGGCAGTGTCCACTCTGGACCATCTCAGGGAGAACACCCAGCCGGAAGACCGGATCCTCGACGTCCGCCTGACCGCGCGCGCCAGCTGCGGATGCGAGTGACCCCGCAGCCGACGCGGCGGGAAATCAGGAGCTGGCGGCCTCTGCCCACGCCGAGGGCGTGTAGCCGAGATAATGCGACGCGTGCGTATTCGCCGCGGAAGCCTGCGGAATGTCGCCGCGCAAATACGCCTCCGCCTCCGCCTTGTCCTTCGGCGGCGGCGTCGGCGCGAGGCCGAGCAGCTTGGCCATGTTGTTGCCGAGGTAGCCCTCGAGGTCGTCCTCGGACAGGTTCAGGCCCTGCGGCGGCTGGTGGCACAGCACTTCGAGTTCGCGCGCCCACATGCCGGGCTCGTTCGGCGGCGAATCGGTGCCGAAGACCAGGTCGCTCTTCTTCATCTCCTTGGCGAATTCGACGATCCGCGACTGCAGCAGCCAGCCCGATTCGCCGATCACGTTCGGCGAGTCCTGGATCATCCAGAACGCCTCGAAACAGTAGACGCCGCCGGTCTGGATGCCGAAATGGCCGAGAATGAACGTGACGTTCGGGAACTCGCGGATGATCGGGTAGAACTGGGTCGGGATCGAGTACGGCCCGTCCCCGGTGTGGATCAGCACGATCACGCCGAGCTCGTCGCACACCCGCATCACCGGCCGCAGCCAGTCCAGCGCCCGGTCCGGGCGGTAGGAATGCATGTTGGCGTGCAGCTTCAGCATTTTGTAGCCGTATTCCTTCACGTGGAAGGCCAGCTCCGCGGCGCCGTTTTCCGGCCCGAACCGCGGGTTGTACATGAAGTTGCCGACGAACCGGTCCGGGTACCGCTGCACCAGCGAGGTCACGTACGCCTGGTATTCGCGGATGCCCTCGCGGCCGGTTTTGTTGCCCTCGCGCCAGGTCGTGTTCCCCGGCGGCGGCATGATGCAGCTGACGTCCACGCGCCGCGGCTTGCCGTTGATCCAGAATGGACCGTCCATCATCTCCAGCGTGCGCTCGCCGGTGAACGGGGTTCCGGTGTGCCGCCAGGCTTCGTCGACGAGATTCGTCGGATGGACATGGGTATCGATAATCACCGGATGTCTCCTTACGCAAGACTTGAGTAAAGGACTCCCCGGCCGCGCTTCACCGCACCTACGGGACCCGGAAGCGCGATCCGCGCTCCGGCGCAACCGAGTCCAGCACCTTCGTCGCCCGCTGTCAACACATGATCGCCGGATGCGTTGCGCGGCAAGACTTTTCCGGAGAGCGCTCTTGACACCGGTCGCCGCAGGGCTTTGCATTGAACGACCCGGCGGCGCTGCCGGGCGCCGGTGACCTCCCGTTTCGGGCCAACCGTTCGGCCAGCTGCCTCCAGCCGCGCGCTGGAGACGACCGCCGGGCCGGGTCCGCCCCCGCCCGGGGAAGGGCGGCCCGATGTCGGCTGCGGAACCGGAACCCTGCGACCTCCTGCTGACCGGCGGCACCGTGGTGACCGTCGACGACCAGCGCACAGTCCACCCCAACGGCCACGTCGCGATCCTCGGCGACCGGATCGCCGGCGTCGGCGCAGGGCCGGGCGCCGAGCGCTGGCGTGCCGCCGAGACCGTCGACTGCCGCGGCAAAGCCGTGCTGCCCGGCCTGGTCGACGGGCACAACCACCTCTACCAGGCTCTTGCTCGCGGCCTCGGCGAAGGCATGTCGATCGTGCCGTGGCTGTGCGAATTCATGTGGCCGTATTCGATCGCGATCACCGGGCCGGAAGCGGTGGCCGGTGCGCGGCTCGGTGCGGTGGAGGCGCTGCGGGCCGGCATCACCACGGTGATCGACAACCATTACGCGCCAAGCGATCTCGACACGACGCTCGCCGTCGCCGACGTCATCGAGGAAGCCGGGCTTCGCGGCGCGGTCGCGCGCGGCATGCTGGGCGAACGCACCGAGATCGCCGACCGCCGCGGCCAGCCGGTCGAACTGTTCCGGTATTCGAGCGAGGACGAATTCGCGATCACCCGCGAGGCGATGCGACACCGGCCGCCCGGCTCGAAGGTCTCCGTGTGGCCCGCAGCGCTCAATCTCTGTTACGTGGAACAGAAACTGGTCCGCCGGACGGTCGAACTCGCCCGGGAATTCGGCACTCGCTGGCACACCCATTGCTGCGAGAGCAAGACCGACCCGGTCAGCTACCTCGAAACCCACGGGGTCCGGCCGGTCGAATGGCTCGCGAAAGAAGGCCTGCTCGACGAACGGGCCACGCTCGCGCACGCGATTTGGCTGGACGAAGCCGAAATCGAGCAGGTCGCGGCAGCGGGCGCCGGGGTCTCGCACAACCCGGCGTCCAACGGCTACCTCGCTTCCGGCACCGCGCGGATCGCGAGCATGCGCAGGCAAGGCGTCCCGGTCGCGCTGGGCACCGACGGTCCCAGCTGCGGCCACCGGCAAGATCTTTTCGAGGCAATGAAACTCAGCGTTTTCGGCCAGCGAACGGCCACTTTGGACCCGACGGCGTTGCGGGCCGAGGACGCGCTGGAAATGGCCACCCGCGAGGGGGCCCGTTACGCCGGAATCGACGCGGGCGTGCTCGGCGAGGGCAAACTCGCCGACGTCATCGTGACCGCGCTCGACCGTCCGCACGTGCGCCCGGTGCACCGGGCTGTCGCCGCCCTCGTCTACTCCGCCCGCGGGTCCGATGTGGAGCTGACGATCGTGGGCGGCGAGATCGTCTACCGCGCCGGACAGTGCGTCCGCGTCGACGAAGCGGCCGCCGCCGACGAGGCGGAACGGCACGCGGCCCGGCTGCTGGAGCGCAGCGGCATGGGCGGACTGCTCACTCCCTGGGCGCGGTGATCCGCGCTCCCCCTTCCCCGCTGTGGAGGAAACCATGCGATTCCGTCCGCGCACCACCCGAGCCGAAGCCACGACCCGCGACGCGGTCGACACCGTTCCCCGGTTCCGGCAGCTGCTCCCGCTCGGCATCCAGCACCTGCTGGTCGCCTACTCCGGAATGGTCACCGTGCCGCTGCTGATCGGGCTCGGCGTCGGCCTCTCCACCGCGCAAATCGCCACGCTCATCACGGCGAACGTGCTGGTCAGCGGCATCGCGACGCTGCTGCAGACGCTCGGGATCGGCAACGTCGGCGTCCGGCTGCCGATCGTGATGGGCTCGACCTTCACCGGCATCACCCCGGCGATCATCGTCGGCAAGGAGGCCGGCCTGCCCGCGGTCTTCGGCGCGACGATCGTCGCCGGCCTGCTGACCTGGCTGGTCGCACCGTGGTTCAGCAAGCTGATCCGGTTCTTCCCGCCGATCGTCACCGGCACGATCATCGCGATCATCGGGTTCTCGCTGCTGCCCTCGACCGCGACGCTGATCGCCGGGTCCAATCCGGGCGCCGCCGACCACGGTTCGGCCGGACGGCTGATTCTCGGGCTGGGCACCATCGTGCTCACGGTGTGCCTGGAACGGTTCGCGCCGCCCGCGGTGCGCCGTTTCGCCATCCTGATCGCTCTCGCGGTCGGCACGCTCGTGGCGATTCCGCTCGGCATGGCGGACTTCAGCCCGGTCGGGCAGGCGGACTGGGTCGGCGTGGTGCGGCCGTTCGAATTCGGCCTGCCGACGTTCGCCTTGTCCGCCTTGCTGCCGATGATCATCGTGCAGCTGGTGAACATGGTGGAATCGACCGGCGACACGCTCGCCATCGGGCAGATCGTCGGCCGCGACGTCGGGCCGCGCGAGATTTCCCGGGCTCTGCGCGCGGACGGGATCGGCACGGCGTTCGCCGGCGTGTTCGGCTCGTTCACCGTCGTCACCTTCGGCGAGAACGTCGGCCTGGTCAGCATCACCCGGGTGCTGAGCCGGTTCGTGGTCGCCACCGCGGGCGCGGTGCTGGTGCTGATGAGCCTGGTGCCGAAGCTCGGCGCGGCCGTCGCGTCGCTGCCCGGACCGGTGCTCGGCGGCGTCGGCGTGGTCATGTTCGGCACCGTCGGCGCGGTCGGCCTGCGCATCATGAGCCAGGCGGATCTGAGCAACGGCCGCAACATCCTGATCGTCGCCATCTCGTTCGGCTTCGGCCTGCTGCCGGTCGGCGCGCCGGAGTTCTACCGGCATCTGCCCGTCGTGGTGCAGACCGTGCTGACGAGCGGCATCGCGGCCGGCGGCATCGCGGCCTTCCTGCTGAACCTCGTGCTCAACCGCCGCGAACGGGCTCCGCGCACCGGAGGCGAAGCCGCGCCCGGGTATTGACCCTCGGCGGTTCCCGATGCACCATAGTCGAAACTCCTTGCAGGGAAGGAAAAATCTTCGGAACCACCCCAACCCCGTAGGTGCGGCGGCAGGATTCGCGCGCGGCCGGGGGTCCTCGCCGCCGGCAGCCCGTCCGGCTCCGGCGACGCCCCGCGATCCGCCCCGGCCCGGTCCTCCCGGCCCCGCCGGCCCAACGAGGTGAGGGAATCATGGCCAGTCGCCCGTCTCCCCTGTCCCCCGTGGACGAACGTCCCCGATTCGGCCCGCTGGTGCTGCTCGGCCTGCAGCACGTGCTCGTGATGTACGCCGGTGTCGTCGTGGTGCCGATCGTGGTCGGCGCCGGGCTGGGCCTGCCGCAGGCGCAGATCGCCGACCTGGTCAGCGTCGACCTGGTGCTCGCCGGGATCGGCACCATTCTGCAGGCTTTCGGCGTCTGGAAATTCGGCATCCGGATGCCGCTCGTGGTCGGCGCCGCGTCCAACGGCATCGTCCCGATGGTGCTGATCGGCAGCACGCAGGGACTGTCCACAGTGTATGGCTCGCTGCTCGTGGTCGGTGTGCTCTGGGTGCTGATCGCGCCGTTGTTCAGCAAACTGCTCAAGCTGTTCCCGGAAGTCGTCACCGGCACGGTCATCACGCTGATCGGGCTCACGCTGATTCCGGTCGGGCTGAAACTCATCGCCGGGTCCAACCCGGCCGCGCACAATTACGGTGCGCCGGCGAATCTCGCGCTCGCCGGGTTCACGCTCGCGCTGATCGCGGTGTTCTACCGGGTGTTCCGCGGCCTGCTCGGACAGCTCGCGATGCTGATCGCACTGACCGTCGGCGCGATCGTGGGATGGCTGACCGGACTGGGCAGCCTCGCCGGAGTCGCCGAAGGCCCGGTTTTCGGCCTGCTGAAACCCCTCCATTACGGAGCGTTGCATTTCGACATCCCGTCGATTCTGCTGTTCCTGGTGATCATTTTCGTACTGATGGTCGAGGCGTCCGGACAGGGGCTCGCCGTCGGGCAGGTCGTCGGCAAGAAGGTCGGGCCGCGCGACATCGCCAACCTGCTCCGGGTGGACGGACTGCTCACCGCGCTCAGCGGCGTCTTCAACGGGTTCGCCTACACCACGTTCGGCCAGAACATCGGGCTCGTCGCGCTGACCAAGGTGCGCAGCCGGTACCCGGTCGCGGCAGGCGGCATGATCCTCATCGTTTTCGGGGTGGTGCAACCGGTCGGCCGGGTGATCGCGGCGATCCCGCAACCGGTGATCGGCGCGGCCGCGGTGGCGACGTTCGCGGCGCTGACCGTGTCCGGCATCCAGCTGCTGTCCCGAGTGGACTTCAACCGGACCGGCAACCTCGTGATCGTCATGCTGTCGCTCGGCGTCGGGCTCGTTCCGGCGGGCGCGCCGGACTTCTACAAGCAGTTTCCGTTCGCGGCACAGGTTTTCCTCAAAAGCGGCGTCGCCACCGGAACTGTCTTGGCGATTCTGCTGAACCTGCTGTTCTTCGCCCGGCGGAAACGGCGGCCGGAAGAGCCGATCGCGCACCCCGAACCCGTCGCGAAGCTCTCCCAGTCCTGAAAGGACGTCATGGGCACCGAACCGCAGCGGCCCCGGCTGATCGTCGGCATCACCGGGGCCAGCGGCCCGCACCTGGCCATTCACCTGCTGACCGCGCTGCGCAAGCTCGGCACGGTGGAAACGCATCTGGTCCTGTCGCGCGCCGCGCACCGCACCATCGAACTGGAAACCGGGAGGCCGCCCGCCGAGGTGGCCGAACTGGCCGATGTCCGCCATGCGCGCGGGGACATCGCCGCGTCGATCGCGTCCGGTTCCTTTCGCACCCTGGGCATGGTCGTCGTGCCGTGCTCGATGAAAACCGTCGCCGGGATCGCGCACGGCTACAGCGACGACCTGCTCGTCCGTGCCGCCGACGTCACGCTGAAAGAACGCCGTCCGCTCGTGCTCGTCGCCAGGGAAACCCCGTTGAGCCTCGTGCACCTGCGCAATCTGGTGGCGGTGACCGAGGCGGGCGCGACCGTGCTGCCGCCGATGCCCGCCTTCTACCACAATCCCGAGTCCATTGAGGACATCCTCGCCCACCTGACCGGCAAAGTGCTCGACCAGTTCGGCATCGACCACGAACTGTTCGCCCGCTGGGAAGGGCCGCCCGCCTCGCAAGGAGTTTCGCGGTGAACCACCGGCAAGATCCCCACGCGTTCGTCGACCAGTACCGGCACGAGTTCCCCGGCGATGTGCTCGTCCTCGACGATCCCGTCCCGGCCGACGAGGGCGTCACCGGGGTGATTTACGAACTCGCCGCGGCCGGACGGCACGAGATGGTGCTGTTCCGGAAGGTGTCCGGACTCGACGTGCCGGTGGTCAGCAACATGTTCGCTTCGCGGGAGCGCATCGCCCGGATGCTCGATACCGGACCGTCCGGTTTGCACAGTGCTTATCAGCAGCGCGCCCTCCGCGCGGTACCGCCAAGGGTGGTCGACAACGGTCCGGTGCTGGACAACGTGACGACCGAAGTCGACTTGGCGGCCATTCCGATGCTGCGGCATTTCGCCAGCGACCGCTCTCCTTACGTCACCAGCGGAATCATCGTCGCCGAGGATCCGGACACCGGGGTCGGCAACCTCAGCTACCACCGGGCGATGCCGCATTCCCGCACCGAATTGGCGACCAGCCTGCATTCCCGCGGCGATCTGTGGCGGATGCTGCAGAAGTACGCCGAACGCGGCGAACCGATGCCGGTCGCGATGGTGCTCGGCGGGCATCCGCTGTTCATGCTGGCCGCGTCCGCCCGGGTCGGCTACGACGTGGACGAGCGCGCGGTGGCCGGCGGATTGCTGGGCGAGCCGCTGGAAGTGGTGCGCACTCCAAAGCACGGCATCGGCGTCCCGGCGTGGTCGGATTTCGTGCTGGAAGGCACGATCGACGCTTCCGAGCACGCGGACGAAGGCCCGTTCGGCGAATTCTCCGGCTATTCCTCGAATCGCTCGACCAACAACGTGCTCCGGGTGCGAACGATCCTGCGCCGCAACGACGCCATGCTCATCGACGTCGTCGGCGGCAACACCGACGAGCATCTCAATCTCGCCCGAGTGCCTCGAGAATCGGAAATGGCGGAAAAACTCAAGGCACGCTTCCCGGACGTCACCGCCGTGCACTACCCGACGTCCGGCACGCATTTCCACTGCTACGTCGCGCTTCGCCAGCGACGGCCCGCGCAGGCGCGGCAGGTCATGCTCGGCCTGCTCGGCTGGGACCCGTACGTGAAGACCGTGATCGCGGTGGACGAGGACGTCGACGTCACCAGCGACAGCGACGTCTTGTGGGCGCTCGCCACGCATTTCCAGCCGCACCAGGACCTGTTCACGGTGGACGGCCTGCCCGGCTCCCCGCTCGACCCGTCGTCGGGTTCGGACGGCACGACGTCGCGGATGGGCCTGGACGCCACCCGCGGCCCGCGGTTCGACGGCGATCGCATCGTCGTCTCGGACGAAGCACGCCAGCACGCCCGCCGGATCCTCGGCGGGAACGTTTAAGGAGGGAATCGTCATGGCCAAAATCCCGGTGACCGTTCTGACCGGCTTTCTCGGCTCCGGAAAGACCACGCTCGTCAACCACATCCTCACCGCGAACCACGGGCACCGGATCGCGGTGATCGAGAACGAATTCGGCGAGATCCCGATCGACAACGCGCTCGTGCTCGGCGGCGACGAGAAGATCATCGAAATGAGCAACGGCTGCTGCCTGTGCTGCACCGCGCGCACCGATCTGATCGAAATCCTGCAGTCGCTGCTGCGCCGTCGCGAGCGGTTCGACCGGATCCTCATCGAGACCAGCGGCATGGCCGACCCGAACCCGGTCGCGCAGACGTTTTTCGTGGACGACGAGGTGTCCTCGGCCTTCGCGCTGGACGCGATCGTGACGCTGGTCGACGCGCGGCACGTCGGCAGCCATCTCGAAGAGGGCGAGCACGACGGCGTCGGCGGCCAGGTGAGCAACCAGATCGCGTTCGCCGACCGGATCGTGCTGAACAAGATCGACCTGGTCGCCGAGCCGGAAATCGAGGAACTGCGCACGCAGCTGCGCTCGGTCAACGCGACCGCGGACATCCTCACGTCCAGCTACGGCAGCGTCGACCTGGACGACATCCTCGGCATCAACGCCTTCGACCTGAACCGCACGATTGCCGCCGACCCGGACTGGCTCGAGGACGACGCGCACCACCACGACCCGACGCTGGAATCGGTCTCGATCGAACTCGACTACCCCCTGGACCGCGCCGCGTTCGAGCAGTGGCTCACCGCCCTGCTGGCCGAACGCGGCGACGACCTGTACCGGTTCAAGGGCATCCTCGCCTTCGACCGCAAGACAGTGCTGCAGGGCGTGCACCGGATCTACGAACTGACCGACGCCGGCGAATGGGGCGCGCAACCGCCGGTCAGCAAGCTCGTCCTCATCGGCCGGAATCTCGACCGCGCGGAGCTGACCGACACAGTGTCCCGCTGCAGTCTGGCCGCCGCCGGGCGGTGACTCAGGCGAGCGCGGCGGTCACGTCCAACTCGACGAGCTGGCCCGAAAAGCCCAGGCAGGTCACGCCGACCAGCGTGCTCGCGGTGGTGAAGGCCGCGGCGAGCGAGGAGTTCGTGAACCGCTGCCACACCGCGGAAAGGGTCGGCTGGTCGGAGGTGGCCACGTAGATCACCGTGCGCACGACGTCCTCCGGGGCCGCGCCGGCGTGCGCGAGCGCGGCCTCGGTGTTGGCGACGACCTGGTCCACCTGCGCGAGCACGCCGCCGGGAACGACCTCGCTGCCGGCCGTCAGCGGGCACTGGCCGGCGAGGTGCACGGTGCGGCGCGCGTCGGTGGTGGTCACGTGGTGGTAGCCGGGAGTCGGATGCAGAGCGGGCGGGTTCTGCCGTTCAATGGTCACGAGGCGGATCGTCGCTCACCGGAGCGGCGTTCCGCCACGGGATTTCCGGACGGGAGGGCGTATGCGCAGGACAGTCGACTGGGCCGGCGGGGCGATCGTGATCGTGGACCAGGTCGCGCTTCCGGGCGAGTACCGCACGCTCACGCTGCGCACGGTGACCGAACTGGTCGACGCGATCCAACGGCTCGCCGTCCGCGGCGCGCCGGCGCTGGGCGCGGCAGGCGCGCTCGGGGTCGCGCTGGCGGCCTGCCAGGGCGGGGACGTGCGGGCGGAAGCGGACCGGATCGCGCGCGCCCGGCCGACGGCGGTCAACCTGGCCTGGGGCGTCCAGCGCGCTTTGGCCCGGCTCCCGCACGGAGCCGACGCGGTGCTGGCCGAGGCCAAGGCGATGCTCGACGAGGACGAGCAACGCAACCGCACCGCGTCGGCGCACGCGGCGGAAGTCGTGCTGGACGCGTGCCCGCGCCGGCCGTTGCGGCTGCTCAGCCACTGCAACACCGGGCACTTGGCGACCGTCGCGTGGGGCACCGCGCTCGGCGTCGTCTGGCACCTGCACGCCCGCGGCCTGGTGGAGTCGGTGCTGGTGGACGAGACGCGGCCGTTGCTGCAGGGTTCCCGGCTCACCGCTTGGGAGCTCGAGCAAGCCGGGGTGCCCTACCGCGTGCAACCGGACGGCGCGGCGGCCGCGGCGATGGCGCGCGGACTGGTGGACTGCGTGCTGGTCGGCGCGGACCGGATCGCGGCGAACGGCGATGTCGCCAACAAGATCGGGACCTACGGGCTGGCGATTTCCGCCGCGCACCACGGAGTGCCGTTCGTGGTGGTCGCGCCGACGTCCACTGTGGACAAATCCGTCGCCACCGGCGCGGACATCGCCATCGAGGAACGCGCCGGTGCCGAGTTGACGGAGTTCGGCGGAGCCCAGATCGCGCCGAAGGGAGCAGCGGTCTTCAACCCGGCTTTCGACGTCACGCCGCACGCGCTGATCACCGCGGTGGTCACCGAGGACGGCGTCTTCGGCCGAGCAGTCTAGGGCCGCGGGCCGACGACCTCGGCTCCGTCTCGCACGGTGATCGCCATCGCCGGGCACGAATCCGCCGCGTCCAGCACCGTTTCGTCCGGCTCGACCGTCTCCGTGACCGCCCGCGCGGTGGCCCCGTCCAGCTTGAACGTCTCCGGCAGCAGCGCCGCGCACATCCCGCTGCCCAGGCACGTCCCCTCGTCGACCTCGACCTTCCAGGCCATCGTCACCACCCCACCGGCATCGACCGCGGTCCGCGGACCAGCATCTGCGTCTTCCACTCGATGTCCCCGGCCAGCCGCAGCCCCGGCAACTCGCGCGTCAACGCCCGCAACGCCTCCTGCAGCTCCAGCCGCGCGAGCGGAGCGCCCAGGCAGTGGTGCACGCCGTGCCCGAACCCGAGGTGGTGATTGTCGCCGCGGTCCAGCACGAGCTGGTCCGCCGTACCGAACTGCAGCCGGTCCCGGTTGGCCGCGCCGATCGCCACCAGCACCGGTTCCCCTTGGCGCACCAGGACATCGCCGACCTGGACGTCCTCCTTCGCATAACGCGCGAACCCGGCCCCCGCGCCCAGCGGCACGAACCGAAGCAGTTCCTCCACCGCGGTCGGGATCAGCGACGGATCCGCGCACAGCCGTTCCCAATGCTCGTGCTGATCCAGCAACGCGTAGACGAAATTGGGAATCTGGCTGGCGGTAGTTTCGTGGCCAGCCACCAAAATCCCGACGCACAGATCGACCAGCTCCTCCTCGGTGAGCCGATCCCGGACGTCGCGCGCCTCGATCAGCGCGGTCATCAAATCGTCCTGCGGCTGCGCGCGATGCTCGGCGATCAACCCAGCCATGTACGCCCGCAGCTCCTCGCGGCTGCGCTCCAGCTCCTCCGGCGTGAGCCGCGTGGTCGACAACGCCGCGTCGCTCCACTCGCGGAACTGCGGCCGGTCGCCCACCGGCACCCCGAGCAGCTCGCAGATCACCGCCACTGGGATCGGCAGCGCGTACAGATCGACCAGGTCAGCCGGTTGCCCGTGTTCGCGCATCTGGTCGATCAGCTCGGCAGCCAGCCGCGCGACCCGCGGGCGCAGTTCCTCGACCCGGCGCGCGGTGAACGCCTTCGCGACGAGCGTGCGCAGCCGGGTGTGGTCGGGCGGGTCCATCGAGAGGATGCCGCCCGGACGCCGGTACTCCGACATCCGCGGTTCGTCGCTTTCCTGCGCCAGCGCGCGGGAAAACCGCAGATCCCCGAGCACGAGCCGGGCGTCGGCGTAGCGGGTGGCGAGCCAGGCGGCCTCGCCGTGCGGCATCTGGACGCGGATCATCCCGGCGTTCTCGCGAGCGGCGGCGTAGGCCTCGTTGAGCGCGAGGCCCGCCTCCTCGTTGAACGGGTAGGCGAGCGGTGCGGTGTGCGTGGTGGTCATGCCAACGACTCCCCGGATCCCTTTGTAAGCAGGTGCTTACATGCTTACTCCGGAGACTGGCCGTTCGTCAATCCGCCAGGAGCTTCCGCCATTTCCCGGCGACCGAAAGCACCCGGGGCCGATAGCGTGGACCGCATGCTGGACTACGGCCTGGATTTGTCCGGAATAGCCCGCGAAGTCGCCTTGCCGGACCTGCTCGCGGAGGGCGACGACCTCGACGCGGTGGTGTCCGCGGAATCCGATTGGTCGAGACCGACCCCGGCCGAGGGGTGGACGATCGGCCACCAGATCGCGCATCTGGCGGCAACCGACGCGAACGTCGTCCTCGCCGTCCGCGCGCCGGAGAAGTTCGCCGCCGCGCTGGAGGAAGACGCCGACGCGGTCGCGGCCGAGGGAGCCGCCCGCCCGCGTGCGGAGTTGCTGGCCGACTGGCGCGCCGGACGTGCCGAAGCGGCGGCGGTGCTCGGCGAAATCCCGTTGGACCAGGCGTTCCCGTGGTATGGCTCGCAGTCCTCGGCGACGCTCGCGGTGGCGCTTCGGCTGATGGAAACGTGGGCGCACGGCCAAGACATCTTCGACACCGTGGGCGTCGAGCACCGTCCGACGGACCGGCTCAAGCACATCGCCGCACTGGGCGTGGCCGCACGCGGGCTTTCGTTCTACGCCGCCCAGCTGCCGCTGCCGACCGAACCGATCCGGGTCGAACTGACCGGTCCCGACGGTGCGGTCTGGGGGTGGGGCCCGGACGACGCGGCGCAGCGAATCCGGGGCAGCGCCAGGGATTTCTGCCTCCGCATCACGCAGCGCCGCACCTTGGACGAAACCGGCCTGGCCGCGATCGGCGACGACGCGAAAACCTGGTTGCAGAACGCCCGGATCTTCCTCTAACGCCGCCGAGGCCGCAGCAACGCCACCCCCACCGACAACGCACCCGTCGACGCCACATGAATCGCCAGCGCCTTCCGGTTCGGCGCCCACACCCCCGTCGCCGGACCGCCGGACCACATCGCCGCCACGAAACCCCCTGCGGCGCAAGCCATTGCCCGCCACAACGCCGGCGAACGGTCCCGGCCCGCCGCCAACCCGGTGCCCACGGCGCCGAATGCGCCCGCGGTGATCAGGGCCTCGCGCGCCATGTGGTACTGCACGTGACCTTCGCCGTGCCGGACCTCGGGGGCGCGGTAGCTCGGATCGGTGATGTGCGTGACCGTCTGCCACACCGACGGCGCGGCGGCGGCCAGGCCCGCGACGACGGCCGCCGCGCCGAGGGTTTCCCGTTTCATTGCCCGTCCTTTCCCTTGAGGTGGCGCGAGACCCGGCGCAGCGCGTCGTTCACCACGTCGATGGTTTCCGGGTCGAGCGCCTTCGCGAGTTCGCGTTCGATCTCCGTTTTGATTTCGAACGACGCGAGCGCCTGCCGTTTGCCCTCCTCGGTGAGGGTCACCAGCACCGAACGCCGGTCGCCCGGGTCCTTGTCGCGGCGGACCCAGCCGCGCGCCTCCAGCCGGGTGATCCGGTGCGTGACCGAACCCGACGTCAGCTCGACCGCGGCCATCACCTGGCCGGGCGTCAGCCGGTGCCCGGGCGCGCGCTTGAGCGCGGCGAGCATTTCCAGTTCCCACAGCTCGATGCCGTGCGCGGACAACTCGCGGCGCATGGCCAGTTCCAGCTGGTGCGCGACCCGCCGCAGCCGGTAGGACAGCGACTTCGCGCCCAGCGCGCTCTCGTCGCCGCCCCCGCGCCGGACGGCGTCCACCAGGTCGTCGACCGCGTCCCGGGGCGGAGTGGTCACCGGCACAGCCCTTTCTCTCGACATCAAGACAGTGAGAGAATACCTTGACGTCAAGACAGTTCGCCAGCCGAACAGCGCAGCTAGGGGGAAACATGGACATCGAGGTCGCAGTGATCGGAGCCGGGCCGGTGGGCATGGCCGCGGCCGCGTTCCTGCACCAGGCCGGCGTCGCGGTCCGGGTCTTCGAAGCGAATCCGGACCGCGCGGGGCAATCGAGGGCGACGACGATCCACCCGCGCACCCTCGAGCTTTTCGACTCGATCCCGGACGAGCAGGGCTCGCTGGCCGCGCGCCTGGTCGCCGCCGGGAACCCGGTGCCCGCCGCGCATTTCGCGGCTCTGCCCAACCGGTTGGACTACCGCGGGCTCGACACCTCGTTCCCGTTCGTGCTTTTGCTGCCGCAGCCGGAAACCGAACGGCTGCTGGCCGAGCATCTCGCCGAGCGGGGCGTCGCGATCGAGCCCGGGTGGAAACTCGCCGACCTGACGCAGGACGGGCAAGGCGTCACCATCGTCTCGGACACCGGCGACACCCGCCGGGCCGGTTACGTGATCGGCGCGGACGGCGCGCACAGCGCGACCCGGCACGCGCTCGGCCTCGCCTTCCCCGGAAATCCCGCGTCCACCATGGGATTCCTCGCCGACGTCCGGCTGGAACGCCCTCCGGCGCAGCCGCACAACTGGGATTACGAACGCGGTTCGTACAGCGCGCTTCCGCTGCCCGGCGGCATTTACCGCGTCTTCGGCCACGAACCCGGCGACACCGGCCTCACCCCGGAAGAAGCCGCCCGCCGCCAGGCGCACGCCCCGGACGAAGCCGAGCTGCGCGCGAGGCTCACGCGGCTCGCCGGCGACGATCTCGGCATCACCGAGGTGATCTGGTCCTCGCGGACCGGCGACACCACGCGGCACGTTGAGCAGTACCGCGCCGGCCGGGTGTTCCTCGCCGGCGACGCCGCGCACGTCCATCTCCCGGCGGGCGGACAAGGGCTCAACGTCGGCGTGCAGGACGCGGCGAACCTCGCGTGGAAGCTCGCCGCGGAAGTGCGGGGCCGCGCGCCGCGGCGGATCATCGACGGCCCGCAGTCCTACGACGCCGAACGCCGCCCCATCGCGGTCCGGCTCGCGGCGAACACCCTCGCCCAGGCCGCGCTCATGGTGACCTTCACCCCGGGCGGAAAAGCGTTGCGGGACTTGATGTCCGACCTCATCGGCCGGGGCGGCGACACGGCGGACGAACTGCGCGGCTGGCTGTCCGGTTTGGACGTTTCCTACGCCGAGGACGGCGGTCTCGTGGGCCGTCGCGTGCCCAACCTCCCGCTCGCCGACGGCCGCACCCTCCATCGTGCGCTGCGGCAAGACCGGTTCACTCTCGTCACCTTCGGCACCGCCACTGTTCCGGGCCAAGAGAACGTCGTGCGCTCGACCCGAGACTGGCACGGCTTGGCCGCCGTCCGCGTCCGCCCAGACGGTTACGCCGACGAAGTGTGGACCGCGGGCGAGGAAGTCCAGGCGAGCTGAATGGGAGCCGACACCGCGCGCGGCCGTTTCGGGATTCTCGCGATCCTTTGCTCCAGCATCCTCGTCGTCGCGATGGACGTCGCCATCGTCAACGTCGCGCTCCCGGTCATCCGCACCGACCTCGACGCGTCGATCAACGGTCTGCAATGGACAGTCGACTCCTACCCGCTCGTGCTCGCCTGCTTCCTGATGCTCGCCGGGGCCACCGGGGACCGCTTGGGGCGCAAGCGGACCTTCCTGGCCGGGTTGGTCCTTTTCGGACTCGGCTCGCTGCTGTGCGGTCTCGCCCCGTCGATCGGCTGGCTGGTCGCCGCGCGGATCGTGCAGGCGCTCGGCGGCGCGATGCTGAACCCGGTGGCGATGTCGATCATCACGAACGTCTTCGCCGACCCGGGCGAGCGCGCGCGGGCGATCGGCGGGTGGGGCTCGATCGTCGGGATTTCGCTGGGCGCCGGCCCGGTGCTGGGCGGCGTGCTCGCCGAAAGCATCGGCTGGCGGGCGATTTTCTGGGTCAACGTCCCGGTGGTCGTCGCGGCGCTCGCCTTGACCGCGCGCTACGTGCCGGAATCGCGGGCGCCGCACCCGCGCCGGCCGGATCCAGCCGGACAGGCACTGGTCGTGGTGCTGCTCGGTTCGGTGGTGACCGCGGCGATCGAAGGCCAGCGACTCGGCTGGGGCTCGCCGGTGATCGTCAGCCTCGCGGGGCTCGGGGCCGTCGCGCTGCTCGCGCTGATCCGCTGGGAACTCCGCCGCCGGGAACCGCTGGTCGAACTGCGTTTCTTCCGCAGCATGCCGTTCTCCTCGGCCACGATCAGCGCGGTGTGCGGACTCGCCGCGTTCGGCACGTTCCTGTTCCTGACGCCGCTGTACCTGCAGGAGGTGCGCGGGCTGTCGGCACTGCAATCCGGCCTGATGCTGCTGCCGACCGCGGCAGCCGTGACCCTCGCCGCGCCGCTGGCTGGCCGCCTCGTCGCCACTCGCGGCGCGCGGATTCCACTGCTGGCCGCTGGGATCTCAATGACCGCAGTTGCCATCTTGCTGACCACCGCGTCGGCGACCACGCCGCTGTGGCTGCTCGCGACCGCGTACGGCGGGTTCGGGCTGGGCTTCGGCCTGCTGAACCCGCCGATCACCAACGCCGCGGTCAGCGGCATGCCCCGGTCCCAGGCCGGAGTCGCCGCCGCGGCCGCGTCCACGTCGCGGCAGGTCGGACAGACCCTCGGCGTCGCCGTCGCGGGCACGATTCTCGCCGCGGCAGCCACTCCGCTCACCGGCTACGCCACCGCCTGGTGGACCGTTGCCGGAGGCACCATGGTGATCATCGCGCTCGCCGTCCTCGCCACTACCGGCTGGGCCCGGGCGGGAGCAGAACGGGTCGCCCGCCGATTCGCCGACCAGCCGAGCACCGAACCGGCCTAACCACAGCGAGGCGGATCGGGCAAAGCTGTGGCCCTTCCGTCGCCTATCGCGGTCGATCGCCCCGCGGCCGGGCGGGCGGCTCCAGAGTGGAAGATGCCCGCACCGTCGGAGGAAAGGCGCCATCCGCATGCCCGTCCCGTCCGAGAACCCGGCCCTCCCGACCACCCGTCCCGCCGGCTGCCCGTTCGATCCGCCCGCCGAGTACGCCTCGTTGCGGGAGACCGCGCCGGTGTCGCGGGTCCGCTGCCCGGCCGGGTTCGACACCTGGCTGGTCACCCGCTACGACGACGTCCGCGCCGTGCTCGCCGACCCGGCGCTCAGCTCGCGCGGAGCGTCGTCGGTGCACGTCAAGGCCGATCTGGACCCCTACGGCGAGGTCGACCCGGGTTCGATCATCCAGCTCGACGGCGCGGAGCATGCCCGGCTGCGCAAGATGGTCGTCGCCGAGTTCACCGTCCGGCGGGTGGAGCGGCTGCGCGACTACGTCCGCGAGCAGGTCGAGAAGCACCTCGACGCCATGCTCGCCCAACCCGGCCGCGCCGACCTGGTCCAGGACTTCGCGCTCCCGATCCCCTCGCTGGCGATCTGCGAACTGCTGGGCGTCCCGTACGCCGACCGCGAGCTGTTCCAGCGCCAGAGCAGCGTCCTGGTCAGCACCGACCAGGACGAGGACACCACGGACCGGGCCTACCACGAACTCACCGGTTACCTGGGCACACTGTTCGCCGACAAGCAACAGGACCCGCAGGACGACCTGTTCAGCAAGCTCATCGTCCGGGCCGAGGCCTCCGGGAGAGCGCTCGACCTGGAAGAGCTGATCATGCTCGGCCTCAGCCTGCTGGTAGCCGGGCACGAAACCACCGCCAACATGATCGCGCTCAGCACGCTCCTGCTGCTGGAACACCCGGAGCAGCGCGCGCAAGCCCTCGCCGACCCGCCGCGCGCGGTCGAGGAACTGCTGCGGTATCTGTCGGTCGTGCAGTTCGGCGTGCTGCGCTACGCCACCGAAGAGGTGAAGATCGGCGGCCAGACGATCGCCCCGGGCGACTGGCTGATCGCCGCGCTGAACTCGGCCAACCGCGACGAGGACCGCTATCCGCACGCCGACCGGCTGGACTTCGCCCGCGAATCGCCGCGCACGCACGTCGCCTTCGGGTTCGGCGCGCACCAGTGCGTCGGCCAGCAGCTCGCGCGGGTCGAAATGCAGGAAGCGCTGACCGGGTTGTTCCGCCGCGTGCCGGACCTGCGGCTGGCGGTGCCGAAGGAAGCTTTGTCCTTCAAGCACAACACGCTCGTCTACGGCCCCGAGGAGCTGCCGGTCGCCTGGTCCGCGTAGTTCGCCCGGCCGGTCCGCGGCCGGTCGGGTTAACCTCGTCGCGCACACCAGCGCACCGCAGGGGGAACCGATGGACGCGGACCAGCCTTCGCGCAAACGCGACGCGACGGCGACCAAGGCCGCGCTGCTGGACGCCGCGGCCGAGCTGTTCGCCGACCGCGGCTTCGACCGCACCACGGTGCGCGACATCGCGAACCGCGCGGGCGTCAACCAGGCGCTGCTGTTCCGGTACTTCGGCAGCAAGGACGCGTTGTTCGAGCACGTGATGGCGCGCGGCGGCCTGACCCAGGTCGAGACGACCCCGCCCGAGCGGCTGTTCTCCGCGGCGCTGCGGAGCCTCCTCGAAGGCGACGATTCGGCGTCCCGCTCGATCGAGACCTACCTGCGGTCCTCCGGCACCGATCGCGCCGACGAGGCCCTGCGCGCACAGCTCGACGCCGAATACACCCGCGCGCTGTCCGGGCTCACCGACCAGCCGGACGCCGAACTGCGCGCCGACCTCGCGATGGCCTGGCTGCTCGGCATCGGCCTGGTCCGCTCCGTCACCCGCAAGGAACCGCTCGCCACCGCGCCCGCCGACGAGATCGAGCGGCTCATCGGCCCGGCCGTGCGCACGCTGCTGGAACGCAGCAAGTAATTCGCTGCGTCCGCGCGGGTGCCGGCACCGCACAGTCCGGCCCCAGGCGTCGTGCCCGACGGCTGGCCGGAACTGTCCACAGCGGACACCTCGCGCTGGCCCCGAAACTCGGCGAGGCGCTGTCCACTTTGCACTCCGCGCGCGACCCGGCTGCCGACTTCGTGCACGGGGTCGGCCTGTTCGTCTCCCAGCGCCGAAGGAACCTACTTTCGTATCCCTGGGCCGACGCATGGCGGCGCGGATGAGGGGTACCCCCGGACTACCCCGCGACATGCCCCCGTAAAAAGGAGTGAAATACGCGACAACCCGGCGATCGCGACGGACACTGGAACCGTTCCCGGGGTACCCAGGGGCCGGGACAGAAGGAGGACCGCCGTGACTGCCGAGTTGAACTATCGGGAGCGGGCAACCCTGCGTGCCGTGGCCGAGGGGCACGCGGAGATCAGCTGCAGCTGTGAACCGGACTTGTTCGTCGACGGGCTGAGCTGCTGCGACCAGGGGACCGTGCGCGACCTCGTGCGCAAGGGGCTGATCGAGCCCGCCGAGGACGGAGCGTGCGGCGAGCGGGTGCCGGCGGTGCTCACCGAGGCCGGAGTGCGCGCACTGGACGGAAAGCCCGTCGCGGCTTGACCTTCCGGGGCCGAGCCGGGCGCGCGGCTACCCGCGCACCCACTCCTCCCCCAGTTCGGTCGCGACCGCCTCGCCCCCGGTGAGGTCGGCCAGCCAGCTGCTGAATCGGTCTTCCTCTCCGGGCGAGAGTCCGACCTCGAAGTGCGCCGCGGCCTCAAAGCGCGTCTCGTGCAGCACGTACGGCGAGGCGCGGAGGTCGTTCTCGAAGCGGCCCGCGCGGGCGTAGTCCATGGTTACGTCGAACAGCCGCAACCGCCGGTACTCCACCAGGCCTACCGCGTCGAGCGCTTCCGACACCGCTTGCCCGTACGCCCGGATCAACCCGCCCGCGCCCAGCAGCACCCCGCCGAAATGCCGCGACACCACCGCGACCGTGTCCGTGACTTCGCGGCGGCGCAAGACCTCCAGCATCGGCACCCCGGCCGTCCCGGCGGGCTCGCCGTCGTCGCTCGACCGCTGGGTGCGGCCGTCCGGGCCGAGGACGAACGCGTGACAGTGGTGCCGCGCCGCGGGTTCCGCGCGCCGGCGGGCCGCGATGAGCTCCCGCGCGGCCGCTTCGCCGTCGACCGGCGCGAGCGCGCACCGGAATCGTGAACGCCGTATTTCAATCTCGTGCAGCCCGGCCTCTGCCACGGACAGATAACGATCAGTCATCGGCGCTCCCCCTCACGACCCCCAGTCAACCAGTCTCCAGCGCGGGGTTGACACCGGGAGGGCAGGTAGGTTTGCGCAGGTCAGCGCCCTCGCTGACCGCGTGGCGGGAGAGACGGCCCGGCATATGGGAGTACCCCGGAGGCCGTCAACGTATGCGTGGTCTTTCCCACGAGAGCGCGATGACGTATGTCGATCACAGCGAATTCACACTATCGTCATAAGACCCGGCGAACCCGGGAGTCACCACCACGCGCCCGGCCGGCCCCCACCACACAGGCTGACCGACCCCGGCGCGTGCGCCTGTACAGCGACGTGCAGAACATTTCCGCCGCCCATCGCCGTGCGGTGACAAACCATCCGGCACCCGGCCCGGTCGTCGACCGGCCGCGGTCAGCCACGCATCGCGACGCAGTGCCGCGCCTCGCGACAGCGGAGGCACCGGATGGTTTCCCTTCTCGACTGACCATCGCGGTTTCGGACCACTTCGTTAACCGGTTCAGTGCTGAACCCCCCTTCGGAGTGAAAGAAACCGCGCCAACGCCTTGGGAGGCGGCCAGCCGTGACCCACCGTTCGAGCACCCCGGCCACAGAAGGCCTCTACGACCCCGCTTACGAGCACGATGCCTGCGGGGTGGCGTTCGTCGCGGACCTGACCGGTCGCCGAGACCATCAGATCGTGGCGAAAGCCCTTGTCGCGCTGAAGAACCTGGAACATCGCGGGGCACGCGGGGCGGAACCGGACACCGGGGACGGCGCGGGCCTGCTGATCCAGGTGCCGGACGCGTTCTACCGCGAGGTCGCCGGGTTCGAACTGCCCCCGGAGGGCAGCTACGCCGTCGGCACCGCGTTCCTGCCGAAGGACGAAAAGCGCCGCGGCCGCGCCATGACCACCATCGAGCGGATCGCCGCCGAGGAGGACATGCGCGTGGTGGGCTGGCGCGAGCTGCCGGTCGACACCGCGCACTGCGGTCCGACCGCGGCGCAGACCATGCCGCACTTCACCCAGCTGTTCCTGGCCGGGCGCAAGAACAATCTCGACGGTCTCGCGCTCGAACGCGCCGCCTTCTGCGTGCGCAAGCGCGTCGAACACGAACTGGTCGAGGACGACGTGTACTTCCCGTCGCTCTCCTCGCGCACCATCGTCTACAAGGGAATGCTGACCGAGCCGCAGGTCGAGAAGTTCTTCCTCGACCTCGCCGACGAGCGCGTGACGAGCGCCATCGGCCTGGTGCACTCCCGCTTCTCCACCAACACTTTCCCGTCGTGGCCGCTCGCGCACCCGTACCGCTACGTGGCGCACAACGGCGAGATCAACACGCTCAAGGGCAACCGCAACTGGATGGACGCCCGCGAGGCGCTGCTGGAAACCGACCTGATCCCGGGCGACCTCAAGCGGATCTACCCGGTCATCACGCGCGGCGCGAGCGACTCGGCGTCGTTCGACGAGGTGCTGGAGCTGCTCCACCTCGGCGGCCGGTCGCTGCCGCACGCGGTGCTGATGATGATCCCGGAGGCGTGGGAGAACCATCAGGAAATGGACCCCGCGCGCCGCGCGTTCTACGAATTCCACTCCACGCTGATGGAGCCGTGGGACGGCCCGGCGCTGGTGGCGTTCACCGACGGCGCGCAGATCGGCGCGGTGCTCGACCGCAACGGCCTGCGCCCGGGCCGCTACTGGGTCACCGACGACGGGCTCGTGGTGCTCGCCAGCGAGGTCGGCGTGCTGGAGCTGGACCAGTCCAAGATCGTCCGCAAGGGACGGCTGGAGCCGGGCCGGATGTTCCTCGTGGACACCGTCGCCGGCCGGATCGTCGAGGACGAGGAGATCAAGGGCCAGCTCGCGTCCGAGCACCCGTACGACGAATGGGTCGACGCCGGGCTGCTCCGCCTGGAGGACCTGCCCGAGCGCGACCGCGAGGTCCCGCTGCACGCCGCGCTCGTGCGCAGGCAGCAGGCGTTCGGCTACACCGAGGAAGAGCTGGAGACCATCCTCGAGCCGATGGCCCGCACCGGCGCGGAGCCGATCGGGTCGATGGGCAACGATTCGCCGATCGCGTCCCTATCGTCTGGTTCGCGGCCGTTGTTCGACTACTTCATCCAGCTGTTCGCCCAGGTCACCAACCCGCCGCTGGACGCGATCCGCGAGGAGCTGGTGACCGCGCTCGGCACGCAGATCGGCGCGGAGCCGAACCTGCTGACCGCGGACGCGTCGTCCTGCCGCCGGATCGTGCTGCCGTTCCCGGTGCTGGACAACGACCAGCTCGCGAAACTGGTGCACGTCAACGACGACGGCGACCTGCCGGAGTTCCAGGCGGTCACCGTGATGGGCCGGTACAAGGTCAACGGCGGCGGCGACGCGCTGGTGCAGCGGCTCGACGAGATCCGCGCCGAGGTGTCCGAGGCGATCGAGGACGGCGCGCGGCTGATCGTGCTGTCCGACCGCGGGGTCGACGCCGACCACGCGCCGATCCCGTCGCTGCTGCTCACCGGCGCGGTGCACCACCACCTGGTGCGGGAGAAGACGCGCACGCAGGTCGGCCTCATCGTCGAGGCCGGCGACGCGCGCGAGGTGCACCACATCGCGCTGCTGATCGGCTACGGCGTGGCCGCGGTGAACCCGTACCTGGCGATGGCGACGGTCGAGGAGATGGCGCACCGGGGCCTCATCCCGGGCGTGACTCCCAAGCAGGCCACCGCGAACCTGATCAAGGCGCTCGGCAAGGGCGTCCGCAAGACCATGTCCAAGATGGGCGTGTCCACTGTGGCCTCCTACACCGGCGCGCAGATCTTCGAGGCGGTCGGCCTTGGCGCCGAGGTGATCGACACCTGTTTCACCGGAACCACTTCTCGCCTCGGCGGCGTCGGCTTCGACACGCTCGCCGAGGAGGTCGCGCAGCGGCACGTGCGGGCCTTCCCGGTCGACGGCGTCCGGGCGAGCCACCGCGAGCTGGAGACCGGCGCGGACTACCAGTGGCGGCGCGAAGGCGAGCCG
The DNA here is from genome assembly GCF_046195355.1 of Amycolatopsis sp. VS8301801F10. NCBI lineage: Bacteria > Bacillati > Actinomycetota > Actinomycetes > Pseudonocardiales > Pseudonocardiaceae > Amycolatopsis > Amycolatopsis sp. VS8301801F10. The sequence continues at coordinate 3,840,266 of NZ_CP176065.1, read as the reverse complement.
CACCTGTTCAACCCGCAGACGGTGTTCAAGCTGCAGCACTCCACGCGCACCGGAAAGTACGAGATCTTCAAGGAGTACACGAAGGCGGTCAACGACCAGGCCGAGAAGCTGCTGACGCTGCGCGGGCTGTTCGACTTCAAGTACGGCGAGCGCCCGCCGGTGCCGATCGAGGAGGTCGAGCCGGTTTCGGAGATCGTGAAGCGGTTCGCCACCGGGGCCATCTCGTACGGCTCGATCTCGATGGAAATGCACCAGACGCTGGCGATCGCGATGAACCGCCTCGGCGGCAAGTCGAACACCGGCGAGGGCGGCGAGGACCCGGAGCGGCTGTACGACCCGGAGCGCCGCAGCGCGGTCAAGCAGGTCGCCAGCGGCCGGTTCGGCGTCACCAGCGAATACCTGGTGAACTCCGACGACATCCAGATCAAGATGGCGCAGGGCGCGAAGCCCGGCGAGGGCGGGCAGCTGCCCGGCGGCAAGGTGTACCCGTGGATCGCGAAGACGCGGCACTCCACGCCGGGCGTCGGGCTGATCTCCCCGCCGCCGCACCACGACATCTACTCCATCGAGGACCTGGCGCAGCTGATCCACGACCTCAAGAACGCCAACCCGGACGCGCGCATCCACGTGAAGCTCGTGTCCGAGGTGGGCGTCGGCACGGTCGCCGCGGGCGTGTCCAAGGCGCACGCGGACGTCGTGCTCATTTCCGGCCACGACGGCGGCACCGGAGCCTCGCCGCTGTCCTCGATCAAGCACGCGGGCGGACCGTGGGAGCTGGGCCTGGCCGAAACGCAGCAGACGCTGCTGGCCAACCGGCTGCGCGACCGGATCGTGGTGCAGACCGACGGCCAGCTCAAGACCGGCCGCGACGTGATGATCGCGATGCTGCTCGGCGCCGAGGAGTTCGGGTTCGCGACCGCGCCGCTGGTGGTGTCCGGCTGCATCATGATGCGCGTGTGCCACCTCGACACCTGTCCGGTCGGCGTCGCGACGCAGAACCCGAAGCTGCGCGCGAAGTTCAGCGGCAAGGCGGACTACGTGGTGAACTTCTTCGAGTTCATCGCCCAGGAGGTCCGGGAGTACCTGGCGGAGCTGGGTTTCCGGTCCGTCGAGGAGGCCGTCGGCCACGCCGAGCTGCTCGACAAGCGCAAGGCGGTGGACCACTGGAAGGCCGCCGGGCTCGACCTGTCGCCGATCTTCCACGTGCCCGAGCTGCCGCCGCGCGCGTCGCGGCACCAGACCGTCCAGCAGGACCACGGGCTGGACAAGGCGCTCGACAACACGCTGATCCAGCTCGCCGAGGGCGCGCTGGCCGCCGGCGACAAGGTGCGGCTGGAACTGCCGGTGCGCAACGTGAACCGCACCGTCGGCACCATGCTCGGCTCGGAGCTGACGAAGAAGTGGGGCGGCGAAGGGCTTCCCGACGACACCATCGACGTCACCTTCACCGGCACCGCGGGCCAGTCGTTCGGCGCGTTCGTGCCGAAGGGCATCACGCTGCGGCTCTACGGCGACGGCAACGACTACGTCGGCAAGGGCCTGTCCGGCGGGCGGATCATCGTGCGGCCGCCGAAGGAATCGCCGATCGTCGCCGAGGACCACATCATCGCGGGCAACGTGATCGCGTACGGGGCCACGAGCGGCGAGATCTTCATCCGCGGCCAGGTGGGCGAGCGGTTCTGCGTGCGCAACTCGGGCGCGCTGGCGGTCGTCGAGGGCGTGGGCGACCACGGCGGCGAGTACATGACCGGCGGCCGGATGGTCGTGCTGGGCCGGATCGGCCGCAACTTCGCGGCCGGCATGTCCGGCGGGGTGGCGTACGTGCTGGACCTGCCCGCGCACCGGGTCAACCCGGAGATGGTCGACATCGACCCGCTCGACACCGCGGACGTGGACTTCCTCCGCGAAACCATCGAAAAGCACTACAACGAAACGGAATCCGCCGTCGCGCGGGCCTTGCTGGCGGACTGGGACAGTGCGGTCGACCGGTTCGGCAAGGTCATGCCGAAGGACTACAAGCGCGTGCTCGCCGCTCAGGTGGCGGCCGAACGCGACGGCCGGGACGTGAACGAGGCGATCATGGAGGCCGCACATGGCTGACCCCAAGGGCTTTCTGACCACCACGCGCGAGGAACCGAAGCGGCGTCCGGTGGACCTGCGGCTGATGGACTGGCGAGAGGTCTACGAGGACTTCGCGACGACCAAGCTGGAGAAGCAGGCCGGGCGGTGCATGGACTGCGGCATCCCGTTCTGTCACCAGGGCTGTCCGCTCGGGAACCTGATCCCGGAGTGGAACACGCTGGTGTGGCGGGAGGACTGGCAGCTGGCCGCGGAACGGCTGCACGCCACGAACAACTTCCCGGAGTTCACCGGCACGCTGTGCCCGGCGCCGTGCGAAACCGCGTGCGTGCTCGGCATCAACGACGACCCGGTGTCGATCAAGCGGGTCGAGATCTCGATCATCGACCGCGCCTTCGAGGAGGGCTGGGTCACGCCGCAGGTCCCGGTCGCGAAGACAGGCAAGAAGGTCGCGGTCGTCGGGTCCGGCCCGTCCGGGCTGGCCGCGGCGCAGCAGCTGACCCGCGCGGGCCACACCGTCGTGGTCTACGAGCGGGCGGACAAGATCGGCGGCCTGCTGCGGTACGGCATCCCCGAGTTCAAGATGGAGAAATTCCGCCTCGACCGCCGCCTCGACCAGATGCGGGCCGAGGGCACGGAATTCCGGACGTCGGTGAACGTCGGCGTGGACGTCACCGTCGAGGAGCTCAAGAGCAACCACGACGCGGTGGTGCTCGCGGGCGGCGCGACGGCGTGGCGCGACCTGCCGATCGAGGGCCGTTCGGCCGAGGGCATCTACCAGGCGATGGAGTTCCTGCCGCCGGCCAACCGGGTCGCTTCCGGCGAGCTCGAGGAGTCGCCGTACTCGGCCAAGGGCCTCGACGTCGTGGTCATCGGCGGCGGCGACACCGGCGCGGACTGCGTCGGCACGTCGCACCGCCAGGGCGCGAAGTCGGTGACCCAGCTGGAGATCATGCCGAAGCCGCCGGAGTCGCGGTCGGAGGCGCATCCGTGGCCGATGTACCCGATGATCTACCGGGTCACTTCCGCGCACGAGGAGGGCGGCGAGCGGCTGTACTCGGTCAACACCCAGGAGTTCCTGGCCGACGAGAACGGCCGGGTGCGTGCGCTGAAACTGGTGGAGGTGCGCAACGAGGACGGCAAGTTCGTCCCCGTCGAGGGCACCGAAACCGAGCTGCCCGCACAGCTGGTGCTGCTGGCGATGGGCTTCCTCGGCCCGCAGCGCGAGGGCCTGCTGACCGACCTCGGCGTGGAACTGGACCAGCGCGGCAACGTCGTGCGGGACAAAAACTTCCGGACCACTGTGGACAATGTGTTCGTGGCGGGCGACATGGGCCGCGGCCAGTCGCTGATCGTGTGGGCGATCGCGGAAGGCCGCTCGTGCGCGGCAGGCGTGGACGCCTTCCTGACCGGCCGGAACGTGCTCCCGGCCCCGATCGCGCCGACGGACCGGCCGATCTCCTGAAGACTCGGAGCGGGCGCGTCAACGCCGCCGCGCCTGCTCCGTTCGGTTTCGGGGTTAACGCGTCACTGCCGCCGCGCTAGCCCCGGCTGTCGGGCGGGTGCGACAACGGGGTCGCACCCGTCCTTTTTAGTGAAGGTTCGTGAGGGGAACCCTCAGCGGGTGTTGCGGAACCTGGGTGGTTAGTCGTTGCTGTCTTCCGCTAGGCGGCGGGCTGCTTCGGTTTCGATGGGGCAACCGGATCATCCGCGAACTGCGATCATGGCTTCGGCGTGAGCGGTTTTCGTTCGCAGTCGCGGATCAAGCGTCTCCCGCCTCGTCAGCCAGCCGAAGGTTCGTTCCACCGGCGGGGCAGCACCTGGAACCCTGTCACATCCGCGTTCCTGGACACCGCCACGATCTCGATGTTCTCCTCCTCGCGGGCCTAGCCCACGAGCGTGGCGTCTTTCGAGTTGACGTAGCCGCCGTCGAGTGCGCAGGTCCGGCCGGACCACCGCTGGCATGAGGCGGAGTCGATTCCGCTGGCCGAACTCGCGACCGAGCCGTTGCTGGTGATGAACCGCAGCAACGCCGCGCCGCGGCGAGGTCTGCCTGGTGACCGACCTGGTCCGGTTCGGCCTGCGCGCCATCCCGATCGAAACCCCCGACGGACGGCTGACCGTGCCGCTGTACGCGGGCTGGCGGCGGGACCACTACGCCCGGCCGTCGATTCTGGCGTTGATCGAGGGATTGCGGGAGTTTCGCGGCGCGTTGGCCGAATGAGGGGTACTCAGGGAGAAGTTTTCGTTGCGGCGCAACGGGTTTACCCGGATATGCGCTGCCGGTGCGACAACGCAGGCATCACTGATGCTTTACCGCCAGATCGTCGCGCAGCCACCGGCCCGATCCCGATCCGGCAAACCCGGTGCCCCGGTGCCCCGATCCGTGCTAAAACAGTGCGGCGATGGGAAAACTGACCCGCCGGGCCCGGGCCACGGCCGACTATCTCTTCTTCGTCGGTGCCGGGGAATGGCCGGTCGCCGTGTCCGCGCTCGGGGTGGTGCTCGGCGCCGTCACGATCCTGCCGAGCGCGTTCGGCGTCGTCGTGTCGATCGTCGCGCTCCTGCTGGGCCTGGTCACCCTCGGGCGAGACATCCGGTTACTGAGGAAACGCTGGTCCGGTTACGAATTCACCGCGATCGCCGCGCCGTTCCCGATTGCCGAGACTCCCCCGCCGCACGCCTATCCCGACGCGCAGTACCTGGCGATTCCCGCTCGCGGCACGGCATTGGTCAGCGACGCCATCGACGCGACGCTCGCCGAAACCACCTTCAGCATCACCGTCGCCGAGGATCCCTACCGGCTGCCCGCGAAGCTCAAGGCCACCGCGCCGCACGTGCTGCCGTTGCGGGCTCGCGGGAGGTTGCTGTTCAACGGGCCGATCGTCGGCATGCGCGGCGAACCGCTCCCCGCCGCCGGAGCCCGCCCGGCGCCGATCGTGTTCCATCGCGCCCGGTTCTTCGACGCGGTCTGCAGCAACGAACTCGCGTCGTTGCGCATCACGAACGCCTCCGACGGCCGGGAGTACGACCTGCGCCGCGAGGAGCTGACCGACTCGTCCGGAGCGCTGCGCACCCTCGCCGCGAGCACGCTCGCCGATCTCGTCGGCGTGTCCACGATCGCGTTCACCTCGGACGGGCTGCTCGTCGTCGTCCGCCAGTCGGCCCGGAACTCGGCCAGCGGCCTGCTGCTCGCCCCGTCCGGAAGCGGCAGCCTGGAACCCCGGGATCTCCTTACGCCGCAAGGCGGAACCCGCCGGAACCTGCACACCGCGGTGTGCGCCGGAATGGAACGGGAACTGTGCGAGGAGGCAGCCGTCCGGCCCGGCGAGATCGCCGAGACGCGGTTGACCGGCTTCGCGCGCTGGCTCGAACGCGGCGCGAAACCGGAGTTCTTCGGCATCACGCGGCTGTCCGTCGACAGCACTGAACTCACCAGCCGCCGGGCGAAGGGCGCGGAACGGCTCTACAGCGCCGGAGTCACCGTCCTGGAACTCGATCTGGCCGCGCTAGGCCGAGAACTGGCCGACGGAGTGCCGCTGATCGAAGCGAACGCATTGCCGCCCCGGCTGCGCGACGACAGTTCCCTCCCGCTGCTGCTGTGCTTGCGCGCCGCCGCGCTGCGGGTCAGTACTCGTTCTTGATCACGAAGTAGGACCCGCGGATCGTCCCGGCGAGCTTCGACTTTTGGCGGGCGAACTTGAACTTGTCGGCCAGTTCCTCGGGGACGTCCATCCCGTCGGAGAGCTTGAACCCGACGGCCCGCTTGCCGCCGTCCTCGAGGGTGTACATGACGTTGACCGACAGCCCGCTCTCGTAGAAAACGTAAGCCATCCGGATGCCGTCGACCTCGAATTCGGTCGCCTCCAGCGGCCGCGAGGAAATGACGAGATCGCGTTCTTCCCGGAGGATCCGGTGCACCCAGTCGACGACCTCCGGGACCTCGGCCGCGGGTTCGACGGTGAAGACGTGGTCGTACTTGTTCTTGAAGTAGCGCGCCTCGTTCGCCCGGAGCCCGGCGAGCGCGTCCGCGACCGGAGAAGACTCCAGGCCGACGGTCGACACGGTGGTGAAATCGACGGCGTAGGACATAGTCGGCGCTCCTGGGCTGGGCTTTCGCAACGTCCGGCAGAATACCCCGGGCAGGTCCTACGGCAACTGGAGCGCGTTATGCCGAGCACGCTTCTCCTGGTCCACGGCGGACTGGGGGACGACATGGACGCCGACCGGTTCTGGACGCGCCCGGGCGTCACCGGCGGTCTCCGCCGGGACGGCCGCACCGTGCTGGTCCCCGACCGTCTCCGCCGGGCGCCGGACTGGCCCGCCGAAGCCGCGCATCTCGCCGCTTTCCTGCCCGAGCGGCCGGTCGTGGTCGTCGCCGGTTCCAACGGGTGCTCCGCGGCCGTCCGGCTCGCGCTGGACTTCCCGCGGCGGGTCGACCGGCTTCTGCTGGCTTGGCCCGCCACCGCCGGCGCCGGGGTGGCCGGGGTCCCGCGCGCACTGCTTCAGGGCGAGACCCTGCGCGGCGTCGCCGACGCCGAACTGGCCGCGCTCGCCGTGACGGTCGGCGTGCTCCCGTCCGTCCCGGACAATCCGGTCCACCAGCGCCGCACCGTCGACGCCCTGCTGCGGCTCGTGCCCGGCAGCACCGAACTCCCCGGGTGCCCGGAGCCGCCCCAGCCCGGGTTCGAGTCCCATGTGGACGATCTGCTCGCGTCGATCGCCGGGTTCGCCGACCGCTGATTTTCCCTCCCGGACGCCCATCGGGGGAATTTCGGGCAGGGCTTACGGTGGCCGGGTGCGCAACCACCTGATCGACCTGGCCGCCGCACTCGCCGTGCTCGGCCTGACGCTGGCCGGCGAGCCGCCGGACGCGGGCCGCGCGTGGTTCTGGCCGATCGCGGTCGCGGTGATGGTGCTGGCGGTGCTGCTGCGCCGCCGGTTCCCGTTGTCCGCGATGCTGGTCTCGGTCGGCGTCGCGCTGGTCACGCCGCCGCTGTGGGGCACCTCGGTCACCCTCTACACGGTCGCTTCGCTGCGCGGGCTCCGCTGGCCGACCGCGGTCGCCGTGCTGGCGGAAACCGGGCTGGTGGTGTCGTTCATCCGGCCGTCGAGCCCACCGGACTGGAAGACGTTCGGGCTCGCCCTCGTGCTCGAGGTCGTGGTCCCGGTGCTGGCCGGGCTGTGGATGCACCAGCGCGCGGACTTGCTCGCGGCCCTGCGCGACCGTGCTGAGCAGGCCGAACGCGAACGCGACCTGCTCGGCGAGCGAGCCGTGGCGGCCGAGCGGCGGCGGATCGCGCGCGAGATGCACGACGTCGTCGCGCACCGCGTCAGCATCGTCGCGCTGCAGGCGGGCGCGCTTTCCGTGCGGGCCAAGGACGACGAGACCGCGCGGCTCGCCGAGGTGATCCGCGAATCGAGTTCCGCCGCGCTCAACGAATTGCGCGACATCCTGCGGGTGCTCCGCGACGACGGCCCGGACCCCGGCTCGCTGCCGGACCCGACGCTCGGCGGCGTCCGCCGGCTCGCCGACGACCTCGCCGCCGCCGGCGCGCAGGTGCGAGCCAGCCTGCCGGACCCGATGCCGGACGTGCCCGACCCGGTCGGGCGCGCGGCGTACCGGATCGTGCAGGAGGCCCTCACCAACGCCGCGAAACACGCGCCGGGAACGCCCATCGACGTCCGACTGTCCACTTCGGACAACGAGCTCGTCGTCGAAGTGGCCAACCCGCTCGCCGGTTCGGCCGGGCTCCCCGGCGCGGGCTACGGGGTGCTCGGCATGCGCGAACGGGCCACGCTGACCGGCGGAACCCTCAGCGCCGGTCCGGACGGCGCGGGCAGCTACCGGGTGCGGGCCGCCTTCCCCCTGCGAACGGAGGAACCATGCTGAAAATCCTGCTCCTCGACGACGAAGTGCTGGTGCGCAGCGGCATCCGGATGATCCTGGAGTCCGATCCGGGAATCGAGGTGGTCGCGGAGGCCGGGGACGGTCGCGGAGTCCTCGCGCTCGTCCGCGAGCACCGGCCCGACCTCGTGCTCACCGACGTGCAGATGCCCGAGGTCGACGGCCTCGAGGTGACCCGGCTGGTGACCGCCGAACCGGACCCGCCCGCGGTGGTCGTGCTGACGACGTTCGACCTGGACGAGTACGTGCACGAAGCGCTTCGCCACGGTGCCACGGGTTTCCTGCTGAAGGACACGCCGCCGCGCGAGCTGGTCAAGGCGATGCACGTGGTGGGCCGCGGCGAGGCGATGCTGTCGCCGTCGATCACGCGGCGGCTGCTGGCGCATTTCGCCACCGCCGCCACCCCGACGCCCGCCCGCGCCCGGCTCGAACCGCTGACGCCGCGCGAACGCGAGGTCGCGGTGGCCGTCGGACAGGGGTCGAGCAACGCCGAGATCGCCCGCGAACTCGGGCTCAGCGAGGCGACCGTGAAGGTCCACTTGGGACGGATCATGGCCAAGACCGAAGCAGCGAACCGGACCCAGGTCGCGATCCTGGTGCACGACGCCGGGCTCGCCTGAACCTCAGGGCGCCCCCGGCGGAACAACCGGCAACCCGCCCGGCGCTCCCGCCTCCGCCAGCGCCACCAGCATCCCGGTGTCCACTTCGGACTGGATCGCGTCGGCCAGCCGGTCCAGCATGTCCTCGCGCAATTCCGCGAAGCCCGGCGCACCCTCGGCCGCCCGCCATTCGACCCCGGCCTGCGCCGCCGCTTCGGCGAGCCACGCACGGCGGAACCCGTCGTTCTCCAGCGCGCCGTGCCAGGTCGTGCCCCAGACCGAACCGACGCGGTAACCGTCCAAAAACGACTCCGCGTCCGCCGGGGCGGCGCTGCCGTGGTGGATTTCGTACGCCTCCACCCGATGCCCCCGCCATTCGCCGACCGGACGGCCCAGCACCTTCTCCTTGGAGAACGTCACGCGGGTCGGCAAGAGCCCCAAGCCCTCGACGAACCCGGCGCCGGATTCGACCTCGTCCTCAATGGACTCCGCGAGCATCTGGTACCCGCCGCAGATCCCCAGCACCGGACGCCCCGCGGCGGCCCGTGCGGTCACCGCGTCCGCCAACCCCCTGGCACGCAACCACTTCAGATCGTCCACAGTGGCCCGAGAACCCGGCAGCACGACGAGGTCCGCCGCCGCGACGGCATCCGGATCGGCGGTCAGGCTCACCGTCACGCCAGGCTCCGCCGCGAGCGCGTCCACGTCGGTAGCGTTGGAGGCGCGCGGGAACCGGACGACCGCGACCCGCAACCCGCGTTGGGCGGCTTCGTGCCGCCAGCCGGCCGCGGCGAGGGCGTCTTCGGAGTCGATCCACACGCGGTCCAGCCACGGCAGCACGCCGAGCACCGGCCGCCCGGTGACCTTCTCCAGGCTGTTCAGCCCCGGCCGCAGCAACCCGACGTCACCGCGGAATTTGTTCACCAGCCACCCCGCGACCAGCGCCTGGTCCTCGGCCGACAGCAGCGCGAGCGTGCCGAACATCGCCGCCAGCACGCCGCCGCGGTCGATGTCGCCGACGACCAGCACCGGCAGCGAAAACCGCCGGGCCAGGCCCATGTTCACGTAGTCGCCGGAACGCAGGTTGATCTCCGCCGGGCTGCCCGCGCCCTCGCAGACGACGAGGTCGAACCGTTGCCGCAACTCGGCAAACGCGCCGAAAGCGATCTCGGCGAGCCCGGCCCGGCCGGTGGCGTACTCCCCGGCTTCGAGCGTGCCGTACGGCTTGCCGAGCGCGATCACGTGACTGCGCCGGTCGCTGCCCGGCTTGAGCAGCACGGGATTCATCGCCGCTTCCGGTTCGACCCGCGCGGCCCGCGCCTGCAGCCACTGCGCGCGACCGATCTCGGCGCCGTCCGCGCAGACCATGGAGTTGTTCGACATGTTCTGCGCCTTGAACGGGGCGACCCGCACTCCGCGCCGCGCGAACCACCGGCAGATTCCTGCGGTGACCAGGCTTTTCCCCGCGTCCGACGTGGTTCCGGCGATCAACAGCCCGCTCATCGCGCCACCGTAGCCCTTCCCGCGACCGCTCCGGCCGCCGCGATCCCTGCCGCGACCGCCAACGCCGCCGCCCCGACCAGCCGCGACAACCGCACCGCCCGGCGCAGATCGCTCGCCCGCGGCGGCCGTCCGTCGCCCAGCGTGCTCCGGCGCTCGACCTCGCCGTGATAGGTATTCGTGCCGCCGAGCCGAATGTCCAGTGCCCCGGCGAACGCGGCCTCGACCTGGCCTGCGTTCGGACTCGGGTGCGCGCTGCCGTCGCGTCGCCAAGCCCGCCAAGCCGACCGCGCGTGCCCGCCGGCGAGCGGTGCGGTCACCGCGGTCAGCACCGCGCCGATCCGGGCGGGCACCAGATTGGCCCAGTCGTCGGTGCGTGCGGCGAACCAGCCGAAGTTGCGGTGCCGCAGCGAGCGGTAGCCGACCATCGCGTCGAGCGTGTTCACCGCGCGGTACCCGAGCAGCCCCGGCACGCCCGCGACCGCGCCCCACAGCAGCGGTGCGACGACGGCGTCGGAGGTGTTCTCCGCGATCGATTCGGTGGCCGCGCGGGTCAGCTCGACCGCGTCGAGACCGGTCGCGTCGCGCGCGCAGAGGTGGCTGAGCCGCTGCCGGGCGGCGGGCAATTCACCCGATTCGAGCAATCGCGCCATTTCGCGCCCCTCCGCAGCGAGCCCGCGGCCGCCGAGGACGGCCCACGTCGCCGTCGCGATCAGGACAAATCGGGCGACCGGCCGGTTCCTGGCCGCCTTCTCCGCGAGGATCCCGAGCCCGGCGGCAGACCCCGCGCAGACCGCCGCGTAGGCCGCCCCGCGCGGCTTGGAATCGGCCCACCACCAGCGTTCCAGCTGGCCAGCGGCGGTGCCGAAGACCGCGACCGGATGTCCCCGGCGAGGGTCGCCGAACCACGCGTCGGCGGCGTATCCGGCGATCAGCCCGGCCGCGGCGGCGGATTGTCGGAGTGGCACGTGGCGAACCGTAGCGCGCGGGAGAGAATGCCGGGTATGACCAAGCTGACGCACCGGCTCGCCGGGTCTCTCGAAACCCTGGCGCAGGCCCTCCGCCGGTACGGACGCGACGACGGCAAGGTGCTCGTTCTCGGCGGGGTTCGCTCGGGCAAGTCGAGGCACGCGGAGCGGCTCGTCGCGCACCACCCCCACCTCGTCTACGTCGCTCCCGGGCTGCCCCCGTCGGCGGAAGACCCGGAATGGGCCGCCCGCGTCGAGGCGCACCGGGCCCGCCGCCCGCGGCACTGGACGACGGTCGAGACCACCGACCTGGCGACCGTGCTGCGCAACGCGACGAGCCCGCTCCTGATCGACTGTCTCGGCACCTGGCTGTCGCGGGTGCTCGACGAGGTCGGCGCGTGGTCGGGCAGAACGGGCTGGGAGCGCAGGCTGGACGACCGGCTCGAGGATTTCCTCGCCGCGTGGAGCGAGGCCCGGGTGCCGATCGTCGCGGTCAGCAACGAGGTCGGCAGCGGTGTGGTGCCCGCAACGGTGTCCGGGCGGCTGTTCCGTGATGTGCTGGGCGCACTCAACAACCGGGTGTCCGCCGACAGCGACCGGGTGTCGCTCATCGTCGCCGGGCGGGCGCTCGACCTTCCGTGAGGAGCCAGCCGTGCCGAGTTTCGCCATCCCCGCCCCGGACGCCGCCGCCCGCGCCGCCGCCTTGGCGCGCCTGGACGGCCTGGTCAAACCGGTCGGCTCGCTCGGAAGGCTGGAGGAACTGGCGGCCTGGCTGAGCGCGGCGCACGGGACGGTCCCGCCGCGCCCGCTGGACGACGTCCGCGTGGTCGTCTTCGCCGGCGACCACGGGGTGTCGGCGCAGTCGGCCTACCCGCGCGAAGTCACGGCGGCGATGGTGCGCGTGTTCCTGGCCGGACGCAGCGGGGTGACGGTGCTGGCCGCGCAAGTCGGGGCTTCGGTGCGAGTAGCCGACATCGCGGTGGATTGGGACGCCGCGGACGTTCCCGCGGAAGTCACCGCCCACAAAATCCGCCGCGGCTCGGGCGCGATCGATGTCGAGGACGCTTTGGCCCCCGGCGAAGCACGCGCGGCTTTCGAGGCGGGCCGCGCCATCGCCGCTTCGGAGTCCACTGCGGACGTTCTCATCCCCGGCGACATGGGCATCGGCAACACGACCGTGTGCGCCGCAGTGGTGGCTTCGACCCTGGGCCTTCCCGCGGCCGAGGTCGTGGGCACCGGAACCGGGGTGTCCGGAGAGGCACTGGAACGCAAGACGGCCGTCGTCGCCGCTGCCCTGGCGCGCCGCCCCGTGGCCGACCCCTTCGACCGCCTGACGGCCCTGGGCAGCGCCTGCCTCGCCGCGACGGCCGGTTTTCTGGTGGAAGCGGCCTCCCGGGGAATCCCGGTGCTGCTGGACGGAATCTTCTCCGCGACGGCGGCGTTGGCGGCCCGGGACATCGCACCCGGGGCGGAGCAGTGGTGGCTGGCCGGGCACCGTTCGACGGAGCCGGCGCAAGCGTTTGCTTTGAAGGCGCTGGGGTTGACGCCGATCCTGGACCTGGGCTTGCGACTGGGCGAGGGCAGCGGAGCGGTGCAGGCGGTGCCGACCCTGCGGGCGGCGCGCGCGGTGATCGCGGAGATGGGCCTGCTGGCGGACCTCGGGTGATGCGACTTCGTGGAGGGTGGGCTGTGCCGTGGGGTCGGTCCCGACGGTTGGCTGCGGTTCGTTCCGGGGCGCGGCCGGTGGGGCGGCTCGGAGGGCGGTGCGGGGCTTGGTCGCGACGGTCGGGCGCGGCTCGTTCCGGGGCGCGGCCGGTCGGGCGGCTCGGTGGGCGGTCGACCTGGTCACGTGGAAAGCAGAAATCCCACCGGGATTGGACCGGGCCCGGGTCCCGACGCTTGGCCGCCGTGCCGCCCGGGGCACGGCCGGTCGATCGGCCCGGAAGGCGGTGCGGGGTTTGGTCCCGGCGGTTGCCCGCGACCCGGCCAATCGATCAGCTCGGAAGGCGGTTCAGGGCTTTGAGCGAGGCAGAGTCTTCAGTTCAGCACCGGACTCGGTTTACCGCTCAATCGGCGGGGCGGCGCGGTGTCCGCCTCACCGGGGGACGCCCCGCCGTGGCATCGGGGAGCAAGCCGTGATCCCGCTGAGCGACGGCATCCGGCTCGCCGCGGGAACCCTCACCACCGTCCCGGTTCCGGCGCCGCGCGCGATTGATCGGCGGGTCGCGGGCGTGGCGATGACGCTCGGTCCGCTGGCCGCCCTCCCGCTCGCCGCGGTGGCGGGGCTCGTCGTGGCGGGCGGGGGCGCGCTCGGGCTTCCCGCGCTGGCCGTCGCGGCGCTGGCGCTCGGGGCGGTGGCCCTGGGCAGTCGCGGGTTGCACCTCGACGGGCTCGCCGACACCGCCGACGGGCTCGGTGCCTCCTACGACCGCGCGAAAGCCCTCGACGTCATGCGCCGCGGCGACTCCGGGCCCACCGGCGTCGCGACGCTGCTCTTCGTCCTGCTCGTCCAAACCGGCGCGCTGACCGGCGCCATCGCCCACGGGCACGGGATCGCCGCCGCGGTCCTGTCCGTCCTGTGTGGACGGTGTGTGCTCTCGCTGTGCTGCGCGCGAGGGGTCCCCTCGGCCCGGCCGGAGGGGCTGGGCGCGACGGTCGCCGGATCGGTCCCGGCCCTGGTCGCCGCAGCGGTCTTCGTGCTCGCGGCGGGGTGCGCCGCGTTGACGCCGGGATTGCCGTGGTGGCGAGGGGTTCTCGCAGTGGCACTCGGTTACGCGGCGGCGGCGGTGTTGCTGGCCCGATGCGTACAGCGAATCGGCGGAGTGACCGGCGACGTCCTCGGCGGTTGCGTCGAGGTCGCGGTAGCTGCGGCCTTGTTGACGACCGCCTGAGGAAGAGCGGGGTCAGGGGTGCCTCAAGCGAATCGGCGGAGTGACCGGCGACGTCCTCGGCGGTTGCGTCGAGGTCGCGGTAGCTGCGGCTTTGTTGGCGACGGCCTGAAGGACAGCGGAACCAGGACGCCTCAGACGAAGAACTCCCCGATCCACGCACCTTCCGTGCGCACGGCTTCCGCACGCACCTGCCGCGCGAAGTCGTCGATCGCGGCATCGATCTCGGCGGCTGGACGCACGGCGCCGGATACCGCGTCGATCGCCTGCCAGCCGTCGGCAGTGCGGCAGATCCGCAGAGACCACCGGGACTCCAGCGAAAGAGACCGGAACTCGAAGTCCGGCCGGTCCGCCTCCGGGCAGGCCTTCCATTTCCGCAGCGCCACGGCGAGTTCCGCGACCGGGAACGACTGCCAGGCGCACAGCACGATACCGTCGTCCACGACTTCCAGGTCGGCTTCCACGTTGACGAAGACGTCGCCCTGGCTCCGGCAACGCAGATCCGAGGTGTCGAAGCGGGAGTACGCGAACTTCAGCCCCCGGTTGCCCGTCAAATCCCCCATGACGCCATTCTAACCATCCCGCGCCGGGCTTTGGTTCCGAACTCGCGAATTCACCGCGCTCCGAAACCATTCAACACCGCAAGAAAAGCGTCCGTAGTCGCGCGGTCTCGGACTGCGATGCGCAGGTGGTCCGGTCCCAGTCCGGGGAAGGTGTCGCCGCGGCGGACGGCGTAGCCTGCTTCGCGCAGCCGCAGCCGGACGGCTGCTCCGCCTGGCACCCGGATCAGCACGAACGGGCCTCGCGGGGCGCCGAGGACGGGGATTCCCATGGCGGCCAAGCCGGATTCCAAGTAGTCGCGGTCGGCTTCCGCGGCGGCGGCCAGCTTTTCCGCTTCTTCCAGTGCGGCGGGGCGGCAGCAGGCGACCGTCGCCACAGCGGCCAAAGTGGACACTGACCAGGGTGGCTGAACGGCGCGCAAGCGGGCGATCAAGGAAGGCTCGCTGAGGACGTACCCGGCTCGCAAACCCGCCAAACCCCACGTCTTGGTGAGGCTTCGCAGCACCACCACGCCCGGGATTCGTTCTCCGGCAAGGCTTTCGACCTCTCCGGGGACGGCGTCGAGGAAAGCTTCGTCCACCACGAGCGTCCGGCCGGGGCGCGCCAGCGACCGTAAAGCATCTGCTGGGTGCAGGACCGAGGTGGGGTTGGTCGGGTTGCCGACGAAGACCAAGTCAGCCGATTCCGGGACCAGCGCCGGATCCAGCTGGTAACCGTCCGCTTCAGACAGGATGACCCGGTCGACCGAGTGCCCGGCGGCGCGCAGGGCGGCTTCCGGTTCGGTGAATTGCGGGTGGACCACCACCGCGTGCTTCGCCGGGAGCGAAGCCAGCAGCGTGAACGCTTCCGCGGCGCCGGCGGTCACCAGGACGTCTTCGAAATCCCGGCCGTGCCGGGCGGCGACGGCTTCCGCGGCGTGAGTCGGGTCGGGGTAGGCGGCCAGGTCGTCGAGGGCGGCGGCGAGTTCCGCGCGCAGCCATGCTGGCGGAGCGGGGAGCCGGACGTTCACCGCCAGATCTACGAGTCCTTCGCCGACTTCGCGATCGCCGTGGTGGTGGAGGTCGTACTCAGCCATGGACCGCCGCCGGGGAATGGGCGCGCACTCGCGAGGCGAACCGGTCGGCCAGTTCGGGATGCCCGGCCCAGTGCACGTGCAGGTAGGACGCGTGCAAGGAATCCGAGGCGAATCCGTCGAGTCCGCGATCCCAGCCCCACGCAGCGGTTTCCCCGTGCGCGGGGGTGATTTCGGTGCGGTGGAATTCGTGGCCGGTGACCCGTTGCCCGGCCGCGGCGAGCACGTTGTCCGCGACCGAGACCGCCCGGCGGTAACCGAGTTTCCCGCGCGAAGTCATGGTCGCGTCCGCGGCGACGGCGCCCACCATCGGCAGTCCGTCCAGGGAACGGCACAAATACAGCAAGCCCGCGCATTCCGCGCTCACCGGCATGCCCGCGTCGATCGCCGCGCCGACGGCGGTCCGCAGTTCCACATTGGACGACAGCTCGGCGGCGTGCACTTCCGGGAATCCGCCGCCGAAGTACAACCCGGCACAATCCGGAGGCAAGGCCTTGTCCCGCAAGGGATCGATGTCTACGACGTCGATTCCGCGAGCCGTCAGCAGTTCGATGTTCTCGGCGTAGCGGAAGGTGAACGCCGGACCGCCGGCGGCCGCGAGTGTCGCACGTGGACCGTCCCACTCCGGCCCGGCATTCCACAAAGGACCAGTCAGCGCGGGGGCACTCCGAGCGACCCGCACGACGGCCTCGAGATCGACTCCGGCCGCGACCCACTCCGCCAGTTCCGGCAGCAGCCGCTGAGATTCCGCAGCTCGTTCGGCGGCCGGAACCAAGCCGAGATGACGGCTCGGCGCGTGCACGTTTTCGTTGCGCCGCAACGCACCCAGCAACGGAACACCAGTCGCTTCCAGCGCGGTGACGATCTCGTCCTCGTGCCGTTGCGAGCCCAGCTTGTTCAGGATCACCCCGGCGAGCCGGACGCGCGTGTCGTACTGCGCGAACCCCAGCACGGTCGCCGCGACGCTGCGGGAAGCCGCCGAAGCGTCGACTACCAGCACGACCGGCGCGTTGAGCAGCCGCGCGACATGGGCGGTAGACGCGTAGCCTTCGGTGCCCAAAGCGCCGTCGAAAAGGCCCATCACGCCTTCGATCACGGCGAGGTCCGCGCCCGCGGAACCGTGGCGCAGCAACGGAACCAGCGCGTCCTCGCCCTGCAGGAACGGATCCAGGTTCCGCGCCGGACGGCCGGTGGCGAGCGAATGGTAGCTGGGGTCGATGAAGTCCGGGCCGACCTTGTGCCCGGACACGGTGTGCCCGGCGGCGCGCAACGCGGCCATCAGCCCGGCCGCGATGGTGGTTTTGCCGTGCCCGGAACCAGGCGCGGCAATGACGACCCGGGCTACCACTCGATCCCCCGCTGGCCCTTCTGCCCAGCGTCCATCGGGTGTTTCACCTTCGTCATTTCGGCGACCAGATCCGCGGCCTCGATCAATTCCGGCGGCGCGTACCGGCCGGTGATCACGACGTGCTGGTGCCCGGGCCGGGAGGCCAATGCGGACACGACGTCGTCCACTTCGAGCCAGCCCCATTTGAGCAGGTAGCTGAATTCGTCCAGGACATAGAAATCGTGCGTCTCGGCGGCGAGCCGGCGTTTGATTTCCGCCCAGCCCTCCCGCGCGTTCGCGGCATGGTCCTCTTCAGACCCTGGTTTGCGCGACCAGCTCCAGCCCTCGCCCATTTTGTGCCACTCGACCGGACCGCCCTGGCCCGTGTCGTCGTGCAGCTTCCCGAGCGCCTTGAACGCGGCTTCCTCGCCCACGCGCCATTTCGCCGACTTCACGAACTGGAACACGCCGATCGACCAGCCCTGATTCCACGCGCGCAACGCCATTCCGAACGCCGCGGTGGATTTCCCTTTCATCTCGCCGGTGTGCACGGCGAGCAGCGGCCGGTTGCGGCGCTGCCGCGTGGTGAGCCCGTCCTCCGGCACGACAGCCGGTTTTCCCTGCGGCATCAGGCAGCCCTCCCCGTCCGTTCGCGCACCGCCGAGGCCAGCGATTCAGCGGCCACAGTGGACAGTGGCACGTGCTCGGCTCCCAAGTGCCCGGCCAATTCCGCGGCGAGGCCGAGCCGCATCCGGCCGGTCTCGCAGTCCATCACGATCGTCGTCACGTCGGTCAGCAACCCCGCGGCGGCCTTGGCCCGGGCCACCGCGTCCGGACCGCTCGTGGCGCGGCCGTCGGTGACGAGCACCAGCAACGGACGGCGGCGCGGATCCCGGATCGCCTCGACCCGCAGCACTCGCGCGGCCTCCAGCAAGCCCTCGGCGAGCGGCGTGCGTCCGCCGGTCGGCAAGCCTTCCAGCCGGTCCGCGGCGGCTTCGACGCTGATCGTCGGCGGGAGCGCCAGCTCGGCTTCCGCGCCACGGAACGTGACCAGACCGACCTTGTCCCGCCGTTGGTAGGCGTCCAACAGCAGGGAAAGCACGGCGGTCTTCACTTCCCGCATCCGGGCCCGCGCGCCCATCGAGCCCGAAGCGTCCACACAGAACAGCACCAGATTGCCTTCGCGGCCTTCGCGCAGCGCGAAGCGCAGATCCGCCGACCGCACTTCGAGACCCGTCCCGGACCGGCCGCGCGCCCGCTGATGCGGTGCCGCAGCACGGATCGTCGCGACCAGGTGCGGCCGACCGTCCCGCACGCTGGGCGGCTGCACGCCGATCGTCCGGCCGGTGTCGGTGATCGCCCGCGACCGGCGGCCGCGTTCGCCCTCGCCGGTGCCCTTCACGCGGAACACCCGCGCGCGAAAGGTATCCCCGGCGCCGACCGTCTTCTGCGGCGAAGACCCATTGCCCGAGGGGGCCGGAGTTTCGCCGCGGTCAGCGGGCGGAGCGCCCTCAGCCGGGCCGCCGTCCGGAACCGGGCCGCCGTCGTCCGGACCGGGGCCGCCCTCGCCGGGCCCGTCGTCGTCCGGCCCCTCCGGCGGCGGCTGCGAATCCTCCAGCGCCTGTTCCAGCTGTTCCTCGGAAATCCCCGGCGCGTCGAACGGATTCCGCCGCCGCCGGTGCGGCAGCGCGAGCCGCGCGGCGACCCGGATGTCCTCGGTGGTGACCTCGTCGCGGCCGGCCCACGCCGCGTGCGCGACCGCCGTCCGCGCCGTCACGATGTCCGCGCGCATGCCGTCGACCTCGAACGACGCGCACACCTCGGCGATCTGCCGCAGCGCCTCGTCGGGCAGCTTCACCGAAGGCAAAAGCCGTTGCGCCGCTTCGATCTCCGCCGCCAAAGCCGCGTCCGCCGCGGCGTAGCCCTCCGCGAAACCGTCCGGATCCGCCTCGTAGGCCAGCCGCCGCCGGACGACCTCGACGCGCTGCTCCGGATCCCGGCTCGACGCGACCTCGACGGTCAGCCCGAACCGGTCCAGCAGCTGCGGCCGCAGCTCGCCCTCCTCCGGGTTCATCGTGCCGATCAGCACGAACCTCGCCGCGTGCGAGACGGAAACGCCCTCGCGCTCGACCGTCGCCCGGCCCATCGCCGCCGCGTCGAGCAGCGTGTCCACCAGGTGGTCGTGCAGCAGGTTGACCTCGTCGACGTACAGCAGCCCGCGATGCGCGGCGGCCAGCAGGCCGGGCTGGTAGTCGGTGACGCCCTCCGACAGCGCCTTCTCCAGGTTCAGCGAGCCGACGACCCGGTCCTCGGCCGCGCCGACCGGCAGTTCCACCAGCCGCGCCGGCCGCCGGTGCGCGGGAGCGCCCGCCGCGTGCGGACCGTCCGGGCACGCCGGGTCCGGCGAGGCCGGGTCGCAGGAGAACCGGCAGCCGTCCACCACGTCGACGCCCGGCAGCAGCCCGGCGAGCGCGCGCACCATGGTCGACTTCGCGGTGCCCTTCTCGCCCCGCACCAGCACCCCGCCGACCGCGGGCGAGATCGAGGACAGGACGAGCGCCAGACGCAGGTCCGGCATCCCGACGACAGCGGTGAACGGATAGGGCTTCAAGAGCACTCCCTCGTGGGTCGGCGTCCGGCCGATCATCGCACAGCGAAGCTCTCGCTTAGGGTGGGAAATCGTGCGCGAAGAATCACGCCTGACGGTGGTCGGGATCGGGGCCGACGGATGGGCCGGGCTGACCCCCGCGGCCCGTGCCGCCGTGCGGCGGGCGGACGTCGTGCTCGGCTCGGAACGGCAGCTGAAGTCCCTGCCGGAAGACCTCCGCACCCTCCCGTGGCCCAGCCCGCTGCTGCCCGCGCTCGACGCGATCCTGGCCGGGCAGACCGGTCGCGTCTGCGTGCTGGCCAGCGGCGACCCGTACCTGTCCGGCATCGCCACCACCCTGCGCGACCGCGGCTACGCGCTCGACGTCCACCCCGCGGTCTCCTCGGCGACGCTGGCCCGCGCGCGGCTCGGCTGGTCGTTCGAGGAAACCGAGGTCGTGACGGTCGTCGGCCGCGCCGTCCACCGCGTCGCGCGAGCCCTGGCCCCGAACCGGAAACTGCTGGTGCTGGGCGGCTCCGCACCGGAACTGCGCGAGCTGCTCAAAGCCCGCGGATACGGCGATTCCGTCCTTACCGCCTGGGAAAACCTCGGCGCGGACGACGAGCGAAGCACCGACGGCTGGACCCACGACCCCGGCCCGCTCACCGTCTTCGCCGTGCACTGCCAAGGCCCCGGCCTCCCGCTCGTCGGACTCCCCGACGACGCCTACGACCACGACGGCCAGCTCACCAAACGCGACCTCCGCGCGTCCGCCCTCGCCCGGCTCGCCCCCGCTCCGGGCGAACTCCTGTGGGACGTCGGCGCGGGCGCGGGCAGCATCGGCATCGAATGGTCCCGCGCGCACCCGCTGAACCGCGCGATCGCGATCGAACGCGACCCGGCGCGCGCGGAACGCATCCAGCGCAACGCCAACACCCTTGGCGTGCCGGAATTACAGGTGGTCACCGGCCCGGCGCCGGAGGCACTGGCCGGGCTCCCCCGCCCGGACGCGATCTTCGTCGGCGGCGGCCTGACCGGGCCCGGCGTTCTCGACCGGTGTGTCGAAACCGACGCCCGGATCGTCGCGCACGGTGTCACCCTCGAAGCCGAGCAGCTCCTCGCCGCCGCCTACGCCCGGCACGGCGGGGAACTGCAGCGAATCTCCGTGGAGCACGCGAAACCGCTCGGCGGGTTCACCGGATGGACGCCGTCCCGGGCAGTCACGCAGTGGAGCTGGAAATGACCGTTTACTTCATCGGCGCCGGTCCGGGCGCGGCCGACCTGATCACCGTGCGCGGCCGCGACCTGCTCGCGCGCTGCCCGGTGTGCCTGTACCCGGGCAGCATGACGCCGACCGACCTGCTCGCCTACTGCGCGCCGGACGCCGAGCGCGTCGACACCGCGAACCTCAGCCTCGACCAGATCACCGCGAAACTGCTCGAAGCGCATCGAGCCGGGCGTGACGTGGCAAGGCTGTGTTCGGGAGATCCGTCGCTGTACAGCGCGGTCGCCGAGCAGGTGCGGCGGCTCGAACCGGAAGGCGTGCCGTACGAGATGGTGCCCGGGGTTCCGGCGTTCGCCGCGTCCGCCGCCGTGCTCGGCCGCGAACTGACCGTGCCGGGCATCGGGCAAAGCCTGGTGATCACGCGTGCGCAGGCGAGGTCGACCGCGATGCCGGACGGCGAAACGCTGGAGAATTTCGCCCGCACCGGCACGACTCTCGCACTGCACTTGGCGATCAACCACATCGAGCGCGTCACCGAAGAACTCGCCGGGCACTACGGCGCGGACTGTCCCGCCGCCGTCGTCGCGCTGGCCAGCCAACCCGGCGAAACCGTCGTGCGCGGCACGCTCGCCGACATCGCCGGTCAAGCGCGGGCCGCCGGAATGACCCGCGCGGCCACGATTTTCGTCGGCCGGGTCCTCGCCGCGGGCGGATTCCCGGACAGTTTCCTGTATTCGAGCACCCGGGACCGGGCGAGCCAACCGGAGTCGTTGTGACCGATCTGCGCTGGGGCCTGCTGGCCACCGGGACCATCGCCGCCGAATTCGCCGCGGGCGTCGAGCAAAGCCGCCACGGCGTGCTCGCCGCGGTGGCCTCGCGCACGGCCGAGCGGGCGCGCGAGTTCGCGACCAGGTACGAAATCCCGAAGGCGTACGGCAGCTACGAGGAACTCCTCGCCGACCCGGACGTCGACGCGGTCTACGTCGCCACTCCGCACGCGCAGCACGAGGAATGGGCGATCCGGGCCGCCGAAGCCGGCAAGCACGTGCTGTGCGAGAAACCGCTCACGCTCACCGCGGCCGACGCGGAGAAAGTGATCGACGCCGCGCGGCGCAACGACGTTTTCCTCATGGAAGCGTTCATGTACCGGCTGCATCCGCAGACCCGACGGCTGGTCGAGCTGATCGAATCCGGCGCGATCGGCGAGGTCCGCGCGGTGGACGTGACGTTCAGCTTCGATTCCGACGAGAACGACGCGGCCCGCCTCGGCGATCCCGCGCTCGGCGGCGGCGGAATCCTCGACGTCGGCTGCTACTGCACCTCCCTGGCGCGGCTGGTTTCCCAGGCCGCGACCGGAATTCCGGCGGTGGAGCCGACCCGCGTCACGGGCATGGCGCGGCTCACCGAAAGCGGCGTCGACGAGTTCGCGATGGGCCTGCTGCGGCTGCCCGGCGACATCATCGCCCAGCTGTCCTGCGGCTACCTGCTCGCCCAGGACGACCACATCCGGATCTACGGCACCACCGGCCAGCTGTACGTGCCGAAACCGGCGTGGATCCACGAAATGCGCACGCCGGGCGTGTCGGCGATCGTGCTGACTCCGTCGGACGGCGAACCGGAGGTCATCGAAATCGAAGCCACCCAAGGGGTCTACGCGCGGGAAGCCGATTACGTCGCCGCGCACGTCGCGGACCGGCAGGGCCCGGAGCTGACCTGGGCCGAAACGCTCGCCAACATGCGCACCCTCGACCGGTGGCGCGCGGCCGTCGGGTACGGACGATGACCGTCCTGATCCTGGGCGGCACCGCGGAGGCCCGCGACCTGGCCGCCGAACTGCACGAACGCGGCGTCGCGGTGGTCTCGTCGCTGGCCGGGCGCGTCACGCGACCGCGGCTGCCGGTCGGCGAAGTGCGGATCGGCGGATTCGGCGGCGTCGAAGGCCTCACGACCTGGCTGCGCGAACACGGCGTGCGGGCGGTGGTCGACGCCACGCATCCGTTCGCGGAACGCATCGGCGCCAACGCTTTCCACGCCGCCCAAGCCGCGGGCATCCCCCTCCTG
This sequence comes from Amycolatopsis sp. VS8301801F10, assembly GCF_046195355.1. Lineage (NCBI taxonomy): Bacteria > Bacillati > Actinomycetota > Actinomycetes > Pseudonocardiales > Pseudonocardiaceae > Amycolatopsis > Amycolatopsis sp. VS8301801F10. Next base: position 3,817,491 of record NZ_CP176065.1, on the reverse strand, counting down.
CGGCTCGCCCGCCCCGGCTGGCAACCGGGCGACGCCGACCGCTGGCACTGGGCCGACGACCTCGAAGAAGCCGCCGCGCTCCTGCCCGGGCTCGGCACCCGCGTGTTCCTCACCAGCGGCCGCCAGGGCCTGGCCGCGTTCGCCGACCTCGACCCGCTGTGGTTCCTGATCCGCTGCGTCGACCCGCCCGGCCAGCCGCTGCCCCGCGCGCACGAGGTGGTGCTCGACCGCGGCCCGTACCGCCTCGACGGCGAACGCGCGCTGATGACCGAGCACGACATCGACGTGCTGGTCACCAAGGACAGCGGCGGCGCGATGACCGCCGCGAAGCTGACCGCCGCGCGCGAACTCGGCCTGCCGGTCGTCGTCGTGCGCCGCCCGCCCCGTCCGTCCGCCGCGGAAACCGCGGATGTCGCCGCCGCTGTCGAATGGGTGCTCGACCGATGAATCAACTGTTCTACGACGTCCTGCACCGCCGCCGCGACGTCCGCGCCGAGTTCACCGGCGAGCCGATCGACGACGCCGTCCTCACCCGGGTGCTCGAGGCCGCGCACGCCGCGCCGAGCGTCGGGATGAGCCAGCCGTGGGACTTCGTGCTGGTCCGCGACCCCGGCACGCGCGAGAAGTTCGCCCGCCACGTGCACGAGGAGCGCGAAGTGTTCGCCGCGTCCCTGGACGGCGAGCGCGCCGAGACCTTCGCCAAGATCAAAGTCGAGGGCATCCGCGAAGCGACCCTCGGCATCGTCGTCACCTACGACGAGCAGCGCGGCGCCCCGGCCGTGCTCGGGCGGCACGCGATCGCCGACGCCGGGCTGTACTCGGTGTGCCTGGCTATCCAGAACCTGTGGCTCGCCGCGACCGCGGAGGGCCTCGGCGTCGGGTGGGTGAGTTTTTACCGCGAACCCGTGCTCGCGGACCTGCTCGGCATCCCCGCCGGGATCCGGCCGGTGGCCTGGCTTTGTGTAGGACCGGTAACGAATCTGGCCGAGGTCCCCGACCTGGAGAGGCACGGCTGGCGCAGCCGCGCGCCGCTGGCCAGCGCTTTACACCACGAGCGCTTCACACCTCGGGACGAGGGGTCCGCGCAACCACGCCAACCCTGACCCAATAGATTTCCTCTAATGCGTCCGATTGCCGTAGTGCTGGGGTTGCTTTCGGCGCTGTGCGCCCTGGCCTATCCCTTCCTGCCGGTAGTGCAGGACACCGCGGAAGTCGTCTGGCCCGTCGCCTCCGACACGCGTTCCGTCAACGCGCCCTTGACCGGGTACTGGGCCCAGGACCTGAAGGCCGAGCTGCCGTGCGAGACGATCCGCTCGCTCGACGCGCGCACGAACGGTCCCGCGCTGCTGTTCTCCACCGTCCCGGACGGGCGGACCGGCAAGCACGCGGCCAACGGCGTCGGCCTGCAGCTGCGCGTCGACAACGGCGTGCTCCTCGCGTCGAGCCAGGGCCAGCAGATCGCGCAGCAGCCGCTCCCGCAGGAGGGCTGCTCGGTCACGCTGGACTCGGACGCGACCCAGATGACGCTCTCGGTCGGCAAGACCCCGATCTTCCACACCACCGGCGACGTCCGGCCGCGCGTGCTCGGCATCTACTCCTCGATCACCTCCGCGCGCGACCCGATCGCCGGGCTGCACGTGTCGGTCGTCCCGGACACCCGCTACCAGACCTCGCCGACCACGCTGAAGCTCGTCGTCGGCATCCTCGCCGCGCTGTCGTTCCTCGGCTGCCTGATCGCGGTGTGGCGGATGGACTCCGGGTTCGCCCGCCGCGCGCCGCGCTGGGCCCCGGTCGGCTGGTGGCGGCTCACCGGCCGCGACGCGACGGTGTTCGGCGTGCTCGGCGCGTGGGTCTTCATCGGGCCGGTGACCTCGGACGACGGCTACATCCTCACCATGGCCCGGGTCACCGAGGCCACCGGCTACCTCACGAACTACCACCGCTGGTTCGGCGTCGCGGAGGCCCCGTTCGGCTGGTTCTACCACCTGTACGAGCTGATGACGCACGTCAGCACGGCGCCGCCGTGGATCCGGCTGCCCTCGTACCTGCTCGGCGTGATCAGCTGGCTGCTGATCAGCCGCGAGGTGATGCCGCGGCTGGGCACCCAGGTCCGGCGCAGCCGCGCGGCCGGCTGGGCGGCCGCGGCGGTGTTCCTGGTCTGGTGGATGCCCTACAACAACGGCGTCCGGCCGGAACCGGTCGCCGCGCTCGGGTCGCTGCTGGCCATCTGCGCGGTCGAACGCGCGCTGGTCACCCGCCGGCTGCTGCCGCTGTGCCTCGGCCTGACCGCGGCCGCGTTCACCCTCGCCGCGACGCCGACCGGGCTGATCGCCGTCGCCCCGTTCCTGGTCGCCGGGAAACCGCTGTTCAAGCTGGTCCGGCAGCGCTCGGCGAGCGGCTGGCTGCCGATGCTCGCGCCGATCCTCGCGTCCGGCTTCCTGGTGCTCGTGGTGATGTTCGCCGACCAGACGTTCGCGACCGTCCAGGAGGCCACCCGCATCCGCACCGCGGTCGGCCCGAACCTGTCGTGGTTCCAGGAACTCGCGCGCTACCAGCTGCTGTTCGAAAACCTGCCGGACGGCTCCGCGCCGCGCCGGTTCCCGGTCCTGCTCGTGCTGCTCTGCACGGTCACCTGCCTGGTCGTGCTGCTGCGCCGCGGCCGGATCCCCGGGGCCGCGCTCGGGCCGAGCCGGCGGCTGATCGGCACCACCGCGCTGTTCTTCCTGCTGCTCGCGCTGACCCCGACGAAATGGACGCACCACTTCGGCGCGTTCGCCGCGGTCGGCGCGTCGATGGCGGCGCTCACCGCGTTGGCGACCAGTTCGACCGTGCTGCGTTCCAACCGCAATCGCGCGGCGTTCCTCGCCGTGCTGCTGGTGGTCGGCGCGCTCGCCGCGACCGGGCCGAACACCTACTGGTTCGTCTCGCGGATCGGCGTGCCGTGGACGAACGTGGCGCCGTCGATCGGCGGCATCCCGCTGTCGACGATCCTGCTCGGGGCCGCGGCGATCGCCGGGATCTACGCCTTCGTGGAGAACGTCCGGGCGCACCGGCCGGGTCCGGCGCTGACCCAGCAGGAAGGCCGGAGCCGGTCGCTGCGGCTCGGCTCGCTGTCGCTGGTCGTGGTGTGCGGCCTGGTCGCGGCGGGCGAGATCTACACGATGGGCGCGGCGATCTACTTCCAGCGCGACAGCTACAGCCTGGGCGCGGCCAACATCGGGCACCTGTTCGGCAAGAGCTGCAACCTGTCCGACCACGTGATGGTCGAACGCGACGCGGCGAAGAGCATCCTGCACCCGCAGCCCGAGCAGCGGACGGTGCCGGAGAAGCCGGTGACGCAGAACCCGCCGAACCCGCTGCCGAACCCGGATCAGGACAACGGCCGGGTCCAGACCGGCTTCCACACCAGCCCGGTCGACGACAAGGACCCGCTGGCCGAACCGCCGCACGGGTTCAAGCAGGACCAGGTGCCGATGTGGAGCAGCTACCTCGACACCCAGACCCGCGCCGGACGGCTGCGCAGCGACTGGTACGCGCTCACCGACCGGACCGAGAACGGCCAGATCGTGGTCGCCACCGCGAGCCAGCCCCGCCGTCCGACGTCGGTGAGCCTGGAGTACGGCGTCACTACGCCCGAGGGCGTGCGCGTGCTGCGCGGCCAGTTCGCGCTGCCGCCCGGCGCGGGCACCGGCGGCTGGAACGACACCCGGATCAACCTGCGCGACCTGCCGCCGGAAACCACGTCGGTGCGGATCGTGATGGTGGACAACGACCTGACCGAGGACGGCTGGATCGCCGCGTCCGCGCCGCGCGTGCCGACGTTCACCACGCTCACCGACAAGCTCGCGGGCAAATCGGTGTACATCGACTGGCCCGCGTCGTTCGTGTACCCGTGCGCGAACCCGGTGACCTCGCACGACGGCATCTCCGCGATGCCGGACTACCGGATCACCCCCGGCCAGCTCGCCGACGAGGCGAAGTGGGCGTCCAGCACCAACGGCGGCCCGAACGGCTGGCTCGAGGAGATCGCGGAAGAGCCCGAGGTGCCGAGCTACCTGAACGGGCAGCCGTACCAGTCGTGGGGCCAGCTGCTGCAGATCGAGCCCTACACGACCGGAGTCGCGCCGACCGTGCGACACGGCGAGAAGACGGTGTGGGGCTGGTGGTCGCCCGGACCTGGACCTTCGCAGCCGAACGGCAAGGACCCGACGCGCTAGCGGCCTCGTGAGCGGCAATCGCGGTTCTAACCGGGATCGCCGCTCACGACGTCTCGCGCAACGTCAGGAATAACTCCGCGGCGTCCACACAACCGACCGCCCGTCCGGCCCTTCCTCCACCACCGTGCGCGACGAGCCCACGATCAGCAGGCACCGCATGTCCACTGTGGACGGATAAAGCCCGCCCAGCGTGGTGACGCGGATGTCCTCCTCCGGCCCGCCGACGTCCCGCGCCACCACCACCGGCGTCGCCGGATCCCGGTGCCGCAAAAGGACTTCCCGCGCGTTCGCCAGCTGCGTCACCCGCGTCCGCGAAGCCGGGTTGTACAGCGCCAGCACCAAATCCGCCGCGCCGGCCGCGTCCAAGCGGCGCTCGATGATCTCCCACGGCTTCAACCGGTCCGAAAGGGACAGCACGCAATAGTCGTGGCCCAGCGGCGCGCCGACCCGCGACGCGGCCGCCTGCGCCGCCGTCACCCCGGGCACGATCCGCACCCGCGCGCCGGCCCCGTTCCCGGCCGAAACCTGTTCCAGCACCGCCGAAGCCATCGCGAACACGCCCGGATCCCCGGACGACACCACGGCCACCCGCGCCCCCGAAGCGGCCAGCTGCAGCGCCTCGACCGCCCGGTCCGCCTCGACCCGGTTCCCCGACGCGTGCCGCTGCTGACCCGCCCGCTGCGGAACCCGCGCGACATACGGTCCGTAGCCGACGATGTGGTCCGCCGCCGCCAGTTCCGCCGACGCTTCCGGCGTCAGCCACTCCGGCCCGGCCGGACCGAGCCCGACGACGACCACCTCGCCGCCTTCCGTCGGAGCCGGAGCCGGAGCCGGCGAAGCGGCTGCGGGTTCCACCCGGGACCGGTAAGCCGGACTGGGCAGCAAGGCCAGGGAAAAGTACGGCACCGACTCCGGATCGACGTCCGCGAACGGCTCCACCCGCTGCTGTCCCCAGGTCGCGCGCTCGACGTACCAAGCATCGTCCAGCTTGCCCGACTCCGCGAGCGCTTCGCGCACCGAACCGAAGGTACGGCCCAGTTTCAGCACCGCCGCCGCTTCGGTGTCCGCCAGCCGCCGCGCCAATTCGGGCGCCGGCAACGTGCCCGGCAGCACGGTGAGCACTTCGTCGCGCTGCACCAACGGACGGCCGAGCACCGACGCCGCCGCGCTCACCGACGTCACCCCGGGCACGACCTCGGCCTCGAACCGTCCGGCGAGCCGCTCGTGCATGTACATGTAGGAGCCGTAGAAGAACGGATCGCCTTCGCACAACAGCACCACGTCACGCCCGGCGTCGAGGTGCTCGGCGAGCTTTTTCGCGCTCAGCTCGTAGAAATCGGCGATCGCGCCTTCGTACCCGCCGGGATGGTCGGTGGTCTCGGTGGTGACCGGGTAGACCAGCCGCTCTTCCAGCTGTCCCTCGCGCAGATACGGTTCAGCCACCGACCGCGCGATGCTCCGCCCGTGCCGAGCGCTGTGGTAGGCGATGACGTCCGCCTCGCCGATCAGCCGCGCCGCTTTGACCGTCATCAGTTCCGGATCGCCGGGACCCAGCCCGACGCCGTACAGCCGCCCCGTCATTCGGCCGCGCTCGCGATCGCATTCACGGCGCCGACGGCCATCGCGCTGCCGCCGCGCCGCCCGTGCACGACCAGGTACGGCGCGGGCGCCCGCTTCGCCAGCTCCACTTTGGACTCCGCCGCGCCGACAAACCCCACCGGCACCCCGATGATCGCGGCCGGTGCGCCGACGCCCTCGTCCAGCAGCTCCAGCAACCGGAACAACGCGGTCGGCGCGTTGCCGATCGCCACCACCGAACCGGGCAGCCGGTCGCGCCACAGTTCCAGCGCGGCGGCCGACCGCGTGGTGCCGAGCCGTTCGGCCAGCCCGGGCACGCTCGGGTCGTCCAAAGTGCACACGACGTCGTTCGCCGCGGGCAAGCGTTTGCGCGTGATGCCGCTGGCGATCATCTTCGCGTCGCACAGGATCGGCGCGCCCGCCTCCAGCGCGGCCCGGCCCGCTTCGACCACGTCGAGCGAGTAGCGCAGGTCGTCGACCAGGTCGACCATGCCGCAGGAGTGGATCATCCGGACCGCGACGCCCGCGACGTCGTCGGGCAGGATCGCCAGGTCCGCCTCTTCGCGGATCATGGCGAACGAGTGCCGGTAGATCTCGGCCCCGTCCCGCAGGTAGTCGATCACGAAGGTCCCTTTCTCGCCAACGCATCCGCCAAGTCGGACGTCCAGCGTCCGTCGACACGGTAGCCGCCGGGTTCGGCGACGACGTCGCGGTGGGGGCCGGACGGTCGTCCGCACCGCCGTGCACAACCCGAGACGTGCACCCGCTGCCCGTCCGCGACCAGTGTCGCCGCGTCCGCGCGGACGTCGGCGAGAGACTTCGCACACCCCGGCGCGCCGATGCAGGCGCTAAGCTCCGCCGTCGCCGGATCGGTCGAGAGCCCCGCCGCGCGCAGGTGTTCGACGTCCGCGCCGCCGGGCAGCAGGACCGAACGCCACGGCGTGACCACGACGTCGCCGAAGTCGGCCAGCGTGCGCAACTGAGCGGCGGTCAACTGCCCGAATCGCGGCGCGACCCCCACCGCCTCGCCGCCGTCGTCGCGCTGGATCCTCCCGACCGTCGGGTCGATTCGGCTCGGGCGGGTTCGCGGTGCCGCTCGCGGGCCGTCCGGCAGCAGCGTCGAAGGCTCGGCCAGCTCCCCGATCCGCCAAGCCGAACCACGCCTGCACGCAAACGCTTCCGCCACTGCGAGCAGCGCGGACCCCGCTTCGTCCCGGGAGACCACCCAGCCGGAATCAGCGCCGGCCAGCAGCACCACCCCGGTCTCCGGACCGATCGCGCGCCAGCAGACATCCGTGCCCACGACGTCGCCGCGCCCGTCGTCGAAGCCGAACAGGAACCGCCCCGGCAGGTCGGCGAGTTCCGGCCGGGTGCACAACGCGCGATCCAGCGCCGCGGAAAGCCCCCGGACGTCCGCGAGCCCCCCGCGCACCCCGCTCAACGGCGAGGCCAGCACGTTCCGCACGCGTTCGTGACTGGGCGACGGGAGCAGCCCGGCTTCCGCCAGCCGTCCCGCCAAGCCCGGCCGGCGCACGCCGCGCAGCTGGACGTTCGCCCGCGAGGTCAGGTGGACGTTGCCGTCCCCGAGGTCTTCCGCGCAAGAAGCCAAGGCCCGCAACCGATCCGCGGACACCGCGCCGCCGGGAAGCCGGACCCGGGCGAGCGGCCCGTCCGCCGCGTCATGCGTCGCGAAGACTCCGGGACACGCGTCGGCACGCACGCGGGCAGGGGTGGACATGGCGCTCACTGTAACCCGCGAGGCTTTTAACAGGGTTGCGACCAGATGTAGTACATCTGCTACATTCCATCGCACAGGTAGGAGGGGGTTCATCCCATGAGAGATCAAGCGGACACCGTGCTCCGCGTCGAGGGCTTGCGCATGCGCTACGGCGCGAACGACGTGCTGCACGGCACGTCGTTCACCGCGCACCGCGGCGAGGTGCTGTGCCTGCTCGGCCCGAACGGGGCGGGCAAGACCACGACGATCGAAATCCTCGAGGGGTTCCGCATGCGGTCCGCGGGCGAGGTGTCCGTGCTGGGCACCGACCCGGCGCGCGGCGGCGAGGACTGGCGGGCGCGGCTGGGGGTCGTTCTGCAATCCTGGCGCGACCACGGCAAATGGCGCGTGCGCGAGCTGCTCGACCTGCTCGGGTCGTTCTACGCGCCGTACTCCACCGGCCGGATCCGCCGCCCGTGGGACACCGACGAGCTGATCGAGGCGGTCGGGCTTTCCGAGCACGCGGGCAAGAAGATCCGGATGCTGTCCGGCGGGCAGCGGCGCAGGCTGGACGTGGCGATCGGCATCGTCGGCCGTCCCGAACTGCTGTTCCTCGACGAGCCGACCGCCGGGTTCGATCCGCAGGCGCGGCGCGATTTCCACGAGCTCGTGCACCGGCTCGCCGACGACGACACCACGATCCTGCTCACCACGCACGACCTCGACGAGGCCGAGAAGCTCGCCGACCGGATCCTGATCCTGAGCGGCGGCCACATCGTCGCCGACGGGTCGCCGGACCAGCTGAGCAGGCAGATCGCCGGCGAGGCCGAGGTGCGCTGGAGCATCGACGGGCAACGGTTCGTGCACTCGACCACGGAGGCGACGAAGTACGTGTACGACTTGTTCAAGCAGCACGGCGATGCGGTCGCCGACCTGGAGGTCCGGCGCGCGTCGCTGGAGGAGACCTACCTGACGCTCGTGCGGCGCGCGGAGTCCGGGCTGGCTGAGGCAGGTGCGCGATGACGGCGTCGGCGAAGCGGGCCGCGGCGCGGATCGGGCTCCGCCGCGGGCTCGTCGAATTCCGCCAGCAGTGGACGAACCGGGACGACCTGCTCGGCCAGATCGTGTGGCTGGCGATGATCTTCGGCACGCTGTTCTTCATGCGCGGCGCACAGCTGCCGGGCACGTCGCTCTCGCTGGGCGCGGCGACGGTGCCGAGCGTGATCGGCGCGGGCGTCGTGTTCAACGGCCTGTCCGCCGTGGCCGGGGCGCTGATCGTCGACCGCGAGGACGGCACGCTGCTGCGCGCCAAGGCGACGCCGAACGGGATGCTCGGCTATCTCATCGGCAAGGTCACGACCTTCTCGCTGGTGCAGGTCGCGGGCATCGTCGTGATGCTGGTGCCCTCGCTGTTCCTGTTCCCCGGGCTGGCCCCGGACGGGTTCCTCTCGTTCCTGAACCTGGTGTGGGTGCTCGTCGCCGGCCTGGTCGCGACCATGCCGATCGGGGCCGCGATCGGGTCGCTGATCCAGGATTCGCGGATGATGGCCCTGGTCATGCTGCCGATGCTCGGGCTCGGCGCGATCTCCGGGATCTTCTACCCGATCGCCACGCTGCCGGTCTGGCTGCAGGACGTCGCGCAGGCGTTCCCGATGTACTGGCTCGGCCTCGGCATGCGCTCGGCACTGCTGCCCGGCCAGGCGGTCGTCGTCGAAATCGGGCAGTCCTGGCGGCCCTGGGAGACCCTGGGCGTGCTGCTCGCGTGGGCCGTGATCGGATTGGTGCTGGCCCCGATCCTGCTGAAGCGGATGGCCCGGCGCGAATCGGGGTCGTCGGTGGCGGCGCGACGGGAAAGGGCACTTCAGCGTGTGTGAGGCGCGGTGAGCGAGAACGTCTACAACCGCATCGCGGTGCTGCGCGCCGAGCGCGGCATCTCGCGGCGGCAGCTCGCGGACGCGCTCGGCGTGCACTACCAGACCATCGGGTACCTGGAGCGCGGCGAGTACAGCCCGAGCCTGTACCTGGCGTTGCGGATCGCGGAGTTCTTCGAGGTCGCGGTGGAGGTGCTCTTCTCCACCGCGCCCTTCCCGCGGATCGGGGACGACAGCAAGCCGCAGGTGTCGTGAGCGGCGATCCCGGTTCTCACCGGCATCGCCGCTCACGAGTCCCTGCTCACCTTGACGGCGCCCGCGCGCCCGGCGAGAGTAGGAAGGCACACGCGTCGGCACGCGGAGGAACCCGGTGGAAATCCGGGGCGGTCCCGCCACTGTGACCGGCGGCCCCGCGGCCGCCGGCAGCCAGGAACTCCCGCCGGCGTGCCCGACGACCCGGGGCGCGGACACCCCGAGTGAGGAACGCCGTGATCCTGCTGCTGTCCACTTCGGACACCGACCTGCTCAGCGCCCGGGCCAGCGGCGCGGACTACCGCCTCGGCAACCCGTCCCGGCTTCCTCTCGGCGATCTGCCGGGGCTGCTCGACGGCGTGTCGATCGTCGTCGTCCGGATCCTCGGCACGCCGCGGACCTGGCAGGAAGGCCTGGACACGCTGCGCGCGTCGGGTGCGCACGTGGTCGTGCTGGGCGGCGAGCAGACGCCGGACGCGGAGCTGATGAAGCTCTCCACGACGCCCGCCGGGATCGCCGCGCAAGCGCATCTGTACCTCGCGCAGGGCGGTCCGGAAAACCTCACGCAGCTGCACCGCTTCCTGTCCGACACCCTGCTGCTCACCGGCGAAGGCTTCGAACCGCCCGCCGAACTGCCGTCGTGGGGCGTGCTTTCGCGGCCGGCTTCTTCGAACGACGGCCCGGTCATCGGGATCCTCTACTACCGCGCGCACCACCTGTCCGGCAATACCGGTTTCGTGCACGCTTTGGCCGACGCGGTCGAGTCCGCGGGCGGCCGCGCGTTGCCGATCCACACCGCGTCCCTGCGCACGCGTGCGCCGGAGATGATGGCTGAGCTGGCCAAGGTCGACGCTTTGCTGGTCACCGTGCTGGCGGCGGGCGGCACCCGTCCGTCGGAAGCCGGAGCCGGCGGGGACGACGAATCGTGGGACGTCGCGGAAATGGCCGCGCTGGACGTGCCGGTGCTGCAGGCGTTGTGCCTGACCAGCGACCGCGAAACCTGGTCCGCCAGCGACGACGGCCTGTCCCCGCTCGACGCGGGCAACCAGATGGCGGTCCCGGAATTCGACGGCCGGATCATCACGGTCCCGTTCTCCTTCAAGGAATTCGACGACGACGGCCTCCCCCGCTACGTCGCCGACCACGAACGTGCCTCCCGCGTCGCCCGCATCGCCCTCGCGCACGCGCGACTCCGCCACACCCCACCGGCTTCGCGGCGGATCGCGTTGATGCTGTCCGCGTACCCGACGAAGCACTCGCGCGTCGGCAACGCGGTCGGCCTCGACACCCCCGCGTCAGCGATCAAACTCCTGCGCCTCATGCGCGAACGCGGCTACGACCTCGGCCCCGACGCTTTCCCCGGCGTCGACCCGACCGGCACCGACCAGCCCGACGGCGACGCGCTGATCCACGCCCTGATCGCCGCGGGCGGCCAGGATCCCGAATGGCTGACCGAAGAACAGCTCTCCGGTAACCCGATCCGCGTCCCCGCCGCCCGCTACCGCGAGTGGTTCGCCGCGCTGCCGGCCGAGTTGCGGGAAGCGATGGAAGAACACTGGGGCCCCGCACCGGGTTCGCTGTACGTCGACACGTCGGCGAACCCCGAGGGCGACATCGTCCTGGCGTCGCTGCAGTCCGGCAACGTCGTGCTGATGATCCAGCCGCCGCGCGGATTCGGCGAAAACCCGGTCGCGATCTACCACAACCCGGACCTGCCGCCGAGCCACCACTACCTCGCCGCGTACCGCTGGCTGGAAGAGGAATTCGGCGCGCACGCGGTCGTCCACCTCGGCAAACACGGTTCGCTGGAATGGCTGCCCGGCAAGACCGCCGGCCTCTCCGCCGCCTGCGCCCCCGACGCCGTGCTGGGCAATCTGCCGCTGGTGTACCCGTTCCTGATCAACGACCCCGGCGAAGGCGCGCAAGCGAAACGCCGCGCGCACGCGACCATCGTGGACCACCTGGTCCCGCCCATGGCGCGCGCCGAGTCCTACGGCGACCTGGCCCGGCTCGAGCAGCTGCTGGACGAGCACGCCAACATCGCCGCGATGGACCCGGCGAAACTCCCGGCGATCCGCGCCCAGATCTGGACCCTCATCCAGGCCGCGAAACTCGACCACGACCTGGGCGTCGAAGAACGCCCGCACGACGCCGAGTTCGACGACTTCCTGCTGCACATCGACGGCTGGCTGTGCGAGGTCAAGGACGCCCAGATCCGCGACGGCCTGCACATCCTCGGCGAAGCCCCGACCGGCGAGGCCCGCGTCAACCTGGTGCTGGCGATGCTCCGAGCCCAGCAAATGTGGGGCGGCAAGCAAGGCGCTGTGCCGGGTCTGCGCTCCGCCCTCGGCCTGAAGGAAAACTCGGACGCCCCGCTGTCCGAAGTAGACGCCATCGAGGCGACCGCGCACCAGCTGGTTTCCTTGATGGAGACCCACGAGTGGGCCCCGTCTTCAGTTTCTCCAGTGGTCACCGAGGTCCTGGGCGCTTTCGACGCCGAAGTCGCCCGCGTCCTGACCTTCGCCGCCACCGAAATCGTCCCCCGCCTGGCCGGCACGTCGTCCGAAGCAGACGCGGTCCTGCACGCCCTGGACGGCGGCTACATCCCGGCGGGCCCCAGCGGTTCTCCCTTGCGCGGCCTGGTCAACGTCCTGCCGACCGGCCGCAACTTCTACACCGTGGACCCGAAAGCCATCCCCAGCCGCCTGGCGTGGGAAACCGGCCAGGCCCTCGCGGACTCCCTGCTCCGCCGCTACCGCGAAGACACCGGCGACTGGCCGCGGTCGGTCGGCCTCTCGGTGTGGGGCACGTCGGCCATGCGCACCTCCGGCGACGACGCCGCGGAAGTCCTGGCGCTGCTGGGAATCCAGCCGGTCTGGGACGAGGCTTCCCGCCGCGTGACCGGCCTCGAGCCGATCCCGCTGTCCGAACTGGGCCGCCCGAGGATCGACGTGACAGTCCGCATCAGCGGCTTCTTCCGCGATGCCTTCCCGCACGTCATCACCCTGCTGGACGACGCCGTCCGCCTGGCCGCGTCCCTGGACGAACCGGAATCGGCCAACTACGTCCGCGCCCACGTCAACGCGGACCTGGCTCTGCATGGGGACAACCGCCGAGCCACCACCCGCGTCTTCGGCTCGAAACCCGGCGCCTACGGAGCGGGCCTGCTCCCGCTGATGGACTCCGGAAACTGGCGCGACGACAAGGACCTGGCCGAAGTCTACGCAGTCTGGGGCGGCTACGCCTACGGCCGAGACCTGGACGGCCGCCCCGCGCGCGAGGACATGGAATCGTCGTACAAACGCATCGTCGTCGCCGCGAAGAACACCGACACCCGCGAACACGACATCGCCGACTCCGACGACTATTTCCAGTACCACGGCGGAATGATCGCCACAGTCCGCGCCCTGACCGGCTCCGCCCCCGCGTCCTACGTCGGCGACTCCACCACCCCCGACGCAGTCCGAACCCGCACCCTTGGCGAAGAAACGGCCCGCGTCTTCCGAGCCCGGGTAGTCAACCCGAGGTGGCTGTCGGCCATGCGCCGCCACGGCTACAAGGGCGCCTTCGAACTCGCGGCAACCGTGGACTACCTCTTCGGCTTCGACGCCACCGCGGGCGTGGTGGGCGACTGGATGTACGAGAAGCTGTCGCAGTCGTATGTGCTGGACGAGGAAAACCAGCAGTTCCTGCGAGACGCGAACCCGTGGGCCCTGCGGGGGATTATCGAACGCCTGACGGAAGCCGCCGACCGGGGGTTGTGGGAGGAACCGGATCCGGAGTTGATGGCCCAGATGCGCGAGGTGTACCTGACTTTGGAAGGTGATCTGGAGAACGACTGACCTGGTTTCGGGTTGCCGCGGATGGCCTGGACCGACTGAGGCGACCTTGAGCCGCCGCCCGGGTTGACAACGCGACTGAGCCGGTTAGCGACTTCGCTCGGCAGCGCCCTGCCCCGCTGCTGGCGATCGACGAACGTGACTTCACTGTCTTCGGATCACTGCCCTGTCGACGACCTCCCTTTGTCCGCGCTGCTCCGTTGCCCCCGCAGGACTTCTGCCGTCCCCACCCCCTCCGCCTGCTCCCGCCCCCGACCAGCCCTCGACGCAGCCACCGCGCAATACGTCCCGCTAACCCGCTCAGCGTCTTGCCGCGGATCCCGCTCCGCCATCGCCGTCTGCGCCCCTCACTAGACCAACGGCATCACCGCCCCGGCGAACGCCCGCCGGAGCACCCCGCGCCCGCGAACGCCCGCCCGAACACCCGCCCCCGCGAACGCCCGCCCGAACACCCGCCCCCGCAAACGCCCGCCTGAACATCCCGCCCCTGCGAACGCCAACCGGAACCACCCCAGCCACCCCGCTCTACCGCCAAGCCCGCCCGGCCCATCCCCGCCACCACCACTGCTCCCGCCACCACTCCCCGAACCGCCCGAGCCTCCCCCGCCGCCCGACCGCGGTCTTCGCCCGGCGGCTCCGTCCCGCACTGGTCCAGTCCAACCGCACCGTCACCATCTCCCCCTTCTCCCCAGCGAACCGCTCTCCAGCGGACCACTCGCCCCCGCGGTCCGCGTCCTTTCGCGCGGAACCGTTGCGCCGCAAGGGTGAACCCGCCGCACCGAATTCCGGCATACCTCCCGAACCAGCCCCCCGCCGGACAAGAGCAGCCGACCGCACCTTGACTTCATAATGGTCTAGTCCAATGCTTACCGCAGTCATTTTCCGAAATGCCGGAGGACAGATGCAGCGAAGCAGACTGGCCGCCACCCTCGTCGCCGCCGCTGCCGTGGCCGGAGCAGCTGCCGTCGTGGCCGCGACCGCCCATGCGCAGACCGGGACGCCGACCGGCCTCGACAACAACTGGTACGCCGCCGCGCCGTACCTCATGCCGCAGAGCAACAACCCGCCCGACCCGGTGACCGTCATGAACGCGACCGGGCAGAAGGCGTTCCAGCTGGCCTTCATCCTCGCGCCGAAGAGCGGCGGATGCAGCCCCACCTGGGACGGCACCTCGCCGGTTTCCTCGGACACGACCGTCGGCGACGCGATCAACCGCATCCGCGGCAACGGCGGCGACGTGTCGGTTTCGGTCGGCGGCTACGGCGGCACGAAACTGGGCCAGACCTGCGGCACCGTCGACGCGACCGCCGCGGCCTACCAGCAGGTCGTGACGAAGTACAACCTGAAAGCCATCGACTTCGACCTCGAAGAACCCGAATACGAAAACACCGCGGCCATCGCGAACGAACTCGGCGCGGCGAAGAAGCTGCAGGCGGACAACCCCGGGCTGTTCGTCTCGGTGACCATGCCGGGCACCGCGGCGGGCACCGGCTGGTTCGGCACCCAGCTGCTGGACCAGGCGAAGTCGATCGGCTTCTCCCCCAACAACTTCTCGATCATGCCGTTCGACGGCGGCTTCAACGGCGGCGGCGCGTCGCAGGTCTCGGCGCTCGAAGCGTTCCACGGCCTGCTCCAAAGCCACCTCGGCTGGGACAGCGAAACCGCGTATTCGCACGAGGGTTTCTCGGGCATGAACGGGAAATCCGACACGTCGGAATACTTCAACGTTTCCGATTTCCAGACCGTGTACGACTACGCGACCAGCCACCACCTCGGCCGGTTCACTTTCTGGGCGGTGAACCGCGACCGGCAGTGCACGACGACGACCGACAACAGCGTGTGCTCGAACGTCCAGCAAAACGACTGGGACTTCACGAAATTCACCACCCGCTTCGCCGGCGCGACCCCGCCGCAGACCACTCCGCCGACGAGCCCGACCAGTCCGACCAGCAATCCTCCGGGCACCTGTTCGGCACCGGAATGGCAGAAAACGCAGGTCTACACCGGCGGCGCGGTGGTCGCGCACAACGGCCACAAATGGACCGCGAAATGGTGGACCCAGGGCGAGGAACCGGGCACGACCGGGCAGTGGGGCGTCTGGACCGACAACGGAGGCTGCTGACCGATTGATTTTCCGGATCGGGCGCTGCGGTGCGGATTCCGTGCGGCAGCGCCCGATCCGTCAGTCGCGGATCAGGGCCGGACGCCCGGAAGATGCGTGTTGGCCCGGCGGACTTCCGAAGCCAGCGCCGGGACTTCGATCACCCGCCGCCCGGCCGCGACAAGCCGCTCGACCCCTTCGGCCTCGACGAACAGCGACGGTTCCCGCCAAGCCATCACCACTCGCGGAATGGCCGTCTCGAGGATCAGCTGCGTGCAGCTTTTGGGGTGGGACGCGCGGTCGCTGCACGGTTCGAGCGAGCTGTACATGGTCGCGCCGGCGAGCCGCGGATCGTGCGGATCGAGCTTCGCCAGCGCGGCTTCTTCCGCGTGGTTGCGCGGATCGCCCTCGCCCGAATGCCCGGTGGCGAGCACCGTGCCGTCCGGCAAACCGACGACCGCGCCGACCCGGAACGTCGAACTCGGCGGGCATTCGTCGGCGAGTTCGATGGCCTGGCGCAACCGCAGCAGATCGAGCGACGACGGTTCAGCCGCGGCGCGATACCGCAGCACCGCGACGTCTCCGAGCCGCCGCACTTCCGTCAGTTCCAGCGGCCGGGGGAACGCACCCGGCCCGAGAAACCGCGGCGCCCGCGGATCGCCGACCATGACCGGCGCGATCGCGAGCCGGAGCTCGTCGGCGAGCCCGGCGTCGAGGAACTGCGTATGCACGGCGCCGCCGCCCTCGACGAGCAGCGTCCGGATCCCCCGCTCACCGAGGTCGTCCAGGACGTGCTCGAGCCGCGGCGGACTGCCGACCTCCACCACGGTCGCGACCGCGCTCAGGCTGTCCGCGCTTCCTCGCGGCGCGTAGACGAGCTTTTCGGTGTCGCCGACGGTGAAGAACCGCGACGCCGGATCCAGCTTGCCGCTGTTCGTGACCGTCACCTTGACCGGCTGCTCCGGCCGCCCCGCCGCGACCCGCTCGCGACGCAGTGCGGCGGACCGCACGAGAAGCCGCGGGTTGTCGGCCCGCACCGTGCCCGCGCCGACGAGGATCGCGTCGGCCTCGGCGCGCAGCCGGTCGACCTCCGCGAAGTCGTCCTCGTTGGACAGGAGCAGACGGGTGCTGCCGGCGTCGTCGAGGTAGCCGTCCAGCGATTGCGCCGCGGACAGCAGGACGTGCGGCCGCCCGGTCATCGTGCCCATCCGCTCATCGTGCTCCGGCCAGGTCAGGCAGGCATTACGGCGTACTGGCGGACGTACAGGTCGGTGTAGGTCACCGGCCCGCGCGGCCCCGGCACCCGGTCGAGGTTGATGCCGGTTTCGGGCACCGCGAGCAGCTTGAAGCCGTCCAGCAGCCGGGTCGGCGCGTTCCAGAACACGCCCGTGCCGGTGTAGCCGTCGAAGAACTGCTCCGCGGCCGCCGGGTTCTCGGTCGCGATCCCCGCGGCGAGCCCGGACGTGCGCTCGTTCGCGATCTCGACCGCGTCGACGAGCCCGCCGACCTTCTCCACGGTGACCGTCGCCTCCCGCTCGGAGTCCAGCGCCCACTCGTAGCCGATCGGGTGCTCGTGCGGCGCGAGCGAGGGCGTGACGCCGCGCTCGGCCAGCGCCGACTCGATCTGCGGCCACACCGTGTCGTGCACGTCCTCGTGGATCAGCAGCAGGTTCAGCCGGTTGCAGACGCCGAGCCGGTCAAGGCTCGAGTACACCAGGTCGCGGACCTTGTCCGCGTCCGCCGCGACGTCGACGTACAGCACTCCGCCACCGTCGGCATGCGCCAACGTGCGCACCCCGTGCACCGCGGCCTCGGTCGCCAGCGCGCGCGTGCTGTCACCGCTGCCGCGCAGGATGACGAGCGGCACGAGCCCCGGCAACCGAACCAGCGCCGACGCCGCCTCCCGCTCCACGCGCGGCACCAGCTGCACGACGTCCGGGTTGATCCCGGCCGCCTCGAGCGCGGGCGCGATCACGACGTCCCGCAACCGCTGCGCCGACCCCAGCGCCGCCGACCCGGTCCGCAGCACGCCGCCGTTGCGCGACTTGACCAGCTGCGACGCCACGTCGACCGTCACGTTCGGCCGCGCCTCGTAGTTCGCGCCGATGACGCCCACCGGCCGCCGCCGCTCGACCAGCCGCAGCCCACCGTCCAAGGCGGACACGTCGACGGACCGCTCCTGGTGCGGAGCGCCGGCCAGCAGCCGCAGCTGCGAGGCCATCCCGTCGAGCCGCTCGGGAGTGATGGTGAGCCGGTCAAGCAGACCGGCGCTCATCCCGTCGGCCGTAGCCTTGGCCACGTCGGCCCGGTTGGCCTCGAGCACCTCGTCCCGGTGCGCGACGAGCCGCTCCGCCATCCCGACGAGCGCCGCGTCCACCGCGTCGTCCCCGGCGGCGGCCAACGACGGCGCAGCCGCCTTCGCCGCCCGCGCACACTCCTCGACGGCCTTCGCGACCTCGTCCATCGCCTGTCTCCCTCCGCGGCTCAACAGACGTCCAGTCTGCCGTACCGCCCACCTGGAGAGACGACGGGCTCAGCCCTCGGGACACTCGCGACCCCAGCCTCCTGGTCGGTGCCATGGTCGACAACGCCGTCGCTCACGACCGGGGCGCCCGTGCCTGCGGTCTGCCACCACTGCCTCAGCCGCGGGTCAGGTCGGTCCCTCACTCTCCCAGGGCACAGGCCCGCGAACACCGTCACGCCGCCCGTTGTCGCTGGCTCAACCGAGCTTCCGGCCGACAGAGGCTCCGCGACACTCGAGGCAACAGCTCATGCCGCCCGATGGACCCCGCAGGTCAGCACCACGTCAGCCCGCAGGGCCAACCGCCGACCGCAGCGCCCAACCATCTTGGCTGCACCGCCCAGCCATCTCGGCCACTCCACCCGGCCGCCGACCGCATCACCAGCTACCAGCCGCTCCGCCCAGCTCACGAGCGCGCCGCCCGGCCGTCGGTCACACCGCCGTCCTCAGAGGACCCCGCGGACCCCGACCGGCTCAGCTGCGACTCCGCGACCCGCACAACCCGACCACGCGACCGAGCCACCGCCCCGGGTCAGCTCACCGAAAGCCGGACCCGCAGCGCCCGCGTCACAACGCCAGCGGCTGCAGCAACCACAACCCACCCGCGATGACGCAGCTCACCGTGAGCACGCCGAACACCAGCACCCACAACACCGCGGGTACAGCGGTCAACCGGCTCAGCTGATCGGCGTCGGAGTCCCGCGCCTGGCCACGCCGCCGTTTGAGCTGAAGCTCCACCACCGGCCGGACCCCGCCGAACAGCAGGAACCAGGTCAGCAGATACACGAACGGCGCCTGCACCACCTTCGGCGCGACCAGAGCCACCAGCCCGAGCACGACCGCGCTCGCCACCACGGTGAACACGCCATAGGCATTGCGCACCATGATCAGCACACCCAGCAGCAGCAACGCGACGAGCACGAGCACCGCGGTGATCAGGTCAGCCCCGACCAGGCTCGCGAACAGCAGTCCCAAGACCGACGGCGCGACGTACCCGGCCAAGGCCGTGAACGCCATGCCCGGCCCCTCAGGCTTCCCGCGCGACACGGTGACCCCGGAGGTGTCCGAGTGCAGCCGGATCGAACGCAGCCGCCGTCCGACCGTCACCGCGGCCAGCGCGTGGCCTGCCTCGTGCACGATCGTGATGACATTGCGGGCGAACCGCCAGGGTGTCCCGCCGGCCAGCACCACCAGCAACGCGATACCGCCGGTGACCAACGTGATGACGCTCGGCGTGTTCGCCTGTTCCAGCGCCGCGCCGACTGCCCCAGTGCCCGCGGCCATGGCCGCACCAGAGATTTCCCCGGTGCCCGGTCGAGCACTGAGCACAGTCGAGACGGCGAGTGCAGGCGTAGTCACGCGGACACCTCACCACAGGCCTTATTTGGCCGCGGTGAGTGCCCGGGCGTCACCCGTCGACCGCGATTCGGTATGGGGCGCGGCCTCATTCCATGGCGTCTCCCTCCTGTCGATCCGCGACTTCAACCACCGCTCAGTCCGCCACCTCCGCAGACGCCGACGCCCGCAACCGATCGAGCCGGAAAAGGTGGGCGACCCACGACCGGTACGGACGCCAGTCCTCAGCCAGCGGTTCAAGCTCGTCCGGCGGTGTTCCGGGCGGCAACGCGTACTCCGCGCACAGAATCTGGTGGAGCTGGGTGTCGAGCCGGGGGAACAGATCGGGGTGTCCCGCGCCGTGCAGCAGGATCTGCTCGGCGGAGAACGCTCCGATGCCCGGGATCGCGCACAGCCGGGTCATCGCGTCGGGGACCGGCAAGGCCAGCAGCTCCTCGGCGTCCAGCCGGCCGTCGGCAGCAGCCCGCGCGACCGCTCGAAGGCGAGCGAGGCGGAACGGCCCCAGCGACGGTTCGTCACCCAGCTCGGCCAGAATCTGTGGCGAGGGAAAGGAAAATGGCCCGTCCTCGCCGATCTGACGGCCATGCCGCACCGCGAGCTGCTCGCGCAACCGCATCGCCTGCCGGACTCGCATTCCTTGCGTGAGCACGGCCCAGCAGGCCGCTTCGTACGGCGACGAATGCAGCACCGGGCGCGCACCGCTGTGGCGAGCGTGCAGCCGCCGGACCACCGAATCGCGGCTCG
The DNA here is from genome assembly GCF_046195355.1 of Amycolatopsis sp. VS8301801F10. NCBI lineage: Bacteria > Bacillati > Actinomycetota > Actinomycetes > Pseudonocardiales > Pseudonocardiaceae > Amycolatopsis > Amycolatopsis sp. VS8301801F10. Next base: position 3,797,295 of record NZ_CP176065.1, on the reverse strand, counting down.
CGACCTCGGCGAACCCGGACTCGTCGACATCGAGCGAAAGCATCCGGCTCACCTGCGCGACCACGCGCGCGGCGATCTCCACCGGCGCCGCCACGCCGACTTCGACCGTGCCCGGGGATCTCTGCCGGATCGCGGCACCGGCGTGGGTCCATGTCCCCTCGACCGGGAACGCCACCCGCAGCACACCCGGTTCGGCGGCGAAGGATCCCGCCGGGCCGGCCCCGGCGAGCCACTGCGACGCGGCGCTGAGGTCGAAGGCCCCGTGCACGGCGATTTCGCCGGTGGGCAGGTCGATCGGACGCAGGATCGGTGCGGTCATCAGTCAGTCCTCCTCGCTGGTCTCCGCGGGTCGGAGACCGTGCGGACGACGTTAGGAACAGGGACCGACAATGCCGAGCCTCGAACGCTTGATCGGACAGATCTTCACTCGAACGAGTGAGCCGTCGATGCCGCATACTGCCGGTATCCCCACCGAGAGGACCCCCGTGCCGCACCACAGCACCCAGCAACGGCTCGCCGATCTGCTCAGCGAGCCGGCCACGACAGCCGACGGATTCCTCGACACGCTCGGCGACGCCGCCCAGGCCGGCCCGCCCACCGGGCTCACTCAGCGGCTCATGCGCACCACGCTGCTGCCGCAGGTCTACGAACGCTATTGGAGGCCTGTGCTCGGCCGCGTCCTCAAAGGCCTCGACGGCCCGAGCATGGCCGGCGAGGTCGCTCTGGCCGCCGAACGGCTCGCGCTGCGACCGGGTCAGGTCGTGCTCGACGTCGCGTGCGGAACCGGCCGGTTCACACGCGCGTTCGGGGCGGCCGTGGGACCGGACGGACTCGCGATCGGCCTCGACGGCGCGCGCAGCATGCTTTCGCGCGCGGTCGAAGAAACTGATTCGCCGAACGTCGCTTACCTTCGCGCCGACGCCGTCGAACCGCCACTGCGTTCGTCCACTGTAGACGCTATTTGCTGTTTCGCCGCCCTGCACATGTTCGCCGAGCCGGAACGGGCACTCGATTCGTTCGCCCGCATTCTGCGCCCCGGCGGCCGGATCGTCCTGCTCACGAGCGCCCGCCGAGACTGCCAGCCGGCCCGGACCGCCGACACCGCAGGAGGAATCGTCAGCGGGCAACGCATGTTCGACCGCGGGGAGATCGCGGCCGGCCTGCGCGCACGCGGCTTCGACGAGGTCCGCGAACAGTACTTCGGCGTGGCCCAACTCGTCTCCGGCCGGCTGCCTGACGTGCGATGATCCATTTTTGTCGGGGTTCGGCGATAGCATTCCCCGCATGACCCACGCCGCTCCCGTCCCGCCCGACGACAGCCACCTCCGTTCCCTCATCGAAGCCACCGCCGACGCCGTGGCCGCCGCCGAACCGCTCGGCTCCGAATACGCCGGAGCCGACGCGGAAACCCGTGCTGCGGTTGAAGAAGAAGTGCGCGCTCGAGCGAGCGAACTCGTCGCGCTCAGCCAGGATCTGCACGCGCATCCGGAGGAAGGGTTCGCCGAACACCGGTCAGTCGGCGCGCTCGCCGAATTGCTGCGAGCCCACGGACACGAGGTCACCGTAGGGCTCGGCGGACTGGACACCGCGCTGCGCACCGGAACTCCGGACAACGAAGGCCCGCACATCGCGGTCCTGTCCGAGTACGACGCCTTGCCCGGATTGGGGCATGGCTGCGGACACAACGTCATCTGCACTGCCGGAGCCGGCGGGTTCCTCGGCGCGGCAGCAGTGGCCGAACGGCTCGGCGGCCGGGTGTCGCTGGTGGGCACTCCCGCGGAGGAAGGCGGTGGCGGCAAGGAAACGCTCGCGCGGGCCGGGGTCTTCGACGATGTCGACGCGGTGATCATGCTGCACCCGTTCAGCCACGACATCGCGCTGCACCCGTTCCTCGGCAGGCGGCAACTCGAGATGGTGTTCCACGGCGTCGGCGCGCATGCTTCGGCGCAGCCGTTCATGGGGCGCAACGCGCTCGACGCCGCGGTGGCGGCTTATCAAGGAGTATCCGCGCTGCGGCAACAACTGCCGTCGAGCGACCGAGTGCACGGCATCTTCACCGATGGCGGCGCACGGCCGAACGTGATCCCCGAGCGGGCGGCTCTGCTGTTCTATCTCCGGTCGGCGAATCCGGAGACGCTGCGCGACTTGGCCAGGCGGATGACCGCGATCGCTCACGGCGCCGCGGAAATGACTGGCTGCGGGGTGGAATTGCACTGGGACGAGCAGCCGGCGTACCTGCCGATCCGGTTCAACACCACGCTGGCCGGCCGGTGGTCGGTCAATCAACAGGGCACTGGGCGGAAGCCGCTGCCGCCGGGCATCGTGCCGGAGTTCCTGACCGGGAGCACTGATCTCGGCAATCTGTCCTATCGGATGCCCGCGTTGCACCCGATGATCGCGGTGTCCGAGCCGACGGTCGCGTTGCACACCAAGGAATTCGCCGAAGCCGCCGGGTCGCCGACGGGTGACCAGGCAGTCGTCGACGGTGCGCTGGGCCTGGCCCTGACCGCCGCCGACTACCTCGCCGACGCGGAGTTGCGCAAAGCCGTGCACGACGAGTTCGAAGCATCGGGAGGGGCGCTGGACGTGCCGAGTTTCTTCGACTGACAGTTCGTTGGGAGCGATGGGGAACGCGTGGACGACGGGCTGAGAGGCTCGCAAGGAGGTGCGCGTTGGCCGGTTTGACGGGGCGGGCTGAAGCCTGAGGAGGTTGGGCTGCCGCTGTGACGACAGCGGTTGCGAAGCCTGCGGGTTATGTCCGGCACGGCACGAGGATGCACTGGCTGAGAACGGCTGAGAATTCTCAGCTGATTCTTCTCAGGAAAGCCTGAGGGATTTCCACAGGCTGCTCATAAGCGCGGGCGCGAATCTTGGTTCATGACCGAGAACGAGAGCCGGCCCGGCCCCGCTACACCCGGTGGGCACCAGCCGCACCAGCGCAATGAGCAGTACGGCCAGTACCGGGCCGGGTCGAGTCCGTTCGCCGCCGGGCAAGGACATCTTCGCGATGCCGGAGGCAGTCCTGCCGGCCAAGCCGGAGCGCGTGGCGGCGAGCAGGCGTCCGCGAGCGCTCAGCAGGCCGGACCGGGCGACGCGCGGCCATCCGGCGGTGCCCAGGCATCCGCACCGGGTGTTGCTCAGCCGCCGCGGCCGGATGCGGCCGCGCAGTCTGGGTCGAACCCCGCGCCCCTGCCAAATCCGCACGCCGCACACCGCCAACCCGGCGCGCCGCACAACCAGCCTGAGGCCCCGCAACAACCTGGCCCGGCCAACCGGCCCGGAACCCAGCACAACCAATCCGGACCGCCGCACCAGCAACCCGCCACTCCGCACTACGGACCCATGCCACAGCCCGCCGAACCACCGGCAGTCTTGGCTGGCCCGCGGAAGCGGTCCGGTCGTCTGGCCGCGCTCGTCGGAGCCACTGCACTCGCCGCCGCTCTTCTCGGCGGCGGTGCCGGCGCGGCGATCGTCGGGCTGAGCGGCGGTTCCGGCACGTCCTCGACCACCGCGGCGTCCTCCGCCACCGCGCAGACCGTCGGCAACACCACGGCTTCCGGGGACGTCAGCACCGTCGCCGCGAAGGTGGTGCCCAGTGTCGTTCAGGTGAACGTCACGACCGGGCGGGGCACGGCGATCGGATCTGGCGTCATCCTCACCTCCGACGGTCGGATCCTCACCAACGCGCACGTCGTGCAGGGCGCGCAGACCGTCACGGTCACCACGTCGGACGGCAAGAAGTACCAGGCGAAGGTCGTCGGCTCGGACACCAAGAGCGACATCGCGGTGCTGCAGGCGCAGGGCGCGAACGGGCTCACGGCCGCGACGCTCGGGGACTCGAGCAAGCTCGCCGTCGGGCAGCAGGTGATCGCGATCGGGTCGCCGGGCGGGCTGCAGAACACCGTCACCACCGGCATCGTCAGCGCGCTCAACCGGCCGCTTTCCGACGTCGGAGGCGGCGACGAGCAGAACTCGCCGTTCGGCAGGCAGGCCTCGAACGTCACGTCCGACCCCAGCTACACCGCGATCCAGACCGACGCCTCGATCAACCAGGGCAACTCCGGCGGCGCGCTCGTCGACAGCAAGGGCCAGGTGATCGGCATCAACTCCGCGCTCTACAGCCCGAACTCGTCGGCGGGCAGCGTCGGGATCGGGTTCGCCATCCCGATCAACGACGCCAAGAAGATCGTCGACCAGATCGTCAACGGCTGACCGCAACCCCGGAGGCGGACCGTGGTCGGGGCGGCCCGCCTCCGCTCCTCGCTCTCGGGACAGTGAGGAAACCTGGCCGCTCTCTCCGGGAATTCGGGGCCTGGAGAGAGCGGCTGCTTCACGCGTCCGGCAGCTCGTAGACCAGCGTGAACGTGTGCTTGCCCGCGTCGTCCACGGCGATGTCGGCCGACCCGGAAATCCCCGCCAGCTCGTCCGTGCCCGAGCCGGGAAGCAGGACCAGCGACAGCCCCTCGTCACCGGCCGTGTGCCGGAGCACGAAGCTGCCCTTCCGCCCGTCGACAGAGCCGGTAAAGCGCTCGAAGGCGACGTACGCGCGCGACGTCTCGTTCGACGCCGTCAGCATCTCGACCCGGCTGGTCCCCTCGACCGCCCCGGTGAACGACTTCTCGATCACCACCTGCGCGAACGTCGTGCCACCTGCCTCGTCCTGCGCCTGCGGCTCCCATTTGTCCAGCTCGAACGCGGCGACGGCGGTCCTGGTCATGCTCTTGCTCCTCTGCCGGAAACTCGGTCCCGGACAGTCAACCGCCGATACCTGCCATCTCCTGTCAGGTATCTCAGCGCCGCCGGTTGCCGAACAGCCCGCGCGTGAACTCCCGCCCGAGCGAACTCGCCGCCGAGCGCATGAACGACTTCACCGCCGGGTTGCTCAATGCCTGTGCCAGGAACCCCGGTTCTTCCTTCTCCGGCTTGGGCGCGGCCGGCGCCTCGGGTTCCGCGGCCGGCCCGGCGGGCTCAGCGGCGGGCACGGCCTTCGCCGCCAGCTTCTCGTACGCCGACTCGCGGTCGATCGTCTCCCCGTACTTCGCGTTCAGCTCCGACGACGCGACCGCCGCACGGATCGCGTCCGCCCCGATCGACCCCATCTTCGATCGCGGCGCACGCAGCCGCGTCCACGCGACCGGCGTCGGCGCGCCGCGTTCGGACAGCACGGTGACGATCGCCTCGCCGATCCCCAGCGACGTCAGCGCCGTCTCGAGGTCGTAGTGCGGCGACTTCGGATACGTCTTTACCGTGCGCGCCAATGCTTTCTGGTCGTCCGGCGTGAACGCGCGCAACGCGTGCTGCACCCGCGCGCCGAGCTGGGACAGCACGTTGTTCGGGATGTCGGTCGGCAGCTGCGTGCAGAAGAAGACGCCGACGCCCTTCGACCGGATGAGCTTCACCGTCTGCTCGATCCGCTCCAGGAACGCCTTCGACGCGTCGGAGAACAGCAGGTGCGCCTCGTCGAAGAAGAACACCAGCTTCGGCTGGTCGAGGTCGCCCTCCTCGGGCAGCTCCTCGAACAGCTCGGCCAGCAGCCACATCAAAAACGTCGAGAACAGCGCCGGTTTGGACTGCAGATTGTCCAGTTCGAGCAGCGTGATGACGCCCTTGCCGTCCTGCTGGCGCATCAGGTCGTGGACGTCCAGCTCGGGCTCGCCGAAGAACTCCTCGCCGCCCTGGGCCTCCAGATTGGACAGTGCGCGCAGGATGACGCCCGCCGTCGCCGCGGACACCCCGCCGATGCCTTTGAGGTCTTCTTTGCCCTCGTCGCTCGTCAGATGCGTGATGACCGACCGCAGGTCCTTGGTGTCCAGCAAGGCGAGACCGCGCTGGTCGGCCCAGTGGAAAATGAGGCCGAGCGTCGATTCCTGCGTCTCGTTGAGCCCGAGCACCTTCGACAGCAGCACCGGCCCGAAGCTGGTGATCGTCGCGCGCACCGGAATCCCGGTCCCGCTGGTGCCGAGCGACAAGAACTGCACCGGACCCGCCGCCGGCGCCCAGTCGTCGCCCAGCTCAGCGGACCGTTTCGCGGTGCGCTCGCTCGCCTCGCCGGGCGCGGACAGCCCGGACAGGTCGCCCTTGACATCGGCCAGCACCACCGGGACCCCGGCCGCGGACAGCTGCTCCGAGATCAGCTGCAGCGTCTTGGTCTTGCCGGTGCCGGTCGCGCCCGCGACCAGGCCGTGCCGGTTCAGCGTCGCCAGCGGCAGCCGGACCGCGGCCGACGCTTCGGTCTTCCCGTCGATCACCACCGCGCCCAGCTCGACGGCCGCCCCGTCGCTCACGTATCCCCGCGCGATCTCCGCCGCTGGTCCCGACGCCTGCTCGGCCACTGGCCGCACCCCGTTCCGAGTCCGAAATCACACCTCGCTGCACTGGCTGACCGAGCGTAACGCGCCGGAAGCCCAGGTGACGCCGCTGATATCCCCGTGTCGGGTTAGGGTGGTGCGGGTGAACGACCATCTTGTCTGGATCGACTGCGAGATGACGGGGCTCGACCTCGGCAAGGACGCGTTGATCGAAATAGCCGCGCTGGTGACCGACGCCGATTTGAACATCCTGGGCGAGGGCGTCGACATCGTCATCCACGCCGACGACGCCAAGCTCGACGGCATGCCGCAGGTCGTCCACGACATGCACGCCAAGTCCGGCCTCACCGACGAGGTCCGCGCCTCGACGACCACGCTCGCCGAGGCCGAGCAGCGCGTGCTCGAGTACATCCGCGAATGGGTGCCGGACCCGGCCAGCGCCCCGCTCGCGGGCAACTCGATCGCCACCGACCGCGGCTTCATCGCCCGCGACATGCCGGAACTCGACAACCACCTGCACTACCGGATGGTCGACGTGTCGTCGGTCAAGGAGCTCGTGCGCCGCTGGTACCCGCGGATCTACTACGCCAAGCCGGAGAAAGGCCTGGCCCACCGCGCGCTCGCGGACATCAAGGAGTCCGTCGGCGAACTCGAGTACTACCGCGCGATCGCCTTCGTCCCCCAGCCCGGCCCGACGAGCGAAGAGGCCAAGGCCGCCGCCGCCGAAGTGCTGGAACGCCACCGAGGGTGACCCCCTGAAAAGCGCTCGCGGGCACCCGCTAGGATTGCTTCCAGCAAGGTGATCGCGAGATCTTTTGCCAGATGGTGGCTATAGCTCAGCTGGTAGAGCACCTGGTTGTGGTCCAGGAGGTCGCGGGTTCGAGCCCCGTTAGCCACCCGTACGCCCCGGCTTCTTTTCGGAGAGGCCGGGGTTTTGTCATTTCCGGGGTACGGTGGCCAGTGCCGGTGTCGCGCAGGTCACGACGACCCCTCGCCCTCCCCGCCGCGGCCGCGAGGGTCGACGCTGGCCGGGTTCACCCTGGGTCACCACCGCTGACCTGGGCAGTTGCCCCGGCGGACCGAAAAGGGGACCCCCCTGAAACGGGGCCTGAACGCCCTGCTAATCTTTTCCACGTCGCCGAGGGAAACCACAGCGGCGGGAAGCACCAAGCGCCATTAGCTCAATTGGCAGAGCAGCTGGCTCTTAACCAGCGGGTTCGGGGTTCGAGTCCCTGATGGCGCACCCTCACTCCCCAGGTCTTGAGATTGATAGGCCTGGGGATTTTGGTTTTCTGGAAGCTTTTCTTCCGGTTCTCGACTGTCCATTGTGGTCGCTGGCGAGCCCGAGGCGAGCCCGAGACTTCGCGCCGACTGCCGCGGGATGATCGCCGCCGTCGCCTCCGCTACTTGCGGCAGGACGGTGGTGTAGGTGTCGGAGGTGACGGTGATCGAGGAGTGCCAGAGCATCCGCTGCACCACCTTCGTCTCGACGCCCGCCGCGAGGGCGAGAGTCGCGGCTCCGTGGCGGAGATCGTGCAAGGACGACAGGCTGCAGCCGTACCAAGTAGTACGTCGACAAAGCGCCAGACACTGCCCACGACAGAGCAGCAACCGGCAACGACGGCACTGCTGCCGCTGTCAAGGGCAACCCAGCAGCGACCGCCGGGACGAGCACCGCAGACGGCGGGGCAATCGATCTGTTTCTCCCAGCCCACCAGCCACCGATGGCGCTGCCTACTGGATTCGCCGCCATGAGCAGGCCGACCGCGAACGACGCAGCACCCGCCGCTTTCGCGAACGGCGCGGCAACGCCTTCGGGCACCTCCAACAGGCCGATCATCGAAATGAGGATCACCGGGGCGACAAGCTGAGCGGCGTAGCGCGGGTTTGTAGCTGGCGCGGACGACTGCTCGGCGGAAGACGCCTGCCGCACCGCAGGACGAGGCCGGACGCCGACGTAAACAATCCCGGCGCTGAGCAGGAACGTTCCGCCGTTGATCGCAAGCACCGGTCCAGCTCCGAGAAGCGGCACCAGAAGTCCACCCAGGCCGAAACCGGCGACCTGGGCGATCTGCATCGTGACCTGGCGCAAGCCGAGTCCCGCCTGGAGGAGATCCGCAGGAAGAACATCTGGAAGCAGCGCGAGCTGCGCCCCTTTGAACGGTGCGCCGACAAGCGTCAGCGCGCCGACCAGGCACCACATCGCAGACAGCGGCAGCCCGGGCAGCGCCATCGCGATCGCGAGCCCGCCCCGGACCACATCAGTCGACACAATCACCGCGCGGCGCGGATATCGATCGGCTAGCCCGGACAGGAAGAAGCCGCCGAGCACGGACGGCGCGAACGTCAACGCGTAGGTCAACGCCGTCAGCGAAGCCGAGCTGGTGCGGTCGAAGACCACCAACGCCAGCGCAACCCGGGCAAGCTGGTCACCGACGACCGACAACGCTTCGGCCGCCCACATCGCGCGGAATTCCGCGCAGCCCAACGCCGCGGAAAAGTTCCCACGGCCGCCCTCAGCCATCGGTTCGCCCCCTCCCCGGAGCCCACCCATCCGACCGGCGCCTGCACCACCGGCGATCTGCGGATATTCCAAGGTATGCCCGGGGCGTATGCAAATGGATACACCCAGCTACAGTTTCACCCGTTTGAACCGTCTATGCGACGCTGAGTGACCGGGCATCCGTACGTGCCAGTGTTCGGTGGCTCATGTGCTGCCTGAACTTCTCCACGCAGAGACCCGGCCGGCGGCCCACTTGCGACAACGAAGCACTTCAGGACCTCGAAGCAGTGGCCGACCTCGCAGAATGACCGTGATAGCTTGGCGACCCAAAGCGGATCACGTCTGTCCGTGCCGCTTTGTTGGGGCCGGTAGCTCAGTTGGTTAGAGCAGGAGACTCATAATCTCTTGGCCGTCGGTTCGAGCCCGACCCGGCCCACTCCACCGCCACGGCAGACGGATTCCGAAACCGCCCGGTTTGCCAGGGTTGCCGAGCTTCCAGACCGGGTTAAGTCGCACAAACAACCCGCGTTGCTGCGTAAGGTCGGTCCCGTGGCGACTCAACGTCCCTTCGAGCTGAACGGCAGTCCGCTCCGCCTGCCGTCGCCCGTTGTCGAGCTGCAAGACCACCGTCTGGACCTGAACGGCATCCGCCTCCTGCTCAAGCGTGACGACCTGATCCACCCTGAGGTCCCCGGGAACAAGTGGCGCAAACTGAAGTTCAACGTCGAAGAAGCGCTCGTCCAAGGCCATGAACAGCTCTTGACCTTCGGCGGCGCGTATTCGAACCATTTGCGCGCAACGGCCGCGGCGGGTCGGCACTTCGGGCTCAACACCGTCGGCGTCGTTCGAGGCGAAGAGCACCTGCCGTTGAACGAGTCGTTGTCCTACGCCGCGAGCATGGGCATGCGGCTCGTATACCTTGACCGAACGACTTACCGGCACAAGACCGACCCGGAGATGGTGGAGCAGCTCATAAATCAGCTCGGCCCCAGCTACGTGCTTCCCGAAGGAGGCAGCAACGGCCTTGCCGCACGGGGATGTGCTGAACTCGTCGATGAAATAGCCGAAGACTTCGACGTCATCTGTTGCGCTTCCGGAACCGGCTGCACCCTGGCAGGCATCGCCGCGCGTCTCCAGCCACACCAGCAAGCTATCGGGTTCAGCGTGCTGAAGGGCGGAGACTTCCTCTGCGACGAAGTGCGACGGTTTCAGCGCGATGGTTTCGGCGCCGAGACCAGCAACTGGTCCGTGGATACCGGCTTCCACTTTGGCGGCTACGCCAGACGGACACCGGAACTGGACTCATTCATCGCCGACTTCGCGCAGCGCCATGGCGTGGCCCTCGACTGGGTGTACGAGGCGAAGATGCTGTATGGAATCTTCGCACGGATCGAATCCGGCGAATTCGCGCCGGGGAGCGTCATTGTAGCCGTGCTGTGCTGATCAAACCTTTTCGTGGTAGCTACGTTGAGACTGTTTGGATGTGTCGGAGCTGCACCAGGTCAGCTTCCATTCGCCTGAATTGATCGTAAAGTCGCGTCCGAAACCCAGCCACATTCCGCTCATCCGCTGATTGGACGGGTTGATCACCAATTGCAGGGTCCCGTGGTAGGTAGCTCCCTGGTAGTAGCCGCCAGGTGAGGTCTGCTCGCGCCACGTGCCGGTTGCCACGGCCTTGTCCAGCGCAAGTTCCAGCCGCAGACGAGAGCCAGTCGAGTGCGGCAAACTTTCGCCGATGAGCCGGTTGTCGCGTTGGCGCAAAACGACATAGTGTTCGCCGACGAACTCCTTGCCTCGGCCGCTGCTCGGGTAGACGTAGCGGCTGTGCCAGATCCCGGACACGTCATCGCTCTGCGTGCTCCGATCCGCGGTCTCCGCAGCAGACGTTTCCTCCGTAAGCACCGGACTTATGGAAGCCAACGACAGCGCGGCACTAATTTTGAGCAACAACGACCGCCGATTCACTCCGGAACCGTCGCCATTCGCCCAAGTCGTCGCCATCTTGGCCAGTTCGTGAACGTCGGCTGCATCCAATCGCGCGACGACGTCCTCCAGCGAAGTCGCTGGACGCTCGATCTCCGCAAGTTGCGCTCGGCCTTGATGAGCAGAGTCGGCGGACCGATGGTCAGCAACGTCTGCAAGCAGGTCAGCCACCCTGCATTCGTACAGTTCCGCCAGCCGGCAGAGCACGTCCAACGGCGGAGCGTGCCCAGTCGCGGCGGGCCACAACTCCCAGTACGAAAATGCCTTGTCAGTCTTCGGTTCGGCTGGCCAACGCAGACTCCATCGCTCGGCAGCCTCGCGCTGGCTCCAGCCGTGCGCCAGGCGGAGCGCGGTGCGCATGTTGACGTTGTACCGGTCGGACAAGACTGCCGCGATCTCTGCCCACGTCCTAGACTTTGCCCGAAGCTGAGCTGAAAGCTCCCGCTGCTTGCTCCGCACGCTGACCGTCGCTGACGGCATGACAGTCCCCCTTCAGACGATTCTGAGCGGACCATACGACTCTTTCAGTATGGAGCAAGTTCTCCCCATTGAACAGGGAGATACCCTCCCCCAAGATCACAGTTACGCCGTGTGGTTTACCCGCTTGAGCTGCGGTTTCGTTAGTGATGGCACCCCGGCGGCTGGTCAGACACCCGCAGTCGCGAACCCGCCCCGCAGGCACCGCGCCCCCCATTGCCAGCGAGGACAGGAGTTCCCAGCCGCCGGGGTGCCGCCAACTCCCGGCAACTGACGGAAGAGGCGGTATCGGTGATTGAATCGGCAACGTTCGACCAGTCGCAGACCGGTCGTGCAGCACAACCCGACGAAACGCAGATCGAAGCGACACAGCTCTACGATCTCGCGGTTCTCGCGCTCGTTGTCCATGCCCCGTGCACCGATGCCAACGCGGATTCCTGTCGCTGTCGTAACTGCGGGAAGCTCTGGCCGTGCACCACAATCCGGCTCGCCGCGAGGATCAGGGACGGATTTTGATGACGGCTACGATGAGCTGGCCGCCCGGCCGCGTCTCAAACGGGCAACCCACTGCTCGAACTGCGCGCGCAATCTGGATAACCAGCTACGAAGACGGCTTTGACCACCTTGTCGATGACGACGAAATGGTTCGCGCGATCCGAGTCGGCAGGTTCCGCGCACTGTGCCGGACGCAGGTAATTCCTGCGCCGATGGCGCATCCGTCGCTGTCCCCGTGCCCAGGATGCGTGGCTGAGCAGCGTCGCCGGCTGCAGGTCGAACGGCTGTTGCAAACGTTAGGGCAGTCCTTGTCCGCGCACTCTGTCGCGCGGCATTGCTCACCGGGCTTCGCGCGCAAGCTCGCCGACGTTGCCCACCACATCCTCGCAAGTTCTTCACCGGTCGGTCGCCACGCAATGCAGGACGAGCAGACTCTGCCAGCCGCGGTGGTCGGCCGTGCCGACTCGACTCGACTGCGGAACGAACCGTGACGACGACGAGTGTTCGAGCACGGCCCTGGACACGCAGCGCGCTCCTCGCTATCGAACTGAGAGCCGCGCGACTCCACGAACACCGGGGCCTCATCGAACTGGCGCGGAAGATCGGCGTCAACAAGTCAACTCTCTCGGCATGGGAACACGCCGAGCGCACACCGCACATCGAGGACGTCGCGGGCATTCTCGGAGCCCTCGGCGTTGTCGGCGAACACAAGGCGCGAATCCTGGAGTTAGCACGACACCCGGACTCGGAATCGATCATCTTCGGCCGCCGCGGCCTACCGCGCCACTTCGCCGTGGCAGAGGTATGCGCACTCGCGGCAGAACGCATCGTCGATTGGCATCCGCTGCTCGTGCCAGACCTACCGCGGACGGTCGACTACGCCACCTCAGTCGCCAGATACTCACCGCCACGGACGCGGTCAAAAGTCGAGCATGTACATGCGCACTGCGACGCGAACAGCACAATATTGAACGAGAAAAACGTCTGCGTCTACATCGGCGAACAAGCATTCACTCATCCGCTGGGCGATGCGAACGTAGTCGCCGAGCAGCTTCGCCGTCTCATCCGAATTCAGCAGACCAACCGCCGAGTCTCCGTGCGCGTCGTTCCGATCGATGTCGGCAGCCACGTTGGATTCTCTGGCACATTCACCGCCTACCAAACAGGTGTAGGCCAGATCGTGCACAGGCCGCTTAGCTGCTGTGGCGAGTTCATGCTTGACGGCGACGGGCTCTACACCAACCTTGACACCCAACTCGGCGACACCGCTCTTACCGCGACAGATTCCGCGGCATTCATCGCCCGCCACGTCATGCGGCTTGCCACGGCTGCTTCGTAGATCACGTCCTGACCCTCGCCGCCAGGTCCGCATCTCCCGAATTGCTTCCGGCAGTCGACGACAGCCAGACGTCTGTCGTGCCAACAGGTCGCAGACCAACCGTCTCGACCCGCATCTGGGCCACGAGCGTGTATCGGACGCTTCGTTGGTCAGGGCCTGAGGTCCGCCGACCGATCGCGGTCTCGAAGCCATTGTCTGCAGGTCGCACCCGCACCAACCTCGCCGACGCATTCAGACTCACCCTCAACAATGATCGTGGCCGTCCTGGTAGATGCAGATCGCGTGCGGTCTTTCACGCCGAACTTCGACCCGCTCCTCGGATGCGAATGGCCATGAGTGGGCGACCCGGTCGTAGAAGCAGAGCAGGCTCCGCCCGTCAGTCTGGAATCGGAAAGCCTGCCGCCTGCAGCGCAGCCCGCAGGTTGGGGTACCCATACCGCTTGTCGCCGTCGCCAAGGGCACGCTCGCAGCATATGACGAAGTCAGCGAACAGGGCGCCTCGAGCCTCGCCCAGGTGCGTCGTTGCGTGGAACAACTGCACAGCGAGTTCGGGCATGGGTGTCGACGTCCTGCACTCGTGGTTCTCGTGCCACGCCGTCAGCGCATCCCTTAATGCATCGATCGAAAGGACCGCCGCGTGCTGGACCAGCAGCCGACCGGCTCACTCGCCTGCACGCCAACTATCGGCGCTCCGGAGAAAAGCGATTACCCTTGGAACGAAGAACTCGCTCGGGTGAGTGGCGATAATGTCCTGTTGGTGCTGTTCTGACAGCCTCTCGAAGCGAGAAAGCAGGATCGGCAGGCGTGCACGTGCATAGGAGCGGCTGACCAGCGCGAAAGACGACAAGTCCTGCTCAGCCAACGGACCCCAAGGATCCGCCGGCAGGGGAACATTCAGAAGTGCCTCGAACAAGTTGGCTAGTGGTGCATCAACCGACGTCCAGAAGTAGTCGCAATCCGCCATCCGGATAAGCGTACGCAATTGCGCGGCACTGTCGAGCCTCTGAAGTTTCTCGCGGGTCTCGGCCACAGCGTCCCGAACTGTCCCACGATCGCGTTCAGCGAAGGCGTCAAGCACGATAGCCATCCGATCGGCATGCACGTCCGCGGGCATCCGTCCGCCCGGGTCGATCTCGAGCATCGCGGCCTTCGCGGCAAGCTTGATGAGCGACTTGCGCGTGGCCGCGCGAACCCGATCATGGAACGTGGCCTGGATGTGGAGAACGGACGGAGCGAACAGAGGGTCGCAGATGTAGTTCTGGAAATCGTCGAGAAGCTTGCCGCCCTGGGTGGGCGGATGGACTAGCAGGGTTGTCAGCGCAACAGCGAGATGTCCCCGCGCTACCTCCGGCCGCGGGTTGTAAACCTCGCCAGCCGCGCGAAGCGACGGGTGCGCGCATAGGTGGCGATCTTGCTGGATCCGGCAGAGTTCACGCTCTCCGATGGTGTCGATCAGTTCGAAGTCCACGGCCTTGGCCAGCAGAGAACCCTCGATCCTCTGCATGTCGCGCACACCGTCAGTCTTGAGCCCCTTCTCCTGCGCAGCGGTCACTTCCTCACGAAACTGAATCGCCGCCCTATCACCCTCGTCAGCCAGCCAGATCAGCTTCACGATGATGTCGGTGCTCACTGCGGCCCACGTCGCGACGATGCTCGACCGAATCGCGCCGGCGTTGTAGCAACGCCAAGCTTCCTCTGCCAGAGGGCGCACATCGGGGCTCCACACCTGCGCTACCAAAGTTTCCAGGTCAGTAACCACCAGCATCCTTCCGCAGCGGGACCAACTTCGCAGAGAACGTCGCTTCCTGTCTGGTCCGGTCGGCTTGTTCGGCTCTCCGTCTCCCAGAGCAGTCGATCACGAACATAAGGCCGTTACAGAGCAGCAACACCCGGCCCAACCGGACACGGCAGGCTGCGGTGGAGATTCGCAACATGTGGGCCGCATAGCTCGACACTGTTGTGTGGATCAGCGCACCCGCCGATGAGGGAGAAGATGGACGCGAAGCACTCGCCGTCGAAACGCCAACGCTGGTGCTGGAACGGCTCGGCTCCGGCGAGACCCCAAGGGAGGTCGTCACCGACCTGGTCAAATCGGCTATGACCGCAGCCGAAGGCGAACTCGCCGACCCCGACGCACTGGTCCACCCTCCAGTGACTCAGGCGTCCGCGCTTTCGTCCTCGTCCCTCTCCACAGTGGACCTGCTTGAGCTGGCGATCAACAACGACCGGACCCCGGCGGTTGACACAGCGACCTGCGCGTGCAACATGGCGGGCCCTACTCCGACCAACCCAGTGCCTCCAACACCAACTACCTGGCGTCGCTGCTGACAACGTGCATGGTCAGCGAAGCCTCGGCCGTCGGGGTGAGACGAAGTGGATGTTCCCTCTCGGAACGAACCAGCTGAGTCTGCATGGGCCAGACGGAGTGGCCTTCCTGTGCTCGCATCCGCCCCGGGCCACGACGACCCGTCAAACGAGCCCGGACGAAGATCCTTGAGATGCCCGCAGCACCAAAGCTCATGAACCCCAGCGCGCGACCTCAGCTTCGAATCTTCGCTGCCTGCGGCTCACGGGTTTCTATGGGGTGAACCATTCGAATGGAACCAGCGCCCCTTGCCTGTCTCGCCACCGTTGAATCACTGCCGAACTGAAGATCGGCTGTTCCAGGTCGGCGTGTTCCATGGCGATCACCTGCAGCGATCCGTTCGATTCGCTGATCGCCTCGGCAATGGGATAGACGCGCAGCAGCGCGGTCCTGTCGGATTCTTGGAACGGCTGCAGAGCCGTTCCCTTGTAGTCTGCGGGAAAGTAGACCTGAGACGGTTGGTCGAGGATGAGAAGCTGGGGCACCGGCCGTGCGTGTTCTGCGAACCACTCATGCAGGCTCAGCAGGGTCGCCAGGTGGTAACCCAGCCAGTTCTGGCCGCCTCCCATCTCCTTGAGCGGGACCGGACCGACGCTGGTGTCGGCAACGACGGTGAGGCGGCGCAGGTCGAGTCGCACCGGGGCGTCTGAGTGTTCGAGGGCGAGTTCTCGAGCTTTGTCGGAGATTCGCTGGTTGATCAGCGACAAACTGCTGTTGACCCGATCGGCTTGCACATCGTCGCCGAGGGCTTCTTCCAGGCTCTCGATGGCAGCGCGCATCTCCTCACGACGATCAGACGTCCGAGGAGCAAGGTCGTAGCGTTCCGCGTTCTCGAGGAACATGCTGATACGTCCGCTGACCGACGCTGCGCGCAGGGCGGCGTCGTGGTACCTCGAGGCCGTGCGAATGCTCGCTTCGAGAGCGTCTTGCTCGTCGCGATTTGCGGCCAAAGCCTGGCGGATCTCGCCGAGGGCTGCCTCCTGTTCGGCAATCAGCGCCTGGACCTGGGAAGTGTCGTCGCTGACAAAAAGAACATTAGCGTTGAGGTCCTCCAAGTCGGTGCGCAGCGCATTGACAACTTCATTCGTGTTCGAGACGGTGCTGTGGCACACGGGACACTGGTCTGTTGACGCCTCGGGGCTGGCATCGAGCAGGGTGAGGGAGGTTAGGCGTTCGCGGTGGTCGAGCGCCTGGGTCATGAACTCGTTGCGTTCACCCAGCGCGGCTCTCAGGTCGGTGAGCCGGAGGCGCGCCTGCTGGAAAGCGCCGCGGAGTCGATCTCGTTCCTGGACGACGGCCGCCAGTGGATCGTCGGAGTCGACCGGCATATCGAGCGAGCCGGGCAGCGAAGCGGCGCTGGCCTCGTTGAGCAACTGGACAGCTTCTTCGAGTGTGAGGTCTTCGGTCGCGCGCGGTTCAAGCAGCGAAGTTTCGATCGCTTCCCTGACCAATGCTCGCACTTGCCCGGGAGCAGGCGTGGCAGCTTCTTGCTGTTGGAGGGCCCGCTCGTGGTCGCGCAGGTCGATCTTCATCTGCCGCAACTGTGCACGTTGAACGGCCTGGTCCGGGTCCACCGCTCCGACGAAGTACGGGAACACGTCGCGAATCGTCCTCGGACCGTATTCCTCGCCCTGGGAGTGGAACAACTGTTCGGGGTTTGCGATTTCCGATTGTTTCTGGACGCAGAAAAACAGTGCTTGCCGAATGGACGGGGACATCGTGTTGCCCCTCGTCGTCGGCAGGCGGATCGAGAGGTCGATGCCGGTGAAGGTGGCTAGAACGCTGCGAGCGGCGTCCACAGTGAAGGTGAACTGCATGTCCTCGATCGCGAGCGGCTCGGCTCCCCGCTGCTGGAAAACCAAGCATATCCGAGGGAAAGGCGTGGTACCTCGCTCGGACGCCGGCCGAGCAACGAACAGCTGCTGCTCCCCGGCCACGATCTGGACCGCGAAAATCCGGACGCGCTCGCGCAGAGCGCCCGCGCTGATGGGATAGCCGCTGCTGGCCATACAGTAGTCAGTGACGCCCCAGATAGAACTTTTGCCGGTCAAGGAGTCGCCGGTGACGATGTTGAGTGCGCCGAGATTGAACTCCAGCGTGCGCACTTGATCGGCCTGCTTGCCGTATAAGGTCAGGGATTTGAGCTGCCAGGTCACGGACGCACTCCAAGCAGGGTGAGGACTGTGGTAGTGGGTCCGCCGCTGGGCAGCCACCTGCCAAGCATGTGGGCGGCCTTCTGGATGGCGGCGGCCTCGGGCGACTGCCTCCGGATTGTCGCCGGAATTGCCCCGTCGCGGAGGGCGACTCTGGACGACTTCAGAGTGAGGACGCCGGCTTGCAGGGCGAACAGCAGACCGGGGCGTACGACGCTGAGGAGTCCGGGGGCGTTAGCAGACATGTGGACCTTGACGGCCTGATTGTTCTCCGCCCACTGGGTCATGCTGGCGTTGACACGGGGAAGCAGGGCTCGGATCGCAGGCTGCAGCGCCATGACCGCGGCAGTGAGGACGAGAGGCAGTGGGCATCCTACCCGGTGTGCTTGAAGGTGGCCCTGGACGACACTAGCGCAAACGAGAGCGGTGAACGCCGGGTTGTAGAGAACCCGCTCCTCCCTGCTCCACTCGATGGGTGCGCTCATCCGCCTGACACCGGCTCCAGCAGCGCCATGAGGCGCGCTTCGAAATCGGGATGCCAGCCGACCCGCAAGTCGTCGGCGAGAATCTGGTAGGAACCCTTTGTCACGAACGGCTCATCGCAGCCGGGTCGGATGCGGAACCGGGCCTCCTGCTCGACCCACCGGTAAATGGCCTTCGCTTTGCGAACCTTGTCCTCCTCGGCCGCTTCTTCTCCCAGTTCGTCGCATATAACGTCGAAGCGCGTTGACCACTCCTCGACCAGGCGTCGCTCATACCTGCCCAGTTCCCCTGGGCGGAGCAGATTGTCGTTCACCCAGCGCGACCGCTGCGTAAACGCACGCAGGTAGTCGCTGACAGCGCGTCGAACACGGTTGTCGCCGATTCCCATGAGGTGCAACTGGCGCACAAATGTCCGGTCCCCGCGGTCCACGCCGTCGTCGACCATCTCCTCCACGTCGTCGTCGATCGGCAGGTTATCCGGACGGAAGCTGTCACGACGGTCGCTGAACATCTGATCGAACTCCAAGCCGGTCACAGGCCCGGCCGAGCGGTTGCGCAACTGGGCGACGACCTTCTGGAAGAACCATCCGTCCAAGCGCTCCAGGAAAGGCTTCGCGAACTCTCTGCCCACAGCAAGAGCCGCCAGGCGCAGAAGCTGCTGAGTCGTTTCGTCGATGTCCGGCGCTTCGTCGAGCACGCGAACGCGCCCGATCAGGCCCAGACGCTGGTCGGCCGGCAGTGCGTCCCATGCCTGGTAAGCCGCCCTGTTGGCCTTGCTCGTGGACCGGTCGCGAGCTTGATCGAGCAATTCAAGTGCCTTTGCTACGTCTCGCGGGCTGTTCGGCCCAGGGGGCCGGAGGTGGTAAGCGGCGCTGCCAGCAGGGGCTTCGGCGGTCGTGAGCAGGAAGTAGGTAGGCCGGTCCTGGCCGTCATCGGTCGTTGCCCACTCCGCGGCCCAGATCCGAAGACTCTTCCACAGGTCGACGGCCAGGTCGGTGACCCGCGTTCCCGGGGTGCGATGTTTGAGCTGATAGAGGATCTTGCCGTCCCCTTCATGGACCTCGATGTCGTCCCCGGCTTCGACGGCGACAGACCAGTCGAGTCCAGCGCTCGACTGCTCGACACAGTGGAGGAGAGCTTTGCGGAGCTGGAACAGGTAGCCGACCGCAGACGCCGAGGCCTCGAACAGCTCCATCTGCTCGTCCACCCAAGCCCCCTCGCCTCGCTTGCAGATCGCCTGTTTTGTCCATTCATGGACAGCAACCGTGGTGAAGCGCACGTCTGTTACAGACCACGCATGACGGTTCACCCGAATGGACGCACAGCGGTGTTGCTAGGCCTGCCCACATCGGCGACCACCAAGCCGCTCATCGGAAAGAAGGGAACAGTACTGTTAACAGGCTCTCGGAGCGTTGCCGCAGGACTCGCCGTGACCGCGGTGGGCTAGCCGCGGCTAGTATCGTGCAACTCCTCGCGACTACAGAACGGCCAGCCCAGTACGGATATCGACGAGGAGCGACGTGGCCGCCCCACCGGTTCCTCCGCCAGGATCCTGGCTTTGGCCGAGCAGGCGCAGCAACGGAACACGGGGAAGCCGGGGAGATGTCCGGCGGCGAGGGCTAGTCCTTGGAGCCAACTGATGGCGACAAGTTGCCATCCCATGCCCGAAACCACCTGTACCCATTCGAGTCGGTAAATTGGACAGCGAGCTTGGTGCCCCGCATGAAGTAGAGCAATCCCGCCGCTTCATCAGACTCAAACGCCTTACGTCGTTCTTCATCAGTCTCATTCGGCCGCGTGTGCATAAGGTAATTCCGGAGTTCGCGGATGAGCCTGCTGGTGAGAGTCGACGCCCCGTCTTCGAGTTGTTCGGGTTCTGTCGTCGGTGCGCACACTGGATAGGTCCACGAGAACATATCGCCGGAGCGCAACATCGCTGTGACCTGGACGTCGTAGATCGGCAGCCCTCCCACATTGTTGTACATGACCCTGGCACGTCGTCTGATCGGCTCCGATGCGGGGAACCGATCGACGACCTCGTCAAGGGTGATCGGGGCAGGCTCCACCCAGACCGCGAATCGACTTGCCAGCTCCTCCCGCCGTAGTTTCTGCACCTCCTTCGCTTGTTGTTTGGCCTGTTCGTCGGACTTTCGCCAACCCTCCACCGCGACCCAGACGGCAACGGCCGCAGCGGCGATCGAGCCGATGCCTCCGACCCATTGGCCCCATGCTGCCCACCAGTCCGCTGATCGGCTGGTTGCGATGCCGACGTCGAGAAGCACGATGAAGCCGAGAGCGGCAATGAAGGCGACAAACATGCCGCGTTGTCCGAGTTGCATGCCAGGTCAGTCGTTCCTCGGCTGCTGGCCGTTTCGATGTCACCTGCACAGCGTGGGGCCGCCAAGAGTATCGAGCTGCTAGCGGGCAATCGCGACCATCCGGTGCAGGGCCTGAGCTTCCCCTCGTGCGTCCGAATGCACCGTGTCGGAGACAGTGCACCTCGATCCAGCCGACGGCACGATGTTGCCGATGTCGATCTTCGCGTCGGTCGAGCACTCCTCGGAGTCACTCGGGCGGACTTGCCCAGGTGCTCGTCGATCAGGTCTAAGAGGTGTTGCCATTTACTTCGTCTCGTCGGGATGCGCGTACGGCTCGGCTCGCGGGCAGACGATGCCGATCTCGGTGATCAATTTGGGAGGCCTAACGAACTTTGTCCCAGCTATCAGTCCAGGTAGTCGGGCGGGGAAAGTCGAAATCCAGTTGGACCCGGTACATCGGCGGCGGTCCGCTGTTGGCCACCATGACGCTCGGCTGCAGGATCTGCTCACGGTCAATCCAGGCCTCGACTTTTGAGGCCAGGTCGCACTCGGCGTGCGCGGTACTGGGCGTCCGACTGCGCCACCCGATGACCGCGATCCGCACGGCAGCGCCGGCAGCCGCGACCAAGCCCAACGCGCCCTCCCACTGGCCCCACGACAAGCCGCGGTCGCGCGTGGTTCTGTCACCTAGTCTCGTCGTGCAGGTTCACCGACCGGCAGCAACCGATCTCGTTCATCGCTGCCCTCCGGTTTGCCGGAACAGCCGTTCGCTCCTCCAACTCAGATCGAACCATCTTGACGAGATGGCGGGCCCTGGCTGCACCTACGCCGAGTCGGACACGCAGTGTTTCAGCGGATATCGGCTTCTGATGCGCTGCACGATGAGCCGCGTCTTCCCTCCGCGCCCGAGTCAAGAGCGCCTCGGGCGTACGACTAGCAACTGCATGCTCGGCACTCGGCGGCACTAGTTCCTCGTCGACTTGAACCATCGCATCCGACGCACCGTCGCCCAGGTCCGAACGGGCAGCCAGATCGGGCCGGTCACCCTGGCGTATATCTGGCTCGCGCAGGGACTGATCGCCAATCGCCAACAGCAGGCCAGGCCCGACCTCCGCCCAGCCGATCAACAGCAGCGGCCCCACCGCATCGAATGCTGCCTTCCCGAACTCGCCTGCGACAAGAGGCCCCGCGACATTCAAGCCAAGAGTGACCATGCTGGCGAAAATCAGCAAGCGGCGAGCGGGCCGCAACGCCTCCGGCGGCGCGCCCGTAAGTGCGAGGTGCCGGACAGCAAGAAGAAGCCCCAGGATCGAGAGATCAACCGCAGGAGCCACCAATGGCGCAACCCAACCGGGCACATCGAGCCGGAGAGCCAGGCTGAGAACATTGCCGAAGCCGAACAAAAACGTCAGACCGACAACGGCACCCATGATCGTGGTGACTGCCATGACGACGAGGGCGTGACCAGTCGATTCCTGACGAGCAAAGCCATGTCCATCGGAAGCCATCAGCTACCGCCTCCAGGGTTGCCAACCTGGAAACTGCCCTCAATCACCAGCATTCCGCTGGAAACCCGCAGGTCACGCCCGGGACCGTCTGGATGTAGCCCTGCCCAGGGCTCGAACCTGCGACCGATTCACGGCGACGATGGCAGCCCGCTCGGCAACGCTCGCCTCCAGCAGAAAAGCGGCGTATTAACTCCGAACCGATCGTTGTTCAAGACTGCTCGTCGGCCAGCGGGTTGAGGTCGCGGATCATGGCCCGTGCTTCGTCTCTGCACAGCTCGCTCCATCGGGCGAGGTCACGGGCAGCGTGCCGCCGAACGTGCGACGGAGCCGTTTCGTCGCGGGCCACAGCTCGCGCGACCCCGGCAGCTCTTTCCCGCCAGTCGCGCCGCAACGCGACCAGAGCCTCCGCACACCGGACCCGGACTACCCCGCCGAGTCCCTCGTCTCGGGCCATCGCGCTGAGCGCTGCCTCTGCCGTCGCAGGATCAATGGCGGCGGTGGCGAGGAGAATCTCTCTGCGGCACAAAGGCGTCTCTGCCCTCATGCCGTGCAAGGCGCTCAAGACCTCGCGATGACCGCTGGGAAGGAGATCGGCGAGCGCGTGCGCTGCTTCAGTTCGCACGGCGGTTGCCACAGTTGTGTCGTGCATGAGCCCGCGGAGCACGGTCGCTGCTCGTTCGCGGCCCGGCACTCCGAGTGTGGCGAGCGTGCCTGCGACGAACCGGCGCAACGCGGGCCGCACCGCGGCGTCCGCGGCGATCCCGTGGAGAACCTGCAAGCATACGGCTCGGTCCTCGACGGTCCTGTCGAGGAGCTTCTCGGCTGCTCGCCACCGGACGACAGGCGCCTGAGTGCTGTCGTCGCGCAATGCCCGGAGCTTGTCGAGACCGTCGATGTGCCCCAGCGCGAAGACCGCATCGACGCGGTCCCGGTCCGACGATCGCTCGTCCTGCGCGACCTGCCGCATCAAGTCGACCACAGAATCGGGCAAGTCCGTGGTGATGTCCATAGCGAGGCGAGCCGCGCGCAGCCGGTCCCGCAATGGCAGCGTTTCGTTCCGGAGCTGGTTCTCCGCCCAGTCCTGTACCTCCCGCCGGACCGCCGGGCCGAATGCGGCCAGTTCTTTCCTGGCCTGATAGGCGGCGTGTTCCTGCCGGGCAAAGCGGTTGAGCAGGCTGATGCCTTCAGGCAGATGCCGCCGTGACAGGCGCGCGAGCGCCGCCGCGGCGCTGACTCGTTCGGACGGCAGGTACTCGACTGCGGCAAGCACGTCGCGCACTTCCGCCTCTGCTTCTGCCGACAGAGGCAAATCGCCCCACACGTCGCGTTGGGGCAGCCGATCCTCTATCCCGGCTGAGCGGTCGGCCAGCAAGGCCCGCTCGATCTCGGTGCGCACCTTTCTCGGGAGCCTCTCGGCCAGGCGACGTCGATCACAGGGTTCGGTCCGGGGGTCTTGCACGACAGCGATCAACAGGGGGTTGAGCTCGTAACGCCAGGAGAGGAGGTTGTCCAGCCATGCGGCGCTTGCGCGCCGCGCGTTCGACGGCATTCGGGGGTCCTCGGCGTTCCGGCGGAGGAAGTCGATCGCCAGTCGTTTGCCGCCCCGGTCCAACTGCGCGAGAAGGTACGCGGCAGCGGCTCGGTTGGCAATGTTCTCCTGCGCGTCCTCGATCACCTGCTGGTGGTAGCGGGCCGCTGGTTCGCGGAGGGCGTCGTCGAGTTCGACGAGGACCTGCCAGATGTCGGAGCGCGTGTCGAAGGCGAGGTGGTCGTCGTCGACCCAGCGTCGCAGTTCCGCTCGCACCTTGCCGGCGGAATCAGGAGCCAGAGCCGCGAGCAGTGCCGCTGCGGCGCTGCGAACGGTGATGTCGGCGTCGCGATCCCCGGCGACGGCTTGAAGCTGGGGCACCACCTCGGCACCGAGTTCGGCGAGATCGAGAACAGCGGCGCGCCACCCGGGCCGCCACGATTCGGAACGCATTTGAAAGACGGTTTCTCTGGCTTCCGCCAGGAAGCCGGGGTTCATTCTCGCCAGCGCGAGAGCTGCGCCGGTTCGCACCCGGAAATCCGCTGATTCGTCCCGGGCGATGCACTGCAGGACGGTCGCCGTCTCGTGCCTAGTTCGAACACCGAGCATAGCGAGAGCTTCGGTGGCGTCCCATTTTTCCTCGGACGACGAATACGGGTCGAGCATCAGGTCGCGCAGCGCTTCGCCGACCTCGGCGCGTATTCCAGTCCCCGTCGCGGTGAAGCTCTGCATAGCAGCGGTGAGGTTCACGCCAACGTTCCTCGGCGACCGCAACAATTCGCAGAGGGCACCGGCAGCGCCGCGATGAAACTTGCGTCCGAGTGCGACCAGTTCGCGGGTGGCGGAGATCCGGGCGCGGAGGCTGCGTTCTTCGCTGGCCTGGACGGCGTTCAGCGCTCGCGCTACCTGCTCGACGTGCTTGCGATCCGTCGAGGCCACCGCTGAGGCAACGTGGAGCGAAAGGGCTCCGGCCGGCCCCTCGGACGACGCCAAGTCGAGCAGAGCTTCGCACGCCTGGTCGTGGACCGATGCATCGAGCATGAGGAGTTCCCGCCAGGCCCTCGAGACGAGTTCGGAGTCGAGGCCGCTCGCGGCCAGGGCACGCAGATGCGAACACGCTTCGGCGTGGAACTCGGGGCCGATGTCGGCTAGGAGTTGCGCTGCGCGGAAGCGTGCCCACGGATCCGCGGCGCAATCGGATGCGATGGCGCGCAGCCGGTCCAACGCTTGTTGTCGGTGTGGATCGCTGGTCAGCCGGGCGAGTTCGCCGAGCGTTTGCGCGCGGTCATCGCCGTTAACAGCGGGGTCGTCGAGAAGTTTCCACATCGTGTCGGCCGCTTCGCTCTGCAGTTCCGGGCTGATTTCCGCCAGGTAGCGAGCGGCGAACAGGATGTTGTTGGTGTTCGCCTCGGGGTCCGTGATCACCGAACGCAGCTCGGCAACGGAGCGGAGCTTGAACTCTGCGCCCAGTTGGGCCAGTTGGTACGCGCAAGTATGTCGCTCGAACGGCATGATTCCTCGTTCTCCGAGGATTTCGATCAGCAGTTTGCCCGCGGCGATCCGGTGTTGCGGGCCGAGTTCGCTGAGTATGTTCGCAGCTGTTGCCCGGTCGAAGCGGTGGCGGCGGCGATCGGTGATCAGCGCGGTGATCTCGGTGGCGGCGTCGGCGAGGCACTGGGGTCCCAGGGACGCCAGCCCGAGCGCAGCGTCGCGCCGGCCGGCCATGCTGTCCCGCTCCACCGGGTCGCGCAATACAGCGCGGAAGACCTCGGCGCAGCGTTCGTGGAACTCGGTGCCGATTTCGACCAGGCCGGTGGCCGCCGCGACGAGGTCGTCGGTCGGCGTGTCGGGGTCTGCCAGCAGCCGCGACAAGGTCTTCACTGCGTCCGCTCGAGCGCGGCCGCCGAAGGCGGACAGGACGATCGCGGCTGTGCGGCAGTTCTTTCCCGACGCGAGCGGGTCGCGCAGAACCGAGCGGAGGCCTCGTTCTGCGGTGTCGCGTTCGGCGGTGCCGCTGTGGGCCAAGGCTTCGGCGGCGGCCAGGCGATGGTCGATCGGCACGCCGTCGTCGTCTGCGACGCTGCGCAGCAACGCCGTCGCCTCGGAGCTGTGGGTGCTGCGCACCCTGATCGCCAGCGCCGAGGCCGCCTCGACCCGGGACGGCCATGGAGCGTCGCTCGTTCTCATCAAGTCCAGCAGCCACTCGACAAGTCCCGGATGGTGTACAGCGCGGCAGGTTTGCCGCAGGATCTCCCCGGCGGCGTACTGGGTCGTCATGGCCCAGCCGCGGGCCGTCGCCATGAACGCGTCGGTCGTGTCAGCGCCCGCCGGGATATGGCGTGCGAGGAGCCGTGCGGCGAGCAGATGCTGGTCAGAGCTTCCGGCGTGCAGGCGGCTCATCAGCGGGTCCGCCTGATCGGGGCGCAAGCGCGCGTAGTGGAGCAGCACGGCGCGGGCGTGGCGCCCGGCGTCCTTTGGCAGCGCGCTGTGCAGGAGGTTCGCGAACCCGTCGTCGTCCGGGTCGAACTGCTCCGGCAGGGTGCGCGCGGTCGCCGTGGCGGCGAGATGCTCGGCGAAGCTGTGGTGCAGGAACGCCAGATCGCCGCCGCGGACGACCAAGGGCCCCGTCGACGCCAGGAACACGCGCAGCTGCGCTTCCCAGCCGTCCGCGAGCTCCGGTGCCGGGACGTTCCGCAGCGCCCAGTCGCGTGCCGCCGCGACGAGCGCTGACGGCGCGATTGTGCGATTGACCGGAGCGGACGGGAGTGCGTGCGGACTATGTGCAGCCCGCTTGTCGCGAGCGCAAGAGCCGGCAGTGTCGAATCTGACCGACGACCGCGCTGGGCAGTTCTGGATGGATAGGCGCAGCCAGAGCCTGACGAGGTCGTCTCGGCCCGAGCTCTTACCGAGGGGGCGGTGAAGCTCTCACGAGGTGGCATACGAAGATGTACGTTCCATCAGGCCCTCCGTCTCCATACGACCAGGCTTCCGGCTGACAAGCCCCGTCAGGTTCGGCTGCGCGCTCGAGACCGGTGAGGAAATGCCGCATTTCGAGCAGCCAGTATTGACCGCTCAGGATCACATTTGGTCGCACGGACACCAGGCGGTCTCGGATGCCTTGACTCCGACCTGTGCATTGCCTGGGATTGTCGTGATTGTCGCGCAAACAATGGACGAAAGCGGCCGCTTCGTTGGCACCTAACCCGCCTGCCGACGCGAACACGAACAAATCCGCGCCCGATAATGGGCCAGCCCGGCAAGATGTTCGGCGCGTGAGGGTCCACCCCACAGGCCACGGGACGCACAAGATCAAACCAACCCAGACCAGGTAGCGACAGAAGAAGTGAGCCACCATGCCTGACGTTCCCGTACGCGCCTTGCCAGACATGCAGGCCGGAGCAGGAGCCCCGGTCCCGCGCAACGATGCGGAAGCCGCCCCCCACGTCCAGCAGGACGCCGCCGAGCGTTCCGAAGGAGCGGCCGTCCGTCGGCATGCCTGCTTTGCCCTGGGCACCGTGGTGGTTCTGGCCGCTGGGATTCCTAGTCATCTTCGGAATCGACGCTGCCCTGGTGCTCGCGCTGGTCGGCCAGCACCAGAACCTCGCGGTCGCCGTCGGCGTCCCCTGCGCGCTGACCGTCGTCGCGCTCAGCGTGCTGCGTGCGCTCGCCCGCTACATAGACCGACGGGGCTGATGAGGTCGGGATGAAACGCGAGAACAAACCCGATCGAGGACACTGGCCCGATCGGGCAGTTCGCGCAGCGGCGACGGGACGATCGGGATGCGGCACAGGCCTGGCCGACCTTTCGCAAAATGGCTAGATGCGGTTTCTTCTCGCATTAGGTGTTAGCCGAAGGCTGCGCAGGAAAGTGCTGCTCACCGGCAAGGTGGCATCACTGCATGCACGGTTGGATCGCGTTTACTCGTCAGCCAGGATTCCAAATAGTCTGTCGACGTCACCGATACTCAGCGTGAGGCAGCCATCGGCCGTCGCCCAGATACGTCGACGGTACTCGGAAAATCTTCGGCAGGTCTTCGAGCGACCAGCCGAAGATGTTTTCATCGTCGGCCGAGGTGAGGACTTCCCAGATGACCTGCGTCATGGGGCCGTCGTGTTCACGCCACTCGTCCATGCTTTGGCCATAGCGGGCGACGCGCCACTGGTTCGGGTCCTCGGAGTCAGTTAACCAGAAAAACATCCCGCCCTCGCCGTCGCCTCCCCACGGCAGCAGCCCTCCTTTCTCCGGAAAGAGTCGATAGTCCACGTCACTGAGATAGACATTCCTGTACTCATCCAGCATTTTGATGATTTCGAAGGTTTCTTTTTCTATGAAATTATCATAGTTCGTCCGAGAATCTATCGGATTGATAACCGTTATTACATCACGAAAGGATCCCGACGGGAATCGGGAGAACAACTCCTTGTAGTCATCAGGAAGCTTTGTGCCAATGTCGTCTTCAACAGTTTGCCAGGTTCGCGCCGGTTGCACCCGGCCATGCCATTGAACGGCTTCAACAATCATGTCGAGCAGCCGAGAACTCCCGGTCGCGACCATCTACTTCTCCCTGCCCTGCCAAGAAACGCAGCCCGTCAACACCCTGTCAGTAGCAGCCTACGGGCCTGCCGACGTTGCCGCCACCCTCTTTGTTCTCGATCGTGACACGGCAGTAGTAGCCGTTGTTGCCCATTGCGTCGATAAATATCCACTGCGGCGCGCGCGCTGTTTTGTCAGGATATTGAACTCGGACCCGGTAAACAATCTCCGTATTCGTGGTCGGGGACAGTGCGTTAGCGGCAGCTGTTTCGAAATTCTTCACCTCAGGATTGTTCACCCGCTTGTACTGGTTGACGATATTGATCAGCTTATGGGAACCATGGAATCGAGCAGGGACAAGGTGCCCGGCCTGGAAAATCGCACTGTCGTAACCAGCGGGCTTTTCTCTGTTCCCCGGATTTCGGATGCTTTCGGTGGCACACACTTCTCCGCTGGTCGCACGCAGTTTCGGTTCCCCGAGGTACGTGAAAGGCTCCAGGTCTCCGTTGCGCGGAACGTTTTTCTCCATTGTTCCATTAGCGCATTCGTCGAACTTGAACCTGTCCTTGATCGGGTCGAGCCATGGTCCCGGGTCGGGTTTGACATCGGGCACGGGCTTCTTGAGTTCTTCTTCTTTGTCGACGACGGTGCAGGGCTCTCCCCCGCCGCCGGCTAGTGCGGGTGCGCGGCATTTGATGAGGCCGCGGACGTAGTTGCGGAGGTTGGTGGTGATGCGCCGGGCGGCGACGACGGCGTCTTTGAACGACCGGATGCCCTTGACGATGCGGACGGTGGCGGAGACGGCGTCGGGGATTTTGGACAGGACGGAGATGAACTTGAACAGGGGCAGGGCGTTGAGGACGGTCATGATGCAGGCGATGAAGTCGCCTTCGGTGAAGCATTTCTTCGCGTCGGTGTAGCCGATGAGGTCGAGAAGGACCTGGCCGCCTTGTTCGGTGATGAACCCCATAAGGCCGGCGTTGGCCTTGGCGCGGTTGTTGTTGTAGTCGTCGACGCCTTGCTGGCCCTTCTCCTTGCGGAGGACGGTTTCCTCGTCCGCGGTGAGCGCGGGGACCTCGCTGTCGTCGTTGATCGCCTCTTCCGCGGCCTTGCGCTGCTCTTCCTCGTCGGCCTTGCGCAGCTCCTCTTGGAGTTTGGCGAGTTCGGCTTGGATATCCTTCGCGTCGTTGGCCGCGTTCTTCGCGCGGGTTTCGGCGTCGCGGGCGTAGTTCTCGGCGTTGGTGGCCGCGTCGTTGGCGTCCTTGGCGTGCTGCTCCGCCCGGTCCGCTGCCGCACGCGCGGCCTCGGCGTCTCTGGCGGCTTGCGCTGCCGCCTGTTGCGCGGCGGCGGCATCGTTGGCGGCGCGGGTGGCTGCGGCGGAGGCTTCGTTGGCGGCCCGGGTGGCGTTGTCCGCGGCGGTGCGGGCGGCGCGGGCGTCGGCTTCGGCTTGGTCGGCGGACAGCCCGGCCAGGGCGGCGTCAGCGGCGGCCTGGTTCGCGGCGGCCCGGGCAGCCTGGGCGTCAGCCTGAGCTTGAGTGTCGACGACATTCGCGTCCGCAGCAGCCTGACGGGCTCCGGCGGCTTCCTTCGCGGCCTCGGCCGCGGAAGCCTGAGCATCTGCTGCGGACCGCGCGGCGGCGGACGCCGAGTTGGCGGCGTCAGCAGCTGCCTGGTAGGCGGGGGCGACTTCGCCGGCCGCGTTTTTTGCGGCTTCGGCGGCGATGCGGGCGCGTTCGGCGGCATCGTTGGCGGCGGCCTGGGCGGCGTCGACCTGGCTGGTGCCGGTGTCGCGGGCCCGGTTGGCGACGTTCTGCGCGAAGTCGGCGTCGACATCGGTGCCGGCGAACGGCGCGGCCATCCCGATCGCACTGTCAGCAGGGTTGGCGATGCCGGCCGCGGACTGCACCGCCGCACCCGCGGCACGGGTGGCGATGCCCGCTTGCAGCGCGGCGGTCGAGGCTTCCACGGCGGAGGCGTTGGCCTCGTCTTGGGTGCGCTGCGCGGCCTCTAGCGCCTGCGCGGACTTGACCGCGGTCTGCTGGGCGAGATCGGCGGCGTTGCGGGCGTTCTGCGCCGCGCGCGCTTCGGCCGCGGTCGCGTCGGCGGCGGCGGCGTTGGCGCGCATGGCGGCCTGGTGGACGAGTGCGGCTTCGGATTCGGCGCGGGTGGCGTCCTGGTCCGCGCGTGCCGCGGCGGCCTGGGCTTCGGTGGCGGCGACACGAGCCCGCTCCGCTGCGGCTTCGGCGTCGTCAGCGGCGGCTCGGGCCTGGGAGGCTGCTGCCTGTGCGCGGTCGGCGGCGGCGCGGGAGTTGCTGGCCGCCGAGTTGGCCTGGATCGCCGCAGTGCGAGCGTTGGCCGCAGCGGTGCCGGCGGCGTCGGCGTCCGACCGTGCTTGCCTCGCGGCCGCTGCGGCCTGGTCGGCATCGGCGCGGGCCTGGTGCGCGGCGTTCCAGGCACGGTCTTTGTCGGCCTGAGCCACCTCGACCATGCCCTGCGCCTTTTGTGCAAGGGCCTCGAGGATCTCGGCCTTGCGGTTGAGGGTCTCCGCGGACTTCGCTACTTCGGCGGCGTAGTCGCGGGCCTGGTTCGCGTTGGCTTCCTGGGTGCGGGCGTCGGTGTCGGCGTCGCGAGCAACCACTTCCTGGCGACGGGCGTCCTTGCTCCGGTCGGCGGCGATCTGCTCCTGCTGCTGGGCGGCACCGCGTTTCTGCGCGGCGATGTCGGCTTGTCCTTCGGCTTCGCGGCGTTTCTGGGCGGCGACGTTCGCTTCGCGCACCGCGACGTCGCGTTGCTGGGCGGCTTCGCGCTGCTTGGCCTCGGCCTCGGCGCGCTTGGCGGCGGCCTGCTGCCGGTTGGATTCGGCTTCGGCGCGTTTGGCCGCGGCGGTGTCGCGCTCGCGTTCAGCGGCGGCTCGGGAGTCCTTGACGTTCTGCGCGTGCTGCTGCGCCTGATGCAAAGCGGCGAGAGCGTCGGCATGGGACTGCTTGGCCCGGGCAGCGGCGGTGGCCGCGGCGGCGGCCTGGTCGGCGGCGGCCTGTGCCAGCTGCCGGGCCGCGGCCGCGTTGATCTCGGCGTTGGCACGCCACTGGCGGGCGTTTTCCTCGTGCGCCTTGGCTTTCTCCGAAGCGTCCGTGGCCGCAGCATCGGCGGCGATCGCGTCCACGGCGTGCGACGCGGTGTCCGCAGCCTGTTTCGCCGCGGTCGCGGACGCACCCATCGCCTGCACGACCTTCGCCCATTCCGAGCCGTGCGGCATCCCGTTCTGCACCAGGATGTTCGCCTGCGCCACCGCCGCACCGGCCGCGGCCTGAGCGTTCTGGGCATCGGTGGCCGCGTTGGCGACGTGCCGGGCTACTTCGTCTTTCGCCCGTTGGTAAAGCTCCGCGTGGTAGCTGTGGCCTGCCTGATCGGCGGCGAGGGTCTTCGCGATGTCGCGGGAGGTGTTCGCGGCGGCGGTCATATCGTTCGCGGCCCGCTCCAGAGCGCGGACCCCGTCGGCGTGGGCGGACAGCAGGTACCGGCGCGCGGTCATCGCCCGCGCCGTGCGCTGCGCGAGATCGGACGCGGCCTCGGCCTCCTTGCGCTGACGCTCCAAATCCGCCAAGTGCTTCTCGCGTGCGTCGGCGTCGCGTTTCGCGGCCTCGAGATACCCGGTCGCGAAGAACTGCTCGATCGCGGCGTCCCCTTGCGCAAGCGCGGCTTTCGCCGCAGCCGACACTTCCGGTCCACCGCGGTCGGCGACGATCTGCACAAAAGCGCGTCGCCGGTCCCTGTACGCCTTGTTGAAGGCGTCGTTCTTGCGGTCCTGCTCGGCCGCGATGTCGCGTTCGTAGGCGAGGAAGTTCTCCCGATCGCGGGCGTCGCCTTTCAACGCCCGTTCCACGGCCGCGTTGAACACCGGCCCTCCCTGCCCGGCCAGCGGCTCGATCAGCGCGCGGTTGGCCGCGTCCGCGTCGGCTTTTCGTTTCCGTGCCTTGGCCCTGGCGTCCATGTTGCCATGCGCGAAGAACTCGTCGATGGCGCCCGCGTCGCCGGCATCCGTGCGGCGCAGCGTCTCCCGCGCGGCGTCCCGGACCTCCTGGTCTTCGTCATGATCGGCGATGTCGGTGACCAAGTCCCGCTGCATCTGCTTTATCAACGCGGCGTCCTCGGGATCCAGCTCCCCCGCCGCAGCCGCATGCGCCGCGACAGCAGGCGGCTTCTTCTCCGGCGGCTGCCACTGCCCGTGAATTGCCGTTGCCGCCGACGCGGCGACGGCGTTCGCGCCCTCCCCCGCGGTCACCGCCAGCAGGGCGGCCGTCATCGCGACGACGAGACCCCGATGCCATCCGGATACCACCGCGGCGTGTCTTCTCGGTCTTCTGGACAGTCTGCGCACAGCAACGCACCCCTCGTCAACAGAACAGAGCGCACGGCACCGCCCGGCGTAGCCGCGGAAGATCAGCGGAGAACGGGTTCAGGCGGGTTTCGACATCCGGTCGTAGCCCGCCTGGGCCTGGCCCGAGACGTCGGTCCAGTGCAGGGTCTGGCCGGTCGCGAACGAGTCCTCGCCGGTCCAGGCAGAGTGGTTCTTCTTCGCCGATGCGGCGACCGCTACCCAGATCGGGTCGGTCTCTCCCGAGTATCGGTCCACAATGGACTGCCAGTAGCGGGCCTGCTCGGCGCACTGCCGCTGCTCGGCGTCCCAGACCGAGCGCGCGGCGTCGGCCTTCTCCTTGGTCGTCGCCCACGACCGGGCGGCGACCGCGCGCGCCTGCTCAGCGGCCGCACCGCTGGCGGCGAGCGCTTCCTTCTCGGCTTCCTGGGCGTCGGCCAGCAGCCCCGGGATGAGCGCGTAGTAGCGCGCTCCTGCTTCCTGGCTGCGCTGCCGGAAGAACTCGACATCCAGTTCCGCCGCAGCCGCCCAGTCGGTCGCGTAGAACTCCCGGATATCGGCGTCCGTGCTGCCCTCGCGCAGCGCGTGCTGCGCCGCGAGCCGCACCTGCTCGCCCGGATCGTGCTGCGCCAACGACGCTACGAAATCCCGCTCGGCCTGCGCGATGACCTGCCGATGCGCCTCGTCTGCCTCGCGGTCCTGCGTGTCCCGGGCCCTGGCCGCGGCGAATCCCGTGCGTGCGAACGCTTCCCGGTCCGCGTCCGTGCCGCGCAGCGCCCGGTCAGCGGCCTCGTGCACCCGCGGCGAGTACGCCGCACTGTAGGAGACCAGCACCCGCTGCGCGAAATCCCGGTTGCGGGCCGCGTTCTGCTGAGACCGCTGCCGGGCCTCCGCGAAACCGGTCAGCACGAACGCCTTCAGCGCGGCCTCCCCGTCGGGCGACCGAATCGCATTCCATGCCGCCACTCGGACTAATATCTCCGAATTGTACAGAGCAATCTGCCGGACCATCGGATACCAAGCCGAATCCTCGATTGCGGAAAGCCGTAAAATCGGAATTCCTCTGCCCGCGAGCGGATCCGCCGCGGAATCCGCGACACCAGCGGTTGTCAGCAATGCCGCGACCGCGACACCGGCAGCAAGAGCGCGTGAAAACACCGAGTCCCCCTCTGCTTCCCCTCCACTCGGGATCACCCGAACGTGGAAACAATGGCAGGAAAACCGCACCTCGAACGGGTGTATGTGACGACCATCACATGCTGTAACACCAGCATGGTCTAGACCGATCACACTCTCAGTAAAGGTGTGATTACACGCCTCGATGCTCGTTAATTCACGCGCATCGAATCATTTCTTGTCGCGCGTTCATGCGCGTATTCCTGGTGTGCGATTTCATTTCGGCAGGGGGAGTCTCGTGACACGATCCGACCCGTTATCCGCTCCGCGCCCAAGACCGCGGCACCGGCGCCTTGCCCGCGCGGCTGCCATCGCTATCGCGGTTGGCGTCGTCGCCGCGGCGGCTCCGAGCATCGCGGCCGCCGACACGCACCGTCCCGGCACCTCCGCTGAAAGCCCGGCGGCTGCGGCGAACCCGCCCGGGTCCAAGCCCGGGAACGGCAACCGGGACACTCGGCTCGCCGTCGGTGGCGACCTGACCCCGGCACCGGCCAAAGGCCCGGCACCGGCCGGACAATCCTCAGAGTCGGAGAAAGGCACCGCGGCCGCGTTGCTGGGCATCGTCGCCGGACCCGAACTGCTGATCCTGTCCGACCGAGACTTCGTCGCGGCGATGTACCGGGCCGCAGACGACCTGGACAAGCCGCGCCCGCTCGAACCCTTGCACCAGACCGTGCGCGAACGCGCCATCGACGCGCTCACCTCCGGCGGCGACGCGGCCACCGCCTACATCAAGACCGGCATGGCCGCCGCCAACGCCGCCGACCAGAAACTCGTCGCAGAACGCCTCCAACAGCAAAACAAGGAACGCGAAGCGAAAGCCAGAGCCGCCAAGGTGATCAGCGTCGCCGTCACCGACACCGACCTGGACAAGACCGTCTACGACTTCATCGTCCTGCTCGACCTCAAAGCCGACGACCACAAGGACACGGCCGTCAAAGCCGCCGCCCGAGCCGCGCTGAAAGGCAACGCCCAGGACCAATGGCGATTCCTCACCGACGGCATCATCGCCGAGCACGACAAAGACACCAAGCGCCTGACCGACGAGGACACCACCCGCGACGAAGCGCAGAAGGCCGAAGCCAAAGCCCGCCAAGCACGGGTCACCGCAGCCTACTATGCACTGCAGTTGAGCATCACCGTCGACGATGACCTGGCGAAGCTGCCCGATCAGAACTTCCTGCGCGAAGTCCTCAAACGCGCGCCCAAGGACACCCAGGTCTACGTCGCCGCCTACGAAGCCTTCCTCAGCACCAACCCGGCCGACTGGAAAGCCTACGTCGACACCGGTGCGCAAGCCGCCTGGCAACGCGACACCGACAAAGAAATGAAGAAGACGGACGACGCGAACATCACCGCCATCACCGTGATCCGCACTCGCGCGTACAAGAGCCTGGTCCACCAGGACCTCGTCGCCGCAGCCGACGCCGCACTGCAGGGAAACCCGGTCGATCGGGTCCGGTTCGTCGCCACCGGCCAGCATCAACACGACTACCAGTCTTTCCGGACCTACGAGTCGCCTGACTACGACTCCTACATCACAGACTCGGGCGGCACCGCCGCGCTGAACTCGTGGACGCCGGGCGAGCATCCTGAGATGAAGTGGAAAGTGGTCGGCGGTCTCAGCGACCCGAGCTGCTTCTCGTTCGAATCCGCCGTCCGGCCGAACTCCTACCTCCACTGGCGCCAGCCGCTAGACGGCAACAACGCGAACGTCCAGGTCGACCCGACCGACGACACCGACAAGTTCCGCCAAGAATCCACCTGGTGCGTCAGAAACCCCCCGGTCAGCAGCCGGCGAGTCGTCATCAGCCCGGTCAGCGCTCCCGGCGGCTGGCTCTACCTCCCCGGCGCCACACCCGGCTGGGGCACCGACGACGCTGTAGCCTGGTACCCGGAGCAGCCTCAGGTGCCCAATCCGTTCGACCGGCTCTACAACCAGATCCCTGAACTGCACGTCGGCATCGGCAAACCAGTCGGCGACCCCGTCATCAACGACGACGTCACCGGCTACCGGGACTACGAGACAGGCCGTATCTACCTGACCCACGAAAAGGGACATCTGGTGGCCTCCGCCATCAGCAAGGGGCCCGCGCTCGACAAGCTCGTCAAGCTCTTCGGATCGTCGTTGCTCCAGCAGACCATCTATGCCAATTACAACCCCGACTTGCCCGGTTCCACCTTGGGCCAGCTCATTCCGGTATTGCGGCAAGGAGACGACCTCCTCATGTACGTCGTCTGGAGCCCGCCCAGCGGTGCGCATGAAGTCCACGGCCAAATCGGCAAGACGTGGAATGACAACCACGGCACCTTGGGCTACCCCACCACGGATGAAACGCCATCGCCTACCGGCGGAGCTCGCTACAACCGGTTCACCGGCGGATCCGTCTACTGGAAAGCCACGACCGGCACGCGCATCGTGTCCGGGGAGATCCACAAGAAATACGCCGCGCTGAACTACGAAAGCGGACCACTGGGCAACCCGGTCACCGAAGCCACCCCGTTCGGCTCCAACGGCGGACTCGTCCAGCGCTTCGACGGCGGATCCATCTACTACACCCCCGCAGGCGGAGCCATGGCCGTCTACGGAGCCATCGGCGCCAAATACGCGGAATTCGGCAAGGAAACCGGAATCCTCGGCTACCCCGTCGCCGACACCGCCAAGACCGCCGACGGCAAGGGCGAATTCCTCACCCTCAGCAACGGCGCCTCGATCTACTGGTCACCCGCCACCGGAGCACACGCCGTCTACGGCGCGATTCGGGACAAGTGGCTCTCCCTCGGCGCGGAGAAGTCCTTCCTCGGCTTCCCGACCAGCGACGAACTGCCCCTGCCCAAGGGCCGCCGCAGCACCTTCGCCGGCGGGCGGATCGACTACAGCAGCGAAAGCGGCCTCACGATCGCCTACTCCCTCGTCCCCGTCACCGCCAAAGCCGTCGAATTCAAGGGCGTCCAGTCCGGACGCTGCATCCAGATCGCCGGAGTCGGCAACGACGCCAAAGCCGACTTCGCCGGAGCCGAACTCTGGGACTGCTCCCCCACCGCACCCAAACAGATCTGGGACGTCGTCGACCTCGGCGGCAACAAATACGCCCTGAAAAACCGCAACTCCGGCAAGTGCCTCGACCTCTACGCCGCAGGCGCGGACAACGGCGCGAACATCGCCCAGTACACCTGCCACAACGGCGCACCCCAGCAATGGGAAATCACCACCGCCCCCGGCAGCGCCATCGCACTCCGCAACGTCGCCTCCGGCAAAGTCATCGAAGCCGCCGGGAACCAAACCGGCAACGCCACGCTCATCCAGCAATGGATGGACCTCGTCCACCCCAACCAGCAATGGACCATCATCCCCGTCTGACCGCGCAACACCTTGACGAGCCGGTCGCCGACACTCTGCTCGGCGGCCGGCCCTCGTCGCTTCGTGGCGCGGGAGATGACGCCGCGCTTCATGTCGTTCGAGTGCGTTCGGGTCGCCGCTCGCGATCCCCGGCAGGTCCCGCTCGTCAGCTTCGCGACCGCAGTGTCGCGACCTTTCGTCTCGGCGAACCCGACTATCGCGAACCACGCGTGGTCCGCGACGCTGCCCGACAGCACGCGTGCGCTGCCACGTCATCTCGGCTGAATACGTCGCGTTGTAGGTGCTGAAGGTCCACTGGACTAAGGTCCTATTACGCGCGGCGCTCGCTTGGGCGTTCCCGCGCCCCACAGAGCCCGGTCAGCACAAATTGCCACAGAACGGCTTCCGCACCCGAACGAAGTACATTCCACGCGGCGACACGCACCAGAATTTCCGCGTAATCCGGCGCTACATAGCACGCCATCGAATACCACAGCGATTCCCCAATGCCGCAACGCGTGCCACTGAAACCGCACTCGTCAGTTCTTGCGAAGCAGCTTCGACAGCCGTGGACACAGCGACGTTCAGCGGAGTTGCCACACCGAGGCCAGCGATCATCAATTACGACGGCACGACTCGCTCAGTCACCGGGTGCACACGACTACGCGACATCAGAAATTTGTCAGACTTTACCCACCTTGATCCAAGATGCGATTTATATCACATATAATCCCGATGCTTGTAACACTCGGACCGCTGACAGGTATTTAAAGCCTTGCTTGCTTACGTGATCCTAGCTCCTTGTGAAAACCATCGCGCTCATGCATCTCGTGCGCGTGTGCGCATTTGCTTCTTTCGTTCGAATTTAGCCAGGCTGGAGCATCCGTGACCAGACAAAACCTCCATCCCATGCCGCATCCGCAGCGTTCACGACCATTGCTCACGAATCTCGTGGCCATCAGCCTCGCCGCCGCCGTGATCGGATGTCCCGCGCCGTCCGCTGTCGCGGCCACGCAGCCAGCGCCGAGTTCGGCCGGGACGCCGCACGGAAGACCCGCGCCCCCTGCTGGAACCGACGCCAGCCCGCCGCCGAAACCCGCCTCGGCGCTGCCCACCGGGCAGCTGCCGCCGCTCCCCCGCGCCCCGGTGCCGTCCGCGCGTCCGCTGGCGCCGGCAGCGGAACACGCTTCCGATGTGGAAAAGGCCGACGCGGCGGCGATCCTGGGGATCGTCGCCGGGCCCGAACTGCTGGTCCTGTCCGACCGCGACTTCGTCTCCGCGATGTACCGGGTCGCCGACGACCTCGACAAGCCCCGTCCCCTCGATCCCCTGCACCAGCGAGTGCGCGAAGAGGCAGTCGCCTCGGTCATCAGCGGGGACACGGCCTGCACCGCCTTCATCAAGACCGGGATGGCCGCGGCGAACAACGAGGACCAGAAGATCGACCGCGACCGCCGCGAACAGCGGCGCCTCGAGCGCGAGACCAAAGTCAAAGCTGCCGCGATGCTCGGAATCCCCGTCGGCGAACTCGAACTGGCGAAGCCGGTGTACGACTTCATCGTGTACCTGGACCTCAAGGCCGACGACCACAACGACACCGCCGTCAAAGCCGCCGCGCGCGCCGCCCTGGCCGGCACCGCCGAGCAGCAGTGGGCCTTCCTGGCCTCCACCCTGGCCACCGAGCACCAGAAAGACCTCGACCGCCTCACCGACGAAGACAAGTCGAAGACCGAGGCGCAGAAGACCGAAGCCAAGGCGCGTCAAGCACGGGTCACCGCGGCCTACTACGCCCTCGGCATCAACATCACCACCGACGACCCCATCGCCGCGCTGCCCGACCAGAACTTCCTGCGCGAGGTCCTCAAACGCGCCCCCCCGGGATACCGACGTCTACACCGCCGCCTATCAGGCGCTGCTCAGCACTGACCCCGCGGACTGGAAACGCTACGTCGACACCGGAACCAAGGCCGCCTGGCAAAGCGACCACGACCGCGAGATGAAAAAGCGCGACGACGAGAACATCACCGCGATCACCGAGATACGCACCCGCGCGTTCAAGGCCAGAGTCCACCCCGCACTCGTCACCGCCGCCGACACCGCGCTCGCCGGCACCCCGGTGGACCGGGCGATCTTCCTCAGCACGGGGCAGCACCAGCACCTCGCCCAGACGCTGCGCACCCCGATCCTGCCCGACCCCGACCACTACATCGCCGACTCCGGCGGCTCCGCCGCCTTGACCACCTGGTCGCCCGGCCCCCATCCGGAACTCACCTGGAAGATCGAGCCCGGGCTCGGCGACCCGGGCTGCTATTCCTTCGAGTCAAACACCCGCCCCAACAACTACCTCGTGTGGACCGGCAACGGCGAGGGCGTCACCGCCCTGACCGGCATCGCCACCCGCGACGGCAGCGCCGCGTACAAGTCCAAGGCCACCTGGTGCGTCCAGGAATGGGGTGACTACGAAGGCGCACCAGTCCTGCTCGCCCCCGCGGGGGACCGCACCCGCTACCTCTGGCTTCCCGGCGCCACCAACGGCGTGAACAACTACCCGCCCCTGTGGCGCATCGAAGACCCGCAGGCCCCGCATCCCATCGACCGCTTCTACAATGAAAGCCCCGTGCTGCGCAAAGCCATCGGGAAACCCATGCACGACGCCGTTCTCGACCCGGACAACACCGGCTACCGCGAATACGAGAAGGGCCGGATCTACCTGTCCTACCGGGGCGCGAACACCTGGGTCGGCTTCGTCTACAACGGACCGCTACTGGACAAACTCCTCTCGTTGGGCGGCCCGAAAGCCTTGCAGGGCTCCCTGGAGAACCAGTGGGCGGCACCGGACAACATCGGACAGGGACTGTTCCTGCGTCGCCCGGACAACACCTACCTCTACATCATGTGGAGCCCCGACTCCGGCGCGCACCTGCTCTTCGGCGGCATCGGCGGCTACTGGGCCAACCACGGCAACATCGACACCTTCGGCTATCCCACCACCGACGAAATGATCCACAGTCCCGACAACATCTCCTATTTCCACTTCACGCGAGGCGCGATCTACTGGCTGGCCAACTCCACGCCCGTAGCGGTCACCGGCGAAATCCACAAGAAGTTCGCCGCGCTCGGCTACGAAGCCGGCGCGCTCGGGCACCCGCTGTCCGGCGAGCAGAACCTCGGCGCCGACGGACGCCGCGTCCAGCGGTTCTCCGGCGGCGCCATCTACTACACCCCCGGCACCGGAGCCGTCGCCGTCCACGGCCAGGTATACGACGCGTACGCCCGCCTCGGCTACGAAACCGGGATCCTCGGCTACCCCGCCACCGACACCACCGCCACAACCGACGGGGCCGGCCGCTTCAGCAACTTCACCAGCGCCGGCGGAGCGATCTACTTCCACCCCACCACCGGCGCCCACGCCGTCTACGGCGACATCCGCGCCAAATGGACCGGGCTCGGCGCCGAGAAGTCGTTCCTGGGCTACCCCACCAGCGACGAGTTCGCCCTCCCGAACGGACGGCGCAACACCTTCCGCAACGGACGGATCGACTGGAGCAGCGAAGGCGGCGGCACCGTCGCCTACAGCACCACCACCGTCACCGCGAAAACCATCCAGCTCAAAGGCGTCCAATCAGGACGATGCCTCCAAGTCTCCGGCGTAGGCAGCGACGCCCGCGCCGACTCCCGCGCAACCGAACTCTGGGACTGCTCAACCACCGCACCCAAACAACTCTGGGACCTCAGCAGCCTCGGAGACAACAAATACACGCTCACGAACCGCAACTCCGGCAAATGCCTCAACCTCAGCCGCGGCGACATCGCCAACGGCACACCCATCACCCAGTTCTCCTGCCACAACGGCATCGAGCAGCAATGGGAATTCACCACCGCACCCAACGGATCCCTCGCACTGCGCAACGTCAAGACAGGCAAGGTCATCGACGCCTACAACAGCGGAACCGCCAACGGCACTCTCGTCAACCAATGGATGGACCTCGTCGGCCTCAACCAACGCTGGACCCTCACCGTCGTCCAATAGAGACACCAGACAGAGCGGTGGAGGCCATCGCCCACGAATCGGCGACGGCCTCCATCGCGACGACCTTGCCTCAACCAGGGGACAGTGCGCAAAACACGGTCAGAGCCTCGTCAGACTCCCGATTGCGGACACGGGTTCGGAAGTCCCCGGTTCGGCCCGGACCCGTCCGAGTCTCGCCAACGTCACGCGATAACCCTTGTCACCCGGTCTGCAACAACCGCCCCTCTCAACGAGACGCGAACAACAGGAGCGCCGACGCAAAGCCCTGCACCGCACGACATCAGCTAACGGACCAGACCTCGCCAACGAGCACGGCCAATGCCAGCGACCAACTACTTGACCCCAGCAGTCCACGCTTCTCGACACAAGTGGATGAAAACCAGCGACTCCAGGTAAAATCTCAGGTCAAGAAGTGGTCCCCGCGCGAGCGGGGGTGGTGGTCCCCCGGATCCGCATGCCACCGCCTGTCCGCCATCGTTCTCCCCGCGCGAGCGGGGGTGGTCCGGGTCGCCGTCCGTTCCACTCCCGGTTGCTGTGGTTCTCCCCGTGCCAGCGGGGATGGTCCGGACTTGAACAGGGTCGTTCCGGATACGTCGCCGTTCTCCCCGCGCGAGCGGGGATGGTCCCTGCTCCACCTGGCACGTCAGGACCGCCTGCTGGTTCTCCCCGCGCGAGCGGGGGTGGTCCCCAATCCAGCAGCGGCGGGCACGACGTGCCGCGGTTCTCCCCGCGCGAGCGGGGGTGGTCCCTCGATCAGCCGCTCTCCCCCGGCGAGCTTCTGGTTCTCCCCGCGCGAGCGGGGGTGGTCCCAGGGGACGGTCGGCGGGTTTCGCCGAGACCTGGTCTTCCCCGCACGAGCGGGGGGTGGTTCGGACGTGCCCGACAGCTACATCGCCAGCGTGTTGTTCTCCCCGCCCGAGCGGGGGTGGTCCCGACACTGGCTGGGCTTTCAAGGAACGGGTCATGTTCTCCCCGCGCGAGCGAGGGTGGTCTCCACGCGGCGGGCGGCTCCAGCGGAACAGCCTCGTTCTCCCCGCGCGAGCAGGGGTGGTCCCCACTTCCTTGGCTCGGTGCTGTGGTCGGCCCTGTCTTCCCCGTGCGAGTGGCAGGGGTGGTCCCGGCACATCCGGCACCGTCAGCCACATGAGTTTGCTCTCCCCGCACGAGCGGGGATGGTCCCAGGTAGACCGCGCACTGCAGCGCGTACGAGTCGTCTTCCCCGCGCGCGTGGTTGATCTTTCCGTCGCGAACTGGCCCGTCGATGACGCCGCCACTTGCTTTGCAAGCAGATCTGTTCTTCCTTATATGACACCGATTCCCGAACTCTTCGCCCGGCGAAAGACCTCCGGCAACTCGTTGCTGTCATGGGAACACGGGGCTGACGTGATGGTGGTGCAGGTTCACGTCCAGCACGTCGTGCCGACGGCGTGGGAGGCAGTGGCATACCCTTGCTCGAGAACATTTCTGTCCTCAGCAGCCGATGCCCACATGTCCAGGCTGGAACCGCCGGTTCGCTTGCTGGTGCACCCAGCGGTGCGGCCGTCGATCCCGGGAAGGGGATCGCTGGCATGTCTCCGCGGATCGAAGACGGTTCCCGGGTTAGGCAGCTGGCGCGATGCTGATCAGTCCGCACCCATAGGCTTTCGCGCGTCCCACTCCGTTTGCGAGGGCCTGGGTGAATGCGGTGGTGTCGGTGACGACGAGCCGTCCGTCGTAGCGGACGGCTTCGACGGTGATTTTCGTGGTGGTGTTCTTGCGTCCGGTGATGGTGGGGACGCCGGTCACGGCGACGTCCGGTTGGCCGTTTCCGGCGGTGGGGATGACGAAGCCGTGCTGTTCGCCTTTGCGGATAAGCCATTCCAGTTGTTCGGCGGGTTGCCGGTAGGGGATGCGTTTGCGGGTCTGTCCGTCGCATTTGGTCGGGTTGGCGACCATCCGGAACGTGAAGCGCCGGCCCGAGGTGACGGCGTCGAGAACGGGTTGCAGGGGGCGGACTTCGGCAGGCCAGGCGAGGTGCCCGGCGGGAAGGTTGTCCCAGTCGGGTTCGGTGTGGCTTTGCACGTATTGCACGAAGCCGCCGCGGAGGCTGTCGAGCCGCCAGAGGACGCCGTGTGCCTGCCGGACTCCGTTGTCTTGGGGCAGTTCGGGGTAGGCGGACATGAGGGTGCGGTGCATGTCGTGGACGTTGGCGTAGTCGCGGCGGAAGGTGCGCGACTGGGTGTTGACGGTGAGTTTGCTCAGGAACATCGAGTTTCCTCGGACGGGATCATCGTGTCGGTCAACGGGACCTCGTCGACGGCCACGGTGCGCGGTCCGTAGCGGCGGTCTCCGTCGGCGAAGGAGTACGGCACGTCGTGCCGGGGTTCGGCGCGGGGGTCATCAGGCGGGCAGTCGATCACCGTGCGCAGTCCCGGCCGCTGCCGGTCCCCGGCCGCGGTCTGTGCGCGGTCGGGGTGTTCGAGCCATTTGTGGGCGCGTATCAGGTCGTCGAGGCTCTGCTCGGCGAGCGTTTTGAACAGGGGCCGGGTCGGTACGAACGCGCGGCGCCCGAAGAACAGCGGCCACCGCGGTGCGGTGACGGCGTCGGCCAGGCGGGCGAGGAGATCCGAGGGTCCTTCGAGCAGGACGAGGAACAGGGCGTCGGCGAGGTAGTAGCGTTCGCTGACCACGGTGCGGTGACCGCCGCCGGAGGTGGTGGGGACGTTCTGGGTGGTGTGGTAGTCGCGTTCGAGCAAGCCTTCGCGGTCGACGCGGACGCCGAACCGCAGCGCGGCCAGTTCCGCGATCCGCTCCTCGTCGTCGCGGGCGACGCCGGTAGCGGCGGCCAGCAGTCCCACGATCCCGGACTTGGTGGGCTCGAGCGCGGTGTCGCGCAGCACGCCGCGGGAACGCTGCCCCCAGGACTGCATCGGCGCGTCGATGCACAGCGCCAAGGTCCAGTTCATACGCCGGCCGTCGCGGGCGCGAGCAGGCGTGCGGTGAACGCGGCGAGCGTGCCGGCGGTCTCGACGCCGTCGGTCTCCGGGAGGTCGCCGGTGGCCGAGGCAGCGACGGCGGTGTGGATGCCGTCGCTGCCGTAGAAACCACGGAGCTTGCCGTAGTGCTCGAGGAGGCGGGCGGTGGAGGCCGCCATCAAGTCTGTCTCGGCGACCGGGGCGAGGAACGCGTTCGCGAGGTTCCAGGCGCCACGTTCCCGCACGACGCCGAGGAAGGTGTCCGGCATGGTGCGCGCGGCGGTCGTGTTCTGCATGCCGCCGGGAACGGCGTGGACGAACGCGCCGAGCCACGCGGTCGCGGCGCGCCCGGCGAGATCGGCGTCGCCCCCGAGATTGCCGTGCAGTTGCTCGAGATCGAGGTTGGCGTAGCGGTAGTAGCAGGCGGTGTTGAAGTCGACCGTGCCCAGCATGTCCGCGCCGGACTCGCCGTCGGGTTTCAAATCGTCGACCGCGGTGTAGAAGTCGAATTCCGGTGCCACAGCGTGGGTCGAGAGGGCGTGCGCGACCTGGGAGGCGGCGTCGACGTTGAAGTCTTTGTTGTCGGCGATCATGCGGCCGAACAGCGCGATGTCCGCGGCCCGGGTCGCGTCCAGCAGACGCGCCGCCTCGGCGCGCGCGGCGGCATCCGGCTTAATCTTGGCCGGTTTCTTGGTTCCTTCTTTCGCCGCGGCCACGGCGAGCAGGTCGTCCCAGCGTTTGTCGCAGTAGCCGGCCAGGCAGTCGACGGCGTCGGCGCCGACGAACAGGAGGTATTCGGTGAGGCCGGTGACCTGGTCGACGCCGAACCCGAGCGATTCCAGCCCGGCGATGACGACCTTGCGCGCCT
This sequence comes from Amycolatopsis sp. VS8301801F10, assembly GCF_046195355.1. Lineage (NCBI taxonomy): Bacteria > Bacillati > Actinomycetota > Actinomycetes > Pseudonocardiales > Pseudonocardiaceae > Amycolatopsis > Amycolatopsis sp. VS8301801F10. The sequence goes on along the minus strand of NZ_CP176065.1, from coordinate 3,752,558 downwards.
CGCCCGCGTCCCGGCCTTGCTCGGCCAGCTGTGCGACGGCGGCGTCGCACAGGCGTTTCGTGCGGGTCGCGGTCTCGTGTTTCGCCAGGCCGTGCTCGGCGAACAGCAGGCGTGCGGCGCGTTTGAGGCTCTGGCTGGAGATCCGGCCTCGGGTGGCGCCGCCGAACGTCGCGGTCTTGGGCTGGCCGACGTCGTCGCGGTTGAGGTTGCTGACGGGGAAGGACTGCAGCAGATGAAGCTCGATGATCACGTTGTCTCCCAAGAGAAATTATTCAGTCGTCGCGGTCGCGGACGGCCGCTCGGCCGCAGCCGGTGCGGTCCGGGGGCCGGTGTGGAAGTCGCGGGCCCAGCGCAGCCGGACCCGGTGGGCGCTCTCGCCCCGATATCCCTCGCCCAGGAGAGTCACCAAGTCGTCGAGCAGGACGCCGTAGTTGACCGGGATGCCGTCCGAGGCCAGCAACCGGACGACTTGCCGCAGGTGGTGCGGCAGCCCGGGGCGGTCGCGCAGCAGCAGCTGGTCGAATCGCCGCGTCGCGGCATCGCCGCGTTTCTCCTGCAGCGCGTGCATAGCCATCCCGAGCGAGCCGCGACCGCGACCGCCTTTCGGGTGGGTCGCGAACAGGCCGGCGACCAGCAGCCACGCGTCCAGTTCCGGATCGGGCGGGTCGTGGCGGAACACGATCTCGTGCGTCCCGAGCCCCGCCTGCCCGGCCGCCAGGCCGCGGCGCAGCCCGGCCAGCGTCCGCCGGCTGGCGGACCGCAGCGCGGTGTTGCGCGACTCGAGACCGCCCTGCAGCGTGTAGAGGTCTTTGACGAACATCGCACGGCGCTCGGACACGGGTGCGCTCACTCGGCATCATCCTTCGTGAGGTACTTGACGATCTGCGCCTCGAACCGCCCCGACAAGGCGCGCAGCCGCTTGTGCAACGCGGTCTGGTGCTTGCCCAGCACGCGGAGGCTGCGGCCGGACGCGGCGACGCCCTCTGCCCAGTCGTCGGCGACCCGGCGGGCCGTCAATCCCACCGTCTGCTGCCACCGCTCCATCACACGCCGCTCGGACTGCCCGGCTGCGGTCGCGGCGTTGAGCTCGCGCAGGAACCGGCCGAACGGGCGCGGCAGCTCCGGCCAGTACGGAAGATCGACCGACTCGCCCGGAATCGCACGCATCTCCTTGTGATACTCCCGCTGCATGATCCGCAGCGCCGCGCCGGCGTCGTCGGCCAGCTCGATCGCGCAGCCGACCAGACCCGCCACCGGATTCTCTCCGCCGTCGTCTTTGCCTTTGCCTTTGCTGGCGCGGATCAGCGCGACCGGGGCCGGGACCGCTTCCTCGAAATAGGCTTCGACGACACTGGCGTTCTTGTCCAGCTGCTGCCCGAACATCCGCAACGTGTAGACGGTCTCGTCCGGGATCCGGCCCCGCTCGGTATGCGTGGCGAGGTCCTTCAGCGCGACCGGGCGCTGCTTGCTCCGCTCCTCTTTCCACGGGTCGACGAGCAGCAGTTCGACGCTGTGCCGCCACGCGCCCCGGACCAGCCAGAGCCGCACCGGCAGCATCGGCGCACCCGGCTTCGGCCGCCCACCAGGGGTCAGCGGCGTGCGGTACGCCGCCATCCGCTCCACCTGAGGGAGAACGTCGTCGTCGACGAATTCCGTGCCCGGGCTCAGGATCGCCTCCGCCACCACCGTCGTCCCGTCGCGCGTCTCGGGGAACAGCCGGACCCGGCGCGCGGGCCACGTGAGCACGTCGGTCCACCCGTCGCTGCGGCGCTTGTCCGGCTCCGCGCCCGGCACCTGCCGCTCCCACGCCGGCACGTCCACCGGGTCCTTCGGGTCGTGCCGTGCCGCGTTGAGCAACAAGGTCTCTTTCAGCGTGCTGCCTTCCACGAGCACGACCGCGAAACTGTTGCACGGGGCCCGTTTCGACGATTTGACCTTCGTGGCGGGGGTTTTCATGCCGCCCGGGTCGTAGGCGTGCGCGGTGACCAGCCACCGCGCCGCCTCCCCCGGCGTCAGCTCGACACGGTCGCCGGCGACCGTGTGATCGAACAGCGTCACGTTGTTGCCGACCGCCAAATCCGGAACCAGTTTCGCCACCGTCGACTTCCGTGCCTCCGGCAGCCCCGGGCACTGCAGGAACGGCCGCTGCGGATCGAACAGATCGAACGAGGCACCCGACGACGTCGCGTACTTGCCGACCTTCGCCACGTTGAAGGTCTTCGCTTTCCACAGATCGCCCCAGTCCTGGGCGCGTGCCGGGCCGTACGCACGATGCAGGAACGCCAAGACCAGCCGGTGCAGCGCGGCGGTCATCGGCGGCGTCGCCCCCGTGATCCGCCGGATGTCGTGAGCCGAGGCGAACAATTCGGCCAGCCCGACCTCGCCGTCGCGGCCGTCGGTGTACACCACGGGGATCCAGGGCTGGGTGATCAGGTCGAACGACGCCGTCATGACTCCTCGCTCGCATACACCCCGAACTTGTCGTGATAGCGCAACTCGTGGCCCCCGACCCGGCAGCGGCCGTCGACGAACACCAGCGCGCGATGCCGGTTCAGCCACGGGTCCTGCGCGAACTCTCCCGGCACGTCGGTCGCCAGCAATGCCCGCACCACCGCCGCGGGAACCCCGGCCGGAGCGGTCAGCACCGTCGACGAATCCAGCGGGTCCTCGCTGTCCGGGCACACCGGCGTCGGTGCGCCGTCCGACTCGCCGCAGTAGAGCACCACCCGGACCGACAGTCCCCCGGTCTCGTCCTCTCCGTTCACCGGCACCCGCCCGAACCCTTGCGCGTGCGGCGACGTCCCGGCCGTTCGGTCAGCTCGAACAACTCATCCACCCGGTGCGGATACGGAAGACACGCGATCCCGGCCGCCCTCGCATCTCTGTGCCGGGCGGCCTTCATCCGTTGCGCGGCCAAGGACCACTCGCGCTCCCACCCCGCCGGGCACGCGACCCGGTCCCCATACACCTCCTCCACTAGTTCGGTCATCTTCGGCCACGACTCGATCGTCGTCATGTCTTTCAGCACCGCCCAGGTGCGCATCAGTACGGCCGGCGCGTACACGGTGTGCAGATACCGAGGAAACCGCGGCCCGGCAGCTGTGTCGGCCACGCCGGTGATCGTCAACACGAGCTCCCCGCGGTCCACGTCCCGACGGTGCCGGTGCACCCGCCCCAAACGCTGGAACAGCGAGTCGATCGGAGCCAGGTCGGTCAGCAGCCCGTCGAAGTCGAGATCCAGGCTCTGCTCCAGCACCTGCGTGCCCACTACGATCGCCCGCCGCGGCCGGATCCCCTTCTCGCCGAACATTTCGCGCAGCTTCTTCTCGACCTTCGATCGCTTCGCTTGCGGCAACGACCTGTTGATCACCAGCAGCAACGGCCGCTCCGCTTCAGGCAGTTGCGCGATCCGCGCCTTCAGTTTCTCGTAGGTGCCGACCGCTCGTTTGACAATGTTCTGGACGACAGCGACACAGCGGTCCTTGGCGGCTTCGGCCAGCGCCCAGTCCACGACCTGACCGTCTTCGATCTGCTCCAGACGCACGACACGATTGATGTTCAGCTTCGACAGCTTGGCTTCGTGCTCGCGGGGCGAGTCCGTCGCGCTTGCCACTGTCACCCGCGGATACCCCGCGGTCGAGGCAGCCTCCGGGATCTCGTCCGGCCGGCATCCCCGCGCCCCCGCCTGCCACGCCGCGACAAGATCGCGCCGACGCCCTGACGGCAGCGTCGCCGACAGCAGCACCACCGGAACACCCAGCGCACCCAGCCACGCCAACAGCCGCTGCAGCAGCGTCGACATGTGCGTGTCGTAGGCGTGGACCTCGTCGATCACCACCATCTTCCCGGCCAGCCCCGCCAACCGCACGAACACATGACCGCCGCGGAACGCCGCCATCAACGCCTGGTCGACCGTCCCGCTGCCCAGCACCGCCAGCAGACTCCGCTTCCGCGTCAACCAAGCCTGAGCCTCCGCCGCGGAATCGCCCTCGTCGACACCGACCTCCGACGGCATCACCGCCTCCTGCTCGAGGACCTCGCGCGCACCCGCGTGCACCAGGCTCACCCCGGTGTTGTCGCCCAGCTTTCCGAGCATCTTGTGGATGACATCGCGGGTCTGCTTGCTCGACGCCTGCGTCGGCAACGCGACGTAGAACCCGGCCAACTCCAGCCGCCGCACCAGCATCGCCGCCGCCTGCAACGCAGCGTTCGTCTTGCCCTCCCCCGTCGGAGCCTCCACCACCACCAGCGCAGGCTCCCGCAATTCCCCGACCACCTGCTCGACCAACTGCTGCATCGGACGCGGAGGCTCTCCGAACATCGCCGCGAACCCCAGCTCCCGCGGCGGTGACCACGGGTCCAACGCCAGCCGTGCGACAGCCTTCTCCGCCTGCGCGTGCGCGTGCGCGACGTAGTCATCGAGATCGACGTCGTCCGGCGTGTACGCGAAATTGTCCCGGTCGGACGCGATCCAATCGCTCACCGACGTCAACGCCGCCAACGCGATCGCGGCCGGCGACGGCAACCGGACCTCGCCCCACAGCACCGTCCGCGGATCCGGCAACCCGCACAACCCGGCCAACTCCACCGCCATCCCCGTCCGCGCCTCCGCCCACGTCCGCTGTCCGTGGCTGTTTCGCTCTCCCCGCACCTGTCGCACGTCCTGATCCGCGGGGAAATACCCGTGATGCCCGCCGAGCATCGCCGCGATCCCCACTGCGGTTTCCTTCGTCGCACCCCACTCTGTCAGCATATTTCGAAGATGAAACGCGGTGATAATTCCGTGAGGCGCATCAACACGACCCGACGCCTTGGCCGGTTTCGCCACGAACTCGACCGCGTCGATCCCCCACGCGCCGATCCGGCTCTTCGCCAGCGAAAGATTCAACGACTGAAACGCCGGTGAATACTTCCCCAGATCATGCAACGCACAGAGAAAAGCCGCCCATCTCCAGGCGTCCCCCAGTGCACAGAACGATTCCTCCACCGACGCGCGCAACCGGCCACGAACCAGCCGAGGAGCCAGACGCCAAGCCACTGCGAACGTGTCGATCACGTGACACGCCAACGGATGACAGCCGACACGACCGACTGATTTCCCCCACGGTTCGATCACCGGTGTACCGTTCGCGCGCAGTATGCTCACACACCTTCGTCAACTTCGAACCCACGAAGAACCAAGGCCGAAAACCATACAGGACTCGCGGCCGACGGTTCAGACACCACCCCGCAATACAACAGTTAGGACACCCGGAAACCACAGGAAATTGACACCCTTCAGAGGTAAGGCGTCACCGACGTGCACCAAAATGCGGTGCCGGCAAAATCTCCGCGAACCCACCCCCGCTCGCGCGGGGAAGCCGTCACCCCTCAGAGCACTACGCAGGGCCACCTCTGCTTCGCAGAGAAACTGGCATCACCTCTGTTCGCTTACGCAACGGGCGCGTGACTCGAAGCGACCATCACCTTCGGGACGTGACACTACCGCAGTAGGAACTTCGGTCACTGAGTGAGCACTACGCCTTGCCTATAGCGGCAGGTAGTGAGACGGAGCTCTCTCGCACCCGCTAGGCTGCCAGTCATCGCCTCGTTCCACGGACCAGCTGGCCGCGGAGGGAGGTGAGGCACATGAAACGTCGGAAGCGGCATCGAGCCCGGTTCCACGTCACAGTGCGGGTGAGCGGCCCGATCACATGCAAGGTGATCGGGCCGCTGGTCATCACGCTGGCAATCGCGATAGCGGTATCCCAGTTGGCATGACCGAGCGGGGAGTCGCGCACGAGCTGCGTAACCAGCATCGTCGCGGCTTCCCGCACCTTGTCTGTGCCCGCCTAGGCGGGCACAGACAAGGGTAATCTTAGCTCAGGCCACTTTGAGACCGTCGAAATCACAGGAAGCGCGGCCAGCTGGCACATTCCAGCCGGACGAGAGCGCCATCGCGCGCTGCCCCAGCCACCAACGCACGAAACCGCACCGGCGTCGAATGGACCTACCTCGAACACGAGGCTCTACGGCGCCGTCCACGCCGTCATCGTCGCCCTCGGCTGCACCCCCGGACTCGGATTCGTCCACACCGGACACGCCACATCCTTCGTCTACGACATCGCCGACATCTACAAAGCCGACATCACCATCCCCATCGGCACCGAAACCCGCCGCGCCGTCCGCGACCACATCCGCGCCACCACCTTCCTCGACACCTGCGTCCAAGACATCAAAACCCTCCTCGACAACGACGACGCCGTCGAATACGGCCCCGAAGCCTTCGACGACCCCGGCAACGTCGTCATGCTCTGGGACGACCGCGGCACCGCCGTCGCCGCCGGCACCAACTACGACGACCTCGACGAGGACCGATGACCGTCCTCGTCGTCGCCGCCTGCCCCGTCGGCCTCCGCGGCCGCCTCACCCGCTGGCTGCTCGAAATCTCCCCCCGGAGTCTTCGTCGGCACCGTCACCGCCCGAGTCCGCGAACTCATGTGGACCCGCGTCATCGACATGGTCAAAAACGGCCGAGCAATCATGGTCTTCAACGCCGACAACGAACAAGGCCTGGACTTCCACGTCCACAACCTGTGGGTGCCGAAAACTGTGTCACACATGCGACCTGCTGATATTCGTAGATCAGACCACCACGTCGACCGTGCCGACGCACCGATCTGGCCTCACGCATCCGGACCGGAACCCGCCGTTCGGGCGGTCGTTGGCCCAAGGAGCGATGAGGTCGATGGTGGTTGAAGTGATCGACGTACTCGGCCAGGACCTGTTCGAGATGAGGCCGGTTGACGATGAGCATCCGATCCAGACACTCGCGGAGAACGCTGCCCACCCAGCGTTCAGCGATCGCGTTCGCCCGAGGCACCCGAACAGGACTGCGCAGGATGTCGATGCCGACCGAGGCGAATACCGTATCGAACGCAGTGGTGAACTTCGCGTCGCGGTCACGGATCAGAAACCGCAGACAGTCCACGCGACCATCAAGCTCCATCAGCAAATTCCGGACCTGCTGAACCACCCACTCCGCAGTCGGATGAGCGGTCACCCCTGCAACATGGACACGACGACGGTCGTGTTCAACAAAGAACAACACGTACAACCGGCGCAGCAACACCGTGTCGACGTGGAAGAAGTCGACCGCCAGGATGCCCTTAGCCTGGGCAGTGAGGAACTGCTTCCATGTCGGTCCCGTTCGGCGCGGTGCCGGGTCCAAGCCTGCAGCCTTGAGGATCGTCCATACCGTCGATGCCGCGACTGTGTGCCCCAGCCCGACGAGTTCACCGTGGATTCGTCGGTAGCCCCATCGTGGGTTGTCCCGGGCCATCTCCAGCACCAACCGGCGGATCGCTGCCGCGACCGCCGGGCGCCCTGGTTGGCGTCGACAGGTCCACCTACGCCGCACTAACGAGGCGTGCCATCGCAAGATCGTCCGTGGCGACACGATCAACGTCAACCGACGCCAGTTCGGCACCAGCCGCACCAACGCCGATAACACAGCGCGATCAGCCCAGGTCAGATGTGGCCGCGTCACCTGGCGCCGCAGCACAGCCAACTGATGACGCAGCACGAGGATCTCCACATCCTTCGCAGCCGCGGGCCGCGCACACAGCACCAGCCACCCGAACACCCGCGCCACCAGCAGATACAGAAACCTCATGACCACAACTCGTGATCATCGACCACCGGGCAGTCACCCCATCAACCACCCGCCCACACGCCACGAATCCGCTGGTCAGAACCTATGACAGCGTTTCCGGCACCCACAGGTTCAAGCAGCGCTTCAACGTGCCGTCGATCGGTGAATCGACGACGCCAATCGACCGCCGCCACTGCGCCGTCCCACCCCGCGGATCGTCGGTCTTGCCGTACGCCGCGATCAACTCGACGTGCTCCTCGATCGCGTCGTACATCGCGGCCCGACGTCGTCATCGAGGAGGCAGCTCTGACAAACGGGCAACGTGCCCAGCTTGCGGTGTTCACCGCACGCCAATCTCGGTAATCCGCTGTTTGTTGTCCGTAAGGTAGTCGACGCGGCGACGTCGGATCTGGCCGCTCGGCTCGCGGAAACCGACCGTGACAACATCCTGGTGACCGCAGCACTCGCACGAGACTTGGATCAATGCGCGTTTGCGATGGTATAGCGGCGCTTCCTGGATAGCGAATGCGACCACACCCTCGGTCTGATCCTTCTCTGGCACCTCGAACCGCTGCTCGCTGCTGTGCTTCTCCTGTTCAGTGACGGTGAACCGGCCGCGCTCGCGGATCGCCGATTTCAAGCTGGTCGTAAGCTGCGCGATCACCACGTCCCGGAACAATCCGGTGGCCTCCAATTGCCGCGTGCTCTCTTCCTCGATCTCTATATCGTGGCCGAATGTGCGGATCCGCGCTTCGGTGACCGACTGGCCAGCGTTGACGTGCACCAACGTCCGGAAGTCGTGCTCGTCGGCGTCCGGAGTAGTGGAGACGTATTCCTCGCCGAGCTTCTTAAATTCCACTGCCGGGCGGCGGAGGAACACACGGGGTCGGTATTGCCCGATGACCTCAGCCTTCATCTCGGCGCTACGCTCCAAATCAAGCAGATACTGTTGTCGCGCCAGCCGAATTTCCCGTAACAGGATCTCGTCGTCGCCCTTCACCAGGTGTCGCAGCCGCAATTCGTTGGACTTCTGGTAGTCCCGAACATCGGATTCGCCGCTGAGGATGATGACACGGACCCGTGCGTCGATTGCCCGGATTTCGGCAGCGAGCTCAGTTCCGTCCATGCCGAGCTTGCGGCGCATCCGCTGGTCAAGGATCGCCACCCGCACGTACGTGGACTTCACCAGGTCGAGCGCCTCGTCCTTGTCGTCGGTGTGTGCAACCTCGTGCGGCATTCGGTTGCGCAGCCATTCGGCCAGGTTCTGGGCGTACATGCGGTCGTCGTCTACGACGAGGATCTCCGGGTGCATGGCTACCTCCTCGGCAGGACGACGCGCATCCGCACGCCGGTGTCGGTGATGTCCGCAGTCAGCTCACCCCGTTCGAACTCCGCGAGCCGGGAAACGATGGATATGCCCAGGCCCTGGTGCCCGTCCTTCGTCGTGCGCCGTGGCGAGAACAGGACGGCCTCGTCGACCGGATAAGCCACCGGGTTGGACACGGTGAACTCGACCGCGTCGCCATGGTCGATGCAGACGATCTCGATCGTGCCGCCGGGAACGCAGCCCTCGACCGCGTTCTCCACCAGCGGCTGAAGCATGGTGAGCAGGTAGTGGTTGGAGAATCCGTCGACCCGATCCGGCAGGCCCACGACGTCGATCGCGATCGGCTCGTCGGTCGGCCTTGAGAGCGACTCGCCGAAAGCGCGAACTGCCTCGTTGAGGGATGGCTGCCGCGACGGCACCGAGGCGACCGTGTTGACCAGGCCGCGGAAGGTGGCCAACGCGGCGGTGCAGCTGTCGAGCATCGCGGCCATGTCCGCCAGTCGTTTGACCCGCTCCTCGATCAGCACGTCGTCTGAGAGTTTCTCCAGGTTCCGCACGGCGTAACTGAGACCGCGCAGCGGCGTTTGGAGCGCGTGGTTCAACTCGGCGATGATCCGTGCGTCAGTGACCTCCGCAGGGCCGCTCCCCGTCGGCTCCGTCACGCGGAAAGCCAGGTCCGCGAGCATCGGCTGCAAGCTGGCAAGCATGTCGACGCTGCTCTCAAACCGCCTCATGTCGAAGGTCAAGCCAGCGAGCCTGTCAACGCTCCACTCGAACTGCCGCGCCGTACCGCCCCATGCAAGATCAGGCAGTCTCTCTCCCGTCGAGGCACGTGTAGCCCGCAGCACGAGCGCAGTCGCCACCCCAAGGGCAACCAACAGCACCCCGACGCCGAGAACAACAGTCAGCATGACACCACCGTTCACCTCACCGATCCTGCCAGCCAGCCAGCAACTGCGGCAGGGCACAGATCGTCCTCCACTCGCTCACCTAGCCAAGACAGCTCCGATACCCGCTGAACTTCCGCCACACGCCGGATCGGCCGCCAGCTCCGAGGAAGCCATCTGACGATGAGGTCACGAGAGCTCGGTCGAGTGACGTTGCTCCGCCCGCCGTATGGCCATACCTTCCGCGGATCGAGGCCGAGTTATCCACCGACGTAAGACAGAGGCTATGGCCGACCGAAGCCGACTGTCTCGCCAACTGCCCATGAGCCACGCTGACGACTGCGCGACGAGGCCGCGGCGGCACGGATGCCCACGGCTAACACCGCAGGACGCCTCGCTGTGAGAACCTCAGAACATGACCGGCAAAGACCAGCGCAGACGTGCACGCAAAGCTAAACGGCTTCGCGACAGCTACCGTCCCGACGTCTCCGAGATGTCGCTCGCCCGAGTCGCCAAACGCCTGCGCGCTGGCATCTCCATCTGGCTGGAAGATCCGACGCAAGGCCCACCGACCGCTGTCCTAGACGACCACCTTGATCCTGCCGCGGTAACAACCACCTTGATGGCGTGGCTTGCCGGCAGTCGGGAACACATCACGGCAGAACAAGCCCGCGACGCCGTCAACTGGTTATCCGACACGATGGGCATCGACACCGCAGATCTGACCTACGCCGCTGGCTTGATCGGCCACCCTGACGCGCCCGATGTTACCTTCAACGAAGGAGTCGAACGCCACGGAGGCGCGTTGGAATTCACGCTTTATATGATTCTGCTCAGTGGTGCACTCGTGGCCACTGTAGCCGCAGGAGACACGGAATGGCTCCGACAGTTCGACCTTAAATAAGACAGGTCTCGACCCATTAGCACAGGAAAGTAACGGGCACCCGCTGCGAACTGTTCGGCTATCCCGGAGTTACGGCTAACATGTATCGGCAGTGCTCCGGTCCACCCAGTTTCAAAAGCACACCTCCACCCTGACTTATCGGCTGCACGTGTTGGCGAAGGCGCTGCAGCCGCGAACCGACGCCCTTTTACGCTCTCCGACCGAACACAAGGCCAACCAGGCAACCGCGGTCGCACTCCAATGCGCCCTCCGTTAGAGGAGCGGAACTGGGACGCGAATCTTGCAGAGACCGTCAGCGACCGGCCGGTACGAAAATGACCCGGTGCAACCTAGCCCGCGGTGCCCCAACCCACCAGCAATGCGAGGACCGTAGCGCCGTCCGTCCACCAGGGAGTAGTGCCCATACGATGACGTCGACAAGCATGCTCACCGGGCGGGACGGCCGAGGACGCCCGGAGCAGCATCGGAAGCACTCAGAAGACCGCGCATTGCACACCCGGTGAGCGTTACGACCCGATCTCGCCGATGCTACTTGCGGATCCGTTGCGTAACAAACAATGCCGCAGCGCCGATGGTAGCTGGAGCACGCAGACAGACTTGTGTGGCCGCCGAGCGCGGCCAGTTGCGTCGGGCCGCCTTGGAACGGGAATACATGAGAGAACTTGGGGTTGACCTCGCCGAGGTTCGGACGTTTTTCAGCGAGGCTGACAACACGTCATTCGTCCTTGTGAAGGTGGAACCAGGGCGAACTAAGGCCTGGACGGAGATGCTCAGCGTTCCGGCACGCCGCTGCTACATCTCTGACAAGCTGCTACAACGCCGCTCGGCGGAGACAAAACAGCCGCACGAGACGATCCTCGGCGCGGTAATTCCCCCCAAGGGCTCGGTCATGGCGGGCGACTACGGCGAGATCATGACGGCGTTCTACCTGGCCTCGCTAGCTCATCCAGCCGATGTTCTGGACCCGAAGATGTGGAGATTGAAGAGCGGTCGCACGAAAGCTTCGCAGGGCTCTGATGTCGTACAGTTCGAACTGCCTCGGTGGCCCGTCCCCTCCACAGATGACAAGGTCATGTGTGCCGAGGTGAAGACCAAGTCAACCAACGGCCATTCGACACCTGTAGCGTCGGCCATCGAGGACTCGCTCAAAGACCGTCGGGGACGCCTGGCGAAGACTCTAATGTGGCTGAAAGAACGTGCTATCCTCAACGATCTAGGCACAGTGGAGATCGGACACCTTGACCGATTCGTCAAAGCCACTGACCATCCTCCGGCGGTGCACGAGTTCCGCGCAGTCGCCGTCATCAGCTCCGAATTGCTCGATAACGAAATATCGGGAACGGATTTGCCGAATAAAGACCAGTGCACCCTCATCGTGATCTCCGTGCCAGATCTAAAGGCGAACTATGAGGAATTGTATGAGACCCTCCTCGCGAATGCCGCAGTGGAGGTGGATTCCTTATGAGACAAGCGCTGCGCACCTGGGTCGCGGATGCTGACACTCGGCAAAGCGTCAACCTGTACGGCCTGCAGGCTCAACTGCCAGGGCTTGCTTACCAGGACGGCCGAGAATTCGATCTCTACCTGTCGCTCGTCGGCGAACTCTTTGACCTTCTTCGAGACGAACCGGAAGACCCACGCGACTGGGCGACGCTTGGCAACGCGTTGTCACAGGCCGCGAGCCTGCTCGACGGAGCTGCACAGTTCGACGCGACGTTCTTCTCAGCAGCCGCTTTCTACCGTGGTGGCTACTCGTCTTCGGCTTACATCTCGATGCGATCAGTTTCCGTCGATGATCGGGCGTCCGATACCTACCGGGCGTGCTACGACTTCCTCGCTCGTCCTCCACAGGCGACCTCGCAGCGAGTCAGCGACCTCCTCAGCGCCATCGCCACCGGAAGACTCGACGCTATCGTGCAAGCACGGTCTGAGGCAGAGGAAGCCGCCGCCGAAGCGCTCGAGGATGGCCCTGACGAATGGGTCGCCCAGCGAATCTACGCATCGCTACTGGACCGATTCACCCGCACACACCTACGTGCAGTTCTCCCTGATGGCGGATCATCGAAGTGGGGCCCGCTGGTGGGCTCGCTACTGAATCGTGCACGACCGGTCTGGGACTTCTTCCCTTCGCAGATCACTGCCATCGATGCCGGACTGCTGACTAGCGACGAGCCGTTCTCGCTGCAAATGCCAACCGGTGCCGGCAAGACCGCATTGACCGAGACGCTGCTCTTCAGCCACCTCACCGACCGGCCAGAGGACGTCGCAGTCCTCCTTGTTCCTTACCGAGCTTTGGCGCGGGAGCTTCGCTCGTCGGTCGCCGGACGTCTTACCCGTATTGGCCTGCCCACTCGCACCGTGTACGGCGGCACGGTCCCCAACCGTGAAGAGGCACAAGATCTTGACGACCTGCGTGCCATCATCGCCACCCCTGAAGCTCTCGCCGGCCTCCTCGGCAGAGCACCCGAGTTGGTTCGCAGGATCTCGCTGGTCGTGTGCGATGAAGGCCACCTCCTTGACTCGGCTGGACGCGGAGTAAGCCTTGAACTACTTCTTGCCCGCCTCCTCGGCCGAGAGGAACGTCGTCCAAGGACAGTATTCGTATCCGCGATCGTGCCGAACATCGAGGAAATCAACGCCTGGCTGGGAGGCACAGACCGCTCCGTTGTCCGCAGCACATTCCGGCCAGCCGAAGCAGAGTATGCAGTGCTGCGACCGTCCGGCAAAGGACGGGGAACTCGCGTCGGACTGGAGATGCAGGCTCTAGCTAGCACACTGCAAGCTCACACCCTCCACGACTTCCTCCAGGACACGGACTTCCGGTTCACGAACTCGCGAACAGGACGCCAGAACACTTACGCCTTCACGTCAATCAAGACCCAGGCAATCGCCGCAGCTCGCAAATCATTGTCCCTCGGCACCGTCGCGGTCTTCTCGGCGACCAAGACCGGAGACCAAGGTGTCGTAGGCTTGGCCGAGGAACTGCTCAGGCAACTTGCCAACGGGATACCTCTGCCGCGGCCGCTCGACAACATCCAGGACACCAGCCGCATCAACTTGGTAAGCGACTACCTCGCACGCGAGTTCGGCGACGAGTGGGTCGGCACCCAGTCGCTCCGCGTTGGAGCAGTCATCCACCACGGCGACATACCGCAGGAAACACGCGAGGCTGTCGAGGAGCTCCTCGGCAGCGGCCTGGCGCGTATGGTCTTGTGTACCGGGACCCTGGCGGAAGGCATCAACCTTCCCATCCGCACCCTTGTGCTCTACGCGGTCCACCGCCGGACTCGGACCGGAACGGCCATCCCCATGTTGGCACGAGACATCAGGAACTTGGTGGGGCGCGCAGGCCGCGCAGGCAGCTCAACCAAGGGACTGGTGATCTGCGCGAACCCTAACCAGTGGAATGCCGTGGCACCTGTGGCATCCGGCCAACCAGGCGAAGACGTCCACGGCGCTCTGCGTGCCCTCGTCGAGCAGCTACAGGCAGCCCTTATTCGAAACGGCGTCCAGCTCAGCAACGAAGTTCTCGAAGGCACCGCAGCCCTGTACTCGTTGACCGACGGCGTGGATTCCACGCTCCTGGAACTGCTCCATGACGATGTCGGGGACGAGCAGTTCCAGGACATCGCCGCCACTTTGGCAACCCACACCTTTGCTGCCCAACAAATCGGACAACAAGCACAGGATCTCCTCACTAGCGTATTCGCCATGCGCGCTGCACGCCTTTCCGATCTACGCGCGAACGGCCGGATCGCCTGGGTGCGCGAAACCGGGGCCAGAGCAAGACTGGTGGATTCAATCGTGGCCGATCTAGTCCCCCTTCTGTCCAGCTGGGACACCGTCGCGACGCCGCTCGACGACGACCTGCTTGACGCCTTCCTGACCTGGGCGTATCAGCAGCAGGACTTCAGGCAAGATCTCGCCGAAGCGTTTCCAACCGACGACCTGTTCCCGCCGGACGGACTCCCTGACAAAGATGTTGTGCTCGGCATTGTGCGTCGGTGGATCGCAGGCGACAGCTTCGCCGCCATCGCTGCGGGCACCAATCGCACCGTCGACGGTGTTCTGCGAATCCATGGAAGCATCATCTCGTATTCGCTGGCCACTTTGGTCGAGCAGGCCGCCGGCCTGCTCGAGCGATACTTCGCGGATACCGACCTCACGATCTCCGCTGTCGTCACATCTTTGCCCGACTATCTGCGTTTCGGCGTTGCGACACCGGCGGCGCGAGCACTGATGGCTACCGGACTACGCCACCGCCGTGCCGCTTTTCTCCTGGGTAACCATCCAGCCATGGACGACCCGGCCAACCTATTGCGGGAGCCACGAGACATCGCGCGCGAAATCTTAGCAACCGAGGACGGGTGGGAAGCCCAGCTCGGACAGTTCATGCTGGATAGGACTGTCGAGGATCTGGCTGAAAACACGGGGCACGCATCTTAGCCACCACGTGAACATTCGGGCATGGTGTTTCACAGGTAGCTCACCACTTCCACCGGTGGCAACCCGGCTGGCGGAACAGGCCTTAGAAGACGCCAGCACAACAATCCCATGACCCCAAGCATCCCTGGGAGGGGGCGTCCCGCTATGCCCCGGCGGCAGGCAAGATGGGAAGCTGAACATAGGCCTCAGTGACGACCCTCAGGAGCAGCACGTGGAGCCGACGGTGTCCTAGGCCCGCGGACAGCGTGTCTAACCCCTGAACGATCGGCTGGATCGACGTGAAATTCGCTTCGCTGCACTGACAAGCAGCCGTGACCAACACTGTCTCGTGTGACGGCGCAGAAGCGCACAGAGCAGGAACCCCGTTTAAGCTACTGATTCTGCTTCCGTGCTGACCCTGTCGCTCCACTGTGCCCGGACCTCCCGCGTAAAGATACGAGATCGCTCTGCTCCCACGCCCAGCGCCTTCAGTCTTCTAGATCCTGTGCTCTGGAGCGCGTTCGGGTCGGCTGGCCACTGGCGAATCAGGATGCTGTGCGACAGGGCCAACTGGCGGCCAGCGAAACCAGTCATCACGTCGCGGACGCCGCGCCAGCCGTAGATCGCCTGGACGGAGTCGCCGACCACAACCAGTTGCGCACGCGTGCCCTGGCCTAGGAAGACCTGGTCAATGGCGGAGTTCGTGTCCTGGGCCTCTTCCAGGACACGAACTCCCCGTAAATGCGGGGCGGGCCAGCACCCACATCTTGAGGAAGTGATCAGGCTTGAACGGAACCTTGCCGCGATCGGGAGTCTGCAGGCAGCGGCTTGGTCCGGGCCGACGAGCACCGGACTCCGGCCAGGCGCGATAACCCGTCGTTAGCGGTTGCTGCGCCAGTCGTCCAGGACTTCGTCGATGTGTTTGTGCCAGTTGTCCTCGCACGCGGTGATGCTCACGCCGTGCGCGCCGCTGCGATAGTGGTGCCACAGGACGTCCACGACCCGATAGGCGCGGTCCTCGATATCGACCATTTCGCCGACGCGGGGCACCAGCGGAGCCGAGATCTCGGCCGAGTCAGATCCGCCGTCGTCGGTGTGCAGGGTGTACACGATGTCGATCACGGGGCGCCTTCCTCTAGTGGTCCTGGTCGTGCCCCACCCTGGCCTCGGTGCCTGTGCCCGCACAAGATCCTTCCGGGCGAACCGGACATGACCGTCTCGGGCCTCGTCGAAAACATTTGGCCCCTACGCCGACACGGTCAAGTCTTGAGGTGGACGAGGAGGCGGCGGTAGTCAGCAGCGGACAGTAGCAGGCGCGGCCCGTCATGCTGGACGCGCGACAACGGCGGTCAAGGACCCGAGTCATCTGCCCGATGTAGGGACGTGTTCTAGCCCGCCCCAACGAGTCCTACTTGGGCGTGGACAGCGCGAAACTTGATTCCGACGCCAGGCTGTCGGCGTTGGAGTCGCTGGTCAGCATTGTTTCCGTCCTTTTGGTACTCTCGACCGAGTTTCGGCCCTCCGCCAGAGCGATGTCGCGCACGTTGGTGCTCATGTGTTAACGGACCGTTCGCCGCGGCAGCTAGGACGCCTTCGAACGTTTGCCGCCAGCGGACGGCTTTCCCCTCGTGGCAGTGCCCTGAGACACCACGGCTTTCCGCTCGTCTGCTGACGGAAGCACCCCTGGGCGCGACACTATGATCACGTCGGCGATCCCGGGGAGATCGATCAACGCGCGGCGTGTCTCGTCGTGATGCTCCGTGGAACACGAGTCGTCATAGATGAAGACGATGATCTCCCGGTAGCGCTCACTACCCTTGAGGTAGCCGACCGAGTCAATGATCACCTCCTGCTCCACCTCCTTGAAGTCGCTTTTGCTGCGCACGAACTTCACCTCGATGAACAGCCCAAGGCTGGGCAGCGCGAAGTCCGCACGATAGGCGCTGTGACCGAGCTTCGGCAGGTTCTCCTCGTCGACCACGTCGTCGAAGACCGCACGGAGCATCACCCACAAGATGGCCTGCACCTCACGTTCGGCGTCGACCCGCCACCACTTGGGGTCCTTGAGCTCGGCGGAATCCCACACCCATCGCTTCATCGCGGGAGGAAAACGCCTGAGCACTTGGCTCACCTGGGGAACGCTGATCACCAACTGATCCGCGCTGGCCGTCGCCACCGCTTCCGCGAAGTGCAGCCACAAAGCGGCATGCCGAACCTCCAGATCAGCGGGATCAGTGCGCAGGAAAGCGTGCATGGCCCGCTGTTGTGCGGTGCGCAACTCCTCTGGGGTGTCCCTGGCCACCCCAGTGCCAGAGGCGAGTAGGTAGAACGCCGCGACGAGCGCATGGTCGGCCAGCCCCGCCAATGCCGGCAACGAGGCCGGTTCACCGGTGAGCTCAGCGAGGACGTGCTGATGCATCAGATCGAGCCACGGGTCGTTGGGCTCCCGCATCGGGTGGTTGAGCGCCTTCTGAAGCCAGCTCAGGAACCGCGGCACGCGGTCCTGCACTGCCCGCGCGGCGAGGTGCAGCCCGACGACTATCCCTGCTGAATACAGCGGGGTCACTCGGTCGCCTGGGTATGGATCACGCTCGGCCAGACCTTCAAGCCCGTGCACCAGCATGTCGGCGAAGACCGGAAGCCGCGTCGGCTGAGCCTCCACGACATACCCCAGTAGAGCGAGGGCGGGCGCGTCTTCCAATCGGCTCACGTTCGCCTTGAGCCAGGCGTCGAGATCTGGCTCGACGTGCCATCGGATCGACGTGCCGCCACCGAGGATCTGTCGGGCGAACATGCCGTGCAGGCTGCCTGGCATGTTCTCGGTGTCGATCCAGCGCTGGAACGCCCTGAGTTGCGTGCTGAAGAGCAACTGTCCGGTAGCCGCGTCGTCAGATCCGGTCACAGGAACCACCTGCTGTAGCGCAGCTTCCCGAAGACCACGTCGGAGTTCCAGTTCGTCACATGGCGCAGCTTGCCCAGCAAGCCGGCGATGAGGTCGGAGTACAGGATGGTCACCGGCTTCGTCGAGGGGTACGGCCTCCGCCAGGACATTGCCGTGAACCTGAAGAGCTGTCCGGCCAGGTAGTCGATGTCGGTGAACGTGGACTCGCGGTGCAGCTTGAGCTGCAATGGCTTCGGCGCGCCCTGGAACTCGCTCTTCATCTCTCGAGGTCCCTTGACCGTCACCAGCATCTCACTCTTGCTGATCGGCACGGCGAAACCGCGTCGTGCCACGCACTTGCCCTTGCTGCCCCGTCCCGCGCTCACCCCTTTCGCGTTCTCGTCGAGGATCATCCACGGGTGGTCGTCGACGACAGTCACGAAGGCGAACTCGACGCCGGCGAAATCCGACATTAACCCCGCGACAAGCTCCTTGATGGCTTGGGCCTCTTCGTCTTTCAGGAGTTTGAAGACGTGGAACACCAACCGGATGAAGTCGTTGGACTTCCACCCCTGGCGCCCCTTGACCTCGGTGAGGCACGCCCGGAGCGCGTCCTGCAGCGCCTTCGGATACTGCTCGTACGGCGCTTCCCTGGACACGTTCGACACGAGGTAGGTGCCGTCGGAGTTGAAGACGGTGGTGATCCCGACGACACGCTCCCCCTTGCCTAGCCGGCCCTCGAACACCTGTGCGCTGCCGATGCCGAAGATCAGCTCTCGCCTCGTCGGCTGGCCGTTCTCCTTGATCGCGAACGGCGTCCCGCCGAGCTTGGCGTAGACGGCGAGCGCCATCGTGCTCAACGGGTAGGCGATGCTCGGGCTGTCCGTGATGTTCTCGACCTGGAACTCCTGGACCGCGATCGACTGGCTCATGAAGGTCGACTTGGACACCAGGTAGGGACTCTCGTTGCCCGTCAGGTGTACCTGGGCAGTGCTGGTGAAGACGAACGCGAGGTCGATCTTCTCCTTCGTTTCCAGCGCGCTCAGGCAGGCGCGCTTGTAGGCGCTCGCGTCCTGCACGTCGCCGTCAAAGGCGGTGAGGGTGAAGGTGCAGTCGGTCAGGCGGAACTTCCGGACGAACCCTTCGGGGAACGCCTTCGAACCGCGGACACCGTCACGAAACCTCGTGAGGAAGGTCTCCACGCGGCCTTGGAACTGGCGGGGAACCACCACGGCGATCGTCGGCGCTTTCGGGGTGAACGATTCCGTGTCGAAAGGACCGAACCTATTCAGCCCGTCCTCCGGGTACCGATCGGTCTTGTCTCCGGACTGGTCGAATACAAAGATCGGCTCGCTCAAGGTGCGCACGTGCGGATGCTGGTTGTCCCTCAACCGCAGCGGCTTGGCCAGGTGGGCCGTCATCCCGGCCGCGACGTCGAGCGGTCCGCGGTTCAGCAGTGCGTTCGCGATCTTGTCCGTGTCCGCGATGCGCCGCTCGGCGTTGTTGGCCGCGTCGATCTTGCCGGCCAGCGCGACCAGATCACGTTCGAACGACCGCCCGCACGCCTTCCGGAGCACTGTCTGGAAGTTGGCCAGGTTGGACTCGATCCATGTGCGGGCCGCGTCGAGCTCCACCTCCCCCTCCCGCGACTGCACCAGCAGCTTGCCGTCGACAACATCAGTCACCCGGCCGACCAACCTGCGCCGCGCGTGTGCGTCCTGGAACGGCCAAGCACGTGCCGACTCTGACTCCGCCAGCACGTAGACCCCGACCACCGGAACGCCCCGTCGCAACAGGACGTCCACGGGTAGATCGATCTCGTAGCGGACCTTTCTCCCGATCACCACGCCGGGGTACTCGCGCGGCCCAGCACGGCGGACGTCCAGCGAGTACTCCGGATACACGTGCAACCTGTCGATGCCCCGGCCCAAGGCCTGCTCCACTAGGTCCTTGCCAGCCAGCCTCGACACGAAACGCACCGGGTACTCCCGCCTCAGCAGGTACTTCCACTCCACCGTGAGGATGCGCCGGAGGCACTCTTCGAGCAACCGGGTCTGCAGCCGCAAGTCGCCCGCGGTGGAGCCGATCACCCTGCGCTCGCCGATCTGCTCGGCACCCTGTGCCAGCGGAACGCACACGACGTCGTTTCGATCCCGGACGACTACATGAGACTCGCGGAGCCGACTGCGGAGATCCCCGAGGTGGCCCGCCGACTCGTAGGGCAGCACACCGGCAACCACCTGACCTGTGAACCGGACTGGCAGGAAGTTGGTGAACAACAACGGACCCCCATGGCGCGCCGACGCTGAACGATCTCCGGAATACCCCATCACCTGAGGCTACGACGTCAGCCTCGACAATTCCGGGAAACCCTTCGATGGCCACGTCGCAGCAGGAGCTGCTGGTGCGGGACCGAGCAGCAGACTCTCTCGACCGAGACGGTGCCGTCCCAGTTCACCCGCCTCGTGGTGCCGAAGGCGACAGTGAACGGCGTCTCCACCAGCAGATGCAGCCGCTGCCGTTCCTCTGCCAAGGCGTTGGCCGGCGGAACCCGGGTGTCCCGGTTCGGGCAGCGGCGATCTCCTCCTGGCCACGGGAGGCAGCAACATACCGGCGCGAGCGCTGGACAGCACCTCTGCATCACGCGAACCTTCCTGGGGCAGAACTGGAGCAAGACCATGATCCCAACGCTGCCGAGCAGTGTTGGATTGCGCTCAGGTGCAGCCAACTGCGGCGTCCGACCAGCAGGTGCCCGATAACCGCAGATCAGGGATATCTCCGGTCCATTCTGGCAGCGATGGGGTCAGCAGTGGCGTTCGCAGAGGTCAGGAAGACCCGACTTGTACGAGCTCTCACGACCTGCTCGAAGGCCCTTCACGGGGTACACGGATGCCGCCTGTTCCAGCACTCGTACCCCGACGACGAAGACATAGATCTCGACGAAACCGAGATCGCGAAACTCAACGAACGACTCGCCGCCCAGCTGGCGGACGCGGTCCGGACAGAAGCCGCAGCCAACCCAGAATCGGCTGACAAGACAGCGGACGCCGTCTAGGCTCACGCAATCCCCGCCGGAGCCGACGCAGACCCGTCGCACCACTCCTCGCGGACCACTCGCGTCAACATCCGGGAACGTTTCGCCCCTACCCCCAGCGCCTTCCGCAGCACCTCCGCCGAGACCGGACGCTGATGCCGCGCACGATGCTCCGCGTCAACCCGTCGTGCCCGCTCCACCAGGTCGGGATCAAGCCCAACCGCTCCCTCACCAGCACCCTCCGGCAAGGACTCACGGCGGTCGGCCACTGACGCACCAGGAGGCTGACCGACCGCCCCATGCACGTCGACAAGAGCTTGCAGAAGACCCGGGCCGACCTCAGACCAGCCGATCAGCAATAACGGCCCTACCGCATCGAACAACGCTCTGCCGACCTCGCCAGCCACCAGTGGCTCAGCCACATTCAACGCCAACGTCACCACACTCGCGCCTACCAGCAACCGGCGCGCAGACCGCATGCTCGCAGGAGAAGCCCCGCACGCCGACAACCGGCGGACCGCGACGAGCAACGCCACCACCGTCAGATCAACCGCAGGCGCAACCAACGGTGCCACCCAGACCGGCACACCCAGCCGAAGGGCAAGCGCCAGCACATTCCCGAAACCGAACGTGAACGTCAACCCGACAACGACTCCCACCATGACACTCACCGCCGAGACGACCGGATCACGCCGAACCCCCGACTCCGTCACCACAACCACCTCAAAACGCGGTGCCAGCCCCGGACCGGACCACGCGACACGACCCGGCATTTGCGAGCCCGAGGCGAGCCCGAGACCTCCACCACGCGACAGCACCGGCCGACACAGGACGACACCACCGAAGCCCCGCGACCACACGAAAAGGTCTTGTCCGACATCACTCGGCACCGTCCGACAGGTCAGGCCGTGGACTCTTAACCAGCGGGTTCGGGGTTCGAGTCCCTGATGGCGCACCCTCACTCTCCAGGTCTTGAGTTTCGTTGACCCGGGGTTTTGGTTTTCTGGAAGCTTTTCTTCCGGTTCCCGACTGTCCATTGTGGTCGTTGGCGAGCCCGAAGCGAGCCCGAGACTTCGCGCCGACTTCCGGGGGGATGATCGCCGCCGTCGCTTCCGCCGCCGCGAACGCCACTTGCGGCAGGACGGTCGTGTAGGTGTTGGAGGTGATGGTGATCGAGGAATGCCGCAGCATCCGCTGCACCTGTGGGTGCCGAGAACTGTGTCACGTCATGCGACCTGCTGATATTCGTGGATCAGTCCGCCGAGCCGATCACCACGCCGAACCCATCCCGTGCCGGTCATGCGGCCGGGTACCACGACTTGATCGGGCGGCCGTTGGTGCGAGGAGCGATGGGGTCGATGGTGATTGAAGTGATCGACATGCTCGGCCAGCACTTGCTCCAGGTGACGCTGGTTCACGATGAGTACCCGATCCAGACACTCGCGACGCACACTGCCTACCCATCGCTCAGCGATCGCGTTCGCCCGAGGAGATCGGACAGGGCTCCGCAGGACGTCTATGCCGACCGACGCGAACACCGCATCGAACGCGCCCGTGAACTTCGCGTCGCGGTCACGATCCCATGCCAGCGTCGGCTCGACATCGAGCCCGAACTCGTCTTCAATGTCGCCGGACAGCGTGAGCCCGTACACCGAGTCCAGGCCAAGGTCGGCCAGGCGCGCCTCGGTCCCGATCTCCGCGGGGTTCCTCTCGACATAGAAGGCCACCCGGTCGATCAGCCAACTCCGGAGCTCGACGAGGCCACGAACGCGGATGCCGGTTCCGGCGGTCTCACTGCTCATCAGTTCTTTTCCTTCCAGTGGAAGCGATCTGCTCAGCCGTCAGCCTGCTCGCGGCCGATGGTGAGGGTCGTGCCGTCTTCGGTGCGGCGGACGAGATCGGTGAAAAGCGGCTCCGCGACACCTGCGGGCAAGAGCCGCCGGTCTCCCGAAAGCAGCCCGCGCAGGCGAACCAACGCGGCACGGATCGCGGTACCACCGCCGAAGACGCCGAGCGCGCCTGCTGCCGCGCGGGCCTGCCAAACGCCGATGCACGACGCGGCGGCAACCAGCAGGCAGTAACGTTCGGCTAGCCGGAATACCTCGGGTTCGGCATCCGGGCCCGCCTGCCGCGGGGAAAGCCGCGCGCAGCGGTCGCCGAGGTCGCGCAAGTGCCCGGCCAGTTCGCCGATGAGCGCTGGGATCGAGCCCGCATCCGCGTTGGCCGACGCCGACGCCGCCAGCAATGCGGCAGCCAAGGCGTCTTGCCCACAGGTCGCGATGCGCAATCGTCCGAAATCCAGGGGATTCAACGGAGTTTCGTCGAACAACCCGGCCGGTGCCGCCTCCGCCCGCCAGCCCCGGCGGGCAAGCGTGGACAGCTGCGGAAGCAGAGTGAGCAGACAGGTGGTCCCGCTTGCGTGCCCGAGACTCATGACGGGGATGTCCCGGAGATGCTTGCCAAATATGGCATGCTGGCCCTCGCGCAGATAGCCGCGAGCGCCGAGAACGACCGACAGGTCGCGCAGTGCTCGCTCGATCATCAGCGGAACAAAGTATTTGACCGCGGAAGCGTGCGTTACCGCCTGCTCCGGCACGATGTGCAACGCTCTGGCCGCCGTCATGCTGAAGCAGTCCGCGATCAGAAAATCAGTATATGCCGTCGCCAGGACCGCGCGTGCGTGCGGTAACCCGCTGACCGTCGTGCCGTACAGCCGGCGGCCGCCGGCAAAACGCGTCACCTCACGCAAGGCTGTCTCGAGCACTCCCACTGCCATTCCGGGCAGGACGGTCCGGGTGACCTGGAACGAACGCAGTGCCGTTTCCGCTCCGGAGCCGATGTCCCCGACGACGCTGCTGGCAGGCACTGGGCAGACGTCCGCCACAAACCCGCCGAGCAGACAGCCCCGCACCCCGGAGGTCCGAAACCGCGGGAGATACCGGATTCCGCCGGCAGACAGCTGCTGTTTGTCCACCAGCAGAGTGGAATGGCTGCGGCCCCCGGGCCGGTCGTCGGTCCGGGCGAACAGAACCAGCGCGTCGGCGCGTTCGACGTTGTTGATCACCTGCTTCGTCCCGTCGAGCCACAGCCGCCCGGCTCTGGCTTCGGCTCGGAAGTCGTTGTGCAGGAAGTCGTTGCCGCGGGAAAGCTCGTGGTAGGCGATCGCAACCTTTGCGCCGCCGAGCAGAAGTCCCGCGAGCTCGTGCCGCTGTTTGGCGGACCCGGCGGTCCACACGTTGACCGCCGCCATCAGCGATGTGACGCCGTATCCGAGGCCCAGAGAAACATCCCGGCCGAAGACTGGCCGGATCCGCCGGATCAGCTCGTCGGTCCCCTGCCAGCGGCCGCCCAACTCGGCAGGCACCAGTTCGGAGTTGAAGCCCCAGTCGTCGAGCAACGCCTCGCCCGCTTCGAGCAACTCGCGACGTTCGTCCGCGGCGAGCACCTCGGCGAATCCCACCGGATTGGCCGGATCGTGCGGATCGCCGAGTGGCACTGGCTGGACTCGGTTCATGGCTCGAGCCCTTCCGCCAAGCTGATCGGGAGCAGCGACAGCAACCGTCCGTTCCCGGCCTGCGACCGCAGAGAATCCGCCAGGACGCTCTCTAGCGGAGGGTCGGCGGGAACTTCGTCGCCGAGCGCCGTCAGCAGCCGGGCCAGCACCGCACGCAACCAGATCCCGTCACGCCAGAGATCAGCGGTGTCGCCATCTTCAGCATGGGCATGACTTCCCAGCCAGAGTCCTACCGCGCAGGCACCCGCGTAGCAGAGCGCATACCGGGCGGCTAATTCGAAAGCGGTCGCCGGAATGTCGATCCGAGCAGGCCGATGCCGCGCGATCCGCCTGTGCAACTCGTTGGCGTGCGCCGCCAGTCGCGACGCCGACTCGGCGACGCCCGCCAGCGCCGGCTCAGAGATCGCCAGCCTGTGCAGCGCGGCGGCCCCGTCCGCCACCGCGTTCAGCACGCTGTTTCCGTTACGGGAAACCAAGCTCAATCGCGACGGGTCGAATTCCGGCAACGGGACGGTGAGATCGAAGACCTGCCGGACCTCATCCGGGACCCGGCCGACTCGGTAGTTCTTCGCCAAGACCGGGAACGCGTTGATGATCGCATTGAGATTGACCACGGTGCTGCCGTCGAACAGCGAGACGATTCCGTGATCCCGGACGACTTTCTGATAAGCGCCGTCGGCGAAAGTGTCCGCGAGGAACGATCGAGCGCCCAGCAGCCGGCCCAGCGCGGCGATCGTCTCGTCCGTTCGCACGGGCACGAGAAACTTGGCCGCTGCCGACACGACCGACATCTCGCCAGGCAGAGCGTGCACGCTTCGAGCAGCGACGAGCGACATGGCTTCGGCGAGCAGGTGGTCGGCGTAGGCGTCCGTCAGCACCCGGTGCGCCTGAGGCAACCGCGCAAGCACTTGGCCGTACAGCCGTCGATTCTCGGCGAAGTCCACGGCCAACCGAAGTGCGTGGTCACTCGCGCCAAGAGACAAAGCGGTGCACAGGGTTCTAGTGAGCTGCAGTCCTTTGAGGACGGTCTCAGAACCGGTACCGGGCTTTCCGATGAGCGAGTCCTCGGAGACGAACGCGTCGTCGAAGGCGATACCGCTGATGTCAGCACCCCGGATGCCATGGGTGGCGACTTTGGGCAAGGTCCGGAAGGAGTCTTCGGCCAACACGGATTTGTCAACGAGAAGGACGTCGAAGCCGCGCGGTCCGCCCGCCGGGTCAGTCCGGACGAGCAGACTGATCAGATCTCCCCTGGTGGCATTGTTGATCAGCCATTTCTCGCCGGTTACCCGGTAGCCGCCCGGCACCCGGCGGGCCGACACGTCACCAGCCAGCAAATCGCCGCCGTGGTCGCGCTCGGTCAACCCCCAGGAGACGACCGCACCGTCGAGGATCCGGCGGCCGAGGTTCGTCTGCTGTTCCGATCGTCCCGCCACCCAGGCCGACACGGCGCCCAGGAAGGTTTTGCCGTGCGCGACCGCGACGGTGACATCCCGCCGTGCCAATGCTCGCAGGACATGCAGGGGCTGGTCGAAACTTGCCATCGCCTCGCCGTGGCGCACCGGAACATAGCTCCGGGCGAGCTGCCACGCGTCGAGGATTTCGCAGATCTCGGCAGGGAACCGCTCACGCGCGTCGAGGTCGCCACAGCGAGCGAAGGAGAAGACAGTCGCCGGATCCAGCGGGTCACCGAGATACCGTTCGAGATCTTCGATCAGCTGAGCGCCCGGATACCGTGACGCGATCAAACTGGACATTCCGGCTCAACGACTTTCGCCGGGGCGCTGAGAAAATGTCTGTGGAATCGGTCTGAGAAGCTGCTCTCGCACTTGCCTCTTCCTCTCGTTCGCGAACTCGCCGGCAGTTCCGCAGCACGGAAGCGGATGAGCTCACGAACGAGTCTGGCCGCGAGAGCCAGACCTGGAAATCCCCATCAGCGCGCACGTCCAGCCGCGCGGACGGCCATACCCGTTCGGTACGCCGAGGGAGGAAGCAGGTGGCCGATGCCGGGGATCCCGCGAGTCCGAGCAACTCGCGGGATCCCCGGCCGGCTCCGGACGGCCGGGAATGGGGGGAAGCCGCCCAGGTCGGTGGATCAGTCGTCGGCGTGTGTGACGACCTGCCGGCGACGCGGCGGAGCTGCCAGCGGCGTGGACGGCCATGGCCGGTTCGGCCACCAGAGCCGCTTGCCGACATCGAGTGCGAGAGCGGGGACCAGGAGCGACCGCACCACGAAGGTGTCGAGCAGAACGCCGACCGAAACAACCACGCCCGCCTCCGCCAGCGAAACGCTCGGCAAGGTAGCGATAACGGCGAACGTCGCGGCCAAGATGACCCCGGCGTTGGTGATGACCCCGCCGGTGCTGGTCAGCCCGGCCAGCACGCCGCGGCGGTGACCGATCACACCGACCTCCTCCTTGATCCGGTGCATGAGGAAAATGTTGTAGTCGACGCCGAGCGCTACGAGGAACACAAAGCCCATCAAAGTCCAGGACTCGTCGACGCCGGCGAATCCGAAAACATTCTTGAACAGCAGGTGGCTGACTCCCAGTGCGGCGAGATAAGAAAGCACAACAGTCACCAGCAGCAGCAACGGCGCGACGATCGACCTCAGCAACAGCATCAGAATGCCGCCGATGACGATCAGCGCCAGAGGGATGACGAGCCGTTGATCAGCGCTGCCCGCACGCAGCTTGTCGAGCGCGGTCGCGGTCGGCCCGCCGACGTTCGCCCCGGAATTCGGCGTCTGCGTCGCCAAGGCGTCCCGCAGCCTGTCGACGGTCTGCCCAGCACGATCGCTGTCGGCCGGATCCGCGAGAACCACCGAGATCTTGGCGAGCGTGCCGTCCAGCGACATCTCGGTCCTGGGCACGGAGGCGACTCCCGGGGTGCCCGCGAGCACCGCGGCCACCCGATTGGCCGAGGCCGAGGGAGCGACCACTGTGGTCGGCGCGGGTGCACCCGCCGGGTAGTGCGCGCCGATGATGTCCTGCCCGATCGCGGACTCGGGAGTGTGCCGCAACTGCTGCGCCGGGGTCAGCCCGACATGCAGCCCCAGCAGCCCGAACCCCAGCGCCGCGATGACCGCTGCCGACACCGTCCAGACCAGCCGGGCGCGCTTGGCGAGGAACGAGCTGATCCTGGTCCAGACGCCGCGGGCGCTCCTCGGCTCGGTCCCCTCGCGCGGGATGAGCGGCCAGAAGGCCCACCGGCCGACAACCACGAGCAAGGCGGGCAGCAAGGTCATCATGACGACCAGCGCGCTGAGTACCCCGATGGCGCCCAGCGCTCCCAGCCCTCGGCTCGAGTTCAAGTCGGCGAACAGCAAGCACAGCATCGCGACCGCGACCGTGGCCGCCGAGGCGACGACGGCGGGACCGGATCGGCGCAGCGCCTCGGCCATGGCCTTGTGCCGGTCGGCGTGCCGGTGCAGTTCCTCCCGGTACCTGGCGACCAGGAGAAGCGCGTAGTCCGTGCCGACCCCGAACACCAGCACGGTCATGACGCCCTGGCTGGGTCCACTGACCGGCAGGTCGAGGTTCTGCGCGAACCAGTAGGCGACCGCTGTCGCGACCCGGCTCGCGACGCCCACCGCGATCAACGGCAGCAGCCACAGGAACGGGCTGCGATAGGTCAGCAGGAGCAGGACCGCCACGATGATCGCGGAGAGGATCAGCAGGTTGCTGTCCAGGTCGTCGTACACCGCGACATGGTCGGTCACCTGACCGGCCGCACCCGCCACCTTCACGTGCAACCCGGCGTCGTCCTTGCCGGCGAGCTCGGCCCGGATGGCCTTGGTGCGCTCGGGGACGTTCTCTCCTTTGTCCAGCAATTGCACGGTGAGCAGAAGGGCATCGCCGTCCTTGGCCGCTTCCGGGCCCGAGATCTTGCCGCTGGCCGAGAACCGGGCCAGCGCGGCCCGGTCCTGCTCGACCCGGGCCCGGTCGGCGCGGGTGATCCCGCCGTCCCGGCTGTACACGATCAGCGCGGGCACGGTCTGGTTGCTGCCGAATTTCTTTGCCTGCACCGCGACCTGGGTGGACTGGGCGGTACGAGGCATGGTGGAAGTGGCCTCGTTCTTGGTCACCGTGCCGATTTTGGCGGCGAACGGAAGCGCGACCGCGAGCAGGACGGCCCAAGCGCCCAGCAGGAACCACTTGTGCCTTCGGCCCGCCAGAGAACGGGCCAAGCCGGACAGGAAACGGGACACCGGAACTCCTCTGGTGGGACGCGGATCGACGTCCTCAGTCTTGTTCCTCCGGCCAGTTCGCGAATCGCCGACGAGAACGGAATCGCGCCTCCTCCTCGCGAGCGAGACCGTCTCACTCCTGAGGAGGAGGCTGCTCCCGGTTGGCGGTGACCAGACCTGTTTCGTAAGCGCAAACGACGACCTGGACCCGGTCGCGCAGCCCGAGTTTGGACAGGATGCTGCTCACGTGAGTCTTGACGGTGTGCTCGCTGACCGACAGCGTCGCGGCGATCTCGGCGTTGGACTGCCCGTGCGCGAGCCAGCGCATCGTCTCGCGCTCCCTCCCGGTCAGAATGTCCAGCCTCCTGCTCGGCGTGCCCGGCCGGGCGGCGGAGCGCTCGACGATGTCGGCGATCAGCCTGCGGGTGACCGAAGGCGCGAGCAGCGACTCGCCCGCGGCGACGATCCGAACGGCGCGCACCAAATCTTCTCTGCGGACGTCCTTGATCAGGAATCCGCTGGCACCGGCCTGAAGAGCCGCGTAAACGTGCTCGTCAAGGTCATAGGTGGTCAGCATGACGACCCGGCAGCCCCCGCCCTCGCACACCTGCCTCGCGGCCTCGATGCCGTCCAGATTCGGCATCCGCACGTCCATCAGCACCACATCGGCCCTGTGCGCGCGGACCGCTTCGACCGCTTCGACTCCGTCAGCCGCCTCGGCCACCACCTCGATGTCGGATTGCGCGTCGAGGATCATGCTGAACGCGCCCCGCACCAGCGGCTGGTCGTCGGCGACCACTACCCGGATAGTCACACCGCCTCCTGTCCGCCGGCCAGCGCGAACGGCAACTCCGCCGACACGACGAAACCCCGGCCTTGCGAGCCCGCCTCGATCGAGCCGCCGCACGAGGCGACCCGTTCCCTGATCCCCACCAGGCCGTGGCCGGAGACCGCGCCACGGGCCCCCGAGCCGTCATCGGCGATCCGCAGGGTGAGCCGGTCGGCGGACCAGCTGACGGTCACCTCGGCATGCTCGGCGACAGCGTGTTTGAGCACGTTGGTGAGTGCTTCCTGAACGATCCGGTACGCCGCGATCCCGATTCCCGGCGAGACCTCGCGGGGCGAGCCGGTCGTGCGGTACGAAACTTCCAGCCCGGCTCCGCCGACCTGGGCGACCAGTCGCTCCACGTCGTGCAGACCGGGTTGCGGCAGCAACGGAGTCTCGCCGTCGGTGTCCCTGAGGACGCCGAGCAGCCGCTTGAGCTCCACTTGCGCGGTACGGCCCGCGTCCGCGATGGCGTCGAAAGCGGCTCTCGCTTTGCCTGGTTCGGACTCCAGCGCGACGGGCCCGGCCTCTGCCTGCACGGTCATCACCGCGACCGAATGCGCGAGAATGTCGTGCATGTCCCTGGCGATCCGCTGCCGTTCTCGCGCGGCGGCCCGGAAGGTCTCCAGATCCCGCTCGCGCTCGAGAGATCGTGCACGGTCTTCGAGGGATTCGACGTAGGCCCGCCGGATCCGCGCAGTCGAACCGAGCAGATAAGCGCCGATCACGACCAGCAACGGGAACTGGTAGCTGAGCACGGCATCGCGCACAGAACCCGCCGAAGTCACTACGGCGACCGGTCCCAGCAGCAGCACCAGCAGGCGCTGCCAGCGTTTGCCGCGGTCCGCGATCGTGTAAGCGGCGACCAGCACGCCGTAGGGCATCCGCTGTTCCGGAACGTTCGGAACCAAGGCGGCGGCGAGCGCGGCGGCTCCGACGACGAAGCCGACGCCGAAAGGGAAACGCCGTCGCCACACCAGCGGGATCGCGGTCATCGCCGCGATGAGGTACCACCACGGGGGAACGTGAGGATAGGTGCCGCTCCACGGTCTGAAGCCGACGAGCACGACCACCGTCATCAGCACGACCGCGGCGAGCGCGGAGTCGAGAACCATCGGCTTGGACAGCAGCCGTCGTCTGAGCGAGCGGACGAACTCGCTCAGCCGACGGCCTCGGTCCAAGCCATTCATTACAGCGAGTATTCCAGAATCTCCCCTCCGTCGTGGTCTGCCGGGACAATCACCGCCCGGGTATCCAGGCACCGCGGCGCATGACCCGCCGAAGGGCGAGGTCTCGGCCGAGCACGAGCAAATCGGCGCGCAGCCCCTGAGCCAATCGCCCGGTGACGCCGGCGAGCCCCAGGACCGCCGCGGGAGTGGCGGTGGCCATCCGGACCGCCGCGGGCAACGGGATTCCCGCCGAACGCACGGTGAAACGCAGGACATCCGCGAGGAAGCTCGTGCTGCCGCAGAAGGACGCGCCGTCGTGATTGAGCGCGACGCCGTCCCCGACGACGCCGACCGGGCCGCCCATGCTGAATTCAGCGCCGACCGGGAGACCGGTGCCGGCGGAGGCGTCGGAGATCAGGCACAGCCGATCGGGGCCCAAACACCGGAAAGCGATCCGGACGAGCTCACTGGTCAGGTGCGCGCCGTCGGCGATGATCTCGGCGGTGAGGGTGTCCGAGCTCAGCGCCGCCTCCAGCAGACCGGGATAGCGCCGCGGCATCCTTCGCAGCGTCGACTGTGCGCTCCACAGGTGCGCGACATGGCTCAGCCCGGCGGCGGCCGCCCGATCCAGCACCTCGACACCAGCGGTGCTGTGCCCGGCCGAGACGACCACTCCGGCAGCACGAAAAGCGGTGATGAGTTCGCCCGAACCCGGCAGTTCGGGAGCGACGGTGATCATCCGAAGCAGATCCGTGTCGTCGAGGAAATCGCGCCATGAGCCGTCTGAAGGCTTGCGCAGCAACCGCGCGGGATGCGCACCGCGTTGCTCTTCGCTGAGGTACGGGCCCTCGAGGTGCACGCCTTCCGGACGCCGGTCCGGGGGGGGGAGCTGCCGGCCAGCTGCCATCGCTGCCCGCAGTGCCTGGACCGGGTCTGAAGCCAGAGTCGCGAGCAAGGTAGTCGTGCCGGCGCCGAGATGAGCCTCGAACACGGTGGACCAGGCCCGCGCGGACGGGATGTTGAAGCTGTCGCCCAACGCGCCGTGGACGTGCAGGTCAACCAGCCCGGGGAGGACGTAACCGCCCTCGGCGTCAACGGTGATGTCGGCATCCGCGACACGAGAGTCCGGCGTGCCTACGTGGTCGAGCACGCCGTCCCGGATCAGGACACAGCCTCCTTCGAGCACCTCCGCCGGGAGTACCACCGCCGCGTTGACGATCGCCGTCGTCGGCAAGCCCGCCATCAGCCCGGCACCGACGCCGCGAACGGCTCCCGGAGGCGCATCGCGCTCCGACCCGCCGAATCGGCCGTCTCGATCAGGTCTTCCAGCACGCCCTGCACCCACAACGCACCGGCCAGATCGACGACGCTGTCCGCGTCGCCGCAGGCGCAGGCGCTTTCCAGAAACCGGCAGACCTTCGCGATGCCCCGGACCGCAGCCGGGTGCTCATCGGCGCGACGACGTCCGGCGGCGACCTGGACACGCTCGCCGCCGGTGCCGATCCGCCACACCCAATAGGAATCGTCGTCCCATTCCGGCTCGTCCAGCGAAAGCACGATCTGCAGAATCCCGGGCTGGTCGTCGGTGGCGTAGAGGATGATTCGCCGACGCCGTTCGTCCCACAGGAACGAGGAGTTCCCGATGACGAGCACGTCCCCCATCGTCAGCTGGCAGCTGAGGGAATCGGGCAGTGCGCCCGCGGCGGGCGAGAAATCGCTGGACGTGCCGATCGCGTGAAGCACGCGGGTCTCCGCCGTGGCGGGCAGCCGGAGCAGGTACCGGACGAGGTCGAGGGGATGGACCACCTCGGTGGCGTCGCCCATGGTCGGCCGGAGATCCTCGACCCGGCACTTGCCCCAGAAGAACTCGACCCGGCGTACGTCGAGGGAGCGCCCCGCCATCCAGTCCCTGAGTTCGGCGACGATTTCGCTCTGCCGTTCGACGAGGTTCACCCGCACCCGCTTGCCCGCCAGTGCCGGGGCCACGGCCCGAGCCTGTGCCAGATTCTCGGTCAACGGCTTCTCGCAGAGGATGAGCTCCGGTGCCGCAGGATGCCGGGCCAGCTCAGTGAGCACGGCGTGATGTGCGGATTCATTGACACACACGCAAACGGCATCCGGCCGGAGCTGTTCCAGCGCGGTGGACAGGTCCGAGTGGCAGGGCACCGCCAGGCTTCGGTGTTCGGCCAGCGCTCGCTCGTCGTGGTCGCAGATCCCGGCAAGATCGAGCAGCGGGCTGTGCCGGATTGCGCGGACGAACCGGCGTCCAGCCCACCCTGCGCCAACTACGAACAAACGTACCGGACGAGTCACAACCGCTCCACGTTCGCGCCGTGCAAGACACCTCGCGTGTCGAAGACGTACGGCGCGGCATCCAGCGGCGAATAGTCGAAAGCGTCGTGATCGGTCAGCAGAACGACGGCATCGGCCTTGCCGGCTTCGCCCGCGTCGAGACGGACCAGGGGAAACCCGACGGCTCCGGGATCGACATGGGGATCGACTACGCGGATCCGCGCGCCGGCCTCGGCCAGCAGCGCGGCGACCGTCATCGCGGGGCTGTGCCGGAGGTCGCCGGAGTTCGGCTTGTAAGCCGCTCCCAGCACGAGGATCCGGCTTCCCTCGACCTCGGTTCCGCTCCGCGCCAGACCAGCGACGACGCGACGGGCGACGTAGCCGGGCATTTCCTCGTTGACCTCACCGGCCAGTTCCAGGGTTCGGATCGCCTTGCCCGCGGTCGAGCGGCTCAGGTGCGCCAGGTACCTCGGGTCGACGGGCAGGCAGTGCCCTCCCACGCCGGGACCTGGCTGGAACCGCATGAAGCCAAACGGTTTCGTGGCGGCCGCGTCGAGCGCGCTGTGAATGTCGAGGCCCAGTTCGGCGGCGACCATCGCCAACTCGTTGACCAGCGAGATATTGACGCTCCGGAAAGAGTTCTCGATGATTTTCGCGAATTCCGCGTCCCGCACGCTGGACACCGGAACGACCACTTTGACGAATGCGGAATAGAACTCTTCGATCGCGTTCCGGCTTTTCGCGTCGACCCCCGAAACGAGCTTCGGGGTATTGCTCACGTGCCACTCCTTGTTGCCGGGGTCGATCCGCTCAGGACTGAACCCGAACCGGAAATCCGCCCCCGGCACGAGTCCGGTGCTCTCGGCGAGCAACGGGCCCAGCACCTGCTCGGTGGTTCCGGGGTAACTGGTCGATTCCAGCACGACCGTCATCCCCGCTCGGATGTGCGGAGACAGTATCCGGCCCGCCGACTCCACCGCGCGAAGATCGGGTTCGCCGTCTCGCAGCGGGGTAGGCACGGCGATCACGACCACCTCCGCCCCGGCCAGGGACGCCGGGTCGGCCGTCACTGAGAACGACCCGGTCGCCAGCATCGTGACGACCTCGTCATCCACCACGTCCTCGATCGGCGATCGTCCCGCGGCCAGTTCCGCCACCCGCCGCGGGTCCACGTCGAATCCCAGTACGTCGAATCCGGCTTTGGCAGCCACAACGGCCAGCGGCAAACCAACATAGCCCAGGCCCATAACAACAACCCGGCGAGCTATCTTCATGGCAGTCCCACCTGTGCGCGGTTTGTTCCTCCGATGACGAGAGCCTTCGCTACGGCGGCGTCGACACAGCGTCTTCCGAGCGTCCGCATCGCAGCGTCCTCGGCGGCGGACCATGTCAGCCGAACCGCGAGCAGCGGAGCGTGCGCGCCCGGGCGCTGGAGGCCAGCTGCTCGAACCCCTCCTTCTGGATGCGGTTGGTCAGCGCCAAGTCCTGCGTTCGGGCGGCAGGGCAGGGACTGCAACCCTCAGCGTGGAGGTCTTGCGGTACTCCTGGAATGTGTCGAACGCACTGGACTCCCCTGTCTCCCACAGTCCGTTGAGAGCGACGTCGCGGTTCTTCGGACCCTTGACCACTGCCTCTCCAGGTCGTCCAGATATATGCTGGATCAACTCCGTCCTATTTCGGCGCCAACGACGTCAGAGGCAATCGACCGAAGTTATTGCCGGCGGCGTCGTCCGCGAAACCTCGACAGGCTCCACCGCGCACAAAGCGATCTCCGAGTACATCGAAGGCTGGTACAACACCCGCCGCCCGCGCTCCAGCATCAGCTACCTCAGCCCCGCCAGCTACGAAACAACCACATTTCACGTAGCCTGACCTCACCTCAACGACCCTGCCCGTCAAAACGGGGCAACCCCACGCCATCGTCCGCTGTCCTTGTTCAGACGATGCTCTCGAGGACAGACCATCAAGAACGCGCAACCTGACCTGCCGGTCGGGCGATCCTGCGGATGGGCCGGCTGAAGAGTCCCACCACGGCGCACATAAGCAGCGCGGCCGTACATACGAAGGCCCCGGCTCGAGGCCCGAGCGCATGGGCAACCGAGCCGATGATGTTGTTGGTCGCCAACAGGGTCACACTTTGGATCACCGAGAGGATTGCCTGGACACGAGCGAGATGAGTATCAGGAGCGGCGCTGAGGAGCAGCGGGCTGAGGTGGCTGACGAACATGCCGCTCGCCGCACCAACACCTGTCGCGCCCGTGATGGCCATTGGCAGCGCCGGCGCGAGGCCGACCGCCAGTTCGCCCACGGCGACTACTGCCAGCGCGAGCGCGGCAACAACGCCGGGGCGGGCGAAGATCCCGCGGCGACTGATAATCAAGGTTACGACGATCGTGCCCATGCTCTGGGCACCGACCACAAATCCCGCGCCGGTCGAACCCCATCCGTGCTCTCGCGCCAGCAGCGGGATCAGCAGAGTGGCGAAAGGAAGTACGAACCCCGCCGCGCCCGCGACGAGCAACAGGACGGGTCCCAGTCCGGCGGTCCTGACCGCGACCTGAATTCCTTCCCACACCTCGCGCAGGATGTGCTTGCGCTGCGCGGGCGACGGCGGGGTGAACGGCGGACGCACCATAACCAGAACGACCAACACGACAGCGAAGGTAATCGCGTCGGCCCATGCCGCTGCGGAGAGCCCGGCGAATGCCACCAAGGCACCGCCGACAGGAGCACCGACCAGACTAATCACCTGCGTTCCGCTCTGACGAAGCGCGACTGCCCGCGGGAGCAGTTCGGGCTCGACGAGCCGGCGGGGCATCGATCCGGACGAGGGCAGGTAGAAGGCCTCGTTCGTGCCGACTATGAGGGCGGCTATCACGAGAATGGCCAACGGTGCCCCAGCTGTCTCCGATACGACAGCCAGTGTTACGGCGACGACCAGCATCACGACATCACCGATGATCATGACCTGTCGGGCTCCGAGCCGATCGCCGACGGCGCCGCCGAGCAGGAGCAGAATCGTCCGCGGCAGCGCGACCGCCGACAGAATCCATCCGGCTGCCAGGCCGCCGTGAGCCGAGGCCGCCCACCCCAATGCGAAGTACAGAGCGGCGTCGCCGAGCTGCGACACCAGAGCACCGCCCAGCCAGATGTGAAAGATGCGGGGAAGCACGGTTTTCTCCGCTGTACTGGACGATGCTGTCACCACGAATCTCCCCCAGCGGCGCACGTGCGCGACCGGCATTCCGGCCGTCGGAAGCCACCCACAGCGTGCTCGACCTCGGCTGCAAATACCACAAAAGCGACCGATCATATCCACGGCGTGCGGACAGCATTACAGCGAATGGAGGCCCGGATGGGCCGGGAGCCCAAACCGGGACTGTGATGCTTGGCCTGCCTCCGACGTTGGCAGGGATCGTGAACGGCGCGAACTCAGCTTGCGCTGCTACAGCAGCCACCGGGTCGGAACGCCGCAGCTCACCGATCGCCGGTTTCGGACGTGAACAGACGGGACCGAGTTCGACATCCACTCGGTTGCACAGGGCCCGCGCACGTGCCGCGTCCAGCAACGCGAGCTCGCCGGATAGTTCGGCCGGCACCACAGCCGCTCCGAGCCGCCGCAGTAACCTGGCCACCTCCCGCAGATCGTTCTCGCGTCCGACAGGGACCGGCAGTTGCGCGACATGTGCGACCCAGGCCGTGAAATAGGCGGCGGTCGCTTCTTCTCTCAACCGAATGCCGGTTTCGACCAGTTCATGGCCGGCCCTCTCGAGCGCGGCGGCTGCGGGATGCGCTGCAGCGCGGATCCGGGGATCGACCGACGCGAGTATTGCGTCCGAGCACACGCCCACGCGCTGGCGTTTCTGTTGCGGCTCGGGGCGAAGCTATCCGAGCGCCGCCGCGACTGTCCGAGCATTAGCGACATTTCGGGCGAGTACACCCTCTGTTGACATCGCGCGCCACGACATCGGAAGGTCTGGGCCGCTTGGTTTATAGCCGACTATCCCGTTGAGTGCAGCGGGGATTCGTACGCTGCCGCCCGAATCAGTGCCGTGCGCCAGCGGAACGAGTTCGGCCACGACCGCCGCGGCCGAACTGCCGCTCGAGCCCCCGACTGCGGCCTCCTGGCATGGTTCGGACGCCCATAACTTCAGTGTCGCAAAATCCCAGGTCAAGAAGCGTCGTCCCCGCACCTGCGAGGGCGGCCCGCAGTGCCTCGCCGACGCTGGGGCTTGTCCGATGTTGTCCCCGCACAAGCGGATGTGGTCCGTCGATCACGGCCGGGTGGGCTAGCGACTTCGTGTCTTCCCCGCGCGAGCAGGGGTGGTCCCTCGGTCAGGCGCAGATCGAACCGAACCGTCAGGTCTCCCCGCGCGTGTGCAGCCCTGCGCGAGCTGGCGGGGTAGGCCGTAGCCGCTGTACAGGAGGGCCAACACCTTGTCGTCTTACCGGCGCGAGCTGACGTGATCCGTTGAACGTCTCGCGGTCCGCCTGCAGCTCAGCGTTTTCCCGATGCTGGGACACGCCCAGGTTAGGCGTGTCCCAGCATCGGTTACTGATTCCGGTGCTCCTCCGGCCATAGCCGGACAAGCCAGCGCTCGACGTCCTCGAAGAACAATTCGTGCTCTTCGTTGTACAAGCGCGCAGCTTCGTCGCGGCCGGTGCAGACGACCTCGGCTCGGCACGGGCCGCTGAACGGCGTGGAGACCTCGCGCGAGAACCCCGTGCCGATGCCGACGAACACCACTCCCGGCGGTGGGGCGATGGTGACTGTGCCGGTGACGGTCTCGCCGCTGGAGCCGCCAGCCGGCGGTTCGCCGTCCCAGCACTCCAGGCGCACGGTCGCAGTGTGGTCGTTGGCCGCGCTGAAGAAACCGATACCGCCCGGGCCGATGGCCGCGACGTCCCGCTCTTCGGCGAGCGGATCGCCACCGGAACCGGAGAGCATCGCGAACATGCTGTAGTCCACGAGTACTTCTGTCTCCTGCGCAGTCAGCAGTCGTGCCACAGTTGCCTCCATTCCGCCGGAAACGATCCTATCCGTCGATGTCGACGTAGTACCCGTCTTTTTCGAGGATGTGGTCGGTGGCGTACCAGACGTTCAGCGCACGGCCGGCGGCACGGTTCTCTCCCTTGTCCAGCGGCATCGAGGAATACGAGACTGCGGTGTTGCCGCCGTTCCACAGGTTGTATGCCGCTCCCTCATAGGTCGAGGCGAACGGATACTCGTCGCAGTCCAGCTTTCCGCCTTGGGTGTAGTCGAGGCCCCAGAACCGGATGCAGTTGGCCTGTGCGATGAAGCGGTTGGCTGCGTACCGGTCGTCCCTTCCCACGCCGAGTTCGGGAACGAGCCGGGACAGTTTGAAGCCGGAGGCGTGAGAACCCGGGATGGTCTTGCCGACACCGCCAGGTTTGGTGTCCTCCGGGTGAGTTTGAGCCAATGCGATGTGGTCGGCGACCGCCTTGACCGGCGAGCCCGGCGCTTTCGAGTAGTGCAGGACCGCGTCGACGTCGGTGAAAATACACGCGCCCCTGTCCCGACGCTGAGTGTCGAGGTTGTAGTTGTAGGTCGAGGTGTCGCAGCGCAGGGCATCGTTGGGCAACGAGACTTCCGGCGGTTCGTAGCCCGGGGGCAGGGTGTTGGTGATGGTCAGCGAGGTGTTGTAGTAAGTCTTGTTGTCCGCGTCGCCAGGCGTGCCAGTGCCGGAGACGGTGAGGTCGAAGCTGGTTTCGAACCCAGCGCGAATCTCGCCGAGCGTCTTGGTCACCCCGGCGCTCTGGGAGTTCTGGCAGGTGGTGCCGTCGAGCGCGACGCAGTTGATTCGAAGCCGGATGAGCGAACTGTCCGGTGCCGGCTCCGGGCCGGACTTCGGACCCGTGCTGGTGCGGACCGTGAACCGCGCCTTGCGGACCGGTGAGCTGGTGTCGTTGTTCAACACAGTGTTCACGTCGCCGACGCCGATCACGACCAGTCGGAACGAGTTGATCGAGTCGTCGCAGAAGATCGGGCACGAGGCAGGCTTGAACAAGTTGTCGTACCCGGACCAGCATGTCGAGTAATGGTTCTTGTGCCACCACACCGGAGCCCCGCTGGGAAACTTGTGGTGGTCGCACTCGTCGACCGTGACCGGGTCCACGGCGATGTGCGGAACCGGCCCTGAGACGGCGAACTTGGCGGCGTCAGCGTCATAGGTCTCCTGCTTCGCCGTCGGCTCCCAGCGCAGCCGCTCGGCCAGCGTGCTCGGCGGCGGGTTCGTCTGCCGGACCGTGTCCACCGGAACCTGAACGGTCTCCCCCGAAGCCGCCACCCGATCAGTGACGAGACCGGCTTTCCCGTCAGCAGAAACAGGTTCGGCGACCGC
This sequence comes from Amycolatopsis sp. VS8301801F10, assembly GCF_046195355.1. Lineage (NCBI taxonomy): Bacteria > Bacillati > Actinomycetota > Actinomycetes > Pseudonocardiales > Pseudonocardiaceae > Amycolatopsis > Amycolatopsis sp. VS8301801F10. The sequence goes on along the minus strand of NZ_CP176065.1, from coordinate 3,713,115 downwards.
ACTCCCTACGGAAACCGTAGAGGCGAAAACAGCAGCCAACACCCACGTCGTCAGGAATCGAGCCGGTCTTCTGCCAGATGCCGATAATCGCATTCCTTAATCCTCCCTTTTACGCGAGGAGGTTCTCGCCTAGAGCCAGCGAACGCATTTGCCCGAGCCCCCTCGCATGCGACCGGGAGCCTGTCGCGCGCCCGCTGGCCTCACGCATCAGCTTGGCGCGTTGCTCCCGGAGCAACCCTGGCAGCAACCGGACAGTCACAACAGGGAGCAACGTGCAACATCACTCGAATATCCCAACGGCAAACTTGTTCCGTTTAAATAATCGCATTTTCCGAAGAACTGCCAAAGCTACGGAATTGCGCGACACTCCCGCACCGAAACACCGCAATCGTGTCGTTGAGACGGACAGAAAAGGGTATACGGATGCGACCCGCGTTGCTCGAGCGCGTGCACCGGCGTGTTTCGAACTGGAACATGCCGCTCCGCAGCGAACGGGCGGCGTTCTAACCCGCCCCGAGCTGCCTGAGTCGGCGGGCCGCTCGAACACGCCGACGAGCAGCACACCAGGCACTAGCGAGTGGCGCTCTCGCACGCGTCGCAAAGACCACCGGACGAACACCCTGCCTTGGACGCCCGTCTCCCCAGAGGGTCCCGCCCTTGGACGTCAGACTCATCGAGGCCTGGGCTCTACCGGCTGCGAACAAGCGCATCCAGGAACCGGCCCGCTCTGCAGGACGCGCGTACGCTCCGCGACGCGTGTGCCGTCGAGCCCGAACAGGCATAAGTGAACGAAAATGTGCTCGTCACGCAGTAAACTCGCAGGTCGTGAGGTGTAGTCCCCGCGCGAGCGGGGGTGGTCCCGGGGCTCCAGCGTCGGCCAAGTTCGTCGCGCAGTCTTCCCCGCGCGTGCGGGGGTGGTCCCCCGAGTTCGCTGTTGGTCAGCACCACGCCGGCGTTCTCCCCGCGCGAGCGGGGGATATTCCTAACGGCCTCGGTGCCTTGTATGCGAAACCGCGTCTCGTCCGCTCTAATGCAACACTGGCGACTGCCCGGGCCGCGCTGCCGATGACCGAGGTGAGGATCGTGGTGAAGGAAGGGAAACCGTCCCCGCTGAAGGCGCTGAGGGAGAGCCGCGGCCTTAGCCAGGAGGATGTCGCCCGCTACGTGTGCGTCGCCCCGTCCACAGTGCAGCGGTGGGAGTCGGGCACAACACGCAGAATCCGGGCCCGCAACCGGGTCAAACTAGGCGAGTGCCTGCAGGTGTCGCCCGAAGCGAACCTGCCGTCGGCCGGGCCCCTCCTCGCGCGACCGGCCCGAAACGTCACCGCCGCGCAACCTCCGACGGACTGGGTGACGCCACGTCATGTCGACCGCGTTCGCGCCATGACCGCGGCACTCGCCGATGCCGAGAATCAGTTCGGCGGCGGAACTTCGCCCGGCAACGGCACCGCCCAGCTCCGATGGGCGGCCAGGATCCTCGACGCCCCGGCCTCCGGCACCGTGCGCCGCGCCGTCACCGAGGCCGTCGGCAATCTCGCCTCTGTGGTGGCACACACCGCGTTCGACCGCGGCGACCACGACGTCGCCGACGAATACTTGAACCTGGCCCCTGGACTGTGCGAACAAGGCCCCGTCGTGGGACCTGCGCGCCAGCACCTTGGCGGACATGGCTCGCAAGGCGATCTACCTGAGGCAGGACGACGAGGCGCTTACTCTGGTCGAGCTGGCTCTCGTCCGTTCCGACCGGCTCACCGCGACCGCCCGGGCCATGCTGCACACTGTCCGGGCCGGCCTGTTCGCCCGCGCCGGACGCCATCCCGAAGCATGCGACGAGATCGCCCGGGCCGACGCCTTCTTCGCCGAGCGAGACACCAGCACGGCCCCGCCGTGGCTGTGCTACTACGACGACGCCGAGCACGCGGGCAGCGCCGGGAAAGCCCTCATTCCGGTCGCCCTGGCCACGGGCGACCCCAGCCCCAGCGCGGAACGGCTCGTCACCGCGATCCACTCCCACACCGAGACCTATCCCCGATCGCGCGTCTTCTCCTAGATCCGGCTCTCCCGGCTCCTGCTCGCCACCGGTCACCCCGCCGAGGCACTCGCGCCCGGGATCGCCGCCATTGACGGTGCCGCCACGATCCAATCCGTCCGCATCGCTCACGAACTGGCAGGGCTGGCCCGCGCTGCCAAGCTGCACCGCACCGACGGTGCCAGGCAACTTCGTCACGCCCTCACCACCCAGGCGACCGCGTGAACGCACTCCAGCACACCCGCGCCGCCGCAGAAACCGCAGGCATCGACGCCACCGACATGACGCTGATCCGCGACGGATCGAACGCAGTCGTCCGCCTGCCCCACCACGTCGTCGCCCGCGTCGGCCCGCCAGGAACCACCGCCAGCGCCGCCCGCCAAGTCCACGTCGCCAGATGGCTCGCCGACTCCGGCATCACCGTCGTCATGCCCTTGGCCTCGCCGCCGCAACCGACCCTTGTCGACGACCGGCCCGTGACCTGGTGGACCGAACTGCCCGACCACCGCCAATCCAGCCCCGCCGAACTCGGCACAGCACTCCAGGCCCTGCACCGGCTGCCACCCCCGCCCAGACCCGCACTACCGCCCTACGACGGATTCGCAGGCATCGGCGAACGCATCGCCAGCGCACGCCACCTCGACCCCGACGACCGGCACTGGCTCGCCGACCGGCTCGCCCAACTCCGCCGCGCAGTCGACGCACTCGACCTCCACCGCACCACCCGCGTCCTGCACGGCGACGCCTGGCAAGGAAACCTCGTCGTCCCGCTCACCGGATGCGACCCCGTCCTGCTCGACCTCGACCACGTCTCCCTCGGCCACCCGGCATGGGACCTCGTCCCGCTGGCCGCCGACCACGCAGACTTCGCCCGCATCACCGACGCCGACTACCACTCGTTCGTCACCGCCTACGGCGGCCACGACATCACCGCCACACCGCTGTTCCGCACACTCGCCGACGTCGCGGAACTGCGCTGGACCGCGTTCGTCCTCGGCAAAACCACCAACCCTGAAGCCCGCCAGGAAACCAGGCACCGGATCGCGTGCCTGCGCGGACACGCGCCCCGACCCTGGACCTGGACCGCCTTCTGACGGGCCTGCACGGGTTCCTCCGCACCGGCCACCCAGATGATGGAGCCGAAGCTCGCGATGCGTGCGCGCCGCGGCACGTAGTCGCAGTCTCTTCGGGCCGCTGTGTGGTTTGACCATTCGGTGCTCGGAAATTCGGAAATGCGGTGCAAACGCGGTGCCAGCGCGGTGGTCTTCCGGATGCGCATCCGATTGACTGGGACGCAACGGCGCGGGGAGCCATCCGCCGTGCCTGGCCGTCTCCTGAACCCGTTCTCGTCAGCGGAAGGGCGCGGTCGTCGGCGGGCACGCCAAGCGGCACAACAGCCCGAGTTTCGTGCCGATAGCGGCACCTCGCCGGATGAACCCGCAGCACCGAGCCGACACCAGGCCAGAGGAAGATGCAGACACGTGGCAGACGCGCGAAACCAGCTGCTCGAGATCGCGGTCCTCGTGCACGATCTCGAACAAAAGATCGCGGCATATCTCGGGGACGCCGACGACTCGTGCACAGCGTCGCCGGTGATCGAACTGGGAGACGCTCTCCTCGACCTCGGCGACCGCCTGAAATCCCGTGCACGGCGTGTCGTCGTTCCGTCGAGCGGTTGGATGCCGGAAATGGCGGCGTCGCCCCAGCATGGGGTCCGGGTGGCGCATTGGACGGGCGCTCAGCCAGGTCGGCGTGGGTTGGCGTTCATGTCAGCCTGCGGCGCGGCGTGCTACCCCTTTTACGGACGCGACACCGAAAACAAGATCGCAACCCATCCGGCGTGCGCCGATTGCGAGCAACTGGCTGGCGAGCCACAGGCCGGGACAGCTCCAGCTCCGGACTAGACAACTTCGCTTCGATCCAGGCCCCGGGCTGCCAGGTGCGTTTCAGTGCCTCCCGGGTGCGGTCGGCGGCTGTTGCCGTGGATAAGGCGGTCGCGGCTGGCCGAGCGGTTGCTGCGGAGCGGGCGGCTGACGGCTGTACACGGGGTCACCGGCAGCGCCGGGATCAACGCGGCATCCGTGCCGTTCCTGCTGCCGGCGCAACGCATTCCGCACCGGGATGACGACAGCCAGCCCGACGCACAGCGTGAGCACGGAAAGGACAGCGAGGATGATGATCGCCCACCAGAAGATGCCCATGTCCCCTGCTTCCCCTTCGCTCGGCTAGTTCGCCGGGTTGACGTGCCAGCTGCCCGGGTTCCCGATCTGGTCGGGCAGCGGGGTCAACTGCTTGAATCCGGTCGCGCTTGCCGTGAAGCCGACGCTGGCGCTCTTGTACTGGCCGAACTGCTCGACAGCGCTGGACAGCAGATCGGTGCAGTTTTTGATGAAATTGGTCAAGAGGTCGGTGACCGCCTGGATGGCGTTGGACAGCTCGAATTCCCCGAGTCCCGGGATCAGGGCGATTCCAATGCTCACGCCGGTGTTGACGATATCGGCCGCCGTGTTGCCGATCAGCCTGATCACGGCCGCGTAGGTGTTGTACACGATGGAGACGCAGCCGCCGAGCGCCGTCCCCATGGCCGCCAGGGCGGATTGATCGGTGTCGAGCGCGCTGGTCGCGTCGGCGGAGTACGCCGAGTACTGGCTGAACGCAGGACCGGACCAGTACCCGGAGAGGGTTTGGGTCGCGTATTGGATGCCCAGCCGCGAGTCGACCAGGGCGGTGTTCTTCGCCCAAGCCTGCGCGATGAGGTTTATTTTCTCCGCGTTCCCGAACAGGTCGTTCTTGATCTTGTCGAGCAGCTGGATGACGTCCGGATGGTTGACTTTCTGCGCGGCCTCACGGATTTTCCGGTCGGCGTCGTCGGGGTACGGGATGCTGGGGATGTTCGGCACCGGGTTCGGTTTGGGCGGAGCCGGGGCGGGGTCGTCCGGGAACGGGTTCGGCCAGGACGGCGGCATGTGTCCGGCCGGGGCAGGGAACGACCTCCCGTGCGGGTTCGTCATCAGCGGCCGCCTTTCTGCTCCGGCTGGTAGACGCCGCCGTCGTCGGCTTTGCCGGCCAGCCAGCCGAACTTCTTGTAGTACTCCTCGTCTTGCGCCTCGTAGGCTTTCGCGGCGGTGTCGAGACTGTGGGCCGCCGCGGCGAGGCTGTCGCTGCTGGCGGCAACCTTGCGCATGATCTGGTCGACCGCCGCGTTGTACTCGGGGACGATTCCGGCCAGGTGCCCGAGGATGCCGAGGTCCTGCTCGTTCATCCTGAAGTCCGGGAGATCCTGCCCGGCCAGCTGAAGGTGGCGTTCCGCCGCGTCGACGAACGCGGTCTGCGCTCCGCGGAGCGCTTGCGGGACGACTTCGAATCCCTTGCCGGTCATGCGTTTCCCCTCCTGGCGGCCTGCCCGGCCGCGGATGCGTTCTGCAGGGCCTGGTCGACGTGCGCACGCGCTTGGGCCTCGGCCTCGCGGATGGTCTGCGCGATCTGGGCGCCGAGCGTGCGGCCGTTGGCCGAGGAGAGGCCGTGCGGGTCGATGGTCACCGACACGAGCGTGCCTCGCCCCGTCACGGTGACCGCCCCCGCGCCGCCGGGGATCCGGAGGTTGATCGCCGCCCCGGCGGCGTCCGCGGCGGCCGCCTCGGTCCGGTGCAGATTCGCTTCGATTTCCTGTGTGAGGGCGTAAAGCTCGTTGTAGCCGGGCATGGGCGTCACTCCTCGAGAGCAAGAAAGTCGTAGTCGCCGAAGTCCTCGTCGTCGGCGGCGCGGCCCCTGCGCGCCGGGGCCGCCGGAGGTGCCGGCTCGGGCGCGGCCGCCGGAGCGAACGCAGCGGCGGCGGGTTCCGGCGGGGGCGCTTCGGGGTGGAGCACTGCCGACACCGCCGCGCGCGCGTGCTGCCCGGCCTCCGTGCGAGCCCGGTTGACGGCCTCGACGACGGCAGGGCCGACCAGTTCCGGATGCGGCGACCGCAGCGCGTCGTCGCGGACGACGATGTCGACGATCTCCCCGCGGCCGTTGACGGTGGCAGTCACGCTGCTGTCGCGGGACGCGCCGCGGAACCGTTGCCCGGCGAGTTCGGCGTCGAGGTCCGCGAGACGCCGCTGCCGGGCGGCGACGTCGTGGCCGGTGCCGATGCCGAGCGCCTTCAGTATGTCCACCGTCATCATGAAGTCCTGTCGTCAAGGGAGCCGTCGAGAAGGTCGGCCACGCGCGAGGCGGTCACCGGCGCGAGGTCCCATCGCTCGTCGTCGTAGTGCTTGCTGATCTGCAAGGCCCATCGCCCCGTGTCGGTGTCGTAGACCCGCAGCGGGACCTCGCTGCGGCGACGGCCGCTGCGGTCGCGTTGCTCGGCGTAGAGCTCCGCGCTCACCAGCGGCGGCCTGGCGATGACCCGCTCGGCCCGCCGCACCGCGCTGTCGCGGGCGACGCCGGTGTCGCGGGCTTCGACCAGCTCGCTACGCAGCACCGTGATCGGCTGCGCGTTCGACCGCGCGTGCTCGTGAGGCAGCACGTCCGCCAGCACCGCGCTCAACCGCTCGCGCCGGAACGTCCGCACCCAGATCTCGCCGCCGTCCCGGATCGCGATCAACCCGAACCACGACGACCCAGCGGCCAACGCCGACAAGTGCCGGCTGCCGTCGCTGAACCAGCCGTAACAGGCGTGCGGCGGCCGGCTCAGCAACTCGGCCACGTCGGCTAGTTCCGGGTCGTCCACGCTGGACGCCGCACCGTCGTACCGGGCCTTCAGCGCCGCGACGCGTCGGTCGACGTCCGCCTGAGCCTCCGCGTCGTGCCACTCCGCCTGTGGTGCCAGCGCGACATGCAGATCGGCGCCGGTCACCTCGGTCACCAACGCCGCGAGATCCGCCGCGGCGAACCCGACCGGCTCGGGAAACCACATCGGCGCTACACCCGTTTCTTCGGGGCCTCGCCGATCACGGCCGGACTCGCGGCCATCCCGGTCTGCGGATCCACCAGCCGCTGCCCGTCGTCCGCGGCCAGGAACGCCTCGTCGTCGGACAGCATGTACTTGCGCTCGTGCTCCTCGTCGTCCTCCCGCTTGCGGCCCGCGCCGGCACCCATCCCGCCGACCCCTCCGCCACCCGGCCGGCCCGACGACGAACCCGCCGCACCGCCAGAGCGGACGCGCGCCGCCGCTTCCTCTGAAGCGCCGATCCCGCTGCCGCGGCCGCCTCCCGGTGCGTTCTCTCCGCCGGCGCGTCCGCCGGGACCAGCCCCGGCACCGGACGCGCCGCGCCCGCCGGTGCCCCCGGGCAGGCCGCCGCCGACCGCGGGCCCACCGGAGCTCCAGGAACCCCCGTTGCCCCCGCCCGCAGGAGAATTCGGGTCCAGCACGCCGCTGCGATAGAGCCCGGGGTCGCGTGACGCGCCGCCTTGCTCGAGCCCGGTCTGCGCGCTCGGCGCCACATAGCCGGTCGGCGACGTCGACGCATCCCCGCCCGATCCCGCCGCCCGCGGCGGCACCGCGCTGCCGGGCACCGACGACCGCCCTGACATCGCAGCCCCTGCGGCGAACGGTGCGGCGTTCGCACCGCCGTACGAGCCGGCAGGACCTGCGCTGTGACCGGGCTGCACGGGGCCGGCCGAGCCGCCGCTGTGCCCGGCCGGGCTGTGCACCACCGGAGCCGGCGGCGGCGCGCTGCTCACGTTCATCGCGTTCGCGTCGGCCTGGCCGTAACTGGTGGGCATGGCACGACCGGTCTCGTCCGACGCCGTAGACCAGGACTTCATCGCCGCCACGTTCGACGCCGCGACGTTGTTGCTCTGCCGGGTCTGGTTTTCAATGTCGGCGTCAATCACGCTCTGCACGCCGAGAAATTCCGTCATCGGCGGAGGGGCTTGCGGCACCGGAGGGACCGGCTGCACCTTGGCCTTGACGTCATGCCACGCGGACGACTGCGTCGTCAGACCCGCCTGCGCCATGCTCATCGACTCCGCAGCCTGTGCGTGCTCGGCCGCCAACGGGCCCGCACCCCGTGACGCGGCCCCCGCCGCGTCACCGGTCCAGCCCTCCTCCATCGCCGCGGCCAGCCCCCGGATGTCCGCCGCCCGGCTCTCGTACTGGGCCTGGAAAGAGGTCACGTAGTCGGCCGCCTGCATCAGCCCGCCCGGCCCGACGGCGTTGGCGAAGTTGTCGTAGATCTGCTGCGCGGACATCGACTGCCCCGCCATCTCACTGCCCGCCTTGCATGGTCGACAGGACAGCCTTGGTCACGTTCGTGGCCGCCGTCGTCGCATTGGTGCCAGGCGTCCCCTGGATCAGCACCAGCATCTCGGTCTGGTCCGACACGCCGACCAGCATGGTCGCCTGGCCTTGGCTGCGGCGGTCTGCTGTGTTGGCCAGCACGGCGGGAAAACCGCTCACGACCGTCGGCTCGAAGTAGCCGTCCCTGTAGTAGCCGGACGCTTTCTGCCGGTAGGCGTTCGTCAGGCCGTTCTTCACGGTGGTCAGAAACGTCGCGCTGACGGCCGTGTACCCGTCGCTGAACCGCCACCCGCAACCGACGCCGCTTGCCTTCGAATCAGCTTTGGGCTGGCTCAACTGCAGCGCGGACAGCTGCGCCGGCGTCAGCATGCTGCACGGATCCGCAAGGTATTTGTCCACGTTGACCGGAGCCGGAACCTTCGGCGCCTCCGCAGTCTCGCCCCCGGAAGAGGAGGGCGAACCGCTTTGGCTGGTGCCGGAAGGCGTCGGGCTTGCCGTCCCCTGGGTCGGCTCGGAGCACCCGCCAGCCGCGACAGCCACCGCGCCTGCCATACCGGCCAGGACGAGACGAAATCGAGAGAAAGTCACAGATATCCTATTGGTACATTCCGCCAGGAGCGGGATTGCCGGGATTCACTTTGCCAAGAGCGTCCGCGACCTCGGCATCATGCTGCGTATAGGTTCCGTTGGCCTTTTTCAGCGCGTTGATGTACGCATAAGCCTGGCGCTGCATCGACACGTTGTGGTCGATACAGCGCTGCAACGATACTTGCACGAGTCGCGCCTGCTCAACGGCAGGCGGGTCAGGCGAGGGCGGCTGCGCGGAAGCCAACGCCATTTCCTGGACCTTCTGGTCGCTCTGCAACCCGTGGAGGACGTCTTCCCACCGGGAGATCAGCGCCGCGACAGTCCCTGGCTCGAACCGGTACCCGCCCGGCCCCGCGGAATGCATCACCTCGGACGCCATCTCAGCGACACCCGCGATCCTCGCACCCCGCGAGGCCGACGAGCATTCCGGATACGCCCGACACCCGGCCCCGACGCAACCTGGCAGTCGCGCGCTCGACCTGTCCGCCCGCGTCAGGCGGCGAACCGTCGCCCGATCTCCCCATGTGATGCTCCCCTCACAACCCGTCATCACGTCGTCGCCAGAGTATCGCACGCGATCCCGCCGCGGGTGTTGATCGCGAAACCCGAAAACCTGGCTTGCGCACCACACCGCAAACGCCCCGACCAGCTTTTACCGCCGACGTCTTGCGACGACACCCGCAGGATTTTCTCGGGCCGTGGACGATCGCATCCAGGCGCGGCCTGGCTCACCGCCGAACAGTCCATGCTGTACGCCACGACGCGTACCGTCATCGAGTCCAAGACATGAAAGCGTATGAAAACGTACCTGACGCGCAGCAAATCACAGGCCACGAAGGTCTTCCCCGCGTGTGCGAGGGGTCCCGCGCGCGCCGAGTCCGACAGCTCCTTCGCGGCATCTCTCTCCTCCCCCTGGCAGGCGGGGATCGTCCCACCGACGCGCCAGCCGCCACGTCCGCCTGGCGTCTTTCCTGCGCGAACGGGGGTAGGGTCCTGGCACGTGAGCCGCAAGGCCCGGGCCAGCGCGTCTTCCGCGCCGAGCGAGGTAAGTCCGTCCTGTGTGTCCGCCAGCACCGCGACGGCAGCACACTGCGCGATCGTGTGTCTTCTCCGCGCGTGCGAGCCCAGCACAAGTGAATGGAAATCCACCAACCGCGAGATAAACTCCCAGGTCAAAAAGTGTTCTCCCCGCGAGAGCGGGGGTGGTCCCGCGCCGATCACCGGTTTATGATCGGCAGCCGGTACTCCCCGCGCGAGCGGGGGTGGCCCGACCAGGAACCGTGTCGGCACGGCCATCATCGGGTTCTCCCCGCGCGAGCGGGGGTGGTCCCCAGCGGGTGCAGCAGAAGTTCCGGTGGATGCCGTCTTCCCCGCGTGTGCGGGGGTGGTCCCTTGGGCAGCAGTTCCCCTGTCCGGCGTAGTCGTCTTCCCCGCGGGGGTCCCAGCGGACCGCGCAGCGGGGCGGCGATCTTCGCGTCTTCCCCGTGCGTGCGGGCCCCCTCCGCGACGACATCCTCGTCACGATGATCGGGTCTTCCCCGTGTGTGCGGGGTGGTCCTCGCTGACGCCAGCCGACCTCGCCGCCACCCGCCTAGGCGGAGTGCAGCCGCCCATCCACGCGCCACGACACCAAGACGTGTCACAAATCACATCACGTCGCCGCGTATACCCGCCGAGCGCTCAGGACGACGAACACGCTGGACACACGCACCGAGCGCATTCATGCGAACAGACCTGGAGCAAAGCTGGAGCAGCGCCATGCGCCCAACGGCGGCGACCAGAGTTGAACCGCACGCAAGGGCGGCCAACCGCACCACCCGTCCAGCGGTTTCTCCAAAACCGCAGGTCAGAGGCCCGCGTAGGCCATACTGGCAGTGAGGGGGTCAACGGTGCTATTCCCGCAGGTCAGGAATACCCGGCTAACACGTTCCCCCGATCCCGGACACCCGCTCACGACCTGCTCGAAGATCTCCTCTACGAGATACACGACTGCCACCTGCTCTACGGCTCGTACTCCGACGACGAGGACAAGGACGAGATCGAGGAACTCAACGAACGACTCAGTGTCCGATTCGCGAACGCGCCGCGGACAGAAGCCGCAGCCAACCAGAACCGGCCGGCATAACCGGCCACCGGCAAAGCTCAGGCAACCACCGCCGGAGCCGAAATGTGCCCGTCGCGCCACTCCTCTCGGACCACCTGTGTCAACATGCGGGAGCGTTTCGCCCCGACCCCCAACGCCTTGCGCAGCACCTCCGCCGAGACCGGACGCTGATGCCGCGCACGATGCTCCGCGTCAACCCGTCGCGCCCGCTCCACCAGGTCGGGATCAAGCCCAACCGCTCCCTCACCAGCACCCTCCGGCAAGGACTCATGGTGGACGGCCACCGACACACCGGGACGCTGATCGACCGCCCCATGCACGTCGACAAGTGCTTGCAGGAGCCCTGGGCCGACCTCAGACCAGCCGATCAGCAATAACGGCCCTACCGCATCGAACAACGCTCTGCCGACCTCGCCAGCCACCAGTGGCTCAGCCACATTCAACGCCAACGTCACCACACTCGCGCCTACCAGCAACCGGCGCGCAGACCGCATGCTCGCAGCAGAAGTCCCGCACGCCGACAACCGCCGCACCGCGACCAGCAACGCCACCACCGTCAGATCAACCGCAGGCGCAACCAACGGTGCCACCCAGACCGGCACACCCAGCCGAAGAGCGAGCACCAGCACATTCCCGAAACCGAACAGGAACGTCAGCCCAACCACCACCCCCACCATCACGCTCACCGCAGACACGACCGGATCACGCCGGACCCCCGACCCCGTCACGACAACCACCTCAAAACGCGGCACCAGCCCCGGACCGGACCACGCGACACGACCCGGCATTTGCGAGCCCGAGGCGAGCCCGAAACCTCACCACACAACAACGCCGACCAACACACCACAACACCGCAAACACCCTGCGACCACACGAAAAGACACTGCCCGACATCACTCGGCACCATCCGACAGATCCAGCCGTGGGCTCTTAACCAGCGGGTTCGGGGTTCGAGTCCCTGATGGCGCACCCTCACTCCCCAGGTCTTGAGATTCATTGACCTGGGATTTTGGTTTTCTGGAAGGTTTTCTTCCGGTTCCGGACTGTCCATTGTAGTCGTTGGCGAGCCCGAGACTTCTCGCTGACTGCCGCGGGATGATCGCCGCCGTCGCTTCCGCCGCAGCCGGATCAGCGGCACCCCCTGACGCGACAGCTCGTAGAACACGTCCGTGACATGCGCCGGGTAACCCTTGTCTTACCGGTAATACCGGTCGCCGCGAAGACCCATCCCGCGCGAACCGTCTTCGTCGCGGTCTATCCCGTGACGGAAGCTGCCTCGACCGTGAGCGTCCCACTTCGAGTCCACAGAGGACCATTCCGCCGAAGGTGTGCAGGTCCGAGTCCGAGCGGATGCCCGGGTAGCGGAAAAGATCCCACGTGCCGCCGATGTTGTCGCGGCCCTCCAACACGACGAGCGATTTTCCGGGCAGCTCCCGGCTGAAATACGCCGCCGCGCCGATCCCGGAGATGCCCGCGCCGATGACGACGACGTCGAACTCCTCGACCGCGTCCGACGCCTCAGCTGTTATGTCTGCCTCCTCGCTGAGGAGGCTTCACTGTCGCCAGCCAAGCCTCCAGTCGCAACGACAGCAGATACCCCCTGCGTCCGGGCCTGGTGCACGATGCACCGGATCGGCGACCGAACTGCCTCAGCGGGGCTCTCGAACCCTTGTGCAGTCGACACCGGGGTGATAGATGTTCCCCCGGGGGTTTACTGACACTAAACAGGCCCGGAGACGATCCTGCCGATTCCAGGCGGACAGGGAGTGCAGTTGAACAGTCGGACCGTCCTTGTGGGACTCGGCTCCGCCGGCCGGGCGATCGCCTCGTCCTTGCCGCAACGCGCCGAGGTCGAAGTCGTCGGAGCGGCGGACGCCGATCCCCGCCTCGCCGGTCAGGACCTCGGAATCCTGACCGGCCGCGCGGCGAACGGCATCTCCGTCGTGAGCGATCCCGCCGACCTGCCGAGCGCCGACCTCGCTGTCGTCGCGACCGCCTCGGAGCTGAACAAGGTCGCCGACACGCTGGTGCCGCTGCTGGAGCGTTCGTTCAACGTCCTGAGCATCTGCGAAGAGCTCGCCTGTCCATGGCGCAGTCATCCCGGCCTTGCCCGCATGCTCGACGACGCCGCCAAAGCCCATGGCGTGACCGTCGTGGGCGGCGGAGCGAACCCAGGCGTTCTGACTGCGTTGACCCAGCGGGTGAAGAGCGTGCGGATCCGCAGGCGGGCGAACATGTCGCGCTACGGCGCGATTCTCTCGAAGTTCTGTCTCGGCTTGACCGAGCAGGAGTTCGAGGCGGCTCGCGGTGAGGGCGTCGACCACTACGGCTTCGAGCAGGCCGTCGCGTCGCTCGCGGACGGGCTCGGCTGGGATCTCGATTCCGTGGACGTGGGAGAGGTCAGCCCCGCGGTGGTCGCCGGCTCGCCGCGAGCGGGCGACCGCCGGCGCATCGAGCCGGGGCAGATCTCGGCCGTCGCTCATGCCGCCCGCGGAGTGCTGGGCGGCGAAACGGTGATCGATCTGGAGATCACGTTCAGCTTTTTCGCAGCGGGCGACGAGGTCTCGGCAGGCGACGATTACCGGATCGTCGGCGAGGAGCGGGTGATCGATCTTCGTTCCTCCGCGGACTCCTTCCCTTCCACGGTCGCCGCGGCCGTCAACGCCGCGGTCGTGGGGGCGGAACGCGGCCTCCTGTCGATGGGCGACCTGCGGCCGCGCGCCGTCGCGGCCAAGGGAGAGCGACGAGAAGCCCGGATCGCGTTATGAGGCACGACTTTTCCGAGCTGAGCCCGGTTCGGTTCCTCGACCGGGCCGCCGCCGTGCACGCCAACCGGGTGGCGTGCGTCAACGGCGACGACGCGTACACCTACGCCGAACTGCACGCTCGGGCACGCCAGCTGGCCGGCGCCCTCGCTGAACTCGGCCTCGCCGCCGGAGGACGCGTGGCGGTGCTCGCCCCGAACACGCTGGAGATGCTCGAGGCGCACTACGGCGTCCCGTACAGCGGCGGCGTCCTCGTCCCGCTGAACGCACGCCTGAGCGCCGCGGAACTCGCGTACATCCTCGCGCATTCCGGCGCCCAGATCCTGATCGTCGACGCAGCACTCGAAGGTTTGGGCCGCGAAGCGATCGAGCTGGCCGGCACCCCGGTCGTGGCGCTGGTGTCGGGCGTCGAGTACGAGGCGGCACTCGCCTCGGCAAAGCCCGGCCGCACGGAGCTTCCCGCCGAGAACAGCCCGATCGCGATCAACTACACCAGCGGAACGACCGGCAAGCCCAAGGGCGTCGTCTACACCCATCGCGGAGCCTACGTGCAGGCGCTCGCCATGGCGTTCCACTCGAGGATGTCGCAGGACTCGGTGTACCTGTGGACATTGCCGATGTTCCATTGCAACGGCTGGTGCTTCACCTGGGCAGTGACCGCGGTCGGCGCCGCTCATGTATGCCTGGAAAGAGTCGACGCCGACACCGTCTGGACCGCTGTCGCCCGGCACCGGGTGACGCACCTGTGCGCGGCCCCGACGGTGCTGTCGACGATCACCGCCGAACCTGATGACGCCGCCCGTCTCGACCGCCGCGTTTGGGTGGCCACCGGCGGAGCACCGCCGGCTCCGGCGCTGCTCTCACGCGCGCGCACTTGCGGCCTCGACGTCACGCACCTCTACGGGATGACGGAAACCTACGGTCCGGTCGTCGTCAACGAATGGCGCGCCGAATGGAACGAGCTGCCCGACGCCGAGCGCGATCGGCTCGCCGCCCGGCAAGGCATCGCCAACATCGTTTCCGAGCCGGTCCGCGTCGTGGACGCCGACGGCAACGACGTTCCCGCCGACGCCGCCTCGATGGGAGAAATCGCCGTCCGCGGCAACAATGTGTTCTCGCACTACTACCGCGATCCCGAGGCGTCGGCCGCGGCGTTCGCCGACGGCTGGTTCCGGACCGGCGACCTCGCGGTCCGGCATCCCGACGGCTACCTCGAGATCCGCGATCGCGCGAAAGACGTCATCATCTCCGGCGGAGAGAACATCAGCTCGATCGAAGTCGAGAAGGCGCTGCTGGAGCACGACGCGGTCTTCGAAGCCGCAGTGGTCGCCATGCCGCACGAGCACTGGGGCGAACGTCCGGTGGCGTTCGTGACGCTGCGCCCAGGCCATTCGGCCGGAGAATCCGACCTTCGCGCGCACCTGCGCGAAAGACTCGCCAAATTCAAGATTCCCGATCGATTCGAATTCGCCGACCTGCCGAAAACCGCAACGGGAAAGATCCGGAAAGAAGAGCTGAAGAAACAGCTGCGGGACATCCGGCCGCGATGACCCGCGAGCGCTGAGTTCTGTCCGCACAGGGCAGCCGCCGCACCAGGAGGGCGGCGGCTGCTTCGCACGATTCGGCGGTCTTGCCGTAGCGGGTGGCGATCTCACGCCGCCCGCTACAGATCAGGCACCGCCCGAAAGCTTCAGGAGTTCCCGCGCCCGCGACGACGGAGCACCCGTCGCGCCAGCGTCTTGCTGCCGTTGAAGAAGTCGTTGAACCGGTCGAGCCGCCACACGGCTCGGAGAACGAACGGCTGCAGCAGCAGCGACATCGACGGCGAGTACTTCGCGGTGTCCGACCAGATGCCGGCGAGGTCGTCCGGCATCTCGCCGTCGACGATGTAGTCGGCGAGCTGATGCGCCACGTACGGCACCTGACAGAGGCCGTGGCCGTTGCAGGCCATCGAGTAGAAGACGTTGTCGCCCACCTGCCCGGCGATCGACAGCCAGTCCGGGCTGATGCCGATCCACCCGCCCCAGGCCCGCTCGATGGCCACGTCGGACAGCGACGGGAACCGATTCGCCAGGTCCTTCCCCATGTCCTGCACGACAATCGGGTCCGGGACCCGGTCCGGGAGCGGAAAGGTCCGGCCACGCTGCGCTTGGCGCACCCCGCAGACGATGGTGTTGCGCTCGGTGAGCCGGTAGTGGGTCATCAGCTGGTGCTGGGTGATGATGCCGGACCGGCTGGTCCAGCCCAGCTCGGCGAGCCGCTCCGGCGCGATGGGTTCCGACTCGGCCTCGATGACGTACAGCGGTGTCGCGAGGTTCTTGGGCGTGATGTCCCACTCGCCGCCGTAGACGTTGGTCGCGAGCACCACCTTGTTGGCCCGCACGGTGCCGTGCGGTGTCGTGATCTCGACGATGCGGCCGGTCCGCCGGACATCGCTCACCCGCGACTGCTCGAAGACCCTGGCCGAGGAGGCGAGCAGCGCGCGGCGCACTCCGCGAGCGAGCTTGCCCGGGTTCAGCATCCCGCCGATGGATTCCCGCATCCCGCCCACGAAGCCGGCGGGGAGGCCGAGTTCCTCCCGGCTGCCGACAGTCCCCTGCCCGCCGAAGGAACGCAGGATCGCCGCCTGAGTGCGCACCCTGAGCATCATGAGGGGCGAGACCGCACCCCACACCAGGCCATTCGGCACATAGTCGCAGTCGATGTCGTGCCTTTTGATGAGGTCTTCCACGTAATGACCCGCGTGTTCGGCCAGCTTGACCATGACCGGCATCTTCTTCGGGGACTGGACGCTGAGCATCCGCAGGTCGCCACCCGGCGCCCCGGCGATCTGACCGCCGTTGCGCGAGGCTGAGCCGTAGCCGCAGAACTCGGCCTCCAGCAGGACCACGTCCTGGTCACGCTCCGCGAGGCGCAGCGCAGCCGCCATGCCGCCCATGCCGCCGCCGATGACAGCGACGTCACAGGTGAGTTCACCGTCCAGCGCGGGCCGCACGTCGTCCGGCCGGTCGATCCAGCCGCTGAAGTTGCTGTATTTCGTGCCGTCGGTCCTCATGCTGTCCCGATTTCCTTCTAGGGGGTGTCTGCCCTGCTTCACGCTCGGCGCCAAGGCATGGCGGTTGCCTCGTACCTCATTCTCGTCAGCCACGACCGCGGCGAAAACGACACTGAGCACCTGCTTCCGCGGGGGACGGTGCACGGTGCACCCGGCTCCGGCCGCGAGGAAACGCCATGACGGCTGAGGCGCCAGACACCGACGGCATCAGCAGTTCATGGCGACCTGTCACGCCACCGCGATCCGCCAAGCAAGTTCAGGTGAAGAGATCGCCTAGGACAGTTCGCGGGCGGCCCGAAGAAGCGGAGGCGACAGGACCCAGAGGATCTCGCTCACCGTCGTGCCGGGATTGTCGAATTGGTGAAATGTGTCGCCGGAAAACGACGTGGACACGCCAGCGGACAGCATCCGGGTCTCGCCCCCGACGATCAGGCGGGTGGAGCCGCGCAGCCCCAGCGCGAAAATCGTCGTGCCCTCGAGCCGATAGGGACCGCCGGTCCCCCCGCCGGGTTCGACCACCGAGCGGAAGACTTGAAAGGCGGTGCTGCCGGCGGGCGTGAGGACGTATTCGGCCACGCCTTCGCCGCCCATGTCGATCCGGCTTCCCCCGGTCGGAACCTCCTCCTCCGGGTAGGAGAACAGTTCGCCCACGCCGATCCGCAGCACGTCGCAGATGCGCAGCAAGGTCGGGACCGAGACGCTGGTGAGCCCGCGCTCCAACTGGCTCAGGAATCCCTTCGTGAGCTCTGCCCGCGTCGCGACGTCCGACAAGGACATCCGGCGGCCGAGCCTGATCTCCCGCAACCGTGCTCCGGTGGACGCCTCGAGCCCGGCCGCTCCGGTGCCGCCCTTCGGCATCTTGCTCACCCCCGTCGAGGTCGCACGGTCGTCAGGCGACGTGCCGGATCGGCACGCCCCTCGTGTGCCCCGAGGCTAAGGCACGGATGGCCGAGGGCGGCTCGCGACCTCTCCGAAGAGACTGGCCTCGGGAGACGCCCATGCGCGCAGTTCTTTTCCGCGACCCGGACACGCCCGTCGAGCTCGTGGACGTCGGCCTGGCCGGTCCCCGGACGGGCGAAGTCCGGGTCCGCATCACCGCCAGCGTGTGCCGCTCGGAGCTTCATCTCGTACGCGGCGAGTGGGAGACGGCGAGCCGGTGCACCACTACCTGGGCGTCTCCTCGCGACCACCAGGCACAAACGCCGCACATACCGATTGCCGCAGGCGCGGTCCTTCGCAGCCAGGCAACCCACGGCGAGACCCGGTATCGCGTTGAGAACAAACGGCTGTCCCACCGCGGCAACGGCCTGCCCGACGAAAGCCCACCTGAAATCATCGCCCACCAGCCTCACAAACGCGCCTGCGGCAGTCAGAACCGCACCGAAAACCAAGGCAGGCCGGAGAAACCGGTCAAGCGCGATGCCCGCCGGGATGGCGAGAACTGCGTAATCAGCGGCAAAACCTGTGACAGCCAACCGATCCCGCTGACGGAAACACCGAAGTGCCGCGCGGCGTCCCCGGTCACCGGCGCGTAGTTCACGAACAACGACTGGCTCGCGGCCGCCAGAAGCCCGTAGGCGGGGAAAACCGCCCAGCGACTCATTTCGCGCTGATCAAGATGTGGCACCACCGTGGTGACGGCTTTGCGGAGAGGTCGGCACCTTCGGATTGCTTCCGTGCTGACACAACAGTGCTCCCTGCCGAACCGCTACTGCGACGAAGTTGGCTTCGCATAGATATCCGCCGCCTAACTCTTCGTCGAAAAACGCCCCTGCTCCTGCCTCGGATGCGACGGCTCCACGACCTCCCGCGCGACTACGCCGCCGACGAACACGCCGACCTCATGGCAACCACCCGGCGATGTCATGGACCGACGCGCCGCCGAAGTGCGCCTAGGATCTCCGGCTGTGGACGTGTCGCGCCGATCCAACGGGGTACCGCCGGCGGCCGCTGAGCTGGCTGAGCTCGCGGTCGCGCCGTCGTTGATCGTGCGCCACGGCCCGGACGGCGCCGAGGTTGTTGCCGCCAGCACGGCGTTCAGCGAGCTGCTCGGCCGTCCCGTTCCCACGGGTGCGTGCCTGAGCGAGCTGTTCCCAGAGCTGCCCGTCGACGCGCTCGCGTCCGGCAGCGGACCGCACAAGGTGTCTCTCGCCGGTGCTGGCGGCGATGTCGTCCACGCGGTCCTGCGCGTCGATCGGTTGCGATCCGAAGAGTGCGCCGGGCTGGTGCTCGTGCAGCTCGACGTCGCCGCGTCGCGCTCCCGTGCGGATCGTGCGCTCTGGGAAAGCGAGCAGATGATGCAGGCGATCGCGGACGCGGTCGACGCGCTCATCTACCTCAAGGGGGCCGACGGGCGTTACCTGCTGATCAACAGCTCGTTCGAGAAAGCCACCGGGGTCCGCCGGGAGGACGTCGTCGGGATGACCGACGACGACATCTTCGGCGCCCGGCTCGGCCGCACCTATCACGCCAACGACCAGCGCGTTCTCGACGCGGCCAGAAGCATGATGTTCGAGGAGCCGGTCCCGGGAGACACGATCTACCTGTCGACGAAGTTCCCGCTGATCGGCGAGGACGGCCGGCCGTACGCGGTCGGCGGCATCTCGACCGACATCACCGACCGCAGCCACGCCGAGCAGGCCGTTCGCCTCGCTCGCGACGAGGCGGAGCGCGCCAACGCGGCGAAGACGGAGTTCCTGTCCCGGATGAGCCACGAGCTGCGCACGCCGCTCAACTCGATCCTGGGTTTCGGGCAGCTGCTGGAACTGGACCTGCGGGGCGAGCAGGCCGACCGGGCGCACCGCATCGTGCAGGCGGGCCATCACCTGCTGAACCTCATCAACGAGGTCCTCGACATCACCACCACCGAGCACGTCGGGCTCGACGTCGAGGTCGAGCCGGTCGGCGCGGTCGAGGCCTTCCAGGAGGCGCTGGTCCTCGTGCGGCCGCTGGCGGAGGCCCGCGGGATCACCCTCGCCCGGGACTTCCACGGAGGCCTCGACACCGCCGTCGTGGCCAACCGGCGCCGGCTCGCGCAAGTGCTGCTGAACCTGCTCAGCAACGCGGTGAAATACAACCGCCCGGACGGCATGGTGACCGCGTCCTTCCGCGCCGGCGAAGGACGGATCCGGTTCCTCGTCACCGACACCGGCCGAGGGCTGACCGCCGAAGAGACCGAACGGGTCTTCGCCCCCTTCGAGCGCCTCGACGCCGGCGGGACCGAGGTGGAAGGGACCGGCTTGGGCCTGACCCTTTCCCGCGCCCTGGCCGAGGCAATGGGCGGAAGGCTGGGGGTCGAGCGAGCGAAACCGGGCCGCGGAAGCGTGTTCTTCCTCGAGCTGCCGATCGCCCCCGGCGTGCGGCCGCAGCACGACGCCGCGGACGCCGGGCCTGACGAGCCGCTCGCCGACCTGTCCTCGGTGCGCGTGCTCTACATCGAGGACGCCGACGCCAACGTCGAGCTCGTGAGAGGGGTGCTCGAGCGGCAGCGCGTCGCCGAGCTGGCCTGTGCGAGGACCGCGGCCGACGGCGTCGCGCTCGCACGCGTGGCCCGGCCCGACATCGTCCTGCTGGACCTGCACCTCCCGGATGCCGACGGAGAGACGGTCCTCGCCCGGCTCCGTGCCCAGCCGGAGACGGCGGCGATCCCGGTTGTCGTAGTGTCGGCCGATGCGCTCGGGCCGCGCATCACCCGGCTCGCCGAGGCCGGGGCGGCCGCGTATCTGACCAAGCCCGTCGACCTGCGTGCGCTCGTCCGCACGATCAGCGAACTGACCCAGGAGAGCCGCGGATGAACCTGGTGCGGGTGTTGCTCGCGGACGACCACCCCGTCTATCGCGACGGGCTGGCCGCCCAGCTGGGAAGCCGTCCCGAAATCGAGGTCGTCGGCGTGTCGGGGGACGGCGTGGGCGCGCTCGAACTGCTTCGCCGGACCGAACCTGACGTCGCAGTGCTCGACCTCATGCTCCCCGGGGCCGACGGAATCGAAATCATCGAGCAGTGCGTACGCGAGGGACTGCCGTCGCGATGCGTGATCGTCTCCGCCTACGAGGACAGCGCGACGGTCTACCGAGCCCTGGCCGCCGGCGCTCGCGCCTACCTGATGAAGGTCGTCTCCGGGGAAACTGTCGCCGAGACCGTTCTCGCGGTCGCCGGCGGGGCTACCGTCATCCCGCCCGAGCTGCAGACGGGCCTGGCCGAGGAACTCCGGCGACAGGCGCGGCGGCAAGAGCAGCCGCCGCTGACCGAACGCGAGCGCGACGTACTGCGGCTCGCCGCCGAAGGAACAGCGATCAAGGACATCGCCGCCGAACTCTTCGTCGGCGTGACGACGGTCAAGACTCATCTTCAGCACGCCTACGAGAAGCTCGGCGTGAACGATCGGGCGTCCGCGGTGGCCGCGGCGATCCGGCGCGGCCTGCTCGACTGATCCCCTGGCACCGGCTGCCTGGAGGATGCCTTCCTCCTCCGGACAGCCGGAGCGATCTCCTCCCGAAGACCGTCCGCCGGGATGACCCAGGTCACAACGGTCGCTCGTAGCGTTGTCCGCGGTGATCGACGGCACGCCCACCCCCAGCGGCCCGGTCGCCGGAACCGCATGCGCCGGTTCGCAGCGTCGCCGCCTAGTCGACGGCGGCCCGTCCGGTCGTGTCCGCCGCGGCCCGCCCGCAGCGGACGACCATGGCCATCCGAGGACTGCTCATGTCTGCCGATTCCTTCCCGGAGACCGAACACTCCGTCAGACCTCCGCTCCAGATCACCCGCACCGACGACCCCGCAG
This sequence comes from Amycolatopsis sp. VS8301801F10, assembly GCF_046195355.1. NCBI lineage: Bacteria > Bacillati > Actinomycetota > Actinomycetes > Pseudonocardiales > Pseudonocardiaceae > Amycolatopsis > Amycolatopsis sp. VS8301801F10. The sequence continues at coordinate 3,691,571 of NZ_CP176065.1, read as the reverse complement.
TGGTCAAGCAGGCCGCGACCCAGGACTACGCGACCCATGTCGTGCCGCTGACCGGCCGGGCAGGCCGCACGTCGCTGTCGATGGCGTGGCTGGCGACCTTCAGCGCGATGTTTTGGCTCTACGTAGCGGTTTCGGTGGCCCAAGCCGTCGGCCGCGCGAACGCCGTCATCGGCATGGTCCTCGCCTCAGTGGTCTTCGGACTCGTTCAGGCCGTGCTGGTCCGCTACGCCATCCGTTCCGGGCTCACCGTCGCTCTGCTGTCGCGGCGCCTGTTCGGTTACCTCGGCGGCGGCCTCGCCCCGCTCCTGCTCGGCGCCACCGCGATCTACTACGCGGTCTTCGAGGGCTCGGTGATCGCGGTCGCCCTGCAGCGGTGGTTCGCACCGGCCAGCGACATCCGCGTCTGGTACGCGATCGTGGTCCTTTATGCCGTCCCGCTCGTGATCGGCGGAGTCCAGCGCTGGCTCGACCGGCTCAACGGAGTGCTGCTCCCCCTCTATCTCGCCGGGCTGGTCGCGCTGGTGCTCGCCGCCGGCGTCCAGCACGGATTCGCGTCCGGCCTGGCCGCCACGCCGACGCCGGCCGGGCTCGCGCTTCCCGGCTGGGTCACCGCCTTCATGGTCTACATGGGGACCTGGGTCGTGATGATGTTCGCCGTCGACTACGCCCGCCTGGGACGCCCGGCGGACGCGCGGTTCCACTCGCGGGTCACCTTCGGAATCCCTTACTACTTGGGCACCTTCGTGCTCAACGGCGTCATCGGCATCTTCGTGACCACCGCCGTCCTGCCCGGGCGGGCGGCCTCGGAGACCGGTGTCATCGACGCGGTGCTCGGCACCCTCGGCGTCGCCGGGCTGGTGTTGATCCTCGTCAGCCAGACCAGGATCAACACGGCGAACTACTACGTCGCCTCGACGAACCTGGAGGCCTTCGGCGAACGAGCCCTGCGGCTGCGCTGGCCCCGGATCGCCTGGTCGGTGATCGCCGGCGTGATCGTCTTCGCCTTCATGCTCACCGACGTGCTGTCCTCTCTGCTGACCGCACTGGCGTGGCAGGGCGTGTTCGTCGTCGCCTGGGTCGCCATCGCCCTCGCCCACATCGCGCTGGCCCGAGGGGACCGCGACGGCGTCCCCGAGTTCCGCCCCGGACGGCTCCGCAACGTGCTGCCCGGCCTCGCGGCCTGGCTTCTCGCATCGCTGACCGGGATCGTGCTGACCGAATTCGGCCGTCCCGGCGCCTGGTACACGACCCTCGCGCCGGCGATCACCTGCATCCTCGCCGCGCTCCTGTACGCCGTCGGGTTGCGGGTCGGACGGTCGCCGTTGCTGCGTCGCGGCGACGACCCGCGCGACGAGGTCGACGACGCCTGGGGCGCCCGGATCCGGTGCCACGCCTGCCGGCTCTCCTACACCGCCATCGAGATGGACCGCGACCCGTCCGCCGGCCTGGCCGCGATCTGTGCGGGCTGCGCCGCGGAATCCGCCGACTTCGTCCGCGCCGCCCGTCGCGCCGGCGAACGCACTGCCTGACCGGCCGCTCCGAACACCTGCTGAAAGGACTGGACCAGTGCCCTACAAGATCACCGTCGACACCGGCGGCACCTTCACCGACGTGGTCGTGACCGACGACGACGGCCGCCTCACGATCGGCAAGGCGCCGACCCGCGAGCGAGCCTTCGACGGCGTGCGCGGAGGCGTCGAGGTCGCGGCTGCCGAATTGGGCATCACCGCCGAGCAGTTGCTCGCGGACACGGCCGTGTTCGTCTACTCGACGACCCGCTCGACCAACGCCATCCTCGAGGGCCGCACCGCCCGCACGGCGCTGCTGGTCACCGAGGGATTCCCGGACATCCTGGTGCTGCGCGAGGGCGGCAAGCACGACGGATTCGACCTCAGCGTGCGCTATCCCGAGCCCTACGTGCCCCGCGCGCTCACCCGCGAAATCCCGGAACGCATCGATTCCGAGGGCGACGTCGTGCGGCGCCTGGACGAGGACGCGGTCCGGGACATCCTCCGCCGGCTGCGCGCGCAGAACGTGGAAGCCGTCGCGGTCTGCCTGCTCTGGTCGATCGTCAACGGCGCGCACGAACGCCGGGTCGGCGAGCTGGTCTCCGAGGAGCTGCCCGGGGTCCCCTACACGCTCTCGCACGAGGTCAACCCGATCGTCCGGGAGTACCGGCGAGCCTCGACCGCCGCGATCGACGCCTCCCTCAAACCGATGATGAGCGCGCACCTGTCCGCCATCGCCGAGGATCTCGCCGGCGCCGGGTTCCGCGGGGAACTCATGGTCGCGACCTCGTTCGGCGGCGTGCTGCACCTGCCCGACGCCGCGGCCCGGCCCGTCGACACCGTCCGCTCCGGGCCCTCGATGGCCCCGGTGGCAGGGCTGACGTTCGCCCGCGCCGAGAACGACCGCCGCGACGTGATCGTCTGCGACACCGGCGGGACGAGCTTCGACGTCTCGCTCGTCCGGGCCGGGGCGGTCGCCTTCACCAACGAGACCTGGCTGGGCCCGAAGTATCTCGGGCACCTGACCGGAACGGCCTCGGTCGACATCCGCTCGATCGGATCCGGCGGCGGCTCGATCGCGTGGGTCGACGACGGCGGGCTCCTGCGCGTCGGCCCGCGCAGCGCGGGCGCCGATCCCGGCCCGGCCTGCTACGGCCGCGGCGGAACCGAGCCGACCGTCAGCGACGCCGCGTGCGTCCTGGGCTACCTCGACCCGGACACGTTCCTCGGCGGCCGCATGCCGCTCGACCGCGCCGCCGCCGACGCCGCGGTCGACGGACTCGCCGCGACGCTCGGGCTCAGCCGGGAGAAGACCGCGGAGTCCGTCCTGACCGTCGCGAACGAGCACATGGTCGGCGCGATCCAGGACATCACCATCAACGAGGGCGTCGATCCCGCGCGGGCGCTGGTCGTCGCAGGCGGTGGAGCCGCCGGTCTGGGAATCGCGGCGATCGTGCGCGCGCTCGGCTGTTCCTCGGTGCTGATGCCGCGATCGGCCGGCGCGCTCAGCGCGACCGGCGGGCAGTTCTCCGACATCGTCGCGGAGTTCACCGCCAGCCAGTTCGCCGACACCAGGGCCTGGGACTTCGAGGCGGTGAACAGCGTCCTCAAAGGACTCGACGAGCGCGCGGACGAGTTCGCCGCCGGACTGCGCGAGCGCGGCATCGACGGCATCGCCGTCGACCACCTCGTCGAGGCCCGCTACGCCTACCAGGTCTGGGAACTGGAAGTACCGGTCGGCGCCCAGATCGACGACGCCGACGGCCTAGCCGCGCTCCGGCAGGCCTTCGACGAGGCCCACGAGCGCGTCTTCGCGGTGAAGGAGCCCGGTGCGCCGGTGGAGTGCCTGACCTGGAAGGCACGGCTGCGCGCCCCGGTCGGAAGCCGCGCGGTCGCCGCGGTCACCGACCGCCGCGACGGCCTCGAAACCGTCCGCGCGGGCGCGGACCGCGTCAAACCCGCCTACTTCGACGGCGCGTGGCACGACACGACCGTCGTCGCCGGTGGGTCGCGCCCGCCCGGCACGGTCCTCGCGGGCCCGCTCATCGTCGAGGAACCGACCAGCACCCTCGTCGTGCCGCCTGGCGCCCGCCTGCACATCACGTCCGCCGGCAACTACCTCGTGGAGGTCTGACATGACATCCGGGAACCTCGACCCCGCTCAGATGGCGGTCATCGCCAACCGGCTCGACACGATCGTCCGCGAAATGACCAGCACGCTGCTGCGCGCCGGCCGCTCCTCGGTCATCGCCGTCGCACGGGACTTCTCCTGCTCGATCGTCACCGGCGAGGACGAACTGCTCGCCTCCGCCGAAGGTCTGCCGGTGCACATCTTCGGCGCGCATCTGCAGACCGCCGAACTGCGCCGCCGGCACCCCGACCTCCGCGACGGCGACGCCTACCTGGACAACGATCCCTACGTCGGCGGCTCGCACCACGCCGACCACACGATCATGGTGCCGGTGTTCGTCGGCGACACGCACCTCTTCACCGCCGTCGCCAAGTCCCACCAAGCCGACATCGGCAACAGCATGCCCACGACCTATTTCGCGATGGCGAAGGACGTCTACGAGGAAGGCGCCCTCAACTTCCCGTGCGTGCAGGTCCAGCGCGACCGCGAGGACATCTCCGACGTCATCGAGATGTGCCGCAGGCGGATCCGGGTGCCCGACCAGTGGTACGGCGACTACCTCGCGACGCTGGGCGCGGCACGGACCGGCGAACGCCGGCTCAAGGAACTCGTCGACGCCTACGGCCTGGAGCTGATCCGGCAGTTCGTCGCCGAATGGTTCGACTATTCCGAGCGCCGGATGACCGCGGCGATCTCGGCGCTGCCGTCCGGGCGCTACGTCCGGCGCGGGCAGCACGACAGCGTCGGGCCGCTGCCCCCGATCCCGCTCAAGGTGGACCTGACAGTGGACGCGGAGGCCGGACGGGTCACCATCGACCTGCGCGACAACCCCGACTGCGTTCCGGCCGGACTGAACATGACGCGCTCGACGGCGACGAACATGGCGATCGCCGGGCTGTTCAACAACATCGACCCGACCGTGCCGCACAACGCCGGGGCCTTCCGCCGCGTCGAGGTCCTCCTGCGCGAGAACTGCGTCGTCGGGATCCCCCGGCACCCGACCTCCGCCTCCATGGCCACCACGAACGTCGCGGACCGGCTGGTCAACCTCGCCCAGTCGGCCCTCGGCGAAGCCGGCACCGGCCACGGCGTCGCCGAGGGCGGCACCGGGATGGGCCCGGGCATGGGCGTCATCTCCGGGACCGACTGGCGGACCGGCATGCCGTTCGTGAACCAGATGTTCGTCGCCAACAACGGCGGACCCGCCTCGCGGGACTGCGACGGGTGGCTGACCTGGATCCTGCCGGTCTGCGCCGGCCTGCTGTACCGGGACTCGATCGAGATCAACGAGCAGAAGTACCCGGTCCAGTTCGACTACGTCCGCCTGCTTCCCGACTCCGGCGGACCCGGGAAGCACCGGGGGGCCAACGCGATGGAGCTGGCCTACACGGCCCGCGGGAACCCGGTCGATGTCGTGTGGACGCTCGACGCCCACGAATCGCCGCCGAACGGCATCCACGGCGGCGGGCCCGGCGCCACGGCCGCGGCCGCGCTCCGCCACGCGACCGGCGAGGTCACCGAACTTCCGGGCACCGGCGCGATCGCGCTCCAGCCGGGCCAGTACGTGCTCAACACGACCGCGGGCGGCGGCGGATTCGGCGACCCGCGCTCCCGCGACGCCGACGCGGTTCTCCACGACGTCGCCGAGGGCTACGTCAGCCGCGACGCCGCGGCAGAGGTGTACGGCGTGGTCATCGTGGGCGAGCAACCCCGGGTCGACCACGAGGCGACACAGCGACGGCGGGCCGCGCTGGGAGCAGGGTGAGCGCCGCGCCGTGGCCAACGACCCTCGCGGGATCGCTGTTGGCCACGGCGCGACCCACTTCGACTCCGATCTCGGCGCTTGCTTCGGTCTCGACTCCCGAGGAGGGATTTCCTGATGGCACTGGAAAGTTCACGCCTGGCCTTTGCCCGAGCCCAGCGCAGCATCGGCGGCGGGGTGGCGTCGGTTCTGCGCCTCGCGATGCGGCCGCATCCGCTCTACGTCCGCGAAGCACGCGGTGCGCACGTATGGGACCTCGACGGCGACCGCTACGTCGACTACGTGATGGCGTGGGGACCGATGCTCCTCGGCCACGGCGACCCCCGCATCGTCGAGGCAGCGTGCGCGGCCGCGGCCCGGATGCAGGTCGTCGGCACCGGCCACGAACTCGAATACCTCGCCGCGGAGGCGGTCCTGGACGCGGTGCCGCACGGGGAGCGGCTGCTGTGGAGCAACACCGGCACCGAGGCCGTTCAGGTGGCGTTGCGTCTGGCGCGGGCGGCGACGGGGCGGCGGCGGGTGGTGAAGTTCGCGAGGAGCTACCACGGCTGGCACGACAGCGTGTACGCCGGTCTTGCCGAGTCCGACGTCGACCGGGCTCCCGCACCGGCGTCCAAGGGCCAGACGCCCAGCGTGCTCGACGACCTCGTCGTGGCGCGCTTCAACGACGTCGCGATGGCCGAACGCCTGCTCGCCGAAGCCGCGGAACGCGACATCGCGGCGGTGCTCGTCGACCCGATCATGAGCAACGGCGGCGTCGAAGCCCCGTCGGCGGACTTCCTGCCCACGCTCCGGTCCCTGTGCGACCGCCACGGCGTCGTCCTCGTCTTCGACGAGGTGATCGCCGGGTTCCGGATCGCCCGGGGCGGCGCCGCCGAGAAATACCGCGTGCACCCGGACCTGTCCGTGTTCGGCAAAGCCGTCGCCGGAGGATTCACCCAAAGCGCCGTCGTCGGACGCGCGGACTTGATCGACCAGGTCACCACGGGTGTCGTCCACGCCGGGACCTTCAACGCCAATCCCGTCGCGTTGGCCGCGGTCGAGGCGACCATGCGCGCGCTCGCCGACCCCGAGGTCTACGAAACCCTCGAACGCGTTTCCTCGGAGTTCGAGCGCGCCGTCGGCTCCGTGCTCGCTTCCGCGCCGGGCCGGGGCAGCCTCAACCGGGTCGGCTCGCTCCTGCAGTACGTCCCCGACGGCGGCGCCACCGGCCTGCACGGAACCGGTGGCCTCTGGGGCCTGATCCTCGACGGGATGCTGCGCCGAGGCTTCCTGTTCCTGCCCTCGGGAAAAGTCTTCCTTTCCGCCGCCCACACCCCAGCCCACATCGAGGCGACCGCGGAGGCGCTCGACAAGGTGCTCCGCCGGCTGTAGCTCCGCCTATCTTGAGAAAGGGCCGCGGATGCCACCGCCGTCGTTGTCGTTCGAACCCTGCCCCTGACATCGTTCCTCGATCGCGCGGTCGCGCGGCGGTGGGTTCGTCGTGGGCACTCTGAACGGAGCGACAGCGCGGGCGGAAACCTCGCCCTGTCGATCTGCATCCGACCGGGCCGAAACCGGCCGAGCCATGCCGAGCTCGCTGGTCCTCGCGTATCCGGCGACGTCGAATGTCCAATCCGGACCGTCGTGGGACGTATTCGAGTTCGGTCGCCGACCGCTGGGCACGTACGTCCACAGTAGACGGACCTGCCGGCGGCCAGCGCATGGACATCCCGCCGTCGACCCGAGCGTCGTGCCGGTGACGTAGCCGGACGCGGGCGAGGCGAGGAAGAGCATCGCCGCGTCCAGCTCGTGTTGTTCTCCCCTCCGGGCGAGCGGGCTCGTGGAGCGGATGAACTCCGCCAGCCCCTCGCTCGGCACTTCCGCGGTCATCTCGCTCTGGAAGCAGCCCGGCGCGAGCGCGTTGACGCGAATTCCCTTGCGGCCGGACCACTGCTGAGCCAGGCCTTGCTCGCGGCGTACGCGGCTTGCGGGACAGAGGATTTGATCAGCCCCAGCACGCTGGCGACGTTCACGATGCTCGACCCCGGCCCCATCGCGCGGCCGCAACTCAGCGCTGCCCAGCTTAAGCCGGACGCTCTCACCCGGCCCCACGCTGCGAAGATCGAACGGCGTGTCCCGTTCCCACTCGTCCGCAGCATTCTTCGCCGGGCAAGCCAGCACTCCACGCACTGAGGCCTCGGGATCTTTCCCGTTGTCCACCAACGTCGGCGTGAAGACCAGCCGGCTCGGAATCGGCAGCGTCCAAGAAACCGGCGCCAATCCTGCGGCTGCTGCTCACCTCCTGCGTGGTGACGTTGGCGCTGAAGACGGCCGAGCCGATCCTGGCGGGCAGCACGGGAAGGCGCGGCGACACCGCAAGCGATGATCTGCGCGGGCAGGTCGATCAGTTCGGAGTGCTCGCACCACGGGCGCACGGTGATCGCGACGTGCCCGCCGGGGCGCAGCACGGCCGCACACCCGGTGAGGATGCGGGTGGACCCCGCCAGCAGGCGGTGGTGGCCGACATTGGCGAGGTTGCCGCGGTCGAGCGCGTTGCCGTAGCGGTGGTGGTACTTGTGCACCTTGCCGTCGCCGCTGGGTCGCCGGCGGTGACGGCTTGCCCGTGCGTGGACGGCCCGCGCGGGGGGTGAGGTCACCACGAGCGCGACCTGCCCGCGGTGCCGGCCGGCAGGAGGTGCGGCAGCTGGCGCGCGTCGCCGTGCACGACCTCGGCGTCGTGAACGTGGCCACGTTCGCGCGCGAGCTCGAGGTTGGCGCGGGTGACGGCGACCCCATGCGGCTCGTAGTCCAGGCCGACCGCGCAGGTCGGTCGTGCCGGTGTCGCCGAGTGCGTCGATGAGCGCACGTTCTGCCAGGTCACCATCGAGATCAACGACCAGCGGACCGTGGACGTCTCCATCGGCCTCAGCGCAGGCGAAAAGGCGAGACCGCGAAGTCCGCGGGCCAGGACTTGAAGATCGACTACGGGCAACTGCAGGACTTCGGCGACGGCAACGTCGACCTCAGCTCGCGACCGAAGGAGCCGGTCGACCACTGGGCTGGTCCGGACAATCCCCGCGGCCGCCAGGCATCCGTGGCAGCTCCGGGCACCAGCGGGCCGGTGCAATCGTTCGCTCCCCCTCCGCCACCATCGGCTCCGGCGCAGCACCACTCGCCGGCCACCGACGAGGCTGGGCTGCCGCGCTGTCAGCCTGCGGGTGTTCCCGGCGACGGGACAACCACAGCCGGATGGACACCGCCGGCATACGAGCGCCAGACCGGGCCGGGCTGGGTGCCTCCCACGCCGCCGAGCACCGGCGCAAGCGGCAACCCGTCGCCGGGATACGTCGCTGGCTTCGGCCCCACGGGCGGATTCGGGCCCACCGGCGGCCTGCGCGGAAACGGCCCGGGCGGTCTCGGCGGGAGCACGGGCGGCAGGGCCGGCGGGTCCGCCGGACCGGGCGCAGGCTCCGGTGCAGCCGAAGAGCCCGTCGCCCACGGAGGCGCGAACTCCGCCGCGGCCGGTGCCTCCCATGGCCCGGCTCACGCAACTCGCCCGGTGGTTCGCCTCACGTGAGGCTGCGACAGCTGCTGACTGAGCACAGGCAGCGACCCACGCGAGCAGGCACGCTCTGCCTTCCTTTCGCGGGGTTCACCGCTCCGTCCTTCAGCTTCTTCACTGCCGTCTTGTTCACCTGTATGGCACGCCCTCGCTTAGCGACAACCCCCTGTCGACCACAAGAAGTGCCTCAGGACGTGATCGGTGAACTCGATTGTTCGTCGAGCAGGCGTTGATCGCGAAGCATCTGAACCACAGTCCCGCCGATGGTTTTGAGGCGCTCGCAAGCAGTGTCGGCAGTATCGGGGGGCCGGTAGGTCACGCTGATCTCGACGGCGGCCGGCTCCGGGACGAGGACCTGCGCGCCGCACGTGGGCCTGTCAGTGCGCTTGGCCATGATGACTTTCTTTCCGCCGAGGTCCACGTCGGTGCCGACCAGCGAGGGGTAGTTCTCGCTGAAGTCGACGAGCATCTCGCGGTCCCACCGGACGAGGATCCCGACCGCGAAAGCATCCGAGGTCCAAAAGCAGTTGCGGGAGTTCGGTTCGGTGCCCGTCGGTTCGTGCACGAGTCCGTTGGCGGTCACCACGGATTGATCGAGGAACGAGCATGGGTCGGCGTCCCGCAGGGTCGCCGGAGCCGAGCTCGCGCTCACCGCTGATGTCGTGCTCGGCGCCGGTGTGCCGCTGCAACTGCTCACGGTCGCGGCAACCAGGGTCCCCGCCAGGACCACGATGCCAACTCGCCATATGGTGCCACAGCCGCACGTCATGAACACCCGCTCCTTCATCATGCGATCAGCGCTGCCGCGGCCAGGGTCCCCGATGCCGCCGGGACCGGTCCCGGTCGAGCCGCGGGCCTAGTGGTCGGTCGGCGGAAGCGCGTGATCGGCTGGCAGGCGCGCCCGAACGCCGATCGGGGTGCGCTCTGGCACCGAACAGGGCCGTCCTGGTGAGGAGGACGCAGTCGCAGCGAGCATCACGCTCCTCGACCCCGCATGCCCGCGCACGACTTGCTCGAGGACCTCCTCGACGGGATTACACAGCTGCCACTTGCTCTACGGCTCGTACTCTGACGACGAGAATGAAGACGACGAGGTGGAAAGGGATTTCGACGAAGCCGAGATAGAGGAACTCGCCGAACGACTCGATGACCAATTCGCAAAAGCGGTCCGGGCAGAACCGCAGCCAACCAGAACCGGCTGACCTGCTCTGGCGCGACAGCGGACACCGGCCAGGCTCCGGCAATCACCGCCGGAGCCGGTCTAAGCCCGTCGCGCCATTCCTCTCGGACCACCCGCGTCAACATCCGGGAACGTTTCGCTCCGACTCCGAACGCCTTTCGCAAAACCTCCGCCGAAACCGGACACTGATGCCGCGCACGATGCTCCGCGTCAACCTGTCGTGCCCGCTTCACCAAATCGGGATCAAGCTCAGCTGTTCATGACCGCCGGAAGCCCTGGTCGGTGCCGACAGGTCCACCGACGTCGCACCAACGGGCGGCCATCGCAAGATCGTCCGTGGCGAGACGAGCAACGTCAACCGCCGCCAGTTTGGCAGCAGTCGCGCCAGCGCCGACAACACAGCGCGATCAGCCCAGCGCAGATGTGGCCGCGTCACCTGACGCCGCAACACAGCCAGCTGATGACGCAGCACGAGGATCTCCATGCCCTCAGCGGCCGCAGGCCGCGCACACAGCACCAGCCACCCGTCAACCACCCGCCCACACGCCACGAACCAGCCGGTCAGAACCTATGACAGCGTCCCCGGCACCCACAGGCACCGCAACATCGCCAAGCGGAATGGTCGCCGAATTTCTCAATGACCGAACACTTCATCATTTCGTTCCATTATTTCGCGCACAGCCTTCGCGCGCCGAACAACTTCCGGCCACTGTGCACTGTTGAGGTACTCGGCGTCGGGGACGTCCCCGAGTTCGTCGATCAGCGGGCCGAGAATTTCACCGAGCTGCGCGAGAGGTACTTCCTCGTCGGCGTAGATCAATTCTCCGACGCAGCCCGGAGCAGGGGAGGGAAGTATCGGCGAGTCGTCGAAGAGAGAGTGCACTGCCAAGTCGAATTCATCGTAGTAATCCGGGCGCGGGAGTTCGTGCCGGATCCACACTCGTTCCTGGTACGCACGGTCCGACAAGCTGACGATCGCGGAGACGATCTGCGTCCTGATACCAGGGAAGCGAACTTCTTTCATGGCCGATTCCAGTACCTCCACGTGATCCACTCGTCGAGCGGAATATGAGCCTGCTCCCAAACATCAGTCACTTTTGTTCCCGGCGGGAAAACTTCGCCTCCCCGTCCGATGATCTTGCCGTTCTCGGTGACTCTAACATGATCGACCTGCTGCGAGGGATACTTGTGCGCCGGGTTTCCCTTGTCGATCCTGAGGGTCGTCCCCTTAGGGTTCGCCGGATCGAACCACCGCGTGCCGACACCCTTTTGGTTCGGAATTCCCTCACCCCAGTGGCCGGGGACGTTCTTCAGCTTGCTCTGGTCGATCCACGAACTGGCCCCCTTGCTGCCCGGTCCGGCTACCTTTCCGAGCCCCTTCGCGAGGCGGCCCAAGCCGCCGCCGAGGACCGGCCCGTTTTCGGGCCCGACAACGACCTTCCCGGGGTAGCGGCTGCTCTGCACAGTCAAGGCGTAGCCGCAGGTCCGCGGATCGAACTTGCAGTACGCCTTCAGATAGAAGGCCGGCAAGTCTTTGTCGTCAAGACTCGGCTTGCCAATGAAGTAGTCGATATTCTCGATCCATCGATCGAATCCAGCCGCGAAAGCGGTGCACGAGCCGACACCCAACCCTCCGGGCAAGGCGATGCCGTTGAGGTAGCAGACTCCGTCCGCCGTGATCAGCTGCGTCCCGTTTTCATAGGTGGCGGCATCGACATATTCTTCATCGGCCGGGCCGCCGCTGACGCGGTTTGCGCTTTCGACGCGATGCCGGTCGAGAAAATACTGCGCGGCACGCGCGGCCGCCTCTCCTGCCTTCACCGCGTCCTGGCCGGCTTCGACAGCAGCACGCCGAGCCACCCGCGCCGCATCGGCTGCCGCAACGGCAGAGGCCCGAGCCCAAGCGGCCGAGGTCCTCGCGGCAGCGGCGGAAGCCTCCGCAGCGCGGGCTGCTTGCTGAGCGGTGGCCGAGGCGTCGCGCGCGACCTTGGCGGAGGCGACGGCGTTCTTGGCCGATTCCTGTGCCTCGCGAGCGGATCGGCCTGCCGCCTCGGCGTAGCCGGCGGCGGCCGACGCGTGCCGTTCGGCTTGCGCCGCGTATCCGGCCGCCTCTGCGGCGGCGTTGCGAGCCAGTGCGGCAGCTTTTGCCGCGTTTGCGGCGGCTTCCTGCGCTTGCTGCGCGGCTTCGGACCTGTTCCGTGGTCCACTCGCCGTCCGGGTGGGTGGTCGTGCCGAGAGCGTGGACGTAACGGCTGCCGACCTCCCACACGAACAACACGTAGATCCGCTTCAAGGTGACTGCACAGTCGACCTGGAAGACGTCGCGGGCCAGCATCGTCGAGCCCCGTGTGCGCAGAAACTGCCGCAAGGTCGCGTCGTTCTGCCGGTCCGGCGCGGGAGGTATCCGCGCCCGCCGGTTCGTCGAAGAACCGACCTGGCGCCCAAGCTTGAGCAACTCACCTTGAATCCTCTTGTACCCCCAGTGCTGGCTCTCAGTGGCTATCCCGTTCGATCAACTCGGTGAGCGCCTCACCAACAGACGGACGACCCGCTCGGTGTGGATATGCCCACTTCCCGGCGACCAGACGCCGGTGCCAGCGCAGGATCGTGTTCGGGGTGACCAACCGGTGCAGCCGCAGCCCCGTGGGGCAGCCAACGCAGCGATCACTGCCAGGTCGGCCGAGTCCAGGCGAGGTTTCGGGTTGTTCCTGCGCAGCAAGGCCACCTCGTGGCGAGGCGCCAGCACCTCGACGTCCTTCCACGCCAACGAGCGCCCGAGCCACACCAGCAGACCCACCAGCCGGAGAAAGATCAGATACAACGAACGCAGCGTCACGGCTGACGATCACGCCCCGCCCGCCCCGTGCCTGTTTCTGCAAGTCGGGCGCATCAACCGATTTCTGGAACCCCACAGGCCGCGCGAAAGGGCTCGGCTGCCCGTTCGACCTTGGCGTAGCGGGCTTCCCAGTAGCCTGTTCCGCGGTCGAGGTACTTAGCCGTCGCCACGTCCGCTCCCACTGAACCGTCCAATGTTTCGCGCAGGATGTCCAGGTGACCGGCGTGGCGGTTGGTCTCGGCGAGGACGTGCACCAAGATGTTGAACAGCTTGACGTCTGGGCGAGGCCAGTGCGCGACGTGGCCGAGCGCGTCTATGGGCAACCCGGTGATTGTTTCGTCCGAGTGCGCGCTCACCCGCCGGTACCGGTCGATGATCTCCGCACGTGACTCGTCCGCCGAAACCCACTTGTCCGCGTCTTGCCCGGCCCCATCATTGTGACCGAGTACCGGTTCTTGGAAGGGCCGTCCGAACACATCGCCGAAGTATTGTGCCTCGGTCCTCGTCAAGTGTTTGACCAGTCCCAGCAGGTTCGTTCCGGTAGGGGTAAGCGGACGGCGCACATCATACTCGCAAAGTCCGTCGAGTTTCCAGACAATCACCTCTCTCGCCTCGCGGAGGTCACCGTGAAGGTATTCTTTTGCGAACTCATCGATCATGACACCCAGCATCCCAGTCAGTCCGGCGCGCCTTCGGGCAGGTGCGCTCGGAACTGATGCCATGATCCGCCCGGTTCGCGAACGCCGCCTCAACCCCGGACAACCCGGGCAACTGCGTACCAAACACGTCGATGCACACAACGTTTCACTTTCTGTTCAAGTCGGCGATCTCGAGTGCCCATTGCGGGGCGTTCGGTTGGCTTTGCATTCGGAACTTGATGAAGGATTGGAATGACCCAAACTTAGTGGCACTGCGCCAGCCCCTGCACAGTCTGCTGTCCGCCGGCGGCAACGGGGATATTGCTGAGGGGTGCGTCCGGTTGCAAACTGACGCACTCCAAGAGCGCCGCCTCGTCGATTGACCTTCTCCCGGTCATCCAGCGGAATCTGCGCGACAAGCAAGTTCTAGGTTGGAATCATGTAAGATGGAAGTCGCGTTCGAAGATGTTTGCGAAGTTCCCCCATTGCTAGAAGGGCCCCGGTGCATAGCGCACTAGTTCGATCTGGCCGCCCGGTGTCGTGCTCGCTTCCACGACCACGTCCTCCACGCCGTCGTAGGCGCGAAGCGCGGACTCTGGCTCGGCAACGCGACCCGGTATCCACGAGTCGAGACGGCTCAGATGAACGTGGACCCCGGCCTCGTCGGCGACGCGGTCGCCCGTGCGGTACCAGGCGTCGGTGTCGACGAGCCCGCGCTTGTCGTCGGAGGTGGCTGGACCGGTGAACCGTCCCCGATTGGCTCGGGGGCACAGGTAGCTGTCGAACCGCTGCGGGCCGCGCACCACCAGTTCCCCGTCGGCCGCGTCGATCTGAAACTCCAGGTGCGGGTACAACTCGCCGATTGGTACGGCCCCGTTGGACGTGGTCGGCCAATCCTGTCGCCGCTTAGGGAGCCGGTAGGCGGTCATGGCAACGGTGACTTCTGTCGGCCCGTGCAAGTCCTCCACCCCGCTGCTGGGTGCTGCGTCGCTCCACACGGCCGCCTAGCCGAGCGTGAGCTGCTCACCGGCGAACAGGCTGAAGCGCAGCGACGGCATACTTCCGGGAGTCAACAGAAACATCTGTGTATGGCGGCAACCCGGGCCAGCGCGTAGCGGCGGATGTTGAACTCGATTAACGGGTCTAAGTTCCCGTGGCGAATTGGCACGCCCTTGGGGACAGCCCGTGGAGCCGGAGGTGAAGAGCAGGTAAGCAAGGTCGTCTGGTGCCGCCGCCTAACCCGGGACGCCCTCGCGCCCCTGTTCACAGCGCGGCCCAGGCCGTAAGTCGACCCGCGGCCGCAGCAGAGGGATCGCGCTTCCACTTAGGCAGTCAGTCTCGGCGTCCGTGTCCGCCACGATAGTTCAGATCCGCCGAGCTTGCGATCTCGGCCAGACGCTCGGCGGGCGTGCCGCATCCAGTGGCACAACGACACCACCGATACGCAGGATGGCGAGGTAAGCGGCGTAAGTCCCAGCAACCGGTATGCGGGATGAGCGGATCTTGGCGGATCAGCCGTACGCGAATCGAAAATCTTGACTCCAATAGACATCCAAGTGCGGTTCGCGGCGCTCAGGCCTTCCGGCGTGCTTGCCCAGGTTCGACCTGACACTCCATGAAGCCGCCGACTCGGGGGCCTGGTACTGCCGCAGATGCCTGCGGAAACGGGGAAAACTACTCAGGCACCGGCGATGGGGCACCGATAATCTGGGCACTGTGAAGGTTTCGCACGGTGTAGTGCTGCTCGGTTGCGCGGCCTTGGTCGCGTCCTTCTGGCTCAAGCCTTCGGTCGCGGGTAACGCCGAGACGGACCGGCAGTCGGACACGCTCGCCGACGCGATCGGCTATCCGCGCCAGGCGGACGCCGCCGGGTTCGCCCGCGCCGCGCTCGCCACGCCGCTGGGGCGCAGCAACGGCTTCGGCGTCCTGGAGATCACGGATCTGCCCCACGACGACCCCCGGGATCCGATGGCCCGGCTGGTCTGGCGGATCCACCACGAGGCGCCGGACACGGACTGGAACGTCGGCTCGGCTACCTTCGACGCCTGCTACCGCGTCGAGTTCGACTACTACGGGACGTCGTCGAGACCATCGCGGATCACCTGCCCGGCCAATGCCGCCGCGGTCACCCCGCCGCCCCTGCCCAGGCGGGACATCTCGCCCGGGTTCGCCCCGGCGCTCGAGGCCGTCCTGTGGCGCCTGCCGGCCACGGCCAGCCCTCAGGAGGTCCGCGCGGCGCTGACTTCAGGGATGCCCGCGCTCCCGGTGGATCCCGAGACCCACCTGGCCGGGGTCCCGCCGGAGGTCTTCGTTCAGGTTCACGGATCCGACGTCGGCGTGGCACTGTTCGCCCGGACGGGCGTCGAGGACACGGACTGCATGATGGGCCGCCGGGTCGGCGGCAAGGTGCGAGTGTGGTCGCTCAGCGCTCGCGATCAGCGGATGGAACTTCCCTGCAGCGCCGAAGCAGCCCTGGCCGCTCCCTAGCAGGCACCGGCTCAGTCCACTCAGATGACTCAGCCCGAGGCAATCGGTTCGTCCGTGGCTAGTGCACCCTCGCCGCATCAGCCAGCCGTCCGTCCGGATGACGACGCATCGATGCCGACACCCATTCCGGTCCGCGGAGAAGCCGCAGCCGTTGTCCGAGCCGGCCGAAGACTCTCGGGAGAAGCTCGACTTCTGCCTCGCGGCTGGCCGGATCCTCGTCGCGCTTCAAGAGAAGACGGTGACCGGCAACCTGCTGACGTCTTCCCCGCGCGTGCCGGGATACGCGGACGCGATCCCTTCAACCGACGACCGAACACCAACCTTCCTCATCACCCCAGGCTCCAGACGACACGTCCGCGCCGCGAGGCAATACGGATCGGCATGAACGCGTAATGCGCATTCATGCGGATTCTCCTGGAGCAGACATGGTTCCGACGACGCCAGCCACGCACCGTTCCCCATATGCGTCGACGGAACACGAAATACCGCAGGTTCACAATCAATGGAAAACCCGATAATATTAATATCGCCCAGTCAGTTCCGTTTAGGTATTCCCATTACTCGTCGCCGAGAATGTGAATAGTTCTGAATGCTGCCTCTTGAATGAAGTTCGCATAGTCCGGTCGAGCGTCGATCGGGTTGGCCGCCCGGGACAATAGTTCTTTGTGATCGACGGGCAGTACCGTACCGATGTCTCGCTCGACAGCATCCCAGGAGCAACCCGGCTTAACCTGGCCAGTCATTGAGCGACGCGAACTATATCGCGGATCGCTCAGCGTCCGCGAGCCGACTCATGAGTTCTCCTTGGTTCGCTGGTCCGCCGTCCCTATCAGTAGCAGAACTTGACATCAACGCCCTAGCGGTAGCTTCCTCGACTTTTTACGTCGGACCAATTTACTCGAATGTACTGGTTGACAATGTTGGCCACGTCGCTAGTTCCATGGAAGCGGGCGGGCCATGAGGTGGCTGGCCTGCATGACCCCGCGCTCGTCCCCAGGGGCCTCGGTCGGTCCTGACGCGCATCCGGAAGCAGTGTCGCGACACAGACGATTCCGCTGGCCGCTCGTAGCGCCGGGTCGCCGAGGCAAGTGAAAGGTTCCATGTCCTCGTACTTGGAATCGTCGGGGGTCGAGCCGGATTCCGGGTGGGGGGTCGACTCTGGGGGCGGGTTTGTTGAGTTCTGCTTCTTTGTCGACGACGGTGCAGGTCTCTGGCCCTCCGCCGACCAGAGCGGGTGCGCGGCATTCGATGAGACCGCGGCCCGCGCGCCGTGGCCAGCAGCCGTCGGTTCGGGCAGCCGGCCAGCAGTGCCTGGTGGAACGCCGTGTGCGGCCGACCACGCGTCGCTGGGACGATCGGCATCGTCGTCGCCGAGAAACGGGGTGCGTTCGAGCACGTGATGCGCGGCCACGGCCTGTGATTCCCAGTGCATGTCGCCGTGCAGCACCGAAAGCCGCAGTACGTGCGACTCGATCTCCACTCGTGCGCGGGGACCACCGCCTCTACAACCACTCGCTCGAGAAGCACACCATTGTCGCCGACTGGTTCGCCGACCGGCTGAAAGCCGGAAGTCCGGCGACCGGCCAGTGAAGGATCACGAACGCGGACGTGCCGACGAGCCCGAAAACTCCCTGCTTCTGCCCTGTCTGCCAGTCGCCGATTCTCCTGCTGCGGCAATTCCCGCTTCGCGAACCCGGAATTCTGCAGTTCGGCTTTGAGATATTGATCATGGCTGGTTCCCATGACCGCGAATTCGCCAGAACGCTTGAACGAATGCGCGTTCCACTGTCCATTGTGGTCGGTGGCGAGCCCGAGACTTCGCGCCGACTGCCGCGGGATGATCGCCGCCCTCGGTGAATTCGATGGGAAAGCGGAGCCATCAGCCGGTCGAGTCGAGGTACCAGGCGTAGTGCGCGTCCGTGCTCGACATCGGGGTCACGGCGCTCGGCTACGTCGGCCTCGTGCGGGTGAGCGAGTTGGCGAAGGCCAGGGTGGCGGCGGCGAAGCGGGCGGGTGATTCGACCGCTGGGCAGTGGCCGGCGCCTTCGACGGTGACGAGCCGGCTGCCGGGGACGGCGTCGAGGATCTGCTGGGCGGATTGCGGGGCGGAGAGGCGGTCTCGGGTTCCCCAGATCAGCAGCAGGGGGTGGCGCACGCGGTCGAGGTGGCAGGCGTCGCGCAGTTCGCGCAGGACCAGTTGGGCGGTGCCGAGGTAGCGGGCGAAGTTCGTGCTGAAGAAACCGGTGTAGGCGTTGAGGAACTCGGGGGTGACGGCGCCGCGGTCGGCGACGGCGATCGAGGTCCAGAAGGCCGCGATGAGCTTGCGGCGGACGCGGTCGGGCAGCAGCCGGATCGGGGCCAGTGGCCAGCGCGGGAGGCGGGCGCCGAGGGCGTGCAGTGCGGTCGCGGCGAGGCCGGCCGGTGGGGCGGCGACGACGCCGAGCAGTTCTTCGGGTGCGCGTTCGGCCAGCCGGAGGGCCAGCGTGCCGCCCGTCGAGTGGCCGACGACGACGGCCGCGCCGGTTTCGGCGAGCAGCTCGTCGAGGAACTTGTCGAGTTGCGGCAGGACCGGGCCGGGGCGCAGCGGGTCGGCGTGGCCGAAGCCGGGGAGGTCGACGGCGATCGCGCGCCGCCCGGCTGCGGCGAGGTGGGCGAAGACGGGTCGCCAGAAGTCGGCGCAGTCGGTGACGCCGTGCACGAACAGCAGGGTGGGCCCGGTGCCGGCCAATTCGAGCAGGCGGGTGCGGGTGCCGGCGACGGTGACGGTTCGTTCGGCGATCGTGGTGCCTGCTTTCGGGGTGAGGATGTGGTGTTCCGGCCGGAAATGGCGGGTGCGGGCGTCGAATCGCCAGGAGAAGTCCGGCCACAGGGTGCTGTTGCGGCCGGTGCGGTCGAGGTACCAGCTTTCGCATCCGCCCTGGAGCCAGACCGAGCCCGCGCTCCGCGTCTGGATGTCGGCGGTGTAGGCGGCCTGTGCCTCGGGCCGGGGTTCGATGGTCGCGGCCGAGCGCAATGCCCGCAGGGACGCGAGGACGTAGTCGATCTGCGACTCGGCCATCAGCACCACGGAGGTGGTGAGGTTGCCGGTGTTCGGGCCGAGCAGCAGGAACAGGTTGGGGAACCCGCTGACCGTGGTGCCGAGGTAGGCGTTGGGGCTGCCGTTCCACGCCTCGTCGAGGGTGCGGCCGTCGCGGCCGCGGATGAAGTGCTGGTGCGGCGCGTCGGTGACGTGGAAGCCGGTGGCGTAGACGATGACGTCGACGTCGCGTTCGGTGCCGTCGGCGGCGACGATCGAGTGCGGCCGGATCTCGGCGATGCCGTCGGTGATCAGGTCCACGGTGGAACAGGTGAACGCCGGGTAGTAGTCGTTGGAGGGGGTGGGGCGCTTGCAGCCCAGCCGGTAGTCGGGAGTGAGCTTGCGGCGCAGTTCCGGGTCGCGGATCTGCCGGCGCAGGTGCGCGCCGACCACGGCTTCCATGGCCCTGGCCTGCCGGCGCGAGCGGGTCCAGGCGCGCACGTACAGTTCGCGCTGGTAGTACACGCCGGCGCGAGGAAGTCGTTGCGCGAACGGGGCCATCCGGTAGAGGGCGCGTTCGAGGCGGCTGGTGCGGCGCCCGGTGTGGGGTGGCACCCATGCGGCGGAGCGCTGGTAGACGTCCAGCCTTCCGGCGATCTTGGCTGCCTCGGGCACGATCTGCACGGCCGTCGCGCCGGTGCCGATGACAGCCACCCGCTTGCCGGTCAGGTCGACGTCGTGGTCCCAGCGTGCGGAGTGGAACGCCGGGCCGGCGAACGTGTCCTTGCCGGGGAAATCGGGGATCTTCGGCGCGGACAGCGGTCCCATCGCGCCGATCAGGCAGGTCGCGGTGTACTCGCCGGAGCTGGTGGCGATCCGCCACCGCTGCTCGGTGTCGTCCCAGCGGGCGCCGGTGACGTCGGTGCCGAACCGGAGGTGGCCGAGCAGGTGCTCGCGTTCGGCGAGGCGGCGCAGGTAGGCGTGGATCTCGGGCTGGCGGGCGTAGGTTTCGGTCCAGTCCGGGTTGGGGGCGAAGGCGAACGAGTACAGCCGCGACGGGGTGTCGCAGCGGCAGCCGGGGTAGGTGTTGGCGAACCAGGTGCCGCCGACGTCGGTGGCGCGTTCGAGCACCGCGAAGTCGTGGATGCCGTCGCGTTTGAGCCGGATCGCCATGCCCAGCCCGGAAAACCCGGCGCCGACGATCAGCGTGTGGAAGTGGTGCCGCTCGTCCGGGATGGCCGAGGGGTTGCGGCGCGGCCCGAGCTTGGCGCCGAAGATCGTGGTGGGGACCGGGTTCCTGGGCGTGGTCATGTGCTGGCTCATTTCTGGGTCGCGGCGAGGTACGCGGTGCGCAGGAACGATCGGCCGGCAAGCCTGCCCGGGTGCCCAGCTGCTCGCTCAGCGCCGCCTTGGCAATGCGGTTGGGCAGCGCGGTTGGGCAGGATGAACTTCTCCCCGAGCATGCGCGGCCCCCTCGGCTAACGGGGAACGACGATCTGCGACGCGGCCGCCTTGGCGAGCGTGGCGATCGCGCGCAGCGCGGTGCCGTAGCCGGCCCGCACCTGGGGGGCGCGTCCGGCCGCGATCCGGTGGAACTGGTGGTTGTGGACCGCCAGCTGCACATAGCCGTCGATCGGGCGGTAGCCGGTCGGCTTCGGGCCGGCGGGCAGCAGCGGCTCGGGCTCGCCGGCCAGCAGCCGCGCCGGGTAGTCGGGCACGAACGCCATCGGCCGGGCGAGGCCGACGACGTCGATCCCGTCGGCGACGAGCCTTTCCATCGCCGCCCGCGTGCGCAGGCCGCCGGTGAGCATCAGCGGGATCGCCGCGCCGGCGCGGACCTTCTCGGCGTAGCGGGCGAAATACGCCTCCCCGTCGGCACGGCGGCCGGGGTGGTGCACGCCCTCCATGGCCGGTTCGGCGTAGGTGCCGCCGGAGATCTCCAGCAGGTCGATTCCCTCGTCGGCCAGCGCGCGGGCCACGTCCAGCGACTCGGCCTCGGACAGCCCGCCCCGCTGGAAGTCGGCCGAGTTCAGCTTCACCGACACCGGCGTCTCCGGGCCGGCCGCGGCGCGGGTGGCGGCGACGATCTCCAGCAGCAGACGGCGGCGCCCCGCGGCGTCGGCGCCGTAGTGATCGGTGCGCGTGTTGGCGAGCGGGGACAGGAACTGCGACAGCAGGAATCCGTGTGCGGCGTGGATCTGCACCCCGTCGAACCCGGCCGCGACGGCCAGCTCGGCGGTCCGGGCGTAGCGGGCGATCAGCTGCCGGATGTCGGTCCCGGACAGCTCGCGCGGCTTGCGCAGGTTGAACCCGGGCACCGGTTCGCGGGTCGCCGAGGGCGCCACCGGCCGCCGGTTCGCCGGCACGGTGCCGACCCGCCCGGGGTGGTTGACCTGCATCCAGATCCGCGCGCCAGTGGCGTGCACGGTGTCGGTCCAGGCACGGAATTCGCCCAGCGCCCGGTCGTCGTCGAGGATGACGTTGCGCGGCTCGACCAGGCTGCGCCGGTCGACCATGACGTTGCCGGTGATCAGCAGGCCCGCGCCGCTGCGTGCCCAGACGGCGTACAGCCGGCGCAGCGCGTCGGTCGGCGTGCCGTCGCGCGCGGCGAGCTGTTCGCTCGTCCCGGCCTTGGCGATCCGGTTCGGCAGCACCGCGCCGCAGGGAAGTTTTACTTGCTGGGAAAGGGTTTCCGACATCACTTCACCTTCTTGTACACGGTGCGCAGGATCGGCCCGGCCAGCCCGCGCGGGCCGTACAGGCCGCCGAGGGTCTGCACTTTCGCGAACGCGCCGGGCACCACCCGGCGCTTGTTCTGGGCCAGCCCCTCGACGGCCAGTTCCGCGGCGCGCTCGGCGGTCACCCACAACGGGCCCGGCACGAGCTTGTCGACGCCGGGTGCGTCCGCGACCGCGGTGAACTCAGTGCGCACCGGTCCGGGCGCGAGCAACGTGCAGCCGACCCCGGTGCCCTTCAGCTCCGCGTGCAGCGACTCGGCGAAGGTGTTGGCGAACGCCTTGCTCGCCGCGTAGGTGGCATTGCGCGGGCTCGGCTGATTGCCCGCGGTCGAGCCGGTGATCAGGATTCCGCCCGCCTTGCGCTCCAGCATCCCGGGCAGCACGGCCAGCGTCAGGTCCTGGACCGCCGTCGCGTTCAGCTCCAGCTGCTCCCGCTCCCGCGCCGGGTCCAAAGCAGACAGCAGGCCGTAGGTGGCGAACCCGGCGTTGTTGCACAGCACGGAGACGTCCCGCTCGGCCAGTTCGGCGGCCAGCTCCGCCCGCTCGCCCCGGTCGGCCAGGTCGCGGGCCCGCACCTCGACCTCGACCCGGCAGCTTTCGGACAGCTTTTCGGCCAGGGCCTTGAGCCGGCCCTCGCGGCGGGCCACCAGGACGAGGGCGTGGCCGCGGCGGGCGAGCGACTCGGCGAGCGCCTCGCCGATGCCGGAGGACGCGCCGGTGATCACCGCCCGGGTGCGGGGCGTGGGCGGGGGCAGGCTCATGCGACCTTCTCCTCGATCTCGCGGAGCGCTGACGGGACGGGGGCGGCGGCGCGGCGCGCGCTCCAGCCGGCGAGCCCGCCGCCCAGCAGCCGGGCCCGGCGGGCATGGCCGCGGACTACCCGGCGCAGCAGCCGGAGCCGGGCCAGCAGCTCGGCGTTCCCGGCCAGGATCGAGCTGCGGGCCGGGACCCGGCGGGCGACCAAAGCGGACAGCGGGACCGGGAACATCCGCTGCGCCGGAGCGATCTCGGCGAGCACGTCCGCCCCGAGCGAGATCATCTTTCCGGCGCCGGAGCGGGGCGCGACCAAGCCGAAGACGTAGATGTTGGCGTAGCCGGGAACCAGCGAGTGCTCCAGCAGCAGCGGCTGTCCGTGCTCCCAGACGAACATCGACTCGTCCAGGAACGGGAAGCGGGTGCGGAAACCGGTCGCCCACACGATGGTGTCGTACTCGCCCGAACTGCCCTCCACGAAGTGCACGGTGCGGCCGTCGAACCGGTCGATCTGCTTGCGCGGCCGGATTTTCCCGTGCCGCAGGTGGTACATCAGCGTCGAGTTGACGGTGACGTCCTTGGCGAACAGCTTGTGGTCCGGCTTCTCCAGCCCGTAGCGGCGGTAGTCGCCGTGGGACAGCCACAGCAGCACCCGGAACGCCGCCCGCTGCACCGGCAGCGGCACCCGCGCGCGGTCCCACTCGGAGCTGGGGATCCCGAAGATCGTCTTCGGGATGAACCAGTACCCGCGGCGCATCGAGATGTCCGCGCGGCCGAAGGTCGCCGCGGCCTCCACCGCGAGGTCGCTGGCCGAGTTGCCGCCGCCGACGACCAGGACCCGGCCGCCCTCGCCGAAGTCGGCCGGACGCCGGTAGTCCTTGGAATGCAGCTGTTTCCCGGCGAACGTGCCCGGATGCGCCGGGATGTTGCGCTCCCAGTAGTGGCCGTTGGCGACCACGACCCCGGCGTACTCGCGGACCTCGCCGCCGGACAGCGTCACCAGCCAGCCCGCCATCCCGGTGCGGTCCACCGGTTCCGCCCGGACGACCTCGGTGTCGAACTCGATGTTCTCGCGCAGCCCGAAGCAGTCGACGTAGTCGTTGAGGTAGGCCAGCATCTGCGCCCAGCTCGGGAACGTCGGATAGTCCGCGGGCATCGGGTGCTCGACGTACTGGGTCGAGTCCTTCGAACTGATCAGATGCGTGGAGTCGTAGACCCCGTGCGCCCAGTTGCCGCCGACGTGGCCGGTCGCCTCGAAGTGGTCGTACCCGATCCCCGCCTGCGCGAACGCCCGGGCCAGCCCATTGCCCGCGTATCCGGCGCCGATGATGCAGAACCTGCCTGAGGCCCCTGTCGCCATGCCCGCCTCCTCCGTGAAAGCTTCACTACTGTAGCTACACAAGTGAAGCTTTGGCAAGCTAGGATTGCCCCATGGCTTCGCCGACCACGCCCAAGCGGCCCTACGCACCGCGCCTGCCCCCGGCCGAGCGCCGGGAACAGCTGCTCGACACCGCGCTGGAGATCATCAACACCGACGGCGTGGCCGCCGTGTCCGTCGACGCCGTCGCCAGACTGGCCGGCGTCACCCGCCCGGTCGTCTACGGCCAGTTCACCGACTCCGACCACATCCTGCGCGAACTGCTCGACCGCGAGGGCCGGCGCGCACTCGCCCAGCTCGCCGCGGTGATCCCCGCCGACCTGACGACCGCCGACCCGGTCGAGACGTTCACCACCGTCGCCCGCGGCTTCTTCGACGCCGTGCTCGCCGAGCCCGCCCGGTGGCGCTCCATCCTGCTGCCGGTCGACGCCTCCCCGCCGCCGGTACGCAAGCACAAGGAACGCAGCGAAGCGCTCGTGCGCGCCCGCTTCGCCGACCTCACCCGCCACTTCCTCCGCGGCCGTCCTGGCGCCGAGGACATCGACGTCGACCTCCTGGCGCACCTCCTGCTCAACGCACTGGAAGAAGCCGGCCGCCTGCTCCTGCGCGCTCCAGGCCAGTACCCGCCGGAACGCCTCACCGCCATGGCCCGGTTCCTCGCCGAAACCCTGATCCACCGCTACCCGTAACGCGCTCCCGAAATCCGCGCCCGGCATCGTCAGGCGAGGCGTTGAAGCCGTCCCGCGGCTGGCCGTGGCTGACCGGTGCCGAACGCGGCACCTGCCGGCGCCCGCGTGGTCATGCTCGTGGACAGGTCCGCCGAGTCGATCTTCCCGGCGGAGGGCGAGGTGTTCGCCGCAGTCGGGCTGAAGGGGCCGAGGCCGGGTTCGCAGCGATGCCGCGGCAGCCAGTGCTCGGTGGTTCGGTGCCGGTTGCCATGCCGCCCGCACTCGCCAAGCGCGCAGCGGGTGGGTCTCGTTCCGGATCAGCGTGCGGTCTGGCAGTTCGGCGCAGTGCCTTCGCCCAGCGTCCGGTGATCGCGTTCCTCCGGGGCGTTCGGACCCGAGCAGCACCGCGGCTCGGGACACTGCTGCCGGAGCCGGTCGTCAGGTCCGCAACGCGGCGACGACGGCTTCGGCGACAGGGCGAGCGCTGCTAGGGTTCTGACCGGTGATCAGCCGGCCGTCGGTCACCACGTACGGATCGAACGGCTTGTCGGCGATGCTGTAGTTCGCTCCGCGCTTTTTCAGTTCGTCCTGCAAGCTGAACGGCACCGCGTCGGCGCGCTGCGCGGCTTCCTCCTCCGGCCAGGAGAACCCCGTCACGTTCTTGCCCTTCACCAGCGGGGCCCCGTCGTCCCGGACGACCTCCAGCAGGCCGGCCGGGCCGTGGCAGACCGCGGACACGATCCGCCCGCTGTCGTAGAAGCGGGCGGTCAGCTCGGCCAGTTCCTTGTCCCGGAAGTCGAACATGACCCCGTGGCCGCCGGTGAAGTAGATCGCGTCGTAGTCCTCGACGTTCACCTCACTGGCTTTCTTGGTGTTCACCAGCAGGTCCATGAACTCGCGATCGCGGTACCGCCGGTCCGTGCCCAGCTCGCCGAGGACGTCGTGGGCCAGGCTCTCGGGGTCGATCGGCACGTACCCGCCCGCCGGGCTGGCGAGGTCGAGGTCGAAGCCGCTTTCTTGGGCGCAGTCGTAGAAGTGGGTCAGCTCGCCCAGCCACAGCCCGGTCCGCATCCCGGCCTTCTCGTACTCCCGGGCGTTCGTGACGATGATCAACATCCTCTGGGTGGCCATGCTCGTTCTCCCACGATCCGTCGAACTGTCTGGCTTACCCCCGGCTACCCGCTGCGCCGCATCTCAATCGTGCGCCGCGGCGCCTGCGCGGACCGGCTCCGGAACCCCGCGGGCGCCAGCCTCCGGCTCGACCGCAAGAACGTCCAAGAAACCCCGCAGAAACGTCCTCCCTTCGCCGGGAGCCATCCCGCTACAGTTTCGGAAATCGCTGCTCAACCGGTTATTCGCGGTGCCGGCACAGTTCCCGCGCCACCTCTTTCGCGGGGGGGCCGGCGCGCTGACCGCGCACCGGATCGAATCGCCACACCGAAGGATGACGACTGTGACAACGACGTCCCACAGCGTTGAAGCCGATTACGACGCGATCGTGATCGGCGCCGGATTTTCCGGTCTCTACATCCTCAAACGACTGCGCGACCTGGGTCTGTCCGCCCGGCTCTACGAAGCCGGCAGCGGAGTAGGCGGCGCCTGGTACTGGAACCGCTATCCGGGAGCGCGGACCGACTCCGACAGCATGATCTACTGCTTCTCGGAATGGTTCGACGAGGATCTCGTGCGGGAGTGGGGCTGGCGGGAGCGCTACTCGAGCCAGCCCGAACTGGAACGTTACTTCAACTGGGTCGCCGACCGGCTGGACCTCCGGCGGGACATCGACTTCGACACGCGGCTGCGCTCCGCCGTCTACGACGAGCAGGCGGCGCTCTGGACGCTGACCACCGAGCAAGGCTCCGTCGCGACCGCGCGTTACTTCATCCCGGCCGTCGGCGCTCTGTCCGACCCGAACGTCCCGGACTTCCCCGGGCTCGCGGACTTCCAGGGGCCCTGCCACCATTCGGCACAGTTCCCGAAGGACGGCATCGACTTCGCCGGAAAACGGGTCGCGGTCATCGGAAACGGAGCCACCGGCGTCCAGATCGTGCCCGAGGTGGCGAAGACGGCGGACTCCGTCCGGCATTTCATCCGGAATCCCTGCCATCTCGTGCCGGGCCGCAACCATGTTCTCGCCGAGGCGGACGTCGAAGCGACGAAAGAGGCGATCACCGAGATCCTCGGCTATTCCCGGAACACCTTCGGCGGATTTCCCTACGATTTTCTCGGCACGGCGCTCGATACGTCCCCGGCCGAGCGGCAGGCGGCGTACCAGAAGAGCTGGGAGCAGGGCGGGTTCACCTTCCTGTTCCTGTTCGCCGACGTCCTGGCCAGCCGGGAGGCCAACGACACGACGATGGACTTCCTCCGGGAAAAGATCCGGACGCTGGTCCGCGACCCCGCGACCGCCGGACTCGTCACGCCGACCGACCCGTGGCTGACCAAGCGTCCTCCGCTGGAGCACGGCTACTACTCGGCGCTCAACCGGGACAACGTCCACGTCGTCGACATCAAGGCGAACCCGGTCGACGCCGTCACCTCGAACGCGATCCGGCTGGCCGACGGGACCGAGCACGAGGCCGACGTCATCCTGCTCGCCACCGGTTTCGACTCCTACACCGGTTCGCTGAGCAAGATCGCCATCCGGGGGCGCGACGAACTGCCGCTGACGGCCCGGTGGGCCGATCGGCCGCGCAACCACCTGGGCCTGATGAGCGCGAAGTTCCCCAACATGTTCATGCTCTACTGCGGCCCGTACAACCCCGCCCCGTTCACCAACGGCCCCACGCTGATCGAGCAGCAGGCCGAGTGGATCCTGGACTGGATCCAGTACCTCGACGCCAACGGCCACGTCGCCATGGAGCCGACCGAAGCGGCCGAGGAGGAGTTCTTCGCGCTGCATTCGGAGATCGCGAACTCGACGCTGATCCCCGAGACGTCGTCGTGGTGGACCCGCGCGGCCGGCGCGGACGAGCCGCGGCTGGTGATGTCCTGGGCTGGCGGCTTCCCCGAGTACCGGCGCTTGTGCGACGTGAACGCGGCCGGGAAGACGGACCATTTCGTGCTCCGCTGAGGATCCCGCCCCTTTCCCGTCTTCACTTCCGGCGCCCGTGCCCGCCGGACCGGACGGCGCGGCACGGCCGATCCGCACCCCCCGATGAACGGAGATGATCATGTCGCTCGACGCACGCACCGCGCAGTGGCTCGAAGGGCTCGCTGCCTCAGGTTTGCCGCCGCTGAACGAATTGCCGGTGCCCGCCGCCCGCGAGGCATTCGCCGGCGCGGTTTCGGCATACGGGATCGCGACTTCCGCAGCGGCCCGCATCGAAGAGCGGTCTGTCGAGACTCCGCACGGCGACGTGCCGGTGCGGCTGTACACGCCGGAGGGATCTGGTCCCTTCCCCGTGCTGGTTTACTTCCACGGCGGCGGGTGGGTGCTCGGGGACCTGGACACCGCGGACGGCGTCTGCTCCTACCTCGCCACGCACAGCCACGCGGTCGTCGCCTCGGTCGGGTACAGCCTTTCCCCGGAGGCCAGGGCACCCGTCGCCGCCGAGCAGTGCCACGCGGTGACCCAGTGGGTGGCCGACAACGCCGCGCTCGTCAACGCCGACCCGGAACGCATCGCCGTGGGCGGCGACAGCGCCGGGGCGAATCTCGCCGCCGTGGTAGCGCTCATGGCGCGGGAAGCCGCCGGACCGAGGCTCGTCCACCAGCTGCTGTTTTACCCGGTGGTGACCCGGCAAACCGACGCGGAATCCTATGCCGCGTACGGCGATGGCTACTTCCTGACCAAGGCCATGATGGAGTGGTTCTTCGACCACTACCTCGACGGCGGGGACGGCACGGACTGGCGGATTTCGCCGCTGGCCGCGAAATCGCTGGCGGAGCTGCCCGAAGCCCACGTGATCGTGGCCGAATGCGACCCCACCCGCGACGACGCGGAGAAGTTCGCCGCCGACCTCGCCGCAGCCGGGACCACGGTGACGTTGCAACGCTTCACCGGCCAGATCCACGGGTTCGTCTCGCTCGCCGAGGCGATGCCCGAGGGGAAGGCCGCGCTGGCGGACGCGGCGGCCCGGCTGCGCGGGACGTTCCGTCGCGGCTGGGAACCGCGGGTCTGGCTCGCCCGCTGAGATGGTCCGCTTCGCACCATCCCGTCCGACCCCCGACCACCAACCCCGGTGCCGCGCGCACCGGTCCGACGAAGAAAGGCCGTCATGGCAGCGGTAGCTACGATCGAGGGGGCCGGACCGGCACGCGTCCTGGTCCTGCACGGGTGGGCGTTGGACAGCACGGTCTGGGCGATGTCCCGCTCCTTCACCGACCTGGCGCGCTTCACCTACGCCTATCTCGACTTCCCCGGATACGGGGCGGCCAGCAAGGAAGCACCGGCCGCGGGTCTGGACGAGATGGCGCGGGACGCCCTGGCAGCCGCCGGCGAGCTGGGCTGGGACCGCTTTTCGGTCCTCGGCCACTCCATGGGCGGAGCCGCCGCGATCAGGCTCGCCACGCTGGCCCCGGACCGGGTGCAGGGCGTGGTCGCGCTGACGCCCGTGGCGGCGGGCGGAACCCCGCTCCCGCAGGACACCTACGCGGGATTCGACGCCTCGTTCCCCACTCCGGCACCGGTTCTGCAGCCCCTCGCCCCGAACCTCACCGACCGTCAGGTGGCGAACCTCGTCGCGAGGTGCCACCAAACGATGGACCAGGCGACGTGGTCGGCCTATCTGAAGAACTGGACCGGCGCCGACTTCGTGAAGGAACTCGGCGCTTTCCCGGGGCCGGTCCGGATCTGCTACGGCGCGGACGACGGGCTCGTGAACGCCGCCTACCTCGAGGAGACCGTCACCGGTCTCGCGCGGGCCGATCTGGTCCGGCTCGAGGGCGCCGGGCACTACCCGATGCTGGAGCAGCCGGAGGCCAGCGTGGCCCAGTGGGAGGATGCGCTGCGGCATCCTTAGTCCCCGGAATTCCCGGTCCCCTGGGCTGAGCCGGTCCACCGGGTCCCCGGTCGCTCGTTGCGGACGGCCGTCCGATGTGTGACGGTTGGACGTCGCCGTGCCGGGCCCCGGTGGACCGGCCGCATCGAAGCGACGGGTTCTCATCGTGGAGACGACGTGCACGCTGCCATCAAAGTCGATGAAGTGCCGCGCTGGGTGCCGGGAAAGCTGACCTTGCACAGTCCCGCGCGGGAGTGGCCCGGCCTCACGCTGCGCGGGTACTCCTATCCCGGTCATGTCGTCGACGTGCCGCCGCTGCGCGACTACCTGGTGATCGGCTACCGGCGAGGGTCGACCCTGATGCGCCGGCGGCTCGGGGGGCCGTGGAGCGAGGACGAGGTCCGCCCGGGGGACGTGACGCTGCTGACCTCCGGCGCGGAGACGCAGTGGGAATGGCCGGGCCGGATCGACGTGATCCACAGCTACGTCCGGGCCGCACACCTGGAACAGACCTGCCGCGACATGTTCGATCGCGAGATCTCCGGCATCGAGCTGACCGACACGCTCAGGGCCGGCGACCCGCATCTGTTCCAGACCCTGATGAACCTGGCCCGCGAGGCGCGCGAACCGCAGGCGGGCTGGCACCTCGTCGTGGACGCGCTCACGATCCAGCTGGGCGTGCAGCTGCTGCGCAACCACGCCAGGATCGCCTTCGCCCCGATCCGGGCCGCGCGAGGGCTGACGTCGCGCCAGCTCGACACGGTGACCGAGTACGTGGCCGCCAACCTGCACCGCAACGTGACCCTCGACGAGCTGGCCGGCTCGGTTTCGCTCAGCCGCTTCCATTTCTCCCGCCAGTTCCGCGCGGCCACTGGCAAGACTCCGCACGAATTCGTGCTGCGGCAGCGTCTCGACCGGGTGCGGCAGCTCCTCCGCCGCAGCGACCGCCCGATCTCGGCGATCGCGCACGAATGCGGATTCGCCGACCAGAGCCATCTCTCCCGGGTCTTCCGGAAGCACTTCGGCTTGACCCCGGGCGACTTCCGGGCCGGCGGGACCTGACCCCGCCCGGGCCGTTCTCCGGCGGCTAGCTGCGCCTGCCGGGGACAGGATGGTCGGCGAGGATGTCCGCGCTCGCCTTCTCGCTGGCCAAGTAGACGGCGCTGGCGATGAAAAAGCCTGGGATGTCGGGGAAGACCGAGGCGTCGACGACGCGCAGTCCCGAGACTCCGCGGACGCGGAACTGGCCGTCGAGCACGCCGTCCGGGTCGTCGCCGGCGCCGATCTTCGCCGTGCCGCAGGCGTGGTGTCCCCAGGCCTGGGTGCGGACGAACTCGGCGAGCCGGTCCCGGGTGCGGACGTCCGGGCCCGGAAGCAGTTCCCCGCGGACGATGTCGCCCGCGTGCCGTGCCACGTCCCGGGCGATCTCGATGCCTTCGACGACTCCGGCGAGGTCGTCCTCCCAGCCGGCCGAGCCGTCCTCGAAGTACCGGAAGCGGATGTCCGGGGCGTCCAGCGGGTCGGCGGAGACGAGAGCGACCGTGCCCGCGCGGTTGCGGGTGTGGCCCTTGAGCACCAGCACGGACATCCGGTTCTTGTGCGCGACGGCGTCCGGGGCATAGCCCGGGTAATAGCCGCGGAAGTCGATGGGCAGCGCGAAGACGATCAAATCCGGGTCGCCGTCCGAAACGCTCGACTTGGCGACGATGGCCGCGAGGGAACCGTTCGTGGTGTACGGCCCGTCGCGGTCGGTTTCCCATTCCGTGTACAGGGCGTCCGCGGCGGCGCTGTCCGGCGGGACGTCCAGCGGCGAATCGCCGAACACCGGGTAGTCGCGGGCCATTTCGCTCACGACCGACACCTCGTACCGGTCGTGGAGGTTCTTGCCCACGCCCGGGAGATCGGCGCGGACCTCGATCCCGAGCGACTCGAGGTGCGCACGCGGCCCGATGCCGGAGAGCATGAGCAATTGCGGTGTGTTGTAGGCGCCGCCGCTGAGGATGACTTCGCGCCGCGCGAACACCCGCCGAGGCGCCGGGTCGAACCGGGGAACGGAGTCTTCGTCCTTCCCGGTTCCTCGCTGCGCACACGTGCCGCCCGGCCGGTCGTCGGGGCCGCCGCTGGCCCGGTAGATCCTCTTGCCGGCGACGTATTCCACCCCGGTCGCGCGGTCGCCGTCGAACAGCACCCTCGTCGCGAGTGCGTTCAGCCGCACGGCGAGCCGATCCGGGAACTCCGCGAGCGTCGAGACGAGCCGTTCGCGGCTGCCGTTGCGTTCTCCGTCCCGCACGGCGACCGGGATGAAGGTCATGCCCGCGAAGCCGGCTTCGACCGTGTCGAGAGCGTTCGGGTCGCGGGGCAGCGAGACGTCCTCCGGGATGCCGAAGCGCTCCCGGGCGGTCTTCTCCATCGCCTCGATGATCCGCAGGAACATCGGTTCCCGGCCGCCGATGTCCGGCCGCGCGCGGGTGGTTCCCAGCCACCCGTCGCGGCCGTGGCCGGCCTTGCGGTCGCGGTCGGCGGGGGTGTCCCCGGGCATCGGCTCGGCGTCCTTGCCCCGCCACCGTTCCATCGCCCGGAAGTGCGCGCGCATGGCCTCCGGAGACCATCCGGGGTCTCCGGTGAGCGAGGCCAGCCGGGCCCAGTCGCTCGGATGGGGGTAGATGGTCACCATCGCGCTGATCGCGGTGCTGCCGCCCAGCGTGGCGCCGCGCGGGTACAGGATGCCGCCGCGGTGCGGAACGTACTTCTCGTCGCGGCGCTCGGCGGCGTCGTTTTCGTGGTGCCGGACGAAGAAGTTCCAGGCCATATCCGGATCTTCGCTGGCATACGCCTGCATGATCGGGATCGAGTAGTACGGGCAGGAATGGTCGTCGCCCGCTTCGAGCACCAGCACCGAATGACCCGCGCGCGCGAGGTTCGCCGCCAGCGGACCGCCGCCCGCGCCCGACCCGACGATCACGAAATCGTAGGTCTCCTCGACCTTTTCGTCCTGTCCCGCCACCCCGGGAACCGTACTGCCGCAGCCGTCCGCTCGCGACATTTCACACCGTCCGCAGGACGACCTTGCCGAGTTTGCCCGGCGAGCCCAGCCGGGCATAAGCGTCGGGCGCCCGCTCCAACGGATAAACGCTGTCGATCGGGACCGTGAGCTTTTGTGCCGCGAGGGCGGCGAAAAGCCCTTGGCGCACCCGGTGCGCGAGGACGGTCTTCTCGTGCGTGCTGCGGGACCGGATGCTCGAGCCGAGCACCCGGCCGCGGTTCTTCATCAGGTCGAACAACCGCAGCGACACCTCCTCCCCCGCGCCGACGCCGATGACCAGGATCCGGCCGTACGGCTTGAGCCACCGCACGCGCCGCAAGCAGTCCGGGCCCCCGACCAGCTCGACGATGACGTCGTAGGGCCCGTGGTCCTCTTCCTCGTCCGGAGTCACGACCGTCGCCCGCGGCGTCAGCTCGCGCACTCCCGCGTGCAGCTCCGCACGACGCACGCTCGCGACGACTTCGGCTCCCGCGAGACCGGCGACCTGCGCCATCGCGGTGCCGACCCCGCCCGCCGCGCCGGTGACCAGCACCCGCTCGCCGGGCCGCACGCCGGCCTGGTCGACGAGCCCGTCCCAGGCGGTGCTGAACGCCTCCGGAAACCCGGCCGCGTGGACGTCGTCGATCGCGTCCGGGACGGGCAGCAGCAGCCCCGCGGGGATCGCGAGCCGTTCGGCGTGCCCGCCGCCGCCCACCACCGCCATGACCCGGTCGCCCGGGCTCCATCCGGACACCTCGCGGCCGGTTTCTTCGACCACGCCGGCGATCTCCAGCCCGGGGATGTCCTCCGGCCAGCCCGGCGGGGCCGGGTAGGCGCCCCGCGCCTGCTGGAGATCCGCCGCGTTCAGCCCCGCGGCGTGCACCCGGACGACCACCTGGTCGTCCGCGGCGACGGGATCGGCCGCCTCGCCGAGGACGAACCGGCCGTCCTCGATCCTTGCTGCGCGCATGCGCGTTCGCTCCTTTCCCGTCGGCTCAGACGGCGTACACGTGCTCGACCTCGGGCGGCGCGGCGAAGTACTCGCCCACGAGTTCCCGCCACCGCTGGAAATCCGGGGATCCGCGGAATTTGACCGTGTGGTGTTCGACTGTCTCCCAGGTGACGACGAGCCGGTAGCGTGCCGGATTTTCGATACTGCGCCACAGCACGGCTGCCTGGCATCCGTCGGCGCGGTCGAAGATCGGCTTGGCCTCTGCCACTCCCTTCTCGAACTCCTGCTCCGTCCCGGGACGGACCTCGATCTGCGCGATTTCCCGGATCATCCGGATCTCCTTTTCCCTGGCTGGTTTCGGCTGGCTCGTCATCCGACGTAAGGACGCTCCCGGCGCAGTTCCTCGCGGGCGACGGAGCGGCGGTGCACGGCGTCGGGGCCGTCGACGATGCGCAAGACGCGTGCCCAGGAGTAGAAGTAGGCGAGCGGGAAGTCGTCGCTGACCCCCGCGCCGCCGAAGACTTCGATGGCCCGGTCGATGACGGCGGCGGCCATGTTCGGGGCGGCGACCTTGATCGCGCCGATCTCCGTGGCCGCCCCTTTCGCGCCGTGCCGGTCGATCAGCCAGGCTGTCTTGAGCACGAGCAGACGCGCCTGGTCGATCTCGATGCGGGACTGCGCGATCAGGTCGCGGACCACGCCCTGGTCCGCCAGCGGCCCGCCGAACGCGTGCCGGTTCCGGGCGCGATCGACCATCAGCGCCAGCGCCCGTTCGGCCATGCCGATCGCCCGCATGGCGTGGTGCACCCGGCCGGGCCCGAGCCGGGCCTGGGCGATCATGAAGCCGTCGCCCTCGGCGGCGATCCGGTTCCCGGCCGGGACGCGGACGTCGTCGAAGGCGATCTCGGAGTGCCCGTGCTGGTCCTGGTAGCCGAAGATCGGCAGGTGCCGGACGATGCGCACGCCGGGGGTGCCGCGGGGCACGAGCAGCATCGACTGCTGGCGGTGCGCGGGGGCGTCCGGGTCGGTCCGGCCCATCACGACGAAGATTTCGCAGCGTTCGTCGGCCGCGCCGGTGATCCACCATTTGCGCCCGTTGACGACGTAGTCGCCGCCGTCGCGGACGATCGAGGTGGCGATGTTGCGGGCGTCCGAGCCGGCGACTCCGGGTTCGGTCATCGCGAACGCGGAGCGGATCCTGCCCTCCAGCAGCGGTTCCAGCCATCGGCTCCGCTGTTCTTCGGTGCCGAACATCTGCAGGATCTCCATGTTCCCGGTGTCCGGGGCGGCGCAGTTCATCGCTTCCGGGGCCAGGACCGGCGACCAGCCGGAGATCTCGGCGAGAGTGGCGTAGTCGACGTTGTCCAGCCCGGACACGGCGGGCAGGAACAGGTTCCACAGGCCGCGCCGCCGCGCTTCCCGTTTGAGGTCGTCGAGCACGGGCGGCGTGGCGTGGTCGGGGTTCTCGGCCCGCCAGTCGCGGTAGGTCGCTTCGGCGGGGAAGACGTGCTCCCGCATGAAGTCCCACAGCCGTTCGGACAGCTCCGCGGCCCGGGGGGACAAACTGAAGTCCATTGTGGATTCTCCGTGGTGGTCAGTGACCGGACATGCCGCCGTCGACGGGGAGCGTGATCCCGGTGATGTAAGAGGAAGCGTCGCTGGCGAGGAACACGACGGCGGTGTCGAGTTCGCGCTGCCTGCCGAGCCGTTTCAGGCTCGCGGTGCGGTCGACGAACTCGGAGAGTTCCGCGCGGGGTATCGCCGCGGTCATCTCGCTGTCGAAATAGCCGGGGGCGACGGCGTTGACGCGGATGCCCCGCCGCCCGGACCACTGCTGCGAGAGGTCGCGGGTCAGCCCGATCAGCCCGGCCTTGCTCGCCGCGTAGGCGGCCTGCGGCGCGTAGGACTTGATCAGCCCGAGCACGCTGGCGATGTTGACGATGCTCGATCCCGGTTCCATCACCCGCGCGCAGGCCTGGGCCATCCAATACGCGCCGAAGAGGTTGACGTCGGCCACTGCGCGGAATTCTTCCGGTGTCTCCCGCAGCGCGGGCACCGCGGTGCCGAGCCCGGCGTTGTTCACCAGCACGTCGAGCCGTCCGAACTTGTCGACGACGGCTTCCGCCAACGCGGTGCAGCCGGCGGGATCGGTGACGTCGGTGCGCACGGCCAGCACCCGGCCTCCCGCCGCGGCGATCTCCCCGGCGAGCGCTTCCAGGGGCTCGGCCCGGCGGGCCGCGACGGCCACCGTCGCGCCGGCTTCGCTGAGCGCGCGGGCGAATCCGGCGCCGAGCCCGGAACTGGCCCCGGTGACGACGGCGACCCGTCCGTCGAGGCGGAAGCTGTCGAGAACGCCGGTCACCGCGCCGCCTCCAGGATGGCGAGCCCGGACTCGGCGAGCCGGACGACGTCCTCGTCGACCGTGCCGAAGTCCTGTCCGCCCATGGTTCCCGCGGCCGAGCGGGCGGCGACCCCTTGGATGATGACGGCGAACTTGAACCGGGCGAACGCCTCGTAGTACGCGACCGCGGACACGTCGCGGCCGGTGCGCCGCGCGTAGCGGTCGAGAAGGTACGACCGCGGCGGGAACCCGTCCGAGGCGGTGACGCCGGGCACGAGCGGGGTGGGCGGCTCGCCGGCTTCGGGCCAGTAGAACAACAGCATCCCGAGGTCGGTGAGCGGATCGCCGAGCGTGGACAGCTCCCAGTCGAGCACGGCGGCCACCCGGCCGGGATCGGCGGGATCGAGAAGGCAGTTGTCCAGCCGGAAATCGCCGTGCACCACGGTGGGGGCGGGGCTTTCGGGCAGCGCCTGCCGGAGTGCGAGCCCGAGCGCGTCGAGACCGGGCGTCTCCCGGGTGCGGCTCGCCTCGGACTGTGCTTGCCAGCGGCGCAGTTGCCGGGCCAGGAAGCCCTCGGGTCTGCCGAAATCCGCGAGGCCGACCGATTCCAGGGCGACGCCGTGCAGTTCCGCCAGCGTGTCGACGAGGGCGTCGGCGATCCGGTGCCGGTCGGCGGCCGTCCGCGCGTAGCCGGGCGGGAGCGCGTCGCGGATCACCCGGCCGGGAACCTTGCGCATGACGTAGAACGGCACGCCGAGCGGTTCGGGCGACGGTTCGAACAGCACGATCTCGGGAACCGGGACGCCGGTCGCCGCCAGCGCCCGCTGGACCCGCACCTCCCGCCCCATGTCGTGGGCGCTCGGCAGGAGGTCGCCCTCGGGCGGGCGCCGGAGGACCAGCGCCCCGGCGGGACAGGCCAGTTCGAAGGTGAGATTCGACTTGCCGCCCGCGATCAGCTCGGCCTCGAACGCGGTCCACCGGTCGTCGCCGAGGGCCGCGGCCAGCGCGGGCCCGAGCCGGTCCGGCCGGAGCAGGGCGCCGATCCCGCTCATCGCCGGTCCCTCAGCTCGCGGCGGAGGATCTTGCCGGAGGCGTTTTTCGGGATCTCGTCGAGGAATTCGACGAGCCGGGGGTACTTGTACGCCGCCATCCGCTCCTTCGCGTAGTCGACCAGGTCCTGCGCGGACGCCGAGGCGCCGGGGTTGAGCGAGACATACGCTTTGACCGTCTCGCCGCGGTAGGGGTCGGGAACTCCGACGACAGCCGTTTCGCGGACCGCGGGATGGGTGTAGAGCACGTCCTCGACCTCGCGCGGCCAGACCTTGTATCCGGCCGCGTTGATCATGTCCTTCTTGCGGTCCACCAAGTAGAACCAGCCGTGCTCGTCCATGAACCCGACGTCGCCGGTGCGCAGTTCTCCGCCGGGGAGCGATTCCTCGGTCGCGTCCGGCTTGTTCCAGTAGCCCGGCACCACTTGCGGTCCCGCGATCGCCAGCTCGCCGATCTGCCCGGGCGGCACCTCCGCGCCGCTTTCGTCGAGGACCCGCACCACGGTGTTGAACACCGGCACGCCAATGGAAAGCGCGCCGGAATCGGGATCGACCGGGGCGCGCACGCCGCGCGGGACACAGTGCGACGGCGAACTGGTTTCGGTGAGGCCGTAGGCGTTGTGCACCTGGATGCCGAGCTGGTTCTCGAGCGATTCCGCGACCGCGGGCGCGATGGCCGCGCCGCCGGAGTAGACCGTGGTCAGCGAGGTGAAGTCTTCCCGGCTCACTCCCGGAACGCCGGCCAGCGCGGTGAACGCGGTGATGGCGCCGATGGTGAAGGTCGGCCGGTGCTCGCGGATCGCGTCGACCATCACGGCCGGCTGGAAACGGTGTGCCAGCACCAGCGGAGCGGGCAGCAGCAGCGCGAGCAGCGCGTGCCCGACAAGGCCGGTGATGTGGAACAGCGGAGCGATGCCAAGGATCGTGTCGGCTTCGCTGATGCCCATCCAGTCTCGGTAGGTCTGTGCGTTGAAGGCCAGGTTGCGGTGGGTGTTGATCGCACCCTTGGGGACTCCGGTGGTGCCGGAGGTGTACGTCAGCACCGCCGGGTCGGAAGGCTGCGGCTTCGGTGCCGCGATCGCCCGTCCGGAGCGCTGCGCCACCAGTTGGACGAGATCGCGGACGCCCTCGTCGCGTCGCCGGGCCGCCTCGCCGAACAGGCGCGGATCGGCACGGGTCTGCCAGTCCAGCGCCGACGTGGTGACGACTGTGCGCACCGCGGTCCCGCCCTCGGCGATGACGTCGCGGGCGACCTCGGCGTACAGCTCGTCCAGGGCGAGCAGGGCGGTCGCGCCGGAGTCGGCGAGCAGGTAGCTCAGCTCGCGCGCCCGGTTCATCGGGTTGATCGACACGGCCGCGCCGCCGGCCTTCCACGCCGCGATCAATCCGATGAGGTACGCCGGGTTGTTCTGGGTGAACAGGGCCAGCCGGTCGCCGGGGGCGAATCCGTCGTCGATGAGCGCGGCCGCCAGCGCGTTCGCGGCCTCGTCCACCTCGCGCACAGTCAGCGTGCCGTCGAAGTAGCGGATCAGCACGGTGTCCGGGGCGCGGCGCACCGACGCGTCGAACAGGGCCAGCGCGGTGTCGTGCTCCGGGCGGATCTCGGCGGGGTTGCCCTCGCGGTAGAGCGAAAGCCAGGGCTTCGCGGTGTAGGCGCTCATTTCACCGCCATCGGGTTGACCGGCGAGCCGCTCGCCCGGTGGATCTTCAACGGGGCCGCGGCGTAGAAGAAGGCGTACTTGCCGTCCTCGGCGCAATCGGCGGCGAGCTTCTCCAGGTCGCAGATCTCGGTGAACACCACGCCGAGGTTGCGCATCAACGCGTTGTGCAGCACCAAAGCCACGCCGGTGTTCGGGTCGGTGGTGACCTCGTTGGCGATCGTGTCGGTGACCAGGTTCGGGATTTCCCGCCGCTGGAACCATTCGACGAGTTCCGGCGAGTAGACGAGCCCGGCTTCGCAGAACCCGTCGTAGAAGGCGTCGCCCTGTTCGAAGAACAGCCGCAGGTGGTTGGTGCGGATCAGCAGAATGTCCCGGTCCTCGATCGCCGTGCCCTGCGCCGCGGCGCACGCCTCCAGGTCCTCGTGGGTGAAGGTCTCGCCCGCGTCGAGGTAGTCCTTGCCGCGGAACCGCGCCATGTCCAGCAGCACCCCGCGGCCGGCCACGCCGCGCTCGGCGATCGGGGCGACGCTGGCCTTCTCCAGGCCGCCGACGGTGCTCCGCGCGTCGTAGCCGTTCCAGATCCGGCCGTCGTACCAGACGTGGCCCAGCGCGTCGTACTGCGTCGAGCCCTGCAGGAACGCTTCGATCTTGTCGTCGGCGTAGTGCAGGCCGCCGGGGAATTCCGGGCCGTCGCCGCCCTCGTCCCAGGCGGACTCGTCGATGACCTGCTCGCGCTCGGCGGGGCTGCGGCCCGGCCACACCGGCTCGCCCGCCGGGTCCCCGATCAGCCGCTGCAGCGTGAACACCTTGCCGGCCCCGATCTCCGCGACGCCGCGCAGGACCTGCTCCCCGGTCAGGTAGTTCAGCGCGCCGACCTCGTCGGCGGGACCCCACTTCCCCCAGTTCGACGGCGCGTTCGCCAGCAGGTCGGTCAGGGCAGGTGCGTCGCTCATCGATCATCCTCCACGTCGAGCCAATCGGTCTGAACAAAGCCGTACGAGCGTTCGGTCGTGTTCAATGCGAGGTCAGCGTGAGCCTGACCGCACGATTTGTCAATACCCTTCCCCGAAGTAGCGCAGACAACGGGACGCGCTTGAGGTACAGTGTTCAGAATGACTGAACATCTCGCGATCGAACCGGCGGTCGGCGAACCGGAGGCCGGCCCGCTGGTCCGGCAGGCCAGGACGCGGGCCGGGATGTCGCTGCGCGAGCTGGCGCGCCGGATCGGGGTCAGCGCCGGGACGCTGAGCGCGATCGAGACCGGGAAGACCGGCCTGACCGTGGAACGGCTGCGCCGGATCGCCGACGCGCTGGGCACGTCGGCGCTCGACCTGCTCGCCGCGCGGGCCGCGCCGGACGAGCGGCCCCCGGCGGCCGACCGGCCGTGGCGCACGTTCGAGCCGCTGGACCTCGACCCGGTGCTGCGCGCGGCGATCGCCACCTTCGTCCGCACCGGATACCACGGCGCGACCATGCGCCTGGTGGCGGCGAACGCCGGGATGAGCGTCCCCGGGGTCTATCACCACTACCCCAGCAAACAGCATCTGCTCGCCGCCATTCTCGACGTCGCCATGACCGAACTGCACTGGCGGATACCCGCCGCCCGCGCGGATGGCGCCACCGCGGTCGAACGCTTCGCGAACATGGTCGAGGCGCTCGCGCTGTTCCACGCCCAGCGCCGCGACCTCGCCTTCATCGGGGCCAGCGAGATGCGGAGTTTCGAGGAGCCGAACCGGTCGCGGATCGCCGCCAGCCGCACCGAAATCCAGCGGCTGCTCGATGCCGAGGTCGACGCCGCGATCCGGGACGGGGAGTTCGCCACGCGGCATCCGCGCGACGCCGCCCGGGCCGTGGCGACCATGTGCACCTCGCTCCCCCAATGGTTTCGCGCGGACGGGCCCACCTCCGCGGAACAGATCGCGGCCGAGTACGCGCGGTTCGCGGTCGACCTGATGCGCGCGAGCCGGTGAGCGCGCACCGGAGAGTCCGTTGTGGACAGTCCGGGGGCTTCCGGCCGCATCCGGAGGATCGCACCGCCCGCGGACGCGCGGCAACCAAGACTGTCGGGCAGGCCAATCCGGACTGTCCGCGGGCACAAGAGCCCGGTTCCCGGCCGAGGAGGCACCGGACATGAACACCGATCTCGACGAACTCGTCAAGCGGGCCGAGGCGCAGCTGCCCCGGCTCGTCGAGACCCACGTCGCGCGCGTGCGGGACGAGATCGACATCTACCGCCAGGACGGGCTGGTCCCGCCGGAGGACCTGCGCCGCTCGGTCGAGGCGAACCTGCGGTTCATGATCGCCGCGCTGCGCGATCCGCGGGCCGCCAACGACTTCTCCGCGCCGCGCGAGACCGGAGCCCGGCGAGCGCGGCAGGGCGCGCCGCTGCCCGAGGTGCTGCGGGCCTACCGGCTCGGGTTCACCGCGCTGTGGGACACGCTCGCCGCGTCGGCGGACTACCGGCGGCCCGCGCTGATGCGCGCCATGCTGGCCGCCGGGCGGAGCCTGTGGCTGCTCACCGACGAGTACGCGATCCAGCTGACCGAGGCGTACCGGGCGACGATGGCCGAACTGACCTTGGCGCGCGAGCGGCGCCGGTCCGCGCTCGCCGAGGCGTTGTTCACCGGGGAACCGGTCGCCGGGACGACGCACTGGGAAATCACCTCGCTGCTCGGCTTCCCGCCGGACGCCGGGCTGGTCGTGGTCATGGCCGAGACCCGCCGCGCCGACGAACCGCTGCCGGGCATCGAACAGCGGCTCGCCGAGCACGGCATGGTTTCGGTGTGGCGGCTCACGCCCGCCCTGCAGACCGGGATCGTCGCGCTCCCCGACAGCGACCCGGAGCGGCTCGTGGCGCTGCTGCGGCAGCTCGCCAAGGCCCGGGTCGGGGTGAGCCAGCCGTACCGGGCCATCGGCGAAACGCCGCGGGCGGTGCGCCTGGCCAGGATCGCGCTGGCGTCCGCGCCGGAAGGCAGCAAACAGGTCAGCACCTTCCGGGCCGGCCGGGTCGCCGGTCTCGTCGCGCACGCCCCCGCCGAAGGCGTCCGGGTGGCGCAGGCGGTGCTCGGGCCGGTCCTCGAACTGCCCGCCGAAGACCGCGACACCCTGCTCGCCACGATCCGGGCCTGGTTCGACAACGACGGCTCCGCCGAGCGAAGCGGCAAGCAGCTGCACTGCCACCGCAACACCGTCCGGTACCGGCTGCGGCGGATCCAGGAGCTCACCGGGCTTTCCTTCACCGCTCCGGCCGACATCGCCGAACTGGCTGTCGCGCTCGAAGCGGTGCCCCAGGACCGCTGAACTCGCCCGCGTTGTTCCCCGGCACAACGCGGGCAGTTCCCGGCGACAGCATTCCCCGGCGCCGGGATGCCCGGCCCGGCACGCCTCGTTCCCCCAGGCAGATGCCCGCGACGGAGGCGGGCGTCGGAACCACTGTCCGGCCTGGCGCATCGGCCGGGAAAGGAAGGCATCGTGGCACTGCCGAAGAAGGCCCTCATCGCCATTCCCGCAAAGCACTTCGAGTTCTACGACGACGGGTCGGAGACCGGCCTGTTCTACACCGAGGCGCTGCATCCGTACTCGGTCTTCGCCGAGGCCGGGTTCGAGGTCGACCTGGTCAGCGAGACCGGCAGCTTCGGGCTCGACGCGCACTCCACCGAGGACCAGTTCCTC
This sequence comes from Amycolatopsis sp. VS8301801F10, assembly GCF_046195355.1. NCBI lineage: Bacteria > Bacillati > Actinomycetota > Actinomycetes > Pseudonocardiales > Pseudonocardiaceae > Amycolatopsis > Amycolatopsis sp. VS8301801F10. The sequence continues at coordinate 3,649,292 of NZ_CP176065.1, read as the reverse complement.
ACCGAGGAGGACAAAGCGGTCTACCACGATCCGGAGGCGCCGTTCAGCGTCAGCCTGAACAAGAACCTGAAGAAGGCCGCCGACGTCGACCCCGACGAGTACGGCGTCTTCTTCGCCGCCGCCGGGCACGCCGCCATCTACGACTACCCCAGCGCCACCGCGCTGCAGTCGGTCGCCCAGCGGATCTGGGACAACGGCGGGATCGTGTCCGCCATCTGCCACGGCCCGGCGATCCTGCCGTACGTGCGCGACAAGGAAACCGGCAAGCCGATCGTCGACGGCAAGCGGGTCACCGGGTTCACCACCCAAGGCGAGATCGACCTCGGGCTGCTCGACCGGATCAAGAAGGACGGCGCCCCGCTGATCGAGGACAGCGCGGCCGCGGCCGGAGCCGAGTACGTCGCTCCGGCACATCCGTTCGACGACCTCTCGATCGCCGACGGCCGGGTCGTCACCGGAGCCAACCCGGCCAGCGCGCACTCGGCCGCCCGCCGGGTCGTGGAGGCGTTCGGCCGGCTCTGATCCGGCGGCGGGCGGCGTCGGGCCAGCGCCGCCCGCCGGAGCGGGGTCATCCCGGGCGGCGGTCGCGCAGGGCTTGGGACACCGCGCGAGCGACCTCGGCGGTGCTCGCGGTTCCGCCGAGGTCGCGGGTGCGGACCGGCGTGTCCCGGAGCACGTCCTCGATCGCGCCGAGCACCGCCGACGCGGCTTCGGGGCGTCCGAGGTGCTCCAGCATCAAAGCGCCGGTCCAGATCTGGCCGAGCGGGTTGGCCACGCCCTCGCCCGCGATGTCCGGCGCCGAGCCGTGCACGGGCTCGAACATCGACGGAAAGCGGCCTTCCGGATTGAGGTTGGCCGACGGGGCCAGGCCCAGGCCGCCGGCGACCGCCGCGCCGAGGTCGCTCAGGATGTCGCCGAACAGGTTGGACCCTACGACGACGTCCAGGGTTTCGGGCCGCTGCACGAAGGTCGCCGCGAGCGCGTCGACGTGCTGCGAATCGACGCGCACCCCGGGGAAATCGGCAGCGACTTCCGCGCAGACGCGGTCCCAGAACGGCATCGTGTGCACGATGCCGTTCGACTTGGTCGCCGAAACCAGCCGCCCGCCCCGGCGCTCGGCCAGGCGGCAGGCGTAGCGCAGGACCCGCTCCACCCCGGTCCTGGTGAAGACGGATTCCTGGAGCACGGTCTCCCGCTCGGTCCCGCCCCACAGCACGCCACCGGCCTCGCTGTACTCCCCTTCGCTGTTCTCGCGGACGACAACGAAATCGATCGCGCCCCCGCGCCGGAGCGGGCTCTCGACCCCGGGGAGCAGCCGCACCGGACGCAGGTTCACGTACTGGTCGAACGCGCGCCGGACGGGATCAGCAGGCCCCACAACGACACGTGGTCCGGAACCGCCGGGTCCCCGACCGCGCCGAGGAAAATCGCGTCGGCGGGCCGAAGCTGGTCCAGTCCGTCGGCGGGCATCATGCTCCCGTGCCGCCGCCAGTGCTCGCAGCTCCACGGGTGCACGGTCCAGGAGAGGGCGAAATCCCCTTGCGCGGCGGCCTGGTCGAGGATTTCGATCGCCGGTTCCACGACCTCGCGGCCGATCCCGTCGCCGGGAATCGCGGCGATTTCGTAGCGAGGAACGGCCTGAGCGTTCACTTCCAGTCCATTCCGGACCGCACGGGCAGGGCGGCGCGGAGACTCTCCAGCACCGAAACGTCGTCGAGCGTGGAAGGAGCTTCGACGGCTTCCCCGTCGAGAAGCTGCCGGAGAACGCGCCGGAGGATCTTGCCCGACCGGGTCTTGGGCAATCCGGGCACCACGTCCGCTCCGGACAGCGTCGCGATCGGCCCGACCCGAGCGCGCACCAGCGTGGTCAGCTCCTGCTCGAGGCCCGCCGCGTCCGCGCCCTCCTTCACCACGACCAGTGCTCGCGGAAGCTGGCCCTTGAGCTCGTCGCGCACTCCGACGACCGCGCACTCGGCGACCGCCGGATGTTCGGAGACGGCGGCCTCGATCTGCCCGGACGACAACCGGTGCCCGGCCACGTTCATCACGTCGTCGGTCCGCCCGAGCACCACCAGCCGCCCGTCCTCTTCGAGACAGCCGCCGTCGCCGGTCTGGTAATACCCGGGGTACTCGCTGAGATATCCCTTCACGTAGCGCTCGTCGTCGCCCCACAGCCCGAGCAGAGTCCCGGGCGGCAACGGCAGCTTGATCGCGACCGCGCCCTCCCGCCCGGCTTCGAGAGGCGCGCCGTCGTCGTCCAGGACCTCCACCGCGTAGCCCGGCATCGGCACGGGGCCCGGCACGACCGGATCCGGCTCGATGCCTCGTGCTTGCGCGGTAATGGCCCATCCCGTCTCGGTCTGCCACCAGTGGTCGGTCACCGGCACGCCGAGGGTTCCGGCCGCCCACTCGCGAGTCGCCGGGTCGAGGCGTTCGCCCGCGAGGAAGAGCTGGCGGAGGCTGCTGGTGTCGTGCCGCCGGGCGTGCTCCCCGGCCGGGTCTTCCTTGCGGATCGCCCGGATCGCGGTCGGCGCGGTGAACAGCGTGCGCACTTTCAGCTCGGCCACGACCCGCCAGAACGCGCCCGCGTCCGGCGTGCCGACCGGCTTGCCCTCGTACAGCACTGTGGCCGCGCCGGCGAGCAGCGGCCCGTAGACGATGTACGAATGGCCCACCACCCATCCGACGTCGCTGGCCGTGAACATGACGTCGCCCGGCCCGATGTCGTAGATGTTCGCCATCGACCAGCTCAGCGCGACGGCATGCCCTCCGTTGTCCCGGACGATTCCCTTCGGTTTCCCGGTGGTGCCCGAGGTGTAGAGGATGTACAGCGGATCGGTCGCGGCGACCGGGACGCACTCGGCGGGCGGGATGTCCGCTGATGCCATCAAGTCCGCGTAGTCGAGCGCGCGGCCGCCGAAGTCCGCGGGTTTTTCCGGGCGCTGGACCGCGATCGTGGTTTCCGGCGGATGCGCGGCGAGCCCGAGCGCGGTGTCCACGAGAGGCTGGTACTCGACGATCCGGCCGGGTTCGATCCCGCAGGACGCGGTCACGAGCACCGCCGGGCGGGCGTCGTCGATCCGCGCCGCCAGCTCCGGTGCGGCGAAACCGCCGAACACCACCGAATGCACCGCGCCGATCCGCGCGCACGCCAGCATCGCGATCACCGCTTCGGGAATCATCGGCAGGTAGAGCAGCACCCGGTCCCCGCGCCGCACCCCGAGGTGCCGCAGCACCCCCGCGAACTTCGCCGTCGCCTCGGTCAGTTCCCGGTAGCTGAACCGCGTCCGCCCGCCGGTGACCGGCGATTCCCAGTGCAGCGCCGCCTGGTCGCCGCGGCCCGCTTCGACGTGCCGGTCCAGCGCGTTGTAACACGTGTTGAGCACGCCGTCGGGAAACCACCGGTACCGCGGCGCGGACGTCTCGTCCAGGATCCGTTCCGGCGGGCGGATCCAGTCGACCGCGCGAGCCGCTTCCGACCAGAACGCCGCCGGTTCGCGGATGCTGCGCTCGTAGGTGTCACGATAGGTCATTCGCTGCCTCCGCAACCCGGCCCGTCGGCCGGAACTCGAGATCTTTGGTCTCCGGTCCCCACAGGGCGCCGATGACGATCAGCACTCCGCCCAGCGCGATCAGCGGCACCGCGGTCAGCGATTCCGGCAGCAGCTGTCCCAGGCCGAGCAGGTAAAAACTGTAGAAACTGGGCAGCAGCAACGACAGGCTGTACCCCATCGCGAACCCGGACGAGCGGACGCTGGTGCCGAACCGTTCGTTGACGTACACCGTGGCGACGCCGAAAACGGAAGTGATCAGGACCTGCACCACGACCGAGGCCGCGAGCACCGAAAACGTCCCGGCGAGGTTCCCGGACATGAACACGTAGTAGGCCACGCTGCCGAGCACCGCGATCACCGCGCCCATCACCGCGAGGAACCGGCGCCGCCCGACGCGCTGGCTCACCACGCCGGAAGCCACGAAACCTCCGTACAGCACGATATTCGTCACCAGCAGCGTCCACGTCACGGTCGTCGCGTCGATCTGGTGGAAGTTCTTCAGCTTGTCCGGCACGACCGACGCGACCATCGACGAGGTGAGCCACAAGCCCGTCATGAGGACGAAAACCTGCCAGAACGACGCCCGGTCCCGGCCGAACATGACGGTGCGCAGCGGAGACCGGGTTTTCGCCGATTTCTCCCACAGATCGGATTCGGGCAGATGCTTGCGCCGGTACAGCAGGAAGGCGAATCCGCACGCCGCGCCGAAGAAGAACGAGACGCGCCAGCCCCACTGGGCATACGGGCTGCTGGTCCCGCCGGCGGGCGCGATCTTCAGCATGATCAGCGTCAGCACCGAGATGAGCACGAACGCGGCGCAGTACGCGCCGGCGAGCACGCCGCCCACCAAACCGCGTTTGCGCCGGTCGCAGTACTCGTAAGCCAGCGGAACCGCGGCCGTGTACTCGCCGCCGAGGAAAATCCCGTCCACGAACCGCAGCCCGATGAGCAGGACGATCGCCCACCCGCCCAGCGTCTGGTAGCCCGGCAGGAAGCCGATGAGCAGCGTGCACACCGAGAATCCGGTGACCGAGACCATCGTGATGCGCCGCCTCCCCACCCGGTCCGCCATCGAGCCGAACAGCAGTGCGCCGATCGGCCGTCCGATCAGCGTCGCCGCGTAGGTGACGAAATAGATCGTGGACTTGATCGCGGGCGACAGGTCGGCCGGCTGGAAATAGCCGATGGCCGGGACGAGGGCGATCACCGGCAGGTAGATGTCGATGAAATCGACCAGCAACCCTTGGTAAGCGCCGGCGATCGCCTTGCGCCGCCTGCTCGGATCCACTCTGCGCCCGGTGTCCCCGGAACTGGATACGGCTGTCATGACACGCTCCTTTGCGTGCTCAGGCCCCCGTTGACTGTTTCTTCACCCCCGGCGAAAACCCGAAACTCAGACAGTCACCAGCATCTTTCCGACGTTTTCCCCGCGCAACATCCCGAGGAACGCCGAAGGGGCTTTGCGCAGTCCGTCCACAGTGGTCTGCAGGTCCCGGATGCGGCCTTCTCGCAGCCAGGTTCCGACCTCGCGCACGAAGTCCGGCCGCAGTTCCGCGCTGTCGCTGACGATGAAGCCCTGCAGCCGCAGCCGTTTCGTCACCATCAGGAACATGTTGTGCGGACCGGGCGGCGGCTCGGTCGCGTTGTACTGCGAGATCGCGCCGCACGCGGCGATCCGCCCGCCCACGTTCAACGCGCCGATCGCGGCTTCGAGATGATCGCCGCCGACGTTGTCGAAGTACACGTCGATCCCGTCCGGCGCCGCGGCGGCCAATTGCTCCGCCACTGAGCCGTCCCGGTAGTTGAACGCGGCGTCGAAGCCCAGGGTGTCCACCAGATACCGCACCTTGTCCGCCGACCCCGCGCTGCCGATGACCCGGGGCGCGCCCCGCAGCTTCGCCATCTGGCCGACCAGGGAACCGACCGCGCCCGCCGCACCGGACACGAACACCGTGTCCCGGGGCCGGAAAGCCGCGTGCTCGAACAGGCCGACGTACGCGCTGAACCCGGTTCCTCCGAGAACTCCCAGATAGGCCGCCAGCGGTGCGTCCACTGTAGACACTGCGGTCGCGGCGGCCGCGTCGACCACAGCATACTCACGCCAGCCCAGAGAGTGCACGACTTTCTGTCCCGGCTCGAACCCTGGCGCTTCGCTGATCACCACCTCCCCCGCGGCGGCGCCGGTCAGCGTTTCGCCGACCGGGAACGGCGGCACGTAGGAGGCGCCGGCGTTCATCCGGCCCCGCATGTACGGATCGACGCTCATGATTTCGTTGCGCACCAGAATCTGTCCCGGACCGGGCCGGGCCACCGGCGCCTCGACGACCGCGAAGTTCTCCTCCGACGGCCAGCCCGAGGGCCGGGACGCGAGCCGGATCTCCGTCGCCGACCCGGGAACGTTCTTGCTCATCACCGTTTTCTCCCTGTCTTCCTCGCTCCGCTACGCGTGCGGAAGCACGACACCGCGGATGTTCTTGCCCTCGCGCAGATCCCGGTAGCCCTCGTTGATCTGGTCCAGCGGGTATTTCGCGGTGACGAGTTCGTCGAGCTTCAGCACGCCCGCCTCGTAGAGGCCGAGGAGCTTGCCGATGTCGTGCTGCGGGTTGGCCGAGCCGAACATCGAGCCCCGGATCGTCTTCTCGTACAACGTGATCATCTGCCCGGGGAGCCGGACGTTGACGTCCTCCCGCCCGGCCATCCCGGTCAGCACCATGGTTCCGCCCTTGCCGAGCGCCTCGAACGCGGCAGTCACCACCTCCGCGTCGACCACGCCCGGCGTCACCAGCGCCTCGTCGGCGCCCTGTCCGCGGGTGAGGTCCACAATGGCCGCGTGCGCCGCCTCGGCGGTCTCGAACGCGTGCGTGGCACCGAGTTTCAGCGCGGTGTCCCGTTTGAACGCGACCGGATCCACGGCCACCACGTTCTTCGCGCCGGCATGGGCCGCCCCTTGCACCGCGTTGATCCCGATGCCGCCGATCCCGTACACCACCACGGTGTCGCCGGGACGGACGCCGCCCGCGTAGACCGCGGTGCCCCACCCGGTCGGCACGCCACACCCGACCAGCACCGCGCTTTCCAGCGGCAGATGCGGTTCGACCTTCACCACCGAACTCTCCGAGACCGTGCCGTACTCGGCGAAGGTGCCGAGCATGCACATCGCTCCGTAGTCCTGTCCCCCGCGATGCAACCGGAACGAACCGTCGGGCATGCTCCCCTCGGTCAGCGTCGCGCCGAGATCGCACAGGCTCTGGCGTCCGGTCGAGCAGTAGCGGCAATGCCCGCAGCTGGGGATGAAACTGCACACGACGTGGTCGCCCGGCCGCACCTTGGTCACCGCCGGGCCGACTTCCTCCACGACGCCCGCGCCCTCGTGCCCGGGCACGATCGGGAACCGGGCGTCGATGATGCCGTCGGGCAGGTGCAGGTCCGAATGGCACAGCCCCGCCGCGGTGTAGCGAAGCAGCACCTCGCCCTCGCGCGGCCCGTCCAGGTCCAGTTCCATGACCTCGAACGGCCGCCCCGGCCCGGTCAGCACCGCTGCCTTGGTCTTCATGCTGGGTCTCCGTTTCCCGCGCCGCTCAGAGCGCGATGTTGACGGCTTTGGTCTGGGTGTAGAGGTCGATGGCGTCCGGCCCGAGTTCGCGGCCCCAGCCGGATTGCTTGTAGCCGCCGAACGGGAGCGCGAAATCGGTGGCGTTGTACTGGTTGACCCACACCGATCCGGCCTTGATCCGCTGGGCCATCCGGTGCGCGCGGGACAGATCGCGGGTCCACACCCCGGCGGCGAGCCCGTAGACAGTGTCGTTGGCAGCGCGGACAATCTCGTCCAGCCCGTCGCGGGTCGAGAACGGCAAGGCGCAGACGACCGGCCCGAAAATCTCTTCGCGGACCACGCTGAACTCCGGCCGGACGTCGACCAGGACAGTCGGTTCCACGAAGAAACCGCGCTCGCCCCAGCGTCCGCCGCCGGTCAGCGCACGCGCCCCGTCGGCCGCGCCTTGGGCGAGATAGCCGGTGACGCGGTCCAGCTGCTCCTGCGACACCAGCGGCCCGACCTGGGTGCGCGGATCGAGTCCGGGCCCCAGCCGCGCCTTCGCCGCTTCCTCGGCCACCGCCGCGGTGAACTCGTCGAAAATCTTGTCCTCGACGAAAAGCCGGGTCCCCGCCACGCAGGCCTGGCCGTGGTTGCTCAGCCACGCGTTCACCGACCCCGGCACCGCGGTTTCGAAGTCCGCGTCGGCGAAGACGATGTTCGGGCTTTTGCCGCCGAGTTCGAGCGACACCTTCTTCAGATTGCCCGTCGCGGCGGAAACCACCTTCTTGCCGACCGCGGTCGACCCGGTGAACGCGATCTTGTCCACCCCGTCGTGTCCGGCCAGAGCGGCGCCGGCGTCGCCGAACCCGGTGACGATGTTGACGACGCCGGGCGGGAATCCCGCTTCCTCGAACAGCTCTCCGAGCAGCAACGCGGTCAGCGGAGTCTGTTCTGCGGGTTTGAGGATCACCGTGTTGCCGGTCGCGAGCGCCGGCGCGAGCTTGAACGCGGCCATCAGCAGCGGGAAGTTCCACGGGACCACCAGCCCGCAGACACCGACGGGCTCGCGCAAGGTGAACGCCTGGAACTCGCCGCCGGGGCTGCGGGTCATGGACACGTCCACGGTGCGGCCCTCGAGCTTCGTGGCCCATCCCGCGTAGTACCGGAACAGCTCCGCGGCTCGCGCGACATCTCCCTTTTCCGCGATCAGCGCGGATTTGCCGTTGTCGAGCGATTCCAGCTGCCCGAACTCCCCGGCCCTGGCCTCGATCAGGTCGCCGACTGTCCACAAGAGACGTTCGCGGGCGTTCGGCCGCATCCGCGACCACGGGCCCTCGAACGCCGTCCGCGCCGCGCGCACCGCCCGGTCGACGTCGGCGGCGGTTCCGCGCGGGACCTCGCACAACGTCTCCCCGGTCGCCGGGTCGACGGTGCCGAACGTCTCCCCCGACACCGCGCCGGTCCAGCCCCCTCCGATCAGCATCTTCTTCGGCGCGGCCAGAAACTCGCGGACCGCGGGCGCCACCTCGGTCGTCGTCGTCGTGGTCACTGCTGTCCCTCTCGGATTTTCGGTCGCCGCCGCACGGGCGGGGCGGAACGGTAAAGTGGCCGCATGTCGTTCGATCCGCCCCAGACCCGGGGCGAAGCCGTGCTCCGGCAGCTGCGCGCCGAGATCATCGGCGGCGCGCTCGCCCCGGGAGAGGTGCTGCGCGACGCGGAGATCGCCGCCCGGCTCAAGGTCAGCATCACGCCGGTGCGGGAGGCGATCGCCCAGCTCGCCCAGGAGGGGCTCGTCGAGGTCTCGCCCAACCGCTGGCGGCGCGTCGCGCGGATGACCCTCGAGGAGGCGCTCGCGACGATCGACGTCCAGTTCATCCTGTTCGGCGCCGCGCTGGAACGCGCGATTCCCCGGATGACGATCGGCGACGTCGACCAGATGCGCGACCACCTCGCGGCGCTCCGCACGGCCGTGGAGCGAAACCAGGCGGCCACCGCGGTCGAGGCGGTCGGCGGGTTCTTCCAGACGCCGATGGCGCTGGCCGGCAACCACGAGCTGACCGCGTTGTGGGGCTTGGTTTTCGGGCGCGGGCAGCGATTCATGGGCCTCTCCGGCGCGAGCGCGTTGTGGCCGGTCTGGCTGGACGGGTTCGCCAGGGTGTTCGCCGAGGTCGAGCGCCAGGACCCGGCCGCGGCGGCGCGGCGGGTGCGGGAGATGGCGGCCGAGGTCGACGAAAAGACGCGCGCGGCCTCCGCGTCCGACATCGTCCTCGGCCGGCCCAGCGAGAACGCCGGCGACCCCGCCTGATCACGCCGCAACGGCCGAGACCGTCCGGCGGAATCCGCGGTAGCCCTCGGCGGCGATCCGGTCGCACAGCTCGCGGTAGACGCCGACGCCGCCGACGTAGGGCATGAAGACCCGGGGTTTGCCCGGGATGTTCGCGCCCAGGTACCACGACGCCGCGTCGAGGAACAGCGTGCCCGCGGCGAGTTCGTTGACGTGGGCCACCCATTCGTTCTGCGCTTCTTCGGTCGCCTCGATGGTGTCGAATCCCTCGGCGCGCAGCCGGCCGATGCAGTCGGCCACCCAGTCCACGTGCTGTTCGATCGAAGTCATCATGTTGCTCAGCACCGACGGGCTGCCGACCGTCGCGATCAGGAACAGGTTGGGGAAGCCCGCGCAGCCCACGCCGAGATAGGTCCGCGGCCCCGCCGCCCACGCCTCGCGCAAGGATTCCCCGCCCCGGCCGCGGATGTCGATCGCGTTGACCGCGCCGGTCATCGCGTCGAAACCGGTCGCGTACACCAGACAGTCCACTTCGTACTCCGCCGCGGCGGTGCGGACGCCGTGCGGGGTGATCTCGGCGATCGGTTCCGTGCGAAGGTCGACCAGCTGGACGTCTTCGCGGTTGAACGTGGCGTAGTAGCCGGTGTCGACGCACGGCCGCTTGGCTCCGAAGGGATAGTCCTTCGGGCTGAGCAGTTCGGCGGTGCGGGCGTCCTCGACGATCTCCCGGATCTTCCCCCGGATGAACTCCGCGGCGGTCTCGTTCGCCGCCCGGTCGGTGCGCAGGTCGTTGAACAGCGACGCGAAGTTCAGCCCGCCGGCGCGCCACTGCCGCTCGTAGATCTCCCGGCGCTCCTCGTCGGTCACCTCCAGCGCCCCGATCTCCGGATCCGCCCGGGTGACCCCGCCCGAGTTGTACCGGGCGATCTCGCGGCGGCGCGGGTAGTCCCGCTTGACCTCGGCGCGGAATTCCGGCGTGAGCGGCCGATTGTGCGCGGGCAGGCTGAAATTCGGCGTGCGCTGGAAGACGACGGTGTGCGCGGCCTGCTCGGCGATGAGCGGAATGGACTGGATGGCCGACGATCCGGTGCCGAGCACGCCGACGCGCTTGCCGGCGAAGTCGACGCCGTCGTGCGGCCAGTCCCCGGTGTGGTAGGTCTCGCCGCGGAACGCGTCCCTGCCCGGCAGATCCGGGACGTTGCCCGCGGACAGGCAGCCGGTGGCCAGCACGACGTAGCGGGCGACGATCAGCTCGCCGAGGTCGGTGCGCACGTGCCACCGGCCGGCCGCCTCGTCGAACTCGGCGGACAGCACCTGCGCGCCGAACTGGATGTCCCGGCGCAGGTCGAACCGGTCGGCGACGTGGCCGGCGTAGCGCAGGATCTCCGGTTGCGCGGCGTAGCGCTCGCTCCATTCCCACTCCTGCTCCAGCTCCGGGGAGAACGAGTAGGAGTAGTCGACGCTTTCGATGTCGCACCGGGCGCCGGGATACCGGTTCCAGTACCAGGTTCCGCCCACGTCCTCGCCGCGCTCGTAGACGCGCGCGGCGAGGCCGAGCCCGCGGAGCCGGTGCAGCAGGTACATGCCGGAGAAGCCCGCTCCCACGATGAGCGCGTCCAGTTCCCGCGTGCTCGTGGTCTCGGGAACCGAAGCGCGGGGGCGCAGCAAGCTCATGAGGTCTCCTTCGCTGATTTCGGGCGGAGCAACGGATCGAGCTGCCGGGCGACGAAGCCGATTCCCTCCGCGCTGCCCGGGAGCACGCCCGCCAGGGTGAAAAAACCGTGCATCTGGTCGGCGAACCGCTTGGCCCGCACCGGGACTCCCGCGGCTTCGAGACGGCGGGCGTATTCCTCGCCCTCGTCGCGCAGCGGGTCGTGGCCCGCGGTCAGCACGATCGCGGGCGGCAGTCCGGCGAGGGTCGCGGCACGCAACGGAGCGGCGGCGGGTTCGGTGCGCCGGGCCGGATCGGGCAGGTAGTGGTTCCAGAACCAGACCATGCTGTCCCGGCTGACCAGCAGCTGGTTCTCCGGCTCCCGATAGGACGGACGGTCCAGGTCCGCGTCGGTCGCCGGATACACCAGCACCTGCGCGGCCAGCTCCGGACCGCCCTCGTCGCGGGCCCGCTGCGCCACGACCGCGGCGAGATTTCCGCCCGCGCTGTCGCCCGCGACGACGAGCGGCGCGCCCGCCCCGGCCAGGCTTTCCGTCCGTTCCGCCGCCCAGACCAGCGCGGACCAGGCGTCTTCCGGCGCCGCCGGGTAGGGATGCTCCGGCGCCAGCCGGTACTCGGCGACGACCACCGCGCACCCGGTTTCGCGCGCCAGCAGCCTGCCGAGCAGTTCGTACTGCTCGAGTTCGCCGATCACCCAGCCGCCGCCGTGGTAGTAAACGAGCACGCCGCGCACCGCTCCTCGCGGAACGAAGACGCGAACGGCGAATCCTCCGCCGGGGGCCGGCACGTGGTGGTCTTCGGCCCGCGAAACCGGCGGAAGCGAAGGCGGTTCCGCCGCGGCGGCCAGGTCCTTCGGCAACGCCCGCGCCTCGGCGACGGTCATCTCGTGCAACGGCTTCCAGCGCTGCGCGGCCATCCGTTCGCACAACGCCCTGGTCGCTTCATCAAGGGCCACGGTGCCCCTCACAGATCCGTAGGGATGAACGACCAATGAATACAGGATGCATTTGTCACCCGTCAACCGCCGAGGGCCGACTCCACCCTCCCCGAACCCCGGCAGCTGCCGGTCTTGCAGGGGATATCCGACCGGAGTCGACGTGGCCAGGTCGACGAGCGGCACCGTTCCGGAGAGCCAGGTGCGAAGTTCCCCTTGCCAATCGGTATACCGTATGCCCAGGATGTATACCGATCGCTCACCGAACGAAGGGAGTTGGGCAGTGGACGGACCGGTGCGCTACGAATCCGGCGACGGGATCGCCGTCATCACCCTCGAACGTCCCGGCAAGCTGAATGCCATCGACCAGGCCGCCGCCACCGCGCTGGAGGAGGCGTGGCGCCGGTTCGACGAGGGCCCGGACTCCGTCGCGGTGCTGACCGGCGCGGCGGGAGCCTTCACCGCGGGCGTCGACGTGACCGACCCGCCGCGGGATTCCGGCTGGGCGCCGAATCTGGGCGTCACCACGACGAAACCGATCGTCCTCGCGGTCGACGGCTGGTGCATCGGCGCCGGGATGATCCTTCTGCAGCAGGCCGATCTCTGCGTCGCCACGGCCTCGTCGCGGTTCCGGTACCCCGAGGCGCGGCTCGGGCTGTCCCGGGGCATGGCCACCGGGCTCGCCGCCAAGATCCCGCACAAGATCGCGATGGAGATCCTGCTGCTGGGCCGGGTGACGACCGCCGAAGAGCTGTACCGGGCCGGGCTGGTCAACGCGATCGCCGAAGAGGGCGCAGCGCTGGCGACGGCCAAGGAATGGGCCGCGGAGATCGCCGCCGCCGACCAGGACGTCGTGCGCTACCTCAAGGAAGGGGTGCTCGCCACGCTCCCGCGCGGGCCGGGCGAAGCCGCCGAACAGGCACGGTGGCGGGCCGCGCGCCTCCCCGGGAATCAACGGCTGCTCGCCGGGAACCTCACCCCGGCCGACCTGAAGGGAAACCGGTGACCGGCCTCGCTCCCCCGCTGCGCGGGCTGAAAATTCTCGACCTGTCGCATTTCCTGGCCGGCCCGTTCGCCACGATGATCCTCGGCGACCTCGGCGCGGACGTCGTCAAGGTCGAGCCCCCGTCAGGGGACCCGGTGCGCACCCTCCCGCCGTACGAAATCGACGGGATGAGCACCTTCTTCTTCAGCGTCAACCGGAACAAGCGCAGCATCGTGGCCGACCTCAAGTCCGAAGCGGGCCGGGAACGGTTCCTCCGGCTGGTCGAGACAGCGGACGTGGTGTGCCACAACTTCCGGCCGGGCGTGCTGGAGCGGCTCGGGATTTCCTACGAGGTGCTCCACGAGCGCAATCCGGCGCTCGTGCTGTGCTCGGTCTGCGGATTCGACAGCGAGGGCCCGTACGCCCAGTTCCCCGCCGTCGACAGCCTGGTGCAGGCGCTGAGCGGAGTGATGAGCCTGACCGGCGACCCGGACGGTCCCCCGGCGCGGGTCGGGTACCAGATCGGCGACACCGCGGGCGGGTTGTGGGCCGCGATCGCCATCCTCGCCGGGGTGCACGGCCGGCTCGCGGACGGGAAAGGCCGCCACGTGGAGGTCTCGCTGCTGGACGCCCAGCTCAGTCTCCTGGTCTGGCAGGCGCAGGACTACCTGTCGCACGACGTGGTCTACCAGCGCATGGGCACCCGGCATCCGACGCTTCCGCCCAGCCAGGCCTTCGAATGCGCCGACGGGCGCTACGTCTACGCCACCCCCAGCGCCCTGCCCCGGTGGTGGGCGGGCTATTGCCGCGCGATCGGCGAGGAGTGGCTGCTGACCGATCCGGACTACGCGGAACTCGGCGCCCGGCAGCGCAACCGCGACGCGCTCGAGGCGATTCTCGCGAAGAAGTTCCGCAGCCGGGACTCGGCGCAGTGGATCGCCGAGTTCCGGGCCAACGACGTTCCGGTCGCCCTGGTGCAGACGGTCGACGAAGCGTTCGCCCTGCCCAGTGTGGAGCGCCGGCACATGGTGGTGACCGTCGAGCTGCCCGACGGGAGCAGCGCCAGGATGGTGGGCAACCCGGTCAAAACCGGTGCCGCCGAAGTGTTCCGCGCTCCCCCGCGGCTCGGCGAGCACGACAGCGAACCGGTTTTCGGTTCGCCTGTCGCCGGGGAAACGCCGGGCTCCCCGAGTCCCGGCGGCGGCTCGAGAGCGACTTAGCATATCGGAGGACGTGCGCACGCGAATTCGGCAGACGGGGCGATGACCAGTGGCAGGAACGGCACATCCGGAACTACCCGGCGAGGACGGGGGCAGTCTCGGAGACAGCGCCTACGAATCGCTGCGCGCCATGCTGATGGCGGGGAAGTTCCAGCGGGGCGACCGGCTGGCCGAGAACCGCGTCGGCGAGATGCTCGGCGTCAGCCGGACGCCGGTCCGCGAAGCGCTCGCCCGCCTCGCCGCCGAAGGGCTCGTGGAGGTCCGGCCGAACGGCAGCCGGGTGGTCGCCGACCTCTGGGCCAAAGTGTCCGAGGTGCTCGCCATCCGCGGCAAGCTGGAGCCGTTCGCCGTGAGCCTGGCCGCGCACCGGATGACCGGCGAGCAATTCCGCGCCCTCGAAACGCTTCAGGACCGGATGGAGAAGGTCCTCCCCTCCGCCGCCTCCGCCATGGACGAACTGCTGGACCTCAACCAGCGGTTCCACTGGACCATCGTCACCTACTGCGGGAACGCCTCGCTGGTCGAGGTACTCGACCGGTTCCGCCCGTTCACCATTTTCCCGCGCATCCTCACCCGCTACCCCCCAGCCGAACTCGAGCTCGCGATCGGCGAGCACCGAGCCATCATGGACGCGCTCTGGCACCGCGACGCCGCGAAATCCGAGCTGCTCGCCGCCGCCCACCTGGAACGGGGGATCGCCGCCGTCCGCGGCGTGCTCGACTCCAGGTGACGCCCGGGCGCGCACGAAACCGGGAGCTGAAAAGCACATGACGACCGAACGCGACCTCGTGCTCTACGAACGCGACGGCAAGATCGCCACCATCACGCTCAACCGCCCCGAAGTGCGCAACGCACAGAACGGCAAGCTCCTCTACGCCCTCGACGCGGCATTCGAAAAGTTCGCTTCCGACGACGACGCGGCCGTCGCGATCGTCGCCGGAGCCGGACCGCACTTCTCCTCCGGCCACGACCTCGGCCCGGCCAGCGACCGCGACGTCACGTTCGACCGCCGTTCGCTGTGGTGGGACCACGTCGGCAAAACCGGGGCCGAAAACCGGTTCGCCCGCGAATGCGAGCTGTATGTGGGCCTGTGCCGGCGCTGGCGCGACCTGCCGAAGCCGACCATCGCCGCGGTGCAGGGCGCCTGCATCATGGGCGGCCTGATGGTCGCCTGGTCCTGCGACCTCATCATCGCCAGCGAGGACGCCTTCTTCGCCGACGCCGCCGTAGATTTCGGGATTCCCGGGGTCGAGATCTTCGCGCACCCCTGGGAACTCGGGCCGCGGCAGGCCAAGGAATTCCTCTTCACGTCCCAGCGGCTCAGCGCGGCCGACGCCCACCGCATGGGCATGGTCAACCATGTCGTGCCGCGCGAACAGCTGACGGCCGCGGCGCGGGAACTCGCCGGACGGATCGCGCAGCGGCCGCGCCTCGGCCTGGCGCTGGCGAAGCAAGCGGTCAACCAATGCGAAGACCTCATGGGCAAACGCAGCGGAACCGACTCGGTCTTCGGCCTGCACCAGCTCGCCCACGCGCACAACGCCGAGGTCATGGGCGACATGAACGGCGGCGGCTCGCCGGACGTGGTCCGGCGGGCGCTCGCCGGGCAGCCCAAGGCCTGACTCTCTTTTTCTGGCGCACCCGAATCCCACCGTGCCTTTCGCGCGGGTATTCCGCCTGCCCGGAATACCCGCGCCTTCGCAGAACAGGAAACCACCGTGCAACGTTTTACCGGCCAAGTCGTCATCGTGACCGGCGGCGGCAGCGGAATCGGATCCGCGTGCGTGCACCGTTTCGCCGCGGAAGGCGCGAGCGTCGCGGTAGCCGACCGGAACGGCGACGCCGCGGCAGAGACCGCCGCGCGGGTCCGGCGCGACGGCGGCATCGCGGAGCCGTTCACCGTCGACGTCACCGACTCGGAAGCGGTCGACGCCACCGTCCGCCGGATCGTTGCGGAACTGGGCGAAATCAGCGTCCTGGTGAACAACGCCGGAATCCATTCGACCCACCTCGTCCACCGGCTCACGAACGCCGAATGGCAGCGCATGCTGGACGTGAACCTTTCCGGCAGTTTTTACTTCGCCCGCGCGGCACAGGAATCGATGGTGCGCCGGAGGTCCGGCCGCATCGTCAACCTCACCTCGCAAGCCGCCATCGGCACCGAACGCGGATTCGTCCACTACGCGGCAGCGAAAGCCGGGGTGATGGGCCTGACGCGTTCGCTGGCGCTCGACCTCGGCCGCTTCGACATCACGGTCAACGCCGTCGGCCCGGGCCACGTCGAAAGCCCGCTCACGCACCACCTCGCCGAAACAGCGGGAATTCCGTACGAGGACATCAAAGCCGAGCAGATCCGGCGCAACGCCCTGCCGCGTGTCGCCCAGCCCGAAGACCTCGCCGGGGTCATTTCCTTCCTCGCGTCCGAGGACGCCCGGCACGTCACCGGCCAGGTCATCTGGGTGACCGGCCGCCCGAACGGAGCGTGAAACCGTGACCGGCCCTGAACTTGCTCCCCGCCGCGTCATCCTCGCCGCGTCCGCGGGAAACATGCTCGAGTGGTACGACTACTTCATTTACGGCACCGCCGCGGCCCTCGTGTTCCCCAAGCTGTTCTTCCCCGCCCTGCACGGCGCGACCGCCACCATCGCGTCCTTCCTCACCTTCGCGAGCGCCTTCGTCGTCCGGCCCGTCGGCGCCGCGGTCTGGGGGCATTTCGGCGACCGGCTCGGCCGCCGGAAAGTGCTCGTCTCCACGTTGGTCATCATGGGGCTCAGCACGATCGCGATCGGCTGCCTGCCGACCGCCGACCGGATCGGGACCTGGGCCCCGGCGCTGCTGGTCGTGCTCCGGACCGTTCAGGGGCTCGGCGTCTCCGGCGAGTACGCCGGGGCGATGAGCATGACCGTCGAGATCGCGCCCCGGGAACGCCGGGCCTTCTACGGCACCTGGCCGAACGTCGGGAACTCGGTCGGCCTGCTGGCGGCGACCGTGGTCTTCAGCCTGCTCGCGCTGCTTCCCGAGGACCAGTTCCTGGGGTGGGGCTGGCGGATCCCGTTCTGGCTGAGCGCCGCGCTGCTCGGCGTCGGGCTGTACCTGCGCACGCGGATCGGCGAATCGCACGTGTTCGAGGAAGCGCGGCGGCGCGACCTTCTCGTGCGGGCCCCGTTCGCCGAGCTTCTCCGGCGGCACAAGGGCAGTCTGCTGCTCGGGATCGGCGTCCGGTTCTGCAACGACGTCCTCGCCTACCTGGTCCTGACCTACACGGTTTCCTACGTCACCACGACTCTCGGCATGCCGCCGTGGCTGTCGACCACCGCCGTCGCGGTGTCGGCGGCGTGCTCGACGATCGTCATGCCGCTCGCGGGCCGCCTCGCCGACCGGATCGGGCGCAGACCGGTGTTCGCGGGCTCGGCGATCCTGGCGATCGTGCTCGCCGTCCCCTATTTCTCCCTGCTGAACACCCGGAACCCGGTGCTGGTGATCCTCGCGATCGTGCTCCTGCACTGCGGCGTGGTGGAGACCTCCTACGCGATCATCGGCACTTACCTGGCGGAGCTCTACCCGGCCAACATCCGGTACTCCGGAATCGGCGTGACCTACAACGTCACCTCCATCATCGGCGCCGGCTTCGCCCCAGTGATCGCCGTCGCGCTGTACACCGCCGCCGGCAACAACGCCTACGCTGTCTCCGGGTACATCGCGTTCGCCGCGATCGTCACGCTGATCGCGGTGCGCTTCGGCCGGGAAACCCGCGGAACCGACCTGCTGGCCCCGGAACGAGCGAGCGTCGCATGACTATCGGCATCGGAGAACTCCTCGCGGGCAGCCCGGACAACTGGGGACGCTGGGGGCCAGACGACGAGGTCGGCGCGCTGAACTACCTGACCAGGCAAGAAGTCCTGCGCGGCGCGGCCGAGATCAAAACCGGCGAAACCATTGTGCTGCAACGCCTCATCGGCGATCCGGACGGCGACCCGGTGTCCCCGAGCCGGACCCCCGCCCGGCACACCATGACCGTCGACGAATCGTCCTGGGACCCCGGCGGCACCGGGCCGGCCTTTCCCGGCGGCCTGCACTACGCCGACGACAAAATCGACGCCTACCTTCAGGGTTCGACGCAATACGACGCCCTCGGCCACGTCTGGTACGACGGCAGGCTGTGGAACGGATACGACGCCCGCACCACCGTCGGCGGCCTGCGCAAAGCGGGCATCGACCCCATCGCCCGCCGCGGCGTCGCCGGCCGGGGCGTGCTCCTGGACCTGCCGCGGTGGCGCGGGAAACCCAGTCTCGATCCGGGCGAACTGTTCGACCACCACGACCTCGAAGCCTGCGCCGAGTCGCAAGGAACGGTGATCGAGCGGCACGACATCCTCGTTCTGCGCACCAATTACCTGTCCCGAACCCCAAGGCAGCGCAACGATCCGGGACTGGAGTTCACCTTCGCCCTGCTCGACTGGTTCCAGGACAAGGAAATCCCGAACCTCGTCACGGACACCTTCGCGAACGAACCCCCGGTCGACCGGCGCAGCGGCTGCGCGTTGCCGTTGCACTGCTCGCTGATGCGCAATCTGGGAGTGGTGTTCGCCGAACTGTGCGATCTCGAAAGGCTCGCGTCCGCGTGTGCTGCCGACCGGCGATATGAGTTTTTCTACGTGGCCGCGCCGTTGCGCGTGCACCGAGCCGCGGGGTCGCCGGTGAACCCGGTCGCCATCAGGTGACCGGCTCCGTCAGGAGCGATCGGGCCGGCATTCTTCATCTGAAGATCGAACTCGCCACGACAGGACTGCGGGCATTGAGCCGATCAGGTGATTCTCGTCCGCGCGGTTTTCGGCCAGCTTCTGGTCCGGCAAAGTCGAGCCGTCGCCCGACCCGGCTCAGGAGCGCAGCACGTGCCTTTCGACCCGAACCAGCCCAGAGGCCCCGACGGAAAATGGATCAAAACAGGCGGCGTATTCGCCGCGGCCGCCTTGGCAACAGCCGTGGCGGCGGCAAGCGGCGGAGACGCAGTCACTTCGGTCGGCGCCGGACTCGACGCCGCGACGACCAAGAGCGTGTCCGACACGGACATGGCCAACAGCAAGAAGGCCGCACGAAAGGGCAACCGCACCGAGGCATGGCGACGGCTGGCTCTCAAGGAAGCCAGGAAGAAAGTCGAGAAAGATCTGCGCTGCGCCGTGCAATCGTACGGTCAGGTTCAGCAGTTCTTCCTTCGCCACCCGTGCAAGAAGCTCGATCAGCTGCTGTTCGTCGTGCAGGACAGCAGCGGTAACACGATCGCCGGATCGGTCAGCTGGGTGACAATGCCGTCGGCCGAATCAGCCGCACAGCTCCGCACATTGGAAGACACCTACGGATCCGGTGACGTCACCCCCTTCGGAACGGAGATTCTCGAAGCGAACGGCTTTCGGTTCACCGGAAAGCACTACCGGTCACGGCTGGACGGGAAGCTGGTCGTCATCGCCGAAACAGACCCGATCACGGGCCACCCCTCCGACGCGTTCCTCAAGCAGGTCGCCGACGTCGCGGACGTCCTCCCACCACCATGACGACGTGGTCTGGTCCGCGTGGATGCCGACCGATGGTGCCTCGGGATCCCGTCGAAATCGCCGATCTGCCGTCCCTCGACCTCCACCTCGTCGAGCGGCACCGGTAGGCGTTCGTCAGGCCGTTCTTCACCGTGGTCAGAAACGTCGCGCTGACAGCCGTGTATCCGTCGCTGAACCGCCACCCGCAACCGACGGAGCTGGATGCCTTGTCCGTCTCAGGATGGCTCAGCTGCAACGCGGACAGCTGCGCCGGCGTCAGCATGTATCGGGCTGCCGTCCCCCGCGTCGGTTCGGAACATCCGCTGACCGCGACGACCAGCACACCAGCGCTACCGGCCAGGGCAAGACCAAATCGAGAGAAATTCACCGGCATCCTATTGCCAGGAGGCGGATCTCGCCCTGTGACGATCCCCTCGCAAGCCGTCATCGCGTCGTCGTCAGGCCGAGGCCGTGAGTTGAGAACGGAAGCGGGCGAGAGCCCCTGATCACCCGAACACACCCCTATCAACTCCCCCTCCAACGGCGCTGAACGCGATCCTTGGTCGCTCACCACCATTGGAGGGAAACGTGCCCAGATACCGATTACTAAGCAGCGCATTTCTGCTCACCGCAGCCTTGCTCCTCCCAACCCCAGCCGCATCCGCCGCTGCGGGCTGCACCTGGCATCCCACGGCACTTCCTGTGCCGGGCCAAGGTGGGCTGCCGACTGCGACCGATCACCAGGGCGGCTTCGCCGGCACCGCCGAGACCGCCGACGGTTTGCGGGCCATTACCTGGAAGAACGGCTCCTACTCCGTGTTCCCCCGGATCGGCACCTTGACCGACTACGAAGTGGCCGACGAGAACCGCGCGGGCACGATTGTCGGGACTGCGCGGGTCAGCTTTCCCGGGGTGTCCGTGAGCACCGCGTTCCGCTCTCGGGGCGGCGTGCTCGAAGAACTGCCGAAGCTGGGCAGCAACACCAAGGCCGCCGCGCTCGGCATCAATGACGCGGGCGACATCACCGGCTACGTCTGGGGCGACAGCAGCGGCCTGACCACGGTGGTGCGGTGGCCTGCCGCGCAGCCGGGCGCCGTCACCACGCTCCCGGGGCTGGCTCCGGATCCCACCTCGCCTCAGGCGGTCGACGAGGACGGGTCGGTGTTGTTGCTGCGCGACTCCGGTCTCGCGATCTGGCGGGCAGGCACGATCACCCGCCTCGGCACGCTGCCGGGCCTGCGGTTTCCCGACGGCACAGCGTTCTCCAACGGCCGCGTAGTCGGCCACGCCACGTACAACGGCAAGAACGTCGGCGTCTACTGGGACCAGCAGGGCGCCGCGCACGTGCTGCCCAACTCGAGCTACAACCTGTCCAACGGCAACCCGGACTTCGACCTCAATCGCGACGGCCTGATCACCGGCCGGATCGACGAGGCGCACGGCGGCAACGACCTCAACGGCACCGGCTACGGCGTGTGGCGGCAGGGTGCCTGGGTGTCGAACTTCGGCGACCTCAAGCTCGACCTTCCGTCCCGGGTCGGCGACGACGGCACGGTGGGCGGGGCGCGCATGAACGCCGACCAAACTTTCCGTCCGTACACCTGGCGCTGTTCCTGACCGCAGTGCGCGCGTCGGCCCCGGTCGCCTTCTCGGCAGCCGGGGCCGATTCGCGACGGCTCCACTGTGGACGGCCGGACTGGCTATGCCTGGCTCGGCATCGAGACGACCGCAATGGGCATTGGACACGCATCTGGCCCGCGCCACATGCTGGTGCCGCGCACATTTCAACGGCGAAAGGGTACCTTCCGTGACCGCACCGTACGTCCTCGTCCACGGCGCCTGGCACACCGGCGACCACTGGGAACCGATCGCCGACCGGCTGCGGCGGGTCGGTCACACGGTGCACACCCCCACCGTCGCGGGATTCGGCGAGGGCGCGGACCCGGACGTGACCCATGCCGACGGGGTCGATTCGATCGTGCGTTACGTCGCCGACCGCGGCCTGCACGACTTCGTCCTGGTCGGCCACAGTTTCGGCGGCACGATCATTTCCAAGGTGGCCGAGGCGATGCCGGAACGCATCCGCAGGCTGGTGTTCTGGAACGCCTTCGTGCTCGAAAACGGAAACAGCATCAATGACGAATCGCCGGCCAGCTACCGGGAAATGGTGCGCGGCTCGGCGGTGGACGGCAGGTTCTCCCTGCCGTGGCCGGTCTGGCGCGAAGCGTTCCTCAACGACGCCGACGAGCCAACGGCCCGCGCCGCGTTCGAAACGTTGTGCCCCACTCCGGTTTCCATGCTGGAGGACAAACTGGACCTGGCGAAGTTCCACGAGTTGATCGCGGCGGGCCGGCTGCGGTGTTCCTACCTCAACTGCACCGAGGACATCGCGATGCCGCACGGCGAGTACGCGTGGCACCCGCGCTTTTCCTCCCGCCTCGGGCTGTGCCGGATCGTGCAGATGCCCGGCAGTCACGAAGTTCTCTTCACTCAGCCGGATGCCTTGGCGGCAAAGATCATCGAGGCCGGCCGCGACTGAACGACCGCACCGGCAGTTGCCCGTCGCAGATCCTCTCCCCGGAGCGTCCTATGTGTCCTGTCCCTGGTTCGACGGCGGCTGCTGCCGCTTCCGCTTCGGTCACCCGCCGCTCGCTGATCGGCGGGGTGGGCGCCCTCGCCGCTTCGCTCGGCGTGGCCGCCGCCGGCGGTCCCGCGACGCAGGCCGCGGCGGCGTCGGTCGCTTCGCCCGTGCGGTCCCGGCTGGAGGTGATCCTGTTGGGCACCCAGGCCGGGCCGCCCGTGTCGTCGGACCGCAGCGGGATCGCCACGGCGCTGGTGGTGGACGGGCGCACCTACCTTGTCGACTGCGGCCGGGGCGCGACCACCCAGTTCGTGCGGGCCGGGTTGAAATTCCGGTCGCTCGAAGCCATTTTCCTCACCCATCTGCACGCCGACCATGTCGCCGATTACTACGACTTCTTCCTTCTCGGCGGCAGCGTGCCGGTCTACGGCGGGGACAACGTGGCGCGGCCGGTCAAGGTGTACGGGCCGGGACCGGCCGGCGGCCTGCCGCCGAAGTTCGGGGGCGGCGAGGCGCCCACGGTCTCCCCGGAGCATCCCACGCCGGGAACCGCTGACCTGACGCGGCGCTGTCACGACGCCTACGCCTACAGCAGCAACGTTTTCCTGCGGGACATGGGAATCGCGGACATCCGGACGCTCGCCGACGTCCGCGAGATCGCGCTTCCCGAGGTGGGAGCCAGCTTCCGCCGCACCCACCCGGCGATGCGGCCGTTCCTGGTGCTGGAGGACGAACGGGTCCGGGTCACCGCGACGCTCGTTCCCCACGGGCCGGTGTTCCCCTCCTTCGCCTTCCGTTTCGACACCCGGTACGGCTCGGTGACGTTCTCCGGCGACACCACCTACAGCGACAACCTCGTCACCCTCGCCAAGGGTTCGGATCTGCTGCTCCACGAGGCCATCAACCTCGAAGGCATGAACCTCTCCCCGGTGTTCCGCGACCACCTGCTGGAGTCCCATGTGGAAGTGCAGAAAGTCGGCGGAATCGCGGAAAGCGCCGAAGCCAAGCACCTCGTGCTCACGCATTTGGGCAGTGCGAACGGCTCCCGGATCAATCCGGCACAGTGGAGGAAATGGGCTCAGCGCGGATACGGCGGCCGGGTAACCGTGGGCGAAGACCTGCAACGGATCATCGTGGCTTAACCGACGTTTCGAGCCAGCCCGACGTACTCGTAATACCCGGTCCCGGCAACGGGTTGGCCGTTGTGGGTCCCCTCGTAGTCCATTCCCCCGAGCCAGCCTCGACCCAAGCCGTAGATCACGTGGGAATCGGTGACGACGGACAATTCGGTGGGCGAACCCGAACCCGCCGGAATGAACCAGCGGAACCGGCGCGGCAGCCTGGTCCGGGCGCCGTCCGGGGCGATCACCGGTTCGTCGTGGTATTCGAGCACGTCCAGGCGCACTCCCCGGACCTGCCGCCGGTCTTCGCCGTCGAGGTCCTTCAGGTAGGCGGCCGGCGCCATCCGGCCACCCATTCCCATGCCCGCCAGCATCAGCAGGGTGCGCGGCCCGAGTTTGATCACCTGCCAGGTGAAGACGTCGATCGGCATTTTCAGCGCGCGGGGAACCGGGCGGTCGGCGATCGCGGTGGTCGAACTGACCCGTGCGTATTCCAACGACAACAGCCCTTCGACGGGGCGGGATTCGCCGTGCCAGCGCAGCGTTCCCCGGTAGGTCGCCGGGTATCCGAGATGGTCGTAAACCGGGCTGCGAATGAACCGGGTGATCCGGTCGGCGCATTCGGCCTCGAGGTCGAGGGCGAAATCCGGCCGGCGGATCTGTATCCGATAAGAGGGGAACCGTCCGGCGATGGTCAGCACGTCGGCGACGCGGAGCCGGGAACCGTCGGGGAGCAGATCGCAATCGTCGAAGACGTGGTAGGCGGAAAACCAGTCCGGCGCGGTCGCCGCCGTGCCGACCGCGAGAGTCAGGGTGGTGCGCGGCGACCCGGCGACCGCGTGGTCGATGTCGAACGCGCGCATTCCCGGGCGGCCGACGAGGGTCGCGCATCCCAGGAAACGGTGCGGCGCGGGCAGATCCGGGATGACCACGTTCCAATGCGCCGCGGTGTATCTGCGCCCGGTCGTGTGCGGACGCAGGAATTCGCGGTGCGGGAAGGGCGCGTCGGTCTCCGCTCCCCCGTTGAGGAACCGGCGTGCCGCCGCGATCAACGCCGCCGCCGAGCGACGGCGAACTGCTCCGCCCATCCGTTCCGCCCTTCTTTCGCGCCCGCGGCGGACCGCGTGCGCGTGGTTCGATTTTCGAACCACCGTATAGTGAGCCCGTGAGCGAAGCAAGACCGCCGATCCCGGGCCAGCCCGTCCGCGGGTCCAAGACTGGACAGCCGCTCATGGCGGCTTTCGATCTCCTCGGGCGGCGCTGGGCCATCGTCATCCTGTGGCAGCTGCGCACCGAACCGGTTGGATTTCGAGATCTGCGGCGGGCTCTGCCGGACATCTCCTCCAGCGTGCTCAGCACGCGCCTGCGGGAACTGGCCGGCGCGGGCGTCACCGAAACCGCCGCGGACGGCAAGTACACGCTCACCCCGATCGGTCTCGAACTCCTCTACGCCCTCGCGCCGCTCAAGGCCTGGTCGCACAACTGGGCCAGGCACCTCGGAGTCAGCACCTTCGCCCTCGGCCATCCGCCGGAGAAGGACGGACTGATGTGACCGGCGCGCGGCTTCATCGCGCCGGACGCGGCGGCAGCGTGCCGAGCGGGCTGCGGCCGGTGCAGCCGCTGGCTCCGCATTCGCAGGCCCAGCGGTAGGGCGCGGTAGTGCTGCCGGGAATCACGTCGCGCCCGGTGGCCTTTGCCCAGAGCCGTCCTTGCCGCGCCGCGGCGTCGTTTTCGAAGGCTCGCTGCTCCGCCAGTTCGCGTCCTGGAGCGAGCTTGCCCGCGATGCCGGGTTCGAGAGCGGAGCACACGGCGTCGTACGTCGCTGACCAGTCCGGGTTCTCGGGCACCTCGATCACCGGACGACCGGCGGCGGCGGCCTCGCCGCGGACCCGGTCGGCGAGCACGGTGTCGCGGGCGACGAGGCGTTCGAGACGCTCCGGGCCAGCGTCCGACCGAGACGCGCGCGCCGCACGGGTGCGCCCCGGCGTGGGAAGGAGGAACACCGCGCTTCCGACGGGCAGCGGGGCGGCCATCGACGGCATCAGCTGCGGCCCCTCGACCAGGACCGGCACGGGATCCGCGGCTCGGGCGCGCACGTCGGAGAGGACGAGCGGCAGGCGCGCGTGCGCGGTCGCGACGAATGCGGCCGCGGCGTGCTCGGGGCCTCGCGCGAGTTCCTCGTCGAGTGTCGTGCTCGCCGCGGGGAGCCGCTCCTGGTGGTCGTAGGTCCACAGGTCCACTGGGTGCAGTGGCAGGTCGAGATGCCGGCTCGCCAGCCACGCGATCGTGGACTTGCCGGATCCCGGAGCGCCGCCGATCCAGAGCATGGCCGGCCACGAAATCTCCCCCACCGGTTCGACCATACCGGCCGCCGAAGGTCACGAAGGGCGGATGAGGCGGCTTTCGTAGGCGAAGATCACGGCCTGGACCCGGTCGCGGAGTTCGAGCTTCTGCAGGATTCGCCCCAGGTGGGACTTCACGGTCGCCTCGGCGAGGTGCAGGGCGGCGGCGATCTCGGCGTTGGACCGGCCGGCGCCGACCTGGACGAGCACCTCGCGTTCCCGGGAACTGAGCCGACTCAGCCGCTCGTCGGGGGCGGTGGCGGCGGGGTCCGGGAGGTGCGGGCGGAATTTCTCCAGCAGCCGGCGGATGACGCGCGGCGAGACGACCGCGTCGCCGGCAGCCACGGTGCGGATCGCGGCGAGCAGTTCCTCGGGCCGGGTGTTCTTGAGCAGGAAGCCCGAGGCCCCGGCTTTGAGCCCGGCGAAGGCGTACTCGTCCAGGTCGAAGGTGGTGAGGATCAGGACCCTGGTGTGCGGGCAGTTCCGGAGGATCTGGCGGGTCGCCTCGATTCCGTCGGTCCCGGGCATGCGGACGTCCATGAGGACGACGTCGGGGCGCAGCTCGACGGCGAGGCGGACGGCGTCGGCGCCGTTCCCCGCTTCGCCGATCGGCTCCAGGTCCGGCTGCGCGTCCAGAACCATGCTGAATGCCATGCGCAGCAACGCTTCGTCGTCGGCGATCAGGATGCGGATCGTCATGCGGACGCCGTCAAGTCGAGGCAGGTATGCACTCCCCAGCCGCCGCCGGGAAGCGGGCCGGCCTGCACCGTTCCCCGGTAGGCGGCCGCGCGCTCGCGCATTCCGGTGATGCCGTTGCCGAAACGGGTGATCGCAGAGGTCGGCGGGCCGGCGTCGGTGACGTCCACCGTGACGGTCTCGGCAGTGCATTTGATCCGGACCTTCGCGTGCGTACCGGCGGGAGTGTGTTTGAGGGTGTTCGTCAAGGCTTCCTGTACCAGGCGATAGACGGTCAGTTGCGCGGTCGCGGGGAGCTGCGCGTGGTCGCCGTGGAGGTCGAGTTCGGTCGGGAGCCCGGCGGCGCACATCTGGTCCGCGAGGGACTCCAGCTGCGCGATGCCGGGCAGTGGGTGCCGCGCAGCGTCCGGTTCGTCGGCTCGCAGGACGCCGAGCGAACGCCGCATGTCGGTCAGCGCCTGCCGGCCGGTTTCGGCGACCTGGAGCATCGCGGCGGCGGCTTTGCCGGACGACGGCTGCGCGTAACCGGCGGCATCGGCGAGCGCGACCATGACGGACAGGTTGTGGGTGACGATGTCGTGCATCTCCCTCGTGATCCGGGCTCGCTCCTCGGCAACTGCCCGTTCCCGCGCTGCTTCCAGGTACGCACGGGTGGTCCGGTTGTTCCTCCCGAGGGCGGCCGCGGCGGCGACCATCGCGGTGAGCGCGACGAACGGGGTCAGGAACCCGCCGTCTGTCGCCCAGCGCAGGCAGGCGAGGACGGCCCCGATTTCGGCGACGACGACTGCGGCGAGGGTGGCGCGCTTGCCGGAGTTCGCGGCCACTGTGTAGAGAGCCACCAGCAGAGCGACGTCCGCGGGCAACTGCACGCCCGCCCACCACTGGACGAAAGCCGCAGCCGCCACCGCACCGAACACGGTGAGCGGGGCCCGGCGCCGCCAGGCCAAGGGCAACGCGAGTGCGACGGTGAGCGCGGCGGCCACCGGCAACTCCGCAGGCGCCCACATGGTCAAGACGTTGAGCAGCAGAAGCACGGGCAGCAGCGAGTCCCACACTGTCGGCGGCAGCCGGGACGCCCAGCGCCGCTCGGTCCTCACAGCGCGATCGTAGGCCGCCGACCCGCCGCGCACATGAGCCTGCGGGCTGACCGCGGCGAGCCGGATTGCGACCGCGGAAGGAGTCCCGACACCTCCTGCGGTCGCACTCCGGCCGCTGGTTCCGGGGTTCGATTGCCACTGGAGACGGCATCGAGATCGGGTCCAGAGAGCGATGCGGCCGCGCGGGCCCGCGGCCGAACATGGCCCGGTGACCGAGATCATCCCGGGACTGAACCTGTCCCTGCTGGAAATCCTGACCCTGCTCAGCGCCGTCACGCTGGTGGTAGCGCGCTGGCTGCCCGCCCTGGCACGCCGGCGCGGCGCCATCGCCGCGGGAGTGGTGTTCCTGCCGTCCGCGATCGCGCTCGCCGTGACCGGGATCCGCTGGCAGCTGCTGCCGGTGCTGGCAGGCGCCATGCTCGCCTTCCTTCCGTTGGCGCGAAACCGTCCTCGGCGGATCCGCTTGGCGCTGCCGGGATCGCTGGCCTGCTTCGCCCTGATCGCCACCGGCCCCGTGACCGCGTGGGCCTTCCCCGTCCCCGGCTTCCCCGCGCCCTCCGGCGGCTTCGCGGTCGGCACCCGCGTGCTGCAGTGGACCGACCCGAACCGCCCCGAGACCTTCACCGCCGATCCGCAGGACCGGCGCACGGTCGTCGCCCAGCTCTGGTACCCCGCGCGAGACAGTGCTGACGCACCGCGTGCGCAGTACCTCGGACGCACGACGGACGAAGCACGCACGGTCGCCGAAGCACTCGCCCGCGGAGTCGGCCTGCCGGGTTTCCTGCTGGACGATGTCCCGCGCGCCCGCACCCACGCGATTCCCGACGCCCCGGCGGCCAGCGAAGGCGGACGGTTTCCGATCGTGCTGTTCTCGCCGGGGTCGAGCGGCGTGCGTACGCAGAACACCGCGTGGGCGGAGGAACTCGCCAGCCACGGCTACGTGGTCGCCGCGCTAGACCACCCGTACGACTCCGCCGCCGTCGTGCTCGCCGACGGCCGGACGATCACCACCGCGACCGTCTCCACCGGAGACCGGGACGAGGACAACCGCCTTGGCGAAACCTGGACCGCGATCCGGGCCGCCGACCTCAGCTTCGCGCTGACCCAACTGGAAGCCCTCAACCAAGGCGGCTCCGATCCGCTGGCCGGACGCCTGGACACCAGCCGGGTCGCCGCGACCGGCCACTCCATGGGCGGTGCCGCCGCACTGCAAGCGGCCAGACAGGACCACCGGATCGCCGCGGTCGTCGATCTGGACGGCTACCCGCGCGGCCCCCTGTCGCCCGCACTGGACCAGCCGACGCTCGCACTCACCCAGGCCGTCACCCCGGCCACCGACCCTCGTTACCTGCCCCAGCTCACCGAGGTGCTAGCCCGCGGGACAGCGACGAACTACCGCCTCACCCTCCCGGGCGCCGCACACCTCACCTTCACCGACGGTCCGCTGTACTTGCCGCCGGTGCCTTCGATAACCGGTTCGCTGGGCCGGGCCGAGAGCCCGCACGTGGTCGCGGCTGCCACTCTGGTGTTCTTGGATTCGGTTCTGCGTAACGGGTCTGGTGATGTGGCGGGGGTTCTGGCGGGGTATGGGGAGGTGCGCGTTTTTTCTCCGGGGCACAATCGCTGAGTGAGCTTTGTTCCGCGAAACCTTCAGCGCTCGCCAGCTCTCCTCCACGGACAGCCGACCTGCCACGACTTGATCGTCCAGTTCGGCCTGGTCAGGCCAGACTGGCAGCCTTGAGCCACAACGTGAGCGGGACCGTCAACGGATACAGCACGAAAACCCACAACGACCGATCAATACGTCTTCCTCGCCCCTCGACCTCCGTGTCACGGACCGCACGGCTGTGCTCCAACGCAGCGGACAACCGACGTTCGTTCTTCCCGGCGCGTGAACGGTAGCGGCGGGAAATCTTGGACAGCAGCCAAAGATGGTCGAACTCCCACCGGATACTGCTGTTTTCCAGCCCAATTTCAATCTGGTTTCCGCGCTCGCGGACGAAATAGACCTGTTTCCAAGGAACTTTCAGCGACCCGACCGCGTACACGACCTCCACCTCATGCCCGTCCCAGGCGATTCGGGGTCGCAAGCCGCTGCGGCGGATCACTTCGAGCAGCACTGCGGCCAGCGGCAGGGAAACCCCCAGCGGAGGCAACCCTCCGACGTCGTAGACGGCCGGGACTCCGGCGCTGAGGAACACTACGACGAAAGCGGCGAACACATTGATGAATCTGCTGCGCCTGATCTCGCCGTGCACCGTGTCCTCGTCAGTCGTCAGAGCCGCGCTCCCGCCGCGCCGCTGAGGATACCGCTGTCCGGACGAGGCGCGGCCGGGCAGCGCAGCGAAGCAAGCGGCTCCCCGGCAGCACCCCCCTTGACACAGTGTTTCATCAGACAATACGTTCTTGTCACCAGATGAAACACCCTTCAGCAAGGGGAGGCCGCTCGGATGGTTCTCGACACCGCCTACTTGCTCCGTCGGGCCGGGGCCGCGCATCGGGGTCTTACGGCAGTCGACGACGGGCGCACGGCGCGCACCTTCGGCGAGCTTCTCGACCGCGCGGAGCGGCTGGCCAATGCGATGGACGCGCTCGGCGTTCCGGAAGGCGCGAGTGTCGGGATCCTGTCCGACAACCGCACCGAATTCGTCGAGACCGATTGTGCTCTGGCGCTCGGGCGACGGGTTCGCGTGGCACTCAACGCGAGGCTGCATCTGGAGGATTTCCGTTACGTAGCCGAGGATTCCGGACTCCGTGCGCTCTTCTTCGCCCCGAAATTCGCCGCCGAGGCGCACGCGCTGGCCGAGGAGTTCGGGATCGCGGTGATTCCGTTCGAGGACGATGCCAGCTTCCAGCACTCGTACGAGATGCTGATCGCCAGCGCACGAAGCGGGCCAGTGTTGCGGGACAGCGATCCCGAAGGGGCGGCGTGGATTTCCTACACCTCCGGGACAACTGGGCGGCCCAAGGGAGTCGTGCTGTCGCATCGGGCATTGCGCGAGGTGGCGTTGAACTTGCTGCTGGAGCTGGCACCGGTCCGCGAAGGGGAAAGGATTTTGCTCACCCAGGCCGTTTCGCACGCGTCGGGGTATTTCGTGTTGCCGTATTTGATCAGCGGCGCTGGCGTGCATGTCCTGCCGAAGTTCGATCCCGACGAGGTGTGGCGCCGGTCCCGCGAAGAGCATTTCCGGACACTCAAAGCGGTTCCGGCGATGCTCGAACCATTGCTGGACGCGGCGCGCGGCGAGTGGGGGTTCGAGACAATCGTCTACGGCGCGTCCAGCGTCGCGTTGCCGGTCCTGGAGCGCGCGCTCGACCGGTTCGGGCCGACGTTGGTGCAGGACTACGGGCAGTCCGAAGCGCCGATGACGATTACCTGCCTCAGCAAGACCGATCATCTCGACCCGCAGGCCAGGCAATCCGCGGGCAGGCCGTGGAAATCGGTGGCGGTTGAGGTGCGCACCGAGGACGGGCGGGTCGCGCGGGCGGGCGAGATCGGGGAGGTCTACGTGCGCGGGTCGCATGTGATGACCGGATACCACCGCAAACCCGAGGCGACGGCAGCGGTGCTGGCCGACGGATGGCTGCGCACCAAGGATCTCGCGAGGGCCGACGAGCGCGGGTTCATTCACCTGCAGGGGCGCAATGACGAAATGATCAACTCTGGCGGGTACAACATCGCGCCGCGCGAGGTGGAAAACGAACTGTCCGCGCACGCGGCGGTGAGCGAGGCAG
This sequence comes from Amycolatopsis sp. VS8301801F10, assembly GCF_046195355.1. Taxonomy (NCBI): domain Bacteria; kingdom Bacillati; phylum Actinomycetota; class Actinomycetes; order Pseudonocardiales; family Pseudonocardiaceae; genus Amycolatopsis; species Amycolatopsis sp. VS8301801F10. Next base: position 3,618,008 of record NZ_CP176065.1, on the reverse strand, counting down.
TGGTGCTCGGGCTGCCGGACCCGCGGTGGGGCGACGCGGTCACCGCGGTGGTCCGGTTGGGGGACGCCCAGGTCGCGTCCAGTCAGGAGTTGATCGAGTTCGTCCGTCCCCGGCTGGGGATTCGCACGCCGCGGCGGCTGGAGATCTGGGACGCCATTCCGCGCACCCCCTACGGGAAGGTCGACCGGGTGGAACTGCGGGACAGGCTGATCGGAGGGCTGGAATGAGCGTCGACGACATTGAGATCTTAGGCGTCGGGATGCATCCCTTCGGACGTTATCTCAACTCCTCGTTGAAAGATCTCAACCGGGTCGCGTGCGTATCCGCGCTGGTGGACGCGGGGCTCGAGGTGCGTGACGTCGACGCGGTCTACGCGGCCAACGCGATGGCGGGACTGTTGCAGGGCCAGGAGATGATCCGCGGGCAGTCGGTGCTGCGCGAGATCGGGATCGAGCGGGTTCCGGTGACGAATGTCGAGAACGCCTGTGCGAGCGGGTCCACCGCGTTGCGGCAGGCGGTCCTCGCGATCCGCGCCGGATCGGCGGACGTCGTGTTGGTCGCGGGCGTGGAGAAGATGTTCGTGGAGGACCGGTCTCGGACGCTCGCGGCGCTGGAGTCGGCGGGCGATCTCGACGTGGTGTCCGGGATCGGGCTGCAGTTCACCGCGGTTTACGGGATGCGGCTGCGCAAGCTCATCGCGGCGGGCAGGCTCACCATGGACGATCTGGTCGCGGTTTCGGTGAAGAGCCACGCCAACGGCGAGCGCAATCCGTATGCCCAGCACCGGAAAATCGTCAGCCCGGAGGAAGTGCTGGCGTCGCGGCCCATCGCTGACCCGTTGACCTTGCTCATGTGCAGTTCGATCTGCGACGGCGCGGCGGCGGTCGTGGTCGCCCGGCGTGGGGCGGTTCCGGCGACAGAGAGACCGACCGTCCGGATTAGAGCAGCACAGGCGGCAACTGGATATACCACCACCGGGGACGAGCCATCTCTGACCGAGCTGTGTGCGGCAGCGGCCTACGCGGAGGCGGGGTTCGGCCCCGAGGACATCGACGTCGCCGAGGTACACGACGCGATGGCTCCTGCCGAACTCATCGCCTACGAGCAGCTCGGCTTCTGCAGTCCAGGCGACGCCGGCGCGCTGCTCGCCAGCGGCACGACCCAGCTCGACGGCGCCCGTCCGGTCAATCCCAGCGGCGGGCTGTCGTCGCGCGGCCACGCGGTCGGGGCGACCGGGCTGGCGCAGATCGCCGAGCTGACCTGGCAGTTGCGCGGCGAGGCCACCGGACGGCAGACACGGCAGCCGCGCATCGGTCTCGCCCACAACAACGGCGGCTGGCTGGAGGGCGAATCAGCCGTCTCGTGCGTACATCTGCTGGAGAGGACCGACCAATGGGACTGAACGCCGCCTTGAAGGTTCCGGCCACCGGCGAACGGCCGCGCGACAACGGGCACGCGCTCGTCGGCAGCCGTTGCGGGCGATGCGGCGCGGCCTCGTTCCCGGCGCGCGCGGTCTGTCACCGATGCGGGACGGCCGCGCCGGCGGAGCACGCGTTCGCGGCGACCGGCGTGCTGCTCACCTACACGACCGTGCACGTCCCCCGGCCAGGGCTGCCCGCGCCGTACACGCTCGGCCAGATCGCCCTCGACGACGGCGGGCCGATGGTGTTCGGCCAGGTCCGGACCGGCGGGTCCGCACCCGAAGCCGGGATGGCCGTGCGCGTGCGGATCGGCGGGACGCCGCGCTACTGGTTCGAGCCCGAGCGTTTCGCTGGTTGATACGGTGACCTCACTCGACAAAACGCAGAGGTGGCCAGTGACTGAAACCCCCGACGGCTCCACGGTCCGCGCGGTGAGCCGGGCGATCGACATCCTGTTCGCGCTCGGGCACAGCCCGCTGACGCTCGGCGACGTGGCCGAGGTCGTCTCGCTGTCGAAGCCGACGACCTACCGGCTGCTGAGCACGTTGCGCGCCAAGGGAATGGTCGTGCAGGACCAGGCCAGCGGGCATTACGGGCTCGGCCCCGGCTGCTTCCACCTGATGTCGTCGATTTCCAACGGCAATGCGGGTTTCATCTTCGAGGCGACCGACGCGCTGGAGCAACTGCGCGACGTCACCGAGGAAACTGTCGCGGTGCACGTGCGTGCCGGCCGGTCCCGCATTTGCGTGAAGGAACTGCCCAGCCCGCACCTCATCCGTTACATCGCGGGCGTCGGCGTTTCGGAGGGCATCCACACCGGTTCGGCGGGCAAGACGCTGCTCGCGTTCATGCCCGAGGCCGAGCGCGAGCGCCTGCTCAAGGACCTTCCGCTCAACCCCACGACGCCGAATACGATCACCGACCTCGAAACCCTGCGCGCCCAGCTGACGCGGATCGCGGCCGAGGGCATCGCGCACAGCCACGGCGAACGGGCGGTGGGCGCGGTCGGCGTCACCGCGCCGATCACGGACGCGAACGGTTTCGCACTCGCGGCGTTGAGCGTCATCGGACCGGAAGGCCGGCTCGGCAAAGAAAAAATCGCCGCGATCGAACGTCACGTCAGGGAAGTCGCGGCGCGGATTTCGGCGACGGTGTCCGGAGCATCCGAAGTGGACTGAACGAGACGGAGGCCCAGTGCCCCACCACGACGACATCACCACGGCGAACGACGGCCGGGTCCCGGTTCGCATCCGGTACGAGCCGACCGCTGCCGAGCCCGCGCTGAAAGCGTGGAGCGACAACAGGATTGCCGAACCTGGACCGTTCCGGCCGCGCTTCATGGTCTACTCCGGACTCGGCTCGCCCGCGATGACCGCGGAACGGCTCGCCGTGCTGCAGGAGGTCGGCGCGGAATCGTTCCTGCTGGCCGCGGACCTTCCGTCGCAGCTCGGCTTCGATCCCGACCACGAGCTTTCGCACGCTCAAGTCGGCCGGGCCGGAGTGTCGTGCGCGACGCTCGACGATTTCGGCACGATCTGCTCCCGGCTCGACCTCGCGACCGCCGACAGCCTCGGCATGCTGCAGAACTCGCTCGGGCACGTCGCGCTCGGGATGGTCCACAGTGTACTGTCCGATCGCGACGCCCGGCACGTGAAGCTGGTGATGCAAAACGATCCGCTCAAGGAATTCACCGCACGCGGCACCGAAATCCACTCCCCCGCGCAAGCACTGCGGATCGCCGCCGACTGCGTCGCGTTCGCGATCGACGAAGGAATGCCTGGTGCGGCGCTGACCGTCTGCTCCAACCATTACGACGTCGCGGGCGCGGGACCGTTGTTAGCGGTCGCTTTCGCTTTCGGCAACGCCATCGCGTACCTGGACGAACTGGTCGGCCGCGGCTACGAACCCGCGGCCGTCGCCGAGAAGTTGATGTTCTTCCTCAACGAACGCAGCGATTTGTTCGTGGAAGCCTCGGTTTTCCGCACCGCACGCATCCTGTGGAGCGAGATTCTGCGCGACCGCTACGGAATTCCGGTCGCCGAGCAGCCGGTCGCGAAACTCATGGGTTACGCGCATGGGCTGGAATCCGCCGACGAACCGCTGGTCAACATCCCGCGCGTGACGCTCAGCGTCCTCGGTTCCATGCTCGGCGGCGTCGATTACCTCTGCGCCACCGGTTACGACGAGGCGTTGCGCATCCCGTCCGCCGACGCCGCCGCGCTCGCCGTGCGCACGATGCAGGTCGTCGCGTACGAACACGGCACGCTGACGACGATCGACCCGCTCGCGGGCAGCGCCAAACTGCGCGACGTGGACGAGCAGGTGCTGCGCGAAGTCCGGCTCGAACTCGACCGGCTCGCCGAAGCCGGAGGTCCGCTCGAAGCCATCGAGAACGGCTATATCGCCGGCCGGATCGACGAAAACCGAGGTGCCCGCCAGGAACAACTGAGAACCGGCGAGCGGCTGATGGTCGGCCACGGCGTGTTCGACGCCAAGACCCGCGCGGAGTGGTTCGCGGGCAGGAGTTCGGGCGAGCTCGATTTCGCCAAGGTCGAGCGGGAGGCCGTCGAACGGATCACCGAGCACAAGCGGCACCGCGACACCGCGCTGGCCGACCGGGCGCTCAAGGCCGTCGAGACCGCGGCCGCGGGCACCGAGAACCTGGTCCGGCCCGGCATCGAGGCGCTGCGGGCGGGCGCCACCTCCGCCGAGATCGTCGGCGCCACCCGGGAAGGGTTCGAGAGATGAAGCGCGTAGTGCTGGCGAAACTCGGGCTCGACGGCCACGACGTCGGCGTCCGGCTGATCGGCAAGCACCTCGCCGACGCCGGGTTCGAGGTCGTCTACCTGGGCAAACGCGTGGCGACGGCGACGATCGTGCAGGTCGCGGTCCAGGAGGACGCCGACGCGATCGGGCTCAGCTGCCTCAGCGGCGGGCTCGGCCACTTCGCGTCGCTGACCGTCGAGGGGCTGCGCCGCGAGGGCTCCGACGTCCCGGTCCTCGCCGGCGGCATCGACGAGCCCGCCGAAATCGACCGCATGCTGGCGGCGGGCGTCCACCGGCATTTCGGGCCCGGGGCGTCGATGGAGGAGATCGTCGAGGCCTTTCGAGAGGCGACCTGACGCCTTCCGCCGCCCACCTCCCGCTCAGCCGAGCGGGAGGTCCCGATCCTGCCCCGCGGAAGCCCGGCACGAGCCCCCTTGACCTGCGTGACCAGGGCGAGTAGACAATCCATATCACGTAGTGATTCACACGTTTCACTGGACGAAACGTTTCGTCCCACGGCCGTCGAAAAGTGGCGGAAGGAGCGGGCAATGGCGCCGGCGCAGGAACCCCCACAGGCACGACCCGAAACGAGACTGGCCAAGGTCGCGGTGACCGCACTCTCGGCTTCGAGCATCGAGAACTACGACTTCTTCATCTACGGCACCGCGGCGGCGCTGGTCTTCCCGCAGCTCTTCTTCCCCGAGCAGACCGCGTTGACCAGTGCGTTGCTCAGCTTCGCGACCTTCGCGGTCGGTTTCCTCGCCCGGCCGCTCGGCGGCGTGCTCTTCGGCCACATCGGCGACGTGCGCGGGCGCAAAACGGCGTTGATCGGCGCGCTCGCCGGAATGGGCCTCGCCTCGACCCTCATCGGCCTGATGCCGACGTATTCGGTGCTCGGGGTCGCCGCGCCGATCTTGTTGGTATTGCTGCGTTTCCTGCAGGGCATCGCAGTCGGCGGACAGCTCGGCGGCGTCGTCCTCCTGGCGATGGAAAGCGCGCCGCCCCGGAAGCGCGGCTTCTTCTCCAGCTTCGCGCAGGCGGGCGGTCCGGGCGGCATCATCCTCGGCAACCTCGCGTTCATCGCGGCTATCCGATTCACGTCGCCCGCGGCGTTCGAGGCGTGGGGCTGGCGCGTCCCGTTCCTCGCGAGCGCGGCGCTGGTGTGGCTAGCTATTCACTTGCAGCTGCGCTTGGAGGACACCGACGCGTTCCGGCGGCTCAAGCAGGTCAAGAAGCCGGAACGCTCCCCCGTGCTGCGCGCGTTTCGGGTGCACTACAAGCAAATCGCGTTGGTCGCGGCTGCCTACATCGGCATCAACGTGACCTACTACCTGTTCATGACGTTCGCGGTCTCGTACAGCACGAACCCCGCGATTTTGGGGCTGTCGAAGGACACCGTCCTGCTCGCGGTGCTTGTCGCGGCTGGCGTGCAACTGGTATTGCTCCCGGTGTCCGGTGCCATCTCAGACCGCATCGGCCGGCGCACGATGCTGCTGGCAGGTTCCGGGTTGCTGTGCGCCTTCTCGTTCGCTTTCTGGCCGCTGCTGAACACGAAGTCGACCTTCCTGATCCTGGTCGCGTTCATCGTCGGCCTCGGCTTGCTGCACACCACGATGTACGGACCGCAGGGCGCTTTCTTCGCCGAAGCGTTCACGACCGGGCTCCGGTACTCCGGCGTCTCGCTGGGCGTGCAGCTCGGCGCGGTCATCGGCGGCGCGTTCGCCCCGCTGATCGCCACGTCGCTGTACGCGGCGACCGGGTCCTCGATGTCGGTGGCCATCTACATGGCGGTCGTCTGCGCGATCACCTTCGGCGCGGTCCTGCTGATGCCAGAGACCCATCTGAAAGATATCAACGAGCCAATGGTGGCATCCGAACCGGCCGCCGCCAGCGATCCGTCCCGCTAGGCAAAGGAGAACCAGCATGGCGATGCCCCTTCGGCATCTCGGCAAGCTCGACGTCGGCGCGCAAGGACTCGGCTGCATGGGAATGAGCGATTTCTACGGCAGCGGCGACGAAACCGAATCCATCGCGACCGTGCACCGCGCGCTCGACCTCGGCGTCACGCTCCTGGACACCTCCGACATGTACGGCTACGGCGCCAACGAGGAACTGGTCGGGCGGGCGATCGCCGGACGCCGCGACGAGGTCGTCCTGGCCACGAAATTCGGCGTCGTCCGCACGGAGGACGATTCGATGGCCCGCTCGGTGCGCGGTGACGCGGAGTACGTCCGGCAGGCCTGTACCGCGTCCTTGCGCCGGCTCGGGGTCGACCACATCGACCTCTATCAGCAGCACCGCGTCGATCCCGCGGTCGAGATCGAGGAGACGGTCGGAGCGCTGGCAGAACTGGTCGCGGCCGGGAAGGTGCGCTACCTCGGGCTGTCGGAGGCGTCGGCGGAGACGATCCGCCGGGCGCACGCCGTGCACCCGATCACCTCAGTGCAGACCGAATGGTCGCTGTGGTCGCGCACGATCGAGGACGAGGTCGTGCCGGTGTGCCGCGAACTGGGCATCGGGATCGTGCCGTACTCGCCGCTGGGCCGCGGCATCCTCACCGGGCGCTACCGTTCGATCGACGACTTCGAGAAGGACGACTTCCGGCGGACGGCACAGCCGCGTTTCGCCGCCGGGAACCTCGAACGCAACCTGGAATTCGTGCGGGCGCTGGAAAAGCTCGCCGAGGAGCGGGGCGTCACGGCGGGTCAGCTCGCGCTGGCGTGGGTGCACAGCCACGGCGACGACGTCGTGCCCATTCCGGGGACGAAGAAGCGGAGCAGGCTGGAGGAAAACGTCGCGGCTGTTGATATCTCACTGTCGGCCGCTGACGTGGCAGCGATCGAACAGGCCGTGCCCGCCGATCAGATCGCCGGCGAGCGCTACTCGCCCGACCGCATGTCGTTGCTCGAAGCGCCTTGATGGGTGGGTGAAATGCGTTTCGCAGAGCGGGTGGTGATCGTGACCGGCGGCGGTGGCTCGGGACTGGGCCGGACGTTGGTCCGCCGCTTCGCCGCCGAGGGCGCCGCCGTGGTGGTAGCCGACCGCGACGAGGCGGCTGCCGACCAGGCCGCCGCCGAGGTGGAAGACCAGGGCGGCCGAGCGCTGGCCGTGCGGACCGACGTCCGCAGCGACGACGACGTCCGGGCGCTGGCCGAAGCCGCCCGATTCGCCTACGGCCGCATCGACGTCTTGGTCAACAACGCCTTCACGTCCAATCCGGCGTCCATTCTGGACACTCGGATCGAGGACTGGAACCGTGACCTCGACGTCGTGCTGACCGGTGCCTTCCGTTGCTCCCAGCAGGTGCTCCCGACGATGGTCGAACAGCGGCGCGGGGTGATCATCAATGTGTCGTCGGTAAACGCGCACACGCACGTGGGCGCGGCGGGATACAGCGCCGCGAAGGCCGGGGTGGAGGCGCTGGCCCGCAACCTGGCCGTCGAGTTCGCGCCCTTCGGGATCCGGGCGAACGCGCTGGTGCCGGGCACCTTCCGCACCGACGTCTGGAAGGAACGCGAGAAGATCGACCCGGACCTCCTCGACCGCCTCGCCACCTGGTATCCGCTCGGCCAGGTCGGCATGCCCGACGACATCGCGTCCGCGGCGCTCTTCCTGGCTTCGGACGAGGCGTCGTTCATCACCGGCAGCTTGCTACCCGTCGACGGGGGCTTGCTGGCGGGCAATCCGCAGTTCGCGCGCGACGTGCATCCGGAGAACCATCGATGAAAGACGAGGTACGCGTTTCGTTGGTGCAGTTCAGTTCCGCGGTGCTGGACTGTCCAGGCAACGCCAAACGGATGGCAGAGTTCGTCGAGCGCGAGGCGCAGGAGCACGGTGCCGAACTAGTCGTCTTCCCCGAGTTGAGCAACACCGGCTACATCCGCTCCGCGCGCGACGACGCTTACGCGGAGAGTCTCTACGCGGCGTCGGAACTCGTACCGGGTCCGACCACGGAGGTGCTGGGTGAAGCGGCCCGTCGTGGTGGGGCACACGTCGTCGTTGGTATGTCACAACGGCACCCTCGGATACCAGAGGTGCTGTACAACAGCGCCGTGGTGATCGGCCCGGACGGCGAGGTGGCCGGGGTGCAGCACAAGGTGCACCCGTGCCGGGACGAGAAGGAATACTACGTCCCCGGCGATGAGATCTCAGTGTTCTCTACTGCACTGGGCACGCTGGCGCTCAACGTGTGTTACGACGTCCGGTTCCCCGAGATGGCCCGCGTCCAGACGCTCGCGGGGGCCGAGATCGTCGTCTCGTTGTGGGCGTCGGCGGTGCAGCCGGGGAAGGTTCCGTCGGACAGCATCGTGTCGCGGTGCGCGACGAGGGCGATGGAGAACGCCGTCTTCTTCCTGGGCTGCAACCGGACCGGCACCGACGGCGAACAGCACTTCTACGGCCGGAGCGCCATCGCGGGCCCGAGCGGCGACGTTCTGGCACGCTCGGACGACGACCGGGAGGACGCGGTCCGAGCGGTGCTGCGGAACTCAGATCTCAAAGCACAGCGCAGATATCTCACGATCTTCCGCGACCGCAGGCCGGAACTCTACGGCCGCGTTGCCGAACCGCTCTCCCGCCCGGAGCACCCATGACCCCGGACCTCTGCCAATGGACGGCTGAACAACTCGGTGCCGCCTATGCGGCCGGCGAGCTTTCGCCGGTAGAAGCGACCAAGGCGGCGCTGGCGGCCATCGACGCCCACGACAACCTCCGCGCCTTCGCGCACGTCGACTACGAAGGTGCGCTCAATCAGGCTGCGGTGAGTGAACGACGCTGGGCCGACGGACGCGCGCTGGGGCCATTCGACGGAGTTCCCGCGTCGATCAAGGACCTCTTCCTAACCCGAGATATCCCAACGCTGCGCGGTTCGCGTCGCACCGACCCGACCCAGCCATGGCAGACCGACAGCCCTGCCGCGGCAGCACTCCGCGCGAACGGTCTCGTCCTGCTCGGCAAGACCACGACTTCCGAACTCGGCTGGAAAGGCGTTACCGACAACCTCATCGACGGCATCACCCGGAATCCGTGGGATCCGACCCTGACCGCGGGCGGGTCGAGCGGCGGCAGCGGCGTGGCAGTCCGGACCGGGATGGGCGCGGTGTCCGTCGCCACCGACGCCGCAGGTTCAGTGCGCATCCCGGCCGCCTTCTGCGGAGTCGTGGGCTTCAAGCCGACACACGGACGCATCCCGATGTACCCGCCCAGCGTCCTGGGCACCCTGGCGCACGCCGGTCCGATGGCCCGCTCGGTGGCCGACGTCGCCGCGCTGACCGACCTCCTCGCGGCCCGGGACCACCGCGATCCCTCCTGGACGCCGACCATCGGCGAGCCAATCGACCCTGTCCGGATCGCGTACTCACCAGCGCTGGGCCGCGTCGACGTACACCCGGAGGTCGCCGCCCTCGTCGCGGAAACCGTCGCCGCGTTGGCCGGAACCGGCCTGCACGTCGAGGAGGCCGACCCCGATTTCCCTGACCCGGCAAGCGCATTCGACGTGCTGTGGTCTGTCGGCGTCGCGCACATCGTCCGCCGCTACGGCGGCACCGCACCGCTCGACCCGGGCTTGCAGAGGCTGATCGAACGAGGCGCTCAGCATTCGACGGCCGACTATCTCGACGCACAAAGCGAACTCGCCGCGCTCGGCGTCGCCATGGGCGAATTCCACACGAAGTTCGACCTCCTGCTCACGCCAACCGTGCCGATCGAGCCCTTCGCCGCGGGCCACGACGTGCCGCCGGACAGCGGGCTGACCGACTGGCCACAGTGGACACCCTTCACCTATCCGTTCAACATGTCGCGGCAACCCGCGCTGAGCGTCCCGATTGGACTGACGTCCCGCGGTTTGCCGGTCGGCATTCAGATCGTGGGGCCTCGGCACTCGGATGCCACGGTGCTCGCGGTCGGCGCACTGATCGAGAAACTACGACCCGCGCTCGGTTATCCGCAGGAGAACTCATGAAGTTCGGCGTCAACACATTCGTCACGGACGAGAGCATCCGCCCGGACACGCTGGGCCGGGCGCTGGAAGAACGCGGTTTCGAGACGCTGCTCGTCACGGAGCACTCGCATATCCCGGTGAAGCGGGAGACGCCCTGGTCCGGCGGCGGCGAGCTGCCGCGCGAGTATTACCGAACTTACGACCCGTTCGTCGCACTCGCGCTCGCTTCCGCGGCGACGACGACCCTCACCCTCGGCACCGCCGTCGCCCTGCTGGCCCAGCGCGATGTCTTCCAGACCGCCAAGGAAGTCGCGACGCTCGACGTCCTGTCCGGCGGCCGGGTCCTCTTCGGAGTCGGGGCCGGGTGGAACCGCGAAGAAATGCGCAACCACGGCGTCGATCCGCACCGCCGCGGCCCGCTGCTGAACGAGAAAATCGCCGCGCTGAAGGCGATCTGGACCTCCGAGGAGGCCGAATTCCACGGCGAGCACCTAGACTTCGCCCCGGTCTGCTCCTGGCCGAAACCAGCACAACGCCCGCACCCGCCCATCGCGATCGGCGGCGAAAGCAAAGCCGCCCTCGACCGCCTCGCCCGCTACGGCGACGAATGGCTGCCCCGCGCGAAAACCCCGCCCGCCGAACTGCGCCGCGTAGCATCGTGGCTGGCCGACACGGGGCGGGCCGACGTCCGCATCACCCTCTGCGGAGCCGCCCTCGACTCCGACCTCGCCGCCTACGCGGAGTCCGAAGTGGACCGGGTGACGTTCACGCTGCCGCCCCAGCCGGAACGGGAGACGGTGCAATACCTCGACAAACTCGCGGATCACATCGAGCGGCAAACCCGCTGAACCCTGGGGGCGGTGCGCGGGCCGCCTGACTGGCCGACCAGGGGAGCCCAGAACAAACCTCGGACGGAACGAGAAACCCCGCGATACCCGAAAAACTAACGGACGACATCAAACAGCAAACACACCGAACACGACCGACCAACTGCCTCGCACGGCAGCGCAAAGGATTCGGCTTCGTGGGCACACGGTCGTTCGCGCGGCCACAGCGGCAACGGTGTGCTCGAAGAGGTCAAATCAGTGATCAACGTCGCGCGCCACCCAGGGAAGCCGGGGTCGAGGCACCGACATCCGCAGCACACTCCGCGGACCGCACTTGACTCTGACCTCGCTGGCAACACGGAGTCCAGAGTGGACTGGCGATGTTCACTCTGCTGTCCGGCTCGACTGACTGGCCAAAACCGAACCGATCTTGGTACTCCAGGTTGTGGATCCACCCACGACTCCGGCCTCACCGCGCACATCGAGCCCTAAGCAGACAGACCGCAGACATGCCGAATGCGGCCACCACCACCCCGGCAGTGACCGCATTCGCCTGCCACCCTTAAATACCCATGCTCGCCCCAAGGCTGTCCAGCGCCTTGTTGACCATGCCCTGCGCGGTAGCGTTCAGGTTCGCATTGGTCCCGTTCACGACCCAGTCCGAACCGGAGAAAATCACCACGGTCACGCCGTTGTCGACGCCGCCCTCAGTGCCGCTGCTGTTGATCCCCAGCAGGGAAGCCGCCTTTACCGAGGCTTCGCCCAGTTCCCGGGAGTCGTTGTCCGAAGTGTCCTGGTCGTTGGCGGTCTGCGTGTCGCCGAAGATCGCGCCGATCACCTTGCTCTTGTAGAACATCAGCGCGAACTGCCTGCCCTTGATGCCGTGTTCCTTGTAGAAGAAGTGCGGGCAGGGGCTCTTCTTGTCGTAGCAGTCGTCGCCGAGGACGTAGAACGGGACGTGGTGCGCGCCGAGCGATTTTCCGTTGCTGTCCTTGAAAGTCGTCGTTCCCTGGTGGTCGGGATCGGGGTCGGGGTCGCTGCCGTCGGTGTCGACGGCCAGGCCGGAACCGTAGGCGTAGACGCCCTTCGCCACCTGGTAGACGTTGACGTTCTTGGCCCGCGTCATCGTGTTGATGTGCGGTTTGGAATTGACCTTGTTCGCGTCCGTGCTGTTCTTCTTGACGCCGGCCAGCACTTCGGCGGCCGTATAGGACTTGGCGGCCGCTTCCGGGGTGGCCGCGTGAGCGGAGTTGACCGCGAGCGGCACGGCGAGCGCCAGAGCGGCGCCGACCACTGCGAAACGCCTACGGGAGGATGACATGACCGGGCGACCTCCAGCCTTCATTAGGAAACTTTCCTAACATAGTGAACCACCGGTGACCGGGCGTTGTCACGAGGCGACCTGGAGAAAATTCGAGGCGGGTGCCTGGTGCTGGGAATCCGGGCGGGAACACGTGCCGCTGAGCGGAAACGGCGCCCGCGGAGCAGCCGGCTACCGCAGTTCGAAGCTGTAGAACTGCCGTCCTTCCACCAGCAGGTAGACCTGGACGACCGGGCTGGCCTGGCGCGGCAGTGCGTCGCGCATCGCGAAGAAGATCTTCTTCATCGCCTGGAACATCGCGGTGCGATCTTTCACCAAGCGGTAACTGGCCGGGAGATCCATGCGCACGCTAGTCCGGTTGTTCTTCTGCGCGTCTTCGAGAAGCGCCGCGGCTGTGGTGGCGAATTCGTTCGACAGGGGATAGTCGCCCTCCCGCTCGGTGCCGCGTGCCTCGGGCGGCGTCAGCAACAGCCGGTCGAATTGCCCGGCCGCGGCCAAGACGGCCGGGCTCGGCGGCGCCGGGGCGGGACGCGGTTTGGGCGGATCTTTCCGCGGGGAGAAGTCGAACGGAACCGACGGGCCCTTGATGATCGTCTCGCCGGGCGCGGACGGTACCGGCGGCGCGATCGACGGCGGCACGACCGGCGCGTACGGGCTGCCCGCGCCTTCCTGCTGGCGTTCCATCGAGGCGCCCGGCTGTTGTTTGATCAATCCTTCCACAAGGCTGTGAATAGAGTTCCGTTCCTCAGGGGTGATGCGCGCGTTCGCTATCGCCGTGTCGACCAGTTGAAGCAAGCCTGAGGCGACCGCCGATTTGGCACCGTCCACGATGAGCTTCTTGACGCTGTCGGGCACCTTCATCCGGCGGAGGATCGGCGCGAGGGTCGTGTCGACGAGCACGGCACCGGCCGCTTCCCCCACGTTCTTCGGCCGATTGTCCGGAGCCGCTTTGGCCGGGCCTCCGCGCAATCGCCCCAGCCGCTCCGCTGGGATGGCAGCGGGCAGCTGCCTGGCGACTGCGTGCGCGAAGCTGGCCGGGGTGCCAGGCACCGTGCCGGACAGCCAGGCCTGCACGGACGCCGACCGCACCGGGTCTCCGATGAGCAGCGACAGGACCGCGACCTTCACCTGCTCGGTATTGTGCAGCGTCTGCCCGCCCTGGTCCTGCTGCACTTCCTGCAGGTAGGCGGTGAGCACCTTCTCGACTTCGTCGCGGCTCACGACCGTCTTCTCGCTGGTGCGATCGACCTGCCGCTGGACCGCGGCCACTGGACCGCCGGGGATCGCCGACCCCGCGTCGGCCGCCCGCTCGGCCGCGTCGCCAGGGGAACTGACTCCCGGCACGAGCCGGCTGGCGTGCCGCTGGTGCACGACGTGCGCCGCCTCGTGCGTCAGCAGGTGCTCGTCGGGATCACCCGCCACCACGATGTCCTCCCCGGCGGTGTACGCGACCGCGCCCAGGTCACGTGCGGAGCGAGCCGCTTCGGGGCCGGTGTGCACCCGGACGCCGCCGAGGTCCTCGCCCCACCGTTCTTCCAGCTGGTGCCGCACCTCGGCCGGGAGCGGAGTTCCCGATGACCGCACTGGGATATGACTGAAGTCCGTTGAGATGGCAGCTCGCCTCGCCTGGTCCTTCTCCGGCCCGGCCTGAGGCGCCAGATCAGCCGGTTGCCTCGTCGGACGGTGGCCATGAGCCCGCATCCCGCGCCTCGCTTCCGATCGCCTGGCCGCAGCTTCCGCCCAGGATCGGACTGGTCCGTCACTGCGGCATCACCCGCTCCGCCCAGGATCGGACTGGTCCGTCACCGCGGCATCACCCGCGACGAAACCCCGGGCGCGGCTCGCCAGGCGGCCGCCGGGATCACCCGGCGGCCACCCGCCCCGCCCGACCGGATCTCAGGACGCGCAGTAAGCCTTGAACGCGGCGTTGCCGAGCGTGGTCTGCCCCCGGGTCGCGACGCCCGCCAGATGGTTCTCGTTGGCCGCCACCAGCACCTGCTTGCTGCCGTCGTCGCTGGTCAGCCACAGGTTGAAATATCCCAGCACCCCGCCGCTGTGATTCCAGGCCAGTCCGCAGGGCGTCGGGGACAGACCGATTCCCAGCCCGTACCGGGTGCCCGCGTTGTCGGCCGGCACCGTCGTCTTCAGTTCGGCCTGCTGCCGCGGCGGCAGGAGTTTTCCGCTCAGCAGTGCGCGTTCGAAGGTGGCCAGATCGTCCTCTGTGGACACAATGGCGCCCGCGGTTCCGAACGCCTGCACGTTGGAGACGGTGACGTCGTTGTAGAACACGCCGAGCCAGATGTAGTAGCCGGTCAGGTAGTTGCCGGTCAGCGAAGGGTCGGCGGTCGGGAAGGACGTGTTGGTCAAGGAGAGCGGCTCGAAGACGCGCCGCTGGATCTCCGCGGCCGGTTCGTTCCCGGTCACCGCCTTGATCACCATGCCGGCGAGGATGTAGTTGGTGTTCGAGTAGTGGAACGCCGCGCCCGGCGCGCCCAGCGACGGATGCGACGTCGCGATGTCCACCAGCGTCTGCGGCGGCCACGCCTGCCGCGGGTTGGTGTTCGCGACGTAGGAGTTGATGAACCGGGCGTCGGCCGCGTAGTCCGGCAGCCCGGAGGTCTGGTTCAGCACCTGCCGGACGGTGATCTTCGTGCCGTCGTTCCCGTTGGCGTTCACCGAGCCGGGCAGCCAGCGGGCGAGCGGGTCGTCGAGGGAGAGCTTGCCCTCGGCCTCCAGCTGCAGCAGGACGGCGGCGGTGAACGCCTTGGTGTCGCTGCCGATCCGGAACCGCGCTTTCGGGTCCGCCGGGGTCTTGGCGGTGAGATTTCCGTACCCGGCGTGGATGTACTGCGCGGCTTCCCCGTTCCGGACCAGTCCGATCACCCCGGGGTAGCCGAGGCTGACCCCGGTCTGGGCGGCCGCTTGGAGGATCTCGGCCGGAGTCTCCGCCGAAGCCGGGGCGGCCAGGCCGGTCAAGGCCGCGGCCACGGCCGCCGCGACGGCTCCGAAAGCTTTGCGTCTCATCGCACTCCTCAGTTCGACAGTCGCCGAAGCCGCCGTTTCCCGAACGGGCACAGCGGTTTCCGGCGAGAGGAGTGCATACCGTATCCGCTCCCGATCAAACCTCGATGAACCCGCGGATCACAGCTTCGCCGCGTCCACGATCGCCTGCGCGAACGGCCGCGGCGCCTCCTGCGGAACGTTGTGCCCGATCCCGTCGAGGATCCGGTGCTCATATTTTCCGGTGAACTTGGCGCGGTAGCCCTTGCCGTCCTTGGCCGCGCCGTCGAAATCGCTGGCCAACGTGATCGCAGGGACTCCGATGGTCGCCCCCGCGGCGAGTTTCTGTTCGTACGCCTCGTACTGCGGTTCTCCGGGGGCGAGGCTGAGCCGCCAGCGGTAGTTGTGGATGACGATCGCGACGTGGTCCGGATTGTCGAACGCGGCGGCGGTGCGGTCGTACGTCGCGTCGTCGAAGTGCCACGCCGGCGACGCCGTTTTCCAGATCAGTTTGTTGAAATCGTGCCGGTTCGCCGCATAGCCGGCGCGGCCGCGCTCGGTCGCGAAGTAATACTGGTACCACCAGCCCAGTTCGGCGGCCGGGGGCAGCGGCTGGAGGTTCGCCTTGAGGTTGGCGACGATGTACCCGCTGACCGGGACGACGGCCTGGCACCGCTCAGGCCACAACGCCGCGATCACCGCGGCCGTCCGGGAACCCCAGTCGTATCCGCCGAGAATCGCTTTGTCGATTTTCAACGTGTCCATCAGCGCGACGACGTCGAGCGCGATGGCCGTCTGCTGCCCGTTGCGGACTGTGCCGGCCGATTTGAACACCGTCGGACCGAACCCGCGCAGGAACGGAACGATCACCCGGAACCCTTGTGCGGCAAGCAATGGCGCGACATCGGCGTAGCTGTACGGGTCATAGGGCCAGCCGTGCAACAGCACCACCGGTTTGCCGTTCGCCGGGCCGAATTCGGCGTACGCCATGCTCACGAGACCGGCGTCGGCGTGCTTGATCGTGCCCAGCGAAGTGTGCTCGCCCGAGCCCGCCCGCAAATCGGCCCCAGCGGCGGTCCCGACCCCAGCGGCAGGTCCGACCCCAGGGGCAGGCGAGGAGCAGGCAGCGAGAGAGGTCGCCGCCACCCCGGCCGCGAACATCTGGGTGAATCGTCTCCTGCTGATCATCTGAACTCCTGTGCGCGAGACCGTGGGACAGCCTCGACGCTAAGGAGCCCGGCCGCCGCCCGCGCCCGTCGGATGACGCAACCGGCGTACGTCAGTCGCCGAGCGCCTTCACCGCATCGGCCAGCTCAGCACGGGAACTCACGCCGAGTTTGGGGAAGATCCGGTGCAGGTGGGTCCCGACGGTCCGGTGCGAAAGATAGAGCCGCTGCCCGATCTCCCGGTTCGTCAGCCCCTCGGCGGCCAGCTGCGCGATGCTCAGCTCGTGCGGCGTCAGCTTGTCGCGCGCGTCCGGGCTCCGGTTCGGGCTCGACTCCCCCGCGCTGCGCAACTCGCGCCGCGCCCGCTCGGCCCACGCCGTCAAGCCGAGCGCGTCGAAAGTCTCCCGCGCGGTGCGCAGGTGCGCCCGCGATTCGACGACCCGGCGCTGCCGCCGCAACCACTCTCCGAACGCCAGGTGGACCCGCCCGCGTTCGGCGGGCCATCCGCTCAAGTCCGCCCGCAAAGCCGTGGTGAACAGGTCTTCGGCGGACTCCTTCGGCGCGAGCACGGCCCGCGCGTACCGCAGCCCGATGTGCAACGCCGGCGCGGAGGTCGTGGTCGCCAACGGCTCCAGTCCGGCCAGGATTTCGCGCATCGCGTCGGTCTGCCCGGCCCGGACGGCGGCTTCGGTCAGCTCCGCGACGCAGTACGCGTGCAGGGCCAGCTGGCAAGCCGGATCGGCCGGGTCGAGCAAGCGGCGCAGGTCGGCGAACGCGTCCTCGTACCGGCCTTCGCTCACCGCGACGAGCCCGCGCGCGAGCTGGACCGTGGCCAGCACCGGCCGCGCACCGGCGGCGAGTCCAGCGCGTTCGGCCTGGTCAGCGAGGGTGCTGGCCTGTTTGTGGTCGCCGCGCAAGGCCGCGATCTCGGCTTGGACCGCCAGCGCCAGCCCGCCCATGAACGGCTGGCCGGTCTCCTGCGCGAGCCGGACCGCCTCCGCGGCCGACGGTGCGGCCCCGGCCAGGTCGCCGAGCCGGACCCGGCTCCACGCTTGAACCGCCAGGGCCCGCGGCAGCAACCCGAGCCTGCCTTGCGCCCGCAGGCCCGGCACCGCGGCCGTCGAGAAGCGGGCCGCCAGGTCGAACGCGCCGACCTGCAAGGACGCGCTGCCCAGGTACCGGTCGGTTTCCGGATCAGCCCCGGCCGCGCCGGCGAGGACGCGCAACTGTTCCAGCACCGCGGTGCCCCGCTCGAACGGCGCGACGTACGCGGCGACCGCGAGCAGGCGCGGATCGTCGTCCGGGATGGGCAGTTCGGCGGCGACGTCCAGCAGGGTCCGGCGGACCGGCTCGCCGGGTTCGGCCCAGAAACACCGCATCGCGGCACCCCACAGGATCCGCATCGCCGCGTCGTGCTGCCCGTCCGCGGCGACGGATCCGGCGAGCGCCGCCAGCTCCCCGATCCGGGCGGGGTCCTCGCGGACGCCGTCCTCGAATCCGCTGAGCAACTGGCTCGCGGTGGCCTTCCGGCGCGGGGAAAGCGGTCCGTTCCGGGCGTCGCGCACCAGACGTTCGGCAGTCTCGCGGCGACCGGTTTCCACCGCCAGCTCGGCGGCCCGCAGCAACCGGTCCGCCCGCGCGTCCGGGTCTTCGCTGAGCCGCGCCGCCTGCTCCAACGCGGCGATCGCGGCGGCGGCCCCGCCTCTCCGGCGAGCCCGATCGGCGGCGGATTCGAGGGCCGCCGCCACCGTTTCGTCCGGCCCGGAGGCCGCCCGGGCTTGGTGCCAGGCGTGCCGATCGGGCTGGTCACGCACCGTCTCGGCCAACGCGAGCTGCGCGCGCCGCCGGTCGCCGAGCGGCGCGGCGGCGGGAATGGCCGAACGCATCAGCGGATGCCGGAACCTCACGCAGCCGACCGCGAACTCGACCAGCCGGGCGTCGGCAGCGGGGCTGAGCACCTCGGGCGCCACCGGGCTGCCGAGGAAAACCCCGGTCGCGGCAAGGGTTTCGGCGAGCGAACCGGCCTCGTTGAGCGCCGCGATCAGCAGCGCGGCGCGGGTGGCCTCCGGCAGGGTCGCGACCCGGGAGGCGAACGTCCGCTCGAGGCGTTCGGTCAGCGGCAGGACCGGATCGAGCACGTCGAGGTCGGCGACCGCCGCCGGAAGCTCGGTCAGCGCGAGCGGATGGCCCGCGGACTCGGCGAGCAGCCGGGTGCGGACCATCGGGTCGAGGCGCGGCGCGACCGAGTCGAGCAATTCCGCGGCGGCGTCGTCGGGGAGGCGGTCGAGCGGCATCAGGGAGAGGCCGGCGTCGAGCAGCGGACCGGACGCGTCCCGGAGCGTCGCGATGAGCGCGACCGGTTCGGTTTCGATCCGCCGGGCGACGAAAGCCAGGACGTCGGCGCTGGCGCGGTCGAGCCAGTGAACGTCCTCGGCGAGCACCAGCACCGGCTTCGCGGAGGCGGTATCGGCGAGCAAGGTCAACGCGCCGAGGCCGACCAGGTACGCGCTGGGTTCCGGCCCGTCCGCGAGCCCGAGCGCGGTCTCCAGCGCCGTCCGTTGCGGCGCGGGCAACTCGGCCACGCCCGCGCGAACGGGGTGCAGCAGCTGGTGCAGCCCGGCGTAGGCGAGGTCCTGCTCAGCCTCGGCGCCGGTCGTGCGCAGCACTCGCGTCCCCGCGACCGAGGCAGCCTCGGCCGCCGCGGCGACGAGCGCGGACTTCCCGATCCCGGCCTCGCCCCGGAGGAGGACGCCGACACGTCCTTCCGGGCCGTCGACCAGCTCAGTCAGCTCCTTGAGCTCGGCGTCCCGTCCGTACAGCGTCATGGTCCTCCCCTAGCCACTGCCAGCGACGATACCGGGCGACGTACGGCTACGACGTCGTCCGACGGGCGCGGAGACGGTCGCGAGCGCCTTAGCTTCAGGCGAAAGCGACCCTCCACAAAGGAAAGCGATGAGACGTACTCTCTTGGCGTTGCCGCTCGCGGCGCTGCTGGCGACCACGGTCACCCAGCTCGCGCCCAGCGCCGCCGCGGCCGAAACGACCGCCTGCGCCACAGTTCCGGTCGCCGCGCCCAGCGGCGCGAAAATCGAATCGGTGCGGGCCGAGCCGAAGCCCGGCTATTGCGAAATCACCGTCACGCTCACCCATCCCGGGGCCAACGACCACGTCAAGGTCGCCGTGGCCTTGCCGCAAACCGGATGGACCGGACGGCTCCAAGCGGTCGGCGGAAGCGCGTACGCCGCCGGGGACTTCGGCGCACCGCTTGCCCAAGCCGCCAAGGACGGCTACGCCGGCGTGACCACCGACGCCGGGGTCGGCGCCGGATTGGACACCTCGTGGGCGCTGACCGCGCCCGGCAAGGTCAACCGGCCGCTGCTGACGAACTTCGCCACCCGCTCGGTGCACGAGGCCGCGCTGGTCGGCAAGGACGTCGCCCAGCGGTTCTACCAGCGGCCGGTGACCTATTCGTACTGGAACGGCTGCTCGACCGGCGGCCGCCAGGGCTACTCCGAGGCGCAGAACTACCCCGGCGACTTCGACGGCATCCTGGCGAACGCGCCCGCGGTCCACTGGACGCAGTTCGCGGTCGCGACGCTCTGGCCGCAGATCGTGATGAACCAGGAGCACGACTTCCCGAGCGCCTGCGTCTTCACCGCGTTCCGGCAGGCCGCGATCAAGGCGTGCGACGCGAACGACGGCGTCCGGAACGGCATCGTCGACCGGCCGGACGAATGCAGCTACGACCCGCGGTCCCTGATCGGCACGAAGGTTCTCTGCGCCGGCGAGGAAATCGCCGTCACGGCCAAGGACGCCGACGTCATGCGCAAGATCTGGGCCGGGCCGACCGACGAACGCGGCCGGAAGCTGTGGGACGGGCTCCCGAAGGGCGCCGATTTCGCGTGGCTGGCCGGAACCGGCGACAGCCCGTACGCCACCGGGTTCCCGGTCGCGGTCAAATGGGTGCAGTCGTTCGTGGCCAAACAGGCTGATTTCGACGTTTCGAAGCTCAGCTACGCGCAGTTCGCCCAGGTGTTCCGGCAGTCGGTGCGGGAGTACGACGACGTCATCGGCACCGCCGGCCCGGACCTGTCGGCCTTCCGCCGGACCGGCGGGAAACTGCTGACCTTCGTCGGTTCGGACGACCAGCTCATCCCGCCCGGCGGCACCCTGCGCTACCGCACCGAGGTCGAACGGGCGATGGGCGGCCCCCACCGGGTGAACGACTTCTACCGGCTGTTCCTGGCCCCCGGCGTCGAACACTGCGGCGGCGGGACGGGCGCGGCACCGGTCAACCCGCTCGGCGCGCTCGTCGACTGGGTCGAACACGGCAAGGCGCCGGCCACCTTGCCTGCCGCGACCGCGGACGGGAAGCAGACCCGCGACCTGTGCGCGTACCCGCGGGTTTCGCGGTACCGGGGCTACGGCGACCCGGCCGTGACGTCCAGCTACCGCTGCCGCTGACCTGTGCCGTGCGTGCCGACCCCAGCGGCACGCACGGCACTTCCCTTACGACTTCCCTTATGACGTACAGCAATGCGGTCAGCCGACCGACGCGAAGCTGATCAACAGCGGCCTAGTTTTCGTTCCATGGCTCATTTTCTTCGCACCGCGATCCTCGGCTCGGTTGTCTTGCTGGCGACGGCTTGCTCCGCTTCTGCCGCACCTCCTCCTGCCTCGCCCCCGGTGCCCGCCGCGCCTCCCGCCGCGGCCTCGGGATGGCCGCCCGCACCGGTCGTACCGCTGCCGTCCCAGCCGCCGCCCGCGCTCGTCGTCGACGCACCGCTGCCGGAACAGCTCGCGAAAGGCCTCGTCGTCCTGCGCTACCGGGCGGAAAATCTGCGCATCGTCCCGGTCTACGGCCCGGCCGCGCTCGACGTTTCCCCGCGCCTCGGCCACATCCACGTCACGGTGGACGACGCGCCCTGGCACTGGGCCGACGGCAGCGGCGAACCGCTGATCATCCAGTCCCTGCCGCCCGGCCCGCACAAGGTGTGGATCGGGCTGGCCGACCCGACGCACAAGGTGCTGGACAGCAAAACCGTCAGTTTCGTCGTGCCGCCGGGCGGCCAGCACCACTGAGCGGACCGGCAGAATCGAGCGCATGACCCGACCGCGCCGATCTCGTCGACGGCAGACTCAAGCTCCGGCATCTGCGTTACGCGGTGGCCATCGCCGAACACGGCTCGCTGGTCGCCGCAGGCGAGCGGATGCACGTCACCCAGCCGGTACTGACCCGCGGGCTGCGCGAACTCGAGTCGATCCTCGGGGTCGAACTGTTCGAGCGCGGCCCGCGGGGAACGACGCCGACCCTGTTCGGCGAGGTGTTCGTCGACCACGCCAAGGCGGTGCTCGCCGAGCTTCGCCGGGCGGGGCGGCATCTCGAAGAACTGGTCGACGGGCACGCCGGCACCGTCACGATCGGCATCTTCCTCGCCGGCGCGAGCGTGCTGCTGCCCCGCGCGGCCGCGCGGGTGAAAGCCGTCGCGCCGGACCTGACCGTCGGCATCCGGCACGGCGGCCCGGAAGCGCTATACGAGGCGCTGCTCGCCGGCGACGTCGACCTTGTCGTCGGCACGCTCGAACCGGCGAACAACGACCGGCTGCGCCAGCACCACCTCTACTACGAGCCCGCACGCGTGGTGGCGCGCAGCCAGCATCCCGCGCACCAGCGGCCGGGAGTGACACTCGCCGACCTGGTCGGCGAGCTCTGGTCGCTGCCGCCCGCGGACAACCCGCAGCGGCGGCAACTGGAGGAACACCTCCTGAGCCGCGGCCTCCCGACCCCGGCCAACCGCATCGAATGCGGTTCGTTCCTCGCCGTGCGCGCCATCGCGCTGGAGACCGACACCCTGGTCGTGATGCCGCAGCTGGTCGCCGAGACCGAACCGGGTCTGGCCGTGCTGCCGATCGACCTCCGGCATCGTGGAATCGGTCGGCGTCACGCTGCCCGCGGGCAGGCAGCTCACCCCGACGATGCTGCTCGTGATGCGAAAACTGGACGAGGTGGCGGCCGAGATCCGGGCGGCGAGCACCGGCTATGCCCCACCGGCATAGCGGAGCACCAACGCGGCATTGGACGGGCATGACCACGACTTCTAGCGTGCGAATCATGGAAATGAATTCCCCGTGCTGCACTCCTTCCGGTTCCGGTTCTGGTTCGGCGGCCGTTTCCGGTTCGGTGGCCGGTTCCGGCTCGGCGGCCGGTTCTGGTTCGGTGGCCGTTTCCAGTTAGGCGGCCGGTTCCGGCTCGGCGGCCGGTTCTGGTTCGGTGGCCGTTTCCAGTTAGGCGGCCGGTTCCGGCTCGGCGGCCGGTTCTGGTTCGGTGGCCGTTTCCAGTTAGGCGGCCGGTTCCGGCTCGGCGGCCGGTTCTGGTTCGGTGGCCGTTTCAGGTTCGGCGGCCGGTTCCAGCAGCCAGCGGAAGTTTCCGGCCGGTCGGCGATTCCGTCAGCCCCGCGCCCCTGTTTCGGCACATACCTGCTCGCCTTTTTCGCCCCCCCGCGCCCGGCAGGTGCGGATCACCGGACTGACCCAGTCAGCGACCGCCCTCGGGAACAACGGCGGCTTCATGCGCTGCTCAGCCGATCACCACCACGTGCTGCCTCGGCCGCCGTCGCGCTTCTTCTGATATCTCAAAAGACCCGGCCGGATATTTCAGCGAGCAATCGACTGCGACCTCGGCGCGCGCATGTCCGGACAGCATTCCCCAGACACCCTCGAAAAGGAGAGAAATCGTGACAACCGCCCTGTACGTCCCGCAGATTCCGGACAGCCTCAACATCCGCTTCGTCGAAAACCGCATCGTGGTCAACCGGCCGGTGCAGGAGGTCTACGACTGGGCGACCACCTGGCCGAACCTGCCGAAGTGGCTCCCGATGGCGTCCGGAACCGAAGTCCGCCGCGGCACGGCGGACGTCCCCGCGGAACTCGGCGACGTACTGCTCGAAACCATCGTTCCGGACCTGAACGAAAAGCCGAAGCTGTACAGCGTCGTCGCGCGGGTCCCGGGCAAACTCTGGACGGTGGCCGGCCGCGACGTGCTCGACGACGGGACCCTGGTGCCGTCGCTGTACGCGATCGCCACCTTCACCACCTTCGACCTCGGCGACGGCACGACTTTGTTCTGCCGCCTGTTCGAGCGCCTGGTCCCGCCCACCGAACCGGCCGGCGCGCACCCGGTCGAGGATCCAGCACGCATTCAGCCCGGACTGGAACTGCTCAAGGCACACCTCGAGGGCACCGCCGAGTAAGCCCCGCGGCCGGCCTCCCTTACCGCGTGACAGTGACCGTCGGCCCTTCCAACGTCTCGTACGAGTAATTGTCCCCGACGAACTGGTGCTCGATTACATACTGGCCGGCCTGCGCGTTGGCGAAAACCGCGATGGAGAAGGTGAAGGTTTTGCTGCCGTTGAGCGGTACGTCGCCCACGTCGTAGCGAATGGTGTTCCCGGCCTGATAGCACAGCGCGCAGGTGCTGACGTCCAGAAGCTGATTGATCGCCCCGTTCGCCACGCCCAGACCAAGTTTTCCGCCTTTCAGCGGATCAGCGTCCGCGTTCGACAGGGTCACCGAGAAGGTCAGGGCCGCCCCGGGCGCGACCGTGGCCGGGGTAATGCTCACCGCACTCGACGGCGCCGGATCGGCGCTCGCGGACGTGCTGATCGCCAACAAGCCAAGAGCACACAAAGCCGCGACAATGATTTTTCTCATGACAGCTGATCACCCACTCCATGCTCGGCACCACACAAGAAAGGAATTGACCCGCCTCGGCCGGTTTCGCGCTCGCACCGCCATTCGGAGCACGCTGCTCATTCTTTCGGCCGCACCGCATTTCGTCGATTTCCGACCGGATTGACCGAGAACGGGGATTACAACCTCCTTCTGGGCCAGACCCCCGACAGGCCGACGTAAACCCGGAAAGGATAGCGGGAATCAAGCCCGTCGCGCGAGAACTGTTTCGCCGATCGCCGCTATCGTGGGAGACCAGTCGGCGAAAGGGCTAACCTGATCGCGGGGACGGCAGCAGCACCCGATCCGAACGGCCCCGCTGATCAGCCAGCGGGACAGTGCGGATCTCCCATCGGGACGCGAGCACCTACGTCCTGCCCGAGCTCGACGCCCCGGTCCTCCGTTCAATCGCGCTCGAGCACGAACTCCTCGGCGCGTCCGGCCTGCTGGCGAACGGCTTCGAGGACGAAGACAGCAGCGCGATGCTCTTCCTAGACATCACCGACGGCACCGTGATATCTCAGGCCCGCGTGCACGATCCACCGTCGCGGGACTTGGCGAATTCCTCACCGGCGAGCAGGATTACGGAATCTTCCGCGCAATACGACCGCGCCGGAAACGCCGGACCGCACTGGCCCAACCACGCTTTGCTGCCCATCAATCGACACGGCGGCATTCGGTGTCCCGAATCCGAAAACATCCGCCAATCGCGCTCTCGATTCCACAGTCTGACCGAAAACGCCCCCTACTCCGCGAACCGCTGTTGCGCGATCCCTACACCACGCAACCGGCGCTGGACCGCGACGGCACGGCCGTTTTCGGGACAAAAGGACGGAGGCACAAGTCAGCAACCAGCCCGAACGACGAACAGTCCCCGCGCGACGGCGGCCATCTCAACGCCAACCCCGTGAGATACCAGCAACACCGTCACCGCACCACAACGTAACCTCCCCCAACCCGCGCCGCAGCAAGATCGGCGTGCGTGGAGGTACTGGTCAGAAACCGGCCCTGGACGACGCGCACCCATGAGCCATCCAGAGGAAAGACGAGCACCAGCTTCGTCCCGTCAGTTCCGCGCACCATCGCGCCCTTCCGCAAGTTTCCGAGAAACTCGATGACATCGCGCTCGATCTCCTCCGCGAAATCCCGGTACTTGGCCTGCGAGATGTCATACAGATCCGTGTCTATGGCGTAAGTGGTCCGCTTGCCGGTCGCCGGGTCCCAGGCTTCGAACTCCATCCCGAGCCAGCGCCGCGGATCGACGATCACCGTGGCCTGCCACGTCAACCCGCTGAGTTGCCATCTCACCGAGGCGTCGTCGGCGACCACCGTCCACGGGGTGGTTGTCCGCAGTTCGCGGAGAAATGCAAGAAGCCCTTGGCCGGTCACGCGGCCCAGTCTATGCCGCGGACCTCCGAATCAGCGGACGGTGAACGGCAAGATCGAATAGGAATGCTGGCAGTCCAGCGCCACCCAGTAATTCCCGTTCCCCGCCGGAGTCACGTCCGGCCGGACACTCGCCTGCGCGGTGCCGACATAGGTGGGCGGGTTCGTCGGGAACCCGGTGAGCACGTTCGACCACAGCTGGCGTACTGGCCCGTCGTCCTTGCTGCACTGCCAGCTCATCGTCACCGTATCGCCAGGTGCGCCCGAGGTCGGATCGAGAGTCAGCTGCGAGGTGGCTGACGCGGGCGCCGCCGTCCCGATTCCCGCCAGCCCCAGTATTCCCAGCAAGACAATTGCCCTACGAATCATGACCCCTCCCCAGGTTTTGAACTCCTCACGATAGAACCTCGCGCTTCCGGCTGTCCAGGCGTCTGCCAGGAGGCGGAATTGCCATACCACCGGGCTGGCGTTCGTGTCTCAACCGACCGCCGTGTCATGTTCAGCGGCCACCGACAATGGGCCGCTCCGGAACAGCAGTGCGGCCAGTGCCGCGCTGCCGAGGAAAACCGCCGCCGCGATCCAGAACACCAGGTGGTATCCGGCGAAGGTCGCCGCGGCGAGGGTCTCCGGGCCAGTCGCCGGATGAGTGGCCAGGTATCCGGCGACCGCGGACGTCGTGAGGGAGCTGAATACCGCGGTCCCGATGGAGCCGCCGATTTGCTGGGCCGTCGTCACGAGCGCGGACGCCACCCCGGCGTCGTGCGGCTGGACACCGCTGGTCGCCGCGTTCTGAACCGGGCCGAAGATGAAGCCGAAGCCCACGCCGGTGACCAGCAGGGCGGGCAGGATGTTCGCCGCGTAGCTCGAATCCGCGCCCAGTCCGGTGAGCAGGGCCATGCCAGCCGCGGCGAGGAGGCAGCCCAGCGGAACGATCGGCCGAGGCCCCCAGCGCGGCAGGAGCACCGCCCCGGAGAACACCGCTCCCGCCATGACCAGGCCGATCATCGGCAGGAACGCCACACCGGTCTGCAGCGGACTGAATCCCAGCGTGTTCGCGAGATAGAACGTGAGGAAGAGGAAGACCGCGAACATCCCGGTCCCGGTGATGCCCAGGGTCAGGTACGCCGCGCCGCGGACCCGGTCGAGGAGCACCCGCAGCGGCAGCAGCGGATGCGCGGTGCGGCGTTCGATGACCACGAAGGCGGCGATGAGCACGACGCCCGCGAGCACCGGACCGAGCGTCCGGATGTCGTGCCAGCCGTTTCTTTCCGCGGTACCGAGCCCGAACACGATCCCGATCAGGCCGGCCACGACGGCGGCCGTGCCCGCGACGTCGGGACGCACCCGCTGAGTCCGATCACCGTCGCGCAAAAGGATTAGCCCGCCGACGAACGCGACCGCCGCGATGATCAGGTTGACGTAGAGGCACCATCGCCACGACAGGCCCTGCGTGAGGACGCCGCCCAGCAGCAATCCCACTGCACCACCCGCACCCGAGATCGCGCCGAAAATGCCGAACGCACGGCCACGTTCCTTCGGGTCGTCGGCAAAAGTGATGGACAGCAAGGACAACGCGGCTGGTGCCAGCATCGCGGCGAACGCGCCTTGACCGATGCGTGCGGCCAGCAGCGTCGCGAAATTCCCGGCGGCACCACCGACCGCGGAGGCGAGCGCGAACCCGCCAACGCCGATGAGGAACAGCCGCTTCCGTCCAAAGTAGTCAGCGAGCCGTCCGCCGAGGAGCAGGAGACTGCCGAACGCGAGCGCGTAGCCGGTCAGCACCCATTGCCGGTAATCGGCGGGAAATCCGAGATCGTGCTGCGCGCTCGGAAGGGCGATGTTGACGATGGTGGAATCGAGAATGTCCATCAGCTGGGCGAGGCTCAGCACGACGAGCGTCAGCCAGCGATGCTTGTGGCGCACGGCGTTTCCGGGCGCGCTTCGAGGAGCCGACTGGGCGATCCCAGCCGGCGAAAGGTCAGAATTCATGGAGTTCTTTCGTTCGAGTGAGAGGCCCGTCAACCGGGCAGCAGGACAAGCTTTCCGCGCACGCGGCCCGATTCGCCGACCCGGTGCGCTTCCGCGACCTCGGTCAGCGGGAACGTCCGCCCGACCGGCAGCGTGAACTTCCCGGCTTCGACCAGTTCGCCGAGTTGAGATATCACATACAGCGCGTGCCCGCCGTCGCCGCGGCTGAACCGCACGCCGTACTGCTCGGTGCCGGCGAAATCGGCGATAGTGAGGACGTGGTCCGCGCCGCCGGCGAGCTGGATCAGCTCCGGCAAGACGCCGCTCCCCGCGACGTCCAAGGCCAAGTCGACGCCATCGGGCGCGAGCGCGCGGACCCGATCTGACATACCAGGGCCGTAGGCAACGGGCTCGGCACCGAGCGAGCGCAGAAAGTCATGCGTGGCAAGGCTTCCGGTGCCGACCACGCGCGCACCCCGGGCCACGGCAAGCTGAACCGCGGCACTGCCCACACTGCCGGAAGCACCGTTGACGAGCACCGTGACACCGCCGCCGACACCGAGTTGGTCGAGCGCACGCGCCGCAGTCTCCGTTGCGGCGGGCAATGCGGCGGCTTCCGCGAAACTGAGCGACGGCGGGATGGGCGCGTAGCAGGACAGCACGGCCAATTCCGCTTGTGCGCCACTGGAAGCGGTGAAACCGAACACGCGGTCGCCGATCTCGGCATCCGTCACGCCCTCGCCGAGTTCGTCCACGATGCCCGCTGCTTCGTGCCCCATCGCCTGCGGGAGTTCCTGATCGATCAGGCCCTGCCGCTTCTTCCAGTCGCTCGCGTTGATTCCCGCCGCACGCACGGAAATCCGGACCTGACCGGGCCCCGGACGCGGATCCGGGACCTCGGCGAGTTCGAGGACTTCCGGGCCGCCGAACCTGCTGAATCGGACCGATTTCATGAGGCAATCCCTTCCCGGTCCGAGACCGAGGATCGAAGCGGCAGGCACGGGAATCGCGACCAGCCCACCCGTTCGCGGGGCAGCGCGACGGAAGACCGTGAGGTCGCCTTCTCTCGTGCCGCGGACCCGGCCGGGAGCGGACGTCGCCACTGGGCACCGAGCCGCGGTGAAGGCACCTGCCGGTCCGGTTGAACGCAGGCCCGTGATGTACGAACACCGTTCTATCAACGAACAGTGTTCCTGTCAAGGCGCGCGAAGTCCACCGCGGGGAGATTTCAGCTAGACACACGACCGACCGGAGGGCTCTGACCTGGGCTTACTCACCCCGAGGGCCTGCCAGCAGGTGGGAGCTTGCCGGGGGCCAGGCTGGCAGCCGAGTACTGGCCAGCGCTCATCCGAGGCCGAACCGCTGATATCCGTCAGGCGGTGCGCTGGCATGGCAGACGGCAGCGGCTGATCGCCTCACAACGCGTCCGGCCGCCGGGCACCGACCTACCGACGGGCCAGCCCGTCGATCATCACCTCGAGCGCGAAGTCGAACCGGTCGTGCCCCTCACCGGCAGTCAGCTCGGCGGCATGGCTTGCGGTATAAGGAAATTCCTCCGCGGGCAGCGAAGCGAGACGACGCCGCATCTCCTCCCTCCCCACAATCCACACGGCATCCTTCTCCTCCACCCGCCGGCGCACGATCGACGTCTCGAGGCAGTAGGCGGCCACATAGAGCAGGAGCGAATCCACGCCCCAAGCCGCGGCCTGCGCCGGGACGCCGCCGTTCAGCAGGATCGCCAGCATGCCCTCGGTGAGCCGCGCCGTGTCGAGGTCGGTGGGCGCCACCGCGAACGCGGCGCCGGAGATCCCGGGGTAGGCCAGGTACAGGTCGCGCAACTGGACGCACACGTCGCGAATCTGCTCGCGCCAGTTCGCGGGATCCGGTTCCGGCAGGGCGATTTTCGCGCTCAGCCGCGCGATGAGCAGCTCGTCGAGATCGGTTTTGTTGACCACGTGCGCGTAAAGCGAAGCGGGACCGGTGTTCAGCGCGTCGGCCACGCGGCGCATGGACAACGCCTCGTACCCCTCGGCGGCGATGATCGCCAACGCGGCGTCGACAACCTGCTCCACGGTGATCGGCACCGTGCGCCGCCGGGGTTTCGGGCTGGTTCCGGGCTTCGGCGGCTGATGCCGTGCCGCACGCCGCTGCTTGGGGTCCACCGGCCCACCTTATCCCGGGACGGCAGCCGTTCGTTCGCCGAACACCGTTCGGCCGGAGGCTAGAACCGGTACCGAAGCACCCGGGTGCCCTGCCTGGACAACCAGGCGCTGCACCCCATCGCCCGGGTCATCGCCCGCAGCGGCTGCGGGAACTCGCGGACTTCCGGAGCGCGGGTCAGCAGCTGCTCGTCGGCCAGGGTCAGCCCGGCCTGCCAGGCCTCGGGCTCGCGTGCGTCGTCGAACCCTTGCGCGGCGCTGATTCCGATGGCCTTGATCGCCGGGTGGTACTTCATCGACCAGGCGGCGAACCGGGTGTAGCCGTTGAGCGCCAGCTCCCCGGTGCGGAAGTGCTCGGTCAGCTGCCGCGTCAGCCGCTGGAACGCGGCACCGGGCAGGAAGGGCAGGACGCCCTCGGCGACGATCATGGCCGGCCGGTCGCGCGGCAGCGGATCGAGCCAGCCGGACGTGGTCAGATCAGCACCTACCCGGTGAGATATCTCAGGCAGGAACTGGGATCGCAGCGCGACGACGTCGGGAAAATCGACGTCGTACCAGTCGATGCCGCCAGGCAGGTCACAACGCAGCGCCCGGGTGTCGAGGCCGCACCCGAGGTCGAGCACGACCGCGTCGGGATGCGCCGCGGCGAACGCCCGGACCGCTTCGTCGAGTTTCTTGGCCCGCAGGGCGGTTCCGCAGACGAGGCTGGGTTTGACCTTGAGCCGGGCGAAGTCGTAGTCGATCCGCTCGGCGATCCGGGCCGAATGAAGGTCGCCGAGGATCGGCCGCGGCGACCGGGCGTCCAGGGCCCTGGCGTGAAGGGTGAGCAACAGGGTTTCCCGGAGCGGGTCCAGGTCGGGACGCAGGCGTGGCACGAGAAGTCCTTACGTTTTCAGGGGGTGGCGCGCGGCGAGGTCGCGCAGCCAGGTCAGCGACCGCTGCGCGGCGCGGATGCGTTCGGTGTTCGGGCCGCCCCCGGCGAGTTTCATGCCCTCGTCGGCGATGTCCCCGAAGGCGCCGAGGCTGTCGAGCTTGCGCTGGACCACCTTGTGCCAGGCATCGTCCTCGATGCGGTAGTACGTGGTGCGGTCGCCGGGGACGCGGACCTTGCGGACGAGCCCGATCGTGGTCAGGAAGCGCATGTTCGACGTCAGCGAGGCGCGGCTGGCCTGGATCGCGTCGGCGATCCGGCCCGCGGACTGCTCGGGCGGATCGCAGATCATCAGCAGGCCGAGGATGCGCCCGGTGATCGGCGGGAGCGCCCATTCCTCCACACAGAACGTCGCCACCCGCTCGACCCACTGCAGCACCTCGGCCTGCTTGTCCTCATTGGACATCGCGCGTCCTCCTCGACCTGCTCTCCGGCAGCTGTCACTCTGTCATGGCAGCCCCCGCACCCGGGAAAGGCACCGGGGTGACGCCGGGCTGCGGCGCCTTGCGCAGGTGCTGATCGAACCAGTCCACGGCCAGCGCCATCGCCTCCTCCAGGCCCGGTCCGGTGTAGAGGCCGAGCACGTCGTAGGGCAGCACCTCGAGCCGTTTCGGCTCGCCTGCCTTGGCGAACGCACTCTGCGCCTCGTCGAGCAGGTGGTAGGGATCCCAGCCGCCGTTGGCGATCATCAACAGCGGGGTCGGGGCCAGCCGGTGGATGAGCTGCTCCGGCGCGAAGGTGAGCAGATGCTCGGTCGAGTCGAGGGTTTTTTCGTTGCGGTAGGAAGGAAACATCTGCGCGGCGACGTCCGGCGCGTCCCGCACGCTGTCCCCCAGCTTCAGGTGCGGGACTCTCGCGCTTGCCCCGCCCTCGTAGCGCCGCTGCCAGTCCGCGTCGAGCTGATCGCGCATCGCGCGCACCCCCGCCCAGCCGGCGAGCCGTTCCAGATACCGCCACCCGTTCCACACGCTGGGGCTCTGCACGACGACACACTTGGCGCGCCGGTCGAGCACGGCGGCCTGCACCGCGACCGAACCGCCGATGCTGACACCCCACAGCCCAATCCGTGCCATATCAACTTCCGGCCGCTGCTGTAGGCAGGAGATCGCACTGCGGAAATCCTCCGCCTGCCGTTCCGGGTAGTCCTGTCCCCGCGGCTCCCCCTCGCTGCCGCCGACCGTGCGGTAATCGATCGCCAGCACGGCGAACCCGGCGCGCACGAAGTACGGCGCGAAGACCGCCAGCGCCTCCTTGACCATCACCCCGCTGTGCCCGAGCACCAGACCCGGCACCGGGCCGTCGGCGTCCGGCAGATACAGGTCACCGGCACACCAGGTGCCGAGACTGTTGAACCTCACCTGTTCGGAATCCATTGCCGCCCCCTTCTTGCTAGTTATTTCAGTCTGCACTGAAATAACTAGCATCGTCAATACGCCAGACTGGCCGCCATATACAGCTCGCCGGTATATGCTGCCGAGGTGAACGACAGTGCTCTGCGCGAGCCGACCTTCCTGATCCTCACCGCGCTCGCCGCCCAGCCGCAGCACGGGTACGGCGTGCTCCGCGATGTCGAGACGATCTCCGACGGCCAGGTCAAGCTGCGAGCGGGCACGTTGTACGCCGCGCTGGACCGGCTTCACGCGGAGGGCTGGGTCGAGGTGGACCGCGAGGAGGTCGTGGACAGCAGGCTGCGCCGCTACTACCGGTTGAGCGAACCGGGAGCCGCGCGACTGGCCGCCGAAATCCAGCGAC
Source organism: Amycolatopsis sp. VS8301801F10 (assembly GCF_046195355.1). Taxonomy (NCBI): domain Bacteria; kingdom Bacillati; phylum Actinomycetota; class Actinomycetes; order Pseudonocardiales; family Pseudonocardiaceae; genus Amycolatopsis; species Amycolatopsis sp. VS8301801F10. The sequence goes on along the minus strand of NZ_CP176065.1, from coordinate 3,585,645 downwards.
GGAACCGCCACACCACGGTCGCCGAGCTACGGCTTCAGCTCCGCAACGGGGGTAAACGGGCTTAAGCCCCCGCAGCCGCCGGGTCCTGCCCCACGTGCGCATCGAGCTGTGCACGGCGAAGAGGTTCTGGGCGCATCAGCGCACCGGCGGATCTCCGACTGTTCGAGGCCGCAGAACACGCGGAGCGGCCAGGAAGCGGGTTTCACCATCGGCGCGGGCGGCCCGGTATTCAGCACGATCGCCAATCCCAAGGCGCGACGGGATTCACTGCCGCGTTGATCGCGGCGGAAGCTGGCACGCTCCCGCCGCGATCCGCAGACCGCTACCCCGCCACGGTCTCCTCCACTGTGGACCCGAGCCGCACCCACCTCGTCGCCCCGATGGTGTGCAGGAACGGGAGGTCGTGGCTGACCACCACGAGGGCGCCAGCGTACGACTTCAGCGCCTGTGCCAGCTGCCGGACGCTGGCCAGGTCCAGATTGTTCGTCGGCTCGTCCAGCAACAGCAATTGCGGCGCTGGTTCCGCCAGAAGCAGCGTCGCCAGCGTTGCCCGGAAACGCTCGCCTCCGGAAAGGCTTCCGGCTGGCTGGTCCGCCCGGCTGCCGCGCACCAGGAATCGCGCGAGTTGAGCTCGGATCTCGTTGTCCGACGCGGAGGGCGCGGCGCGGGCCACGTTCTGCGCGACGGACAGCGTGTCGTCCAGCAGGTCGAGCCGTTGCGGCAACCAGCGCACCGGCACCGGGACTTTCACCGTCCCGGATCGCGGCTCGATCGCCCCGGTGATCGTCTGCAGCAGCGTGGTTTTGCCGGAACCATTGAGACCGACCACTGCGACCCGCTCCGGCCCGCGCAGTGCGAAATCCACCGCGAGGCCGTTCCGAAGCTCCACATCGGACAGAGTGAGCACTTCTTTCCCGGACGCCACCGAGGTTTCCGGCAGTTCGATCCGGATCTCGTCGTCGGTGCGGACCGCGTCCTCCGCCTCCTTCACTCGGTCCTTGGCCGCCGCCACCTTGCCGAGGTGCATCGTGCGGTGCTTGCCCGCGGCGATTTCCGCGTCCTCCTGCCGCTTGCGCATCCGCACCTTGGGCTCGCGCTTGTTTTCCCACTGCTTCCGGCCGTACCGGGCGCGCCGGTCCAGTTTCGTCCGCGCCTCGGCCAGCTCCCGTTTCTGCCGCTTGAGATCCGACTCCGCGGCCCGCAGCAGGCGCGAAGCCGCCTCCTGCTGGACGGCCACCGCCGCCTCGTAATCGTCCAGATCGCCGCCGTAGAAGGTCACCTCCCCGGAGCGGAGATCGCCGATCCGGTCGACGTGCCGCAGCAACTCGCGGTCGTGAGATACCAGGACCAGCACTCCTTTCCACGTCCGGACCGCCTCGCCGACCAGCCGCCGGGCCCGCAGGTCCAGGTTGTTGGTCGGCTCGTCGAGCACGAGCACGTCCGGTTGCCGCAGGAACTGCGCGGCGAGGCCGAGCAGGATCAGTTCACCGCCGGACAGCTCCCCCGCCCGCGCGTCCGGGGCGACGTGCGCGAGGCCGAGCCGATCGAGGGTCGCGCGGGTGCGTTCCTCGACGTCCCACTGCTCGCCGATGGTCGCGAAATGGCGTTCGTCGGCCTCCCCGCGTTCGATCGCGGCGAGCGCGGACCGGATCTCCGCCACGCCCAGCACCTCGTCGACCCGGCGTTCGGCGTCGAGAATCAGGTTTTGCGGCAGATAACCGAGTTCGCCGGACACGCTGATCGAGCCCGAGGCCGGCCGCAGTTCGCCGCAGAGCAGCCGGAGCAGGGTCGATTTCCCGGAACCGTTCACTCCGATCAGCCCGGTGCGGCCCTCGCCGATCGCCAGGGAAAACCGATCGAACACGACCTCGCCGTCCGGCCAGGCAAAGCTGAGGTCCGAGCACACGATGGACGAAGACACAGGCGTACCTCCCCGTTCGCGGATGGGACAAGAACGTGGGGACACCGCGGCGGAACCGGCGAGCACGGGACGGATTCAGGATGCCGTCCTCCGAGGCCAGACGCGCGACGGGCGGAAGAACCCGAGATCGCGGTGTCTCTACACCTCAGAAGATCAATGCACCTTCTCCGATGAACGGCAACAACGGAGAAGAGCGTACCCAACAGACCCTGCTGCGCCAACGAATTAACACAGCGGGCGCGGTACCCGGACCGCGCCCGCTGACCGTCACCCGCCGTGTTTCCCCGGCGCCGCGCTGCCGGTGTACTCGGCGAGGCCGGAGATGAGGTCCGCGATGTCCGGCACGTTCTCGAACCGGGTCCGGTGCACGTCGGCGATCTTCGCGCCGATCTCCGGGTCCGGGTCGTCGGTGATGTCGGACGACATGAACTCCTCCACCAGCGGAAGCCCGACCCGGTCCAGTTCGAGGTGCGCGGGATGGTTCATGTACTCCGCGTATCCCTCGATGTCCTCGAGCACCAGGACGGCGCCCAATTCGTATTTCCCGCCGAAATCACGGCCGACGACGCGCGCCTTGATCGCCGGGATCGCGGCGAACAGTTCGTTCATTTTCGCGACGACAGCGGTCTTTTCCTCCGGCGTGACCTCAGGTTTGAGCGCGAACCGAATGCTGTGGTAGATCATCGGATTTCCTTTCAGAGAGCCGCGAACGCGGCGGCGTAGTCCCGGGCGAACTCGGTGAGATCACGGGCAGGTCGTCCGGTCAGCTCGGCGACGGAGGTGTGCACCTCCGCGGCCTCGCCCCGGGAGTAGTGGGCGTAGTCCTCGACCAGACCGTCGATCTGCCACGACGGGAGCAGCCCGGTCAGCGCGGCGGCGAACTGGTCGGCGGGCGCGTCGTGGAAGGCGATGTCCCGTCCGGTGACGGCGGAGAGCGCGTCGGCGATCTGGGCGTGGGTCACGGCGCGCGGGCCGGTCAGGGTGTAGGTGCGGCCGGAGTGGCCGGTGCTGGTTAATACGGCAGCGGCGGCAGCTGAGATATCTCTGGTGTCGATGGCGCTGACGGCCGCGTCGCCGATGGGCGCGGCGAAGAATCCCTGCGCGATGGTGGCGGAGAAGTTGAGCAACGCCTGCAGGTAGAGGTTGGGCCGGAGCACGGTGTAGTCGAGCCCGAGTTTCGCGACGTGCGCCTCGACTTCGGCGTGCCAGCGCAGGAAGCGCACCGGCGAATCGGCCCGGGCCGCGTACTGGGAGAGCAGCACGAGCCGGTTGACCCCGGCGTCGCGGGCCAGGTTCGCGAACCGGATCTGCAGCTCGGCGGCGTCGGGGGCCGAAGGGCTGTTCAGGAAGACCGCGTCGACGCCCTTCAGGGCCGCGGCGATCGAGGCTGGGTCCCGCAGGTCGGCGACGACGGTCTCGACGCCGTCGACGGGACGGCCCCGCGTCATGGCGCGGACGGTGCTGCCGCGGGCTTGCAGGGCGGGAATCAGCGCAGACCCGACGGTCCCGGTAGCCCCGGTGACAAGCACTGTGTCCATTGTGGAATTTCCTTTCCTCGGGTGGCCTGCCACCACCATCGCCCTGACCTCCCACCGCTCGCGTCGGCGACTATCACCTACTTCGCCTACGCACCTGCCCTAAGGTTCGGACCATGCCCACGACGTCCTCCCTCATCGGCCGGCACGACGAGATCGACCGCCTCCTCGCGCTGGTCCGTGCGGCGGAACAGGGCGAGGGCGGCGTCCTCGTCCTGCGCGGCGAGCCGGGCATCGGCAAGAGCGCGCTGCTGGACCACGTCGAGCAGGCGGCCGAGGGGTTTCAGCGCATCCGCGCGTCCGGGTCGGAGTTCGAGGGCGAGCTGCCGTTCGCGGCGCTGCACCAGCTGTGCGTTCCAGTGCTCGCGCACCTGGAGACCCTGTCGACGCCCTACCGCGACTCCCTCCTGGTCGCGTTCGGGCTGGCCGACGGCGCGCCGGACCCGTTCCGCGTCGGCCTCGCCGCGCTCGAACTGCTGGCCACCGCGGCCGCGGAACGCCCGATGCTGTGTGTGATCGACGACGCACATTGGCTGGACGCCGCCTCGGCGCGCGCGTTGACTTTCCTGGCCAGGCGCATCTCGGCCGAACCGATCGCGATGGTGTTCGCCGCCCGCGACCAGGACCCGGTCCCCGGCCTGGACGAGCTGCCCGGACTGACCGTCGGCGGGCTGAGCGACGCGGACGCGCGCGCCCTGCTGGCCGGGGAGAAGACCGGGACGCTCGACGAACGGGTGCGCGATCGCCTCCTCGCCGAGGCGCGCGGCAACCCGCTCGCCCTGATCGAACTGCCGAAAGCAGGCGGTTTCGCGCTGCCGACGCCGTCGCCGATCGCGAGCCGGATCGAGCGGAGTTTCCTCGCGAGAATGGCGGAGCTTCCCTCGGACGCGCGGGAGCTGCTGATCCTCGCCAGCGCCGATCCCACCGGCGACCCCGGCCTGCTGTGGGCGGCCGCCGGGCGGCTGGACCTCGACGTGTCCGCGGCGAGCGCCGCCGCCGAGGCGTCCGGGCTGATCCAGTTCGACACGCGGGCGCGCTTCTGCCATCCGCTGGCGCGCTCGGCCGCTTACCGCGCGGCTGAGCCGAAACAGCGGCGAGCGGCGCATCGTGCGCTAGCCGATTCGACCGACCCGGACACCGCTGGCGACCGGCGCGCCTGGCACCGCGCGCAGGCCACCGCCGGGCCGGACGAGGAGGTCGCGGCGGAGCTGGAAGTGTCGGCGTCCCGCGCGCAGGCCCGGGGTGGCGTCGCGGCCGCCGCCGCGTTTCTCGAACGCGCCGCCGCGCTGTCGCTCGACCACGGCAAGCAGGTCGAACGCACGCTCGCAGCCGCCCGGGCGACGCTCGCCGCGGGCCGGACCGAAGCCGCGGCTGACCTCCTGACCAGCATCGACGCCTCGACTTTGGCGGTCCCGCAACGGGCCTCCGTCGACCTGCTGCGCGGGCAGATCGCCTTCGTCCAGGGCGCGGACGGGGCGGTTCGCGGGCCGGAGATCATCCTGGGGGCCGCGCAGCAGCTCGCCGCCAGCGACCCGGAACGGTCGCGCGAGTTCTTGGTGGCGGCGCTGGAGATGGGGCTCGTCGTCGGGAGGGCCGCGGGAGTGCTGGACCGGGTGCTCGCCGCCGCGCCCCCGGCCGGACCCGCGGATCTCCTCGCCGCGCTCGTGCGATTGACCGCCGAAGGACCTCGCGCCGGGGTGCCGGCCATCCGGCAGGCCCTCGCCGGCGATGACTGGACCCGCACACCCGCACTGGCTGCCGTGCTAGCGGGCGAGCTGTGGGATCTCAGCCTGCACCGGACGATCGTCGACTGGCTGACGCGGACCGGACAGTCGACCGGCTCGCCGATGACCGTCCGGCTCGGTCTGTCGCAGGCGGCGATCCACGCGGTGCTCACCGGGAACTTCGGGCAGGCAATGGCCGCGATCGCCGAGGAAGAAGCCATCGCCGACGCACTCGGCGACCCTCCCCAGCTCTACCCGCGCGTGCACCTGGCGGCGATGCGCGGACGCCGGCAGGAGGTGCTCGACCTGTTCGCCGAGGCCACGAGCCGCCGCACCGGCCAGCTGACCGCGAACGCCCACTGGGCGACGGCCGTGCTGTACAACGGCCTCGGCGACTACCCGGCTGCTCTCGCGGCCGCGACGCAAGCAGTGGCGAGCGGTGATCTCTTCCTCGCCGGCATCGCCTTGCCCGAGCAAATCGAGGCCGCCGTGCGATGCGGGGAGGACGCCGTCGCTCGGTCCGCGTTGGAAGACCTGGTCGAGCGCACGGAACCCGCCGGCACCGACTTCGCACTCGGCGTCGCGGCTGGCGCGCGGGCGATGGTCCACGACGCCGAGGACGAGTACGTCGCGGCGCTGTCGTACTTGACCGGTACTCCGCTTTCCGTGCAGACCGCGCGGGCGCACCTGCGGTACGGGGAATGGCTGCGCCGCGCTGGCCGCCGCCGGGATGCGCGCGAACATCTGCGTACCGCGCATGAGCAGCTGTCGGAGATCGGAATGGAGGCGTTCACCCGGCGGGCGGCCGACGAGCTGCGCGCTACCGGGGAGGTGGCGCGCAGCCGATCGGCGCATACCTATGACCGGCTGACCATGCAGGAGATGCACATCGCGCGCGAGGTCGCCGCTGGGGCCACGTCGAAGGAGGTGGCTACGCGGCTGTTCCTCAGCCCTCGGACGGTGGATGCCCATCTGCGTAATATCTTTCGGAAGCTCGGTATCACGTCACGGAGGCAGCTCAGAGATATGCCTGATCTTCGGGACCCGAGCTAGGCGCCTCCTGCCGACGGCGTTCTCCGAGGCGAAGCTGCCCGCGCCGAGAGAAGCCCGCCGATTCCCGGGATCAACGCCAGCAGCCACACTCGATGCCGGCCTTCCATCACGAGTACGGCACCGATCACCGTCCCCATGTAAGCCAGCCCGTGAATCGGGCCCAGCACCCCCGAAACCGTCGGCTGATGCACAGTCACCACATTTCCCAGCATCAGCACCAGCGTGACCAATTCCACCGCGCCGATGATTTCCAAAATCCGTCGCGGGCTCACAATCCCACCCCCGTCGTCGAGCCGGGACGGTAGATCATCAAAACGACGACCGCCGCCCACAGCAGGTTGAAAATTCCGGTCGTCATTCCCAGCCGGACGGTCACCGGCCGGTCAGAACCGAGCGCGTCGACGACGCGTTTCTGCCCGGGCAGGATCAACCCGACCAGAATTCCCGCGGCGGCGACGGTCAGGACCAGCGAGACGATCAGCCACGCGTCCCCCAGCACCCCGATCCGCGCACCGGTCGCGAGGCCGAAGACCGGGACCAGGACCCCGATCACCGCGTAAACCCGGGTGGTCCGGTGGAGAACCTGCAGCGTCGCGGCCTTCTTCGGGTCGTCGGAAGCGAGCCGGGCGGCGCTCGGGAACATGCTCGCGGCGACGGCGACCGGCCCGATCGCGAGAATGGCCGCCAGGACGTGCACCGACAAAAGAAAAGCGTTCACGCGGAGATCCGTTCACCCGTCACGCTGGTGCGCGGAAGCCGTCCGGCGCGGGATTCGCCGGAAAGGGAGTCGCCGTGCACGGTGACGGCGTAGTCGAGATTGAGCCGCATCGGCCGGGTGATGCGTTGCCGCCAGGTGAATCGGTCGCCGGAGGCCGCGAGTTCGGTGAGCGGCGTGGTTTCCCCGAAGCCGCTCGCGCTGCCCTGGAGCACGCCGTCCGTTTCTTCGAAAGTGTAAGTGGCTTCCATGGTGCCGATCGGGGTTTTCATCCGCAGCAGCCAGGTTCCGACAATGGTGTTCATTCTTTCCCTTTCAGTGCGCGGCTTTCCAGGTGGTGCCGCGCCGTTCGTACTCGAAAAGCTCCTCGACGGCGTGTGCGGTGTGCGAGCCGAAATCGCGCTCCAGCACGTAAAGCGCCACATCGAGACCGGAAGTGACCCCGCCGCCGCTGATGAGGTCTCCGTCGTCCACGACGCGGGCGCGGACGGCGTTCGTTCCGGTGGCCTCGAGCAGGTCGATGCCGAGCACATGCGTCGTCGCGGTACGGCCCTCGAGCAGACCCGCCATCGCCAGTGCGAGCGAACCCCCGCAGATGGTCACGACCGTGCTGTCCGGATTGTCGAACGCGCGCCGCAGCAACGGCATCGCGTCCCCCGACGCGAAGCGCGACAACAGGACGGGGATGGTCTCGACGCCCGTGTCCGGGTCGCCGTCCACCGGGCCGGCCGCGCCGGGGACGAGGACATAGCCGGACGCGTCGGGGTCGAACGCGGCGGTCGCGGTCAGGGTGAGCCCGGGGTTGCCGGAGCGCACGACGCCGGGACCGTCCGCGCTCACGAGTTCGACGGCGAGCTTGCCGCCGAGGAACCCGCTTCCGGCCGACAGCACCTCGAACGGCGCGACGACGTCGAGCGGGTCGAACCCGTCGAAGAGGACGAACTGGGCCCGAAGCATGAGTGGTTCCTTTCGATGGACGCTTTCGTCCATCGAAGCCCGTCGGCGATGATCTTCCCAGTGGCTATCTGGACAACTTCCACTCAGATCTGGCCACGCCACCGATGCCTTATCCTGCAGGTATGTACACCACGGTGGTGCTTGCCCTGCCGGACTCGATCGCCTTCGATCTGGCCACGCCAATCGAGACCTTCGGGCGGGTCCGGCTCCCCGACGGCCGCCCGGGGTACCGGACGCTCGTCGCCGGTCCGGCGCGCGACGTCGAGGCGGGCCCGCTGCGCCTGGCGGTCGACGAAGGCCTGGACGCCCTCCACCGCGCCGACCTCATCGTGGTGCCCGGACGCAACAACCCGCTGGCCCCGACGGCGCCGGAAGTCCTGGACGCGTTGCGCGCGGCGGCCGACCGCGGCACGCGCATCGCGTCGATCTGCGTCGGGGCGTTCACTCTCGCCGAAGCGGGATTGCTCGACGGCCGCGACGCGACAACGCATTGGCTGGCCGCCGACGGATTCAAAAAGAAATACCCGGCAGTCCGGATGAATCCCGACGTGCTTTACACCGACAACGGGAAAATCCTCACCTCCGCGGGCGCGGTCGCCGGAATTGATCTGTGCCTGCACATCGTCCAGAACGATTACGGAACCGCCGTCGCGGCCGACGCCGCCCGCCTCGCCGTCGCGCCATTGCACCGGCCCGGCGGACAGGCGCAATACCTCGTCCGCAATCGCCCGCCCAGCCGCGCGACCGCACTCGGCCAGATACTGCCGTGGATCGAGGAAAACGCCTACCGCGACCTCGCTCTCGCGGACATCGCCGACGCGGCCGGACTGAGCGTGCGCACGCTGACCAGGCGATTCAAGGACGAAACCGGGCAAAGCCCGATGCAATGGGTGGCCGGAGTGCGCATCCGGCAGGCCCAGGAACTGCTCGAAACCACCGATCACACCGTCGACCGGATCGCCGCGCAGACCGGATTCCCGACGACGAGCAACTTCCGTTCCCAGTTCTGCCAGGTCGTCGGGGTGCCGCCGGGCGCTTACCGGAAAGCGTTCCGGCCGGGGCCGCGCGGAGCAGCCCATTAGGCCGGCTTATCGAATGCGATGCCGGTCTTCTTGCCGAAAAACCTGACCCTTCTCTAGTTTTTGCCGACAGGACGGTGAAACCGAGGGGGTGGCCAGGTGACCGAACCCCAGGCCGCCGGGACCCGGGCGGAACCGGAATCCGGCGGCGGGCCGTGGCGGCGGGGAATCCGGGCGCTGCTCGGCAATTCCCGGGTGATGGCGTCGGCGGCGGTCCTCGTCGTGATCGTGGTGCTCTGCCTGCTCGCGCCGCTGTACGCCAGCCAGATCTCCGGAACCGATCCGTTCGTCGCCGACCCGGTCGGCACCACCGTGCTCGACGACGGAACCGTGGCGCCGTTGCTGCAACCCGCGTCCCAGGGCGTCGGCGTGCTGCCGATCGGCCCGACCGGACAGGCGCATTTCCTGCTCGGCGCGGACGGGGACGGCCGCGACGTCGCCGCGCGGATCCTCTACGGCGGCCGGAACACCCTGGTGATCGGCGTGCTCGCCGGCCTGGTCGCCTGCGCCGGAGGCCTGGCGGTCGGGCTGCTCGCCGGATACGTCGGCGGCGTGGTCGACGGGGTGCTGTCCAGGATCCTGGACGTCGTATGGGCGTTTCCGGTGCTGATGCTGGCGATTTCCCTTTCCGCGATCAGTTTCGCGTCCGGGATCAGCCTCGGTTTCGTCCGGATCAGTTCCGGCAGTCTCGCCTTGCCGGTCCTGATTATCGGAGTGGTCTATGTGCCTTATGTCGCGCGACCGGTGCGCGGGGCGGTGCTGTCCGTGCGCGCCGCGGACTACGTCGGCGCGGCCACGTCCTACGGCGCCGGGCACGGCCGGATCATCCGCCGGGAAATCCTGCCGAACGTGCTGTCCCGGGTGCTCGTGCTGTTCCCGCTGATGGTGGCGACCGCGATGCTGCTGGAATCCGGCCTGTCGTTCCTCGGCATCGGCGTGCATCCGCCCGCCGCGAGCTGGGGCACGATCATCGAGGACGGCACGCAATTGCTGCGCAACCGGCCGCTGATGGCGATCGTGCCCGGTGCGCTGCTCGCGATCACCGTGTGCGTGCTGAACATCCTCGGCGACGCGATCCGGGACGCCTTCGACCCGAAGGCCGAGCTGCGGATGCGTGCCCGGTGATCGGCTACGTCGTGCGCCGCGTGTTCTCCGCGGCGGGCGTGCTGATCGCGGTGAGCGTCCTGGTCTTCCTGATCTTCTTCAAGACCCCGGGCGTCGACCCGGCGCGGCAGATCGCGGGCAAACAGGCGACCCCGCAGGTGATCGCGCAGATCCGGGCCGATTTCGGCCTCGACAAGCCGTTGCCTGCACAGTACTTCGAGATGATGAAGCGCCTGGTCGTCGACCGGGACCTGGTCTCCTACACCGATCGCGGCCCGGTGCTGTCCCGCGTCGCCAAGGCCGTTCCGGTCACGCTGTCGCTGGTCGGCGGGGCCGCGGTGCTCTGGCTGCTGCTCGCGCTCGGCGCGGGCACGCTCGCCGCCGTCTTCCGCGGCCGCGCGGTCGATCCGCTGCTGATGGGGCTCGGGCTGATCGGTATGTCGCTCCCGGTGTACTGGCTAGGCGGCGTGGTTAACCTGCTCACCCAGGGCACCTGGCATACCAGCGTCTTCAGCTGGCTGCCCGAACTCGGCTACACGCCGATCAACGTCGACCCGCTGAAGTGGTTCGGGCAGCTGCTGTTCCCTTGGATCACGCTGGCGATCGGCACCGCCGGACTGTACGCACGCGTGCTGCGGGCCGACCTGATCGAGGTCGACCGGTCCGAATTCGTGCTCACCGCCCGCGCGAAGGGCCTTCCTGAATCCCGCGTGCTGCTTCGCCACGTGCTGCGGAACTCGCTGATCCCGTTCGTCAGCCTGTTCGGCCTCGATCTCGGGGCCATGCTCGGCGGGGCCGCGGTGCTCACCGAGCAGGTGTTCGGCCTGCCCGGGGTCGGCAACCTCACCTTCCACTCGCTCAGCCGGTTCGACCTGCCGGTGCTGATGGCGGTGACGCTGTACGGCGCGTTCGCCGTCGTGCTGGTGAACCTCCTGGTCGACCTCGGTTACGCGGCGCTTGACCCGAGGATCCGAGTGCGATGACGACCTTGTCCGCGGAAGGCCTGACCGTCGAGTTCCGCACGCGCAGCGGCTTGGTGCGGGTGGTGGACGACGTGTCGTTCTCCCTGCCGGAGGGCGAAACCCTCGGCGTGGTCGGCGAATCCGGCTCCGGGAAGTCGGTGACCATGCTCGCGCTGCTCGGCCTGATCCGCGACAGCAACGCGATCGTGCGCGGCCGGGTGCTGTTCGACGGCCAGGATCTCCTCGCCCTGCCGCCCAAGCGGAGGCGCGAGTACCGCGGCAGCCGGATCGCGATGATCTTCCAGGACCCGATGACGTCGCTGAACCCGGTGTACCGCGTGGGATGGCAGATCGCCGAACAGATATGTCACCACCAGCGCGGTGGCAGGCGAGCCGCCCGCCGCCGCGCGGTCGAACTGCTCGACCTCGTCGGCATCCCGAGCCCGGACGCCCGTGCGCGGGACTATCCGCACCAGTTCTCCGGCGGCATGCGGCAGCGGGTGATGATCGCGATGGCACTGTCCTGCGAACCCGACGTCCTGATCGCCGACGAACCGACCACCGCGCTGGACGTTTCGGTGCAGGCGCAGATCCTGCGCATCATCCGGGACCTGAGCGCGCGCATCGGGACCAGCGTCGTCCTGATCACGCACGACCTCGGTGTGCTCGCCGGAATCGCGTCGCGGATACAGGTGATGTACGCCGGACGGATCGTCGAGCAGGCACCGACCGCGCAGCTGTTCGCCCGGCCGCAGCATCCGTACACCGTCGGGCTGCTCGGCTCGATTCCGCGGCTGGATGTTCCCCGGCCGACCCGGCTGCCGTCCATCGAGGGCTTGCCGCCGCTCGCGGCCGACATCGGGCCCGGCTGTGCGTTCGCGCCGCGTTGCCCGGACGCGCAAGCGGTGTGCGTCCAGCAACGGCCGGTTCTGCTGCCGTCGGCCGCGGAGCATTTCCACGCCTGCCTGCTGCGGCACGCGCCCTCCCCGGACGAAAAGAGAACCGCCTGATGTCCGAACTCATCAGCACCACCGACCTGGTCAAATGGTTCCCGGTCCGGCGAAACCGCTTGGGCCGTCCCGCTCGGCTGCACGCCGTCGATCGCGTCACGCTGTCCGTGCGGCGCGGCGAAACGCTCGGTCTGGTCGGCGAATCCGGCTGCGGCAAGTCCACCCTCGGCCGGTGCCTGGTCCGGCTGTACCGGCCGAGCAGCGGGTCGATCAGTTTCGCCGGCAGAGATATCAGCCGGACCGGCCGGCGCGGGCTGCGCCCGGTGCGCCGGTCGGTGCAGATGATCTTCCAGGACCCGTACGCCAGCCTGAACCCGCGCCGCCGGGTCGGCGATTCGGTCGCCGAGCCGCTGCGCGTGCACCGGCGGCCCGCGACCCGCGCGGACATCGCCGAACTCCTTGTCCTGACCGGGCTTTCCGCCGAACTCGCCGACCGGTTCCCGCACGAGCTGTCCGGCGGCCAGCGGCAGCGCGCGGTGATCGCGCGAGCGCTGGCGCTGCGGCCGCGGGTCGTCGTCGCCGACGAACCGGTGTCCGCGCTGGACGTCTCGGTCCAGGCGCAGATCCTGAACCTGTTCGACGACCTCAAGGAGCGCCTCGGCCTCACCTACGTGTTCATCGCGCACGACCTCGGCGTCGTCCGGCACACGTCCGACCGGGTCGCGGTGATGTATCTCGGCCGGATCGTCGAACAGGCACCGGTCGTTGAGATCTTTGCCGCGCCGCACCACCCTTACACCGCGGCGCTGCTGGCGTCGGTGCCGATCCCGGACCCGGCGGCGGGCACGGGCTGGCGGGACACGACGCTGGCCGGAGACGTGCCGAGTCCGCTCGACCCGCCGCGCGGCTGCCGGTTCCACCCGCGCTGCCCGCGCGCCACCAGCGTGTGCCGGACTGCGGAACCGTTGCTGGCCAAGGAAAACGCCCGCCACGAGGTCGCCTGTCACCATCCGCTTGAGCCGGCCGTCCAGGTGGCGCCGGCCGAACCGAAGGCCGCTCGCGATGACTAGCGCCGAGACCGACCAGTCCGCCCGTCCGACGCTCCCGCAGCTCGCGGCGCTGATCGCGATCTCCGCGACCGGTTCGTTCGCCGGGGCCGCGACCGCGCTCGGCTGCACGCAGTCGGCGGTGAGCCAGCGGGTCGCGAGCCTCGAACGCGGGCTCGGGGTCCTGCTGGTGCACCGGTCCCGGCAGCAGCGCCGGGTTTCGCTCACCGAAGCGGGCGACACTCTGGTCGCCGCCGCGGAGCAGGTCGGCGGGATCCTCTCGGTCGCGATCAGCCAGGTGGAGACGATCCGCAAGGGCCTCAACGCGACCGTCCGGATCGGCCTGTTCACCAGCGCGAGCGAGCGGGTGATCCCGCCGATGATGGCGGCGCTGCGGCGGCAGCCGGTCGACTACCGGATCGAATTGGTGGAACTGGACCAGCAAGCCGAAGTGTCGCGGCTGGTGCGCAACGGGGACGTCGACCTCGCTTTCGTGAAGCTGCCGATCGCCGATCCCGCGCTGCTCACCGCGGAACTCATCACCGACCCCTTCGTCCTGCTGACGCCGGCCGGCGCCCCGCCGGTCTCGCCCGGCCGGCTCGCCGGGCTGCCGCTGATCGGCCTGCGCGGCCAGCGCGACCCGATGGAGGCCTGGGCCGCGTCCGCGGGCGCGGAGCTGAACTGGGTGCTGGAGATGGAAACCAACCACGCCGTCGAGGCGATGGTCGCCGCCGGGCTCGGCTACGGCGCCGTGCCGCGGCTCACCCTCGGCGGCCGGACTCCCGGCGTGCGAAGGATTTCCCTCGCCGGCACCGTGCCGGCGCGGACCGTCGGGATCGCCTGGCGGCGGTACCACCCGAGGCTGGCGTTCATCCGCGGGGTCATCGACATCATCCAGCGGGTGTGCGCCCGTTCGGCGGAGATCCTGCCGCCGGTCGACGGCGAAGGTCTGGCGCGATGAGACGGAACCCGGCCGTGCTCGCGGCGCTGGTGCTCTTGGCGGCGAGCGGATGCGCGGTGGACGACACGCTGGATCTGACGTCGGTCGCTCCCGGCGATCGCGGACATCAGGGCGGGATCGAGGTTTTGCTGTCCTCGGGCAATGTCGGCACCGCCGATCCGATGGTCAATTTCTCCACGTCGTCCTGGACGCTTTTCACCGCGACCTACGACGGCCTCACCGCGTTCACCAAGTCCGGTCCGGAAACCGGCCAGCACGTGGCACCCGATCTCGTCACCGAAATCCCGAAACCCGCTGCCGACGGTCTCAAATGGACCTTCACCCTGCGCTCCGGCATCCGGTTCAGCGACGGCCGCGAGGTTCGGCCGAAGGACGTCAAAGCGTCCTTCGAGCGGATGTTCAAGGTGCACGGGCCGACCACGTCCTCGCAATTCGACCTCCTCGCCGGCGCGAAGGAATGCCTCGACGCTCCGGAAACCTGCGATCTGTCACAAGGCATCACGATCGACGAGACGACCAACAAGATCACTTTCACGCTGACCGAACCGGATCCCGAACTCCCCCAGCAACTCGGGCAGCCGCTGGCGTCGATTCTGCCCGCGGACACCCCGCCCGCCGACGTCGGCTCGGACGTGGCGAAACTGCGCTCGACCGGACCGTATTACTGGGCGAGCTACGATCCGACCGACCGCGTCGTGCTGAAACGCAATCCGTATTTCCGCTCCTGGTCGCCGCTCGCTGCCCCAGAGGGATATCCGGATCAGATCGTGCAGAAATTCGGCCTCGAACCGACCGACCAGATCACCGCGGTGATCAACGGCCAGGCCGATCTCGCCGCCGACCAGCCGCCGCCGGACCGGTTGAACGAGATCAGCGTCGACCACCCGCGGCAATTGCACCTCGACCAGCTCGGCCACGTCTGGTATTGGGCGTTGAACACCCGGATTCCGCCGTTCGACAATCTCAAGGCCCGGCAGGCATTGAATTACGCGTTCGATCGCAACTCGGCGGTGCTGCAGGCGGGCGGCCCTGGGCTGGCCGTGCCGACCTGCCAGATCCTGGTGCCGAACATCCCGGGCTACCAACAGTATTGCCCGTGGACGAGCAACCCGGGCCCGAACGGCCGCGGACCGTGGCGCGGCACTGATCTCGCGAAAGCGAAGCGGCTGGTCGCCGAATCCGGTACCGCCGGATCCGCGGTTTCGGTGGTACCGGGAAAAAACCGGATGCATATCGCGATGGGCGAATACATGCAGACGCTGTTGACCGATCTTGGCTACCGTGCGACGCTGAAACCGATGGACGAAGGATTGCAGTATCCCTTCGTCCAGAATTCCGGAAACCACGTCGAAGTCGCCTTGACCGACTGGTCCCAGGACTATCCGGCTCCGAGCGATTTCCTGAAAGTGCTGACGTCCTGCGCCTCGTTCGTGCCGAATTCGGACGCGAGCCCGAACGTCGGCGGCTTCTGCGATCCGGCCGTCGACGCCCGGATGGCCGAGGCCTCGCGGCTGGCCAACACCGATCCGGACGCGGCGAACGCGCTGTGGGCCGAAGTGGACCGCGCGGTCACCGATCAGGCTCCGTGGGTCTCCATGTACGTGCCGAAATGGATCGACTTCACCTCGGCGCGGCTCGGCAATTACCGGTTCAGCGGCCAATTCGGCTTTCTGCCCGGAGTCGCCTGGTTGCGCTGAGCTTTCCCCGGAAGTCCCGCCCAGCGAAGGAGTGGCATGCCGAATCCCGACGGTTCCTCTCGATACGCACCCGACGCCGCCACGTTGCGCCGGCATCTCCTGCCGCTGCTCGCCGCGCGCGGGCCGTCCGGCTACGAGGACGAACCGGTGCGCGCCTGGGTCGAATTGGCGGGCGAATTCGCGGACGTGCACGTCGATCCGCTCGGCAGCGGGCACGCGGTGGTCAATCCGGGCGGCAACCCGCGAATCACCCTGATCGGGCACATCGACGAAATCGGGCTGAGCGTCAGCCACATCGACGACGCCGGGCGGCTGTGGGCGGTCAGCATCGGGTGCTGGGACGCTGCGATCCTGTACGGCCAGCACGTCGTGGTACTCGCGGAAAACGGCCGGGTGCCCGGCGTGATCGGCACCGCGCCACCGCATTTGAACGACGGTGATTCAGCCCCGAAAATGGCCGATTTGTGGATCGACATCGGCGCCACCAGCCGGGCCGACGCGCATTCGGTGGTGACGGTCGGCGACCCGGTGGTGTTCGGCGCGCCTCCGGTCGACCTACGCAACGGCCGGATCGCCGCACCGGCGCTGGACAACCGGCTCGGCGCGCTGGCCGTCCTCGAAGCAGCTCGCGCAGCAGCCGCGGCAGCGGGCACCGCTGAGATCTCAGCGGTCGCCAGCGTGCGCGAGGAAACGAGCTACCACGGCGCGATGGGAGCCGTTTACGCGACGGAGCCGAATTTCGCGCTCGCGATCGACACCACGTTCGCCAGCGACATCCCGGAAGACGGCATCGAACGCAAAACCGGCGACCACCGCCTCGGCTCCGGCCCGGCGATCGGCCGCGGCGCCGTCACCGACGAACCCATGGCACGCACCTTGCGCACCCTGGCCACAGAACTCGGAATCCCTTACACCATCGAGGCATACGGCGACGAAAGCGGCTCGGACGCCGATGCCATGGCAGCTGTCGCCGCTGGTATCCGTTGCGGCGTCATTAATATCCCAATCCGGCACATGCACAGCTCCGGCGAGGTGGCCGATCTCGCCGATCTGGCCAGTACGATCGATCTCGCGGCCGCGTTCTGCCTCGCCGGAGGGACCCGATGAGCCGCCCGCAGCGGGAACCTTGAGGATCCCGCCCTCGCAAGGAGGCCAGTCCATGACCGGCGCGGAACGACGGAACCGGCTCGGCCGGGTGGTGCTGGACGCCATCTGGTCCGACGGAGGCCGGCTCACCCTGCTGCAGCTGAGAGCCCTTTACGCGGTCGCGAACGAAGGCTCCTTCGCGGCCGCCGCGGTAGCGCTCGGCTGCAGCCAGCCCGCGGTCAGCCAGCGCATCGCGTCGATCGAACGGAGGCTCGGCGTCGTACTGGTCCGCCGCATGTCCGGGCAGCGCCAGGTGCGGCTCACCGACGCCGGGATCGCCCTGGTCAACGCCGCCGAACAGGTGCAGGTCGTCCTCCGCACCGCGACGAGGCACATCCAGGACATGCGCGACGGCCGCGAGCCGACCGTCCGGATCGGCGTGTTCTCGAGCGTCGCGGTGCGGGTGATGCCGCTGGTGCTGGCCGCGATGCGCACCCAGCAGCTGCCGTGCCGGATCAAGCCCGTCGAGGTCGACGACGATGTCCGCCTGCAGGAACTGCTGCGGTTCGGCGAGATCGACATCGCGTTCGTCATCTTCCCGCTGCAAAGCGGGGAAGCCCACGGCCTGGAACTGTTCAGCGACCCGTTCATCCTGCTCGCGCCCCGCGGCTCCCCGCTGGCCTCGGTCGCCCGTATCCGCCCGGCGGACCTGCGCGGCCTGCCCATGGTGTGCCTGACCAGCGAACAGCTCGAGGTCGCCGCCGAACTCCGCCGGCAGGGCATCGAACCGAACTGGGTCTTCGGCACCGACAAGATCCACGTCGTGGAACCGCTGGTCGCCGCGGATGTCGGGTACTCGATCGTGCCGCAACTGGCGCTGGGGCAACGGCATCCGGGCGTCACGCGGTTCTCGCTGAGCGAGATCGTCTCGCCGAGGGAGATCGGGATCGCCTGGCCGCCCCACCACCCGCGGCTCGGCCTGCTGCTGCGGGTGGCGGACGTGATCCGGGGCGTGTGCGCGGATCCGGCGGACATTTTGCCGCCTATCGACGAGCCTGGATGCGCTGCCGCGTCAAGCAACTCCCACTCGGTCCTGCGCTGAGTCCACCCGGTGGGCGGAAAGGTCCGGCACCGGCAAACACCGCTTCGTCGTGCGTCGCCACGACGACCACCCGTGGCTGATCGCAAACGACCAGCAGGAAACGGAAACCAGCGGCAATGCCTGGTCGGTCGCCGAGGCTCGGGACTTGTATCGGTTGCTCGACCAGGCAGGCGCGATCTTCGTCGTCGCCGCCAACTACGAGCCGGGGCACGCCGCCGGACCCTCCGTCGCGGCGGCCGGTGCCGCCGATCCGGGCCAAGCCGCATTACCTTGGGCAGTAACCGATCCCGACCACCACGGCCAGCACCGAGACGATCGCGCCGCACACCGCTTTCCCCGCTGCTGGAACGGCGATCGCCAGGCCGAACGGCGAACGATGGCGCGTCCTGTGGCTTATTGCGGAGTTCTTTGCCGAGATCCGAAAGGCACACCCGATTGACGATGCGCAGTCTGATTCCCCGCAGCCAGGAGGTACGCCAGAATTCTCAGCATTGGACCAGCTTCCGCCGGTCGCTCGCCGCGCGGCGACTCCCGATTCGACCAATCGGACGCCTGGCGACCATTGGCACGCCGATGTTTCCGGCTTGCTTTCCATCGAGAC
Organism: Amycolatopsis sp. VS8301801F10; assembly: GCF_046195355.1. Lineage (NCBI taxonomy): Bacteria > Bacillati > Actinomycetota > Actinomycetes > Pseudonocardiales > Pseudonocardiaceae > Amycolatopsis > Amycolatopsis sp. VS8301801F10. The sequence goes on along the minus strand of NZ_CP176065.1, from coordinate 3,567,152 downwards.
GGTCGCTGAACCACTGCGCTGTCCGCCGCGCGCCCCTGCGCAAGACTGAGTTCGCCGGACAGACCCGTCCGGTCGCCACCAGCAAGGCCTATTCGCGGTCGGCTTGGGCATGCCGCTGCGGTGGAGATGCGGTGCCGGGACCCCGTTGGCCCGGCACCGCACCGTGGTGATCGTGCCCGGAGACGTCAAGCCACGATCACGCGTTGGGGTTGCAGCAGGGGCAAGCCCAGCCGCCCTGACGCGGGCGTTGGACCAGAAACCCGTACCGCTTGTCCTTGGCGGCTCCGATGGCCGCCGTCGAGCGGTGGCAGTTCTTCGGGTGGTTGCAATCCGAGGAGCAGCCCTTCCCGACGCGACAGCGACGCGTTCGCGGCCGAACGATTCCCGCGGACCTGACGACCGCGAGCGAAGCGACCGAAGCCACCCCGGCGATCTTCAGAGACGCAGGCCCCATCGTCATGATCCCCATTCTTTTCCACCCCCTTGAGCGGGCCGCTCCGCTTGGCCTGAGCGAAAACCATTCAGGTTTACCCCGGCGCGGTAATGCCGGTCGGGAACAGCCGCGTCGCGCCCATCGGCCCCCAACGCCGACGGGACGTGTGCACCGGACCATTCCGGCGGGCAGACGCGGACGAGAAGGACCGGCGCATACGCACCGTCGTCGTGAGCCCGCTGACCCGCGGCGACAGTTATTTCGTCACAGAGCGCCGCGGCTCGTGCGCGGCGTGAAGAAAAGCGGTGAAAACACCTGGGATCCCCCTAGCGCTCGACTCCCCCATCTGACGCTGGAACAAAACACTACCGAACGTGCCCGCAATCGGCCAAACGTCTTTTCGCGACGTCACTGGGATGGCGTAGCCGTTCCCGCAGCGTCGCGCCGGTTACTGCCACTCAGACCAGCCAGCACCGCCGAATGCCGCCGGGTGCTTTCCTCCTTGCTTTCGGCGGATATTCGGCACCCGTTTCCGAATACCGTCCGCTGCCGGACTGGTAGAATCGCGGGACAACCGCGGACAGGAAGGACCCGCGCGGTGTCACGCGCTGCAGAGCCGGAAACGCCCGTCGAGCGCCCCGGCGCCTACCGGAGCCGCTTCACCGGCGCGCTGGAGTCGCTGCTGGCGGAAAAACGCTTTCCGAAGATCACGATCGGCGACCTCGTCGGCCGGGCCCACACCTCGCGCCGCGGCTTTTACGAGCATTTCGACTCCAAGGAAGCCTGCCTGCTCGCCCTGCTCAATGAAGCGGCCGAATCCGGATGCGCGCAGATCTCCGCCGCGGTCGACCGCACCGCCCCGTGGCAGACGCAGGTCCGCCAGCTCGTCACGGCCTGGATCGGCGTCGTGGACGCCCGACCGGCCGTCATGCTGAGTTACCTCCGCGACGTACCGCTGCTGGACGCCCCGATTTCCGCCGGCCTGAACCACGACGCGTACGTCAACGTCGTACGCGCTATCTCGGGCGGCGAAGAATTCCAAGAGTCCGGAGGTGCTCCGCTGTCGCGAGTCCGCGCCCTGGTTCTGTTGGGAGGACTGGGAAAACTAGCCGAGGATGCGCTGCAGCACGGCGAAGCGGCAAGCACGCACCTTGAGGAAGCGGTACGGGCCGCGCTTCTTCTTGCCGCTTCGTGATGTCTCAACTCACCGGAGCTGATACCGCATCGGCCCGCGTCCGGTAGGCCAGGGTGACCACAGCCGCGCCCGCGATCACCGCCGCGGTGCTGAGGGCCGTCAGCGGCCAGCCGATCCGCTCCGCCGCCGTCGCGCCGAAGGCGGTGCCCAGGCTTCCCCCAGCGAAATACACCACCATGTACGCACTGTTGAACCGCGCTGGCGCGTCCGGCTCGATCGCCAGGACCGTGCTCTGATTAGCGACCTGCGCGGCGAAAAGACCGGCGTCGAAGAGAGCCAGACAGACCAGCGTCGAAACAGTGCTCGGCAGCGCGAAGGCAAGCACCGCACTGGCAACGCCAGCGAGAATCAGTCCACAAAGGACGACCCGGCGAGCACCCACGCGGTCGGTCCAAGCGCCCGCGACCCGGGTGGCGAGAATTCCTGATATGCCAGCGAAAGCGTACAAGCCGATGCGTTCGGCGGAATACGAGAACGGCGGTTTGGACAGAGCGACCGCGATCCCGGACCACACCGCGCAGAACGCGAAGAACCAGAGCGTGCCGCGCACTGCCGCGAGCCGAAGAGCCGGATAACGCAGGTATAGTCCGGGAATCGAGCGCAAAGTGGCGAGGTAGCCACGATTGTTCGCACCGGCCACCGGCGGAAGCACAAGCAGCACTGCGACCGCGACCACCGCGCATCCGGCGGCGAAAACGCCCAGCATCGCGCGCCAGCCGATCAGGTCGGTCAGCCAGCCGCCGACGATCCGGCCCGCTAGGATTCCCGCTGAGATACCAGCGGTGACGATTCCCAGCGCGGTAGCTCGCCGGTCCGGGCTCGCCAGCCGGGCAGTCACCGAACTCAGTCCGGCGCCGACCGACGAGCACGCGCCAAGCACGCCGAGCACCAGGCCGAGCAACCACACCTCGCCGACGATCGCGTTCAGTCCCAACGCGATGGCGAGCGCGCCGAACTGTGCGGAGAGGACGTAGCGCGGCGGAAACTGATCGACGAGCGGCACCAGCAGCGCGAGTCCGCACAGGTAACCGATCGGCGCGCAGGCGAGCGCGATCCCGACCGCGCCGAGCGACGTGCCGAGCGCGTCGGCGACCTCGGCGATGGCGGGCTGCAGCGGGTAACTGGCGGCGGTGCCCAGCGCGGCGGCGAAGGAGACGAACCCGACGACCGAACCGCGAAGACGCGGGGTGAGATCTGAATGCACGGGCCGAGCGTAGAAAGGACGGAACGGCAAGCGCTGGCGAGAAACCGCCATCACCCATGCTCGCGCGAAGGACCGGACAAGGTGCCGCGGTTGTGGGATGATCGAGTTCCATGACGACGCCACCACCTGTGTCCGCCGAGCTGCTGGGGTCCAGACAGTTGGCCGGGTCATGACCGGCGAGCGTGCGCGGCAGGTCGACGTCGGACGGCTTCCCGCGGACGTCGTGGACCTCATCGACGCACTCGGCCCCGGCGAAAACCTCGTCCTCACCAGGGACGGCGACCCGGTCGCGACGATCTCCAGCGCTGGTTCGCGGCCCGGGCCCCCGCGGACGGAGTACGACGACGTGACGGTGGTCGCCACCGCGATGAAGCTCTCGGCCTCGGCCCGGATGTCGCTGTCCGCCGAACTCGGCCCCGACTATCTCGTGCTCGACCTGCACTCCGCGCCGGCCACCGCCGACGTGCTGCTCGTGCCGCCGGTCAGCCCGCAGCTGATCGGGAACCTGCGGGCGAAGTTCCCGAAGGCCCGGGTCGTGCTCGCCGAGGTCGAGGACGCGGAACTGGGCGTCAGCTACCACGGTCCGGTCCGGCGGCTGCTCGACGCCGGCGCGGAGACCTACCTGACCTCGGCGAACGTCCCGCACCTGGCGCGGCAGCTCGACCACGCCGTCACCCAGCGGCAGCAACTCGCCGCCGGGACTGCCGCGCCGTTGGAGATCGGTCCCGCGGATTCGTGATGTTCCAGCTCCCCATCTCTGCCGCTCGGTTCGGTGCCGCCAGGCCAGGGCGGCGAGACCGAACCGAACCCGTCAGCCGGGTCGCGGAGACAGGTGCGGAAGCCGGGTTCGACGTTGTCGTGCATCCGGTAGCCGGATCCGCGGCGCGACGAACCCGATGGCCTCGCGGGCCACGCGCCGACGTGCGTGTGCGCGTTCACCGACCACTCCGCGCCGCTGTCCGATCATCGTCGGGAGCACCTGCTGGGAGCAGCGGAAGGAACCGACGGTTCAGCGCCCAGCCACCCGCCAATCAGGACGGCGCCGCCGAGGTCGCGCGACCTGGTCCGGCGTCGGTGAGATTTCGCCGCCCCGCAGCGACTGGTCCCGAAACAGCTCCGGACCGTTGTCGCGTACCGCATCCGAGATAGCGAATTCGCCGCCCCGCGGTTTCCCTGCTCCGACTTTCAACCGCCAAACCGACGTATCTCACGCCGCCGCTCGTCATATGCCACCCACCCCGGTTTCCCCTCCTTCGCGAACGCGACCCACGCGCCATGCACCTCCGCGGCGAGACCGGCCGGAGCGGCGTCCGGGCCGAGCAGGCCGGTGTCGCCGTGCAGCCACGGTTCGTCCGCGACATCGAAGACGAACGGCAGCTCGACCGTATGCGCCGCACCGAGCCGTCCGTCCAAGGCAGTGGAGCGGTAGCCGAACGAATAGACATAAGTTCGGCTCGTTGATATCTCAGCGTGCGCCTGTGCCATCCGAGCGGTGCCAGCTCCGAACAGCAACTCGCCCAGCTGGTCGGCGGGACCGTCCGGTTTTCCCTGCGGCACCAGGTACAGCCGCCCCTCCTCGGTGTTCGTGCCGATCAGCAGGTCGACGTCGTTGACCAGGTTGTCCGCCGGCTGCACCGGCAGCACCAGGCTGAACGCGCTCAGCCCGGCAAGCGGGTCCGCGGCGGTGGCGGTACGCAAGTCCAGCCCGGCGAGGGCGGGCAAGATATCCAGAAACCGTTCGTCTGAGATCTCAGCGAACGCCGCTGGAGTCGCTTCAACACCCAGCGCGGCAGCCGCAGCGGTAGTGACCCGGCGCGCCTGCTCCGGAGTGAACGCACCCGTGCCGCTTCCACTTTGGACAATCGCGCGGCGGAACAGCCCCTGCGCTTCCGGAGTCGCGAGCAACGCACCGGTGAGCGTGGCCCCGGCGGATTGCCCGAACACCGTGACGTTCCGCGGATCCCCGCCGAACGCGGCGATCGAGTCGCGCACCCAGCGGAGCGCGGCGATGACGTCGAGCAGCCCGCGATTGTCCGGAGACCCTTCCAGAGCAAGGAAACCAGGAATGCCGAGCCGGTAGTTCACCGTCACGAGCACGATGCCGTCGCGAGCGAAGGCGCTGCCGTCGTAAAGCGCGGCGCGGGTCGAACCGGTGACGAACCCGCCGCCGTGCACGAAGACCATGACCGGGCGGTTACCAGCGTCCGCGGCTGGCGTACGAACGTCGACCGTCAGATATTCCTCGCCACGCACCCAGCCCGGACCGAAGTACGGAGTCAGGTCGAGTCGCCCGAAGTCGCGGACGGGCTGCGGAGCGGTCGGCGACGGCTGAGTACCGTCGCGGACTCCGGACCAGCCCGGATGCGGTTCGGGCCGAGCGAACCGGCCGGGCCCGACCGGGGCCGCCGCGTAGGGAATGGCCCGGTAAAGCTCCCCTGCTTCGTCAACAATGCCGCGCACCGCGCCCGCCGCGGTCTCGACAATCGGATTTTCCCACTGAGACACCAGAATCACTTCCTTCAGGAGATCCGGGAGAACCCGGCCCACTTCTTGATCGCGAACTTCGCCCCGTCCCGCTCGACCTCCGCCGCTCCCGATCCGGGAAAGTGCGCGGGGAAGAGCAGCGCGTTGTCCTCCGCGGCCCGGCCGAGCAGGGTGCGCCGAGTCGCCCGCGCCTCGGCCGGGTCCTCGCAGAAGCAGGAGTTGGTCTCCGGCTCCGCGATCTGCAGCGGGGTGTGCACCAGATCGCCGACGAACAGGGCCCGGTCGCCGCCGGATTCCAGCGTCAGCACGGACGAACCAGGAGTGTGCCCGGGAGCGAGGTCGAGGCGGAGATTCTTGTCGATCCGCCAGGTCCCGTCCCACAGCTGGACCTGCCCCGCCTCGCGCACCGGGGCGACGCTGTCCTCGAAGACGTTCTGGTTGCCGCGGCCGAGCACGGTCTCGTTCTCGTTGGCCGGGTCCCAGAACTCGAAGTCCCGCGCCGGCATCAGGTACGTGGCGTTCGGAAAGGTCGGCACCCAGTCCCGGCCCTCGAGGCGGGTATTCCAGCCGACGTGATCGATATGCAAGTGGGTGTTGATCACGACGTCAACGTCCTCGGGTGAGATACCAGCGGCGGCGAGGTTCTCCAGGTAGCTGGTGTCGAGGCGGCTCCACACCGGCGCGTACGGCCGGTCCTTGTGGTTGCCGACGCCGGTGTCGACCAGAATCGTCCGGCCCTCGCTGCGCAGCAGCCAGGACTGGATCGCCGACTGGCATTCGCCGGTGTCCGGGTCCCAGAAATCGGGGGCCAGCCAGCCGCGGTGCTCGTCCCACGCGCCCGCCGGGCTGTCCGGGAAGAACTGGCCCGGACTCATCTCGACCGACCCGTAGAACTCCTTGACGCGGGTGACCGTGACGTCGCCCAGAATGATCTCGTCCATGCGACCGAGCCTGGGCGGCCCGGGCGGCCGGGACCACTCCCGCGTTTTCCTACCCCGCGCAGGGAGTGGCAGTGATATCTCACGCGGTGGATAGTGGAATCCATGACCGCCGGCCCACTCGGAGACTTCCTGTACGCACGACGCGCCCGGCTGCGCCCCGAGGACGTCGGCCTGCCCGACGTCGGACCGCGCCGCCGGGTCGCCGGCCTCCGGAGGGAGGAGCTGGCGCACCTGGCCGGCGTCAGCGTCTCGTACTACACCCGGTTGGAGCAGGGCCTCTCGCGCGGCGCGTCAGCCGAGGTACTCGACGCGATCGCTCGCGCCCTGCGCCTGGACACCCACGAACGCGCCCACCTCGACCGCCTCGCCGACGCGGCCCGCCGCACTCCTCAGCCACGCCGTCCCCGCCCGGAGAAACTGGCCGACGAAACGCGCGACCTCCTCCGCGCGGTCGACGGCGTCCCCGCGCTGGTGCTCGGCCGCCGGACGGACGTGCTGGCCTGGAACCGCCTCGGCCACGCCCTGCTGGCCGGGCACCTGGACCTGGCCCAGCGCCCAAACCTGAGCCGGATGCTGTTTTTGGACCCGCACTGCCGCGAGCTGTACGCGGACTGGAAACGCAAGGCCCGCGCAGTGGTCGGCAACCTGCGCATCGCCGTCGGGAAACACCCGGACGACCCGCTGCTGGCCGAGCTGATCGGCGAGCTGACCATGAAAAGCCCGGAGTTCGTCTCGCTGTGGCGGGACCACCGGGTCGGCCCCTGCGACGCCGATTCGTACGAACTGCGCCATCCGGTGGTCGGCCGGGTGACGGTGACGCAGCAGACGCTTTCGGTGGCTCGGTCGCCGGAGCAGGTGCTGATCGTGTGCACGACGCCGGCGGGGTCGGCTTCGGAAGAGGCCTTGAGCTTGCTTCGGCAGGTCAGCGAACAAGCGACGGACGCGGCCGAACCGGTGCGCACCGCGAGCTGAGCGATCCGCTCCACGACCTGCGGATCAACCAGGTTCCCCGGTCCCGCTCACCAGGTCGATCTCGGCCGTCACCTGCGACTTGGCCGCCGCCCCTAGGAACGAAGCCTCCACCGCGTTCTTCGCCAGCTGAGCCACCTCCGCCGCCCGCAGGCCGAGCGCCGTGGCCACCGCAAGGTACTCGCCTTCGAGCGTCGCGCCGAACATCGGCGGGTCGTCGGTGTTGAGGGTGACGACCAGGCCGTGGTCGAGCATGCACCGGACCGGGTGGGCGGCGATCGAGGGCGCCTGGTGGGTCCGGACGTTCGAAGTCGGGCACACCTCGAGCGGGATCCGGTGTCCGGCGAGATATCTCAGCAGCTCCGGGTCCGCCGCGCAGCTCGTGCCGTGGCCGATGCGTTCCGCGCCGAGGTCGTGCACCGCCGACCAGATCGTCGCCAGGCCGCTCGTATCGCCGGCGTGCGGGACGCTGTGCAGGCCTGCCTCGCGCGCGGCGGTGAAAAACGGCTCGAACTGTGCTCGGCCGACGCCGATTTCCGGGCCGCCGAGGCCGAAACTCACCAGTCCGTCCGGGCGTTCCCGCAGCGCGAACACCGCGGTCTCCCGTCCGGCTCGGACGCCGTTTTCCCCGGGAATGTCGAAGCACCAAGCCAATTCCACGCCGTGCTCCGCCTTCGCGCCGGCGCGGCCTTCGACGAGCCCGGTGAGCAATTCGTCGCCCGGCATGCCGTCGAGGACGGCGTGAGAGTCACTTCGGCGTAGCGGACGTTCTGGCGGGCGAGTTCAGCGGCGAGGCCGAGCACGAGCGTGCGGATGTCGTGGCGGTCTTTCAGCATCGATTGCACCGCCCGGTACACCGTGAGGAAATGCTCGAAATCGCGAAATGCGAAGAAATGTTCCAGCTCCGCGCGATCCGCGGGCACGCCCGCTTCCGGATGGCGGCGGGCGAGAGCGAGAACTGTGTCCACGCCGGCGGAACCGACGAGGTGGACGTGCACTTCGGCTTTGGGCAGGGCGTGGATGAAGGCGCGCAGGCTTTCGCCGGGCATGAGGAAGCTCCCTGAGAGAGGAAGAGGTGTCGGAGAACGAAAAACGGGACGACTCAGGGAGCGAGGTCGGCTCCGTAGAGCGGCAGCTGAAACTCCGGCACGGGATCCACTGCAACGGAGCGCCCGGAAGAGAAAAAGCTACCGGCGATGGCTGGGCCGGGCCTGGTTGAACAGCACCGCGCTGCAGATCAGCACCAGCCCGGCGACCGCGACCCCGACCACCGGGCTGATCAGCAGCGCCACGGCGCTGATCACGCTCGCCGCGAAAGTCACCTGCACACACCCCCACAACACCGGGGCCAGCCACGACAGCGTCTCGGACGCCGCGCACACCCACCGGCGCCGGGCGACCGGCTTGCGATGCCGTCCGGGGCCGCGGCGGGCGAAGACTTTCGTCGCGGCGGCCAGCATCTCCTCGCGGGTGGCGATGCGGCGGCCGCCGCGCGCCGGGGCGACCGCCGCCCCGAATTCGACGCGTTCCACCCGTCCGGCGCGGTCGTCGTCTAGCGGGCCGGTGTTCTCCAGCGGTACAGTCATCCGGTCTGTTCCTTTGCCTAGAAGGGGATAGCAGACGTCCGCGTGGCCCCCTGTTCCAGCAGGGGGCCACACCTTTTTCTCCGGGCGCGTGTCCCAGTTCCCATCTTGGTCACGAGTGCGCGCAGACCTCGATACCCACTGACGGTTGTCTCGCCAAGCGGCGCGCAGCCGTCGGTTAACGGCAAAGAGACACGGCGAACTACGGTGCGCGAGACCAGTCCACCGGTTCAGCGCGGCAGTCGCGGTAACTTCGGCGAACACGAACTCCCCGGCCTAACTTCGGATCTCCGCCGGCGAACCGCGTTCCGACCTGCCCCTGCCTGCGTTAACAGCCGCGCCGCGGCATTGCACGCGAAGCCCTCGGCAGGGGCGGAAACGCTCGTCGGACCGGGAGACAGCGGCGATTCCTAGCGCATCGGGAACACATTTTCATCACTCACAAGAGTGGTAAGGTGCGGTTGCCGTCCAGCGCTCGCAGCAGAACTGCGACACCCCGCCACCGAGAGCCCTGACCAGTGATTTCCCCGCGAAAACCCGGACCGCCGGAGAACATTGGCATTCCGCCAACCCACCGCGAAGTTCCCCGCTCATCGCATCCGTCACGACATCTGCCGACTGGAATATGCATGGCTGACCGGCCTGGGCAGAATATTCTGACATGCCTGGCCGCGACGGCTTCCGGCGCCCCGGCCCCGGCTCGCCGGAAAGCCGCCGAGCAGCCCATAACCCGGTCCCGGCGGGCAAATCCCGGCCAGGAAAAGGACAGAGCCGGTATCCTCGATCACCGCGAGAAAAGTGTCCCGACGCCAAACAGGTGAACCTATCGGGCCATTTCGGCATGGCACAAGTCCTCGCCTTGCCTTCGGCATATTCCGTCCTCGATGCTGAGGTTGAATATTCCGGAAAAGGTCAACGGCTTGACAAGGACGAAACCATGAGTTCTTACGATCCGAACACCGTGGGTTCTTCGCTCGACGACACCGCCTGGCAGCGGCCGTCGGCGTGCGGCGGCAACGGCGGAGACTGCGTCGAGATCAATCTCAGCGATCCCGACGTCGTCGCGCTGCGGGATTCCAAGATCGGCCGTTCGCCCGCGCTCGTCTTCGACAACCGGGAATGGGCGGCATTCGCCGGCGCGCTGCGCGAGGGGCAGTTCGACCGCTGAGCGCGCCGATCGCCCGCCCCGGTCCCCCATTCGGCACCCCGTCCGGGCTAGCCCGTCCGTCTTGGCCGCGCGTAATACGAGGGACTATCATGAATTCGTGCCCGGAAAAGGTGTCGTTTTCTCCCCCGATCGGACGGCTCGCGTCTCGTGAGCCGGCTTTCGGTCGAGGCCCAGCTTGTCGAACTGGGCAGAACTCTCGTCGCCGCCCGCGTCGAACGCGGGCTGACCCAGGGCGAACTCGGCGACGCCCTCGGCTACACGCAGCCGAACATCAGCAAGATGGAGCGCGGCAAGACCCGGATCCATCCGCATTTGCTCGACAAATGGATCGACGTCCTCGGGATCGATTCCGCCGAGGCGGAGCGGATGCGGCAGTACAACCAGGCCGCCCGCGCCGACCGGGTGTGGAACGCCCGCAGGCTCGCGGCCAGCCCGGCCTGGTTCCATCCGGTGTTCGAAGCCGAGCAGGAAGCCGCGATCGTCCTGAAGTGGACCGGCGAGCGCATCAGCGGGATGCTGCAGACCGAGGACTACATGATGGAGCAGTTCCAGGCCTACGGCCGCACGGACGTGACCGACGCCGTGCACGAGCGCAAGCTGCGGGCCAAGCTCCTCGACGACTACCCGGACCGGACGTACAAGTTCATCCTCAGCGAAAGCGCGGTCCACCGGCTGACGCGGGCGCGCACGGACAATCCGTACGTCGCGCTCGGCCAGGTCCGGCATCTGCTGAACCTCTCCCGGAACCATCCCGGGGCGACCATCCGGTTCGTTCCGTTCGACAAAGGCCCGTTGCACGTCGGCCCCGATTTCACCATTTTGCAATTCGCCAACAACAAGCTCGACCGTTCGTTCGCCGAAACGTCGAACGGCGTCCAGACGTTCATGAACGACACGGAAACCTACGACACCGATCTGCAATCGTGGGAATCCCTTTCGAGTGTCGCCCTTTCGGCGGAGGAATCGGCAATTCTGCTGGAAGAGGCCGAGGCGGATCTGCTCAGCACCCGTCCGCCCGCTCCCCGCAGGCCCGGAGAGACGCTACGCTGATCCCGCGCCGTCGACCACGAGGAGAAACTGGTGACTGGCCTGGAGCACGAGTCTTTTCCGCCGCCGGGGATCGATCTCAGCCATCCCAGCGTGGCCCGCGTCTACGATTATTATCTCGGCGGTACCGCTCATTGGGAAATCGACCGGCAGTTCGCCGGGCGCATGCTGCGCGATTATCCGATGGTGCGCCCGATCGCGCGGGCCAACCGCCGTTTTCTGCACCGGGCGGTCCGGCATCTGGTGCGCGCGGGAATCCGGCAGATCGTCGACCTCGGTTCCGGCCTCCCCACGATGGGGCACGCGCACGAAATCGCCGAGCAGATCGCGCCGGGCGAGGTGCGGGTCGCGTATGTCGACAGCGAACCGGTCGCCGTCGCGCATTCCACCAGCCTGCTGCGGGAAACCGGCGACCCCGCCCGGCAGGTCGCCCTGCACGCCGACCTGCGCGACCCGCGGCGGCTGTGGTCCCTGCTCGCCGGGTCCGGCGTCATCGACCTGGACCGGCCGATCGCGCTGCTGCTCGTCTGCGTCCTGCACATCCGGCAGCCGCCCGCGCCCGGCAGCGGAAGCACCGCCGACCTCGGGCCCAGTCTCACCGCCGAGTACCGCGATCTCCTGGCGCCCGGGTCGTACCTGGCGCTGTCCCACGTCACCCACGAGGGCGTCCCGCCGCACTGCGAGCAGCTGCTCGCCGACGCCAAGGAGCGGTACGCCGAGGCAGGCATCGACCTGATCTACCGCAGCCGGCGCGAGATCGCCGGCCTGTTCGGGGATTTCGCCCTGCTCGAGCCTGGTATCACCTGGACCCCGCTGTGGCATCCGGAGGAGGGCGGCCCGGACGACCAGACCTTCCCGCCGGAGAAGGCCAACGAGGCGCTGCTGCTCGCCGGGGTGGCGCGCAAGGAGCCGCGACACTGATCTTCCGACCACGGGCGGTGGTCGCGGGCGCTCCCGCGGCGGCCCGGCGCGGCAGGTAGGCTTCACCAGTGTTTCGCCAGGTGATGTGCCCAGTTTGATGGCCGATACCTACCCCCCCCCCGGACTTTTGTCACGGAGAGTGCCCGTGGATCCTGGGTTCGCCCACTGGTTGACCGTCGGTTTCGAGCGCCGGGTCCTGGTGGTTGTGCGGACCGTGACGACGCTCAACCGGTTGCTGGACGTGCTCACGCTCTTCGGCGGCGACCACCGCGTCCAGATCGTGTTCACCTTCGACCGGGAGCGTCCGGCCATCCTCGGGGCGGGGGTTCCCCGGCTGCTGGAGCGGCTGGGCGCCGCGGTGCTCCCGTGGCGGCAGGCGGTCGCCACCGAGTTCGATCTCGCGATCGCGGCCAGCGAGAACGACGATCTCCACCTGCTCCGCGCCCCGGTCGTCCTGCTGCCGCACGGGATCGGGCACCAGAAGTACTACCCCGGCAGTTCGGTCGTCGCCGGGCTCAATCCGGAACGGCTCGTGCACGACGGCGAGGTCGTCCCGGCGCTGATCGCGGTCGCGCACGCCGAGCAGCGCGACCAGCTCCGCGCGGCGAGCCCGGAGGCGGCGGAGCGGGCGGAGGTCGTCGGCGATCCGTGCCTCGACCGGCTCGTGGCCGGCGCGCACCGGGCGGACGAGTACCGCGCGGCGCTGGCCGGACGGGGCAAGCGGCTCGTGACGATCGCGTCCACCTGGGGTCCGTCCTCGGTGCTCGGACAGCGTCCCGACCTTCCGCTCCGGCTCGTCGCCGAGCTTCCGGTCGACACCACGACGGTGTGCGCGATCCTGCATCCGGGCATCGCGGCGGCGCACAGCTCGTGGCAGCTCGACGCGTGGCTCGCCGAGGCGAAACAGGCCGGGCTGCTGGTGATTCCGTCCGAAACCGGGTGGCAGACCGCGATTACCGCGTCCTCGTGCGTGATCGGTGACGAAAGTTCGGTGTCGCTCTATGCCGCGGCACTCGATCGGCCGATGCTGATGGCCGGGAGCCCTTCTCCGGCAACGGTTCCCGGCTCTCCCGCCGCGCTGCTCGCCGCGCGCGCGGACTCGCTCGCCGACGACCGTCCGCTGGCCGCGCAGATCGACGACGCGATCGACCGGCACGTTCCGGGGAGCTACGAACCGATCGCCAAGCAGGCGGTCGCGGTCCCCGGGAAATCGGCTGAGCTGGTGCGCGCCGCGTGCTATCGCCTGATGAAGCTGCCGGAACCGAGTTCGCCCGCGGAATTCGCCAGCTACCCGGTCACCCCGTCCGACCGGACGGAACCTGCGGCGTTCGTCGCGGGCCTCCGCGCACACGGGTCGACGGAGGTGCTCGTCCGGCTGCCCGCGACCGAGGTGCCGCAGCGACTGCATCATCTGCACGTGCTCGCGCACCACACCCGTGCGTCGCTGCGCGAATTGTCGGCGGCGGCCGTCGTGTTCACCGACGACGCCGAGGTCGACTTCCCGGACTGGGCCGCCGCCGTCCTCAAGCAGTGGCCGGACGCGCGATTCGCCGCTGCCCGGCTCGAAAACCGTTGTCTTGCCGCGGATCGGAGCGGTCGCCGGTACGAACTGATCCCGGCGTCTCGCCAGGTCGATCCGCTCGCGACGGTTTCGATGCTCTACTTAGGACTGTCCGAACTGGACTTCGGACGGCAGCGGGTCAGCGTAGCGATTCGAATTCAGTGAAATACTCGTTCGTCCGCGGGTGACCGAGCTTCCAGGCGTCGCCGGCCAGCTGTCCCCACGCCGTGCGAGCGGCCTCCAGCTGGCCTTCCTCGGCGAGGAGGCGCGCCTCGATTTCCCTGACCTCCCACTGGTATTGGTCCGCGCCGGTGGATTTCAGCTCGGCGCGGGCCCGGCTCCAGCACTCACGTCCGCGCCCCACGTCGCCGAGCGCGAGGAACGCCCGCGCGGCCACCATGTCCAACCGGCTGAGGTTGCGTCCGGTGGCGTGACGGCGGCCGCTGTCGATCTCGGCCATCGCTTCCGCCGGACGTCCGGCCTTGATCAGCACCGAAGCGAGCATTCGATGGTGAATGCCGAGCGCGTAACCGTGTTCGAGGTGCTGGTCGAGCGCGATGGCTTTCCGCAGCCAGCCCTCGGCTTCGACGAGCAGGCTGGCACGCTCGGCGGCTCCCGGAGCGAGAGTGTCGGCCCGTTCCTCGAAGAACCGCGCCCGGAATTCCGCCACTGACGCCTGCAACCGCTCCCGCCGCGCCGGTCGGAGGTGCACGACTTCGGCGATCTCCCACGCCTGCCGAAGATCGGCCTCGGCGGTGTCGAAAGCCCTTGCCAGGAACCAGGTTTTGGCGCGCATGGACAGCGTCCGCGCGTAGAGCGCCTGCGGCTCGCCGTCGGCGAGCGCTGCCGCCGCGCGCACCGCGAGGTCGCTGATTTCGGCGTACTCGCGCCACAGCCAGCGCGCGGTGATCAGCACTTCCAGCGCGCCGGCGAGCTGACACACCTCCACGTGCTTCCCCCGCCGAGCGGCCGCGCGCACCACCTCGGTAATCAGGCCCAAATGCCGGTGCAGCCAATCGATCCGGTTTTCCGCGAGTGTCCACGACAGACCGGGCGGCACCACGTACTCGCGCAACCGTCCGGCGTCGCCCGCGAGATCGGCGGCAACGGCTCGGTCCCGGACATGGCTCAACAGCCGGAGAAACGCCGCGTCGCGGTCTGCCGGAAGCTTTGCCGCATACTGAGATACCAGTGCGGTGAGCCGGTGCCAGCCGCCGACCTGTTCGGTCAGCATCGCGCTGACGACCGCGTCGAATACATCGTCCGGCATCCCGAGATAGGCGACCGCGGTTTCCCGGGTGAACCAGTGCCCGGGGAATCCGGCCAGCAACGCGACCGCTTCCGCAGTTTCCGGTGCCAGGGAAGAGAAAGTCTGGTCGAGCGAGTCCTTGACGACTCCCTCGGCGTCCACGATCCCGTTCGCCCGGTAATGCTCGAGGACTCCGTTGACCGGATACGGATCCCCGCTATGCCGCGCGAGACTCAGGCCCACTTCGCGAATCGCGGACGGCATCCGGCCGGACATTTCCAGCAGCGCGTCGGCCGCTTCGGGTTCGGCATCGAGCCGGACCGCCCCGCAGTAGTGCGCGAGCATTTCCCGCGCGCCCTCGGGTTCGAGGCCGCCCAGCAGGATCGGCGAGGGGTCGAGCGCGTCGAGGTCCCGGGTGCGGACGGAAGAGGTGGCCAGCACGAGGTTCATCCGGAAGGGCCGGAAGAGTTCGACTTCGCGGGCCGAAACGACGTTGTCGAGGATGACGGTGAACAGCCGGGTCGCCAGCACGGAGCCGAACTGCTGGTCCAGACCAGCGTCGTCGGTGGCGATCTCGCCGCCGGGAATGCCGAGCTTCAGCAGTGCCTGGCGTTTGACGAGCGCCAGATCCACGACCGCGCCCGTGCGCATTTCCGCGATGTCGATCTCGATCCAGCCGCCCGGGAACCGGTTGCGCAGGAGCCCGGCGATCTGCCGGGCAAGCTCGGTTTTCCCGGACCCGACCGGACCGTAAATGAGGCAAACCCCGGATTCGCGCGGCGCACGAAGGTGTTCGGCGTGATTGAAAAACGGCTCGACACCCTCCGCCGCCGGCGGCCGCCGCTCCGCCGCGTTCACCAGCGCGACGGCCTCCATCAGTTCGGCGCGGAACACCGGATCGTCCTGGCAAGCGGCCAGCACCTGTTCGCGAAGATCGGCCACGGTGCCCGGCCCGGAGCCGAATTTCGCC
Organism: Amycolatopsis sp. VS8301801F10; assembly: GCF_046195355.1. NCBI lineage: Bacteria > Bacillati > Actinomycetota > Actinomycetes > Pseudonocardiales > Pseudonocardiaceae > Amycolatopsis > Amycolatopsis sp. VS8301801F10. The sequence continues at coordinate 3,551,427 of NZ_CP176065.1, read as the reverse complement.
CCGAGCTTGGCCCTGGCGATGCCCGCCAGCCTCCCCAGCCCTTTGTCGACCCGCCCGACCAAGGCGGTGGCCAGCAGTTTTGCCGCCTCAGTGGAAAACACCGCAACCGCGTCGATCAAGCCCCACCCCTAGTTCCTCGTACGCGCGCAACCACGCTAGCAGTGCGAAGGGTGCGCGTCACCCCACGTCACACCCGCGCGCCCGGCCCTCCGTGAAGGCCTTCCTGGAATCCGATCCCCCGCCCGACCCGTCGAGCGCTTCAGGACAACAGCCGCTGCTCTTTGGCCACCGCGACCGCGCCGGCCCGGGTGTCCACCCCCAGCTTCTCGTAAATCCGCCCCAAATGGGTCTTCACCGTAGCCTCGCTGATAAACAACCGGCGCGCGATCTCCCGATTCCCCACCCCTTGCGCAAGCTGCCCGAGAATATCCCGCTCCCGATCGGTCAAGGCCGGCCGAGGAGCCCGCAACTGCGCCATCATCCGGTCCGCCACCGGCGCCGACAACGCAGTACGGCCCGCCGCGGCAGCCCGAATAGCCGCGTACAACTCATCCGCGGACTCAGCCTTGAGCAAATATCCGGTCGCCCCAGCCGCAATAGACCGCGTGATATCCGCGTCGGTGTCGTAAGTAGTCAATACCAGCACCCGAGGCGGCTCCGCGGCGGACCGAATCCGCCGAATCGCCTCCACCCCGTCCATTCCGTCGCCCAGCTGCAAATCCATCAACACCACATCCGGCCGCAACGCGGCGGCGAGACTGATCGCCTCCTGCCCGGTCGCGGCCTCGCCGATCACCTCGATCCCGCCGGCACCGGCCAGCAACGCACGCAGGCCGGCCCGGACCATGGCGTGGTCGTCGCAGAGCACGACCCGGATGAGCTGGTCGTCAGACATGGCTTGGTCCCAACGGAATCGCGGCCGAAATGGCGGTGCCCTGTCCGGGCGAGGATTCGACGGTCAACCGGCCGCCGAGCTGCGTCGCCCGCGCGCGCATGGCGGGCAGGCCGTGGCCCCGGCCGTCGGCGGTCGGGGCGGCCGGGTCGAAACCGCGGCCGTCGTCGGTGATGTCCAGCACGACCTCATCGTCGAGGTAGGTGAGGGTGAGCGCCACTCCCGACGCGTCGGCGTGTTCGCGCGCGTTGGCCAGCGCGCCTTGCGCGATCCGCACCAAAGTGGACTGTACCCGGCCGGGCAGCGGCCGCGCGGGCCCGTCGACCTGGACGCGCACCGGCTGCGGTTCGCGCTCCGCGACGTTTCGGAGGGCTTCCTCGACCGAATGCCCGTCGAGGTCGGCGGGGGCGAGGTCCTGCACGAGACCGCGGGCTTCGGCGAGGTTTCGCGCGCCGATCTGTTGTGCCGCACGCACATGCTCCCGGGCCAGATCCGGATCGGCCCACGCCCGGTCGGCCGCTTGGAGCAGCATCGCCTGGCTGGACAGACCTTGCGCCAGCGCGTCGTGGATCTCACGGGACAGCCGCTGGCGTTCGTCCAGCATCCCCGCGCGCCGCTCGGTTTCGCGCAGCCGCACCGCCTGCCGCCGCAGGTACGTGATCACCGCGGCGGTCACGGCGGCGACGGCCACCGGCACGATCGTCAGGTTCGGGTCGAAGCCGCTAGAGAGCCGGTTCTGCGAGATCACCACCAGCGCGGTCACCAGCGTCACGAGCACCAGCGCGGGTCCGGTGGGCAGCGTGCGGAGGCCGGTGACGAACAGCGGGACCGCGCACCACGCGAAGCTCGGTGCGAGCAGCACCAGCACCACCCACAGCACGGTCACGACGGTCAACCAGGCCAGATATGGCACGGTCACCTGCTCCGGCCCGGTGACCCGCAGCACCAGGCCGACCGCGTAGACCGCGGCGAGGCAGCCGGTCAGCGCGATCACCCAGGGTGCGGCCGGTTCGCTGTGATGGTGGTCGAGGTACCGCACGATCGACGCGACCAGCAGCAGGAAGAACGCGGTGTGCATGGTCGCGGCCAGCCACCGCGCGTCCCGATCGGTCATCGCCGCCCTCCGTTTCCCGTTCCGCTCCGGAGCCTGACCGGTGCGAACCCGGTCGGCATCAGCCGATCGGATGACCCGAGTGTCGGCCGTTCCGCGCCGCGAGGCGAGCCGGGACTCCGATCCGGTGAGGGCGGCCGGCGACGCACGATGACTGCGTCAGCCGGACAAGCCAAGGAGCGCCCGATGAAGAACTTCACCGCCAAGACCCGCATCGCCACCGTCGTCGGCGGACTCGCCGTGATCGGAGCCGCGACCACCGGGGCGCTGGCCGCCAACGCCGCCACCCCGGCCGCTTCGGCCGCACCCGCCGCACCCGCCGCCGCTCCCGCCGCCGCGCCCGCGCAGGCCGCGCCGAAGGGCTTGGTCCAGACCACTCATCTGTCGATCGCCGCCGCGCAGAAGGCCGCGCAGGCCGCGCTCAACGCCGCCGAGAAGGCGGGGCAGAAGGTGTCGGTCGCGGTGGTCGACCGCGACGGCAACACCATCGTGACCCTGCGCGGCGACGGCGCGGGCCCGCAGTCGTACTCGTCGGCCGAGGAGAAGGCGTTCACCGCGGTTTCGTGGAACGCCAAGACCTCGGAGCTGACCGGCCGGCTGCAGCAGACCCCGACCCTGAAGGACATCAAGGGCACCCTCTTCCTCGCCGGAGCGGTTCCGGTGGACGCGAACAACGTCCCGATCGCGGCGGTCGGCGTGGCCGGTGCGCCGTCGGGTGCGCAGGACGAGACCTTCGCGCAGGCCGGGGTGGACGCGCTCGGCAAGTAGGCCCCGCACAGGTGAGCCCGGCACTGGTTCGGTGGGTCTCGTCGTTCCCGGCGAGGCCCGCCGGCGACCGGCTCTGTCACTGGCCGATGCGCAGTCAGGTCAGCCGGATTCTCCCGGTCCAGTTCGGACCCGGCCGCTCGCGCGCGCCCGGTACCGCAATCCGTCCAAGAGGATTTCGGTGATCCGGACCGCTTCTTCCTCCCACCCCTCCGCGAGCCGCATCCCGCAGATCCCGCCGAGCGCGCGCAGCACCGTGCGCCCGCCCACATCGGCACGGAGCGTCCCGTCCGCCGCCCCGGCTTCGAGCAGCTGGCCCAGAGCATCGGCCAGCTGAGCACGGGCGTCCTCGAAGACCGGCGAATCCGTCGCCATGATGCTCTCCAGCGCGACCGCCATTCCCTTCCCGACGGCCGCGTGTTCCACCAGCCGCAGCAGGAAATATCTCAACGCCTCGGCTGGCGCGTGCTGCCGGAGCAGTTGAGATGGCACAGCACACAACTGGTCGACTTCCTGCCGGTAGACCTCCTCGACGAGGGCTTCGCGCGTCTCGAAGTGCCGGTAAAGCGTCCCGACCGCCACCCCGGCCCGCTTGGCGATTTCGTCCACATGCGCGTCGGCCTCTCCGGCGAGAAACGCTTCGCGCGCGGCGGCGAGGAGCGCGTCGCGGTTGCGTCGTGCGTCGGCGCGCAGCGGTCGTGAGGAAGGCACCGCACCTCCATAAGGTGAGTCAGGTTCAGTTTAGGGTAGAGTTTCCGGAGTCCGGACGAGGGTCTCGCCGGCCTCCGAGTACTGGTCACCGGCGGCAGCCGCGGTCTCGGCGCGGCGACGGTCCGCCGCTTCGCCGCCGCGGGCGCGACTGTGCTGACAGCCTCGCGCAGCGCTCCGCCGGACGATCTGCCAGCGACATTCTTCCCCGCGGACCTCTCGTCCGAAGCCGGCGCGGCCGACCTCGGCCGCCGGATAACCGAGAGCGTCGGCGGGGTCGACGTGCTGGTCAACAACGCAGGAGCAGCGACCGGCCCGGCACCGACGTTGGAGCGGACCGACGCGTCCTGGCTCGCCGATCTGGAGATGAACCTGCTGGCCGCGGTCCGGCTCGATCGGGCGCTAGTGCCGGGAATGACCGAGCGCGGGTCGGGCGTGGTGGTGCACGTGTCGTCGATCGCGAGCCACCTGCCGCAACGTGGCGGAGCTTCCTACGCGGCGGCGAAAGCGGCGCTCAACGCGTACAGCCGCTCACTGGCGACGGAGGTCAGCACACAGGGTGTCCGGGTCGTGTGCGTGGTGCCGGGGTTTGTCGCCACGGAGGGCGCGGTCGCACATCTTCAGCAGCTCGCGGCGCGGGAAGGCGTTGGCGTGGACGAAATTCAGCAGCGGATCGTGGACCGGCTGGACGTTCCGATGGGACGGCCGGGCGATCCGTCCGACGCGGCGGAGATGATCGTGTTTCTCGCCTCCAGCCGGGCGAAATGGCTGACGGGCGCGGAATTCCGGGTCGACGGCGGGATCCTCCCGACGGTCTGAAATCCGCGCCAAGCGGCCGCCGCCGGGTCCACCGACTCCGGCACTCGCCCCCGACGCCGCATTCAACAAAACGCCCCACCCACACCCGGCCGAGCGCATTACCCCAGCATTCCTCGTCGCGGACAACCGCCCCGTCTACCCGCCGAACCGCTTCGCGTAGTCCTCCACGATGGGCCGTTCCGGGGAGATGAGGTCGTCCGGGAGCCGGTCCAGTGCGAAGAACTCGTAGCCGGTGATTTCCGTGCCGTCCACGGTGACCTCGGTGTTTTCGACGGTCGCGGTGAACGCGGCGGTGACGTTGTGGACCTCGTCGCCGTGCGGGTACCGGTAGAAGTACTCCGGTCCGGAGTAGACGCCGAACAGTTCGAGGTCCCGCACCGTCAGGCCGATTTCCTCCCGCACCTCGCGGCGGCCCGCGTCCTCGAAGGACTCGCCGGGGTCGAGGAATCCGCCGGGCAGTCCCCAGTCCTGGCTTTCCCCGCGGAACACCAGCAGCAGCCTGCCGCGCTCGTCGGCGATCAGCACCGACGTTCCGGGCAGGATCAGCGGGCGGGCGCCGACGAGTTCGCGCAGTTCGGCGATGTAGTTCATCAGTGGTCGGTACCTTCTTGATCGGATGTGGTCGCGCCGCGCGGGCGGAAGGCGACGATCGGCAGCTGCTGGACCATCCGGAGCCGCGCCGCGTCGGAGCCGTCGTAGCGCCAGCCCAGCAGTTTGCTCAGCACCGGATGCAGAATCGGCCGCAGCAGCCGGTTGCGCCGTTCGTAGTCGGCGATCGCGTCGGCTGCTTCGGATTCGTCGAGGACGCGGTGCGCGGGGACGAATTTCCGCCGGCCGATCGCGACCTCCGCCGCCGGGGCTGCCTGGAGGTTGCGGTACCAGTCGGACGACGGGCCCAATCCGGCGATGGCCAGCACTTCGCCGGTTCGCGGACGGACTCCAATCACCTCCAGCACCGTGCGGTACCGGCGGCCGGATTTGCGGCCGACGTGGGTCAGGCACAGGAAACGCTTGCCCAGCAACCATCCCAGTTCACGGTCGTACAGCTTCGCCGGCGCCTTGAAGACCGTGCGCGCGATCGGGTTCACGGGCGGACTCCTTCCCTGGCCGAATGATGCGGGTTCGTCATGAGCGCGGTGGATTTCCCGGTCGAACTCCCGGCTACGAATCGGTCAATTCCCGGCGACCGACGGGACGCCACAGCCGTTCGCATCCCAACAGTCCTTCGGAAATCGACGACGCGCGGTTCAGCTGATCGGCCAGTACGGACATGCCCAGCGACGCTCCCTGTCCGGCCAGCAGCGACAGTGCACGCCGCGTCTCCGACCAGCGTGGCACGGCCTGTGCTCCACGTTGATATCTCAACCTGGGCGGTCTGGTCGCAGTCCAGCAGAGACCTCCGGATTCTCAGCGCACTTCGCCTCCCTGGGATCGCGTGACCAGCCCCCGCAGGACAGCGTTGACCGCCGCCGGGTCTCCCCCGGGAGCGAGACCGCGGTGCAGGAGCAAGCCGTCGATGGTCGCCACCAGCACCTCCGTGGTCGCGTCCGGTTCGGGAACTCCGCGTTCGGCGAGCCAGCGGCTGAGCTGCGCGCGGAACGCCAGGAGCAGTCCCCCGATCTGGTCCCGAAGCTCGTCGTCGCGCCGCGCCGCCAGATACGCCTCGACGAACAGCACCGACAACGGGTCCACCCCGGTGTACGGCTCGACCGACCTGAACAGCGCAGTCACCAGGTCAGCCGGGTTCTGCGTCGCGGCCAGCGAGGGGCCGACGCTCTCCAGCACCTCGCGCATCGCGTCGAGAACCGCCTCGCGCAGCAACGCCTGCAGCGACGGGAAGTGGTAGTGCACCACGCTCGGCGTCACCCCGGCCCGGTCCGCCAGCACCCGGGTGCTCACCGCCGTCCAGCCGCGTTCCGGCACCAGCTCGGTGGCCGCTGCCAGCAGCCGCTGCCGCACGTCGCGTCCGCGTGCCGCCGCCGGTGAACTCATCCGCTTTCTCCTGGTCGATCGCCCTGGGCAGCCGTACAGGGCGATCGTCCTGTACGACTGCCCTGATCGTAGCGCGGCGGCTCTGCCCGGGAAAGGTGCACTACTCGGCAGACTGAAACAGAAACAGCGTCCCGATGCCCGAAACGCTGTCCGGGGAACCAGCGTCAGCTGGCCAGCACCGCCGCCCGCTGCCGGATTCGCGGCCGGACGGTGAACCCGCTCGGCTTCAGCGTCAGAGATTCGACGATCTTCAGCTCGTACGCCGGATCTGCTTCGAAGTCGTAGCGCTGCAGCATGATCCCCAACGCCAGCACCGCTTCGTGCAGCGCGAACTGGCGGCCAATGCACGCGCGTTCCCCGGTGCCGAACGGTTTGTACGCTTGCGCCGGACGCTTCCGCACCGCAGCCGGCTCGAAGCGGTCCGGGTCGAATTTCTCCGGATCCGGCCCCCATACCGTCGGGTCGCGGTGGAGCATCGGCAGCGGGACGATGACCGAATCGCCCTTGCGCATCGGGTATTTCCCGCCCAGCACCACGTCTTCGCGCGCTTCCCGGGAGTAGCCGGGCGCGGTCGGCCACAGCCGCATCGCCTCGTCGAGCACCCGGCGGACGTACCGCAGCTTCGCGACGTCCCCGAAGGCCGGTTCGCGATCGCCCCACACCGCGTCGACTTCGGTGCGGGCCTTCTCCATCAGCTCGGGGTGGCGCGTCAAGTAGTACAACGCGAACGACAGCGCGCCGGACGTCGTCTCGTGGCCCGCGACGACGAACGTGATCGCCTGGTTGCGAATGTTCACCGGATCGAGCTGCTCGCCCGTCGCGGGGTGGCCCTCGGTAAGCATCAGGCCGAGCAGATCGCGGGCTTCGCCGCCCTCGCGTCGGCGCGTCTCGATGACCTCGTCGACCAGATCCGTCATGGTCGCGATGTCAGCCTGGTTCTGCGCCGCCGACCCGGCCAGCACGCGCCGTACGAACGGGATCTTCACGTTCTCCAGCTGCGCGAACCGCAGCGCCCGGATCATCGCGGTGACGAACGGATGCGGTTCAGCGCGTTCGAACGACCCGAACCGGTAGCCGAAACCGGCGAGGCCGATCGTCTCGAGGGTCAGCCGCGTCATGTCGGCGGCGACGTCGACCGGCCCGGTCGCGCGGTCCCACGCCGCGGTCAGCTCGCCGACGACCTCGAGCATCGTCGAGTGGTAGCGGCGCATCGATTCCGCGGAGAACGCGGGCTGCAGGATGTCGTGGGCCAGCCGCCAGTTCGGCTCGCGGGTGTGCGCGGTGAACAGCCCGTCGCCCGCGACCGCGCGCAACCGCTCGACACCGAGCCCGACGTGCTTGCCGAACTTCGTCTCGTCGTTCAGCTCGGTGACCAGGCCGACCCCGGTGACGAACACGATCTCGAGACCGAAGAACTTGCGGGTGAAAATCGGCCCGAGCTTCTCGCCGGCGCGCATGGTCCCCTGCAGCGGTGTGCGAAAACTGGCCCCGAGCAGGTCGCCGACGACGGGCAGCCGCCCCGGACGGTGCGGAATCGCGGTGGTGTCCAACGTGTCGCTCCCCTACTGAACCCACATCCAATAGGGTCACGATCCCCCGCTGCTGAACCGGTGTCAAGTAAGCTGGGAGGATGCGGACGCGCCTGAGCACGGAGCAGCGGCGCGAACAGCTGCTGACCATCGGAGCAGGCCTGTTCGCGGGCCGCCCGTACGACGAGGTGTGGATCGAAGAGGTAGCCGAAATCGCCGGCGTCTCGCGCGGTTTGCTGTACCACTACTTCCCCACGAAGAAGGATTTCTTCGCCGCGATCGTCCGCGAGCAGCGCGACCAGCTGCTGAAGATGAGCGAACCCGACCCCGCGCTGCCAGTGGCCGAGCAGCTGCGCGCCGGACTGGAGGTATACCTCGAGTTCGCCCGCACCCACCCCGACGGCTACCGCATCGTGCACCGAAGCGCAGGCGACGCCGACCGCGAGATCCGGGAAATCTGCGAAGCAGGAATGGCAGCCAACGCCGAGCGAATCCTGTCCGCGGTGAGCCTGCTGCGCCCAGTCACGCCAACGACCCGCCTGGCAGTCCGAGGATGGCTTTCGTTTGTGGCGACACTGATTCTCGACTGGCTGGACGAGCCCAAGATCAGCACGGAAGAACTGCGAGATCTTTGCGCGAGAACCCTTTTCGCCGCAGTAGAAATAGACCCGAACACACTCTGACCCAGAAGCAAAGCGTCCGCCAGGACGCCTCTCCCCCACCCCCCAACCGCACCCAAACAAACGCGGCACCCACCCCCAACCGCACCGGTGCACCCAAAAGCGAGGCACCCACCCCTCCCCCACCCCCGATACACAGCCAAAAACACGGCGCTGGGGTGCTTGTCAAGGCATCTTTCCCGCCTTGACAAGCACCCCAGCGCCGTAGTCACACTAAAAAATCGGGGGGCCCACGCAACCACCCGGGCGCAATGTCGCCGCCAGGCGACGAGCCGCCGCCCCACACTTCACACAGTCACCACAACCTCATCCCCCACCACCCGAACCGGAACCCCCCGCAACCCCACCCGCCCATCCGCCGGATGCCGCCCAGTCAACACATCGAACTCAAACCCATGCCAAGGGCAAACAATATTCCGATCAGCCGGATGAAACGCAGGCCCAGCGCTCTTCCGATCCTCCCGAACCGGCTGAACAGTCCGAGGCATGATCTTCCCCTGGCACACCGGCCCGCCCTGATGCGGACACACATTATGCCAAGCCCGCACCTCCCCGGCATGAAAGTAAACCCCCACCTCCAGCCCGTCGACCTCCACCACGATCCGCCCCCGCGCCTGGAGATCCGCGAACCCGGCGACAACGACCTCTCGCCGCACCGCACTCATTCGGCCCTCCGATACCAGATCGCCATATCGAAAAGATTGACATCCGCGGCGTCCAGCAACGCGGTAACCAGAACCACAGTCTCCGTAGCAGTCAACGCGTCCTCGCGAATCGGCCAGGAAATCTTCCCCACCCGATCAGTCTTGGCGGAGAACAACCGAGCCGCCGCGTACAACACATCAGCGATCTCCTCATCGGCCACCGCGGCGGCTTGGTCCCCGGAAGCGATCTCAGATGTCAACGGCCCGAGCCGAGATACCAACGACGTCAGTTCAGATGTCATGATCACGAAACCCCCGGACGCTCACGGAGCACGCTCTGCGCGGCGGGCTTCCGGCGGTCAGTAGGAAGATTGAAAACCCGGGCGGCGTTAAGCCCAAGGATGTTCCGCTTGGCCTGCTCAGACAAAAACGGCAGCCGCGTGATGGTCGACGGCGCGTCCCAGTCCCAATGCGGCCAGTCCGACGAATACAACAACTGCGTCTCCGCGTTGAACGCCTTCATCCCGGCCTCCAGCAACTCCATGCTGGTACGCTCCATCGGCTGGCTCGTATACCACATGTCCTTCATGTACTCGCTGGGCAACCGAGTCAGCCCCGGTGCCTCGCTGGGACGCATCAGCACCTCGTGGTCGAGCCGCTGCATCAGGAACGGGATCCACGCGAGCCCGCTCTCCACCCACACCATCTTCAGCCGTGGGAACCGCTCCGGCATCGCGTTGATGATCCAGTTCGTCACATGAATCTGGTTGTAATGCGTAAAGGACAACGCGTGCATCGACAAGAACCGGTTCAGCTGAGCGAACGACGGATCCCCCCAGTGATACCCGGAGTGGAACGCGAGCGGCTTACCGCTGTCCTCGATCAGCTTGTACAACCGGGTGTAGACATCCGAATGCACTGGATTGTTGCGCGTCGAACACACCGTGTACCCGATAATCCCGGCGTTGTCGGCGTACTTCTCGACGAGCTCCTCGCAAACCTCCGGCGTGTTGTACGGCAGATACAACATGCCCTTGAGCCGATCGTCCTGCGGCAGAACGACTTCAGTCAGCCAGCGGTTGAACGCCCGGCCGAGCACGACCTCGATCTCGTCCTGCGGATGCATGCCCAGCAACAGCATCGCGCTCGGGAACACGACCTGGTAGTCCAGCCCCATCGCGTCCATGCCGCGGCGAGCAGCGGCGACGAAGGGATGCCCGTCCACCCCGTCGAGCGGCTCTTTGCGGCCCTGGTGCCCGATCCGTCCGCCAACGCTCTGGTGTGACATACCAGGCTGGATGTTCAGCAATGCGTTGTTGCCGGCGAACTTCCCGAACTGGTCCATGCCGATCTGGCGCCACACGTCGTTGTCGATGAGTTCCAGCACCTCGCCCCAGAAATGGTCTTCCGAGACGTGCGCGTCGATGTCGACGATGAAATAGTCGTCGTACTCCCGTTCGGCCTGTTTGGTCGCGTGGGCGAGCACGTCGCGGGTGTCGGTGCGCCCGCCGATCTCGGCGAGTTCACGGATCCGCGGCCCGTCGGAACGAGGAGTGGGCAAAGCGGGCACGGATTCTTCCCTTCGTCCGGCGTCAGCGGGGCGCGACGGCGGCATCGGTCATCGTGGTCAGGTAATCGTCGTCGGAGGGAGCCGCGTTCTCGTGCGGGATGACGACGGCGCGGTCGGGGCTGACCGCGAAAGTGTGTTCCTCGCCCGCGGTCGGGACGGATTCCGCGGACAGTTCGGCCGTTTCGGTGCGCACGCGCATCGGGAGGCCGTCCGCGCGGACGAGGAGGTTGACGGCGCTGCCGAGATAAGTGGTGCGCTCGACAGTCCCGCGAAACGCGCCGGGAACCCCCGAACCCTCCGAGGACAGCCGGGCGTGCGCCGCGCGGAACGCGATGTCGGCCCGGTCCCCGAGCGAAACTTCGCCGGTCGTGATCCCGGAAAAGACCAGCGAGGTGTCGTCGACCCGCACCTCGGCGGTTTTGCCGCGCACCCCGGTGACGGTTCCGGGAAGAATGTTCTGAAATCCCATGAAATCCGCGACATACGCCGAATTCGGGCGGTCGTACAGGTCGCTCGGCGTGCCGGACTGGACGATGACGCCCTCGCTCATCACGATGATCCGGTCGGACAGCGTGATCGCTTCCTCCTGGTCGTGCGTCACGTAGACCGACGTCGTCTCGAACCGGTTGTGCAGCGAGCGCACCTGCTGGCCCATCTGATACCGCAGTTTGCTGTCCAAATTGGACAACGGTTCGTCGTAGAAAATGATCCCCGGCCGGGCGGCCAGCGCACGGGCGAGTGCCACGCGCTGCTGCTGACCGCCCGACAAAGCGGTGACCGAACGTTTCCCGAGATCGGAAAGACCGACCGCGTCCAGCATTTCCCGCACCCGCTGCGCGCGCTCCCGGCCGGGCATCCGGGCCACCTTCAGCGGATACGCGACGTTGTCGGTGACGCTCAGGTGCGGCCAGAGCGCATAGCTCTGGAACACCATGCCGACCTTGCGTTTGTCCGCGGGCACGAACGTGCGCCGCGCGGTGTCGACCACGACCCGGTCGCCCATGACGATCCGGCCGGACGTCGGCCGCTCCAGCCCGGCCAGGCAGCGCAACGTCGTGGTCTTGCCGCAGCCCGAGGGGCCGAGCAGCGTCACGAACTGCCCCGACTCGATCGTCAGGTCCAGTTCGTGCAGCGCCGCCTTCGCGCCGTACTTCTTGGTCAGTCCGGATACCTGGACCTCGGTCATCGTGACCTGCGCTTTCTCTTCGGCCGGGAGGCGAGGTGCTACTTCTTGAACGCCTGGGTGATGAAGTCGAAGTAGGGCTTGTTGAACGCGGGGTCCGGGTTCGAGAACGGCAGCCGCGGCAGCTTGTCCAGCGACGGCAGTCCGGGCGGGCCGGGCGCGGTCGGAGTGCGGCCGTAGGAATTGTCCTTCTCCGCCAGGGCTTTCTGGCCTTCCGGCGAGTACAGCCAGTTGACGTACAGCTGGGCCGCCTGGGAGTGCGGCGCGTCCTTGATCACGCACAGCGCCGAGCGCGCCATGTAGTTTCCGCCGTCCTCGAGCGGGAACACCATCTCGATCGGCGCGCCCTTCTGCTTCTGCGCCTCGAAGTAGCCCTGATATACCGCGATGCCGACCGGGAACCGGCCGCTGGCGACATCTGTGGGCACCATCGGCTCGGATTGAGATATCTGCAGATCCTGCGCGGCGAGCTTCTCGAGGTAGGAGCGGCCCCACTTCTTCTCGTTCTCGGGCAGCATCAGCGATTCGAGGATGTACCGGATGCCGCCGGGCACGGTCATGTCGCCGACCGCGATCTTGCCCTTCCACTTCGGGTCGAGCAGGTCGTGCCAGTTCTTCGGCGCGTCCTGCTTCTGCACCTGGTCGGTGTTGTAGACGAACCCGAAGTAGCGCAAGGCGAAGTAGGTGAGCCTGCCGTCGTTGTCGGTCGGGATCTTGAACCCCGGATCGGCCGTGCGCACGTCCGCCGGAGTGCAGATGTTCGGTTTCGCGGCCGCCTGCGGGGATTCGCCGCCGACGTAGATGTCCGCGATCCGGTTGCCGCTCTGCGCCTCGGTGTCCAGCTTGGTGAGGATCTGCGCGTCCGCCTGGTCCTGCGGGAGCAGCTTGATCCCGGGGAAGCGTTTGGTGAACACGTCGTTCATCGCCTGGTTCGCGGTCACGCCGGGTCCGTACAGCACGAGCTGGGTGTGGTTGGCCGCGAACGCCTTGTCGTACAGCTCGTTCATATATTTGTTGGCCTCGGCTGACGCACCAGGGACCTCGACTGGAGTACTCGACTTGGTCGCGCCCGCCGACGCGCAGGCGGTCAGCGAGGCGAGCAGGCCGGCGGTGAGCGCCAACGCCGGCGCGCGCAGTTTCGTACGGGAGAACTTCATTGTTCTTCCTCTCGGATCAGGGGGTGAGGCGGGAGAGCGGACCTGCGGAACGGTCGCGGCCGAGGAACCGGCCGCCGAGCTTGACGGACACCGCGGCGAGCGCGAGGACGGCGAACGCGGCGAGGAGGATGATCATGAACAGTGCCGCGCCCCGTGACATCTCACCGGTGAGGAACTGCTGGAAGGCGGTCAGCGACACCGGTTCCAGGCCGGGCGGCGCGAGCAGCATCGGCACGGCGAGGTTGCCCGAGATGAACAGCGCGGAAAGGAACCAGCCGGCCAGGAAGCTCGGGATCACCAGGCGCAGCACGATGGTCACCAGCACCCGTCCCGCGCTCGCGCCGGACATCCGGCCGGCTTCCTCGAGTTCGGGGGACAGCTGGGCGAGCGCGCCCTCGGCGATCCGGCTCGACACCGGGATCGTGGCGACGACCAGCACGAGCGTCATCAGGAACGCCGAACCGTAGAGCCCGCGGAAGGCCGGGAGGTAGAGCACGGCGAACATGTAGGCCAGGCCGAGCACGACCCCGGGCAGCGCCCACGGGATCCAGACCGCGAACGAGGTGTAGCTGCGCAGGAATCCCCGGCGCCGCGCGGTGACGTAGGTCGTGAGCAGCGCGATCGAGATCGACCCGAAGCCGCCGATGACCGCGAGCCACGCGGTGAGCGCCAGGCTCGAGCTGAACTGCGGGTCGGTGAGCATCGTGACGTAGTTGTCGAGGGTCAGCCCGGTGCTCATCACCCCGAAGATCGGCTGGAGGCTGCCGAGCACCATCGCGAACAGCGGCAGCAGGAAGTTCAGCAGCACCACCACGACGATCAGCGCGGACAGCACCCACCGGATCGGGCCCAGCTCCTGCGGATCGCGCCGGGACGTCTTGCCGGTGAGCGTGGTGAAGCTGCGGCCGCGCAGCATCCAGCGCTGCGCGAGGAACAGCAGCAGCACCAGCAGGATCAGCACGAGGGACAGCGCGAACGCCTTGGTGTATTCGGCTGGCGCCTCATCCCGCACGTAGTGATATATCTGCGTCGAGAACACGTAAATCCCCGCCTGCCTGCCGATCAGCTGCGGTCCGTCGAACGACTGGAACACCAGCACCGCGATCAGCAGCGCCGCGCCGGTGATCGCCGGGCCGACCGACGGGATGGTGATGGTGAAGAACGTCCGCACCGTTCCCGCGCCGCTGATCGCCGCGGCCTCGTCGAGCGACTGGTCGCGGTTCTTGAACGCGCCGAGCAGCAGCAGGTACGCGAACGGCATATAACCGAGCGAAGTCAGCAGGATCAGCCCGCCCCAGCCCTGGATGTTGATCAGCGGCCCGTGCGTGCCGAGCGCGCGGCCGAGCTGGTTGAGCAGCCCGTTCTGCGCGTTGCCGAGCATGATCCAGCCGAGCGTGTGAAACAGCGGCGGGACGAAGAGGTTGATCACCATGATCGGGGTGAGCAGGGTGCGGCCGGGCACGTTCGTGTTGGCCGCGATCCAGGCGAACAGGCCGCCGCCGGCCACCGAGATCGTGCCGCACACGACGACCAGCACGATCGAGTTCCACAGCGTGTGCCACGTTTCCGGGGACTCGAACGCGGCGAGCAGGCCGCTCGTCGTGAACGGCATGTTGTCCGAGGGCAGCCCGTCGCGGAAGGCGCCGAGCACGATCATCGCGACCGGATAAACGAAGATCAGCGTGAGCCCGGCGAGCAGGGTCGCTTTGAGCACGCCGCCGGTCACCGAGCGGCGCGTCGAGGCCCGCCGGTCGTGCTCGAATAGGCGCTCCGTCACTGCAGTCGTTCCTTCCTGCGAGCGGCCGGTTGCCCGCCGCGGGGACGAACCGCTCCGTCCGTCCTGCCGGTTAGCGTAAGAACTCGGGTGCGGCGGCTCATCGAGCGGCTCTCCGAAGTCCTTCCGGTTTCCTCCGACACGGTGTCGGAGGAAACCATTGGTCACCTGAGAGCGGAAAGCACCGCGTCGTTTTCTTCGGGCAGCCCGATCGTCACGCGCGCGCCGCCCGCCTTCGGGAACGGCCGGGCGAGCACGCCGCGAGCCTCCAAACGGGACAGCAGCTCGGCGGCATCTCCGGGCAGGAAAAGGAAATTCGCTTGGCTGGGCAGATACGCGACGCCGGCCGCGGTCAGCTCGGCCTCGACGCGGGCGCGCTCGGAGACGATGACCGCGGTTCTTTCCTTGGCCACAGCCAAACCTTCCGCGCTCAACGCCGCGATGACCGCCGCCTCGGCCACGCTGTTGAGCGCGAATCCGACGGACGTGCGACGCAGCGCTTCCGCGATCCGTGGCGCCGCAGCGGCATAGCCCACGCGGATGCCCGCCAAACCGTGTGCTTTGGACAATGTCCGCAGCAGCACGAGATTCTCGAACTCGTCGAGCAATCCGACAGTCGCGTCCACCGGTTCGGCAGACACGAACTCGCGGTACGCCTCGTCGACAACAACCAGCACGCGCGCCGGGACGCTTTTCAGGAATTCGCGGATATCCTCGACACCGCGCAGCCCGCCCGTCGGGTTGTTGGGATTGCAGAGGTAGACAATGCGGGTTTCCGGGCCGACGGCGGCGAGCATCGCGTCGAGATCCATCGCGCCGTTCGCGTCGAGACCGACCTCTGTGGACTCCGCGCCGGCGAGCGAAAGCGCGGCCGCATACGCCTCGAACGACGGTGCCGGACGCACACCGTGCACGCCGGGTTCGCACACCAGCCGGGCGAGCGCGTGCAGCAGAGTGCCGGAGCCGTTGTCGATCGCGATGCGCCCGGCGTCCAGGCCCATCGCCTCGGCGACGGCGGCACGGGCCGCGGCCCGGTGGTAATCGGGGTAGCGATGGGCGTTCCGGGCCGCGTCGGTCATCGCGGCGACGATGACGTCGGCGGGAGCCCACGGCATTTCGTTCTGGGACAAGCGGATCGGCGGCTGCGCACCGCGGGACGAGCGATCCGGGGCGGCGAGCACGCGGTCGACCACACTGCGGAGCTCCAGCAGCATGCATCCTCCTCAAGCCGAGCGATTAACTGTAATGAATATACATAATTCTGAGCGCGTGTACATCCATCAAGTTCGCCCGCTTGAGATATCAGGAAGGCCGGGCTGCCACAGCAGGTCGGCGGTGCCGCGCGATCGCCGACTCCGCCAGGTCGTGGTCGCGCTTCATGACCGCCTCGGCGAAATCGAGGTGCGTCCGCAACCGCTCCTGAGTGGTCGGCGCGGTGACGCCTTCGAGCCGTGCGGCGATGATGTAGTCCACGAGATTCGTGTACAGGCTGCGCAAAAGCTCATTCGGCGACACCTGCGCGATCCGCGCGTGCAGCGCCCAGATCGCGGTGGGGGCCTCGGCGGAATCCCAGGCCGCCTTCAGCGTCTCGGCACACGCTGAGATATCAGCGATGTCCTCGTCGCTCGCGTTCTCGACCGCGTCGTGCAGCACCGAACCGTCGAGCGCGTCCAGGACGCGCAGACAGTTCTCCACGGTCGCCTTCCCCTCCCGCAGCTGGAGCAGCTGATCGCTCAGGTGCGTGAACGGCGAGCGCGTCGCGACGAAGATCCCGCCGCCCGGGCCGGGCTTCGCGTCGACGATGCCGCGGGCGCGCAGCAGCTGGATCGCCTCGCTCAGCGTCGCCGGAGCGACTCCGAAGCGCGCCATCAGTTCTTGGCGGCGGCCGACGAAGTGCCCGGCGCTCCAGCCCTCCGAGACGATCTCGTCCTCGAGCGCGCGAGCGACCTGGACGGCTGCGGCGGTGTTCGTGATCTGCGGCAAGGGTCCTCCGAAGTACTCGGTCCGGTGACGTCGCCGACGCGGGTCACGCGTAGTGACAGATTAGAGGCGCACCGGAACCCCGAACACCCGGCATCGTCTATATTGATTGTAGACATTAGACGCTGGCGTCACCAGCGCGGCACGCACCGTCGCCTAAGGAGCCCCATGCCGGTTTCCGCCTCGATCCTCGCCGACTCCGCCGCCCTCCTGCCAGACCTGATCGCCCTCCGGCGCACCCTCCACGCCCAGCCCGAAGCCGGGTTCGCCCTCCCCCGCACCCAGCGGACAGTACTGAACGCGATGGCCTCACTGGACCTGGAAGTGACGCCCGGCCCGCACGATTTCACCTCGATCGTCGCGGTACTGCGCGGCACCCGGCCCGGACCGACGGTCCTGCTGCGCGCGGACATGGACGCGCTGCGCGTCACCGAGGAGACCGGACTGCCCTTCGCCTCGCAAACGCCCGGATTGATGCACGCGTGCGGCCACGACCTGCACACCGCAGCGCTCGTCGGCGCAGCGAAACTGCTGAGCGCCCACCGCGACGAAATCGCCGGCTCAGTGGTCTTCATGTTCGAACCTGGCGAGGAAGCCGGCGGCGGCGCACAACGATTGATCTCCGAGGGGGTGCTCACCGGCGTCGAGGCGGCATACGGCATCCACGTCCTGCCCGGCCGCGCCGGCGTGTTCACCACCCGCCCCGGCCCGGTCATGGCAGGAGCCAGCAGCCTGACCGTACGCGTACTCGGCCGCAGCGGACACGGATCACGCCCGCATCAGGCAGTGGACCCGGTTCCCGCAGCAGCACAGATCATTTCGGCACTGCACACCTATGTCACCCGGCGGTTCCCGGTATTCGACCCCGTGGTGCTGTCGGTGACCAAAATGCACGCGAGCGAGATCATCAACGCCATCCCCGACGAAGCAACGCTCGGCGCAACGATCCGCGCCCTCTCCCCGGAGAGCGTGGAGACCCTGTCCCGCGAACTGCCTTCACTGACCGACGGGATCGCATCAGCCTTCGGTTGCCGAGCAGAAACGGAATTCAAGTCGGTTTACCCAGTCACCTCAAATGATCCAAAAGCAGCCACCCATGCGCTGAACGTACTCGGCGACCTGTTCGGCGCAGAACGGGCCGTGCCGCTAGAACACCCAATAATGGCGTCAGAAAGCTTCTCCGCAGTACTGAACGAAGTCCCCGGCGCCTTCATCTTCCTGGGCACCACCCCAGAGGGAGAAAACGCGGACACAGCGGAAATGAACCACTCCCCCCGCGCAGTCTTCGACGACAACGTCCTAGCCGACCAGTCAGCAGCCCTGGCAAGCCTCGCACTAAGCCACGTCCACCACCCCTGAACCCGCACCAGCGCACCCAAACAAGCGAGGCACCCACCCCTCCCCCACCCCCGATATACAGCCAAAAACACGGCGCTGGGGTGCTTGTCAAGGCATCTTTCCCGCCTTGACAAGCACCCCAGCGCCGTAGTCACACTAAAAAATCGGGGGGCCCACGCAACTCAAGACGCGGCAAGGTCGCCCGCCAGGGCGACGAGCCGTCAACGCTTCTCGTGAATCAACGGCCAAGGCGAAGGAAAAACCCCGACCGGCACCTTCACCACCGCAGGCCGCCGAGCCGCAACCGCCGCCCCCACGCACTTTTCCACCGCGGCAGCATCCTCCGCCAGCGCAAAATCCAGCCCAAACGCCCGCGTAAGCAGCTCAAAGTCCGGATTAGTCAAGTCCGACCCGATGAACCGCCCCCCGTAAGTATCCCGCTGAATCCGCCACACATTCCCAAACCGGGAATCCTCGAACAATACAGTCACCAGCGGAATCCCGTACTTCTTGGCCGTAGCGAACTCCTGCATCGACCACCCGATCCCCCCGTCCCCGGTAACCGCGACCACCGGCCGCCCGCCAGCCCCCACCGCGGCCCCCAGCGCGGTAGGCATCGCATACCCGAGCGTCCCCTGATACCCCGGCCACACATAAGACCGAGGCGCCCGCACCGGAAACCCATACGTCGACACATACCCGATCTGCGTCAGCTCGTTGACGAAAACCCCATCCTCCGGCAACGCGGCCCGGATCGCGTCCACGAACTCCATCTGCGGCCCAGCCTGCTTCCGAATCCGAGCGTTGCAATCCTCGCGCAACCGAGTCAGCTCGGAACCCCACGCAACCCGGGGCGAGAGCCGTTCCACCAACGCCGCCAACACCGCCACCGCATCAGCATTGATCGCGAGATCCGGACGACGAGGCGCTCGAAGATCAGCAGCGTCGATATTGACCAACGCAAGCCGTGCGTCGCCGATATTCAACTGCTGCCCGAACGGTGTCAGGAACCGGCTGCCAAACGACACCACCAAATCCGCCGTAGCCCGCAACTCCCACAACGCGAACGCGGGCAACGCATGCGGATCCCGGGCATCGATCGCCCCTCGCCCGTTCTCGCTCATCACCACCGGCGCGTCCAGCAATTCAGCGAGCCGGGCCAGCAGTTTGAACGCGCGCGGGTCACGCATCCCCCCGCCGACATGAATCACCGGCCGCGCGGAAGCCGCCAGCAACCGAACAAGGTCCGCCACCTCCCGCTCCGGAGCCTCCGGCTCCCGCACCCCGAACGGCTCCCCCGGATTGAGATCCGCCACCGCGTGCAGCAAGTCCGGCCCCAGCTCAAGCGCGACCGGCCGCGGCCGCCCGGTCCGCATCTGCCGGAATCCCTCGTGCACGAGGTCCGGAATCTCTTCGACCCGCTTCGGCCGCGCCGACCATTTCGTCAGCCCCTGGACCGTGTCGGTCTGCCGGGGAATCTCGTGCAATGCCCCGAGCCCGGACCCGACGAGCGGCGACGGGACAGTCCCGGCCAACAGCATCACCTGCGAGGAACAGGCATAGGCCGTTGCCATACCAGCGCCGGCGTTCAGTACTCCAGGCCCCGGCACGACCATCGCCACGCCGGGCCGCCCGGAAGCGCGGTAGTAGCCGTCCGCCATGTAGCTGGTCGCCTGCTCGTGCCGCGGGACGACCAGTTCCAGCTCGTCGCGCTCGCGGTACATGCCGTCGGTGAGCCCGTCCAGCTGGACCCCGGGAATGCCGAAGACCGTGTCGACGCCCTCGCTGATGAGCGCCCTGGCGAGCGCGTCACCGCCTGTCATCTGTGCCATGCGGAGCCCTCTCGTCAAATGTCTATAATGAATATAGATCAAATCTCCGGCAGCTGGCAACGGAAGAGGCGGGCATGACTCTCGAAGGACAGGTGCAGGCCTACGCCGACCGGCTCGGGCGGCCGGTCATCGTGTTCGACGTCGACTTCACGGTGATCGCGTTCAGCGTGCACGACCAGGACGTCGACCACGCCCGGCTGGCGATCATCCTGTCCCACAAAGGATCTTCGCGCGCCCGGGAGTCCATTAGGGACTATCGGGTCGGCCAGGCGCGGGAGCCGGTCCGGATCCCGCCGCTCGACGGCGGGCAGTCCCGGCTGGTCGCGCCGGTGCGGCACGAGGGGCGGCTGGTCGGCTACCTCTCCTCGACAATCCCCGAGGACGACGAATCCGCCTACGAGGACGACGACGAGCTGCGCGAACGCCGGGACCAGATCGGATTGCTGCTGGCCGCCATGGCGCTCGGAAACCGGGAAGACGAGGACCGGGCCCGACGCCTGCTCGCCGCGCTTCTCGAGGGCAACGAGGACCAGCGCGTCCGCGCCGCCGACGAACTGCTCGCGAGCGGCCTGCTCTCCCCCGTCCCGCACTACACGGTCATCTCCATCGCGACCCCGCCGCGGGCCGAGCCCAGTTCCGCGACACTCCGGCTCGTGCTGGACCGGGCGTTGTCGAGCATTCCGGTCTTCCCCACATTGAAAGCGGCCGGTGCGGTGCTCGGCAGCGAAGCGGTCTTGCTGGTGCCGTACGAAATCGACACCGCCCGACTGTCGGCCCTCCTTGCGCAGCCCGCCTTTTCCGGACTGCACGCGGGAGTCGGCGGGGCGCACGCGCCGCTGTCCGCGGCGCACCGGTCGCTGCGGGAAGCCCGGATTGCCTTGCGCGGCGGCGACACCGGCTGCGTGGTCCACTGGTCCGAGCTGGGATTGGACCGGCTGTTGTTGCAACTCCCGCTCGAAGACGTTGATATCTCAGATCTCCCCGATGCTGTCCGCCGGCTGCTCGCCGCGCAGTCCGGACCGGATCTCGCACAGACCCTGGAGACCTATCTCGACTGCGGCTGCGATGCCCAGCGCACTGCGCTGACGCTGCACGTCCACCGCAGCACCCTCTACTACCGGC
Organism: Amycolatopsis sp. VS8301801F10; assembly: GCF_046195355.1. Lineage (NCBI taxonomy): Bacteria > Bacillati > Actinomycetota > Actinomycetes > Pseudonocardiales > Pseudonocardiaceae > Amycolatopsis > Amycolatopsis sp. VS8301801F10. Next base: position 3,530,331 of record NZ_CP176065.1, on the reverse strand, counting down.
TGGATCGCGTCCGCGCGGTCGCGGACGTCGATCTTGCCGACGGGAAGGTGCGCCGCGAACTCCACACCGGACTGCGGATCGCGACGCTCGCCGGCCTCCGGTAGCCGCGCTAGTCGCGCCTGGTCCTGCCGCCCGCAATTGACTATATTCAATGTGAACTTTTACGGAAGGGTCCCGCATGAACGCACTGCTGACCACCGTCTCGGTCGCCGACGACCGCGGGCGGCCCGTCTTGGACGCCGCGACCAGGGAAGTCGTCGGCCACGCACCGGTGCACACGGTCGACCAGCTGAACGCCGCGGTCGCCGCCGCGGCGGCCGCACAGCCGTCTTGGGCCGCGCTGGGACACGCTGAACGGTCGCGAATCCTGCACGTCATCGCGGACGACATCGACGCGCACGCCGAAGAACTCGGCGAGATCATCACCGCGGAGCAAGGCAAGGCCGGCGGTGCCGGTGAGGCGCACGGCGCCGCGCATTGGCTCCGGGCCGCGGCGGACACGGTGCTCGAACCGCAGCCGCTTCCGGATGGCGCGGAACAGCACTACGTCCCGCTCGGCGTCGTAGCGTCGATCGGCCCGTGGAACTTCCCGGTGATGATCGCGGTGTGGCACGTCGCGCCGGCGTTGCGGATGGGGAATACGGTGGTGCTCAAGCCTTCCGAGCACACGCCGCTGAGCGTGCTCGCGCTCGCGGAGATCTTCCGCCGCCACCTTCCCGCGGACGTGCTGACCGCGGTCTCCGGGGATCGCGAGGTGGGCGCCGCGCTGGCCGCGCATCCGCGGATCGCCAAGATCGTGTTCACCGGCTCGACCGCGACCGGACGCCGGATCGTCGAAAGCTCGGCGGGCAACCTCGCGCGGCTCACCCTGGAACTGGGCGGGAACGACGCGGCGATCGTGCTGCCCGGCACGGACGTGGAAGCCGTCGCCGACAAGCTCTTCTGGGCGGCTTTCATGAACACCGGCCAGGTGTGCGCCGCGCTCAAACGGCTTTACGTGCACGAATCGCTTTACGACGACGTCGTCTCCGCGCTGGCCGAACGCGCCGAGAAAGCGCCGATGGGACCGGGACGGGACAAGGCGAACCGGCTCGGGCCGGTGCAGAACCCCGCGCAGTTCGAGATCGTCTCCCGGCTGGTCGAAGAAGCGCGGGCGCGCGGTGCCCGGATCGTCACCGGTGGCATGCCAGCGACCGAACTGGGGCCGCTGTTCTACCGGCCGACGATCATCGCGGACGTCGAGGACGGCGCCGCGGTAGTCGACGAGGAGCAGTTCGGACCGGTGCTGCCGGTGATCCGCTACACCGACGTGGACGACGCGGTGCGCCGCGCCAATGGCACTGACCAGGGGTTGGGCGCTTCGGTCTGGGGTGCCGACGCGGACCAGGTGAACGCGGTAGCGCAGCGGCTGGAGGCGGGCACCGTGTGGATCAACCAGCACGGCGGCGTCGACCCGGCGATCCCCTTCGGCGGCACGAAGGCGTCGGGATACGGGCTGGAGTTCGGCGTGGAAGGCCTGAAAGCCATGGCGGCCAGCAAAATCATCCGCCGGTGAAACCAGTGAAGGCCTCCTCGAGGGATTTCCTCGAGGAGGCCTTCACTGGGGGCCAAGGGGTCAAGCGCCGCGAAGCTTTTCCCACAACTCGGCCGCAGCCGCCCGGTCGGGCGGAGCACCTCGCCAGACCACAGTCTGGTCCTGACGTACCAACGTGACAGGACAAAGATATTCAGCTGGCAGCGTGGTCACTTCAACAACCGCGAATGGGATACCTCGGTGTGCCGCTTCACCGGTCAGCGTTGAGATATCAACGCCGCGCCCGGTGATCGCCGTGTAGCCGGGTGAGAAGTGGTCGTACAGCGAGGAGCCGTCCGCCAGCGTGAAGTGCGGGGCACGGCAACCGGGCACAGTGGACGGTGTGTAGCTGCCCATCGTGTAGCCGGGTGCTTCTTCGCCGTCGTAAGCGATGATCGGTGAATCGTGGTACGCATACCCGTAATTCAGCCCAGCGGCGGCAAACTGCGGCTCGTTCAACTCCCGTACGGCAGCGCCGAACGCCATGCGCGCCGCGTCACCGGCCGGGGTGTCGTCCTCCAGCTCCGCGGGAAGCCCTGGCCGGGCAAGCTTTCGCTGGTGGTTCATCGCGAAGTGCGAGACCTGTTCGGTGATCGGCCGCCGTTCGGCTTCATAGGCGTCCAGGATCCCTTCCGCAGCCCAGCCACCAAGGTGGGCACCGAGCAACCAGGTCAGATTGAGCACGTCCGCGATGCCCGCGTTCATCCCGAATCCGGCGAACGGCACCCACAGATGCGAAGCGTCCCCGGCGAGGAACACCCGCCGGTCGCGGAACCGGTCGGCGAGCAGACGGCGCGCGATCCAGTCCTCTTTGGACACGACGGCGTACTCGAACGCCTCGTCCACACCGAGAATCGCGCGGATCGCCGCATCCCGGTCGACGGTTTCTTCCGGCGATGAAAGGTAGGTGTGCACGAGGAAGGTTTCAGTGCCGTCGATCGCGTACACGTGCCCGACCCGGCGTGAATTGAACGTGTAATACCCCCACGCCCGCGGTTCGTCGGCGGACATCAGCGAGTACAGCTTCGGTGCACGGATGCAAGTGGACTGCACATGCTGGAGCACTGGATCGCCGCTGAGCTTCGCGCCGATCTGCTTGCGCACCGCCGAACGGCCGCCGTCCGCTCCGATGAAGTACCGCGCGCGCAGAGTCCGTTCGCCCGTGCCGTCGGACACTATTGCCGAAACGGACGATTCGTCCTGGCTCACCGCCTGGAACCGGGTGCGGTTGAGCAGGGTCACGCCGGGGGCGGCAGCGGCGTTCCGGGCGAGAATCGGCTCCAGGAACGTCTGGTTGATCCGGTGCGGCGGCTCAGGCGTCGCCCAGTTCGTGTCGGGACCGACCCGGGAGGTGTACCGCTCCCCGCTCGCCGGGATCGGGATGCGCGACAGTTCCCGCCCGGTCAGCGAGGTCCGGAACGCGACGTCCTGCGGATAGTCGCGCGGCAGTCCGGCGGCGCGCACCTCCGCGGCGATTCCGAGCCGGCGGAAGCTTTCCATGGTGCGCGAGGCGACGTGATTGCATTTGACGTTCGGCGGTTCGAGAAACTCCCGTTCCTCGACGACGATCACCGACACCCCGCGGCTGCTCAGGTCGAGTGCGGCGACCAGGCCGACCGGACCGGCCCCGACGATGAGGACGTCTGCGTCCATGGTTTCTCCGTTCAGCACGGCATTCCTTGCGCCACCACGCCAAGGTGCTCGGTCATCAGCCGACGTGCGGCCTCCTCGTCACGGTCCTCAATGGCCTGAAGGATGCGGCGGTGCGCATCGACCGCACGGGTCGCCCGCTCGGCGTTGGTGTGCACGGCATAAACGCTTTCCCGAGGGCGGTTCAGCGCGCCGACCGACGCGGCGATCGCCGGATTTCCGCTGAGCAAGCCGAGCCGGGCGTGGAATTCCAGCGACAACGGGTTGTACCGGCTGGCGTCGTGGACGTGCTTCTCCGATTCCTCGACCAGTTCCCGCAATTGTGCGACTTGGTCGTCGCCGGCCGCCCGTGCGGCGAGCGCGGCGGCCGCTGGTTCAACCGCGTGCTGTGCCTCCAAAAGCTGTTCGGTGCGCATGCCGTGCAAATGCAGCTGGATGGAGAGCGAATCGGCGATCCGCCCGATGTCCGCCTCGGCCTCTTCCGCCGTGCTGAGTTCGCGGTATTCGCCGGACCAGTACAGCAGCGGCTGCCCGGTTCCCCCGCCCGCGGAAACGACTTCGCCGACGAGGATGATGTGGTCGCCGCCGCCCAGCATGGTGTGCACAGTGCAGTCGAACCAGCTCAGCGCACCGGTGACGACTGGCGCGCCGGTGGCTTCGGTGTGCGTCTCGACCTCGTCGAACCGTTCCTTGCTCCGGCCGCGTCCGCGTCGAGCGAAGCACGCGGAAACGTCCTGTTGATGGCGGCCCAGCACGTTGATCGCGAAGACTCCGCTCGCGCGGATTTCGTCGAGGATCGGGCTGTGCGAATTGATCGAGACTGTCACCAAAAGGGGGTTCAGCGAAAGGGAGACGAACGACGTCGCGGTGATTCCGTAAAGGTGACCGTCGAGCGCGGTAGTCACCACCGTGACGCCGGAAGCGAATCGCCCAGCGGCCTGGCGGAAACTGTCGATCCGTTGCTGGTCGGAGGTCATCGGGTCACCTCCCTTCGTCCGGGACGCCGAGGCCGCGAAAGTCGTAGACGTCCAAAGTGGTCTCGCCGGAACGGAGCCGGTCCAGATAGGACTCTTCCTTCTCGGCACGGGCGCGGGACGCGGCCAGGACCCGGTCGTACTCTCCGGCCGGGAGCACGACGACGCCGTCCCGGTCGGCCACGACGATGTCACCGCGGCGAACCACCCGGCCGCGCAAGGTGATCGGGCGGCCGACGGTGCCTGGCCAGTTCTTGATCGTGCCGCGGATCGAGATCGCCGTGCTGAACACCGGGAATCCGAGCGACGCGAGCTGCCGGGTATCGCGGACGCCGCCGTCGATGACCAAGCCATTGATCCCTCGGGCCTGCGCCGCGACCGCCATCACCTCGCCCCAGTACCCGAACGGCGCGCCACCGGCGTCGACCACAAGCACGTCACCTGGGCCAGCGGCCTCGATCCCGTGGTGCAGCGCGAGGTTGTCGCCGATTTGCGCCGACACCGGCACCGCGCGCCCCACAATCTGCGCGCCGTCCCAGGCTGGCCGGAACGCGGCGTCCAGGAAGCAGTCGAGGCCAGAAGCTTCGTACAGGGTGGCCGTGCCGAGCGTCAGCAGTTCCTTGGTGTCTTCGGCCAATGTGGTCATGCGTCCGCCCGCTGCAGATCGTGGTAGCCGTACTTCGCGCGGGCCTCGGCGATCGTCGCGCCACCGAGCGCCGCGGCGAGGATCGCTTCCTCCCGCGCTTGGATCATCTCGGCGACTTCCAACACGTCGTCCTCGCAGTCGCGCGGAATCGCCACGACCCCGTCCGAGTCGCCGAGCAAGATGTCGCCGTGCCGGACTGTTACGCCGCCGATCGTCACTGGCCCGCGTTCCTCGGCCACCTCGACCCGGTCCTTGCCGGTGCGCATGAACCGACCGCGGCTGTAGATCGGGTAGCCGATGGACAGCGCGCGGTGTGTATCGCGGCAGACCCCTTCGATGACCGTGCCTGAGATACCACGTTGGTGCGCTACTGCGGTCAGGATGTCGCCCCACACGGTGCAGTCGAGCCGTCCGTCGTTGTCGAGCACGATCACCTGGCCCGGTTCGACCTGGTCGATGAAGTCGCCGACGGTGCCCGCGGGAACCTGCGCACTGATGTACCGCACGGTGAAGGCGCGGCCGACCATGCGCTGTCCGTCCGCGAGCGGAGCGAGACCGAGCAGGCTGCCCGGGCGCTTGAGCTTGTCGAGGGCGTCGGAGACCGTCGCGGTGCCGAGCGCGGAGAAGCGGTCAAGGAGAGACATCAGTGCTGCTCCACGGTGACTGAGGGGAATTGGGAATCGTGCATGACTTCTTGCACGTCACGACCGGACCGGACCGCCTCCGCCATCCGGGCTTCCCGATCGGCGATCCGCTGCGCGAGTTCGATGACGCGTTGAGCGGCTCCGGCGGCGACGAAAACGACACCGTTGACATCCGCGAGCACAAAGTCTTGCGGGGCAACTGAGATACCAGCGATCTGGATACGCTCGTCCATAGCGGCCTGGACGATGCGGCCCCGCGCGCTGACCGGAACAGCCGTGCGCGCGAAGACCGGAAGCTTCCGCGCTTCGCTCTCTTGGACGTCGCGGCAGGCACCGTCCACGATGACGCCGGCTACGCCGCGCCGGACCGCGGCCTCGGTGAGCAGGCCACCCCAGCACGAAACATCCGTGCGGCCGTGGTTGTCGATCACCACGACGTCGTCCGGCTCGGTGATCGCGACCAGCGGGGTGGCGATGTGCGTCGCCGGTCCGGCGGTCGCCTTGGGCGCGGCGGTGACCGTGCGCACCCGACCAGCCAGGACCGTTCCCACAGGCCACATCGGCTTCAGCGCGGTGACCGCGCCGGGCAGGCCGAGGGTGTCCAATGCGTCCGAAACCGCGCAGCTGTCGAGTCCGCGCAGCGCGGTGATGATCTCTTCGGGAGACATAGTCACTTCCGTTCCCAGGTAAGGAAACCCATCGCGTTGCCGGTGCCAGCTTCCGTTCGGTAGCACGGTTCGTAGTCCACGCTCGTCACCTCGAGCCCGGCTTCGTCGGCGATACCGGCAACCGCGATCCAGTTGCGCAGCTCCGAGGCACCGGATCGCATCTCGGCGGCTGGGACGCTCGAGAGGTAGCCAGCGTCGTGGTCCCGCAACGCTTGGAGGAACTCCTGGTCCAGCTTCTCGTCGATCACGAAGTGGCTGAGCCCGCCCGACGCGACGACGCCGACGCGCAGGTCCCCGGGAAACGACCGGATCGCCCGCGCGACCGCGCGACCGAAGTCGTAGCAGCGTTTGGCCCCCGGCGGATTGGGCTCCCAGAAGGTGTTGATGAAGATCGGCACCATCGGCAGCGTCGATTCCTGGCCGAGGAACCGCTGGTAGATGAACCCGAAGCCGTGCGGAATGGCGTGGTTCTCGTACCGCCCGGCCGGGATGACCTCGGTGGCGCCGGTGTCGAAGTCCTCGGCCTGGGTGGACTGGATGAGGTGCTTGCCGAGCGCGCGGTGCGTGGGCCGCATGATCGTGCGGTCCGGGACGTCGCCGGCCGCGGCCTCGGCCAGGCCCGGCGCCATCGCGTCGAGCTGCGCCTGGGTGAACGGCACATGCGCGACCTCGTCGCCCCAGAACACCGAGAACGGGGCGAGCCATTCGTCGCCGTAGGTTTCCTTGTGGTCGCTGGAAACGATGACGACGACATCGACGTCCTGAGCACGAATGAAGTCCGCGAGCCGGTCCATCGACCGCTGGCAGCTCTCCCAGCGACGCGCCATCACCTCCGGAGTGATCTCCTGCGAGAAGTCTTCCCGCAGCTCGCGCAGTTCCTCGTAGCGGTAGGTCTCGCCGCGGAACTTCAATGCCTTGCTGGCGCGGTCCGCCGTACCCCTGATATCCCAGGCGTGCGGTGGTGGCGCCTTCAGCTGCGGTCCGTGCGAGGTGCCGAATCCGGCGACGATCTCCGTCATGGTCGTCCCCCTCAGAGCTGGAAGAGCGCGCGGGCGTTGTTTTCGAGGACGTCGGCGCGCTCCTTTTCGCTGAGCCAGGCGATGTCGTCGATGAGCAGGTGGATGTCGTCGAACCAGCGGCCGGTCTCCGGGTCGATCTGCGATCCGGTGCCCGGTTTCTCCGAGCCGAACAGCACCCGGTCGGTGCCGACGACCTTCATCAGCAGCTCCAGGCTGTCCTGGGTGTAGAGACAAGAGTCGAAGTGCAGCCGGCGCAGTTTGTCCAGATAGGACACTCCGGTGCGCACCACCGACGGCAGGAACCGGCCCACCTGGTACGGAATCGCGCCGCCGCCGTGCGAGACGATCACCTTGAGGTCCGGGAAGTCCTTCAGCACTCCCGAGTTCACGAGGCTCCACACCGCGACGGTTTCTTCCTGGATGAAGTGCAGGCTGTACGGTTCGCGCGCGGGCGGCTTGCACCCGGCCGCGTGCAGCAGCACCGGCACGTCAAGTTCGCACAGCACCTCGTACACCGGGTACCAGTACCGGTCGCCGAGGGCGAGCGGGGTTTCCGTGCCCTCGTACGGATCGGTATTGAGCATCGCGCCGACGAAGCCGAGCTCCGTCACCGTGCGGCGCAGTTCAGCGGTCCATTCCCGCGGCGTCAGGTCCGGGCTCTGCGGCAGCCCGGCGACGCCCTTGAACCGGCCGGGGAACAGTTCGGTCGCGCGGTGGATGAGGTTGTTGGTCTCCTCGGTGAACCACTGCACGAGCTTGGCCGGCCGTTCGCTGTGCATCATCTGGAACGGACGGGGCGAGATCATCTGCAGGTCGATACCGGCGCCGTCGAGGTGCGCCAGATGTGAGATATCACCGAAACTCGGATGCGGGTGGTGGTACGCGGCGGCGAGCGCGTCGTCGCTGATGGCCGGGGGTTTGCCGCCGTGCGCGCCGCGATGCGACAGCAGCGAGGCTTTCCAGGCGTAGTAGGCGTCCGGCGCGGACATGTGGCCGTGGACGTCGATGATCACGGAAGGCTCCTTGCGGTCTCAGGCGAGCGGCTTGCTGATGAGTTCGTCGACGCGCGCGTCCGTCGCCGACGTGTCGTAGAAGCGCAACAGCCGGGTGCGGCCCGCGCCGGGGTCGCCGCGGTGCAGGTACTCGTACAGTTCCTGGCGCATCCCGAAACTCGAGCCGGCGAGTTCCCAGCCGAGCCGGAACAACCGCGCCTTCTCCGCGGCTCCGATGTCGTGGCCGCGCATGTAGAGGTCCAGGAACGGGCGCAGTTCCGGATTCGCCAGGTCGGCTTCGGTTGGCTGCATGATGAGGCCGGACGCGGCGACCTGGCGCAAGATCTGAACCATCCGCGCTGAGATGTCAGCCGACCAGAAGCCGACGCCGTTGGTGTTGCTCGGGGCGAGGTGCCCGCCGGGCGTCACGACCGCGTCCGACTCGGCGCCCTTGATCGCCAGTTCGAGCGTCTGGACGTAGGAGAGGAGTTCGCCCAGCTGTTCCTGGATGCCGCGGAAGGTGTCCACGCCGATGGAGTGCGCGAGCTTCTTCGCGACCGAGGCGAAGAACTTCATCCGGGCGAGGAAGCGGATGTGCGTGCTCTGCAGGCTCCAGACGTTGATCCGGCCGAGGCCCTTGAGCGCGCGCAGGGAGTCGCCGAGCAGGAAGATGCGTTCGCGCGGCAGGAAAACGTCGTCGAAGAACAGCATCGCGTCCTGCTCGTCGTACCGGTTGCCGAGCGGGTGCGAATGCCCGCTCTCCGGCGCGCCGAGCGGTTCGCGCAGCAGGATTTTCAGGCCCGGCGTGTTCATCGGCAGCGCGAACCAGATGACGAAGTCTTCCGCGCCGCGCGCGGCAGTCACGCCGTTGAGATATACCAGCACCTCGTGCGAGAACGGCGCGAGCGTGGCGAGTTGCTTCGCGCCGCGCAGGACGACGCCGTCCTCGCGCTCCTCCACGACGCGCAGGGCGAGGTCCGGGTCGTCGAGCGGGCTGGCGCTGCGGTCGATCTGCGGGTCGCCGAGCGCGTGCGTCAGGACCAGGTCGTGCTCCATCGCGAACCGGCGGTAATCGCGCGCGTTCTGGCCGAACCCCTCGCGGTTCTGTTCGAGTTCGTCGGCGTAATCGGCGAGTCCGGCGGCCACATTCGACATGAAGTCGGGCGAACGACCGAGCTGCCCGAGGCTTTCCCGCATCCACCATTCCGACGCGGCGAATTTGGCGCGCAATTCCTCGGGGGTCTTCGGCAGCGAAAACGCGTAACTGACCTCGTTGCCGGTCTCCTCGGACTTGAACAGGGTCGCCGCCCGCCCCTCGGGAGTGGCGAACCGCAGGTCGAGCAGCCGGGCGAACTCGTCGACAGTCGGCTTCAGCGCCGGGTGCTCCGCGACGTTTTCGATGCGCTTGCCGTCGAGCCAGACCTCGCGGCCGTCGTTGAGGCTCTTTTTGTACTGCTCGCCGGTCAGCGCCCCGGTGGCACCGGAAATGTCCATGTACTCCGACTCCTTTGTCTGTGACGGGCCCGCGCCGGGCGACAATGCGAAGCTACGGAAATCGCGACGCCAGGTAATCGGTCCGCCGCGGGAATCTCCGCCGCGGGCGTCCGACACCGTGTCGGAAAGTCCGACACGGAGTCGGAAACGTTCAGTGCTGGATCGTCGGCACCGTCACCCATTGCCAGTAGGTGAACTCGTCCAGGTTCCAGTGCCCGCCGTGCCGTCCGCCGTTGCCGGACGCGCCGAGGCCGCCCATTGGGATGTGCGCGGCGTCGTAGATGGTCTGGCCGTTGAGAGCGACCATTCCGGCACGCAACCGGGAGGTGAAACCGAGTGCGCGCGCGACGTCGCGGCTGTGGATCGCGGCGGACAGGCCGTATTCGGTCGCGTTGGCCAGTTCGAGCGCTTCTTCCTCGGTCGAGAACCGGGTTACTGGCGCGACCGGACCAAATATCTCACTTCGGAAAGCTGCGTTGTCAACTGTTACGCCGTCCAGCACGGTCGGTTGGTAGAACGCACCGTCGTGTGCAGCACCGTGCACGACCCGCGCGCCCCCGGCGACCGAGGCCTCGACGATGTCGTGCACCCGCTCGGCCTGCGCGGTCGTGATCAGCGGACCGAGCGTCGTTCCAGGGGCCTTCGGATCGCCGAGCCGCAGCTTCTGCGCCGCCGATTTGAGCCGTTCCACATACTCGTCGGCAATGCTGTCGTGCACCAGATGCCGTCCGGTGGCCATGCAAATCTGGCCTTGGTGCCGGAAAGTCCCGCCGGCGCCAGCGGCCGCGGCGAGCTCGAGATCCGCGTCCGCGAACACGATGAAGGCGTTGTTGCCGCCGAGTTCGAGCACCACGCGCTTGAGCAAGCCGCCCGCGATCTCGCCGACCCGGCGGCCAGCGGCGGTTGATCCGGTGAACGAGATCGCGTTGGTGTGCGGCGAACGCACCACCGCCTCGCCGGTCGCCGCACCACCGGGCAGTACGTGCAGCACACCGTCGGGCAGACCGGCTTGCTCGAAGATGTGCGCGAGCACCGCACCTCCGGAGAAGGCGGTCTTCACGTCCGGCTTGACCAGCACCGCGTTGCCGAGCGCGAGCGCCGGGGCGACCGAGCGGATAGCGAGCATCAACGGCGCGTTCCAGGGGGCGATCACCCCGACGACGCCGACGGGGATCCGCCGGGCCATTCCCAGCGTCATCGGGTCTTCCACGGGGAGAAGGTCGCCTTGCGACATCGTGACCAGCCCCGCCGCGGCGATCAGTTCGTCGATCGCTTTGTCGACTTCGTGCTTCGCCTTCGCGGGCAGCGAGCCGCTCTCGCGCACGAGGACGTCCTCGACGTCGACGCGGATGTCGCGCAACGCGTCCGCGGCCCGGGTGAGGACGTCGGCCCGCTCGCGGTACGACGCACGGCTCCACTCAGCCTGCGCTTGCGCGGCACGCGCTCCGGCCCGCTCGACGTCGTGCTGATCGGCAAGGCCAGCCAGGCCGACTTTCCCGCCGTCGCCCGGCGAGACGACCGGCTGCGTGCCACCGCCGCCGGTACGCCAACCGCCGGAGTAGATATGCCCGTCTGCCTCGCTGATATCCCACCGGGCCATCGTCGTCGCCTGCCAATCCTGGTGCGGGTGCGGAGATCGCCGCGATGCTAGGTCGGCGCGAGCACTCGCTTCATCGCTTCGGCGACGCAAATCCCGGGCCCGCGACTGGACACGGTGTCGGAATCAGGCGGTCGGGATCACTGCCGCAACTGGCCATTCACCCGGGCATCAGGCCGTCAGGATCACCGCCGCAGCTGGTCATTCACCCGGGCATCAGGCCGTCGGGATCACTGCCACAGCTGGTCATTCACCCGGATTTCGATCAGCCGCGGACCGTCTTCCGGCCCCGGGTCCTCGGCGAGAGCGGCCCGCAACTCCTCGGCTCCGTCGACCGTCGTCGCCTGGATGCCGAACGCCGTCGCCAGCGCTGATATCTCAACGCCGCTGATGTCGGTGAGCGGATACTCCTCTCGTTCGCCTCCGCTTTTCCGCATACCAGCGACCACGGCTTGGTATCTCCCGTTGTTCACCACGAGATATGTCACCGGCAGCCGGTGGCGTACCACGGTCCAGAACGCGGGTACGCCGAACTGGACCACGCCGTCGCCGACAACCGCCAGCACGCGCTCTCGCCGGGCCATGGCGACCCCTGCCGCAGCGCCCATTCCCCAGCCGAGCGAACCGCTCGCGGTGGCGAACAGCGAATCCTCCCGAGTGCGCTGGAGAAAACGCAGTAACGGCAGCGTCGAGGTGACCGCGTCGAGGACCAACAACCGTTCCCCGCCGATGACGTCCGCCACAGTGCGCATCGCGACCGCGGCACTGAACTCCCCGGCTAAGCAGACTTCGGCTTCCCAACGGGCGCGCCGGTCCTCGCTGTCCTTCCGTACCCGGGCGAGCCACTCGCTCCGCGACGGTGCGCACTCCGGACGAACCCCTTCGGCCAGCCCGCGGAGCACCGCTGCGGTATCGCCTACGACAGCACCCGCTGGGACGTACCGGCGACCGGGCTCAGCAGCGTCTTCGGAGAGATGCAGGATCGGCACGCCCGGCGGTAGCGCCGCGACCTCGGCCGAGAACTCCACCGGTGTCGGCATGCCAGCCAGCACCAGCAGATCCGCTTCCGCCAGCAACGGTGCGCGGGGCTCGAATAGCCCGGCGTAGAGCGGATGATCCGTGCGGAACGACCATCGTTCGAGATCCCGCCGGGACTCCACGAACACCGGTGCGCCGAGCTGTTCGGCCAACCCCGCCAAGTCTCCGGTGGCTCCGCGCCGCGCGACGTCCGACCCGGCGACGACCACTGGCCGCCGGGCGGCATCGAGCAACGCGCTCGCATGCCGAACCGCTTCCGCGGCTGGGCCCTGCCGCGCACCCCAGCGGACCGGAGGAGCGACACCGGGTTCGGCAGTCAGATGGTCTTGCGGGATCGCGAGAATCGCCGGTTGCTCCGGGACGACCGTGGTATGCCACAGCGTCCGGCTGATATCTTCCAGCAGGTCTTCAGCGCGCAGGTTCTGCCAGGAATAACCCACGTACGGCGCGGCCGTTTCGAGCAACCGCGGCGAAGTCGTCAACGCGCGGTGCGGAAGGGTCGCTGTTCCCTTGATGCCAGCGAGAATCGCGACGCTGCTGCGCGCGACCTGCGCCGCGTACAGATGCGCCAAACCGTTCGCGACACCGACGTTCGTGTGCAGATAAGCCACGCCGATCCGTCCGGAGGCGCGCGCGTAACCGTCGGCCATGGACACCGAGATCGCCTCGTGGGTGGTCAGCACGAACTCGGGACCGCCGCGACTGGTGACAAGAGCTTCGAGCACTGGTATCTCAGTGGTGCCGGGACAGCAGAAAACGTGCTCGACTCCCCACTGCGCCAGGGTTTCCAGCAACCGTGCGGCAGCCGTCATGTCGTCTCCTCACCGCATCGACGGCCCCGCACGTTACGCAGCACGCCGGGCGGTGCGCTCCGACGCGGCGACGGAAGAACCCTCGCGGACTGTGCGACACGGTGTCGAGATCGGAGTAAGTTGCGGTCTCGACACCGGCGAAAGGCAAGGCGGCTCAATGACTTCTGCCCGGCACGACGGAGACACCTGGGATCTGGCGTCCAGCGTCGGCGCGACCGCGACCATGGCCGCGGCGGCGCGAGCGATCGCGACCCGCGAGGACAGCACGCTGTTCTCCGACCCGTTCGCCGAACCGCTCGTCCGGGCAGTCGGCGTCGACCTGCTCGCCAAGCTGGCGTCCGGCGAGACCGCCTCGAGTGCTCTGGTCGGGCAGGTCTGGATCGACGCGGCCAAGATCCGCGGCAAGTTCTACGACGAGTTCTTCCTCGACGCGGCCGCGGCGGGCATCGCACAGGCGGTGATTCTGGCGTCCGGATTGGACTCCCGCTCCTACCGACTGCCCTGGCCGGACGGAACCGTGGTGTACGAGATCGACCAGGAGCCAGTGGTCGAGTTCAAGTCCCGCGCCCTGGCCGACCTGGGCGCCGAGCCCACCGCGGACCGGCGGCCGGTCGGCGTCGACCTGCGCGACGACTGGCCCGCCGCCCTGCGCGCCGCCGGTTTCGACCCGGCGCGGCCGACCGCGTGGAGCGCCGAAGGCCTGCTGGGATATTTGCCGCCGGAAGCACAAGATCTTTTGCTGGACACCATCACCGAACTCAGCGCGCCGGGAAGCCGCGTCGCCACCGAAAACCGGCCCAACCCGCGCCCAGGCGACGAGGACAGGACGAAGGAACGCCTCGACCGCATCTCCGAACAATGGCGCGGCGAGGGTTTCGACACCGACATGACGAGGCTGCGCTACTTCGGCGAGCGCAACGAGGCGGCTCCGTACCTGACCGGCCTCGGCTGGACGGTGCGGGGAAGCACAGTCCGGGAGTTGCTCGCGGCCAACGGTCTGCCGCCGCTGGAGGACGACGATCTGCGCATGGGCGACCTTCGGTATATCAGCGGGATCCTCGCTTAGACGTCTCGCGCAGCCGACCCCGCCGTCGGCAGTGGTCAAACCATCACGCCTGGTCACAGACGCTTCGCGACCGGATTGTGAGGGTGGTCACGAGGCATACCGCCGGTTTGCTCCCGGCTCGCGAGAATCCCGAGCACAGCCCCCGATCCCGAAGAGTTTTCCGGTTCGACCGCCCATCAGCGCAGGTCAACGGGAGATAACGGTTTCATGGAGATCCGTGCGTTCCGGGCGAGGATCTGCGTGTGCTCGCGCCCGCCGACCAGGTTCGTTTCGCCTTCGAGCCGCTGTACAGCCTCTACAGCGGCTCGGCTGTCGCGGTCGAAGCGGTCGGGCATCCGGCGGCGGGCTGGGTGCAGGATCTTCTCGACGCGGCGGGCGACCAGGCCCAGCTCGTCGACGCGGACCTCGACCTCGCGGCCCGCGCGGCCGCGGCGGCCGGACGGACGGCAGCCGGGGTGTCGTTGCATCTCAACCTGAGCGCCAGTGCCGCGGGCGCGCCCGCCGAGCGGTTCATCCCGCTGCTCCAGACCCTGGAACGCACCGGCCGCCGCCCCGCCGACGTCGTGCTGGAAGTCACCGCGCCGCTCGCCCTCCCGAAGCCGGGAACCCTGCTGCGGGGCCTGCACCGGCTTCGCGACCTCGGCTTCCGGCTGGCCTTCGACCGGCTCGGGGCCGCGGGCCTGCCGATGAACCTGCTCGCCGAAGCGCCGATCGAAATGATCAAACTGGACCGTGCGACGCTGCGCCGGCTCCCGGCGAACGCGGCGACCGTCGCGCTGGTGGAGGCGCTGGTCCAGTTCGCCGCGCAAACCGACCTGCGGCTCGTCGCGACGGGAATCGAGAACGACGCGGAACTCGACGTCGCCCGGCGCTCCGGAATCCGTCTCGTGCAAGGGAATCTGTTCGCCACCGCCGCTCCGGAGCGCGTGCTGCCCGCCGCCGAACGCGGCGACCAGCCGGGCACCATGGTGGTCTCGCCCGCCGCCGGACTGCGGATCCCGGAATTCCTCCGGCAGGCCAAGACCCTGCCGGACGACGCGACCTGCGACGACGTCCACGCGATCCTGTCCGCCGAGCACGCGCCGAAGGCGATCGTCGGCCTCGACCAGCAGGCGCGTCCACAGTGGACGATCGACCGGATGCGGTTCCTGCTGGCGGTGACCGGCCGGTACGGGCACGCGCTGTACTCCGGGAAACCCGCGGCGAAACTGGCCGGTCCGCCGCGGCTGGTCCGGATCGACACCGGCACCCGCGAACTGCTGGAACTCATCGCCGACGGCGGAGCCGAGCACAGCGGCGACGACCTCGTCGTGACCGACGCGTCCGGCCGGTACCAGGGCGTGGTGCGGCCGAACGAGGTGATGCGCCGGATGGCTGCGGTGAAGGTCGAGGCCGCGGTCGCGCTCAACCCGCTCACCCGGCTGCCCGGCAGCGACGCGATCGCCCAGGACGTCGCCCGCCGGGCCCGCGCCGGACGGCCGTTTGTGGTGGCCTGGCTGGACATCGACCACTTCAAACGGCTCAACGACACCGCCGGGTTCGCCGCGGGCGACGACCTGATCCGCGCCATCGGCCGGGCGTTGACCGACCACGCCCGGCGGCTCGGCGACGTCACCGTCGGGCACGTCGGCGGCGACGATTTCCTTGTGGTGTGCGGAGTCGAGGACATCACCGCCCTCGCTGACGCCGTGCTCGGCCAGGACTGGTCGGCCGACGGAGTGCCGGTCACGCTTTCCCTGGCGAGCCTCGTCCAAACCGGTGCGTCGGCGAGCACGTACCGCGAAAGCGCACGACTGCTGGCACCGTTGAAGAAGCAGGCCAAGGGGATCCGGGGGTCGAGCTGGGTCAACAGCTGGCCCGGTGCCGGGCGGGCGCAGGTTCTCCGTGGCGGCAAGGAAACGAGCAGTCGGTCGCCGATGCTGATATCTCAGCAGTAGTCGACACTGATACCTGCGGCCCGGCAGCGAAAACCGCCCCGGCCACGGTCAGCACTCCGGCAGCTCACCCGCAGACAGCAACCCATGCAACCGCCCAAGCCGCGACCGCACCGCCGCAGCAAGCTGATCGAAAAGAAACCAGCAGCCACTCGCCAACGCTGATATCTCAGCAATAGCCGACACAGATACCGGCAGCCAGGCAGTAAAAAACCGCCCGGCCGCAGTCAGCACCCCGGCAGCTCACCCGCAGACAGCAACCCATGCAACCGCCCAAGCCGCGACCGCACCGCCGCAGCAAGCTGATCGAAAAGAAACCAGCAGCCACTCGCCAACGCTGATATCTCAGCAATAGCCGACACAGATACCGGCAGCCAGGCAGTAAAAAACCGCCCGGCCGCAGTCAGCACCCCGGCAGCTCACCCGCAGACAGCAACCCATGCAACCGCCCAAGCCGCGACCGCACCGCCGCAGCAAGCTGATCGAAAAGAAACCAGCAGCCACTCGCCAACGCTGATATCTCAGCAATAGCCGACACAGATACCGGCAGCCAGGCAGCGAAAACCGCCCGGCCGCAGTCAGCACTCCGGCAGCTCATCCGCAGCCAGCAACGCATGCAACCGCCCAAGCCGCGACCGCAGCGCCGGAGCGAGCTGATCGACCAGCACCGCGCAACCGGCCAGCTCCGCGCCCGCCTCGGTCACCAAGTCGCGCACGGCCAGCGCCTGGCTGCCCGTCTCGATCCAGTCGTCCACCAGCAGCACGCGGTCGCCGGGCGAGAGCGCCGACCGCTGCATCCGCAGGACGTGCCGGAAACCCCGGTAGTCCGGGTCCGTTTCGCGGGTCAGCTTCTCGCCGGGGAACAGCCCAGCCGCCTTCCGGACCGCGGCGAACCCGACGCCCAGTTCCAGCGCGACGGCACCGCCGAGCAGGAAGCCCCGCGATTCGATTCCGCACACCGCGGTCACGCCCGCGTCGCGGAACGGCTCGGCCAGTGCCTTCACCACCTCGGCGAACGCCTCGCCGTCCCGGAAAACCGGCCAGAGATCGGCATGTCCGCCAGTCCAGCGGAACCGCTCCAGCAGAAGAGCACGTGTCATTCGGCGATCCTGGCCGGTCACCCGGTCGTCAGGCGAGGCGATTTCCCCGTCACCTGGCGAGCCGGGCGCGGGCCTCCTCGGTCTGCGGCGCGAACAGGTTGACCAGGTTGCCGTCCGGGTCGCGGAACAGCAGCGAACGGTTGCCCCACGGCATCGTCGTCGGCTCCTGAACAACCTCCGCGAGCAGCGGCCGCAACCGCGCGAACTCCCGGTCCACGTCCTCGACCAGGAACTCCAGGATGACGGTCCGGTTCGATTCCGGCACCGCCGCGCCCGCGCTGAACAGCGCCATCGTCTCGGCGCTGCCGATCGCCAAGGTCGCGGTCTCGCCGGCGAACTCCGCGAACTGCTTCGCCGGACGGCTCGCCACGAGGCCGGTCACCTGCTCGTAGAAGGACGTCAGACGGTCGACGTCGCTGGTGATGATTCGGACAGAAGTCAACTGCACGGCCATATTCCTCTCTAGGTGTCTGCCGGCCACGCTAGAAGCAATAGTGGACAGGATCCGCCCGGTATTGCGAGAATTCCCGCCATGACCCGGCCGATCGCCCGCGTGCTGGCGCTGCTGGAAATCCTGCAGGGCGGCGGCACCCGGACGGTCGCCGAACTCGCCGGGCGGCTGGACGTGGACGAGCGCACCGTCCGCCGCTACGTCGAGCACCTGCTTGACCTGGACATCCCGGTCCGTTCGGTACGCGGCCGCTACGGCGGGTACCGGCTCGCCCCCGGTTACCGGATGCCGCCGCTGATGCTCACCGACGAGGAGGCGCTCGCCGTCCTGCTCGGCCTGGTCGCGGGACAGCGCGCCGGCCTGGTCACCACGTCGGTCGCGGCCGTGGAAAGCGCAGCGGCGAAGGTCCGCCGGGTGCTGCCCGAGGCGCTCGGCCGTCGGCTCGACGCGTTGCTGGAGGTCGCCGATTTCACCGCACCCGCCCGCACCTCGCTCACCGCGGAGGCCGAGGTGCTCCTCGCCGTGGCCGAGGCAGCCCGCGACCAGCGGCCGATCAAACTCGCCTACACCGCGGCTCACGGGCGAAGCAGCGAACGCGTCGTCGAACCGTACGGTGTCGTGGCACACTCCGGCCGTTGGTATCTCACCGGCTTCGACTCCAGTGCCGGACAGGTGCGCACATTTCGCGTCGACCGCATCGAGCGCGCCGCACCGCAGGACGGAACCTTCAGCGCCCCAACGGATTTCGATCCCTCGCACCAGGTGCTTACCGGGATCGCCGAGGCACCGCACCGGCATGACGTAGCAGTGCGGATCCACGCGACCGCGGAGGAGATCCGGGCGGTGTTCCCGCCGTCCATCGCCATCCTCGAGGCGGACGCCCCATGGATCCGGGCGCGCATCCGGGCCGAACGCCTGGACTGGATCCCGCCGCGACTAGCCGCGCTCGACCGGCCGTTCGTCATCGAGCAGCCGGACGCGCTGCGCGACCAGATGCGCGCCCTCGCCGACCGGCTGGCGGGTTACGCCGGAGCAGATTCGGGCGCGGTCTCCGGCATCGCACCTGACTCGGCGGACTGAGCGACCGCACCTCGACACCACGCCGACTGGCTCTTGGACTCCACGGAGCCGACTCGAACGCGGTCTCCCGCAACGCCCCCTGGCGCGGCGAGCTGAGCCACCCCCGACTCGGCACCATCCGCCCCACTCCACGACTGCGCCAGAGCAGACCGGAACGCGGTCACTGAGAACGCACCCCACCGGCGAACTGAGCCCATCCCCAAGTCGGCACCACCCGACTGGCTCCCGGACTCCGGCGGACCAGACTTAAACGCGGTCCCCCGCAACGCACCTGGCGCGGCAAGCCGAGCCACCCCCGACGCACCATCCGCCCCGACCGGCCCTTCGACTACGCCAGAGCAAACTCGAGCGCGACTTCCCCAACCCACCCAACCCGGCGAGCTGAGCAGCCGCCACCTCGACACCACCCCGACGGCTCCCGGCCTACGCCGAATCCGCCTCCAAAGCGATATCCAGCAACGCACCCAGCTCATTGAGCTGCGCCGCCGAAAGCCGGCTGAACGACTCCTTCACCACGACGTCCACGACTTCCTGCCCCGCCGCCCGCAGTTCCGCGCCCTTCTCCGTGAGGCGGTGCCGCACTGCGCGGCCCGGTCCCGGCACTCGTTCGATCAGGCCGCGATCGACCATGCGCGCGGCCAGCGTGCCGAAGGACTGGTCGGTCTGGAAGGTCAGCACGGCGAGGTCGTGCAGCGACGCCTCCGGGTGATTGTCCAAGTGCCGCAAGGTATCCCACTGCACCAGCGACAAACCGAGCGGCTGCAGCGCCTGGCTCAGCGCACGGTGATGGCGGTGCTGCAGGCGCTTGACGGCCAGAGCGACGTCGGCGTGGCGGTACTTCATGGCCGCGCAGCCTACCCGGCCACAGCACAGGTTGCTTATCTAAGGTTGTTTATATAAGGTTCCTGATATGACTTTCTCCCAGACCCTTCAACTCCGCTCGCCCGGCCCGGTCGACATCACTGTCCAAGACCAGGACCGCACCCAGACATTCCTGCTCCTGCACGGCGGAGGCGGAGTCGCGACAATGGCCGGTTTCGCCGATCTCCTGGCCGAACGCACCCGCTCGCGAGTCCTGCTGCCCACCCACCCGGGGTTCAACGGCACGCCGAAAGCCGCCGAACTCACCGACGTCACCGCGTTGGCCAGGGCCTACGTCGCGATGCTCGACCACCTCGACGTCTCGAACGTCACCGTGCTCGGCAATTCCTTCGGCGGCTGGCTGGCGGCGGAAATCGCACTGCTGCACAGTCCGCGGGTCAGTCGCGCGGTGCTTGTCGACGGCATCGGCATTGAGGTCGACGGCCATCCGCTGGCCGACGTCCGCGGCAAAACGGTCGCGGAAATCCAGCAATTTTCCTTCCACGACCCGGCGAAGGCACCGACCCCGCCAGCGGGCGGCAGTGGTCCGAGCCCGGATGTCCTGGCACTGGTCGGCTACACCGGTCCGTCGATGTCCGACCCGACACTGGCCGAACGGCTGGGCAAAACAGACCTCCCCGTCCACGTCCTGTGGGGCGAAAGCGACCGAATCGCCGATCCGCAGTACGGCGAGGCCTACGCGGCCGCGATCCCGGGCGCGACGTTCACCGTGCTTCCCCGCACGGGACACTTGCCGCAGGTCGAAACTCCGGAAGAACTGCTCGACGCACTGCTCGCCCTTGACGCATAACCACACCGCCCGGACGAGCACTCCCGCCCACTGCGCACATAGCGCCACGGCCCGCTGCCCTGCTCGACGCCCCTCGCACCGAGCACCTGCCACCAAGCCGGAGCCGTCCCGGAACATCTGCCCGGGACGCCCAGACGATCACCGGGGCCAGGAAATCCGCAGGTCCACGCCCTGCTCCGGACAACACCCGCAGGCTTCAGCAATACCTCCGGTCATCTCCTGCTACGACCAGTTAAGGATTAAAAAATGGCAACTACTGCTTGCTGATATCTCAACTCAGACCTACTGTGATCCCAGTCGCTCGCTGAACGAAGGAGATCGCAGTGCCTCGCAGTCACGATCCTCGACCGGCCGGCTGGCGGGTCGGCGCCGACATCGGCGGCACGTTCACCGACGTCATCGCGCTGGGCCCGGCCGGGGAGGTCGTCCCGATGAAGGTGCCGTCGACGCCGCCCGACTACGGCGCGGGCGTCGTGACGGCGACGACCGCGGTGCTGTCTTCCGCCGGAACGCGGCCGGAGTCCGTCGTCGCGATGTTGCACGGCACGACCGTGGCCACCAACGCGATCCTGTCGATGAGCGGCGTCCGGACCGCGGTGGTCACCACCCGGGGTTTCCGCGACGTGCTGGAAATCGGGCGGCTGCGGCGGCCGAAGCTCTACGACCTGTCCTGGTCGAAGCCGGAACCGTTGGCCCGCCGGAGGAATCGCTACGAACTCGACCAGCGCATCACCGCCGACGGGCAGCTCTCCCCCGCGACCGACGCGGGCGAAGTCCGCGCGCTGGCCGAGCAATTGCGCGCGGACGGCATCGAAGCAGTCGCGGTGTGCCTGCTCAATTCTTACGTCCGGCCGGACGAAGAGCGGCGGGTCGCCGAGCTGCTGCGCGCAGAGCTGCCGGGGGTCTACGTCACGGCGTCGGTCGACGTTTCCCCGCAGCCGCACGAATTCGAACGCACCAGCACGGCGACGGTCAACGCTTACGTCGGCCCGGCGGTGCACGGCTACCTCACGCGGCTGGAAGCGGGGCTGCGCGCCGAAAACGTCCACGCACCGCTGCTGGTCATGCAGTCCAGCGGCGGCCTGCTCGACGCCGCTTCGGTCGCGCAACGGCCGGTGCAGATCATCGAATCCGGTCCGGCCGCCGGGGTCACCGCGGTGCAGAAGCTCGCGCAGCTGATCGGTCTGTCCACAGTGGTCGCTTTCGACATGGGCGGAACCACGGCGAAGGCCTCGCTGATCGAGCACGGGGAACCGTTCGTCTCGGCAGATTACGAGGTCGGCGGCGGGATGAACGTGGCACGCGGGCTCAGTTCCGGGGCCGGCTACCCGGTGCGGGCCCCGTCGATCGACATCGCCGAGGTCGGTTCCGGCGGCGGCAGCATCATCTCCGTCGACCCGGCGGGCGCGCTCCACGTCGGACCGGCCAGCGCCGGATCGCGGCCAGGCCCGGCCTGCTATGGCCAGGGCGGCGAGCTGCCGACTCTGACGGATGCCAACGTGACGCTGGGATATCTCAGCCCGCAGTCCCTGGCCGGCGGCCGAGTAGCGATTCACCCGGACCTTGCCGAAAAGGCCCTGTCCACAGTGGCCGAACAGCTCGGCGATGACATCCCAGGTACCGCACGCGGGGCATATCAGGTCGCGGTCTCTAGTATGACAACCGCGGTCAAAGCGGTCACCAGTGAACGGGGCCGGGACCCGCGAGAGGCCACGATGGTCGCGTTCGGCGGCGCAGGCCCGCTGTACGCCGCCGCGCTGGCCCGCGAACTGGGCATCGACACCGTGCTCGTCCCGGTGCACCCCGGGCTGTTCAGCAGTCTCGGCCTGCTCGTCGCCGACACCGAACGCCACGAACTCTCGCCGTACCGCGCCGAATTCGCGGAGATCTCCGCGCTCGCCAAGGAATTCGCGCGACTGTCCGAAAAGGTCCGCGAGGAACTCGGCGAGGACGCGGTCGTGGACCGGCTGCTGGACATGCGCTACCGCGGCCAGCGCTTCGAACTGCGGATCCGCGTGCCCGACGGCGAACTCACCGAGGACCTGCTCGCCGAGACCCGCGCCCGGTTCCACGCCGAGCACAAGCGCACCTACGGCCGCGCCGGCACCGACGATCTGGTCGAGCCGGTCAACCTCCGCGTACGCGGCAGGCAGCCCACCCCAGTGTCCATTTCGGAGGTACTGACGCTCCCCGAGGACGAGAGCACGGCACCGAAGACCCGCGAATGCCGTTTCGCCGAAACAGTTTCCGCGCCAGTTCTCACCCGGTCCGCGCTCGGCGCCGAGCCGGTGGACGGTCCGATGATCATCGAGGACATGGACGCCACCACCCTCGTCCCGCCCGGCGCGCAGGCGCACCGAGACCGGTTCAACAACATCGTGATCACCTGGAGTGCCGCATGATCCGCGACGCCGTGACGTTCGAGGTCTTCCGCAACGCCGTCACCGGGATCGCCGACGAAATGGCGATCACCATCCTGCGCACCGCGCATTCGCAGCTCGTCGCGTCCAGCATGGACTTCTCGGCCGCGCTGTGCGACGCCCGCGGCCGCGTCATCGCCCAGGCGAACACGCTGCCGGTGCACCTCGGGTCCATTCCGGACGCGATGGAAGCGATCTTCGTCGAGTTCGGCGATTCGGTGCGCCCCGGCGACCTCTACCTGCTCAACGACCCGTCGCTCGGCGGCATGCACCTGCCGGACATCTTCGCGGTCTCCCCCGTGTTCACCGGGGAAACGCTGCTCGGCTTCGCGGTCACCGTCGTCAACCACACCGACGTCGGCGGCTGGGCGGCCGGGTCGATGGCAGTCCAGTCCACTAATATCTTTGCCGAGGGAATTCAGATCCCACCGGCGCGGCTGATCGACGCGGGTGCCACGAACGAAACCTTCCTGCGGGTGCTGCTGCGCAACGTCCGCGAGCCGGAACTCCTGCGCGGCGACCTGGAATCTCAACTGGCCGCCTGTCATACCGGAGCCGAAGGGCTGCGCGCCCTCGCCGAGCGCCACGGCGTCGAACGGCTCACCGAGCTGATCGACGAACTGCTCGACTACTCCGAAACCCTCCTGCGTGCCGCGCTCGCCGAAGCCGTGCCCGGCACCTACGAGTTCACCGATCACATCGACGACGACGGCCTCGGCTCCGGGCCGATCCCGATCCGCGTCAAGGCGACGTTGTCGGAGTCCGGAATCGAACTCGACTTCACCGGTTCCTCGCCGCAGGTCGGCTCCGCGCTCAACGCGACCGCGTCGTTCACCCGCTCCGCCGCCTACGCCGCGCTGCAAGGCGTTCTCGCCTCCGACATCCCGGCCAACAGCGGCTTCTACCGGCCGTTCAGCTTCGTCATCCCAGACGCGTCCATCCTCAATGGACAGCGCCCGGCCGCTCGCGGCGCCCGCGGCCTGGTCGGCTTCCGGATCATCGACGCGGTGCTCGGCGCGCTCGCGCCGGTGTTCCCGGACCGGGTGCCCGCCGCGGGCGAGGGCGGTCCGGACGGAATCGCGATCGGGCTCGTCGGGCCGGACGGCGAATCCATGGTGCTGTGGGATCCGCTCGCCGGCGCGTGGGGCGCCCGGCCCGACCGCGACGGCGTCGACGGGATCAGCTCGCTGGGCGCGAACCTGACGAACACGCCGGTCGAGGAGCTCGAACGCTCCGGGCACCTCCGCATCGACGGTTACGGCTACTTGCCCGACAGCGGCGGAGCGGGACGCTGGCGCGGCGGGCTCGCGACGTTCCGCGACATGACGCTGCTGGCTCCCGAGGCCAGCGTGCAGATCCGGTCCGACCGGCGGAAGTTCCTGCCGTACGGGCTGGACGGCGGCGCACCGGGGACTCCGTCGCTCAACGTCCTCGACCTGGGCGGGCCGGGCGAACGCGTGCTGGAGTCCAAACCGCACTTCACCATGACCGCCGGCGCCCGGCACCGGCACGTGACCGCGGGCGGGGGCGGCCACGGACACCCGTTCGGCCGGGAGCCGGAGCGGGTGCTCGAAGACGTGCTGGACGGCAAGGTCACCCGCGAAGGGGCCGTCCGGGACTACGGCGTCGTCATCGACGACGGGGGGATCGACCAGGCCGCCACCGCTGCCATACGAGGCGGAGCGCGCTGACATACCACCACTCCCATTCCCCGACAGATCGGACTTCGCCATGAGTTCCCATGTCGCCGTCGGCCGGAGCACCGTCTCGCCGCGCACCTGGCGGAAAGCGGGCCTCCGGATCATCCCGCTGGTCGGGCTCGCCTACGTGGCCAGCTACATCGACCGCGCCAACGTCGGCTACCTCGCCGCCCCGATGTCGCGCGACCTGCACCTGAGCACCGGCCAGATCGGGCTCGCCGCCGGGCTGTTCTTCATCGGCTACATCCTCGTCGAGGTGCCGAGCAACCTGGCGCTGCGGCGGTTCGGCGCGCGGAAGTGGATCGCGCGCATCATGGTCACCTGGGGCCTGGTCACCGCGGCGACCGCGGCGGTGAACTCGGCCGCGACGCTCTACCTGGCCCGGCTTCTGCTCGGGTTCGCCGAGGCCGGGCTCGCCGCCGGGATCCTGCTCTACCTGACGCTGTGGTTCCCGCGCCGCCAGCGGTCCTGGGCGTTGTCGGCGTTCTTCCTGATGACGCCGGTGTCCTCGATCATCGGCTCTCCGCTGGCCGCCGCGCTGCTCGAATGGGGCCGGCAGTTGTTCGGCATCGCGGGCTGGCGGTCGCTGTTCCTGGTCGAGGGCATGCTGACGGTGGTGGTCAGCATCCTGGTCTTCGTCTTCCTTCCCGACCGCCCGGCCACCGCGCGCTGGCTCGACGACGACGAGAAGGCCGCGATCGAGGCGACGCTGGCCGCGGAAGCCGAGGAACACCGGGCCCACGGCGCGCTTTCCGGTCTGCGCGAGGCGCTGACCAGCCGCCGCGTCTGGATCATGGCCGTGACGTGGTTTGCCATCGCGTTCGGGCTCTACCCGCTCCAGTTCTTCCTGCCGACGATGCTCCGGTCCATCACGCACAGCATCGGCGGCGCGGGAGACGTCAGCAGCGTCCTGTTGTCCGCGATCCCGTACGCGGTGGCCTTGCTGGCGCTGCTGGTATGGGCACGTTTCGCGGCCCGGCGTACCGCAGTCACCGCCACTGCCATACCAATGGCCGTCGGTGTTGTCGGCCTGCTGCTGGCGACGTTCACCAGCAGCGGCACGCTGTTCGTGATCGCGGTCTGCCTGAGCGTCTCCGGTATTCTCACCGCGATGCCGCAGTTCTGGCGCATCCCGGCGATCGGGCTGACCGGCGCGGCCGCCGCGTCCGGGATCGCGCTGATCAACTCGGTCAGCAATCTCAGCGGGTTCATCGGCCCGTACTTCACCGGCGCGGTCGCGTCGGCGACCGGCAGTTTCACCTATGCGCTGCTGGCGATCGCGATCATCATGACGGCAGGACTGGCCGCCCTGCTCACCACGGGACGGCGGATGGAACGACTGGACGGGAATCTTTCATGACCACTGCACTGATCGTCGGCGACCTCCAGCGGGGCATCACGGACGGCTACCCGTTCGCCCGCCAGGTCGTGCCTCCGCTCAGCGCCCTGCTGCCGCAGGCCCGGAAGGCAGGCGTGCTCGTCGTCTTCGTGCACTTCGCCATGCGGGGCAACGGAACCGACCTGCCCGACGGCGCGCTGTACCGCTCGTTCTTCGACGCCGGCGACGCGTTCCACGAGGGTTCGCCGGGCACCGAGTTGACGCTGCCGACCGCGGATGAGGACGTCGTCGTCCTGAAGCGGCGGGCCAGCGCCTTCGCGGGCACGGACCTCGACCTCGTGCTCCGCGCCCGGGGCATCCGCGAGGTCGCGGTCGCCGGGGTGGCGACCAGCGCGATGGTCACCGCCACCTGCTACGACGCGGCGGATCGCGGCTACCAGGTGACCGTGCTGCGCGACGGATGCGCCGACGGCGACCAGACCGTCAACGATTTCTTGCTGGACAAGGTCTTCCCCAGCCGGGGGTTCGAGGTCGTGTCCTGTGCCGAGTGGACCGGAGGCAACGCGTGAACACCGCGTTGCTCGACCGGCTCCGCACCGATCTCGAGAGCCGCCGGCTTCGGCGCGACCTGGTGGTCTCCGGTGCGCAGGGGCCGACGCTGACCGTGGCTGACGAGGTGCTGGTCAACCTCGCTTCCAACGACTACCTCGGTCTCGCCGGCTCCCCGGAAGTCCTTGCCGCGGCCCAGGAAACGCTGCGAGACCAAGGGCTCGGCGTGGCCGCGGGACGGGTGCTCTGCGGCGGCCGGAGTGTCCACAGTGCACTCGAAACCGCCATCGCCGACCTGGTCGGCGCCGAGGACGCGGTGTTGTACAGCTCGTGCTTCGACGCGAACCTCGGTGTCTTCGCCGCCCTGCTCGGCCCGGACGACGTGATCTTCAGCGACGCGCTCAACCACGCCAGCCTGATCGACGGCATCCGGTTGGCGCAGGCCCAGCGGCGCGTCTACGCCCACTCAGATCTCAACGAGCTGGAGCGATATCTCAATGAGAGTGCGCAGGCACGGCACCGGCTGATCGTGACCGACGGCGTGTTCAGCATGGACGGCGACCTCGCCGCGCTCCCCCAGCTCGCCGAACTGGCGCGCCGCTACGACGCGGTGCTGCTGGTCGACGATTCGCACGCGACCGGGGTGCTCGGCGGCGGCACCGCGGAGCACTTCGGGCTCGTCGGCGAGGTCGACCTCGTGACCGGGACACTCGGCAAGGCGCTCGGCGGCGCGGCCGGAGGCTTCGTCGCCGGGGCGCGCGCGGTTACCGAGACCCTGCGCCAGGTCTCGCGGCCGTACATCTTCACCAACGCGATGGCACCTCCGCTGGCGGCCGCCGCACTGTCCGCGATCCAGCTGGCCACTCGCCGTCCGGAGCTGCGGGAACGCTTGGCCGCCAACACTTCCTGGCTCCGCAGCGCATTGCAGGGGCTCGGGTACGAGGTGCTGCCCGGCGAACATCCGATTGTCCCGGTGATGCTGCGCGGCGGAACGCTCGCCGTTGATATTGCAGCAGCGCTGCGGCGCGAAGGCGTCCTCGTCTTCGCGCTCGCGCACCCGGTCGTCCCGGCTGGTGAAGAGCGGATCCGGGTGCAGGTCTCGGCCTCGCACACGATGGAGCACCTCCAACGGGCAGCCGCTGCTTTCGGCCGGGTGCGCAGCTTGGTGGCGGCCGCATGAGCGCCGTCGAAGGCCTCCGCGCGCCTACCCGCGCCGACAGCAGCGAACTCGCCGGCCGGGTCGCGATCGTGACCGGCGGCGCGAGCGGCATGGGACTGGCGACAGTGCACGCGCTGGCCTCCCGGGGAGCGACCGTCGCGGTGTTCGACCCCGCCGCGCGCGCCGTCGAAGAACTGGCGGCGACGCTCTCGGTTCCGGCTGAGCGGCTCCGGTCGATCGCGGTGGACGTCACGGACGCCGACCGGGTCGGCCGCGCGTTCGACGCGGTGCTGGCCGACCAAGCCCGGCTCGACATCCTCGTCAACGCGGCCGGTATCGCACCACCGACGGCGTTTGAAGATATCACCGAGGCCGAGTGGAATCGCGTGCTCGCGGTGAGCGTGCACGGGACTTTCCTGTGCTGCCAGCGCGCGCTGCCCGCGATGCGAACCGGCGGCTGGGGCCGGGTCGTCAATTTCTCCTCCACCGCGGGCAAAACGATCAGCACGGCGGGCGGTGCGCATTACACGACCGCCAAGCACGGCGTCCTCGGCCTCACCCGGCACCTCGCGAAGAACTACGGCCCGGACGGAATCACGGTCAACGCCGTCTGCCCTGGCCTGATCGACACGCCGATGGTCCGCGGCCTGCTTTCCGCGGAAGCGCTCGACGAAGCCACCCGGTCGTTCCCGGTCCCGCGCGCGGGGCTGCCGTGGGAAGTAGCGGAACTCGTCGCGTTCCTCGCCTCCGACCGGGCGGCCTACATCACCGGGGCCGCGATCGACATCAACGGCGGCGACCTGATCGTCTGAGCCTCCCCCGGCGAAAACCCTTGCCCCGCATCAGCATCGGCGTCCGATGCTGCCCCGAAACCCTGACCAAGAAGGCGAGCCCCTCGTGCATCCCATCATCCGACACCGCATCGGCGGCCGGGAAACCACCGGTCATTCGACCCGGACCGCGCCGGTGTGGAATCCCGCGACCGGCGAGCGCCAAGCCGACGTGCTGCTCGCCGAACCCGCCGACGTCAACGCCGCGGTGCAAGCCGCGCGCATCGCGCTGCCGGACTGGGCCGACACGTCGGTCATGCGCCGGTCGCGGCTCATGTTCGCGTTCCGCAATCTGGTCGAGAAACGCCTCGACGATCTGGCCCGGATCGTTTCCGCCGAACACGGCAAGGTTTTCGAGGACGCGAAGGGCGAGCTGGTCCGCGGCCTGGAGGTGATCGATTTCGCCTGCGGCATCCCGCAATTGCTCAAAGGCGAGTACTCCGACCAGGTCTCGACCGGCGTCGACCTGTTTTCGTTCCGGCAGCCGCTCGGCGTGTGCGCGGGCATCACGCCGTTCAATTTCCCCGCCATGGTCCCGATGTGGATGCACCCGGTCGCCATCGCGACCGGGAACACGTTCGTGCTCAAACCGTCCGAACGCGACCCTTCCGCGGCCAATTTCGTCGCCGAACTCTACGCCGAAGCGGGATTGCCGGACGGCGTTTTCAACGTCGTGCACGGCGACAAGGTCGCGGTCGACGCGGTGCTGGACCATCCGGACGTCGCCGCCGTGTCGTTCGTCGGCTCGACGCCGATCGCGCGGTACGTGCACGAACGCGCGACCGCGAACGGCAAGCGCGTGCAGGCGCTCGGCGGCGCGAAGAACCACGCCGTCGTCCTGCCCGACGCCGACCTCGAAAACGCCGCCGAGCACCTGGTTTCCGCCGCGTACGGATCGGCCGGCCAGCGTTGCATGGCGATTTCCGTCGCCGTCGCGGTCGGCGACGTGGCCGAGCCGCTGGTCAAGCTGATCGGCGAGAAGGCGCGGACAATCAAGGTCGGTCCGGGGCTGGCGCCGGGATCCGAGATGGGGCCGGTCGTGTCGCCGGAAGCGCTCGACCGCGTCCGCGGCTACATCGACGCCGGGGTCGCCGCGGGTGCCGAACTCGTGGTCGACGGCCGGGACGTCGCCGTCAAGGAGAGCGGATTCTTCGTCGGGCCAACGCTTTTCGACGCCGTGACCCCCGAAATGAGCGTGTACCGCGACGAGATTTTCGGCCCGGTTCTCGTGGTCGTGCGCGCCGATTCGCTGACCGAGGCGATCGAGCTGATCAACGCGAGCGAATGGGCCAACGGCACCGCGGTTTTCACCGGCAGCGGCCGGGCAGCCCGGCAATTCCAGCGTTCGGTGCAGGTCGGGATGATCGGCGTGAACGTGCCGATTCCGGTGCCGATGGCGTTCTACTCGTTCGGCGGCTGGAAACAGTCGCTGTTCGGCGCGCACCACATGCACGGCCCCGAGGGTGTCGCTTTCTACACCCGGGCCAAGGCGGTGACCAGCCGCTGGCCGGAATCGCCGGAGGAGGCGAGCCTGCATTTCCCGACCGCGGTCTGAACCGGGCGGCGGCCCGGGGAGAGCGCTCTCCCCGGGCCGCACCGGTCAATTCAGCGGGATTTCGATGTTGGCCCTGCTGACCGACGTGCTCTTGGTCAGCACCTGGAGCACGTCGCGGCGCACTCGCTCGCACCGCGCCTGCATCGCCATGCGCGCTGCTTTCGGGTCACGGTCGCGCAGGCTCTCGAAAATCGCGTGCAGCTCGCCCGGCGGGCTCGCGACGTCCGGCGCGATCATCAGCACCATCCGCAGCACCCGCTCCAATTCGTCGAGCACCTCGACGAGCGATTTCGTGAGCCGGTTGTTGCCGCTGAAATGGGCCATGATGGCCTCGAATTCGATCCCGACCGGGAGCCAGTCGTCGAGTCTCGTCTCGGCCGGGACGTAATCGGACGCGATTTCCGCCAGTATTCCGAGCCGTTCGAGCGCCGCCGGCGGGACTCCGTTGCGTGCTGCCTCGGCAGCCGCCTCGGAGGCCAGCAGCGACCGCAGGCCGCACAGATCGTCGGTGTCCTGCAACGTGATCGAACTGACGATGTAGCCCGCGCGCGGAAGCGCGCTCACCAGTCCGTCGCGCCGCAGCCGCGCCAGTGCTTCTCGCACCGGCGTTTTGCTGATCTTCCACTGCTGCGCGAGCGACGTCTCGGTGAAGCTGCTGCCGGGCCGCAGGGTCAGATCGATGATCTGGCGCCGGATCGCCCGGTACGCCTGACTGGTCCGGTCTAGGGCGGATTCGTCCTTGCCCACCAGCAACAACGCGGGAATGTGCGCAGTGCTGGGAAGGACGTCGTGGATGTCGGACACCCGTTGAGAATACCAGTACGACCCGTTGATATAGCACTCAGACATCTCTAGACACCTCCAGAGATATCTACTATTGATACTGATATCTCAGTGTGCGAAGCTGGTGTCATGCCGCGAAGCAGCTCGACCTCCTGGGTTCTCCCCGCTTCCCGCGAGGTCCCGGCGCTGGGCGCACTGAGCGCCCGCGACCGGGCCCGCCGGACCGGAATCCCGATGCTCCCGCTGGTGGGCGCCCCGGTCCTGCCGATGCCCGAGCACGTGCGCGAAGCGGTCCTCCGCGCAATGGACAAACCGGACCCGCGCGACAGCCGCGGCCTTCCCGAACTCCGGTCGGCCATCGCCGCGGAAATCGGCCCGGACATCGACCCGGAGCGCAGGCTCCTGGTAACGCACGGTGCGCAGCACGGCCTTTCCCTGGTGCTGCGCACCGTCCTCGAACCCGGCGACGAGGTGCTCGTGCCGACCCCGGCGTACTTCTTCGACGGCGCCATCCGCGAATCCGGCGCGGTGCCCGCGTATGTCCCGTCCCGAGAGGACTGGAGCTTCGATCTCGACGGCATGGCCGCCGCGATCACGTCCCGCACCCGCGCCCTTCTCCTGTGCAATCCGGTCAATCCCACCGGCTACCTCCCCGATGCCGAAACCGTCGCCGCGGTGGTCGGTCTCGCCGCCCGCCACGGCCTTGTCGTGATCTCCGATGATTCGTGGCGGCAGTTCGCCTTCGATCAGAACGAACACCATCCGATCGAGCGACTTTCCGGGCAGTGGCCGTATCTGATCACCGTCACCAGCCTCAGCAAGTACTACGCGCTCGCGACCTGGCGGATCGGCTATGTGCTGGCGCCGCCGGAAATCGTCGACGCGATGGAACGCCGGCTGCAATGGGAAGCCGTGTGCTGCGGCGCGGTCGCGCAGTACGCGGCGACCGCCGCGCTCACCGGGCCGCGCGAATGGCTCGACCGGGAGCTCGCGACGTACCAGCGGAAACGCGACCTCGTGTGCGACGGCCTCGCCGCCAGCGGCCTGCCCGCCCCGGTGCGCCCCGGCGGCGGCGCGTTCCTGCTGGCCGACTGCGGCCGGCTCGGCGCAACTCCGGAAGACATCGACCGGGCCTTGCTGCGCAACGGAATCACCGCGATCCCCGGCGCCGACCTGCACGCGCCGGAGACCCACGTCCGGCTCACCTTCGGCGCGGCGGAGCCGGTGCTGGAGGCGCTGGTCAGCGCGGTGAAACAAGCCGTCGAAGAGGCATAACCGAACCGGTTTCGCACTCCGCGGGAAGTCCGCTACTCTCGGTACGGCATCTATCACCGTGTCAACACGCGGGAGGTACGCGTCGTGGCCGACGCACTCAACGCACCGCCGGGGGTCAACCCGAACCAGTCGAGCGCCGCCCGCGTTTACGACTATCTGCTGGGCGGGAAAGACAATTACGAGATCGACCGCCAGGTCGCGCGGGAAGCCGCCCGGGTGATGCCGGACATCGCGGAAACCGCGCGGGTCAACCGGCACCTGATGACCCGGATCTGCCGGTTCCTCGCCTACCACGCGGGCATCCGCCAGTACATCGACTGCGGTTCCGGGATGCCGACCTCGGAGAACGTGCACCAGATCGTGCAGCGCGCGGATCCGACCGCGAAGGTCGTCTACGTCGATTACGACCCGGTGGTGGCCAGCCACGGCCGCGCGCTGCTCGACGAAAACGAATTCACCGAATACATCCAGGCCGATTTCTTCGACCCGCCGAGCATTCTCGACCACCCGACGGTCAACGAGCACCTCGACTGGAACCAGCCGATCGCGGTCCTGTTCCTGCTCGCCCTGCACCACCAGACCGGCGACCGCGAGCTGCCGGGAAAGGTCACGAAGGAATTCATCGACCGGCTCCCCTCCGGTTCCTACGTGGCGATCTCGCACCTGCTCGACGCCCACGACGGCTCCGAGGACGACCACGTGGTGCAGGGCATCATCGAATCGGTCCACAATGGATCGATGAAGGACGTCTCGTCCCGCACCCGCGCCGAGATCAAGGCGCTGTTCCACGACCTCGAGCTGATCCCGAGCGGACCGAACAAACCGGCCGAAATCGTGCCGGTGGTGGAATGGTGGCCGGACGGCCCGCTGCTGGGCGAGCCGACGGTCGCGCAACGGATCGTGGCGGTCGGGGTCGCGCGGAAACCCTGACCCGGCAACGGATTCCCGACCGCGGGCCGATGCTCCGGCCGAGCAGACCGCTCGGCTGGAACACCGGCCCGGACCGGTTCACGACGCGACCGGCACCGGTTCCTCCGCCTTCGCCGCCGGGGACCGCCGCAGCGCGACCATCCCGACCACCGCGAACACCACCACGACCGCCGCGCCGATCCCGGCGACCGTGTGCAGCCCCGAGCTGAACGCGTCCCGTGCGGCAGCCAGCAACTGCCCGCCGAGAGAACCGGGCAGCGTCGCCGACGCCTCCATCGCTCCGGCCATGCTGTCGGTCGCCTGCGCAGCGGCCCCGGCGGGCACGTGGACCGGGAGCGCGATCTGGTCGCGATACACCGCTGTCGCGACGCTGCCGAACACCGCGATCCCCATGGCGATCCCGAATTCCGCGCTGGTTTCGGACATCGCCGAAGCCGCGCCCGCCCGCTGCGGCGGAACCGAACCGACCACCATTTCGGTGCACAGCACGCCCTGCGGCCCCATTCCGAAACTGGCGATCGACATGCCCAGCACCACGAACGCCACCCCGCCGGATCCGCCGGCGAGCGTGAACAACACGATTCCCCCGGCCGCGATCAGCATTCCGAAGCCCAGCACGAATTCCGGGCGGAACCGGCGCGCCAGTCGCGGTGCGATCATCGACCCGGCGACCACCGCGAGCGCCTGCGGGACCAGCAGCAGCCCGGCCTCGGCGGCGCTCAGCCCGGCGACCAGCTGCAGATACTGGCTGACCAGCATGAACACCCCGCCCATGGTGACCGCGCCGACCAGCATGATCGCCACCGCCGCGCTGAACGCGCGCACCCGGAACAGCTGGAGGTCCAGCAGCGGATGCTCGAGCCGCCGCTGCCGCCGGACGAACGCCGCGCCGACCGCGAGACCCGCGGCGAGCACGGCGATTTCGGTCAGGGACAAGCCGTTCTTGGCGATTTCCTTGAGCGCGTAAATGACCGGCAGGATCGCCGCGAGCGACAGCGCGACGCTGGCGAGGTCGAGGCGTCCGGCGGCGGCGTCGCGGTATTCCGGCAGCAGTTTCGGCGCGGTCGCGAGGAGCAGGAGCATCACCGGCACGCCCATCAGGAACACCGAACCCCAGCGGAAATGCTCCAGCAGGAACCCGCCGATGACCGGGCCGGCCACCATGCCGCCCATGAAACAGCTCATCCACACCGCGATCGCGGTGCCGCGCTGTTTCGGGTCGGGGAACATGTTGCTGATCAACGCGAGCGTCGACGGCATGAGCGTCGCCCCGGCGATCCCGAGCGCGGCCCGCGCGGCGATCAGCATCTCCGGGCTGGTCGAGAACGCCGCCGCGACCGACGCGAGCCCGAACGCGCCGCCGCCGATCATCAGCAGCTTCCGCCTGCCGATCCGGTCGCCGAGGGTGCCCATCGTGACCAGGAACCCGGCGATCATGAAGCCGTAGATGTCGATGATCCACAGCAGTTGCGTGCTGGACGGCCGCAGATCCGCGGCGAGATGCGGAACCGCGAGGTGCAGCACGCTCATGTCCAGCGACAACAGCACGGTCGGCAGGGCCAGCACCGCCAGGCCCAGCCACTCGCGTCGTCCGGCACTCATACGTCTCTCCCCTGAAGTCGTCTCGTCGGTGGTCTCACTGACGCGACGATCGGGGCGCGCGCGGATCGACATCCCCCGGCAAACTCTTCGAGCGAATTCGGGGGACGGTTTCGGCTCAGGCCACGGCGTAGTCCCCGAGCGAAGGTTCCAGCAGGTCAAACGCCTGCGTGGCCTCCGCTGCGACCGTCTCCGCGACCTCGTCGACCGGCCGTCCGGCCAGGGTGAGTTCTTCGATTCGCCGGAAAAGGATGTGGTGCACCGCGCCCAGCAGCCCGGCCGCGGTCCGGACCGTGATGTCCGACCGGGAGCCGCCCACCGCGTCCGCGAGTGCGTCCGCCAAGGCTCGTTCCCGCTGTTCGTGCAGGCCGCGCAGGCACGCGGACAGCGTCGGGCTCTCGGCGATCATCCGGCTGAACTCCAGCCCGGCGAACCCGACCACCGGATCCCTCGCCTCGACCGCGGCCTCGAACGCCCGCCGCAGCGCCGCGAGCGCGGACTCCCCGGGTTTCCGCGCGGACACCGCGTCCGCCAGGGTCGCGACGAACTCGTCCTGATGGTCGAGGACCAGGTCTTCCTTGCGGGCGAAGTAGTTGGTCACCGTTTTCTTCGCGACCCGCGCGGCCGCCGCGACCTGGGCGATCGTCGTCTCCTCGAAGCCCTGCTCGAGGAACAGCCGCGTCGCGTGGTCGGAGATCAGCTGGCGCGTCTCCTGCTTCTTGGCTTCCCGCAGGCCCAGCTCCATGGAAACTTACCTCCGACGTAATTTTACCTTGACACCCTTCTGGCGTCTCGGCATACTTTTACTACCGACGTAAATATAGCCCGAAGGAGCCCCTCTTGTCGATCGCCGCTCTCCCGTCGCTCGCGGACCAGGCGGACCAGCTGATCGCGCTGGGAGTGCCCGAGATCGCCCGGATTTCCGCCGCCGAGCTGCGTGCTTTCGCCGCGGACCGCAGCGGCGCGGACGGCGCGCTGCTGGCGGTCCACCCGGATCGGGCGCCCGCGTCTGCGCTCTCGCCGCTGCTTCGCCGCGAAGGGAAAGCCGGGTTCGTCGTCACCGACATGCCAGACGTCGACCAGTTCGCGCCCACCGGCATCGAGCTGCCCGACGCGCCGCTGTACCTCGTCACCGGCGTGGACCGCGGCGACGAGATGGCCAACTGGAGCCCGGAGGAAGCCCTGCCCGCGATCACCAAGGCCGGACGCAGTCCGCTGCTGCTCACCGAGGGGATCCACTGGGTGCTGCAGCAGCCGGCGGCACTCGAGCGCAATCATTGCTTCATGACCATCGGCTCCCGGCTGCGCAAGGAAAACGGCAAGTTCGACGCCCGCACGCCGGCGCTGTGGATCAGCAACGGCACCGGCCGCGACGGCAGCGAGCGCCGCGACGCCCCCAAGGTCGGCTGGTGCTGGTGGGGCAACCGGCACACGTGGCTGGGCTTCGCGTCGGCCACCGGCCGTCGTTGACATATCACCGAGGAGAGTTCCCATTTTCCCTGATCCGAACGTCCTGCACCCGATGCCCGGCCAGCCGCGGGTGGTGCTGCTGAAACCGCTGGTCGCCTCGCCGCTGATCGACGTCGGCGAGTTCTCCTACTACGACGACCCGGACGATCCGACCGCCTTCGAGACCCGCAACGTGCTGTACCACTACGGGCCGGAGAAGCTCGTGATCGGCAAGTACTGCGCGCTCGGCGAGGGCGTGCGGTTCATCATGAACGGCGCGAACCACCGGATGGCCGGTCCGTCGACGTTCCCCTTCCCGATCATGGGCGGCGACTGGGCCGAGCACTTCGACCTCATCACCGGCCTGCCCGGCCGCGGCGACACGGTGCTGGGCAACGACGTCTGGCTCGGCTACCGGGCGACGGTCATGCCGGGCGTCCGCATCGGGCACGGCGCGATCGTCGCGTCCGGCGCCGTCGTGGTCGACGACGTGCCGGACTACGGCATCGTCGGCGGCAATCCGGCCAAGCTGATCCGCCGCCGGTACCGCGACGAGGACGTCGAGCGGCTGCTGGCGATCGCGTGGTGGGACTGGCCGCTGGACCACCTCGCCAGGCACGTCCGCACAGTGATGTCCGGCAGCGTCGACGACCTGGCGAGAGCCGCGGAGGGGCTCGCGTGACTCGGTAACGTGGCAGGCGTGCCCAGTGAGATACCAGAGGAAGCCCGCCGAAGCACCGCGCTTTTCCTGTCCACAGTGGACCGAGCCGCTCCCGGACTGGTGACCGGGTTCTACCTGGTCGGCTCGGTCTGCTTCGGCGACTTCCACGCCCCCGGCGCCGGACGCGGGCGGCTGGGCACGGCCAGCGACATCGATTTCGTCGCGGTCACCGAGCGCCGCCCAGGGCCTGCTGAGATATCAACCCTGGCGCAGGCGCATGCCACCACGGTGACGCGGTTCCCGAGGCCGCATTTCGACGGAGCGGTGCTGACCTGGGCCGACCTCGCGGCCGGACCGGATGCCTGTCCGGACGTTCCGTGCGCGCAGGAAGGGCGGTTCACCGCGGCGGGCCGGGACGGCGTCAACCCGGTGCTGTTCTGCGAACTCGCCAGCCGCGGGATCGCGCTGCGCGGACCGGAACCGTCCGACGCGGACGTCTGGGCGGATCAGGGCGCCTTGCGCGAGTTCACCGCCGGGAACCTGAGCGGCTATTGGCGGCCGTGGTGGGAGAAGCACCGGAAGATCAGCGCACTGTCGCTCGCGGTCGGAACCAGCCCGTGGTTCCCGGTGTGGGCGGTGCTGGGCGTGAGCCGGCTGCACCACCTGCTGGCCACCGGGGAAATGACGTCCAAGACCGGCGCGGGCCGTTATGCGGCAAGGGAATTCGACTCGCGCTGGCAGCGCATCGTCGCGGAAAGTCTGAGCCTGCGCACCGGAGGCGCGGAGGGACGGCGCGGCTACCGGAATCCCTTGGCTCGGCGCCGCGACACGCTCGCGTTCCTCGACGCCACGATCGACGACGCGCTCGCGCTGGCCTAGCGGAATGGGTGACGGTGTCCCGCTGGCCGAGCGGGTGAGGGAGCTGGCCCCCGGCTGCCCCGGGGCCAGGGAACTCCGGCGGCCCCCGCGGTTGACCTTCAAGCTGCTTGAAGCCTGATGATGGGCGGGTGCCTGACCTGCTCACCATCGGGGCGTTCGCCCGCCGTTGCGGCCTGACCGCCAGCGCGCTGCGCTTCTACGCCGATTCCGGCCTCGTGCGGCCAGTCCGCGTCGACGAGGACTCCGGCTACCGCTACTACTCCCCCGACCAGGTCTCGGCCGCGCTGCTGGTCCGGCGGTTGCGGGAGATCGGCCTGCCGCTGGAGCGGGTCGGCGCGGTCCTCGCCGCCGAACCGGCCGAGGCGGCGCGGATCGTCGACGACCACGTCGCCGGGTTGATATCTCAGGTCCAGCAGGCGCGGGAGGCCGCCGCGGCGGTGAAGGCCACGCTGGGCTCCCCGGCCCCCGCACCGTCGGTCCAGGTCACCGGGGCCGTGTTCACCGCTGCCGTCGAACAGGTGCTGACCGCTACGACGCAGGACCTGCCGGTGCTGAACGGCGTGCACCTGGAAGTCTCCCCCGAGGCAATCGTGCTCACCGCCACCGACCGGTACCGGCTCTCGACCCGCACGCTGGTCCCCGCCAAGCCGGGCACTGCCGAATGGACCGCCACCGTCGACGCCGACGACCTGCGGCTCGCGATGTCTTGGACGCGACGCCAGCACGACCTTCGCCTCAGCCTCCGCGCCGCCGGGGTCTGCTTCCAAGGCGACGAAGCGGAACGAACCTGCCGCACGGTCGCCGACGACTTCCCCGACTACCGGTCAATGCTCGCGGCCTTGCCAGAAGTCCTTACGCGGGCAGTGATATCTCGAAACGCGCTCGTGGCATGTCTAGAACGCCAGTACACCCCGCAGATCCGGCTGGACCTCTCCGCCGCCGCGGTCACGGTGGGCACCGAAACGCTCCCGGCAGCCGTCACCGGACCGCCGATCTCGCTCTCCTTCGCCGTGAGCACGCTGCATCCGGCGATCAGCACTGCCGTCGGCCCGGACGTGATGCTGGACGTCGCGGCCCCGCACCTGCCGGTCGTCGTGCGCTCGGCCGATGACGGCGACCTGACCACCCTTGCCATGCCAGTGAAAGGAACTGCCAGATGACCGACACGATGGCTGAGATCACCGCCGCGGTGACGCAGGGCCGAACGGGGTCGGCGGATGCCGCACGAGCGCGTCTGCAGGAACTGTGGGATGAGATCGGCCCGGGCGGAGATCCGTTCTACCGCTGCGTGCTCGCGCACTACCAGGCAGATCTGTTCACTGACCCGGCAGAGGCCCTGGTGTGGGATATCAGAGCCCTGGATGCCGCGGCGACGGTGACCGACGAACAGGTCCAGGCCCACCACGCCGGGCTTGGGATCGCGGGCTTCTACCCGTCACTGCACCTGAACTTGGCGGACAACTTCCGCCGCCTGGGATCCTTTTCCGCGGCGGCGGAGCAGATCGAGGCAGCGCGCGATCGACAGGACGCACTGGCCGACGACGCGTACGGTGCGATGATCCGCCAGGCGATCGACGGCGTCGCGGAAGCCATCGAACGCCGGTCCACCGAACGACGTCCGACGGCACCGGGAGTCGAATAGTGGGGACCGTGGCTGTCGGGTTGGTATCGCACAGCCCACGGCTGCCAAGTGCAGGACGAGCACCGCGGTCCAGGCTTTGGTGTTGCTGCTGATTTTTGAGTGTTCGTCGCCGGTGCTCGTGCGGCCGGTCTCGACGGCGGCTTTCCCTGGCCGCAGGAACACGCGACCGCGGAAGCCGTGGGCGCTAGTGCCGCGGTCACAGCGCTCGCCCAAGCTCGCATCTCCTCAGGCTGCGAAGAGAGTTTGCGAAGCGACGGTGTGCTCGCGCAACGCGGCCGGATCGACTGTGACGCCGCTGCCTGGGCCATCTGGAACGGACAGACAGCCGTCCTCGAGTTCGAACGGCACGGTGAGATCTGTGGCGTAGTACCGGTTCGACGCTGAGATATCATTGGGAAGCACGAAACCGGGCAGTGCGGCGAGGGCGAGGTTCTGCGCGCGGCCGATCCCGGTTTCGAGCATTCCGCCGCACCACACCGGGATTCCGTGTGCGGCACACACGTCGTGGATCCGGCGTGCTTCGAGGTATCCGCCGACGCGGCTGGGTTTGACGTTGACGATCCGGCACGCGCCCAGCCGGATCGCGAAGGCGGCGTCGCGGGCGGAGCGGATCGATTCGTCCAGGCAGATCGGGGTGCGCAGGAGTTTCGCGAGTTCGGCGTGCCCGCCGAGGTCGTCCGCGGCGAGCGGTTGTTCGAGCTGGACCAGGCCGAACTCGTCCAGCCGGCGCAGCCGGTCGGCGTCGGAGAGGGAGTAAGCGGTGTTCGCGTCGGCCTGCAATATCACGTCGGGGCCGAACTCGGCACGGACGGCGCGCACTGGTTCCAGGTCCCAGCCGGGTTCGATCTTCAGTTTGATCCGGACGTATCCCTCGGCCAGGTATCCGGCGACGGTGTCGATCAGTTCCGGCACGGTGTCGGTGATCCCGACCGAAACTCCGGCGGGGATGCGATCGCGCACGCCGCCCAGATAAGTCGACAACGGCATCGCGTAGGCGCGGCATTCGGCGTCGAGAATCGCGGTTTCCAGCAAGGCTTTCGCCAGCGGGTTTCCCTTGACCGGAGCCATCGCGCCCGCGACCCGGGCAGCGGTCAGCTCCGGCAAGGCGGTGACCCGCGGGACGAGATGGTCGCGCAGCAGCCGTTCGGCCCCGGCCGCGAACTCCGGGCTGTATACCGGTTCCGGATCGCCGCCGAATTCCGCCCAGCCCTCGCTGACGTCGGTCGCCACGTGCAGCAGCAGCGTATTGCGTTCGGTGTCCACCGAGCACGAAGTCCGAAATGGACGGATCAGCGGGAGGCTGACCTCGATCAGGTCGATCCGTTCGATTTTCACGCCAGCTCCCCTTCGGCCAAGCGGTACCACCCGGACCGGCTGAACCCGGTCGCCGTGCAACCTTCGGCGAACAACGGAACCAACGCGTCCCGGATCGCGTAACGCCACTGCGCGCTCAGCCGCGCGTCCAGGCGGCGGAGGTCCACGATGTCGGCCGGGACCCGGCACCAATACCCGGAACTGTCGCGGGCCAGGAACGGCTCGCCGTCGGGCGCGCGGCGCGGGTCGACCTCCGCGGCGGCCAGATCAGGGCCAGTGAGCCGGGCGGGATTCGGTTCCCGCAGCGGCCATACCGCGGTCAGCCGGTCGGTTTCGTCCGTCCCGTTGAGGCCGTCCTCGATCTGGCCGTAGAAGTCCACTGTGTACTCGGTCCCGTGCGCTCCGAGCTTCGCCAGGTTGAAATGCGCGTTGCGGCTGACGAGCGGATCAAAGGTCCAGACCATGGTTTCCGCGCCTCGGTCGAGTGCCCATACCCGCTGAGCCTGTTTCAGCGCGAAGCCCACTCCCCGGTCGCTCGCGCGCGCGGCGGCGATCAGCGAGTAAACCGCGCGGGTCGCCGGCGGGCAGAAAATGAGCGCCGAGGCCGCCAAGATGCCCTCGTCGTCAGCCGCGTAATGCACCGCACCGCCCGCGTGGACCACCCCGCGCAGCACGTCCGCGCCGAACGGCGCCTGGGTTTCCGGCGTCTGCCACACCCGGGCGAAGAACCGCGACACCGCTTCGAGCGTCCGGATGTCCTCGGCCAGCCGGATCCGGACGCCGGCCCGGTTCGCGGCGCGCAGGGCGGTCGAGACGGCCGAGTCCGGGGCCGGAGGGGGTACGGTCGCGGGTGCGCCTGGTGAAACGTGCATGCTGACAGCCTCGCGGCCGGACCGTCCGGGTGCGTGCAGTGCCGGTCCAGAGATTCCGCGGATGTTTTGTGCGTCTGGCTAAAGAGGTGAAGATGCTCGATCCGGAGGCGCCCGACCTCGGACAGGTCCTCGACGCGCTCGGCGCTTCGCTGCTGCGGCCGGTCACCCCGCTGCCGGACCGGCCGGTGCCGGTGTCCGGCGTGCTCATCCACGAGCGGCGCGGCGGCGCACCGCCGGGGCAGGACACGATCCTGCTCGCGGTCGGAGCCGATCCGGCCGAGGTGAAAGATCTCATCGGCTCGGCGGTGAGATATGCGGCGCTGGTCGTGAAAAGCTTCGGCGAACCCCTCACCGAGCTTTCGGCCGCCGCGCAGGACGCCGGTGCGGTGCTGCTCGCCGCCGACGAGGCGGTGCCGTGGCACCACCTGGAGGCGATGATCTCCGCGGCGCTCGCGCCCGCCGTGCGGACGCCCGGCGCGCCGGCAGCGGGCGATCTTTTCGCGCTGGCCAACGCCATCGCCGGGATGGTCGGCGGCGCGACCACGATCGAAGACCCGCACCGGCGGATCCTGGCGTACTCGACGCTGCCCGGTCAGCCCATCGACGAAGGCCGCCGCCAGAGCATCCTCGGACTGCAGGTGCCGGAGGTGCCGGTTTTCTACGAGAACCAGTACCGCGAACTCGCGCGGGTCCGGCGGACCTGCCGGTTCCGGTCGCTGCCGGGCTCGCTGCCCCGGCTCGGCGTCGCGGTGCGGGCGGGCAGCGAAATGCTCGGGTCGATCTGGGTGGTCGACGCCGAGGACAACCTCGACGAGGCCGCCGAACAAGCGCTGTTCAACGCCGCCGAGATCGCCGCGTTGCATCTGCTGGCCGCGCGCACCGCGGTCGACGTGGTCCGCCGGCGGCGCGCTGACCTGCTGCGCCGCCTGCTGGCCGACCCGAGCAGCGTTACCGCCGTCGCTCCGCAGCTCGGTTTGGACCCGGACACCCCGGTGGCGGTCGCCGCGTTCACCGTCACCGATCCCGAAGACGTCCTGGCCGCGCACGCGGCGACGCGGCTGGCCGATTTGGTGAGCCTGCACTGCGAGGCGCACTACGGCAAACACGGTTGCGCGCTGATCGACGGCACGGTCTACGCGTTGCTGCCGAAGGGTCCCGCGCACCGCGAACTGGTCGCCGACATCGCCCGGCGAGCACACGGCGCGCTGCGGATGCCGGTGCAAGCCGGGCTCGGGTCGACCGTCCCGGGGCTCCGGTCGATCGCGTCCTCCCGGGCCGACGCGGACCTGGTCCTGCGGACGCTGGCGGAACAGCGGACCTCGCCGGAACCGTGCCAGGTGGCGGCCATCGAGGAGGTCTGGGCCGGGGCGACGTTGTCGGTGCTGGCGCAACTGCTGGCCGGGGACTCGGCGCTGCCTCGCCGGCTGGGTCCGGCCGTGCGGGCCCACGACGTCGAGCACGGGACCACTTACGCGCCGACGATCCTGGCTTACCTCGACACGAACGGCGACATCGCGGCCGCGTCGGCGCGCTTGTCGGTGCATCCGAACACGATCCGGTACCGGCTCTCGCGGGCGGAAGAGATCTTCGGGTTCGACCTGTCGGATCCGGACGAGCGCCTGGTGATGTGGCTGCGGTTGCGGTTGGGGGATCAGCTCGGCTGGTAAGGCTGCGTTCCGGTTGGGGAACCAGCTCGGCTGGTAAGGCCGCGCTCCGGTTCGGGAACCAGCAGCCGCGGCGAACGCGAGGGGTCGGCGCGGTGGGAACCGGCATGGCCGCACGACCCTTCCGCGCCGCCCGGCCCGCGAGCACTCCGGTCGGGTTGCCGTCCTGCAGCGCGTTCGCAAACCCGGTTGGTGTTCGTGTCGAGTACAGCCGCTGTCGAGGTTGACCGCTTAGTTGGCGAGACAAGCGGTCCGGCCGTCCTGGAATTTCGCGCTGGTGCGGAGTGTCCACGCCACGTCAGCGGCAGTGACGCCGCCAGCCGTCAGCCGTCAGCACACGACGGCCAGCAGCGCCACTGCCGCGCGGCGAAAACAGTTTCTCCGCAACGCCGCCTAGGGCGTGAAGGTGCGGTAGAGCGGGCATCCGCAGTAGTCGGCGCGGACCGCGACCCCGTTGAGCACGACGTCGAACTTCAGCCGTTCCGGCAGCCGTTCGTCCTCGCCGACGCGGAACGAGCCGTCCGGCAGCGGGACGAGTTCCTCCGGCGGGCGGCCGGCGATCGACACCCACAGCCGGTCGTCGTGGGCGTAGACGCGCAGATTGGACAGCCACGGGTTGTGGCAGCGGTAGTGCCCGACAATCTCGGCCCACTGCGCGGGCGGGTCGTCCGGGGCCGGCGGTTCCGGACTTTTCCCTTCCGGCAGAACGAATTCCGGCACTGGTTCTCCGCTCCGGGCGGCTCGCGTCGCGGCGATGAGGTGCACGACGGTCTCCTGCCACGGTCCCCTGCCGTTCGCCAGCACGACGGCCCCGATTCCGGCGTCGACGTCGCAGGCGATCGCCGCGGAGTAGCCGATCATGCCGCCGGTGTGCCAGACGTGCGGGCGGCCGTCGAACTCGCTGATCAGCATGCCGAGGCCGTACGAATAGTCTTCCCCCTCGATCCGGATCTCCGGGCTCGTGAGATCTTTCAGCGCTTCGCTGGAAAGCACCGCGGACCCAGAGCCCATCAGGAGCCGCAGCCAGGCCGTCATGTCGCGAGCGTTCGCGACGACGCTGCCGTCCGCGGTGGCGGTCTCGATCCAGGTCGCCGGGACCAACCCGTCCTCGCGAACCGGGAAGCGGTCGTCGTAGCGCGGCTCGTATCCCACGGCACTGCGGGCTCGGATCTCCTGGGTGACCGCGGGGACGGCGTCCGGCATTCCGGCTTCGGCCAGGAAGTCGCCGAGGATTTCCTGATACGGCCGTTGATATATCACTTCCAGGACCAGCCCGAGCGCCTTGTAACCGGCGTTCGAGTAGTGGAACCAGGTTCCCGGCGGCGTCGTGGCTTCGGTGTCGCGCAGCGCCCACACCTCGAAGGCGGAATCGCCGGAAACGTCGGTGCCCCCGACGATCCCGGCGGTGTGGGACATCAGATGGCGCAGGGTGATCGGCGCGTGCGCGGACCGGACGGAGAACCACGGCAGGTATTCGGTCAGCGGCCGGTCCAGATCGACCAGCCCGGCGTCGCGCGCCCGCAACAGCAGCGCGGCTGTCATGCCTTTGGAGATGGAGCCGATCTGGAACAGCGTGTCTTCGGTCGTCGGCCGGGCGGCGGCGAGATCGGCGTGTCCGAACGCACCGGACGCGAGAATCCCGTCGCGGTCGGTGACCGCCATCGAGAGCCCGCCGGCGAACGACTTCTCGTGCAACACGGTGCGACAGGCCTGGTGAAGCGCCTCGTCCACGGTCTGGGGCAGGGGCGGCGTCATCTGCTGGGAACCTCCGGAGCCTCGATGTCCCGACCGCGGCGGGTCGATGGGCGCAAGTATCGATCCGGCCTGATCGCGGCAGCCTTGGACGGAAGCCCAGAGATTCGGCCCGGGCGTTGTGGCGGTCGCCAATGCAGGGGGGAGCTACCGCGTCCCGGAACAATGTCAACTGAACGCCGGTGAGATCTCACGCGGT
Organism: Amycolatopsis sp. VS8301801F10; assembly: GCF_046195355.1. NCBI lineage: Bacteria > Bacillati > Actinomycetota > Actinomycetes > Pseudonocardiales > Pseudonocardiaceae > Amycolatopsis > Amycolatopsis sp. VS8301801F10. Next base: position 3,485,350 of record NZ_CP176065.1, on the reverse strand, counting down.
CACAACTCGCCGACGAAGGCAGCGTTGTTCGACCCGGTGCGGCTGATTCGCGCGGGCGTCGCCAACCGTCGCACCGCCGAGGCTGACATCGACCTCATCACGGGCCGGTTGGCCGTGCCGGGACCGTCCTTTGTGGACCGCGTCGAATGGGCGTGGCGGTGGGCGAAGACCGAACGACTCCTCGCCGCGTCACCCGATCGGGTAGAAAACCGCGCGAGGCCGCCCGTTAACCGCCAGCTAGCCTTGCCCGGCCAGAATCCGGCGATCCGGGACGCCTCCCCAGCAACCACAACGCCCCGGCAACCAGGGTCCGCGCCTTGACCCGCGAGCCGAACTAACCCGGCACCTTCAGCGCCCGCATCCGCGCATACAACGTCGTCCGCGAAATCCCCAGCGTGCTCGCCGCCCGCACCTTGTTCCCCCCGGCCGAGCGCAACGCCGCGACGATCGCGTTTCGTTCGGCTCGCTCGATCGGGGCCAGTTCGGGTCCCGAAGCGTCGGCCACCAAAGCGGGCGGCAGGTCGGCCGGGCCGATCGCGCCCGCCGAGCGTTTGCGGATCGCCTGGCTCAGCACGCCGCGCAGTTCCGGCAGGTTGCCCGGCCAGTCGTACGAGCCGAGGATCCGCAGCGCCCCTGGCGTGATGTTATGCGTGCGCGAGGCTCCGAGTTCGGCCAGCATTCGTGCCGCGACCTCGGGAAAGTCCGGCCGGTGCGCCAGCGGCAGCAGTTCGACGTTCTCCGCGCACGACGCGATCAGCGCCCGTTCCGGGCCGGTCAGCCCCTCGCGCGGGCCGGTCGTCAGCACGAGGTGCGGGCCGACTCCGCGGGCGGCGTGCGTGGCGACCAGGTCGACCAGTTCGGCGGGCAGCAGGTCCGCGCCGTCCACGCAAATGCTGCCGGAACCCGTCTCGACCGCGGCGGTGAAGCGCGCGGCCCAGGCCGCTGACCCGCCGAGCACCGCTTCCGAGCCGGTCAGCGTGGTGCACGGTTCCTCCGGCACTCGCAACCGCGCCTCGGTGGTGCGGCCGGTCCCGGGCGGGCCGGAAATGTGCACGTGACCAGCCGTCGGACGCGGCTCGACAGCACCGCGACGGCGCGTGCGCCGGGCCTCGGTCGCGCTCAGCGGGCGGATCTCGACCAGCACTCCGCCCCGGGCGCCGGGCACCGGTTCGGCCCGGACCCGGGCGCGCTGGCCGGAGCGGAGTTCGGTCTCCATTTCGGACGGTCCGGCCGCGTCGCCCGCCAGGTTCCACAGCAGCGCGACGTCCGCGCCTTCCAGCAGGTCCGCGGCGGCTTGGTTGCACAGCAACAGGTCCGGGCCGATCGCGACCACCGGACGGGTCGGCCGCGACGCCGCCTGGAAAGCGGCCAGCAGCGACCGTTCCGAGACCCGGCTGCCCTCCAGCAGCTGCCGTTCGATCTCCTCCACGGCCTTCGCGACCAGCGGCGCGAGCAGCGGATTCGCCTCGGCGGCCAGCAGCGTGATGTCGAGCGCGCCTTCCAGCCTGCGCGTGACGGGATGGAAAATCGGGTGCCCGTAGCAGCTGAATCCGCGCAACGCCTCGGCGTAGTGCTCCTCCCCGTGCACCACGATGCTCGACCGGGTTTCCAGCGCGGTGCCCGGACCGGTGGTCCCGACCTCGTCCTCCAGCAGGCAGGTGCCGACCCCGATGCCCAGCCGGTCGAGGCAGTCTTCGACGGCGCGGTCGGCGCTCCACCGGTGCACGAGCCTGCCGTCGTGGTCGACGAGCACCGTGGACATCGCGGTTCCGGCGAGCCGGTCGTCGAGGTCCGCCAGCACCGGCGCGGCCGCCGAGAGCAGCCTGCTGGCCGGGTCGACCTCCTCGGACCGCAGGTCGAGCAGCGCGGTTTCGGGACGCACTCCGGCGAGCGAGGCACGCCGCCAGGACTGGGCGATCGGTTCCCGCAGCACCACGCTGCGCGAGGACGTCATCGAGCTCACGCGGATCTCCACCTTCGTTGGTGACGCGCAGCAGGATAACCATCGCTCTCCGCTGCCGCTGTACAGAACTTGAACACTCACACCCCGATTCACCCGGCAAGGTGGTCCCTCACCACCACCCGCGTGCACGTGTTGCCTTCCGGCACGCGGTCCTTACCTCGAAAGGGGAATCAGCGTGACTCTCAGTCACTCCGAGCCGGACACCGGGAAGGAGCGCGCGGGCGTTTCCCGGCGCGGGTTCCTCGGGTACGTCGTCGCGGCCGGGACCCTCGTCGTCGCCGCGGACGTCGGGCTCTCCACCCCCGCCGCGGCCGCCGTCCCGTCGGCTCCGCAGCCGCCCGAGCTGTACGACCTCAACGACGCGCTCACCGACGCCGGGCTCCCGACGTCGCAGCTGATCACCGTCACCATCAACAAGGACGGCAGCGCCTCGTTCGAAATCCCGCGCGCCGAGGTCGGCCAGGGCATCACCACCTCGACCGCGATGATCATCGCCGAGGAACTGGACCTGCCGGTCGAGAAGGTGCACGTCACGCTCGCCCCGGCGCGCCCGGAACTGCTGTTCAACCAGCTCACCGGCGGGTCGAACACCACGGTTTCGACCTACACGCCGATCCGCGTCGCCGCCGCGATCGCCAAGCAGCAGCTGCTCGAAGCGGCGGCCGTCCTGCTCGGCGGGACCGCGGAACGGTTCATCGTCAAGGGCGGCGTCGTCACCGCGCCGAACGGCAAGACGGCGACGTACGGCGAGCTGGCGACGAAGGCCGCGTCCAGCACCACCAAGCAGGTGCAGCTGGACCCGAGCAAGCTCAAGGGCTCCAGCGAGTTCAAGGTGCTCGGCAAGCCGCAGACCCGGCTCGACGCGCTCGACATCGTGACCGGCAAGAAGCAGTTCGCGATGGACCTGGACATCCCCGGCGCGCTGCCGACGATGATCTGCCGTCCGCCGACGCTCAACGGCACGCCGAAGGCCATTCGCAACAAGGCCGACGTGCTGAAGCTCCCCGGCGTCACCGACGTCGCGATCATCCCGACCGGCGTCGCGGTCCGCGCGGAGACGTTCGGCCAGTGCATCGACGGCGTGCGCGCGCTGCGGGTCGACTGGGGCCCCGGCAGCGTCGAGGGCGAGAACGACGAATCCGTGCTCGCCAACCTGCGCCGCGCCGAGCTTCCGCTGGCCGTGCCGAAGGTTCCGGTGCTGGCCAAGACGGTCGAGGCGGATTTCGAATTCATGTTCCGCTCGAGCGCCGCGCTGGAGCCGTACTGCGCGGTCGCCGACGTCCGCGACGGCAGCGCGGAGATCTGGGCCGGGCTGAAGTCGCCGATCGTCGCCCAAGGCGAGGTCGCGCAGGCGGTCGGCTTGCCGCAGGGCAAGGTGAAGGTCCACGTCGTCACCGGCGGCGGTTCCTTCGGCCACAAGCTTTTCGGCAACCACGCGGTCGAAGCGGCGCAGGCGTCGAAGGCGTTCGGCAAGCCGGTGCGGCTGATGTGGCACCGCGCCGACGAACCGCGGCAGGGACGGCTGCACCCGATGGCGACGTCGCGGATCCGGGCGACCGTGCTCGCCGGGAACGTGCTCACCTTCGAGCAGCGGCACACCTCCGTGGAGACGTCGTTCCGGCACGGGCTCGGCGAAATGCTGACCTCGGTCGCCACGAAACTCCCGACCGGGCTGGGCAACCTCGGGGTCGCCGAGGCGGTTTTCGTGCTGAGCCAGGAAATGCCGTACAACTTCGGCGTCGTCGACCAGACGCTCACCGAAACCGACCAGCGGTTCAACACCGGGTCGATGCGCAACGTCTACTCGCCGGACGTCGGCTGCGCCAACGAGCTGGTGGTGGACATGCTCGCCAAGGCGATGGGCAAGGACCCGTACGACTTCCGGATGGAATTCCTCAAGAGCGACAAGGTGAAGGGCGTGCTGCGCAAGGTCGCCGAGGTCGGCGGCTGGGGCAGGAAGATGGCCCCGGGCACCGCGCAGGGCATCGCGATCCACAAGGAATACAAGGGCGCGAGCGCCTGCCTGGTGGAAATCGACTGCCGCCCGGAAACGGTCAACCGCAAGGTGCGCGACGGCGTCACCGGGCCGCGCGTGACGAAGGCGGTCATCGCGATCGACGCCGGGCTGGTGATCAACCCGCGCGGGCTCGAAGCGCAGATGATGGGCTGTTTCTCCGACGGGCTGGCGCTCGCGCTCACCAGCAGTGTCCACCTGAAGGACGGGCATTTCCTGGAAGCCAGCTGGGACAACTACTTCTACACCCGCCAGTGGAACATCCCGCACGACTTCACCGCGATCGCGATGCCGTCCAACGGCGAGCAGCCCGGCGGCGGCGGCGAGGCGGGCGTCGCTTGTTCCGTGGCGGCCGTCGCGTGCGCGTACGCCCGCGCGACCGGGAAGGTCCCGAAGCGGTTCCCGATCAACCACGACGACCCGATCGGCTTCGAGGTCAAGTCGTTCGTTCCGCCCGTTCCCGAATCGCCGACCGACGGCCTCGACTGGACCTTCTGAGGAGCACGCCACCGATGAGCAAGCACACCTTCATCCTCAACGGGAAGCCGGTGTCCGTCGACGTCGACGACAATGTGCGGCTGCTGTGGGTCCTGCGCGACGTGCTCGGCGTGCGCGGCCCGAAGTACGGCTGCGGCATCAACGTGTGCAAGGCCTGCACGTCGCACTTCAACGGCAAGGCGTTCAACCCGTGTTCGGTGCGGGTGGCCGACATCAAGGCCACCGACGAGATCACCACGATCGAGGGTCTGCCGGACACGGTGAAGGCCGACCTGCACCCGATGCAGGAGGCCTGGCTGGAGCACGACGTCGCGCAGTGCGGCTACTGCCAGCCCGGCCAGATCATGGCGGCGGTCGCGAAGGTCAAGGAGGCCAAGGCGAAGGGCCGCGAGATCACCGACGCCGACCTGGACGAGATCCGCAACGTCTGCCGCTGCGGCACCTACTCCCGGATCCGCGAGGCGATCAAGGCCGGCGCGGCGAAGATGTAACCGGGTTCGCTTGCCCCGCAGCCGGTTCCGGCCGCGGGGCAAGCTTTCCCGTCTGCGCCAACGTTCCTCCGCCGAGCAGCACCGCCACCCCGAGCAGCTGCACCGGACCCAGCGCCTCGCCCAGCAAGAGCCACGCGAGCAGGGCGGCGACCAAGGGTTCGGCCAGCGCCAGGACTCCGGCCAGGGCGACCGGCAAGCCGCTCAACGCGTGCAGCCCCGCCAAATACGGCAGCACAGTGCCGAAGACAGCCAGAATCAGCAGAACCAGCCAGACCGGGATCGTCGCGCTGCCAAGCGGCACCGGGCTCGAGGCGATCGTCAACGTCCACAATGGACTTACCGCGATGGTCGCCACCGCCCCGATCGCCAGCCCGGCCGCGGTCATCCCGAGCGGATCGTGCCGCCGCGCACCGCGTTCGCCGAGCAGGAAGTAGCCCGCGGAGCACACCGCCGACGCCACTCCCGCCGCGACGCCCAGAAAGTCCAGCCTCGCACCCGGTCCGAGACCGGCGATCAGCACCAGCCCGGCGATCGCCAGCGCGATGCCCAGCCACACCGCCGCCGGCAGCCGCGTCCGCCGCACGACGCGCACCCACAGCGCGACCAGCACCGGCGACAGGTTCACCAGCACCATCGCCACCGCGACCGGAATCCGGGACACCGCAAGGAAAAAGAACAGCTGCACGCCCGCGACGCCGAGTAGTCCGTAACCGAGCGGCAGCCACCATTCCCCGCGCCCGAACCGCAAGGCCCGAGGCCGCAGCAGCGCGACGCCGGGTACGAGCAGAACCGCGGCGAGGCCGATCCGGACCGCCGTGACCGCCGCCGGGCTCCAGCCCGCGTCCAGCACCGCCTTGGCGAGCGGGCCGGAACTCGCGAACAGCGTCCAGGAGACCAGGCTCAGCCCGGTCGCCCGCGCGGTCCCGCCGTGGTCGGCCATCTCCGCATTCTGCGTCCCGTCCCGGCGGCCGGGCCACCCGTTTTCCGGATGCGACGCGGGTCACAGCCAAAACTGTCACATCCGGCGGGCGGCCGGCATCTCATGGGCATCCGCTTCACCACACTGGAGGATCTGATGAGCGCACGGTTCGACCTGATGAACAACGACCTCGGCAAGTCGCTCGCCAAGCGGTTCGCCGGGCTGAGCATGCTGCTGAACAACGCGCCGCTGCCGAAGGCGACGCAGGAGCTGGTTTCGCTGCGGGCCAGCCAGATCAACGGCTGCGGCTTCTGCACCGACATGCACACCAAGGACGCCACCGCGGCCGGCGAGACCGCGGAACGGCTCCACCTGGTCGCCGTCTGGCGCGAGGCGACCGTGTTCACCCCGGCCGAGCGGGCCGCGCTCGCGCTGACCGAGGAAGCCACCCGGATCGCCGACCGCGGCGAGGTTTCGGACGAAGTGTGGGCGCAGGCGCGCGAGCACTACGACGACGACCAGCTCGCCGCCCTGATCTGCCTGATCGGGCTGATCAACGCGGCGAACCGGATGAACGTCATCGTGCGCACGCCGGCCGGGCTGTACCAGCCGGGCCAGTTCGCGAACGTCGTCTGAACGCGACACACGGGCCGCCGCCGGGCAACGGTGGGACCCGGCGGCGACCCGTCGCCAGCACGGGGCGACCCGTGCGTCTTCATTCGATGCGGGCGATCGGCGCGCCCTGCTTCACCACCTCGCCCTCCCCCACCAGAAACCGCACCACGCCGGAAGCCGGGGCCGGCACTTCCGCGTCGACCTTGTCCACCGCGACCTCCGCGATCAGCTCGCCTTCGCGGACCGTCGCCCCGTCCGAGGCGAACCAGGTGGCGAGGACGCCCTCGCCGTCCGGGTCGTTGTCGGACAGGACGGGGAACGGAACGTCGGTCATGCGCCCACCAGGTTGAGCACGGCCTGGCGGATCCGCGCCGGGGTCGGCAGCACCGCGTACTCCAGCGGTCGCGCGTACGGAATCGGCACGTCCGGTACCGCTACGCGCGCCGCGGGGGCGCGCAGCAGGGTCGGATCCCGCTCCACGACGCGGGCGATCACCTCGCCGGACAGGCCGAACGACAGGTAATCCTCGTCGACCACGAGCAACCGGCCGGTTTTGCCGACCGAGCCGAGGATCGTGTCGGTGTCCAGCGGGACCAGGCTGCGCAGATCCACGACCTCGCAGTCGACGCCCTGTCCGGCCAGCTCGTCGGCGACGTCCAGCGCGTGGTGGACCGACAGCGACAGCGTCACCACGGTGACGTCGCTGCCCGGGCGCACGACGTTCGCCTTGCCGATCGGAACCTCGTGGTCGCCTTCCGGGACCGGGCCGATGGAGCGGCGGTTCTTCGCCATCCACGGCAAGCCCATGACTCCCTTGTGGAACAGGTACACCACCGGGTTGTCGTCGCGGATCGCGGAAGTCATCAACCCCTTGGCGTCCGCGGGATTGCTCGGCACGACGACCTTCATCCCGGGCAGATGCGCGAACGTTCCCCACAGGCATTGGGAATGCTGTGCCCCGTCCGAATATCCGCCGCCGACCGCGGCGGTCAGCACCATCGGCACGGACACGTTCCCGCCGGATTCGTAATGGATTTTCGCCATGTGGTTGTAGATCTGGTCCATGCAGACGCCGAAGAAATCGACGAACATCAGCTCGACGACCGGCCGCAGGCCCTCGACCGCCGCTCCGATCGCGGCGCCGATGAAGGCGGTCTCGGAAATCGGCGTGTCGAGCACCCGGCGCGGGCCGAACCGGTCGAGCAACCCCGTGGTGGAGCTGAAGATCCCGCCGTAGGACCCGACGTCCTCGCCGAGCACGAACACCCGCTCGTCGTGCTCCATTTCCCGCGCGATGGCCTCGACCATCGCTTTCGCGGTGCTGAGTTTCCGCCCGGCGGGCGCGGAGGGTTCGGTGAGCGTCATTGCTGCGTCTCCTCGCTGTGTCGTCAGGCTCGCGCGAATACGAAATCCAGCGCGGTGGCGGGGTCCGGCTCGGGGCTTTCCTTGGCGAACGCGATCGCCGCTTCGACTCGTTCGCTGGCCGCGGTTTTGCATTCGGCGACCTTCGCGTCGTCGAGAGCGCCGTCGGCACGCAGCTGGTTCTCGTAGGTGGGCAACGGATCCCGCCCGGGTACACCGTCCAAATCGGACCGATAACCCTGTGCGTCGCCCTCGAAGTGGCCCCACAACCGCAGTGTGTGCACCTCGAGGAGGCTGGGTCCCGCACCAGCACGAGCACGCGCGACCGCCTGGCCCGCTGCTTCGTGGACCGCCTCGACCGAGTTGTCCTCGACGCGTACGCCCGGAATCCCGTACCCGGCGGCGCGGTCCGCGTTCGACGTGACACACGTGGACGCGCTGCGCGGCACCGAGATGCCCCAGTCGTTGTCCTCCACCACGAAGACCACCGGCAGCTTCCACAACGCCGCGAGGTTGAGCGATTCGTGGAACGCGCCCTGGTTCGCCGCGCCCTCGCCGGTGACCGCGACGGCGACCCGGTCCGTGCCGCGGCGCTGGAACGCGAGCGCCTGCCCGAGCGCGGGCGGGTAGCCCTCGGCGATGATGCCGGAGCAGGAGAAGTGCACGGCGGGGTCGAACAGGTGCATATGCCCGCCGCGGCCGCTGCCCAGTCCAGCTGCCCGGCCAAATATCTCAGCGGTCATCCGGTGGAGATCGACGCCGTGCGCGATGGCGAAATGGTGCGGCCGGTGCGTCGCGGTGACCGCGTCGTCGCCGGTGAGATGCGCGCAGACGCCCGCCGCCACCGGTTCCTGCCCGGCGGACAGGTGCATCTCGCCGGGGATCAGGCCGGCGCCGATGTCGAAGACGGGTTTCTTGTCGGCGTGGTACTCGCGGAGGATGGCCTCCTCGTAGGTGCGGATCAGGACCATCGTGCGGTACAGGGCCAGCCTGTCCTGCGCTTCCATCGGACCTCCCGTTCGCTCTGGAGGCCACTTTCGCCGGGCTTTCCCCGGCGGACAACGGGCGGGATTTCAGATGGTGATAACGGGCCGGTTCAGCGCGTGACGGCCAGTGCGCGAGACACCCGTTGGGCTGCTCGGCGCAACGACTGCAACGGCGCGGAGCCCAGCCGTCGCGCGGGCAGGGAGATCGCGACCGCACCCAACGCACCCGGCGTGCGGACCATCGTCGCCAAGCACGCGGTGCCGAGCAGATACTCCTCGCGGTCGTTGAATACATCACCGCTCTGCGACAGCCGCTGCTCCAGGACCCGGCTGTCGGTGATGGTGTGCGGCGTGAGGTCGGCCAGCTGATGGCGCGACAGATAATCCCGGCGGCCCTCGCTGTCGAGACCGGACAGGATGCACTTGCCGAACGCCGTCGCGTGCGCCGATTCGTGCACGCCGACCCACAGGTCGACCGACGGGGCGGCCGGGCCGTCGGCGATGTCGATGAGCTTGATGTCGCCGTCGGAGTAGAGCGAGAGGTAGGCCGCGCCGTGCACCTCGTCGCGCAGGGCTCGCAGCACCGGGCGGATCTTCGGCAGCAAGGCGTGCAGCGACGTGTGCTGGCGCAGTTCGCTGACCTGGCTGCCGAGCGCGTAGCCGTCTTCGAGTTTGCGGAGATATCCCTCGTGGACCAGGGTGCGCAGCAGGTGATACGTCGTGGGCAGCGGCAGCCCGACTGTCCGGGCGAGCACCTTGGCCGGCACCGGCCGTTCACTCGCGCCGACCGCGTCGAGCAGGTGCAGCGCGCGCTGCACGGACCCGATCAAGGTCGGCTCAGCCGCCATGGGTGTCACCTCCGCCGCGTCCCTGCGGAGTCCAGCATGCGCTACCGCCCTGACCTGGGCAAGAGCGGTTCCACCGGACGGCTCACGGGGTGCCGCGGCGGGTTCGTTCGGCGGCGATCAGGGTGGCCAGCCGACGACACCCAGCCGCCACCGGTGATATGGCACAGACCGTTCCGAGAGATCCGCTGCCTGCCGCTTGGATCGCTGCTTGGTCGCGGTCGGCGAACCGGGCGTCGCTGGCCAGCCGCCGAAGCGACCGGCCAGCGCGCCATTTCCGGCCTGCCTCGTCTTATCCGCGGGCGGGCCGAGGCAAGGGAGCTACCGGTCGGCGACCGCGGTTCCCTCCAGTTCGACCAGCAGGGTCGGGATCGCCAGCCGGGTCACGCCGAGCATCGTGGTCGCCGGGGCGGCGCCGGCCGCGGCCAGGCGGGCGGCGAGGACGCCGTAGTGCTGGAAAAGCAGGTCGACGTCGGTCGTGTAGACGTTGAGCCGGACCAGGTTTTCCAGCGACATGCCCGCTTCGGCGAGCACTGCTTCCACGTTGTCGAGGCTCAGCGCCACCTGCTTCGCCATGTCCCCGGCGTGCTGGGGTTCGCCGTCGCCGTTCATCGCGGTCTGCCCGGAGCAGTACAGGGTCCGGACCGGCCCGGAGACCAGTTCGCCCTGGTTGTATCCCATCGCCGTCGACCACGCCCACGGGTTGACAGTCGTTCGCTCCACCACTTGCTCCATTCGCGTTCTCAGCAGTACCCGGAGCAGCCTCGCAAGCAATAGACGACATCTTGTGTCACGTATTAGGTAGAGTTTCCGGCATGCGCGCCGACCGGTTGGTCTCGCTGGTCCTGCTGCTGCGCCAGCGCGGCCGGCTGTCCGCGGCCACCCTCGCGCGCGAGCTGGAGGTGTCCACTCGCACCGTGCTGCGCGACATCGACGCGTTGTCCGCGGCGGGCGTCCCGGTCTACGCCGAACGCGGGCGGAACGGCGGTTTCGCGCTGCTGCCCGGATTTCAGACCGAGCTCACCGGGCTGAACCACGACGAAGCACTCGCCTTGCTGGTCGCCGGGTCGCGGCGCGGCGCGCAGGCGTTCGGTCTCGGTTCGGCGCTGGCTTCGGCCATGCTCAAGGTGGTCGACGCGCTGCCGGAAAGCCATCGGGCGACGGCCGCGGGCGTGGCCGAACGATTGCTCATCGACCCGGAAACCGACCTCCTCTCCCGCCGCGCGGTCGCCGACGAGGTGCCGGACGCCGTGGTCGCCGAGATCCGCCGCGCGGTGTTCGCCGGACACCAGGTGCGCATCCGCTACCAAGCGGTGAACCAAGCCCCGAAATGGCGCACAGTGCACCCGATTGGACTGGTCACCGTGCGGAAGCTGGGATATCTGCTGGCCACGCGCGACGGTGCGGACCGGATCTACCGGCTGTCCCGGGTGCTGGCCGCAGAGGAACTCGACGAACCCGCGCAGCGGCCGGATCGAGTGGACCTGGGCCGGGCGTGGCAGGAACGCAGCACCCGGTTCCGCACCGGAGGCGACCGCATCGTCGCACTAGTCCGAATTCGCCCGGAGCAGCGAGAAGAATTGACCCGCACCGCGCTCGCGATTCACCGGGAAGAAACCAGTACCAACGGATGGCTTCAGCTGGAGGCGGCTTTCCAGGATTCCCGGCACGCCGAATGGGCGCTGTGGCAGCTCGCCGGGAACGCGGAAGTCCTTGCCCCGCAAGCGTTGCGCACCGCGATCCACGACCGCGCCGCCGCGCTCGCCGCCGCCTACGCCGGGCCCGCCTGAGCCTCCCGCGCCGGCCCTGCCTGCACCTTCCGTAGTTGTGCGAATACCTACTCGCTGGTAAGTTACCCGCCAGTCGTGATCCACTTCATGGTTCAAAGGGGAGTCATGATCCCGAAACCCGTCCGTGCGCTGATCGCCGCCGCCGCTCTCGCGATCACGTCCGCCGTCGCGCTGCCCGCCGCGGCCTCGGCCGATTCCTTCTACAGCTACGACGGCAGCACGCCGCTTTCGTCGTACGCGCCGGGCACCGTATTGAAGACGCGGACGTTGACATATCACGTCTTCGGCTTCCCGACCCCAGTACAGGCCACGCAGCTGCTCTACCGGACCGCCGACGCGCGCGGCAACCCCACCGCGAACGTCACCTCGGTCGTCCGCAATCCCTTGAACAACAACGGAAAAGCCGTGTCGTACCAGTCCGCGTACGACTCGCTGGACCCTGCGGACGCACCGTCCCGCGCGATCGCGGGCGACGTCCGGCTCGGCGGCCTGCTGCCGAACGCCGAGTCGCTGCTCATCGCGCCCGCGCTCGCGCTCGGGTACAGCGTCGTCATCCCGGACACCGAAGGCCCGACCGCCGATTTCGCGGCGGGTCCGGAATACGGCAAGACCACTTTGGACTCCATTCGCGCCGCGACGCACGCGTCCGGAACCGGAATGACCGAAAACACCAAATTCGGCCTCCTCGGCTATTCCGGCGGCGCGATCGCGACCGGCTGGGCGTCGGCGATCGCCGGGAGCTACGCGCCGGAGGTCGAGAAGAACCTCGTCGGTTTCGCCGAGGGCGGGGTGCTCGTCGACCCCGCGCACAACCTCAAGTACGTCGGCGGCAGCCCGGTCTGGTCCGGCGTGATCCCGATGGCGTTGATCGGGGTCGCGCGCAGCTACGACATCGACCTCAAGCCGTACGCCAGCGAGTACGGCCTCAAGGTGCTCGCCGAGCTGGAGCACGCGTCGATCGCCAACGCGCTCGGCCACTACCCCGGGCTGACCTGGCAGAAGCTCGTGAAGCCGGAGTACGCGGACCCGGATTCGGTGCCGCCGTTCGTCGACGCGGTCAACAAGGTGAACATCGGCTCGGCGGCGACGCCGTCGATTCCCGGATTCATCGCGCAGGCCAACAACGGCGCGCTCGAAGGCACGGTCAGCAACGAGCCGGGCATCGGCACCGGCGACGGCGTGATGGTGGCCGGGGACGTCCGGGCGCTCGCGAATCAGTACTGCGACACCGGAAACACCTCGATCAAGTACACGCAGTACGACGCGCTCAGCCACGCCACCGCGGTCCCGGTGTGGGCCCCGGCCGCGATCGCCTGGCTCAACGACCGCTTCGCGGGCAAAGCCGCGCCGTCCAGCTGCGGGCACATCCCGCCGGGGAACTCGCTGGAACCGGAGCAGCACACCGGGTCCTGACCGGCTGATTCCGGGCAACGGTTCGGCGACGAAATCCCTGCGACTGCGTCACCTTCGTCGCCGAACCGCCCGTCCAGCCGCACACTGACCGCATTCCGCCCGGCCTGCCCCGGGACCTTCGACCGCCCTCGCGGCGGCTACCCAGGCAGGCGCGTCATGAACACCACTCCTCCACCGCTGCGCAGACTTCCCCTCCGGTGCGCGCTCCCGGCCGGGATTCTGCTCCTTTCCGCGTGCGGCGGGCCTACTGCCGTCCCAGCGCCGTCGAGCATCGCCGCTCCCAGTACCACGGCAGCCCAGAAGGCGACCGCAGGACCGTCCCGTTCGGACGGTCAGCCCTCCTGCACCTCGACGCGGAATTGGGGCACCGGAAGCAAAGAAAGCTCCGGTTCGACCACGAATGCGTTATACCTGGTCACGGTCAGCTGGCATGAGTGTTACGACGAAGTGGTATTCACCGTCAATGGCGCGGGCGCAGCCGGATTCACCGTGCGGTATGTGCCGCTCGTGACCGCCGATCCTTCCGGGAAGCCTTTGCCAGTTCCCGGAAACGCAGTCCTGCAAGGTGTAATTCGCGCACCTGCGCAAGGCTTCGATGACAGTGGACACCAACCCGGTCGCGTGCTCGCGCAAATCGGCGATTATTTAGCACAGCCAACCGGTTGGGCGTCCTTGCGCGCGGTCCGTTTCGCGGGTTCTTTCGAAGGTCAGTGCACTTTCGCCATCGGTGTCCGGGATCGGGTGCCATTCCGGGTGAGCAGCCAGGAAGTGCCTGCCGACCAGATCCGCCGGGTAGTAGTCGACATCGCGCATTGAGACCCGGATCAGTGGCGCAACGCGTCGGCGTGCGGGCCCTCGAGTGCCAACAGTGCCAGCCGCCGCCAGTGCTCCACCACCGCATGCACGTTGAGATATCACGGTGGCCACCTGGAAAGCGGGGCGTCCGCGACTTGCCCGCCCCCGCGGCGGGGCTGAAACCGAGAAAGCCTCTGCCCGCACACCGGCGGACAGAGGCTTCCCCAGCTACCGGATCAGCCGTCCGAATCGGCCGACGGGATGAACGCACCCGGCACCTGATCCGGCGCGAAGATCTTGTCCTCGCCCGGATACGGCTGGGTCCATCCGTGCACCTGGTACCACGTGAAGTGGTCCATCTGCGCGGGGTTGGCGTAGTCCGCCGTGGCGTTCGGGCCGGTCAGCTTTTGCTGGGCCTGCCATTGCTGCCACTGCTGCGCCAACTGCTGCTTGTCCGCGGGCACCGCCGCCGAGGCCGCTGCGGTGGAGGCGGTCGGGACGTTGTCCGTGCCGCACGGCGGCGGGGTCTTCAGTCCCGCGGTCAGCGACGTCTGGTTCGGCACCGCGGTGAACGGCGTGTAGTCCGGCCGCGGCGTGAACGCGGTCGCCATCGGGGTGGCCGCGCTGTCCTTCTGGTTCATCGGGTGGATGCCGAGGATCTGCTCGATGGTGCGGATCATGGTGATCTGCGAGTAGTACCGGCTGTCGGTCAGCTTGCGCTGCGCGTACGGGCTGATGATCTGGACCGGGGCGCGGTGCCCGTCGACGTGGTCCAGTCCGGCCTGGGAATCGTCCTCGACGACGAAGATCGCCGAGTCCTTCCAGTACTGGCTGTGCGAGATCTTGTCCACGATCTTGCCGACGGCCAGGTCGTTGTCGGCGACCTGCGCGGCCGGGCTCGGCGGTCCGCCGGTGTGGTCGCTCGACAGCCAGAACATGTTCAGGTCCGCCGGGCCGTTCTTCTCGAAGTCGTTCTTCCAGATCTCGTACCGGTACTGGTCCGGCACCGCGGTGTCGAACTTCGGGAAGCCCGGCACCGAAACGCTGTTCAGCGACGGGATCGGCGACGACGAGACCAGCGGGTAGGCGGTCGGCGCGCCGGTCGCGGCCATGTTCTTCGAATCGCAGTACAGGTTCTGCCAGCTCGCGCCCGCGGGCTTGGTCAGGAACTGGTGGAACTCGCCGAAGTCGCGGACGGTCTTGCCCGCCGCCTGCGCCCCGGTCCACAGGAAACCGCTGCGCTGGTGTCCCAGCGCGTCGTCCTCAGTATCGTAGCTGCGCTTGTACTCGCCCGCGGACGACTCGGTGTACTCCGGGTTGTCCGCCTGCATCAGCCAGTTGTGCCCCTCGGCCGAGTTCGTGCCGATGTCGTAAGTGTTGTCGTACAAGCCGAACTGCTCGGCCAGCGCGTGCTGATTCGGCGTGACCGCCTTGCCGAACTGCGCGAGCGCCGGGTCGCCGTTGCCCTTCGCCATGTCGCCGAAGAGCTGGTCATACGTCCGGTTTTCCTTGACCAGCAGGAAAACGTGCTTGATCGTCGACGGGTCGCCGAGCCGCCGCGGCACCGGAACCGGCTTGACGTCGCGGTTGCCGTACGCATTCTGCACCGAACCCGGCGTCCAGCCGTTCTGCTTGAACACCCGGGAGGTCTGCGTCCAGGTCTGCCAGTCGGTCGGCAGGGTGAACCGCTGCAGGCTCGACGTGGTGTCGTGCGTCGCGTGCCCGGCCGCGGTGGTCGGACGGCGGGCGTCGATGCCGCGGGTGTTCGCGACGAGGATGTTGTTGCCCGAGGCTGAGATACCAGACGGGAAGTAGTCCGTCGGCAGCAGTCCGATGAAGGCGGCGGGGGCCTGCGGGAACCAGTAGCGGTAGACCGCGACCGCGTTCGCCCGGCCGAGGGTCACCAGCAGGTGCCCGTCGTCGGTGAGCGCGATGTCGGTCGGTTCGTAGCCGACCGTCGCTTCCGGCCACGGCTGCGTCGCGATGGTCTGGACCACGACGTCGCGCTGGGCGTCGATCACCGAAACGCTGTCGCCCCCGGTGTTCGCCACGAACAGGGTGTTGTTCTTGGCGCGCAACGCGGTCGGGTGCAGGCCGACGTCGATGCTCTTCACCGGAGCGGACGGGTTCGCCAGGTCGATCACGCTGACCGTGCCGGTGGTGGCGGCCGCGGTCTTCGGGTCGGCGACGATGTCGGTGCCGTACGAATTGATCGTGGTGTCGCCCGGCTTCGCCGCGCGGCCGCCCTCGTTGCTGACGTAGATCCGGTTGCCGATCCGCACCAGCGCCCGCGGCGCGTTGCCGACGGTCCAGCTCTGCTTGAGCTGGCCGCTGGCCGCGTCGATCGCGACGACGCGGTTCTGGCCGTTCACCGCCGAGTACACAGTGGACCCGTCCGCGGAGAAGATCGCGCCCGCGGCAAGGGAATGCTTGTCCCCGTCGGCCGGGATCGGCACGAACGCCGGGTTCGCGACGCTGCCGTCCGGGTTGACGGCGAACTTGCGGTAGCCGTCGATCTGGCCCAGCCACAGCGTTGTGCCGTCCGGCGAGTACGTCGGGCCTTCCTGGCCGACGTCGTTTCCGGGCAGCTGCAGGTCGGCCTTCTTGTCCTTGCCGACGAGCTGCTGCACCTTCCAGCTCTTCAGGTCGACGATGGTCAGCGCGATGCCGCCGTCGGCGGTCAGCGCGGCGAGGTGGCTGCCGTCCGGGCTGACCGCCGACGACATGATCTTGCCGCCTCCCAGGACCAGCCGCTCGCCGATCGGCTTGAGGTACTGGTCGCTGGAGATGGTCAGGCCGTTTTCGGTTTCCTGGCCGACCTGGTCGGTGCCGAACTGCTTGGTGGAGGCGAGGCCGATGCCCGAGCCGGCGGCGACGAGAGCGACCGCGGACGCCCCCGCCGTGACGAAGCGCAGCTTGCGGGATCTGCGGAGTCCGTTCTTCCCGCCACGCCTGCGACGGCGCGTTACTTGCATGTCCTCATCCCTTCGTGGAGGAGAGCAGCTCGACGTTGCCGTCGAACTGCCACAGCGGGTTGGGCCGGTCCCCCTCCGGGGTCCGCACCTGGAAGTAGCCGTTCACTTCCTTCGGTCCGTCGCCGTCGGCGACATACCGCCCGTCCGAGGTGACATCGAGCTGGTAGATCGCCTGCCCGGTCGCTGAGATACCAGGGAGATGCCACGAGACGACGCACCGCCAGTCGTTGCCGGGGCCTTCGGCTTCGACGAGGCCGCCGCCCTTCGTGCATTCCGTGCTCGCCGCGAGCTGCTCCTCCGTGACGTCCGGCCGGTGCAGCTGGGCGGCCTGGATCCGGTAGAGGTGCGCGAACTCGGTCGACAGCGACTGCTGCAGCTTCGCCTGGTCGATGCCCGAACCGGACGCCGGCGTCGCGACCGCGACAACCACCGCCGTGACGCCGATCAGCGCGGCCAGCGGCAGCAAGCCCGCCGTTAAGATGCGACGACCCGCTCCGTCATATGTCAGATCGGTGAAGTCGCGTCTCAGGAACAGCACGTAGGCCAGTGCAGTCGCGACCACTGCCCAGACCAGGCTCACGCCCACGCCGATCAGCAACGGACCGAGCTGGGCGGGATCGGTGAAGAGCCCGTTCCACGAGATGAACGCGTACGTCGGCAACGCGAGCCGCACCACGACCGGCAGCGGCAGCAGCTGCGCCACCGCCATCACGAGCGCGACCATCGCGGGCAGCAGCAGGCCCATCGGCGACCGTCCTAACGCGACAGAGCCGAGCAAGCCGATTCCCGCCAGGGCAAGGGTCGGAGCGAGCACGCAGATCCACGCGAGCACGACCTTCACCGCCGCGTCGCCCGAGGACAGCAGGTGTCCGTCGAGCCCGATCAGCGGTTGCCCGCCGACCGCGACGAGGCCGCCGACCGTGCTGGACACCGCCAAGCCGAGGACCAGCAACAGGATCACGGTGAGACTGGCGAGTGCCTTCGAGACGAAAATCCGCCGGTACGACCGCATCGCCACCAGCAGATGCCGCCAGGTGCCGAGCCGGTCCTCGGCGGCGAAGACGTCCCCGGCGACCAGCGAGGTCAGCAGCGGAAGCGCGTAGCTGCCGGCGAATCCGAGCAGTACCAGCGGGCCCGCCCAGCCGGTGAGGTTCATCAGACGGCCGAAGAGAGTGTCCACCGGCAGGTCGCTTTGCTGGCTGACCGCGGCGACGAACACCGCGGGCGCGAGCCAGCAGGCAAGCAGCAACACGCGGATCCGCCACTGCGACACCAGTTTCACCAGCTCGAACCGGTAACCGCGGCCCAGTCCGACCGGGCGGACGGAGGCCGGTGCTTCCGGGGCCTCGAGGACGGTCATCGCTTCTCCCCCTGCTCCGTCAGCTCCAGGAATGCCGCCTCCAGCGGCGAAACGACCGGAGCCAGCTCCCGTACGCCGATGCCCTTGCCGACGACCCGCGCGACCAGGTCGTCCAAGGCGGGCACGAGGCCGCTCACCACCAGGATGTCGGCCTGTCCGCGCGGGGTCTGGGTGTCGTCGATCCGCAACCCGGGGACGTTCGCGGCGATCTCGCGCGCAGCTTTCTGGTCCGAAGTGACCAGACGGTAGGCCAGCTCTCTGTCCTCTGAGGACAGTTTCGCCAGCGGGCCGGTGAAAACCACGCAGCCGGCGGACAGGATGGTGACCTCCGAGCAGAGCGCTTCGAGGTCGTCCATCCGGTGGCTGGACAGCACCACCGCGGTGCCCTCGTCGGCGAGCCGGGTGAGCACGCTGTGCACGTGTTTCTTGCCCGCCGGGTCGAGGCCGTTGGCGGGCTCGTCCAGGATCAGCAGCCGCGGTTTGGTCAACAGCGCGGCAGCGAGGCCGAGGCGCTGGCGCATGCCGAGGGAGAACCCGCGCGTCCGGTCGTCGGCGACGTCGGTGAGCCCGACCTGCGCGAGGAGGTCGTCGAGGTCGACGGTCTGTCCGCGCAGCGAGGCCAGCGCGGCGAGGTTCTGCCGCGCGGTGAGCGAGGGGTACAGCCCCGGCCCGTCCACGAAACCGGAGATGCCGTCCGGGGTGGCGAGCGCACGGCCGACCGGACGGCCGAGGATCTCGAGTTCGCCCTCGTCCGCGACCGCGAGTCCGAGCAGCAGGCCGAGCAGGGTGGTCTTGCCCGCGCCGTTCGGTCCGACAAGCCCGTGGATCTCGCCGTACGCCACGTCGAGATCGACGGCGTCCAGCGCGAGCACGTCGCCGAAACACTTGGTGATCGCGCGGGCTCGCACCGCGTCGCTGGTGTTCATGATTCCCCACTTTCCGAAGCCGTGAGGAACTTAGGCACGACAAGTGACATGCGAACCCGCGCCAGGTTGAACGTTGGGGAAACCCCGTGCGCCGGAGCCGGTTTCGCGGCGATCAACCGGACAAAACGGGATCAATCGCGCGACGGCAAGGCGTCCGAGATCTCCCGGACCAGCGCATAGGACCGTTTCCGCTCCGCGTGGTCGTGCACCGCAGTGGTGATCATCAGCTCGTCCGCGCCGGTTTCGGCGATGACTGTGCGCAACGAATTCCGCAGTGCCGCCGGGGCTCCGGCGAGGACCGGGCCGGGGCCGACCGCCGGGTCCACGACCGCGTCTTCCGGGCGCGGCAACAAGATCCGCTCGCCGCGCGAACGGCTCAATGCCTTAGCCCGAATGGACCTGGCCAGCCATTCGGCCCGGTCTTCGGTCGCCGCGGCGACGACCGCGACGCTGACCACAATGGACGGCTCGAGTGTCCGACCGGGACGGAAGTTTTCGCGGTAGATCCGGGTCGCGGCGGCGGCTTCGGCGGGGCGGAGGTGGTAGGCGAACGCGTAGGGCAGACCGAGTTCCGCAGCGAGGTGTGCGCTTGCCGTGCTTGAGCCGAGCAGCCAGATGTCCGGAACGTTCCCTTGGGCGGGAGTCGCGCGCAGCGGCTGGTCGGTATCGGCGAAGTATTCCAGCAATTCCTTAACGCGGCGGGGAAAGCTCTCCGCCAGGCCGGGTTTCAGGGCTTCCGCCACCCGTTGCGGACCGCCGAGCGCGCGGCCGAGTCCGAGGTCGATCCGGCCCGGATGGAACGCGGCGAGCGTGCCGAATTGCTCGGCGACGACGAGCGGCGGATGGTTGAGCAGCAGGACTCCGCCCGCGCCGACGCGAATCCTCTTCGTCGCGTCCGCGATCCGGGCGGCCGCTACCGCGGGCGCGGCGCTCGCGACCCCGCGCATGCTGTGGTGTTCGGGCAGCCAATAGCGGTGATATCCCAGTTCGTCGGCCAGTTCGGCGAGGTCGACCGTGCGCCGCAGCGCCTCGCGCGCGGTCGATCCCGCGACGATCGGCGACGTGTCCAGCACTGAAACCCGCACCCGGGCATCATCCCGGACCCGGCGCGGCAGGACAACCGGACCGCCCACGTCCTCAGTGGACGGTCCAGCCGCGGCTTAGGTGGTCTCCCGCACCGGCGCGGGCTCGGCCTCTTCCTCCACCGCCTCGCTCAGCTGCCAGCCGCCCCGGCGACGCAGCACCACGAGGTAATATCCCAACGCCAGCAACGCGATCCCCGCCGTGACGATGAGGCTCGGCCGCCCGATCACCGGGTCGGTCGCGTTCACGTACAGCACGAACGCCAGCGCCACCAACGCCACTACCGGCGCGATCGGGAACCCGGGCATCCGGTACTTCGCCCCCGCCGTCGCTCCGGAGCGGCGGCCGAAGATCGCGCCGAGGCACAGCGCCGCGTACACCACGACGATCGACGTGCTGGTCACGACTGTCAGGATTTGCGGGTCCACAAAGCACAGTGCGGCGGCGATGAAGCCAGTCGCCAGCGTCGCGACCCACGGGGTGCCGAACTTCGGATGCACCGCGGACAGCGCGCGGTTCATCGCCTTCGGCCACGCGAGGTCGCGGCCGCTGCTGAACACCAGCCGGGAGCTGATGAGCACGATCGCGAGCACGGCGTTGATGATGGCGAGCGCGACCGCGAGGCTCAGCACAGTGTCCAAAGTGGTCCCGCCGCGGGCCTGCACGAAGTACGACAACATGTTGGGAGAGCTGAACAAAGCGCCGAGATCCGGTGCGCCCATCAGCACCGCGGTGACCGGGACCAGTTCGGCCAGGACGGTGACCCCGAGTCCCATGAGGACAGCGCGCGCCACCCCGCGTCCGGCGTCCTTGGTCTCCTCTCCGAAGTAGACAGCCGAGCCGTAGCCGTTGTAGGCGAAAATCGCGATCGCGGTCGCGATCATCACCGCGCTGATCGTCGCCGGACCGCCGCCCGGCGCGACCGGATGCGCGAGCAGATCGGTGAACGGACGCGCCGGGCTGGCCAGCCCGAGCACCGCCACCACGGCCAGCGCGAGCAGCTCCACCGCGAGGAAAACGCCGGTGACCCAGGCGTTCAGCTTGATGTCGAACACCGCGACGATCGCGGCGAGCACGCACGTCACCGACGCCACGACCGCCGGGGACACGCCGGGCAGCACCACGCTCAGGTAGGTGCCGACGCCGAGCGCGATCACCGCGACGATCAGCACCTGCGTCACGATCATGATGCCCAGCACCATGAAACCGGGCAGTTTGCCCAGCGTGCGGGCGGCGATCGTGTACTCGCCGCCCGCGCTCGGGAAGGCCGAGCCCAGTTCGGCGTACACGAAGGCCATGAAGATGCCGACCACGGCGGCGGCGAGGAACGCGTAGAAGGCGCCCGATCCGGCGCCGGCGAGGACGCCCGGCGCGATGACGAACACCGAGGACGCCGGGCTGATCGCGGAAAGCGTGATCAGCAGCATGCCGAGGGTGCGCAACCCGCGGCGCAAGACAGGGGTGGACAACGCTGGCCTCCATCACGTCGTTGCTGAAGTCCGTTGTTTGAATGGAACTCAAATAACCAGCTGGGCGTTCAGCTAAGGCCCTCGCGCCCGCCACGTCAAGACTATGGCGGTCTCGATCCGATCGGGGGTTGCGTTTTTCGCGATTTGTTCAAAGAATCAAGGCATGGCAAGACCGAGCAAGGCCCCCGAGCGGCGGGCGGAACTGGTCGCGGCGGCGCGGCACACGGTCGTCGAACGCGGCGTGCTGAACCTGAAGCTGCGCGACGTCGCGGACCACGCCGGCATGTCGCCGGGTTCCCTGTTGTACTACTACCCTTCCCTGAGCGACCTGCTCGAAGACGTGCAGCAGGAGGCCGTCGAACGGTTCTGCGTGGCGCGCGAAGCCGCGGTCGCGGCCGAGTCCGACCCGCGCGCCCGGATGCGCGCGATGATCAGCAGCGGGCTGCCGAACGGCAAGAACGACGAGCTGTGCGTGCTGCTGTACGAACTGGGCACCATCGCCCGCCGCGAACCGGCGTACGCCGCGCGGCACATCGCGCTGTACGAACGCCAGGTCCGCGGGTATGTCGGCATCCTGGAAGCCGGTGCGGCGACGGGGATTTTCGACCTGACCGACGACCCGGTCACCATCGCCCGCAACCTCGTCACCCTCGAAGACGGGTATGGACTGCACCTGACGCAAGCAGTCCCGCCGCTCGACCGGTCCGTCGCCGAGTCGATGGTGCTGTCCTACGCCCGCGTTTCGACCCGATGCTCCCTGGAGGACCCCGCATGACCCGCGCCCGCGACCTAGGACTCGCCCTCGGCGGCAAGCCCGGACCGCACAACGCGATCACTGATATCCCAGGCGTCGAGGTCGGGTACACCACTTTGATCGAAGGCGATTCGGTGCGGACGGGCGTCACCGCGATCCTGCCGCGCGGCCGCGACCAGTTCGACGTGCCTTGCTCCGCGGGCACCTTTTCGTTGAACGGCAACGGCGAAATGACCGGCCGCGCCTGGCTTGCCGAGACGGGTTCGCTGACCCTGCCGGTTCTGATCACCAGCACGCACTCGGTCGGACAGTGCCATCGGGGGACGATCGACTGGGTCGTCCGCGAGCGCCCGGACGCCGCCGCCGAGTGGCTGCTGCCAGTTGTGGCAGAGACGTGGGACGGATATCTCAACGACGTCAACGCCCCGACCATCCGAACCGAGCACGCCGTCGCCGCCATCGACGCGGCGACCTCCGGCCCCATCGCGGAGGGCTCGGTAGGCGGCGGTACCGGCATGACCTGCTACGGCTTCAAGGGCGGGACCGGCACGTCGTCGCGGGTGGTGGCGCATGGCTCGGACAGCTACACCGTCGGCGCGCTGGTGCAGGCGAACTTCGGAAGCCGCTCGGAACTCACCGTGGCCGGCACGCACCTGGGCGGCGAACTGGCCGACGACAACCCCATGGCCGACACGAGCTGGCTCGCTCCGGCCGGCGCGGGGTCAGTGATCGTCGTGATCGGGACCGACGCGCCCCTGCTGCCTGGCCAGTGCACCGCGCTGGCCCGCCGGGTGCCGCTGGGCCTGGCGCGGACCGGAACCACCGGGTCGCACTTCTCGGGAGACCTGTTCCTGGCCTTCAGCACGGCGAACGCGGGGGCTTTGACCAGCCATTTCCCGCGACCGGACGACGAACCTTACGAGAGCCTGCGGTTCGTGCCGTGGGGAGCGATCGACCCGTTCTTCGAGGCGGTGGTGCAGGCGGTGGAGGAGGCGGTGCTGAACGCGCTGGTGGCGAATGAGGAGATGGTCGGGCACCGGGGGCACCGGGTTCCGGCGCTGCCGCTGAGCCGCTGGCAGGAGGGGGCCTAGAGCAGGCGCGGCGGGCTCGCCCGGGCGCTTGGCTGGGTATGCGCCGCGCCTGGGCGAGCCGGAGCTTCACAGACCCGCCCCCGCCGAAAAAAGCCTCGTGAGCGCTTGTCACGGTTCTCACCGGGATGAGCGCTCACGAGGCCCATACCGACACACCCGCTGGCGGCGACCGCTGAAGACTCGGACCGATCACCCCGCAGCTCCACGTCCTTGCCGAGCACATCCGCAGCGGTAAGTGCCGCCCAACCGCACCTCGCCTCCGCCGCGCGGCCCACCCGCACGACCCTGCCTCGCCGCGACAGACCCCCCGGCCCAGGCACATCGGCCAGCACTTCACCGGCAGACCTGCGTCACCGCCACGCGCTCTCCGGCCAATTCGCGACCCCACCGCGGCCCTGCTCACGCGCAGACCCGCCAAACCGCATCACCACCACACGCCCTCAAGCCAAGCCGCCCACCCGCCGGCAGCATGCTCACGAGCGGCCCGCCAAGCCTCGCCCGCCGCCCATCCCGCAGGCCCCGCAGCCGTACCCCAGCCGTCCGCTCATCGACCAGCCGCTCATCTCAACCCGCCGCCCGCCCGGGAAGCCGGCACCCGCCCGAACCCTTGCCCAGACCCGCCAGGATCGTATATCTTTTGAGATATCTTCCTCTCCCGACGACATCCGGGCAGGTCAACCCCCATGAGTCCCGCATCGAGCACCACCCCGCCGGAGCGGCCGGGCAAGGTCATCGCGCTTCATCTGAACTATCCGTCCCGCGCCAGGCAGCGCGGGAGGGTCCCGGCGAAGCCTTCCTACTTCGTCAAGCCGGCCACCTCGATCAGCGCCTCCGGCACCCCCATCGAGCGTCCGGCGGGCACCGAACTCCTTGCCTTCGAGGGCGAAATCGCTCTCATCATCGGCAAGCAGGCCCGGCGCGTCACGCCCGAGGAAGGCTGGAGCTGCGTCGAGAGCATCACCGCCGCCAACGACTTCGGCGTATACGATCTGCGGCACGCCGACGGCGGATCCAATCTCCGTTCCAAGGGCGGCGACGGTTTCACCCCGCTCGGGCCCGCCACGATTCCCGCCGCTGAGGTCGACCCGCGGAACCTTCGCGTCCGTACCTGGGTCAACGGAAAGCTCGTCCAGGACGACACCACCGAGGACCTCATTTTCGACTTCGGCACCCTCGTCGCCGACCTCTCCCAGCTGAGCACCCTCGAACCCGGCGACGTCATTCTCACCGGGACGCCGGCGGGATCGTCCGTCGTGAAGCCGGGCGACGTGGTCGAGGTCGAGGTCAGTCACGGCGAGAAGACCACCGGGCGGCTGGTCACGCCGGTCACCGAGGGCACCACGCCGCTCCCGGAGTTCAGCGCACAGCCCAAAGTGGACGACAAGCAGCGCGAACAGGCTTACGGCGACCGGGAATCCGCGGGGCTCCCGCCGGAATTCGAACTCACCGAAGAACTCAAGACCAAACTCACCAGCGTAGGCACCGCAACGCTTTCCGCCCAGCTGCGCAAAAACGGCTACAACCATGTCTCCATCGACGGTCTCGGCTCCACCCGCCCGGACAAGAAACTCATCGGCCGCGCCAGGACACTCCGCTATGTCCCGTTCCGCGAGGACCTCTTCAAATCCCACGGCGGCGGCTTCAACGCCCAAAAACGCGCCATCGACTCCCTCAACCCCGGCGACGTCCTGGTCATTGAAGCCCGCGGCGAAAAGGGAACCGGCACGATCGGCGACATTCTCGCCCTGCGCGCGCAGGTCCGCGGCGCGGCGGGAATCGTCACCGACGGCGGCGTTCGCGACCTGGCGGCGGTGGCAGCGCTGGACATTCCGACCTACCACTCCGGCCCGCACCCCGCGGTGCTCGGCCGCCGGCACGTTCCGTGGGACGTCGACATCACCATCGCCTGCGGCGGCGCGACAGTGCAGCCGGGCGACGTGATCGTCGGCGATTCCGACGGCGTGCTGGTGATTCCGCCGCATATGGCGGAAAAGATCGCGGACGCGGCGATCGAGCAGGAGCGGCAGGAAACGTTTATCGCGGAACAGGTCGCGAACGGCGAAAGCGTCGACGGCCTCTACCCGATGAACGAACACTGGAAGGCCAGGTACGCCCAGTGGCGCCCGTAGCAGGCGAAAGCAAATCCCAGCGCGCGTACCGCTGGATCAAGGACCGGATCGCCGACCGGACTTTCGGTCCCGGCTACCGTTTGGTGCTGGGGCAAATCGCCAAGGAACTGGACGTCAGCGTCGTCCCGGTGCGCGAAGCGATCCGGCTGCTCGAAGCCGAAGGGCTGGTCACCTTCGAGCGGAACGTCGGCGCACAGGTGGTGATGGTCGACGAGACCGCGTACGAGCACACCATGCAAACCCTTGCCCTGGTGGAAGGTTTCGCCACCTCGCTGTCCGCGCCGAAACTGTCCACAGCGGACATCGAACGGGCGCGCGCGGTCAACGAGCAAATGCGGCTGTCGCTGGAAAACTTCGAACCGCACCGGTTCACCGAACTGAACCAAGAGTTCCACTCCGTCCTTTTTGAACCGTGCCCGAACCCGCACGTGCTCGACCTCGTGCACCGCGGCTGGCACCGGCTGGCCTCGCTGCGCGATTCGACCTTCAGTTTCGTCCCGGGCCGCGCGCACGAATCGGTCAAAGAACACGAACAGCTGCTGGTGCTGATCGAGCAGAACGCCGACCCGCTCGAACTCGAACTGGCCGCGCGCCGGCACCGCACCGCCACCCTCGACGCCTATCTCGACCGGCGGGCCGCCCCGCCCGCCGAAGCTACCCGGAAGGACCCCACCCCATGAGGTTCCGCAGTACCCCGAACGCCATCACCGGCTCGATCGCGCCGCTGATGACCCCGTTCACCGCGGACGGCGCGGTCGACCACGAGAGCCTGACCAACCTGGTGAACTGGCAGCTCGCGTCCGGTTCGCACGGCGTCTCGATCGGCGGTTCCACCGGCGAACCCGGCGCGATGACGGTGGCCGAGCGCGCGGAGACGATCCGCACCGTCGCCAAGGCGGTGGACGACAAGGTGCCGTTCATGCCCGGCACCGGTTCGGCGAAGCTGGACGAGACGCTGGAACTGACATCTCAGGCGCGGGACGCTGGTATCGACGCCGCGCTGATCATCACCCCGTACTACGCGCGGCCCACCCAGGAAGCGCTCTACCGCTGGTATGCCACGGTCGCCAAGGAATTCCCGGACCTGCCGATCGTCGCCTACAACGTGCCGAGCCGGACGTCGGTCGACCTCGCCCCGGAGACGGTCGCGCGGCTGTTCCGCGATTTCGACAACTTCGTCGGGATCAAGGAGACCACCAAGGACTTCGAGCACTTCTCCCGCGTACTTCACTTGTGCGGCAAGGAATTGCTCGTCTGGTCGGGCATCGAGCTGCTGTGCCTGCCGCTGCTTTCCCTCGGCGGCGCCGGGTTCGTGAGCGCCACCGCCAACATCGCCCCGGCGGCCAGCGCCGAGATGTACCGCGCGTGGACCGAGGGTGACTTCGACCGCGCCCGCGAGATCCACTACGGCCTGCACCCGCTGGTCGACCTGCTGTTCGTGGAGACCAACCCGGCGCCCGGCAAATGGGTCCTGGAGCAGCGCGGGCTCATCCGGTCCGGCTTCGTGCGCCCGCCGCTGATCACGCCGACCGAACCGGGCCTCGCCCGGATCACCGAACTGATGCGCCAGGGCGAGCAGTACCTCTCGCCCGTCGACGGCTTCACCGTGGAAGGAAAGTGACCATGACCGCGCACTACGTTCCGGACAACCTGCCGGAGCACATCCGCCACTACATCGGCGGCGCGCCGGCCGACAGCGTCTCGGGCGAGACCTTCGAGGTGCTCGACCCGGTCACCAACAAGCCGTACCTGACGGCCGCGGCGGGCAAAGCCGAGGACATCGACCTCGCCGTCGCCGCGGCGAAAGAGGCGTTCGACCACGGCCCGTGGCCGAAAATGCTGCCGCGCCAGCGCGCCCGGATCCTCAACAAGATCGCCGATCTCGTGGAGAGCCGCGACAAGCAGCTGGCCGAGCTGGAAACCTTCGACACCGGCCTGCCGATCAAGCAGGCCCTCGGCCAGGCACAGCGCGCGGCCGAGAACTTCCGGTTCTTCGCCGACCTGATCGTCGCGCAGGCCGACGACGCCTACAAGGTGCCCGGCAAGCAGGTCAACTACGTCAACCGCAAGCCGGTCGGCGTCGCCGGGCTGATCACGCCGTGGAACACGCCGTTCATGCTGGAGAGCTGGAAGCTCGCGCCGGCGCTGGCGTCCGGCTGCACCGTGGTGCTGAAGCCGGCCGAATTCACGCCGCTGTCGGCGAGCCTGTGGGCGGACATCTTCCGCGAGGCCGGCGTGCCGGACGGGGTGTTCAACCTGGTCAACGGCCTCGGCGAGGAAGCGGGCGACGCGCTGGTCAAGCACCCGGACGTCCGGCTGATCTCGTTCACCGGCGAAACCACCACCGGCGAAACGATCTTCCGCAACTGCGCGCGCGGCCTCAAGGGCATGTCGATGGAGCTGGGCGGCAAGTCCCCGGCGGTCGTGTTCGCCGACGCGGACTTCGAAGCGGCGCTGGACTCCACGCTGTTCGGCGTCTTCTCGCTCAACGGCGAACGCTGCACGGCGGGCAGCCGGATCCTGGTCGAGCGCCCGATTTACGAGGAATTCTGCGCCCGGTACGCCGAACGCGCGCGCAACATCGTGGTCGGCGACCCGCACGACCCGGCCACCGAGGTCGGCGCGCTGGTGCACCCGGAGCACTTCGACAAGGTGATGAGCTACATCGAAATCGGGAAGACGGAAGGGAAACTGCTCGCCGGCGGCGGCCGTCCGGAGGGCCTGGAGACCGGGAACTACGTGGCCCCGACGGTGTTCGCCGACGTGAAGCCGGACGCGCGGATCTTCCAGGAGGAGATCTTCGGCCCGGTCGTGGCGATCACGCCGTTCGACACCGACGAGGAAGCGCTCGAGCTGGCCAACAACGTCAAGTACGGCCTGGCCGCCTACGTCTGGACCGCCGACCTGACCCGCGCGCACACCTTCGCGCAGAACATCGAAGCCGGAATGGTCTGGCTGAACTCGCACAACGTGCGCGACCTGCGCACGCCGTTCGGCGGGGTCAAGGCGTCCGGCCTGGGCCACGAAGGCGGCTACCGCTCGATCGACTTCTACACCGAACAGCAGGCCGTGCACATCACGCTCGGCGACGTGCACACGGCGCGCTTCGGGGCCGGGAAGGACAACGCATGACCACGACCCCGCCGGACGTCATCCGCTGCGCGTACGCGGAACTGATCGTCAGCGACTTGAAGGCGTCGCGAGAGTTCTATGTGGACGTTCTCGGTCTCGTCGTGACATACGAGGACGACGAAGCGATATACCTGCGCGCGTTCGAGGAATACCTGCACCACTCGCTGATCCTGCGCAAGGGCGCGGAACCGGCGCTGGCCGTGCTTGCCTACCGCGTGCGCGGCGAGGGCGAACTCGACGTCGCCGAGGCGTACTACCGGGAACTCGGCGTCGAGGTGCGCCGCGTCCCGGCGGGCACCACGCGCGGTATCGGCGAGGCGGTGCGCGTACTGGACCCGCTCGGTTTCCCGATCGAGTTCTTCTACGAGGCCGAACACGTCGAGCGGTTCACCCAGCGCTACGACGTGCACGGCGCGGGCGCGCTTTCGCGGCTGGACCACTTCAACGTGAACACGCCGGACGTCCCGGCCGCGCGGGCGTACTACGAGGGCCTCGGCTTCCGGGTGTCAGAAGACATCCGCGACGACGAAGGCACCGTGTACGCGGCGTGGATGTTCCGCAAACCGACCGTGCACGACGTCGCGCTCACCGGCGGCGCGGGCCCGCGTCTGCACCACATCGCGTTCGCCACGCACGAGCGGCACCAGATCCTGCACATCTGCGACCACCTCGGCGCGGTGCGGAAATCGGACCAGATCGAGCGCGGCCCGGGCAGGCACGGCGTGTCGAACGCGTTCTATTTGTACGTGCGTGACCCGGACGGGCACCGGATCGAGATCTACACCCACGACTATTACACCGGCGATCCGGACAACCCGGTGATCAGCTGGGACGTGCACGACAACCAGCGCCGCGACTGGTGGGGCAATCCGGTGGTGCCGAGCTGGTACACCGAGGCCTCGCGGGTGCTCGACCTCGACGGCAAGCTCCAGCCGGTCGTCGAACGCACGGAAACGAAGGAAATGGACGTGACCATCGGCGCGGACGGGTTCTCCTACACCCGCGCCGACGGGGCCGAGCAGGGTTTCAAACTGGGCGAACAGGTCTAAGGTGCGTCCCGTCCGGGGAAGGGGCGCCAGGTCCCTTCCCCGGGCACGCAGCGGTACCGGCACTTCGACGGAGAGGTGACATGATGACGGCAATCTTGCAGACGCCGACCACGGTCGCGCAGGACTTCACGGAGTTCCGGTCCGCTGTCCTGCGGTCGTTCGTGCCGCTGCAGGTGAGCACCGAGCACCGCGACCGCTTCCACGGCAGGCTCCGCACGCACGAGGCGGGCGAGATCGCGCTGACCGAGATCACCGCGTCGCCGCACGCGGTCGAGCGCACGCCGGAACTCATCGCCCGCGCCGACCGGCCGTGCTACAAGCTGAGCGTCATGCTGGCCGGCACCGGAATCCTCACCCAGGACGGCCGCGAGGCGGTGCTGCGTCCCGGCGACGTCGCGCTGTACGACACGAACCGGCCGTATTCGCTCGTGTTCGAGGAGAATTTCCGGACGCTGGTACTGATGTTCCCGCAGCAGCAAGTTGACCTTCCACGCGACCTGGTTGGTCAGCTCACCGCGGTGCGGATGTCCGGGCGCTCCGGGGTGGGGAACGTGGTGGTGCCGTTCCTCGCGCAGCTGGGCGGGAATCTGGACGTGCTGACGAGCCCGGTGGGAGTGCGGCTGGCGCACAACGCGGTCGACCTGCTGACCACGATGCTGGCAACCGAACTCGACCTGGACCGCACGGCGGCTGACCCGCACCACGACCTGATGCGGCGGATCCGCAGTTATATCGACGCGAATCTGTCGCGGTCCGATCTCGGGCCCGCGCAGATCGCGGCGGAGCATTACATTTCCACCCGGCATCTGCACGGGTTGTTCCAGGAGCAGGGGACGACGGTGGCGGGGTGGATCCGGCAGCGTCGGCTGGAGCATTGCCGCCGGGATCTGCGGGATCCGTTGCTGGCGGCCCGCCCGGTGGCGGCAATCGCGGCGCGGTGGGGATTTGTCGACGCGGCGCACTTTTCCCGGGTTTTCCGGGCCGCGTTCGGCCAGTCGCCCAGCGAGCTGCGCGCCCGCGGCTGACCGCCTCCCCACCACGCACGGCGCTCCCGCTCGCCCGGGGGCGCCGCTTGTCGTTTCCGGCCCGAACCCGCTGGTATTGACCGCGAGCGTCCGGCAGTTGCCCGCCAGCGCATGAACGTTCGCTCCCGGGGCGGGGCGCGGCGAGCATGATGGGCATGTCCGACCCTTCCCCTGACGAATGGCGCACCTACGACGAGTTCGCCGCCGGGATCGACACCTACCGGCTGCCCAACGCGGACCTCACCGGGCGGCAGCTCACCGTCACCCAGGATGACGGTACGAAGCTCGAACTGCGGTTTCTCGACAGCGAACGGCTTACCTGCAACGGCGTCGAAGACCCGTACGACGCGGTCGCCGTGCGTCCCGACGTCTTCTTCGTGAACCTGCCGCTGACGAGCGTCGAGGGCGAATCCCTCACGATCGTCTACTCGACCACCACGCACCGCGCGCTGACCGTGCGGTCGGTGATCGGCGACGAGGACGTCGAAGGCACGCCGCGGGTTTCGCAGACCTTCCACGCCGGCACCACCGACGGCGGCGAGCCGACCGGCGACGTGCCCGGTCCGTCGCGGGACCTCATCGGCAAGCGCAACGTCTACCGCTACAGCCCGAACCACCTGTACGAGCACGTTTACCTCTCCTCCGAACGGTACTGCTGGCAGTGCGTCGAGGGCGTGCAACGCGGACACGGCGACGTTGATATGTCAACCGTCTGGAAGTTCGCCGACGGCCTGTACCTGTTCTGCTTCCGGGAGTTCCGGATCGCGGTGGCCAGCGTGTGGCTGCACGACCTCGGCTACGACCTGCGCACCACCGGCGTTTTCCTCGGCATCACCGGCGACGGCCGGTCCGAGCATTCCCGCGCGGGCGGGCACATCTACCCGCTCGGCTCGATCAGCTACCCCGACGTCCAGCCTGTCTAAGGAGATTCCCCGTGTCCAATATGGACGTGATCACCGCGCACTACGAGGCCAGCGACCGCGGCGACCTCGACGGCATGCTCGCCCCGATCGGCCCCGAGACCACCTGGACCGAGGCCGCCGGATTCCCCTACGCGGGCACCTACACCGGCCCGGACGAGGTGCGGCGCAACGTCTTCGAGGCGATCGCCCGCGACTGGGACGGCTACAAGTTCACGCTGTCCGCGCTGCTGGACGCCGGCGATTCGATCGTCGGGCTCGGCACCTACACCGGCACGAACCGCAAGTCCGGCAAGGCGTTCACCGCGCGCGTGGCGCACGTGTGGAAGTTCGACGGCGGCAAGGTCGCGAGCTTCGAGCAGATCGTCGATTCCGCCCCGGTCGCCGCGGCGACCGACTGAGCCTCCCGCGAACGGCGGTGCCGGCCCTTCCTCCGGCACCGCCCCCGTTCTCCCTCCCCTCCCCTCTGGTCACTGTGGACCGGAAAGCCGAGCCATGATGAGAAAGTTCCTGCCCGCGCTCGCCTCGGCCGTGCTGGTCACGCTGGTCGCGGCGGGCTGCGCGGGCACCGCCGACCCGAACGGCCCGATCGTGGTCGGCTCGGTCAACGCGCTGAGCGGACCCGCCACCTTCCCGGAATCCTCCCAGGCCGCCAAGGCCGTCTTCGACGCGGCGAACGCGGCGGGCGGCGTGCACGGGCGCAAGATCGAATACCACGCCATCGACGACAAGGGCGACCCCGCCGCCGCGGCGGCCGCGGCCCGCGAAATCGTGGGCGGCGACCAGGCGGTCGCGCTGGTCGGTTCGTCCAGCCTCATCGAATGCCAGATCAACGCCAAGTACTACCAGCAGGAAAAAGTCCTGTCCATCTCCGGCATCGGCGTCGACCCGTCGTGCTTCACCAGCCCGAACATCGGCCCGGCCAACGTCGGGCCGTTCCACGACATGACGCTGACCCTGCTGTACGGCTCCGAAGTGCTGCACCTGCAGGATATGTGCGCGCTGCTGGAAATCGCCGGGAACACGCTGCCATACTACCGCGCGGCCATCGACGAATGGTCGAAAATCACCGGCAAGAAGCTGAAGTACGTCGACGCGACCGTGCCGTACAACGGTTCCGACTACACGCCCTACATCGTCAAAGCCCGCGCGGCCGGGTGCAAAGCCGTGACGGTCAACCCGGTCGAACCGGACTCGATCGGGCAGCTGAAGGCCGCGCAGGCACAAGGTTGGAAAGACGTGACCTGGCTGCTGCTCACGAGCGTCTACAGTGAACAGTACGCGAAGGCGGTTTCCGAAGCGGGCAAGGGCGTTTACGTTCCCGCCGAGTTCTACCCGTTCACCGACCCGTCGAGCCCGCGCACCAAGGAGTGGCGGGACCTCATGACGCGCAACAACATTCCGCTGACCTCGTTCAGCCAGGGCGGTTACCTCGCGGCGAAGTACTTCCTGCAGGTGCTGAACGGCATGCCGGGCGAAATCACGCGGGAAACGGTGACCAAGGCGCTGCGCGAGATGAAGCCGATCTCCGACCCGATGGTCGGCACACCGTACGTGTTCGGCCCCGGGCAGGCGCACCACGACAACATCGCGGGCTGGCCGGTCAAGCTCGCGACGGGCACGAACCGGTGGCAGATCGCCGGTACCGACTGGCTGCGGATCCCGCGGCGCTAGCCCGATCCATTCTGGACAGAGGAGACTGCAATGGTGCAGGGAGCGCTGGCCGGGCTGGCCGCCGGCGGGCTTTACGCGGTGCTGGCGGTGTGCCTGACCCTGATGTCGCGGCTGGTCCGGGTCGTCAACTTCGCCCAGGCGGCCACCGGCATGTTCGGCAGTTACGTCGGGGTGGCGCTGTCCGTCCACGGCGGACTGCCGGAGTGGCTGGCAGTGGTGCTCGGCGTGCTGCTGGGCGGTTTGCTGAGCGTGCTGATCGGCTGGGTCGTCTCGACCTGGCTGGCCGAAGCAGGCACCGGCACCCGCTCGGCGGTCACGGTCGCGGTGCTGCTGCTGTTGATCTCGTTGTCGTTCATCCTGTTCGGCAACAAACCGCAGCCGTTCCAGGCGCTGCTGGCCGGTCCGGCCTTCACCGTCGGCGGCGTGGTGGTCAGCCAGGTGACGGTCGTGACCGTCGCGCTGGCAGTGGCGATCGCCTTCGCCGCACGGCTGATCCTGACAAAGACGCCCGTTGGCATCTCACTGCGCGCGTTGTCGGAACGCCCGACGACCGCTGAACTGCTGGGCATCCCGGCGAAACGGCTCAGTGCCGCCGTGTGGGGCGCCACCGGGCTGATCAGCACCGTCATCATCGTGATCGTCGCCCCGTCCCAGTCGAACGACGCCACCTCGCTGGCCATGCTGGTCGTGCCCGCCGCCGCGGCGGCGCTGCTCGGCGGGTTCCGCCGGCTGGACCTCGCCGTCGTCGGCGGGCTCGTCCTCGGCATGCTGCAGGGCGCGCTCGCGCAGGTCGACCAGCTTTCGGTAGTGCGGAATTTCGTCCCGTTCCTGGCCATCGTCGGCCTGCTCGTGTGGTCTCAGCGCAAGGAGGTGTGGGATGCAGCTCGCTGACCGGGCCGCGGGGTCCCGCTTCGGAACCCCACTGGTCGTCGCGGTGGTCGCGGTGCTGGCCGGAATCGGCCTGACCGTCGGCCTCAACGGCTACTTCGCCTACCTCGGCGTGAGCGTCGTAGTGGCTGCCATCGCGCTGCTCGGGCTGGGGGTGGTCACCGGCAGCGCGGGCATGATCTCGTTGTGCCAGTTGACCTTCGGCGCGATCGGCGCGTGGGTCGTGTCCGCGCTGAACGTCGCGCACGCCCCCGGCGGCTTCCTTTTCTGGCTGCTGCTGGGCGGTCTCGCGGCGGGCGTGGTCGGTGTCCTCATCGGACTCCCCGCGCTGCGGCTGCGCGGCATCAACCTGGCGGTGGTGACGCTCGGCCTCGCCGCGGCCGCCGACGTCACCCTGGTGGAAATCCAGTTCCCCGGCACCACCGAAGGCGTTTCGGTGGACCGCCCGTCCTTGGTCGCCGACGACAACGCGTACTTCCTGTTGTGCGTCATCGTTCTGATCATCTGCGCCTTGCTCGTGCACTTCCTCCGGCGTGGTCCGTGGGGTAGCAGCTGGGCCGCGGTGGCGTTCTCCGAACGCGGCACTGCCGCGGCAGGGGCGAGCGTCCGCACGGCCAAGCTCTCCGCCTTCGCGGTCAGCGCCACTCTCGGCGGCATCAGCGGCGGTCTGCTTACCGCGCAGGTCGGGTTCGCCTTCCCGACCAGCTTCGCCCCGCTGCAGTCGCTGGCGTTGTACGTGCTCGCGATCATGTCCGGCGCGCACCTGATTGATATGGCAGTGTTCGGCGCGGTCCTGTGGGTCGCGGTACCGGAGCTGCTGAAGCGATGGGGCGTGCCGCAGGACTGGGGTTACGTGATCTTCGGCCTGCTGGGCATCCAAGCGCTGGCCGGACGCGGCAACCTGGGCACCGCGATCCGCGAACTGCGGCGTCGTCGTTCGAGGGCCAGCGCCGGGGTCCAGATCACCGCGCTGGACGAGGAACCTCCGCGCCTGCCGCCTGGCGAACCGGTGCTGGTGGTCCGCGGGCTGAGCGTCACCTTCGGCCAGGTCAAGGCACTGTCCGGAGTGGACTTGGCGGTTCCGAAGGGCGGAGTCCTCGGCGTCATCGGGCCGAACGGCGCGGGAAAGTCCACTTTGGTCGACGCGATCAGCGGTTTCCTGCCCCAGGCCGAAGGAACCGTCGTACTGGCCGACCGTCCGCTCACCGGCAATCCGACGCAACGAGCCCGTTCCGGTCTGCGCCGGACGTTCCAGCAGGACCGAGTCCCGGCAGGACTGACCATCGAGGCGTACGTCCGTTTCGTAGCCCGCCGTCGCCCGCCTGCCGCCGAAGTCGCCGCCGCACTGGAGTTCTTCGGCTGCCCGCCGGCGGCAACGCCGCTGGACCGGGTCGACGTGGGCGCGCGCCGGCTGGTCGAAGTCGTCGGCCACCTGATGGCCAAGCCGAAGGTGCTGCTGCTCGACGAACCGGCGGCCGGTCTCCCGCACGAGGAACACGTCGCCTTCGGTGAACGCCTGCGCCAGGTGCCGGCCAGATTCGGCGTTTCGGTGCTGATCATCGAACACGACCTGGACCTGGTCCGGTCGGTCTGCGACACCCTGACCGTGCTCGACTTCGGCGAGGTGCTGGCGAGCGGCCCGCAGGCGGAGGTGCTGGCGGACCCAGCGGTTCTGAAGGCCTACCTCGGCGAAACGGAGATGCTGTGAGCACGCTGCGAATCGAGAACCTGACCGTAACACGCGGTGCGGGCCCGGTTATCGCCAACGTCGGCCTGACCCTGGAACCAGGCAAGATCACCGCGCTGGTCGGCCCCAACGGCGCGGGCAAGACCAGCCTGCTGGAAGCGCTGTCCGGAGTGATTCCCGCGTCGGCCGGTTCGATCCACATCGGACATACCGACGTGACGAAACACTCGCGAGTGGCCAGAGCGCGGCTCGGACTGGCACACGTCGAGCAAGGCCGGGCGGTCTTCCCCAGCCTGACCGTCCTGGAAAACCTGCGTCTGACCGCCAAAACTCCCGCCGGAATAGAAGAAGTCCTCGCCCTCTTCCCGGAATTGGAGAAACGCAAGAACTCCCCCGCCGCACTGCTGTCCGGCGGCGAGCAGCAAATGGTGGTGCTGGGCCGGGCTTTCGCGGCGAAACCCCAATTCCTGCTCATCGACGAGATGTCGCTGGGCCTGGCTCCCGCCGTCTTCACCCGGCTTCTCCCGGCGGTGACCGAATTCGCCGACGCGGGCGCGGCGATCCTGCTGGTGGAACAGTTCACCCACCTGGCGCTGAAAGTCGCGCAGGAAGCCCTGGTCGTCTCCTCCGGCAAGGTCACCTACGCCGGCGAGGCGCAGCCTCTGCTGGACGACCCGGACACCTTGCACCAGGCGTATTTGGGCACCAACTGACCCGGGGTGCGGGCGTTCCGCGGTGGGACGCCCGCACCCCGGCCGGTCAGCCTTCCCGGATCGTCATCTTGGCGATCCGATCGCCCTCGACGGCGAACACGAACTTCGACCGGCCGTTGGCGTGGTTGCTCCGCCAGTCGCCGACCACGGTGATCTCGTCGCCGGAAACCGCGACCTCTTCCGGGGTCAGCACGCCGCGCGAGCCGATGAACTCGACGTCGCTCCACCCCTTGATCGCCGCGCGTCCGGCGAATGAGCGGCCCCAGTCGTCCACGACGCCGTTTTCGGTGAACGCGTCCAGGAACGCGGCGTCGTCGTGCCGGTTCACCGCGTTGACGAACGACGCCACCGGTTCCGGAATCTCCACTTCGGACATTGCGCTTCCCTTGCTGTCGCGGCGAAATCAGCGGGTAGTGTAGCCGCCGTTGGCGAAAATCGTCTGCCCGGTGATCCACCAGCCGGACGTCGCCAGGAACGTCACGATCGGCGCGATGTCCTCGATTTTCGTCAGCTGCCCGCCCATTGCCTGCGACTTGTGGAATTCCACCCGTTCCGGGGTTTCCTGGCCGTAGAAGAACGGCGTGTCCATCGGGCCGGGCCCCACCGCGGTGACCGAAATCCCGCGCGGCGCGAATTCCTTGGCCGCGGCACGGGTGAAGTGCTCGACCGGGCTCTTGCCGCCCGCGTAGGTCGAGTAGCCGTCGGTGAACGCGGCGAGCAGGCTGGTCACGATCGTGATGATCTTGCCGCCGTCGGCGACGTTCTTGCCCGCTTCCTTGATGAAGAAATACGCCGCCTTCGAGTTGATGTCGAACATCGAGTCGTACTCGTCCTCGGTGGTCTCGGTGATCGGCTTGCGCAGCACCTTGCCCACCGTGTTCACGGCGACGTCGATCTTTCCCAGCGCCGCTTCGGCGTCCGCGAACAGCTTCTCGACGTTCGCCGGGACGGTCAGGTCGCCGGTGAGGACAACGCCCTTGCCGCCCGCCGCCTCGACCGCGGCGAGAGTCTCCTCCGCCTGCGGCCGGGTCGACTCGGAGTTGTAGTGGATCGCCACGTTCGCGCCGGCCTGCGCCGCCTGCCTGCTGACGAGGCCGCCCAGGTTCTTCGCCCCGGCGGCGACCAGGACGTTCTTGCCCTTGAGGGTGTGGTCGGTCATGCGGAACTCCTCCATCTCTTTATCGCTGATATGCATCACTATATCACTGGAACAGTAGCTACTATAGCGATGTGACACAGATGGCGAACGCGGATACCCGGACCCGGCTTCTGGACGCCGCCGCCGAGCAGGTCGCCGCGACGCCGGGCGAGGACATCTCGCTGCGCGCGATCTGCGCACAGGCCGGGGTGAAGATGCCGACGCTGTACCACTTCTTCGGCAGCAAGAAGGGCCTGCTGGACGCGGTCGTCGAGCGCGGTTTCGACCTGTACCTGGCGGAAAAAGGCGCGCGCGAACCGTCCGGCGACCCGATCCAGGACCTGCGCGACGGCTGGGACGCGCACGTCGCCTTCGGGATCGCGAACCCCGGCTTCTACACGCTCATGTACGGCCAGGTCCACCCCGGCCACGCGCCCGAGGCGCAAGAACGGCCCAGCGCGATGCTGCGCGCCCTGACCCAAGCCGCCGCCGACCAGGGCCGCCTGACGGTCCCGCCGGACCAGGCGGCCGCGCACATCCTCGTGGCGAACATCGGCGTCACGCTGCGCCAGATCATCCTCGCCGAGGAGGACCGCGCACTGTCGGTGGCGGTCCGGGAGGGCGCGATCGCCGCGATCACCGGCACTTCGGCGGCCGGTGATCGGCACGCTGAGATCCACCGGGTGCTGGAACACGCGGCGGCGCACCCGGAAGTCTTGGGGGCCGCGGAAACGCAGCTGCTCACCAAGTGGCTGCGAACGCTGGCGGAATCAAGCTGACATACCTGTCGATGCCGCGTCGGATCTCAAGCACAGACCCGTCAGAAGTTCTCGCATAACCGGCGGGTGCGAAGAATTCCGTCTCGACCGGACCTCGGCTTGCGCCGTCACGTCGTCACGTCGGCCGACCGGCGGATCCGGGGCGTCCGCTCGCCTCGCGGAGGACTTCGGCGGCGGCGTTGCGCACGTCGTCCAGGACCCCGGTGGCCCACTGCCGGGTGTCGGCGTCCTTGCACTCGCTGTCCACCACGCCGGTGAGAACGGTCGCGGCCCGGGCCATCGCGGCGGCGAGCGTGCCCGCGGCGTCGGCTACCTTCTCGACCCAGTCGTCCCCGTATGCGTCGGACACGACCGCCACCGGCACCTGTTCGACGTGGTAGAACGTCCGGCTGGCGTCGCGGGCCGCGGCCAGGATGGCGAACACCCGGTCGGCGAGCGCCTCGCGGGCGCGCGCGACCGGGTGCTGCGGATACGTCATGGCCTCGCGGCCGAGCAGAACTTCGACTTCCCGGGCGATCGCGACGGCCAAGCCCCGCGAACCGCTGGTTGGCCGTCGCGGTCTTCGCCGCCCAGTCCCCCTCGAACGTCACCCGGCCAGTAGGAACTACATCCCGGCGCGCTCAAAGGCCAACGTGGGCAAGTCGACCGCGTGCGCCCCGCCGTCGGCGACCAACACCGCACCGGTGACATACGAGGACTCGGACGAGCCCAGGAAGCGCACGATGGACGCGATTTCCTCCGGCTCGGCAGGACGGCGCAACGGCACCTCGGCGGTCACCCGCCGGTATCCCTCGTCATGTCCGCCGTCGAACCCGGCCGCCTCGGCGAACTGCTCCATCTCCCCGTCCGCCATCGGCGTCCGCACCCACCCCGGGCACACCGCGTTCGCCCGGACGCCGCGCGGCCCGTAATCCCGCGCGATGGAACGAGTCAGCCCGATCAACGCGTGCTTGGCCACCGTGTACCCCGCGACATTGGGTCCGGCGAACAACCCGGCCAGCGAAGAAACAATGACGACCTGCCCGCCGCTCTCCACGAGAGAAGGCAACGCGGCCCGGCAGAACACGAACGCACTGGACAAATTGGACCGGAGCGCGATCTCCCATTCCTCGTCCCCGGTGTCCACCACCGAAGAAAGCCCGTGCCCGCCGGCATTGGCCACGATCACGTCCAGCCGGCCGAACTTCTCGAGCACCTCCGCGATCGCCGCCTCCGCGTCCTCCCGGACGCTGGCGTCGCAAGCGATCACGTGCGCGCCGGTCTCCGCCGCGACCTTCTCCAGCGGCTCCCGCCGCCGCCCCAGAACCACGACCTGCGCACCTTCGCCGGCGTACCGCCGAGCAACCGCAGCCCCAATGCCCGTCCCTCCGCCGGTAATCGCCACGATCCGCGTGTCTGCCATCGTCATTTCTCCCTTTCAAGCAGGAAACCCAGACCGAGCCGAAAAGCCGAAGTCGGCGAGCAAGGCCTGGCCGTTCACCGTCCGCGCCCGCGCGGAAGCCAAATA
Organism: Amycolatopsis sp. VS8301801F10; assembly: GCF_046195355.1. NCBI lineage: Bacteria > Bacillati > Actinomycetota > Actinomycetes > Pseudonocardiales > Pseudonocardiaceae > Amycolatopsis > Amycolatopsis sp. VS8301801F10. Next base: position 3,445,360 of record NZ_CP176065.1, on the reverse strand, counting down.
CAAAACCTGCTGGGCGACGTCGTCGGCCGCTTGCACCGGAAAACCCGGTTCGTCCAGCAGATCCCCCAAATCCCCGCGCGCCATCGGCGTATCGACCACCGACGGGCATACGCAATTGACCCGGACCCCGGCGAATTCGACCGACAGCGCCCGCGTCAGCGACACCACCGCGCCCTTCGACGCGCAGTAGGGCACCATCCCCGGCGCGCACACGAAGGCCGAATCGCTGGCCAGGAAGACGATCGAACTCCCGTCTCCCAGCCACGGCCGCGCGTGCTTCGCGACCAGGAACTGCCCCAGCACGTTCACCGACATGACCTCGGTGAAGTCCTCGGCGCTGGTCTCGGTGAGCGGCCGCCCGACCGGCCCTGATATCCCAGCGCAGCCGACTACCACGTCAATCCCGCCGAACTGGTCCGCCACGAGCCGGACCGCCGCGGCGACCTGCCCCTCGTCGGTGAGGTCCGCCCGCGCCGCGACGACGTCCCCGGCCAGCGACGGCGGCCGCGCCCGGTCGACCACGCCGACCCGCGCACCCTCCTCCAGGAACGCCCGCGCGCAGGCCAGCCCGATCCCGGACGCGGCGCCGGTGATCAGCACGGCCTTGCCGGAAAGGTCGAGTCGCATTCCGCAATCCTGCAGCAACGGCGCAGCCGGGGATTGGCAACGAGTGCATCCTTGTTGTCAGCGGCCGCACGACCCCCGGAGCGTGGCTACCGCTACCCCCGGGCCACCGCGAACACTGCGGCGAGGAGCGCGAAGGGACACCATGAGCAACGCACACCCGCACCCGCTTGACCCGCTGACCGCCGAGGAGCTGACCGCCGGCCGGGCCGTGCTGGAGGCACGGGGGCTGATCACCGAGACGACCCGGTTTCCGCAGGTCCTCCCGGTGGAGCCGGACAAGGCCGCCGTGCTGGCCGGCGCCGAGACCGACCGCCGGATCCAGTTCACCCTGCTCGATACCGCGACCGGCGAATCGGCCGACGCGGTCGTCTCGGTGACCGCCGGGGAGCTGGTCAGCCACGAGAAATGCGGCGAGGGCCAGCCGCCGTACCTCTTCGAGGAGTACGACCTGGCCGAGGCCATCACGAAGGCCTCCCCGGAGTGGCAGGCGGCCATGCGCCGCCGCGGCCTCGGCGACCGCATCGAGCACGCGTTCTGCGCGCCGCTCGCCCCCGGTTACTTCGGCCGCGAGGACGAGACCGGCCGGGTCATCCGTTCGCTCACCTTCCTGCGCGAGGACAGCACCGACAGCCCCTGGGCGCATCCGGTCGAGGGCCTGGTCGCGCACCTCAACCTCACCGAACAGCGCGTCCTCCGCGTGGAGGACGAGGGCGACACCCCGGTCCCGGCGGACTCCGGCCGCTACGGCCACCACCCCGCGCGGACCACGCTCAAGCCGATCGAGATCACCCAGCCGGAAGGCCCGAGCTTCCAGGTCGACGGTTCGCTGGTGACCTGGGAGGGCTGGCAGCTGCGCGTCGGGTTCAACGCGCGCGAGGGCCTGACCCTGCACCAGCTGACCTTCCAGGACCGCTCGGTGCTGTATCGGGCGTCGGTGCCTGAGATGGTTGTTCCCTACGGTGATATCTCAATCGGCCGGTTCTGGATCAGCTACTTCGACGCCGGGGAATACCTGCTCGGCAAGAACGGCAACAGCCTGCGGCTGGGCTGCGACTGCCTCGGCGTGATCCACTACTTCGACGCCTTCCTCGCCGACGACCACGGCCAGCCGGTGCGCGTGCCGAACGCGATCTGCATGCACGAGGAGGACTACGGGATCCTCTGGAAGCACACCGATCTCGACGGCAATGCCGAGGTCCGCCGTTCGCGCCGGCTGGTGCTCTCGTCGATCTCCACCATCGGCAACTACGACTACGGCTTCTTCTGGTATCTCTACCTCGACGGCACCATCGAATGCGAAGCCAAGGCGACCGGCATCGTGTTCTCCGGCGCGGGCGAGCCCGGATCCGCACAGCCGCACGCGTCCGAGATCGCACCCGGCCTGTTCGCGCCGGTGCACCAGCACCTGTTCTGCGCCCGGCTCGACTTCGCCGTCGACGGGCAGCGCAACTCGGTATACGAGGTGGACGCCGTTGGCATCCCAGTCGGCCCCGAGAACCCGTATGGCAACGCCTTCACCTGGAAGGCCACGGAACTGCGCACCGAACAGGAAGCGAAACGGCACGCGAACCCAGCGACCGCGCGGGTGTGGGAGGTCCGCAGCACCGAGCACACCAACCGGCTCGGCGCGCCGACCGCCTACCAGCTCGTGCCGCGGCCGTCGGCAACCCTGATGGCGCAACCGGAATCGACGGTGTACCAGCGCGCGACCTTCGCCACGAACCACCTGTGGGTCACGCCGTACGCGCCCGACGAACGCTTCCCCGCGGGCGACCGCCCCAACGCGCACCCGGGCGGAGCCGGGCTGCCCGCGTGGACGGCGGCCGACCGCTCCGTCAGCGACACCGACATCGTGCTGTGGCACGTCTTCGGCCCGACGCACATCCCACGTCCGGAGGACTGGCCGGTGATGCCGGTCGACTACTCCGGATTCATGATGCGCCCCTACGGGTTCTGCGACCGGAACCCGGCACTCGACCTGCCCTCGGCCGCCCACGGCCACTGTGCCCACTGATGACGAACCCTGAGGAAGGCTCCATGCCCGCGACCAATCTGTCCGACACCTCCACCTGGCTCCCGCTCGACGGTCTCGCCCCCGGCTTCGACGCCAACAAAGCGGCCACTGTGGACGATCTCGACAACCAGTCGTTCACACTGGACTGTGCCGACGGCGGCACGTTCTCGATCAGCTTCTCCGGCGGCCGCGCCTCGTGGAATGAGGACGGCAGCACCGGCGAGACCGCTTCCGAGACGTTCCTCGTCGACGCCGGACTGTTCTACGTGCAGTTCCACCCCGGCGCGGAAACCTCGTACAGCCTGCTGCTGGACGTGCGCCAGGGCCGGGCGCTGGTCGTCACGAGCACGATCGGCGACGGACTTCCCCGGGTGACGCAACGATTCCGTCCCGCGACCATCCAGGGCCGCGAGGCGCACGGCGAGGAAATCGCGCCGAGCACGGCGTTGATCGGCCGCCGCGTGCAGTGGGTCTACAGCGAAGAGCACGCCTACGAGCACGTTTACCTGACCCCACACTGGTACAGCTGGCAGTGCCTGTCCGGTCCGGAGCGCGGCCTCGCCGACACCGACGAGAACTCCGTCTACCAGATCCGGCCCGGGATCTACGTCTTCACCTGGCGCGAGAAGGTCATCCCGTGCGCGTCGGTGACCGTGGCCGACCACCGGAACGTGCGGGAGCTGCGGTCGCACGGTTCGCTGTTCGGGCTCGCCGAGGACGGCAAGACGCCGACGCACTTCACCTTCGGCGCGTACGGCAGGCTGCTCAGCAACACCGTTTACTCGCCGGACTACGACCCCGCTGGACAGTGACCCGTGGCGCCTGAACTGCTCCTCACCAACGCCACTGTGTACACAGTGGACGAAGACCGGCCGTGGGCGACCTCGCTCGCGGTGGAAAACGGCCGGATCACGACCGCCGAGGCCGGACCGGACACCGAGGTCGTCGATCTCGGTGGCGCTTTCGTGCTGCCGGGTTTCGTGGACGTGCACAGCCACCACGCCCTCGCCGGACGGGAATTGTTCGAGCTGCGCCTGAAAAGCGGGGCGGGCCTCGACGAAATTCTCGCCGCGGTAAGGGAATGGTGCGCGGGGCTCGGTCCGGACGAATGGGTCGTCGGCGGTGCTTGGCCGTCCACTTTGGCCCCGGAACTCGGCCGCGATTCCGTGCGGCGCGCGCTGGACGAGGCGGCGGGCGGACGTCCGGTGGTGCTGATCGAGGACAGCAGGCACAACCGGTGGGCGAGCAGCCGGGCGCTGGAACTGGCCGGGATCACCGCGTCCACTCCGGACCCGGCGGGCGGGACGATCCACCGCGATCCGGTCAGCGGCGCGCCGACCGGTCTGCTGATCGAGACCGGGGGCTTGGCGGTGGAGCGGGCGATGCGGGACACGCGCACGCTCACCGCCGAGCAGCACGCCGAAGCGTCGCGCCGGGCGATCGAAATCCTGCATTCCTACGGCATCACGGCGTTCCAGGACGCCGGGGCCACTTTGGACATTCTCGCCGCGCTGAAAACCCTGGACGACGCGGGCGAACTGGCCGCGTGGGTAGTGTCGTCGATGCTGGTCAACGATCCGATCTTCGGCGCGGACCCGATCGGCAAACCGCTGCTCGACCGTGCCGCGAAGTATCGCAGCGAACACCACCGGCCGGACTTCGTGAAGATCTTCCTCGACGGCACCCCGCCCGCGCACACGGCGGCGTTCCTCGAGCCGTACCTGAACCACGAGTGCTTCTGCGGCGACACCACGATGCCGCCGGAGGAACTCGCGGAATGGCTGGACGTCGCGGTCGCGGCCGGGCTCTCGGCGAAGATCCACTGCGCGGGCGACGCGGCCGTCCGGGCCACTTTGGACGCTGCCGCCGCCCTGCGCGCTCGCGGCGACCACACGACGAAAATCCAAGTGGCGCACGGGCAGTTCATCCACCCGGACGACCTGGAACGGTTCGCGACGCTCGACGTGTCGGCTGATATCTCACCGTTCCTGTGGGTGCCCGGGGTGATCCCGGACGCGATCGCGCAGGTGATCCCCGCCGAACGCGCGGCGCGCATGCAGCCGAACCGGACCCTGCTGGACACCGGCGCGCTGGTCGCCGGCGGTTCGGACTGGCCGGTGAGCGAATCCCCGAACGCCTGGGAGGGCATCGAGGGCCTGATCACCCGGCAGGACCCGTACGGCAAGCACCCGGGAAGCCTGTGGCCGGAGCAGGCGATCACGCTGGCCGAGGCGATCCAGGTGTTCACGCTGAACTCGGCGCGGGCCTGCGGGCTGGACGACGTGACGGGCTCGCTGACGCCGGGGAAGTCGGCGGATTTCCTGGTGCTGGACGAGGATCCGTTCAAGAAACCGGCGAACGAACTGGCCGGGATCACGGTGCGGGAGACGTGGTTCGGGGGGAAGCGGGTCTTCGCGCGGGACTGAGGACGTCGTGCGTGGTTACGCCGGGTCTAACCGTGCATAACCACGCACGACTTCCTCCACCGTCTCGCCGCTCTCCCCGCGCACCAGCAGCACCAGGCGCGCGGGTACGCCTGCCGCGGCGTAGGCGGCCAGCCGGTGGTGCCCGTCAAGGATGATGCCCAGCACGAATCGTTCCGGCCACTGGGCGCTGACGTACCGGTCCTCCGCCCACGCCAGCAGCAACGCCGCCGGACGCTCGCCGCGGTCGATCGCTTCCGCGTACCGGTCGACTGTCGCCGGGTCCAGCGCGTCCAGCGGTTGCGACGGAACCACGCTGCCGTACGTCGGCATCTCGCCGGGAATCGCCCGCGGGAGCTGGAAATGCTCGATGCCCGGCCAGTCCGGGTCTCCCTCCCACGCACTGCGCGTCTCGGTTCTGCGCACCCACCACCACGACTGCTCCGCCGTCCGCACGCGTTCCAGCGGCAGGTCGGCCAAGAGCATCCGGTAGTGCCCGGTCTCCAGTTCCTGGAGCAGTGGTTCCAGCGCACGCACTGTCGCGGTGCCGAGTTCGCGCGGCTCGGCGAGGACTTCCCGCACCTGTGCCGCGCCTGCCAGCGCTTCGGCGGGACCGAAGCCAAGCAGGCGCAGCGTTGTTTCGCAGGTCTCGCACCCGGAACCGACGCCGTATCTCGCCTGCTCCCCGACGCGGAGCGTCTGGTCCCAGCGCGGCCACATCGACCCCGGCAACGCCGGGTCGAACTCGACGCGCACCCGGGCCCGGCCCTCGTCGACGGAAAAGCGCAGCGCGGAAGGAGAATCGACGGCGACGTCCCGCACCCGCGGGACCGGCTCGGCGGTGAGATCGAGCCCCGCCCACACCTGGCGGATGTCGGCGGACGACGGGAGCAACGGCGACCGTCCGGAGAGCCGGACCAGCGCCCGGTGGACGTCCCCGGCCGGCAGCTCCGGGCCGTTCGCCAGCCAGTCGAGCAGCACCGGAACCGCGGCCGGATCGCCCATCTCCTCCAGCGCGACCGTCAGGAAGACGTGCTTGAGCCCGGCGAACGCGGAAAGCCGCCGGGCGATCGGCACCGTCCATTCGCGGGCGCCGAGCCGGGCCAGCGCGAGCGCCGCCCGGCCGCACAGGTCGTCGTCTTTCAGCAGCGCACCGAGCGCCTTCGCCCGCCGGCGGTCCCCGGACAGTCCTGCCGCGTCAATGACGGGCGGCTGATATCCCAGTTCCTTGACCAGCTGGTCCAGCACGGGCTCGGGCACCGGCAGGCCCCGGCGCACCACCTCCGCCAGCAGCCTGGCCGTGCGGAGCCGGGCCAGCAGGTCGAGCAGGACCGCATCGCCGTCCGTCCCGAGCAAGTCCAGCAGGTACTCGAGACGCCGCCGCTGCTCGTCGTTCGCGGCCGGGTACTGCTCGCCCGCGCGCGCGGCCAACGCGGCCGGTCCCGCGGGCGGGTCGGCGGCCAAGGCGTCGAGCATCGAGCAGTCGGCGGCGAGAAGGTCGTCCACCCGGCGAGCCTACTGACTCCCGCGCCCGAGTTACGCCAGCAGGAATTCCGCCACCCGCTCCCCCATCAGCACCGCCGGCGCGTTCGTGTTCCCGCTGATCACCCGTGGCAGCACCGAGGCGTCCGCGACTCGCAGGCCGGACACTCCGCGCACCGCGAGCGTCGGGTCCGTCACCGCCAGCTCGTCGGTTCCCATCCGGCAGGTGCCCACCTGGTGGTGATACGTGATCGCCGTGCGGCGGACGTACTCCCGGACATCCGCCGGTCCTGGGTACAGCTCCCGCGCGCCCCATTCCTCGGCCAGCGCCGGGGCGCGGCCGATCAACCGGCACTGCTCCACCGACGCGACCAGGCTTTCGAAGTCCGCCGGGTGCGCGAGCGCGGCCAGATCGATCAGCGGCATCTCGGCCGGGTCCGCGCTGCGCAACCGCAACGTTCCCCGGCTCTGCGGCGTGATCATGCCCGCCATCAGCGAAAACCCGGTCGGCGGCCCGGTCATCCACGGTTCGTACATCGGCACGCTGAAGTGAATCGGTTGCGTGTCCGGCACCGCCAAACCCGGGCGGCTGCGCCAGAACAGGTGCGTTTGCGTCACCGAAAGCCCGGTTTGCGGCGGTGCAACCTCGCGCCGGTCGGTGGCGAAGATGACCGGCGACAGCAGGTGGTCGTGCAGGTTTTCGCCGACGCCCGGCAGGTCCGCGACGACGTCCAGGCCCAGCGCGGCGACGTCGTCGGCCGGGCCGATTCCGCTGCGCAGCAGGATCGCCGGGGACGCGAGCGCACCCGCGGCGAGCACGACCTGGTCGGCGAAAAGCGGCTGCAAGTCGCCGTCGATCTCCGCCAGTACGCCGATGCAGCGGTCGCCCTCGAAAAGCACGCGGTGCACCAGAGCGCCGGTGTGCACAGTCATCTGGTCGGCGACCGGCTGGGCGTAGCAGAGCCAGGTGTTACGCCGCCGTCCGCCGGTCATCGTGACCTGCTGCACGGAGATGCCGTCGAGGACGCCGCTGTTGTAATTGTCGTTGAACGGCAGGCCGATCTCCCGCGCCGCGTCCACAATGGACTGCTGGATCGGCTGCAGCGGATCGTGCCGTTCCAGGTCGAGCAGGTCGTGTTCGATCCGTTCGTAGACCGGGCGCACGTCGTCCCAGGTCCAGCCGGGCAGGCCCCATCCGTCGTAGTCCGCCGCCGCGCCGCGGACCCAGATCATCGCGTTCAGCGAATGCGAACCGCCGAGCACCTTGCCGCGCGGCAGGTGCAGCCTGCGGTTCCCGGCGTGCGGCTGCGGCACCGTGTAGTAGTCCCAGTCCTCGGCGGCGTGCCACAGTTCCGCCGCGCGCGACGGGTCGTGGATCGCCGCGTTCGTGTCCGGTCCGCCCGCCTCCAGCAGCGTCACCTTCGCGCCCGCGTCGACCAGCCGCCGGCACACCACCGAGCCCGCCGAACCCGCACCTACCACGATCACGTCCATGTCCTGATCCTGACCGGTCCCCTGCCCGCGCCCGGCATTGTCTTCACTCGCCGACAACGGGCGTGCCTTCGCGGACAAGACCGCCGGGCCGCCGCGCGCCGATACTCGAACGCGACCAGAAGATCGGGACTAGGGAGCACCATGGCGACACGGCCGACACGCCTGTTCATCGACGGTCAGTGGACCGAGGCCGGCGGGGAGCCCATCCCGACCCGCGATCCGGCCACCGGCACGGTTCTCGAAGACGTCGGGACGGCGACGCGGGCCGACGTCGACGCCGCGGTCGCCGCCGCGCGCCGCGCGCTGACCTCGCCGGAGTGGGCCGGGCTCGCGCCCGTGCAGCGCGCGAAACTGCTGTTCCGCCTCGCCGACCTCGTCGACGAGCACCACGAGGAACTCGCCGCGCTCGAAACCCGCGACCAGGGCCAGCCGATTGGCATCTCCCGGCAGGTCAGCGTGACCGGCGCGGCCGAGCACCTGCGGTATTTCGCCGGCTGGGTCACGAAAATCCAGGGCACCACGAACCCGGTTTCGTTCCCGGACACCCTGCACTACACGCGGCGCGAGCCGGTCGGCGTGAACGCGCTGATCACGCCGTGGAACTTCCCACTGATGATCCTCGTGTGGAAGCTCGCGCCCGCGCTCGCCACCGGCAACACCGTGGTGATCAAGCCGAGCGAGGTCACTCCGCTCACGAGCATCCGGCTGGTACAGCTGGCCGAGCAGGCTGGTATCCCAGCGGGCGTGGTCAACCTCGTCACCGGCGACGGCCCGGTCGGCGCGATGCTCAGCTCGCACCACGACGTCGACCACGTCTCCTACACCGGTTCCACCGCGGTCGGGAAGCTGATCACCACGGCTAGCGCGGAGTCCAACCTCAAGCGGCTGACCCTCGAACTCGGCGGCAAGGCGCCGAGCATCATCGCCGCCGACGCCGACCTGGACGCCGCCGTCGCGGGCAACCTCGCGGGCGCGACGCTGAACACCGGGCAGGTCTGCGCGGCGTACACGCGGTTCTACGTCGACCGCAAGCGCGAGCAGGAGTTCGTGGAGAAGATGGCCGCGGGCCTCGCCGGACTGCAGATCGGCCCGGGCCTGGACGAAACGACCCAGGTCGGGCCGCTCGTGTCGGACAAGCACCGCAAGCACGTGGCGAACCTCGTGGCGACCGGCCGTTCCGAAGGCGCGGACCTGATCACCGGCGGCTCGGAGGTCGACCGCGAGGGCTACTTCTACCAGCCGACGCTGTTCGCGGGCGTCACCGACACCATGACGATCATGCGCGAGGAGATCTTCGGCCCAGTGCTGGCGGTGACGCCGTACGACGACCCGGACGAGCTGGTCGCGCGCGCGAACGACACGCAGTACGGCCTCGCCGCGACCGTGTGGACCCGTGACATCCGTACCGCGCAACGCTATGCGGACGGGATCCGCGCGGGTGCGGTGTTCGTGAACATGCCGCCGATCCCGGACATGGCCGCGCCGTGGGGCGGATACAAGGCGTCGGGCTGGGGCCGCGAAATGGGTCCGTGGGCACTGGACGCCTACACCGAGACCAAGGCAGTGTGGCTGCACTACGGTTACTGAACGCTTTCGGGGCTCGATGGTCCACTTAGGACTGCCGAGCCCCGATCAGCGGGCCAGTTCGGCCAGCGACAGCAGCAGATGCGCCGACTCCGGGTACCAGATGTCCGAATGCGCCCCGGCTGGATTCCACCACCGCCCGCGCCGGAACCGCCATCGCGACTCGAGGTTGACGATCCGCCGGTCCATTTCGGACCGTGAGTACTCCGTCTCCACCTTGTGCAGCACCGTGTTCGCCACGTCCTCGGCCGGGGCCCGCACCCCGACGTTCCCGATCCCCGGCACGCCTTCCGCCAGCCGGTGCCACAATCCGGTGGCCCGGTCGAAACGGGAACGGGTCAGCACGATCGGCCCGTTGATCGGGGCGTCGCGCAAGACCGGGGCGAACCGGCCGGTGAAGATGTCCGGCCGGGCGGCCATCTGGAATACCAGCAGAGTGTCCACAGTGTACGGGTAACGCGGGTCGGCGCGATCCCAGCCGAGCACCGGCGGACCGTCCCCCGCGGCAGCCTGCACCGCTTCCACCACGAACCGGCCGCCGAAGGAATGGCCGACACAGTGCAGGTACTGGCCGGTGACGGTCCGCAGGCTCGGCGCGCTGCCGGGCAATTGGCGTTCCGCGTTGAGATATCCCAGCAGCTGGCCGAGCGCCTCCGCGGCCCGGCCGTCGGTGGTCATCTTGTGCGCCCGGTCGCGGATCCTCCGGTAGCCGGTCAGGAACGGGTTGCTCATCGACGGCCAGCGCACCAGGACGTAGAAGCCCTGCCACGCGCCGAGTCCTTCGTAGGAACCCGCCGCATAGCGTTCTTCCAGGAGGCCGAAGAACTGCCGGGCCCGCCGGTCCGCGGTTTCCCGGTTGTTCTGCCAGCCGTGCACGAACACGACGATGTCGGTCGCTGTCTCCGGAACTTCCAGCCACCGGGCCAGAAACCGCGGAGTCGCCTCGGCGGGCACCGGCCCGCCGGTTTCCGGGTCCACGAAATCGCCGCGCTCGTCGAGGTCCAGGATCACCGGTTCGGTCACGGCCGCCCTTCCTGCCACAAATGCACGTCGATCCCGCGGTACAGGGAGAACATCAGCCCCAGCGGATTGTGGTGCTCGTCGGCGAACGACCGGGCCAGCGAACGCACGATGTCGCCCAGTTTCGCGCCCGAATCGATGAATTCGGTGAACAGCCGCCTCGAATACTCGCACGCGAACGCGGGCGGCAGGTCGATCTGCGGGCCGATCAGGCAACGTCCGCCGTTGCCGAGCAGCGCTTTGCCGAAGGCCGAGTAGAACGCCGACGTCACCTGTCCGCCCTGGCAGGCGCCGACGTACACGAACGGCCGCGTCGGCAGCGGCGCTTCCGCCAGCCACGCCATCAGGTCGGTGCCGTAAATCCGTTCGCCGTCGCCGAGTTTCAGATACGGCTGCTCGACCAGGCCGCCGGAACCGCTCACCTTGCCGTGACAGCCGAAATACGTGACGTGGTCGGCGAAATCGCGGCTGCGGAAGTGCGCGGCCAGCGTTTTCTTGTCCGGCCGCAACACGACTTCCGCCCGGCCGTGGAAGAAATCGACCACCGGCGCGATGTAGGGCGTGTCCGGGAATTGCCGGTCGACACCGTGGTCGACATTGAGCCCGACGACCGGTTTTCCGCCGTCCACGGTGATCCGCGCGTCGAAGTCGTCGACCCGGGAAAAAGTGTGCTCCACGACGTGCCGGTAGCCCCAGAACCCGGCGAGCGACCAGTTTTCCTCGTCCGGATACTCGTCCGGCCGCCGCGGCGACGTGTAGAGCATTCCCCACGGCACGATCAGGCTGTCCGATTCGATGCTGATCACGTTTTCGCCCTCGGCGAGCGCCAATTCCAACAGCGCACGGATCCGCCGCAACCCGCGATCGGGACCGGCGAACAGCAGCCGGTACATCAGGTGTCCCGCGTCCGCGAGGGCCAATCCGGCGCGCTGCAACAGCTCCGGCCGTGCGGAAAGATCCCAGCCGTCGGCGAACGGATGCCGGCGAGGCCCGCGTTCGGTCCGCTCGGCGAGGTCCACGACGTGCCGCTGCCACGTTTCGCGCAGGATGTCGATCCGGGAGTTCAGCTCGCCGAGGCTGTGCGTGATCCGGCCCTGGTACCCGCCGCCGCCGTCCTCCGGGAACGCGCTGCCCCACGCCTGCACGAGAAGCCCTGGTACGCCAGGGAATTCGAGGAAGCGCAGGTTGACCGTCCGCGCCCGGTTGTACGGCGGCACCGCGACGCGGCTCAGCCCGGCGGTGTTGTCGACGGTCACCTCGGCGCTCAGCTGACGGGTCATGACGGCACCTCCACCGGCAGCACGGCCGCGATTTCCAGGAGCAGCTGGGCGTCATGCTCGCGGTAGATCCGGAACACCAGCCGCAACGGCCCCGGCGCGGCCGGGACCACGACGAACTCCGCCGGATCGCGCAGGCGGTCCCCGGTGATCCAGCCGATCCGCGACATCGGTTCGGCCGTCCCGGGCACGGCGTCGAGCAGCACGCGCACCCGCACCACCCCGGACGGCGCGGTCGCGGGATCCTTGCGCCGCACCGAAACCGCGACCCGCACCGGCTGCCCGACGACGACCGGATCGTCGGACCGGCATTCGACGGTCGCCGCCAGCAAGTCCGCCGCCGGTCGCGGGACGTCGTCCGGCACCCTCGCGGCGAACCCCCGCCGGTCCGCCCAGAGCACGCGCCGGGAGTAGAGCGGCGTCACCCCCAGATCCAGATCCAGGCCCTCGCTCGGCGCCGGATGCCCGGCCCGGCCCGCCCGCCAGGTCGCGGGCCCCGAATCCACCCGCCGGGAGTCGACGCGACGGGAATCCACCCGGCGCGAATCGACCCGCCGGGAGTCCACCCGCCGAAACTCCACGCGCCGCGAGTCCACCCGGCGAGAATCGACCCGCGAGCTGAGCACCGTCCCGTAAACAGCCGAATCGGGCGCCTCGACGTCCTCGTCCGCCGCGGGCACGAGCTCGCTCGAAACCACCGTCCGCACCCGCGACGGCACCGAAAGCCGCTCCGAAAGAAACTGTTCCCCGGTCAGCGGTCCGCGAAGGCTGACCAGCCCGTTCTCCGCGTCGACGAGGTCCACCAGCAACCGCAGCCGGCCCAGCACCGCCTCGTTGCCCTGCGCGGTCGCCAAAGCCGCCGCTGAACCCAGCGCGTCCAGCGTGGCGCCCAGATTCCCGTCCTGGTACGCGGAAACCGCGGCGTCCACCGCGGCCCCGAGACCGAGGTGCGGACCGGCCGGCGCTGCCGCCAGCCGGACCGGATCGTCGGTCAACCGCACCGAAACCGTCTCCGCCTCCGACTGCACGGAGTCCTGCTGCGCCCACATCGCGACCAGCTGCTGCTCTCGCTCGGCCGCCAGGCCCGACGGCACGAGCAGGCTCAGCGCGTAATCCCTGGTCTCCCCGGCCGCCCATTCCCCGAGATCGAGCACCAGGTCGCTGCTTCGCCGCTGCGGCAACGGCATCGGCACTTCCACCGGGGCCAGCAGGGCGACCCGGTACACCACGCACCCCGGCGAATCCCGCACGAGCAACCGCAGCGGACCGCCGCCGGAGCCAGCCGTGACAGTGACCTTCACGGTCGTGCTGGAAGCCCGCGACGGCAGGTAGCGGGGATGGTGCACCACGACTTTCGGCTGCGCGGCCGAAACCGGGGCCGGCACCTCGAGACCGCGCACCCGGCTCGCGTGCTCCCGCAGGATCGGCCACGCCCGGTCCGCGTGCTCCCAGTAGAGCTGCGCGAGGTCGTGCTTCACCTGCCGCAGATCCGGCAACCGGCTGACGGGCTGTTCGGCGGCGAGCCGCAGCAGCGTTTCGCCGACCACCGCGGTGAGCCGGTCCTGTTCGTCCTCGTCCAGGTCCAGCTCGCCGAGCCGGGACCAGGCGGCGGCGGCTTCGTCCGGGCTCGGCAGCGGCACTCCGCCCGGCACGATCGCGGCGAGCGCTCGCACCGCGCCGACCCGCGCGGCCGTGCCGGATTCCGTGCCCAATTCGCGGCTGGCGGCGGGCACCTCGTCCAGAACCGCGGCCGCCCCCACCCGATCGCCCCGCGCGAGCCGGGTCCGGGCGAGCCCGAAGGCCGCCGAAACCACTTCCCGGTCGCGCGCCCACACCGCTTCGTAGCAGCGCGCCGCAAGGTCGGCCGCGCCCCGCATTTCCGCACAGAAACCCAAGGCCAGCCACGGAACCAGCTCGCCGGGCGCCAGCCGGGCGAGCTGGCGGAACTGGTTCTCCGCGTTGTCGAGGTTTCCGCGCTCCATCGCGAGGTAAGCAGCGCGCCAGGGCCCCGCCAGTTCTTCCGCCGCGGCCGGAAGCAGCGACGGCAAGGCGATCGCCACGTCGTGCGTCTCCGGGGCGCCGTCGGCACGCAGCGGAGGTCCGTCCGTCCAGTCGCCCCATTCAGGCACGCCGAGCCCCGCCGCGACGAGTTCGCCCGGGGAGCCGAACGCCTGGGACGCGGCCGGATGCGGCACGCGAGTGCGCTCGCTGAGCAGTTGCCGCAGCACCCCGCGCAGCTGTTCGGCCATGTCGGCGGCGGTGGCGAACCGGTCGGCGTAGTCCGCGGTCGCCCGATCGAGCAACGCCCGCAGCATTTCCCGGCCGAGACCGTCGCCGGACTCCGGGCAAGCACGCAGCAATTCCTCCAGCGTGCGGCCGATCGAGTAAAGGTCCGAGCGGACGCTGATGCCCTCCCGGTCCAGCTCGGCCCGCGGCGGCTGGTAACCCGGGGTGCCGACGATCGCGCTGTCCCGGTCGTCCTCGCGGCGCACCGAGCCGAGGTCGACGAGCGTGATCCGATCGCCGTCCTGCAGCACGTTGTCCGGTTTCAGATCGACGTACAACAACCCGTGCCCGTGCAGGTAGCCGACGGCGTCGAGCAGCTGCAGCCCGTACTCGGCGACGTGTTCCGGGCGAAGCCGCCGCGCGAGCCGGAACACCGTCCGCAGCGAAATCCCGCGCACGTACTCCATCACCAGATAGCCGATGGACCGGCCGGTTTCCGGGTCGGGATGCTCGACGTGCGCGAGGGTGCGGACGACGTTCGGATGGTCCAGTTCCAGCAGTTCCGGGACGACGGCGGACTGCGCGGCGGCCAGCGCGCCGCCGCGGTCCCGTTCGCCGATCAAGCTTTTGAGCACCACGAACCGGCCGCCCTCGGCCTCGTCGCGGGCGAGGTAGATCCAGCTGAACCCGCCGTGCGCGATGCAGCCGAGCACCGCGTACCGGCCGGCGACGACCGTGCCCTGCTCCAGCGTCGGCAGGAAGGCGAACGGGGTGCCGCAGCGCACGCAGTACCCGCGCACCCGGCCGGGCCGCCCTCCCTCGCCGCGGCCCACCGGATGGCCGCACTCCGCGCAGAACCGGTGCCGCTCCGGCAGCGCCGCGTCGGGCAGCACGGCCTCCAGCGGATCCGGCGGCGTCGCCTTCGGCAGCGAGACCCGCAGGTCCCCGGCGCCCGGCACCGGATGGCCGCCGGTGCGGACGAGGAGTTCGTCGAGCCGGTCCTCGACGGCCGAATCGTCGGTCACCCATTCGCGCAGCTGCGGGAAGTACTCCAGCACGGTGTCCGCCGGGACCAGCCGCACCGCGTAGTCGACCACCACGATGCCGAGCAGCCGCCCGGTGGCGCGGTCGAACGCGGGACAGCCGGACAGGTCCGGGTCGGCGCGGCCCTCGAGCAGAGTGAGCGGAACCCGTTCCCCGTCCGCCGCACCGGTGGTGGCCCGCACCCACATGCCGTAGCCGAGGCGGAGCGGAAGGCTGTGGATCCGGACTTCCCGCCCGGATCCGACCTTCCGCCGGAGCGTGGCGCCGTGCCGCACCGGCGTTTCCAGCTCGAGCAACGCCAGGTCGCCGCGGCCCGCGCGCGGCGGGACCAGCCCGGCCAGCGCCGCGGAACCCGCCGACTCGACCTCGAACGCGGTTTCGTCGCGGGCCGCCCGGGAGCAGGTCAGGACGTACCGGCCGCCGATCAGCACGCCGGCGCCGAGGAGGCGGCCGTCGGCAGCGCGGATGCGCGTCTGCCCCGTATTCCACCCCAGATCAACGGCCACGAGGTAAAACCTTACCCGGGAAAGGCCGCCGGATCGTTCGGTTGCGGCAAAGCCGTCCGGTCACTCGGCGCGACGGGTCGCCCTCCCCGAATGGACGTACCGCGCGCGGCCGGTGCCGTCGTCGCCGAGGAAGACCAGCGGCAGGTGGATCCCGGCCTGCGCTTCGCGAAGGATCAAGATGTCGCCTTCGAGGTGAACCAGTTCGGACTTGCTGGCGGCGCCCAGTTCCGCGGCTGTCCCTTTAGGACGTTGCTCCAGCCAGACCCGGCCGTCGTCGTCCTGGGAGACCACGAGATCGGCGACCGTGCTGGCGTAAGTGCCGAGATACCGGTCCGCGGCGAACGGCTCCGGCTCGGCGGGCGGACGCGGCGGCAGCGGCACCTCGACGCCGCCGAATTCCTTGAGCAGCGCGGGAACGAGATCGGCGTACAGGCTCATCGCGTCGCCGCCGTTGGTCAGCAACGCCACCACGAGATCGCGTTCGGGCACCAGCCGCAGGAACGCCGCCTGGCCGACGGTGTTGCCGTCGTGGCCGTAGACCTGGCCAGCCGGCGGGTCGAACAGTTCCCAGCCGAGCCCCCACGCGTCGCCCATGATGCCGAGCGGCGGAAGGCTGACCTGCCGTTCCACCATGGCCGCGGCGCTCTCCGCGCTGACCACTCCGGCGCCGCCCGCGAGGTGCATCCGGGCGAAGGCGAGCAAATCCGCCGCGGACATCGCGAGCGACGACCCGGCCGGCCCGTTGGACCGCAGCATCGACCAGAACGGCGCGGGCACGAGATCGGCGCCCGGCTCGGGTTCGAGATGCCCGATCGCGGCGCGGAAGCGGATCGCGTCGAGGGCGTTCGGGCAGAACCGGGCGAGTCCGAGCGGTTCGGCGAGGTGCTCGCGCAGGCAGTCCTCGTAATGCTTGCCGCGCAACACTTCCACCAGCCGCCCGAGCACGACGTACCCGGCGTTGTTGTAGGAGAACAGCTCCCCGGGCGGGAACAGCTGGGCGACGCCGTCGAGGGTCGCGACGAACTTCTCCACCGCGTCGTCGCCGGGTCCGGTGTCGGTGAAAAGGTCGCCCTCGAACCCGGCGGTGTGGCTGAGCAGCTGGCGCACCGTGATGGCCGCGTCGCCGAGTTCGAGATCGGGGAGGTACTGCCGGATCGGGGCGTCGAGGTCGACCCGGCCCTCGTCCACGAGCTGCAGGACGAGGGTGGCCGTCCACACCTTGGTGATCGAGCCGATTTGGAATACCGAATCGGCGGTGGCGGTGACGCCGGTGCCGAGATTCAGCACCCCGGCGGCCGCGGTGGCGGTCTCCTCGCCGAGCCCCACCGCCAGCACGGCAGCGGGGACCCGGTGGTGTTCCAGCAGTGCGGGCAGGTCTTGCTCCAGCCGCCTGCGGAGAGCGTCGAGCTTGTCCATCCCGGGACGGTATCGCCGCCGCGGGACCGGAAGTTCGTCGCCGCGGACGGAAAATCCGCGCGCGACTGGAGCCCCGGACGAACCTCAGACGAGCACCTCGCCGTCCCGCGCCACGACCCGGCCGCCCGCGATCACCAGGGCGCGCACCGGCACCCGCGTCAACGCGTCCGGCACGTTCTCCGCCGCCACCAGCACCACGTCCGCCCGGCAACCCGGCGCTAGATCGTGCCGCTCGCGGTCCACGAACGACGCCGCCCGGCGCGTCGCCAGCTCCACCGCCGCCGTCAGGTCCTCGTCCGTCCGCAGCCCGTGCAGCCGGGCGAAACCGAGCGCGATCCGCAGGAGGTCCCCGTCGCCGTACGGGGACCACAGGTCGCGGATCCCGTCCGTGCCAAGGCCGACCGGGACCTCGCGGGCGGACAATTCCGGCCACGGCAGCGGGGCCACCCGCACCGGCGCGACAGTCGCCAGTGAGATGCCCGCCTCGGCGATCCGGTCGAGCAGAGCCGCCTGCCGCGCCGGGGGAACCTCGCCGAGCGCGAAGCCGTGCGACACGGTGACCTTGCCCTGCAAGCCGGCCCGCACGGTCCGGTCGGCGATCAACTCGTACTGGAACGCGCCGAGTTCGCCGCCGTCGTGCAGGTGAATGTCGAGGCCGACGCCGCGTCGCTCGGCGATCTCGAACAGCCCGTCGAGCTGGCCGACCGGGTCCCGGTCGATGCCCGCCGGGTCGAGCCCGCCGATCCGGCCCGCACCCGCCGCCGCGGCTTCGTCGAGCAGCTTGAGCACGCCCGGCCGCCGCAGCACGCCGTCCTGCGGGAAGGCCACGATCTCGACCTCCACCGCGCCGCCCAGCCGTTCCGCGGCTTCGCGCACGATTTCGATGCCGCGCAGGCCGAGTCCCAGGTCGACGTCCACGTGGCTGCGCACCGCGGTGGTGCCGTGCCGCAGGAACTCGCGCAGCACCGTCTCGGCGGTCTCGACGCTCGGGATCCCCAGCGCGTCCCGCTCGGCCCGCTCGTGCGCGATCCGGCCTTCAGTGGTCGCGACGCCGCCGTAAGACACCCACGGCTTGCCCCACCAGCTCTTGTCCACGTGCGCGTGCGAGTTGACGAACCCGGGCAGCGCGAGCAGCCCGGCGCCGTCGATCCGGTCGCCCTCGACCGGGGCCGAACCGGCGGGCCGGACGTCGGAAACGCGGTCGCCGTCGAGGACGAGGTCGGCCGGGTCCCCGCCCCACGGGCGCACGCCGGTCACGGTGAGAGAAGCCATGCTAATGGTATACCAAATTATCCGACGACTGTCCCGCGAGCCTGGCCCTGACACTCCCAGGACCGACGGGTACTGGCCGCGCCGCGCGGCGGCCAGCACCATGGACGGCAGCCGCGGCGGCGCGGCGAGGAAAGAAGGGCGGAACATTGACCGACAACTTCCCCGGCGGGACGTTCACGTTGGCCGGGCGCACCGTCGCCCGCCTGGGATACGGCGCGATGCAGCTGGCCGGACCCGGCGTCTTCGGGCCGCCGAACGACCGCGACGAGGCGCTCGCGGTCCTGCGCACGGCCGTCGAACTGGGCGTGAACCACATCGACACCGCCGATTTCTACGGGCCGTACGTGACGAACGAACTGCTCCGCGAAGCGCTCGCGCCCTACGACGGGCTGCAGATCGTCACCAAGGTCGGCGCGGTCCGCGACGACCAGGGCGGCTGGATCCACGAGCGCTCGCCCGAGCAGCTGCGCGCCCAGGTGGAATCGAACCTGCGCAACCTCGGCGTCGAGGCGCTCGACGTGGTGAACCTGCGCGTCGGCGGCGGACCGGACGGGCACTCTCCGGTGCCCGGTTCGCTGGCCGAACCGTTCGGCGCGCTCGCCGAACTGCGTCAGGAAGGCAAGATCAAGGAACTCGGCGTGAGCGTGGTCGACGCCGAGCAGGTGGCCGAGGCCCAGTCGATCGCGCCCGTGGTCACCGTGCAGAACTGGTACAACGTCGCGCACCGCGGGGACGAGAAGCTGATCGAATCCCTTGCCGCGCAAGGAATTTCCTACGTCCCGTTCTGGCCGCTCGGCGGGTTCAGCCCACTGCAGTCCTCGACGCTGGACGACGTCGCCGCCCGGCTCGACGCCAGCCCGAAGGCGGTCGCGCTGGCCTGGCTGCTGCACCAGTCGCCGAACATCCTGCTGATCCCCGGCACGTCGTCGGTCGCGCATCTGCGGGAAAACGTGGCGGCGGCCGACCTGGAACTGCCCGAGGACGCTCTGGCCGAATTGGACACTATCGCCGGATAACACCCGGACCGGGATGCCGGCTGTCCGGTGCGCGGACGGCCGGCATCCCGCTGAACCCGGCGGCAGTTTCCGGTGAACAACCCGCGAATTCCCTTCGCTCGGTTACCCGACTAACGACGGTGCACCAGCAGTCCCGGCGCGATTAGCGTGATCGACGGCAGTTTCCGCCACGCTAAGGAGAAACCGCGCCGATGAATGTCAAAAGCGCCTGCGCCGCGATTCTCGCCGGCGCCGGGCTGATCGCCGCCCCTGGCGCCGCCTCGGCCTCGGTGTCCGCATTGCCCAGTTACGAACAATGGCAGGCCGACGTGCGCGAAGCCGTCGACCCGGCCATTCCGTGGCTGACCGACCGGGTCGCGCGGGGCGGGTCCGGGCTGGCGATCGTGCTGGACATCGACAACACCTCGCTCGAAACGGAATACCACCCCGGCGAACCGAACCGGCCGGTGCTCGCGGTCGCCCAGTGGGCGGGCCAGCACCACGTGTCCGTGCTGTTCGTGACGGCGCGGACCAGTTCCTCCTCGGCGCGCACGCAGCTGCGCGACGCCGGCTACCCGATCGACGCGATCTGCACCCGCAAATCCGGCGAGGGCACCGCGGAAGGCAAGCAGCGCTGCCGAGCGGACCTGACCGAACAGGGCTACACGATCACGGCGAACATCGGCAACCGGCCCACCGACTTCGCGGGCGGGGACTACGAAAAGGGCTTCAAACTGCCGGACTACGACGGCGAGCTTTCGTAACTCCTGAATGGCGTTGCCGGTTCTGACCAGCAACGCCACTCACGAGTTCAGCCACTCCGCCAGCCCGACCTTCCCGCGCCACGAACCTTCCGCGGGCACCAGGCTGTCCTTGCCCAGCACCGTCCCGAAGTACTTCGCATTCGGATCGGTCACCACCTCGCGCGGGTCCTTCCGCGCGGTCAGCACCCGCCGGATCCACTCGTCCATCGGCAGCACGTCCGGCCCGCCGATCTCGACGATCCCGCCGGCCGGCGGCTCGCCCGCGGCCCGCGCGACCGCCACGGCGACGTCCTCCGCCGCGATCGGCTGCGTGCCGCCGTCGGAAAGCCGCACCACGCCGTCGACCGTCGAGGCGTCCGCGATCGCGACCGCGAACTCCAGGAACTGCGTCGCGCGCACGATCGTGTAGTCCACCCCGCTTTCCTGGATCAGCTTCTCCTGCGCGGCCTTCGCCCGCAGATACCCGGAATCCGGCAGCTCGTCCGCGCCCACGACGGACAGCGCGACGAAATGCCCCACCCCGGCTTCCCGCGCGGCCCGCACCAGATTCCCGGTCGAGCGCTGGAAGAACTCCATGACGTCGTCGTCCGCGAACGACGGCGAGTTCGACACGTCCACCAGCACGTCGGCGCCCCGCAGCACGTCGGACAGCCCTTCGCCGGTCAGGGTGTTCACGCCGGTGCTCGGCGCGGCCGCCACCACCTCGTGCTCCTTGAGCAGCCGCACGACCTGCGAACCGATCCGCCCGGTCCCGCCGATGACGACGATCTTCATGCTCGTTCCCTCCTGTTCCGCCGCGACGGTCGCCGCGGCGTCGCCAGTCAGGACCGGACAGCGCGCCGATTTGTGACACCCCTGCCCGCTAAGCTCGCGAATGCCCGCCGGACCAGGAAGGAACGCGCCGCTGATGGAGGAAATCGCCGAGGCCGCCTCGGTGTTCGCACAGGTCCGGCCGCGGCTGTTCGGAATCGCTTACCGGATGCTGGGCAGCGTCGCCGACGCCGAGGACCTCCTGCAGGACGTCTGGCTGCGCTGGCAGACCTGCGACCGTTCGGCCGTCCGCAACCCCGGCGCGTTCCTCGCCACCACCACGACCCGGCTGGCCATCACCGCGAGCCAGACCGCGCGCGCCCGGCACGAAACCTACGTCGGCCCCTGGCTGCCCGAACCGATCGACACCTCCGCCGACCCGCAGCTCGGCGCCGAGCGAGCCGCCGCGCTCGAGGTGGCCGTGCTGTTCCTGCTGGAGAAGCTGCCGCCGACGGAACGGGCCGCGTACGTGCTGCGCGAGGCGTTCGACTATCCGTACCAGCAGATCGCCGACATCGTGCAGACCACCGAGGTGAGCGCGCGTCAGCTGGTCAGCCGCGCACGCAAGCACCTCGCCGCGGAACGCCGGACGCCGGTCGAACCGGCGGAACAGCGGCGGCTGCTCGAAGCGTTCGTGGACGCCGCGCGCTCCGGAGATCTGGCGACGCTGGAGAAACTGCTCGCCGAGGACGTCGTCAGCTACTCCGACGGCGGCGGCGCGGTCCGCGCGACGCGGATTCCGGTGGTCGGCGCGCTCACGGTGGCGAAGTACGTCCGCGCGTTCGCCGACCGGTTCTGGTCCGGCACGAAGGTGCGCTGGAGCGAGGTCAACGGCCAGCCCGCGGCGGTGGTGAGCCACGACGGAACGGTGACCGCGGTGCTGACCGTGTCGGCCTCGGCCGAGGGCATCCACCGCGTGTTCTGGCTGATGAACCCGGCCAAGCTCGGGGCGTACTCCGCCTGAGCCCGGGGTACCCGGCGGGGATGAAGCGACCCGGCCCGGTGCGCTGGCTGCACTACGTCTACGGCGGGGTGCTCCCCGAGGAGTACCGCGAGTGGGTGCTGCTCGACGCGACGGCGAAAACCTGGGTGCTGCGCTTCGCGTTCCGGATCTTCGTCGAGGCGCTGCCCTGGCTGATCGCGGGGTACGTCGTCCTCACGCTGGTCACGCCGATGCCCGCCGGGATGATCGTCGCCGCGTTGCTGATCAGCCTGCTGCTGAGCCTGTTCCTCACCGTCACCAGCGCCGACGAGCTCGCCGAGGTCCGGCTCACCAAGCACGGTTTCCCGCCCGGCACCGGGAAAGAGGTCCGCAAACGCCGCGGCGGCGCGTCGACCTGGCCGTGACGAGCTTGCCGGACGCGTAACCGCTGGGTTACGCTTCCCGCCGTGGACCTGGCCGCCAGCGCGATCGCCGACCCGGTGCGGCGGGACATCCTGGCGCTCCTGCGGCACCAGCGGCTGCCCGCCGGGGAGATCGCCGCGCGCTTCGCGATCAGCCGGCCCGCGGTGTCACGGCACCTGCGCGTGCTGCGGGAAAGCGGGCTGGTCCGCGACGAACTCGCAGGCAGGCAACGGTTTTACTCGCTCGACCCGGAAGGCTTCGCCGAACTCGCCGCCTGGCTCACCCAGCTCCTCGCCCCGCCGGCCTGGCAGCAGCGGCTCGACGCGCTGGAGACCGAGGTCCACCGCACCCGCCGCGAACGCCGCCGGGACACCTCCTCCGGAGAGGAACACAGCGCATGAAACCCGTGCCCACCGCGAGCGCGCACCGGCTCGCCGACAGCATCGACCTCGTTCTGCCGCGCACCTTCCGCGCGCCGATCGACGACGTGTGGGCGGCGATCACCGAACCCGAACGCACCGCGCGCTGGTTCGGCCCGTGGGAGGGCGACGGGACACCCGGTCGGATGATCCGCGTCCAGATGGCGTTCGAGGAAGACGAGCCCTGGATCGACCTCCGCGTCGACGCCTGCGAACCGCCGCGGCGGCTGGCTGTTTCGTCCGCCGACGAATCCGGAGGGTGGCGGATGGAACTGCGGCTCGAGTCCCGGGGCGCGGCAACGGAACTCCGGCTGGTGCACCACCTGGACTCCGCGGACAAGATCCCGGACGCCGGCCCCGGCTGGGAGTACTACCTCGACCTGCTCACCGCCGCTTTCGAAGGTACCCCGAAGCCGGACTTCGCCGACTACCACCCGGCGATGACGCCCTATTTCACCGAATTGGCCGGAAAGTTTTCCTGACCGCCCGTCAATAGTCCACTTCGGACAGTCGGCGGCCGAACGAAATGTCGTTGAGCGGCCACGGCTTCCCCGTTCGGCTGACAGCGGAATCCGTCGCGGAATCGCGCGGCCGACTGGCCGATCCTCGGCGGCGTATGGAGTACACTGCTGTACCAGTTACTTTCAGTAGTCCCGCGTGACGAGGTGTGGGCCGGTCCGGTGGGAGGTGCACGGTGGACACGACACTGGGCAGCACGCTGGTCGCCGATGCGGACGAGGACGAGCGCACCGACGCCGAACTCCTCGCCGCCGTACGCGCCGGAGATTGCCAGGCGGGCGGCGAATTGTTCCGGCGGCACGTCACGCTGATGCGCCGCGTCGCCGCCGGTTTGGTGCGCCAGCAGGCCGAACGCGACGACCTGGTCGCCGAAGCGTTCGCCCGGGTGCTCAGCACGGTCGCGGCAGGCGGCGGCCCGGAGTCGAACGCGCCGGCGTATCTCGTGGCCACCATGCGCAATCTCTTCGCCCGGTGGAGCCGCCACGAAAATCGTATCGATCTCTACGCGACAGTTCCGGAACCGGTGACGCTCGACGGCGGAGCTGACGAACTCGCCGTGATGCGCTCGGAAGACCGCCTTGTGTGGTCGGCCTACCGAACCCTGCCCGGCCGCTGGCGCACCGTGTTGTGGCGCATGTCCGCCGAAGGCAACACCCCGGCGGAACTCGCGCCGCTGCTCGGCGTCTCCCCCAACGGCGTCGCGGTGCTCGCCCGCCGCGCCCGCGAGGGATTGCGCCAGGCGTACCTGCAAGTCCAGGTGCCGGACGCGAAATTGCCGCAGTGCCAAGAAGTCCGCCGCCGGATGGGCGCGTGGCTGCGCGGCACCCTGCCCGCCCGCCGGGCCGGAATCCTCGCCGAACACCTCGCGGTGTGCGAACCGTGCCACGCGGTCGCCGCCGAACTGGCCGAGGTCAACCGCGAACTGCCCCGCATGACGGGTTGCTGCGATCCGGCGATCCCGGAGCCCCGCTAGCCGGACCCCGGTGCGCTCAGGCAGCGGAGGCGAACAACACTGGTCCGTCGCCATCGACAGGCAGCGGAGGCGAACAGCGCTTTGTCCGCCGCCATCGCCCGGATAACCGGGGCCGCGGATCAGATGCCCTCGGAATGCTCAACGCCGCCCGCACTTCGCCGGAGCCAGCGGTGCCGCCGCGCTCGGCACGGTGCTTGTCGCTCGCCGGACCGGCCGCTGAACTGGTTTTCGGCCTCTGCGGGCACGAAAAAACCGCGGGCCCGGACCGTGACCGGTCCGAGCCCGCGGCGGGAAAACCCTTGGTGCGCCAGGATCAGTGACCCAGGTGCAGGTTGTCCAGGTGCACGTTGCTCGCGTGCGACTCGAGGCCGCCCGCCACGTCGTGCAGGTGGTTCTGGACCTCGTTGAGCGGCGCGGTGTGCGCGGCTTCCGGCAGGTCGCCGGTAGGCGCGTGCTGGGCGCCGGTCTCGACCGCGTCCTGGACGGTGTTCGCGACGTGCTGGACCGCGGTGTTGACGGCCGGAGCGTGCGCGGTCGCACCCTCGATGGCGTGGGTCAGCGAACCCGCGTTCGGGGCGGCCGGCAGCGCCGGAGCGTGCGGCAGCTCGCCGACGCCCGGGACCGACGGGGCCTGCGGCAGCGCGCCGACACCCGGCACGGCCGGAAGCGAACCGGCGCCCGGCACCTGCGGGAGCGAACCCACGCCCGGGACCTGCGGCAGCTCGCCCGCGCCCGGCACGGCCGGGAGCGCGCCGGTGACGTGGTCCAGCGTGCCGGACAGGTCGCCGGCCGAGGTCAGGTCGCCGGTGGCCTGGGTCAGGTCGGCGCGGACGTCGTCGCCGTGGACGCCGACCGGGGTCGAGCCGATCGCCTCGTTGACGGTGCCCAGCAGGTGCGAGCCGCCCTGGCGGACGTCCTCGACGACACCGCTGACCGGGCCGCCGACGAGCGGGAGCTTGCCGGTCTCGGACACGACGGCCTTCCAGGTCAGCGCGTCGCCGAGGTGGTTGGTGGTGGCGTCCACCGCGGAGCCGACGAGCTTGCCGTCGAAGACGTGCTCGCCCACCGCGTTGACGGTGTTCTGCGTGTCGATCGCGGCGGCGTCGACGATCGGGCCGACGACCGGGACCGAGTGGGTCGCGGCGGCGACGTGGTCCAGCACGCCGGAGACCGCGCCCAGCGCGCCGTGGGTGACGGTGTTCAGGCCGGTCGCCTCCGCGACGTGGCTGACGCCCTCGAAGACCGGGCTCAGGTTCGGCAGGCCGCCGGCGAGACCGCCGAGGGCGTCGCCCGCCTGGTGCGCCACCGGCTCGGCGGCGGCGTTGGCCTGGTCGAAGGCCCGGCCCAGGTCAGCGGACGGAACGCTCGGCGCGGCGGGCACGCCCGGAACGGCCGGGATGCTCGGAGCGGCCGGGACGGCGGGGGCGGCCGGCAGCGGGGCGCTGTCCATGACCAGCGGCATGATGTCCTGCACGTCCGACGGGTTCAGCTCGCCCAGGCCGGCGCCGTTCAGCACCCCCTGCGGGTCGGCCTTGTACTCCGCCAGGGACTGCGGGTCGTTCAGCAGGTTCAGCGCGAATTCGTGCAGGGTCTGCACCGGGCCCATAGTTCGTATTCTCCTGTGGTCACAACGGATCGGGGTGGGGTGTCCGAGAAGCGGACGAGCCGGCCCCAGAGCCGGCTCCTTTTCCGAACATAGGACTCCGCCGAATGCCAGCCATCGGGGGGTCACCCGGGTTAGCCGGGGCACCCACTAGGGACTTTGCCCCTCCCCCGATTAGGGGCATTAGGGGATTCGGCGCGTCCTCGCTGGTCACGGGGCTGGCGGCGAGCCACCCCGCCGGGCGCCGCCCACCCCACTGATCGGGGGACGGACGCGGTTCGCCCGAAGAGGTTCGCCAGGACCACCCAATGGTGTGACACCTGCCAGGCTTTCCGGATGCGGCCGGAAAGCCGGAACGGCGAGAAGACCGGGGTTTGCCCGGCTTCTCGCCGTTTCGGAGACTTCCCGGGAGTTCGGCGCGGAATCCGCGTTGAATGCCGTTCGAAGCGGTTGAGCACCCTTCGCTTAAGGCGATTCTTCGCGGAATCCGCCGCCGGACGCGGGGCTCAGGCGGTAGCGACCCGCACCGAGTCCGGCATCTCCAGTTCCCGCAGCAACTCCTCCTGCCGCCGCCGGTAGGCCGCCACGTTGGCCAGCTTGATCTCCTCGTATCCGCGCACCGAGTACGGCAGCGCGGCCAGTTCGACCAGCCGGGCGTCGCCCCGGTCGGCCACCTCGAGCGCGCGCGTGAGCGCCTGCCGGTACTCCCCGATCAGCGCCCGCTCGACGCGCCGGACCTCCGCGCGGCCGAACGGGTCCAGCTTCGTCCCGCGAAGCTTGCGCATGGCCCGCAGCGCCGCGAACGCGGGCCGGAAGCTGCGGCCGCCGAGGCTGATCTTGCGGTTCATGCCCAGCGCGCGCAGCACCGGCGGGTGCAGCCGGTGCGCGAATCGCGTGCCGACGCCGAACTGGGCTTCGATTTCCGCGGTCAGCTGCGGGTCCAGCGACAGGCGGGCCACCTCGTACTCGTCCTTGTAGGCCATCAGCTTGTACAGGTTCCGCGCGACCGCCTCGGTCACCGAAGCGCTGGCGCGGGTGCGGACCCGCTCGACGAACTCCGCGTACTCCCGCGCGTATCGCTCGTCCTGGTACGCGATGAGGTCCGGGATCCGCAGGTCGAGCACCCGGGCGAGTTCGCCGTCCGCCTGCACCAGCGCGCGCACGCGGCGGACCGCTTCCGCGTCGACCGCGGCCGGAGCCGCGTCGTCCGAGGACGGGGAGAGTTCCGCGTTGAGCGCGTCCGGGTCGGCGACCAGCTGCCGGCCGCGCCGGAACGCCTGCAGGTTCGTCTCCACCGCGGTGCCGTTAATCTTGATGGCCTGTTCCAGGCTTTCCGCGGTGACGGCCAGCGAGCCGGTCTGGTAGGCCGCGCCGAGCTGGAGGATGTTGGCGAACTGGTCGTCGCCGAAGATCTGCTCGGCGAGGCCGCGCGCGTCGAGGTAGTGCCCGGCGGCGGTCGCGTCGCCGAGCGCGCCGCGGATGCTCGACTGGTCCGGATAGGAAACTTCCTTGTCCACCACCATTCGCCCGGTCGGAACCTCCGAAGTGGACACGACGGCGACCGTGCGCTCCGGGTCGGCCACGCCGAGGTAGGCGGGATCGGCGGCGACCAGCGCGTCGCAGGCGAGGTAGAGGTCGCACTCGCCGTTCGCGAGTTTCGGGGCCTGCTCGACCGGACCGGTGGAGATCTTCACGTCCGAGACGACCGCGCCGCCCTTCTGCGCGAGGCCGGTCTGGTCGAGCGTGCGCACCTGCTTGCCGTCGAGAACCCCGGCGACGCCCAGGATCTGCGCCACGGTGACCACGCCGGTGCCGCCGATGCCGGTGATCCGCACGGCGACGTCGGACAAGGTCTTCGCCGGTTCCGGCAGCGCCTCCGCGCTGATCGGGGCGAGATGCCGCCGCTTGACCTCGCCGGTCGGGACGACGGTCAGGAACGACGGGCAGTCTCCGTCGAGGCACGAGTAGTCGACGTTGCACGACGCCTGGTGGATCTGGGTTTTGCGGCCGAACTCCGTCTCGACCGGTTGCACCGAAAGACAATTCGACTTCACGCCGCAGTCGCCGCAGCCTTCGCAGACGCGTTCGTTGATGAACACCTTGCGCGCAGGCGTTTCCTGCTTCCCCCGACGACGCTTGCGGCGCTTCTCCGCCGCGCACTCCTGCTCGTGGATCAACACTGTGACCCCGCGGTGCGCGGCCAGTTCTTCTTGCGTGCGAAGAAGTTCCGAGCGGTCCCGCACCTCGACCCCGCGCGGGAGCTTGCGCTTGCGCAGCCGACGCGGAGCGTCCGAAGTGATCACGACCTTGGCCGCGCCCTCGGTCAGCAGCAGCGCGGCGACCTTCTCCACGGACAGCCCGCCGACGGCGTCCTGACCGCCGGTCATCGCGACCGCGGAGTTGTAAAGCAGCTTGTAGGTGATGTCGACGCCCGCCGCCACCGCCGCGCGCACGGCGAGGCTGCCGGAGTGCATGAAGGTGCCGTCGCCGATGTTCTGCATCAGGTGCGGCGTCTCGACGAACGGGGCCATGCCGATCCACTGCGCGCCCTCGCCGCCCATCTGGGTCAGCCCGACGACCTCGCCGACCTGCTCCGGTTCCATGAACAAAGCCATGGTGTGGCAGCCGATTCCGGCACCGACGAGCGTGCCGTCCGGGACCTTGGTGGACGAGTTGTGCGGACAGCCGGAGCAGAAGTACGGCGTACGGGCCAGCAGCGGCACGGAAATCCGCTCGCGGCGCCGCCGCGCCTTCCACGCCGCGACGGGTTCCGCGTCGGGAAGGCGCTTGGCCAGTCCGCTGGCGATGCGGTCCGGGTCCAGTTCGCCGAGTTCGGTGAACAGCACCTGGCCGTGCGGATCGGACTTGCCGTACACACGCGGCGCACCGGTGCGGCCGTAGAGGATTTCCTTGATCGCCGGTTCGACCAGCGCGCGCTTCTCCTCGATCACGAGGATTTCGTCGAGGCCCTCGGCGAAATCCTTGATGATGCCGGGTTCGACCGGGTACACGACGCCGAGCTTCAGCAGCCGGATGCCGTAGCGGGACAGTTCCGCCTCGTCGAGGCCGAGCATCCGCAGCGCCTGCCGAAGGTCCAAATAGGACTTCCCGGCGGTGACGATGCCGACGCGGTCGCCGCGTCCGGACCGGACGATCCGGTTGATTCCGCTGGCGCGCACGTACTCCATCGCGAGCGGCAGCCGGACGCGGTGCAGGCTGTGCTCGAGGGTGATCAGCTCCGGCCCGAGCAGGCGGCTGTTCGGCTGGTGCTTGTACGCGCCCTCGGGCATCTCCGGCGCGGTCCACTCCGAATCGACCAGCGCGGTGCCGCCGGAGTCGGCGACGTTCGCGACGATCTTCATCGAGGACCACAGCCCGCTCGCGCGGGAAAGTTCGACCGCGTGCCTGCCGTGCTCCAGCACGTCCTGCGAATCGGCCGGGAAGAACACCGGCATCGCGAGGTCGGCGAGCGCGTGCTCGGACGCACACGGGATGGTCGAGGATTTCGCGTTGGGGTCGTCGCCGACCAGCGCGACCGCGCCGCCGCGCGGATCCGTGCCGGCGAGGTTGGCGTGCCGCAGCGCGTCGGTTGCCCGGTCCAGGCCGGGGGCCTTGCCGTACCACATGCCGACCACGCCGTCGTGCCGCATCGTGCCTGCTCGGGCTGCCAGCTGGCTGCCCATCACCGCGGTCGCGCCGAGTTCCTCGTTGACGCCCGGTTTGTGCACGATGTTGTGCTCGGCCAGCAAGGCCGCCCGCCGCGCCAGCTCCAGGTCGAACCCGCCGAGCGGCGAACCCTGGTACCCGGAGACGAAAGCGGCCGGATCGGCGCCGTTGTGCCGGTCCAGCCGGATCCGGTCGAGCAGGACGCGCACCAGCGCCTGGACCCCGGTCAAGTAGACGGTGCCCGCTTCGCGCACGTACCGGTCTTCCAACGTGAAGGCGTTCATCCGCACTTCCCTTCCGCACGCCATCGAGCCCACGGGCGCCCGCCGCCTGGACGTGAGCCACCTCACCCCACGCCTGAGCCCGGCGCAACGTGCCCGGCCACTGTAGTGGCAAGGACGCAAAGGATGACGCGCGAGAGGCCCGATCGGGCGGATCCGTTGCGTACGATGCCGCCCATGGCCGAAGAACTGCTGGACGCGACCGACCACGAGATCATCGCGTTGCTCCGCGAGGACGCCCGGCGCACGTTCTCGGACATCGCCGCGCGGGTGTCGCTCTCGACCGCGGCGGTGAAGCGGCGCGTCGACCGGCTCCGGGAGAAGGGCGTGATCACCGGCTTCACCGTGCAGGTCGACCACGCGAAACTCGGCTGGGGCATCGAGGCGTTCGCGCAGCTGAGGTTCTTCGGCAGCACGAACGTCGCGGAGATCGTGGAGACGACCACCCGGATCCCGGAGGCGCAGGCGGTGTTCACCATCGCCGGCGACCCGGACGCGGTGGTGTGGCTGCGCAGCCGCGACATGGCGCACCTGCAGAGCACGATCGACGAACTGCGGCGCAGCCACCGGATCACCAGCACGCGCACGTTGATCGTGCTGGATTCCTGGGTGCGCGGGGAGGAGCGGCCGGAGTGAGCGGATGCGGTCCGGGCGGAGGCCGGGCGGGTCGCCGGGGGTGCGTGACCGAGTAGTGTCACCGGGTGACAGAAGCGTTCGCGGGAGGGGGCGGCATGGCTGCTGATCCAGGCGCCGAGGCGCGGCCTCGGAGGGGGCGGCCTCGCGGGACCAGTGCGCGGCAGCTCGAGGAGATCGCGTTGCGGCTGTTCACCGAGCAGGGGTTTCACGAGACGACGGTGGATCAGATCGCGGCCGCGGCCGGGGTGAGCCGGCGGACCTTTTTCCGGTATTACGACGCCAAGTCGGACGTGTTGTGGAACGAGTTCGATTCCGAGGTCGAGACGATTCGGGAACTGCTTGCGGAGGCGCCGGAGGATGTTCCCGTGCTGGAAGCCGTCCGGCGGGCGGTTTTGGCTGCCAACCATTATCGGGCCGAGGACGTGCCTGAGTTGCGGATGCGGATGAATTTGCTCAGTACTGTCGCCGAGTTGGCGGCTAGTGCTACTCGGCATTATGACGCCTGGGAGCGGGCGGTGATCAGTTTCGTGGCGCGGCGGACTGGGCAGGCAGAGGATTCGTTGTATCCGTTGGCGGTGGGGCGGGCGGTTCTGGCTACTTGCCGGGCGGCTTACGAGCGGTGGTCGGCTCGGGCTGATGCGGATTTGACTTTGTATTTGGATGCCGGGCTGCGGGCGTTGGCGGCTGGGTTCGCGGATGAGGTTTTGGTGGGGGATCCTGGGGTTTGACGGGGTCGCCCCCAACCGGCGTCAAGGGCTGCGCGGGTTCCCCTCACGGGCGGTCCAGCAGGGCGGCTAGGGCCGCGGGGGCCGCTGCGGCTCCGCTCAGCGGATGCCAGCGGGCTCCTGCTGCCTTGGCGAACCGTTCCGCTTCTCCGCAATCCTCGGCTGGGGCCAGGATCAGGAGATCTTCGCACGCGCGGGCGGGCGGTAGCGGATCCTGATCATCTGTTGCTCTGCAGTCCGACAGCAGCAGGACTGTTTTTCTCGCCGCGCGGGACGAAGCGAGTTGTTCGTTCGCCTTGTGCAAAGCGGCTGCCAATGCGGTCACTCCGTGTCCTCGCAAGGACAACACTGAATCCACTACCGCTGCCTTCGTTCTGGAGGACCATAGCGGGCGGATTACTTCTGCTGTTCGGGCGAAGGACACCACTGCGTGTTCCGCCGGGGCTCGCCACGCGCATGCTGCTGCGGTGAGGGCAGCGGCGGCCAATCGAGTGCCGGTCATGGAACCGCTGGTGTCGATCGCCAGGCAGAGGGCCAACTCTGGGCGGGCCCACCTGCGGGCCACCAGCTCGTCCAGTGCTGGGACTCCTCCGGTCGCAGCCGCGTCCAGCAGCGCGGGCAGGGAGCGGTCCAGGTCCAGTTCGCCGCCTCGGTCGGCGCGGTCTCGGCGTAGTTTTCCGACGCCCCTGGCCCTCGCCACCCCGCGGCGGGCGACGTCGATCATCAGGCGGCGGGCCAGGTCCCGGGCGGCCGCGCGCAGGGATTCGTCGGTGGCTTTGCTCATCTCGACCAGCAAGGCCATGGCCTCGTCGGCGTCCTCGCGGAAGGCGGTGCTGAACGCTTGCTCGTCCAGCACACCTACCTCAGGCGAGATTTCCGCGAAGCGGGCGTTGCGGGACAGTTCGGAGCGCGGCGTGGTGCTGCTGCGCGCCGAACCTGGCCGGGGTGTGCGTGGTCGCGGGGGGCCCGCCGGCGGCGGGCTCAGGCTTCCCCCGGCGGATCACCGCCTTCTGAACCAGGTGGCGGGGATTCCGTTCCGAAGATGGCGACATACAGTTCGTCGATCACCGATTCCGCGGTGCGGCCGCTGGATTCGTGCAAGGCGATCCGACCGGACAGAGCGGCCAGCGCGGCGTCGTGGCCGATCCGCCAGTCGGTCGCCGAAGCGCCGCGGATGCGGGCGAGCGAGACCGCCAGCCGTACCACGTCGATCGCGCCGCGTACGGAGGAGCCGACTCGGACATCGGCGTGCTCGCGCGTGCGGCGCACCAGATCCACGACGTTGTCCCGCCATTCCACCGGGACGGACGGGCTGCGGCGGGCGACGATGTCGCTTTCCTCATCCTGGGTTTGGTAGCCCATCACGATCCGGCAGACCCGGTCGTAGATCGCCGACGAGATTCGGGCCGTGCCGACCGCGTCGAACGGGTTCATCGCGGCCACCAAGCGGAATCCGTCCGCGGCGCGTACCCGGCCCAGGCGGGGCACGTGGAGTTCGGCCTCGGACATGACGGTGATCAGGACGTTGAGCGTCTCCTCCGGGATCCGGTTGACTTCCTCGACGTACAGCAGGCCGCCGGTGCGCAGTGCCTCGATCAGCGGACCGTCCACAAAGGTCTCCGGCACGTAGCCTTCGGCCAGCACTCGCGAAGGATCGAACTGTCCGACCAAGCGAGCAGGGGTCAGTTCGGCGTTGCCTTCGACGAACACGAACGGTGTGCCGCCCGCCTCCGCGACGGCGCGCAGCAGAGTGGTTTTGCCGGTGCCGGGCGGGCCTTCGAGGACGACGTGCGCGCCGCAATCCAAGCCGGCCAGCAGGAGTTCGATTTCGCGTTGCCGGCCGACCACGTCCGCGGCCAGGAGGGGAACCGCGGGCTGCGGACCGGAAACCGGCCCGCAGCTCGCGGACAAAGCCGTCACGGCGCGTCGTGGACCAGCACGCCGCGCACGTTCCGGCCCTCCAGCAGATCGTCGTACCCCTGGTTGACCTCTTCCAGGGTGTACGTGCGGGTGATGATCTCGTCCAGCTTCAGATCCCCGCTCTGGTACAGGCCGAGGATCTTCGGGATGTCCGTGGTCGGGTTGCAGTCGCCGAACAGGCTGCCCTTCACCGTCTTCTTGAACAGCGTCAGGATCGAACCAGGCAGATTGACGTTGTTGACCGACAGTTTGTTCAGCCCGGTCAGCACGATCGTGCCGCCCTTGCCGGTGGCGTTGAACGCGCCGGTCACGATCTCCTCGGTGACGATGCCCGCGGTGACGATCGTCTTGTCCGCTCCGTTGCCGTTGGTGAACGACTGCGCCAACTCGGCCGCTTCCTCCGGCGTCGCGACCGCGTGCGTAGCACCGAGTTCCATCGCCTTTTCGCGCTTGTTCTCCAGCGGGTCCAGCGCGATCACGTTCTTCGCGCCGGCGTAGCGCGCGCCCTGCACCGCGTTGATGCCGATGCCGCCGACGCCGGACACGATCACCGTTTCGCCCGGGCGGACGTTGGCGGCGTTGACCGCCGAACCCCATCCGGTCGGGACGCCGCAGCCGACCAGCACCGCCTTGTCGAGCGGGAGGTCGTCGTCGACCTTCACCACCGAGTTCTGGTGGATGGTCGAGTACTGGCTGAACGTGCCGAGCATGCACATCGCGCCGTATTCCTTGACCGGGCCGGGGCCGCTGAACGGGAACCGCTCGCCCGGCAGGTAGCCCTCGAGGATCGTGGCGCCCATGTCGCAGATCGCCTGCTGCCCGGTGGAACACCAGCGGCACACGCCGCAGTTCGGGATGAACGAGCACACCACGTGGTCGCCCGGCTTGACCCGGGTGACGCCGGGGCCGACGTCCTCGATGATGCCCGCGCCCTCGTGGCCGAGCACCATCGGCAGCCGGGCCTCCAGGTCGCCGTGCGCGATGTGCACGTCCGAATGGCACAGGCCGGCGTGCGTGTACCGGATCAGCACCTCGCCCTCGCCGGGGCCTTCGAGATCGAGTTCGACCACCTCGATCGGCTTGCCCACCTCGTAGACGACCGCTGCTTTCGTCTTCATCGGGAACTCCTTTGTTCGAGCGGGCGGATCACAGCGCGATGTTCACGGACTTGGTCTGCGTGTAGAGGTCGAGCGCGGCCGCACCCAGTTCCCGGCCCCAGCCGGACTGTTTGTAGCCGCCGAACGGCATCGCCGTGTCGAAGCCGTTGTACTGGTTGACCCACACCGAGCCGGCCTTCAGTTCCTTCGCAGTACGGTGCGCCTTCGCGACGTCGCGTGTCCAGACCCCGGCGGCCAGGCCGTATTCACTGTTGTTGGCCGCGGCGGCCACGCCCTGTTCGGCGTTGAACGGCATGGCCGCCACGACCGGGCCGAAGATTTCTTCGCGGACAATGCTGAATTCCGGTTTCACGTCGACGAAAACGGTCGGTTCGATGAAGTATCCGGTTTCGCCCCAGCGTTTTCCGCCGGTGAGCGCGCGGGCGCCGTCGGCGAGCCCCTCGCCGAGGTAGCGCGAGACGCGGTCGAACTGCTCCTGGGAAACCATCGGGCCCAGCTGGGTTTCCGGGTCGAGGCCCGGTCCGATCTTCACCTGGCTCGCCGCCTGCGCGACCGCCTGGGTGAACTCCTCGAAGATCGTGTCCTCCACGTACAGCCGCGTTCCGGCGACGCAGCACTGGCCGTGGTTGAACATCCACGCGTTGACCGAACCGGGCACCGCGAGGTCGAGATCGGCGTCGGCGAACACCACGTTCGGGCTCTTTCCGCCCAGCTCCAGGGAAACCTTTTTCAGGTTTCCGCTCGCCGCCTGGACGATCTTCTTGCCCACCTCGGTCGAACCGGTGAAGGCGACCTTGTCGACGCCGTCGTGCGCGGCCAGTGCGGCCCCGGCGTCGCCGAAACCGGTGACGATGTTGACCACGCCGGGCGGGAATCCGGCCTCCTCGAAGAGCTGGCCCAGCAGCAGCGCGGTCAGCGGCGTCTGCTCGGCGGGCTTGAGCACCACGGTGTTGCCCGCGGCGAGCGCCGGCGCGATCTTCCACGCGGCCATCAGCAGCGGGAAGTTCCACGGGATGATCTGCCCGCACACGCCGACCGGCTCGCGCAGCGTGTAGGCGTGGAACTGCGCGTCCGGCGCGAACGGCATCGACACGTTTACCGTGCTGCCTTCGATCTTGGTCGCCCAGCCCGCGTAGTAGCGGAAGACGTCGGCGGCCCAGCCGGTGTCCACGGCCGTCGCGATCGCCGCGGACTTGCCGTTGTCGAGCGCCTCCAGCTGGCCGAAAATCTCCGCCCGTTCGGACAGCAGATCGCCGATGCGCCAGATCAGCCGTTCGCGCTCGTTGGGCTTCATCGCCGCCCACGGGCCCTCGTCGAACGCCTTGCGCGCGGCGGCGACGGCGCGGTTGACGTCCTCGGCCTCGCCGTGTGCGACCTCGGCGATCTTCTCCCCGGTGGCCGGGTCGTAGGTCGGGAACGTGCGGCCCGACGCGGCCGGGACCCAGCGTCCGCCGATCAACAGCTCAAGCGGACCTGATACGAACTCGCGGACCTCGGTGTGCAGGGGGAATTCCACCGTTGCGGTCACCTGACGCCTCCTCACTTCGTTGTGACGGAGGTCATCGTCACCCGGCGGACCGGGGGCGGAGTGTTACAGAAGTGGACAGTCGTCGGTCACGCCGAGCGCCTGCATGCGGCGGTAGAGCGTGGTGCGGCTGATGCCGAGTTCGCGGGCCGCGCGCAGCTTGTTGCCTTCGCTGGCGCGCAACGCCGTGACGATCGCGTTCCGTTCGGCGAGTTCGCGCCCGCCGAGCTGCCGCGTACGGGAGCTGCCGCGGTAGGCGGGCGGCAGCTGGGCGAGGTCGATCACGCCGGTGTACGGAAGACGGGACACCTCGCGCATCGCCGCGCGCAGTTCGTGCAGGTTGCCCGGCCACGGATGAGTCCGCAGCGCGGCCAGCGCGGTGCCGGTGAAGTGGGGTTTCCGGTCGGGATATTCGTCGCGGAGCATCGCCACGGCGATCCCCGGCAGGTCGTCGAGCCGCTCGCGCAGCGGGGCGAGGGCGACGGTTTCCGCGCACCTCGCCGCGATCGCCGCGACGGCTGGGGACATCGCGGCCGAGGGGACGGAAGTGAGCAGCAAGCGGGCCGATCCGGGGTTGTCCAGCGCCTCGCCGACCAGCGGGAGCAGGCTCTCCGGAAGCAGGTGAACGTCGTCCAGGACCACGGCGGTGCGCGGCTGCGCGACGAGGTCGGCGAATCTCGTTGCCCAGGCTCGCGGTTCCTCGCGCAGCGCGGCGGCGGCGTGCAGGACGACCGGATCGTCCGCACCCGCTCGCGCGCGGGCTTCGGTGGTCCGGCCGGTGCCCGGTTCGCCGGTGATAAGGACTGAGCGGGCGGGTTTCACGGCTGTGGGCGTGGGTTTTCGGCTGCTGGTGCTCCGCGCGATCCGGAAGACGGCGCCGTCCGTCGAACCCTCGACGCGTTCGGCTACGACCGAAAGACTGATTCCGTCACCCACTTCGAGGCGAGTGTCGAATACTCCGCGTTCCGGGACTTGCGGCAGCAACGTGCGCAACAGGGTCGGATCGGCCGGGCGGAGCTGTTCGATGCAGGTTTCGTTGGCGAACACCAGATCCCCGCCGAGCACCGCGACCGGCACGCTGCGGTGGTGCGTGGCCTGCTGGAAAGCCAGGAAGAGCCGCCGTTCGCAGGCGCGGGCGCTCTCCAGCACGAGCTGCTCGATGTCGCCGACGACGCGTTTCACCAGCGGCCCGAACAGCGGGTTGCTGCTGTCGCTTTCGCCGGTGATGTCGAGAACGCCTTCGAGCCGTCCGGTGAGCGGATGCCGGATGGGATGGCCGTAGCAACTGAACCGCTTCAACGCGTCGGCGTAGTGCTCCTGACCGTGGATTTCCACCGCCTGGCGCGATTCGTGCGGCGTGCCGAGCGCGTTCGTGCCGACGCGGCCCTCGCTGAGCTGCGAACCGTGCAGCACGCCGATCTCCTCCAGCTGGCGCTGCAGGCCGCGGTCGCCGAACCAGCGGAAGACGAGCCGGCAGTCGCGGTCGGCGAGCAGAATGGAGAACCGGGTGCCGGTCAGCTGCTCGACGAGCTGCTCCAGCACCGGCCGGGCGGCGGTCATCAGCCTGCTGCGCGGATCGACCTCGCCGATCGAAATCGCGGCCTGGTCCAGCTCCGGCTCCACGCCGAACAGCCGGGACCGGCGCCACGAATCGGCGATCGGCGGCCGCAGGACGGCGGAGCCCTGCGACGGTGTTCCTCCGAGCGACACTGCTCCTCCCGACTACCGACGACGACGTAGCGGTTCGTGTGACAGTACCGTCGCGGATCGACAAGTTCCAGACGTGCGTCCTCTCGCGACCCGGATTGTCCTTTGTGGACACTGGTAGGATCGGGTGAGTGCTGCGCCGTTTTCTGCTGCTTTTCGTCGCGTTGGCCGGCTGGGCCGAATGGGAACACTGGCGCTCCTCGCGCCGCGGAATGGGCAGCCGCCCCGGGACGTCGGGCACCGGCGAGGCGGTGGTCGTGCTCGGCTACCGCAACCGCGGGTCGCGAGCCAATTTCGTGAACCGCTGGCGAGTACGGGCGGCAGTACGTTCCCAGGCGCCAGGACCGTCCCGCTTGGTGCTGTGCGGCGGGGCTGTCGGCGGCCCGGAGCCGGAGGCCGCGCTGATGGCCCGGTACGTCCGCTCGCACGGCTACCGCGGTTCGCTGGTGCTCGAGACGGAGAGCCGGTCGACGTGGGAGAACGTGCTCCACGCGACGCCGCTGATCGAGGACGCGGACCGGATCAAGATCGTCTCGGACCCGTTGCACGCGGAGAAAGCGCGGCTTTACCTGCGGAAGCACCGACCGGATCTGGCGGAGCGACTGGTGCCCGCACGGGACTACCGGTTCGGGGAATGGACGGCGGTGAAGCCGGTACTGGCGGTGCTGGGGAAACGGAGTTTGCGGCGGCTGCGGCGTTGAGCCTGGGGGGTTGAGCCTTGGGGGGTGAGCGTGCGCGTGCGGGCTGGCATCGCGAGCGCGGCAAGCTAGCAAACGCGAGCCGGGCGCGGTCGCCGCGCACTGACCCCGCGGGCAAGCGCGAGCCGGGCGTCGTCGCGCGCTCCGCATCGCCAGCACCACGAGCCGGAGACGTCTCGACGCACTGCCACGGCGAACATCACGAGCGAGCAAGCCCCACCGCACCACCGCCGACCTCGCCCGCCGAAGTGGACGGGGCTCATAAGCGGCAATCCCGGCCACAACCGACGCCGCCGCTAGCGAGCAGACCCCGCCCGCCGAAGCGCACAGTCTCGTGAGCGGCAATCCCGGCCCTAGCCGACGCCGCCGCTAACGAGCAGCCCCAACGCACAGTGTCGTGAGCGGCGATTCCCGAACCCAACCGACGCCGCCACTAACGAGCAGCCCCCACCGCACCGCACCACCGCCCCGCCAAAGCGCACGGCCTCGCGAGCGACCCTTCCGGTCCCCACCGCCACCCCTCACGAGCCACCGGGCAGGTGCGCGTTGATCTTGGCCACCGCCGCCTCCAGTCCGGCCCGTTCGTCCCGGTCGAGCGGGGCGAAGACCATCTCGTCGGCTTCCGCCAGCACCGCGTCGAGGCCCGCGACCACGGCGAGCCCGGCCGAGGTGGCGTAGACCCGCTTGCGCCCGCCCTCCGTGCGCCGCTCGACCAGACCCCGGCGTTCGAGCCCCTTGAGCAGCAGGGAGACGTTCGCGGGCGTCGTGCAGGTCATCTCCGCGACGTCCCGCTGGATCATCCCGGGCTCCCGCTCCAGATACCCGAGCACCATGGCCTGCTCGAAGGTGAGATCGCGCGTGCGGCTCCATTCCTCGACCCGCTTGCGCTGCCCCCACCGAATCGAGCGGAAAAGGTCGCCGCGCATCGGTTCCGGCCGAGCTCCATCCCGATAAGTTAAGTCCTTAACTGAAGAATTCGGTTGCACCAGCGGCAGGAAAAGGTCGTCGACGATCGACCGGATCCGCGCGGGCCGCAGCGGGGCGAGGTCCATCAGCAGGTCGTGCCGGACCAGCTGGAACGGCATCTCGAGCACCGTCCCGGACAGCCGCGTCAGGTCGATCTCGCCGCGGGCGTGGGCGCGCTGGTAGAGGTCTCGCGGAAGCAGCCGGTCGCCGATGATCTGGTCGCGGACCTGGGCGGGAGTGGCGCCGAGACTGGCCGAGAATCCGGAGTGGGAGGCAGCGACGACGATCGCGAAGAACCCGGCCAGGGCTTCGCTCACCGCGGTCAGGTACGCGAGCAGGTCGCCGCGCAAGCTCCCGGTGTCCGGCATGGCGATCGGGTGGTCGTCGCGGTGCCGCCGCATCGCGGCCAGCACGAGTTCGTCCTTGTTGGCCCATCGCCGATAGAGCACGGCCTCGCTCGTGCGGGCGCGGACGGCGACCGATTCCATGGTCAGCCGCGCGTACCCGGCTTCGACCAGTTCGTCCCATCCGGCCGCCAGCAGCGCGGACTCCAGCTGCTCGCCATGCCGGCGACGGACGCTTTCAGGGGCCACGCCTCCCATCATAGAAAGGTTTGTCTTTCTTAGCAAGCTGCCCTACTATCGCGGACAAGAGTTCGAACCAGGGGGAATCGAAATGCTGCTCGAAAACCTGTCCGCGCCGGAATTGCCGGTCCTGATCGCCGGAGCCGGCCCGACCGGGTTGACGCTGGCCTGCGAACTCGCCCGGCGCGGCGTCGCGTTCCGGCTGGTCGAAGCGTCCCCCGGCCCGCGCCCGGGCTCGCGCGGCAAGGGGCTCCAGCCGCGCACTCTCGAGGTGTTCGACGACCTGGGCGTCATCGACCGCATCCTCGCGAACGGCCGGTCCGCGATGCCGATCCTCCGAACCGACGCCGAGGGCACGACCAGCGGCGGCCCGGCCTTCGAGGAGCGTCCCGATGTTCCTTACCCCGCAACGGTGATCACCCCGCAATGGCGCGTCGAAGAGACCCTCGGCCTCCGCCTCGAAGAACTCGGCGGAGAGGTCGAATTCGGCACCGCGCTGGAGAGCTTCGACCAATCCGCCGACGCGGTGACCGCAGTGCTGCGCACCGGCGACGAGACCGAAACCGTCCGCGCGCAGTGGCTGGTCGGCTGCGACGGCGGCCGCAGCGTCGTCCGCAAACAAGCCGGAATCGCCTTCGCCGGCGAGACAGACGAGCAGATGCGGATGATCATCGCCGACCTGGCCGTCGACGGCCTCGACCGCGACGCCTGGCACATGTGGCGCTGCGAGGAGGGTTTCGTCAGCCTCTGCCCGCTGCCGTCGACCGGACAGTTCCAGTACCAAGCGCCCATCGGCGACGAAACCGACCTCGACCTCGCCACCCTGCAGGCGATCTTCGACCGGCGAAGCGGCCGCACCGACGTCCGCCTGCACAGCCCGGAATGGACGTCCGTGTGGCGCTCCAACACCCGGCTGGCCGACCGCTACCGCACCGGCCGCGTCTTCCTCGCCGGCGACGCCGCGCACGTGCACTCCCCCGCCGGCGGCCAGGGCATGAACACCGGCATCCAAGACGCGCACAACCTGGGCTGGAAACTCGCCGCCGCCTCGCCCGCCCTGCTGGACACCTACGAGTCCGAACGCCGCCCGGTCGCCGCCGGCGTGCTGCAGCTGTCGACCGCGCGACTGGCCGAAGCGGTCGCGCAGAAGAGCATCCCGATCCGCAGCGACCGGGACACGACCCAGCTCAACGTCAACTACCGAGGCTCCGTCCTGGCCCGCGACGACCGCGCCGAATCCGCCCAGCTCCGAGCAGGCGACCGCGCCCCCGACGCCCCCGGCCTCACCACCACGGCCGGCGAACGCCGCCTGTTCGACCTCACTCGCGGCGGCCAGTTCACCCTGCTGAACTTCGGCCCGCGGTGCGACTCGGCCGTCCGCACCTTCCACGTCGTCGCCCAGCCCGCCGCCGACGACGAGATCGCCGATTCCGCCGGCCACCTCGCCCGCGCGTACGCCCCGACCGACCGCACCCTGATCCTGCTCCGCCCCGACGGCTACGTCGGCCTGATCTCCGACGCGGGCGACTTCTCCGCCGTCGAGCAGTACCTGCCCTAGCCTCGTCCGTCCACAGTGGAACCCGGATGCGCTTCCTCCGCTTCCTGGTATCCTGGCCAGCGGACCGCAGAGTCGATCAAGAGGATTTCCATCGTGGCAGGTGAAGACGACATCTCCGGGTGAGCCCGGGGCACGGGCCAGTACGGCACCGGCCCCTCGCTGATCCCTGCGCGGCCTCGAGCCGCGCGCGGAGGTTCCCGCGCTGGTCAGGCGACATGCGCCACCGGACCCGCGGGCTGCGAGGCAACCGACCGAGGCAGGCGGGTCAGCACGCCGCCGGGCAGGTCGGGCATGCGCTGGTTCCGCATGGGCTCATCCACGTCGTCCACATCACCGACCAGCAGAGGGCGCCCCTCTGCCGATCCACCGCGAGGCC
This sequence comes from Amycolatopsis sp. VS8301801F10, assembly GCF_046195355.1. NCBI lineage: Bacteria > Bacillati > Actinomycetota > Actinomycetes > Pseudonocardiales > Pseudonocardiaceae > Amycolatopsis > Amycolatopsis sp. VS8301801F10. The sequence goes on along the minus strand of NZ_CP176065.1, from coordinate 3,403,787 downwards.
TCACATGTCCGATCTCCGCATCGTCCTGTCCGGGATCTCCTTCTCCTGGCCCGACGACACCCTCGTCTTCGACCAGCTCTCGGCCACCTTCCCGGCGGGCCGCACCGGGCTCGTCGCGCCCAACGGGGCCGGGAAGTCCACTCTGCTGAAGCTCATCGCCGGGCAGCTCGCCCCGGCCAGCGGCAGTGTCAGCGTGGACGGGGTGCTCGGGTATCTTCCGCAGGACCTGCCGCTCACCGCGGAGCGCACGGTCGCCGAGGTGCTCGGCATCGACGCGATCCTCAAGGCCATCACGGCGGTCGAGGGCGGCGACGCGGCCGAGGAGCACTTCACCACCATCGGCGCGGACTGGGACATCGAGGACCGCACCCGCGCGCAGCTGGACCGGCTCGGGCTCGGCGATCTCGCGCTCGACCGGCTGCTCGGCACGCTCAGCGGCGGCCAGGTCGTCTCCCTCGGCCTCGCCGCGCAACTGCTGCGCGGCCCGGACGTCCTGCTGCTCGACGAGCCCACCAACAACCTCGACCACACCGCCCGCCAGCAGCTCTATTCGGTGCTTTCCGACTGGTCCGGCTGCCTGCTCGTGGTGAGCCACGACCGCGCGCTGCTGGACCGGATGGACCGGATCGCCGAGCTCGGCGCGGACGAAATCCGGTTCTACGGCGGCAATTTCACCGAATACGAACAGGCGGTGCAGGCCGAACGGGAGGTCGCGGAAAAGAACATCCGCAACGCCGAACAAGAGGTCAAACGCGAGAAGCGCGAAATGCAGCAAGCCCGGGAACGCGCGGCGAAACGGGCCAGCAACGCGCAGCGAAACCTGTCCAGCGCCGGTTTGCCGAAGATCTTCGCGGGCACGATGAAACGCAACGCGCAGGAATCCGCGGCGAAGGCGGACGGCACGCACGCGGCGCGGGTCAGCGCGGCGAAGGCCAAGCTCGACCAGGCTGAACGGTCGTTGCGCGAGGAGCAGAAGATCAGCCTGGAGCTGCCCAAAACCGCGGTTCCGGCTGGGCGGACGTTGTTTTCCGGCAAGCATCTCCGGGTGCGCGAGCTGTTCGCGGGCGACGGTGCGGAGCTGTCGATCCGGGGTCCGGAAAGAATTGCGCTGACCGGCCCGAACGGGGTGGGCAAGTCGACCTTGCTGCGGCTGATGCACGGCACGCTCGCGCCGGACGCGGGCGAGATCAGCCGAGCGGACGGGCGCATCGCGTATCTGTCGCAGCGGCTCGATTTGCTGGATTCCGAACGCACTGTCGCGGAAAATCTCGCCGACGCCGCGCCGGAAATGCTGCCCGCGGATCGGATGAATCTGCTGGCGCGCTTCCTGTTCCGCGGCGCGCGGGCGCATCTGCCGGTCGGCGTGCTGTCCGGCGGCGAACGGCTGCGCGCGACGCTCGCGTGCGTCCTGTTCGCCGAGCCGGCCCCGCAACTGCTGCTGCTCGACGAACCGACGAACAACCTCGACCTGGTCAGCGCCGGCCAGCTGGAAAGCGCGCTGAACGCTTACCAGGGCGCGTTCGTGGTGGTCAGCCACGACGAGCGGTTCCTGGCCGAGATCGGCGTCGACCGCTGGCTGCGGCTGGAAAACGGGCAGCTCCGGGAAACGGCCGGGATCGCGGAATGACCGCCCTGCGCGCGCACGAGATCGTGCGGGTGCTCGGGGGACGGCGCGTGCTCGACGGAGTGTCGGTCACCGCCGCCCCCGGCCGCCGGATCGGGGTGATCGGCGAGAACGGCACCGGGAAATCGACCCTGCTGAGAGTGCTCGCGGGCGTGGACGCGCCGGATCGCGGCGAGGTCGAGCGGCCGCCGGAGCTGGGTTTCCTGCACCAGGAAATGCCGTTCGACCCGGCACAGACGGTCGCCGAGTTCCGCGACCAGGCCCTCGCCGCGGCCCGCGAAGTGCTGGCCGGACTCGACCGGGTCGCCGCGCTGCTCGCCGAAGCGCCGGAAGACGCCGCCTTGCTGGCCGAGTACGCCGAATTGCTCGACCAGGCGCAGCAACACGAGGCGTGGGACGCCGACCGGCGGGCGGAGATCGTGCTCGCCGGGCTGGGGCTCGCCGAGATCGAACCCGAGCGCACGCTCGGTTCCCTCTCCGGAGGCCAGCGCGGACGGCTCGCGCTCGCCGGGCTGCTGGTGCGCCGTCCGTCCGCGATGCTGCTCGACGAACCGACCAACCACCTCGACGCCGAAGCCGCCGCGTTCCTCGAAGCCCAGCTGCGCGAACTGCCCGGCGCCGTGGTGTTCGCCAGCCACGACCGGGCGTTCCTCGACGCGGTGTGCACCGACATTCTCGACCTCGACCCAGCCCCGGACGGCCCGGTCCGGCACGGCGGCACCTACACCGAGTACCTCGGCTGGAAACGCGCCGAACGCGAACGCTGGGAACGGCAGTACCTCGAAGAGCAGGAAGAACTGGAGGAACTGCGCGACGCGCTCGGCGGCACCGCGCATCGCGTCGCGCCGGGCCGGCTCGCTCCGGACAACGAGAAAATGGGCCTCGGCCGCAGGTCCGGCCGGGTGCAGAACCAAATCTCGCGCCGCGTCCGGGCCACCACGCGGCGGCTGGACGAACGGGAACGCACCCAGCTGCCCGCGCCACCGCCGCCGCTCCGGTTCCGCCCGCGCGCGCTGGCCGTCGAGAACCCGCGGGAAACCCTTGTCACGCTGGAGAACGTGCATCTTCCGGCCCGGCTTTCCGTCTCCCGCCTGGAGATTCGGGCGGACACCCGGCTGCTGGTCACCGGCCCGAACGGCGCCGGAAAGTCAACGCTGCTGCTCCTCCTGGCCGGAGATCTCAACGCGGAAGGCGTGACGCGCCAACCCGGCATCACCACCGGAATCCTCCGTCAGGACACCACTTTCGCGCGCCCGCAACGCACCGCCCGCGCCACCTATCTCGCGACGCTAGGCCCGGAGCGCGTCGCGGCCGTGCCGTTGAACTCGTTGGGGCTGCTGACAAATCGCGAAGCCTCGCGGCCGGTCGGCGAACTGTCCGTCGGGCAACGCCGCCGTCTCGCGCTCGCGCTCCTCATCGCCGACCCGCCGCACCTGCTGCTGCTCGACGAACCGACCAACCACCTTTCCCCCACGCTGTGCGACGAACTGGAGGACGCACTCGGCACCAGCCCGGGCGCGATCGTCGCCGCCACCCACGATCGGCGGCTGCGCGAAAACTGGACCGGGCAAGTCGTGCACGTCGGACCCGACCACCGCGTTACGCCGTTAGAGTGAGCCGCGCCGGGCGGAGGTCCGGCGGAAAGGCCCGGCAGCGACCACCCCGCGGAACATCCGCCCGCGAAGGGAACGACCGATGATGCACGAAGTCCTGCGCCGCCACGTCGAGTCCGGGTTCATCCCCGGCGCGGTAGCCCTCGTCGCGCGCGGCGACGACGTCGAGGTGACCGCGGTCGGGCAGCTCGCCGTCGAAGACACCGCGCCGATGACCCGCGACTCCATCTTCCGCTTCGCCTCCATCACCAAGCCGATCACCGCCGCGGCCGTGCTGACGCTGGTCGAGGACGGCCGGTTCGACCTGGACGCCCCCATCGCCGAATGGCTGCCCGAGCTGGCGAACCCGCTGGTGGTGCGGACGCCGCGAAGCCCGGTCGACGACGTCGTACCCGCGCGGCGGCCGATCACCGTGCGAGACCTGCTGACCTTCCGGGCGGGTTACGGCTTCCCGTCGGACTTCTCTTTGCCGCAGGTCCAGGAGCTGCGCACGGTGCAGACCGACGGCCGCGAGGTCCGGCTGCGCCCGGAACCCGGCGAATGGCTCGCCCGGCTGGCCCGCATCCCGCTGCTGCACCAGCCGGGCGAGGCCTGGCTGTACGACACCTGCTCCGACCTGCAGGGCATCCTGATCGCGCGCGCGTCCGGCCAGTCGCTGCCGGACTTCCTCGCCGAGCGGGTGTTCAAGCCGCTCGGCATGGTCGACACCGCGTTCGAGGTCCCCGCGGCCAAACGGCACCGCTTCGCCAGCTACTACCGCGGCGGCGAAGCCGGTCTGGAACTGGCCGACGCCCCGGACGGCCAGTGGCGCGAGGTGCCGCCCTTCCCCGCGGGTTCCGGCGGACTGGCCGGCACCGCGGACGATTGGCACCGCTTTGCCCGGATGCTCCTTTCCGACGGGGAAGGACTGCTGTCGAAGGAATCCGTCCGGCAGATGACCGCCAACCACCTGACCGCTGAACAAATCGCGGCCAATCCGGTCTTCCTCGACGGACAGGGCTGGGGGTTCGGCGGGGCGGTCGACGTCGCGCCGACGCGGCCCTGGCAGGTCCCGGGCCGCTACGGCTGGGTCGGCGGCACCGGAACCAGCGCCTACCTGACGCCTTCGACCGGTTCGGTGGCGATTCTTCTCACCCAGCGCGGGGTGGACGGACCCGGCGGCATCCCGCAGATGCAGGACTTTTGGCGGGCGGCGGCCGCGCCGGAATGATCCGGCGGGGGCCGCGCACTGTACTGTGGCCCGCGGGCACGAGGCAACGCGACGAGGGGTCAGACGTGGGCATCTTCGACAAGATCCGCGGCGAGTTCATCGACATCATCGAGTGGACCGACGACAGCCGGGACACCATCGTGTGGCGCTTCCCGCGCTACGACAACGAGATCAAGATGGGCGCCAAGCTCACCGTCCGCGAATCGCAGGCCGCGGTGTTCGTCAACGAGGGCCAGGTCGCGGACGCCTACCCGCCCGGCATGTACACGCTGCAGACGCAGAACATGCCGATCATGTCCACCCTCAAGGGCTGGAAGTACGGCTTCAACTCGCCGTTCAAGGCCGAGGTGTACTTCGTCAACACGCGGCAGTTCACCGACCTCAAATGGGGCACGCAGAACCCGGTGATCCTGCGCGACGCCGAATTCGGCATGGTCCGGCTGCGCGCGTTCGGCGGCTACGCGGTCCGCGTGGTCGAACCGGTCGCGCTGCTGAAGGAACTGGCCGGCACCGACCCGCAGTTCCGCACCGAAGAGGTGTCGGACTACCTGCGCAGCATGGTCATCAGCAAGCTGGGGCCCGCGATCGCGGCCGCCCAGGTGCCGATGCTCGACCTGGTCACCCAGCAGGAGCAGATCTCCGGCAAGATCGCGAACGCGCTGAACCTCGAACTGCGCGAGGTCGGCATCGAGATCTCGAAGTTCCTGATCGAGAACATCTCGGTGCCGCCCGAGGTCGAGGCCGCGATGGACAAGCGGACCCAGATGGGCGTGGTCGGCGACCTCGACCAGTACACGAAGTTCCAGTCCGCGAACGCGATCGAGGCGGCGGCGAACAACCAGGGCGGCGCGGGCGAGGGGCTGGGCATCGGCCTCGGCATGGCGCTCGGCCAGCGCGCGGCCGGACCGCAGCAGCCCGCCCCGCAGCAGTATCAGCAGCAGGCTCCCCAGCAATACCAGCAGCCGCAATACCAGCAGCAGTCCGCGCCGCAGCAGCAATACCAGCAGCAGGGCCCGCCGCAGATGCCGCCGCCGCTGCCGCAGAGCGAGCAGTGGTTCATCGGCTCGAACGGCCAGCAGCTTGGCCCGTTCGACCGCGCCGGCCTCGGCCAGCAGATCTCCTCGGGCACGCTCGCGCGGGACACGCTGGTGTGGAAGGCGGGCATGGCGCAGTGGACGCCGGCCGCGCAGGTGCCGGAGGTGTCGGCGCTGTTCGGCGCGACCCCGCCGCCGCTGCCGCCGTCCTGAGCCGCGTCGACCTTCTGGGGGACCCATGACCGATCCACGTTCCCAGCAGAGCGGCGTGGCCAACACGACGTATCCGTGCGGCGGCTGCGGCGCGCGGCTGGAGTTCGCGCCGGGCACCACGGCGATGCAGTGCCCGTATTGCGGGTTCCGGCAGGAAATCGCCGCGGGCGACCGGCAGATCCGCGAGATCCCGTTCGCCGAGCTGGCGAACCTGGCACGCAAGCCGGTGGGGTCGATCGGCAAGTACGTCTTCGTGTGCCAGCGCTGCGCGGCGAGGACGGAGACCAACGAGACCGCCAGCATGTGCCAGTTCTGCGGCGCGCCGCTGGTGATCGACCCGGGCGCGTCCGGGCAGCTGGTGCCGGAGGGCGTGCTGCCGTTCGCGTTCGACCGTTCCGCGGTGAGCACGCATCTGAAGAAGTGGACGTCTTCGCGCTGGTTCGCGCCGACCGCGCTGAAGAAGGTCACCACCGCGGAGTCCACGAAGAGCACGTACATCCCGCACTGGACGTATGACTCGCAGACCGTCTCGGTGTACACCGGCGCGCGCGGCGAGTACTACTACGTCACCGAGACCTACTACGACAACGGCGAGCGCAAGACGCGTCAGGTGCGGCATACCCGCTGGTACCCGGCGCGCGGGCAGGTCGCGCGGAACTTCGACGACGTCCTGGTTCCGGCGAGCACCCAGCTGCCGCTGCCGGAGCTGGACAAACTCGCGCCGTGGCCGCTGCTCGACTCCGCGCCGTACCAGCCGGAGTTCCTCTCCGGGCATTTCGCGCTGCGGTACGACATCGAGCCGGAAAACGGCTTCGAAGAGGCGAAGAACCGGATGGCCCCGGTCATCGCCGACGACTGCAAGAACGACATCGGCGGCGACACGCAACGGCTGAATTCGGTCGATACGCAGCACAACAACGTGACCTTCAAATTGATGTTGCTTCCGGTGTGGGTCGCGACTTATGTGTATGCCGGGAAGAACTGGCAGATCCTGGTCAACGGCCGCACCGGCGAAATCCACGGCCAGCGCCCGTGGAGCAAGGTCAAGATCGCCATCGCGGTGGTGCTCGCGCTGATCGTGGTCGCGGTGATCGTCTATCTCGTCGCGACGAAGGGGCACAGCACCGGCACTACACACCATTCCGTTACGCACCACTGAGTTTCCCCGAAGGAGGTGAAGTGCCGTGCTGATGGGCATGGTTCTCGGCGACCGCCGCTCCCGCGTTTCGCGGGAGCACGCGGGTTCGCCGCTGTCTTGACCGGCGGGAATCCCTGCCTGCTCTTCGCGAAGCGTCGACGGCTGACTGGCCCTTCGACCCTTCCCGGGAGCATTCATGTCCACCGTTCAGTGGACCGAAAACGGAATCACCCGCACCGCCCGCTGGCATTCCGAGAACGGAACTCCGCCGCCGGGCCGCATCGTCGTCGTCGATGACCGGCTGGCCGCTGCCGCCGCTTTGCGGTTCGCACGCGCTGGCACCGGAATGCTGTGGCGCGGCGATTTTCCCAACGCCCGGCAGCTCGTACGCGCCATGGACCGCCGGATTCCGCGACCGCCGAGCTCCTTTCCCGAGATGCGCGCGGCTCGGGCTCGACGCGCGATTCTGCTGGGAAAAGTCCTGGTCTTCGTGGAGCACGACCATTCGCTGCACCTCCGGAGAGCCCCCGACATCCGAGCCGCCTGTGAGCACGCGTTCGGCGGTATACCCGGCACGCTGCTCTCGTTGCGTGAGCTGCTCGGCGCCCTGAGCGCTTATCAATGGCATCAGAAAGGCATCTATCTCAAGGCTTTGGACGCGCGGATCTTTCCGTCGTACAGCGTGTTCGCGCCGACCCGAAGCGAGTACCTCGATCTCGTCGCGCGGGAACCGTTGCCCGGCAAAGGGTCTCCGGTCGCCTTCGATCTCGGCACCGGTACCGGCGTGCTCGCCGCGCTCCTCGCCCGGCGCGGTGCCGCCGAGGTGGTGGCGACCGACCTCAACCCGCGTGCGGTGCGCTGTGCCCAGGACAACCTGCGCCGGCTCGGCCTATCCGGTCGGGTCCAGGTCCTCGAAGCCGACCTGTGGCCTTCCGGCCGGGCTGACCTGGTCGTCTGCAATCCGCCGTGGCTGCCCGGAAACCCGGTGTCGGCGCTGGAACTCGGGATCTACGACGCCTCGTCCGCCATGCTGAACCGGTTCCTCGCTGGTCTGCGCGACCATCTGACACCGCACGGCGAAGGCTGGCTGATCCTGTCGGACCTGGCCGAACATCTCGGCCTCCGGACCCGCGCCGAACTGCTCGCGCGGATCTCCGCCGCCGGGCTCGAGGTCGCCGGACGTCGCGAAACCACGCCAAGGCACCGGCGCGCCACGGACAGTGCCGATCCGCTGCACGCCCAGCGCTCCCGCGAACGGACGACGCTGTGGCGGCTGACCATGTCCAGAGCGTGACCCGGCGTTTCCACACTGGACTACACCAATCGAATATCCTCGCCGAAGACACGGGGAGGGACGATGCCCGGACCGGGTTTTGCCGTACCACGCGGGGAATTCGTGCGGACGCTGCTGCATCGCGGCAGCCCGCCGGAGCGGCCGGACACCGGCGGGGACCTCGCCGCGGTCGGCGACGCGACGCTGGCGCGGGCCGCGCGGTACTGGGTCGTCGTGCCGGTCGCCTACCGGATCGCCGCGTTCGTGAAGGTGTTCATCGGGTTCGCCGCGGCCAACGGCAGCGTCGGGTTGTTCCCGGTGCTGCCCGCGGCCGCGCTGGGCGTCGCCGCGAACGCCGGGTTCCTGTGGTGGCTGCTGCGCTCCGGCGGCCTGCCCGCGCGGCGCACGCGGCGGGTGCTCACCGCGGACCTCGGCGCGGGGCTCGTGCTGAACCTGCTGACCGCGGTGCTCGCGCCGGACGCGGTGCAGCCGTTCGCGATCGACGTCACCTGGACGTGGCTGGTCGGCTCGGTGGCGATGTGGGCCGGGACGTCCGGACTGCCCGCGGCGCTGCTGCTGCTCGTCGCGGCCGTCCCGGTGCGCGTGCTGCTGACCGTGGCCGGCGGGCTGCGGCCGGACGACCCGCTCGCGCTCAGCCGGTCGATCGGCTGCCTGGTCGCGCTGGCCGTGGCGATCGTGGTCGCGTGCGGGATCCTGGTGCTGCTGGGCGTCGGCACCCGGTTCGCGCTCGACATCGGCCTGCGCCGCGGGCAGGAAGCCGAACGCAAGCGCACCCAGCGGCTGCTGCACGACAGCGTGCTGCAAACCCTGGAAGCACTCGCCATCGCCCCGGCCGACGACGCCGACCACGCCGCCGAACGGCTGGCCCAGCTGCGCTCGGTCGCCCACGCCGAGGCGGCCGAACTCCGCCGGAGCATCACCGAGCCGGTCGAACCGCGCAAGGGCCGCGGTTTCGTGGTCGAACTGGCCGACGTCGCCGCCGAAATGGCCCGCGAAGGCCTGCGCACCCAGCTCGTGGCCGCCGACTTCGCCGACGACGACCGCCTTTCCGCCGACCGGCGCACGGCACTGTGCGAAGCGGTGCGGGAGGCATTGCGCAACACGGTGAAACATGCCGGGACGAGCCGCGTCGTGCTCCGGGTGGAGGAACGCGACGGCGGAACGGCGGTAGTCGCCCGAGACCAGGGCCGCGGCTTCGACGTGCGCGAACGGGGCCCGGGATTCGGCATCCGGCAGTCGATCGAAGCCCGGTTGGCGGAGGTCGGAGGCACCGGACAGGTGGAATCGACGCCCGGGCACGGCACCCGGGTGACCCTGTGGGTGCCGCACTGAGCGGGCCGCGGATTTTCCCCGGATCGAGGGGAATCGATGCGCTTTCCGAAGCCGCCTGCCCGAGTTGGCTGAATATTCAATTCGGCCGGCCCGCTTGGTGTCGCCATTTGCGGACAAAGAACCTCGCGCGCATGCACCCCGTTCGTAGGTTCACACTCCGGCTCCGCGACGCCGATAATGGAGGGTCTCGCACGCCCAGTGGTGGGAGCGCTTGCATGGACACGCCGGACGACGCGCGCACGAATCGGATCGAGCGGAATCGCCGCATGCTCGAATCCTGGCGGGCGGGCGCGTCGATCACCGAGATAGCCAGGGAACACGGCCTGTCCCTGAGCTGGACCGGACGGCTGCTGCGCCAGGAAGGCGCGGTGCTGCCGGAAATCCGCCAAGGCGTGCGCCGCGAACTCGACGTGCCGAGGATAGTCCGCGAGTACGAGTCGGGGTCCACTATTCAGAGCATCGCGGACGCGCATCAGGCGTCCTATGGCACTATCCGTCGTTTGCTGCTGCGGGAAAAGGTGACGATCCGCCCGCATGGCGGCCAGAACGCTCTCGATCGGCGCAAGCCCGGTGACGCACCGCGGCATTGATCATCACATCGGGAGGGTGATTCCCGACTCGTTCAGGTTTCTTTTACCGCCCGCAGCAGGTAGGGAGGAATAATCGGGGGTGCGGAATGAGTGAAGCGCGGCCAGGGTCAGCGACGTCAGACAGACCGGTGCGCGCACCGGTCCAGCTGCCGCCCGCACCGACCGTGCTGCTCGGCCGCGGCCCGGAACTGGCCCAGCTGGACGAAATCCGGCTCCGCCGCGACCCCGCCCCGTCCGTCGTCGTGCTCACCGGCGTCGGCGGGATCGGCAAAACGGCGCTCGCCCTGCACTGGCTGCACACCCACCGCGACCGGTTCCCCGACGGCATCCTCTGCGCGAGATTTTCCGCCGAGGGCACCGAAACCACGGAGCCCGCGAGCGCGGTACTGCACGGTTTCCTTGCCGCACTGGGCATTCCCGCCGACGACATCCCGGCCTCGCTCGCCCAGCGAGCCGCCGAATTCCGTGCGGTGACGGCCGATCGCCGGTTCGCCCTGCTGCTCGACGACGTCGTGCACAGCGCCGACGCCCGTGCCGTGCTGCCGTCCAGCGCGCACGCGTTCGTGCTCGTCACGAGCCGGTCCCAGCTGACCAGCCTCGCGCTGGACGGCGCGGAAATCCTTCCGCTCAGCCCGCTTCCGGACCGGCCTGCCCGCGAAGTGCTCGCCCGCCGCTCCGGGCAGCGGCAGTTCAGCCCGGAGGACGCGGAAAACCTGCTGACCGCGTGCGCCGGTCTCCCGCTGGCGCTCACCATCACCGGAGCGAGGCTGCGCGTCCGGCCGAGACGGAACCCGGACCAGGAGGCCCGGCGCGGCCGGCGCTTCGGCGGTTTCACTGGTTTGGCAACGGTTTTCGACGCCGCCTACGCCACGCTCGACGATTCGGCGGCCCGGCTCTACCGGACGTGCGGCATCCTGCCCGGCCCGCACCACGCGGTCGACGCGCTCGCCGAAACCCTGCAGAGTTCGCCCGCCCACCTGGACGACGCCGTCGACGAACTGATCGAAGCCAACCTCCTGCACGAACTGGAGGACGAAACCGTGGCACAGCACGACGTCGTCCGCCACGACGCACGCGTGCGCGCGGAACGCCAGGACGCCGAGGCCGACCGGCGTTATCTCGTTCACCGGTACACCCCGCTGGTATCGCGACCAGACCGTCACCGCGAGCGCCCTCATCCACCCGTTCCGGCCGAGCTTCGCGTCCGAAACCGTTGCGGCGACGGAATCTTTCGCCGACCGCGACCACGCGGTGAACTGGTGGCGCCGGGACCGATCGGTGATCAACGCGGTCGCGAAAGCCGCCGAGGCACACGGCTGGGACGAGGAACTGTGGCAGCTCGCCGAAGCGTCGTGGGGATTCTTCCTGCACCACCGGGATTACGAATCGTTCCTCGAACTGTGCACGGCGGGGATCGCGGCCGCGCGGCGGTGCCAGCTGCCGCTGGTGGAGGCCCGGATGCACAGCCAGGCCGGGTACGTGCACGAGCGGCTGCGGCGCTTCGAGCAGGCCGCCGCCCATCACGCCGCCGCACTCGAGATCGGCGAACGGGAACAGCACGGACCGACCCAGGCCACCGCGCTTTCCCGGATGGCCAGGGACGCACGCGCCCGAGGCCACGTTGAAGCCGCGCTGGAGTTGTACGAGCGCAGCGCCGAGAAACACGCCGAAATCGGCAGACCGCGCGGAGTCGCCATGGCCCGGCGCCGGCGCGGTGACCTGCTGGCCGCCTTGGGCCGAGAGGACGACGCGGTGCGCGAGCTGACCGAAGCGGCCGCCATCATGGAGGAAGCGGGCGACGCGAGCCAGCTCGCGCGCACTGTCATCTCGCTCGCCGCGATCCACGCCCGGCGCGGCGACTACCACCGCGCGCACGCCGAACTGGTGAGTGCACTCGAGGGGGTGGAACGGCTTCAGTCACCGCATTTCCAGGCCGAAGTCCTCACAGCACTCGCCGGGCTCGAACGCGGCCACGGCGACGAGGCAAGCGCTGAGCGCCGTCTCGAGGAAGCACGCCTCCTCAGCCGCGACGCCGCCGAGCCGCCGCACTGACCACACCGTCCCGCCGGACCAGCGCACTGCCGCGGCGATCGCACCGGGCCACGCCGAGATCAGGTCGTCGGCATCGCCAGCGGTCGCGGCCCTGGCGCGGGACCGGACCACGACATCCGCGCTGGCCGCCCAGCGGGGAGCGGCCAGCCCGACATCCGCGACCAGCACCGGCACCGCGCGGCGGCCGGGCAACGCGAGCCGGACGCGCGCGACCCCGGTGCTCACGCCTTCCGCCCAGGCAGCGACTGGGGCAGGGCAGGCGACGGCGGATACGCCGGCGCGCTCGGTTCGGACAACTGCAGCAGCCGGTACATCGCCGACCGCAAGATCCCGGCCGAGCAGTCGATCCTCCCGCTGACGACCGGCAACACCGCCGCGGCGAGCCTCGGCGCCGCGGCGATCGCGGCTTTCTCCTGGGGTTCGAACGGCTGGTCCAGAATCAGCGGTTTCGCGTGCGCCCGCACCGCCTCCGCGACACTGCCGGCCTGCGGTTGCCCGTCCGGCATCGACGCGAGCGTCACCGGCCGCCCCATGGCCGCCGCGTAGCCCGTGGTCGAGCCGTGGTCGCCGATCACCCAGTCAGCCGCGATCATCGTCGCCTGCCACCCCTGTTCGGGCGGGATCACCCGCAGACCCGCTTCCTGGCACCGGCCGAGCCACGCCACGACCTGACGCCGCCCGTGGACCGCCCAGATATTCGGATGCAACACCGCCGCCACCGCGTAGCGGTCTCGCGGAAGCCCGGCCACGATCGCCTCGTACATCGCCGGCATCCGACCGAACACCGAATCAGTGAACCAGGTCGAACTCACTACCACCAGCCGCCGCGAGCCGACGCCCAGCGCTCGCCGGTACTGGTCGCGCCGCCCGCTCGCCGCCCGCATCCCGTCCAGGCAGAGGTCTCCGGCCACGACCGCGACGGGCAGCGCCTCCGGACACCGCTCGCGCAGCACCTCGACCTCGGCATCAGTACCGAGACCCAGCACCGAGGGGAGCACGCGCCCGCGAAACGTGAGCGACTGCCGCTCGATCGCGGTCGTCGCGACGGTCGCCCCGCCCGCCTGCCTGCTGAACCGGCGCCCCGGCACCCGCCCGACCCCGTGCCCGATCAAAAGCAGCGGCCCCCGCACTTGGTCGATCTGCTGATCGGACGCGGCCAGCACCAGATCGAACCGGTGCGCCACCGCCTGCTCCCAGGGCAGCACCAGGCCGTGCTGCGCCCGCACGTACTCCTCGGCCCCGGCCCACCGGTCGACGCTGTGCGGCACGGTGAACATCACCTGCACCCGCAGATCCCGTTCGAGCAGCGAGATCAGCTCGACCAGCCGCGTCCCCGCCGTCACGGTCGGGACGACCGCCAGCACGGTGCGGCACCCCGGCCGCGTCACCCGTGTCGCGGCGTCGAGACCGATCGGACCGCGTACCCACACCTCGTGCGCCATCTTCATCCCCTCCGTCCGGAAACCGACGAACCGAGGCTGCGGCGCGGTCCTGACCGAGGACTTCCCGTCGCTGGACACAAAGCGGACCGAAACCGGACAAGACAATTCCCTCCGATGATCGTTGCCCCGCAACGGTCGCCGATTCGCCGGATCAATGCGAAACTGGGCAATCGACGAGGGAGGGGCGTCGAATGGACTTCGCCTACGGAATTCTCGGGCAGACTGCGGTGCGGATGCACGGGAAGATGAATGAGCAATGGGGGCGGCGGCAAAGCCGGAATATTCTCGGAATCCTGCTCACTCGGCCGGGCCAGCGCTTTTCCGACGACACCCTGATCTCCTGGCTCTGGGACGACGACCTGCCCGGAAACCCCCAAGACGCCCTGTACAAGGCAGTCCACCGGCTGCGGCCCGCACTGGACGAGGCGGACGTGCCCGTCTCGGTCATCCGGTCCGGCGACGGCTATCTGGCCGATCTCGACGAGGGTCTCGTGGATGTCGCCGTGTTCCGGGAAATAATGCGAAATGCGCACTTGGCGGAGCGTTCCGACGATCATGAAACGGCGTATGAATCAGCTGCGGCCGCACTTTCCTTATGGCGCGACGAACCGCTGGCGGGTCTCCGCACCGAACGCGCGGACAATTGGCGCGAGGACAGAATAAAGTCCATGTTGCTTCCCGCGCGAGAATTCCTGACGAGCCAATTGCTGGCGCTCGGCCGTCCCGACGAGGCCGCGGGATGGATGCAGGAGCTGACCCCCGACCACGCCGGCCGCCTGGCCTTCGTCAAGCTCCAGATCCAGATCTACTACGCGCTCGGGCAGTCCGAGCAGGCCCTGACCCACTACCTCGACGCGCACCGGCGCTTCCACGAGGCCGCGGACGACACCGCCGCGGCCTTGCTGCGCACCTTCCACGACAAGGTCCGGGACAGCTACGAAAACCCGGTTTCCCCGTCCGCCGCCGCCCCGGCCCGCCGGGCCGTGCCGCCGTCTCATCCGCTCCCCCGCGACCTCCGCGGGTTCATCAGCCGCACCCGCGCACTGGACACACTGGACCAGTGGCTCCGGCCGGACTCGCCGACCCGCTCGCCCGCCGTCGTGCTCAGCGGCCCGCCCGGCATCGGGAAGACGAGCCTCGCGGTCCACTGGGCGCACCGGGCCGCGAACTGGTTCCCGGACGGGACGATCTACCTCGACCTGCACGGCTTCGGCCCGGCCCCGCGGCTCGAACCGTCCGACATAGTCGACCGCCTGCTCCCCGAGTTCGGCTACCCGGTAGACCACGTGGTGGACCCGGCGGCCAGGGCCGCGGTGCTGCACCAGCAGCTGACCGACCGCTCCGTGCTGGTGATCCTCGACGACGCGGAGAACTCCGAGCACGTCGACCAGTTGCTGAACGTGCTGTCCGCCTGTTCGGTGATCGTCACGTCGCGCCGCCGCCTCAGCGCGCTGGTCCGCAGGCACGAACTCGCCGAACTCAGCCTCGACCGGCTCGACGACCACGATTCGCTGGAACTGTTCGTCCGGCGCTTGCGCGGCCGCGGAGAACGGGAACCCGACGCGGCGCGCCGGATCGCCCATCTCTGCGACGGCTTGCCGCTCGCGCTCACCCTCGTCGCCGAGAGCGCCGCGCGCCGGCCGGGACTGAGCCTCGGCACGATGCTCGACCAGCTGCGAGACCCGGAGATGCTCCTGAGCATTGGCGACGACGGCGACGACCAAAGCCTGCGCGCGGTGTTCTCTTCGTCGTATCGCATGCTCGAACCTCCGAGCCAGGCCATTTTCCGGCTCTTCGGCCACCATCCCGGCGCGGAGATCCACGTCGACACCCTGCTGTCCGCGGCCGGGCGTCCCGCCGCGGAAACCCGGCGGGCACTGGAAACCCTGGTCGCCTTGCACTTGATCGACCAGCCCGGCGACACCGACCGCTACCGGATCGTCTCCATTTTCCACCGGTACGCCCGGACGCTGAGCGACCAGGACCACGACTCGCGGCCGTTGCGGCGCTTGCTGTCGCATTACTACTGCACCGCGCACCACGCGCACCGGATGGCACACCCGCACCGCGACCGCCCGCCGCGACCGGATCCGGAACCCGGCATCCGCCCGACCGAGTTCAGGACGCCGGACGCCGCGACGCGATGGTTCTTGCTTGAGCGTACAAATATCGTCGCACTAACCGCTCTGGCCCTGAAGCATCGTCATTTCGAAATAGCCTGCATGCTGCCCCACCTGATTGCCGATACCCTTGATAAATTCGGTTTTTACGACGAAATGAGCACCGGTTTCGCCATTGCGGCACGGGCCGCACGGGCGAACCACGATCCGCACGCGGAAGCCTCCACCTTGAACGACCTCGGCGAACTCAATCTCACGCTCAGCAATCACAAAACGGCCGAACAAGCTCTGACGCGAGCACGGGAGCTCGCCACGGCCGACGGATCGCCCATCGGGGTGTTGACAATCAACATCAACTTCGCACAGTTGTACCGGCACACCGGATGCCCCGCCGAAGCGATCGCGCTGTTCCGCCGCTGCATCACGCACGCGCAGCGCAACCGCGACCTGGTCCGCGAGGCGAAGGCGGAGCAGTATCTCGGCGAGACCCTCGCCGAACTCGACCAGTACGAAAAGGCGCTGCCGCACTACCATCGCGCACTCCACCTGCGTGCGCTCACCGGCGACCCCGCCGGTCAAGCCACGACCTACACGACGCTGGCGGAACTCCATCTCCGCGAGGAACAATTCGCCGTCGCACACCGGCATTGCCAGCTGGCACAAGCGCAGATCGCCGGCGACCTCACCGCCACGATGCGGCTGCGCACCGTACAAGCCCGACTGGCGGCGGCCGAACGGGACGACCGGGCTGCTCTGCGGTTGTCACAGGAAGCGGTCGAACTGGCCGAGCGGGCGCACAACGCGACTGGCCAGGCTCGGGCGCTGGAGGCATTCGCCGAAATCCTCTACGCACGCGGGAATCATGAAGACGCTGTCGACGCGTGGGGACGCGCCGCGGCCTTTTACCGGGGTCGAGGCAAAGACGCCAAGGCCGACCGCGTCGAAGAACGGCTGGCGGCGGCTCAGGATCCGCATGCGATTCCGCAAGCCAGGGGCGGCGAAAGCACTGTCGCCATGCCCGCGCCGCAGAGGTCCTCCATCACGAATGGGTGAATCACTTCCAGCTACTGGATGAATCCCCCGTCCTGCGAGAGGATTCGCTCCGCTGGGTTGTCATCAAGTGCAGACAACGACTCTCAGTAGAGTCCCTGACTCCGAGTTTCGTTCCGCACGATAGCTTGGCGTTGCAACATCCATGTTACTGGCCGGGAGCCCGGCCAGTCTCGCTTTGAGGAGCAATTGTTGATGCACTTCGCGTCGTCCTACGCCGAGTATGCCCCGTGGATCGCAGCTGCCGCGGGAATGATTTCGGCGTGGTGGCGCTGCTGAATCACGGCTGAATCCGGCGTTGGCGCTGCAACAACTACGATTTCCGTAATCGCAACGCCAGCGCCGGACAAGCCCCGGCCGCCCTTCGGGCCTCGGGCAGCAATGGCGGCGGAACCGTTTCCCCGCGTACCACCGGATAACCCCATTCGTCCAGCGTGATCAACTCCGGCAGGATCTCCGCGCACAACCCGTGTCCCCGGCAGGCGATCGGGTCGACCGTCAAGCGGTTCATGCCGCACCTGCCGTGGTTCGGCACGCGCCTGCTGCCAGGTGGGCTTGGACGTCGGAGGCGAAGACTCGCATGGCGCTCGCGGCCAGGCGGACCGCTCCGTCCGGGTGGGCGCACGCGCCCCGTCCACTGAGGAGCGGGAGGCGGCGGGCCAGGCGGGCGGTTGCGTCCCGGCCGGACAGCAGGTCGGTGAAATCCGCGGCGATGGCCGGGAGTCCGAACATGCACGGTCCACATTGGCGGGCCGATTCTCCTGCCAGGGCATGGAGAATATTCCGGGTCAGTTCTATGCCGCACTGAGATTCTGGGAGCAAGTGCAGCGAGGACAGGCCCGGTTCGCGACCGAGAGGCAAGGGGTCGGCCAGGGAACGCGGCATCCAGGTGCCGCCGTAGCCGCCGATCAGGATTGTTTGGGCGGTACCGGATCCACCGGCTCGGGCGAGGATCGCGGAGATCGGGGTGTCCGCCGGGACTTCCAGTACGCCGGGGCGGGCGACGGCTCCGGTGACGGTGACCAGATCGGTGTGCACAAAACGGTCCGCGCCGGTTCGGGCGACGAGCGCGAATCGGGCCAAGGTTTCGACATTCTGGACCAAAGTGGGGCGTCCGCGCAGGCCGCGTTCGGTGGGGCGCGGGGATTTGCCGGTCGGGCGGGCGTCGCCGGTGCCCAGGAAATGCACTAGTGCGGTTTCTTCGCTGGCGACGTACCGGTGCGGGACCACAACGACTTCTACCGGAACGGCGTCTCGGCGTTCGGCTAGAGCGGCCGTTACGCGTCGGTTTTCCTCGTGCATGCAGAGGTAGGCCGCCGTAGCGCCGACGGCTCGAGTGGCGACCTGGATTCCGTCCAGCACCAGGTGCGGAGCGAGGTCAAGCAGGGCACGGTCCTTGCTGCTGAAGGGATCGCTCTCGCAGCCGTTGGCGACCACAATGGACCGTCCTGGTGCGACAGAGCGCAGTTTCGTCGCGGCGGGGAAGCCAGCTCCTCCGCGGCCGCGGATACCGGCGGCGTCGATTTCGCGGAGCAGTGCGGTACGATCCAGGACAGGCAGTCCACCGTGGACAGACAGGTGGGCAGCAAGGTTGTTGCGGTGCAAAGGAAGCAAGAGTCACCTCCGAAGTGGAGAGAGGCGGCGCGCCTCGGTGTCGGGGCTGGTACTGCCGAAACGCACGCTCGCGGCGGCCAGGACAGCGATAAGGCACGCGATATCGAGCGAGATGAGCAGCGGACGCGCACTGTCGGACGCGACGAGACCGACGCTGTGCGCGAGCGCAACAGGCCAGCACAGATAGGCGAGCCAATGCACCGCGCGCCAGAGTCGCGGCGGAATGCGGGTTCGCAGCAGGCTCGTCACCACAATGGCGAGTAGCAAATCTACCGCTACCGCACCGATTCCGCTCCAGAACGGCTCGTAACCCGAGATAAACGGGACGACGACGGAGAGCCAGCCGAGGTCCACATAGCCGTCGACGACGGCGAAGACGATGTGTGCGCCCAAGAAGACGAGACTGACCAGCGCCAGGTTCCGATGCAGGTCCGCGAGAGCGAAGCGCGGCCAGCGGCGGGGCGAAAACCGGGCAGAGTTTAGGAAACCGAGTACCACGACAGCCGTCGAGAAGACCAGCGCGACGATTCCGGTGGCCCGGCTGAAATACCACAGCGCGGAACTCACGATGCGTGCTCCCGGCGTTCCGCGGGCCAACCAGCCGTCGTCCGGACCGCACCGCGCGAGGTCACCAGGCGCGCGGGCAATCCTCGCGAATTCAGCCAGTCCAACGCTGCCACGCCGAGTACGACCGAGGCGGTGCTCGCCGTGTTGGCGTCCACACAGGACTTCGCGGCTACCGAAACCGTTCGCCAGCAGGGATCCGCCGGTTCGCCCGTGCGCGGGTCGACAATGTGGTGCACCACGCGTCCGCCACGCCGCCAGGTCCGCCGCGCGACGCCGGACGTTGCCAAACCGCCGCCGGTGAGCGTGATCGTCGTATCGGCGGCGTCGGTGTGGTCGTCGCCGAGCGCGATTCGCCAACCACCTGCCGGTGCCGCACCCGCAACCGCGAGATCGCCGCCGAGGTTCACCAGCACACCGCAGCCGGTGCGGTGGGCGATTTCGGCGGCAGTCTGGTCCGCTGCCAGCGCTTTCGCCGTCGCGCCGAGGTCCAGCATTACCCCGCGCGGCAGCACGACAATCCGGCGGGCCGGTTCGAACAGCACCCAATGCGAGCCGGGCGCGGGGACTGGCGCCGCGGCGGGTCCGTCAGTGATCTCGGCGAAGTCGCGGTCGTAACCAAGCGCTGCCATCGACGCGCCGACCGTCGGATCGACCAGGCCACCGCTCAGCCACGACGCCCGCAACGCCGCCGACAGCGCGTCGGCCAGCAGCGGGCTCACCTCCACTTCCCGGCCCGCGGCACGGTGGAGTGACGAAATCTCCGAGTCTGTCCGGAATCGGCTGCATGCCCGGTCGAGTTCGCCGAGCCGCGTCCGCAGCAACTCGGTCGCCGGGCCGAGCGCGGCCTCCTCGGTGACGAGCACCCGCGCGGTCGTGCCCAGCGCGGGAAAAGCCGCCGAATACGGCCCGGTCACGACGCGCCCGATCCGGTGTGCGCGTGCCCGGAGCCGGAGCCGGGGTTCTCGGCGGGTGCCCGCAGCTGGTCCTGGCCCGAGCTGCTCGAGCTGCTCGACGGCGAAGCGGCCGCCGTCAGCCCGTATCCGATGCCGCCCGCTGCCGCGAGTCCGAGCACCGCCGCCACCGCCGTGACGACCGCGGTCCGGTGCCGCCCGCGTGCCCGTTCCTCTTGCCTTCTGCTGATGTCCGGGTCCATGCCGGGTGTCCTCTCCGGTGGTGGGAACACCCAGTCTCAGCCGCGAATCTATGAGCCCGCTGGGAACGACCTGTCAGTTTGCTGCCAGTCACTACACTCCGCGCATGAGCACGGTCCTCGCGTGGGCGACGCTGGCGGTGTGGGCCGGACTCGCGTTGTGCCACAGCTGGTTCTGGCGCACCGACCAACGGCTGCCCGAGCTGATCCGGCCGGAGCGCTGGCCGTCCGTCGCCATCGTGGTACCCGCTCGCGACGAGGCGGACCTGCTTCCGCAAACCCTCCCCACGCTGCTCGGCCAGACCTACCCCGGCGACGCGCGCGTCGTCCTCGTAGACGACGGCAGCAGCGACGGAACCGCGGAAGTCGCCCGGTCGCTGACTGTCCCCCATGGACTCCCGCTCACCGTCACGAGCCCCGGCGAACCACCGGACGGCTGGACCGGGAAACTCTGGGCCGTCGCGCACGGCGTCCGCAAGGCAGGCGACGTCGACTTCCTTCTGTTGACGGACGCTGATATCTCACACAGCCCCGATTCGCTGGAAACTCTCGTCGCCGCTTCCACCAGCGGCCGGGACCTGGTATCTCAGATGGCCGTTCTGCGCACCGCAACATTCTGGGAGCGGCTGATCGTGCCCGCTTTCGTCTACTTCTTCGCGATGCTCTACCCCTTCCGCCGCGTGAACTCCGCCCGCTGGCGAACCGCCGCCGCAGCAGGAGGTTGTGTACTCGTCCGACGCTCAGTGCTCGAGCGCGCCGGCGGAATCGCCGCGATCCGCGGTGCGGTCATCGACGACGTCGCGCTGGCCCGCGCGGTCGCGTCCGCGGGCGGCCGGATTTGGCTGGGTTACGCGTCGAAGGCCTGGAGCGTCCGGCCGTATCCCCGGCTCGCGGACCTGTGGCAAATGGTGGCCCGCAGCGCCTACACCCAGCTCCGGCACTCACCGCTGCTGCTGGCCGGGACCGTCGTCGGCATGGGCACCGTTTTCCTCGCCCCGCCCGTGCTGGCCCTGACCGGCTCGTGGCAGGCCGCAGTCGCGTGGCTGCTGATGACGGCGACGTTCGTCCCGGTCGCGCGGTATTACCGGCAACCCCTGGTCGCGGGGCTGCTGCTGCCGTTCACCGCAGCGCTCTACACCCTGATGACGATCGACTCCGCCCGCCGCCGGACCGGCTGGAAGGGCCGCACGTACTGACGGAGGAGCTGAACGAGACGGCTCATCCCCCAGCCCCCGGCATGCCGCGGCGTGGCGGCGGCGGCAAGAGCGGCGAAAGACCTGGACAACCGCACGGAGAGCGAGTTCACACCACCCGGGGATGCACGTTCATACATCGTCATGCATAATCATTCCTATGTCCAAGGTGCTCACTTCCCTTCCCGTCGGCGAGCGGGTCGGCATCGCGTTCTCCGGCGGCCTCGACACGTCCGTGGCGGTGGCGTGGATGCGCGACAAGGGTGCGGTTCCGTGCACCTACACCGCCGACATCGGCCAGTACGACGAACCCGACATCGCGTCCGTCCCCGGCCGTGCGCACGCCTACGGGGCGGAGCTCGCGCGGCTGGTCGACTGCAAGGAAGCCCTCGTCGAGGAAGGGCTCGCCGCGCTGACCTGCGGTGCGTTCCACATCCGCACCGGCGGCCGGGCCTACTTCAACACCACCCCGCTCGGCCGCGCGGTCACCGGCACCCTGCTGGTGCGCGCGATGCTGGAGGACGACGTCCAGATCTGGGGCGACGGCTCCACCTACAAGGGCAACGACATCGAGCGCTTCTACCGCTACGGCCTGCTGGCCAACCCGGGCCTGCGGATCTACAAGCCGTGGCTCGACGCGGCGTTCGTCGGCGAGCTCGGCGGCCGCAAGGAGATGTCGGAGTGGCTGCAGGCGCACAACCTGCCCTACCGCGACAGCACCGAAAAGGCCTACTCCACCGACGCGAACATCTGGGGCGCCACGCACGAGGCGAAGTCGCTCGAGCACCTGGACACCGGCATCGAGATCGTCGAGCCGATCATGGGCGTGCGGTTCTGGGACCCGGAAGTCGAGATCGCGCCCGAGGACGTGACCATCGGCTTCGAACAGGGCCGTCCGGTGACGATCAACGGCAAGGAGTTCGGCACCGCGGTCGAGCTGGTCCTGGAGGCCAACGCGATCGGCGGGCGGCACGGGCTCGGCATGTCCGACCAGATCGAGAACCGGATCATCGAGGCCAAGAGCCGCGGCATCTACGAGGCCCCGGGCATGGCGCTGCTGCACGCGGCGTACGAGCGGCTGGTCAACGCGGTGCACAACGAGGACACCATCGCCAGCTACCACAACGAGGGCCGGCGCCTGGGCAGGCTGATGTACGAGGGCCGCTGGCTGGACCCGCAGGCGATGATGCTGCGCGAATCGCTGCAGCGCTGGGTCGGCACCGCGATCACCGGCGAGGTCACGCTGCGGCTGCGGCGCGGCGAGGACTACTCGATCCTCGACACGTCCGGCCCGGCGTTCAGCTACCACCCGGACAAGCTGTCGATGGAGCGCACCGAGGACTCCGCGTTCGGCCCGGTCGACCGGATCGGCCAGCTGACCATGCGGAACCTCGACATCGCCGACTCGCGCGCCAAGCTGGAGCAGTACGCGAGCCTCGGCATGGTCGGCGGCACCTCGCACCCGAAGCTGATCGGCGCCGCGCAGGCGGCCGCGACCGGCCTGATCGGCGCGATGCCCGAGGGCGGGGCCGAGACGATCGCGTCCCGCGGCCGGACCGACGACGTCGAACTGCTCGACCGCGCCGCGATGGAATCCGGCACGGACTGAGGCTTTTCTCCCGAGGATGCCCGCGTCGGCTCACCGGCGCGGGCATCCCCTCTATACCAGCGACCGGACCCCGCTAACGTCTCTATATTCCGGCGGCGGCTCCCGGCTAACGTGACGGCGTGACCCCGATTTTTCAGCTGTCCGCCGATCACGTCACGGCGGAGGCAGCGCTCGACCCGATCGCCGCGACGCTGGACGGCGTGACCACCGACGCGACCGCGCTGACCGACCTCACCCCGGACGGTTTCGCGGCCCGCGCCGAGCTGGCCCGGCGCACACTCGCCGCGCTCGCGAAGCTGTCCCCCGAGTCCCGCGCGGACCGGATCGCGTCCACGCATCTGCGGAACAGCCTCGAGGCCGAGCTGGCCTGGCACGAGTCGGGCGAGCCGTTCCGCCAGGTGCAGGCGCATTTCGGGACGCTGAACAGCATCGCCGATTCGGTCCGGCTGCTGCCGCGTCGCGACGCGGACGACTGGCACGTCCTCGCGGTCCGGATGGCCGGCGTCGAAACGATGCTCGCCGGATGGCAGAAGACGCTGCAGGCCGGTCTCGACCGCGGGCTGCGCGCGGCCCGTCGCCAGGCGCTGGAAACAGCGGCACAGGCCGAGCGGTACGCCGGTGTCCACAATGCACTCGTCGAGGAGTACGGCGACGGGCCGCGGGCGGCCGAACTGCGCGCCGCCGCCGATGCTGCCCACCGCGGTTACGCGGCGCTCGCCCGGTTCCTGCGCGAGGATTACGCCCCGCACGCCACCGAAACCGATGGCGTCGGCGCGGAACGCTATGCGATCGCAGCCCGGCTTTCGCTCGGCGCGGACCTCGATCTCGCCGAGGCGTACGAATGGGGTTGGGCGGAACTTCAGCGCATCGAAACGGAAATCGCCGCCGAGGTCGCGAAAATCCAGCCCGGCGCGAGCGTGGCGGAAGTCCTCGCCCGGCTGGACGTCGAATGCTCGGTGGCCGGCGAAGAGTCCTATTTGGACTGGCTGCGCGCGGCGCACGAGCGCGCGCTGGAAGCCGCGAGCGAGCACTTTGACATCCCAGAACCGTTGCGTGCCTTGGACGTCGTGCTCGCGTATGGCTCGGCGTCGGGTTCGCCGTACTACACCGGACCCGCGGAAGACGGCACCCGGCCCGGTCGCACGTGGTGGCCGCTGGGCGGACGGGAACGCTTCGCGACCTGGTCCGAGCTGACGACGGTGTTCCACGAAGGGGTCCCCGGACACCATCTGCAGATCGGCGTCGCGGGGCTCGCCGGAGACTCGGTCAGCCGGTACGCCCGCGTCCATTCAGTGAGCGGGCACGCGGAAGGCTGGGCGCTGTACGCCGAACGCCTCGCCGACGAACTGGGCTGGTTCTCCGAGCGCGGCACCCGGCTCGGCATGCTCGCCGGTTCCGCGCTGCGGGCCGCGCGCGTCGTGATCGACCTCGGCTCGCACCTCGACTTGCCGCTGCCGGACGGTTCGCGCTGGGACTTCGCCACCGCGTGCCGGTTCCTGCACGAGCGCGGGCTGGCCGCACAACACCGGGTGCACGCTGAGATCGTGCGCTACCTCGGCTGGCCAGGCCAGGCCATCTCGTACAAGATCGGCGAACGCGCGTGGTTGCAGGCGCGCGCCGAAGCGGCCGCCAAACCCGGATTCACCTTGCGCCAGTGGCACCGCGACGTGCTGGCGGTCGGCCCGGTCGGGCTCGCCGCGCTTCAGGACGCGCTGCGTTAGGCCTTGGCCTCGCACTCCGCGCACATCCCCCACCACGTGACCTCGGCCTGGTCCACCCGGAAACCGGGCACCGGACCGGGTTCGAGGCACGGCGCGGCTCCGATCGCGCACGGCACGTCCTGGATCCGGCCGCAGCCGCGGCAGACCAGGTGATGGTGGTTGTCGTGGGTTTCGAGTTCGAACCGCGCGGGCGAGCCGGCCGGTTCGAGCGGGCGCAGCAGCCGGGCGCCGACGAGGTCGTCGAGCACGTTGTAAAGGCCCTGCCGGGACAGCGCGCCGACAGCCCCGTCGGCGTCGAGCACCGTCGCGATCTCCGCCGCCGTGACGTGCGGGGTCCGCGCGA
The DNA here is from genome assembly GCF_046195355.1 of Amycolatopsis sp. VS8301801F10. Lineage (NCBI taxonomy): Bacteria > Bacillati > Actinomycetota > Actinomycetes > Pseudonocardiales > Pseudonocardiaceae > Amycolatopsis > Amycolatopsis sp. VS8301801F10. Next base: position 3,378,878 of record NZ_CP176065.1, on the reverse strand, counting down.
CCGCGGCCAGCACCGCACGCCGCTGCGGCGTGTTGCGCAGACCTTTGTCGCGCAGGCGCGCCCCGAACTCGTCCATGGCCCGGATGGTACCCGCAGAGTTGACCGAATCAATTCTGGCGTGCAGTGGCTCACAGTTCCAGAGTTGACCCGTTCTTACATTTGACTGGATCAACTGTGCGGACTACAAAGGGTACGTGCTCACGACCTCCGCACCCCTCCCGTCCAGCGCCGACGCCGGAACCCGGCTCCGGCGCGCCGGCCTGCGCGTGACGACCGCCCGGCAGGTCGTGCTGGAAGTGCTGGCCGAAAACCCGCACGTGACCGTCGCGGAACTGCTGCCGCTGGTCCGCGCACGGCTGTCGATGGCGTCCACGAGGGGCGTCCACGACGTGCTGACCACCGGCGTCACCGCCGGTCTCGTCCACCGCTTCGACCACGTCGGCGTCGCGCAACGCTACGAGCTGGCCGGTTTCGACCACGCCCACCTGCTGTGCCGCCAATGCGGCCGGCTGGAAGCGACGCCCGCCACTCCTCCGGATTCGACCGAGGAAGTGGTGTCCGGCCTGTGCTCGCGCTGCGAACCGGCGGAGTAAGCCTCAGCGGAACGCGGCGATCTTACGGGCCAGTCGGCGAAGACTCCGTTCGCCGGACGCACTGACGCGCAGTTCGGCCAGGTTTCCGGCGCGCCGCTGGACGAGGTCCTCGACCGGACTACCCGGCACCCCTCGTACATTTCCCCTGGTCAGCCGGGGCATTACCGCAGAGGTAATTTACATACAGACTGCATGTATGTATCTTCGTCGGCATGACCGCACACGAGAAACTCGGCACCGCCCGGCACGTCAACCTCCCCCAGGGCGAACTCCGGTACTTCGAGCGCGGACGCGGCCGCCCGGTCGTTTTCGTGCACGGCGTGCTCACCAACGCCCTGCTCTGGCGCAAAGTCGTCCCCACTGTCGCGGACGCCGGATTCCGTTGCCTCGCACCGGATCTCCCGCTGGGCGCACATCCGGTCCCGATGCGCTCGGACGCCGACCTCAGCGCCCCCGGCCTCGCCACCCTCCTCGGCGATTTCCTCAGCGCGCTGGATCTGGAAGACGTCATCCTGGTCGCCAACGACACCGGCGGCGCCATCACGCAACTGCTGCTCGCGCGGTACCCGGAGCGGGTCGGGCGGGTGGTGCTGACGCCGTCGGACAGTTTCGAGTACTTCTTCCCGCCGATCTTCCAGCCGCTGCCGACGATCGCGCGGGTCCCGGGTTCGATGGCGGTGCTCGGCCAGCTGCTGCGGATGAAGGCGTTGTACCGGCTGCCGCTGCTGTTCGGCTGGGTCACGAAGCGTCCCCTTCCGCCGGACATCGCCGAGGAATACCTGGGCAAGCTGCGTACATCTCCTGGCCGGCGAAGGGATTTGCGCAAGTTCCTGCGCACCGTCGACTCGAACCTCACCCTGGCCGCGGCGGAGAAACTGCGCCAGTTCAAGCGTCCGGTGCTGCTGGCGTGGCCGCCGGAGGACAAGCTGTTCCCGATCAGCCTCGCGCACCGCCTGGCGGAGGTTTTGCCGGACGCGGAACTCGTCGAAATCCCGGACTCCTACACCTTCGTCTCGGAGGATCAGCCGGACGCTCTGGCCGGGCACATCACGCGCTTCGCCGCCGCCATGGCAGATTAGGTGCGTGCGACGTACCCAGCAAGAACGCTCCGACGCGACGCGAGCCGCACTGATCAAGGCCGCCCGCGACCTCTTCGGCGCCCGCGGCTACCACGAGGTGCCGGCCGAAGAAATCACTCGCACGGCAGGCGTCACGCGGGGCGCGCTGTATCACCACTTCGGCGACAAACAGGGCCTCTTCCGGGCCGTCGTCGAAGTGCTGGAACGGGAATTGACCGCGGAGGTCTCGGAAGTTCTTGACGGCGCACCGGATCCGCTTTCCGGGCTTTCCGCCGCACTGCGGGTTTTCCTGGACGCTTGCCTGCGCCCGGACGTCCGGCGCATCTCGCTGACCGACGCGCCCGCCGTGCTGGGCTGGGACGCCTGGCGGGACTTAGAGGCCGAGTACGGGCTGGGGCTGGTCGCGGAAAACCTGGCGGCCGCGCGGGAAGCCGGGCTGATCGTGGACACGCCGGTGGATGCCTTGGCGCAACTGGTGCTGGCCGCGGTGATGGAGGCAGCGCGGATGATCGCCAACGCGGACGATCCGGACCGGGTGCGGGAGGATGTGCAGCAGGTGTTTTCGGGGTGGTTGAGCGGGCTGCTGCGGATCTCTTAGGGCAGAGTCCGCTGAGCCTCGCCGCGCTTGGCGATGTACCTCGAAAGGTTCTCAGCTCGGCGACGTCCGCCGCCCGTTCCTCCACCGGACAGGCTCGCCAGCTGCGATATCCGTGGCCGATGCGCCCGATCGCCGCGCAAACCTCCGATCCCGTGCCGTGGCCCCGTATCAAATAACACAGCGTAGCCGATTCTTGACCGAGCGCGGGCACCCGAGTATGGTCTAGACCACAATTCTCCCCACCCCTCCGCCCGCGCAGCACCCCACCGCGGGCTCGCCGGTCGTGCCGAGGCTCGCCCGGCCGCCCTCCGGCGCGGGAGCGGGCCCGGCTTCGAAGGAGCCATCATGTCCCGCAAACGCACGATGCTCGCCGCGCTCGGCGGCGCGGTCCTCGCTCCGGTGCTGATGCTGATCGGCCCCGGCATCGCCAGCGCGCACGGCTACGTCAACTCCCCGCCGAGCAGGCAGGCCCAATGCGCGGACGGAACCGTGTCCTGCGGCGACATCAAATGGGAACCGCAGAGCGTCGAAGGCCCCAAGGGCCTGCAGAGCTGCAGCGGCGGCAACGACCGGTTCGCCGACCTCGACGACGACAGCAAGGGCTGGAAGGTCACCCAGGTCGGCAGCCAAGTGACTTTCACCTGGGTGTTCACCGCGCGCCACCGCACCAGCGACTACCAGTACTTCATCGGCGGCACCGAGGTCGCGAGCTTCAGCGGCAACGACCAGGCCCCGCCGGAAACCGTGTCGCACCAGGTCGACCTGAGCGGCTACCCGGGACAGCAGAAGGTGCTCGCGGTGTGGAACATCGCGGACACCGGCAACGCGTTCTACGCCTGCATCGACCTGAACGTTTCCTGACCGCGCGAAATGCCGGGCAGCCACGCGGAAACACCGCTCCGGCTGCCCGGCGTTTCATTCGGCGAACGCCTCGGCGACGGCGAGGCTGTCTTCGTATACGTGGTACCGCCTGATCAGTCCACCGCCCACGGTCAGAGATACCGCAAAGCTGGTCGTGAAATGTTTGCCGGTCGATTTGACCGTTTGGGCACTGGTCCCGGCGAGCACCGCGTCCGCGCCATCGACCAGGATCCGGTCGACCCGGACCTCGCTTTCCTCTGGTACACAAGCACTTCCGAGCGTCCGGAAGTGTTCCGCGACGTCCGCCCGGGTGGAGCGAGGGCGGATCCACGGCACGACCGGATGCTCCGGTTCCGGCCAGCTCACCCACCAGTCGACCGGTTCCGCGAAAAGCTCCGCGATGCGATCCGGGTCCCCCTGTTCGAGCCTGCGCAGGAATTCGTCCGCCACCGCCCGGACGTCCGGGGACGCGGGGCGCGGCGGCTCGGCGAACTGGAAGTCGCGCCGGATGCGGCCGTCCTCGCCGAGTTCCGCCACGACAAAGCCGGTCCAGGCGATCTCGCCGCCCGCCGCGGGGACCATCTGGGTAGTGAACCGGACCATGCCGTGATGGCCCACCGCGTCTCCGGCGTACCGGAAGACGAACCCCCCGCCAGCGACGAATTCCTCGAAAGCCTCGCCGACCCGGCGCTCCAGCTCCTGCTGGCCCCGGTACTCCGCGGACTCGGTGCACTGCACGCCGTCCTCGGCCCACAACGAGGCGATCATGGTGCGCCGGGCGGCCGGGTCGGATTCGTTCCATACTGCGACATACCGGTCGGCGAACTCGCCGGCGTCGATTACGTGATCCATGCTGGGACGCTAACCGCGCCCCCCTGACATCTTATGTCAGCGAAGCTTCCGCACTCCGCTTGCCGACCAGGAACCACAGCATCGGTCCGAGGAACGGCGCGCAGAACGCGAAAACCACCCACACGAACTTCATCCCGAAGCCGAGCGGGCTGCCGAGCACGCTCACCAGCGCGCCGATGAACAGCAAGACCGGAAACGCCACCAGCAGCGCGATTCCGGCGATGGCGGCGAACTGCAGGCCTTCGTGGACGGTGTCGGCCAGGACGGCGGTCATCGGAAAATTCCTCTCTCACAGCGGGTCGAGACCCAGTGTGCGAGAGGAACCGCCCGGCCCGGATCGGCTTGACGGCTCGATCCGGGTACCGCTTAAGTCGTACTCAGGTCCACTATGGACGTCAGGCTCCGAACAGCTCGAGCAACGCCGCCGGCGCGTCCGCGTTGAAGCAGCTCTCGAGACTTTGCGCCGACTCCGAAGCTGATTTCGCGCTGCGCGGGAACAACGCGGCCTCGTACTCGGCGAGCGCGCGTTCGACGTCGCCCGGGTGCCGAGCAAGCGCGAGTCCCAGCTCGGCACCGTCGAGCATGGCGAGGTTCGCGCCCTCTCCGGCGAACGGCGACATCAGGTGCGCGGCATCGCCGAGCAGCGTGACGCCGGGCACCCGCGGCCACGAATGCTCGACGGGGAGCGCGTGGATCAGCCGGGGGGTCAGGTCGCCGTCCGCGTCCGCGACCAGGGCGCGGAGCCGGTCGGACCAGCCGTCGAAGTGGCTCAGCACGGCGGCCTTGGCGGCGGCCCGATCGGTGAAGTCGACGGACGCGGTCCAGCTTTCCGGAACGCGCACGGCGGCGTACACGTGCAGGCTGCCGTCCGGTTCACGATGCGCGAGGAACCCCTTGTCCTCGCCGAGCGCGAAACTCATGCCGCCGCCGAGGAGAGCTGCCGCGTCCGGGTGCCGGGTGTCGGCGTCGAGGAGGTCGACCTCGACGAACGAGATCCCGGTGTACGCCGGTTTTTCCGGCGAAACCAGCGGCCGGATTCGCGACCAGGCGCCGTCGGCTCCGATGAGCACGTCCGTGGTGAGGGACGTGCCGTCGGCGAGCGTGAGCCGATGCCGCCCGCCGGGGAGGGGCTCCGCGGCAATGACCTTCGCGCCCCAGCGGACGGTTCCCTCTGGCAGCGAGCCGAGAAGGAGGTCGCGCAGGACCCCTCGGTCGATCTCTGGCCGCTCGCCGCCGCCGTCGTCCGCTTCGGAGAACAGGAGGGCCGCGGTGCGGTCGTAGACGCGGGCTTCCTGCCCGCCGGGGTGGATCAGGGTCCGGAACTCGTCGTGCAAGCCAGCGGCGCGGAGGGCGACCTGGCCGGAATCCTCGTGGATGTCGAGCATGCCGCCCTGCGCGCGGGCGGACGGGGAGGCGTCGAGGTCCAAGACGGTGGCTTCGAGGCCGTGCACGTGCAGGACGCGGGCGAGGCTGAGACCGCCGAGGCCGGCGCCGACGATGGTGATGGTCATGGGTTTGCTCCGTTTCTTCCGTGGGTGACTTGACCTAGGGTAACGAACATGTTCGTTACGAACAAGTTCGTTGTTGGGTGACATCGCTCGGCACCGTGCTCCTGAGTGGGGCTTTGGCAGGTTGGCGGTCCCGCTCCGAACGCCCAGCGGCACTACCTGACCTGGTTGATTCCTGCGATCACTCGATTGGTGGCGATCCAGATCACCTGATGGGGCCGGAACATTCGAGCGGTCCACGCGTTGTACAGGGTGTCGGTACGGAGGTGCCCCCGGGCCTCACCTTCTGCCTTCCAGGAATACCGGTTCGGCCGGAGCCTGGTCGTGCCACTCGCCGCGAGGCGGCCCCCGTACCGGCGCATAACTACCCGCTCCGCGCGACTGCTCCCCCCAGACGCGGAACGGGATCCGGTGCTCCTGCTCCCGCCGGCCGGTAACCCCCAGCCGGTCCGGACGGAGCGGGAGCACACCCCCGGCCGCGGGAATGTTCTTGGCCCGCAACGAGTTGTACTCGACAGAGTGGTCCCGAACAGCGGCACTTCCGCCGCCGCAGGAACCGTCCTTTTCGATCTGCCGGACAGTCCCGGTGAGACTGTCCGCACCGAACCACCCGGTTTTTTCCCAGCCACCCCGTCCGCTGCGGCATCTCCCCCCAGTGCCCCGCGCGGACGGGGACCCCGCGCCCCCGCTCCGGTTCCCGCAAGCCGGACGCGCGGGGCGCTCAAACCGCCTCGCTCGCCGCGCCACCCCTCCCCCACGGTCGCGCGAGCGAGGACATATACCCGCCCGGCCACCGGCTCCCGACCAGAGCGGCCGGGCGGGTATCCCGCACAGTGATCGCCTTGCTGTGCGGGATTGCTCGCTCTTGCCGAGCTTCCGGCTCAGCCAGCGCAGGTGACCGCGGACTGAACCGATTGCAGCGCAGGCGTATGCGCCCGTCACCGAATGCCGCACCACGACGCAGGCGAGCGCGACGCTCGGCAGCGCTGATCACCAGCCCGCGGCTCCCGCTGAGTGCCGCCATCACGCCGCAGAGCTACGCGCCCTTCGCCAGCGTCCGATGCAACCGATCGCAGCAGGCATACCCGTGCTTCGCCAAACGTCCGGTCCATCCGACCGCCGCACAGGCGTACGCGTCCTTCTCCCGCCACTCGACCGCGGCGCAGGCATAAGCACCCGTCACCGAATGACGCGTCGCGGCACGGGTTTACCCGTCCTTCGCCAGCGACCGACCCAGCCGACCGCAGCACAAGCGCGCACGCCCGTTACCCGGCCGACCACGGCGCACGTATGCGCGCCCGCCACCACAGGCCCCGACGCAGCCGACCACAACGCAGGCACGCACGCCCGTCACCGACGCCCGACCACAGCGCAGGCATGCGTTGCCTGCCGTCAAACGCGGGCCCAGCCGAGCATCGCGCACGCGTGCATGCCATCGCCCGCCGTCCGATCCAGGTGATCACAGCGCAGGCATCCGCGTCCCCGTCGCGGGATCGCACGCGACGCAGGCCCACCCACCTTCGCCAGCATCCGACCCAGCCGACCACAGGCACCCGCGCCTGTCGCCACACGACGCATCGCGACGCGGACTACCCGCCCCTCGCCAGCATCCAACCCAGCCGACCACAACGCAGACACCCACGCCCGTCACCGAATGGCGCATCGCGAGGCAGGCCTACTCGCCCCTCGCCAGCATCCGACCCAGGCGACCACAACGCAGGCGTCCACGCCCGTCACCACACGACGCATCGCGAGGCAGGCCTACCCGCCCTTCACCAGCATCCGACCCAGGCGACCACAGCGCAGGCACCCACACCCGTCACCACACGACGCATCGCGAGGCAGGCCTACCCGCCCTTCACCAGCATCCGACCCAGGCGACCACAGCGCAGGCACCCACGCCCGTCACCAAATGACGCATCGCGAAGCAGGCCCACTCGCCCTTCACCAGCGACCGACCCAGCCGACCACGGCACAGGCGTGCACACCCGTCACCGAACGCCCGGCTCAGCCGATCCACTCGCGAGCGTCACGCAGCAACCCGAGCATCCCGGAGACCAGCCGCATCTGGTCCACCGTTCTGATGTCGGCTTCGAGCAGCCTCGGGGAGCACACCAGGACCGCGACGGACTGTGCGCGTGACAGAGCAACATTCAAGCGGTTGCGCGACAACAAAAAATCGAGGCCTCTCGGCAAGTCTACCGCCGACGAGGACGTCATTGTCGTCACCACAACGGGTGCTTCTTGGCCCTGGAACCGGTCGACGGTGCCGACTCGGACGTCGCCGAAACCGGCGTCGGCCAGGGCACGCGTCACCACACGTGCCTGCAGGTTATACGGGGCCACGACAAGGAAATCGGCGTCCGTGAGCGGCCGGCCTTCCCACGAACGGCCGTGCAGCGACTTGATCACCGAGACCACCTGCTCGGCTTCTTCCACGGAACGCGTCGTGTTCCCGCGATGCTCGACCGAGGCCAGATAGAGACCTGACGGGAAGCCGTCGATCGAACGGTTCGCGGTGGGATGCGAGTGCAGCAAGCCCGCGTACGACAGGTTCGAGACCGGCGCGCAGACTTCGGGGTGCATGCGGCGCGTCAGGTCGAGGAAATAGCCCAGTTCCGGCGGGATGATGTCTGCTTCGCCGATCAGGTGGCCCAGCGCCGACGCCTCCGCTCCGGCCGGGTGCGTGCCCTGCACTACCTGCGGCAGTTGCTGCGGATCTCCCAGCAGCACAAGGTTTTTCGCGCACATCGACACCGCCAGCGCGTCCGCGAGGGCGAACTGGCCGGCTTCGTCGATCACGAGAACGTCGAAGGGCTCCTCGCGCACGGCGGCGTTGGCGAACGTCCAGGCCGTGCCGCCGACAAGGTGACCGGTGTTGTTTTCTTCACGCCAGCGTACCAGCGCCGTGTTGCTTTTCGGCTGTTCCCAAGGCAACGACGGGTCCGGCGTCCGCTTCGCGCGCTTGGCGCAGGCCATCTCCGGCGCGTTCTCCATAGCCGCCGAAAGCACGTTCTCAACCGCTTTGTGGCTGTTCGACGTGACGCCGACGGTCCGGCCCGAACGCACCAGGTGCGCGATGAGTTTCCCTGCCAGGTAAGTCTTTCCGGCTCCCGGCGGGCCTTGGACGGCGAGCACGGAACCGTCCAGCCGGTCGACCGCGGTGATCACGGTCGCGACCAAATCTTCCCCCGGTTCGGGCAAACCGCCGCGCAACCGGGGGATGCGGCGCAGCAGGTCGACGCCGGGGTGTGACGGCAGCGCGGGCAGATTTTCCCCGACCAGCCGGGCGAGATCGGCCACCGCCTCGTCCTTCGGCGACGGGCGGACCGGGCTGCCGGGCAGGACCGCCGCGGGGAGGTCGTTGGACGTCCGGTCCGGCGCGCTGCTCTCCTCCAGGGTCACTTCGACCGCCGTCGTGGACACGACTTTCGCGTCGCGAGCTTCGGCGCCGTAACGCAATCGCACGTCGTCACCAGGCGCGAACGGGTGCGGCCGGTCCGGATCGCACCTCACGGTCAGCGAGCGTTTCGCGGTGCGCAACCGGCCGGACGGCGGCACCCATTCGCCCGCAGTCACCGATACCGGGACCGCGCAGGTCGTGTCGACTTCAAGGTCGCTGAGCGGCGCGGCCAGCTGGCGGAAGAACTCCCACCACGCCGGGTTCGTCTCGCGGCGGTGGTAGCCGACCGACGCGGCGAGCAGCGCGCGGGCGTGGTCGTCGGGGGTGAAATCCGCGGGGTCTTCGGGGAGGCCGTCCAGGAGCGGGTCGACCAGCGCTGCCATCGCGGCGGCGCGCTCGGCTCGGCGCTGGGCGGCTTCCTCTTCTTCGGTGCGGCGGAGCAGAGCGTCCACTTCGGACTCTTGCTCCGGCTCAGCCAGTTCGATTCCGGCTTCGGCGCGCACGCGGTGCAGGAATTCGTGCAGGCGCATGGTGGAGACGCAGTCGTACTCATTGTAGTCCGCGATGCCACGCAGCACTTCGTCGGCCTGCTCGGTGTCTCCCGCGGCGGAGAGCGTCAGGTAATCCTCGTACGCCTCGATGCTCGACGCCGCCGTTTTTACCTCGCCAGCGCGGGCTTCCGGCATGTACAGTGGTTCTAAATACTTGATCGAATACGACCGCTGTCCTACTCGCAAAGCCTTGCGTACCACGGCATACAGGTCGATCATCGCGCCGCTGCGCAGCAACTCGTCCACGGCTTCCTCCCGCGTGCCGTGGATCGCGGCGAGCCGCTTGATCGCCGTGACCTCGTACGGCGCGTAGTGGTAGACGTGCGCGTCGGGGTGTTCCGCGAGTCGTGCGGTGGCGAAGTCGATGAACTCCTCGAACGCTCGTTTCTCCTGCGCGCGCGAGTGTGCCCAGAACGGGGTGAAGCGCTCGTCCGGAGTGACCGCGCCGAAGAGGTACTCTAGGCCGGTGCCGGCCAACGCGTACGGGTCGCCTTCCATGTCGAAGAAGACGTCGCCGGGGCTGGCCTCGGGCAGTTCGGCGAGCGCGTCCGGGGCGATGATTTCGTAGGCCAGCTCACCGGTTTCGTCCTGCCGGACCTGGATCGCGGCCTGCGCGCGCAACGAGGCGAACGTGCCCTCGGACATGTCGCGCGGACGGTCGGCGGGCTCGGCGGCGGCGAGCGCGTCGATGGTGCCGAGCCCGGCGGTCACCAGCTTGCGCCGCTGCTCGCTGCGCATCCCGGCGACCAGCGACAGGTCGCGGTCAGCCTCGCGCGCGGACGAACAGTGGTCGGCGAACGCGCATCCGGTGCACGCCGGACGTTCGTCGGCCCAGATGCGGTCGGGCAGCTGCGGAGGACGGTCCTGCAGCCGGTCGCGGAGCCGGTCCACGAGCGGGAGGAAGTCGTCGACGCGGAGGCTGCGCGTGCTGCCGTCGCCCAGAAGCAGGTGCATCTCCGGCCCGGCGGGCCAGCCGGCGCGGCGCAGAGCGTCGGCGTACGCGGTGAGCTGCACGACCGCGGACGGCTTCGCGTGCCGGGCGAGTTTCGTGTCGTAGACCTCGTAGCGGCCTTGGTCGTCGCGCAGGAGGAAATCGGCGCGGCCGGAGAACTCGCCGTCGTGGAACACCGCCTGGTAGATCACCGGCGCGCCCGCACGCAACGCTTCCTCGGTCGCCTTCGCCGCGACGACCGGATCGTGCTCCTCGATCTCGACGACCTGCGTCCGCTCGTTGCGCAACCGCCCGAGCGTGGCCACCTCGTGCGCCCGGCCGTGCTTCACCGCCAGCCGATCGGGTGCGGAAGTGGGCCGCGGCGCGCCGGGTATCCCCGCCGCCAGCGCCTGCTTGAGGATGCTCCGGTGCTCGCATTCGAGCAGGTCAGCGAGATCAGACGGCGTGTACATCGCCCGGCAGTCTGTCACGCCTCCGGGCGGGCTCCGGCCAACCGGGCGCCGACACGCCGCCCGGAATTGTCGGTGGTGGGTGGGATGATCTTGGGGTGGCTAGGAGCGGGTGTGATTGGAGGTGAGTGCTGGGGTTTTGGGATGACGGTGAGCTGGTCGTGCTGGTGGTTGGAGGTTGTGTTGGGGTGAGGAGGTTCTGGTTTGGAGGCTGTGCTGAGTAGTGCTCGGTGACCTGTGGGCTGGTGGGGTTGGCGGTGACGTCGGTCAGGCACGCACCTCGACGGGAGGTCGTCGGACACACCGGCCCATAGCGGCTGCCGAGCACGTTTCGCGAGGAACGCGCCACCCCGACGAGCTGGCCAGGGCGCGCGCCGGTCCGCTACGGGCGTGCTCGGGCGAGCACCCGCTCAAGCCACGACTCGCGAGAAACGCGCCACCCAAGCGGACAAGCCAGGACGGCACACCGTCCCGCTACCGCCGTGCTCGGGCGAGCAGCCGCTCAAGCCACGGCTCGCAAGAAAACGCACCACTCCAGCGAACAAGCCAGGACGGCACGCCGGTCCGGAAGAATTCGTCCTCGGCAACGCCCGGATGTGGGCCGCGAATCTGGCCCCGTGGATCGACAGTATCGCCGCCGCGACCGCCCGCCCGGTCGACGAGACCACGCTGGAGCCGGTCGCCCTCGCCAGCTACCGCTACAGCCACCAGGTCACCGCTGCTACCGCCGTGCTCGGGCAAAGAGCCGCTCAAGCCACGACTCGCGAGCCGCGACGCACGCCGCACCCGCTGAGGAGTCTGGGGCGAGGTCGTAGAAGCCGTGGAAGGCACCGCTCCAGACGTGGAGTTCTGCGTTGCCTCCGGCGGCCCAGATGGCGCTCGCGAAGGCTACGTCCTCGTCTCGGAAGACCTCTGCCTCGCCGACGTCGATGAAAGTTGGCGGTAGGCCGCTCAGGTCGGTTGCGCGTGCGGCAGCTGCGTAGGGCGAGACGGCGGCCGTTCCCTGGCGGGTGCCGAGGACTGCTGTCCATGCGGTCAGGTTGCTAGTCCGGTCCCAGACGCCGGTGCCGTCGTACTGGCGCGACGACACCGTTTCGTTGCGGTCGTCGATCATCGGGCATTGGAGCAGTAGGCCGAGCAGTGCCGGGCCGCCGCGGTCGCGGGTCAGCAGGGCCGTTCCGGCGGCTAGGCCTCCTCCGCCGCTGCCGCCGAACATCAGCAGGCGGGTGGGGTCGAATTGCAGCGCGTCCGCGTTGGCGGCCGTCCAGCGCAGGCCTGCGTAGCAGTCCTCTACCGGTACTGGGTCCGGATGCTCCGGTGCCAACCGGTATTCCACGGTGACGGCGACCGCGTCGTATTTGAACACCCATTCGATCAGTGGGGCTGCCGCGGCGAACCGGTCTCCCATCACCATTCCGCCGCCGTGGAGGTGGTAGATGCCGGGGCCGGGCGTCTCGTGGTCTACGCGCGACAGAACGGTGACCTCGATCTGCGCTCCGTCGTAACCGGGGATCGTGTGGTGGGCGCAGCGGACCGGGCGGTCGCCGATTTGTTCTTCGATACTGGGGAAAGGGAGGCTTCGGTAGTACGGCAGCTGGTCCGCGGTCATGCCGACCGGGGCGCGGCCGTCGAGTGTCGGCAGCACTGCGGCGAGTTCTGGATCGTAGGGGGGACGTGGCAGTTCCATGGGTGCTCCTGAGCATCATCGGTCCCTTCGCTGCCAGCGCACAGTGGAGCGCACGCCAAAAGCGCGAAAAAGGGAATTCGGTGGGAGAGAGTCATGGCCGAGGGCACGCGTCGGCGGTGGCCGCCGAGAACCCGGCGGCTAGTCTCTGTCCACCTCGATGAGCATGTCTCGAGAGTACCCCACAGCTCAGGCTTCGGCGACCGAAAACCCGGTACGGCAAGGACTTTGCGTCCGCTGGCGGGCTACCGCAGTTCGTCGCGTCGGCGAGACAGCGCGGCGGTCTCCGCGGTGTTGCCCGCCAGCTCGATCGCCCGGTCGTAAGCCGCGCGTGCCTCCGAATCTCGGTCCAGTCGGCGCAGCAGGTCGGCGCGAGTGGCGTGGTATGGGTGATATCGGCCAACCGGTCCGCAAGCTGGTCGACCACGGCCAGCGCTGCCTCGGGGCCGTCGAGTTCGGCGAGCGCGATGGCGCGGTTCAGCACGACGATCGGCGACGGGTCGACGAGCTGGTCGTACAGGGCCAGAATCTGCGACCAGTCGGTCTCGCGCATGTCCCGCGCGGACGTGTGCACGGCGTTGATCGCGGCCAGAATCTGGTACCGGCCCGGAGCCACCCCGGCGGCGAGGCGTTCGCGGACCAGGCGGTGGCCTTCGGCGATCAGCGCCGGGGTCCACAAAGCACGGTCCTGTTCGTCCAGAGCGACTAGTTCACCGGCAGCGGATACGCGGGCGGGGCGGCGGGCTTCGGTGAGGAGCATCAGGGCCAGCAGGCCGGTCACCTCGCCATTGTCGGGCAGCAGGGCGCGGATCAGGCGGGTCAGCCGGATGGCTTCGGCGGTCAGGTCCTGGCGCACCGGATCGGTGTCCGGGCCAGTGGCGAGGTAGCCCTCGTTGAAGGCCAGAAAAAGGACGGTGAGGACGCCGGACACGCGGGTCGGCAGGTCTTCGGCGTCAGGCACGCGGTACGGGATGCGGGCGGCCTTGATTTTGGCTTTCGCGCGCGTGATCCGTTGCCCCATCGTGCTTTCCGAGACCAGGAAGGCCCGCGCGATCTCCGGCACGGTCAGGCCGCCGACCATGCGCAGCGTCAACGCGACCCGGGCCTCCTCCGCGAGCGCCGGGTGGCAGCAGGTGAAGATCAGCCGGAGGCGGTCGTCGTCGATGTGGTGGGGAGGGTCGGCGTCGTACACCGGCTGGGCCTCCCGTTGTTTGTCGTCGCGCTTGTTTTCGCGGCGGATCCGGTCGATCGCTTTGCGGGTGGCGGTGGTGGTCAGCCAGGCGCCGGGGTTGGGCGGCACGCCGTCGGAAGGCCAGCGTTCGACGGCCGTCGCGAACGATTCGGCGGCGGCTTCTTCGGCGATGTCCAGGTCGCCGAAGCGTTTGGCCAAGCTGGCGACCACCCGGGCCCACTCTTCGCGGTGGACCCGGGTGATCGCCTCGCGGACGTCGCTCACTGGAACGGCCGGACCTCGACCTTGCGGTTGCACGCCTTCGACCCTTCGGCGGCGAGTTTGAGCGCCACGTCGAGGTCCGACGCCTCGATGACCCAGAATCCGGCCAGGTATTCCTTGGACTCCAGGAACGGGCCGTCGGTGACCATCGCCGCCCCGCCCCGGTTGTCGATGACGGTCGCGGTTTCCGGCGCGGCCAGGCCTCCGGCGAAGACCCAGTGGTTTTCGGTCTGGAGCCGCTCGTTGAAGACGTCGATCGCGGCGTCCTCCTCCGGCGTGGAGTGCGTGGGCTGGTCGTGGACCACGGAAATCAGGTACTGCATCCGAGTCTCCCGTCGTTGTCGAGGTCAGCGGCCCGCGTACTGCGGACGTCCGGCCGGGTGCCAGACCTGGGTGGTCACGCCGTTGGCGTCCACTCGAGACTCAACCAGATCCAGTGCCAGATCCGGGCCGTTCTCCGGGAAAAGCCGCTTGCCCTGTCCGACGATCACCGGGATCACGAGGAAAATCATCTCGTCTACCAGGCCCTGTTCCAGCAGCCACTGGACCAGGGTGCCGCTGCCGTGCACCTGCAGTTCGCCGCCCGGTTCGGCCTTGAGGTCCGCGACGGCGGCCGCCAAGTCGCCGGACAGGACGCTGGTGCCGGACCACTTCGGCTCGGTGAGCGACGCCGAGGCCACGTACTTCGGCCGGTCGTTCAGCGCCCGCAGGATGCGCTCCCGGCCGGGGGCGTCCTCGGCGCGCATCGTTCCCCACGAGGCCGCGAACAGGTCGTACGTGCGACGGCCGAACAGGAAAGCGTCGGCGCGCTGGTAGGTCTCGTTGATGAACTCCAGCGTGTCGTGGTCGCCCTTGCCCAGCGCCCAGCCGCCGCGTTCGAATCCGTTCCGGCGGTCCTCTTCCGACGCGCCGCCGTTGCCCTGGACGACTCCGTCGATGGTCAACTGGGTCACGGTGGTGAGCTTCATGGTCGCGGTTCCTTCGCTTCGGTGTCGCCCCTTTCGGGCGGCTTCACCACTGCTACGAACGCCGGAGACCCGATCCGACAGCGCGGCCGAAAAATTTCTGGGGAGTCGTCAACCTCGTGCATTCAGCCAGGTCACGGCGGTGCGGACGAAGCCAGCTCCGCCCAGCCCAGGCCGTTGGCATATCTGCGCGGCCGGTGAAGAACGGCTTCGAGGTCCGGTGAGATCTCAACCTCGCGCAGCGCGGACAGCAGCGGACCGAACGCGACTGGATCGCCAACGCCTTCCGGCAGCCCCTCGCCGTCGACCCACGAAACCGGAACATCCCGGGCGCAGCTCCTCACCGGCGCGGAGGCAGCGGCACCACGTCCAGGTCGCGGGCCACGTGGATCTCCCCGTCGAATACCTTCGCCGCCTCGTCGCGGAACCTGTCCGCCTCCTCGTACGGATAACGCTGCGAGAAGTGCGTCAGCAGCAGCTCCCGGGCACCCGACTCGGCGGCTAGCCGACCGGCGTCGGTGCTGGTCAGGTGGCCGTAGCGGTAGGCCAGGTCGGCGTCGTTGGCGCGGAAGGTCGATTCGGCGATCAGCAGGTCCGCCTCGCGCGCGCAGGCGAACGCGCCCGCGCACAGGCGCGTGTCCATCACGAACGCGACCACCTGGCCCCGGCGCGGCACGCTTACCTCCTCCAGCCGGACCACCCCGTGCGGGGTCTCCAATACGCCCCCGGCCTGGAGTTTTCGGATTGCAGGGCCTTGGACGCCCGCGGCGGCGAGTGCGTCCGGCAGCATCCGGATTCCGTCCGGTTCGGCGTAGCGGTAGCCGTAGCAGTCGATGCGGTGTTCCAGCGGGTATGCCGACAGCGCGCCGCCCAGCGGGCCCGGTGCGGAGATCGGCAGCGGGACCAGCTCGGCGCGTTCGTGGAACGACGTCGAGTGCCGCAGCCGGTCGAAGTACTCCTGGCCGGACGCCGGGTAGTGGCAGCGCACCGGATGCGCGACGGCGTCCAGGGAAAGCCGCTGGATGATGCCGGCGAGGCCGAGGCTGTGGTCGCCGTGGAAGTGGGTCACGCACAGGTGCGTGAGTTCGCTCGCCGTCGCGCCGGCGTACATCATCTGCCGCTGAGTGCCCTCGCCCGGATCGAAGAGGACGCCGTCGGTGTCGAAGCGCAGCAGGTAGCCGTTGTGGTTGCGGTGCCGGGTCGGCGTCTGGCTCGCCGAGCCCAGCACGACCAGCTCGCGTCGGGACATGACGATCATCTTCGCGCCGCGCCCGCCGCTCTCGCCACCGAAATGAACTCCGCGGAGAGAGCGGCGATCGCCGGATGAATTCGTACGGTCACTTTACGTGAATTCGATCTTCAGTCCATATCGGAAATCGCCAGCGTTTCCCGATACCAGTTCCGGGATTGGGCCAACCGGACGCGCAGGCCCGGTCCCGGGGACACTCCGGTGACCTTCCAGACCTTGTCGCTGGCATACCAGTGGTCCCGGGTGAGCAGCGACCATTGGTGCTCGCTGAGCCACGGCGTGCGCGCCCGGTGTTCGTCCAGCGGCAGGTCCGCACGAGGAACCGGCAGGTCGAGCAGGCCGCAGACGGCTTCGAGCAGCTCGCGCATCCGCACCGGTTCCGGATCGGCCACGTGGAACACCTCGCCGGGTTCGCCCAGCGCCGGGTCCAGCGCGAAAGCACTGAGCACGGCGGCGAGATCCCACGAGGACACCACTGATGTCCGCGCCGTGCCGCCGTCGGCCCACGCCGGCACCGCCCGCAGCCATTTCGCCAGCGCCGGGACCACGTGCCGGTCGCCGTCGCCGTACACCAGATGCGGCCGCAGGACGATCCCGCCCGCGGCGCGGACCTGCTGCTCCCCGGCCAGCCTGGTGCGGCTGGTGGCCGAAGCGGGCCCGAGGTCGAGCGTGTCCTCGGGCGCGCCTCGGTGCTCGCCGTCGCGGTAGACCGCGCAGGTGCTGAGGTGCACGATGCGGCGCGTGCCCGCGCGGTGCGCCTCCGCGAGAAGCCGGGCCGTGCCGCGCTCGTTGACCTCGGCGCATTCCTCTTCGGTGCCGCCGATCCGGGACGCGGCGTGCACGAGCGTCGTGACGCCCGTGCACGCCCCGGCCAGTCCGGCGGCGTCGGTGAGGTCGCCTCGGTGGATCCGCGCGCCGGATCGCGTGATCCACTCCGGCACCGCACCGCGCGCCAGCACCCGCACGGCGGCGCCGCGGGCGAGCAACGCCCGCAGCACCTCCGAGCCGATGAACCCGGTCGCTCCGGTGACGAGGATTTCCCCCGCCGGGCTGTCCGCTCCCAGGCCGGCAGTCACGACCTGCGCATCGCCAGGATTCCGGTGGCGGCGGCGCGGCCCTTCTGCTCCAGGACCACCCGCACCACGCGGCATCCGTCCGGGTCGGCTTCGAGTTCCTCCGCCACCAGCAGGCATTCGGAGTCGAACTCGACGTAGGCGGAGAACTCGAAATCCGAACGCAACGGCAGCGCGTGCGGATCGCCGAGCGTCAGCAGCGCCGCCTGCCGCGCGCCCTCGAGCAGCACCATGCCCGGAACGTGGTCCACCGAGTGGTCGAACAGCGCCGGGTGGTCCGGGTCGAACTGCAGCGACCAGACGCCCGGGGCCGCGGTGTCCGCCACCAGCACGTCCTCCGGGCGGTCCCGGCCGACGAGCACCGGTTCCACCGTGGGCAGCGCGCGGGCCTGGAACGGCGTCGCCGCGAAGTGGTCGCCGCGCAGCCGGCGGTAGACCGCCGGGGACACGCAACGCCAGGTCTCCGAAGCGGTGCCGACCAGTTCGTCGTCGCGGAAGCAGCCGAACTCCGTCCGCATGCCGACGAGATTCTTGCCGCGGAACACCGGGTCGTGCGTGCTCGCCCGCAGCACCACGTCGATCGGCCGACCTGCGGTGACCAGCCCTTCGGGGGTGATAGAGCTGGTCTTGCCGTCGGAGATGAAGGCGTTGCCGAGCGAAACGCCGTAGGCGCGGTGCGCGATCAGCAGCGACGCCTGGCGGGTGGTTTCCGCGTACAGCAAGGGGTCGTGCGACCCCGGGGTGCGCGGGCCGAAGAAGCCGTGCCGGCGCGGCCACTGCGCGCCGACTTCGAACTGGCCCTCGCCCACGATGTTGAGATCGGTGACGAAAACCTCCGAGACGGCCGCGCGGTGCACGAGATTGCGCGGGATCGTCTGCTGGAAGTCGACCGGGCGTCCGCCCGGCGAACTTTCGCCATCGGTGATGAAGGTGCTTTTGACAGACTCCTCTAACAATGTACCGACCATGTCGGTCCTCCCAGAAAAAAAGAACTTCCCCAGTACCCCCACTACATTTTTAGCGGAAACGGGCAGACAAAACCATACCTACCTACCGGTTTTTTTCTCTGGCTCCGGGGGCCGGGAGGGAGGTAGACTGCCGTGCCACCGCGGCCGGTCCGGGCCCGCGGCTTCCCGAAAGGAGTGTGCGCAGTGGCTCGCCAGGAACGCGCGGAGCAGACCCGCAAGGCCATCCTCGACGCGGCCGCGTCCAGGTTCGACGCGGTCGGCTTTCTCGGTGCGAGCCTGTCGGACATCCTCGCCGAGGCGGGGGTGACGAAGGGCGCGCTGTACTTCCACTTCAAGTCGAAGGAAGAGCTGGCGGACGCGTTGATCCGCGACCAGTTCAGCGTGTGGGACCCGCTGGCCGACATCGAGAACCCGGGGCTGCAGACCGCCATCGACCTCACCCAGAACATGGGGCACAGCCTGCGCACCGACGTGCGCGTGCGCGCCGGCATCCGGCTGGTCATCGAGCAGGGCTCGTTCGTCACCCCGGCCGCGAACGCCTACAAGCAGTGGATCGACACCGTGCACGGCCTGCTGCTCGCCGCGAAAGCCGCCGGCGACGTGCGGAAAGACGTCAACGCGCACGATCTGGCGCAGTACGTGGTCGCGTCGTTCACCGGGAGCCAGCTCAGCTCGCAGGTGCTGACCGGGCGGACGGACCTGCACGAGCGGATCACGTTCATGTGGCAGACGATCCTGAACGCGGTGGTCCCGCCGAGGCGGCTGCACAAGTTCGATCCGGCGGGGACTCCTCCTGCGGAGTGAGATCGGGGGCACTTGGGGAACCGGGCGGTCGGTTTGCTTTCGGTGGGTTGCGGAGTTGGGCGGGGTTCCGGGTTCGTGGGGGTTGCGTCCGGTCGGCCCGCTTGGCCTCGTCGGTTTGCGACGCGGGGATTCTCGACTCCCGGCAGCGCTGCTGCTCAGGTGGCCGTCGCCTCGGCATTTGGCGAAAGCCGGTCGCGAAGCACCCGCCGCAGCCGGACGGCCGGTTCGCTTGGGCGGGTTGCGGATGTGGTGCGGTGCCCCGGGTTCCGTTGGCTCCGGGTTCGCGGGTCTCGCAGGCGGTCGGCCTAGCCGGTCGCGGCGCGGGGATTCTCGAACCCGGCAGCGCTGCCGCTCAGGTGCGCCGCCTCGGCAGTTGGCGAAAGCCGGTCGTGAAGCACCCGCCACAGCTGATGCCGGGCTTGCGCGGCACCCCGGATTCCGAACGCTCCAGGCCCGCGGCCGGTCGGCCCCACCGGTCGCGGTGAATCCCTCAACCCGGCAGCGCCGCCGGTCAGGTGCCCGTTGCCTCGGCGGCGGGCGAATCCGCTGGTTGCGAGGCCTCGATCACTCGCCACAGTTCGGAAAGGGTGCTCGCCAGGTCGGTGTCAGCCGGGATTGTGCCGCTCGCTGCGGCTGATTCCAGGCCTACGCAGGTCACCACGACCAGCAGCGCCGCCATGTCCGGACGGACGTGCGGGCTCAGCTCCCCCTCGCTGTGCGCCGCGGCGATGTGGGCGCGTACTTGGCCCAGCCATGCGCGGACGAACGCTACGAATCGCGGGTCGTTCGAGCCCATTTCGCGGGCCAGTCGGAAGCTCGCGCCGACCTTGGCGTCCTCGGCCAGCCAGCCCATCAGCGCCCGGCTCAAGTCGGCCAGTCTGCGCAGGTGCGGGCGGCGTCCGCGCGCTCGTGCGACATGCCGGTGCAGGACCGCGACCGCCGCCGACTGCACCTCGTCGCAGACCTCGTCCTTCGACGAGAAGTGGAAGTACAAGCCGCCCTTGGTCACGCCCGCCTCGCGGGCGATGTCCACCATGCTCGTGGCCGCGTAGCCGTCGCGGTGCAACAGCGCCGCCGCGGCGTCCAGCAGCAGGTGCCTGGTCAGCTCCGCGCGGGCCTGTTTAGCCACCGTCTTCCCCATCGTCTCGCGCCGGGAACGGCACGGCGTGCGCTCCGGCCGCCTCATCATGACATACCGACCGCCCGGTTTACCAGCATTCCGGGGTCCCCACCTGGGATACCGCAGGTCGGTGAAGATCGAAACAAACCAACCTACCGGTTTTACCTTGAAAACCGACCTCCCGGTTTGCTATGGTCCCATGGTGGACCCGGCTCGGACCGGCAGGCAGCGGCGCTGGGGGCGCCGCCGGGCGGGTCCGGCGCGAGAGACACCGGAGGGCAGTCATGCTGAACTACGAAATCCTCGGACAGATCAGAGTGAGCGGCCAGCCCGGCGTCTGCGCCCCGCGGGCCCGCAAGATCGAGACCCTGCTGGCCGTGCTGCTGGCGAAGAACAACCAGGTCGTGACCGCCGAGCACCTGATCGGCGAGATCTGGGGCGAGCATCCGCCGGCGCGGGCCAGCGCGGCACTGTATGTGTACGTGTCGCAGCTGCGGAAACTGCTGCGCGGCACGAGCAAGGATGCGGAAGAGAGCCCGGTGGTCACCAGTCCGCGGGGGTATTCGCTGCATGTCGGGATCGACGAGCTTGACGCTGACCGGTTCACCCGGCTTTACGAGCAGGGGCGGGCCCTGCATTGGGACCGTTGCTACGGGCAGGCCGCGAAGGTGCTGCGGGAGGCTACGGGTCTGTGGCGGGGGGCGGCTTTCGGCGGGTTCACCGACTCGCCGGATGTGCAGGCTTATGCCACGTTGCTGGAGGAGAGCCGGCTCGGGTGCCTCGAGTTGCTGATGGAGACCGAACTGCTGATCGGGCGGCATCGGGAAGTCGTCGGGCAGCTGTCCGCGCTGGCCAAGGAGCATACGCTCCGGGAGACGTTCACCGAGTATTTGATGACTGCGCTGGCTCGGTCGAATCGGCGGGCGGAGGCGTTGGAGACGTTCGCTTCGGCGCGGCAGAATTTGGTGCGGCAGCTGGGGATCGAGCCGGGGAGTTCGTTGCGGAAGCTGCATCACAGCATTCTTGCCGGAGAGATGTCGGACGTCGGGTGAGGGTTTGCGGTGGGGGCGGCCCGGTCTTCCTTTTTTGGGGGCCGGGTCGGGGTTTGTTCGGCTCGTCGCCTGGCGGCGACATTGCGGCCGGGGCGCCCCACCACCCCGAAGCCCGAGTGTGCTGACGGTTCGGGGGTGCTTGTCAAGGCGGGAAAGATGCCTTGACAAGCACCCCCGAACCGCAGGGAGGCTTCGTATCGGGGTTGGGGGGCGGTGTGGGTGGCTCGATCCTGGGTGCAGCGGTGCGGTTGTGAAAGTCGTGAGGGGAACCCTGGGCGAATCTGATTCGCCCAGGGTTCCTCTCACGGCACCCCTAGCTGCGGTAGACCGAGACTACGAAACCGCCGCAGGTTACTGGTTCTCCGTACCAGCCGCCCCATCTGCTGTCCAATGCCAGGCCTGCCAGTTCTGCCATCAGGTCCAGTTCCGCGGGCCATACGTAGCGGAGCGGCAGTGCGGTGTCGGCCAGGTGCACGATTTGCCGGACGTCGTCTACCGTGCGTACGCGGGCGTCTGCGGTCCAGCACGCCGGGTCCGGGTGCCGGCCCTGGACTACCAGGGCGCCGCCGGGGCGTAACAGGCGGCTGTAGCGGCCGATCGCGCGCAGCTGGTCTCGTTGGTCCGGCAGGCGGGACAGCACGTCCGCGCCCAGGTATCCGGCGTCGAAACGCGGGCCTGGTTCCAGGTGGACCTCGTAGCCTTCGCCGGCCAATGCGTCCGCTACTGGGCCGCCGCCGGGGACCAGGACTCGGCCGGCGCCTCGGGAGCGGGATACGCGGTCGGTTACTTCCGAGAGGAACGCGACCGCGCCCGCGGGGTCCTCCGCCAGCGGGGCCAGCCACGCGGCCACGGGATCGACCGGCTTTTCCATCACCCGGGTCGGCATTGCGCCACCTCACTTCACGCAGTGGTCCTCGCTACTCCACCGAGAGTGCCCGAGCGGTCTAAAGCCGACCTAGCGGGATCAGGGGGTCCAAGCGAGGGTGGCGACGACCTCGCGAGGAGCTGGCAATGCGGCCACCTCCGCGCGCAACGCTTCCGCACCGGCGCGGAGTGTTTCGTTCGTCAGCTGGGAGATCCCTTCCACCGAACCCGAGAGCCCGGCGCCGGCGGCGGTGACGCGAGTGCCGAAGGCGGACTCGGTCAGCGACAGTTGCGGCAATCCGTACGTCACCGCGGCTAGCGCCAGGGACTCGTCCCCGTCGTGGACTACCGCCACGCAGGTCGGCAGCACGGCGGCCGGAGGGGCGGCGTCGACGAGGCGCACCGTTTGCGGCACGGCGAGCCCGGCGGGCACCCCGGCGGCACAGACGAACTCCACAGTGGACAGTGCGCTGAAGACTCGTTCATACCAAGATGGATCGTTCAACGACAAAAAGATGCGCGGGCGGCATGCCTTGCGGCGCAGCCAACTCGGCACCTCGGCGGGGCCGAAGTACGGTATGTGCCGGAGCGGCCGTCCGGGAGAGTCGCGCAATGAAGGCGGCACGACATCGAGCGTGTGGTCGGCAGCGGTGTCCGGCTCGTCGAGAGGTCCCAGCACGCGCACCGCTTTCGCCTCCACCGCGCGGGCGGCGGTGATTCCAGCTGGCGCGTTCGACACGACCACCGCGGGACGCCACAGGCGCGCGAACTCGATCAGCGCGGTGGATTCGGTCAGTTCCGCGTCGCCGTCCTCCAGTTCGACCGCGACGCAGCCGGTGCGGAGGACGTTCTTGACCAAACCGGAGCGTCCGGCGATTTTCACGTCGTGTCCGGCGGTCCGCAATGCCCAGGCCAGCGGCACCAGGGCGTGCAGGCGGGCCGTCGAGGACGGGGCGGCCAGGAGTACGCGCATGGGATCACTCCAGATACGGCGGAAACCGGGCCGGCCCGGTGCGGACAGTCCCGGCGAGACTATCCACTCCGGACCGGCCCGGCGTACCCCGGGAAAACCGTTACTGGCCGGGCATTTTCACCGCTTCGATGGCATTGCGGCGCATCGCCAGCCGGGCCGAGAGCGCGGTCGCCGGCCACACGATCAGGAAGATCGCGACCACCACGGCGAGGAACACCCAGACCGGTCCGGACGGGATGATCTCACCGGTGGTCAGCGCCATCGGGAGCACGGTGAAGAGCGAGATCACGATGCCGAGCACGAGTCCGGTCACCGCCACGATCCCGCCTTCCACGAACAGCATCCGCCGCACCTGCCCGCGGTCCGCGCCGGCGAGCCGTTGCGCGCCGAACTCGCGACGGCGGGCCAGCACGGCCACCGAGAGCGTGTTCACCGCGGCGATCGCGGCATAGGCGATGGCGAGCACGGCCAGCAGGTAGTTGATCAACGCCTCGACGTCGGCGCTCGCCTGGAAGCTCGCGGCGAGCGTGCTGTCGTCGCCGACCGTGGCCCCGGGCCAGTTCTTCGCCCGGTCGGACAGCGCCGACATGATCGCGCTGGCGTCACCGCCCCGCACGAGCACCTGCGACGCCAGTCCGCTGGTGGTGTGCGCGGCCAGAAGTTCCGCGGGCAGCACCATGCTCGCGTAGCTGGACGGGCTGTCCAGCAGCGCGACCACGGTCACCGGGACCTGCGCTCCGTCACCGAGCCGCATTTTGAGCTGCGAACCGACCTTGACCTCGAGTTTCTCGGCCACCGAAACGGGCAGCGCCACGGAATTCCCGCGCAACGCGGTGAGCGAACCTTCGGTGACC
Source organism: Amycolatopsis sp. VS8301801F10 (assembly GCF_046195355.1). Lineage (NCBI taxonomy): Bacteria > Bacillati > Actinomycetota > Actinomycetes > Pseudonocardiales > Pseudonocardiaceae > Amycolatopsis > Amycolatopsis sp. VS8301801F10. The sequence goes on along the minus strand of NZ_CP176065.1, from coordinate 3,354,973 downwards.
TCAGTGGTGAGCACCGTGCCGCCTTGGTCCTGCGCGGCGACGCCCAGCAGCCGCAACGGGTCGCTTCCGTTGCCGTCGTAGGGTTCTTCGACCCAGCCGGAGCTGGTGACGAGCGGCGACGAGGTCGAAACCCCTGGCGTGCTGCGGATCTGCGCGAGCTGGTCCGGCGAGAACCCGCCCGCGGCCGAGGTGACCACCGCGTCCGCCCGCAACTGCCCGGCGTAAGCGCTGACCTGTGCTTTCTGCGCGGTGGTCTCGGAATACACGTTGCCGAGCGCGACCGCGCTGGCGAGCGTGATCGGCGTGAGCACCGCGGCGAACGCGACCGCCCGCGCCCGGGTGTTGATGACCGCGAGCGTGGCGTCGCGGCCGGCGACCCGGCGCACGAACGGACCGAACCGGTCCACCACCCAGGCGATGATCTCCGGGCCGAGCAGCGCGACGGCGATCGCGCCGGTCAGCAATGCCGGACCGCCGATCGCGGCCGCGCTGTCGGCGGGCATGAAAACCGTGGTCGCGGCGAGCAGCACGGTCGCCGCACCGCAGATCAGCGCGCCCATCCGGCGCACCGCGTTGACCTTGACGTCCGGGATCGCCGCTTCGGCCAGCGCCTGAACGGGCCGGGCGCGCGCGGCGGCCAGCGCGGCGAACCACGCGGCACCGAAGGTGATGGCGAACGTGACGACGATTCCCGCCGCGAACGCGATGATGTCCTGGGTGAAGGCGAGTTCGTCCGGCACGATGCCGAGCGAGCCGCTGGTGGTGAAAATCCAGTTCCCGAGCAGGCTGCCGAGGAACGCCCCGCACACCGCGGCGAGCGCGCCGACCGCCATCGTCTCCATGACGACCATGCGGTGCACCTGTTTCGGCGTCGCCCCGGTCGCCCGCAGCAGCGCGAGTTCCTGCTGCCGCTGCCGGACGGTGAGGCTGATCGTCGCGGAAACCACCAGCGCCATCACGACCAGCACCATGCCGCCGAACACCGCGGCGAGCAGGATCAGCGGCAGCTGGCTTCCGTTCACGCCAAGGAATTCGGCCGAACCGCGGTCGTCGCCGGTCAGCACGGTGAGCGCCGGAACCTGCGCCGAGATCTTGCCCGCCAGCTCCGTCGCGTCGACTCCGTCGGCCGGGAACACGCCGACGAGCCCGACGGTGCCCGGATGCGGGTTGAACCGCTGTGCGTCCGCGACGGAGAAGAAGAACGCGGGCGACTTCACGGTCTGCGCGGGCTGTGCGACACCGGAAACCTGGAACGACTGCCGCTGTCCGTTCACCGCCAAGTCGACCGCCGAACCCGCGTGCACGCCGGCCGCGGAGGCGGTGGTCGCGTCGAGGACGACCTGGCCCGGCGTGTTCGGGGCCGTGCCCTCGGTGAGCTTGTATCCGCCCAGCGAAGCCGAATCCCAGCCGTGTCCGGAAAGGACCGCCGCACCGGACTCGGCCGGCGCGCCGTCGCGCAGCAGGACGGTCGCGAACGAGACGTCCGGCACTGCCTGCCCGACGCCCTGCACCGCGGAGATCTTCGCGACCTGGTCCTCCGGCAGCAGTGCCCGCTCGGCGTACGGAACGACCTGGGATTCCTCGTCCGGCAGCTTGAACCCGGCGGATCCGCCGACCACGAGCGGAGCCGCGGACAGCCGCTGCGGGGCCGCCTTCAGCACGATCGCCGTCTCGAACAGCCCGGCACACGCGATCAGCAGACCGCAGCCGATGAAGATCGCGACGAACGACGCGAGCGACGCCGCCGCGCGGTACCGGAGGCTCGACAGCGCGAGCGCGAGCACCACTCGCCGCGATTTCACCGCTGCCTCCTCGCTTGCTCGCCGAGGTGCGCCAGAGTGCTCGCCACCGCGTCGACGCTGGGCGAGGCCATCTGCGTGACGATCCGGCCGTCGACCAGGAACAGCACGTTGTCCGCGTGGGACGCCGCGACCGGGTCGTGGGTGACCATCACGATGGTCTGGCCCGCGTTGACCAGCTCGCGCATCAGACCGAGCACCTCGAGCGCGGTGGTGGTGTCGAGCGCGCCGGTGGGCTCGTCGGCGAACACCACGGCCGGACGGGCGGCGAGCGCGCGGGCGATCGCGACGCGCTGCTGCTGCCCGCCGGAGAGTTCGCCGGGCCGGTGCTTCACGCGCTTGGCCAGCCCGACGCGCGCGATCACCTGGTCCACCCACGCCTTGTCCGGCGCGCGGCCGGCCAGCAGCGTGGGCAGCGTGACGTTCTGTTCCACGTTCAGCGCCGGCATCAGGTTGAACGACTGGAAAATGAACGCGACGTGCTCGCGGCGCAGTTCGGTGAGCTGCGTTTCGTTCTTGCCCTTGAGGTCGGTCCCGACGAGGGAGACCGTGCCCGAGGTCGGCGTGTCCAGCCCGGCCGCGCAGTGCAGCAGCGTGCTCTTGCCGGAACCGGACGGGCCCATCACCGCGGTGAAAGTGCCTGCCGGGAAGGCGACGGAAACGCCGGCGAGCGCTTCGACGGCGCTCTCGCCGCGGCCGTAGGTCTTGCGCACCGCGTCCAGCCGGACGGGCGTTGCCACGGAAGCAGTAGTGGTGGGCACGTCGTTCACTCCGATCCGTTGCCGGAACCGCGGCGGTCGAGCGACCACCACACCCCGAGCACGATGACGCCTCCGCCCAGCGTCCACAGCCAGAAGGGCCATTTGAACGACAGGCTGATGAGGCACATCAGCAGCCAGATCACGAACTGGACGCCGAGGACGGCGGCCCAGGCGATCGTGACGACGAGGCGAGCGGATCCGCTCTTCGAGCGGGTCTTCCCGGTGCTCTCCGACATGAGGCCCCCCAATACGGCTTCGGCGGAGTCGGACTTAATTGTGTAAGGCTTGAACAGTTTAGCGGACCGCCGAAGATCAGGGAACCCCAGCCCTGCGTACGGGGATATTCGGAAGATGCTGGCCGGCGGACATGCCGAGCCGATCAGTGTAAGACTTGCACAGTTTAGCGAAAGACCCGCCGAGGCGGAAGATGCCGATCGAATCCCGGATTCCGACCGTCCATTGTGGACACCGCAGGCCGCGCGGCACTGGTCCCCGCCGTCGTCCCAGCCCCACCGTACCCCTAGAATCATACCAACCGAGCGGTTTTTAGTGGCTTTCCCGGCCGCCGGGCCGTAGACTGATTCTCTGCGCGGAGTACTGCCGACTGGTCCGCAGGGGACCGATCCGCCCAAGCGAGAGGGGCCGCCGTGGCTCGCCAAGAGCGTGCGGAGCAAACGCGGAACGCGATCCTCGAGGCGGCCGCCTCACGGTTCGACGCCGTCGGCTTCCTCGGCGCGAGCCTGTCGGAGATACTGGCCGAAGCGGGCGTCACGAAGGGTGCTCTGTACTTCCACTTCAAGTCGAAGGAAGACCTGGCCGACGCGCTGATCGACGAGCAGTTCACGGTATGGGACCCGCTCGCGGCGACCGAAAGCCCGGGACTGCAGACGGTCATCGACCTGACCCAGGGGATGGCGGCGAGCCTGCAGTCCGACGTGCGGGTCCGGGCGAGCATCCGGCTGGTCGTCGAGCAGGGTTCGTTCATCGCGCCGGCGGGCACCGCGTACAAGCGGTGGATCGACACGATCCACGGCTGCCTGCTCGCCGCGAAGGCGGCGGGCGACCTGCGCAAGGAAGTCAACGCGTACGACCTCGCGGTGTACGTGCAGGCGTCGTTCACCGGAATCCAGCTGAGTTCCCAGGTGCTGACGGGCCGCGCGGACCTGCTCGAGCGCACGACGTTCATGTGGAACACGATCTTGAGTTCGGTGGTCCCGCCGCGGCGGGCGCACCGGTTCGCTCCGGAAGGGACGACGCGGGCGGCCGCCGCGGTCTGAGCTTTCGGGAAGGGCAGCTCGGCCGCGGTGCCCAGCAACGCGTCCTAGGCGATCAGCAGCAAGATCGAGGACACTCCGAAGCGACGCGCAGCCCGGTCCAGGAAGTGTTCCGGCACAACAAGAAGCAGCTGCCTCAGGCGGCTGTCCCGGCGTATCCGCTTTTCTTGCCGCGCAAGCGCTCAGGTCCGCGCCGACACCGGGCGGAAGGACAGTTCCAGCGACCGCCACAGCGTGCTCAGCGTGTCCGCCAAGTCGCTTTCCGGCACCACGATCCGGCTCGACACCGCCGACTCCAGACCCGCGCACGTCGCCGCCAGCAGCAGCTCCGCGGTCTCGACCGGCACGTCCGCGCCGAGTTCGCCGCTGGCCGCCGCTTCCGCCACGCACTGGCGGACCTGCGCCAGCCATGCCCGGGAAAACGCCGTGAACCGCTCGTTCGCCGAACCCATCTCGCGCGCCATGCGGAAGCTCGCGCCCACCTTCGGGTCGTGGTCCAGCCAGCACATCAGCGCCTCGCCCAACTCGGCCAGCCGCCGCAACGCCGGACGGGAAACCGGCTGACAGCGAACGTGCTCGCGCAACACCGCTGTCGCCGCGCCCTGGACCTCGTCGCAGATTTCGTCCTTCGAGCAGAAGTGGAAGTACAGGCCGCCCTTCGTGACTCCCGCCGCTTCGGCGATGCCCACCATGCTGGTGGCCGCGTATCCGTCCCGGCGCAGCAGCCTGGCCGCCGCCTCCAGCGCCAGGCGCCGCGTGTGTTCCGAGCGCGCCTGTTTGGCCACCGCCGGTCCCTCCGCTCGAGTCGTCCGGCGCAGGCGACTCTGCGCACGCGATCATGATTACATACCAACCGCCCGGTTTTCAAGCGAAGAAACCCGCAGACTCGGTCCTCGACAACGGAAACGTCGCCCACACGCGGGACAAACAGACCGACCTCCCGGTTTTGTCTTGAAAACCGGCGGGTCGGTTCAGTACGCTGTTCCGAGCAGGACCGGGCAGTGGGGCGCTGGAGAACACTGGGGGCGCCGGGCCGGGCAGATCCGATCGACGCGGACACCGGAAGGCACGGGAAATGGACTACGGGATACTGGGGCAGCTCAGAGTGGAAGGGCGGCCCGGCGTGAGCGCTCCGCGGGCACGCAAGATCGAGACGCTCCTGGCCGTGCTGCTGGTCAAGCGCAACCAGGTGGCGACCACCGAGCACCTGATCGGAGAACTCTGGGGAGAGCGTCCGCCGGCCCGCGCGAGCGCCGCGCTGTACGTCTACGTCTCGCAGCTGCGGAAACTGCTGCGCGGCACGGGTTCCGCCGACAGTCCCGTCGTCACCAGCCCGCGCGGCTACTCGCTGCGCGTGGCCGACGGCGAACTCGACGCCGACCGCTTCACCCTCCTCTACGAGCGAGGCCGTTCCCGGCACCGGGACCGCGACTACGAACCGGCCGCGGCCGTCCTGCGCGAGGCCGCGAATCTGTGGCGCGGCGCGGCGTTCGGCGGCTTCACCGACTCCCCCGACGTCCAGGCGTACGCCGCGCTGCTGGAGGAAACCCGGCTGGAGTGCCTGGAACTGCTGATGGAGACCGAGCTGCTGATCGGGCGGCACCGCGAGGTCGTCGGCCAGCTGTCCGCGCTGGCGAAGGAACACACGCTGCGCGAGACGTTCTACGAGTACCTGATGACCGCTTTGCTGCGCTCGAACCGGCGCGCGGAAGCCCTCGAGACCTTCGCTTCCGCCCGGCAGAACCTGGTTCAGCAGCTGGGCATCGAGCCCGGCAGTTCGCTGCGGAAGCTGCACCACAGCATCCTCGTCGGCGAGTTGTCGGACGCGGTCTGACCCGGCCCGCGTCCGGCTCCAGCGGCCCGGTCTTCCGCCACCAGCGGGGACCGGGCCGTTTCTCGCGCGCGAAAAGGCGGCCCGTGCTCGGGGGCACGGGCCGCCTTCGCCACCGCGGGGGGTCAGCCGCGGGCGCGCTGGTGGAACTTCCGGATCGCGAGGTACGCGCCGGCCGTGGTCAGCACGACCGACCAGGCGAGCGCCAGCCACACCGTCGACGCGACCGCCGCGCCGTTCATCAGGCCGCGCACGGCGTCGATCACCACCGTCACCGGCTGGTTGTCGACGACCGCCCGCAGCACCGACGGCATCGAGCCGGTGGGCACGAGCGCGCTGGTGGCGTAGGGGACGAACACGAAGATCATGCCGAGACCGCCCGCGCCCTCGACAGTCTTGGCGATCGACCCCACCAGCGTGGCGAACCAGAACACGCCGGCGGCGAACAGCACCAGCAGTCCGGTCGCGGCGAGCCAGCCGAGCACGCCGCCCGCCGGGCGGAATCCGATGGCGAAGCCGACCGCGACCATCACCACGAGCGAAAGCAGGCTGCGCAGCACGCCGGACACGACGTGGCCGACGAGGACGGCCGAGCCGGCCATCGGCATCGAGCGGAACCGCTCGACCAGGCCCTGCGTCAGGTCCGCGGCCACGCCGACCACGGTCGTCGTCGAGTTGAAGCCGATGCTGACGACCACGAGGCCGGGCACCAGGTAGTCGACGTAGGCCATGCCGGGCAGGTTGATCGCACCGCCGAACATGAAGCGGAACAGCAGCAGCAGCACGATCGGCAGCGAAACCGCCTGGATCAGCATCTCCGGGTTGCGGACGATGTGCTTGACGTTGCGCGCGACCAGCACCCGGCAGTCGGACAGCGCCAGCGCGAACGCCGAACGGCTCGGGGTGCCGGAAACCTGCGTCCCCGCGTGCTCCCTGGACAAAGTCTGGGTCATCAGTTCGCTCCCGCGGTTCCGGTGAGGGTGTGGAAAACGTCGTCCAGGGTCGGCTCGGAGAGCTCCAGCCCGGTGGTTGCGAGGCCCGCGTCGTCGATCCGGTTGAGCACCAGCCGGACCTGGGCGGGCTCGTCGATCGCGACGCTGACGGTGTCGCCGGTCAGCATCCCGCCGGCGACGTCGTGCGCGCGGGCCGCTTCGGCGGCGGTGGCGAAGGAGAGTTTCAGCCGCTCGGTGCCCACCTTGCGCTTCAGCTCGGCCGCCGTGCCCTCGGCGACCACACGGCCCTTGTCGATGACCGCGATCCGGTCGGCGAGCTGGTCGGCCTCCTCGAGGTACTGCGTGGTGAGCAGGATCGTGGTGCCGCTGTCGAGAAGGTCGCGAATCGCGTCCCACATCGCCGAGCGGCTGCGCGGGTCGAGGCCGGTGGTCGGCTCGTCGAGGAACAGCACCGGCGGCGAGGTGATCAGGCTGATCGCCAGGTCGAGCCTGCGCCGCATGCCGCCGGAATACGTCTTGACCTGACGCTGTCCCGCCTCGACGAGGTCGAACTGCGCGAGCAGCTCGCCAGCCCGCTCCTTCGCCCGCGCGGCGGACAGGTGGAACAGCCGGGCCATCATCTCCAGGTTCTCGCGGCCGGTGAGCAGCTCGTCGACCGCGGTGTCCTGTCCGGTCAAGCCGATCTGCTCGCGCACCGTCCGCTTGGACCCGGCGAGGTCGTGGCCGTTGATGGTCACGGTGCCGCCGTCGGCGTCCAGGAGGGTGCTGAGGATCCGCACCGTCGTGGTCTTCCCGGCGCCGTTGGGGCCGAGCAGCGCGAACATCGTGCCGCGCCGCACGCTGAGGTCGACGCTTTCCAGCACTTCCACGTCGCCATAGGACTTGCGCAGCCCCCGTGCTTCGATTGCGTAGCCGGTGACCATGGGGTTACCTCTCCTCGTTCGGGTCTTTCCAGTGGGCCACAGCCCGGCCGGCCCGGACAACAGTGGCCGGGGCCGGCCGGGTTAGGGGTTCCCGCCCCGCGCGGCCGGTGCGGTCAGTCGTCGCCGGCGCCGATCGCCATGCTGATCAGCGCGTCGGTGTCGAGGTCGTCGATCGACGCCTCTTCCCCGGCTTCCGGCTCCTCGGTCTTGTCTTCGGCCAGGCGCACTCCGGCCAGCTCCAGCAGCCCGTCCAGAAGCCCGGCCGCGCGCAGCTTCTCCAGCGAGATGCCCGCCAGCGCCTCCCGGACTCCTTGCTCCGTAACGGTTTCCTCCGCGACGGCTTCCTCGGCGGGGGCCAGTTCGCCGACGAGGAAGTCGGAAAGGATCCGCGGGGTCGGGTAGTCGAAGATCAGGCTGACCGGAAGTTTCAGCCCGGTGACGAGGCTGAGCTTGTTGCGGAACCCGGTGGCGGACAAGGAATCGAAACCGACCTCGTTGAACGAGCGGTCCGGTTCCACCGCCTCCGGACCCGCGTGGCCCAGCAGCGCCGCGGCGTGCGTGCGCACCAGGTTCAGCACCGTCGGGACCCGCTTGTTCGCCGCAAGGCCGGCCAGTTTCTTCGCCAGCGACTCGGTGTCTTCCACCGCGTCCTGCGCCGCGCGACGGCCGGGCGTGCCGGCCAGACCGCGCAGCACGGCCGGGAGGTCGTCGCCGCCCGACGAGGCCAGCACCCGGGTGTCGAGCGAGATCGGCACCAACAGGGGTTCGGGGGAACCCGCCGTCGCGTCCAGCAGCCGCAGACCGTCCTCAGTAGACAGTGCGGTGATGCCGGTTTCGCCGATCCGGTGCGCGTCCGCGTTCTCCAGCGCCGCGCCCATGCCGTCGCTCCACAGACCCCACGCCAGCGAGGTGCCGGCGAGGCCCTCGGCACGGCGCCGGGCGGCCAGTGCGTCCAGGAACGCGTTGGCCGCGGCGTAACTGCCCTGCCCTGGTGCGCCGAGGACCCCGGCGGCCGACGAGAACAGCACGAACGCGCTGAGATCCCGTTCGCGGGTCAGCTCGTGCAGCACTTCCGCCGCGTCCGCCTTCGCCCGCAGGACCTGGTCAAGGCGTTCCGGCGTAAGGGAAGTGAGCACGCCGTCGTCAAGGACACCGGCCGCGTGCACGACCGCGCGAAGGTCAACTCCGTCCAGCAGCGCGGAAACCGCGGCGCGGTCGGCCGCGTCGCAAGCGGCGAGCGTGACTTCAGCGCCGAGTCCGGTCAGTTCGTCCCGCAGTTCGGTCGCGCCCGGGGCATCCGCACCGCGACGGCTGACCAGCAGCAGGTTCCGCACCCCGTGCTCGGCGACCAGATGCCGGGCGACCGAACCGCCCAGCGCACCGGTCGCGCCGGTGATCAGCACCGTGCCGTCCGGATCCCAGACCGGCGCGGCGACCGCGTCCGCGGCCCGCTCCAGCCGCGGCGCCAGCACCGCGCCGGCCCGCAGAGCGACCTGCGGCTCGTCCGACGCCGACACCGCGGCGAGGGTGCGGCCGCTCGGGGTTCCGGTGCCGAGGTCGACCAGGGTGATCCGGTCCGGGTGCTCGGCCTGCGCCGAGCGCACCAGTCCGGCGACCGCGGCGCCGACCGGATCGGGGTTCTCCCCCGCCTCAGCGGCCACCGCGCCCCGGGTCGCCACGATCAGCGAACCGGTCGAGCCGGCCAGCCAGTCCTGCAGCAGGCCGAGCACGCGGTGCAGTTCGGCGTGGACGTCGTCCGTGCCGCCCGCCGGCAGCACGACCAAGCCGCTCGTCTCGGCGACCGACCCGGCCGCCGTGGCGCCCAGCGCCTCGGTGAGGCCGAAGGAGTCCGGGCCCAGCACGGTCCAGTCGGTGACCTCGGCGACGGCGTCGAGGTCGGTCTGCTCCCAGGCGACGCGGAACAGCGAGTCGCCACCACCGGCCGGAACCGCCTGCGGCACCGCGGACATCGGGCGCAGCAGCAGGGATTCCACCGAGGCGACCGGCGCACCGGTTCCGTCGGCGATCTCCAGCGCGGCCGCTCCCGAGCCGATCTGCTTCACGTGCACCCGCAGCGTCGTCGCCCCGACCGCGTGCAGCCGGACGCCTTCCCACGCGAACGGCAGCGCCGGTTCGTCGCCAGCCGCCCCGGAGACACCGATGGTGTGCAGGGCAGCGTCGAGCACGGCCGGGTGGATGCCGTAACGGTCCACATCGGACACCGAAGCAGGCAGCTGGATTTCCGCGAACGCTTCGCCGTCGCCCTTCCAGGCTGCCACGAGGCCGCGGAACGCCGGACCGTACGCGAGACCGTCGGCGGCCAGTTCCTCATAGGTGCCTTCGAGTTGCACCTGCTCGGCGGCGGGCGGCCACTCGGACAGCTCGAACTTACCGGCCTTGCCCGCCTTGGCGAGCTTGCCGATCGCGTGCCGCGTCCAGGCGGTGCTGTCGCCTTCCGGCCGGGAGTGCACGCTGAACGTCCGGGTGCCGCCGCTGTCGGGAGCACCGAGGGCGAACTGCACGCGCACGCCGGTCCGCTCCGGCACCACCAGCGGGTACTCCAGGGTCAGCTCTTCCAGCCGCGGGCAGCCTGCCTCGTCGCCGGCCCGGATCGCCATCTCGACGAAACCGGTGCCGGGGAACAGGATCGAGCCGCCGACGACGTGGTCGGCCAGCCACGGATGCGTGCCCACCGAAAGCCGTCCGCTGAACAGCAGCCCCTCGGCGTCGGCCAGTTCCAGTGCCGATCCGAGCAGCGGGTGGTCCTCCTCGCCGACGGCGCCGGAGGTGCTCTCCAGCCAGAAGCGCTGGCGCTGGAACGGATACGTCGGCACCGGCACCGGGTGCGCGCCGGTCGGTGCGTAGATGGCCGCCCAGTCGACGTCGACGCCGCTGACGTGCAGCTGCGCGACACCGGTCAGCGCGGCCACTGCCTCGTCGTTTTCCTTGTGCAGCAGCGAAGCCAGTGCTTCGGGTTGCTCGTCGAAGCAGCCCGCGGCCATCGCGGCGAGCGTGGTGTCCGGGCCCAGCTCAAGGAACCGGGTCACGCCGTCGGCGGCGGCCCGGGTGACCGCGTCGCGGAACTGCACGCCTGCGCGGACCTGGTTCACCCAGTATTCCGGCGAGGCCAGGTCGGCCGGGCCGCCGGTGACCGTGGAGATGATCGGGATTCGCGAGTCCGCATAGGACAGTCCTTCCGCGACAGTGCCGAATTCGGCGAGCATCGGGTCCATCAGGCGCGAGTGGAACGCGTGCGAGACCCGGAGTTGCTTGGTGCGCTCGAACTTCGCCGCCACTTCGGCAACCGCGTCCGCAGCGCCGGAAATCACGACCGCGGTCGGGCCGTTCACCGCGGCGATGTCCACAGTGTCCCCAGCGGCTTCCCGCACCGCTTCCGGAGTTCCGTCGATCGCGACCATCGCGCCACCGGTCGGCAGCGCCTGCATCAGCGCGCCCCGGGCAACCACCAGCTTCGCCGCGTCCTCCAGAGAGAATACGCCAGCGCAGTGCGCCGCCGCGATCTCGCCGATGGAGTGCCCGGCGAGCACGTCCGGCTTGATGCCCCATGCCCGGACCAGGCGGAACAGCGCGACCTCCAGCGCGAACAGCGCGGGCTGGGTGTAGCGGGTCTCGTCCAGGCCCTCCCCGCTGTCGATGACCGACCGGATGGGCCGGTCCAGGTGCCGGTCGACCGCGGCGCAAGCTTCGTCGTACGCGGCGGCGAACGCCGGGTACTGCTCGGCGAGCCGCGCGCCCATCTTCGCCCGCTGCGAACCCTGGCCGGCGAACAGGAACGCGGTGCGCCCGCCCGCGGTCGCGATTCCGCTGACGACGCCGCGGGCGTCCTCCCCGTCCACCAGCGCCGCGAGACCGCGCACGAACTGCGGCGAGCGGCTGCCGATCAGCACTGCCCGGCGGTCGAACGCACTGCGCGTGGTCGCCAGCGAGAGGCCGATGTCGGCGAGGCTGCCTTCCGGTTCCTCGTCCACATAGGACATCAGCTGCTCCGCCTTGGCCCGCAGCGCCACGGCGCCGCGTCCGGAGACCGGCCACGCGACCGGCCCGTCGTAGGACGGCACGCCGCTCTCGACCTCGGGACGGTCGCCTTCTTCCAAGATCACGTGCGCGTTGGTGCCGCTCACCCCGAAGGACGAGACGCCGACGCGGCGGGTGTGGCCGTTGGGCAGCCACTTCACCGGCTCGGCCAGCACCCGGACAGTGCCCGAGGACCAGTCGATCTCGCTCGACGGCTTGCCCACGTTCAGCGTGGCGGGCAGTTCGCCGTGGCGCATCGCCTCGATCATCTTGATGACCCCGGCCGCCCCGGCCGCCGCCTGGGTGTGCCCGATGTTGGACTTCACCGAACCAATCCACAACGGACGGTCCGCGGCGCTGCCGTAGGTAGCGAGCAGCGCCTGAACCTCGATCGGGTCGCCCAGTTTGGTTCCGGTGCCGTGTGCCTCGACCGCGTCCACTTCGGACGGATCCAGCCCGGCGTCGGCCAGCGCGGCGCGGATCACCCGCTGCTGTGCCGGACCGTTCGGCGCGGTCAGCCCGTTGGACGTGCCGTCCTGGTTCACCGCGCTGCCCTTGAGAATCGCCAGCACCGGGTGACCGTTCGCGCGGGCGTCGGACAGACGCTCCAACACCAGCACACCGACACCTTCCGACCAGGTGGTTCCGTCGGCGTCGTCGGAGAACACCTTGCACCGGCCATCGCGGGCCAGCCCTTGCTGACGGCTGAACTCCACGAAGGTCTCCGGCGTCGCCATCACCGTGACCCCACCGGCCAGCGCGAGCGAGCAGTCGCCGCCGCGCAGTGCCTGGGCCGCCATGTGCATCGCGACCAGCGACGACGAGCACGCGGTGTCGACCGACACGGCCGGACCCTCGAGTCCGAGGGTGTAGGAAATCCGGCCGGTGACGATCGAACCAGCGCTGTTCGCACCCACGTAGTCGTGGTACTGGACGCCGGCGTACACGCCGGTCGGGCTGCCCTTGAGCGACACCGGGTCGATGCCGGACCGCTCCAGCGCTTCCCAGGACGCTTCGAGCAGCAACCGCTGCTGCGGGTCGATCATCGGCGCTTCCTTCGGCGAGACACCGAAGAACGTCGGATCGAAATCACCGGCGTCGTAGACGAATCCGCCGCGGGCGACATAGGTGGTGCCGGGACGGCGGCCGGTCGGGTCCAGCAGGCCGTCGACGTCCCAGCCGCGGTCGGTCGGGAAGTCCCCGATCGCCTCGCGACCCTCAGCGACCAGCTCCCACAGCTGTTCCGGCGAGGTGACCCCGCCAGGCAGGCGGCAAGCCATGCCGACGATCGCGATCGGCTCTTCCGATTTGTCCTTAGTGGACACCGCCGCGATCTCGACGGTCGTGCCCGCCAGCTCGCCGAGCAGGTGCGCGGCCAGCACTGACGGGGTCGGATAGTCGAAGATCAGCGTTGCGGGCAACCGCTGCCCGGTCGCCGCAGTGAGCCCGTTGCGCAACTCGATGGCGGTCAGCGAATCGAAACCGAGCGACGAGAACTGGGCCGACGACTCGATTTCGTGTGCACCGCCGTAGCCGAGCACGGTCGCGGCGTGGCCGCGCACGAGTTCCAGCACGGCGTCGGCGCGGTCGCCCTCGGGCAGGGCCAGCAACCGCGCGGCGAAGGAGTCCGCCGGAGCGGCGGTCGCACTCGCCGCGACGCGCCGGGCTCCCCGGCCGGTGAGTTCTTCCAGGATCTTCGGGACGCGGTCGAGCTTGCGCAGCGTCGGCAGGTCGAGCTTCGCCGCGGCGACGGCAGGCTGCCGGATGGCCAGCGCCCGGTCGAGCAGGTCCAGCGCGGCCGCCGTGGACAACGGCACGATGCCGCTCGCGGCCAGGCGGGAAATCTCGGACTCGGCCAGGGTGCCGCCCATGCCGCCGGCCTCGCCCCACAGGCCCCAGTCCAGCGACACCGCCGGCAGGCCGTGCGCGACGCGGTCGGCGGCGAGGGCGTCGAGGAACGCGTTCGCGGCGGCGTATCCGCCCTGGCCGGGCGCGCCGAGCACGCCGGAGACCGACGAGAACAGCACGAACGCGGAGAGCGCGGTGTCGCGGGTGAGTTCGTGCAGGTTCAGCGCGCCGTCGACCTTGGGCCGGAGCACGGCGTCGACCCGCTCCGGCGTCAAAGCGGTGACCACGCCGTCGTCGAGCACTCCGGCGGCGTGCACCACCGCGGTGAGCGGGTGCTCCGCGGGGATCGAGGCCAGCACCTCGGCGAGCGCGGCGCGGTCGGCGACGTCACACTGCGCCAGGTCGACGTGCACGCCCAGCTCGGCGGCCAGGTTGGCCAGCTCGGGAGTGCCGCGCCGGCTGACCAGCAGCAGCCGGCGGACGCCGTGCTCGTGGACGAGGTGCCGGGCCACCGTGCCGCCGAGCGCACCGGAGGCCCCGGTGATCAGCACGGTGCCGTCCGGGTCGAAGTACGCCGGCTCGGTCGCGGAGGTGGTACGCACGAGCCGCGGGACGACCACGCTGCCGGTCCGGACGGCGAGCTGCGGTTCCCCGGTGGCGAGCACCTGCGGCAGGACTGCGCCCGCCTCGGTCTCGGCGTCGAGGTCCAGGAGCACGAACGTGTCCGGGTTCTCTTCCTGCGCGGAGCGCACGAGGCCCCAGACAGCGGAGGCGGCGAGGTCGGCGACCCCACCGGCGGCCGCGACGGCTCCGCGGGTCACCACGACCAGGCGTGCGTCCGCCGGGTGCTCCTGCGCGAGCCAGGTCTGCAGGGCGCCGAGGACGCGGGCGGTCAGTGCGTGCGTCTCCTCCGCCGTGCCAGTTTCGCCGAAGCAGTCGAAGATCTCGACCGTTGATGCGTCCACAGTGGACTCAGTGGGGATCCGCCGCCACTCGATCCGGTAGAGCGGCGCGGCCGCGTCGGTCGCGACCGGCGTAGTGGCAGCGCGGAACACCGCCTCGGCCACGGTGGCGACGGGCGCCCCGGTAGCGTCGGCGAGAGCGACTTCGTAGCCGTCCTCGGTGGTCGGCGTGAACCGCACCCGCAGCGCCGAGGCACCGGTGGCGTGCAGTTCGACTCCGGTCCAGCAGAACGGGACCCGGCCGACGCCGCCGTCCCCGCCGCCCGCGACGCGCAGCGCGTGGGTGCAGGCGTCGAGTGCGGCCGGGTGGAGGCCGAAGCGGGCAGCGTCGTTGTCCTCCGGCAACGCGACTTCGGCGAAGATCTCGCCCTCGCGCTGCCAAACTGCTTGCAGAGAACGGAAAAGCGGGCCGTAGGCGAGGCCGGTGTCGGCGAAGTCGTCGTACACGCCCTCGATCCCGACCGGCTCGGCACCGGCGGGCGGCCACTCGGCCAGCTCCACCCCGCCGCGGTACGACGGTGGCGTGACCGTGCCGCTCGCGTGCAGCGTCCACGGTTCGCCTTCGGCACCTTCCTCGCGCGAGTGGACCGTCACGGCGCGGACCCCGCGCTCATCCGCCGCCCCGACGGTCACCTGGACCTGAACGCCGCCGCGCTCCGGCACCACCAGCGGGCTGCTGAGGGTGAGTTCCTCGATCCGGCCGCTGCCGACCTGGTCGCCGGCGCGGACCACCAGCTCCAGGAACGCCGTGCCGGGCACAGTGATGACCTCGCCGAGCCGGTGCTCGGCCAGCCACGCGTGCGTCTCCGCGGAAAGCCGTCCGGTGAGTACCACGCCGTCGGTGTCGGCGAGCGCGACCGCGGCGCCGAGCAGAGGGTGCCCGGCGGAGGTCAGTCCAGCGGCAGTGACCTCGTCGCGGTTGGCGCGCGCGTCGAGCCAATAACGCTTGCGCTGGAAGGCATACGGCGGCAGGTCGACCCGCTGCGCGCCACGGTCGGCGAAGACCGCGGCCCAGTCCGGAGTCAGGCCGCTGACGAACAGCTCGGCCAGCGCGGTGAGCGCCGCCCGCGGCTCCGGCCGGTCCTTGCGCAGGACCGGCACGACCACCGCGTCGAAGCTCTGCCGGGCGAGCGCGGACAGCACGCCGTCCGGGCCGACCTCGACGAACCGGGAAACGCCCTGCGCGCTCAGCGCGGTCAGCCCGTCGTGGAACCGGACCGCGGCGCGGACGTGCGAGACCCAGTACTCCGGCGTGGCGATCTCCGCCCCGGCAGGTGCGCCGGAAACGTTGGAGAGCAACGGAATCGTGGGCGGGGAGTAGGTGAGCGTGCGGGCGACTGCGGCGAACTCCGCCAGCATCGGCTCCATCAGCGGCGAGTGGAACGCGTGTGAGACCTTGAGCTTCGAGGACTTCCGCCCCTCGAACTCCGCCACCACCGCGGCGACCGCGGCCTCGGTACCGGACAGCACCACCGAATCCGGACCGTTGATCGCGGCAATGCTGACCTCGGCGGTCAAATGCGGAGTGACCTCGTCCTCGGTCGCCTGCAAAGCCACCATCGACCCACCGGACGGAAGCGCCTGCATCAACCGCGCCCGGGCCGCGACGAGAGCACAGGCGTCGGCCAGCGACAGCACACCCGCGACGTGCGCGGCGGCCAGTTCGCCGACCGAGTGGCCGAGCAGGAAGTCGGGCTTGAGGCCCCACGAAGACAGCAGCCGGAACAGCGCCACCTCGATCGCGAACAGCGCGGGCTGGGTGTAGCCGGTCTGGTCGAGCAAGCGCGGCTTCTCGAAGATGACTTTCTTCAGTGGACGGTCGAGGTGCTGGTCCAGTTCCGCGCAGACCTCGTCCAGCGCCTGGGCGAACACCGGGAATGCGGCGGACAGCTCGGCCCCCATGCCCGCGCGCTGCGCGCCCTGACCGGAGAACAGGAACGCGGTCAGCCCTTCGACCTGCGTGCCGGTAATGACGTCCGGCGAGGCGACGCCGTCCGCTAGGGCGGCGACCCCGGCCTTCCCGTCGAGCACGACGGCGCGGTGGCTGAGCGGCGACCGGGAGGTCGCCAGGGAGAAACCGAGGTCGAGCGGGGTGGCAGCGTCCACAACGGACAGCAGCTGGGCTGCCTGCGCCTTCAGTGCCGCGCCACCGTGCCCGGCGAGCGGCCACGGGACGGGGACGTCTTCGGGCCAGCTCGGCGTCACCTCGTCCGCTTCGACGGCGGGAGCTTCCTCGACGATCACGTGTGCGTTGGTGCCGCTCACGCCGAACGACGACACCCCGGCGCGACGCGTCCGCCCGTCCGCGGCCCAGGAACGCTCCTCCGTGAGCAGCTCGACGTTCCCGGCCGACCAGTCGACCTCAGTGGACGGTTCGGTGATGTGCAGCGTGCGCGGCAGCAGACCGTGCCGCAGCGCCTGCACCATCTTGATCACCCCGCCGACGCCCGCCGCGCCCTGCGCGTGCCCGATGTTCGACTTGATCGAACCGAGCCACAGTGGACGGTCCCGGTCCTGGCCGTAGGTGGCCAGCACGGCCTGCGCCTCGATCGGGTCGCCCAGCGTGGTGCCCGTGCCGTGGCCCTCGACAGCGTCCACATCGGACGCCGACAGCCGCGCGTTGGCCAACGCCTGCCGGATCACCCGCTGCTGCGAAGGACCATTCGGTGCGGTAAGGCCATTCGACGCACCGTCGGAGTTCACCGCCGAACCGCGCACCACCGCGAGCACCGGGTGCCCGTTGCGCTGCGCGTCGGAAAGCCGTTCCAGCAACAGCGTTCCGGCTCCCTCCGCCCAGCCCGTTCCGTCGGCACTGTCGGAGAACGCCTTGCAGCGGCCGTCCGCGGCGAGCCCGCGCTGCCGGCTGAACGCCAGGAACGGCCCGGGGCGCGACATCACCATCACGCCACCGGCCAGCGCCAGCGAGCAGTCGCGCTGCCGCAGGGCCTGCACGGCGAGGTGCAGCGCGACCAGCGACGACGAGCACGCAGTGTCCACGCTCAGGGCCGGGCCTTCCAGACCCAGCGCGTAAGCGATCCGGCCCGAGATCACCGAAGCGGCGTTGCCGGTGCTCAGGTAGTCCGCCACCTCGCCCGCGAGCACGGACGGCGGCAACTCGTCGTAATAGTCCTGCTCGCCGCTGCCGACGAACACGCCCACCTGCTGCTTGGCGAGCGAATGCGGGGCGATGCCGGCTCGTTCGAACGTCTCCCACGCCAGCTCCAGCAGCAGCCGCTGCTGCGGGTCCATCGCGAGCGCCTCACGCGGCGAAACCCCGAAGAACGGCGCGTCGAACTCGCCCACGTCGTGGACGAAGCCGCCTTCGTTCACGTAGCTCGTGCCCGGGCTGTCCGGGTCGGCGTCGAACAGGGTGTCCAGGTTCCAGCCTCGGTCCGTCGGGAACGCGCCGATCGCGTCCCGGCCGTCGGCCACCAGCTCCCACAGGTCTTCCGGCGAGCGCACGCCGCCCGGGTACCGGCAGCCCATCGCCACGATCGCGATCGGCTCGGCCTCCGCCGCCTCGACCTGACGAAGCCGCTCACGCGTCTCCTGCAGGTTCGCGGTCACCCGCTTCAGGTAGTCGACCAGCTTGCTTTCGTCAGTCATCGCCAGAATCCTCTTGTCGCTGGGTGGGTGCGCTCAGGCGCCGAGTTCGTTGTCGATGAGGGCGAACAGCTCGTCCGTGGTCGCGGTTCGCAGGACGTCGGTGGCCTTGGTGCCGGCCTGGGTCTTGTGCAGGGCGGTCACGATCGCCTGCAGGCGGGCGATGATCCGGGACCGGTCGATCTCCGCGGCGTCCAAAGTGGACGTGACCGCCTCGAGCCGGTCCAGTTCCGTTTCCAGCGGGACCGCCGCTTCGCCGCCGCCCAGCTGCGTCCACAGGTGCTCGGCGAGCGCCCGCGGGTTGACGTGGTCGAAGGCGACGCTGGCCGGGAGCTTGAGCCCGGTGGCGGCGCCGAGCCGGTTGCGCAGGTCGACCGCGGTCACCGAATCGAACCCGAGTTCCTTGAACGCGCGGGCCGGTTCGACCGCCGAGGCGTTGTCGTAGCCGGCGACCACGGCGACCTGGCCGCGGACCAGGTCCAGCAGCGTCCGCTGCTGTTCGGCGGGCGTCAGCGAGGCCAGCTTCCCCTTGAGGTCGCCGGTGTCCTCGACCGGGCCGGTCTCCTCCTCGGCGACCTCGGCCAGCGCGCGCAGCAGCGGCCGCGGCCGGGCGAGCTGGTACACCGGGGCGAACGTGGCCCAGTCGATGTCGGCGACCACCAGGTGGGCCTCGTCGCGGTCCAGTGCCTGGCCCAGTGCCTCGGCGGCGAGTTCCGGGGCCATCTCGGCCAGGCCGATCCGCCGCAGCAGGTCGCTCGCTTCGGCGCCGACCATGCCCCCGCCGCCCCACGAGCCCCACGCGACCGCGGTCGCGGTGCGTCCGGCGGCGCGGCGACGGCGGGCGAGCGCGTCGAGGTAGGCGTTGCCCGCGGCGTAGGCGGGCTGGCCGGAGGTGCCCCACACGGCAGCGCCGGAGGACATCAGCACGAACGCGTCCAGTTCGGTGTCGCCCAGCAGCTCGTCGAGCAGGGCCGCGCCGGTGATCTTGGCGCGCGTGGCGGCAGCGAATTCCGCCGGCGTGACGTCGGCCAGAGCGGGTTCGTCGGTCAGCACCCCGGCGGCGTGCACCACCGCAGTGGGCGGATGCTCGGCCAGCAGCTTGGACAGCGCCGCCCGGTCGGTGACGTCGCAGGCCGCGACCGTGACGCGCGTGCCGGACAGCTCTTCCACCAGCTCACGCGCGCCTTCGGCTTCGAGTCCGCGACGACTGGTCAGCACCAGATGCTCCGCACCCCGTCCGGCCAGCAAGCGCGCGACGTGCGCGCCGACCGCGCCGGTGCCGCCGGTGATGAGCACGGTGCCGCGCGGCTTCCATTCCGTTTCGGTCGCTGCCAGCGGCGCGCGCACCATCCGCTTCGCGAACACCCCGGACGGCCGGATCGCGACCTGGTCCTCGTTGTCCGCTCCGGACACCACCGCGGCCAGCCGCGCGGCGTCCGCGGGCCCCTCGACGTCGACGAGACCGCCCCAGGTAGCGGGTTGGTCGAGCGCGACGACCGTGCCGAGGCCCCACACCGCCGCGGCGGCCGGGTCGGCGCTGGAGAAGGCGTCCACCGCGACCGCGCCACGGGTGACCACCCAGGCCGGGGCGTCGATCCCGGTGTCGCGCAGGGCTTGCAGCAGCGCGATGGTGGCGGCGACCGCGGTGCTGAGCGCGGGGTGCTCCGGGTGTTCGCGGGTGTCGAGGGCGAGCAGCGACAGCACGCCGTCGAACGAGCGCTGCGCTGTCGCCTCGGCGAGCAGCCCGGCCAGTTCCTCGCGGTCCGCCGTCGCGGTCACCCGCACGACGTCGCCCAGCGCGTCGGCCAATTCGGCCGCCTCGGGAACATCGGCGGGAACGACGACCAGCCAGCTGCCGGACAGCTCGCCCGCGACGCTCACCGGCGCCCACGAGACGCGGTAGCGCCACGATTCTATTGTGGACAGTTCGCTGCGGCGGCTGTGCCAGGCGGCCAGTGCCGGGACGACCTCCGCCAGCGGAGCCGCTTCGATCCCGAGCCGGGCGGCGAGCGCGTCGACGTCGCCGCCGGTCACGTCCTGCCAGAAGTCCTGGTCGGCTGCCGGAGCGGAGGCCGCCGTCGCGGTGCCAGTTTCTTCCTCGTGCCAGAAACGCTTGTGCTGGAACGGATACGTCGGCAGGTCGGCAATCCGGCCGCCGGGGACCAGCGAGAGCCAGTCGACCGAGCCGCCGCGGACCGAGTACTCCGCCATCGACGTCGCGAACCGGGTCAGGTCGCCCTCGTCGCGGCGCAGCGTGCCGACGACCGAGCCGGTGCGGCCCGTTTCGTCCAGCGTCTCCTGGATGCTCATGGCCAGCACCGGATGCGGGCTGATCTCGACGAACCGCGTGTAACCCGCCTCGGCGAGCTGCGCGACCACCGGCGCGAACCGGACCGTGGTGCGCAGGTTGGTGAACCAGTACCGGGCATCCACAGTGGACTCGACCACCGGCTCCCCGGTCACCGTGGAGGTCATCGCGACCGTCCCGGCTCCGGGAGCGACCGGGCCGAGGTCGGCCAGCAGCCGGTCGGCGAGGTGCTCGACGTGCGCGGAGTGCGACGCGTAGTCCACCGGCACCCGCTTGGCGCGGAACCCCTCGGCGACGAGCTGGTCGCGCAGTTCGTCGAGGGCGTCGCCGTCTCCGGAGAGCACCGCCGAGGTGGCGCCGTTGTCCGCGGCCACCGAGATCCGGCCGTCCCAGGCTTCGAGCCGGGCGCCGAGGCTGGAAGCGGGCAGTCCGACGGCGAGCATCCCGCCGCCCCGGCCGCCGAGGACATCGCCGATCGCCTTGCTGCGCAACGCGACTACTCGGGCACCGTCCTCAAGCGACAGTGCGCCCGAGACGCTCGCGGCGGCGATTTCGCCCTGCGAGTGACCGATCACCATGTCCGGCTCGACGCCGTGCGCCCGCCACAGCGCGGCCAGCGAAACCATCACCGCCCACAGCATCGGCTGCACCACGTCCACGCGGTCGGCCGGCGGGGTGCCCGGCTCGCCGCGCAGCACCGCGATGACCGACCAGTCCACGAACTTCCGCAGTTCCGCGTCGCATTCGGCCATCCGCGCGGCGAACACCGGCGACTGCTCCAGCAACGCGGTCGCCATGCCGGTCCACTGCGAGCCTTGGCCGGGGAACACGAACACGGTCTTGCCGCGTACGTCCGCGGTCCCGGTGACGACGTCCGGGCGCGATCCGCCGGCGGCCAGCGCGCGCAGCGCCTCGGCGGCCTGCGTGCTGTCTCCGGCGAGCACCACGGCGCGGTGGTCGAACCGGGCTCGCCCGGCGGCGAGGGTGTGCGCGATGTCGGCGAGTTCGGCGGCGTGACCGTCCACATGGGACGCTATCCGGCCGGCGGCCGCGGCCAGCGCGGCCGGGGTTTTCGCCGACAGCACGAGCGGATGGACCACCGGCGCGGGCGGTTCTTCCCGCTCCTCGCTCGGTGCCTGCTCCAGGATCACGTGCGCGTTGGTGCCGCTGACGCCGAACGAGGACACCGCCGCGCGGCGCGGACGCGAGACCTCGGGCCACTCGCGCGATTCCGTCAGCAGCTCGACCGCACCGGAGGTCCAGTCGACGTGCTTCGACGGCGTACCGACGTGCAGCGTCTTCGGCAGTTTGCCGTGCCGCAGTGCCTGCACCATCTTGATCACGCCCGCGACGCCGGCGGCGGCCTGCGGGTGGCCCATGTTCGACTTGATCGACCCGAGCAGCAGCGGCTCCCCCGTCGTGCGCTGCCCGTAGGTCTCCAGCAACGACTGGGCTTCGATCGGGTCGCCCAAAGCGGTTCCGGTGCCGTGCGCCTCGACCGCGTCCACATCGGACACCGACAGTCCAGCGTCGGCCAGCGCCGCCTCGATCACCCGGACCTGCGAAGGACCGTTCGGAGCGGAGAAACCGTTGCTCGCGCCGTCCTGGTTCACCGCGGTCCCGCGCAGCACCGCGAGGATCCGGTGGCCGTTGCGGCGCGCCTCCGAGACGCGCTCCAGCACGAGCACGCCGACGCCCTCGGCCCACGACGTGCCGTCCGCGTCGTCGGAGAACGACTTGCTCCGGCCGTCCGCGGCCAGACCGCGACGGCTGGAGAAGTCGACGAACATCTCCGGCGTGCCCATCACCGCGACACCGCTGACCAGCGCGAGCGTGCAGTCTCCGCGACGCAGGCCCTGCGCCGCCATGTGCAGTGCCACCAGCGAGGACGAGCACGCGGTGTCCACCGAAACCGACGGCCCCTCAAGGCCGAGCGTGTAGGACACCTGCCCGGAAACCAGGCTGCCCTCGGGGCTGCCGCCGCTGTAATCGTGGTACATCACCCCGGCGTAGACCCCGGTCGAGCTGCCCTTCAGCGCCTGCGGATCGAGCCCGGCGCGCTCGAACGCTTCCCAGGAGGCTTCCAGCAAAATCCGCTGCTGTGGGTCGGCGCGGCGGGCGTCCCGCGGGCTGATGCCGAAGAACTCCGCGTCGAAATTCGCCGCGTCGTAAAGGAAACCGCCGTGCCGGGTGTAGGTCTTGCCGGGCCGCTCGGGCGTCGGGTCGTAAACGCCTTCGATGTCCCAGCCGCGGTCGGCGGGGAACTCGCCGATCACGTCCCGGCCCTCGTCGACCACGTCCCAGAGGTCGTCCGGCGTCGCGATGCCCCCGGGGTAACGGCAGCTCATGCCGATGATCGCGATCGGCTCGGTGTCGCGCGCCTCCAGCGCGTGCAGCTGGCGGCGGGCCTGCTTCAGGTCGGCCGTCGCACGCTTCAGGTAGTCGCGGAGCTTGTCCTCGTTGCTCATGGTCTGCCCGTTCATGAGATGCCCAATTCGTCGTCCAGGACGGCAAACAGCTCGTCGTCGGTGGCCTCGTCCAGATCGGCTTCGGTTTCTGCTCCGGCGTGCGCGTCGGCCCACTTGCGCACCAGGGCGTCCAGCCGCGCGGCGACCTTCGCGGTCGACCCGTTCAGCGTTCCGGCCGCGCCGCCGAGCAGCGTTTCCAGCCGGTCGATCTCGCTCAGCAGCGGTTCGGCCGGACCCCGGCCCGCGCCGAGCAGTTCGTGCAGGCGGCGGGCGAGCGCGGCCGGCGTCGGGTGGTCGAACACGATGGTCGCGGTCAGCTTCAGGCCGGTCAGCGCGCCGAGCTGGTTGCGCAGCTCGACGGAGGTGAGCGAGTCGAAACCCATCTCCTGGAAGGCCCGCTCGGACTCGACCGCCGCGGCCGAAGCGAAGCCCAGCACCGCCGCGACCTGCTCGGCCACCACGGTCAGCAGGTAGGCCTCGCGCTCGGCCTCGGGCAGCGTGCCCAGCCGGGCGGCGACCGCGCCGCCGGACCGGGCGGCCGGGCGGCGGCTCGGTGCGGGCCGGACCAGTCCGCGCAGGACCGGCGGCAGCGCGTCGCCGCGGGCGCGCAGCGCGGTGAGGTCGAGCCGCACCGGCGCGAGCACGGCGTCCTCGGCGGTGAGGGACGCGTCGAGCAGGGCGAGACCTTCGGCGGTCGCCATCGGCGGCGTGCCGAGGCGGCGGAGCCGGCGGAGGTCCGCTTCGGACAGTTCGCCCGCCATGCCGCCCTCTTCGGACCACGCGCCCCAGCACAACGAGGTCGCCGGAAGTCCTTGTGCCCGACGGTGTTCAGCCAGTTCGTCGAGGAACGCGTTGGCTGCCGCATACCCTGCCTGCCCAGCCGCGAGGACGGTGCTCGCGGCCGAGGAGAACAGGACGAACGCGGCCAAGTCGCGGGTCATCTCGTGCAAGTGCCACGCGCCGTCGACCTTGGGGGCGAAGACGCGGTCCAGCTCATCGTCGGCGAGATCCTCGACCCGGCCGGCGGCGGGGACGCCCGCGGCGTGCAGGACGGCGGTCAGCGGAGCTTCGGCCGGGACCGTGTCGAGCAGCGACCGCACGGACGCCGCGTCGGTGACGTCGCAGCTCGCGATCGTCACCTCGCCGCCCAGTTGCCGGAGTTCTTCGCTCAGTTCGGCCGCGCCGGGCGCAGCCGCGCCCCGGCGGCTCGTGAGCAGGAGGCGGCGCACGCCGTGCTGCGTCACCAGGTGCTTCGCCACGACCGCGCCGAGCCCGCCGGTGCCCCCGGTGATGAGGACCGTCCCGTCCGGGTTCCAGTTCAGTTCCCCGGCCTGCGAGGTCGCGGGAGTCAGCCGCGGCACGAGGACCTTGCCGCCGCGGACGGCCGACTCGGGTTCGCCGGTGGCCAACGCGGCCTCGACGGTGCCGTCCGCGTCGAGGTCGACGAGCGCGAACCGGCCCGGGTTCTCGGCTTCGGCCGCCCGCACCAGGCCCCAGGCCGGCGCGAGGGCCGGGTCGACGTCCTCGCCGCCGACCGCCACCGCACCCCGCGTGACCACCGCCAAACGGGTCTCGCCGTCCTCGGCGAGCAGTTCCCGCACCGCGGTGAGCACCTGCCGGGCGACCGCGCGAGCCGCGGCGGGCGGCGGACCGTCCGGAGTGGACACTTCCAGGACCTTGGCGGCACCGGCGTTCCCGGTGGCCGAAGCGGGTTCCCAGGCCACGCGGAACAGCGAATCCCGGCTCGGTGCCAGCTTGTCCAGCGAGATCGGCCGCGCGGCCAGTGACTCGACGGACAGCACGGGCGCGCCAGCGTCGTCGGCAATGCGCAGCGTGATGGTGTCCGGGCTGGTCGGCGAGACGTGCACCCGCAACGCCGCCGCACCCGCGCGGTGCAGGGTGGTGCCAGTGAAGGCGAACGGCAGCATCGGCTTCGCTTCGCAGTCCTCGGGCTCCGGGCCGAGCAGCTGGGCGTGCATCGCCGCGTCGAGCAGCGCCGGGTGCAGGCCGTAGCCGACGGCGTCGGCGCTGTCGGGCAGGACGACGTCGGCGTAGATGTCGTCCCCGTGGCGCCACATCGCCCGCAGGCCCTGGAAAGCCGGGCCGTAGTCGTAGCCCAAGGCGGCGAGAGTCGCGTACGGATCGGCCAGCTCGACCTTGGTGGCACCGGACGGCGGCCATTCGGCGAGGTCGACCGACGGCGTTTCCTCTGCCGGAGCAACGAAACCGCTTGCGTGCCGGATCCAGGCGTCTTGGCCGTCGAGTCGCGAGTGGACGGTGAGCTGACGGCGGCCGTCGTTTTCGGCGTCCACCGAAACCTGGATCGCCGCGCCCCCGCCCTCGGGCAAGGTCAGCGGAGCGTGCAGCGTCAGCTCTTCGATCCGGGCGCAACCGGCTTCGTCGGCGGCGCGCTGCGCCAGCTCGAGGAAAGCCGTGCCGGGCAACAGGATCGTGCCGAGGACAACGTGGTCGGCCAGCCACGGCGCGGTGCTGGCGGACAGCCGGCCGGTCAGCACCAGCAGGTCGGAGTCCGGAACTCGCACGACGGCGCTGAGCACGGGGTGTCCTGCGGGCTGCAGGCCGTGGTCCCCGGCATCCCCGGCGGCGGTGGTGGCGGGCGCCCAGTAGCGGGTGCGGCGGAACGAGTAGGTGGGCAACGCGACCCGCCGGGCACCAGCGTAGAACGCGGCCCAGTCGACCGGAATCCCCCGGGCGTGCAGGGTCGCGAGCGCGGTGACGACGGTGTGGGCCTCGGCGCGGTCCTTGCGCTGTGCCGGGACGAACGCGAGGGCGTCGTCGTCGAACCCGTTCTGGGCGGCGGCGGTGAGCACCGCGGACGGTCCAATCTCGACAAACGTCCGAACGCCCTCGTCCACCAGCGTCTGAACCCCGGCGTGGAACCGGACCGCGGCGCGGACTTGACGCACCCAATAGTCCGAAGTGGACAGATTATCGCCGGAACCGACCGTGGAGATGATCGGAATCCGCGGCTTCGCGTAGGCGAGTTTCTCCGCGAAGACCGCGAATTCGGCGAGCATCGGCTCCATCAGCGGTGAGTGGAACGCATGCGACACCTTGAGCTTCGAGGACTTCCGACCCTCGAACTCCGCCACCACCGCGGCGACCGCGGCTTCGGTACCAGAAAGCACCACCGAATCCGGACCATTAATCGCGGCAATGCTGACCTCGGCGGTCAAATGCGGGGTGACCTCGTCCTCGGTCGCCTGCAAAGCCACCATCGACCCACCGGACGGAAGCGCCTGCATCAACCGCGCCCGCGCGCCGACCAGCGCCGCCGCGTCCGGAAGCGAAAGAATCCCGGCGACGTGTGCCGCGGCCAGCTCGCCGATCGAATGGCCGAGCAGGAAGTCGGGCTTGATGCCCCACGACGCCAGCAACCGGAACAGCGCCACCTCCACCGCGAACAACGCGGGCTGGGTGAATCCCGTGCGCTCCAGCTCGGCGGCATCGTCGAGGACTGTCTTCAGTGGACGGTCGAGGTGCGGGTCCAGCTCAGCGCACACCGCGTCGAAAGCCTCGGCGAACACCGGATACTTCGCGGCGAGTTCCGTGCCCATCCCGGCGCGTTGCGCGCCCTGACCGGTGAACAGGAACGCGGTTCGGCCGCTGCCCCGCCGGTCGCGCACCACACCGGGCGCGTCGGTGCCCTCGGCGAGCGCGGTCAGCCCGGCGAGCAACTCCGCGTCGTCGGAGCCGACGACGACGGCCCGGTGGTCCAGCGCGGAACGGGTGGTGGCGAGCGAGAAACCGAGGTCGGCGGGCGAATCGGCGGTATCGACGTGTTCGGCGAGCCGCTGCGCCTGCGCGGCCAGGGTGTCGGCGGAGTCGGCCGAGACCGGCCACGCGAAGACGGGCAGCGCGGGCGGGGTCACCGGCACCTCCGGGACCGCCTCCGCCTGCTCGACGATCACGTGAGCGTTCGTGCCGCTGATGCCGAAGGACGACACCGCGCCGCGCCGCGGCCGGGACACCGCGGGCCATTCGCGGGACTCGGTGAGCAGCTCGACCCGGCCTGCCGACCAGTCGACGTGCGGCGAAGGCGCGTCCACGTGCAGAGTTTTCGGCAGCACGCCGTGGCGGATGGCCTGCACGACCTTGATCACGCCGCCGACCCCGGCCGCCGCTTGCGCGTGCCCGATGTTCGATTTGAGCGAGCCGAGCCAGAGCGGCTCTCCGGCCGCTTCGGGGCGCTGGCCGTAGGTCGCCAGCAGGGCCTGCGCCTCGATCGGGTCGCCCAGCTTCGTTCCGGTGCCGTGGCCTTCGACAAGGTCTACGTCCGATGTGGACAGTCCGGCCGCCACGAGCGCCTGCTGGATGACCCGCTGCTGCGCCGGTCCGTTAGGCACGGTGAGCCCGCTGGAGGCACCGTCCGAGTTCACCGCGCTGCCGCGCACGACGGCGAGCACGTCGTGGCCGAGCCGACGGGCGTCGGACAGCCGCTCGACAACGAGCACGCCGACGCCCTCGCCCCAGCCGGTGCCGTCGGCGCCCGCGGCGAACGCCTTGCAGCGTCCGTCGTCCGACAGGCCGCGCTGCTCGGCGAAGTCCACGAACGTCCCCGGCGTGGCCATCACCGTGACCCCGCCGACGAGGGCCAGCGAGCAGTCGCCGCGGCGCAGCGCCTGAGCGGCCCAGTGCAGCGCGACGAGCGACGACGAGCACGCGGTGTCCACCGTCACCGCCGGGCCCTCCAGCCCGAGCGCGTACGCGACCCGGCCGGAGACGACGCTGCCGGCGGCCTCGTGGCCGAGGTAGTCGTGGTACATCACGCCGGCGAACACACCGGTGCTGCTGCCGCGCAGCGTCTCCGGCACGATGCCAGCCCGCTCCAGCGCGGTCCAGGACGTCTGCAGCAGCAGCCGCTGCTGGGCGTCCATCGCGCGTGCCTCGCGCGGCGAGATGCCGAAGAACTCGGGGTCGAACTCGGCGGCGTCGTAAAGGAATCCGGCCTCGCGGGTGTTCGTGGTGCCGGGCCGCTCGCCCGACGGGTCGTAGAGGGCCTCCAGCGCCCAGCCGCGGTCGGCGGGGAACGGGCCGATGGCGTCGGTGCCGGTCGCCACCAGCTCCCACAGGTCCTCCGGGGAGCCGACGCCGCCGGGGTACCGGCAGTCCATGCCGACGATCGCGATCGGCTCGGAGCCGGCCTGCCGCTCGTCGCGCAGAGCCTGCTTCGCCTCGCGCAGTTCGGCGGTGGCGCGCTTGAGGTAACCGAGGAGCTTGCCCTCGTTTTCCGTGCTCACGTCATTGCCCCCAGTTCGGCTCCGGCGTAGCGGGAATTGGCACTCACGTCATCGACCGCCTCGGGAAGTCGCCGCGATTTTCCGGATGATTCCGGGAAAAACGCTATCCAGATGTGTTCTCCCGCCCCACCCCTAACCGGCGGAGTCCGGGTGGGTTCCGGCCCCGGACGCCCGTGAGGGGAACCCCGAGGGACTTTGATTCCCTCCGGGTTCCCCTCACGGACAGTGGTTTCGCGCCGAGGAGACTCCTCAATCAGCGGGTCAGTTCGGCGACGACGGTGCGCGGGGCGGGCAGCGCGGCGATCTCTTCCCGCAACGCCTTCGCGGCGCGACCCAGCTCCTCGTCGGCCGTCAACGTGCGGGCCCCTTCGGCGGAGCCGGTCTTCCCGGCACCGACCGCCGCTACGCGCGCGGTGATCGCCGATTCCGCAAGGGAAAGCTGGGGCAGGCCGTTCGCCGCCGCGGCGAGGGCGAGGGCCGCGTCGCCGTCGTGGATGACCGCCGCACACGTTGACAGCAGCGCTGCCGGTGGCGCGGAGTCGACGAGCCGGACGTTGGCCGGCAACGTGACACCCGCCGGAACGCGGGCCGCGCACACGAGTTCGAAGTCCGCTCCCGCGACCGCATCGAACAGCGGGGCGAACAGCGTCTCGTCGGTGAGGGAGAGCAGCACGCGGGCGCGCCGGGCCTTGCGGCGCAACCAGTTCGGCACCACCACGGGTCCGAAATAGGGCACGTGCCGCATCGCGCGGACGGAACCGCTCCCGTTCCGCAGCGACGGTGGCACGGTGTCCAAGGTGACGTCCGCGGTGTCGTCCGCGTCCGGCTCGTCCAACGCGCCGAGGACGCGGACCGCGACGGCCCCGACCGCTCGCGCGGCGGCTGTTCCCGCCGGAGCGAGGGCGTCGGAGACCACGACCTGGGGACGCCACAACTCCGCGAACTCGGTTAAGGCGCCGGACTCGGCGAGCGCGGCTTCGCTTTCCAACTCGACCGCCACGCAACTGGTGCGGAGGATCTCCTCGACGAACGAAGAACTTCCGGCGATTTTCACTTCATGGCCCGCCGTCCGCAATGCCCACGCGAGTGGCGCGAGATTGTGCAGCCGGGCGGGCGAAGACGGGGCGGCCATGAGCACACGCATGGAATCCACTCCAGAAAAAGAAACCGGGGAACCCCGGCGCGAATGTTGATCCGAGATTAACCGCGCCCGAGTCGCCCCCATACCCCTATTGCGGGCCGCGAAGCGCGGTCGTTCGCCCACGCCCGGCGGGGCCCGCGGGGTTCGCCGATACTTTCCGGCATGGAGTCACCCGGCAGCCGCGCCTGGCAGGCATACCTCGGACGACCGTGCTACCCGCCCGCCCCAGCGACCGCGCGCAGGCGGCGATCCCACTCACGCGCGGCCCACACACCGCCCGCCAGCACCCCACCGCCGAACAGCACCCAAAGCAGCCACGACGGATCCCACTCCTCCCCGAGCAGGCCGCCCGTCAGCCAGATGACGACGTGCACGACGCTGACGACCAGCCACAGCGCGGCCGCGATCCGCGGAGCCGCCTCGAGCGCCGGCGGGACGGCGTCCGCGGCCCGGCCGGCGACCGCGACGCGCAACGCGGCCTGCGTGGTCGCGGTTTGGACCAGCGCCAGCCGCCGGGCCGCCTCGGCGACGTCGTATTCACCCTCCGAACGGGCGTGCTCGATCTCGGTGGCCGCCAGCTTCCGGTCCAGCTCGGTCACCCGGCCCGCGAACCGGCGGGTCGCGCTCACGACAGCGGACCTTCGGCCAGGACGCGTGCTGGGGCAGGCTTGGATGCCGCCACGACCATTTCCCGTAGCCTCTCAGCTTGTTTAGTGTAGGGCTTGCACAGTTTACTCGAAGGACCCCGCGGAGCGAAAGATGACGACCGAGCCCGATAGTGCCGACCTCCGGCAGCTGCCCCCCGGGCTGACCCCCGCCTGGGGCGCCGCGCCGCGCGCCCGCCGCGGCCCGAAGCCCTCGCACAGCGTGGCGCAGGTCGTCGAGGCCGCCGTCGAACTCGCCGACGCCGACGGGCTGGCGGCCGCGTCCCTGCCCAACATCGCCGCTTCGCTCGGCCTGACCACCAACGCGCTGTACCGCTACGTCAGCTCGAAGGACGAACTCCTGGTGCTCCTGGCGGACGCCGGGTTCGGCCCGCCGCCGGACCTGCCGGACGACCTCGGCTGGCGGGCCACCGCGCGGGCCTGGACCCACGCCGCGCTGGAACGCTACCGGGCCCGCCCGTGGCTGCTCGACGTCCCGGTCCGCGGCGATGCCGTCACCCCGCACCTGCTCGGCTGGACGGAACTGCTGCTGTCCGCGCTGTCCGCCGCCGGTCTGTCCGATGTGGACGCTCTCGGCTGCGCGAGACTGGTGACGGACGTCGCCCGCGGAACGGCCGAACGCCTCCGCGCCGTCGCCGACCCGGACTCGGCCAGTTTCCCCGGCCACGCCGCCGGGGTCCGCGCGTTCCTGCACCCGTTGCTCGCCGACCGCGGCTACCCCCGGGTGGCCGCCCTCACGGCCGAACGGCAGTACCCTGCGGCCGCGGACGCGGACTTCGGTCTGGACCGGGTGCTCGACGGGATCGCTGCTCTTCTCGAAGGGACTCGTTCCGGGCGCCACCACGGCGGGGGTGCCTGACTGTCGGGCACCTCCGCCGCCGGGATTCCGCAACTACCGCCGACCACTCACGAACCGAGCCCACCGCGGCCGCTCTCCTCGAAGGATCCCGCTCCAGGCATCGAAACGGCGAAGGCCCTGACCACCAGACACCCCCGCCGCCCGGGCCTCATCACCGACCCCGCGCGGACGCCCTCCTCGAAGAGTCTCGCTCCGGGCACCGAACCGGCGGAGGCACCTGACCAGACACCCCCGCCGCCCGAATCCCGCAACTACCGCCGACCACTCACGAACCAAGCCACTCCTCGACCGCCCGTGCCGTCGTCTCGGAGCTGTCCTCCACCAGGCTGAAGTGGTCGCCCGGGACCACCGCGGTCTCGTCGGCCAGGCTCCATGCCGTCCGCCACGCTTCCGAGTCCTCGGTTCCGGCCTCGGGCGCGTCGAACCGGTCCTCCGGGCGCACCAGCAGGCTCGGGGCCGCGATCTCCGGCAGGACGACCTCGGGGAGCACCTCCAGGTACCGGGCGAGCGCGGTCAGCTTCGTCCGGTCGTACGGGCCGTACCGGTCCTCGTTCGCGAGCAGTCCGGAGACCAGGCCGAGCGTGGCCTTGTCCCGTTCCTCCTGGTCGCTGCGCTGGATGTCCTCTCCGCTGGCCGCGTAGGTGTCCAGCAGGACAACCCCGGCCGGACCGGTGCCCGACTTCTCCAGCAGGCCCGCGACGGCGTGCGCGAAGATGCCCGCCGACGAGTACCCCAGCAACGCGAACGGCTCGTCGCCCACGGCCTCGCGGACGCTCTCGGCGAGCACGTCCAGGATGGCCTCGGCCGACTCCGGCAGCAGCTCGCCGGCCAGGAATCCCGGCATCGGCAGCGCCGACAGCGTGCGCACGCCGCGGAAGTGCGCGGCGAACCGCGCGTACTGGTACGCGCCGCCCATCGCCGCCGGGGTGGACAGGCACAGCAGGTGCGTCCGCCCTGGTCCCTCGGCCATCCGGACCGGTACCGGGAGCTGGCCGATGCCCGCCGCCGACTGGAAGGCCGGGCGCAGCCGGGCCGCCGCGCTCAGCAGGCCGAGCCCGTCCTCCGTCTGTCCCGCGCGGACGGCCTCGGAGAACATCTGCTTCAGCCCGTCGGAAGCCGGGTCCTCCGGCGAACCCGCGGCCGCACCGTCCAATTCGGACAGCAGGTGCGCGGTCAGCGCCACCGGGTTCTGGTGGTCGAAGATGACCGTCGGGGACACCGTCAGCCCGGTGGCCTCGTTAAGGCTGTTGCGCAAGCCCACCGCGGACACCGAGTCGAAGCCCGATTCGAGGAAGTGCCGGTTCGGGTCGACCGCGTCGGCGTCCGCGTACCCGAGCACGGCCGCGGTGTGCTCCAGCACGACCTGCAGCAGGATCTTCTCGCGCTGCACCTGGGTGTGCCCGGCCAGCCGCTCGCGCAGCACGTCCGGGTCGGCCGCGACGGCGGTGCTCGCCGTGCGGCGCACCACGACCGGTGCGGCCTTGGCGGTTTCCACCGGCGCGGCAACGGTTTCCGGCGCCTCCGAGACGGGACGCACCGTCACGGCCTCGATCGAGGCCACCGGCTTGCCCGCCTGGTCGGCCAGCGTCACCGCGACCGCGTCCTCGCCGAACGGGGTCATCCGCACGCGCAGCTTCGCCGCCGCGGTGGCGTGCAGTTCGACGCCCGCCCAGGCGACCGCGAGCCCCGCCTCGCCGCCGGGACGCAGGCCGAACGCCTGGATCGCGGCGTCCAGCGCGGCCGGGTGCAACCCGAACCGGCCGGCCTGCGGGCTCGTCTCCTGGCCGAGGCTCACCTCGGCGAACACCTCGTCGCCCCGCAGCCAGCCCGCGCGCAGGCCCTGGAACGCGGGCCCGCGGCCGAGCCCCGGCGCCTCGTACCGGCCGTGCACCGGCACCGGTTCGGCTTCGGCGGGCGGCCAGTCCTCGAGCCCCTCCGGCCTGGCCTTCCCGCCGGTCAGCGACCCGCTCGCGTGCCGGATCCACCCGGCGACCGGGTCGTCCGGGCGCGAGTACACCGTCAGCGATCGCACGCCGGACTCGTCCCGCGCGCCGACCACGGCCTGCACCTGCACCTTCCCGCGCTTCGGCAGCACGAGCGGCGTGTGCACGGTCAACTCCTCGACCCGTGAGCAGCCCGCTTCGTCGCCGGCGCGGACAGCGATCTCGACGAACGCCGCGCCGGGCAGCACGATCTCGCCGCCGACGGTGTGTTCGGCCAGCCAAGGGTGGGTGCCGGCGGAGAGCCGGCCGCTGAGCACGATCCCGTCCGAATCGGCCAGCCACATCGCCGCGCCGACGAGCGGGTGCCCGGTCGATTCGAGCCCGGTGGAGCCCAGGTCGCCGCTCGCCCGGATCGCCTCCATGTCGACGTCCGGCCAGTAACGCTTGCGGTGGAACGCATACGGCGGCACCGGCACCCGCCGCACCTGCAGGCCGGCGAACAACCGGGTGCCGTCGAGGGTCAGACCGTCCACATGCGACTGTCCGGCCGCGCGCAGCACCGCGGTGGTCTCGGCGAGATCGCCGGGCAGCACGGGCAGTTCGGTTACGTCCTCGCCCGGCCCGGTCAGACCCGGCCGCACGGCGCGCGCGAGCTCGCCGCCGGGACCGAGGTCCACGAACCGGTTCACCCCCATCGCCTCGAGACCGCGGACCGCGTCGAGGAAGCGGACCGGCTGCCGCAGCGTGGCGACCCAGTGTCCGGGATCGGACAGTTCGTCCCCGGCCGGGGCGCCGGTGACCGTCGAGAGCACCGGGACGCGCGGGGCGCCGTACGACAGCTCCCCGGCGATCTCGGCCAGCTCCTCCAGGACCTCGTCGACCCGCGGCGAGTGCGCGGCCTGGTGCACCGGCAGCCGCCGGGTCCGGCGTCCGCGTTCCTCCCACTGGGCGGCGATCGCGAGCACCGGTTCCTCGTCGCCGGAAAGGACGACAGAGGCCGGTCCGGCGACCTCGGCGAGCGCCACCCGGCCGGTCAGCAGCGGACGGATTTCCTCCTCGCTCGCTTCGATCTCGACCATCGCGCCGCCGGTCATCTCCTCCAGCAGCTGCGCGCGGGTGGCGACCAGTTTGACCGCGTCAGGCAGCGAAAGCACGCCAGCGACGTGCGCGGCGGCCACCTCGCCGCCGGCCCGGCCCAGCACGCAGTCGGGCCGCTGTCCCCAGAATTCGAGCAGCCGGAACAGCGCGACCTGCACGGTGAACAGCGCCGCTTGGGTGAACGACGTCCGCGCGAGCAGCTGCGCGTCCACCGAACCCTCCTCAGCGAACAGAACGTCCAGCAGCGGCCGGTCCAGGTACGCCCCGAACTTCTCGCTCACGTCGGTGAATTCCCGGGCGAACGCGGGGAAAGCCGCGCAGAGGTCCTTGCCGGTGCCGGGCTGGACGACGGCGTGGCCGGCGAACAGGAACGCCGTCTTCGCGCCCGCCCGGACACTGCCGCGTAGCACGGCGGCGGCGGGCTCGTCGTTCGCCAGCGCGGCGAGCCCCGCGAGCAGCTCCTCCCGGTCCGCACCGACCACGACCGCGCGATGCGGGGCCGGGGCCCGGAAAGTGGCCAGGGAGTACGCGAGGTCCGGCAGGCCGGGTGCGTCGTCAGCGGTCAGCCGGGACAGCAACCGCTGTGCCTGCAACGGAAGGGCTTCCTTGCTGCGCGCGGAAATCAGCAGCGGCAGCGGCCCGTGCGGCTCGGCGAGCGGCGTGGGTTCGTCCTTCTCCTGCGCGGGCGCCTGCTCGATGATCACGTGCGCATTGGTCCCGCTGTATCCGAACGAGGAGACCCCGGCGCGGCGCGGACGTCCGGCGTCCGGCCACGGGATCGTCTCCGCCAGCAGCCGGACCTGCCCCGCCGACCAGTCGACCTGCGTGGTCGGGTTGTCCGCGTAGCGGGTCATCGGCAGCTGCTCGTGCCGCAGTGCCATCACCATCTTGATGACGCCGGCGACCCCGGAAGCGGCCTGGCTGTGGCCGATGTTCGACTTGACCGAACCCAGCCACAGCGGGCTGTCCTCGGCCCGGTCCTGCCCGTAAACCGAAAGCAGTGCGCGCGCCTCGATCGGGTCGCCGAGGGTGGAGCCGGTCGCGGACGCCTCGACGACGTCCACCTCGGACGGGCGCAGCCCGCCGAGCGCGAGTGCTTTGCGGATCACGCGTTCCTGCGACGACCCGCTCGGCGCGGTCAGCCCGTTGGACGCGCCGTCCTGGCCCACCGCGCTCGACCGGATCACCGCGAGGACCTCGCGGCCGTCGCGCAGGGCGTCCGAAAGCCGCGCGACCACGAGGACGCCGACGCCCTCGGACCAGCCGATGCCGTCCGCGTCCGCGGAGAACGACTTGGACCGGCCGTCGGCGGCGGTGCCGCCGGAATCGAAGTGGGCGAACGGGCTCGGCGAGGTGAGCGCCGAAACCCCGCCGACCAGCGCGAGCGAGCAGTCGCCCTGGTTCAGCGCCTGGCTCGCCGAATGCAGGGCCACCAGGGACGACGAGCAGGCCGTGTCGATCGAGACCGACGGGCCCTCCAGGCCGAACGCGTAGGACACCCGGCCGGACACCACGCTGCCGAGCACGCCGGTGCTGCGGAACAGGCCGTTGGTCTCCAGGTCGCCGCCCGGCCCCGGGTCGTAGTCCGACTTCATCACCCCGGCGAACACGCCGGTGTCGCTGCCCTTGAGCGAGACCGGGTCGATCCCGGCCCGCTCCAGCGCTTCCCAGCAGGTCTCCATCAGCATCCGCTGCTGCGGCTCGATCATCGGGGCCTCGTTGGGGCTGATCCCGAAGAAGGCCGCGTCGAAGCCGGTGAGGTCGGGCACGAACCCGCCTTGCGGCACCCGCCCGCTCGCCTCGACCTGGCCGAGCCAGTAGTCCAGGTCCCACGACCGGTCGGTGGGGAAGTCCGAGATCCCGTCCCCGCCGGAGGACGCGAGCCGCCACAGCTCTTCCGGCGTGCTGACCTGCCCGGGGTACCGGCAGGCCATCCCGATGATCGCGATCGGCTCGTCGCCGGCCACGGTGGTCAGGGTGACCGGCTCCGGCTTGCCGTCCAGCTCGCCGAGCAGCGACTGGTACAGGTGCTCGGCCAGCTCCGCCGCGGTCGGGAAGTCGAACACGAGGGTGGGCGGAAGGGACAGCCCGGTGGCCGCGCCGAGCTGGTTGCGCAGCTCGACGGCCAGCAGCGAGGTGAACCCGAGGTCGTTGAACGCGCGGTCGACGTCGATGAGGTCCGCCGAGTCCTGGTCGAGCACCGCGGCGACGTTGGCGAGGACGACCCCGCGCACGGCCTTGAGCCGTTCGGTGGCGGGAAGCGCGAGCAGCTTGCCGCGCAAGGAATCCGGGTCGGCCTCGGCACCGGCCTGCGCGGCCGTCTCCGGTGCGCTGGCGGCGCGCCGCGCGACCGGTTCCGGCGCGCGGCTGGGCTCGCGGCGCGGCGCGGCGGCCCCGCGGACGGCAGCCAGCTGCTCCTCGGAGAGCTGCCGCAGCGTCAGCGATTCGACCGAGGCAACCGGGTTCCCCGCCACGTCGGCGAGTTCCAGCGCCACGGTGTCCGGCTCCGTGCGCCGCAACCGCACCCGCGCCGCCGCGGCACCCGAGGCAAACAGTTCCACGCCGGACCAGGCGTACGGGAACGAGATGCCTTCTCCTTCGCCCGCAAGGCCGATCGCGTGTAGTGCCGCGTCGAGCACGGCGGGGTGCAGCCCGAAACCGGCCGCGTCCCTCCGGGCCCGTTCGGGCAAACTCACCTCGGCGAAGATCTCGTCCGCACCCCGCCACGCGGCCCGCAAGCCGCGGAACACGGGACCGTAGTCCAGACCGCGCTCCGCCATTTCCTCGTACAGGTCCGCGAGTTCCAGCTCTTCGGCCTCGGCGGGCGGCCAGGAAGCCAGCGCGAAGGACGCCGTGCCGTTCGCAGCGGCCAACACCCCGCTGGCGTGCCGGGTCCACGTCCCGTCGCCGGTGAGGTCGTCAGTGCGCGAGCTGATCGTGAACGAACGTGCGCCGGACGCGTCCGGAGCGTTGACGCTCACCTGGATCCGGACGCCGCCGTCCGCGGGCAGCGCCAGCGGTGCTTGCAGGGTCAGCTCCCGCAGCCGGGAGCAGTCCACCCGGTCCCCCGCCCGGATCGCGAGTTCCACGAAACCCGTGCCAGGGAAGAGAATTGAGCCGCCTACGGCGTGGTCGGCCAGCCAGGGGTGGGTACCGACGGAGACGCGGCCGGACAGCACGACGCCCTCGGAGTCCGCGAGCACGGTGGCCGCGCCCAGCAACGGGTGGTCCACCGGTTCCAGGCCGAGCGAAACCGGGTCGCCGTAGATTTTGGCCGACTGCAGCCAGTACCGCTGCCGCTGGAAGGCGTAGGTAGGCAGTTCGGCGGGGCGCGCGCCACGGCCGGCGAAGAACGCCGACCAGTCCGGGGAAACCCCGTGCGCGTGCAGCTCTCCGACCATGGCGGTCAGGGCTTCCGCGTCCTCGCTCGGCGTGGACCCGACAAAAGCGTTCCCGGTCAGGCTTTCCCGCGCGCCCGTCGGGCCGAACTCGATGAACCGGTTCACGCCCTGGGCTTCCAGGTGCCGGATCCCGTCCGCGAAACGTGCCTTCGCGCCGAGCCGCCGGACCCAGTACGCCGGCGAGCGCAGCTCTTCCTCGCTCGCCAGCTCGGTGCCGCCGCCCGGCAGCACCGGGATGCCCGGCTCCGCGTAGCTCACCGATTCGACGGTCTTCTGGAGCGCGTCGGTGCCGGCAGCCGCCACCAGCGCGGCCGCGTCCGCCAGCGACAGCACGCCGGAAACGTGCGCGGCGCTCAGCTCGCCGATCCCTTGCCCGGTAACAAAGTCCGGGGTGATCCCCCATGACTCCAGCAACCGGAACAACGCCACCTCGACGGCGAACGCGGTGCCGTTTTCGCCGTGCTCGGCCAGCTTCGCGCGGGCTTCTTCGTACGCCGTGGCGAACGCGGGGAACGCGGCACTCAGCTGTTGGCCGAGTCCATTGCCGCCGGACGCGGTGCCGGAGAACAGGAATGCCGTCGACGTCTCGCCGCGGGCCACCCCGTGCACGACCTCGGCGGAGGTCTCTCCGTCGGCGACGGCGTCCAGGCCGCGAAGCAGTTCCTCGCGGCCGGTCCCGGTGACGACGGCCCGGTGCGGGAACGCCGACCGGCCGGTGGCGAGGGAGTAGCCGATGTCCAGCGGGTCGAGATCCGGGTGGTCGCGGACGTGCTCCCGCAGCCGCGCGGCCTGTGCCCGCAGCGATTCGGGGTTCCGGCCGGACAGCACCCACGGGATCGCGCCGCCCGCGGGGGTTTCCCGCTCCGCGACCGCGGTGTCCTCGGGAGCCTCTTCCAGGATGATGTGCGCGTTGGTGCCGCTCATCCCGAACCCCGACACCGCGGCCCGGCGAGGCCGCTCGTCGCGCGGCCAGGCCACCGGTTCGGTGAGCAGCTCGACGCCGCCGGAGGCCCAGTCCACCCGGCGGTTCGGCTCGTCCACGTGCAGCGTCTTGGGCAGGAGGTCGTTGCGCAGCGCGAGCACGACCTTGAGCAGCGAAGCGACCCCGGCCGCCGCCTGGGTGTGCCCGAGGTTCGACTTGACCGAACCGAGCCGCAGCGGCCGTCCGTCCGGCCGTTCCCGGCCGTAGGTGGCCAGCAATGCCTGCGCCTCCACCGAATCGCCGAGCGGGGTCGCCGTGCCGTGCGCCTCCACGAGGTCGACCTCGTCGCCCGCCACCTGGGCGTTGGCCAGCGCCTGGCGGATCACCCGCTGCTGGGCCGGTCCGCGCGGCGACATCATCCCGTTCGAGGCGCCGTTCTGGTTGACCGCGCTGCCGCGGACGACCGCGAACACCGGGTGCCCGTTGCGGCGCGCGTCCGAAAGCCGTTCCAGCAACAGCATTCCGGCGCCCTCGGACCAGCCGATGCCGTCCGCGCCCTCGGCGAACGACCGGCACCGGCCGTCGACCGACAGCGTGTCGTCGACGCTGAACTCGGCGAAGGTCTGCGGGGAGGACATCACCGTGACCCCGCCGGACAGCGCGAGCGAGCACTCCCCTTGGCGCAGCGCCTGCACCGCCATGTGCAGGGTCACCAGCGAGGACGAGCACGCGGTGTCGACGGTCACCGTGGGCCCTTCGAGACCGAACGCGTAGGCGAGCCGTCCGGACACCACCGCGGAGGAGCCGTAGTGGCCCGGGTAGTTGTGGTACATCACCCCGGTGAACACCCCGACCGGGCTGCCCTTCACCGAAGCCGGCGGGATCCCGGCGCGCTCGAACGACTCCCAGGTGGTCTCCAGCAGCAGGCGCTGCTGCGGGTCCATCGTGAGCGCTTCCCGCTCGCCGAAGCCGAAGAACCCGGCGTCGAACTCGGCCGCGTCGTACAGGAATCCGCCGTGCCGGGTGCGGCTGGCGCCCGGCCGCTCGCCGGTCGGGTCGTAGAGCCGCTCGGTGTCCCAGCCGCGGTCGGCCGGGAACTCGCCGACGACGTCCGAGCCGTCGGCCAGCAACCGCCACAGGTCCTCGGGCGTGCGCACGCCGCCGGGAAACCGGCAGGCCATGCCGACGATCGCGATCGGCTCGTGACCGGCCCCGCTGAGCTTCTTGTTCTGCGCGCGAAGCCGCTCGGTCTCCTTCAGGGACGCACGGAGGGCGTGAACCAGCTTGTCGTCGGACTTGTTCATTCAGACCTTCTCCTGAGTCGCGTGGTCGTCGGCGCGGTACGGGCCGGTTCGCCCGGACGCGGCTGCCGGGAGGTCCCGGGAAACGGTTGCGGCGGGAAGGTTTCCGCTCTCGCCCACTACCCCGCCTGAGGCGGTACGTTACGAGCGGCGAGCACGGCGTACCCACCCCTAACCGGCTGCCCGGACCCCTGAGCGAGCCCTCCCGGCGAGGCGGCCGAAGGGCGGCTCGACCGCCCGCGGACGCTGCGCCGCTAGGGGTTGCCGGTCCCGCGGAGGGACCGGAGACTTCCTGAACTGTGACTGCCCTGAACAAGAACTCCAGCCGATGGCTCCGGCGATTCCACGCGGCCGACGACGCCGCGGTGCGACTGGTGTGCCTGCCGCACGCGGGCGGGTCGGCGACCGCGTACTTCCCGTTCTCGCGGGCAGCCGCCGACGGCGGACTGGACGCCGACGTCATCGCCGTGCAGTACCCGGGCCGCCAGGACCGGCGGGACGAGCCGTGCTGCACCGAACTCGCCGCGATGGCCGACGTGATCGCCGACGACCTCGCCCCCTGGATCGACCGGCCGGTGGCCCTGTTCGGCCACAGCATGGGCGCGACGCTCGGCTACGAGGTCGCGTGCCGGCTCGAGGCGCGGGGCACCCGGCCGCTGGGGCTGTTCGCGTCCGCGTGCCCGGCGCCGTCCGTGCCGCGGTCGGAGTACGTCCACGAACTCGGCGACGACGGTTTGCTCGCTGCCCTCAAGGAAATCAGCGGCACCGGCAGCGCCGTGTTCGGCGACGACGAACTGCTGCGCCTGGTGCTGCCCGCGATCCGCGGGGACTACACGGCCGTCGAGACGTATCGCCCCGAACCCGGGCTCGCACTGGACTGCCCGGTCCAGGTTCTGCTGGGCGCGGACGACCCGGTAGTCGACCCCGCCGAGGCCGACCCGTGGCGCGGGCATACTAACGGCCACTGCGCCGTGCAGGTGCTGGAAGGCGGGCATTTCTACCTGAATGCCCAGCTAGCCGCCGTGCTGACTACCGTCGCGGCGTGCCTGCGCGACTGGCGCGCGGAAGCGCTCGCTTCCGCGACCCCGGCCCCCGGGCGGATTGCGGGGGAGTAAACCCCAGGCTGCCTTCAGGTGCCGACCCCCTGGTCTGCCGGGCGCGGATCCGCGAAACTGGTACCGCAAGGAACAGACCGGACCACCGGCCCCGGAGGCAGCCATGACGGCTATTCGAACCGCGCCCGGCGTTACCCAGCGAATGCTCCCCGACGGACACCTCAAGCTGGCCAGCACGAGCCACGAGGTGGACTGCGAACCGGTGGCCGCGGCCATGCTGGTCGCGCTCAACCAGCACAACGGCGACCTCGACGACGCGAGCGCCGTCCTCGCCGCGCTGTGGGAGACCGACGTCGAAGACCTCCGCTACGACCTGGTGGCCCTGACCGGCTCCCTCTGCTCCCTCGGGCTGCTGACCGAGGGGTGAGCACCACGCGAGTCCCCCGCCACGCCAGTGACTGGACGGCGGCGGGGGATTCGCCATGCTCACACCGGTTTGGTGTCCAATTCCTCGTCCAACAACGCGAAGAGATCCTCGGCGCTGGCGTTCTCGATGTCCGCGGCCTCCTCCGGGGCCGAGAACGACGCCAGCAGCGCAGTCAACCGGCTGACCAGCTTCTCCCGCTCGTCCTCAGCCAAAGCGTTGTCCCGCACCACCGATTCAAGAGCCGCCAGCTGTGAATCCACAATGGACGGTTGATCCGCCAGTCCCGCGCCGAGCAGCCCCGCCACCGCACCCGGGGACGGGTAGTCGAAGATCAACGTCGCTGGCAAACGCTGCCCGGACACTTCGTCCAGCCGGTTCCGCAGCTCGATCGCCGTCAGGGAGTCGAAGCCGAGTTCGATGAAGCCCTTGCGGGGGTCGATCGCGTCCGGGCGGTCGTGTCCGAGCACCACCGCCGCCGTGCCGCAGACCAGGTCGAGCAGCGCCCGTTCCCGTTCCGCGGCAGGCAGGGTCGCGATCCGGGTCCACGAGTCGTCGGCGACCGTGGCTCGGCGCCGCGGGGCACCGCGCACCAAGCCGCGCAACAACGGGGGCACGCGGTCCGCGCCGGCGCGCAGCCCGGCCAGGTCGAGCCGGACCGGGACCAGTGCCGGTTGCGAGGTGCCGAACGTCGCGTCGAACAGCTCGAGCCCGTCGGCGAACGACAGCCCGGCCACGCCGGACCGCGCCATCCGGACCAGGTCGGTGTCGCCGAGCGCGCCCGCCATGCCGCCGGTCCAGAGGCCCCACGACAGCGACACCGCCGGCAAGCCGAGCGCCGTGCGGTGGTGGGCCAGCGCGTCGAGGAACACGTTCCCGGCCGAGTAGTTCGCCTGTCCGGCCGAACCGAACGGGCCGGCGACCGAGGAGAACAGCACGAACGCGGCCAGGTCCAGCTCCGCGGTCAGCTCGTGCAGGTGCCAGGCCGCGTCCAGCTTGGGCCGCAGCACCGCGTCCATCCGCTCCGGGGTCAGCGCGAGCAGCACCCCGTCGTCCAGGACGCCCGCCGTGTGCACGACCGCGGTCAGCGGATGTCCGGACGGCACCCCGGCCACCAGCTCGGCCGCCGCGGCCCGGTCCGCGAGATCGCAGGCCACCACCGAAACCGCGGCGCCCAGCTCCTCCAGCTCCGCTTTCAGCTCCGCCGCTCCCGGTGCCGCGTCGCCGCGCCGGCTGGTGAGCAGCAGGTGGCGCACGGCGTGCTCGGTCACCAGGTGCCGGGCGAGCAACGCGCCCAGCGCACCGGTGCCGCCGGTGATCAGCACGGTTCCGTCCGGGTTCAGCGACGGCGCCGAAGTCTCGGGGGCGAACTTCGCCAGCCGGTGCACCAGCACCGCCCCGTCCCGGACGGCGACCCCGGGCTCCCCGGCGCGGATCGCCCCGAGCACCGTGGCCAGCGGCAGTTCGCCGCCGTCGACGTCGACCGCGGCGAACCGGTCCGGGTACTCCAGCTCGGCCGACCGCACGACGCCCCACAGCGCGGCGTGGACGAGGTCGGCGACGTCCTCCTCGGGACGCGTCGCGATGGCGTGAGAAGCGACCACGACGAGCCGCGAGGCGGCCAGGGCCGGTTCACTGACCCACGCCTGTACCAGTTCCAGCAGCTGATGGGCGGCCTCGCGCGCCAGGGCGGGCGAGGCCGTCTCGGGAGCCGCGAACGAC
Organism: Amycolatopsis sp. VS8301801F10; assembly: GCF_046195355.1. Taxonomy (NCBI): domain Bacteria; kingdom Bacillati; phylum Actinomycetota; class Actinomycetes; order Pseudonocardiales; family Pseudonocardiaceae; genus Amycolatopsis; species Amycolatopsis sp. VS8301801F10. The sequence continues at coordinate 3,312,416 of NZ_CP176065.1, read as the reverse complement.
ACGGTCACCACGTCGGGGGCGGCCTTCCCCGCGTCGATCAGCGCGGCAAGGTCCACATAGGACTCCCCGCCGAGGCCGAACGGATCCGCACCGAGCACCGCGTGCGAAACGTCAGAAGCGGCATCGCCGGAATACGGCAGCCATTCCACCCGGAACAGCGAGTCGCCAGCCGCCGGACGGGTGACCGCGGCGAACGCGTCGTCGGCGATCGGCCGCAGCGCCAGCGACCCCACGGTGACGATCGGCGCCCCGGCGGGATCGGTGGCGGTGAGCGAAACGGTGTTCTCGACGTCCGAGGAGAGCAGCACGCGCAAGCTCGACGCCCCGCTGGCGTGCAGCGAAACCCCGCTCCACGCGAACGGCAGCGCCGGTTTGTCCTCCGTCAGCCCGGCCAGCCCGATGGTGTGCAGCGCGGCGTCCAGCAGGGCGGGATGCAGCGCGAAGGCCGAACCGTCGGTGTGCTCCGGCAACGCGACTTCGGCGGCCAGGGTGTTCCCGTCGCGCCAGACCCGGCGCAGCCCGGCGAACACCGGCCCGTAGTCGAAGCCCTGTGCGGCGAGTTCGTCGTAGCGGCCGGTCACGTCGATCTCGACGGCACCGGCCGGGGGCCACTCCGCGGCGGCCACGGGCGCGTCCGCCGTCGGCGACACCCTTCCGCTGGCGTGGTGCGTCCACTCCCCGGTGTCCGCGGCCCGCGAGTAGATGCCCACCGCGCGGGCGCCCGACTCGTCCTCCGCACCCACCGTCACCTGGACCGGGACGGCCCCGTGTTCGGGCAGGATCAACGGGACCGCGAGCGTCAGTTCGTCAAGCCGCCCACAGTTCACCTCGTCGCCCGCCCGCACGGCCAGTTCGACGAAAGCCGTACCGGGGAACAGCGGCACCCCCTGCACGACGTGGTCGCCGAGCCACGGCTGCGCGCGCAGCGAAAGCTGCCCGGTGAGCACAACGCCGCCGGTGTCAGCGGTCGTCACGACCGCGCCCAGCAGCGGATGCCCGGCGTCGACCTGCCCGACCTCGGTTACCCCGCGGACACGGGCTCCGGTCGGGTTCTCCATCCAGTAACGCTTGCGCTGGAAGGCATACGTCGGCAACTCGACCGGCGCGCCGCCGGCGTAGAAGGCGGAAAAGTCCACAGTGGACCCGGTGGTGAACAGCGCGGCCACCGCGGCTGCCGCCGACTCGGCTTCCGGCCGGTCCTTGCGCAACACCGGGACGAACGTCGCCCGGTCGTCGGCGGTCAGGCACAGCTGGCCCATCGCGGTGAGCACGGCCGACGGGCCGACCTCGACGAACGTCGTGACACCGGCGTCGAGCAGGGTGCGGATGCCGTCGGCGAACCGGACCGCGTCGCGCACCTGGCTCACCCAGTACTCCGGCGAAGTCAGGTCGGCGTCCGGCGAAACCGTCGAGACGATCGGAAGCGCAGGTGCGGAATAGGTCAGGTTCCGGGCGATGAAGGCGAAATCGGCCAACATCGGCTCCATCAGCGCCGAGTGGAACGCGTGCGACACCTTCAGCCGCGAAGTCTTCTCGAACCTAGATGCCACCGCGAGAACCGCGTCCTCGTCGCCAGACAACACCACCGACGACGGCCCGTTGACGGCGGCGATCGACACGCCCTCGGTCAGCAGCGGCACGACCTCGGCCTCGGCAGCCGCGACGGCGACCATCGCCCCGCCAGCGGGAAGGGCCTGCATCAGCTGCGCCCGGGCCGTCACGAGCGTGCACGCGTCTTCGAGCGAGAGCACCCCGGCGACGTGCGCCGCGGCCAGCTCGCCGATCGAATGCCCCAGCAGGTAGTCCGGGGCGACGCCCCACGATTCGAGCAGCCGGAACACCGCGACCTCGACGGCGAACAACGCCGGCTGCGTGTACCCGGTCTCGTCGGAGCCCAGCACGGTCCGCACCGGCACGTCGAGGTGCTTGTCCAGTTCGGCGGCCACCGCGTCGAAAGCCTCGGCGAAAGCCGGGTAGGCCGCGGCCAGTTCCAGGCCCATCCCGGCGCGCTGGGCGCCCTGGCCGGTGAACAGGAACGCCGTGCGCCCGGTGCCGGCCACCCCTTCGACGACACCCGCCGGGGTGCGGCCGGCCGCGTACTCGGTCAGCGCGCGGATCGCTCCGGCCCGGTCGGCGGCGACGATCCCGGCGCGGTGCTCGGCCTGGGTCCGGGTGGTCGCCAGGGAGAATCCGATGTCCACAGCGGACGCTTCACCGGCGGCCGCGGCGAGCTTGCCCGCCTGCGCCCGCAGCGCGTCCGGGTCGTTGGCCGACAACAGCCAGGTCACCGGCCCGGCGTCCGGAGCCGGGACCGGCACCGGGTCGCCCTGCTCGACGATCACGTGCGCGTTGGTCCCGCTGATGCCGAACGACGAAACGCCCGCGCGACGCGGCCGCCCGGTCTCCGGCCACGGCTTCGGCTCGCTCAGCAGCGAGACGGTGTCGGTCCATTCGACGTGCGGCGACGGCTCGTCGGCGTGCAGCGTGCGCGGGAGCACGCCGCGCCGCAGCGCCTCCACCATCTTGATCACGCCGCCGACCCCGGCCGCGGCCTGCGTGTGGCCGACGTTCGACTTGAACGACCCGACGTACAGCGGCCGTTCCGCCGTCGCCGCCTTGCCGTAGGTGGAAATCAGCGCCTGCGCCTCGATCGGGTCGCCGAGCTTCGTGCCGGTGCCGTGCGCCTCGACCGCGTCCACATCGGACAGTTTGAGCCCGGCGTCGGACAGTGCCGCCCGGATCACGCGCTGCTGCGCCGGGCCGTTCGGGACGGTGATACCGCTGGACGCGCCATCGGAGTTGACCGCGCTCCCGCGGAGCACCGCGAGGACGTGGTGGCCGTTGCGGCGCGCGTCGGAAAGCCGTTCCAACAGGAGCATTCCGGCACCTTCGGAGCAGCCGACACCGTCGGCGCCACTGCCGAACGCCTTGCAGCGACCGTCTGGGGCGAGGCCCTGTTGCTCGCTGAAGTAGACGAACATGTCCGGGGTCACCATCACGGTGACTCCGCCGGCCAGTGCCAGCGAGCACTCCCCCCGCCGAAGTGCTTGCGCGGCAAGGTGCATCGCGACCAGCGACGACGAGCACGCGGTATCGACCGACACCGACGGACCTTCCAGCCCGAGCGTGTAGGAGATCCGGCCAGAGACGAGGCTGCCGTCGCTGCTGCCAGCGCCGTAGTCGTGGTACATCACGCCGGCGAAGACGCCGGTCTTGCTGCCCCGCAACGTCGACGGCACGATCCCGGCGCGTTCCACGGCCTCCCACGCGGTCTCCAGCACCACCCGCTGCTGCGGGTCGAGCGTGCGAGCCTCTCGCGGGGAAATACCGAAGAACTCCGGCTCGAAGTCGGCGGCGTCGTAGAGGAAACCGCCTTCCTTCGAGTACGTCGTGCCGGGACGGCCCGCGGGGTCGAAGATCGCTTCGGTGTCCCAGCCGCGGTCGTCGGGGAACTCGCCGATGGCGTCGGCGCCGCCGGCGACGAGGTCCCAAAGCTGCGCGGGCGTGGCGACCCCGCCGGGGTACCGGCAGCCCATCCCGATGATGGCGATCGGCTCGCTCAGCGCCGCGGTGAGCTTCTGATTGTCCGCCTTCAGCCGCTCGTTGTCCGTCATGGACTGGCGCAGCGCGGCGACGATCTGCTCGGTGGACGGTGTCTGGGTCACTGGGAGTCCCCTCGTTCGTCGGTTACACACTCACGCATTCCGCACTCCGCCACTGCAGCAAGCCAGCAATCCCTGGTCGTCTGGTTCGGATCGTAGGTCGGCGCGCGGCCCGGCCGGACCCCTGAAAACCCGGCTAGGGGCGGGAAAGCGGGTACCGGGCGGGACGCGGAAGCGCCGGCCCGCGCGGACAGGGGTCCGGCACCCCTACGCCGCATTGCCGGGTCTGCCGCGGGCGCGGCCGCGATTACCGTCTCCCCAGAAGTGTTCCCGGACCCCGGCATCGGAGAGTGCGCTGTGCGAGTCATGTTGATGGTCTTCCCGACGAGGACGCACGTCTACAGCATGGCCCCGGTCGGCTGGGCACTGGCCGCCGCCGGGCACGAGGTGCGGTTCGTCGGCCAGCGCAATCCCCGCGAGGTCCTGCCGTTCGCCGAGACCGGCCTCGACGCGATGTGGTTCGGCGAGGACCTCGACATCGCGCAGCACCGGCGGCTCAGCGCCGGCGGCGACGACACGCTGCACGGCAAGCACCAGCTTTCCGAAAGCCGTCCGGAACGCTACACCGAGGAATACGTGCGCACCGTCTACGACGGCTGGGTCGACGTTTTCCGCTGGAACACGCCGGAACCGCTGCTGAACGAACTCGTCCGGTTCGCCCGCAACTGGCAGCCGGACCTCGTCGTGTGGGACCCGCTGGTCTACGCCGCGCCGATCGTCGCGCAGGCGATCGGCGTCCCGCACCTGCGGATGATGTACGCGGCCGACCAGACGGCGCGGATCGGCGCGCAGTACCGGGACCTGCGCGCGAGCAAGCCCGAGGACACCGGCCCGGACCCGTTCGTGGAGTGGATGTCGGCCGAGGTGGGCCGTTACGGCGCGGACTACGACGAGAACCTGCGCTACGGCGTCAAGACCATCGACTGCCACCCGTCGTATCTCCGGTACGACGGCGTCGACGTCGACTACCTCCCGGCGCGGTTCGTGCCGCTGAACAAGGCGATGGCGCTGCCGCGCTGGGTCGTCGAACCCCCGGCCCGCCCGCGCGTGCTGCTGACCCTGGGCATCTCCAACCGGCAGACGCTCGGCGAAGAGGAGACCTCGGTTTCCGCGCTGCTCGACGGCCTTTCCGACCTCGACGTCGAAGTGATCGCGACGCTCAACGCGGAGCAGCTCGCGACGGTGGACAAGATCCCGGACAACGTGCGCGCGGTGGACTTCGTGCCGATGTACGAACTCCTCGCCTCGTGCTCCGCGATCGTGCATCAGGGCGGCGGCGCGACGATCGGCAACGCGGTGGTCAACGGCGTCCCGCAGCTGGTGATCCCGGGCACCACGTGGAGCGAGCGGATCTCCGCGCTCGCCCAGGTGAAGCGCGGCAACGGCCTGATGGTGGACCTCGAGGACGTCACCCCCGGCACCGTCCGAAATGGACTTGAGCGGCTGCTGGAGGAACCGTCCTTTCGCGACTGTTCGCTCGAGGTCCGGGACGAGATGCTGGCCACGCCGACGCTGGACGACCTCGTGCCGGAGCTGGAACGCATCGCGGGATGCCGGTGACGCGACTCCGGATCAGCTGATTCCTCCTCCCGAGCTTTCCCGCTGAATGCTCGCGCCCGGGCCGCAATCGTGCCTGGGTCGAAAACGCGTGCGCCGGGCGGGAAACTCCTGCGCGCACCTAGCTCGATCCCGGCCGTCCGCCAGGTCGAGGTCTCCGCCGCGATTCGCCGGGTTTTCGCCTGCCCGCGGTCTTTCCCACCGTCTTTCCGGTGCGAGTGCGCCCACCCCTGAGCCGGTCCGCCAGCCCGGCCAAGGTCCGCTTTAGACGGTCTTTAGGGGTTGTCGCAAAGACCCCCCGGATGTCAGATTTTGCTGGCGTTCCAAGCCATTTCGCACGGCTCGCTTCCGCTGGGGGTTTCACCGCCCGGACAAGGACTGGGGAATCGTATGCACACGTTGACACGCAGGCTTCTGGTGGTGGGAGCCCACGGCGACGACGAAACGCTCGGCGCGGGCGGGACCATCGCCCGGCTCGCCGACGAGGGCGTCACCGTTTCGCTTTGCATTCTCACCAACGACGACGGTTCGCGTTCGGCCGCCGGCGCCGAGGTCACCGATCGCACCGACGCGATCGAACTGGCCGCGAAAACGCTCGGCATCGAGCGGGTGCGAGTCCACGAATTCGGCGACAACCGGCTCGACACGGTCAGCCATCTGGAACTGAACCAGGTCGTCGAGCGCGAGGTCCGCGAATTCGAGCCGGACACCGTTTTCGCCACCAGCATGTGCGACCTGAGCACCGACCACGCGCTGGTCAGCCGCGCCGCGCGGGTCGCCGGACGGCCGGGCAAGGGCCCGGTGCGCGAGGTCCGCACGTTCGAGATCCGCTCCGCCACCGACGTCGGAGAGGCCTCCGGGCTGCCGGTCACGTTCCGGCCGAACTGCTGGCAGATTCTCGACCAGAGCCACCTCGACCGCAAAATCGAAGCACTGCGCGCCTACGGGAAAGAACTCGAGCCGTGGCCGAACCCGCGCAGCGAACGCGGCGTCCGCGCCTTGGCCGAATACCGCGGCTCGCAGGTCAGCGCCGGCCTCGCCGAGGCCTTCGAAATCGTCCGCTCGGTCCGATGACCGGCTTCCCGTCCGCTTTTCCCGCTCGCTTTTCCACTGCCCATCCAGAAACGGGTGACCAGGAATGACCAGTACTGTCGCTGAATTCGAGGCCCTCGCCGAACGGAACCAACTGACGTCGGTCGCGGTGATCGGGATGGGCTACGTCGGCCTGCCGACCGCGCTCGGCCTGCACGCCGGCGGCGTCGGCGTGATCGGCATCGACCTGTCGCAGAACCGGCTCGACTCGATCCGCTCGGGCGACGTCGACCTCATCGAAGCCGACCACCGGCGGCTCGAGAAAGCCGTGCACCAGGAGGACTTCCAGCTCACCACGGACTCGGCGCGGATGGCCGACGCGGACGCGGTGCTGGTGTGCGTGCCGACCGGGCTCGACGAGTACCTGATGCCCGACCTCGGCCCGCTGGAGGCGGCGTGCGCGGCGCTGGTCGCGAACGCCCGCCGCGGCCAGACGTTCATCCTCACCTCCACCAGCTACGTCGGCACCTCGAACCGGCTGCTGGTGAAACCGCTGGTGGCCAAGGGATTCACGATCGGCCGCGACCTGTTCGTGGCGTCCAGCCCGGAGCGGATCGACCCGGGCAACGTCACCCACACCCAGGCGGAGACGCCGCGCGTGCTGGGCGGCGTGACCCCGGTGTGCACCGCGATGGCGCAGCGCGTGATCAACGTGCTCACCCCGGCCGTGCACTGCGTCAGCTCGCCGGAAGCGGCCGAGATGACCAAACTGTACGAGAACACCTTCCGCGCGGTGAACATCGCGCTGGCCAACGAGTTCGCCGAGATCAGCGACGGCTTCGCGATCGACCCGATCGAGGTCATCGACGCGGCGGCCAGCAAACCGTACGGCTTCATGGCCTTCCACCCCGGCCCCGGCGTCGGCGGCCACTGCATCCCCTGCGACCCGCACTACCTGCTGTGGCAGCTGCGCGCGACGCAGAGCAACGCACCGCTGGTGACCCAGGCGATGCACGCCATCGCGGAGCGGCCGAAGCAGGTTGTCGACCGCGTACTCAACACACTGTCCCGCGAAGGCAAGGGCATGGCCGGTACGCGCGTGCTGGTGGTCGGCGTGACCTACAAGCCCGGCGTGCAGGACGTGCGTTCGTCGTCCGCGCTCGACATCATCGACCTGCTCGCCGCGAAGGGCGCGAAGGTCGGCTACTACGACCCGCTGGTGCCGAATGTCCGAGTGACCGGCGGTTCGCTCGACACCGTCCCTGAGCCGGACGGCGAGGACTGGGACGTCGCGCTCATCCACACCGTCCAGCCGGGCCACGACTACGAATGGCTCGCCGACTGCCCGACCGTCATCGACGCTACCTACCGCTTCGACCGCGCGCTCTTCGCGAACTGATTCTTCGCGGGGGTTCCGGGCGGCGGAGTCCCCGGCCTGGGGCGAAGCCCCGGATGACACTGAGAAAGGGACACTGACGTGCGTTACCTCATCACCGGAGGCGCCGGGTTCATCGGCTCCCACCTCACCGAGCACCTGCTGGCCCGCGGCGACGAGGTCGTCGCACTGGACAACCTGAGCACCGGCACCCTGGACAACCTCGCCGGCGTCGCCGGGCACCCCGGTTTCCGGTTCGTGCGCGGCTCGATCACCGACCCGAACGCGATCGAATCCTGCATGGCGGGCATCGACGCGGTCTTCCACCTCGCCGCCGCGGTCGGCGTGTTCACCATCCTCGACAAGACGATGGACAGCCTCCGCACCAACCTGCACGGCACCGAGAACATGCTCGACGCGGCGCTGCGGCACGACGTGCCGATCCTCGTCGCGTCCACCAGCGAGATCTACGGCAAGAACACCGCCGACGGCCTGCGCGAGGACGACGACCGGATCATCGGGTCGCCGCTGAAGAACCGCTGGTCCTACGCCGAGGCGAAGGCGCTGGACGAGACGTTCGCCCACCTGTACGCGGTGGAGCACGGCCTGCGCACGGTGATCGTGCGGCCGTTCAACACCGTCGGCCCGCGCCAGACCGGACGCTACGGCATGGTCATCCCGCGGTTCGTCACGCAGGCGCTGGCCGGCGAGCCGATCACGGTGTTCGGCGACGGGCAGCAGACCCGCTGCTTCTGCCACGTGCACGACGTCGTGCCCGCGCTGGCGGACCTGCTCGCCGACGAATCCGCGTACGGCAAGGTGTTCAACCTCGGCAGCAACGAGCAGACCACCATCTCGCAGCTGGCCGAGCGCGTGATCGGCGCGACCGGTTCGAGCAGCACCATCACGAAGGTGCCGTACGAGGAGGCGTACGGCGACGGGTACGAGGACATGCAGCGCCGCATTCCCGACTGCACCCGCGCGTACAACCAGATCGGCTTCGTGCCGACGCGCTCCTTGGACGACATCATCGACGCGGTGGTCGCCGACCGCCGGTCCTGACCCGGTTCCGGTTTCGCCGAAGGGCCTCTCGCGGAGTTCGCGCGGGAGGCCCTTCACGCGTTCCGGAGCTTGACGTAGACGGCGGCGAGGTGGCGGGCGGCGGTGTTCGCGGACACTCCCAGTACCTCCGCGATCACCGCCACCGGCATGCCCTGCGCGGCGAGTTCCGCGACCCGCAGCTCGACGTCGGACAGCACCTGCGACCCGCTTTCCGTCACTGCCCGGCACCGGCCAGCTCGCCCGCCAGCGCGCTCCGTCCGGCCACGCCGAGTTTCCGGTACACCCTGGTCAGGTGTTGCTCCACAGTGGACACCGTGATGTAGAGCGTTTCGGCGATCTGGCGGTTGGTCCGCCCGTGCGCCGCCAGCTCCGCGACGCGCAGTTCGGCCTCGCTCAGCGCGGTCGCCGCCGGCCCCTCCGGATCCGCCCGCGGCGGCTCCGGTCTCGACGCCACCGGACGAGGGGTGAGCGGACGCATCGGCTGGCGCGGCACCTGCACCGATTTCACCAGGCCCGCCGAGCGTTCCGCGCGCTGGCCGAGCTGGTTGATCGCGCGGACCGTGCGGGCCAGCTCCAGCCGGTCGCCGGATTCCTTGAACGCCTCCGCCGCCCGGTTCAGCAAGCCCGGCCGCGCGCCGCTGTCCCCGGCGAACGCCAGCACCCGCAGCGCCACTGCCTGCGAGAACGCGTCCTTCGCGTCCGCCAGCTGCTGTTTCGCCAGCTCCACCGCCAGAGTCGGATTGCGCAGCCGCAGATTCGCCTCGGCGAGATCGGTCCGCCACGGCGCCACCGCGGGCAGATCGAGGCCGCTGTCTCGGAGAATCCGCTGGCATTGCTGGAAATCGCTCATCGCGGAGAGCCCTCGGTTCGTGGCCAGGTGGAACTGGCCGCGCGCCCGGAGGAACCGTACGCCGCCGAGTGTCGCGTACACGGTTTCGGGCAGAGCGTGGCGCAACACCGCTGCTGCGGCCTTGAACGCACCCGCTGCGGTGTACGCGGTCAGCATCGTGGCCAACGGGTACGTGATCGCGACGCCCCAGTTCGGCTCGTCAAGCAGCGCGAGCGCACGGCTGGCCGCTTCCGCTGCTTCGGCCGGTTCGCCGCGACGCAGCAACAGGCTTGCGCCGATAGCGTCGAGCATCGCCTTCCACGTCACCGCGCCGCGATACTCCGCTTCCTCGGCCAGCGAAGTGCACCAGCCTTCGGCACGGTCCGCCTTGCCGTCGTACGCGAGCGCGAGGATAGCCGTGGCCAGTGCTTCCAACGAAGTGTCCGACAGCCGGCAGTTCTGCAGAATCCGCTCCGCGCACACCGAAGTCTCTTCGCTGCCACCGACCCGCCATACCGAGGCGAGGGTGGTGGCGGTGCGCATCCAGGGATCCGAAGCGTCGAAGGGCAACCCCGGCGCCGTGCCGTAGTGCCAGTGCGCGGCGAGCGTCAGTTCCGCGGCCATCCGGGGGTGCAGCGGCTCGAGGTCGTCGCCCAGCCGGACCAGTGCGGACTCGAACGTTTCGCGGTCGCCGAACCACAATGACTGGCGTACCAGGGCGATCCGGTCGGATTGGTCGAGCGAATCGGCTTCGCGCAACGCCGCGAGATGCGGTGCGGCCGCCGCCGGATTGACTCGCCAGGTGATCTTGGCCAGCAGCTGCGAGATCATCTGCTGCTCCCACGACGCGGTGGTCGTGGCCGCCGCCAGCTGCAGACAGCGAGTCGCGAAGTCGACATCGTCGCCGAGCATCACCTGCTCCGCCGCCGCGACCAGCACCGGCAGCGCCCACTCCGCCTGGGCTTCGCCCGCCGCCACGAGATGCCGCGCGACCTCCGGTGCCGGCAACCCGCGGGCGTGCTTCACCTGCGCCGCACGGATGTGCAGCTGCACCTTCTCCGACCCGCGCAACCCGCCGACGACAGCCGCCGCGGCCGGCTGCTGCCGGAACCGCACCCCGTCGACCAGGCCGGTCTCCACGAGCACGCCGGCGGACGCCTCCGCTTCGACCGGGTCGACGCCCGCGACGGTCGCCACCGCGTCCGTCGTCACGTCGGTGTCCAGCACCGCGATCGCCGTCGCCACTTCCCGCAGCGGCGAACCGTAACGATGCAAAAGCCGTTGCACCGCATCGGAATACGCCGCGCTGTCGTCCGCCGAACCGCGGCGAGCGTCGACCAATGCGGCGACCAGCAACGGATTCCCCGCGCTCAGCCCGTAGATCCGCTCGGCCTCGCCGTGGTCGGCGACCAGTCGCGCGATCGCCTCCACGGTGAACGGCGTGAGATGCACGTACCGGTGCGGCTGGGCGGCGAATTCCATGCCCTCGCCGGAATACCAGCCGTCCGGCTGCGTCAGCACCAGCAACATTCCCGCCGACCGCGCCCGCCGCTGCAACCTCAGCAGCAGCCGGGCCGACGTCTCGTCCACGTGCTGCAAATCGTCCACCGCGATCAGCAGCGACCGCTCGCGCGCCAGCCGGTGCAAGGCACTGCACAACGCCGCGATCCGGTCCCCGCCGCACTCCGCGGCCAGCACCTCGCGCGGCAACGCCGGACAGGCCAGCAACTGGTCGAGCACACCTCCGTCGACGTCGCGCTCGTCGGCCGCTCCCGCCGCGGTGAGCGTCAGAACGCCCAGCTCGCGGGCCCGCGCCACCACTTGGTTCTGCACCTGCGTCTTCCCGCTGGCCGGTCCTCCGCCGACCAATACCGTGTCTCCCGCCCCCGCATCGCATTCGATCAGCAGCCCTTCGAGAAGGGACACTGCTTCGTTCGGCTCGGTGCGGCGGTTCTGCCCCCAGTTCACGCCCATCGCAAGCTCCTCGACCCAATGGTCATTCTTCCTGCGTCTGCCACAGTCGCAGCCGCCCCCTAAGCACAGCCAACCGCGATCTAAAGTCACTCAATTAGGTGATCATGATTACCGGGTGTCGCGGTTTTGCGTTTCGCTGGCCGCCGCCTGGGCGCGAGGGGCAGTTCTCTGCCGCTCCGCCTGGGTTTTAGGTCTGGACAGTGATCTTGAGGGTCTGGTTTCGCCAGGACGGGTTGACCGATTCGAGCGATTGCGTAATCGAACGCGCGTTCGATTCACTAGAGGGGTGCCCACGCCGCTCCCCTGTCCAGCCGAACACCGCCACCACAACCCTGCCCCGCTGGCAACCAGGGATCCGCCGGGGATAAGGGTGGGGAAACCCCAGGGAAGCTTCAGGAGCACACCCCATGGCTCCGACGGCCCCGTTCCGAGAAACTAGGTACAGCAAGGAAACACACCCCCCTCACCCTGGAGGCCATCATGATGGCGATCACCACCGCCCCCGGCGTCACCCAGCGCATGCTCGCCAGCGGCCACCTGGAACTGACCTGCCGCACGACCAACCGGCACATCGAATGCGAACCGGTGGCCGCCGCGATGTGGATCGCCCTGAAACAGCACAACGGCGACGTAGACCAGGCAGCAAGCACCCTGTCCACCCTGTGGCACACGAACGAAGACGACACCCGCTACGACCTCATCGCCCTGGCCGGTTCCCTCTGTTCTCTGGGCATGGCCACCGAGTCGTAACGGGAACCGGTTGGGGTCGCGGCCGATACCGTGGACTGAGCCGGAGCAGCGCTCACCTGCCTGCGAGTCGTGACCGGAGCTGCCTGCGCCCACCCCGGGCAACCGTGGGCCGAGCCGGAGCAGCGCACCTCCACCGGCGAGCCGCAACCAGAACCGCCCGAATCCACCCTGCGCACCCACGGACCGAGCCGGAGCACCGCATCCCTGCCTGCGAGTCGTACCGGAGCTGTCTGCGCCCACCTCAGGCAACCGTGGCCGAACCGCAGCAACGCACCCCCGCCTGCGAGTCGCAACCGGGATCGCCCGAGCCTATTCCGGGCACCAGGCCGAACCGCAGCAACGCAACCCTGCCGGCGAGTCACAACCGGAACTGCTTGCGCTCGCCCTGGGCAACCGTGGCCGAGCCGGAGCAACGCACCCCGCCCGCGAGCTGCAACCAGAACGCCCCGCATCACCCCGCGACCGTCGGCCGAACCGCAGCAGCGCAACTCTGCCTGCGAGTCGCAGCCGGAACCGCCCGAGTCCACCCCGGGGACCACGGGCCAATCCGCAGCAGCGCCATCCCCCTGGGCCGATTTCCCGCGCCAAAAGCCCGTCGGCGCGCACGAAACCCTCGGCCGCCCAACGCGCCGCGCGACGTGCTCGGCCGACAGCTCGTCGTTCTCCACCGCCGCGGGCAGGTTCGCCCGCAGCTGCTCCCGGCTGCGCGACCACCCGCGCGCAGCCGTCGCGATCCCGACGGTTCCGGCCCCGATATGCCCAACCTTGCACCGGCTGGCCGCCGAGGTCATCACGATCGCCCGTCGCGGCGCAGCGGGCCCGGATTCCCGATCTCTGGCACGGGTTTGGCCGCGTCTCCCCACGGGATCGGCCCACCCGGGAACGGCCGCCTCTTCGCATCTGCCCGCCACCCGTGCAGGGCAAGGACTTTCCCGTGACACAACCGGCCAGCGACCCGGCAAGGCGCTTGCGACTCGATCGCGCCCCCAGCTCGGCCCCGTGTCCACATCGGACACAGCGCGGCATCGGCCTCGGCAGAATCACCCCGCAGATCCAGCCTGATCGCCTCCAAACCCCGGCTCAGACCAGGCCGCGCAAAGCCACCCGCAGACACACCGGCGGCCCGAGCCGATCGCGACGATCAGCTCGGGCCGCCGGTTGACTAGCCGCTAGTTACCCCTACCGAACCCGCAGTCGTCCTGAGCCGCTGCGCCAAAGGGCCGGGTCACTGGGATTCGCCCCCTTCCTCGGCGCCGCCCATCGCGGAGCGGACCAGGTCGGCCAGGTCCATCGAGGCGACTGCCGCTGCCGCGTCATCGGTGCCGTTCAGTTCTTCGACCGCTTCTTCCGATTCGGCAGGAGCCAGCTCGGTCAGCAGGTGCCGGGCCAGCGGCAGCGGGCTCGGGTAGTCGAAGATCAGCGTCGCGGGCAGCCGCAGGCCGGTCGCGGCGCCTAGGCGGTTGCGCAGCTCCAGTGCGGCCAGCGAGTCGATGCCCAGGTCGGTGAAGCCCTTCTCGACCCCGACCGCTGAAGCGTCGTCGTATCCGAGGACCGCTGCCGTGTGCTCGCACACCAGCTGCAGTGCCGCCGAGTCTCGCTCGTCCGCCGGGAGCGTGGCGAGCTTGTCGGCGAACCCGGCCTCCGGTTCTGCCGCCGCGGCGACCGTCGCCCGCCGCGGTGTGGCGGTGACCAGGCCCTTCAGCAGTGCCGACGCGCGGTCGGCCTCCTTGAGGTCGAGCTTCACCGGCACCAGCGCCGCCGAGGAAGCGGACAGTGCGGCGTCGAACAGTTCCAAGCCCTCAGCCGCGGACAGTTCCGCGACCCCGGACCGGGCGATGTGTGCCAGGTCCACCTCGCCGTCGGTGCCTTCCCACGGACCCCACGCGAGCGACGTCGCCGGGAGGCCCAGCGAAGCGCGGTGCTCGGCCAGCGCGTCCAGGAACACGTTCCCAGCCGCGTAGTTCGCCTGTCCCGCCGCGAGCAGCAGGCCGCCCGCCGAGGAGTAGAGGACGAACGCTGCCAGGTTCCGATCAGCCGTCAGCTCGTGCAGGTTCCACGCCGCATCCACCTTGGGCCGCAACACGTTCTCGACCTGCTCCGGCGTCAACGCACTCAGCACCGCGCTGTCCATCTGCCCGGCCGCGTGCACCACGGCGGTCAGCCGCGGCAGCGTGTCGAGCAGTTTCGCCAGCTCGTCCCGGTCGGTGACGTCGCACGCGGCCACCGTCACCTTCGCGCCCTCGCCGGCCAGTTCGTCGACCAGCTCCCGCGCACCCGCCGCGTCGAGACCGCGCCGGCTGGTCAGGACCAGGTCCCGCGCACCGCGAGCGACCAGGTGCCGGGCCAGCAGCCCGCCGAGCAGGCCCGCGCCGCCGGTGATCAGCACCGTGCCGTCCGGGTCCCATTCGACCGGCTCGCCGACCTCGGCGACCCGGGTCAGCCGCGGCACGCGCACCTCGCCGTTGCGCACCCGCGCCTCCGGTTCGCCGGACGCGACGACCGCGGGCAGCGCCCGGGCCGATTCCGCCGTAGCGTCGAGGTCCACGACCTGGATCCGGCCGGGGTTCTCCGCCTGCGCGGCCCGCACCAGCCCCCAGACCGGAGCCTGCGCCAGCTCGTCGCGGGTGACCACGACCAGCTTGCCCGCCCCGACCGACAGCCAGTTCTGCAAGTGCCGCAACGTTTCCTGCACGACCTGGTGCACCTGCGCGGGCACCGAACCGGAACCCGAGCCGACCGGCAGCACCAGCACCTCCGCGTCGACCGGCTCCGCCTTCAGCGGCACGCCGAGACCGAGGTCGTCGGTGCCGAGCACCGCCCAGCCATCCAGCGAAGGCACCAGCCGGACCCCGGAAGCGGGCTGCCATTCGATCCGGTACAGCGAGTCCGGCACCTTCGCGCCGAGCTGGCCTTCCGACACCGGCCGCGTGACCAGCGAGGCGATTTGCGCCACCGGAGCACCGGCAGCGTCGGCCAGGTCGAGCGACGAACCGCTTTCGGTCTTCCGGACCCGCACCCGCAGCGCGGTCGCACCGCTGGCCCGCAGCGACACCGAGTTCCACGCGAACGGGATGGTCGTCTCGGTCAGCGCCTTCGGACCGCCCGGGATCAGGAAGTCGGTCGCGCCGAGTGCCGAGTCGAGCAGACCCGGGTGCAGGCCGAATTCGTTCGCCGCGGTGCCCTCCGGCAGCGCGACCTCGGCGTACACCTCGCCTTCGCGGATCCAGATCGCCCGCAGGTTGCGGAACGTCGGACCGTAGCCGAAGCCGAGACCGGCCAGGTCGTCGTACAACCCGGTCAGGTCGACCTGCTCCGCGTCGGACGGCGGCCACTCAGCCAGCGAGAAGTCCGCGGCCGCACCGTTAGCCAGCGTGCCGGCGGCGTGCTGTACCCAGCCCGCCTCGGTCCGCGAGTGCACCGACAGCTCCCGGCGGCCGCTGGCGTCCGGCGCGCTGATGACCACGCGCAGGTCGACCCCGTCTTCCGGCAGCAGCAACGGCGCCTGCTGCGTCAGCTCCTCCAGCAGGGTGCAGCCGACCTGGTCCCCGGCGTGCACCGCCAGCTCGACGTACGCGGTGCCGGGCAGCATCGTCCGCCCCATCACCACGTGGTCGGCCAGCCATGGCTGCGTCGCGACCGACAGCCGTCCGGTCAGCACCGCGCCGCCGTCGGGCAGTTCCACCAGCGCACCCAGCAGCGGGTGTCCGGCGGACTGTGCGCCCAAAGTGCTGACATCGCCGGTCGGCTTCGTCGCGTCGAGCCAGTACGACTTGTTCTGGAACGCGTAGGTCGGCAAGTCCACAGTGGACGCACCCTGGCCGGCGAACAGCGCCTTCCAGTCGATCTTCGCGCCCCGGGAGAACAGCGTCGCCAGCGCGGTGAACACGGTCGGCACCTCGGCCCGGCCGCGGCGCATCGCGGGCACCTGGACGACCCGGTCCGGCCGATCCGCGACCGCGGTGTCGCATTCGCGAGCCATCCCGGTGAGCACCGCGTCCGGCCCCAGTTCCACGAACCGGGTCACGCCCGCGGCGAGCAGCGTGCCGACGCCGTCGGCGAACCGGACGGCCTCCCGCACGTGGCCCACCCAGTACCGCGGCGAGCACAGTTCCGCGGCGGTCGCGATCTTGCCGGTCACGTTCGACACCACCGGGATCGACGGCGCGGAGTAGGTCAGTTTCTCCGCCACCACGGAGAACTCGGCCAGCATCGGCTCCATCAGCGACGAGTGGAACGCGTGCGAGACGACCAGCTGCTTCGTCCGGCGGCCAGCGTCGGAGAAGGTCGCCATGGCGGCGAGCACCGCCTCTTCCGGACCGGAGATGACCACCGACCGCGGCCCGTTCACCGCCGCGACGTCCACCCCGTCCGGAAGCGAGGCACGCACCTCCTCTTCGGTGGCCGCGATCGCCGCCATCGTGCCTCCGGCCGGCAGCGCCTGCATGAGCCGGCCGCGAGCGGCGACCAGCGAGCAGGCGTCGGCCAGCGAGAACACTCCGGAAACGTGTGCCGCGGCCAGTTCGCCGATCGAGTGCCCGGCGACGTAATCCGGTGTGACTCCCCAGGATTCGACCAGCCGGTACAGCGCGACCTCGATCGCGAACAGCGCGCATTGCGTGTACGCGGTCTGGTTGAGCAGCGGCGAGTCTTCCCAGATCACCTGCTTGAGCGGGGTTTCCAGCTCGGTGTCGAAGAGTCCGCAGATCTCGTCGAACGCTCCGGCGAACGCCGGGAACGCCTCGTACAGCCCGCGTCCCATGCCCGGCTGCTGCGCGCCCTGTCCGGTGAACAGGAACGCCGTCAGGTCGGCCGCGCTGACCGTGCCGGCCACGGTGCCCGCCGGGGTCCGGCCGTCGGCCAGTCCGTCGAGCGCCTTCAGCGCCGCTTCGCGGTCGGCCGCCAGGACCACCGCGCGGTGGTCGAGCGCGGCGCGGCCGGTGGCGAGCGAGTAGCCGATGTCGGTCAGGCTGACGTCCGGGTTGGCCCGCAGGTGCGCGGCCAGCCGGGCGGCCTGGTCGGCGAGTGCCGGGGCGACCGAACCAGCCAGCGGCAACGGAATCGCCGGAAGTTCCGGTGCGGTGCGCCGGATTTCGGTGGCCGGGGCGGGCGGGGCCTCCTCGATGATGATGTGCGCGTTGGTGCCGCTGATGCCGAACGACGAGACGCCGGCCCGGCGCGGGTGACCGTTGCGCAGCCACGGCCGCGGTTCGGTGAGCAGCTCGATGTTGCCCGTGGTCCAGTCGACGACCGGCGACGGCGCGTCGACGTGCATCGTCTTCGGCAACAGGTTGTGCCGCAACGCCTGCACGACCTTCATCACGCCTGCCGCGCCGCCGGACGCTTGCGCGTGCCCGATGTTCGACTTCACCGAACCCAGGTACAGCGGCCGGTCGCGGTCCTGGCCGTAGGTGGCCAGCAGTGCCTGCGCCTCGATCGGGTCGCCCAGCTTGGTGCCCGAACCGTGCGCCTCCACCGCGTCCACATCGGACGGCTTCAGCCCGCCCGCGGCGAGGGCCGCGTGGATCACGCGTTCCTGCGACGGGCCGTTCGGGGCGGTCAGGCCGTTGGACGCACCGTCCTGGTTGACCGCGCTCGACCGGACCACCGCGAGCACCTCGTGCCCGTTGCGCTGCGCGTCGGACAGCCGCTCCAGGAGCAGCAGGCCCGCGCCCTCGGCCCAGCCGACCCCGTCGGAAGCCGCGGAGAACGACTTCGACCGGCCGTTGGGCGAAAGCACGCCCTGGCGGCTGGAGTCGACAAAGAGATCCGACTGCGACAGCACGGTCACCCCGCCGGCCAGCGCCATCCCGCATTCCCCGGCCCGCAGCGCCTGCACCGCGAGGTGCAGCGTGACCAGCGAGGACGAGCACGCGGTGTCGACCGTCATGCTCGGGCCCTCGAGGCCGAGCAGGTAGGAGATCCGGCCGGAGACGACCGCGCCGGAGCTGCCGTTGGGGATGTAGGCGGCGACGTCGGCCGGGGCGCCCGGGGCGCGGCTGCCGTAGTCGTCGTACATCGCGCCGGTGAAGACGCCGGTCAGGCTGCCGCGCAGCGCGGTCGGGTCGATCCCGGCGCGCTCGATGGCCTCCCACGCGGTTTCCAGCAGGAGCCGCTGCTGCGGGTCCATCGCCATCGCCTCGCGCGGGCCGATGCCGAAGAACGCCGGGTCGAACTCCGCCGCGTCGTGCAGGAAGCCGCCCTGGTTGGCATACGTCTTGCCGCGTTTGCCGCGCTCCGGGTCGTAGATGCCCTCGATGTCCCAGCCGCGGTTGGTCGGGAAGCCGGACACCGCGTCGACCTCGTCGACCAGCAGCTGCCACAGATCCTCCGGCGACCGGACGCCGCCGGGGTAGCGGCAGGCCATGCCCACGATCGCGATCGGCTCCTGCATCGACGCGTTCGTCCGGGCCGTCGTCGCCGGGGTCTTCGCGACCGCGCCGAGCAGCTTGCCCTTGACGAAGTCCGCGACGGCCTTGGCGGTCGGGTGGTCGAAGATCAGCGTCGCGGGCAGCGTCAGGCCGGTCGCGGTGCCGAGCAGGTTGCGCAGCTCCACCGCGGCGAGCGAGTCGAAGCCCAGCTCCTTGAACGCCCGCGTTCCGTCCACTTCGGACTTGTCGGCGTAGCCGAGCACGGTGGCCACCTGCGTGCGGACCAGGTCGAGCAGCACCCGGTCCCGTTCGCTTTCGACCAGCGCGGCCAGTTCGTCGGCGAGCGCGTTGTCCGCCGCCTTGGCCGCCTTCGCCACGCGGCGTGCCTTCGGCGGCACGAAACCACGCAGCAGCGCGGGCAGTTCGTCGGTACGCGCCCGCAGCGCCGGGACGTCCACGCGCAGCGGCGCGATCACCGCGTCTTCGGTGGCCACGGCGGCGTCGAACAGGGTCAAGCCCTGCTCGGCGGTCACCGCGGGCAGGCCGAGACGGGCCATCCGGGCGAGGTCGGCTTCGGCGAGGTCGCCGCCGAGTCCGGTGTTTTCCGCCCACAGCCCCCAGGCCAGCGCGGTGGCCGGAAGCCCGGCCGCGCGCCGGTGTTCGGCGAGCCCGTCGAGGAACGCGTTGGCCGCGGCGTAGTTCGCCTGTCCGGCCGGCAGCACCTGGCCGCCCGCCGAGGAGAACAGGACGAACGCGGACAGCTGCCGGTCGGCGGTCAGCTCGTGCAGGTGCCAGGCTGCGTCGACCTTCGGCCGCAGCACCGCAGCCAGTTGCTCCGCGGTGAGCGAATCGAAGACGCCGCTGTCGGCGGTACCGGCGGCGTGCACCACCGCGCCGAGGTCCGGCAGTCCGTTGACCAGCTCCGCGACTGCTTCACGGTCCGCGACATCGCAGGCCGCCACCTGAACGGTCGCGCCGAGGTCGGTCAGCTCTTCGGCCAGTTGCGCGGCACCCGGTGCCTCGAGACCGCGGCGGCTGGTGAGCACGAGGCTCCGCACGCCGTGCTCGGCCACCAGGTAACGCGCCAGCAGGCTGCCGAGACCACCGGTGCCGCCGGTGATCAGGACGGTGCCGTCCCACGCCGTGGCGCCCGTCGACTCGGTGCGGGTGTAGCGCGGGGCAAGGACCGCGCCGGCGCGGATCGCCGACTCCGGCTCTCCCGAGGCGACCACCGCGGCGATCGTCTCGACCTTCGTATCTGCGTCCGCGTCGATCAGGAACGCGCGGCCGGGGTGTTCGGCTTGCGCCGCCCGGGCGAGGCCCCACAGCAGACCCTGCGTGACGTCCACAGTGGACTCACCGGCTGGGACCGCTGCCTCGGTGACGATGGCGAGTTTCGTGTCCGTCAGCCGCGATTCGGCCAGCCACGCCTGAATCTCGGCGAGCAGCCAAGTCGCGTTGGCCCGTGCTGCTTCCGGCACCGCGCCGTCTGTGGCAGGCACCGACAGCGTCACGAGACCCGGCACCGGCTCGCCGCGATCCACGGCACCGAGCAAGTCCGCGAAGCCGCTGTAGGTGGCGGCCACGCCGACCCGGCCCCGGCCGATCGCGACGACGTCGCCCGGCTCCGCGGCCGGGACCGGCACGGACTGCCAGCCGATCTTGAGCAGCGCACCGTCGGTGGTCTCCGCCTGCGCGGCCAGTTCGGTCCGCACCGGCCGCGAGACCAGCGACTCGACCGACGCGACCGGGTTGCCTTCGCCGTCCGCGACCTCGATCGAGGACAGTTCGTCGCCGTCCAGCCGGACAATCCGCACCCGCAGCACCGAAGCGCCGACCGCGTGCAGCGTGACGCCGTTCCAGACGAACGGAAGCAGCGTCGAACCGCTCGGGTCGCCGAGGAGGTCGGCGTGCATCGCGGTGTCGAGCAGCGCCGGGTGCAGGCCGTAGGAACCCGCCGTGGACGCGGCCGGTTCCGGCAGCGCGACCTCGGCGAACACCTCGTTGCCGCGGCGCCACGCGGCCTGCAGGCCCTGGAACGCCGGGCCGTAGCCGTAGCCGCGCTCGTTGAGCAGCTCGTACGCGCCCTCGACCGGGATCGAGGTCGCGCCCGGAGGCGGCCATTCGGTGAGGCCAGCGGGCTCCGGCCGCGCGGTGGCGGACAGCGTGCCCAGCGCGTGCTGAGTCCAGTCGCCGTCCGATTCGACCGGGCGAGAGAACACGGTGACCGGGCGGCGGTCGCCGTTCGCCGGGCCGACCACGACCTGCAGCGCGACCGCGCCGTCCGGCGGCAGGATGAGCGGTGCCTGCAGCGTCAGCTCCTCCACCGTCGGGTGGCCCACCTGGTCGCCGGCGGCGACCGCCAGCTCGACGAACCCGGTGCCGGGCACCAGGATCGCGCCCTTCACCACGTGGTCGGCGACCCACGGCACCGACGACGCGGACAACCGTCCAGTGAGGACAGTGGTGTCCGAACCGGACAGTGCCACAACCGCGCCCAGCATCGGGTGCGCCAGCGGCTGCTGGCCGACCGAGGTGACGTCGCCGGACGGAGTGGCGTCGAGCCAGTAACGCTTGTGCTGGAAGGCATACGTCGGCAGGTCGAGCCGGACCGGACCGTCGCCGAGCAGCGGGCCGAGCTTCACCGCGCCGCGGACGTGCAGGCGACCGGCCGCGGTGAGCGCGGTGCGCACCTCGTCCTGGTCGCGCCGTCCGAACGGGACGAACTCCGCGTCGACATTCAGCGGGCCGAGCGCGGAAAGCACGCTGTCCGGACCGATTTCCAGGAAGGTCTGAACGCCGCTCTCCGCCAAAGTCGTGACCGCGGCCCCGAAACGGACAGTCTCGCGGACATGGGTAACCCAGTACTCCGGCGAACGCAGCTCGTCGTCGGTGGCGAGTTTCCCCGTCACCGTCGAGACAATTGGGATCTTCGGCGCGTCGTAGGCCAAGTCAGCGGCGATCTCGCGGAACTCGTCGAGCATCGGCGTCATCAGCGGCGAGTGGAACGCGTGGCTCACCCGCAACCGTCGCGTTTGGACATCGCCAGCGGCCCGCTCGATCTCGGCGACCACGTCCGCGTCACCCGAGACGACCACGGCGGCCGGACCGTTCACCGCGGCGATGCTGACCGCGTCCTCGTGGCCCTGCAACAGCTCGCGAACCGCGTCCTCGGGCGCGGAGAACGAGACCATCGCGCCGCGCCGGTCGTTCAGCGCACCCATCAACCGGCCGCGCGCGGCGACCAGTTTCGCCGCGTCCTCAAGGGAAAGCACGCCCGCGACGTGGGCCGCGGCCAGCTCGCCGATCGAATGCCCGGCGAGCGCGTCGGGCCGGAAGCCCCACGACTCGGCGAGCCGGAACAGCGCGACCTCGACCGCGAACAGCCCGGTCTGGGTGTACTGCGTCTGGTCGAGCAGGCCGCGGTCGGCGAGTTCGGTGGTGCCGAACACGACGTCCCGCAGCGGCACGTCGACCAGCGGGTCGATCGCCGCGCACACGGCGTCGAACGCCGTCGCGAAGGCCGGGTACGCGTCGTACAGCTCGCGTCCCATGCCGACTCGCTGCGCGCCTTGGCCGGAGAACAGGAAGGCGAGCTTCCCGTCCACGACCTGGCCGGTCGGGGCGTCCCCGCCAGCCAGCGCGTCGAGTCCGTCGGCGAGTTCTCCCGCGGTCTCGGCGACCACCACCGCGCGGTGTTCCAGCGAAGCCCGCGTCGCAGCCAGCGAACGCGCGATCTCCGCGACGGAAACGCCCTCGGCGAGCCAAGAACGCAGCCGCGCCGCCTGTCCGCGCACCGCGGCGGCGGACCGGCCGGACAGCGCGACCGGAACGATCGTCTGCGTCTCCGAAGGCCGCTCGACCGGGATCGCCGGCGCCTGCTCCAGGATGACGTGCGCGTTCGTGCCGCTGATACCGAACGACGACACCGCGGCGCGCCGCGGCCGGTCGACCTCCCACTCGCGGGCCTCGGTGAGCAGCCGGACCGCGCCGGTCTCCCAATCGACCACAGTGGACGGACGGTCGACATGCAGCGTCTGCGGCAACTGGCCGTGCTGCATCGCCATGACCATCTTGATGATGCCCGCGACGCCCGCCGCGGCCTGCGTGTGCCCGATGTTGGACTTGATCGACCCGAGCCACAGCGGCTGGTCCCCGGAACGGTCCTGTCCGTAGGTGGCCAGCAGCGCCTGCGCCTCGATCGGGTCGCCCAGCGTGGTGCCGGTGCCATGGCCCTCGACAACGTCCACTTCGGACGGCTGCAGACCAGCGTCGGCCAGCGCCTTGGCGATCACCCGCTGCTGCGAAGGACCGTTCGGCGCGGTGAGGCCGTTCGACGCACCGTCGTGGTTCACCGCGGAACCGCGCAGGACCGCGAGCACCGGGTGCCCGTTGCGGCGAGCGTCCGACAGCCGCTCGACGAGCAGCATGCCCGCGCCCTCGCCCCAGCCGGTGCCGTCCGCCGCTTCGGCGAACGCCTTGCACCGGCCGTCGGCGGAAAGCCCGCGCTGACGGCTGAAGTCGATGAAAGTGTCCGGAGTGGACATCACGGTGACGCCGCCGGCCAGCGCCAGCGTGCACTCCCCGCGACGCAGCGCCTGCACCGCCCAGTGCAGGGCTACCAGCGACGACGAGCACGCGGTGTCCACGGTGACGGTCGGGCCTTCCAGACCCAGCGCGTACGACACCCGGCCGGACACGACGCTGGCGAGGCTGCCGTTGCCGAGGTAGCCCGCGATGTCGTCGGAGACCGTGCCGAGGCGGGTGCCCCAGTCGTGGTACATCACGCCGGCGAACACGCCGGTCGCGCTGCCGCGGAGACCGACCGGGTCGATTCCGGCCCGCTCGAAGGCTTCCCAGGACACCTCCAGCAGCAGCCGCTGCTGCGGGTCCATCGCCGCCGCCTCGCGCGGGCTGATCTCGAAGAAGTCCGCGTCGAACTCGGCCGCGTCGTGCAGGAAGGCACCGTGCTTGACGTAGGAGTGGCCGGGCTTGCCGGGCTCCGGGTCATACAGCGAGTCGACGTTCCAGCCGCGGTCGACCGGGAAGCCGGACAGTGCTTCCTCGCCCTCGGACACGAGCCGCCACAGGTCTTCCGGCGTCTCGACGCCACCTGGGTAGCGGCAAGCGATGCCGACGATGGCGATGGGCTCCTCCGGGTCCACAGTGGTCACCGGGGTGACGGTCCGCGTCGGGGCGAGACCAGCCAGGCGCGACGCCAGGTACTCGGCGAGCGCACGCGGCGTCGGGTAGTCGAACACCAGCGTCGCGGGCAGCCGCATGCCGGTGACCGAGTCGAGGATGTTGCGCAGTTCCACCGCGGCCAGCGAGTCGAACCCGATCTCGCCGAACGGGCGGGCCGGGCTGATCGCGTCCGCGCTGTCGTGCCCGAGAACGGCCGCGACGTGCGTGCGCACCAGGTCGAGCAGCGCGCGGTCGCGGTCGGCCTCGGCGAGGTGCGCGAACCGCTCGGCGAACTGCTGCTCGGGCGTCACTTCCCCGCTGGCGACCGCGATCCGGCGGCGGCCGGCGGGGACGAGCCCGCGCAGCACGGCCGGAACGTCCTCGCCGCGCGACCGCAGTGCCGCGCGGTCGACCCGGGTGGGCACGACTGTCGGAACACCGGTGCCGAGCGCGGCGTCAAGGGCGGCAAGGCTTTCCGACACGGTGAGCGGAGCCAGCCCCAGCCGCGCGATGCGGTTTCGGTCCACTTCGGACAGTGTCGCGCCCATGCCGATCGCCTGCCCGGCGTCGGGTGCCCACAGGCCCCAGGCCAGCGACGTGGCGGGCAGGCCAGCCGCGTGGCGGTGCTCGGCGAGTGCGTCGAGGAAGGTGTTGCCGGCGGCGTAGTTCGCCTGTCCGGCACCGTCGGCGAGCCCCGCCGAGGAGGAGAACAGGACGAACGCCGACAGGTCGAGTTCCTCGGTCAGCTCGTGCAGCGCCCACGCCGCGTCAAGCTTCGGGGCCAGCACCGCGTCGAGCTGCTCGGCAGTCAGCGAACCGATCATCGCGTTGTCGAGCACGCCAGCGGTGTGCACGACCGCGGACAGCGGGTGCTCCGCCTTCTTGATCGCCGTCGACAGCGAACGCTTCTTGCTGACGTCCGCGGCGACCACCTTCGCGGTCGCGCCCAGCTCCGCCAGCTCTTCGACCAGCTCGGCCGCCCCCGGTGCGTTAAGACCGCGACGGCTCAGCAACAGCAAGCTGCGCACGCCGTGCTTCGTGACGAGATGCTTCGCGACCTGGGCTCCGAGACCGCCGGTGCCGCCGGTGATCAGCACCGTGCCGTCAGCGCGCCAGGTCGGCTCGCCGGCTTCGGCGGCCAACCGGACCAGCCGACCGGCCGAGACCGTGTCGCCGTCGATCCGCAGCTCCGGCTCGCCCGAGCCGAGCGCGGTGGCCAGGGTCGCCGGGGTGGCCACGCCCTCCACCAGAACCACGCGACCGGGGTGCTCGGCCTGCGCCGAACGCACCAGACCGCGGACGGCGGAGTCGGCGAGCGTGCCGCGCGTCAACACCACCAGACGCGCACTGGCGTAACGGTCGCCTTCCAGCCACTGCTGCAGCACAGTCCGCACGCGGTGCGCGGTCTGCTTGGCAGCGGCGGCGAGGTTCTTGCCCGGAACGGAAACCGGCAGCAGCACGACCTCGGGCACGTCGACCAGCGACACCAGCGAGTCGACCACCGGAACAGCAAACCCGCTGATCGAGCCCAGCGAGGCCAGCGCCGGAAGCTCCGCCGAGGCAGTGACCGGCGTCCATTCGACGGTGTACAGCAGGTCGCGCGCCTGGGTGCCGAGGTCGGCCTCGCGGACCGGCCGCGAGCGGAACGACTCGACGGACAGCACCGGCGTACCGGCCACGTCCGTCACGTCGATCGAGACCCCGCCGGTGGCCGGCGACGTGATCCGCACCCGGACCTCGGTCGCGCCGGAAGCGTGCAGCCGCACGCCGGTCCACGCGAACGGCAGCCGGATCTCGTCCGGCTCGCGCGCCTCGCCGGGAGCGAAGTCGGTGGCGTGCAGGACCGCGTCGAGCAGCGCCGGGTGGACGCCGAACGCCGCGTCACGCCCGGCCGTGGGCAGCGCGACCTCGGCGAACACGACGTCGTCCCGCTTCCACGCGGTACGCAGGCCTTGGAACAGCGGACCGTAGCCGTAACCCTGTTCGGCCAGTTCGCCGTACAGCTCGTTCGTCGCGACCACCTCGGCACCGGCGGGCGGCCACTCGCCGCGCGGCGCGGGTTCGACCACCGGGCCAGCGGCGAGGACACCGACGGCGTGCCGGGTCCAGGCCGCGTCGGCGTCGTGGTCAGGACGGGAGTGGAACTCGATGGTGCGGCGGCCGTCGACGTCCGGGCCGACCAGCGTCTGCAGCGCCACGCCACCCGTCTCCGGCAGCGCGAGCGGAGCCTGCAGGGTCAGCTCGTCGACCACGCCGTAGCCGACCTGGGCGGCGGCGTGCAAAGCCATCTCGACGAACGCGGTGCCCGGCAGGACCGGCGTACCGGCGATCGCGTGGTCGGCCAGCCATGGGTGCGTCCGCAGTGCGACGCGCCCGGTGAGGACCAGGCCGTCGTCGCCCGCGAGACCGATTTCGGCGGCGAGCAGCGGATGCCCGGAAGCCAGCTGGCCGAAGTCCGCCGCGTCGCCGTGCCCGGTGGGCGCGGTGAGCCAGTAGTGCTTGTGCTGGAAGGCATACGTCGGCAAGTCGACCGCTTGAGCGGTGCCGAAGAACGCCGTCCAGTCGATCGCCACGCCACGGGTGTGCAGGCGGCCGAGCGCGGTCGCGAGGGTGGCGACCTCGGGCCGGTCGCGGCGCTGCGCGGGAGTGCACGCGATGGCCTCGCTCGTGCCGGCGGCCATCGCCGAGAGCACGGCGTCCGGACCAACCTCGATCGCGGTCGTCACGCCAGCGTCGACCAGCGCCTGAACCCCGTCGGCGAACCGCACCGCGCGGCGGACGTGCCAGAGCCAGTAGCCCGGCGAGCACAGTTCCTCCGCGGTCGCGATCCGGCCGGTCACGTTCGAGACGACCGGGACCGTCGGGGCCGCGTACTCGACCACCTCGAGGATTTCGCGGAACTCGGCCAGCATCGGCTCCATCAGCGGCGAGTGGAACGCGTGCGATACGCGCAGCTCGCTCACCTTGCGGCCCTGCATGCGGAACACCGACACGACGGCATCGACCGCTTCGCGCTCGCCGGAGACGACGACCGACGTCGGACCGTTCACCGCGGCCAGGCTGACCTCGTCGCCGAGAAGCGGCTGCACCTCGTCCTCGGTGGCCGCGATGGCGACCATCGAGCCACCTTCCGGCAAAGCCTGCATGAGCCGTCCGCGAGCGGCGACCACGAGGCACGCGTCGGCGAGCGACCACACGCCCGCGATGTGCGCGGCAGCCAGCTCGCCGATCGAGTGGCCGAGCAGGATGTCCGGTCGCACGCCCCACGATTCGAGCAGCCGCGCCAGCGCGACCTCGACCGCGAACAGCGCGCACTGGGTGTACTGCGTCTCGTTCAGCTCCTCAGCGTTGTCGCCGAAGAGAACGTCGCGCAGCGGAGTCTCCATCTGCACGTCGAGGTGGTCGACGGCCTCGTCGAAGACCTCGGCGAACTTCGGGTACGCCAGGTACAGCTCACGCCCCATCGCGAGCCGCTGCGAACCCTGGCCGGTGAACAGCATCGCGAGCTTGCCCGGCGTGCGCTCGCCGACGACGACGTTCGGGTCCTGCTCCCCCGCCGCCAGCGCCTGCAGCCCGCGCACGGCCTCGGCGACGTCCTCCGCGACCACCACGGCCCGCTGGTCGTGCGCGGCACGCGTGGTGGCGAGCGAGAAGCCGAGGTCGCTCAGGTGCTGAGACTCCACAGTGGACAGAAGGGCGGCAGCCTGTGCCTTCAGCGCTTCTTCGCTGCGCGCCGACACCACGAGCGGCACAACCGGCAGCTCGTCGCTGGTGGTCTCGACGACCTCGATGGCCGGAGCCTGCTCGATGATGACGTGCGCGTTGGTCCCGCTCACGCCGAACGACGAAACACCAGCGCGGCGCGGACGTTCGTTCTCCGGCCATTCCCGCTGCTCGGTCAGCAGCTCGACGGCGCCCGCGGTCCAGTCGACGTGCGGCGTCGGCTCGTCCACGTGCAGCGTCTTCGGCAGTACGCCGTGCCGCATCGCCTCGACCATCTTGATCACGCCCGCGACGCCCGCGGCGGCCTGCGTGTGGCCGATGTTCGACTTGATCGACCCGAGCAGCAGCGGCGTTTCGCGGTCCTGACCGTAGGTGGACAGCAGCGCCTGCGCCTCGATCGGGTCGCCGAGCCGGGTGCCGGTGCCGTGCGCCTCGACCGCGTCCACCTCGGCCGCTTCCAGACCAGCGTCGGCCAGCGCGCGCTTGATCACGCGCTGCTGCGACGGGCCGTTCGGCGCGGTAAGGCCATTCGACGCGCCATCGGAGTTGATCGCCGAACCCCGCACCACGGCGAGCACGGTGTGTCCATTCGCGACTGCGTCGGAAAGCCGTTCCAGCACCAGGACGCCAACACCCTCAGCAAACCCAGTGCCGTCCGCGGCGGCCGCGAAAGCCTTGCACCGACCGTCTTCCGCAAGACCACGCTGACGACTGAAGGCGGTGAACGTGCCCGGCGCGCCCATCACCGCGACGCCACCGGCGAGCGCGAGCTGGGTTTCCCCACGCCGCAACGCCTGCACCGCCAAGTGCAGCGCGACAAGCGAACCGGAACAAGCAGTGTCAACGGTGAGCGTCGGCCCTTCGAGACCGAGCGCGTAAGCGACCCGGCCGGAGACGACGCTAGGCGCGTTGCCGGTGAGCAGGTAGCCGTCGAGACCGTCGGGAGCTTCGTGCAACCGAGGGCCGTACTCCTGCGCCTCGGCACCGATGAACACGCCCGCCGGAGTGCCACGCAGCGTGGACGGGTCGATCTTGGCCCGCTCCAACGCTTCCCACGCCGTCTCCAGCACGAGCCGCTGCTGCGGGTCCATCGCGGACGCTTCGCGCGGCGCGATGCCGAAGAACCCGGCGTCGAATTCCCCGGCCCCGGGCAGGAATCCACCCGAGGTGACATAGCTGCTGCCCGGCTGGTCCGGGTCCGGGTCATACAGGCGGTCGAGGTCCCAGCCGCGGTCGTCCGGGAAGCCGGAGATGGTGTGCACCTCGTCGGCGACCAGCTGCCACAACGCTTCCGGCGACACCGCGCCGCCGGGATAGCGGCAGCCGATGCCGACGATCGCGACCGGCTCGTCGTGGGATCCTCCCGCGGCCAGCGCCGCGACGGATTCCTCCGCGCCGAACACCTCGGCGTGCAGGAACCGGGCGACCGCGGCCGGGGTCGGATAGTCGAAGGCCAGCGTCACCGGCAGGTCGAGCCCGGTCGCGTCGGTCAGCTGCGCGTGCAGCTCCACCGCCGCCAGCGAGTCGAAACCGTGGTCGGAGAACGCTTTCTCCGGGTCGAGGACGGCGGGAACCTCGGGCAGCGCGGCCCGCAGCGCCGCCCGCGTCGCGTCGTGGACCACGCCGGCGAGGAAGCCCGCGCGGTCCGCCGGCGGCAGAAGCGTCAATCGCTCCGCGAAGCCGGATTCCCGATTCTTTTCACTCTCACGCATTGCGCACTCCACCGCGGTAGCCAGGCAGCATTCATGGGTCGTCGGTCGGATCGTAAGGCGGGCTCGAGCCGCGCCGGATCCCCAGAAAACGTCGTTAGGGGCGGAAAATCACCAGGCGATGCGCAGGAGCGACGGGCCGCGCACGATGACGCCGTACTCCCATTTCACGCCCTCGCGCCCGTCCGCGAGCCGCAATTCCGGAAAACGCTCCAGAATCGCTTTCAGCCCCTCCTGCAGTTCGAGCCGGGCCAGCTGCGCGCCGATGCAGTGGTGCGGGCCGTGCCCGAACGCGACGTGCGGATTCGGGCTGCGGGTCAGGTCGATGACGTCCGGATTCGCGAACACCTCCGGGTCGCGGTTCGCCGCGTGCAGGGCGGGCAGCACCGGATCGCCCGCGCGCACCACGACGTCGCCGATCCGGATGTCCTCGCGGGCGTACCGGGCGAACATCGCGGCGGTGTTGATCGGCACCCACCGCAGCAGTTCCTCCACCGCGGTCGACATGATCTCCGGCTGCGCCCGCAACTGCGCGAGCAGCTCCGGCTGCGTCAGCAGGGTGAAGACGAAGCTCGGCAGCGCCGTGGAAACCGTCTCCACTCCGCCGGTGAGCAGGCCCGCGCCGGCGATCGCGATCAGCTCGTTCTCGCTCAGCTTGTCCCCGGCGTCGCGGGCATAGACCAGTGCGCCGAGCAGGTCGTCGGTCGGCTCCTCCCGGCGTTGCGCGACGAGCTGGGCCACGTAGTTGTCCAGCTTGTCGCCGTAGACGTCGAGCACATCGCCCTTCGCCGTCGCGTCCCCGACCAGCGCCTGAGTCCACTCGCTGAAGATCTCGTGGTCCTCTTTGGGCACCCCGAGCAGGTTGCAGATCACCGTGACCGGCAGCGGCCGCGCGAGGTCCTCGACGAGGTCGCCGGGCGCGCCCTTCTCGATCATCGCGTCGATCAGCTCGTGCACCAAAGTGCGGACGCTCTCGCGCATCGCCTCCAGCCGGCGCGCGGTGAACGCCTTCATCACCAGCCGGCGCAGGCGGGTGTGGTCCGGCGGGTCCATCCCCATGATGCCGTCGCCCATCTGCTGACGGCGCATCCGCGGCTGGTCGAGCCCCTGTGCCAGCTCGCGGCTGAACCGCGGGTCGGCGGTCACCAGCTTGACGTCGGCGTACTTCGTCGCCAGCCAAGCCGGTTCGCCGAACGGCAACTGCACCCGGCTCATCGGCTCGTCGCGCTGCAACTGGTGGTAGGTCTCGGATACGGACGTCTCGTGCATGTCGAACGGATACGCCCGGACAGTCCGGCGAGTGCTCATCGCGAATCCCCTCCGATCGCGGTCATCGGCTGCTCCAATGCCTGGGTGTCATGGGTGTGCTGGACGTAGGAAAGCGCCGACATCAGCGTCGACGAGGTGATCCGGCCGCTCGGTGCGCGCTCGGCGATCCCGCGCAACGGCAGCGAACCGAGCTCGGACCAGCCGAGCCGGCCGTCCGCGTCGAGCGTGCTGCGCGCCTGGCCCGCGTTGTCCGGGTGCAGGCAGTACGGCACGTCGAGCAGACCTCGTTTGAAGGCGACCACGAGTGCGCGGTCGAGATCGGCGTGGCTGTTGAGGACCGCGTCGACCAGTGCGTAGGCCTCGCGATAGACCTGGTTGTCTTCGTCCACAATGGCCTTGCTGCCTTTCGCCGACGCGGCAGCGTGTTCGAGCGCGGTCACGTTCTCCGCGACGGTCGGAATCCGGTGCGCCTCGGCGGCGGTCTTGACGATCAGCCGCTCGGCACCGGTGCTCATCGCCAGCTCGGCAGCCTTGCCCAGCAACAACATCGCACCGTCGGGCGTGCGCGGGAAGAGCCCCATGTAGGCGTAGATCACCACGTGCCAGGTCGCATCCGGCAACAGCTCGGCGCACAATCGGCGCAGCGCGGCCACGGCTTCCCGGTCCTGTTGAAGGTTCGTCTGCTGCGCGTAGCTCACCGAAATGCTGCGCACGCCCTTGCGGTAGAAGAACAACGCCTCCAGCACGCTGATCGCGACCAGCTCGCTCGGCGGGCACAGCTGTCCGAGCATGCAGCCGCCGAACGTCTCCAGATGCGGCCGACCGCCCGGATGCTCCGCGTCGACCAGCAGATCGCAGCAATACGACCAATTCCGGACCGACTCGTCCAGCGGCGTGCGGCTGTAGGGCAGGCAGTACGAAATCGGCCCGCCTTCCGTGGCGTGCAGCCCGGCGGCGATCATCGCGCGGAAGATGTCCACCGGCCGCGCCGATCCGTGCCGCACCTGCACCGGGAACTCCGGGCCTTCGAGTCCGTCGAGCATCGCCCGGGTCACCTCGGGCGGATGGTTGACAATCGGGTACCCGTTGAGCGGAATTCCGTTGCGCAGCGCGTGTTCCGCGGATTCGGTGTCGCGGACGCGGGTGTAGCTGTCGAGCGTGAGCGTGCCGACGGTCGCGGCGTTCGCGTGCTTGGTCGCGACCAGACCGGCCCGCATCGCGGCCGGACTGTCGAACCCCATCCGCGGCTGCACGACCAGTTCCCCGGCCGCGTGCCGCTCCGCGACGAACCGCTCGAAGCTCACGCTCCCTCCAACTGGGTGACCCCGCCGGGAAGCGTGGCCGCGAAGTGCCGGAAAGCGGCGGCGTTCTGCTCGTCGAAGACCCCGTCGAACCCTGCGAACAGCAGTTCCGCGGTCTGCTCGTCGGACAGCGGCCCGCCGGTGCCGAGCTTGCCGCCGATGACGATCGGCAGCCGGCGCAGTTCCGACAGCGCACGCAGCCGTTGCACGACCCGGAGCCCGTCCTGGTAGCCGTGCCCGTTGACGCTGCTCAGCACCAGCATCGCCGGACGGCGGCTGACGCATTCGGACTCCAGCAGTTCGTCCGGCACGCACGCGCCGAGGTTGACGACGTCGAAACCGAGTTCCGCCACCAGAAGTTCGAGGTAGACGAGATTCCAGGTGTGCGAGTCCGACGCCATGCTGCTCACGATCACCGTGCGCGCGCTGGGTTCTTCGATGACGCTGCTGCCGTACGCGTGGACTTCCTCGCTCATGGCGACACCTCATAAGCTCGCTGATAGTCCAATCGCGACACTGAGACGATCTCGTCGCCGCGGACCACGACTTCGGTGGGCGCGGGACGGCCGAGGAAACTGATCAGACTCGCGGTGACGCCGTACGCACCGACATTCGGCACGGTCAGCAGGTCTCCGGCGGACAGGTCGGGAAGCTTCGCGGCTTTCGAGAGCGAGTCGCCGGGAGTACACAGTGGACCAACGAGCTGACCGGGTTTGTCCCCGATCTGGTCGACCCCGACCGCGGCGGGCAGCAGCCGGCCGATCCCGGAAAGGCCGCCCACCACGTTGATCCCGGCGTCGAGAATGACGAACCGGTGCCCCCGGCTCTCCTTCACGTTCACCACCCCGGCCAGCAGCGTCCCGCACGTACCGGAGAGGTAGCGGCCGGATTCGCAGGCCAGCTCGGTCTCGCCACTGCGCCATTCCGGCAGGTAGAGGTCGAGAAGCTGTTCCAAACCGTTGCGCAGCTTCGGGTAATCGGTGCGCTCGCCGGGAACCGCGTACGGCGACGAGAAACCGCCACCGATGTCGAGCAGTTCCAGCGGCAGCCCGACCTCTTGCCGCAGCTGAGCAGCCGACTGCAGCACGAACTCGTACTCGCCGAGCAGCGCGTCCTCGTCCTGCGCATTGCTCATCGTGAAGAAGTGCGCGCCGACGATCTTCGCGCCCTTGACCGCCTTGAACAGCGGCATCAGCTCCGGCAGCGTCTCGGCGTCGACCCCGAACTGCGACGGACGGCCCATCATCCGGATCCCGGTCGACGCGCTGCCCTGCGTGGTGTTCACCCGCAGCAGGCATCGCGCGACGGTGTCCTGCCGGTCCGCCGCGGCGCCAACGTGCTGCAGGTCAGTCAGCGATTCCACGGAGAACAGCCGGACTCCCGCGGCGAGCGCCGCGGCCAGCTCGCCGTCGGTTTTGCCCGGGCCGGTGTAGAGAATGTCCTCCGGCGCGAACCCGGCGGCCAGCGCGTTGGCCAGCTCGCCGGTCGAGCTGATCTCCGCCCGGCACCCGCCCTCGCGCAGTTCGCGGGCGATCTCCGGATGCGGGTTGGCCTTCAGCGCGTAGTACACCGCGAACCCGTCCGGGAGCAGGCCGAACAGCTGATCGCGCGACTGGGCGGTCACGTCCAGGTCGTACACGTAAGCCGGCGTGCCGAACCGCGCGGCCAGCTCGTCGTACTTGCTCATTTGCGGGCACCTTCCACCAGCAGGGCGAGTTCCTTAGTCGCGTTCTTGCCGTGCGCGGTGAGCGGGAACTCGTCCACGACATGGCACAGCGCGGGCACCTTCTGCGGCTCGAGCCGCTGCGCCAGTTCCTTGAGCACCGTGGTCGGCGGCAGGTCGCTCTCCACGCAGATCGCCAGGTCGCGCGTCTCGCTCGGCGGGATCGCCCCCGCCGCGCGCACGCCCGGGATGTCCATCGCGGCCGCCTCGATCTCCAAAGTGGACATCCGGATTCCCTTGCGCTTGAACATGTCGTCGCGGCGGCCTTCGAAGTAGAGGTAGCCGTCCTCGTCGAGGCGGCCGTAATCGCCGGTGTGCAGCCGGAGTTCGCCGGTGGCCTCGTCCCGGCGGAACGCGCGCGCCGAGATTTCCGGGGCCCGCCAGTAGCCGGGCATCACGTGCGGCCCGGCGGCCACGATCTCGCCGATTTCCCCGGCGGGCAGCGGAGTTCCGTCGGCGGCGAGGATGTGCACGGTCGTGCCGGGCAGCGGAAGGCCTGACGAACCCGGGCGTTCGGCGTCTTCCTCGGGCGGCATGATGGTGATCCGCTTGCATTCGGTCTGGCCGAACTGCCGGACGACGCGGACGCCGGGGAACGCCTCGCGCAGCTTCGCGATGGTCGAATCCGGCAGCGCCGCACCGGTGTTGGTGAACAGCCGCACCGGAGCCGATTCGCCGCTTTCGCGTTCGGCCAGGGTCGCGATCATCGTCGCGAGCGAAGGCACGATCGGGACGACCGTCGCGCCGACCTCGCGCATCCGGTGCAGCAGGCGGAGATCGGATTCGGCGTCGGCCAGCACGATCTCGCTGCGGCCGAGCGTCGAGAGGAGGACTTTGTAGAGGCCGTAGTCCCAGGACATCGGGAACCGGCAAAAAACGACGTCGTCCTGGCGGTAGCCGAGCACCGCCTGGATCGCGCCGGCCGCGAAAGTGACCTGCCGGTGCGGCCCGATGACGCCCTTGGGCGCGGCCGTGCTGCCGGAGGTGTAGACGAGAACCGCGACGTCGTCCGGGTCGACCTCAGTCGGCTCGACGCGGGTCTGCGCGCGATAAGCCTCTTCGACTTCCGTCCACAGTGGAGCGAACTGTTCGGGCTGGAGCACCAGCACCGGTTCGGCGTTCCCGACGACGGAATCGAAGTGGAACTGCTTCATCGCCGGATTGATCGGCACGAACACCGCGCCGCGCCGGGAAGTGCCGTGGAAGAGCGCGACCAGCGCCCGGTCCGTCGGCAACTGCACCACCACGCGATCCCCGCGCTCCACCCCGCGCCGCGCGAGGACCGCCTCAGCCGCGTGACTCCAGGCGGCCAGCTCGGCGTACGTCCACACCCCCGCCCGGTCGCGCACCGCGGCGGCGTCCGGCGCACTGGCCACCGCCGCGTCGAGCAGGGCATGGACGAGAGAACCGGATTCGTTCACGACTGCCACTCCCGAAAGGATTCGTAGAATCACCGTGCCTGCGCGGGATAGCTCCCCGACGTCGGAAAAGTTATCCGCGCGCGGCCGGTGATCCACACCCCTAACGGCCCCTAGCTGGCACTCTGCCGCCCGCCCGGAATACGGCAAAGGGCTCCTCGCGGGAATCCGATTCCCGCGAGGAGCCCTTTCCCGGACCTCAGGCGGGCACGGGGGCGAGGATCTCCGCGGCGCGCGCGGCGAGCGTCTTCCGGTCGATCTTGCGGTTCGAATTCAGCGGGAACTCCGCGACGTGCTCGTACCGCCGCGGGATCACGCCCTCGGGCAGCACCGCCCGCAGCGCCCGCACCAGTTCGAGCACCGGCCGCTGCGGCCCGGTGTAGAACACGAACAGCTCGGTCCCGCTGTCGCCTTGCACGCCAAGCGCCACCGCCTGCACCCCGCACGTCTGCAGCGCGTGCTCCACCTCGGTCAGCTCAACGCGCCAGCCGAGCACCTGCACCTGTGAATCGAGCCGTCCCAGATACGCCAGGTCGTCCCCGCCAAGCCGGCGCACCCGGTCGCCGGTGCGGTAGAACCGGTGCCCGTCGCGGTCGAGGAACCGGCCCTTCTCGTCCGCCGGGTCGAGGTACCCCGGCGTCAGCTGCGGTCCGGCGATCGCGAGTTCGCCCTCCCCTGCCTCGTTCTCGTCGATGAGCAGGTACTCGTGTCCCTCGTGCACCGCGCCGATCGGCACCACGCCGTTCACCGCGATCCGCGGGGTTTCCTCGTCGTCCCACCGGTATCCGGCGACGGTGATGGTCAGCTCCGTGGGGCCGTAGAGGTTCTCGGTCACCGCATTGCCCGCCGCCGCGCGCCAGTCCGCGGTGTCGCGGACGGTCAGTGCTTCCCCGGCGAAGAAACTCCACCGCAGGCCCGGCATCGCGCCCGGGTTGAGCCGTCCGGTGCGGCGCACCAGGTCGATCGCGCTCGGCGTGGAGAACCACACGGTGAGGCCGCGCTCCGCCACGAACGCCGGCACGTTCCGGTACGCCGCCCCCGGCAGGACCACCGCTTCCGCGCCCGCGCCCCACGCGCAGAAGAGGTCGAACATCGCGCAGTCGAAGTTCAGGTCGAACGTCTGGGAGAAGACGTCGTCCGGCGTGAAGTCGTACCGCGCGTCGAGCAGACCGAAGTAGTGCTCGGTGGAGCCGTGCCCGATCCGGACTCCCTTCGGCCGTCCGGTGGAACCCGAGGTGAAGAGCACGTACGCGGAATCCTCGGGCCGCACGTTCCTCGGCTCGCTGAGTGCTTGCGCCCCCTTGAGCCCGTTCTGGTTGACCTCCGGTGCCAAAAGCGTCTTCACCGGCGGAGCCACGGTCAAGCCGCGTTCGTCCGCGATCAGCGCGTCCACTTCCGCCGCCTTGACCATCTGCGCGGTCCGGGCCGCCGGGAAGTCCGGCCGCAGCGGGACGACCGTCGCCCCCGCGTACAGCCCGGCCAGAATCCCGGCGTAGGCGGTGACGCCCTTCCCGGCCAGCACCCCTACCGTGCGGGCGCCGGACTCGGCGAGCGCGCCGCCCCACCGCAAGGCCCGCTCGTGCAGCTCGCCGTAGGTGAACGCCTGCCCGCCGACACTGACCGCCGGCCGGGACTCGGAACGGGCCAGCCCGCGCAGAAACCGCGCGTGCAGTCCCGAGGTGGTCGTCGTGTCCATCGTGGTCCTCCGCGTTGCTGTGCCGATTGGTGCCAACCCGACCACCGTCACGGCCTCCTGGGTTCCTGGCAACGGTTGCGTGCCGGGTCGGGGGTTTCGGTCGGATCAGCAATAGGGGTGCCGGCGCGTCGCCCGGGAGCGGCGGCGCGGGGTAAAGTTCAAAACCGAACCGGGCGGTCGGTTTCCCTGCCTGGTGAAGTGCCCGACCCAGCCACCGGAGTAGCCATGTGGGACAGCTCTTTCGACGAAGCCCTCCGCCCGTACCTTCCGTTCCTGCCCGCCGACGAGGCGCTGACCGCCGAGACCCCGCTCAAGGAGTACGGCCTCGACTCGCTCGCCACGGTGGAACTGCTGGCCGTGCTGGAGGAGAAGTACAACGTCCGGTTCTCCGACGACGCGCTGAACCTGGAGACGTTCGAGAACCCCGGACGCCTCTGGAGCACGCTGTCGGGACTGCAGCCGGCTAGCTGACCCGCGAGGGACCCGCGCCGCGCCGCCGCGGCTGCAGCGCGAGCCGCGGGTTCACCGTGGTCACCTCGAACCGGCTGGTCGTGGCCCGGACGCGGCCGAACAGCGTGTCCGGCCCGGCCACCCACAGCTTGCGCACGCCGAGCTGTTCGAGCGACGAGACGACGTCCGGCCAGCGCAGCGGCTCGACGATGCTGTCCAGCAGCATCGTGCGGACCTGCTCGCCGGACCGCAGCACCGAACCGTCCTGGTCAGCGATGATCGGAAGGAGGGGATCATGGAAGTCGAGGCCGCCGAGCACCTCGTCCTCGGCCTTGCGCCGCAACGCGCCGAACGCTCGCGAATGCAGCGGAGGACGCATCGTGTACAGCGAGAGCCCGCCCATGCCCCGCACGGTCTGCTTGAGCCAGTCGAGATTCCGCTCCCGCACCGAGACCATGTAGAAGTCGTGGTCGATGTAGCAGGAGATGTCCGACCACTCGCCGCGCCCGTCGAGTTCCGTCAGCGCGTCGCGCAGTTTCTCTTCCGGCGTGCGGACGAACGAGTGCGTGACGACGTCGGTGTGCTCGGTCGCGAAGAACTCGTCGAGGCATTGCGCGAGCTTCGCGGTCATCCACACCGCGTCCGGGAAGGTCAGCGAACCGGCGTACACGCTGGCCGGTTTCTCCCCGAAACTCGGGCCGGTGCAGTAGTCCGGGCTCATCCCGTACTCCTGTTCGGCCCATTCGGCGAGCGCGACGCAGGTGAGCATGAACCCGACCTGGGCGTACTCCGAGTAGTCGCCCTCGGCCTCGCGGAAGCGGTCGACCAGCGAGTAGCCCAGCCGGTCGTCGGCGTCCTTGATGAGCCTGCGCGCGAACGGGTTGATGAGCAGGAACTTGCCGAAGTCGACGAACCGGCACGGGCTCATCCCGGGGAATACGACCGCCGATCCGGCCTGGCTGGCCTCATCCATGACTGGCGACCTCTCTTTCGGCGGGGGAATGGACTTCCTGCAGGAATCCCAGCAGGATTTCGCGGAACCGTTCCGGCTCCTCGAGATGGGGGACGTGGCTCGACTCCGGGAGGATCTCCCAGCGCACGTCGTGGATCCGGTCGTAGTACGGCTGCACGGTGGCCGGGGTGGCCTCGTCGTGCGCACCGGAGATGAGCAGGGTCGGCACCTCGATGTCGTCGAGGCGGTCGATTACCGAGTAGTCCGCGAGCGTGCCGGTGACGGTGAACTCGCTGGGGCCGTTCATCACCGAGTAGACGGTGTTGTTGTCGGCCATCTCCATGAACGACGCGACATAGTCGGCAGGCCACGGCAGCACGCGGCAGACGTGCCGGTCGTAGAAGACGCGCATCAGGTCGAAGTACTCCTGCGTGTCCGTGGTGCCGGCCGCCTCGTGCGCCCGCAGTCCCTCGTCGACGCCGGGCGGGAGCAGCGCGCGCAGCCGGTCCATCTCGCTGCGCCACAGCTCGTACGACGCCGGCGAGTTGGCGATCACCAGCCCGCGCAGGCCGTCCGGCCGCTCGGCGGCGTGCCGCGCGACGACCAGGCCGCCCCAGGACTGTCCATAAAGGACGTAGTTGTCCTCGATGCCGAGCCGGTGCACCAGGTTGTCCAGCTCGTCGCCGAACAGCTCCGGGTTCCAGAACCCCGGGCCGGCGTCCGGCAGCCGGGTGGACCCGCCGCTGCCGAGCTGGTCGTAGTGCACGACCGGGAATCCGTGTTCGGCGAGTTCGGCCAGGTTCAGCAGGTAGTCGTGCGTGCTGCCGGGCCCGCCGTGCACCACGACCACAGCGGGCGCCGCTCCTCCCGGTTCCCCGGTCACCCGGTACCACGTGCGGTGCTCGCCGAACGGGACCCAGCCTTTCGCGGTGGGCGCCACGGCCATGCTCATCACCTCGTTCGCCTCCCTCGTCCTCCTCCGGCTCGGACGCGGCCGGATCCGGTTACCTGTCTATCCGTCGCGGCCCGCGCTCCACCAGCCCCTAAGGGGCAGCTAAAGCCGAGCCAAATCCTCCTTGCCCGCGCCGGATTCAGGGGTCCCCTACCGGGTGGGCGCAGCGGTGGCACGGCCCTACCGTTTCCCTTGTCCAGCCGCACCTACGATTCCGGGAGCCGCCGCGATGCGCGTGATGCTGATGGTCCTCCCGACGAGAACCCACGTGCACAGCATGGCCCCGGTGGGCTGGGCACTGGCCGCGGCCGGGCACGACGT
This sequence comes from Amycolatopsis sp. VS8301801F10, assembly GCF_046195355.1. NCBI lineage: Bacteria > Bacillati > Actinomycetota > Actinomycetes > Pseudonocardiales > Pseudonocardiaceae > Amycolatopsis > Amycolatopsis sp. VS8301801F10. The sequence continues at coordinate 3,273,109 of NZ_CP176065.1, read as the reverse complement.
CCGCTTCGTCGGACAGCGCGGCTCGCGCGAGGCCGTGTCGTTCGCCGAGACCGGACTGGACGTCCTGTGGCTCGGCGGCGAACTCGACCTCGCCCGGCACCGCCGGCTCCAGATCGACGGCAACCACGCCAGGCAGGGCGACTTCCGGATCTCCGAAAGCCGTCCCGAGCGCTACACCGACGAGTACGTGCGCAACGTGTACGAGCACTGGGTCGACGTGTTCCGCTGGACCACGCCGGACTCCCTGCTCGACGACCTAGTCCGCTTCGCCCGGCAATGGCAGCCGGACCTCGTGGTGTGGGACTCGATGCTCTACGCCGCGCCGATCGTCGCGCACGCGCTCGGAGTGCCGCACCTGCGAATGACGCACGCCGCCGACCAGACCGCCCGCCTCGGCGCGCAGTACCGCGACCGCAGAGCCAGCCGTCCCGGCCGCACCTGGCCGCCGGACCCGTTCGTGACGTGGATGTCCACCGCAGTCGGCCGATTCGGCGCGGACTACGACGAAACCCTCCGCTACGGCCTGCGCACCATCGACTGCCACCCGGCATATCTGCGCTACGAAGGCGTAGACGTCGACTACCTCCCAGCCCGGTTCGTGCCACAGGACACACCGACGACGATCCCGTCCTGGGTACTGGAACGTCCTTCGCGGCCGCGGGTGCTGCTCGACCTCAGCTCGCTTCCGGGTCCCTGCGTCGAGAAGACCTCCGTCGGCTTCTTCGACCGGCAGGTGCCCAGCACGGCAGAGACCTCAGTCGGCCTCCCCGACCGGCAGGCGTCCAGCACCGAAAAGACCTCCCTCGGACTCCCCGACCAGCAGGCACCCAGCGCCGCAGAGACGTCCTTCGGCCTCCCCGACCGGCAGATGCCCAGCACCGCAGAGACCTCCCTCGGCCTCCCCGACCAGCAGGAACCCTGCACGGCAGAGACCTCCCTGGGCCTCCCCGACCGGCAGGCACCCGGCACCGGAAAGACCTCCGACGGCCTCTCCGATCGACGGGGGCTCAGCCCCGAAAAGACCTCTGTCGGCCTCTCCGGCCAGCGGGGGCCCATCACCGAAGAGTCCTCCGTCCGACTCCCCGACCGGCAGCCACCCGGCACCGCGGAGACCTCCCTCAGACTCCCCAACCAGCAGGCACCCAGCACCGCAAAGACCTCCGTCGGAGACCTGCTGGACGCCCTCGCCGACCTGGACCTCGAGGTGATCGCCACGATGCCCGCGAACCAGCTCACATCCCTGCGCGCGATCCCGGACAACGTCCGCGCGGTCGATTCCGTGCCGATGAACGAACTCCTCGCCTCGTGCTCGGCGATCGTGCACCAGGGCGCCGGCGCGACGATCAGCACCGCGGTCGTCAACGGCGTCCCGCAATTGGTCATCCCAGGCACCACGTGGAGCGAACGCTGCTCGGCGGTGGCTCAGGCGAAGCGCGGCAACGGATTGCTGGTGGACCTCGAGGACGCGACGCCCGCGAGCGTCCGGGCGGGAGTGTGCCGGCTGCTGGAAGAACCGTCCTTTCGCGAATGCGCGCGCGAGGTGCGCGACGAGATGCTGGCGACCCCCACTCTCGGCGACCTCGTCCCCGAACTGGAACGGATCGCGCTATGCCACTGACCCGGCCGCCGACCCTGCGCACGATCGGATTTCTCGTGCTCAGCCTCCCGATCCGGCTCGTCGTGTTCGTGCTGATCCTGGTGTCCATGGTGGCCGGCGTCGCGACGACGATGCTGTGGATCGGCATCCCCATCCTGCTGGCCGGGACCTCGCTGATGCGGTCGTATTGCGCCTTCGAACGCCGCTGGGCGCGCCAGATGCTCGGTGTAGCCATCGCCGAACCGGACCGCCGCCGGCCGGTCGGGCCGGGCATGCTCGCGGTGTGGCAGGCGCGGTTGCTCGACGCCGCCACCTGGCGCGAACTCGCCTTCGTTCTCGTCGCTTTTCCGTTGGGCATCGTCGAATTCGTGGCGGGCGTCGTGTCCATCGCAGTACCTCCTTTCGGGATTTTCGTGGCACCGCGCATCGGGGCGATGCACGGCGAACTGGCGACCTCGTTCCTCGGCCCGAACCGCACCGCGCAACTGGAAGCGCGCACGCAGCAGCTGCGGAACTCGCGTGCACGCGGGGTCGACGCGGTGGAGGCCGAACGGCGCCGGATCGAACGGGACCTGCACGACGGCGCGCAGCAGCGGCTGGTGTCCGTCGCGATGAGCCTGGGCCGCGCCCAGCTCAAACTCGACCTCGACGACCCGACCGCGGTCCGCGAACTCATCGGAGCCGCGCACGCCGACGCCAAACTCGCTGTCTCGGAGCTGCGCGACCTCGCCCGCGGGATCTACCCGCCGGTGCTCCAGGATCGCGGCCTGGACGCGGCGTTGTCTTCTCTTACCGCAAGAATGCCTATCACTGTTGAGGTCGAGGTTACCGCAGAACCCCGTCCGCCCGCACCTGTCGAGACGACGACTTATTTCATCGTGAGCGAAACGCTCACCAACGTGACCAAGCATTCCGGCGCCGACCGCGCGTCCGTGCGAGTGACCCGCGACGCCGACACCGTGGTCGTCGAGATCACCGACAACGGCCACGGCGGCGCGTCGGTGCGCCCCGGCGGCGGCCTGGCCGGACTGGCCGACCGAGCCGCCACGATCGACGGAGTTCTCACCGTCGTCAGCCCCGTCGGCGGTCCCACCGTCGTGCGGGCCGATCTGCCCGTCCGCTGGTGAATCCTGTTGTGGAGGCTCGAAAAATGCGCGTCGTGATCGCGGAAGACTCGGTACTGTTGCGCGCCGGGGTGCAAAGCCTGCTCGCGGATGTCGGCATCGAAACCGCCGCCGCGGTCGACAACGGCGAAGACCTGCTGGTGGCCATCCGAGACCACCGCCCGGACCTGGTCATCGCCGACGTCCGCATGCCCCCGACCTTCACCGACGAGGGCCTGCGCGCGGCTTTGGCCGCCCGCAAGGAAATCCCCGGGCTGCCGGTATTGGTGGTGTCGCAGTACGTCGAAGGAAGCTATGCGGTAGACCTGATCGCGGAAGGTACGTCCGGCGTCGGCTACCTGCTGAAGGAACGAGTCGCCGACGTCGCGGACTTCCTGGAAGCAGTCCGCCGCGTCGCCGACGGCGGTTCAGCCATCGACCCGGACGTGGTCGCGCAAATGCTTTCCCGCAGCCGCGATCCGCTGGAAGCACTGACCGCGCGCGAAACCGAGGTCCTGGCGCAGATGGCACAGGGCCTCTCGAACACGGCCATCGCCAAGGCTTTGGTGGTGACGCAGGGAGCGGTGGAAAACCACATCAGCAACATCTTCGCGAAACTAGGCCTGGAGGCCAGCCGGGACCAGAACCGCCGCATCCGCGCCGTTCTGACCTATTTGGACAGTACCGCGGTACACGCCTGATTCACCGGATCGATACCGTGCAGATGTTCGACTGGTGGCGGTAGCTTGGAGATATGGATCTCGGACCCGCCCCCGTGTCGTCCGTTGTGGACGAGGTAATTGTTCTCTTGTGGCGCAACGCTTCCGCCACCAGCACTGCGATCACGAGCCGCCGATCACTGCTACCCTCGAAAGCCGCACCTCGCCTTAACTGGCCCCTCCGAAGACCGGCACTCCGCGCAGCCGCCAATGCCGGAGTCACACTACTGCGAAAAGCCCGCATCGCTATGCGCCGACGCGGACCCCGCCCCCTCGCGCCTTCCTCGACCAGGGCTACCGCGCCCGCCAGCTCGTCGCCGGAACAAACCCTGCGGCCGGTCGCCGAGGTGACGGCACAACAGGTCCCTCATGCCCAGCCCCCGCTGCCCGACCGACCGCGGCCAACGCCACGAGCAACGCAGCCACTTCCCCGTCATCCGGATTCCCCCGCACCACACGCACTGCGGGCACTACCGCCGCAGCACGCTCCGCAGGAGCTTCACGACCACCTAAACCCTTTTGCGTGGCAACTGGATCCGCCTCTCCCGCAAGTGCCCGACTGGGCTCCCGAGGCGATTCTTCCAGCCCTCCAGACAGCTGTGCACTGGCCACAGATCCGCCTGCTGCCTCACCGCGCCCAGAACCGACCAGCCCGACCGACGTCGAACCACCCGAGTCCCCTCGACCCGAACCCCCAGCCGACCCTGCCACCACACCAGACCGCCCAGCACTCGCCGCAGCCTCGCCCGCTGCCGACGCCGAACCACCCGAACCCTGTTTCACAGCAACCGAACCCACCCCACCCGAAGCCCCAGATGACCCTTCCAACACCGGAGCCCGCGCCGCGCTCGCCGCAGCCTCGCCCGCTGGCACCTCATCGCACCCAGAACCAGCCGCCCCGACCGACATCGAACCACCCAAAGACGCCCGACTCAGATCCCCAGGAGATTCTCCCAGCGATCCAGACGGCCCTCCCCCGGCCCCAGATCCGCCTACTGCCGCCTCAACGAATCCAGAACCAGCCGAATCCCCCTGCACCGCAGAAGAACCAAGCCCAGCAGGAGCCCTCTGATCACCGGAGTCCCCCGGTCCCGCGGGATCCCGCAGCACCGAACAAACCCCCGCATCACCCGCGCCCCCGCCGAACCCGGCCCGCGCGGCAGGCAACTCCTCCCCGCCCAACGCCCCGCCCGACTCTCCGACCGCCTCAAGACCGCCCGGCCCCGGACCCGCCACCACCCCATCCATTCCTCGACGCGCGCTCCGAACCCCCATCACATCGGCGGGTTCCCGTGCTTGCGCGCCGGAACGTCGGCGTGCTTGGCCCGCAGCATCGACAGCGACCGGATCAGCATCTCCCGCGTCCGGCCGGGCTCGATCACGTCGTCGACCAGTCCGCGTTCGGCCGCGTAGTACGGGTGCATCAGCTCGGTCTTGTACTCCTTGATCTTCTGCCGCCGCACCGCCTCCGGGTCGTCGGCCGCGTTGATCTCGCGCCGGAAGATCACGTTCGCCGCGCCCTCGGCTCCCATCACCGCGATCTCGTTCGTCGGCCACGCGAGCGAAACGTCCGCGCCGATCGACCGCGAGTCCATCACGATGTACGCGCCGCCGTAGGCCTTCCGCAGGATCATCTGCACCCGCGGCACCGTCGCGTTGCAGTAGGAGTACAGCAGCTTCGCACCGTGCCGAATGATCCCGCCGTGTTCCTGGTCCACCCCGGGCAGGAAGCCCGGCACGTCGACCAGCGTCACCAGCGGGATGTTGAACGCGTCGCAGGTTTGCACGAACCGCGCGGCCTTCTCGCTCGCCTCGATGTCGAGCACCCCGGCGAGCGTCGCCGGCTGGTTCGCCACGATCCCGACCACGTGCCCGTCCAGGCGCGCCAAGGCGCACACCACGTTCGTCGCCCAGCCGGCGTGCACCTGGAGGAACTCGCCGTCGTCGACGATTTCCTCGATCACCGCACACATGTCGTACGCGCGGGCCGCGTCCGTCGGCACCACGTCGAGCAGCTTGTCCGTGCGGCGGTCCGCCGGATCGGCCGTCGGCTCCACCGGCGGAACCTCGTTGTTGTTGGACGGCAGCAGCGAAATCAGGTACCGGACGTCCTCCAGACAACTGGGTTCGTCGTCGTAGACAAACGCCGCGACCCCCGACGTCGAGGCGTGCACGTCCGCGCCGCCAAGGCCGTTCTGGGTGATCTCCTCGCCGGTCACCGCGTGCACCACATCCGGGCCGGTGATGAACATCTGCGAGGTTTCCCGCACCATGAACACGAAATCCGTCAACGCGGGCGAATACGCGGCACCGCCTGCGCACGGGCCGAGCATCACCGAGATCTGCGGGATAACCCCCGAAGACCGGGTGTTGCGCTGGAAAATCCCGCCGTACCCGGCGAGCGCCGTCACGCCCTCCTGAATCCGGGCACCGGCTCCGTCGTTGAGCGACACCAACGGCGCACCGGCCGCCGCGGCGAGATCCATCACCTTGTGGATCTTCTGCGCGTGCGCTTCGCCCAGTGCGCCGCCGAAAATGCGGAAGTCGTGGGCGTACACGAACACCGTGCGCCCGTAGACCGTCCCCCAGCCGCACACCACGCCGTCCGAGTAGGGCTTGCGGTGTTCGAGGCCGAAGGCCGTCGCGCGATGCCGGCGCAAGGACTCGATCTCGGTGAACGAACCCGGGTCGAGGAGCAGGTCGATGCGCTCGTGCGCGGTCAGCTTGCCGCGGTCGTGCTGCCGGGCGGTCGCCGAGTCGTCGGGACCCCGCCGGGCGGCCTCCTTGATCTCCCGCAGTTCCTCGAGTTTGCTGTCGAAACCGACCGCCAATGCCTCAGACATGCGCACGCCCCTTGTCGACAAGCCGATCGTTCAGGTACCGGAGAATCACGTCCTGATGGCGGGTCAGGAAGAAATGCCCGCCGGCGAGCGGGACCAGCTCGAAGCCCGCCGAAGTGTGCTCGCTCCACGACCGGACCTCGTCGACCGAGGCGACCGGGTCCTCGGTGCCGGTGAACGCGACCACCGGAGCCGTCAGCGGCGGGCCCGGCTGGTACCGGTAGGTCTCCACGGCGCGATAGTCGTTGCGCACCACGGGAAGGATCATCCGCACGACGTCGTCGTCGCCGAGCAGGTCCATTTCGGTGCCGCTCAACCGGCGCAGCTCGTCGATCACGCCGTCGTCGGTGCGGGTGTGCACGCTCTCGTTGCGCGGCCGAGTCGGCGCCCGGCGGCCGGACACGAAGAGCGTGTCCACCGCGGTGCCCGCGGCCTCCAGCCGGCGAGTTACCTCGAAGGCGATCATCGCGCCCATGCTGTGCCCGAACAGTGCCAGCGGCAGATCGTCGCGGCCGTGCAGCAGCTCCGCGATCCGGTCGGCCAACGCATCGATCGTGGTCAGGAACGGCTCGTGCCGCCGGTCCTGCCGACCCGGGTACTGGACCGCCAGCACCTCGATGTCGGGCGTAAGCGCCCGCGAAACCGGGAAGTAGAACGGAGCCGAACCTCCGGCGTGCGGCAGGCACACCAGCCTTGCCTTCGCCTCGGGCGACGTGTGGAAGCGGCGAAACCAGCTGTCCTCGTCGGAATTCGCGCTACCCGTCATGTCGTCCCACCGCCTTTCCGACGTCTGCGCCGGGACGACCCGGCCACGGATCCTTCTTCGCCGACCCACGGTAGCCGCGCCCCAGCCCGCGCAACGACCCCTAGCTGCCCCTAGATCCACAATGGACAGTCGCGCCGACCACGGGCCTGGTGGCGCGACCGGTTACGACTCGGCCCTGGTGGTGCGGGACCGGCACGACCCCGCACTGGCCGACCTCGGCCTCATCGCGTTTCCCCTGCCTGTCATCTCGACCGACTGGCCACGCCGAAATCCCAGCCGACTACAGAGAAGGAGCCCGATAAGCGCCGAACTGCATCTCCCGGACGAGCCGGAACCCCAGCTTCTCGTACAACCGGATCGCGCCGGTGTTCGTCGCGGCCGCGTGGAGAAACGGCCGTTCCCTGCGCTCCCGGATCCCCGCGGCCACCGCCAGCACCAGCCGGGCAGCCAGCCCCTGCCCCTGGAACGCCGGGTCTGTGCACACGGCGCTGATCTCCGTCCACCCCGGCGGATGCATGCGCTCGCCCGCCATCGCCACCAGCGCCCCGTCGCGGCGGATGCCCAGGTAGGTGCCCAGGGCGATCGTCCGGGGCAGGAACGGGCCGGGCTTCGTCCGGGACACCAGGTCCAGCATCTCCGGCACGTCCGCCTCGGTCAGGCGCACCGCCTCCGGGTCGGCGGCCGCCGGGGCGGCCGAACCGTCCATCTGCACCCCGGCGATCTCGGCCTCCACCGTCCAGTCCGCGGGCGGCGGAGTCCCGACGCGGCCGACCACGACCGTCGACGCCCCCGGTCCGACGAGGTCGGCGATGTCGTGCCAGACGTGTTCGTCCGGCCGGTCCGGCACGGCGAGGAACGGAGAGACATCCACCGGATACCGCAGCACCTGCCCCTTCTGCTCCGCGAACGACGCGTGCGGGCCGCTCAACGCGGCCCAAGCGGGGTTTTCGAGCGGGGACGTGCTCATTCTCGCCTGCCATTCCGATCCGGGGTGCCGGTCCAGAATGCGTGCGCCGAACCGGACCCGGCCACTGCCTCCCACATGGTGAGCGGCCGAGGACCGCAGCTGTCCGCGATTCGCCCTACCGTCGCCGCCATCACCGACGAAGGGACCTCCATGAGCACCGTCGACCGCGACCAGCCGCTCGGCACCCCGACCTGGATCGACCTCACCGTGCCGGACCTGGACCGCGCGCAACGCTTCTACGGTTCCGTCCTCGGCTGGACCTTCGACGGCGACCACTGCCTGCTGCGCGACCTCCCCGTCGCCGGCCTCCGCCAAGGAACCGCCCGCCCGGCCTGGACGGTCTACTTCGCGACCGACGACTGCGACCGCACCGCCAAGGCCGTCGCCGCCGCAGGCGGCAAGCTCCTCGACCACCCCCGCGACGACGGAGACCAGGCTCGCGTCGCCGTCGCCGAAGACCCGACGGGTGCGCGCTTCGGGCTCTGGCAGGGCCGCAAACTCCCCGGCGCCCGGCTCGTCAACGAACCCAGCACCCTGATGCGCAACGACCTCGTCACGCCCGCGCCCAACCCGGCGCGAGATTTCTACTGCCAGGTCTTCTCCTTCACCCTCGACGGCAACGACGACCTGTCCGGCGTCGACTTCACCTTCCTCCGCCGCCCAGACGGCCACGAAATCGGCGGCATCGTCGGCGACCCGTCCGCCTCGGCCTCGGTGTGGGGCACCCTGTTCCTCGTCACCGACGCCGACGCGGCGGGAGCGCGGGCGGTCGAGCACGGCGGCGAGATTGTCGAAACGCAGGACAGCCCGTACGGACGCATGGTGACCGTCAAAGATCCGTTCGGCGCGGAATTCGTCCTGGGCTCCTGAACCCGGTGCTTCCGGTGCTAGAACAACACAGGTGGACCTCGAAACCCTCCCCGGCGCGACCCTGCTCCCCGCGACCCCCGACGACGCCGCCGAGCTGATGGTGCTCCAACGGTGCTGCTGGGTGCAGGAAGCCCTGCTCAACAACACCTTGGAGCATCCAGCACTGAGGGAAGACCTCGACGAAGTGCGCGAGTCGATCAAGACCTGGCACAGCTGGGTCGTCCGGTTGGGGCACCGGCTCGTCGGCGCGGTCCGTGCCCGCGGCGTCGAGGACGGCGGCTGGGAGATCAGCCGCCTGATGGTCGCGCCGGACCTGGCTGGCCGCGGCCTCGGGCGGTTTCTCCTCGAACACGCCGAACGGCACGCCCCGCCGGAGACGAAGCAGTACGTCCTCTTCGCCGGCGCGTCCAGCGAACGCAACATCGCGCTCTACGAACGGGCCGGGTACCGCCGCGCGCCCATGCCATTCGAAGCGACCGGAGTGTTCCGGCTCGCGGTCTACCTGGTCAAAGCGGCCTGAGCAAGGCTCACAGCTCGTCGAAGACCAGCACGGTGTGTGTGGAGAGCACGTCCGGCATGTTCTGCAACCGTTCGAACACCAAGTCCCGCAGGCTGTCCGCGTCGCGGGTACGCACGAACAGGATCAGGTCGTTGTCCCCGGACACCAGGCCGCCGTGTTCGATTTCCGGGATGTGCTTGAGTTCCGCGCTCACCGTGCGCCACGAGTTCTGCGTGATCTTCAAGTACACGTACGCCGCCAGCCCCTGCCCCATCCGGCGCGGATCGGTGACGGCCGTGTACCCGGTGATCACGCCTTCGCGGTGCAGCCGCTCCACACGCGTGTAGCAGCCGGCCCGCGAAATGTGCGCGCGTTCGGCCAGGGCGCGCATCGACGCGCGGCCGTCTTTCTTCAGCTCGGCGATCAGTTTCAGGTCGACCTCGTCCAGCACCGCAGCCATTTGTCCACCCGGCTGGGACATCCGCGCCACCTCGCAAGCCAATCGTCCAATCAAGAAGCACCAACCCGACCATCATTCCACAGTTCCCAGTCAAGTCTGGATCTCTGATCGCTCGCACACGAGTATCAGGGCCTACTCGTCTTCGTCGATGGGAGCTGTCGGTGACCACCACGGAACGCACTGCCGCGTCCTATTTCCTGCCCAGCGACGAGCCGCTCGGCCTCGTGGCCGCCGACGGCACGCCGACGCCCGACCCGGCGCTCGCGATGCCCGCGGACGACGTCCTCCTCCGCCTCTACCGCGGCATGGTTTCCGGCCGCCGCTTCGACACCCAGGCCACCGCACTGACCAAACAGGGCCGGCTCGCGGTGTACCCGTCGGCGCGCGGGCAGGAAGCCGCCGAGATCGGCTCGATCCTCGCGCTTCGCCCGCAGGACTGGCTTTTCCCCACCTACCGCGATTCGATGGCCGTCGTCGCGCGCGGCGTCGACCCGGTCGAGGTGCTGACGCTGCTTCGCGGCGACTGGCACTGCGGCTACGACCCGTACCGCGCCAACGTCGCCCCGCAGTGCACGCCGCTCGCCACCAACACGCTGCACGCGGTCGGCTTCGCGCACGCTGCGCGCGTGAAGGGCGAGGACACGGTCTCGCTCGTTCTCGTCGGTGACGGTGCCACCAGCGAAGGCGACACGCACGAAGCGCTGAACTTCGCTGCGGTCTGGAAGGCCCCGGTGGTCTTCCTCGTACAGAACAACGGCTACGCCATCAGTGTCCCGCTCGCGAAGCAGACCGCTGCTCCTTCGCTCGCGTACAAGGGTGTCGGTTACGGCATGCCGTCCGTGCTCGTTGACGGCAATGACGCTGCCGCCGTACACGCTGTCGTCGAGCAGGCGGTCGCGCGCGCCGCGGCTGGCGAAGGACCGACGCTGATCGAGGCCGTCACCTACCGCATGGAGTCGCACACCAACGCCGACGACGCGACGCGCTACCGCGACAAGGCCGAAGTGGAGCAGTGGCTCACGCGCGACCCGATCAGCCGGCTCAAGCAGTACCTCACCGACCGTGGCCTCCTCGACGACAAGGCGCAGCAAGAGATCGACGCGCGCGCCGAAGAGGAAGCAGCCGCGTTGCGCGAGCGGATGAACGTGGACACCGAGCTCGACCCGGCGGATCTCTTCCGGCACGTGTACGCCGAACCGACCGCCGCGTTGCGCCAGCAGGCCGCCGAACTGGCGCACGAGAACACCGAGGACCAGGCATGACCGCCACTCTGGACACCACGCTGTCCCTCGCCGGGGCGCTCAACCGCGCTCTCGCGGACGCACTCGCCGAGGACGAGCGCGTGCTCGTCTTCGGAGAGGACGTCGGCACGCTCGGCGGCGTCTTCCGCGTCACCGACGGGCTCGCCGCACGCTTCGGCGACGCCCGCGTCTTCGACTCGCCGCTCGCCGAGTCGGGCATCGTCGGCACCGCGATCGGGATGGCGATGAACGGCCTGCGCCCGGTCATCGAGATGCAGTTCGACGCGTTCGCCTACCCCGCGTTCGAACAGATCACCAGCCACCTCGCCAAACTCCGCAACCGCACCAAGGGCCAGGTCGAACTGCCCGTGGTGATCCGCGTGCCTTACGGCGGCGGCATCGGCGGCGTCGAGCACCACTGCGACTCGTCCGAGGTCTACTACACGCACACGGCCGGGCTGCGCGTCGTCACCCCGGCCACGCCGGACGACGCCTACACCCTGCTGCGCGAGGCGATCGACAGCCCGGACCCGGTCATTTTCCTCGAGCCGAAACGCCGGTATTGGGAAAAGGGAACCGTTGACCCGCAACGCCGTTCGCCCGGTCTCGACAAAGCGGTGATCCGCCGCGAAGGCAGCGACGTGACCCTCATTTCCTACGGCGGCGCACTCGGCACAACCCTCGAAGCTGCCGAAGCCGCCTCCGAAGAGGGTTACGACACCGAAGTGATCGATCTGCGCAGCCTCGCGCCATTCGACCTGGAAACGGTCGCCGCTTCCGTGCGACGCACCGGTCGCGCGGTCGTCGTGCACGAGGCGAGCCGATTCTGCGGTTACGGCGCCGAGGTCGCCGCGCAACTGTCCGAGCACTGTTTCCATTACTTGGAAGCACCGGTTTTGCGCGTGGCCGGATTCGATATTCCTTATCCCGCGCCGAATCTGGAACAGCACCACCTGCCGGGCGTCGACCGGATCCTGGACGCGATCGAACGCCTCCAATGGGACGACGCGGCGCCTCTCGACGGGGAGAAGTGATGGCCGTCTTCAAACTGCCTGATCTCGGCGAAGGACTGACCGAGGCGGAAATCGTCGCGTGGCACGTCGCGGTCGGCGACACCGTCACCGTGGATCAGACCGTCGTGGAGGTCGAGACCGCGAAGGCGAGCGTCGAGGTTCCGGTGCCGTTCGCGGGCCGAGTCGCGGCGTTGCACGGAGCGGCCGGCGAAGTGCTGACCGTCGGCAGCCCGTTGATCACTGTGGACAGTGCCGCGGACTTCACCGAACCCGGCGTCGTGACCCCGGAGGGCAGCGGAAACGTCCTGATCGGCTACGGCACCAGCCAAACCCGCACCCGGCGGGCGAGGCGGCCGCGCGGCAGCAAGGCACCGGCGACCGCACCGGCCGCAGCGCCGAAGTCCACTTCGGACCGCATCCGCGTAGTGTCTCCGCTGGTCCGTCGTCTCGCCCGCGAGTCCGGAGTGGACCTTCACGCGCTGACCGGAACCGGTACCGACGGCATCGTGAGCCGCGCCGACGTAGAACGCGCGATCGCCGCCGCCGAGACCCCGGCAACCCCGGCGGATGAGCAACGAATCCCCTTGCGCGGCTTGCGCAAAACCGTCGCCGACAAACTCGCCCGCTCCCGCCGCGAGATTCCTGAGGCGACCGTCTGGGTGGACGTCGACGCGACCGAGTTGCTGCAGCTGCGCACCGCGCTCAACAGCGATCCGCATGCCCCGAAGATCAGCCTGCTCGCGCTCATTGCCCGGTTCGCCGTCGCTGGCCTGCGCCGATTCCCCGAGTTGAACGCGCATCTGGAAGGCGACGAGATCGTCATCCCGTCCAGTGTCCACCTCGGCTTCGCCGCGCAGACCGACCGCGGCCTGGTCGTCCCGGTGGTCCAGAACGCACACCAGCACACCCTGGAAGATCTCTCCGCCGCGCTCGCCGACCGCACCGAACAGGCCCGCGCCGGGCGACTCGCTCCGGCCGACCTCACCGGCGGCACGTTCACCGTGAACAATTACGGCGTGTTCGGAGTGGACGGTTCGGCGGCCATCATCAATTACCCGGAGGTCGCGATCCTCGGCGTCGGCCGGATCATCGACCGGCCGTGGATTGTGGACGGTCAGGTCACCGCCCGCAAGATCACCGAGCTGACGCTGGCGTTCGACCACCGCGTCTGCGATGGCGGCACCGCGGGCGGGTTCCTCCGCTTCGTCGCCGACTGCATCGAGAATCCCGTACGACTGCTGCGCACTCTCTGAGGACGGTCAGGCTGGCAACTCTGCCAGCCTTTCCGTTTTCGCCCACACGTTCCGCTTCAGCACGATCCGGAACACGGCCCGCCAGGTCGCCAGCACGCCGAGCAGCAAGAACGCCGGATAACACACTCCGGCCAGCAATGCCCGGTGCAGGGGTTCGTCGCGCAACCGGACAAAGTAGACGATCGCCCACATGATTCCGGGCAGCAGCAACGCGGCGAGCCACCACGCCACCGCCTGCGACAGGTTGTCGGTCTCCGCGACCAAACCGCCGAACGAATTCCCCGTCAGCAACGCCACCGGCACGATCACCAGCAACGCCGCGGCAAGCAGCGAAAGCGGAACGGTCAGCCACGGCACGACGAGGTAGACCAGGAAGTCGAACAACCCCGTCCCAGCGATGAACCGAGACGTCGCGAGACTGCGCAAATGGCGCGAGCACTGCAGATTTCCCTGCGCCCAGCGGGTTCGCTGCCGCAGGAGGCGACGGGTGTCTTCCAGCCCCTGCTGCGTTACCCAAGCACGCTGCGTGTACCGGATCCGCACCCCGGCCAGGTGCAGCCGCAATCCCAGTTCAAGATCCTCGACCAGGCAATCGCTCCACGGCGAGGGGCCGAACTTCCGCAACACCGACAGTCGGGTGAACTGCCCATTGCCGCCCATCCCGACACTGCCGAGAACGTCCCGCAACGACTGCGAAGCATCCGCGATCGCGCCGAACTCCAAGTCCTGCAGCAACGCCAGCAACCGGTGTCTATTGTGGATTCTCACCCGGCACTGCACCGCACCGACCCCGCGGCTGCGCAGCATCGCCGCGACCTCAGCAAGCAACCCGGTGCTGCCACGCCCGTCACCGTCGATGATCCCCACGACGGTCTGCGAAACAGTGCCCTCGCGCGCCGCAATAGCGTCGATGTAACGATAACCCGCGTTGAGTGCCTCGCCCTTGCCCTGCCGAGCCTGAGGCAAATCACGCCGCAACACATGCAGCCGATCATCCTTAATGCCCGCGACAATCTCCGGCGTGGCATCATCGGACCCGTCGTCAATGACCAGCACTCGCACGGGTGTTTCCGGACTGCCCAGCCGCAACGCGTTCCGCACCGTGTTGGCGATAACGCGTTCTTCGTTCAGCGCCGGAATGACAATCCAGAACAGCAACGGGCGTGCCGAACGTTCTGCCGCGGGCCGCGGCGCGCGCCAGGCGAAGGCCGCCAGCACCAGGTTGTGCACCGGCCACCAGCACAGCAGCAGCACGAACCACCACGGCTGCGTCATGCCGCGTGCCGGCCCCGGGATCCGCTGGCCCGCAGCCGGACCGAACGGACCGTCAACGCCATCGCCACGAATCCGGCTACCGACAACACGAACCACAGCACCCCGTGGAACGGGGCGACACCGATCGCGGCAGCGGAAACGACCGCGGGAGCGACCCGGGTGACAGACATTTCTTTTCCTTCCAGAATGAACTCAAGCAGCGACGGCAGCCGGAGACACAAAACGGTAGCCGAGGCCTTCGATGCCTTCGACCACCTTCCGAAGGTCTCCGAGGCCAAGAAACGGGTGATAGTAAAAGCTGACGACGCTGTCGGTTACCACGCGATAGGTCTTCGCGTCAGCCAGGATGTCGTCGGCGGTGCGGGCGGCGTGCTGATTGAACTTGGCCGGAGCCACGTTCCCGACGTTCTCCGGCACCACGACAGTCCCGTAAACATCGCGGACCGGATACGGGAAGAACTGCCCGTATACCTCGCGATACGACACTTCGGTCCGTCCACATTGGCCACCGTCGCACTGCCCGGCGTAGTAGCTGCCGCGGTCGTACCGCATCGGAAAGACCTTTCCGGCCTCCTGATAGTCCACTGCGGACCCGCCGTAATGCGGAAACTCGAACGCGTCCGGCCGCGGCAAGCCGACCCGGTCGAACTCGGCGAGACCGGTCGCGACACGATTGCGGAACCACTCCGGCGAATCCTCCGGAACCGGTCCGCTGAGCCGCACATTGTCCTGGTGGTCGACGGTTGCCCGGTAGAACTCGTAGTCCGCACCGCTGGTTCCCGAGTACGGGTTGGCAGTCTCGCCGTTCTGGTGACTGTAGCCGTGCATCACCAAGGTTCCACCCCGCGCGACCGCATCTCGCAGGGCCGCAACAAGTTCCGGACGGTCCACCAACCGCGCGAACGTCGGTTTCCCACCGTTCGCCGCACCACGCGGGTCCGCGTAATACGGGTAGACCGCCAACGAGAACGGCACACCATGCCCGCTCAGGTAATCCGTGATCGCCCGCACTTCAGCAGGCGGCGTAAGCGGACCGATGTCCTCGATCCGCACCAGTGCCCGACGACGTTCTGGAGTGTCCGGCGCGAGCGCGCCGAGCAGAATGTCAGCAGCCGCCAGATAACGATCGCCCGCGCCGACGTAGGAATACGGCACCTCGGCGAGATAGGTAAATGATCCACTGTGGACCGCCCACGGCGATGCCACTCCCTCGGCGGACTTCGCCTGCGCCAGCACCTTCGCCTTCGGCGAGTTCACTCGCACGCTCAAGACATCGACCCCGGCATTGGGATCACGGCGCAGCTCAGTGTCCCGATAGGACACCGTCGTGACCTTGTCCTCCCGGAACGGAGCCCACGTCCAACCCCACTTTCCGGCGAGCGTCGGCGCGTGGTCGAACAGCTGCCAGATATTGCTGCCCATCCACACCACCGGCATCCGGGTCCGGCTCACGTCCTCCAGCAACGCGGGCGGCAGTTGCGCGTCATAAACCGTGCCGACGTAAACCACCGCCTGGTATTCGTTCAGCTCGCCGCTGCGGTAATCGGCGGCGGGCAGCATTCGCCAAGCGGTGGAACGGGAAACCAGGTTCGCCGTCTGGATGGCGTTGGCCTGCGCTTCCTCGGCGACCTGCGTCGCGGGCGGACTCGGCCGCAACCGTCGCCCGTCATCGAACAGCACCAACGTGCGCCGGTCGTCCCGGCCGCCCGGGCCCGCCAGCCCGATTTTCGGTTGCCGCAGAACCGGTTCGGCCGGAGAGGCGGCTTCCGAACCGGCACCGTCGTCCGAGACCACGACGACGATCCCGCCCACCAGACTGACGACCGCGGCGACAATGATCCCGAGCCGCAACCACGCCGGGAAGCGTTGATTCACTGCGCGACCTCAGCCAGTTCCGGCACGAACGGCTCCGGCGCTTGAGCAGCCAATCCCAGCAGCCAGGCCACCGCTTGCTCGGTGCGCTCCGCGGCCCGGCCGTCGCCGAACGGATTGGCGCGCGCGCTCATCGCTGCTCGCTGCGGCGGATCGGTCAACAACCTCGACGCGGTGTCCACAATGAACTCGGCATCCGTTCCGACGAGCATCGCGCAACCGGCGTTGACGGCTTCCATCCGCTCCGTCGTGTCCCGCAAGACCAGCACCGGAACCTTGAACGTCGGCGCTTCCTCTTGAATACCACCGGAATCCGACAAGATGAGCGAGCTGGCCGCGATCGCCGCCGCAGTCTGTTCATACGGCAACGCAGGAGTCAGCACCACGCGCGGGTGACCCGCCAGCGCATTACGCACCGTTTCCTGCACAGCCGGGTTCGGGTGCATCGGCAGCAACACGTGAACATCCGGATGCCGCGCCAGCAGCGTGTCCACAGCGGACAGAATGCGAGTCAGCGGCTCGCCCCAAGATTCCCGGCGGTGCGCGGTCACCAGCACCAACCGGCACTCGCCCCGCGTCGCCGACTCGATCACGTCCGCGACCGCACCGTCGGCAAAGGACACTCCTTGGTCGGTCACCCGGGAAATCGCGTCCACCACAGTGTTTCCCGTGACAAGAAGAACGCTGTCGTCGACGTTTTCGGCACGCAGGTTCTGCACGGCGTCCGGGGTCGGGGCCAGGTGCAGGCTCGCGGCCTGCGTGACGAGCCGCCGGTTCAGCTCCTCCGGAAACGGCGACTGCAGGTCGAACGAGCGCAGCCCGGCTTCCAGATGCACCACGGGAATCTTGCGCCAGAACGCGACCATCGCACCGGCCACAGTGGACGTCGTGTCGCCCTGCACGAGCACCGCGGCGGGCGGCCGTCGCGCGGCGAGCGCGTCGAGACCGGTGATGAGCTGCGAGAACAACTCCGGCTGCCCGCCGTCGACCCGGTTCAGCGCGAGCCGCAGGTCCGGGGTCAGCGAGAACGCGGCGAGCACCTGGTCGACCAGCTCCGGATGCTGCCCGGTCGCGACGAGCACCGGATCCAGCCGTCCGGACCGGCGCATTTCCTGCACGACCGGCGCCATTTTGATCGCCTCCGGCCGGGTGCCGGCGATCAGCCAGACCACCGGTGCGTCACCCCGGGTCATCACGGAACTCCATTTCAGCGAGAACGGACGCGACCCGGAAAAGTTCACTGGATCGCGCCGACCACGCTAACTACGGCATCCGGAATCAACCTCACCCTCGCGGGTAAAACTCACCGTCAGTAGTCGCCGTCACAAACCGTCAAGAAAGCACCAACGGCTGCACACCTCGTTTTTAAGCGTCTGCTTACTTAACCGAACTCTGGAGACACCAGCATTGCCGAGCACTCTCCGTGATCAGCCTGGATCGGTTAAGTCACCAGCCCGGGAAAAGAGCGCCCGAAACTCCGGTCGCCCTTTTCCCGTCGCCGGGCCAAACCGGCGGCATGACCTCCCGTGATCCTGCTCGCATAGTGGTCCAGACCACCAGGTCAGTGCTTCCCCGGAACGTATTCGCCGGGCACCATCCGCGTCGTGACCGCGAACCGGTTCCACGCGTTGATCACCGTGATCGTCGCGATCAGCTGGGCCAGCTCGGCCTCCTCGAAGTGCTCGGCGGCGCGGGCGAAGACCTCGTCGGGCACGAAGCCGTCGGTGAGCACGGTGACCGCTTCGGTCAGCTCCAGCGCGGCGACCTCCTTCGCGGTGTAGAAGTGCTTCGACTCGTGCCAAGCGGACAGCTGGATGACGCGCTCGGTCGTTTCCCCGGCGGCCAGTGCGTCCTTCGAGTGCATGTCGATGCAGAAGGCACAGTGGTTGATCTGCGACGCCCGGATCAGCACCAGCTGCCGCAGCGTCGGGTCAATGCCGTGCCGGGTCGCGGCGTCGAGACGGATCATCGCCTTGTAAGCCTCGGGTGCCAGCTCCGCCATGGTGAGGCGGGGAGGTTGCACCGGAAGTCGTTCTGTCGTCGTCATAGTTTCGACCCTACGAGCGATTGGCACTCTGTTATGGTCCATTTCCGTGCGCGCGGAGTGGGCCAGTTCGCTGAGTGAAGACCTCCACCTCGACCTGCGCGGACCCCGCCTGCGCGACGGCCTGATGGAGGCCCTGCGCGACGCTATCCGCACCGGGCGGCTCGCTCCGGGCGCGAAACTGCCGTCCAGCCGCACGCTCGGCGCGGATCTGGGAATCGCCCGGAACACCGTGGCGCAAGCGTATGCGGAACTGGTCGCCGAAGGCTGGCTCACCGCGCGGCAAGGCGCCGCAACCCGGGTTGCCCCGCGCGCCGAGACAGCGCCCGCACCAGCCGTGCCGAAGCCCGCGTCGCGCCACCGGATCGTGCACGATCTGCGCCCCGGCCAACCTGACCTGTCCGCGTTTCCGCGCGCAGACTGGCTTAAAGCCGCGCGCCGCGCCCTGACCGACGCGCCTGACGACGCGTTCGGCTACGGCGGTCCGTACGGCCGTCCTGAGCTACGCGAAGCCGTAGCCGCGTACCTCGCCCGTACTCGCGGCGTACGCGCGCACCCCGACCAAATCATGCTGTGCACCGGTACGTCGCACAGTCTCGTCGTACTCGCCGAAGTACTGAAGCAGCGCGAAACCCGCGCGGTCGCCGTAGAGTCGTACGGCTTGCAAGTGCATCGCGCGCAGCTCACCAAGGTCGGCCTGGACACTCCGCAACTACCGGTGGACGCCGACGGCGCGACGGTCGAACGCCTCGACGACCTGCCCGACGTCGGCGCGGTACTGCTGACGCCGTCGCACCAGTTCCCGACCGGTGTCGCGCTGCATCCGGACCGCCGCGCCGCCGTGGTGGACTGGGCGCGCCGGACCGGCGGACTGGTGCTGGAGGACGACTACGACGGCGAGTTCCGCTACGACCGCAGCCCGGTCGGCGCGATGCAGGGACTCGACCCGGAACACGTGATTTACCTTGGCACCACAAGCAAAGCACTCGCCCCGGGCCTGCGGCTGGGCTGGATGGTGCTCCCGCCGCGGATCGCCAGGGCCGCCGCCGAGGCCAAGGGCGAGCGCGATCCGTTCTCCGGCGTGCTCGACCAGCTCACCATGGCCGAGTTCATCACTTCGGGCAGCTACGACCGGCACATCCGCGCGATGCGGCTGCACTACCGCCGCCGGCGCGACCAGCTCGTCGCGGCGCTGGCCGAGCACGCGCCGAACACCCGGGTGACCGGGCTGTCCGCCGGGCTGCAGGTGCTCGCGGACGTCCCGGCCGGCGAGGAGGACGCCGTGGTGCAAGGGTCCGCGTGGCAGGGGCTGGCGATGCACGGGCTCGGCGCGTTCCGGCATCCCGAAGCACCCGCGGACCGCGACGCGCTGGTGATCGGCTTCAGCACTCCGTCGGCGAGCGCGTGGTCGGGCGCGCTGGCCGCGTTGTGCCGGGTGCTGCCCTAGCCGGCCGGGCGCGTTTGGCGCCCGGCAGAGCGGGTAGCCGAAGCGCGAGGGGCACGAGAAGGGAGGACCCATCGTGAACGACAAAGCCGAGAACAAGGCCGAAGAACTTAAGGGGCGCGCCAAGGAAGCCGTCGGCAACGCCACGGACAACGAGCAGTGGCAGGCCGAAGGCAAGGCGGAGCAGGGCAAGGGCAACCTGAAGCAGGCTGCCGAGAAGGTGAAGGACGCGTTCAAGAGCAGCAAGGACTGACCGGACGCGGGACCAGGGAAGCCCGGGGCATCCGTGCCCCGGGCTTCTTCTCGCCCTCCAAACTTGCACAACGCGCAAACTTTGCGCGGCACGCAAGCCGCACGCTATGGTGGTCCCATGACCGACCGACCGAACCTCCGAGACCGCCGCCGCCAAGAAACCCGAGTCGACATCTCCTGGGCGGCAGTCCGGCTCACGGTCGAGCGCGGTCTGTCGAACGTGACAATCGAGGACATCGCCCGGGAAGCGGGAGTTTCTCCGCGCACCGTCAACAACTACTTCTCCAGCAAAGCCGAAGCGATCGTCGCCCGCCACCAGGACCGGGCTCGCGGGATCGCTGACCACCTCCGCGCGCGCCCGGCGTCGGAGCCGCTGTGGACCGCGCTGCGCGAAGCGTCGCTAGCGCAGCTCAACGCCGACCGCGGCTCCGCCCCCGGCGGCCGGAACGATCCACAATGGACAGCTGGGGTCCAGGTCATGATCGCCGAACCCGCCCTGGCGGGCGAATTCCTCAAAGCCAACGTCGCGGCCGAAGAAGCACTGGCCGAGGCCGTCGCGGAACGGCTCGGCGCGGACGTCTCCGATCTCCGCGTCCAGCTCATCGCCACCACCGCGGGCGGCGTGCTGCGCGCAGTCATCCAGGAATGGCTGCGCACGGACCCGCCCGCGGACCTGACCGCCATCGTGCACCGGGCGTTCGACACGCTCGCCGAGGTGCTTCCCTGATCCCGCAAGGAGATCCCCATGTCCGCCGTCGTCATCGCGGGCGCCGGGCCGAACGGCCTGATGCTCGCCGCCGAACTCTGCCTCGCCGGAGTCCGCCCCGTCCTCCTGGAGCGGCTCGCCGAACCGGACGGGGTGCGCCGAGCCAACGGTCTCGTCGGCCAAGTCGTGCCGCTGCTGCACCGGCGCGGGCTGTTCGAGAAACTCGCCGGCGTCCCCGAACCCACGCCCGTGCCGCGCTTCGTGTTCGGCGCGTTTCCGGTCGGATTCGCCGACCTTCCCCGGAATCCGATGTATATCCTGGGAAAGCCGCAGCACGAGCTTGAACAGCTGCTGACCGAGCACGTCCGCTCGCTGGGCGCCGACCTCCGCCGGGGCCACGAAATCACCGGCTTCACCCAGGACGAGGACTCGGTGACCGTGCGGGTGAACGGACCGGACGGGCCCTACGAGATCGCCGCCGAATACCTGGTCGGCGCGGACGGCGGACGCAGCACGGTGCGCAAGCTAGCCGGGATCGAGTTCCCCGGCGTCACGTGGGACGAAACGGTGTCCCGCAGCGCGAATGTGCGGCTGCCGCGGTCCTTCGCCGATCCGGTGACCGGCGGGCTGAAGCTGGAGACCGGCGTCCTCCCGCCGTTCCAGCACCACCGGACGGAAACCGGGGTGTTCGTGTTCGCGCCGTTCGACCCGGAGAACCCGACGCTGTCGGTCACCGAACACACCGGCGCCGCCGAGTTCGCCGAGGACGATCCGCTGACCCTGGACGAATTGCGCGCGAGCGTGCACCGGGTGCTCGGAGTCGACCTGCCGCTCGAACCGCCGTCCGGGCCCGGCCCGTTCCTGCTGCGCAGGCTGAGCGGCGGCAACACCCGGATCGCCGAAACATATCGGCGGGGCCGGGTGCTGCTGGTCGGCGACGCGGCCCACGTGCACTCCGCGATCGGCGGCCCCGGGCTCAACCTCGGCCTGCAGGACGCGGCGAACCTGGCGTGGAAGCTCGCCGCGGAGGTGCGAGGCTGGGCTCCGCCGGGGCTGCTCGACAGCTACGAAGCCGAACGCCGCCCGGTGAGCGAGCGCGTCGTGATGCACACCCAGGCACAGAGCGCGCTCGTCGCACCCGGCCCGGAAGTCACCGCGCTGCGCGAGTTCTTCGGCGAACTGCTGTCCTATCCGGATGTGCGGCAGCACGTCGCCGACCTGATGTCCGGCGCGGACCTGCACTACGGCACCGACCCGGACAGCGGCCGCTGGGCACCCGACCTGCCACTCGCCGACCCGGCCCCGCTGACCGCCGCGTACCGAGCCGCGCGCCCGGTACTGCTGGACCTGACCCCCGGCGCCGTACTCGCCGACGCCGCCGAGCCATGGAAAGACCGCGTGACCACCGTGCTCGCCACGGCAACCGGCGACGCCCCCACCGCCCTGCTCATCCGCCCGGACGGTTACGTCGCCTGGTCCTCCACCGCCGCCGAGCCCGACGTCGAGGCACTCCGCTCGGCCCTCACGCAGTGGTTCGGCGCACCGGTGAGGTCAGCCGTGTCGTCGCCACGCTGACCCGCACTCCGGCAGGCTCCCCTCGCCTAGTCCGCCACCACCGACCCAGACGCCGAGCTACCCCGCGCGCAGCCAATGGTCCGCCGCACCAGTCAGATCAACCGCGTCGTCGCCACGCTGACCCGCACCCCAACCAGCTCCCGCGCCTAGCCCACCACCGACCCAGACACCAAGCCACACCCCGACGGACCGCCACACCAGTCAGATCAACCGAGTCGTCGCCACATTGACCCGCACCCCCGCGGGCAGCGTGCCGTCCGGAGCGACCAGCGACCGGGTCGCCACCTTGAACGCCGTCCGCAGCCCCAGCAGCTGCGTCTCGTCCAGGGCGTCGACCTGGTAGTAGGTGTCGTGGCAGGTCTGCCAGACCTCGTCCGGCGGGCCGGACAGGTCCACCTGCAGCTGATGCCATCCGACCGGCGCGAACCCGGCTGGGCCGAGCAGTGCGTCGAGGCCTTCGCGGGTGCGGGTGCGCGGGTCGCCGGAGGTCGGTACCTGACGGTCCTCGGGCACCACCGCGAAAAGCGGCCGGGCGACCTTCAGGAACACCTCCAGCGCGTCGGTCCCGCCGCCGCCCACGCCGATCACGAAGGCGCCGCCGGGACGCAGCACGCGGGCGGTCTCGGCGAGCACCTTCTCGACGTCGGACATGAGCATCAGCGCCATGTGCGACACGACCGTGTCGTAGCTGTCGTCCTCGAACGGCAGCTCCTGCGCGCGGCCCGGCCGCAGGTCCGCGTCGGCGAGCCCGGTCCGGCCGCGCGCGATCTCCAGTTGCTTGGCGGAAAGGTCGATGCCGGCGAGCTTTTCGGCACCGCGACCGGCGAGCACCGCCAGCAGCGCGCCGTCCCCGCAGCCGAGGTCGAGCACGCTGCGCGGCCGGCCCACGTGGTCGGCGAACGCCTCGTACACCGAGCGTCCGCCGACCCGGCCTCGCTCGGCCAGTTCGGACGCGGCTGCCGGGTTCCGGTCGTGAAAATCGCGCAGGAACTCTTCGGCTGGCGTCATCATGCCCGAGACGGTAGCGCGAACGGTCGCTTCAGCAGCCCGGTTTTCGCCAGGTCGACGCCGGTCGGTCGAGTAATCCGATTCACCGCACCCCTCGTCCGGCTCACGGCTCCGAAGAATCCGGCCGGAACGAGCGATCTCGGCGGCCGGTCCCGCAGCGAAGACCCGACGACAGCGAATTCCTGGTACCCCTGTGGCATGGACGAAGAAGCTCTGCTCGGCATCGACGTCGGCACGACCGCGGTGAAAGTCGCGGCGTTCGCGCCGGACGGCCGGGAACTCGCGGCGCACTCGGTGCCCTATCCGATCGCGCGCCCGCGTCCCGGCTGGGCCGAACAGGACCCGGAAGACTGGTGGCGCGCAACGGAAACCGCGCTTCACACGGTCCTTTCCGGACTTCCCGCCGGTTCGGTGCGCGCGGCCGGGATCGTCAGCCAGGTCAACACCCATCTCCTCGTCGACCGAGACCTGCGGCCGCTCACGCCCGCGGTGATCTGGCAGGACCAGCGGTGCGCGGCGATCGCGGCGGAACTCGACGCCCGCTTCACCGACGACGACAAGAAACGCATCTGGGGCGGGCCGATCGTGCTCGATGCGTCGTTCGCCGGTGCCCGGGCCGCGTGGTTCGCCCGCGAGCGACCGGAGCTGTGGTCCCGCGCGCGATGGATGATGAGCCCCAAGGACTTCATCGGCGCACGGCTCACTGGACGCGTGGCGACCGACCCGCTGTCCGGCGTGCGCATCGCCGGAACCTCCGGCTATCTGCCCGAAGCGGCCGCGCTCGTGGACGGGCTCGGCGACCGGCTGCCGGAGCTGCTCGCGCCCGAGGAACCCCTCGGCCACGCGGCCGCGCTGGGCGACGCCCCGGTCGTCGTCGGAACCATGGACGCCTTCGGCGCCGTTTTCGGCACCCGCACCACAGAACCGGGCCGCGCGATGGTCACCTGCGGGACGTCGTTGGTCGTCGCGGCCGCCTCGCGCCGGAACGAATCGGTCCGCGGCCTGGTCACCTTCCCGCCCCGCGGCGACCTCGTCGTGCACGCCGGACCGACTCAAGCGGCGGGCGACGCGGTGCGCTGGTGGAGCCGAGCGTCCGGGCTCGAGGTAGCTCAAGTGTTCGCTTCCGCCGCGGAAGGCACGCCCGGCGTGGTCTTCCTGCCGCACCTGCAAGGCGAACGCGCGCCGCTGTGGGACCCGGACCTGCGCGGCAGCTTCCTCGGGCTGACGTCGTCCACAACCACCGCGGACCTGTCGCGAGCCGTCCTCACCGGAGTCGCGTTCTCCGCGCGGCACGTGCTGGAAACCGTCGAAGAAGCGTGCGGCGAACGCCTCCCGTCGGTGACGTTCTCCGGCGGCGGCGCACGAAGCGACCTCTGGACCCAACTCCACGCCGACGCGCTGTCCCGCCCCGTCGAACGCCTCCGCGTGCACGACAGCGCCGCGCTAGGAGCCGCCCTCCTCGGCGCAGTCGGCGCGGGCCGGTATCCGGACGTCGAAACCGCCGCGGCCGCGACCGTCGCCGTCGAGCGAACCTTCGCCCCCGAGACCGACTTGACCTGCCTGTACGAGGCGTATCGCGCGGCGCACGAAGGGCTCGCGGGAGTACACGAACGGCTGGCTCGATGGTGATCTAATGGCCAGCATGGAAACCCTCCGCTACGGCAGCGAGCCCAGCCAGTTCGTCGAACTCCACGGGGCCCCGGGCGGGCGGGGAACCGCGATCCTGCTGCACGGCGGATGGTGGCGCGCCCGGCACGACCTGCACCAGCTCGACCCGATGGCGGCCGACCTCGTCGCCGCGGGCTGGTATGTGGCGAACGTCGAGTACCGCCGCATCGACGGCGACACCGGCGGCTGGCCGCAAACCCTTGACGACGTGCGAGCCGCGATCGCCGCCGTCGAACGACCGGACGCGCTGCCGACAGTCGCGATCGGACACTCCGCGGGCGGCCACCTGGCACTGCTGGCCGGCGGCGGGCTCTCCGGCGTCGTCGCGCTGGCCCCGATCACCGACGTCCCGCGCGCCCGGGCCGAGGACCTCGGCGAAGGCGCCGCCGGACTGTTCCTGACCGGCGACGATCCCGCCGCGTCGCCCATCCGGCAGCTCCCGATCGGGTGTCCGCACCTGGTCGTGCAGGGTGCCGCCGACGTCCGGGTCCCGGTCGCGCACAGCCGTGACTACGCAGCCGCGGCGAAGGCGGCGGGCGACGACGTGGACTACGTCGAGCTTCCCGGCGTGGACCACTTCCGCCTGATCGACCCGGCGGACCAGCCGTGGCAGTCCGCCCGCGACTGGCTGGACCGGCGGTTCAGCTGACATCCGCCTCGACGAACCGGTGCCCGGCAGTGTTTTCGATGACCACCGCCGCCACCTGCGCCGGGTCGACGACCGCCGTGCCGTAGAGGTACGCGCCGTCCCGCGCCGCGCGTTCCGAGACCATCCAGCCGCCGGCGACCTGGCGCTGGCCGTCCTTGCCGAGGACGACGAGCAGGCATTTCTCCCCGGCCGGAATTCCGGTCACCGAACCGTCCACGCGCACCCATCCGCTCTGCGGCACGATATTTGCGGTGAGCCGCATCTTGCCGCTGGAATCCGCACCGGAAACGACCTTCGTGCCCGGAACCGTGCTGGCAGGCGGCGGCGTGGTCGGCACCGCGACCGCGGGCCCAGACGAACTGCGCCCCACCAGCACCCCGACGCCCAACGCGATCGCAGCCACCACGACCGCGGCGACGATCGCCATCGACCGCCCCCGCCCAGCCTGCGCGCGCGACTCCGCCCGGACCTGGCCCACGGTCCGCTGCAACACCAGGTCCGCGCCCACCGGCGGCCCCTCCAGCAACGCCTCCGGCGGCAACTCGCCGAGGAAGCTCTGCACCTCGCGCAGGGACGCGGCCTCCGCCCGGCACCGCTCGCAGCCGTCCAGATGCGTCTCGACGTCGCGCTGCTCGCCGGACGCGAGCTGACCGGACAGGTATCCCGCCAGGTCGACGTGCTCGTCGGCTGTGTTCATCCGGCCACCCCTTCCGCTCGCCGGAACTCTTCCCGCAACGCCCGCAACCCGTAATACGAGCGGGACTTGACCGTGCCCGGAGGAATCCCGAGCCGCTCCGCCGCTTCCGCGACGCTGCGCCCCTGCAGATACATCTGTTCGAGCACCTCGCGATGCTCCGGGGACAGCCCGTCGAGCGCGGCGAGCACCACCATCGAGTCCACGACCTGATCGGCATGATCCCGCGCGACCGGCCCGCCCGAAGGCGACTCGGCTACCTCCTGCGGCCGCGCCTCCTTCGCCCGAACGCGGTCGATCACCAGGTTCCGCACCACGGTGAGCAACCACCCGCGCACCGACCCGCGCCCGTTGACCAGGCTGTCCGGACTGCGCCACGCACGGACGAGCGCCTCCTGCACCACATCCTCCGCCGCCGCCCGATCGCCGAGCAGCCGGGTGGCGTAGGCGAGCATCGCCCGCCCGTGCTCCTCGAAAAGCGCCCGGACCAGCGCCTCGTCCGCAACCGCCCGCCGGTGACGGGCCCTGAACCCGGCCATGCCCCGATCATCCCCCGAGAGGGGGTGAATGTCGCGCGGTCGGGCTGTGTCGCTTCCCGGCCGATGCCGTTCCGATTACGGGACGGCTTCCTTCCGCTGCGTACAGTGCCGCCGAGCTAGGTCGCATCCCGCCCGACGCCGTTCCGAATACCGCATCCCCGCCGCGCACGATGCCACAGCCAAGCCAGGTTGCTCCTGCCCAGCGTGGCCCGACTACCGTGCGCGTTCTCCCACTGCGTCGGGTGCCAGTTAGCTCCGAGGCTGGCTGCCGCCCTTCCCCCCTGCTAGGCACTGCTCCACCTCGCCTTGACCGCTGGCCCTTCGTCGCGTGCCGTTCCCACCGCTCCGGGATCCGGCCCGCCGCTCGCTCCCGCGTGGGCCCCGATCGGTGCAGCTCCCCGGCCTGCCCCCAGGCCCTTCCCCACTGGGCACCGCTGCCCCGATCGATACCCGCCCACCAGCGTGGTTCCGTCGACACGATCGGGGAACGCACCGCCTGCGAGCCCCGGACCTGGGCTAAGTTCGATATCGATCCAGCCGGAAGGCTTGCTCACCAGGTCGGCGCACGCCGGTGCCGTGCACTGGGATCACCGCCCCGGCCGCCCGACCGCCCTGGAGCCGCCGGGAGCGCCGCGCACACCGCCCTCCCGGCGGCTCCGGGGCACCTAGGGGCGGTTCAGCCAGTGCCTGCGAAACCCGCCCGGAGTCAGCGCGGCTGCCATCGGCCGCGCCGTTCAAGCCTGGCGAAATTTGTCAGTCCACAAAGGACTCAAGCGGCCGCGGCGCCGAGGTCCGTCAGCACCACCGGGCTCGCCGGGGCTCCTCGGCGGCGGGCGATTCTGACCAGCCCCCGGCGGCGCAGGCGGTCCATCGCCTGCGTTTCCCACAGCGGGACCCGCCCGCCGACCGACCACAGGTAGCACTCCCCGGCGAATCCGTTGTGGACCACCACCAGCCCGCGCCGTACGTCGTCCAGTGCGTGTACGTCCTCCTCGACGAGCACCATGACCGGCTCCCTCCGTCCCCTTCATGGTGAAACGTCCGGGGCCGCCGGCACATCCGGGAATCCACCTCAGGGGTCCCTGGAGAAATGGGGTCGCCCTCGCCTCGCGGACCTGGCAGGATCGGGTTTCGTGCGGCCGCCGACGATCGCGTGCGACGAATCCGGTTCGGAGGGCGGGAACCTGATCGGCGCGAACACCGCGGTCTTCGCGCACGCCGCCGTCCGGCTCGAGCCCGCGGCCGCCGCCGAATGCGTTGCGCGGCTTCGGGAACTCATCGGTTCGCCCGCGCTCGAATACAAAGCCAACCACCTCCTGCGCGCCAAAAACCGCGCTGCCCTGGAGTGGCTGCTCACCGAACCTCTCGCCGGGGCCGCCAGCGTGCTGCTCGTCGACAAAGCGCTGTTCCTCGCGGGCAAAATCGTCGACCTGCTCGTCGACCAGACCCCGTACCCCGAATGCCTGCGACACCGTCCGGACGCCCGAGCCCGCGCGTTGCACCAAGACGGTCCGCGCATCCACGGCGCCCGCCGCTGGACAGAATTCCTGCGGTCGTTCACCGGACTGCTGCGTACCTCGAACCGCCGCCTCCCCGCGACCACTCCCGACGGATTCTTCGCCCAGACGGACGTCCTCGGCGACCTGGTCGCGGCTCGCCCGCAGCTGACCGCGCTGCGCGACAAGCTTCTCGCCAACCCCGGCCTCGCGTCGCCGCTCGACCCGCTGCTGCCCGCCCTCGCCGACACGATCGCGTTCTGGCGTCCGGAAAGCGTCATCCACGACGAGCAGCAGTCCCTCACCCCGGCTCGGCTCGCCCAGTTCCTCGATCCGGGACCGCGGTGGCGTTTCGTGGACTCGAGGTCCGAACCGCGGGTCCAGATCGCCGATTTCCTGGCCGGAGTCGCCCGGCGGCTGACCGAGGAAACGCTGCACGGCGGCGGGGACGCGGCGCTGGTCAAACTGCTGCGGCCGTATGTGCTGCCGGCGTCGGTCTGGATCGGGGATCCGGCGGACTAGCCGCCCGCCAGTCTCAGCGGATTCCGGCCGGCTTCACGAATCCCGCGGGTCGACAACGTGCACCGCGGCTTCCTCGGCCGACGCCGCGCCGCCGTCGATGCCGATGTCCGAGGCATACAGCTCCGCCTCGGTGTCCGGGCCGAAGCCCGCGTTGGAGGCCACCAGGCGGCCCGCGCGGAAGTCGCCGACCTCATCGTCTACGAGTTCGCCGTCGGTGTCCTCGGTATCGCCCAGTCCGTCGCCGTCAGCCGCGCGGATGTCCGGCAGTTCGCGGGCCAGCCTGCCCTCCCAGCTTTCGCCGGCGGCTTCCTCGGAGGCGGTGGTGCCCCAGTCGCGAGTCGCGAGTGGACGTTCCGGCGGCGAATACCCCACGTCGTAAGGGTCGATGTCCTCCAGCGTGTCCTCGGGATCCAGCACCCCGGTGTCGGCATTGTCTTCGATGTCGTCGTCCACTGCTCCTCCTTCCCGCGTGCCCAGGCTACTGCCGCCAGCTACCCTGTGCGCTCACGCCGGGTGGAGGAACGATGACTCAGTGGAGCGGTCCCACGCTGATCGCCGTGTTCGCCGGTTTCGGGCTCGCGTTTGTTTTGGTGGTGCCGTATGTGGCGATCAGTTATCGCAAACGCGGCGAACTCGGCCTGCTGCGCGCGATCGCCGCACCGGCATTCCTGGTGTACTGCTTCGCGCTGGTCACCTACACATTGCTGCCGCTGCCAGACGTCGACGCGGCCTACTGCGCGACGCACGAAGCGCTGCGGCACCCGGTCTGGAATCCGCTCCAATTCCTCGACGACATGAAGCAGTTCAATACCGGGGGGCTGCTGGATAATCCGGCGCTGCGCCAGGTGTTGTTCAACGTCGCGTTCTTCGTGCCGTGGGGCGTTTTCCTGCGCCGATTGTTCGGGCGGAGCATCGGTTTCGCCATCGTCAGCGGGTTCTTCGTGTCGCTCGCCATCGAGACGACCCAGCTGACCGGCGTGTGGTTCCCGATGGAGTGCCCGTATCGGCTGTTCGACACCGGCGACCTGCTGTCCAACACCGTCGGCGCGGGGATCGGCGCGCTTCTGGCGCCCGTGCTGCGCCGTTCCGGGCGACTGCGTCCGGCCGACGAACCGCGTCCGGTCCTCGCCCGGCGACGGCTGCTGGGCATGGTGCTCGATCTGATCTCGGTCACGCTGGTGGGTGTCGTGCTGAGCATGATCGCACTGGTGGTGCAGTACGTCACGAAGGGCACGTTGCAGAACAACCCGCTGATCGACGACGTCCTCGGCCGATGGGTGCCCACGGCGGTTCTGCTGCTGCTCGTGCCGCTGGCGGGCAACGGCGCGACGCCTGGTCAGCGCGCGGTTCTGCTGACGGTGGTGCGTGCGGACGGGCGACCGCCGTCGGTGCTGCAGACGATCGTCCGGTTCCTGATCGGTTCGGGCGGCTATTTCATCCTCGTTGGTTTGGATTCCGGGTGGACGTCGCTGTGGCTGCTGGCGCACCTGGTGTTCATGGTCTTCACGCGCGGACATCGGGGGCTGACCGGGCTGGTGTGCGGGTTGTCGGTCGTCGACACGCGGGCGGTGGAGCGGGAGGCGGTCACCCCGCCAGGGTGATGTCGTTTTTTCGCGAGGTTTCCGGCGTGGGGCGGGGCAGACTGGTCGGCGTGTACGAGGAGACCGAACGCTGTGTCCGCGCGGTGCAGTCGAAGGACGACCGGTTCGACGGGTGGTTCTTCACCGCAGTGCTGACGACGCAGATCTACTGCCGGCCGAGTTGCCCGGTGGTGCCGCCCAAGGTGGAGAACATGCGCTTCTACCCGAGTGCGGCCGCCGCGCAGGCCGCCGGGTTCCGCGCCTGCAAACGCTGCCGCCCGGACGCGTCGCCCGGTTCGCCGCTCTGGAACGAACGCGCCGACATGGTGGCGCGCGCGATGCGCCTGATCAGCGACGGGGTCGTCGACCGGGAAGGCGTGCAGGGACTCGCCGCGCGGCTGGGATACAGCGTGCGGCAGGTGGAACGCCAGGTGCAGGCCGAACTGGGCGCGGGTCCGCTCGCGCTCGCCCGGGCCCAGCGCGCCGAAACCGCCCGGTTGCTGATCGAGACCACGACGATGCCGATGAGCGATATCGCGCACGCCGCGGGGTTCTCCAGCATCCGGACGTTCAACGAAACCGTGCGGGCCGTCTTCGCTCTGACCCCGAGCGAGCTGCGTTCGCGCGTCCGCGGCGGCAAGCGGACCAAGTCGCCGGGCGTGCTGTCGCTGCGGCTCCCGTTCCGTCGGCCGCTGTGTCCGGACAACCTTTTCGGGCACCTGATCGCCACCGCGGTCCCGGGTGTCGAGGAATGGCGCGACGGCGCTTACCGCCGCACCCTGCGACTGCCACACGGCCACGGCGTGGTGTCGCTCCGCCCGGAGCCGGACCACGTCGCGTGCCGCCTGAGCCTGACCGACCTGCGCGACCTGGCCGCCGCGATCAGCCGTTGCCGCTGGCTCCTGGACCTGGACGCCGACCCGGTGGCCGTCGACGAACAGCTCGCCGCGGACCCGACCCTCGCCCCGCTGGTGGCCGCCGCTCCCGGCAGACGCGTCCCACGCACGACCGACGCCGCCGAGTTCGCCGTGCGAGCCGTCCTCGGCCAGCAGGTCTCGACCGCGGCCGCCCGCACCCACGCAGCACGCCTGGTCCTGGCGCACGGCACCCCGATCGAGGACCGGGAAGGCGGGTTGACGCACCTGTTCCCGTCGCCCGAGGCGCTCGCGGACCTGGACCCGGAAACCCTGGCCATGCCGAAATCCCGCCGCGCGACCCTGCTGGGACTCGTGTCGGCCCTGGTCTCCGGCGACGTCGACCTGACCGCAGGCGGCGACTGGGTCCACGCCCGCGCTCAACTGGCCGCACTGCCCGGCTTCGGCCCGTGGACGGTGGAGAGCATCGCCATGCGCGCCCTCGGCGATCCGGACGCCTTCGTCGCGACCGACTTGGGCGTGAAGGTCGCCGCCGAAACCCTAGGCCTGCCAACAAGTCCAGCCGCCTTGATCGCGCACGCCAGCCGGTGGCAGCCGTGGCGCGCGTACGCGGTCCAGCACCTGTGGGCGACCGGCGACCACCCGATCAACCGGATTCCGGCGGAGGAATCGGCATGACCGTGGTGCACACCGTCATCGACAGTCCAGAGGGCCCGCTAACCCTCCTGGCCCGCGACGGCGCCCTGGCCGGCCTGTACATCGGCGAAGAGCAGTACCGCCCGCCCCGCGCCGCCTTCGGCGACCGAGACGACCGCCCATTCGCCGCGGCGACGCGTCAGCTGAACGAGTACTTCGCCGGCGATCGGGTCGACTTCGACCTTCCGTTAGCTTTCAGGGGAACTCCTTTCCAAGAGACGGTGTGGCGGGCGCTCCTGCAGATCCCGTACGGCGAGACGACGACCTACCGAGAGCTGGCCGAGTCGATCGGCCGACCGACGGCGTCCCGCGCGGTCGGCCTGGCGAACGGCCGGAACCCCATCGGCATCGTGGTGCCGTGCCACCGGGTGCTGGGCAGCGACGGATCACTGACCGGCTACGCGGCTGGGGTGGAGTGCAAGCGGAGATTGCTGGATTTGGAACGGGGCCGGCGGTTGGTGGTGGGGTGAGACGGGCTCTGGGGCGAGCCGGGATCGGTTGTGTTGGGGCGCTGGCTGAGGCGGTTCGGCTGGGTTCGCCGGGTCGAGGCGCTGGCCGGGACCGGCCGGGCCAGGATCGGCTGGCCTCGGCTGGGCTGGGCGGAATTCGCTGGGCTGGTCTGAGCCGCTGGCTGGGATCGGTTCGGCCGGGGTCGGTTCGGCTGGGATCGGCTGGCCGGGTCGGCTGGGCTGGGCCCGGGTCGGCTGGCCGGGTCGGCTGGGCTGGGCTGGGCTGAGGCGCTGGTCGGGATCGGTTCGGCCGGGCCGGTTGGTCCGGGACGCTGGCCGGGGGGTTGGCCGGGCCAGATTCCGATTGACTGGTTTGGCTTGAGGTTGAGCGACTTGGATCGGCTTGGCTTGGGCTGGACGGATTGACGATGGGCGGCCTCGAGACGGACGGGCTGACTAGCCGAGCCTGGCTCGGAGCACCCTGGCTCCGCTCAGCCAGACTCAGGTCAGGTGAGCTGGCTGAATTCGAGGCTGGCCCGGGCGGCTGGCCTGACTTGGCTCAGAGTGAACGGGCCCAAGCGGCACGGCCAAGGCTGAACCGCACCAGCTCGGGCAGCCCGGCGAGGCCAAGAGATCCGGCTCGACCAAGGCTGAACCGCATCGGCTCGGGGCGAGCCCGTCGGGGCCAAGCAGTGCGGCGCGGCCAAGGCTGAACCGCATCAGCTCGGGGCAAGCCCGACGAGACCAAGCTGTCCGGCTCGGCCGGACTGACCCGCATCTCCTTGGGCGGGCGAGCCCGATGGACTCGCTCGGACTGGGCTCCGATCTCGCCCGTACTGGCCGCACGGTTCGCGTCGCCTCGTAGGCGGAGTCGGGGCGGCCCCAGGTCTGCGTTAGCTCTCCTCGACCGCTCCCTCCAACCGCCGCTCGTCCCGTGCAGTCCCAACACGGACCGCAACGCGAGGCCCGGCGTGGATTGTCGGTCCACGCAGGCCCCAGCAGTCCCGCCCCAGCTGGTACCGGAAGTCAGCTGAACCAGCCATTCACCGTTCCGAAGTCCAGGGCGCCCGTCACCTCCCCGTACGTTCCCTGCTTCAGTACCTCTGCCGCTGCGTGGTAGGCCAATGAGTATGCCGCCTGGGCGATCGACGTTCCTACGCTCACTCGGCGCACTCCAGCCGCGGCCAGTTCGGACACTGCGGGTGCTCCTGGGCCGGCCATGGCGCTTACCGGGATTGGCGAGGACTTTGCCAGTTCCGCCAGTACCTCCAAATCCACCAGGCCGGGGACGAAGATGCTGTCCGCTCCGGCGTCGGCGTAGACGCGGGCTCGGGTCAGGACGTCGTCGAAACGGCCGGAGGGTTCGCCGATTCCGAAGAGGTACACGTCCGTGCGGGCGTTGACCCACAACTCCGAGAGACCGGCCGTCGCGGCGGCGGCGCGGGCCGCGGTGAAGCGTTCTGCCTGTTCGTCCGGGGTGAAGAGGGTGGCGGTTCCGGCGCGGGAATCTTCGAGGTTCACGCCTACCGCACCGGCTTCTACTACGCCCTTCACGGTTTCGGCGACGGCCGAGGGAGCCAGGCCGTAGCCGCCTTCTACGTCGGCGGTTACCGGGGCTTCTACGGCTGCGGCGATCTGGGCGATCACCGCCAGCATTTCCTCCCGGGAGAGGTGCTGGCCGTCGCCGCGGGCCAGCGCCCAGGAGACGCCTCCGCTGGTGGTGGCGATCGCTGAGGCACCGGCGCGTTCGATGGCCACGGCACTGCCCGCGTCCCAGGCGTTCGGCAGCACCAGCACGTCCGCTTCGTGGAGTTCGCGGAAGAGTTTTGCCTTGTCTTGCAACGAGTTCATGAGGTTCCTCCCCAGTGGCGGGCCCCGGTCGGGGCGACTGCGGAGGAACGTATCAGCGGGCACCGACAAAAACCGGAGCCGAAGGAATCAGGGGAGGTCGAAGCCCAGTTCGCGGGCGGCCTGGGCGGGGGTCGGCTGAGTCCAGCGGCGGGCCACGGCCTCGTGGGTCGACAGGGAGCGCAGTTCGGCTCGGTCCAGGTACAGGACGCCGTGCAGATGGTCCGTCTCGTGCTGGACGATTCGCGCTGGCCAGCCGGACAATTCCTCGTCCAGGGCCGCACCGGTTTCGTCGCTGCCGCGCAGGCGGATCCGCAGGGCTCGCGCGACGACGGCCTGCCAGCCGTGCACGCTGAGGCAGCCCTCGAAGAACGCGGCGGTTTCGTCGCCCACTCGGGTGTAGGCGGGGTTCACCAGCACGCGGAACGGCAGCGGCACGATCCCGCGGGTGGCGAGGGTGGATTCGGCGACGCCGGGGCGTTCGCGCGCGCCGTCCTCGACTACCGCGATCCGGACCGACAGGCCGATCTGCGGCGCTGCGAGGCCGACCCCGGGCGCGGCGTGCATGGTCGCCCTCATGCCCTCGATCAGCGCCGACAGCATCTCGTCGCCCAGTTCGCCCTCGTACGGCCGCGCGGCGGCGCGCAGCACCGGGTCTCCTGCCTGCACGATCGGCCACGGCAACGGCTGGGCGAGCAGTTTTTCGACCTGTTCGGCGAGCACCAGCGAACCCCTCTCCAAGGGCAACGGGACAGCGGCATGATCGCACCCGCGCGGAGCACGACACTCGCCCGGGGATCAGGCAAGCTGGCAGCCGTGGCCTACGACGTGAACGCGATCCGCAAGCACTTCCCCGCGCTCGAGAACGGCGCTGCCCACTTCGACGGACCTGGTGGTTCCCAGGTCCCGGACGTGGTCGGCGAAGCGGTGTCCTCGACCCTCTGCGCCGCCATCGCGAACCGCGGCACTGCCACCGCGGCGGAGCGCCGCGCGGACGGCGTCGTGCGCGACGCCCGCCAAGCCGTCGCTGACCTGCTCGGCGCGCGTCCGGAGGGCATCGTGTTCGGTCGCAGCATGACCCAGGTGACCTACGACTTCTCCCGCACGCTCGCGAAGAACTGGGGCCCGGGCGACGAGGTCGTGGTCACCCGCCTGGACCACGACGCCAACGTCCGGCCGTGGGTGCAGGCCGCCGAAGCGCGCGGCGCGACTGTCCACTGGGCGGACTTCGATCCCGAAACGGGAGAGTTGCCGACGTCGTCCATCACGGATCTGCTCACTGACCGGACGCGGCTGGTCGCGGTCACCGCTGCTTCGAATCTCCTGGGCACGCGGCCGGACATCCCGGCGATCACCGGCGCGGTGCGCGAAGCAGGCGCGCTGAGCTACGTGGACGGCGTGCACCTGACGCCGCACGCGCCGGTCGACCTCGCCGCCTTAGGCGCAGACTTTTATGCCTGCTCGCCGTACAAGTTCCTCGGACCGCACCTCGGCCTCCTCGCGGCCGCGCCGGACCTCCTGGAGACACTGCAGCCTGACAAGCTGCTGCCGTCGAGCAACGCGGTTCCAGAGCGGTTCGAGCTGGGTACGTTGCCGTACGAACTCCTCGCGGGCACTACCGCGGCTATCGACTTCCTTGCCGACCTCGTGCCGAGCGAAGGCAGTCGTCGCGAACGTTTGCGTACGTCGCTTACTGCCCTTGAAGAGCACGAAGACGCACTGCTGCAGCGATTGGACGACGGACTC
Source organism: Amycolatopsis sp. VS8301801F10 (assembly GCF_046195355.1). Lineage (NCBI taxonomy): Bacteria > Bacillati > Actinomycetota > Actinomycetes > Pseudonocardiales > Pseudonocardiaceae > Amycolatopsis > Amycolatopsis sp. VS8301801F10. The sequence goes on along the minus strand of NZ_CP176065.1, from coordinate 3,236,843 downwards.
GCCGCGCTGCCGCGCGTTGTGCGTTACGGCTCACCGACGCGTCGCCGTACGCCGACGGTGTTGTTCTCAGTCACGGGTCTGACGCCGCAGGCGGTGTACGAGCGTCTCGGCGCGCGTGGCATCAACGCGCCTGCTTCGACGTTCTACGCCATCGAGTGCGCACGGCATCTCGGCCTGGGCGACGCTGGCGCCGTACGCGCGGGCATCGCGCCGTACACGACTGCAGCGGAAGTCGATCTGCTCCTCGCTGCCGTTGCGGAGCTGTGAATGAGCATCGAGACCACGGTCGACGGCCAGGTCACCACCATCACCATCAATCGGCCGGAGAAGCGCAACGCGCTCACGAAGGCGATGTACCTCGCCCTCGCAGACGCTTTCGACACTGTCCGCACGCCGATCGTCGTACTGCGCGGAGCTGGCGGCGCGTTCACCGCGGGCAACGACCTCGGCGACTTCCTCGCGCACGAAGCCGGTGATCGCACGAAGACGCCCGCGCGGATCTTCCAAGAGGCGTTGCTCGCGACGCAGGCAGTAGTCGTCGCCTCGGTCGACGGTCCTGCGGTCGGCATCGGCGCGACCCTGCTGCTGCACTGCGACCTCGTCTACGCCACCGAACGCAGCTACTTGCAGTTCCCCTTCGTCCCGTTGGGCCTCGTGCCGGAGTTTGGCAGCAGTTACGCACTGCCGCGCCGCGTCGGTCCGCAGCGAGCGACGGAGCTGCTGCTGTTCGGAGAACGCCTGCCGGCAGCCGAAGCGGCGCAACTCGGGTTGGTCAACGAAGTGCTCCCTGACGAGACAGCGCTCAGTAAGCGGGTCTCGGAACGCGTCACGACGCTCGCCGCCCGTTCGGTACGCGCGTTGACGACGACCCGCGCACTGTTGCACGACCGCACTGACCGAAGCGTCGAAGAGCGCATGGAGTCGGAGTCCAGACACTTCGCCGAACTGCTGCACGACCCGGACACTGTCGCCACGTTGCGCGCGAAGCTCGACAGGCGTTAGCGGCGGCGGCGCTTGTCCACTGCAGCGTCGAGAACTGGACCCAGCTCCTCGACAACGGTGTCGAGCGCCGTCACCGCACGCTCCACGCGCGCCAGCACTATGGCTCCTTCGAGCGCGCTGATCATCAACACTGCCAACGAAGCAGCGCGCGCCGCCGGTACGCCCATCTGCTGCAGCGCGGACACGATGGGCTTCCGCCACTCAACGAACGCGTCGTTCGCGCGCTCCCGCAACGGTTCGCTCGACGCTGCCGTGTCGGCGACTGTCGCTACCAGCGGACAGCCGGCGTCGTAGCCGATCTCGAGGAACTCTGCGCGCCAGTACTCGACTACCGCGGCGAAGAGCGCGGACGGCGTCGGGTCCGCGAGAGACTCCATGGCGCGGGTCACGCGGCGCGCGGCGTAGCGGCCGGTCCAGTCGATGGCTTCGCCGAACAGCTGCTCCTTACCGCCCGGGAAGTAGTGCTGCAGCGACCCCCGCGGCGCTTCGGCATGCGCTACTACCTCGCGCATCCCCGTGCCGCTCAAGCCCTGCGTACGCAGCAACTGCGCAGCGCTGAAGACCATCCGGTCGCGCGCCGGCCGTTCCTTCATCGAGCGTCTCCTCCGTGACCGTCAGCTCGTACTCGTTCTCGCCGCCGTACCCCGGGACGAAGCGGAACCCGCACGCCCGCAGCAATCCTTCCGCAGCGACATTGCCTTCCTGCACGGTGGCGTGCAGCGTCCAGCCTCGCCACCGCTCCGCGGCCAGCCCGACCAGACCGCGGCCGATGCCCCGCCGCTGCCACCGGTCGGCGACGAGCAGCCCCAGCTCGACCCGGCCGTCGTCCTCTGGAACTGCGTTCAGCAGCCCGGCGGGCAGGTCGGAAACCTCCGCGACCAGCGCGGTGCCGGCGAGGAGAAACCGCTGGTACCGGGACAGGACCGCGGCCGGTTCGATCGGGCCGCCGAGGGTGAACCGGCGGCTCAGCGATTCCGGCGAGCAGGTGCGGACAAGATCGGCCACGGAACCGGCGGTGGCCGGTCGCACGGCGGTCATGACAGTCGTCATAACCCGAGGGTCGCACAGGCTCGGGACTATGACAAGTGTCATGGGAGAGGTCACGCAGCCGACACGGCCCGCGCGGCCCGCCGCCGCCGGGGCCGGCGGGCGGCCACCGGTTTCGGGCAAGGGGAATTCACTTATCGTATCCGCGATACCCCATCGGCGGTAATTCCACCGATTAATCGGGCGCCGACCACGATGCGTGTTCACTGGGCCTCTTTGGGTGAAAACGGTTCCCGATACCTGCCGGAACCCCGTTTCTTCCTTATATTTTCCTCGACGCTCCGGCAGGCGAGCAAAGGAGACACGGCCATGACCCAGTCGCTCGAGGTTCCGACGAAGGAATTCTGTCTCGACTGGACGATGGACGGGGCCAATGGCGGCAGGGTGCACTTCACCCTGTCCGGCCAGGTGAGCCTGTTGGACGGCAAGCGGTTCTACAAGGTCGACGGCGTGCTGTACATCGCGGACGGCAGCGCGTACTGCCGGGAGATCGGGAACCCGCGGCTGCACGTGCGGCGCAACGGCGTCGAGGAGTCCGGACGGCAATGGGGCTGGGAAGCGATCAGTTCCCGCAAGAGCGCGAACCGGCTCTGCACAATGGACGGCTATTTCGTGCGCACGGGCTACTGGGCACCCGCCGATCGCAGCATCCAACTCGGAATCGTCGCCGAACACGGGATCACCCGGCGCCGTTCGCACAGCCCGACGACGACGATTCGAATGGTCGACTGAATGGTTCCCGGATATCGGGAGCGCCGCGCGGTTTGTACCCGGCAATGACCCGCTTCCGGACCGGACGACAGCGCACGTTTTCGCGACGGCCCAGGCAGGCGAGCTTGCCCGGGCTGTCCGCGTCGGAAACCCACGGTGACCTCCGCGCGAACATTCGGCACACAGTCGCGCGCGACCGATGCCGCGGCAAGATCGCTTACCCGCCAAGGCGAACCGCGCGAACCAGACGATCCGCCGAGGAGCCGCTGGGCCGAACCGTCGGTGCCGCAACCCATCCGCGGCCGATCCCGGCGAAAGATCAATCCAGGCAACGCGTACCGGCCTCCGGGACATTGGCCTGGACCACTCGCCGAGCGCGGAAACCGCCCCACCCTCCGCTCGTCGTCACCCACACGGGTAACCCGAGGCTGCGGGGTAAGCGAAAACACACCGGATCCCCAGGAAAAACGTGAAAAACGTTGTGCGGGACACAGCGCTCGCGCGCGCGAAAGAGGACCATGAGAGGCATGCGGAACAGGACTCGGGCAGGCAGACCACCACACCCTGGTAAACGATTGCTCCGACGGCTCGGCGCCGTGCGCAACCCGCTCGTGCGACGGTCGGACCGGATCGAAGGCGTGCTCGCCGGGATCGCCACGCTGCTGGCGCTCATCGCGATTCCCTTCGCCATGATGATCGGCAGCGAGGACATCGCCGCGGAGACCGCCGCGTCGGACGCGCAGCTGCAGTCGCGGCACCAGGTCACCGCCACGGTGCTCACGACGGCCACGCAGCCGGCCGCTTCCGTCGGCGACAGCGCGCCGATCGCCAACACCGCGCGCGTGAACGCGGTCTGGAAGCCGCCGAACGGCGCGCAGCGGACCGGCGTCGTCACCGTGCCCGCCGCGGCCGCGACCGAGGGCTCGACCACCGAGATCTGGCTCGACGACAGCGGCAAGCAGACCACCGCCCCGCTGACGCACGCGGACGCGGTCACGAACGGCGTGCTGGTCGCGGCCTTCTGCTGGCTGTGCGCGGTCGGAGTGCTGGGCGGCGCGTTCTGGGCGGCGCGGCGCGTGCTCGACCACCGGCGCGCGGCGCAGTGGGCTGCCGAGTGGGCGCAGTTCGCCGGTCCGGAAGCGGTTCGCTGACACTCGCCGAGGGTTCCGCGCCGCAAGGCGTCCGGCTCAGCGCGGGCGAATGGGCAGTCCGCTGGGCCGGAAGCGGTTCGCTGATACTCGCCGAGGGTGCCGCGCCGGAGGCCCCCGAGGATTAGCGCGGACGGGCGCGACCCGCCGACAGCTCAGCTGGCCATTGATACTCGCCGGAGGTTTCGCACCGGAAGCCCCGGCATCAGTACGGACGGCCGCCGGACCAGCGCGATCCGCCGGTCCGGCGGGCGTCTGCTGATTAGTCCGCGAGCCGGTCCTCGGCCGCGTCTCTGAAGTTCCGCACCTGGCGTAGTGCGCCGGGCCCGGAGGCAGTCCGCTGACACGTCTGCTGCCTCCGGGCCCGGCCTCGGCGGACCGAGCGGGGCGACACCCCCAGCGTCGCCCCGGGCCGGTACTACGCCTGCCGCTCTCTGCCCGGAATGTGGCGAGTTAGCCACCAGCTATCTCGTTAGGCACAGTCTTGTGGAGCCCTCCGGCGATTGTCAACTGTGAGCTAATCTGAGATAGTCGCCTTAGCTGAGAGCAATCAGCTGCAACTGGAGGGGCGTAGCAGCATGTCCGAAGACACTCAGCCGGCGGATGCCCGGCCCACCCTGGCCTCCAGACTCGACGACCTCTTCCGCACGGTGCGCCCGCAGGGAAGACACTGGACGAACGCCGAGGTGGCAGCCGAACTGAAGCGGGCGACGCCGGAGCTGAAGGTCGGCGCGGTGTATCTGTCTCAGCTGCGCACGGGCAAACGGACGAATCCGTCTCAGGAGCTGCTGGCCGCGCTGGCGAAGTTCTTCGGGGTCTCCGTCGCGTACTTCTTCGACGACGAGATCGCCGGCTCGGTGCTGTCCGAACTGGCGGCCGTGGAGGCGATGCGCCAGGCAGGCGTCCGCGCGGTCGCCATGCGCGCGGCGGGCATGCGCGAGGAGAACCTCCAGGCGATCACCACGATCATGGACCAGTACCGCAAGATGCAGGGGCTGCCCCCGGTCACGGACGAAGCGGCACGGTGACCGGCACCCCGTCCGAAGCCCCGCAGCGGCGCGAGCAACTGCGGCGGATGCGCGACGAAGGCGCCCGCCGGATCGCCGAACTCGACCTTCCGCCGAAGTACGACCTGGCCACCCTCTGCGCCCGGCTGGGCGAGATCCGCGAACGGCCGATCACCCTCGTGCCGTTGCCGATGCCCGCGTCGCACCCGTGCGGAATGTGGGTAGCCGCACGGGGCGAGGACCTGATCTTCTTCGACGCCAACACCACCGGGGCGCACCAGGAGCACATCATCTTGCACGAGCTGGGTCACATCATCTGCTGCCATCGCGGCTCGGGTCTCCTGGACGACGAGAGCGCCCGCTCGCTGTTCCCCAACCTGGATCCGGACATCGTCCGGGACATGCTGATGCGCGCTACTTATGACGACGCGCAGGAGCAGGAAGCGGAGATCATCGCCTTCCTGCTGTCGGAACGCATGGGCACGCCTGCGAAGCCGATCGCGACCACCCCCAAAGCAGGGGAAAAGCCGATGGACCGGATCGAACGCTCGCTCCTCTAGCCCCCCGGTGCCGCTCGCTCCGTGAGGCCACCTTCCCCCAGGGCTCCCTCACGGCCCTAAACAGGCACCGATGCACCCAAACAGCGAGGCACCCAGCCCCTCCCCCGCACCCCGATACGAAGCCTCCCTGCGGTCGGTGGGTGCTTGTCAAGGCATCTTTCCCGCCTTGACAAGCACCCACCGACCGTCAGCACAATCGGGCTTCGGGGTGCCCCACGCAACCACTCAAGGCGCAATGTCGCCCCCCAGGGCGACGAGCCGCTCACCCAGCCCGCAACCGAGCCAACTCATCCCCCACCACCCCGACCGCATACCGCAACTGATCCTCCCGATGCTCGCTGGTAATAAAAAACCGCAACCGAGCCTGGGACTCCTCCACCGCCGGATAAAGAATCGGATCCACCACAACCCCACGCTCATACAACGCAGTAGCCAACCTCAACGCAACCTCCGACCCCCCAACCACACAAGGCACAATCGGCGTCTCCCCCGCCGACCCAGTAGGCAACCCAGCGGAAGAAGCCAGCTCAAGGAACAACCGGGAATTCTCCCGCAACCGCACCAACCTCTCCGGCTCCCCCCGCAACACCCGAAGAGCAGCAAGGGAAGCAGCCGCATTGGCCGGAGTAATCCCCACGCTGTAAACAAACCCGGGCAGCGAATACCGCAACCACCGCACCACCCGGGCCGACCCGGCCAGATACCCCCCGCACCCGGCCAGGGACTTGGACAACGTCCCCATCCAAAGATCGACCCCGGACCGATCGACCGCGAAATGATCGCCGACCCCAGCCCCCCGAGGCCCCATAGTGCCGATACTGTGCGCCTCGTCGACCATCAGCAACGCCCCATAACGCCGCTTAAGCTCAATCAGCGCAGGCAAATCAGCGAGATCACCGTCCATGCTGTACACGCCCTCGACGACGATCAGCACCCGCCGAAACCGCGCCCGAGACCGTCGCAGCACATCCTCCAGCCGCGCCATGTCGTTGTGCGGAAACGGCTGCCGCGTAGCCCCGGACAACGCACAGCCCTGCAGAATACTGTCGTGCGCCAGCGAATCATGCACGATCAAGTCCCCGGGCCCCACGAGATGCCCGATCGCCCCGACATTCGTCGCGTGCCCGCTCACCAGCACAAGACTGTCCTCGACCCCGAGAAACGCAGCGAGTTCCGTCTCCAGATCCCGTGACAAATCCCGGTCCCCAGCAAGCAATCGGCTGCCGGACACGGAAGTCCCGTACCGCTCAACCGCCTCGTGCACCGCCGCGGTCACCGCCGGATGCCCGGCCAGCCCGAGATAATTGTAGCTGGAAAAGGACAGATACTCCCGCCCGGACACCGCCGTCGTGGCGTCCATCCGCCCCTGATGCTTGCGGAAGTACGGATTAGGCACCCCGAGGTCGTCGAATTCCTTCAACCGGGCCTCGATCGCCGCCGCCTCCGGAAACTCCTCGATCGCCGCACTGGCCGGATCCCAAGACGGAGCCGGAGCAGCGGACACCGGCGCGGCAGGCGCCAAAGCCGTTGCCGGAGCGAGCATCCCGGCCACCGCCCCCACCGTCAGCGCCCCCGACTGCTCGACCTCCAACGGCAGCCCCGGAAACCGCTTCCGCAGCCGCCCCTCCAACTCGGTGAGCATCAAGGAATCGAATCCGAGATCGTCCACGAGCAACTGCCCGGCATACAACTCGCTGACCGGATACGCAGTAGTCCGCGCGACTTCTTCCAGCACGACCGCCAGCACATCCCGCGCAGACGTCGTCTCCTCGGTCTCCTCGACCGGTGCCGCGGAGGCGCCGAGCGGCTCCAGTGTTTGCGCTTTGGCGAGCTTCGCGTCGTCGACCACCCAGTGCCGACGCGGGCTGAGCGGGCTCGGCGGCAGCGTGCAGCGCGGCAAGCCGTCCGCGACCGGTCTCAACCCGGCCCCGGTCACCGCACGCGGGGCCAGCTCGGCCGGCGGACCGTCCTCGACCGGCTCCTCCCCCGGGGACACGACCCCGGCGAACACCCCCGGAACCAGCTCGCCGCTCGACCCGGATTCGAGCGCGACCGACGCCGCGACCAGCTTGGAAATCGCGTCGGCGACGTCGTCCGCGGCCACCGCGAGCCGTTCCGGGAACAGCGTCCGGCGGGCGAGCGTGCCCGCGACGGCGGCCAGCGGCGGGTTCTCGCTGCCGAGCGTCTCGGCCACCTCCCGGGCGTGCCGGGCCAGCCCGGTCCGGTCCCGCGCGGTGAGCAGCAGCAGCCGCGGCGTCTCGGCGGGCGGAGTTTCCTGCGCCGCTTCCTCGATGACCACGTGCACGTTCGAACCGCCGAAGCCGAACGCGCTGACCCCGGCCCGGCGCGGTCCGTCGCTGTCCCACGGCGTGACCTGGCCGGCCACCTCGAGCCCGGCGTCCCGCAACGGCAGATGACCAGCGGGCTCGAAATCCGGCTGCGGCAGAATTTGTCCCTTGTGGACGGACAAAATGGACTTGATCAGCCCGGCGAGTCCCGCCGTGCCAAGGGAATGCCCGACCACCGACTTGGCCGCGCCGAGATAGGCCGGATTCCGCGCGCCGCGGCGCAGTTCGGCCAGCGCGCTGATCTCCACGTCGTCGCCGACCGCCGTCGCGGTGCCGTGCGCCTCCAGGAAACCGACCGACGCCGGGTCGACGCCCGCGTCCCGGTAGGCCCGCCGCAGCGCCAGCAGCTGGCCGGACTCCTGCGGCATCATGCCGCCCTTGACCGTGCCGTCGTTGGACAGTCCGACGCCGCGGATCACCGCGTACACCCGGTCCCCCGCCGCCCGCGCGTCCGCGAGCGGGCGCAGCACCAGGACTCCGGCCCCCTCGCCGAGCACGAACCCGTCGGCGCGGCGGTCGAACGGACGGCATTCGCCTGCCCGCGAGATCGCGCCGATCCGGCACAGGCCCACGAACAGGTCCGGGGCCAGGATCAGCTGCGCGCCGCCGGCCACGGCGATCCGGCAGCGGCCCGCCCGCAGCGCGAACACCGCGTTCGCCACCGCGGTCAGCCCGCCGGAGCAGGCCGAATCGAGCGCGTAGCTCTCGCCGTGCAGGTCGAAGACGTTGCTGATCGAACTCGGGCCCATGTTGAGCAGCAGCCCGGCCATCGCGGTGGCGTGCAGGCCGCTGACCGCGGACGCCGCCTCGGCCATCGCCGGATCCCCCGCCCGGCCGAATTCGCCGCCGATCAGCTGCTTCAGCCGCAGGTGCAGCGTGCTCATGTCGCGGTATCCGCTGTCGCTGAGCGACATGATCACCGACGTGTCGTCGCGGTCGAAGCCCTCGGCTTCCCACCCCGCGTCCTGCAGTGCCTCGCGGGTCAGATCGACCAGCAGCCGGTGCTGCGGGTCGAGCGATTTGGCCCGTCGCGGCGGGATCTTGTAGTGCCCCGCGTCGAAGTCCCCGACGTCGTCCAGCAGCGCCATCCGGTCGGAGTAGGCCGCGGTGCTGTCCCGGAAATCGTCGTGGTAGAACGCGTCGCGCCGCCACCGCGAATCCGGCACCCGCCGAAACTGCGGTTTGGGCTCGCTCAGCAGATCCCAGTACTCGTTGACGTTGCGCGCCCCCGGAAAACGGCATCCCATTCCGACAACGGCGATGTCCTGGCTATTTTCGGATTCTTCCCGCCCAGATGCTGCAGACCCCATGGCATGACTTCCTCGTGCCGATTCCCACCCAGTCGACACCGAGATTGCCCGTTCTTACCCAGTTTTTCAAGTGCATTGGGCAAGGTGCGGAGGAATGCACAGGCAACTCAACTCACGGTAGCCAAGCGATCACGCCACCAGGCCACAGTTCCGGCCATTTGATCTTTCTCCGGGGTCGGCGCAATCCCGAAAAATTCCTGTGCCGCACGGGAATCGAGCTGGTAGGGGCGGTCGAACTGGTACCGGACCTCCCCCAGCTCGCGCAACATCGGCGAAACAAGCGCCCCCGCCTTCAGTAACGTCGGGGAAAGGCGTTGCACAGCCACCGGAGGCACTCCGGCCGCCTCGCACAACAGCGCGACCATCACGCGAGCGGACCTCGGCGGACCAGTGGGCACATGCCAAGCCTTGCCCCACGCCTTTTCTTCGCGGGCGGCGGCGACCAGCGTGCGCGCGACATCGGAAATGTACGTCCAACTGTGCGGGGCGTCCGGATCGCCGAGCACCTGCACTTTTCGTCCCCGCAGCACGTTCGGAACCACCCGGGCGGCGAGATGTCCGCCGTCGGTCACTCCGGGACCGAAGAAATCGGAAGCCCGCACCTCGACCATGCGGATGCGGCCTTCGCCGTGCAATGCGAGCAGTTGTTCGGAGAGCAATGCCCGGATCCGGCCCTTGGTTCCGGTGGCCGCGAGCGGCAGATTCTCGGTGAGCGGACCGTCGACCGGGCCATAGCCGTACAAATTCCCCAGCGAGACCAGCAGCGCGTCATTGGCCTCGGCGGCGGCGCACATCGAGGCCTGCAGCGGCGGCCAATCGGTCGCCCACCGAGGATAAGGAGGGCTCGCACAGCTGTAGATCGCCGCCGCGCCCTTGGTCGCTTCGACGAGTGCGGCCTGGTCGGCGGCGTCGAGCGCGACGTGCTCGAGCCCCGGTTCGTTCTCCCGGGGCGAACGGCCGATGACCCGGACTCGTTCTCCCCGTTCGGCCAGCAACGCGGCGGTGGCCGCCCCCGCCGGTCCGTACCCGATCACCACCTGAAGATTCATGACGACACCCTAGTCAGGGGCGCCTTCCGCGGCGGCCGGTCCGGGCCCGGCCGCCCATTGTTCACCGCGGGGCTACCCGCGGCCGTTGCCGAGCAGGCCGCCGACACCCGAGATCCACTCGGAATTCGCCCAGGCCAGAACCAGTTTTCCGGCCCTAGTTCCGGCACTTGCGGTGGTGTATGGTCGCCGATCGTGAACAATTCCGCCAAGGTTGCCGCGCACACCGTTCCGCCCGCCGGGCACTGACCGCGTTCCGGGGGCGCGAGTGAACACTCTGAAGATCATCTTATTCTCACTGTCGGCGGTCTCCTCGTACGCGGCCTTGCTGTACAAGCTTTTCTCGATGCGCCGCTCGTGGCGCGACCCGGCCTACATCGTGCTGATGACGACGCTGATCCTGCAGTGCGTCACCTTCACCCTCGGCGCGCTCTCGCTCAGCATCGGCTCGCTGTTCGGGATACCGAATCTGGCGATCTTGATCTTGCACCTGGCCGCGGTCGCGTACTGCATCAGCGCGCAGCTCCTGCTGATGCTCTGGGCGAATCCGCCCGCGGAAATCCGCACGCAGATCCGGGCGTGGATCGTTTCCGGCGCGGCGCTGTTCGTCGTGCTGACCGTGCTGTTCTTCATCGGCAACAAGCCGGGCACCCCAGGCACCGCTTTCGCGGTGGGCAGCAGCGACCCGGTGATTCTCACGTACCTGCTGCTGTTCATCATTTCGCAGGCAGTGCCGTGCGTGACGATCTACCTGCAATGCCGGCCGTACGCGCGAAGCACGTCGCGAGTGTGGCTGCGCCGGACGCTGCGGACGCTCGCGGTCGGCGCGGTGGTGCTGTTCTGCTACTGCGCCACGCGCGCGGTGAACATCGTGAGCCCGGCGCTCGGCTGGCGTCTCGGCCCGTGGGCGATCCTGCCGTCGGTGTTCAGCGCGCTGGGCATCGTGATCGTGTCGTTCGGGCTGACCATGCCGTCGTGGGGCGAGCACGTGTCGGCGCTCGCGCGCTGGCAGCGCAATTACCGTTCTTATCGCGCGCTCTACCCGCTGTGGCATTCGCTGTACGAATCCTCGCCGGGCATCGCGCTGGAACCGCCGACCGAGGGTGACCCGGATCGGCACTGGTCGGACCTGCACTACCGGCTGCACCGCCGGGTCATCGAGATCCGCGACGGCTGGCGGGCGCTGCGGCCGTACATGGACCGCGCCGACACCCCGGACGGCGACCAGGCGATGGCCGAGGCCCGCAAGATCCGCCAGGCGCTGGAGGCGAAGACCTCCGGCGTCGCTCCGTCGGAAAACCACGACAACGGCGCGTTCGACGACCACGACGCGAAGACGTTCGCCGCCGAGGTCGCCTGGCTCACCCAGGTCTCGGAGGCTTACGCCAAGCTGGGCTGAGGCTGGTCGCCCAGCAGCGTCTGGCCCTTCGTCAGCCACGCGAACCCGAACGCGAACACCGCGAGCGACTCCAGCCACAGCGTCGGATGCCAGGCCGCGGTGGCGGCGCTGAAGAACAGGCCGTTCACCACGATCAGCACCAGGCACGCGAGCATCACGATGCCGCACGTCCGGTAGACGGCGTTGCGCGAACGTTTGCGCTTGGTCGGCGCGCCGTCGTCCTTGGTGAACAGGAAGAGACAGAAGAACGCGAGGGTGAGGAAGAAGATCGCGGCCAACACGAGGTGCGCGACGCCGATGGCGTGCTGCGTGGGCGTCGGCGAGGCCGGCTGGGTCGGGAAGAGCGCGACACCGATGCCGGCGACCGCCGCGACGTTGGCCGCGATGTCGTCGACGCGGCCGTAACCGCGGTAGGCGATCAGGAAGACACCGATCGCGCACAGCGTGCCGACGAAGACGTTCCGCAGATCGCTGTAGTAATAGCCGCTCAGCGAGCCGAGCAGGCCGCCGCCCTCGATCAGCTCCTTGCCGACGATCACGACGATCGGCAGCAGGATCCCGAGCACCCCGATGGCGCGGCGAAGGAACAGGTAAGAGCGCACGAAAGCGGTCATGGCACGGCTCCCCGAAGTCGTGCACTCTTTGTACCGGTTCCGTCACCGGGCCACCGGGCAACCGCGGAAATCCACCGGTTCAGCCCAGAAGTTCGTCCAATTCCGCGAGCAGTTTCGCCTTCGGCCGGGCCCCGACGAACGACGCCACCGGGGCTCCGTCGCGGAACAGCATCAGCGTCGGCAGCGCCATCACCTGATAGGCGCGCATCGTTTCGGGGCTTTCGTCCGTATTCAGCGCGCGCACGGTGAGTCCGGGGCGCTCCGCGGAAATCTCGGCGAGCACCGGCGCGATCATCCGGCACGGCGGGCACCAGTCGGCGGTGAAATCGACCAAAACGGGCTGGTCGTGTTCCAGCACGTCGGCGGCGAAGGTGGCGTCGGTGGTCATCGGGACTCCTCGAGGTCGGCAGGGGCGGCGCACGGATCGGCCGGGCGCGCGGTGGCGGCGGCGAGCTTGTCGAGCAGGGCGGAGCGGACCGCGGCGAGGTCGCGCATGCAGGCCTCGACCTCCTCCAGCTTCCGCCGGTACACCTCGACCGACGCCGGGCACGCGTCGCCCGCGTCGTGGCCGGTGCGGAGGCAGTCGACGAACGGGCGCGTGTCGTCGAGGCTGAACCCGACCGTGCGCAGGGTCTGGATCTCCCTGACCAGCCGCAGGTGGTTCTCGTCGTACTCGCGATAGCCGTTCGCCGCGCGCGCCGCCGGGAGCAGGCCCTGTGCCTCGTAGAAGCGCAGGGCCCGCGTGGTGGTCCCGGTCCGCTGAGCCAGTTCGCCGATCCGCATGTCTTCGACGCTAAACCTTGCCGTCCACGTCAAGGCAAGGCGTGCGCACGGGGTTGCGGGTATTCGCGGTACTTGACCGCGTTCGCCGCGCGGTTGCCCAGGTACTCGAAGACGCGGCGGCCGATCGGGCCGGCCAGCGAACGGTACATCCGGTTGCGCTTGCGCAGTTTTTCTTCGGTGGCCGGGACCAGGAAGTCGCCCGAACCGGCTCCGTTGCGCTGTCCGACGCGGGCGGGCTTGCGCAACCGCTGCTCGTAGCGAGCGAACGCGGTGACGTGGTCGTCGGCCGCGGCCAGCTCCCCGGCGAGCACCTGCGCGCCCATCATCGCGAGGCCGGTGCCGGATCCGCCCGGTCCGGCGCACCAGGCGGCGTCGCCGAGCAGTACCACGCGACCGCGCGACCAGCTGTCGAGCTTGATCTGGCCGACAGTGTCGAAGTACAGGTCAGGCGCGTCGGCCACGGCGGTGAGCAGCTGCGGGAGTTCCCATCCGGCGCCGGCGAAGACCTCGGTGACGATGTCCTTCTGCCGGGCCAGGTCGGGGCGGCCGTATCCGTCCGGGTCGCCGCGGAAGGCGAGACCGACGGTGACGGTCGCCGGGTCGCGGTGGCTGGCGACGATCGCGCCGAGGCCGGGTTCGTTGTAGAGCAGGCCCTCGTGGTCGAGGCGCAGGTGGTTGGGCGCGGTGAACCCGGCGACGTGGTAGCCGAGGTCGGTGCGGAATTTCGCCTCCGGGCCGAACGCGGCCGTGCGCACGCCGGAGTGGACGCCGTCCGCGCCGACGACCAGGTCGAACCGGCGCGGGGCACCGTGGCGGAAGGTGACGTCGACGCCGTCGGCGGTCTCGGCGAGCGAGGTGACGCGGTCGCCGAAGACGTATTCGGTGAAGTCCTTGGTGTGCTCGTACAGGATGCGGGCGAGGTCGCCGCGCAGGACTTCCAGCTCGCCGTTGGTGAACCCGCTCGGCAGGGTGAACGCGGGTTTTCCGGCCGGGTCGAGCTGCACCTGCTCGCGCAGCGCGGTCTCGTGTTCCCGCAGGTCGTCGAGCAGGCCCATCGCTTCGACGAGCTTCATCTGCTCGCCGCGGAAGTCAACGGCCTGGCCGCCGGGCCGCAGCCGCGGCGCGGCCTCGACGACGGTCACCGAATAGCCGTACCGGTGCAGCCAGTAGGCGGCGGACGGGCCCGCGACGCTGGCGCCGGACACGAGAACGGTCTTGCTGGTCATCTCTGCTCCCCTGGATCGGTAGGCGATGCGGCAAGACTGCGGCGCACCGCTTACCGCGCCCGCACGGAGCGCTGACGATCCCGGTCAGTCCTGCGCCAGCCGGGCGAGCATCCGGGAGAACACGCGGCCGAGCAGCTCCAGTTCGGGCCCGCTGACCTGGTCGAAGAAATACCGGCGCACGAGTTCGCCGTGCTGGTCCTTGGCCGCCGCGACCGCCGCCCGCCCGGCGTCGGTGAGCCGGACGTTCGCCCCGCGCGCGTCCTCGGTGCAGTTCTCCCGCGTGACCAGCCCGCGCTTGCACATCCGGCTCACGTGATGCGACAACCGGCTGCGGTCCCATTCGACGGTCGCGCCGAGTTCCCGCATCCGCAGCACGCCGTCCGGTTCGTTCGCCAGCGGGACGAGGAGGGCGTAGTCGGCCCCGGAGATCCCGGCGGCGCGCTCCAGCTGCCGGTCGAGCGCGCTGCCGAGCGCCCGCTGCACGCGCTGGTAGGAACACCAGACCTCGGCCTCGCGCCGATCGGTCGCCACGTCCGCCATCCGGTGATTCTACTAAGAGCGCGGGATTTCGCGTCGGTGCGTAAGTTGGGAGAGTGACCAGGTCCGCGCAAGAAACCTTCTTTCGTGCCTTCCACGCGAGCCATCCGGCGGCTACGTCGCGAATCTTCAGCGGCGGTCAGAACACCGGCGGGCGATCGAGCTACGAGCTTCTCCGGGACGAGATCGCCGGTGCGGGACGCGTGCTCGACCTCGCCTGCGGCGACGGATTTCTGCTCGACCTCCTTGCCGCGGCGGGACATCAGGCCGTCGGGCTCGACCTGTCCAGTACCGATCTGGCCCTCGCCAAACAGCGTTCGGCGACAGTGGTGGAGGGGCGGGCGCAGCAACTGCCGTTCGCGGACCACGCTTTCGATGCCGGTGTCTCGCACATGGCGTTCATGCTGATGACTGACATCGACCAGGTGGCCGCGGAACTGGCTCGCGTACTGCGGCCGGGCGGGCAGCTCTCGCTTGTCCTCAGCGGCACCAGCGGCACCGCGGACAGAGGCGAAGCGCGCACGCTGTTCGGCAAGCTGTTGCGGGAAACCCTCTCCGAAGTCCCGGCTGAACAGCGGTTGTCTCCGCTCGGCGACAAGCGCACGAGGACGCGGGCCGGGCTGGACGAAATCCTCGGGGCGGCCGGGTTCGGCCCCGTTCAGTGGCGCACCGAGGAGATCGATTTCAGCGGTTCGCTCGATCAGGTCTGGGATTTCGTCTCGTCCGTCTACAACCTCTTCCCGCTGAGCGCAGCGGCTTCCAGCGCGCTGAAAACCGCCTTCTACACCGAAGCACCAGCACTGGCCCGGCCCGACGGACGAATTCCGCTTGTCTTCCCAATACATCTCGCCAGCACCCGAACAGTCCACAAAGGACAATGACCCGCCCTAGTGGCACCGGTCACCTTCTGGCAAGATCGAGGGCTCTGACGTCTCCAGTTCACGCCGAAGGGGCAGGGCATTGGGTCTGGGCAGGAAACTGGCCGTCGCCGCCGTCGCGGCGGTCACGTTGTTCACCGCGGCGCCGGCGAGCGCCGCGCCCGCCGCCATCGACTGGAAGCCGTGTCCTACCGCGCCGGGGGTCGAGTGCGGCAAGCTCACCGTGCCGCTCGACTGGGACCGTCCCGGCGACGGCACGATTCAGCTCGCGCTCGCGCGGCGCAAGGCCACCGATCCCGCGCACCGGATCGGTTCGGTGCTCATGGATCCCGGCGGGCCGGGCGGCGCGGGTGCGGGCGAGGTGCAGAGCGGCTGGTCGCTGTCGCCGAAGGTCGCCGCGCGGTTCGACACGGTCGGGTTCGATCCGCGCGGGGTCGGGGAAAGCACCGCGATCCAGTGCGGGCTCGACGAGATCACCGCGAAAAACCCGGTGCTGCCGAAGGATTCCGGCGAATTCCAGCAGCTGCTCGCGTACAACCGCGCGCTCGGCCGCAGCTGCGACCGGATCACCGGGCCGCTCGCCAGCCGCTCCGACACGCGCAGCGTGGTGCGCGACATGGACGCGATCCGCGCCGCGCTCGGCGACCAGAAGCTCACCTACTACGGCGTTTCCTACGGCACGCTGATGGGCCAGCAGTACGCCGAGGCGTATCCGGACCGGGTGCGCGCGCTGGTGCTCGACAGCAACATGGACCACTCCATCCGCGGCACCTGGGAATTCCTGCGGGCGGAAACCCAGGCCACGCAAGAGTTGTTCGAGCAGTTCACCGGCTGGTGCGACCGGACGACGTCGTGCGCGCTGCACGGCCAGAACGTCCGCGCGGTGGTGGCGGACCTGTACGCCCGCGCCGAACGCGGCGAACTCGGCACCCCGGACGACCGGCTCGACCCGATGGCGTTCGTCGGCCTCGTCTCGCGGAACTTCTACGGTCCTACCTGGGACAAGCTCGCGAAGAGCCTGGTCGACCTGCGCGCCGGGAAACCGGCCGCGGCGGCCTTCGCCAAGGACGACCTCCCCATCCCGGACCCGTTCGCCAGCATCTTCTGCTCCGACTGGCGGCTGCCGATCGACAGCTACTCGCAGCTCGAGCACTACCGGCGCGCGCTCTCCCGGGTCTCGCCCGACCTGCACTTCTCGCCGCTGGGCTGGACCGCGGCGGCCGGATGCGCCGGCTGGCCGAGCCCGGTGCGCAACCCGCAGCACCCGCTGTCGATCCGGCCGGGCGTGCCGATGCTGATCCTGAACAGCCGCTACGACCCGGCCACGCCGTACAGCTGGGCGGTGCGCGCGGCGCAGCAGTCCGGCGCGCCGCTGCTCACCTACGAGGGCTGGGGCCACGGCGCGTACTTCAAGAAGAGCCAGTGCGTCACCGACGCCGCGGACGCGTTCCTGATGGACGCCGCGTTCCCGGGCCGCGGCAAGCATTGCCCGGCGGTCGAGCCGGAAGTCCAGTCCAGGATGGACGGTGTGCGGCCGCCGATTACGCAGCTGTACTGAGCCGGCGGCAAGCGGGGCCCTGATCGGATCAGGGCCCCGCTTGTTCGCCGTTCCGCCAGCTCAGTAGTCGTCACGCCCGGTGAACTGCTGTTCCAGCAGCTCGGCCGAACCGGCGACGAGTTCGAGCGGATCGGTGAACTCGTTGAGGTCGAGGTTCAGCAGCGGCAGCGAATGCCGCAGCACGAGGTGCTCGCCCATCACCACGAGCCCGCCGACCACCAGCGTCTGGCCTACCTCGGTGAGCACGGTGAGCAGATCCACCTCGTCCACGCGGGCGAACGGGGTCGCGATCTGCACCCAGTCCTCGCGCTGGTCGAAAATCTCCCTGGCGATCACCACGACCTGCGCGCGTCCCGTCGTCTCCGCGTCGTCGCCGAACAGGACCCGGATCCGGATTTCGCCCGGGTCGTCCCGGATCACCCGGTAGGTCTGCCTGATGTAGGCGACCAGGTCATTCCACTCCGCCACGCGCTTTCCTCCCGTTGGTAGGCAACGAAGATCAGCGTAGCGGGACAACCCGCGCGGCAGCGGGCGTCAGAGCAACTTCCACGCTCCGGTGAGCGCCTCGCGCAGAATCTGCTCCATCTCGTCGAACTGCGGCTGGTCGCAGATCAACGGCGGCGACAGCTGGACCACTGGCTCGGCGCGGTCGTCGGCACGGCAGTAGAGACCGCCCTCGAACAGTGCGTTCGAGAGATAACCGCGCAGAATGCGTTCCGATTCCTCGGCGGTGAAGGTCTCCTTGGTCGATTTGTCCTTGACGAGTTCGATGCCGTAGAAGAAACCGGTGCCGCGGACGTCGCCGACGATCGGCAGATCGGCCAACCGGTCGAGGGTCGCCCGGAAGGCGGTTTCCTTTTCCAGCACATGGCCGTAAAGGTTTTCGCGCTCGATCAGGTCGAGGTTGGCCAGTGCGACCGCGCACGAAACCGGATGGCCGCCGTAGGTCGAGCCGTGCATGAAGGTCGCCTCGCCGCCGGCGAACGGCTCCATCAGCTTCTCGCTCGCCAGCACCGCGCCGAGCGGCGTGTAACCCGAGGTCAGCCCCTTGGCGGTGGTGATGAGGTCCGGCTGGTAGCCGTACCGTTTGGCCGCGAAATCGTAGCCGATCCGGCCGAACGCGCAGATCACCTCGTCGGAGACCAGCAGCACGTCGTGTTTGTCGCAGATCTCGCGGACTCGTTCGAAATACCCGGGCGGCGGGACAAAGCAGCCACCGGTGTTTTGCACGGGTTCGAGGAATACCGCGGCGACCGTGTCCGCGCCCTCGAATTCGATGGCCTGTTCGATTTGGTCGGCAGCCCAGCGGCCGTAAGCCTCGTAATCGTCGGCGTGCTCGGGTGCGCGATAGAAGTTCGTGTTCGGCACGCGCAGAGTGCTCGGCACGAGCGGTTCGAAATCGGCCTTCGCGCCCGGAATTCCGGTGATGGACAACGCGCCCTGCGAGGTGCCGTGATACGCCAGCGCGCGGCTGATCACCTTGTGCTTAGTGGGTTTTCCGGTCAGCTTGAAGTACTGCTTGGCGAGTTTCCACGCCGTTTCCACGGATTCGCCGCCGCTGACGGTGAAGAACACGCGGTTGAGGTCGCCCGGCGACGCGGCGGCCAGGCGTTCGGCCAGTTCGAGCGCGGGCGGATGCGCGTGCCCCCAGAGCGGGAAGTACGCGAGCTGTTTCGTTTGGCGCGCGGCGGCTTCGGCCAGTTCCTCGCGGCCGTGGCCGACCTGCACCGCGAACAGCCCGGCGAGACCGTCGAGGTAGCGCTTGCCGGTGTCGTCCCAGACGTAGGCGCCCTCGCCGCGCACGATCACCGGGAAGTGCTCGGCCTGGCTGTGCCGGGTGAAGTGCAGCCAGAGGTGGTCGGATGCGGCGGCGCCCTGGACGGTGGCGATCCCGGCGGGTTCGGCGGTCGTGGTCATGGCTCCTCGAAACGGGCCTCGAAGCTGCCGGCACGCACCATGGCGTACCGGCCGGACTTCTCGGTTATCGCACGAGCCGCCGCTGCTTGGCAAGCGGATCAGTCGTCGCTACCACCCACAACGACTAATTTCAGCAGTCTCATCGGGACAGACCTTCGGATTTCGTCGTCACCGCCGGTGCGTGCCCCACTGGTACGACTGTTTCCGCAGCTTGAGGTACACGAGCGTCTCCGCGGTGCGCACTCCGGGCAGCGTCCGGATGCGGTTGGAGATCACGTCGAGCAGCGCCTCGTCGTCGGCGCAGAGCACCTCGCACAGCACGTCGAAGCGGCCGGCGCAGAGCACGACGTAGTCGATCTCGTCCATTTCGGCCAGTGCGTCGGCGACCGGATCGAGCGGGCCGTCGACGGTGATCGCGACCATCGCCTGGCGGAAAAGCCCGACCTGCAAGGGATCCGACACCGCGACGATCTGGATGACGCCCGAATCGGACAGCCGCTGCACCCGCTGGCGGACCGCCGCCTCGGACAGTCCGACGGCCTTGCCGATCGTCGCGTACGGCCGCCGTCCGTCCTCTTGCAACTGGGCGATGATCTGCTTCGAGATGTCGTCGACCACCGGCGGCGCGGGCCGGTTCGGGTCCTGGCTCTGCATCCCGGGATCATCTCGGGTCGGCCCCCTCGCGGGCAACCGGGGGCGTGGCAGATCGTCGCGCTGAGTGTCCAGATGGGCCGTCTGCCCGCGGGTCCGACAACGGATTTCGTCGTCTTTCCGGCGTTGACAACGGCAAATCCGTCCTGTTCCATCCGTCGAACTCAAGCGCCGCCGACGGAGGGATCCCCATGCCGCCTCATCCGGTCCCCGTCCAGACCGACACTGCCGCCGGTTCGCCCGCGCGCCGCTCGCTGACCAGATCAATCGGGGTCGGCGGCGGAACTCTGCTGACGCTCAGCTGCGTGACCCCGGCGTCGTCGCTGTTCGTCCTCGTCCCGCCGTTGTTCGGCTCGCTCGGCACCGGCACCGCGCTGGCCATCGGGCTCGCCGTGCTGCTGTGCGTGGGAATCGCGTTCTGCTATTCCGAACTCGGCACGCTGGTCCCCAGTTCGGGCGGCGAGTACGCCATGGTGTCCACAGTGGTCAGCCGGTTCGCCGGGTGGATCACCTTCATGCTGTCGTTCATCGTGATCCTGGTGGTGCCGCCGATCATCGCGATTGGCGTCGCCGACTACCTGGCCGTGCTCGTGCACGTCGATCCGTCGGTGGCGGGAGCGCTGGTGATGCTGGCGTCCACCGGGATGGGCCTGGTGAACCTGCGCTCGAACGCCTGGCTGACCGGGATATTCCTGGTGATCGAGATCGTCGCGATCGTCGTGGTGTCGGTGCTCGGATTCGCGCACACGGACCGCCCGGCCGCGGTGCTCGTGCGGCCCAGCATGGACGGCGTGCACCCGATCGCGCTGGTCTCGGTGATCGCCGGGCTGGCGGTGGCGTTGTTCGTGGTGCAGGGGTTCTCGACCGCGGTGTATCTCGCGGAGGAAATGCGGGAGCCGCACAAGACGGTCTCGCGGACTGTGTTCTGGACGCTCGGGGTCAGCGCGGTGGTCATCCTGGTGCCGGTCGTGGCGATCACGCTGGGCGTGCCGGATCTGGCGACGCTCGGGAACCTCGATCTGACCGCGCTCGTGGTGAGCTGGAGCAGTTCGACGTTCGGCACGATCGTCAGCCTGTGCATCGCGGCGGCGATCGTGAACGCGGTGATCGTGATGGTGATCCAGAATTCGCGCGTGCTGTACGCGTCGGGCCGGGATCACGCCTGGCCGGAACCGGTGAATCGCGCGTTGAGCGTGGTGAGCCCGCGATTCGGCGCGCCGTGGGTGGCGACGCTCGTGGTCGGCGTTTCGGAAGCGGTGCTGTGTTTCGTGCCGGTGGAAACGCTGAGCGGCGTGACCGGGGTGGCTGTGGTGGCGCTGTACCTGGCGATCGCGGTGAGCGTGCTGTGGGCGCGGCGGCCGGCCCACCGACGTCCACACGTGTGGCGAATGCCCGGGTGGCCCGTGGTGCCGGTGGTCGTGGTGCTGGCGCTGGGGTACGTGCTGGTTTCGCAGAGCCTGCTCGACCTGGCGATCACGGCCGGGGTGCTGGTGGCTTCGGCGGGGTACTGGTGGGGGTACCTGCGTCGGCGGTCGGATCGGTGGCTGGTGACGGTTCCCTGATCCGAGGACGGACAGTTCGGTCGGGTGCCTTGAGGTCGAATCCGGCTCGGCCGAGGTGGTCGGTCAGCGCTGGGTCTTCCTCGAGATTGACCGCGACGAACGGGGTCCTGGTGCAGGCGTTCGCCTCAGGCGGCTTCGGCCGTCGGGACCGCCAGCGAAGCGTTCAGCCGGGCGATGAATTCCGCATTGGACTTCGTCGTGCGGACCTGTTCCAGGAACTGTTCCGCGGCCCGCTTAGGGTCCTGTGTGGACAGTGCGCGGCGGACCTCGTTCATCACCGCCAGCTCCTGCGGCGGGACGAGCAGCTCGTCGCGGCGGGTGCCGGAGCCGAAGAAATCTATTGCCGGGAACACGCGGTGGTCGGCGAGCATTCGGTCGAGGCGGAGCTCCGAGTTGCCGGTGCTTTTCAGTTCCTCGAAGAACACCGTGTCCGCCAGCGAGCCCGTGCCGACCAGTGCGGTGGCGATGATGGTGAGCGAGCCGCCGTCCTCGATGTTCCTTGCCGCGCCTAGGATTTTCTTCATCGGGTGCAGTGCGCTGGCGTCGACGCCGCCGGACAGGATGCGGCCGGAGGTGCGGGCGGCGAGGTTGTACGCGCGGCCGAGGCGGGTCAGGGAATCCAGCAGCAGCACGACGTCTCGGCCGGTTTCGACCAGGCGTTTCGCGCGTTCCAAGGCGAGTTCGGCGACGGCGGTGTGCTCGGCCGGTTTGCGGTCGAAAGTGGACGCGACTACCTCGCCGTGCACCGAGCGGGTCATGTCCGTGACTTCTTCGGGGCGTTCGTCGGCGAGCAGCACCATGAGGTGCGCCTCCGGGTGGTTGACCGCTACTGCTTGCGCGATCGCTTGCAGCACAGTGGTTTTCCCGGTGCGCGGCGGGGCGACGATCAGGGCGCGCTGGCCCTTGCCCAGCGGTGCCACGAGGTCGAGGACGCGCGTGGTGAGCTGGTGGCGGCTGGTTTCGAGGACCAGTCGCTGGTTCGGGTGAACAGGGGTGAGCTGGTCGAAATCGGGACGCTTTTCTCCGGGCGGGCGGCCGTTGACCGAGACGAGTTCGCCGTCGTCGAGGACGAGTTCGTCGCCGCGGCGCAGGCCGTGCGTGCGGATCAGGGACTGTGGCACGGACGGGCCGCCGGGGGCGTATCCCAAGGTGGCGGTCTTGCCGTGGAGGTCGAGAATTCCTTGCTGTGTCATGGTTTGGGCTCCTTGAGCGGGGACAGTCGACGCGGAACGCGGACCGCCGGATGAGACGAAGCGGGTCAGGCGACGAGCTTCGGGAAAGACGCCAATCCTCGTCGCGTGAACTCACGCTGGCGGAGGGGCGGAACCCCGGGGCGGCGGGGCCGACTTCCTGGGGTATGCGGTGAGAGTAGCGCATCGGTTCCGGCCGCACAAGCGAAAGGGGCCTCGTGAGCGTTTACGCCGGTGGGAACCGGCATCGCCACTCACAAGACCCCAACGCGCCCTGCCGCTGATCTATTCCGCGGCGGTCACAGCATCTCCCACGGAGCCTGCGGCAGCACGTGCCCGGTCTCCAGCAGCGACTTCAGGTTCGACAGCACCGCCGCCCAGCCGCCGGACACGTCCTGGTGCGCCTTCTCGTCCGGCAGGTCCTCGTGCGTCACCGTCAGCCGGACGATGCCCTCGTGCTGCTCGATGTCGAACGTCGCGCGGGACGGCTCCCGGCCCTTCGGGCCGTTCGGTTCGTGCCAAGTGGTGACCAGGCGCTTCGGCGGGACCGCCTCGAGCACCTCCCCCTCGACGTCGGCCACCCCGGACCCGTCGGCCCGCACGTGCGCCCACCGCGAACCCTTCTGCCAGTCGGATTCGTTGCGGTGGCCCCAGTACTGGGCGGTCAGCTCGGGGTCGGTGAGCGCCTGCCACACCTTCTCCGGCGTGCTCTCGATGTAGGTCACATACACAAAACTCGGCTTCATGGCTTCCTCTGCTCGACGTTTGACGGCACTGAGCATCCGCAGCCGCGGCTGCTCGAACCGGTTCACCCACCGCTCCTGCATTTCGTGCAGCGGCACCGGATTCAGGTAGTGCAGCTTTTCCCGGCCGCGGCGCACGCTGCTCACCAGATTCGCCGCCTCCAGCACGGCGAGGTGCTGGGTCGCGGACTGCCGCGTCATCTCCAGCCGGCGGCACAGCTCGCCCAGCGTCTGCCCGTTGTCCTCGCGCAGCTGGTCGAGCAGGTACCGGCGGGTCGGATCCGCCAGCGCCTTGAACACTTTGTCCAGGTCAGGTTGCACACATACAGTAAGGCAGGCAAATACCTGCCTGTCAAGCCAGCATCCTCGAAAGCAGGTCAGCGCCGAGGCGGGTTACGGACTGGCCCGACGCTGACTACTCAGAGTGCTCAGAAGATCTCGGGGATGAGCGAAGGAGCCGCCATGTCGGGGTCGAACGGGAACATCGGCCGGACGATGCCGGAGTGGCCCAGCCGGAGCAGGTCCTGGTCGACGCCGCCGGGGGTGAGGGCCAGCAGCCAGTCCTCGGCCATGTCGTACAGCTCCGGCTCGAGGTAGCCGATCTTCACGATCACCACGTCCGCCTCGCGCGGGCGCAGGCCGAGCGCGTGGAAGTCGGATTCGAGGTGATACGGCTTGCGCCGTGCGGTCACGATCACCCGCAGGCCGCCGACGGCTAGCACCACCGCGGTTCCGGCCACCGGATCGTCGGCGTCGATCGCCTCCACCCGCGCGGTGAGCGCGACCGGACCGTGCGGCCCGGAGTCGACCTTTCCGCCCAGTGCCACGGAAATCGTCGCCCCGACTCCGGCTTCCACGGCCGCCGCGACGGCTTCGGGGTCCACAATGGCCGCGTACAAAGTGGTCAGTGAAGAGTCCACAATGGCCGGTGTGTTGAGCAGGACGTCAAGGCTCCACGACGTGTCCCCGGCACCGCCAGCGGTCGGGTTGTCGCCGGAATCGCTGATGAAGAACGGCCTCGAGGCCGAAGCCACCGCCTGGGCAAGACATTCCGGCAGAGTGCCGGTCGGGGCGACGAAGGCGAAATCGTGCCGAGCGTCCCAATAGGACTGTGCGAGCCGCTCGGCTTCCTTGGTGATCAGCGGAACGTCGTCGCCCATCACCACCACCGCGGCCTGACAGCGCGGTTCGTCCGCCCACGCGTAGCCGACCCAGATCGCCGCGTCCAGCACTCCGTCCAGCGCTTCCACGGAATCCACTGCCGCGTAAACGCTCTTCGCCGGTTCGAGCCGGGTGCTGGTCTTCTCCCCCGGCAGCAGAACCGGAACCTGCACCCACGCCTTCTTCGGCCGGCCGCCGGACCGCAGCCGCGACACGAGATTCCGCGCGGCCCGCTCGCGGGTCTCCCACGCGTCCTCGTGCGGGGCCATCCGATAGCAGGTGATCAGGTCCAGCGCGGTGACCAGTTCCCGCGAAACGTTGCCGTGCAAGTCCATCGACGCCGACACCAGGACGTCCGGGCCGACAATGGACCGGATCTCCTGCGCGAGCGAAGCCTCCACATCGGACCGTCCGACGACGCTCATCGCACCGTGGATGTCGAAGAACAACCCGTCCAGCTCGCCCGCCGAACGCAGCCGGTCCAGGATTTCCCCGGACAGCTCGGCGTAAGCCTCCTCGGTGACCGCGCCGCCGGGAAGCGACCGAGCGTCGACCAGCGGCACCCACTCGACATCGCGCGCCCAGTCCGCGTCGAGAAAGTCGTAGCGGGCAAGCAAAGCGGAACCGCGCAGCACCCGGAAGTCGTCCACAGTGGACCGATGCGGCGAGAAGGTACTCGATTCGATGGCGATTCCGGTGATCCCGACCCGCAGCTTCTTCATCGTCCACTCCGTTTGATCGCTTGCTCGAACACCGCGTCCAGCGCGAGCGCGCCCGCGCCGTAAAGTCCCGCGTCCGCACCGAAGCGCACCCGGTCGATCCGCAGTTCCCGGGTAGCCAAGGGAAGACACCGTTCGTACAGCGCGCCGCGTACGGCCGCGACGAACGCTTCCGAACCGGACAACGCACCGCCGAGCAGCACTTCGTCCGGGTTGCTGAAGTTGACCACCGTGGCCAGCACCTCGCCGAGCCGCAGCCCGGCGCGTCGCACGGCCGTGGTCGCCTCGGGATGTCCGTCCTCGGCGGTGGCCATCACCTGCGCGGTGGTTTCCAGCTTCAATCCCTGCGCCCGCAGCTGTTCGACGAGCGCGGCGCCGCTGGCCACCACTTCCAGACAGCCGCGATTCCCGCAGGTGCACGGCTGGTCCTCGGCCGCGGGCACGCGGACATGGCTGATGTCGCCCGCGACCCCGGCCCGGCCGCGGTAAAGCTCGCCGCCCAGCACGATTCCCGACCCGATGCCGGTACCGGCCTTCACCACCAGCAACGTCCGGCCGGGCGCGCCGGAGACGGATTCGCCCAGCGCCAGCATGTTCGCGTCGTTGTCCACGACCACCGGCAGCTCGAAATGCCCGGCGAGCGCTTCCCGCACCGCGAAACCACGCCAGCCGGGCATCCGCGACGGCAGCGTGATGGTGCCCGCGTCGACGTCCACCGGACCGGGGAACGCGACGCCGAGACCGAGCGCGCGGCCCGGGCAATCCGCGCCTGCCATCACATCGCGCACCGCGGCCGCGAGCCCGGCGACCAGTTCGCGCGGCTCCTGGCTGATGTCCAGCGGCCGCTCGTGCACCTCGAGCAGGTGGCCCGCGATGTCGAGCGCGCCGATCCGCACGTGCCGCGAACCGACGTCGGCGGCCCAGACGTGGCCGAACTCCGCGTTGACCGACAGCAGCTTCGGCCGCCGCCCGCCCGCGGACCGGCCCTCGCCGGACTCGGTCAGCACCCCGGCGGACAGCAGCGCCTGCGTGCGCACCGACACCGTCGATTGCGGCAGCCCGAGCGCTCGCGCCAGGTCCATGCGCGACGTCGCGTGGCCGTGCGCGACCAGCCACAACAGCCGCAGCGGTCCGGCCGGATCCACCGCGTCACCTCTTTCATCAGGACTGATGTAACAAAACTGTGCGACCGGACTCTTGGCAATTCCCGTCTCTCATGCGAGATTACCCGACAGCCAGGACACCGCATAGCACCTGGCACTGGTCTTTCATCAGAGTTGTTGGAAGTGATGCGAATGGCTCGACGCCCGTGGCGCGCCGCGCTCGGGGTCACGCTCGCCGCCGCGCTGGCGCTGTCCGGCTGCGCGGCGGGCCGGGAACCGCACGGCGGCGGTTCCGGCACCCCGAAAACCGGCGGGACCGTGCGGTTCGCGATGCCCCCGTCGGCGACGCCGAACTGGATCATGCCGTTCTCGATTCCCGGCTACAGCGGGTCGTACAACGGCATGATCCGGTCCACCATGTACGTGCCCCTGTACAGCTACGACGCCAGTTCCGGCTCGGTCACCCTCGACGACGCCGCGAGCGCCGCGAACGCGCCGAGCTACTCCCCCGACGGCAAGACCGTGACCATCACGCTCAAGCCGCTGACCTGGTCCACCGGCGAGCCGATGACCAGCCGCGACGTCGAGTTCTGGCTCAACCTCGCCCGCGCGGGCAAGGACAACTGGAGCAAGTATTCGAAGGGCCTGATCCCGGACAGCATCACCGGCTTCCGCGCCGTGGACGACCGCACGTTCACGTTCACCCTGGACAAGGCGTACAACCCGGACTGGTTCACCGCCAACCAGCTCAGCCTGATCGTCCCGATGCCGCACGCGTGGGACCGCACCAGCGCCGCGGGCCCGGTCGGCGACCACGACCGCACGCCCGGCGGCGCGAAGAAGGTCTTCGATTTCCTGGTGAGCCAAGCGAAACAGCTCGGCACCTACGCGACTAATCCACTGTGGAGAGTCGGGAACGGACCGTTCACGCTGGCCGGGTTCACCACGTCCGGCGAGGTGACGCTGCGGAAGAACCCGAAGTACACCGGCCCGGACCCGGCGAAGATCGACACCGTCCGGTTCCTGACCTTCACCAGCTCCTCGGCGGAGTACAACGTGCTGCGCGCGGGCGGCGTCGATTACGGCTACCTGCCGACGTCGAACCTCGGCCAGCGTTCGAAGCTGGAGCAGCAGGGCTACCGGGTCGAACCGTGGAACGGCTGGTCCATCACGTATTCGCCGTACAACTTCAACAATCCGAAGCTGGGCAAGGTGTTCTCCCAGCTGTATGTCCGGCAGGCGATCCAGCACGCGGTCGACCAGGACGCCATCACCTCGGTGATCTGGCGCGGCGCCGCGCGCGTCGGCTACGGCCCGGTCCCGCAGGACAACGACACGAAGTACCTGTCGCCCAAGCAAAAAACCAATCCGTACCCGTTCGACCTGGACAAGTCGAGGCAGCTGCTCGCCGACCACGGCTGGAAACCCGGCTCGGACGGCGTCCTGCTCTGCGCGGACCCGGCGAAATGCGGTGAGGGCATCGCCCAAGGCACCCGCCTGTCGTTGACCATGCTGACCGAATCCGGTTCCGACGAGACCGACGGCACCATGCAGGAGCTGCGCTCGGAGCTGTCGAAGATCGGCATCGAGATGAAGATCAACGCGCAGCCGCTGAACACCGTGCTGGCCAACGGAACCACGTGCGAAGCGAAGGACCCGTCGTGCAGCTGGCAGCTGTCCTACTTCGGCACTCAGGGCAGCTGGTACTTCTCGGCGAACCCGAGCGGCGAGGAGCTGTTCGCGACCGGCGCGGGCACGAACTTCGGCGGCTACACCGATCCCAAGGCGGACAAGCTGATCGCGGCCACCAACCTGGCGTCGGACAACGGGGCGATGCTCGAGTACAGCGCTTACCTGGCCGAGCAGCTCCCGGTGCTGTGGCTGCCGAATCCGCCGTACCAGGTTTCGGCGATCGACACCGCGCTGCACGGCGTTTCCCAGGACCCGCTGGCCGGCCAGCTGCTTCCGCAACGCTGGTTCTGGACGAGGTGAGGACATGACGCGCTACATCCTCCGCCGGCTCGCGCTGGCCGTGGTGGTCGTGCTGCTGGTCACCGTGGTGACGTTCGTGCTGCTGCATTTGCTGCCCGGCGGCCCGGCCCGCGGCGTTCTCGGGGTGAAGGCCACCGAGGCGCAGATCGCCGCGTTCAACCACGCGCAAGGCTTCGACCAGCCGCTTCCGGTGCAGTACTGGGATTACCTGCTGCGCTTGCTGCGAGGCGACCTCGGCGAGTCGTACACGCAGAACTCGCCGGTCAGCACCCTGCTGGCCGAGCGGATGCCGAAAACCTTGCTGCTCACCGTCGTGTCCACCGCGCTCGCGATCCTCGTCGCGCTCCCGCTCGGGGTCTGGCAAGCGGTTCGCCGCGGCCGTACCGCGGATGTGCTCACCACGGCGATCACCTTCGTGCTCTACGCGACGCCGGTGTTTTTCCTGTCGCTAGTGCTGATCATCCTGTTCGCGCAGGTCTTGCCGTGGTTCCCGGCGCAGGCCGCGCAGGGCGAAACGATCGGCGAACTGCTGTCCCAACCAGGCGCGCTGGTCCTTCCAGTGCTCGCCGGGACCGGGGCCGCGCTCGCCGCGTTCAGCCGGTACATGCGGGCTTCCACTCTGGACAGTCTCGCTGAGGACTTCGTGCGCACCGCGCGAGCCAAGGGAACGCCGGAGCGCACGATCATCTGGCGGCACGTCTGGCCGAACTCGCTGACCTCGGTGGTTTCCATGCTCGGCTACTACGTGCCGGTGGTGTTCGGCGGTTCGCTGGTCGTCGAATCGATGTTCAACTACCCCGGCATCGGCCTGCTGTTCTGGACCGCGACCCGCACCGCCGATTTCCCGGTGCTGCTGGGCGTCGTGCTCGTGATCGCCGTGGCGACCGTGCTCGGCTCCCTGCTCGCGGACCTGATCCAGCTGGCGATCGACCCGCGGGTGCGGGTGAAGGGAGCGCGGTCGTGACTGTCCTTTCGCGGCTGGTTGCCCGCAAATCCGCCGTCGTCGGAGCGATCCTGCTGCTGCTCGTGGTGGCGTTCTGTTTCCTCGGGCCGGTGTTCTACGGCACCGACCAGTCCCACACCGACCTCGCCTCGGCCCGCCTCGGGCCGGGCGGTGGGCATCCGCTCGGCACCGACGACCTCGGCTACGACGTCCTCGGCAGGCTGATGGTCGCCGGCCGGACGTCGCTGGTCATCGGCGTGCTCGCCGGGCTCATCGCGACCGCGATCGGCGCGGTGTGGGGCGCGGTCGCCGGGTACACCGGCGGCTGGCTCGACACCGTGCTGATGCGGATCGTCGACACCGGCGTCGCGATCCCGGCGCTGTTCCTGCTGCTGGTGGCCGCGACGCTGGTCACCCCGAGCGTCGGCGTGCTGGCCCTGCTGATCGGCGCGGTGTCGTGGCTGGTGCCCGCGCGGCTGATGCGCGCGGAAACGGTGAGCCTGCGCGAACGCGACTACATCCGCGCGATCACCGTGCTCGGCGCGAGCCGCACGCGCGTGGTGTTCCGGCACATCATTCCGAATGCGATCGGCACCGTGGTGGTGAACGCGACGTTCCAGATCGCCGACGCGATCCTGCTCGTGGCGTACGTCAGTTTCCTCGGCCTCGGCGTGCCCGCCCCCAATACCGACTGGGGAGCGATGCTGTCCAAAGGAATTACCTACACCTTCGACGGCGCGTGGTGGCTGATTCTGCCGCCGGGCATCGCGATCGTCCTCGTGGTGTGCGCGATCAACTTCCTCGGCGACGGGCTGCGCGACGCGTTCGCGGTGAAGGGGCGACGATGAGCGAAGCAGTGCTGGACATTCGTGACCTGCGGGTGTCCTATTCCGACGGCGCGACGGCGGTCGACGGGCTGAGCCTGTCGGTCGCGCCCGGCGAGATCGTGGCGGTGGTCGGCGAGTCCGGCTCCGGCAAGAGCACGGCCGCGCTCGCGGTGCTCGGGCTGCTGCCGGGCTCCGCGCGGGTCGCCGGGTCGATCGAGCTGGCCGGGCAGAACGTGCTCGACCTGCGCGGCGAAGACCTGCGGAAACTGCGCGGGCCCGGTGCCGGGATGGTGTTCCAGGAGCCGATGACCGCGCTGAACCCGTTGCGGACCATCGGGTTCCAGCTCGCCGAGGCGATCCGCAACCACGACCCGGAGAAGCTGCGCCACCGCCGGTACTACGACCGGTGCGCCGAACTGCTCGACCGCGTCGGCGTGCCGGAACCGGCCGCGCGGCTCAAGCAGTACCCGCACGAGCTGTCCGGCGGGCTGCGGCAGCGCGTGATGATCGCGATCGCGCTCGCCGCCGGACCGAAGCTGATCATCGCGGACGAGCCGACCACCGCGCTCGACGTCACGGTGCAGCAGCAGATTCTCGACCTGCTGCGCGATATCCGCGACCGCGAAGGCACCGCGACGCTGCTGATCACGCACAACATGGGCGTGGTCGCCGATGTCGCGGACCGCGTCGCGGTGCTGCGGAACGGCAAGCTCGTCGAAGAAGCTCCGGCGGCAGAACTGTTCGAGGCGCCGAAGGCCGAATACACCCGGGAACTGCTGGCCGCGGTTCCGCAACTGGGTTCGTTCTCGCACGAACCGGCGGGCGAAGAAACCCGGAAGCCGGTGCTGGCGCTGTCGAAGGTGGTGGTCGAGTACGGCGGACGGCGGGTGGTGAACGACGTTTCCCTGTCCGTCTCACCCGGTGAGATCGTCGGGCTCGTCGGCGAATCCGGTTCGGGGAAAACCACGCTCGGGAACTGCGCGCTGGGCCTGGTCACACCGAAATCCGGCGCCGTCGAAGTGCTCGGCGGGCCGCTGCCGAAAGGCACCGGCCGTTCCGCGCGGGCGGTCCGGCGGCAGATCGGCGCGGTGTTCCAGGACCCGGCGTCGTCGCTCGACCCGCGGATGACGGTCGCGCAGACCGTCGCCGAACCGCTGGTGGTGCACACCTCGGCCGGCCGCGGCGAGCGCCGGCGGCGGGTGCGGGAACTCCTCGACGCGGTGGAGCTGCCGGAAAGCCTGCTCGACCGGTACGGGCACGAGCTGTCCGGCGGGCAGCGGCAGCGCGTGAGCCTCGCCCGCGCCCTGGTGCTGGGCCCGAAGCTGCTGATCGCCGACGAACCGACGAGCGCGCTGGACGTGTCGGTGCAGGCAGCGGTGCTGGAGGTGTTCCGGCGGCTGCACCGCGAGTTCGGCTTCGGCTGCCTGTTCGTCAGTCACGACCTGGCGGTGGTCGACAGCCTGTGCGACCGGGTGGCCGTGCTGCGCGCGGGCGAACTGGTGGAGGAAGGGCCGGCGGACACGGTGTTGCGCACTCCGGAACACCCATACACGCAGGCGTTGCTGCTTTCCTCGCCGGTGCCGGATCCGCAGCTGCAGCGAAGCCGGCGCGAGGCGCTGGCCGGCGCGGACCCCGCGGCGTGACGGGGTTGCGGGCCGGAGTCGACATCGGCGGGACGAAAACCCTGGTGGTGGTGTGCGACGAGGAAGGCAGGGAACTCGGGTCGGCGTCCGCGCCCTCGGAAGCGCACCGGGGCGGCGCGGCGATCCTCGACCGCGCGGCGGAGCTGGTCAGCTCGCTGGTGCCGGACCGCGCGGCGCTCGCCGGGGTCGGCGTCGGCGCGGCGGGCGTCGTCGACCCGGTGACCGGAACAGTGCTGGTCACCGGGGATTCGTTCACCGGATGGGCGGGCACGCCGGTCAACGCCGAGCTGTCCGCGCGGCTCGGCGGGGTGCCGGTGCGCACCGTCAACGACGTCGACGGCTTCCTGCTCGGCGAGCTGCTGCCGGGCGAGCGGAACGTGCTCGGCGTAGCGGTCGGGACCGGCGTCGGCGGCGCGTTGTTCGTGGACGGGCGGCTGCTGTACGGCGGCGCGACCGGGGCAGGCGAGATCGGGCACGTCGGCCGCTACGGGGAGGAACGCTGCACTTGCGGGCAGATCGGACACCTCGAGGCGTACGCGGCCGGACGGGCGTTGTCCCGCCGCTACGCCGAAGCGACCGGTCGAACCCGTCCCGCGGAGTCCGTCGCCGCGGAAGCGCTCGCCGGGGACCAGGCCGCGCAAGCGGTCTTCGCCGACGCGGGCCGGTTCCTCGGCCAGGCGATCGCGCACGCGGCCGGGCTGCTCGGCCTCTCGACCTGCGTGCTCGGCGGTTCGGTGGTCAAGTCCTGGGCCCTGCTGGAGAAACCGGTACGGGAAGCGCTGCGGGAACGGCCGCTGCTGTCCGGGGAACCGGTGTCGATCCGGCTCGCCCGGCACGGGGCGAAATCCGTGGCGCTGGGCGCGGCCGGCCTCACTGATGGTATCCGGCGGTCACCGGACGTGAGCAACCCCTAAACCAGTCCTCTGTGGACCATCGAGAAAACCGCGGCCTCGGGGTATACGCTGTCGGGCACCGACGGAGCCGGGGGCAACGATGCGCGCGAAGCTGGGCGGAACGGGACAGGCGAGAACTGCGCGGGACCACGCGCGTGAGCATGGTCTCCACCCCGCTGACAGCAGGTGACTTGGTCTATACCATTCCGGTGATCATTTCCCGTCCGGTGGCCAACGAGGGGATCCCATGCCCGTCATCAGGCGCAATATCGTCCCGCTCCGGTATTCCGACCCGAGCGTCGTGGCCTACGTGCGCAGCCCGAGCGACTGGATGGTGTCCAACTGCGGGTGGATCCGGGGCAGGGAAGGGGTTCTGCTCGTCGACACCTGCGGCACCGAACGCGACACGCTCGACCTGGTCAGCGACGTCCGCAAGTACTCGACCCGCGAAATGCCGCTCACGCTCGTGCTGACCCACGCGCACGGCACCCACCACAACGGAGCCGGGGTCGCGCTGCGCAACGGCGGCCGGATCCTGGCCGCGCCCGCCGCGGTGCCGATCATCCGCTCCGGACCGCAGTGCCACGAGGAGATCTTCGCCTGCGCGAACTGGGGCAAGCTCGAGGCGCCGCCGGCCGACGCGGTGCACGCGGTGATTGAACCGGTCGAGGTGGACCTCGGCGGAGTCGTCGTGGAGGTCGTCCCATTCCCCGGGACCGCGCACACCGACGGCGACCTCGTGCTGTTCGAACCGCGCACCGGCACGCTCTTCACCGGCGACCTGCTGTCGGTCGGGTCCACGCCGTTCGCCGTGCACGGCTCGATCCCGGGCTGGCTGACCGCATTGGACTGGCTCGACAAAATGTTCCCGGACGTCCGCACCTTCGTGCCCGGGCACGGCGGGCTCAGCCATCCGGGCAGTTTCCCGGTCGCGGTGCTGCGCACTTATCTGCACTGGCTGCTCGACGCGACCGCGGGCCCGGGCACGCCGGACTTTTCCGCGCTCGCCGCGATCGCCCGCCGCCGCTGGCCCACATGGACGGTTCCGGAACGGCATATCGGGAATCTGCTGCGCGCGCACGCCGACCAGCACGGGGAACAACTCTCGTCCGCCGACGCGATGCGCGCGATCCGCGACGCCGCCGGCGGCAAGATCGACCTGGACGCACTGCTCGGACTCGGCAAGTCTTAACCGCGGGAAATCGATTCCCCGGCCCGCCGCCACGCGCTTCCGGCACGGCCGCGCGGCGGGGAAACCGCTATTTCCCCCTGGCAGCCAGAAGGGCGCCGCCGGGAATCCCGGCGGCGCCCGCACCGCTGATCACTAGCCGCGGCCCCCGCGGCACAGCTGCCGAAAAGAACGCTCAGGCGCTGGCCTTCTTGCGCGTCGCGCGCTTGCGAGCCGGCTTGGCCGGAGCCTCGGTGTCGCGCTCCTCGTAGGCCTTCACGATCTCCGCCGGGAGCCGGCCCCGGTCGGACACGGTGAAACCGTTGGCCTCGGCCCACTCGCGCATCGCCTTGTTGCGCTCGCGGTCCGCGGCGGTCGAAGCCGGCCGCGGGGACTGCCCGGCGGCCATCCGGACCTTGCGGCCGCCGACCCGGCGCGAGGCGGCGACGTAACGGGCCAGCTCTTCCCGCAGTGCGGCAGCGTTCTCTTCGGACAGATCGATCTCGTAGCTCACGCCGTCGAGACTGAACGGGACGGTCTGCTCGGCGATGCTGCCGTCGATGTCGTCCACCATCTCGACATGGACTTTTTGCGCCATGATTCGCGTTCCTTCACCTTCTACAGGATGTGCCTGCGATTACCCTATCGTGTCGAGTGACGGACCGCGCAGCGCGACTCCATTCTTGTCCCGGATCCCGTCCTTTCCCGGGCGCCTTCGGCGCCCAATCCGCGACTGCGCGCACAGTTCCCGCGCACTGGAAAATTTCCAGCATCGCGGTATTCGCACGTCGTTTCCCGCTGAGCGGACGGGAGACCGGCCCGGAAACGGCCGAAGGCCACCGGGTCGAAACCCGATGGCCTTCGGTGCGCGAGGCGAAACGCGAGCTAGTGCCGCCCGGCCGGAGCCCCGGTCTCCGGGTCGAGCGGGAGCTTGCCCGCCTGCGGCCGCCAGAAGTTGAACATGTTCCAGAGTCCGCCCGCGCGAGTGTCGAACGAGCCGTTCCCGACCCGGCCGGAGAACCAGTTGTCCTCGATGAACCGAAGCACCGAGGTCTGGTCGGTCCGGGTGTGGTCGACGTAGTTCACCTTGCTGTAGGGCGAGACGACCAGCAGCGGCAGCCGCGGGCCGTAGCCGCAGCGGTCGGCGTGCCCGCCGAGCCCGGCCGGCTTACCGGTGCACACGGCCTGGTCCTGCGACGCGTCCTGCGAACCGTTGACGATCTTGGAGTTCTCGTGGTCGTACCAGCCGTCGGAGTCGTCGTAGGCGAGCACGATCGCCGTCGAACGCCACTCCGGCGACTGCTGGATCTTGTTGATCTCGTCCACGACGAACCGCTGCTCGTCGAGCGGGTCGGAATAGCCCGCGTGCCCGTCCTGGTACTCCGGGGCCTTGAGGAAGCTCACCGCGGGCATCGAACCGGCCTTGAGCGCGTCGTCGAAGTCGCTCGTGTCGTACTGGTGGTTGGCCCGGTCGGTCTGCCCGATCGCCCGCACCGACGACGGAGGCAGGTGGTGCGGGTTCGAAGTGGACTTGTAGTACTGGAAGGGCTGGTGGTGCGGGCTGTAGTCCACGGAGGACTGATTGCCGATGTTCGCGTGCTTCTGCCCGCAGACCGCGTAGCCGTTATCGGTGCCGGTCGGCTTGAAGCCGCCCTGGAACCAGCCCCACGTGACGTGCCGGTCGTTCAGCAGGTCGCCGATGTTGCGGCCCCGCATCGCGCCGAGGTTGTCCTTCGCGGTGTGGTTCTTGTCCGAGCAGTCGTCCCACGCCGGGTCCGGGTCGTTGATCACGGTGCCGACGCCGTTCTCGTCCGGCGACGCGACGACGTAGGAGTCGCTCTTCGGCTCGTGCGTGACCGGGTCGACCGCCTGGATCCCGTGCGTCTGGCCGGAGATCAGGTTGATCGCGCCCGGGGTGGACGGGCCGAAGACGGTGTTGAACGAGTTGTCGCTCAGCGCGTAGTGCTGCGCGTAGTTCCACATGCCGGTGACGGTGTTGCCGTCGTAGTAGTCCATGACCAGGCCCGGCTCGCCGAACAGGACCGGCTGGCCCTTGCACTTGTCGGTCTCGGTCTTCTCGACGAACTTGTCCATCTTGCCGCCGTCGAACGCGGCCTGCTCGGCGCCGTAGCTGTGGTTCTGGTCGCAGGTGAGCGCCTGGTCCGGCCCGAGCCGCTTCGGGTTGTAGGCGTTCGGATTCCGGGTGAGCAGCTTGTCGTCGAGGCCGTTCACCTTCGGCGTGTTCTTCGCCGCCTGGAACGGGGTGCCGTTCTCGTTGGTGGCGTTCGGGTACGTGCCGAAGTAGTGGTCGAACGAGATGTTCTCGCCGAAGATCACCACGACGTGCTTGATCGGGGTGAGCGTGGGCAGCCATGACGCCGGCAGCGGGTGCAGCGGCTGGGCCTGCGCGGACGACGCCGCGGACCCGGTGACGATCGCGAGCACGGCCGCCGAGGCGAGCGCGCCCGCGCCGAGCAGGCGACGGCGCCGCCTGCCGAATGCTGTGTCCACTGAGGATTCCTCCTGGTTTCGCGGGGTGGGGATCGGGACGCGCCTCAGGCGAGGAGCGCCCGGCCGAAGTGGTCGCTGGGACCGGTGACGCCGGGCAGCGCGAAGAAGTAGCCGCCGCCGAACGGGGAGAGGTAGTCGACGAGCGGTTCGTCGATCAGCCGCTTCTGCACGGTTTCGAACTGCCGCTCGAGATCCTGCTGGTAACAGGTGAAGACGAGACCCATGTCGAGGTTGCCGTTGGCGTCCACCCCGCGGTCGTAGTTGACCGAGCGGCGCAGGATCCGCTCTCCGTCGGTTTGCGGGGTGCGCGGGTTGGCCTTGCGGATGTGGCTGGTGAGCGGGATGACGGTGCCGATCGGATCGTCGGCGTACCGCGGTTCGTCCTGTTCGGACGCCCCGTCCAGCGGTGCGCCGGTGTCGCGGCGGCGGCCGAACATGTTCTCCTGCTCGGCGATCGACACCCGGTCCCAGAACTCCACCAGCATCCGGATCAGCCGGATCACCTGGTAACTGCCGCCGGTCGTCCACGCCGGCTCGCCCGCTCCGGACACCCACACCAGCCGGTCCATTTCGGACTCGCCCGGATTCGCGGTGCCGTCCTTGAACCCCATCAGGTTGCGCGGGGTGCCGGACGGCCGGGACGGAGAGCTGAAGCCGTTGATCTTCCAGCGCACCTGCATCCCGCCGCGGGTCGCCCGGGTCAGGTCGCGCAACGCGTGCAGCACGGTGTCGGTGTCGCTCGCGGACAACGTGAGCGACAGATCGCCGTGGCACTGCGCGGCGTCGAGCGCGTCGTTGGGGAACATGGTCATCGGCTTGAGCTTCTGGGGCTTGCGGTCGGCCAGCCCGTACCGTCCGTCGAAAAGGGACGATCCGACGCCGACGATCACGCCGAGGTCGCTGTGCGGCACCACCGGCCCGAGCACGCCGGAATCCGCGGGCGGGGCGGTAATGCCGAGCGAGGCCGGAGCACCGCCGTTCGCGAGAAACCGCGCGCGGTCGGTGATCTCCTGGAACAACTGGGTCAATTCGGCACGGTTCTCAGCGACCACGTCGAAGGACGCGACGATGCTCTGCGCGGGTGGCTGGCGGAGAATCGCTGCTTGCTTGGGCCCGTGGAACGGAACCGTGTTCTGGCTTTCGCTCGCGCTAGCAGTCACCCCGATCCCAGCCGCCGCGGTGATGCCCGCGCCGACGACGGTCCGGCGCAGGAAGGAGCGGCGAGAGGATTCCGTCGTCACGAGGTCCTCCTCGGCTCCGCGATCGCGGCGATCGGCGCGAGCAGCTCGGTCAATTCGCTGACGTCGGCATTGAGCTTCTGCCGCTGCGCCGCGGACAACTGCCGCACCGGCGTCCACGAGTTGTCCGGCTTCTTGGCGCTGTCGAGGGCAGCTTTGGTGCGCTCCATCCACTTGTCCACCTTGGACAGTGCCGGATAGCGCGGAGCGAGCACCGGACGCAGCACGTCGAGGACCGCCTGTGTCCCCTCGAGATTCGCGCGAGCGGTGGCGAGATTGGTGCCGCTGCCGTAATCGGTGCGAGCGGTCAGTTCGAATTGCAGGGTGTTCTCCACGATCTCGTGCGCGCGCAAGCCAAGGTCGTTCGGATCGACCTGACTGTCCGCAAAGGACTTGCAGAGCTTCTGCACGTCGCTGTCCAACTGCTCAGCCACCGGAACAAGGGCGGCGAGGTCTTCGTTGTGCCACAGCCCGGATTCGAGCCGATGAAACCCGGTGAACTCCGAACTCTTGACCCCGTCCGGCTTACCGTCAGCGGTCCCGTTGATGGCTTTGTCCGAGTCGCCGAAGGCGTTGTATGCCGCACCGAGCCGTTCGTAGTCAAGATGCGCCACGAGCCAAGCACCTTGACTCGCACCACGATCGTTGCCGCGAATGGCTTCCTTCACCTTGCCGACGTCAGCAGCCAACTGCTCGAGCCCGTGCGTCACCTGTGCTTGATAGGACTTCAACGGCCCGAGCAGATCATTCTGCGTCACCGGCGCGACCCCCGGCCCGCGCTCAGCCCCGCCGCTCACCGTGACCGCAGGCCCGACAATCGCCGCCGAATCCTCAGGAAGGCAACGGAATGCGTAGGACCCATTGCCAAGCGTCACCTGCAATGGCCGGATAGTCCCGCTTCCCAGCCCCTCGACCTCGCCGTAAACAACCCCGGTCGCCGGATCGATCAGATCCACCTCGGCGGTGACGGTCCCGGTGTTGTGCAGGCGAAAAGTCTGCACGCCCGGCCGCGGATCCGCCCAGCCCTGCCCGCACGCAGAACGGGAAATCTGAATCTCCGGATCCTGCGCCGAAGCCCCTTCGGGCCACACCGCGACCGCGACCCCCGTCACGACCGCGATCGCGATCCCACCGCCGACCAAGCGGGCACGCACAGACCCCGGCACTCTTTTTCCTTCCGGCACACGTTCGGGCTACCGGCCGGAATTATGCGTGCGGAAAGTGAAGAAACCCTGGTCGAGAACATCGCCTACCCGGGAATTCACCAGGACTTCAACCAAACAACGGAAGAAATCGGATATAGCCGCCAAAGCGTATGGCCATGAGCTGCCCGGTTCGCCGGGTATGACACTTTCGCTCGGCGGCCGGACAAGGGAGGTCTCCCAGTACCGGTATCACCAGGATCTCCCGCCGGTCCAGCGATCCCGGCAACCTGGGCGAGCACCTGCTTCCCCGGCGAAGGAACGAAGACCCATGACGGACAGCCAGTTCACCACTCACTCCGGCCTTTTCGACCTGAGCGGAAAACACGCGCTTGTCACCGGCGGCACCAGGGGAATCGGGATGATGATCGCGCGCGGCCTTCTGCGGGCGGGCGCCCGCGTGATCGTCAGCTCGCGCACGGCGGACGCGTGCGCGGAGGCACAGCGGCTGCTGTCCGAATTCGGCGACGTGCAAGCAATCCCCGCCGACCTGTCCAGGCACGACGAATGCCAGCGCCTCGCCGAGCTGGTCCAGACCGGTTCGGAACGCCTGGACATCCTCGTCAACAACGCCGGAGCGATGCGGCGCGCACCGCTGGAGACGTTCCCGGCGCAGGACTGGGACGACGTGCTCGACCTCAACCTCAAATCGCCGTTCTGGCTGGTGCAGGCGCTGCTCCCGGCTCTGCGCAGGGCGGGGACCGCCGCCGATCCCGCCCGGATCGTCAACATCGGCAGCATCGCCGCCGTCCACGTCGCCGAGGCCCCCAACTACTCGTACGCCGCCAGCAAAGCGGCACTCCATCAGCTCACCAGGGTGCTCGCCAGGGAACTGGGCCCGCAGCACATCACGGTTAACGCGGTGGCCCCGGGAGTGTTCCCGTCTCAGATGATGGCGGCCACGATCGACGCCATCGGCGACACGATCGCGGCGAAGACCCCGCTGCGTCGGCTCGGCCGCGCCGACGACATGGCGGGCGTCGCCGTGTTCCTCGCCAGCCGGGCCGGGTCTTACCTGACCGGCGCCATCGTCCCGGTCGACGGCGGCATCGCCACGACCGCCTCGGGCAGCTAGCCGTCACGGGCGCCGCACGGGTGCGCGGCCATCGGGGTACCGGCAGGGCCTCCCTCCGCGTTCGGGCAGGGCTTACCGTGAGGGGGTGGCCACGCTCGATCCGCGCACCGAGATCAAGGAGTTCCTGAGCTCCCGTCGCGCGAGGATCACGCCTGAGCAGGCCGGGCTGCCCGCTTACGGCGGCCACCGCCGGGTCAAAGGTCTGCGACGCGAAGAAGTCGCGCTGCTGGCCGGAGTGTCGGTCGACTACTACGTGCGCATGGAGCGCGGCAGCCTCGCCGGGGCCTCCGACGGAGTGCTCGACGCGGTGGCCGCCGCCCTGCACCTCACCGAGGCCGAGCGCGAGCACCTGTTCCAGCTCGCGCGCCGCTCGAGGACACCCGGCAGTCCCCGCCGCCGACCCGCCGCGACGGTGCGCCCGGCGCTGCGCCAAGTGCTCGCCGCCATCACCGACGCCCCGGCCTGGATCTGCAACGGCCGCTACGACGTACTGGCCACGAACCCCCTCGCCCGCGCACTGTATTCCCCAATGCTGACCGGCTCGCGGCAATCGGCGAACACCGCGCGATTCCTCTACCTGGAACCCGACGCGGCGAGAACGTTCTTCGTGGACTACGACCGCGTCACCTCCGACGTAGCCGCGAAACTGCGCATGGAAGCCGGCCGCGACCCGCACGACCAAGACCTGATCGCCCTGGTCGGCGAACTGTCCACCCGCAGCGAACTGTTCCGGCGGCAGTGGGCGTCCCAGAACGTCCGGCTCCACCGGTCCGGCCGCAAACGCCTGCACCACCCGGTCGTCGGCCGGCTCGACCTGGACGTCGAATCGATGGACCTGCCCACCGACCCCGGCCTGCTCCTGAACGTCTACACCGCACCCGCCGGCACCGCCGCCGCGGACAGCCTCGCCCTCCTGGCGTCCTGGGCGGCCGGCCGGGAGACTCAAGCGCTCAGCTGACCTTCCACCGGCGCGGCGGCGAGCCGAAAACCGGTGCCCCCGCAGCACGGATTCCGGCTAGCGTGAAGCAGTTCGCACGAAGGGCGGGAAGCATGAACCACACCGAACTGACCGACCGTTTCGCCACCCTGACCACCGCACACCTGGCCGACGGCTGCCTGCGCGCCCGCCTGACCGTCCGCTGCGCCCCAGCCGGAACCCGGGCAGTCATCCCAGGTCAGAAGCTCTGCGGCAGGGTCCTCCCCGCCCGGCACGCGGGCAGCGTCGACGTCTTCCTGGAAGCCCTCACCGCCGCGCAGCCGGGCGATGTCCTCGTAGTCGACAACCGAGGACGCCTCGACGAGAGCTGTGTCGGCGATCTCATCACCGCCGAAACAGCGGCGGCCGGCCTCAGCGGCATAGTGATCTGGGGCCTGCACCGAGACACCGCCGAACTACGCGAAATCGGCTTCCCGGTGTACAGCCTGGGCTCGCTGTCCACCGGTCCGCTGCACCTCTACGACCGCGCCGCCGACGCGCTGGAAGCCGCCACCGTCGGCGAGTGGACCGTGACCACCGACGACCTCGTGTTCGGCGACGACGACGGCGTGCTTTTCGTCCCCGCCGCGCAAGCCGCCGAGGTATTCCGGCTCGCCGAGTCCATTCGCGACACCGAACACCGGCAGGCGGCGAAAATCCGCGACGGCGTCACCCTCCGCGAGCAGGTCCGGTTCACCGAGTTCCTGACCCGCCGGGAAAGCGATCCGTCCTATACGTTCCGGCAGCACCTCCGCACGAAAGACAGCGCCATTGAAGAATAAGAAAACGGCCTTGATCACCGGGGTCGGCAGGCAAGCTGGAATCGGAGCCGCGATCGCCGCCCGGATGCGAGAAGACGGCTGGAACGTCATCACGACGCACTGGTCCGACTACGACCGCCGAATGCCCTGGGGAGCCGACGAAACCGTCCAGGGCATCGAAGCCGACCTAGCCGACCCGGGAACACCGGCGAGACTGTTCGACCAGATCGACGGTGACGTCCAGGCATTAGTGCTCGCGCATTGCGAGTCCGTGGATTCCAGCCTGCTCGACACCACAGTGGACAGTTTCGACCGGCACTTCGCGGTGAACGCCCGCGCGAGCTGGCTGTTGATCCGCGAGTTCGCGCAGCGCTACCGCGGACCGCACGGCGCTGGCCGGATCGTGGCACTCACCAGCGACGCCGTGGTGCACAACCTGCCGTACGGGGCAAGCAAAGGCGCACTCGACCGCATCATTCTCGCCGCAGCCGGGGAACTCGGTCGCCTCGGCATCACAGCGAACGCGGTAAACCCGGGCGCGACCGACACCGGCTGGATCCCCGACGCCCACCGAGAAGCCTTCGCACAGCACAATCCGCTAGGCCGGATCGGCACCCCACGCGACTGCGCCGGCCTAGTAGCGTTCCTGTGCGGCCCGGAAGGCGGCTGGGTGAACGGTCAGATCCTCGTCTCCAATGGAGGTGCGCCATAACCGACAAACATCTCGCCTACGTCCTGCTCCCCCGCGGCGAAACCGTGCTGCTGATCCGCCGTGCGCCGGACACTTTCCTCGGCGGGCATTGGGGATTTCCCCGGCGGCACAGTCGAACCCGGCGAAGCCCCGGAGGCCACCGCGGTACGGGAAGTCGCCGAGGAAACCGGGCTGCGCGTGCGGCTCGCCGGGGAACGGGCCCGCCAATCCTGGCCGGACCGCACCGGCAAGCCGTTCACCGTGCATGCCGCCTACTACGACGCGCATCCGGAATTCCTCGGCGACCTTCAGCTCAACCCGGCCGAACACGACGACCACCGCTGGCTGACTCCCGCCGACGCGGCCGGACTCCCCCTGTCCGACCACGTCAGGCAGGTACTGCTCGGCTGAAATCCCGCGCGAGCTGCACAGCCCGGTCCCGCAACAACGCACGGGCCTCCGCTACGCACCGGTGTTCGTCCGGTTCCACATCGGTCAGCGCGTACACCCCGGCGAAACCTGCTTCCCGCCACTCCGGCGCGGAAAGCAGGCATCGCCCGGCCAAGGCGACCACTGGCGTGCCGCCCGCGGCCCGGAGCACGCCCATCGGTGCTTTCCCGTGCAGTGACTGGGTATCCAGCGAACCCTCGCCGGTGATGACAAGCCGGGCATCGCGGGCGGCGGCCGGGAAACCCAGCAGCTCCAGCAACACCTCGATACCGGGCCGAAGGCGAGCGCCGAGTCCGGTGAGGACACCGAACC
The DNA here is from genome assembly GCF_046195355.1 of Amycolatopsis sp. VS8301801F10. Lineage (NCBI taxonomy): Bacteria > Bacillati > Actinomycetota > Actinomycetes > Pseudonocardiales > Pseudonocardiaceae > Amycolatopsis > Amycolatopsis sp. VS8301801F10. Next base: position 3,193,941 of record NZ_CP176065.1, on the reverse strand, counting down.
CGACGCCGCCTGCCGCGCCGGCGCCCGGGGTGGTGGCGTGCGCGGAGCCCACAACTTCGGCCCACCGAGCAAGTCCGCGTTCCAGCACCGCGACCTCGGCGGGACCAGCGCCCTTCTGCGGCCCGTAGACCGCGGCCGCGCCATCCACCCCCAGCAGCGGGTTGTCCACATCGGACGCCAGGACAATGTCCACTTCGGGCAGTCCAGACAGCTCCACTGTGGACAACTCCGTCAGCGCCGCACCGCCCGGTGGAAGCGGTTCGCCGGAAGCGTCGAGCAGTCGCGCGCCCAAGGCAGTCAGCAACCCAGCCCCGCCATCAGTGCAGGCGCTGCCGCCGACGCCGAGCACGATCTGCGTCGCCCCGGCGGCACGGGCGGCCGCGATCAGCTCGCCCGTGCCGTAGCTCGACGCTCTCAGCGGCTCCGGCCGGCCGCCGGGCAAGCGGTGGAGGCCGGACGCCTCCGCCAGCTCGACCACGGCGACCGTCCCGCGCAGCGCGTAGTACGCGGTGATCCGGCGGCCGGTCGGACCGGAAACCCGCACCGGAATCCGCCGGAACCCGGCGGCGACCGCGGCGGCGACCGTGCCGTCGCCGCCGTCCGCCACCGGCAGCTGCCGCACCGGCTCGCCCGGCGCGACCTCGGCGAACGCCGCGGCCACCACCTCCGCGACCTCCGCCGCGGTGAGCGAGCCCTTGAACTTGTCCGGGGCGACCAGAACCGTCACGCCGCGGCCTTGAACGCGCGCCAGTCGCCGATTTCCGTGATGTCCCGCAGCTGCACGTGCGAGGTCTGCGGCCGCCGCAGCAGCATCGCGAACGCCGAACTGCCGTCGGCCAGTTCGACCACGCCCAGCTCCAGCTCCGGCGGTTCGGACGGGAGCACCCGGTCGCGCAACTGGTCCAGCGTGAGGTCGTAGACCTCGCCGGAGATCGCCGCGCCGCCGTGCGCTACCGGGACCAGCGCCGGGCATTGCCCGCCCACCGAATAGAACCGGTACTTCGGGGCGGTGGTCGTTTCGGCCACCAGTGGAGCGCCGTCGAGCAGATGGTGCAGGGGTTCGCCGCGCATCGCGCCGCCGTTGAGGAACATCAGAGGCATTGTGGAATCCTTTCCGCGCGGCGCAGCCGCTCCGTTGAGGGTGGTGGTGGGGCGGTAGCCGGGCTTTCTGTCAGAGGATCGCCTTCACCACGTCGATTCCGAAATAGACGGTGAACACGAGCGCGAGCACGGTGAGGATCCAGCCTGCTTCACGCCACTTCCCGCGGAAGGTCTTGATCAGCACGAATGCGATGAGGCCCGCGCCGACGCCGTTGGTGATGGAGTAGGTGAACGGAATGAGCGCGACCGTCAGGAACACCGGAATCGTGTAATCCGGGTCGTTCCACGGGATATTGCGGCATTGCGCCACCATCATCCCGCCGATCACCACGAGCGCGGGCGCGGCGGCCTGCGCCGGGACAATGCCCGCGATCGGGGTGAACAGCAGCGTCGCCCCGAACAAGAGTCCCGTCACGACACTCGCCAGCCCGGTCCGCGCGCCCTCCCCGACGCCGGCCGCGGACTCCAGGAACACGGTGTTCGGCGACGAGCCGGACACCCCGCCCGCGATCGCCCCGGCCCCGTCCACGAACAGGATCCGGCCCATCCTCGGCACCCGGCCGTTCTTCGACAGCCCCGCCTCGGCCGACACGCTGGTGATCGTGCCCATCGCGTCGAAAAATCCGGACAGCACCAGGGTGAACAGGAAGATCGTCGCGGTCAGCGCGCCCGCCCTGGCGAATCCGCCGAACAGGTCGACGTGCCCGAGCAGCCCGAAATCAGGAGCCGCCACCACGGAATTCGGCAGCGTCGGCGTCGTCAACCCCCATTCGCCGACGCCGAATCCGTCGTGCAGCACCACCGCGAGCACGGTCGCCGCGGCGATGCTGATCAGCACCGCACCCGGCACCTTCCGCGACATCAGCACGGTCATCAGCAACAAGCCGAAGCAGAACACCGCGATCGGCCAGCCGTCGAGATGCCCGTCGAGCCCGAGTCGCACCGGGACAGTCGAATGCGCGGCGTCCGGGGTCCGCGTGACGAACCCCGCGCTCACCAGGCCGACGAGCGCGATATACAGCCCGATGCCGACGGTGATCGCGGTTTTCAACGGCCCGGGAATCGCGTTCATAATGCGTTCCCGGACCCCGCTGACCGCCATCAGCACAATGCAGACGCCTTCCAGCACCACGAGCCCGAAGGCCTGCGCCCACGTCATCGCCGGGGCCATCTGGAACGCGACGATGCCGTTGATGCCGAGTCCGGCGGCGAGCGCGAGCGGCGCGTTGCCGACGAGTCCCATGAGGACAGTCATCACCGCGGCGGCGAGCGCGGTCGCGGTGGTCACTTGCGCGGCACTGAGTTTCGCGCCGGTGATGTCGGCGGAAGCGCCGAGGATGAGCGGGTTGAGCAAAACGATGTAGGCCATCGCGACGAAGGTGGTCAAGCCGCCGCGTACTTCCCGGCCCACGGTAGTGTCGCGAGCGCGTATTTCGAACAGTCGCTCCACAATGGACTTGCGCTGCGGTCCGGGAGCCGAGGTCACCGCTTCGTCGAGGCGTACCTGGGTCATGCGTCCTCCCCTTGCCGGTGGGTGTGCCGAACCGCACCCCTGGCACAGGCAACGGGCGGCGCGGCGGGACGGTGGGTCGTGAGTGGCGATCCCGGTTAGAACCGGGATCGCCGCTCACGACGGCTCAGTACTCGATCCGGTCGGACCGGTTGAGCCAGGCGGAGAACGGGGCGAAAGCGTCCGGTGTGGACACTCGCGAAACCGGGGTCTGCCACGTTTCGCGCGGGTGTTCGAAAAGCTCGTAGAAGGCCCGGTCGTCGAAACCGGCGCGGGCGGCGTCGTCCCGGTCGGCCGCGTACAGCACGCGGTCCACGCGCGCCCACAGCGACGACGCGAGGCACATCGGGCACGGCTCGCACGAGGAGACGAGCACGCAGCCGGCCAGGCTGAACGTGCCGAGCGCCTGGCAGGCGGCGCGGATCGCGACCACCTCGGCGTGCGCGGTCGGGTCCAGCGACGGGGTGACACGGTTGACGCCGGTCGCGACGATCTCGCCGTCCTTCACCACGAGCGCGCCGAACGGGCCGCCGCCGTCGGCGACGTTCTTCTCGGCGATCCGCACGCATTCGGCGAGCCAGGCGCGTTCGACGTCGGCATCGATGGACACGGTCATGACAGTAGCGCTCCCAACAGCTCGGGTTTCGGTGTGCTCAGGACCAGGCCGGGCCGGCCGGCGGGGCGTCGTCGCGCAGGACGGTGCCCTCGATCAGCCCGTAGGGCCGGTCGGCGGCGTAGAAGACCTCGCCGGGGTTGTCGAGGCCGAACGGCTCGAGGTCGACGAGGAAATGGTGCTTGTTCGGCAGCGAGAACCGGATCTCCGCGATCTCCGGGACGGCCTCCAGCACCGCCTGGCCCATCGCGTACAGGGTCTGCTGCAGGGAGAGGCTGTGCGTGCCGCCGAACGCGTCGAGCAGCGTGGCGACCGCGGTTTCGTGCGCGTGCGCCCAGTCGGTCTCCTCGACGGAGAACCGCCAGGTCGCGGAGACCGCGGTGGCGAGAATCCGGTCCTTGACCTCGGCCAGCGTCGTGTATTCGTCGCGCGGGAAGCCCCAGAATTCCGATCCGGTGGAGTTGAGCACGGTCAGGTCCTCCACCCCGCCGAGCACCCAGGCCCGCTCGCCGTCGTAGGTGACGCGGGCGGTGCGCGTGCCCGCGCCGGAACGCACGAACGAATGGTGCGCCGGACGGCCGCCGACCCGCAGCCGCTCCCACGGATGGGCCACGATCCCGACGCGGGCGAGGTGGATGCTCTCCTGGCTGGACACGAAGTGCCGGGCCAGCCGCAGCGCGAAGTCCTCGATCTCGCCGATGCCGTCGCGGGCGAAGGCGAACACGGTGTTCTTCTGCGTGTCGGTGGCCAGCACCTTGTCGTTGGCCCCGGTCAGGTGGGTGTCGCTCAGGTCGCCCGACAGCGACACGCTCACGGTGAGGTCGGTGAGCCGGTGCTCGTCTCCGGCACGGTCGACGCGGACCAGCCGGTTCTCGGCCTTCCCGTAGCGGTTGTCGCCAAGAACGATCGCCATTGGTCATCCCTTCTCGTTCGCTCGCCGAGTGAGTACACCTGCCGCGGCGTGGCCCGGGCCACGGCAGATCCGCCGAAAGCGGCGGCGGCGAACGGCCGGTTTTTCGTAGTTTCCGCCAAACCCCTCTGGTGTGCGGTACTGATGGGCGGAAGGAGGCGCGCATGCGGCTGGGTGCACTGCTCGACACCCCGGAGCTGGGGTTGCGGCTGCTGGCGGGCGAGAAGGCGCGCGACCGGGAGTTCGGCCGCGTCTTCCAGGCGACCCTGCAGGATCCGACGCGGTATCTCGACGGCGGCGAGATCGTGCTGTGCGGCCTGCGCTGGCTGCCCGGTCCGGCGGACGCGGACGCGTTCGTCGGCAAACTCGCCGCGGCGGGCGTGACCGCGCTCGGGGCGGGCACCGCCGAGGTCGGCGGCCCGGTGCCGGACTACCTCGTGGCCGCCTGCGAACGCGTCGGCCTGCCGTTGTTCGAGGTGCCGGTGTCGGTTTCGTTCGCGACCGTGGCCGAACGGGTCATCCTGGGCCTGGCCGCGGAACGCTCGGCTCCCGCCCGCGATTCGCACCGGCGGCTGGTGGCCGCGGTGACCTCCGGCCACGGACTGTCCGCGCTGGTCAAGGCCGGCGAGGAGGAGCTGGGCGCCGGCTGTCTCGTGCTGAGCGCGACCGGGCGGCAGCTGGCCGGCGGACCCGAACTGCCCGCCGCGCGCCGCACCGCGCTGGCCCGGAAGTTCCTGCGCGCCGAACGGCTGCCGTGCCAGGACGGCCCGGTCACGCTGCTCGGCGCGGCCGGCCGCTCCGGGCACCGGATCGCGAGCTGGTTCCTGGTGGTGGACGGCGATCCGGCGCAGTGGCCGTCCGCGCGCCGGGAGCTGGCACTGGAACTCGCGGCGCTGGTCGGGCTCGAACGGTCCCGGGTCGACGAGGCCCGGCGGATCGAGAACCGGGCGGCCGAACCGCTGCTGCGGCTGGTGCTCTCCGACGACGCCGCGCCGGGCGAGCTGACGTCGCGGCTGGCCGCCGCCGGGTTCGCGCCGCAGGAACCGGTGACGACGCTGTCCGCCGAGGTCCGCGGCGGCGGGCCCGGGCTCGCGCAGGTGCTGGTGGAGGAACTGCTTTCGGCCACCGGACAGCCGATGCTGGTGGCGACCGTCGACGGCGAGACGTTCGGCCTCTTCTCCTCGCGCGACACCGAGGCGCTGCGGGAAGCGGTGCACACGATCGAGCCCGCGCTCGGGTCCGCGCGATTGACGCTCGGCCTCAGCCGGGCCGCGGACGCCGCCGGTCTCCGCGCCGGCGTGCAGGAGGCCCGGCACGCGCGCACCCTGGCCGCGCTGACCCCGGGCCGCGCGACGGTGCTGTCCGGCGACGAAGTGGCGTCGCATCTGCTGCTGCTCGCCGCCGTGCCGGAGGACTTGCGCCGGACATTCGGCGAAAAAGTACTGGGTCCGGTACTCGCGTACGACGCGGCACACGGTTCCGAATTGATAACGACGCTCAAGGCGTTCCTGGAACATTCGGGATCTTGGACGCGGACTTCGGCCACTCTGCACTTGCACGTGAACACTCTGCGATACCGGATCACCCGGATCGGCGAACTCACCGGACGCGATCCGAGCCGGTTCGCCGACCGCGTGGATCTTTATCTGGCCGGCTGCTTCACGCAGAACTGGGGGTGGTCTTGACCATCCGCCCGAAATGTCCTGCGGAAACGCCGGGCGGCAGCATTTTCCGTACCCGGCAACGGAAATCCCGGCAGTACGGTTATCCGTAAAGAGTTATTGGGAATACTTGACCATTCGATGAAGCTCGCCGGCACTCGGGAGGAGGATGCACCATCCGACCGAGCGTCCTACCCTGAGGCCATGTACATCGCATTGCTGTCCTACACAGCGCCTCGAAACGAAGTCGACTACGCGCTCGCGGAACACGCGGAGTGGCTGCGAAGCCAGTTCGCGCACGGATTGTTCCTCGTTTCCGGAAAAGGAAACGAGGACGCCGACCAGGTCATCATCACCCGCCCGTGCGCGCGCGGCAAGCTCGACGCCGTGCTCGCCACCGACCCGCTCGTGCTGCAACGGCTCGCGCGCTACCGCGTGATCGAATTCTCCGCCACCCGCACCGCCGACGAGTTCCTGACCGTCAACGAGGCGCTCGTCTCCTGATCGCACCGCTGTCCGCAGCTCGACCGAACGCCCGGACGCAGGTGGCCTCCGGACCTCTCCGCCCGCCACCTGCCGGACGTACTCCCGCCGCGAACTCGCCTATGATCACGCGAGATCTTCGTTCCGGCCCGGGAGACCGCATGCACACGCCCGACCTCGTGTTCCGAGGCCGTCGCCTCACCAGTGACCGCGCCCTGGTGATGGCCATCATCAACCGCACCCCCGACTCCTTCTACGACAACGGCGCGACCTTCGAAGAAGCACCCGCGCAGGCCGCCATCCGCCGCGCGCACGCCGAGGGAGCCGACCTGATCGACATCGGCGGCGTGCCCGCGGGCAAGGGCCCCGAGGTCACCGCGGCCGAGGAGATCCGGCGGGTGGTGCCGACCGTCGAATGGGCTCGCGAGAACTTCCCCGAGCTGGTGATCAGCGTGGACACCTACCGCGCCGAGGTCGCCGACGCCGTCTGCCGCGCGGGCGCGGACCTGGTCAACGACAACTGGGCCGCGGTGGAGCCGGAAATCCTCGACGTCGCCGCCGAACACGGCGCGGGCTACATCTGCTCGCACACCAACGGTCTCGTGCCGCGCACCGAAGCGCTCCGGCCGGTGTACGACGACGTGGTGGCCGCGGTGGTCGAAGGAACCACCGAGCTGGCCGAGCGCGCGCTCGCCGCGGGCGTGCCGCGCGAGGGCATCATGATCGACCCCTGCATCGACTTCGGGAAGAACTCCTACCAGTCGCTCGAGCTGCTGCGGCACGTCGACGTGCTGGTCGCGACCGGCTGGCCGGTGCTGATGGCGCTGTCGAACAAGGATGTGATCGGCGAAACGCTGGACCTCCCGGTCGGCGAACGAGTGATCGGCACGCTGGCCGCCACGGCGGTCTCCGCGATGCACGGCGCGGCGATGTTCCGCGCGCACCAGGTCCGCGAGACGCGGCAGGTCGCGGAGATGGTGGCGAGCATCGTCGGCACCCGGCCGCCGGCGAACGTTGTACGGTCGGTCTGATGCGCGAGATCTTTCCCGGAAACTCAGACCGCACCGAGGCCGACGTCGAGCGGCTGTACAGCTATCCGGACGTGCCGAAGTGGCTCGCGGTGAACTTCGTGTCGAGCGCCGACGGCGGGATCACCATCGACGGCCGCTCCGGCGGGCTGTCGACCCCCGCGGACCGGATCGTCTACCGGCTGGGCAACGACCTCGCCGACGTCCTGCTGGTCGGCGCGGGCACCGCGCTGGCCGAGGGATTCGAGGGCCTGCGCCCGGACGAGAAGACCGCGGAACGGCGGCGCAGGCACGGGCTGGCCCCGATCGCGCCGATCGCCGTGGTCAGCACCGGCCGTTCGCTGCCGCCGGACGCCCCGGTGATCACCAAGGCGCTGGTGCCGACGATCGTCATCACCAGCGCGGCGACCGACCCGGAGCTGCGCGCCGCGTGGGCGTCGGCCGGGGCGGACGTCCTGATCGCCGGGACCGGCGACCCAACGTTGCACGAAGCCACCGGCGACCCGGCCCTGCACGCGGACCCGGACGACCAGCGCCCGCGCCCCCGGCACGGCGACGTCGACCTGCGGGCCGCGGTGGAGGAGCTGGCCCGGCGAGGCCTCCGCCGGATCGACTGCGAGGGCGGACCACACCTGTTCGCGTCGCTGCTGGCCGCGGGCGTGGTGGACGAACTGCGCCTGACCGTCGCCCCGATGCTGATCGCCGGGGACGCACCCCGCGTCGCGATGGGCGCGGCCATCGACCCGCGGCAGCTTGAACTGCTTTCCGCACTGGTGGACGACAACTCAGTACTCTTGCGGTATCGCGTCCACTGACCCGGGGAGGGATCGTGGCCAAGACCGCTCTGCGCAACGCGCGCGTCTTCGACGGGCGAGGGCTCACCGAGCCGCGCACCGTCGTGATCGACGGGGCAGTGCTCGGCACCGATCCGGCCGGGGCCAGGGAAATCGACGCGGCCGGGGCGACGCTGCTGCCCGGGTTCATCGACTCGCACGTGCACCTGACCGAGCCCGCGCAGCTGGCCTCGCTCGCCGAGTGGGGGATCACGACCGGCCTGGACATGGCGTGTTTCCCCGCTTCTCGGGTGGCCGCTCTGCGCTCGGCGGGCCCGGCGGATTTCCGTAGCGCCGGCACGCCCGCGATCGGGCCCGGCGGCATGCACGTCCGGATCCCGGGGATGCCCGCTTCCGCCGTCGTGACGTCCGAGGAGGAGGCGGTCCGGTTCGTCGAGGAGCGGGTCGCGGACGGGGTCGACTACGTCAAGGGCGTCGCGGAGGCTCCCGGCGACGGCGGGCCGCCCGCCGAGGCGTTGCGGGCGCTGGTCGACACGGCGCGGAAACGCGGTCTGGACACCGTTCTGCACGCGGCGACTCCCGGCGCGTACCACCTGGCGGTGGCGACCGGCGCGCGGTTCGTGACGCATGTGCCGGTGCTCGGCCGGATCGCCCCCGAGGACGTCGCGGCGATGAAAGCCGCTGGGCAGACGGCGATTCCGACGCTCACCATGATGGAGGCTGCGCTGCCCTATTTCGCTGGCGCTGCCGGGGATTTCGTGGCCAACGTGGCGGCGCTGCGCGCGGCCGGGGTCGAGATCCTCGCCGGCACCGACAGCAACGCCGACCCCGGCGCCCCGGCCGCCGTCCCGCACGGATCGAGCCTGCACCACGAGTTCGAACTGCTGGCCGAGGCCGGGCTGACCACGGTTGGAGATCCTGCGTGCCGCCACGGTCGACCCGGCCCAGGCGTTCGGGCTGACCGACCGCGGCGAGATCCGGCCCGGGCTGCGGGCCGACCTGGTCTTGGTCGACGGCGATCCGGTGGCGGACCTGTCGGCGACGCGGGCGATTCGCGCGGTGTGGTGCGCGGGAACGGAAATCGCCCGGTAGCCGAGGGCTGCCCCGCCGCTCGCACCGTGAGGGGAACCGCCGGGAATCAGCTGGGGTTCTGGTGGTTGGTGCGACACCGGAGTTGTGTCGGGGTTGCAGTGTTCGAGGCTGGCGGCGGAATGCCGCCGGTATTTTGATCGGCCGAGCCGGGCGGGACGGCCCCGGCGAACTGCGCCGCACAACTCAACCGCCGCCCCCGCACAACACTCGACTGGGACACCCCAGCCGAACGCCTCGCCCACATCAAATAACCACCCGCGTTGCAACCACTCCTCGAATGCCCTCAGGGTTCCCCTCCCGGACGTTCGGGCCCGCCTCAAGACCGCTGGACGGCGTCGTCGGCTTCCTCGAAGGTCTTCTGCGCCTTGGCCAGTTCGTCGGCCGCCCGGGCGGCGCGGCGCTCCGCGTCGGCGAGCCGTTCCCGCAATTCGGTCACCCGGTCGTCGGCCTGCTCGGCCGTCCGTTCCGCGCGCTGCAGATTCCGTTCGGCCTCCGCCCGCGCCCGCACCGCCTGCCGCCGTTCCAGTGCGCGGACCCGGGCTTCCTCCTCGGCCTTCCGGTCCTTTTCGGACTGCCGGGTCTTCTTGGCGGGCGCGGGATTCGTCGGCAGCGACAGCCAGCGGTCGGCGTCCTGGCGGGCCTTCGACGTCAGCCGTCCGGCCAGGGCCAGCCGGGCGAGGTCGGCGTCCGCGACGATCGCCTCCAGCGTCTCCTCCACCTCGCGCTCGACGGTATCGCTCAGGCCGGTCGCGTCCCGGATGATCCGCTGCACCAGCTCGGCCCGCTGGTGCGCCAGTTCCCGCAGCCGGGAGCCGTCGAACTTCTCGTGCGCTTCGCGCAGTTTGTCGCCGAGCGAAGCCAGCTCGGCCAGCGGAGCGGACCCGTCGCGCGCCAGGCGGTTGACGTACGCCGCGGCCGCGGTCGGCTTGCGCAGCGCGCGGATCCGGCGCGCCAGCTCGACGTCGCCCGCTTCCTTCGCCGCGCGGGCGGCCGCGGTGCGCTCCGCGACGAAGTCGGCCGGTTCGCCCGCGTAGAGCCGGTCGGCGACGGTATCGAAATCCGAGGTTGCCACGTGTGCCACCGAACCACACGAGTAGTCCGAACGCGACGCAACGCGTAACGTGGACGTCCACCCCTCAAGGTCGAGTGAAGCGGGACGGTGCCCATGACGCCTCCGGGCCGGCTCGCGCTGACGGCCAGCCCCCTGGTCGCCGGCGCGCTCAAAGCACTGCAAATCGCCACTGAGCTGCCGGTGGCGATGGGCGGACCGGTCTCGACGGCTTCCCGTTCGCACGTGATCGACCAGCTGCGCGGCACCGACACCCGGTCGATGCAGCACCTTCGGGTGGACACCGGAGCCGGGCTCGGCGGCAAGGCGGTGGCGCTGGCGCGGCCGTCGACGGTGGTCGACTACCTGAGCGCGCAGGGCATCACGCACAAATACGACCACGCGGTGGCCCCCGAACGGCTGCGCGCGATGGTCGCGCTGCCGGTGCGCGTCGGCGAGACCACGCGCGCGGTGCTGTACGCGGCGTCCCGGGATTCGATCACGTTCGGCGACCGGCTGCTGCACGCGGCGACCGCGGTGGCGACGCGGCTGGGACGCGACATCGAGGTCGAAGAGGAAGTACAGCGCCGGCTGGCCGCGCCGGCGGTCGTCCCCGCCGCTGAACGCGGCGACCTGCACGCCGAACTGACCGCCATCGCCGGTTCGATCAACGACGAGAGCGCCCGGCAACGGCTGCTGGCCGTGTGCGAGCGGCTGCGTCCGGAGCTGGACCTGCCGGGCGTCGCGCTGACCCCGCGCGAGGTCGACGTGCTGCGGCTGGTCAGCGAGGGCTGCACGAACGACGAGATCTCCGACCGGCTCGGCCTGCTGCCGAACACCGTGAAGTCGTATCTGAAGCACGCGATGCGGAAGCTCGCGGTGTCCAACCGGATACAGGCGGTGAACCGGGCTCGGGCCGCCGGGCTGCTGCGGTAGGACTTGGCGACGGCCGATGCGGAGAAGTCCCGCCGCGGCGAGCCAGCGTCCAGCCCGCCTCGGAGCACCCTCCATGTGGGGTGGCTGGATGTGGTCCGCCGAGCGAAAATCACCCGCGCGGGCAGTGCGGCCCGCTGACGCGAAGGGATCGGCACGTGTTCTATGACCTCAGTGTCCGCGATTTCCTCGACCGCGCCGAAACGGTGTATCCGGACCGGATCGCGGTGGTGGACGAGCCCGCCCAGCCCGCGCAGTCCTGGGGCGAGGTGACCTACCGCGAACTCGCCCGCCGCGCCCGCGCGCAGGCGGCGAATCTCGACGCGCTCGGCGTTCCCGCCGGCGGCCGGGTCGCCATCGTCTCGCACAACTCCGCGCGGCTGCTGACGTCGTTTTTCGGCGTTTCCGCCTGGGGCCGCATCCTGGTGCCGGTGAACTTCCGCCTCGCGCCCGCCGAGGTGCGCTACATCGTCGAGCATTCCGGCGCCGAGGTCCTGCTGCTCGACCCCGAGCTGAAACCGTTGCTGGACAGCGTGACCGCGAAGCACGTGTTCGTCCTCGGCGAGGACGACGACAAGATCTGGGGCGGCGACGGCGAACCGCGGCCGTGGTCCGCCGACGAATCCGCGACCGCCACGATCAACTACACCTCCGGCACCACCGCGCGGCCGAAGGGCGTCCAGCTCACCCACCGCAATTTGTGGCTCAACGCCACCACTTTCGGCCTGCACACCACGCTCAGCGACAACGACGTCCTGCTCCACACACTGCCGATGTTCCACGCGAACGGCTGGGGCATGCCGTACGCGGTCACCGGTCTCGGCGGACGGCACATCGTGCTGCGCAAGGTGGACGGCACCGAGATCCTGCGCCGCGTGCAGGAACACGGCGTGACGATCATGTGCGCCGCCCCCGCCGTGGTCACCGCCGCGCTGGACGGCGCCGCCGCCTGGGACGGCGAAATCCCCGGCCGCGACCGGGTCCGCATCGTGGTGGCCGGCGCGCCGCCGCCGACCCGCACCATCGAACGCGTGCGCGCGGAACTCGGCTGGGAGTTCATCCAGATCTACGGCCTGACCGAGACCTCGCCGCTGGTCACGGTCAACCGCTTCCGCAGCGAATGGGCCGGCCTCGACCCGCACGAGCAGGCGAAGCTCCTCGGCCGCGCCGGCGCTCCCGCGCTGGGCGTCCGGGTCGCGATCGACGCGGACGGCGAGGTCCTCACCCAGAGCAACCACAACCTCGACGGCTACTGGGAAAACCCGGAGGAGACCGCACGGGTCCAGGAAGGCAACTGGTTCCACACCGGCGACGGCGGCACCTTCGCCGACGGCTACCTGACCATCGCCGACCGCAAGAAGGACGTCATCATCACCGGCGGCGAGAACGTGTCGTCGATCGAGGTGGAGGACGCGCTGAACTCGCATCCGGCCGTCCGGGAAGCCGCGGTCATCGGCATCCCGGACGAGAAATGGGGCGAGCTGGTCACGGCGCTGGTGGTGACGGACGGGACCGAGGTGACAGCGGACGACCTGATCACGCACTGCCGCCAGCACCTGGCCGGGTACAAATGCCCGAAGCGGGTGGAATTCCTCGCCGAACTGCCGCGGACGGCTACCGGGAAGATCCAGAAGTTCAAGCTGCGCCAGCCGTTCTGGGAGGGGCAGGAACGGCAGGTGAACTGAGGTCCGGGCGGGGAACCCCGAGGGACTCAGCGTCCCGGAGGGTTCCCCTCGCGAACCGCTGCGAAAGCCGGGGTTCGCAGCGGCCTAGTCGTCCGAAGGCTGATACACCAGCCGCAGCACGCCGTTGCGGAACGCCGTGGTCTCCGCCAGCCGGAAGTCCAGCTGTGGCCCGTCCGCCGGGAACAACCGCCGTCCCTTCCCGACGACCACCGGGTACTGCAGCAGGGTCAGCTCGTCCACCAGCCCGTGCGACAGGAGCCACCGCACCAGCGTCGTGCTCCCGCTGGTCATGATGTCGCCGCCCGCGCCGGATTTCAGGTCCGCGATCGCCTCGCCCAAGTCGCCGCGCAGCAGGGTCGTGTTGTGCCAGTCCGCCGCGGTCAGGGTGGTGGACGCGACGTACTTCGGCACGCTGTTCATGAATTCCGCGCCCGGGTCGTCCGTGCGGCCGGGCCAGGCCTCGGCGAACCCTTCGTAGGTCACGCGGCCCAGCAACATCGCGTCGGCGTCCGCCATGCCGTCGCCCACCGCGTGTTCCAGCTCGTCGTTCCAGTACGAGAGCGACCACTGGTCCGGTGCCTCGACCACGCCGTCAAGCGAAACGAACAACGTGGACACGATCTTGCGCATCGAGCGACTCCTTGCGGTTCGGGATCGCCGACACTATGGCGCAGCCGGACCCGCCGACGCAGCCGGTTGGCCCAATACTCGGTCTCTCAGGGCACTTCCGTTACCAACTCGAGTGCCCGGCCGAGCGTGGCCAGCCGCTTGTCCAGGGTGTCGCCCGCCGGATACAGCCGGACCGTGTCGACCCCAGCGGCGCGCCACACTTTCAGCCGCGCGCGGACCATGTCCTCGGTGCCGATCAGCGTCGTGGCGAGCACCATCTCGTCGGTCACCAGCCCGGCCGCGCCGTCGCGATCGCCGGACTGCCAGCGTTCCCGCACCTGCCCGGCGACCTCGGCCCAGCCTTGCCTGCGGTAGGCGTCGTGGTAGAAGTTCGTGCTCGCCGAACCCATGCCGCCCAGCGAAAACGCCAGTTCCTTCTTGCGCCCGGCGACCATGGTGCGCAGCTCGTCCTCATCGGACGCGAACGCGACCTCCGCGCCTTGGCACACCACGAGATCGGCGCGGCTGCGACCGGCTTTCGCGAGCCCGGCGTCGAGGTGGCGGAAGTAGGCTTCGGCCCCTTCCGGGACGAAGCTCGTGCCCAGCCAGCCGTCGGCGAGTTCGCCGGTAAGTTCCAGCATGCGCGGCGACAGCGTGGCCAGGTAGATCGGGATGTCCTCGTTCGGCGTCGCCGACAGCCGCATCGGACGGGATTCGCCGGGCAACGGAATCTTAAAAGCCTTGCCAGCAAAGGAAATCTTCTCGCCGGCGAACGCGCTGCGGATGATCTGCACCGTCTCGCGCATCCGCGTCAGCGGCCGCGCGAACGGCACCCCGTGCAGCCCCTCGATCACCTGCGGACCGGACGGTCCGAGCCCCAGCGAGAACCGTCCGCCGGACATCTCGGCGAGGGTGAGCGCGGCCTGCGCGGCCGCGACCGGTGTGCGCACGCCGAGCTGCATGATCCCGGAGCCGAGCCGGATCCGGTTCGTGCGCGCGGCGAGATAGCCGAGCACCGAAGGCCCGTCCGACCCCCACGCCTCGGCCACCCAGCATTCGCCGAGGCCCAGTTTTTCCGCCTCCAGCACGAAATCCCGGGTTTCCGGCCAGCCGGACGACGCCTCGACGGTGGTGGCCGTGCGCATCATCCGGCGACCTCCACGCGCTCCTTGATCGCGCCGAGCGTGGCGGCCATCGCGGCCTCGAACTCGGTCAGCCGGACGTGCACGATCTTCTGTTCCTTCTCCGGCATCCGCGCGATCACCTCGGTCACCCCGGACGGCCCCGGCCCCATCTGCGCCCACTGCGTGAGCCGCGTGCCGCCGTTCTCCGGGGCGAGGGTGAACCGCCAGACCGCCGTCGGATTGGCCGGATCGCCGACCGCCCAGGCGAAGACGCGCGGTTCCTCGCACTCGACGATGGAGGAGGTGGTTTCCCAGTCGCCGCGCAACTTGTGGTAATTGCGCCCGACGAAAGACCGGCCGAGCGCCGGCCCCGAACCCTCGTCGCACCACCGGACCGACTGCAGTTCACCGCTCAGCTCCGGCATGAGCGCGACGTCGGAGGCGAACCGCCAGACCTGCTCGGGCGAGCCGTCGATCCACTCGTCCACCTGCACGGTCGGGGCGTCCGCGTACCGCGCGCCGGTCCACTCCATCGCGAGTCCTCCTCCATTGGCGTCTCGACCAGCATAGTTGCGTAACTAGACTGACGCTGTCAATCGCCACCGGCCGCCCGGAAGCCGGGAGGACAGCTACTCCTGCGGAGCGAACCTCGCCTGCACGTCCGGCCGCTGCGCGAGCCGCTCCGGAAAGCCCGGCCCGCGCCGCATCCGGGTGTCGTCCGCGGACAACGGCTCGCCGCAATCCGCGCATACGACGGCCGCGGTCGTGTCGTGCCCGCAGGCGTCGTGGTGCAGCACGATCGGCGGGCCCGCCTCGGTGGCCAGCCATCGGTCGCCCCAGGCCGTCATCGCGGCCAGCACACCCCAGAAATCGCGGCCTTTCTCGGTGAGCACGTAGTCGTAGCGCACCGGTTCGGCCTGGTAGGCGCGCTTTTCCAGCAGACCCTCGTCGACCAGCCTGCGCAGCCGGTCGGCGAGGGTGTTGCGCGCGATGCCGAGCGCCTGCTGGAACTCGTCGAAGCGGCGGACGCCGTAGAAGGCGTCCCGCAGCACCAGCGGCGTCCACCAGTCCCCGAGCAGGTCCATGGTCCGGGCGATCGAGCACGGCCACTGCGCGAAGGAAGTGCGTTTCATGACGGCGAGGATACGCCGTCCCACAGTGCAACCCAGCAGGTCAGACGCGATGCCCGACGGTCACGTCGACAAGGTCGGGCACTTCTTCGTGCTCGTCGCCGACCGAAAGCGTGCCGGTCGGCTCCACGAGCAGCACCACCGCGCCCTCCTTCGAGGACGGCTTGTGGAACGTGCCGCGCGGGACCACGAACCCCTGCTCGCGGGTCAGCGTCACGGTCCGTTCGCCGTCGGCTTCGCGCAGGCCGAGTTCGATGCTGCCGTCGAGGACGAGGAAGAACTCGTCGGTGTTGTCGTGCTTGTGCCACACGTGTTCGCCGAGGAATCGCGCGAGGCGGATGTCGTAGTCGTTGACGTTCGCGACGATCCGCGGGCTCCACGGAGCGTCGAAACCGGCGAGCACGGCCCGCAGGTCAAGGGGCTGAGTTGGCATAGGTCGATCTTGAGCCTGGTCTCGCGCGACCGGGAGTGCTAGGAATCTCATATGTCGAAAGGATCCTCGCATCGCGTCGTGATGATCGTCGGCGACGGCTCGAATCCGTTCGAGATGGGGGTCGCGACGGAGTTGTTCGGCCTGCGCCGTCCGGAACTGCGGCGGCCGTGGTACGACTTCGCGCTCGCTGCCCCCGGCGGGCAAGCGCGGATGCACCTCGGCTTCTTCACCCTCGCCGACGTCGCCGGCCTCGACGCGGTGGACCGCGCGGACACGGTGATCGTCCCCAACCGGCCGGATCCGCACACTCCCGCCGACCCGGAAATCCTCGCCGCGATCCAGCGCGCGGACGCCCGCGGCGCGCGGTTGATGAGCTTCTGCACCGGCGCGTTCACCCTGGCCGAGGCGGGCGTGCTGGACAATCGCCGGGCCACCACGCACTGGCGATGGGCCGAGGCGTTCACCGCGCGCTATCCGGAGGTTCGACTGGAGCCGGACGTGCTGTTCGTCGAGGACGGCACAGTTTTCACCGCCGCCGGAAGCGCGGCCGCACTCGATTTGTCGCTGCACGTGATCCAACGCGACCACGGCGCGGAAATCGCCAACGCGGTCAGCCGCCGCCTCGTTTTCACCGGACATCGCGAAGGCGGCCAGCAGCAGTTCGTGGAACGCCCGATGCCGGAGATTCCCGACGCTTCGCTCGCCCCGGTACTGGAATGGGCCCGCCAGCGTCTTGACCAGCCGCTCACGGTCACCGACCTCGCCGCCCGCGCGTCGACCAGCGCCGCCACCCTGCACCGCCGGTTCCGCGCCGAACTCGGCACGACGCCGCTCGCCTGGCTCACCGCCGAGCGCGTGACGCTGGCCCGCAGGCTCATCGAACGCGGCGAAGCTGGTCTGGACCGCATCGCCGCCCGCAGCGGGCTCGGCACCGGCGCGAATCTCCGGCTGCAGCTGCGCAGGCACACCGGCCTGTCGCCGTCCGAATACCGCAAACGATTCGGCCCGGCGGCGTAATTCGGCTCGGGGTCCACTGTGGACCCGACGAAGAGATTGCTCCATTCGGCCTAATCGGCGAAGTTCCGGTTAAGCCCTGATGACCGGAACCCGCCAAAGGTTTTATGCCAGACGAACGAAAGTTGGCCGGAACGGACAGAATTCCGCCGAGCCCTCACCGGATCGCGGACGGATCCGCTAGCTTGGCCGCAGACGGCAGAACGAACGGGGAGACGAGCATGGCCAGACGCCGCCCGCAGGGACGGAACGCCCGGAGCCGGGCTTTCGCCGCCCTCGCCGGAGGCGCGCTCGTGGTGCTGCCGACGGTGACGTCGTCCGGCATCCCGGTGGCGTTGCGCGCCGCTGAGCCGCCGTCGGCCGCCCAGGCCGCGCCCAGCGTCCCCGGACTGCCCCCGGGCATCACGCTCCCGCCGATCGGCGTGGACGGCAGCCTCCCGCAGCCGCCGGTCCCGCAGGCGCTCGGCGTCCCCGGCTACCCGAACGGCCCCGGTTCGGCGACCACCGCCGGTCCGCTGGGCATCCCGGACAGCATGCTGCGCGCCTACCGCAACGCGGCCGACATCATGGCCCGCGAACAGCCCGGCTGCCACGTCGACTGGGCGCTGATCGCGGCCATCGGACGGGTCGAGTCGAACCACGCGCGCGGCGGCTACGTCGACGCCCGCGGCAACACCCTCGAACGCATTCTCGGCCCGGTCCTCGACGGTTCCGGCGCCTTCGCCGCGATCCGCGACACCGACCACGGCCGCTACGACGGCGACCCGGTGTGGGACCGCGCGGTCGGCGCGACCCAGTTCATCCCGTCGACCTGGGCGTCCTACGCCTCCGACGGCAACGGCGACGGCGTCTCCGACCCGAACAACGTCTACGACGAGACCCTCGCCACCGCGCGCTACCTGTGCTCGGGAGGTCTGGACCTCTCCAGCGACGCCAACCAGCGCCTCGCGGTGCGCCGGTACAACAACTCGCAGTCCTATGTGGACACCGTAATGGCCTACGCGTACGGCTACCGCAACGGCGTCTCGAAGCTGCCGGACAGCCAGGTCCCGATCGGGGCCCCGCCCGGCCCGGGCGCGGTCGAAGCCGCCGCGGGCAGCCCGGCGGGCGACGTCGCCCCGCCCCCGCCGCCGGTCGCCCCGGCCCCGCCGAGCCAGCAGCCCGGCACCCCGACGCAGCTTCCCGGCAGCAGCACCGCGCCGAGCAGCAGCTCCTCCCCGAAGCCGACCAGCACCACGCCGACCACCCCGTCGACGCCTTCCACGCCGACGAGCACCAGCCCCACCCCGACGACGAGCACGCCCCCGTCGTCCAGCTCCGCCCCGGCGAACCCGACCACCTCCAGCACCACGACTTCCAGCACCACCACCGGGGCCGCGCCGACGCACTGACCGCCGCGTTCGTATAGTCCGAACCGACAGCGGACTAGGCGGGGAGCGATCATGGCGTGGAATCCGCGAAACCTGCCTGACCTCACCGGCCGGTGCTACGCGGTGACCGGCGGAAACGCCGGAATCGGCTACTTCGTCACCGAGCAACTGGCCGCCGCCGGAGCCCACGTCGCGCTGCTGGGCCGCGATCCGTCCCGGCTGCGCGCGGCGGTCGAGATGGTGCGCACGCACGTCGGTTCGGCTTCGCTGAGCACGATCCCGCTGGACCTCGCCGACCTGGACTCGGTCCCGGCGGCCGTCGAGGCGCTGGGACGGCTGGACCGTGTGGACGCGTTGATCGAAAACGCGGGCATCACCGGGCCCGGCCCCGTGCGCCGAACCACGAAACAGGGCTTGGAACTGGCGGTCGGCACCAACCACTTCGGCCACTTCGCTCTCACCGCGCTGGCGATGCCGGTACTGACCGCCTCGGCCGCGCGCATGGTGTTGGCGGGCAGCCTGATCACCCGGATGTACCCGTACGACCTCGACGATCTGCAGAGTTCGCGCAAGTATTCGGACTTTCGCGCGTATGCGCTTTCGAAGCACGCCGTGCAATCGTTCGCGATGGAACTGGACCGACGCCTGCGCGCAGCGGGCTCCCCGGTGCAGGCGATCCTCGCGCATCCGGGGTTCAGTCTCGAACGCACCAGCCCCGCCCGGCCGGGAATCACCCAGCCGGTGCCGATAATGCGGCTGCTCGCGCCCGGCACCCAGGGCAAGGATCACGGCGCGTGGCCCATGGTCCGTGCCGCCGTCGATCCGGCTGCGACCGGCGGTTCCTGCTACGGCCCGGCCTTCGGCTCGGTGGGCCGCCCCCGGCCGGGCACGGTGCCGGGCGCTTCCCGGGATCCTTCCCGGGGCCGTCGATTGTGGACGCTTTCCGAGGAAGCCACCGGAATCGAGTTCTCCCTCGGGAATTCCTGACCGCCGGACCCTACTGACCGATCCGGGCCGCGATCCCGTCGAGAAGCCGGTCCAAGCCGAACTCCGACGCGTCCGACGCCTGCTCCGCGGAAGGCTTTTCGAATCCGCCGGCGAGCCAGGTCCGGTTTATCGCCGGATGTGATTCGACGTCGAAATACGTGTACCAGAACGAAGAACGCTGCCCCCACCAAGCGTCGTTGGACTGTCCGGTCGTCCGTTCCAAGTGGACACTCTCCGCCTCGGCCGCCGCGTTCGCGTCCACATAGCCCGCGACCGCGTTGGCCGCCGCGGCGACCTCGCGCGCGGGCAGGCCCAGACTCTCCATAATGGACAGAAGATATTCCTGCCCGGCCAGCTGCCCCGGACCGAGCGCGGGCCGGACCCGCGACCTCTCGCGCAGCCACGGATGCCTGCGGTAGATGTCGCGCGTCCGGTCGGCGTAAATCCGCACCTGCGCACGCCAGTCCTCCGGACGCGGCTCGCCGGGTCCGGGAAGATTCCGTTCGAGGAGAACGGTGTCGACCATGAGGTCGATCAGCTCGGTTTTGCCGGGAACGTAGGTATAGAGCGTCATCGTGCCCGCGCCGAGTTCCTTCGCGACGCGGTGCATCGACGTCGCGACAAGTCCTTCGGCGTCGGCCACCGCGATGGCGGCCACGATGATCCGTTCGATCGTGAGCGTCGGCCGCCTGCCCCGGGCGGAGGGTTCCGGGGCTCCCGCGCAGTCGCGCCACAGCAGCGCGAGCGTGCGCTCGACCTCCTCGCGCGCGGCCTCGGGACCGTCGCCCTCGTGCTCGACGATCATCGTGTCCCCTCCCGGCCGCGTACCGTCAGCGTGGGATCTTACCTGCCGTTTCAGGACCTTCGTCCCCTCCGCGCGGGCTGATCGGCCGCTACGCTGGGCAGTGAGGGAGGTGGTTCCGGTGACGGAGCGCAAACCACCGGGCGTGTCGTTCGGCACCTGGATCGACCGGCAAATCGCCTTCGCCGAAGCCCGCGGAGACTTCGAAGACCTTCCCGGAGCGGGAAAACCGCTGCCGCCCCCGACCGGCCGCGACGCCGCGACCGACTGGGCGCTCCGCCGCGCCCGGGAAGGCGACCTGGACGCGACCGCGTTCCTGCCGCCGTCGCTCGCCCTGCCGCGGGAAATCCAGGACCTGCCGGGAAAACTGGCGAAGGTCCGTTCGGAGGCGAAGGTGCGGGAGATCGTCGAGGACCTGAACGCCCGCATCCGCAAGGCACACGCACTTCCCCAGGACGGCCCGGTGCTGCGCGCCCGGCCACTGGACGTGGAGGAAACGGTGGCCAGCTGGCGAGCGGGGCGGGGAGAGTCCTGAACCAGGCGAGCTGATCCCGGGCTGCCCCGGCTCTGCTGCATCGGAACAGCCACGCGCGGCTCGGGCCGCCGTTGGCATCCTCGCGCCCGCCTCGCCGAACCTGGCCGCGCCGCCCCACGGCCGTCCCTTCACGCGCCAATCGCGCCGCCCCCGGACGCAGCTCCGGTCCACCGGCCGCCACCGGGATCCGCGCGCCCACACCGAACCCGACCACGTCACCCACTCGCAGGACCCTCCCCTCACGGGCCAACCCCGCCGCCCGCTCCACCGATCGCCGCCAGCACCTCACGCCCCCCACCAAACCCGACCGCGTCACCCACACGCGGAACTCCGCCCGACCGCTCCGCACACAACCGTCCCCGCACGCGCCAACCCGACCGCCCCGGACGCAGCTCCGCTCACCCCAGCCGCCGGGAACCGCATGCCCCACCCGTGCCGAATACCGCTCCACCCCCGCTGAAGCTCCGCGCACCATCCCGACGCGACCACACCACCCCTCCACGCTCCCCGGCTGCGGCTACGCTGGGTAGCACCTGGGCGAAGGGAAGAGAACCGTGGTCGGAGTTCGTCGGGCTGCCTTCGTGGTCGCCGCGGTGCTCTTGTTGTTCGGCGAGCCGTGGTCGGTGCTCGTGGTGCTGCCGGGCTGGCCGGTCGCCGTCACCGTCGTGAGCACGGTCGTTTTCGCCGGTGCCGCGCTGAGTTTTCCGGTGCTCATGGCGCTCGGGCACGGTCCGAAACAGAGCGACGCCGCCGCGCGGGTCGGGGACGTCACGCTCGGCATCGTCTGGGTGCTGTTCACCTGGAGCGTCCTCACGCAGCTGCTGCGGCTGGTCCTGCTGGTGTCCGGAGTGGACGATCCCGCGCGGCCACGGATCGTAGCCGCGGTCACGCTCGCGGTCTCGGCGGTGCTGCTCGTCAGCGGGAACCGGATCGCGATGCGGGTGCCGCCGGTGAAGCCGGTCGACGTCGTGCTGCCGAAGCTCGGTCCCGGGCTCGACGGGTTGCGCGTCGCGGTCGTCACCGACACCCACTACGGCCCGCTCGATCGCACCCGCTGGTCCGAGCAGCTGGTCGCGGAACTGAACCGGCTGCGGCCCGACGTCGTCTGCCACGCCGGGGACCTCGCCGACGGGCCGGTCGCCAAGCGGCGCAAGCAGGTCGACCCGCTCGGCGGCGTGCAGGCCCCGCTCGGCCGGTTCTACATCACCGGCAACCACGAGTACTTCGGCGAGGCCCAGGCGTGGCTGGACCACATGGCGAGCCTCGGCTGGGACACCCTGCACAACCGCTCGACCCTCCTCGAACGCGACGGCGCCCGCGTGCTCTTCGCCGGCATCGACGACCCCACCGGCGCCGCCTCCGGACTGCCCGGCCACGGCCCCGACCTGGCCGCCGCACTCGACGGCTCCGATCCGGACGTCCCCGTCGTCCTGCTCGCCCACCAGCCGAAACAGGTCGCTCAGGCCCGCGAGGAAAACGTCGACCTGCAGATCTCCGGCCACACCCACGGCGGTCAGATCTGGCCGTTCCACCTCCTCGTCCGCCTCGACCAGCCGACCCTCTCCGGCCTCACCCGGCACGGCCCGACCCAGCTGTACACCAGCCGCGGCTCCGGCTTCTGGGGCCCGCCGTTCCGGGTGTTCGCCCCCAACGAGATCGCCCTGCTGACCCTGCGCAGCGCCTGAACCCCCAGCCTCCCGCCCGCGGCCCACCGCCCGCCCTACCGAATAATTTTTTTGTCTTGACAACTCCGCTCGTCGGATGCGAAAGTTCTCCCCAACGGCACCACCCCTTCGAGGAGAACTCCATGCCCACCGTCACGTCCGCCGACGGCACCCAGATCGCCTACTCCCGCCTCGGCTCCGGCCCCGCTCTCGTCCTCGTCGACGGCGCGCTCTGCTACCGCACCTCGACGCCCAACGACGATCTCGCCAAGGCCCTCTCCGACCGCTTCACCGTCTACACGTTCGACCGCCGAGGCCGAGGCGAAAGCGGCGACACCGCCCCGTACGACGTCGAACGCGAGATCGAAGACATCACCGCACTGGCCAAGGAAGCCGGCGGCGAGATCGGCCTGTACGGCATCTCCTCCGGCGCCGCCCTGGTACTGGAGGCCGCCCACCGAGGCGTGCCAGTCAAGAAGGTCGCGGTATACGAACCGCCCTTCGTCGTCGACAACACCCGCAAGCGCGTGCCAGCCGACTATCAGGCGAAACTCGAAGCCGCCATCGCCGCCGGAAAACCAGGCGACGCGATCAAGACGTTCATGGTCGAAGGCGTCGGACTGCCGTCGCTGATGGTCACGATGATGCGCCTGATGCCCGCGTGGCCGCGCATGAAGCGGGTCGCCCCCACCCTCGCCTACGACGCCCAGATCATGGACGACAACCAGGCCGGCCGCCCGCTGCCGGAAAACCGCTGGTCCGGAATCACCGCCCCCACCCTCATCCTCGACGGAGGCAAGAGCCCGGAGTGGATGCGCAACGGCGTCGCAGCGGCCGCGGCCCAGCTCCCGAACGCCGAATACCGCACCCTGCCCGGCCAGACCCACCTGGTGAAAACCGCCGCCCTCGCCCCAGTCCTGGCGGAGTTTTTCGCCACGAACTGACCCCGCCGCCGGACCTGGTGAGGCAAGCTGCCGGACGTGGCCACGCGAGCATTGATCTTCGACTTCGACGGCACCCTGGCCGACACCGAAGCAGCGGTACTGCGTTCCTGGCAGGAAATGTTCGCCGAACACGGAGCAAAACTGCCGTTGGATGTCTGGCACACCGTCATCGGCACCCAGAACACCGCGACGACGATGTTCAAACTCCTGGCCGAACAAGCAGAAAACGTCGACCCGGAATCGCTGCGCCCAGCAATGCGCGCCCGAGTACACGAACTCCTAGCCGAAGACGGCCCCCGCGAAGGCGTACTCGCTTATCTGGAGGAAGCCGCCCACCACGGCCTGGCACTGGGCATCGCCTCCAGCTCCTCCAGCACCTGGGTACACGGCCAACTAGCCCGGCTAGGACTGGCCCACCACTTCACCGCGGTAGAAACCGGCGACCGGCACAACCCAAAACCAGACCCAGACACCTACCTGGCAGCCCTGCGCACCCTAGGCGTACCCGCGGAAGAAGCCCTGGCCTTCGAAGACTCCCCCCACGGAGTCAGCGCGGCAAAAGCAGCCGGAATCCCCACCATCGCAATCCCCAACCCCATCACCGCACCCCTGGACTTCGCCAAAGCAGACTTAGTCCTCCCCTCCTTCACCACCACAACGCTAACCAAGCTCCTGCAACACTTCAGCCAATAACAACCCGCAACCAGCGCACCCAACGAGCGAGGCACCCAGCCCCTCCCCCACACCCCGATACGAAGCCGCCCTGCGGTTCGGGGGTGCTTGTCAAGGCATCTTTCCCGCCTTGACAAGCACCCCCGAACCGTCAGCACAATCAAGCTTCGGGGTGCCCCACGCAACCCAAGACACGGCAATGTCGCCCGCCAGGGCGACGAGCCGAAACCTCACAACTCCGCAACCCGATCCAAAAACCCCCGCTGCCCCTTGACCAGCTTCTCCCGGGCGACCTCCAAGGAAAACCACTCCACCCGATCCACCTCAGGAAACTCCCGCATCACCCCAGACCGAGGCGGCCACTCCATCTCGAACACCCCCGGCACCACCTCCGCCGGATCAAGCTCCCCCTCCACCGCCCAAGCAGTCACGACCTTCCCCGACTGCCGGACCTCCCCCAGCGCCACCCATTCCCCGTCAGGCACCGGCACCCCCAGCTCCTCCGCGAACTCCCGCCGAGCAGCCACCTCAGCCGACTCCCCCTCCTCCACCTCCCCCTTGGGCAACGACCAAGCCGCCAAGTCCTTCTTGGCCCAAAACGGCCCGCCCATGTGCGCGAGCAACACCTCGACCCCACCCGCGCCCCGACGGAAAACCAACACCCCAGCACTACGCCTGACCACCATCCCCCCACCCTGCCAGCCCCGCTGACCAGCCCAAACACCACCCCGAAAAAACTTCCCGGCACTGTGTCGATCCAAGCCGGCGCCGTTCGACGCATCAGCAGAAGGCACCCCACAGCCACCCGGGAGGGACCCAAGATGACCACCGCCACCGCCCCCAAGACCAAGACCAAGACCAAGACCAAGACGACCGAAGCGGCCAAGTCCCTGGCAGACCGAGCCCGCCCCACCGTCCTGGCCCTCTTCCGCGCCGTGACGTCGTTCCTCTTCCTCTGCCACGGCCTGATGGGCTTCGGCCTCTTCGGCGGAATCGACAACGCGGGCGGCGCGGTCCCCTTCGGCCAGTGGCCCGGCTACTGGGCCAGCCTGATCGAGGTCGTCGGCGCGATCCTCGTCTTCGCCGGACTCTTCACCCGCGTCTCCGCGACCGTGCTGTCCGGCGTCATGGCCTACGCCTACTTCACCGTGCACGCCCCGGAAGGCCTGCTCCCCCTGCACAACATGGGCGAACCCGCCGCGCTGTACGCCTGGATCTTCCTCACCATCGCGGTAGTCGGCCCGGGCGCGGCCTCCCTGGACCAGCTGCGCCGCCGCTAAAACAACCGCGGAGAGCGGCAATCCCGGGAGAACTACCCGGGGTTGCCGCTCACCAGCATGGCCCGCCCGAGCGCGTGCTCCATCAACACCGTCAGCACCTGCTTGGTCGAATCCCGCTCCCGCGCGTCGCACAGCAGCAACGGCACCTGCGGATCCAGATCCAGCGCCGCGCGCACTTCCTCGGTCCCGTACCGGTAAGCGTCGTCGAAGCAGTTCACCCCGACCACGAACGGCAACCCGCGCTGCTCGAAGAAATCGACCGCGGGGAAACAGGATTCGAGCCGCCGCGTGTCCGCGAGCACCACCGCGCCGAGCGCGCCCTCGGCCAGTTCGTCCCACATGAACCAGAACCGGTCCTGTCCCGGCGTGCCGAACAGGTACAGGATCAGCTCCGGGTTGATGGTGATCCGGCCGAAGTCGAGCGCGACCGTCGTGGTGGTCTTGCCCTCGACGCCGGACAGGTCGTCCACGCCCTCGGACGCGGCGGTGATCACCTCTTCGGTGCGCAGCGGCGGCACCTCGCTGACCGAGCCGACCAGGGTCGTCTTGCCGACCCCGAAGCCTCCCGCGACGAGCACCTTCACCGCTTGCGCGGTGAGCGACCGGCGGGGCTCAGAGTTTCCGGATGCCATCGAGAACCGCCTGGAGTACGTGGGGGCTGGGGGCGTCGGTCACCGGCGTCGCGGTGCGGAACAGCACGAGATTGCGCTCTATCAAATCGCTCAGCAGCACCTTGACCACCGGCAGCGGCAGATCCACCCGCGCGGCCACCTCGGCCACCGAAACCGGGCGCTGGCACAGGGAAAGGATGCGCGAGTACTCCGGTTCGAGGTCGGGCGTCTCGCTCGCCGTGCGCAGCGCGACGACGAGCGTGATGAGGTCGAGCCCGCGGGTGTCGGAGCGGGTGCGCCCGCCGGTGACGGCGTAGGACCGCACCAGCGGACCGGCCTCGTCCTCGTACCAGGATTCGCGGCCCCGCACCGTCATGGCGAAGTCCGCTGGACCGCTCCGGCCCGCGGCGCCGCGGTGAGCACCGCGCCGACCCGCTTGACCATCAGGTTCATCTCGTAGGCGACGAGCCCCATGTCCGCGTCGACCCCGGCCAGCAGCGCGAGGCAGGCGCCTCGGCCGGCCCCGGTGACGAACAGGAACGCGTGGTCCATCTCGACCATCGTCTGCCGCACGTTGCCGCCGCCGAAATGCCGTCCGGTGCCGCGGGCGAGGCTCTGGAACGCCGACGCGACCGCGGACAGGTGCTCCGCGTCCGCCTCGGACAGATTGCCCGACCGGCCGATCAGCAAGCCGTCCGCGGACAGCACCACCGCGCGGTCCGCGCCGGCGACCCGCTGCACGAGGTCGTCGAGCAGCCAGTCGAGCTCGTTGACGCCGTTGTTCGCCATCAGTCGCGATCTCCGTACCTGTTGTCGTGCCCGGGATCGGCCTCGCGGGCCCGCCGGGTGCCCTGCTGGAACGCGCTGAGCCGGGAGCGGGCCTGCTCCGGCGAATCCTCGCGGACGTCCTCGGGTTCCGGCGCCGTCCGGTCGCCGCGCAACTGCGGAACCAGGTTCTGCTGCCGGCGCCGCTGCGGCAGCGGCGGACGCCCGGGCGGACGCGGCGGCGCGGCCCGGCCGTTCTCCACCGCCGGACGCGGCGCGCGGGCATTGTCCGCGGGCGGACGCGGCTCGCGGTTCTGCGGCGGACGCGGCGCACGCGGGGCCTCGGCCGCCGGACGCATCGCGCGACGCGTCGGCAACTCCGGCCGCTGCTGCTCCGGCGCGACCCGCGGTTCCGGCGCGACCCGCGACGGCTGCGGCAGTTCCGCCTGCTGCGGTTCCGGCCGTGTCTGCTTCCGCTGCGGCAATTCCGGTCGCTGCTCAGCCCGCTGCGGTTCCGGCGCGGGCCGCGAAGGCTCCACCGCGAGCCGGGAAAGCTGCGGCACGTCCGGCTCCGGACCGGCGTCCGCGTCCGAAGGCTCCGTCTCGCTGATCGGCGCGAGCAAATCCTTGCGCACCAGCACGATCGCCCGGGTGCCGCCGTACGCGGAGTCGCGCAGGTGCACCGAAATCCCGTGCCGGGAAGCCAGCCGCGCGACCACGAACAGCCCCAGCCGCGGTTCGTCGGACAGCGCCATGATCCCGAAGTCCGGCGGGTCGGCGAGCATCGCGTTGAACTCGTCGGCCTGGTCCTGCTCGATGCCGAGGCCCTGGTCCTCGACCTCGATCACGACACCCTTGCCGACCACGTTGCCGCGCAGTTCGACGCGCGATTCCGGCGGCGAGAACGACGTCGCGTTGTCGATCAGCTCGGCGAGCAGGTGCACGAGGTCGCCGACGACCGGCCCGCGCACGGCGACGTCGGGCAGCTTCGCCGTCTTCACCCGCGCGAAGTGCTCGGTTTCCGCCGCCGCGCCGCGGACGAGTTCCACCAGCGACACCGGATTGCGCCACTGCCGCCCGGGCTGGCCGCCGCCGAGGATGATCAGGTTCTCCGCGTTGCGCCGGGCGCGGGTGGAGAGGTGGTCGAGGCGGAACAGCGTGTCGAGCTGGTCCGGGTCCTCCTGCTTGCGCTCGGCCGCGTCGAGCACCTTCAGCTGCCGGTGCACGATCACCTGGCTGCGGTGCGCGATGTTGAGGAACACCGCCTTCGTGCCCTGCCGCGTCTTGGCCTCTTCGACGGCGGCGGCGATCGCGGACTGCTGTGCGAGGTTGAACGCCTCGGCCACCTCGCCGATCTCGTCCGTGCCGTGGTCGAGCAGGTGCCCGCCCGCGTCGAGGTCGACCGGTTCGCCGTCGCGCAGCCGGTCCATGAGCTCCGGCAGCCGCACCTCGGCCGCGTCGAGGGTGTCCTCGCGCAGCCGGGCGAGCCGGGCGATGAACCGGTTGGACAGCCGCAGCGCGACCAGCACCACGGCGAGCGCGAAGAGCACCGCCGCCGCGCCCGCGATGATCGAATTCCGCAGCGTGTCGTCCGCGTCGGCGATCGCCGCGTTGGTCGCGTGCGCGCTCTGCGCGGCGAACATCGTCATCAGCGTGGTGGCGACCTGTTTGGCGTCGGCGCGCCACTGTTCCAGCGGCACCGGAAGCTGTTTCGCGCCGGACAGCAACGCGTTCTCGACCTGCGTCACGGTCGTCCACGCGGGACTCGAGACGAGCTTGTCGTAGTTCGCCCGCACCTCGGGCACCATCTGCGGCACCGACTGTTCGAGCTGCGCGTGGTACGCGCCGATCTGGCCGAGGTACGCGCGCTGCTCGTCGCCGGACAGCCCGCCGGCGGCGAGACCGGCCGACGCCAGCGCGTCGCTGCGCTGCATTTCCTCGGCAGCGTTGAAAATCGGGATCGCGGACAGCCGGGCGTAGGCGTTGTCCGCGCCGCGCGCGGCCTGCGCGAGCCCGGCGACGCCCTGGGTGAACTGGTCGATGATCTGGTTGTAGAAGGAAAAAACCTCGAGCCGCGGCGCCTGCCCGGCGTCGACCCGCTGGCGCAGCTGCGGCAGTTTCGCTTCCAGCGCGGCGAACGTGGCGATGTTCTGCTTGACGCTCGCGGGCACGTTCGAGTCGGTGGCGAAGTTTTCCTGCAGCACCGAGGTGATCTGCGCGGCGGACGCGTCCGTCTTCGGCCGGGTGGCCAGCAGCGCGGCGCGCGCGGCGTCCTGTCCGGCGAGCACGCTCATCGACAGCTGCCGCTCTTGTTCGGCGGCGAGCAGGAACGGAATGCCGGGGCCTTCCGAACCGCGAATCTTCTGCGCGTAACCGCGCGCCTGCGCGGCGTCGAAAATCAGGTATCCGGCGAGCGCGATACCGACCACCAGCAACGCCACGCTCGGAATCAATGCGATCGCGAGCACGCGAGAGCGAATAGACGACCCGCGGCCGTTGCGCCCGGAATTCTGCTTCACCGTGATCCGTTTTCCTTCCGGCCCTGCCATGGTATTCGGGTCCGCGGTGTTTTCCTCGCACCGGTCCGACCAGCCGGATCACAGTTCACCGTGGTCTGCGTTGCCCGCGACGACGGTAAGCAACCTTCACGGGCGAGTCAAGTCCGGACCCGGGTTGCCGTCATCCTCTTGTTACCTGCTAGTAACCCGCTGTGGTGCTTGGAAAACTGATCACCACCGGACGTGACCTTGGTCGCACCGGCCCGGTCGTTGCCCGCCGGGCGCCCGCGCGTGAGGTCCGTCACGACCTCGCGCGCGCGAAAACTCGCCGGAAACTCATGCGCATTTCCGCATCGGCGGCGGAATCGCACGGCGGAACCGAGATCGATTTCCGGAATTCAGCGCCGGACGCCATTCGGCGGACGGTGCGCGGAAAGCCGCGGCCCGGGAGCCGTCCCGGTTTCCTCCGGAACGGCCGGGCGGTCGCGGCGGAGCAGGTCGTGCAGCATCTCCCGGCACGCCCAGGCGAGCACCGCCACGGACGCGACCAGCACCGCCACCAGCGCCGATTCGACCGGATAGCGCGCGACCACCCCGCCGAAACGCGCGAGCACGAAGCCGATCGCCACGCCGACGAGCAGGGTCACGACATACGAGAGCGGCACTTCCCGACCGCGGTTCTCGATCATTTCGGCCCCTTCCGCCCCGGATTCGCGTGGCGAGGCCGCTCCCCGATCAGCTTCGGTCCGCGAAAAAACAGGCACCGAGCATACCCGCCGGGCAGTGCGCGGCGCCCCCGTCGATCACCCGAAGGGGCGAGCAGGACACCGATTGTTCACCCAGGACCGGCGAATCCGGCCCCGGTCCGCGCGAATCCTCGCGGATATTGCGCGAATTCTTTTCAGCGCACCTCGCGCAGCACGGTGACCGCCCGCAGCACCTCGGCGTAAGTCGTGTACAGCGGGGCCAGCCCGAAACGCAGCACGTCCGGCGGCCGGAAATCCCCGAGCACCCCGCGTTCGTGCAGCGCGTTCATCGTCTGCTGCCCGCCCGCGTCGCGCACCGAAACCTGGTGTCCGCGGGTGTGCTCGCGCGGCGTCGGAATGTCGGCTCCCGGCAGCAGTTCGTCCGCACACCGGAAAAAGAAATCGCCCAGTGCCAAGCCTTTCGCGCGCAGCACGGAAAGGTCGACGCCGTCCCACACGTCCAGCGCGGCGTCGAGCGCCAGCATCGACAGGATGTCCGGCGTTCCGGCGCGGGCGCGCGCGATCCCCGCGCTGCCGCGGTATCCCGGTTCCATTCCGAACGGATCCGCGTGCCCGGCCCATCCGGCGAGCGGCTGATCGAATTCCGCCTGATGGCGTTGTGCCACATAGACGAACGCGGGCGAACCCGGTCCGCCGTTGAGGAATTTGTACGTACAGCCCACCGCGAAGTCGACGCCGCACGCGTCCAGCTGAACCGGGATCGCGCCGACGCTGTGGCAGAGGTCCCACACCGCGAGCGCGCCGGTCGCGTGCACCGCCTCGGTGACCGACGGCATGTCGTGCAGCCGCCCGCTGACGTAGTCGACGTGGTTCACGAGCACCGCGGCGGTCCGTTCGCTCACCGCGCCGGGCAGCTCCGCCACCGGCACGCGCCGCACGGTGTGCCCGGTGAGCCGGGCCGCCTGGTCGGCCACGTAGCCGTCGGTCGGGAAGGTTCCCGCGTCGACCAGGACCTCGTCGCGGCCGGGATTCGCCCGCACCGCCGCGACGAGCACCTTGAACAGGTCCACACTGGTCGAATCCGCCACCACGACCTGTCCGGCCGCGGCCCCGACCAGCGGCGCGATCCGCTCCCCGACCCGCTGCGGCGCTTCCCACCAGCCCTCGGTCCACGACCGGATCAGCCGCCGCCCCCACTGCTGCCGCACCGCCTGGCTCAGCCGCTCCGCGACGTGTTTCGGCGGCGCGCCAAGGGAATTCCCGTCGAAGTACGCGACTTCCGGGTCAAGGTCGAACTCCGCGCGTTTCGCGGCGAGCGGGTCGGCGGCGTCGAGTGCGGCGGCCTCGTCGGCAAGGCTCGCGCGGCGCACGGCGGATTCGGTCATCGACGCTCCTCAGGTCCTGGTCCGCCCCATTCATAACAGGCCCCGGGCGGTCTTATCGAGCACCGAGGCTGGCCGGGATTCTCTATCGAAGGCCGCTTCGACGACCTACAGTGACCTGACCAGGCACCACCGGAGGAGGTCAGCGTTGACCCAGTCGATCGCCGAACAGGCCGAGGGCCAAACCATCCCGCTGCTGCTGCGGCGCAACGCCGTCGAGTACGGGGACCGGCCAGCGCTCACCTCGCTCGATCTCGAGGGCAGGCCGACGCTCACCTGGAGCGAGTTCCGGACCGCGATCGCCGAGGTGTCCCGGGGGCTCGCCGGGCTCGGCCTCGCCGCGGGCGACCGGATGCTGATCATGGCCCCCAGTTCGCCGGACCACCTCGTCGCCGACCTCGCCGCGGTGCACCTGGCGGCCATCCCGTGCACGGCGTACGCGACGCTCAGCCCGGAGCAGATCCGCTACGTCGCCCGGCACAGCGCCGCCCCGGTCGTCGTCCTCGCCGGCGCCGACGAGCTGTCCCGCTGGCTGCCGGTGCTCGACGACCTGCCCGCGCTGCGCCGCGTCGTGGTGATGGACGAATCCGCGATCCCAGACGGCGACGACCGGTTCGTCGCGTACTCCGCGGTGCGCGAATCCGGCCGCGCCGCGCTCGCCGCCGACCCCGAGGCGTTCGACCGGGCGTGGCAGGCGATCCGCCCGGACGACCCGCTCGCGATGATCTACACCTCCGGCACCACCGGCGACCCCAAGGGCGTCGTGCTTTCCCACCGCAACGCGATCCACGAGGGCATCGCCGTGCACACGCTGCACAAGGCCCCGATGCACCCCACGAACATCGCGTACCTGCCGCTGGCGCACATCGCCGAACGCGAGTTGTCGATTTATCTGCCGATCGTCGCGGCGGGCCACGTGCACACGGTCGCCGATCCGTCCGGCGTCGTCGCGGCGCTCGGCCAGGTGCGTCCGCAGAGCTTCTTCGGCGTGCCGCGGGTGTGGGAAAAGATGGTGGCGGGCCTGAAGAACATGCTCGCCGGCGTGCCCGAGGACCGGCGCGAAGCGCTCCTCTCGGCCAACGAACTCCTGCAGGAGGGCTACAAACTCCGCAGCGCGGGCAAGGAGGTCCCGGCCGATCTCGCCGAGCGCATCGCGAAGACCGACGAGACCGTGCTCGCGCCGGTACGCGGGCTGCTCGGGCTCGACCAGCTGCACATCGCCTCCAGCGGCGCGGCCGCGTTGCCGCTGGAAGTGCTGTACTTCCTCGCCGGGCTGGGCGTGGAGCTCCGCGAGGTCTGGGGCCTGTCGGAGACCACCGGCGCGGCGACCGCGAACAGCGCCGACGCGTTCCGCGCGGGCACCGTCGGGCGGCCGATCGACGGCGTCGAGGTGAAGACCGGCGAGGACGGCGAACTGCTCGTCCGCGGTCCGATCGTGTTCCTCGGCTACCTGCAGCCGGACGGCACGATCGAACCGGCCACCGACGCCGACGGCTGGTTCGCCACCGGCGACATCGGCACGATCGACGACGACGGCTACGTCACGATCACCGACCGCAAGAAGGAACTGATCATCACCTCGAGCGGCAAGAACATCGCGCCGACCCGAATCGAGGGCTTGCTGAAAGAGCACCCGCTGATCGGCCAGGCGGTAGCGATCGGCGACGCGCGGCCGTACGTGACCGCGCTGATCGTGCTCGACGACGAAAGCGCCCCCGGCTGGGCAGCGGCGAACGGCATCGAAGCGGCCGGGATCGAAGCGCTCGCCGCGCACGAGGCGGTCCAGGCGGAGATCGCCCGAGCCGTCGAATCGGCCAACAGCAGGCTCGCGCGGGCCGAGCAAATCAAGAAGTACCACGTGATCACCACCGCGTGGACGCCCGAAACCGGCGAACTGACCCCCACACTCAAGCTCAAGCGCCGGGTGATCAACGACCGCTACGGCACCGACATCGCCGCCCTCTACGCCTGAAATCGGTGCGGCCGGGCGAATCCCGGCCGCACCGTTCTCTTACGCGCGACCGACCTGCCCCGCTGACCCCAGGGTCACGACGCCCGGATCGAGTTCTCCGTCCACTTGCGCAGCCGCGGCGGCACGCGCTTCTCCAGTCCGTAGTTCTCCAGGTGGGCGGAGAACACCTCGTCGAACGCCTGCTGCACGGTCTCGGTGTCCCAGTCCGGCCGCTCCAGGATCGGCTGCTTCAAGTACGGCTGCCCCATCACGTGCAGCTGCGGGCCGTTGCACCGGATCAGCTGCCCGGTGATCCCGTGCGAGCCCTCGCCGAGCAGGAACAGCACGAGCGGCGCGATCTTCGCCGGCGTGCGCTCCGGCGGGCAGGCGCGCAGCGCGCGTTCGGATTTCCAGACCATCCGGGTGTGCGCCACCGGGCACACCGCG
This sequence comes from Amycolatopsis sp. VS8301801F10, assembly GCF_046195355.1. NCBI lineage: Bacteria > Bacillati > Actinomycetota > Actinomycetes > Pseudonocardiales > Pseudonocardiaceae > Amycolatopsis > Amycolatopsis sp. VS8301801F10. The sequence goes on along the minus strand of NZ_CP176065.1, from coordinate 3,160,158 downwards.
TTCACCCTGATCCCGGAGTCCTCGAGGTCCAGCGCCCACGAATAGGTCAGCGACGCGACCGCGCCCTTGCTCGCCGAGTACACCCCGAGCTTGCGCTGCCCGAGCGACGCGCCCGAGGAGATGTTCACGATCGACCCGCCGCCGCCCGCGCCGACCATCGCCCGGATCGCGGCCAGCCCGGTGTACATCACGCCGAGCACGTTCACCTCGACCAGCTGGCGGGCCTGCTCCGCGTCGTCCTCCCAGGGGAGTGCCTCGTAGTTGAGCCCCGCGTTGTTGACCAGGCCGTCGATCCGGCCGAACTCGGCGACGCACTGGTCGACGATCGCCTGCGCCTGCCCCGGATCGGCCACGCTGTGTCCGTTCGCGACGGCGCGCCCGCCGTGGCCGCGGATCGTCGCGGCGGTGCGCTCGGCCAGTTCGGCGTCCACGTCGTTGACCACCACCGCGCCGCCCGCCCGCGCGACGTGCACGGCGAACGCCTCCCCGAGCCCGCGCCCGGCCCCGGTCACGACCACGGCCTTGTCCTGCAACAGTCTGTCCACGCTCACTCCCCGCTGGTGCGCCCGGCGCGAGGACGGCCGCTCCGCCGGGTCTCTCCCAGTGTTGGACCGTTCGGCCCAGTCGCACCGGACGATGGCGACGAACGGTGGTCGCGCTGCGCCGAACGAGGAAAGCTGATCAGTGCTACGGGTACCCCGCGGCAGGTCAGTCCGAACGGCTTCGCGTTCCGGCCACCGGATTCTTCCCGACTGTTCACCCTGGTGTGATCAGCGGCATACTGAACGTGCATGCCCTGGCCGGAGTAGTGACACTCGGGGCCAGGAGCGCATCAGGCGAAGGCACAATGCGGAGCACCCGCATTCACTCGATCGGGGAGGGGGCAGTGGTCATCTCGTGACGACCGAAGCGACCTCTCGGCTTACGGCGCCGCTGCGGAATGTCGAATACCGCGTGCTCTGGGCGGCGGAGGCCATCTCGAGCGCGGGCGACCAGCTGGCGAAGGTGGCGCTGTCCATCCTCGTCTACCACCGCACCGGTTCCGCGCTCTGGGCCGCGGTCGTCTACGCGCTGACCTTCCTGCCCGCGCTCGCCGGCGGGCTCGGGCTGTCCTTCCTCGCCGACCGCTACCCGCGCCGCGCCGTGCTGAGCGTGAGCGCCGCGGCGCAGGCGGTGCTGGTCGGGCTGATGAGCCTGCCCGGGATGCCGCTGGCCGCGCTGTGCCTGCTGCTGGTCGCGGTGCAACTGGCCGCGTCGCCGGCGAACGCGGCGCAGAACGCGATCACCCGCGAGGTGTTCACCGACGACCACCTGTACCTGCGCAGCCAGGACCTGCGCGGGATCACCACCAACACGGTGCAGCTGCTCGGCCTGGCCGGCGGCGGCGTGCTGGTGACCGCCGTGGGCACCTCGTGGGCGCTGGCGATCGACGCGGTGAGCTTCGCGGCGGCCTCGGTGCTCGTGCGGGTGTGGGTGCGCGACCGGCCCGCCGCCGGGGGCGAGCACAGCACCTGGTTCTCCGCCACGCGCTGGGTGTTCGGGCAGCGCAAACTGCGCGTGCTGATCGCGTTGTCGTGGCTCGTGGGGCTGGCCGTGGTGCCCGAAGGGCTGGCCGCGCCGCTGGCCCAGCAGCTGAACGCGCCGTCCGCGGCGGTCGGCTGGCTGCTCGCCGCCGACCCGCTCGGCTTCGTCGCCGGGGCCTATCTGCTGTCGAAATTCGCGTCCGCCGAGGTCCGGCAGCGGCTGCTCGGCGTGCTCGCGACGACCTCGCTGGCCCTGCTCGCGCTCTTCCTGCTGCGGCCGAATCTGGTCGTCGCGCTGGTGCTGCTCGCGCTCGCCGGTGCGATGGGCGCCTACATCATCACCGTGACCGCGACGTTCTCCACCTGGGTGCCGAACGAACTGCGCGGCGGCGCCGGCGGGCTCTACCGCACGGGACTGCGCGTCGCGCAGGGCATCGGGGTGGCTCTCGGCGGGGTGGTCGCACAGGCGACCGGGTCCGCGGTCACCGCCATCGCGCTGGCCGGGCTGGCCGGCGTGGCGCTGGCGATCCCCACCGCGTTCTCGTGGACCCGGGTGCGGCACGCGGTCGCGGCCGGGGCCTGATCGTGGGTTGCCGGAGGGAACGGCGGCCGGGGTCGAGGCACCGGCCGAATGGGTCCGGATACGCCGGACGGGAAGTCGTTTCACGCTTCACGGTCACGCACGGAACACACCTCCGTTCGCATTGTCACGAATCCGCTGTCGATCGGTCACGGAACTCACGCTTCACGGTCACGCACAGCTGTCCACCTCCGCTCGCTGACAATTCATCGGAAAATGACAACAGCTCGATTCACGCTTCGCGGTCGCGCACGGGAAAACACCTCACTCGGGGGGACGTCGGGGGCTCTCCTCCGCAATTTACTTCATGGATGCAGCAGTTGTCGCGGAAGGCGTCTCCGGGTTCGGAGACTACCGAATACAGCGTTCGAAGTCGGTGAGTGAGATGATACCGGCAACTGATAACGGCGCAGAACCGGGAACCGTCCGGGAACCGCATCCGACACCGGAGGAGGCACGGCCCGATGCCCGGAACCGAACCGGCGCGCGGTGAACGCCGCGGCCCCGGGGAGGAACCGCCCGCCGCGACGGGCTTCGCCGGACGGCTGCGCGCCGTGCTCGCCGCGAACCCCGTTTCCTCGTGGGATCTCTGGACGAAACCGCGCCGGATGGTCGCGTTCCTGCTCGCCTGGGACGCGATCGCGGCGGCGCTGCTGACCTTCGGCGTGATCGCGTCGCCGAGCCCGGATCTCGTGGACTGGGGCCGGTTCGCGATCCTCGCCGGGTGCGCGACGGTGCACATCCAGCTCACCCGGCGGCAGGAGGAACGGCGGCGCAACCGGGTCACCGCCGTCCACATCGACCTGACCGGCATCTGGGTGTTCCCGGCCGCGCTGCTGCTGCCGATCCCGCTGACGCTGCTGCTGATCGCGCTCCTGCGCGTGCAGCGGTGGTTCAACTCCCGGCGACCGCCGCACAAGTTCGTGTTCACCTCGTTCACGCATGCGGTGTCGGCACTGCTGGCACACCACCTGTACCAGACTTTCGCGTCCGCCGAACTGGCCCGGCTTTCGCCCGCGAACTCGTTGCAGGTCTTCGGGATCCTGATGCTCGTCGGCTTCAGCTACGCGGCGCTGCAGGCGATCGTGATCGGCGGCCTGCTCGCGCTCGGCGGCACGTCCGCGCCCACGCTGCGCAACGTGTTGGGCACCAAGGACGACAACCTGCTGGAGCTGTCGACGATCAGCCTCGGGACCATCGCGACGATCCTGCTGGTGAACATCCCGCCGGCGATCGTGATCCTCGTGCTGATCACGGTGCTCGGGAACCGGCTGGCGGAAATCAACCAACTGCAGTCCGAAGCGCGCACCGATCCGAAAACCGGGATCTTCAACGTGCGCGGGTGGTCGGAGTCCGCGGAACGCGCGCTGGCGCGGGCCGCGCGCGGCGGGGAAACCCTGGCACTGCTGATGATCGACCTCGACCACTTCAAGTGGATCAACGACACGTACGGCCATCCGGCGGGCGACGACGTGCTCCGCACGGTGGCGCAAACTCTCGACGAGATCACGCGCCCCAAGGACATCATCGGCCGCTTCGGCGGCGAGGAGTTCCTGATCCTGCTGCCCGATGTGGACAGTACGGCGGCGAAGGTGACCGCGGAACGGATCCGTACCGCAATCGCCGATCAGCGCATCGTGACGACCGACAAACGCGGCGGTTCCGCATTGATCACCGGCCGTACCGCTTCGATCGGCGTCGCATTGCTCGGCGTGAACGGAACGGAACTGGAACAGTTGCTGCAAGCCGCCGACGCGGCCGTCTACACCGCGAAGGAAGGCGGCCGGAACCAGGTGCGGTTCGCGGACGCGAATCTGCCGTCCGAGTGATCCACAATTCCGATCACCGGCACTGTTCGCGATTAATCGCGAAACCGATTCAGCAACTGTCCGCGACGACCGGTTCCCCGTTCCGCCGCCGGATTGAGCCGCCGGGTTAATTGTCGGCCGGACCGCTAACCGCACCGGCCGGTTTTCGGGACGGATCGACCGCCGCGAGGATTGCCGGACCCGGATGGCCGAGGACGGAAATCCCGTCCCGGCTCCCGCGGACTCGACCGCCGGGCCCGGATCGCCCAGCCCGCCGACGCACCCGGCGCACGAGGCCGAGGTCCGTGAGGGAGCCCGTCACGGACTCTGATTCCCTCAGGACCAGCTGCTGTCCGGAAGGGGACGGCGCCCGCACGGACTTCCCGCGAGAGCCGTCCGGCCCAGCCGGTGCACCCGAGGCGACTGCCGGGGCGCCCAGCGCGACCCGCCCAGGTCAGACCCTCTGGGGGTTATCCCCCACGGAGGTGAGGGGGACAGCCGCCTCCCGGATCGCGCGCCGGGCTGGCACCCTGGTGCGCATGCCAGCCACCGACGACCGTGCCCCGGCCGCCGTTCGCCTTCGCCGACCCTGGTCGACGTCCGGCTGGCTGCTGCTCGTCCTGCTCGTGGTGTTCGGGTTCGGCCTGATCGCCTCCCGGCCCGCGTCTCCGCCCGACCAGGGCCCGCCGACCGGCGGCGTGCTCGCGGCGCGGAACGCGGTCGACGCGCTCGCCCACCCGGACGGGCAAGCCACCGCGCTCGCGCTCCTGCCCAAGGACTTCACCGCGGTCACCGGCGTGAAGCCCGGCGCGCTGCCCGCCCGCGACGGCACCGTCCGCGCGGCGCATCTCGACGGCGGCTGCTCCGCCCCGTGGGGCGACGACAACACGAAGTGGGACTTCTCCGTCCCGTGCAAGGCCCACGACCTCGGCTACGACCTGCTCCGCTACGCCAACGACAAGGGCCATCCGCTCGACCAGTCCGCCCGGGCCGCGCTCGACGACCGGCTCGAGCAGGACATGCACCGCACCTGCGAGCTGAACCCGATGAACTCCGAGCGCACCTGCCAGCTGGTCGCGTCGGTGTTCACCGGCGGGCTGGTGGTCAACTCGTGGCATCAGCGCTGGGGTCCGCCGGTCGGCGACCCGATCGGCCCGATGGTCGCCGGGGTCCTGGTGATCGGCTGCCTGCTCGTGATGCGGCTGCGCGGCTGGCACACCGCCCGCCGCACGGCCCCGCGTCCGCGCCTGCCCCGCGGCGTCCCCCGGCCCTGGGCGGTGCTCGGCATCGCCGGAGCGGTGCTGCTCATGGTCGGCGAATCGGCGACCGCGCTGGCCGACTGGGCGGGCGCGCCGGAACCGACCTGGTGGCCGCTGACCTGGCTGGCGCAGCTCACCCCGCTGCTGTTCTTCGCCGGCGGGCTCGCCAACGCGGCGGGCTGGCGGGCCGAACGCGACCGCGGCTACCGGCATTACCTCGCCGAACGGTCCAGCCCGCTGCTGCGCCCGGCGCTGATCTTCGCCGTGGTCGCCCTCATCGTCCCGCTGGCACTGGAGCTGCTGGGCATCCCGGCCGGGACCAACGCCACCGTCATGCGGATCGCGCTGCACCCGCTGTGGCTGCTGGGCGTCTACCTGCTGACTGTCGTCGGCGCACCGCTGCTGCTCGCGCTCTACCGCCGTACGCGGCTGTGGTCGGTCGCGGCGCTGACCGCCGTCGTCGTAGCCGGTGAACTCGCCGCTAGCTGGACAGACGTGTCCTGGCCGCGCTACGCCGCCACGCTCGGCCTAGCGCTCCTCGCGCAACAAGTGGCGTTCGCGTACGCGGATGGAGTCCGGCTTCGCCGCCCAGTGCTCGCCGTCGCGGCCGTAAGCGGCGTCGCGGCCCTCGCGGTCGCAGTGTTCGCCTTCGACGCTTCGCCAGTACTACTGGGCAACCCGGGCGCGCCTGCTGCACTGTCCGCGCGGCCGTGGACCGTACTGCTGCTGGGCGTGTCGCAGCTCGGCCTCGTCGGGCTCCTCGCGACACCGCTGCGTCGCTGGGCCGCCCGCGACCGCGTCACCCGTACCGCCGCACTCATGCTGCGCGCGCCGATGAGCCTGTACCTAGCGTTCCTCGCCGCGATGCTGCTGCTCGTCGCCGTGGTCTACCTGCCCGGTCCGATCGCGGACGGCCTGAGCTGGCTGCTGCGGCCGCGGATGCTCGCCGCGGTGGCGCTGCTGCTCGTGCCCGCGGCGCTGGTGTTCTGGTGGTTCGAGCGGCACCCGGGCAAGTCCGCCAAGGCCGCCGAAGCACCCGTCGCCCCGCTTCCGCACCCTCCGACCGGCCGCCGTCAGGTGCTGCTCACGCAGGCCGCCGCCGCACTGGGCATCGGCTACGCGACGCTCGGCGTGTTCGGTCTCGCGCTGGCCCGCTTCGGAGCCGAAGCCGCGGACGCCGACGTGCTCGGCTTGCGGCTGGACCCGGTCCAGAGCCTCGTGCACCTGCTCCTCGGCGTCCTGCTGCTGCACGCGGTCCGCACCGGCGGCGCGGCGACCTCGGCCGCGACGTGGTTCGCCGCCGCGCTGACCTGCGTCCCGTCGCTGGTGGCCGCCGCGGGCGACGAGGCCCACGGTGCGGCGATCGTCGTCCTGCACCTCCTCACCGCGGTGTTCGCGCTGGCCGGAGCCGGTTCGTGCTTGGTGCCGGCGAAGCGGGCGGCCACCGCGGCGCCCTGACCGGCGACACGCGTACCGCCGACCGGGCGAAATTGCTTCGGATAACGGAATATGGGTGGTGCACACCACACCGCCCGGGGGAGGTGCGAATCCTTCGCAACCCCCGCCCGGCACCATGCGTCTCCAGAAGCGGACGACCAGAACGACGAGAAGGAGCCGGCCCCGTGGACTACCCGCCTCGGAACGGGCAAGGCGATCGCCGCCCCGCCCGCTCGTGGCAGGACCAGCCCGGCCGGGGACCGGCGCGGCGGCCCGGACCGCCGCCCCGCTCGCGACGCGAACCGCCTGCCCCGGGTCCGCCCCGGCGTTCCGGACCGCCCCCGCGCCGTCCGTACCGGGGGTCCCGCCGCGGCGGCCTGCGCGGCGCCAAAATCGCCCTCACCGTGGTGTCCCTGCTGGTCATGGGGCTCACCGGATACGCGTGGGCGTCGCTGCAGGGCCTGGTCAACGGGCTGAACTACTCCGACGTGATCGGCGAGGGCGGGGGCGGCGACAAGCCCGCCGACGGCGCCCGCGACATCCTTCTGGTCGGCCTCGACAGCCGCACCGACGCCCAGGGCAACCCGCTCTCCCCGGAACTGCTCGCCCAGCTGCGCGCGGGCGAATCGGACGGCGAGCTGAACACCGACACGCTGATCCTGGTGCACATCCCGAACGACGGCAGCAAGGCCGTCGCGCTCTCGCTGCCGCGCGATTCGTACGTGGACATCCCCGGCTACGGCAAGCACAAGATCAACTCGGCGTACGCCAGGGCGATGCTGCAGGCGCGCAAGGACCTGCAGGCCCAAGGCGTCACCGACCCGAAGGAACTCGACGTCAAGGCCAACCAGGCCGGGGCGCGGCTGCTGATCGCGACGATCCAGGAGCTGACCGGGTCCACGATCGACAACTACGCGGCGATCAACCTGCTCGGCTTCAGCGACATCACGAAGGCCGTCGGCGGCGTGGACGTCTGCCTGAAGAACAACGTCGACGACGAGTACTCCGGCGCGAACTTCACCAAGGGCCAGCACACCATCTCCGGGGTCGAGGCGCTGGAATTCGTCCGGCAGCGGCACGGCCTGCCGCGCGGCGACCTCGACCGGGTGGTACGCCAGCAGGTGTTCATGGCGGGCATGGCGCGCAAGGTCCTCTCCGCGGGAACGCTGACCGACCCGGGCAAGCTCAACGCTCTGGTGGACGCCATCAAGAAGTCCGTGGTGCTGAACCAGAACTGGGACATCTTCAACTTCGCCCAGCAGATGAAGGGCCTCACCGGCGGGCAGCTGGAGTTCCGCACCATCCCGGTCGACAACGTCGAGTACCGCACGCCGACCGACGGCGTCGCGGTGAAGGTCGACCCGGCGAAGGTGAAGGCGTTCGTGCAGAGCCTCGCCGGCCCGCAGGCCGGGGCCGACGGCGCACCGGCGCAGCAGCAGCCGCCCAAGCCGGACGAGTCGCATAAGGACACGACAGTCGACGTGCGCAACGCCTCGGACCGCACGGGTCTCGCGGCGAGCGTGTCCAAGCAGCTGGTGGAAAAGGGCTTCACCGCGGGCGACACGGACAACGCGTCTTCGCGCAAGACGACTGTGATCTGGGTCCCAACCGGCGGCGAGGCGGCCGGGCAGGCGGTCGCCGACGCGCTCGGCACCAAGGCGACGGTGCAGGAGGACAAGAGCGTGCCCAAGGGCCACGTGCGGGTCTTCCTCGGCGCGGACTACGAGCCGTCCGCCGGCGCGTCGAGCGGAACCGGTGCGGCACAAGCCCCTCCGGCGCAGCAGCAGGCCGCGCCCCCGTCGACGCCCACCGGTCCGGGCAGCGACGACCAGCCGATCACCGCCGACGGCGTGCCGTGCGTCAACTGACGCGTTGCTCCATTCGGGGCAAGTAGAAATTTCTCCCGAAACCCGCGTAATGAGCGGCCGCTTCGGCACTTTCACCACCGGGACGCAAGCCCGCGTCCGCGAAGTTGGTTGAGGGGCAGGGGCCGTGATCGACGCTGAGCACTACCAGCGGGTGCTGGGAGACGAGCTGCGCAAGCTCAGGCGTGGCCGGGGATGGACGCGCAAAGAGCTGAACGCGCATCTGCAGAGCGAAATCTCGCTGCAGACACTGGCGACGTACGAACTGGGCACGCGGCAGTGTTCCGTGGTGCGCCTGGTCGAACTGTGCGTGGCGATGGACGAGCTTCCGCAGGATCTGCTGGCGAAAGTGCACAGCCGGGTCTTCACCGAGGAACCAGGACGGGTCCGCGTGGACCTGCGCCGAGTCGTCGCGGAGGCCGGCCCGGAACTGACGCCGCTGCGGCGCTGGGCAGAAGGAAGGTTGCGGCAGAACGGAGTCGCGATGCCAGCCTCGCCCGCCCGGGCGAACGCTGCCGCTCCGGCACCCGGATCCGCAAGCACGCCAACCCCTTCCGCACCCGCGAGCCAACCCGCTTCGGCGACCGCCTCGGCCGACGAGGTGTCGTTCGACTTCGCGGCACTGGAACGAATGGCCGAACTGTGCGGCCTTCCGACCGCGGAGCTGGTTTCACACCTGCGCAAGCTCGCTCCGGCCTGACCCGCACCCACAGACCACGAGGGGGACCTTCGCGACTCCTCCCCTGCCGCGAAAGTCCCCCTCGTACTGCTTCACCGCCGCGCGTCCTTGGCGGGTGAGGTTCCGCTCGACCTTGGGGCGGACTGGTTCGGCGAAGTTCCTTCCGTTCGTCCGCAACGCGACCTCGGCTGCCGAAGTTTCTTCCGCCTGACCGTCGCTCGACCTCGCCCAGCGAAGTTTCTTCCACTCAACCGCAACACGACCTCGGCGGGTGAGGTTTCTTTCGCCGGACCACCACGCGACCTCGGCGGGCGAAGTTCCTTCCGCTCGCCCGCAACGCGACCTCGTCCACCGAAGCCCCTTTCGCCCGACCGCAACACGACCCCGGCTGGCGAAGCTTCCTCCGCCCGACCACCACCCGACCTCGACCGGCGAAGCTCCTTCCGCCCGACCACCACGCGACCTCGTCCAGCGAAATTCCTTCCGCTCAACCGCAACCCGACCTCGTCTGCCGAAGTTTCTCCGCCTGGCCACCGCTCAACCTCGTCCAGCGAAGGTCCTTCCGCCCGACCGCAACGCCACCTGGTCCGCCGAAGCTTCTTCGGCCCAACCACCGCACGACCCCGGCCGCCGAAGCCCCTTCCACCCAACCACCGCACAACCCCGACCACCCAAATCACCTTCCGCCCGACCGAAACCCCGCCCCCGCAGCGTCCACTGTGGAGCGACCCGCTCCGCGCCGAACGCCGCCCGCGCACTACGAGGGGAACCTTCGCGACTCCTCCCCTGCCGCGAAAGTCCCCCTCGTACTTGGCAGTCCACTGTGGACTGCCACACGGACCACGAGGGGGCCTTCGCGGCTCCATCCCCCGCCGCGAAAGTCCCCCTCGTGCCGGGGTCACCCGAGCAGTTCGTAGTCCTCCCGCCGGACCGTCCGGGTGTCGAGCCAGTACCGCCAGGTGAAGCCCGGCCACAGCGTCCGGTTCACGCCCTTCGCGTCCAGATACCAGCTCTTGCAGCCGCCTTGGGTCCAGATGCCCTTCTCCAGTTTCCGCTGCACCTGCGCGTTGAACCGCTCCTGCACGTCCTCGCGCGGGTCCAGCGCCCGGCCGCCGGCGAGCCGCAGTGCCTGCGCGATATAGGAAATCTGCGCCTCGATCATGAAGACCACCGAGTTGTGGCCCAGCCCGGTGTTCGGCCCGAGGAGGAAGAACAGGTTCGGGAAGCCGTTGACGGTGATCCCGAGGTGCGTCCGCATCCCCTCGCTCGCCCACTCCTTCGAGAGGTTCCGGCCGTCGCGGCCGACGATCTCCAGGCTGTCGAACGCGTCGGTCACGTGGAACCCGGTGCCGTAGACGATCGCGTCCACCTCGTGTTCGACGCCTGCCCGGTCGACGATGCTGTGCTCGCGCACCTCGGCGACGCCGTCGGTGACCACGTCGACGTTGTCGCGGGCCAGCGCCGGGTAGTAGTCGTTGGAGATGAGCACGCGTTTGCAGCCCATGGTGTAGTCCGGGGTCAGCTTGGCGCGCAGCTCCGGATCCTTCACCGCGCGGTCGATGTTGGCCTTCGCGAGCCGCTGCCCGATCTTCATGATCCACGGCTGGCCGTTGAAGCCGATCGCGCGCGCTTCCAGGGTCCAGTAAAGGAAATTCCGGTACAGCCGCTGCACCGGCGGCACCGCGCGGAACAGTCCGCGCAGCCAGCCTGGCATGTCGCGGTCGGCCTTCGGCATCACCCACGGCGGCGTGCGCTGGAACAGCGTCAGCTCGGCCACCTCCGGCGCGATCTTCGGCACGAACTGGACCGCGCTGGCCCCGGTGCCGACCACGGCGACGCGTTTGCCGGCGAAGTCGAAGTCGTGGTCCCACTCGGCGGAGTGGAAGGCGCGGCCCTGGAACCGCTCGATGCCCGGCAGATCGGGGATCATCGGCCGGTGCAGCGCGCCGACGCCCGCGACCAGCGCCGGAGCCACGAACTCGGCGCCGCCGCGGGTGCTGACGTGCCAGCGGTTCTCCTCGGCGTCCCAGCGCGCGCCGGTCATCTCCTGGCCGAAGCGGATGAAGCGGCGCAGGTCGTACTTGTCCGCGACCCCGCGCATGTACTCGTAAATCTCCGGCTGCGGCGAGTACGCGCGCGACCAGCCGGGGTTCTGCTCGAAGGAGAAGGAGTACATGTGCGACGGGATGTCGCACGCGCAACCGGGGTAGCTGTTGTCGCGCCAGGTCCCCCCGACGTCGTGCGCCTTCTCGAGCACCACGAAGTCGTCGCGGCCGTCCTTGCGCAGCTGGATCGCCATGCCGAGCCCGGAGAACCCGGTGCCGACCACGATCACGCCGGTCTCGGTGCGGTTGCCCATGCGTCCTCCCGTTTAACTGTTACCCGAAGTCCAGCTTACTCGGAGTAGGTTACTGGCGGTAGAGTGTGCGCCATGACCACCGCCAAGCGCAAGCGCATGCCCCGAGCCGAGCGGGAACGGCAGATGATCGAGGTCGCCGAGCAGGTCTTCGGCGAGCGCGGCTACGCGATGGCGTCGATGGACGAGATCGCCGAGCTGGTCGGCGTGTCCAAGCCGATGCTGTACGAGTACTTCAACTCGAAAGAGGGCCTGCTGCTGGCGTGCATCCGGCAGTCGCGCTCGGCGTTGCAGGAGGCCACCGAGCAGTCGATCGTCGGCGCGGAGTCCGCGCAGGAGGCGCTGCGCCGCGGGTTGCTGGCGTTCTTCGTCTTCATCCGCGAGCGCCGCCAGGCCTGGTCGCTGCTGCGGCACGAGATGGCGCTGATCGGCACCCCCGCCGCGGACGAGATCGAGGAAACCCGCCGCCAGCAGACCGACCTGATCACCGCGTTGATGAGCGGCTACTTCGACAACGAGGACACCCTGCGCGCCGAAGCGTCGGCCGAGTTCGTGGTCGGCGCCTGCGAGCGGCTGGCGATCTGGTGCGAGCGCTTCCCCGAGGTGACTCCGGAGAAGGCCACCGAGTACGCGATGGATCTGCTCTGGGCCGGGTTGTCACAGCGCGCGATCTAGTGTGCACGTGAAGACGACCGTGCATTAGGCCATTCGGTCGTCACTCAGCGCACATCTCGTCCCGTTACTTGTGACACAGAGTTTTCTTACGGTATCGATGACACGGTAGAAAGACACACTGAGTGTCGCGCCAGCGGCCGGCAGGCAGGAATCGCGTCATGAGTTTGCGGTGGCCGGGTCTCGACCTGTGACGCATGCTGATGACGAGAGGGGTGAGGCAGTGGTGGAAACGATCACGGCGACGTACAAGCACGACAACGACGACTGGACGATCACCGTCAGCGGCCGCGGCAAGGAGCTGACCGGCAAGGCGCCGGGCATCATCGCCGCCCGCGACCGGGCCGACCAGCTCGTGGAGAAGCTCGCCCCGAACGAGCGACCCACGGTCGTGCACCTGCTGAACGGCAACGCACTGGAGTTCACCAGCGCGTACATGGCCGCCCGCCTGACGCTGCCGGAGATCGAGCCGCTGGAAATCCCGCCGTCGGGCGGTGCCAAGGCGGCCAAGGACGCTTCCGCGGAGGCCAGCAAGGCTGAGCCGCCCGCGTCCGCCGCCGCCGCTGCGGAGAAGGACAAGGCCGCCAAGCCGGCGCTGCCGCCGAGCAAGCAGCTGCCGAAAGAGGTCGAGGACCGCAAGCCTGAAGAGCCGAACCGCCCCGGCGTGACGGCGGGCGCGTCGGCTACTCCGCCGGTCGCTCGGGCCTGACCCTTACTTGCGTTAGTTCCGCACCCGCTTCGCGGGCTGAGTCGCCCTGTGCGCGTCCCTGCTTGAGCGCGCCCTTTTGCCGCTTCGCGCACCCTCGCCCCGCGCGCATTGCTGCTTGAAGGTGACCTTTTCCGGCTGCCGTTGCCGCCTTGCGCGCCACTCGCCCCGTGCACATCGCTGCTGGAACGCGGCCTATTTCGGCTGTCTGCGCCGCGTTGCGCGCCGCTCGCGTGTTCACGCCTGCCGACACGTGGCCACGGCGGAAGAAACCGCCTCGTCACCCTCAAGGGGTAGCCCGATTCGGCGAACGTGATGCCCCCGACCGACCCAGATGAGCGACCACCAAACAGGTGACCCCTGGTTCAGTGGCACTTCTCACGAAGTTCACTTGGCGTAACGATCAGGGCAGGCCATCCGCCATCCAGGACGGAGCCGGCGAAGGGGCGCGGCAGCACCCGGCGTAACCGCGACGGCCCTTCAGCGAACCGTCAGCGGAACAGCTTCCGCACCAGCAGCACGGCCACCAGCACGCCAGCCCCGATGAGCGGGTACTTGACCTTCGGGTTGTCGAGCTTCGCGCGCACGCCGTCCTTCGCCTGCTCGGCGAGTTTCTGCGGATTGGCTTTCGTGCCCAGCTGGTCGAGGGTCGCCGCCAAAGCGGTCCTCGCCTGCTCGATCTCACGCTCGATGGTCTCGGGGTCGCGAGCCACGTGCCCTCCTCGCCGCAGTCGGACTGTAGGCGGTCCACGGTAGAGGACAACCCCCGCGCGACCGCGACTGGCCACGCCGAGCAGACCCGAACGTGGCGCGCGCTACGATCATCCCTGGTTCCTGGGGGCCGTAGCCCAATTGGCAGAGGCACACGGTTTAGGTCCGTGCCAGTGAGAGTTCGAGTCTCTCCGGCCCCACGCTTCCCACGCTGACCAGCGGCGCGGGAAGACGGGCCGAGGGTCCGCATCGACCGCGTGCAGCAGAAATGCAGCAAGGCGAAGGCCGAGCCGCGGCAGCCGTGACTGATCACCTGCTCGTCATGACGACCACCCGGATCGGGCCTCAGCCGCGCGGCTCGCCGTGACGACGAGCTTGAGGCACGCCTCATCGCCGAGCATCCATGGGACAACCCGGAAGTGACCGGCATCGACCTGGCACGCGGGTCCGCGGCCTACCTCGCCTGGCTGGACACCGCGACCGCGCCGGAAGGACTCACGCGCGGGCCAGGTTGAGGACCGCGGCGTCCGCAGCGGTGTCGCGGCACCAGCGCGTTACTCGCCAGCGACCCCGCCCCGCGAAGCAGCCGCCCGCGAGGACAGTTTCTCCCGGGCCCGGGTCAGCGCCTCGATCCGCTCGTCCAGCACCGCCAGCCGGCGGTCCACCAGGGCCACCGCGCTCGACGACAAGCGGCGGGAGGGCAAGTCGCCCTGCAGGCAGGAGCCCAGTGGGCGGATGTCGTCCATCGTGAGGCCCGAATCGAGCAGGTAGCGGATGTTCGCCACCCGCTCGATCGCGGACTCGTCGTAGTGCCGGTATCCGTTGTGGGAGCGGGCCGCGGTCAGCAAACCCTGCTCCTCGTAGAACCTCAGCGCCCTGGTCGTCACGCCGGTGGCTTTCGCCAGCTCTCCGATCCGCACCGACCCGAGGGTACGCCGTTAAGCGATCACTGCGCCGCCGTCGACGGGCAGCACCACGCCGGTCAGGTACTCGGCGCCAGCACCCGCCAGCTGGACGATCCAGTGCGCGACCTCCTCCGGCCGGGCCAGCCGCCGCAGGGGCACCATTTCCTGCAGGGCTTCGTGCTGGGCCTTGCCTTGTTCGGGGGTCAGGCCTTCGCGCGCGTAGATCTCGGTGGCGACCGGGCCGGGCGCGACGGCGGCGACTCGGATGCCGCGCGGGGCGAGTTGCACTGCCCAGCTTCGGGTCAGCGAGTCGAGTGCGGCTTTCGTCGCCGCGTAGAACTCGCGGCCCGGCATCGGCCAGCCGCGCTGCCCGATCGCGGTCGTCACGTTGACCACCGCGCCCTCGGTTTCGCTCAGGTGCGGCAGCGCGGCCTGCACGAGGTAGACCGGCGCGAGCAGGTTCGTCGCGACCACGGCGTCGAACGCACCGGGCTTGATCTCGCCGAGCGCGGCCGGTCCGACGATGCCCGCGTTGTTCACCAGCACGTCGATCCGGCCGAATTCGGCAAGCGCCGCGGCGACGATCTCCTCCGCGGCGCCCGCCTCGGTGAGGTCGGCGGCGAACGGGCGGATCCGCGGGAAGCCCTCCGCGGTTTCGGCGAGCCGCTCCGCCGTCCGGCCGGCCACGAGCACGTTCGCGCCTTGACTGGCGAACTCGCGTGCGGTGACCTGTCCGATGCCCGTTCCGCCGCCGGTGACGATCACGGCCTTGCCTGCGAACTGTCCTTCACTCATGTCCTCGACGCTAAAGATTGCCGTATGGGTGAAGGTCAAGCCGCTCAGCGCACGCGGTCGTAAACCAGGGCCACTTCGCCGAGATCGCCGGTCTCCTGGTGCGCGACTGTCCACTTGCTACCCGGCAGGCCGTCGTCGAACAACCGGGGTCCGCCGCCGGCGATTTGCGGGCAGATGGTCAGGTACAGCCGGTCGATCAGGTCCTCGGCGAGCAGCGCCTTGATCACGCTGACGCTGCTGTTGACCAGGATGTCGCCCTCGCCGTCGGCCTTGAGCGAGGCGACGACCTCGGCGGCGGGCGCGTTCACGATGCGCGTGCGCTCCCACGGCGATTCGGAGAGCGTGCTCGACAAGACCACCTTTTCCGTGTCCACCAGCCATTTCGCGTAGCCGCGGTCGCGCGGGTCGGCGTTCTCGTCGTTGGCGACGTTCGGCCAGAAACCGAGGAAGCCCTCCGCGTTGCGGCGGCCGAGCAGCGCGGTCGTCGCGTTCTCCCAGATGCGGGTCATCTGGTTGCGCGCGGTTTCGGTGGTCACGTACGGGATGATCGCGCTCATGTCGCCGGGGCCTTCCGGACCGTGGTAGCGGCCGTCGAGGGTGAGGGCGAGGTTGGCGGTGACACGACGCTCGGTCATGACTGGATGTCCTTTCGGGTGATGACTTCGGTGAGGTGGTCGAGGACCTGTCCCCAGCCGGTTTCGATTCCGGCGATGGCGGACACGGCCTCGACTGTCGTTGCGCTGATTTCCAGACCCAGCCGCAGCCGGGTGCCGCCGTTCGCCGCGGCGGCGAGGGCGAGGTCGTAGTGGCCGCTGAACGCGACGGCTCCGGCCGCGTCCAGCACCGACAGGTCGAACACGAGCCGCTCGGTTTCCTGAGCGGTCCGGACCTGCCCTTCCGAGCGGTACGTGCCCTCGGCGTCGCGGTAGGCGAGAACGACTCGCCCGCCCGGCTCCGGTTCGAGGACACACTCGGTGACAGTCAGGGACGGCGGGACCCACCACGACGCCAGCAGCCCGGCGTCCGTCCAGTACCGCCAGACCGTTTCCGGCGGCACCGGCAGCACGCGCTCGAAGGAGAACGCGCGGCCGTCGGCCCAGCGATCCCGGTCCGCCGCCGCGGTATCGGCTTCGATCGCGGCGCGGTAGCGGTCGAGCACGTCGCGCTCCCCCGCGTGCGCCTCGATCGTCGCGGCCAGCTGGTGGAGCTGATCCGCGAACTCCCGCAGCGGAGCCGCTTCGGCCGCGTAGACCCGCCGCTGCCCCAGCGGGGCCATGGTGACCAGGCCGGCGCGAGCGAGGGTCTGCAGATGCTTGGTGGTCTGCGGCTGCCGCAGCCCGGTCAGCTCAGCCAGCTCGCCGACCGACCGCGGCCGCTCCGCGAGCAGTGCGACCAGCTGCCACCTGGTGGTGTCTGCGAGTGCTGAGGCGATCCCGTCCATGCCTCGAAGTATTCACTACCGAGAATATTCGTGTCAAGGAATTCTTTTCGGTCGATCTCACCCGGGGAGCAACCGGGGCGGATCGACCGCGGCGAAGAACACGTCGTCCGCCGCCTCGAAGCGGACCAGCAACTCCGGGACCCGCCAGCCGAGACCGCGGTGAGCGGTGGGCACGATTTCCTTGCCCGGCCCGGGATTCTGCGCGCGGAAGTCCACGACAGTCGGTCGGAAACCGTTGCGCGCCAACCAGAACGCCCGACCGTGCTCGCCGCCCTCGCGAACCGTGTCCTTTCAGATCATCGGCAAGCTGACCCGCACGAAGCGACCCGACTGGCCATCCTGACGACGCCCGCGCCGCTGCTCAGGCGGGACTGACGTGCTCCGCGCACAGGCACGCCACCGCGGTGTCGATCCACTCGCGGCCTTCCCACTCCGGATGCCGCTTGATCAGCTCGGCCCGCACTTCCGCGGTCACGGTCGCCTCGTCCATCCCCGAATCGCGACGCCGCCAGGTCTCGTCGCGCAGCAGTTCGAGGTAGGCGCGCAGGTCGTCGAGCAGTTCCGGACCGCTGAGGTCGCCGTGGCCGGGCACGACGATTTCCGGCCGCTGTTCCGCGAGTTTCCGCATGACCTCGATCCAGCGGATCCCGGACACGTCGGTGTCGTGCGGCGGGAACCACGGGAAGATCGCGAACTGGCCGGTCTCGGCGAGGTCGCCGGTGAACAGGACGCCCGCGTCCGGGACGGTGACGACCTGGTCGCCCTTGCTGTGCGCGCGGCCGGTCGCCCGTAGCCGCACTACGCGACCGCCGAGGTCGAGGTCGTGCGACGAGTCGTAGACGACGTCTGGGGTCGCCAGTTCGACGCCCTCCAGCTGCCGCGCGACTGGCTCTCCCAGTCCGCGGAACATCCGCAGGTAGCCAGGGCCTTTCGCGGAGAGGTCGGTCGCCTGCGCGCGGTTGACCAGGTAGGTCGCGGCTCCGGCGAAGGTCTGCGCGCCGAACGCGTGCTCGGGGTGGAAATGCGTGGTGGTCAAGTAAATCCGGCGGCCGCGCGCGTACTCGGTGGCGAAGTTCAGCACGGTTTCCGCGTTGCGCGGCCCCATGCCGGTCTCGACGACGAGCACGGAATGCGACCCGCCGACGACGCCGACGTTCGGCACCAGCTGCACGCCCTGGTTCGGGAGCACGACGAGGTCGCGGGCGAGTTCGCGCGCCTGCGAGGTCTGCACGACGGGATCGGGATACGGGTAGTCGGCCATCGCCGGGGGCTCCTCAACGCGCGGAATCGGGGACCGTTCCAGTCCAGCGCCGGGCCCGCGCGGTGTCCAAGACCGATCCGCTTTTCCCGATACCGCACGGGTATCGTCGCTGGTCGTGGATCTCCGTTCGCTCCGGTACTTCGTCGCGGTCGCCGAGGAACGCCACTTCGGCCGGGCGGCGGCGCGGCTGCACATGACCCAGCCGCCGCTGAGCCGTGCGATCAAGCAGCTCGAAACCGACCTCGGCGCGACGCTGCTGGACCGCTCGCCGTCCGGAGTCACGCTCACCGCGGCCGGAAGCGCGCTTTACGACGAAGCCCGCACCCTGCTCGCGGGCGCGGACCAGGCGCGCGCGAGGGTCGCCGCGGCTGCCGGGCCGGGGACGCTCACGCTCGGCACTCTCGCCGACAGTTCGGAGCCGGTCGGAATCCGGCTCGCCAGCGAGTTCCGCGAGCGGCATCCGGGCGTGCGGATCACCGTCCGCGAGGCCGATCTCACCGACCCGACGACCGGTCTGCGCGCCGGGCTCGTGGACGTCGCGCTCACCCGGATTCCGTTCGACACCACCGGAATCCGCACGCACGTGCTGCGCTCCGACCCGATGGGCGTCGTCCTGCGCGCGGACGATCCGCTGGCCGGACGCGCCGAGGTGCGCCGGGAGGAACTCGCCGACCGGACGTGGTTCCGGTTCCCCGACGGCACCGATCCGCAATGGCAGGCCTTCTGGAGCGGCGGCACCGTGGGCGGCCCGGTCGTGCGGACGGTCCACGAATGCCTGCAAGCCGTGCTGTGGAACGGAACCGTCGGGCTCGCCCCACTCACGCACCCGTTTCCCGACGGCATCGCGACAGTCCCCCTGACCGGCTACCCGCCGAGCCAGCTCGTGGTCGCCTGGCGCGAAGACTCGACACCGCCGCTCGTCCGCTCCTTCGCCGAACTCGCCGTCCGCATCGCCGAGCTCGACCACCGCGAAACCTCCGCGAACCCGTAGGCTGGACCCCGGGACATCGGGGAGGTGCGAGCGGTGCCGGAACGCAATCCGCTGCGGATCCTGCGCAAATGCGCGGACTGGTTCGAAAACCGCGGCGTGTACATCCCCGGCGAGGAAAGCCGCGCGGTCGACCCGGTGCGCGACTTCGGCTGGCTCATGGTCGCCTGGGGCGCGGGCGTCGCGGTGTTCATCCTGTTGTTCGCGTTCGCGGTCTGAATCCCGACCGACGGCCGTTGACATCGGGGTGACGACTGTCACCCGGTGTGCTCTTTCGATCACGGATCGGCCACGGGTGTACACCAGGTCCGCGTCTTCCGCACCGTGACGGCAATAGTGCCGCCAGAGTGGAGCGGGTCCGCCCGGCAACTACGCCGAACGGCACACCGCCCCACCCCGACTGGAGTACCCCCGCGATGGCGCCCGCGCGCACCCCGAAACTGCTGTTGACCGCCTGCCTGCTGTTCTCCGCGGCAGCCTGCGGCGGCGTCAACGCTCGGGAAGGCTCCGCCGCGATGGGCGTCGGCAACCCGGCGGCGCAGCCCGCGGCCGCACAGGCCTCCGGCGACCTGCAGTTCGGCGCCAACCACCGCTTCGCCAGCGGGATCACGGTCTCGCTGTCCGCACCGCAGTCGTTCCAGCCGAGCCCGGCGGCGTACCCGCGCAGCGCCCGCGCGGCGGCGTTCTACATCCAGGTCACGAACAACGGCACCGACCCGTACCGGGTTTCCGGCCTCTCGGTCACCGCGACGGTCGACGGGAAACAGGCCAAGCAGGTCGTGGATGCCACGCAGGGCCTGGGCGGGGTCTCCGACGCGGGCCGGGATTTGCTGCCGGGCCGGTCCACGCAGGTCACGCTCGCGTTCGCGGTGCCCGCCGACAGCGCCCGGATGGCGGTGCAGGTGCGGCCGAGCACGGGCGAGCCCGCCGTCGTCACGTATTGCGGCGACGCCTGAATTACTCTCGTCCCCATGACCGACCAGCGACTTGCCGTGGGCGACGAAGCGCCCGAATTCACCCTGCCGGACAGCACCGGCAAGAACGTCTCGCTCAGCGACTTCCGCGGCCAGGCCGTGGTGGTGTACTTCTACCCGGCCGCGGGCACGCCGGGGTGCACCAAGCAGGCCTGCGACTTCCGGGACAATCTCGCGGAGCTGAACGACGCGGGGTACCAGGTGCTGGGGATTTCCCCGGACAAGCCGGAGAAGCTGGCCAAGTTCGTCGAGGCGGAGAAGCTGACCTTCCCGTTGCTGTCCGATGTGGACAAGACCGTGCTGACCGAATGGGGCGCGTTCGGGGAGAAGAAGAATTACGGGCGGATCGTGCAGGGCGTGATCCGGTCGACGTTCATCGTGGACGCGGAGGGGAAGATCGCCAAGGCCGCCTACAACGTGCGGGCGACCGGGCATGTGGCCAAGCTGATCCGGGATTTGGGGATCGCTTCCTGACTTGCCCCGGAGCGCGGAGAGGCGGCCGGGCCTCTCCGCGCTCGGTCAGCGCCGCACCTGATAACGCAGGTGAAGCACCCGATCGCCCTGGACCACGTCGGGGTTCTCCAGCAAGTGCGGTGCGTCGACTGAGCCGAAGTAGCGTTTGCCGGAGCCGAAGACAGCCGGGACGACGTCCATCCGCACCTCGTCTACCAGGCCTGCGGCGAAAATCTGGCCGCCGACGTCGCCAGCCGCGACCTCCACGACACGGTCGCCCGCCAGCTCCTGCGCCTTCGCCACGGCGGCCTGGACGCCGTCGACGAAGTGGAACGGCGCCTCGGGATTCCAGCCCTCGGGCGCGGGACGGTGGGTCACGACGACCACGTGGTCGATTCCGCTCGGCGGCGTTCCGTCCCAGCCGTCTGTCAGGTCGAAGACGTGGCGGCCGACGATGGTCACCCCGATCTGGTCCCAGTACGCCCGGGTGTAGTCGTAGGACGCCTGCGACACCTTCAACGCGCCACTTTCGTCCAGCGGGACCTCGCCGCTGGACAGCCAGTCGAACAGGGGGCCGGGCTGGTCGTCGTGGTCGGCGATGAAGCCGTCCGCCGACACCGAGCTGTACATGACGACCTTGCCCACGAGGCTCTCCTCTGCTTCCGATGGGCCCAAGTTAGCGGGTTGGGCGCGGTCGCTCTTGTAAGAAATCAATCGGCGGGCAGCGACCAGCCGTCCAGGGTGTGGCCGGGATGTTCGCGCAGGAATCGGCGCCGGACTTCGAGGTACTGGGTCGGCGTGCAGCCGGTGAAAGCCCGGAACTCGTGGCCGAAGTGGGCCTGGTCGAAATAGCCCGCGCGGGCGGCGAGGGCGGCCCAGTCGACCGGTCCGGCGGGGTCGATCCCGAGCACGGTGGCGGTGAAGCGGTGGGTGCGGGCCAACCGCTTCGGCGTGACGCCGACGAGGGTCTTGAACCGCTGTGCCAGATGGGTGCTGCTGACCCCGGCCGCCTCGCTCAGTTCGCCGATCGCCACCGAGCCGCGGGTCGCCGCGATGACGCTGCTCGCGTGGCGGACCAGGCCCAGGCCGGTGGTTTCGCGCAGCCGTCGCCGCAGCTCTTTCTCGAGCAGCGTCAGCATCTGGTGCGGGGCTGCGGCGGTGGCCAAGCGGTCTCGCAGTTCGGCGACGGCGGGTCGGCCCCAGACCTGCTCGATCGTCACCGGCCGGTCGCATAGTTCGGCGGCGGGCATCGGCAGGAACGGCGCCAAGCCCCATGGTTTGAAGTGGACGCCGACGGACCGGGTCCGGGGCGGGTAGCCGAAGTCGTACGCGCGGGTGGGCGTGGTGATCACGCAGCCGTCGGCGTACTCCGCCGTTGCGCGGTCGGTGCCGCCGCGGATGCGGAACGGCGGCCCGAGGTTGACGATGAGCAGCGCCGACGGTGCCGGCGGCAACGTCAACCGGGCGTACGGCGACGGACCCGCCAGGTAGTAAAGGTCGTCGATCAGCTCGTCCAGCGGCGGCCGCGGCGCTCTGGACACATACTCCACGTCCCCAGCATCGCCGATGCGCGCCAGCGAGCGCTACTGCGCGGGAAAACGCAGGGTGAAGGTGGTGCCTTCGCCGAGAGTGCTGGCGGCGGTGACTTCTCCGCCGTGGGCTTCGGCCAATTTGCGGACGATCGCCAAGCCCAAGCCGCTCCCGCCGGAGGTTCGGCTTCGCGACGGGTCGGCGCGCCAGAAACGGTCGAACACGCGGGGCAGGTCTTCGGGCGCGATGCCGGTTCCGGTGTCGGTTACTTCGAAGACCGCGTCGTTTTCGCGCCGGCTCGCGGCGACGGTGACCGAACCGCCGGGCGGGGTGTGCCGGATCGCGTTCGAGACCAGGTTGTCCAGGGCTTGGCGCAGGCGCACCGGATCCGCGGTGATGGCCGGGTTTTCCATGGGCGGGACGGAAAGGCGGACGCCGGCGGATTCCGCGCGCGGAGCGTGCGCGGCGGCCAGGTGGGCCAGCAGGATGTTGGCGTCGACGGGTTCGGGGTGGACGCGCAGCGCACCGGCGTCGGCCAGGGCCAGGTCCTGCAGGTCGTCCACGATGTGCTGCAGGTGGACCGCTTCTTCCAGCAGGGAGGCGACGAGGTCGTCGTCGAGCTGGCTGATGCCGTCCTGAGCCGCTTCCAGCCAGCCTCGGATGGTGGCCAGCGGGGTGCGCAGTTCGTGCGCGACGTCGCTGACCATGGCCTTGCGGGCGTTCTCCAGTTCTTCCCGCGCCCGCGCCATTTCGTTGAACGCGGTGGCCAGGCGGGCGATTTCGTCCTTGCCTTTGACGCGGACCCGGGCGCCAGTCTCGCCTGCTTTCAGGCGTTGCGCCGCACCGGTCAACGCGCGGAGGGGGCGGATCAGGCGGATCGACGCCAGCCCGGTGACGACGACGGTCAGCAGGAGGATGGCGGCGGTGACGGCGATGAGTTTCGTGCGGTTTTCCGCGGAGAGGGTGAAGCCGGTCGGGGGCTGGTCGGTGCCCTTTTCGGTGATGTAGAGCCAGGCCGCCGGGGCCACGTAAGGGGTCAGCTGCTCTTTGCGGGCCGACGTGACGCAGTTGGTGATGGTCTGGTCGGTGGCCTGCGCGACCGGGCCGTCGAAGGTCCAGGACAGGGCCAGTTTGGCGACCGGGACGGTGCTGTCGTTCCGGCCGAGGCAGGCGTCGATCAGACCGGACAGCTTGTCCAGGGCGGCTCGTTCGGTCGCGGTGGGGCGTTCCAGGAGGCCGGTGCCGCATTGGGCGGTGCCGGCCGGGGCGATCACCCTGGGGTGGCCGCTCGGGGAGATTTCCAGGCTGCCCAACCCGGTTCTGCGCTGGGTGCAGGACAGGACCTTGTCGGCTATTTCCTGAAGCTCTTCGCGTTCTTCCGGGGGAAGGCGGTAGGGGCCGACCGCGTCGGGGTCGATCCGGTCCGGGGTGGATTTGACGCCCAGCCGGGCGTCGACCGCCAGCGGGTCGATCACCGCGGACGGCTGGGGCGGCAGTTTTCCCGGGTTTTCCTCCGAGCTGGCGATCAGCTTGCCCTGCGGGGTGGTCAGGACGATTTTGCGGCCGGTTTTCTCCGCGTAGTCGTCGATGGTTCTGGTCGCGCCGGACCACGTCGGATGGGTCGCCGCGTACGAAAGCAGGGCCTGGTAAATCGTGCCGTCGTCGGCGAAGAGCTGGCCCTGTTCCCGTTCGATGGCACCGGAAGTGGTCCGGGAGGCCAGCCACGCGGTCGCGGCGATGGCGCACACCGCGATGGCCGCGGTGACCGCGAAAAGGCGGAAGAGAAGGCTACGGGGCATCGGACTTCGCGGTCAGTTTGTAGCCGACGCCGTACACCGTCAGCAGTTTCGCCGGTTTTCTGGGATTTGTTTCGATTTTCTTCCGGAGATTCATGATGTGCACGTCAATGGCGCGCTGAGTGATGTAGCGGTCGAAGCCGTGCAGGTGTTCCAGAAGCTGCGCCCTGGTGAAAACCTGGTCCGGCCGCGCGGCCATCACCTCCAGGATGCGGAATTCCCCGGGGGTCGTTTCTATCGGGTTTCCGCTTACCGTGACCTCGTGTTTTTCCTTGTCGACGGTCAGCGTGCCGACTTTGCGGGGACCGTCTTTGGCCGCTTTCGTCCTCCGGAGGAGGGTCCGCACCCGCGCCATGAGTTCCCGCGGGCTGTAGGGCTTGGTGACGTAGTCGTCCGCGCCCAGGTCGAGGCCCTGGAGCAGGTCGTCCTCGGTCGAGCGGGCCGTGAGCATGAGGATCGGCAGGTCGGAGGAGGCCCGGACGGTCCGGCAGACGGTCAGGCCGTTCATGCCGGGGAGCATGACGTCCAGGATCAGGAGATCGGGTTCCGCGGTGCGAAGATGCGCCAGCGCGGCCTCGCCGGTGGACGCGACGGTGACGGTGTGCTGTTCGTGTTCCAGATAGCGGCGGACCAGTTCCGCTTGTTTCGGATCGTCTTCGGCCAGGACGATATTGGCGCACATGCCTGCCGAGACTAGCCGCCGGCCTGCCCCGGAGCCACCAGGGCAGGCCGCGACGTTATCCGTCGGCCAGTTTTCGCAAGGCCGGCAGAAGTGCGCGCAGGGCCTTGCCGCGGTGGGAAGCGGCGTCTTTTTCCGCCGGGCTCAGTTCCGCGCTGGTTTTCGTTTCGTTTTCCGGCACGAAGATCGGGTCGTAGCCGAAACCGTTCGTTCCGCGCTTTTCCCGCGTCAGCGTGCCACGCCATTCGGCCCGGACCGTGGTGGTCTCGCCGGACGGGAGAGCCAGCACGGCGGCGCAGACGAACGCCGCTCCCCGGCGCTCGTCCGGGGTGTCCGTCAGCTGGGCCAGCACGAGGTTCAGGTTCGCTTCGTCGTCGCCGTGTTTGCCGGACCAGCGGGCCGACAGGACGCCCGGCATGCCGTTCAGCGCGTCGACGGACAGCCCCGAATCGTCTGCGATGGCGGGCAATCCGGTGGCGGCCACCGCGTCCCGGGCCTTGGCCGCGGCGTTGCCTTCGAAGTCGGGGGCGGTTTCCGGGGCCTCTGGGAACTCCTCGACGTCGTTCAGGCCGAGCACCTCGACGCCCTGGATGCCTTCCGCCTCCAGGATCCGGCGCAGTTCGCCCAGTTTCTTCGCGTTCCGGGTGGCCAGCAGCAGTTTGGTCACTTCTGGCCCTTCTTCTTGTCCGGACGCGGTTCCGGCAGCTCGCCCGGATACGGCAGCGCCAGCGCTTCGTTCTGCAGCCGCGTCAGTTCCGCGCAGCCGGCCAGCGCCAGGTCCAGCATGGTGTCCAAAGTGGACCTCGCGAAGGTGGCTCCTTCGCCGGTGCCCTGCACCTCGATGAGGGTTCCGGCGTCGGTGGCGACCACGTTCATGTCGACCTCGGCGCGCGAGTCCTCCTCGTACGGCAGGTCGAGGCGCACCCGGCCGTCCACGACGCCGACGCTCACCGCGGCCACCGAGGACGACAGCGGCTGCGGGTCGTTGAGCCGGTTCGCCGCGCCCAGCCAGGTGATCGCGTCCGCCAGCGCCACGTAGCCGCCGGTGACCGCGGCGGTGCGGGTGCCGCCGTCGGCCTGGAGCACGTCGCAGTCGATGACGATGGTGTTCTCGCCGAGCGCGGCCAGGTCGATGCAGGCGCGCAGGGAGCGGCCGATCAACCGGGAGATCTCGTGCGTGCGGCCGCCGATCCGGCCCTTGACCGCTTCCCGGTCGCTGCGGGTGTTGGTCGCGGACGGGAGCATCGCGTACTCCGCGGTCACCCAGCCGAGACCGGACCCGGCACGCCAGCGCGGCACGCCCTCGGTCACGCTCGCCGCGCACAGCACCCTGGTGTTGCCGAACTCGACGAGCACCGACCCGGCAGGCCACTTCTGGAACCCGCGGGTGAGCTTCACTTCGCGGAGCTGGTCGTCGTTCCTGCCATCTTTTCTAGCCACGGGAAGCACTCTAGGACGTCACCCTGACACTTTCGCGATCAGAGGTCGTACACCGCGCCCTGCGTCACCAGCTCGGCGTCCGGGAACACCGCTTTGGCCTCGGCCAGGACCGCGTTCCGGTCCGTCCACGGCGCGACATGGGTCAGCAGCAGACGGCCGACCCCGGCGTCCTTGGCCAGTTCACCTGCTTCTTTCCCGGAGAGATGCACGCCTTGCGGACGGTCGGCGGCGTCGGTCCACGAAGCTTCGGAAAGCAGCACATCGACACCGTCGGCCAGTTCGCCGAGGCCGCGGCACAACCCCGTGTCGCCGGTGTACGCGAGGATGGTGCCGCCGTACGCGATGCGCAGGCCGAAAGCGGGCGTCGGGTGGTACACGGCGACGGCGGTCACGTCGAAGGGCCCGATCTGGACTGTCTCTTCGCGCAGCTCGTGGAACTCGTACACGTCCGACAGATCCGCGCCAGCGCGCTCCGCCGCGTCGGCTGCGTACGCGTGCGCAAGGCGCGAAGGAGCTTCCGCTGGCGCGTACAGCGGCAACCGTCGCGGGCGCGCGGGATACGGCGGCGCGGGGTGGTAGCGACGAAGCACGGTCAGGGAGTTGACGTCGGCGCAGTGGTCGGCGTGCAGGTGCGAAAGAACCAGCGCGTCCAGGTCGAACGGGTCCAGCACGGTCTGCAATTGGGCGAACGTGCCGGTGCCCAGCTCGAGCCCGAGCCGATAGCCTTCCGCCTCCAGGAGATATCCGGACGCGGCGGCGTTCGGCCCGGGGATGCTGCCCGAACACCCGAGGATCGTCAGTCGCACCCGGTAACCCTAACTCTGCTCCGCGCCGCCGCAGTGTCACGCACTGACCGGAGCCAGCGCACCCGGCGCGAAGCCCATGAACCGCTGCGCCAAGCGGGCGAACGGCTCCGGCGAACCAGTGGCGAGGAACTCGTGCCGCGGCGGCTCGTCGCGCTCGGCGAGCAGGTCGAGTTCGGTCAGCACGCGGTAAAGGTCCTTGGCGGTTTCGTCGGCGCTGGAGACGAGCGTGACGTCCTGTCCCATCACAATCTGCAGGACACCGGACAGCAGCGGATAGTGCGTGCAGCCGAGGATGAGCGTGTCGACGTCAGCTTCGAGCAACGGCTGCAGATACCCCTGTGCCAGACCGAGAATCTGTCGGCCGGTCGTGATGCCGCGCTCCACGAAGTCCACGAAGCGCGGGCAGGCGACGCTAGTGAGGCGTACGTCGGGCGCGGCGGCGAAGGCGTCGTCGTACGCCCTCGAACGCACAGTGCCCTCAGTGCCGATCAGACCGACCCGCCCGCTGTGCGTTGCGACCGCGGCCCGGCGCGCGGCCGGAAGGACCACTTCGATCACAGGCACGTCGTAGCGTTCGCGCGCGTCGCGAAGGCAGGCTGCGGACGCTGTGTTGCACGCGATCACCAACGCCTTCACCCCGCTCTCGACCATGTCGTCGAGAGCGGCCAACGCGTACTCGCGGGCAGTGGCGATGGGCAGCGGGCCGTACGGGTTGCGCGCGGTGTCGCCTACGTAGCGCAGCTGCTCGGCAGGAAGCAGTTCGAGAATCGAGCGTGCGACGGTGAGCCCGCCGACGCCGGAATCGAAGACACCGATGGGCGCGTCAGGAGAACTCACAAGCCGAGGTTACCCGGGGCCTGCGGAGCGATCTTCGGGGATTTGACGCGTTCGCCCCGTGAGGTCAGCCACGCGGCGAGGATGCCGGCCAGCGCGCCGAAGAGGTGGCCCTGCCAGGAGATCCCGGGGTTGCCGGGCAGCAGGCCCCAGAGCATCCCGCTCCAGATGCCGAGCAGCACGACGGCGACCGCGATCTGCGCGAGCGACCGGTGGAACAGGCCGCGCACCAGCAGGTACGCGAGCCAGCCGAAGGCCAGCCCGGAAGCGCCCACGGTGTAGGCGTTCGCCGGTCCGACCAGCCACACGCCGAGCCCGGAAACCAGCCAGATGATCCCGGTGACCACGGCGAACCGGCCGATGCCCGCCGCCATCGCGAGGAAGGAGAAGACCAGCACCGGCACCGTGTTGGAGAACAGGTGCGACCAGCCCGCGTGCAGCAGCGGCGCCCAGAGGATGCCGTCGAGGCTGGACGCCTCCCGCGACAGGATCCCGCCGTGGGTGAACTCGCCCGGCAGGATCACGTCGAGCAGTTCCACGAGGTACAGCACCGCCACGAACCCCAGCGCGACGAACGCCGCGGCCTTGGGATGGGGCGGCAGGATGCGCTTCGCGGCGTCGACCGGCTTGCCGCTGCCAGCAGGCGGCGGCGACGTCGGCGGGAGGGGAGGCAGTGTGCTCACGCCCTCAGGCTACGTCGGGGCCGGGCGAGCGGCCTCGGGAGAAATCCCTGAACTTCGCCTCCGGGTGAGCGGTCAGGCCATCGCGGGCTTCCGGAGCAAGTTTCCGTAGCCGGCGGCGAACACCGCCGACAGCAGCGCGGCCACCGCCGCCACCACGAAGCTCCATCCCGGACCGCCGGCCGACAACACCACCGCGCCAACGGCTCCGGCAAGGCTGCTGCCCACCACGCGAACCAGCGCGTTGATCCCGCCAGCCGCGGCCGTTTTCGCGGGTTCGACATGCTCGACCGCCATCGTCCCCAACGCGGCGTATCCCAGCCCGATCCCCAGCCCCAGCACAGCCGCGACGGCGTAAAGCGCAAGCCCGTCCCCCGGCAACGCTGTCAGCCACAACGCGGCCGCCAGGACCACCACCGAACCGCCTGCGACCAGCGCGGGCGCGCTGAACCGGCGCATCAACGAACCGGCCAGCACCGAAACCACCAGCATCAGGATCGTCGTCGGCAGAAGGTAAAGCCCCACCTGCAAAACCGACGCCCCGAGCACGCCCTGCGCATACGCCGACAGCGTCATGATCGTGGAGAACAACGCGAAGCCCAGCAGGAACGACGCCACCGTCGCGCCGACCGTTTTTCGGTGCAGCAGCATCGGAATCTCGATCAACGGCGTTTTCGCGCGCCGCGCCGTCACCACCCACGCCGCCGCCAGCACCACGGCCGCGGCCAGCAACCCGACGGTCGCCCAGCCCCATTCGGCCCCCTTGCTGATCGCCAGCAGCAGGCAGATCAGCCAGCCCGACACCAGCACCGCGCCCAGCAGGTCCGGCGAACCGCTCCGCACCGCCGCCGTCCGGTCCTCCCGAACCGCCGCGACCAGCGCGAACGCCACCACGCCGAGCGCCGCCAGCACCCAGAACACCAGCCGATGGTCACCGCCGGCGAGTCCGGCCAGGATCATCCCGCCGCCGCTGCCCGCCCCGATCGTCGCGCTCAGCACCCCGATCGCGGTCGGCAACGACCGGGGCGGCACCACGTTCCTGGCCTGGCCGATCGCGAGCGGCAGCAACGGCGCGGCCGTGCCCTGCAGGATCCGGCCGGCGACCAGCAACGGCAGCGAATCCGCCACCGCCGCCAGCACCGATCCCCCGACCAGCAACCCGAGCACGACCAGCGACATCGTGCGCCGGCCGTAGAGGTCGCCCAGCTGCGCGACCAGCGGAATCGCGACCGCGCCCGCCAGCAGCCCGGCGGTCAGCGCCCACGACACCGAACTGAGCGGCACCCCGAGCTTGAGCTGCAGCCGCGGCAGCAACGGCACCACCACGGTCATCTGCAAGGTCCCGACCGCCACCGCGAACGCCAGCGCGGCGACCGTCCCCCAGTAGTTTTTGTACATGTATAAAAAGTAGCATGGCGACATGCCAGCGCGCACCGGCCGGCCGCCGAAGATCTCCAAGGCCGACATCGTGGCCGCCGCCCACCGGGTCATCGATTCCGAAGGCGTCGACGCGTTGACCATGCGCAGGCTCGCCCGGGAGGTCGGCAGCACGGCGATGGCGCTCTACCACCACGTGCGCGACAAAGAGGGGCTGCTGCTTCTGCTGCTGGACGACTACGCGCACCGCGAAATGCCTCGGCCGGAGAACCTCCCCGAGGAACCGGAAGACCGGATCGTGGCGGTCGCGAAGGCGATGCGGGACGGGCTGGCGGGCTGCCCGTGGATCGTGGAGGTACTGCGCTCGGACGACCTGCTGTCGGTCGGAGGGCTGTGGTACCCGGAGAAAATCGTTGCCGCGGCGGGAAAAGCCGGTCTGCCGCTGGAAGCGGCGGTGGAGGTCTACCGAGCGGTGTGGCACTACACGCTCGGCGAGATCAGCTCACGCGCGGCGGCCGCGCGGCGACGGGACCAGGGCGGCGACACCTACCGCGAGCGAGTCTTCGCGGACCTGGACGCGACGGAATTCCCCACGCTCGCCGAGATCGGGCCGCGCTGGGAAAGCCTTACCGCACAAGACAGTTACGAACGAGGCGTACGCGCACTCGTCAAGGGATTGCTGCCGTGAGGGGAACCCGGCCGGATTCCCCTCACGAGCGAGCGTCCGGTCAGGCCCAGAGCTGACCGTCGAGCCGTTCTGCCGCTTCGTCCAGCGACCCGGAATACGCGCCGGTCGACAGGTACTTCCAGCCGGCGTCCGCGACCACGAAAGCCACGTCCGCCTTCTCGCCGCGAGCCGCGGCCTTCTCCGCGACCCCGAGCGCGGCGTGCAGCACCGCGCCCGTGGAGATCCCGGCGAAGATGCCCTCGTGCTCCAGCAACTCCCGCGTCCGCCGAAGAGCGTCGTACGCCCCCACCGAATAGCGTCCGTTGAGCACGCTCTCGTCGTACAGCTCGGGAACGAATCCCTCGTCGAGGTTCCGCAGGCCGTACACCAGCTCGCCGTACCGGGGCTCCGCCGCGATGACCTGGACGTCCGGCTTGTGCTCGTGCAGGTACCGGCCCACGCCCACCAGCGTCCCGGTCGTCCCGAGCCCGCCGACGAAATGCGTCAGCGTCGGCAGGTCCTTCAGCAGCTCCGGTCCGGTCCCGCGGTAGTGCGCGTCCGCGTTGGCCGGGTTGCCGTACTGGTAGAGCATCACCCAGTCCGGGTTCTGCTTCGCCAGCTCCTTGGCCCGCCGCACGGCCTCGTTCGAGCCGCCCGCGGCCGGCGAGAACACGATCCGCGCGCCGTAGGCCTGCAGCAGCTGCTTGCGTTCGGCGGAGGTGTTCTCCGGCATCACGCACACCAGGCCGTAGCCCTTCAGCTTCGCGGCCATGGCCAGCGAGATCCCGGTGTTGCCCGAGGTCGGTTCGAGGATCGTGGACCCGCGGCGCAGGATGCCGTCCCGCTCCGCCGCCTCGATCATGGCCAGCGCGGGCCGGTCCTTGATCGAGCCGGTCGGATTGCGGTCCTCGAGCTTCGCCCACAGCCGCACCTCGTCGGTCGGCGACAGCCGGGGCAGGCCGACCAGCGGGGTGCCGCCGAGCGCGTCGAGGAGGGACTCGTAGCGAGCCATCGGCTCAGCGCGCGCCGCCCGCGACGGCGGGCAGGATGGTGAGGGTGTCGCCGTCCTTGACCTCGGCGTCGAGCCCGCCGGAGAAGCGCACGTCCTCGTCGTTGACGTAGACGTTGATGAAGCGGTGCAGCTTCTCCTCCTTGACCAGGCGGGCCTTCAGCCCGGCGTGCCGCGACTCGACGTCGTCGATGATCTCGAGGACAGTCTTGCCCGACGCCTCGACGGACTTCTCGCCGCCGGTGTGGGTGCGCAGGATGGTCGGGATGGACACGGTCACGGCCATGGTTTTCTACCTCCGGGTGGGTTCCTACACGCTGACGTATCGGACGCCGCGCTTTATTCCGGCAGTCAGTCGATGATCTCGACCGGCTCCTCGGTGATCTCGGCGTCCACGATCCGGTACGAGCGGAACTCGTGCGAATCGGGCTCTCTGGTCGAGACGAGCACGTAGTGCGCGTCGGGTTCGGCGGCGATGTTCGCGTCGGTGCGCGACGGGTAGGCCTCGGTCGCAGTGTGCGAGTGGTAGATGACCACCGGGACCTCGTCGTTCGCTTCCATCTCGCGGTAGAGCTTGAGCAGGTCGCCCGAGTCGAACTCGTAGAACGTCGGCGAGCGGGCCGCGTTCAGCATCGGGATGAACCGCTCGGGGCGGTCCGAGCCGGCAGGACCGGCCACCACCCCGCACGCTTCGTCGGGGTGGTCGCGGCGGGCGTGGGCGACGATCTCGTCGACGAGTTCACGGCGGATCCGGAGCACACGGACATCTTAGTTCGTGGACCGAACGAGTCCACACTGTGAGAGCTACCGCTCAACCGCAGGTCAGGGCACAATTACCGGATGCCGGTGTCCTCGAAGATCCGCGAACGCTGCCGTGGCCTGCTGGCCGAAGGGGACGTCGTCCAGTACGTGTTCCCCGCCACATCGCTGATGGTCACGATGATGGCCGCGCACCGGAACTTCCTCGTCGTGGTCACCGACCGGCACGTCACCGTGCTCGCCTGCAGCGCTTTCCGCCGGTGGAAGCCGGTTTCGGTGTGGGCGCAGCTGCCGCGTTCCACCGAGCTGGGCCCGGTGGAGACCCATCCCTCGCTCGGGCCGACCGTGTCGTTCGGCGACCTGGTGCTGGAGATCGACGAGGAGTACGTGGCCGTCGTGCGCGCCGCCGACCTCGAGCGGAGCGAGGACTGCCTGCCTAAGGACCCGTTCTGACCTCCAGCGCCTCCGGCCACACGTCGCGATAAGCCGGGACGCCGGCCGCGGAGGTCGCGGACAGCAGCCCGTGCACCATCGCCCGCGCGAACACCCGCGCCGCCGCCGCGCAGAGCGCGTCCAGCGCACCCGCTCGCGCCGCCAGCGCGAACGACCCGGGCTCCCCCGGCAGCTGCTGCGCGCCCGTCGCCAGCGCGAACACGGTGTCGCCGTCGAACATCGAGTGCGCCGGACGCACCGCGCGCGCCAGCCCGTCCTGCGCGGCCACCGTCAACCGGCGTGCCTCGGCCTTCGTCAGCGCCGCGTCGCAAGCCACTACGCCAATCGTGGTGTTCAGGTCGGTCCGCTGGCTCGGCGCCTCGCCGGGGCGATCCGGCCAGCGGACACCGAACTCGCCGTCGACTTCGTGATCAGCGGCGAACGCCCGTCCGGTCGCGAAATCCACCGCCTGGCCGGCCGCGTTCACCGCGGCGATCGCGCCGACGGTCACGTCTCCGACGACCTCGCTCGCCGTTCCGATGCCGCCCTTCAGCGACCCGACCACCGCGCCCGAGCCCGCGCCGACGGTGCCCATCGCGACGGCTTCCCCGGCTGCTTCGCAAGCGGCGTAACCGAAATCGGCATCCGGCCGATTGCCCCACGCGCTGCGCGGCAGGTCGAACAGCACCGCGGCGGGCACGATCGGCACCACCTCATACGGCTGCGCGCCAACGGGAAACCCGTAGTTCCGCTCGGAAAGCCACCGCATCACGCCGTCCGCCGCCGCGAGCCCGTACGCGCTTCCGCCGGAAAGACAGACCGCATTCACCTGCTGCACCAGGTTTTCCGGCTCCAGCAGGTTGGTTTCGCGCGTGCCGGGCGCGCCGCCCCGCTGATCGACCGCGCCGGTCGCGCCGTCGGGGACGAGCACGACAGTGGTTCCGGAAGCCCAGCCGTCGCCGAGCCGTTGGTGATGGCCCACGAGCACGCCGGGGACGTCGGTGATTTTCCCGCCGGTCAGCCGGTCAGCGCCTGGATCAGCGTCTCCTGCACCCATGTCAGCCAATGGTAGACGCCGAGATGGGGTGCGCGGGGGTCGTCTTCCGGCAGCTCGTCGGGCATGTCCTCGGTGACGTCGAGCGCGGTGCCGAGCGCCAGCCGGACGTCGTTCAGCGCGCCGAGCCAGGCGTCGGCCTGCTCGAAGGTCAGCTTCACCGAACCGCCGTCGCGCGGGAGCGTGTCGAGCACGATCTTCGCGACGCCGACCTTCTTCTCCAGCAGCTCCGGCTCGTGCAGCGACCGCATCGCCGCCGCCGAATCGAGGTCCTCGCGGCTCGGGTTGTCCGGGTCGAGCCGGTGGAAGTCCGGCAGCAGCCGCGACAGCACCGGGTCGTCCGGCGATTCGGCGGGCCCGGTGCGGATCCCGGTCAGCTCGGCCAGTTCGTCCTGCGGGGCCTCCTCGGCCCGGGCGGTGAGCATGTCCTCGAGCTGCCCGACCAGCCCGCGCAGCACCGCGGCCTCCTGCTGCTCGAACCCGGCGAGGATGGCGTCCCCCTTGCGCCGCCAGGCCTTCACGAGGGCTGTTCCATGGTCGCCCACAGGCCCGCCGCGTGCAGCTTCGCCACGTCGGTCTCCACCTTCTCCTTCGAACCGGACGACACGATCGCCCTGCCCTTGTTGTGCACGTCGAGCATCAGCTTCGTGGCGTGGTCCCGGCTGTAGCCGAACAGCTTCTGGAAGACGTACGTCACGTACGACATCAGGTTGACCGGATCGTTCCAGACGATCGTCCGCCAGGGCTGGTCGGATTCGGCCAGCTCGGCCCCGAGTGGATCGACCTGCGTCTGTTCGGATGCGACAGGCGTGGACATGCACCCCATGGTGTCACGGGGCCATCCCGGTACGCCGCGCCAGGTCCGTCCATGTGAGTGAATAGGCTGCTCCCATGGGTTCCCCCGAGCCGGTCACCAGCGCCAGCACGGCGCTGCTCACCGACCACTACGAGCTGACCATGCTGGCGAGCGCGCTCGCGGACGGGACGGCCGACCGGCCGTGCGTGTTCGAAGTCTTCGCGCGCCGGCTTCCCGACGGCCGCCGCTACGGCGTCGTCGCGGGCACCGCGCGCGTGCTCGACGCGATCGCCGACTTCCGGTTCACCGACGCCGAACTGGCCATGCTGGAGCAGACCGCGGTCGTCGACCCGGAAACGCTGGCGTGGCTGGCGGACTACGAATTCCGCGGCGACATCGACGGCTACCGCGAAGGCGACCTGTACTTCCCCGGTTCGCCGATCCTCACCGTGACCGGCAGTTTCGCCGAAGCGGTGGTGCTGGAGACGGTGGTGCTGTCGATCCTCAACCACGACAGCGCGATCGCGTCCGCGGCGGCGCGGATGTCCGGCGCGGCGCACGGCAGGCCGATCATCGAGATGGGCGGACGGCGCACGCACGAGTACGCCGCGGTCGCCGCCGCGCGCGCCGCCTACCTGGCAGGATTCGCCACCACGTCGAATCTCGAAGCGGGCCGCCGCTACGGGATCCCGACCCGCGGCACGGTCGCGCACGCGTTCATGCTGCTGCACGACAGCGAGGAAGCCGCGTTCCGCGCCCAGGTCAGCAAAATGGGTGCGGATACCACTCTCCTGGTGGACACCTACGACATCACCGCGGGCATCGAGGCGGCGGTGCGCGTCGCCGGACCGGAGCTGGGCGCGATCCGGATCGACTCCGGCGACGTCGGCCCGCTCGCCCGCAAGGCCCGCGACCAGCTCGACGCGCTCGGCGCGAAGGACACCCGGATCGTGGTGTCCGGCGACCTCGACGAGCACGCGATCGCGGCGCTGCGCGCGGAGCCGGTGGACGCCTACGGCGTCGGCACCTCGGTGGTCACCGGTTCCGGCGCGCCGACCGCCGGGATGGTGTACAAGCTGGTCGAGGTCGACGGACGGCCGGTCGCGAAACGCAGTGCGCACAAGGAATCCCGCGGCGGGCGCAAGCACGCGCTGCGCCGGCACCGGAGCACCGGCACGGCGGTCGAGGAAGTGGTCTGGACCGCCGCCGGCGGCCGCCCGGAGCCCGGCGAGAACGATCTCGAGCTGCAGATCCCCCTGGTGCGCGGCGGCGTGCCGGTGGATGATCTGCCCACGCTGGACGACGCGCGCGCCCGCTTGCGGCGCGCGCAGGTGAGCCTGCCGTGGGAGGGCCTCAAGCTCTCGCACGGCGAGCCCGCGATACCGACGACTTTTTTGTAGGGAGCCGACCATGACAACCGCGCTGATCGTGGTGGATGTGCAGAACGACTTCTGCGAGGGAGGCTCGCTCGGCCTGCCGGGCGGGGCGGCCGCCGCGGCCGCCATCTCGCGGCGGATGGCCGAGGGCGGCTACGCGCACGTCGTCGCCACCCGCGACCACCACATCGACCCGGGCGACCACTTCAGCGACACGCCCGACTTCAACACCAGCTGGCCGCCGCACTGCGTCGCGGGCACGGCGGGCGCGTCCTTCCACGACGCGCTGGACGTGGTGCCGGTCGAGGCGGTGTTCTCGAAGGGCGAGTACAGCGCGGCGTACTCCGGTTTCGAGGGCAAGTCCGGCGACGGCAAGACGCTCGAGGAGTGGCTTCGCGCGCACGAGGTGACCGACGTCGACGTGGTCGGCATCGCGACCGACTTCTGCGTGCGCGCGACCGCCCTCGACGCCGCGCGGGCCGGGTTCAACGTGCAGGTGCTGCTGGACCTGACCGTCGGCGGTTCGCAGCCGACGGTGGACGCGACGCTGAAGGACTTCGACGAGGCGGGGGTGCGCTACACCGGCACGCCCGCCCTGCCGCCCTCGTGAGTGTTAATCCCGGTTAGAACCGGCATTGCCGCTCACGAGGCCGGCGCGCCGCCCTTGCCGTACGGATCGCACGCCGCGGTGCCGAGGTAGATGTCCCCGCTCGCCGGACCGCCCTGCGGGAACAGCTTCACGTGCACCGCGTGCGTGACCAGGCTGCCGTCGGCGGGCTGCGGCGTCACGGTCTCGTTCAGCGTGATCGTGGCCAGCGCGGTGCCCGCCGCGCCGCCGGGGATGGTGATCCGGTAGTTCGCCGGGATCGACGACGGCACGGTGAAGCCGGAGACCTCGCCGATCGACATCGATCCGGTGCTGCCCGAATCCGTCGTGGTGGCGCAGCCTGCCGAGTACGTGCGGACCTTCAGCTCCGGCCCGCCGTACCGGGTGAGCAGGTCGGATTCGAACCGCTGCCCGCCGGTCTGCACCTTGGCGACCGGGCCGTTCCGCTCGCAGGTGGCTCCGCCGAAGCCGAACATCGCGACCTCGCCCGCCGCGCCGCCGGCGGTGCGCGCGGAAGCCGGGCCGTCGGCGTCGCAACGCGCCAGTTCCCCGGTGACCACGTGCTCGTTGTCCACCATGACGTCGAGGCTGCCCGCGGAACCCCAGCCGGTGGACGTCGGCGGATCGGCGTGCGCCGCCGTCGGAGCCGCAGCCAGGAAAACCCCGGTGACCAGCAGGATCCGTCCGCGCATTCGACCTGTCTCCCTTCGCCCGTGCTTCGACATCGGCGCCGCGGCGGGGGTCCCAAACGTCGACGGTCGCAGCTCACCCGGACGTGTGGCGGGAGACAGGGGTGGTGAGGAACGCAACTTGTCTCGTTCCGTCCGGTCCCTCGGCGATAACCTGCCCGGACGTCCGTTTTCCGTGGTTGGAGGTCCCGTGTCGTCACTGTCTCTCCCGGCCCGCCGTCAGGTGCTGGCCGACCTCGTGCCCGGCACCCTGGTGCGCGACCTGGCGCTGGCCGCCGGCGGCGCCGTGCTCACCGGCGCGGCCGCGCAGCTGATCATCCCGATTCCGGGCACGCCGGTTCCGATGACCGGCCAGACTTTCGCCGCGCTGCTCGTCGGCGCGACGCTCGGCATGCGCCGCGGCGCCGCCTCGCTGCTGCTGTACTTGCTCGTCGGCGCGGCCGGCGTGCCGTGGTTCCAGGGCGGCACCTCCGGGCTGTCCGGCGCCTCGGCGGGTTACATCGTCGGGTTCGTGGCCGCCGGCGCGGTCGTGGGCGCGCTCGCCCGCCGCGGCGGCGACCGCACTCCGCTGCGCACGGCGGGGACCATGGTGCTCGGCAATGTCGTGATCTACGCCTTCGGCGTGCCGTGGCTGATGGCCGCCACCGGATTCGATCTCGCCACCGCGTTCGACAAGGGCGTCACGCCGTTTCTCGTCGGCGACGTGCTGAAGACCGTGGTCGCGGCCGGGGTGCTGCCGCTCGCGTGGGCCGCGGTTTCGCGGTTCCGCAAGGAAGACTGAGCCGGATTTCCGGGATCTTCGGTCCGGCGCGAGGGGTCCGTTCGCGCCGGATCGAAGATCCTGTCGTACCTGGCGGCTATCGTGTCTCGCTGTGCCCGCCCGAACCGATTTCCCCGGCGTCCTCGAACTCCTCACCCACGCGGTGGAGTCCGTCGGCGGCGCTGAACGCCCCGGCCAGGTGAAGATGGCCGATGCCGTCGGCCACGCCATCCGCACCGGCGAACACCTCGCCGTGCAAGCGGGAACGGGCACCGGCAAATCGCTGGCGTACCTGGTGCCCGCGATCCGGCACGCGGTGGAGAAAGACACCACCGTCGTCGTCTCCACGGCCACCATCGCGTTGCAGCGCCAGCTGGTCGACCGCGATCTCCCGCGCCTGGCGAAGGCGCTCAAGAAGCCGCTCGGGCGCGAACCGACCTTCGCGATCCTCAAGGGCCGCCGCAACTACCTGTGCCTGCACCGGCTCGACACCGGTCCGGCCGACGAGCCCGAGGACGCGCAGCTGTTCGACCCGTTCGCGGTGTCCCGCCTCGGCAAGGAAGTCACGCGGCTGCACGAGTGGGTGTCGGACACCGAAACCGGCGACCGCGACGAGCTGGTGCCCGGCGTGTCCGATCAGGCGTGGCGGCAGGTTTCGGTCACCGCGAGGGAATGCCTCGGGGCCGCGAAGTGCCCGGTCGGCACCGATTGTTTCGCCGAACGCGCGCGAGCCGAGGCCGGCAAAGCCGACGTCGTGGTCACCAACCACGCGCTGCTGGCCATCGACGCGCTGCAGGGCTATCAGGTGCTGCCGGACCACGACCTGGTGATCATCGACGAGGCGCACGACCTGGTCGACCGGGTCACCTCGGTCGCGACCGGCGAACTCACCAGCGCCATGGTGTCGGCCGCCGCGCGCCGCTGCGGCAAGCTGATCGACGCGGGAATCGCGGACCGGCTGCTGGAGTCGTCGGACGGGCTCGCGCTGATCCTCGACGACATCCCGGCCGGAAGGCTCGACGCGCTGCCCCGTCCGTTGCAGGGCGCGATCCCGGCGGTGCGCGACGCGGCGAAGGAATGCCTCACCGCGCTGGGGTCGGATCGCAAGGAAGACGTCGGCGAAGCCACCGCGCGCAAGCTGGCGCGGTCGCTGCTCGAGGAAGTGCACGACACCGCGGTTCGGCTGCTCGACGCGTACGACGAGGATCTGGCGCACCAGCGCGACGTCGTCTGGGTGACCGGAGACAAGTACTCGGCGAACCCGCGCCCGCCCGCGTTGAAGGTCGCTCCGCTCGGTGTCGCCGGGTTGTTGCGGGAGCGCGTGTTCAACCAGCACACCACCGTGCTGACCTCCGCGACGCTCACCCTCGGCGGCGAATTCGACACCATGGCACGGCAATGGGGCCTCCCGCCGAGCGGCGCGCGCGTGGTGAAGTCGCCGGGCACGGCCACCGACAAGGAAGCGCCGTCGGACGAGGAGACCGGCCCGAAGTGGACCGGCTTGGACGTCGGTTCGCCGTTCGACCATCGCCGCAACGGCATCCTCTACCTCGCCAAACACCTGCCGCCGCCGGGCCGCGACGGGCTCGCCGAGTCCACAATGGACGAACTGGCCGAACTGGTCGAAGCCGCGGGCGGCCGGACGCTGGGCCTGTTCTCCTCGATGCGCGCGGCGAAACAGGCCGCGGAAGCCATGCGGGAACGGCTCGATTACCCGATCCTCTGCCAGGGCGACGACGCGACACCGTTGCTGGTGCGGCAGTTCGCCGAAGACGCGCGCACCTGCCTGTTCGGCACGCTGACGCTGTGGCAGGGCGTGGACGTGCCCGGGCCGTCGCTGCAGCTCGTGGTGGTGGACCGGATCCCGTTCCCCCGCCCGGACGACCCGGTGTCGTCGGCTCGCCAACGCGCGGTGGAAGCCCGGGGCGGCAACGGATTCCTCACCGTCGCCGCGACCCACGCGGCGTTGTTGCTGGCCCAGGGCACCGGCCGCCTGCACCGCTCAGTCACCGACCGCGGCGTAGTGGCGGTGCTGGACTCCCGCCTGGCCACCGCCCGCTACGGCGGTTTCCTGCGCGCGTCGCTGCCGCCGTTCTGGCCGACCACAGATCCGCAAGTCGCCCGCGCCGCGCTGAAGCGACTCGACGCCGCCGCGCCCGCCTGACCGAGCGAACCGGACAGGCGGGTACGGTGAGTGGAACGAACACGACAGGGAGCACCGTTGACCCAGGATTCGTCCAGCGCCCAATCCCGGACCGTCAGTGTTGACGACACCGGGGTCCGGCGCCGGCTCGCCGATGGCAGCGAAGAAGCTGTGACGTGGTCGGACCTGCAATCGGTCATGGTGAGAGTCATCCCGGACGGCCCCTGGAACGAAGACGTCTTCTTCATGCTGGTCGGCAACGACGGCAAAGGCACCGCAGTCCCCAGCGGCGACCCGGCCGCGGACGCCCTCATCGAACGCCTGCAGACCTTGCCGGGGTTCGACAACGAGAAGTTCATCGAGGCGATGACCACGGACGCCGACCAGGCGTACGTGGTGTGGCAAAGCTGAGCCGGGCTCGTTCGACAGTGCCGGGTCGCTGACCACTATCCGGCTGGAAAGCCTTGGCGGACAAGGGTTCGCGGACGCGCGCTGCTGTTCGGTTCGATGGGGGCGAGTTGGCAGCGGCGTGGGGTGCCCGCCGGTCTCGTTCGGCGCGGTCTGGCGACCGCTTCACAAGTCCGCTACGCGGCTCCGCTTGCGAGAGACCCCGGCAACCCGGCAACCGACGATGAAACGCCCGCCACCGCAAGAACCACCCGCCGCCATTGCCGCTC
Organism: Amycolatopsis sp. VS8301801F10; assembly: GCF_046195355.1. Taxonomy (NCBI): domain Bacteria; kingdom Bacillati; phylum Actinomycetota; class Actinomycetes; order Pseudonocardiales; family Pseudonocardiaceae; genus Amycolatopsis; species Amycolatopsis sp. VS8301801F10. The sequence goes on along the minus strand of NZ_CP176065.1, from coordinate 3,119,634 downwards.
CGCAGCCCCGCCGCTAACGTCGCCCGCCGACTGGATCGGCGGCCCGCGCACCACCTCGCACCGCAGCCTGGCAGCCCGGCGACGGAACAGCCGCCACAGCGACTCCGCCACCGCCGCGCAGCAGCCCTACCGCACACCGAGGCCGCCGCTCCGCAGCTTCACCACAAACCGCCCCCGGCCCCGGATCGGCGGCTCGCACCCCGCAGCGAGAACTCAAGCGGTCGGGAAGGTCTCCGTAACCGGAATGCCCTTCTTCAGCGTCCGGCTCACCGTGCACAGCCGCTCGATCGCCCGGTCCACCGCGCCCGCCAGGGCTTCTCGCTGGTCCTCGTCCAGGGCCGAGACGTCGACGTCGAACGCGACGTGCACCGCGTCCAGTTCCGATGCTCCCTCGCGCCGGTCGGCGGTCACCGCGACCCGGAATTTCGAATCCTCGCCCACCCGGCGCGTGATCAGCTGCTCCGCCGTCACCGCGGAGCAGCCCGCCGCCGCGATCTGCAGGAGTTCCGCCGGGGAGAACGCGCCCTCCGCGCCGGCCCGGCCCAATCGCACCTCCGCGCCGCGCTCGTTGCGGCCCACGAAACTGTGCGTGCCTTCGCGCTGTACTTCCAAGGTCATCCGAGACGCCTTTCCGCCCGTCGGGTCACTGCATTGGCCCAACCGCGCGGGTCACGCCGATGTTCCGGGCTGCTGTGCCAGCACGGTGATCGTGCCGGGGTCGACCTCGGTGAATCCCGCATCGCGGACAGCGATGACTCGGTTGTCCCGCCAGCCCGCCTCCGGGTCGTCGACCGGGCACAGCTCCTTCCACCGGGCCGGGCTGGGCGTGCGGACCGCGACTCGGTAGTCCTTCGCCGCCCACGCCGCCAGTTCGTCGTCCGGCAGCAGCGACGCGAGGATCATCGTGGCGTGCCCGACCTGCGCGGACGCCTTGCCGACGGTCATCGGGACGTCCGGGTTCAGCATCAGCAGCGGAACGTCCGCCGGGGCCGGGCCGGGGGTGTCGGCGGGCAGTTCGCTGCCGGAGATCTGCAACCGCGAGACCTCTTTCGGAGCCTCCTTGACCAGCCCGGGCACGAGCGCCCGCGCCTGCGCGCCGTCGACCTCGACAGTGATTCCCGGCTGGTCGAGCACCGCCTGCCAGTGCGCGCCGCGAGCCCGGCGCGCGACCTTCCGGATGCGGTTGTCGAGCCACGCGTGCACCGGTTCGGCCCATTCGCCGCCGGGCTCGGCGCGTTCGTCAAGACACACCGCCAGCGCCGCCGCGGCCGCCGCTTCGAGCAGCGTGGTGCGGCCGGGCGGTTCGGCTCGTTCGATGCGCAGGATGACCGGCATCGCGCGGACCTCGTCCGGGTTCTCGTCGGACGTGTCCGAGGTGTCCTCGGCGGGCAGACCGAGCCACGAGGCGTAACGACTGCGCAGGGGTTCGAGCAGCGGGTTCACGGGCGGGCCAGTTCTAGTCCGTCGGCGGCGTCGGCTGCCTCGACCTCGGCGCGCGTGACGCCGAGGACGAACAGCACCGCGTCCAGGTACGGGTGGGACAGGGCGGTGTCGGCGACCTCGCGCAGAGCGGGCTTCGCGTTGAACGCGACGCCCATGCCCGCCGCGGCCAGCATGTCGATGTCGTTGGCCCCGTCGCCGACCGCGACGCACGCGCCCAGCGGGATCCCGTACTCCCCGGCGAACCGGCGCAGCGCGGTCGCCTTGCCCGCACGGTCCACGATGTCGCCGACCACGCGGCCGGTGAGCTTGCCGTCGACGACTTCCAGTTCGTTGGCCGCCGCGAAGTCGAGGCCGAGGTCGTCCACGAGATGGTCGATGACCTGGGTGAATCCGCCGGAGACGACACCGCAGCGGAACCCCATCCGCTTCAGCGTGCGGACGGTCGTGCGGGCCCCGGGGGTCAGCTCCAGCTTCGCCGCGACCTCGTCCATCACGCTCGCGGGCAGCCCGGCCAGCAGCGAAACGCGCCGCTCCAGCGACTCGGCGAAGTTCAGCTCGCCGCGCATCGCCGCCTCGGTGATCTCGCGGACCTGCTCCTCGACCCCGGCGTACGCGCCGAGCATCTCGATGACCTCGCCCTGCACGAGCGTCGAATCGACGTCGAAGACCACCAACCGCTTCGCCCGGCGCGTGATGCCCGCGCGCTCGACGGCGACGTCGACGTTGGCCTCGGACGCCGCGTCGGCCAGCATGGACCGGAGTTCGGCGTCTGTCTCGTCGGTGTCTTCGCGGACCGAGACGTACAGTTCGAGCCCGGTCACCGGGTAGTCGGCGACGCTGCGGATCGAGTCGATGTTCGCCCCGACGCCCGCCAGCCGCCGCGCGATCTCGGAGAACGCCCGCGCGGTCACCGGACGCCCCAGCAAGACGAGCACGTGCGACGAATCGCGCCGGCCGAGCGCGAACGGATCCGCGCCGATCGCGTCGCCGATCCGCACCTCGACCTCCATGCCGACGGTCGCCATCGCCTGCTCGACGGACTCCTGGAGCCCCTCCGGATCGCGGTACACGCCGGCGAGCACGCCGAGCACGAGCTGCCCTCGGATGACCACCTGCTCGATGTCGAGCACGTCCACGTCGTGCCGCGTGAGCACGGCGAACAGCACGGACGAGACCCCGGGCTTGTCCGGACCGGTCGTGGTGATGAGGACGGGAGTCTGGCTCACTGGTTCGGTATCCCTCGTTCGTCTCGGCACCGACGCTTAGGCCACGGCGAGTCGGCACGCCCAGTCTGGCCTCCTGCGGCGGCGGGCAGAACGCCCCCGTGCCGCGCTTCACACCGCCGGTGCCACGAACGGGCGACGAGAGCCCTCGCCGGTCGACGTCCCGCGCGCTGTCGACCCCGCCCCGACGTCCGGTTAGGGGTGCTCTCCTCCCAACTGTCTCGATACACACGAAGGATGACCAGCAACTTGCAGATCGAACCCGTCAGCTATCCCTTCGGCTCGGCCGAGGGAGTCGCCCTCCACCCGGCCTACGAGGAGGCGCGCGACGCTCCAGGGATGATCCGGATCAAGCTGCCCTACGGCGAGCCGGCGTGGCTGGCCGCTCGCTACGACGACGTTCGCCTGGTCTTCGGCGACCAGCGGTTCAGCCGGGCCATGGCCCTCGACGCCGACGTGCCGAGGATGACGCCGCACAAGCTGGACGGCGGGATCATCATGATGGATCCGCCGGAACACAGCCGGCTGCGCAAGCTCGTGGCCAAAGCCTTCACCCAGAACAGAGTGCAGCAGTTGCGCGGACGGGTCAGACAGCTGGCCGAGGACCTCGTAGACGCGATGGTGGCCGGCGGCAGACCGGCGGACCTGGTGGAACATCTCGCGTTGCCGCTGCCGGTGGCGGTGATCTGCGAGCTGCTCGGCGTGCCCGTGGCCGACTGGCCGAAGTTCCGGGTCTGGAGCGACCGGCTCCTGTCCACGAGCGAGACCACCGCTCAGGAGTACGAGGCCAACGAAGCGGAACTCCAGGAGTACATGAGCGGGCTCATCGCCGCCCGGCGCGCGGAGCCCGCCGACGACCTGATGACCGCGTTGGTCGAGTCCCGCAACGAGCACGACAGGCTCTCCGAGGCGGAGCTGATCGATTTGTGCGACGGGCTTCTGGTGGCCGGCCACGAAACCTCCGCGTCCCTGATCGCCAGCTCGGTCTTCGTCCTCCTGGAGCACCCCGAACGGCTGGCCGAGCTGCGGGCCGACCTCAGCCTGATGCCGGCCGCGGTCGAGGAGCTGACGCGGTTCATCCCGCTGAGCCACTGGCAGGGCTTTCCTCGCTATGCGACGGAGGACGTCGAGGTGGGTGGTTCGCTGGTGCGCGCGGGCGAGCCGGTGGTGTCCGACTTCGCCTCGGCCAACCGGGATCCCCGGCAGTTCGAGAATCCCGATGTGCTGCGCTTCGACCGGAAGGGAGCCTCGCACCTGGGTTTCGGGCACGGAGTGCATCACTGCCTCGGCGCGAACCTCGCCAGGGTCGAGCTGCAGGAAAGCCTGCGCGCGCTGCTGAGCAAGCTGCCGGGACTGCGGATCGCCGGAGAGATCGAGTGGAAGGTCAACATGCCGGTACGCGGGCCGCGCCGGATGCCGGTTAGCTGGTGACGGGCAGGGTTCTCGCTCCGGAGCAGCCGCGGAGTTGGCCGCCGGCGGAGGGTGCGCCGAGCTGATTCGAGGTGCCTCGGCCGTAGTGACCCATCAGGCTGGCGACGGGACCTTCCCGCCCCGGACTCCGGATCTTCGGATTCTTCGCCGACAGCTTCGGGTCGCGGATCTCCTCGCTCCAGGCGCGAAAACGGCGCGTGCCCGGCCGAGAGAAACCTCGACCGGGCACGCGCCGGGAAAATCTTCGAGCGGCTGGTTACTGCTCGCTCGCGTTGTCCTTGCTGTGGTCGCCCGGCATGGTCGCGTCCACCAGCTTCTGCGACGGGGCCCCGACGTGCTTGGCCTTGCCGAAGAAGCCGATCTCGCCTTCCGCGTGGAGGCGTTCGACCATGTGCGGGTAGTGCAGCTCGAACGCCGGACGCTCGGAGCGGATCCGGGGCAGTTCGGTGAAGTTGTGCCGCGGCGGCGGGCAGGACGTGGCCCACTCGAGCGAGTTGCCGTAGCCCCACGGGTCGTCGACCGTGACGATCTCGCCGTACCGGTAGCTCTTGAACACGTTCCAGATGAACGGCAGCGTGGACGCGCCGAGGATGTACGCGCCGATCGTGGAGATCGTGTTCAGCGTGGTGAACCCGTCGCTGGCCAGGTAGTCCGCGTAGCGCCGCGGCATGCCTTCCGCGCCCAGCCAGTGCTGCACCAGGAACGTGGTGTGGAAGCCGATGAACGTGGTCCAGAAGTGCCACTTCCCGAGCTTCTCGTCCATCATCCGGCCGGTGATCTTCGGGAACCAGAAGTAGATCCCGGCGAAGGTCGCGAACACGATCGTGCCGTAGAGGACGTAGTGGAAGTGCGCCACCACGAAGTAGCTGTCCGACACGTGGAAGTCGATCGCCGGAGCGGCCAGCATGATGCCGGTCAGACCGCCGAAGAGGAACGTGACGATGAAGCCCATCGAGAAGATCATCGGCGTCTCGAAGGACAGCTGGCCCTTCCACATCGTGCCGATCCAGTTGAAGAACTTCACGCCGGTCGGGACCGCGATGAGGAACGTCATGAAGGAGAAGAACGGCAGCAGGACCGCGCCGGTCGCGTACATGTGATGCGCCCACACCGCCACCGACAGCGCCGCGATCGACAGCGTCGCGAACACCAGGCCCTTGTAGCCGAACACCGGCTTGCGGCTGAAGACCGGGAAGATCTCCGACACGATCCCGAAGAACGGCAGCGCGACGATGTAGACCTCTGGGTGGCCGAAGAACCAGAACAGGTGCTGCCACAGGATCACCCCGCCGTTGGCCGGGTCGAACACGTGGGCGCCGAGGTGCCGGTCCGCCATCAGGCCGAACAGGGCCGCGGTGAGGATCGGGAACGCGAGCAGGATCAGGATGCTCGTGATCAGGATGTTCCAGGTGAAGATCGGCATCCGGTACATCGTCATGCCCGGCGCGCGCAGGCAGACCACCGTGGTGATCATGTTGACCGCGCCGAGGATGGTGCCGAGACCGGACACCGCCAGGCCGGCGATCCACAGGTCGGCTCCGACGCCGGGCGAGTGGATGGCGTCCGAGAGCGGCGTGTAGGCGAACCAGCCGAAGTCGGCGGCCCCGCCGGGCGTCAGGAAGCCGGACAGCACGATCAGGCTGCCGAACAGGAACAGCCAGTAGGAGAACGCGTTCAGCCGCGGGAACGCCACGTCGGGCGAGCCGATCTGCAGCGGCAGGATGAAGTTCGCGAACCCGAACAGGCTCGGCGTCGCGTACAGCAGCAGCATCACCGTGCCGTGCATGGTGAACAGCTGGTTGTACTGCTCCTGCGACAGGAACTGCTGCCCCGGCTGGGCGAGCTCCGTCCGGATGAGCATGGCCATCGCGCCGCCGATCATGAAGAAGGCGAACGACGAGACCAGATACATGATCCCGATCTGCTTGTGGTCCGTCGTGCGGAACAACCGCAGCAGGTACGAACCCTTTGCCGTCTCGCGCGCGGGATACGGGCGCGTTGCGATCGGCTTGGGGGCTACGGCCGTCACTCCTGCCTCCAACACTGCAGCCTTGTGGTGGTCAACTTCGGGGCGCTCGGGCTCAGGCGGGCCTGATCCGGGCGGATAGGGGGATCGTAGCCCTCGGTACCGACAGTCGCTCGCACCGGCTGCTTAGATCACCGCATGACCGACCCGTACCGCGCCGCGGCGGTCTCGTCCGCGCTCGCCGTCGGCTGCCGGTTCGGCCTCGCGACCGGCTCGGCCGAGGTGCTGCACGAGCGGTCGAACGTGCTGGTGAGGATGGGTCCGGTCGTGGCGAGGGTCCCGGCCACCACCCGGTTGCTGCGGCCGGACGCGACCGGGTGGCTGGAGCGCGACGTCGCCCTTTCGGCCTACCTCGCCGAACGTGGTGTGCGCGTCGTCTCACCGGCCTCGGATCCCCCGGCCGGACCGCATTTCGCCGGGGGATTGCCGGTCACGCTCTGGCACTGGACCCCGCACGATCCGGACCATCGGCACGGGCCGGACGAGACCGCCCGCTCCCTCGCCCGCGTCCACGCCGCGTTGCGCGACTACCCCGGCGAGCTGCCGTCTCGCGGCCCGGTCGGCGAACTGCTGGACACCGTCGCCCGCAGCGGTTCGCTGCTGGACGGCTTCGCCGGCCGGATCCGCGCGGAAACCGAACGGCTCGCCGCGCTGTTGCCGTCCGGCCCGGTCCAGGCCCTGCACGGCGACGCGCATCCGGGCAACCTCATCGAGACCGCCGACGGCCCGTGCTGGCTCGATTTCGAGGACACCTGGCGCGGACCGCTCGAATGGGACCTGGCGATCCTCGCGCGACAGGGCGGTCCGGAGTTCCTCGCCGCGTATCCGGGCGAAGCGGACGAAGCCGTCCTTAAGACGTGTACGCAGCTTCGCTCGCTCTTCGCGGTGGCGTGGCGGTTCCTGATCGCACAGCGCTTCCCGCACCGACTGGCGGAAGCGCGCGCCGCAGCGGCCGAGTACTTCAGCTGACCCAGCCGAGGATCGCTTCGACCACGCCTGCCGGGTCTTCCAGCGGCGTCAGGTGCCCGACGTCCGGGAGCACCGCGAGAGTCGCGTCGGGCAATGCCTCGACCATGGTGTTGGCGGCGTCGAGCGGCGTGAGCGCGTCGCGCTCCCCCACGATGACGAGCGCCGGGACGTCGATTTTGCGCAGCAGGTCAACGGAATCGGGCCGGTTGCGGATAGCCCGCGCGGCCCACGCGACCCCGGACGGCGGCTGCGCGTCGATCAATTCGCGCACGCGCGCACGAACGTCGGCGGACGCGGTGTCGGCGAGAAGGTTCGGCAGGTTCCCGTCGGCCAGCCAGCCTTTGACGCCCTCGGTTTCGGTGCGGTTCGCGACGTCGAGCCGGGTCTGCGCGGCTTCGGGAGTGTCCGCGGTGGCCTTGGTGTCGATGAGGATCAGCCCGCCGACGCGTTCGGATGCCTGCCGCAGGAGGGCCATCGCGAGGTAGCCGCCCATCGAACAGCCGCCGAGAATCACCTGATCGAGTTCGAGCTTGTCGAGGAGCGCGACGACGTCCCGGGCGGCGTCGGCCAGATCCGGCTCGGCGTCGGCTTCCGGCAGCGGGCTCCGGCCGAGGCCGCGCTGGTCGGGCGTGATGACCCGGAAGCGTTCCGCGAGCGGCGCGCGGACCGGGTCCCACATGCGGGCGTCGAGCGGGAAGGCGTGCAGGAGCACCAACGGCAGTTCGGTCATGGCGGAGATTGTCGCTGTCTTTTCGCCGCGTTTTTTGTCGGACCCCGTCGTTATGGTCGGGGGCGTGACAGAGATCGTGACGGAAAGGCTGGTGCTGCGGGACTTCGTGGAGACCGATCGGCAGGCGGTGGTGGAGATCGAGACCGACCCGGAGACGAACCGGCACACCTCGCGCCCGTCGGACGCCGCGACCGTCCACGTGACGTTCGACAGCTGGCTCGAGCACTGGGCAAGGTTCGGCTACGGCTACCTGGCGGTGCGGGAGCGCGGGCCGGATTCCGCCGCCGGGGCGGACGTGATCGGCATGACCGGAGTGCGCAACCGGGAGTTCCGGGGCGAGAAGGTGCTGAACCTGGCGTACCGGTTCCGCCCGTCGGCGTGGGGGAAGGGCTACGCGATCGAGGCCGCGCGAGCGGCGCTGCGGTGGGCGGAACGGGAGATTCCGGCGATTCCGGTGCTGATCAGCGTGTCGGCGACGAACGCGCCGTCGCTGCGGGTGGTGGAGAAGCTGGGGTTCGAGGACTACGTGGAGGAGGTGGGCGAGGACGGGACGGTTTCGCGGCATTTTCGGCGGTGAGGGGCTGGGTAGGTGGCGTGGTGGGCTGGCTGGCGGGCTGGATTGAGCGGTTGAGGAGGCGGATGGGGGTGAGTGTGGTGGGTTAGCCGGGGGGGTTGGCGGGTTGATTGCTTGCGGGCTGCTGGGCTGGGGGCGTGTGAACGCCTGGGACGACCGGGGGTGAACACGGCGGTTGCTGGAAGTGCTGCGGGCTGGACGACCGGCGGGTTGGTTGCGCGCAGGTGCGTTGCGGGCTGGACGATCGGCGGATCGGCCGTGCGCAGGTGCGCCGCGGGCCGGACGACCGGCGGACCGGCCGCGCGGATGCGCCGCGGGCTGGACGACCGGCGGACCGGCCGCGCACAGGTGCGCCGCGGGCTGGACAACCGGCGAACCAACTGCACGCAAATTCGCGCGCGCCGAACAACCCGCGAACCAGCCGCACGCAGATGCACTGCGCGCCGAACAACCGCGAACCAGCCGCACGCAAATCCGCTGCGCGCCGAACAACCCGCGAACCGGCCGCACGCAGATCCACTGCGGACCGGACAACCCGCGGACCGGCCGTGCGCAGGTGCGCTGCTAGCCGGACAACCGGCGAACCGGCCGCGCGCAGATGCGCTGCGGTGAGTTCCCCTTGGCGGGAAAGCGTGTTCCGGTGTCCCGGTCGGACGTTGTCGGAATGCCCTGCGGGCAGACGAGGCACTGTCGTCCTGCGAGTCAGCCTTGGCTCAGGCGATGAGCGTTGTCCCGCAACAACCATCCGCCGACAACGCCGCTCGCTACCGCGATCGCGCCGCACAGCAGCAGCACCAGCAGCACGCCGTGCGTCGCGCCGGGGCTTCCTTCTCCGCGGGTTGCGTAGACCGCTCCGGAGACCGCGATTCCGAGTGCCAAACCGAGTTGCCGGGAGCTGTTCGCGGCCGCTCCCGCGGTGCCGCCGTATTCCGCGGGCACTGAGGCGATCGCTACCGCCGGGAAGACCGGCGACACGATTCCCGCGCCGATTCCGGTCAGGAGCAACGCGGGCAGCAACGCCGGCCAGGTCGGGCTGAGCAGCACCGTGACCGCGGTCAGGCAGCCGACGCCGAGCAGGACCGTCGCGCCGCCTAGGACTCGGCTTGGCGAGCTGGTGTGCAGGCGTCCGCTGATCAACGCGGAGACCACGACGAACACCACCACTTGCAGCGCCAGTACCGCCGACGTCGCCGCCGAGCTGAGGCCGGTCGCGTTCTGCAGCCACAGCGAAATCACCGGCAGCGCACCGAATCCGGCGAAGTAGTAGCTGAACGCGATGAGCAGGACGCCGAGGAAGCGACGGGTCGCGAACAGGCCGGTCGGCACCATCGGTGCGCTGCTGCGGCGTTCCGCCACCACGAACGCCGCGACGGCCGCCGCCGTGACCAGGTAGCCGAGCATCGCGCCGGTGGACGACCAGCCGCGGTCGCCGCCGGTGATGACGGAATAGGTGAGGCCCGTCGCGGCGAGCGAGAACGTGGCGATGCCCGGGTAGTCGACGCGGCGTCCGCGCGCTCGCGGGCCCTCCTTCAGCGACGTCGCCGCCATGATGATCGCGACGGCGCAAACGGGCAGGGCGGCGAAGAAAATCCAGCGCCAGCCGAGCAATTGCGCGATCACCCCGCCGGAGAACGTGCCCACCGCGCTGGCCACCCCCGCCACCGTTCCCCAGACCGCGAACGCCCGGGCCCGGTCGCGGCCCTCGTAGGTCAACCCGACCAGGGGCAGGATCGTCGCGAACATCGCCGCGCCCGCGACGCCCTGCCCGGCCCGCGCGGCGATCAGCTCGCCGGGCGTTCCGGCCAGGCCGCAAACGAGTGTCGCGAGGGAGAACAAAACCAGTCCGGCGAGGTAGACGCGCTTGCGGCCGAGCAAGTCGCTCAGCGAGCCGAAGCCCAGCAGCAGTCCGGCGAGCGCTACCGTGAAGACGTCCACGATCCATTGCAGCTGGCCGTATCCCGCGCCGAGCTCGGCCCCGATCGCGGGCAGCGCGACGGTGACGATGCTGGTGTAGATCAGCAGCAGGAACGTGCCGACGCACGCGGCGGCCAACGGAACCCAGGACGGCGCGGCGACCGCGGACCCGGCGCGGCTCGGCGAATCAGGCATGCCCAAGATCGTGCTGTAATAGGCTTATGCCGCATAACTCTTACCACCGGAGTTTTCTCAAGTTCGTGACCGGCCTCACCAACGACCGTCCGGAGAACCTCGCCGACCTGCTCGGACGCTGGGACGAGCCGGAAATGGGCCCGGTCCCGCCGGTCGCCGACGAGGATTTTCCCGAGGTGTGCGCCTTCCTGGACCGCTGGATCGAGGTCATCGACGCGCCCGGCGAGGCGGACCGCGTCCGGCTGCTGAACGCCCTGCTGGCCGAGGCCGCCGCGTACCCGAGGATCACCGAGCACGACGGATACGGCTGGCACCTGCACTACCGGGACGACGGGACGCGCCTGCCCGCGGTGCTGCGAGCGGTCACCTCGGTGGCGGCGGCCGAGTACCTGACCGCGACCAGCCTGCACCGCCTCGGCCGCTGCGCCGCGACGGAATGCCGCCGCGCGTTCATCGACTTCACACGCAGCGGGACGCAGCGCTACTGCACGCACGCCTGTGTCAACCGCGATGCGGTCCGGCGGCACCGTGCCCGGAAGAAGGAAATCCAAGCGCGGTAACGGGTTGTTAGCGGGCTCGCCAAGGTGATCCAGGGAGTCCAGCCGCTCGACTGGCAAGAAAGGCACCATGGCCGGTGCGTTTACGCGGTCTCGGGCTCGCCATTCCCTTCGCCGGGCCGCGCGAGCGCGAACAAGGCAACAGCCGCCACGAGCGCGAAACTCAGCACCACGACCGCGGTGGACAGCGCGGTGGTCGTTCCGGCCGCGCCGGGCAGCGGGGCCGCTACCGCGCCGATCAAGAACTGCGCACCGCCGATCAGGCCGGACGCCGCGCCGGGGGCGTTGCCGCCGATCGCGAGGATGATCGTCGTCGAAGCGGGCAGCACGATGCCGAAGCCGAACGTCGCGCCGAACAGGCAGAGCCAGGTCGTCGGCACGGTGCTGACGCCGGCGAGCAGCAACAGCACCAGCGTCCCCGCCGCGACCGCCATGACGAGCACGCCGCTGGTGAGCAGGGTGTTCAGCCGCACGCGTCCGGCGAGCCGGGCGAATAGCGCACCCGCCAGGACGGTGCCGACGGCGTTCGTCGCGAAGACGAGGCTGTAGGTAGCGGGCGACAAGCCGTAGCCGTCCTGGAAGACGAACGGCGAGCCGCCGATGTAGGCGAACAACGCGCCGATCCCGCAGCCAGCCACGAGAAGATGCCCGATCAGTGCGCGACGCCGGAGCAAGCCGCCCATCGCGACGGCCGCCCTCCGCGCACCTCCGGGCAGCCGCCGCTCGGCAGACAGCGATTCCGGCACCCACCAACCGATCCCGGCGAGCAGCAGCATCCCGGTCACGGCGAGCACCGCGAACACCAGCCGCCAGGAACCCAGCCCGACGACCGCCCCGCCGAGCACCGGGGCCAGCACCGGCGCGGTCGATCCGAGCACGCTCAGCGCGGTCAGTCGCCGAGCCGCGTCCGCGCCGGTGAACAGATCGCTGACCACCGCCCGCCCGAGCACGATTCCCGCGCCGCCGGCCACCCCTTGGCACAGCCGGGCGAGGTCGAACACGGCGAGGTTCGGGGCGAGTGCGCATCCCACGGAGAACGCCGCGAACAACGCGGCCCCGGCGAGCAGCAGACGACGCCGGCCGAACGTGTCGCTGACCGGGCCGAGCACGAGCTGCCCGATCGCGAACCCGACGAGACACGAGGTGAGCGAGAACTGCACCGCCGCGGTGGTGGTCCCGAACGAGGAAACGATCTGCGGGAATCCCGGCGCGTACATGTCGACCGCGAACGGCGACACCGCGGAGAGACCGCCCAGGACGAGAACGAGCCGCCCGGCACGCGGGGGCGCGGTGTCGATGCCGCCGTTCATGAACCTCCATCCCCGTCAGGGCGCGGCCGAGGTGGCCGCCACCCACATCGACGGCCACTCGATCCAGCCCCGGTGACCAAAACGAGCCGCCCAGTACACGGGACCGCGGTGTCACTGCCGCCGCTCATGAACCTCCGCCCGAGTCAGGACACGGCCGAGGTGACCGCTTCCCGCATCGTCGGCGGAGCAACATGACCGTGGTGTGGAGAGCGGTGCGCAGTGTTGTGGAGAGCGTTGCCGGAATGGCGTCAGGTTCGCGCGCGCCGGAAGCGGGCGGGCGAACTTCCGCGATCCCGGCGGAACGCGTAACCGAAATTGCTCGCCGACGCGTACCCGACCTCGGACGCGATTCGCGCGATCGGCCAGTCGGTCTCCACCAGCAGGGTCGCCGCCCGGTCGAGGCAGCGGCGCCGGTGGTGCTCCATTACCGGAATCCCGTACAGGGCCCGGAATCCGGTGGTGAGCCGACGCACCGACATCGCGGACATGCGGGCCAGCTGAGCGAGCGTCGGCGGGTCGTGGCGATGTTGCCACAGCAGGTCCGGCACGCGGCGCAAAGCCGCCGCCTCATGGGCTGCCAGCTCGGGTTCGGCTGGCTTGGCGGCCAGACCGTCGGTCACTGCGGCCAGCGCGGCCAGCAGGCGGGATTCCAGAAACAGCAGGCGGCCCGCGGAATCTCGGCGCTGCGCGAAGATTTCCCGCAGCGGGTCGGCGGCCGGGAGCAACGCCGTCGAGCGGCCCAGATAGCGTTCGCGCGCGACTGGTTCCGGTCCGATCGCGGGCAGCGAGTACGCGCCGAGGTCGCGGAGGTAGGACTCCACCCCGGTCCAGGTCCCGGTCACCGAAACCGCGCGATAGCGCTCCCCCGGCTCGTATTCGACCACTCCATCGAGGGCGCCGCGCGGGCTCAGCGACACCGCGCTGGCGCGCATTTCGCCGGTGCTGCCGGACTCGCGGATGCGCATCCGGCCGTCGAGGCAGTGCTCCAGCTCGAAATGGTCGCCGGGGAACCGGTAGGCGAGCCGGTGCGTTCGGGAGAACTCGACGTCGTAGCGGACGAGCGACAGCCCGCGGCGCAGCGTCGTGACCTCGATCGTGCCGTCCCCGATCTCCGGCCGCAGCTGGTGCCGGACCGTCCCGTCGTGGCCCGGCTCGGCGTGCGCGATCGACGACAGATAGGCGGACTGGCTTTCCTCCGCCTCGGCGGAGCCGGTCTGGCCGCAGAGCTGGTGAGTGTGGACCACAACGGAAATTGTCGCGGTTCCGGTTACCGACGCCGCTGCGGACGCCGCCGGGCCCGCGCCTCCCAGCACGGCCGGTGCCAGTGCCTGCGGTCGGCGACGCCGCCGGTCTCGTCGGCGGGCCAGACGACCAGGTGCGGGACGCCGGGCCGGATCTCGTGGTCGCAGCCAGGGCATCGGTAGGTCTTGCCCGCGTGCGCGCCGGGAACGGTGCGCACCAGCCAGTCCCCGTCCGGGCCGGACTCGGCGCGCGCCCACCCGCTGACCGCGCCGGCGTCCGCACGCACAGCCGGACCGGGACGGCCTTTGCCGGGTCGATTGCGTCGAGGCACGCCGACACGGTAGCCGGAGCCGATCCGGCCGTGCCGCGGTGCTCGGTTCGGGGCGCGGGCAGGCCAGGCGGGCGGTCAGGCAACGCAGCTGCGGTCCGATGTCGTTCCGCGCGGTGAAGCAGCGCAGCCGGCCGGTCAGCCTTGCGCGATCGCCAGCGGGACCAGCTGTTCGGCGGACGTCAGCGAGCCGTGCTGGCCCACCAGGTTCGTCTCCACGGCCTCCGCCAGTTCGCGGACCATGCCGAACGTTCCGGTCGCGGCCGCGACCACGTCGCCGATGCGCGGACGCACCCGGTCGCTCACCGAGGGGCCGAACCAGCCCGCTTCGATGGCCTCGTCGCGGGGCAGCACCCAGGCTCGCGAGCCCAGCACCGAACGCCACGCCGCGGCCACGTCCGCCGTCGCGCCGGGTTCGGTGTACACGTGCCGGGCGCGGACCTCGCCGCCGAAGGCACGCACCCCCTCCAGCAGCTCCGGCGTGTCCTCCAGGTTCAGTTTTTCCTCGACGGTCACCATTCCGTGGTCGGCCACGACGGCGAGCAGGGCACCGGGCGGCAGACCCTCCACAATGGACTCCACGAGCCGGTCGACGTGCCGCAGCTGCATGCGCCAGGCGGCCGAGCCCGGGCCGTACAGGTGCCCCATCAGGTCCAGTTCGCTGTGGTAGGCATAGCAAAACGTCCGCGACGCCAGTGCGGCCAAGGTGCGCGCGGCCAGATCTCCGAGCGCGTGCACCCCGGCATATCGGGCACCGCGCTGGGTCGCCTGGGTGAGCGCGGTGTTGGCGAACTGCGCGGACGACACCACGACCGCCTCGATGCCGGCCGCGGCGGCGCGTTCGAAGGTCGTCGGCAGCGGCTGGACGTCGCACGGGGGCAGGGCGCCGCGCAGGTCGCTGCCGTCGTCGTGGGAGCGCCAGCGGAGCGCGTTCAGCACCCCGGCCCCCGGCATTTCGAAGGTGTAGCCGACCATGCCGTGCTCCCCGGACGCCAACCCGGTGCCTACCGCGGCGAGGCCGGCCGCGGTGGTCGACGGGTAGCCGACCCGCAGCTGGCGGGCCGCGAGTTCGGCGAGGACGGGGGCGTCGGCGGCGTGCTCGGACAGCAATTCCCGGCCGAGGCCGTCGACGAGCAGGACGCAGGCGCTGTGTGCTTCCGGCAGGTCCAAGCCGCCGGATTCGCCGGGCACGCCCAGCGAGCCCAGCACGGACGGGACGATCTGGCTGAGGTGCGGGACATCCGCGTACTGAGGCACATCCACCGGCACAGCTTCCCACCGTTTGGCGAGCCGAGCGATAATCAGTGCCATGCCGACCTACGCCTACCGCTGCCGCGACTGCACGGAAACCTTCGAGCTTCAGCGCCCGATGAGCGAGTCCTCGGCCCCGGCTCCGTGCCCCGAGGGACACACCGACACGGTCAAACTGCTGACGACCGTCGCGCTCACCGGCTCGGCCTCCGCTCCCGCCCCGTCCGGCGGGGGTTGCTGCGGGGGCGGCTGCTGCGGCTGAACGGGAAACCGTGCTGCCCGGCTCGCCGCCGGGCAGCCCGAAGCATTCAGCAGGACTTCAACGCCTGATCCAGGTCAAGCCACAAGTCCTCGACGTCCTCCAGCCCAGCCGAAAGCCGGAGCAGCCCGTGCGTGATGCCGGAGCCAGTGCGGTCGTCCTCGGCGACGATCCGGTGCGTCAGCGACGCCGGGTGCTGGATCAGCGTGTCGACGCTGCCCAGGCTCACCGCGGGCGTGATCAGCCGGACCGCGCCCACCACTGCGTGCGGGTCGCCAGTTACCTCAAAGGCCACCAAAGGGCCGCCCAGCTTCGGGTAGTGCACCGTGCGCACCGAGGGATGCGAAGCGAGCCGCTCGGCCAAGACAGCCGCGGTCTCCGAAGCAGCCTTCACTCGCAGCGGGAGCGTCGAGAGGCCGCGCAGCAGCAGGTATCCGGCGAGCGGGTGCAGCACGCCGCCGGTAGCGAAGCGCAGGGAGCGCAGGCGGGCGGCTTCCTCGGCGTCGCAGGCCACGATGCCGCCCATGACGTCGCCGTGACCGCCCAGGAACTTCGTCGCGCTGTGCAGGACCATTCGGGCGCCTAGCCGGCCGGGGCGCTGCAGGACGGGCGTCGCGAAGGTGTTGTCGACCAGCACCGGGACCTCACCGCACGCGGCGGTCAGGGCGGCGATGTCCAGTTCGCTCAAGGTCGGGTTCGCGGGCGTCTCCACGAAAACCAGGCCGGTGTCGGGGCGCAGAGCGTCGGCGACGTTCTCCGGCTCGGTCCAGGTGACCTCGGTGCCCAGCAGGCCGGTGGTCAGCAGGTGATCGGTGCAGCCGTACAGCGGGCGGACGCCGACGATGTGCCGTTTTCCTTGCGACACCGCGGAAAGCAGGCAAGCCGAAACCGCCGCCATACCGCTGGCGAAAGCCACGGCGTGGTCGAAGCCCTCGAGTTCCGCCAGGGCCTGCTCGAACCGTTCGACGGTCGGGTTGCCGATCCGGCCGTAGATGCCGGTGACGTTCCCGCCCGCGGCGAACTCGTCGATCCGGCGGGCCTCCTCGGCGCTGTCGCGCGCGGGGTAGGTCGTGGAGAAGTCGAGCGGGGCGGCATGCAGGCCGAGGTCGGCGAGATCGTCGCGACCGGCGTGGACGGCTCGGGTGCGCAAGGCGGAAGTCATGGCAGTCACGTTCGGATACGACACGGCCTTGAAGCAACAACATCAGATAAAATTCAGTGATGAGCGAAACTGTCGAACTGAGTCCGGTTGATCTAGAGATTCTGCGAGTACTGCAGAACGATGCCCGGACGTCGAACAAGGAACTCGCGGCGGCGGTCGGGCTCGCGCCGTCGACCTGCCTGGACCGGGTCGCCCGGCTCCGGGAGACCGGGGTGATCACCGGCCAGCACGCCACGGTCGACGCGGCGAAGCTGGGCCGTCCGCTGGAGGCGTTCCTGTTCGTGCAGGTCCGGCCGCATCGCCGGCCGCTGGTCGAGCAGTTCGTGGAACATCTCCTCGCGCTGCCGGAAATCCGCGCGGTCTACCACCTGACCGGGCCGGACGACTTCCTCGCGCACGTCGCCACCACGTCCGCCGCCGAGCTGCAGCGGCTGGTGCTGGACGAACTCACCTCCCGCGACGAGGTCGCCCGCGTGCACACCAACCTCGTCTTCCAGCAGTGGCAGGGCGGCCCGCTGTTGCCGCCGGACGGAGAACCCGCCGAGGGCGCACGCATCCGGCGGCGCAACCGGTGATCAGCGCAAGATAGCCCGGTGGAGATCAACTACCTGAGCGAAACCGACCGCGCCGACTGGGAAATCCTCGCCCGCGGCAAAGACGCCTATTTCGAGGTCGAGCGCACCGCCGACAGTTACGACCGGACCTGGCGGCGGCTGCTCGACGACGACCGGATCCGCGGGGTCGCCGCGCGAATCGACGGCACGATGGTCGGCATCGCGCACTATTTGTTCCACGCCAGCATCTGGTACTCCGGGAAGTGCTACCTCGCCGATCTGTACGTGGCCGAAAACGTCCGGCGAAAGGGCGTCGCGACGGCATTGATCGAGTGGGTCGCACGCGACGCCGAGGAGCAGGGTTTCCCTTCGCTGTATTGGAACACGCTCGAAGACGCCCCGGCCCGCGCACTTTACGACCGCGTGGGCAAATACCACGACGGCTTCATTCTCTACACGTACAAGCGTCAGTAGTCCTTGAAGCCCTTGCCGGTCTTGCGGCCCAATCGTCCTGCCGTCACGAGGTGTTCCAACAACGGCGCCGGCGCGAAGCCTTCTTCGCGGAACTCGTTGAACAGCGTCCGCTCGATCGCCAGCGACACGTCCAGCCCGACTACGTCCAGCAATTCGAACGGCCCCATCGGCAGACCGCAGCCGACCTTCATCGCGGTGTCGATGTCGTCCGCCGACGCATAATGCGCCTCCAGCATTTTCACCGCGTCGTTGAGATACGGGAACAGCAACGCGTTCACGATGAATCCGGCTCGGTCGCCGCACTGCACCGGGTGTTTGCCGACTGCCGCGCACACTGCCGTCGCGGTCGCGGTGACGTCCGGGGCGGTGGCGATCGTCGACACCACTTCCACCAGTTTCATCACCGGCGCGGGATTGAAAAAGTGCAGGCCGACCACGTCGCCGGGGCGCGAAGTCGCCGCCGCGCATTCGATGACCGGCAGCGAGGAGGTCGTGGTCGCGAGCACCGCGCCCGGCCGGACGACCTCGTCCAAAGCCGAAAACACCGCCTGCTTAACGGAAAGCTCCTCCGCCACCGCCTCGACCACCAGGTCGACGTCGGCCAATTCCTCGAATTCCGTGACCGGCCGGATCCGGCCGAGCGCGGCCGCCGCGTCCTCTTCGGACAGTTTGCCCTTCACCACGGCCTTGTCGAGCGACTTCTTCACCTTCGCCACCGACGCTTCGGCTTTCTCCATGCTGCGCGCCCGCAAGACGACGGCAAACCCGCGCTTGGCGAACACTTCCGCGATGCCGGTGGCCATGGTTCCGGTGCCGATCACGCCGACGGAACGTACCTCGCGAGCCGCCGAAGAGTCCACAGTAGACGAAGCGACCGAATCGACCACCACCGGCGAATCCGGTGCGTCGTAAGTGTAAAAGCCGTGCCCGCTCTTGCGGCCCAGCTGACCTGCGGTGATCATTTGCTTCAGCAGCGGAGCGGGCGCGTGCAGCCGGTTCCGGGATTGGTGGTACATCGTGTCGAGGATTTCGTACGCGGTGTCCAGCCCGATCAAATCGAGCAGCGCGAGCGGGCCCATCGGGTAGCCGCAGCCGAACCGCATTGCCGCGTCGAGGTCTTCGCGGGTGGCATAGCGTTGTTCGTACATCCGCACCGCGTGGTTGAGATACCCGAACAGCAGCGCGTTCGCGATGAACCCGGCCCGGTCGCCGATCACCACCGGCGATTTGCCCAGCCGCTGCGCGAATTCCACCACGTCGGACACCACGTCCGGTTCGGTGACCACCGTGCGCACGACCTCGACCAGCTTCAGCACCGGAGCCGGGTTGAAGAAGTGCATCCCGACGACCTTGCCCGGCCGCGCGGTGTGCACGCCGATCTCGGTGATCGACAGCGAGGACGTGTTGGACGCGAACACCACGTCCGGCCGCGTCACCTGGTCCAGCTGGGCGAACACCTCGGCCTTCGCCGCGAGGTTCTCCGGGATCGCCTCGATCACCAAGTCCACTTCGGACAGATCGGAGAGCGAGGTCGTGGTGCGGATCCGGCCCAGCAGCGCCTCCCGGCCCGCCTCGTCGAGCTTCCCGCCGGCGAGCGCCCGTCCGGTCGAATGCCGCACGTGGCCGAGGCCGCGTTCGACCCCGGCCTCGTCGAGTTCCACCCCGACCACGTCGAGCCCGCTGCGGGCGAGCACCTCGGCGATGCCCGCGCCCATCGTGCCCAGACCGACCACACCGACCGTCGAGATTTCCCGTGCCACAGGGCCTCCAGAGGTTACCCGCTGGTAATTGCCGCTCACTGTGCCATGCGGGCCCCTCGAAAGCACATCGGAATCGAGTCAGTCCGGGCGAAGTCACCCGGACGGAATCCGGCGTCACTCCCCGAAGTTCGACTCCACCAGCTCGGCCACCTTCGCCACCGCCTCGGACGCCCGCGGCCCGCGAGCGCGCACCACGATCCGGTCGCCTTGCCGCGCGCCGAGCGACATCAGCGCCAGCACGCTGTGCGCGTCCGCCTCCTGCTCGCCCAGCCGGATCGACACCTCGGCCTCGAATTCCGCCAGGCTGCGCACCACGACCGCGGCCGGGCGCGCGTGCAGCCCGACGTCGTTGGTCAGCGTGAACTCCTTCTCCACCACGCCTTCCTCGCCCGGCCCGGAAAGCTCGACCGCGGCCAGATCGGGGGCGACCCCGGCACTCGCCGCCGCCTCGCCCACCGCCTTGGCGCTCGCGCCGCCCTGCGCCGCGACGGCCGCGGCCACCGCGCCCTCCACCAGCGGCGCGTCGACCACCACCGCGGCGGACGGGCCGGCCAGCGATTCCACCGCCAGCTCAGCGGTCATCTGCGCGCTGCCGAGGTCGTACAGCAGCACCACGCCGTCGCCGGAATCCGCGCGCTGGACGGCCGCGACGACCTCGTCGTAGTCGGTGCCGATGCCGCCGCCGTCGGGCAGTCCGCCCGCCGGGACGATCCGGACGTCCGGGGCCATCTGGGCGGCCAGCTCGGCCAGGCCTTCGGCCAGTTTCGCGCTGTGCGACACGAGAACGATTCCGACGCTCACCGGGCCGCCTCCGCGAACGCACGCAGCAGCAACGCCGTCGAACGGGCACCCGGATCCAGATGTCCGACCGCGCGTTCTCCGAGGTACGAGGCACGTCCCTTGCGCGGGATCAAGTCCACAGTGGACTCCGCGCCGCGGTCGGCTCCGTCCGCCGCCGCGGCGAGCACGTCCGCGATCGTGCCGTCCGCGGCGCCTTCGGCCGCGGAGACAGCCGGGATCAGCGCGTCGACCATCGTCGCGTCGCCGCCCACCGCCTTGCCGCGCGCCTGCACGCCCTCCAGCGCAGCCCGCAGCGCGTCCAGCAGCAGCGGCACGTCCAGCTCCGCCGCGTCGCCCAGCTTCGCCGACGCACGCAGGAAAGCCGTGCCGTAAAGCGGTCCAGCCGCGCCGCCGACCTTGGAAATCAGCGTGGTGGCAGCGAGTTTCACCACCCCGGCCGGCGTTTCCGGCACCGCGGTTTCCAGCGCGGACACAATCGCGGTGAAGCCCCGGCTCAGGTTTTCGCCGTGGTCGGCGTCGCCGATCGCGCGGTCGAGGTCCACCAGTTCAGTGCGGTGTTCGGCGATCACTTCGGCGGCGGCGCGCAACGCGGCCGCGACCCCTTCGGCAGTGCAGGCCATCAGATCCCCCACCGCAGCGCGGGCGTACGCACCGGCGCGTCCCACAGCTGCGTAAGCTCGTCGTCCAATTTCAGCAGGGTCAGGCTGATGCCCTGCATTTCCAGGCTGGTGATGTACGGGCCGACCAGCCTGCGTTCGACCAGGATCCCGCGCTCGGCCAGCAACCGCTCGGCGATGCCGTGCGCGAGGTACAGCTCCAGCTGCGGCGTGCCGCCCATCGAGTTGGTGAACAGCAGCACCTTGTCGCCGGGCGCGAACGGCAGGTCGGACACCACTGCCTCGACCATCCGGGCGACCAGCGCGTCCGCCGGTTCGGCCGGGATCCGCTCGCGGCCCGGCTCGCCGTGGATGCCGATGCCGAACTCGATCTCGTCCGGGCCGAGGTCGAAACTCGGCTCGCCAGCGTGCGGCACGGTCGGCGCGGACAGCGCCACGCCGATCGACCGGACCTGCCCGATCACCTTGCGCGCCAACGCTTCCACCGCGTCCAGCGAATCGCCGCGCTCGGCCGCCGCGCCGGCGATCTTCTCCAGCAGCACGGTGCCGCCGACGCCGCGCCGCCCGGCGGTGAACGTGGAGTCCTTGACCGCCACGTCGTCGTCGATGACCACGGTGCGCACGTCCAGGTCCTCGGCCGCGGCCAGTTCGGCGGCGGTTTCGAAGTTCAGCACGTCGCCGGTGTAGTTCTTCACGATCAGCAGCGCGCCGGCCGGGCCGGTGGCCGCCGCGATCGCGCCCTGCACCGCGTCCGGGGTCGGCGAGGTGAACACCGGCCCGGGCACCGCGGCGTCGAGCATCCCGGGCCCGACGAACCCGCCGTGCAGCGGCTCGTGCCCGGACCCGCCGCCGGACACCACCGCGACCTTGCCCGCCACCGGCGCGTCCGCGCGCACGACCAGCGCCGGATCGTCGCGCACCCGCAGCAGGTCCGCGTGCGCGACCGCGAGCCCTCTCAGCGATTCGGCGACCACGGCCGCCGGATCGTTGATGATCTTCTTCATGGCGGACCTCCGGCACCTCGGCGTCGTGGACGGCCCCCAACCTATGAGGTCGCCGGGCGCGCCGCAAAGCGCCCCACGGGTCACGCCGCGGGCAGTTTCCCGGCCAGCTGCTTGGCCAGCCCGACGGTCTTGCCGCACGGGTCGTCCTTGTCCGCCTGCGCGTCGGAGTTCGAGTACTCCAGCTGGACAACCTCGACGTGGTCTTCCTTCCACTGCCGGTGCTGCCACTTGACCTGGCAGCTCGACCCGGTGCCGCCCTGTTTCGAGTACGCCTGGTTCGGGGTGCCGACGTCGGCCTTCAGCCAGCCGTCGCCCTCGCTCGGCGCGACGCCGGGGAACATCGTCACCCGGACGCTCGGGATGAGGCCCCACTCGCACGAGTGCAGTCCGGACGGCCGCGGCTTCGCGCCCTTCACGACGCCCTCCACGGCGGCCGGGTCGAGCACCGTGCACGGATCGACGGCGAGCAGCGTGCCCGGGCCGGGCGTGTACTTCTGCGGGTTGTTGTGCAGTTTCTCGACCGCCGTCGCGACGAGCTTGCGGCCGGCGGCGCAGGCGTCGCCGCCGGTGTAGTCGATCCGGAACGACACGCCGAAGGACGGGTTCCGCGCGGTGAGCGCGCTGACCACGCAGCCGGATCCGCCGCCGAGGTCGGGCACCTCGACCTGCGGCAGCCCGCCGACCACGCCGGTGGTCTTGTCCGACGCGAACGTCACGATGCCGCCGACCTCGACGCTCGCCCGGATTTCCTTGCCGCCCGGGTCGGTCGCCTTCGCGACGCAGGAGTCGAACTGCGTGCTCGACGCCCTCGCCTCGCCCTGCAAGGCGCCGAGCGGGCTCATCGCGGTCTTGTCCACGAACTGGCACGGCAGCAGGTCGCGCAGGACCGCGGGGGCGACCGCGGGATCGGTGATCGGGCCGGAGGTCGCGGCGCTGTCCCCGGCGGCGGGGACGGTCGTGCGCGCGAAGTTCTCCTTGCCCAGATTCGGGCCGCCGCACGCGGACATCGCGACCGCACCCGCCGCGGCCAGGGCGGACAACTTCAGGAACCGGCCGAACCGGAGATCGTGCACCACGTCCGGCAACCTAGCGGGCCAGGCTGCCGGACGGGGGAACAACCCGGTTATTCGGCGGGTGAGCTTTCCGTCGTTTCAGTGCTCGGCGGCACGACCAGCGGCCGCAGCACCGCCCACAGCACGAACATCGCGGTGACTACCAGCAGGCCGATGCCCGACCAGAGGTTGATGTTCACGTCGGCGGCTTTCTTCAGATCGTCGTCGCTGGTGAACCCGGCACCCATGATCGTGAGGATCACGCCGTAGACGCCGAGCAGCAACGCGATGATCAGCCGGATGTCGAAGGCGCCCGCCTTGTGCGGCCGCGAGGTTTTCTCGGTCATGCGGGCCTCCTCAGAAGATGATGTTCAGCGCGATGGTGAGCACGAGCACGATGCCGGCCAGCAGGCCCGGCTTGCGGTACCAGCCCGCGTTCTCGCCGGTGTTGTCGTGCTTGAGCGCGTCGCGCGGCGTGAGCGAGTAAACCAGCCCGACCAGCTGTTCGTCCGGCTTCGGCTGGGTGGCCAGCGAAACCCCGACGCTCACCACGATGTCGACCACGAACGCGGTGCCCGCGGCCACGAAGCTGGTGCCCTGCCCGGCGAGCGAAAGCACCTCGAACTGCGACAGCAGCCAGATCGTGACCGCCGACGCGGTGCCGGCCACCAAGCCGATCCACCCGGCCGCCGCGGTCATCCGCTTCCAGAACATGCCGAGGATGAACGTGGCGAACAGCGGCGCGTTGAAGAAGGAGAACAGGTCCTGCAGGTAAGTCAGGATGTTCGCGGACTGCATGGCGACGAACGCGGTGCCGATGGCCAGCACGGTCGCGCCGACCGTGGTCTTGCGGCCGAGGTTCAGGTAGTAGCCGTCCGGCTTGTCCTTCTTCACGTACGTCTGCCAGATGTCGTACGTGAAGACGGTGTTGAACGAGCTGAGGTTCGCCGCCATGCCCGCCATGAACGACGCGAGCAGACCGGCGATCGCGATGCCGAGGATGCCGTTGGGCAGCAGGTCGCGCATCAGCAGCAGGAGCGCGTTGTTCGCGGTGACCCCGCTCTTGGCCGGTTCGCCGGCGAGCAGAAGTCCCTTGTCCTGCAGGTACTCCGGCACCACGACGCCGGCGATCATGCCGGGGATGATCACGATGAACGGGACCAGCATCTTCGGGAACGCGCCGATGATCGGCGTCCGCCGCGCGGCGGACATGCTCTTCGACGCCATCGCGCGCTGGACCTCGACGAAGTTCGTCGTCCAGTACCCGAACGACAGCACGAAGCCGAGACCGAACACGATGCCGAGGACGGACAGGAAGTTGTTGCCGAAGCCGGTCAGGTTGTCGCCCGGCCAGGAGTGCAGCTGCGCGGTGCCGCCCGGGCCGTGCGTGATCTTGTCGACCAGGCCCTGCCAGCCGCCGACCTTGACCAGGCCGACGATGGTGAGCGGCAGCAGCGCCACGACGATCACGAAGAACTGCAGCACCTCGTTGTAGATCGCGGCGGACAGCCCGCCCAGCGCGGTGTAGCCGAGCACGATGGCGGCCGCGACGACGATCGACACCCACAGCGGCCAGCCCAGCAGCAGGTTCACGACGCTGGCCAGCAGGAACAGGTTCGCGCCCGCGATCAGGATCTGCGCCGCGGCGAAGCTGATGCCGTTGACGAGGTGCGCGGTCGGGCCGAACCGGCGGCGCATGAACTCGGGCACGCTGCGGACCTTGGAGCCGTAGTAGAACGGCATCATCACCAGGCCGAGGAACAGCATCGCCGGGATGGCGCCGATCCAGAAGTAGTGGACGGTCGGCAGGCCGTAGAGGACGCCGTTGGCGGACATGCCCATGACCTCGACCGCGCCGAGGTTCGCGGAAATGAACGCGAGGCCGGTGACCCACGCCGGCAGCGACCGGCCCGACAGCAGGAAGTCGAGACTGCTCGACACCTGCCTTCGCGCGAGATAGCCGATGCCGAGCACCAGGACGAAATAGAACGCCAACTCGATGTAGTCGATCGGACTCGCGTCGAGCCGCAAGTTCGCGTCGGCGAGGAACGGCACCCCTGCCACCTCCGAATCAAACATTCTCGCACAGGAAACACCATCGTTCCTGTCAGACCGGCACAGTACTGCATGGATTCCGAAGAGGCACCCCGACACCGCGGTTTTTCACCAACCTGCCGCTGACCTGTGCATTCCGCGTGCCCGGAAGCCCCGGTGTTGAGTCCTGTCGCTTCACCCGGCAACTTCTCGACCAGGTCACAGATTCACCCGTTCCGGGGCGGTGCGCGGTCTCTGGCCCCTAAGCTCCCGGCACCTTCGACGCCCCGGAAAGGACCCGCCGCGATGACCGGTCCCGCGCTGCCCATGCCCGGGCGGCTGCGTGCCGCGCTCGCGTTCGCGGCCCTGCACGCGCTCCTGAACGGCGTGTTCGGCGTCTTTGCCCGGCAGCAGATCGACAAGCAACGAGGCGGCGGCGAACAGCCGTTTTCGATTCTGTACGGGCTCGAATACCTGTCGTACGCCTTCGCCGCCGGTCTGCTCGCGGCCGGGATCGCGGTCCTGCTCGGTTACGGCTGGGGCCGGTGGGCGCTGCTGACGTTCGAGGTGCTGTCCGCGCTCGACGGTCTGGTCATCCCGGCGGGCGGCATTGCGGCGTCGATAGGACTGGCGCTGGCCGGGTTGGTGGGGAGGGCGTTGTTGCACGCGGAGACGAGGGCGTGGTTCGCTGCGAAGGCGGCTCAGCGCCGAAGCCCGATCCCGCGCGCAGCGAACTGAGGGCCGGCTGCTCAGAACAGGCGGAACTCGTCGGAATCCGTGCCGCGCAACGCGTCGTAGTCCAGGACCACGCAGCGGATCCCGCGGTCCTCGGCGAGGACGCGCGCCTGCGGCTTGATCACCTGCGCCGCGAACACGCCCTGCACCGGGGCCAGCAGCGGGTCGCGGTTGAGGAGTTCGAGGTACCGGGTCAGCTGCTCGACGCCGTCGATCTCGCCGCGGCGCTTGATCTCCACCGCGACCGAGCCGCCGTCGGCGTCGCGGGCCATGATGTCGACCGGGCCGATCGCGGTCGGGTACTCGCGGCGGACCAGCGTGTAGCCCTCGCCGAGGGTTTTGATGTGCTCGGCGAGCAGTTCCTGCAGGTGCGCTTCCACGCCGTCCTTCTGCAGGCCCGGGTCGACGCCGAGGTCGTGCTTCGAATCGTGCATGACCTCGTCGATGGTGATGACGAGTTTCTCGCCGGCCTTGTTCTGGACCGTCCAGATGTCCGGGTCCTCGATCAGCCAGCACGGCGGCGACATCCAGTTCAGCGGCTTGTACGAGCCGCCGTCGGAGTGCACGAGCACCGAACCGTCGGCCTTCACCATCAGGACGCGGTTGGCCATCGGGAGATGCGCGGTCAGCCTGCCGACGTAGTCGACCTGGCACCGGGCGACGACGAGCCTCATCGGACCCGCCCCGCACGGAGCGGGCTGGCTTGCTGGGAAGGGAGCACGAGACGCACCCGCCGAGGGTAGGACAGGCTCGGCGATACTGGCGAGGTGGACCCCATTCAGCGTGTCGCGACCCGCGAGGTGTACCGGAACAACTGGATGACGGTGCGCGAGGACGCCGTCCGCCGCGCCGACGGCAGCGACGGCATCTACGGCGTGGTCGACAAACCGACCTACGCCCTGGTCATCCCGCTCGACGGCGACCGGCTGCACCTGGTCGAGCAGTTCCGGTACCCGCTCGGGATGCGCCGGTGGGAGTTCCCGCAGGGCACCGCGCCCGACCTCGCCGAGACCCCGCCCGCCGAACTGGCCCGGCGGGAATTGCGGGAGGAGACCGGATTGCGGGCGACGGCGCTCACGGAACTGGGGATGCTCGACGTCGCGCCCGGGATGGCCAGCCAGCGCGGGCACGTGTATCTCGCGACCGGCCTCACCGAGGGCGAGCCGGAGCGCGAACTGGAGGAACAGGACATGCGGACGGCGTGGTTCAGCCGGACGGAGGTGGAGAAGATGATCTCCACCGGGGAGATCTCGGACGCGCAATCGGTGGCCGCGTACACGTTGCTGCTGCTGCACGAACGCCGCTGACCTGCGGCTGCTCTCGCACGAACGCCGCGGACCCGCGACCGTTCATCCGCGAACCCCGCTGACCTGTGGCTGCTCACCCGCGAACCCCGCGGACCCGCGACCACTCACCCGCCAACCCGCGGCCGCTCTCGCGCAAACCCCGCCAACCCGCGACCACTCACCCGCAAACCCCGCTGATCTGTGGCTGCTCACCCGCAAACCCCGCCGACCTGCGACCACTCCCGCGCGAACGTCCAGGCCAGTCGAAGCGTTAATCCGTCCACTCGGGTTTGCGCTTCTCCAAGAACGCCGCCATCCCTTCCCGCGCGCCGGGCAGCTGCGAAGCCGACGCCATCACCTCGACGGCGATCGCGTACGCGTCCGCTTCCGGCCGGTCCAGCTGGGCGTACAGGGTCTGCTTGCCCATCGCCTTGCTGGCGCGGCTGCCGCGGGTCGCGCGGCCGAGCAGGTCGGCGACCGCCTCGTCCAGGGAATCGTCGGGGACTACGCGGTTGACCAAGCCCCAGTCCAGCGCCGTCGCCGCGTCGATCACGTCGCCGGTCAAGGCCAGTTCCATCAGACGTTTCCGGCCGATCGCGCGCGCCACCGGCACCGCGGGCGTGTGGCAGAACCAGCCGCCCTTGCCGCCGGGCAGGGCGAAGCCCGCCGATTCCGCCGCGACCGCCAGGTCGCACGACGCCACCAGCTGGCAGCCCGCGGCTGTCGCCAGGCCGTGCACCCGGGCGAGCACCACCTGCGGCACGGATTCCATCGTCCGCATCAGCGTCGTGCACAGGGTGAGCAGCTCGCGCACGCCCATGAGGTCGCGGGAGGCGACGTCGCCGAAGTCGTGTCCGGCCGAGAACACCGGCCCCGCGCCGGCGAGCACGATGCCGGTCGCGTCGGACTCGCCCGCCTCCCGGAACGCGGCGAGCAATTCGCCGAGATGCTCGGCGGACAGCGAATTGCGCCGCGCCGCGCGGTTCATCGTGATGGTGATCGTGTCCCCGTCCCGCTTCACGAGGAGGTGCTCGTACTCGCCCATGCCCCGACCGTAACCCCGGCCGGCCGGATGCGGAAAGTGCGCCGATACGAATCCGGCCCGACCCCGACCTCCGCCCGCAGCCGGCGCCGCAGGTTCGCCGCGCTGCCGAGCCCCGCGCGTTCGGCCACCCGGGCGACCGGCAGATCCGTGGTCTCCAGCAGCCGCCGCGCGTGCCGCACCCGCTGACCGAGCAGCCACCGCCCCGGGGTGCTGCCGGTAGCGGCAGCGAACTCGCGGTGGAACGTCCGAGGGCTCATCCCCGCGTGCTCGACCAGGTCGGACACCCCGATCTCGTCCGCGAGCCGAGCCATCGCCCAGTCCATTGTGGACGCGATCCCCGGCCGGGAAGCGGTGCCGGGCAACGGAGATTCCGCGAACTGCCGCTGCCCGCCCTCCCGAACCGGAGGCATGACCAGCCGACGCGCGAGACGAGCGGCAACGTCCGCGCCGTGATCGCGGCGAACCAGATGCAGGCAAAGATCGAGGCCCCCGACCACCCCCGCCGACGTGAGTATGCGGTCCTGCTCGGTGTACAGGACGTCGCGCCGGAGATCGGCAGCGGGCGCGGCGGTCGCGAGTGCGTCCAGGTCGCGCCAATGCGTCGTAGCGGGCCGCCCGTCGAGCAGCCCGGCGGCAGCGAGCGTGAAGGCCCCGGAACACAGCCCAGCGACCACCGCCCCCGACCGATGAACCCGCCGAAGCGCGGCGCGGGCCGCGACCGGGACTTCAGCGAGGGGGTCGTCCCGCCCCGGCGCGAGAACCAGGTCGCATCCGTCCAGCCCGGAAAGCCCATGCGTCGCAACGACTTCCCCAAACGGCGACACCCGGATACGCCCTCGCCCAGGCGCGCAAACCCGCACGGTGAACGGCCCGATGGCACTCTCGGTGCGGTCCTGCGCCCACACCTCCGCGATCACCGCCAGGTCGAACATCCGGCTGCCCGGCAGGAGCAGCACCCCGATCGTGCGCATGGCAGAAAAGTACCGCAACGCGCCTCTTCTGCCACTCCCCGCGGAGCACGGTCTCCCGCGAGACTCGAGGTCATGACTACCGCGCTACTGCTGATCGACGTCCAGCAAGGCTTCGACGACGCCAAGTTCTGGGGCCCGCGCAACAACCCCGGCGCGGAAGCGAACATCCAGGCCCTGCTGGAAGCCTGGCAAGCCCGCCGGGCCCCAGTCGTGCTGGTCCACCACGACTCTGTCAAACCGGATTCGCCCCTGCGCCCAGGCCAGCAAGGCAACGACTTCAAACCGGAACTGGCCAACGCCCGCCCAGACCTGGTCTTCGGAAAAAAGGTGAACTCGGCATTCCTAGGCGACATAGACCTGCATGCCTGGTTCACAACCCGAGGAATAACGAGCTTCGTACTGGCCGGAATCCAAACCAACTTCTGCTGCGAAACCACCGCCCGCATGGGTGGAAACCTGGGCTACGACGTGACTTTCGCACTGGACGCCACCTTCACCTTCGACCTGACCGGCCCAGACGGCACCACCCTGACCGCGGAAGAGCTGGCAAAAGCAACCGCCACAAACCTCCACGGCGGCGGCTTCGCCACAGTAAAAAACACCAAGGAAATCCTGGCCTGACTGCCTACCCCCTCACGGCACCCAGCCCCCAACCGCAACCGCCGCACCCACGAGCGAACCACCCAACCCGCGAAAAAACCGCCACCGCTGCACCCAAACATCGAGGCACCCAGCCCCAACCCGCAGCCAGTGCACCTAACGAGCGAGGCACCCAGCCCCTCCCCCAACCCCGATACAAAGCCGCCCTGCGGTTCGGGGGTGCTTGTCAAGGCATCTTTCCCGCCTTGACAAGCACCCCCGAACCGTCAGCACAATGAAAAATCGGGGTGCCCCACGCAACCCAAGACTCGGCAATGTCGCCCGCCAGGGCGACGAGCCGAACCCTCACAACCCATGCCTCTCCCGAACCAACTCCACAATCCCAGCCATAATGTCAGTCAGCTCATAATCCTTAGGCGTAAACACCCGAGCAATCCCCCGCTCAGTCAACAACGCCGCATCATCCGGCGGAATAATCCCGCCCACAATAACCGGAATATCCCCGGCCCCAGCCGCCCTAAGCCCGTCCACTACCAACGGCACGACCTCAAGATGCGACCCGGACAACACCGACAACCCGACCACGTGCACCCCTTCCTGCACCGCGGCCGCGACAATCTGCTCCGGAGTCAGCCGGATCCCCTGATAAACAACCTCGAACCCGACATCGCGAGCCCGCACCGCGACCTGCTCCGCCCCGTTGGAATGCCCGTCCAGCCCAGGCTTCCCCACGAGAATCCGCAGCCGCTCCCCCATCTCGGCCTCAGTCCGGCGAACCAGCTCCCGAACCCGCTCCAGCCCAGGATCCCCCTGCCCAGCAGCAGCCGCGGCGGAAACCCCGGTCGGCGCCCGGTATTCCCCGAACACCTCCCGCAACGCCCCGGACCATTCGCCGGTCGTCACCCCGGCCCGGGCACACGCCAAAGTAGCCTCGAACAAATTGTCCGAAGTCCCCGCAGCTTCCTTCAAAGCCGCGAGAGAAGCAGCGACCGCGTCGTTATCCCGCTCCTCTCGCCATTTCTCCACGGAAGCGACCGCGGCCTTCTCCACCGCCGGGTCGATAGTCTCGATCGCCTTGGCCCCCTCCGCCTGCAACGGCGACGGCTCGGTCGTCTCGAACTTGTTCACCCCGACCAGAATCCGCTCCCCGCTCTCCACCCCGCGCCGGTATTCCGCGAGCGAAGAAACGAGCTGCGACTTCATATACCCGCTCTCGACGGCAGCCACCGCCCCGCCGAGATCCTGCACCCGCGCGATTTCCTCGCGAGCCCCGGAAACAATTTCGTCGACCTTGGCCTGCACCACGTGCGACCCGTCGAAAATGTCCTCGTACTCCAGCAAATCCGTCTCGAACGCGAGCACCTGCTGCATCCGCAACGCCCACTGCTGGTCCCACGGCCGAGGCAACCCGAGCGCCTCGTTCCACGCGGGCAACTGGATCGCCCGCGCCCGCGAACCCCGCGACAGCGACACGGCCAGCATCTCCAGCACGATCCGCTGGACGTTGTTCTCCGGCTGCGCCTCGGTGAGCCCGAGCGAGTTCACCTGAACGCCGTACCGCAGCCGCCGCGCCTTCGGGTTCTCCACGCCGTAGCGCTCGCGCGTCAGCTCGTCCCACAGTTGCGTGAACGCGCGCATCTTGCACATCTCTTCGACGAACCGGACACCCGCGTTGACGAAGAACGAAATCCGCGCGACGACCTTCTCCATGTCGGCCTGGTCGACCTGGCCGGAGTCGCGCACCGCGTCCAGCACGGCGATCGCGGTGCACAGCGCGTACGCGACCTCCTGCGTCGGCGTCGCGCCCGCTTCCTGCAGGTGGTAGCTGCAGATGTTGATCGGGTTCCACTTCGGCACGTGGTGCACGGTCCACGCGATCATGTCGGTGATCAGCCGGAGGCTCGGCCCGGGCGGGAAAATGTAGGTGCCGCGGGAGAGGTACTCCTTGATGATGTCGTTCTGCGTGGTGCCGGTGAGCTTGGCCAGCACCTCGTCGACGTCGCGGCCCTCGGCTTCGGCCTGCTCGCGGGCCACCGAGACGTAGAGCGCGAGCAGCCACATCGCGGGCGCGTTGATGGTCATCGAGGTGTTCGCCTCGGCGAGCGGGATGCCGTCGAACAGCTGCCGCATGTCGCCGATGTGCGAGACCGGCACGCCGACCTTCCCGACCTCTCCGCGCGCGAGCACGTGGTCCGGGTCGTAGCCGGTCTGCGTCGGAAGGTCGAAGGCGACCGACAAACCGGTCTGGCCCTTGGCGAGGTTCCGCCGATACAGCTCGTTGGACGCGGCGGCGGACGAATGACCCGCATAGGTGCGCATCACCCAGGGCCGGTCGCGCTCGTGGTCGGTGGGGTACGGCACGGTGCACCTCTCTTCGCCGAGACGACCGCCCGAGTGTACCCGCCGGTAACTTAATCGGCGGAGTGGATTCGGCCACGCCCGGGTGACGCGCCGGGCCGGACGACCACGACCCCGCGGTCCAGGTCGACGGTACCCAGCGGCGGCGCTCCCTGCGCTTCCTCCTCGAGAGTCATCTCCACCGAATCCCGGTGTTCGAGCTCGTTGCACTTGGTGCCGTAGAGGAACGCGGTGACCTCGTCGAGGTAGGTCGAGGACAGTCGCGCCTTGAGCCGGGACGGCTTCTTCTTCCGCCGCAGCTCCCATCCGCCGACGACCAGCAGCACGATGGTGGCGACCGGCAGCGAAAGACCCAGCAAGGTCAGCAGCATGTTTCACCCAACGACCGGACCGCGCGGAACGTTCCGGAGACCAGCTCGGCGACGTGCTCGGGATCGTCGATCGCGAGCAGTCCGGCACCGGTCCCGGCACCGTGGTCGCGGACCCGCGCGGCCCGCCCAGGCCTGGAGCCACGCCAGCGGACCTCGATGCCGCCCAGTCCGCCCGGGGCGAACCATTGTGACGGAAATCCGCGAGACTACGGCCGGTCCGGGATCTACCGTGGTCAGACGTGACGTGGAGCGGGTACGGCAGTTATCTGGTGATCGTGGTCCTCATCGTGCTCGCGCCGGGGCCGGACACGATGGTGATGCTGAAGAACGCACTGTCCGGCGGGGCGCGCGGCGGGTTGCTGGCCACGGCGGGCATCTTCGCCGGCAACGCGGTGCAGGGCACTGCCGCGGCGCTGGGGCTCGGTGTCGTCATCGCTCGTTCGCAGCCGGTGTTTCTCGCGCTCAAGTGGCTTGGTGCGGCGTACCTCCTCTACCTCGGTTTCCAGGCGCTGCGCGGCGCCTGGCGCGGCAACTACGACGCGGTCGCCGACACCCAGCGCAAGCGCGCCAGCGGTTTCCGGCGGTGGCGCGAGGGGTTCCTGTCGAACATCACGAACCCCAAGGTGCTGGTGCTGTACCTGTCGGTGCTGCCGCAGTTCCTCGACCCGGTCCGCACGACGACCTGGGACGCGCTGGTGCTCGCCTACACGGTCGCCGTGCTGGGCACGATCTGGCTGCTGGTCCTCCTGTTCTTCGTGCACCGCGTCCGCGCGTGGCTCAGCCGGCGCAAGGTCCGCCGCGCGCTGGACGGGGTGACCGGCACCGCGCTGGTCGGGTTCGGCGCGGCGCTGGCCCTGGAATCCTCGTGAGTGCGCACGCCGATTAGAACCGGCATAGACACTCACAAGACCTCACAGCACGTCGTCCAGCCAGTCGTAAATGCGGCCGCTCGCCAACCGCATCGCGCCGACGTGACAATGGGCGTCCGCGCCCTCCTCCGCGGTGAAGTTCAGCAGCTTCTTCGGGCCGCTGATCCGGTCGTACAACTGCCGCGGCTGGCCGGTGAAGAACAGGTCCTCCGGAGCGTCGCAGATCAGCGCCGGACACGTGATGCGCTCGGCCACGCCGTCATACAGGTGGTACTCGAGGTACTTCGCCAAGAACTCGCGATCGCTCGCACCGCCCATCACGTAGCGGCCGTGGCTCAGCGCCCAGCGGACGGTCGGGCTCTGCTCCCGCGCGGCGGCCAGAAAGGCGTCCAGTTCCGGGTCCTCCGGCGCGTTCGCCCGGCGGACGATCTCGTCGCGGTCCCACGGGAGCTGCTGCACGAACGCCGCGCCGGCGTCGAGGAGCCCGTCCACCGCGACGACGGCCGACAGCCTCGGCTCGAACGCGGCGGCACGCGGCGCGAGCATCCCGCCGAGGCTCCAGCCGATCAGGGCGACCTTGTCCGGCAGCACCTCCGGGCGAGCGAGGGCGTAGTCGAGCACCTGGCTCACGACGTGCTCCCAGTCCGGGCGGAACAGCATTCCGTCGCGATGCACGGCGCTGGGCTGGCCGGGGCCGTCGAAGGTCAGCACGTGGTAGCCGCGTTCCTGGCCCGCCGTCGCGCCCATGAAGTGCAGGTCTTCGGCGCTGCCGTCGAAACCGTTGTGCACCACCAGAAGCGGCTTCGGACCATCACCAGGTGCGCGGTAGAAGTAGCCGCGCAGGACGTGGCCGTCGTAGGGGATTTCGATCCGCTCGACATTGTCGATCGTCTCGATCGCGCGCTGGAAGCACTCGACGTTGCGCTCGTAGGCGTAGTTGATTCGCGGGTCGTCCGGGTTGCCGTGCAAGAAAAACTCCGCGCGGCGGTAGTACGTCGAGGCACGCAGGTACGCGTCGCGCGCGCTGACCGGGTGCATGGTGGCCGCTTCGGCGTAGAGCCGTTCGGCCGCGGCGAGCCACGCGTCGTGCCAGCTGTCGTAGTCACCGGACTTGATATTCGACGCGATCGCGACGACCTCGCCGAAATCCGCGCCCCCGTAGGCGATCTGGCCGAGGGCGACCAGGGTTTCGAACCAGAATTGCGGGTCGTCTTCGAACAACAGCGGCTTCATCGGATCTCCTCGTTCGCGAAGGTGCGGAAGTCACGAGCGGGTCGTCCGGCGACCCGCTCGACGGTGTCGGTCACGCGGTCCTCGGAGCCGCCGCGGATCGCCTCGTCCAGCAAGGCGAGCATTTCGGCGTACGACTCGGGCAGGCCTTCGCGGACCAGGAATTGCTGGTATTCCTCAGTGGAAACCGGGGCGTGCCCGACCGGATGGCCGAGCCGTTTCCCGACGATCTCGGCGGCCTCGGCGTAGCTGAGCGCGCGCGGACCGGTGATCAGGTGATCGGTGTTGTGCGGTCGCGGATCGAGCAGCGCGCGGACCGCGACCGCGGCGATGTCGCCCGCGTCCACGAACGCCACCCGGGCGTCGCCGGTCGCGGTCACGATCCGGCCCGCGCGGGCGCTGTCGCCGACCAAGTGCCCGGGCAGGAAGTTCTGCATGAACCACGACGGCCGCAGCACCGCCCAGCCCGGCTGGCGGCGGACCAGGCCGGGCAACTCGCCCACCACCGGCGTGTGCTCGTCCACCGCGGACGAACTCAGCAACACCACGCGGGCTTCCGGCGCGTGCTTGAGGAAGGCTTCGACGAGCGGCCGCGGCTCGGCCGCGACCGGGGCGATCAGGTAGACCGCCGAGACCCCGTGCAGCGCCGGGCCGTACGTCGCGGGATCGTCCCAGTCGAACCGGATCTGGCCGGGCCCGACGGGATTCCGGGTCGCCGCCCGGGCCCGCACCCCGGCGTCGCGCAGCCCGCGCACGACGCGGCTGCCGGTGGTGCCGGTCGAGCCGAGCACGAGAACCTCAGACACCGGGCACCCCGAGAACCTCGGTGACGGCGAGCGGGCTCCAGTAGTCGCGGTAGCGGCGGATCAGGCCGTCGCGGACCGTCAGGACCACGACGTAGCGCAGGCGGTAGGGCTTCTGGGTGGCGACCGCGAGGCCGGCCAGCTCGAACTCCGCGATCGTGACCTCCGGGTCGGTGGTCTGGTGCACGGTCTTCGCGACGATCTCGCGGTGGTCGAGCAGGTTCGGATAGTCGCGCAGGTACTCGGCCAGCGCGGCACGGCCTTCGACGCGCTCCGGCCGTCCCGGCGCGGCGAACGGGAACTCGGTCACGGCGTCCTCGGCGAACAACTGCAGGAAACCGGCCATATCGTGCCGGATCAGCAGGTCCAGCGCGTGATCTATGAGTGTCATCGAGCCCCTCCTCAGGAATGGACGAGACGGTACCGTCTCGTCGTCAACGTACACGGGACGGGACCGTCTCGTCCACCCGTTATGCTGACCGGCATGACGAACCGCCGGACGCCGACCGGAGCTGCCGTGCTGCAGCCCGACGTCACCTACGCCATCACCGAAGCCGTGATCGACGAACTGGCCGACCACGGCTTCGGCAGGCTGTCGATGGAAGCGGTAGCGAAACGCGCGGGAGTCGGGAAAAGCGCGCTGTACCGGCGCTGGCGATCGAAAGACGAAATGATCGGCGCGGTCATCGCGGAATTCAGCCTGGCGCGCGCGGTGGACCCGGACACCGGCAGCCTGCGCGGCGATATCCGGGCCTCACTGGAAGCGCTTTACGGATGGATCACGCACCCGCGGTTTTCGCGGATTTTCCCCGGGCTGATCGCGGAGGGCCGCCGCAATCCGGCCATGGCCGAATTCGCCCGCGAGACCATCGGCGAGCCGCGCCGGGCGATCAGCCGAGCGGTGTTCACCAGGGCGATCGAGCGCGGGGAAATCCCGGCGGACACCGATCTCGAGATGGCTCTGGACATCGGGGCCGGAATTGTTTACTGGCGGCTGATCGTGCGCGGGGCTCCGGCGGAGGAAGGGTATTTGGACAAGGTGACGGATTTAGTGGTGCGCGCGTTGAAAAGCTAACGCGCATCGCTCACCAGAGCGTCGCCAGCTTCAAAGAAACCAGAATCGCGGCGGCCGCGTATTCGGCGGGTTCGTCGATCTGGTCCACGGTAATCGACCCCTGGCGACCTCACCTCGGCGACGAGGACGCGGCCGGACCGGCGGCGTGAACCACCAGGTCCGGCCACCGCTCAAGCCCGCTCCGGCTCCCCGGTCACCCGTTCGATCCGTGCGCCCAGCCGGTTCAGGTTCTCCACGAAATGCGGATACCCGCGGTCGATGTGGAACACGTCCCACACCTCGGTCACCCCGTCCGCGCACAGCCCGGCCAGCACCAACCCGGCCCCGGCGCGGATGTCCGACGCCCACACCGGCGCGCTCGACAGCTTCTCCACTCCTCGGACCACCGCGTGGTGGCCGTCCGTGCGGGCGTCTCCGGAGAGCCGGATCATTTCCTCGATGAAGCGGAACCTCGCCTCGTACACGTTTTCCGTGATCATCGACGTTCCCTCGGACACCGCCGACAGCGCGACCGCGAACGGCTGCAGGTCGGTGGCGAAACCGGGGTACGGCAGGGTCACCCAGTCGACCGCCTTCGGGCGTTCCGGCTGGACCACCCGGAAACCCTTGTCGTCGTAGGTGGTCACCTCCGCGCCGGCCAGCCGTAGTTTGTCCAGGACCAGGTCGAGGTGGTGCGGGTTCACGCCGCGCACGGTCAGGTCGCCGCGGGTCATCGCGGCGGCGAACGCCCAGGTCGCGCCGACGATGCGGTCGCCGATCACGCGGTGCTCGGTCGGGTGCAGCTGCTCGACGCCGTGCACGGTGAGCGTCGAGGTGCCCGCGCCCTCGATTTTCGCGCCCATTTCGGTCAGCATCGTGCAGATGTCCGCGATTTCCGGTTCGCGGGCGGCGTTGTCGATCACCGTCGTGCCCTCGGCCAGCACGGCCGCCATCAGGATGTTCTCGGTCGCCCCGACGCTCGGGAAATCCAGCCAGATCTGGGTGCCCACCAGCGTTTCGGCCTTCGCGACGACGCAGCCGTGCTCGATGGTGCTCGTCGCGCCGAGCTTGCGCAGGCCGGCCTGGTGCATGTCCAGCGGGCGCTGGCCGATCGCGTCGCCGCCGGGCAGCGCCACGACCGCCTGCTTCAACCGGCCGACCAGCGGGCCCAGCACGCACACCGAGGCGCGCAGCTTGCCCATCGCGGCCGAATCGGCGCGGTGCGACAGCTCCGCGGGCGTCGTGATGCGCGCCGTGTCGCCCTCGATCTCCACCTCGCAGCCGACGCTGCGCAGAACGTCGCCCATCAGCGGGACGTCCAGGATCTGCGGGCAGTTCGTGATGGTCGTGGTGCCTTCGGCCAGCAGTGCCGCGGCCATCAGTTTCAGCACGCTGTTCTTGGCGCCGACCACGTCGACCTCGCCGACCAGCCGCGCTCCGCCATGCACGTCGAAGTGCTCGCTCATGGCCGCCAATCATGCCCTCTCGCCCAGTTTTGCCCGAACCCGGGCCGGTAGAGTCGGGCACATGGTGGTTCGCATCAACCGGGTCTACACGAAGGTCGGCGACAACGGCACGACCGCGCTCGGCGACGGCTCCCGGGTGCCCAAGACCTCGGCCCGGCTGTCCGCCTACGCCGACACCGACGAGGCCAATTCCGTGCTCGGCCTGGCGATCGCGCTCGGCGGGCTGCCCGACGAGATCACCGGCGTGCTGCGCCGGATCCAGAACGACCTTTTCGACGTCGGCGCGGACCTGTGCCTGCCGATCCAGGAAGACCCGCCGTACGAGCCGCTACGCATCACCGAGGCGTACCTGGAACGGCTCGAGGGCTGGTGCGACGAGTTCAACGAACGCCTGCCGAAGCTCACGTCCTTCATCCTTCCGGGCGGCACCCCGGGCGCGGCGTTCCTGCACCAGGCGCGCACAGTCTCCCGCCGCGCGGAACGGTCGGCGTGGGCGCTGATGGAGGCCGAGCCGGACACGTCGAACCCGATCGCGGCCAAGTACCTGAACCGGCTCTCGGACCTGCTGTTCATCCTGGCCCGGCTGGCGAATCCCGACGGCGACGTGCTGTGGCAGCCGGGCGGCTGAGGCAGCCGCCCTCCTCCACGGCGAGCTAGCGGGCTACCGGCCCCAGCTCGCCTCCTGAGCGGCCCAATAGCGCTCGTAATCGACGTCCCACGTCGAATCCCGCCCCGGCTCGACGGCCTGGGCGGCACTGAGGTCCTCGAGCCGCACCGGCTCCGGCAGGCGCTGCCAGCGGCGGGCCCGGTCTTCCCGTTCTCGGGCGTCCATCTGCCCAGCGTAGCGCCGCCGAACCCGCGGCACGAGCAGCAAAAAAGCCCGCCACCGCGAACGGTGACGGGCCTTGCCGGAAAACTCACGAAGCTCGCGGCAGCCTTCGCCCCGGCGGAGCCGATTCGAGCCACGACAGGAACCCGGTCAGCGCACCCGGACCCATCGCGATCTCGATCGGTTCCTGGTCCGAGGACTCGCAGCGCAGCACCGTCGAGCCCTCAGGAACCGCGTACGCCTCGGTTCCGGACGGGTCCCGCCGGTCCGCGATCTGCATGCTTTCCCGCTGGAACACGCGATCCGGGCCGGTGCGCAGGCTCCACACGCGATACCAGACGAACTTCTCGCCCTCGTACCGGCCGAGGCCGAGGTGCCAGCTCGACCGCGGGCTGTCCGGACGCCACCGCAGCGCCACGCTGACGCCGCCGCCGCGGCGCATCCGGATCCACCGCTGGCCGTACCAGCCGACCACGACGACGAGCACGATCAGGAGCACTAGCACCACTACAGCGATCTGCACGGCCCGGCTCCTGCCCGTCTACTTCGCTCAGACCGACTGCCCGGCCGCGCGGAGCTGGGCC
Organism: Amycolatopsis sp. VS8301801F10; assembly: GCF_046195355.1. Lineage (NCBI taxonomy): Bacteria > Bacillati > Actinomycetota > Actinomycetes > Pseudonocardiales > Pseudonocardiaceae > Amycolatopsis > Amycolatopsis sp. VS8301801F10. The sequence goes on along the minus strand of NZ_CP176065.1, from coordinate 3,080,523 downwards.
GTGGCCCTCGTCCGCTCCGCCTCGTCGCCGGTGCTGAGGGCTGCCTTCGCGGCGGCCACGTCGATTTCGTCGGACAGCTCGGCACTCTCCGCGAGCACGCTCACCCCGGTCGCGGTCACGGACAGGAACCCGCCGTGCACCGCGGCGGTCAGCACGTCGCCGTCCGTCGTGTTCACCTTCACCACGCCACCCTCGACGAGCTGGCCCAGCACCGGCTCGTGTCCGGGCATGATGCCGATCTCGCCCTCGGTGGTCTGCGCCACCACGAAGGTGGCGGTACCCGACCAGAGCCGGCGCTCGACGGCAACCAGCTCCACGGACATCTCAGCCACGTAGCACTCCTTCGCTCGGGGTGTCACCACCGAGTGTAATAGGTCTTGCTTCGGTTACGAGAACGGCGGGGGCCGTTGTCCATTGTGGACAGTGCCCCCGCCGGTCTCACGCACTCACTTGCCGGTGATCTCGTGGTACTTCTTCTCGAGGTCCTCGAGCCCGCCGATGCCCAGGAACGCCTGCTCCGGGTAGTGGTCGAAGTCGCCCTTGGTGATCCGGTCGAACGACTCGATCGTCTCGGCCAGCGGCACCGTGGAGCCCGGGATCTGCGTGAAGGCCTCGGCCACCAGCATGTTCTGGGACAGGAACCGCTCGATCCGGCGCGCCCGCTGCACGGTCAGCTTGTCCTCTTCGGAAAGCTCGTCCATGCCGAGGATCGCGATGATGTCCTGCAGCTCCTTGTACTTCTGCAGGATCCGGATGACCTCGGAGGCGACGCGGTAGTGGTCCTCGCCGACGATCGCCGGGTCGAGGATCGTCGAGGTCGACGCCAGCGGGTCCACCGCCGGGAAGATGCCCTTCTGGAACACCGACCGGGAAAGCTCGGTGGTGGCGTCCAGGTGGGCGAACGTCGTCGCCGGCGCCGGGTCGGTGTAGTCGTCCGCGGGCACGTAGATCGCCTGCATCGAGGTGATCGAACGGCCCCGGGTCGAGGTGATCCGCTCCTGCAGCTGGCCCATCTCGTCCGCCAGCGTCGGCTGGTAGCCCACGGCCGAAGGCATGCGGCCCAGCAGGGTCGACACCTCGGAACCGGCCTGGGTGAACCGGAAGATGTTGTCGATGAACAGCAGCACGTCCTGGTTCTGGACGTCGCGGAAGTACTCCGCCATGGTCAGCGCGGACAGCGCGACGCGCATACGCGTGCCCGGCGGCTCGTCCATCTGGCCGAACACGAGGGCGGTGTCGTTGATGACGCCGTCCTCGGACATCTCCAGGAAGAGGTCGTTGCCCTCGCGGGTGCGCTCGCCGACGCCGGCGAACACCGAGGTGCCGCCGAAGTTCCGGGCGACACGGGTGATCATTTCCTTGATCAGCACCGTCTTGCCCACGCCCGCGCCGCCGAACAGGCCGATCTTGCCGCCCTGCACGTACGGGGTCAGCAGGTCGACGACCTTCAGGCCGGTCTCCAGCATCTCCGTCTTGCCCTCGAGCTGGTCGAAGGCGGGCGGGTTGCGGTGGATGCCCCAGCGCTCGAGGTCGTCGCCGTAGCCGGGCTCGTCCAGGCACTCGCCGAGCGCGTTGTAGACGTGGCCCTTGACCTTGTCGCCCACCGGGACGGTGATCGGGCCGCCGGTGTCGGTGACCTCCGCGCCGCGGACGAGGCCGTCCTGCGGCTGCAGCGAAATCGTGCGCACGAGGTTGTCGCCCAGGTGCGCGGCCACCTCGAGGGTGACCGTCTTGCGCAGCTGCTCGAACTCGATCTCGACCTTGAGCGCGTTGAACTGCTCGGGAACGGAACCGCGCGGGAACTCGACGTCGACGACCGGCCCGGTCACCGAGACGATGCGCCCCTTGGCGCGCGGGGCTTCAGTACTGGTCATCAGTCATCACTTCCTGCTGCGGTGAGCGCGTTCGCGCCACCGACGATTTCGGAGATCTCCTGGGTGATCTGCGCCTGCCGGGCCTGGTTCGCCTCCCGCGTCAGCGTGTTCACCAGTTCGTTCGCGTTGTCCGACGCGGCCTTCATCGCCGTCCGGCGGGCGGCCAGCTCGGACGCAGCGGACTCGAGCAGCGCCGCGTACAGCCGGGTGTTGATGTACTTCGGCAGCAGCGCGGCCAGCAGCTTGTCGGCACTGGGCTCGAACTCGTAGCTCGGCAGCAGACCGGCCGGCTTCTCGTCCTCGCCCTCGGAGTACTCGACCTCGAGCGGCGCGACCCGCTTGGCGACCGGGCGCTGCGTCAGCATCGACACGAACTCGGTGTAGACGACGTGGATCTCGTCCACGCCGGTGATGCCGTCCGCATTGCCCGAAGCGTCGTCGACCCCGGCGTTGAAGGACTTCACCAGCGTCTCGGCCGCCGCGACCGCGTCCGGGTAGGCCGGCTGGTCGGAGAAGCCCGTCCAGCTGCCGGCCACCGGGCGGTTGCGGAACCGGTAGTAGTTCAGGCCCTTGCTGCCGGTGGTGTAGACGTCGACCTCCTTGTCCTCGCTCTTGAGGAGGGCAAGCAGCTCTTCGGTCGCCTTCAGCACATTGGAGTTGTAACCGCCGCACTGGCCCTTGTCACTGGTGACGACCAGGACGGCGGCGCGCTTCGGGTTCGGGCGCTCGACCAGGAGCGGGTGGTCGAGGTTGGCCGCCGCGCCGGCCAGCGCCGAGAGCACCTTGGTGATCTCGTCCGCGTACGGCCGGGAAGCGGCGACCTTCGCGCGCGCCTTGGTGATGCGCGCGGTGGCGATGAGCTCCATCGCCTTGGTGATCTTGCCGATCGACTTCGTCGCCTTGATGCGCGAGCGAAGCTCCCGGAGTTGTGCGGCCATGGGCTACCAGCTCACTTCTTCGGGGCGGGCTTGTTGACCTTGACGGTCTCCTGCCCGACCTTCTCGGCGGCCATCGCGTCGGCGTTCGACTCGAGCGGCTTGCCCTCGGAGGTGGTGAACTCCTTCTTGAACTCGTTCACCGCCGCGATCAGCGCGTCGCGGGTGTCGTCCTCGAACTTGCCGGTGTCGCGGATCGCGCCCAGCACCTCGGCGTGCTTGCGCCGCGCCGAGTCGAGGAACTCCTGGTTGAAGCGGCGCACGTCCTCGGTCGGGACCGAGTCGAAGTAGCCGTTCGTGCCCAGGTACACCGTGGCGACCTGCTCCTCGACCGGAACCGGGGAGTACTGCGGCTGCTTGAGCACCTCGTACAGCCGGGCGCCGCGCTCCAGCTGCGCCTTCGACGCGTCGTCCAGGTCCGAGGCGAAGGCGGCGAACGCCTCCAGCTCGCGGTACTGGGACAGGTCGATGCGCAGCGAGCCCGCGACGTTCTTCATCGCCTTGACCTGCGCGGCACCACCCACGCGGGACACCGAGATGCCCACGTCGATGGCCGGGCGCTGACCGGCGTTGAAGAGGTCCGACTGGAAGAAGCACTGGCCGTCGGTGATCGAGATGACGTTCGTCGGGATGTAGGCCGACACGTCGTTGGCCTTGGTCTCGATGATCGGCAGCCCGGTCAGCGAGCCCGCGCCCAGCTCGTCCGAGAGCTTCGCGCAGCGCTCGAGGAGACGGGAGTGCAAGTAGAAGACGTCGCCGGGGAACGCCTCGCGGCCCGGCGGGCGGCGCAGCAGCAGCGAGATCGCGCGGTAGGCGTCGGCCTGCTTGGTCAGGTCGTCGAACACGATCAGGACGTGCTTGCCCTCGTACATCCAGTGCTGGCCGATGGCCGAGCCGGTGTAGGGGGCGATCCACTTGAAGCCCGCCGAGTCGGACGCCGGGGCCGCGACGATGGTGGTGTACTCCATCGCGCCTGCCTCTTCGAGCGCCGACTTCACCGAGGCGATCGTGGAGCCCTTCTGGCCGACCGCGACGTAGATGCAGCGGACCTGCTTCTTCGGGTCGCCGGTCTCCCAGTTGGCCTTCTGGTTGATGATCGTGTCCACCGCGACCGCGGTCTTGCCGGTCTTGCGGTCGCCGATGATCAGCTGGCGCTGGCCGCGGCCGATCGGGGTCATCGCGTCGATCGCGGTGATGCCCGTCTGCAGCGGCTCGGACACCGGCTGGCGCTCGACCACCGAGGCGGCCTTGAGCTCCAGCGCGCGGCGGCCGGTGGTCTCGATCTCGCCGAGGCCGTCGATGGCCTGGCCGAGCGGGTTGACGACCCGGCCGAGGTAGCCGTCGCCGACCGGCACCGAGAGGACCTGGCCGGTCCGCTTGACCTGCTGGCCTTCTTCGATGCTTTCGAAGTCGCCGAGGATCGCCGCGCCGATGGAGCGCGCGTCCAGGTTCAGCGCCACGCCAAGGACGCCGCCCGGGAACTCGAGCAGCTCGTTGGCCATGGCCGAGGGCAGCCCTTCGACGTGGGCGATGCCGTCACCGGCGTCGGCGACGACGCCGACCTCTTCCCGCTCCACCGAAGGGGCGTAACTCGAGACGTAATTCTCGATCGCGTGGGCGATCTCGTCCGAGGAGATCGTCAGCTCCGCCATTTCGTTCCCGCTCTCGCTTCTCTTCTGTCCAGTGTGCAAAGTCTGTGGTGCCGCTCAGGCCCGGCTCAGCGTGCGGCGCACCGCCGCCAGCTGCCCGGACGTGCTGCCGTCGATGACCTCGTCCCCGACGCGGACGACGAGCCCGCCGCCGAGTGCCGGGTCGATCTCGACGTGCAGCGCGATCGGCCGCCCGTAGATGCCGTCGAGCTTGGTCCCGAGAAGGGCCCGCTGCTCGTCGGTGAGCGCGTTCGCCGAGGTCACGTACGCGACCGAGCGTTCGCGCCGCTCGGCGGCCAGCGTGACCAGCTTGTCGAGCGCGTTGCCGATGCCGCGCCCCTTGGCGCGCTGCACGGCCTGCTCGACCAGGGTCTCGACGACCGCGTCGACCTTGTCCGCGAACAGCCCGCGGACCAGGGTCCGCTTCGCGTCGGCGGGAGCGGCCAGGTCGGACAGCGCCGCCTCGAGTTCCGGGGCGCCCGCGACGATCCGCGCGACCTGGAACAGCTGAGACTCGACGGTTTCGATGTTCCCGGCCTTTTCGGCGGCGGTGAGCAGCGCCGAACGGCCGATCGACTCGAGCCCGTCCACCAGCTCGCGGGGACTGGACCAGCGGCTGCCCGCCACGGTGTCGAGCACCTTCAGGGCCTGCTCGCTCAGCTTTCCGTCGAACAGGCGGCGGACCAGGCCCTGGCGGCTCTCCGGAGCGACCGAAGAATCGCCGACCGCGCGGCGCAGGCCGATTTCGCGGTCAAGGAGGTCGACGACCGAGAGCAGCTCGTCCCCGACCTTCGCGGGATCGGCGCCCGCTCCGGCCAGCACCTCGCCGAGCGTGCGCTCGGCGAGGTCGAGCGCTTCACGGCTCGCAGCATGCAGCGTCATCTCTGGTTACTTCCCCGCTCCGTTAGTGGCCCCGGCGGTGTCCAGCTCCGCGAGGAACCGGTCGACGGTGCCGCGACGGCGCGCCTCGTCCTCGAGCGACTCGCCGACGATGCGGCCGGCCAGCTCGACCGCGTTGCGGCCCATTTCGGCCCGCAGCTCGGCGACGATCTGCGCCTTCTGCGCCTGCAGCTGGGCGTGGCCCTGCGCCACGATCCGCTGGGATTCGGCCTCGGCCTGCTCCCGCAGCTCCGCCTTGATCTGCTCGGCTTCGAGCCGGGCGTCGTCGCGGATCTTCGCGGCCTCGGAACGAGCGTCCGCCAGCTGCGCCTTGTACTCCGACAGCGCCTTCTCGGCCTCCGCCTGAGCCTTCTCGGCCTTCTCGATCCCGCCTTCGATCTTCTGCGCCCGCTCCTCGTACGCCTTCTCGAAACGAGGGACGACGTACTTCTTGAGGATGAACAGCAGGATCAGGAAGGCGACGATGCCGAGGATCAGTTCCGACCACTCCGGAACGATCGGATTGTGGGCTTCTGCTGCCAGCGCCACTTGGTTCTTCAGCACAACGTCTCCTTAAGCGAGAGCGGACGACTCAGGCGGAGGCGATGAAGTAGATGACGATACCGATCAGAGCCAGCACCTCGGTGAGCACGAAGGTGGCGTAACCGATGCCCTGCAGCTTGCTCTGGGCCTCCGGCTGACGCGCGGTGCCGTTGATCACCGCGGCGAAGATCAGGCCCACACCGATGCCGGGGCCGATCGCGCCCAGGCCGTAGCCGATCGCGGCGAGGCCCTTGTTGAGGTTGATGGTCTCGGCGGCGGCCTGGGCCAGAACGATGTTGCTCACGTGCGTTTCCCTTCACTTCGGTCCGCGCACTCACGCGGATCGGGGTCTGTGTGTGTTCTCAGTGCTCCGACGCCAGCGCGGCGCCGATGTACCCCGCGGAAAGCAGGGCGAAGATGTACGCCTGGAGGCACTGGATGAACGCCTCCAGGAACGTCAGGCCGATGGCGAAGATCCACGCCACCAGCGACACCGGCTTCAGCGCGATGCTCGAGGTCTCGGTCAGCAGGAAAGTGCCGCCGAGGGTGAAGACCGCCAGGATCAGGTGTCCCGCGAACATGGCGGCGAAAACCCGGATGGCGAGCGTGAGCGGGTTGAGGAAGAACTTCTCCGCGAACTCGATCAGCGCGTACAGCGGCAGCACCGGACCGGGCACGCCGGCCGGGGCGAGCTCCTTCTTGAAGTACCCGCCGAGGCCGTGCTTCTTGATCCCGACGTAGTGGTAGACCGGGTAGACCACGAGCACCGACAACGCGATCGGGAACCCGAACCGCGCCATGGTGGGGAACTGCAGGAACGGGATGACCCCGTACAGGTTGTTCAGCAGGATGAAGGTGAACAACGCGAAGATGACCGGCACGAAGCGCTTGAAGTCCTTCGAGCCGATCTGCTCGCGGGCGATGTTGTTGCGCGCGAAGTCGTAGATGCCCTCGGCCACGAACTGGCCTTTGCTCGGAACGACCTTCAGCTTGCGCGTCGCCAGCAGGAAGTACCCCGCGATGATGATCACCGAGAGCACCACCAGAAGCATCGGCTTCGTGACGAAGCCGAACAACGGCGGCAGCTCAAAGCTTTCGGCGCCAGGGGGCGCGAAGGTCGCACCCTCGGTCAGTACCAGCGCGGCCACTGGGCTCCTCCCGGTTCTCCCGGCCGGCGTTCACTCCGCCGGGGGAATCGTCACGATCTGGACTTAACGTACCCGATACGCATCGGGACGCCGGAGGCGGCGGTACCCACCGTGCGCGGAGCCAATTCGCCGGTCTGCGCCCGAGGGATGTCTCGCGTGAACACTGCCCTGCGGTCTACTTCGGACCAGCTGTCGGGAGAGGCGGAACCATCCGGTCGCCACACTGCTGATCGCGGTTCGTCGTCGGGAGTGCGCGGCCGAGGCCGCCACCCATGACGCGGACCATACCAGCAGGTCAATCACTGCCGTACAGGCGTACTCCTTACCAGCCGAACGGTCCAGGACCTAGGTCCCGGATCCGGCTGGGACCCTTGTCCCGAACCCGTCAATTCGAGGCGGGAATGATGGTCGGAATACGCGCTTTGCGGAATGCCGCGAACTCCGCGGCGGCGGCCACGAGAATGGCGACGATCATCGTGATACCCAGCGAAAGCGGGTGCAGCACGGTGACGCCCTTGAGCAGAGTGAGGGCGAGGAACAGCAGGATGACCTTCGCCGCGTAACCGCCGAGAGCGATGAGCATCACCAGCGACGGGTCCTGTCCGGCGGATACCTTCATCATGCCCAGCGTCGACAGCGAGGCGACCATCGCGAGCACGCCGCCGACCACCGCGCCGAGGAAGCCGTGCAGTCCGTTGAGGACGGTGAAAAGCACAATGCAGACCAGGATGAACGGCGGCGTGAACAGCAGCGAGGCACGCGTCATCGAGCGCGCGAGCTGGCGCACCGGAGCGGCGTGCGGGTTCTCCGGAGCTGCGGCCTGAGCCGTCTCGGGCGTCTCGGTGTCGCTCACTGCATTCGCTCCTCGTTCGGTTCGACCCGCCAGTATAGACCGGCCGCGGTTTCAGACGCCGTGCCGGTGCCGGGAACGCAGCCGGGGCACCAGCGAAACCAGCACCGCGACCGCCAATGCCGCGCCGATCGCCCAGAACACCACCGGGCTGTCGAAAATCGTGATGGACACCGCGCCGAAAGAAAGAATCCCGGCCCACAAATAGATCAACAGCACCGCGCGCCGTTGCGAATGGCCGATTTCCAGCAACCGGTGGTGCAGATGCATTTTGTCGGCGGCGAACGGGCTCTGCCCGCGCCGCGTGCGCCGGACGACGGCCATCACCAGGTCGAGCACCGGCACGAAAAGCACCGCCACGACGACCACCAGCGGCGACAGCAGGGCCAGCGCGTCCGAGGCGGAGAACCGGGTGTAGTTGACCCGTCCGCTCGCCGAGGTGGTGGCCCCGGCGAGCATCAGCCCGATCATCATCGATCCGGAGTCGCCCATGAAAATTTTGGCCGGCTGGAAGTTGTACGGAAGGAAACCGAGACAGGCCCCGGCGAGCGCGGCGGCGATGAGCGCGGGCGGGTACGAGCCGAAGTCACCGCCCGCGCTGTCGAGAAGGCCGAGGGAGAACACGCAGGTGGCCGCCGCGGCGATGAAGCCGAGCCCGCCGGCCAGCCCGTCGAGGCCGTCGACGAAGTTCATCGCGTTGACCATCACCACGACCATCACGACGGTCAGCAGCGCGCCCTGATTCTTGTCCAGCACCAGCACCGAGCCGATGGAATCGCCGTTGCCGCCCCACGGCACCCAGAACGACACCCACTGCACGCCGAAGATGACGAGGATCCCGGCGCACATGACCTGTCCGGCGAGCTTCGTCCACGCGTCGAGTTCGAACCGGTCGTCCAGGATGCCGATGAGCGAGATGACGCCCGCCGCGAGCAGCACGCCGACCGCGTCGTAGGAGACGTCGAAACCGTGGCTGAGCGCGGGAAGCTGGTGTGCGAGCCCCATCGCCGCGGCGATCCCGAGGTAGATGCCGACGCCGCCCATCCGCGGGATCGGCTTGACGTGCACGTCGCGCGCGCGGGGGTTGGCGATCGCGCCGATCCGGATGGCCACCCGCCGCACGACGCCGGTCAGCAGATAGGTCACGGCGGTCGCGGTCAGCGCGACGAGCAGGTACTCCCGGATCGGGAGAAGTCCTTGGACTACAGGCATGACCGCGTCACGCCCGCCGGGAGGTCGGAGTCACCGCGCCACGCTACCGCGCCCGCGTGCGGTCCCGGTGAACGGCAGTCACTTCCCCGGCTCAGTCCAGCGTCTCCTCGGCGACGCCGAGCACCTCGGCGATGGCGGCCTTGGTGACCGTGCCCTCGCGCAGCACCAGCGGCTTGTCGCCGGTCAGGTCCACGATGGACGACGCCACCGTTTCCCCGCTCGAACCGCCGTCGAGATACACCGACACCGCGTCGCCGAGCTGCTCCTTCGCGTCCTCGACGGTCGAGGCCGGCGAACGCCCGGAGACGTTCGCGCTCGACACCGCCATCGGGCCGACGTCGCGCAGCAGTTCGAGCGCGACCGGATGCAGCGGCATCCGCAGCATCACCGTGCCGCGGGAGTTGCCGAGATTCCACTGCAGACTCGGCGCGTGCGGCAGCACGATCGACAGGTCGCCCGGCCAGAACGCCTCGATGAGCGCCCGCGCCTGCGGCGGAACGCCGAGCACCAGACCGTCCACAGTGGACCAGGAGCCGACGAGAACGCCGACCGGCATGTCCGGGCCGCGGTTCTTCGCCCGCAGCAACGCTTGGACGGCTCCGGAATCGAACGCGTCGGCGCCGATGCCGTACACCGTGTCCGTCGGCAGGACGACCAGCCGGCTCGACCGCACCGCGGCGGCCGCCGCGGACAGGCCTTCGGCTCGGGATTCGCGCTTGCCGCAGTCGTAGACCGCACTCATGACCGGAAGCCTATCCCCCGGCGCCCCGGGCAGGCGCTGCCGAGGTGCGTGAGGGGAACCCTGAAGGAATCAGAGTCGATGAGGGTTCCCCTCCACGGACAGTCGGCGGTCAGGCGCCGTAACTGGCCTGCTTGACCGCGAACACGTTCCGGTTCCCCTTGCCCTCCTGCAGGGACCACAGCAGATCCGCGCCCGCCGGGTCCTCCCAGTACGAAATGCTCTCGCCGCTGCTCACCCAGGCGTGCGTGGCCGGGCCCGCGGCCGGGGTCCAGTAGTAGAGCTGCTTCGCGGCGGAGGAGTTGAACCACCAGCGGCCGTTGTGCGAGGCGACGCCGTTGAGGTTGTACCAAGGCAGTTGCAGCGCCTGGCTCGCCGTCGTGGAGGCGGCGAACGTCGTCGCTCCCGAGGCGAACGGGAAGCGCACCGCGCGGGGGGCGCGGTTCGGGTAGTCGGTGCAGTCGGCCTTGCAGGTGTACTCGGTCATCACGATCGATTTGCTCACCCGGTCCAGCGAGATGCTCGACCAGGCCAGGTTGGTGCCGGACGTCGTGTGCGCGGCGACCGTGCCGACCTGCGGCAGGACGTAGCGGTAGTTGTGCGCGTAGTACTGGCCGCCGGAAAGGCCGATCTGGTCCGCCGTGCCGCCCGAGTTGACCTCGAGGATCTTGCGCATGTCGAAGACCCGCATGCCGCCGCCGGTGTCGGCGACGTACAGGTAGTCGCCGTACCAGGAGACGCCGCCGGCGTGGATCGGGATGTCTTTGTAGTTCGGCGAAGCGCTCGTGCCGGTCGGTTCGACCAGCAGGATCTTGCGGTACTTGTTCGGGTATGTCGCGTCCCAGTCGGCGAGCGTGATCCGGCTGCGGACCTGTTTGCCGCCGCACGCGTCGCGGGTGTACCAGCTGACCGCGACGAGCTGGTGCCCGTCGTAGTTCCCGCCGTTGCCGCCGCCGACCGCGTCGCGGCTGGTGGTGATGCCCTGCGGGTAGTTGGTGCAGTCGTCGTTGTCGCCGTCGTCGAACCGGAAGCCGCCGGTGAGCCCGGCCGGGGTGAAGGTGGACGGCAGCGGTTGGCGGTCGTGGTTCGCGTTGTCCATGACGGTGTGCACCGGCACGGTGTGCAGCTTGGCCGAAAGGCCGGAGTAGACCGCGTCGTATTTGTGGTAGTCCGAGGTCAGCGTGTATTGGCTGGCCGGGAGGGTGGTCGGGCCGGCCGCGGCGGACGCGCTGGCCGCGCTCGCGGTGAGCGCGCCGGCGGCGATGAGCACCGCGCAGCAGGCCGCGGTGATGCGTTGACGCAAGAACATGACTCCCCCAGAAGTCTGATTGTTCGGCTGCCCCACGGTAGGGGGTGGCTCGATAGCGGGCAACCCAGTCAAAAGGCGCCATCCGCCGCCGCGGGCGGATGGCGCCTTTACTGGCTTCAGAACCCGATCGCGGTGCAGGCGGTCGTCGTGGTCTTCGCCGGGTCGGCGATCGACGTCGCGGTCAGCCGCACGCGAGCGGTGTGCGGTGCGCCCGCCGACCGTTTCGCGTACGCCTGGATTCGCGTCGAGCCGCCGAATTTCGCGGTGGCCAGCGCGTTCGGGAGCCGGACCTCCCAGCCGCGGGTGTCGGTGGACGCGGTCAGCCGGTAGGTGTCCTGGTCGTACGGGGCGGTCGCGCCGCGGGCCGAGCCCTGGTTCGAAAGGCGGAAATCGCAGGTAGCGAGACCGCCGTTGGCGAACGCGGGCAGTGCGGGCCACAACCACGCGCCGCGCGTCTGCGGTCCGGCACCGTCGAGCGACGCGACAGTGACCGTGTACGACAGCACGCCACGGCTGTCCCGGTCGAGGTCGGTGACGAGGAACCGCAGCCGGTTGGCCTCGTCGGTGTACTCGTAGCCGCTGGACGCGCCGGTGCCCGCCTTGAACGTGGCGTCGTTGAGCTGCCGGTAGTCGCCGACGGTGATCTTGACCGGTGTGCCGTCCGGGCGGACGTAATCGGTCAGGTTGATGTCCTGCGGGTTCGCGTCCACGATCCATTCGAACGGTGCGGCGTCGCGGTTTTTGGTCTTGGCCAGCAGAACTCCGGAGTCCGGGGCGAACGAGTCCGAGCCCATCCGGTCGACCACCTCGACGCTGTAGTGGTCGTACCCGCCGCCGTCGCACTTCGGGTCCTTCGCCGGATCGCACTTGGGCGAACGGTCACCGCCGGTGAGCGCGATCGTGATGCCCGCGTACGCGCCTTGCTGCGGCTCCGCTTCCCGCGCGGTCACGCGTGCGGTGACCGGACCCGTCGTGGCGAGCTGGTTCCGGTCGAGGCTCAGCACGGACTTCGGATCGACGATGCCGAGCTTGAGTTTGTTGCGCAGCATGTGGTGCGCGCCCATCGAACCGCCTTCGGTGGCCGGGATCTGCCACCGCGTGTGCGGGCCGCCGGGGCCGTTGAAACTGCCGCGCGACAACATTTCCCACGGTCCGGTGTAGGACCGCCGGGGCGGGTTGCCGAACGGGTTGTTGTAGTTGTCGCCGATGCCGAGGATGTGGCTGAACTCGTGCGCGAACACGCCCTGGCCGGAGCTTTCCGCCTGGGTCGAGGATCCGTTGGCCGCGTTGGGCCAGATGCTCGCCGCCGAGGCCCACGACGTCCACGGCACGTACCGCGTGTGCGCCCAGTTCTGGTCGCCGGGTTTGCTGCCCGGCGGACCGAATTCGGCGGGCACGTTCTCCTTCGCGCCGAACTTCATCTCGCCGAATTCCTGCCACGTCGAGCTTTCGTCCTGGCCCGCGGAAAGGAAGAAAATGAAGTCGAACTGGCCGGCCACCGGCCCGACGTCGGCCCGCCACGCGTCGCCCGCGTCCTTGCGCAGGTCCCGGGTGCAGTCGGCGTCCGCCGGGCAGTCCTGCGGCTGCATTTCCATGCCGTACTCGAAGGATTTGCCCGGCATCCGGTAGGGGCCGAACGCGGTGAGGTCGACGCCGAACCGGCCGCCGGAGTCCTCCATCCAGTACTCGTTGATGGTGTGGCCGTGGTTGAGCGGTTCGGGTTTGTTGAGGAAATCCTGGTAGTGCTGGGCGACTTTTTCCCGCGGCAGATTGCTCGCCGACGGCGACGGATTGCCGAAAACGGTCGAATGCGGCGATTTGGTGACCACGAAATCCGCGTCCGGGTAGTCGGCCAGCACGACGGCGCCCTTGAACTTGCGCACGGTCGGTTTCAACGACGGGTCGGCCCAGTTGGTGCCGGGCACCTGGCGGTAGTCCTGCCAGGTCATGCTCGCCTGGTCGGCCCAGTGCGCGGAGTCCAGCGGCGCGGGCCAGCCCCGGGTGAGCGGATCGGCGGCGGCGCTCCCGGCGAGCAACGCGGGAGCCAGCGCCGCCACCGCCACGACGACGGCGGCCCGGGTGGTCCGGCTTCGGGTGATCCGGGTGCGGTGATCCCGGCGGGGTAAGGGGGATCTCATCTCGCTCCTCGCTTCTCCGCCGGTCCGCCCGGCGGTCCCGAGGCCCGACGCTAACGGTGATCGTTAGGCGAGCGAACGAAAGCCACCCCGCTGCCGCACGACGAAAGTCGGGCAGGATCAACGCAAAGGTGCGAATGGCGCAGCGCGAATCCTCAGCCGAGACGGCGAGCGGTGACGAACCGCGGCCGCCCGCTGTAGTCGGGGTGGTCCTCCACCCCGGTCAGCACCCGCCGCGCCCGCACCAGCGCGGGGACCGCCGAACCGTGCGTGTCGTCGTGTTCGATGGCCAGTCCGCCGCCTGGTCGCAGCAATCGGGCGCCGGCCGCGATCGCGTGCCGGATCACCGCCAAGCCGCTCTCTTCGGCGAAGACCGCGCGTGCCGGGTCGTGTTCGCCGACCTCCGGCGGGACCGGCGTGCCCTCCGGCACGTACGGCGGGTTGCAGAGAACCAGGTCCACGAGACCGTCGAGTTCGGCGAACATCGTCGGGTCGGCGATGTCGCCGGAGTAGAGCCGGATCGGGGTGTTGCCTGCCGCGCTGTGCACGTCGGCGTTGTGCCGGGCCCAGGCGAGCGCCTGCGGGTCGACGTCCACCGCGTAGACCACCGCGTCCGGGCGTTCGTGCGCGAGCGCCAGCGCCAGCGCGCCGGAGCCGGTGCACAGGTCGACCACCACCGGGTATTCGCGGCCCTGCAGGAATTTCACGCCCCATTCGAGCAGCAGCTCGGTTTCCGGACGGGGGACGAACACGCCCGCGCCGACGTTGACCGTGATGTTGCCGAGCGCGGCCCATCCGGTCAGGTACTGCAGCGGGATCCGCTTGGCGCGCTGCGCGACCAGCTGGCCGATCGCGTCGATCACCGGCGGGTCGACCAGCGGCACCATCGGCAGCCTGCCCCGGTCGACGCCGAGCACGTGCGCGGCGATGAGATCCGCGTCCGACCGCGGCGATTCCACGCCCGCCTCGGTGAGGATCCGGGTGGCCTCCATGATGGCCAGGCGCAGCGGCTGCCGATTCACTGGTCGTCCTTCACTCGTCGAAACTCCCCCGGAGGGGGTGCTGCTTAGCGTATCGACCCCCGGCCGCCCGGGCCTCACGCCTGGCCGAGATACCCGGACAGGACTTCGCGCCGCTGAGCGAGATCCCCGATCCGGCGCTCCACTTCGGCCAGTTCCCCGCGCAGCCTGCGCACCAGATCGGGGCACAGGTCGAGGTGCGCGGCGGGACCGCTCGCGCAGTCGAGCATTCCGGCGATCATCTCCGTGGTCAGGCCCGCGGCCAGCAGTTTCCGGATCTGCGCCACCCGGACGACGGCCTCCTCGTCGTACACCCGGTACCCGCTCGAATTGCGCGCCGAGGGCAGCAGGCCCTGTTCGCCGTAGTACCGCAGCAGCCGCGGCGCGACGCCGGTGCGCTGCGCGAGTTCGCCGATCAGCATCCGATTTTCCCCCGCTTCTGGCCTTCACACTGGTGTCAATCCTTAACGTCGCGACCATGACAGAACATTTCGATCCCCTGGTCGCCGGAAAGGGCCCCGGCCTGCTGCTCGCGCACGGCGCGGGCGGCGGGGTGACCGCCAACTTCGGCCCGCTCCTGGACGACCTCGCCCGCACGCACACCGTGGTCGGGGCCGATTACCCGGTCGCCGGCGGCACCCTCGACGAACTGGCCGACGGACTGGTCGCGACCGCCGTCGACGCCGGGGTCGAGAAGTTCACCGTGCTCGGCTACTCGCTCGGCACGGCCGTCGCGGTCCGCGTGGCCACCCGGCATCCCGAACGCGTGACCGGACTCATCCTCACCGCTGGTCTCGCCCGGCCGGACGCGCGGATGGAGCTGGCGCTGGACCTGTGGGCGCACCTGCTGGACGGCGACCGCACCCTGCTCGCCAAGTACCTGCTGCTCGTCGCCGCCAGCGAGCCGTTCCTCGATTCGCTCACGCCGGACCAGCTCGCCGCGGCGGTCGACGGGCTGGCCGCGTCGGTGCCCGCGGGCACGGCGAAGCAGGTCGAGCTGGTCCGCTCGGTCGACACCCGGGCGGAACTGGCGTCGATCGCGGTCCCGACGCTGGTGATCGCCACGACGCTGGACTCTCTCGTTCCGCCGAGGCATTCGCGCGAGCTGGCCGAGGGCATTCCGGGAGCGGACCTGGTCGAGATCGCTTCCGGGCACGGCATCGCCGACGAAGCGCCGGAAGCCTGGCTCGCCGCGATCCGGAAGGCGCTGGGATGAGCCGCCAGGCGGTCCTGCCGAACGAATCGCCGGACCTGACCCCGCGCCGGCTCGCCGACCTCGCCCGGCTGGCCGAGGAGCTGGGCTACGAATCCGTCTGGCTGCCCGACCACGTGCTGCCGCCGGAACCGTTCGGCGAGGTCTTCGGCGGCGTGTACGAACCGCTCGCCACGCTCGCCTACCTGGCCGCCGCGACCGAACGCGTCCAGCTGGGCGTCTCGGTGATCATCGTGCCGCTGCGCGAACCGCACCTGCTGGCCAAACAGGCCGCGACGATCGACCGGCTGTCCGGGCACCGGCTGGTCCTGGGCGTCGGCGCGGGGTGGAACGAGCCGGAGTTCGCCGAGATCGGCGCGGATTTCTCCCGGCGCGGGGTGACGCTGGACGACACGCTTTCCCTGCTGGACCAGCTGTTCACCACCGGACGGGGCCGCGCTGGCGGGTACTTCGAACCGCGGCCGGAGGGGCGGATCCCGATCCTGGTCGGCGGGAACTCGCCGGTCGCGCTCCGCCGGGCGGTCCGGGCCGGGGACCAGTGGCTCAGCGCGGGACTCTCGCCGGAGGCGTTCGCGGAACGGGTCGCGAAGCTGGATCAGCTCGATCCGGAGCGGCGGGTGCGGCGGATCGCCCGGCAGCAGTTCGACGAAACAACCGCCGTCGAGACCTACCGCGCGTATCGGGCGGCGGGAGCGGACGCGGTGGCGGTGCACTTCGGTGCGCACGAGGGCTACGAGGAGCGGATGGCGGCGTTCGCGGCCGCGACCGAGTGAAGCGGACCGGGCCTGGTGCGCGTTCCCGCCGGTGAGAACGCTCACGAGGCCCGCCGCCCCGCCCCCTCGCCCGCGGCGGGGTCCCCTCTAGACTCCGCCCGGTGAGATCCAGGGACCTGCGCTTCGGCCTCGGGGTATTCGTCGCCTCGCTCGGACTGTTGCTGCTGCGGTTCCTGGTGCCCCGGCCGGTCGGGATGGCCGACAACGGCGACGGCTGGCGGTTGCTGTGCCAGCTCGGCGGGCGGCAGCTGGACCGGCCGTCGGAAGGGTTCGTCCGGTTCAGTTACGGGTCCGCGCCGCCGTGCGATTCCGCCTACGTCTCGAGCCAGGCGTGGCTCGACTGGGCGGCGGGCAAGATCGGCGCGCTGTTCGGGGCGTCCGGCGTGCTGAACCTGCTGGTGCTCGGCGTGCTCACCAGCGTGCTGGTCGCGGCGGCGATCACGGTCACCGTGCTCGGCCTCGACCTGAACCGGCGAAACCGGCTGCTCGCCACGGCGTTGCTGCTGCTGGTGATGGCCGACTCGGCGTTCTTCGGCTACTTCGCTTCGGTGCTCAGCGAAGGCGCCGCCTTCCTCGGCATTCTGCTGATCTGCGGCGGACTGTTCCTGGTGCACCGTCCCGGAAAACTGCGCTGGGCCGGTGCCGCGGTGACTGTCCTCGGCGGACTGATCGGGATCAACGCCAAATCGCAAACCCTGTTGCTCATCCCGCTTTTCGCGCTCGCGCTGCTGCTGACCCGGCCGTCCGGCGCGCGCGGGCGGAACCGCTGGGCGCTGCCGCTCGCCGTGCTCGCGCTCGTGGGCGCGGGCACCCTGGCGGTCCAGTCGCAGGGCGATCCGGCCAACGCGGAATACCGCGAGGCCAACATGTACCACGCGATCTTCGATTCCATTGTGGACGGAAAGCACGACACGAAGGCCGACCTCGCCGCACTCGGGCTGCCGGAATCGTTCGAGCAGTACGTCGGCACCGGCTGGTGGGGCGAGCGCGCGGCCTGGCACGACCCGCTTTACCCGCAATACAAGGACAAAATCAGCCGCCGCAACGTGCTGCACTACTACGCCACGCACCCGGGCCGGACGGCCGAAATCCTGCAGCAGGGCGGCGTCGACGCGCTCACCGCGCGTCCGGCGAACCTCGGCAGCTTCGGCGAACTGTCCGGACAGCCGCGGCTTTCGAAGGAATACCGGGTGCCGGTGTTCTCCGGGCTCGCCGCGCTGGTCGCGCCGCTCGGCCTGTTCGTGCTGATCCCGATTTGGCTGCTCGTCGGCTGGGCCGGGGTGCGCGCGTTCCGCCGGGGCAGGCGCGAGTACGGGATTGTCGCGTTCCTGCTGGTGTTCTTCGCCGCGGGACAGCTGGGGCTGTCCGCGCTGGGCGAAGGCATCGAAGGCGTGAAACACCAGCTGCTGACGCTGTTCCCGACCGTGCTGGCCGTGGTGTTCGCCGTCCTCAGCCTGCTCCCCCGCGCGGACAACGCGCCGGAACAGACCGAGGACCGAAGCGTCGAGGAACTCCCCGCCGCCGTGTGAGAAGCCGGGTGCGGCTCAGCCCGACTGCGCGGCGAGCCGCTCCTCGCGGTCGGCCGCGGCCAGCGCGTCCAGCACGCCGTCGAGTTCGCCGTCGAGCACCTGGTCCAGGTTGTACGCCTTGTAGTTGACCCGGTGGTCCGAAATCCGGTTCTCCGGGAAGTTGTACGTCCGCACCCGCTCGGAACGGTCGACCGTCCGCACCTGCGAACGACGCGCGTCCGACGCCTTGGCCGCCGCCTCTTCCTCGGCGATCGCCTGCAGCCGGGCCTGCAGCACCTGCAGCGCCCGCGCGCGGTTCTGGATCTGCGACTTCTCGTTCTGGCACGACACGACGATCCCAGTCGGCAGGTGCGTGATCCGCACCGCCGAGTCGGTGGTGTTGACGCTCTGCCCGCCAGGGCCGGACGACCGGAACACGTCGATGCGCAGGTCGTTCGGGTCGATTTCGACCTCGACCTCCTCCGGTTCCGGGTAGATCAGCACGCCGGAGGCGGACGTGTGGATGCGGCCCTGCGATTCGGTCGCGGGCACGCGCTGCACGCGGTGCACGCCGCCCTCGAACTTCAGCCGGGCCCACACGCCTTCGACGTCCGCGGTCTTGCTCTTCAGCGACAGCGTGACGTCCTTGTAGCCGCCGAGGTCCGACTCGGTCGCGTCGAGCACCTCGGCCTTCCAGTTGTGCCGCTCGGCGTAGCGCAGGTACATCCGCAGCAGGTCGCCCGCGAACAGCGCGGATTCCTCGCCGCCCTCGCCGGATTTGATCTCCATGACGACGTCGGAACCGTCGTACGGGTCGCGCGGCAGCAGCAGTTCGGTGAGTTTCGCTTCGAGCTGCGGGATTTTCGCCGTCAGCTCGTCGGCCTCGGCGGCGAACGTCGCGTCCTCGGCCGCGAGTTCCTTGGCCGCGGAAAGGTCGTCGCGGGCCTGGTCCAGCTCGCGCACCGCGCGCACGACCGGGCTCAGCTCGGCGTAGCGGCGGCCCAGTTTGCGGGCCCGGGCCTGGTCGGCGTGCACCGCCGGGTCCGCCAGCTCCTGTTCCAGCCGGGCGTGCTCGTCGAGCAGCCCCTTGAGCGAACTCGAATCCACTTCGCCGTCTCCCTCTCGCGAACAGGCCCGGACAGAACGACGGCGCCCACCCGGGCGTGCGGGTGGGCGCCGTCGGACAAGCTACTTGGCGTCGGTCTTCTGCTGACGCTTGCCGTAGCGCTTCTCGAACCGGGCGACCCGGCCACCGGTGTCCATGATCTTCTGCTTGCCGGTGTAGAAGGGGTGGCAGTTCGAGCAGATCTCGACGTGGATCTGACCCGACTCCTTCGTGCTGCGGGTGACGAAGCTGTTCCCGCAGTTGCACGTGACGGTCGTGGTCACGTATTCGGGGTGAATACCGCTCTTCATGGTGTCCTCTCTCGTTGGCCCCGGGTCCCCAGTGCGGGGTGAACCGGTGCCGGACTTCAGCGGGTCATTCTGCCAGACGCGCTGGCAAGGACTTCAACACACCCCGATGACCAGGTATTCCGCCGCACGCCGCGACGGTGGGTAGTGAAGAACCTTCGCATTGTACGGATTTTGTACCCGCTGACGGGAACCTGGCCGAGTTCGTGAATCGCTCACTTACTGGAGGTCCGGACATGCGCACGACCGACCTGCTCACCCGGCTCGCGAAGCCGGCCGCGGTGCTCGCACTGGCCGCTTCCGCCGCGGTCTTCGCACCCGCCGCGAACGCCGCCGACGGCATCACGGCCGCGGACGTCAACCCCGCCGCGGGCACGTTCACCGAGCTGTCCGAGGCAAACCTGACCGGGGCCGGCGACGGCACCCCGGCCGGCGCGGTCGCCTGGTACAAGGCGCACGCCGGAAGCACCGGATGGGAGCACTACTGCGAGAAGGCCGCCGAGAACTCCTACGGCGTCACCGGGGTCTGGGCGTCGGCCAACGCGCATTGGAACGGGGCCAGCCCGAAGCACACCAGCGGCAAGCCGCCCGCCGGTTCGTTCGTGTACTGGAACATCAGCGCCTACGGCCACGTGGGCATCGCGGACGGCAACGGCGGGTTCTACGCCACCAGCGTCGGCGGCAAGATCGGCCACGGCAGCTCCACGAGCTACTTCAACAACTACCGCGGCTGGACGCCGGCCGCTGTCCCCCGCCACTGAGCCGGTGCTCGTGCCCGCCATCCCCCGGCACGAGCATCTGAAACCGGCGGAGCGTTCCTGGTCGCGCCTGGGGTCGGCGAGGAACGCTCCGCCGGTGCGAGAAACCCTTACTGCAACGCAATTACCGTGAAGCGGTCACGCGGCGGTAGCCGTCCGCGGACATGCGGCCGACATCGTGCGGGACATGCGCATTCGATCTTCCGCGCTGCTGCTCGGTACCGTGCTGGCCGCCACTGTGGTCCAGGCCAGCCCGGCCTCCGCGATCGTCGGCGGCACCGAGTCTTCGCAGCCTTACTCGTTCCTGGTTTCGCTCCACTACGACGCACCCCGGCCGGACGGCCACCGGTGCACCGGAGTGCTCATCGGCGCGCAATGGGCGTTGACCGCCGGACATTGCGCCAACACGCCCACCGGCGCGACCACCGCGGTCCCGCGCGGCTGGAACGTCCGGGTCGGGTCGCTGGACACGAAATCCGGCGGCGAACTGGTCGCGGTCGACAAGTTCTATCGCCGCCACGCCAGTTACAACCCGCCGGGCGAGGACCTGACCGTGCTGCATCTGGCCCGGCCGGTCCGGGCGAAACCGGTCCGGCTGACGACCAGCACCCCAGCCGTCGGCAGTTCAGTCCGGATTCTCGGCTGGGGCGCTACTTCCCTGTCGTGCGGGGACTTCGCCGATCCAGTCTGCTTTCCCCGGAAGCTGCACGAAGCCGACACCGTGGTGCAGCCGTTGGCGCAATGCTGGGACGACAACGGAATCTCGCCGCCGCTGTGCATCGGGAGTCTGCGAGACGGCGTCGGGCCGGGAGTGACCGACTCCGGCGGACCGGCGCTGGTCCGGGACGGTGCCGGATGGGCGTTGGCCGGAACGGTGGTCGGCTCGGGCATCCGCGGCGCCGACCTGCCAGACCTGTACGTCGACGTGACGCGGAATGCCGGATGGATCAACGGGATCGTGTCCGGCACCGCGGTTCCACCGGACACGGTCATTCCCAACGTGGAGGGCACCGCGAAGATCGGCGAATGCATGGGTTCGGTGATTCGGCCCCGTACTGCGCGGGATTCGGATCCGGCGCTGGCGTTGACGAACGGGCATTGCGTGCCGGGTAACCGGCCGGAACCGGGGAAAGCGTTGGTGGACCAGCCTGCCGGGCTGGATAAGGCAATCGCCATCGCCGACCGGCAGGGCTATCCGAAGACCACGGCCCGCGCCACTCGGCTGGCGTACGCGACGATGACCGGCACCGATATCGCGCTGTACCGGCTGGACCGGACCTACGCGCAACTCGCGGCCGCCGGGGCCAAGGTGTTCCGGCTGTCGTCCTCCCCGATGCGCGCCGGGGACCGGCTGCAGATGGCCTACCAAAGCCACCGGCCGCAGTGCGAAGTCGCGGCGGTCGTGCCGCATCTGCGGGAAGGCGATTGGCAACAGGACCAGTCGGTGCGATACGCGGACAGCAACGAATGCGTCAGCCTGCCCGGCTACTCCGGGACGGCGCTGCTGTCGCCGGACGGGAACACCGTGGTGGGAATCAACAACACCCACAACCGCGACGGCGAGTCGTGCACCGAGGGCAACCCGTGCGAGGTCGCGGCGGACGGGACGGTCACCGCGGTCAAGGGCCGCAGTTACGGGCAGCAGGTGTCGGCGATCGGCGGATGCCTCGCTCCGGGGAACCGGATCGACCTGGACCGGCCGGGATGCCGGTTGACCGGAAGCCGCGCCGGAGCCGCGTGAAACGACAACGGCCCGCCCCGGAAAACCCGGGGCGGGCCGTTTCGCGCGCAGCGGCTCAGTCGTCGTCTCCGCCGCCGAGGGCCGTCTTCGAGACCTGCATCAGGAACTCGATGTTGGTCTTCGTCTTGCGCAGGCGCGAGATCAGCAGGTCGATGGCCTGCTGGGAGTCCAGCGCGTGCAGCACGCGGTGCAGCTTGTGCGTGACGGCCAGCTCGTCCGGCGAGAGCAGCAGCTCCTCCTTGCGGGTGCCGGACGGGTTGACGTCGACCGCCGGGAACACGCGGCGCTCGGAGATCTTGCGGTCGAGCTTGAGCTCCGCGTTGCCGGTGCCCTTGAACTCCTCGAAAATCACCGTGTCCATCGTGGACCCGGTCTCCACCATCGCGGTCGCGAAGATGGTGAGCGAGCCGCCGTTCTCGATGTTGCGCGCGGCGCCGAGGAAACGCTTCGGCGGGTACAGCGCGGTCGAGTCGACACCACCGGACAGGATCCGGCCGGACGCCGGCGCGGCCAGGTTGTACGCGCGGCCCAGCCGGGTGATCGAGTCCAGCAGGACGACCACGTCGTGGCCCATTTCGACCAGGCGCTTGGCCCGTTCGATGGACAGCTCGGCGACCGAGGTGTGGTCGGACGGCGGGCGGTCGAAGGTCGAGGCGATGACCTCGCCCTTCACCGACCGCTGCATGTCGGTGACCTCTTCCGGACGCTCGTCGACCAGCACGACCATGAGGTGGGCCTCGGGGTTGTTGGTCGTGATCGCGTTCGCGATGTCCTGCATGATCGTGGTCTTGCCTGCCTTCGGCGGGGACACGATCAGCGCTCGCTGGCCCTTGCCGACCGGCATGATCAGGTCGATCACGCGGGTGGTGAGCTTGTGCGGCTCGGTCTCCAGCCGTAGTCGCTCGTTCGGGTACAGCGGGGTCAGCTTGGTGAAGTCGGGACGGCGCTTGGCCTCGTCCGGCTCCAGGCCGTTGATCGAGTCGACGCGCACCAGCGGGTTGAACTTCTGCCGCTGCTGCTCGCCCTCGCGCGGCTGGCGCACCACACCGGTGATCGCGTCGCCGCGGCGCAGGCCGAACTTGCGGACCAGCGACAGCGACACGTACACGTCGTTCGGCCCGGCCAGGTAGCCCGAGGTGCGGACGAACGCGTAGTTGTCGAGCACGTCCAGGATGCCGGCGACCGGCAGCAGGACGTCGTCCTCGCGGATCTCGGTGTCCGGCGCGCCGCCCTCGGCGCGGCCGCCCCCGCTGCCCCGGCGGCGGCGGTCGCGGAAGCGGCGCCCGCGGCGGCCGCCTTCCTCGTCGTCGTCCTGCGGGCCGTTGTTCCGGTTGTCGCGGTTGTCCTGCTGGTTCCGCTGCCGGTTGTCCTGGCGGTCCTGCCGGTCCTGGCGGTTGTCCTGGCCGCCGCGGTTGTCCCGGTTGCCGTCGCGGTTGTCGCGGTTGCCCTCGCGGTTGTCGCGGCCGTTGTCCCGGTTCTCGCGGTTGCCGCCCTGGCGGTCGCCGCGCTGGTCGCGCTGGCCGTCGCCCCGGTTCGCGCCGCCGCGGCGGCGGCGGTTGCGGCCGCCCTCCTCGGACTGGCCGTCGGACTGGCCCTCGGACCGGTCGGCGCGCTCGGTGCGCTCCTGCGCGGCGGGCTTGCCGTCCTGCGCGGTCTCCGCCTTCGGAGCCTCCGCCGGGGCCGCTTCCGCCTGGACCGGCTCGGCCTTCGGCTCCGCCTTGGGCGTCTCGGCCTTGGGAGCCTCGGCCTTCGGCGCGTCGGCCTTGGCCCGGCGGGCGGGCTTCTCGGCCTTCTCCGCCTTGACCGGCTCGACGCCGTCGAGCGGCAGCGTGTCGGCGGCCGCGGCGGCGCGCTTCTTGCTCTTGCCCTGGCGCTCGCGGATCGCGGCGATCAGGTCCCCCTTGCGCATGCCGGTGGTCTCGCCCACACCCAGTTCGCCCGCCAGCTGGCGGAGCTCGGCGATGACCATCCCGGACAGGCCCCCGGTGCGGCGCTTCGGAGCGGCCGCGGCCCCATTGGTCTCAGCGGCCGCGGCGGGGGTCTCCACGTCGCCGCTCAACAGATCGGTGTTGCTCACACATGTCCTTCCTGACCGATCCACGTTCCAGGTGGATCAGCGGACTGCCGCCGGTAGCGAGACGGCTTCTGCCTCCGATGCGGACGGCTCGCGCCCAGCCGTGCGAGACACACAGCGAAGCGCCGCCAGCACAGGGTGTTTGCCCCCTCCGGACGGAGAAAGCGGAATTCGGCACCGCCGGAACCGGAAACCCGCCTGCGTCCCTCCGCGTCCCGCGTGCCGGGCGGTGCGGAATCGGCGGATCGACGAAGGATGCGGACCGGAGCCGCCGCTAGGGGCGAACAGGCCCGGCATCGGGTGCGGAAACGCACGGTGATCGAACGCCCCCGAGGGTAGACCGCGCCCTGTCCGGGTGCAACAACCACCCCCCGCGTGGCGCACGCTGCCGTCCAGCCTGTGACCAGGTCGTCACCTGGCCACCACCTGCACGCCATCGCGGTCCGCGGGCAATTCGGCGACGTCGAAGCCCGTAACGTCGACGCCCGCGGGGAGTATTCCCGTCAGCGTGAGAGCGAGCACAGTCGGCCCGGCCCCGGAGATCGCGGCGGGCACGCCGTGGGCACGCAGCGTGCGCACGAGTTCGGTGCTCGCCGGGTACGCCTCGGCGCGGTAATCCTGGTGCAACCGGTCCTCGGTGGCCGCCATCAGCAGGTCGGGCCGCTCGGTGACGGCCAGCACGGCGAGCGCCGCCCGTCCCGCGCTGTGCGCCGCGTCGGCGTGCGGAACCTGCGCCGGAAGCAGCCCGCGCGTGGTGTGGGTGGACGATTTCTCCGCCGGCACCGCGACCACCGGCCGGATCGCCGGGTTCGGCTCCACCCGCTCCGCTCGGAACCGGCCGTCCTCGGCCCACGCCACCACGAACCCGCCGAACAGGCTCGCCGCCGCGTTGTCCGCGTGGCCCTCGAACTCGGCCGCGAGCTGGAGCGCGTCGGCGTCGAGCGGACGCTCCGCCAGCGCGTAGCCCAGCGCCACGCCGGTCACCACCGCGGCCGCCGACGACCCCAGGCCGCGCGCGTGCGGAATGCTGTTGTGGCATCGAAGATGCAGCCCGGGCGGCCGCACGTCCAGGTGTTCGCAGGCTCGCCGGAGCGCGCGGACCACCAGATGGGATTCGTCGGTCGGCACGTCCTCGACGCCACCTGCCCCCGCGTCGAGCACCTCGATCTTCAGCCCGCCCTCGGTGACCTGCAGGTCGACCACGTCGTAGCGGGACAGCGCGAGGCCGAGCGCGTCGAATCCCGGGCCGAGGTTCGCGCTCGACGCCGGGACCGTCGCGCGGAACGCGGGCAGCGCCGTCATGACCGAGCCCCCGCCAGGTCGGTCGCGTTGTGCGCGGGCGGGGCCAGGAGGGTCCCCGGCGAGCGGCGGCTCATCGCAGGTCCAGCGCCGCCGCGACGGCCGTCGGGTCGACCGCGAGCGGTTCCACCTCGACGTTGCCCTCCAACGCCGTGGCCGGGTCCTTCAGGCCGTGCCCGGTGACCGTGCAGACCACCGTCGCGCCCTTCGGCAGCCGTCCGTCAGCGGCGGTGGCCAGCAGGCCGGCCACGCTCGTCGCGGACGCGGGCTCCACGAACACGCCCTCGCGGCGGGCCAGCAGCCGGTACGCCTCAAGGATCTTCTCGTCGGTGATCGCCTCGAACAGCCCGTCCGACTCGTCGCGCGCGGAGACCGCGCCCGCCCACGAAGCCGGGCTGCCGATGCGGATCGCGGTCGCGATGGTGTCCGGGTCGGAAACCGGTTCGCCGTGCACCAGCGGCGCGGCGCCGGCCGCCTGGAACCCGAACATCCGCGGGGTGTTCTTGACCACACCGTCGGCCGCGTACTCCGAATAGCCCTTCCAGTACGCGGTGATGTTGCCCGCGTTGCCCACCGGGAGGCAGTGCACGTCCGGGGCCTCGCCGAGCACGTCGCAGATCTCGAACGCCGCGGTCTTCTGCCCGGCGATGCGCACCGGGTTGACCGAGTTGACCAGCGTGACCGGATAGTCCGCCGCGGTCTTGCGGGCGAGTTCGAGGCAATCGTCGAAGTTGCCGTCGACCTGCAGGATCCGCGCGCCGTGCAGCACCGCCTGGGCGAGCTTGCCCATCGCGATCTTGCCTTGCGGCACCAGCACCGCGCAGGTGAGCCCGGCCCGCGCGGCGTACGCGGCGGCCGAGGCCGACGTGTTGCCGGTGGACGCGCAGATCACCGCTTGGAGCCCGCTGGCGAGCGCGTGCGTGATCGCCACGGTCATCCCGCGGTCCTTGAACGAGCCGGTCGGGTTCGCGCCCTCGACCTTCAGGTAGACCGTGCAGCCGGTCAGCTCGGACAGGTGCGCGGCGGGCAGCAGCGGGGTGTTGCCCTCGCCGAGCGTGACCACGCGCGCCCCGTCGGGGACCGGAATCCGGTCGCGGTACGCCTCGATAATCCCCGGCCAGGAACTCATGCTGCCGCCTCGATTCGGAGTTTCACCATGCTGATCGACGAGGCGGGAGCATGAATATCCACGATTCGCTCGCAAGCTGCGCTCATGCGTCTTCGCCTTCCACGCGCATCACGCTGACCACCTCGTGCACCACGTCGAGTTTCGCGATTTCGTCCACAGTGGACTGCAAAGCCGCGTCGGGTGCGAGATGAGTGACCACGACGAGGCTCGCCGTGTCGTTCGCGTCGCGCTGGCGCACCGCGGCGATGCTCACGCCGTGCGCGGCGAACGCTTGCGCCACCTGGGCGAGCACGCCCGCGCGGTCCGCGACGTCGAGGCTCACGTGGTAGCGCGTCGGCGTCTGGCCCATCGGCCGCACCGGCAGCGCGGCGTGCGCCGATTCGCGCGGGCCGCGTCCGCCGAGCACCTGGTTGCGCGCCACCGCGACGAGGTCGCCGAGCACCGCGCTGGCCGTCGGCGCGCCGCCGGCGCCCTGCCCGTAGAACATCAATTCGCCGGCCGCGTCCGCCTCGACGTAGACCGCGTTGAACGCGCCGCCGACGCCAGCCAGCTGGTGGCTGCGCGGAATCATCACCGGATGCACGCGGGCGGACACCGATTCCGTGCCGTCGTCTGCCGTCACGCGTTCGCAGATCGCCAGCAGCTTCACCGTGCGGCCGAGCGTGCGCGCCGCGGCGAGGTCGGACGCCGTGACGTCGGCGATGCCTTCTCGGTGCACGTCTTTCGCGGTCACCCGGGAGTGGAATGCCAGCGAGGCAAGGATCGCCGCCTTCGACGCGGCGTCGTACCCGTCGACGTCCGCTGTCGGGTCCGCCTCCGCGTAGCCGAGGCGGCTCGCCTCGTCGAGCGTTTCGGCGTAGCCCGCGCCGGTGGCGTCCATCGCGGAGAGGATGTAGTTGGTGGTGCCGTTGACGATCCCCATCACGCGGGTGATCCGGTCGCCCGCCAGCGATTCGCGCAGCGGGCGCAGGAGCGGGATGGCCCCGGCGACGGCGGCCTCGAAGTACAGGTCCGCGCCGCTGGCGTCGGCCGCCTCGAACAACTCGGCCGAATGCTCGGCGAGCAGCGCCTTGTTGGCGGTGACCACGGATTTGCCCGCGTTCAGCGCGGCGAGCAGCCAGCTGCGCACCGGGTCGATCCCGCCGACCAGCTCGACCACCACGTCGACGTCGTCGCGGGCCACCAGCGCCGCGGCGTCGTCGGTCAGCAGTTCGGCGGGCAGTTCCGGGTGCTTGTCCGGACGCCGCACCGCGATGCCGACCAGCTCCACCGGCGCGCCCGCGCGGGCCGCCAGCTCGCCGGCCTGTTCGGTGAGCAGCCGGGCGACCTCGCTGCCGACCGTGCCGCAGCCGAGCATCGCGACCCGGATGGGCGCCCGATCGGCGGGAGACGGGCTTTTCGGAGACACAGTGGACACTTCTCAAACCTCCAGGCGCAGCATGTCGTCCGTCGTCTCCCTGCGCAGCAGCAGCCGGGCGGCGCCGTTGCGCACGGCGACCACCGCGGGCCGCGGCAGCCGGTTGTAACCGCTGGCCATCGCGTAGCAGTAGGCGCCGGTCGCCGCGACGGCCAGCAGGTCGCCGGGAGCCAGCGTGTCGGGCAGCCAGCAGTCTCGGACGACGATGTCGCCGGACTCACAGTGTTTTCCCACCACGCGAGACAACGTCGGGGTCACCGGCTCGTCGCCGTCCGCGGCGGAACGGGAAACCACCCGGCAGTCGTACACCGCGTCGTAGAGCGCCGTGCGGATGTTGTCGCTCATGCCGCCGTCGACGCTGACGTACCGGCGGGCGGTCTCGTCGCCGAGCGCGACGTCCTTGATCGTGCCCACTTCGTACAGGGTGAACGTGCCCGGACCGGCGATCGCGCGGCCGGGTTCGCCCGCGATGCGCGGCACCGGGAGATCGGCGTACGCGCATTCCTTGCGGACGATCTCGCGGATCTGCGTGATCATCTGCGAGGGCGGCGGCGGGTTGTCCTTTTCGGTGTAGGCGATGCCGAAACCGCCGCCGAGGTCGACGACGTTCATCTGGTCCAGCAGCTCCCGGCCGTGCTCCTTGGCCAGGTCCGCGAGCAGTCCGACGACGCGGCGCGCGGCGACCTCGAACCCGTCGGCGTCGAAGATCTGCGAACCGATGTGGCTGTGCAGGCCGACCAGCTTCAGCGACGGCGCGTTCAGCACCCGGCGGACCGCTTCGGCGGCGTCGCCGGAAGCCAGCGAGAACCCGAATTTCTGGTCCTCGTGCGCGGTCGCGATGAATTCGTGGGTGTGCGCCTCGACGCCGACCGTCACCCGGACGAGCACCTTCTGCTCGATCTCGTGCGCGGCGGCGATTTCGGCGAGCCGGGCGATCTCGTAGTACGAGTCGACCACCACGGTGCCGACGCCTGCCTCGACGGCCGCGTCGAGTTCGGCGACGGATTTGTTGTTGCCGTGGAACGTGATCCGCTCCACCGGGAAGTTCGCGCGCAGCGCGACGGCCAGTTCGCCGCCGCTGCAGACGTCGAGGCTCAGTCCCTGTTCGGCCACCCACCGGGCGACCTCGACGGACAGGAACGCCTTCGACGCGTAGTGCACGAGCGCCGGGTCGTCGAACGCCTCGGCGTAGTCGGCGCAGCGGGACTTGAAGTCCGCCTCGTCGACCACGAACAGCGGCGTGCCGTACGTCTGGGCGAGGTCGCGCACGTCGACTCCGGCGATCCGGACGACCCCGTCCGCGGCGCGGTAAACGTTGCGCGGCCACACTTTCGCGGGCAGCTGGTCGAGTTCGCCCGCACTCGCGGGCGGGAACCCGGAGGCGTCGGCATGGGGGTAGACGTCGGCGTGGCGGGGGCCCGCGGGGTGCGCCATGGTTTACATCCGTTCCGGAGCGGAGACACCGAGCAGCGACAGGCCGTTCGCCAGCACCTGGCGCGCGGCTTCGCACAGGGCGAGCCGGGCGTACGTGAGGGGAGTGGCCTCCTCGTCGCCCTGCGGGAGGACCCGGCCCACGGTGTAGAACTTGTGGTACGCGCCGGCCAGTTCCTCGAGGTAGCGGGCCACGCGATGCGGTTCGCGCATCTCCGCCGCCCGCCGCACCACGGACGGGAATTCGCCGATGGTGCGGATCAGGTCGCCTTCAGCAGGCAGGGTGAGCAGTCCGAAGTCGACGTCCGAATCGGCCTTGAGCCCCAGGTCCGCCGCGCCGCGCCGCAGCGACGACAGCCGGGCGTGCGCGTACTGCACGTAGTAGACCGGGTTGTCGTTGGAATGCTTGCGCAGCAAGTCCAAATCGATGTCCAAAGAGGAATCGACGGAGTACCGGATCAGCTCGTAGCGGGCCGGGTCGACGCCGACCGCCTCCACGAGGTCCTCGAGCGTGATCACGGTGCCCGCGCGCTTGGACATCCGCACCGGCTTGCCCTCGCTGACCAGGTTCACCATCTGGCCGATCAGCACCTCGACCGTCGCCGGGTCGTCGCCGAACGCCGCGGCGGCCGCCTTGAGCCGCGCGATGTAGCCGTGGTGGTCCGCGCCGAGCATGTAGATGCACAGGTCGAAACCGCGGTTGCGCTTGTCCTTGAAATAGGCCAGGTCGCCCGCGATGTAGGCCGGGTTGCCGTCCTTTTTGAGGACGACCCGGTCCTTGTCGTCGCCGTACTCGCTGGAGCGCAGCCACCAGGCGCCGTCGGCGAAGTAGAGGTTGCCGGAGTCCTTGAGCTGCCGCACCGCCGCGTCGACCGCGCCGGATTCGTGCAGCGAGTTCTCGTGGAAGTAGACGTCGAAATCGGTGCCGAACTCGTGCAGGCTCTGCTTGATCTGGCTGAACATCAGCTCGATGCCGATGCGCCGGAAGGTTTCGTGCCGCTCGTCCTCGGGCAGGCTCAGCGCGCTCGGCTCGGCCTTGAGCACCTCGGCCGCGATGTCGCTGATGTATCCGCCGGAGTAGCCGTCCTCCGGCGCGGGCTCGCCCTTCGCGGCGGCGATCAGCGAACGCACGAACCGGTCGATCTGCGCGCCGGCGTCGTTGAAGTAGTACTCGCGGGTGACGTCCGCGCCCTGCGCGCCGAGCACCCGGCCCAGCGCGTCGCCGACCGCCGCCCAGCGCGTGCCGCCGAGGTGGATCGGGCCGGTCGGGTTCGCGGAGACGAACTCCAGGTTGATCCGCCGTCCGGCCAGCGCGTCGCCGCGGCCGTACTCCGCGCCCGCGGCCAGCACCTGGCGCACGACCTCGCCCTGCGCGTCCGCGGCCAGCCGGAAGTTGAGGAAGCCCGGCCCGGCGACCTCGGCCGCGGCCACGCCGTCCGCCCCCGCGACGACCTCGGCGAGCGCCTCGGCGAACTCGCGCGGCTTCAGCCCGGCCTTCTTGGCGACCTGCAGCGCGAGGTTGGTCGCGTAGTCTCCGTGGTCCGGGTTGCGCGGGCGTTCGATGGTCACGGTCTCCGGCAGCACGGCGGCGTCGACGCCCCGTGCGGCGAGGACCTGCACGGCGGAGCTGCGGACCAGATCGGCGAGAGCGGCGGGAGTCACTCGCCGAATTCTAGGTGCGCTTCGGCCGCGCGCTTCCAGCGGTACGCGCTCGCGAGACGGCGGGCACACCGGAGGCGGATGTTCCGCTCGCCGGGGCGCCTCGCGGGTGTTCACGGTGATCGCACGCCCGGTCTCTACACTGGGCTACCGGCAGGGTCCGTCCGGATCCCTCCCCCGCTCTCACGAGGAGATCTCGGCAATCATGGCCAACGGGACCACCAAGAAGAAGGGCACGTCCGCGTCCGCGGTGAAGGCGGCGAAG
This sequence comes from Amycolatopsis sp. VS8301801F10, assembly GCF_046195355.1. Lineage (NCBI taxonomy): Bacteria > Bacillati > Actinomycetota > Actinomycetes > Pseudonocardiales > Pseudonocardiaceae > Amycolatopsis > Amycolatopsis sp. VS8301801F10. The sequence goes on along the minus strand of NZ_CP176065.1, from coordinate 3,049,551 downwards.
AACCGCTCGGTCGTCGCGGGCAAGCGTACGCCCTGGGGCACCATCATCGGCGTCGTCGTGGTGGTCGCCCTGCTGGCCGGCGTCATCGTCTACTACCTGCAGGCCTCCGCGCCCAAGCGCGACCAGGCCTCCCGGGACGAGGCCGCCGCCTCCTTCGCGCCGACCGCGAGCAATCCGGACCCGTCGAAGAAGATCCCGGGCGTGGTCACCAAGCAGTACGCCGGATCGGTGCACATCCTGCCCACCGAACGGGTGGCCTACGACCAGAGCCCGCCGTTCGGCGGCCCGCACGACGGCTACTGGGCCGCGTGCACCGGCATCGTGTACCCGGAAGCGGTGCGCAACGAGAACATGGTGCACTCGCTCGAGCACGGCACGGTGTGGATCGCCTACAACCCGGACCAGATCAAGGGCGACCAGCTTCCGCTGCTCGAGGCGCGGGTCAAGGGCAAGCCGTACACGATGATGTCGCCCTACCCCGGCCTCGACAAGCCGATCTCGCTGCAGTCGTGGGGCCACCAGCTGAAGCTGGACAGCCCCGACGACCCGCGCATCGACCAGTTCATCGCCGCGCTGCGCACCAACCCGAACGGCGTGTACCCGGAGATCGGCGCCTCGTGCGACGCGCTCGGCAAGGGCATGTTCGACCCGGCCAACCCGCCGAAGTTCGACCCGAGCAAGCCGGGCAAGGACGCGAAGCCGATGGACTACAAGGGCAGCACCGGGGCGCAGAGCGAGCAGGGCGGCATGCCGGGGACCCCGCCGGCCGGGCGGTGACCGTGGGCCGCTCCGAGGACCAGGCCCCGGCCGATACGGGCGGTGCCCCGGCCGAAGCCGCCGAGTTCGCCGAGGAGTCCGCTCCGGCGGAACGGACCGGCTGGTCCCGGTGGGTGGTCATCGGCGGCGCGCTGATCGCGGTGCTGCTGGTCGGGGCCGCGATCGGGGTCTTCGCGACGCGGCTCACCGACGGCGGCGACGCGGTGCCCGCGACGCCGGGCGCGGGTTCGGTCGAGGTCGGGTTCGCCCAGGACATGTCGGTGCACCACCTGCAGGCGGTCACCATGTCCGGCTGGGCGCGCGACCATTCGACCGACCCGGAAATCCGCCAGCTCGCGTTCGACATCGAGCGCACGCAGACCGAGCAGGTCGGGCGGATGAAGGGCTGGCTCATGCTGTGGGACCAGCCGGAGCAGGCGACCGGCGCGTACATGACGTGGATGACCGAGCCGATGGGCCACGCGGGCATGCGAATGCCGACCAGCAGCCCGGCCGGCGGCGCGCCGATGCCCGGCATGGCCACCGACGCGGAACTCGCCAAGCTGCGCACGCTGTCCGGCCGTGAGCTGGACGTCGAGTTCCTGCAGCTTATGCTGCGGCATCACCAGGGCGGTGTCGCGATGGCCGAGTACGCGCAGGACCACACGGCGAACGACGCGGTGAAAGCGTTGTGCCGCAGCATGCTGGTGTCCCAGGGCGCGGAAATGGACCAGATGAAGATCATGCTGAAGGCACGGAACGCGCAGCCGCTGCCCGCTCCGTGACCAAGCTCGTGAGTGTTGATCCCGGTTCTAACCGTGATTAACACTCACGAGCTTTTGTACGCCGGCCGCGCCAGTTCCTTGATGTCGCCGAGCGTCCCCCACTCGTCGCGCCCGAGCCGGGACAACGGCCGCAGCCGCTCGATCATCGGGTGGTCGCCGTCGAGGACGTCCTCGTTGACCGCGAGGTGCACGACCCGGCCGAACACCACCGTCGAGCGGCCGAAACCGACCGTGCTGTGCAGTTCGCATTCGAACGCCACCGGCGATTCCGCGACCCGCGGCGGGCGGACCTTGAGACTCGGTTCGCGGGTCAGCCCGGCCTCGTCGAATTCGCTCAGTTCCGGCGGGAAATCCGCGCTGGTGGCGTTGATCTGCTCGAACAGCGGCTCGGGCGCGAGGTTGACGACGAACTGCCGCGTCGCCTCGACGTTGCGCAGGGTGTCCTTCCGCCCGACCGAGGTGAACTGCAGCACCGCGGGCGCGGCCGAGGCGACGGTGAAGAACGAATGCGGCGCGAGGTTGTCCACCCCGTCGCGGGAAACGCTCGACACCCAGGCGATGGGCCGCGGCACGACGGTCGCCGTCATCAGGTGGTAGAACGCGTTCGGGGCCAGCTGGGCGGGGTCGAAGTCCTTGCGCATAGCCCCCGGTCTACCAGGAGAGCTCAGCGCACCGGCGGGCGCATTGCGGTCCCTCGACCTGAAGCGTCGCGTGTTTGATCTCGTAGCGGACCGACAGCAGGTCCTGCGCCTTGGTGAGCACTGTGGACTGTTCGGCGTCGGCCTTCACCGTCAGGTGCGCCGAGGCGACTTCCATGCCCGAGGTGAGGGTCCAGACGTGCAGGTCGTGCACGTCCGCGACGCCCGGCAGCGCGGCGAGTTCGCTGCTGATCTCGCCGACGTCCACGCCGGCGGGTGCGTGCTGGAAGAGGATGCGCAGCGCGCGGCGGGCGAGCGTCCAGGTGCGCGGCAGCACGAACAGGCCGATCGCGACACCGATGATCGGGTCTGCGTAACGCCAGCCGGTGGTGAGCGTGATCGCGCCGCTGAGCAGCACGCCGACGGAACCGACGAGGTCAGCCAGCACTTCGAGGTAGGCGCCGCGGACGTTCAGGCTCTCCTTCGCGCCCGAGCGCAGCACCAGGAACGACACGACATTGGCCACGAGCCCCGCGGCCGCGGCGAGCAGCACCGGCAGGCCAGGCACCTCCGGCGGGTCGGTGATCCGCCCGATCGCCTCGACCGCCACGTACCCGGCGACGCCGAACAACAGCACCGCATTGGCAAGCGCGGCAAGGACTTCCGCGCGGTACATGCCGAACGTGCGGCTGGGCGTCGGCCCGCTGCGGCGCGCGAGCACGATCGCGGCGAGCGCCATTCCGACGCCGAGAACGTCGGTGAACATGTGCGCGGCGTCGGAGATCAGCGCGAGCGAGCCGGTGGCGAAGCCCACCGCGAACTCCAGCACCATGAACCCGGCACCGACCGCGAGAGCGATCAGCAGCGCGCGGACGTAGCGGCCGGACGCGCTCGCCGGAGCGGCGGTGTGCCCGTGGCCGTGCCCGTGTCCCATCGCTCGCCTCCCTGTCTCGGTGTCAGGAGAAATATATAGTGACATGCGCATATGTGCAATACAGGGTAGCCTAACTTCACTCTAACGCCTGGTGGCGAGTTTCTCCCAGCCCTGTTCCGCGAGGTGGGAAGGTCAGCGCACGAGCCGGAAGAACCCGCGGATCTGCTCGACGAGCGAGCCCGGTTGTTCCATCGCCGCGAAATGCCCGCCGCGCGGCAGCCGCTCGAACCAGCGCAGGTCGGTGTACTTCAGCTCCGCCTGCCGCCGCGACGGGCGGACGATGTCGCGCGGATAGACGGAGATGCCGGACGGCGCGGTGACGCGATCGCCGAAGCTGCGGTAGCTCTCCCAGTACAGCCGCGCGGACGACGTCGCCGACGCGGTGAACCAGTACACCGAGATCGCGTCGAGAAGCTGCTGCCGGGTGACCGCGTCCTCGGGGTGGCCGTTGTTGTCGGTCCAGGCCCAGAACTTCTCGGCGATCCAGGCCGCCTGCCCCGCCGGAGAGTCCGTGAGGCCGTAGCCGAGCGTCTGCGGACGCGTGCCCTGCTGCGCCGAATACCCCTGCCCGGTGCGCCGGAACTCGGCAGCGGCCTCCGCGCCTTCGCGCTCCTCGTCGGTCTCGTCCGGGAACTGGCCTTTAGGCGCGGGCGCCATGTTGACGTGCACCCCCGCGACCCGCTCCGGGGCCACCTCGCCGAGCGCCCCCGAGACCGCCGAACCCCAGTCGCCGCCCTGCGCGCCATAGCGTTCGTAGCCGAGCGAGACCATCAGCCGATCCCAAGCCGTCGCGATCCTCTGCACACCCCACCCGGTGCTGTCCGGCTTGTCGCTCCAGCCATACCCCGGCAACGAAGGCGCGACGACGTGAAACGCGTCCGCCGGATCGCCGCCGTGCGCCCGCGGGTCGGTCAGCGGACCGAGAATGTCGAGGAATTCGAGCACCGACCCCGGCCAGCCGTGCGTGATCACCAGCGGAAACGCGTCCGGCTCCGGCGAACGGAGGTGCACGAAGTGAATCCCGAGGCCGTCGATCTCCTGCCGGAACTGCGGGAAGACGTTGAGCCGCTCGCCGAACCCGAAGTCGTAGTCCTCCGCCCAGCTCCGGCACAGCTCCCGGGCGTACGCGAGAGGCACCCCTTGCCTCCAGCCGTCGACGGTCTCCGCCTCCGGCCACCGAGTGCGCCGCAACCGCGCCCGCAAGTCCTCGATGTCCGGCTCAACCACCCTGACCTGGAACGGCTCGGCGCCCACCGCCGCCTCCCTCCGCGTCGACAACCCGACGGTACCGCGCTTCCTACCCGCTGCGAGCGGTTCTCAAGGCATGCGCTAGGCTCTGTTCAGTCGCGCAAGCGAGCCCTCGTAGCTCAGGGGATAGAGCACTGCCCTCCGGAGGCAGGTGTCGCAGGTTCGAATCCTGCCGAGGGCACATCTTCTTCAATTTCAGCGTGCGTTGACCGGCCGCTGCGACTGCCTTTGCGTTCAAAGGCAATTTCCTTCGCCAAATCAATCTCGTCGTGCTCACGGACCCACTAGCATCCCCCACGCCACGTAGCGGACGGGGAGGATGCGCGTGCCAACGAAGATGCTGGTGTGCCTGGCGAATTCGTACAAGCACAGCGAGCGCTGTGTAGCGGGGATCGAAATCAGCTCGCGAAAGTGGATCCGGCCGGTCAGCAGTCGGCCGAGCCGGGGAGTCTCCGCCACTGAACGGCATTACGCCGGAGGCAGTGAACCGCGAGTGCTCGACATCGTCGACGTGCCGCTGCGCGGGCCTCAGCCCCTCGGATTTCAGCAGGAGAACTGGCTCCTGGATGCCACCCGGAAGTGGCGCAAGGTCGGCCGTCTCGGCTTGACCGCGCTCGCCGCGCTGGAGAGCCCGCGGGAAAGCTTGTGGCTGAACGGGGCCAGTACGTCGCGCGGCTCCAACGACCGCGTCCCTGACGCAGCCGCGCAGCCGATCCGGGACTCGCTCAGGCTCGTCGGAGTCGATCGCGCGACCGTACAGGTCATGCCGGACCCGTGGTCTCCAGGCGGCCATCCCTCCGTCCGCATTCAGTTCGCGTACGCGAGTTTCGCGTACAACTTGAAAGTCACGGACCCGGTTTACCGGGCCAAATTCCAGGCTAAGGGAGTCGGCAGCTATAAGCTGGGGAAGTCCTACCTGACGATCAGCCTCAGCGAGGCGTACGATGACGGCTCCTCCTACAAGCTTGTCGCGGCCATCGTCGAAGCTGCCGGACTAGACTCAAGGACCGCATGATGAGATCCGGAGCCGTCTTCACCATCGGCCATTCCACACATGACTTCGCGACCCTGGTCGATCTGCTTCGACAGCACGAAATCACCGCCGTAGCCGATGTCCGCTCGGTACCGGCCAGCCGTTTCACCCCGCAGTTCAATCAACGCTCGATCGCGCCTGGTCTGCGCGAGGCCGGAATAAAGTACGTGTTCATGGGCAATGAGCTCGGCGCTCGCACCGACGACGCCAGCTGCTATATCGACGACACCGTCCAGTATCGCCTGCTCGCGAAGACGCCGAAGTTCGCCGAAGGCATCGAAAGACTGGTAACCGGTGCCCGCACGGAACGAATAGCTGTCATGTGCACCGAAGGCGAACCGCTGGATTGCCATCGGACAATCCTCGTCGCCCGGGTGCTCAGCGAGCGCGACACCACAGTCGACCACATTCACGGCGACGGGTCGATCGAAAGCCATGCGGCAGCGATGGAACGACTCATGGAGAAATTCGGGTTGGCGGAGGACGATCTCTTCCACACGCGCGCAGAGCGCTTGGAAGCCGCCCTGCTTCGCCAGGAAAGGCGCATCGCCTACGTCCGGGAGAATCTTCACACCACCGAGGAACCAGGCACGTGAAAATATACACGGTTGGATTCACCAAAAAGTCGGCCGAGAAATTCTTCGGGTTCTTGCGAGCCACGGACGCGACAACCCTCGTCGACGTCCGGCTCAACAACGTCTCCCAGCTGGCGGGTTTCGCCAAGAGGGACGATTTGAAATACTTTCTCAACGAACTCTGCGGCATGCAGTACGCACACCGACCCGACCTGGCTCCGACGCAGCCGATGCTGGACGCCTACAAAAAGAAGCACATCGAGTGGCCGGAATATGAAGAACTATTTCTGGAGTTAATGCGGAGCCGGGCCATTGCGGACCACATCCCACCGGATCTCCTGGACAAGTCCGTCCTGCTGTGCAGCGAGGACAAACCGCACCATTGCCACCGTCGGCTGGTCGCAGAGCACCTTGCGCAGCATTGGGATGACGTCGTCATCGAGCATCTCTTCTGACGGCGCAGCCGGATTCCCCGGCTAAGAACGCCCCCCAGTGATGGTGGTGACGCTAGACGGTCACCCAGCCTTCCCGCCCTCAGCGACCCGCAGCAGCGCCTTCGCGATCACCGTCGCCTCCTCGTCGCTCACATGCGCTGAGAAGTGCCTCTCAATGCTCCGCAGGTACACCGGTGCTGTCTTGCGCAGCGCGCGGATTCCCTCGTCGGTGATCACCGCCCAGCTGACCCGGCGGTCTTCCGGTTCCGGACGCTTCGTCACCAGACCGGCGCGCACCATCTCGTCCACCAGCCTGCTCACCCGCGTTCGACTGAGTACCACCCGGTCGGCTACCTCCGCCATTCGCAGGCCCTTCTTGCCCGCCGCGTTCAGTTCCAGCAGGACGTCGTACCAGGCCAGCGGCACGGTGCCGCCGCGTTGCACGTCGGTTTCGATGGCTCGTACCGCGGCGCTGTGGGCCAGCAGCATCGCCCGCCACGCTTCCAGGCCGATCTTCGGGTCGCTCACGGGTTTCAGTCTAGGACATTGCGTGCGGGCGCACCTAATGAGTAGAGTGCGTGCGTACGCACTTAAATCCCGAAGGAGGCACTGATGGTCGAGCCCATCACACGCGACGAGGTCAAGAAGCGGATCGACGCGGGGTCGGCGATCGTCGTCGAGGCGCTGCCCGCCGAGTACTACGCGAAGGCGCACCTGCCGGGCGCGCTCAACTTGCCGGTCGATGAGGTCGAGCAGCTCGCGCCGAACCTGTTGCCGGACAAGGACTTCGCGGTGATCGTCTACTGCGCCGACTCGCCTTGCCAGAATTCGGCCACCGTCGCGAAGCATCTGGCTGAACTCGGGTACCGCCAGGTCTTCGACTACGACGAGGGCAAAGCCGACTGGATCGCGGCCGGGCTGCCGACCGAATCCGGCCGTTGAGAGCAAAGGACTCGTGATGACAGAAGCAACTCGGGTGGTCGGCGGAAGGGAACTGCCCGCCGCGGGGACCTGGAAGGTCGACCCCGGGCACGCCGAGGTCGGTTTCGTGGGCAGGCACTTTCTGCTCACGAAGGTCCGCGGCCGGTTCACCGGCGTGGACGCGACGGTGGAAATCGGCGAAAAGATCGAGGACACCACGGTGCGCGCGGTCATCGAGATGGCCACTGTGGACAGTGGGGACCAGACCCGGGACGACCATCTCCGTTCCGGCGATTTCTTCGACGTGGAACACCATCCGCGGGCCACGTTCGAATCGACATCGGTCACCGTGAACGGCAATGCGGCGACCATGGTCGGGAATCTGACCATCAAGGACGTTTCGCGTCCGGTCACCCTCGCCGTGGAGTATCTCGGGTACGCGCGCGATCCGTGGGGAAACGACCGCGCGGTGTTTTCCGCGCGCGGCAAGATCAACCGCGAGGATTGGGGGCTGGTCTGGAACATGGTGCTGGAGTCGGGCGGACTTCTCGTCTCCAAGGAAATCGAACTTGTCCTTGAGATCGAGGCGATCCGCGCGTCCTGAGTGGACAGTGGACGGCCGGGTTGCCCGCCGGGCCAACCCGGCCGCTCAGTTCGCTTCAGCCGGCACCGCGGCAGCGAGGTCGAACTGCTCCCGCGCCGCCTCTTCGTCGCCCCTGGCCTGATGACAGGCACCGAGCCGGTTCCGGACCTCGACCTCCGCCCACGGCGACATCTGGTCCGTCAACGCGTCCAGCGCCCGCAGGTGATACGAAAGCGCGAGATCCAGATTCCCCAATTCCTGCTCGGCCGTACCGAGCCGCGAAAGCGAACTCACCAGCAGCAGCCGGTCGTCGACCCGCTCGGCCAGCTCCACCGCCTCGCGCAAGGGTTCCGCCGCTTCCTCTGGCCGGCCCGCATGCAGCCGGACGCTGCCGATATGACTGGAAACCCGGCCCAGCATCGCCGGGTTTCCAGTCGAGACCGCGACTTCCCGCGATTCGGAGAACCGGGCGAGCGAGCGTTCGTATTCGCCCTGTTTAAAATGCACATAGCCGAGCCCGGAAACCGCCCGTTCGACCAGCCAGCTGTCGGCCACCTCGGCGGCCATGGCCCGGGCCTCGTTCAGCACCCGTTCCGCTTCGTCGAGCGGTCCGGCGAGCATGGTGACCATTCCCAGTCCGCACAGGCCCCGCGCGGTTTCCCGCCGGTCGCCGTTTTCGCGGCTGATCCGCAGCCCTTCCTCGCACCACTGCCGGGCTCGCGCGGAATCCCCCAGCGCGAGGTGCGCCCAGCCGAGCCCGAACCGCAACGCCGTCACCATCCGCCGGTCCGCCGCTTTGTCCACTTCGGACAACGCGAAGTCCAGCAGGGCAACACATTCGCGGTACCGGATGCGCCGCACGAGATAGTCGACGGCACCCTCGGCGATCCAGCACGCGTAGTCCGAATGGCCGGCGGCGACCGCGGAGGACACCACTTCCATCAGGTCGCCCGCTTGATCCAGCCACGCCGACGCGTCCACCAATCCGGCGAAGGGCGAATCGGTAGGCGTCGGCCCACTGGGAAAACCGGGTCCGTCCCATTCGCTCGCGGCGCGGCAGGCGTGCAGGTACACCCCGAGCCCGCTGGCGACGTCGGGTTCGTCCCCGGCGAGGCGGCGCGCGTACACCGCGACCAGGTCGTGCATCCGGTACCGGCCCGCGGCGGGCGCCTGCACCAGGTTCGCGTCGACCAGGTCCTCGAGCACGGTTTCCGCCTCGCTCCGGGAACAGCCGAGCATCGCGGCCAGCACCAGCTCGTCGGATTCCGGCGCGGGCGCGCGGCCCAGCGTGCGGAAGGCGCGTTGAGTTTTGGGCGGAAGCTGGTCGTAGGAGAGCCGGAACGCGGCCTCGACACTGCGTTCCTCCGCGGTCAGCTCGCCGAGCCGGCCGGTGTCGTCGGCGAGCCGGTCCGCCAGGTCGCGGAAAGTCCACATCGGACGGTTCTGCAGCCGGGCTCCCGCGATGCGCAGGGCGAGCGGAAGCCGTCCGCACAGGCTGGCCAATTCGCGGACGGCCTCGCGTTCGGTGTTCGCGCGCGCCGGGCCGACAATGCGGCTCAGCAATCCGGCCGCGGCGGCGGAAGTCAACGGGCCCAAGGAGATCCGGCGTTCAACGTCCAAACCGGGCAGTCGGCGTCGGCTGGTGATCAGCACCCGGTTTCCGGTCCCGCCGGGCAGCAGCGGGCGGACCTGTTCGGCGCTGACGGCGTCGTCCAGCACCAGGACCAGGCGCAGCGGCGCGGTGGCGGCCCGCCAGTTCGCGGACAGTTCGTCCAGGTCGTCCGGAATGTTCTGGTCGTTCACGCCCGCCGATCGCAGCAACCGGCGCAGCACCCGGACCGGAGCGAGCGGAGCCCGGCCAGTGCTGTGCCCGTGCAGGCCGACGAACAGGCAACCATCGGGATGTTCCTCGCGCAGCAGCTGGGCCGCGCGCACCGCCAGCGCCGTCTTGCCCGCCCCGGGCACCCCGTCCACCGCCGAGACCGCGCTCCCCGGCGCGACGAGCCGGGCCAGTTCGTCGTCGCGGCCGGCCAGCTCGCCGACGTCGTGCGGCAGCTCGTCCCGGATCCGGGGCGCCGCAGCTGGCCGGGGTGCGACGCCGAGCGTCCCGGCGTCGCCGCGCAGCACCGCCTCGTGCACCCGCCGCAGGTCCTCGCTGGGTTCGAGCCCCAGCTCATCGCGCATCCGGAGGCGGAACTCGCGCCAGGTGTCGAGCGCGTCGCTCTGCCGGCCGGCTCCATAGAGGGCCCGCATGAGCAGCCCGGTCAGCGATTCGCGATCGGGATGCTCGGCGAGCAGCGCCGTCACCTCGCTGATCGCCGACGCGTAGTCGCCCAGCCGGATCAACGCGTCCGTCCGGCCCTCGACCAGCCCGACCCGGCGTTCGACGAAGCGGCGCCGCTCCCGTTCGGCGAACGGACCGGGCAGTCCGGCCAGCGGAACGCCCTCGTAGAAGGCCAGCGCCTGGCCGTACCCGTCGGCCGCGGCGGCGAGCGCACCGGCCGCGGCGGCTTTCTTGGCCCGGGCGGCGAGCTGTTCGACCCGCACCGCGTCCACGCCGACGCCCGCCCCGGCGAACCGGTACCCGCCCGGGTCGGTCCGCAGCACCGATTTCGCGTCCGCGCCGGCCGCGGCCAGCGATTTCCGCAGCTGGTAGATGTAGCCGGGTACGCCGTCGCTCTCCGGCGGACGCTCGCCCCACACCCGGTCGACCAGCTCGGCCCGGCTGACCGTCACGTCCGGCCGCAGGAGCAGCGCGATCAGCATCGTCGTCCGCAGCACCGGCCCGAGTTGCAGCGGCTGCCCGCCGTACCAGCCGCGGACCGGCCCGAGCACCGCGAACTCCAGCCCGCGCGCCGCTCCTACCGCGTCCCCCGATGACATACCAGGAGTTTAAGCCAGCTCCCGCCGGTGTCCCCCGCGAGAGCTACGCACAGGTGTCCACCGCGCGGGGACGATTCCGCACCGCCGGATCAGTAGCTTTTTCCGGGCCCGGCACGGTCTTCGTGGCTCCGGGATTCAGTCGTAAGAGAGGTTGGGAATGCGCAAGGTAGCGGGGGCCGCGGCACTGGCGGCGTGTCTGGTGCTGACCGGATGCGACGAGGACTCGGACGGGGATTCGGGCAGCGCACCGGCCAGCCAGTCCGCGTTTACCGGGGTGAAGAAAATCACCGTCGACGGAAAAGCGGTGAATGTGTCCTGTGCCGGTGCTGCCGAAAAGGGGAAACCCGTCGTCATTCTGTTGCCGGGAGCCGGCGACGGACTGGACAAAATGGCCGGACTGCAGGAAACGCTCGGAAAGAAGAACCGCGTGTGCTCCTACGATCGGCTCGGCGCGGGCGCCAGCGATCAGCCGGACGGACCGCAGACCTTCGAGACCACCGGGAAGGTGCTCACCGGCGTCCTCGGCCAGCTCGCGGCGGACTCTCCGGCGGTACTGGCCGGGCACTCGCTCGGCGGCCTGATCGCCGCCCGCTACGCCCCCGGCCACCAGGACAAAGTCAAGGGGCTGGTGCTGATGGACGCCACCTCGCCGACGCAGAACGCCGATCTGGTCAAGGAGATCCCGGACACCGCAACCGGGGACGCGGCCGCCCTGCGCACCCAGAACCTGGCCGTTTTCAAGGGAGAAAACCCGGAAAAACTGGTCGTCGCCGACGCCGAGGTGAAATCGGCCGGGGACATTCCGGTCGAGGTGATCAAGCACGGCCAGCAATACCTCGCGCAACTGCCGCAGTACGGACCGGGTCTGGAGCGGGCATGGACCGAGGGTCAGCAAAAATGGCTCGCGCTGTCCAGCCGGGCGAAACTGGTCATCGCGCAGAACAGCGGCCATTACATTTATGTCGACCAGCCCGAAATCGCGGTGCGGGAAATCGAGGAGGTCGCCGCCCGGGTCTCGGGTTAATCGGCCAGCCCGTGCCGGTACGCGTAAACCACTGCTTGCACCCGGTCGCGGACGCCGAGTTTGGCGAGCATGCGCGAAACGTAGGTCTTGACCGTTTCCTGGCTGAGCACGAGCGTCGCGGCGATTTCGCTGTTGGACAGCCCTTCCGCGACCAGGCGGAGGACCTCCAGCTCGCGCGGGGCCAGCGGCAGTGCACCCGGATCCGCGGGAGCGGGGCGGATCCGGGTGGCGTACCGGCCGACCAGCTGGCGCGTCACCTCGGGGTCCAGCAGCGCCGCGCCGGACGCGACGGTCCGGATCCCGTGCAGCAGCTGCTCTGGCGGAGCGTCCTTGAGCAAGAACCCGGCGGCCCCGGCACGCAACGCCTGATAGACGTTCTCGTCGAGGTTGAAATTGGTCACCACCAGCACTTTCACCGGCCGGGCGACGTCGGCTCCGGCGAGCAGGCCCGTCGCGGTGATGCCGTCGAGCACCGGCATCCGCACGTCCATCACCACGACGTCGGGCTCCAGCTCGCGGGCCAGCTTGACCGCGGCCTGCCCGTCGCCGCATTCGCCGACGACTTCGAGATCCGGCTGCGCGTCGACGATCGTCACCAGGCCGGTGCGGACCAGCGCCTGGTCGTCGGCCACGAGAACCCGCAACGGCGCGCTCACGCCGGGATCCGTGCCCGGACGTAAAACCCGCCGTCTTCTGCCCGGCCGGCGCTGAACTCGCCGCCGGCGTCGTCCACCCGCTCGCGGAGGCCGGCCAGCCCGCGCCCGCTGCCGCCGATCGCCGCGTCCGCCCCGCTGCCGGTGCGCACTTCCACGGTGACGCCCTCCTCGCCGTGCCGGACCTGGACCGAGGTGGGGCTGCCGTGCGCGTGTTTGAGTGCGTTGGTCAGAGCCTCCCGCACGACGCCATATGCCACCGGCGCCGCACTGGAATCCGCCGGCGCGGGAGTGCCCTCCTCGGTGAACTCCACGGGCTGCCCGGCTCGCCGCGTCTGCTCGACCAGCGTGTCCAGTCCGAGGCCGGGCTGGGCGCCGGGGTTGAGCAGGTCGAGCAGATTCCGGAGTTCGGCGATGGCCTGCCGGCCGGTGCTGGTGACCGAGGAAAGGGTCTGCTCGAGCCGGTCGCCGGTGAGATATCGGGCCGCTTCGGTTTGCACGACCATCGCCGTCACGTGATGTGTCACGACGTCGTGCAGTTCACGGGCGATCCGCGACCGCTCGGCCGCGCGGGTTTCCTCGGCGACGCGGCGACGCCGTTCGGCTTCGGCCGCCCGGGTCGAGCGCAGCCACGCCCCGATCCCCCACACGACGACCAGCGAGAGGTAGAAGGCGATCACCCCGGCCGCTGATTCGCCGCCGCCGCGCAGCGGAAACGCCGCCACGAACGCCAGATACGCCGCGGTGAACCCGACCGCGGCGGCGCGGCGTCCCCGCTCCGCCCGCCAGCCGACGTTGAGCACCGCGACCGGCAACGCCGAGCCGGCGAACGAGTGGTAGCCGCACAGCTGGTCGATCGCGAACCCCGCGGACACCAGCGCGAGCACGCCGATCGGCCACCGGCGGCTTCCGGCGAGCGACAGCGACTGCAACGCGACCGCCACGACGGCCAACGCGTCGAACGGCCGGGAGGGCAGCCCGCCGAACTGCGTGCCGAACGTCTGCAGCGACGGCAGCAGCGACCCGGCGAAAACCAGCAGGCCGAGCAGGGGAAACCACACCGCGCGCCGCGTTTTCGAGACCCACCGGAGGTTGATCACCCGGTGAGTGTATTCCGGACGAAAAGGGTGCCGTACCGCCTCGCCCCGCTACTCTCCGGCGGCCCACCGGTCCCGGGTCAGCTCGTACTCGACCTCGCCGTGCTCGGTGCCCGGCAGCGGATCGTCGAAGTGCAGGTGGAACGTGCGGACGTAGGTCAGCCCGGCCCGCTCCATCACCCGGCGAGACGGAGTGTTCACCGCCATGGTCTGCGCCCACACCCGCTCGGTGCCCCACTCGGCAAATCCTTTGTGGATCGCCGCCCGGGCGCCTTCGGTCGCGTAGCCCCGGCCCCAGGCCTTCGCCATGAGCCGATAGCCGAGTTCCAGCTCCGTCGTGCTGCCGTCTTCCGGTGGTTGCAGGGAAATCCAGCCGAGGAACTCGCCGGTCAGCTTCTCGACCGCCGCCCACCGACCGGCCGGCCCGCGCGCGTAGTCGCCGAGGATGGCGGGCAGCACCTTCTGCTCGATCTCCGCACGAGGCGTCGGCTCGCCGGTGAGGAACCGCATCACGCGCGGGTCGCTGTCCAGCTGGACCAGATTGTCCAGGTCCGCTTCGGTGAAGCGCCGCAACAGCAATCGGTCCGTCTCGAGAATTTTCACCCTGCCCCCAATCCTGGCGCGATCCGGTCGCGCGATTCCGGCAACCGGCCGTTCCGCTTGACTGCCGACGCTAATACTTCCCGTCCGGCTTCCTCCGCCACAGGTCCGAGCACCGTCCACAGTGGCGGCCTCAAGCTATTTCGGCGCCGGGCGACCGGACGCTACCGTAGTCCGAAGATGACTACAGGTATCCGAAAGGTTGATGTCGGATGAGCGAATCCTCGGGCAAAGCAGCCTCGCCAGCCGCGGACCGGACGTTGACGGTACTGGAGGCGCTCGTGCGCGCCGAGGAACCGCTGACGCTGACCGCACTGGCGAAGGCCGCCGGGGTGCCGCTCGCGACCTGCGCGTCTATCGCGTACACGCTGGAGCAGCGGGGATATGCCGTGCGGCGGGTCGTCGGCCGAAGTCACTTCTGGCGGCCCACCTTGCGCCTCTACGGGCTGGCCATCGAACTGGTCCGAAAGGTCGACCTGCCGTCCCTGGTCCAAGCCGACCTGCGGCGGCTCGCGGAAAGCCTCGGAATGCCCGCACATGTGGGGATTCTGGAGGATGCTTCCGTTGTTTATGTCGCCAAGGCTTCTACGCCAGGGTTTGTGCAGTTTGATACTTACCGGGGGAAAGTCGCGCCGTTCGACCTGACTGCTTTGGGGCGGGCGATTGCCGCGCATCTGCCGGAGGCTGAGTTGAAGCCGTTGCTGTCCCGGCTTTCGCGCGGGGTGGGGCCTAAGGCCGCGGCTCCGGACGCGGGTCGGTTTTTGGCTTTGCTGGCCAAGGTGCGAGCTGATGGGTATGCGCTTGAGAGCGAGGAAGAGCAGGCGGAGATCGCTTGCCTTGCCGCGCCGTTCTTTGACGCCGAGGGGGCTGTCGCTGGGGCGGTTGGGGTGACCGGGTTTGCGCGGCAGTTGGTTGGCGAGAAGAGGAGGGCTGCGGCGCGCGGGGTGGTGCAGGTGGGGCAGGAGGTTTCGCGGCGGTTGGGTTTTGCGGGGTGAGCGTTCAGTTCGCCGCACCGCGCTCCCGTCACTTTCTCACCGGGGAATTTTCGCGCCGCCTTGCTTGCCAATGGAAGCGCTCTCCAGCCTTCTTCACCGATTCTCGACACCACGTATGCAGCCGACCTCGAGAACCCATGCTTGCGGTCACCTCGACCAGCAAGGCGCGAAGGTCCGGTTCCACCACGGGTCTGGTCGCGTCACTGACCAAGGACGCTGGCCCGCTCGCGCTCTTGCCGTCCGGGCAACGGCATTGCTTCTCCTCCTTCGATCGACTATCTTCCTGAATCAGGAAGACTTCTACGAAATACCGGAGGATAGGCCAACCGGAGTATCGGGGAGACGTCGTGGGCGCACTGGTGCGCTGGGCGGAGGCCGACCGCGCTGCTGTGCGTCGGGTGCTTGCTGAGGCGCTCGTCTTGGTGCCCATCGGGGCGACCGAGCAGCATGGGCCGCATTTGCCTGCTGGGACGGATGCGCTTCTCGCGGCTGCGGTGTGCGAGCGGGCGGCTGAGTTGGCCGCACCGGGCAGCGGACGGGACTTATTGCTCGCGCCGCCCGTTCCGTATGGGGCTTCCGACCATCATTTACCCTTCAACGGCACGCTTTCTCTTTCGCCGCAAACGTTGTTGCACGTGCTGGACGATCTGGCTCGCTCGATCGCGGTGCAGGGCGGACGGCGGATGGTCGTGGTCAACGGGCATGGGGGCAACGTCGGCGTCTGTCATGCGTTCGCGGGTGCGGCGTCGACTCGGCATGGGCTTGCGGTCGCGCATACCGACTATTGGCGGGTTCTCGAGCCGGACGACATTGTGCCTGGGCATGCTGGTGAGTTCGAGACCTCGCTGATGTTGGCGGTTCGCGGGGAGTTGGTTCAGGAGCGGACCTCGCGGGAGCAACCAGCACCGGCCAGTGTGTCTGATGTGGACATTCATTCTGCGCAGGTGTGGCGGAGCATTGACGGGTATACCGATCAGCCTGAATTAGCTACGGAGAGCCGGGGGCGCAGGTGGTTCGAGGAGATCGCCAGCGGGCTCGCGGATCGGTTCGGAGCCCTGGCGGAGGTGTTGTGAAGCCATGATCGTGGACGTGCACACTCATACTCCGACTCACCAGACTGCGGTGCCGGAGAACGAGCGGCGCGTTTACGACGGGTGGCGGACCGATCGTCCGGTGGTCACCACTAATTCCTGGGCGGACTACGACCGGGCTACCGAGACCGCGGATTTGTCCATTGTCTTCAATATCGCGGTCGAGAGCCCGGAGGAAGCGTCTGGGCTGCCGTATCGGGCGGAGGACACCAATACCGCTACCGCGGCGTTCGTGACTGCTGATCCTCAGCGGCGGATCGGGTTCATGTCGGTGAATCCGACTGCGCCCAATGTGTTCGAAGAGGCTGAGCGGTGCCGGGAACTGGGGTTGGTGGGGGTGAAGCTCGGGCCGAATTACCAGAACTTCGATCCGCTATCGCAGCCGGCGCTGGAGTTCTACCGGTATTGCGAGCGGCATGGGTTGCCGATCCTGTTCCACCAGGGTGCGTCGCCGATTCGGCAGGCACCGCTGCGGTACACGTATCCGCTGGTCACGGACGAGGTTGCGCTGCAGTTTCCGGAACTTCGGATCGTCATGGCGCACATGGGACATCCTTGGGGGCGCGAGACCGTGGTGACGATCCGCAAGCATCCGCACGTCTATGCCGACGTTTCCTCGATTTACCTCCGGCCTTGGGTCTGTTACGAATCGCTGCTCGCGGCGCAGGAGTGGGGCGTGCCGCACAAGCTGCTGCTTGGTTCGGACTTTCCGATCGCGACTACCGCGGAGGCGATCGCGGGGATACGGCGGGTCAACGACATCGTCGCGGGCACTGCGTTGCCGAAGATTTCCGCTGAGTTGATCGAGGGAATCATCCACGCCGACGCGGTTGGTGCGCTTGGCCTTCAGAAAGGCATGCGATGACGCCTGTTCGCGGAGTGTCTCCCGTTCTCGAAGTGCCTTTCACCGACGACGGCGAGGTCGATGTTTCCGGCTTTCGCCGGGTGATCCGGCACGTGCTCGGGACCGGGGTCGGGAGCGTCATGTTCCCTGGGTTTGCTTCGGAGTTCTACAAGCTCGCGGAGGACGAACGGCAGACGCTCACCGAGGTGTTGCTGGCCGAGACGACGCCGCGGGCGGATGTTTTGGCCATTGTCGCGGTTCAGGATCACGCGACTCGGCTCGCGGTGAAGCGGGCTGCCGAGGCGGTGGCGGCGGGGGCGGATTTGATCAATCTTCTGCCGCCGCATTATCTGCGGCCGTCGCGGAAGGCGTTGGTCAAGCATATCCGGGAGGTGCTGGACGCGGTCGCGCCGACTCCGGTGGTGTTGCAGTACGCGCCTGCGGAGACGGGGACGCGTCTGGACGCGGACGTGCTGCGCAAGATCGCGGCCAAGCATGCGAATCTGCGGCTGGTCAAGGTCGAGTCGAGTCCGCCGGGGCCGTTGATCGCCGAGCTGGCGGCTGGGGATCCCCCGCTTCCGGCGGTCGAGGGGTACGCGGGCGTGCAGTTGCCGGACGCGATCCGGCGGGGCGCGGTCGGGACGCAGCCGGGGTGTTCGTTCACCGAGATCTACGTGGAGATCTGGCGGCGTTTCGAGAACGGCGACGACGCGGGCGGCGACGAGCTGCACCGTCGCCTCCTCCCCTACATCTCCTACTGGATGCTCGACACGGAACGGATTATCGCGGCGGAGAAGCTGATTTCGGTCCGCCGGGGGTGGTTCGGGAGCCCGTACTGCCGCGCGCCCGCACACCGGCTCGATGCCGAGGACCTCCGGATGATCGACCGGTTTCTCGACGAGTTCCGCGAGTTCCTGTGAATACCGTCGAGGACCTCGAGGTCGTCGCGGTCAGTCCGGTCGTGCGGCCGGAACTCGTGGTAGCCGGGGCTCGCGGGACGCATGACCGTTCCGACTTCCTGCTGGTCCGGGTGACCACTTCGGACGGTGCGACCGGTCTGGGCGAGGTCAGCGCCACGCTTCAGTGGAGCGGTGAAGACGCTGGCACGGCGGAGTATCTCATCGAAAAAGCGCTTGCTCCGGCGGTGCTCGGGCAGCCGCTCATTCCCGTTGCCGACCTTGAACGGCGCATGGACGAGGCGGTAAATGGGACACCGTTCACCAAAGCGGGGATATCGACGGCGTTGTGGGACGCGTACGCGCGCACGCTCGGAGTCCCGCTCGCGGTGGCGCTCGGCGGTCCATTAAGGACTGAGATACCAGTCAAATGCTCGCTCAGCGGCAGTGGGCAACGGCTTCATGGGGTCTACCAGGCGGCCTACGAGGCGGGATTTCGCAGTTATAAGCTGAAAATCGGCTTCGAGCCGCAACAAGACGCACGTCGTCTCAAAGAGGCCCGGAAGCTCGTGGGAGCGGACACGTTCCTCGGCCTGGATGCGAACGGTGGCTACCGGCCTGCGGACGCTGCCAGGGCGATCGAGTTGATGCGCGACCAGGATCCGGCTTTTCTCGAGCAGCCGGTGGCATCCGGAGACCTGACCGGGATGCGGGCGCTGCGCGGGCGTGGATTGTCCATTGTGGCGGATGAAAGCGTGTTCGGCACCGACGATCTGGTCTCGGTAATCCGGGCTGAAGCGGCAGACGCGGTCAGTTTGTATATCGGCAAGGCGGGCGGTCCGGGACGGGCGGTGTCGATGGCGCATCTCGCGAACGCGTTCGGGGTGGACGTCGTGCTCGGGTCCAATGGGGAGCTGGGAATCGGTGCGGCGGCCCAGCTGCACGCGGCGTGCGCTGCGCCGGGGCTGTCGGCCCGGATCCCCTCCGACATCATTGGTGCGCATTACTACGAGCGCGACATCCTAAAGACGCCGTTGGACAGTGACGGCCGAACAATCCGGCTCGGCGACGCGCCAGGGCTTGGCATCGAGGTGGCCGACGACATCGCCGCTGGGTTCAGGAGCGTCCGGTGAACCGGTCGAGGACGTTCGCCGTCACCGCGGCGACGCCGTCGTCTACCAGCACCGCGGAGGGCCAGGCGATCGAACCGACCGAGAAGACCTCGCCGCCGCTTTCCGTGGAGTAGCAGGCGAGCTCGCCGCCGCCGTTGCCGGGGTTCAGGCCGCGGGCGAGTATACGAGTCCCTGGTGGACTGTGTGGTCCGGTCTTGTCGGTTTCGTGGCCGGAAGCGCCGCCTGGGCACCGTTCGTGCAGGCTCCGGACACCGAAGAGGTCTCCTTTGCGCAATCCGGTGCCGCGGAAAGCCCAGTGGCCGGGATCGACGACCTCGTACGGTGCGCCGGTCATCGCCCCGGCGCTGGTGAAGACCACGCCGAACAGTTCCGAGGTGGGGCGGAAGGTGCGGTGCATCCGGCTCTCGTGCGGACCCGATTCGACGGCCTGGGTACGGAATCGCAGGGCGCCGGCGGTGAAAACCACTTCGCAGTCGGCGACATTGCCACCGAAGTTGGCCAGCTTTCCGCCGCGATCGTGCACCCAGGAATAGACTGCCGAATACATCTCGCGGGACCAATACTCCGGATGCGTGCTCAGGACCAGCACGCGGTAGCTGTCCAGCGGCAGGGTTCCGTCGTGCAGGTGCGCGTCGGAGTAAAGATCGTATTCGTAACCGTTGCGTTCCAGCCAGCTGAGCAGTCGCCATTCCGCGGCGGCCAGGTGGCACGGCTGCCTGCCGCGGATCGGCTCCTCCGGCCGGGCGTCGGCGCTGAGCTGGTTCAGCGGTTCCGGGCGCTCGAAGGACAGCGGCGGGTACGCGTCGTCGGGCAGCGCGTGTTCGCTGAAGCTTGATTCCCGGTAGCGCGGCATTTCCAGGCGGGACACCAAAACCGGCGCGGCGGGCAGTCCGGAGGCGTTGAGGTAATTGCTGCGGCCTCCGAAATTGTTGTAGGCGTTCCAGGTGTTGGTGGACGCGATCACGGCGATCGGCGCGGTCGGCTGGCTCGGCGCGACCACCCATGGGAACGAGAAGCGGGCTCCGGATTCGCCTTCGACGTGGAAATAGTACAGGCCGCTGCGGTCCGGAGCGGTGGCGTACTGGCGGTGTGCCGGATCGGCGTAGCCCTTTTCGTTGAATCGCACGCCGGTTTGCGTGTAGTCGCCATCGGGTGTCACCTGCACGGTGGCGCGCGGCGCGTGTTCGTCGAACCAGCCGAGCAGCGCCGTTTCCTCGGCCGCCGCGCCGTGCCGCCACAGGCTCAGGCGGTACGGCTCGGGGCTGTGGATCCGGAACTCGCCCTCGTCGCCGCTGCGGGCCCATTTCGGCCAGACATAGCCGAAAATCCGGTCGGACAGCAGCCGGAACTGGTGTGGTTCGCCAGTGCCGAGTGTGACGTCGACGTGCTTGGCGCCGTAGCCGTCCTTGGCGAGGGTGACGCGGTATTCGCCGGGCGGGAGGTCGGCGTGGACCGCGCCGGACGCGGTGGAGCGGGCGGTCCAGTACGAGCCGGGCGCGCTGATCTCGACAGCGACGTCGGGCAGGGCGAGATAGCGTTCGTCGCTGACATATCCCAGCAAGGTCATACTGTCGCGGCTTTCGGTTCGGCGCTCGGTTCCGGCAGCGGTTTTCCGGCGCGTTCGGGCAACCGCAGCATCGCGAGCGCGCTGAGCACGCAGCCGGCGATCACGTAAATGCCGACGCCCCAGACCGCGCCGGTCGCGCCGACCAGCCACGCGCTGAGGTACGGCGCGAATCCGCCGCCGAGCACCGCGGTGAGTTGATATCCCAGGTTGACGCCGGTGACCCGGGAGCGGGTGTCGAACAATTCGGACAGAATCGTCTGGGACAGCGCGGACATCGCCATCACGAACACCGAGAAGCCCAGCACCATCGCGACCGCCACGAGGACCGGGTTCTTCGTCTCGAACAGCCAGAACACCGGGAAGATCACCACGGCCAGCCCGACGCAGCCGCCGAGGAAGACCGGTTTCCGGCCGATCCGGTCGGACAACGCGCCCCACGTCGGCGCGAGAACGATTTGCGCACCGGCGGCGACCATTGTCGCGGTAAGCGCCACCGAGGCAGGCATGCCGAGATCTTTTTTGACATACGACGCGCCGTAGGTGGTGATCACGTAACCGCCGATGCTGTTGGCGAAACCGAAAAGAACGCCGTAGATCACATTGCGCGGCCGGCGCAGCACGGCAACCAGCGGAATGCGCCCGCCGACGGCCTTCTCGCGGGCGCGTTCGAACTCCGGCGTCTCGCCTACTCGCAGCCGGATGACCAAACCCGCGACCAGCAGCACGACGCTCAGCAGGAACGGAATCCGCCAGCCCCAGGCCAGGAAATCCCGGTCGGGAAGCAACGCGAACAACGCCATCAGCCCGGAGGAAACGAGCAGCGCGACGCCCGCGCCGGAAAGGAGCAGGGCTCCGTAGAGACCGCGTTTGCGCGGCGCGGCATGCTCGACGGCCAGCGAGATCGCCCCGCCCATTTCGCCGCCGGTCGAGAAACCCTGCAGCAGCCGCAGAATCACCAGCAGAATCGGGGCCGCGACGCCGATCTGGCGGTACCCGGGCAGTGCGCCGATGAGAATCGTGGCGATCCCCATCAGCACAATGGTCAGGACCAACGCCTTCTTGCGGCCGAACCGGTCCGCGATGTGCCCGATCACGATGCCGCCGACCGGGCGCAGCACGAACCCGACGGCGAAGGTGGCGAACGACGACAGCTGGCCGCTGAGCGGGTCCGCGGACGGGAAGAACACGGCCGGGAACACGACGGCGGCGGCTAGGCCGAACAGGTAATAGTCGTAGTACTCGAGCAGGGTGCCGATACTGGAAGCCAGCACCGCGGACCGGCGCGCCGGGGCCGGGACGGGACCGCCAAGGTCGGAGCTGTCTGCACCCATGCCGCCCGCACCTCCTGATCCGATGGCGGATCAAGGCCGGTCGACCTCGACCCCGCGCCCCCCGAATCACGCATTTTCGAAATACCGAAGATACGTCTTCTATTTCGGAAAGATTAGTCTATGCTGGCGGCGTCGGACAAGGGGAATCTCGGGGCGGGCCGACGGGTTTCTTGCCATCCGCGCGGGCCGCCGAGCCGTGGAGGGGTCGTCCATGACGTTGAGCCGTCGTCGTCTTTTGCAGTGGTCCGCGGTCGCGGCGGGCGCGGCCGCGCTCGGCACCGGAACCGTTGCGGAGGCGGCGGAAAAGGACCCGGACTGGACGGCGTTGCGCAAGCGGCTGCACGGCGCGCTCCTGCTGCGAAACGACGCTGGCTACGAGGAAATCCGCCCTCCGTTCAACCTCCTTTACGATGATCGTTATCCACCGGCGATCGCCCGCTGCGTCGACGCAGACGACATCCGGAAATGCGTGGATTTCGCCGGGGCGAACCACCTCAGGTTCGCGGCGCGCAGCGGCGGGCACAGTTACGTCGCGTATTCCACTCCGGGCAACGGATTGGTCGCGGACCTCAAGCTGATGAACCGCGTGGAGGTCCGCCGGAACGGCACCGCGGTCGTCGGCCCGGGCGCCCGGTTGATCGACGTCTATCACGCGCTCGCCGCCGAAGGCCGCGCATTGCCGGGCGGCACGTGCGGTTCGGTCGGCATTTCCGGGCTGGCGCTCGGCGGCGGAATCGGCGTGCTGATGCGGAAATACGGACTGACCTGCGACCACCTCGTCGGCGCGAAAGTGGTGACGCCGCGCGATCTTCGGGTGCGTTCGGTCGATCCGGGTTCGGACCTCGGCTGGGCGCTCACCGGCGGAGGCGGCGGGAACTTCGGGATCACCGCGGAATTCACCTTCCGCACCGTACCCGCGCCGCCGCGGGTCACCGTGTTCGTGGTGAACTTCCCCGAGGGCTCCGGCGCCGACGTCTACGGGGCGTGGCAGGACTGGATCACCGCCGCGCCAAGGGAATTCTGGTCGAACATCTCGGTGCTCGGCGGCCCGAACCCGGCGGCGGGGGTGCCCGGCTGCCTCCTCGGCGGCGAACGGCGGGCCCGCGAACTCATCGCGGACCTGGAACGCCGGGCCGGGGTCAAGGGCGCCGTCAGCGGTTTCCAAGAGACGGACTATCCGGGCGCGATGGATTTCTGGTCCGGCAACCTCGGCCGCCGCCGGTTCATGGCCGCCTCCCGGGTGCTGACCCGCAAGGCGGACCCGGCGAAGCTGAGCGCGCTCGTCACCGGCGAGACCAAGGTCGCGCTGGAGGTGAATCCGCTCGACGCGGCGGTCTCGGACGTCCGGCCCACCGACACCGCGTTCGCCCACCGCGGCGTGTTCGGCGACGTGCAGGTCTACCTCTCCGCGGCCCCGGACGTCGACCGCGAGACCGCGAAACGCGAGGTGAACGACGTCCAGACGCGGCTGGCGGAATTCGCCACCGGCGGCGCTTACGTCAACTACCTCAACGACGACCAGAAGGACTGGGCCACGGCGTACTACGGGGTGAACCTTCCGACGCTCCGGGCGGTAGCGGCGAAGTACGACCCGAGTGGGGTGCTCGCGTTCGAGCAGGGTCTCTCGCCGTGCCCGGGGTGAAAGCCGGTCTGCGGCCGGCGCAGGACTCCGGCCGCAGACCGGTGGGCCACACGTCCGGTTCCCTTCCGGACCGGCCCGAAGACTAGGCGGCGACCTGCAGAATCCAGGTGACCCCGAACCGGTCCCGGAGCATTCCGAATCCCGGGGCCCACTGGGACGGGCCGAACGGCTCGATCACCGTCGCGTCCTCGGCCAGCTTCTTCCAGAACTCGCCGACCTCGTCGACGGAATCGCCGCCGACCGACAGGAAGAACCTCTCCGTCGTGATGGTCATCCCGTTCTCGCGGGTGGTCTCGCCGGCCGGTGCGGGCGCGGCGGCGCCGGGCACGTCGTAAGCCATCACCTGGAATCCGTTCTCCCCCACGACCTGGCCGAACACGACCTGGTCCGCACCCGGCGCGTCCTGGGGCATGCCGAAGTCGCCGTATGTGGCGATCTGGATTTCCCCGCCGAACACCGACCGGTAGAACTCGAGCGCCGCCCGGGCCTCGCCCCGGAAGTTCAAGTGGGCGACGGCGTGCACTGCCATGATTTCGACTCCTCGATTCCCGCGCCGAACCCGTTCCGGCGCTGGCACCGAGGTTCGCAGCAGTAGCGGTCAGGCAGTGGCCGCTACTTCCGGCATGATCGAAACCATGCGAAAGGTGACCGACGACGAGCGACGGGACCGGATCGGGCTGCGGCACGCCTTGGCGACCGCCGCGACCGGGGTGGAGGCGGCCGTCCGCGCGGTCACGTGCTTGCACGCCACTGAGGCCAGCAGCAGCTACCTCTCCGCGTACGCCCGCTCCCGTGCCGACCGAGAGTCCATTTCGGACGCATTGTTCGGCCAACGGACGGTGGTGCGGCAGTTGGCGATGCGCCGGACCGTGTTCGCGTTTCCGGTCGATTTGCTCGCTGCCGCAAGGGGAAGCGCCTCCGCCCGGGTGACGCGGCAGCTCACCGCGCGGCTGGCCAAGGACGCCGAACTCGCCGGAATCGACGACGGCCCGGCTTGGGTCGACAACCGGTGTGCGGAAGCGCTCGAAGCAATCCGCGAAGAACCCGGGACCACCGCGCAGCTGCGCGCCAGAGTCCCCGAGCTGAATACACGGATCGCCGCCGAGGGACGGCCTGCAGTCCTCGCCCCGGCGGGATCCCGGGTGCTTTCCGTGCTCGCCGCGAGCGGTTCGGTGGTTCGCGGGAACAACGCGGGCCGCTGGCAGGTGTCGCGTCCAGTGTGGACAGACATCCAACAGTGGCTCGGCGAGGATCCGGGCGTCCTGGACGAACGGGAGGGCTACCGGGAGCTGGTGCGGCGGTGGCTGTGGTCGTTCGGGCCGGGCACCGAGGACGACCTGGTGTGGTGGCTCGGCGCGACGAAAACCGCGGTCCGCCGGGCGCTGGACGACGTCGGCGCGGCGCCCGCCCTGCTGGAGGACGGGACCCCGGCGTGGCTGCATCCCGACGACGAGGAGGAGGTCCGCCTCGACCGGGATTGGGCGGCGCTGCTCCCCGCTCTCGACCCGACCACGATGGGCTGGCGCCACCGCGACTTCTACCTCGGCGGCCACGGACCGCAGCTTTTCGACGGCGCGGGCAACGCCGGTCCGACCGCGTGGTGGAACGGGCGGATCGTCGGGACCTGGACGCAGCAGCCGGACGGAACGGTGGAGGTCGTGCCGGTCGAACCGGTGCCGGTCGCTGCCGCGGCCGCGCTGGAAGAGGAGGCGGCGAAGCTGACGGCCTGGTTCGATGGGGACGTGGTCGCTACGGGTTACCTGCCGCCGGTCGTCCGCGGCCGGGTCAGCCGGGGGTCCGCGTGACCGGCGTCGTGCTGCCGCCGCGCCTTCGGCCGGGCGACCGGGTCCGGCTCGTCTCCCCGGCGAGCTGGCCCACCGAAGAACTGCTCGCGGAGTCCGTGCGGACGCTGGAAAGCTGGGGCCTGACCGTCGAGGTCGGCGACCACGCCCTCGACCGGCACGGGTACCTCGCCGGACTCGACGAGGACCGGCTCGCCGACCTCAACGACGCCTACCGCGACCCCGGCGTGCGCGCGGTCGTCGCGACCCGCGGCGGGGCCGGGGCGTACCGGATCGCCGACGGGATCGATTTCGCCGCCGTGCGCGCGGATCCCAAGCCGCTCATGGGGTTCAGCGACATCACCAACCTGCACCTCGCGCTGTGGCGGCACTGCCGGATCGCCGGGATCCACGGCTTCCTCGCCAGCGCGCGCTCCGCCGAATCGACCCGGCGGCTGCTGTTCGAGACCGAGCCCGCGACGCTGCGCCGGGACCCGGACGCGCTCACCGCCGCGGTCTCGTTTCCCGGCACGGCCACCGGGAACCTCGTCGGCGGCCACCTCGGCACCGTGATCGGGTTCATCGGGGCCGGGCTGCCCAGCCTCGACGGCGCGATCCTGTTCCTCGAAGCCCCGCGCGCGATCGGGCTGGGCCAGGTCGACCGGCAGCTGACGCACCTCATGCGGTCCGGTTCGCTGCGCGGTCTGCGCGGGGTCGCGCTCGGCCGGTTCCCCGGGTTCGAGGACTACACCGACCGGGGCTGGACCGTGCTCGACGTGCTGTGCGACCGGCTCGGCGCGCTGGACGTCCCGGTGCTCGGCGGCCTCGACGTCGGGCACGGCGACTCGCCGCTGTCGATCCCGCTCGGACCCCTCGCGACGCTCGACGGCGACACGCTCACCGTCGGGCCCGCGGTCAGCTAGGACCCCAGCTCAGGTGCCGGTAGTGCAGGCCGTTCTTCGACTCCTGCCATTCGCCGACGGTGTCCGGTTCCCGGCCGATCTCCGGCGCGTAGACGTCGCCCTCGAAGGACTCGCGGAGTTCGGTCACCTCGATCCGGTCGGCGAACGGCAGCGACTCCTGGTAAATCCGCGCGCCGCCCATCACCCACACGTCGCCGTGGGCGGCCGCGAACGCTTGCTCCAGGTCGGAAAACGTCTCCGCGCCGTCCTGCGGTGTGCGGGAAACCACGAGGTTCCGCCGTCCCGGAAGCGGCCGGAAGCGCTCCGGCAGCGACTCCCACGTGCGCCGTCCCATCAGCACCGTCGCGCCCGCGGTCACCGTGCGGAAGTGCTTCATGTCCTCCGGGATATGCCACGGCAACGCGTTGTCGCGGCCGATGACGCCGTTCGCCGCCTGCGCCCAGATGAGTCCGATCATGGTCACACCGCCACCGGGGCTTTGATGCCGGGATGCGGGTCGTAGCCCTCCAGCGAGATGTCCTCGTAGCGGTAGTCGAACAGGCTGTCCGCCGGCTTCAGGCTCAGCGTCGGGAACGGCCGCGCGTCCCGGGACAACTGCTTGCGCACCTGCTCGACGTGGTTGTCGTAGATGTGGCAGTCCCCGCCGGTCCAGATGAAATCGCCGACGCGCAGGCCGACCTGGTCGGCGATCATGTGCGTGAGCAGGGCGTAGCTGGCGATGTTGAACGGCACGCCGAGGAACAGGTCCGCGCTGCGCTGGTACAGCTGGCAGGACAGTTCGCCGTTGGCGACGTAGAACTGGAAGAACGCGTGGCACGGCGGCAGCGCCATCTGCGGGATGTCCCCGACGTTCCAGGCCGACACGATGATCCGGCGCGAATCCGGGTTCTCGCGCAGCGTGCGCAGGACCTCGCTGATCTGGTCGACGTGCCCGCCGCCGGGCGTCGGCCAGGACCGCCACTGCACGCCGTACACCGGGCCGAGGTCGCCGTCCTCGGCCGCCCATTCGTCCCAGATCGTGACGCCGTGGTCGCGCAGCCAGGTGACGTTCGAGTCGCCGCGCAGGAACCACAGCAGTTCGTACGCGATGGACCGGAAGTGCACTTTTTTCGTGGTGATCAGCGGGAATCCGTCGGCCAGCCGGTAGCGCAGCTGGTGCCCGAAGATCGACCGCGTGCCCGTGCCGGTGCGGTCCCCCTTCTCCGCCCCGGTGTCGAGCACGTGCTGAAGCAGGTCTTCGTACTGCGTATCCGGCATGCCCGAATGGTAGTCGAGCCAGCGGCGTGTCAGCGGGATATCAGCCGCCGCGGTGACGCTGGTCGCACCACCACGGAGAGGGGATCGAAGATGACCCGCCCACCCGGCCTGCCGCTCGAGCGCGACGCGGGACCGTTCGCGCCGCCGTCCGCCATCACCCGGCTGCGGGAGACCCGGCCGGTGAGCCCGCTGAAGTTCCCGGACGGGCACGACGGCTGGCTGGTCACCGGCTACGACGCGGTCCGCACGGCGCTCGCCGACCCGAGGTTCAGCTCGCGCCAGGACCTCGGGCAGGTGCACGTGCCCTACGAAACGCCGAGCATGCCCGAGGCGCAGGAGGAGTTCGGCCCGTCGCCGCAGGTGCCCGGCCTGTTCATCACGATGGACCCGCCGGACCACGCCCGGCTGCGCCGGAAGCTCACCGGCGCGTTCACGGTGAACCGGATGAAACGGCTCGAGGAGCACATCGGCGAAATCGCGCGGCGCCAGCTCGATCATCTCGCGGACTGCCCTAAGCCGGTCGATCTGGTGAAGGAATTCGCGCTTCCGATGCCGTCGCTGGTGATCTGCGAAATGCTCGGCGTCCCGTATTCCGACCGGGAGACGTTCCAGAGGAATTCCGCGCAGATGATGCTGCGGGACCAAACCCTCGAGGACAAGATGGCCGCGTGGAACGAGATCACGGCGTATCTCGGGAAGCTGGCGGCGGGCAAACGCGCGGATCCCGGCTCCGACATCCTGTCCGACCTGGCCCGAGACGAGGACCTGAGCATCGAGGAACTCGTCGGGATCGGGTTCCTGCTGCTGCTCGCCGGACACGAAACCACGGCGAACATGCTGGCACTGGGCACCTTCGCCCTGGTGGAGAACCCGGAGCAGATGGCCGCGCTGCGCGCCGATCCGGACCTGATTCCCGGTGCCGTCGAGGAACTGCTGCGCTATCTCACGGTAGTCGACATCCTGTTCCGGTACGCGTCCGAGGATCTCGAACTCGGCGGCGAAAAGATCAGCAAGGGTTCGACCGTTCTGCTTTCGCTGCTGGCCGCCAATCGCGATCCCGCGCATTTTCCCGGAGGCGGCACCATCGACGTCGAACGGAAAGCGCGCACGCATTTGTCGTTCGGGCACGGCGTGCACCAATGCCTCGGCCAGCAGCTCGCCCGGATCGAAATGCGCGTGGGATTCGCCGGGCTGCTGCGCCGCTTCCCGGCGCTCGCGCTCGCGGTCCCGCCGGAGGAGGTGCCGCTGCGGACCGGCATGAGCATCTACGGCGTCCACGAGCTGCCCGTCACCTGGTGAAGCCCAGACGTCAACCGATCAGTTGACGCATCCAGCGTCAACCTATACGTTGACGTTTATGACCGACCCTGTGCAAGCAATGGCCGCCCGGTACTTCCGGCACCGCGAGAACCCGTTCCTCGGCGAACTGGTGCGCGCGGCGAGATCCGGCCGCCAGCCGGGCGAGGACCTCAGCGCCGAAGACGCGGCCGGGGCGTTGCACCTGGTCCCGGACGTGCGAAGCGACCTGGACCGAGCCGAGGTCACGCTGATCGAATCGGTGCTCGACCGCGGCTGGACCTGGGAGCAGCTGGGGGCGGAGTACGGCAACCGGTCCAAGCAGGCGATGCAGCAGCACTACCGGCGGCGCGGCGGGAAACGTTCCTGGCCGGCCAAGGAACGCCCGCCGCGCACCGAATCGCCGCACCGGCTGACCGACGAGGACCTCGACCCGGCCGACGTGGCGAAGGTGCGCGAGGCGATCAGCGCCTTGCTCGCCACCGCGCACGACGTCGCCGAAACCCACACCGTCGACGGAACGTGGACCGCGGGCGAACCCGTCCTGGAGGAGATCTCGGCGATCGGGCTGGACCCGTTGCCGCGCTTGGAAGTCGCGTGCCGCACGGCGGCGAAGGCCATCGAAGACATGATCGTCGCGGGATGGGAACACCGGGATCCCGGACGCGAGGAGCGGCGGCGGCAGTCGTGGACGGTGCGGCTGGACGACGAGACGCGCGACCTGGCGTCCTGGCTCGACCGGGAACCGCAAGGGCGGCTTCTCCCCCGCGCCGACCGTCCGCTGGTCGTCGGCACGACCACCGCCGTACGGGCGGACCACGTCGAGATCGCCGCCGAGGACGTCGAACAGGTCCAGGAAGCGCTCAGCCTGACCCTCGCCCGGCTCGAAGCCCACCGCGCCGTGGTCGACCAGGTCATCGACGAACTGCGGCGACGGCAGGCGGAATTGTCCTGAGCGAAGGCACCGGGAGCGGAGTCACCGGGAGCGCAGCCACTTGTCCCACGGCCGTTCCTTGTCCTTCGCGAACGGCACCTCCGAGAGCAGTCCGCGCGGAATGAGCACCAGCGCTTCGCCGGCGAAGCTGACGCCGATCGCCAACTGGTGCGGCCTCGCCTGTTCGTGCATGCCGAATTTCACCGCCAGCATGGTGAATCCGACCGAGGCGGCGACGCCGAGCACGAACAGCGCGAGGCTCGATTTCCGGTAGCGCTGCCACAACTCGCCCTTCTTCGCATACAGCCGGATCGTCGCGCCGCGCGCCGCGCCGAAGGCGAGTCCGACCACGCAGCTGCCGGCGATCCACCACACGTCGGTACTGGTCAGCCCCGGGAAGCCGACCACCCCGGCGATGCCGATGGCGATCAGCACGACCGGCGGCGCGACGGTGTCCCGCCAGTTCAGCGGCTCCCCGAGCATCCGGAACACCAGCATCACCACGACGCCGACGACCAAGCCCGCCAGCACCCATCCGCTCATCGCGACCCCTCCCCCAGACCTCTTTTTAGCATCATCATGCTAAATCCATCGTGGCATCGTCGTGCTATAACCGCAACCATGCCGAAGATCGTGGTGCCGGAGGACCGGCGGAAGGCCGTGAGCGAGGCCGTGGTCCGCGTCGTGCGCCGCTCCGGGGTCGAGGGCGCGACGCTCGGCAACGTGGCCAAGGAAGCGGGCCTCGCGATCGGGTCGATCCGGCATTACTTCGCCGACCACGAAGCAATGATGATCTTCACCATGGACCAGCTCGGCCATCGGATCGGCGAGCGGGTCGCGGCGCGCGCGGACGCCCTGCTCGCCGCCGAAACCGGCCGCCGGACGCTGGTCGAAGACCTGCTCGCCGAATTCCTCCCGCTCGACGACGACCGCCGCGACGAAGCGGTCGCCTGGCTCGCGTTCACCGTCGCCGCCCGCACCCGCCCGGCGTTCCGCTCGAGCGCGGAGGCCCAGCACCGGTACCTGCGCGACCTGATCGCGCGGATCCTGCGCGAGGCCGTCGCGCTCGGCCGGCTACCCGAAGAACTGGACCTGACCGTCGAGGCGGTCCGGCTGTCCGCGGTGGTCGACGGACTGACCATGCAGGCGGTGCTGTATCCGGAATCGACGCCTCCGGAACTGCTCCGGGACGCGCTCCGGCGCAGCCTGCCGTAATCCCCCAGTCCCTTGTGGACCGACCTCCTCCGGCCCGGTTCATCGCCTGTGAACGCGCGGTGAATATTGCGAATTACCAGTCGCCGCGGTGAGCGAAACCGCGGCCGGGCCAGTCGTTTTCCCGCGAAACCGGCTGTGAACACTCACACCGCGTGCCGGAGCCGTTGCCCTGCGGGAGCGGGCAGCACACAGTGATGCTCGGCCGGGGCACCCCCGGCAAGCTCCCTTCCCCGTCTGGCACAAGGAGATTCGATGGATTACCGACCCACCCGGCGGACAGTCCGGATAACGGTGGCGACCGGGGCAGCCGCGCTTGCCGTGGCGCTGCTTCCGGGCACCGCGCTGGCCCAGTCGGCCAACGACGCGAACCAGCCGAACGGCCTCATCAAGACCGCCACGCACACCCAGGTGCAGGAAGTCCAGCCGCTCGGCGGACGCGTCGCGCATGCGCTGCCCGCCTCCAAGCAGCTCGAATACAACCAGCAGGTGCAGGAAAACGACCAGTGGTGCTGGGCCGCGGACGGCTCCAGCATCGAGCAGTCGCAGGGCGGCACCGCCACCCAGGAGGAATTCTGCGCGGCGGGCAAGGGCACGCAGGCCGGATACTGCCCGAACGAGGGCGGCCAGATCTACGAGATCGTGCAGGGCTTCCAGGGCACCGGGTTCTCCGCGCAGGACGCGAACGGGCCGATCAGCTACTCCTCGGTCCAGAACCAGGTCAACTCCGGAATCCTGAACCTGACCGGCATCTACTGGACCTCCGGCGGCGGGCACGCCGAGGTGATCTACGGGTACGACAGCTCGAACCAGTCGCTGATGGTCGGCGACCCGTGGCCGAGCTACGAGCGGTACCAGACCTGGGATTACAACCAATACCGCCGCAACGCCCAGTTCACCTGGAACGACACCATCGTCAACATCAAGAAGGGCTGACGAGCCGCCATGGGTGAGATCTGCCGGAAGTTCGCCGCCGGCGCGGCGATCGCGGTCGCGGCGCTCCTGTCCGCCGGTCCCGCCGAGGCCGCCGGGGCCTCGTGGGTCGCGCCGCCGTCGGAGCAGGACGTCGCGGCCGCGGTCAAAGCCGCGGAAACGGCACGCGCGATCAGTTTCGCCAAGTCGAACTTCCGGCAGGTCGGCCACGCCGATCCGGGCCGGATCACCCTCGGGAACCAGGGTTTCCCGGTCTACACGCTCAACCCCGACTTCGTCACCGCGAAACCGGGCGCGCCGGCCGGGGTGCTGCGGGCGATCGCGGTGACGGCCACCGCGGCCACCGGCGCGAAAGCCACCCTCCGCGCCGCGCCCGACCGCACCGCGCCGAACGGCTGGTCGGTCGGGAACGTGTTGTCCGGCAACGACGAGGAGACGCTCAGCGCCCGGCTGCGCCCGGGTTCGGTGCTGCTGAACGAACCGCAGATCAACGGCTGGTACGACCTCGGCCGCGACGGCGTCGTGCTGTTGCAGGCCAGCCTTCCGCAGTCGCCGGTCGGCCAGTTCACCCCGATCGCCGAGTACCAGCGGCAGGTGCATGCCCGCTACGCCGACAAACTGCCCGGTTCGGATTACCAGCGCAGCGGCGGGATCGGGTTCAAGCAGACCCTCCAGCGCGACACCGGACCGGCCGGTTCGCTGACCGTCGGGCTGATCGTGTTCGGTTCCGCAGTGGCCGCCGGCGGCGCGTTCCTGTTGTGGCGCTGGACGAAACGGCGGATCAGTCCCAAATGAGGTCGACCCCGGCGATGCCGACGCCGAGTTCCTCGAAGTAGGCGCTGATCGTGTTCCCCGGCCCGCAGAACAGCGGCTCGCGGACCAGCAGCTCCAGGTCCTCCCGCGGCCGGACGGTCCGCAGGCAGCGCGCGGGCAGCGCGGCCGGGTCGAAGCGCAGCCGCAGCAGGTACGCCGACATGCGGGAGCGCACGACCCGGTGGAAACTCCCCGGCCGGACCGAGGCGGCGGGACGCAGCGTGAAGCCGAACGTGTGGGTCTCCCCCTCGGCGAGGCCCCGGTCGAAGAGCACCTCGAACACCATCCCCGCCGACCGCGCGCTGCGGCGCACCCGCCCGACCCGGCAGCCGTCGACCGCGACGATCTCCGTCGCCGTGACGTCGCTGCCCTCCTCGTCCTGGTGCGTCACCAGGAAGCTGTCCGGACCGGATCTCCGGGCCCGCACCACCATGGTCGAGGAGATCTCCTCGGTCCTGCCTTGCGCGCCGAGCGTCAGCACGTCGACCACCGTCGCGACGTCGAGATCGGCGTTCTCCTCCACACCCGGCGTGCCGCTCAGCTCGTCGCGCAGCGCGAACGTTTCCGCCCAGCTCTGCTGGAGTTCCGGCAGCGACGGACGGCGGTCGGCGTCCGCGGTCCGGTGCGGTCCGATCAGCACGACCAGGCTGTCCGGCGGCAGGTTCAGCACCGACTCCAGAGCGCGCACGACGTCGAGCGAGCGGGGCGCGGACGGGCTGCGCAGACCGCGCTGCCAGTAACTCAGCGTGGACTCGGCGACCGAAACCCCGTGCGCGGCGAGATGGGCGCGCAGCCGCGAAAGGGACAGCCCGCGCCGGTCGACGGCCTCGGACAACGCGCGGTGGAACGGGCCGGACCGGACTGTTCGCGCCGACCACCGGACCGCCAAGCTCTGCTGCTGCATCTGGCTTCCCCTGCTCGTGCCGAATAGCTGTTCAGCATGAGCAGTTCGTGACCGGGCAACAACCGTCCATGGTCGAGAATCGGGCAAATCACCCCGCCTGGGGCGGCTCAGCCGTCCCCGAGATTCCGCCACACGGAGGCCAGAAGGCGCAGCTGCTCGTCGTCCAGCCGGTCGAAGAACAGCGTCCGGAGGTCCTCGTGATGGCGGCGGCGGGCTTTGCGCATCAGCGCCCGGCCCTGCGCGGTCAGCACCGCGTCGAAGCTGCGGGCGTCGACGGCCGATTGGCGGCGTTCGATCAGCCCCCGGCGGACGAGCCGGTCGGCCAGCCGGGTGAAGCCGCCGGTGGACATCAGCCGCCGCTGCGCGAGGTCGGTCATCCGCATGCCCGCGTCGCCCGCCTCGGCCAGCAGGGCCAGCACGCTGTACTCCGCCATGCTCACGTTCAGCGGCGCGAGCCCGTCGGCCAGCGCGCGCCACAGCCGCTCGTGCGTGCGCAGGAACCCGCTCCACGCCTCCTGTTCCAGGTCCCGCAGACCGTCGCTCGCCATGGCCACACGGTAACCGGGGCCCGGCAAACGGGTGATCGCGGCCACCACCGGAAATAGTTGTCTGCGCAGACAGGTTAATTCCGGCAGGCCCGTCCGCGACGCGGCGGCGGGCACCGGAAAGGAGCACCGACCATGGCTGAACCGCAGACCGCCGGGCCGCGGCCGTTCGAGCTCGGCGTCATGACCTTCGGCGAACTGACCCGGGACCCGGTTTCCGGGAAGCTCCCCTCGCCGCGGCAGCGGGTGCGCGAGACGATCGAGCAGGCGCAGGTCGCCGACCAGGTCGGGCTCGACGTGTTCGGCGTCGGCGAGCACCACCGCACCGACTTCGTCGGGTCCGCGCCCTCGATCCTGCTCGCCGCGGCCGCCGAGCGCACCGAACGCATCCGGCTGACCAGCGCGGTGACCGTGCTGAGTTCCGAGGACCCGGTGCGGGTGTGGGAGCAGTTCGCGACGCTCGACCTGCTGTCGGAAGGCCGGGCCGAAATCATCGCGGGCCGCGGGTCGTACACCGAATCCTTCCCGCTCTTCGGCTACGACCTCGCCGATTACGCCGAACTCTTCCGCGAGAAGCTCGACCTCCTGCTGGCGATCCGCGAGCAGAACCCGTTGACCTGGAAGGGAAAGTTCCGCGCGCCGCTCGACGAAGCGGACATCGCCCCGCGTGCGGACGGATTGCCGATCTGGGTGGGCGTCGGCGGGTCCGCGGCATCGGCGGTCAGCACCGGCCGGCGCGGGCTGCCGATGGCGTTGGCGCTGCTGCTGGGGCCGTTGACGCAGCACGAGCAGACCGCCGCGCTCTACCGGCAAGCGGCGCGGGAAGCCGGGCACGAGCCGGCGGCGATCAGCATCAACGTGCACGGGTATGCCGGGCGCACCAGCCAGGAGGCGCGCGAGACCATGTATCCCTATTTCGCGCAGGGCATGCTGGAGAACAACCATCAACGCGGCGAAGGCATGCGGATCTCGCGGGCCGCTTTCGAAGCACAGGCTTCGCCCGGGTCGGGGCTGCTGGTGGGCAGTTCGGCGGAGCTGATCGAGAAACTGCTTGCCTACCACGAGTTCTACGGGCTGAACCGGGTGCTGGTCCAGCTCGGTTTCGGCGGGGTGCCGCAGAAGGAGCATCTCGCCGCGATCGAGCGGTTCGGCGCCGAGGTCGCGCCGGTCGTGCGGCGGGAGATCGCGGCGTGAGCGGGCTGCGGGCGGTGGTCGTCAACGGGAGCCCGAGCCGGCCGTCCAAGACGATGGGGCTGGTGGACGTCATTCTGGACACGCTCGGCGGGCTGGTTCCCGTGGAAGCGTCGCGGATCGACGTCTACCGGCTGGGGCTCGGCGGAATCATCGAACGGCCGGACGCGCCGCCGGAGGTCGAGGCGGCGTTGCGGAGAGCCGAAGAGGCGGACCTGCTGATCGCGGCGACGCCGGTGTTCCGCGGTTCGTATCCCGGGATGTTCAAGCAGTTCTTCGACCTGGTCGACCAGTACGCGCTCGTCGACAAACCCGTCCTGCTGGCCGCGACCGGCGGCGGCGAGCACCACGCGCTCGTCCTGGAGCACGCGCTGCGGCCGTTGTTCGGGTTCTTCCAAGCCCTGACGCTGCCGGTCGCGATCTTCGCCTCCAGCGGGGATTTCGACGGCACCGTGCTGTTGAATCCGCGCGTGCACGGCCGGATCGAGATCGCGGTTTCGTCCGCGGCCCGGTTCCTTCCGGCGCTGACGGTTCAGGAGGCGAAGTAGGCCGTCGCGAATTCCGTCAACCGTTGTGCCGCCGCGGAAAGATACGCGTCCGCGCGCCGCACGACGGTCAACGTCCGAGAGCAATCCGGAACATCCAGCCGCAGCCCGACAGCCGCCTCGTCCTTGGCGGCCTGCCGGGCGACCTCCGGCACCAGGCCGACCCCCAGGCCGCTCGCGATCAGCTGGCCGGTCGCGCCGGGTTCGTCGCTCTCGCAGCAGTAGTTCGGTTCCAGCCCGGCCTCGGCGAAAAGGCGGTCCGCCAGCGTGCGCGGCCAGTAGCCGGGCCGGGTGGTCACCATCGGCTCGTTCGCGAGATCCGCCATCCGGACGCGTTTGCGGCGCGCCAGCCGATGCGTGCTGGGCACGGCGAGCAGCACTTCTTCGCGCAGCAGCTCTTTCGCCTGCAGGCCAGGCTGCCGCAGCGGCTGCGAGGCAAAGCACAGGTCGACCTCGCCCGCGCACAGCTGCTGCGCCATGGTTTCCGCCGACGATTGGTAAAGCCGCAGCTCGATGCCGGGGTACTCGGCGCGGAAGGCGCTCATCAGGCCGGTGAGCGTGAGCAGGGTTTCCGCCGCGACGGCGACCCGGCCGTGGTCCAGACCAGCCAGGTCGACGAGTTCCTGGCGGGCGTCGTCGAGTTCGCGCAGGGCCCGGTCGACGCGGCGCAGGAACGTGGTGCCGAAGTGGTTGAGCCGCAGCCCTCGCCCGGCGCGTTCGAACAGCGGGACGCCGAGATCCGCCTCCAGCCGCGCGATCGCCCGGCTCAGCGAAGGCTGGGCGATGTGCAGCTCGGCCGCCGCCTGGCTGAGGTGGCCGCGGTAGGCGACCGCCTGGAAGTAACGCAGCTGAAGCAGGTCCATTCATAGCTCCGAGGTCATGAATATATGCCGAATTTGGTCTTGGACGGCATGAGAACTTCAGCTTAGCGTCTGAACGGGGGAAGACTTACGCGCACAAGGGGGAACGGTGGCCGAAGCGGCCCTGACACGCGGGCGGACGTTGCTGGTGGTGCTGCGGGCGGTCGTGACGGTGCACGCCATCGCGATCCTCGGCCAGCCGGTGTTCGCCGGACGGTATCTGATCGGCGATTACGCCATGCTGGCGATGCACGAACTCGGCGCGAACATCGTGTCGACGGTCGCGCTGATACAGCTCGTACCCGCCGCGCTGTACTGGTGGCGCGGCGGCGTCCAGTGGCCGTTCTGGGCGAGCCTGCTGCTGGCCGGCGGCGAGACCGCGCAGTACTTCGCGGGCCAAGCCGGTGCGCTCGACCTGCACATTCCGCTCGGCGTCGCGCTGGTCGCGATCGCGCTCGGGACGTTGTTCGGCATCTGGCGGACCGGGGCGCGGCGATGAGCGGGATGTCGCGCCGCCGGTTTCTCGGGCTGGCCGGCGGCGCCGGGGTCGTGCTCACCGCCGGGTTCGTCACCCCGCGGCTGCTTCGCCCGGCCGCCGCCACCGGTGAACTGCTGACCAGCGAAGTGCCGCTGCCGCAACCGTTTCAGGTCCCGTTGCCGCTGCCGCCGGTGCTGAAGCCGGTGTCCCGAGACGGCGGCGTCGACCGGTACGAGATCGCACAACGGGCGAGCACCGCGGAGATCCTTCCCGGACTGCGCACGCCGATCTGGGGTTACGAAGGCATTTTCCCCGGTCCGACGATCGAGTCCCGCAGCGGCCGCACCACGATCGTCCGGCACCGCAACGAACTTCCGGTGCCGACTGTCGTGCACCTGCACGGCGGACGCACGCCACCAGAGTCCGACGGATACGCCACCGACCTCGTCCTGCCCGCCGACGGCCGGTATCTGGCCGGCGCCGGGCACGGCCACGCAGGGATGGCCGATCCGGACGCCGTCGTCACCACCGGCACCCGCGAGTACACGTATCCGTTGCGGCAGAAGGCCGCGATGCTCTGGTACCACGACCACCGGATGGATTTCACCGGTCCGGCCGTCTACCGCGGCCTCGCCGGGTTGCACATCGTCCGCGACGACGAGGAAGACGCCTTGCCGCTGCCGCGCGGGGAGCGCGAACTGCCGCTGGTGATCACCGACCGCGCTTTCGCCGAAGACGGAGCGATGCGGTATCCGTCGCTGGATCCGTCCCTCCGGTCGGTGCCCGGGGTCGAAGACGCTTACGCGGCAGGCGTTCTCGGTGACGTATTGCTGGTGAACGGAGCCCCGTGGCCGGTCGCGGAAGTGTCGGCGACCCGGTATCGGCTTCGCTTCCTCAACGGTTCCAATGCCCGCCGGTACGACCTCGCCCTCGATCCGCCGCCGCCGAGCGGACCGGCGTTCACGCAAATCGGCTCGGACCAAGGCTTGCTCGACGCCCCGCGCGGCCACGAGCATCTGCCGATCGCGCCCGCCGAACGGTACGACGTGGTGGTCGATTTCGGCGCTTATCCGGTGGGTACCGAGGTAACGCTGGTCAACCGGCTCGGCACCGGGTCCACCGCACGGGTAATGCGTTTTCGCGTCGCTCGCCGGGCCAAAGAGGACAGCCGCATCCCGGCGCGACTGTCCGAAGTGGAGCGACTCGACCGGGCACAAGCGACGGTGACGCGCGAGTTCGCGTTCCGAAGTGGACAGTTCAACGGCAGGCACGGCTGGACCATCGGCGGCGAGGCTTTCACTCCGACGCGCATCGCGGCCCAGCCGAGACTCGGCGACGTCGAGATCTGGCGGTTCGTGGCGGACCTGCACCATCCGATCCACCTGC
Organism: Amycolatopsis sp. VS8301801F10; assembly: GCF_046195355.1. NCBI lineage: Bacteria > Bacillati > Actinomycetota > Actinomycetes > Pseudonocardiales > Pseudonocardiaceae > Amycolatopsis > Amycolatopsis sp. VS8301801F10. The sequence continues at coordinate 3,010,830 of NZ_CP176065.1, read as the reverse complement.
ACCTGGTGCACTTCCAGGTGCTTTCCCGCGGAGGCAAGGCTCCCGCGCCGCACGACGCGGGCCGAAAGGACACTGTGGACCTTCAGCCTGGCGAAGCGGTCGAGGTGATCGCGCGATTCGACGGGTACCGCGGGCGGTACATGTTCCATTGCCACAACGCCGAGCACGAGGACATGGGAATGATGGCCACGTTCAAGACGGTCTAACGGGGCCGCACCCAGGATTTCGCGCGCCGCCCCGTCGCGAACGCGCATACCAGCAGCGGTAGCACCCAATCCGCGTCGATCAGGAAGAAACGCACGAGAGACCCGCCGCCGACGCCGTCCAGGTCGAGCACGCGGCTGCCGTCGATCGGCACGAACGCGACCACCAGGGCGACCGCGACTACCAGCAGCCTGCTGCCCGCACCGAGCAGGACGAGCGTGCGGCCGAGCGGGTTGCGCAGGGCCAGCAGCATCGCGCCGGCCAAGCAGCACACCCCGCAGAGGACCTGGCTGACCAGGCCGCCGAGCATGCTGCTCGAGAGGGTGCCGTCGTCGGCGGGCACGTACCCGGAGATCAGCGACCACGCGTCGACCGGGTCCCAGCGGCCGTTCGGCTGAGCCGAAGGGACCGTGGCGGACGGCCAGATCAGGAACGCCGTCTCCCGAACGGCCGCTAGCACCGCGAAGCCGATCGCGAGTGCCGCGCCGGCTGGCAGCCGCCTGGTCCGCTCGACCGTTCGTTCCGCCACCAGACCCCTCCTCCATCGCCAGAAGGCGGCCAAGCTAGCGCGGCGCGGCGGGACCGGTCCCGGATGTCCTGGCTCAAGCTGCGCGAACGCCATCCGGTCGTGCGGGCAAGTACCAGCACTGGACTGCCGTCTAGTGCTATCGTGCAACTAGGGTTACAAGTACTAACGTTCGATTACGTCCTTAACTACGCTGGGCCGCGTCTGTGAGCTGACATGAGCGCATTGCCGGAACGAGTGGCGATCATCGCCCACGACCCGATCAGCGGCGAGGGCGCGGCCGCCTACCTGCGCGGCACGCCCCGCTACGCCGTGCTGGCCCCCGCCGAGGCGCCGCGCGCGGACGTCCTGCTCGTGATCGTGCCGGAGGTCCGCGAGAAAACCCTGCTCGACCTGGCGCGCATCCGCCGGGGCGCGCTGATGCCGGACGTGCGCGCGGTGCTGGTCGCGGACCGGATCGAAAAGGCGGAACTGCCGAGGCTCGGCGGATTCGGCCTGTCCGCGGTGCTGTACCGCGGTTCGGCGACGCGCGAGAAGCTGCTGGAGGCACTGGCCGCCCGGGTGCCGGTGGCGGAACCGGAGGAGTCCCGCGCGACCAGGCTGACCGACGAATTCCGCACCAGCGAGGCCGAGGCCCGGTACCCGCGAGGGTTCCTCGACCGGCACCGGCTGCAAACCCGCGAGGTGCAAATCCTCGGCCTGCTCGCGGACGGTCTCGGCACGGTCGAAATCGCCGACCGGATGGCGTATTCGGAGCGGACGATCAAGAACATCATCAGCACGCTGCTGGTGCGGTTCGACCTGCGGAATCGCTCGCACGCGGTCGCGTATGCGCTGAGGACCGGCATCATCTGAACCGCCTCGCCCGGATTGCCTGGCGCGGTCGCGGGGTGGCTCGGCTTGGCTCGCGCCCGTTCCGGAATACGCAGGCGGCCGCACGCCCGATTGCCGCCTCCGCGATCAACCAGAGCCCCCACCTCAAATCGCGCCATTCCGAAGCGCATACGCCACCGCGTGCGTCCGATTGCGCAAGTCCAGCCGTTGCGACAAATCGTGGATGACCTTCTTCACCGCGCGTTCCGAAAAGTTGATTTTCTCCGCGGTTTCCGCCGTGTCGAGGCCTTCGGCCAGCAGGCGCAGCACGTCGATTTCCCGCTGCGTCAGGCCGGAACTGTGCGTCGGGCGAGGGTCCATCGGGCGGCGGAAATGGCTGAGGAGCGTGCCCAGCGCCGCCGGGGGCAGGATTCCGCCGCCGCGGGACGCCGTCAGCACCGCGGCGGCCAGTTGCTCGCTCGACGTGCGTTCGCGGTTCAGCAGAGCGACCACGTTGCATTCCACCGCGGTCAGCACCGCGGCCCCGGCGGCCTCCTCGTCGACGAGCAGGACCACCGGAGCGTCCACAGTGGCCTTCAGTCCGCGCAACGTCGACGTCACCTCCACTGAGAGCAGCTCGGCCGCGACGACGAGCACGTCCGCCTCGGCGGTCACCACGGAAAACTCCGGCCGCGTCTGCAACCAGCTCCGGATCCCGGTCTCGGTAAGGGGATCCGAGGCTCGAATCAGCACCCGGACCGCTTCGTTCCGCACCGCCGCCCCGTTCATCCCGTTCCCCCTCCCCTTCCGGTCCTCCCGCAACCTAGGGCCCCGGCGGGACGACCGGCGATCCCGCGCGGGGTAAAGATCAGGTACAGCCAGCTGTACCGCCCATGGTCCCGCGATACTGGGGAGGACGAAAGGACGCCGATGGCACGGACGGGACGTCGGCCCGGGCAGACCGAAACGCGGGAGGCCATTCTGGCCGCCGCGCGGGACCTGTTCGGCCGGAACGGGTACGAGGGCGCGACGATCCGCGCGATCGCCGCGGAGGCGGGCGTGAATCCCGCGCTCGTGCACCATTTCTTCGGCAGCAAGGACCAGGTTTTCGCGACCGCGCTGCACCTTCCGGCCGACCCGGGCGTCGTGGTGGCCGCGATTCTGGACGGCCCGCGCTCAGGCGTCGGCGAACGGCTCGTCCGGCTGTTTCTGACCCTGTGGGAAACCCCGGCCTCGCGCGACGCGTTCTTCGGCGTGCTGCGTTCGGTGTCCACGACCGAACAGGCCGCGGACATGCTGCGCGGCTTCATCCAGGGCGCGCTGCTCGACAAGATCGCCACCGCCCTCGACATCCCGCCCTTGCGGGTCACCGGCATCGCCGCCCAGCTCGTCGGACTCGCCATGATCCGCTACGTCATCCAGGTCGACCCCCTCGCCAAGGCCTCCCACGACGACGTCATCGCACTGATCGCCCCCGCCGTCCAGCAGTACCTCGACCACACCTGACCTCGGCCGATCCACCCCGCCCGGCCTTGACAGGGAAATTCCGCGCGCGCAGAATTAACCGCATGATTAATTCCGCGGTGGTCATCGACGGCCTGCGGGTCGTCCGCGGTGGCCGGGAGGTGCTGCGCGACGTGAGCTTCCGCGTCGAGGCCGGTTCGGTCACCGGGCTGCTCGGGCCTAGCGGCTGCGGGAAGACCACGCTGATGCGCGCGGTCGTCGGCGTGCAGGTGACCCACGGCGGCACCGTCACCGTGCTCGGCGAACCCGCCGGGAGCCGCTGGCTGCGCAAGCGGATCGGGTATGCCACGCAAGCACCGGCGGTCTACGCCGATCTCACCGTCACCGAATCCCTGCGCTATTTCGCCTCCGTGCTCGGCGCGCCTGCGCGTTCGGTGACCGACGCGATCGAGCAGGTCGGCCTCGGTTCGCACGCCGACGCGCTGGTCGGGCGGCTCTCCGGCGGCCAGCGCAGCCGGGCGAGCCTCGCCGTCGCGCTGCTCGGCAAACCCGAGCTGCTCGTGCTCGACGAACCGACTGTCGGGCTGGATCCGTTGCTGCGCGAGCATTTGTGGAACGTTTTCCATCGGCTCGCCGCCGACGGCACCACGCTTCTGGTGTCCAGCCACGTCATGGACGAAGCCGCCCGATGCACCCGGTTGCTGCTGATGCGCGACGGCGCGCTGCTCGCCGACGATTCGCCGGACGCCCTGCGCGCGGCCACCGGTGAACAAGACCTCGAACGCGCGTTCCTGCACCTGGTGAAGGCCCAGCGATGACTGTCTCGATCACCCTCGCCACCACTCGCCGCATCCTGACCCAGCTGCGCCACGATCCGCGCACCGTCGTGATGCTCGTTCTCGTGCCGACGCTGCTGATGTTGTTGCTGCGCTTCGTGTTCGACTCGGCCGCGACGTTCAGCCGGATCGCCCCCGCGCTGCTCGGCGTGTTCCCGTTCGTGATCATGTTCCTGATCGCGTCGATCACCACCCTGCGCGAACGCACCGCGGGCACCCTGGAGCGGCTGATGACGTTGCCGCTGCGGAAATTCGACCTGCTCGCCGGGTACGCGCTGGCGTTCGGGCTGGTCGCGGTGCTGCAGGTGGCGGTCGCGACGGCGGTCAGCCTGTGGTGGCTCGGGCTGTCGGTGGCCGGTTCGGTGTGGTCGCTGCTGCTGATCACCGTGCTCGACGCGTTGCTCGGCATGGCGCTGGGCCTGTTCGTGAGCGCGTTCGCGACGAGCGAGTTCCAGGCCGTGCAGTTCATGCCGCTGTTCGTGCTGCCGCAAACGTTGCTGTGCGGGCTTTTCCAGCCGCGCGACCAGATGGGCTGGGTGCTGCACTGGCTGTCGGACGTGATGCCGCTGTCCTACGCCGTCGAAGCACTCACCCAGGTGACGCACAGCGCGGACTGGACGACGACGTTGACCCGCAACATTCTCATCGTGCTCGGCTGCGCGGTACTCGCGCTGGGACTTGGTGCGGCGACGCTCCGCCGTCGCACGCCTTAAAGCCGCCGAGCCGCTGCCTCGTAAGCCGCGCGGTTGCGGTCGAGCCATTTCGCGAAGTACTGGTCGGACTGCGCGTAAACGTATCCCGGCGGGACGAACAAAACGGCGAAGACCGCGAACGTGCCGAGCCCGATGATCGCCAGCTTCAGCTCCGGGTCCGACGGTGGAGAGGACATAAAGGACAGTCCACAGACGACAGCCGCCAAACAACCCATCCCTGCCGCAGCAAAGAAAGCTCCCCGCACGTTCCCCGGTGTTCGGCCAGCAGGCGGATGCGAACCCGGCCGCAACGCCCGTTCGGTCGCGGGCCGACTACGCCAGCTCAAGACCCCGCCGAGCCACAGCACCGCGAAGAACACCCCGCCGCCCGCCAGGCCGAACCCGCCCGCGGCGGAGTGGGCCAGCATGCCGACCAGAAGCCCGCTGACTCCGAACAGCCCGGCGAGGCTGGCCGTCATCACCCGATAAACCCGGCGCGTGGTGACGATCGCCTGCAGCCGCGCGGTGTAGTCGCGCAGTCGTTGCTCCGGCGTGTCCGCGACCGCGCGGACCTGGTATCCACTCACGGCTTCCGGAGGAATCCGGCCGCGCGGAGCCGTTCGGTCTCGCGGACGTCGATGCTCGTGCGCACCCCGTTGGTCACGGTGACATCGCCGTTGAGCACACCGAGCGCGATGATCACGAAGCCGAGCGTGCGGATCAGCATCGCCCAGCCCGCCTTCCAGAGCCCGATCCGGCCGCCGTCGCGGAGCCGGACCAGGCGGATGCCGTTGAACAGCGCGCCGAGGCCGCGTCCGTTGCCGTAGAACCAGCCGTACAGCAGCGGCAGGACAAAGAGTCCAGCCACCCCGATCACGCTCGCCCCGACCGCGGCGTCGACGGCGTTCGACTTGAAGTAGTACGCCACCGCCGCGGCCGCGGAGAGACCGGTGACCAGCAGGAAGTCGACCAGCCAGGCCCAGATCGTGGAAGCGGTGCGCGCCTCGACGTACAACTCGCCGTTCTCGAACGCGCGAATCCGCGCCGCGGCGTCCTTGCCGAGGACGGGTTCGGCCTGCGTGCGGAGGCTGACCAGCACGTCTTGCTGAGTGTTCACGCCCTTCCCGACGCTGATCGGGGGCCGGAGGTTCCCCCGGCCGGCGAACCTCACCCGGATTCGGCGAAGCGGTAATCCTCCAGCGGGAACCGCACGGCCTCCCGGTGCGCGCTGATCGTCGACGTCGGGCGCAGCAGGGTCGCCTCGCCGTGCTGGTTGAAGTAGTAGCTGTTGGCGGTCGCGCACTGACCGAGCGCGAACACCGAGTGCCCGACCTTGTGTTTCATCCGCTCGAGGAACTCGTCGTTCGCCCGCTGGGTCACCTCGAACACGTCCGAACCGCGGGCGCGCATCCCGGTGAACAGCCGGTCGATGTGCTTCATCTGGCATTCGATGGTCGTGAAGTACGACAGCCCGCTGTAGGAATACGGGCTGTTGAGCGAAACCAGGTTCGGGAACCCGGGCACGGTCACGCCCTCGTACGCCTGGAACCGGTTGTCCCGCCACCACTTCCCGAGGTTCCTGCCGTCCCGGCCGATGATCTCGATCGCCGGGAAGTTCGTGTCCCACAGGTTGAAGCCGGTGGCCAGCACGAGCGTGTCGATCTCGGTGCGCTTGCCGTCCGCGGTGACGATCCCGGTCTCGTCGATCCGTTCGATGCTGGTGGTTTCCAGATGCACGTGCCGACGGGTGAAGGCCGGGAAGTAGTCGTTGGAGAAGGTCGGCCGCTTGCAGCCGAACGAGTAGTCCGGCGTCAGCTTGCGGCGCAGCTCCGGGTCGCGGACCTGGCGGTGCAGATGCGCGCGGCACCAGCGTTCGGCGATCCGGTTGGCGCCGCGGAACTGCCGGTACTGCACGACGCCGGAGATCATCATCAGCTCCAGGATCGAACTGCCCGCCAGCCGCACCGCGCGCTGCGCCAGCGGCAGCTTCGCGAACGCCTGCTGCAGCGGCTTCGGCACGGCGTAGTCCGGCTTCGGGCTGACCCAGATCGGCGTGCGCTGGTAGACGGTCAGTTCCGCGGCGACCTTGGCGATCTCCGGGATGAGCTGGACGGCCGTCGCGCCGGTGCCGATCACCGCGGCGCGTTTGCCGGCGAGGTCGTAGCTGTCGTCCCACTGGGTGGTGTGGATGACCTTGCCGGCGAACTTCTCGATGCCCTCGATGTCCGGCATCTTCGGCTGCGACAGGAACCCGGTGGCGGTGAGCAGGTACTTCGCGGTGACCGTCTCGCCGCCTTCGATGCTGACCCGCCAGCCGGAGCCGTCCCAGGTCGCGCCGGTCACCACGGTGCCGAATCGCATCGAGGCGCGCAGGCCGTACTTGTCGGCGACGTGCTCGGCGTACTTCTTCAGCTCCGCGCCCGGCGCGAACAGCCGAGACCAGTACGGATTGGGTTCGAACGAGTAGGAGTAGGTGGACGACGGGATGTCGACGGCCAGCCCCGGGTACCGGTTCACGTGCCAGGTCCCGCCGAGGTCGTCCTCGCGGTCGAGAATCAGCAGGTCGCGGTAGCCGAGGCGGCGCAGCTGGATGGCCGCTCCCATGCCGCCGAAGCCGGCGCCGACGATGACTGCGTCGTAGGGGGAGTCCATGTCCGACCTCTCGTCCGGAACTACTTGTCAGTAACGGAACCGTATGTCACTTCGCCGGGCTTGGCAATACACTGCAGTGCGTGACAGCCCAGGAGAGCCCCCGCACCACGCGCGCCGAGCGCAAGAAGCAGGAACTGCGCCGCGAGATCATCGACGCGGCGTTCGACTGCTTCGCCGACCTCGGCTACCACGCCACCGGCATCTCCGACATCGCCACCAAGCTCGGCATCGGGCACGGCACCTTCTACCGCTACTTCCAGAACAAGCGCGACATCGTCGACCACGTCATCGACGATCTGGTCGCCCGCATCGTCACCGCGCTCACCGCGGAGAACGCGCCGGACGCGGTGTCCACTTTGGACGCCTACCGCGAGCAGACCGCCCGGATCGGCGACGCGCTGGCGCAGATCTTCGGCGAGGACCCGCGCGTCCCGCGGCTGCTGCTCTTCGAAGCCGCCGGCATCGACAAAGCGATGGCGGCGCGGGTGCTCGACTTCTTCGAGCTGGCCACCGAGCTGACCGCGGCGTACCTCTCGCACGGCGTGGAACTCGGGTACCTGCGCGCGGATCTCGACATCGAGAACAGCGCGCGAGCGATCAACGGGATGATCCTGGCGTCGGCGATCGCCTCGCTGCGCAACCCGGATCCCGCCGAACAACGCTGGCTGAGCGAGGCCGTGCGGCGGATGATGTACGACGGGATCGCGGCTAGCCGAGAGTGACCGCGGCCAGCTTGTCGGGATTGCGCACGAAACACAGCGTCGACACGCCCGCTTCGCCCGCACGCACGGTCGCGGTCATCGTCACCGCACCCTCCCGCAGGAAAACCGCGCCGGCTCCGCCGTTGATGACCGCGGGGACGATTGCCACTTCCTCCATAGTGGATATTCCGATGAGGAACTGCGCGATCCGGTCCGGGCCGAACAACGGCTTGCGCGCGGCGAGAACCTTGCCGCCGCCGTCGGAGTACAGGACCGCGTCCGGGGCCAGCAGCGCGGCGACTCTCCCGATCTCGCCGGACAACACCGCGTCGGCCAGCTTCGCCAGCGCCTGGGCGTCATGATTCCCCTGATCTGGCAAGGAATCGCCGATCGCCGAGGTCACCGCCCGTTGCGCGCGCGAGACGAGCTGGCGGGCCGCGGCGGGCGTCGTCTCCAGCACCTCGGCGACCGACGGGTAGTCGACGTCGAGCACCTTGCGCAGGACATACGCGGCTGCCTGCTCCGGGGTCAACGTACTCAGCACGAAGTCGAGCGCCTGGCCCAGACCGTCGCGATGCAGCACCTCCCACTCGGGCGAATCCCCCGCGACGACCGGATCCGGCAGCCAGGGGCCGGGGTAGTGCTCGCGCCGGCGCCGCTGCGCGCGGACCGCATTGAGCGCCAGCCGTGACACCATCACGGACAGAAACGCGTGCGGCTTGCGGACCGTCGCGAGGTCCACCCGGGACCAGGCTTCCCACGCGTCCTGCACGACGTCCTCCGCGTCGTGACGAGAACCAGTGATGTGAAACGCGGCGGCGAGCATCGTCGACCGGTGCGCGGTGAAGACGGCACCATGCTCCATGCTGGCCAACTCTAGGCGCCGGCCGGCCACGAGTAGCGGCCCGCGCGCTCCCGCTCCTGGGTCAGCCAGCGCACGCTCATCCTGCAGATCGTCTCCTTCACCAGCCCGCCGGCGCGCCCGTCGATCGCGATTGCCCGCTCGGTGTCGTCCGGGTGCAGAAACTGGACGCGCCCGCGTCCGCTGCCGAGGTCCGTGCACTGGAGCACGTAGCCCATCCCGAACGCTTCCCCGGGCTTCCCTTGCCGACGCGCGGTGATGACGTCGGCGGCGTGCGCGCCCATCGGCAACGCGGTCGCGCACGCGGCGCGGAGGTAACTGGGCGACTCGAGGTGCACGGCGTCGCCCGCGCCGAGGATGTTCGGATGGCCGGAGACGGTGAGCCGCTCGTCCACCAGCAACCGGCCGAACTCGTCGACCGGCAGCCCCGAATCGGCGGCGAGACCCGGCACGGTGAACCCCGTGGTGTCCACGACGAGCCCGTCGAGCTCGGCTGGATCGACGCGTCGGCCGAGCTCGATCTCGACCCCTTGTTTGGCGAGAAACCGCAGGTGCGCTCGAATCGCGCGGCGGTTCGGGGCGGTGGAGACCAGCTTGACCGCGCGTCCGGCTTCACGGAGCGCACCGGCCAGCTCGACCCCGGTCAGGCCCGCGCCGACGATGGTGACCGGAGCGTCCGGCGCCTCGGCGAGGGCGGCGCGGAGCCGTTCGGCCTCCGGCTCGGAGACGACCCGATAGCCGCGGTTTTCGTTGCTGGCCCCGGATCCGACGGCGTAGACGAGGGTGTCGTAGGGCAGGTTCTCCCCGGAGGCCAGCTGGATCTGGTCGTCGCCGATCTTGGTCACCGCACTGGGGACGACCTCGACGGCCGGATTCAGGACGGTTTCCAGGTCGAGCCGGGCGTTTTCCCGAAGCCGGTCGCGACGCGGTGCAGCCGAATCCGCTCGACAAACCACGGATTCGGGGTGACCAGCACTACCTCCTCGCCGCGTCCGGCCAGCCGGTTCGCGGCCATGACCCCGGCGTATCCCGCGCCGAGCACTGTCGTCGTCATGCTGTCCTCCTCCGCTTTCGGGTGTTCAGCGGATGGACACCGGCCGGGGGAAATCTGTGACAGCTCAGATCTGGCGAGTGAGGTAGGTGCTGTTCGGGTCGTCTCGGTAGCTGCCGAACGGTGCGCACGGGGTGAAGCCCGCTCGCGTGTACAGGGCGCGGGCCGGGGCGAAGAACTCCATGCTGCCGGTCTCCAGGGAGATTCGTTCGATGCCGCGGTTTTTGGCGTCCTGGAGCAGGTGGTCCAGGAGCGTGCGGGCGATGCCTTCCCCACGTCGGGCGGGATCGGTGCGCATGCTTTTCAACTCCTCGTGCCGTGGTTCCAGCGCTGCCAAGGCTGCGGTGCCGACGATGTGCTCACCGTCCTGGACGGTCCAGAGCCGGACGTCCGGACGCTGGAGTGCGGCCAAGTCGAGGGCGTGGCGGCTCTCCGGCGGTGCGGTTGGGGCTAGGTCGTCCAGGTGAGCTTGCAGGAAGGCTCGCAGTCGCGGGTTCGCGAAGTCGGCGCGGTCGATCAGCAGCGGCATGTCCCCCAGTCTGCCGTGCTGATGCGGGGTCCGGCGGTACCCAGGTCCGTGAGGGGAACCCTGAGGGAATCAGCTTCCCTCAGGGTGGCCCTCACGGGCCTACAGCGACAACCTCGGCCAGGACGCCGTGTCGCGCAACAACTGCCGGTCGTGAGTGGCCACCACCACCGCGGCCGGGGTCGTCTGCAGGGCAGCGGTCAGCTCGTCGACCAGCGTCGCGGACAGGTGGTTGGTCGGCTCGTCCAGCAGGAGCACCTGCGGCCGGGCGGCCAGGACCAGTGCCAGATCCAGCCGCCGCCGAGCGCCGGTGGACAGCTCGCCGATCGGGCGGTGCCGGTCGTAGCCGCTGAGCAAGCCGAGGTCAGCCGAGCCCGGGAACCGTTGCTCCAGCAGTTCGGTCGCGGTGCGCCGGGCGGGCAGGTCGGATTCTTGGCCCAGCCACCCGATCCGCACCGATCGGGCGCGCGTGACCGTGCCCGAGGTCGGCTCCAGCGCCCCGGCGAGCACGGTCAGCAAGGTCGATTTCCCCGCGCCGTTCCGGCCGGTGACGACGAGCCGGTCCGCGCCGCCGAGGGTCAGGTCGACCGGCTGGTCCAGCCGTCCGGCGACACTCACCCCAGCGGCCCGCAGCGCGACAGTTCCTTGGTGCCGCGGCAATTCCGGCATGACGAACTTCGCTGGCGGCGGCGGAACAGCCACCACGTGCGCGTTCAACTCCTCCTGCCGCCGGTGTACGGCGCGGACCAACCCGGGCGCACGGGTCGCGCGGGTGTGCTTGCCGTGGCCCTTTTCCGGACGCCAGTTGTCGCGCAACCGGTTCTGTGCGGCGGAAAGGTCGTCCGCCAACCGCTGGCGTTCGGCCAGTTGCTCGGCGTGCAGTGCCTCCCAGCGGGCCCGTTCGGCTTGCCGGGCCTCGACGTACGCCGAGTAGCCACCTCCGTAGCCGCGCGGGCGGCCGTCGCTCGACGGGTCGAGGTCCAGCACAAACGTGGCGACGTCGGCGAGCAACGCGCGGTCGTGGCTCACCAGCACGACCACGCCCGGGTACGCACGCAGCCGCTCGGTGAGGTGTGCGAGACCGGAGGCGTCGAGGTGGTTGGTCGGCTCGTCCAGCAGCAGCACGGAATGGCCCGCGCCGAGCAGGCAAGCCAGCCGGACGCGATGCCGCTGCCCGACCGACAGCGTCCCCAGCGGACGGGTTCGGTCGTCGACCGCGTTCAGCGCGGCGAGCGACACCTCGACCCGCCGGTCCGCGTCCCAGGCGTCGAGGGCTTCGGCGTCCGCGAGCGCGGCGGCGAAGGCGTCGTCCGCGCCGGGTTGTTCTTCGGCGAGCGCGGTGGTCGCAGCTTCCAACTTGGCCAGCGCGGTGCGTACGGCGGTCAGTTCGAGATCGATCAGATCACCAACGGTTTCCTTTCCTCCCAACGGAATCTGCTGGTCGGCGACGCCGATCGTGCCCGCCCGGCGGACCTCGCCGCGGTCGGCAGGCTGGGTTCCGGCGAGCACGCGCAACAGGGTGGTCTTGCCGCGCCCGTTCTCGCCGACGACGGCGATCCGGTCGCCGGCCGCCGCGACCAGATCGACCCCGGCGAGCACCGGACGGCCGCCGAAGGCGACGTGAACGTCGGACAGCCGGACGTGCGCCGCGCGAACGCGCGCGGGCGAAAGCGAAGATGTCATGAGGGAATGCCTCCGAGGAAAAGTGACAGCAGCAAAGGACGAGGGCCGGTGCCGCGAACGCGCGCGGTACCGGTGGAGGCGGTGATCCCTCAGAGGTAGAGCTGGTGCTGTATCACGATCGACAGGATAGGCGCCCGCGAGAAGGCGCGCATCCGCATTTCACGCCGTCAGCAACGGGAGCTTCGAGGCGGTGTCGGGATCGGCGGGCAAGCAGGTGAACAGCTTCCGGCCACTGTCGTCCATTGTGGACAGTTTCACGTAATCGAAGGCGAGGACGCCCGCCCTCGGATGGTTGAACACGCGCCGGTTCCCGGTGAACGGCGCGACGTCGTGGGCGGCCCACCACTCCCCGAACTCCGGGCTGGCCTCGCGCAGCGTCCGGACCAGCTCGGCCGCACGCGCGTCCTCGGCCCGGTTCGCGGCGTCGGCCCGGTACTGCGCGAGGAGATTCCGGGCCTGTCCGGGCCAATCGACCAGCAGCGTGCGAATCCGCGGCACGGCGAACACCAGCCACAGCAGGTTCCGTTCGGCGTCGGGCAGCAGCGCCGGATCGCCGATCAGCGCGGCCTCGGCCCGGTTCCACGCCACGAAGTCCCAATGCGCGTCCAGCACGTAGGCCGGGTTGGGGTCCAGCGCGTCGACCATGCCCCGCAACATCCGCGGAGAGGACTCCGGCGGGCGGTCCGGCGGTTCCTCGGCGAGTGCGAAGAGATGCTGCCGTTCCGTCTCGGAAAGCCGCAGTTCCCGGGCCAGGCTCGCGAGCACCTGCCTGCTGACGGTGATGTCCCGCGCCTGTTCGAGCCACGTGTACCAGGTGACGCTGACCCCGGCCAGCTGCGCGAGTTCCTCCCGGCGCAGGCCCGGCGCGCGACGGCGCGGCCCCGCCGGAAGACCGACCTCGGCCGGGGTGAGCCGGTCGCGCCGCGAACGCAGGAAGTCCGCGAGAGCGCGTCGGCGCGACGCTGACGACATGCGTTCCTCTCCGGTCCGGGTAGTGGCGATACCAGCATATTCGCCCGCTACCTCCGCGTCCGGCCCGCTGCCGACGATCAAGCCATGCCCCCCGTTTCCTGGCGCTCGCTCGCGATCCTGCTCATTGGCGTTTTCATGGCGGTGCTGGACACGTTCATCGTGTTCGTCGCCGCCCCCGCCATCCGCTCCGACCTCGGCGCCTCGCCGGCCGAACTCCAACTCCTGCTCGCCGGTTACCAGCTCGCGTACGCCGTGGCACTCATCACGTTCGCCCGGCTCGGCGACCTCCGCGGCCGGAAACCGGTGTTCCTGGCCGGGCTGCTGCTGTTCACCGGGGCGTCCGCCGCGTGCGCCGCCGCCCCGGGAGCGGGATGGCTGGTCGCCGCGCGCTTCGTCCAGGGCCTCGGTGCCGCGGCGATGTTCCCGCAGGTGCTCGCGATGATTCACGTCGTCGTGCCCGGCCCGCAGCGGCCGAGGGCGTTCGCCGTGCTGGGCGCGGTCCTCGGACTGTCCGGCGTCACCGGCCAGCTGCTGGGCGGGGTTCTCGTGACCGCGAACCTCTTCGGCAGCCCGTGGCGGGCGATCTTCTGGGTCAACGTCCCGATCGGACTGCTCACCCTCGTTCTCGCCGCCCGCTTCTTGCCGCGAACCCGGCCGGACGGCACCGCGCGACTCGACCTTCGCGGCACCGCCGTGCTGACCGTCGCCCTCGCCCTGCTCGTCCTGCCGCTCGTCACCGGACGGGAAGCGGGCTGGCCGCTGTGGTCCTGGTGCAGCCTCGCCGGCGGTGCCGTCGCGCTCGGGATCTTCGCCGCCGTCGAACGCCGGGTCGCCGCCCCGCTGGTGCGCCCGGGACTGCTGCGGCAGCGCGGATTCAGTCTCGGCATGGGTCTGGTGTTGCTCACCTACGCCGGGATCAATTCGTTCTTCCTGGTGCTTTCCCTTGCCCTGCAAGACGGTCTCGGCCTCAGCCCGCTCGACGCCGCGCTGACCTACCTGCCGTTCGCCGCCGCCTTCCTCGCGATGAGCCTGTTCGGCGGCCGAGTGCCCCGCGCGCCGCTCACCGGCGCGGTGACCGCTGGACTCGGCTATGCCGTCCTGATCGCGCTGTCGGCTCACTTCTGGTCCTTCGTCCCCGCGCTAGCGCTCATCGGCGCAGGTCAAGGTCTTCTCGTCCCGCCGCTTCTGAACCACGTCCTCGCCGCCGTCCCCCGCGAGGACGCCGGGATGGCTTCCGGCGTCCTCGCGACCGGTCAGCAAATCGGCGGAGCACTGGGAGTCGCGGTGATCGGCGCGGTCTACTACTCCGCGCTGCCGGGTTCACCGCTGCACGCACTCGCGCTGGCCTGCGGCGGGATTCTGGCTCTCACCGGCGGTGCGATAGTGGTTCTTCGCCTGCTGCCGCGCCGATGAACGCGCGAACCGCCAGCACGATCGGGAGCGGAGTCCCGGTCTCGCCGAACCGGTCCAGAGTCAGCCCGGCGTCGAGGAAGGCGTTCAGCAAATCCGGCAACGGCCAGTGCCTCGCGCCGACTTTGTCGCGAATCCCCTGGTCGGTCCACGACTCCTTGGTCCAGTGCCCGTCGAGATAGCCCGGCCGGACCACCACCGCCGCCGGGTCGCCGCGGTCGGCGAACCCTCCGCAAAAGCACGGGTGGACCCCGACATGCACGAACACTCCGCCCGGCCGCAGCACCCGCGCTACTTCGCGCAGCACGGCGAAATACTCCGGCATGTCGGTGTGCACCAGCACCGAGACGACCGCGTCTACACTGCGGTCCCGAACCGGCAACCGTGCGGCGTCGGCCCGCGCGATCGGCAGCCGGGCGCTGGCGTGCCGCAGCATCCCGCCGGACAGGTCGACGCCGAGCGGGGTCCAGCCCAGCTCCCGCACCAGGTCAGCGTGCACCCCGGTGCCGCAACCGATCTCCAGGCACACGCCGCTGCCGGTGCCGAGAAGGTCTCGCAGCGCCTCCGTCCCGAGATGCACCGGCTGGGCGCGGAGGAACTCTTGCTCGTACCAGTCCGCGATTTCGTCGTAGGCCGCCATCACGCCATTGCACCGCCGGGCCACGACGCGTCGCCATTGATTACGCGTTGGGCGAAGAAACCTTGCGAGCACAGAGAATCGTGTCGTGCAATTCCCCGCCCGGCACCTTCCGCGTCCGGTTCTCGGCGACCGTGATCTCCCACTGCCCTGGGTCGAGGCCGACGTCGTGCACGGTGATCCTCGACTCCGGCGGATGCTGCTCCCCGTGGTGATGCCCGACCACCAGCAGCGTCCCGCCCGGTGCGACCCACTCCGCCAGCCGCTCGAACAACGGGCCCGCGGCGTGCACGTAATGCGTGGTGACCAGGTCGAACTGCCCAGCCGGGGTCCAGTTCAGCAGGTCCGCGCAGATCCACTCGACCTCGCTGGACCGTTCGCGCGCCCGCCGCAGCACTTCCTCCGACAGGTCGACCGCTGTCACCCGCCAGCCGTGTTCGGCGAGCCAGCTCGCCTCGGCGCCTTCCCCGCAGCCCGCGTCCAGCGCGCGTCCGGGCGGGAGTTTTCCGGCCTGCTCGACCAGCTGCGGATGCGGTCCCAGCCGCGCGTGTCCGGTGGCGGCGGCCCAGTGTTCGTCCCAATAGGACTGATCGAATGCGTGCGGCACAACGGTTCCTTTCCTCGTCCCGTTCCACCTTGCGAGCCCGCCGGCACAACTGGCAAGCAACCTTGCCAATCTGTCAAACTCGGGGAATGGACGACGACCGTGCCCTGGACGCAGTCGGCCCCCGGTTGCGCGAGCTGCGCCGGAAGCGGGAGATCACGCTCGCCGAACTGTCCGCGCGGACCGGCATCGCGGCCAGCACCCTGTCCCGGCTCGAGTCCGGCAACCGGCGGCCCACCCTGGAACAGCTGCTGCCGCTGGCCCGCGCGCACGGCGTGACCCTCGACGAGCTGGTCGACGCACCGCAGACCGGCGATCCGCGTATCCACCTTCGCCCGATCAGCTGCGCCGACGGCGTGACGATCCTGCCGTTGACACGCCGCCCGGGCGGAATCCAGGCGTACAAATTCATCCTGCCCGGAGAACGGAAACCGCGGGAACCCGATCCCAGAACGCACGAGGGCTACGAGTGGGCTTATGTCCTCAATGGACAGTTACGGCTGGTGCTCGGCGAGAACGAGCTGACGCTTTCCCCCGGCGAGGCCGCGGAATTCGACACCCGGGTACCGCACTGGTTCGGCGCGGCGTCGGCGGAACCGGTCGAATACCTGTGCCTGATCGGCCGGCAAGGACAGCGCGCGCACGTGCGCGCCGCGCCTAAGGCGTGACCGAGGCGGGCAGCCCGAAGGCCGGGAAGTACTCCGCGCCGAGGAAGGACGTGAGATCGCAGATCCGGTCCTCGCGCAGGGTCAGGACGGTGATGGACCACGCTTCGTGCGGCACCGTCGCCGAACCGCCGAGATAGAACGCCACCGCGGGCTGAGCGTTCGCGCTGAGCAACTGGAACCGCCAGCTCGGGCAGCGCTTCATCGGGACTTCGAAAGCGAATTCCACCACCGCGGACCGGCCGCGATACCAATGCGGCAGCGGTGGCATCGACCACGTGACGTCCTCGGTCAGCAGCTCGACCAGTCCGTCGACATCGCCTTCGGCGAGAGCGGTCGCGAAACCGCTCACCAGTTCCTGGAGGCGGCCGTCGCCGAGGGTGCGCAGCGTCTGCTGCTGAGTGCGGGCGGGCACGTGGGCCGAGATGGTCCGGCGGGCGCGGGCCAAGGCGGAGTTCACTGAGGTCACTGACGTTTCCATCATCGTGGCGATCTCGGCGGCGGAGAAGCCGAGGACGTCGAACAGCAGCAGCGCCGCCCGCTGGTTGCCCGGCAGGTGGCGGCAGGCGGCGACGAAAGCGAGTTCGACCGCCTCGCGTTGTTCGTAGCTGGCCGCGGGGTAATCCGGGTACGGGCTGAGCCAGGCCACGTCGGTGCGCGGGGCCGAGTCGAGCACCACCTGGTCGCTCGACGGGCCGAGGTCGACCGGCAGCGCCCGGCGGCCGCGCTGCTCGATCAGGTCCAGGCAGGTGCGCGTGGCGACCGTGTACAGCCAGGTGCGCAGCGCGCTGCGGCCCTCGAACCCCGGCAACCCGCGCCACGCTCGCAGCAGCGCCTCTTGCACGGCGTCGTCGGCGTCGTGCATCGAGCCCAGCATCCGGTAACAGTGCGCACGCAATTCCGCACGCAACGGGGCCACCGCCCGGGTGAACGCGGCTGCCGAAGAAAATTCCCGCACGACCGACGATTCTGCCGCATCCAGCCGGTCTCACCTGGCAACGACTACCGAGGAGACCTGGAATGACCTGGCCGCAGATCCACACCGAACGCGCCGCGCTGGCCGACGACCTCGCGCGGCTGTCCGCCGCCCAATGGGACACGCCGTCCCTGTGCGAGGGACTCTCCGTCCGCGAGGTGCTGGCCCACGTCACCGCGGGAGCGTCGCTGACGCCGGCGCGCTGGATGGCGGGCGTGCTGCGCTGCCGTTTCGACTTCGACCGGCAGGTCGCGATGCGGCTGGCCGAGCAGCTCGGCGACAGTCCGGCCGACACGCTGGCCCGCTTCCGCCGGGTCGTGACCAGCACGACCAAACCGCCGCTGCCGGTCGTGGCGATGCTCGGCGAAACCGTCGTGCACGGCGAGGACATCCGCCGTCCGCTCGGGATCCGCCGCGAGTACCCGATCGGCACGCTCACCGCCGTGGCCCGCTACTACCTCGGTTCCGACCTCGTGGTGCTCGCCAAAGGACGCGTCCAAGGCCTGCGCCTCGCGGCCACCGACAGTGACTTTTCCGGCGGCTCGGGACCACTCGTGTCCGGCCCGACGCTCGCGCTGATCATGGCGATGACCGGCCGTTCCCGGTTCCTCGACGACCTGGACGGCGACGGCGTCGAGGTGCTGCGGCAGCGCTGACGGGCTTGCGCCCGCTCGGCAAGAGTTCTATAACAGTGGAGACAGTTATAGAACTCTAAGGAGCTGCCCATGCGCACCCCGACCCAAGAAGGACGCTTCGGGGAGTACGGCGGGCGCTGGGTGCCGGAATCCCTGGTGCCCGCCTGCCTCGAAGTCGCCGACGCGTTCGAGAAGGCCTGGGCCGACCCCGGCTTCCGCGAGCAGCTCCAGATGATGCTCGCCCGGCACGTCGGCCGGCCCACGCCGGTGACGCCCGCCGAGCGGTTGTCCGCGGAACTCGGCGTGCGCGTCGCGCTCAAGCGGGAGGATCTCACGCACACCGGCTCGCACAAGATCAACAACGCGGTCGGCCAGGCGCTGCTCGCGAAGCGGATGGGCAAGCGGCGGCTGATCGCCGAGACCGGGGCCGGGATGCACGGCGTCGCGACGGCCACCGCGGGCGCGCTGCTCGACCTGCCGGTCACGGTGTTCATGGGCGAACAGGACGTCGAACGCCAGTCGCACAACGTGTTCCGCATGCGCTACCTCGGTGCGGAGGTCGTCCCGGTCCGCACCGGCAGCCGCACGCTCAAGGACGCGACCAGCGAAGCGATGCGGCACTGGGTCAGCTCGACCGAAGAGGCGCACTACTGCCTCGGCTCGGTCGTCGGACCGCATCCGTATCCGTGGCTGGTGCGGGAATTCCAGCGCGTGATCGGCGAGGAAGCCCGCGAGCAGCACGAAACCGTGCCGGATTTCGTCGTCGCGTGCGTCGGCGGCGGATCCAACGCGGCGGGCACCTTCGCCGGATTCGCCGACACCAGCGCGCGGCTGGTCGGGGTGGAAGCGATCGGCGGGTCGGGCGCGACGTTCGGCCAGGCCGGAGTGCTGCACGGCTCGCGGTCGCTGTTCCTGCAGGACGAGCACGGGCAAATCCGCGAAGCCCACTCGATCGCGGCTGGGCTCGATTACCCCGGCGTCGGCCCGGAACACGCACAGCTGCGTGATCTCGGCCGGGCCCGGTACGTCGCGGTGAACGATGAAGCCGCGCTCGCCGCGGCCGCGCAATTGGCTCGCACCGAAGGAATCATCCCGGCGCTGGAATCCGCGCACGCGCTCGCCTGGGTAGCCGAAGCCGCTGGCACGCCGGATCTTCCGGCGGGTTCGACGGTTCTGCTCACCCTGTCCGGCCGCGGCGACAAGGACATCGCCACGCTCATCGCCCGCTCCGAGGAGTCCCGCGCATGAAAACCGACCGCAAAATCCTGATGCCGTATCTCACCGGCGGGGTCAATCCACAGTGGACCGACCATCTCCCGGCGCTGGTCGAAGCGGGGGCGGACGCGATCGAAGTCGGCATCCCGTTCTCCGACCCGACGCTGGACGGCGTGACCATCCAAGAAGCGTCCAATGTCGCGCTCGCCAACGGAACGACACCGCGAAGTGTCCTCAAGGCACTTAACGAGACCACAGTGGACGTTCCGGTCATCGTGAGCACCTACGCCAACCTGGCTGTCCGCAAGGGGTTCTGCACCGAGTTGAAAGATGCCGGAGCCGACGGCCTGATCGTGCCGGACCTTCCGCTGGAAGAGGCACCCGCGCTCGAGGAGGAAATAGACCTGGCGCTGCTGGTCTCCCCCGCGACCCCAGCCGACCGCGCACAGGATATCGCCGCGCGGAGCCGAGGTTTCGTCTACGCCGTCTCGTCGATGAGCACCACCGGCGAACGCGACCACCTGCCCGCCTCCGCGATCGAGCTGGCCACCCGGCTGAAGAACACCACCGACCTGCCGATCCTGATCGGCTTCGGCATCTCGCAGCCCGCGCACGCCGCCGAGGCCGCGAGCGTGGCCGACGGCGTGATCGTGGGCGCGGCGATCATGCGCCGGGTGCTCGACGGCGCCGGTCCGGCGGAGGTCGGCGAGTACGTCGCGACCCTGCGCGCCGCGCTGGACTAGAATCCGCTGGTCCCCGCAGAACTGGACCAGAACGGACGCGCATGGCCCGATACCGAGCGATCGCCGCGGATCTCGCCGCGAAGATCCGCGCCGGGGAGTACGCGCCCGGCGAGGCCCTGCCTCCGCAGCGGGAACTCAGCGCGTCCTACGGCGTCACGCTCATGACGCTCCGGCAGGCGCTGCGCGAACTCAGCGACGAAGCCCTGATCGTGCAACAACCCGGCCGCGGCACCTTCGTCGCGCCGACGCCGGCCTCGTACCAGCTGGGCTCTTTGCGCAGCTTCACCGAGGACCTGCGCGATCAGGGTTACGTCGTGCGCACCGAGGTCGTCAGCCAGTCGGTCCGGCGGTTGCCGACCCGGGTCGCGGCGCGGCTGCAGGCCCGCGCGACGGAATCCGGCCTGCGACTGGAGCGCGTGCGCGAATTCGGCGGCCGCCGGGCGATCCACCAGGTGTCGTGGGTCGCGCCGCCGCACGGAGAACGCTTGCGCGACACCGATTTCACCACGGTATCGCTCTACACTGCACTGTCCGAATTGGACGTAGTGGTGGACCGGGCCGCCGAAACCATCCGCCCGGACGTCCTCGACGACAAGCTCGCCCGTCTGCTCGACGAACCGGTCGACACCCCGGTGCTGGTCAGCGAGCGCACCACGAGCACCCCGGACGGCACTATCGTCGTCATCGACCGCGCGACCATTCTCGGCAGCATGATGCACATCAGCACCGAACGCGCCGCCGACCGGCTGTCACTGCGCTGGGGAGCCGGGAGCTGACTCCCGGTGCCCGTGCGCCAAAACGGCTAGGTGCAACGAAAGCCGAGTGTCCGGATTGGACAGGTCGACACCCAGCACCCGCTCAATAGTCGCCAACCGCGAATACGCCGCCGGACGACTGAGGTTCAACGCTTTCGCGAACTCCGTCATCGAGTACCCCGACTCGACATACGCCCGCAGCGTCGCGAACGCCCGGCTGGCCCGCGGTTCCGGCAACGTCAGCAACGGCCGCAACTGCGCCTCGGTGAACTCGTGCAGCCGCGGATGTTCCCGCAACCACCACAACAACCCGCGCACCCCCAAGTCGCGAGCCCGCCGAAGTCCCGGCGCACCAGGCGATTCGACGTCCGCGACGTGCACCGCCTCCTGCAGCGCCGCCGGCAGCTCGCCGAGCCGACGCACCGGACCAGCCGCCCCGAACGCCGCCGCCAGTCCGTCCGGAACCCCGGCGACCACCCGCTCCAGCAACGCTTTCTCCGCCGTCGGCGAGGAACACGGGAACACCGCCGCCACCCGGCCTTCCGCCAGCACGCCGCCGATCCCGTCGCTGGTCAGCACCGCATCCAGCAGCGCCCGCTCCAGCCCGGCCCGAGCCGGACGGCAGACCAGCACCGCGTAGTACGCCGCCTGCGCCAGCCCCAGCGCCCGGGCCCGCGCGCGGACCGAACCCTCGTCCGCGCCGTGCAACAGGTCGCGCAGCAAATCTCCCTGCGCCTCGATTTCCACCGACAGCGGCGAGCGTTCCAGCAACTTCCCGACGGTCAACGCCTCCGCCGCGCGTTCGAGCACCAGCCACGCCGAGGGCTGCTCCGCCGACCGCGCGGGCACGACCAGCCGGCCCCAGCGTTCGCGCGGCGGCCCGACCGGCGTGCACATCCAGCTTTCCGGACCGCCGACCTCGGTCGTCGCGGAAAACGGCACCCGCCGGGAGCGGGCAGGCCAATCGCGCAGCAATGCTTCCGCCGAACCGACACCGGCGAACGCGAGCGCCCGGTGCGTCCGGTCCTCCAGCACCACGGGCAACCCGATCAAGTCCGCTGCGTGCGCGAGGACCGCGTCCGGCGCCTGCGAAGCCGAGCCGACCGTGCTGAACGCCTCGTGCGCGCGTTCGGCCAGCCGCAACCGCTCGTAGTGCGCGTTGACGATCCGGGCGTGCACGATCTCGGTCACCTCGATGAAGCGGACCGTGCTGCGCAGCTCCACCAGCGGAAACCGCGCGGCGCGAGCGGCCTGCACCAGCGCGTCCGGCAACGACTTCAGATGCTGCCCCGGCTCCACGACCAGCCCGATCGCCCCGGCGTCCCGCAGCGACCGGACGTAGGCCACCGCGTCGAAGCCCGGTTCGGTGCACGCGCGCCCGATCGAGAGCACCAGAACGTCGCTGGTCAGCGTCCCCGCGACGTCGCTCAGCTCGCTGACGTGCACCGAGCGCACCGGCACGTCGACCGCGTCCGCCGCCGAGCGCACCACCGGCGCCCCGGCGGCCATCACCGGCAGTTCGAGGACGTCGCGGAGGGTCAGGTGCACGCCGTCAGGATAACCCGACGAACTGTAAAGCCAGCCCCCGGCAAACCGACGGTTCGTCGGTTACCCGCGACCCGTCCGGGAGGGACCCTCAGAGGGCGAAGACCAGGAAGAAAGGTGGCTCGATGAGCGATTCCGTGCCGACGCTGTCCCAGTGGATCGCCGGCGGCGAGACAGCAGGCTCGCCGGACGGATACGGGGACGTCACGAACCCGGCGACCGGGAAGGTCACCGCGCGCGTGCCGCTCGGCTCGGCCGCGGACGCGCGGGCCGCGATCGCCGCCGCGAAGGCCGCGTTCCCCGCTTGGCGCAAGACCTCCCTGGCGAAGCGCAGCCGGGTGCTGTTCCGGTTCCGCGAACTGCTCGACGCGCGCTCCGACGAACTCGCGCGGATCATCACCGCCGAGCACGGCAAGGTGCTGTCCGACGCGGCCGGCGAGGTCGCGCGCGGCCTGGAGGTCGTCGAGTTCGCCTGCGGGATCCCGCAGCTGCTCAAGGGCGCGGCGACGGCCAACGCGTCGACCGACATCGACGTCACGTCGCTTCGCGAACCGCTTGGCCCGGTCGCGATCATCTCGCCGTTCAACTTCCCCGCCATGGTCCCGATGTGGTTCTTCCCGATCGCGATCGCGGCCGGGAACACCGTGGTGCTGAAGCCGTCCGAGAAGGTGCCGACCGCGGCGAACTGGCTCGCTGAGCTGTGGCGCGAAGCCGGTCTGCCCGAAGGCGTGTTCAACGTGTTGCATGGCAACAAAACCGCCGTCGACGCGTTGCTGCACAGCCCGGACATCGAAGCGGTCTCGTTCGTCGGCTCCACCCCGATCGCAAAGTACGTCTACGAGACCGGCACCGCGAACGGCAAGCGCGTCCAGGCGCTCGGCGGCGCGAAGAACCACCTGGTGGTGCTGCCCGACGCCGACCTCGACCTCGTCGCCGACCAGGCGGTCAGCGCTGGTTTCGGGTCTGCGGGCGAACGCTGCATGGCGGTGTCGGTGGTGGTCGCGGTGGGCGACGTCGCCGATGCTCTGGTGCCGCGGATCGCCGACCGGGCGAAGACCCTGGTGACCGGCGACGGCACCCGCGGCTGCGACATGGGCCCGCTGGTCACCGCGGCGGCGAAGGACCGGGTGTCCGGCTACATCGCCGCCGGGGCCGAGGCCGGCGCGACGCTGGTGCTCGACGGCCGGGAAGGCGAGTTCGACGCGGACGGCGAGGGATTCTTCGTCGGCCCCACCGTGTTCGACCACGTCCGCCCGGACATGCCGATCTACACCGACGAGATCTTCGGCCCGGTCCTCTCCGTGGTCCGGGTGGAGACGTTCGCCGACGCGATCGAGCTGATCAACGCCGGACCGTACGGCAACGGCGCGGCGATCTTCACCAACGACGGCGGCGCGGCCCGCCGGTTCTCCGCCGACGTCGAGGCGGGCATGGTCGGCGTGAACGTGCCGGTGCCGGTCCCGGTGGCCTACCACTCGTTCGGCGGCCGGAAGAACTCGCTGTTCGGCGACACCCACGCGCACGGCGGCGAAGGCGTGCACTTCTTCACCCGCGCCAAGGTCGTCACCACCCGCTGGCCGGGCGCCGGACAGGGCGGACTCGACCTCGGCTTTCCGCAGAACGTCTGAGAAGGGATCTGCGATGGACACTCAGTCGGCAGCAGCCCGGCACCTGTGGATGCACTTCTCCCGCATGGGGAATTACCCGGAGACCCCGGTCCCGGTGATCACCCGCGGCGAGGGCGTGCACGTTTGGGACGACCGCGGCCGCAAGATTCTCGACGGTCTGGCCGGGCTTTTCGTCGTGCAGGCCGGACACGGCCGCCGCGAACTCGTGGAAGTGGCCGCGCAGCAGGCGAACGAGCTGGCGTACTTCCCGATTTGGGGCTATGCCACGAAACCCGCGGCGGAACTGGCCGAACGGCTCGCGCATCTCGCGCCGGGCGACCTCAACCGCGTCTTCTTCACCACCGGCGGCGGCGAGGCCGTCGAGTCCGCGTGGAAGGTCGCGAAGCAGTACTTCAAGCTGACCGGGAAACCCGGCAAGCACAAGGTGATCAGCCGCGCGGTGGCCTACCACGGCACCCCGCACGGCGCGCTCGCGATCACCGGCCTTCCCGCGATGAAGAAGGACTTCGAGCCGCTCGCGCCGGGCGGTTTCCGCGTGCCGAACACCAATCTGTACCGGCATCCGGAGTTCGCCGACGACCTCGAAGCGTTCGGCCGCTGGGCCGCGGACCGGATCGAGGAGGCGATCCTGTTCGAGGGCGCGGACACGGTCGCCGCGGTCGTGCTCGAACCGGTGCAGAACTCCGGCGGCTGCCTCACGCCGCCGCCCGGGTACTTCGAGCGGGTGCGGGAAATCTGCGACCGGCACGACGTGCTGCTGGTCGCCGACGAGGTGATCTGCGCCTTCGGCAGGCACGGCGCGACGTTCGCCAGCGAGAAATTCGGCCTCCAGCCGGACCTGCTGACCTGCGCCAAGGGACTCAGCTCCGGATACAGCCCGATCGCCGCGCTGATCGCGTCGGACCGGGTAATGGAGCCGTTCCTCGGCGCGGGAGTCGGCTTCCCGCACGGCTACACCTTCGGCGGGCACCCGGTGTCGGCGGCGGTCGCGCTCGCGAACCTCGACCTGATGGAACGCGAGGGCCTCAACCAGCGCGTGCTGGACAACCAGGACGCGTTCCGCTCGACGCTGAACAAGCTGCTGGACCTGCCGATCGTCGGCGACGTCCGCGGCGACGGCTACTTCTGGGCCGTCGAACTGGTCAAGGACAAGGCGACCCGCGAGACGTTCAACGCCGACGAGCGGGAACGCCTCGTCCGCGGCTTCCTGCCGGGCGCGCTGTTCGACCGCGGCCTCTACTGCCGTCCGGACGACCGGGGCGACGTGGTCGTCCAGTTCGCGCCGCCGCTCATCGCGGGGCGGGCGGAGTTCGACGAGATCGAACAGATCCTGCGGGACGCGCTGCTCGAGGCGCAGAAACTCGTCTGAGCCACCTGGCGAGGGAGAAGGCCGGGGCCGGTGGGTCCCGGCCTTCTTCCGTGCCGTCGCTTATCATGGTGCCGAGGAGTCCTAACCGTGAGGCGGCGCGCATGCCCGAGCACGAACCAGGCCTCGACCGGCGGCTGGCCGACGCCATCGAACGGCTCGGGAACGGCCTGCGCTCGCTCTCCCAGCGCAGCTCCCGCACCCAGGGCCTTTCGCCGCTGCAGCAGCAGGCGGTGCTGTCCCTGGCGCGCCATCCCGCCCCGCGCCGGGAGGTGAACGCACTGGCCGCGGAGTTCGACGTCACCACGCCGACGATGTCCGACGCGATCAGCGCCCTGGAACGCAAAGGACTCCTCACCCGCTCGCCGGGTTCGGACGGACGCCGCCGCCTGCTCACCCTCACCGACCGCGGCTTCCAGGTCTCCGCCGAACTGTCGGCGTGGGACGCGCTGCTGGTGGGCTCGCTGGCCGCACTGCCGGAGCCGGACCGGGCCGCGACGCTGCACACCCTGTTGCGGGTGATCGCGGACCTGCAGCGCGCCGGAGCGATCAGCGTCGCCCGGGTGTGCACGACGTGCCGGTTCTTCGGACCCAACGAACATCCGGAGCCGGAGGCTCCGCACCACTGCCATCTGATGCGGAAACCCTTGGCGCTGAACGAATTGCGCACCGACTGCCCGGAACACGAGCAGGCGACGGCGTAACTCTTGCCGACCGTCCGTGAGGGGAACCCTGCGAGGGTGTTTCGAAACCTGGGTGGTTAGGCGGTGGGCTAGGCGGATTCCCCACACGGACGGCAAACCCCGGTTACAGCGCCCCGATCTCCTCGCACGCCTTCCGCACTCCCGCGCCGTACGCCGGGTCCGCCTTGGCGCAGTTCTCGATATGCCGTTCGACGGTCTCCTTGCGCGCGCCCTTGATCCCCCGCGCCGTGTTTTCGAAGAGGCGCTGCCGCGCGCCCTCGTCCATCAGCCGGAACAGGTTGCCCGGCTGTTCGTAGTAGTTGTCGTCGTCCTCGCGGTAGTCGAACCGGTCCGCGACCGCCCCGCCCGGTCCCGCGGGCTCGGCGTACTGCGGCTGTTCCGCCCACCGCCCGAAGGAGTTCGGCTGCACGCCCGGAACTCCGCCCTGGTTGCCGTCGACGCGCATCGCGCCGTCGCGGTGGTAGGTGTTGACCAGCGTCGCCCCGCGCGGGCAGTTGACCGGGATCTGGTGGTGGTTCACGCCGAGCCGGTAGCGGGTGGCGTCGCCGTAGGAGAACAGCCGTCCCTGCAACATCTTGTCCGGGCTGACCGAGATGCCCGGCACCAGGTTGGCCGGGGTGAACGCGGCCTGCTCGACGTCGGCGAAGTAGTTCTCCGGATTGCGGTTCAGCTCCAGCTCGCCGACCTCGACCAGCGGATAGTCCTTCTTGCTCCACACCTTCGTCAGGTCGAACGGGTGGAACCGGTAGGTCTCCGCGTCCGCCTCCGGCATGAGCTGCACATACAGCGTCCACTTAGGATAGTCGCCGCGCTCGATCGCCTCGTACAGGTCGCGCTGGTGCGATTCGCGGTCCTCGCCGATGAGCGCGTCCGCCTCCGCGTCGGTCAGGTTTTCGATGCCCTGCTGGGTGCGCAGGTGGAACTTCACCCAGTGCCGCTCGCCCACCGCGTTGAGGAAACTGAACGTGTGCGAGCCGAAACCGTGCATGTGCCGGTAGGTCTTCGGGATGCCGCGGTCGCTCATCACGATGGTGATCTGGTGCAGCGCCTCGGGAAGGCGCGTCCAGAACCCCCACTTGTTCTCCGCGTCGCGCAGGTTCGTCCGCGGATCGCGCTTCACCGCGTGGTTCAGGTCGGGGAACTTCAGCGGGTCCCGGTGGAAGAAGACCGGGGTGTTGTTGCCGACCAGGTCCCAGTTGCCCTGCGTGGTGTAGAAGCGCACGGCGAACCCGCGGATGTCGCGTTCGGCGTCCGCCGCGCCGCGTTCCCCGGCGACGGTGGAGAACCGCACGAACGTCTCGACCTCGTTGCCGACCTCGCTGAACAACGCGGCACTGGTGTAGCGGCTGATGTCGTGGGTGACGGTGAACTTGCCGAACGCGCCGGACCCCTTGGCGTGCATCCGCCGCTCCGGGATCACCTCGCGGTCGAAGTGCGCGAGCTTCTCCACCAGCCAGAGGTCCTGGAGCAGGACCGGACCGCGCGCACCCGCGGTGAGGCTGTTCTGGTTGTCGGTCACCGGCGCGCCGGCCGCGGTGGTCAACGGGTCGGTGTTGTCAGCGAAGGTCATTGCTCCTCTTTCGTCGGCGGTGCGGACAGACAGGACGGGCAGGCGCCCCAATACGTCACCTCGGCGGCGTCGATGCGGTAGCCGTTTTCCTCCGCGCGCGGGAGGTCGACGCGTTCGACGTCCGCCACCGCGCCGCACTCGCGGCACGCGACGTGGTCGTGGTCGTCGGTGCGCAGTTCGAACCGGGCGCGGGAGCCGGGCAGTTCGAGCCTGCGCACGAGCCCGGCCCCGACCAGCGCGGCCAGCACGTCGTAAACCGCTTGCGCGGAAACGGAACCGAGCTTCTCGCGCACCTCGTCGCGGATGTGCTCGAGCGCGGCGTGCGGCCGGTTCCGCAGCACCTCCAGCACCGCGATCCGCTGTTTGGTGACCCGCAGCGAAACCCCGCGGAGCGCGGCGACCGGATCTCCAGCCCGCACGACGGCTTCCTCCCCACCCCGACCCGGCTAGTTAGGACTCCTAGCGAGAGTGTGCCAGCCCGCCCGGTGCGAAACAAGGGGATTCCGGATCAATTCCAGAAAAAGCGCGCCAGCCGGAAAAAGGGACTTTGGCGTCAAGATGGTACCGGAGAGCGAAGGTGATTCACTGCGACAAACAGCGTAAATTACCGGAGGAATATTCCATCCGCCGCGGCAGTTTTCGCATTTCGTTGGCTAATCCTGCGGCGTTTCTGGATAACTGTGCCGAAGCCGTCCGCCGCTGAGGATTTATTCCTCGCTGTCGCGCACCACCAGCGCGATCTGCACCCGGTTCACCACGCCGAGCTTCGCGAACAAGCTGCTCGTATGCGCCTTCACCGTCGCCACGCTGATGTGCAGCCGCTCGCCCACCTCGGCGTTCGACAGCCCTTCCGCGATCGCCCGCGCGGTGTCGCGCTCGCGTTCGGTCAACGCGGCCAGCCGCGCCCGCGCCGCCTCCCGCGCGGCCCGGCGGGTCTCCGACGACCGCGGTCCCATCGCCGCGGTGATCAACCGGCTGGTCGCCGCCGGGGACAACGCGGGGTTCCCGGCGGCGACCGCGCGCACCGCGGCCAGGATGTCCGGCGGCGGGGTGTCCTTGAGCACGAACCCGAGAGCACCGGCCCGCAGCGCGCCGAGCACCATCTCGTCGGAGTCGAACGTGGTCAGCACCAGGATCCGCGGCGGGTCCGGCCAGCCGAGGATCGCCTCGGTGGCGCTCAGCCCGTCGCGGCCGGGCATCCGCACGTCCATCAGCACGACGTCCGGCCGCAGCCGGCGGACCTCGGCGATGGCGGCGTCGCCGTCCGCGGCCTCGCCGGCGACCTCCAGGTCGGCTTCGCCGTCGAGCATGAGCCGCAGCGACATCCGCACCAGCTGATCGTCGTCGACGAGCACGACCCGCACCCGGTCCACTCACTCGCTCCCTTCGCGGGCTGGCCACGGCAGCCACGCGGTCAGCACGAACCCGCCGTCCGGGTCCGCGTGCCGGTCCAGTTCACCACCGGCGAGCTCGACCCGCTCGGACAGCCCCAGCAACCCGAACCCGGCCGACGGCGGCGGCGCCTCGCCCCTGGCCGCGCCGGAGTCCCGCACCGTCACGCGCAGGCCCTCGCCCTCCCCACCCGCGACCGTGACCCGCACTTTCGCGCCCGGCGCGTGTTTCCCGG
The DNA here is from genome assembly GCF_046195355.1 of Amycolatopsis sp. VS8301801F10. Lineage (NCBI taxonomy): Bacteria > Bacillati > Actinomycetota > Actinomycetes > Pseudonocardiales > Pseudonocardiaceae > Amycolatopsis > Amycolatopsis sp. VS8301801F10. The sequence continues at coordinate 2,981,768 of NZ_CP176065.1, read as the reverse complement.
CGTTGGTCAGTCCTTCTTGGACGATCCGGTACACCGTGCGGGCAAGCAGATCCGGCGGCGTCCCGACGGACTCCGGGAGGTACTCGACGTCGACCCCCAGCGCCCGGGCGTCGGCGACCAGCGCGGGCAGATTCGCCAGCGACGGCTGCGGCGGCTCGAGCCCGCCCGGGCTGGCCCGCAGCACCCCGAGCACCTCCCGCAGCTCCTCCAGCGCCTGGTGCGCGCCGTCCGCGATCCCCCTGGCCAGCAGCGACACCTGCTCCGGCGGCAGATCGGTGCGATGCCCGAGCACCCCGGCCTGCATCGCGACCAGCGAAACCCGGTGCGCGAGGACGTCGTGCATCTCGCGCGCGATCCGGTGCCGCTCGACGATCCGCGCCTCGGCCGCCCGCGCGACCTGCTCGCGTTCCGCGCTCTCCGCCCGCTCTCGCAGCGACTGCAGCTCCTCGCGCCGCGCCCCGATCGCCGCCCCGATCGCCACGACGATGCCGGTGATCAGCACCACGAACGAGATGGACAGCCACCACGGGTCCGGGTCGCTGCCGCGCGGGTAAAGGCCTTCGGTGATCGCCGCGGTCGCGACGCAGGCGAGCCCGATGAACGTGGTCTCCAGCGGCCGCCGCCGGGTCGCGAGCGACCCGAGCACGAGCAGCGCGGCGCCCCCGGCGGACGCCGACACCGCCGAGGCGATCACCACCCCGGTCGCGATCGAGAGCGGATACTTCCGCCGCCACAGGGACGCGATCAGGCAGCCGAGCCCGAGGACCGGATCGCCGAAGAGCAGCCACTCGGTCCGCGCGTCCTCGAATCCCTCCGGCAGCTGGGAGGCGACCGCCAGCCAGGCGAACGCGCCGAGCAGCGCGGCCACGAGCAGCCGCCACCCCTGCTGCCACGGCTTGAGCTTGGCCGGCGAAACGAGCACCCGCCCATCTTCGCCGATCCGCCCCCGCCGTGCAGCCGCCCTCGGCACAGTCCGCGCCCTAGACCAAAGTCGTAATCCTCGACTTTGGTCGGTCCCGGTTCGCGCCGCAGGTCCGATGTGCTGGGGAGTTTGCGCCGCCACACTGAGTGCACCACGAGAACCCGAGGAGAGCAGATGAGCAAGGGCGGCTATTCAGCGGTGCAAATCGTCGGCATGGTGATCACCGTCGTATGCGCGCAGGCCGCGATCCGCAGTTTCTTCGACCACGAGGCGCGGCAATTGTGGGGTGCGTTCGCCTGGGTCCCCGGCGGATGGGGCGGACAACTGGTCGCGCTCCTGGTGCTGGTTTTCGTCGGAATGGCGATCACCAGTTGGGCCCACGACCGCGCCAAGACGAAGAGCTGAGCACACTCACCGCACGTCGGGCCCGAGCGCCGCGTACGTCTCCGGACGTTTCCGCCGGAGATATCCGGCCGTCGCCAGTCCCGCGCCGATCAGGATCGGCAGCAACCACGGCAGCAATCCGATCCAGGCCGCGTCCGAGCCCGCCATTGTCGGGAAGTTCAGCACCGCCAGCACAATCACGCCGATCAGCCCGGCCCCGCCTAGCCCGGGGGCGACGAAGGTGCTCCACCAATGCGGGTCGCGCCGCTGGCGGAAGAACACCACTACCGCGATTGATGCCATCGCTTGCAGCACCAGGATTGCCAAGGTCCCGAAGCCGGTCATCGACGACGTCAAGAACGCTACTGGGTCGAGGCCGAGCACCGCGAAGATCGCGGCGACGAGAGTTGCGAATCCGATTTGCGCGGCGCTGGCGTTGCGCGGGGTACCGGAAACTGTGTGTCCCAGCGGTTTTGGCAGTACCCCGTCTCGGGCGAGTGCGTAGATGTATCGGCTCGCTGAGTTGTGGAGCGCCAGCAACGCGGCGAACAGGCTTACGACTAGCAACAGCTGCATGGCGTCGGTGAGCGCGGTTCCCAGGACGTCCTGTGACGTGGCTAGGAGCAGGTCGCCTGCTGCGAGATGGTCTTGTGCTACGGATTTCGCGTGTTCCACTCCGATCGCGCTCACCAGGGCGAGTGAGGTGATGGCGGCGAAGACGCCGATTGCGATCACTGCGATGTAGGTCGCGCGCGGGACTGACTTGTTTGGGTCGCGTGCTTCCTCGCTGAACAACGCGGTTGCCTCGAAGCCGATGAAGCAGGTGGCGGCGAACAGTAAGCCTAGGCCGAGCGATCCGGACGTTACTACGGTCGGGGAGAATGCGCTGAGGGAGTAGCCGGATTTGCTCAGTACTGCAACGTCGAATACTACTAGGATGCTGACTTCCAGGATCAGTGATACTGCCAGGACTTTTGCTGAAACGTCTACGCCGCGGCGGCTCAGGAAGAACACTGCTGCCACGGAGAGTCCGGCCCACAGCTCCCAGGGCAGGTCTAAGTGGAAGACTCGGTTGACTACGCCGCCGGTCAGTGCGCCGGAGGTTCCTACTGCGCCTGCGACGAAACAGTTGTATCCGGCCAGCGCTACGAAGGCTCCGGACAGGCCTGCTGGGCGGCCTAGTGCGGCGGTCAGGTAGGCGTAGAAGCCGCCTGCGTTCGAGACGTATCGGCTCATTCTTGCGTAGCCGACGCCGAAGAGCAGCAGGATGATGCCGGCGATCAGGAAGGAGGCGGGCATTCCGCCGCCGTTGCCCAGGGCGATTCCCAGTCCGGCGATTACTACCATGCCGGTCAGCGGGGCGACGGCGGCTAGGACTAGGAAGGCGATTCCGCCGGTGCCGAGGGCGTTCGCGCGGAGCTGCCCTTCGGCGGCCTTTGGTGTCGACTGCTGTGCCATCTCGGCCTCCTGGTTCGCTCCCTTGCCCCGCGGGGTCAGTGTTGCGTGCGCTGGGGGGATTGGGCTTGTCGGCGGGGGCAGAGGTGTTGCCGATCCGTGCATCTTTGTCGTTGTCATGCGGGAGACGGCTCGTCGCCCTGGCGGGCGACATTGCCGGGTGAGTGGTTGCGTGGGCCCCCCGATTTTTTAGTGTGACTACGGCGCTGGGGTGCTTGTCAAGGCGGGAAAGATGCCTTGACAAGCACCCCAGCGCCGTGTTTTGGCTGTGTATCGGGGGCGGGGGGAGGTGTGGATGCCTTGTTGGTTGGGTGCATCGGTGGCGGTTGGTTTGTTGGGGGGGTCCACAATGGATTTGGCTCCTGTGGTTACCGCATCGGCTATGCTGGCGTAGTGGTGAATCCGGCTGGCAGTAAAGGGATGCCGCGGCCCGAGCGGGAGCGGCTGATTCTTGATGCTGCCGTCCAGGAGTTCGGTGTTCAGGGCTATGCCCATGCCTCGGTGGCTGCCGTCGCTCGGCGGGCCGGGATTTCCAAACCGTTGGTCTACGGGTATTTCGAGTCCAAGGACGGGCTTTATCTTGCCTGCCTGCACCGTGGTGCGGCGCCGCTGGTCGACGCTGTCACCGAAGCTCAGACCGGCACTGGGCTGAGCCGTGCTCTGGGGACCCTTGAGGCCATCTTCCGCACGCTGGAGCCTCGTCGTCTGGACTGGGCCGTTCTCTGGGATCCGACTTTGCCGCCGGGCTCCGCAGTGGACGGGGCGGCTCGCGCGTACCGGCGCAAGCTTTCCGCGCTCGGTGCGGAAGGTACTCAGGAAGCCTTGTCCTCGGCCGGTTTCGCCGATCCTGCCGACGCTTCGCTGTTCGCTCGCATCTGGTACGGCGCGGTCGCTGCCACCGTCAACTGGTGGCTGGAGCATCCCGAAGAAACCGCCGAGACCACCACCCGGCGCTGCGCTCGCATCCTCACCTCCTTGCGCGGTTGACCTCGCAATCGACCCATTCGAAGTAACCGCTTCCCGATACCGGTCGTCCCCGGAACTCGCCAGAATACGTGTATGCGCCGACATAGCCGCGCCCATGGCCATACCGCAGTGGACTGTCCACAATCGCCTCCAGCGCTACGACCTTCTCAGTGCCGTCGTGCACCGTCCACCTGAAACCCTCGGGGACGCGCATTTCCCGGCCCAGTGGATCGATCTCCGGCTCTGGCCGATGTGCTACCTCGACCCTAACCTCCCGGAACACCGTCGCGGTGCCGTCCAGTGTGCGCAGGTGGGCCAGTCGGCAAGCTGTCGCACCGGCCGCGCGGACATCGGTCAGCAGCAATTGCGTCCGGTCGTCCAGATTGATGATCTGGTAGGTGAAGAAGTCGATTGGCAGCTTGAATCGCGGCGGCAGGGGTGCACGTCGAAGTGCTTGCGGGGAAAGCGATCGTGCGTACTCCACGGTGCACAGACCGCTGATCTCGGTCTCGCCGGTGTCGTCGGCGATCATTCCGGTGAAGGTGGCCAGGAGGCTCAAATGGTCGTAAGCCGGATTGCGCACGAACCACGAGACTTGCGGCGTCGCGGTGATCGACAAATCCGCGGTGAAACCCTCGTAACGCGCGTGTACCTGATAGGACGGATGTGCTGCTTCGATAGCCAGGTCCGAATCCCATTCCAGTCGCGAACCGTCCTCGGCGAAGCGGCATTCGGCGTGGGAATCGTAGGCCCGGTAATGATGATGCCCGGGCGCGGCGGTGGACGAGAGAACCGTCGTGGTGCGGCGGGCGTCGGAGGTCGCGAGGTAGTCGTTGTCGAAACAGACTGTGCCGGTGCTGCCGATCAGGGTCATGGTGTTGAGGTAGCGGTGCGGCCGCGGCAGTTCCGGCACGAAGATGCCGTAATGCGTCCACGCCCAGGCCCGCGAGTCCGGATGCGGCCGCAGCAGGCCGGGCCGGGCGAACGGCTTCGCGGACTCCTCGATCCGCTGGTCGAAGCGAGGGAGCAGCCGGTTCACCACGAACGGCGCGGCAGCGGTCAGCACGCTCATCTTTCCTCCTCAACGCCTATTACCCTAGAGTAAGTTACCCTCGGGTCAATTCGGAAGGGAGCAGACGGATGACACGGTCCTGGTGGGGGTGGGGCGACACCGAGGAAGCGCTGACCGCCGAAGAATCCGAGGCACTGGTCGCGCGCACCGCCGCCTTCCTTCCCGGCCACGACTTCACCGACCACGCTCCGCCCGCGCCGGACGAGCTTCCGGTGCCGCCGTCCCGGCTCCGCCCGCCCGCCGCACTGGCCCGGCTGTGCTCGACCGACCAGGTCGACCGGCTGTCGCACGCCCGCGGCAAGGCGTTCCGGGACGTCGTGCGAAATATGGAAGGACGGATCGAAGCGGTGCCGGACGTCGTCGCGCGGCCGGAGTCCGAGCAGGACGTCCTCGACCTCCTGGACTGGTGCTCCGCCGACGGCACCCCGGTAATTCCGTACGGCGGCGGCAGTTCCGTGGTCGGCGGCATCGAACCGCGGTTCCCCGCGCCCGCGGTGTCGCTGGATCTCGGCCGTCTCGACCGGGTGATGGAGATCGACCGGACGAGCCGCGCCGCGCGCATCCAAGCCGGGGTCTACGGACCGGCCTTGGAGGACCAGCTCCGCCCGCACGGCCTGACGCTGCGGCACTACCCCCAGTCGTTCACCCACTCCACCCTCGGCGGCTGGCTGGCGACCCGCGCCGGCGGCCACTTCGCCACGCTGGCCACGCACATCGACGACCTCACCGAGTCCCTGCGCGTCGTGACCCCGGCCGGCATCAGCGAATCGCGCCGGCTGCCCGGTTCAGGAGCCGGACCGTCGCCGGATCGGCTGTTTCTCGGCTCGGAAGGCACACTGGGCGTAATCACCGAAGCCTGGATGCGCCTGCAGGAACGTCCACGCTGGCAAGCGAAAGCGTCGGTCAGCTTCACCCGGTACGCCGACGCGGTGCGCGCGACCCGGGCGGTCGCGCAGTCCGGCCTGTACCCGGCGAACTGCCGGCTCCTCGACGCCGCGGAAGCGTTCCTCAACACCGGCGTCCAGGCCGACGGCCTGCTGCTGCTCGCGTTCGAGTCCGCCGACCATCCGGTGGACGCCTGGCTGGACCGCGCGCTCGAACTGACCGCGGACCACGGCGGTACGGTCACCGCCCGCCGCGGCGAGTCCGGTTCGGCGTGGCGTTCGGCGTTCCTGCGGATGCCGTACCAGCGTGACGCGCTCGCCCGCCGGTCGATGATCGTGGAGACCTTCGAGACCGCCTGCACCTGGGACGCGTTCGAGCCGCTCCACGACGCGGTCACCACGGCCGCGAACGCGGCGATCGCCGAAATCTGCGGCGCGGGCGTGGTGACCTGCCGGTTCACCCACGTCTATCCCGACGGCCCCGCGCCGTACTACGGCATCTACGCGACCGGCCGCTGGGGCAGCACCGTCGCGCAGTGGGACGAGCTGAAAACCGCGGTCTCCGAAGCGATCCTGGCCAACGGCGGCACGATCACCCACCATCACGCGGTCGGCCGGGACCACCGCCCGTGGTACGACCGGCAACGCCCGGACCCGTTCGCCGCCGCCCTGTCCGCCGCGAAGGACACGCTCGATCCGGCAGGCGTGCTGAACCCCGGCGTCCTCCTCCGCTGAGGCCTCGCAGCTGGGCGAGAACACCGTCCGCAAGGCCGAAGAACTGCGCGAGCCCGGGAACGAACCCTGCTGAGCTTGGTGTCCATTGTGGATTGCTTTGCCTTCTCGCGGCGCCGTGTTAGCCTGTCGCCGTGCTGCGCCTCATGACGTCCGAGCGACTCGTAACCCGGCGCGCCGGCTGAACCAGGCTGCCGGCGCGCGATGCCGGTGTGCGGTTTTGCTTCGGGACCTGGCCCTCTTTTCCCCGCCAGACCTTCTTTCCCGGAGTACGTTATGTCCCTGAGCACCTTCTCGTCCGCCCCGTACACCTCCGCCCCGGCCATGCTGGTCCGCCGCCGGATCGCGACCTATTTCGTCGGCGGCATCGACCAGATCCCCGGCCTGGTCGCGACGCTGACCCAGCACGGGAAGCTGATCCACGAACTGTCCGTCGACGTCCGCGAGGGCGTCCGGGAAAGCAGCATGGTCAGCACGGTCCTGGTCAGCCCGGACGCGCTCGACGCCCTGCTGGAGGCGCTGCGCGCGCTGTCGTCGGTCGTCTCGGCGGAACTGGCCTGATCCGGCCCGTCTCTGGCCGACAAGATCGCCCTGCTCACCGGCGCTTCGAGCAGCGCGGAAAGCTCGACGTGCTGGTCACCAACGCCGGGATCAGCGCCACCTTCGACCCGGACCTGACCAGCACGGCCTTCCCGACCGCCTGCTGCAGGTCAACGCCCGCGGCGTGTTCCCGGGCATCAAGCACGGCGCGGGGTTCGGCCGCCCCGGTGTGGCGGGCGAAGCAGGTCGAGGGCGTGCCGATGGACCCGCTGGCGTGATCCCCGCCTCTGCCCCGAACGGCCGTCCCCGACCGGCCCGCGCGGTACGTTCGTCGAACCACTTCCCGGTGGCGAGACAGTGGCGAGACGGAGGCGAAGCCGATGGAGCTGAGGCAGGTCGAGCACTTCCTCGCCGTGGTCCGGCACCGCAACTTCACCCGCGCCGCGCAGGACGTGCACGTCGTGCAGTCCGCGCTCAGCGCGTCCATCCGGAAACTGGAAGCCGACCTCGGCGCGGAGCTGTTCGACCGCACCACCCGCCGCGTGACTCTCACTCCCGCGGGCGAGGCCCTGCTCCCCCTGGCCCGGCAGATCGCCGCGGACGTCGACTCCGCCCGCGGCGAGGTAGCCGCGGTGACCGGACTCGCGCGCGGCCGGGTGTCGATCGGGACGATCCAGACCCTGACCGTCCTCGACCTGCCCGCGAAGCTGGGCGAATTCCGCGCCCGCTACCCCGGAATCCGGCTGCGCGTGCGGGAAGGCACCATCCCCGGACTGACCGCCGCGGTGTCCGACGGCGAACTGGATCTGTCCTATGTGGGCGGTCCGCTGCCGGAGGACCTGGCCGAGTTCGCCAGCTGGGAGCAGAACCTGGTCCTGCTCGCCCATCCCGGACACCGCCTGTCGACCCGCCGCCGGGTCCGGCTGGCGGAACTGGACGGCGAACCTTTCGTGGATTTCACCGGAAGCGGCCTGCAAGCGTTGGTCGACCGGGCTTTCACCGAGGCCGGCGTCCGGCGCGACCAGGTCTGCGAAGCAACGAACGTCTCACTGCTGGTCGACCTGGTCGCGGCCGGGCTAGGCGTCACCGTGGTCCCCGAGCAGGTCGCCGCTCGCTCCGGACTCCCGTTCGCCCACCTCACCCAGCCGGCGCTGGCCCGCACGATCTACCTGACCGGCCGCTCGGCAAACCTCACCAACCCCGCGGCGCGGGCGCTGCTGGCCCACCTCCTCGCCTGACCCCGCGCACCGGCGCGAGCACCAACGCGAACCCGGCCAGCCCCAACACCAGCGCGACGGTCGTCAGCCCGGTGATCCCGGCGACGAACGCCAGCGCGAACGCCCTGCCGCCCAACCTCCGCAACAACCGGACGACGTCCCGAGTCTCCCCGTCGACCGGCTCACCATCGGCCGCGTGGCTGGCGTTGGCCGCGTCGAGGGCGACGCCATCAGCTGCCCTGGACACCTCGCCAACGAGGTGCCGGTCGTCGCTTGGGCCGGAATCCTCGGCGGAAACGCCAGGCACAGAGGTCATGCGCTGAGTATTGGCGTGCGCCGACCTTCCAGTCCAACACCTGTTTTCGCTGCGATTCAGCGATGAAATCGATCGACGGCCGCGCTCTGCCTTCCAGGCCAGGGTCGGCGAAGAAGGCGGGATCCGCCGGACTAGGAGTCTCGCCGCTCCGGCGCGGACTCCTGCTGCGCCGACGGTCGCGGATGCCGCATCGGACGTTGCCGGGCGACCGGATAACGCGCCAGAGGATGCGCCTCGTCAAGGCGGTGGCGAGCACGCCGGGGCACGTCGTCCGACGGGGAGACCCACCGGCGCGCCGATTCGTCCGGCGGGAAAGCTTCCGGCGGCGAAACGGCAGAACGACGCCGAGCGGCGCGGCGCAGGAACACCACGGCCAGCACCACGAACACCGCGGCGACGGCCACCAGGAGCCACCAAGCTTGCATTCGTCCTCCCGTCGTGGGTGGGTCGCACGCAAGGGTGCCCGTTCGGTCCGCGGTCAGCGCGAGGTCCACACCGCCGGGTGTCACCGGAACGGGGGTGTTTTGCTGGATAACCGCGCGAGAGGCGAGCCGAACAGATCCAACGCTAGCAGGCTCCGCACGGCGTCGGGGCGTCCTGAGACTCGGGGAAGACGGCTGAAACCGTGGAGACCGCCGAGTCGTATCGTGCGGAGAAGCACCCGACGAGCGGTATCCAGAATCTCGTCGCGCGGCTACGGCCAAGCCGCGCGCCTCAGCCTGTGACACGTCGAGGCAGGTAAAAGCGCCTAATCCCGCGAACGGCCTACTGCACCCCATCCCGCAACGCCGACACCCGATCCACCGCCGCCGTGAAATCCCCGCTCGGCAGGGAGCCGTTCGACAAACCCGCGGCCAGCGCGGAAGCGGCCTCATCCCCCTGGCTCACCTCCCGAGCCGAAGCCAGGATCAGATCCATCCCCGCCTTCGCCGCCAGCACGGCGCGGTTTCCCGGCCCGCCGTAGGACTTCAGGGCGCCAGCTTCCAGGGCATCCGTCACGGTCACCCCGGCGAACTGCGTCTCGGTGCGGAGTTCCCGCACCGCCGCGGGCGAGAGGCCGGCGGGGCGGGAGGCGTCCAGGGCGGGGTACACCGCCCACGAGAGCATCACGAGCTTCTCCCCGGCCTCGACCACCGGGTGATACGGAGCCTCGTCCTTGGCGCGCAGTTCCGGCAGGGGCACGTTCAGCGTCACCGGGCCGACATCCGTGTTGCCTCCGGCCGGCACGGCACCCAGGCCGGGGAAGTGCTTGGCGGTCGCGGCGACGCCCGTGGACTGCTGGGCCGTCACGAAATCCCGGCCCAGCGAACCAGCCACCTGCGGGTCCTGGCTGTAAGAGCGGCCGTATTTGTCGATGAAATTGCCCGATTGGCGGTAGACGTCCAGAACCGGCGCGAGGTTGACGTTCATGCCTACCCCGGCGAGGTTCCGGCCAGCGCCGATGCCGGCCGCTTTGGCCGCGGCGGAGGGGTCCGCGGACTGGGCGACCTGTTTCTCCGACAGAACGGGCTCGCCGGGCAGCCGGCGGATCTTGCCGCCTTCCTGGTCGGTCATCAGCAGCAACGGGCGGTGCACCGGGCTTTGCGCGTTCGCGTCCCGTAATTGCCGGACGACGGCGCTGATCTGGTGAGGGTCCGAGATGTTCTCGCCGAAGAAAATCACGCCGGCCGCCTCGCCGGCGCGGATTCGTTGCAGCAGCGAGGCGGGCGGGGTCAGCCCGGGATAGGAGTAGATCACCCGCTGTCCGGCCAGTTGCCGCGGCGTGAGCCCGGCGGGAGTGGCGGCGACCGTGCTCATCGCGAGCACCGTCCCGGCGATAGCCAGCATTGCCTTCCGACGCTTCATGCGACCTCCGTTGGCGAGCCCCTGCGACAACGGTAACGCGGGCGTGCGCGCCCGGCAGCCTCAGCACGATCGCGGCGAGGGCGAATTGAGTCCCCAATGGACAGTTAAACCCAGTACGCGACCCGAGCCCGGTAATTGCGCAGCACCAGCATCGCCAGCGACCAGCCGACCACGGTCACCGCGCCCGCGACGAGCCAATGCGTCCAGCTTTGCTGCTGACCGACCAGCGGCGCGCGCACGATCTCGACGAAGTGGTACACCGGGTTGAGCTGCAGCAGATTCACCGCGAGGGAGCCGAATCCTTCGTGCGAGCCCTGATTCATCACCCGCACCTGGTCCATCGACCACATGATCGGCGTCGCGTAGAAGAGCATCGTGATGAAACTCTGGATCACCGGCGGAATGTCGCGGAACCGGGTGGACACCACGCCGAACAGCAGCACCACCCACGCGCCGTTCAGCATGACCAGCATCAGCGCGGGCACGGCGAGCAGCATTCCCCAGCCCAGCCCGGGATGCAGCAGCGCGCCGTCCTTGTCCACCAAGCGGTACGGCTGCGAGAGCTTGCCGAAGAAGATCGCCAGCACCACCACGTACACGACGAGGTTGTGCGCCAGGTACAACGACTGCCGCCACACCGTGCGCAGCGCGTACACCGACACCGGGGCCGGCAGCTGTTTGATCATCCCCTCGTTCGCGATGAACGTTTCCGAGCCTTCAACGATGCAGCCGTTCATGAAGTTCCACAGGATGAGCCCGGTGGTGATGCTCGGCAGCAAGGTCGAGATGGAACTGCCGAACAGCGCGGAGTTCACCACGCCCAGCGCGAGTGCGGTGACCGCCATCCCGACGGTGATCCACAACGGCCCCAGCGACGAGCGCCGGTAGCGCTGCTTGATGTCCTGCCAGGCGAGCAATGCCCACAGTTCCCGGGCACGCAGCCCGGCCTGCAGGTCGGCGAGGGCTCTGCGCCAGCTTTTCGAGGCCGCGTCGATCGCGGGCGGAGCGGTCATGACAGCGAACCTAGCCGCGATCGCCGTTCTCGGCCAACACACGACTACGGTGTGCCGGGTGAGCTTTTTCCTGTCCCGCGTCCTTTCCGCGCTCCGCGACGGCGGCGACACCGTGCTGTTCCACCACGACGACACCGCCATGACGTACCGCGCGGCGGCAGAACTGCTGTCCCGGCTGTACGGCGGGCTCGCCGAGGTGCGCGGCAGGGTGGCGATCGACGCCGCCAACCGGCCGGAAGTGGTGCTCGCCCAGCTTGCCGCGCAGCTGCGCGGGCTGGAAGTCGTGCTCATCGCGGCGTCCGCGAGCCGTCCGGCGCGAGCGGCGACGCTGGCGGCCACCGGGGCGACCTTGCTCACCGACGCCGAACTCGACCAGCTCGCCGCCGCGCGTCCGTCCATTCCGGACACCGTGCCGGAGCGGGTCACGGCCATTTTCCCCAGCGGCGGCACCACCGGAACCCCGAAACTGATCCGGCACAGCGGAATTTACGACGGCGTCGCCCATATCTTCCAGCCGGACGGCACCAAAACCGCCCTCGTCACCGCGCCGCTCACGCACATGACCGGCAACGCCGCCGTGCTAGGTGCGCTCTGCTGCGGCAACACTGTGGTACTGCACCGAGAGTTCGACGCCGAGCGCGTTCTCGCCGATATCGAGCGGCATCGCATCACGACGCTTTCCCTTACCCCGCCCCGGCTCGCCGCAGTGCTCGACCATCCGAAACTGTCCACTACGGACGTATCCAGCGTGCAGCAGCTTTCCCTCGGCGCCGCACCGCTGCCGCCCCGCCGGTTGGCCGAGGCGCTGCGGGTGTTCGGCCCGGTCGTCGGACAGGGTTACGGGCTTACCGAAGCGCCGATGATCGCCAGCATCTCAGCGGACGAAGTCCTTGCCCGGCCAGAACTTCTCGGCTCGGTCGGCCGCATCGTGCCCGGCATGGAAGCCCGCGTCGACGACGGTGAAGTACTCGTCCGCGGACTGTCCATGATGGACGGATACCAGGACCAGCCGCCGATCGGCGACGGCTGGCTGCGCACCGGCGACCTCGGCCGCTTCGACGAAGACGGCTACCTCTATCTGGAAGACCGGATCGACGACGTCATCGTGACCGGCGAGCACGGCACGAAGGTCTCCTCGACCACAGTTGAGCACGCACTTCTCAGCCACCCCAAGGTAACGGCCGCCGCGGTAGTCCCCGCGCCAGGTCCGGACGGAGCCCTTCTGCACGCCGTGGTGGTCGCCGAAAACACCACCGCCGACGAACTGCGCGATCAAGTCCGCGCGGAACTCGGCGGCGAGCACTTCGTACCGTCCACTGTGGAGTTCAGGAAAGAACTGCCGTTGACCCCAGTGGGCAAAGTGGACAAACAGCGGCTCAAGCGCTGACCGACCGGCCCAGCAACCGTTCCCGGTGATGCTCCTCGTGCAGGTCCCGCCGCCGGGCGTGCAGTAACTGCGCCAGCGTCACCTTGCCGAGCACCCGCGAAGGATCGTGCCGGTCGACCACCAGCGCCTGCGTGGTGTGCCCGAGCGCCAGTTCGTTCGCGACGTCACGCAAGGTGTCGTCCGCGTACACGACGACCTCAGCCGACATCTGCACATCCGGTTGGTGCGTCATCACTTCATGCACGAAGAACGTCTCAAGTGGATCAGTCGTGTACTCGCGAGTGAGGTGCAGGCGTCGCCGCGCGATCTTCTCTGTGAGCACCGAACGCTTGAGCAGCAACACCGAAAGCCCGTACGCCGAGAACGACGCGACGACGAGCGGCAGCAAGTAACTCCACGCGTGGGTCAGCTCCAAAGTGAACACAATGCCGGTGAACGGCGAGCGCATCACGCCGCCGACCACCGCGGCCAGCCCGCACGTCGCCCAGAAACCGGGCGCGACGTGGGGCAGCAACCCGCCCTCCGCGGCGCCCAGCGCGGCACCGATCATGAACACCGGCGCCAGCACGCCTCCCGAAGTCCCGGAGCCCAGCGAAAGCGCCCAGATCAGCGTTTTCACGACCAGGATCCCGACGATCAGCGACGCGGTCGCGTGCCCGGTGAGCAGCGCGTCGATCACGTCGTAACCGACGCCCAGCGCGTGCGGTTCGAGCAGGCCGCCGACGCCGATCACGAGGCCGCCGATCGCGGGCCACCACATCCAGTGCACGGGCAGCCGTCCGAACAAATCCTCGGCGAAGTAGACGAGCGCGGTCGCGCCGATCGCCAGCAACCCGCCGGTCAAGCCGGGGACGAGGGCGAGACCGTCGGCGGCCGGACCGGGGTTGGCCCCGGTGAACGGGACTCCGAAGACCGGTCCGGTGCCGAGCAGGAACCCGCGGCACACCGTCGCGACCGACACCGCCGCGGCCACCGGCACAAGACTGCGCGGCCGCCATTCGAAGAGCAGCAACTCCACGGCCAGCAGGACAGACGCGAGCGGCGCGTTGAACGTCGCCGCCATCCCGCCCGCGGCACCGGCCACGAGCAGCGTCTTGCGTTCATCCGCGGACAGTTTCAGCAGCTGCGCGAGGATCGAACCGACCGCGCCGCCGGTCATGATGATCGGCCCTTCGGCGCCGAACGGGCCGCCGGTGCCGATGCTGACCGCCGCCGACACCGGTTTCAGCACCGCGACGCGCGGGGCCACCCGGCTGCCGCCGGTGAGGATCGCTTCGATCGTCTCCGGCATGCCGTGGCCGCGGATCTTCTCCGAGCCGTAGCGCGCCATCACGCCGATCACGAGCCCGCCGACGACCGGCGCGAGCAGCACGAGCCACCACGGATGCTGCTGCGCGCCCGGCGCGACGAGGTCCGTGGCGACGCGCTGGTAGAAGACCAGGTTGGTGATCAAGCCGATGAGTTTGAGCAGTGCGAACGCCGCCACCGCCGCCGCGCCGCCCACTGGCAGTGCGATCGCGGTGATCAGCAGCATCCGCGGATTGACCGCGAAGTCGCCGAGGTGCGCGGCCCGCGCCGGAGCCTTCACAGCCGGCCCGGCCCCGCCGTGGGCACGCCCGGCGCCGATTCCGCCGCCGCGACCAGCTCGCGGACCGCCGCGGAGACCGCCTGCTGCCGCGCGGCCGGCACTTCCGCCAGCAGCTCGGACAGCGCGCGCTGCCGCCGGCCGACGACCCCGGCGACGACCTCGCGTCCGGCAGCGGTGACCTCGATCGTCACCACAGTGCGGCGGTGCGCGTCCTCGCTGCGCACGACATACCCGTGCGCCTCGAGCTTGTCGGCCAGCCGCGTCACCGAGGACGCGTTCACGCCCATCGCCTCGGCGAGCCGCGAACACGGCACGCGGCCCAGGCTGTCGAGCACCACCAGCAACCGCACCTGCGGGAAGGTGACGCCGCGCGGGGCGGCGTGCGCGCTGTCCCAGGCCACGGCCACGAGCACGCGAGTCAGCCGCTCGAGCGCGGCCGCGTCGTCCGGCAAACCTTGCATAGTGCAAAAGTTGCTATAGCCAAGACTCTGGGTCAAGGGTGGGCTCGGTCACCGGGTCCTCCCCCGGCCGGTTTTGTCGGTGCTCGTGGCTAGGGTGGGAATCGGCGACGCGGAGGTGAGCCGGTGGAGGACCACCCACTCCGGGGCAACCCCGGGGAGCAGCACGACACGTACCCACAGCGCCCCGCGCAGCGGCGGCACGCTCCGCGTGCGAGACAGCGCGGATGAACGGAGAACGAGTCGCCTCCGCGTCGCTGCTCGAACCGATGCCGGTGTGGCGCTGGCCGGTCGCCCGGTGGACCACGTTCGACGAATGCGCCGCCGCCCTCGACCTCACGCCCGGCGAGCTGACCTGGTTCGCCGACGAAGGCGGCTGGCACCGGCGGTCCCGGCCGGTGCTGCGGCATTACTGCTACCGCTGGATTCCGACGTCCAGCGGCGGCGCACGGCTGATCGAGCGGCCGAAACCCCGGCTGGCCGAACTGCAGCGCCGGGTCCGCCGGCATGTGCTCGACGCGCTCCCGGTCCACGAGGCCGCGCACGGTTTCCGCCGCGGCCGTTCGATCCACACCTGCGCCCGCCCGCACGCCGGACAGGACGTGGTGGTGCGGCTCGATCTGGCCGGTTTCTTCCCGACGGTCTCCGCGTCCCGCGTGCGCTCGCTGCTCGACCTGGCCGGCTACCCGAGGGCCGTCGCCGCCGCCCTCGCCGGAATCCTCACCACCCGCACCCCGGTCGACGTCCTGCGCTCCGCCCCGGCGCGCTCGAGGATGCTGAACCACCTCGCCGGCACGCATCTGCCGCAAGGCGCGCCGTCGTCGCCCTCGGCGGCGAACGCCGTCACCCACCATCTGGACCGCAGGCTCTCCGGCCTCGCCGCCGTGCTGGGCGCGAACTACACCCGCTACGCCGACGACCTGGCCTTCTCCGGCGACGCGAGCCTTCCGCTGCACCGCCTGCTGCCAGGCGTCCGGCGGATCGTGACCGACGAGGGCTTCCGGCTGCGCGACGACAAGACGTCGGTCAAACCGGCCTACCGGCAGCAACGCGTCGCGGGCCTGGTGGTGAACGCCGCGCCGGCGGTCGCCCGCTCCGAGTACGACGAGTTGCGGGCCGTGCTGCACAACTGCGTCCGCACCGGCCCGGCGGCGCAGAACCGCGCCGGGCACCCGGATTTCCGCGCGCACCTGCTGGGCCGGATCGCGTGGATCAGCGCCACGAACGAGACCCGCGGCGCGAAATTGCGTGCGCTGTTCGCCCGGATCGAGTGGCCTTCCGGCGATTCAGACGGATAACAGGCTGAGATTCCGCTCCATCTCGGCCCACCATCCGGCCGCCGGAACATCGCGCGGCTGAATCAACGAGGCTTTGACCAGAATGTCCGGCCGGTTTTCTCGCCAAGCGTAGGAAAAAAGCTCGTCGTAATGCGCGCGCGGCAGCCATCCCTGTTCCCGGCCCGCTTCCAATCGCATGAGCTGCCGAGCGAGATCCACGCTGCTTCGCTCACAACTGCGAAACGCACGAGAAAATCGCTGCACGGCCGCGGCGTCCCCTTGCCGAACCGCCTGGCAGGCAAGGAAAAGCGCGGTCACGGCGAGCACGTCCGACCGGTGCACCCCGCCCTCCGCCGCCAGATGTTCCGCCAGCTGAAAACTGCGCTTCCGCCGTCCCCGACGCACCATTTCCGCCAGCGCTCGCTGCTGCCGAATGAGATATTCGTCTTCCCGCAGGTACTGCACAGCGTTTCCTCCCCTGCGCCTGGTCCCGACCCAGGCCGCTTCCCGGTACAGGATGCTCCACCAGGGTGACGGATACGTCGGCGACACTCAGCCGTTCGGAGCAAAATATCACCCAGGGGCATCGACAGTACCCGACCGCGCAAGTTCGGGAATTCTTGCAGTGCCTCAGGAATCACCCCTTGCGGCAGGTTGGCAGGAGCCTTGCGGAGCGAGACGGTTTCCGTACCGATTTCGCGGTTCGATGTGGATTGCCTGCGCGGGAACGAGAGTTTCTGCGGAATCCGCATTGCGGTGCCGCCTGACCCCAGTGGACACCCGGTGCAGAGCGAGGGCGTCAGTCGCGAATCGCTTTCATACCAAGGGGTTCTGCGACTCAAGCGGAGCGCGCCTCCGGCCGGTCGGCGCTCCGAGCGCGTGGGACAGGGCTGTTTTCCGGTTTGATTTTCGGCCGCGATTTCACCCGTTCGGACGTATCGGCAGGGTGGGGACCGGTGCGATGGGTTGCTCTCCGACGAGCGCGGACGGCTCTATGCCGCAAACGGGCAGCCGGGAAGGGCTGCGGTGCAGGACTTGGTTGCCCAGAAAGGTTCGACGTATCGCCGGGCAGGCTCAGTGCGCCAGCCAACCGGTTAGCCCACGCCAAACTGGCCAGCCGTCACCTCTGGCCACGACGCGGGTTCCCCGTCCGCCGGAGCCGAAACCTCGCACCGCTCACCAACGACCCGGCCGCCCAGCAGCTGAGCCATCCGCAGGAACCGAACCGCTACATCAAACGACCTCGCCACCCCGCAGCCGAACCGTCCGTAGAAGCCGGAACCCCGCAAACCACGCCCAACGGCCCGGCCGCCGAGCAGCCGAGCCAACCGCAGGAACCAAAACCCCCACGTCAAACGACCGGGCCGCAGCTGGACCGTCCGCAGAAACCGAAACCCCCAACCCACGCCAAACGGCCCGGCCGCCCAGCAGCCGAGCCGTCCACCGGAACCAAAACCCCAACACCAAACGACCGGGCCACCCCGCAACTGAACCGTCCGCAGAAACCGAAACCCCCAACCCACGCCAAACGGCCCGGCCGCCGAGCAGCCGAGCCGTCCACCGGAACCAAACCCCCACGCCAAACGGCCCGTGGGCGGGAGGTGGGCGCAGTCGGAGATCAGGTCGCCGATGGTCTCCGACCACCCGCAGCCAAGCCGCCAGCCAGAACCGAACCCCCACCACCCCACACCAAACGGCCCGGCCGCCCAGCAGCCGAGCCGTCCAGCCCGTTATCGCTCAAGCCGCACCCGCCCAGCCCTCCCCAGGGCCAGGCCGGTGCCCACCTGACTCATCCGCGACCGGTCCGCACCCTGGTCACGGCGTGTTCTTCCCCCGAACGCCTGGAAACACCCCTGGCGGAACCGAAGCGCCTCAGGCGACCTCGGTCCGGCTGCCACCCGGGGCGTGCAGCCCCAGCATGTCCAGCAGCAGGGCGCATTCCTGCGCGTCCTTGGCCTGGGACGCGACGGCCAGTGCCGCCTTGCGCCGGCGTTCTTCCTGCCGGGCCGCGTCCGTGTCGTCCACGAGGTCTGGCGCCGGGTGCAATCCGGTGGTCAGGTCTCGCATGGTCGCTCCTCCCCGATCGGCGTGGGCGCGGGTTTTCCGCGCTCGCTGCACACCCCTTCAACGGCCGAGCCGCACCGGATGTTCCGATGACTCCGGTCACGTCGGCCAGCCAGGCCAGAATGGCACACGACGCGGACCTCCGGTGCGAAGCCGGGAAACCGGGCGGGCGCAGGACAGGAGCCCCCATCGTCCTAAGTGGACACACCAGAAAAGGGCCCATTCGGGTGGCGTGAGTGGCCTCACCCGGCTGGGCGAGCCACTATCCACGCTGTGCCTGCCGCCCGGCGCCCCGTGCGCACTGCTCTCGTCGGGATGACCGTGCTCGTTCTCGGCGTCCTCACCGCGCTTCAGGCGCCGAATCTGCCGATTCTCGGCGACGGCACCGCGTATGCCGCGGAGTTCAGCGAAGCGGCGGGACTCCAAACCGGCAACGACGTCCGGATCGCGGGGGTGAAAGTCGGCCGGGTGTCGGAGGTTTCGCTCGACGGCGCGTCCGTCCGGGTGTCCTTCCGCGTGTCGGGCGCGTGGCTCGGGGACCGGACGTCCGCGTCGATCCGGATCAAGACGTTGCTGGGTCAGAAATATCTCGCGCTCGACCCGGTCGGCACCGGGTCGCTGGATCCGGGCACGCCGATCCCGCGCGACCGGACCACCGTTCCGTATGACGTGCTCCCCGCGTTCCGGCAGCTGGCCACGACCGTCGACGCCATCGACACCACCCGGCTGGCGCAGAGCTTCCGCGCCATTTCCGACACGTTCGCGCACACCCCGGCCGACGTCCGCGCCACGCTGACCGGACTGTCGCGGCTGTCCGATTCCCTCTCCGCGCGCGACGCGAAACTGGCTCACCTTCTGGCTCAAGCACGCACGATCTCCGCTACGCTCGCCGACCGCGACGCCCAGCTGACCCGGCTTCTCACCGACGGCAACCAGCTGCTGGACGAGGTGCGGAAACGCGAATCCGCCATTCACTCGCTGCTCGCCGGCGCCCGTCGGCTGAGCACCGAGGTGTCCGGGCTCGTCACCGACAACGACCGCGAACTCGGCCCCGTGCTCACCCAGCTCGACCGGCTCACCGCGTTGCTCGAACGCAATCGCGCGTCGCTCGCGGACGGAATCCGGCAGCTGGCCCCGCTCGTCCGCTTCGCCGCGAATCTCACCGGCAACGGCCGCTGGATCGACGGCTACCTGTGCGGCCTGCTGCTCCCCTCGATCGGGCCGCTCAACGAGGACGGCTGCTTCACTCCATGAGCCCCGGGCCGCCGGTGATCCGCACGGTGACCTGGTTGTCGTTGTAGGTGTAGGCCTCGTAGGCGAATTCGACGCCGGTCTTCTCCACGTGCTCGGTCCACGCCCGGTACTCGTGCCGTTTCCAGCCGGGGAAGTTGAAGAACTCGTCGAAGTGCACGATGCTGCCGACGCGCAGCCGCGGTCCGACGTTGTCCAGCACGGTCTTCGCGGAGCTGTAGAGATCGCCGTCGACGTGCACGAAATCGACCGGCCCCGGGTGTTTCTCCAGGAACCCGGGCAAGGTGTCGGAGAACAGGCCGACGACGAGTTCGGCTCCCGGCACGTCGGGCAGGTCGTCGCGGGCGAAGGCGCCGGCGGGCATGCCGTTGAGCCACGCCTCGGGCAGGCCGTCGAACGAATCGAAGCCGTACACCTCGGTCGCGTCGCGCGCGGCCGTGATGGTGCGCAGGGTGTTGCCGGTGGCGACGCCGAATTCCAGCGCCATCCCGCCGGTGGGGGCGAGGGAAAGCGCGTACTCCAGCGTTTCCTTCGGGCTGCCGAAATGCCGTGCCCCGATCAGGTTTTCGCGCGCGAAGACGTTGCTCTCCAGCGCCGCGTCCTGGTCGCCGGCGTACACGATGTCGCGGCGGCTGCGGATCTCGAACTCGACCACGCGGTCCAGCAGGCGGTCCCCCTGCCGGATGACCTCGGACCGCAGTTCCTCGCGCGTCCGCTCCAGTTCCGCGCGCAGTTCGGCGAGCTGGCCTGCGTGCGGATCGTGCAGGCGGGCCGCGGCCCGGCGCAGCACCAGGCCGGCCTTCCGGCGCAGCGCAGGGCCCAAAGTCCTTGTCGTCAGCCGATCTTGGCTTTCCTGGTTCATCCCGGGACGATAGCCGACAACCGGACCCGGTCCCGCACTGCCCGGTTTACCCGGGAGTAGCCGTCCGCCGGACCACCGCGGACCCCTGCGCGGCCGCGCACAACGTCGAGTTCCCCTCTCCGTCCACTGTGTACAGATCGCAGCGGCAGGTGGCCCGCGACCGGCTCGCTTGGACGACCGTCGCCTCCGCGCGCAGGAGCACCCCGTCGGCGGGCACGAGGTAGTCGATGGAGAAGCCGCTCGTCAGCAATTGCGGCCCCAGCACGGTTCCGGCGGCGAAAGTGAGCGCGTTGTCCGCGGCGTAGGCGAGGACGCCGCCGTGCAGGTAGCCGTTCTGCTGCCGGAGATCGTCGCGGACGTCCAGCGCCAGCACCGCGCGGCCGGCGCCGAACTCCTCGACCCGCGCGCCGAGCAGGACGCTGAACGGTTGCGCGGCGAGTCCGGCTCTCGCGAAGTCTATGTCCATTTTCAGTCCTCACTTCAGTAGTGAAGTACTTCAGTAGTGAAGTGAGGATGGCGGCGAGAAGAGAAGACTGTCAAGATCCCCGCATGGCCGCCGACGAACGACTTTTCTTCCTGCTGCAGAGCGCGGCACACCGCCTGCGCGTCGAGGGCGACCGCCGCTGCCTCGCCGCGGGCGGCGTGACGACCGCGCAGCTGGGCGCACTGCTGGCGGTGCACGACCAGCCGGGACTCACCCAGCGCGAACTGGCCACCGAACTGGGCCAACGCGAATCGGCGATCACCGCGATGACGGGACGATTGATCGAGGCGGGGCTGATCGTCCGCCAGCCGCATCCCGAACAGCACCGGGCGCTGGTGCTGGACCTGACGCCGGAGGGAACCGCGACGATCGCCCGGCTGCGCCCGGTGATCGAGTCGTTCAACCGCGAACTGCACGCACTGCTCGGCGACGCGTTCGGGCCGACCAGCCAGGCACTGCAGTATCTGGCCGGCTGGCCGGGGTGAGGATGCCGAGATGCCGCGCGCCGGGACGAAACGGGCAGTCTTCCGGACCGGCCAGGCTCTTCCAGCTCCTGGTCAGGACCGGGAGCCGGGCGTTCCGTGCGGCCAGACGCACGGTGAACTGGCCCCGATGGTGAGCCGCCCGGTTTCAGCCCCCGCGATGGCTCCTTGCAGGCTCATCACGTAGCCGTCGCGTCGCGCGTTCGCGAAAGCGTTAGGGGCCTACCCGGGTGTCCGCCCGGCAGCGGACGGGCTAGCTTCTGCAGAGATGTCATCCACCACACTCGCCCCCGCTGCTTTCCGGCAACGTGCGGGCCGCACCATGGCCAGGGTGGCGATCATGGCGGCTCGGCTTTGGTGGGCCTGGCAGACGGTTCGGTCCGCGGGCGTTGCCTACCTCTCGGCTCAGCGCTACCTTCCGGCTCAGCCTTCCCTCTCCGCTCAGCGTTCGGAGCCCTCCCCGCCCTGTTCGGCGAGGAATCGTTCGAACTGCGAGCCCAGTTCGTCCGCCGTCGGCATGTGTTCCTGCGATTCGGCGAGCAGGCTGTGCCCGGACGCTTCGGCGAACGTGTCGTACTGACGTTCCAGTGCGCGCACCACGTCGGCGGATTCCTCGGATTCCGCGACCTGGCGGTCGATTTCCGCCTTGGCCACCTCGGCCGCGGTGCGGAGTTCGCCGTCGGGCAGGCGCAGGCCGGTGGCCTTGCCGATCGACTCGAGGATCGTCAGCGCGGCGGCCGGGTAGGTCGACTGCGCCAGGTAGTGCGGCACGTGCGCGGCGAAGCCCATCGCGTCGTGGCCCCATTCGCCGAAGCGGTACTCCAGCATCGCGGCGGCGCTGCCCGGGACCTGCATGCGGTTCGGCAGCGGCTGATGCTCGCCGATCAGGTGCTCGCGGGTCGCGTGCGCGGTGACGCCGAGCGGGCGCGTGTGCGGGGCTCCCATCGGAATTCCGTGGTAGCCCACGGTGAGCCGGACGCCCCAGCGTTCCACCAGCTGGCGCACGGCGGCCGCGAACAGCTCCCATTCGCGGTCCGGCTCGGGGCCGGACAGCAGCAGGAACGGGATGCCGTCCTGGTCGTGCAGCAGGCGCACGACCAGTTCGGGGGCCTCGTACTCCTCCCAGTGGTCGACCGCGTAGATCATCGCCGGGCGGCGCGACCGGTAGTCGATGAGCCGGTCGACGTCGAACCGGGCGACGATCCGGTTCTCGACCTCGCCGGTGAGGTGGTCGGTGACCAGCTGGCCTGCCGAACCCGCGTCCATGAATCCCTCGAAGAAGTGGAGGAGCACAGCTCCGTCCAGGTCAGGGACGTCCGAGTCCACCTCGTACAGTTCCTCGGGATCGAGTCCCACCGGATCCTCCTGCTGCTCGCTTGCACGGACGTACGCGGTACAACGCGGCCGAGCTGCGAATCCATCCCGCGCGCGGCGAAAATAGTAACGCCCCGCACTTGCCAGCACCCCGGATCGGGGCATCGTGACACTTGTCGTGGGCACCGCCCCCTGTGCTCAGGCACTCTGAGCAGGTGAACACCGAGAAATCCACCACGCTTGAACTCCGGCTGCGCCCGCCCGAACACCGGGTGAGCCGCCGGGCGATCGGCCACTGGGCGGCATCGGCGGGGGCCGGCTGGCTGCTCGTGCTCGCGGTGCAGGCGGTGGTGGTCGCGACTGCGGACGACCCGCCGTCGTGGCTCACCGTGACGCTGCTGCTCTCCTGTGTGCTGGCCCCGCTTCACCTGCTCGTCATGCCGCAGTGGCGCTATCGCGTGCACCGCTGGGAGGTCACCGGCGAGGCCGTCTACACCCAGTCCGGCTGGCTGAAGCAGGAGTGGCGGATCGCGCCCATCTCTCGGATCCAGACGGTGGACGTCGAACGCGGACCGCTGGAGCAGCTGTTCGGGCTGGCCCGGCTCACCGTCACCACCGCGTCGGCCGCTGGCCCGCTGCGCGTCTCCGGGCTCGATCGCGAGGTCGCGGTCGCGCTGGCCGACGAGCTGACCCGCACCACGCAGGCGGTTCGAGGGGACGCGACGTGAACGCCACCGCACCCTCCCCGCCGGTCTCCGCCGAAGGCGCCGGCGAGGCGGCCTGGCATCGCCTCGACCGCCGGATGTTGCTGATCCGCCCGGTTCTCGACCTGGTGAAGTCGCTGCCGGTGCTCGTCGGCGCGCTGGTGCTCGGCCACGGAAACCACTGGCAGTGGATCGGTCTCGCGGCCACCGCGGTGACGATCGGCGTCGGCGTTTCGCACTGTCTCACCTCTCGCTACCGCGTCACCGCGACCCAGCTCGAATGGCACACCGGGTTGCTGCTGCGCAAGCAACGTGCGATTCCGCTCGATCGAATCCGTACCGTAGACGTGCTTTCGGAACCGAAACATCGGCTTTTCTCGCTTTCCGCGGTAAGAATCGGTACCGGACGGCACGACCACGGAAAAGGACCGGGCAAGGACCAGCTGGTGCTCGACGCGGTCACCCGCGCCGAAGCCCAGCGGCTGCGCACCCTGTTGCTGCA
This sequence comes from Amycolatopsis sp. VS8301801F10, assembly GCF_046195355.1. NCBI lineage: Bacteria > Bacillati > Actinomycetota > Actinomycetes > Pseudonocardiales > Pseudonocardiaceae > Amycolatopsis > Amycolatopsis sp. VS8301801F10. The sequence goes on along the minus strand of NZ_CP176065.1, from coordinate 2,958,049 downwards.
CCGGACCCCGGCGGAAACGCGAGCGGCGCGACCGGCGGAGTCGCTCGTCGCCGAGGTCGACAAGCGCTGGGTGCGGTACGCGCCGTTCACCTTGTCCGGGCTCGCGGTGGTCGCCGCGATTCTCGGCACCGTCTACCACTTCGCGCACGAACTGCGCTTCGATCCGACGAGTTTCGGGCCGGTCCGCGACCTCACCGCCCGCGCGCTCGAACAGCCGGTGTGGCTCACCGTGGTGCTGGCGGCGGCCGGACTTCTCGTGCTGGTGTCGGTGCTGTCGGTCGGCGGATACGTGTTGTCGTTCTGGAACTTCCGGCTCACCCGCGAACCGGGCGGCACGTTGCACATCCGGCGCGGGCTGATCACGACGCGGTCGGTGTCGATCGAGGAAGACCGGTTGCGCGGCGTCGAGATCAAGGAACCGTTGCCGTTGCGGATGGTCGGCGGCGCGAAATGCGTCGCGGTCGCGGCCGGACTGCGCGAGGGCAAGGGCGCGGACCGCGGCGGCGGCCTGCTGCTGCCGCCCGCTCCGGCCGGGAAAGCCCGGGAGATCGCGAGCGAGGTGCTCGGCGAGGACTTCGCGAATGTCCCCCTCGTACGGCATTCCCGGCGCGCGCTGACCCGCCGGATCACCCGTGCCGTCTTCGCCGTGCTGGCGCTCTCAGCCGCGCTGTTCGGCCTGGCCCGGCTCGCCGTGCTGCCGGAATGGCCGTGGCAGGCCGCGCTCGTGCTGCTGCCGTTCGCCGTCCTGGTCGGCTTCGACCGGTACCGCTCGCTCGGCCACGCGATCACCGGCCGGTACCTCGTGACCCGTTCCGGGTCGCTGGCCAGGGCGACGGTCGCCGTCCGGCGCGACCGGCTCACCGGGATCGTCGTGCACCAGTCGCTGTTCCAGCGGCGGGCCGGGCTGGTCACCGTCACCGCGCCGGTCGCCGCCGGTCGCGGGCACTACCGCGTGCTGGACGTCGAGGAAGGCGCCGGGCTCGCGCTCGCCGACGCGGCGGTCCCCGGATTGCTGACCCCGTTTATCGCCGCGGGCGGAAAAACCCCGACCTGTGGTAATTTACCGGCGCGTTCGTGACTGAATTCGGTGAACTCGCGAAGGGGTTTCAGGATGTCTGAACCCGGGCTCCGTCGCACGGCCGGCGCCAACAGTTCCCGGAAAGTGCTCCAGTTGCTGTTGTCGTTCACCGAACAGCGCTGGGAGGCCAGCGTGGCGGAGCTCGCCGAAGCGATCGGCAGCCCGGTTGCCACCACCTACCGCTACGTGCAGTTGCTGAAGGAACTGCAGCTGCTCGAAGAATCCCGGTCCGGCCGCTACCACGTCACCAGCCGCGTCATGCCGCTCGCGCGGGCCGCCCGGCTCGCGAACGACCTGGCCAGGGTGGCGCTGCCGGTGATGGAGGAGGCGGTGCGCGAACTCGGCGAGACCGTCCTGCTGTTCCAGCACTTCGGCGACGTCGCGGTGTGCAGCGACCGGGTGGAATGCGACCGGCCGATGCGGTTCACGTTCCAGCCCGGGCATTCGATCCCGCTCGGCGTCGGCGCGACCGGGAAGATGCTGCTCGCCCTGCTGCCCGACGGCGAACGCGAACGCCAGGTCGCCCGGATCTCCCGGGAACGCGGGGCCGAGGTGCGCGACGACCTCAAGCTCGCGCTGGCCAACCGCTACGTGCAGAGCTGGGGCGAGATCGAGGACGGCGTGTGGTGCTGTTCGGTGCCGGTCGACGTCAACCGGCACCGCCCGAGCGTGCTGACCTTCGTCGGACCGGCCACCCGCATCGGCGACGCGGAGCGCGAACGAGCCATCACGGCGTTGCGCGCTTACGCGGAGCAGATCGGAAAAGCGATTTCCGAATACTCCATGTAGCCGTAAAATCGGGGCAGTGATCCGTCTCGCCGCCCCTGCCGATCTTCCTGCCCTGCCCGACCTCGAACGTGCCGCCGGAGAACCGTTCCGGGCCCTCGGCATGCCCGAGATCGCCGCCGACGCACCGCCTTCGGTCGCGGACCTCGCGGTGTTCCAGTCGGCGGGCCGGTGCTGGGTCTGGGACGACGACGGGACGATCGCGGCCTACGTGCTCGCCGAGGAGGTCGACGGTTTCGGCCACGTGGAACAGGTTTCGCTGCTGCCGAGCCACGCGCGCCGCGGATTGGGGCGCGCGCTGATCGAGACGGTCGGCGCGTGGGCCGCGGAGCGCGGGCTGTCCGGGCTGACGCTGACGACGTTCGCCGAGGTGCCGTGGAACGCGCCCTACTACGAACGGCTCGGGTTCCGCGTGCTGGCCGACGAGGAGCAGGGTCCGGCGCTGCGGGAGATCCGGCGAGCGGAGATCGCGCGCGGACTGGACCGGTGGCCGCGGGTGGCGATGGTGCGGGCGCGGTGAGAACTTCCTTGTGGCACAAGGAGTTTCGCCCGGCGCGGCCTAGGCTTCGAAGGCCCGCTTTTCCAGCGAGGCCGCGATCTGTTTCAGATCCGCGGACGTGAGATTCGCGGTGCAGCAGTCGGCGAGGTAGCGGTCGTACTGCTCGATGGCCCGCTGGTAGGCGGACGACCTCGTTGCCGACACCCGCGGCGCCGACGAGCCCGCAGGCTTCCGCGACCCCGATCTTGAACCTGAGCGGTTTCCTGGCCTGAGATCCGGGCGCCGGCTGCGTCATGAAACGCTCCGGGTCGCTCGGGAGGGGGACCTGGATTGCCGAGCGAATCGAACACGTGTTCTACTGGTTGGGCCGGCCCCGGAGGGGGAAGCTCCGCGGGCCGGCACCCAGGCAAAACCGTCCTTCGATCGATGTTCAGGAGGCAGTGTGGCGGTCAAGATCACCCACCTCGCCAGTGGTCAGCAGGTCCGCTTCGCGAACGCGGACGGCGCCCGCCGCTATGCCGAGATCATGGGCGGCGGCGTGGACAAATGGCGGTTCACGATCGTCCCCGGGGACAGCGGGGCTCCCGGGATGCCCGCGGCGGTCGTCAACGTGCCGGTGTGGCGGACCGTCGCCCGGTGAGGGATTCGCGGCGAGCGGCGGCGGTCTCTTGGCGGCCACCCGCCTGGTGACCGCCGCACGGCGACCGCCGCACCGGCAGCTGGCAACCGATGGCCGCCGCCGGACGACCGGCACCCGAGCACCGACGCCGCACGAACGCCACCCCATCGCCGACGCGAAACGGCCACCACCCCATCGCCGCCGCCGCACGAACGCCACCCCACCGCCGCCGAGAAACCGCCGCCACCCCATCGCCGCCGCCGCACGAACGCCACCCATCGCCGCCGCGAAACGGCCGCCACCTCACCGCCGACGCGAAACGGCCGCCACCCCAACGCCGCCGGACGATCGGCATGCGGTCGCGGTCGTCCGAGGTCCGTCTGTCCGTTTGCCCGTTGACAGCACGGCAATCGGCCCGCCGGGAAACCGCCGTGCCGGTCATCGGGACAACGTCACCTGCTGTTTGTTGCTTACCGGCCGCGCATTGTGCTCCACTGTCGATCACCCACTGCTGTAAGTCCCGCGACGCGGGACCGCCGCTTGTCAGCAGCGACCACCTCGGCACGGCCCGCGTCCGTGCCCGACGGACAGAAGGAGCGGCTCCTTTGCTTGCGCACCAGCGTGGAACACATCGTCGTGGAAAAATCCGGGGCATCGTCGCGTTGTCGGTGCTCGCGCTCGCGGTCGGGGCCGGTGCGGCCCACGCGGCGCCGGCGGCCACTCCGAAGGCCACGGCGTGGCCCGGCGGGTCGAAGGTGGCCATCGCCGACGACTCCGGGGTTTTCGGCAGCAACCTCAGCGGCGTCTCGTACGAATCGCCCACCGTGCTCTGGGCGGTGAAGAACGGCCCGAGCACCCTGTATCGGCTCGTCCAGGACGGCAAGAAGTGGCGGCCCGACACCGCCAACGGCTGGGCCAAGGGCAAGCCCATGCACTACTCCGACGGCAGCGGCGACCCGGACGCCGAAGGGGTCGTCTTCACCCCGGACGGCGTCTTCACCGCCACCGAGCGCGACAACGACGACGGCGACACGAGCAAGCCCGCCGTGCTCCGGTACGCGACCTCCGGGACGAGCAAATCCCTGAAAGCGACCGGGGAATGGGACCTCACCTCGGATCTGCCGTCGGTCGAGCCCAACAAGGGTCTCGAGGCCATCGCCTGGGTCCCGGACTCGGCGCTCACCGCGCACAAATTCCGGGACGAGCACACGAAAGCCGCGTACAACCCGGCGAACTACCCGAACCACGGGACCGGGCTGTACTTCGTCGGGCTCGAGGACAACGGGAAGGTCTACGCGTACGCGCTCGACCAGTCCGGCGGCAAGTACACGCGCGTCGCGTCCTTCGACAGCGGGTTCCCGGCGGTGATGGACCTCGAGTACGAACCGTCGACCGGCCACCTGTGGGCCGAATGCGACAACACCTGCAAGGGCCGCACCACCACGCTCGACGTCAACTCCTCCGGCGCGTTCGCGGTCACCGCGCAGTACGACCGCCCGTCCGGAATGTCGAACTACAACAACGAAGGTTTCGCGATCTCGCCGACCTGCGCGAACGGGACCAAGCAGGTCGTGTGGTCCGACGACGACAACGACGACGACCACGCGCTCCGCACCGGGACGCTGACCTGTAAGTAGTCCTCCGCGGACGCCCTGCGGCGGCACCGGAAACCCGGTGCCGCCGCGGTGTCGTCAGTTCTTCAGCAAGCGGTCCAGCGCCCGCGGAACGGCCGCGGCCAGCAGGTCCAGCTCGGCTTCTTCGGCGACCAGCGGCGGCGACACCGCCATCCCCTTGCCGAGCGCGCGCACGATCACGCCCTCCTCGAGCAGGAACTTGTGCAGCCGTCCGGGCGCGCCCGGGTCCGCGGCCAGCAGGTCCGGCGCGAGTTCCACCGCCGCCAGGAATCCCAGCCCGGCCCGGACTTCCGCCACCGCCGGATGCCCGACGGCCCCGGAAAGCGCGTCCGCGAGCGGCTTCTCCAGCAACTTGCCGCGCGGGATGATGTCGTCGCGTTCGTAGATGTCCAGCGTCGCGTTCGCCGCGGCGCAGGCGACCGGGTGCCCGGCGTACGTCGCGCCGTGGCGCAGGATCGGCGCGCCCGGGCGGCCGGTGAAGAACGGCTCCGCCACGTGCGGCGCGACCAGCAGCACGCCCAGCGGGATGGTCCCGCTCGTCACGCCCTTCGCCGTGGTCACCAGGTCCGGCTGCACGGACCAGCGGTCGATGCCGTACCAGGTGCCGAGCCGGCCCCACGCGCAGATCACGCAGTCCGCGACGAACAGCACCTCGTGCTTGCGGCAGATCGCCGCCACTTCCTCGAGGTACCCCTCCGGCGGCAGCAGCACGCCGCCCGCGCCGATGACCGGTTCGCAGAAGAACGCGGCCACCCGCTCCGGACCGACGCGGAGGATTTCCTCCTCCAGCGCCGCCGCGTTGTCGTAGGGCACCTGCGAGAAATCCGCGGCCGGCGGACCCCAGCCCTCCGCGTTCGCCGGGATCCCGGCCGCGGCGGTACCGAATCCGTGCGTGCCGTGGTAGCCCTGGGTCCGGCTGATCACGTGGGTCTTGTCCGGGCGTCCAGTGTGGACGAAGTATGACCGGGCGATCTTCACCGCGGTGTCCACCATGTCGCCGCCGCCCGAGCCGAGGAACACCTTCGACCCCGGCACCGGTGCCAGCTCCGACAGCCGCGACGCCAGCTTCAGCGCGGGTTCGTTCGCGACGCCGCCGAACAGGTTGTACGCGTCGAGCTTCTCCAACTGCTCGGCGACCGCGCGAGTGATCTCGGGACGGCCGTGGCCGAGATTCGAGTACCACAGCGACGCGGAGGCGTCGAAGTAACGACGGCCCGCGTCGTCCCAGACATAGGACCCCTCGCCGCGGGTCACCACGAACCGGTTCCCGTCGACCGCGCCCATGTCCGCGAACGGGTGCCACAGCGGGTTCGGCTGCTGGTCCGGCATTGCTCCTCCTCGGGGTCGGCTCAACCGGCCGGCGCCGCGGGGAGCGGCGACCGGCCGCCGCCGCCCTTTCTACCCGCCCGGCCGGGGATCGGCGAACCGCGACCCCTCGACGCGCGCCATCGCGGAACTCCGCAGTCCAGGGTTCCGATGGCGCTGTCCCCGGCCGGGCAGACCGGACGCGGGCCGCCGCGCCGGACGGCGGCACGCCAGCTCGCCCTTGTACAGCTCGGCGGTGCGGACCAGATCGGCGTAGGCCTCGACGTGCATCCGGTTGATGGCGTCGTGCGCGTCCCGGGCTGCCGCGTCGAGCCACGCGCAGTAGTCGCTTCGGGTCTGGGTCCGCATCGCGCGCCCCCGCTCAGACGTTTTCGACGGTGGTTGCCGATGCGTTCGCGGGCGCGGAACTGAGCGACGCGCCCTTCCGGTCCTTGACGAAGAAGCTGGTGACCAGGCCGATCACGGTCATCACGGCGAGGTAGCCGCCGACCGCGTAGACGGTGCCGGTGTTGGTCTGCAGAGTTTCGGCGATGGTCGGCGCGAACGCCCCGCCGAGCACCGCGCCGATCGCGTACGAGATCGCCGCGCCGCTGTAGCGGACCGTCGTCGGGTACATCTCCGCGTACAGCGCCGACTGCGGGCCGTAGGTGAACCCGAGCCCGACCGAGAACAACACCAGCGAGAGCACAAGCAGTCCGACGCTTCCCGTGTTGACCAGGGCGAAGAACGGGAACATCCAGACCAGCTGCAGCACGAACCCGACCTGGTAGGTGCGCACGCGGCCGATCCGGTCGGCGAGCCAGCCGCCGACGAGCGTGCTCAGCAGCCAGGCGACGGCGGAGATCATCACCGCGATCAGCACCGTCGAACGGTCCAGGTGCAGTGATTTGGTCGCGTACGACTGCACGTATCCGCCGGTGGTCATGTAGCCGACGGCGTTGTTGGCCGCGAACAGCAGCGCGCCCGCGATGACAAGCTTCCAGTGGTGCCGGAACAACTGCACCAGCGGCATGCTCGATCGTGCCTTCTTCTCGCGGACCTCCTCGAACACCGGGCTTTCCGCGACCCGCGACCGGATCATCAGTCCGGCCACGATCAGCACCACGCTGAGCAGGAACGGGATCCGCCAGCCCCAGGCCAGGAACTGTTCCGGCGAGGTGAGCGCGGTGACCAGCGCGAGAACGCCGTTGGCCAGCAGCAGCCCGATCGGGACGCCGATCTGCGGGAACGCGCCGTACAGCCCGCGCCGCTGGGCGGGCGCGTGCTCGACCGCGAGCAGTGCCGCGCCGCCCCATTCGCCGCCCGCGGAAAGCCCCTGCACGATGCGCAGCAGCACCAGGATGATCGGGGCCCACACGCCGATCGACGCGGTGTTCGGCACCAGGCCGATCAGCACCGTCGAAATCCCCATCAGCAGCAGGGTGAGGATCAGCATCGCGCGCCTGCCGAGGCGGTCGCCGAGATGCCCGGCGATCACCGCGCCGACCGGGCGGAAGAAGAAGCTGATGCCGATCGTCGCGAACGACACGATCAACGCGTCCTTGCCGAGCACCGCGAAATACTGCGTCGCGAAGACCAGTCCGGCGCAGATCGCGTAGATGAAGAAGTCGAACCATTCGATAGTCGTGCCGACCATCGCCGCCAGCACGACGCGGCGGTGTTCTCTGCTGATCCCGGTCGTGCGCGGCATCGCGCCTCCCCTGCTGACAGTGCTTCAGGCCGTGGCAGATCGTATATAATCAGTCGCCATCCCGACAAGCCTCAATGCGGTAACTGACCAGGCCGTTTGTCTACAGTGGTCGGAACTGACAGCGTACGTGCGATTTCCACGCAGCGGACGCGTCCGCTGGATAGTATATTATTTAGCGCAACGAACGGACCGGTTACCGTGGCCTGGACACCCCGCCCCGGCGGGTTGCGAAGGGGAGGCGACAGGGATGTCCACAACGCACGAGCAGGCCGGGCTCAGTAAGAGCCAGCACACCTATCAGGTGCTGAAATCCCGGATCACCGCGGGCGAGTACCCGGCCGGGCACCGGCTGGTCCTCGGTTCGCTGGCGAAGGAATTCGACGTGAGCACGGTCCCGGTGCGGGAAGCCGTCCGGCTGCTGCAGGCCGAGGGGCTGGTGCACTTCGAGCGCAACGTGGGCGCGACCGTCGCGGCGATCGACCCGGTCGGCTACGAGCACACGATGCAGATGCTCGCGATCGTGGAAAGCGCGGCGACCGCGCTCGCCGCGCCGCACCTGACCGCCGACGACCTCGCCGAGGCGGCCGAACTCAACAACCGCATGCGCGCCGGTCTCGACCAGCTCGAACCGGTCGAGTTCACCCGGCTCAACCACGAGTTCCACGAGGTGCTCTACACCCGCTGCCCCAACCCCACCCTGGTCGACCTGGTCAAAAAGGGCTGGGCGCAGCTGGCCGCGATCCGCGATTCGACGTTCTCGTTCGTGCCCGCCCGAGCACTCGCGTCGGTCGCCGAACACGACCAGCTGCTGGACCTGATCCGCGCCGGTTCCGGTGCCGAATGGATCGAGCACTGCGCGCGGGCGCACCGGTCAGCAACGCTGGACGCGTTCCTCAGCTGGGAAGCGGATTCGCATCGCAGCTGACCTTCACCCGGTCATCCGCGCGAGGATCGTCGCGAAATCCCGCTGAGGAATGGGAAACAAGCCGCGGCGGAACGGCAGACCCCAATGCGCGGGATCGGCGATGAACGACAACTGGCCGACGAGCGGTTTGGCGTCCACCCGTGCGCAGTCATGAAAGGAAGCCGCGAGCCGCCATGGCCGGAAATCGTCGGTAACGTAGGCCTGGTAAGGCTTTTCGCCGGTGATGGTGGCCCACGCGGTAAACTGCCGGACCGGTTTACCGCCCGACAAACTGGTGCGCGGCGAGTAGAAAATCATCTCATCGCCCGGACGCGGCTGCCGAAGACGTTTGCCCGCACCGTGCTCCGCCTGGGTGAAGCCGCCCTCGGCGGCGGCTTCCACGTGGTCCAGAGTGACGGTGTTGATCCAGAACCGCTGACTGTTCACGGTGCCGTCAACCCTTCGAGCAGGCCGGGCGTCGGCCTGCCGATGAGCCGGGAGAGAGCGGAATCCGACAGGTCCACGGACGCGGTCCGGAATCCGGCGGAAGCGAGTTCCGCGAGACGCGCTGGGTTCCGGCCCGCCGCGGTGATCGTTTCCGGGTTCCGGCCCCGCGCGACCAGCGCGGGCGAGACCTGCCGGCCGAGCGGTCCGAAAACCAGGGTGCTCGCCTCAGCCACGGTCGTGGAGGGTGACGTGGTAGCCGTCGGGGTCGGCGAAGGTGAACGTGCGGCCGAAGGGACCGTCGATGGGCGCGGAGACGATGCGGTGCCCGTCGGCGACGAGCGCGTCGTGAATTGCCTGGACGTCGGTGGCGAGCAGCCAGATCGCGGCACCGAGGCCCGGCTGGGCGACGGAGGCGAGATCGGTGCCGGGAACGACCTCGCGGAGGGCGAAGGCGATCGGCTTCGTTTCGAAGACGACGGCGTGCGGAGGTCCTGCGGGCGAGCGGACGAGGCCGAGGTAGCGCTCGTAGAACGCCTGTGACGCGTCCAGATCGCGTGCCTGGAGCGAGAGGAAATCGGGGCCGACGGCGGGCATGGTGCTGCTCCTTTGCTCGGTGTCAGGTTCCTGACATCAACCACTGTATGTCAGGAACCTGACATGAGCAAGGCCAGGGCGGCGCCAACGTGGAAAGGTGTCGCTGGGTGCGGACGGCCGCGAGGGGAATCAGCCAGCGTCCGGGAGGGTTCGGCTCAGCCGCGCGGTTTGCGGTACCACCGCGGCGAAGTGTTCAGCGGCGGCTTGAGCTTCGCGCGCACCACCAGCACGTTCGGCTCGTCCGATTCGACGAATTCGCTCAGCAGCCGGCGAAACGCGCGGCCGAAGCCGGACACCCGGTCCGCGTGCACGCCGAACGAGCGGGCCAGTCCGACGAAATCCGGGCTGTCCCAGTCGACTCCGCGGCGCGGCAGGCCTTCCTGGTCCTGGTCGTAGCGCAGCATGCCGTAGCCGCCGTCGTCCACCACCACGACCGTCACCGGCAGCTGTTCCTCGGCCAGCGTCGCCAAATCCCCTACCGCGTAAAGGAAACCGCCGTCGCCGGTGACGCACAGGACACGCCCGCCGCCTGCCGCCTCGGCTGCCGCGCCCGCGCCGAGCGACGCCGGGAAGCCGTAGCCGAGCGTGCCCCAGCCCATCGGGTACGCCAGCCGCCGCGGCGCGCGAACCCGGTGGAAGCCGCCGATCCAGTACCCGGCGACGCACATGTCGGCGACGATCGTCCCGTCCGCCGGGAGCACTTCTTCCAAAGTGGACAGAAAGTCGGCGGCCTGCGGCTCCTCGTCCCGGATGCGCCTGCGCACCCGGCGGCCGATCCCGGCCAGCCGCGCGGTCAGCTCGTCCAGGCCGGACCGCGTTTCCGGGTGCAGGGATTCGACGACGCGGCGGGCGTCGCCGACCAGGGTGACGTCCGGCCGGTAGTTCTTCGCCGCGTCGCCCGCGTCGACGTTGATCGCGATCAGCTTCGGCGGCGCGGGCATCTGCCAGTTCTGCGTCATCAGGCCGTCGAAATCGGTGCCGATCGCGAGCACCACGTCGGCCTCGTCCCACAGCTGCCCGACCTCCGGCGCGTGCACCGGATTCGGGGCCAGGCAAGGATGATCGAGCGGAAGCAGGCCGCGCGCGCCGAACGTGGTCAGCACCGGCGCGGCCAGCCGCTGCGCGAGCTGCCCGATCGCTTCCCCGGCTTCCGCCCGCAGCGCACCGCCGCCCGCCCAGATCAGCGGACGGCGCGCGGACGCCAGCAGCTCCGCCGCGCGCGGCAGGTCCGGCAGGTCGAGCACGCGTTCGGCGGGCGGGGCGGGCGGTTCGCGCGGCGGCGTGGTCTCGCGGAGGAAATCGGTCGGAATGCCCAAATACACCGGACCGCTTTGCGGCATCAGGGCGAGCCGGGCGGCCCGGTGCAGCGTCGCGGCGATCTGGTCCGCGCGGTGCACCGTGAACCCGGCCTTGGTCACCGGCGCGAACATCGCCTGCTGGTCGGAGGTTTCGTGCAATACGCCGCGCACGACACCCGGACGGCGCAGCGTCGACGGAATGTCCGTGGCGATCACGAGCACCGGAGCCGCGGATGCCATCGCTTCGCCGACCGCGCCGAGCGTGTTCGCCGCGCCGGGGCCGGTGGTCACGAGCGCGACGCCGAGTTTTCCCGTCCTGCGCGCATAACCGTCGGCCGCGTAGCCCGCGGTCTGTTCGTGCCGGACGTTGACGAGCCGGATCCCGGTGTCCGCCAACGCCTCCCACAGCGGCAGGTTGTGGACCCCCGGCAGGCCGAACACCACCTCGGTCCCGAGAGCCGTGAGCGCGTCCCCCAGCTGCTGAGCTCCAGTCCGTCCTGCCACGCCAGCGATGGTATCCGCCTCCCGTAAGCAGCTGCAGACACGTCACCGGACAGGGTTTGTCACCGCCGCGCGGCCCGGTTGTCCCCCGGCTGGCCGCGAGATCTGAAGCACCGCCTTTTTCGTGCGTACACTCCGGGTGCCGGGGACGCCGAGGTCCCCCGGCGCGGCGGGAAGGGGTGGCGCAATGCCGTTGATGCCGGTGACCGACTCGATGTTCCTGATGGTCGAGACCCGCGAGCACCCGATGCACGTCGGCGGGCTTCAGCTGTTCCGCAAACCCGAGGGCGCCGGCGAGGACTATCTGCGCGATCTGCGCCGCTCGCTGCTGGAATCGGACAACATGCGCAGCGTGTTCCGGATGCGGCCGAGCCGTCCGGTGAACACCGTCGGGCACGTGCGCTGGTCGCGGGACACCGACCTGGAACTCGACTACCACTTCCGGCATTCCGCGCTGCCGCAGCCAGGCCGCATCCGTGAACTGCTCGAACTCACCTCGCGCTGGCACAGCACACTGCTCGACCGGCACCGGCCGCTGTGGGAAACGCACCTCGTCGAAGGACTGCGCGACGGCCGGTTCGCGGTGTATTCGAAGATCCACCACGCGCTGATGGACGGCGTTTCGGCGTTGCGCCATCTGCAAGGCACGCTGTCCGACGACCCGGCTGACCTGGACTGCCCGCCTCCGTGGGGTTCGCGCGACAAGCCCGCCGCGAACCACGACGGCCGCGCGGCCAAGTCGCCGTTCGCCCTGGTGGGCAAGACGTTCGAGCAGGTGGCGGGGATCGCGCCGGCCGCGGCGAAGGTGGCGCGCGAGGCGTTCCGCGAGCACCGGCTCACGCTGCCGATGCAGGCGCCGAAGACGATGCTGAACGTGCCGATCGGCGGTGCGCGCCGGTTCGCCGCGCAGTCCTGGCCGCTCGACCGGGTGCGCGAGGTCGCGACCGCCGCCGGCGTGTCCCGCAACGACGTCGTGCTCGCGATGTGCTCCGGCGCGCTGCGCGACTACCTGATCGAACAGAGCGCGCTGCCGGACGCGCCGCTGGTCGCGATGGTCCCGGTGTCGCTGCGCCGCCGCGACTCCGGCGACGCCACCGGCAACAACATCGGCGCGCTGCTGTGCAACCTGGCCACCGACCTGACCGACCCGGCACAGCGGCTGGCCGCGATCTCCGAGTCGATGTCGAACGGAAAGAAGCTGTTCTCGCAGCTGTCGCCGCTGCAGACGCTGCTGCTGTCCGGGCTCAACGTGGCCCAGCTGGGCGCGTCGCCGATCCCCGGTTTCGTCGGCAACACCCGGCCGCCGTTCAACCTGGTGATCTCGAACGTGCCCGGCCCGCGCAAGCAGATGTACTGGAACGGCGCGGCGCTCGACGGCATCTACCCGGCGTCGGTGCTGCTCGACGGGCAGGCCCTGAACATCACGCTGACCAGCAACGGAGACAATCTCGACTTCGGCGTCACCGGATGCCGGCGCAGTGTCCCGCACCTGCAGCGGATCCTGACGCACCTCGACACGGCGCTGGCCGAGCTGGAATTCGCGACCCGGGTCTAGGTCAGTCGATGCCCTCCGGGCTGGCTCCGCCGACCGGCACGGCGTCCGCGACGATCCGGTTGATCTCGGCGAGGTCGGCCGGAGTGAGCTGGAAGTCGGTCGCGCTCTTTTCGATGCTGGCCGGGCGGCGGGCGCCGACGATGGCGACGTCGACCTTCGCCAGCGTCCACGCGATGGCCAGCTGGCTCACTGTCGCGCCTCGTTCGCTGGCGAAAGCGGAGAGCTGGTCGACGATCTTCAGGTTGTGCCGCAAGGATTCTCCGCGGAAAGCGGACGAGCGCGACCGCCAGTCCGAGGCGTCGAAGACCGTCGACGCGCTCAACGAGCCGGTGAGCAGACCGCTGCCGAGCGCGCTGTAGGCAAGCACGCCGAGGTCGTGCACACGGGCGTACGGGAGCGGGTCGGTTTCCGCGCCGCGGCGGAAGAGGTGATACGGCACCTGCACGGTTTCCACCGTCTCGTGCACTGCGCTGAGCTGCGCGGAGTCGTAGTTCGAGACCCCGACGTGACGCACCTTGCCCACGTCCACGAACTCTTGCAGCGTTCCGGCGACCTCGGCCGCCGGCGTCCGCGGATCGGGCCAATGGATCTGGTACAGGTCGAGATGGTCGACGCCGAGCGCGCGCAGGCTCTCGTCCACCCCTTGGGCGAGCCACGCTCGGCGGGAATCGCGGATGCGGGCGGAACCAGGATGAGTCCCGCCCTTTGTCGCGATGACGACGCTGTCGCGGCGATAGTCCAGCTCGCTGCGCAACGCTTTGCCCAGGAGAGATTCGGCGGTGCCGTAAGCACGTGCGGTGTCGAAAAGGGTGATGCCCAGTTCGTGCGCGCGCCGGATCGCAGCGATCGCGGTGTCCTCGTCGAAACTGCCCCACTGCCCGCCGAACCCGCCGGTGCCGAAGGCGATCCGGGACACTTCGAGGCCGCTGCGGCCAAGGGTCGTCGTCCGCATGAACCGAGCACAGCATCGCCGTCTGCCCGGCGCGAATGCTCCCACGTGCTGATTATTCGGTTGACAGTCGCGGGAAACTCAGCCGGTGCGCTTCCTGGAGCCGTTGCGGCACCGCAGTTTCCGCGCCCTCGCCGCCGGCCGGACGCTTGGTGCCTTCGGCAATTCGGTCGCTCCGGTCGCCCTCGCGTTCGCGGTGCTCGACCGCACCGGGTCGGCGGTCGATCTCGGGCTGGTCGTCGGGGCCCGGTCGCTGGCGAACGTGCTCCTGCTGCTTTTCGGCGGGGTGCTCGCGGACCGGCTGCCGCGCGCGGTGATCCTGCAGGGCACCGAGACCGCGGCCGGGCTCAGCCAGGCGCTGATCGCCGTGAGTGTCCTTTGTGGATTCTCCACGCTTCCGTTCCTCGTCTCGCTGAGCGTGGTCAACGGGGCGGTCTCGGCGATGTCGATGCCCGCCGCGGGCGCGATCACCCCGCAGACCGTGCCGAGGGAGCTGCTGGCTCCGTCGAACGCGTTGCTGGGGCTGCTGATCAACGGCGTCCGCATCGCCGGGGCGGGAGTCGCCGGGGTCGTGGTGGCGGCGGCCGGATCCGGCTGGGCGCTGGCGGTGAACTCGCTGCTGTTCTTCGCCGCCGCGCTCGCCTATCACGCGGTCCGGCTGCCGAGCGGCGAACGAACGCCGGGCAGCAGGCCGATCGCCGATCTGGTCGCCGGATGGCACGAATTCCGGTCCCGCACCTGGGTGTGGGCAGTGGTGGCGCAGTTCGCGGTCGTCAACGCCGCCGGATTCGGCGCGCTCTCGGTCATCGGGCCGGTCGTCGCGGACGAGACCTTCGGCCGGTCCGGCTGGGGCCTGGCGCTGGCGACGCAGACCGCGGGCGCGCTGCTGGGCGGGATCGTCGCGGCGCATTGGCAACCGCGGCACGCCCTGTTCCTCGGGGTCGCCCTGGTGGCGTTGGACGCGCTGCCGGTGCTGACGCTCGGCTGGTGGCCGTCGTTCGTCCCGGTGCTGATCGCGATGCTGGCGGCCGGGCTGGCGATGGAGCAGTTCAGCGTCGCGTGGGACGTTTCGCTGCAGGAACACATCCCGCCCGACCGGCTCGCGCGCGTGTACTCCTACGACATCCTGGGGTCGATCGCCGCGATGCCGCTCGGGCAGATCGCGGCGGGTCCCCTCGTGCAGCACTTCGGCCGCGAGCCGGTGCTGGTCACGTGCGGAATGCTGAGCCTGGTCGCGACCGGGCTCGCGCTGTGCAGCCGCGAGGTCCGGAAACTCACGAACCGGCCGGCGGCTCCGGCCGTACCGACCGGAAGCTGACCGCGCTCGCGCTGAACACCAGCTCGTCGTCGCCGTTGAACGGCTCCATCCGAGTGCGCACGAGGCCGCGGTCGGGCTTCGCCTTCGCCTCCGCCGGGTCGACGTGGAAGCTCCGCGGGCCGTACCTCACGGCGCGGCCCAGGGCCGGACCTCCTCCAGCAGCTTCGCGACCGCCAGCACCAGATCGTCCGAATGCCGGGGGCCGACGATCTGCAGGCCCACCGGAAGGCCCGCTTCGGTGCGCCCGGCCGGGACGCTGATCGCCGGCTGCTGCGTCATGTTGAACGGGTAGGTGAACGGCGTCCACTCCGGCCATTCGGTCATCCCGCTGCCCGGCGGCACGTCGTGGCCCGCCTCGAACGGCGGGATCGGGACGGTCGGCGTCAGCAGCACGTCGTAGCGGGTGTGGAACTCGCCCATCAGGATGCCGAGCGCGGCGCGCTCCGCGGTGGCGTCGAGGTAATCGCTCGCGGAGTAGGTGTGGCCGCGTTCCCACACGCGCCGCAGGCCCGGGTCGACCCGCGGTTCGCTGCCCGGCGGGAACGCGTCGAGCGATTTCGCCGCGCCCGCCGACCACAGCACGTCGAACGCGTCCTTCGGGTCGGCGAATCCGGGGTCGGCCTGCTCCACCTGCAGCCCGGCGTCGGCCAGCGACTGCACCGCCGACTGGACGATCGCCGCGACTTCCGGGTCCACGTCGACGAAACCGAGCGACGGCGAGTACGCGGCGATCAGCCCGCGCACGTCGCGCCGCACTGCCTCGCGGTACGCGCTGACCGGCGGCGCGAGCCCGGTCGGGTCGCGGTGGTCCGGCAGCGCGAGGACGTCCAGCAGCAACGCCGTGTCGTCCACGCTGCGCGCCATCGGCCCGGCGTGCGCGAGCGGGCCGAACGGGCTCGCCGGGAACAGCGGGACCCGGCCATGCGTCGGCTTCATGCCGACGATTCCGCAGAACGACGCGGGAATCCGGATCGAGCCGCCGCCGTCGGTGCCGACGGACAGCTCGCCCATCCCCGCCGCGACCGCGGCCGCGCTGCCGCCGCTGGACCCGCCCGCCGTCATCCGCGGGTTCACCGGATTGCGCGTGATGCCCGCGAGCGCGCTGTCGGTGACGCCCTTCCACGCGATCTCCGGCGTGGTCGTCTTGCCGAGCACGACCAGGCCCGCCTCGCGCATCCGCGCCATCACCGGGCTGTCGACGTCCCACGGCTGGTCGACCGGGATGCTCGTGGAACCGCGCAGCGTCGGCCAGCCCTGGGTGAGGAAGATGTCCTTGATCGACGCCGGCACGCCGTCGAGCGCGCCGATCGGATTCCCGTCGCGCCACCGGGCCTCGGCCGCTTTCGCCTGGTCGAGCGCCCGCTCGGCGTCGACGAGGCAGTAGGCGTTGACCTCGCCGTCGCGGTCCTCGATGTTCTGCAGGGCCGCCTTCGTCGCCTCGACCGGCGACAGCTCGCCGGTGGCGTAGGCGGCGACGAGTTCGCTGGCGGTCAGTTCCCGGTCGCCCATCCGGCGCCTCCCTGCGATTCGGACGGCACGTAGCCGAGCCGTTTGTCCACGACGTTCCACAGCGGTTCGCCGGCGAGCCAGCGCCGGAAGTTCCCCTCGAACACCTCGACCAGCGTCCGCCGCCAGCCCAGGAAGTCGCCCGACATGTGCGGGGACAGCAGGACGTCCGGCATGGTCCACAGTGGACTTTCGGCGGGCAGCGGCTCGGTTTCGAAGACGTCGAGCGCGGCGCCGGCGATCTCCCCGGCCCGCAGCGCGGCGATCAGGTCGGAAGTGACCACCAGCTCGCCGCGGCCCACGTTGACGAACCGCGCGGACGGCTTCATCGCGGCGAACGCGGCGGCGTCGAACATGCCCTTGGTCTGGTCGGTGAGCGGCGCGACCGCGACGACGTAGTCGAACTCGGGCAGATACCGCGTCAGCTCGGCGGATTCGCGCACGACGCCGAAATCCGGATCCCCGGCCCGGGCGCGGCGGCCCGCCCCGGACACCCGCATCCCGGCCGCGCGCAGCATCCGCGCGATGGCCCTTCCGATCGGCCCGGTGCCGACCACCAGCACCTCCCGCCCGGCGATCCGCTCGGTCTCGCGGTGCTGCCACGTGCCGGCGCGCTGCAGGTCGAGCGACCGCGCGAAGTCCTTGGCGAACGCCAGCACGACGCCGAGCACGTACTCGGCGATGGCGTCGTCGAACACGCCGCGCGAGTTCGTGAGCACGACGTCGCTCTCGCGCAGCCCCGGGAACAGCACCGGATCGACGCCGGCGCTCGCGATGTGCAGCCACTGCAGCCGGTCCGCCGATTTCCACGCCGCCGGGACCGCGGTGGAGAGGAAATCGTAGACGAACAACGCGTCGGCTCCGGCCAGCGCAGCGGCGAGGCCGCGCTCGTCGGTGTAACGAACTACCGCCGCCTCTTCGATAGCGGCCATGTCCGGTGGTTGGGCCGCCCCGCAGAGCACGGCCAGGACGGGAGTTTCCGGGGCGTTCACGATTGACACGGTAAAAGTGGCTCGTATGATTGTCAACAATCCGAGGACCACCCCCGGAGCACCGGACGGGCATCGGCACAGCGTATTCCGGAGGCTGAACCTTGGATCTGGACTTCCTCGCGTTCGAGGGCCCGCTCGCCCAGCGCGGCATCGGCGTGATCGCGCCGTTCGACCTCGCGCTCGAGCGCGAACTGTGGCGCTGGGTGCCGATGGAGGTGTCGCTGCACCTGGCCCGCACCCCCTACGAACCGGTCCCGGTGAGCATGGAGATGGCCCAGCTGGTGAGCGACAGCCGGCACCTCGCCACGGCCACGCGCGACGTGCTGCACGTGGAGCCCGAGGTGGTCGCGTACCTGTGCACCTCGGGCAGCTTCGTGAACGGCATCGACTACGAACGCTCCCTCACCAAGGCGATCTGCGACGCGGGCGCGCCGGACGCGGTCACCACCTCCGGCGCCCTCGTCGAGGTGCTGCACCAGCTCGACCTGCGCCGGGTCTCGGTGCTCACGCCGTACGACGCCGACCTCACCGGCAAACTCCACGATTTCCTCGCCGAGGTCGGCGTGACCACCGTGTCCAGCGACCATCTCGGACTGGGCGGCGGCATCTGGAAGGTCAGCTACCGCACCATCGCCGAGCGGATCCTGGCCGCGGACCACCGCGAAGCCGAGGCGATCTTCGTCAGCTGCACCAACCTCCCCACGTTCGACCTGATCGAACCGCTGGAGAAGGCGCTCGGCAAACCCGTGCTGACCGCCAACCAGCTGACCATGTGGGCCTGCCTGCGCCGGATGCGGCTGCCCGTCGTGGGACCCGGCCACTGGCTCCGGGAGGTGTCTTGACCGCTCCCGCTAATATTGTCGACAATCTGCGCATCCCGGAGGTTTCGTGACCACGATCGGCTTCATCTACCCCGACCACGCGGCCGAGGACGACTACCCGCTCGCGGAACAGCTTCTCGGCGGCTCCGATTCCGCCGCCGGAGCCATCAGCCTGCCGGTCGCGCACATCTACGGCACCGACCTGCACGCCGTGCCCGAACTGCTCGACCTTGGCAGCGAAACCCGGCTCGCCGAAGGCGCCCGGCTGCTCGCCAAGCACCAGCCGGAAGCGGTGGTGTGGGCTTGCACGTCCGGCAGCTTCGTGTACGGCTGGGACGGCGCGCGCAACCAGGCCGACCAGCTCGCCAAGGCCGCTGGGGTCCCGGCTTCGAGCACCTCGTTCGCCTTCGTGCACGCGGCAAAAGCCCTTGGCGTGCAACGAGTCGCGGTGGCCGCGAGCTACCCCGACGACGTCGCGCGGCTGTTCGTGGACTTCCTCGCCGCGGGCGGCGTCGAGGTGCTCTCGATGTCGAGCGCCGACATCGACACCGCCGCCGAGGTCGGCCAGCTCACGCCCGAGGCCGTGGTCGATCTGGCGGTCAGCCACGACCACCCGGACGCCGACGCGGTCCTGGTGCCGGACACCGCGATGCGCACGCTCGGCGAGATCACCGACATCGAGGCGAAGCTCGGCAAGCCGGTGCTGACCGCCAACCAGGTGACCGTGTGGGAAGGCCTGCGGCTGACCGGCGAGACCCGGCTGGTGCGTTCGCTGGGCGCGTTGTTCCGGACGAGGGGCTGACCCGTGGTCGCACTGCCTGACATAGAACCGGTGAGCCGGGAATCGACCGCCGCCGTGATCGCGCGCCAGCTGCGCGACGCGATCATGACCGGAGCCCTGCCCCCGGGAACCCAGCTCGGCGAAACCGATCTGGCCGCCCGCTTCCAGGTCTCGCGCGGCCCGCTGCGCGAGGCGATGCAGCATCTCGTGTCCGAGGGTTTGCTGCGCAGCGAACGCCACCGGGGCCTGTTCGTGATCGACCTCGAACCGGCGGACGTCTTCGACATCTACCTCGCCCGCTCGGCGGTCGAACGGGCGGCCCTGCTGTGCGCTTTCCGCGGCGACCGCGAGGCGGTGGCCACCACGCTGGAACAGAACGTGGCCGACATGGCGGCGGCCGCGGACGATCCGGCCGCGCTGTCCGAGGCTGATCTGCGCTTCCACGAGGCGCTGATCAACGCGTCGGGCAGCAAGCGGCTGGTGCGCATGGCCCGGACGCTGCTGATCGAGACGCGGATGTGCCTGACGTTGCTGCAGAGCACGTACCAGGGCGTGGAGGACCGGGTGGAGGAGCACACGCGGATCATCGAAGCCCTGCGCTCGGGCGACGAGGAGACCGCGCTGCAGTTGCTGGACGCGCACATGGAGGACGCGATCAGCCGGTTGCTTCCGGGCCGGAGCTTGAAGGACCGGGCGGCGGCCGCGGAGTGAGGTCGCGCTCCGGTGCCTGCCGTGGGCGGAGGTCATAGCCCCAGCACCTCCGCCATCGTGCCGCCCAGGACCCGGTCTCGTACTTCTCCGGGCTGGGTCACGCGTTCGATCGTCGTGCGGGACAAAACTGGGTCGCCGTACGGCGGCGGAGCCGTGCACGACCATCGGGAGTCCACTGTGGTCAGTGGCCGCTCGCAGCACTGGCTCGATCCGCGCGGCGGTGCCGGGAGGCGAGGTCAGTTCGCCGATTCCGGGGAAAACCCGGGCGGCGTGGTCGATTCCGGCGACGAGCTGGCCCGCGGACACGTCCAGGCGGACTGAGCGGAAGCCCAGGAAGCGGCCGCTTGTCCGGGAGCGCTGGGCGAACTCGACCGCCGGGCGGAGGACATCGCGCAGGCGCGGCGCACGCTTCGGGAGGCCATCGCGGCGACGGAGAGCGCCGGCTGAACAGCTCAGGCCGCCGCCGGGTCCACCGTGATCCAGTATCGCCGCACCAGCCCATGGCCGGTCTGGCGAACTTCCTCCAGCACCCCGCCAGCGCGTTCGATCGTCTTGGCGGACGCCAGATTCTCCCCCTCGCACACCAAGAGCACGCGAGACAAGCCCAGCCGCCGCGCTTCGGGCAGCATTTCGCGCAGCGCCCAGGAAGCGAGACCACGGCCGCGCGCGGACGGACGGAGGCCGAAGCCAAGGTGCCCAGCCCAGCGGACGTACTCGGCCGGTCCAGTGCGCAACGCGATTCCGCCGAGCACCCGTCCGTCTTCGACCAGCCAGCGGTGGACAGCATGGTCTGCGGCCAACGAGCCGACCCAGGCGGCGAAGCCGGCCGGCGAATCGACCTGGTCCGCCGCCGAAAGGCCGAAGCCGTCCTCGTGCAAGCCCGGACCCCACTCGCGGTGTGCTTCCAGCCAGGCGCGGTGCAGGCGGACGGTGGGGGCCAGCAGTTCGGGCATGCTCCGATCCTACCGGTGGCAAACGAAGAAAACCCTGGCGCGGCAAGGGAAACTCAACCATGCCGCACCCCCAGCACCGGCTGTCCGCCGCGGCCGGAGTTGTACCGCGGAGACCACGGGAACCAGCCCGCGGAGTCGGCGTACACCAGCTGTCTCGCTTCGATTCCCGCGCCGTAACAGCACACCGCGATATGCAGATGCGCCGCGGGAACGCTGACCTGGACGATTTCCAGCCGCGGCAACCGGGGCAGCAACCACTGTTCGCCGGGCACCGGCGGTCCGGTGCGCAGCGACTGTTCGGCCGCGGCGTTGAGCAGCCGCACCGCGTGGTGCGGCAGCAATCCGGTGACCACCAGCTCGGGCAAGCCCTGCACGGTCAGGCCCGCGGTGTACGCCCAGGGCGGCCGGGAACCCGTTCCCAGCACGCCCTGGACGCACCAGCCGTGCTCCCTGATCTCGTCGAGCACCTCGATCAGGTACTGCTCCTCCGGTCTGTCCGGTTCCTCGCACCTCTGGCACATCGCGCCCTCCTCCCCTCGGGGACCCGTCGGCGGGTCAGGGAAGAGTCAACCGCGCGGCACCGACGAAAAATCAGCGGAGCGAAGCGGCCACCGCGGCGCCGAGCGCGGTTGTGGTAGAGGTTCCGCCGAGGTCGGGGGTGAGCGTTTCGCCCGCGGTCAGCACCTCGTCGACCGAGGCGCGGATCGCTTGTGCGGCAACGGTTTCCCCGAGGTGGTCGAGCAGCATCGCGGCGGCGAGGATCTGCGCGACCGGGTTCGCGATGCCCTGTCCGGCGATGTCCGGGGCACTGCCGTGGACCGCCTCGAACATCGACGGAAACTCACCCGATGGGTTGATGTTTCCGGACGGAGCCATGCCCAGTCCGCCGGTGATCGCGGCCGCGAGGTCGCTCAGGATGTCGCCGAACAGGTTCGACGCCACCACCACGTCGAGCCGGTCCGGGGCCTGCACCATCCGCGCGGCGAGAGCGTCCACATGGCACTGTTCCGCGCGCACGTCCGGGTGCTGGGCCGCGACCTCGGCGAAAATCTCGTCCCAGTACGGCATCGAGTGGATCAGCCCGTTGGATTTGGTCGCCGAGGTGACGTGCCGGGAGCGGGTGCGCGCGAGTTCGAAGGCGTACCGGATGATCCGTTCCACCCCGACCCGCGTGAACACCGATTCCTGCAGCACGAACTCGTCCGGCCGCCCGGCGTTGTGCCGTCCGCCGATTTCGGAGTACTCGCCCTCGGAGTTCTCCCGGACGATCACCATTTCCAGCTCGTCGGCCTTCCGCCCGGCCAGCACCGAGGACGTCCCCGGCAGCAGCCGGACCGGCCGCAGGTTGACGTACTGCTGAAACGCCCGCCGCAACGGGATCAGCAGGCCCCACAAGGAAACGTGGTCCGCGACGCCGGGGAAGCCGACCGCGCCGAGCAGGATGCCGTCGAAACCCGACAGCTGCTCGACGCCGTCTTCCGGCATCATCGCGCCGGTCTTCGTGTACCGCTCGCAGCTCCAGTCGAATTCGGTCCACTCCAAGGAGAAACCGTATTTGTCCGCGGCCGCGTCGAGGACCCGGCGCGCTTCGATCGTGACGTCGACCCCGATTCCGTCGCCCGGGATGCTGGCAATCCGGTGTGTCACAGGCTCACCGCGATGTACTTGGTCTCCAGGAACTCGTCGATGCCGACCGTGCCGCCCTCGCGGCCGAGCCCGGACTGCTTGACGCCGCCGAACGGGGCCGCCGGGTTGGACACGATGCCCTGGTTGAGGCCGATCATCCCGGCCTCCAAGCGTTCCGACACCCGCAGCGCGCGCTTCAGGTCGCTGGTGAACAGGTAGGACACCAGGCCGAATTCGGTGTCGTTGGCCTTCTCGACCGCCTCGTCCTCGGTGTCGAACGGCGTGATCGGCGCGACCGGGCCGAAGATTTCCTCCCTGGCCAGCCGGGCGTCCACCGGCACGTCGGTGAGCACGGTCGCCGGGTAGAAGTGCCCCGGGCCGTCGACCCGCGAACCGCCGGTGAGGACCCGCGCGCCCTTGTCCGTGGCGTCCTTGACCAGCTCGGTCACCTTCTTGACGGCGGCCTCGTCGATGAGCGGGCCGACCACGACGCCCTCCTCGGTGCCCCGGCCCATCGGCAGCGCCTGCATCCGCTCAGTGAGCCGGCGGGAGAACTCCTCGGCCACGCCGCGCTGCACGTAGAACCGGTTGGCCGCGGTGCACGCCTCGCCGATGTTGCGCATCTTCGCCTGCATCGCGCCCTCGACCGCGGCGTCCAGGTCCGCGTCGTCGAACACGACGAACGGCGCGTTGCCGCCCAGCTCCATCGACGTGCGCAGCACCTTCTCCGCGCACTGCTCCAGCAGCTTGCGCCCGACCCCGGTCGAGCCGGTGAAGGACAGCTTGCGCGCGCGTCCGTCGCGGATCAGCGGCTCCATCACGCCGCCCGCGTCCTTGGTGGTGACGACGTTCAGCACGCCCTCGGGCAGCCCGGCGTCGGCGAGGATCTGGGCGAGCGCGAGCATCGACAGCGGCGTCTGCGCGGCCGGCTTGATCACCATCGTGCAGCCCGCGGCGACGGCCGGGCCGATCTTGCGCGTGCCCATCGCCATCGGGAAGTTCCACGGCGTGATCAGCAGCGTCGGACCCACCGGCTGGCGGGTGATCAGGAACCGGCCGTTGCCGTTGGGGGCCACCGCGTAGCCGCCGTCGATCCGCACCGCCTCCTCGGCGAACCAGCGGAAAAACTCGGCGGCGTACGTGATTTCCCCGGCGGCCTCGGCCAGCGGCTTGCCCATTTCCAGGGTCATCAGCAACGCCAGCTCGTCGCGGCGCTCGATGAGCTTGTCGTAGGCCCGGCGCAGGATCTCGCCGCGCTCCCGGGGCGCGACCGCGGCCCAGCCGGACTGCGCCGCGACCGCCGCGTCGAGCGCCGCGAGACCGTCTTCCGGCCCGGCGTCCGCGACCTGGCACAGCACCTCGCCGGTGGAGGGGTCCTGCACGTCGAAGGTCTTGCCGCTGCGCGCGGAGACCCACTTGCCGCCGATGAAGAGTTCCTTGCCGACCGCGCCCACGACGCCGTTCTCGGTGATCCCGCTCATCCAGCTCGCTCCTGTTCCTGTTGTCCCGAACTCATGCTATGGATATTGTCAACAATCGACAACCGTCTCCACCCGCACCCAGGAGGGCGCCGCATGGCCCAGCTTTCCCCGCTGCTCAAGCAGGCAACGCCCGTCGTCGTCGACCACGGTGAAGGGGTTTACCTCTACGACGTCGACGGGAAACGTCACCTCGACTTCACCGCGGGCATCGGGGTGACCAGCACCGGGCACTGCCACCCCCGCGTGGTCGAGGCCGCGCGCGAGCAGATCGGCAAGCTCGTGCACGGCCAGTACACGACGGTGATGCACCAGCCGCTGCTCGAACTGACCCGCAAGCTCGGCGACGTGCTGCCGTCCGGGCTCGATTCGCTCTTCTACGCGAACTCCGGCAGCGAGGCCGTCGAGGCCGCGCTGCGGCTGGCCCGGCAGGCGACGAAGCGGCCGAACGTGATCGTGTTCCAGGGCGGTTTCCACGGCCGCACGGTCGCCGCCGCGACCATGACCACCTCCGGCACGCGGTTCAGCGCGGGCATCTCGCCGCTGATGTCCGGCGTGCACGTCGCACCGTTCCCGTACGCCTACCACTACGGCTGGGACGAGCAGACGGCGACGAAGTTCGCCCTGCGCGAGCTGGACTATCTCTTCCAGACCGTCTCCGCGCCGAGCGAGACCGCCGCGTTCTTCATCGAGCCGGTGCTCGGCGAGGGCGGCTACGTCCCGGCCAACACCGAGTTCATGGCCGGGCTGCGCGAGCGCGCCGACCGGCACGGGATCCTGCTGGTGCTCGACGAGGTGCAGGCCGGGTTCGGCCGCACCGGCAAGTTCTGGGGCCACGACCACTTCGACGTCCGCCCGGACGTCGTGCTGATCGCGAAGGGCCTCGCCAGCGGCTTCCCGCTGTCCGGCATCGCCGCTTCGGAAGAGCTGATGGCGAAGGCGTACCCGGGTTCGCAAGGCGGCACGTACGGCGGCAACGCGGTGTCGTGCGCGGCGGCGATCGCGACCCTCGACGTCATCAAGGACGAAGGCTTGGTCGAGAACGCCGCGGAGCGCGGCCGTCAGCTCCTCGAAGGCGCGCGCGTCATCGCGGACAAGACGCCGGCCATCGGCGACGTACGCGGTCTCGGGCTTCTCGTGGGCACAGAGTTCACCACGGCAGACGGCGAACCCGACACCGCCACCGCGCAGGCCGCGCAGCAGGCGGCGGCGAAGAGCGGACTGCTGCTGCTCACCTGCGGCGCGTACTCGAACGTCGTGCGCATGGTGCCGCCGCTGGTCGTCAACGCGGAACAGGTCGACGACGCCCTGCGCATCTGGGGCGAGGTCGTCACGTCGGTCACGGGGAGCTGAGGCATGGCGCGCTACATCACCATCAGCCTCGACAAGCGCGGCGTCAGCTGCCGTGCCCGGCTGCTCGACGACGAAGCACCGCGTACCTGCAAGGCCGTGTGGGACGCGCTGCCGCAGAGCGGCTCGGCCTACCACGCGAAGTACGCGCGCAACGAGGTCTACACGCTCGTGCCGCCCTTCGCCGAACCCAAACCGGGCCGCGAGAACCCGACCATCACCCCGATTCCCGGCGACGTGGTCTACTTCGGATTCGAGGCCTGGGAAATCGGCAACCCGGCGTACGGCTACGACGAGGGCAGCGAGGCGCACAGCGACCAGGGTGCCACGGATCTCGCGATTTTCTACGGCCGCAACAACCTTCTGATCAACGGCGACGCGGGCTGGGTCCCCGGCAACGTGTTCGCCACGATCGAGGAAGGCCTGTCCGAGATGGCCGCGGCCGCGCAAGACCTGTGGCTGCGGGGCGTGGAAGGCGAGACGCTGTCGTTCGCCCGCGCTGACTGACAGTCGCTCCAGGGCCGGTTCCTCCACCGCGGAGGGACCGGCCCTTTTCGCTGCCCGATCGGGCCAGATTGTCTCTCCAGAGTGAAGCTGGGTTGACCCTCCGCGATCATGGTCGAGACCCCGAATCCCCTGCCGGACAAGGGATCCAGCCTTGATGATCACCCGGCGGTGTGAACCTCGGGAACTCACCAATCGTGGTTTCGCATTCACCGGTTCGAGGGGCGGCTCCGCCCGGTTGCCGCAGCGCGCTTCTGCTACCGAGGGTGAGCGGAGCCGGGGTTCGCTACGAACCGTGGCGAAGAGTCCACAGTGCACCCCCGGCGGCAAACCCGAAAGCCTTACATGTTTAACATGGGAAGATTCCCCGGCCGCCGATCCCTTGCCAGCACAGGGAAATCGGCGTTTTGACACCGCGAGTCCGGCGGTGGAAATCTGCGTTGGCTCCTCGCGAGAGCACCAAGAAAGAACAATCCGAACAAGGAGCCCCTCAATGCAGATGTTCACCCAGCACGCGCACCACGGCCACGACCTGATCTCGGGTCTGCTCGCGCACCTGGCGCACGTGCTCGGCTGGCTCGTCTGACCGGCACCGAGGATTAACCCAGGGGCCGGCCTGTTGGCGCGGGCCGGTCCCTGCTTGGGTTCTCCCCCTTCCTGGCCACGCGCGCGGCGTGGCCTTTTTCGTGCCCGCGTCGGCTAACGTGAAAACTATTCATGGCCAGTCCCGTACCAGAACGGCTAGGCTGCGGCCACGAAGCACGCGCGCACGAGGGAGTGGCATGAGCGAGATCGCAACACAGCTGGCAGGTGCCGTCGGACCGGGAAACCTGCTGACCGGTGACGCGATTTCCGACGACTACGCGCACGACGAGGCGCTCAGCACGCCCGGCCAGAAACCGGCGTACGTCGCGAAGCCGGCCACTGCCGAAGAAGTCTCCGCACTGGTGAAGATCGCCGCCGCCGAGGGCATCCCGGTGACCGCGCGCGGATCCGGCAGCGGCCTGTCCGCCGCGGCGCGTCCGGTCGAGGGCGGCCTGCTCGTCTCGTTCGAGCGGATGAACTCGGTGCTCGAAATCGACACCGGCAACCACGTCGCCGTGGTCCAGCCGGGTGTCACACTGGCCGAACTCGACGCGAAGACCGCCGAGCACGGCCTCACCTACCCGGTTTATCCCGGCGAGCTGAGCGCGAGCGTCGGCGGCACCGTCGGCACCAACGCCGGCGGCATGCGCGCGATCCGCTACGGCATCACCCGCGGCAACGTCTCCGGCCTGCAGGCGGTGCTCGCGACCGGCGAGATCATCCGCACCGGCGGCCGGATGTCGAAGATTTCCAGCGGCTACGACCTCACCCAGCTGATCATCGGCTCCGAGGGCACGCTCGCGCTGGTGACCGAGGTGACCGTGAAGCTGCAGCCCCGGCTGCCGCACGGCGCGACGGTGCTGGCCCCGTTCGACGATTTCGACCAGGTCATGGCCGCGGTGCCGAAGATCGCCGCGAGCGGTCTCGCCCCGCAGATCCTCGAGTACATCGACAACCTGACGATGGCCGCGATGGTCTACAACGACAAGCTCGAACTGGGCGTCCCGGCGGAAATCCGCGACCGGACCCAGGCGTATCTGGCCGTGGCGCTGGAAAACCGGGTGGCCGACCGGCTCGGCGAGGACGTCGAATCGCTCGGCGAACTGCTGGTCGAACTCGGCGCGATCGACGCGTACGTGCTCGAAGGCGGTGCCGCCCGCAAGCTCATCGAGGCCCGCGAAAAAGCCTTCTGGAACGCCAAAGCCGCGGGCGCGGACGACGTGATCGACGTGGTGGTGCCGCGGACCGCGATGCCGCAGTTCCTGGCCAAAGCCCGCGAGCTGGCGATGGCCGCCGGCGGCGGCGCGATCGGCTGCGGGCACGCCGGCGACGGCAACGTCCACCTGGCGATCTTCTGCAAGGACCCGGACACGCGCTCGCAGCTGCTCACCGACATTTTCGGCTACGCCTACGAACTGGGCGGCGCGATCTCCGGCGAGCACGGCCTCGGCCGCACCAAGACCAAGTACTACGCCAAACTCGAGGACCCGGCGAAGCTCGACCTGCTGCGCCGCGTCAAGGAAAGCTTCGACCCGGCCGGGATCCTGAACCCCGGCGTTCTGTTCGCGCAAACCGGAAAGTGAGCACAGTGAGCACGCTCAACGGCGCCCAGTCCCTCATCCGCACGCTCGTCGACAGCGGGGTCGACGTGTGCTTCTCCAACCCCGGCACGTCGGAGATGCACTTCGTCGCCGCGCTCGATTCGGTGCCGGAGATGCGCGGCGTGCTCGCGCTGTTCGAAGGCGTCGTGACCGGGGCCGCGGACGGGTACGCGCGGGTCGCCGGCAAGCCCGCCGCGACGCTGCTGCACCTCGGCCCCGGGCTGGGGAATGGCCTGGCGAACCTGCACAACGCGCGGCGCGCGCACACGCCGGTGGTCAACGTGATCGGCGACCACGCCACCTATCACAAGCAGTACGACGCCCCGCTGGAGTCGGACATCGACGCCATCGCGGGCTCGCTCGAAGGCTGGGTGCGCCGGTCCGGGCACACGAAGGACGTCGGCGCGGACGCAGCGGCGGCGGTCGCGGCGGCGCAGGACGCACCGGGCCGGGTCGCGACGCTGATCCTTCCCGCCGACGCGTCGTGGGGCGAGGGCGGCGAAACCTGCGAGCCGATTCCGCCGCGCGTGCCGCAGACGGTCGACGCGACGACCGTGCAGCGGATCGCGGACGTACTGCGCAGCGGCGAACCGGCGGCGTTGCTGATCGGCGGATCCGCTTGCCGCGAAGCCGGTTTGCGCGCGACCAGCCGGATCGCCGCCGCGACCGGGGTCAAGGCGCTCGCCGAGACCTTCCCGGCGCGGCTGGAGCGCGGTGCCGGCCTGCCGAACATCGAACGGCTGGGATATCTCGCCGAGCAGGCCAAGTACCAGCTGGACGGCATCAAGCACCTGATCGTCGCGGGCACGAAGGCCCCGGTGTCGTTCTTCGCCTACCCCGGCATGCCGAGCGAGCTGACCCCGGAAGGTGCGGAGGTCCACGTCCTCGCGACCGTCGGTCAGGACGTCCCGGCCGCGCTGGAAGCGGTCGCCGCGTTGGTCGCCGCGGACACCGAACCGGTGTTGCAGGAGGCCGGACGGCCGGAGCTGCCGAGCGGCCCGCTCACCGTGCAGAACTGGGTCGACGTGATCGGCGCGATGCTGCCGGAGAACGCGATCATCGTGGACGAGGCGAACACGTCCGGTCTCCTGCTTCCCGCCGCGACGGCGGGCGCGCCGCGGCACGACGTGCTGACCCTGACCGGCGGCGCGATCGGCTACGGAATGCCGGTGGCCGTCGGCGCGGCGATCGCGGCTCCGCGACGGCCGGTGATCAACCTCGAATCCGACGGCAGCGCGATGTACACGATCTCCGCGCTGTGGACGCAAGCGCGCGAGAACCTCGACGTGACCACGGTGGTGCTCAACAACAACGCGTACGCGATCCTGCGGATGGAACTGCAGCGCGTCGGTGCGTCCGGGGACGGGCCGAAGGCGAAGGACCTGCTGGACATCGGCCGTCCGGACCTGGATTTCGTGAAGATCGCCGAGGGCATGGGCGTTCCGGCGACCCGCGCGACGACCGCGGAGGAGCTGGCCGAGCAGTTCCGGCGCGCGGTCGCCGAGCCGGGGCCGCACCTGATCGACGCGGCCGTTCCGCCGCTGCTCTAGACCCGGGCGAGTTCCGGGCTGGCGGCACGGAACCGCGGCACCACCGCGGTCAACGCCAGCCCGGCCACCGCCGCGGCCGCGGCGACCGCGAACGTGGCACGGAACCCGGCGAGCGACGGCACGGTGAACGAACCGACGGTGATCGTCAGGTGGGCGAGCATCGTGGCCATCACGGCACTGGACGTCGAGGTGCCGACGGACCGCATGAGCGAGTTGAGCCCGTTCGCCGACGCCGTTTCGGTGACCGGCACCGCGCTCATGATCAGCGCGGGCATCGCGGCGTACGCGATTCCGACGCCGGCCCCGATGATCACCGACGCGATGATCAGCTCGACCGCGTTGGCCATCAGGAAAATCGCGAAGACATAGCCGACCGCGATCACGATCGCCCCGGTCATGAGCGTGACGCGCGCGCCGTAGCGGTTGGTCAGCCGCGCGGAAACCGGCGACAGCGCCATCATGACCAGGCCGTTCGGCGCGAGGCACAGCCCAGCTTCCACCATGCTGAGCCCGAGCCCGTAACCGGTCGCCGATGGCGCTTGCAGCAACTGCGGGAACGACAAGGACATCGCGTACATCGCGAAGCCGACCAGAACCGACGCGAGGTTCGTGAACAACACCGGCCGCCGCGCCGAGACGCGCAGATCGACCAGCGGGTCCCGGCGACGCAGCTGGTACCAGCCCCAAGCCGCGAGAACGACCACGGCGGTCGCGGCGAACCCGAGCGTCGGCGGACTCCCCCAGCCCCACTCGCCACCCTTCACGATCGGCAGCAACAAGCTGGTGAGGCCGACGATCAACCCGAGCGTGCCGAGGAAATCGAACGGCGCCGGCGTGCGGACCGG
This sequence comes from Amycolatopsis sp. VS8301801F10, assembly GCF_046195355.1. Classification (NCBI taxonomy): domain Bacteria; kingdom Bacillati; phylum Actinomycetota; class Actinomycetes; order Pseudonocardiales; family Pseudonocardiaceae; genus Amycolatopsis; species Amycolatopsis sp. VS8301801F10. Next base: position 2,927,548 of record NZ_CP176065.1, on the reverse strand, counting down.
CGATTCCGGCACGAACCGCAGGATCAGCAGCGCACAGCCGAGGCCGAGCCCGGCCGCGCCCCAGAACAGGACGTGCCAGTCCGCGTGCTGGGCCACGATCGCCGCGACCGGCAACCCGATCGCGCCGCCGACCCCGAGCGTCGCGCTCATCAGCGAAATCGCGCCGCTGACGCGTTCCGGCGGCAGTTCGTCGCGCATGATGCTGATGCCGAGCGGGATCACGCCCATCGCACAGCCCTGCAGCCCGCGGCCGACGATCATCAGCGCGAGCGAACTGGTCAGCGCCGAGACGACGGATCCGGCGATCAGCACCGCCAGACTGATGAGCAGCACGCGCCGCTTGCCGTAAAGATCCCCGAGCCGCCCGGCGACCGGCGTACACACCGCCGCGGCGAGCAGCGTGACGGTAACGACCCACGACGCGTCCGTCGGCGTGGTGTGCAGGAGTCGCGGAAACGCCGGGATCAACGGGATGACCAGCGTCTGCATGAACGAAGCGACCAGCCCGCACGAGGCGAGCACCACGATGATCGGCCCCGAACCCGCCCGCGCCACCACGTCCCCCGTCCCGTATGCCGTACCGGATTCGCACGCTACCGGTCGGGAGGAGCGGAACGGAGGGTTCGTGATGGATCCGACTTAACGGGGTGGTCCGTTTGGCCCAATGCCGGGCTGGGTCAAAGCCATTGCTTGACGCCGCCGTGGCGGGAGCAGGTTCCGGAGCGGTGCTGGCTGTAGCTGTAGGTGCCGTCGTTGCACTGGGCGGTCGCCCCGGAGGGGTTCGAGTCGGGGCGGTGGACGCAGTTTCCGGAGGAGTTGCGGTAGTAGTCGGGCCGCATTCGGCGGGACCCGGATCCGGCGCGGCCTGGTCCGGCACGTCGGCCTTCGGCGTCGTGCTCCGCGGGACGGTCTTGGGTTTGGCCGCCGTAGTTGGCGGCGCGACCAGCGGTGCGACCGGCTGCGTGGTCACCGGGAGCGCGAACGACGTCGGCGGTGTCGTCAGCGTCGCCGACGTTTCCGGTGCGCTGTAGGTACTCGGCGGCGGCGAATACTCGCTGGTGACCGCCGACGGCGCGGTCCCGGCCGGGGCCGCTCCGCATCCGGCGACCAGAACGCCCGCAGCCAACGCCATCCCCAGTTTTCGCAACACGCGGCACCTCCTCGCGATCCAATGCGAGGAGGTCGAGAATCCGCGGGAAACTGTTACAGCCGAGCCTCAGCCGTCCGCCGGGCACCACGGGTCCGGGGCTCGGGAGACCGCCTTGCCGCAGAAGCCCTGGAGTTCCGGGTCGACCTCGCCGCCTTGGACGCGCAGTACCGCGAGCGGTTTGTCCTGCGGGACGTGCCTGCCGATGTCTCCCCCGTAGTCGATGGTTCCGCTGACTCCCTCGATGTATTTGTTGGTCTGGTTGGCATCCGGCCGCGAGGTGTGGATCGCGGCGATCTCGCGCCATACCGCACCGGGCGTTACCGGGATTTTCGACGACGTCTCCCGCAGGTACGCGGTCGCGGTGATCATCACCAGCGCGGCGTCGTAGGACAGTGCCGCGTGGCCGTCGAACGACCGGCCTTTTTCGGTGCGCTCGAAGGCGAACTTGGCGTTGAGCGTGGCGTAGAAGTCGCGCGCGAGGCCTTTCGCAGGCGTGGCGGGTGCGTTCGCGAGCGCGAAATAGTAGTACGGCAGCGCGCGATGGTCTTCCCTCGCGACGGAATCAGCGACGAAACGCGCGACGTCGTCATCGCCGATGATCGTCGCGGTGCTGCCGCACTGCGCGGCTCCGGTCAGGAACGCTCCGAAATCGGGGACGCCTCGGCCGGCGAAGAACGCGTATCCGTCGTAGGAGCAGCTGTCCCGCCCGGCAGCGCCCGCGTTGCCCACGAGCCGGTCGCCGTACCGGAGGTGCGCGGGCCTCGCCGTTTGCCCTTCGTCCGGTACGAACGCGCGTGCTTCGACCGCGAAACCCTTGTCCTTGAAGGCTTTCAGCAGGTTGTCGCGAAGGTTGGGACTGTAGAAATCGGTGTCGTCGTCGGAGTAGTAGACGCGGAGCGAGCGAGGGCCGGGACGCTCGGCGGCGAACGCCGCGGCCACCGCTGCTTCCCGGCGGTTTTGCGGCGCGACCTGGAAGTAGATCGGGTTCTGGTCCGCGAGCTGGTCTGCCGTGAGCGTCGCGGCGACCACCGGGATGCCCGCGTCGCCGAGCGCGCGGATCGTGTTGGCGGTCGGCTCGCTGCTCATGTCCAGGCCGACCACGCCGACGATGCTGGGGTCCTGTTTCGCCATCTCCAGCAGCGTCCTGGCGACCGCCGCGCCTTGGAGCATTTCCTTGCCGCCGTTGGCGATCAGCATGCGCACGATCGGCTCGGCCGCGGCGGTCGCGTTGAGTTGCCGCGACTGGGCGACCGCGAAGCCTTCCAGCGATTCCCGTTCCGCGGTGAGCCCTTCGGCGGTGCCGTTCGACGACGTCAGCGCCTCCAGGTCGACCAGCGTGATGTACGGCCGTTCCGGATGCTGCTGGTGCAGTTCCTCGGCCCGCCGGTTCTGATCCGCGACCACCGCTTCGACCTGCTGGATCGTCCCCTCCTTGTCGAGCGGGGAGAACAGCGTGAAGGTGCCGTCGGACACCCCGACGCACTGGTCGTCCACCCAGGTCAGCCACTCGCTCGAGGTGCCGCAGTGACTGTCCAGAAAGGACTGATACCGCACGACCGCGAACCCGGCGACCAGCGCGAGCACCACCGCGGGCACCCCGGCCCGGACCCAGCGCGTCGTCCACCACGCCGCGCGTCCGCCGGAGAGGTCGTAGTGCTCGCCAAGGGTCAGCATTCCCTTGCGCACCCCGGTTTTTTCGTCCTCCGTCCGCGGCGGGTCGAGGCAGATCGGCAGGTACCACGCGGTGGGGCGCCGGGCGCGCCGGTCGGCGCCGAGCAGGTTCTGCCACGCCTGGTACGCGATGGCAGCCTCGACGGCATGGAACTTCGGCCGCTCCTCGCTCGGCTCGGCGTCCGGCGGGGGACCCTGGCTCGCGCTCACCACGAGCAGCGGATCGAAGAGACCGACCTGGTTGCGGACCTCGTTGATCAGCTCCAGCAGCCGGTAGCCGCCGTTGGCCGGGCCGACCTCGTCGAGCAGCAGCACCGGGTAGGTCATCCGGCGCCGCCGCCAGAACTGCCACGGCCGCAGCCGGTACTCCCGGCGCAGGTCCTCCAGGAACGAGTTGACCAGCAACCGCGCGACATACTGGGGCGATTCGTTCTGCCATTCGCCGTGGGTGAGACGCATCGCGAAGCGCACGAAGCTGCCGGACATCTCCGGCGCGAGGTGCGGCTGGCGCAGGAACCAGCGGTACCGGCCGGACAGCCCCGGCACGCGCCCGGTGACGGCGACGCGGAAGACGACGAACGTCAGCAATCGCAAGAGCAGCAACGGAAACCGCCAGGCCGGATGCTGCGGCACCAGCTCGCGGCTGGCGCTGTCGATGGCTCCGCGGAAACGGACCAGGAGATTGTTTTCTTGCAGTTCGCGCAGCAGGACTCGCTCAGGATCGGATTCGCCCGGCGAGAACTGCTTCGCCATGAGCTGGTCGACCAGCGTGAACAGCCGGAACCGCAATCGGCTTTCCCGCGTACGGGAGTTGCTGACGAGAGTATTGCGGACCTGCCGAAGAATCTCGCGCACCGCCTCGACGCTCTCCTTGGTCGCCTCGCCCGGCTTGTCGGAATCCGCCCGTTTGGCGAGCGAGAGGTAGGCCGAACGCACCGTGCCCGCCGGCTTCGCGTTCCGCAACCGGGAGGCCAGCTCTTCGAGCACCCCTTCGCGCGCGTCGCCGACGAGGCACACCATGGGCAGTCCGCGCCGCTCGGCGCGCTCCTGGTGATAACCGCGCTGCCATTCCCCGTTGTCCTGCAATTCCCGCGGCCGGTCGCCGACGCGGGGCCGCTGATAAAGCGCCCCGATCAGCTTGACGAGCCGATCCGCCCCAGCGAACGCGAGCTGCTCCCTCGCGACGGCCACCGTCTGGTCCATGCCGAAGTAAACCACGCTCCGGAAGGGAGGGGTCCCGGAATTATGCCGACATGGCAAGGTTTCCCGGTTTTCCGCGAGCGGCTTGCGACTGTTCGAGTGACGGCGGGTTCAGCCATTCTCTGGAAACGTGGTTGCGCTCAGCAACGGGTTTCTCCACGCCGGTTGATCAATTTTCCGCCTTGCTACGAAAATCGTAGATCATCACTTCGGAAATAGAGAATTAATTGTTCGCCTGTCGCGCGATCGTTCCCCGCATCCGCCGCGTGCCGAGGACGTGCCCGCCGCTTCCGATGACGAGCAAGCGGTCGCCAACCCCGAATATTCCAGGAAGCCGAGCCCGGCTCTCGGCTCGGATCACGGTCCGTCCCGCAGCGGGTGTTGTGGAACCTGGTGGTCGGTTCGGTGTGTCGGCCGCCATCGCCCCCTCCACGAAAAACGGGGCCGCCCCGGGAAATCCCGAAGCGGCCCCGCCACCACAGATCCTTATTCGTAGATCTCGCCCTTGGCGGCCTTCTCCACCAGCGACTGCGGCGGCTCGAAGTGGCTGCCGTAGCGCGCGGCCAGTTCTCGGGCGCGGTCCACGAAGCCCTGCAGGCCGCCCTCGTACTGGTTGATGTACTGGATCACGCCGCCGGTCCAGGCCGGGAAGCCGATGCCGAAGATGGACCCGATGTTGGCGTCCGCGACCGAGGTCAGGACGCCCTCGTCGAAGCATTTCACCGTTTCCAGCGCTTCGGCGAAGAGCATGCGCTCCTTGAGGTCCTCGAACGGCACGTCCGCCGAACCCGAGTTGAACGCCTCGCGCAGGCCCGGCCACAGGCCGGTGCGCTTGCCGTTCTCGTCGTACTCGTAGAAGCCCGCCCCGGTGCTGCGGCCCTTGCGGTCGTACTTGTCGATCATCGTGTCGATGACGGCCTCGGACGCGTGCGGCGTCCAGGTGCCGCCCTCGGCCTCGATCGCGGCGCGGGTTTCCGCGCGGATCTTGCGCGGCAGCGTCAGGGTCAGCTCGTCCATCAGCTGCAGCGGCGGGGCCGGGTAGCCTGCCTGCGAACCCGCCTGCTCGATCGACGCCGGCTCGACGCCCTCGCCCAGCGCGGCGACCGCCTCGTTGATGAAGGTGCCGATGACCCGCGAGGTGAAGAAGCCGCGGCTGTCGTTGACGACGATCGGGGTCTTGCGGATCTGCAGCGTGTAGTCGAAGACCTTCGCCAGCGTGGCGGGCGACGTCTTCTCGCCGCAGATGATCTCGACCAGCGGCATCTTGTCCACCGGCGAGAAGAAGTGGATCCCGATGAAGTCCTCGGTCCGCTGCACGCCTTCGGCGAGGGTGGTGATCGGCAGCGTCGAGGTGTTGGAACCCAGCACCGCGTCCGCGTTGACGATGTTCTCGATCTCGCCGAACACCTTGTGCTTCAGCTCGACGCTCTCGAACACGGCCTCGATGACGAAGTCGACGCCCGCGAAGTCGGCCGGGTCGGCGGTCGGCTTGATCCGCGCCAGCAGCGCGTCCGACTTCTCCTTCGTGGTCTTGCCGCGCGAGAGCGCCTTCTCCTCGAGCTTGACCGCGTAGCCCTTGCCCTTCTCGGCCGCCTCCTGCGAGACGTCCTTGAGCACCACGTCGATGCCCGCCTTCGCGGACACGTAGGCGATCGCCGCGCCCATCATCCCGGCGCCGAGCACGCCGACCTTCTTGGCGGTGTACTTCTCGAACCCGTCCGGACGCGAACCGCCGGAGTTGATCGTCTGCAGGTCGAAGAAGAACGCCTTGGTCATGTTCTTCGAGACCTGCCCGATGGCCAGGCTCACGAAGTAGCGCGTCTCGACCAGGATCGCGGTGTCGAAGTCGACCTGCGCGCCCTCGATCGCGGCGGCGAGGATCGCGCGCGGCGCGGGCATCGGCGCGCCCTTGAGCTGCTTGCGCAGGTTCGCCGGGAACGCGGGCAGGTTCGCCGCGAAGCTCGGGTTCGACGGGGTGCCGCCCGGGATCTTGTAGCCCTTGACGTCCCACGGCTGCACGCCGCCCTCGGGGTTGGCCTTGATCCACGCCTTCGCGGCGGGCACCAGCTCCTCGACGGTGTCCACGACCTCGTGCACCAGGCCCACTTCGAGCGCCTTGCGCGGCTTCATCCGCTGGCCCTGCAGCAGCACGTTCAGCAGCGCGTTCTGGATGCCGAGCAGCCGCACGGTGCGGACCACGCCGCCGCCGCCGGGCAGCAGGCCCAGGGTGACCTCGGGAAGGCCGATCTGACTGCCCTTGACGTCGGCCGCGATGCGGTGGTGCGTCGCGAGCGCGATTTCGAGGCCGCCGCCGAGCGCCGCGCCGTTGATGGCCGCGACGACCGGCTTGCCGAGCTGCTCGAGCCGGCGCAGCTGGCCCTTCATCGCGGTGCTGGACGCGGTGATCTCGGCCGCGTGCTCCGGCTTCGCCTGGATCAGGTCGCGCAGGTCGCCGCCGGCGAAGAAGGTCTTCTTCGCCGAGGTGAGCACGACACCGGTGATGTCGTCCTTCTCCGCCTCCAGCCGGTCCACGGTCGCGGCGAGCGACTCGCGGAAGGCCTGGTTCATCGTGTTCGCCGACTGGTCCGGGTCGTCCAGGGTCAGCGTGACGATGCCGTCGGAATCCTTGTCCCAGCGGATGGTCTTGCTCTCGGTCATCTCGGTCCTCACACCCGCTCGATGATGGTCGCGACACCCATGCCGCCGCCGATGCACAAGGTCACCAGCGCGCGGCGCGCCTGACGGCGTTCCAGCTCGTCGACCACGGTGCCGACCAGCATCGCGCCGGTGGCGCCGAGCGGGTGGCCCATGGCGATCGCGCCGCCGTTGACGTTGATCTTCTCGTCCGGAAGGTGCAGGTCCTTCTGCCACTTGAGCACGACGGACGCGAACGCCTCGTTGAGTTCCCACAGGTCGATGTCGTCCGGGGTCAGGCCCGCGGTCTTCAGCACCTTCTCGGTGGCCGGCGTCGGACCGGTCAGCATGATCGTGGGCTCGGACCCGATCGAGGCGGTGGCGACGATGCGCGCCCGCGGCGTGAGGCCGAAGGTCTTGCCCGCCTGCTCGGAGCCGACCAGGACGATGGCCGACCCGTCGACGATGCCGGACGAGTTGCCGCCGGTGTGCACGTGGTCGATCTTCTCGACCTGGTGGTACTTCTGGAGCGCGACGGCGTCGAAGCCGCCCATCTCGCCGATCGTGGTGAAGGCCGGCTTGAGCTTCGCCAGCCCCTCCAGCGTGGTCCCCGGACGGCGGTGCTCGTCGTGGTCCAGGATCGTGACGCCGTTCATGTCCTTCACCGGCACCACGGACTTGGCGAAGTAACCGCCGGACCAGGCCGCCTCGGCCTTCTCCTGCGAGCGGACCGCGAAGGCGTCGACGTCCTCGCGGGTGAAGCCCTCCATCGTCGCGATCAGGTCCGCGCCGATGCCCTGCGGCGCGATGTAGTGGTCGTAGGCGGTGGCCGGGTCCATGAACAGCGCGCCGCCGTCGGAACCCATCGGCACGCGCGACATCGACTCCACGCCGCCCGCGATGACCAGCTGGTCCCAGCCGGAGCGGACCTTCTGCGCCGCGACGTTCGTGGCCTCCAGGCCGGACGCGCAGAACCGGTTGAGCTGCACGCCCGCGACCGTCTGCGGCAAGCCCGCGACGAGCGCCGCGGTGCGCGCGATGTCCGCGCCCTGCTCGCCCACCGGGGACACGACGCCGAGCACGATGTCGTCGATCGCCTGCGGATCGAGGTTCGGGTGGCGGACCTTCAGCTCCTGGATGAGGCCGACCACCAGGTCGACCGGCTTGGTGCCGTGCAGGGCACCGCCCTTGTTCTTGCCCCGGGGCGTGCGCAACGCCTCGTAGATGTAGGCCTCGCTACTCACTGAACACTCCTCCGCGAAGCGGCGTCGTTGGACACTGCGGTGTATCTCGCTCGCCGACTATACCGGCCAGTAGGTGCTAATGGCCATTAACATAGCCCCGGTGAACCCCATGGTGTCAATGGGTTGCTGTCGTTCCGATTAGCGCTATGGTCAGTTCACCATGAGTACGTCTCCCGCCCGCGGCACGCGCCCTCGCGACCGCAAGGCCCAGCTCGCTGCCGTCGCGGCCGAGCTGTTTCGCGCGCGGGGGTTCCACGGCGTAGGGATCAACGACATCGCCGCCGCGGCGGGCGTCACCGGCCCCGCGCTGTACCGGCATTTCTCCGACAAGCAGGCGATCCTGGCCTACGTTGTGCTCGCCGGGATCGACGACATGGAATCGGCCACCGCGGCCGCGCTCGCCGATTCCGCGCCGCCGCCCGAGCAGCTGAACGCCCTGCTCACCGGCCTCGCGACGCAGGCGGTCGAGCGCCGGGAGATCGCCGCGCTGTGGCGCTGGGAAGGCCCGCATCTGCCCCGCGAGCAGCGCCGGGAGATCCGCCGCCGCTCCGGCGCGGTGCTCGACGCGTGGACGAAAGCCCTGCTCACCCTGCGTCCGGAGCTGTCCGCGGACGAGGCCGAGCTGCTGTGCTGGGCCGCGCTGTCGGTGTTCGGAAGCGTCGCGGTGCACCACACCTCGGTGGCGCGCAAACGCTTCGTGCCGCTGCTGGTCGAGCTGGCTCTGGCAGTGCTCGACGTCTCACTGCCGGTTCCGGAAGAGCCCGCGCCGCCGGTCGCGAGCAGCCTCGGCACGCCGTCCCGCCGCGAGCAGGTGCTGACCGCCGCGACCGGCCTGTTCGCCGAACGCGGCTTCCACACGGTGAGCATGGAGGACATCGGTGCCGCGGCAGGCATCGCCGGGCCCAGCGTCTACCGGCATTTCCCCAGCAAGGCCGCGCTGATGGTCGCCATCGGACACCGCGCCGCCGACCGGCTCGCGCTGGCCGCCGAACAGGCGCTGCAGGCCGCCGACGAACGGTCCGCGCTCGGCCGGCTCGCCGCGTCGTACGTGCACATCCTGCTGCGCACCCCGGAGCTGCTGGTGTCCTTCACCGCGGACCGCGTGACCATGCCGGAACGCGACAAGGCCGACCTGCGCCGAGTCCAGCGCGACTACGTCGACCAGTGGGTTTCCTTGCTGTGCGCGGTGTTTCCGGAGCTTCCGGCGCGCGAGGCGAAGATCCGGGTGCACGCCGCGCTGACCATCGCGAACGACCTCAGCCGGACCGGGCGGATCAAAACCAGGCCGAATCTGCAGGCGGAGCTGACCGCGGTGCTGCACACGGTCCTCGGGCTCCGCTGAACGCGGCGAGGTCTTCGAAAGTGGTTTTCTGTTTTGAGTTGTGACTTCAGCAGTGAAGTACTTCAGGGGTGAAGTCACGGCTTCAGAGAGAAGAGAACCTCGCGAGGTCGGTCGCACGCTGTCAGCGAGACCGCTCCGATCGGTCGCCCATCCGGGGCACCCTCTGCCGTGCCCACGAGGTATCGCGCGGACGGAGGCCACCGCGGCACGACCCTCGAGCACAGCTGGCGATGTTCGGCGCGATGGGCGGTGATGTTCCTCGTCACGCACGTCGCTGGCCCGGCGGCCGGTCTCCGAGTGAGCCGGGCCGCACTGGCGGATTCCGGATCGCCACGCTAACCTACTCGTGAGTAGGTAACGTGAGGGAGATGCTGCATGGCTGCGCCAAGGAAACGAGACGCGATGGGCCTCGGCCTGGCCGCGCTCACCCGGTTGGCCGGGAGCAAGGCGATCGACCGGGTCGGGCTGCGCGGACCGGTGCAGAACCTGGTCAAGACGGGGACCCGCAACGGTTTCCGCGTGGCGGGGGCGGCGACCCGGTCGTTCACGTCGGTGCAGCGGCTGGGCAAACCGGCGCGGCTGGCGAAGCCGGACGACCGCGGGCTGTTCGACCTGACGCCGGACGAGGACCAGAAGCTCATCGTCGAGACGGTCAGCGAGTTCGCCGCCGAACAGCTGCGTCCGGCCGCCGCGGACGCCGACGAGAAGCTCGCCGCGCCGGAGGGCCTGCTGAGCCGCGCGGCCGAGCTGGGCATCAGCCTCGTCGGGATTCCGGAGGAGCTGGGCGGCGCGGGCACTGAGCGTTCGGTCGTGACGAACGCGCTGGTCGCGGAAGCGCTCGCGCACGGAGACCTCGGGCTGGCGGTGGCCGTGCTGGCCCCGTCGGCGGTGAGCACCGCGCTGGTCGCGTGGGGCGACGAGCAGCAGCAGGCCGACTACGTGCCCGCGTTCACCGGCGAGCAGGTGCCCGCCGCGGCGCTCGCGCTGCTGGAGCGGACGCCGTTGTTCGACCCGTTCAAGCCCGCCACCAAGGCGAAGCGCACGCCGAAGGGCTACCAGCTCGACGGCGTGAAGTCGCTCGTCCCGCGGGCGGCGGAGGCCGAGCTGTTCCTGGTTTCGGCCGATCTGGAGGGCCGCGGCCCGGCGTTGTTCCTGGTGGAATCGTCGAACGCGGGCGTGACGATCGAGTCCGAACCGGCGATGGGCCTGCGCGGCGCGGCCACCGGGAAGCTGCACCTGGAGAAGGTTTCGCTGCCCGCGGGCGCGCTGCTCGGCGGCGGAAAGGCGGACGTGTTCACCGAGGTCGTCCGGCTTTCCCGGCTCGGCTGGGCGGCGCTCGCCGCGGGGGTCGGCAAGGCCGTGCTGGACTACGTCGTGCCTTACGTGAACGAGCGCACCGCGTTCGGCGAGCCGATCAGCCACCGGCAGGCGGTCGCGTTCTCGGTGGCGGACATCGCGATCGAGCTGGAGGGGCTGCGCCTGGTCACGTTGCGCGCGGCTTCGCGAGCCGAACAGGGCAAGGAGTACGCGCGGGAAGCGGCGCTCGCCCGCAAGCTCGCGACGGACAAGGGCATGCAGATCGGCAACGCCGGCGTGCAGCTGCTGGGCGGGCACGGGTTCGTGAAGGAGCATCCGGTGGAGCGCTGGTACCGCGACCTGCGAGCGATCGGCGTGATGGAAGGCGCCGTCCTCCTCTGACCCGCTCCCCTCGTGAGTGCTCATTGCGGTTCTCACCGGCGTTGCCGCTCACGACCCCCTTCCGAAAGGCACCCCCATGATCAACCTGGAAGCTCCGAAGAAGGCCGGCGCGCTGATCAACCAGGCGTACCAGGCCGCGGCCGAGGTGTTCCGGCCGATCTCGCGCAAGTGCCCTTCTCCACCACGAACGATTTGATCGCGGCGCGGCCCTTCGTGCGGTCGAGCGTCGCCCAGACCACGACGGCGTCGGCGCGCTGGCCGGACGTTACGAAGATCTTCTCGCCGTTCAGGATGTAGTCGTCGCCGTCCTTGGTGGCCGTCGTGGTGATGGCGGCCGAGTCCGAACCGCAGCCGGGTTCGGTGATCGCCATCGCGGCCCACAGGCCCTTGAACCGCTCGAGCTGCTCGTCGGTCGCCACGGAGCCGATCGCCGCGTTGCCAAGGCCCTGCCGCGGCATGGACAGCAGCAGGCCGACGTCGCCCCACGCCCGGCTTCGAGGTCGTGCGCGTGGAGCACAAACTGGGCATCCGCGCGTCCGACACCGCCGTGCTGCGGTTCGAAAACTGCCGCGTCCCTGCCGAAAACCTCCTGGGCACGCCGGAAATCGACACGGCCAAGGGGTTCGCCGGGGTCATGCAGACCTTCGACAACACCCGCCCGCTGGTGGCCGCGATGGCGATCGGCGTCGCCCGCGCGGCGCTGGACGAAACCCGCCGCATCCTGACCGAAGCGGGCGTGGTCATCGACTACGACCGCCCGGCCCTGACCCAGCACGCGGCGGCCGCGACCTTCCTGCAACTGGAAGCGGACTACGAGGCGGCGTACCTGCTGACGCTGGAGTCGGCGTGGATGGCGGACAACCGTCAGCCGAACTCCCTGCAGGCGTCCATGGCGAAGGCGAAGGCCGGCCGGACCGTGGTCGACGTGACGTTGAAGTGCGTCGAGCTTGCCGGGGCGTACGGGTACACGGAGGAATCGTTGCTGGAGAAGTGGTCGCGGGATGCCAAGATCCTGGACATCTTCGAGGGGACGCAGCAGATTCAGCAGCTGATCGTGGCCCGGCGGGTGCTGGGGAAGACTTCCGCTGAACTGAAGTGACCGAGGCCGCTCGGCCCGCCTCACCGGGGGCGGGCCGAGCGGTTCCCTTACTCCATCTGCTTCTTCCCCGTCGACTGCCCGAAGAAGTAGCCCAAAATCAGCAGGAACGCGCTCGACAGCACCTGGTTGATCTCCACGTGCGCGAACATCGCGGCCACCACCGACAGGCACATCACCAGCAGGATCGCCGCTCCGACGTAGGTCGCGACGGATTCCTTGGCCAGGAAGTTCTGCCACACCTTGGCTTTCCGCTCGTACTTGTCGATTTCCGCGGCCATCGCCGCCGCGTCGACCTCGGCGATCTTGCGGCTCGTTTCCTTCAGTTCGCCGTCGATCTCGCCGGTTTTGCTTTCGAACTCGCCGAGCAGCCGGTGGAATTTCTCCTTGGTTCCGGCGTCGTCGACCACCGACACCGCGTTCCTGAGCTTGTCGATCTCCTCTTCGACGGTCAATCCGTTGATCAATTCGAGGATCTGCTCGCGCCGTTCCAGGCAGAACTTCAGCGCGCTGCGGTCGGAGTTCACCTTCCGGGCGGCGTCGGAACGTCCTTTCGCCGCCTTCTCCGTCGCCAGCGCCGCCTTGTGCAGCGCGAGCTTCTTCCGTTGCCGGGCGATGACGGCGTCGAGCCGCTCCAGCGACGAGCGGAGTTCGTCGACGGACTGCGTCTCGAGCGAGGAGCTGTCCAGTCTGTCCTTGACGAATTCCAGCTCCATCCGCCTCCGCAACCGGCCGTTCCGATGGTCGGTTTCTTCGAATTCGACTACGCGATCTTCTGGAACGCTCATGGTATTTCCTGTTTGCTGGAGTGCGTGATTCCGGACCGGGGACGCGCCGTCAGCGACGCGTCGGTCGTCTACGCAGCTCCTGGTCCGCCGCTTCGGACCGCGGCGGCATGCTCGCCCCCTGGAACACCATCGGCCTCCCTCTGCCGACTGCAGTGACCTGCGGATCGCGGGCGGGCCCTCCGGCGTTGCACTCTGTTGCCAGCCGTCGCCGTTCCGAATTCGAATCGTGACCGTGCCTGCCGCGTGACTGATTACGAAAAGCGCAGTTCAGCCGGTATTAAAAGGTGGAATTCACCGTTAACAGGTCTTGCTCAGCCGTTTTGCGCGGCTGAATCCAGTGCGTCCAGAACCGCGTCCCCATTCGCGCGGGCCCACTCCGTCAGGGTGTGGATCGGCTCGATCAGCGTCGCTCCCAGCGGGGTCAGTTCGTATTCGACGCGCGGCGGGGCCTCCGCGTACGCCTGGCGGCGGACGAGACCGTGCGCTTCGAGGCGGCGCAGGGTCTGGGTGAGCACTTTCCGGGAGATGCCGCCGATCAGCTCGACCAGGTCGCCGTGCCGGACTGGGCCCTTGCTGAGACCGGCGAGCACAACCACTGTCCACTTGTCGGCGATCAGCTCTACTGCCAGCCGCGCCGGGCAGTCGGCGAGGAAGACGCCGCGGGAACCGCTCATGGAATCCAAGGTACCCGCAGGTACCTATCGGACTCCTAGCCTGGTTTTCGTTCCCCTCCAGAAATCAGGAGAGTCATGCGAGTCATCACCCAGCATCAGCTCGGCGGCCCCGAAGTGCTCACGATCGCGGACGCGCCCGAGCCCCGGGCCATCCCGACCGAGGTCCTCGTCCGGGTCAAGGCGATCGGGCTGAATCCGTTGGAGGCGCGGCTGCGCGAGGGCGAGTTTCCGTTGCTCGGCGAGCCGCCGTTCGTGCTCGGCTGGGATGTCAGCGGGGTGGTCGAAGAGGCGTTGACGTGGCGGTTCCGGCCGGGCGACGAAGTGTTCGGGATGCCGTTGTTCCCCCGTGCGGCCAACGCGTATGCCGAGGTCGTGGCTGCTCCGGCCCTGCATCTGGTCCGCAAGCCGAAGGAGCTTTCGCACGTCGAGGCGGCGGCGTTGCCGGTCGTCGGGCTGACGGCGTGGCAGGGGCTGGTCCACCTCGGCGGCGTCGAGGCGGGCAGTCGCGTGCTGGTCCACGGCGGGGGCGGCGGCGTCGGGCACGTCGCGATCCAGATCGCGAAAGCCCTTGGCGCGCACGTGATCACGACCGCCAGCGAGAGCAAGCGGGAGTTCGTCGAGGGGCTCGGCGCCGACGAGGTCGTCGACTACCGGAAGGTCGACTTCGCCGAGACGGTGCGCGAGATCGACGTTGTGCTCGACACTCTTGGCGGCGACAGCGCCGAGCGGTCGCTCGGGGTTCTCCGGCCGGGCGGGCATCTGGTGACGGCGGTCGCGGACGAAGACACGGAGTTGATCGCGAAGTTCGAGGCGGCCGGAATGCGGTTCAGCGGCATCGCGGTGGACCCGGATCCGGACGGGCTGCGCGGGCTGGTCGACCTGGTGGAGCAGGGCAAGCTCCGGGTCCACGTGCAGGAGACGTTTCCGTTCGAGCGCGTCGCCGACGCGCATCGGCTGCTGGACCGCGGGCATCTTCAGGGCAAGGTCGTGCTCACGGTGGCTTAAACCGTCAGCACGATCCGGCCTCGCGCCTCGCCTGATTCCTGCAATCGGTGCGCCTCGGCGGCCTCCGACAGGGGCAGGCGAGCGCCGATCCGGGGGCGCAGGATTCCGGTGGACAGCGCGCGGTTGACGACGCGGGCCGCGGAACCCAGTGCGGCGATGCCGGCGTTGCTGATGGCGAAACCGCGAATGCTGGCGTCGCGCGTGTACAGCTGGCCGATCGGCAGGGTCGGGGTCGACTGCATTCCGGCCATCGCCACGATGCGGCCGCCGCGGGACAACCGCGGCACCGCCGAGACCAGGTCGTGGTGTCCGGCGTTGTCCCACAGCAGATCCACTGCCGGGAGCTTGCGGTAGAGATCGGGATCGGCGTAGTCGAAAACCTCGTCGGCACCGCATTCCCGGCACCACTGCGCGTCGTCGGCGCGGGCGGTCGCGATGACGCGTAGACCGGCGGTCGAAGCAAGTTGGACGACCGCGCTGCCGACGCCGCCGCCCGCGCCCAGCACCGCGATCGTCTCGCCGTACCCGGCGTCGGCGTGCTCGAAGAGGCCAAGGTACGCCGTCGCCGCGGTGTGCAGGACGGCTACGGCGTCGTCGGAAACGCCTTCCGGCAACGGGTAAAGCCGGTCTTCCGGCACCGCGCAGAGTTCGGAAAAGGAGCCTTGCCTGCCGTCGTGGCCGAGGCTGTTGCACCACACGCGGTCGCCGGGCGCGAAGCGGTCTACTGGCGATGAGACAACAGTGCCCACCAGATCCCGGCCGATGACGAACGGGAACGTAAGCGCGGTGGGATAAGCGCCGGAGCGGATGAAAGTGTCGACGTGGTTCACCGCCACCGCGGACACTTTCACCAGCACTTCGCGCGGACCCGGCTCGGGATCCGGGAGCTGACCGACCTTGATCTCGGAACTGTCGCCGGGCGACGTCACGTATGCAGCGATCACCGGTTCACGGTACCGCCGGTTTTTCCCGGCCGCGCGCGGATTCCCCGCCGCCCGCGATTCCCGCGGAAACGGTCAGCTGATCCGGTCGTCCAAAAACTCGTCCAGGTAACGCCAGGTCGTGCCCCGCGCGCGGCGTCCGGTCAGCACGCCGAGATGCCCGCCGGGCGCGGTGCGGAACCGGACTTCCGGCGCGTTTTCCAGCAGCTGCACCACGCGTTCCACCGACGCTTGCGGCGCGATGGTGTCGTTTTCGCCCGCCACCACCAGCATCGGCGTCTTCACGTCGGACAGGCTGATCTTGCGCCCGTTCAGGTCGACGGTGCCCTCGGCGAGGTCGTTGGTGCGGAACAAGCGGTGGTACAGCTGGCCGAACGTCCGCCCGGGGTAGGCGTACATGTTGTCCATGAAGTGGTCCACCGCCTCGATCTGCGCGAGGTAGTCGCGGTCGTCGAGGTTTTTCAGGATCGCCAGCGGTTTCGTGATCTCCTTGGAGATCCCGGTGGCGCGGAACACCCGGGTGACCAAATAGGACGGTGCGCCGCCGAACACCCGGTACACCGGGGTGAGCAGATGGCCGCCGGTGAGGTCCACGAGCGGGCGGAACGGCGCGACGATCGGGATCGCGGTGAAATCGACCGGCGAGCCGACCGCGGTGATCGAGTCGATCGGGAGGCCCGGCTGGTCCGCGCTCACCAGCATGGAGAAAATCCCGCCGAGCGACCACGACACCAGGTGCACGCCCTGGCCGCCGGCGTCCTCGCTGACCTTCCGGATCGCCCTGGGCAGCACCTCGTCGATCCAGTGCTCGATGCCGAGGCGGCGGTCGGAGAACGCGACCATGCCGTAGTCCACGAGGTAGGTCGGCCGCCCGCCCTCGACCAGGTGCTCGATGAGGCTGCAGCCGCGGCGCAGGTCGAAGCACAGCGCGGGTGCGGCCAGCGGCGGGACCAGCAGCACCGGCGGGCCCGAGACCTGCGACGCGCCGTGCGTCATCCGGTACACCGACCGGTTGGGCCCCTGGTCGATCAGCACCCTCGGCATCGGCCGCAGATCGGCGACCCCACCCTGGAAAACCTTGCCCACGACGTTGGCCGCCGCGGCAGCCAACCGGGCCGGTGGGGAAACCATCTAGCGCCTCCTGGAACTCGTCTTCTGCCGGGCATCTTGCCGTGCGGGCGGGCGCGGCATCAACACGCCACTCCCGCAAGCACCGGGCAAGCGCATGTCCGGCTCAGCTGCTCTCACCAGGCGGGATGGACGGCGCGCTCCGGGCGGCGCGGCCCTCGTACTCGGCGCGCTCGGGCGAATGCGCGGCCGACGCCAGCAGCTGGTCGCCGCCGAGCGCGCGCACCAGCCACTCGCCGAACGCACGCGGGAACAGCCGGGTGATCCGGCCGGTCAGATCGAGCGATTTCGGGACGAAGACGTCGAACTTCGGCCGCTCCAACGCGTCGACGATCGCCGCCGCGACGTCTTCCGGGCCTACTGACTTGATGAACCGCGCCTCGCCCAGCCCGGACGCGAGTTCCGTGCGCACCACCGCGGGCATCACGCACGACACCTCGACGCCGGTGCCGCGCAGCTCCAGCCGCACCGCCTCGGACAGACCGACCACAGCGTGTTTCGTGGCGCAGTACGTGGCCGCTCCGGAGAATCCGGACTTTCCGGCCATCGACGCCACGTTAACGATGTGCCCGCGGCCGCGCGGCTTCATCCGCTTGACGGCCTCGCGGGTGCCGTGCACGACGGCGTGCACGTTGATCTCCAGCAGCCGCCGCGTGGCCGCGTCGTCCTCCTCGTCCAGCGGGGAGAGCGGCATGATCCCGGCGTTGTTGATCAGCACGTCGAGCGGTCCGACGGTGCGTTCGACGTCGTCCAGGAACGCGGTGAAGGCGGCCGTGTCGGTGACGTCCAGCGGCGCGGCGACCACGTCCGGGGCCAGCTCGCCGGCGGTTTTCTCGGCGCGGACCCGGTCGAGGTCGCCCAGCACCAGCCGGGCCCCTCGCCGGTGCAGCGCGGCGGCGGTGGCCGCCCCGATGCCCTGCGCGCCGCCCGTGATCACGACGACCTTTCCGGAGAGCGACTGCCTGGCCATGGCGGACTCCTCGGCTCTATTGACACTTAGCCAATATCGTCCTCCGGATCAGTCCGGGCCGCTATCCCCCAACCCGCTGTTCGAGGACCTGGCCGAGCCAGCCGTCGACGGTGAACTGCTCGGCCGGCGTGAAGCCCTGGCTCTCGTAGTAGCGCGGCAGATCGCCGTCGCCGCCCGCCCAGCAGTCGACGCGGACGAGATCGATCCCGCGCCGTTTCGCCTCGTCCATCGCGTGCTCAAGCAGCCGCGAGCCGACGCGGTGCCCGGTGAACTGCCGGGAGGTGATCAGCAGCCGCACGTACAGTTCGGGCTCGTCGACCTTCGGCGCGTACGGCATCGCTTCCCCGAGGATCAGCGCGCCCGCGGGCTTTCCGTCGATCTCCGCCATCCGGAACTCGGGATCGGCCGCGTACTCGCGCACCCGCTCGACCCGCTTCGGGATCGTGCTCCACGGTTCGGTGCCCCACTGGCCCGCGCTGCCGCGCGCGACCAGCCACTCGACGGCGTCGTCGAAAAACCCCAGCAGTACGTCTGCGTCTCCGGCGACCCCAGGCCGGACAGTGAACTCCATAGGGACAAGTGAAGCAGCGCCGCCGGGACTCCGCCCGGACGCCCCGGCGGCGCTGGGTCTCAGGCCCCCACTCCGAGGTGGCGCGCGATCAGCATCTTCTGGACCTCGCTGGTGCCCTCGCCGATTTCCAGGATCTTCGCGTCGCGGTAGAAGCGGCTGACCGGGAACTCGTTCATGAAGCCGTATCCGCCGAAGATCTGCGTCGCGTCGCGGGCGTTGTCCATCGCCGCGTTCGACGCCACCAGTTTCGCGATCGACGCTTCCTTCTTGAACGGTTCGCCGCGCAGCATCTTCGACGCCGCCTGGTAGTACGCCAGCCGGGCGGTGTGCGCGCGCACTTCCATGTCCGCGATCTTGAACTGGATCGCCTGGTACTCGCCGATCCGGTGGCCGAACGCGACGCGGTCCTTCGCGTACTTCAGGCATTCGTCCACGCAGCCCTGCGCGAGCCCGACGCTCAGCGCGGCGATCGCCACCCGTCCTTCGTCCAAAATGGACAGGAACTGCGCGTAGCCACGGCCCCGCTTGCCGACCAGGTTGTCCGCCGGCACCCGGACGTCCGAAAAGGACAGTTCGTGGGTGTCCGAGCAGTTCCAGCCGACCTTCGAGTACTTCGGGGCCACCGCGAAGCCCGGCGTGCCGGACGGGACGATGATCGCCGAGATCTCCTTGCGGCCGTTCTCCATCACGTCGGTGACCGCGGTGACGGTGACCAGCTTCGTGATGTCGGTGCCGGAGTTGGTGATGAACGCCTTGCTGCCGTTGATGACCCACTCGTCGCCGTCGAGCCGGGCGCGCGTGCGGGTGGCTCCGGCGTCGGAACCGCCGCCGGGTTCGGTGAGGCCGAATCCGCCGAGCGCCTCGGCCGTGGTCAGCATGGGCAGCCAGGTTTCCTTCTGCTCCTGGGTGCCGAAGCGGTAGATGGGCATCGCGCCGAGCGAAACCCCCGCCTCCAGCGTGATCGCGACCGAGGAGTCGACCCGGGCCAGCTCCTCCAGCGCGAGGCACAGCGCGAAGTAGTCCCCGCCCATGCCGCCGAATTCCTCCGGGAACGGCAGGCCGAACAGGCCCATCTCGCCCATCTTGGCGACCAGTTCGTACGGGAATTCTTCCTTCTCGTACAGCGGGCCGATCACCGGCGCGACCTCCGCCTGCGCGAAGTCCTCGACCGTCTTGCGAAGCGATTCGTATTCCTCGTCCAGCCGGAAGTCGATCACTGCTTCTCCTCTGCTGCGCTCACCACGGCCAGCGTCTCGTCGAGCGCGACCTGCTGGCCGGCCCGCACCGAAAGCTCAGTCACCACACCGTCGATCGGCGCGGTCACGGTGTGCTCCATCTTCATCGCCTCGACGACCAGCAGCGGCGTGCCCGCGCTCACCACGTCGCCTTCGGCGGCCTTGACCACCAGCACCGTTCCCGGCATCGGGCTCTTCACCGGACCGGCGCCCGCCGCCTCGCCGCGCGAGGACAGCGTCACTTCCTGGTCGGCGAACGCGAACGACTTGCCTTCGCGGGCCAGCCACACTGTCCGTTGTGGACCGTCGGCGCAGCGGTAGCGCTCCACGCCGTTCGCCCGGCGGACTTCGAGCAGATCGCCTTCGCGGCGGGCGGAAACCCGCACTGGTTCGGAGTCGTCCACTCGCACCGTAGCGTCCGACGGCGTGCCCTCGACGCGCACCACGGCCTGGTTTTCCCCAGTGCGCAAGCGGAAAGTGATCCCACCGGGTCCGCTGAGCCGCCATCCGCTCGGGATGTCCCACGGGTCCACGACCGCGCCGGTCGGCTGCAGCGCGAGCAGCCGGTCCATGGCCGCGGCGACGAAGAACCCGGCCGGGACTTCCGAGGAGACCAATTCGGACAGTCGCCGGTCGACCAGTTCGGTGTCCAGCCGTCCGGCGCGGACGTCCTCGTCGGCGAGCAGGCCGCGCAGGAACGCGATGTTCGTGCCGAGCCCGAGCAACGCGGTGTCGGCCAGCGCGCGGTCCAGCTTCTGCAGCGCCGACGCGCGGTCCGGGCCGTGCGCGATGATCTTCGCCAGCATCGGGTCGTAGTTCGAGCCGACCACCGCGCCGACCGACATCCACGAGTCCACCCGCACGCCGTCGCCGGAGGGCTCGTGCACGGCCAGCACCGTGCCGCCGGTCGGGATGAACCCGCGCGCCGGATCCTCGGCGTAAACGCGGGCTTCGACGGCGTGCCCGTCGAGGCGCACGTCTTCCTGCGTCAGTCCGAGCGGCTCCCCCGCCGCCACCCGCACCTGCCAGGACACCAGGTCGAGGCCGGTCACCATCTCCGTGACCGGGTGCTCGACCTGCAGCCGGGTGTTCATCTCCATGAAGAAGAACTCGTCCGGGTTGTGCGCGGACATGATGAACTCGACGGTGCCCGCGCCGACGTACCCGACCGACCGCGCGGCTTCGGCGGCCGCCGCGCCCATTTTCGCCCGGGTCGCCTCGTCCAGCAGCACCGACGGCGCTTCCTCGATGATCTTCTGGTGCCGCCGCTGCAGGCTGCACTCGCGCTCGCCGAGGTGCAGCACGGTGCCGTGGGCGTCGGCCAGCACCTGGATCTCGATGTGCCGCGGCGTGGTGACGAACCGCTCCATCAGCAGCGTGTCGTCGCCGAACGAACTCTTCGCCTCCCGGCGCGCGGACTCGATCGCGGCGTCCAGTTCGGACTCATCGTGGACCAGCCGCATGCCCTTGCCGCCACCGCCGGCGGACGGCTTCAGCAGCAGCGGGTAGCCGACTTTCGCCGCCGCTTCGGCGAAGCCGCCTTCCGGAATGTCCACATCGGACGCACCGGGCACCACCGGCACCCCGGCCGCGGACACCGTGGCCTTCGCCCGGATCTTGTCGCCCATTTTGTCGATCGCTTCCGGCGGCGGGCCGATGAACACCAGCCCGGCCTCCGCGCACGCCCGCGCGAACGCGGTGTTCTCGGCGAGGAAGCCATACCCCGGGTGCACCGCCTGCGCGCCGGTTTCCCTTGCCGCGTCGATGATCGCCGGGATCGACAGGTAGCTCTTCGCCGCTTCGGCCGGGCCGAGGCGCACCGCGGTGTCGGCCTCGCGCACGTGCCGGGCATCTGCGTCCGCGTCGCTGTACACCGCGACCGAACGGATCCCGAGCGCACGCAGCGACCGGATTACGCGAACCGCGATCTCCCCGCGGTTGGCGACCAGAACAGTCTCGAACACCCTCATCACATCCGGAAGACGCCGTAGTTGACCTCGGGCAAAGGCGCGTTGGCCGCGGCCGACAGCGCGAGCCCGAGCACCGTGCGGGTGTCCGCCGGGTCGATCACGCCGTCGTCCCACAGCCGCGCCGTGGAGTAGTACGGGCTGCCCTGTTCCTCGTACTGCTCGCGGATCGGGTCCTTGAAGGCCTCTTCGTCCTCAGTGGACCATTCGCCGCCGCGGCCCTCGATCGCGTCGCGGCGGACCGTCGACAGCACCGAGGCCGCCTGCTCGCCGCCCATCACGGAAATCCGCGCGTTCGGCCACATCCACAGGAATCGCGGCGAATACGCCCGGCCGCACATGGAGTAGTTGCCCGCGCCGAAGGAGCCGCCGATGATCACGGTGAACTTCGGCACCCGCGCGCAGGCCACCGCGGTGACCATTTTCGCGCCGTGCTTGGCGATGCCGCCCGCCTCGTACGCGCGGCCGACCATGAAGCCGGTGATGTTCTGCAGGAACACCAACGGGATCGAACGCCGGTCGCACAGTTCGATGAAGTGCGCGCCCTTCATCGCGGACTCGGCGAACAGCACGCCGTTGTTCGCGATGATGCCGACCGGGTGGCCGTGGATGTGCGCGAAGCCGGTGACGAGCGTCGAGCCGTATTCCTTCTTGAACTCCGCGAACCGGCTGCCGTCGACGATGCGGGCGATGACCTCGCGCACGTCGTACGGGGTGCGCGAGTCCGTCGGCACCACGCCGTACAGCTCGCGTTCGTCCACCGCGGGCGGTTCGATCTCCTTGACGTCCCACGGCCGCGGCGTGCGCGGGCCGAGCGTGGAGACGATGTCGCGGACGATGCGCAACGCGTGCGCGTCGTCGTCCGCGAGGTGGTCGGTGACGCCGGACTGGCGCGCGTGCACGTCGCCGCCGCCCAGTTCCTCAGCGGTGACGACCTCGCCCGTCGCGGCTTTCACCAGCGGCGGGCCACCGAGGAAAATGGTGCCCTGATTGCGCACGATGACCGCTTCGTCGCTCATCGCCGGGACGTACGCGCCGCCCGCGGTGCACGAGCCGAGCACGGCGGCGATCTGCGGGATCCCGCGCGCGGACATGGTGGCCTGGTTGTAGAAGATCCGGCCGAAGTGCTCGCGGTCCGGGAAGACCTCGTCCTGGCGCGGCAGGAACGCGCCGCCCGAGTCGACCAGGTAAATGCACGGCAGGTTGTTGTGCAGGGCGACTTCCTGCGCCCGCAGGTGCTTTTTCACCGTCATCGGGTAGTAGGTGCCGCCCTTGACCGTGGCGTCGTTGGCCACGATCACGCATTCGCGGCCGGACACCCGCCCGATCCCGGTGATGATGCCCGCCGACGGGGCCTCGTCGTCGTACAGCCCGGTGGCCGCGAGCGGCGAAAGCTCGAGGAACGGGGATCCCGGGTCCAGCAGCGTGTCCACCCGGTCCCGAGGCAGCAGTTTGCCGCGTTCCACATGACGGGCGCGCGATTTCTCCGGCCCGCCGAGCCGGGCGGCGGCGAGCCGCTTGTGCAGATCCTCGACCAATTCTCCGTGCGAGGTGACGCTCCGGGCGAAGGCGTCGCTGTTCGGGTCCGCGGAACTGCGCAGTACCGGCGTGTCCATGGCTCTCCGTCGAGACGTTAGCGGTCGTTAACTCCGCCGGAGATGTTAGTGCTCGTTAACCGCCGTGTCCAGCCCAGCACGAAGCACCCGGCCGCGCGACCGGGTGAAAGGAGGGAGCAGGTCAGCCCGCGACGGCGTCGGAGATCCAGCCGGCCACCGGCAAATCCCGTTCGAGGCATTCGACCGACAGCCGGATCGTCCAGCGCAGCGCCTGCAGCAGGAGGCTGTCCACCTCGTTCGGCGCGGCGCTCGCCAGCGCGATCTCGACCTGTTCGCGCGCGGCGGCGGTGTTGCCGTGCACCTCGGCGAGCAGCGTGCGAACGGCGGTGCGCACCGGCGGATCCGCCTGGTCGATCGAAACCTCTTCGCCCGCTTCGTCGAAAACCTGCACCTTGACCGGGGCGGTGCCGCCGTCACCGAGCGTGGACACCATCGCGCTGCACTCGCCGAAGAGCAGCAGCATCAGCTCTTTGGTTTCCTCGTCGCGTTCGCCCGGCTCGTCGGACGAGGGCGTGACCTCTTCCAGCGCCTCCGTGTCCTCGCCAAGGCTGATGGCGACGAGCGCGCGCTGTGCCTTCTCGACGAGCCGCTGCTCGCCCTCGCTCCGGTCCGCGGTCACGTGCCTATCAAACACCAGACCGGCGGTCGGCGGGATACCCCGGATCGCGGCCTCAGCCCGCCGCGGAAAGGGCGCCCAGCGCGAGGCGGCACAGCAGATCGGCGAGCGCGCTGTCACCGAGATGGCGGTTGTAGGGCGTGGAGTTGATCAAGCCGAACACGGCGTGTGCCGCCGACCGGGCCTGGCGTTCGCCGAGGCCGGGCACAGCTTCGCGAATCGCCCGCACCCACACCTCGACGTACTGCCGCTGGAGCGCGCGCACCTGCTTGCGGTCACCGTCGGTGAGGTTCGCGAGATTGCGCTCCTGCACGGTGATCAGCGACGGATGCTCGAGCGCGAAGTCGACGTGGAAGCGGACGAGCGCGGCCAGCAGCTCGTCCGGGGCGCCGCCCGCCGCGGCGAGCTTGGTGCCGCCTTCGAGCAGGTAGTGGCTGATCGAGTTGAGCATTTCCCCGAGAATCGCGTCCTTGCTGCGGAAATGCCGGTACAGCGCGGGACCGGAGATGCCGACGGCCGCGCCGATGTCGTCGATGCCGACGCCGTGGAAACCGTGGTGGGCGAACAGCTCCGCGGCGGCGGAGAGGATCTGTTCCCGCCTGTTCGGCTTCGCGCCGTTCACCAGTGGGAGGGAATTCGCCGACATCCGCACATAGTAGGTCCCGCGGTTAGCGAACGCTAACTTACCGTCCTACTTCCTGCTTGAGCCAAGTGGAGGCACCCGGATTTGAGGGGTGTCTCGTGGGGATTGCACCTGGTAAAGCTTTACCGCGTCAAGCTGTCACGACAGGAGTGACCTAATGGCTGCAAACACCCGTCAACCATCACGACGCATCTTTCGGATGTGCGCGGCCCTGGGGGTCGCTCTCGCTGCCTCGCTCGGCTTCGCCACCGGTGCGAGCGCTGCGTCGCAAAACTACGTCGCGCTCGGCGACTCCTACTCCTCCGGAGTGGGCGCCGGGAGCTACGGCGATTCCGGCAGCTGCAAACGCAGTGCCAACGCGTACGGCCAGCTGTGGGCCAACGCCCACTCCGGCACCAATTTCACCTTCCTCGCCTGCTCGGGCGCGAAGACCGGCGACGTGCTGAACCAGATCAGCTCGATGCCGTCCAACGCCACCTTGATCACGCTCACCGTGGGCGGCAACGACGCCGGGTTCACCGACGTGATCAAGACGTGCACGCTGGGCAGCGACCAGACCTGCGTGGACCGGGTCAACACCGCCAAGACCTACGTCCAGAACACCCTGCCCGGGCTGCTGGACAAGGTGTACTCGGCGGCCAAGAGCAAGGCCCCCGGCGCCAAGCTGGTCGTTTTGTCCTACCCGCGCTTCTACACCGTGCCGGGTTCGTGCAACGTCGGGCTGAGCGACACGAAGCGGTCGGCGATCAACTCCGGGGCGGACACGCTGGCTTCGGTGCTGTCGTCGCGGGTTTCCGCCGCCGGCGGCAAGTTCGTGGACGTGCGCTCGGCGTTCGTCGGGCACAACATCTGCTCGTCGGCGAGCGACTACCTGCACAGCTTGACCTGGCCGGTGGACGAGTCCTACCACCCGACCGCCGCCGGGCAGCGGGGCGGCTACTACTCGCCGTTGACCTCGGCGATCGGCTGACAGTTTTCGCGAAGACGCGTGAGGGCCGCCTTGGTTTCGAGGCGGCCCTCACCGCGTCTCAGCCCAGCAGGGTCTTGACCAGCGCGGCGATCTGCTCGGTCTCGATGAGGAACGAATCGTGGCCGTACGGCGAAGTCAGCACCGCGGCCTCGCCCCCGACCGCGCCGGCGATCTCGTGCGACTGGTACGGCGGGTAAAGCCGGTCGCTGTCCACCGCGGCGACCACCGTGCGCGCGGTGACCCGGCCCAGTGCGGCGGCGACCCCGCCTCGGCCGCGGCCGACGTCGTGGGTGTTCATGGATTCGGTGAGCACCACGTAGGAACCCGCGTCGAACCGGCGGACGAGTTTGTCCGCGTGATGGTCCAGATAGGACTCGACCGCGAACCGGCCGCCGGTCAGCGGATCCTCGTCCGGCTGCGGCCGGTTTCCGAAACGCGTTTCCAGTTCGGGTTCGCAGCGGTAGGTGACGTGCGCGATCCGCCGGGCCACGCCCAGTCCGCGGTGCGGGCCCTCGGCGGCGGTGTAGTAGTCGCCGCCGTGCCAGGCCGGATCGCTCCGGATCGCGTGCAGCTGCGGTGCGGCCCAGGCGATCTGCTCGGCGGACGCGCGGGCGGTCGAGGCGAGAACGAGCGCGGAGGCGACCCGATCGGGTTGACTTGCCGCCCATTCGAGAGCCCGCATCCCGCCCATCGAACCGCCCGCGACGGCGGCCCAGCGTTCGATGCCGAGCGCGTCCGCGAGGGCGGCTTCGGCGGCGACCTGGTCCCGGACGGTCAGGGCCGGGAACCGGCTGCCCCACGCCTCGCCGTCCGGAGCGGGCGAGGACGGGCCGGTCGACCCCTGGCAGCCGCCGAGCACGTTAGGGGCGACGACGAACAGCTCGCCGGTGTCGAAAGCCTTGCCGGGGCCGATCAGTCCGTCCCACCATCCGGGACTCGGATGTCCGGGTCCGGCGGGACCGGCGGCGTGGCTGTCGCCGGTGAGCGCGTGCTCGACGAGGACAGCGTTGGACCCGTCGGAGTTGAGCGTTCCCCACGTTTCGTACGCGAGGGTGTAGCCGGGCAGGGTCGCACCGGCCTCCAGCGCGAGCGCGCCGGGGCCGGTGAACCACTGCCGGTTGCCGGGTGGGTCCCCCGCCCGCCACGCGCCGGTGACGGGCGGAGGACTCGCGCCGGGATCCGTCACAGCGCCGCCTTGGCGGCCCGGAAGCCCGCCTCGAGGTCGGCCTTCAGGTCCTCGATGCCTTCCAGCCCGACGGCGAGCCGCACGAGGCCCGGCGTGACGCCGGCGGCGACCTGCTCGTCCGGGCCGAGCTGGCTGTGCGTGGTCGACGCCGGGTGCACGATCAGGCTGCGCACGTCGCCGAGGTTCACCAGCTGGCTGTGCAGTTCGGTGCCGTCGACGAACTTCCGGCCCGCCTCGACGCCGCCGCGCAGCTCGAACGACAGCACCGCGCCGACGCCGCGCGGCAGGTACTTCTGCGCCGCCGCGTGGTACGGGCTCGACGGGAGACCGGCGTAGTAGACCTTCTCGACCTCGTCGCGCTCCTCCAGCCATTCCGCGAGCGCCTGCGCGTTGGCGGAGTGCCGTTCCACGCGCAGCGACAGCGTCTCGATGCCCTGCAGGATGAGGAAGCTGTTCAGCGGGGCGATCGCCGCGCCGGTGTCGCGCAGGATCTGCACGCGCGCCTTGGCCGCGAACGCGCCCGGGCCGAGCGCCTCCCAGTACTTGAGACCGTGGTAGCTCGGGTCGGGCTCGGTGAAGCCGGGGAACCGGGCCGGGTCCTTGCCGAAGTCGAAGGTGCCGCCGTCGACCAGCACGCCGGCGACCGTCGTGCCGTGGCCGCCGAGGTACTTCGTCGCCGAGTGCACGACGATGTCCGCGCCGTGCTCGATCGGGCGGACCAGGTACGGCGTCGGCACCGTGTTGTCCACGACCAGCGGGACGCCGACCTCGTGCGCGACGTCGGCGACCTTGCGGATGTCGAGGACGGCGCTGCTCGGGTTGGCCAGAGTCTCGGCGAAGAACAGCTTGGTGTTCGGCCGGACCGCGGCCCGCCACTGCTCGGCGTCGTCCTGGTCGTCGATGAAGGTGACCTCGATGCCGAGCTTCGGCAGCGTGTAGTGGAAGAGGTTGTAGGTGCCGCCGTAGAGCGACGGGCTGGTGACGAAGTGGTCGCCCGAGTTGGCCAGGGTCAGGATCGCCGCGGTGACCGCCGCCGAACCGGAGGCGAACGCGAGACCGGCGACGCCGCCTTCGAGGGTGGCGACGCGCTGCTCCAGCACGTCCTGGGTCGGGTTGTTGATGCGCGTGTAGATGTGGCCGGGCTCGGCGAGGCTGAACAGGTCCGCCCCGTGCTGCGTGTCGCGGAAGACGTACGAGGTGGTCTGGTAGATCGGCGTCGCGCGGGCTCCGGTGGCCGGGTCGGGCGCCGCCCCCGCGTGGATCTGCTTGGTCTCGAAGGACCAGCTCGTGGTGTCTTCCGGCATGTGCTCGCTCCTAGCGGTCGGGATCGGGTCGGCTGGGCGCGACGCTAACCAGGCCGGACGAAACGCCCAACCGCTCTCACGGGATGAGAGCCCTACGCACCCGGACGTAGGAAGAAATGCCGAGCGCTGACGGACGACGCGACACTCCGGTAAAGCGCACGCTCAGCGCATGGACTGGAGAATGCGGCCGGCGACCCGGAAGTGGTTCCTGTTCGGCCACGTCGTCACGTCGGTCGGCTGGATCGGAGCCGAACTCGCGGTGCTGATCTGCAGCGTTCTCGCGATCGCCGAGCTCGATCCGGTGACCACGCGCAGCGCGAACGTCATCGCCGGGGTGCTCGCCGGGGCGCTCTACTTCCCGGCCAGCCTGCTCGCCCTGGCGACCGGGGTCGTGCTCGGGCTGGGCACGAAATGGAAGCTGGTGCGCTACCACTGGGTGCTGTGGAAGCTGGTGGCGACGCTGGCCCTCTTTGTCGGTGGGAACCTGCTGGTGGTGCCCTCTTTCGTCGCGCACGGCGAGCAGGCGGCGCGCGGCGAGGTCGTCGGCGCGAGCGCGGTGTCCGGCACGGGGGCGATGAGCGTCGGGTTGACGTTGCTGTTGGCGGCGACGCTGGTGTCGTACTTCAAACCCTGGCCGAAGGTGTTTTGCGCTAACTAGTGCCGCGGGTGGCGAAACCGGGGCAGTCTTCTACCGTTCCAGCAAGAACGTCAGAAGCGCTGGAGGTAGCTGTGGTTTCGGTGCGCAGCGTCGTGGACCGGGTCGGTCCCACGCTGCTCCACGCGCTTCTCGTGCCCGAAGGCTGCCCCGCGGTCGGCGACGTGGTGATCGCCGAGCCGGGGGCGGAGTCCGCCATCGCGGCCGGCGACCTGGTGCTCGGCGTGGCGACGGTCGAGGCGGCCGACGCCGCGGAACTCGTCCGGGTGAGCGCCGGCCGCGGTGCGGCGGCCGTGTTGCTGAAACCGCCGCTGGCCGCGAAACAGCCGGTGCGGCGCGCGGCGAAATCGGCGGGGATCGCGTTGATCCAGGTGCACGCGGCGACGTCGTGGGCCCAGCTGGTCTGGCTGTTGCGCACGGTTCTGGACGCGCTCGCCGACGAATCCGAAGCGCTCGAAGAAGGCGGCGACCCGGGTTCCGGCGATCTTTTCCGGCTCGCCGACGCCGTGGCCGCGGTGGTCGACGCGTCGGTGACGATCGAGGACACCAACTCGCGCGTGCTCGCCTACTCCGCGCGCCAGGACCTCACCGACCCGGCGCGCGTCGCGACGATCATGGGCCGCCGCATCCCGGACGACGTGCTGGCCCGGTTCCGCTCGCGCGGCGTGTTCCGCGAGCTTTCCCGCGGCAGGCAGACGATCTTCGTCCCGGCCCAGCGCGACGGCACCCTGCCGCGGCTGATCGTGCCGATCCGGATGGGCGGCGAACTGCTGGGGTCGATGTGGGCGGTCGTCCCCGGTCCGGTCTCGGAGGAACGCGCAGCGGCTTTCGCGGACGCGGCCCCGGTAGTCGCCTTGCACCTGCTTCGCCGCCGCGCGCACACGGACGCGCAGCGCCGGGCATCCGCCGAATTGCTGCGCGCGGTCTTGGAGGGACAGGTCCCGCCGCGGCGGGTGGTCGCCGAACTGGACCTGTCCGACGAGCCGCACCGGGTCGTGGTCGTGGATGTCAGCGGCGGCGACAGCCGGGACGCCGAGGGCCTGTTGCTGGCGTTGCTGGAACGGATTTCGCAGGGTTTCGGACGCCGCCCGGTCGCGGCCGATCTGGGCGGGCTGTTGTACGTCGTGGTGCCGGACCGCCCCGGCGAGGGCGGCTGGCCGGAACTGCGGGAGGCACTGCTAGCCCAACCCGCTTCCCGCCGCGGCGGACTCCCCCGCGCGGCCGCGGGCGCGCCAGGCGACCCGACCGCGCTGGCTGCGTCCCGCGCCCAAGCGGACGAGGCACTGGGCCTGCTGCGAGCCGGGCTGGTCGAGGGCCGCGTCGTGGCTTACGACGAGGCCTGGACCGCCCTGGTCCTGCACCGCGCCGCCGCCGGAGCAGCGGCGGCGCAGGTGTCGGAACTCGGCCCGCTCGGCGTGCTGCGCGAACACGACGAGGCGAGCAATGCGGGGTATGTCGACACTCTTTACGAATGGCTCCGACACCCCGGCGACCCGCGCGCGGCCGCGGAACGGTTGCGCATTCACCCGAACACGTTGCGGTACCGGATGAAACGGCTGCTGGAACTTGTTCCGCTAAACCTGGACGATCCGGATGTCCGGCTTGCTTTGCTTACCCAGCTGATCGCCCTTCGCTGGAGCTGACCCGGTAGCTGAGGTCGTTGGCGCGCAACCGGAACCAGGCTGCGGCTCGGCTTCCGGAGAAGTCCGCCGCCCCGAACGAAACCGCAGCGAACCGCGTCACGCGACCAGCAGCGTCTTCCCGATCGTCCCCCGAGATTCGATCGCCGCGTGCGCGTCAGCCGCCCGTTCCAACGGGAATCGCTGCCCGATCACCGGGGTGAGCTGCCCAGCCGCGGCCGCCGCCAGCGCCGATTCCGTGTAGCCGCGCATCGCCGCCGCGTCGCCGATCGACCGGACCAGCTTGACCCCGCGCGCGGCAGCGTCCTCTTCGGACACTTCCGCCCACGAACCGCTTGCCAGGCCGTAAATCGCCATCCGCCCGCCGGGGCGCACCAGGCTGAACGCCGCGGTGCCGACCGCGCCTCCCACGCCGTCGAACACCACGTCCACCTCCCCGGCCCGCGCGGTCCACTCCGGATCGGTGTAGTCGACCGCCAAGTCCGCACCCAGTTCCCGGGCGCGGGCAAGCTTTTCCGCGCCACCCGCGGCAGCCACGACCTCCGCGCCCGCGGCCTTCGCCAGCTGCACCAGGAGGCTGCCGACCCCTCCGGCGGCGGCCTCGACGAGCACCCGTTCCCCCGGAGCCACCGCGGTCGCGTGCACCAAGCCGGTCGCGGTCCGGCCGTCGGCCAGCAACGCGACCGCCGCGTCGAGGCTCAGCGCGTGCGGCACCGGGAACACCGACGCCGCGTCCACGACCACGCGCTGCGCGTAACCGCCGCTGCCGCCGGTCGACGTCACCACGCGTTTCCCGACCAGCGCCGAGTCGACGCCCTCCCCGGCGCGGCTGATCACCCCGCCGACGCCGTTGCCGGGCACCATCGGAAGCGTGCTGCCGAACGGTCCCGTCCCGGTCGCCCGGAACTGGGTTTCCACGAACGTGACGTTCGCGAACGCCACCTCGATCAGCACCTGCCCCGGCCCGGGAACCGGATCGGGCGCCTCTCCCGCCTTCAGCACCGCCGGCCCGCCGAATTCCCGCAGCCACACCGCTCGCATGTAAGCCCTTCCTCGAAGTCTCCGCCAAGGTCCAGCCAACTACCTCAAGTGCGGTCGAGGTCAAGGGCATTGTCCTGGCAGCACTATCGACCGGGCGCAAGACTGTGGCGGCGGGATGATGACACCGCCGTCCGGGTAGATCACCGTGAGTGGCAACACCTTCGACAGAACCGCCGCCAGGAGGCAAGCAGTGCGCATCGCCGTTCCCCGTGAGATCAAGAAGCACGAGTACCGGGTCGCGTTGACCCCGGCCGGCGTGCACGAACTGGTCGGTCGCGGGCACGACGTCTTCGTCGAGACGGGTGCCGGGACCGGGTCGTCCATCACGGACGAGGAATACGTCGCCGCGGGCGCGAAGGTGCTCGCCACCGCGGAGGAGACGTGGGCCGAGGGCGAGCTCGTGCTGAAGGTGAAGGAGCCGATCGCCGAGGAGTATCCGCGCCTGCGCAAGGATCTGGTGCTGTTCACCTACCTGCACATCGCCGCGGACCGTCCGCTGACCGACGCGCTGCTGGCCGCGGGCACCACCGCGATCGCCTACGAAACGGTGCAGAAGGCGAACGGCGCGCTGCCGCTGCTGGCCCCGATGTCCGAGGTCGCGGGCCGCCTCGCCCCGCAGGTCGGCGCTTACGCCCTGATGAAGCCGAGCGGCGGCCGCGGTGTGCTGCCCGGCGGCATCCCCGGCGTGCACCCGGCCCGAGTCGTCGTCATCGGCGGCGGCGTGGCCGGCCTCAACGCCGCCCGCGTCGCGCTGGGTCTTGGTTCGGACGTGGAAATCCTCGACACCAACGTCGACCGCCTCCGCCAGATCGACAACGACTTCGGCGGCCGCATCCGCACCGTAACCTCCAACCGCCTTTCGGTGGAACAGTCGGTCCTGGAAGCGGACCTGGTCATCGGCGCGGTCCTGGTCCCCGGCGCGAAGGCGCCGAAGCTGGTCTCCAACGACCTGGTCTCCCGCATGAAGCCGGGCAGCGTCCTGGTGGACATCGCCATCGACCAGGGCGGCTGCTTCGCGGACTCGCGCCCGACCACGCACGACGACCCGACCTACACGGTCCACAACTCGGTCTTCTACTGCGTAGCGAACATGCCCGGCGCAGTCCCGCGCACGAGCACCTACGGCCTGACCAACGTGACCCTCCCCTACGCGGTGCAGCTGGCAGACAAGGGCTGGAAGCAGGCCCTGTCCGCCGATCCCGCCCTGGCCCTGGGCCTCAACACCCACTCCGGCGCCCTGACGAACGCCCCAGTGGCCACCGCCCACAACCTCCCCCACACCCCCGTCGAAACCGCCCTCGCATAACCCACCCCCAAACGAAAGCGGCGAGGCCCCATCGGCCTCGCCGCTTCTCTTACACCCAACGCTTTTTGTTCCAACCCACTCCCCCACCCAACCGCCGCCGAACGCACCGTGGGGGTCCGGGGGGCTCGGCCCCCCGGGCAATACGACGCCCCTTCATGGGCGAAGCGCCGCCAGGCGCGAGCACACGAAGGGGAGAAGGGGCGACCCGCTCAACCAGCCTGGGGGTCACTGGGAGCGGGTCGCCGAGTACTAGCTTAAAGAACATTGGGCGGGAGCGCTCGTCCGGGGGTGGATTTGGCCCGGGTTCTCCCCGGTGGCCAGGTGAACGTTCAACCTTCCTCCGGTGCCGCCGGGACCAGGGTTTCCCTGCTCCACGACGCTTCCCGGTCCCCGCGGAACCCGTTGGCGTGCCCTTCGTCACCTCGGCTCGCGGGAGCGCCGGTTGTGCCCGTTTGGTCCGGGCCGGGGGCCGCGCGGGGAATAAATTGTCGGTGCCGCTCCCTAACCTTGTGATGTGACCACCACTGCGACGCCCGCGCGTCAAGACCGTCCGATTGCTGAGACGGCGCCCCGGCACCTCGGCTGGGTGCGCCGGTTGTCCGCTGCCTGCTGGGAGCACCGCGGGGTCGTGGTGCTCGCGATGACGGCGGCGGTGCTGAGCGTCGGCGTGCAGGCGGCGAGCCCGTTGCTGGTGCGGTCGGCGGTGGACGACGCGGTGGCCGGGCACACCTCTCAGCTGACCGGGCTCGCGGTGGCGCTGGTGGCGTTGCAGCTGGTCGCGTTCGGCTCGGCGTTTCTGCGCCGGTATGTCGGCGGGCGGCTGGCGCTGGACGTGCAGCACGATTTGCGGAACCGGGTGTTCGGCGCGGTTTCGCGGCTGGACGGCGGGAAGCAGGACGCGTTGCGCACCGGACAGGTGGTGTCGCGGGCGATTTCGGATTTGCAGCTGGTCACCGGGTTGCTGATGCAGGTTCCGCTGTCGGCGGGGTCGGTGATTTTCGCGGTGCTGTCGCTGGGCGCGATGGTGTGGATGTCGCCGTTGCTCACCCTCATCGCGCTGGTGGTCGCGCCCGCGGTGGGGATTGTCGTGGCGTTGAGCAGGCGGCGGTTGTTCCCGGCGACGTGGTCGGCGCAGCAGCGCGCGGCGGACGTCGCGCAGCAGGTCGAGGAAACCGTCACCGGCGTGCGCGTGGTGAAGGGTTTCGGGCAGGAGGCGCGCGAGGTCGCCCGGCTGGAGCGCACGGCGCGGAAGCTTTTCGCGGAGCGGTTGCGCGCGGCGAAGCTGTCCGCGTTGCCGACGGCGACCACGTCGGCGCTGCCCGCCGCGGGTCAGGTCGCGGTGCTGGCGATCGGCGGCGTGCTGGCGTTGAACGGGCAGATCAGTCTTGGCACGTTCCTCGCGTTCGCCACCTATCTCGCGGCGTTGATCGGCCCGGCGCGGTTCCTGTCCGGTCTGGTCGTGCAGGCGCAGCTCACGCGTGCTGGCGCGGAGCGGGTGTACGAGCTGATCGACGCGCAGCCGGAGGTTGCCGACAGCCCCGACGCGCGGCCGTTGCCGCCGGGCGCGCTGGGCGTCGAACTCGACGACGTGAAATTCGGGTACACCCGCAGCGATCCGGTGCTCGACGGGCTCACCCTGGAGGCGCGGCCCGGCGAAACGCTCGCGCTGGTGGGCACGGCGGGGTCCGGCAAGTCCACGATTTCCCTCCTGCTGCCGCGGTTTTACGACGTGCACTCGGGTTCGGTGCGGGTCGGCGGGCTGGACGTGCGCGACGTGCCGTTGAAGGACCTGCGGCAGGCGATCGGCGTGGTTTTCGAGGAAGCGTTCCTGTTCTCCACGTCGGTGCGCGACAACATCGCGTACGGCCGCCCGGACGCGAGCGACGAGGAAGTCTTCGCGGCCGCCCGCGCGGCGGAGGCGGACGAGTTCATCCGCGCGCTGCCGGACGGGTACGCCACCGAGGTCGGCGAGCGCGGGCTCACGTTGTCCGGCGGGCAACGGCAGCGGCTCGGGCTGGCTCGGGCACTGCTCACCGATCCGCGCGTGCTGATCCTGGACGACGCGACGTCGGCGATCGACACCGTCACCGAAGCCGCGATCCACGACACGCTGCGCGCGGTCACCGCCGAGCGCACCACGCTGCTCATCGCGCACCGACGGTCGACGTTGCAGCTGGCGGACCGGATCGCGGTGCTGGACCAGGGCCGGGTGGTCGACGTCGGCACCGAGGAAGAGCTGCTGGCGCGGTGCGCGCTGTTCCGCGAACTGGTCTCCGGGCCGGGCGACGACGTCGAAAAGCCGCACCGCCGCGACAACCTCGAGCCCGGCGAGGACGGCACCACGGCGGTGCTGTGGCCGGACGACGACCGCGACGAGGTCGACGCTCTCGCCGAGGCCGCGCAGGCCCGCGGCGGCCTGCCCGGCGGCGGCAGCGGTTTCGCGGGCAGCGGCGGCGCGGACGTGCCGCCGACCCCGGAACTGCTGGAAGGCGTCCGCCGGTTGCCGCCCGCGACCGACCGGCCCCGACTGTCCGATGTGGACGTCACGGCCCCGGACCCCGGTTTCCGGCTGTCCCGGATCCTGCGCCCGGTGCGGTGGCCGCTCGTCGGGGTGATCGCGCTGGTCGCGGCCGACGCGGTGGCCTCGCTCGCGTTGCCCGCGCTGTACCAGCGCGGGGTCGACCACGGCGTGCTGCCCGGCGTGGCGAGCGTCGTGTGGCTGCTGGCCGGGATCGGCGCGCTGGTGGTCGCGGCGGACTGGTTCGTCGTGCGCTGGCAGACGCGGCTCACCGCCCGGGTCGGCGAGACCGTGCTGTACTCGCTGCGCGTGCGCAGTTACGCCCACTTGCAACGGCTCGGGCTGGACTATTACGAACGGGAACTGTCCGGGAAGATCATGACCCGGATGACCACGGACGTCGACGCGTTGTCCACGTTCCTGCAGACCGGTCTCGCCACCGCGGTCGTCAGCGCGCTCACGCTGGTGGGCATCACGGTCGCGTTGCTGGTCACCGATGCCGCGCTGGCGGTGTACGCGCTGGGCATGCTGCCGATCCTGCTCGTGGCCACGCTGATCTTCCGGCGGGTCGCTTCGCGGGCGTACAGCGAGGCGCGCGAGAAGGTGAGCGTCGTCAACGCGGACATGCAGGAGAACGTCAGCGGTCTGCGCGTCGCCCAGGCGTACACGCGCGAAGAGCGTTCGGCGAAGGCGTTCGCGTCGCGCAGTGACGACTACCGCCGATCGCGGCTGCGCGCGCAGCGGTACATCGCGACGTACTTCCCGCTTGTCTCGCTGCTGTCGGATCTGGCGACCACCACCGTCCTGGTCGTCGGCGCACACCGCGTCGCGGGCGGCACCCTCGAAGCCGGTGTGCTGCTCGGATTCTTGCTGTACCTGCAGCAATTCTTCTCGCCGATCCAGCAGCTGTCGTCGGTGTTCGACGGCTACCAGCAGGCCCGCGTCGGGCTGAGCCGCATCGGCGACTTGCTGCGCACGCCGACGTCGGTGCCCCCGGCCGAGCACCCGGTCGAACTGCCCGCCCGGCTGTCCGGCGAAGTGCGGTTCAAGGACGTCGATTTCTCCTACACCGGCGCGGAAAAGCCCGCGCTGGAGAACCTGACCCTCGACGTCGCGGCGGGCGAAACCGTCGCGCTGGTCGGCGCGACCGGCGCGGGCAAGTCGACCGCGGTGAAACTCGTCGCGCGCTACTACGACGCCACCGGCGGCTCGGTGCTGATCGACGGGGTCGACGTCCGCGAGTACGACCTGCCCGCCCTGCGCGCGCGGATGGGCGTGGTGCCGCAGGAGGCGCACCTGTTCTCCGGCACCGTCGCGGACAACGTGCGGTACGGCCGCCCGGAAGCCACCGACGCGGAAGTCGAGGCCGCCGTGCGCGCGGTCGGCGCACTGGACGGAGTAGCCGCGCTGCCCGCCGGTTTCCGGCAACCAGTAGGCGAACGCGGCCGCTCGCTGTCCGCCGGGCAGCGGCAACTCGTCGCGCTGGCCCGAGCCGAACTGGTCGACCCGGACGTGCTCCTGCTGGACGAAGCCACCGCCGCCCTGGACCCAGCCACCGAAGCCGCGGTCCTCCGCGCCACGGAACACCTCGCGCGCCGCCGCACCACCTTCGTAGTGGCCCACCGCCTGGCAACCGCCGCGAAAGCGGACCGGATCGTGGT
This sequence comes from Amycolatopsis sp. VS8301801F10, assembly GCF_046195355.1. Classification (NCBI taxonomy): domain Bacteria; kingdom Bacillati; phylum Actinomycetota; class Actinomycetes; order Pseudonocardiales; family Pseudonocardiaceae; genus Amycolatopsis; species Amycolatopsis sp. VS8301801F10. Next base: position 2,891,078 of record NZ_CP176065.1, on the reverse strand, counting down.
GCTCGACCACGGCCGCATCGTCGAACAGGGCACGCATTCCGAACTCCTCGCCGCGAACGGGCATTACGCGCGGTTGTGGGCGCTGGGGTGAGTCAGGAGAGCTCGCGCCGGTAGCTCGCCTTTTGCCGATCCCGGAAGCGACCGACGAGCGCCGCGCACGCCGCTACCGGACGCGCCACGCGACTACAGCTGCGTCGCCGAACAACACGCCCCGCGCCGACAAGCACGTCGCTTGAACGGCACGCGCCCGGAGGCGACCGTGTGCCCCGCGAGCGCCGCTACCCACCGGGCCCGCGCGGAGGAATCAGGAGATCTTGCACCAGTGAACCGCCTGGCTGATCCCGGAGGGCGACCGACGGACCACGCGAAGCACCGCTACCCACCGGACCCGGCCAACGCGCGCAGGAATCAAGAAATCTTGCGCCGGTAAATCACATTCGCGAAGACATACGCCACCACCAGAATCCCCACGCACCACGCCAGCGCCGTCCAGATTCCGGTGCCGGCTGGGCGTTCCGCGAACAGGTCTCGGATGGTGTTGACGATCGACGTCACCGGCTGGTGTTCGGCGAATGCACGGACCGGGCCGGGCATTGTGGTGGTGGGCACGAAGGCCGAGCTGACGAACGGCAGGAAGACGAGCGGATACGAGAACGCGCTCGCGCCGTCGGCGGATTTGGCCGTCAGGCCGGGGATCACCGCGATCCAGGTCAGTGCCAGGGTGAACAGCACCAGCATGCCGAGCACCGCGAGCCACGCCAGTGGGCCGGCGCTGGTGCGGAAGCCCATCGCGAACGCCACCAGCACCACGACGGCGACCGAGATCAGGTTCGCGATCACCGAGGTCAGCACGTGCGCCCACAGCACCGCCGAGCGCGCGATCGGCATGGACTGGAAGCGTTCGAAGATGCCGGTCTTCAGGTCGAGGAAGAGCCGGAACGCGGTGTAGGCGATCCCGGAGGCGATGGTGATCAGGAGGATCCCGGGCAGCAGATAGGTCACGTATGACTCGGCGCCGGTGTTGATCGCGCCGCCGAAGACGTAGGTGAAGAGCAGCAGCAGCACGATCGGCGTGATCGTCGTCGTGATGATCGTGTCCAGGCTGCGGGTGATGTGCCGCAGCGACCGTCCTAAAAGGACTAAACTGTCACTGGCGAAGTGGCCGCTCATTGTCCGTCCCCCTTGCTTCCGCTGCCGACCAGGGAGAAGAAGACGTCCTCCAGCGTCGGCTGTTTCTCGACGTATTCGACCTTGGCCGGGGGAAGGAGCCGCTTCAGCTCGTCCAGGGTGCCGTTCACCAGCACCCGGCCCTCGTGCAGGATCGCGATCCGGTCGGCGAGGTGTTCGGCCTCGTCCAGGTACTGCGTGGTGAGCAGCACCGTCGCCCCCTGTTCAGCGAGCTCCTCGACCGCGCGCCAGACGTCGTTGCGCGCCTGCGGGTCGAGTCCCGTCGTCGGCTCGTCGAGAAAAATGACCTGCGGGTTCCCGATCAGGCTCATCGCGAGGTCGAGACGACGGCGCATGCCGCCGGAGTACGTCGAGACCTTCCGCGCCCCGGCCTCGGTCAGCGCGAACCGCTCCAGCAGGCCGTCCGCGATCTCGCCGGGGTTCTTGAGGTGCCGCAGTCTGGCGACCAGCACTAGATTCTCGCGCCCGGTAAGGATTTCGTCGACCGCCGCGAACTGCCCGGTGAGGCTGATCGACTCGCGCACCTCCGCCCCCTGGGCCGCCACCGCGAACCCGTTGACCTCCGCCTCCCCCGCGTCGGCCTTGAGCAAGGTGGACAGAATCCGCACGACCGTGGTCTTGCCCGCCCCGTTGGACCCGAGCAGCGCGAAAATACTGCCGCGCGCCACCTCGAATTCAACGCCGCGCAGCACTTCCAGCTTGCCGTAGGATTTCCGCAGCCCCCGCACCCGGATCGCCGGCGCCGTCATGCCGCACCGCCCACCGCGCGGTCGATCGATTCGGTCAGCCGCGCCCGTTCCCGGGAAATCCAGTTCCCCTCGGGATAACTGCGGAGAAACTCCTCGGCGAATTCGACCGGCTCGCCGCCGACGATTTCCCGGACCGTCGTCCCGTTCGCCACGCTCTGCTCGAACAGGTCGATCAGATCGTCCAGCATCCGCAGATGCCCCTCCGCGGTGCCGGGCCCGAAGTACTGCACGTACCGGTGCAGCGCCTTGATCGCCGCCCGGTGATCCGGCGGCAGCTCCTCGACGCGGGCCTTGTACCGCCGGTACCGCTTTTTGTCCTCCAGCGGCCCGGTGACCACTTCCAGATAATGCAGATACCGGCTCTTTCCTTCATTCCCCATGTTCGATCCCCTCCTTGCGCAGCTGTTCGAGCCGGTCCGAGAGAAACCGCCAGTTCCGCCAGAACTCGTCGAGACTCGCCCTCCCTGAGGCGTTCAACGTGTACACCTTCCGCGGCGGCCCTTTTTCGGACGGCACTTTCTCGACGTCGACGAGCCCGCGCTGCTCGATCCGCACGAGCAACGCGTAAACGGTGCCCTCGGCGAGATCGGTGAACCCCCGTTCGCGCAACCAGGAGGTGATCTCGTACCCGTAGGCGGGCCGCCAGGCAAGGATCGCGAGGACGATGCCCTCCAAGGTCCCCTTGAGCATCTCCGTCGCCTGCTTGCCCATCGAACGCCCTTTAGCTAGTCAGTGTTGCGGAGTACCAGTAGATAGTAACACTGACTACCGGCGACAGGGAGCGGCAAACGAGGAGAAGAGTCGAAACCGCATGAGCGAGCGGACCGAGAAGGTCAGCGAACCCCTTGTCTCGCAACAGGAACCCGCGCGGGTTCAGAACCCGCCGGGCAAAGTATCCGTACCGCTGAGGTTCAGGGCAGCTCGCGCCAGCGCAGGTCGCCCCAGCCGGCCGAGGTGACGTCGGCCAGTTCGGCCCAGCGGGTCGTGCCGGGACGGACGTGCGTGTCCGGACCGATGGACCACTCGGGGGCTTCCGGCTCGACGTGGTCGAACTCCTCGACACTGGCCGGGGTCCGCCACACCGCGGTGCAGGAATCGCACATCAGCACGACCTTGCCGTGCTCGGTGACGAGGGGGCGAATCAAGCCCTGGTCCCAGAACGACGGACATTCGACCAGCCACATCGCGTCACCACCGCCTCGCGCCTCGAAAACCGCTGCGTCCGAGTGAGGCCGCAGCCTTTCGACAGCACAACACCGCTCAGTGAACGATCCGCTACCCCCATGCCAACTCGGCCGGAACAGGCGCGGACGACCCCTCTCCGCAACAGCCGGGAGGCCATCTCGAGGGCTGGACCCCCATCACCGCGCAGACAACCCGTCCGCAGGCCGACAGCGCAGGCACAGCTCAGCGAACCGAAGCAGCGGACCTCACCTGCCCAGCGCCTCCCGGCAAGCCGCCACCGCGGCGAGATCCGCCTCCGGACCCCAGGCCCGGGCAGGCAGCAGCGCCAGCACCGAGGCCTCCCCCGCCCGCACCACCGGATGGATCCGCGCGGCCTTGGCCAGCAGCTGCGACGGTCCCGTCTCCACCAGAACCCGCTGCCCCTCCGCCGAGAGCGGCGAATCCGCGCCCAGCAGCGTGCCCAGCGCGGGCCAGAACCGCACCGGTTCGACGGGATGGGAAGCCCAGTACGAAGGGTCCGTCGCCTCGGTGTCGGTGAGCAGGCGGCCGGTGTAGCCCGAGACCATCGGGATTTTCGGCGGCGAAGGCTGTGCCGCGGCCACCGACGGGAGGCACCGGGCGGCGGCCTCGGCCAGGGCGGGGCTGTGGAAGGCCGACGTCGCGGGGACGGGGAGACAGGTCCGGCCGTCGGCGCGCAACTTCGCCGCGGCCTCCGCCAACGGCGCTGCCGGGCCGGAGAGGATCAGCTGCCGGGGAGCGTTGATCGCGCCGATCACTACCTCGTCGGTCAGGACCTCGGCGACGTCGTCGACCGTCGCGGCCACCGCCAGCATTCCGCCGGCCGGGGCGGACGCCAGTTCCTGCACTCGACGCCACATCAGCTCCGCGGCAGCCGGGACTTCGAAGACCCCGGCCAGGGTCGCCGCGGCTACTTCGCCGACGCTGTGGCCCAGCAGCGCGGCTGGCCGCACTCCCCACGAAAGGATCATCCGGCCCAGCGCGTGCCCGACGGTGAAGAGCAGGATTTGCGAGCGGGTCACGTGGTCCAGCGGGACGGCGGGCGAGTCGGTCAGCCAGTCGGCGCGGACGGCGGCGCCGTCGGGGCCCAGCGCCGCGAAGACCTCGTCCGCCGCGGCGGTGAAGACTTCGTCGTGCCCGTACAGGCCGGCGGCCATCCGGACGTGCTGCGAGCCTTGCCCCGGGAACAGCAGTGCGACCTCGGTCATGGAACGAAACTCCCTCCGCCCGGAAACAACCGGATCGTCCGGCACGGCGGTCGACGGCTGCTCGACCCCTGCTGGACCGCCAGGTCGAGCCCGTTCCCACAGGCTGTCGAGAGCCCGCCGGAAGGCTGGCCGGCATGAGATTCGACGGGCTGTACCTCGCCGGGCTCGGGAGCTGGCTGCCCCCGGCGACGACGACCGCCGAAGCGGTGCGGAGCGGGCAGTGCTCGGCCGAGACGGCGCGCAAAAGCGAGATGGAATCGGTCCTCGTCGCCCCGGAAGGGATCGCGCCGCCGGAGATGGCGGCCCGGGCCGCACGGGTCGCCCTCGACCGGTCCGGGGTGGCGCGCGGCGACATCGCGGTGCTGCTGCACGCGACGTTGTTCCACCAGGGCTACGACCTGTGGTCGCCGGCCGCGTACGTCCAGCGGGCGGCGGTCGGCGGGACCTGTCCGGCGATCGAGGTGCGGCAGGTTTCCAACGGCGGCATGGCGGCATTGGACCTCGCGGCCAGCTACCTCCTGGCGGACCCGGCGCGCCAAGCCGCGCTGATCACCGCGGCGGATCGCTTCGACGGGCCCGATTTCGACCGCTGGCACAGCGATCCGGGCACCGCGTACGCCGACGGCGGGACGGCGCTGGTGCTCTCCAGCGTGCGCGGGTTCGCGCGGCTGCGCAGCCTGGCGGTGGTCAGCGGACCGGAGCTGGAAGGCATGCACCGCGCGGGGGCGGCGTTCGGCGAAGTCGAGATGAGTGCCCGGCAATTGGTCGATCTGGACGCGCACAAACGATCATACGTGTCCGAGGCCGGAATGGCACAGACGCTCGCGGCCATTCTCGACGGACAGCGCGAGGCGTTGAAACGCGCGCTGAGCGACGCCGAGCTGGAACTGTCCGATGTGGACCGGTTGGTGCTGCCGCATTTCGGGCGACGCCGGCTGGTGTCGAACTACCTGCGGCACATGGACGTTCCGCTGGAGCGGACCACGTGGGACTTCGACAGCAAGATCGGCCATCTCGGGGCCGGCGACCAGATCGTCAGCCTGGAACACCTGGTGCGGACCGGCGGGTTGCGGCCGGGACAGACGTGTCTGCTGATGGGCGTCGGCGCGGGATTCTCGTGGAGCAGCGCGGTGATCGAGCTGCTCGAAACACCCCGCTGGACCGACTAAAGCCGTGCGGGGAACCCCGGGGGAAGCTGGTTCCCCCGGGGTTCCCCGCACCGACTTTCAGCTACTCGACGATGGCGACCGCGCGAGCCCACCCGGCGCCGGCCCCGGCCAGCTTCACCGGGAAGCACGACAGCGTGAACCCGTGCGCCCGCGGCAGTTCGGCCAGGTTCGCCAGCCGTTCGATCTGGCAGTACTCCCGGTCGCGGCCGCGCATGTGCGCCGGCCACAGCACCGATTTGTCGCCGGTCCGCTGGTAGGTCTCGATGATGTGGGTGAACGGCGCGTCGAGGCTGAACGCGTCGGTGCCGATCACCCGGACCCCGAAGTCCAGCAACAGATCCAGCCCGGACTGGTCGAGGCCGACGAACTCGGTGAAGTACTTCGGCGTGCCGGCGTGCTGGTCGGCTCCGGTGTGGAGCAGGACGATGTCCAGTTCCTTCGGCTGGTAGTCCACTCGGGACAGTTCAGCGCGCACGTCGTCCGCCGTGATGACGCCCGGCGCGCGGCCGGTGAAGTCCAGGACCACGGCGGGACGGTGGAACCAGTCGACCGGCATCTGGTCGATCGTGCGCGGGGCCGAGCCGTACGACGTCGCGTCGCCGTAGTGCGCCGGCGCGTCGATGTGCGTGCCGGTGTGCGTGGTCAGCGACACCGTGTCGTTGGTCAGGAACTCGGCGTCCCGCAGCACTTCCGGGTCGAGTTCCATGCCGAAGTGCTCGCGCATTTCCGACACCAGGTGCTTGGCCCCGTCCTGGGCGGACATGGTGACCAGCGACAGCGGCTCGGGTTCCCAGCCCTGCGGGTCGATCGGCGAGGACAGGTCAATCAGCTGCAACGGAGTTCTCCTTGTCGTCAGGACCGCAGGCCGAGGCCGCCGTCCGCGGTGATCACCTGGCCGTGGATCCAGCTGGCTTCCGGCGCGCTCAGCAGCGCGACGACGTCGGCGACGTCGGCGGGCGTGCTCAGCCGGCCGGCCGGCGTCCGGGCAGCCAGCACCTGCACCATCTCGGGCTGGGTGGTCTCGTCGCCCTTGTCCAGCTTCGCGGTCGTGACGGCGTTGACCGTGATGCCGCGCGGGGCCAGTTCGACCGCCAGGTAGCGCACTAGCGATTCGAGCGCGGCCTTCGCGACGCCCAGCGCGACATAGCGCGGGATGACCCGCTGCGCGCCGGAGCTGGAAACGGCGAGCACGCGGCTGCCCGGTTTCAGCTGGTCGAGAAGCGCGGGAACCAAGCGCAGCAAGGGATCCACCGCGGTAGCCACGTCGGCGTGCAGGTCGGCGACCGAAGCCCCGGCGGCGGGCATCGGATGCCACGACGCGGCGTTGTGCACCAAGACGTCCAGGCCGCGACCGGCCGCCGAAACCGCGGCGGCCAGCTGTGCCGCACCGTCCTCAGTGGACGGATCGGCCCGGATCAAGGACGCCGAACCGGGCAATCCCTCAAGGCTCGCGAGCGCGGCCTTGGCAGCTTCGTCGTCGTGAGCGTAGTCGAGCAGCACGTGCGCGCCGCTCGCACAGAATTTGCGGGCGATGGCCAGCCCCAGCCCCTTGGTGGCGCCGACCACCAGCACGCTGCGGCCGGCCAGCCCGAGATCGCTCACGCCGACGCCTCGGACACCGTCGAGTACAGGTCCGCCTCGACGTCCACCAGCTCGGCGAACTTCTTCACGTGCGCCTGGAATTCCGGGCTGGTCACGACGGCCTTGTGCGCGTTCGCGTCGACCCACTGGCCAATGTTCAGATACACCTTGGGATCGCGCAGCGACCGCACCATCTGGTAGGCGACGAACCCGGGCTGCGCGGCCATGTACTGCGCGTGCTCGGTGAAGACCTTCTCGAACTCTTCCGGCTCGCCCTTGACGGTGAACTTGCTGATGAACGTGACCACGGTATCGGCTCCTAGCAGTGCGGTTCCGGGATTCTGGCTGCCGCGCACGGAGGACAGCGCCTCGCGCAGCTCGCGGCGGACGAGCTTGCCGTTGGGCGAACGCGGGATCGCCCTGGTCAGCTCGACGTGCTCAACGTGCTTGTAATACGGCTGGGCGGCGTTGACCTCCTCGACGATCTCGGCGGCCCGCGGCACCCACTCGTCGCCGGCCGGGACGATCAGCGCGGCCGCCACCGCGCCGGCGAACTCGTCCGGCTGGTCGACCACCGCGCAGTCGGCCACGCCGGGGTGGCGCAGCAGCTCGGCCTCGATTTCGGTGGGCGAGATCAGCCAGTTGTCGCGTTTGAAGACGTCCTTGATGCGGTCGACCAGGAACAGGTACCCGTCGTCGTCCAGCCAGCCGACGTCGCCGGTCGGCAGCCAGCCGTCCGCGCCGATGCCGTCGCCGTCCGGACGGCCGAGGTAGCCGCGCATCACCTGCGGGCCGCGTACCTCGACCTCGCCGCGTTCGCCTGCCGGCAGCGGTTGCCGAGTCGACAGATCGACGACGCGTACCTCGGTGTCGCGCACGACCTGGCCGACCGAACCCGGACGGGGCGCGGCCGGGCCGTCCGACAGCACCAGCGGAGCGGTTTCGGCGAGGCCGTAACCCTGCACGACCGGGATGCCGAACTGCGCGCGCAGCGTTTCCGCGTGTACCGGCGACAGCGCCGAACCGCCGGACAGGATGACCTCGCAGCCGGGCAGATGCAGGTCCGCCAGCCGCGGGTCGGTGGCGAGCCGGGCCAGGCGGAACGGCATCGAGTAGTAATGCGTAACCCCGGCCGCGAGCGGGATCGTGGCGACCGGATCCGGCACCAGGCAGAGCACCTGGGTGGCTCCGGCGAGCAACGCGGAGTTCAGGTGCATCGGGTGGTAGCTGGGCAGGTGGTTGAAGGTCACCGACGTCCCGGTCACCCCGTGCGCCTCGGCGACCTGCACCGCGTTGACCGCGATGTTGCGGTGGGTGAGCCGTACGCCCTTCGACTGTCCGGTGGTGCCGCTGGTGAAGTGGATGCACGCGACCGCGTCCGGATCCAGCTTCACCGGCGCGCCGGCCGGGCCAGCCGCCAGCGCCGCGACCGAATTCGCCCGGTCCGGATTCCCGAAGCACAGCAGGTGTTCCGGCGTCGCGGAGGCGCGAGCGACCGCCGCGGTCATCGAATCGTTCAGCACCGCGACTGCGGCGGAAGATTCGGTCAGCACCCGGCCGAGATCGCCTTCCCGCAGCAGCGGGCTCAGCGGCAGCACGACGTTTCCGCTGCGCAGCGTGCCGTAGTAGGCGATCGCGAACTCCGGGTGCAGCACCGAGGACAGCGCGACGACCGAACCCGCCGACCCGATCCGATCCGCCAGCGCGGCGGCGAACCCGGACGCGGCACGGTCGAGTTCGGCGAACGTCACGGCCGTCTCGCCGAGCCGCACCGCGACCTGGTCCGGGCTGTTCTCCGCAAGGATGCGCAGCGCGTCCGGGAGCAGCGGCGTGTCCGGCAGCGACGCGACTGGGAGGACACCGTCAGCCATTGGCGCGTTCCTCCGCCCAAGCCTTGGCGAGGTTCAGCGTCGCGGTGCTGTTGGTGCCCAGCGCATTGCGCACGAACGCCTTCGCGTCCTCGACCGTCTTTCCTTCGCCAAGGATCTTCTCCACTGCGTCCCGCTTGATCACCACGGTGTGCTCCGAAGTGGCTCGCACTCCGCCCTCTGGCCGCGGCACGATCGTCCAGAGTCCGTTGTGGACAGTCATCAGCGCGGGCAGCACCTGCTGCTTGTACGCGATGGCGTGTTCGTCGTCGAAGCACACGCGCACCGACTTCGTGGTGTGCACGGCGCCGGTCGCGGTCTTCGTGTCCATCTCCATGACCTGCAGGCCCGGGGTCTCCTCGGTCAGGTCGAGGCGCTGGACGTGCGGCAGCCGCTCCGGCCACAGGTCCGACCGGTAGAGGAACTCGTAGACCGCCGCCGCGTCCGCGTCGATGTCGACGCTGTCGGCGAACACCGTGGTGAGTTCTTCGGTCTCGGCAAGGCTTTCCGCGATGCCGCGCAGGTTCTCCAGCTCGTGCTCGCTGTTGCGGTCGACCGCCTTGCTCACCCACTCGACGTTCTCCGGCAGGTCGCGCACCGCGCTGAACGCGTGTTCCAGCACGACCGTGCACGAGTCCGGCCCGCCGGGCTGGATGTTCCACGCCCCGGTCATCGACGCGACCGGATGCTGCGAAACCTCCTGGCGGAAGTCGATGCGCAGGCCGTCCTCGTCGAGGTCGCGGCGCGAGGTCCAGGTCTTGGGCTCGCCGTTCGCGGTGGCCCACAGCCGGATCCGCTCAGTGGTGCCGTCGCGTTCGAGCTGGCGCGCGTGGACGGTCGGTCCGAAGTAGACCGGCCAGCGGGTCACGTCGGCGAGCAGCGCGTACACGGCCGAGGCGGGCGCGGCGATGTCGATCTTGTGTTCGGTCTCGTAGATCCGCAGTGGTGCAGCCACGTGCTCGGTCCTCTCAGTAGTTGCCAAGCCCGCCGCAGACGTTGATCGCCTGCCCGGTCATGGACGCCGCGGTGTCGGTGACGAGGTAGCCGACGAGGCCCGCCACCTCCTCCGGAGTGGAGTACCGGCCGAGCGGGATCTTCGCGGTGAACTTCTCCAGCACGGCTTCCTCGGTGGTGTTCCACGCCGCCGCGTACCGGCCGCGGATCGCCTGCGCCATCGGGGTTTCCACGTAGCCGGGGCACACCGCGTTGACCGTCACCCCGGTCTTGCCCAGTTCGAACCCGAGCGCCTTGGTGAAGCCGACGACGCCGTGCTTCGACGCCGAGTACGGCGCGCCGAGCACCACGCCCTGCTTGCCCGCGGTGGACGCGATGTTGATCACCCGGCCCTTGTCCTTGGCCAGCATGCCGCCCTTGGTGAGCACCTCGCGGGTCATCAGGAACACGCTGTTGAGGTTCGTGTTGATCACGTCGAACCACAGCTCGTCCGGGATTTCCGCGGTCGGCCCGCCGCCGCTGCGGCCCGCGTTGTTGACCAGGACGTCGATCGGGCCGTACCGGTCCACCGCGGCCGCGACGAGCGCCTGGATGTCGTCCTTCTCCCGGACGTCGCAGGTGCTGCCGTCCACGTCCAGTCCCTCGGCGCGCAGGTCCCGCACCGTCTCGTCGACGGATTCCCTGGTGCGGGCGCAGAAGTACACCTGGTAGCCCTGCTGAGCCAGCGATCGGGTCACCGCGAGCCCGATCCCGCTGGTGCCGCCGGTGACCAGCGCTACGCCCCGGCTCTGTTCGGTCATCGTGTCCCTCCTGGGTTGCTCGGCGCGCGGAACAGGTCCGCGCGCACGTCGCGCGGGCGAGCTCCGAACGCGACGAGATTGAGGATCTTGCGGAAGATCGGGGTGTGCGGCAGCAGCTTCGCGACCACCGGCCGCACGGCGTCCACGATCCGGCCGGACGACAGCATTCCCTTGTTCTGCCTCGACTGGAGCGTGAACACGGTGTCCACCGCGGCGCGTCGCTCGGCCTCGAAGCGGGCAAGCGCGGCGGGTCGGTTGTCTTTCGCGGCTACGGCGGCGACGAGTTCCGGGTGCAGCGCGACGGCGTCCGCGATGGCCAGGTTGATGCCCTGCGCGCCGATCGGGCTGTGCGTGTGCGCGGCGTCGCCGATGAGCACGAGGCCCGGCCGGACCCATTCCCGCGCGCGGCCGGAAAAGACGTCCAACGGGGACAGCTCGGACAGCGCGGTCACCTGCTCGCGGATCAGGTCCGCGTGCTGCGGGACGGCGGCGACCAGCTGTTCCCGGACGTGCTCGATGCCCTTGGCGGCCACCGTTTTGTAGCTGCCCTTCGCCAGCGTCCAGCCGATCTGGACGCGGTCCGGATAGGAATCGTGCACCAGCACCGGATCGGCGGCGGTGCGATGGATGCGGACCGCGCCGGCCCGCCGGTCCGGGGCGAGCAGCTTGAACCACACGACGTCGTGCTCGAACTTCTCGAACTTGTCGTAGCCGATCCCGGCGAGCGAACGAGTCTTCGAGTACCGGCCGTCCGCGGCGACCACCCAGCGGGCCCGCACCCGCGTCTCGCCTTCACCGGAGCCGCAGCGGATCCCGGTCACCGCGCCGTTCTCCTCCAGCAACGCCCGCGTCGAGCAGCCGCTGAGCAGCCGGAAGCCCGGCGTCGCCTGGCATTCGTCGAGCAGCCGCTCCAGCAGGAGCCGCTGCGGCAGGCTGAGCAAATGGTCGTACGGCGCGGGAAGCGTCGCGTAGTCGATGTCCAGCAGCGTGCGGTCTCCTTGCACCAGCTGGAAATGCCGCATCGGGTAACCGCCGAGACCGGCGAGGACGCCGAGCTGGTCCAGCGTGCGCAACGCGCCGGGCTGGATGATCTCGCCGCGGTACTCGCGGTCCAGCGACGCGCTGCGCTCCGCGACGACGACGTCCACTCCGGACCGCGCGAGCAGCAGCGCCAGCACCAGACCCGCCGGTCCGCCACCGGACACGCACACGTCCGCTTCGATCTCGCGCACTCGATCCCTCCCGCTGTCGCACCGCCTCGGCACACCCTCCAGCGGCCCGGTCCAAAACGGCTCGACGGCCAGTCGGCCGTCCCGCGCGAGTGGTCCACGAGGAGACTTTGAGCCGGCCGCGCGACTGTCGGACAACACGCGGCCGACGAGGAGGAAACGGTGCCGACAACCGCGCACCCGCGGGTGGGAATGGAGCTGTACCACCAGATCCAGGCCTTCTACGCCAAGCAGATGCAGCTGATGGACGACGGCGAGGTGGAACCGTGGGCGCAGACGTTCACTGAGGACGCCACGATCGCGAACAACGCCAATCCGGCTCCGGCCTCCGGGCGGGAGCTGATCTTGAAGGTGGCCCGGAAGCTAGCCGCGGACGTTGCTTCGCGCGGGGTTCAGCATCGGCATTGGACCGGGATGCTGGTGGTCACCGAGGACAGTGCGGACCAGGTGCGGACGCAGCTTTACGCGATGGTCGCCGAGATTCCCGCTGGGGGCGAGGCGCGGTTGTGGCGTTCCACCTTCTGCCGGGACACGCTCGTTCGCGGGGCCGGCGGGTGGCAGGTTTCGAATCGCGTGGTGACGCATGACGATATTCAGGATTCTCGAGCGGAGGAGCAGGCGTGACTGTGTCGGGCGAGTTGTATCAGGAGATTCAGCAGTATTACGCGTGGCAGATGCAGTTGCTCGACCAGGCTCGCACTGACGAGTGGGCGGAGACGTTTACCGAGGACGGGGTATTCGCGGCCAATGCCGCTCCGGAGCCGGTCAAGGGGCGGGCGGCGATTGCGGCTGCGGCGGCGGCTACGCATCGGCAGCTGGCTGAAGTGCATGAGTTGCGGCGGCATTGGCTGGGGATGTTGACTGTTTCCCCTGGGGCGAATGAGGATGAGCTGCAGACTCGGTGTTATGCGTTGATTATTGCTACACGTAAGGGTGGGGAGCCGCGGATTCACTGCAGTACGTTGTGTGAGGATCAGCTGGTGCGGGTCGGAGATACCTGGCAGGTTAAGCACCGGGCGGTGTCTCGGGACGATATTCGCTGAACCGGCCTTCGGCCGGAAAAAGAGAGTTGCGCTGGGGCACCCCGAAGCCCAAGTGTGACTACGCGCGGAGAGGCTTGTCAAGGCTGGAAAGAGTACCTTGACAAGCCTCTCCGCGCGTGTGTTGGCTTCGTATCGGGGTGCGGGGGAGGTGTGGGTGCCTCGATTGGGTGCGTCTGTTCCGGTTGGTAGTGGTCCGGGGTTTAGCGGGTCATGTCCGAGCCGCCGTTTACCGAGACTACTGTTCCTGCGATGTAGCCTGCTTCTTTGCTGGTGAAGAAGGCCACTAGGGCTGCTACGTCTTCTGGTTCCGCTGCGCGGCCTGCTGGGATTCGTTTTTCGAAAGCGGAGAACCAGTCTGGCGGGGCCTCGCCTACGGCGTCGGTTCGGGTCAGGCCTGGGGAGACTACGTTCGCTACGACGCCGTGCGGGGCACCTTCTCTTGCCGCGAACTTCGCGTAGGAGATCAGTGCGGACTTTGCCGCCGCGTGTGCGACCACGTCTGCGCCGACCGGGCCCTTGCTGGCTTCCGCGGACAGGTAGACGAGGCGTCCGTAGCCCTGGTCCTTCATCAGCTGCCACACCGCGCGGGTGGGGTGGAAGGCCGCGGCCAGCTCGTCGTTCACCTTCGTGGAGAAGGTTTCCCACGGGATTTCCGCTACCGAGCCTTGCGCGAGGCCGACGTTCGCGTTGCAGACCAGCGCGTCCACTCGGCCGTAGGCTTCGACCGTCGCGTCCACCAGCGCTTGCGCGCCCTCGGCGGTGCGGACGTCGGCTCCTACCGCGATCGCTTCGCCGCCTGCCGTGGCGATGGCTTCCGCTGCTTCTTCCGCGGCCTCTTTGGACGTCAGGTAGTTGATCACCACCTGGTCGCCTCGTGCGGCCAGCCGTTTCGCGATGCCGCGGCCGATTCCGCGTGCCGCGCCGGTTACCACCGCGACGCGGCGTACCTGGTCTTCCACCCGCTGCTCCTCGGTTTCGGGCTCCCGGCTTCTCCGGGGGTGCCGTTTCCGCCAATCTATCCGCTGAAACCGTTGCCGCGACACCGCCTTCAGAGATCTTCGAGAACCTTTTGAACGGCGGCGGCGAGCATCGGACGACTGACCGAAACGGCGGAGGAGACTGACCCGGATGTCCGACGATCTCGCGCGCGCCCGCACGCCGCAGCTGGAGCTGATGAATCTCATCATCGGCGACTGGAAAGCCCGTGCCGTCTGCACGGCCGCCGAACTCGGCTGGCCCGACCGGCTCGCCGGCGGGCCCCGTACCGCGGCTCAGGTGGCCGCCGATTCCGGCACGGATCCCGTTGCCACCCAACGATTCCTGCGCTACCTCGCCGCACTCGGCGTGTTCCGCGAGGAGGACGGCGCGTTCGCCCTGACCGAACTCGGCGAGCTGTTGCGCAGCGACCGGGAAGACTCGCTGCGGCCGTACACGCTCATCGCGGGCTCCGAATTCCATCGCGCCTGGACTGACGTCGCCTCCGCCGTGCGAACCGGACAAAATGCTTTCGAAGGCGCATTTCACTCTAGCTTCTTCGAGTATCTTTCGGCGAACCCCGAAAGGCAAAAGCTGTTCGACCGGGCGATGGCGGGCAATACGGCGTTGTTCGACGCGGTCCCCGGTGCCTACGACTTCGGTGCGCACCAGCGCTTTGTCGACGTCGGCGGCGGCAGCGGCGAACTGGCGGTGCGGCTGCTCGCCGCGCATCCGCGCCTGCGGGGCACGGTCTACGACGCCGAACAGTCCGCGGAGAACGCGAAAAAGGCCATCGCGGACGCTGGCCTCACCGACCGGTGCGAGGTGGCGTCCGGGGACTTCCTGGAGTCCGTTCCCGAGGGCGGCGACGTCTATCTGCTCGCTCGAGTGCTGGTGAACTGGCCGGACGAGGACTGCGCCCGGATCCTGGCGAACTGCGCGGCCGCGGCCGCTCCGGGTGCGCGGCTGCTGCTGGTGGAACGCGTGTCCGGGCCGGGCGTGGACAACGCTTTGCTGCTGTCCCACGACACCTTGATGTACGTGCTCTTCGGCGGGGGCGGGATCCGCTCCAGCGCGGAAGTGACCCGGCTGCTCGAGGAAGCCGGGTTCGCGCTGGACGCGATCACTCCGCTGCCGCAGGAGTTCTCGCTGATCTCCGCCACCCGCCGAAGCTGAACGCCCCGGCCCGGGAACGCGTCAGGAAACCTCAGCCGCGCGCCGTTCCCGGGCCGGTACCACCACCAGCACGACAATCGCCGCCAGCACCGCGGCACCAGCGGCGGCGAGAGCCGTCGTCCGCATCGCGACCGTGAACGCGTCCGCGCCCGCGGCGAACAGCTCGGTGCCTTGGTTCCCGCCAAGCGCCGCCGCGGCGGCCTTCGTCGCTTCGATCGAATCGCCCGCCGCGACGCGCGACTGCGCCGGCAGCACCGACAACGCGGGCTCGACCCCGTTGCGGTACACGACAGTCAGCAGCGAACCCAGCACCGCGATGCCGATCGCACCGCCGATGCTGCGGCCCATGTTCGTCAGCGCCGAACCGACGCCCGCGCGCTCGCGCGGCACCGCCGACATGATCGTGGTGGTCGCCGGCGGCATCACGTTGGCCATCGCCAGACCGACCAGGAAGTCGGCGACGAACACCGGCCACAGCGGGCTGTTCTGGTCCAGCAGCGCGAAAATCGCCACGCCGACGGCGAGCAGCAGCAAGCCGCCGACGAGCACGTTCTTGGCCCCGAACTTCGCCGACAGCGCCGCCGAACGCGGCGAGAACACCGCCAGGGCCAGCGCCAGCGGGAGAATCGCCAGGCCGGTCATCAGCGGACTCACGCCGAGCACGCTCTGCAGGTAGAAAATCAGGAAGAACGGCACGCCGAAATTCACGAAGAACGCCAGCGTCACCGCGCTGGTCGCACCGGCGACGCGGCGGTCGGACACCAGCCGCAGATCCAGCGCGGGGGCCGCGGACCGCAGTTCCACCAGGATGAACACGACCAGCAGCAGCACGCCGAGCACCAGCGGGACGTACACCCGCGGATCGGCGACCGTGGCCAGGTTGCCCGCCTGGATGATTCCGTACACCAGCGCGGTGCTCCACGCGACCGACAGCACCACGCCGGGCACGTCGAGCTTGCGCGCGGTCGAAGTGGACTCCGGGACCAGCAGCACGGTCAGCACGATCGCGGCCAGCACGATCGGGCCGTTCACCAGGAAAATCGAGCCCCACCAAGCGAACTGGATGAGCACGCCGCCGAGCACCGGGGCCACCACGGCCGCGATGCCGGCGGCGGACACCCAGTACCCGATGGCGCGCGGGCGCTCCTTGTCGCCGAACACGTGCGAGATGGTCGCGAGCGTGGTCGGCGGGATCGCCGCGCCGCCCGCGCCCATCACGACGCGCCACAGCACCAGTTCGCCCGGGGAGTGCGCGAACGCCGCCAGCACGCTGGAAACGCCGAACACCACGAGCCCGATCAGGAGCACCTTCCGGTGCCCGAGCCGGTCCCCCAGCACGCCCCACGCCAGCAGCAGACCGGCGTAGACGAGCGTGAACCCGTTGACCACCCACTGCAGCTCGTCCGCGGACGCGCCGAGCCCGTCGACCGGATCGGCGAGCGCGCGGAAGGCGATCGTCACGATCGTCGCGTCCAGCACGGTGAGCAGAAAGGACGTCAGCAGCACCGCGAGGATCGCCCAGCGGCGCGGGTTCAGGGCAGGCTCGGACACCTGTCCTCCTTCGGAAGGCTTCGGCGGAATTCCCCTTACACCGCGGAACCGAGCCTGCTGTTCACCAGCTCGACCAGAGCGCGCGGCGTGTCGATGTCGACCACCGTTTCGTCCGGCAGCTCGACCCCGTAGTCGCGCTGGAGCATACTCGCGGTCTCCATCAGCGCGAGCGAGTCATAGCCCAATTCGGCGAACGGAATGTCGCGCGCGTCGGTGGTTTGTGCCATTTCGTCGCTCTCGCCGGCACAGCGGCGGATGATCTCCATCAGGTCTTCGTAGGTCAGCTCGCGCATGATCGCTCCTCCTGCCGCACGAAGGCGGCTATCGGTAGTTTTTCTTGCTGGACAAGGCTTTGCGGTTCGGCCGTTCGGGTGATCTTGAAACCGGCTCGCTCACACTCCGCGCAGCACCAGCGCGGCGTTGTGCCCGCCGATGCCGCGGGCGAGGACGACCGCGGCCCGCACCGGCGTTTCCCGCGCGGCACCGGTGACCAGGTCGATCCCGTGCTCCGGCACCGGATCCGAGACATTCGGCGTCGGCGGCACCACGCCGTGCCGGATCGCCAGCGCCGCGCACGCGACGTCCAATCCGGCCCCGCCCGCGGCCAGCCGGCCGACCCCGGCCTTGGGCGCGGTGACCGGGACCCCGCGTTCGCCGAACACCGCGCCGATCGCTTCGGCTTCCTCGCGGTCGAGCTTCGGATCCCCGGCCGCGTCGGCGAAAACGACGTCCACCTCGGCGGCCGAAAGGCCCGCGTCCGACAGGGCGAGTTCGATCGCCCGCCGCAGTCCCGGCGGACGGCCGCTGCCCGGTTTCGGGTCGAAAGTGGACGCATACCCGGCGATCTCGGCGTACGGCGGCTGCCGGTCCCGCGACGATTCCGCCGGTTCCAGCACGAGCACCGCGCCGCCCTCGCCGGGCACATACCCGGCGGCGGACCGGTCGAACGGCAGATACGCCCTCGCCGGTTCGCTGCTCTTGCTCAGCCGCCCGGAGGTCAACATCGCCGCCCAGCCCCACGGGCACAGCGCGCTGTCGATGCCGCCAGCCAACGCGACCGCGGTCCCGGAACGCACCGCGCGCCGGGCCTTTCCGATCGCGTCCAGCCCACCGGCCTGTTCGGACACCACCACCGCACCCGGGCCGCGCATGCCGTGCCGGATGGAGATCTGCCCGGTGTTGACCGCGTAGAACCACGCGAACGACTGGTACGCGCTGACGTATTTGCCGCCCTTGCTCCACATGTTCTGCAGCTCGCGCTGGCCGAACTCGTAGCCGCCCGCCGAACTGGCGGTGATCACCGCCAGGTCGAACCCGTCGTGCTCCTCCGGGTCGACTCCCGCGTCGGCCAGCGCCCATTCCGCGCCCACGAGCGACATTCGAGTGGAGTGGTCGGTCTGCGGCAGCAACCGGCTCGGCAGGATGCCCTTCGCGCTGAACCCGGCGACCTCGCCGGCGAGCGTGCTCGGGTACCCCGAGGCGTCGAACCGGGTCACCGGGCCGATTCCGCTGGCCCCTTCGAGCGTGGCTTCCCAGAACTGCTTGACCCCGCTTCCGGTCGGCGCGAGCACGCCGAGCCCGGTGATCACCGCGTTCATGCCGGACCGCCGACGTTGCCCGCGAGCACCATGGCGCTCTGGAAACCGCCGAACCCGGAGCCGACCGTCAGCACCGTGTCCACCTTGGCTTCTCGCGCCACCAAAGGAATGTAGTCCAAGTCCAGCTCCGGATCGGGTTCGGTGAGGTTGGCCGTGGGCGGCAGCAGTCCGTCGCGCATGGCGAGCAGGCTGGCGGCGATCTCGATCGAGCCGATCGCGCCGAGCGAATGCCCGACCATCGACTTGATCGAACTCACCGGGACGCGATAAGCGTGTTCTCCCAGCGAGTTCTTGAACGCCTGCGTCTCGTGCCGGTCGTTCTGCTTCGTGCCCGAGCCGTGCGCGTTGACGTAGCCGATCGACTCCGCCGGCACCCGCGCCTGGCCCATCGCCTGCCGGATCGCCTCGGTCATTTCCACGCCGTCCGACCGCAGTCCGGTCATGTGGTAGGCGTTGCAGCGCGTGGCGAATCCGGCGATTTCGCCGTAGATCCGGGCACCGCGGGCGAGCGCCCGGCCCAGTTCCTCCACCACGAACACCGCCGCGCCCTCGCCGAGGACGAACCCGTTGCGGGTGTTGTCGAACGGCCGCGACGCCGTCGCCGCCTCGTCGTTGCGCGGCGAGGTCGCCTTGATCGCGTCGAAGCACGCCACGGTGATCGGCGAGATCGGCGCGTCCGAACCGCCCGCGAGGACGACGTCCGCGCTGCCCTCGGCGATCAGGTCCCGCGCGTGGCCCACCGAGTCCAATCCGGACGTGCACCCGGTCGAGATGACCTGCACCGGACCTTCCGCGCCCGCCTCCCAGGCCACTTCCTTGGCCATCGAACTCGGCACGAAGTGGTCGAACAGATGCGGCACCGCGTACTCCGCGTCGACCTCCCATTTCCGCCCGCCGTCGCTCACCACGACGTACTCGCGTTCGAGGCTCATCGTCGCGCCGACCGCGCTGCCGATCGACACCCCGGTCCGGTACGGGTCCACATCGGACGGTGCGAGCCCGGCGTCGGCCATCGCCTCCCGCGCGCACACCACCGCGAACTGCGTCACCCGGTCCATCCGCCGCACCTGCTGCGGACCCAGCCCGGCCGCCTCCGGGTCGAAATCGCATTCGGCGGCGATCTGCGAGCGGAACTGGGAGGCGTCGAAAAAGGACACCGGCCGGGTGGCGGTCCGCCCGCCCGACACCATGTCCCAGAACGGTTCCCGCCCCGGTTTCCCCGGAGCCACCACACCTATCCCGGTGATCACCGCCCGGCGCGGACCTCCGCCGCCGTGCCGCGCCGGCACTCCCGCTGCCCCGGGGTGCCCTGCACTCGTACTCACTCCGTCTGCACCTGCCCTTCGCGCTCCGAGCGCCCGACGTCGCTGAAACCGAGTCTGGGCCCGGAGTGTCCAAGACGGATCGAAGCGGGGTCGAACGCGCTCCAGCCGGATTCGACCGGAACGACAGCGGATCGACCCCGCCCCGGCGGTCAGCCCGTGGCGACCGCGGCTTCGCGTGCCGCGGGCTCGGCTTCCCTTGCCAGCAGGCGGCCCGCGAACGACGGAAGCCGGGGAACGCGGTACACCGCGTCCGAGACGGACGGACGCAGAATGTCTACATTGGACTCAGCGGCGCGGTACCGGTGCGGGCCCGAACCGCCGCGTTCGCCGATTTCCTCGGCCAGCCCGGCGGATTCGAGGTCCTCGAGCACTTCGCGCACCAGTTCTCCAGGACGGCCAAGGATCTTGACCGCGTCCGGCACGGTGAACTCGTCGATGCTCGCCAGCCGCCGGAACGCCTCCTGCGCCGGCCCGCACAACGTCTGGTAACTCGCCCGGACGCTCGCGTCGACCGTGCCTTCCCCGCACGGCAACCGAAGCACCGCACCGGGATCGCGGGACAACCGGTCGTGCATCCGGCGCAACGACCAGGTCGGCCGGTAAGCCAGATACCCGCCGACCGCCGCGACGGCCAGCGGCAGCCTGCCGCACATCCGCACCAGCGCGCTCGCGCAGTCGAGGTCCTCCAGCATCCGCCGCCGTCCGATGAACTGGCCGAGCAGCTCCAGCGATTCGTTGACCGTCAGCGGCGGCAGATGCACCGGCGCGACCACGCCGCGCAAGTACAGCCGCCGTCTGCTCGCGACCAGCAGCAGGCTGCCCGGACCGCTGGGACGCAACAGATCCACTTCGGACGACCGGGCGGCGTCGTCCACGACGACCAGCAGCCGCCGGGTGGCGGTGTAGTCGCGGTAGACGTTCACCAGCTCGGACATCGACGGCGACGGCGACAGCGGAACGCCGCACGCGCGCAGGCAGCCGGCGAGCACGTCGGCCATCGTCTCCTCGCCGCGGTGCACCGGAGTCAGCGACGCGAAGATCTGCCCGTCCGGGAACGTCGCGCGGACCCGGTGCGCGACGTGCACGAGCAGCGAGGTCTTGCCCGCGCCCGGCCCGCCGGTGATCTCCACGACGGCGCTGCCGCCGGTGAGCTTGGTGCGCGCGGCGGAACATCGCCGCACCAGCTCGCGGATCTCTTCTTCCCGGCCGACGAAATCGGGCACGTCCGACGGCAGGTGATTCGGGCCGCACGCCTCGGGCAGCGCCGGCCGCAGCGGGACCAGGTCACCCTCCGCATCCGGGCGCACCACGGAAACCACTTCGACGACACTGCTCTCAGTCACGGTGCCGTTGTCGTCGATACTCCGGACGACTGCATCCGCAGCGCGCTCGATTTGCCCGTTCTGGTGCGTTTGCCCGTTGTCTAGACCAGTTGTGGCCTCACTCACACTCCCGCCGCGCGGGACCGGAAGGGTGAGCGCGGGATCGTCCACCAGGATCTGCTGGTGCACCGAACGCAGCGTCGCCGACGGCTCGATGCCCAGCTGCGCGATGAAATCGCTGCGCACCCGGTGGTAGACGTCGAGCGCCTCGACCCGGCGGCCGCAGCGGTAGAGCGCGACCATCAGCTTCGCCGAATACGCCTCGTGGGTCGGATTCGCCTTGACCACCCCGGCCAGCTCGTCCACCACGCGGCGGTGCCGTCCCAGCGCCAGCTCGGCCTCGAACCGCAGGTCGAGCGCGGCTTTGCGGCTTTCCTCCAGCTGGGTCGCCCGCGCGGAGAGGGTCGGGCCGAGGGGAAGATCGGACAGCGCGGCCCCGCGCCACAGCGCGAGCGCCTGCCTGGCCAGTTCGGCGCAGGCTTCGAGGTCGCCCGCGTCGTGCCGGTCGCGGGCCTGGTCGAGCAGCGCCGAATAGCGCACCGCGTCGACCACGTCCGCCCGCGGCACCTGCAGTTCGTACCCGTGCGGACGGGTCAGCAGCACGGTCGCGCCCTCCTCGGCCGATCCGGCCAGCCGCAGCGACTTGCGCAGCTGGTAGACGTAGGTCTGCAACGTCGTGGCCGCGCTCGCCGGAGGGTTGTTCTCCCACAGCTCCTCGACGAACTGCTCGAAGTGCACCGCCCGGTTGGCGTTCAGCGCGAGCATGGCCAGCACGGTGCGGAGCTTCGGCGCGGACGGCGTCTTGCTCACCCCGTCCGCGCGCACGGCCAGCGGTCCCAATATCGCGATCTGCATCCGACCCCCAGATACCTGCCGAAAGAGCACGCCAGGCAGCGGCCTCGCGTGCTTCGCTTTCCCCCAGTGAGACGCCAGCGACGCTAGCAGAGAAACGGCTTCCTGATGCCGGGTGCGAAAAACTTAACGTCCGCCTGATACTTCTGCGAACTGCCCGTTCGTATTGCCGTTGGCGGCCGAACACAGGAACACTGCCAGTTGTGCGACATCACCCGGACAGCTCAATCGGCCACTGGGCGTGATGGCTCGCTCGCGCTCCAGCATCTCCTCCGGAACCTGTTGCGCAACACGGGGAGTAACGGTCAGGCCAGGCAGAATGGTGTTGACCAGCACTCCGTCGCGGCCGACGTCCCAGGCGAGGCTCGTGGCGAAACCGTGCAATGCGGACTTCACCGCACCATAAGCCTCGCGGCCCGGCTTGCCCGCGGTCGCTGCGCGCGACGAAATAAATGCGATCCGTCCCCATTTCTTCTCGCGCATACCGGGCAGCACCTTCGCCACCGTGTGGAACACCGGCGCGATATTCACATTGAGGAACGAAACGCAATCCTCCGTAGGTAGTTCTTCGAACAATTTTCCCGGCTTGCGCAGCGCGCCCGGACTGATCGCATTCGCGACCAGCACGTCCACCGGGCCCCAGTGCTCCCGCACGGCCTCGACCGCCGCGTCCACACTGGCCAGATCGGCCAGGTCGTAGTGCACCGCGAAGCCGCGGTCCGGACCGCATTCGCGCGCGACCTCTTCGGCCGCCTCGCGGTTGGCCCGGTAGGTCACCGCGACCTTGGCCCCTTCGGCGGCGAACGTGCGCGCGAGTTCGGCCCCGATCCCGCCGCTGCCGCCGGTCACCAGCACGACCTTGCCGGTCAGCCCCAGATCCACCTTCGCTCCTCGATGTTCTCTCAGTAGTGAGCGCGGCGAAGGTCCGGGAGGGGAACCCGCACGGAATCAGCTTCCCTCAGGATTCCCGTCCCGGACTTCCGCGCGGCCGTCGGACAGGGTCAGACAGAAAGGTGCGCGTGCCGCAGCACGGCGCGCACGACGGCGGCGGACATCCGGTCGCCGCGGTCGGCCACGTAGCCGTCCGGACGCGTCAGGATCCAGCCCGTCGCCGAAAGGCCGAGCGCCCGCCGCAACGCGCCGTCGGCGTCCGGCAGGTCCCCGCCCGGACCCGCCACCCGCGGCACCAGCCAGCCGCCCAAGGACGGCAAGTCTTCTCGCGGGGCGTCCGGGCCGAGCACGAGCGTCCAGCCCGGTTCCCGCAGTTGCGCCAGCAAGGCCTGCCACGCCGGGGTTTCCGCCTCCGCACCGGTGACGGCCGACAGCCGTTCGCCCGGTCGCGGGCCCGGTCCGGCCGGGGCGGAACCGCCGCCGTAGGACAGGCCCAGCGCGGACATCCCGCCCATGATCTTGCGTTCCAGCTTGCCGCGCAGCACCGAAACGTTCCGCAGCACGCCGAACGCCACCGGCAGGACCGCGGCGACGTACGGATTTTTCAGCTGTACCAGGAAAGTCGCCTTCTTCGTGGTGCGCAGCAGCTCCGCGCCCACCGGCACCCGCTCGCGCGAGTAGCTGTCGAGCAGCTGCTCGTCGGCTTGCCCGTCGATGACCATCGCCAGCTTCCACGCGAGGTTGTACGCGTCCTGGATGCCGGTGTTCATGCCCTGGCCGGACGCCGGGCTGTGCACGTGCGCGGCGTCGCCGGCGACCAGACAGCGGCCGGACCGCATCGCCGGCACCATCCGCTGCTGGATGGAGAACACCGAAACCCACGTCGGCGGCGAAACCACGGTCGGCACGCCGGTCGCCGCGGACACCTTCTCCGAGAACCGCCGCGCTACCACCGCGTCGTCGCCGGAGCCGGAGTACTCGACGTCGCGAGTGTCGAGCAGCCGCCATTTGCCCTCGTCCGGGAACGGCACCATCATCACCGAACCTCCCGGAGTCCGGATGAGATGGATGCTGTCGCGCGGCAACGCGGTATCCGCCTGTGCGTCGGCGATCAGCCAAGTCTCCGACGAGTCGCCCTCGAGCTTCAGCCCCAGCTTCTTGCGCACCGCGCTGTGCCCGCCGTCGCAGCCGACCAGCCAGTCCGCCGTGGTCTCCTCGACCTCGCCCTCGCGTTCGAGCCGGACCTGGACGCCGTCCCCAGTGTCGGTGAAGTCCGCCAGCGCGACGCCCCACTCGACCTCGACGCCCTGTTTGGCCAGCGCGGTCCGCAGCACCTCCTCGGTGATGACCTGGTCGACCATCAACGTGAACGGCAACCGCGTCGGCAGCCGCGAGTAGTCCGCCCGGAGCCCGACCATTCGCTTGCCGCGCAGGTGAATGGTGAACGCGCGCACCTGCTGCCCGCGCGGCAGGAGATCGTCGAGCACGCCCATCTGGTCGTAGATCTCCAGCGAACGGGGATGCGTCGCCAGCGCCCGGCTGGTCACCGCCGGACCGGCCGCCCGGTCGACGATCCGCACCCGCACGCCGCGCCGGGCCAGTTCGTGCGCCGCGGTCAGCCCGACCGGACCGGCCCCGACGACCAGCGCCTGCGTGCTCACGGTTTCACCGCGACCACAACGGTGTCGTTGCCGCGCGGCAAGGTCGTGGCGGCACGGAATTCCAGCCCGGCCTCGTCCAGCCACTCGCGCAGCTGCGGCACGGTGTACTCGGAACCGCCGTCGGTGATCAGGCCGACGTTGATGCTGCCGATCAGGCTGCGCAGGTCCGGGTTCTCCGCGTCGAGGATCTGGTCGTACACCACGACCGCGCCTCCGCTCGGAATCGCGTTTTTGGCCCGCACCAACAGTTCCACGCGCCGCTTCGGGTCCCAGTCGTGCAGCACGTGGCCGAACACGACCACATCGGTCTCCGGCAACGGCGTCTCGAAGAAGTCGCCGGCGTGGAACGTCACCCGGTCCGCGACGCCCAGCTCCGCCATCAGCTCGTCAAAGTGCGGTTCGATCGGCGGCAGCTCGAACACGCCGCCATGCAGATGCGGATGCGCGAGGCACAGCTGCGCCGCGACATTGCCGCGCGCGCCGCCGACGTCAACGAAGCTCTTGTACTCCGCCCAGTCCACGTGCTCGGCCAGCTGCGGCGCGACCAACGCGTTGTTCGCGTCCATGTGCACCAGGAAAGCCTTGGCGCGCACCGGATCCTCGTACAGCTTGGCGAACGCGCCGTGCCCGCCGATGTCCGCCTTCGGCTCGCCGTCGCGCAGCGCCTCGGACAACTTGCCCCACATCGCGTAGTGCCGCTCCGACGTCGTGCGGACCCGGGCGCCGAGGTAGCCGCTCCCGGACGCGCCCGGCACCAGCACCTCCGCGGCCGCCGGGGAGTTGCTGAACTTCTCGCCGTCGCGCTCCAGCAGCCCGAGCGCGGCGAGCGCCTGGACGAAATCGCCGGTGAACCGCTGGTGCAGCCCGAGTTCCTGGCGGATCTCGCCGATCGTCCTCGGCGCGGCGGCCAGCAGTTCGAACACGCCCAGCTCGACCGCGCTGTGCAGGATCTTCGACTGGGTGAACAGCATGTTGAGGCGGGCGATCGCCTGCGCGTCCACGGTGGTGTGGGCAGTCATCCCGGGCCGTACCTGCCTTCCGTTTCTGTGGTCCGCGGGCACGACAGCCGCGGAAAACCTCGTGTGCGGCGATGCTTCCGGCCGGGTCTCGAAGGGCCCTCGACACGCTCTCGACCTCCGCCGACGCCCCGCTCAGGCCGTCTCCGGCACCGTCCAAGACCGCTCGGCGAGCGCTGAATCCCCAGCACAGCGCGTATGGCCGCGAACCCGCGCGGCGCCTCAGGCTTGTCCGGACTGAAGACAGGCATGGACACATGGGGAGCACCGGGATGGATGTCGAGTACGACGTGGTGATCGTGGGCGGCGGCCCGGTCGGGCTGATGCTCGCGAGCGAACTCGGGCTGCGGCCCGGCCGGGTGCTCGTGCTGGAGCGGCTCGCCGAGCCGAGCGGGCAGTCCCGCGCGCTCGGCCTGCACTCGCGCACCGTCGAGGTGCTCGACCAGCGCGGCCTGCTTCCCCGGTTCAGCGAGGGCGCGCCGGTGTGGCCGAAGGGGCATTTCGCCGGCATGCGGCTGCTCGATCTCAGCAAGCTCAACGGACGGCACACCTACGCGCTGATGGTCCCGCAGTCGCGCACCGAGGCGATCCTCGAAGAGCGGGCGCGGGAACTGAACGTCGAGATCCGCCGCGGGCACCGGCTCACCGACCTGGAGAACGGGCCCGACGCGGTGGTCGCCACGGTGACCGGCCCGGACGGCGAATACCGGATCCGCTCCCGCTACCTCGTCGGCTGCGACGGCGGGAGCAGCCTGGTCCGCAAGCTGGCCGGCATCGATTTCCCCGGCACCGCCTCCAACATCGACGCGATGCTCGCCGACGTCCACCTCGACCAGGTGCCCGACGGCCCGCACCTGGCCCGCTGCAAGGGCGGCGTATTCGGCACGGTTCCGCTCGGCGGCGACCTCTACCGCGTCGTGTCGGTCGAGTTCCGCCCGCCGACCGCGCACCGCGACGACCCGGTCGAACTGGAGGAACTCGCCGCCTCGGTCAAGCGGGTCACCGACCAGGAACTGCAGATGCGGGACCCGGTGTGGCTGTCGCGCTTCGGCGACGCGACCCGGCAGGCCGCGCAGTACCGCAAAGGCAGGGTCATGCTCGCTGGCGACGCCGCGCACGTGCACTTCCCGGCCGGCGGACAGGGCCTCAACACCGGCATCCAGGACGTGGTGAACCTCGGCTGGAAGCTCGCCTCAGTCGTCAACGGCGGCCCCGAGGACCTGCTCGACACCTACCACGACGAACGCCATCCGGTCGGCGCGCGCGTCTGCTTCAACACCCAGGCCCAGCTCGCGCTGATGGACCCGCGCCCGGAGATCGGCCCGCTGCGCGAGCTGTTCGGGACACTGATGGAGTTCGAGGAGGTCAACCGCTACCTCGCGGAGATGATCACCGCGCTCGACGTGCGCTACCCGGTCTTCCCCGCCTCCGACCACCCGCTGGCCGGGACCCGGGTCCCGGAGTGGTCGGTCGTCGTGGACGGCGCCGCGACCACCACGGTGAAGCTGCTGCACTCCGGCCGCGGCGTGCTCGTCGACCTCACCGACGGCCCCGCCGTCGCCCGCACCGCCGCGCCCTGGCTCGACCGGCTCG
This sequence comes from Amycolatopsis sp. VS8301801F10, assembly GCF_046195355.1. NCBI lineage: Bacteria > Bacillati > Actinomycetota > Actinomycetes > Pseudonocardiales > Pseudonocardiaceae > Amycolatopsis > Amycolatopsis sp. VS8301801F10. Next base: position 2,864,066 of record NZ_CP176065.1, on the reverse strand, counting down.
ACCTCGTTTCCGGCTCCCCGTGCACCAGCGACGTCCCCGCCGCGTTCCTGCTGCGCCCGGACGGGCACCTCGCCTGGCTGGCCGAAAGCCCGGACACCGACCCCGCCGACCTGCGCGAGGCGCTGCGCGCGTGGTTCGGACCGGCACCCGTGCGCTCGCTGCCCGCCACGGCGAGCTGACCCCGGCCGCGCCGCGAGGGCCGAAGCCGCGGCCGCGGTGCGCGTGCGGCAGCCGCGCCGGGGCCGTGCTGTGGCCGTGCTGTGGTCGAGATCACCCCAAACCGGCCGGAGTGACGGCATTCGGCCCTTGCGACGCGTACGGTGGTCCCTGCTGTCTGTCAGGCTGGGCCTCTCAACCGATCCAGACAATGACCTGTCTCACGAGCGTCCAGGTGGCGTGTTTCAGGCCACCGGCAGGGGACTAGCCTGGCGGTCAGCAGATGCTTGTGATATCGGATCGAGAATGGATAGAGGCGAGAGCCAGCCGTGGCCAGCAGCAGTCCCGCATCGCAGTTCGGTGCCAATGAGTGGCTCGTCGAAGAAATGTACGAGCGGTTTCTCGCGGACCCCCAGTCGGTAGACGCCGCCTGGCACGATTTCTTCGCCGACTACAAGCCCACTCCGGGCGGCAACGGCACGCAGGCGGAAGGAAACGGGGAAGCCAAGACCGCCCCCGCCGCCAAGCCCGCCGCGCCGGCCGCGAAGTCCCCGGCGGCTCCGGCCGCCAAGGCCGCGCCCGCACCGGCGGCCAAGGCCCCGGCCGCCAAGCCCGCCCCGGCCGCGAAGCCGGCGGCCTCCGCGCCCGCCAAGACCGCTCCGGCGAAGGACGCCGAACCGGAGTCCAAGCAGCTGCGCGGCGCCGCGGCGGCGATCGCCAAGAACATGGACGCCTCGCTTTCCGTGCCCACCGCGACCAGCGTGCGCGCGGTCCCGGCGAAGCTGATGGCGGACAACCGCATCGTCATCAACAACCACCTCAAGCGCACCCGCGGCGGCAAGATCTCCTTCACGCACCTCATCGGCTACGCCATGGTGCGGGCGCTGAAGGACTTCCCGAACATGAACCGGCACTACCAGCTGATCGACGGGAAGCCGTTCGCGGTCACGCCGGAACACGTGAACTTCGGCCTCGCCATCGACATGAAGGGCAAGGACGACTCCCGCACGCTCGTCGTGGCCTCCATCAAGGCCACCGAGAACATGACGTTCATGCAGTTCTGGCAGGCCTACGAGGAAATCGTCAAGAAGGCCCGCACGAACAAGCTCACCGCGGACGACTTCGCGGGCACCACCATCTCGCTCACCAACCCGGGCGGCATCGGCACCAACCACTCGGTGCCGCGGCTGCAGGCAGGCCAGGGCGCGATCATCGGCGTCGGCGCGATGCAGTACCCGGCGGCGTTCGAGGGCACCAGCGAGAAGACCCTCGTCGACCTCGCGGTCAGCAAGATCATGACGCTGACCTCGACGTATGACCACCGCATCATCCAGGGCGCGGAGTCCGGCGAGTTCCTGAAGCGCATTCACGAACTGCTGCTCGGCGAGGACGGCTTCTACGACGACGTCTTCACCAGCCTGCGGCTGCCGTACGAGCCGATCCGCTGGGTCGCCGACATCCCGGACGGCCCGGTCGACAAGACCGCGCGCGTCATGGAGCTGATCGAGGCGTTCCGGATGCGCGGCCACCTGATGGCCGACACCGACCCGCTGAACTACCGCCAGCGCAGCCACCACGACTTGGACGTGCTCAGCCACGGCCTGACCCTGTGGGACCTCGACCGCGAGTTCGCCGTCGGCGACTTCTCCAGCCGCGAGCGGATGAAGCTGCGCGACATCCTCGGCGTGCTGCGCGACTCCTACTGCCGCACGGTCGGCGTGGAGTACACGCACATCCTCGACCCCGAGGAGCGGCGCTGGATCCAGGAGCGCGTCGAGGTCCGGCACAGCAAGCCGGAACCGTCGGTGCAGAAGTACATCCTGTCGAAGCTCAACGCCGCCGAGGCGTTCGAGACCTTCCTGCAGACCAAGTACGTCGGCCAGCGGCGGTTCTCGCTGGAAGGCGGCGAGACCCTGGTCCCGCTGCTGGACACGGTGCTCGACAAGGCCGCCGAGGCCGAACTCGACGAGGTCGTCATCGGCATGCCGCACCGCGGCAGGCTCAACGTGCTGGCGAACATCGTCGGCAAGCCGATCAGCCAGATCTTCCAGGAGTTCGAGGGCAACCTCGACCCGGGCCAGGCGCACGGCTCCGGCGACGTGAAATACCACCTGGGAGCCGAGGGCAAGTACTTCCGGATGTTCGGCGACGGCGAGACCCGGGTGTCGCTGGCGTCCAACCCGTCGCACCTGGAGACCGTCGACCCGGTGCTCGAGGGCATCGTCCGCGCCAAGCAGGACGTCCTCGACAAGGGCGGCGAGGGCTACACCGTGCTGCCGGTCCTGATGCACGGCGACGCGGCCTTCGCGGGCCAGGGCGTCGTGGCCGAGACCCTGAACCTGGCGCTGCTGCGCGGCTACCGCACCGGCGGCACCGTGCACGTGGTCGTCAACAACCAGGTCGGCTTCACCACCGCGCCGGAGCACTCGCGGTCCAGCCAGTACGCCACCGACGTCGCGAAGATGATCGGCGCGCCGGTCTTCCACGTGAACGGCGACGACCCGGAGGCCGCGCACTGGGTCGCGAAGCTGGCGGTCGACTACCGCCAGGCGTTCCACAAGGACGTCGTGATCGACCTGATCTGCTACCGCCGCCGCGGCCACAACGAGGGCGACGACCCGTCGATGACGCAGCCGGCGATGTACGACATCATCGACACGAAGCGTTCGGTCCGGAAGATCTACACCGAATCGCTGATCGGCCGGGGCGACATCTCCGTCGAAGAGGCCGAGGCCGCGCTGCGCGACTTCTCCAGCCAGCTCGAGCACGTCTTCAACGAGGTGCGAGAACTGGAGAAGCACCCGGCGAAAGCGAGCCCGTCGGTCGAGGGCGAACAGCAGATCCCGGCGAAGGTCACCACCGCCGTGTCGCGCGAGGTCGTCGAGAAGATCGGCGACGCGTTCGTCAACCTGCCCGAGGGCTTCACCCCGCACCCGCGGGTCAAGCCGGTCATGGAGCGCAGGCACAAGATGTCGCGCGAGGGCGGCGTCGACTGGGCGTTCGGCGAACTGCTCGCGTTCGGGTCGCTGGCGCTGGAAGGCCGTCTCGTGCGGCTGTCCGGCCAGGACTCCCGGCGCGGCACCTTCACCCAGCGGCACTCGGTGTTCATCGACCGCAAGAACGGCCAGGAGTACTCGCCGCTGCAGCACCTGGCCGAGGGCCAGGGCCGCGTGATGATCTACGACTCGGCGCTGTCGGAGTACGCGGCGGTCGGCTTCGAGTACGGCTACTCGGTGGCGAACTCCGACGCGCTGGTGATGTGGGAAGCGCAGTTCGGCGACTTCGTCAACGGCGCGCAGACCGTGATCGACGAGTACATCTCCTCCGGCGAGGCCAAGTGGGGCCAGCGCTCGGACGTCGTGCTGCTGCTGCCGCACGGCCACGAGGGCCAGGGCCCGGACCACACGTCCGGCCGGATCGAGCGGTTCCTGTCGCTGTGCGCGGAGGCGTCGATGACCGTCGCGGTCCCGTCGACCCCGGCGAACTACTTCCACCTGCTGCGCAGGCACGCCCTCGACGGCATCCAGCGCCCGCTGATCGTCTTCACCCCGAAGTCGATGCTGCGCAACAAGGCGGCGACCTCGGCCGTCGAGGACTTCACCGGCCAGAGCCGCTTCATGTCGGTGATCGACGACGCCACCCAGGACCCGGCGAAGATCCGCAAGGTGCTGCTCACCTCGGGCAAGCTCTACTGGGAACTGGTGGCCGAACGCGAAAAGCGCGGCGCGGACGACGTCGCCATCGTGCGGATCGAGCAGTACTACCCGCTGCCGAAGAAGAAGCTGCTGGCCGCGGTGGAGCGCTACTCGAACGCGCAGAACATCACCTGGGTCCAGGAGGAGCCGGAAAACCAGGGCGCGTGGCCGTTCTTCGGCCTCAACCTGCCCCGGAAGTTCCCGGAGTTCTTCACCGGACTGGACGTGGTGGCGCGCCGCCCGATGGCCGCCCCGTCGGCCGGTTCGTCCAAGGTGCACGAGGTCGAGCAGAAGGCGCTGATCGCCAAGGCGTTCGACTGATCCTCGTTACCACCGGAGGCCGCCGCGGGAGTCGTTCCCGCGGCGGCCTTCGCCGTGGTGGGGGTCGTGGCGCCGGTTCTAACCGGCAACGCCGTTCACGACCGCCTCCACCCGAAACACTGCGATCCGCCCCGCAGCCTCCGCCACCCCGTCCGGCGTCGGCGACTCAGCCAACCCCGTAGTCACGTAACGCCGCCCCACGCTCGGCGGCCCGCTCGCGACCACCTCCCGCAATACCGGCCCCCGCTCCGCGACCGGCAGCTCCGCGAACCGCACCCGCCGCGACCGCCGCCCCCGGGACAGCGTTCCCTCCCCGGCCGCGCGCACGTTCGCCACCCAAGCCGCCTTCGGGAACGCCTGGATCAGGTACTCCTCGCCCCGGACTTTCAATACTGCCAACGGAAACGTCCGCGGCTCGCCGCTGCGCCGTCCGGCGACGGTGAGCAGCTCCATCGGCCCGAACGCGAGCCCCGCGCGCTGCAGGGCGGTGATGACCCGGTTGATCGTGTTGACCTTGCGCCGGTATCCGGCTGCCTTGGCGTCCATGCCTCGAGCGTACGCCAACTCGTACGAGTTTCATACTTTCTGAAGTCCATAGCTATACCCTCCGGGTATGCCCGGGGTGCCGGAACGGCAGTGGCGGCGCTGTCGCCGGACCCAGTTCACTGGGTGCCAAACACCCGAGGAGGGCTCGAGTGCACTACGACGTCGTCGTAGTCGGAGGCGGTGCTGGGGGTATCGCCTCCGCGGCCGGGGCGGCGCGGTCCGGGGCACGGGTGCTGCTGGTCGAGCAGTACCCGTACCTGGGGGGTGCGGCGACGATCAGTTCCGTGCTGACCCTCTGCGGATTCTTCGACCAGACCGGCGAACAGGTCGTCGCGGGCGTCGGCGAGGAGGTGCTGCAGCGGCTGCGCAGGCGCGGCGCCTACGAAGAGAAGACGATGGGCTGGACCGGCAACAAGATCGTCTTGCTCGACCTGGAAACCACCAAACTGGTCTACGACGAACTCGCCGCGGACGCGGGCGTGGACGTCCTCCTCCACACGAAACTCGTCGGCGCGAAGCGAACCCACGGCGTCGTCACCGAGGTCGGCCTGCACCATCGGGGCGGCCTCGAACGAGTCACCGCCGGCGCGTTCATCGACGCCAGCGGCGACGGCGCGCTCCTGGCCGCCGCTGGGGCCGCCGTCCGCGTCGCCCCGCTGAGCGAGCGGCAAACCAGCACGCTCGTCTGCCGCTTCTCCGGCGTCCCCGAAGACGCCGACCTCTCCCGCGAGGGGCTGCGCGCCGCGATCGCCGCGTACCAACGGGAAACCGGCGTCCAGCTGCCCCGCGATTACGGCATCGCCGTGCATCTTCCGTTGACCCGCAACGTCATCGCGCTCCTGGTGGACGAACAAACCGACGTCCTGGACGCCGCCTCGCTCAGCCGCGACGAAGCCAGCGCGCGCCGGCAAGCGTGGCAATACCTCGACGCACTGCGCAAACACCTGCCCGGCTGGTCGTCGGCCCGCCTTGAAGAAACCGGCCCCCAGCTGGGCATCCGCGAAGGCCGCCACCTGGTTGGCCGCGAACAGCTCACCGGCCGCGACGTGCGGACCGCCCGCAAACGCCCCGACGCGTCGATCGGCCGGTGCGGCTGGCCGATCGAAGACCACGCGGGCCCCGGCGTCACCCGCTACGAACCCATCGCCGGCCGAGGCTGGTACGACCTCCCCTACGGCGCGATCTGCTCCGCCGACACCCCGAACCTGTGGGCAGTCGGCCGCTTGACCAGCTCCGACGACGACGCGTACGCCTCAGTCCGCGTCATGGGCACCGCCTTCGCGACCGGCCACGCGGCGGGGATCGCCGCCGCCCAGTACGTCGGCGGCCGGGCCCACGACGTCCGCGCGATCCGCACCGAACTGCACCGGCAGGGCGCCCTGGCTTGACCCGCACCGCCGGCAACGGGAACCTTCCCTGATCGTCTTCCCGGCCGAAGGAGCCCCCATGCCGAGCCGTTATCGCTGGGTCGTCCTGCTGCTCTGCTGGGCGGTGTTCACGATGACCTCGGTCGACCGGTCGACCTGGGGCCCGGCGTCCTCCGCGGTCAGCGATTCGCTCGGCGTCCCGCTCGCCGCGCTCGGGATTTTCGCCACCTGCTACTACATCGGCTACGTCGTCTCCAACACCGCGGGCGGCTTCCTCTCGGATTGGCTCGGCAGCCGCGCGGTCCTGGGCCTCAGCTCGCTGGTCGCGGGCGCGCTGATGGCGGGATTCGGCTCCACCACCTCCATCGCGTGGGGCTTGGTGCTGCAGGCTTTCCTGGGCCTCTTCGCGGGCGTCGACTTCTCGGCCGGGCTGAAGCTGATCACCACATGGTTCCGCCCCGAGGAGCACGGCTTAGCGAGCGGCATCTTCATGACCGCGACGTCGCTGGGCACGGTGGTAGCCAACGCCGTCGTGCCCACTCTGGTGAAAAACAGCGGCTGGCCAGTGTCGTACCACCTGTTCGGCGGCGTGACTGCCGCACTCGGCCTGTTGTGCCTGGCCTTCCTCCGCAACGGCACTGCCTCCGCGTCCACCGGCCGCGCTCTGCCGAACCCGCGCCCGCTCTTCCGCAACCGCGATTTACTTCTGCTGGGCTTGGCCGGTTTCGGCGGCCTGTGGGGCACCTACGGTTTCGTCACGTGGTCCAACACCCTGATGATCCGCGGCGAACACATCGACCCCGTACGAGCGGGCGTAGTCCTGGTGATTTTCTCCGGCACGGCGGTGGTGATCAAACCGCTGATCGGCTGGCTCACCGACAAAATCGGGCTGGGCAGGCGAATCCCCATCATCGCGGTCCTGATTCTCTTCGGCGCCGCGCTGCTGGTCTTCGGTTCCCTGAGCAGCTACGGCGCTTTCCTAGTGATAGCCCCGATTCTCGGCATCGGCGCCTACGCCTACAGCCCGCTGACCGCCGCCATGATCCCCGCCCTGACCGGCACCCGGCTGACCGGTTCCGCCGCCGGCGCGGTGAACGCGTTCTGGCAACTGGGCAGCGTTGTCGTCCCCGCCGTGGTGGGCCCGGTCTTCCACGCGACCGGCTCGTTCTACTCAGCGTTCCTCACCCTGGCCGCCGGACCGCTCGTCGGCGCGGCCGTCCTCTTCTTCATGCGAGACGACCGCCCGGCGCGGGTCGCTCCGCGGGCAGCCACCGCTTGATCAGGGTGTTCCCGCGGGCACCCGGGCAGTGAACCCGCCGACGACGATGTCCACCGGACTGCACCGCGTCGAATTTCATTTCCCCTCAGCCAGCCGCTCGGGGAAACTGGGCGCATGCAGATCCGCCAGTCGACCACCGACGACGCACCCGCCATCCACGCCGTGCACACCGCCGCGTTCCGCGTCCACAACCCGGACGTCACCGGCGAAATGCCGGAAGCGAAACTGGTCACAGAACTCACCGCCGACGGCGATCTGCTCCCCGCCCTCTCGCTGGTCGCGGTCCGCGACGGCGAAGTGATCGGCCACGCCTGCTCCAGCCCAGGCCGCCTCGGCGACGACACCGAATCCGCCATCGGCTTCGGCCCGCTAGGCGTGCACCCCGGCCACCAGCGCAGCGGCGCGGGCTCCGCCCTGGTCCACGCCACGATCGGCGCCGCCAACGCACTCGGCTACAGCCTGATCGTGCTCTTAGGCGACCCCGGCTATTACTCCCGCTTCGGCTTCGTACTGGCCGACACGCTGGGCATCACGCCGCCGGTACCGGAGTGGAAACCACACTTCCAGGCCCTCCGGCTGGCCGCGTACCACCCGGGAAACCAAGGGGCATTCCGCTACGCCGCCGCTTTCGATCGGCTTTGAGCGAGGCGAGCGGCCAAGCCACTCACGAGGACTTCAACCCGTTCCTCCGCAAAAACTCCTCAGCGATATCCTTCGCATTCCGCTTCTCATCCGTGTACTGCACGTTCAACTCAGTCAGCTGTTCCGTAGTCAACGCCGCCGAAACCCGGTTCAGCGCCGCCGTCTCGGCGGCGTTCAACGTGCCTCGGGCCACCAGCGGCACGATGTTCTGCGCCGGGAACATGTGCTTGTCGTCCTCCAGCGGCACGAAGCCGTTCGACGCGATAGTCGCCGAGGTGCTGAACAAATCCGCCACCTGCACCTCGCCCGATTTCAGGGCCGCCACCGTGACCGGGCCGCCGGTGTCCGTGGTGCGGATTTCCTTGAATTCGCATCCGTACAGCTGCTTGATCCGGTCCTTCCAGCGGGTGCTCCACTGGCCCGGCCCGCCCATCACCAAGTCTTTGCAGCGGGGTCCGAGGTCGGAGAACGTCTTCACCCCGGTGGCCGCGAGTTCCTTGCCCACCACCAGCAAATCCTTGTCCTGCGCGGGCGACTGGTCGAGTACCTCGAAACCGCCCGGGATCTTTTGCTTGAGCTGCGCGTAAACATCTTCCGAAGTAGTCGCCGCGGTATTCTTGTCGAAGTAGCGCAGCAAATTCCCGGAGTAATCCGGCACTACCGACAAAGACTTGTCCTGCAACGCTTTCACCACGACTTCGCGACTGCCCACCGGCGGTCGCACCGTCACGTTGTGCGCGCCGACATTCCGCAGTGCCCCGGCGTAAATCTGGGCCAGCAAAGAACTTTCCCCGACATCGGACGCGCCGATGATGATATCGCCGGTACTCCCGCCCTCGCCGCCGCCGGACAGCGGGTTTCCGCAGGCCGATGCCAGCAGCGCCAGCCCGGCCACCACAATCCCCCACCGCTTCACGCCGCTCCTCCCGCCGCCGCTGCCCGGCCGGACGCCGCCTGTGCGGCCAGCCGGACTCCCTTGGGCACCAAGGCCCGCTGCGCCGCGGCGAGCAGCAAGTCGACCACGATCGCCAGCAGCGCGGTGAGAATCGCGCCCGCGACGACCTCGGTGTAGTCCAAAATGGCCAGTCCGTCGAGCAGGAACCGGCCGAGGCCGCCGAGACCGACGTACGCGGCCACCGCGGCGGTCGCGATCAGCTGCAGCACGGCGTTGCGAATTCCGCCCAGCACCAACGGAAGCGCGATCGGCACCTCGACCTGCCACAGCCGTTGCCAGCCGGTCATTCCGATGCCCTGCGCGGCGTCCACGACGTCGTGTTCGGCCGCCTGCAAACCGGCGTACGTGCCCGCCAGCACCGGCGGGATCGCCAGCACCACCAGGCCGATGATCGTCGCCGTGGTGCTTTCGGTGAAGAGCAGGAACAGGAACGTGACGAGCCCGAGCGTCGGCAGCGCGCGGATCGCATTGCCCGCCCCCACGAGCACGACGCCGCCGCGGCCGGTGTGGCCGACGAACAGTCCGATCGGGATCGCGATCACCAGCGCGATGACCAGCGCCAGCGCGATGTACCCGACGTGCTGGGCGAGCCGGGCGAGGATGCCTCCCGGGCCCTGCCAGTGCGCGGCGGTGGTGAACCACGCGAAAACGTCGCCGATCATCCCGCCACCTCCTCGGCCGGCGCGCGGCCCGCTCTCTCCCAGGGCGTCAGCAGATTGCGCAGCAGCACCAGCAGCAGGTCGACGACCAATGCGAGCAGCATCGTCAGCACGATCCCGACGACGATCGGCGAGAAGTACTCCCGCTGGAATCCGTCGGTGAACAGCACGCCGAGCGCCCCGGTCCCGATCAGCGCGCCGACGCTGACCAGGCTGATGTTGCTCACCGACGCCACCCGGACCCCCGCCGCGAGCACCGGCACCGCGAGCGGCAGTTCGACGCTGAAAAACCGGCGCGGCGAGCGGTACCCGATCGCCGTGGCGGCCGCGACGATGTGCGGCGGCACGGCTTCCAGCGCGTCGAGCACCGGGCGCACCAGCAGCGCGGTCGTGTAAATGGTCAGCGCGACGAGCACGTTGACGCTGTCGAGAATCTTCGTGCCGATCAGGCCGGGAATCACCACGAAAAGCGCCAGCGACGGGATCGTGTACAGCAGATTCCCCACCACCAGCAGCACGCTGCGCGCGGGCCGCCAGCGATGTCCGAGCCAGCCGAGCAGGATCGCCAGCACGATGCCCGCGACCAGCGGCACCAGCGCGAGATAGATGTTGTCGAGCAGGTTGGCGAGGATTTCGCCGCGGTTGCTGGAACTCGACAGGTACCGGCCGAGTTCGCCGAAGAAGTCGCCCATCAGGACGCCTGCGGGGAGGCCTCGATCACATCCAGCACCTGGTGCGCGACCACCGTCCCGAGCACGCGGTTCTCGTCGTCCACCACGACGCCGAGGCTGGCCGGCGACGACAGCGCCGCGTCGAGCGCCCCGCGGATCGGCGTGCCCTGCACGTACAGCGAACCGCCTGCCACGAGGTCGGTTTCCGCCAACGGTCCGTCCACAGTGGAGCCCGGCGGCAGCCAGCCGCGCGGCTGCTTCTCGTCGTTCACCGCGAGCAGCCAGCCCTCCGACGGACCGTCGACCTTGCTGCCGAGGTCGATCGTGCGAGCCGGCGACACCTCGACGCCGCTGCCCGGAAGGAACGAAAGCCCGCGATACCCGCGGTCGCGGCCGACGAACGACGCGACGAAGTCGTCCACCGGATGCCGCAGCACGTCGGCCGGCGTGCCGTACTGCGCGAGCTTCCCGCCGACGCGCAGCACCGCGACCTTGTCCCCGAGCCGCACCGCCTCGTCGATGTCGTGCGTGACGAACACGATTGTCTTGCCCAGCTGGGATTGCAGCCGCAGCAGCTCGTCCTGCAGTCCTTCGCGGACCACCGGGTCGACCGCGGAGAACGGCTCGTCCATCAGCAGCACCGGCGAATCCGCGGCGAGCGCCCGGGCGACGCCGACGCGCTGCTGCTGCCCGCCGGACAGCTGCGCCGGGTACCGCTTCCCGAGTTCCGCGGGCAGGCCGACCGTCTCGAGCAGCTCGGCCGCGCGGGCGCGCGCTTTCCGTTTGTCCCATCCGGACAGCAGCGGCACGGTCGCGACGTTGTCGAGCACTGTCCGGTGTGGAAAGAGCCCCGCGTGCTGGATCACGTAACCGATGCCGCGGCGCAGCACCGCCGGATCGCCTTCGCTGACGTCCTTGCCGTCCAGCAGCACGGTGCCCGACGTCGGCTCGACCATCCGGTTGATCATCCGCAGCGAGGTCGTCTTGCCGCACCCGGACGGGCCGACGAACACCGTGATCGTGCCGTCTTCCACGGTCAGCGAGAGGCCGTCGACCGCGACCGTGCCGTCCGGATAGCGCTTGACGACGTCTCGGAATTCGATGGTCACAGACTTCTCCCCACGTCCGGTACAGAGTCCGACGGTAGCCGACTCGCGCGGCCTTGGCAGCCTGTCCCGCAGGGTGGCCTACTACTCTCGGACCCCGTGACCGCCCTAGACGACGTCCTCGCCGCACACGGCGCCGCCGTCCGCCCGCTCTACGAAGTGCTCACCCTGCTGCGCAGCGGTTCGTACGAGCTGGCCGACCTGGTGCGCCTCACCGCCGCCCCGCGGCGAAGCGTCGAAGACCTCCTGTCGGCCCTGGAATCGGACCTGGAACGCTCCCCGGCCGGCGTCCGGATCGCCCCGGATTCGCGGTCCGCCTACGCGGCGTACTCCTTGCCCGCCCTGCCCGATCCCCTCGACGCGGCAGTCGCCGCCCAACCGGCCTTGCTCACCATGCTGGCCGAACGCATCGCCGCCGTCCCGCCGCCGCTGGCCGCGCTGGACCACGTGCAAGCGACCCCGGAGACGGTGCTGCGCCGCGCGTTGTGGCTGAACTCCCGCTACGACCTCCGCCGCGGCAAGGTCCTCTTCCTGGGGGACCACGATCTGACGTCGCTGGCCGTGCGCGCGGTGTGCCCGGAGGCCGATCTGTCCGTAGTGGACCTCGACGAACGCGTTCTGTCCTACCTGGACACCACCGGCGAACGCGGCATCTTCACCGCACACGCGGATCTGCGCGTCGGCCTGCCCCCGGCCCTGACCGGCAAAGCGGACCTGGTCTTCAGCGACCCGCCCTACACGCCGGAAGGCATGGGCCTCTTCGCCGCCCGCGCGGTGCAGGCTTTGCGGGAGCCCACCGAAGGCCGGATCCTGCTGGCCTACGGCTACAGCCCGCGCCACCCCGCCCTGGGCGCGCAGGTACAGCGTTCTCTGGCGACCCTGGGCCTGACCTTCGAGGCGATCCTCCCGGACTTCAACCGCTACACCGGCGCCCAGGCAATCGGCAGCGCGGCGGATCTGTACGTCTGCCAGCCGACCGCGAAGGCGAAGAAATCCTTCGCCCGCAAGGCAAGCTCCGCGATCTACACGCACGGCCCGCAATCCGTCGAATCGGCCGGCACCAAACCGGGCTTGTTCGCCGCCGCCAGGGAACTCGCCTCCGAAGGCGGCCTGGCACTGGAAACCCGCCCGGTAGGCTGGGCCACGTCCGCCCCGGAGGGCGACGCGGTCGCGATGGACCTCTCCGCCGACCCCGGCCCGTGGCTGCTGCGAACCCTGCTGGGCACGAACGCCCGCCGCCTGGCGCTGCTGCTGCCGAACAACCACCCAGACCTCGCCGACGCCGCCGCACAGTCGTCGCTCACCTCGCTGGTGGCGGACAAGTACCGCCTCCGCCTGCTGCGCAGCACCCCGGACAACCGCCACGCGATCGTTGTCGCCGACCTGGTGGACCACCCGTCAGAACTGCTCACCCGCGCCCACGCCCGCCTGGCGAACGCGGCTTTGCAGGTCCCGGAAGACTTGGCCGACCTGCGCCTGGTGGACGTCCCCCGACACCGGCTGGCGGAGCTGCTTCCAGGCTGATTCGTCCCGCGTTCGCGGGGTGCCCGAGTGCGGCAACCGGTGCGGCCAGATTGAACGCAGCCTAGCGGCCAGATTGCAGGCTACCTAGCGGCCACATTGAAGATCAACTCATCGCCTTGCGGCCCCTGCCTGCTAGAATGACTGACCGTGACCTCTCGAATCGACCTGCTCGGCAGGCGGGCACAGGACCTGGTCGCCGAGGCGCTCGGCGACACCCGAGTCGTCTTGATCAACGGGGCACGCCAGGCGGGCAAGAGCACGCTCGCCCGCATGATCGCGAACGATTCGTCCGTCGAGGTCCGCAATCTCGACCATCCTCAGGATCTGGCGGCAGCCCGCGCCGACCCCAGCGGGTTCGTCGACTTCGACAGGCTGATGGTCATCGACGAGATCCAGCGGGCACCGGAGCTTTTCCTGCCGATCAAGGCCGCGGTCGACGCGGACCCTCGTCCGGGCCGCTACCTTCTCACCGGCTCGTCCCAGATCCTTGCCCTTCGAGGACTCCCCGACACGTTGCCGGGCCGCAGCGAAACCCTTGAACTGTGGCCGCTCTCGCAAGGCGAGATCGACGGGACCCGAGACGATTTCGTCGACGCCGCGTTCGCGCTGGGCCCCGACCTCCATCACCGCTCCGAACTCAGCCGTCAGGACTATGCCGAGCGAGCGGTTCGAGGAGGGTTCCCCGAGGCAGTCCGGCGAACCGCGCCGCGCAGGCGCGCCCGGTTCTTCCAATCCTATCTCGAAGACTTGATCACCCGGGACATCCGGCAGCTGGGCGAGATCGAAAAGCTCACCCAACTGCGTGCACTGCTGCGGCTGCTGGCGGGCCGGAACGCCGGATTGCTCGTGCCGAATTCCCTCGGGAACGACGCCGGGCTGACTTATCACACCACCCAGCGATACCTCAGTTTGCTGGAAGAGATCTTCCTGATCAAGCGCATCCCCGCGTGGTCCCGCACCGTCACCGGACGCGCGGTCGACACGCCCAAGGTCGCGTTCGTGGACACCGGGATCGCGGCGGATCTCGTGCAAGCCGAACCCGCCGCCCTCATCCGGCCGGGCGGCGAATTCGGTTCCCTGCTCGAAGGATTCGTCCTCATGGAACTCGCCAGGCAGCTGACGTGGTCCGGCAACCGGGCCGAGTTGTACCACTACCGGACGAAAGACAAAGTCGAAGTGGACGCCGTCCTCGAAAATCCGCGCGGCCAGGTAGTCGCCATCGAAGTCAAGGCAGCCACCACGGTGACGTCCGGCGACTTCCGCGGCCTCCGGCATCTCGAACAACGGCTCGGGGACGACTTCCTAGCCGGTTACGTGCTCCACACCGGACCCGGCACACTTCCGTTCGGACCGAAATTCCGCGCACTGCCGATCAGCGCGCTGTGGCAGCTCACAGTGTGACCCGCACCTTGCCCGGGTAATCCGCCAACCCCGGACAAGGACGCTCCACTCGAGCCCGAGCACAAACCGCCCAGGAAAGTCCAAAACCGCCCACAAAGAAAGGGCCCCCAGCACAAGCCAGAGAGCCCTTCCCGGCAAAACCTCAGCCAGTAACACCGTCCTGCTCAGCCGCCTTCGCCACCGCGGCCGCCACCTCCGGCGCGACCCGCGGGTCCAGCGGGCTGGGCACGATCCGGTCCGGCCCCAGGTCGTCCGAAGCCACTGCCACGATCGCCTCCGCGGCGGCCAGCTTCATGTTCTCCGTGATCGCCCGGGCCCCCGCGTCCAGCGCGCCGCGGAACACGCCCGGGAACGCCAGCACGTTGTTGATCTGGTTCGGGAAGTCGCTCCGCCCGGTCGCCACGATGGCCGCGTGCTGGGCGGCGACCGCCGGGTGCACCTCCGGGTCCGGATTGGACAGCGCGAACACGATCGAGTCATCCGCCATCGTCGACAGCAGCGACGGGTCGATCGTCGCCCCGGACAGCCCGAGGAACACGTCCGCCCCGCGCAGCGCCTCGGCGAGACCGCCGGTGAGCCCGGCCTTGTTCGTGGTCTCCACCAGCTGCCGCTTGATCGGGTTCAGGTCGTCGCGTCCGGCGTGCACGATGCCGCGCGAGTCGAGCACCGTCACGTCCGCGACGCCGGCCGCGAGCAGGATCTTCGCGCAGGCCACGCCCGCCGCGCCGGCGCCGGACACCACGACCCGCTCGCCGGCGATGTCGCGGTCGAGCACCAGGTTCGCGCCGCGCAGGGCGGCGAGGGTGACGATCGCGGTGCCGTGCTGGTCGTCGTGCATGACCGGGCAGTCCAGCGCTTCCTTGAGCTTGTCCTCCAGCTCGAAGCAGCGCGGCGCGGAGACGTCCTCGAGGTTGACCGCGCCGAACGACGGGCGCAGCCGGACCAGGGTCTCGACGATCTCGTCGACGTCGGTCGTGTCGAGCACCAGCGGGATCGAGTCCAGCCCGCCGAAGGTCTTGAAGAGGACCGATTTGCCCTCCATGACCGGCAGCGACGCGCTCGCGCCGATGTCCCCGAGGCCGAGCACCGCGGTGCCGTCGCTGACCACTGCCACGAGCCGGTCCGCCCAGGTGTACCGCTTCGCCTTGGCCGCGTCCTCGGCGATCGCGCGGCTCACCTTCGCCACGCCGGGCGTGTAGGCGATCGAGAGGTCGCGCGGGTCGGAGATCGGCCGGGTCGCCGCCACGGAGAGCTTGCCGCCCTCGTGCCCGGTGAAGATCTCGGCGTCGGTCACGGCCGCGACGGTGCTGGCCTGGTCGGTCATCGGGTTTCCTGTCGTAGGAATGACGGAAGCGGGCGGATGGGTCTGGGTCATCGAACGTACTCCTGGGACTGCGAGCGGGGGACCACCTGGTCGACGGGTGCGTAACGCGCGCGTCGAGAGTGGGAACTCGTCCTCCGGACGGCAGCCCAGCGCGGTAGCGCCGGCCTGTCGGCGAGGCGTCTGCGCGGCCATCCGATCCGTGGGGTGTGGCGATGGCCGCCGACGCTGCGGTCCGTCAATCATGACAGGCCCCCGGTCGGGCCCGACCCCTCGGTGCGGCTCATGTCACAGATTCGCGATTCCCAAGACGTCCGTCCGGTTTCGGAAGCAGTTCCGTTCCGGGTCCGGAAAACGCACTCGATAGGGTGGCCGTCATGGACTTCCGCCCGCTCAAGGTCTCCGGCGCTTTCGAGTTCGTCCCGCGCGTCTTCCCCGACGAACGCGGACTGTTCGTCGCGCCGTTCCAGGAGGAGGCGATGATTCGCGCGGCCGGGCATCCGCTGCGGGTCGCGCAGACGAACCACAGCGTTTCCCGCGCCGGCTCGATTCGCGGCGTGCACTTCGCCGACACCCCGCCGGGTCAGGCGAAGTACGTCTACTGCCCGGGCGGGTCGCTGCTGGACGTGGTGGTGGACCTGCGCGTCGGGTCGCCGACGTTCGGCGAATGGGACGCGGTGCGGCTCGACTCGGCCGAATTCCGCGCGGTGTACGTGGCCGAAGGAATCGGGCACGCCTTTATCGCGCTGGAGGACAACACCGTGATGGCGTATCTGTGCTCGGAGCCGTACAACCCGGCAGGCGAGCACGGCGTCAACCCGCTCGACCCGGCACTGGACCTGCCGTGGCCCGCCGATCTGGCACCCATTGTGTCCGAAAAGGACAAAGCGGCGCCGACCCTGGCCGAAGCGCTCGACCAGGGCCTGCTGCCGTCCTATGCCGATTGCGTGGCGTACTACGAAAAGCTGCGGTCAGCGCACCGCTAGGCGCGCACGCCGTCCTCGGCGATGACCCGTTCGATATTGCGCTCGGCCAGCGCGGTGATCGTCACGAACGGGTTCACGCCGGTGCTGCCCGGAATCAGCGAGCCGTCCGTCACGTACAGATTCCGGTACCCCTTCACCCGGCCGTAGTTGTCGGTCGCGGCGCCGAGCACCAATCCGCCGAGCGGGTGGTAGGTGAAGCGATTCTCGAACGCCCGCGTGTCGCCGAAGAGGTCGTAGCGGTAGATCGTGGAGTTCGCCTTGTTGATCCGGTCGAACAGCGATTTCGCCGCGTCGATCGACGGCTGCCCCTGATCCGTCGTCCACTGCAGTTTCGCCGAATCGCTCGCGGCGTCGTAGGTGAAGTGGCCGCGTTCGGGGTTCTTGGTGATCGCCAGGTACAGGCTCGCCCACGTTTCGAGCCCGGCAGGCACCGGCGCGATCTCGGCGAACACCGGATGCGTCGGGTTGTCCCAGTCGTCGATGCCGAGCGCGGGCATTCCGGCTTCGAGGCTGCCGGTGGTGTCCCACACGTGGTTGGCGCGGCCGAGCATCACGTTGCCGTTGGTGCCCCAGCCCTGCCCGACGGCCTCGGACAGCCGCGGCAGCCGTCCGGTGTCGCGGGCGCGCACCAGCAGTTCGGTCGAGCCGAGGCTGCCCGCGCCGAGGAACAGGTACTTCGTGGACAGATGCTTGGTGGAGAGCACATTGCCGAGCGCGTCGGACTCGCGCACGACGAGCGTGTACGTGCCGTCCGGCTGCTGGATGATCTCGCGGACCTCGTGCAGCGTCTGGATGGTCACGTGCCCGGTGCCGAGCGCGGCGGCGAGATACGTCTTGTCCAGCGAGCGTTTGCCGTGGTTGTTGCCGTAGATGACCTCGGACGCCAGCGCCGAGCGTTCGACCGTGCCGGCCTCTTCCTTCTTCAGGTACTCGAAGTCGTAGACGCTCGGCACGAACGTGGTCTTCAGGCCGGTTTTCTGCGCGGCTTTCCGGGAAACGCGCGCGAACTGGTAGGACTGGCAGGTCTCGAACCAGTCCGGGTCGATGTGGTTGACGCCGAGGCCGGCGTTGGCGCGCGGGTAGTACTTGCCGTACATCTCGTCGGCGTCCACCTGCGGCAGGATTTCCTCGAAGTACGAACGCTTCGGCTGCACCGCCATCGCACCGTTCACCAGCGACCCGCCGCCGACGCCGCGGCCGACGTACACCGACATCCCGCCGTAGTTCACCCGGTCCAGCACCCCGGCGTACGGATCGATGTCGTGGTTCGCGACGTCCAGCCACAGGAACGACGCCAGCGGCGCTTCAGTGCGCTTCTTGAACCACATCGACCGCCGGTCGGGCTTCAGCATGTCGCAGAAGACCTTGCCGTCCGGGCCCGGTTCGTTCCACAGCTGGCCCATTTCGAGCATCACCGTGGGCACGCCCGCCTCGCCGAGCCGCAGCGCGGTGACCGCCGCGCCGTACCCGGTGCCGATCACCACCGCGGGCGAATAGTCCGGCAGCTTCGCCACGGTCGCGGCGCGCGCGGAGGTCGCCGAAATGCTGGTCAGTCCAAGGGCCGCGGCGGAGTTCAGCGCGGCGAGGCCGAGAAATCGGCGACGGTTGAGGGAGGCCATGCCCGGCATGCTGACGCGGTGCCGCACACCCTGGCAAGGTTAAAACGAACGCAATTCGCATTTGCCCAGTAAACGGTGTTAAGTTTCACTCGGCCGGGGTAACGGGACGTCCGGCTTTCGCCGGTCAGGCGGCTTTCCGGGGAGTGACCCACACCGTGATCGTCGCGGTGACCACCTCGGTCCCGCGCGCGTCCACGATCCGCACCGGGACCGGAAGATCGAATCCCTTGTCTCCGAACTCGGGGATCTCCGGCAATTCGGCGATCGCCCGCAGCCCCGTTCCGGCTTTCGCGACGTAACTCACTTCCATGCCCTTGGGCAGCCACCGGTGCGTGGCCGGGACAGTGGCCTCGGCCAGCATGCCCATCGCGATCTCGGCGAGGTTGCAGGCGGCGATCGCGTGGAACGTGCGGATGTGGTTGTGCACACCCCACCACTTCGGCGCGGTCACCGAGCAGTGGCCGGGACGGATCTCCCGGATGCTGGGCAGCACGGTGCCGAAGTAGGGCACGCGCAGGCACATCGCGGCGGAAAACAGCTGCTTGCCGCCCGGTTTGCCGGCCAGCTTGCGCCACAGCCCGTACGTCGACGGCGTACCCATCGGCACCTCCCAGGTGAAGTTACTCCCCAGTAGCCAAGCACACGACGAGCCTGCCGGGCAAACCCGCCCCGGCTATATTCGGCCGCGTGGCACATCGGCTCTTTCTTCTCCGGCACGGCCAGACCGAATGGTCGTCGAACGGCAAGCACACCGGGCGCACCGACATCCCGCTGACCCCGGCGGGCGAGGAACAGGCGCGCGCGGCGGGCGGCACCCTGCGGACCCTGCTCGGCGGACCCGGGCTGGTGCTGTCCAGCCCGCGCGGCCGCGCGCTGCGGACGGCGGAACTCGCCGGCCTGCGCGTGGACGAGGTCACCGAGGACCTGGCCGAATGGGACTACGGCGATTACGAAGGCGTCACCACGCCGGAAATCCGCGAGACGGTTCCGGACTGGACGGTGTGGACCCATCCGGTGCCCGGCGGCGAAAGCGCGGCGGACGTGCAGGCACGCGCGGACAAGGTGCTCGACCGAGCCCGCCGCGAGATCGAGAACGGCGACGTCGTCCTGGTCGGGCACGGGCACTTCAGCCGCGTGCTCGTCGCGCGCTGGCTCGGCCTTCCCGGCGCCTCGGGTGTCCACTTCGGACTGGACCCGGCCGGGCTCGCGGTGCTCGGCGACGAGCGCGGCGAACCGCAGATCGAGCACCTGAACCTGCTGCCCGCGTTGGAGGGATGAAGTGACCGACCCCCGCGTACGGCGGATCCGGCCGGAAGACGTCGACGCCGTCGTGGAGCTCGTCTACGCGCTGGCCGAGTACGAACGCGCTCCGCAGGAATGCCATCTGACTTCCGAGCAGCTGCACGGCGCGCTGTTCGGCGAGTCCCCGGCGCTGTTCGGGCACGTGGCCGAAGTGGACGGTGAGATCGCCGGATTCACCTTGTGGTTCTTGAACTTCTCGACCTGGCGCGGCACGCACGGGATCTATCTGGAAGACCTGTACGTGCGCGAGGAACAGCGCGGTTCGGGCCTCGGCAAGGTACTGCTGGCGACGCTGGCCGCGGAATGCGTGGAGAAGGGCTACCACCGGCTGGAGTGGTCGGTGCTGAACTGGAACCCGGCGGTCGGGTTCTACCGGGCGCTGGGCGCGCTGCCGCAGGACGAGTGGTCGGTGTACCGGCTGACGGACGAGCCGTTGAAGGTGCTGGCCAAAGAGGCGTGAGTGCTGACCACGGTTCTCCCCGTGATCAGCACTCATGCGGTCTTTTACGGCAACGGCAGCCCCGGCAGGCTCTGGTCCCGCGGCACCACCCCGTCGACCAGATACTTGTCGACCACCTCGTCCACCGCCTGGTTACCGCCAATCCCGTAAATCCCGTGGTCGCCTTCCCCGGTCACGGTCAGCATCCGCGAGTTCTGGAAAGCGGCATGCGCCTTCCGCGCGCCCTCGATCGGCGTGGCCGGGTCGTGCTCGGACTGGACGAGCACCACCGGCGGCACGCCCTTGCCGTCCAGCACCGGCCTCGGCCGGGTCTGGCCCGGCCAGAACGCGCAGACCTGGAGCCCCATCCACAGCGAGCTGTGCAGGGTGATCCCACGGTCGAGGTACTCCTGCGACCGGCGGATCAGCGACTGCCGGTCGCCCTTCCACGGCCCGTCGTTGCACAGGGTCGTGATCAACGTCGACACCATCGCGTCGTCCGCACCGGCCTGGGCCGCGACGCCCATCGGACCGGTCTTCTTCGCCTCGGACAACGTCTTGCCGAGCTTCGCGCGAGCGTCCTGCTTGGCCTCGGCCGAAGCCCGCGCGTCGGTCAGCGTTTTGACCTGGACCAGCACCGCGGCGATCGCCGGGAACTGGCTCTTGGCCTTGAGCGCGCCGACGAGGAACGAATCCAGCTTGACCGCGCCGATCTTCGTGCCGTTCACCTCGACCGGCTCGCGGGTCAGCGCGTACCGGACGCTCTCGTAGGTTTGCCGGGCCGCCTCGCCGCTGGCGCCGAAGTGGTACTTGGCGTCGGAGCGGGCCAGCCAGGGCAGGAAATCCTGCCGCCAGCGGCGTTCGTAGCCCAGCGGCTGATAGTCGAACGACTGCTGCCAGCTGCCGGTGAACTGGGTCGAGGAATCGAGCACGAACCGGCCGGTGTGCCGCGGGAACTGCTGGGCGTAGTGCGCGCCGAGCCAGGTGCCCGCCGAGTACCCGATCCAGTTGATCCGGTCCCGGCCGAGCAGGGTGCGCAGCAGGTCGAGGTCCCGGACGTTCTGGAAGGTGCTGATCAGCTCCCCCAGCTCGCCGGCGGCCTGATGGCAGGCGGTCGCGAGGTACCGGGTCGCGTCGACGATCTGGTTCAGATTGCGCGGATCCCGGTCGCGCGGGTCGAGATCGGCCCCCGTGCTGGCCGCGCCGCCGCAGGTGACGTTAGTGCTGCGGCCGGTGCCGCGGGTGTCGATGCCGATGATTTCCTGATGCTCGCGCAGTTTGCGCTGGCCGCGCAGTTCGACCGGGAACCAGCGGCCGGGACCGCCCGGGCCGCCCGGGTTGGTGAGCACCGAAGCGGTCGTGGTGCCGGTGGACTTGAGCCTGCTGATCGCGATGGTCAGGTCCTGTCCGTCGCCCGGCCGGTCCCAGTCCCGCGGCGTGCGATACGTGGCGCATTCCAGCCCCGCGATATCGGTGCCCGGCGGCAGATCGGCCAGCTCGTCCGGCGCGCAGGCGTGCCAGTCCAGGGTTTGGCCGGTGTAGCGGGCCGGGACCCGGGCGGTGTCCGCCGCTGCCGGCAACGCCGCGGCGAGCAGCCCGCACACGACCGCGGTGCTGGTCACGACGAGACGCAGTCTCCTCATGGGTCCCCCTCTTCGGAATTCGGGCGCATTCGGTTGCGCAGTCCCGATTCCATCGGCTGAGGGGTGCCGCTACCAGTGCCGCCGCGTCACCTGCCCGCCATGACGTGACGTCACTGTCGCTCAGTCCTGTTCGCGCCGCTCCCGCTCGGCCCGCCGTCCCGCGAGACCACCGCGTTCGGCGGCTTCTTCCTCGGTTTCGCCGTCGTGCATTCCGAGCGCCCACGCCCGCGAGGGACGGCGGAACAACAGCACCAGAGCGGCCAGCCCGCACAGCCCGATCGGCACGCCCCACAGCGGCTGTCCGGACGGCCCGAGGAGGTACCAGCCGACCCCGATCAGCATCAGCGCGACGACGACGCCCGGCGAACGCGCCCACGTCTGCCCGAGCAGCAGCCCGACCGAGGCGGCGAGGAAGATCAGCGCCAGCACCGCGTACGTGCCGAACTCGGCCCACACGTTGTTGCCCGGGATCGGCGGGGTCGACAGTCCGTGCACGAGCAGCACCACGCCGAGGACCAGCAGGCCCAGCCCGGGCAGTCCGGTCAGGACGCCGGCGAGGCGGACCTCGAACGGGGTGGGCGGAGGGTTCTCGGGATGCGACACGGGCGCTGCCCTTTCAGCTGCGGGGCGGGGGAACGTGCGGGGCGCGCACAGCCACCCGACCAGCGCGAGTCACCGTGCGTGAGCACTACTGATCGTATGCCACCCGGTCGGCCGTTTTCCCGGGGCGGCGGCCGAAGAGAAAATCGGGGCAGTCGTCGATGAGCGGGCGGTCGGCCCGGGTGCACTTGTCACGACGCGCGGAGTTTTCGCCGTCTGCGAAGGAGGACCGCCCGCCACAGGGTTGCCACAGGTCACCGGGACAGGACGGCGTGCGCAAGCGGCTGAGCTTCGCGTCACCATGTGGCGCTGGAGGTACGTCCGCCGGGCGAAAAGCACTTACCCTGCGGTAGTGCGCGCCATCCTCGTCGTGAACCCCCAGGCCACCTCGACCACCGCGGGCGGCCGGGACGTGCTGGCGCACGCGCTGGCCAGCCAGGTGAAGCTCGACGTCGTCGAGACCGACTACCGCGGGCACGCGCTCGCGGTGGCCCGTTCGGCGGCGCGCGACGGCTACGACCTGGTGGTGGCGCACGGCGGCGACGGCACGGTCAACGAGGTCGTCAACGGCCTCCTCGCCGATTCCGCGGGCGCTCCCGGACGCTCCGGGTCCGTTCCGATGCTCGGCGTCGTGCCGGGCGGCTCGGCCAACGTGTTCGCCCGCGCGGTCGGCCTTCCCGCCGATCCGGTCGAGGCGACCCACCAATTGCTCACCGCGCTGGAAACCGAACGGACCCGGCGGATCGGCCTCGGACTGGCCGACGGGCACTGGTTCACCTTCAACGCGGGCCTCGGCTGGGACGCCGACGTCGTCGGCCGCGTCGCGAAACGGCGCGGCAAGCAAACCAGCGCGGGCCTGTATCTGCGGGCCGCGGTGCGCTCCTACTTCCGCCCGCCGCTCGGGCGGCCGACGCTCACCGTCCGGATCCCGGGCGAGGAACCGGCCGAGGCGGTGACGGCGTTCGTGTCCAACACCGATCCGTGGACTTACCTCGGGGAACGCCCGGTCCACCTCAACCCGGGATGCTCGTTCGAGACCGGATTGGGCCTGTTCGCGTTGAGCGGTCTGCGATTGCCCACCGTGTTCACGCATGTACGGCAAGCTCTGCTCACGGAGAGCGATCAGCACGGCCGCCGTCTGCTCCGCCGCGACGATGTGCCTCTGATCCGCATCGACGCAGCTGAACCGGTCAACTTCCAGGTCGACGGTGACCTCGTCGGACAACGCACCCGGGTCGAGTTCCAGAGCGTCCCGGATGCACTCACCGTAGTCGGATAGCCCGGCGACCGCTGATCGCCCGCGGCAAAGTGCGTTCTGCCGCTCGGCGACGCAAACCCTCCGTTCACCGCACGACCCTTCCGGCGAGCGGAGCTTTTCAGAACGAAACCGCAGGTCAGAGGCATAGCTCGGCCGGGTGAGCTGACTCACCGATCTTGTCGAAACCCTTGTCGAACGCGGTGCTTCGTGAAAGCATTCACAAGCACCCAAAAACACGACCGCCACTACTGTGGCGCGGCCCTCCCGCGTCACTGTGAAGGAGCTCACGAACATGGACTGGCGCCACGACGCGGCCTGCCGAGACGAGGACCCCGAGCTGTTCTTCCCGGTGGGAACCAGCGGTCCGGCTCTGTTGCAGGTCTCCGAGGCGAAGGCCGTGTGCCACCGCTGCCCCGCGGCTTCCGACTGCCTGGCCTGGGCTCTGGCCAGCGGCCAGGACGCCGGCGTCTGGGGCGGAATGAGCGAAGACGAGCGACGCGCGCTCAAGCGCCGCCGTACGCACATCGGCACGCGTACCACCGCCTGAGTCTTTCGACTCAGCTGTAGCACCCAGAATCAGCTGCACCACCTCGGACCGGACTTTCGCCCGGCGGGCATTCGCGTGCCCGTGCCGCACATGGCGACACATACCCGGTACGAGCGTAACAACCGAGGTCGGCCACCCCGCATCCGGGTGCCGCCTCGCCCAGGACTATCCCAGTCCTCCCGCGGAACGTTGAACGGGCCGGTACCGCCACGCTTGACTGGTACCGGCCCTTCACCGTGTCTGGAGTCCGATGTGGACACTCAGACTTCGCGCACCCAGCGCATCTTCGGGGTGAACCCGGCGCGCTCGAAAAGCCCGGGGGGCTCCGGAAGCTCTCGCCGAATCAACGGGGAGGCTGGCTTGGTCGTACCCGTGTTCGGCGGCAGCCCGCGACGACCGTGCTGGCCAGTCCGCGGTTTCCGGTAGCAGAAAACTGATCTCGCACTGGAGCGGGTGGCTGGTGAACTTGTTCTGCCACGCGTTCGCGGCCAGCGGGGTCGCCCCCCCCCATCGGTCCGGAATCCGTTCGGGAGCGCCGACTCGCCGACTGTCCCAAGTGGATGTTCCCTGCGCTGGAAGTTACGGGCAGGCGAAAAGCCTTGCGCGGCAAAGAGTTCTTCCGTCCGGATGGACTCCGCCGTCCAGCAAAACCCGATGGACCTTCTCCGGGTACTGCTCGTGCCGGCCCTTCACGTAGCCGGCCATCCGGTCACCGTCGGAGAACGGGTCGATTTCTAGAGCCGCCGCGACAACGGAATCCGCAGCGCGGCTTCAGTGCCAGGCACCCGGTTGCCCGCCTCGTCGGTCCGGACCTGGCGCAGCGAAAGCGACCCGCGCAGCTCCGATTCCACCAGCGTCCGCACGATCTGCAGCCCCAGCCCGTCGCTGCGTTCCAGTGAGAACCCGGACGGCAGGCCCCGGCCGTTGTCTCGGATCAGGATGTCCAGCCAGCGCGCCGACCGCTCCACGATCAGCTCGACCTTGCCCGGCCGCCCCTGCGGGAACGCGTGCTCGATCGCGTTCTGCACCAGTTCGGCGAGCACCATCACCAGCGGCGTCGCGATCTCGGCCACGACCACGCCGAACGAACCCGTGCGGCTCATCCCGACCTTCGATTCCGCGGTGGCGACCTCGCCAACCATCGGGAGCACGTTGTCGAGCAGTTTGTCCAGGTCGACCCGCTCGTCGACGGAGATCGACAGCGCCTCGTGCACCATCGCGATCGACGACACCCGGCGCACCGATTCGCCCAGCGCCAGCCGGGCCTCTTCGCTCGTGGTGCGCCGCGACTGCAGCCGCAGCAGCGCGGCGACGGTCTGCAGGTTGTTCTTCACCCGGTGGTGGATCTCGCGGATCGTGGCGTCCTTCGACATCAGCGCGCGGTCGCGGCGCTTGACCTCGGTGACGTCGCGGACCAGCACCAACGCGCCCGCGGGCTGTCCGGCCGGGCGCAGCGGCAGCGCACGGAAGAGCACGACCGCGCCCCGCTTCGAATCGGCCTCGGTGCGGGTGGACGGCTTGCCGTCGAGGGCCTCGATGATCCGGTGCGACACCTCGGTGGCGTCGAACGGGTCGCGGATCAGCGACCGGGTGAGCGGGGCCAGCCGCTGCCCGACGAGGTCGGATTCGTGCCCCATCCGGTGGTAGGCGGACAGGCCGTTCGGGCTGGCGAACACGACGGTGCCGGCCTGGTCGAGCCGGACGAGACCGTCGCCGACGCGCGGGCTGGTGTGCGTGTCGGTCTGGTTGCCGCCGGCGGGCGGGAAGGTGCCGTCCACGATCATCTGGCACAGGTCGCCCGCGCTGCCCAGGTACGCGATCTCCAGCGGGCTCGGCACGCGCGGCGCGGCGAGGTTGGTCTCGCGGCTCAGCACGGCGATCACCTCGCCGCCGAAGCTCACCGGCACCGCTTCGCGGCGCATCGGCAGGTCGCGGTACCAGTGCGGGTCTTCCTCGCGGCAGATCTTGACCTCGCGCATGGCCTTGGCCAGCTGCGGGTGCTCGTCCACGGTGAACCGGGTGCCGACGACGTCCTCGGGATGCGCGGTGGGCGCGGTCGTCGGCCGGGCGTGCGCGACGCACACGAAATCGCCGCCGTCGGGCTGGTGCTCGGCGGAAACCGGAACCCAGAGCAGGAAGTCGGCGAACGAAAGGTCGGCCAGCAGCTGCCACTCCGCGACGACGGTCTGCAGGTGGTCGGCCGCTTCGCCGGGGAGGCCGGTGTTCTCGGCGAGCAGGTCGGAAAGGGTCGACACGGCTACCGGCCGCCCTCGAATGCGGTGGGTTCGTTCATGCCTGCGCACCTCCTGAGTCCATCCAACCAGAGCGTAGGCGCGGGTGCCGCCGAGGAGCGCGGGGGCCGCATGACACACTGGAACGGTTGACCCGTTCCCGGTCGGTGTGTCGAACCCCGCCCCGGGACATTCAGCGGACACCCGAGGAGAGAACATGTCGAAGCGCGCCCGCAAGCGTCGCGACCGCAAGAAGAACGGCGCCAACCACGGCAAGAAGCCCAACGCCTGAGTCCGCGCCCGGACGTGACACGGCCCCCGCACCGGAACCGGTACGGGGGCCGTTGTCGTGAGCGGGGCTCAGTCGCTGGTGGTGCGCTGTTCCACGGTGATCTCGGTGCGCTCAGTGCGCTCAGTGCGCTCTATGGTGACGCCGCCCTGCGTGGCGACGGTCTGCCGGATGGAGGCGCGCAGCCTGCTCTTCAGCTCGGCCGGGGCGAGGTCGCCGCCGCACTTGCGGGCCAGCAGGTGCTTGATCTGCTCGTCGATGCCGTATTCCTCGAGGCACGGCGGGCAGTCCTCGATGTGCCTGCGCAGCTCGGCGTCCCGCTCCGGACTGCATTCGCGGTCCAGCAGCAGGTAGATCTCCGCGAGCGCGTCCTCGCAGGGCATCTTCTCCGCCGGCACGTCTTCCGAGCTCATCGTTTCGCCACCTCCTCGCGGGTCCCCCGGATGAAGCCGCGCTCGCGCGCGACGTCGGCCAGCAGGTCGCGCAGCTGGGCGCGGCCGCGGTGCAGCCTGGACATCACGGTGCCGATCGGAGTGTCCATGATCTCGGCGATCTCCTTGTACGCGAAGCCCTCGACGTCGGCGAGGTAGACCGCGAGCCGGAACTCCTCGGGCAGCTTCTGCAAAGCGGCCTTGACGTCGGTGTCCGGGAGATTGTCCATCGCCTCGACCTCGGCCGAGCGAAGACCGCCCGAGGTGTGGCTTTCCGCCCGGGCGATCTGCCAGTCGCTGATCTCGTCCGTGGGCTGCTGCACCGGCTGCCGCTGACGTTTGCGATAGCCGTTGATGTAGGTGTTGGTGAGGATGCGGTACATCCACGCCTTGAGGTTCGTTCCCGCCTTGAAGGACGCGAACGCCGCGTACGCCTTCAGGTAGGTTTCCTGGACCAGGTCCTCGGCGTCGGACGGGTTGCGGGTCATCCGCATCGCGGCCGCGTATAGCTGGTCGAGCAGGGGCATCGCGTCGCGCTCGAAGCGCTCCGCGAGCTCCAGTTCGTCGGCCGCCGTCTCCGGCGCGGAGTTGGGGGTGCTCGGCAAACCGTTCCCTTCCCGTTCGGCGTCGATGCGCGTCTGCGCATACGGCAGCACCGAGTTTACGCGGGGGTTGCCGAAGCCGGTCCCGGGACGGCTCCTGCCGGGGCGGGGAATGGCGAGCGTCGTGGTCACGATGTCTACAACAGAGCGTGCCGACCGGGCATTCCCGGCCGCTTCGTAGACTCGCTCGCATGGCGGGCAAGGGCACTCCGGCGACGGCGCTGCTGCAGAAGCAGAAGGTCGCGCACACCGTGCACACCTACGACCACGATCCCCGCGCGGAGTCGTTCGGCCTCGAGGCAGTGGAAGCGCTGGGCCTGGAGCCAGGGCGGGTGTTCAAAACGCTGGTCGCGGACGTGGACGGGAAACTCGTCGTCGGCGTGGTGCCGGTCACCGGCCAGCTGGACTTGAAGGCGCTGGCCGCGGCGGCCGGGGGCAAGAAGGCGAAAATGGCCGATCCGGCGGCGGCCCAGCGGGCCACCGGATACGTGCTCGGCGGGATCTCGCCGCTCGGCCACCGCAGCCGCCTGCCGGTCGTGCTGGACGGTTCGGCGCTGGACTACCCGACGATGTTCTGCTCCGGCGGACGGCGCGGCCTCGAGGTGGAACTGGACCCGGCCGAGCTGGTCCGGCTGACCGGTGCGGTGGTGGCCGCGATCGCGGCGGGTTAACCGGCTTCGAGCACGAAGAACAGGAAGCAGAGGAAAGCTTCCTTGCCCTGCATTTCGTCGGGGAACTTCTCCTTCGCCCCCTCGGCCGGATAGGGCTCGCTGAGCACCGACACGCGGAACCCGGCTTGGGTGAACGCGTCGGTCATCGCGTGCAGCGGGCGGTGCCAGTACGCGAGCACGCCCTTTTGGCCGTTGAAGGTGTATTCCTCGGACCATTGCTCGACGGCGAAGTAGTTTCCCTCGGGGCGGACGAATTTGTAGATGTGCGGGTGATTCACGGCCAGGATCAGCCGTCCGCCGGGCCGGAGGATCCGCCGCAGTTCGGCCAGCGGGGCGGTCCAGTCCTGCAGGTAGTGCAGCACCAACGCCACGATGACGTCGTCGAACTCCTGGTCGGCGTAGGGCAGCGGCTGGCTGAGGTCGGCCACCCGGAGGTCCGCGTCCTCGCCAAGCCTTTTCCGGGCCAGGTCGACCATGGTGGCGCTGAAATCGAAGCCGCTCACCTGCGCGCCGCGGTCCCGCAGCGAGGCGAACAGCGGTCCGGCGCCGCAGCCCGCGTCGAGGATCTTCCGGCCGCTCACGTCGCCAGCGAGATCGAGAATCGCCGGGCGGGTGTAGTAGGCGTTGATGAGGCTGTGCTCGGTCTCGATCGCGTAGGCCTCGCCGAAAGTGTCGTAGTCGTTGGCCGGCATGGGAACCACCCTGGCACGACCTCCGATCAGGCGGTCGCGCGCCAATAGCGTTTCAGGACCTCGAGCTGGAGGGTGCACTCGACAGCGGTGACGTCGTCGCTGCCGGGGAAACCGCCGCTGACGAAGTCGGCCAGGTCGGCTTCGCCGCGGAAGACGCCGTCGTAGACGAAGGTGGACGACGCCGCGGTGAGCGCGAGGTACCGAGTGGTCGGATGCGCGGCGATCGCGGCACCGAGGCGGGCCGTCGCGGACGGCGGGCAGGAAATGCCGATGACGGCCTCGACCCGGTAGCCGAGCTTTCCCGGCTCGATCTCGACGCGAGGCCGCAACAGTCCGGAACCGAACATCGCGGTCGCGACCCGGCGAGCGCGGGATTCGGAAATGTCGAGCACACGCGCCACGTCCGAGTACGGCGTCCGGGCGTCGTCGCGCAACACCGCCGCGACCTCGCGCTCCAGCGGGCCTAGCTCGGCGCCGGATTCCTCCACCGCGGTCCCGGCGAGCATCTCCTCTTGCTCACGGGTCAGCCTCCGCAACCGCCACGCCGCGGAGCTGGTGAGCCGACGTAGCGCCGACTCCGTACGCACCGAGCGGATGCCGGGCATCGCGGGGATCTCGTCAACCAACGCGCGGGCCGCCGCGGCGCGGGTCATCCCGTGGACCACCGCATAAACCTCGCCACGGCCCGCGGCGAGCGCGACGTGCGTGGTGTCGTCGCGCCGCACCAGCGCCTCTGCCACCTCGCGAGCGCGACCGGGTTCGGTGCCGAGCCAGACGTGCGCGGGCGGTCCCTCGGCGAGCAGCGACCAGTCGACCTCGCAGATGACGCGCAACAGGCCGTCATCGAGCATCCGGCCGTAGCGCCGCCCGACTGTGCGCGCCGAACTGTCCAGGACGCGGGCCAGCACGTCGAACGGCGCGCGAGGCGCGTGCTGCAGCGCGGCGACCAGGTCGAGGTCGATGCCGTCCAGGACGCCGTCGTCGGCCACCGTCGCCTCCTTCAGGTTCGGCAGCAGCCTACCTAAGCTGGATGCTGACTGAATCAGGCGTATTCTTGTTCTGGTTGAATGAATACGGCGTTCTATGATGAAGTTTCGCAGGAACCAGTCAACCAAGCCTGGTTTGGAGGGAGAGCTGCTTGACCGCCACGATCGCCTTGGGCTCCGTGACCGCGACCCGCGTCCTGGAGTACGAAGGAACCACCCGCCCGCCCGAAGCGATGTTCCCCGGCCTCGCCGAAGGAACGTGGCAAGAGCACGAATCCCGGCTGCCCGCGGATTCCTGGGACCGCGAGTCCGGGCTGCTGCGCACCTGCGTGCAAACCTGGGTGCTGCGCAGCGAAGGCGCCACGATCCTGGTCGACACCGGAGCCGGCGACCGCAAGGACCGCCCCGGAACCCCAGCGTTCCACCAGTTGCGCACCGGCTTCCTGGACCGGCTGGCCGCGGCGGGCGTCGCCCCCGAAGACGTCGACATCGTCGTGAACACCCACCTGCACGCCGACCACGTCGGCTGGAACACCCGCCTCGACAACGGCGAATGGCGCCCGACCTTCCCGAACGCGACGTACCTGCTGCCCCGCGCCGACCACGATTTCTGGAACCCAGCCGGCCCGCATCGGCCGAAAATGGCCCACACGAACGAGAACGTCTTCGCCGACAGCGTCGCCCCGATCGTCCACAGTGGACAGGCGCGGCTGTGGGAGGACAGCTACGACATCGACTCCGCCCTCCGCCTGGAACCGGCCCCCGGACACACGCCCGGGTCGTGCGTGCTGACCGTGCGTTCCGGCACCGACCGCGCACTGTTCGTCGGCGACCTGCTGCACCACCCGCTGCAATTCGCCGAACCCGACCTCAACAGCTGCTTCTGCGAAGACCCACCCCTGGCCGCCACGACCCGGCACCGCCTGCTGGGCCAAGCCGCCGACGAGCACGCGCTGGTCTTCCCCGCCCACATCGGCTCCGCACCAGCGGCCGAGATTGCCCGGGAGGGATCGAAATTCACCGTCACTCGATGGGGGATCGACGCATGACCGTCGTTTCCCGCACCGACCAGACGCTGCTCCTCGGCAGCCCACTCCCCTCCACCAAACCCAGCCACAGCCGCTTCCCCGAAACCCCGACGCGCGCCGCTGCAACTCAGTCCGCCGCCACTCAAAGGGCCAACGCATGACCACCGCGCCCAGCACCAACCACACGCTGCCCCCAGCTCACCGTCACCCGATGGGAGTCCCCCGCATGACCGTCGTTTCCACTGCCTCCGGACGAGTCCGAGGCACCGCGGCGAACGGAGTGCACACGTTTCGCGCCATTCCTTACGCCGCACCGATGTCCGGCCCCACCCGGTTCCAAGCACCCGCACTGGCACCGCGCTGGGACGGCGTGCGCGACGCCACCCGGCCGGGTCCGACCGCTCCGGCCGCGCGGCGGGATTTCGGTGGCGTCGACCTTCGTCCGGTGCTGGGTTCCGGCTGGGTTCCCGGCGCGGACTACCTGTCCGTGACAGTCAGCACGCCCGATCCGGGGACCAGCGGCCTGCCCGTGCTGGTCTTCTTCCACGGCGGCGGGTTCACCGCGGGCACGGGACAGTCCGAGCTTTACGACGGCGACACCTTCGCGCGCGACGGCGTCGTCCTCGTCACGGTGCAGTACCGCCTCGGGGTGACCGGGTGGTTGCGGCTTCCGGACGCCCCGGCCAACCGCGGGCTGCTCGACGCACTAGCGGCTCTGCGCTGGGTCGCCGAGAACATCGCGGCGTTCGGCGGCGACCCCGGCAACGTCACGGTCGCCGGGCAGTCCGCTGGAGCCATGCTGGTCTCCGCCCTGCTCGTGAACCCGGGCGCCGAGGGCTTGTTCCACCGGGCGATCAGCCAGAGCGGCAGCGGCGAATGCGCCTTCCCCGTCGAAAAGGCAGACCTGATCACGCGCGCGACGGCCGACGCGCTCGGCGTGGCACCCACCGCGGCCGCGCTGAGCGAGCTGTCCGACGAGCGGCTGGTCGCCGCACCGGCCGCGATGCCAGCGGCGGCGATCGCCGGATTCCGCGATACGTCGCTGGGCACCAGCGCGTACAAGCCAGTCCTGGACGCGGAGACCCTGCCGGCCCAGCCCGCGGCCGGGAACACAGCCCCGGTCAGCCTCCTGATCGGCACGAACGCCGACGAGGCGAACCTGTACACCGCGAACCTGGACGACGCCGGCCTGCACGCCGCGGCGGCTCGCCGGTTCCCGGACCCCGCCGCGGCCGTCGCCCGCGTCCGCGAGCGGCACCCCGGCGCGTCCCCCGCCGAGCTGGCCGCGCGCTTGATGACCGAGGCGTACGCAGCGAGCAACCGGCTCCTCGCGGACGCGCACAGCAGCGCCGGAAACCCCACCCACGTCTACGAATTCGCCTGGCCCCCGCCCGGGCCGGACCATCCGCTGGGAGCGTGCCACTGCGTCGAGCTGCCGTTCGTGTTCGACCACACCGCGCTGCCGGGCCTCTACGGCCAGCCGGGCCTGCTCGGCATGGAACGACCGGATCCCGCATTGGCCGCCCGCACCCACGCGGCCTGGGTCTCCTACGTCACGAACGGCGACCCGGGCTGGCGGGCCTACCGGCCGGACGCGCCCGCGATCATGCACATCGCCGAAGATTGGTACCTCAAGTCCTGACTCCGCTGCCCAGCCTACCCGGCACGCGCGCCCCGGACCCGGCCTCCGCGCCAGTTGCCCACAGGCCACCCAAGTTGTGGACAACTCCGATGAAAGAACCCTGACCAGCGGAAATGCCTTCAAGAACTATCCACAGCCAGCACCGTCACAGATGCGGCCGGACCACCCGTCGCAACCACTCCGCGGCGGCCCGCGCCACCGCGTCCAAATCCGCCGACAGCGTATGGTCCCCCGCCACCACGACGACCTCGTGGTGCGGAGCCGCCGAAGGCCGCCCGAACGGATCCCGCTCCCCCTGGATCACCAGCGCGGGCACCTCGACCGCGTCCAGCTCGGCCTGCCGCGACTTCTCCGGCTTCCCCGGCGGATGCTCCGGAAAAGCCAAGCACAGCACCGCGACGGCTTGCCCGGCCGAAGCCGTCCGGCAGGCCACCCGGGCTCCCGAGGACCGACCCCCGAACACCAGCGGCAAGTCGTCGAACCGCGCGGAAATCTCGTCCGCCACCGTCAGCCACGCCGTGTCCAGCTGCTTGGCCGGAGCCGGAGCCCGCCGGCCGGCCACCCGGTACGGCTGTTCCACCAGCGCCACATGCATCCCGGCCGCCTTCGCCGCCTGGGCCACCGCTACGAGATCCTTCGCCCCGATGCCGCCGCCCGCGCCGTGGCCGAGCAGCAGCACCGCGTCGCCGTCGGGCGCGCAGTGCAGTTCGGCTCGCGCGAGTCCGTGTTCGGTGTCGATCTCGAGCGTGGTCATGGCACGTCGAACAGCGAGTCGACGGGCTGCTCGGTTTCCGCGCGGCGCAGCAGCTCGGGGCCGTTGTTGCGGACGTTGTTCACCAGGCTCGACACCGGCCGCAGCTCCAGCGATTCGACGAGGTCGGGCGGCGTCGGCGTCATCAGTTCGTCCACTTCGGACCGGTCCGGGTCGAGCCAGCCCGCCCAGTTGCCGCGCGGCACGATCAGCGGCATCCGGTGGTGGACGTCGGTGAGCTGGCCCGCCGCGTCGGTCGTCAGGATCGAGAAGGTGATCAGCGGTTCGGCGTCCGCGTCGTCCTTCGGCCGCCAGCTTTCCCAGATTCCGCCGAAGGCGAGCGATTTCCCGGAGGGATCCGTCATGTAGAACGGCTCCTTCTCCTTGCCCGTGCGCCGCCACTCGAACCAGCCGTCGGCGGGAACCAGGCAGCGCCGCGACGCCAGCGCGCGCTTGAACGCCGGCTTCTCCTTCGCGGTTTCCGCGCGGGTGTTGATCATCCGCGAACCCACCGAAGGATCCTTGGCCCAGAACGGAACCAGGCCCCACCGCATGATCCGCAGCGAGCGTTCCGCGGGCTCGTCCTCGAGGACCAGGCCGTCGGCGTCACGGGGATGCCGCTGCACCACGGTCACGACGTTCTTGGTCGGCGCGACGTTGTGGTCCACTCGCGCCCGGCCCTCGGTCAGGTCGACCGCGGCGAACTCCTCGACCAGCTTCGCCGGGTCTTTCGTCGCGGCGTAACGGCCGCACATGCCAACCTCCTCCGACTGCCTCGAGCGCCATGGTCGCACGCAAACCGGGCGCGGCGCGACCGGCATGGGATCATTCGACCAGGCAAAGAGCGACCGGGAGGACGTGGGCGGCTTGGGGCGAGGCGACTGGAGGCGGCTGGACGAATCCGACGTGCGGGTGCGTCCCGGCAAGGGCACCAGGCCACGCAGCAAGCGCAGGCCCGAGCACGCCGACGCGGTCGCCGCGATGGTGATCGGCAAGGACCGCGGCCGCTGGACCTGCGCGGTCGACGCCGATCCGGACCGCGTCGTGATGGCCATGCGGGCCCGCGAAATGGGCCGCGTCTCGGTGGTCGTCGGGGACCGGGTCGCGCTGGTCGGCGACGTGTCGGGCAAGCCGGACACGCTCGCCCGGATCGTCCGCGTCGACGAGCGCACCAGCGTGCTGCGCCGCACCGCCGACGACACCGACCCGTACGAACGCGTGGTCGTCGCCAACGCCGCGCAACTGCTGATCGTCACCTCGCTGGCCGACCCCCCTCCCCGGCCCGGATTCATCGAC
The DNA here is from genome assembly GCF_046195355.1 of Amycolatopsis sp. VS8301801F10. NCBI lineage: Bacteria > Bacillati > Actinomycetota > Actinomycetes > Pseudonocardiales > Pseudonocardiaceae > Amycolatopsis > Amycolatopsis sp. VS8301801F10. The sequence continues at coordinate 2,829,410 of NZ_CP176065.1, read as the reverse complement.
CGCTGCCTCGTCGCGTGCTACGCGGGCGGCCTGGAACCCGTGCTGTGCCTGACGAAAGCCGACCTCGCCAGCCCGGATTCGCTGCTGGCCGGCTACGCGGGCCTGGACGTTCCCGCCGTCGTCACCCGGCACGACGAGGAACCCGAGGGCCTGCGCGAACGCCTCGGCGGCAGGATCACCGCCCTCGTCGGGCACTCCGGAGTCGGCAAGTCGACATTAGTGAACCGGCTCGTGCCCGCCGCCGAACTGGCGACCGGCGACGTCAGCTCGGTCGGCAAGGGGCGGCACACCTCGGTCGCCGCGGTGGCGTTGCCGCTGGCCGGCGGCGGCTGGGTGGTCGACACGCCCGGCGTCCGGTCGTTCGGGCTCGCGCACGTGACCGCGGACGACATCGTGAACGCCTTCGAGGAGTTCGCCGAGGCCGCCGAGGAATGCCCGCCGAACTGCGGCCACCTCGGCCCGCCCGAGGACCCGGACTGCGCGCTGGACGACGTGGTCGCCGACGGCAACGCCGGAGCGGAACGGCTGGCCTCGCTGCGCAGGCTGCTGGTGTCCCGGGCGGGCGGCGGCGGGGAAATTCGTCCCGAATCGTGACCTGGAAACGGTAACTTCGCGCGGCCCCCGCCGATACGGGGGGCGAGTGCCCCGGCGGGGACGAACCGGAGGAAAATTCCTCCGTCCGGAGGGAACCTTTTCCCGCCGGACGGCGTCACAGAAGCAACCTCGCGGAGTCACCCCGTCAGTGGCCCGCGCGCCGGACCGCAAGGACGCGGCTCGAGGCCGCCCGGCGACAACGCAGGTGCAAGACCGATTCCTTCCTAGGGGGAGAACCATGCGCAAGACCACGACGTTCGCCGTCGCCGCCGGTGCGGCGCTGGCGCTGGTGCTGACGGGCTGCGGCTCGAGCGCCGAGAACGGCACCGCGGCTCCGGCGGGCCAGGCCGGCCAGTCCAAGGACGGCGGGTCCGGCCTGGCCTCGCCGTTCAGCGACGCGCTCAAGCTGGCCGACGCGGCCAAGCAGGGTACGGAGAAGGCCAAGTCGGCGAAGATGTCGATGGACATGGCCGGCCAGGGCAAGGCCGAAGGCTCGATGCGCTTCGACGGCGAGAACTCGGCCATGGCCATGACGATGGAGAGCCCCCAGGGCCCCACCGAAATGCGCTACGTCGACAAGACCCTCTACATGAAGGTCCCGGCCTCGCAGGCCAAGCAGATGGGCACCGACAAGGCGTGGCTGAAGATCTCGCCGGACGCCAGCGACCCGCTGTCGCAGACGTTCAGCAAGACCATGGCGCAGTCGACCCAGCAGAGCGACCCGACCCAGATCCTCGACCAGGTCTCGAAGACCGGCCAGATCGTCTCGGCCGACCAGGTGGAGCTGAACGGGGAGAAGGTCAACCACTACAAGGTGGAGCTGGACGTCAGCAAATCCATCGAGACCTACGCCAAGGGCATGCCCGCCGAGGTCCAGTCCCAGATGAAGAAGATGCTCGAGGGCAAGAACATCAAGATCCCGGCCGAGATCTGGATCGACAAGGACCAGCTCCCGGTGCAGATCATCATGGACCAGTCCGAGATGATGAAGCAGCTCGGCGCGTCGACCGGCTCTCCGGCCGCGGCCGCCGCGGGCGGCAAGATCACCGTCAAGTACACCGACTGGGGCAAGCCGGTCGACGTGGCCGCGCCGCCCGCCGACCAGGTCGCCGACTTCGGCGAGATCATGAAGAAGATGGGGCGCTGACCCCCGGAGCTTTTCGCGGGCCCCGAGCCACTCCGGCTCGGGGCCCGTTTTTGTGCGCTACTGCCGGTAGCAAGCGTTCCCCCGAACGGGTCGCCGTCGCCCGTTGTGCTTGGCTTGAAGCACCTTACGGCCGGTCAGAGAGGGTTTTCGGATGCGCAGGACGGCCGTGGCGGGTGCCGCCGCGCTGCTGGCGCTCGCCTCGGCGGGTTGTTCCAGCACCCCGGAACCGCAGCGCTTCACCGACGCCCGCGCGCTCGCGGACGCTGCTTCCGCGGCGACCTTGGCCGGGCACACCGCGAAGTTCACCGCTGACGTCACCACCGGCACGCACGTGTCGCACGGCCAGGGCCAAGCGAAATTCGACCCCGCCGGGACGGCGCTGTCGATGACGACGGACTACGTCGGCGAGCCGTTCGAACTGCGCTTGGTCGACAAGACGCTGTACGCGAAGGTCCCGGAAAGCGCGCGGGACCAGGTCACCGACCACAAGGCGTGGGTGAAGGTGTCGCCGGACGGCACCGATCCGCTCTCCCAGGTGCTGGGCGGCAGCCTGGCGCAACTGGCCGAGCAGAACGACCCGGCACGCACGCTGGCCCAGGTCCGCACGGCGGGGACGGTGACCTCCAGCGAGGAAACCACCCTCGACGGAGCCCCGGCCGAGCACTACCACCTGACCGTCGACCTGGCGAAACTCGGCTCCGAACTGCCCGGCGGCCTGCCCGCCGAAGCGCTGACCCGGCTAGGCGACCGCGGCAAGACGGTCCCGTTCGACCTCTGGCTGGACGCGCAGCACCGGCCGATGCAGCTGGTACTGGACCTGACGCCGGTCATGCAGGCCACCGGGCAGACGGGCGTCGCCACGGTCAAGGCGCACTACACGGACTGGAACTCCCCGGTCACCGTCGAGGCTCCCGCCCCAGCCGAGATCGGCATCCTCACCGGCGGCTGACGTGCCGCTACAGCAGTTCGAGCAGGAACGGCAGCTCCTGCGGCGCGTACCACGCCAGCTCGTGGTCTTCCGCGTCACCGAGCGTGAACTCAGCGTCCTCATCCCCCAGATCAGCGGCGTCGATCACCGCCGCAGCGGCCGCCACCGCCTCCTCCGCCTCGGCCGCGTCCACGTGGATCGCCGCGATCTGGGACTTCGGCACCGGGCCGGCGAGGCGCACGACGGCCGCGTCCAGGTCCGGCCGCAGGGTCGCGTCGTCGACGTCCACCGACACCACCGCCCGCCGCGGTTCGGCCTTTTCCTCAGCCGCGATCAGGCGCAGCGAAGCCCGCGCCGCGTCCAGCAAAGCCGCGTATTCCAGTTCCTCGTCGGAACCGCTCGCGTACGCCTCGCGCAGGGCGGGCGTCAGCGCGAAACCGGTGCCGCTGCGAGCGCGGAACTCGCCATTGGCCTCCAGGTCTCGCAGCATCGCGATCGTCGCGGGCAGATAAACCCTCACCAGTGCGCACCCTTCAGCTCTTCAAGCGCTTCTTCGATCATCCCGCCGAGCAGCCCGACGTCGAACGCGGCCTTGCGGTCGCCGTTGAGTCCGAAGTAGACACCGCCGTGGTAGGAGGTGACCCCGATCGCCAGCGCCTGCGTGCGCATCAGCGGCATCACCGGGAACATCTCCACCAGTCTCGCCTCTCCGGCGTACATCGGCACCTGCGGCCCCGGCGAATTCGTGATCATCAGGTTGAAAATCCGCCCGGACAGCGATCCGCCCGCCCGCGCGCCGAGCGAATGCAGCGTCGCCGGCGCGAAGCCGCTCACCTTCAGCAACCCGCGCGCGGCCACGGATCTTCCCGAATTCAGGTGCTCGGCCATCGCGTGGCCGATGTGCTGCAGCCGCAGCACCGCGCTCGGCTCGCCGACCGGCAGGTCGATCAGGTACGCCGCGACCTGGTTGCCGACCAGCGCGGGCGTGGCGAACTCGGCGGTTTCGGCGTCGGCGACCGCCATCGGCACGAGCGCCCGCACGGTCTCGGTCGGCGTGAGGTTCTCCCCGCGCGACAGCAGCCATTCCCGCAGCGCGCCGGTGATCGCGGCGAGGATGACGTCGTTGACCGTGCCGCCGTGGTCCGCGCGGATCTTGCGGTAATCCTCCAGCCGCGTGCGCACGACCGAGAACACGCGGCCGCCGGACACCCGGACGTTCAACGGCCCCGGCGGTGCGGGACGGGTGATCGTCGCCGCGACATCACCGAGCGTCTCGACGGCCTTGCTCACCGTGGTCACCGCGTCGCCGGCGATCGAGCGCACGTTCTCGATCAGCTCGCCGGGCCGTTGCACGGTCTCGCTCATCGCGTCGAGGACCAGTTGCGCGCGGCTCGGCTCGCGCCGCGGCGTCCACAAGTCCTCGAACGGCTCGGGCGGTTCGGGAACCTCGTCGAGGATCAGCTGGCCGAGGTCGATCGTGCCGACACCGTCCACAACGGACTGGTGCGTTTTCGTCACCATCGCGACCCGGTCGCCGGCCAGCCCCTCGACGAAATACGCCTCCCACAGCGGGCGTTCCGGCGCGAGCCGCCGCGACATCAGCCGCGCGACCAGGTCGAACAGCTGGTCGTCGCTGCCCGGCTGGGGCAGCGCGGAGCGGCGGACGTGGTAGTTCAGGTCGAAGTCGACGTCGTCCACCCACACCGGGCGCGCGAGGTGCCCCGGCACGCCGAGCACGCGCTGGCGGTAGCGGGGCAGGAACGCCAGCCGCGCGCCGACGAGGTCGAGCACCTGCTCGTAGGTGAATCCGGACGACGGCCGTTCGAAGATCGCCACGCCCCCGACGTGCATCGGCGTCGTCTGGTCCTCGACGTACAGGAACGAGGCGTCCAGCGCGGACAGGCGGTCGGGCATGAGCCGATCCTTACACAATGCGAGACTGACCGGTGTGGGTGATGAGCTGGCGGGTTCGCCGAAAGACCGCTTCCTGACCGTTTACGGGCGCAAGCCCGTGCTGGAGGCGCTGGGCGATCCGGACCTGCGCGTGGACAAGGTGATCCTCGCCGACACCGCGCGCGGCCCCGCCGCCGCGGAGATCCAGCGCGCCGCGAAAGCCGCCGGGGTGCCGGTGCAGCGGGCGAGCGCGCACCGGGTGAAAGTGCTGGCCGGCAACGGAAAACAGGACCAGGGCGTACTGGCCGACGTCGTCGCGCCGCGCATGCGCGCCCTCGCCGCGGCCCTCGACGACCGCCGTCCGCCCGCCCGGCTGCTGCTCCTCGACGGCATCACCACCCCGGCCAACGTCGGCATGATCCTGCGCACCGCGACGGCCGCCGGACTGTCCGGCGTGATCGTGCCGCGCCGGGGGGTCGCCGCGCTGGACCCGATGGTGGTCAAATCCTCGGCGGGCGTTGCCTTCCGGGCACCGGTACTGCGCTGCGGCTCGGCGCGCGAAGCGGCGGAAATGCTGGTGGAGGCCGGATACAGCCTGTTCGCGCTGGGTGCCGCGGCGTCGACGTCGATATTCGACGCGGAACTGCCGCAGCGGTCCGCGTTCGTGCTGGGCGGCGAAACGGAAGGCGTCGGCGAGGCGGTGGCTGAGCTGGTGACGGAGTGGCTGTCGATCCCGATGCCCGGCGACGTCGAATCGCTGAACGTCTCCGCCGCGGCCGCGGTGCTGTCGTTCGAACTCGTGCGGCGCGGCGTCAGCTGAACAACGCCGCCAGTTCGTCGAGAGTTTCGGCGACAGTGCGGTGATGCACGCCGACCATGCCCGCGGCGACGGCCCCGCGCACGTTCCGCTCGGCGTCGTCCACGAACACGCAGCTGGGCGCGGCCAGCCCGATCCGCTCGGCCGCGACGAGGTAGATCTCGCGATTCGGCTTGGCCACGCCGACCTCGCCGGAGAAGACGAGAGCGTCAAAGTATTGCGCCAGCTCGGTTTTCGCCCCCGGCGCGGCTCCCGGCGCATTCGAGACCAACGCGGTGCGGGTGCCGTTCGCGCGGACGTCGCGGAGGTATTCGTAGAGCAACGCGGCGTCCGGGTCGGTAAGCACTCCGGCGTAGTCGACGAGCAAGCCTTTCAGCACTTCACCAGCCTATCCCGCTGGCCTGAGTTCAGGCCGCGATCGCTACCTCGGGCTCACTGACGCCTCGGCCAGCCGCACCTAGCCGCCAAGGGCTTTTCGCCCGCAAGCGTCGGCGTCTTCACCGCGGTCAAGAGCGCCCGCAGCCGCTGCGGTGAAGGCCCCATTAGCGCATCCGCCAGTTCCCGTCCGTTCCGTTCTGCCCTTTTCGCCGGATCAGGCGCTCACCGTCCCGTCACCCTCCGGATGGAGGCACTAATTCGCGGGTGGACGTCCATGTTTCGGGGAGGGAACTCAATGACGAACCACAGCCTCCGGCCGTTGTCTGCCGTTCCGGGGGTCAGGGGCCGACGTGTGCACCGGCGCAGCGCGTGGCCCTCGCCGTACGACCTGCCGCCTGCTGGGCATCGGCTGCTGCGGCTTACCGATCCTCCTACCGCGCAGCGGCTCAGTCAGCGGCTCAACGCCATCCTCGAAGTCCTCGCCGGACGGCGCGCTCCGGGACAGATCCGGCCGCTCGTGGACGAGGCGTTGTTCTCCCGGCTCAACAGTCAGGGATTGATGCCGGGCATCCGCCACCACGTCGCCGGGGAGCTGCGGGTTTGCCGTCCGGCCGAAACCGCGTTGGAGACCAGCACGATCATCCATTCCGGGGCTCGCGTGCTGGCGTTGGCGGCCCGGTTCGAGCGCACTCGGACGGGGTGGGTGTGCACGCGGTTTCACGTGCTCGCGCCGCGAGCCGAGAGTGCGCAGGCCGGACGGCCCTCCGTAGCCTGATCGGGACGTGTGTCCTAAACCTTAGGACATCTCGCCGGATCCAGTGTGGACGCACAAAAAGAACGGCAGCACGAGGGTTCGTGCTGCCGTTCTCAGGTTCGACCGTCCACAGTGGACGAGTCAGGGGACGCGTCAGCGACGCGGTCCCTTCTTGCCCTTCTTCGCCTGCGCCCGCTCAGCGGCCCGCCGTTCGCGACGGGTTCCGCCCGCGGCTCCCGAGTCCGAGTCGTTCGCACTGTCCGAATGGGACTCGACGCCGCCGCCCTCGGAGGGGCCGGACATCGTCAGTCCGGATTGGACACCGCCGCCGAGTCCCTTGCCGCGCAAGGCGGACGGGACCGAATCGGAGTCGGTGGCCGGGGGCTGCGGCGGGGCCGGGCGGGCGTGCTTGCCCTCGGCCTCGCTCTTGGCCCCGAAGGCACCGGCCGCCGCGGCGGTCGCGGAGGTGACCCCGCCCGGCAGCGCCGACGGTTCCGGCTGCTGCACGGGTTCCGGCTCGGCGCGCTCGACCTGCAGGTTGAACAGGAAGCCGACGGCCTCCTCCTTCAGCGAGTCGAGCATCGCGCGGAACATGTCGAAGCCCTCGCGCTGGTACTCGATCAGCGGGTCGCGCTGCGCGAGCGCCCGCATGCCGATGCCCTCCTTGAGATAGTCCATCTCGTAGAGGTGCTCGCGCCACTTGCGGTCCAGCACGGTCAGCATGACCTGGCGCTCGAGGCGGCGCATCGAGCCTTCCTCGCCGACCAGCTCGTCGATCTCGGCCTCGCGCTTGGCGTACGCCGCGAGCGCGTCGTCGACCAGCGCCTGGCTGAGCGATTCCGCGTCGAGGTCGCCGTCCTCGATCAGGTCGTCCCAGTCGAGGCTCACCGGGTACAGCGTCTTCAGCGCGGTCCACAGCTGCTCGTGGTCCCAGTCCTCGGCGTAGCCCTGGGAGGTCGCGCCCGCGACGTACGCCTTCACCACGTCGATGATCATGTGCTCGATCTGCTCGCGCAGGTCCTCGCCCTCGAGCACGCGGTGGCGCTCGGCGTAGATCACCTTGCGCTGCTCGTTCATGACCTCGTCGTACTTGAGGACGTTCTTGCGGGTCTCCATGTTGAGCTGCTCGACCTGGGTCTGCGCGCTCTTGATCGCCTTGGAGACCATCTTGTGCTCGATCGGCACGTCGTCCGGCAGCCGCATGGTGGTCATGATGCGCTCGACCAGCACCGCGTTGAACCGGCGCATCAGGTCGTCGCCCAGCGACAGGTAGAACCGCGATTCGCCGGGGTCGCCCTGCCGGCCGGAACGACCGCGCAGCTGGTTGTCGATGCGCCGCGACTCGTGCCGCTCGGTGCCGAGCACGTACAGCCCGCCCGCCGCGCGGACCTCTTCGGCTTCGGCGCGCGCCTCTTCCTTGATCTCCTCGAGCACCTTCGGCCACGCGGCCTCGTACTCCTCGGAGTTCTCCACCGGGTCGAGGCCGCGCTCGCGCAGCACCTCGTCGGCGATGATGTCCGGGTTGCCGCCGAGCACGATGTCGGTGCCGCGGCCCGCCATGTTCGTGGCGACGGTGACCGCGCCCTTCCGGCCGGCGCGCGCGACGATCAGCGCTTCCTTGTTGTGGTACTTCGCGTTCAGCACCTCGTGCGGCACGCCCAGCTTGAGCAGCAGCTTCGACAGGTGCTCGGACTTCTCCACGCTGGTGGTGCCGACCAGCACCGGCTGGCCCTTTTCGTGCCGCTCGGCGATGTCCTCGGCGACGGCCTCGAACTTGGCCTGCTCGTTCTTGTAGATCAGGTCGGCGCGGTCCTCGCGGATCATCGGCCGGTTCGTCGGGATCGGCACCACGCCCAGCTTGTAGGTCTGGTGGAACTCGGCGGCCTCGGTCTCGGCGGTACCGGTCATGCCGGACAGCTTCTTGTAGAGCCGGAAGTAGTTCTGCAGCGTGATCGTGGCGAGCGTCTGGTTCTCCGCCTTGATCTCGACGCCTTCCTTGGCCTCGATCGCCTGGTGCATGCCCTCGTTGTACCGGCGGCCGACGAGGATGCGCCCGGTGAACTCGTCGACGATCATGACCTCGCCGTCGCGGACGATGTAGTCCTTGTCCTTGTGGTAGAGCTCCTTGACCTTCAGCGCGTTGTTCAAGTAGCCGACCAGCGGGGTGTTCGCCGCCTCGTAGAGGTTCTCGATGCCGAGCTGGTCCTCGACGAACCGGACGCCCTTCTCGGTGACCGCGACGGTGCGCTTGCGGACGTCGACCTCGTAGTGGTACTTCGAGTTGATCAGGTTGGCCTTCTCGACCCGCTCGCGCGTGCCCATGGTGGTGGTGTCGATGCCCTGCATCAGCGGCGCGAGCCGGGCGAACTCGACGTACCACCGCGACGACTGGTCCGCCGGGCCGGAGATGATCAGCGGGGTGCGCGCCTCGTCGATGAGGATCGAGTCGACCTCGTCGACGATCGCGAAGTTGTGCCCGCGCTGCACGCACTCGTCGAGCGACCAGGTCATGTTGTCGCGCAGGTAGTCGAAGCCGAACTCGTTGTTCGTGCCGTAGGTGACGTCGGCGTTGTACTGCTTGCGGCGCTCCTGCGGGTCCTGCTCGGCGATGATGACGCCGACCTCGAGACCGAGGAAGCGGTGGATGCGGCCCATCCACTCGGCGTCGCGCTTGGCGAGGTAGTCGTTGGTGGTGACGACGTGCACGCCGTCCCCGGGGATGGCGTTCAGGTAGGCCGCGAGGACGCAGGTGAGCGTCTTGCCCTCGCCGGTCTTCATCTCGGCGACCTGGCCGAGGTGCAGCGCGGCGCCGCCCATCAGCTGGACGTCGTACGGCCGCTGGCCGAGCACCCGGTGCGCGGCTTCCCTGGCGACGGAGAACGCCTCCGGCAGGAGCTCGTCCAGGGATTCGCCCTTGCCGTACCGCTCGCGGAACTCGTCGGTCTTGGCCCGCAGTTCGGCGTCCGACAGGTCCTTCACGTCGTCTTCGAGGGTGTTGATGTGATCGGCGATGTTGCGCAGCCGCTTCACCATCTTGCCCTCGCCCGCGCGGAGCAGGCGGTTCAGCACCATCCGGTCGACCTCACTAGCTGATCATGATCGCGCCCAGGCCGTTCCCGGGCAGTAAATCGCCACGGCTGGCGCCCGTGTGCGCCGCCGCCGTCTCCCCATCGTAGGGAACGCGGGCTGGTCCGCGCACGCACGTCGTCGCAGAAGGTCACGAGAGGTTTGCACAGGTCCCGACGAAGGTCGTGCCGCGAGTCGCGCTCCGGGCACGCGGACGGCCCGCACGCCTTCGCGTGCGGGCCGCCGGTGAGGTTGTTCCGGGAGGGGTCAGCCCAGCCGGATCACGCCGTAGTCGAAGCCCTTTCGCCGGTAGACGACACTCGGCCGGCCGGCCTCGGAGTCGTTGAACAGGTAGAAGTCGTGGCCGACCAGCTCCATCTCGTAGAGAGCCTGGTCCACCGTCATGGGGTCCGCGGCATGTTGCTTCTCGCGGACGACGCGGCCGGGCTGATGGCCCAGGTCCTCGTCTTCCCAGCGCCCCTGCCGGGGAATGTCGCCCGCACTCGTCGCCGCGAAACCGTCCGCCATGGATTCGGTCGCGTCGGGTGCGTCCAGGACGGCCGTGCCCATCGCGGGCCCGGCGACCGCATCGGATCCGCCGGCCATCGAGGTCGCCTCGGCGACCGACTCCGGACGGCTGCGCCCGTAATGCACGCGCCTGCGGTCGTGTGTCCGCCGAAGCCGGTTTTCCAGCTTGGTGACGGCGGAGTCGAGCGCTGCGTAGAAGTCGGCTGCGCTCGCTTCGGCGCGAACAGCCGGACCGCGGCCCTTCCCGGTGATCTCGACGCGCTGGCAGCTCTTGGCCTGCCTGCGGTTGGGCTCGTGGAAGAGCTCCACGTCGTAGCGGATGACCTTCTTGTCGTAGCGCTCAAGGCGGGCCAGCTTTTCGCTGACAAGCGCCCGGTAATGCTCGGGCACCTCCACGTTGCGGCCCTTAACGACGATGTCCATACACGACCTCCCTCGCTGAGGAAACTGCGAGCTGTTGTGTTCTCACGGCACCGGTGCTGCAGCGGCTGCTGCACGGGTTCGGCGGACTGAAAAGAATTCGGCGACCGGATCACGACGTCTCGTGGCGGAAGCGCGAACGCGGACTCAGCGGGCCGCCGGTGCCAGGGACATGGGCTGCACACCTCCCTGCCTGCGGGTTTTGCTGATAGCGGAGCACGTTAGCTTCATCACGCCGTCCGCAACAGCCCCCGAGCCGGGGGATGTCACGATCCGGGAACCCGTCACGGGGCGCAGTGAATCATGCGTGCGCAGCCCGGAACCGCCGCCCGGAAGGCCGAGCGCGCGAGCCCAAGTTTCACGCGGACGGCTCAACCCGGCGACACCCCGGACGCCGAGGGTGACCGCCCCGCCCAGCACAGCCGCCACCTCGGCGAACTGCCCCGGCTCGGGGGTGATTCCGGCCCTGACCCTCATGCCCGGACAACGGGCGACGACGGTGAGAGGTTCCCTCTTGACATCACTCGTGTAGGTGACACCTGGCGGTAGTGGACGTTCGAGCGAGAGTTGCCTCCCTGACGGGAATTGGGGCGGGTGTTTTCGGGCGACGGTTTTTGGAATCGTTCTGATTCAGCGGGGTTGCGGAGTGGACGATCGGTTTCCGGGGAACCGGATTCCGGTTTCGGGACTGCGCTTGCGGGCGCGGTTTCTTGGGACGCGGCGGATTCGCGGGCTGGGGGCAGGGCGCGTTCGGGTTTGGGACGCGGTTGCTGGAGCTGGCCCGCGAGGGAACCCGCGCAGCGAACCGGCCCAGGATCGCCCGGGCCCAGCGGCGACCCAGACTCGGCACGCCGGCTCGCGCACCGGCCCGGGGACGCGCAGGACCCGGACAAAGCCATCGGACCTGGCCCGCGAGGGAACCGAGCAGCGAACCGGCCCAGTACCAGATAAAGCCACCAGACCCGGCCCGCGACGGAACCCCACCGCGAACCAGCCCAGGACCAGCCGAGCCCCGGACCCCAGCGCGCAAACTCGCACAGCGCCCCGGCCCTGCACCCAGCCAAAGCCACCGACCCGGCTCGAGACAGAACCGCAGCGAACCAGCCCAGGCCTGCCCGGGACCCCGGACGAACCCACCGGGCCCGGACCGCGGCGGTTCCGCGGAGTCAACCGGGCCCATCGGCGTTCAGGTTTCGGACTTGGGACGGACTTCCTCTCAGACTGTCGCCAGCAGGGCGAGTACCGCCACCACCGGCACGCCCGCGTTTTTCAACGCCGTTACGCATGCGGCGGACGTGACGCCTGTGGTGAGCACGTCGTCCACCACCACGACCCTCGTGCCCGGCGGTGGACGGCCAGCCTCCGCGAAGCGCAATCGGCCTTCCAGGTTGGCCACGCGTTCCGCCCGGCTCAGGCCGACCGCGTCTTGTCCGCCCTTCAGCACCAGGGCAGGAGTGACGTAAGCCCCCGTCAGCCGGGCGGCTTCCCGAGCGATTCGCTGGACGTGCGGGCCGCCGCGGACGCGCGAAGCGGTTCGTCGGCTCGGGGCTGGGACGAGGCACCACGGACTGGCGCGCGGACCGCCGGAAGGCAACGCCAGCAGTCCGGCCGCCAGCGCTCGGCCCAAAAACGGAGCGACATCGCGACGGCGGCGTTCCTTGTATGCGATCAAGGTTCGTTTGGCGACGCCCGCGTAGCGCGCCAAGGCGTAAGCCGGGGCCAACGTCGCCAGCGGCGCGCGAAATACCGCAGTGGGGGACCCCCAGATCTTGGAGCAACCGGCGCACACGGGCGCGCCGCGGGTTTCACAGCCTGCGCAGTAGGTCGGCAGGAGCAGGTTCAACAGCAGTCTCAGCACCATGACTCTTAGTGTGCACCCGACCACCGACAGTTTTCGGGGCCGCGCGAGCGCAACACGAGCGCGGAGGGGCAAAAGGGTCCTCGGCAGGTGCCAACAGTCCCCGTGCTGACCGGACTCGGGAACCAGCCCACAACCGCCGCATTACCCGGACAGATGAGCGCGGAGCGGCAAAAGGTCCTCAGCAGCTGCCAACTGTCCCCGTGCTGACCGAACGCGGCAACCGGCCCACAACCCCGCATCACCCCGGATGGATGAGTGCGAAGGGGGCAACGGGGTCCTCGGCAGGTGCCACCAAAAGCTGTGCCGACCAAACGCGGCAACCGGCCAACAACCGCCGCATCACCCCGGATAGAACGGGTCCGCGTTCTGCATCGAGTGCGCCTGCGGCCGCCACACCTCGCCCAGTTCGGTGGCCGTCCACAGGCCTCCGGCGTCCGCGACCACGATCGGCTGGCTCGGGGCCGCCGCCACGGCTCGTACCGGTGCGGTGAGGTTCGAGCTGTTGTAGGCGTCCATTCGCCGTCCGTCCACCGACAGCCGCTGGACTGGCTGCGAGGGCGAGGACGTCGCGGCCACCAGGGTGTCCGGCGTCGAACCCCAGTCCACGTCCAGCACGTCCGTCAAGACCCCGGGCTGCAGCACTCGCGGCTCGCGCAAGGTGACTGTGTCGCCGCTGCGCACCACCGACGCCACGACCAGCTGGCCGTTCACCGTCGCGGCCACGCGGGCGCCGTCGCGGGAAAGCCGCAGGACGCCGATCGAGCCCAAGGCCAGCAGGTCGTTCGCGTTGACGCTCTGGCGCAGCCAGTGGCCGTTCGGGTCGAGGACCATCCGCGCGATGATCGAGTGGTCCACGACCGTCCACACCTCGTTCGACGGGCCGGCCCCGGACTGCGCCGGACGCCAGGTCGGGCGGCTCAGCGAACCGCCGCCGAGGTCGACCGTCGGCAGGTCGCGGCCGAGGTCGCCGATGCGCAGCCGGACGCGGTCGCCGTCGTGCTCGACCACCGCGAGGCGTTTGCCGTCGATCGACTGGGCCGCGCTCACCACCGGGTACGCGCCGTTGCCCACCGCGCCCGCGATCGGCGCGCCGTCGCTGAGCGAGCGGACGCGGCCGCCGACCGTCATCAGTCCGTTCGGCGACGAGGAAGCGTTGTACGAGGGCAGATCGCTGCTGCGCCAGTATTCGTGGCCGGCCACGAGCGGCGCGCCGTCGGCGAGAAGCCGGATCCGGGTGGACGTGACGGTCTGCATCGACAGCACGATCTGAGCGGCGATCAACGACCGCGTGTCCGGGCCGACCCCGGTGAGCCCGCTCAGCTGCACGGTCAGCGAGCCGTCGTCGTTGTTCTTCACGTTGTTCTCGAGCGACACCCCGTCGCCGAACAGGTTTTTCACCGCGCCGGTGAGTCCGGCCGACGGTCCCTGCAGGATCAGGTCCATCACCCGCCCCGGCATGCCGGACTGCGGTTTCGCCGGGACGTAGCGCAGGTCCGGCGCGAAGGAGCCGGAGTCGGCGGAGTAGAAGCTCACCGAGACCGGGTTGTAGTTGCCCTCGAACTCGTCGTCGGTCACCAGCAGCACCGGCGGGGGCGGGCTGGAGATCCGCCACTGCCCGTCGGCCTGCTTGTGCACCTGGAAGGTCTGCTCGGCCGGGCCGCTGCCGGGAATGAACGCCGAGTCCGCGCTCAGCGTGCCGAGCACCGAACCGCGCACGGTGACGGTGCGGACGTTCGGGTCCGGCGCGGCCGAGGAGGGAGTGGGCGTGGTGGTGGCGCCAGTGCTGGCCGCGGTGTCGTAGACCGTGCTGAAGGTCTTGTCGATGATCGTGAACGAGCGGTTCGGCCGCCACGCGCCGCGTTGTTTCTCGTCGAGGAACGCCCGCGAGGCCGCGTTTCCCGACCGCGGATCGGCGTTGGCCTTGATGAACAGCCGCACGATGTCGAGCGGTTCGGCGTTGGCCGGCGGCTCCGGCGCGTTGTTGGCCTGCTGCGGAGCCTTTTCGACGGACACCACGACCGGCAGCGATTCCTGCGGTACGTTCGCGCAGCTCACGAGCACCAGTGCGCAGGCGAGAAGGACGAGCACTCGCCTCACTGACCGACCTCCTCCCGGTCCGGGGCCGGATCGGCCAGGATCGCCTCCGGCGCGGGGTGCAGTTCGGCGACCGACGACGGCGACAGCGTGATTTCCGAAACCGCGTCGGGCGGCGGCAGCACCAGCGGGCTGTCCGCGATCGGCACGCCTTGCCGCCGCGGCACCACGAGGCGGAAGCACGCGCCGTGCCCCGGCTCGCCCCACGCGTCGAGCACGCCGCCGTGCAGCCGCGCGTCCTCCTGGCTGATCGCGAGGCCGAGCCCGGTGCCGCCGGTGCGCCGGTTGCGCGACGGGTCGGCGCGCCAGAACCGGTTGAACACCAGCTCGGCCTCCCCCGCGCGCAGGCCGACGCCGTAGTCCCGGACGGTGATCGCGACCGCGGACTCGTTCACCGCGACCGTCAGCACCACCGGTTTGCCCTCGCTGTGGTCGACGGCGTTGGCCAGCAGATTGCGCAGGATCCGTTCGATCCGCCGCGCGTCCACCTCGGCGGAGGCGTCCTCGTCCGGCAGCACCAGTTCGACCGCGCTGCCGGCGGTTCCGGCGAGCACCCGCACCTGCTCGACCGCGCGCGTCGCGATCGGCCGCACGTCGATGTACTCCGCGGAAAGCTCCTCGACCCCCGCGTCGAGCCTGCTGATCTCCAGCAGGTCGCCGAGCAGCGCCTCGAACCGGTCCAGCTCGTCGACCAGCAGCTCGGTGGAGCGGGCGAGGCCGGGCGGGAACTGCTCGCGGGACGCGTGCAGCACGTCGGCGGCCATCCGCACGGTGGTCAGCGGGGTGCGCAGCTCGTGCGACACGTCGGAGGTGAACCGGCGCTGCAGGCCGCCGAATTCCTCGAGCTGGCGGATCTGGTTCTGGATGCTGGCCGCCATGCCGTTGTAGGACACCGCGAGTTTGGCGAGGTCGTCCTCGCCCACGACGGCGAGCCGCTGGTCGAGGTCGCCGCCGGCGAACTGCTCGGCCGCCGCGACGGCTTGCCGGACCGGCCGCACCACCTGCCGGACCACCAGGTTCGTGATGCCGGCGAGCAACAGCAGCAGCACGATCCCGGCGACGAACAGCGTGTTCTGCACCGTCGACACGGTCGTCTGCTCGCTGGTGAGCGGGAACAGCAAATAGAGCTGCAGCGGACTGGCCGCGGTCGCCAGCGGGGTGCCGACGATCAGGTAAGTGGTCCGTACCCCGTTCTCGTCAACGGTGTGCTCGAGCCGCGCGAGATGGTCGGCCTCGACGAACTGGCGCAGCCGTTCCGGCACCGCGGCGAAGGGCCCGACGAACACCGGGTCGGCGTCCGACTGACCGCGCCCGACGCTGGCCAGCACCGGTTCGAAGGTGCCCGCGGTGGAACCCGCGCGCGACGAGGACGTGGTCGAGATCTTCTTGAGCGCGTTCTGCAGCCGCGTGTGCAGCGCTTCGGCGGACTCGCCCCCGACGCCGACCAGCTCCCGCGCGGCGGTGTCGGCCAGCGCCTGGGTCTGCTCGATCGCGGCCCGGCGTTTGGTGTCCAGCAGCCGTTCGGTGATCTGGTTCTGCAGGACCATGCCCAGCACGAACACCACGGCCGAGGACAGCGCCAGCGTCGAGATCGTGACGCGGAACTGCAGCGAGTGCTTCCACAGCTCGTTGAACGCCACCGCGCGGCGGCGGGCGAAAACCACGATCCGGCCGGAAAGCCGGGCCGCGGCGCGGACGGCGGCGCGCAGCCGCCCCGCGAAACCGGTCATCGCACGCTCACGGCGGGCCGGCCTTGTACCCGACTCCGCGCACCGTCAGCACCACCTCGGGGTGCTCCGGGTCCTTCTCCACCTTCGAGCGCAGGCGCTGGACGTGCACGTTCACCAGCCGGGTGTCGGCCGCGTGCCGGTAGCCCCACACCTGTTCGAGCAGCACCTCGCGGGTGAACACCTGGCGCGGCTTGCGGGCCAGCGCCACGAGGAGGTCGAATTCGAGCGGCGTCAGCGGGATCGCCTTGCCGTCGCGGGTGACCTCGTGTCCGGGAACGTCGATCGCGAGATCGCCGATGGTGAGCGATTCGGCGGGCTCGGCCTCGGTGCGGCGCATCCGGGCGCGCACACGGGCGACGAGTTCCTTCGGCTTGAACGGCTTGACCACGTAATCGTCGGCACCGGACTCGAGCCCGAGCACGATGTCCACGGTGTCGCTCTTCGCGGTGAGCATGACGATGGGCACGCCGGACTCGGCGCGAATCGCCTTGCACACGTCGATGCCGTTCATGCCGGGCAGCATGAGGTCGAGCAGGACCAGGTCCGGTTTCAGCTCCCGCAGCGCGGGCAGCGCCCGCGAACCGTCCGCGACCACCGCGGTGTCGAACCCCTCGCCGCGGAGCACGATGGTGAGCATCTCCGCCAACGCCGGGTCGTCGTCGACCACCAAGACACGTGCCTTCATGACCACATGTTCGCACTACCGCCCGCACCCGTGCGCACGACCCGCGCGTTTGACCACCGGAAAGATCAAGATCACCGGCCCGGTTGGGCCATCCGGACCCCTCCGGCGTCCGGCGGCGGCCGGATTCGCCCGCTCAGCCGAACAGATCGCAGCCGAACGGTTACTGTTGCGCTATGCGGAACCAGGACTCGGGAAACGCAACGGGAAGCGCGGTGCAGTCCGTCGACCGGGCGATCACGGTCCTGGAGCTGCTGGCCCGCAACGGCGAAACCGGCATCACCGAGATCGCCGGAGAGCTGGGCGTGCACAAGTCGACCGCGTCCCGGCTGCTGAGCGTGCTGGAGGCGCACGGGCTGGTCGAGCAGCTGGGCGAACGCGGCAAGTACGCGATCGGCTTCGGCGTGGTCCGGCTGGCCGGCGCCGCGACCGGCCGGATGGACCTGGCGAAGCTCGGCAGGCAGACCTGCCAGACGCTCGCCGAGGAGCTGGGCGAGACGGTCAACATCGCGATCGCCGACGACGGCGTCGCGATCAACATCAGCCAGGCCCGCGGGTCGGCCGCGATCACCACGCAGAACTGGACCGGACAGCGCACGCCGCTGCACGCCACCTCCAGCGGCAAGGTGCTGCTGGCCGCGATGGACGAGGCCGAGCGCAAGCGGATGCTCGCGCACGAACTGGAGCAGTACACGCCGCGCACCACGGTCGACCGCGACGAGCTGGCGGCCGAGCTGGACCGCGTCGCCGAGGACGGTTACGCGGCCTCGTTCGAGGAGCTGGAACTGGGCATGCACGCGGTCGCGGTGCCGGTGCGCGGCCCCGGCGGCGAGGTGGTCGCGGCGATGAGCGCGTCCGGTCCGTCCTACCGGCTGTCGAAACAGCGGATCCGGCAGATCGTCGCGCCGATGACCGAGGCGGCCCGGGAACTTTCCGCTCAGCTTGGCTACTTTTCCGCCTGAGGCCCGCTCCCTTGACAGCGCGCCCGCGATCCCGCAATTTGTGAGTTGCAGCAGACGGAACATCGATCTCCATCCGCAACGCTTCCGATCCCCGGCGGGGGCGTTCCGGCATGCCTGTCTCGTCCCGAGCCGGGCCGTCCGCGCGACGGCCGGCAGGCAGGAGGTACCTCGCGATGGCAGTGCGACCGCGGGTGGTTGTGCTCGGCGGCGGGCTCCTCGGCTGCGCGGTCGCCGACGAGCTGACCGAACGGGGCTGGACCGACGTCACCGTCCTCGAACCGGAACCGGCGCTCGTTTCCGCCGGGCCGGGGCTGCTTTTCCGCACGCACGCCGACCGCACGGCGTCCGAGTTCGCCAAATACACCGCGGAGAAATACAGCGGGCTGACCGTCGACGGCGGCTGGTGCTTCCAGCCGGTCGGAAGCCTGGAACTCGCGACCACGCCGGAGCAGCTTTCCCAGCTGCGGCAACGGCTTGGCTGGGCGACGTCGTCCGGCGTGCGGGGCTATCTGCGCGAACCGGGCGAATGCGCCCAGCTGCATCCGCTGCTCGACTCCGCGAAGGTGTCCGGCGGCCTGCACCTGCCCGGCGACGGGCTGGTCAAACCGGTCCGCGCGGCTCTCGCACAGGCCCGCCGGGCCAAGGAGCGAGGCGCGAAATTCCTTACCGGGCAAGAGATTGCCGAGATCGTGCGCACGGCGGGCCGGGTGACCGCGGTGGCGACGGCGACCGATCGGTTCCGCGCCGACGTCGTCATCTCGTGTGCCGGAGTGCGCGCGCCGCAGTTCGGCCGGCTGGTCGATCTCCCGGTGCCAGTGGTGCCGATCGCCGTCGACCACGCACGCACCACGCCGCTGGCGCAGCTCGCCGGGGACAACGATCACTTCACCGAGGCGGACAAACCGATCCTGCGCGCGGGCGGCTTGTCGCTGCGCGAGCACGTCGACCGGCTGGGCATCAGCGCGCTGGGTCCGGTCGAAGCCGACGCCGCGTTCGCCCCGGCGGGCTTCGAGGAGTCGTGGACGGCCGCACTCGGGTTGGTGCCCGCGCTCGCCGACGCGAAGGTCGAGGAGGGAGCCCGGCAACTCGTCCCGGGTACGCCGGACGGGTTGCCCCTGCTGGGCGAACATCCGGATCTCGACGGGTTCTGGGTCGCCGAAGCGCTGACCTGTGCTTGGTCCGCCGGGGTCGCGCGAGAGCTGACGCGCTGGCTCATCGAGGGGCAAGCGCATCTCGACCTGCACTCCGTCGACCTCGCCCGGTTCGATCGGCTGCAGCTCGCGCCTGGCCGCGTTCGGGAGCGGAGTCTGGCGGCGGCGGGTCACCAGCGCGCGGCGACGGAACTGCTGCGCACCTCGCCCTGCTACGAACGCGAAGTCGCGCTGGGCGCGGAGTTTCGCGAGGAAGACGGCTGGGCGCGGCCTCAGCGGTACTCCGCTGGCGGGCGCGCGGAAGCGATCGCGGCTCGGAGCGGGGTGGCGTTGTTCGACCTGACCCCGCGGCGACGGCTGGAGATCACCGGCCGCGGCGCGCTGCCGTTCCTGCAGACGATGACCACGAACCAGCTCGACCGTCCGCCCGGCTCCGTCACCAATACGTTGCTGCTCGGCGAAGACGGCGGCGTCCGCAGCGACCTCACCGTCGCCCGGCTCGGCGTGGAGCAGTTCCACGTCGCCGCGCGCCATCACCGGGACGTGGCCTGGCTGCGCCGTCACCTTCCCGGCGACGGCTCGGTCCAGCTGCGCGAAACCACCGGCGGCACCTGCTGCCTCGGCCTGTGGGGACCGCTCACCGAGCACGTGCTGCCCGAACTGTCCACATCGGACTCCCGGGTCTGGCGGACGTACGTCGGCGACGTGCCGGTGACCGTGCTGCGCGGGTCTGACGTGGGCGAACCCGGCTGGGAGCTGCACACCGGCGCGGAGCTCGGCCGGGCGCTGTGGGACGCGGTCTGGGCGGCTGGCCGGCCGTACGGGATCGTCGCGGCCGGCGAGGACGCGCTGCGCAGCCTCCGGATGGAGGAGGGGCACCGGAACTGCGGCGTGGACGTGACCACCGAGCACGATCCGTACGAGGCCGGCCTCGGGTTCGCGGTGCGGATGGACAAGGGCTACTTCCTCGGCCGGGACACGCTTCTGCACCGTTCTCCCTCGACGGTGCGCCGGAAACTGGCGTGCTTGGTGGTCGACGACGCGCATTCCGTAATGCGCGGCCGGGAACCGGTGTACGTCGACGGCCGCCCGGCGGGATACGTCACGAGCGGCGCTTACGGCTACACCATCGACAAAAACCTGGCCTACGCCTGGCTTCCCGTGGAGGACGCCCGGCCGCGGACGCCAGTGGACATCGAGCACTTCGGGAAACGGCTCGCGGCGAAGGTGGCCGCGGAGCCGTTGAGGAGCGGTGAATGACGCATTACGACGTGATCGTGGTCGGGCTCGGCGGAATGGGCAGCGCGGCTGCCTACCGGCTGGCGCGACGGGGCCAGAAGGTGCTCGGGATCGACCAGTTCGCGCCGGTGCACAACCTCGGTTCGAGCCACGGCGGTTCGCGGATCACGCGGCAGGCATACCTCGAAGGTCCGGATTACGTGCCTCTGCTGCTGCGCGCCCACGAGATGTGGGACGAACTCGAACGCGACTCCGGCCGCTCGCTGTTCACCCGCTGCGGTGCGGTGATGGGCGGACCGCCGGAGTCGCGCACGATCGCGGGCAGCACGCTTTCCGCGGAGAAGTTCGACATCCCGCACGAAATCCTGGACGCGGCCGAGATCCGGCGCCGGTTCCCCACCATCACCCCGGCCGAGGACGAGGTGGCGCTGTGGGAGCCGGGCGCCGGTTTCGTGTCGCCCGAAGGAAGCGTCGCCGCACACCTGCAGCTCGCCGCCCGCCACGGTGCCGAACTGCACCACGAGGAGCAGGTTTTCACCTGGACCAGCACGGAAACCGGGGTGCGCGTCGGCACCGCTTCGAGTTACTACACGGCCGAGCGGCTCGTGCTGTGCCCGGGAGCGTGGGCACCGGTGCTGCTCGCGGACCTAGGCGTCGATTTCGAGGTGCGCCGTCAGGTCCAGTACTGGTTCGAACCGGAGGACGTGCGGCCGTTCGTCGATCATCCCGTCTACGTCTGGGAAACCGCGGAAGGCGGCCAGTTCTACGGATTTCCCGCGCACACCTCGCAAGGCGTCAAAGTCGCCGTGCACCTCGGCGGCACGCCGTGCACCGCCGACACGATCGACCGGCGGATCCACGACGACGAGGTACGCGCGGTCGCGGACGTCGTCGGCTCCCGGATGCCGACGCTCCCAGCGACCTTCCGCCGCGTGGCGACCTGCCTCTACACCAACACGCCGGACGAGCACTTCGTGATCGCGCCGCACCCGAAGCATCCGCGAGTGGTGGTGGCGTGCGGGTTTTCCGGGCACGGCTTCAAATTCGTGCCGGTGGTCGGGGAAATCCTCGCCGAGCTGATCGTCGACGGGACGACGCGGCATCCGATCTCGCTGTTCGATCCGGCGAGGTTCACGCCGTAGCGAAGTAGTGCTCTTCCGCCAGGTCTTCAAGCAGGCCAGGGTGTTCCGGCTGCCAGCCGAGGAGTTCACGGGTGCGCGCGGCGGACGTCGGAGCGTCGGCCTGCACCATCGGGGCCAGGAACGCGAAGTGCGCCGCGGCTTCCTCCGGCGGGATGGACTTCGCCGGGACCCCGAGCCGCGCGCCGATCGTCTCGGCGATCTGCCGGAGCGAGACGGCTTCGTCGCCGACCGCGTGCAGCAGGCTTCCGGCCGGAGCGCTCTCCAAGGCCAGCCGGTAGAGCCGGGCCGCGTCGAGCGTGTGTCCGGCGGACCAGCGGTTGGCCCCGTCGCCGACGTACGGCGAAACCCCGGCCGCGCGAGCGAAGCGGATCATGGTCGGGACGAATCCGTGCTTGTCGAGCGAACTGTGCACCGACGGCGGCAGCCGCACGACTGACGAGCGGACGCCGTCTTCGGCAAGCCCGAGCACGTAGTTTTCCGCGTCGACGCGCGAGCCGCCGGGAAGACGGTCGTCCTCGGTCCCGGTGCGGCCCAGCCCGGCGAGCATCAAGGTGCCGGAGGTCGAGACCAGCGGCTTGCCGGTGCCGGCGAGAGCTTCGCCGAACGCCTTCAGCGCGGCGAGGTCCGCTTCGACCGCGCCGGCGAACTCGCCGCTGGCCATCAGGTCGTGCTTGAACGCCAGGTGCACGACGCCGTCCGCTTCGGCGGCCGCCTCGCGCAGGCCGTCGAGGTCGTCGAGATCGCCGCGCCGCACCCGCGCCCCGCGTTCGGCGAGCGCCGCGGCGGAGGCCTCCGACCGGGCGAGGCCGACCACCTCGTGCCCGGCGGAGAGGAGTTCGGGAACGAGGGCCGAGCCGACGTGCCCGCTGGCCCCGGTGACGAAAACCCGCATGGCTGTCCTTTCAGGGTTGATGACACCTAGTGCCATCACTGTACGCCTGATGTCATCAGGTGTCATCACCTAGACTGGACGGCATGGGCCGCTGGGAACCGAACGCACGGCAACGCTTGGCGCAGGCCGCGCTCGACCTGTTCACCGAACGCGGCTACGACCAGACCACGGTCGCCGAAATCGCCGAGCGCGCCGGGCTCACGAAACGGACCTTCTTCCGCTATTTCGCCGACAAGCGCGAGGTGCTGTTCGGCGGGCAGGAGGAACTGACCCGGCTGTTCTCCGAAGGCATCTCCGGGGCGCCAGCGGACGCGACGCCGTTCGAAGCGGTCGGCGGGGCATTGGATGCCGTGGCGGCGGTTTTCACCGGCGAGCGGCTGGCTCAGGCCCGGGCCCGGCAGCCGGTCGTGGCGGCGAACAGCGAACTGCTCGAACGCGAATTGCTCAAGCGCACCAAGATGGTCGCGGCCATGCACGACGCGCTCGCCGCACGCGGGATCAAGGAGCCGACCGCGCTCATCGCGGCCGAATTGGGCTGCCTCGCGTTCACGACGGCCTTCCACCGGTGGGTCGAGGCAGGCAACCGACGGGAGTTCGGCCCGCTGGCCGTCGAAGCGCTCGCCGAGGTGCGCACCGCCACCGCGGCACTGGGCTAAGCCAGCAGGGACTTCGCCAGCATCGGCAAATCAACCCCAGCCACGCCGTCCAGCACATGCCACGGCGCGAGCCACGACGCTGCGGCCAGCTCGTCGTACACCGCGGCGCAACGCTGCTGCAGCGAGTCGTCCGACTCGAACGCATCGCGCGCCCTTGCCGCGTCCGACTCCGCTCGGCGGACTGCTCGCTCGGCAGCGACCTCCGGGCTCACCCGCAGCAGCAGGTGCGCGTCCGGACGCGGCAGGCCGAACCGCATGACCTCGAGGTCCCAAACCCACTGCACCACAGCGCCATCCGCGTGCTCGCGCAGCCGTGCGGCGGCGTACGCGGCGTTCGAGGCGACGTAGCGGTCCAGCAGGACCACGTCGTTGGCCGCGAGCAGCGCGCGGATCTCGTCGGCCGCACCGCTGCGGTCGAGGGCGTAGAGCAGCGCCATCCCGTACACCGAGTCGGCGAGGTCGCCGTGCCCGCGGTGCAGCGCTTCCCGCACCAGATCCGCGTGCACGCTGCGGCCGTAACGCGGGAAGGCCAGAGTGCCGACGCTCGCGCCGGCGTCTTCCAGCGCAGCAGTCAGCCCCTCGGACAGCGTCCGCTTGCCCGCGCCGTCCAGACCTTCGATTACGACCAGTCGCCCCACCTGGTCGAAGATACTTGGTGGGGTGCTCAGGCCGTCTCGCGGCGCGCGCGGACGTAGCCGAGGTAACCCACCGGCACCGCGATCAGCAGGCCGGCGATGCAGAGCAGCGGAATCCAGTCGTCGCCGTGCGGCTGGGCCGGCGTGCTCTGGCCGTCCCTCGACACCACCTCGGCGCGCGGCGCGGTCGTAAGGTGGGCGTTGCCGGCGCCGGCGGGCTGCGCCGCGCCCGCGCCCGGAGCCGACACCGGCAACGCCAGGCCCGTGAACGCCACGAGGAGCAGCAAGCGTCCGACGTGCCTTCGGCAAGTGGTCGAGGACCGCCGGACCCGCCCGGCAGTGCTCCCCACGTGATTCGGTTTCCCCAGACCCACGACGCACCTCCCGCCTAGACGTGGCCAGTGGTGGTCACCACGGTGAACCGGTCGATCACTCGGAGCAAGATGCCCGTCCGGCTAGGAGGGTGTTCCGGGTCCGCCGTGGAACACGGAACGGTTACCCTTCCGTGGCCAAGCACACCAAACGGGGGCCGGACCCGTGACCGCGCGCTGCTAACGTGAACGTTCCGCGGCATTCACGCCCAGCGCACGGGCGGCGTTGAAGGGACAGCGGTGGCACGAGACGGGGATGGCCCACTGATCATGGAACCTGGCCGGCGCGGCGCGGGTGAACTGCCGCCCGAGCTAGGCGAAGCACTGCGATCCGGAGAATTCCACCAGGCGCTGCGGCTCGCGATCGCGCATCGCGGCCTGTCGCTCGCCCGGCTGCGGGCGCATCTCGCGCTCCGCGGCGTCCACATCGGACAGTCGACGCTGAGCTACTGGCAGCGCGGCCTGCGCCAGCCGGAGGTGCCGAAGGCGCTGCCCGCGGTCCGCGCGCTGGAATCGGTGCTGCAGCTGCCCGCGGACTCGCTCGTGGTGCTGATCGGCCCGCGCACCGCGCGCCCGCGCGGGCACCAGGCCGCGGCGTCGTTCCACGACCTGCGCTCGGGCGAGATGGGCGCGATCGTCGAGCAGCTGATGAGCGACCTCGGCGCGGCTCCGGCGTCCCGGCAGTCCAACTCCGACCTGGAAATGCTGTCGGTGCACGACCAGATCACCATCGACGAACACAAACATCAGGTGAAATTTCGCACCCGGCTGGTCACCCGCGCGCGGCGGCACGGACCGGACCGGTACGTGGCGGTCTACAACGGCGATCCCGGCTGCCGGATCGACGACGTCGAGCTGATCACCGCGGAAGGCTGCCGCGTCGGCCGGATCCGCAGGCATCCGGCGCGCGAGACGATGGCGACCGAGCTGCTTTTCGACCGGAAGCTCGCCGAGGGCGAAATCCATGTCTTCTGTTTTGAAATCCACGACAATTCCGCGGTGACGTTCCCCGGTTACTACCGGATGCTGCGCGACCAGTGCGCGAGCTATCTGCTGCAGCTGCAGTTCGCGCCCACCGCGATGCCCGCCCGGATCACCCGGGAGGTCCGCGCCCGCGACGACGCCCTTCCGGTCGAGGCGGAGGAATTGCCGTGCGACACCGGCGGCGTGACGAGCGGGTATTTCCGCGACACCGGCCCGGGGCTGGCCGGCATCGCGGTGGAATGGAACTGAGCTTTACCCGTCCACCCGCATCGGCGTGCCCTTGGTGATCCGGACCAGTTCGTCGAACGTCGTCGGGAAGACGGCGTTCGGCGTACCGGCCGCGGCCCACACCCGCGAATACTGCCGCAACGCCTCGTCGACCACTGTCTCCAGCGGAGCCGGATGCCCGACCGGCGACACGCCGCCGATCACCTGGCCGGTGGCCGCGCGCACCTCGTCCGGCTTGGCCCGGCGGATCCGGCCGCGCCCGAGCCGCGCGGCGAGCGCCTCGACGTCCACCCGGTGCGCGCCGCTGGTCAAGACCAGCAGCGGGGCGTCGTCGGCCACGAAGACCAGGCTGTTCGCGATCGCGCCGACCTCGCAGCCGAGCGCCTCCGCCGCCTCGGCCGCCGTCCGCGTGGACTGCGGGAGCGTCCGCGCCCGTCCTTCGACGCCCGCATCGTCGAGCGCGTCCTGCACGTTGTGCACTGCCGACATCCGCACACCTCCAGCTGTTCTGTAAACAGAACACTAGACTAGGCCGGGTGTCGACGTCACCCGCCCCGGACGGCCGCGCCCTCGCCGCGGCGGTCGGTACCCGCATCCGCACGCTGCGCACCCGCGCGGGCGTCGGCCTGACCACGCTCGCCACCGACAGCGGCCTCGGCAAGGGAACGCTGTCAGAACTGGAAAACGGCCGCCGCAACCCGACGCTGGACACGCTGTTCGCCATCGCCACCGCGCTGTCGATCCCGTTGAGCGACTTGCTCTTCGGCGACGACGGCGTGGCCGAAGCCCACGGCGACAGCGTGGCCGCGACCCTGCTCGGCCGCTGGGAGGACCCCGACGGCGTGACGGAGGTGTACCGGCTGACGATCCACGAGCGGGTCCAGGTTTCGCAGCCGCACCGCCCTGGCGTGCGGGAAGTGCTGACCGTGCTCACCGGAACGGCGGAGGTGGGGCCGATGGACGCGCCGGTGACAGTTTCCGCGGCCGGGACGCATACGTTTATCGCGGAAACGGAGCATGTTTACCGCGGAATTGGCGGACCGGCTACTGCGGTGCTGACGATGCGGTATCCGCGTTAGCGGACGAGGAGCCCGCTGGCTTTTGCCCATTCTCCCCGAGTCCGGTCGAGCGCGTTTTCATTTGCAGACAAAAGCCGCCCCGAAACGAATTCCGGGGCGGCTTCGAGGTCAGCGATCAGTAACGGTAGTGCTCCGACTTGAACGGGCCCTCGACGTCCACGTCGATGTATTCCGCCTGTTCCTTCGACAGCTTCGTCAGCTCGCCGCCGAGGGCTTCCAGGTGGATGCGGGCGACCTTTTCGTCCAGCTTCTTCGGGAGGCGGTAGACCTCCTTGTCGTACTCCTCGGTCTTGGTGAAGAGCTCGACCTGCGCGATGACCTGGTTCGCGAAGCTGTTCGACATCACGAAGCTCGGGTGCCCGGTCGCGTTGCCCAGGTTCAGCAGGCGACCCTCGGACAGCACGAGGATGCTCTTGCCGTCCGGGAACACCCACTCGTCGACCTGCGGCTTGATGTTCACGCGCCGCACGCCGGGGTAGCGGGCGAGGCCGGCCATGTCGAGTTCGTTGTCGAAGTGGCCGATGTTGCCGACGATGGCCTGGTGCTTCATCCGCGCCATGTGCTCGACCATCACCACGTTCTTGTTGCCGGTGGTGGTCACGTAGATGTCGCCCTGGTCCAGCACCGACTCGAGGCGCTTGACCTCGTAGCCGTCCATCATCGCCTGCAGCGCGCAGATCGGGTCGATCTCGGTGACGATCACCCGGGCGCCCTGGCCGCGCAGCGATTCCGCCGCGCCCTTGCCGACGTCGCCGTAGCCGCAGACCACCGCGACCTTGCCGCCGATCAGCACGTCGGTGCCGCGGTTGATGCCGTCGATCAGCGAGTGCCGGATGCCGTAGCGGTTGTCGAACTTCGACTTGGTCACCGAGTCGTTGACGTTGATCGCCGGGAACAGCAGCTCGCCGGCGGCCGCCAGCTGGTACAGCCGCAGCACGCCGGTGGTGGTTTCCTCGGTGACGCCCTTCACGCCCTGCCCGATGGCGGTCCACTTGCCCGGCTCCGCCGCGACCGAAGCGCGCAGCAGCTCCAGGAAGACCTTCCATTCCTCGGGGTCCTCGTCGTCGGCGGGCGGAACCACGCCCGCCTTGTCGTACTCGGTGCCCTTGTGCACCAGCATGGTGGCGTCGCCGCCGTCGTCGAGGATCATGTTCGGGCCTTCGCCCTCCCACGTGAGCATCCGCTCAGTGCACCACCAGTATTCCTCGAGCGTTTCGCCCTTCCACGCGAACACCGGGACGCCCTTGGGCTCCTCGGGCGTGCCGTGCGGCCCGACGACGACCGCGGCCGCGGCGTGGTCCTGCGTGGAGAAAATGTTGCACGAGGCCCAGCGCACCTCCGCGCCGAGCGCCACCAGCGTCTCGATCAGCACCGCGGTCTGCACGGTCATGTGCAGCGACCCGGCGATTCGCGCCCCGCGCAGCGGGTAGACCTCAGCGTATTCGCGACGCAGCGCCATCAGGCCGGGCATCTCGTGCTCGGCCAGCCGGATCTCCTTCCGGCCGAACTCGGCGGCCTCGAGATCGGCGACGGCGAATTCGATGCCGCCCCGGGTGTCGTGCCGCTTGACAACGCTTTCGGGGGTCATAGTGCGGTTCCTCCAAGGTTTGATGGCACCTGAACAGTACCGTTGTCGGCTCGACCCTGACTCGAACGGATGAGGAGAGAACCACCGTGCCCGCCCCGCTCCCCGGCCCTGACACCCGCATCGTCGAAATGAGGGTGTCCGGACTCGTGGGCACGAGCGGCGAGACGCTCCTCGACACGGTCCAGACCGTCGACGTCGCCGGCGACGAACTCGGCCGCGTGGTGCGCCCGGCCGACCGGCTGCGGCGTCCGGCTCCCGGTCCGGTGGTGCCCGCGCTCGGCCGGTCGATCCCGCGCACTGTCGAAGGCTACCTGTGGAGCGGCATGACGTCCGGCGGCGTCGCGAAGGCCGCCTGGGCGCTGCTGTTCCCGTTCTCGCTGGCGAACGTCGCGTTCTGGATGCTGCCGCCGGTGCACCGCGGCCGCTGGCTCGGCGGACTGTGCCGCGGCCTGCTGCGGATCGCCGCGGTGCTGCTCACCATGCTGCTGGTCAGCCAGGTCGCGGCGGCGGTGCTGGACCTTGTCGCGACGCAGTGCCTCGCTCCCGGACGCGGCTGCCTCACCTGGGTGACCCCGGAACTGCGCAAGGGACCGCTGCGGATCGGCATCGGCGTGGCGGTGCTCCTCGCGCTGGTCTACGCCCTGCACCGGATCTCGTCCACGAACTGGCGGGTGCGCCCGCCCGAACATCCGATCCGCAAAGGCGCTCCGATGCGGTTGCGCGCGGATCCGGAAGCGCCCGGAATGTCCGCGATCCACGCGGTTGCCGCACTCGCCTGCATTGCCTTGCTCTTGCTGGGCGGACCATTTCACGTGCCCACGAAAATCCCGCAATTGATCGGGTGGATTTGCACGCTCGCGCTGGTCCTCGCCGTTTTGGTCGCGGGCGCGATCGGCAGCGACGCGGGCGCCATCGCGCGCCGGACCTTGATCACCTTCGCGACGCTGCTGGTCGTCTACGCCGCCGTGCTGGCCGTCCCGGTCGACAACCGGCTCCCCGGCGTCGACACCACCGTCGAAGGCCTCGGCGGCTCCCTGCTGGTAGTCACCCTGCTGTTCGCCCTCGCGCTGATCCCGTCGGCGCTGCTGGCCCGTTCCGCCTGGCGCGACCGCCCCCGCCGGCTCCGCCCGTGGCTCGGCGGCTGGGCAGCGGCTCCGGTACTCGCACTCGCCGGACTCCTCGGCGGCGGTTTCGGCGCCGGCTTGGCGATCGCCGTCCGAAAACTGCTCCGCGCCGACAAGCTTGCCCTGCCCACGACGTACGACCTGGTCACCGTGCTGTGGGGCGGCGGACTGGGCCTGATGGCCCTGCTCGCCATCGCCGGATACGCCATCGCCGTCCCGCTGCGCCGCCGCCGGCGCGGCATCCCGCCCATCGTCGAACTGATGGAACACGACGAGCAACAGGAACAAGACGCTGCCCGGGCTTGGGCGCGTTCCGCGTGGGAACGCCGCCACCTGCACCACCTGGCCGTGATCGTCGCGCTCGGCCTGTGTGTCGGCGCGATCGCGCTGCTGGTCGTCCGCTTCGGGTTCAATCTGCAGCCAAGCTGGTTCACCACAGTCTCGGCGATCGGCGTATTCGCGCTGGGCGCACTGGCCGCCGGTCTGCTGCGAGTGGTCTACTCCGCGGCCCGTTCGCCGCAACGAAGCCGCCACCTGGGCGCACTGGCGGACCTCGTGTCTTTCTGGCCCCGCGCCGCCCACCCCGGCGTACCGCCTTGCTACGCGCTCAAAGTCGTCCCCGAACTGGCCGCGCGAGTCAAGGAACACCTGGCCGAACCCGGCACGCGAGTCGTGTTGTCGGGCTTGAATTTGGGCAGCGTCCTGACCGTGCTCACCGCCGCCCAACTCTGCGCCGAACTCCCGCCAGACGAACGCGACCGAGTCGGCCTTCTCACCGCGGGGTCCCCGCTGCAGTGGGGCTACCAACGCGCCTTCCCGGCAGTGCTGCCCCAAGACTCGCTGGCAGAGCTGTTCTCCGCATTGGACGGCCGCTGGCGCGCACTGTGCCGGGGAACAGACATCTTCGGCGGCGGCGTAACCACCTGGCGTCACCAAACGAGCAACGGCCACCTGCTGGGCGAGGGCTACCTCCCGGATGGCAAATGGGGAGCCCTGGAAGCAACCCCGGACGACGCGGGAGTCCTGGTCCTCGGCGGCGACCACTGGGTCCCCGACCCCCTGCGCAACCCCGACGGCCGTCACCGCTGGGCCCCAGGAGTCCTCAAACACACCGAATATCTGGCCGACCCGGAATGGGACAACGCCGTGGCCATGGCCGCGGGCCTGGGCCGCCCGAACGGCAGAGCAAGGACGCTAGGCGAACAAGGCTCCCTCTTCGGCGACCTGCCTCGCCCGCGCTAGGCCGCCAGACGCGCCCAGCGCCTCCCCCGCACTCCGATGCGAAGCCCCCCCCCCGGTTCGGGGGTGTTTGCCAAGTCATCTCCCCCGCCTTGGCAAACACCCCCAACTATCAGTTAGTACCCCGGCGACGCAGCTTCAGCAGCACCAACAACCCGCCACCGGCGACAATCAACACCCCGGCCACCCAGAACAACCAGGCATTGTCGAACCCAGTGTTGGCCAACCCGCCGCCAGTCCCGTTCTGATTCCCCGCCGGAACCGCGGCCGGAGCGCTGGTCGTAGCAGGAGCGGAGGTCGCCCCGCTCGGAGCCGACGAGGTCGCCGGCGTCCCCGGCGTCGTGGTCGGAGCTTCCGAAGTCGGCTGCTCCGGAGTCGTGGTCGGCGTCTCCGAAACCGGCGGCTTGGTCGGCGCGGTCTTGGTGCCGCACGCGAACCAGTGGCTGATCGTCGGCAGCTGGTCGCCGCGGTTGAACGGCGAGCGCAGCTTCTCCCACGGCGGCGTGGCCGACAGGCCCTTCTTGCCCGGTACGTACACGTTGAAACCGGGGCCGCCCTTGACCACGATCGCGGTGACCGTGACGCCCTCGCGCACCGCCGTGACGTTCAGGTACTGGTCCGTCTTCGTGCCGCCGGTGACGGTGAGGTCGCCCGCGGCGAGCAGCTCGCCGGGCACTTTCGCCTCGGCGCACGTGCTCGCCTTGCCCTCGACCGGCTTCGCCCGGTCGTCGTCCGTGGTGCAGGCGAGCGCCGAGGTCGCGGTGCCGAGCAGGGCCAGTCCGGCCACCGCGGCGACCGTGAAACCAGCGCGAAGTCTGGTGCTGATGGGCATGGAGTTGCTCCTCAAGGAAAAATCCGAACGGGGGATAAGACACGCGGAGAACTGCGACCCTCCGTAGGAACCCCGACCACTGTTCGTGCGAATTACCCGAGAGTGATTAACCCGTCAGAGGGAAGACGACGCGGAGGGTATCGCACCCTCCGCAGGCCTTCCCTGGTGGGCCCGAGCAGCCGCCCGAACTGAGATTCGCGAGTTGCGCATCCGTGACCACCTGCTGGCCCACCACGCGAAACGGCCCGCCGCCCACTACGGGCGACGGGCCGCTGAGCAGCGAAAACCGGTCAGTCGGCGACCGGCGGCGCGGAGCCGGAGACCACTCCGCCCTGGTCCACTCCCGACTGGCGCTTGCCGAGCAGCGAGTGCCGGCGGCTGTAGGCGAAGTAGATGACCACGCCGAGCACCATCCAGGCGACGAACCGCAGCCAGGTCAGTACGGTCAGGTTCAGCATCAGCCACAGGCAGGCCAGGATCGCCAGCGGCGCGATGACCCACACGCCCGGGACGCGGAACGCCCGCGTCAGGTCCGGACGGGTCTTGCGCAGCACCAGCACGCCCGCGGACACCAGGATGAACGCGAACAGCGTGCCGACGTTGACCATTTCCTCGAGCTTGTCGGCCGGGAAGAACGTCGCGCCTGCCGCGACCAGGGCGCCGACCACGAGCGTGGCGCGCTTCGGCGTCCCGCGGTCGCTCGTCTTGGCCAGCGCGCGCGGCATGAGGCCGTCGCGGGACATCGCGAAGATGATCCGCACCTGGCCGAGCATCAGGACCATGACGACGGTGGTGAGCCCGGCCAGCGCGCCGACGGAGATGACGTTCGCGGCCCAGTCGACGCCGTTCGCGGAGAACGCGGTGGCGAGCGTCTTGTGGCTGCCGTCGCCCGCCGAGGTCGACAGGTCGGTGTAGGGCACCATGCCGACGACCACGAGCGACACCGCGACGTACAGCACGGTCACGATCGCCAGCGAACCGAAAATGCCGCGCGGCACGGCCCGCTGCGGGTTGCGGGTCTCCTCCGCGGTGGTCGCGACGATGTCGAACCCGATGAACGCGAAGAACACGATCGACGCCCCGGCCAGCAGGCCGAAGATGCCGAAGGTGCTGCTGCCGCCGCCCGCGATGAGCGAGAACAGCGACTGGTCGACGCCGCTCGACCCGGATCCGGCGGGCTTGCCCTCGGGGACGAACGGCGTGTAGTTGCTGGCCTTGATGTAGAAGAAGCCCAGGATGACCACGAACAGCACGACGGCGACCTTGATGCCGGTGATCACCATCGAGAACCGCGACGACAGCTTCGTGCCGAGCACCAGCAGCGTCACCAGCGCGGCCACGACGATGAACGCGCCCCAGTCGATGCCGAAACCGCCGCCGAGATCGATCGACGTCTTGGTTCCCTTGCCGAAGAGGTACTCCAGCACCGTCTGCAGATAGGACGACCAGCCCTTGGCCACCGCGGCGGCGCCGACGGCCAGCTCCAGGATCAGGTCCCAGCCGATGATCCACGCCATGAACTCGCCGAAGGTGGCGTAGGAGAACGTGTACGCGCTGCCCGCGACCGGGACGGTGGAAGCGAATTCGGCGTAGCACAACGCGGCGAGCGCGCAGGCGATCGCCGCGATCACGAACGCGACGGACACCGACGGCCCGGCGAAGTCGCCCGCGGTGCGCGCGGTGAGCGTGAAGATGCCGGCGCCGATGACCACCGCGACGCCGAAGACCGTGAGGTCCCACGCGCTCAGGTTCCTGCGGAGTTTCGTCTCCGGTTCATCGGTGTCCGAAATGGACTGCTCGATTGATTTGGTGCGCCACAACCCAGTGCCGGGCAACGTTGACCTCCTGCGGTGACCTTCGTGGGGACCGGGCGCCACCCTAGCGTGTCAGTTGGGCGCCAGCTGTCCGGACAGTCAGCGCGCCGCGCGGTCGAGGTCGGGCTCCAGGTAAATCAACGTCGCGACGGGGACCTTCGCGCGCACGCGGGCCTCGGCGTCGTCGATCGCGGTGGCGATGGCGGCGGTGTCGAGTCCGGGCACGAGCGCGAGCTTCGCGGCGACGAGCAGTTCGTCCGGGCCGAGGTACTGGGTGCGGATGTGGATGACGCGCTCGACCTTGCCCGCGGCCAGTTCGTCCACAATGGTCGCGAGGTCGGTCTCGGTCGCGCCCTCGCCGATCAGCAGGCTCTTCATCTCGACGATCAGGATGATCGCGATGACGCCGAGCAGCACGCCGATGAAGACCGTGCCGATGCCGTCGAACACCGGGTCGCCGGTCAGCACCGAAAGCCCGACGCCGAGCAACGCGAACACGAGGCCGAGCAGCGCGCCGGAGTCCTCCAGCAGCACGACCGGCAGCTCGGGCTCCTTGGCCTGGCGGATGAACCGCCACCAGCTCGCGTTGCCCTTGATCTTGCGGGATTCCCCCATCGCGGTGAGGAAGCTGTAGCCCTCGAGACAGATCGCGACGACGAGGATGGCCACCGCGACGACCGGCGTCTCCAGCGGCTGCGGCTCGATGATCTTGTGGATGCCCTCGTAGAGGGCGAACGCCGCGCCGAGGGTGAAGAGCATCAGCGCGACGATGAAGGAGTAGAAGTACCGCTCGCGGCCGAACCCGAACGGATGCTCCCGGGTGGCGCGCCGCTTGGAGGTCTTCTGCCCGAGCAGCAGCAGCCCCTGGTTCGACGTGTCGGCCAGCGAGTGCACCGCCTCCGCCAGCATCGACGACGACCCGGTGACCAGGAAGCCGACGAACTTGGCCACCGCGATCCCGGCGTTGGCGGCGAGCGCCGCGATGATCGCCTTGGTTCCCCCGCCAGCTGACACTTCCCGCTCCCTGCTCCGCGCCCGAATTGCCCGGTGGGAGCCTAGAGGAGCCTTGGCGGCGCGGAGCGCTGGGCCTGACAATCAGCTGGTCAGGTCACAACTCGCAAGATCCGGCGGTAGCCCGGAACAGCTGCGACTTCTCCCCGCCCAGCGGCCGTACCCGCACCGCCGGGTCCGCGGCGGGCAGCCAGACCGACTGGCCCCTCCGCAGTTCCACCCGTTCCCCGTCCGAAGCGAGCACCAGAAGGTCCCCTTCGGTGCACAGCAGGATCTGCGGTCCGGCCGAGTCGACCTCCAGCTCGGCGTCGTCCCCTGCCGCCCATTCCATGCGCGACAGTTCGAATTCCGGGGCGTCGGTGTGGTACACCGCCATTCGCTGGCCGGCGCATTCTCCGTGCTGCACCGGCATTTCCCCGCACGCGAAGTCGACCACGCGCAGCAGCTCCGGCACGTCCACGTGCTTCGGGGTGAGGCCGCAGCGCAGGATGTTGTCCGAGTTCGCCAGGATTTCCACCGCGGTGCCGTGCAGGTACAGGTGCAGGTTCCCGGCGGGCAGGTAGATCGCTTCGCCGGCGCGCAGGGTCAGGCGGTTGAGCAGCAGCGCGGCCAGCACGCCGGCGTCGCGCGGGTGTGCCTCGCCCAGTTCCAGGATCGTGCGGCATTCCGTCGCGAACTCGCCGTGGTCCTGGACGTGCCGGACGCACGCGTCGAGCACCTCCGGCAGCAGTTCGTCCAGCGCGGACTGCGGCAGCGTGATCCAGGTGGTGAACAACGCACGCAGGCCGGCCGGGTCCGGTTGGGCTTCCAGCAGGCCGGTGTACTTGCCCAGCCCGGGCGTCTCGATCGCCTTCAGCAGCTTGACCGTGCGGTTCGGGTCGCGGAACCCGGCCAGCGCGTGGAACTCCGTCAGCGCGCAGACCAGCTCCGGCTTCGCCGTCGGGTCCGGGTAGTTGCGGTTCGCGGCGTCGCGCGGGATGCCCAGCTTCTCTTCGCGGGCATGGCCTTCCGCGGCCTGCGCCGCCGACGGGTGCGCCTGCATCGACAGCGGTTCTTCCGCGGCGAGGATCTTCAGCAGGAACGGCAGCCGGTTGCCCCAGCGCCGCGCGCAGTCCTCGCCGAGCTGGCCGACCGGATCGGCGTCGACGAGTTCGAGCAGGCTCAGTTCGGTGCCGTCCGGGCCGAGCACGTGCGACGGGTCCCCTGGGTGCGCTCCCATCCACAGCTCTGCCTCGGGGTGCGGCGCCGGCACCGGACGTCCCTGCAGCTGTGGGATGGCCGTTCGCGATCCCCAGGCGTAGGGCCGTACGGCGTTGCGCAACAGCTCCACTGTCAACTCCCAATCCTTCCCGTCGGCACTGAGCCGACGCACGCGGCGGCGGAATCGCCTGCCCGCGTTCCCCCCTGCTCCCTCAGGCGGAGGCCGGTTCGTATCTCCCGGCCCCGCCGATGCTGCCCGCCGCCAGCCCCAGGTACACCGCGGCCAGCTCGAACCGCAGCGCCAGCACCGCGGCGCGGACGATCTCGTCGGCCTCGATCTCCTCGGCGGGCGCGATCAGGTCCGCACCGGGCAGGAACTCCTCGGCCTGGTACCGGGCCGCCTCGGTGGCCGGACCGGTCCGCACCGACAGCAGCAGCACCCGCGTCGCGACTCCACCAGGAGAGTCGTCTGGATCAGCGAAAATGTCTCGCTCCGCACCGCCGGACTGGGCGGCCCGGCGCAGGGCCGGGCGGGCCAGCGCCTGCCGGAAGTCCTCCACGTCGCACACCAGCGCGGCGTGCGCGGCGAACGCGTGCGCCGCGTGCTCGCCGACCGCCACCGCGACCGGGTCGAGCCCCCACAGCAGCGGCACCCGGTCCGCGACCCGCAGCGCGAGCGCCTTCGCCGGATTGGCGAACGACTCGCGTGCCAGGTAGTCCTTCTCCGCCTCGAGGTCGAGCTGGTCGGCGAGCGCCTGCACGTCCGCGACCAGCAGGCCGAGCGCGTTCGCGGTGAGCAGCCCGGCGGCCAGCCCGCGCGGGAACGCCAGCTCCGGCGGCACCGGAACGCGCGGCGCGAGCAGCACGCCCTTGCCCGCCACCGCCGCCGCGACGGGCCCGTCCGCCGGCGCGGACAAGACCACCGACGCGCCGAACCGGGCGGCGCGCTCCAGCGAGGCGGCCAGCTCGCGGTCGCCCGCGTCGTCGGTGTGCGCGAACACCACGTCCAGCGCGCCGATCCAGGCCGGTACCGATTCGGCCACCACGACCGGCACCGGGCACGACGGCGTGAGCAGCGCGGCCAGCAGCCGGGTGAGCGTGCGGCTCACCCCTGGCCGGTCGATGAGCACCAGCGAACGCGGACGCCCGACGTCCAGCCGCTCGCTCAGCTCCAGCTCGGCCGCCGCCTCGGCGGTGGCCCGCACCTGCGCGCCTGCCATCGCGGCGGCGCGCAGCAACCCCGCGCGGTCGGCGTCGGCCAGCCGCGCGGAGTCGTCGAGCAGGGAATCGTCAAGCATGGTCAAGCACTGTCGCCGTGATCAGCGTCGGGCCCGGACGGACCGGGCAGCGTCGCCTCGTCGAGCAGCAGCACCGGGATCCCGTCGCGCACCGGGTACACCCGGCCGCATTCGGTGCAGGTCAGCGCGTCGGCCTCGGCGTCGTCCGGCGTGCCGGGACGCAGCGGCGCGTGATCCGGCGACGGGCACGCGAGGATCTCCAGCAGCTGTGCGTCAAGCGTGATGGCCATAGTTCCTCCATACCACGCGTCGTTGGGGTGTTGAGGGCGCCTTCCGGACACAATCCGGCGCCAGCCGGTCAGGCCCGGACAATGGCCAGCACCTCGGCGGTGAGCGCCTCGACCGCGGCCCGGTCGGCGGCCTCCACGTTGAGCCGCAGCAGCGGTTCGGTGTTGGAGGGGCGCAGGTTGAACCACGCGCCGCCGGGCAGCTGCACGGTGAGGCCGTCCAGCTCGTCGATCTCGACGCCGGACTTGCCCGCGTACGCGTCCTTCACCGCGAGCATGCGCGCGACCTGGTCGCTGACCGTCGAGTTGATCTCGCCGGACGCCGCGTAGCGCGAGAAGTCCTGGGTGAGCGCGGACAGCGGGCCGTTCTGCTCGCCGAGCGCGGCGAGCACGTGCAGCGCGGCCAGCATGCCGGTGTCGGCGCGCCAGAAGTCGCGGAAGTAGTAGTGCGCGGAGTGCTCGCCGCCGAAAATCGCGCCGGTGCGGGCCATCTCGGCCTTGATGAAGGAGTGCCCGACCCGCGTGCGCACCGGCTTGCCGCCGTGCTCGGCGACGATCTCCGGCACGCCCTTCGACGTGATCAGGTTGTGGATGACCGTTCCGCCCGGCTCCTTGGCCAGCTCGCGCACCGCGACCAGCGCGGTGATCGCGCTCGGCGACACCGGCTCGCCGCGCTCGTCCACGACGAAGCAGCGGTCCGCGTCGCCGTCGAACGCCAGCCCGGCGTCCGCGCCGACCTCGCGCACCTTGGCCTGCAGGTCGACGATGTTGGCCGGGTCGAGCGGGTTGGCCTCGTGGTTCGGGAAGGTGCCGTCGAGCTCGAAGTACATCGGCACGATCTCGATCGGCAGGCCCTCGAAGACGGTCGGGACGGTGTGCCCGCCCATGCCGTTGCCCGCGTCGACCACGATCTTCAGCGGCCGCGAACCGGACAGGTCGACGAGATTGCGCAGGTAGGCGGCGTAGTCGCCGAGGACGTCGCGCTCGGAGACGGTGCCGCGCTGCCCTTCGAAGGCGGGAACGCCCTGCTCGACGGTGTCGCGGATCTCCGCGAGGCCGGTGTCCTGCCCGACCGGCGAGGCCCCGGCGCGGCACATCTTGATGCCGTTGTACTTCGCGGGGTTGTGGCTCGCGGTGAACATCGCGCCCGGCAGGTTGAGCGAGCCGGAGGCGAAGTAGAGCTGGTCGGTGCTGGCCAGGCCGATCGACACCACGTCGAGGCCCTGCGAGGTCACCCCGTCGGCGAACGCCGCGGCCAGCTCCGGCGACGAATCGCGCATGTCGTGGCCGATCACCACGGCCGGCGCCTCGGGTTTGATGAGCAGCGCGAACGCGGCCCCGAAGTCCCGGACGAGGGCGGCGTCGAGCTGTTCGCCGACCACGCCGCGAATGTCGTAGGCCTTCACGATGCCCGAAAGGTCTGGCACGCCTTCTCCCCGCCGCTAGTTCCGTGGCGACGCCACTCGCGCCGCGGGCGAAAGCCTACCGGTCGGGAGGACGGCTCAGGCGCGCCCCGGGAGGACGCGCAGATGGCCGCGCCTGCCGGAGGGTCCTTCGGGCTCGGGCTGCGCGGGCGGGACGTCGGAGCGACCGGCCTCGCGCACCGCCTCGGCCAGCGCGGTCAGCTCGTCGGCGGACTGCTCCGGAGCGGCGAAGGCCCCCTCGTGCCGGACGACTTCCCAGCCCTTCGGGACGGTCAGCCGCAGCGCGTGGGCCTCGCAGAGGTCGTAGGAGTGCGGTTCGGAAGCGGTGGCCAGCGGCCCGACGACCGCGGTCGAGTCCTGGTAGGCATACGTGAGCGTGGCGACAGCGGGTTCGAGGCAACCCGTTCGCGAACATTTCCGTACGCTCCGCACGATCCGAAACGATAGCGTGTCGCCGCAAGCGAGTACCGGCGACACGCGCGTTGCCCTGGCGACCGCATAGACTTGGCCGGTGGCGACGGCTCGTGACTACCGACAACGGCAGCGGCTGCGACGGGACCGGCACGGCCGGGGCCTGCGCGGAACGCTCTATCCGGCGTCCCTGCCCGCGGCGGCGAGCCGCGCGGAACGCTTCGACGCGCTGGTTCTGGACGCCCTGGAGCCCATCGAAGCCCGCTGGCGGCACGAGCTGACGAAACTGGACGTAGCGGTAGACGACGTCCCCGAAGTCCGCATGGACGGCCGCGCCCCAGCAGACGGCGTACTGCACGACGGCACCGTCCCCCTGTCCCGGCTGGTCCCCGCCGGCGTCGACCGGACCGGCCTGCCCACCCGCGCCCGGATCGTCCTGTACCGCCGCCCGCTGGAAGCACGCGCGAAGGACCCGTCAGAACTAGCGGACCTGGTCCACGACGTCCTGGTAGAGCAGGTCGCGGGCTACCTGGGCGTAGAACCAGACGTAATCGAAGGCGACTGACCCGCCCCGCGATCGAAGCACCCACACCGCCCCCAACCCCGATCCGAAGCCGCTCTGCGGTTCGGGGGTGCTTGTCAAGGCATCTTTCCCGCCTTGACAAGCACCCCCGAACCGTCAGCACAATTGGCGTTCGGGGTGGGGGGCGCGCACCCGGGCGCAATGTCGCCGCCAGGCGACGAGCCGCCCCTACCGCCTCCGAGACGGAATCGCCGTCAACGCGGTAAACAACACCGCCGCCAACTGCACCAGCAGCAGCAACCCCCGCTCAGTCCCAGGAAAAACCACCGACACCTCCGAAGGCTGCGCAGGCACCGACACCGCCACCTGATGCCCCCAAGCAGGCACGATCGGCACCGCCTTCCCCCCGACACTGGCCTGCCACCCAGCCTCCTGCTCGGCCGCCAGCACCAGCAACCGCCCGGTCGGCCCCTCCGAAGCCCGGACCCGGACCTCCGGCAACCGCGCGGCCACCGGCGAAACCCCCGGATTGGTCCCCGGTGCTCCCCCGCCGGTAACCGCCTGCTTGGCCAGTTCCGGCGAAATCAACGCCACTTCCCCGGATTTGGGCAGCAACCGCAACACCGGCCGCCCGTCCGACATCGGCGCGGCCACCGCAGCAAGATCACTGGCCGCCGCGGCAAAAGCCCGCGCGTCCGTCCCCAAAGGCAACACCACGTACTGCACCCCGGCAGCCGCAGCCGCCGCGAACACCCGCTTCAGCGCCGCGACATCCCCTTGCCCGAGCCCGCGCCGCCAGTCAGCCAACCGCTCCGGCGTTCCCTTGACCGGCGCGAGCTCGTCATCCCCGAAGAGCGCCAACCGCCCTCCGGTCTGCCGCACCTGCCCAGCACTCACATCAAGCACAGACCGCCCCGTAGCAGCGACATCCGCCGCCACCTCAGGCGCGAGCTGCGGCCGTGCCGCCGCCGTCAACGGCCCCTCGGATCCAGTCGCGACCGCGCCCGCGGCCAGCGCGGCCACCACCACGACCCCAGCCACCGCCAACACCTTCGGAAGCCAAGCGAGCGGCACCGCCGAACCACCCTGCTGCCAAGTAGCCAGCACCGCCCACAACAGCCCAGCCCCGACGACCAGCAACGGCACCCCGGCATACCCCGACGCAGGCGCCCCGCCCTGCATCGGCGTCAACTGCACCTGCCGGACCACCACCACGCCGACCAGTCCCAGCACCGCCAACGACAGCCCGCCGACGACCTGCTTCCGCGGCCGGACCACGAGCGCGACGAGCGTCGCCGCGAGCACCACCACCCCGGTCGGCCACGCCCCCGGGCCGCCCGGCGTCAGCCCGGCGAGATCGGTAGCCGACGCCGGCGCGGCCGGACCGCCGAGACCCTGCAGCAGCAGTTCCGGATGCCGCAGCAGCACAGTCGGCCACGGCAGCAACAGCACCAGCGGCAACAGCACCACGATCCCGACCGACGCCACCCGCCGAGCCAGGCCGGACGGCGCGGGCAGCACCACGAACCCGACCAGCAGCCCCACCAGCGCGAGCCCGTGCGCGAGCGGCGAGAACGCCCCCAGCAACGCGACCCCGAACGCGGACAACGCCGAGACGTGCAGCCACCGCGTCCCCGGCCGGGTCAGCAACCGGACGATGCCCGCGACCACAAGCGGCAGCACGAGATGCACCACAACCACGTCCAGCCGCCCTTGCGCGACCGACGCCGTCGCGGCAGGCAGCAACGCGTACGTCGCGGCCACCGCAGCGCGCACCCAGCGGCGCACGGCGAGCTTGCGAGTGGCCACGTACGCGCTCAGCGCGGCGAGCGGGATGTCGCCGATGAGCAGGATCGCCACGAGCGCGGCCGGGCCGCCGATCGGAGCGAAGAGCGCGCCGAGCGTCCCGAGCACCGGGAGCGTCGCGGGAGCGGGCGCACCGGTGCCTCCGGCGACCGAATGCCACGGCGACAGGTACGTCGACCAGATCTCGCCCAGCCCGCCGACCGGCAGCAGCTGGCCGCCCCACAGGTCGAGACCGAGCCGCCCGCGGTTGAGCACCAACGCCAGCGCGGTGAGCAGAACGACCAGCACCACCGGCGGCGCGAAGACGGTCGCGGCGAGCACGCGGCGCCGGTTGACCTCCACGAACACCAGATCCGGTTCCGGCGGGGCCGGTTGCGGACGGGGCGACGGCGACGGATAGGAGGCGGTCTCCTCGACCGGTTCAGTGTCCTCTTCGGACACTGGCGCTTCCGGAAGCGTGACCGCGACAACCGTACCCGGCCGGCGCAGCCCCCGGCCGCGAGTGCTCAGCCCGCGCAGCGCACCCGCGGGCAGGGCGTCCGGGCCGACCGGCCGTGCCCCGGACGCGGCGAGCGCCTCGGGCGGAATCCACGCCGACTCCTGCTCGACGCTTTCGGGCACCGTCCCGAGTGCTACCTCGCTCTGTACCCCGCGCCGGACGAGTCCAACCACCCCGGCGCTGATCGCGTTGCGCAGCCGCATGATCCGGCTCGTGAAGAGCCCGCGGACAGTGCCCGGCCGCGGCTGGCCGCGCCGCCACGCCCGGGCCGCGCGGAGATTTCCCTTGCCCCCGCACAGGTATCCGAGCGCGGCCAGTTCCGCGCCTGCCTCGGTGGTGCGCCGCAGCACGAAGAACACGATCGCGCGCAACAGCAGCAGGATCGGCAGCCGGACGAGCCCGAACCAGAACGACGGGGTCGAGCAGTTGACGAGAAAGACGCGTACGCCGTGCGAACGGTTGAGCGCGGCGAGCGGACGCCCGGCGGCGTCTGGGGTGCGCTGCCCGGTGGACAGGGCGCGAGCGTGCCGGACGCGCGCCGCGGGCACCGACAGCACGAGCGAGCCGGCCGCGTTGGCGCGCCAGCCGAAGTCGAGATCCTCGCGCAGCAACGGGAAGTCCTCGTCGTAGCCGCCGAGGGCGTCCCAGAGTTCCCGCCGCACCAACGATCCGGCGCTCGGCACGGCGAGCACCTCGCTGGGTTCGCCGTCCGGCGCGGCCATCTGCTGGCGGTGCCCGGAGGCGTCGGTGGACAGCCCCGCTTCGACGATCAGCCGCGGATCGGTCCAGTCCGTGCCGAGCGGACCGAGCACCTTCGCCGAAGGGTTTTCCTCCGCCGCGCGGAGGAGCTGGCCGAGACAGCCGGGTTCGGGGGCGCAGTCGTCGTGCAGGATCCACAGCCACGTTCCCGGGTCGCCCCACCGTTCCACCGCGTGCGCGACGGCCGCGGCGACCGCCTCCGCGAACCCGGTTTCACTCGGCAGAGTGACAACTGAAGACAGCACGGGCTCCTCGGCGGCCGCGCCCGGCTGCGCTGCGTCGGCGAGCAGTTTCGGGGTACGGTCTGTCGATCCGGTGTCCACGGCGAGCACGTGCCGCGGGCGGACTGTGCTGCGCCGCAACGCGGAAAGCGCCAGCGGCAGCCATTCTTCGCCGTCGTGACAGACCACAATGGCCAGAACGGGCAACGTCCGCACAGCGGGCGGAACGACGGTGCGAGACAAGAACGGCTCCTGCTCGGACGGGACGACGGGTGCGGTCACCCTACGGCGTGCGCCGACGCGCGGACACCGGCCCACGCCGTGCGTCCGGCGGATCCCACCGCGTGGACCAACCGAGCACAAGAGAAATC
Organism: Amycolatopsis sp. VS8301801F10; assembly: GCF_046195355.1. Lineage (NCBI taxonomy): Bacteria > Bacillati > Actinomycetota > Actinomycetes > Pseudonocardiales > Pseudonocardiaceae > Amycolatopsis > Amycolatopsis sp. VS8301801F10. The sequence goes on along the minus strand of NZ_CP176065.1, from coordinate 2,786,832 downwards.
CCGCGCGGGGGCGAACCGGCGCGCTCACGCGGGAACGGCACCCCGAGCGAGAGATCCGCGGCACACCGGGGATCTCGTGAGCGGAAGACGAAGATCACAAAGAGAACCGCGGCACAGCACCGGTTTTCCCGGCCGCCGCGACGGCAGTTTTACCCTCCCGGCTCCGCCGGATCAGACCGCGCGGATCCGGCGAGCGTGCCCGGCGCCACCTCGGCGAGGACTCCCATCCCGCCGCGGCGCACCGGCCGCACCGCTCGCGTCGCCGCCGGACCGGCGGCGAGGCTCGCCCCCGGCCCGCGTGGACCGGGGGAACCGAAACCCGTTCAGACAGCCCGTTTCTTCAGCTTGCGACGTTCCCGTTCGGACAGTCCGCCCCAGATGCCGAAGCGCTCGTCGTGCGCCAGCGCATACTCGAGACAGTCGTCCTTGACCTCGCAGCCAAGGCAAATCCGCTTGGCCTCGCGGGTCGAGCCGCCCTTCTCGGGGAAGAACGCCTCCGGGTCGGTCTGCGCGCACAGGGCGCGCTCCTGCCAGTCCTGCTCCTCGGGGACGTCGAAAAGGTCGGTCAGATCCCCGAGCTGCTGCTCCGGGTTCTCTCCCCAACCCACGACGTGCCCCCATTCCCTGTTGTCCGCTTCCAACCGCACGTCCGCCTCCTCGCTCCTACGCACTCCCCAGGCTGGCGGTGGTGAAACGACACCCGCTGCCCCCTCCGACAGCGAATGACATCACTGTGATTACACCTGTGTAGTGCGGCCAGGTCAAGCCGAGTAGCGAGTTCGGGGGATCTCCGCGCCCCGGTGCGCAAGGGGACACGCCGAAGACTTCACACCGGGCATACGGAAGACTGGTGGGGTGCAGAGATCAGCAGTGCGTCCGAGCCCGATCTTCCTCGGCATCCTCGCCGTCGCCGTCGCCGGTGGTTTCCTGGCTGCATACGGTGATTCCACGACTCTTCTCGGTTCCCGCGACCCGATGTTCATCGCCGGCGTCGTGCTCCTCGTCGCGGGCGGCTGGATGACGTCGCTGACGCTCCACGAGTTCGGGCACGCCTTCGTCGCCTTCCGCGGCGGTGATCACGAGATCGCTCACAAGGGGTACCTCTCGCTGGACGTCCGGCGCTACGCCGACCCCGTCCTGTCCTTCGTCCTCCCGCTGATCTTCTTGCTGATCGGCGGCATCCCACTGCCCGGCGGCGCGGTGTGGATCAACCGCGGCGCGCTGCGCAACCGCGCGACGGCGTCGTGGACGTCGCTGGCCGGCCCGCTCAGCAACCTCGCCGTCGGCGCCGCGCTGTGCCTGGCGACGATGCTGATCCCGATGGCGGCCGGCCTCTTCTACGCGATGTCGTACCTCGCGCTGCTGCAGATCATGACGTTCCTGATCAACATCCTGCCGGTGCCGGGGCTGGACGGCTGGGGCGCGCTGGAGCCGTATCTCTCACCGCAGGCGCGAGCGTTCGGCGCTCGGGTGCGGCCGTGGGCCCCGCTGGTGCTCTTCGCGCTGTTCTTCCTTTTCCGGCCGGTGTCGGATCTGCTCTGGAGGATCGCCGGAGCCATCTACGAACCGCTCGGCGGCAACGCGGGCGCTGCCTACATCGGGCAAGCCGCGTTCCTCTTCTGGCACTGAGCGGGTGTGGTGGAACCTGGGCGGTTAGTCGTGGTGATCTTGGGCTAGGCGGCGGGCGGCTTCGGTTTCGACGGGGCCGTCAGCGAGGCGCGCGGACCCGATACGCCGTGGTTCACGGCGCGAGAGCACACCGCGCCGGACACCAGGTTCCCCAACACCCTCCGCGGGCTCAGGCCCACTCCCGGTGGGCCATGAGCCACGCGTGCGCGCGCTTCCAGACCTTTTTGAGCCCGGAGCGCTCGCCGAGGTAGTCGCCCGCCGCGCCGACCACCGGCAGCATTCCGAGCACCCGGTGGATCCATCGGCCGCGCGGGCGCTTCTCGAGTTCGCCGGTGATCCCCCACAGCGACTTGCCGAGGTGCCAGAGCGTGCTCGCGACGGCTTTCGCGGTGACCTTGCCGTGTTTGCGGTGGGATTCGTCGAGTTCCTCGGTGAGCCGCGCGGTCTCGCTGTCCTCCGCGGACTTCGCGGACTTGTCGTGGCTGGCTCCCGCCGCGAGGTCGGCGTCGATCTCGCGTTGGAACAGCACCGAGGCGATCAGCCGGACGCGGCTGCCCACGTCGGTCACGCCGTACTCCCCGGCGATCGCGCACAGCACCAGTCCCTGCGACGCCGCGCCGAGGGTGTCCTGCACCGGCAGCCGGTCGGCGAGCGCGCCGCCGAGTCCGGGGATCGAGGTCAGCAGCGAGGTGAGCCTGCCGACGCGGTTGACCCACCAGCTCGCGCGCTGGTCGATGTCCATCGCCGCCCAGCCCGCGGTGCCCGGCAGCTTCACCGTGGACAGCGCATGGAGCATTTTCTTCTTGAGCCCGGCGTCGGCGAATTCGTCCTCGCCGCGGCGGGCCCGCGCTTGCATACCGAACGGGTCGGCCTCGCGCAGCGCGTCGATCACCGGCGCGCACGCGCGCACGAACGGTCGCAGAATCGCCACGACCTGACGGTCCGAAATGGCCTCAGACACGGACACCTCCCTTCGCCGCGGCCCGGCCGAGCCCGCCGCCGAGGACCAGTGCGGCGGGCAACGCGCTCGCGCCGAGCAGAAGCAGCGCGCGCCAGTCCTGGACCAGCACGACGTCGCCGCCCGGACCGAACAGGCCGACCCCGAACACGACGAGTACCCACACCAGCAACGGCACGAACGACAAACCGGGCCGCACGAGCTTCCCCGCGGTCAGCACGAGCCACGGCGTGGTGACCGCTCCGACCACCGCGGTGACCGGCAGCGGCACCTCGCCGAGCGGACCGAGCCGCAGCGGGAGGAAGAACAGTTCGAGCAGCGCCAGCACGACCGCGTCGACCGCCAGCAGCACGAGCATCAGCCGCTGGTCGCGAGTGAGCGGGGCGGACACGGTCACCACCCTCCGAAGAGATCGGTCTCGGCGCCGGCGGCGTCGCCGTGGGCGAGCACGAAGTACTCGGCGGACGGGATCGGCTGCGCGATGCTGTTGGTCAGCGCGAAGTGCGGCACCGCGCCGTCGACCACGGTCAGCTGGGTTTCGTGCGCGCGCAGCGCCGCCAGCTTCGCCTGCCGGTGCGCGGAGATGTCGACCACGGTGGTGATTGTGCCGTCCGGAGTGGACGGAAGCTCGCCGTCGGCGGCCACCCGGAACGGTGATGTCCCGTCCGCACGCAGTTCGGCGAGCCCGACGGCGAGCGCGGCCTCGGACTGGACCACGTGGAAGACCCGCCGGACCGAGGGGGCGTCCGGAGCCGCCGCCATGGTGATCTCGTGCGCGCGGATGTGGTCGGGATGGCCGTAGCCGCCGAAGGAGTCATAGGTGACGACGACCTGCGGCGCGAAATCGTCGATGAGTTCGCGCAGCTGCGCGGCCTGCTCCTGCGCCGAACCGCCGGTGAACGCCCGCGGGTGCTCGGCGGACGGCGTGCCCGCCATGCCCGAATCGCGCCAGCGGCCGATGCCGCCGAGGTACTCGTGCCGGGACAGGCCGAGCGCGGCGGCCGCGGCGGCCATCTCCCCGGACCGGTACCCGCCGAGCTGGTCGGCCTCCGCCGCCACGAGCTGGGCCAGCCGCGGCGGGACGATCTCGCCCTCTTCGCCGAGCGTGCAGGTCACCACGCACACCTCGGCGCCCTCGGCCGCGTACCGGGCGATGATCCCGCCGGTGGCGATGCTTTCGTCGTCCGGGTGCGCGTGGACCAGCAGCAGCTTCCGCTTCACGCTCTCAGGTTAATGACCACCCCGTCCGCGCCCGGGACGCCGACCCCCGGCGCGGCGTTCCGGAACCGGGAAACCGCGCCGTGCACGGGAAAATGCATTCGCATCCCACGACGTCGGACCAGCGTCCCGGCTCGTGGGCGTTCCCTTCCGCGGAACGTTCCGCGGTTCGGAATGCGCGGACGAGGACGCAAGATGCTCGGAACACCCACCGAGCACCCGCCGCCGTCCGGGCGTTTTCGCCCGTGCCCGGCGGCGGGCGCATTGTTTCGCTTCACGAGATCGGACCAATTTCTTGTCACTTCGGGTTCGTCGCGACCGCGGGACTGCTCCATTAGCTGGGGTACCGCATACGGAACGGGGCGGTTATTGTCCGCCGGGCCGGTTGGCCCGCTGGGCCGAATTGCCACCCGAACCGGTCGGGAGTTCCCGTGATCAACTACTGACCGTAGTCGATCAAGTGCGGAAATCACGGTGCAACCAGGGGGCACGAGATATCTGTTCCGCAACGATCTCACTGAGAGTGTCCGGATCGATAGGTTTGCCGTCTGTCCAATGCCTAAGTTTCACGGCTACGGTGAGCAACGCGATACCGATCGGTGCTTGCGCGTCAGGAAGAGTCGCCTCGCAAACCCGCGACGGCGTCGAGCAAGGAGAATGAATGTTAGTGACGACTAGGTCGCGCGCCGCGAAGCTGGGCGCGTTCGTCGCGGGCGCGGCCCTTCTGCTCTCCGCATGCGGTGGTGGCGGGGGCGGCAACAGCGCGGTGCAGACCGGGCAGGCATTCGCCGACTGCGACAAGAACCCGAACACCTGCAACTCGGCGCAGGCCGATCAGCTCCAGCAGGGCGGCGACGTCACCTTCGCGATCGAGAAGAACGTGCCGAACTGGAACGTGACCTCGGCCGAGGGCAACGTCTTCGAAACCGGCATGGTCACCAAGGGCATCCTGCCCTACACCTTCTACGCGACGCCGGACCTCAAGCCGGTCCTGAACAAGGACTTCGTCGAGTCCGCCGAGCTGACGAACCCGACGACGATCGTCTACAAGATCAACCCGAAGGCGGTCTGGTCCGACGGCACCCCGCTGTCGGCCGACGACTTCATCTACAACTGGAAGGTGCAGAACGGCAAGGACTGCCCGGACTGCGCCCCTGCCGACACCTCCGGCTACGACCAGCTGACCTCCGTGGTCGGCTCGGACGGCGGCAAGACGGTGACCGCCACCCTCGCCAAGCCGTTCACCGACTGGAAGAAGCTCTGGGGCTCGTCCGGCGCGATGTACCCGGCGCACCTGGCCAAGCAGCACGGCGACACCAACACCCCGGCCGGTCTCGCGTCGTCGTACAAGTGGTTCGGCACGACCGTCCCGACCTGGACCGGCGGCCCGTGGAAGATTTCGAAGTTCGTCAACAACCAGTCGATCACCGAGGTCCCGAACGAGAAGTACTGGGGCGAGAAGCCGCGGCTGAACAGCGTCATCTTCCGCATCATCACCGACGCGACGCAGGAGCCGACCGCACTGCAGAACAACGAGGTGCAGGTCATCTACCCGCAGCCGCAGGTCGACCTGATCAACCAGGTCAAGAACATGCCGAACATCTCCTCCTACATCGGCCTCGGCCTGACCTGGGAGCACTTCGACTTCAACCTCAAGAGCCCGGCGCTGGCCGACAAGACGCTGCGCCAGGCGCTGTTCACCGCGGTCAACCGCAAGGACATGATCGCCAAGACCGTCGGCCAGTTCACCAACAAGGTCGAGCCGCTCAACAACCACAACTTCATGCCGCAGCAGCAGGGCTACAAGGACGTGGTGAGCGCGACCGGCCAGGGTTCCGGTGACATCGAGAAGGCCAAGAAGATGCTGACCGACGCGGGCTACAAGCTGGCCAACAACCAGCTGTCCGACCCGAGCGGCAAGCCGATCCCCGAACTGCGCATCCGCTACACCGTCGGCAACCAGATCCGGCAGAACGAATGCGAGCTGTTCGCGCAGACCGCGGCCCAGCTGGGCATCAAGGTGAAGGTCCAGTCCACCGACGACCTCGGCCAGACCACCACCAGCGGCGACTACGACGTCATCGTCTTCGCCTGGGTCTCCTCGCCGTTCCCGTTCGGCGGCGCGAAGCAGCTGTGGGGCACCGGCCAGGGCAGCAACTACGGCAAGTACAGCAGCAAGCAGGTCGACGACCTGATGGAGCAGGCCAACGCCGAGAACGACCAGACCAAGGCGGCGGACCTGCTCAACCAGGCCGACAAGATCATGTCCGAGGACGCGTACGTGCTTCCGCTGTACCAGAAGCCGACCTTCATCGCCTCGTCGGACAAGATCGCGAACATCCGCAACAACTCGACGCTCGACGCGCCGGTGTACAACATGGCGGAGTGGGGCATCCGGAAGTGATCAACGACCGGTAGATTCCCGCAGGAGCACCGGTGAAGGGCCGGCCGCAAAGCCGGCCCTTCACCGTATCCGCGAACAATTGCCCTTTTAGTTCCCGAACACCACGATTGCCCCGCCTGCGCCGCCAAGGCCCTGCCACCACGAGCGGCGGGCGCCGGCAGAACACCGTCCAGAGCAGGAAGACCTCCATGCTTGCCTTCGCACTGCGCCGGCTATTCGTTTCGGTGCCGATCCTCATCGTGTCGACGTTCGTCGTCTTCGTGATGGTGTCGCTCTCGGCCAACCCGTTGACCCCGCTGATCGCGAGAAACCCGCCGCCGCCCCCTCGCACCATCGAACTCGAACGCATCCGGCTGCATCTCGACCAGCCGATTCTCGAGCGGTACTGGCACTGGATCACCGGCGTGCTGCACGGTGATTTCGGCCCCTCGGTCCAGTCCACCATGAACATCGGCAGCGAGGTGTTCGGCCGGTTCGGCGTGACGCTGCGGCTGATCGTGCTCGCCATGGTGGTGGCGCTGATCCTCGCCGTGCTGATCGGCGTGATCAGCGCGTCGCGGCAGTACTCCAAGTTCGACTACACCGCGACCTTCTTCGGCTTCCTCTTCCTGTCGATGCCGTCGTTCTGGTTCGCGCTGGTGCTGAAGCAGGTCGGCATCGGGATCAACGAGTCGGTGGGCGACCAGGTGTTCTACACCATCGGTTCCTCCTCGGTGGTCGCCGCGGGCGGGTTCTGGGCCCAGTTCGGCGACGTGCTCGGCCACCTGATCCTGCCGACGATCTCGCTCGCGCTGACCAGCTACGCGGCCTGGAGCCGCTACCAGCGCGCGTCCATGCTCGAGGTGCTCAACAGCGATTACGTCCGCCTCGCGCGGGCCAAGGGCCTGCCGCGCTGGACGGTGACGCGCAAGCACGCGCTGCGCAACGCGCTGATCCCGCTGACCACGGTGACCGCGCTCGACATCGGCTCGATCCTCGGCGGCGCCGTCGTCACCGAAACCGTGTTCCAATGGCAGGGTGCGGGCGCTTTCCTGCTGGACGCGATCAAGCGCAGCGACGTGTACGCGGTGGAGGCGTGGCTGCTCATCGCGGCCACGTTCATCATCCTGCTCAACCTGATCGCCGACCTGCTCTACGGCCTGCTCGACCCGAGGATCCGCTATGCCTAACGACGCAATCCCCACTCCGCCCACCACCCTGGGCGGCGCTCGGTTCGCTCCGGACGACCCGCAGACCCCGAAGGGCGCGCCGGAACGCGAGTTCACGGTCAAGGAGCGCAGCCAGGCGCAGCTGGTGTTCCGGCGGTTCCTGCAGCACCGGCTCGCGATGATCAGCCTCGTCGTGTTCGTGCTGATCATCCTGTTCGCCTACGTGGGCGCGGCGATCTGGAAGTACGACGCGGGAGCCATCACCGACCAGAACTCGGCCCCGCCCTCGGGCGACCACCCGTTCGGCACCGACGCGGTCGGCCACGACACGCTGGCGCAGGTGATGCGCGGGACGCAGATCTCGCTGCAGATCTCGATCCTCGTCGCGATCTTCGCGACCGTCGTGGGCACCATCTGGGGCGCGGTCGCCGGTTACTACCGCGGCTGGCTCGACACGGTCTTCATGCGCATCGCCGACCTCGTGCTCACGCTGCCGCTGCTCGCGGTGGCCGCGGTGCTCGGCCACCAGTCCGGCGGCACGTGGTGGCTGATCGCGGTCGTCATCGGCGGCCTCTACTGGGCGTATGTCTCCCGGGTGGCGCGCGGCGTCGTGCTTTCCTTGCGCGAGAAGGAGTTCGTCGAGGCGTCGAAGGCGCTCGGCGCGAGCGACAGCCGGATCATCTTCCGGCACCTGGTGCCCAACGCGCTCGGCGCGATCATCGTCAACCTGACGATCCTGGTGTCGATCGCCATTCTGCTCGAGACGGCGCTGTCGTTCCTCGGCTTCGGCGTGCAGCCGCCGGACACCTCGCTCGGGCTGCTGGTGAGCAGCGCGCAGACCGCGATCGACACGCGGCCGTGGCTGTTCTACTTCCCGGGCATTTTCATCATCCTGATCGCACTGACGATCAACTTCATCGGGGACGGCCTGCGGGACGCGTTCGACCCCCAGCAGACGAAGGTGCGCGCATGACCCAGAACGGCTCGCAAGGACGCGGCGGCGATCCCGTCCTCGTCGTTGAGGACCTGACCGTGCAGTTCCCGACCAGCGAGGGCGTGGTCAGCGCCGTGCGCGGCGTGAACTACCAGCTTCGCCGCGGCGAAGTGCTCGGCATCGTCGGCGAATCCGGCTCCGGCAAATCGGTGACCTCGCTCGCGGTGATGGGCCTGCTGCCGAAGACCGCGAAGGTGTCCGGCTCGATCCGGTTCGGCGGACAGGACCTGCTGAAATCGAACGAGAAGGAACTGAACAAGGTCCGCGGCAAGGGCATCGCGATGGTCTTCCAGGACCCGATGACCTCGCTGAACCCGGTGTACACCGTGGGCGACCAGATCGCCGAGGCGATCACCGCGCACCACGACGTGCGCAAGGACGTCGCGAAGAAGCAGGCGGTCGAACTGCTCGACCTGGTCCGCATCCCGAACCCGAAGCAGCGCGCGGACGAGTACCCGCACCAGCTGTCCGGCGGCATGCGCCAGCGCGTGGTGATCGCGATCGCGATGGCCAACAACCCGGACGTGATCATCGCGGACGAGCCGACCACCGCGCTCGACGTGACGGTGCAGGCGCAGATCCTCGAGGCGCTGCAGGCCGCGCAGAAGGAAACCGGCGCGGCGATGGTGCTGATCACCCACGACCTCGGCGTGATCGCCGGCCAGGCGGACCGGGTGCACGTGATGTACGCGGGCAAGGTCGTCGAGTCCGGCACGGTCGACGACATCTTCTACCACCCGCGGATGCCCTACACGCTGGGCCTGCTCGGCAGCCTGCCGCGGCTGGACGTCAAGACCGACCGGCTCACGCCGATCACCGGTTCGCCGCCCGCCACGCAGAACATGCCGCCGGGCTGCCCGTTCAGCCCGCGCTGCCCGCTGTCGCAGCCGATTTGCGACGAGGAGGAGCCCGCGCTCGTCGCCGGCCCGAACGGGCAGCACGCGGCCTGTCACTTCACCGAGCAGGTCGTCGGGAAGGACCCGGCGGAGCTGTTCAGCGCCACCTCGGCCGACGCGGCAGCCGTCCCGGTCGCCGTGGACGCCATCGCGACCGACACGGAGACGAACCGATGAGCGAGGCCACGGCGGGACAGGCACCCGTCCTCTCCGCGCAGAACCTGGTCAAGCACTTCCCGATCCGCGGCGGCGGCATCCTGCGCCGCGTTTCGGGGGCGGTGCAGGCGGTGTCGGACGTGTCGTTCGACATCTACCCGCACGAGACGCTCGCGCTGGTCGGCGAATCCGGCTGCGGCAAGTCGACCACCGCCCGGGTGGCGCTGGCGCTGCAGCCGCTCACCGGCGGCAAGGTCACCTACGAGGGCAAAGACCTCGCGACGATGGGCAAGCGCGAACTGCAGCGGCTGCGGCGCAGCATGCAGATCGTGTTCCAGGACCCGTACGCCTCGGTCGACCCCCGGCTGCCGGTGAACGAGATCATCGCCGAACCGCTGCGCATCCACGGCCTGTACGAGAACGGCGGCAAACAGCAGGTCCGCGACCTGATGAAGACCGTCGGCCTGCGCCCGGAGCACGGCAACCGGTTCCCGCACGAGTTCTCCGGCGGGCAGCGCCAGCGCATCGGCATCGCCCGCGCGCTCGCGCTGAAGCCGAAGGTGCTGGTGCTGGACGAGCCGGTGTCCGCGCTGGACGTCTCGATCCAGGCGGGCGTGCTGAACCTGCTGAAGGATCTGCAGGCGGAACTCGGGCTGTCGTACCTGTTCGTGTCGCACGACCTTTCCGTGGTGCGGCACGTGGCGGACCGGATCGCGGTGATGTACCTCGGCAAGATCGTGGAGACCGCGCCGTCGGAGGAGCTGTTCGAGAACCCGGCGCACCCGTACACGCAGGCGCTGATCTCGGCGATCCCGGTGCCGGACCCGCGCAAGGAGCGGACGCGGCAGCGGATCGTGATCACCGGTGACGTGCCCAGCCCGGCCAATCCGCCGTCGGGCTGCCGGTTCCGCACCCGGTGCCCGAAGTTCGCCAACCAGCTGGACGACGCCGGACGCGAGAAGTGCAAGACGGAGGAACCCGCCTTGATCGACCGCGGGCAGGCGCATCCGGTGGCGTGCCACTTCGCGGAGAGTCTGCAGCTGATCTGACGCGGCAACGAAAAGGGGCCTCGCACTTGTTCGTGCGAGGCCCCTTTTCGCGTACCGGATCAGGTCGCGCCACGGGTCCAGTTCACCGCGGATCCGAACGGGCCCTGCATCGGCGGACCGGGCGTCAGGCCGGAGATTCCCTTGCCCACCGCCAAAGTCTCGGCTTCCTGGAACAGCGGGATCACGACGTTTTGGGACCACAACTGCGGTTCCAGCGTCTTGAGCGAATCCGCGACAGTCGCGGAGCCAGTGAGGGCCGAGTCGATCGTCGCTTGCAGGCCCTGGTCGCACAAACCCGCGGGATTGGCTGGCACCACTGGTTTCGTCTTGTCCGCGGGCACGGGTTCGGGCGCACAGCCGTAGCTCGACGCCAGGACCGTCGCCGGGTCGCCGCCGACGGGTTGGCCTACTACGGCGATATCCACGCCGACCGTGCTGTTCGAATCCGGGCTCGCCTGCTGTTTCCCGTTCACCACCGGCATCGCCAGCAGGGACGAATACAGGTCGCGCGGCTGCGGTTTGATCTGGTTGACCTCGATGCCGCCCGCGACCAGCTCTGAAGCCAGTTCCTTCGCGATCGACGCGTACGGTTCCTGTTCGCCGGGCGACGCGAGCACTATCGACAGCGTCTTGTTTCCCTTGCGCCACACGCCGGCTTCCTTTTTGTACCCGGCGGCGGTGAAGTACTGCTCGGCCTTGGTCGCGTCCGGCGCGGCCGGCGGGCCTGCCGGAATGGTGGCCGCGTAACCCTTCGCCGAGGGGGGCAGGACCTGTGCGTCCGCTTTCAGCGTGGCCGACGGGCCGCCTTTCGCCCCGGCGGAGATCAGTTTTCCGCGGTCCAGCAAGGCGGCGACGCCCGCGCGGACTTGGGGTTCGGAAAGCGTCGCGCTCACCGGGCGCAGCAGCACCGACGCGGTCAGCGGACGCGGCAGCGTGTGCAATTTGACCGCCGAGCCCAGGTCGTTCAGCAGCTGCAGGCCGGTGGAATCGGTGCGGGTCAAGGAGAATTGGTCGTTGCCGCTGCGCAATGCGGTCGCGATGCCGGACGCGTCGGAGCGGCGCAGGATCAGGGTGTCGACCGCGGCGGGCTTTTCCCAGTACCGGTCGTTGCGCTGGAGAGTCGCTTCGCCGCGGGCGGTGTCGATGGTCTTGATCGCGAACGGTCCGGCTACCGCGGGGAAGCTCGTCGCGAGGGCATTCGCCCAGCCGCCCGGCGAGTCCTTGAGCAGGTGTTGCGGCAGCAGATTGTCGAACAGCGTCTGCCAGGCCGGGTACGGCTTGCTGAAGGTGACCTCGACGCCCTTGCCGCCGTCGCGGGATTCGATGTCCGAGATCAGCCGGTAGCCCGCCGGTTCGATCACGCCGGGGTTCGTCTTCATCGCGTTGGCGAGGTAGATGAAGTCCTCGGTGGCGATCGGGGCCCCGTCGGACCACGAGGCGTCCGGGCGGATCACGTACTTCACCGTGAACGGCACCTGCGAGACGACCTCGGCCGAGACCATCAGCGTCTTGTCGAGCGTGCGCGTGCCGTCCTCGGACTGCCGGAACACCGAAGGCAGCAGGAGCTGCGAGAGCGCGGTGGTGATCGTCGAGGCGTCCGCGATGCTGTGCGGGTTGTAGCCGCCGACGACGTCGTCCACGCCGACCACGATCTGCGACTGCGACGCCGCGCTGGTCGTGCTCGACGGCGGAGCCGACGTGACCACCGGGGGCGGCGGGGTGTTCGAACACGCGGCGAGCAGTACTCCCGCCAGCGCCAGCACCGGCCCCAGCCGGCGTCCGAATCGCACGCTCGTCCTCCTGAAAGTTCCCGCCGCGCTCCGTGGTCCGAGCGGACATGCTGCCATGCCAGGGCGGGGGCCGGCATCGAGATTCCCACATCGGCCGTCACTCCGTGACATCGGAGTGGATACCGCCATAAGAGTGGACGCGCGAACCGCCGTCGCGGTTCACGCGAAAGGGCGCCTCCCGGGAACGGGAGGCGCCCTTTTTCACCTGCGCGAGGTTCAGCTGTTTTCGCGGCTCTTGGCCCGCGAGCGCTCCTTGGCGCGGGTCGCGATGTCGAGCGTGACCTTGCGGACCCGCACGACCTCCGGCGCGACCTCGACGCATTCGTCGCTGGCGCAGAACTCCAGAGCCTCCTCGAGGCTCAGCTTGCGCGGCCGGGCGAGGCGCTCCAGCTCGTCCCCGGTGGACGAGCGCATGTTGGTGAGCTTCTTCTCCTTGGTGATGTTGATGTCGAGGTCCTCGAGCCGCGGGTTCTCGCCCACGACCATGCCCTCGTACACCTCGGCTCCGGGCTCGACGAAGAAGCTGCCGCGGTCCTGGAGCTGGATCATCGCGTACGCGGTGATCGGGCCGGACCGGTCGGCCACCAGCGAACCGGTGTGCCGGGTGCGGATCTCGCCCGCCCACGGGAAGTAGCCCTCGAACACGTGGTTCGCGATGCCGGTGCCGCGGGTTTCGGTGAGGAAGTCGGTGCGGAAGCCGATCAGGCCGCGCGAGGGCAGCACGTAGATCAGCTTGATCCGGCCGGTGCCGTTGCCGCTCATGTCTTCCATCCGGCCCTTGCGGGCGGCGAGCAGCTGCGTGATCGAGCCGAGGTGCTCCTCCGGCGAGTCGATGTACAGCCGCTCGAACGGCTCGTGCAGCTTGCCGTCGATCGTGCGCAGCACCACCTGCGGCTTGCCGACGGTCAGCTCGAAGCCCTCGCGGCGCATCTGCTCGACCAGGATGGCCAGCGCCAGCTCGCCGCGGCCCTGCACCTCCCAGGTGTCCGGACGCTCGGTGGGCAGCACGCGGATCGACACGTTGCCGATCAGCTCCTGGTCGAGGCGGGCCTTCACCAGCCGCGCGGTGACCTTGTCGCCGCCGTTGCGCCCGGCCAGCGGCGAGGTGTTGACGCCGATGGTCATCGAGATGGCGGGCTCGTCCACGGTGATCCGCGGCAGCGCGACCGGCTCCTCGGGGTCGGCGAGGGTGTCGCCGATGGTGATGTCCGGGATGCCCGCGATGGCGACCAGGTCGCCCGCGCTGGCCTCGGTGGCCGGGACGCGGGTGAGCGCCTCGGTGACGAGCAGTTCGGAGATGCGGACGTTCTGGACCGAACCGTCCTCGCGCATCCAGGCCACGGTCTGGCCCTTGCGGAGCTTGCCCGCGTGGATGCGGATCAGCGCGATGCGGCCGAGGAAGTTGGACGCGTCGAGGTTGGTGACCAGCGCCTGCAGCGGCGCGTCCGGGTCCGCGACGGGCGGCGGGACGTGCGTGAGCAGGGTCTCGAACAGCGGGTCGAGGCTCTCGCTGTCGGGAAGGCCGCCGTCGGCGGGCTGCTCCAGCGACGCCTTGCCGGCGCGCGCCGAGGCGTAGACGACCGGGAGGTCGAGGATCGCGTCGTGGTCGGCGTCCTCGATGTCGCTCGCGAGGTCGAGCAGCAGGTCGTGGGTCTCCTCGACGACCTCGGAGATCCGGGCGTCCGGGCGGTCGACCTTGTTGACCACGAGGATCACCGGCAGCTTCGCCTCGAGCGTCTTGCGCAGCACGAAGCGGGTCTGCGGCAGCGGGCCCTCGCTCGCGTCGACCAGCAGCACGACGCCGTCGACCATGGAGAGGCCGCGCTCGACCTCGCCGCCGAAGTCGGCGTGGCCCGGGGTGTCGATCACGTTGATGGTGACCGTGCCCTCGGGGGTCTGGCGGTGGATGGAGGTGTTCTTCGCGAGAATGGTGATGCCCTTTTCCCGCTCGAGTTCACCGGAGTCCATCACGCGGTCGACCAGCTCGGCGCGTTCGGCGAAGGCGCCGGACTGGCGGAGCATGGCGTCGACCAGGGTCGTCTTGCCGTGGTCGACGTGGGCGACGATCGCGACGTTGCGCAGGTCGGGCCGGGTCTTGCCGGACGCGCGGCCGGTTTCGACCGCGGTGGCGCTGGCTGCGGGCACGCGAAGACTCCTGAACTCGAAAGAAAGGCGGGTGGCGCCGCGCGGCGAACGAAGATCACGGGCACCGGGAAATGCGACCGGCTCTCGCTGACCGGCTTTGGCCACACGCGGACTTCCAACAGGATACCTGTTGGGGTGGTGTGAGGAGCGCCACGCCCTCTTCTCGGTTAGGCTCACCTAACCTTTGGGGTGTTCTTGGCCGCCGGTGTGAGGAGTGCGCGTGGGGAAAAAGGACGCGGACGATCCTCGGGCCGTGGTGCGGAAGTTGATGAAGGCCGGGAAGGTCAAGAAGAAGTGCTGCCGGTCTGACGATCGGTGCAAGAAGTGTCCGGTTTTGGCGTTGAAGAAGGCTAAGAGGCGGGTTGCCAAGGCTGCTTGAGGGCGTTCTCGGGCGGCTCGTCGCCCTGGCGGGCGACATTGCCGATTGAGTGGTTGCGTGGGGCCCCCGAAGCTTGATTGTGCTGACGGTTCGGGGGTGCTTGTCAAGGCGGGAAAGATGCCTTGACAAGCACCCCCGAACCGCAGGGAGGCTTCGTATCGGGGGCGGGGGGAAGGTGTGGGTGCCTCGCTGTTTGGGTGCAGCGGTTGCCGTTTTAGGGCTGGGGGCTTCGCTCGTGGGTGCAGCGCCTGCGGTTTAGGGCTGTGAGGGGAATCTGAGGGGGCGCTGGATCCGTGAAGGCGGCCTCGCGGGACGGCGTTAGTTGTCCAGCAGTTCGTTCACCAGGGTTAGTTCCGGGGCTGTTCTGGTGGGCTGGAACTGGATGATTTCGTAGGTGGCCAGCTGGTTGATCGCGAAGGGGTCCGTGGCCAGGATCGCGTCCAGCTGTGCGCGGTCCATGGGGCGGGTGACGATGACGCCGCCGGTGCGGGGTTTTTGGGCGCCGGAGGCCAGGAAGCGGCCGTCTTCGTACTGCTTCGTCAGCCACTCCTGGTGGGCGGGGAGGGCGCGGTCGATTTCCTCTAGCGGAACGGTGTACGTGAGCACGACGACGAACATGGTTCGAACCGTAGTCCGGTGCTAGGCTCGTCGCATGCGTTTCCAGAGCACTCAGTGGTGGCCGTCCGTTGGCGGCCCCTTAGCTCTGCGCTGAAAAACCAGCGAAGGCCGCCCGGTGGGCGGCTTTTTTTGGGTCCGCTCCCGGGGTCGAACACATCCACGGAGAGGAAAACCCCGATGGTCCAGCTGTCCGGCATCACCCCGTCCGGTCACGTCCAGCTCGGCAACCACCTCGGCGCGTTGCGTCGGTGGGCGGCTGAGGGCGGGCCGGACGATTTGTATTTCGTTTCCGATCTTCATGCGATGACCACCGCGCACAATCCGGCGAAGCTGCGGTCGCTGGCGACTGAGCAGCTGGCCGTGCTGGTCGCCGCCGGGATCGCGCCGGAGCGGGTGTTCGTGCAGTCCGATCTCGCGCGGGAGCTGGGGGCGTTGACCTGGGTCTTGGAGTGCACCTGCTCCTACGGCGAGGCGGCGCGGATGATCCAGTTCAAGGAGAAATCCAAGGGACAGGCGGGAGTGCGGCTCAGCCTGCTCACCTATCCCGTGCTGATGGCGGCCGACATTTTGCTGCAGGGCGCGGACGAGGTGCCGGTCGGCGAGGATCAGCGGCAGCACGTCGAGCTGGCTCGCACGCTTGCCCGGCGGTTCAACTCCACGTACGGCGAGGTGTTCGTCATTCCGGAGGCGACGTTGCCGCCCGCGGGGGCGCGGGTGAAGGACTTGGCCGAGCCGACTCGGAAGATGTCCAAGTCCGCGCAGGATTCCGCGGGCGTCGTGTTCGTGCTGGACGAACCCGATCAGATTCGGCGCAAGGTGCGCAAGGCGCGGACCGACGGGGATTCGGCGCCGATGTACGACCCGGAGAATCGGCCGGGGATCTCGAATTTGCTGGAGATTCTCGCCGCTTGCGGGGGCGGCGAGCCCGCGGAGCTGGCCGAGAAGTACCCCTCGTACGGCGTGCTCAAGGATGCCGTCGCCGAGGCGGTGATCGAGGAATTGCGGCCGGTCCGGGAGGGCACGCGCGCGTTGCTGGACGACGTCGCTGAGCTGGAGCGGGTCCGCAAGGCGGGCGCGGAGCGGGCGATCGACCGCAGCGCGCACCGGGTGTCGTCGGCCTTGCGGATGGTCGGGGCGGCTTGAAGAGGCTCGTGAGTGCTGGTTCTACTGGGAATCAGCACTCACGAGCGCGTGCAGTGCGGGCAGCAGGTCCCGGTCCGCCGGAAGCCAGTCCAAGTCGTCCAGTTCGTCGTCGCCGACCCAGCGCAGTGCGGTGTGTTCGACCGCGCGCGGCTCGTCGCCCGGCGACAGCAGCGCGGCGGAGTACACGCGCAGCACTTTCCCGCCCGGCAGCGGGATTTCCGGGCCGACCCGCTCGCCGACGGTGACCGCCACGTCCAGTTCCTCGTGGCATTCCCTGGCCAGCGCGAAAGCCTCGGTCTCGCCTTCCTCGACGCGCCCGCCCGGCAGTTCCCACTGGCCCGCGTGATGCGGCGGCCAAGCCCGTTGCTGGGCGAGAAGCTTGCCGTCGCGCACCAGTGCCGCCCCGACGATGACCGCGTCCATGCGCCCAGTCTCCCCCACCGGATTCACCGGTCCGCGCCCGCCCGCCAGGTCACCTCGAACCGCGCGCCGCCGTCCGGCGATTCGCCGACCCGGACCTTGCCCCCGCGCCGGCGCACCGTTTCGGCGACCATCGCCAGGCCGAGGCCCGTTCCGCCGGACGAGCGCGCCCGGTCGTCGGAGACTCGGTAGAAGCGGTCGAACACCTTGCCCCGGTGCTCGGGCGCGATGCCCGGACCGTCGTCGTCCACCACGACCCGCACCTTCGAACGCGAGGCCAGCACGGACACCACGATCTGCCCGGACGCGTACCGGCAGGCGTTGCGCAGCAGGTTGTCCAGCACCAGCTCGACCTCCTGGTGCGCCGCCGACGCCCAGGCCTGCGCCACCGCGCTGCTCACCCGCGTGTCCGGTGCCCCGGACGGCAGCCGCCGCACCGCCGCGCGGACCTCCGACACCACCTCGACCGGTTCCGCGGGCGGCACTTCGCCGGCGTCGGACCGAGCCAGCGCGAGCAGGCCGTCGAGCAGGCCGGACAGCCGTTCGGACTCCTCGAGAATGTCCGAAAGCGTCTCCTGCGCCAGCTCCGGATCTGGATTCGTCACGGCCACCTCGGCCTGCACCCGGATCGACGCGACCGGAGAACGCAACTCGTGCGCCGCGTCGCCGGTGAACCGGCGCAGCCGCTGGCTGACCTCTTCCTGGCGTTCGAGCAGCGCGTTGAATTCCTCGGCCAGCGCACGCATTTCGTCGTGCGACGTCGGCAGCGGCAGCCGCGCACCCGGCGGAAGCGTGCGCACCAGCCCGCGCATCCGCGCCACCGGCCGCAGCGCGAGCCGGACGACCAGCCAGGTCGCCAGCCCCGCGACCAGCGCGCCGACCAGCGCGACCACGACCAGCCACAACCCGCCGTAATGCACCGCGGCGGTGAACCCGACCAGCCCGGCGCCCGCGACGACCAGCCGCTGGCTGCCGTTCGGCGTGCTGACCACCTGGCCGCGCCAGCGCGATCCGTCGGACTGCACCGGCAAACCCGCTTTGAGCTGCGAGACCTCGTGGCCGGTCAGCTTCGGCCGCGCCTGGCCGTCCGCCGGGTCCCCGGCGATGTCCAGCACCCGCACCGAAACCGGGTCCGCCGAGGTGAGCGGCTTCCCGGCGGAAACCGCGCCGGCCGCAGGGGCGAGCGCGGCGGTCAGCTCCTTGTCGACCGAATCGGTGAGCAGCGGGTCGAGATTGTTCGCCGCCAGCGCGGCAAGCCCGAGGAGACAGCCGAGCGTGATCGCCGCCGCCAGCACGGTGATCCGGACCTGCAGCGAACGGCGGCTCCACCACGACGACGGCGAGCCAGTCACCTGACCTCGTCAAGCTGGTCGTCCGAGGCGAGATAGCCGTGCCCGCGCACCGTCCGCAGGATCGAGCCCGCGCCGACCGCGTCGAGCTTGCGCCGCACGTAACCCACATACACCTCAACGAGATTCCGCGTGACGGCCTGCTCCTCGCCCCACACCGCGCGCAGCAGTTCGTCCTTCGTCACGACCGTCCCGGCACGGCCGACGAGCACCTCCAGCAGCCCGAATTCGCGCGGGCTCAACGGCACTTCGCGACCGTCCCAGCGCACCTGCCGCAACGCCCGGTCGACCTCCAGCGCACCGAGTTTCAGCGCACCGCGCGACGCCTCCGGCCCGGCCCGCCGCAGCACCGCCCGTACCTGCGCGACCAGCACGACGAACGAGAACGGCTTCACGAGGTAGCCGTCCGCGCCGAGGTCGAGGCCGTCGGCTTGGTCGATCTCACCGTCCTTCGCGGACACCAGCAGCACCGGCGTGGTCACGTTCTCCGCGCGCAGCCGTTCCAGCACGCGATAGCCGGACAGGCCGGGCAGCATGATGTCCAGCAGCACGACGTCGAACGAACCCGTGCGCGCGAGCTGCAGCCCGGTCGGCCCGTCCGCGGCGGTCACCACGTCCATGTCCTCCGCGCGCAGGCCGCGTTGCAGCGCCTTGCGCACACCAGGTTCGTCGTCGACCACCAGCACCCGAGGTTTCACGATCCTCATCATGGCCGGTTCGCGCAGCTGACGCGCGTACTCTCAGTGCCATCTCAGCTGAACGGGCCGAACATTCAGGGGTATCTCAGCCTCGGCAGGGGAACGTCTGCACCGGGAGCCGGGCCCGCCAAAGCCCGGGAACACAGGGAGAGACGAGATGGATCCGAAGAAGAAGGCCATCACGGCGGCCGTCGTCGGCACCGCGCTCGGCGTGGGCGGGCTGGTCGTCGTGGCGATGCCTGCCTCAGCGGGGGACGCGCCGAAGCTGCCGCAGGTCAGCGCGGAGGACCTGGTCCAGTCGGTGGTCACCGCGAAGCCGGCGCCGTTCGACGGCACGGTGACGGTGAGCAACGACCTCGGCCTGCCGAAGATGGCGACCGGCGCGGTACCGGGGGCGGGTGCGCTGGGCGTCGATTCGGCGCAGGTGTTCAGCGACGGCACCGGCAAGACGAAGGTGTCGCTCACCAAGGGGCAGGCGCAGGAGACGATCATCCACAACGGCAACACCGTGTGGGACTACGACTCCAAGACCAACAGCGCGACCAAGACCACGATCCCGGGGGACGTGGCGACCAAGCGCAATTCCTACGAGGGCAAGGCAGTCGACCCGTCCACTGCGGCCAAGGAACTGCTCGCCAAGGTGCGCGAGAGCAGCAACGTCGCGGTCGACGGCACGGCCACGGTCGCCGACCGGCCGGCGTACGAGCTGGTCCTCACTCCGAAGCCGACCGAACGCACGCTACTGCGCGAAATCCGCGTCGCGATCGATTCGCAGACCCGGATGCCGCTGCGGCTTTCGGTGCTGAGCAACGGAACCACCGCCCCGGCGCTGGAGCTGGCGTTCAGCAAGATCGAGTTCGCCGACCAGTCGGCCGACCTGTTCGCCTTCACCCCGCCCAAGGGCGCGAAGGTGACCGAAAAGCAGGCCAAGATCGACGAGCGCGACAAGGCACTGGCGAACGAGGCCATGCAGGCCGCCAAGTTCGTCGGCGACGGCTGGGACACCGTCGTCACCGGCAAGGTGCCCGCGGATCTGGTGAAGGCCAAGCAGCAGGCGCAGGGCGAGGACAAGGGCGCGGACGTGCAGAAGATGCTGAGCCGGTTCGCCAAGCGGGTCAACGGCCCGTGGGGCAGCGGCTACCTCTTCACCACCAAGGTGGGCGGCGCGGTCCTGACCGACGACGGCCGGTTCGCCGCCGGCGCGGTCCCGGAGCAGGTGCTCTACGAAGCGCTGGGCGCCAAGTGACCAGCACCGCGGTCGAAACCGGGGCGGGCGTCTCCGAGGAGGCGCCCGCCCCGGCGGTCCCGCTGGCCGCGCGCACCCGCGGGCTGCGCAAGGTCTACCGCGGCACGGTCGCGGTGGACCACGTGGACCTGGACGTGCCCGAGGGCGCCGTGCTCGGCATGCTCGGGCCCAACGGTTCGGGCAAGACGACCACGATCCGGATGCTGCTCGGGCTCGTCCGCCCGACCGCGGGCGAGGTCGAACTGCTCGGCCGGAAGATGCCGGAGGAATCCGCGCACGCGCTGCCGGACGTCGGCGCGCTGGTCGAGGGGCCGGGCTTCCACCCGTTCCTGTCCGGACGCGACAACCTGCTGCGGTTCGCCGCCGCCGAACCGCGGCTGGCGTCGGCCGCGATCCCCGGCGCGGTCGACGCCGCGCTGGACCGGGTCGGGCTGTCCGCCGCCGCGCGCCGCCGGTACAAGGGCTATTCGCTCGGCATGAAGCAGCGGCTCGGTCTGGCGAGCGCGTTGCTGGTGCCGCGCCGGATGGTCGTGCTCGACGAGCCCACCAACGGGCTGGATCCGGCGGGTACCAGGGAGATCCGCCGAATCATCGCCGACCTGCACTCGGACGGCGTGACCGTGGTGGTTTCCTCGCATCTGCTCGCCGAGGTCGAAGCGACCTGCACGCACGTGGCGGTGCTGCACTCCGGCTCGGTGGTCGCCCAGGGCGAGCTGACGGATCTGCTGGAATCTGGCAACGCCGCGCTGCTGGTGCGTACGCCGGACGCCGAGCAGGCGGTGGAAACGTTGCGGGAGAACCGGATCGGGGCGCGGCTGACCCCGGACGGCGTCCGCGTCGACCTCACCGCGACGCCCGCGCCGCGCGTGCTGCAGGTGCTCGTGCAAGCGGGGGTCGAGGTGCACGAGGCGACCCGGGCACGGACCGGGCTGGAGGACCTGTTCGCGCGGCTGACCGAAGGGGAATCGGCGGCCGGCGAAGAAACCGAGGGGGAAGCGTCATGACTGCGGCTGCGGTAGCGGTGCCGGTGAGCCGGACCGGGCACGACACGGTGCCGTTGTTCCGCCTGGTCGCCGCGGAGCTGCGCTGGATCTTCCGCAGGCCGCGCACGCTCGCGGTGCTGGGGCTGCTCGCGCTGGTGCCGATCGTGGTCGGGATCGGCCTGACCCTCGTCGGGCAGAACTCCGGGGGCGACGCGCCGGACGACAGCGGCGCCGCGCTGCTGGTGTCGGCGGTGAACAACGCGTTCGTGCTGCCGATCGCCGCCATGGTCATGACCCTCACGCTGCTGCTGCCGCTCGCGTCGGCGATGGCGGGCGCGGACGCGATCGCCGGCGAGGCCGCGCACGGCACGCTGCGCGGCTGGCTCATCGCACCGGTCAGCCGGGGCCGGCTGCTGACGGTCAAGGCGTTCGGCGTCGCGACGGTGTCGGTGGTCGCGGTGCTCGCCATGTCGGTGACCGGCGTGGCCACCGGATTGATCATCAACGGCACGGATTCGCTGTTCACGCTGTCGGGCACCACGCTGTCGCTCGGCGAGGCACTGCTGCGGATCCTGCTCGTCGGCGGCTGGATCGTGCTGCAGCTGTGGGCGGTCGGCGCGATCGCGCTGGCGGTGTCGAGCTGGACCGAGCACCCGATGCTCGTGGTCGCCTCGGTGCTCGCGACGAACATCGTCTTCACCATCCTCGGCTTCCTCAGCTCGCTGAAGTGGCTGCACCCGTTCCTGCTCACGCGGAACTGGACCCTGGCCCCGGCGTCGGTGCTGCAGGATCCGATGTCGCTGTCGATGATCGGCGAAGGCGCGGTCCGCGCGGCCTGCTACATCGTGGTCGGGCTGTCGCTGGCCTACGCGCGCCTCGTCACCCGGGACGGCTGACCTGGGGGTTCAGCCCACCACGGCGATCCCGTCCGGATCCGGCCGCAGCCGGACGGGATCGCCCGCCCGCACGTCCGCCCCGGCCGGGGCGACCGCGTCCACAGTGGACTCTCCGCACCGGACGACCAGCCGCAGATGCTCCCGCCGGTGCACCGCCGCGGTCACCTCGCCCAGCACCCCGTCGTCGGCCGCTTTCAGGCCGTGCGGGCGGAATCCCAGGCGAACCGGACCGTCGTCCACTGCCAGCTCGACGGCACCCAGCCCAGTCCGCACCACGCCGCCGGCCGCGGTGCCGTCCAGGAACGTGGTGACGCCGAGGAAGCGCGCCACGTCGTCGTCCACCGGCTTGTTCCACACCGACCGGACCGCGCCCTCCTGCCGGATTTCCCCGGCGTCGAGCACCGCGACGCGATCGGCGAGCGTGAAGGCTTCCTCTTGGTCGTGCGTCACCAGCAGCGCGGTGATTTTGCTGCGCCGCAACAGGTCCGCCAGGTCGATCGCCAGCTGCTCGCGCAGTCCAGCGTCCAAACCGGACAGTGGCTCGTCCAGCAGCAGCAACCGCGGTTCGGGAGCCAGCGCGCGAGCCAACGCGACGCGCTGCGCCTGTCCGCCGGACAGCTCGGTCACGCGTCGCCGCTCGTAGCCTTCCAGCCCGACCAGCTTCAGCAGTTCCTTGACGCGCGCCGCGTGCCGTTCGCGAGGCACCCCGTGCATCCGCAGGCCGAACGCGATGTTCGCGGCGACATCGCGGTGCGGAAAGAGCTGTCCGTCCTGGAAGACCAACCCGAATTCGCGCTTGTGCACCGGCACCGCGGCGAGATCGGCGCCGTCCCACGACACCGACCCGGACGACACCGGCTCCAGTCCGGTGATCGCGCGCAGCAGTGTCGACTTGCCCGACCCGGACGGGCCCAGCAACGCGAGCACCTCGCCGTCGGCGATGTCCAGCTTCGCGTCGCGGACCGCGGCGAACGCTCCATAGTGGACAGTCAGGTCCCGTACCGTCAGCGCCATCAGAACTCCCCGACCGTGCTGGCGCCGCGGACCGAGCCGAACCGGTCGATCAGCGCCACCGCCACCACAGTCACCACCATGAGCAGGGCGCACGAGGCGTACGCCATCTGGTTGTTCAGCTCGCCCGGCCGGCTGATCAGCGTCGCGACGGCCACCGGGAGCGTCGGCGCGTCCGGCCGGGCGAGGAAGCTGGTCGCGCCGAACTCGCCGAGCGCGACGACGTAGCCGAAGCCCGCCGCGGCCACCACGGACCGCGCGACCAGCGGGAAGTCGATCTCCCGCCACACCCGCGCCGGGCTCGCGCCGAGCGTCGCGGCGGCCTGGCGCAACCGGATGTCGACCGCGCGCAGCACCGGCAAGATCATCCGCACCACCAGCGGCATGATCACGAGCGCTTGGGCGAAGGGCACGAGCAGCGGCGACGTGCGCAGGTCGCCGGGCAGCGCGTCGAGCGTCACGAGGTAACCGAAGCCGACGGTCACCGCGGAGACGCCCAACGGCAGCATCAACGCGACGTCCATGGTCTCGCCCATCCCGCGCGCGAGCCCGCCCGGCGAACGGCGAAGCGCGACCAGCACGACGCTCGCGACCAGGCCGACGGCCATCGCCAGCAACGTCGCATCCGTGGCCGCGGCGAGGGAATTCTGCGCCGCGATCCAGCCGGACACCTGCAGCGCGTCGTTCTGCCCGACGGTATTCAGCGCCCGATACCCAGCGAGACTCCACCCGTCCGAACTGGACACCGATTCGACGAGCAGCGACACAATCGGCGTCAGCAGCAGACCAAGCACCACCACGGCGGCACCGACCGTCCACCACTCCCCGCCCCGCGGCCGACGCGCGGTGACCTGCGCGGACCGCAACTTCACCGCGTTCTCCCGCTTCCGGCGCGCCATCGCCCCGAGAACCAGCGCGGCGACGACGGCGGCGAACTGGATCAACGACAACGCGGCCGCACCGGAGAGGTCCAGCAGGTCGACCGTCCGGAGGTAAATCTCGGTCTCCAGCGTCCGGTAGCTGCCGCCGCCGAGGATCAGCACTACGCCGAAACTGGTGGCGCAGAACAGAAACACCACCGCGGCGGCGGACGCGACAGCCGGGCCGAGCGCGGGCAGCGTCACCGAGCGGAACGCCCGCCACGGCGATGCTCCGAGCGCCCGCGCGGCCTCGGTCGCTCGCGGATCGAGGTGCGCCCACAGCCCGGCGACCGTGCGCGCGACGACCGCGACGTTGAAGAACGCGTTGGCCAGCACGAGGGGCAGCACGCCGCCGTCCGGCCAGAGCGCCCGGAACGCCAGTCCGACGACGACCGTCGGCAGCACGAACGGGACCAGCACGATCGTCCGCGCCAAGCCGACGCCCGGCAGCCGGACCCGCGCCAGGAGGTACGCCACCGGCAGCCCGGCGAGCACCGCGACGACGGTCGACGCGGCCGCGCTGGCGAGCGTGAACCCGGCGAGCCGCCACGTCCGCGGGTCGCCGAGCACGGTGTCGACGCCGCCCGCGGAGAACCCCCGGCCGACGATCGCGACGACCGGCCAGGCGAAGAACACCACCAGGAACGCGACCGGCAGCAGGCCGAGCAGCGTGAGCCCGATGGTGCGCGCGGGGATCACGCGCCCATGAGCGAGCGCCATTCCCCGATCCACTTCTCCCGGCCGGCCTGCACCTTGTCCGCGGGCATGGTGGCCGGAGCCTGCGGCAGCGGAGCCGCGGTGGCCCAGCCGGCGGGCAGTTCGACGCCCTGGCGCGCCGGGTAGACGTACATGTTCGCCGCGACCGTCGTCTGGAACTGCTGCGACAACAGGAAGTCGACGACCTTCTGCGCCTGCGGGACCTGCTTGCCGTTGGTGAGCACGCCCGCGTACTCGACCTGGCGGAAGCAGGTGTCGAGCAGCGCCTTGGTGCGCGGCTTGCCGTCCTCGCCGACCTCCGCGGCCGGCGACGAGGCGTAGGACACGACGATCGGCCGCGGGCCCTTGCCCGACGAGCCGGAGAAGTCCTTGGTGTAGGCCTCCTCCCAGCCGCTGACGGTCTTGAGGCCGTTGTCCTTCAGCTTCTGCCAGTAGCCCTTCCAGCCGTCCTCGCCGTACTTCGCGACCGTGCCGAGCAGGAAGGCCAGCCCCGGCGACGCGGTGGCCGGGCTCTCCGCGACGGTCAGGTCCTTGTACTTGGGGTCGGCGAGGTCGTCGTAGCTCTTCGGCTCCGGGAGGCCCTTGCTCGCGAAGTAGGCCGGGTCGATGTTCACGCAGACGTCGCCGAGGTCGACCGCCGCCAGCCGGTGCTGCGGGTCGACGGAGTAACGCTGCGGGCCGCGGTCGGCCTCCGGGCTCGTGTAGGGCTGGAAAACGCCCTCGCTGAGCGCGCGCGAGGCGAAGGTGTTGTCGACCCCGTACGCGACGTCGCCGATCGGGTTGCCCTTGGTGAGCACGAGCTTGTTGGTGAGCGCGCCGGCGTCGCCGGATTTGAGGATCTTGAGCTTGATCCCGGACTGGCGCTGGAAGGCGTCGAGCACGTCCTGCGGCGCGGCGAACGAATCGTGCGTGACCAGCGTGACGGTCGGCGTCTTCTGGTCCGAGCTCGCGGACGACCCGCCGGAGTCGCCGCCGGACAGCGAGCAAGCGCTGGCGAGCATCGAAACCCCGGCAAGGCCTGCCACCGTGCGGACGGTCCGCGACATCATTCTTCCCCTCCTGCACTGCGCCGGATGAGGGAGAGCGATACGGCCTCCCTACGCCGGCATGATCCGGATCCAGGTGCGAACGGTCGCGGGCTGTCGGACCCGCCTCTCAGCCCGGCGTACCGGACTCCCGTGGCAATGCCGCAGCGTAGCCGACACCATGGAGCGATGACGCAACTATTGAACGACTCGGCAGTGGAGCAGGCCCTCGGCACCGTCCCGGAGTGGCAGCGCGACGCGGCGACCATCGTGCGCACCGCCGAACTCCCGTCCTTCCCGGCGGCGATCGAGGTGGTGGACCGGGTGGCCGAACTCGCCGAGGAAGCCGGCCACCACCCCGACATCGACATCCGCTGGCGCACCCTCACGTTCCGCCTCAGCACCCACTCCCTCGGCGGGCTGACCGAAGCCGATTTCGCGCTGGCCCGCCGGATCGACGAGCTGCTGGCGGCCCGCTGACCAGGTGTGATGTCGGCAACCCTGGCACCATGAGCGGCCCCTTCGCGCGTCTTCCGGACAGACGACGAGAAGGAGGTCAGCATGGTTCAGGCAGTCGTGGTGGGAATGGGTTCGTTCGCCCTGATGGTGGCCGCCGCGGGCGGCGTGCTGTGGCACACCGCGCGCACTCGACGTGACCTTGATCACAGGCGGTAACAGTGAGCTAGATCAAGGCGCTATCCCAGCGGAATCGTCGGCACTCGCCCCGCTAGGACCCGCCATGAACAGCACATCCACCCAGCTCACCGCCGCGCAGCGCACGTGGGTCGCGGTGTTCTCGACCGCCGTCGTGCTCCTGTCGATGGTGGTGCTCGGCCTGCTCGGCTGAGCGCTGCCCGCGTGAGTCAGGTCACCGGGCCCGCGGGCGGCAAAGCCGGGACCCGCTGATGCCGCTGAGCGTGCTCGACCCAGCCCGGCGGCAGCCACTGCCCGGTGACGAGCTGCGGATGCCGCGGGTGCATGGCGTTCGCCCACGTCACGAAGAGCAGTTCGGCCCATTCCGACTGGATCAGCCAGGAGACTGGGCCGTTTTTGCTGTCCCCCGTCACGTGCGCGACCGCCGGGGCGACCATTGTCGCGCCGGTGATCGAGTTCCAGCTCCACGCGAGCACGCGCGGCGTATAGAGGTGGAAGCCGTGCGGGCTCAGGTAGATGCCGCCCTGCTCGATCGGCACCCAGCGCGGCACCGCGGCCGCGGCCGCCGCCTGCCGTGCCCGCGACCGGGCGATCGCCCCGCCCACCAGCGACCCGGCCACGAGCCCGGCGCCGACCGCCCCCGTTCCGAACACGAACGGCGTCGACACGCTCCAGCTTCCGTCCCCGAGCGCCCGGTAGTCCGAAACCACGACTGATCCGGCAGCCCAGAACCGTTCGCCAGCCACGTTCCGGCCGGGAAACGGCGCGAGCACTTCCTCGACCTGGCTGAGGTCGGCGTCGCCCGCCAGGTGGCAGGTGTAACTCAGCACGTCGTCGCGATAGGTCCAGGGCGGCGCTGTCGGGGACGGCTGTTTTTTGGCCATTCGAACCCCCTCGCTGAATGCGGGGATGATCGTAGCGAAGGTCCAGTCGGCTATTCAGCCGGGGAATTGGTGTGCCGCAAGGAATATTCCGCTGGCGGCCTAGGCGATCCGGAACCGCTCGCGGTATTCACTCGGCGTCGTCTTCAACGTCCTCCGAAAAGACCGGTTAAGCGTCGAAACAGTGCCGAATCCGCAGTTCCTGGCAATTCTCGACAGAGTTTCCTCAGTCGTCTCCAGCCGATGCCTCGCCGCCTCGACCCGCGCGTGCTCGACGTAGGCGGCGGGCGTCATCCCCAGCTCCGCCTTGAACACCCGGGTGAGCTGCCGGTCCGTCACGTGCGCTTGCGCGGCGAGGTCGGACACCGTCAGCGGATCCGCCAGATGAGCCGCGATGTACTGCCGCAACTCGTCGACCCGCCGAGTCGCGGACGCGGGTTCCAGCGACACGCTGAACTGGCTCTGCCCGCCCGGCCGGCGCAAGAACATCACCAGCTGCCGAGCCACCCGCGAGGCCAGCTCCGGCCCGAAATCGTCGGCGACCAGGGCCAGCGCGAGGTCGAGGCACGCGCTCAGCCCGGCGCCCGTCCACACGGAACCGTCACGGATGAAGATCGGGTCCGCGTCGACGGTCACCTCCGGATGCTCGGCGGCGAGCTGCCGGGCGGTCGACCAGTGCGTCGTGGCGCGTTTGCCGTCGAGCAGTCCAGCCGCCGCGAGGATGTGCGCACCGACGCAGACTGAGGTCACGCGGCGCGTCCGCGCAGCCAGCCGACGGACCTCCTCGACCACCGCCGCGTCGCACCGCGCGACGATCTCCCCGTTCTCTCCCGTCGTAACCGCACCCGGCACGATCAGCGTGTCGATCGCCTTCCCGGACAGCTCCGCGAACGTCACGTCCGGCAAGACCCGCACGCCAGCCGAGGTGGTGACCGGCTCAAGCGTCTCGGCCGCGAGCACCACCCGGTAGCCGGTCGGCCGGTCCATTTCCCGCTGCAGCAAGGAAAACACCTCGGCGGGCCCGGTCACGTCGAGCAGGTCGATCCGGTCGAACAGGACGACGACCAGCAGCCTCTCCATCCGCACCCCCCTCATGTCGGTTTTTGCGCTTTGCATGTCATTGCCGACATCCCGGTGCCGAGTCTAGCGTCGATCGTGCGGAACGAAAACGAGAGGAAACCCCACCATGGCAAGGAAAACGCTGCGGGAGCTGAACGGCCTCGACCAGACCCCGGCAACGCTGGCCGACGCGACGCTGATCCTGGTCGACTACCAGAACACCTACACCCGCGGCGTCATGGAACTGGAAAGCTGGCGCCCGGCCCTGACCGCGGCCCGGCAGTTGCTCGCCAAGGCCCGCGCCGCAGGAGCGACCGTGATCCACGTCGTCAACGACGGCGGCGAAGGCACGCCGTACGACATTCGCGCCGAGATCGGCAGCATCCACCCGGACGTCGCCCCGCTCGAGGGCGAACCGGTTGTCGTCAAGGGCGCACCGAATGCCTTCGTGAACACCGACCTGGGAGCCCGGGTCGACGCGGCCGGGCACAAGAACGTGGTGATCGCCGGGTTCATGACGAACATGTGCGTCACGTTCACCACGGAGGGCGCGTTCCTGCGCGGCAACCAGCCCACCGTCGTCGCAGACGCCTGCGCCACGCGGCCGTTGCCGGGTCCGGCTGGGGAGGTTAGCGCTGAGCAGCTGCACTCCAGCGCGTTGGCGACGATTGGAGATCTGTACGGCGTGGTGGTTTCGAGCGTCGCCGAGCTGAACTGACCCCTTGGCCTCCGGCCTCGGTGGGCCAGTGTCCTGCTGAGGCCGGTTCGTCAGTTATCGATTAACCCGGCGACGACCTTCCGCACGATCCCGTCGGCTCTCGGGGTGCCGTAGAAGTAGACCGACCCGTAGCCCCGAAGGTATTCGGCGATGACGTCCTCTAGCTCCCCCGACCGGCCAAGGAGGGGGTGAAGAGCCCGGGCATAGCCGGAGCATACGAACCGGGACCGACAATTTCGTGCCCGCAGCCTTGTCCGGCAGCGAACCCGCCTCAGACGTTGAAGCGGAACTCCACCGCTTCCGCGATGAGGCAACGTCTCACCACCGTGGATACGAACCGGCCGCTATCCTTCGAGCGCGGCGACGAGCAGCTCCCCGACCAGCCGAACGTCGTCGATCTCGATCTCACCGCTTTCCGGGACTGCCTGAATCTTTCGCAGAGAGCGTTCTGCTGTCTGGTCAAACCATCGTCTCGCGTGAAGCAGCGCATCAGCGCGCAACTGAGAATCGGCGATCTCAAGTTGGTCTCGGGAAAGAGGACCGCATTCGCGGTCGAGCGTGACGCGAACGATGTCAAGAAGATCGGTACCCTCTTTCGCCGATCCGCGATTCATGATCGACTGCAGCTTCATCGCGATGATCGGGCCGGGTTCAGCCACCAGCACCGTCAGCGGCTTGAGCCCGGCCGCGTCCAGTTCGAGCGCGGAGGCGGTCGATGCCGCCCAAGCATGAGACTGGACGTGCAAACGATCGGTCGGGTCGGCAGGAAGATCTTCGATCTCGGCGTCTGTGACCTCCAAGACGTCGACCTGCACCTCGCCGTGCGGCGTATCAATCAGAACGCCGGACGGGCCGCTCCGGGTAGCCCCAGTCTCCACGAGCAGTTCGAGCTGCGAGCGCTCGTGCGCCGCCCGGTGGTCAACGGTATCGAGGTCAACCGTTGCCCGGTAAGGCGAAGAGAGCCTGCACATGACCGCAAGGCCACCCACGAGAACGACCTGCCGCCCCGTCCTCTCAGCAACGACGGGTATCGCACTCACGAGCCGAGTCATGGAACTGCCGGCGAGAACAACCCTTCGAGTCTCACCAGACACGGTGCCAAGGTTTCTCTAGCGTCCACATGTCCAGGATCTCCCGGCCACGCCCGGGGTCCTGCGCGAGATCGAGCGCCACGAACAGCGGGTTGGCCAATGGCCACGGCTCATCTGCCCATGCCGTCGCGTCAACGCGCCGGGCGCAGGCAAGAGGCGTCGGGGCAACCCGGATGCTGGCCGCCCTGTCGGATGGTGCCGTTGCGGTCCCCAGCAAGCGAGCGGCGCGACGCAGCACGCTTTGATCAGGAACGTAAAAGTCCAGCGGGTGATCGGCCCGCACCGACAGCGGAGCATCGTAGTGAACCGCCGCCATCGTGTCGGTCAGTGCCCATCCGACAGTCGACTCGACGTCGTCGAAACCTAAATTCAATACCGAGTTTTCTCGACCCCCGCCTGGCCGTGGAACGCTCGCAACATCCACGCTGACCGGTTTCCAATGCTCAGCGAGCTCCCAAAACAACTCCGGCACGACGGGCTCGCGATGGTCGGTGACCAGCCCAGCTGCGCGCAACGAAGCAAAGGTTTCCGAGACCGAGCTAGCTGCCCGTCCCAGTTCGGTCGCCGTTTCGCGAATCCCCCGTCGCACTGTCGGATCAAGCAGCAGCAGCGTCGCGACCTCGATACCGACCCGCCCATTCAGCCCTTGCCGAACTGGCCTTGGTTCCGACAAAGCCGGCATGTCCACGTCAATGAACAGTCCAGGCCCGGTCAGCCTCAAATGGCCGCGCAGATCCAGCCAGCTCCACCCTGCTCGATCGAGTTCGTCTCGTCCATCTGCCGTAATTCGGTCCGCGACAACTAGCGGCACAGCCTCAGCAGCGACGCTGCCCGACCATCGGCGGAGCTGGCTCGACGCACTGCTGGAAGTAACCAACGAGGCTGCTTTGACTTCGACAGCGACCGTCTTGCCGCCCGGCACCTCGACGCAGAGGTCTCCCGTCGAGTCTCTACCAACCCCAGGCTCAAGATGAACCGAAAGCCCCCGAGAGCGCAACGCGGCGACGAGAGCATCGACGGCATCGCGCTCCTTCAGATGTGCTCTCACAACCAAATGATGGAGCTTGTTCGGCGTTCGGTCAATACCGAACACCGAACAACCCGCAGAGCCCAGCGACCGCCTCCACAGGAACTCGCTCAGCGCGCCTGCCGTCAGACGTTGAAGCGGAACTCCACGACGTCGCCGTCCGCCATCACGTAGTCCTTGCCCTCCATGCGGACCTTGCCCGCCGAGCGCGCGGCGGCCATCGAGCCTGCCTCGACCAGGTCCTCGAACGACACCACCTCGGCCTTGATGAAGCCGCGTTCGAAGTCCGTGTGGATGACGCCGGCGGCCTGCGGGGCGGTCGCGCCCTGCGGGATCGTCCAGGCGCGGGATTCCTTCGGGCCGGCCGTGAGGTACGTCTGCAGGCCGAGGGTGTGGAAACCGGCGCGGGCGAGCGCGTGCAGGCCCGGTTCCAGCTGGCCGACGGATTCCAGCAGCTCGCGGACGGACTCCTCGTCGTCCAGCTCCAGCAGTTCGGCCTCGACCTTCGCGTCCAGGAACACCGCGTCCGCCGGGGCGACGAGCTTCGCCAGCTCCTCGCGGCGCGCCTCGTCGGTGAGCACGGCCTCGTCGGCGTTGAAGACGTACAGGAACGGCTTCGTGGTGAGCAGGCTCAGCTCGCGCAGCGCCTCGCCGTCGATGTCCTTCTGCGCCTGGAACAGCGTGCGTCCGGAGTCGAGGATTTCCTTGGCCTTCTGGGCGTTTTCGAGCGCCGGCCGCGCTTCCTTCTTGGTGCGCGCCTCTTTCTCCAGCCGCGGCAGCGCCTTCTCGAGCGTCTGCAGGTCGGCGAGGATCAGTTCGGTGTTGATCGTCTCGATGTCGGACATCGGGTCGATCCGGCCGTCGACGTGCACCACGTCCGGGTCGTCGAACACGCGGATGACCTGGCAGATCGCGTTGGCCTCGCGGATGTTCGCGAGGAACTTGTTGCCGAGCCCGGCGCCCTCGGACGCGCCCTTCACGATGCCCGCGATGTCCACAAAGGACACCACGGCGGGCACGGTCTTCTCCGACGAGAAGATCTCGGCCAGCTTGTCCAGCCGCGGGTCCGGCAGCGGCACGACGCCGACGTTGGGCTCGATCGTGGCGAACGGGTAGTTCGCGGCGAGCACGTCGTTGCGCGTCAGCGCGTTGAACAGGGTGGACTTGCCGACGTTGGGCAGGCCGACGATACCGAGGGTGAGACTCACGACCGGTAAGTCTACGTGCCGCGCGAAGACCCCCGCCGACCCGGTAACGTCGTGTCGGTTTTCCGCCAGTCAGGGCTCTCACCTGCTGGCATCATCGACGGCATGGCTACCTCGACCATCCCGATCTGGCGCGACACGGAGCGCTGCTACCGCGCGGTGACCGCCCGCGACCAGCGGTTCGACGGCCAGTTCATCATGGCGGTGCGCACCACGGGCATCTACTGCCGCCCGTCCTGTCCGGCGCTCACGCCGAAGGCGCAGAACGTCCGCTTCTACCCCACCTCGGCCGCTGCGCAGGCCGGTGGTTTCCGCGCGTGCCGCCGCTGCCTGCCGGACGCGGTGCCGGGTTCGCCGGATTGGAACGTGCGTGCCGACCTAGCCGCCCGCGCGATGCGGCTGATCTCGGACGGCCTGGTCGAGCGCGAAGGCGTGCCCGGCCTGGCCCGTCGGCTGGGTTACTCGGAACGCCAGCTCGGACGCGTGTTGACGGCCGAACTGGGCGCGGGCCCGATCCGGCTTGCCCGCGCCCACCGCGCCCACTCGGCCCGGTTGTTGATCGAGATGTCGCAGCTGCCGCTCACGGACGTCGCATTCGCCGCCGGGTTCTCGAGCATCCGGCAGTTCAACGAGACGATCCGCGAGGTGTTCGCGACGACGCCGTCGCAGCTCCGCGCAGCCTCGCTGCGCCGCGGAAACCGCAACGAACCCAGCGGCGCGACGCGGCTCAGCCTTCGCCTGCCGTTCCGGGCCCCGTTCGACGCCGCGGGCGTGCTGAACTACCACGTCTCCCAGGCGTTGCCCGGCATCGAAGCCGTCTCGGAGGACGGCTACGGCCGCACCTTGCGGTTGCCCCACGGCCCGGGTTCGGTGTGGGTCAGCCCGCGCACTGGCTATGTGCAGTGCGACTTGGCCCTTGCCGACCTGCGCGACCTGAGCAGCGCCGTCAGCCGGGTACGACGACTGTTGGACCTGGACGCCGACCCGGAAGCCGTCTCGCGCGTGCTCTCCGCCGACGAGGCGCTGGCCCCGCTGGTCGCCGCCGTTCCCGGCATCCGGGTGCCGGGCGCGGTCGACGGCCCAGAGGTCCTGCTCCGCGCCCTGCTAGGCGAG
This sequence comes from Amycolatopsis sp. VS8301801F10, assembly GCF_046195355.1. Classification (NCBI taxonomy): domain Bacteria; kingdom Bacillati; phylum Actinomycetota; class Actinomycetes; order Pseudonocardiales; family Pseudonocardiaceae; genus Amycolatopsis; species Amycolatopsis sp. VS8301801F10. Next base: position 2,753,292 of record NZ_CP176065.1, on the reverse strand, counting down.
GACGCGGTCGATGTCGTTGGCCTCGGCGACCCAGTCCCGCCCGCCGACCCGCCCATGGACACCCTGACCACTCTCTTCCCGACCCCGTCCGCCATTGCCGAGGCCGACGTGAAGCCGCTGGTCAGAAAGGTCGCCGCAGCGATCGCCGCCGGTGAACTGGACCTGCACGTGGGCCGGGACGCCGACGAGCTGCGCACCGAAATGCTCGCGGCCGGAGTGGATCCCGGCACCGCCGACTACGTCGTGATGCGCCTGCTCGGCGCCCCCGACGTCCTGTTGACCGCCGACCCAGCCGTCCGCCGAGGTGCGGCCGAGCTGGGCATCGACCTGGCGACGTCCGCGCGCGACTGGCAGCCGTGGAGTTCGTACGCCAGCCGCTATCTCAGTTCCCTGACCGCTTGAGGAGACTTTCCCCGTGCACACCGCCTTCTGGTCCACTGTGGACACCAAAATCGGCCCGTTCACCGCGGTAGTGGCAGGCGACGGCGCCGTACTGGCCTCCGGCTGGACGGGCGACGTCGCCGAACTGACGCCGCTCATCTCGGCCTCCCTGGCCCCGGCGAGCTTGACCGAACGCCGCGACCTGGGCCCAGTGACGACCGCGATCCGCCGCTACCACGGCGGCGACCTGGACGCCGTCGCCGACATCGAGGTACGGCAGCGCTCCGGCCCGTTCCGCGAGCACGCGTGGGAGATGCTGCGCAAAGTGCCCGCAGGAAGCCCAGTGAGCTACGCGGAGTACGCCGCCCTCTCCGGCAACCCGTCGGCAGTCCGCGCCGCCGCGACCGCCTGCGCCCGCAACGCGGTAGCACTGTTCGTGCCGTGCCACCGGGTCGTCCGGACCGGCGGAGCGATCGGCAACTTCCGCTGGGGCGTGGACGCGAAGCGGTGGCTCCTGCACCACGAAGAGTCCGCCTGACGACTCGCCTCGGCACCGGTCGGTGGTCCGGCGACGAGCGCGGCCGAGGTGGCGACGCCGCGCGTGGCGGAACTGACTGGCCGGTCACGTGACGGCCGTCTGTTCCGCCGCGCTCGCTCGGCCCGCCATCGCGACGGCGGGCCGCCGCTGCGCACTCACCAGCGCAACGGCTGTCCGCTGCCGACAGGCTCGACTCCCAACCACAACGGCCGCGCGTCACCGCCCGACGGTCAGCCTCCGTCTCGGTACCGCCACTCGCCGGTGCAAGGTCCGCTCGCCGTTAAGCCAACTGGCTCGCCCCACCACCGACGGCGCTCAGCGCACCACCGGCACGACCGCCCACCACCGACGATGCTCAGCCCACCACCAGCACGGCCACCCACCACCGACAGCACCCGGCTCGCCCCGACGGCAGCGGCCACCCACCACCGCCGACGCTCGGCCTGGCCACCAGCATGGCCACCCGCCAACAGCGCTCGACCCACTACCGGCACGGCCCGCTCACCACCGCCGACGCTCAGCCAACAACCGGCACGGCCGCCCATCACTAACGACGCTCAGCCCATCACCAGCACGGCTACCCGCCAACGTCACGCGGCCCGCCATCGGTACGGCCCCGCCCACCACTCACGATGCTCGGCCCGCCATCGGCACGGCCCACCCACTAACGACGCTCGGCTCACCACCGCAGCAGCACGAGGTGGTCCTCTTGATCGAGGACCACGCGCCCGACGTGATCGACGACCGCCGTGCCGACCAGCTGCGCCGCCGGGTGCCGCTCCTCACTGCAACGGCCGTCCGCCGCCGACAGCACCCGGCTCGTCCCGACCGCCGTGGCCGTCCGCTTCGACGCTCAGCCCACTCATCGGCCGACCACACCCGGGCCAACCACACCCGGCGAACCCTGCCGCGCGTCTCAACGCGACTGTCGAGCCCCAGCCAACCCAGCGGCGGCTCAGCGCAGGAACCCGAGCATGTCGCTCGGCGCAGGTTCGTCCTGCTCTCGTCAGGCCATCTGCAACTCCACTCTCGACCCGGTGCGGGACTTCCGCACCCGCAGCCGCGTGGGGATGCGCTGGCGGAGTTCCTCGACGTGCGACACCAGGCCCACCACGCGGCCGCCGGCGCGGAGTTCGTCGAGGATGTTCATCACCATGTCCAGCGTTTCGGCGTCCAGGGTGCCGAAACCCTCGTCCACGAAGAGGGTGTCGAGCAGCGCACCGCCGGTTTCGCCCGCCACCACGTCGGCCAGGCCCAGCGCGAGCGACAATGACGCGAGGAACGACTCGCCGCCCGACAGCGTCTTCGCTGGGCGCACCGTGCCGGAGTAGTCGTCCAGCACGTCGAGGCCGAGTCCGCCCCGCGTGCCGCGCGCGCCAGCCGCGTCCGAGTGCACGAACGAGTAGCGGCCCTGGCTCATGGTCCGCAGCCGCGCGGTCGCGGCGAGCGCGACCTCTTCCAGCCGAGCCGCCAGGACATACGAGCGCAATGACATCTTCCGTGCGTTCTGCCCCCGCCCGTTGACCACTTCGGACAGTGCCCGGAGTTCGGCGTATTCCTCTTCCAACGGCCGCAACTCCGAAAGGGCCGCGCTCAACCGTCCGGCGAGTTTCACCAATTCGCGGTGTTGCGCCGAAACCGCTTGCTGCGCGGCAAAAGCGGACTCCGCCCGAGCACGCGTCTCCTTCGCCCGCTCGGCCAGCGGCGCGACGTCTACCACGTCATCGGGCGAGATCCCGAACAGTTCCGGTTGCGCGAGCATCTGCCGCGCACCAGCGGCCGTCGCCTCCGCCTCGGCGAGGCCCTGTTCGAGCTTCGTTATCTGCTCGTCGGTTCGGACCGCGGCGCGCATTTCCTCGAGGGTCGAGAACCCCTTGGCATGCAACGAGATCTCCACCAGATCCCGTTGCTCGGCGAGCCGTGCCTCCGCCCCGGACACCGCGGCGTGCGCCTCCGCCGCCAGATCGAGCGCGCCGGCGAACGTGAGCAAATGCTGCCGTCGGGCGGGAACGTCCGGGAATTCTCCCTTGCCCGCGACCAGCCGCTGCTCGCGCTCGGCCATTCGCGCGTCCAGTGCCCGGATCTCGCTGTTCGCCTCGGTGACTGTCCGCTCGGCGAGAAGCCGCTGTTCGGCCAGCTTCTCCGCGCCGCGTTCCAGTTCAGCGACCTTCGCGTTCAACTGATCCTTGCGCTGCGCCTTTCCGGAGAGTTCCGCGACAACCGCGCGAGCTTCGGTCAGCGCAGTCGCGATCTCCTCCGCATCGCGGCCATCCAACCGTTCGCGCAACGAGACCACCCGCGCCTTGGCCTCTTCCAGCGCGGACACCACTCGCTGACGCATCGCCGACGCCTTCTGCTCGGCTTCTTCGGCAGCGCGCTCCTCGGCCGCGTCGACCAGCGGCGCGTCATGGTTCGCCGGTGCCGGGTGCTCGGCCGACCCGCACACCGGACACGCCGCGCCCTCGACCAAGCCAGCAGCCAACTCCGCTGCCATGCCGTCAAGACGCCGTTCACGAAGGTCGAGCCGACGTTGCCGAGCCGCCTGGTGCTCGTCAACCACTTCGCGCAGTTTCGCTTCACCGCGCGCGACCCTGGCTTCAGCCGGCGGCAACTCCTCGGCCGCACGGGTGAGCGCCGTCAGCTCGTCTACCCGGGATTTCGCCCCGTCCAGCTTCGCTGCCGCTTCTCCGGCCACCGTCGCCTCGGTACGCGCGGCGGCAATCAGACCGGGCAACTCGGCCAGCCGCTCCGCGAGCCCAGCAACCTGCTCGGCGGCCTTCTCCGCGACCTTCTGCTGTTCCGCACGGCGTTGTTCGTCGCTCTTCTGCTGGTTGGCTTCCGCGGCCAGCTCGGCGAGCGCGCCCGCCTCCTCGCGGACGGAGCCGGCACGCTCGCGAAGGTCGGCGACTGCGAGACCGACCGCGTCGAAACCGAGGTCGGCGAGATCTCGGACCCTGTCCGCCACCAGCACCTGCGCGTCACCGAGTTCGGCCGTGCGCCGGTCCATCAGCTCAGCCTCGGGAACCACCGCGGCAGCGCGCCGAGCCGCCGCGATCTCTTCCGTCCACTCAGCCCGTTCCGCCGCCTGCTCGGTGATCTGCGTCAGCCGGGTGTGCGCGGTGCGGACCCGGCGGATCTTGTCCGCGTCCTCCTCCGCCTCGCGCAACGCGACCTCAGCGGACTTCGCCGCCGAACGTGCTTGCGCTGCCTCGATTTCCGCCGCCTCGGCCCGGGCGGCGATTTCGGCGAGGACAGCCTCGACCCACTCCGGCTGGCCTTCCTCCGGCGGTTCCTGCTGCGCTTCCTGGGCATAGCGGGCGAGCAGTTCGCGGACTTCCTGCTGCCGCTTTTCCAGCGCCCGGCCGCGTTCCGCGCGAAGGTCCGCGAACCAGCGTTCGACGTCGGAGAATCGCTCGGTGCCGAAAAGCCGCTCCAGCAGCTTCTCGCGCTCCGTGGTGTCGCTGCGGAGGAACTTCGCGAACTCTCCCTGCGGCAGCAGCACCACCTGGAAGAACTGCGGTGCCGTCATGCCCAGCAACCGCTCGACGGTGCGCGCCACCTCGTCGATGCGGATGCTCCCGTCCGGCGGCAGCCCGGCGGGCGGTTCGCCGACCCAAGTGAGCGAAACCCGGGCCTGCTGCGTGGTGAATCCGTCGCCGCGCTTCTTCGGCCGCTGGTATTCCGGGCTGCGCACGATCCGCAGCCGCTGACCCTGCACGGTCAGCTCGAGCACGACCTCGGTCCGCCGGTCCGGCTCGGCGAGATCGCACCGCAACCGCTTGACGTCGCCGCGCGCACCCGGCACCACGCCGAACAACGCGAACGCGATCGCGTCGAGCAGCGTGGTTTTGCCCGCGCCGGTGTCGCCGTGGAGAAGGAAAAGACCGTCGGTGCCAAGGGCATCGAAGTCCACCACCTCCCGCCCCGTGTAGGGGCCGAAGGCTTCCACCTCCAGCAGGTGCAGTCTCACAGCTTCTCCACCGCCGCCCGGTTCGCCGCTTCGAGCGCCAGGTGCACGAGCCGCTCCTCGCGTTCGGTAGGTGGTGCCCCGCGGCAGTCGTCGAGGAAACTGCGCGCGATCTCGATGTCGCTGCGCCCGCGCACCGCCTCGGCGTACTTCAGTTCGGTGCCGGCGACCCCGCCGTCAGGCCGCCAATCCATGTGCACCGCATAGGGAAAACGGTCCTGCAGCAACCGCATCGCGTCGATCGGGCGCACTCGGTCCGTGACGGTGATCGAGAGGAAATGCTCGCGCCATTGCTCGTGTTCCGGGTCCTCGAGCAAAGCGGCCAGCTCGCCGGAAAGCGTCGCGAGCGGACGCGGTACCGGCAGCTCGTGCCGGCGGACCTCGGCCAGACCGGCGGCGTCGAGGTCCACGAACCACACCGATTTCCGTTGCCGCGCTTCGGAAAACGAATACGCCAGCGGACTTCCGGAATACCGTAGATGCTCCGCGAGCGTCTGCGGTCCGTGCAGGTGCCCGAGCGCGACGTAGTCCACGCCGTCGAACACCGAGCCGGGAACCTGCTCGACTCCGCCGACCGCGATGGTGCGTTCCGATTCGCTGGCCTCGCCGCCGGTGACGAAAGCGTGTGCCAGCACTACGGATCGGGTGCCCGGACGACTCGCCAAGTCGTCCCGCACCCGCCGCATCGCCTCGCCGAGCACGCCGGTGTGGCCGCGCGCCTCCGGCACGCCCAGCGCGTGCCGCGACGGCTCGGGTTCGAGATACGGAATGCCGTAGAAGGCGACCGGGCCGTGTTCGTCGTGCAGCACAACGGGTTCCGCGATGCCTTCGACAGTCGCGCGGACGTGCAGCCCGCCAGCCGCCGCGAATTCGGCGAACGCGCCCAGCCGCGCGGCCGAATCGTGATTGCCCGGCGTGACTACGAGTTCCGCGCCGGCCCGGCGAATACGGGTCATCGCGGCCGTGGCGACGCGGACAGCTTCGGCGGACGGCACCGCTCGGTCGTAGATGTCACCGGCCACCACCACGACGTCGACCGACTCGCGGTCGACGAGTTCGGCGATGTGCGTGAGGGCGGCCTCCTGTTCGGTAAGCAGATCGGCGCCGTGGAACGTGCGGCCGATGTGCCAATCAGAGGTATGGAGGACTCTCACGGCGACCACGTTAGGAGCAGACCCCGACGAAATCCCGGAGCCACGCCGAGGCCCCACTCGAACGTGTGTACGAAGCCGATCAGGTCCACTGCGGACACGCCCAGCCCCGGATCTGGAAAGTCGCAGGTCAGCTACACAGCGCGACCAGCGGTGCCGGTTTTTGTCGGTGGGGTCCGCCATGATGTCTCGCGTCCGGACACCCGCCGGACCCGACGGAGAGGAGGACCGGGTGGAGACGGTGATCACCACCGCGGCCGTCGTGCTCGCGCTGCTCCTGTGCGTCGCGGTAGTCGCACTGTGGCGGCTCTACAACGACGGAATGCGCCGGGCCGACGCAGCCGCGCGGCTCGTGGCGGCGGAACGCGCGAAAGGCGACCAGCAGCAACTCGCGCTGCGCCGGTACGAGGTGGCGTTCGCGTCGATCCACGGCCGCGGCGAACTCGGCGAGCAGGTGCTCGTGGAAACCGCGCGCGCACTCGGACTGCGGGAGGGACTGCACTTCACCCTGCAGACCGATCTGGGCGGCGGCGGCAGCGCGAAGCCCGACCTGGTGCTGAACGTCGGCGGCGGCCGGGCGGTACCGGTCGACGCGAAGGCGAGCATGGCCATCTGGGCGGAGGCGGTCGAGACCGACGACCCGGAGGAACGGCTCGACGCGCTGCGCGTCCACGTCCGGCAACTGCGCTCCCGCGCGGCGGAGCTGGCGGGCAAGGGCTACCAGCGCTGGGCGGACGCGATCTACGGCACCATCATGTTCGTCCCGTCCGACGCCGCCGTGGTCGCCGCCCTCGACACCGATCCCGAACTGCTGCGCTGGCTGATCGACCGCCGCGTCTTCCTGTGCGGCCCCACGGGATTCGGGGTGCTCGCGTCGGCAGCGCTGTTCGCCGCCAGCGACCGGGCGCTCGTCGAGGACGTCGAGCAAGTGCGCGCGGGCGCCGCCGCCGCGCACCGGGCCGCGGGCAATGCGGTCGAAGCGCTGAACCTCTCCACCACGCACCTGCAGCGCTTCGTCTCAGCCCGCCGTAGGGAACTCGAGGCGCTGGAGGCGTTCCGCGCGACGGTCGCACCGCTCACCGACGCGTCGGGCAGTCCGGCTCCGGTGCCTCCGCTACGGAAGGGAGACGAGGTGACAGCTGGTTGAGGTCGCGGCGCGATGGCCGCGGGCTTGACGGTCGCGATCGGACGATCGACGGCATGCCCTCGCGAGGCGGGCTCGGCTGTGGCTTAGGACGGCCGGGGATTCGTGGGACGCGGGCTGGCGCTTGAAGCCTGACGGTGTGCTGGCCGGGGCAGGTCTTGGCTACCTGGTCTGGCTGCGCGGCGTCTGCGCGGTTGGCGGCGTGTGCGTGGCGTGTGCGTGGCGACGCTGTTCGGCTGGACGGCGGCTGGGCGGCGGCCGGGCACGGATGCCGGTGGCACGGCCCTGTGCAGGCGCGGTCCGGCGGAACTAGCCAGCGGCGCGATGTGGCGGTGCGAGCACGGCTAGGCGGCCTTGCGACGCTGGCCCCGGCGGCGTGGGTTGGCGTGGCGAGGCACGGCGGCGCGACCTGGATAGCGCTGGCCTCGGCGGCGCGCACTGTCCCTGCGAGGTGCCCACAGCGCGGCTGGGCGGCGTGAGCCTCGACGGTGCGATCTGTCGCGGCAAGGCACCCACAGCGCGGCTGGGCGGCGTGAGCCTGCACGCATGAGCTGTCGCGGCAAGGCACCGCAGCGCACCCGCGCAGCGTGAGCCTCGGCGTCGCACTGTCGCGGCAAGGCACCGCAGCGAGTCCTGGATAACGGGAGCCTCGGCGGCGCGAGTTCGCGCGGCCCGGCTGCGCCAACTTGGCGGGTCTGGTGACGTCCTCGACGGCACGAGCTAGCGGTCCGGGCCTCGGCGGCTGAGCGCGTCGGGCGTCGTTCGGCGGGGTTGGCCGCATGCCCGGCTTGGCGTCCTGGCGCGATCCTGCTCGGGTGCCCCGGAGGTTGTGCGCGGTCTCGCTCGGGCGTGAGCGTTAGCGCGGCGTCGGCGAGGCGGCGGGCGTCCAAGGTCACCGCAACACCGTCCGGGTGAGCGGTACCCCGCGCCCGGGTGTCGGCGAAGGCGGCATCCCGAGTGCACGCGCGGTCCGTCGAGGCCGTCGGCACTCGCGTGGCCGGGCGGTCAGGCGCGTGCCGACCCGGCGGACACCGACGGGCGGGCACCGGCGGGCGGACACCGGCGTCCGGATTGCCCGGAACCCACAGCGACGTCCAGGTTGGACACTGCCGCCGCGGCGATCGAAAGGGCAGGGTTCCGGCGTCGGGCGGGCAGGATCCGGGCGCTCAGGCGGTTCACGGGAACGTCAATTCCCGGTCAAGTTCCAGAACGGCGAATGTTCCGGAACGGGACCGGTGGTGCCGCCGTCGCGGTGGTCGGCTCGTGGCATAGCCTGGGGTCAGCGCGGGGCCCGGAATCGGACAGGCAGACCATACCGTCGGTATCACCGCTGGTCAGAGGTCTGGTCCACTGATTCCCCGGCTGGCGGAGCGGGGCGGGGCGGCCGTACCGCGGGTACCGCTCGACCGGACGAAATGTCATGCGGTCGAGTGGCTGCTTCGTGCTGTCCTCGGCAGTGCCAACAAGATCGTGACAAGTACGGGCTACGGTGTGCCTCGTGACCGCGATACGCGATCGCCAGAGCGATCCTGATGCCGATGACGCCCCCGTGCCGTGGGACGAGCGTCTCGTCGTCGGCACGAGGCGCGGCTTGCCCTGGTGGGCGGCTGTGCTCGTGGGCTTCGGCTTGGCAGTGCTCGGCGCCATCATCGACGAGAAGTCCACCGGCAGCCTCGGTTTTGTTTTCAAGGCGGGCTACTTCCTCGGGGCCGTGATCGCGGTCGGCGCGGTGCAAAGACGCGGGCTGTTCGGTCCGATGGTGCAGCCGCCGCTCGTGCTCGCCGTCACCGTGCCGGGCGTCGTGCTGCTGACCGGCGGGGGTCCGGAAGCGAGCGACACTCTCTCGAAGCTGCTCAACATCGGCACGCCGCTGATCAAGGGCTTCCCGACGATGGCGGTCACCACCGGCGTCACCTTGCTGTTCGGCTTCTTCCGCATCTACCGCGAACGCGACCCGGACGCGCCGGTCAAGATCAAGGACGGCAAGGCTCCTCGGTCGCGGGACGAGGACGACGACAAAGCCGCGAGCCGTCCGCGTTCGCGGCCGCCGGCCTCCCGCACCGGCCAGACCGGGCAGACGCCGCTTCCGGGCAACCGGCGTCGTCCGCCGCGGGACCGGGATGTCGACGCTCCGCCGCCGCGCCGTCCGCGGCCGCCGGCCGACCCGGGTGCCCGTCCTCGGCGCGACCCGTTGGACCCGAACGCTCCGCGCGGTGGCCGGAAACCGCCGCCGGAGGGGCGTCGGCCGCGGCCGCCGGAAGGCGATCCGCGCCGTCGGGACCCGCGTGGCGACACACCGCCGCCGCGGCGTCGGCCGCGCGGGGACGAACCGCCGCCTGGGCGTCCGCGTCCGCCTCGCCGGGAGCCGCCGCGTCGCCAGCGCCCTTGGGAAGAGGAGGGCTGACCGGGGCACCGCACGACCCCCGGCACAAGACAGACGAGGGCTGACCGGGGTACCGCACGACCTGGCACAAGACAGACGAAGGCGACGGGGGCACTACGACCCCCGGCACAAGACAACCGAAGGCCGACCAGGGCACCGCACGACCCGGCACAAGACAGACGAAGGCCGACCGAGGCACCGCATAACACCGGCACAAGACAGACGAGGGCTAACCGGGCACGGCACGACCCCGGAAGACGAAAAAGGCCGCCGAACCCGCACCGGGGATCGGCGGCCTTTTGTTGCAGTCAAAGAGATTCCGGCGCACGAGACGGGCCGGCTATCCAGCACAAGCGGAAACCTCGACACGCCCGCGGATCAGTCCCCCGCCTAAGCAGCCAAGCCCCAGCCCGCGGAACCACACGAAAACACCCAAAATCCATAGGCAACAACCAAAACCCGCCTCAGGACTCCGACGACTTAACCGCCTTCCGAAGCTCCTTCGGCAACGCGAACGCGATCTTCTCGTTCGCCGTGGTCACCTCGTCCACCTGCCCGTACCCGCGCTCGGCCAGCCACTTCAGCAGGTCCATCACCAGCACGTCCGGCACCGAAGCCCCCGACGTGACCCCGACCGTCGACACGCCTTCCAGCCACGCCTCGTCGACCTCCGAAGCGAAGTCGATCAGGTGCGAAGCAGACGCACCGGCCTTCAGCGCCACCTCCACGAGCCGCTTCGAGTTCGACGAGTTCTTCGAGCCGACCACCAGCACCAGGTCGCACTCCGGGGCCATCGCCTTGACCGCGACCTGGCGGTTGGTGGTGGCGTAACAGATGTCGTCGCTGGGCGGGTCGGCCAAGGTCGGGAAGCGGTCGCGCAGCTGGTCGACGCGTTCCATCGTCTCGTCCACCGACAGCGTGGTCTGCGAGAGCCAGATCACCTTCGACGGATCGCGCACGTCGACCTTGTCCACGTCCTCGGGCTTGTCGACGAGTTGCACCCGGTCCGGAGCCTCGCCCGCCGTGCCCTCGACCTCCTCGTGGCCTTCGTGGCCGATGAGGAGGATGTCGTAGTCGTCCTTGGCGAAGCGGTTGACCTCTTTGTGGACCTTGGTGACCAGCGGGCAAGTCGCGTCGATGGTGCGCAGGTTCCGCTCCGCGGCCTCGGCGTGCACCGCGGGCGAAACGCCGTGCGCGGAGAACACCACGAGCGCGCCCTCGGGCACCTCGGAGGTCTCGTCGACGAAAATCACGCCCCGTTCGCGCAGCGTCTCGACGACATGCCGGTTGTGCACGATTTCCTTGCGCACGTACACCGGCGGCCCGTACAGCTCGAGCGCCTTCTCGACGGCGACGACCGCGCGGTCAACGCCGGCGCAGTACCCGCGCGGCTTCGCGAGCAGCACGCGTTTGGCGGCGCCGGACCGGGAAATCGTCGGGGTACCGGCGGGTTCGGTTCCGGGACTCGCAGAAGTCATGCCTCCAGGGTACGGGCAGCGCCGACGCGGGGTTGAAGTCCTCGTTCGGATGACGGCGGCGGCCATTCAGGCTGTGCCGGGCGTCACGTCCGGTGCCTCTGGCCACCCGTTCGGTTGGGCAGAACAGCGCTGATGCGGCACGCTGGACCCATGAAGCCACTCCCGCTCCCCCTCCGGGTCGCCGCGGGCCTCGCCGTCACCACCGCCGAGCGGGTTCGTGAGCTCCCGAAGCAGCTCACCGGCCTGCCGGTCACCGTCGTGAGCCAGGTGCTGCAGCTGTCCATGCGCGTCCAGCAGCAGGTCACCGAGCTGGCCATCAAGGGCGACGACGCGCTGTCGATGCTGCGTCCCGTCGAGGACACGCCCAGCTGGGCCACGTTCGACGAGGACGCCGAGCCCGAATTCGCCCCGGCCCGGCCCACGCTCGTGCCGGTCAGCGATCCGCCCGACCTGCCCGAGCCGCGCGCCAACGGCCACCGCGCGCAGCCGCCGGAGACCATCGACGACCCGTGGGTCGAGGAGACCCGCGCGCTCGCCGAGGAGCACTCCGAGGGCGAGAACGACAGCTCCGGCCCGGCTGGGTTGGGCAATTACGACGAGCTGACCCTGCCGCAGCTGCGCGCCCGGCTGCGCCGGCTGACCGTGCCTCAGCTGGAAGAACTGCTGGAGTACGAGAAGTCCCACGCCGACCGCGCGTCGTTCGTCGGCATGCTGGCGCGGCGGATCGGCAACGCGCGCAAGGCCGAGGAACAGCCGGGCGACCCCGCGGAAGGCCAGTGAGCAACGACCCCGCGACCAGCGCGGAGAACCCGTGGCCGGTCCGCACTGTCGCGCGCAAAATCGGCGACTGGGTGCACCGGCTCGGCGACGTCTGGGTCGAAGGCCAGGTCACGCAGATGAACGCGCGGCCCGGCACGCAGACCGCGTTCCTGACCCTGCGCGACCCGTCCGCGGACGTCTCGATGTCCGTCACCTGCCCGATGTGGCTGGTGCGCGAACTGCCGACGCCGCTGCGCGAAGGCGACCGGGTGGTCATCCACGCCAAACCGTCGTTCTTCTTCGGCCGCGGCACGCTCAGTCTGCGCGCGGACCAGATCCGCGCGGTCGGCATCGGCGAACTGCTCGCGCGGATCGAACGGCTGCGCAAGCTGCTCGCCGCCGAAGGCATGTTCGCGCGGGAGCGGAAACGGCCGATTCCCTTTCTGCCCAAGGGAATCGGGCTGATCACCGGCCGCGCGTCGGCGGCTGAGCGGGACGTGCTGGCGAACGCGCAGGCGCGCTGGCCGCACGTGTTGTTCAAGGTGCTGAACACCGCGGTGCAGGGTTCGCAAGCAGTGCCGCAAATCCTCCGTGCACTGTCCATTTTGGACAAAGATCCGGACGTCGACGTGATCGTCATCGCCCGCGGCGGCGGCAGCGTCGAGGACCTGCTGCCATTCTCCGACGAAGCGCTGTGCCGGGCGGTCGCGGCCGCGGGCACGCCGATCGTCAGCGCGATCGGGCACGAGCCGGACACCCCGTTGCTCGACCACGTCGCCGACCTGCGCTGCTCCACGCCGACCGACGCGAGCAAGCGCATCGTGCCGGACGTCCGCGAGGAAACCGCGCGCGTGCGGCAAATGCGGGACCGCGGCCGGCGCGCGCTGCACGGCTGGGTCGACCGGGAGACGCGGCTGCTGACCCAGCTGCGCAGCCGTCCGTCGCTGGCCGATCCGCTGGGTCCGATCGAGCGGAGGCTCAGCGACGTCGAGATGCACCGGGAACGCGGCAGGCGCGCGATGCTCGGCCTGCTCGCCAAGGACCAGGCGGAAGTCGCGAACGCGCGGGGCAGGCTGGCCGCGCTCGGCCCGGCGGCCACGATGGAGCGCGGCTACGCCGTCGTCCAGTTCACCGATTCCGCGGGCAACCTCCACGTGCTCCGCTCCGTCTCCCAGATCGAGGACGGAGCGCAGCTGCGCGTACGGGTCGCCGACGGGGCGGTCCACGCGGTGGCCGAATCCGTCGAGCCGACGACACCCGTACCGGAAGGAGACCGGCCGTGATGCACCGGGCCCCGGCGTTCCTCCCGCTCACGGTGGACGCCGCCGCCCGGCTCAACGCCGGTGTCCTGCTGCGGCAGGCCCTGGTCACCGACCGCGCGGCCGACGAATGCTGGACCGCGCTGCTCGCCGGCTGCGGCACCGCGGCCCGGCGCGGGCTGGCCCCGCAGCTCAGGCGCCTGTCCGAGGCGACGTCGGAACACGTCGGCGTCCGGTGGTGGTTCGCCGAAGGGACCGGCCACCGGCGCCGCGTGGCGAGCGCGCAGGAGAACCTCGAGGACGCCATCGCGGACGGTGACGGGCAGGAGTTCGCGCTGGCTTTCGTCGGATACGACCACGCGATGGCCAGCGCGGTGGTCGCTTGCCCGCGGCGAACCCGATCGAGCCTCCCCGGCGGCAGCGCCGAACGCGGTACCCTGCGCCGACAGCCCCGTGCACCACAAGGTCGGAGAACGTGAGCGAAGCAGACACCGCCGGACTCGGTTACGAGCAGGCCCGCGATCAGCTCGTCGAGGTCGTCAAGGAACTCGAGGCCGGCGGGCTTTCCCTGGAGCAGTCGCTGGAGCTCTGGGAGAAGGGCGAGCGGCTCGCCAAGGTGTGCGAGCGGCATCTGGAAGGCGCGCGCGAGCGGATCGAAGCCGCGCTGGCCTCGGTCGAGACCGACGACGACACAGAGTGACGTGCACCATGCGTGGCTGAATCGGTCAGGTGGTCTAGAGATCTGACAGACTGGGCATCCGCTGACGAACCGTGTTCCGGGAGGCCACCATGACCACCGCCAGTGACCGCAGCCGACGCGAAGCGCCTGATCGCAACCTCGCCATGGAACTGGTGCGGGTGACCGAGGCAGCCGCGATGGCGGCCGGCCGCTGGGTCGGCCGAGGCGACAAGATCGGCGGCGACGGGGCTGCCGTCGACGCGATGCGCCAGCTCGTCTCCACCGTTTCGATGCGCGGCGTCGTCGTCATCGGCGAGGGCGAGAAGGACGAAGCGCCGATGCTGTTCAACGGCGAAGAGGTCGGCAACGGCGACGGCCCGGACTGCGACGTCGCGGTCGACCCGGTCGACGGCACCACGCTGATGGCGAAGGGCATGCCGAACGCGCTGGCCGTGCTCGCCGTCGCCGAGCGCGGCGCGATGTTCGATCCGTCCGCGGTGTTCTACATGGAGAAGCTGGCCGTCGGCCCGGACGCGGCGGGCAAGGTGGACATCTCCGCCCCGGTCGCGGAGAACATCCGGCGCGTGGCGAAGGCGAAGAACTCCAGCGTCAGCGACGTGACGGTCTGCATCCTCGACCGGCCGCGCCACGATCAGCTGGTCAAAGAGGTCCGCGAGGCAGGTGCCCGGATCCGGTTCATCTCCGACGGCGACGTCGCGGGCGCGATCGCCGCGGCCCGGCCGACCACCGGCGTCGACATGCTGCTCGGCATCGGCGGCACGCCCGAGGGCATCATCGCCGCGTGCGCGATGAAGTGCCTCGGCGGCGAACTGCAGGGCCGGCTGTGGCCGAAGGACGACGCGGAGCGCGAGAAGGCGCTCGCCGCGGGCCACGACCTGGACCGGATCCTGCTGAACGACGACCTGGTCACCGGCGACAACGTGTTCTTCTGCGCGACCGGCGTCACCGACGGCGACCTGCTGCGCGGTGTCCACTATCGGGCGGGCGGCGCGACGACGCAGTCGATCGTCATGCGGTCCAAGTCCGGGACGGTCAGAATGATCGACGGCTACCACCGGCTCGAGAAGCTGCGGGCGTACTCGTCCGTGAACTTCGACGGCAACCTCGACCTCGACGAGGACGAGCACGTGGTGCCTCCGCTTCCCTGACCTGCCAAGGAGTTTCCCGGTGTCGAAACGGCTGTTCGCGCTGGTGCTGACTGTCCTCATTGGAGTCGTGCTCAGCGCGGGCAGCGCGTTGGCCGGGCCGTCCATAGTCGGCGGGACCGATGCGGACCAGCCGTACCCGTTCGCGGTGTCCCTGCACACCTCGGGCGGCGCGCTGTTCTGCGGTGGTTCGCTGCTCACGCCGACCTGGGTGGTCACCGCGGCGCACTGCCTGTCCGCGAAGGACCCGGCGACGATCGGCTTGCGCGTCGGCAGCGCCAACGCGGACGAAGGCGGGGAAACGCCGAAAGCAGCGGAATTCGTGCTGCACCCGCATTTCAACGCCGAAACGCAAACCGGCGACGTCGGTTTGATCCGGCTGACCGCGCCGGTGAAGGCCACGCCGATCGCGATCGGCGGTTCGGCGTCGCCGGGCACGGCGGTCCGGGTGATCGGCTGGGGACAAACGTGCGCGACACCGAATTGCGGCCCGGTCACGAAGACGCTGCGCCAACTCGACACGCACCTGGTGCCGGGCGCGAAATGCACGGCGGCTTTCGACGGAACCTCCGAACTGTGCACGGACAACCCCGGCGGATCCGGTTCGTGCTACGGCGATTCCGGCGGCCCGGAACTGATCCGCGACGGCGACCGGTGGGTGCTGGCCGGGATGGTCAGCCGCCCGGGCAACGGGTCGCCGACCTGCGGATCGGCTCCGTCGATCGCGACGTCGGCGGTGGCGTATCAGCCGTGGCTGGCGGAGAAAACCGGCTGATTCACTCGACGTTGCTCGAATGCCCCGGGAACAAGTGCGCCTCGGGATTCAACGCCACCGCGATGTTGTTCACCGCCGTAGCCGCCTCCCCGAATCCGGTCGCGATCAGTTTCACCTTTCCCGGATACGCCGCCACATCCCCGGCCGCGTACACCCTCGGCCGAGCCGTCGCCATTGTCGAATCCACCGAAATCGCCCGGTGGTCGATTTCCAGGCCCCAGCTTTCGATCGGCCCCAAATCCGCGGTAAATCCCAAAGCCGCGACCACCGCGTCCGCGCGCAACTGCTCGTCCGGGCCGCCCTTCACCGTCACGTCGACCGCCGTCAGCGAGCCGTCCGGGGCTTCGACGAACCGGGCCACTTCGGCGTCCGTCACCAGCCGCACGCCCAGCTCCCGCACCTGCCGCACGATCGATTCCGCGGCCCGGAACTTCGCGCGCCGGTGCACGAGCGTCACGCTCGCCGCGACCGGATGCAGCGCCAGGCACCAGTCGAACGCCGAGTCCCCGCCGCCGACCACGACGACGTGCTGGCCCGCGTGCGCCGCGAGCGACGGGACGAAATGGACCATCCCGCGGCCGAGCCAGCCGTCCCCGGCGGGCAGCGGACGCGGCGTGAACTCGCCGATGCCCGCGGTGATCAGGACCGCGCCCGCGCGCAGCACGTCGCCGCCGTCGAGGGTCAGTTCAAGACCGCCGTCGACGCTCTCGAGCTTCTCCGCTTTGCGGCCGAGCAGGTAGTCCGGCTTCCACGGCGCGGCCTGGTCCACTAGTCCCTGCACGAGATCCCGGCCGCGGACCGCGGGAAACCCGCCGACGTCGTAGATCATCTTCTCCGGATACATCGCGGTGACCTGGCCGCCCGGTTCGGGCAGCGAATCGACAACGGCCATCGACAGGCCGCGGAATCCCGCGTAGTAGGCGGCGAAGAGGCCGGTGGGACCGGCTCCGATGACGACGAGGTCGTAATCCATGAGACTCGCTCCATGCCAGTGGTGGGCGGCGGTGATCGAGAACACAGCCGAGCTTAGTCGCCGGGGTGGGCGACAACACCCGGCCGGTTGCGCGAATCGGGGCCAGAATCGAAGGCATGGCTGAACAGGAATACCGGATCGAACACGACACGATGGGTGAGGTCCGCGTCCCGGTCGACGCGCTCTACCGCGCGCAGACGCAGCGTGCCGTCGAGAACTTCCCCATCTCCGGCCGCGGTCTCGAGCGCGCCCAGATCCGCGCGCTGGGCCTGTTGAAGGCCGCCGCCGCCCGCGTGAACGCGCGTCTCGGCGTCCTGGACGCCGACGTCGCCGACGCGATCGCGAAGGCCGCCGACGAGGTCGCCGAGGGCAAGCACGACGAGCACTTCCCGATCGACGTCTTCCAGACCGGCTCGGGCACCTCGTCCAACATGAACGCGAACGAGGTCATCGCGACGCTGGCCACCCGCGCACTCGGCCGCGACGTGCACCCGAACGACCACGTCAACGCGTCGCAGTCGTCCAACGACACGTTCCCGACGACGATCCACGTCGCCGCCACCGAGGCCGTCCTGACCGATGTCATCCCGGCGCTGGAGCATCTCGCGGGCGCGATCGAGGCGCGCGCGGAGGAGTGGCAGGACGTCGTGAAGTCCGGCCGTACGCACCTGATGGACGCCGTGCCGATCACGCTCGGCCAGGAGGCGGGCGCGTGGGCCGCGCAGATCCGGTTCGGCATCGAGCGGCTGCAGTCCGGCCTCCCGCGGCTGGGCGAGCTGCCGATCGGCGGCACCGCGGTCGGCTCCGGGCTGAACGCGCCCGACGGTTTCGGCGCGGCGGTATCGGCGGAATTGGCGCAGCTCACCGGGTTGCCGCTCACCGAGGCACGCAACCACTTCGAGGCGCAGGCGACGCAGGACAGCGTGGTCGAGACCTCGGGACACCTCCGCACGGTCGCGGTGTCGCTGAACAAGATCGCGAACGACCTGCGCTGGCTGGGCTCCGGCCCGCGCACCGGGCTGGCCGAGCTGGCGTTGCCGGACCTGCAGCCGGGTTCGTCGATCATGCCGGGCAAGGTCAACCCGGTCATCCCGGAGGCGACGCTGCAGGTCGTCGCGCAGGTCGTCGGCAACGACGCGGCGGTCGCGTTCGCCGGTGCGGCGGGCAACTTCCAGCTCAACGTGAACCTGCCGGTCATCGCGCGCAACGTGCTCGAATCGGCGCGGCTGCTCGCGGCGGTCTCGCGGCTGTTGGCGGACAAGGTGTTCGCCGGGGTGACCGCGAACGCCGAGCGCGCGCGGCAGTACGCCGAGGGGTCGCCGTCGATCGTCACGCCGCTCAACAAGTACATCGGCTACGAGGAAGCGGCCGCGGTGGCGAAGCAGGCGCTCAAGGAACTCAAGACGATCCGCGAGGTCGTGCTGGAGCGCGGGTACGTCCGCGACGGCAAGCTCACCGAAGCGCAGCTGGACGAGGCGCTTGACGTGCTCCGGATGGCGCGCGGCGGCAAGTAGCGTTCAGCAAGTCGTAGCGGCTCGTTCGGGCAATTCCGGACGGGCCGCTTCGCGTTTCCACAGTCCACATGCGACTCCCGCGGCGACCAGGGTGACGCCCGCGAGATCTTTCAGCTCGAACCGTTGTGCGCCGATCAGCACCGCGACCGCCAGCCCGGACACCGGCATCAGCCCGATCAGCACGCCCGCCCGGTCCGCGCCTAAACCGACGACGCAGCTGTACCAGAGCACGAAAGCCACCGCGGTCACCACGACGGCCAGCAACAGCAACGCGACGAGTTCACGCGCGTTCGGCCACTGCCAGGCGCCCGCCGGATCGACCACCGTCCCGACCACGGAACCGCTTGCCGCAGCGGTGAAACAGCCCCACGTCGAGGTCGCCAACGGCCCGAGCCGGCGCAGCAATCCCACCGCGAGCAGGGTGAACGACGCCTCGCACAACATCGCCAGCGCAGCCAGCAACAACCCGGGCGCGGAAGCGGATCCGCCGCCGGAGAGCACCACGATGCCGAGCCCGGCCAGCACCGCTCCGACGACCGGAGCGGCGGACGGACGGCGACCGTCGAGCAGCGGCGCGAGCAGCGCGAGCACGAGCGGGCTGGCACCGAGAAACGCCGCTACCGCACTGGGTTCCGCGTAGCGTTGAGCCAGCAGCAGACTGGCCTGGAACCCGATCATCCCGGTCGCGGCGAGGCCCAGCAGGGTCGGCAGATCGCCGAGCTTCGGCCGGGGCAGCGGACTGCGCGTGACCTTCGCCCAGCCCAGCAGCAGAAGGCCGCCCAGCGCGTACCGCAACGCCTGCCCGGTGATCACCGGATACCCGTCCAGCATGCCGGTGACCGGCACCGATCCGCCGACCAGCACCGCGCCGGCCACCCCTGAAAGCACCATCGACCGTTTCACGCCGCTCAGTCTTCTGCGGTCAGTGGTCTATTCAGAAGGACCACTCAACCCTGGCCTAACTGGACCACTTCACCGTACTGTCGGGGCCGTGGAAACCATCCGGGAGCTGCTGCTGCCCGCCGCCGGCGGAGGACGCCGAGGGCGCGCCGTCGAGGCCGCGTTGCGCGACGCGATCCGCACCGGGCGGCTGGCCGCCGACACCCGGCTGCCGTCGAGCCGCGATCTCGCGCGCCAGCTCGGGGTCGCGCGCGGCACCGTCACCGCGCTGTACGAGCAGCTCACCGCCGAGGGTTACCTGCTGAGCAAGCACGGCTCGGGCACTCGCGTCGCGCCGATCGACGATCCCGCACCGAATCCCCGGGTCAGCGCGGCGAAAGCGCCGTCCTGGGAGTTCGACCTGCGTCCCGGGCTGCCCGCGTTGTCCGCGTTTCCCCGGGCCGAATGGCTTGCCGCCGAACGAGAAGCTCTGAACGCGACGCCCGATCTCGGCCTCGGCTACCCCGACCCGACCGGGCATCCGGCGTTGCGTACGGAACTGGCCGCCTACCTCGGTCGAGTCCGGGCGCTGCCGACGAATCCGGACGACATCGTGATCACCAGCGGTGCCGCGGAAGCGTTGTCGTTGCTGGCCGATGCGTTGCCGGACCAGCGCATCGCCGTCGAAGACCCGAGCCATCACGGCCAAGCGAATCTGCTGCGCGACCATGGTCTGGCTCCGGTCGGGATTCCGGTCGACGACAAGGGAATCAACGTTGCTAAACTGTCCACTTCGGACTGTTCGGTCGTATTGGTGACCGCCGCGCACCAGTTCCCGCTCGGTGTCGCGCTGCATCCGGAACGCCGTCGGCAATTGCTGGCGTGGGCGGCGGAAACCGGCGGGCTCATTCTGGAGGACGACTACGACGCCGAGCATCGCTACGACCGTCCCGCGCTGGGCGCGATGCGCGCGCTCGCACCGGATCACGTCGCGTACATCGGCAGCGTCAGCAAGGTGCTCGCACCAGCGTTGCGGATCGGCTGGCTCATTCCCCCGCGCCGGCTGCGCGACGCCGTGGCACGGGTCAAGGAAATGCACGACCTCGGCTGCCCGCCGCTCCCGCAAGCCGCGCTCGCGCATCTGATCGCCACCGGCGGTTACGACCGGCATTTGCGCCGCACCCGACGGCTGTACCGCGCTCGCCGGGACGCGCTTATCGAAGCTCTGGCTCAGCGCTTGCCGCGGTGGCAGCCGGTCGGGATCGCCGCCGGACTGCACCTGGTCGTCCGGCTCCCCGACGGCACCGATGATGTTCGGCTGCAGGAAAAACTCGCCGCGGCAAGCGTGCACGCCCCGGCCCTGTCGACTTATTCCCATAGCTCAGCCGGATATCCGGGTCTCGTGCTCGGGTACGCCGCGCTCCCGCCGGACCGGCTCCGCGCCGCCGTCGAGCGGATCGCGTCGGCCAGTTGAACCGCTGGTGAACACCTGATGCACCCGGGAGGGGTCCCTGGTTCGACGCTTACTGTGGACATTCCCGGGAGCGGCTAGGGGGAGGCGCGGCGTGAGCTTCGGAGATGTCCTGCGAGCGCTCGCCGAGCTGCTCACGTCCGACCGCGGCATCGTGCCGATCGCGGTCGTCGCGGGCGCGACGATCCTCGCCCCGATCGTCGACCGTTACGTCATCCGCCGCAGGCGCGTCATCTACCGGGAGCTGTACAACTCCAAGATCGGGCTCAACCCGATCCCGCTCGGCGACTCAGGCACCGGAGCGGTGCAAGCGGATCCGCAGCTCGAACGCACCGTGCGGCTGCTGGAACCGCTCAGCGTGGTCGTGATCCGCATCCGCAACACCGGCAGCTTCGACATCGGCCCGGACGACTGGGAACATCCGCTGCAGTTCACCTTCGGCCGGCGGGTGGTGTGGGACGCGCGGGTGTCGGACGCCAAGGACGGGCTGCGGGAGGTAGTCCGGAACGGGCTTGAATTCTTCACTCATGATCAGCCTACCCCAGAAGACGGGACCGCGCGACTGTCCGGTGTGCGAGCGTTGCTGCCGCAGCGGCTTACCGCTCTGCTGCGGCAATCCGACGCGCCGGCCGCCCCGGCGCCGCAATGGCACGGCGTGCGCCTGGAACAGCTTTCGCTGAAGCGGCGGGAAAAGTTCAAGCTCGTGGTCGTGCTGCGCGAACCGGACGACTGGCGAGGCGGGCCGTTGTCCAAGGAACTGCACGTCACCGGGCGGCTCAGCGGCGGACGGATCAAGGACGAACGCAAACAGCGCTGGCTGTCGTGGCCGATGGTCACCGGGGCGATCGGGGTGCTGCTGACCGGGTCGTTGCTCAGCATGCTCCTCGTCGCCGCGTCCCGGGGCGCCGAACCCGGCTGCGGCACCGGAACCCTTGCGGTGCACGGATCCAGCGCCTTCGCGCGGATCATGAACAGCATCGCGACGGAGTACCACCAGCAGTGTCCCGGCGCGACGATCATGACGCAGGCAGTCGGAAGCGTGTCCGCGGTGCGCGAGCTGGGACCGTTGCCAGCGGACCAAAAGGACAGCTTGGCAGTGCTGTCCGACGGAAAGGCTTCCGACGCTGGGCCGGAACTGGTCACGCAACCGGTCGCGGTGCTGGTGTACAGCCTGGTAGTGAACAAATCCGTCGGCGTCGACCAGTTGAGCGGCGAGCAGGTGCGCGGCATCTTCAGCGGGAAGTACACCAACTGGGCGCAACTGCGCGACGGTCCGTCGGTCCCGATCCGGGTGGTCGGGCGCGGGCAGGAATCGGGCACGCGCAAGACTTTCGAGGAGAAAGTGCTGGGCGCGGCCGAGCCGGGACTGTCTTCGGACGACTGCCGGACGCCGATCCGCGCACCGCGCGCGGCTGTCGTGCGCTGCGAACGCGGCACGACCGACGAACTCTTGCGCGCCGTCGGCGAGACGCCTGGCGCGATCGGCTACGCGGACGTGCCGGCGGCCAAAACCGCCGCGGCGGGCGGCCGGGTCGCGATGGCGAAGCTCGACGACCGCTACCCCGACGTGACCAGCATCGACGCGGGCTATCGCTTCTGGACGGTCGAGTACCTCTACACCAAGGGCGTGCCGGAGAACGATTCGCTGCTGAAGTTGTTCCTCGACTATCTGCGCAGCAGCACGGCCCGGGCGGAATTGCAGGACGCAGGGTACACGCCGTGTGTGACAAAACAGGGGCTGCTGGACCAGTACTGCACTCGTCCGGATGCCTGACCAGCTCTTTTTCACCCGGTCGAGGCTGGGGCGGGAGTTTTTGTCGGTGGCGGGGGCGATGATGGCCGGGTGTTGTTCACCGACCTCGTCACCGCCTCCGCCGAACTGGCGGCCACGCGGTCACGGAAAACGAAAATCGCCGTGCTGGCCAGTGTGCTGCGCGCGGCCGAACCCGGCGAACTGCCCGCGGTGATCGCGTATCTCACCGGGCAGACCGCGCAGGACCGGCTCGGAGCCGGCTGGCGCACGCTCGCCGACCTCGCCGTCGAACCCGCGGCCGCGCCTGCCGTCTCCGTGGCGGAGGTCGACGTCGCGCTCACCGAGGTCGCGGCCGCGGCGGGCGCGGGTTCGGTGAAGCGCCGGGCCGAGGTGCTCACCGCGTTGTTCTCCCGGCTGACCCGGGCCGAGCAGGAGTTCGTGTTCCGGCTCGTCACCGGGGAGCTGCGGCAGGGCGCGCTGGAAGGTGTGATGGTCGACGCGATCGCGGCGGCGGCCGAGGTGGAGGCCGACCAGGTGCGGCGCGCGTTCATGCTGTCCGGGCGGTTGCCGGTCACCGGACAGGCGGCGCTGACCGGGGGCGCGGCGGCGCTCGCGGAATTCGGGCTGGAGCTGGGCCGCCCGGTGCGGCCGATGCTCGCGTCCCCGGCGGAATCGCTGGAGGAAGCGGTGACCGAGCACCGCAACGCGATCGTCGAGTACAAAATGGACGGTGCGCGGATCCAGGTGCACCGGCGGGGTTCGGAAGTGCACGTGTACACGCGCACGCTGCGGGAAATCACCGGCAGCGTAGCCGAATTGGTCGAGCTGGTGCGGTCGCTGCCGTGCGAATCGGTGGTGCTGGACGGCGAAACCCTCGCGCTCACCGACGACGGGCGGCCGCGGCCGTTCCAGGAAACGATGAGCCGGTTCGGCAGCACGCGGGACGAACAGGTGCGGGCGTTGCTGCTGCGGCCGTACTTCTTCGACTGCCTGCATCTGGACGGGGTCGATCTGCTCGACGCGCCCTTGTCCGAACGCAACGAGGCGCTGCGCCGGGTCGCGGGCGAGCACGTGATTCCCGGCTCGGTCCGTCCGGAATCCCCGGCGGCAGTGCTCGAGGCGGCGATGGACGCCGGGCACGAGGGCGTGATGGTGAAGGACCTCGATTCGATCTACGCGGCCGGGCGGCGCGGACGCGCGTGGCTGAAGGTGAAACCGGTGCACACCATCGATCTCGTCGTGCTGGCGGCGGAATGGGGGCACGGGCGGCGCACCGGAAAGCTGTCGAACCTGCACCTCGGCGCGCGCGATCCGGACGGCGGGCCGCCGATCATGGTGGGCAAGACGTTCAAGGGCCTCACCGACGAACTGCTGGCCTGGCAGACCGAGCGGTTCCAGGAGATCGAGACGCACCGCGACCGGTGGACCGTCCACGTGCGGCCGGAGATGGTGGTCGAGATCGAACTGGACGGGGCGCAGGTCAGCACGCGGTATCCGGGCGGGCTGGCGCTGCGGTTCGCGCGGGTGGTGCGATATCGGCCGGACAAAGACCCGGCTGAGGCGGACACCATCGACACCGTGCGGGGGTTGCTGCGCGGCAGCCGTCCGGCGGTGGAACCCGGTCCGGCGGAGCCGACCGCGGCCGAGGGCCAATCCGCAGCCCAGCCCGGTCCCGCGGGGCGGACTGCGCCCGAAGCTCAGCCCGGTTCCGAGGAGGCGTCCGGATGAGGTTCGCCGCGCCCGGCGTCCGGATGAGTGGGCATATTACGGACATCGGGCAGTTTTCCCCGCTGTACTCCGGAAACGCCCGACTAAAGTTGATGTCGCACCCGTGGCCGCGTACCCGAGAGTGGGAGCACTGGCCTGCGTCGATGGGAGAAAAGCATGACGTTCCGGGTGAAATCAGCCGTCCGCGGATTCGGGCGGCCGATGACCCTGCTGGCGGGCGTGGCGCTCGCCGCCACCGTGGTGGCGGCACCGGCCAGTGCCGCGCCAGCACCGCCACAGCCGTCGCGGCACCACTTCTCGGCTGCCGCGCAGTCGTTCGTCGGCGCGACCACTGTGCAGGAGCGGGTGGCGCGGCTCAACGCGGCGATGGCCAAGCTGCCGAAGGAAAGCAGCGCGTACAACGCCACGAAGCTGTGGAACCAGGGCATCACCGGAGCCGGGTCCACCGTGGCCACGCTGGTGTCGTTCGGCGACGACAAGGTCAAGCAGGTGCTGGACGAGTACTCGCGGCAGCACGGCCTGCCGCCGGCGAACGTCGAGGTGCTGCAACCGTCCGGCGCGGTGCCCGCGTGCACCGATCCCGGGGTGGACACCGCCACCTGCCAGTCGTGGGGCGGAGAAACCGACCTCGACGTCACGATGATGCACGCGATGGCTCCCGGGGCGAAGATCATCGTCGCGGCCACCCCGGTCGCCGAGACGCAGGGCTTCGCCGGGTTGCCGGAGATGATGCACGCCGTCGACTACATGACTGAGCACCGGATCGCCGACGTGGTTTCGATGAGCTTCGGCACCACCGAGGAGAACTTCCCGTCGTTCGAGTCGATCAAGACCCTCGACCCGGCGCTGGAGCGGGCGAGCAAGGCTGGCGTCACGCTGGTCGCGTCGTCCGGCGACGACGGGCCGACGGGGTCGTACCTGCAGGGGCCTGGCAAGTATCCGTACCGCGTGGCGAGCTGGCCGGCCAGCGACCCGAACGTCACCGCGCTCGGCGGCACCCAGCTCCACCTCGACGCGAGCGGCGTCCGCACCCAGCCGGACGACCTCGTCAACGCGGCGGACAACGGGTTCAGCGAAGGGGCGGGCCTGTCGAAGGCGTACGCGAGGCCGTCCTGGCAGAACCGCGTCAAGACGATCACCGGCAGCACGATGCGGGCGTACCCGGACATCAGCATGGAAGGCGTCCAGGGCACCTCGCAGTCGGCACCGCTGTTCGCCGGGGTGCTTGCGCTGGCGGTGCAGGCCAACCATGGCCGGCTCGGGCAGATCAACCCGGCGCTGTACTCGAAGCTGGGCCCGAAGGGCACCGCGGCCGGGATCGTCGACGTCACCAAGGGCGACAACAGCCAGTGGGGCGTCGAAGGCTTCAAGGCCGGTCCGGGCTACGACATCGCGAGCGGCTGGGGAACGATCGACGCGTCGGTCTTCGTGCCGGCACTGGTGAAGGCGGTGCGGTGATGCGGTAGTCCCCTGCCCGCGGGCGGGCCTCCGGGCAAGTTCACCCGGCCCGGCTCGATCGAGCACGGTCGTGTCGGGCCGGGCGGGTGCCGCCGGAGCCGTACTGTCAGCGGCATGTCTTCAAAAGCGTTGGCCCGGCTGTGGTTCGGGGTGACTGCGGTCGTCGTGCTGGCCGCGCTCGTGATCCAGATCGTCGCGCTGGTGCCGCCGCAGGGAAGGTACGCCAGCTTCGGCGGACGGTTGGCGAACCTGTTCACGTACTTCACGATCCTCTCCAACGTCCTCGTCCTGGTCACCAGCACGGCTTTCGCTCGCGGCCGCGGCACCTCGCCGCTGCTGCGCGTGCTGTGGCTGGACGCGCTGGTCGGGATCGTGGTCACCGGCGTCGTCTACCAGGTCGCGCTCGCCGGGCTGTACGAACTGCACGGGCTCAGCCTCGCCGCGGACATCCTGCTGCACCGCGTCACGCCGGTGCTGTGCGTGCTCGGCTGGTTGTTCTTCGCGCCGCGCGTGCTGGAATGGCGCACGGTCTGGTGGTCGCTCGGCTATCCCTTGGTATGGCTGGCTTTCACGCTCGTCCGTGGCGCGATCGACGGCTATTACCCGTATCCGTTCGTCAACGCCGGCAATCTCGGCTACGGACAGGTCACGCTGAACTGCCTGCTCATCGGTGCCTTCTTCATCGTGCTCGCCAGCGGTGCGCGGGTCGCCGACCGGCGGCTCACGCGCGTACCCGCCGAAACGCGTTCAGCGGATCGCTGAGCCCGGCCTGGGCGAACGTCCGCCACGCGCCGCGCTTCAGGTCCACCGGTTTGCCCGCGGCGACGCGGTGCATCTGCTGCGTGTGCCATTGGATCTCGAGCAGGCTGTCGGCGAGCCGGATTCCCGTGCGCGGGCACCGTCGTTCGGCTCGGACGTCCTCGCCCGCGAGCAGCCGTCCGGGCAGCGCGGGGTCCACAGTGAACGGACGGCCGATCCCGATCACGTCCAGCGCACCGGATTCCAGCGCCTCCGCCATCCCGGCCGCCGTGGCGAACCCGCCGGTGACCATCAGCGCGACGTCGCTGATCTGCCGGGCTTTCGCCGCATAGTCCAGGAAATACGCCTCCCGGCGCTGCGTGCTCGCCCGGCCGGAGCCCATCATCACGGCCCGCTCGTACGTGCCGCCGGAGATCTCCAGCAGATCGATCCCCGCCTCGCCCAGCGCGCGAACCACCCGCAGCGACTCGTCCTCGTCGAAGCCGCCGCGCTGGAAGTCGGCGCTGTTGAGCTTCACCGAAACCGGCACGCGATCCCCCACCGCGGCCCGGACCGCGCGCACCACCTCGAGCAGGAACCGGCTGCGGTCACGCCCCCACTCGTCGTCGCGGCGGTTCACCAACGGCGAGAGGAACTGCGAAATCAGGTACCCGTGCGCGCCGTGGATCTGGATCCCGGCGAACCCAGCGTCGACGAACGTCCGCGCTGACAACGCGAACCTCTCCACCACCGCTTCGATCTCGTCCCCGGTCAACGCCCGCGGCGCCGCGAACGCCGTCCGCACCCCTCGATCGCCGAACGGCACCGCCGACGGCGCGACCGGCTGCCGGGACAGATACCGAGGGCTCTGCCGACCGGGATGGTTGAGCTGAACCCACAACTGCGCGTCCGTCCCGTCCACGGACCGCGCCCACGACCGGTACGCCGCCGGATCGGGAACGGCGGGGACCGCGACGTTGCGCGGTTCGCCGAGCGCCGTGGGATCGACCATCACGTTGCCGGTCACCAGCAGCCCAGCACCCCCGCGCGCCCAGGTCCGGTACAGCTGCGCGAGTTCGGCGGACGGCGCGTTGCGACGGTCGCCGAGCTGCTCGCTGAGCGCCGACTTCGCGAGCCGATGCGGCAGCACGGCCCCGCAGGCGAGTTTGAGCGGTTCGGCGAGCAGATCCCGGGGGTCGGTCATGAGCGGTCCCGTCGTCGCGGATAACTTACCGCGAGTAAGAATACTCGAAAGTAAGTACCGGCGGTATGCCTCGCGGGCCACTAGGGTCTGCGGCATGACGGCCATAGTGCAGAACCTGGTCACGTCGGGCGTGTTCGAGCTCGACGGCGGCAGCTGGGAAGTGGACAACAACGTCTGGATAGTCGGCGACGGCTCCGAGGTGATCGTGATCGACGCCGCGCACGACGCGGACGCCATCGCCGACGTGGTCGGAGACCGCACGGTCCGCGCGATCGTCTGCACCCACGCGCACAACGACCACGTCAACGCCGCCCCGGCGCTGGCCGACCGCACCGGCGCGCCGATCCTGCTGCACCCCGCCGACCGCGTCGTCTGGGACCTGACCCACCCGGACCGCGCCCCGGACGGCGACCTGGCCGACGGACAGGTCCTCACCGTCGCCGGCACCGACCTCACCGTCCTGCACACGCCCGGCCACGCCCCCGGCGCGGTCTGCCTGCACAGCCCCGAACTGGAAGTCCTCTTCACCGGAGACACCCTGTTCCACGGCGGCCCCGGCGCGACCGGCCGGTCGTACTCGGACTACCCGACCATCGTGAAGTCCATCCGCGACCGCCTCTTCCCCCTCCCCGACGCGACGATCGTCCGCACCGGCCACGGCGAAGCGACGACCATCGGCAAGGAAAAGGCCCGCTCAGCCGAATGGCCCGCCGCCTGACCACCCCTCGCCGGGCGGGTCGACCCGATTGCCTGCCCGCCCGGCGATTTCCGCGGCTGCATAGGCCGCAAACGCTTGCACCTCGCTAGAACAGCAGCCCCGGAATCAGTGCGCACCGGACCGCGCGGCTCGTTCACGGCAGTTCGGCACTCGCTAGCCCGCATCGCCGAGTCGTCTCACTGAGCCGCGCCACCGAATTCGCCCGACTCGCCCCCGGATCGTGGCTCCACCGCCGAGCGCGCTCCAAACCCGCGCTCGGCTCGCCCCCGGATCATGGCCCCACCCCCGAGCGCGCGCTCCAAACCCCGCGCCACAACGACCCCATCGCCGCCAACACGCCCCAGCCGATCCAGAACATCCAGCCGCATCTACCGGGCCAGCCGAGGAACCTCCGGCGCCACCCGAACCCGCTTCCTGGCCTCCCCCGCAAGCGCTTGCGCCCACTGCTGCAACCCGGCCACGTCCACCCCGTGCGGCGGGTCCTCCCGGAACGGCGCGATGTTCTCCGCCCCGCGCTCCAGCAGCGCGACCGCCCCGTTCCCGTTCCCCCGCAACGCGTGCGTCAGCCCCACCGCCAGCTGGGCCAGACCACGCCACAGCTCTCGCTCCGGCCCGTCCGTCGCCTTCCACGCGTCCTCGAAGACTTCGTGGGCGTGGAACGGGCGGCCCGCGTCCAGCAGGTCCTGCGCCTCCGCCAGCGTCTCCGCCGGGGTTCGCTGCACGCCTTCGGGCTGGCGCGGCACGCCGTCGGAGCCATAGGGCAGCGGGCGGCCCAGACCATCCCGCGGGCGGGCGTTGCGGGCCCTTCCCTGGTCGTCGCGATCGCGGCTGTCCACCTGGCCATTGTTCCACGGGCGACGCCGGGTTAGCGTCTCGCGCGCAAGCCACGTAGCCTGGTGACTCGTGCGCTTTCTGGATGGGCACGTGCCCGCTCACGACCTGACCTACGACGACGTGTTCCTGCTGCCGAACCGTTCGGACGTGGAATCCCGCTTCGGCGTCGACTTGTCCACTGTGGACGGCACTGGCGCGACGATCCCCTTGGTGGTGGCCAACATGACGGCCGTCGCCGGACGGCGGATGGCCGAGACCGTCGCTCGCCGCGGTGGGCTCGTCGTGCTTCCGCAGGACGTCGACACGGCCGCGGTCGCCGAAATCGTCTCCTGGGTGAAGTCCCGGCACGCCGTCTGGGACACCCCGCTGGTCCTCACCGGCGGCGACGCGGTGGCCGACGCCCTCAACCTCGTGCACAAACGAGCACACGGCGCGGTCGTCATCGTCGACGGCGACGGCAAGCCGGTCGGCGTCGTGGACGAGGCCGCCTGCGCCGGCGTGGACCGCTTCGCGCGACTGGCCGACGTCGCCGAGCCCGCCGTCGTCGCCGTTCCGCTGGACACGCCGCCGCGCGAGGTCTTCGAACTCCTCCACAGCCACGGCGGACGGCTTGCCCTGGGCCTCGACGCCGAGGGGCGCCTCGCCGGCGTCCTCACCGCGGTGGGCGCGTTGCGCTCGGAGATCTACACCCCGGCCGCGGACGCCAACGGGAAACTGCGCGTCGCCGCCGCGATCGGCGTGAACGGCGACGTCGCGGCGAAGGCCGAAGCGGTGCTCGCCGCGGGCGTCGACACGCTGGTCGTCGACACCGCGCACGGGCACCAGGAGAAGATGATCGCCGCGCTCAAAGCGGTGCGTTCGGTGTCGCCGAAGGTGCCGGTCGTGGCGGGCAACGTGGTCACCGCCGAAGGCACCCGCGACCTCATTCACGCGGGCGCGGACGTGATCAAGGTCGGCGTCGGCCCCGGCGCGATGTGCACGACGCGGATGATGACCGGCGTCGGCCGCCCGCAGTTCTCGGCGGTCGCGGAATGCGCCGCCGCCGCCCGGGAACTGGGCAAACACGTGTGGGCGGACGGCGGCGTCCGGCACCCGAGGGACGTCGCGCTGGCACTGGCCGCCGGCGCGTCGGCGGCGATGGTCGGCTCGTGGTTCGCCGGCACCCACGAATCCCCCGGCGACCTGCGGTACGACGAGCAGGGCCGGCCGTACAAGGAGTCGTTCGGGATGGCGTCGAAGCGCGCCGTCGGAGCCCGCACGCGCACGGACAACGTCTTCGACCGCGCGCGCAAGGCGCTGTTCGAGGAGGGCATCTCCACGTCGCGAATGGCGCTGGACCCGGCGCGGCCGGGCGTCGAGGACCTGATCGACTCGATCTGCTCGGGAGTCCGCTCGTCCTGCACGTACGCGGGCGCGCGCACGCTTGAGGAGTTCCACGAGCGTGCGGTGCTGGGCGTGCAGTCCGCGGCGGGGTTTGCTGAGGGGCGCCCGTTGCCTTCTGGCTGGTGAGGCCTCGTGAGTGGCAATCACGGTTCTAACCGTGATTGCCACTCACGACCGGTCAGCCGTGGTCCTCGAGCATCTCCGTCACCAGCGCCGCGATCGGCGAGCGCTCCGAGCGGGTCAGGGTCACGTGCGCGAACAGCGGGTGCCCCTTCAGCTTCTCGATCACCGCCGAGACGCCGTCATGCCGCCCGACCCGCAGGTTGTCCCGCTGGGCCACGTCGTGCGTCAGCACCACCCGCGACGCCGAGCCGAGCCGTGACAGCACGGTCAGCAGCACGTTGCGCTCCAGCGACTGCGCCTCGTCCACGATCACGAACGTGTCGTGCAGCGAACGGCCCCGGATGTGCGTCAGCGGCAGCACCTCCAGCATGCCGCGGTCGAACACCTCGTCCAGCACGTCCTGGCTGACCAGCGCGCCGAGCGTGTCGAACACCGCCTGCGCCCACGGCTGCATCTTCTCGCTCTCGGACCCGGGCAGATAGCCGAGATCCTGGCCGCCGACCGCGTAGACCGGGCGGAACACCACGACCTTGCGGTGCTGCTGGCGTTCCATCACCGCCTCCAGGCCCGCGCACAGCGCCAGCGCCGATTTGCCGGTGCCTGCTCGCCCGCCCAGCGAGACGATGCCGACGTCGGAGTCCAGCAGCAGGTCGAGCGCCACGCGCTGCTCAGCCGAGCGGCCGTGCAGGCCGAACGCCTCGCGGTCGCCGCGCACCAGCCGCACCCGCTTGTCCGCCGTGACCCGGCCGAGCGCGCTGGAGCTGCCCGCGAGCAGCCGCAACCCGGTGTGGCACGGCAGTTCGCCCACCTCGCCGAGTCCGAATTCCGCCGGATCCGCCGAACCGCCCGAGAAGAGCGTGTCGATCAGCTCCTGGGGCGCGTCCACGTCCGCCATGCCCGTCCAGCCCGACGGCGTGACCTCCTGTGCCCGGTACTCGTCCGCGGTGAGCCCGACCGCGCCCGCTTTGACCCGCAGCGGGATGTCCTTCGTCACCAGGACGACCTGCGGCCGCTCCGTCGCGAGGTTGAGCGCGCACGCGAGGATGCGGTGGTCGTTCGAGTCGGTGCGGAAGCCCACCGGGAGGACGGACGGATCGGTGTGGTTCAGCTCCACCTGCAGGGTGCCGCCCGCCTCGCCGATCGGGACCGGGGCGTCGAGCCTGCCGTGCTTGAGCCGGAGGTCGTCCAGCAGCCGGAGGGATTCCCTGGCGAACCAGCCCAGTTCGGGGTGGTGGCGCTTGGCCTCCAGTTCGCTGATGACGACCAGAGGGAGGACCACCGCGTGTTCGGCGAACCGGGTGACCGACCACGGGTCGGAGAGCAGCACCGACGTGTCGAGCACATAAGTGATGCGTGGGGATTCGGGCGAGATCGAGGCTTTCTCCGGGGCCGAAGCACCGGTCGAAGAACGGCCAGAGGCCTTGCGGGGTGAACGCTGCGCAGTCACGACGGCATCTCCCTCGAGGGCGTGTGCACCCCACGCCCGCACTCGCTGGGCCGGGCACCTCCCTGGCTGGGTCCGCACTCCCTGACGCTGGCTGCGTCAGGCGGCACGGCCACGAGGGCCGGGTGCCGGCCCCCTCGTGCATCTCGCAGGCGGCTGAGCCGCCCCCTCGATCAACGCCACGACCAGGGCCTCCCGCGAGGACCCGCACGGAACGCGAGCCCTCTATCCCGGAAGGTACCTACGTCCGCCCGGTCGTGCAGGCAGCCACACAGGTGATTCGCCGATTCGTCATCCCACCGTCGGTCGCCCGAAACAGAGTGTCCACAGTGCTCACTCAGCGTCACTGGACCCGTCGATCAGGGGGTCGCACGGATGGATGATCATGGAAAATTAATCACCGAGTGCAGGCAATCCCCAGGTAAAGGGCCTTGTACCACGGGGCAGACCGGAATGCATTTCGCGTCCTGGACACTGAACCGGACCGAGTGAACTGGGCCTTCCAGCTCTCACACAATGGGCGTACGCACCATTCGCCAGCGGCCATTCGGGGGTAATTTCCTTACTGCGGGACACACCACCGGATCACTCCGGTGCCCGAATCCCAGTATCTCTACCTAGGAGTGTGCGAAGTGCTGAAGAAGGCTGGAATTGTCGCCGGTGCGGCCGCGGGCCTGATGATGATCGGCGGGACGGCGTTCGCCTCCCCGGCCGCGACGCAGGGCGCTCCGGACCCGACGTTCGGCGACGCTTACGCCACCTTCATCGAGGGCGGCGGCGCGCTGGGCTACGGCGCCGCTTCGCTGGTCGCGGGCGCCTACACCGGCATCGCGCTGACCCCGGCGCTGGTGGCCCACTCGATGGAGCACCACCACGGCTGAGCCGTCTCGCGCGAAGGCCCCGGAGCCCGGCTCCGGGGCCTTCGCGGCGTCCGCGGCCAGGGGTTGACCGGCCCGGCCGGGTGGGTGTCCGCCGGGCCGGGCCGCCGCCTCAGGCCCCGAACCGGCGATGCCGCCAGGCGTAGTCGCGCAGCGCGCGGAGAAAGTCCACGCGCCGGAATGCCGGCCAGTAAGCCTCGGTGAACCAGAATTCCGAATGCGCGGACTGCCACAGCAGAAATCCGGAAAGCCGCTGTTCACCGGACGTTCGGATAATCAAATCCGGATCCGGCTGGCCGGACGTGTACAGATGTTCCGAGATGTGGTCGACATCGAGGATTTTCGCGAGCTCGCGAATCGAAGTGCCCTCGTCGGCGTGCTGCAGGAGAAGTTTGCGGACGGCGTCGGCGATCTCCTGCCGCCCTCCGTAGCCGACCGCGATGTTCACCTCCATGCCCGAGTGGTTCTCGGTGCGCGCCGCCGCGGCGGTGAGCTTCTGCGCCACCTCGAGCGGCAGCAGGTCGAGCGCGCCGACGATGCGCAGCCGCCACGGCGCCTCGGCCCCGGCGAGTTCGTCGGTGACGTCGGTGATGATTTTCAGCAGCGGGGTGAGCTCGTCCGGATCCCGGTTGAGGTTGTCGGTGGAGAGCAGCCACATCGTCACGACCTCGACCTCGGCCTCCTGGCACCAGCTGAGGAAGTCGGCGATCTTCTTGGCCCCGGCGCGGTGCCCGTCGGCCACGTCGGTGAACCCGGCTTCGCGAGCCCAGCGGCGATTGCCGTCGAGCATGATCGCGATATGCCGCGGATGACGGCCCGCCGCTTGCTGGATCAGCCGGCGGCTGTAGATGCTGTAGACGACGTCGGACATGAAGGACCGGAGGCTCACGTCGCCCGAGCGTACGCACCCCTGGATCAGGGGTGTGACGCGCCACGGGGGCTGGCGAAAAACCTACGGTCCCGTAACCTTGGGACGGTGAGCGTGACGATCGAACCCCCGCCCGCGCCCGAGGACACCCGTCCCCGGCTCCGCGGCCACATCCACTTCTGGTCGTTCTTCGGCGCGGTCGCCGCGGCCGCCACGCTGATCAGCCTCGCCGCGTCGACGGTCTCGCCGGTCGCCGCGCTGGCGACGTCCGTGTACGGCCTCACCGTGCTGGGCGTGTTCGGCGTGAGCGCGCTGTATCACCGCAGGCTGTGGAGCCCGCGCGCGTACAAGTGGATGAAGCGCGCCGACCACTCGATGATCTTCCTCTTCATCGCCGGCACGTACACGCCGTTCACCCTGCTGGCCATGTCGAAGCCGACGGGATACATCGTCCTGGGCATCGTCTGGGGCGGCGCGATCCTCGGGGTGGCGATGAAGATGCTGTGGCCGCACGCCCCGCGCTGGCTGGGGGTGCCGATCTACATCGCCCTCGGCTGGGTCGCGGTGTTCGTCCTGCCGGAGTTGCTGAGCCATGCCGGAGTCGCGGCTTTGGTGCTGCTGTGCGTTGGGGGCCTGTTTTATACGGTTGGGGCGGTTTTTTACGCGGTGAAGTGGCCGAACCACTGGCCAGAGACCTTCGGATACCACGAGTTCTTCCACGCGTGCACGGTGCTGGCTGCGGTGTCGCATTACATCGCGATCTGGTTGGCGATGTACTCCTAGCTGGGGTTTTACCTCTGTGGATCTTTCTCAGGCCGTCTCCAGGCCGTCACGCTGCCTGGGGGCGGCCTGAGTCGTTTCCGAAGCTCCGGAGCAGGCCGTCGACTGCCTTGCGGGTGCGCTCGTGACTGGTCGGCAGCAGGTGCGTGTAGACGCGAAGGGTGAAGCCCGGGTCCGAGTGGCCGAGGTAGCCGGAGAGCGCCTTGATGGACTCGCCCGCGTCGAGTAGCACCGAGGCGTAAAGGTGACGGAGCGCGTGCATCCCGTCGGCCCGGGTCGGTGCCGCGATCTTGGCCCGCTTGAGCGCCGGTCGCCAGACGTTGAGCCGGAAGCCGCCCCGACGGAACGGCAGCCCGTCGTAATCAACCATCAGCAGGTTCACCGTGACCGGCTTGCCGTCCGGATGCACCCACGGCAGCGTCGTCGGAGTCGGCGGGAACTCCTTCGCGTACTCGTCCAGATCGGCGAGCAACCGGGACCCGATCGGCACCTCACGTGTCTTGCCCCGCTTCGGCGGAGCGAAGCACAGCACGTTGTTCACGATCCGGACTTGCCGCTCCACTCGGACAATGTTCCGTTCCCGATCGACGTCATCGAGCGAGAACCCGAACACCTCGCCCTGCCGCAGCCCGAGCCCCGCCGGAATCTGAACCGCAGGGCGATACCGGAAGGGCAGAGCTTGCAGCACCGCTTGCGCTCGTTCGGCCGACCATGGCTGAACCCGCGCGTGTTCTTCCCGCGGCCTGGTCACACTCCGGGCCTGCGCCGGGTTGCTCACGATGAGCTTGTCTTCCTTGGCGAAGCTGAACACCGACACCAGGTGCGTGAAATACAGGACTCGCGAGTTCGCGCTCACACCGCGTTCCTGGAGCCACCGCAGCCAGCCTTGAACATCGCTGGGGCGAACCGCTGCGATCGACTTGCCCTCGAAGTACGGGACGAGATGGTTCGCCACCCGGCTGGTGACCCGTTCCCGCGTCGTGTGGTCGTACGTCTGTGCAGCGGCCCACCGCTCAGCCACCGTCTTGAACGAGATCCGGCCTGCGCGCGGGTCAACGTACTTGCCCTCGCGCTTGTCGGACTCCACTTCGATCAGGAAGTCTTCCGCCCGCTTCTTTTGCTTGTCCGGGAAGGACTTCGAGCGCTCCTGCCCTTCCGGGTCTAGGTACCGGACCTTGTATCGCAGGCCGATGCCATACAACTCGGTCTTCTCCATGACCGGCTTGCCCTTGTCGTTGAACCTCAACTCGTCGGTCCCCGGCTCTCTGGCTTGCCGATACCACCGATCTTGAATGTGTCCCATGTGGACCTTCCTCTTGTGATTGCCGAACACTCAGGCGGCTTGCGAGACCCAGGCTTTGACCGAAGCCGGGTCATAGCGGAGATGGCGGCCGATCTTGCGGACCGGCGGACCCTCGCCACGCCACTTCCACTGGTAGAGCGTCTTGACCGGGACGCCGAGGTAGGCCGAGACGTCGTCGACAGTCCACAGCCGTTCGATCTGGTGCACGTTGTTCATGTCTTCCCCCTTCACGCCGCGAGCTGAGTTGCCGAAGTTTCTGGCGGACTGGCGGCGAGTAGCGCTCGGTCGTATTCGGCTTTCCATGCGATGCGTTCGGCGATCGCGTGCATCACCAGGTGCGGTCTCGGTGGCACGTGCGGGTCTGCGGCGTCGACCTTGCGCCAGACGAGCCGCGCCGGATCGGGTTGCGGTTTCTCGATCCCGACAGCGGCCAGCGCGTCCAGGACGAACGCCTTACGGTCGGCCTTGTGGTCCACCAGCGTCTTGCCCGACCACTTCCGCGACACCAGTACCCGACGACCGGGCAGGCCGAGGGTGGTCCGCCGGTGTGCCCGGCCTTTGCAGTGGCCCGGGGTGGTCTTTCCGTTGGCTCCCTTGGGTTGGATGCCGTAGAGCAGCCACACCGCGCACCGGGGCGAACAGGGTGTGATGGCCAGTTCGGCGTGGAGCCGGTCGTGGTGGTCGGCCAGCGCCGGGGTGTCGGCCTCGACCACTTCGCCGGTGGACTTGGTCAGGTACTTGGTCAGGTAGCCGATGTGGCGGCCGGCGTCTTCGGTGCCGCCGAGGATTCCCTTGGAGTGGACCTGGCGGCCGAAGGTCACCACGTGCGCCGGTTCCGCGACCTGGTCCACCGCGTCGTCCCAGGTCAGCAGAGGTCGGCGGGTATCGGGGTCGACAAATCCGCGCTCCGGACCGTCCCAGCTCGGGAGCCGGTGGGTGTAGACGATCTGGTCGTGCTTCGGCCACCAGACCTGGTGGTAGGTGGCTTCGGTGACCTGCCGGATCACTTCGTGCGGCACGGTTCCCCGGATGGCGGCGTGCAGGTGGGGCGCGGT
The DNA here is from genome assembly GCF_046195355.1 of Amycolatopsis sp. VS8301801F10. NCBI lineage: Bacteria > Bacillati > Actinomycetota > Actinomycetes > Pseudonocardiales > Pseudonocardiaceae > Amycolatopsis > Amycolatopsis sp. VS8301801F10. The sequence continues at coordinate 2,716,508 of NZ_CP176065.1, read as the reverse complement.
CCGCTTCTGCGGCTCAACCGTCGCGAAGTACTGCACATCCCAGCCGACGACCCGGCGCAGGTTCTGCCACCACCGATCCACCAACGCGGAGAAGTGCACCGCGTCCCGGGCCGCCCGCCGGTAGTCGTAGGCAGCGGGGTTGACCGGGGAACCGTCACCGCGGACCGGGCCGTAGGTGTCGCAGGTCAGGGTGACGAACATCGACGGCCGGAACCGCCCCGCATACTCCCTGCCCACGGTGGTCTTGGCGACCTTCCGCCGGGGTAGGTTCGGTGCGTCCTGCCGCCGCTTCGTCGACCGTTTCACCGCCTTCCTGGTCGGCAGGTCGACCGACGGGAGACGGCCCCGGACGCCGAGTTGCCGAAGTTCTTCGTCCACACCACGGATCTCGTCCCGCAGCTCTTCCGCTTCGGCTGGATCGGTGTCGGCGACCTCGCGGTAGGACGCGACGAGATCAGCCCGGTAGGCCAACAGCTCCGTCTGGTCCTCGGTCGGTTCGTCCGCCGCGAGGTCGGGTTCTTCGGTCAGGTGCCAGCCTTCACGGCACTGGACTTGCCGCAGCGCCTTGGCTTTCCGCGCACACGGCAGACACACCGATTCCACTGTGGACCCGCACGGCACAGGCACGTACCGCAGCTCGCCGGTGTCCTGGTCGCCGACTTCCATCGTGAACGGCCGCACGCACACCCCGTGCTTCTCCGCAGTCGCCTTAATGACGTCATCGGCCAGCGGCATCCGCATCCGGTCGGCTCGTGTCTCGCCCATCAGGCCACCGCCTCCCCTCGCGAGACCCACCCGCGCAGCACGTGCACCGGCATCGGCTGCTTGTCTCCGGCCGGAAGGTCGGGGAACACGCTGGGGTCGAACATCACCGCGCCGTAGACGCGCACCGGGATGCCGCACGGCGTCCGGCCGACGATCCCGACGTGCACCCAGCCGCCCGCAGCGACCCGCCACAACGTCGCGGTGACGTCGTCGAGGGTGTTCGCCCACGTCAGCAGCGCCCGCGCGACCGCGGCCAGGCCGTCGACGTCCAGCTGCACCGTGATCGGCCGCGACCATGCGGAGACGTCCAGGGACGCGACCGGTGGGAGCTGATACAGGTCGAGGTGGTCTCGGATGGCGTCGAGGAAGATCATGAGCCGGTTCATGCGGCCCTCCTTTCCTCGGTCTGCGCGTGGTCGAGGTGGTGGGTGCCGCCGTTGGTGACGTAGTGCTCCAGGGCCTTGACGGTGTCGTCGGAGACCCAGCCCGCACGGACCCGCAGAGGTTCGCGGATGCCCTCTCCCCACACGTAGCCGGTGCCGGGCATGGTCTCCGGGATGCGGTTGGCCCACGCCCCGCGTTCGTACGCGCCGTCCCCGAGCACCATCCCCACGTGGTTCTTGGAGGTGACGCGCAGGCAGACGCGGCGGGTGAACAGCTCCCGCACCGGCACCGTGTCCTTGGTCGGCTCCTGCACGTAGCCGCGGACCGACACCCCCAACGCCCGCCCCTGCGTGTTGAGGACCGCGACGTGTTCCACGATCGCCTCACGGGTCTTGCGGTCGGCGTAGCGGGTGAGCGCGCCGATCTCGTCGAACTCCAGCAGCTCCAAGGGAAACTCTTGCGAGAGCGGCACGTCACGGGTCCGTCCGGCGAACTCGCGCTTGCGGTGTTCCAGTTCGTCCCGCAGGCCATCCAAGAGTTCGAGGGTGTCCTTGCCGGACACGGCGTAGCGGGCGAAGATCCCGCGCCCGTAGGCCAGTTCCATGCCCTTCGGGTCCACACCGGACACCCGCACGAGACCGGAGCGGATCGCCGAGGCGGCCGACACCAGTGGGCACCACATGACCGAGTTCTTCCCGGCACCGCTGGCACCGGCGACGAGGATGTGCGCGCCCGCACCGGTCAACGGCAACCGCCACGGCATCCCGTACTCCGTCGTCCCCGCATACACCGCGCGCAGATTCACCCGAGCCGGTTCCAGCCCGGGCAGCGGCCGGCATTGCACCGGGGTGGTGAGCAGGTCGCGGCGCATGAAGTCCAGCGACACCACATCCGGCGCGATCTCGCGCACCTGCACCCGCGACACCTTCCGCGCCGTCGCCAACGCCCGCGCCGCCTCGTCGAAATCCTCCGGCTTCTGCCCCGGCACCAGCCGAACCCGGACCTCGTCCCACGACGCTCCCGACCGCACCCGCAACACCGCAGGCACCGCCACACCGGACGTCTGCCGCGCTTGGGTGATGGCTTGCCGTTTCCGCCGCCGCGACACCAGGTTCACCGTCACGTCCACCGGAATCGCCTCGTCCCGGACGGTCAGGCCGCAGGCGTGCAGCCAATCCGGGAGCTTGCGCCCGTAGACGGCCCAGCGCAGCCACCACGCTCGCAGCCAGCGTCCGCACCACCGGTCGAACCCCACCACGTCGAGCTGGCGCCAGACGACCGCGATCAAGCCGAGCGTGACGAGCACGACCGTCAGGGACAGCCAGCCCCACCACCGCAACCACGCGGCGAGGACAACGAGTGTGATGCAGGTTCGCCAGCGGGTCACGATCTGCCGCACCAGCCAGCCGACCGCCCGCAGCACCGTCCAGAACGCGAAACCCAGGAACGCCAACGCCGCCAGCGTTTCCACAATGGACGCCAACGCCCGACCCAGCTTCGCCAGCACCCACAGCACCACCGCGACACCCGCGCCGACAGCGATCACCACCGCCGCGTTCATCGGCGCTCACCGCCCTCAGCCGCGGCGAGGTCAAGCGGCAGCATCCCTTGACATGCCGCGCACTTCGATGCATCTCGAACGAGGCGAGCGAACTTTTTGCATGCGGCGCAACGCATCCGGGTGACCCCCGTTGACGCACGCCGTCCAGAACCGGTTATGTTCGTCATTGTTCACTTCCCAGTGGACAGCGCAGAACCGGTGAAGGTTGGCAGCCAGAGGCCGGTTCTGCGTTTATACGGAACAATTCCAAGCGCATCAGGGCGCGTTGAACACAGCACACGTCGCCGTGCGCTTTTTCCAGTGCTCGCTTGGTTTTCCGGCTAGTCGGTGGTCGACTCGTCGTCGGTCGGTTCCTCGCCGGTCAGGAGCCGATTCAGCCCGGCGTCAGCCGCCCGCCGCTGCACCTTCACCTCTTTCAGGAGCTGGTCAACCACGACCGACAGCCGCGCCAGCGATTCCGCCGGAGACAACGCCGCCGCCGAAAGCCGCTCGATCGTCACCTCATACGAGGCCGCTTCCTTACCCACCAGGAACACGCCCATCGCGCGATGCGGGCAGTACACGACATCCGAAGTGTCCTTCAGCGTGTACCGGCTGAACGCCTCCTCCGTCACCGCCTGACTCGGGGCCAGCCGGATCGTCATCGTCCGCGACAGCCCGACCAAGTCCTTGAGAAACCGCGTCTGCCGCAACATCACCTCGGCATCCCCGAAATGGTTCCGCAGCGCCTCCGAACCGATGAACATCTGAGCCTTCACCGCGCCCGCACCGAACAGAATCCGGTTGCGATCCATCCGGCTCTCCACGACCTGATCCAGCGCCTCCTTGTCCCGCAAATCCGGGCCAAACACCAACCGCGCGTAATCCGGAACCTGCAACAGATCCGGGATCAACAGCGGAGCCCACACCGTCACCGACCTCGCCACCCGCTCGTGCGCGATCAACGTCGTGTAATGCGCCGGGTCCGCCTGCGACCCCACCGACGACCAACTCGGCCCCGTCACGCCATGCGCCAGCAGCATGATCCAGGCTTTCCGCTCCCCGGTCACGCCGAGCGCACCGAGCACGTTCGACACCTCCTCCGGGGTCGGGACCCGCTGACCCAGCTCCCAGTTCGACAACAACGCCGGGTTCACCCCGATCCGCCGCCCCAGCTCCCGCAACCCGAACCGCGCCTCGATCCGGACATCCCGCAACGCCGCACCCAGGCCACGTGCTCGCGGGCTCGCCATCTCCGTCCCACGCATCAACCACACCTCCGGCCCGGGATCGTGCCTGTCTGCAAACCGAGAACACCCATCTACGCCGCCTTGCCCTCACCAGACGCCGACGACGCCCCCGCCGACCGCGACGACGACTTGCCCGCAGCAGCCCTGAACCCCGTCGCCCGAAAGACGTACGTCTGATACTTGAACTCGCCCTGCCCGCCGACACGCGGCTCCGCCGTCAACCCGTCCAACTCCACCGGCCGCATCCCCGGCAACGCCTCCGCCGTCGTCGGCACCGGCTGCACATCCGCCAGAAACGTCACCTCGAACGACGCCCGCTTCGCCCGCGTCTCACCCGGATCCGTCACCGCCGCCCGCCACTGCCGCTTCCCGGTCACCTCGTCAACCCGCTGCCGCACCGGCCGACCCGCAGCCCGGTCCTCCCGAGACTGAAACTCGTTGTCCGGAATCACTTCCCCCACCATCACAAGCCCCTGCGGGAACGCCTCGTCGAAGTCGATCGCAAACCGGTGTCCCTTTTCGATAGCCATAACCGCTAGCTCCCAGTGTTCTTTGTCAGTCAGTCGTTTCCGGTGCCTCGCCGCCGCAGTCCGTCCGTGTCGCTGCGCTCAGCGCCGTCTCTGCTTCTTGAAGTTGCTTGCCCAGAACCGCGATCGCGTCGGAGTCGACGAGAAGGACCACGGGGAACGCCTTCCCGAAGCGGATCTCCGCTCGGTTCGCGTACGTCAGCGCGCGGACGCGGATCGGCAGGTCTGCCGTCACGTGGATCTGGACCGTGTCGCGCATGTCGCCCGCGCCTAAACCACGTGCTTGCGAGACACCCGTGCCGCCGGACCGCTCGACCAGTCGCTGAGCGTCGAAGCCGTGCTTGCAGTCGTCATGTCTGCCTCCCTTGGGCTCTGCCGCCGAGCGAGTCTCGGCAACGTGCCACCCAATCTCCGCCAAAAGGCGGGACATGATCACCACGTGGCGGGACATCTTGGGACGTCCCTGGTACGGTCGAAGACGTCCCTAAAAGTCCCAAGGGGGTGCAGGATGCCGAACGAACGGCTCCGCGACGCGCTGCTGCGCAACGGGCTCACGCTGGAACAAGTGGCCAAGGCCCTCAGCGTCGACCAGAAGACGGTCGAGCGGTGGATCACCAAAGGCCGCACCCCGTACCCGAAGCACCGGCACAAGATCGCCGCGATGGCGCGCGAGTCGGAGACCTACCTGTGGCCGGACTCCGTCGCTCCGGAGCGCAGGGCCGAGACTGCCGCCGCCGAGGTGGTGAGCGTGTTCCCGCACCGCAACGCCATCCCGGTCGAGCTGTGGGACCGGCTGATCAACGACGCGTCAGAGACCGTGGAAATCCTGGTACACGCGGCCCTGTTCCTGGTCGAACGCCCGCGGTTCATCAAGGACATCGCAGCCAAGGCCGCGGCCGGCGCGAAGATCCGCCTGGCGTTCGGCGACCCGGACGGGGACAGCGTCGCCCTGCGCGGAGAAGAAGAGCAGCTCGGCGACGGGACGCTCCCCGCGCGTGTTCGCAACGCGCTGGCGTTCTACCGGCCGCTCGTCGGCGTCGAGGGAGTCGAGATGCGATTCCACAACACGACGCTCTACAACTCCATCTTCCGCTTCGACGACGAGATGATCATCAACACACACGTCTACGGGTTCCAGGGCGCACACGCGCCGTCGCTCCACCTGCGCCGACTCTCCGCCGGAGACCTCTTCGAGACCTACTCGGAGAGCTTCGAGACCGTCTGGAACCTCGCCAAGCCCGCCACCATCTAGGAGGCACCACATGGCACGCGTCGACTACTACAACGACCCCAACGCGCCCAAAGCCAACAGTATCGCCGTCGCAGTGTCCGCGTTCATCCAGGACGAGCAAGGGCGCATTCTAATGATCCGCCGAACTGACAACGACTTGTACGCCATTCCCGGCGGACAACTTGAGCTAGGCGAGACCCTGGCTCAAGCTGCCGTCCGCGAAGTCTTCGAGGAAACTGGAATTGCGTGCGAGATCATCGGAGTTATCGGGCTCTACTCCAATCCCCACCACGTCATCGCCTACGACGACGGGGAGGTTAGGCAGGAGTTCTCCATATGCTTCCGCGCAAAGCCATCACATGGGACCCTTAAAACAAGCAATGAAAGCAAAGAGGTCCTATGGGTCGATTCAGAAACTCTCGAATTGCTCAAAATTCATCCTGCAATCATGTTGCGAATAGAACACGCCAAGATGAATACGCCAGAGCCTTACTACACCTAGTCGATCCACGCGACTTCCACCGCCCGCGGTCCGCGAAGTGCCTGCAAATCCGGAACAAATGTTGCCATCCCGCCTTCCTTGAGAAATTCCCATTGCGATTCGTCAACCAAGTCGCGAAGATGGAAAAACAGATCCGTGGAGCCCATTGTAATGAACCCGAAAGCCTTGTCTGGCAAAACTGTTTTAACCTTCGCAACCTTGCGATCAAGCGCCTTATGGTCAGAACGCCGAATCAACTCCATGATTCGAGCCTTGAACTCGTCCGCTTTTCGTGCGTGATAAGCATCCTCAACTAGCACCTTCACTTTTCCTGAAAGGTCTGCGAGTTGAATCAATCGGTCGATTGGCTCCCGGATCAGAAAGTCTACACTGCTCTTTTCTAGCACCTGAATGCAGTTTTCGAGAAACTCGACAGGTCGATCCACAAATTTCTCGGACACGAGCATTCTTAAATGGTAAACCGCAGCTCGTGTCATTACCACCATGGCCATGATCCCCTGAGTCCTGCTTGGCCTTAGATCTAAGATATGGGAAACCGCGTCCACGACCTGTTCGTGGGCACCGTCAATCAAGTTCGCCCAGGCTATCTGATTGAGAATTAGCGGGTTGTCCGCATCGAATCGAGCCGCGACCCGCAGATGTCGCAAACCGCGTTCAACGTCAACATCATTGTCAATCAGAAAAGTACCAAAGAAGAAATTCAGAGACACGTGATCGGGACTAAGTTCCACTGCTTGCTCGTAAGCAACAGTGGCCGAAGTGAGATCGCCCGACTGCGCGTGAACATAACCCTCAACTCTCCAGGTCTCAAAGTAGCCCGGCGAAAGGCGGCGCGCTTCCGTGCAGCTGCCAAGTGCCGCCTCGTAGTCGCCCCGCTGGGAACTCTTAATCGCCTCAAGCAACGTTCGCGCGGCACTATATTCACCTGGGTTACGAACGCTCACAGTGATCGGATCGAAAGGTGAAGCATTGTTTTCTGCCTTTAGATTCTTGCCAAGCTCGACAAGCTTCTTGTTCCTATTTTGAAAGATCTTTCGTTCATCTAAGTCTACCGGGTGGCGCTTTTCAAGATAACTGCGACCAAATTCAGTTAGTTCATACCCTGTGCCAATTTCCTGATCGTCAGCCTGCGCCTTCATTTGAATGAAGTTTGTACGGAGAAGATCTAGTAGCGACGCGTGAGTCTTGTCAGCATCAAAATCTGCAAGATATGCAAGTTCGGCATGAGTTCTAGTTCCCGGAAGAACTTGAAGACATCGAAGAATTTTACGAGCATCAGAATTTAAGTACTGATGAACGTTAGACATGCAGAACTCAAGAAAAAGATCGTTTCGTTGCAACAATTCCTCAGGCCTGCGCCCGGATTGAACACCGGCGACAAACCACTTGATATAGGCAGGTCGGCCACCCATAATATCCGACATCTTGGCCATGAGTTCGGGCTTAACTCCACGAAGGGCAGGAACTTCCCTTATTCGCGCCAATGCATAAAGAAGACTCTTCGACTCATCCGAAGTAAGCGGCTCAAGATTGACCGGGTTTTCGACGCCCAGTCCGATCCGACTCGTCAGGATGACCTTACTTCCCATTGGAATATCGAGCAGGAATTCCCGAAGGCGCTCGTCTAGCACCGTCTCCATATTGTCAAGGATTAGCAGGACTTTAAAATGCTCAAGATACTCCAGGACCTCCTTGAGCGGGTCTTGTGCGTCTTGAGCACCGAGGTTTAGTGCGGCTTCCGCAAAGAGCCCCAGAGAATCTTCGATTGCTCCATTTATCCGCTTTATTTCACTCGTGGTCAACTGCTCAGCCTTCGCGGTAACCCACACGAAAGCATCGAAATTGGCCGCAGAGTCGTCCAGCAACTCGTAGGCCACCTTTAGGGCAATCGCGGTTTTTCCAATTCCACCATCACCCAAAACTGAGACAACAGGGTAAGCACCCTTGATAATCTTCTTGATTCGATCGATTTGCTTGCGCCGACCAAAGAAGCCAGTTTCATCAAAGTCCGGTATCGGCAGGTTATGCATAGGAGCACCGTCCGGATCGCTATGCAAGTCTACATTCAATCCGAGAACATAAGAAGGGTTCGATTCAATCTTAGAGACGACCTCGGATAGACTGGGCCAGTAAATCTGAGATGATCCCCTTGTTAGCTCGCGGCACAAGTCGACAGTATTTGGCAGATCATCGATCTCCATCGGCCTCGTATGCGCCACGCGGTTTCGAACAGGCGCCAGTCGGGCCAACTTTATTTTCAGAGCGTCCAGCTGATCCGACAAGCTGTCCGGGATCTGATGAGAGTTGCGCCTAAGAATTTGACTCGCATCGTCGAAGTCAATATACGGAAGCAATGCCGCAGCCGAGACCTGATCAGACGCCCCACGATCTCCCCGCCTTCTGCCTTGAATCTTCTCCTTCTCGCCCGCGGTAAAGACTTCGCCATCCTCTAGATCAAGGATATGGTTCTCGATCAGAGCGCGCATATCTTCCTCTAACGCAGAGATTAGCGCAAAGCAAGTCAACCTGGTCGCACTGTAAGAAGTCATCGATCCCCTCGAGATGGCTTACTAGGCCGCAGATAGAACATGGTACTGCCGAACTTGGCTCTATGGGATCAAGGCCGCGCCGCCCGGCGGCGCAGCGGTCGCCCACGTAGCCCCTCGCCTAGGCGGCCGCAGCCGCTCCCGGCACGGCGGGCTGCCGCTCCGCTCCGCCCACCGGCCGGGCGGTGCGGCCGCCAGCGGGGCACGTGGCGTAGCGCCGCCAGGCGGCGAAGCAGACCCCCCAGCCGACATTGGCCACCTCCGAACAGCGCGTTACGTGCCAAAGGGGTCGCCGCAGTGGTCGCCACCGTTACACGCTGTCGTCGAACCCCTCCATCCCGACGCCTGATCGTGACAACGGCCGGTAGCACCGCGTCAAGACGGGAAAGCGTGTCTTGACCCGGCACCACCGGCCGCGTGCTGGCTTCGTATCGGGATGAAGGGGTAGGTGCGGTGAGGGGCCCGCCAGGCCGTCTCCAGGCCGTCAGAGGTCAGGCAACAGCCAGAAACGGCGAGAACCGCGGAGCAAGGTATCAGCAGCTCAGAGGGCATAAAGCCAGGAGCCAACCAGGTCGCGACGGACCCTTGATCACTTCATCGCGATCTGGTTGGCGATGTACTCCTAGCCGCGGTGGGTCTTCCTCAGGCCGTCTCCAGGCCGTCACTCGACCTCCTGGAGACGGCCTGAGTCGTTTTGCGCGATCTCGGCCAGCTCAAGTTCAGCCGTTCAGCATCGGGGCCGCCAGGAACTGTTCCGGAACCGCGAACCCGTCCACCAGCGTCCGGGCATGCGGGCGCAACGCTCCGCACAGCGCGTTAACCGCCGCGGTCACCGCCTTCGAGCGGCTTGCGGAGATTCGTCCGTGTTCCAAGAACCACGCGCGGTCCGCTTCGATCGTTGACAGTGCGTACAGGTCGCACACCCGGTCCAACAGCGCAGCCGCGTCCGGATCGGGGCAGGCAGCGACAGCGCGGGCGAAGGCGTCGAGGATCAACCTGTCCACGTGTACGCGGCCTGCGAGCAGCACATGGTCCTGTACGGAGTTGAAGACCCCGAAGGGATCCGAAGCAGCACGGCGGAGCCTGTTGGCCACACCGCTCAACACGTGCTCTTCGCGGTCCTCAAAGAGTCGCTGCTGCCACTCGCGGTCGAAGAGCACCGAAGCGTCGTCAGACTCCGTCAGGCGTTCTAGGAACTTCCGCGCGGCAGAGCGCTCCATGACGGTGTCCACCAGCTGCTCGGCGACGAACCGCGCGGTCGCCAGCGGGCTGAGATCCTCGAAGTGTTCCTTGTACTGCGTCAGCAAGCCCTTCGCGACCAGCTGCAGCAACACAGTGTTGTCGCCTTCGAAGGTGGTGAAGACGTCAGTGTCGGCCTTCAGCCCGGCTAGCAGGTTTTCCGACAGGTAGCCGCTGCCGCCGCAGGCCTCACGGGCGGTTTGGATCGTCGCGGTGGCGTGCCAGGTGTTCAGAGCTTTCAAGCCGGCGGCGCGGGATTCGAGTTCGCGTTGTTCTTCTTCCGGCGCGTCAGGGGCGATGTCGTGCAGGGCGGCGACCAGTTCCTCCTGCGCGAAGTGCAAAGCGTAGGTCTTTGCCAGTGCCGGCAGCAGTTTTCGCTGGTGTCCCAGGTAATCGAGGATGACGACCTCGTCGCCTTCCGGACGTTGGAACTGCCGCCGCTGGTCGCCGTAGCGGACGGCCAGGGTCAGGGCTCGTTGAGTGGCGCATCCGGCGCTGCCGCCGACGCTCACCCGACCTCGGATGAGCGTGCCCAGCATCGTGAAGAAGCGGCGGCCGTCGCTTTCGATCGGGCTCGTGTAGGTGCCGTCCTCGGCTACGTCGCCGAAGCGGTTCAGCAGCGCTTCCCTTGACACGCGGACCTGATCGAAAGTCAACCGGCCATTGTCGACGCCGTTCAGACCGGCCTTCACGCCGCAGTCCGCGATGGTGACCCCAGGAGCGGGAGCGCCCGAATCGTCGCGGATCGGGACCAGGAAGGCATGCACGCCACGGGATTTGCCGCCGGTGATCAACTGCGCGAAGACCACCGCGAGCTGTCCGTCGCGGGCGGCGTTGCCGATGTATTCCTTGGTGGCGCCGGGATCCGGACTGTGCACGACGAACTCGCGCGCGGCCGGGTCGTAGGTCGCGGTGGTGTGCAGGTGCTGGACGTCGGAGCCGTGGCCATGTTCGGTCATCGCGAAACAGCCGAGCAGGTCCAGGTTCATGATGCGGCGCAAGTACTTCTCGTGGTGCGCCGAGGTGCCGAGCAGCTGCACCGCACCGCCGAACAGGCCCCACTGCACCCCGGCCTTGACCATCAGCGACAGGTCGCCGTAGCCGAGCATTTCGAACGACATCACCGAGCCGCCGACGTCGCTCAGCCCGCCGTACGCGGCGTCGAAGCCAAGCGCGGGGCGGTCGGTCTCGGCGAGTTTCCGCAGCTGGTCCAGTACCTGGACGCGATGCGCCTCGACGTCGAGACCGATCGTGTCCCGGAACTTCTCCGCGCTCATCTGCGCGCGCACGTCTCGCTTCAACCCGCCCCAGCGTCCATCGAGGACTGCGGTCAACGCGTCCGGGTCGACTTTTTCAGGCACAGCAGGGACGTCCACGGTTCCTCCGATACAGCAGGCTGCCCTCAAGCCTGCCGCAGCGGAGGAAGTCCCGCAGATCAACTCAAGTCGGGCCCCTTCGACCGCAGGTCGTCGACCTTGGTCATCGCCTCGCGCAGTTCGCTCAGCCAGGCGTCCGCGTGCTCGCCGACCAGCCGCACCGCCCAGGCCAGCGCCTCGGACCGCGACCGCGCGACGCCTGCGTCCACGAGCGTGTCCAGGACCAGCCGTTCGGGCTGCCGCAGCCGGGTCATCACCGGCACCGACAGCGTCGTGAAGTGCACCTTCGTGCCGCCCAGCTTCGCACCCCACGCCACCTTGCGCTGGTAGCGGTGCTCGGCCTGGCGGGCGATCTCGATCCGCTCGTCGCGCGTTTCCTCGCGGAACCTGCTGATCCGCCCGTCCTCGGCGGCCGCGCGGGCCGCGTCGTCGGCGTAATCGCCGGTCAGCGCGGGCAGTTCGCCGACGACCAGGATCTCTTCGCGGTCCACGGTGATCTCCGGCTCACCGGTGAACCAGCCGTCCGGGAGCCGTCCGCCGAACCACGCGGCCGCGTCGTCCGCCGACGGCGCCTCGGCCTGCTGCCAGCCCCGGCCTTTCCAACCTCGCCCCATGACGTCCACCATCCTTGATTACATGATTACGTCACTACTGACGCTACGCCGATTCCACCGGGGCAGGTAGCGCGTTCACCAGGGGCGGAATTCGTCAGAGCTGGGCGATGAGCTGGTCCACCGCGGTCACCGGGCGTTCGCAGACGTAGCCGCGGCAGACGTAGGCCGCTGCTTTGCCGTCGACCAGCGGACGGTCGGCCAGCAGCGGGACGCCGGGCGCGTCCGGTTCGCCGCCGAGCACGATGCCGCCGCCGTGGATGTGCCGAGCAGCGGCGGTGACGAGTTCCGCGCGGTCCGCGCCGACCACTGCGACCTGCACCGGCCCGGCCTGCGCCGCTTCCGCCACCGACAGCCAGTGCCCGGCGAAACGCGGCACGCGCGCGGCCAGCAGACCGACGCGACGCAGCGCGAGTTCAGCGGCGTCTCGGTATCGCGCCGCCTGGTCAGGACCGGCCAGCGCGGACGCGGTGAGGAGCGCGCCAGCCAGTGCGGAAGCACCGGACGGGCTGGCGTTGTCCGTCGGATCGGAAGGGCGCTGCACCAGGACTTCGGCGTCGTCGGCGGTGTCGTGGTACGCGCCCGGCGCGGAATCCGAGGCGAAATGCGCCAGTGCGACGTCCAGCAGCCGGGTCGCTTCGGTGAGCCAGCGCGGTTCGCCAGTGGCCTGGTGGAGGGCGAGCAGACCGTCCGCGAGGCAGGCGTAATCCTCCAGCACGCCGACCGGAGCCCCGACCGCGCCGTCGCGCGAGCTGCGGCGGAGCCGTCCGTCCACGATGTGCAGGTCCAGCAGCAAAGTTGCCGCGCCGCGAGCCAGTTCGATCCATTGTGGACGCTCCAGCGCGACGCCCGCTTCGGCCAGCGCGGAAATCGCGAGACCGTTCCAGGCCGCGACTACCTTGTCGTCCCGCCCTGGTTGCGGACGCTCCGCTCGCGCTTCCAGCAACGCTTGCCGGACGCGCTCGAATCGGCTGAAGTCGTCCGGATCCGCCCGCAGCTGAAGGGTTGACGCGCCTTCTTCAAAAGTGCCTTCTTCGGTGACGCTGAACAGCTCGGCCGCCCACGGGCCGTCGTCTCCGAGCACGTCGTTGAGCTGCGCGGGAGTCCACACGTAAGTCAATCCTTCGACGCCTTCGGTGTCCGCGTCGAGGGATGCGGCGAAACCTCCTTGCGGCGTAAGCAGATCGCGCTCGAGGAACTGGACGATTCCCTCCGTCACCCGACGGGCTGATACCGAACCACGGCGCGCGAGATGCGCGTAGACTCGGAGGAGCAACGCGTTGTCATACAACATTTTCTCGAAGTGGGGAACGATCCACTCCGCGTCCACGGAGTAGCGCGCGAACCCGCCGCCGAGCTGGTCGTGGATGCCGCCGCGAGCCATCGCCTCCGCCGCGGACTCGGCGAGCGTGTGCGCCTGCACCGAGCCGGTGCGCTCGTAGTGGCGCACCAGGAACTCCAGCACCATCGACGGCGGAAACTTCGGCGCGCCACCGAAACCGCCGTGCACGGTGTCTGCCTCCTGCGCGAGTTTCGTCACCGCTTCGGCCAACGCGTCGGCATCGACAGCGGCTTCCTTCAGCGGACCGCTCTGCTCGGCAAGGTGCCCGACGATCTGTTTCGCGCCCTCGCGCAGGTCGTCCGGGCGCTCCTCCCACGCCTCCGCGACCGCCACCAGCAACTGCGTGAACGACGGAATCCCCGGCCGCGGCGCGGGCGGATAGTAAGTGCCGCAATGGAACGGCTCGCCCTCGGGCGTGAGGAAGCAGGTCATCGGCCAGCCGCCCTGCCCGGTCATGGCCTGCGTGGCGGCCATGTAGACGGCGTCGATGTCGGGCCGCTCCTCGCGATCGACCTTGATGTTGACGAAATGCGCGTTCATCAGCGCCGCGGTGCCTTCGTGTTCGAAGGACTCATGCGCCATGACGTGGCACCAATGACAGGCGGCATACCCGACGGACAGCAGAATCGGCACCCCGCGCCGGCGCGCCTCGGCCAGCGCTTCCGGACCCCACTCCCACCAATCGACCGGGTTCCCGGCGTGCTGCAGAAGATACGGAGACGTCGCTTCGGCGAGGCGGTTCGACATGCTGCCGAGTGTGCCTCATCCGGCGGGAGACCGGTCCCGCCCCTGCGGTAACAGTCTGCCGAGGGGTCGGTGACACGGACAAGCACGCGGCCGCGCAGGCGTTGCGCACGGCCGAGCCAGCGTCGTCGAAGGTCCTCGCGCGGGGCCGGTGGCATCCGAAAGCCTTGCTGGCACTTGGCGTACTCGAAGCCGCCATCCTGCTGGTCGGCGGTCTCGGGAGGAGCACGCCGGGCAGCCTGCTCCCGCTTTTCGTGTGCGCCCTCTGCATCGTGACCCGTCCGGTGGTCGGCCGTCGTCAGCGCGTGCGGTCGCTGTCCCGCTCGGATAAGTGCGATTTTCCGGAAACCCGGCCCGATCCGAACCTCGCGGCCGCCCGCCTGGCAGTGGATTCAGCCATCCGCTCGCCGATCCGGTTCTCCAGCACCGCGGTCGAGGGAGCCGATTACAAGTCGGTGAGCCGAGCCGCAACCCGCGCCGCGTCGTTCACCCTGTCTGCGGCTTAAGACAAACGGGTGATGCTCGCTGTTGACGGCAGGACAATCGCCCTGGTCAGGTCCGGAAAAGCGCAAACTCCCCTGCAATTTGCAGTTAGCAGATGCAGACAGGGTTAATCGCGGCGACTAGAGTAACCATCCGGTGCCACACGGTGACCAGACACCTGAGCCCAGCGGCCCCGGACCGGTCTACGCAAGGGGAGGCGTACATCGTGGCCGACAATCAGCGCTCCAGCGTGCCCCCGGTGCAGAAATACGGCGGCGCGTCGTTCGAGACGATGGCGGTCGCGCCGTTGCTGGGCGACGGGTACTCGTACGACAGAGCAACGCTTGAAGAACTCGCGAAACTGTACGAAAGCCTCGCCGACAAGTATCGCCTCGATCGAGCGCACGCAGAAGTAATCGCGCGAACGAAACCACCCGGCCTGGACTCCGCCAGCGGGGAGAACGCGGCCATTTTCCGCGATTCCGGGAACTTCTTGCTGGGGTCGCTCGTCCAATGCGAGAGCTATTGCCGGGAACAGGTCGAGAAATACCGTAAGGCGCTGCGGAAATACACCTCCGCCGAAGAAGAGAACTCGGCCGACCTCGGCAAGACCGGGGGGAATCTGTGAGACGCGCCCTCGTGCTCGCCGCGTTCGCCCTGTGCGCCGTCGCCGGCTGCTCGAGCACCGCGCCCGGGCAAGCCAAACCGGTCGAGCACCTCGATCAGCCGCCGAGCAAGCCGCCGGAAGACCAGGTGCCCGGCCCCGGCGTGCCGAAGGTGCAGAATCCGCTCGACATCACCCGGTTCCGGCAGAATCCCTGCGCCGCCTTGACGTCGGCGCAACTCGCCGAGCTCCTCGGCGACGGCATCCGGGTCAACCCGGACCCGCACGGCCCCTCCGGGCCGGCCTGCGGATGGTTCTCCCGGGCGAAGAT
This sequence comes from Amycolatopsis sp. VS8301801F10, assembly GCF_046195355.1. NCBI lineage: Bacteria > Bacillati > Actinomycetota > Actinomycetes > Pseudonocardiales > Pseudonocardiaceae > Amycolatopsis > Amycolatopsis sp. VS8301801F10. The sequence continues at coordinate 2,701,033 of NZ_CP176065.1, read as the reverse complement.
CGTCGTCCTTTTCCCCGCTATCGACAAATTGGGCCTGACTTCGGTCTATCGCGCCAAAGGCGGGGCCTACCCGTTCTTCCTGCCGCTCGCCCCGGTCGACGGGTACCCCATCGTCGCCTACGGCGTGGACGACCCCCGGGAGAGCCGCGGCGAATGCAACGTCGCGCTGGGAACCAGCGACCGGGAAACCGTCGAATTGTCGATCACGCAATCCCCGGCGCACAAAGGCGAGAAAGACCCGTGCGAATCCGCTCGAGGCGTCGCGGAGAAAGTGCTTGGCAATCTGCGAGGAGGACGCTGATGCCCCACCGGCCCATGACCCCGGCGGAGATTTACCACGCCATCACCGGCGGGCAAGGACCCGAATCGCTAGGGGAAACCCGAGATGCGGCGAAGGAACTCAGCAAGCGGCTGCTGGAGCGCACCGACGAGATCGCCGTCCTCGCGGAGAAAGTACGGGCCGGATGGCACGGAGTCACCGCTGAGCAGGCCGCGAACTCGGCCGCTCCGCTGATGGCCGCCTCCGCCGCCATCAGCACGAACCTGGTGTTCACCCAGAACGCGGCGGACGGGCAGCTATCGGCCTTTCAGACAGTCAAAAACTCCGTGCGGCCAGTGGGCGACCGGCCGGAACTCACCGCACAGGACGTGTACGACGTGCTCAACGGGCAGCCCGGCTATTTCGGCAAACTCGACCAATGGCAGGCCGACGCTCAGCACAACATCGACGCGTACACCGGTTATCACTCGACCACCGGGACGAATTCCGACCGCATTCCGGCGCGCTACGCGGAACTGAGCGATACCGGCGCGTCCGTCGATCTCGCCAGCACCAGCGCTCCGCCGAAAACGGTCGCGGGTCCGGGCGGGCCGAGCGGCAAACCACCCGACAAACACCATCGCGAGCCACCTCCTGCCGCGGCAGGACCGGTTCCGGAACCCCGTGCGCCGATACCCGGGGCAACCAGCGCCAGCCCAGCTGTCCACCGCGGCGGGCACGCGCCTGAGCCGGTCGGCAATCTCGCTTCCGCGCGACCGCCGGAAGCAGTTGCCGCGCAACCAGAATCGGATGCAGGGACCGCGCGACCGGACTCGACCCGCACCAGTTCGGCCGAATCCAGTTCGCCCGCGTTGCCGCCCGGTTATCAGTTCGGGCCGTCCGGTCAACCGGTCAATCCCCTCGCGGCTGGCGGATTCGTACCGTTCGGCGTTCCCGCGCCAGGCAACGGCGGCGGTACCGGCGGCAATCCCGGCGGTCTCGGCGCGGGAAACCGGGTCGATGCCCGCACCCCGGGTGAATCGGCGCAGTCCCGCGGCAGCGCCGCCGGAACGCCAGGCGCGGCAGGGAAAAACGGCAGTGTCCTCGGCGGCGGAATACCCGGCAAAAGCAAGGAAGAAGACAAGGAGAGAACCGCTCCGCCCTACCTCCGGGAGTCCGAGGACGTCTTCGGCGGGACCGACGTCAAACCGACGCCTCCGGTGCTCGGGGACCGCTAGGTCGTCGGGGAGGAAGCGGTGCGCGCGACCGAGCTGTCCCTCGACGCCCTCGTCGGCGCGCTTCGGGACGCTGGGTTCGCGGAGCCGCATCCGGTGTTTTCGGGGCAGCTTCGGTTCACGCCCGACGATCAGCGGCTCGACGAGGCCGTGCGCGCCGAGCTGGCCTGGCTTGGCCTGACTGAGCACGGACGGTTCGTCGACGAGTTCGAGGACCTGCTCTACGCGCTGGGCCGCGCCGACCTCGAATACGTCGCCCACGTCGAGAATCAGGACCTTCGCTACAGCGTGCTGGTCGCCGTCCGGGGGCGGACCGGGGTCAAGGCGTTGTGTTGCGGCGATCGGGTGCGGCTGAAGGTGCTCGACGGGACCCCGGCCGGTGCGCTGGTCGCGAGCCTGCCGCGGTACCGGCCCGCGCAGCTGAGCGCGTTCTCCCTGCCTCAGGAGGACTTCCAAGCGGATTTCTCCGCCGAGCGCAGCGCGGCCGTCCGCACGGTCGACGCTCTGTTCCAGCAGACCTGTTTCGGCGTCGGCGAGATAACCGTCGTCGCGCGCGAACCGGCCCGGCCCGGGCGTGCCGAAGCCGGGCCGCTCAGCTACCTCGACCTCACCGACGGCCGCGTCGCGTTCGAGGTCTCCGGGCCCGAGGGAAACCGGTACATCACGGTGCTGCCCGGCGAGGACAGCCTGCTCACGGCCAAGATCGCGGCACTCCGCGACAGGCTGGCCAGCTAGCTCCAGCCCGTCGCCGGAGGTCAGTCGCTCTTCTTGGCCGCCGCCGCGTCCGGCTTCTTCTCCTCGACCGGCGCCGGAGCCTTCTCCGCACCGTCCTCGGCGGCCGGCTCGGCCGAGCCGTCCTCAGCCGCGGCGGCCTCTTCCTTGTCGAACGTCGCCGGCACCTTCTTCAGGTGCTTGCTCATCGACCGGACCAGGAAGACGACCGCGATCAGGAACAGGATCAGCACCAGCAGGCCGACCGGCGAGGACTTGCCGAAGTCCTCGCCCTGGCCGCCGTTGTCCCCGCTGTCCGGCTGCTGGGCCAGCACCAGCGCCGACGCGGTGAGCGGGACGACCGCGACGGCCGGCACACCGAAACTCATGGGCTCACCTTCTCCTTGATGCCTGCGAACAGATCGTCCTCCGGCAGCGTGCTGTCCACCAGGGAGCGGTTCAGCTCGTACTCCTCAGTGGGCCACACCTCGCGCTGGATCTCCAGCGGAACGGCGAACCAGCGGCTGGTCGGGTCGATCTGCGTGGCGTGCGCCTTCAGCGCCTCGTCGCGCACCTCGAAGTATTCCGCGCACTCGATCCGGGTCGTCACCCGCTCCATGATGTCGGCGCGGTCCGGGTCCCAGGACTTGAGCCACTCCTCGTACGGCGACTCCAGCCCGGCCTCCTTGAGCGCGGTGTCGAACGCCACCATCCTGGCCTTGGAGAACCCGTGCATGTAGTAGAGCTTGAGCGGCTGCCACGGCTCGCCGGCCTGCGGGAACCGCTCCGGGTCGCCGGCCGCGTCGAAGGCCGCCATCGACACCTCGTGCGTGCGGATGTGGTCCGGGTGCGGGTACCCGCCGTTCTCGTCGTACGTCGTGATGACGTGCGGGCGGAACTCGCGGATCACGCGCACCAGCGCCTCGGTGGACTCCTCCAGCGGGATCACCGCGAACGAGCCCTCCGGCACCGGCGGAAGCGGGTCGCCCTCGGGCAGCCCGGAGTCGATGAATCCCAGCCAGCGGTGGCTCACGCCGAGGATCTTCGCCGCGCGCGCCATCTCCTCGCGGCGGATCTCGGCCATGTTCGCCAACACGTCCGGCCGGTCCATGGCCGGGTTGAGGATGCTGCCCGCCTCGCCTCCGGTGCAGGTCACGACCATGACCTCGTGCCCCTCGGCGACGTATTTGGCCATCGTGGCGGCGCCCTTGCTCGACTCGTCGTCGGGATGGGCGTGCACCGCCATCAGGCGCAGTCGCTGCTTGCGGTCTTCTGTTGTCAGCTCGTCGGCTCCCACCATGGTCCGAACGGCCCTTTCCTGTCCTGTTATTCCGTGACACCTGGTTGCGCCGCGGTAAACCGCCCCGGCTCCGCGCCGCCGGAACGGGTCGCGGATACTCGACCAGGGTGGTGCCCCGGACCGGCCGCACTGCCTATTGTCCCCAGGGGTACGACAAGTTTGACCGGAGGCCCGGATTTGCAGAGCGGGGAGACCGTGACCGCCGAGGGCGGCGCCGCTGCGGCGCGGCCCGCGGACCGGTACGGCACCGCGGGCAAGGGCAAGCCGTCGAAGCGCTGGCGGAGGTGGCTTTTCGTGGCCGTCGCGCTGGTCGTGAGCGGCGCGGTCGGCTTCGTCTACTACCTCAACCTCGGCAAGACGCCCATCGAGGCGGAACGCGTCGGCTTCAAGGAGCTGCCGAACGACGCGATGGAGGTCACGCTCAACGTCACCCGGGACGACGACGCCAAGCCCGGCGTGTGCGTTGTCCGGGTGCGCGACAAGTCCGGCGCGGAAAGCGGCCGCCGGGAGGTGCTGGTTCCCGCCGGGGCCGGCCACAGCAGGCTGAACACAGTGGTGAAGAGCATCGGGACCCCGGTGACCGCCGACGTGTTCGGCTGCTCGTATTCCATACCACGCTATCTGTCAACCCCGTAGCGGCCAACGGAGTGAATTGCGCGGCGAGCGTCCGCGCGGCGTGAAATGGACCGGCGTCGACCTGTCCTGCCGTGATACGCTCGTAGTTCAGCACGGCCCCCGACGGGCCGTGTTTTTCCTTTATCTCAACCGCGTGCGTACGCGGTGGCCGGCTTGTACACCCAAGCCTGGCAGGCCCTACGAGGAGATGGTGACCGTGAGCGACACCAAGGTGACCTGGCTGACCCAGGATGCCTACGACAGGCTCAAGCACGAGCTCGACGAAATGATCGAGAATCGTCCGGTCATCGCCGCCCGCATCAACGACAGCCGCGAAGAGGGCGACCTCAAGGAAAACGGCGGCTACCACGCGGCCCGCGAGGAGCAGGGCCAGGCCGAGGCCCGGATCCGGCACCTGCAGGAGCTGCTGCGCAACGCGAAGGTCGGCGAGGCTCCGGAGGACGACGGCACGGCGGGCCCCGGCAAGGTGCTCACCGTCAAGTACGACGGGGACGACGAGGAGGAGAAGTTCCTGCTCGCCACCCGCGAAGAGGGCGCGGAGGGCGAACTCGACGTCTACTCCCCCGAATCGCCGCTCGGCAAGGCGCTGCTCGGCGCCAAGGAGGGCGAGTCCCGCGAGTACGAGCTGCCCAACGGCAAGACCATGAAGGTCACCCTCGTCAAGGCGGTGCCCTACAGCGAGTCCTGACTCGTCCCCGCCGAACGCGCGCCCGCCCGGTTTCCCCGTGGCCCGGCGCGCGTTCGGCGGTCTAGCGTGTCCTCCAGAGAAACTACTGGGAGGACACCCCGATGAGCACCGAACCGCTCTGCCTGACCTGCGGGACGCAGTACGCCGCCCCGCGAGCGGACTGCCCGATCTGCGAGGACGAACGGCAGTACGTGCCGCCCGGCGGGCAGAAGTGGACCGATCTGGCCACGCTCCGCGCGGACAGCGGGCTCAAGCCGAGGGTCGAGGAGCAGGGGCCGGGCCTCATCGGCATCGGCTCCGACCCGAAGTTCGCGATCGGCCAGCGCGCGCTGCTGGTCCGCGCGGAGAGCGGCAACTTCCTCTGGGACTGCTCCGCCTACCTCGACGACGAGCTGATCGGCAAGATCACCGAACTCGGCGGCATCACCGGCATCGCGATCAGCCACCCGCACTACTACACGACGATGGTCGAATGGGCGCGCGCCTTCGACGTCCCGGTCTACCTGCACGAGAACGACCAGCAGTGGATCGGCCGGCCGGACCCGTCGATCAAGCTGTGGACCGGCACGACGCTCGACGTCTCGCCGGATCTCCAGCTGATCAACCTCGGCGTGCACTTCGCCGGCGGCACCGTGCTGCACTGGCCGGCCGGCGAAGAAGGCCGCGGCGCGCTGCTGACCGGCGACATCGTGCAGGTGATCCCGGACCGTACGCACGTCGGCTTCATGTACAGCTACCCGAACCTCATCCCGGAACGGCCGAGCGTCGTACGGCACGCGGCGGAACTGTTGGAGCCGTACGCCTTCGAAGCCATTTACGGCGCGTGGTGGGACGCCATCGTGCGTACGGACGGCCATGACGTCGTACAGCGCTCCGCGAAGCGCTATCTCACGTACGTGTCCTAGCAGTCCGCTCGAGCAACGGCCGTACGCGCGGCGGCACTGGTGTAGACAACGCGATCGAAGTCGACGTACGCAGGACATCCGGCACGCCAACCACTTCGTCAATGACGCGTTGCAGATCGTCGTTGTCACGCGCGACAAGGCGCACGAAGAGGTCGCCTTGTCCGGTGGTGGCGTGCACTTCGCACACCTCGTCGATCGCAGCCAGTGCCTCCGCGACGCCGGCGCGTTTGCCCTGCGCGATTTCCAGCACGGCGAACGCGGTGAGGCTGTACCCCATCGCGGCCAGATCGAGTTCCGGCGGAAAGCCGCCGAGGATGCCGCGTTCGGTGAGCCGGTCCAGCCGCGCCTGCACCGTGCCGCGCGCGACGCCGAGCCGGCGCGCGCATTCGAGCACGCCGAGGCGGGGCGAGTCGGTGAGCAACAGCAGCAGCCGCGCGTCGAGCGAGTCAAGCACCGGTTTTCTCCCTGCGCAGGTTGTCCAAGATGACCGAGCTTCTCCAGGATAAGCTGAACATATTGTCCAGCTGAAACGGAAACCGTTGCGCAGCTTGCCAGGCGCGACTCATGCTTCAGTGCATGACCTCCACGATGGATCCGCACGGCGCACTCGACGACGTCAGCTATGACCAGCTCCGCCAGCTCGTCGGACTGGTGGACCACGACGCCTCGACCGACCCGTTCCCGGTCAAGGCACTGGACGCGGTGGTGTTCATCGCGGGCAACGCCACCCAGACCGCGTGGTTCTACCAGGTCGCGTTCGGCATGCAGCTGGTCGCGTACTCCGGTCCCGAAACGGGACAGCTCGACCACAAGGCCTTCGTGCTCAAGTCCGGTTCCGCGCGCTTCGTGATCACCGGCGGCGTGAAGCCCGATTCCCCGCTGCTCGACCACCACCGCCGCCACGGCGACGGCGTGATCGACCTCGCGCTGGAGACCACCGACGTCGACAAGTGCGTCGAGCACGCCCGCAAGGAGGGCGCGACGATCCTGGAGGAGCCGCACGACGTCTCCGACGAGCACGGCACGATCCGCCGCGCGGCCATCGCGACCTACGGCGAGACCCGGCACACGCTCATCGACCGGTCCCGTTACCACGGCATCTACCTGCCCGGCTACGAGCCGCGCGAGGGCACCGTCAAGCGGCCCGAGGGCGCGCCGAAGCGGCTGTTCCAGGCGGTCGACCACTGCGTCGGCAACGTCGAACTCGGCAAGATGGACTACTGGGTCGACTGGTACCACCGCGTCATGGGCTTCGTGAACATGGCGGAGTTCGTCGGCGACGACATCGCCACCGAGTACTCGGCGCTGATGAGCAAGGTGGTGTCGAACGGCAACCACCGGGTCAAGTTCCCGCTCAACGAGCCGGCGATCGCGAAGAAGAAGTCGCAGATCGACGAGTACCTCGAGTTCTACGAGGGCGCGGGCTGCCAGCACATCGCGCTGGCCACCAACGACATCATCGCCACCATCACCGCGATGCGCGCCGCGGGCGTCGAATTCCTCGACACCCCGGACTCCTACTACGACGACCCCGAGCTGCGCGCCCGGATCGGCGAGGTGCGGGTTCCGATCGAAACCCTGAAGGAGCACCGGATCCTGGTCGACCGCGACGAGGACGGCTACCTGCTGCAGATCTTCACCAAGCCGATCGGCGACCGGCCCACCGTGTTCTACGAGCTCATCGAGCGGCACGGTTCGCTCGGCTTCGGCAAGGGCAACTTCAAGGCCCTGTTCGAGGCCATCGAGCGGGAGCAGGAGCGCCGCGGCAACCTCTGATCCGCTCGCTTCCCCCTTTCCCCGGCCCGTCCGCGTACCTCGCGGGCGGGCCGTTTATATTACGGCGCGCAACCAGAAGTTCGCGTACAGTAGTCGACATCAAGGATGAAACCGCGCCGCGCGGACAATTCGGAACCGCGCGGAACCGACGGGGTCGCGCGTCCGTCATTCTGGAGAAGTCACCGCGGAGAAAGGGGCCCGATGCCGGACAGCATCGACGCCAGCGAGCAGATGATCGAGGGCTGGACCAAACAGCTCCAGCAGACCGCTGCCCGCTACCAGGCGATGGCCGAGCGCATGCAGGGCCAGACCGTCACCGAGCGGTCGAAGGACGGTGCGGTCGAGGTCACCGTGGACGCCAAGGGGCTGTTGAAGAACCTGGTGCTCGCGGACTCCGCGGCGAGCAAGAAGATGGCCGAGGTTTCCGCCGAGGTGATGCGGCTCGTGCAGCGCGCCCAGGCCCGGATCCCGGAGCTGTTGCGGCAGGCCGCGGCCGAGACCGTCGGCGGCGACGAGACCACGGAAACGCTGGTGGCCGACGCGCAGAAGACGTTCCCCGCACCGCCCGCCGAGGAACCGGCCGAGTCCGCGTCCGACCGGGTGCGCCGGTTTTTGCCGGAGGACGCCGAAGAAACGGGTGCCGCCGCGCCGCGTCCGGCGACGCCACCGCCACCGCCTCAGCAGCAACGCCGCCGCCGGAGTTCGTCGGACGAGGACGACGACTTCGGCGGATCGATCCTGTCCTGAGTCCAAGCCGTTCCAGGGGGAAGAAAAACCATGGCACCCAGGGGTTATGAGATCGGCGGCGATCTCGAGGCACACGCCCGTCAGCTCGACGCGCTCGCCGACGGGCTGAAGCAGGCCGTCGACGCCGCGCACCAGGTCAGCATGCCCACCGACGCGTACGGCATTCTCTGCCAGCCGTTCCGGATGATGCTGGACCCGGTGGAGAACTACGGGATCGAGGCGTTGCAGAACACCGTCACCGCGATGGACGCGCAGGCGCAGAAGGTGCGCGACGCGGCGAAGGCGTACGACAGCTACGAAGGCGAAGCTGCCGGTTCGATGAAGGCGAGCGACTGATGCCCGAAGGCAATCCGCTGGTCGCGGAGTCCAAAAAGGACGGCGACGGCCCGGGGCCCTTCACCGAGGGCAACGGCGACTACGGCTACGCCACCGGCATCAACATCGCCGAATCGGCGACGGACGCGTGGAAGGGAATCGCGGACGGCGACTGGGTTTCCGGCGGCCTCGGCGTCGCGAGCCTCGCCGGCGAGATCGCGGGCGCGGCGATCGACCCGTTCGGCTACCTGATGTCGTCGGTGGCGTCGTTCCTGATGGAGCACGTGCAGCCGCTGAAGGACATGCTGGACTCGGTCGCGGGCAACCCGCCGGTGATCCAGTCCTATGCCGACACCTGGGGCAACGTCGCGAAAGCGTTGCAGGAACGGCAGAAAGACCTCGAGAACGCGGTCAAGACCGGCACCGCGGAGTGGAAGGGCGACGGCGCGGACGCCTACCGGAAGTCCGCGGCGGAGGCGGCCGAGGCGATCGGCGGCGCGGCGACGGTCGCGAGCGCGATCGGCACCGTCACGATGATCATGGGCCAGGTCGTCGCCTTCGTGCGCGGCTTGGTGCGCCAGCTCATCGCGGACCTGGTGGGCAAGCTGATCTCCTGGGTGATGGAGGAGGTGTTCTCGCTCGGGTTCGGGACGCCGCTGGTGGTCGCGCAGGCCGTCACGGCGATCTCCAAGTGGGGCGAGAAGATCAGCGAGCTGCTGACGAAGCTGTGCGAGACGATGCGCCGGGTCTCGCCGCTGCTCGGCAAGCTCGCCGAGGTTTTCACGAAGATCATCAAGGTGCTGGGCAAGCTGGCCGGCAAGGTCACCGGCCTCGACGTGATCAGCACGAAGAACATCAAGGCGGGCGGCTTCTTCCACCGCGGCGGTTCCGGCGGCGGCGCGGGCGGCTCCGGCGGCGGTCATCACGGCGGGTCCGGCGAAGGCGACGCGGACCCTGGGTCGCCGTCGGGTTCTCGCCGCTCCAACGGATCGGACAACGCCGACGGCGGCGACGGTCCGAACGGCAGCCACGACGGTTCGGACGGATCCGACACGCCCGGCGACCACTCGGGCGATTCGGGCAGCCACAACGGATCCGACAGCTCGAGCGGCGACAGCCCGTCCTCGTCGGGCGGCTCGCATTCGTCGTCGCCGGACGGCACCGGACCGTCCACAGTAGATACTCCGACGTCGTCGTCGCGGCGGGCTTCCGACAGCTCCGGCGGGAGCCACCCCGACTCCAGCCCGTCGACGCTCGCCGGTGACGCGAGCCCGACGTCCCGCGGCGGAGGCAGTCCGTCGGAGAGTTCCTACGCGCCGCAAAGCTCCGCGCACAGCGACGGTCCGTCCTCGGTCAGTGCTCCGCCCAGTTCCCCGCACTCCAGCGGAGCACCGCACTCGTCGTCAGGCGGCGGCACGCATTCCGGCGGCAACGAGCCGAGTCCGCATCATTCGAGCAGCAACGATTCGACGTCGGCGAGCGGCTATGCCCCGCCGCGCACGGACGCGCCCGCTCCGCAATCCGCTCCCCCGCCGCACCTGCGCTCGAACGACGGGGGCGGTTCGGCGCCGAACCAAGCTCCGGCGGGTGGCGGAATTCCGCAGCAGGGTGGCGGCGGGAGTCCGGCCAATGCCCCGGCGGGCGGCGGCAGTCCGTCGCCTCGGCCCAGCGGCAGCGGCTGGACGGGGACGCCGGGGTCGCGGGCTCCGGAAGTCGCGCCGAACCGGGTTCCGGACAGCGGTCCGTCGAGCCGGCGGCCGAGCCCGGCGGATGGCGGCGGACCGAGTCGCACGCCGGATCGTTCCGGGCCCGCGCCGCAGCGGCCCGCCGACGGCGGTTCGTCGACCCCGCCGCAGCGTGATGGCGGATCTTCAACTCCGCAGCGCACTAGTGACGGTGGTTCGACCCCGCAGCGCACTAGTGACGGCGGTTCGACCCCGCAGCGCACTGGTGACTCCACACCGCAACGCCCCGAAGGCGGTGGCGGTTCTTCGCCGCAGCGTCCGGCGGATTCGGCGAACAGCGGTCCGCAGCGCCCCGGTGACGGCAGCGATGCCGGACAGCCCAAGCGGCCGGGCACCGAACCCGGTCTCGGCCGTTCGGAGCCGGCGCCGACGTCCGGCGGCTCGCCCGTGTCGGGGAACCGCGGGTCCGGCGATGGCTCGGCACCCCCGGCCGCGGCCGTCGCGACCGCTCCGGGCGGAGGCCAGCGAGGTCCGGAGGCAGGCGCCCGGCGTCCCGACGGCTCGCCGGAGCCCGTCGCCCGCGGCGGCGCGCGCACCGAGGCTCCGCCCGCCAAGCCCGGCGAAGCCGGCGGTCCACAACGGACCGGGAAGGAAACCCCGGGACAGAACGGCAAACCGCACGCCGACGAGTCCGGGAAGCCGAAGAGCGGCGACAAGCCGGAAAACACCGCACCGGACAAGAAGCCCGGGCGGCACGACGACGCGGAAGGCAAGCCGGGCAACGACAAGTCCGACCACAAGCCGGACCACGCCGCGCCCGAACGCAAGCCGGACACGCCGACCCGAAGCACCACGAGGACGGGCCGAACCACCACGACGACCCGGACGGCACCCCGCCGCACCACGATGAGCCGCTGTCCCCGGACGAGGTCAACCGCCGGCACGCCGAGGACACCCCGGCAGGCAGCTCGTACCACCGCGGCGACCCGGAACTCGGCGACCTGCCGCACCGCGTCCAGCCGGACCCGGACGGGCGCTACACGGTGGACGTGCACGTCACCGCGGACGGCCACGCCCGCATCGGCGACCGGCTGTACACGCCGGAAGAGTTCGCGGACATCCTGCGGCGCAACGGAAACTACGACGGCAGGCCGATCCGGCTGATCGGCTGCGACGCGGGTTCGAACGATTTCGCGCACCGGTTGTCGCGCGATCTCAACACCGAGGTGCTGGCCCCGAGCAAGCCGGCGTGGACCGATTCCCACGGCCGCGTCTTCTCGTCCAACTACGAGATCGGCCCGGACGGACGGATGCGGCCGCGCATCCCGCCGGACGGCGAGTGGTCGGTGCACCGTCCGGACGGCACGTCGCACCACGTCGGCGACGACGGGTTCGCCCCGGACGGCAAGCACCACGATCCGCACGACATCGACGCCGACAGCGCCGTCGACCGCGGGCAGCCGCCGTTCAACCAGGAGCAGCGGGACCAGGACATGCGCGATCTCCGGCAGGAGAACCGCGACCGCCGCGCCGAGGGTCTCGACGAAGTGCGGGAACTGAACGGCAACCGCAACCCGCTCACCGACGACGTGCGCCGTCCGCACGAACGGGCCCTCACCACGGCGAGGTTCCGCGACGCGAACGGCGAAACCGTCGATCTCTACAGTTTCAGCGGGAAGAGCCACGACTGGGCGCCGGCGAAGGACGGTCCCGAATGGCCCAAGTCCGAGCGGCTGTTCGGCACCAAGGACGCCGGTCCGTACCGGCCCGAACTCGGCATGCCCGACCCGGACGGCAAGTTCGGCCGCACCCACGACTCGGAACCGAAGCTGCTCGAAGAAATGGTGCGGCACAATTTCGCGGCGCGTTCCGGTCTCGACCGCAGCGAAATCGACGACATCGTCAAGAAGGAAATCGAGAAATCCCGGCGCGAGGAAGCGGCGTACCTCAAGAACAACCACGAAAACATGTACCGCGAAGGACTTCGCGGCGACACGGCGCGAGCCCGCGACCGAATGGACGGCGCACTCGAGGAAATCAACCGCCGCGGCGCGGAACGCGCGCAGCAGAACGGTCAGCCCTACACGCCGGTGACCCGCGAAGACATCAGCGGCGACCTGCGGATGGTGGTGGACCTGCCGTCGACCAAGCGGGACATGATTCCGAACGAGTACCAGATCTGCGACTCGTGCACCGATGTTATCCTGCAGTACAAGCAGCTTTTCCCGAATGTCCGGGTCGAGGTCGTCAACCTCGCCGGTGAAAGGTTGATGTGATGACGGCGTCTCCGGGCGACGGCGCGGAACTGGTTCGCGCGATCTTCGCCGGTGCGGTCGAAGCCGGTTTGCGCGCGGAATCGGTGCGAGGAGCATCCGATGCCGAGATCGACGCGATGGCGGCGGACCAGCGCGCCCGGGCCGTGCCCGCCGCGGCGAGGGAAGTGCTGCGCCTCATCGGCACGACGCACGGCCTGTGGCTGCCCGGCAGCTCGCTGGGCGTCGAGGCGGTGCGCGGCGAGGCCAAGAACCACGCCGTCGCCACCGCGAACGCGCAGAACGCCGAACTGTCCGATGTGGACGGTGCACTCGTGCTGGCCGCGCACGGCGGGTACACCTACCACGTGGTCGACGGGGCCGACGCCGAGCAGGACGACCCGCAGGTCTGGCTGCTGACCGAAGACGAGCCCGCGCGCGTCGCCTGGCCTTCGGTCAGCGCGTGGTTCAAGGCCATCACGCCGGATGTCGAGCGTTACCGGGAGCGGCTGGAAATCATGCGCGAGACCGGGTCCGACTTCCTGCCGCCATGGGCGCAGGACATCACCGTCGGCGGATGACCGTGCCGCGCGCAGACCAGGCCGCGCGGGCCTTTCCCGCGGGAACGGTCGTCGCCCGGCATCCGGTCGACGCCGACGTCGCCTGGAAGCAGATCGAAAAGCTGTCGCCGCAGGTGGGTTTCTACTTCGACTACCTCGCGCAGGACACCAGCGCGCTGGCGAACATCGTGCGCCGGGAACTGATGCTCGCGCAGTACCGCAGCGTCGTCGACCCGCACGCCGAGGACCCGGACACCTGGGACGATCTCGCCCTCGCCGCGCAGGCCGCGGCGGCCGCGTTCACCGCGGCGTGCGCATCGGAGGGGCAGGAGGTCGAGGCGGTGCTCGGCCGCCCGCGGCGTTTCGCGGCCACCGGCCCCACGCCGCGCACCGGCCCGGCGGCGTGGCTGACCGCGGCGTGGCTCGCCGTGCTCCAGCGCGACGACGTGCTGATCCAGCAGCTGGCCGCGGTGCCGCTCGATGTGCTGCGCGCGTCGGGCAGCGAGCACGACGCCTATATTCACCCGTGGGTCGAGACGGTGCGGACGTTCCTCGCGCACCGCGAGGTCACCCCGGAGATGTTCCTGCCCGCGATGGACGGCACCGACCCGGACACCGCGCGGTTCACCCCGCCCGCGGCGATGCTGCAGCTCGTGTACCCGCCGATCCGGATGTTCTCCTACCTGCTGCGCCGGGATTCGGAGAAGTTCGCCGAGGCGTTCGTCTCCGCGCTGGAGCGGCACCGCGAGTACTGGACCGCCGAGGACCGCGCGACCGATCCGGAAGGGTTCCTCGCGCTGGCCCCGCTGGCGGTCGCGGTGCTCGCCCGTTCGGTCGGGATGAAGTTCGACGTGCAGTCCGGTTACACCCCGGCCAACCTGCTCGCGGGCCTTCGCCCGCCGCGGAACGGCTGATCGAAATGAAGCGTTCGCCCGGCGAGGAGCCGCTGAACTCATGACCCGGCCACCGGTGCCCTTCACCGCCGCCCAGCAGCAGGAACTCGTCCAGCAAATCGGCCAGGCGGCCGCCGCCGCGCTGCCCGCGGGATGGCAGCAGCTGCAGGTCGTCTGCCGCGCTGCGGGACGGCATGTCGAAGTCGACGTCGCCGTGCTCGCCCCGGACAACCGGACCTACCCGGTCCAGCCGCATCCGGACCTGCCGCGGCTGTTCGGCATGCTGCGCACCGGGATGTACCAACCGGGCCGCGGCACGTGGCTGACCGCGACACTGGTGTTCTCCCCGCAACGGCCGCCGTTCACGGACTACCAGCCAGACCTCGAACCGCGCTGGCGGCAACTGCCCCCGCCGATCGGTTTCCAGGACGAACTGCGCTTCTTCCCGCGCGAGGACCGGTTTGTCCCACCGTGGCTGCGCCAGCGGGCCGGTGCACTGCCTCCGGTGCCGGGTGGGCCTGGGCAGCCGGTTCCGCCGCCGGTGCCTGGTGCCGGTCCGGTGGTGCCGCCGCCGGGTGCGGAGACTCCGGTGCCGCCGCCTGGCGCAGAACCCGCTGGGGGTGCTGTTCCCCCGCTGCCCGCGGACCAGCCCGGCACACCTCCGCCGCTGCCCGATGCTGAACACGCCGCGAGCCCTGCTTCCCCGCTCCCGGCGGACGGGCCAACACCCCCGCCACTGCCTGGCACGGAACAGGCCGCAGGCACTGAGCACTCGGTTCCTCCGCTCCCGGTCGACGAGCCCATCACGCCGCCACCGCTGCCCGATGCCGAACAAACCACGAGCGGCGGGAACGCTGCTCCCCAGCTCCCCGTAGAGGGGACGGCATCTCCGCCGCTGTCCGGCGCGGAACACACCGCGGGCGCTGGAAGCACCGTGCCTCCGCTCCCCGTGGACGAACCCACCGCGCCCCCACCAGAAACCGATTCCGAGCAGGCCGCAGGCACGGGAAGCACTGAACCCGCGCTTCCCGTGGACGAGCCCGGCTCTCCTCTGCCGCTGTCCGACGTCGAAGACGCCGCTGCCTCAGATGGCGACGAGGCGCAGTCCGAGCCGAGTGAAGTCGCGGCGGCTGGGATCGTTTCCGGGGCGGCTCAGTCGGCTGCGTCTGGGTCGGAAGGCGTTGCCTCCGAAGGGGAGTCCGTCGAGCTGCGCACTCCTCGGGTCTACGACGGGTTCGACGAGGCGGGGAATCCGGTTGTCGAGCGGGAAGCGTTGTCGCCGGAGGAGCGCGAGCGCGTACTCGCCTATCTCGACAGCGCGCCGGTCATCCTGGCGTCCCGCAGCAAGGACACCGACGCCTTCGACCCGTATCGTACGGATGCCGTTCCGCTGAATTTCCGCACCGACGGCAGCTGGGTGTGGCCCGGCGCGGTCGGCTATTACCTGCGGGAGCACGGGATTTCGCCGGATCCGGAGCTGGTCGAGCACATCCGGGCGGCCAGTTACACCGTCCCGGAGGTGGACGAGGCGACGCAGGAGCGGATGCTGGCGGCGATGACCAGCCCGCCCGCGGCCGAAAGCCGTCCCAGCGAAGCGGAATCGCCGAGGGATCCCGAGGAGCTGTTGAGCGAGATCTCGACGGCGCTCATCGCGGCGGCTCCGCAGGGGTGGCAACAAATCGTCTTCGATTTCATGGCGTTGGGCAGGCACGCGAACCTCGCGTGCGGCGCGCGGATGGCGGACGGGAGCACGCAGCAGGTTCCCGTCGCGCGGGAGTTGTCGAAGCCGTTGGCCGAATTGCGGCGCAGCAAGTACGTCCAAGGCCGGGGCACCTGGTACACGCTTTCGCTGGCCATCGAACCGCCGGCGCACTACCAGGCGAGCTTCAACGAGGACGACGAACCGGCCTTCCACACGCCGCCCCGGCCTGAGGATTACGCGCTGGACCAGGAGCTTTACCCGCGCGACGAGGACTACCTCCCGCTGTGGTTCAGCGCGCGGCTGCCAGAGAGTCCACAGTAGACAGTCAGCTGACGATGGTGAACCCGGCGTCGGCGAGGGCGGCCTCGACGTCCTTGCAGTGCTCCGGGCCGCGGGTTTCCAGGGCGAGAGCGACGTCGACCTCGCCTAGGGCCAGGCTGCCGGAAATGCGGGAATGCTCGACGTCGAGGACGTTCGCGCCCAGGTCCTTCACGCACGACAGCACGGAAACCAGCGAGCCCGGCCGGTCCGGCACGCGCAGGTGCAGCTTCAGGTAGCGGCCGCCCGCGGTCATGCCGTGCTGGATGATCTGCTGCAGCAGCACGGGATCCACGTTGCCGCCGGAAAGGATCGCCACCACCGGCGCCTCGAAAGCGCCGGGGTGCTGCAACAGCGCGGCCACCGAAGCCGCACCGGCCGGTTCCACGACCAGTTTCCGCCGCTCCAGGCACAGCAATACCGCGCGGGACAAGGATTCCTCGGTCACCGTGACGACGTCGTCGACCAGCGACTGGACATGCGAGTAGCTGACCTTCCCTGGCTCGCCGACCGCGATCCCGTCCGCCATCGTGTGCACCTCGCGCAGCCGCACCGGTGCACCGGCCGCCAGCGAGGACGGGTAGGCGGCGGCGTCTTCAGCCTGTACGCCGATCACCCGGATCTCCGGGTGCAGCGCCTTCACCGCCGCCGCGACCCCGCCGACCAGTCCGCCGCCGCCGGTCGGGACGAGGATCGTTTTCACCCCCGGCACCTGCTCGAGAATCTCCAGTCCGACGGTGCCCTGCCCGGCGATGACGTCTTCGTGGTCGAACGGGTGGATGAAGACCGCGCCGGTGCGCTCGGAAAACGCGATGGCCTCGGCGAGGGTCTCGTCTACGACGGCGCCGTGGAGGTGGACCTCCGCGCCGTAACCGCGGGTCGCGGCGAGTTTCGGCAGCGGGGCGCGCGACGGCATGAAGACGGTCGAGGAAATGCCGAGCAGCGACGACGCCAGCGCGACCCCCTGCGCGTGGTTGCCGGCACTGGCCGCGACGACGCCCCGCGCGCGTTCCCCGGCGGTCAGGCCGTGAATGCGGGTGTAGGCGCCGCGGATCTTGAAAGAACCGGTGCGCTGCAGGTTCTCGCACTTGAGATACACCGGGCCGCCGTGCAGCCGGCGCAGGTCGCGGGCGTGCTCCATCGGCGTGACGCGGGTGATGCCCTCGAGAAGCTTCCGAGCTTCCCGGATGCGCTCGACGCTGACCAGTTCCATGGCGCCGATGATGCCACCGACGGACGGCCGGGGTGCGCCGCCCGGCGGACCGGTACCCTGGTTAACGGCAGCCACACCGGATCAGGGAGTGCGACCATGGCACGCGCGCAGCACGGGACCACCGCCCGGGCCCAGTCCCGAGCCAAGTCCCGTACCGGTCTGCTGCCGCTCGCCGCGGGCATCCTGTCCGCCGTCGCCCTCACCGGAGCCGCCTTCGCGACCGTCGAGGCGGCCGGATGCGCCGGACCCGCCCAGTACATCCGGCACGACAACCACATCGAACTGGTCGGCGGCTGCGTCAACGGAGCCGACCTCCCGACGACGACCGGGACCCGGCAGGCCAACGCGCTGCCGGAGAACAGCAAGCCCTGACCCTGCCCGGCAGCCGTTTCGCGAGACGCGGCGAATTCGGCCGCTGGACCGCGGATGAGCGAAGCGGCAGTGTGGGCGACCGGTTGAATTTCCCCGGCCGACCACCCTGCGCGAAAGCATGGCTGACCGGCTGTCTGCGCCCGCACCTCACCGCCGCGAATGCGCGATGCCCGAGCCTGCTGCCCCCGCATGAGACAACTTCGGCCGCGTCCGGCAATCGGGCTTCACTCCAGTGGTTTCGGCGACGACGCAGCAGATTCTCGCCACCTAGCGACGACTAACTCAAAGCAGCCAGCCCAGCCCAATCAGGGAACGGGCTGGCGACTTCTGCGGCAGGGCAAGAACAAGCCCTGCCCCAGGCGGCAGGGCACGCCACCGGAGGAACCGGCCATGCCTGACCACTCCCGCAGCGCGGGGATGTCCGCGTGCCAGCCGACGTTGTTGGCGAAGTCGTAGCGCGGCAGGGCAAGACGCGGACCGGCGTCCGTCAGTGCGTACCTGGCGTCGCCGTAGCTCGCCGCGTCCGGAATCCTCCGAGAACTCAGTCGCGCCGATCCCGGCGATCGCCCTTCCGGCAGATCAGCCCAGCGCCTGCGTAAGGTCCGCCACCAGGTCGCGCCCGTCCTCGATGCCCACCGACAGCCGGATCAGGTCCTCCGGGACTTCCAGCGTCGAGCCCGCCGTGGAGGCGTGCGTCATCTTGCCCGGGTGCTCGATCAGGCTCTCGATGCCGCCCAGCGACTCCGCCAGCACGAACAGCTTCGTGCGGGACGCGACCTCCAGCGCCGCCGCCTCTCCGCCCGTCACGCGGAACGACACCATTCCGCCGAAGCGGCGCATCTGCTTCGCCGCGATCTCGTGGCCGGGGTGTTCCGGCAGGCCGGGGTAGTAGACCTGGGTGACCTTCGGGTGCTTCGCCAAGGTGCGGGCGATCAGCTCCGCGTTGTCGCTGTGCCGTTCCATCCGCAGGGCCAGCGTCTTGAGCCCGCGCAGGGTCAGCCACGCGTCGAACGGGCCGGGGACGGCGCCGGCGGCGTTGCGCAGGTAGAAGAGCTGCTCGCGCAGTTCGTCCTCGTTGGTGACGACCGCGCCGCCGACGACGTCGGAGTGGCCGCCGAGGTACTTGGTGGTCGAGTGCACCACGATGTCCGCGCCGAGAGCCAGCGGGGTCTGCAGGTACGGCGTGGCGAAGGTGTTGTCCACGACCAGCCGCGCGCCCGCGTCATGCGCGACGCCCGCCAGCGCGGCGATGTCGGCGACGCCCAGCAGCGGGTTGGTCGGCGACTCGCACCAGATCAGCTTGGTTTCCGGGCGCATCGCGGCCCGTACGTCGTCGATGCGGCTCAGGTCGGCGACCGTGTGCTCGACGCCCCACAGGCTGAGCACCTTGTCGATCAAGCGGAACGTGCCGCCGTACGCGTCGTTGCCCAGGACCAGGTGGTCGCCGGGGCGCAGGACCGTGCGCAGCACCGCGTCGGACGCCGCCATGCCGGACGCGAACGCCAGCGTGTGCCGGGCGCCTTCGAGCGAGGCGAGGGCTTCCTCCAGCGCGGTCCGCGTGGGGTTCGCGGTGCGCGAGTACTCGTAGCCGCCCTCGCGGGTGCCGCCCACGCCGTCCTGCGCGTACGTGGACGTTTGGTAAATCGGCACGATGACCGCACCCGTGCGGGGATCGGGCTGCTGCCCGGCGTGGATCGCGCGTGTTTCGAAACCCAGGACGGAGAAGTCGTCGGCCATGGTTCCCAGGGTACGGGGAACCCCCGACAATCCCATCAGCTGGGAGGCAACTCACCATGCGGGAGGGCTGCCGGTACAAACCCGCACCGGCAGCCCCGACGTCACCAGCCCTGCGGCGCGGGGTATCCGCCCTGGGCAGGCGCGTCCGGACGGTAGTTGACCCAGTCCGCGGTCGGCTTCACGATCGCCAGCACCAGGGTCGCGACCGGCGGGATCAGCGCGATCAGGGTACCGCCGATGCCCGCGCCGAGCATCTGGGCGCTGCCCTTGTACCCGGAGGTCGCGACCCCGGTCAGGACGCCGCTCAGGATCGTGTACGCGATCACCAGCCCGCAGCCGACGATCGTGCACAGGCGGGCGGCGGGCTTGTGCAGGAACAGGCCGATGCCGCCGAAGAACAGCAGGCCGACGAGCACCGCGTAGATGACGATCGCCACGTAGAGCTGCCAGACCGTGATGTGGATAGCCGAGATCGCGATGACCGCGACGATGATCGAGATGATCGCGAAAATGCCGCCGATGATCGCGAGGATCCCGGCGATGATCGCGGTCGCGCCGTTCGGCTTCTGCTGGTACACGCCGGGCCCGCCGGGGTACGCCGGGTACGGCTGGCCGGCGGCAGGCGGGGCGAACGGCTGCTGCGGAGCGCCCGGGTACGGCTGGGCCGGCGTCGGCTGGCTCGCCGGGTACTGCTGCCCGGGGATCGGGCCGCTCTGCGGCTGCTGGGGCTGGCCCTGCGGGTTCTGGGGGTAAGTCACGGGGAGTCCTCGGCGTATCTGGTCCCGCCGGACGGCGGGTGGGGTGCCTGTATCGTGCCAGGTCCGCGCCGCTTTCGGGGAGGATTTACCAAGGTCGAGAAGGTGACGAAACCGGCACCAGGGGAGCGCGGTAGCGCAGGTAGCCGAACGTTCGCGGCAGGACAGCCAGCACGAGTACGAACAGGACCGCCACCGCGAGCGTGACGCGGTCGAGTGCGGCGAAATTCTCGAACCGCAGCAGCGTCCGGAAGTACTCGGCGTACGCCGGGGAACCGCCCTGCGCGGGCTCCAGCAGGAGCGCGCCGAGGGCGAGCAACGCGCCCGCGATCAGCAGCACCGCGCCGGCTGTCGCACGGAAAAAGGTCGCGATCGCGCCGACCAGCAAGACCAGCGAAGCGGCCAGATACGCGGCGAGATCGGCGAGCGTCAGCGGCGAGAGGTCGCCGAGGCTGAATCCCGACGGAATGTCGAGGAACAGCCGGGCCGGGAGGTAGCCGGACGTCGCGGCGGCGACGAGCCCGAACAGTCCGGCCGCGATCGCGGTGCTTCCGTTCGGCCGGTGCGCCGCCGGTTCCGCCGTGGAGGATTCCCGTTCCCGCTGCCGTGCCGGAAGTCCGTGCAGGCCGCTCACGGCAGGTCCCCCTCGGGCTGGAAAGGCGATTCGGACGGCGCTCACCCTAGCCGGGAAACGCGCGGTTGGGGACCGGAGCGAGCGCATGTGCGGCGCAATTTCCCCCGGCTGCCGGAACGGCCGGGAAAAGGCCACCAGCTCCGCGCTAATCCCGCGAAAAAGGACCGGAAACGACGAAGGGCGCCACCGTCGGGAGACGGAGACGCCCTTCGCGGAAATTCAGCGAGTCACCACTGCTGCGGCGGCTGCTGGCCCGGCTGGCCGTAGCCCGGAGGGGGCTGCTGCCCCGGCGGCGGGTACTGGCCCGGCTGGCCGAAACCGCCCGGCTGCTGCGGCGGCTGGCCGTAGCCCGGCTGCTGGCCCGGCTGGCCGTAACCGGGAGGCGGCTGCTGGCCGAAGCCCGGCTGCGGGTTCGCGCCGCTGCCCGGGTTCGGACCGCCCGGCTGCGGGAAGCCCCCGCTGTTCGGGTTCGGGCCGCCGGGAGGCGGGAAACCGCCGGACTGCGGCTGGCCGAAGCCCGGCTGTCCGCCGCCGAAACCGCCCGGCTGCTGCGGTCCGCCGGGGCCGCCGGGTCCGCCCGAGGACGAACCGAGGCCGACGTACTGCGAGGTGGCCGGGATGATCGCGACCACGCCGATGATCAGGATGATGATGCCGAGGATCAGCGTCAGCATGCCGCCGCCGCTCGTCGCGCTGGAGGAGCTGCCGCCGTACTTGTCGACGAAGGAGCTGCTGACCGAGGTCCCGGCCTTCGCCAGGATCGAGAACAGCAGCAGCAGCACGCCGCCGACGAGCACGCCGATCGGGGCGAGCTTGCGCAGCACGGCCGCGCGCGAGGCGAGAGCCAGCGCGACGCCGCCGGCCAGCGCGACCACCGCGCCGACCAGGATCATGATCACGTAGAACCACAGCGTGCCCGGCGAGGCGAGACCGGCCTCGTCGAACAGCTTCTGGTACCGGCTCGAGCTGTCGTACAGCTTCGAGTAGTCGCTGGTGTCGCTCATGTAGCTGAACGAGACGATCAGCGCGATCAGGCCGAGCACCGCGGTGACGCCGCCGGCGATGTAGCCGTACAGCGCGTTCCCGCCACCGCCCGCCGACGGCGCGGCGGGCGCGCCGAACGGGGCGGGCTGGCCGAAGCCCTGCTGACCCGGCTGGCCGAACGCGCCCTGCGGCGGCGCGCCGAAGCCGCCCTGGTCGAATCCGCCCGGCTGGCCGAAGCCCTGCGGCGGCTGGCCCGGCTGGCCCTGCTGCCCGGGCTGACCCGGCTGGCCGAAGCCCTGCGGGGCGCCGAACCCGGCGACCGCGGCCGGGTTGTCGGCCGCGCTCGGCGGCGGGGCGTACGGGATGTTCTGCGGCTGCTGGCTCGGCGGGACCAGCTGCGTCGATTCGGCGTTGCCCTCGGCGCTCACGGGGTTCACCACCTGGGTGGCGTTCGAGTCAGCCGGCTGTCCCGGCTGCACGACCTGCGTCGGTTCCGGGGTGTCGCCGAAGGCGCCGCCGCCGTGCGCGGGCTGCTGCGGCTGGCCCGGCTGGACCACCTGGGTCGGCTCCGACGCGCCGAAGGGACTGTCCTGCTGCGGTGTAGGACCACTCGACGGGCCCTGCGGCGGCTGCTGGCCGCCGTCCCAGGGCTGGTTCGGTGGCTGCGGAGCACTCATGTGGGTCTTGAACCCCCTTGACGAGGACGCGAAAAAGTTCTATTCGGCCGTAACGCTATCGGATGCCCGGCCGGGACGCGCGCAGACGCCCCGGCCGGTCGCCGTGAGCTTGCGGCTATCGGCCCGCGAGGAACGCGAGCAGATCGTGCCTGGTGACGACGCCCGCCGGCTTGCCGTCGATGAGCACCAGCGCGCCGTCGGCCCCTTCGAGCGCCTTCATCGCGGCGCTCACCTGCTCGCCGGCCCCGATCGTGGGCAGCGGCGGCGACATGTGCGTTTCCAGCCGGTCGGCCAGCTGGGCCTTGCCGGTGAACAGCGCGTCGAGCAGGTCGCGCTCGTTGACCGCGCCGACCACCTCGGCCGCCATCACCGGCGGTTCGGCGCTGACCACGGGCATCTGGCTCACGCCGAATTCCGACAGGATGGCCACCGCCTCGGCGACCGTTTCGTTCGGATGCGAGTGCACGAGGCTGGGCAGCGCGCCGGACTTGCGGGTGAGCACGTCGCCGACGGTCGCGCCGGAGGAATCCGGCGGGAGGAAGCCGTAGGACGACATCCAGGCGTCGTTGAACACCTTGGTGAGGTAGCCGCGGCCGCCGTCGGGCAGCAGCACGACCACGACGTCGTCCTCGGTCAGCCCCTCGGCGAGCTTCAGCGCGGCGGCCACGGCCATCCCGCACGAACCGCCGACGAGCAGGCCTTCCTCGGTCGCGAGCCGGCGGGTGATCTCGAACGAATGCGCGTCGCTGACCGGGATGATCTGGTCCGCGACGTTCCGGTCGTAGGTCTCCGGCCAGAAGTCCTCGCCGACGCCCTCGACCAGATACGGCCGTCCGGTGCCGCCGGAGTACACCGAGCCCTCGGGATCGGCCCCGACGACCTGGACGCGGCCGTCGCTGACCTCCTTCAGGTACTTGCCGGTGCCGGAAATCGTGCCGCCGGTGCCGACGCCCGCGACGAAGTGGGTGATCTTGCCGTCGGTCTGCCGCCAGAGCTCCGGGCCGGTGGAGTGGTAGTGGCTGGCCGGGTTCTCCGGGTTGGCGTACTGGTTGGGCTTCCAGGCGCCCTCGATCTCGCGCACGAGCCGGTCGGACACGTTGTAGTACGAATCGGGGTGCTCGGGCGCGACCGCGGTGGGGCACACGACGACGCGGGCGCCGTACGCGCGCAGCACGTTGCGCTTGTCCTCGCTCACCTTGTCCGGGCAGACGAACACGCACTGGTAGCCCTTGCGCTGGGCGACCATGGCGAGCCCGACCCCGGTGTTGCCCGAGGTGGGCTCCACGATCGTGCCCCCGGGGCGCAGTTCGCCGGACGCCTCGGCGGCCTCGATCATCCGCAGCGCGATCCGGTCCTTCACGCTGCCGCCCGGGTTGACGTACTCGACCTTGGCGAGCACGAGCGGCTTGAGCCCCCGCGTAAGCGAATTCAGCTTGACCAGCGGGGTGTTGCCCACGAGGTCCACGATGTGTTCTGCGTACTCCACGCGACCAGCCTAAACAGGCGGGGGGCGGACCGGCTAGCTCGGGATCAGCCGGAGGCCTCCGGGTGCGCGTCGGGGCCGCGGGCGGCGCTGGGCGAGGTCGAGCCTCCCCGGCGCAAACCTCAGGCAGCCACCAAGCCGCGCGTCGACACCGGGTTCGGCCCGAGGGCCGCCGCACGCCGATCCGTCTTCCCGTCCCGAAGGTCCGTCCCGGCCCGCAATGCCGTGCAGTACCGCTTAAGGGCCACCATGACCGGTTCTCCTCCCGTCTCGGGTTTCTCTCCTTGTGAATCTTGACCGAGTCTAGTGGTTTCGCCGTTATTCGGAAACACTCGATGGGACGAGCCGAAGCCATCCGTCGCTGCCCGGTTCTTCCGCCCAGCCGGGCGGCCAGGACCGTTTGTAGCCGGGCTTCGCGAGAGCACCGGCCAGACTCACCTCCGAGTTGACTCCGAATTCCGCATGTTTTTCGAACTGTGCGCCACGGAATACGTCGCCATTGACACCAAAAACCGCGCTTCGGAAGTCCGCGCGTTCGCGGAAGACGGCTTCGTGGAAATCGGCTTTGGAACGAAATTCCGTGTCGCGGAAGGTCGCGAATTCCTCGAACTCAGTTTGATAACAGACAATGGAACGGATTCGGCAGTGCGTGAGGGTCAGCGCGACGAGCCGGGCGCCGGAGAAGTCAAGATCGATGTCGGGCCAGTACGACCCCAGCGGCTCCGGCTCGCTGCCCGGACGCAAGTGCAGCATGAGGATCCGCTGCGCGGCCTTGCGGACCTGCAACTCCTCCGAGGAGCCTTCGGCAGCGGGTTCGAACGGCATCCGCAGGTACGCGCAGAGCACGTTGACGATGGTCTGCCGCTGGTCGGCGTGGCTTTGCGCGAGCCGTTCGAGCGCGTACAGCCCGGCCAGCCGGACCGGGGCCTTGTCGCTGCCCAGCTGGTCGGCGGCCTTGCCGTACATGTCGGTGATCCGGCGTTCGGTCGCGTCGTGGTCCTTCTGTTCCAGATCGAGTTCCGCGGACCGCTGCCGCCGCGCGGCGAGCAGGAGCGCGGCCGCGCCGCCGGTCCCGACGACGATGCTCGAGGCCGTGCGCAGCGCGTCGAGCCGCGACGAATCCGCCGGGGTGCCGCCGCCGAGCAGCCACAGCAGCAACGCCGCCGCGACGGCCGCGAGCAGCACGATGCCGGTCCCCCACCACGCGATCGTGCGCGTGGACAACACCCGGTTGCGCTCAGCCACGGCGGAAATCCTCCCACGGGAGCAAGGTGGTGCAGGTCGCCTTCGGCTTTCGAACCGACGCTGGAGGCGGCAAGATGATGAGCAACCGCTTAGTGCCGCCGACCCGAGGATGTGTCTGTCATGCCCGAAGCCGTCATCGTCTCCACCGCTCGCTCCCCGATCGGCCGTGCCGGGAAGGGTTCGCTGGTCGGGATGCGTCCTGACGACCTTGCCGCGCAGATGGTGCGCGCGGCGCTGGACAAGGTGCCCCAGCTGGACCCGGCCGACATCGACGATCTGATGCTCGGCTGCGGCCTGCCCGGCGGCGAGTCCGGCTTCAACATGGGCCGCGCGGTGGCCGTCGAACTCGGCTACGACCACCTGCCCGGCTGCACGATCACCCGGTACTGCTCCTCCAGCTTGCAGACCACCCGGATGGCGCTGCACGCGATCAAGGCGGGCGAGGGCGACGTCTTCATCTCGGCGGGCGTCGAGACCGTGTCGCGGTTCGCCAACGGCAGCTCCGACTCCTGGCCGGACACGCACAACCCGCTGTTCGCCGAGGCCGAGGCGCGCACCAAGGCCACCGCCGAGTCCGGCGCGGACAGCTGGCAGGACCCGCGCGAGAACGGGCAGCTCCCGGACGTCTACATCGCGATGGGCCAGACCGCGGAGAACCTCGCGCGGCTCAAGGGCATCACGCGCGAGGAGATGGACGAGTTCGGCGTGCGGTCGCAGAACCTCGCCGAGAAGGCCATCGCGGAGGGCTTCTGGGCCAAGGACATCACCCCGGTCACGCTGCCGGACGGCACGGTCGTGTCGAAGGACGACGGCCCGCGCGCGGGCGTGACGCTCGAGGGCGTGTCCGGGCTGAAGCCGGTCTTCCGCCCGGACGGCCGGGTCACCGCAGGCAACTGCTGCCCGCTCAACGACGGCGCGGCGGCTGTCGTGATCATGTCCGACACGAAGGCGCGCGAGCTGGGCCTGACGCCGCTGGCGCGCGTCGTGTCCACCGGCGTCACCGGGCTGTCGCCGGAGATCATGGGCTACGGCCCGGTCGAGGCGTCGAAGCAGGCGCTGTCCCGCGCCGGACTGTCCATTTCGGACATCGACCTGGTGGAGATCAACGAGGCGTTCGCCGCGCAGGTCATCCCGTCCTACCGCGACCTCGGCATCGACCTGGACCGGCTGAACGTCAACGGCGGCGCGATCGCGGTCGGCCACCCGTTCGGCATGACCGGCGCGCGGATCACCTCGACGCTGATCAACTCCCTGCAGCACCACGACAAGCAGTTCGGCCTGGAGACGATGTGCGTCGGCGGCGGACAGGGCATGGCGATGGTGCTGGAGCGGCTTTCCTGAGCTGGCTCGTGAGTGGCGATCACGGTTAGAACCGTGATCGCCACTCACGACACCCAACGGTCTGGCTCCCTAGCGCCTCCGGTCGGGGTTTCTCAGTAGCGTGACGGGCCGCCCGCGGATCAACGCGGACGGCCCTTTCACGTGCGGGTCAGTGCATCAGCACCGGCGGAGCGGCCTCGCCGGATTCCGTCGCCTCGGGCACCACGCGCTTCTTCGGCAGGAAGAACGCGGGCACCAGGCACACCGCGAGCAGGATCGTGCCCCACAGGAACGTCGTCGCGAACGATTCGCCCGCCAGACCGGCCGCGGCGTCGTGCGTGGCCGGGTTCATCGTGGCCGCGGTGGCGACCAGCTGGCCCTGGCTCGTCGGGACGCCGAACTTCCCGGCGAGCAGCGCCGCCAGGATGATCGACATCACCGCGGACCCGATCGCGCCCGAAGTCTGCTGCAGGATGTTCGTCGCGGTCGACGCCTTCGCCATGTCCTTGGATTCCAGCGTCTGCAGCGCGGCCGAGGTGATCGGCATCATCGTGCAGCCCATGCCGATGCCCATCACGAACAGCGCGGTCAGCAGCTGCCAGTACGGCGTGGTCGCGGTGACCTGGGTGAACACCACCATGCCCAGCGCGATCAGGACCAGGCCGGGCAGCACGATCCGGCGCGGCGCGATCTTGTCGGCGAGCCGTCCGGTGATCGGCATCGCCAGCATCGCGCCGAAGCCCTGCGGGGCCAGCAGAAGACCCGCGTTCAGCGCGGTCTCGCCGCGCACCAGCACGAAATACGTGGGCAGCAGCAGCATCGCGCCGAAGAAGCCGACGCAGAACACGGCCATGGTGATCATCGCGCCGGAGAACGACCGGTTCTGGAACAGCTTCAGGTCGATCAGCGGGTTCTCCATGGTCCGCGCCCGCAGCACGAACGCGACCAGCAGCGCGAGACCCACCAGCGCGGGCAGCCACACCTCGAGGTCGGCGACGGTGCCAGTGGACGGAATCCGCGAGACGGCGAAGATCAGCAAGGCCAGTCCCGGCGACACCATCAGCATGCCGAGGAAGTCGAACCGGTTGCCGGGTTCCGGGTTGTCCTTCGGCAGCAGCCGCAGCGCGAGCAGGAAGGCGATCAGCCCGATCGGGACGTTGATGTAGAAGATCCAGCGCCAGCTCACCGAGTCGACCAGCCAGCCGCCGAGGATCGGGCCGCAGATCGGGCCGAGCAGCATCGGCACGCCCAGCACGGCCATGACCCGGCCGATCCGCTGCGGACCGGCCGCGCGGGTCAGGATCGTCATCCCGGCCGGCATCAGCATGCCGCCGCCGAGGCCCTGCACGACGCGGAACGCGATCAGCGATTCGACGTTCCAGGCGATCCCGGCCAGCATCGAGCCGACCAGGAAGGTGCCGATCGCGAGCAGGTACAGCCGTTTCGTGCCGAACCGGTCGGAGGCCCATCCGGTGACCGGGATGACCGTGGCCAGCGCCAGCATGTAGCCGGTCGCGACCCACTGGATCGTGTCGAAGGACGTGGTGAACTGGATGGTGAGCTTCTGGAGCGCTACGTTGACCACGGTGGTGTCGAGGATCGCCATGATGGCGCCGAGCACCACCACGGAAGCGACCTTGAGCACTCCCCGGTCGAGTTTGTCACCGGCATCCGGCGCGGCCGGAGTCGCGGGTGCGGACATGCGGAACCCCATCTGTGAGTGGTGAAGCGCAAGCCCGCGGCGCGACAATACGACCGCGGTTCCCCCTTGCGCGCGCTCCAGACTAGCCGAGCGGCAAACGGGGACGCAGTCCTTTTCGCTTCCGGAGGAAAACCGTGGGGACTTTTCGCGCGGTCGCGATGACCTGCGAAAAGTCCCCGCCGGGTCAGCAGATACTGTCCGTGCGCGAAGGGTTGCCCAAACCGAACAACGGACGCAGTTTCAGCCCGATCCAGGTGCCGAAAAGCGCGAACGCGCCCCACAGCCAGCCGTGCAGGCTGCCGACGGAAATGCCGCCGAGGTACGCGCCGATGTTGCAGCCGTTCGCCAGCCGCGCGCCGATGCCCATCAGGATTCCGCCGAGCACCGCGGCGACGGCGGTGCGCCACGGGATCGAACTGTGGATCTTCCACGCGCCCGCGGCCGCGGCGGCGACGAACGCGCCGATCATGATGCCGATGTCGGTGAGGCTCGTCTTGTCCTGCCAGATCGGCTTGGACAGCGACGCCGCGTTCGCCTTCAGCCGCCAGAACTCCCACTGCTCCGGGTGCAGGCCGAACACCTGGAGAATTTTCGCGCCCCACAGGCTGAACGCGCTCGTGACGCCCCAGATGCCGCCGGACACCAGGTACACCGCGCCGGCCAGCACGCCGAGCACGACCGCGCCGACGAGGATCGGCCAGGAACCGCGGAAGATCCGGGCGAATCCGCGCGCGGTCGGCACGGTGTCGACCGGCGGCGGCACGCGGCGCTTCTGCACGACGCGGGTCGCGAGGACGATCGCGACGAGCACGGCGATGGTGATGGCCCACGACCCGAACCAGCCGACGTGGTCCGACAGCAGGAATCCGGAAACCTGCGGCCAGCCGGTGAAAAGCGGGTAACCCCAGGTGTAGAGGACCGAACCGGTGATGAAACCGCCGAGGGTCAGCACGATCGTCGACTGCCCGGCCCCGACCGCGAACAGCGTCCCGGACGCGCACGCGCCGCCGAGCTGCATGCCGATCGCGAACAGCGTGGCCCCGACGAACAACGCGAGCCCGATCGGCCCGACGTTCGCCACCGGCAGCGGTTTGCTGCCGAAGAGGCCCGCGCCGGTGCCGCAGATGAGGGCGATGAGCGTCGCGGCCGTGCCGAGCAGGAGGGTGTGCGCGCGAAGGCCCTGGCCGTTTCCGACGGCGATCAGCTGCCGCCAGGCGGACGTGAACCCGAAGCGAGAGTGGAAAAGGGCGAGGCCGAGCAGCAGCCCCAGCACGAGCAGGACCCCGAACTTCGCGCCGTACGCGGCCCAGACGTAGGCGGTCAGCCCGACCGCGAGCACCGCGGCGACGGCCAGCGGGACGACCTTGACCGGCTCCTCCGGTTTAGCCGCCGGAGCCGCGCACGAGGTGGGGAAATCGAGCAGTTTTCGCTCGTCGACAGGGGAATCGGTGGTCGCCACCACGTCTCCTGGGGGTGTCGGGGATCAACGGGACCCGCCCGGAAGCGGACGGCGATCCACGTTAGGTCCCGGTGAGGCCCGGACGCAGCTTGTCTCACGGAGTGCGACGAACGGCCGAAACTCCGGCGTCCGGACGGCCCCTTTGTACCGCCCCGGTCAGCTCTTGATGCAGATGACTTCCTCCGGTTCGGAGTACCAGCGGACCGCGGTCGAACCGCTGCCTTCGCACGCCGAACGGTCCGTCGTGCCGGGCACCAGCTTGACGATTTCCGCGTTCTTCTGCGGGTCGGTGCAGGGGACCTTCTGGTAGGTCGTGGTGGCGGTCTGGAGCCCGGAGAGGCAATCCCCTTGCTGGACGTTGGGGATGAGGCAGAGCACGCGGTGGTTCTTGCCGCCGGTGGTGTAGCGGTAGTAGTCGCCGCGCGGGCAGGTGCCGCTCCGGTTGGCGCGCGCGACCGCGACCTTGACGTTCGCTCCCGGGTCGGCGCAGTCGACCGTTCGCGTCGTCGTGGTCGAGCCGGACTTCTCGATGTGCATGCAGTCGCTCGCGTGCGTGTTGCTGGTCGAGTTGCCGAACGCGAAGATGCCGACGACGACCCCCGCCGCCACGACCACCACCGCCACGGCGATCAGCACCACGGTCCGGGTCGGGAAGTTGCGCTTCGGGCTCTGCTGGGGCGGCATCCCGCCGGGGCCGTAGTGCTGCTGGTACGGCGACGGGCCGGGCTGTCCGTAGCCCGGCTGCGGTCCGTGCCCGTGCGGGGGAACGCTCACGTAATGCCTCGCAAACCCGAAAGAAGATTCCGACCGGGCACATCCAACACGACGGCCGCCGGGGCTCGCAGAGGTTCGGGGCAGAAAAACAGAAAAGGCGCTCCGCGTAACGCGGAGCGCCCCTTCCCGGGAAACCTGCGCGAGAAGCTAGTCGCGCAGGTAAGACAGCAGACGCAGGATCTCCAGGTACAGCCACACCAGCGTGGTCATCAGGCCGAACGCGGCGTACCAGGCCCACTTCGACGGCATGCCGGCGCGGATCATCTTGTCGGCCTGGTCGAAGTCGAGCAGGAAGCTGAACGCGGCGATGCCGATGACCACCAGGCTGAACACGATGGCGAGCGGGCTGCCGTCGCGCAGCGGGTTGAAGCCGAAGAACACCGCGGTGATCAGGTTGACCAGCATCAGGATGGCCACGCCGGCGACCGCGCCGACGATCCACTTGGTCAGCTTCGGCGTGACCTTCACCGCGCCGGTCTTGTAGACGACCAGCATCGCGACGAACACGCCGGCGGTGCCGATGAGCGCCTGCAGGGCGATGCCCGGCAGGAACACCTCGAACAGCCCGCTGAGCGCACCGAGGAACAGGCCCTCGGCGCCGGAGTAGACGAGCGTGAGCGGACCGCTCGGCTTCTGCTTGAAGATGATCACGAGCGACACGACGAGGCCCACCACGAGCCCGCCGATCAGCGCGCCGAGGAGCGGACCGCTCGGCGAAAGCCTGCCGAGGGAGTCGCGCACGAGCTGGGACTGCGCCCAGATCGCGGTGAGCACGCCGACGACGAGCGCGACGCCGAGCGACATGCCGGTCTTGATGACGACGTCGTCGACCGTCATCGGACGGTCGGCGGAGGCGGTGCCCATCTGGCCGGGGCCGTAACCCGGGACGCCGCCTTGCCCCTGCGGCTGGCCGTAGGGCTGGTCGAAGCCGACGTTCGGCCCGTACTGCCCGGTCGCGGCCGCGCCGCGCGGGAGATTGCGGAACGCCGGGTTGCTGCTGGAACGCACCTGTCCTCCTGGACTTTCTGGCACCTTGCATCGGGTTCAACGACCGCGGCGGCTCGCTGGTTCCCGTTCGGGTAAAGCCGATTTTACTCATCACCCGCACGGGTGGGGCGACCCCCGTTACGGCCACCGTAGGCGATGAAGGTCACGACCGTTCACCGCAGGTCACCCGATGGTCTCTAGACAACTCCCCCGCTGACCCGCGAACCTTCACCTCGCGTGTCCGGGAAGTGACCGAACGCGTGTCGGGGAGTTGTTCGATCAGGTGAACTGCGAGGACGCCGTTCCGGCGTCGGCAGGCACGTCGAAGGAGCCAACACACCATGGGGTGGATCTCACGCCCGCGCGCTCGCTGGCGCGCGGCCACCGGGCTGGTCGCGACCGCACTGCTCGGCGCACTCTCCGTAACCGCGCTGGGGGCGACCCCGGCCTCGGCCGACGACCCTCCCAAGCCCACGGAACACATCGGGCACACGGTCACTCTCGCGAACGAGCACACGGACTGGCTCGGCACTTACCAGGTGAACGGCAAGGACGTGTTCTGCGTCAGCTTCCACCTGAAGGCGCCGAACAGCAACGAGGCGTACAAGCCGGGCGACGAACTTCTGACGAAGTGGGGCACGAAGCTGCCCGCCGACGTCGCGGCCAACATCTCGTACCTGCTGCTGCGCTATGGCAATACCCAAAACAACGACGAGGCCGCCGCGCTGGCGCATCTGCTCCACTCGTGGACCGCCCCGTCGCGCACGCCCGGCGACACCGATCCGAGCCTGCCCAAGAAGGACGTCGCCTATCCCGAGAGCGACTACCTCGGATACCTCAAGAAGGCTTCCCAGGCCGCGGCCGACGACGTAACCAAGATGAAGGCTGAGGCCGAAGCCAACCGCGGGCCGTGGACCGCGTCGGTGACCGCGCCGAAGGGCGACCAGCACCTCGGCCAGCCCGCGAACTGGACCGTCACGGTCAAGAACTCCAAGGGCAAAGGCATCCCGGACGTGCCGGTGAAGCTGACCGCCACTGACGGGACTATCGGCCAAGCGGACAAGCAGGCGGACACGGAGAAGGCGTCCGACTCTTCGTCCGGCAACTCCGCGCCCCAGGCCCCGCAGAAAGACACGACGCTGAAAACCGACGCGAACGGCACCGTCACGGTGAAGGTAACGCCCACCGGCGACCAGCCGAAGCTCGCCGCGTCCTTGTCCGCACCGGCGGACAAGCCGGTCGTGCAGAACCCGGTCAACCGCAACGGCGAAGTGCAGAACGTCGTCGGTACCGGCGGTGAAAAGCAGCTGACCGCCCAAGGCGTCGTCGCGGTGGCGAAGCCGGGCAAGGTGCAGGTCACCAAGACCGACGCCAAGACCGGCAAGGGCATCGGCGGCGCGACGCTGCGCGTCACCGGCAAGGACCGCAAGACCGCGGCCACCGGTCAGGACGGCAAGCCGCTCACCGGGCCCGACGGGCAGCCCGCGGTGGTCACCACCAGCGGCGAGAACGGCACCGCGACCGTCGAGAACCTGCTGGCCCCGCAGGAGGTCTGCGTGGTCGAGGTGAACGCGCCGCCGGGCTACACCAACGCGTTCGACCCGAACAACCCGCCCGCCGCGTGCGGGTCGCTGACGCCGGGCGGCACACTTGCGCTGACGGTGGCCAACACCCCGAACGAAGTGCCGCACGCGATTCCCGCCGGCGACCTGCCGGTGACGATGGCCAAGGGCACGGTCGAGACGAGCTTCTCCACCGCTGGCATCGCGGGTCTCGCGGCGCTGGTGCTCGTCGGTTCGGGGCTGGTCGGGTTCGCCGCTCGGCGGTCGGCCCGGCGGTAAGCGAAAGCAGCAAGGGCACATGACCGGAAAAGGACGGCTGATCGGCGGGTTCGTGCTCGGCGCGGCAAGCGTGCTGGCAGTGGAACTCGCGACGGTCGTGATCAGTTCTCCGCCGACGACGGTGGTGGCCGGGAGCGCGTCCCCGGCCACCACCGCCGTTCCGGCGCCTTCCCCGCAGCAGCTGGCTCCCGCGCCGCCGCCGTCGTCGAGCAGTTCGGCGCCGCCTAGTAGTTCAGCGGCAGCGCCGCCCGCCGCGCCCGCGGAGCATCGGCAGGCACCGGAACCGGGACCGCAGGCGCCGGGCACGATCCGGTTGCCCGGCGGCGGCACCGCGGCGATGGTGCGCCAGGACCTCGGTCCGGGCAACACGCTTCCGGTGCCTTCGGACATCGGGCAGGCGGCGTGGTGGGGCGCGGAGCTGGACGCGGTCAGCGGCGCGAGCGTGTTCGCCGGCCACGTGAACTGGCGCGGGGCGACCGGGCCGTTCTCGGAACTGTGGAGCGAGCGCATCGGCGGCGTGGTGACGATCGTGGACCGCGCGGGCAAGACGAGCCGGTACCGGATCTCGCAGCTGGTCACCGTGCACAAGAACGACCTGCCGAGCCGCGCCGACGATCTCTTCGGGCAGGCCGGCCCGCACCGGGTGGTCCTGGTGACCTGCGGAGGGCGCTGGATCGGCGGGAGCGACGGGTACGAGGAGAACCGCGTGGTGATCGCGGACCCGGCGTGAGGGGTCCCCTCATCCGCCGCTGAAGCCGCGCGAGGGGTCCCTTCGCGCAGTTTCTGGCGCACCCGCCGCTCGCGGAAATCCGCCGCCACCTGCGGAACTCCTTGCCGACGCTAAGTTACTTGCGAGTAACATCACCCTGCCGCGTTGTGGCCCGCGCGGCGTCCATGCAGCAGAATGCCCATGGGTCAAGGCGGCGGCACGGCGGAGGGTGATGGAGATGGCGAAGTTCTTGGTGACCGGTGCGACCGGATTGATCGGGCGCCAGGTCACCCGGCAGCTGCTCACCCGGCCGGACGTGGAACGGGTCGCGCTCGTGGTGCGCGCGTCGTCGCGGGAGAAGCTGGCCGCGCTCGTCGACGGATGGCCGCATCCGGACCGCGTGACGCTCGTGACCGGCGACCTCGGCGAACCGCTGATGGGAGTGTCCGAAGCGGACCGGGAGGCGCTGCGCGGCGTCGACCACGTCATCCACCTCGCCGCGCTCTACGACCTCACCGCCGACGACGAAACCAGCGTCCGGGCCAATGTGGACGGCACGCGGAACGTCCTCGACCTCGCCGCGGACCTGAACGCCGGATGCCTGCACCACGTCTCGTCGGTCGCCGTCGCCGGCGACCACGAAGGACTGTTCACCGAGGACATGTTCGACGTGGGCCAGCGGCTGATCACGCCGTACCACCGGACCAAGTTCGAGGCCGAGAAGCTCGTCCGGGAACAGCACGAGGTGCCGTGGCGGGTGTACCGGCCCGCGGTCGTGGTCGGCGATTCGCAGACCGGCGAGATGGACAAGATCGACGGTCCGTACTACCTGTTCCCCGCGATCAGCAGGCTCGCCGGGCTGCCGGACCTCCCGTCCGCGGGCCCGGATCTGGGCGACACCAACGTGGTTCCGGTCGACTACGTCGCGAAGGCCCTGCTGGAACTGGTCGTCAAGCCCGGTCTCGACGGCCGCGCCTTCCACCTCGTGAACCCCGAACCGCAGCCGGTGGTGTCGGTCTACAACGCGTTCGCCCGCGCCGCCGGGGCGCCGACGATCACCGTGCAGCTCGGCGAGAAGGTGTCGAAGGGAATCGTCGGGCTGGTCAAGCTGAGCGAGCACATTCCCGGGTTCACCATCGCCCGCGACGCGGTGCTGGAGCGGCTCGGCATTCCGCCGGTGCTGCTGGAAACGATGGCGTTCCCGTCGGTGTTCGCGTCCGCGGAAACGCGGAAAGCGCTGGCCGGCAGCGGGGTCGAGGTGCCGCGGCTCGAGGAATACGCCCCGACGCTGTGGCGCTACTGGCGCGAACACCTCGACCCGTTCCGCGCACGCAAGCACGGCCCGCGCGGCGAACTGGACGGCCGCCGGGTGATCATCACCGGCGCGTCGTCGGGCATCGGCCGGGCCACCGCGCTGAAGGTCGCCGCGGCGGGCGGAGTGCCGCTGCTGGTCGCGCGGCGGCAGCACGAACTGGAAGAGGTGCGCGACGAGATCATCGCCGCGGGCGGCACCGCCTCGGTGTACCCGGCGGACCTCACCGACGAGGATTCGGTGCACAAGGCCGTCGACGCGATGCTGTCCGAACACGGCCGGATCGACATGCTCGTGAACAACGCTGGCCGGTCGATCCGGCGGTCGATCAAGCTGTCGTACGACCGGATGCACGATTACGAGCGCGCGATGGCGATCAACTACTTCGGCGCGGTGCGGCTGATCCTCGCGGTCCTCCCGCACATGTCGGAGCGGAAATTCGGGCACATCGTGAACGTGTCCTCGATCGGCGTGCAGGGAATCGCGCCGCGGTTCTCCGCCTATGCCGCGTCGAAGGCCGCGCTGGACTACTTCTCCCGGATCGCGGCGACCGAAACGCACGGCGACGGGATCACCTTCACCACCATCCACATGCCGCTCGTGCGCACGCCGATGATCCGGCCGACGAAGATCTACGACGCCTTCCCGACGAAATCGCCGGAGCAGGCGGCGGACATGGTGATGAAAGCGCTGATCCGGCGGCCGAAGCACATCGGCACCCCGGCGGGCCAGGCGATCGGGCTGACCTACACGCTCGCGCCGGGGCTGACCGACGCGATCGCGTACCAGGGTTTCCGGATTTTCCCGGACTCCGCGGCGGCGGGCGGCAGCGGGAAACTGAAGATCGGAAGGGGAGAAAAACACCTGTCCCGCGCGGCGATGGCGCTGGCCCGGTTGTCGCGCGGCTTCCACTGGTAGTGACGGCTTCGCGCGGCGGGTGAGGCCGTTCAGGCGAGATCGCGACGAAGAACCGACCCGGGGCGGTGATTCACCACTCCTGGCGGCACGCACGCCAGGTGCGCGGGTACGGTCGTGGGCATGGTTCCCGAGCGAGACAACGGCCTCCTCCCGCTGCGGCGCGAGTACACCGAAGCCTGGCGCGGCTTCGACCGTAACGAGGTGCGGCAGTACCTCGACCACCTCGAGGCCCAGCTGCACCGGCTGATCACCGACCGCGACGCGGCGGCCGCCCAGGTCGCCACGCTGTCGCGCGAACTCGAGACGGCGCGCGGCGAAGTGTCGAAGCTGCAGGCCCGGGTCGAGGAGCTGATGAAGCCGCCGGAGCGTCTTGAGGACCTGGACGAGCGGATGCAGCGCACCGTCACGCTCGCGCAAGCGCGGGCCGAGGAGATCACCAAGCGCGCGCAGGTGGCGGCCGAGAAGCACTGGGCGTCGTCCACCGAGGCGTCGACGAAGCTGCGCGAGCGGTACCGCCGCCTGGTCGAGGAGCTGGACAAGCAAGCCGAAGCGCTGCACTCGGAGCACGAGGCCGCGCTGAAGGAAACCCGCGCCGAAGTGCAGCGGCTGACGGTCGAGGCGGCGCAGCGCCGGGAACTCCTCGACAACGAAGCCGAGCGCAAGCGCCGCAAGATCGAGCGCGACTTCGACGCGAAGATCACCGCCGAGCGCACCGCGCACGAAAAGATGATCGCCGACCAGCGCACGGCCAGCAAAAACCAGGCCGAACGCCGCATCGCGGAAGCCACCGCGGAGGCGGCCCGCCGCGTCGAGGAAGCGACGGCGGAGGCCAAGCGCCGCCTCGACGAAGCGACCACGCAGGCAGCCCAGCGCACCACCGCGGCGACGCGCAAGGTCGAGCGGCTCGCCGAGATCCGCGAACAGGCCCGCAAGAACCTGGCACTGGCGGACGAGGTCCTCAGCCGCAGCGAAGGACTGCTGACGGCGCTGCCGTCGGAATCAGTGCTGCCCGCAGCGTCGAAACTCGTCGGCGGCGACGACGCGGCAAAGCCGGACCCGTCGCCCGGACCGGTTGAGACGAAGGCCGCACCGTCGCCGAAGCCGAAGGCTGGAAACGGTTCGGCGGCCAAGACGGCTGGGAATGGCTCGACGGCGAACGGCGGGTCGGAAAGCCCGGCGGGGAACGGCACGAAGAACGGCAACGGCGCGACGGCGAACGGCGCGAAGTCCCAGCCGCAGACGGCTGGCAAGCCCAGCAACTGACCCTGGCTCGCAGGAGGCCCGCCGATCCCAACCTGGATCGGCGGGCTTGCTTCGTTCTGCGGCAAAGGCGACTGGGAACGGCTCCGCGGCGAACGGAGCGAACTCCCACCCACAGACGGCTGACGAACCCCGCAACTCACCCGGCTCGCAGGACGCCCGCCGACCCCCACCCGGATCGGCGGGCCGCTCGGCTCCGCGGCCAAGACGACCGGGAACGGCTCCACGGCCAACGGTGCCAACACAGCTCGCAGGCAGTCCGCTCATCCCAACTCGGTTCGGCGGGCCACTCCGTTCTGCGGCCAAGACGACTGGGAACCCTCGACGGCCAACGGTGCCAAGCCCCGGCCACAAAGGGCAGACGAGCCCAGCAACTCACCGGCTCACCGGACGCCCGCCCATCCCGACCCGGATCGGCGGGCCCGCTCGGCTCCGGCCAGCACGGCCGGGAACGGCTCTACGGCGAACGACAGGCCGGAAAGCTCGGCGGGGAAACGGCGCGAGGTCCTCGCCGCGGAAGGCAGGCAAGCCCAGCACCTAACCCGGCTCCACAGCCAGCCCACCGACCCCCACCCGGATCGGCGGGCCGCTCGGTTCCGCGACCGAGACGACTGGGAAAACCCACACCCCAACGGTGCCAAGCCCAGCCATAGACGGCAGGCAAGCCCAGCACCTAAACCCGCAGCTCGCAGGAAGCCCGCCGACCCCACCCTGGATCGGCGGGCCCGCTCGGCTCCGCGGCCAAGACGACCGGGAAGGCTCCACGGCGAACGGTGCCAACCA
This sequence comes from Amycolatopsis sp. VS8301801F10, assembly GCF_046195355.1. Taxonomy (NCBI): domain Bacteria; kingdom Bacillati; phylum Actinomycetota; class Actinomycetes; order Pseudonocardiales; family Pseudonocardiaceae; genus Amycolatopsis; species Amycolatopsis sp. VS8301801F10. The sequence goes on along the minus strand of NZ_CP176065.1, from coordinate 2,662,886 downwards.
CAGCTCCTGAAAGGCCCGCCAATCCCAACCCGGATCGGCACGGCCCGCTCCGTTCCGCGGCCAAGACGACTGGGAAAGCCCACGTCCAACGGTGCCAAGCCCAGCCACAAAGGGCAGACAAGCAGCAACTCACGCGGCTCGCAGCCAGCCCACCGTCCCCATCCGGATCGGCTGTGCGACCGAGTCTGTGCAGGGTTCGACGACAAACGACGGGTCAGCGGAAAGGCCCACGGCCACCGGCGCGAAGTCCCCGCCGCCAGGCTGCGGACAAGCCCAGCACCTAACCCCGCGCACGGCCAAGCCCGCGGCCAAGTCCCTGAAAGGCAGCGACCCTAAACCGTCCGCGGCCAGGGGTTCCTCGATTCCAGTTGTGCCGCCAACCCCAGCAGCAGCGGTTCTCCGCCCGGTCGAGTCACCAGTTGCACGCACATCGACAGGTCGTGGGCCGGATGGCGGGACACCGGCACGGACAGCGCTGGGTATCCGGCCAGGTTCCACGGGCCGGTGAACGCGGCCACTCTCGCGGACGGGACCGCGTTCGTCAGCCAGGGTTTGCGGTGCCAGGGGCGGGCCTTCAGGGGCAGCGTGGCGAGCGTCGGGGTTACCAGCACGTCGTGCGAATTGAAGAACTGCGCTGCGATCGCCTGCCATTCGTCGCGGGCTCGGTCGGTGACCAGGTGCGAAGTCAGGCGGCCCAGGCGGACGTGGGTTCGGGTGCGGGGTTGCAGGCGCGACAGGTCGAACGACCCCGCCGCCTGCTCGGCCGGGCCGGCGAACCAGCGGGCGAGCAGGCCGGCCAGGGTGCGAAGGGGGTAGGCGGGGGTCGCCGAGATTACCGTGTGGCCAGCTGAGGCCAGGAGGTCCGCGGCTTGGTCGACGGCGGCGCGCAGCGGGCGCGGCAGCGGGGCTCGGGTGAAGGGGACCTGGGTGGAGGTCGCGATGCGCACCGGGTCCGGAGTCGTCGGCGTGGCCCATTCCGGGCGGTCGGCCAGGACGGACATCAGCAGGGCGGCGTCGGCGACCGTGGTGGTCAGCGGGCCGTGGGTGGAGAGGCCGAACCAGCCGGGGGCGTCTTCGCGGACTACGTCTCGGCCCGGTTTCAGGCCGACGATTCCGCACATCGCGGCGGGCAGGCGGATCGAGCCCAGGCCGTCGGTGCCGTGGGCGATGGGGACGAGTCCGGCCGCGACCGCGGCGGCGCTTCCGCCGGAGGAGCCGCCTGCGGTGAAGGACGGGTTCCGGGGGTTGCGGGCGATTCCGGTGGGGTCGTCGCTGGTCGGGAAGATGCACAGCTCCGGCACGCGGGTCAGGCCGACGATCACCGCGCCTGCCGCGCGCAATCGGGTGGCGATCAGGCCGTCGGAATCGGCCGCCGTGCGGGGTCCGGCTTCCGAGCCCCAGCCCTGGTATTCACCGGCGACCTCGGTGACATCTTTGACCGCGACGGGGACGCCAGCCAGCGGCAGCGAAGCCAGGTCCGGGCGGGCCGCGACTTCGGCGGCTTCGGCTCGTGCCTCGGCGAAACGCACTCGGCGGAAGGCGCCGACGACGCCGTCCGCTGCTGCGATCCGGGCGAGTGCTTCCTCAGTCACCTGGACCGGGTCCAGCTCTCCTGCCCGCACTCCGCGAGCGATCTCTACCGCCGTCTGCGCCATGCTCAGCACATTAGATCGCCCCGGCGCGCAAGGCATACGCCACCGCGTGCGCCCGGTTGTTCAGCCCGCATCGGGTCATCAGGCCATAAAGGACATTCTTGACCGTCCGCTCCGAATAACAGAGCTTCGTCGCGATCTCCTCGGTGCCGTACCCCTCGGCGACCAGCCGCAGCACGTCGCATTCGCGCGACGCCAGGCCGGACAGCGTGAGGCCGTTCGGCTCCAGCACGTCGCGGCGCATCCGCTGCACCTGGGCGAGCAGCGCGCCCTGCAGCCGCGGCGGGAGCGTAGCCGTGCCGTCGCCCGCGGCCAGCACTGCCGAGACCAGTTCGCCGCCGCCGGTTTCGCGGCGCGGCAGGATCGCGACGACGCCGCATTCGACGGCCGTCATCAGGTCGCTCTCGCGGAAATGGTCGACCACGATCACCAGATGCGGGCCGGTCAGCTGCTCGGACTGCCTGCCGAGCTCCCGCACCTGCGACAGCACCCGGTCGGTCACGTGCTCCTCCATCACGAGGACCACGTCCGCCTGGCTCGCCGCCTCCTGGCCGAGCAGCACCAGCTCCGGGCGCGAACCGAGCAAGCTCGCGGCTCCGGCCCGGGTGATCGGGTCCGAGGCGAGCACCGCCACCTTCACGAGCTTCACGATTACCCCCTTCACATTGCCTGGACGCAGTGTGTCCGGCGAGACTTCACGTTTTCTGGCGCGCTCGTGAAGGCCAGTGAAGAGAACCGGGGTTTTCGCTGTTCAGCGGCCTCTTTTCGGGTCCTCGGCGGTGATCTCGCGGAAGGCTTGCGCCGCCCGGTCGAGGCATTCGGGCATCCGGTCGAGCGCAGTCGCCCACTCCCGTTTGGCCTCCCGGTACCGGGCTCGCGCGGCGGCGGGCCAGCCGGCCACCTCCGGCTCCACCGCGGACTCCAGTTCGGCGAGCACCGCGCCGAGGTCGCCGGTCGTCCGGCGGATCCGGGACAGCACCTCGGCGGCCTGTTCGAAGCCAGGATCGCCGTTCATCGAGGCTCGGCGCACCGCAGGTGCTCATTTGAGCGCTCAACAGTGCTGGACGCGGCCGTACCGCGCGCGACGTCCACGAGATCTGCCAGACTTGCCAGAATGCGATCGAACTGCTGCTCCCAATCGTTCATCGCCTGGCCGAACCGGACCGCCGCCTCGCCGCGCCACGACGCCTGCAGGGCCGCCATTTCGCTGTTCACCGTGCCGAAACAGGCGTTCGCGGCGTCGATCGCCGCCGCGAACCTCGCCCCCAGGTCCACGCCTCCTCCTCCCCGCCCGCGCGCCGAAGCCGCGAATCGAGCGCGCGGGATCCTTCTCGAGGCTGCCGCAGGGATTCCCGTCCGGAAACCGGAGCGCGCGGGCGATGCCCCTTTGTCACGGCAGGTGTGCCTGCCGAACCGTCCGGCCGGTTTGCCCGGCGTTCACCGGCAGTCCTCCCCCGCGCCCCTGTCAGGCGGACAATTCGCTGGACAAGACCGGCAAAAGCAACCTGGGGCGGTCCCGCCACGTCACCTTTTCGGCGTAAGCTCACCAGAGGCATCCGGCGTGTGACGATCCGTCAGCGCGTGAAGGGAGACCGATGTCGGCATCCGGCGGCGTCCCGGCGCCGGAAATCCAGCTGCTCGGACCGGTGCGAGCCTGGCTCGGCGACCGGCAGCTCGACCTCGGTTCCGCTCATCGGCGCACAGTCTTCGCGGTGCTCGCGTTCTCGGCGAACCGCACCGTCTCCCGCGAAGTGCTCATCGACGCAGTGTGGGGCGACGCGCCCCCGGCCAGCGCGCAAGGGAGCATCTACACCTACATCTCCGGGCTGCGCCGCGTCCTCGAACCGGACCGCCGCAAAGGGGCCGAATCGCGGCTGATCGCGTCCACCGGATCCGGCTATTCGCTGTGCGTCGAACCGGAGCAGATCGACGTCCACCGTTTCACCGCGCTGCGCGACCTCGGCAACCGGCTGCTCGCCGAGGGACGCCGGGCCGAGGCGCGAAGCGTGCTCGACGAGGCTCTCGCGGAGTGGGACGGCACGCCGTTGCAATGCCTGTCCGGGCATTACGCCGCCGCGCAGCGGGTGCGGCTGGAGGAACTCCGGCTGGCCACCGTCGAACGCCGGGCCGAGCTGGCGATGGACTCGGGCGAGTCCGCCGGGCTCGTCACGCAGCTCGGCGAACTCGCCGCGGAGCATCCGTTCCGGGAGCCGCTGCACGGTCTGCTCATGCGAGCACTCGACCAGACGGGGCGGCACCACGAGGCTCTCACCGTCTACACCGAGCTGCGCGAGCGGCTGGTCGAGGCGTCCGGCACCGAGCCGGGGCCAGCGCTGCGCGAGCTTTACGAGAAACTGCTGGCCGCCGATCAGGCGGCCACGCCCGCGCCAGCCACGAAGGTCCCGCGCTTTCCGTTGCCGGTGCTGCCGCCGCGGCCGGCGACGTTCGTCGGGCGGGAAGCCGAGCTGCAGCTGCTGGGCGAGGCCGTCGCCGGTCTCGGCGGCGGCCTCGGCCGTTCCGTGTGGGTCAAGGGCGAACCGGGGATCGGCCGGACCGCGCTGCTGGCCGAAACCGTCGCGCTGGCCCACGAAGCCGGCTACCCCGCGCTGTTCGCCGCCGCCGACTCGCTCGACCAGGGCTTTGCCCTGCGCCCCCTGCTGGACGCGCTCGGCGTGCACCCGCGCGCCTCGGACCTGCGCCGCGCGGAACTGGCGGTGGCGCTCGCCGAGAACCCGGAGCTGGACCCGGTCCAGGGCATTCTCGGGCTGGTCCGGCAACTCTGCGCGGACGGTCCGCTCGCGCTCGTGGTCGACGATCTGCAGTGGGCCGACGACACCACGCTGCAGGTGTGGCAACACCTCGCCCGCGAAACCCGGCGGCTGCCGCTGCTGCTCGTCGGGGCGAGCCGTCCGCTCCCCCGCTCGGCCGCCCTGGAAGCGCTCGCTGCGGAACTGTCCTCCGGCGCCACTTCGCTGCTGCGCTTGGAACCGTTGCCGGAACACGACATTCGCAAGATCGCCGCCGACCTCACTGGTGCGCCGCCGAACCGGATGTTCTCGCTGCTGCTCGGCCACGCCGCCGGAAATCCGCGCTACGCCACGGAAATCGTCGAAACGCTGCTGGCCAATTCGATGATCCTGCTCGACGGCGCGCACGCGATCGTCGACGGTTCCTCGTGCCGCTCGATCCCGTCGCCGCTGGGCTCGCGAATCACGCTGTACCTGATCTTCCTTTCCAGCTCCGCCCGAGACTTGTTGCGCTGGGCGGCTTTGCTGGGCAAGGAATTCTCGCTCGCCGACATCGCGATCGCCACCGAACGCGCGCCGACCGCGCTCGTCGCCGCGGTCGAGGAGGCGCTCACCGCGGGAGTGCTGGTCGAGTCGGGAGACCTGCTCGCGTTCCGGCATCCCTTGCTGCGCCGCGTGTTGTACGAAAAGACGCCAGCCGCGATGCGCGTCGCGCTGCACCGGCAGCTGGCCGAGGCGCTCGACGGAGCGGGGGCGGGCGCGGAACGCGTCGCCGAGCAACTGGCCGCGGCGCCCGCGCAGGTGGACCCGTGGGTGGCGAACTGGCTGGTCGAGCACATCGGCACGGTTGCCGCGCAGTCGCCGCGGATCGCGGTGGACCTGCTCAAGCAGGTGGTCAAGCAGGCGGTGCTGCCCGCCGAGGCCCGGGAACCGCTCACCGCCACGCTCGCCCGGCTGCTGTTCTGGCTCGGCCGGGAACCGGAGGCGGAGGCGCGGTCGGTCGTCGCGCGCACCAAAGACAGCAGGCAGGCCGCGGAAATGCGCTGGATCCTCGCCTACATCTATTACCGTCGCGGCGAATTCGCCGAAGCGGCCGCGGAAGTCCGCCGCACGCTGGCCGATCCGAAGGTGCCGGAGATGTGGCGGGGGCGGCACGAAACCCTGCGCGCGACCATCGAACGGTTCGCCGTCGACCATCAAGCGGCCGCACCGGATCTGTCCGAGCTTGGCGTGCTGGACGGTCTCGACAACGACGCCGACCTGAGCACCGCGCGAAGGCTGGCCGCGACCCGGGCGGTGCCCGGCGAAATGCACCTGGCCGGCGCGGTGCACTATTACTGGCGCGGCCGATGGGGCGAGGCACTGTCCGAATTGGACACGGTGATCCGGGGCGGTGCGGAAACCGCGTCGTATGTGTTGCGCAGCCCGGGATCGGCGTTGCTGGTGCACGGCGTCGGCGCGCTGATCGCGAGTCATCGGGACGAACCGGACGAAGCTCGCGCGCATCTCGACGCCGCGGCCCGGCACCAGTTCCCGCACGGTCTCGAACCGAACGGCGGCGACTATCTGCTCGCCGCACGCGCCCAGCTCGCCGAGCTGGAAGGCGATCCAGACGCCGCGCTCGCCGCGCTGCTGCCGTTGCTGGAGCAGAACTACCCTCCCGCCGCGCGCCAGCAGTGGCTACCCGATCTCGCCCGGCTCGCCATGCAGCTCGGCGACCAGCCGCACGCGTTCCGGGCGCTGCGGCTGATGGGCGACACCAGCGGGTACGACACTCCGCCGTCGCACACCGCGGCGACCGCGCACTGCCGGGGCCTGGTCACCGCCGATCCGGACGCGATTCTCGCCGCCGCCACGCACTACGAGTCCGCCGGGCGCATGCTCAAGCACGCTCGGGCCAGCGAGGACGCCGCGATCCTCCTCGCCGAGTACCGCCGTCTCGACGAGGCGCGCACCGCCTTCCTCACCGCACTCACGAGCTACACCTCGGTGGGCGCGGCCTGGGACGTGCGGCGGGCCGAGACGCGGATGCAGCCGTACGGCATCCGGCGGGCCAGTCCGGTCCGCGCGCGTGCGGCGGGAGAGTGAACCGGGGTGGACTCGCGTCCATGATCGATCGGTAAACTCGGTCAACACGGCGAATGGAACGGCATGCCAGGGGATGTGCGGGTGACGGCGCTCGGCCCGCTGCGCGCCTGGCGCGGGACGACCGAAATCTCGCTCGGACCCGCGCGGCAGCGGGCGGTCTTCGCCATGCTGGCGATCGCCGCCGGACGGCCGGTGCCGCGCGCCGAGCTGATCGCGGGCGTCTGGGGCGATGCGCCGCCGGCCAGTGTCGAAGGCAGCGTGCACACCTACATCTCCGGGCTGCGCCGCGCGCTGGAACCGGAACGCACCCGGTGGTCCGCGTCGACCGTGCTCGGCTCCGGTCCGGCCGGCTACACGCTCGACCTCGCACCGGAAGCGCTGGACGCGGCGAGGTTCGAGCAGCACCGGGAAAACGGCAAACGCGAGGCCGAGGCCGGAGCGCACAACCGGGCGGTCGCCGAGTTCAGCGCCGCGCTCAAGCTGTGGCACGGCGAAGCGCTGTCCGGGGTGCCGGGCAACTTCGCCGAGCGGCATCGCGCGTACCTGGCCGAGCTGCGGCTGGACACGCTCGACCGGGCTGCCCGCAGCAAACTGGAAATGGGCGGCCACCAGGAGATCATCGCCGAGCTGACCGCGCTCACCGCCGAATACCCGCTGCGCGAATCGCTGCGGGCCTCGCTGATGCTCGCGCTCTACCGCAGCGGCCGGCATTCCGACGCGCTCGACGTGTTCCAAGACGCGCGCCAGACGATGCGCGCCGAGCTGGGCGTGGAGCCCGGGCCGGGACTGCGCGAACTGCACCAGCGCGTGCTCGCCGAGGACCCGGCGCTGGATCTGCGGCGGCCGGCGATGCCCGCACCGGTCGTGCGGACGCCGCGGGAACCGTTGCTCGGCCGGGAAGCCGAGGTCGGCAAGCTGCACCGGCTGCTGGAGCAGGTGCGGGCGGGTCGCGGCCGGGCGGTGTGGATCGAAGGCGAACCTGGGATCGGGAAGTCGGAGCTGCTGGCGCACGCGTTCGGCGACGCCGGCGGCCTGCAGGTCGCCTGGGTCGCCGCGGACGAGCTGAGCATGCGGTTTCCGCTGCAGGTGATGCACGAATGCCTCGCGATCGACCCGCATTCGCCGGATCCACGCCGGGCGCGCGTCGCGCTGAGCAGCGAGGAACCGGTGCGACGGGTGGGCGACCCGGTGCTGGATTCAGTGGACCGGCTGCTCGCGCTCGTTGACGAGTTGTGCGCCGAATCGCCGTTGCTGCTCGTGGTCGACGACCTGCAGTGGGCGGACGAGTCGAGTGTCCTGGTGTGGCACCGGTTGTCCGCGGCCGCCCGGCAGCTGCCGTTGCTGCTGGTCGCCGCGACGCGACCGGCCCCGGAGCGACCGGAGCTGACCCAGCTGCGCCGCGGCGTCGAGACGCGCGACGGGGTCGTGCTCGACCTCGGTCCGCTTGGCGAGGACGCCGTTTTCTCCCTGCTGCGGCGGCAGATCGGCGCGGAGCCCGGGCCGCGGTTGCGGGACCTGGTCGCGCGCGCCGACGGCAATCCGATGTACCTCAAGGAAATGCTGGACGCGCTGGTGCATTCGGGCGCGGTCGAGCATCGCGACGGACTCGCCGACGTCCCGGATCCGCAGCGGTTCGAGCCGCCGGAGTCGATCGTCGCGGCGGTCAACCGGCGGCTGGAGCTGCTGCCCGCGAAGACCCGGCACGTGCTGGGCTGGGGCGCGATCCTCGGCATGGAGTTCGAGGTGGGCGACATCGCGGCGGTGCTCGGGCAGCGTCCGTCGGACCTGCTCGGCCCGCTCGAAGAGGCCGTGGCGGACAACATCCTGCTCGACACCGGGACCCAGCTCGCGTTCCGGCTTCCGTTGCTGCGCCAGACGCTGTACCACCGCCTGCCGCCGGAAACCCGGGCCCGGCAGCACCGGCAGGCGGCGGAAGCGCTGGCCAAGATCGGCGCGCCGGTGAAGCGGGTCGCCGAGCAGCTCGTAGCCGTTCCGTCCACTGTGGACCCGTGGGTGCTGGACTGGCTCGTGGAGCACCAGAGCGCGGTGTCGAACCGGGCCCCGCTGATCGCGGTCGAGCTGCTGGAGCGCGCGCTCGCCGTGGTCGAGGATGCCGATCCGCGCCGCGAGCCGCTGCTGGTCGCGCTGGTGCGGGTGCTGTTCCGGCTCGAACGGAGCCCGGAAGACCTTGCGCTGCAAGCACTCGCGGTATCGCGAGATCCGGACAACGCCGCCGAGATGCGCCACGTCTTGTCCGCGATGCGGTTCCGCCGCGGCGACGTGCAGCTCGCGGTGGAGACGCTCGGGAATCCGGCGGAGGACCCCGGGGTTCCGGAGCTGTGGCGGGTCCGGGGCCGCCATCTGCTCGCGAACTTCCGGCGCGGCGGACTCGACGACCTGGACGTCGCGGAGAAGAACGCCCATCGCGCGCGGGCCGAGGCGAACGGCGACGCCTACCTCACCGCGCACGCGCTGCAGACCTTGTGGCTGGTCGATTCCGTGCGGCGGCACCACGCCAGCGCGCTCGAGCATGTGGACGAGGCCATCGCGGCGGTCGGCGACGAGCACGAGCTGGCCGATCTGCACCTGGATCTGCTGGACAACCGCGTCTTCACGCTGCAGAACCTCGACCGGCTGGACGACGCGAACCGCACGCTGCAGGAGGCCGCCGAGGTGACGCGGCGGCACAGCATGCCCAGCGGGCTGCAGGTTTCCGTCGCGGTGCACCGGTACTGGGAAGGCCGGTGGGACGAAGCGCTGGTGGAGCTGGACACGGTGACCGAGGACGGTCCGGCGATCACGTTCTTCGGCCTGCGGGAACCGGGCGCGGCGGCGCTGCTGCTGCACGGGGTCGCGGCGCTCATCGCGGCGCGGCGGGGCGAGCACGCGCAGGCGGCCGCGCTGCTGGACGCCGCGGAGGAGCACGCGCCCGCGACCAGTGCCGAGCGGGAGAGTTTCGACTTTTTGCTCGCCGCGCACGCGCTGGTCGCCTATCAGCAGGGTGATCTGCGGAAGGCGATCACCGTGTTCGAACCGATCCTGAATCCGACTTACGCGCAGATGATGTTGCGGCATCAATGGTTGCCGCAGTTCGCGCAAATCGCGTTGGCGGCGGGCGACCGGGCCGCGGCGGAACGGGCGCTGGCGGTATGTGTCGAGGAGGCAGAGAAGGAGCTCGAACCGGCGCGGGCGTTCGCGGCCGCGGAATGGTGCCGCGGGTTGCTGGGCGAGGACCCGGAGCCGGTTTTGCGGACGGTCGAGCATTTCCGTGCGGTGGGGCGGAAACCAGAGCTGGCCAGTGCGTTGGAGGACTCGGCGGTGCTGCTGGCCCGGGTCGGCCGGCTGGACGCCGCGCAGGCCGCGTTCGACGAGGCGGCTTCGCTGTACACGGAACTTTCGGCGGCGTGGAATCTGGAGCACGCGGAGACGCGGTTGCAGGCGGTCGGCGTGCAGCGGGGGTCTTCGGTGGCGTCGGCGCGGCCCGAGCACGGCTGGGAGTCGCTGTCGACGCTGGAGGTTCGCATCGCCCGGCTGGTCGCGGCTGGCCGGTCCAATCCGGAGATCGCGACGGAGCTGCGGCTGCCTCGGCGGACGGTCCAGGCGCACGTCGTGCGGTTGCTCGGGAAGCTGGACGCGCCGTCGCGCAGCGAGCTGGCGACAGCCGTGGCGCGCCGCACGGGTTGACGAAAGTCGGGGGTGGCCGGAGACGGTCGGCAGGCGCGGGAGACCCGGCCGGAACGGCAGAGTTCCGGCATGCGCTTCCGAACTGTCCTCGCCGCCGCTCTCCTCGTCACCGCTTTGGGCGCCGCGCCCGCTTCGGCGGAAACCACTTTCGAACTGCCTACGCCAACTGGACCGCACGCGATCGGCGAACGCGACGTCCATCTCGTCGACCAGGCGCGGAACCGGGAACTGATGATCAGCGTCTGGTATCCCACCCGGCCCGGCTCCGGCCCGAAAGCGCGGTATTTGCCCGCCGCGGCCGCGCCGTACTTCGACCAAGGCGCGGCACCGGCGCTCGGGCTGCCGGCCGGCAAGGTCGACTGGGCGGCCGTCGAGACGCATGCCCGGGCGGACGCGCCGGTGCAGGGACGATGGCCGGTGGTCGTGTACTCGCCGGGCTGGGGGTCGCTGCGGGCGCTGGGCAGCGCGACGGCCGAGGATCTCGCCAGCCGTGGGTACATCGTGGTGACCCTCGACCACACCAGCGAGGCGCCGTTCGTCGTGTTTCCGGACGGGCGGGTGATGTTTTCGCAGCACAGCAAGGATCTGGTGGCGGGGATGCGGACGCGGGTCGCGGACGTCCGGTTCGTCCTTGACCAGCTGCCTGGTATTCCCGGCCTCGGCAAGGCGATGGACCTGAGCCGGGTAGGGGTTCTCGGGCATTCATTCGGCGGGGACACGGCGGCCGAAGTGTCCACTGTGGACTCCCGGGTGGATGCTGCGGCCGATCTGGACGGCTGGCTCGCTTACGACGTCGACGGCAAGCAGCTCACTCGCGCTGGCGCGGACGGAGTGCCGCGACCGGTGCTGCTGATGGGGTCGTCCGGCAGCACCAGCGACGGTCAGGCGCGCAGCCATCGGACTTCACCGGCGTGGAAGTCGTTGTGGGAGCACACTTCGGCACCCAAGCAGGACATCACGCTGGCCACGGCAATGCATTACAGCTACACCGACGTCCAGTGGTTCCTGCCGAAGCTGGCGCAGCGGGTCACGGTGGATCCGAAGGTGCAGCAGACGCGGATCGGGACGATTGATCCGCGGACGAGCATCGCGGTGCAGCGGGCCGCGATCGCCGGGTTCTTCGGGCGGTACGTCTCGTGAGTCACGCCCGGGTCAGGCCGGTCGAGATGCTGCGCACCAGGTTCCGGCCGAGCAGCAGGAAGAGGATGATCACCGGCAGCACGCCCAGCGTCGCGCCGGTCAGCATCAAGGCGTAGTCGGTGAAGTACCCGCTGGCCAGCTGGGACAGGACCACCTGCACAGTCGGCGTCTGCGCCGGGTCCAGTACTACCAGCGGCCAGAAGTAGTCGTTCCACGCGCCGAGGAAGGTCACCATCGCCAGGACGGTCGCTTGTGGACGGATCGCCGGAACCGCGACGTGCCAGAACGTGCGCAGGATCGACGCTCCGTCCACAGTGGCCGCGTCCACCAGGTCCTGGTCGATCGAGCCCTCACACGCCTGGCGCATCCAGAACACGCCGAACGCGCTCACCAGCGCCGGCACGATCACCGCCTCCAGCCGGCCGTACCAGCCGAAATCGCTCACCACCAGGTACAGCGGGACGACCCCGAGCTGTGCGGGCACCATCGCCGAGCCGACGACGACGAGGAACAGCGTGTTGCGGCCGCGGAATCGCAGCCGGGCGAAGGAGAATCCGGCGAAGCTGGACAGGACCACATTGGACACCATCACCGTCGTCGCGACGATCAGCGAATTGCCGATCGCCAGCCAGAAATCGACGGTGGCGAAGACGCGCTGGATGTTGTCGAAGAGGTGGCCGCCGGGCAGCAGCAACGGCGAGGTCTCGCCGATGGCCGCGTTGTCCCGAGTGGACACTACGAACGACCAGTACAGCGGGAACAGCGACGAGGCGACCAACCCCACCAGCACCGCGTACACCCAGGCTCCGGCCCGGCCCCGGCGGATCACGGCGCACCCACGAAGCGGCGCACGAGCCGGTAGTTGATGATCGCGAACACCAGGCAGATCAGGAACATCACCCAGGACAGGGCCGCGGCGTATCCGGCGTCGAATTTGCCGAAGCCTTTTTCGTACAGATACATCGTGAGGGTCTGGAACTGCCGGTCGTTGCCGCCCGCACCGCTGTTGCCGGTGGCGTCGAACAGCTGTGGTTCGGCGAACAACTGGAGTCCGTTGACCGTGCCGGCCACCGCGGTGAACGCGATCGTCGGCCGGATGCCGGGCACGGTGATCGACCAGAACGACCGCCAGCGCGAGGCCCCGTCGAGCGCGGCGGCCTCGTAGAGGTCCTGCGGCACCGCTTGCATCGCGGCCAGGTAGATCAGCGCGTTGTAGCCGGTCCAGCGCCACATCACCATGCTCGCCACCGCGAGGTGCGACGACCATTGGTGCGCCTGCCAGGAAACCGGCGGCACCCCGAACCAGCCGAGCACCTCGTTGACCACGCCGTAGCCCGAGCTGTACAGCTGCGCGAACACCAGCCCGACGGCGACCACGGAAACCAGGTTTGGCAGCAGCAATCCGGACCGCCACCAGGTCGCCGCCCGCAGCGGCCGGTTCAGCAGCGCGGCGATGCCGAGCGCGAGGAAGAACTGCGGAATCGCGGCGAGCAGGAAAATGCTCACGGTGTTGAAAAGCGCGTTGTAGAACCGCGGATCGCCGAACAGCTCGACGTAGTTCGCGAGGCCGATCCCGCCGTCCGGTCCGGAAAGCAAATCCCACCGGTGCAGCGAAACCCACGACGTGTACAGCAGCGGAAACGCGCCGAACAGTCCAAACAGGACAAAGAACGGCAAGATGAGGACGTAGGGGGTGAGCTTCCGGTCCACGACAGCTACTTGATCGCGTCGCGGCCCATCCGGACCGCGTCGGCCCACGCCTGCTCGACATTCTCGCTGCCGTCCTCGATCCGGCCGAGCGCGCGGCCGAATTCGGGACGCACGTCCGCGTCGTGCAGCCCGCGGTAGTTCGGCCGCAGCCGGTCCGCCGACGCGGCGTAGATCTGGCCGACCGGAGCGTTCGAGAAATACGGATCGGTGTGCGCGATGACCTGCGGATCCTGATACACGCTCGGTTCGCTCGGCAGGATCCCGGCGGAAAGGAAAAGCTGTTTCTGCTGCGCGGGCGCGGTCAGCCACTGCGCGAGGTCGTAGGCTTCCTTCGGGTGCGCGCTCTGCTTCGGCACGGCGAGGAAGGAACCGCCCTGGTTGCCGCTGTTGCCCGGCACCGTCGTGACGTCCCATTTGCCGCTGCCCGCGTCGCCGCCGGCTTCCTTGATCTGCGCGAGCATCCACGCCGGGCACGCGATGGTCGCGAAGGTGCCCTGTTTGATCGCGACGTTCCAGGCCTGCGTATAGGTGGTCGCGCCCGCTGTCTGCCGGGCTTGCGCGAGGCCGCCGGACAGCTGGAAGGCGTTGCGCACGGCGGGATTCTTGTCGGCGATGTAGGAATCGTCCTTGGCGGAGAAGTAGTTCTCCGGCGACTGGTTGAGCATCGCGGTGTAGACAGTGCCCGCCGAATCGGCGAACTTCACCTTCGGCAGCTTTTCGGTGAAGCGGGCGGCGAGATTCGCGTAACCCTGCCAATCGGGCATCAGCTCGGCGACGGCCTTGCGGTCGGTCGGCAAGCCGGCCTGCTGGAAAAGATCCCGGCGGTAGCACATCGCGAGGCTGCCCATGTCGGTGCCGAGCCCGAACACGTAATCGCCGGAAGTGCCCTGCGCCCACTTCCACGGCGCCCATTGCGATTTCAGCTTGTCCGCGCCGTAGTCGGCGAGGTTGACGAATTTGTCCTTGGCCCGAAGGTACTTCGGGAGGTACTGCTCCTCGACCGCGACGACGTCGGCCGCGCCGCGACCGGCCGCCAGCTGCGTGGCGAGGCTCTTGAAATGCGTGTCGAAATCGGTGACCCGGCTGCGGATCTCGATGTTCGGATGGTCCTTCTGGTACTGCTCGAACAACGGCGCGTAGCCGAATTCGCCGAACGTGGCCACGCTCAGCGTGATCTTCCCCGAGGACGCGGCGGAACCGCACGCGGCCGCCAGTGTCAGGAATGCGGCGGCGAGCGCGGCAACGGCCGGGCGCCGGGTCAGCTTTCGCACGTGGTGAGCATCCTTCAAATCACTCCGGCGCGCAGCGCGTAAGCGACGGCGTGCGGACGGTTCCGCAACTTGAGCCGGTTCGTCATTCCGTAGATCACGTTCTTCACGGTCCGCTCCGAGTAGCAGAGCTTGTTCGCGATTTCCGCGGTGTCCCAGCCCTCGGCCATCAGCCGCAGCACGTCGACCTCGCGCGGCGACAGGGTGGTGCGGTCTCCGTCGCGGCGCAGGGTCTCGGCCTGCTGCAGCAGATCCCGCATCGAGGTCTCGCGCCCGGAGGCGGCGGCCACGATGCTGCGCACCAGCTGGTCGCCGCCGATCGCGTCGCGCGGCAGCACCGCGGCGACGTGCCAGGCGGCCAGCTCGGCGAGGTCGTCGGCGTCCACGTAACCGGCGACGAACACGATGGCCGCGGGGGTCTCCGAGGCCGCCGCCCGCAGCGCCGCCTTCACCTCGCGGGTGACGCGGTTCGCGGCGAACACGAGCACCGCGGCTTCCCCGCGCTGCTGGCCCGGCATCACCCGCACCTCGCGGCGAGTGCGCAGATGGTCGATGAGGCCGGCGAGCGTGATCGGGTCCGAAGCCCATGCCGCAACCTTGACCTGATTCATCGCTGCCTCCCCGGTGCAGAGCCTGGTGCTTGTCGTGTGCCGGTCAGTGTGCCTACCGCGGCTTCACGAAATCTCTAGTCGGGACGCGCTCATTCTTCACAGCGTGAAGTTGGGCCCGCCGGTGGGGTTCGGTTACCGTCACGGAGACCTGTCCAGACCAGCAGAGGAAATGATGAAGGCGCACGCACGACCCCGCTGGAGCACCGCAGGAGCCGTGAGCGCGTTAACGCTCATATGTGCGCTTTCCGCGTGCTCCGGGGATCGTTCCGTTTCCGGAACAGCCACGTCCGCACCGCTCACTCCGCCGAGTGCGGGAAGCTCGCCGCAAGCCGCTCCACCTGCGTCGACTTCTCCGGCGCAGACTGTGCCGGGACGGGGGTCGTGCGCGTCGGCGGTGGCGGCGATGGATCCGCGGGCGCGCGTGGCGCAACTGGTGGTGCCGGGCGTCAACGCGGGCGATCCGGCGGGCGTCGCGAACCTCGTGCGGACGCAGCAGGTGGGCGGGATCTTCGTGGGGGACAAAAAGACCACGCTGTTGCAAAATGGCGCGCTCGACGACGTCCAGCGGGCGGCGAGAATCCCCGTCTCGGTCGCGGTCGACGAGGAGGGCGGCCGGGTGCAGCGCATCGACGACCTCGACGGCTCGCTCCCGAGCGCCCGGCAGCTGGCGGCCTCGAAGACGCCGGACGAGGTGCGCGCGATCGGCGAGCAGCGGGGGAAGCAACTGCGAGCACGCGGGGTGACGGTCGACTACGCACCGGACGCGGACGTGAGCGACGAACCCGACGACGCGGTGATCGGCGACCGGTCGTACAGCCCGGATCCGGAAAAGGCGCGGCAGTACGCGATGGCCTTCGCCGAGGGCCTGCGCGCGGGCGGGGTGCAGCCGGTGCTCAAGCATTTCCCCGGCCATGGGCACGGATCCGGTGATTCGCACCGGGGCACCGTCGTCACGCCGCCGCTCGACCAGCTGCGCCGGGTGGATCTGGTGCCTTATCGCGACATCGCGGAGTACGGGCAGGTCGGGGTCATGGTCGGGCATCTCGAGGTGCCCGGGCTGACCGGGGACGAGCCGGCTTCGCTGGCGCCCGCGGCGTATCGGTTGCTGCGCAACGAGTTCCACTTCACCGGCCCGGTGATCACGGACGACCTGGGCGGGATGAAGGCGATCACGGACCGGTTCGCGCTGCCGGACGCGGTGCTGAAGGCCCTGCAGGCGGGGGCTGATCAGGCGTTGTTCTCCTCCGGGCACAACGACGTGGGGGCGGTGGTGGACCGGCTTCAGCGGGCGGTGGAGAACGGGGAACTGCCGGCGGAGCGGGTGGCGGCTTCGGTGGAGCGGGTGTTGGCGGGGAAGGGGTTTTGCCGTCCTTGACCTGGGCTGGGTGCTCAGTCGGCGAGCTGCCACTCCTCCAGCCGCCACGCGCGGTTCCGGACGAGGGCGAGCCGATCGACCGTGCCGGTGCCGTGCTGATACGGCCGGGGCAGGCCTTTCTGTCCCATGCGCGAAAGCAGCTGACGATAGATCTCGCCCAGCGAGAGATACTCCGACCCGTCCGGAACGCCCTCCTCCAGGAGAGCGAGCAGCTCGCCGGTGAACGCCGTGTACGGCGCGCCGGGGAACGCGACCGAACCGCTCGTGCGGCTGGAGGACGTAATCGTGTAGCCGCCCTCGATCTCGGTTTGGGCGTGGACGACGGAGCTGGGGCCGGTCATGGCGTCGATCGCGCGTCCGGAGAAGCAGCAGTCCAGCATCAACACCCTGCTCCGCGCCGGGCTGTCGGCCAGCAGCCGACGGAGGAGGCTGACGGGCAGTGCGCTCCACTCGGGATGGCGAACGGCGGTCGTTTCGACTGAAAGATAGAGCTCTCCCCGCGTGTCCACGAGCCCGTGGCCGCAGTAGTAGAGCAGCAAAAGGTCCGTCGCGCTGCTCGCGGGCTCGAGGATGGCGGCGCCGATCTCCGCGACGCTGGCGGGATTGCCGACCGCGGTGAGCCGATCAAGGCGCAACCCGACATCCGGGCCGATGAGCTTGGCGGCGAGTCCGGCCAGATTGTTCGCGGTTGCCGGAAGATCTCCGAGCTCGGGATCAGCGTGCCGTCCGGAACCGATCAGGATCACCTGCGAATGGTCTGGCTCGGGGCGAGCTCCCCACGCTATCCGGCCCGACCGCCGTCGTCCGGGTGCGGGCTCCGGCCGCGGAAACCCGGTAATCGGCGAGGGCGCCGGAGGCAGTCGCAGGCCCTTGTCGGCGGCAGGCTGCCGGTTTGTCTCGAGCAGTTCGTCGGTCCTCCGCCAGAGCTTGTCGAATTCGTCGAGGTCCCCACCGCAGAACAGAACGAAACGCTCGACATATTGCCAAGACGGAAACCTCTCGCCGTTCAGGAATGCCGACACCGTCGGGCGCGAACATCTGAGCTCTCGCGCCAGCGACTGCTGGGTCGGCTTGCGCGCGATCC
This sequence comes from Amycolatopsis sp. VS8301801F10, assembly GCF_046195355.1. Classification (NCBI taxonomy): domain Bacteria; kingdom Bacillati; phylum Actinomycetota; class Actinomycetes; order Pseudonocardiales; family Pseudonocardiaceae; genus Amycolatopsis; species Amycolatopsis sp. VS8301801F10. The sequence goes on along the minus strand of NZ_CP176065.1, from coordinate 2,645,527 downwards.
GGTGCAGGTCCTGCAGTCGTAGCGCGAAAGCGTGCAAGGGGTTTGCTGGATCCAGCGTGGGACGGTTCCGGGGCACCACGCACCGCCTCCTCCGGGGTGCTCCGTTCCATGGTCGCACAGTGCCCGCGCGACCACGCCGGAATCGCGAGCGGCTGGAGGTCAGCCGTAGTCCGGGGTAGTTCGCCGTTGTCCGGCTAGGTCTCGCGCTTGATCGGCGAGGCTCGGCTATGCCGGAATCCATTGCCGACCGTGTTTGCCGACGGTAGACCGGGCTGAACCTGACTGTCGAACTCGGAGCCGCGTCATGGAGTGGATCCAGCCTTGTTTGCCGTATGGCCTCGCCGGAGTCGTGCTGTGGCTTGTCCACCGGCTGCTTGACCTGGCTGCGCTCGCGCTGGTTTTGCGGGGTTCGAAGCCAGCTGATCGTCCGGAGATCATCCGCGAGTTCGGCCGCTGGCAGTCAGCACCTCGTCCGCTCGCGGCGGGAAACGCGAGCTCTGAGCAGACCCCGCCTTCGACCCCTCGCTGACTCAGTCCTCCTGCGCGAGAACCCGGGCCAACACCGCGGCGGCACTCACCGTCTGCGGATGGTCCTCCCCCAATGCTCTGCGGCACCTCGGCACCAGGTCCTCCAGCACCGCGAGCGCGGAAGCCCGGTCGCCCAGCCGGAGGTGGATCTGGACCAGATTGCCGGTAGTCCGCAGCGTTCCCAGGGCATCCGGGCCCAGGACGCGGCGGCTTCGGGCCAGCACATCCTCCGTCTGGTCGCGGGCGCGTTCGTATTCGTTCAACCCCAGGTACGCCACGCACAGGTTGTTCGCGACGGTCAGCGTCAGCGGATCGTCCTCGCCCAGGACGCGGGCGGCGCGGGGCAGGAGGCCGGCGAGGAGGTCGCGGGCGGCCGCGTGGTCGGTGGTGCCGATCAGGCAACCGGCCAGGCGGTTGGCGGCGGCGAGGGTGTCCGGGTGGTCCTCGCCCAGCGCCTCGGTCCATTCCGCGTGAACGAGCCGTCCCAGTGCGGCGCCGGGGTGGGCTTGGCCGGAGACGAACAGGTATCGCAGCACTCGAATGAGCAGCGCGCGGTGTTCCGGCGGTTCGTGGCTGCGGAAGCCCGGTCCCGCGGCGGACATCCGGATGGCGACCGCGAGCCGGCGGTATTCGGGCCACGACTCCTTCAGGTCGGGATCCAGGTCCACTGAGGCCGGGGCTTCCGCGAGTGGCGGCAGCACGGGATACGGCGGCGGCTGCTCCTGGTCCCAAAGCGAAGCGGGCGCACCGGACGCTTCGAGCAGGCTCGCCGGGCAACCCCGTTCGTGGAAGAGGTCGCATCCGGAGCTGAGCACCGAATGCGAGCGGCCGGAGTGGAGAACGGGCACCGGGTACGCGTGGAACGGCTCGCCGTGGTTGTCGATGACGGTGGTGCCCTGGCGACCCGCGCAGGTCCAGTCCACTTCCAAGCGCCAGGCGACCTCGTGGGTGGTGGTGACCGGTTCGATTTCGAACTGCTCGACGTCGGTCGCGCTGACGGTGAACGGAAAGTCCGGGCCCTGCGCGACCAGACGCGGCGACGGGGCGTCGAAGTCGGTCGTGAAGGGGCGCGGTTCCAGGAGCCCGCCGACCCGGACCAGCAGGCAGGCCGGGCGCGGCGGGGTGCGCGAGACGACCACGACCCGCGCCGACTGCAGGACGACGGCGCGGGTCGTGCGCGCTTCCACCGTGACGATGTGGACCGTTCCGCCGGGCACGGCGACCCGCGGCGGATCGGTGTCGAGGACCAGGTCGGCCAGGGTTCCGCCGGGGCGGAGGCGGACCGAGGCGATGAGCGGGTCGGCCAGGTCCGCCGGGCTGTCGCCCGATCGGCCGACGTTGATGTCGCCGTGCACCGATCCGGCCATCACGACCTTGTCGAACCGGCCCCCGGTGATGCGGTTGGCCGAGGACTCTTCCGCGTCCGTCATCCGGGCGAGCCTAGTCGTTGGCTCAAGGAACGAAAGGGGTTTCCGGGGCCCACCGGATGTTCGCTGGAGACTTCCGGGGGGAGGGTACGTCTGGCCCAGCACCGGCTCCCCCGGTAAGCCTTCGGTTCTTCACCGCGCGCCGGAGCCGGAGTGCCGCGGCCTCAGCTCGCCTGCTCCGCCGGTTCCCGTTTCTTGGCCAGCATCCGGCGGAACCCCTCGGCCACCACCTTCGCGGTGTCCTTGCCGCGGTCGGCGGTGATCCGCTCGGCGATTTCGGCGGATTCGGCGGCGACCGCCTCGCTGCGGGCGAACATCCGTTCCTCGTGCAGCGCCAGCGCGGTCTCGACGTCATCCGGATGCGCCGCCAGCAGCTCGGCGAGATCGGAGCCGTCGAGCATGGCCAGGTTCGCGCCCTCGCCGTTCGGGCCCTGCACGTGTGCCGCGTCGCCGATCAGCGTCACCCCCGGGATCCGCTCCCACCGGGGCAGGTGCGGCAGCCGGTCGTGCCTGCGCAGGATCGGCGCGGTGTCGCCGCCGGAGATCAGCTCGCGGATTTCCGGGGCCCAGCCGTCGAATTCGGCCGCGACCCGGTCCAGGGCGGCCCGGGAGTCGAGGCGCTCGAGCGCGTCGAACCATTCCGGCGGCTTGTTCAGCATCGCGTAGGTGTGCAGGGCGTCGCGTTCGCGGTGCACCATGATCCGCTGGCCGGGCGCGGGCGCGCCCATGCCGCCGCCGCCCACGATCTTCGCGGCCGCCGGATGCCGGGTGTCGGCGTCGTAGAGATACGTCTCGACGAACGTGAAGCCCGTGTACTCCGGCACCACGTCGGACAGCAGCCGCCGCACCCGCGACCACGTGCCGTCCGCTCCGACCAGCAGCTTCGCCACGACCGAACCGCCGTCGGCGAAGGAAACCTCGTGCCCGCCGGCGACCGTGCGGACGCCGACGGCCTTCCGGCCCCAGTGGACGGTGCCCTCCGGGAGCGAGTCGAGCAGCATCTGCCGCAGTTCGCCGCGCAGGAGTTCGGGACGGCCGCCGGTGCCGTCGTCGGGATGGTCCAGCAGGACGGTGCCGTCGGGATCGAGGATCCGCATCTGCTGGCGGCCCTCGAGGATCAGGCCGCGGAACTCGTCCATCAAGCCCGCCGCCTCGACGGCGATCTGCCCGTTGTAGTCGTGGATGTCGAGCAGCCCGCCCTGGGACCGCGCCATCGGCGACGGCTCGGCCTCGTAGACCGTGGCCGGAATCCCGTGCCGGTACAGGACCCGGGCCAGGGTCAGCCCGCCGAGGCCGGCGCCGATGATGGTGACTGGAGTCTGCATTGTTCTCCCCTGTGCGTTGATGACTTCCGAAGGTTCGCCTCCGGCGCTGGCGTCGGGCGCACACGGCGCTGGCAGTCCGCTGCCAGGCGCTGACAGCGCGTCAGAGTCTGGGATCCGAGACACAATCGCCCGGCGGCTACTTGGCCGCCGGGCCCGCGCTGACGTTGAGTTCGTCCAGCGCATTCACCGAAGAACCGCGGGAGGGGCACGTGGCGGCCACACTGGAGCGACGCTCGATCGACCCGGTGCCGGAGTCCGAGCGGCACGGGCACCCGCGCAGCCTGTTCACCCTGTGGTTCGCCGCGAACACGCAGATCACCTCGGCGGTGACTGGCGCGCTGACCGTGCTGGTCGGCGTGCATCCGCTGTGGGCGATCGTCGCGGTCGTGGCGGGCAACGCGCTCGGCGGCATTCCGATGGCGCTGCACGCCGCGCAGGGGCCGAAGCTCGGCATCCCGCAGATGATCCAGTCGCGGGCGCAGTTCGGCGTGTACGGCGCGGCGCTGCCGCTGGTGCTGGTCGTGGTGATGTATCTGGGCTACTTCGCGAGCGGTTCGCTGCTCGGCGGCCAGGCGGTCGCGCAGATCACGCACCTGCCGACGGACGCCGCGATCGCGGTCTACGCACTCGCCTCGGCGGTGATCGCGATCGTCGGGTACCGGCTGATCCACCGGTTCGGCTGGATTGCGTCCGCGTTGTCCGTGGTCGTCTTCCTGTACCTGACGATCCGGCTGATCAGCGGGCACGACCTCGGTGCGGTGCTCGCCGCGCCGCACCTGGACTTCCCGAAGTTCCTCCTCGCGGTGTCCCTGACCGCGTCGTGGCAGCTCACCTTCGGCCCGTACGTCGCCGACACCTCGCGCTACCTGCCGTCGGCGACGTCGGTGCGCGCGACGTTCTGGTGGACGTACGGCGGCACGGTGCTCGGCGCGGTGTGGGCGATGTCGTTCGGCGCGCTGGCGTACGCCATTGCCGGGAAGGCGTTTAAGGGCCACGAAGTCGCGTACGTCGTCGGCCTTGGCGGCGAAGCGCTGTTGATCCCGCTGTTGCTGGCCATCGCGCTCGGCAAGTTCACCGTGAACGTGCTGAACATCTACGGCGGCTACATGACCGTCGCGACCGCACTGACCGGTTTCGGTCGCCGCGCCGCGCTCTCCCAGGCCACGAGGATCGGCTACATCGCGGGGGTCGGCGTGGTCGGCGCGGTGATCGCCATCCTCGGCCGCGGCCAGTTCCTGTCGAACTTCGTGCTGTTTCTCGATTTCCTGCTGTACTTCCTCACGCCGTGGAGTTCGATCAACCTGGTCGATTTCTACCTGCTGCGCAAGGAAAAGTACGACCTCGAAGCGCTCTACGACCCGAACGGCCGCTACGGTCGCTGGGCCTGGCCCGCGCTGGCCGCGTACGTGCTCGGGATCGCGGTGCAGATCCCGTTCGCCAATGTGGAGGGCATTTTCGTCGGCCCGATCGCGCCGTTGCTCGGAGGTGCGGATGTCTCGTGGCTGCTCGGCCTGATCGTGCCCGGCGCGCTGTACGTGGCGTTCACCCGCCGGTCGGTCGCACTTCGAGTGTGACGGTTCGGGCCGGGTTCGCGGCTTGGTCCGCACTGGCGACAGCGAACGCGGTCAACGGCAATCCGCTCGCTCCGGCCAGCACCCGAGCCGCGGAAGCCGCGCGGGCCAAGGAGACCGTCGAACCGCCGCTTGCTGGGCCGCCGGGGACGGGCATGCCGTGACCGAGCACGGTGACGCGGATGGACTGTCCTTTAAGGACTAGAGCCCAGGTCGTCAACATCGCTCGCCCGGATTCGTTCGGAGTGGTCGCGTTAGGACTGAACAGGCTGCCGTCGAAGCTGACCGTGACCGCGTCGGTGCCGACCTTGGTGGACGCCCCTGGTGCCGCAAACGTTTTCGCTAGCTGCTTCAGCTTTTCCTGTCGACCCTTGGCCGCGGCGGCATCGCTGGATTGCTCGCTGTGCAGGCGGGCCAGTTCGGCGCGGAGACCGTCGTCCGGCTTGGCCATCGTGACGACCGGAGGGGCCTGTCGAGTGGTCAGCACTATTCCGCCCGCGATCGCGCCGCCGATCGCCACCACTGCCCCGGCGGTCAGCAGGTGTCGGCGGATCGGTCGTCGGCGCAACCGTCCGGAGTGGACTTTCGCGATCACCCGGCGGCCCGCTTTCGCGGCGGAATTTCCTGGTTGCAAAGCCAATACCGCCGCCCACGCCGCGTCTGCCGCGGCGAGGTCGCCGGACTGTGCGTGCACGCGGGCCAGCAGGTCGAGTCGTGCCGGGTCGCCTGCCGAATCTGGTTCCAGGAGTGCGACCGCCGCCTCGTACTCGCCGCGTCGGGCTAGGTCGGCACCCTCCGCCAGGACGAGTTCCCGTTCCAGCGCTGGCGAAAGTCCGTTCATTATCGCTCCCCGCGAAGAATGCCGCCGCCCGTTTGGCCACGCCGGTTGTCCGGAAGCAGGCGGCGCAATCGGCGGTTGACGTCCGGCAGTGCGGCCCAGTTCGACGTCGCGACCACGTGCTCGCCCTCCCGGATCAGCTCCCGCGCGCGGGCCGGGTCGGACATGGCGTCGCGCGAAGCCCGAAGTGCGTTGAACACCTCCAGGTCGAGCGAACCGTCCCGGCGCAGCAGCAACACCTGCAGGTCCAGCGCTCGCTCGGACAGCCGTTCGCCCGCTTCGACGTCGTGCGATTCGGCGATGACCGCGTACCGGCGTTCGATCTCGGCCAGTTCGCTCCGGTCCTCGTCCGCGCCGACCCGGCCGACCAGCTCGCGGCAGTGGTCGATCTGGTCCCGCAGCCGTTCCAGCACCGCGGGAACGCGCAGCTCCGCCTCGATGTCGTCGAGGTCCGCCTGCACGTCGCGCATCCGCCGCTCCGCCGCGACCGCGGCCCCCTCGTCGGTGCTGCCGGACCGCACTTCGGCGCGGACCGCAGCGACGCTCCCCTGTTCGTCCAGCCGGTTCAGCAGCCCGCGCGCCCGGTCCGACCGCGTTCCCTCGACCTGTGTCCGCACCTGTTCGTGCCGCGCTTCCAGCTCGTTCAGCAGCCGCCGCAGGGTCTGCGGGTCCGGCACTTGCTGCTGCTTGAGGTCGATGGTCGCCTCGAACTCGTTGTCCAGCAACGGAACCTCGGCGACCACGGACACCTGCCGCGAATCGTCCATTTCGAAAGTCATCACGACCTCGCTTCCGCGCGGCAGGTCGAACCGCACGTCCTTGGCCCGGATTTCGATGACGCCCACCTGCTGATTCCGTTCGCCGCGGCGACGTTCGCCCTCCGCGACCGGGATCCGGATCACCGAGGACGTGTTGCCGCGCACCAGGGTCGCCGTAGTGAAGAACGTTTGCCGTTTCGCCGCGGGCAACGGCGAGTTCTTCATCAGCATGGGAGTGAAGGACCCATCGGCTTCGGTGAGGCCGACCGTGTTGACCACGGTCTGACCCATCATTTCGTTGAGCTGATGGGTAATCGTGAGCGAGTCCGGCCGCACCGGAACCCGCGCGCCGGCCGGATCGAGCAATTCGATTTCGAAGCGGTTCGTGCTCAGTTCGTCGAGCACCGCGTCGACGGTGAAAGTGCCGTCGGCGGAAAGGGAAACCTCGGACGTCCGGTAAACCGGCCTGCGCTGCGGTGCGCTGAGCGCGATGCGGAACCTTGCCCACTCTGCCGAACCGTCCGTCGAACACCGGCCCGACACCGGCACACTGGGCAGGCTGGTGGTGGCCGGACAGGACAGTTCCAGCGCGTACTCCCCGCGTTTCGCCGGGCGTACGGTTCGCGGCCGGGCCACGGTTCCGGCGTAGGCGGCCGCACCGCGCGCCACCACGGTGCTCGGGTCCTGGCTGTGGTCGAGCGGGATGCCGAGCCCGATCGACGGGTCGGCCAGCAGTTCACGCAAGCCGGGTGCGAGCGTCGGGCCGCCGACGAGCAGCAGCCGGTCGATGTCCGCCGGGCGCAGATTCGCCGATTCCAGCGCGGTCCGGCACAATCGCACCGCGCGAAGGTAAAACGGACGCGCCAGCCGGTCGACCTCCTCGCGGCGCAGGATGTACTCGAACATCTCCTCCTGCCCGTCGCCGCGGTCGAGGTCCAGCAGCACCTGAGTCCGTTCCGCCTGGGAGAGCTGGATCTTCGCGGTCTCGGCGGCGCTGCGCAGCCGCGCGAAGTTCCTTCGCCACCGGGGATTTCCCTGACGGAACTCGGTGAGCCCGAGTTGCCGTGCCGCTTCCGGCGCGAGCACCTGGTCCAACACCGCCTGGTCGATGTTGCGGCCGCCGAGGTGCGTGTCGCCGGCGTGATGCAGCACGCTCAACTCCCCCTCGATGGTGCTGACCACCGCGGAGTCGAACGTCCCGCCGCCGAGGTCGAACACCATCCAATGCGCGCCTTTGCTTTCGTTCTGGAATCCGAACGCGAACGCCGCCGCGGTCGGTTCCTGCAGCAGCGGGCAATTCCCGGTGAAGCCAGCCAGTTTCGCGGCTTCCTGCGTCGCCTCGGTCTGATTGAGCAGAAACGCCGCGGGTACCGTGATCACCGCCGAGTCCGGCATTTCGCCCGGGACGGAACCACGCAACGTCCGCAGCACTTCCGCGGACAGTTCCACCGGCGTCATGCTGACCCCGGCCTTCGGGAATTCCCGCCGCGCGTCCGGCAATCCCATGGACTGCTTGAATTCGATCTGCACGCTGTCCGGGTCGTCCTCGAGCCGGCGCCGCGCTCCCGCTCCGACCTCGATCACCCCGCGGTTGCGGATCCAGACCGCGGACGGCGTGTAATCCATCAGCGCGTTGTTCTTGACCACCGACACCGCACCGTTTTCGAGCACCGCGATCGCGCTGTTCGTGGTGCCGAGGTCGATCCCGAAATCGATCGTGTCACGCATCCGTCTCCCCGTTCTCCCGGGCGGCCGGGCGCCCGACGATGACCTGTCCCATCTGGATCCGGCGGCCGGTCAGGTAAATCGACGGCCGCACGGTCTCCACCACCCGCTCGACGTCCAGGTCCGGTTCGTCCTGGAACAGCAGCACCTCGAGCGCCATCCCGGAACCGAACGGGATCCGGTCGTGGTCCTGCACCAGCACCCCCGCCGCGTCGAGCGCGTCCTGGCTCGCGCTGAGGAACCGGCCCGCCTGCCGCGCCGCCCGGTCCTGCGCCCCGGCGAGCTTGCGCCGCGCCCGCCACAACGCCGTCGCCGCCTCGGCCAAGTCCGATTCGGACAGTGGCGAGTCAGTGTCCGTTGTGGTCAGTACAGAGGAGAGCAGTTCTCTCAGCCGGACGCGTTCCTCCTCCCGCAGGCCAGGTTCGGCGATTCGGAATTCCTTGTGCTGTCTGCGTTGCCGTGCTTCTTCGCCTCGCCGGTCCCGCATCACAAGCCCCTCTGCACCCGAACGAACGGGGCGACGTACAGCAGCACCGCCGCCACGGCGATGGCCAGCCAATACGGCAGCTCAACCGGAGTGAGCGCCAGATAAATCCCCGCGTCCAGGCCCAGCAGCGCCGGATACCGTCCGGGCGTGGTCCACGGGCGGGCCGCGACCAGGCAGTTCGTCAGCGCGCCCGGAACCGTGCCGAGAAACATGATCGCCGGGAACGCGTCCTCCGGAAGCTTCAAAGCCAGGAACACCGTCGCCGCCACCGCGTGCAGCAACGCGCCGAACACCCGCGCCGCCGACGGCTCCGGAGCCGGGCTCGGCACCTCCACTGTGGCAGCGATCTCGTTGCGGGACACGGCTTCCAAGGTCTCCGGATCACGGCTGCACCGCCGGGCGACCGCGAACACGTCCCGGATCAGCTCCGCCGACGCGCCCCGCACCTCCGCCAGCGCGACCCCGATGTTGTTCGCCACCACGGCAATCGACTCCGAAAGCGACGCTGTCCGCCGGAATTCCTCCCGCGGAACCACTTCTTCGAGCCGGTCGAACAGCGGCTCGGCCTCTTCGATCGCCCGCTTCGCGGCAGCCTGCACCCGGTTTCCGTCCAGGTCGCCCCGAAGGTCTTTAAGCAGCGCCTCGACCCGCCGGTACGTCCCGTCGGCAATCGCCGCCCGCGCGTCGGAGACCGTGTGCCGATCAGCCCCAAACAACGCCAGATATCCGGTGAATCGCCGCGGCTCAGCCGACCTCGCGGCTACTTCGATCAACGGCGCGAGCAACGCGTCCGGCAACGCGGCGCGCAGACCATCCACAGTGGATTCGTCAAGCCGCCGGTCGCCGAGCTTCTCGACGCGGTGGTTGAGGTGCCGCCAAAACGATTCACTGCGCAGGACTATGGACCAGCAACGAGCGGCTTCTATCCACAATGGAGTGGGGTGATCTTCGGTGCGGGCGGCTTCCGCGTCAAGGGCCGCCGCGTAAGCCGCGACCGCGTTGTCGTGCTTGCGATGCAACTGAAGCGGACATCCGCAGCCGGCGGGCCTGCCCCAGATCCAGAACACCTCGTCGACGAGCCGGTGCTCGGTGTTGCCGAGCGCGTCGAAGGCCGCCCGCACCTCGTCGACGGTCGCGTCCGCGGCCACTCCGTCCGGTGTCGCGCCGCCGACTTCGAGCACCCCCAGGACTCGAAGTCGCCGCTCCCGCACCTCCCGCCGCGTCGCGACCGCGGTGAGCCCGACGATCCGGAACGGGTTGCGCCGGTACAGCTCGGGCGTCGAGATCTCCCGCACCCGCGCCGCGGCGGCCCGGCCCCGCCCCTCGTTCGCTCCCATGCCGGGGAAGGTAGGACGACCTGGCCGGGAGGGGTCCCGGAACGAACCGGACTAGCCGGACTGGCTGGGCTGGCTGGAGTCGCTCGACTGACTGGACTCGCGGACCACCAGCGACACCGGGAGGATCTGCGCGCCCGGCGGGACGTCCTCGCCGTCCAGCAGCCGCATCAGGGTCGAGACCATCGCGTGGACCTGTTCGCGCGGATCCTGATGCACCGAGGTCAACGGCGGCGTCATCGCCGGAGCCAGCGCGGCGTTATCGTCGAAGCTGACCACCGCGACGTCGCCGGGCACGTCGCGGCCGGCGTCCGACAGCGTGCGCAGCGCGCCCACCGCCATCATGTCGCTGCCGACGAACACCGCGTCGAGGTCAGGCGCCCGTTCCAGCAGCGCGGCCATCGCTTTCGCGCCGCCGGCCAGGGTGAAATCGGCCTCCTCGGCCAGCCCGGACGGGTCGATCCCGGCGTCCACGAGCGTCTTGCGCCAGCCGGCGAGCCGGTCGATCGGCGCGCCCTGATCCTGCGGGCCCGCGATGGTCGCGATCCGGCGGCGGCCGGATTCCACCAGGTGCGTCACCGCCTGCCGGGCCCCGCCCTCGTTGTCGAAATCGACCAGGTGCACGCCCCGGCGCAGATCTGCGGCTTGCCCACCGAACACCACGGGCAGCTTCAGCAATCGCAACGCCCGGGGCAGCGGATCGGCGCGATGCGGGGCGAAGACCAGGACCCCGTCGACGTGCCCGCCCTCGAGAAACCGCACGGTGCGCCCGAGGTCCTCCCGGGTGTCGCTGAAGAGCAGCACCATCTGGCAGCCCACATCGGCCAGTTCCCGGTAGCCCGCGCGCATCACCGCGGTCCGGTACGGGTCGTCGAGCAGCCGCGCTTCCGGCTCCGACAGCACCACCGCGATCGCGCCGGTCCGCCGGGTGACGAGCGAGCGCGCGGCCTGGTTCGGCGAATACCCGAGGTCTCGCGCCGCGGCGAGCACTTTTTCACGCGACCGCGCGCTGACATACGCGTCGTCGTTCAGCGCGCGCGACGCGGTGGACCGCGAGACCCCGGCGAACGCCGCGACGTCCTCCAGCGTCGGCCGTTCGTCCTCGGACCGAGGCACCACTTCGCCCACCCCCTGACTGTCGGTCGGGCCAGCTTAACCGCGGCTGGCCGGGAGCGCTCCCGGAGACTGTGGCCTTGACATCCCTCGTTACCTGCAACACACTCGGGCGGCATCTGGGAGCGCTCCCAGAACGACTTCCAAGGGGTTGACGACGGTGACAACGTTCCGGAAGGGCCTGGTGCTGGCACTGGGCATCACGATGACCGCGGTGAGCGCCGCGGCGTGCGGCGGCGACGGCGACGTGCCCGCGGCGGCCGGGCCGAACGAGCACGTGGAACTGACGCTCGCGACGTTCACGGAGTTCGGCTACGAGGCGCTCCTCCCGGAGTACGAGCGGCTGCACCCGAACATCAAGATCACCCACCGTAAAACCGGCCAGGGCGGGCCGTACGCCCAGGACATGATGACGAAGCTCGCGGCCGGTTCCGGTCTCGCCGACGTGCAGGCCGTCGAGGAAGGCCACCTGTCGGACATCCTCAGCAAGTCCTCGAAGTTCAACGACCTGAGCCAGATCGGGCCGTCCGGCGTGACGCCGGACCGGTGGCTTTCGTGGAAATACGAGGCGGGCAAGGACAAAACCGGCAAGCTCATCGGCTACGGCACGGACATCGGCCCGCTCGCCATGTGCTACCGCAAGGACCTGCTCGCCGCGGCCGGGCTGCCCAGCGACCCGGAGGCGGTGAAACCGCTGTTCGCGACATGGGACAGCTATTTCGCGGCGGGCGCGCAGTACACCGGCAAAACCGGCAAGGCGTGGTTCGATTCGGCGGCGCAGAACTTCAATTCCATGGTCAACCAGCTGCCGGTCGGCTACCTCGACGCCAACGACAAGCTCACCGTCGAGAACAACCAGGGCATCCAGGACGCCTGGAAGAAGGTGACCGACGCGGTCGCGAAAGGCGAATCGGCGAAGCTCACCGCGTTCAGCAACGAATGGAATTCCGGGTTCAAGCAGAGCGCGTTCGCCACGAAAGCCTGTCCGGCGTGGATGCTCGGGGTGATCAAGGAGCAGGCCGGGCCGGACAACGCGGGCAAATGGGCGGTCACCGCGGCGTTTCCCGGCGGAGGCGGCAACTGGGGCGGTTCGTACCTGACGGTGCCCAAGCAGAGCAAGCACCCGCGGGAGGCCGCTGAACTGGCCGCCTGGCTCACCGCGCCGGAGCAGCAGATCAAGGCGTTCGAGGCCAAGGGCAATTTCCCGAGCCAGGCGAAGGCGCTGGAAAGCCCGCAGCTGCTGACCGCGACCGACGCGTACTTCGGCGGCGCGAAGATCGGCGAGCTGTTCGCCGAGCAGGCGAAGAAGGTGGCGAAACCGCAGTACAAGGGCCCGAACGACGGCCAGATCCAGGAAAACGTGGCCAGCCCGGCACTGCAGTCGGTGGAACAGGGCGCTTCGGCCGCGGACGGCTGGCAGCGGCTGGTCGCCGGCGCGAAGAAACTCGCCCGCTGACGATGACTGTCACCGACAAGGCCGCTCCGGAAAGCCGGGCCACGACGCGGCAGCCCGCCGCGGCGCGGCCCGGCCTGCGCGACCGGTTAGCGCGCTGGGACGTCAGAATCTCGCCGTATCTGTACGTGGCGCCGTTCTTCATCGTGTTCGCCATCGTGGGCATGTTCCCGTTGCTCTACACCGCGTACGTGTCGCTGTTTTCCTGGAAAGCCGGCGACGACGACCCGGACTTCATCGGACTGGACAATTTCACCGAACTGTTCGCGGACACGCAGTTCTGGCACGCGCTGGAAAACACGGTCAGCATCTTCCTGCTGTCCAGCGTGCCCCAGCTGATCATCGCGGTGCTGCTCGCCGCGGTGCTCACGCTCCGGCTGCGCGGCGCGACCGGGTGGCGGGTCGGCATTCTGCTGCCGTACGCGGCGAGCCTGGTCGCGCTCGGGATCATCTTCGCGAACCTGTTCGGCCCCCGCTACGGACTCGTCAACGGCGTGCTCCAAACCCTCGGACTGTCCCCAGTAGACTGGCAGGCCAACCGGTTCGCCAGCCACGTCGCCATCGCGATCATGGTGAACTGGCGATGGACCGGTTACAACGCGTTGATCGTTCTCGCCGCCATGCAAGCGATTCCGAAGGAATTGCACGAGGCCGCGCTGATCGACGGCGCGGGCACCGTGCGCCGCTTCACCAATGTGACGTTGCCGCTGCTCAAACCCACGCTGATCTTCGTCACCATCACCTCGACGATCGGCGGGCTGCAGATCTTCACCGAGCCGAAGCTGTTCGACGCGATGCCCGGGTCGAACAACGGCGGCTCCACCCACCAGTTCCAGACCGTGACGCTGTATCTGTACCAGACCGCTTTCGAGAATTTCGATCTCGGTTACGCGTCCGCGATCGCGTGGGTGCTTTTCCTGATCATCGTCGTGATCGCGCTGATCAACTACTTCGTCACCGGACGGCTCGCGGGGAGGCGCACATGAGCGTGCACAACACCGTGCGGGCGCGCGCGGCCCGGCTCGGCAAGCCGCGCAAGGCGACCTACGGCGTGCTGATCGTGTTCGTGCTCGGCTCGCTGTTCCCGTTCTATTGGTCCTTTCTGGTGGCCAGCCGCGACAACGGAATGCTCACCGAACGGATTCCGCCGCTGCTGCCGGGCGGCAACTTCTTCGCCAACGCGGCGCGGGTGTTCGACACCGTTCCGTTCTGGCGAGCACTGGCCAACAGCGTCATTGTGTCCGGCACGGTCACGCTCACCACGGTGCTGTTCTCGTCGCTGGCCGGGTTCGCCTTCGCCAAACTGCGGTTCCGCGGCCGCAACGGCTTGTTCGTGTTCATCGTGGTGACGCTCGCGGTGCCGACTCAACTGGGCATCATCCCGTTGTTCATCGCGATGTCCAAGCTCGGCTGGGCGGGCGGGCTGCAGTCGGTGATCGTGCCGAACCTGGTCACCGCCTTCGGCGTGTTCTGGATGCGACAGTACACAGTGGACGCGTTGCCGTACGAACTGATCGAAGCCGCGCGCGTGGACGGCTGCAGCATGATCCGGGTCTTCTGGAACGTATGCCTGCCCGGGGTCCGCCCGGCCGCGGCGATTCTCGCGATGTTCACGTTCATGACGTCCTGGAACGATTTCCTGTGGCCGCTGGTGGTGCTCGACGCGGGCAATCCGACCGTGCAGGTGGCACTGGAGAAACTGCAGAGCGGCTACTACGTCGACTATTCGCTGGTGCTCGCCGGCACCACGCTGGCCACGATTCCGATCCTCATCGTCTTCCTCCTGCTCGGCCGCCAGATCGTGGCCGGGATCATGCAAGGCGCCGTGAAAGGGTGACCATGTCCGCACAGCCGATCCCCGACGTGCTCGCGTTCCCGGACGCGTTCGTCTGGGGCGCCGCCACGGCGGCCTTCCAGGTCGAAGGATCGACCACCGCCGACGGGCGCGAGGCGTCCGTCTGGGACACCTTCGCCGCCCGCCCGGGTGCGGTGGCCCACGGCGACACCGGCGACCCGGCGGCCGACCACTACCGCCGGTATGCCGACGATGTGGCGCTGATGCAGTCGATCGGGCTCACCGCGTACCGGTTTTCCCTTTCCTGGCCGCGAATCCTGCCGCACGGCAAACCGGAGCCGCGTGGGCTCGCGTTCTACGACCGGCTCGTCGACCAGCTGCTGGCCGCGGGCATCCAGCCGTGGGCGACGCTGTATCACTGGGATCTTCCGCAGTCGCTGGAAGACCGCGGCGGCTGGACCGCGCGCGACACCGCCTACCGGTTCGCCGAATACGCCGAGACCGTCGCGGCCCACCTCGGCGACCGTGTGGCCAGCTGGTCGACCCTCAACGAACCGTGGTGCGCGGCGATGCTCGGCTACGGCTCCGGCGTGCACGCGCCCGGTCGGACCTCGCCGGAGGGCGCCGTAGCCGCTGCGCATCACCTGTTGCTGGGGCACGGGCTGGCGATGGAGGTGCTCCGGCAGCACACGAGCAACCCGTCCGGGATCACGCTGAATCTGTACCCGGTCGTCGCGGACTCGCCGGACGAGGCCGATGCCGACGCGGTCCGCCGGATCGACGGGCTGCAGAACCGGTTGTTCCTCGACCCGTTGCTGCGTGGCGGCTACCCCGCTGACCTGCGCGAAGACCTGTCCCGGTTCGGCTTCGACGCCGTGGTGCGCGACGGCGACGAGGCGGTGCTCGGCAAGCCGATCGACTGGCTGGGCGTGAACTACTACCGCGGCTACCGCGTGGCCGGTTCGGCGCGGCCGGGAAGCACCCCGGCGGGCCGGGAATGGCCGGGAGCCGACCAGGTGCACTTCGTCCCGAATCCGGCCGCGCCGCGCACCGATTCCGGCTGGGAAGTGCAGCCGAGCGGACTGACCGAGTCACTAATGCAGGTGCATCGGGACTATCCGCCGGTCCCGTTGTACGTCACGGAAAACGGTGCGGCTTATCCGGACCCGATCCGCGACGGCGAAGTTTCCGACCACGACCGCATCGCTTTTCTCGACGCGCATCTGCGGGCCGCGCATGACGCGCTGGCGCACGGCGTGGATTTGCGCGGATATTTCTACTGGTCGCTGCTGGACAATTTCGAATGGGCCGAGGGGTATGCGAAACGCTTCGGCTTGGTGCACATCGATTACCGCACTCAGCAGCGCACGCTGAAGCGCAGCGCACGGTGGTACGCGGAGGTGATCGCCCGCAACGCGCTCTCCTGAGCCGGCGGTAACCTACTTCCGGGTTTTCCCGCACCGCCGGGAAAGACTTTCTCCGCGAGTTTCGCGTCACAGTGCCCGGGCGCGGCCGTCGGACCAGTGCCGGGGCCGCCCCGAACGGCCCCGCGAGCGGAGACTGGAGCGTCCGATGACGGTGCGGAGCCGGGTGGCCGACGAGGTCACCACGTGGCTGACCGGGGAATTCGCGGGCCGGGTGCCCGCCGACGCGGTCAAGGTGGTGGTGCGGGCGGCCGGACGGGACCTCGACGGCAGAGTCGTCCCGGACGACCACGGCGACCTGCTGTACCGCGTGGCGCGGGCCCGGCTGGTACGGATGCTGGCCGCCCCGGACGCACCGCGCATCCCCCGTTCGCGCCGGTAAGGCGTTCGTTCCCGGCCCCGCGCGGGCCGCGGACTGTCCCGGTGGCCCGAGGTAATCAGGCGCGCGCCGCGAGCTGCTACGAACCCGGCAGCACCCGGCTGCTCAGCGGCGCGTGCGAACGCTCCGGCGGCCACCAGACCTGCGCGGGCGGCGGGGGAACGTCGTCGTCTGGAAGCTCGAGCGCGTCCGCGCCGCTCTGCCAGCGGTTCCAGTGCACGGAACACAGTCCGCGCCACAAGGAATCCTCCGCACAGTCCCGCCGACGACACTTGCGTACCTGCTGCCCGCCATCAATCACGTCCACGACTCCAAACCGCGCTCAACCTCCCCGCCGGCTCCAGTCTGCCCCGGCTCCGGCGGGAACGCCCCGTACTCGCGCCAACACAACCCTTGTGCAGCAACGGAACGAGAGATCTCACCCTACTCCAAGCTCCGGTGCGCGCGCCGGGCGACCACAGTGCACTCTTTCAGCGGTTGACGCGTCTGGTACCCGGCGTCAGCGGGGATTTCCTGTGCCGCAACGGAGAGTGCGCGCCCGGCGGCGTACGGTAGGTATGTCCACAATAGATGATCAACGCCGCGGATGGTTGACGTCGTACTCGTGCGCGGCGGTGCGCTGGGTGCGGGTGCGCAGGAGCTGCTCGTCCGGCGAGTCGTCCACATCGGCCAGTCCCAGCGCGACCGCACGGCGGATCTGTTCGCGGTTGTCGCGTACGACGGAGGAAAAGAAATCGTCGATGCGCGGATCCAGAAGGACTTCCAGCAGGACCCGGAAGGACGTGTCGACGGTCGCGCGGACGATTTCGTCGTGGAACGGCAGCCTGCGGAGTTTGCCGAGCTGCGGGTCTTCGGAGATTTTCTCGGTGATGATGGCGCGCAGTTCGGTCTTGTTCTCGCTGAGGGATTTGGCGAGGTTTTCCGGATAGTTTCCGGTTTCCAGCACCTTGACCACCTCGTCGAGGACGGCGATGGTGACGGGTTTCTTGATGGCGCGGACGATGGGTTCGGAGAGCTTGTCCACCAGGCGGTAGGTGAACTGCTCCCCCACCGCGCGATCGGCCGCCCGGCCCAGGCGGACGATCAGCAGGATCACGCCGAGGACGTGGTGGTTCGCGGTGAAGTCCGGGTGGGCCACCGGGATCATGGCGAAGATTTCGTACCAGGTGCGGGCCAGGAAGGCGGCTCGCCAGGCCTGTTTGCGCCAGCGGTGGAGGAGTTCGAGGAAGAAGATGCCGCAGATTACGCAGTCCGCCGGGAAGAACCAGCGGCTGATCTCGGGGGCGGGCGGGCCGATCAGGAGCCAGGCCAGCATGCCGGTGGAGACTACGGCCAGGGCCAGCATGATCCAGTCGTCCGCCCGGACGTTGCCGGGGAGGATGCCGCTGTTGAGTTCGGTTCGGGCCGGACGGCCGGTGGTCATGGGTGGCTCCCTGGTGACTGGGTTGTTGCCTTGGGGATGATCCCATGGGGGGCGGGTTTGGGCTGGGAGGCGTCACCCCGGTGGGGCGGCTCGTCGCCTGGCGGCGACATTGCCGTTTGAACGGTTGCGTGGGGCACCCCGAAGCTCGATTGTGCTGACGGTCTGGGGGTGCTTGTCAAGGCGGGAAAGATGCCTTGACAAGCACCCCCAGACCGCAGGGAGGCTTCGTATCGGGGTTGGGGGAGGGGCTGGGTGCCACGCTGTTTGGGTGCGGCGGTGGCGGTTTTTTCGCGGGTTGGGTGGTTCGGTCGTTGGGTGCAGCGGCTGGGGCGGGGGCTTGCGCCCCCGAAGGGGCCTTGGGGCATCTCGGCTGCGGCGGGTGGTCCGCGAAAGGGCTCTTTGAGGGAATCCAGGTCCGTGAGGGTTCCCCTCACGGACGGCTACGGAACCGGTTCACCTTGGGCTTCTCAAGGGCGACATCTTGACATCAAACACCCGGGTACCGCAGGCTTCTCGTTACGCCGCCTAGTTAGGAAAGTTTACTAACAAGGAGACCTCCACCATGCCCGCTTCCCGGAAGGTGGCGCTGTTCGCCGCCGCTTCCGTTTCGGTTACTGCTGTGCTGGCCGGTGCTGGGCCTGCCACCGCGGCTTCCGTCGCGCGTCCTTTTCCCGCGCACGTCACCTACCAGACCGGCGTTCGGCCTTCGGTCAGTCAGGCTGAGCAGGACGCCGCGGTCAAGAAGCAGTACGACTCCTGGAAAGCAACTTACCTCCGCCAAGCCTGCGGCGGTTACCTCGTCTGGGCGACCGACGACGCGCCCAACAAGGGCACGGTTTCGGAGGCGCAGGGGTACGGGATGAACATCGTCCCGTTGATGGCGGGGTACGACGCCCAGGCCAAGACGATTTTCGACGGGATGTGGAAATTCGTCCAGGACCACCGGGACAGCAAGGGGCTCTTCCAGTGGGTCATCGACGGCAAGACCTGCAAGTACGCCGACGACGGCACGCCTGACTCGGCCACCGACGGCGATCTCGACGTCGGTTACGGGCTGATTCTCGCGGACAAACAGTGGGGAGGCTACAGCGCCGCCGCCAAGGACTGGCTTGCCAAGGTCTACAAGTACGACGTCGCGTCCGACGGGCATCTCAAGATCGCCGACGACGCGGGCAACGACGACACCCGGCCGTCCGACTTCATGCTCGACCACCTGCGCGCGTTCGCCAAGTATGACACCGCGCACGACTGGAACAAGGTCATCACCCGGACCGAGCAGCTGATCACGCAGTTCACCGCCAAGTATTCGCCGACCGCGAATCTGCTGTCGGACTTCGTGGTCGGGGCGAACACCAACAGCCCGAAGCCGGCGCCCGCGGATCATCTGGAGAACCAGCCGGACAACATCGTCGGCTACAACTCCGTTCGCGTGCCCTGGCATATGGGAACCGACGCGCTGCTGTACGGCGGCAAGGTCGCGACCGAGGTCGCCAAGAAGGAATCGGCCAGCTACAAGAGCCACTCCGGGGCCAACCCGGCCAAGATCTACCCGCACACCAAACTGGACGGCACGCCGACCAAGACCAGTGACCAGTCCGAGGTGGCGGCCAACCCGGTCGGCGTCGCGGCGATGGTCTCGGGCGACCAGGCCTGGACCGATTCGCTGTGGAAGTATATGGCGGGCAATCCGTACGACGACACTTACTACGGCGAGACCATCAAGCTGCTCGTCTACCTGGTGATGTCCGGCAACTACTGGGCGCCGTGACCCTGAGCCTGCCCGCGCGGACGCTAACCGGCGGCGTCCGTGCGGGCAGGCGGGCACGTTCCGCCCGGGGTGGTCAGCAGTTCGAAGTGCCACATCTCGTTCGCGTACACCTGGCACAGGCCGTATTTCTTCCCGTGCTGAATGAGCCAGTCGGCGGCCCGGGTGGGCGCGACGTCGACGGCTTTGCCGGACACGTGCGTCGACTTTTCCGGCGTGTTCACGAACTTCCGCGCCTCTTCCAGGCTGCCGTACTTGGCGATGCCGCCGTCGAGCAGCTTCTGCTGGTACTCCTTCGTCCGCCAGCCCGACGCGATGCGAATGTCCACTTTGCGCTGTCGCGCGTCGGTTGCCGCCTCCTGCAACGCTTTCCGCAACGCCGGGTCGAGATTCCCGACCGCCGGGTAGTTCGTGTCGAACGGCGTGAGCGTGACGCCTTCCGGAGCCCCGCCCTGAGCCGGGTCGTGGTCGGGATCGCCGTCGAGAACCGGGAGGCCGGAGCACGCGGCGACGAGGAACGCGGGCAGCACGAGCAGGATCTTGTTCCGCAGCACGCCGCAACTATCGCGAGCGGGTATCCCCGGAAGGTCCGGCGAATGTCCGCGCTGCGTAACAAGACCGCATGATCAGGTAACGCCTCAGGCGGTCAGCCCGATCCCCGCTTCGGCGGTGTTGACCAGGAAGGTCAGCGTCTCGTAGAAGTACAGCTCCACAGTGGACGCATCGTGGCTGGAGTAGCCAATGGACAGATCCTGTCCGAAGTGGAGCTCGTAGTCGCCGCCGCGCGTCGACAGCACACAGGCGCCGCTGATCGCGGGCGTGCGGATGAGTTCGCCGTCCACGATCTGCTTCAGGTGTTCCAGCACCGGATAACCGTGGTTGGCCGCCTCGTACGCGGCGGTGAACTCGTCGTCGCTGAGCAACACCGTGTACGGCCCGGCCACGCCCGCGTCACGCAGTTCGGCGATCGCGTCGCCAATCGCCTTCGGGTAACCCGGAGCCTCCGGCGGCAGCGCGATCGGCGACAGCGAAGAAGCCGGGCGGATGCCGGTAATGCCTGCCTCGGCGAAACCGTCGAGCACGATCCGGTCCTCGGCGTACGCGATCTGCTGCGCGGCGTCCTTCACCGGCTGCCAGTCCGCGTCTTTCGCGCCCCACTCGACCGAATCGACTTCCTCGCGCGACACCGTGAACGGCACCCGCAGCTCGACGATCCGCTGCGCCGTGCGCAGGCTCGTCGCGACGCCGTCGAACTTGCCGCCGACGCGTTCGCGGCGTCCGGTGCCGACCGCGGCGAGCGCCGGGTCGCCGGTGACGACGACGTCCACCACCCGGCGCGCCGCGGCGAACTCGGAGAACGTGCGCTTCGCCTCCTCCTCCAGGTCCGCCCACGCGGCAGCGGAGATCGGGGCGAGTTCGCGATGCAAGTTGTTCATGACCGAGTGCTCCTTCGCAGGCTTCCGATGCCCAGCGACGTCCCGGCGGGCGTCGCGGCAGCCGGCGGTTCCGGCTCGGGCGGGGCTTCCGGCGGATCTTCGAGGAAGTCCGCGGTCGGCACGTAGAACAGCGCGCCGGTGCGGGGCGTGGAGAAGTCGAGAATCCGGTCGTAGTTCCCCGGCGGCGCCCCGACGAACATGTTCTCCAGCATTTTCTCGATCACCGCCGGAGATTTGGTGTAGCCGATGAAGTACGTGCCGAACTCGTCGTGTCCGGGACGGCCGAACGGCATGTTGTCGCGCAGGATGTCGAGTTCGTTGCCCTCGTCGTCGGTGATCACGTTGAGCGCGATGTGCGAATTCGCGGGCTTGTCCTCGTCGGACAGCTCCACATCGGACAGTTTGCGCCGTCCGATCACCAGCTCCTGCTGTTCGATGGTGAGCGCGTTCCAGGCCCGCATGTCGTGCAAATACTTCTGCACGACCACGTAACTGCCGCGGTTGAACGGTTCGTCGTCGTCCACCAGCACGGCCTGCTCGACGCCGTTCCCGGTCGGATTCTCCGTGCCGTCGACGAAGCCGAGCACGTCGCGCGCGTCGAAGTACCGGAAGCCCTGCACCTCGTCGAGCACCCGCACCGAACCGCGCAGCCGGTCCATGATCAACGATTCCAGCTCGAAGCACAGGTCGAGCCGGTCGGCGCGGAGGTGGAACAGCAGGTCGGCGTCGACGGTGACGACGCTCGTGTGCTTCTCGCCCGCGAAAACCGGCAGCTCGTGCAGTTCCGCGGGCCGCGGGCCGCCGTAAATCCGGTCCCACGCCGCCGACGAGATCCCGGCGACGCACGTCAGCCCGGCCCCAGCGTCGCGGAAACCGACCGCGCGCTGCAGCCCGGCCAGGTCGGCGAGGAGGTCTTTCGCGGTCTGCTCGGCCCCGGCGTCGACGTGGACCATCAGGAAGATCGCCGCCTTGGTCAACGGCGCGGAAACGGCCTGCGGCTCAGGCGGTTCAAGGTCCCCCGCTTGCACGCTCGCGCACCCCTTCTCGCCCGGTGACCGTCCGAGCGCATCCTAACCGCGGACCGCGGCCCGCACCCGGCATCGCCACTCCGCAGCGGCGACCGGGTGGCGCGGCGCAAGCGAGCTTGTCCGCCCTGGCAAGAGGCGTCAGAACTGGCCGCCGCCGGCGTGCACCGTCTGCCCGGTGACCCAGCGCGCCTGATCCGACGCCAGGAAGCCGACGATGTCCGCGATGTCGCCGGGTTCGGCGATCCGGCCGAGCGGGGTCTGTTTCGCGCTGTACTCGACGACGCCCGGCGGCCCGTCGGCGAGGAGCGCCTCGGTGCGGACCGCGCCCGGGAGCACGCTGTTCACCGTCACGCCGCGCGGGCCGAGTTCCTTCGCCAGCACCCGCACGAGCTGGTCGCCGGCCGCCTTCGCCGCACCGTAGAGCCCGGTGCCGGGCCGGGCCGTCGGGACCACGCCGCTCGACACCACGACGATCCGGCCGCCGTCGCGCACTCGCCGGGCCGCCTCGCGCAAGGCGACGAAGGTCGGCCGCAAGTTGGTGCTGAAGATCAGGTCGAAGACGTCGTCGGAGGCCTCGGCGAGCGGCACGAACCGGGCGATCCCCACGTTGGCGACGACCACGTCGAGACCGCCGAATTCCTGTTCCGTGCGGTCGAAAAGGCCACGCAGTTCGGCGTCGTCGGTGACGTCCGCGCGCAGGGCGACCGCCTGCCCGCCGTCCGCCCGGATCTTGGCGACGACGGACTCGGCCGAGTCCCTATCGGAGCGGTAGTTGACCGCGACGGAGAGCCCGTCCGCACCCAGCCGTTCCGCGATCGCCCTGCCGATTCCGCGCGAACTACCCGTGACCAACGCGACGCCCGCTTCGCTCTGCACGACGTCATTCTAGTGGCCCGTTTCCTCGGCGAAGCCCTGCGCGGCAAGAAAAACCTTGGCGAGCGGTTCACGGACTGCGAGCCCGAGCAGCCCGACCGCGGCACCGACCGCGACGGGCAAGGTGCTCGACGCCGAGGCGGACCGCCCGAGCGTGCTGGCGAGATTCGGGTCGAACCTGTCCGAATCGGACGAAGCCGTGCTGCGCGACCTGCTGCGCCAGAACGGCGGCTGACCCTGGCAGCGGTGGCCGTGCTCGGTGCGTGTGCGTGGTCCGCGACCAGCACGTTTGACGCGGCGACCGAGCTGCATTCCGGCCTCGAGACCGCTCAGCACGCTCCTTGCCTGCTCGCGGCCCGGCACCGGGACTGCCCCGAGCGCTGACCGGACTGCCTGCGGAGATGCACCCTCGGTCCGACATTCCGGGCACCTTCTCCGCAATTTGGGGGAAGCGGGTAACCCGTCCAGGTGAGACGCCCGCTACCGTGGGTCTTTCGACCACCGGATGTGGCAGGAAGAGGAACCCCGATGCGTCGCAAGACCTCCAGTGCGCTGCGTGTCGCCCAGGTGCTCCTGGCCGTTGTTTCGCTGCTGGTCCTCGGCGGCACCGCGTTCGCGTGGTCGAAGCTGAACCAGATCACCGACGGCCTGACCAGGTCCGATGTGATCGGCTCCGGCTCGAACTCGCCGATGGACGAGCAGAACATCCTGATGGTCGGCCTCGACACGCGCACCGACGCGGAGGGCAACCCGCTCCCCGAGGACGTGCTCGACCAGCTGCACGCGGGCGGCGCGGAGGACGGCGGCGACACGACCGACACGATGATCGTCGTGCACATCCCGGCGGGCGGCGGGAACGCCACGGCCATCTCGATCCCGCGCGACTCGTATGTCCAGCTTGCCGGGAAGTTCGGGAAGCACAAGATCAACTCGGCTTATACGTACGGGCAGACCGCGCGGAAGAACGAGTTGAAGGCTCAGGGTGAGTCCGGGGCTCAGCTTGAGACGGATTCGGCTCAGGCTGGGGCCAAGACCGCGATCGAGACTGTGCAGCAGTTGACCGGGTTGAAGATCACGCATTACGCGGCGGTCAATCTGGCTGGGTTTTATTACGTCAGCCAGGCGGTCGGCGGGGTGCCGGTGTGCTTGAAGGCTCCGGTTCGGGATTCTTACTCTGGGGCTAATTTCGCCGCTGGCCGCAGAACGTCGCCGGGGCGCAGGCGTTGCAGTTCGTGCGGCAGCGGCATGGGTTGCCCAACGGGGACCTCGATCGGATCAAGCGGCAGCAGGTTTTCATGGCCAGTATGGCCAAGACGATTCTTTCCGCTGGGACGCTTACCGATCCCGGCAAGTTGGACGCGTTGATCGGGGCCGTCAAGAAGGCTGTCGTTGTTGACACCAACTGGGATTTGCTGGCGTTCGCTCAGCAGTTGCACGGGATGAGCGCGGGGAGCATCAACTTCGTTACCGTGCCGGTGGTCAGCATTACGTTGAAGACGCCCAATGACGGGGACGCGGTGCAGGTCGATCCGCAGCAGGTGCAACGGTTTGTCCGGGAGGTGACCGGGGGGTCTGCTCCGTCGTCGTCGGCTTCCGCGCCGCCGCCTTCTTCCGCTGCCGGGGATCCGGCGCTGGCGTCCTATGTGGTGGATGTGCGGAATTCGTCCGGGGTCGACGGGCTGGCCAATCGGGTGGCGGACAAGCTTGCCGCTGCCGGGTATCAGCGGGGGTCGGTGACCAACAGTGCTACTCGGCGGACTTCCACCGTTTATTACGGGCGGGGTCAGCGCACTCAGGCTGAGGGGATTGCCGAGAAGCTTGGCGGGGTTGCGGTGGCTTCCGACAGTTCCCTGGAGAAGGATCATTTCCGGGTTTATCTGGGGCAGAAGTATTCGGATGATTCTGGGGTGCATCCGGCTTCCGCTCCCGTGGTCGCGGAGGCCCCGGCGGCGGAGATTACTGCTGATGGGGTTACTTGCGTGAACTGACTGCTCGTGCTTCGCACCTCGCGGGGAATGAGTGGTGCGGTGGGGCACCCCGAAGCTTGATTGTGCTGACGGTCTGAGGGTGCTTGTCAAGGCGGGAAAGCGTGCGTTGACAAGCACCCTCAGACCGCAGGGAGGCTTCGTATCGGGGTGCGGGGGTGGGGTGGGTGCACCGATTGTTGGGTGCGCTGGTGCGGCTTGGCGAGTGGGTCCCCGCACGGAACTGGGGGAAGCAAA
The DNA here is from genome assembly GCF_046195355.1 of Amycolatopsis sp. VS8301801F10. NCBI lineage: Bacteria > Bacillati > Actinomycetota > Actinomycetes > Pseudonocardiales > Pseudonocardiaceae > Amycolatopsis > Amycolatopsis sp. VS8301801F10. The sequence goes on along the minus strand of NZ_CP176065.1, from coordinate 2,620,623 downwards.
AGCGGGCCGGTCCTGTCGGACCGGCCCGCTGCTAAAGAGGGTTACGCGCGGTAAATCAGGCGTTGCTCCGGCGGCGGCGGACCACCAGCATCATCGCGCCGCCTGCGACTACCAGGGCCGCGCCGATGCCGATGGGCAGGGCGGCGTTCACGCCGGTGTTCGCCAGCGGGGTCTGGCCCGAGTTGTTGCCTGCCGCGGGGGCCGTCGTCGCGGGGGCGGTGGTGACCGGGCCCGTTTCGGTCCAGGTGCCGGTCGCGGCCGCCTGGACGGTGCTCTTCTGCGACTGTGCCACGATCAGCGACTGCGCCGGCTTGTCCGCGTAGTTCTTGGCCACGAACAGGCGGCCGGTGTTGACGTCGCCCGCGGCCTTCACCGCGAGTTCGGCCGTGCCGGGCTTCGCGTCCTTCGGGACGTCCAGGAACAGCTTCGTGCCGTTCTTGATCGCCGACGACTTGAGCTCTTCGCCGTTCTCGCCGACGACCTTCACGCCCTCGGGGAGCTTGCTCGTGAAGTCGGTGACGCTGCCGGTGGTGGCGATGGTGAACGGGCCGATCTTCGTGCCCGCTTCGCCGGACGCCTTCGCCGGAGTGATGCTCAGCGTCGGCTTCTTCTCCTCGACGCCGGTGTTCGCGTCGCCGGTCAGGTAGTCGTACAACGCGACGACGTCGGCCGCCTCGTCCTCGGAACCGTTGGCCAGCGCGTTCTTCTCGTCGAGGTCCTTGCCGTCGCTGTAGTGCCACACCGCGGCCTGGGTCGCGGTCAGCGCTTCCTTCGCGGACAGACCGTCGTGGAGCTTGGCGCCCTTGCCGGTCAGCGTCTTCTCGATGGACGCGACGTCCACGGACGGGTAGCTGTGGTGCAGCACCCAGTTGATGTTCTTGTTGTTCTTGCGGAACGGCGACTTCGCGTCGGGGTAGTCGTTCCACGCGTGCTCGACCATCGTCTCGCCGAAGCGCGCGCCGACCTCGATCTGCACGCAGTACATCTTCGAGATCGCACCGTCAGACAGCTTGAAGTTGAACAGCGTCGTCTGGACTTTGCCCTTGCCCGCGATGTTGACGTCGAAGCCCGACGAGCCGCCGTAAACCAGCTCGCCCGAGGCCGCGCCGCTGCGCGCCGAGGGGGCGTTGTCGTCCGCGAGGGCGACCGGCGCGGCAATCATGAGCGCCGCTGCCGCGGACGCCGCCGCGGCCCCTCCCCGGATCAGAATTGACCTGCCGTGCATGCTTTCTCCCATCAAGTCCCGAACCACGATCGACGGGCCGCGTGAGACCGCATCTCCCCGACCACGCCGGCCACTAATTCGGGTGAAGAATCCACCCAGTCAAGCGATGGCGAAGCATACACAGGGCTCACATGCGCACTGTGGGTGGTCCCCCGACTGCGCTTTACTACCTCCAGTCGGAGTCGTTCCTCCCCTTGCGTTGCTCTGGGTGTCTGTGCAGAGAGCTGCGGAAACCCCAGAGAAAGGGCAGGAAACGGTGGCCGGGCGACCTCCGGCGGACGTGCTGGCCGCGTTCGGCGGTGCCGGTCCCCCGGTTCGGCGGGAAGGCCGGAAGGCGGGGCCTGGTGCGCCGGGGACTTCCGCGCCGATCCCTGGGCCGTCGGAGACCGGGTCGCCGGGGAGGAATCGCCGCCCGACGGCTCAGCGACCGCGCGGTCTTCTCCGCCCGTTGCTCGAGGCGCGCCGTCCGGCCGCGCAGGCGGTGCACGGCGATCTCCCCGGCAACGTCGGCACGCACGACGTCGCTGGACGCCCGGCCAGCCCGTCCTCGCGGCCGTGCTCAGTTGACCAGGTTCTCCAGCGGCTCGCCCTTCGCGTAGTGCGCGAGCTGGCGTTCGGCCAGCCGCTTCGCGCGCGGGTAGAACGAGTCCGAACCGCCGGCGATGTGCGGGGTGATGATCGCGCCGTCGAGGGTCCACAGAGGATGGTCGGCGGGCAGCGGCTCCGGGTCCACGACGTCGAGCGCGGCGCGCAGGCGGCCGGCGGAGACCTCGGCGGTGAGCGCGGCGGTGTCCACGGCGGTGCCGCGGCCGACGTTCACCACCAACGCGGTGTCCGGCAACAGGGCCAGTTCCGCGGCGCCGAGGAGGCCGCGCGTCCGCGGGGTGTCCGGCAGGACCAGCACCACGATGTCCGCGGTCGGCAGAAGCTCCGGCAGTTCGGCGATGCCGTGCACGCCGGTGCGGGCGGTGCTGGCCACCCGGACCACCTCGGCCTCGCCTGCCTCCAGGTACCGCTCGATGGCGCGGCCAATCGAGCCGTAACCGACCAGCAGCACGCGGCAGTCGGCGAGCGAGCGCGTGTGTTCCCGGTCCCACGAACCGGTCCGCTGCTGCGCGAACCAGCGCGGGAAATACCGTTGCGCGGCAAGGATCAGCGCGAGCGCGTGCTCGGCGACGCTGAGGTCGTGCAGGCCCCGGCCGTTCGCCAGCCGCACCCCGGACGGGACGAGCGGCAGCAGGTTGTCGTAACCGGCGGAAAGCGTCTGGACCGCGCGCAGCGACGGCAGTTCCGGGATCAGCTTCGCCGCCGCCGGGCCCTGGTCGTAGGGCAGGACGTAGAACTCGACGTCGTCGAGGCCGTCCGGCGGGGCGCCGCGGCCGTCCCAGACGACCGCGTTCAGTTCGGCCGGAACGGAAATGTCGGACCAGGGCAGGAGTACACGCGCGGTCATGCTCGCCTTTCCTTCGTCTTCGCCGGAACCGCGAGCACCAGCACCGCGGCCGCGGCCATTGTCCCCGCCAGCATCAAGAACGCGGCGGCCGTGCTGCCGGTGGCGGATTCGAGCCAGCCGACCAGGTAGGTCCCGAGGAACCCGCCGAGCGCGCCCGCGGCGTTGACCACCGCCACCGCGACCGCGGCGGTCCGCTGCGGCAGAAGCTCGGAAATCATCGCGAAGAACGGGCCGTACGGCGCGTACAACGCCACCGCGGCGATCGCCAGCAGGACGAACGCCCACCAAAACTGCTGCTTGCCCATGAGATACGAACCGTAGAACGCTACCGCGCCAACCAGCAGCCACGGCCAGACGAACCGCCGCCGCGCCCCGGACCGGTCCGAACCGCGCGAGTTGAGCAGCATCGCCACCACGGCGAACGCGTACGGAATCGCCGACAGCAGCCCGGTCGCGCCGATCCCCGCCGACGAACCCGCCTTGACGATCGACGGCAGCCAGAACACGAAGCCGTAAACCCCGATGCTCCACAACAGATACTGCGCCGCCAGCAGCAGAACCGCCTTGGACCGCAGCACTTCCCGCACCGGCCGCTCGGCTGGCGCCGGCAGCCGCGCTTGTTCCGCGGCGATCGCGCTTTCGACCGCGGCGCGGCCGGCCGGGTCGAGCCACGGCGTGTCGGCGGGCCGGTCGCGGACCTGCGCACGGAACACGAAAGCCCAGATCAGCGCCGGAACTCCCTCGATGATGAACATGCCGCGCCAGGACGTCGCCTCGATCAGGTACCCGGACGCCGCCGACAGCCACATCACCGTGACCGGGTTGCCCAGGATCAGGAAAGCGTTGGCGCGGCCGCGTTCCGCCTTCGTGAACCACCGCGCGAGCAGGACGACGAGCGCGGGCAGCACCGCCGCCTCTACCGCGCCGAGCAGGAACCGGACCGCGATCAGCACCGGCACCGAACTGAGCAGGCCCTGCGCGGTCGCCAGGACGCCCCAGGCGAGCACCGACCAGAAGATCAGGCTCCGCACGCTGCGGCGGTCGGCGTAGAGCACGCCGGGGACCTGCAGCAGGAAGTAGCCGAGGAAGAACGACGCGGCGATCAGGCCGGACGTCGTGCTCGTGAGGTGCAGTTCCTCGGCCATGCCGCCCGCGGTCGCGATCGAGAAGTTCGACCGGTCGAGGTAGGCGAGGCTGTAGGTGACGAAGACGATCGGGATCAGCCGCAGCCAGCGCTGCCTCCCGAGCGTGCCCGCCTGCTCGACGGTGTTCATCCGGTACTCCTGTCGCCGCTGACCCAAGTCCTTGACGCGCTTTCCGTCATATGGAAAGCTATTCCGCAATACGGTGAGAGGCAGTGTGCGTCGCCGCGCGCGGGACGTCAAGGGGGTCCGATGGCGGACATGGTCGGCAAGGCTTTGCGGGTGCTCTCACTGCTCGGCGGCTACCCCGAGGGCGTGCCGTTGTCCGAGCTGGCGCGGGCCGCCGGGTACCCGGTGAGCACGACGCATCGGCTGCTGAGTTCCTTGCAGAGCGAGGGATTCGCGCGCAACGACCCGGTGTCGAAGCGATACTCGCTGGGACTGCGGTTGTTCGAGCTGGGCCAGTCGGTTTCGCAGGCGCGCGGGTTCGCCGGCGTCGCGCTGCCGGTGATGCAGAAGCTGTCCGCGGAGACCGGCGAGCCGACGCTGCTGGCCGTGCTGGACGGGCACAACCAGGTTTACGTGCACTCGGTGCAGGGCTCGCAGCGGCTGCAGATCCGCGGTGAACCGGGCGCGCGCGGACCGCTGCATTGCACGTCGATGGGCAAATGCCTGGTCGCGTTCGCGCCGAATCGGGAGGAACTGGTCGCCTCCCTTGAGCTGCCTGCGTTAGGTCCGCGCACGATCACTTCGCGGGAGGCGTTCGCGGCGGAAATCGCGGCGGTGCGCGAACGGGGTTTCGCGATCGCCGACGAGGAGCACGAGGAAGGCATTCGCGCGGTCGGCGTTCCGATCCGGACGCCGGACGGGACCGCGATCGCCGCGCTGTCCACCGCGGCGCCGGCTTATCGGCTGACCGTGGCCCAGCTGGAGGAGTTCGTGCCCGCTTTGCGTGCCGCGGCACGGGAATTGGCGGCGTTGCTGCCCCGGTGAGCGATTACGCGCCGATCTGTTCCCGGATCCACGAGACCAGCTGATCCACGCGCGCCGCGGTTTCGATGCCGGGCTGCGGACAGTCCGGGCCGAAGTTCTCGACCGCGATCAGCGTGTTCTTTCCCTTCACCGGCACGAAAAACGGTGAACCCGAATCGTCCGGGCACGGGCTGTTCTCGACGGTCCGCTTCTTCAGCGGTTCCAGGGTGATCTCGTTCTTGCGCACTTCGTCGACCTTGAAGTCGCCGCGCTTGATGTGGTCGGTCTGCACGATGACCTTCGAGGACAGCGAACCCCAGCCGACGAAGGTGGTGTGCTGCCCCGGATCCGGCGGCCCGTCCGGCAGCGCGAGCGGTTCGATGTCGGTGACCGGCTCGGACAGTTTGGCGAGCGCGAGGTCGTTGACCGCGGACTGGCGCGTGTCCACGATCGTCAGCAGGTGCCCGCGCGGATCGGAGTCGGTGAGCTTCCCGATCGCGGCGGTCATGGTGTAGTCGGGTTTGCCGCTGACGCGCGTGCCGTCGAGGTCGTGGAAGCAATGGCCCGCGGTGACGACCCACTGCGGGGCGATCAGCGAACCGCTGCACCCGCCGGTGCGGACGCCGCCGCCCTTCTCCGGAATGTCCTTTGCGGACAGTTTGACGCTGAACGGGGTCGGGTGGTCGGGCAGCGCGGGCGGCTGCGGGGTGGACTGGCCCTTGCCGCCAGTGCTGCCGCTGACCGTACTGCTGGCGTTGCCCGCGTTCCCGCCGGCGCTGCGTGCGACGGCGACGTTCGAGACCGGCTTCGCGGTGTCCGCCTCGGCGGTCCGGTGCAGGCCGACGTAGGCCCCGGCGAGCCCGGCCCCGAGGATCGTGGCCGCGGCCACGGCACCCAGCCGAAGGCTCGCCCGCTGAGCGGAACGTGACTTTGCGTGCACCACGGGGTCCAAGATAGCGAACTTGTTAACCCGAATGAGTGAGAGTGCCCGATTAATCCGGTGACCTGGGTAGAAACTGACCTGCTCGATACGCGGGGTTCGGGGTTGGTCACGGAATGCTCACGGCTCGGGCACGTTTTGCCTGGACGCTGGGCCGTTCGGCGGCAGCGACCGGATTGTGGGAATTGCTCCCGTTCAGTGGGACACCTGGTGCCCGAGCTGACCCGAGACGGGCCGCAGGCACCCGCTGCCACAGAGGTCCGTGAGGGGAACCCCTCACGGACCTCTGGCATGGCTAGGCGTGCGGCGGCAGGTCCGGCCGGTGCAGGCGATCGGGCCGGTTCAGCGCGGTGGCCGTCCGCATTCGGTTTCCTACTCTCGCAGGCCGATGGCGTCGATGGGCCGGGCGCGCAGGGTGACCCGAGTGGACAGGCCGAGCGAGACCAGGCTCAGCAGGAACGCTCCGGCGACGATTCCGCCGAACACCGCGGGCGTACCGGACGGCAGCGGAGTGTCGCGCAGGCCAAGGTTGAGCAGTACCAACGGAATCGCCGCCACCACCGTGCCGAGCAAAGCCGCGACCCCGGCGGTCGTCAGCGCTTCCAGCCGCATCATCCGCACGACCTGGCCTCGGGTGGTGCCGATCAGCCGCAGCAGGGCGAATTCCCGCGAGCGTTGCGCGGTGGTCATCACCAGCGTGTTGGCCACCGAAATCACCACGTACCCGAGAATCACGCCGACCGCGACGAGGTTCAGGTAGAACTGCTGTTGCCCGGAAGCGCTTTCCACCGCGGAAACCGAGGAGCTTGGCGTCACGGCGAGGCCGGGATAGCGAGCGCTCAGGGTGCGCAACGCGGCGGTCACCGCGGCCGGGTCCGCGTTCGGGTCCTGGCGCACCAGAACGGAATGGTCCATCCGGTCGCCGGTGTGCGCGCGGGCGAGGTCGGCGGGCAGCACGTATTCGCCGAACGCCTGGTTGTGCGTGTAGACCGCGACCAGTTTCACCTTCGCGGGGCGGCCGTCGGCGAACCAGAAGTCGACCTCGTCGCCGATTTTCTTTTCGTACCAGTCGGCCTCGCCCTTGCTCATCGCGACGGTGTCGCCGCGCAGGTCGGCCAGATTCCCGGACACGACGCCGAGGTCGAGCACGCCGCGCACCTGGTCGCCGTCCAGTCCCTGCGCCGGATACTTCGTCACGCGCAGCCGTTCCTGCTCCGGGACCGTGGTGACGACGTCGGTGCGGATCACCGAGGTTGCCGCCGCGACCCCGGGGATCGCCCGCGCCGCCGCGGCGACTTCCGGGGACAGCGCGCCGGTGGTGCTCGTCAGGACGTGGTCCGCGGTGGTCGACCGGACGGCCTGCTCCTGTTTGGCCGCGGCGGACGACGTCTGGCTGTAGAACATCGAGATCGCGAACGCGACCGCGAGCATCACCGGGGTCACCGCCGAGGCGAGCCGCCGCGCGTTGGCCTGGTTGTTCGCCGCGGCCAGGTAGCCGCTGATCCGCGAGAGGCCGGAGTACACCGGGCCGATGATCCGGGTCATGAAGGCGACCACCTTCGGCCCGAGCACCGACAGCCCGATCACGGCCACCAGCGCGGACATCGAGGAGGCGGCGAGCGCACCGTCGCCGGTCACGTACATCGGGACGGTCGCGCCGCCGAAGCCCAGCGCCACCAGCAGCCAGCCGACGAGAATCCGGATGCGGCCGAGTTCGCGGCGTTCGACGGCCGCCTCGCCGAGCGCTTCGATCGGGCGGATCGACGAAGGACGCCGCGCCGCCGACCACGCCGCCAAGCGCGCCGCACCCAAGCCGAGCAGGAACGCGACGACGAGCGGGAGCGGGCCGATCGCGAGGCCGAAGTCCGCCGGGATCACGCCGATCCCGGCGAACGCGTTGCGCAATCCGTAGCCGACGGCCACGCCCAGTCCGGCGCCGAGCACTCCGGCGACGACCGCGACCAGCATGGTTTCGGCGCTGATCAGCTTGCGGATCTGCTTCGGCGTGGCCGCGATCGCCCGCAGCAGCGCGAATTCCCGCCGGCGCTGGTTGATCACCAAGGCCAGCGTGCTCGACACGACGAAGACCGCGACCAGGATCGCGAACCCGCCGAACGAACCCGCGAGGGCGAACAGCAGCATCCGCGTTTGGCTCACGTCCAGGAATTCGACCGTGCTGCGGCCCATCCCGGTCGTCACGGTGACCGGTTCGCCGCGGACGGCCGCGCTGATCCGGTCTTCCAGTTCGCCTGTCGGCACGCCAGGGGCGGCGAGCACGCCGACCGCGTGGACCTGCCCCGGCTTTCCGGCGAGATCAGCGGCGCGCGCCGCGGAGAAGAACAAGGCTGACTGCCGAGACATCTCGTTGCCGGCCTTCGCCGCGGCAATGCCCGTGACCAGGAACTCCATCGGCGTGGAGCGGGTCGAGATCCGCACTGTGCCGCCGACCGAAACTCCGCCGCGGGCCGCCAGTTCCGCGTCCAGAACGACTTCGTTCGCCGCCTCGGGCGCGTGGCCTTCGCGCAAGGAGAACGGGGCGAGCACGGCCGACTCCCAGTTGTGTCCGCGCGACTGGGTTCCGTTCGGCCCGGTGAGCACCTGACCGCTGGACGTCACGACGTTCGCCGGGAAATCCTGCTCCGGCACCGCCTGGCGCACGCCCGGCACCGCGGCGATCCGGCTGACCACCGTCTCCGGCAGCGTGGTCTGTACGCTGATCTGCTCGGACTCGCCGAAATCCGCACCCGGCGGTTTCGTGGTCTGCGGCCCGCCGACCACCACCGCCGCCTCGGCGTAGCGCTGGGTCGGGACCCCGGCGCGAAGGCCGGATTCCAGCAAAATGCCACAGCCCGCGACGAGCGCGGTGCCGCAGAGAATCGCGACGAACGCGCCGACGAACCCGCTCAGCCGGGCCTTTGTCGTCTGCCAAGCCAACGACCACATGGCGGTCACCACTCCCCGAGGTGGGTCAACCGCTGCGCGACCCGTTCCGGGGTCGGCTGCGGGAGGTGGCCGGCGAGCTTGCCGTCGGCGAGGAACAGCACTCCGTGCGCGGCGGACGCGGCGACCGGGTCGTGGGTGACCATCAACACGGTCTGGCCCATCTGGTCGACCACGGTGCGCAACAGGTCGAGCACCTGACGCGCGGTGCGGGTGTCGAGCGCGCCGGTCGGTTCGTCGGCGAGCACGACCTCGGGCCGGGTGATCAGCGCGCGGGCGATCGCGACGCGCTGCTGCTGCCCGCCGGACAGTTCCGCCGGGCGGTGCTCCAGCCGCTTCGCGATGCCGACGCCGTCGACGATCTCGCGCAGCCAGTGCGCGTCCGGCTTCTTGCCGGCCAGCCGCATCGGCAGGGTGATGTTCTGCAGCACGTTCAGCGACGGCAGCAGGTTGTAGGCCTGGAAAATGAACCCGATCCGGGTCCGGCGCAGTTCGGTGAGCGCGCGCTCCCGCAGCCCGCCGAGTTCGGTTTCGCCGAGCAGCACCCGGCCGGAACTCGGCCGGTCCAGTCCGGCCGCGCAGTGCAGGAAGGTGCTCTTGCCGGACCCGGACGGCCCCATCACCGCGGTGAACGAACCCCGCTGGATCCCGACCGACACGCCGTCCAGCGCGGTGACCGCGCCGTCGCCGGAGCCGTAGATCTTGCGCACCGCTTCCAGCCTCAGGGCGTGTGTACCGCCTGTGTTCATCTTCGTGTCGCTCCTTGGACCAGCGGATTCTCTGTCGGTAACGAAGCTAGGTCCGCGGGTGCGCGAAAACGATCCCGAGCGCGGGAGTCTTGGGGGTAGCGCAGGCACCACCACACCTGGTGGGGAGGTCCTAATGGGACACTGTGCGGGTGAAAGGCTGGCTGCGCTCGTGGTGGTCCGGACTCCGCTACTTGCTGGTCGGAGCCGCGACCGCGTTCCTCGCCATGCTGCTTTTCTTCGCGATGGCCGTCGTGCTCGTGACGTGCTTGATCGGCGTCGGGATCCCAGCGCTGCCGGTCGCGCTGAAAATGCTCCGCTACCCGCTGCGCTTCGAACGTCGCCGAGCGGGGCGAAGGCTGGGCGAGCCGATCGCGGAGCCGTACGCCAACGTTTCGCCGATTCGCGACCCGGCGAGCCTGCGCGACCTCGGGTGGCTCGCGTTGCACGCGGCGTTCGGTTTCATCGTCGGGGTGCTCGCGTTCAGCCTGCCGCTCGGCGGGGTGCGGCAGATCCTCACCGGTCTGTTCTGGTGGCTGGTGCCCGGCGGAATCCCCAGTTCGCTGGAGTTCGTAGTGGACTCGTGGCCGATGGCCGCGCTCTGCGTGTTCAGCGGGATCGTGATGATCGCGCTCACCTTCTGGGCCTCGCCGCTGTCTCGCTGGCAAGCCCTTGCGGCGCGGGCGCTTCTCGGCCCGCGGCCCGGTGCTTCGCTGACCGACCGGGTCGTCGAACTGACCGCGACCCGGGCCGCCGCGCTCGAGGCACACGGCGCCGAACTCCGCCGGCTCGAACGCGATCTGCACGACGGCACCCAGGCGCGGCTGTCCGCGGTCGTGCTGCAACTCGGCATCGCCGACCAGCTTTTCGAGGGAAATCCAGCCAAGGCAAGGGAATTGCTCGGCAAGGCGCAGGACGCGGCGACCGAAGCGCTCGCCGAATTGCGCACCGTCGTGCGGAGCATCCACCCGCCGCTGCTGACCGACCGCGGCCTCGACGGCGCGATCACCGCACTCGCCGACCGCTGCGCGGTTCCGTGCACTGTGGACGTTCGCAGCACCGCGCGCCGTCCGGCCGCGGTCGAGGCGGCGGTGTACTTCATCGTCGCCGAAACGCTGGCGAACGTGACCAAACATTCCGGCGCGGAGCAGGCGTCGATTACGCTCGACGGCACCGTCGACACCCTGCGGATCCGCATCCGCGACGACGGCCGAGGCGGGGCGGACGAATCCCAGGGCAGCGGACTGGCCGGGATCCGGAAACGCGCCGAAGCTTTCGACGGGACGGTCACGCTCACGAGCCCGCCCGGCGGACCGACTGTTCTGGAAGTGGAGTTGCCATGCGGGTCGTGATCGTCGAGGACGACGCCCTGCTGCGCGAAGGGTTGGTGCTGCTGCTGGACACCTCGGGCATCGAGGTCGCCGCGGCTTTCGACAACACCGCCGAATTCCTCGCGTTCGTCCGCGAGGACCGGCCGGACGCGGTGATCACCGACGTCCGCCTGCCTCCGACGCACACCGACGAGGGCCTGCGCGCGGCTGTCCAGGCGCGGCAGCTGCATCCCGGGCTGCCGGTGCTGGTGCTGTCCGCGCACGTGGAAACCGGTTACGCGGCCGAGCTGCTCGCGGACGGCAAGGGCGCGGTCGGGTACCTGCTCAAGGAACGCGTCGGCAAGGTCGCCAAGTTCCTCGATTCGCTGCACCGCGTCGTGGAAGGCGGCACGGCGATGGACCCGGAGGTGGTGACCCAGCTGCTGGCCCACCGCCGCGACCCGCTCGACGCGCTCACCGCGCGCGAACGCGAGGTGCTCGGGTTGATGGCCGAGGGGTACAACAACGCCACGATCGCGGAACTGCTCGTGGTGAGCGACGGGACGGTGCTCAAGCACATCCGCAACATTTTCGCGAAGCTGGGACTGCCGGAGGACAGCGGGCACCGGCGCGTGCTGGCGGTGCTGGCTTATTTGAACGGGAAGAGGTAGCGCAGGCACTACCTCGAAGCCGGGGGTCTACAGCGTGGTTGCCGCCCTCGCCGCGCCATAGTGTTCCTGGCATGGAGACTTCCCCGAGCCGCACCGCTGGCAGCCCTGTTGTGACGGCCTTGCTGTGGCTGGCTTTTCTCGCCGGTTCCGCAGTCAATTCGATCGGCCAGTTCGCTGGGCTGGAAGACAGTTACCGGTATCTCGGCGGTGGGGTGGCGGTCGTCTGCCTGGTGCTGCTGATCGTGCGGTTTCTGGCCCGCCGCAAGGATTGACCCGGCTGGAGGGGCTGGGCAGCGAATGCCCAGCCCCCGGTCTCAGGACACCTTGGGCGTCGCCCGTGCGCCGAAGTGCATATACGGCTCACCCGTCGGCAGGGTGTAGAACAGCACTGGCGTCCAGAACTGCCCGCCCGGCATGCGGAGCACGAACAGCGTGTCCGAAACCGCCTCCAGGTCGAATTCCTGTGTTTGCTCCGGCATCAGTTCCGCCAGCGGGCCGGTCACGGAGTACGCCAGGTGCAGCCCGCCCTCGCGCTCCGTCACCTCGAGGCGCGCGCCGGCTCGCTCGTAAACCCCGATGTGCCGGGTCGCGTCCACCTTGACCGGTGTGGCCGGGGGTTCGAGCGGACGCGGCATGGCGACGTCGGCGAGTTCGGCGAAGATTTCCCGGTACAGCTCGACGTACAGGTCGCTCGCGTGGCCGCCGTTCGTCAGCAGCGTGACCGCGAGGCCCGCATCCGGCAGCAACCGCAGGAACGCCGACTGGCCGATCGTGTTGCCGTCGTGGCCGATTACGCGACGGCCGTTCCAGTCGTCGCGGATCCAGCCGAGGCCCCACGAATCGCCGAGAGTGTGCTTGTCCGGGACGTCTGCCTGCTTTTCCGCCATCGCCGCGGCCGATTCCGCCGACAGGATCCGCGTGCCGTCCGCGGTCAGGCCGCCGGTGAGGTGCAGGCGGGCGAAGGCGAGGACGTCCGCGGCGCGCGCGGTGATCAGGCCGGCCGGCCCGGCGGAGCGAGGCAGTTGCCAGACCGGAGCCGGAGCCGGGTCCTGGTCGTCCGGCGAGACGTGTCCGACGGCGGCGCGGAACAGCAGCGCCTCCTCCGGCAGCGTGACCGTGTGCGTGAGGCCGAGCGGGGTGTACAGCTTGTCCCGCATCGCCGCGTCCCAGGTTTTCCCGGTGAGCTTTTCGATCACCCGGCCCATCAGGACGAAGCCTGAGTTGCAGTAGGAGAAAGTCGCGCCGAGCGGGTGGTTCTGCGCGGCTTCGTCCAACAGGTCGACAAACTTTTCGACGCAATCGTCGCCGCGGCCGGTGTCGGTGAAGATGTCGCCGTCGATGCCGCTGGTGTGGGTCAGCAGATGCCGCATGGTGACGCGCTTCGTCACCTCCGGATCGGACAGTCGCAGCTCGGGCAGCACCTCGATGATCGGCGCGTCGAGGTCGAGCAGGCCCTCGTCGACGAGCTGCATCACCACCGTCGACGTCCACACCTTGGAGATCGAGCCGATCTGGAACAGCGAGTCCTCGGTGACCTCGACCTCGGTCGTCTTGCTCAGCACGCCGTGGGTCGCGAAGACCTCCTCGCCGGTGTCGACGCGCAGAATTCCCAGCGACGCACCGGGAACGTCGTACTTGCGCGCCAGTTCCGTGAGCCGTCGGCTCCAGTGCGCGGCGTCGATCGGCACCCGCGAACCGGCGTACTGCTCGATCCAGTCGACCACGCGCCGGTTGTAGTCGGCGCGGTGCGACGGCGGACCGTCCAAAATGAACAGATGCGCGCCGCCCGGGTACAGCACCAGCCGGGACGGCACATCGCGCTCGCGCAGCGCGGTGAACCACTGCTCGGCCTGGCCGACCGGGCACCGGACGTCCTCGCCGCCCTGCAGGATCAACGTCGGAGTGCGGACGTTTTCGACCCGGGCGTGCGGCGATGATTTCTCGTACTTGCCCGACGAGAGCCCGGCGAATTCGTTGACCGCCATGAAATGTCCGCCGTCGGACGTGCCAGCCAGGCTGGTCAGGTCGCTGACCACCCCACCGGCGACGGCAGCGGCGAAGCGGTCGTCGCGGCTGGTCAGGTAGCAGGTCATGTAACCGCCGTAGCTGTACCCGGTGACGGCGAGCCGGTCCGGGTCGGCAAGCCCTTCGGCGATCAGCTGGTCGATCGGTTCGAGGAAGTCCGGCGCGTCCGCGTGGCCCCACGCGCCGATCGCCGCGGTGTAGAAGGCTTCGCCGTAACCGTCGCTGGCGCGCGGGTTGATCAGCAGCACTGCCCAGCCGCGTGCGGCGAGGGTCTGGTGGTACAGGTGGATCGAGTCCGCGGCACCGTTCCAGGCATTGTGCGGACCGCCGTGGATGTCGATCAGCAACGGCTGCGCGCCGGTGCGTTCGGTGTCGCGGATGAGCCAGCCCTGCACGACAGTGCCGTCGCTGATGGTGAATTCGCGCGACTCACGGGGGAACAATTCCACTTCGGACACTGCGTCGCCGTGCTTCGTCCGCACGTCCACTTTGCCCGTGGTGCGGTCGAGAACCGCGACCTCGCCGAAGGAATCGGCAGTGGCCAACACAATCGCGGCCCGATCGCCGACCAAGTCCATTCCGGACACTACGTTGCCGTCGCCGGTCAGCAGCGCACGCGGTTCGCCACCGGCGACGTCCACTTCGTACAGATGCGTGCAGCCGCGGTCGCGGATCGCGAACAGCACGACGTCGCCCGCCGCGGTCAGCTGCGGCAGCGCGCCCGGGTAACCGGGTCCACCGGGCATCACGTTGCGGTCGAGGCCGGCCGCGAGGTTGACCGTCTCGCCGCCGTCCAGCGGAACGCGCAGCAGGCCGAGATGCCCAGTGGCGGTGTCGGTGCGGCCGACCACCAGCAGCGCCTTGCCGTCCTTGGTCCAGTCGGCCGTGCCCGCCATGCCCTCGTCGGTGCCGACCAGCCGTGGCTCGGCGTTCCGCTCGGTGACGTCGAGGACGTAGGCGGCGGACCGCAGGGTGAGGTCGGCGTCGTCGTCCAGGGCCGCGGTGAACGCCACGTGCGTGCCGTCGGGCGACCAGGCGGGCTGGCCCGCGTGCCAGTCGCCGAAGGTGCGCTGCTGGACCTCGCCGGTCGCGACGTCGAGGACGTGCACGTGGCTGCGCAGAGTTTTCAGCAGGCCGGGGCCGTCGGACTTGTAGTCCAGCCGGTCGGCGACGATCGGCGTGTTTTCCGGCGGCGCTTCGATCACCGCGGCGAGGTCGACCGCCGCGGAGAAGGCGATCTTGCTGCCGTCCGGGCTCCACACCGGTGCGCCCGCGCCGAGCGGAAGCTTGGTCAGCTGCTCGGCCTCGCCGCCGTCCGCCGGAAGCACCCACACCTGCGGCGGACCGTCCTGGGCGCGCAGGAACGCGAGCCGGGAGCCGTCCGGAGACCACTTCGGCGCCGCGTCCGCGTTGCCGCGGGTGAGCTGGCGGGCCTCGCCGGAGGAGGTGCCGACCGTCCACAGCGCGTCGACGTTCCGGTCCTCCTCCCGGTCCGCGGTCCGGACCACGTAGACGATCCGGCTGCCGTCCGGCGAAAGCGCGGGCTGACTGGGCGCGGCGAGGTCGTACAGGTCATCAATGCCGAGACGGCGGGTCATACGCTGGCTCCTTGGGAGATCGCGGGCTCGTGGCCCTCGGATTCACTGAAGTGGCAAGCTGCGGCGTGCCGCCGGGGCGCGGAGTCCTCGGCCGGATCGGCCCGGAGGCAGATCTCGCGGTCGCTCCGCACGAGCGGGCCGACCGGGCAGCGCGGGTGGTACCGGCATCCGGCAGGCGGATGGTGCGGATCCGGCGGTTCCGCGTCCGCGGTCGCACCGGGTTCGAGGTCGAACAGCGGCTTGTGCGCCGAGGGAGCGGCGTCGAGCAGGTCGCGGGTGTAGGGATGCTGCGGATCGGTGAGCACCTGCCGCGCCGGTCCGGCCTCGACGATCCGGCCGAGGTACATCACCGCGACGAAATCGCTGAGATACCGGATCACGGCGAGGTTGTGCGAGATGAACAGCATCGACAGGCCGAGCCGCCGCTGCACCGAGCGCACGAGGTTGAGCACCGCGCCCTGCACCGAAACGTCGAGCGCGGAGGTGATCTCGTCGGCGATCAGCGCCTGCGGCCGGCCGGCGAGCGCCCGGGCGAGCGCGACGCGTTGCCGCTGCCCGCCGGACAGCTGCCCGGGCAGGTGCGCGGCCCGTTCCGGATCGAGATTGACCAGCTCCAGCAGCCGGGCGACCTCGGCCGAGCGGTCCGTCCCGCGCGGCATGGCTTCGGCGATCGACTCGCCGATGGTCATCCGCGGGTTGAGCGAGGAATACGGATCCTGGAACACCATCTGCAGCGGACGCCGGCGCGGCAGTTTCCGCACGTCCACGCCGCCGAGCAGCACCCGTCCCGCGCTTACCGGGGACAATCCGACGGCCGCCCTGGCGAGCGTCGATTTGCCGGAACCCGATTCGCCGACGAGACCGACGACCTGGCCCGCTGGCACGGTCAGCGAAACGCCGTCCACCGCGGTGAGCCCGCGCCGTCCGCCGTACCGGACGCTGACCGAGTCGAAAACCAGTTCGCTCATTTCGAGCCTCCAGAGGTGGCGGTGGCGACCGTTGCTTCCGACAGTGCCGCAGCCGGATGCCAGCACGCCACCCGGTGTTCCGGCGCGAGCACGGTCAGTTCCGGGTCCTCCTCGCGGCACCGATCGGTCGCCGCCGGGCACCGGCTCGCGAACGCGCAGCCGGACGGCATCTGGTCCGGTTCCGGCGGACGGCCCGGGATCACCGCGAGCGGCGCGTCCGGATCCGTTTCCAGGTCGAGCGTCGTGGCCAGCAGCGCCCGCGTGTACGGATGCCGCGGCGCGAGGTCCGGCCCGACGGCGGGCAAATCCTCCACGATCCGTCCGGCGTACATCACCAGAATCCGTTCGCACGTCTGGGAAACGACCGCGATGTCGTGGCTGATCAGGATGATCGCGGTGTCCCGATCGGCGCGGGTCTGGGCCAGCAACCGCAGCAGCTGCCGTTGCACGGTCACGTCCAGCGCGGTCGTCGGTTCGTCGGCGATGATCAGCCGCGGGTCGCCCATCAGGCCCATGCCGATCATCGCGCGCTGCCGCATGCCCCCGGAAAACTCGTGCGGGTACTGCTTGGCTCGCCGTTCCGCGGCCGGAATCCGGACCGCGCGCAATCGGTCGACCGCCCGCTCGAACGCCTTGCCCCGGGAAAGTCCGTGGTGCTGTTCGGAAACCTCGGCGAGCTGACGGCCGATCCGCCGGGTCGGGTTGAACGACGTCATCGGGTCCTGGAACACCATCGCCAGCGACGTCCCGAGCAGCGTCCGCAATTCGCGTTCCGGGGTGGTGAGCACCGGGGTCCCGGCGAAGTCCAGCCGGTCCGCGGTCACCGAACCCGGTGCTTCGATCAGCCGCGACACCGCGAGTCCGGTCAAGCTCTTGCCCGAACCGGATTCGCCGACGACCCCGATCGCCTCGCCCGCCCGCACGGTGAAGCTCACGCCGCGCACCGGAACCGTCCAGCCGGTCGGCCGCGGGAACGCGACTTCCAGGTTTTCGACCACCAGCACGGCGTCGTCCGCCGTCGCCGAGTCCACTGTGGACTTCCGGCGCACCCGGGGAGCCAGCCGCGGCAACCGGGTCCGCACGCCGATCACCCCGGCGACCGTCTCGCCGAACAGGTTGAACGCGAGCCCCGCGACGACCACCGCGACCCCGGGCGCGAGCGCCGCCGCCGGGTTGACGTAAATGCCGTTGAGGCCCTCGTTGAGCAGCCGGCCCCAGTCGTATTCCGGGGCCTGCACGCCGATCCCGAGGAACGACAACCCGGAGAACGCCAGCAGCGCGCCGCCGGCGCCGATGGTGGCGTTGACCGCCAGCGGCTCCCCGATGTTCGGCAGGATGTGCCGGAACAGCAACCGGATCCGGCCCGCCCCGGCGACCCGGGCGGCGGACACGAAATCGCGCCCGGCCACCGAAGCCGACAGCGTCTGCGTCAGCCGGGCGAACTGCGGAGCCAGCGCGAACCCGATCGCCATCACCGCGCCTTGGGTGCCCACGCCGAAAATCACCGCGAAGAACAGCACCAGCAGCAGGCCGGGGAACGCGACCGCGATGTTGATCGCCGCCGTCAGCAGCCTGCCGAGCGGACGCGGCAGCACCGCGGGCAGCATGCCGACCACCAGTCCGGTCGCGACGCCGAGCGCCGCGGCGATCAGCGCCAGCACCACCGAAAGCCGCGTCGCCACGAGCACGCGGTAGAAAATGTCGCGGCCGAGTTCGTCGGTGCCGACCAGATGCTCGCCCGACGGGCCCTGGCTGATCGCGTTCGTGTCGACCGCCGAAGCCGCGTCCTGCCACAGGATCGGGCCCAGCACCGCGACCGCGACCACCAGCACGAGCAGTGCGGCGGAGAACGCGCCGAGCGGGGTGCGCACGGCGGCCAGCCACTGTTGTCCGCGCCGTTTCGCCATCTCAGTTCTCCCGGATCGTCGAACGCGGATCGAGGACCGCCAGCAGCAGGTCCACGATGAGGTTCACCAGCAGCACGCCGATGCCGTACACCAGCACGATCCCCTGCACCAGCGGATAATCCTTCTGCAGAATGGATTGCGAGATCGTCGAACCCAGTCCCGGCCAGGCGAATACGTTCTCCACCAGCACGGTGCCCGCGACGAGGCTGGTGAGCATCAGCCCGCCGAGCGTCAGCGTCGCGGTCAGCGCGTTCGGCAGCGCGTGGCGCAGGTAGACCAGCCGGGCGGGCAGCCGTTTCGCCCGTGCGGTGCGGACGAAATCGTCGCCCAGCACGGAAAGCGTCTCCACCCGGACGATCCGGGCCAGCGTCGAGGCCGGGCCCAGCGCCAGCGCGATGACCGGCAGCACCAGCGAACCCGCGCCGTCGTGCCCGGCCACTGGGAACCAGCCGAGCTGCACCGCGAAGAACGCCACCAGCGCCACCGCGAACAGGAATTCCGGGATCGCGGCGAACAGCACGGTGGCCGAGGTGAACCCCAGTTCGGCCCCGCGGCGCCGGCCGCCGCGGGTCAGCACCGCGAAAGTCAGGCCGAGCGGGATCGCCAGCCCGATGACCACCACGAACGCCGGAAGCGCGAGCTGCAGCGTCGCCGGGAGCCGGTCCGAGACGATGTCGCCGACCGGTTGCCCGGTCAGCATCGACGTGCCGAGATCGCCGCGGAACAAGCCGCCGAAATAGTCGAGGTACTGCTGCCACAGCGGATGGTCCAGCCCGAGCGCGGCCCGCCGGGCGTTGACTAACTCGATCGGCGCGGTCAGGCCGAGCGCGGCGCGCACCGGATCGCCGGGGATCAGCTGGATCATCAGGAACGCCATGGTCACCAGCACCCACAGCGACACCACGAACCGCCCGAGGCGGCGGGCGCCGAAGGTCAGCCAGGGGCTGACCTTCGGGCCCGCGACGGCGACCGTGCCGGTCATCAGGCGTACATCCGGATGGTGGACGGCTTGAGGTAGCCGTTGACGATCTCGAATTTCGCGTTGCTGCCGTAGGTCGGGACGACCGAGTTCGCGAACTGCACGACGTCCTGCCTTTCGAACAGCGCCGATTCCGCGGCCATCCAGTCCGCGCAGCCCGCTTCCCCGGGCTGCGCGGCCGCCTTGGCGACCAGCGCGTCGTACCGCGGGTTCTTGATGTGCGCGAAGTTCGTGCCCTTCGGCGGCTCCCCGCCGGACATGAACGGCACCAGCTGGCTGGGCAGGGTGAGGCCGAGCGGGGCCATCGAGATGTCCCACTCGCCGGTGGCGAACAGCGCCTGGCTGATGCCGGGGCTGTCGAGGCCCTTGAGCGTGACGTCGACGCCGACGGCCTTCCAGCCCTGCTGCATCAGCTCCGCGCCCGGGGGCAGCGTCGGACCGGCCTGCGTCCCGTAGATCGCGGTCAGCGCGAGCCGCTTCCCGTCCTTCACGCGGATGCCGTCCGGTCCCGGTTTCCAGCCCGCCTGGTCGAGCGCCGCCTTGGCCGCGGCGACGTCCAGGCCGGGGATCTTCCCGGTGACCGAATCGCCGTCGCACGGCCGCGGTTCGATGGTGACCATGCCCTTGACCGGCGCGCTCCCGTCGCGGGTCAGCACCTTCGCCACCTGCGGGAGGTCGATCGCCTGCACGAGCGCGCGGCGCATCGCCTGGTCCGCGCCGAACCGGCCGGGCGCCTGGTTGAAGAACAGCTCGCCGAACGGGGCGACCAGGTCCGCGCGGTAGAGCCGCTGCGCCTTGAGCCGCTGCTGGTCCTGCCCGATCACCGAGCCCGCGTTGACCTCGCCGGACAGCAGCAGGTTCGACATCGTGGTCATGTTCGGGATGATCCGGACGTTGACCTTGTCCGGCAGGCCCTTCTGCTTCGGGTCGAACCGGCCGGGACCCCACGTGTAGTCCTTGCGCCGGGTCAGCGTGTAGTGGTCGTTCGGGACGATCTCGGTCATGGTGAACATGCCGGTGCCGTTCTCGCCCTTGGCGAGCGTCGTGCGGTCGGCCAGTCCCTTGGCGCAGACGATCGGCAGCCCGGCGATGTTGCGCAGCAGGAATGCGTCCGGCGCGCCGCTGGTGATGGTGACCGTGTCCCCGCTGGCGACCGCCTTCGTGCGCGGGGCCACCGTGACGCCGGCGAGCGGGGATTTGCTCGCCGGGTCGCCGACGAAGTTGACGTTCGCCGCCACGTCGTTCGCGGTCAGCGGGCTGCCGTCGGAGCAGGTGATGCCCTTGCGCAGGGTGAAGGTCGCGGTGGTCGTGGTGGCTTCCCACTTCTCCGCGAGCGCCGCCTCCGGCTGGCCCTGGGAATCGAGGTCGATCAGGGCGTCGTAGAGGAACGTGTCGAGGTTGCGGGCGACCGACAGCACGGTGATCGCCGGGTCGAGCGTTCCCGGATCGGTCGGGATGGCATAGGTGAAAGTCTTGCCGTCGACCAGGTTCTGGTTCGCGGTCCGGTCCGTCCCGGATTGCGCTGATCCCCCGCACGCGCTCACGGTCAAGGCCACCACGCCCGCCATCGCGGCGGTGAGCCGGGCAGTTTTCATGGGATTTCTCCTACGAGGTCGCGCTCTGGAGGTGGTCGAGCGCCAGCCGGGCGGCGGCGCCGATGGACGCGTCGACCGCGGGAAGGCGGTCTTCGAGAGAGTGCGCGCGAGTGAACACCGCGACCGCGAACTGCCGGCCGTCCCCCAAGGTCACCACGCCCGCTTCGTTGCGGATTCCGGGCAGCGTCCCGGTTTTCGCCGCCACCGCGACGCCGGACGGGAAGCCGGACGACAGCCGGTGCGGCCAGATCTGCTGCGCCATGATCGTGCGGACCCGTTCGCAGGCCTCGGGTTCGCCCGCCCGGTCGGTCCAGATCGCGTCGAGCAGCTCGGTGATCTCGCGCGGGGTGGACGACGTGGTGCGTTCCGGATCCCGGACCGCCAGCTTGTCCATCTGCTCCGGCGTGGCTTCGCCGAACAGCGCTTCGAGATCGGATTCCGGGGTGCCGCCGAGATCCGCGACGACCGAGGCGAACAGGTCCTCGCAGCAGCCGATCAGCCGGGTGCGGGCGAGCCCGAGATCGGCCAGCACCCGGTCCACCGTTTCCTGGCCGAGCCGGCGGTACAGCACGTCGGTCGCGGCGTTGTCGCTCATCGTGAGCATGAAGTGCGCGAGGTCGCGCCAGCTCATCTCGACGTCGTCGGCGCAGCCCGCGGTGCCGATGCCGCCGATCCGGTACCGCGCGGTCACCCTGGTCCGCTCGGTGTCGTCCAGCCGTCCGGCGGCGACCTCGCGGGCGTAGGCGAGCGCCACCGGGATCTTGAACACCGACGCGAGCACGACCGGGTCGTCCCCGCCCACCGACACTTCGGGCCCTGGCACGCCGATCTCGCGGGCGTGCAGGAATCCCTCCGTGCCAGCGTCGGCGAAGACGGCCTCGATCCGCGCCTGGATCCCGCTCATGAGGAGACCCGCCGGTCCGCGCGTCCAGTGTGGACGAACTGCGCGCGGCCGGCGCCGTCGTCGCCGACGAACGCGTGGGCCAGATAGACACCGGGAAGCTGCTCGGTTTTCGCGACGAAGGTGTCTCCCTGGTACGGGAACAGTTCTTCAGTGGTCGGCGGCGGGCTGAGTTCCGCGAAAATCCCCTTGGGAGTGCGGGTCAGCCAGAGCTTGCCGTTTTCTTCGGTGACGACCGTGTCGGCGACCATCGACGAGTACTCGCCCACGTAGCGGGAAAGGTCGGCCGGGGCGGCGGCGGGGTTCGGCTCGGGCAGCGGCGGGACCGTGACGCCGGCGAGTTCGTCCAGCAGCTTGGTGTAGATCTCGTGGTACACCTGCAGCGGGTTGCCGCCGTTGGTCAGCAGCGCGATCGCGACGCCGCGCTCGGGCACCACGCGCAGGAAGGCCGACTGGCCGATGGTGCCGCCGTCGTGGCCGATCACCTTGCCGCCGTCCCAGTCGAAGAGCATCCAGCCGAGGCCCCAGTTCTCGGCCATGAGCCCGAGGCAGGGCACGTCCACCTGGGGTTCGCGCATCGCGAGCAGCGATTCCGGCAGCACCACCTGTGCGCCGTCGTCGGCCTTGCCCTCGTTCAAGTGCATCCGGACGAACGTCAGCAGGTCGCGCGGGCGCATCGCGAGCGTCGACCCGGCCGGCGAGTTCGAGCGGGTGAGCGCCCAGACCGGCGCGGGCACCGGGTCCTCGCCCGGCGTCGGCGACACGTGCCCGATCGCGGCGCGGTAGCGGATCGCGTCATACGGGCCGGACGCCGCGTGGGTCAGGCCGAGCGGCGCGAAGAGGTGGTCGCGCACGCAATCGTCCCAGCACTTGCCGCGCAGCACCTCGATGACGCGGCCGAGCACGCAGTACCCGGCGTTGTTGTAGGAGAAGCGCTCGCCCGGCGGGAAAAGCTGCGGCACGTCGGACAGCGTCGCGACGAGCTTCTCCACGCAGTCATCGCCGGTTCCGGTGTCGGTGAAGACGTCGCCCTCGAAACCGGCGGTGTGACAGGTCAGCTGCCGGACGGTGATCGCCGCCGCGGCTTCCTCGTCGCCGAGCGCGAACTCCGGCAGGTAGTCGCGCACCGGCCGGTCGAGGTCCAGCTTGCCCTCGTCGACGAGCTGCATGGCCAGCGTCGTCGTCCACACCTTGGTGATCGACCCGATCTGGAACACCGAGTCCACAGTGGACTCCACGCCGGTGCCCTTGTTCACGACGCCCGCCGCGTGGTCGATCACCTCGCCGTCGGCGAGCACCGCGATCGCGGCTCCGGGAACCTGATGCTTGGCCAGCAAAGCGGCGAAATTCTCCTGAAGCCAGGTCTCGATTTCGGAAATTTTCGACATGTGCACCTTCTGTCCGGAGGAGGGTGGACCGGCGTTTCGGAAATGCTAGGTCGGTGGCGGACGTCACTTGTTCGTCCGGACCGAGGAGAGCGCGGGGAAAGTTCCTCCGCTCCGACGAATCAGGCCGTGCGCAGCGACTCCACTGCCGTCGCCGCGGCGAAACCGATGAACGCGTCGCGCTCGGGCACCCGGGAGCGGGCGTCCTCGGCGCGGGTGAACACGGCGACCGAATACCGGCCGCCGTCCGGGTACTCGACCACGCCGACCTCGTTGCGCACCGCGGGCAACGTCCCGGTTTTGCCGCTGGTGCGGATGCCGTCGTCCGGGAACCCGGACCGCAGCCGGTGCGGCCAGACTTGCAGTTCCATCCAGCGCCGGACGTCCGCGCACGCTTCCGGCGCGGCCGCTTCGTCGCGCCAGATCAGACCGAGCAAGCGGGTCATTTCGGCGGCGGTGGTGCGGCAGGACTTTTCCGGTTGCAGCGCGCGCAACCCGGAAACCTGTTCGTAGGTCAGTTCGGCGAGCGCGCGTTCGTCGTCCTCGTACGAGAGGCCGAGATCTTCGCCGATCGTGGCGAGCAGTTCGGCGCAGTCCTGCGGAACGACGGTCTGGGTGAATCCGAGCCGGCGCAACGTGCTATTCACCGCGGTTTTGCCGATCTCGGCGAGAATCAGATCGGTGGCGACGTTGTCGCTGATTCCGATCATCAGGATCGCCAGATCGTGCCAGGACATCGAGACTTCGTGGCGGAAGGTGGCGAGACCGTACGGGCTCGGCGTCGGATGCCCGGGCTCGACCGTGACGCGGGCGCCGAGATCGAGCGTTCCCTCGGCGGCCTGGCGGGCCAGCTCCAGCGCGATCGGGACCTTGAACACCGACGCGGGGACGACCGGGACGTCCTCGCCGATGCCGAGGCCGCGGGTCCCGTCGACCTCGGCGGCGTGCAGCCGGACCTCGACGCCGACCTCCTCGGCGCGGCGGGCGATCGTTTCGGACGCGGTGGCCATGGCTCTCCTGTCTACAGTGGACGCTTTGAGCAGGAAGTGCTTGGCGTGAAGGGGAATCGCCGCCTGCCGGGGTTCCAGTGTGGCGGAGGAGGGAGGGGCGGGGTTAGTGCGATGGCGGGAAAGGTGCGGGGGAATTTCCGGTCAGGGGAGGTCGTGAGTGGTTATCCCGGTTCTAACCGGCATCGCCACTCACGACCCCTCGTCGGCCCTTTCCACGCGCGGCAGCAAGTGCAACTGCACCATCGCGGCGAACCGGTCCCCCGGATCGTCGAGGTCGATGCCGCCGACTTCGGCCAGCCGGCGCAGCCGGTAGCGGAACGTGCTCGGATGCACGTACGCCGCGGCCGAGGCGGCGCTGATGTCGCCGAACGAATCGAGCCAGCACCGGAGGGTGTGCACCAGCTGGGACTGGTGTTTGGTGTCGTATTCCAGCAGCCGCGCGATCGGTCCGGTCGCGACGTCGCCGCGCGCCGCGGAAAGGTCGGCCAGTTCCAGCATCAACGCCTCGATGTGCGCGTCGTCGGAGGTGATCACCCGCTTGGAGCCGCCGTTGGTGAGCAGCACGCGCAACGCCCGGTCGGCTCCGTCGCGAGACGCGCGCAATCCGGATCCGTCGAGGGCCAGCGGGCCGATGCCGATCGCCGCGGCGACCCGGCGGCCGGTGCGCTCCAGGAAGGTCGACGCGACGCGCACCGAGCGTTCGCGGCAATCGCCGTGGTTCCCGGGCATCGGGACGATCCCGTACGCGACGTCGCCGACCAGCGCTACCGCCGATCGGGGCTGAACCGCGCTGAGGTGCATGGCGAACGCGTCGGCGACCCGCTGGCGTTCGGTGACCAGCCGCAGGTCGTCGTCGGGCGCCTCGAGCAAGCCCATGGCGAGCACGATCGTCGGCTGCCCCAGCAATCCGAGCCGCGCGATCGCTTCCTGCGCGCCGGAGCCGCCTTCGAGCGCGGTGCTGACCAGATCGGCGCGCAACCGGCGTTCGACGTCCGCCCCCGCGCGCAGCCGAAGCATATGCAGGGCAACGATTTTCGACGCGTCGATCAACGCCGCGGTACGCTCTTCGCTTAGCTCTTTGTCGACAGCTGCCCAAATCGACCCGAGAATCTCGTCCCCGGCCCGGACCGCGAGCGCGGCCCGGATCATGACGATCTTCTTGTCGTAGCCCTCTCCCGGATAGACGTACACCGGGCCTTGCTCGCGGTAGAGCCGCTCGAAAACGCCGTCCTTTTCCAGCTCGCGAGTGAACCGTTCGGGCACTTGGCGGCCGAGAATCGTCTCGACGCGCGAGGGGTCGGCCTCGTCTTGGCGGCCGGAGAACGCGAGCACGCGCGAGTTGCGGTCCTCGATGGTGACCGGTGCGTCCAGCAGCGCGGCGATCGCGTTGGCAAGCGCGAAAAGATCACCCGACGGCATCCCGCCGAGCGTCTGCGGGGAGACGTCGCCGACGTCGCCCTCCGCGAGCAACGTGCGGAGCATCGCGGCCAGCTGCGCCCACGAAGCGCCGCTGGCGAGCCCGAGCAGCGCGACCCCGGAGGAATTGGCCGCCCGCACCAGTTCCGTCGATGCGGCCACCGGCGACCGCACGACCAGCGCGGTCGCCCCGCGCGCGGCGACCGTGTGCAGGAGCTGCGCGATCTCGCCGGATTCGCGCACCCCGACGCCGAGCACCACCGCCTGCGCCGGGAACTCCGCGTCGTCGTGCGGATCGTGGATCACCACCCCGCCGAGCTGCCGTCGCGTGTCCCGTCCTACGGCGACCGGTTCGAGGAGCACGTCCCCGAGCGCTTCGAGGACGCGTCCCAGACTCGTGTGCGGCTTGCTCGGCACCGGTGTCAGCACCCCCCGAAGGTAGATCCGGCCTCACGCGGACCGGCTGGTCCGATTCGACCAAATCTACCTCCGGAATTCGTAGCGGGCTACGAACCGATCCACACCTTGGCCGTGGTCACCTCGTCCAGCAGCTCCGGAATCGGTGCCACGCCGAGGCCCGGTCCGGTCGGCACCGGCAGGTGGCCGCCGGACAGCACGAACGGTTCGGTGATGTCGGTCTGGTAGAACCGGTCCGACGCGGAGGTGTCGCCGGGCAGGGTGAAGTTCGGCAGCGAGGCCAGCGCGACGTTCGCCGCCCGGCCGAGCCCGGTCTCGATCATCCCGCCGCACCACACCGGGATCCCGTGCGCCGCGCAGACGTCGTGCACCCGCCGCGCTTCGAGGTAACCGCCGACGCGCCCGGGTTTGATATTCACGATCTGGACCGCGCCGAGTTTGATCGCGTCCGCCGCCGCGCGCGCCGACACGATCGATTCGTCGAGGCAGATCGGCGTCCGGATCCGGCGGGCCAGTTCGGCGTGGCCGAGCACGTCCTCTTCTTCCAGCGGCTGCTCGATCAGCAGCAGGCCGAACGGGTCGAGCTTGGCCAGCTGCGGCGCGTCGCCGAGGGTGTAGGCGGTGTTCGCGTCGACCTGCAGCAGCACGTCGTCGCCGAAGCGTTCGCGGACCGCGCGCACCGGCTCGACGTCCCAGCCGGGTTCGATCTTCAGCTTGATCCGCACGTAGCCCTCGTCGAGATATCCGCCGACGACGTCGAGCAGCTGCGGGATGGTGTCCATGATCCCGACCGAAACGCCGCACGGCACGGAATCGCGGACCGACCCGAGTTCGGCGGCGAACGACCGTTCGTGCGCGCGGAGTTCGGCGTCCAGCACCGCCATTTCCAGCGCGCCCTTGGCCATCCGGTGGCCCTTGAACTTCGCCAGCAGCGGCGTCACCTTCGCCGCGGTCACGTCTCCCGCGGCCAGCAGGGCCGGGATCAGGTGGTGCTGCAGCACGTGTTCGGCGCCGTCGTTGTACTCCGACGAGTACAGCGGCCCGGCCATCGTCACGCATTCGCCCCAGCCCTCGCCGGCCGGCGTGACCGCGCGCAGCAGCAAGAGTTCGCGGACGGACTGGGTGCCGAACGAAGTCCGGAACGGGGCGACGAGCGGCATCTGCACCCGGCGCAATTCCACACCGCTGAGTTTCACTGCTCCTCCTTGGAGATCACGTAGAAGCCGGTTCGGTCGAAGCCGGTCACCCGGCCGCCGTCGGCCATCAGCCCGCCGAGCGATTCGCGCAGCGCGGCCCGCCACGCGTCCGCCCGGCCGGGATCGGTGCTGCGCAAGCCTTCGATGTCCGGCGGGACGGCGACGAGCACCACCGGGGCGTCCGCTTTGCCTGCGGCCGGACCGCCGTCCGCGGCGACTTCGAGGGCCACTGCCGCGCCTTGGCCGAGCAAAGCCTTCGCGTCGGTGCGGATCGGTTCGCCGAACGCGGCGGTCCGCACCGTCGGACTGGCCAGGTCCCAGGACACCATCAGCCGGTCGGTGTCGCCGGAACCGTTGATGCCGTCCGCCATCGGACCGTAGAAATCCCGGAGGTAACGCACCGGGAGCGCGCCGAGTTTGCCGAGGTTGAAATAGGCGTTGCGACGCACCAGCGGATCGAAGGTCCACTTGATCGCCGAGACGTCCTGCGCGAGCGCCCAGCCGCGCTGATGCAATTTCAGCGCGTACCCGATCCCGCGCCCCGCGCCCGCCTTCGAAACTCCGGCGATGTGACTGTGCAGGCTGCCTTTTCCGGGGTTTCCGAAAAAGGCGACGCACGCGCCGAGCAATTCCCCGTCGGCGAACGCGCCGGCCACGTAATTCCCCGCCGACGACAGCGCGCGCAGCAGTTCGGTGGTCACCGGCCGGGTTCCTGGCGCGGACCGCCAGATCGTCTCGAACAGCACCCCGACCGCGGTCATTTCCGCGATCTCGGTGATTTCCCGGACTTCGACCCCCGAGGCGGCGGCCGCCGACTGAGCGGCCGCGACCGCCTCGGCGCACGTTTCCGCCGCGCCGGGTCTTTCCGTGTTCATCGCAAGATTCGTCACGGG
This sequence comes from Amycolatopsis sp. VS8301801F10, assembly GCF_046195355.1. Lineage (NCBI taxonomy): Bacteria > Bacillati > Actinomycetota > Actinomycetes > Pseudonocardiales > Pseudonocardiaceae > Amycolatopsis > Amycolatopsis sp. VS8301801F10. Next base: position 2,592,934 of record NZ_CP176065.1, on the reverse strand, counting down.
ATGATCCTTTCCCGGCTTCCCCGCCGACGTCACCGTCGCGCTCGACCAGAATCGCCGTCCGGATTCGTCGGAACCGACGGACTTCCCTTGCTCAGCACGTTCTCCACCAACGCGGCCAGCAACGCCGTCCGCCGCGGCAATTCCGCGACCAGGACGTGTTCGTGATCGGCGTGCGCTCCGCCGCCGACCGCACCGAGCCCGTCGAGTGTCGGCACGCCCAAGCCCGCGGTGTAATTGCCGTCCGAAGCCCCGCCGACGGCCGCTTCGGTCAATTCCGGCAAGCCGAGTTCAGCGGCCAATTCCTTGGCCAGCCCGTACAACGCGGCCGAGGAAACGGCGTCGAGCGGCGGGCGGTTGATCCCGCCGGTGATCCGTACTTGTGCGCCTTCCAGCACCGGTCGTAACGCGCGTACTTCCCGGTCGACGCGAAGCTGTTCTTCCTCGTCCCACACCCGCACGTCGACCTCGACCGCGGCTGTGGCGGGCACGGTGTTGACCGTGGTCCCGGCCGAAAGCACGGTCGGAACCACGCTGGTCCCGCGTTCCGGACTGGCGAGCGCGGCGACCGCAAGCACCTGGTGCGCGATCTCGATCCCGGCGTTGATCCCCTTTTCCGGTTCGAGTCCGGCGTGCGAGGCACGTCCGGTCACCTCGATCCGGTAGTGGGAAACGCCTTTCCGCCGAGTCTTGAGCGCGCCGCCGTCCGCGGAAGCCTCCAGCACGAACGCCGCCGCGCAGCCCCGCGCTTCTTCCTCGATCAGTCCGCGAGAAGACGGCGAACCCAGCTCCTCGTCCCCGGTAACCAAAATGGACAGTCCACTTCGGTCAGGAAGCGAGGCCGCGACGTGCAACGCCATCACCACGCCGGTCTTCATGTCGAAACACCCCGGACCGCGCAAGACCCCGTCCCGCACGGAAAACGGATGCGTCTCCAAAGACCCCATCGGCCAGACCGTGTCATGGTGCCCGAGCAGCAGCACCCGCGGCGGACCTTCGCCGAATCGCCAGCGCAGATGCGTCCGTCCATCCAGGACAATCCGTTCCGGCTCCACGCCAAGCAACGACTTGCCGACACCGGTCAGCACGTCCGCGCTGTGTGCCACCGCGTCGAGGTCGGCGGACGGGGATTCGCAGCGCACCAACGTTTCGATGTCCGCGAGCAGAGCGTCCAGGTTGAACTCGGTCATCGCGGCTCACCCCGCAGCGGCTGGCCGGGGAACGCGTCGGGGAGCAGCTGCCCGTCGCGTACCACCGGAGTGCCCGCGACGAACAGGTGCCGCACGCCGACCGCGGGCCGGGTCGCGTCGAAATACGTCGCGGTATCGGTGATCGTGTCCGGATCGAGGACGACGATGTCCGCGTCCGCGCCGACGTTCAGCCGGCCCTTGGTCCGCGCACCGGGCGCGACCTCGTCGAGCACCCGCGCCGGGAGATAGGAACAGCGCCGGAAGGCTTCCAGCCAGGTCCAGACCCCGGCCTCGCGCACCATCAGCCGCAGCGACTTGGAGAACGTCCCCGCCGTGCGCGGATGCGTCGCGCCACCGGGCGGAAGCGGCCACTCGGTGGATTCGTGGGCCCCGTTCTGCCAGTACACCGGCATCGCGTCGCTCGCGACGATCGAGTCCGGGAACGCCAGCGCCTGGTGCAGCAGGGTGCGGTCGACCGGGTCGTCCTCGTCGAGGAACTCGAGAATGCACGGCGCACCCGGCATCTCCGCACGGACCTGCAGCAACCGGCCCTCGTCCGCGATCCGCTCACCGGTCTCCAGCAGGATCACCCGCGACGGGTTGAGGCCCTTCATCTTCAGCCGCTCCGGCGAGATGAAGGCCGCGCCGACCGCGGTGCTGCCCGCGCCGTACGGATAGGCCTCGACGGTCACTCGCGACCCGGCGGAACGCCCCGACTCCAGCGCGGCGAGCACGCGGTCGACGTGCCGGATGGAGGTGCTGTTGACGTGGCAGTGGTGCATTGCCGCGCCGGTCTCGGCCGCGACGATCGCGATCTCCTCGGACCCGTCGACCGGAGTGCCCGGATCGACCTCGACCAGCTCGCGGACGTGCGTATACGTCGGCGCTTCCGCCTGTTTGGCCAGCTTCGCCAAGGCCAGGAACTCGGCCGGATCGCTGGCCGGCGCGTACCCGAGCAGCACGCCGACGCCGAGCGCGCCCGCCGCCAGCTCACCCTCCACCAGCGACAGCCAGGCGGCCAGCTCCTTCTTCGACGAGGAGCGCTGCCAGTCCGGAATCCCGAGCACGGAAAGCCCGGTGTTGATGTTCGCGTCCGGCTCGATGCCGGCGAGCACCTTCGCCCGCGCGGAACCCCACGAGGCCGAGAAGCCGTAGTGCAGCGGACGCCCCGCCGCGGCGGCGTCGGCGTAGGCCCGTTCGACCGGCATCAGCCCGGCCTCCAGATCGAGCGCCGTCGTGACGCCGTCCATCGCCTGCAGCCGCTGTCCGGCGATCGAGTGCACGTGGCTGTGCAGATCGATGAACCCCGGCCCGACGACGTACCCGGCGACGTCGATCTCCACCTGGTCGTCCGCGCTGGGCAATCCCGGTCCGACCGCGATCACCTCGCCGCCGGATATCAGCACGTCAGCTGTGCCGTCGAAGCCCGTGGCCGGGTCGATGACGCGACCGCCACGCAGCAGTGTCCGCATGCTTGCCTCCTCGCCTCGCTGCTGGCGACCCTAGGAGGTTTCCCGGGCGGTACGTTCGTGCGCGCGGACGAATCCGGGACGGCAGATCTCTCCGCGCGCACAAACCGGAATTCGCTGGGCGAGCGCGCGCGAGCGCCCTAAGCTCGCGCACATGGCCTGCCGGATCACCGAACTCATCCTCGACTGCGCCGACCCGCAACGGATGGGCGATTTCTGGTGCGAAGTCCTCGGCTACGTCGAACTGGGCTGGGACGGCGAAGACCTGGAAATCGGCCCGCCCGGAGCCGGTTTCGGCGGCCCGCAGCCGACGCTGATCCTCAGCCGCAGCACCGACCCGAAACCCGCGAAACTGCCGCTGCACCTGGACGTGAACCCGACCGACCGGGATCAGGACGCCGAACTGGAACGCCTGCTCGCGGCCGGCGCGCGCCCCGCCGACGTGGGCCAGACCGGCGAGGAGTCGTGGCACGTGCTCGCGGACCCGGAGGGGAACGTGTTCTGCCTGCTCCGCAACCGAGTCGACCCGGTGTCGTGAGTGTTCATCCCGGTTAGAACCGGGATCGCCACTCACGACGCCCGGCGCCACTCCCGCCACCGGAACTGCCCGGTCTGGATCAGGTCAGCGGCGAACTCGAACCCACCCCGGACCCTCCCCGCCGAAGGCGCGGGAAAGTGCGTCGGAAGCAGGACCGAACCACGCTCGCCCTCGAGAATGCGGCTCCGCACTTCCGCCGCCTTCCCCGGGTCGACGCAGTACCGGGTGCTCAGCTCCGGATGCCGGATCTGCACCCCGTGGTGCATCGTGTCCCCGGCGAGCAGCAGGGTCCCGGCACTGCCGCGGACCCGCACGCACACGTTCCCCGGCGTGTGCCCGGCAGCGGGAACCAGCTCGGCGTGCTTGCCCACCGCCGCGTCCGGAGCGACGAAACTCAGCTGCCCGGCCTGCTCGATCGGCAGCACACTGTCGGCCAGGTAGTCGCCCGTCCGGCGCATGGCCGCCGCACCAGCCTCGCTCGACCAATACCGAAACTCTTCCTCCACCACGAGATGCGGGGCGTGCGGGAAGACCGGCTCCCGCCGCACAGTGGCCGCGCCGACGTGGTCGGCGTGCAAGTGGGTGAACACGACCGCGTCCACCTCCGCGGGCCGCAACCCGGTCGCCAGGAACTGCCGCATCCACCGGTCCGGCAGCTGGTCGAATTCCGCCCGGCGCCGGTCCTTCCCCGCCCCGACGCACGCGTCGACCACCAGCACTTCGTCGGCCGAGCAGACGAGGAACGACTGGATGGCGAACACCAGCTTCCCCGCCGCCCGGTCGAACCACGGCTCCCGCGTGTACCAGTCGGCGAGGTCCGGTTCGAGTCCGGGGAAGAACTCGCCGGGCTCGATCAGCAGCCGGTCGTCCTCGATCAGGGGGACTACCGCGACGTCACCGAGATCGAACCAGTGCGGCATCGCGCTCCCTCCGCGCCTTCGTCCGCACCCGGCTCAGCCCGACCGCGCAAGCGATCGCGACCAGCACCGGAACGGCAGTCGCCAGGACGATCGTCTGGGCCGACAACGCCAGCGCGAGCAGCAACCCCGCGACCCCGGGTCCGACGATCGACCCGATCCGCCCGAGCGCCGCGGCCCAGCCGACGCCGGTCGTGCGGGTGCTCGCCGGGTAGATCGAGACCGCGAGCGTCAGCTGGCCGATCTGCCCCGCCGTCACCCCGAAACCGGCACCGGCCAGCAGCACGAACAGCAGAGTCTCGCCGACCGGCACCGTCGCCACGAGCACCATGCACACCGCCCCGATCGCCGGCATCAGGATCAGCGCCCGGGCGATCCCGATCCGCGCGGCCAGCGGGATGAGCACCAGACCGCCCGCGATCCCGCCCAGCGTCAGGAACGCGAGTCCCAGCGGAGCCTTCCCGGCGGCGAAACCGTATCCGGTGAGGAGGGTCGGAACCCACGAGATCAGCACGTACGCGGTGATGAAGATGAGGAACGAGAACGCCCAGATGAGCGACGTCGGCAGGCGCAGCCCCGGGCCGAACAGCTTGCTCACCTTGGCCTCCTGCTTCGCGCTGCTCTCCACCGCCGGCTCCCGAGCAGGCAGCACGACAGCCATCACCGCGGCCAGCAGCAGCGGAGCCAGCCCAGCGACGTAGAAGACCCCGGCGGACCCGACGCTGTGCAGCAGTTTGCCGCCGAAGAACCCGCCGAGGCTGCTCCCGGACGCGAGGCCGAGCGTCACCGCCACCGAAACCAGCTCCCGGCGGCCCTCCGCACTGTGTTTCGTCGCCAGCGAGACCCCGGCGGGCAGCACCAGCCCGAGACCGAGCCCGGTCACCAGACGGGCGGCGGCGAAGACCGGCATGGACTTCAGGGGCAGGATCGCGGCGGTCAGCACGGTCGCGCCCGCGAAGATCAGGACGCCGGTGAGCACCACCGAGCGCGCCCTCATCCGCGCGCCGACGTAACCCGCGGCCAGATATCCCGCGACGACCCCGATGTTGGTCAGCACCAACGGCAGGGTGAAAGCGGCGGGCGCGGCATTCCATTCGTGCGACAGGGTCGGGATCGTGAACGACAACGCGGCGGTGTCGAAGCCGTCCAGGAGGACAGCGAGGAAGCAGAGCAGGACGACCGGCCAGTGGATGCTCTTGCTCATGGCGTGTTCTCCAGTGTCTGAGGGAAATTCCCGATCCGGAAACCGCTCCGCGGCCCGGGTGAGCCGGACCGCGCGAATTCGGTCCACCACAAGCGCATCTGGGCGCCAAGGCGTTCGACCTCGGCCCAGCTCGTGCCGCCCAGCATCGGGCTCCCGCGCCAGGATTCCGGGGTGCCCAGCAGGAAAGGCAGTTCCAGGCAATGGATCGCGCCGTAGCCGCCGTGTTCCGGAGTCCAGTCGAACTCGTAGGAGTACGCGCCGTACTGCTGTGCCAAGGCCCGCGCCGGGCGACCGAAAAGCGGCTCGGTCTGGTCCGCGATCGCTTGCCGGAGCACGGGGTCCGGCACTCCGATCGCGAACGCCGCGCACTCCTGCGACGCGTACCCGATCATCAAGTCCGGCAACGGATCGGCCAGCCGAATCTCGAGATCGACTATCCCGAACGGCGGCCGGGTCGACGTCGGATCCTTCGCGGCGTTCCACCGCAGAGTCCGCTGTTGCGCGGCAAGCAGCTGATCGACGGAGGCGGTAACCGGGTCTCCGCCGACCGCGTCGACGAAGTACCGGCCGATCTCCCGCGCCGCGGCGCGTTCCTGAATGATCGCGGGGTCCGGTGAACTTTGGACGATCGCCCGCCGGATCAGCGCCCGACTGTCCGGAATGGACAACAAGGCCAGCGTCGAAAGCGCGCCCGCGGACTGCCCGAAGACAGTGATCTCGCCCGGGTCGCCGCCGAACGCCGCGATATTGTCGCGCACCCATTCAAGCGCGAGCATCTGGTCCGCCAAGCCGAGATTGCCCTCGCTGACGTCGTCGTGGACCAGGTAGCCGAAGGCTCCCAGCCGGTAGTTGACCGACACGACGACCACGTCGCCGTCCGCGGCGAGCCGCCCGCCGTCGTACCAGGGAAGCGTGCCGCCTCCGCTCAGGAAACCGCCGCCGTGCAGCCATACGAGCACCGGACGGGCACCAGTCAGCGCGGGCGTCGCGACGGCAAGGTTGAGGCAGTCCTCGGACTGGGGCGGTTCGTCTCGCGGCGGACCCATCGCGGCCTCCAGCCGGGAGCCAAGCTGCGGGCAGATCGGCCCGGGCTGCGAGGCGTCAGCGCGGGGCTCGGCCGGTCGCGGCGGCTGGAACCGTTCGGCGGTGCCGTATCGCACGCCGCGGAACCGCAGCAGACCGTCGTCGCTTCGAGTGCCGAGGACGGGACCGGACGGTGGCCGGGCAGTGACAGGCTGGCATTCGGTCATCGCGGCTCTCCTTTGAGCGGGTGTCCGGCACCTTCGACCCGCAGTCAGGCTAAGAAAGTCCGGAATGCCTGACCAATGCTCTTTGCCGCCCGAGACATGTTTGCCCGGCTATACCTCTCCGCGGTGTTCGGCACGCACTCGCACCGGTTCGGTCCGGTTGCCGCCGGAGAACACGTCCGAGAGCTTCCCGATCAGCATCCCCAGCAGCGGGAGCCAGATCGGGCACAGCATCAGCGCCAGCAGCGGTCCCATGATCTTGAAAATCTCGAGGAATCCGTGCATCTCAAGGTCCCGCCTTTTCGGTCTCGGCCAGCAACGTCGCGAGCGTGCGCACCGCACGGTGCTGCAGCGCCCGGACGCTGTTGGGGTTCTTGTTCATGGTTTCGGCGACCTCGGCGACGGAGAGCCCGGCGAAAAACCGCAGCCGCACGCACTCGCGCTGCGGTTCGCTGAGGTCCGCCAGACACCGGCGCAGCGCCGCCGCTTCGATGCGGGCCAGCGCGAGCCGGTCGGCGCCGCCGCGGAGGTCCGGTCCGTCGTGGTCTTTCCCGTCGAGCAGTTCCCGCCGGTAGCGGGCTGATTTGCGGTGGTCGCGCAGCAGGTTGTCGGCGATCGTGTACAGCCAGCCGGTGAACGAGCCGCCGTCCGGGCAGAAGTCCGGCAGTTTCCGCCACGCGCGCAGGAACGCCTCGCTCGTCAGGTCCTCGGCGACCGTCGCGGTCGGCACCCGCATCCGCAGGTAGCGGAAGACCGGCGGCGCGTGTTCCTGGTAGAGGACGGCGAACGCGGCCTGGTCGCCAGAGCGCGCTCGCCCCAGCAGTTCCGTCTCCACTTCGGCCTCACTCCCGTAGCCGCGACGCCGCGACGATCTTCATTACGCCGCCTCCCGCACCACGGGCACGAAGTCGACCTTGTCGCGCACGCCGCAATCGGGGCACGTCCAGTCGTCCGGGATCTCCGACCACGCCGTTCCGGCGGCGAACCCCTCCAGTTCGTTGCCCTCCGCGACGCGGTAGACGTAGCCGCAGCCGGGGCACCGCGCGGCGTCCACGTCGTCGGCCAGCTTCGCCCGGGTGTCCGCGGCCGGTTCGTTCGCGGCGGCAGCGACGACCGGGTACTTCTTCAGCAGCGACGGCAGTTTGCCCGGCTGCACGTTCGCTTGCCGGAGGTCGCCGTCGAAATGCCGGTACACCCGCGGGTCCATCACCTTGCGGAACCACGCCGGAACCAGCGCGACGACCAGCATCCCGGTGTAACCGGTCGGCAGAACCGGGCTTTCCTTGAAGTCACGCAAAGTCTGGAACCGGCGCGTCGGGTTGGCGTGGTGATCGCTGTGCCGCTGCAGGTGATACAGCAGCACATTCGTCGCGACATTGTTGGAGTTCCAGGAATGCGCCGGGCTAACCCGCTCGTACCGGGTTTTCGCCCCATGCGTGACCTTCTTGCGCAGCATCCCGTAGTGCTCCAGGTAGTTCACGATCTCCAGCAGCGAGAACCCGAACACGGCCTGAAGCACCAGATACGGCAGGATCCCGACGCCCAGCCAAGCGAGCAGCGCACCCCACAGCACCACGCTCATCAGCCACGCGTTGAGCACGTCATTGCCGAGATGGAACGGGTGACTTCCCTTGCGGGCATAGCGTTTCCGCTCCACCCCCCAGGCACTGCGCAGCGAACCGAAGACCGTCCGCGGCCAGAACCGGTAAAAGCTTTCCCCCAACCGGCTCGACGCCGGGTCCTCCGGAGTGGCGACGCGCACGTGGTGCCCGCGGTTGTGCTCGATGTAGAAATGCCCGTAAAAACACTGTGCCAGCGCGATTTTCGCGGCCCAGCGTTCGGTGCTTTCCCGTTTGTGGCCGAGTTCGTGCGCGGTGTTGATCGCGATGCCGGCGACTGTGCCGAGAGTGATCGAGAGACCGATTTTTCCGCCGACGGAAAGATCGCCGCGCGCGAGCATCCACGCGCCCGCCACGAAACCGGCGTATTGCAACGGCAGGAATAGATAGGTGATCCAGCGGTAGTAGCGGTCCTCCTCCAGCGCCGCCATCACTTCGTCCGGCGGATTGGTGTGGTCGTATCCGGCGACGAGGTCGATCAGCGGCACGAGGACCAGCACGACCAGCGGACCGAGCCACAACGCGGCGGCGGACCCGGTCGCGGCGTGCAACGCGATCGCGCCGAACGGCAGCAGCGGCACCACGAGCCCGAGCGGCCACAGGTGCCGCTTCCGGTCGTGCCAGGCGGTTTCGCCGTTCGGTCCGGCGAGGCGGTACTTCTTCATCGCGGCCTCCACGCGGTCTGTCGTTTTGCTGAAGGTAGGGATCCGTGAGCGGCGCGACACTGTGCGCGAAACCGAAACGTCCGGCTGCGTTGGGTCCCGGGCACGAACCCGGCGTACGGTGCTGCCTGTGACGTCGACGGCAGCCGCCACGCTGGCCAAGGTCGCGGACTCGGTCCTGGCCGAGCTCGCGCTGCTCCGCGCGCGAATCGCCGAGGAGGTCACCACCGAACTGCCTACGCTCGCGCCCGACGCGCAGGCCGCTGAGCTGCTCGACAGCACGGTGCGGGAGAACCTGGTCGCCGCGCTGGGCGTGCTGGGCGGCGCGACGGAGCCGGTGGACGTCGGGGCGCCGCCGGTCGCGCTGGAGTTCGCACGGCGGCTGGCTCAACGCCGGGTGCCGATCACCGCGATGCTGCGCGCGTACCGCCTCGGCCAGGCGGCCTTCCAGCAGGAGATGATCACCCGGATCGCCGCCGAGCCGGTGGATGCGGCGGACGTCGCGGTCGCCGCCACCGTGCTGTCGCAGGTCGCCTTCACCTACATCGACAAGATCTCCGAAGAGGTCGTCGAGGCCTACCAGCTGGAACGCGACACCTGGCTGCGGCACCGCAACGCGGCGCGGCTCGCGAAGGTGCGGGCTGCGTTGTCCGGCAAGCCCATCGACACCGCCGACGTCGAGAAAACCCTCGGCTACGCGCTGTCGGAACGGCACGTCGGCGCGGTGCTGTGGTGCGGCCCTGAACTGGACGAAAGCGACCGGTTGACGGCCCTCGAACGACACGCCGCGCTGCTCGCGAACGCCCTCGACACCACGCCGCTGGTCGTGGCCCCGGACGCCTCGACCGTGTGGGCCTGGTTCCCGACCTCGGCGCTCGACCTCGACGCGGTGTCCGCCGCGCTCGCCAGTTCACCCGATCCGGTGCGCGTCGCGTTGGGCGACCCGGCGAGCGGCCTGGCCGGATTCCGCACCACCCACCAGCAGGCCCGCCAAGCCGAGGCCGTCGCGCAGATGACCGAGCGAACCCAGCCGCGCCCCGTCACCGCGGCGGCGCAACTCGGGCCGTTGGCGCTGGTCGCGGCGGATCCGTCGGCGGTCGCGGGCTGGGTCCAGTCGGTGCTCGGCGCGCTGGCCGACGACGACGAGGGACACCGCCGGATGCGCGAAACGGTGTGGGCGTACCTGTCCAGCGGGAGCAGCCTGATGATCGCCGCGCAGGAGCTGCACCTGCACAAGAACACCATCCAGTACCGGCTGCGCAAGGCCGAGCAGGAACGCGGCCGTCCGCTGTCCGAGGGACGGATCGACGTCGAGGTGGCGCTGCTGGCGTGCCGGTTGCTGGGCCCGGCGGTGCTCCGGCCGGTGGACTGATTTGTGCCGCGGGACCAGTCGGGTCCCGGCGTCCCGGTCTTCGGACCGATGCCCGCGTCCGGCCGGGCGGGAAGGCTTCCGGGGAACGAGTTCGCCACCTGCGAGGACCACGATGAACGACACCCGCGAAGACACCGACGTCCTCGTGATCGGCTCCGGCTTCGGCGGTTCCGTGAGCGCACTGCGACTGTCCGAAAAGGGCTATCGCGTCACCGTGCTGGAAGCCGGGCCCCGCCGTACCGAAGATACGCTGCCGAAAACCTCGTGGGACGTCCGGAATTTCCTGTGGGCACCGCGACTTGGCTGCTACGGGATTCAGCGCATCCACCTGCTCCGAGACGTCGTCATCCTCGGCGGCGCGGGCGTCGGCGGCGGCTCTCTCAATTACGCCAACACCCTCTACGAACCGCCCGCACCGTTTTTCGAAGACCCGCAATGGGCGCACGTCACCGACTGGCAAGCCGAACTGAAACCGCACTACGACCAGGCCCGCCGGATGCTCGGCGTCACCCAGAACCCCACCGTCACCGCGGCGGACGAGGTGCTCCGGGAAGTCGCCGACGACCTGGGTGTCGGCTCTTCCTTCCGGCTCACCCCGGTCGGCGTTTTCTTCGGCGACAAGGACACTCCCGCCGGAACCGTAGTGCCAGACCCGTTCTTCGGCGGCGCCGGACCAGCCCGCCGAACCTGCACCGAATGCGGGTCCTGCATGACCGGCTGCCGCGTCGGCGCCAAAAACACCCTGGACCGCAATTACCTTTATCTGGCCGAACAACTCGGCGCGCACGTCGTCCCGATGACCACCGTGTTCGACGTGCGCCCCGCGGACGGCGGCTACCTCGTCACCGCGGTCCGCACCGGGAAGTCGCCTCGTCGCAGGAAAAACGTGCGCACTTTCTTCGCCCGCGACGTCATCTTCAGCGCCGGTACCTACAACACGCAGAAACTGCTCCACCAAGCCCGCGAAACCGGCGCGTTGCCGAACATTTCTGCCAGCCTCGGCCGATTGACCCGAACGAACTCCGAATCCATTCTCGGCGCGAAATCGAACCGCAAGGACGTCGACTTCACCCGCGGCGTCGCGATCACCTCGTCCATCCACCCGGACGAACACACGCACATCGAACCGTGCCGCTACGGCAAAGGCAGCAACGCGATGTCGCTGCTGCAAACCGCGCTCACCGACGGCGGCACATCCGTCCCGCGCTGGCTGACCTGGCTCGGCGCGTTCGCCAGGAATCCGCGCAACCTCACCTGGTTTTCGCCGCGCCGCTGGTCCGAACGCACCATCATCCTGCTGGTGATGCAAACGCTCGACAATTCCATCACGGTCGCAAGCAAACGCACCCGCACCGGACGGCACAAACTGACGTCCAGCCCCGGCCACGGCGAACCGAACCCCACCTGGATCCCCGCCGGAAACGACGCCGCCCGCCGTGTCGCGGAGAAAATCGACGGCATCGCCGGCGGCACCACCGGCGAGATCCTGAACATCCCGATGACCGCTCATTTCCTCGGCGGCTGCGCGATTTCCGACGATCCGGACCGCGGCGTCCTGGACCCGTACCACCGCGTCCACGGCCATCCCGGCCTGCACGTCGTCGACGGTTCGGCGATCTCGGCGAACCTGGGGGTAAACCCGTCGCTGACGATCACCGCCCAGGCCGAACGCGCGATGTCCCTGTGGCCCAACCGCGGCGAGCAAGACCGGCGGCCCCCGCTGGGCGCACCGTACGAACGCATCGCCCCGGTCGCCCCACGGAATCCCGCGGTCCCGGCCGACGCTCCCGGCGCGCTCATTCCCTGACCGCACGGCAGCCCCCGGCACCATTTCCGGAGCGGAATCCAGTACGCATCCAGAAGCATTTCGACCACGGGGCCAATGCACCGTTCCGCATATTTTTCATCAAAAACAAAACCGACCTCTCCGTCGGCCCAACTGATTCGCCTGAACGCGCGAGTGCCCGGACCCGGCCATCCTGCTAGCGTGTTCTGCGCGGAGGACTTCGCACGTGGCAGAAAGTTCATCAGCGATCGCTATCGAACCCATAAGAAATTCCAGCAGAAAGTGCGAACAGAGGAGGACTGGTTTCTGTGAAGACCCTTCCCGAGCGCTATCAGGCCCCGGAGGCATCCTCTGCCGGATGCTTCGCGACCGACACCCGGCGGCTCCGCCGCGGCGCACGCGACCACCGCCGGCACGGACGTCGCCGCCGCTGAGCAGGCGAACGACGCGCGGGTAGCGCTTGCTGCCCGCTGAGCTGAACCCGACGTGGCTGGAGGTCGAGTCAACCGGTCTTCAGCCACGTTCGTCATCCCGGCGTTTCCTCGATCGCAGAAAGGACTGGTTTCCGTGAGAACCCTTCCCGAGCGCTATCAAGCCCCGAAAGCAGTCGCGGCCGGCCGTTTCGCGACCGACACCCGCCAGCTCGGCCGGGGCGCGCTCGACAGCCGCTGGCGCGGGCGCCTGCTCTATCGTTCCGGCCGCACCTTCGCCCGCTGAGCAGGCATGGACGATCACCCCGGGGAAATCGCGCCCTTTCCCCTCCGCTGAGCAGGCGGCCCGCACCTGGCGTCAGCCCGCTGAACCGACTTACTCCCGTCGTTCGAATCGATCCCGGTCGGGGTGCCGATGAACGCAGAGCCGAGCAGTCTTGTCGTCCTCCCCGACTCGCCGGGCGGAGCCGCGCTGCTGCCGCGAGTCCCTTACCCGCGGCCGAACGTCCTGTTCCATTCGTCCGGGCGGCCGTGGCTGGCCGGTCGCTGGAAGCCCGGGGAAATCCAGGTCGCCGTCGCGGGCCGGGCCCGGATCGCCGTGTTCGGGTTCTGCCCGCTGCCTGCCGAGCGGCTGACCGCCTGCGCCGCCCGATCGCGGACCGTGGCCGACGCGGACGCGCTCGCCCGCGTCCTGCCCGGCAGCGCGCACCTCGTCGCGTCGGTGAACGGGCAGGTCCGGCTGCAGGGCACGCTGGCGAACCTGCGCCGGGCCTTCCATGCCCGGATCGGCTCCGTCCCGGTCGCGGGCACCCGCGCCGACGTGCTGGCCGCGATGACCGGCGCGGACCTGGACGAGGATCTTCTCGCCGCGCAGCTGACGCAGATGCAACTGCTTCCCCCGCTGATCGAGAAAAGCTGGTGGCTCACCGTGCACCCGGTGCCGCCGGATTCCTACGTCGCGCTGGCCGGCGACGACACGGTCCGCACCGCCCGCTGGTGGCATCCGCCGGAGCCGGTCCTGCCGATCCGCAAAGGCGCTCCCGCGGTCCGCGCCGCGCTGCGCGAAGCAGTCGCGAATCGCCGCCCCGCCAAGGGCAGGCTGTCGCTCGATCTGTCCGGCGGAATGGACTCGACCACGCTGTGTTTTCTCGCCGCCGAGCAGACTTCCGACCTGTTCACGTTCCGGTGGACCGGAGGCAGCGTCGCCAACGACGACCCGTTCTTCGCCGCCGAAGCGGCTCGGCGGCTCCCCGGTATCGAGCACCTCGAACAGTCCGACGCCAGCGCGCCCGCGCTGTTCGCCCCGCCCTATGCGACGGACGACCTCGAAGCACCGTGGACGATGACCCGAGGGCTGAACGGCTCCGCCCACGGCGTGCGCGTGCTCGCCGAGCACGGTTCCGGCCTGCACCTGGCCGGGCACGGCGGGGACGAGGTCTTCAGCGGAACGCCCAGCTACCTCCACACCTTGGTCCGCCGTCGCCCGCTCACCGGCCTGCGGCAGCTCCGGGTCTACCGCAGCCTGGGCCGGTGGTCGTGGCCGCGGACCCTGGCCGCGCTAGCCGACCGGCAGAGCTGGAGCGACTGGTGGCGGGAGTCGGCCGACCAGCTGACCGACCCGCTGCCCCGGCTGGGCACGCCGGACCTGGGCTGGGCCGACCCGGTCCGGGCCGCGCCGTGGGCCACCGGCGACGCGCTCGCGACGACGCGGCGGGTGCTGTACGAAATCGCCGCCGAGGCCGCCCCGCTGGCCGCCGACCGCGGCCAGCACCAGGCGCTGACCAGCCTGCGTGCCGCCGGACCGCTGTGTCAGCAGATCCAGCGGGAGTACGCCGCCGACGGGGTCCCGCTCGACCTCCCGTACCTGGACGACCGGGTCGTCGAAGCCGCGCTCGCGGTCCGGACGTCCGATCGTTTCCCGCCCTGGCGGTACAAACCGCTGCTCGCCGACGCGATGCGCGGGCTGGTTCCCGACGTCATCCTCGACCGCACCACCAAGGGCAACTACCAGGACGACGATGACGCCGAGGCGCACCGGCACGTACCCGACCTGCTCGACTACTTCGCCGATTCGGCCCTGGCCGCTCGCGGCCTGCTCGACCTGGACGCGCTCCGGGCCGCCCTCCTCGAACCGCGGCTGGACGACGAGGTGGAAGCGCACTTGGAGACCACGCTCGGCTGCGAAATGTGGCTGCGGGCGATCGCCGAGAACCGGCCAGCGACCGACCGGAGGACCCATGCACCTGCACCCTGACACCGCACTCACCGAAACTCCGGACGGCTCGGTCCTGCTCAACAAACGCACCGGAAGTTATTGGCAGGTCAACCGAACCGGCGCGCACACCCTCGACCGCCTCCTCGCCGGAGAGACCGCCGAGCAGATCGCCGCCGAACTCGCCGCCAGGTACGACATCGACGCCGCCCAGGTGCGAGCCGACATCGCCGCGATGACCGAAACCCTGCTCACCGCCGGATTGGTCGAACCGGCATGAGCCAGCCGACCGTGGTACCGCACCGAATTCACCTGCCGTGGCACCGAAAACTGCTGCCATTGCTGATGGTCGGCGTCGCGACCGTGCTGACCGCGTTGTCCCCCAAGCATCTCTGCGCGATCCTGCGCTTCGCCCGGCGAGGTGCGCGGCCCGCCACCTTCGAGCAAGCCCGCACCGCGCGTCGATCAGTAGTCGCGATCAGCCTGCGCTGCGCGGGCGACGGTTGCCTGCTGCGTTCCGTCGCGTCCGCCCTGCTGTGCCGCGCGCACGGCACCTGGCCGACCTGGCGTACCGGCGTGCGCACGCAACCCTTCAGCGCCCACGCGTGGATCGAAGCCGATGGCCAAGTTGTCGACGAAATCCACCCCGCAGGATATTTCGCCCCTTTGCTGACCGTCGCCCCGCTAAGGACCGCTCGGAATGACCGTCACCGCCCCTGACACCAGTCCGCCGGCCACCGACGAGCCCGTCCAGTCCCGGGCCGGCCTGCGCCACCTGTTCGCCACCACCCGAGGGCACCGGAAAACCATTGCCGTCGCACTGCTTTTCACCCTAGTCGGTGCCGGACTTGGCCTGCTGCAGCCCATGCTGGCCATGCATACCATCGACGCGGTCGGAGAAGGCGGGACGGTCGGGTGGCTGCTGGTCGCACTCGTAGCCGTGTTCATCGCCGAGGCCGTCGCGGACACCATCGGCAGATACTGGCTGGAACGCTCCGGAGAAGGCGTCGTATTAGGCCTGCGAATCCGCCTGGTCAGCCACCTTTTGCGGCTGCCCATGCGCCTGTACGACCAACACCGCATCGGCGACTTGCTGTCCCGCACGACCGCCGACACGACCCTGCTGCGCGACACCCTCGCCTACGACCTGGTCGAAATGCTGACCGGAAGCTTCGTAGTCATCGGCGGCACCGTCGCCATGCTCCTGCTGAGCCCCTTGCTGTTCGGCATCGTAGCCGTCATAGTCGGCGGTGTCGGCGGCGTGACGCTTTTTGTCTTGGCGCGCATCCGAAACGCCACCGAAAGCGCGCAAGACAACCTGGGACTGATGGCCGCGGAACTGGAACGAGCCCTCAGCGCCATCCGCACCATCCGAGCCACCCGCGCGGAAGACCGCGAAACCGCCCGCATCGGCCACTACGCGCGCACGACCTATCAAGACAACGTCCGAGCCGCCCGCCTCAACTCCATCGCAGCACCAGCCGTAACCCTCTCCGCACACGGCGCCCTCATCGCGGTTCTGGTCACTGGCGGAGTCCAGGTGGCCAACGGAAACCTCACCCTTGCCGAGCTAGTCGCTTTCCTTCTCTACGTCAGTTATATCGCCGTCCCCAGCGCCGGTTTGTTCGAAGTGGCCGCCACGGTCCAAAAAGGACTGGGCGCTTTCCAGCGGGTCCACGACCTCACTCAACTCCCCACAGAAACCGACCAGGCTCCCCCTTCACCGGCTTCCCCCGCCACCGCCCCAGTCCTGGAATTCCGAGACGTCTGGTTCAGCTACCACCCCGACCGCCCAGTACTGCGAGGCGTCTCCTTGACCGTCCCGCGCCGAGGCCACGTCGCTTTGGTCGGCCCTTCCGGAGCCGGAAAATCCACCATTCTCGCGTTGATCGAACGCTTCTATGAGCCGGACCGAGGAACCATCCTGTTCAACGGACACCACCCGTCGATCACCGAATGCCGCCGAAGAATCGGCCTGGTAGAACAAACGACCCCCATCCTGCACGGCACCCTGCGAGACAATCTCACCTACGCCGCCCCCGACGCGACCGACGAGCAAATCCGGGATGCTCTGGAGAAAACCAACCTGACAGAATTCGTCACCCGCCTCCCGACCGGTTTGGAAACCCCCGCAGGCGAACACGGCGGCATGCTGTCCGGAGGCCAACGGCAACGCCTGGCCATCGCGAGAGCCCTCCTGGCGCGCCCGGAACTCCTCCTGCTGGACGAACCAACGTCCCAACTGGATGCGGTCAACGAGGCTGCGTTTGCCCGGACACTGGAACAGGTGGCTGGGGAGTGTGCGTTGCTGGTGATCGCCCACCGTCCGGCTACGGTGCGTCGGGCGCAGAAGGTGCTTACTTTGGAGAACGGCCGGATCAGCACGCTGTAAGCCACCCCAGCCCGGTGGCCCGCACGCCGATTACAGTTGCTGCGCGATCGCTGGCAAACAACCGGACTTGGACGAGATCGAGGCACATTTCGTCGCGCTGCTCGGCGGAAAATGAGCACCGCCGGTAACCGCAACCCCGGCTCACGACAATCGCTCGGCCACCGAGCCGTAGCGGCGCGCTCCCGTGCAGTTCTACTCAGACAGTCGTGAGTGTGCCTTCGCGTTTCCTCTGCCAGATACCCAATTAAGGGTGATGGGATACGCGATGTGCCGGACGCGATGAAGGCAGCGGGGAGACAGGCTGGAGAAAAGACCGGATGTCTGCGCCGTACGGAAGCAGCGGGCAAGATCGCCGGCGCGATCAGGGCAGGAAAGGCCGCGGCTTCCGCCGGGCGCTGCCGCGAGTCCATGTCAACCACCTTCGTGCAATGGTGCGACCAGGCACAGCGGTTCGGCGACAACCTGGACCTCGCGGCCGAGCGGTCCCAGCGCGGCGACCACACCGCGGCCGGGGTCTTCCCAGCCCTCCGACGATGCGGGGACCGCGCTGGTGGTGTCGCTGGCCGATGTCCGGGCATGGAACCCGGCCGCGCTGGACGAGATCTGCTCCACCCTGCGGTCCCGGGGCCGCCTTGATGCTGCGTGAGCGACTGCGGATTGCCCAGGAAGACGGACGAGGTCCTGCCAGCCCGGTTTTCCCGGACTCGCTCGGCGGGCTCCGCGACCCATCGAACACCCGGCGGGACATCCGCAACGCCCGGGGCACCGACGAGTTCGCCTGGGTCAAGTCGCATGCGTCCCGGAAGACCACCAGTACTGTGCTCGACGACGCTAGGGTCAGCCCGCGAGAGATTGCCAACCAGCTCGGCCACAGCAAGCCGTCGATGACGCAGGACGTGTACATGGACCGCACGACGGTCTCGCCGGAGAACGCCGTCGCGCTGGAAAGCATGTGGCTCGACCCGGACTCCGGGAATTCCGGGGATAAACCGGGGGTTGATCTTGAACCCGGTTCGGAAGAACCGTCCTGACCAGCCGAAACGGTGCCCCCGACGGGGTTCGAACCCGCACTGGGTCGATTTTAAGTCGACTGCCTCTGCCAATTGGGCTACGGGGGCCCACCCACCCTAGCGAACCCGCCCCAGGACACGACAAAGCCGGGCCACCCGAAGGCGACCCGGCTTCACCACAACAACCAACTCAGCCCTTGCTGGCCCGGTTGAACTCTTCCTTCGGGTTGTTGATCTGCCCCAGCGAGATGACCTCCCGCCGGAACAACCCGCCCAGCATCCAGTCGAACAGGATGCGGATCTTGCGGTTCCACGTGGGCATCGCCTTGAGGTGGTACGCCCGGTGGAAGAGCCACGCCGGGAAGCCCTTGATCTTCAGGTTCAGTGCGTCCGCCACGCCCTTGTGCAGGCCGAGGCTCGCGACCGCGCCCAGGTTCTTGTGGTAGTAGTCCTTCGGCTGTCCGCCGCGGATCACCTTGATGATGTTCTTCGCCAGCAGGCGGGCCTGGCGGACCGCGTGCTGGGCGTTCGGCGGGCAGGTGGCCGTCGGGTCCTGTTCGGTGCGCGAGAGGTCCGGGATGGCCGCGTTGTCGCCGGCGGTCCAGACGTCCGGGTGGCCGACGACCTGCATCGCCGCGGTGGCCTCGACGCGGCCGCGCTTGTCGAGCGGCAGGTCCGAGCTCGCGAGGACCGGGTTGGCCTTCACGCCCGCGGTCCAGATGATCGTGTCGGTGTCGAACTCGGTGCCGTCCGAGAGCACGACGTGGCCGTTTTCGAACGACTTCGCCGCGGTCGACAGGTAGACCTCGATGCCGCGCTTCTCCAGCTGCTGCACCGTGTACACGCCCAGCGTCTCGCGCACCTCGGGCAGGATCCGCCCGGCCGCCTCGACCATCACCCAGCGGATGTCCGACGGCTTGATGTTCGGGTAGTAGTTCTCGACCGCGAAGCGGGTCATGTCCTCGAGTTCGGCCAGCGCCTCGATGCCCGCGAACCCGCCGCCGACCACGGTGAACGTGAGCAGGCGCTTGCGCAGCTCGGGGTCGAGCGTGCTGGCCGCCTCGTCCAGCTTGGTCATGATGTGGTTGCGCAGGTAGATCGCTTCGCCGATGGTCTTGAAGGCGATGCCCTCCTCGGCGAGACCCGGGATCGGCAGGATCCGCGCGACGGCGCCGAGCGCGACCACGAGCACGTCGTAGTTCAGCGTCTCGACGTGGCCGTCGGCGGCCTCGACCGTGACGGACTTGCGCTCGTTCTCGATCTTCGTGACCCGCGCGGTCAGCACGTGGCAGCGCTTCAGCACGCGGCGCAGCGGCACGACCACGTGCCGCGGCTCGATCGCGCCGGCCGCCGCCTCGGGCAGGAACGGGGCGTAGGTCATGTGCGGCTGCGGGTCAACGACGGTCACGGAGGCCTCGTTGGCGCGCAGCATCTTCTGAAGCCCGTACGCGGTGTACAGGCCGACGTATCCACCACCGAGGACGAGGATCCGAGTCGGTTCCGACTTCGCAGCAGCCATGTACCTATAGTCGCACTTCCGAAGCTGCTTCGCTCGGGTACCCCACCCCGCTGTGACCAGCATCGCCACGCTGGTTGTCACGATTCAGATGAGGCCTGCGGCCGAGGCCGCGGCGGTGAACGCGGTCACCACCATGGGCTGCGTCACACGACCGGTCTGGACATTGCGCGGTGACACGTGGTAACAGCCGAACACCGCAAGGTCGCCGAGCTGCAGCCGGGCGCCGTGCGCGAAGGCCGGACGGGGTTTCGGCACCGGCCAGCCCGCCGCCGAAAGCACTGGCAGGAGCGCTTGCCAGCCGAACGCGCCGAGCACGACGATCGAACGCAGGGTCGGCCGCAGCAGGTCCAGTTCGTCGGCCAGCCAGTGCCGGCAGGTGTCCCGCTCAGCGGGGGTCGGCCGGTTCTCCGGCGGCGCGCAGCGGACCGGCGAGACGAGCCGGGTGCCGCGCAGCGTGAGGCCGTCGCCGATGGCGGCCGACACCGGCTGCGACGCGAGACCGACCTCGTACAGCACGCGGAAGAGGAAGTCCCCGGACGGGTCGCCGGTGAACATCCGCCCGGTGCGGTTGGCCCCGTGCGCGGACGGCGCGAGCCCGACCACGGCCAGCGCGGCGTCCTCCGCGCCGAAACCGGGCACCGGCCGCGCCCAGTACGGCTCCCCGGCGAACGCGGCCTTCGTCCCGGCCACGCCTTCGCGCCACTCGACCAGCCGCGGGCACGCGCGGCACCGCACCAGCTGCGCGTCGAGCTCGGCGAACGTGCGCATCGATCTCCTCCGCTCGGTGTGCTGCCACGGTAACGCGGGATAGGTTGGGGCCATGGCCGACACCACCGCGGACGAGACCGCCGAGAAGACCAAGGACGAGGAGACGAAGGCGGCGGAGCCCGTCGACGACCTCGTCACGACGCAGCACACCCTCACCGTCAAGCGGCGCAAGCTCGCCTACACCGCCCAGACCGGCCGGATCGTGCTCCGCCAGGAGGTCAAAAAGGACGGCAAGTTCGAGGGCTACCAGGCCAAGGCCGAGGTGTTCCTCACCGCCTACACCCTGGACGACGCCGACCCCGGCACGCGGCCGGTCACCTTCGCCTTCAACGGCGGCCCCGGTTCCTCCAGCATCTGGCTGCACATGGGCCTGCTCGGGCCGCGCCGGGTGCTGTCCGGCGACGTCGACGACCCGGTGCCGCCGCCGTACGGGCTCGAGGACAACCCGGAAAGCCTGCTCGCGCACAGCGACCTGGTGTTCATCGACCCGGTCCAGACCGGCTACTCGCGGGTGGCCGAGGGCGGCGAATCCCAGCCGTACACCGGATTCCAGGGCGACGTCGAATCGGTCGCGGAGATCATCCGGCTGTGGGTTTCGCGCAACCAGCGCTGGCTGTCGCCGAAGTTCCTGGCCGGCGAGTCGTACGGCACGCTGCGCGCGGCCGCGCTGGCCGGGCATCTGCAGGAGCGCTACGGCCTCTACCTCAACGGATTGATGCTCATCTCGTCCGTTCTGGACCTCGGCACGTTGCGCTTCCACGAGGGCAACGACCTGCCGTACTCGCTGTACCTGCCCACGTACGCGGCGATCGCGCACTACCACGGCCGTCACGGCGACCGTCCGCTCGACGACGTGCTCGCCGACGCCGAGGACTTCGCCTCGAAGGAACTGCCGTGGGCGCTTTCCCGCGGCGCTCGGCTGTCCACTCAGGACCGTACCGAGGCGGTGCAGACGCTCGCGTCGCTCACCGGGCTCAGCGAGTCCTATGTGGACCGAGTGAACCTGCGGATCGAGCACGTCCGGTTCTTCACCGAACTGCTGCGCGACCAGGGCAAAACCGTCGGCCGGATGGACGGCCGGTTCACCACGTGGGAGCCGGACGGCGGCGTCGAGCACATGAGCGACGACCCGTCGGTGTCGCGGATCATCGGCGCCTACTCCGCCGGGTTCAACCACTACGTGCGCGCCGAACTCGGCTACGAGAACGACCTTCCGTACGAGATTCTGTCCACCGAGGTGTTCAAGGCCTGGTCCTACAAGGAGTTCGAGGGCCGATCGGTGTCCGTTGTGGACACCTTGAGCGCGGCGATGCGGGCCAATCCGCACTTGCAGGTCCACGTCGCCTTTGGACACTACGACGGCGCGACGGCGTACTACGCGTCCGAGTACGTGCTCGCGCAGCTCAAGATTCCCGAGGAACTGCGGGAGAACATCGACACGGCTTACTACCCGGCCGGGCACATGATGTACGTGCACGAACCGTCGCGGGTGCAGCAGTCGAAGGACCTGGGCAAGTTCGTGAAGAAGGCGTCCAACCGGTGACCTCGTGAGTGCCTATGCCGGTTAGAACCGGCATAGGCACTCACAACCAGTCGTGCTCCCGCGCGTACCGCGCCGCCTCGTGCCGGGTCCGCGTCTGCGTTTTCTGCATCGCGTTGGACAGGTAATTCCGCACGGTCCCCGCCGCCAGATGCAGCTGCGTCGCGATGTCCGCGACCGAATACCCCTCCCGCGTCGCGCGCAGCACGTCGATTTCCCGTACTGTCAACGGACAATCGTCCACCACGGCGAGCGCCGAGACGTCCGGGTCGATCCAGCGTTTGCCCTCGGCCAGCGTCCGGATCACCTCCGCGATGTGCGCCGGTTCCGCCGATTTGCTGACGAATCCCTGCACGCCGAGCTTCAGCGCCTTGCGCAGCACGCCCGGCCGTGCGTGCCGGGTCAGCATCAGGACCACCTGCTCCGGCCGCTCCCGCCGGATCCGCGCGACCGCGCCCAGTCCGTCCACATTGGGCATCTCCAGGTCGATCACCAGCACGTCCGGCCGATGCGCCAGCGCGGCCCGCACCGCCGCCTCGCCGTCCTCCGCCTCGGCGAGCACGGTGATCTCGCCTTCCATCGGCAGCAGCGCGGCCATCGCCTTGCGGAGCAGGGCTTCGTCGTCGGCGAGCACCACCGTCGTCATCGCGCCCCCTTTTCGGGAAAGGACGCGGCGGTCACGAATCTGCCGTCCTTCTGTTCCACCGTCAGTTCTCCGCCCTGATCCGCCAGCCGGTCCGCCAAAGTGGACAGTCCACTCAGTACCGGCGCGGCACCGTCCGCGACCCCGTCGTTGACGATGCTGATCCCCGTTTCGGTCAAGGTGATCCGCACCTGCCGGGCTTGCGCGTGCCGGAGGATGTTCGTGGCGGTCTCGCGCAGCACCTGGCCGAGCAGCTCGTCCGCCCCCGTGCTGACCTGCGCCTGCCGGTCGATGCGCACATGGATCCCGGCCGCCTCGAAGAGGTTCTTCGCGTTCTCCAGCTCCGCGGACAGATTGAGCCGCCGCTGGGCGTAAGCGAGTTCCTTGGTCTGCACGATGGTTTCGCCGACGAGAGCGTGCACCTCGCGCAATTCCTCCTGGGCCCGGTCGAGATCCCGGTGCAGCAGCTTCTCCGCGAGCGCCACCTTCAGCTTGACCACGTGCAGTGTGTGTCCCTGGATGTCGTGCAGCTCGCTGGCGAACCGGACGCGCTCCCGGACCACCGCCAGCTCGGCTTCCTTCTCCCGGGACTCTTCCAGTTCCACGACGAGGTCGTAGAACTTCTGGCTGGCGAACATAAACGCCGTCGACAGCGCCGCGGCGATGGCCGGCGACACGACGAAAGCGAGCACTCGCGCGCCGGCCTTGTCGTCGTACATCAGCAGATTCGTCGCGCCGATCGCTCCGGTCAGCACCGCGAGGCCGACCAGCGCGGCGAGCCGGTGCCGCACCAGCGGCGGGATCAGGAACGAACCGACCATGGTCAGCCCGAAGAACGCCGCGCTCTGGTCGCTGAGCGCCCCGGCGAGCCAGACGAACGCGGTCAGCACCAGGCACGGCCGCGCGACGCGGAGGAAATCGCCGGCCGTCCAGCGTTCCGCGGTGACCACCGCGGCCAGCAGCCCGACCAGCTGGATGACGACGTGCCACCAGGTCTTCGACGCGAAGGCCACCAGCGCCACCCCGACGAGCAGCAGCGGCGGCATCACCGTCATGAGGTTGAGCCGTCGCAGCCGGTCCTGGACCGCGCCGCTGGCCCAGGCCGTGCGGCGCGTCCACGGGGGACGGATCTCGATCATGGTGCTCCAGCCTCGGCCGCGGAATTCGGACCCAGCATGCCGCAGCCGCGCTGGCCCCACCAGTGACGCTGCGTCATGTTTTCGGCTGACGTGACCGCACTACTCGAGACCTGCGGAAACGGCTGGAATCGGAGCATGCCCACGACCCCAGTCATCGCCGTCGACCGGCTGAATCTCACCTACGGCGATTTCCAGGCCGTGCGCGACCTCTCGTTCCAGGTCGCCCGCGGCGAACTGTACGCGCTGCTCGGCACGAACGGCGCCGGGAAGACCTCGACGCTGGAGACCGTCGAGGGGCACCGGGCACCCAGCTCAGGCACCGTGCGGGTGTTCGGAAAGGACCCGCGCGACCGGGCTTCGGTGCGTCCCCGGATGGGGATCATGCTGCAGGAAAGCGGTTTTTCGCCGGACCTGACCGTGCGGGAGTCCGTCCAGCTGATCGGCAGCCTGACCCAGCGCAGCGACACCGTCGAGCGGCTGCTCGGCATCACCGACCTCACGCGCAAAGCCACCACCAGGGTCTCGCAGCTCTCCGGCGGCGAGAAGCGCCGGCTGGACTTCGCGACCGCCGTGTACGGAACTCCGGACCTGGTCTTCCTCGACGAGCCGACCACTGGTCTGGACATCCAATCGCGCGACGCGCTGTGGAAGGCGGTGGACCGGCTCCGCGAGGACGGCACCACCATCGTCCTGACCACGCATTACCTCGAGGAAGCCCAACAGCACGCCGATCGCATCGGGCTGATGCACCAGGGCACGCTCAACCGCGAAGGCACCGTCGCCGAACTGACCCGGACGCTGCCCGCGACCATCCGCTTTGGACTTCCAGCGCATTCGCCAGCACCGCCGCTGCACGCGACCCGCGAGGAAGACGGCCGGTTCCTCATCGAGACCTTCGGCCTGCAGAAAGACCTGCACACCCTGCTCGGCTGGGCACAGGACCGCGCCGTGGAACTGACCGAACTGGAGGCCGGACCGACCCGGCTCGACGACGTCTTCCGCGCCATCAGCAACGCGTAATCACCGAAAGGTTTCCCCATGCTCTCGATTGCCCGCGGCGAATTGCTTCAGCTCTTCCGGAATCGCCTGGTACTAGTCACCGCATTGATCCTGCCGGTCGCGTTCAGCGCGTTCTTCATTTCCCGGCACGAAACTTTCGCCCAGCTCGGCAGCCTCGGCTATATCGCGGCACTCACGCTTTTCTTCATCACCGCGATCGGCCTGTACACCACCACCGTCACCATCCTCGCCGCCCGGCGGCAGAACCTGTTCCTCAAGCGCCTGCGCTCAACCGCGGCGAGCGACCCCGGCATTCTCGTCGGCCTGCTCCTCCCGATCACCGCGCTCACCACGATCCAGGTCGGCGTCATCCTCGGCGTCCTCGGCGCGGTCGCCGGCGCGCCGAAGAACCCGCTGCTGCTGGTCGTCGCGGTCGTCGCCACCATCGCCATGATGGTCGCGCTCGGCCTCGCCACCGCCGGTCTCACGAACTCGCCGGAGCACGCCCAGGTCACCACGCTGCCGGTCACGCTCGCGGTCCTCGCGGTCGCAAGTTGGATCGGAATCACCGGAACCGAACAGCTGTCCCTGCTGAAACGCCTTCTTCCCGGCGGCGCGGCCACCGAACTCGTATTGAATTCCTGGAATGGCGGAACCTCGGCCGCCGACTCACTCGTCCTGCTCGGCCCGATCGCGGCGTGGCTGATTCTCAGCGGCACCCTGGCGGCCCGACTATTCCGCTGGGAACCGCGCCGGTGAAACCCCTTCCGGGACCGAGGAGACCGGAGTAACGTCGGCCTCGCTTCCGATCGTCGACGTGTCCGCGGCAGCCGAATGTCCGGGTGCCCAGCTGATTTCGTGCGCTTTCCCGTCAGTTTCCTGAGTTCGCTTGATCTCGGCAAAGGATGGAAGACAGTGCGAAAACAACTATTCGTCGCGCTGGCGGCCGCCGCGTTGACGGCGCCCGCCGCTCCGGCGTACGCGGCTCCCCCGAAGCCCGGGGTGAACTGGGGAGCGTGTCCGGCCGACGCCGCCGCGCCGCCGCAACTGCAGTGCGCGTCGCTCGAGGTGCCGCTGGATTACCGGCAGCCGGGCGGAAAGAAGATCAGCATCGAGGTCTCGAGGCTGCGGAGCACCGATCCGGCCGCTCGGCGCGGAGTGCTGCTGTTCAACCCGGGCGGCCCGGGCGGCCCCGGTCTGACCTTCCCGCTGGACCTGGTCCGGTCCGGCGTCCCGACCAGCGTGCTAGCCCGGTACGACCTGATCGGCTTCGACCCCCGCGGCGTCGGCCACAGCAGTCCGGTGAACTGCGGCCTGAGCCCGGAGCAGCTGGTGATCGCTCCGAAGTACGCGCACACCGAGGCCGACGTCGTCGCCGCCTCCGCGTTCGCCAAGGGGATCGCACAGCAGTGTGCGGCCTCGGAATCCGCCCCAGTGCTGCCCTATCTGACGACCGCGAACACCGCGCGGGACATGGACCAGATCCGGGCCGCCCTCGGCGAGGCTAAGATCTCTTACCTCGGCTACTCGTATGGCACGTACCTCGGCGGGGCATACGCGACGCTGTTCCCGGACCGGACCGACCGGATGGTGCTCGACAGCGTTCTCGGGCCGGGCGGGTACGACGTCACCGCGGCGCGGCGGTTCGCCGAAGGCATGCAGGACCGCTTCCCGGACTTCGCGAAATGGGCCGCCGTCCGCGATTCCGTCTACGGTCTCGGCGCCACCCCGGCCGCCGTCACCGCGACCTTCGGAAAGCTCGCGGACAAACTCGACAAAACCCCGGTGGCCGGGATCGACGGTTCGTACTTCCGGTTGGAGACGCACAACCTGACATACCAAACCCAGACATTCCCGAGGCTGGCGCAAGCTTGGCAGTCGCTCCTCGCGAACCAGGTACCGCCGGGCGCGGTGCCGCCTGCCCCGACGCCCGCCGAACAGAGCGAGACCGGCACGATGATCTCCATTCTGTGCGGGGACAACGCGTGGCCGCGACAGATTTCGACCTACCAGGAAAACGTCGCGCAGGACCGCGCCAAGTACCCGATGCTCGGCGGCTTGACGGCGAACGTGTGGCCGTGCGCGCACTGGCCGAAGCAGCCGATCGAACCTCCGGTGCAGTTCAGCGACCAGGGTCCGGCGAACCTGTTGCTGGTCCAGAACACCCGGGACCCGGCGACCCCGCTGTCTGGCGCGCTGGAAACCCGCGCGCAGTTCGGCGACCGGGCCCGGATGGTCACCGTGGACCAGGGCGGCCACGGCGCCGCGCTCCCGTACACGAACAGCTGCGGATTCGGTGCCGTCGCGGAGTTCCTGGTGAACGGCACGCGTCCGGACACCGACAAATTCTGCGGCGCCGAAACGAACACTCGCCGGCTCAGCCAGCAGCAACAGGAGGCGGCCGACCGGATTCTCGACCGGATGACGCGACACTGAACCGGCGATGGGCGGGACGATGAAAAAGACGGTGGGGCCGGTAATTCCGCCCCACCGTCTTTTCCGTCCCGCGGTCAGCTCTCGACAAAGGAAGGAAAACCGTGCGAAGAACATTGCTCGTCGTACTCGCCGCCGCCGCGTTGACCGCGACGGCGCTTCCGGCATCGGCTGCTAAACCCGCACTGCACTGGGGCCCGTGCCCGGCCGACATATCCTCTCCAGTCCTGCAATGCGCGGCCCTCCAAGTACCGCTGGACTACCGGAACCCAGGCGGCAAGAAGATCAGCGTCGAAATCTCCCGCCTCCCCAGCAGCGACCCGGCCAAACGACGCGGCGTCCTGCTGTTCAACCCCGGCGGTCCCGGGGGCCCCGGACTGACCTTCCCGCTGACCTGGGCGAGCCTCGGCGCACCGGCAAGCCTGCTCGCGGAGTACGACCTGATCGGCTTCGACCCGCGAGGAGTCGAGCACAGCACCCCCGTGAACTGCGAGCTGAGTCCTGAACAGCTTGTGCTCGCGCCCAAGTATGCGCACAACCGCGAAGAAGTCGTCCAGGCCTCGGCAACTGCGAAGCAGATCGCCCGAAAATGCGCCGATTCGGCCTCCGCGCCGATCCTGCCGTACATCACCACCGCGAACACCGCCCGAGACATGGACCAGATCCGCGCCGCCCTCGGCGAAGCTAAGATCTCCTACTACGGCCTGTCATATGGCACCTACCTCGGCGGCGTATACGCCTCGCTGTTCCCGGACCGCACCGACCGCGTCGTGCTCGACAGCGTCGTCGGGCCGGGTGGTGTCGACGTCACCACCGCACGGCGCTTCGGCGAAGGAATGCAAGACCGTTTCCCGGACTTCGCGAAATGGGCTGCCGTCCGCAATTCGAGTTACGGTCTCGGGGCCACTCCCGCCGAAGTCACCGCGACCTTTTTCGCCCTCGCGGACAAGCTCGACCGGCACCCCGCAGGAGGCCTCGACGGCTCCCTCTTCCGGTTGGGCACGCACAGCCTGAGCTACCAGACGTTCTCCTTCCCCCGGCTGGCGCAGATCTGGGAAGCGCTTCTCAATGACCAGCCCGGCTCGGCACAGCTGCCCGCCGTGAATGCGGACCAAAGCCAGCGATCCACCATGATCTCGGTGCTGTGCGGGGACAACGCCTGGCCGCGGCAGATTTCGACCTACCAGGAAAACGTCGCGCACGACCGGGCCAAGTACCCGATGCTCGGCGGCTCGGCGGCGAACGTCTGGCCCTGTGCGCATTGGGCCAAGCAGCCGCTCGAACCCCCGGTGCAGTTCAGCGACCAAGGACCGTCGAACCTGCTGCTGGTCCAGAACCTGCGCGACCCGGCGACCCCGCTGTCCGGTGCGCTCGAAACCCGCGAAGTGTTCGGCAATCGGGCGCGAATGGTCACTGTGGACCAAGGCGGCCACGGCGTGGGACTTCCGTTCCTGAACGGTTGCGGTTTCGCCGCCGTCACCGACTACCTGGTGCACGGAACCCGCCCGGCCACCGACAAATTCTGCGGTGCCGAAGCGAACGCTCGCAGACTCAGCGAGCAGCAACAGCAGGCAGCCGACCGGTTGATCGATCAACTGCGGCAGTACTGAACCGACGATCGACTTAAGAAGGAAAACCGTGCGAAGAACATTGCTCGCCGTACTCGCCGCCGCCGCGTTGACCGCGACGGCGGCCCCGGCGTCCGCCGCTCCTCCCTCAGTGCACTGGGGCAAGTGTCCAGCAGACATCTTGGCTCCAGCACTGCAATGCGCGTCGCTCGAAGTACCGCTGGACTACCGCAATCCAACCGGCAAGAAGATCAGCGTCGAAATCTCCCGCCTCCCCAGCAGCGACCCGGCCAAACGACGCGGCGTCCTGTTGTTCAACCCGGGCGGCCCCGGTGTACCCGGTCTCACTTTCCCGTTGGAAATGACTCAGTTAGGCATTCCCACGAGTCTGCTCGCCGAGTATGACCTGATCGGCTTCGATCCGCGCGGAATCGAGCACAGCAGCCCGGTGAGCTGTGACCTGAAACCGGAACAGATCCTCGCCATCGTGCCGAATTACGCGCACAACGCCGCCGAAGTCGAAGCGGCCGCAGTATCCGCCAAAAAGATCTCTCGGCAATGCGCTAGTTCGGCCTCCGCGTCGGTCCTGCCGTACATCACCACCGCCAACACCGCCCGAGACATGGACCAGATCCGCGCCGCGCTCGGCGAAGCTAAGATCTCCTACTTCGGCCTGTCATATGGCACCTACCTCGGCGGCGTATACGCCTCCCTGTTCCCGGACCGGACCGACCGCGTCGTGCTCGACAGCGTTCTCGGACCGGGCGGGTACGACATCACCGCGTCCCGGCGCTTCGCCGAAGGCATGCAGGACCGCTTCCCGGACTTCGCCAAGTGGGCCGCTGTCCGCGATTCGAGCTACGGTCTCGGCTCCACGCCAGCCGAAGTCACCACGACCTTCTTCCAGCTCGCCGACCAACTAGACCAGCATCCCACCGCGGGATTCGACGGTTCGCTTTTCCGGTCGGCAACGCACGGCCTGATCTACCAGACCTCGACGTTCCCCCTGTTGGCGCAGCTATGGCAAGCCTTCCGCACCGGCCAGGCGCCTCCGGCTGGTGCGCTGCCGAGCACCACCGGGCCGGTCCAGAGCCAAGTGGGCACGATGCTCTCGGTGGTGTGCGGCGACCACGCGTGGCCCCGGCAGATCTCGACCTATCAGGAAAACGTCGCACACGACCGGGTCAAGTACCCCATGCTCGGAGGCTCGACCGCGAACGTCTGGGCGTGCGCCTTCTGGCCGTATCAGCCGGTCGAATCGCCGGTGCAGTTCAGCGACCAAGGGCCGTCGAATCTGTTGCTGCTCCAGAACCTGCGCGACCCGGCGACCCCGTTGTCCGGCGCGCTGGAAACCCGCGCGCAGTTCGGCGACCGGGCGCGAATGGTCACTGTGGACCAAGGCGGACATGGCGTCGCTCTGCCGTCCTTGAACAGCTGCGGCTTCAACGCCGCCGTCGACTATCTCGTGCGCGGTGTCCGTCCGGCGACCGACAAATTCTGTGGCGCCGAAGCGAACGCCCGAACGCTTACCCCGCAACAACAGCAGGCAGCCGACAAGATCATGAACCGGCTGCGGCAGTACTGAAAGCAGGTGGTGGGGCGGATCGCCCGCCCCACCGCCGCTCGCTCAACGCAGGAACGCCGAACCCCGCGTCACCGCGGAATAGGCGTCCACCGAACCATGTCCGTAGAAACCGTTGAACGACGCGTCACCCAAGCAGGTAGCCGTGAACGAAGCGTCCCGGCCCTCCTTCAGGTAATCGACCGTCCTCGGCACCGGGCACGCGATCGGCGAGGCAGTGCCTTCCAGCACCCGCTGCACCGCGTCCGGGTCCATCGAAACCGAATGCCCGGTCTTCTTGCCGTACTGGGAAACGATCAGCGCGGCGACCCCAGTCGCATGGGGAGCGGCCATCGAAGTCCCTTGCAGCCACTGGTAATAGCCGACCCGGCCGTCCGCCGCCGTCGCCTTCTGCACGCCGAGCGCGACGCCGGCCGGAGTCACATTGCCTTCCGCGTCGATGTTGCCCGCCGCCACGCCGACATTGCGCGGGTACGTGGAAAGGATCTCGTTCTCCACCGTCCGGTACCACGGCGTGCCGTAGCCGTCCCGGAAGAATCCGCCCGGGGCGGAAACGGAAATCTGCTCGGTCCCGTAGTTCGAGTAATCCGCTTTCTTCTGCGTCGGACCGAACGAGCCGACACCGATCGTGTGCGGACCTTCGACCGGCAGCGAGAAGCACGAGGAATTGTCGATCTTCCGCGGGTGCGTCCCGTTCGCCGGATAGTCCGGGCTCGTGACGTCGTCGTGCGGCGCGGCCAGCTCGTCGTGCTGGTTGCCGAGCGCGACCACCATCGTCACGCCCTTGCCGTGCGCGTAATTCAACGCCCGCGTGGTCGCCTCGATGACCGTGCGTTGTTCTGCTTGCTCCGCAGCGGAATCCGCCGGATTCGACCGGCAGTTGTACAGCCACGGGTCCACGTAGAAGCTCATGTTGACGACGTCGAGTCCCGCGTCGCCGGAATACGTCAGCGCGTCGACCGTCGGCTGCAGGAAGAAATACCCGGAATCCTGTCCGGCGCGGACGTTCACCAGCGTCACATTCGGCGCCACCCCGGACACGCCGAATCCATTGGCCGCCGCGGCGATCGTGCCGGCGACGTGCGTGCCGTGGCCGTTGTCGTCGTGGTCCACCGGGTCGACACAGCCGCGGTATTCGCACGGCCCGTCGACCACAGTGCCGTTGACGTCGGCGACGATGTCCTTGGTGAAGTTGCGCGAATCGGCTTTGTCGAAGTTCGGCGCGATGTCCGGGTGACTGCCGTCGACACCGGTGTCGATGATGCCGACCTTCACCCGCTTGTCGCCCGCCTGCTTGGTGCGCGCGAGGTCGGAGCGGGTCGATTTGAGGCCCCAGAGCTGATCGTCCAGCGGGTCGGTGCCGACCGCCTTGTTCGCCGCGGCCTTGCGCGACACCCTGCCGCGACCTTCCTTCTCGACCGCGTCCGGCTTCTCCTTCTTGCCCGCCTTCGGCGCGCTGCCGATCGCTTTCGCCTTGGCCGCGCCGAATACCGCGCGGTTGGCCGAAACCCGTTCAGCGAAGCCAGAAGCGGGCGCGGTGGCGGTGATCAACCCGACCGCGGTATTGGTCGCGACAATCGTGCCGCCCGCGTCGCGCACGGCCTGCTGCGCGGCAGCGACACTCTGGCCATCCCGCGCCAGCACGCTGAATTCCGTTACCGGGCCGGCGGGTTGGGCCGACGCCGCAGGAAGAGCGACGCCGGACACCGCACCGAACAATGGCACCGCGAGTGCCACTGCGAGTAATCTTGGTCTTTTCACGAGTCCTCCTCAGGAAAACCGACAATGCAACGTACATAGCGGACACCGCGTACAGCAATCGGCAAACCGGAGGAATCGCCTGGTTAGGGAACCACCGATTTCACCTCGGCGAAGTGACAAGCCGACAGATGCCCGTCCGTCCGTGGTTCCAGCTTTGGCACCTCCGTCGCGCAAATGTCCGCGGCTTTCCAGCACCGCGTCCGGAAACGGCAGCCCGACGGCGGGTCGATCGGGCTCGGCACGTCGCCTTCCAGCCGGATCACCTGCCGCTGCCCGCGCACCGCCGGGTCCGCCACCGGCACCGCCGACAGCAACGCCTGGGTGTAGGGATGGGACGGCCGCTCGTAAATCTCGTCCTCAGTACCGATTTCGACGATCTTGCCCAGGTACATCACCGCGACCCGGGTGGACAGATGCCGCACCACCGAGAGGTCGTGCGCGATGAACACATAGGACAGTCCGAACTCGCCCTGCAGTTCCCCGAGCAGGTTCATCACCTGCGCCTGGATCGAAACGTCCAAAGCGGACACCGGCTCGTCGCAGATGATCACCTTGGGCCGCAACGCCAGCGCCCGGGCGATGCCGATGCGCTGCCGCTGCCCGCCGGAGAACTGGTGCGGATACCGGTTCACGTGCTCGGGGTTGAGCCCGACCACCTCCAGCAGTTCCTGCACCTTCTTCGCCCGCGAACCCTTGGGCGCGACATCGGTGTGGATCTCGAACGGTTCGCCGACGATGTCGCCGACCGTCATCCGCGGATTCAGCGACGTGTACGGGTCCTGCAGCACGATCTGGATTTCCCGGCGCATGCGCCGCAGTTCCGCACCGCGCAGCTTGAACAGGTCGCGGCCTTCGAAGGTCGCGCTGCCGCTCGTCGGCTCCTCCAGGCGCATCAGCACCTGGGCGAGCGTCGACTTGCCACAGCCGGATTCCCCGACCACCCCGAGCGTTTCGCCCGGCTGCAGCTCGAAGGACACGCCGTCGACGGCCTTCACCTGCCCGATCGTCCGCTTGAACAGCACCCCGGTGCGCACCGGGAAGTGCTTGACCAGTTCGCGCACGCTGAGAATCGGCTCACCCACGGCTCTCCACCACCTCCTCGGCGAAGTGACACGCACTGACCCGGCCGAACCCGAGCGCGTGCGAGGACGGCCGCTCGTCGCGGCACCGCCCCACGGCCCTCTTGCAGCGCGGATGGAACGGGCACCCGGACGGAATGTCGAGCAGGCTCGGCGGCAGGCCCTTGATGGTTTCCAGGGTCTGTCCTTTGAGGTCCAGCCGGGGCAGCGAATCCATCAGCGCGGCGGTGTAGGGATGCCCGGGCGAGCTGAACAACTCCCGCACGTCGGCCTGCTCCACGATCCGCCCGGCGTACATCACCGCGATCCGGTCCGCGACCTCCGCGACCACGCCGAGATCGTGCGTGATGAGGACCAGCCCCATTCGCCGTTCCCGCTGGATGTCCGCGAGCAGGTCCATGATCTGCGCCTGCACGGTCACGTCCAGCGCGGTCGTCGGTTCGTCCGCGATGAGCAGATCCGGGTCGAGAGCCAGCGACATCGCGATCATCGCGCGCTGCCGCATCCCGCCGGAGAACTGGTGCGGGTAGTCCTTCACCCGCCGTTCCGCCGCCGGGATCCGCACCAGATCGAGCAACTCGATTGCCCGTTTGCGCGCGTCCTTTTTGGACATTCCTAATCGGACGCGCAACTGCTCCTCGATCTGGAACCCGACGGTGAACACCGGGTTCAGCGCCGAAAGCGCGTCCTGGAAGATCATCGCGATCTCCGCGCCGCGGATCTGCCGCCGCCGGTCCGCCGACGCGGTGAGCAGATCCTCGCCGCGATAACGGATCGACCCGCCGGTGATCACGCCCGGCGGCGTGTCGAGAATCCCCATCACGGTCTGCGCCGTGACGCTTTTGCCGGAGCCGGATTCGCCAAGCACGGCAAGGGTTTCCCCGGCATGCACCGAATACCCGACGCCGTTGAGCACGCTGGCCACGCCGTCGGAAGTGCGGAACTCCACGTGCAGGTCTTCGACCTCGAGCAGCAGCTCGTGCTCCGTCGTCGGACCAGCTGAACTGGACACTGTGGACATTGCGGCTACCTCGACTTCGGGTCGAGCGCGTCGCGGATCCCGTCGCCGAGCATCACGAATGCGAGCACGGTGACGGTGACGAACGCACCGGGGAACAGGAGCATGTGCGGGACCGCGCGGAAATAGTCGCGCGCGTCGCTGATCATGACGCCCCACGACACCACCGGCGGCCGCACGCCGATGCCGAGGTACGCCAGCGTCGCCTCGGCTCCGATGGCCGCGCCGAGCGCGATCGTGGCGTACACGAGCACCGGTGCGAGCGTGTTCGGCAGCAGGTGCCGGAACACGATCCGCGGCGTGCTCGCGCCGAGCGCACGGGCCGCCTTCACGTAGTCCAGCTGCTTGGCCACCAGCGTCGCGGACCGCATGATGCGCATCGCCACCGGCCAGGTCAGCACCGCGATCGAGCACACCACCTGCACGATGATGGTGACCTGCCCGGGATTCGTGCCCGGCGCGTTGAACGTGGTGAGGATGACGATCGCGCCGAGCACGAACGGAAGGCCGGCGAAAATGTCGCCGAGCCGGGACAGCAGGCTGTCGACGATCCGGCCGTAGTAGCCCGCGACGATGCCGATCAGCGATCCGAAAAGGACAGTCAGCAGCGTCGCGAAAACGCCGACCAGCAACGAGGCCCGCGCCCCGTAGATGGTCCGCGCGTAGACGTCGTAGCCCTGGTTGTCGTAGCCGAACCAGGCGTCCGCGGACGGGCCTTCGTTGGCATGGGTCAGATCGCTGTATCCGGCGGGGCGGTGCGAGAACAGCCCCGGCGCGATCGCGATCAGCACGACCAGCAGGATGATCAGCGCGGAGATTACGAACGCCGGCTTGCGGCGCAGCTGCCGCCACGCGTCGCCCCACAGACTGCGCGGCTTCTTCGGACCGGCGTCGGCCGAGCTGTCCACATGCGACAGCTGTGCCGCGTCGATCCCTCCGCCGCCGACGAGATTCGGGTCAGTCATAACGGATCCTCGGGTCGAGAACGGCGTAGAGCAGGTCCACGATCAGGCTCATCAGCAGATACACCAGCACCAGCAGCACGACGACGCCGACGACGGTCGCGCTTTCCCGGTTCTGGAGGCCGCGGAAAATCAGCCCGCCGAGACCGTTGATGTTGAACACGCCCTCGGTCACGATCGCGCCGCCCATGAGCGAGCCGAGGTCGGTGCCGAGGAAGGTCAGCACCGGAATCACCGAGTTGCGCAGCAAGTGAATACCGATGACCCGGCTGTTGGGCTGCCCCTTGGCGATGGCGGTGCGGATGTAATCGGCGTGCCGGTTTTCCGCGATCGACGTTCTCGTCAGCCTCGCGACATAAGCCATCGAAAGGCTGCCGAGCGCGATTCCCGGCACGATCAGCTCGCCGAAGCTCGGATCGTCCGAAACGCTGGCGTCGATGATGCCCAGGTTCACGCCGAGCACGATCTGCAGCACGATCGCGGTGACGAACACCGGGAGCGAGATCAGGAACGTGGTCGAGACCAGCACCAGGTTGTCGAGGAAACCCTTGCCCCGCAACCCGGTCAGCACCCCGGCGGTCAGGCCGATGACGGCCTCGATGAGCACCGCGACGAGCGCGAGGCGCAGCGTGATCGGATAGGAGGTGGAAATCAGTTCGCCGACCGAGGAGCCGTTGAACGTCTCGCCCCAGTCGCCGCTGAACAGGCTTCCGAGATATTTGAAGTACTGGACGAACAGGTTGTCGTTGAGGTGGAACTTCTCGGTCATCAGGTCGATGTAAGCCTGCGGGCAGGCTTGCTGACCGCATTTGCCGGAGAACGGGTCCCCGGGAACGGCCCACACCAGGGTGTAAATGAGGAAAGTGGTGCCGAAGAACACCGGGATCAACTGGAGCAGGCGACGCAGGACGTAGCGAATCATGCGTGGTTCCTAAGAGTGCGCGCCGGGCTCGTGAGTGGCGATCGCGGTTCTAACCGGGATCGCCACTCACGAGCTGCGTGGTGGGAACGGACGAGTCAGCGCATCACTTCTTGAGGACCTCGACCGACGAGTAGTCCGCGCGGCGGCGGAAGTCGAGGACCACGGTCTTGGTGTGCTTCGACTTGGCCGCGACGCCCTTCTCGTCCCACACCGGGATCGAGGGCAGGTCCTTCGCGATCAAGTCCTCGGCCTGCTGGTACAGCTTCACCGCGGCGTCCTTGTCCGCCGTCGAGTCCGCCTGCTTGAGCAGGGCGTCCACCTGCGGGTTGGAGTACGTCGAGTCGTTCGACGAGGCCCCGGTCCGGTAGAGCGGGTTGAGGAAGTTCTCAATGGACGGATAGTCCGCCGACCAGTCGGAACGGCCCATGCCGGTCAGCTTGTGCCCGGTCACGATGCTGCGCCACTGGCCGAAGTCGGTCGCCGGAACGAAATCGCATTCGACGCCGAGGGTGTTCTTGATGCTGTTGCACGCGGCCACCAGCGGTTCCTTGCGGCCGCCGTCGGCGTTGGAGGCGATGGTGAGCTTGCCCTTGAACCCGGACTTCGCGAAAAGCTCCTTCGCCTTCGCCGGGTTGAACTTGCAGTATTCGCCGCACACGCCGGGCCGGAAGCCCGCGATGCCTTGGGAGACATAGCTGTCCGCGGGCACGTAGGTGTCGTGCATGACCGTCTTGGTGATCTGCGCGCGGTCGATCGACATCGAGATCGCGCGGCGCAGGTCGAGGTTGTTGTAGCCGGGCACGTAGTACGGCACCGCGATCGTGCTGATGCCCAGCAGGTGCCCGGTGACCAGGTTGTCCTTGAGGTCGGTCTTGTACTTCTCCGCGGTGAGCGCGGACGGCGGCAGCGTCTCGATGAAGTCGAGCTTGTTGCTCAGCAGGTCCTGGTAGGCGGTTTCCTGGCTGGCGTAGATCTTGTCGACCAAGTCCTTGAACTTGACCTTGTCCGGGCCCTGGTAGTCGTCGAACCGGGTCAGCTTGATCTCGACGTTCGGCGTGCGGCTGACGAACTTCATCGGGCCGTTGCCGATCGGGTGCTTCGCGAAGGCCTCCGGGTCCTTGAAGAAGGAGTCCGGCAGCGGCGCGAACGCGGTGTAGCCGATCTTGGTGGCGAACACGGAGAACGGCGCGTCCAGGGTCACCTGGAACTCGTAGTCGCCCTTGACGACCAGGCCGGACATCTTGTCCTTGGTCGGCTTCGCCCCCTTGTCGGCGGGGTGGACGTCGGAGTAGCCCGCGATGTTCTCGAAGAACGTGCTGTTGATCTGGCCGTTCGCCGAGTTGGCCCCGTAGTTCCAGGCGTCGACGAAGTTCTTCGCCTTGACCTCGGTGCCGTCGTGGAACTTCCAGCCGTGCTTGATCTTGATGTCGTAGACCTTGGAATCGGTCGTGGTGATCGACTCCGCCATCAGATTGAACGGTTCGCCGCTGTCGCCCTTGTACGCGACCAGGCCGGAGAACATCGGGTCGACGGCCTTGGAGCCGCCGAGTTCGTTGGTGTTCGTGGGGATCAGCGTGTTCTGCGGTTCCGTGCCGTAGACCGTGAAGGTCCCGTTGGGATCCGTTTCCCCCGACGACCCGCTGCTGGATCCGCCGCCCCCACAGGCAGTCAGGAGCAGTGACAAGGTTGTCACGACAGCGGCCGCGCTCCAGAGCCTGGATGAACCCCGCATGTCCCCTCCGTTTCTCGCGTCCGAATAGCGAGATGGAGGCTAGCTCGATCAGCCCTTCGTAACCGGATCACCGGGTTGCACCTGAATAACGACACCGTTCATCACCCGGTCAGCTCACAACTAACTGCGCTTGATGACTTTCGGTGGTTTTGGTACGGGTTTGGCCGCGGGGTGCGCGCCCGGTGATCTCGACGTCGCGGAGCGTTCAGGCGAGCGACAAAGCGATGCCGTCGAGGATGTCGTGCTCGCTCACCACCAGCTGGTCCGGACCACCGCGCGCGGCGAGTTCCTCGGCGAGCACCTGGACGACGACCGCGCCGCCGCCGATCACGTCGACCCGGCCGGGGTGGATCACCGGGTTCCCGGCGCGGGTCGCGCGGTCGGCCGAGAGGAGCTGTCCGGCGAGCTGGTCGATCTGGCCGTGCGTCAGCTTCGACAGGTGCACGCGCTCGGAGTCGTATTCGGGCAGGCCGAGCGAAACCGCGGACAACGTGGTCACCGTGCCGGCGACGCCGATCCAGGTGCGGGCCTTCGCGACGTCCACGACGTCGAACGCCTCGGCGAGGATGCCGCGGGCCAGTTCGCGGGCGGCGGCGATCTCCTCGGCGGTCGGCGGGTCCCCCTTCAGCGCGCGTTCGGTGATCCGGACGCAGCCGATGTCGACCGATTTCGCGGCGGTCACCTCGGCCTCGCGGCCGTTCCAGGTGCCGAGGACGAGTTCGGTGGAGCCGCCGCCGACGTCGACGACCACGAACGGCCCGTCGTCCGGGTCCTGCTCGCCGACCGCGCCGGTGAAGGACAGCCGGGCCTCCTCGTCGCCGCTGATCACCTCGGCCTCGACGCCGAGCGTCTCGCGGGTCATCGCGAAGAACTCGTCGCGGTTGCTCGCGTCGCGGGTCGCGGAGGTGGCGACCATCCGCACCTTCTCGACGCCCTTGCGCCGCGCGGCGACGGTGTAGTCCGCGAGCGCGGCGCGGGTGCGTTCGAGCGCTTCCGGCGCGAGCCGGCCGGTGGCGTCGACGCCCTGGCCGAGCCGCACGATGCGCATCTCGCGGTGCAGGTCGCGCAGGTCGACCGTGCCGTCGTGGCGCGGGGTCAACTCGGCGACGAGCAGACGGATGGAGTTGGTCCCACAGTCGATCGCAGCTACCCGAGGCATGGCTCCGACTTTACTTGGTCTCCGGCGCTTCGCAGGCGAGGCGGGCATAGGCAGGCCCTATGCCCCCACGGCGACATTTGGTCTTTGCCTTTCCTTCTTTTCCGGTTCTACGGTTGACGTGTTCGCCGCGGTTCGGTTCGCGGCGGTTTTCCTCTCTTTTTCCTCGAAAGGTTTATTGGCATGCCCGATTACGGGATAGCGGGAAAACGCGCGGTGGTCACCGGCGGTTCCCGCGGAATCGGCGCGGCGATCGTGGCGCAATTGCTGGCCGCGGGCGCGACCGTGCTCACCACCGCCCGCGCGGCCGGCCCGGTGCCGGAGGGCGCGTCGTTCGTCGAGGCCGACGTCCGCACGCGGGCCGGAGCCCAGACGGTCGCGTCCGCCGCCGACGAGGTCCTCGGCGGCGTCGACCTGCTGGTCCACAACGCGGGCGGCGCGCGTCCGCACCCCAGCGGCCTGGCCATCCCGGACGACGAATGGCAGGACGCGCTGTCGATGAACCTGCTGGCCGCAGTCCGCCTGGACGCGCTGCTCGCCCCGGGCATGGCCGACCGCCGATCGGGCGCGATCGTGCACGTCTCCACTGCCGCGGTCCGGCCGCCGTTCCCGCCGTTCCTGCACTACGTGGCGGCGAAAACGGCGCTGGAGGCGTACAGCCGGGGCTTGGCCGCCGAACTGGCCCCGTCCGGCGTCCGCGTCAACACCGTGTCCCCCGGCCGGACCGCCACGCCCGGCGGGTTGGCGACGCGGGAACAGTGGGCGAGCCTGTCGTCCGGCGTTTCGGCCTTCCCGGAGGTCCCGCTGGGCCGCGACGGCGAACCCGACGACATCGCCAACGCCGTGCTGTTCCTCCTGTCCGGCCAGGCGAGCTGGCTCACCGGAAGCGGACTGGCCGTCGACGGAGGCGAATACCCGCGATGAACGCTTATCAGGGAAAAACGGCGGTCATTACCGGCGGCAGTACCGGAATGGGTTTCGCCACCGCGAAATTGTTCGCCGACGGCGGCGCGCGGGTGATTATCACCGGCCGTTCCCGCTCCCGTTTGGACGCGGCTTTGGCTCAACTCGGCGCGGATGCGCTAGCTGTCCGCGGCGATGTGGCGTCGCTCTCCGATCTGGACGCGCTGGCCGCCCAGGTACCCGGCCCGATCGACGCCCTGTTCGTCAACGCCGGGATCGCCCGCACGGCACCGTTCGAGTCGGTCACCGAGGAGCAGTTCGACGCGGACTTCGCGGTCAACGTCAAGGGCGCGTACTTCACCGTGCAGAAGCTCGCGCCGCTGCTGCGCTCCGGGGCGGGAGTCGTGCTGACGACCTCGACCGCGAACGTCATGGGCCTGCCGGAAACGAGCGTCTACTCGGCAGGCAAAGCGGCATTGCGGTCGATGGCCCGCACGCTCGCCGCCGAACTGCTGCCGCGCGGAGTCCGGGTGAACGCGATCAGCCCCGGTCCCATCGACACCGAGATCCTCGAAGCCGGGATGTCGGCGTCGGAAGCCGCGCAGTTCAAAGCCGCCCGAGCCGCGGCGAACCCGATGAAGCGGCTGGGCACCCCCGAAGAGATCGCCCGCGCCGTCGCGTTCCTGGCCTTCGACGCCACCTTCACCACCGGCATCGAACTGGTCGTAGACGGCGGCGACACCCAGCTCTGACAGTTCAGGCGGCCGGAGACACGGACTCGGACCAAGTCTCCTGCCGCAGGAACTCGAGCAACGCCATCTCCGCCGGCCCCGCCCCGGGCCGGACCGCCGCGACGACGGGCTGGGACACGACCGGAAACACCGGCCGGACGAGGTGCTCGTGGCCTTCGGGCACCGCCGACGCCGGAACGAGCGTCACTCCCAGCCCGTGCGCGGCCCACCGCACCGCCGTCGAGGTCTGCGACACGCGCGCGACCGCGGTCGGCTTCACTCCGTTGTCGCGCAACACTTCGGTGAGGAATCCGTCGAGCGCGCTGGCCGGATCGAACCGGATCCACTGCTCTTCTTCCAGCTCCCGCAACGCGATCCGGTCCTTGCCGAGCAACCGGTGCTTGGCGCCGAGGACGACCACGAACTCCTCGTCGCCGAGGTGGTGCCCCTCGTAGAGCCCCTCGTCGCACGCCGAGCCGAGCAACGCGACGTCCAGCACTCCACGCCGGGCGAGCTGCTCCAGTTCAGCCGGATTCGGCTCCTCGAAAACGGTCACCGCCAACCGCGGATATTTGCGCCGCAACGCCGCCAACGCACCCGGCAACTGCCGCGTCCCCAACCCCATCTGCGCCGCGACGAGCAACTCGCCGACCAGCTCGGCAGCTCCCGCCCGCGCGGTCGCCTGCGCGCGCCTTGCTGCCCGCACCGCGACCTCAGCGTCCCGGAGAAACGCCCGCCCGACGACGGTGGGCACGAGACCGGTGGGCGTACGGGAGAAAAGCTGCACGCCGAGTTCGCGCTCGAGCCCCCGAATCTGCTGCGAAACGGACGGCTGAGCGACGTGAAGCGCCTCCGCCGCAGCGGTCACCGACCCCGCCTCGGCGACCGCCAAGGCGTACTCGAACTGACGAAGACTCATCGGCTCCCCTGCGGTGTGGCGAGGGTTTGTAATGGTGTAATCAAGGCTACCTTGATCAGCTGGTAGCCGCCGGGCTGCTGCTCGCCGAAAAACAGGTCGGTGTCGACGGCGGTGTCGGTGTCGTCGTGGTCGAGGTGCTGGATCCGCAGGTCGGAGTGGTGGACCCGGTAGTCGGCGTTTCAGTCGGACTCCCGGACTGGCTGCTTTGCGGCGGCAGCACGGTAGGCGTCACCGACGGACGGCCGGTCGAGGCTGGCAACGACGACTCGGTAGTCCGCGGCTGATCCTCCTTCGCCGGCGGCGGGGAACTGGACGTCGGCGGCGCGGGAACCGAACTGTCCGGCACCTGCGCGACGCCCTTGCGGTATGCCTCGGCCCAGAGGATGACGGTGGTGACGTAGGCGTCGGAGTTGTTGTAGCGGTAGATCGCGGTCCGCAACTGGTCTGGATTGGCCAGGTCGAGGCCGCCGGAGCAGAGATAGCGCGCCGCCGCGAGCGAAGCGTCGAAGAGATTGCCCGGGTCGGCCTTGCCGTCGCCGTTGCCGTCCGCCGCGTAGCTGCGCCAGGTCGCCGGAATGAACTGGAACGGCCCGACCGCCCGGTCCCACACCGGATCCTGGTCGAGAACGCCGTGGTCAGTGTCCGGAATCGCCGCGTACGGACCAGTCCCGTTGAGCTGCGGCCCGAGAATGGGCTGGAGCGTCGTCCCGGCAGCGTCGACGTACCCGCCCCGCGCGTGATTCGACTCGATCCGCCCGATGCTCGCGATGAGCGCCCAGTCGATATGACAGCCCGGCTGCTCTCTCCCCAGCACGTCCGCCGCATGCCGATACGCGACCAGCGCGGTAGCCGGAATCCCGAGCGGCCCGTCCGGAAGGTCGTACGCAGGGAGCGGAACCGGTGCGGGCGCGTCCGGCAACCGCCCGTCGACGGCGACCCCGCGGATCCCCGGGTCGTAACCCTGATCAGGCCTGACGTCCGCCGAATGCACCACCGGCATCCGTCCGACCCACCCGACGACCACCCCCGCCCCGACGGTCGCCGGAAGCACCCCAAGAACCCCCGCGAGCACCGCGACCACCGTCCGATGCCGCGAAGCCACCCGCCGAGCCCGATAACGCCCCCACCGAACACGAACCCGCGCACGCCCCACCCACCGGGGTTTGTCCGGCGGCGGACTGACGAGCGCTCGGGTTCTTTTGCGCTGGCCCGCTTGGGGTTCCGTGGAGGTGGGAGTGGTTGCTGTTTTGGTGGCGGCTTTGCTGTCGGCGCTTTCGCCAGCCGACTCTGTTACCTCGCCGCTGGCTTTTTCGCCACCGCGTTCGTCACCCGCGGCGCTTCCGGCAGCCGGATCGCCTTTTCCACGACTGGCTTCGTAGCCCCCGCCGCTTTCGCCAGCTGAGCCGGCGACAACGGTTTCGCCCGCTACTTCGCCGCCTTCGTCACTCGCGCCGTTCCCGCCAGCCGCGCCCCACTCATGACCGACGCTCTCGCCACCGACGCCGCTTTCGTCAGCCGCAACGCCATTGCTCAATTCGGCCCGACCGGCTTCGTCATCAGCTGGGCCAGCAGCCTGATCGTCCGCGCTGTCTTCGCCGACCGCCCCACCACTGGCGATTTCGACCCGGCCGTCCGAGGCAGGAGACGCCTCAGCGCGCACCGCCCGCCGAGATCTGCGTGGCACCCGCACTGTCCGCCCCTCCCCGACGCGCCCGGCGGTGCACCCGGGCTCGCCTGCTCGGTGTGAAGCTCCGGTGCGCGCCGCGAAGCTCTCCCACCCAGGCGGGCACCGGCCTCTCCTGTGCCTATCCGCGCCCGAGACCGGAGCGTTACCCGGCGCAGTCGCCCGTCGGCCAGCCCTGTTCGCGGACCCAGGCGAGGGTCTCGTCGCCAAACGGGTTCACCCCCGGTCCGGCCGCAAGCGTGTGCGCGAGGTGGACGTGCAGGCATTTCACCCGCCCCGGCATCCCGCCCGCGGTCACCTGCGTGCCGAGCGACTCGATGGCGTCCCGCTCCGCGAGGTACGTCTCGTGCGTGCGCTGGTAGGCCGCCGCGAGTTCTGGGTCGGTGGTGAGCCTCTCGGTCATCTCCTTCATCACGCCGGACGCCTCCAACGTGCCCACCATCGACGTCAACCGCGGGCAAGTCAGGTAATACAACGTCGGGAACGGCGTCCCGTTCTCCAACCGCGGACTGGTCTGGACCACCGAGGGATGCCCGCTGGGGCACCGCGCGGCCACCGCCCGCAACGCCCGCGGCGGCCGTCCGAGCTGCTGCGCGATGACCTCCCGGTCGGCATCGGTGACGGGCTCGAATCGGGGTGTCTCCGTGCTGC
This sequence comes from Amycolatopsis sp. VS8301801F10, assembly GCF_046195355.1. Lineage (NCBI taxonomy): Bacteria > Bacillati > Actinomycetota > Actinomycetes > Pseudonocardiales > Pseudonocardiaceae > Amycolatopsis > Amycolatopsis sp. VS8301801F10. The sequence goes on along the minus strand of NZ_CP176065.1, from coordinate 2,549,179 downwards.
TGTTCACGCTCCCCAGGCTAATGCCGCCGTCCGCCCGCCCCCTCGCGACCTCCGCCGAAACGGCCGAGTTGTCCACAACCGGCACACCGTGTGGACAACTCGCCGCAGCCGCCTCCACGCCCCTCGCGATGTGGTTAGCGTGGAGGACAGCCCGAAGCTTCGCCGCCAAATCCAGCCGCCGGAAAGAAAGGTCAATCGGAAATGCTGCTCGAAAACCCGAAGCACCAACACCGCGCAGATCGGGGTCCGCCCAGCCTCGGGAACCATCGACACCGACGACCTTAAGGAGCCTGCCTACGACCCATCCGCACCAAGCCCGAACGGCTTATCCGCCGGGACCCCGCCACCTCAATGACCCCGGCCGACCGCCAACCGTCCAGACACCCAGCCCAGCCGCCAGCCTCACCGCTCAACAGTCCCAGCCAACCATCAGCCGCCCAGCCAAGAACCCCACCAACTCAACGACCCCGGCCAGCCGCCAGCCGTCCCAGCCTCCAGCGGTCCGGCGCATCCGCCAGCCCGCCCAGCCGCCAGCCGCCCAGCCGTCCGGCGCCAGCCGCCAGCTCGTCCGGCACCCAGCCGCCAACTGTCCAGCCAAGCCGCCAACCGCCAGCGTCACCCCAGCAACCTCAACCCCCGGAAACCTGCGCCCACAGGTTCTCGTACCAAGGCGCCTGCGGAGCAGGCTGCTGCCCCGGCTGAGCAGCCGTCGGCGATCCCGGCTGGTCCTCCGGCAGCTGGACCATCCACGGGGTCTCGCCCGGCTTCACGTACCGCAGCCGACGTCGGGCTTCCGCCTCGATCTGGGCCGGGTCGCTCAGCTGGGCCTTGCGGTCGCGCAGCTGGGCGACCTCGTGCTGGAGCTGGGCGAGTTGCGCTTCCTGGTCGCGGACCTCGGAGCGCTGGGAAAGGTAGGTGCGCAACGGAACAGCGACGGTGAAGGCCAGCGCGCACACCACGATCGCCACCACAGCGGCGCGCCGGGTGGTCGACATGCCGAGCACCTTGGCCGCACCGGAGGCGCGTTTCGCCGCAAGGCCGCGGCGCAGCCGGGCCCTGGTCGTCTCCGTCGTGCCCGCGCCGGTGCGGCGCCGGGCCGACGCGGGGCGGCGGGCCCTGCTGGACCCGCTTCCCGCTGCCCGGCCGCCGCGGCGGCTGCGCGCCCTCCCCCGGTCGGCCATGTGCCCCTCAGGCCTCCGCGCTGAACCGCGGGAAGGCGAGGTCGCCGGCGTAGCGCGCGGCGTCCGCGAGGGTTTCCTCGATGCGCAGGAGCTGGTTGTACTTCGCGATCCGCTCGCCGCGGGCCGGGGCGCCGGTCTTGATCTGGCCGACTCCGGTGGCGACCGCGAGGTCGGCGATGAAGGTGTCCTCGGTCTCGCCGGACCGGTGGCTCATCATCGACTTGTAGCCGTACGACGTGGCCAGCGACACCGCGTCCAGCGTCTCCGACAGCGTGCCGATCTGGTTGACCTTCACCAGCAGCGCGTTCGCCGCGCGGCGGGTGATGCCCTCCTCGAGCCGGTCCGGGTTGGTGACGAACAGGTCGTCGCCGACGAGCTGGACCTTGTCGCCGATCTCGGAGGTCAGCTGGACCCAGCCGTCCCAGTCGTCCTCGCTCAGCGGGTCCTCGATGGAGACCAGCGGGTAGTCGCGCAGCAGTTCGCCGTAGTACGCGGACATCTGCTCCGCGCTGCGCTTCGAGCCCTCGAAGGTGTAGGCGCCGTCGGAGTAGAACTCGGTCGCGGCGACGTCCAGCGCGAGCGCGACGTCCCGGCCCGGCGTGTAGCCCGCCTTCTCGATCGCGGCGAGGATCAGGTCGAGCGCCTCGCGGTTGTTGGCGAGGCTCGGCGCGAAACCGCCCTCGTCGCCGAGGCCGGTGGCCAGGCCGCGGCCCTTCAGCACGGACTTCAGCGCGTGGTACACCTCGGTGCCCCAGCGCAGCGCCTCGCGGAACGACTCCGCACCGATCGGCGCGATCATGAATTCCTGGATGTCGACGTCGGTGTCGGCGTGCGCACCGCCGTTGAGGATGTTCAGCATCGGCACCGGCAGCACGTGCGCGTTCGGCCCGCCCAGGTAACGGAACAGTTCCAGCTCGGACGATTCCGCGGCGGCCTTCGCGACGGCCAGCGAGACGCCGAGAATGGCGTTCGCGCCCAGTCGCGACTTCGCCGGCGTGCCGTCGAGGTCCACCAGCTTCTGGTCGACGATCCGCTGGTCGACCGCGTCGACGCCGACCAGGTCCGGGCCGATCTCGTCGAGCACCGCGGCGACCGCGCGCTCCACGCCCTTGCCGTTGTAGCGGCCGGTGTCCCCGTCGCGCAGCTCGACCGCTTCGTGTTCGCCGGTCGACGCGCCGGACGGCACGGCCGCCCGCGCCAGGGTGCCGTCGTCGAGCGCCACCTCCACCTCGACAGTCGGGTTCCCGCGCGAATCGAGAATCTCGCGCGCGCCTACCTGCTCGATGAGAGCCACGCTCTGCTCCTTGGTGGGTCGTGCCTGCGGTGACGCCGCCCAGAGTAACCGCCCAGCGGGTTCACCCGTTGGAGGCCAGGCCGGTGCCGGGCCGTTCCGCTGCGTGTTCTCCAGCTCAGCCGGGCACTTCGCCGGCCGCCTGGTCCTCCGGCCGGACTTCGCGCCATCCCGACGGCAGCTCGACCTGGTCGGTCACCTGCTGCCAGAACGTCCAGCTGTTGCCGCCGGGATCGGCGACGGTGAAGATCCGCGCGCCGTAAGGCTGGTCCTGCGGCGGTTCCGGCGCGTCGTCGTCACCGAGCGCCGCGCAGACCCGCTCGTACTGCGCGTCGACGTCGGTCACGTACACGACGTTCAGCTGCCCGACCGGCCCTTCGACCCCCTTGGCTTCCCAGTATTCGGGACCCACCCCGGCCAGCTGGACGCGCGCGTCGCCCGCGCAGAGCGTCGCCTGGAAAACCTCGCCCGCCCCGTCCTCGAAGCGGACTTCCTCGGTGAAGCCGAACACCCTGGTCAGCCACGCGAGCGCGGCGGTCGCGTCGCTGTAGTAGAGGTACGGCGCCAGTCCCACGTAACCGGGTTCCTGATCGCTGCTCATGGCGGAACAGTCCATCACGACTCGTCTGACGGTCGTGCAACGCCCTCCGCGCCGGTATCGTGAAGCGACCATGACGGACGCCGCAGCAGCCCCCGAACCCGACGGCGAATCGCGCTTCCGCAGGTTCCGCAACGCCGAGCACCTGGTCGCCCGGCGACGCCCGCTCGACGCGCTCAAAGAACTCGAACCCCTGCTCGCCGACGAGCCGGACAAGCCGAGCGTGCAACTGCTCGCCGGGCGCGCGTACTTCCACTCCGCCCAGCTGCGCCGCGCCGAACACGCGTTCACCCGCGTACTGGAGCTGGACCCGACCGACCACTACGCCCGGTTCGTGCTCGGCCGCACCCTCCAGCGCCTCGGCCGTTTGGCCGAGGCGCTCGCACAACTGCGGATGGCGTCGGCGATGAACCCGGTGCCGGAGTATCTCGAAGCGATCAGCGAGGTCAGGGCGAGAATCACGCTCAGCGACCGCTGACCCCGCCCGTCCCGAACGTGCACCCGCGCAGGCACTCGCGGGCACCCGCCGGATCCCGCGCGGTCCCGGCGCGTCTTCTGAAGTGAACAGGGCAGCGGGGAAGCCTGGCCATCCGGCGACCCGGCTCGGCCGGTCGGCCGATCCGGGCAGACCGGGCGAAGCGCGATCCTTGGTGTCATCACAGAGAGCGATTTGAGGAGGCCGACATGACCGCGCTGACCGTGATCGGAGCCACCGCCGGACTGCTCGTGCTGGTGCTGATGGCGCTGGCGCCGGCACTCGTCGAACTGAACGAACGCCACCCGGTCCAGCCGCGCAAGCAGCCGGTGCGCGCTGAGACTCTGGCGCAGAAGACGGTGCGTGTGAGCGCCGCGCTGCCGACCCACTGACTGCCGCCAGCTCAGCCGACCGCTATACGAAAGCAAGCCAGCACATTCGGGGCTTAGTGCCCGATTCGCCGAAAGCAGACCGAGCGAACCGCCGCACCCGAAACAAGACATCGACCGGGGCAGCGAAACCGCCCGGACAACGGGCCCCGCTCAGGGTGCGACGCTCTCCTCCGCGTATGAATCCGCCGCGGTGAAGACGTCCTGTACGTAGTTGACCGCCGGGTTGTAGAGCAGCATCGCCTTCCACCAACCCGCCGGGGCGCCCAGGTCGTCGTCGCCCGAGCAGAGGTAGCGGGCCGCCGTGAAGGCCGCGTCGTCGAGGTTGCCGGGGTCGGCGGCTTTGCCGTCGCCGTTCGCTCGTTGGGCGTGTTTGTGCCATGCGGCAGGCATGATCCGCAGCGGGCCTACGCGGTGGTCGGCAGTGCGGTCGCCGTCGAGTTTTCCGGCGTCGGTGTCCGGGCCTTCGGCTGGGCCGGGGTTGACCGGCATTGTGCCGTCCGGTCCGGGTTTTTCCGTTCCGAAGGACAGGTTTCCGATCGCGGCGAGCGTCGCCCACGACAGGTGGCACGACGGTTTCTGCCGCTGCATCCACATTTCCGCGCGCCCGTACGCGGCGAGCACGCGCGCGTCGAGCCGCGTTTTTCCGGCTACCCGGGTGGCCCACGCGTCCAGTTCCGCTTGATCGGACACGAGCGGGCGGTCCGGCGGGGCGGCCAAACCGACCCGAGGGGCTTCGGAGCCGGGTTGCGGGCGCGGCTCCGTTTTGGCCGAGACCGGCGGCGGGGCGGCCGCGGCGGGTGGCCCGGGCGGGTTCGGGTTCCGGATCCCGATGGTCACCACCAGCACGACCCCGGTCAGCACCAGACCCAGCGCGAACGCGATGCGGCTCGGATAACGGCGCGGTGGAGACGGCGTAATGGTCGGCTGAGTGGTATCGGCCACTCGGACAGGTTACTGATGAACCCGCGAGGGGGACGCTGGACTGGGCGAATGGCAAGCGGATGGTTAACTCCATGCCCGAGAAGCCCAGGTCACACAATTCGTTACGTGACCCCTCGGCGACGCTCTGACCTGCGGTTACCCTAACCTAACTCCCCACGGAACGTCGTTTTGCCCATTTTGCCGGACCCGGTCAGCGAACTTCCCTCTGGACTTACAGGCAAGCCTTACCTAAAAACATCAGGTCAGGTAGTCGAAGGAGGGCTGAACAGTGGTGTTTTCCAGCGCGCTCATCGGGCTGCGCGAAGGCCTCGAAGCCGCGCTCGTGGTCAGCATCCTGGTCGCCTTCCTGGTGAAGACCGAACGACGGCACGCGCTGCGGTTCGTGTGGCCCGGGGTCGGCGCGGCCGTGCTGCTGTCGATCGGCGTCGGCGCGATCCTCACCTACAGCACCGCGCAGCTGAGTTTCGAGCATCAGGAACTGCTCGGCGGCAGCCTTTCCATCGTCGCGGTCGTCTTCGTCACCGCGATGATCTTCTGGATGCGCAAGGCTTCCCGGCACATCGCGGCCGAATTGCGCGGGAAGATGGAGGACGCGCTCAAGGTCGGCCCGGCGGCGGTGCTGCTGCTTTCGTTCCTCGCGGTGGGCCGCGAAGGGCTCGAAACCGCCGTTTTCTTCTACTCGGCCGTGCAGACCGCACAATCCGACACCCTGCAGCCGCTCGTCGGGTTCGTGGTCGGGATCGCCGCCGCGATCGTGCTCGCCTATCTGCTCTACCGCGGCGCGGTGCGGTTCAACCTGGCGAAGTTCTTCACGATCACCGGCGTGCTGCTGGTGTTCGTCGCCGCCGGCGTCCTCGGCTACGGCCTGCACGACCTGCAGGAAGCCGGGTTCATCCCCGGACTGACCACGCTCGCCTTCGACGCGTCGAGCACGCTGCCGGAGACCTCCTGGTACGGCGCGCTGCTCAAGGGGATCTTCAACTATTCGCAGCAAACCACTGTGCTGCAAGCGATCGCGTGGGTCGCCTACGTGGCGATCGTGCTGCCGCTGTTCCTCAAGCCCGCCCGCAAGAACAAGACCGAAGCGGCTCCGGCCGCTCCGGCCGCCGCCAAGGAGTGACCGTGCCCCAGTTCCGCAAAACCTCGACGGCTGTGCTCACCGGCCTCGGCGCCCTCGTGGCGCTGACCGCCTGCGACAGCACGAATTCCGCGTCCGGACCGTCGGGCGCGGCCTCGGGCGGGCCGATCAAGGTCGAGGCGTCCGACACCGCCTGTTCGGTTTCGGCGACGACCGCGGCCGCGGGCAACCTGACCTTCGAGATCGCCAACAAGGGCAGCAAGGTCACCGAGTTCTACCTCTACGCCGAGGGCGACCGGATCATGGGCGAGGTCGAGAACATCGCGCCGGGACTGAACCGGCGGCTCATCGTCGAGGTCCCGGCCGCGGGCAAGTACCAGACCGCGTGCAAGCCGGGCATGGTCGGCAACGGCATCCGCGGCGACTTCACCGTCACCGGCGGCGCGCAGAGCCAGAACAGCGCCAGCGCGCAGAAAGCCGCGGCCACCAAGAGCTACGCGACCTACGTCGAGAACAACAGCTCGGCGCTGGAGACCGAAACCGCGAAGTTCGTCGCCGCGGTCAAGGCGGGCAAGGTCGACGAGGCGAAGGCCGAATACGCCCGCACCCGCGTGTTCTACGAGCGGATCGAGCCGGTCGCGGAGAAGTTCGGCGACCTCGACCCGGCCATCGACGCGCGCGAGGCCGACCTCGAACCCGGCCAGCAGTTCACCGGTTTCCACCGGCTGGAGAAAGACCTGTGGAGCACCGGCCTGAAGCCGGACAGCCCGCAGATCGCGGACAAGCTGCTCACCGACGTGAAGGCGCTGGTCGCCAAGGCGAAGACGCTGCAGCTGAGCGTGCTGGACCTGGCCAACGGCGCGAAGGGCCTGATGGACGAGGTCGCCACCGGCAAGATCACCGGCGAGGAGGAGACCTTCTCGCACACCGACCTGTGGGACTTCCAGGCCAACCTCGACGGTTCCAAGGGCGCGATCGCGGCGCTGCGGCCGATCATCCAGGAGCGCGACGCCGCCCTCGTGTCCACTTTGGACAAGGAGTTCGCGAACGTGCAGGGACTGCTGGACAAGACCCGCTCCGGGGACGGTTTCAAGTACTACAACGAACTCTCCCAGGACCAGATCAAGGCGTTCGCCTCGGCGGTCGACGCGCTGAGCGAGCCGCTGAGCAAGGTCGCGGAGGTTGTCGCCAAGTGACCGAGGAGGGGACGCGGGTTTCCCGCCGGAAGCTGTTCGGGCTGGCCGGCGCGGGAGTGGCGCTGGCCGGCGCGGGCGCGGCGGCCGGGGTCGGCATCGACCGGCTCGGCGGCGCCCCCGCCTCGGCCGCGGCGTCCACTGTGGACTTCCACGGCGAGCATCAGGCCGGGATCGTCACGCCGACGCAGCAGAACCTGCATTTCGCCGCGCTCGACGTGACCACGAAGGACGTCAACAAGCTCCGCGAACTGCTGCGCACCTGGACGGCCGCGGCCCGGCGGATGACCGCGGGCCAGGACGTCGGCCCGAACGGCGCGCTCGGCGGCTCCGCGCAGGCCCCGCCGGACGACACCGGCGAGGCGCTCGACCTGCCTCCCTCCGACCTGACCCTGACGATCGGCTTCGGCCCCTCGCTCTTCGACGACCGGTTCGGCCTCGCCGCGAAGCGCCCGCCGCAGCTGATCGACCTTCCGGCGTTCCCGAAGGACAAACTCGACCCGGCCCGCAGCGGCGGCGACCTGTGCATCCAGGCCTGCGCGAACGATCCGCAGGTGGCGGTGCACGCGGTGCGCAACCTGGTGCGGCTGGGCTTCGGCGTCACCGAGGTGCGCTGGTCGCAGCTCGGATTCGGGCGCAGTTCGTCGACGTCGCGCTCGCAGCAGACGCCGCGCAACCTGTTCGGGTTCAAGGACGGCACCAACAACATCAAGGCCGAGGACACCGAGGTGCTCCGCGACCAGGTGTGGGCGCAGGCCGGCGACGGGCAGGCGTGGATGGCGGGCGGCACGTACCTGGTGGCGCGCCGGATCCGGATGCACATCGAAACCTGGGACCGCGAAACCCTCGCCGGGCAGGAAAAGATTGTCGGGCGCACCAAGGGAACCGGCGCGCCGCTCGGGCAGACCGGCGAGTTCGACCAGGTCGACCTGCAGGTCGGCGGCGAGGGCGGAGCCCCGCTGATCGCCGAGGACGCGCACATCCGGCTGGCCTCGCGCCAGACGCGCAAGGGCGTGCAGATCCTGCGCCGCGGCTACAACTTCGTCGACGGCTCGGACGGGGTGGGCCACCTCGAAGCCGGATTGTTCTTCCTGGCGTTCAACCGGGACACGCGCACGCAGTACGTCCCGATGCAGCAGGTGCTGTCCTCGAAGGACGCCATGATGGAGTACCTGCAGCACACCGGTTCCGCGCACTTCGCGATTCCGCCGGGCCTCACCCCGACGAGCAACTGGGGTGACGGGCTCTTCGCCTGACCAGTACAAACCTCCCCGCCCCGCCACTGCGTGGGACCGGTTGCCGGCGCCTTCCGGGCAAGCGACGGTGACCGCGTTCATCCGCGCGAGGTGAGGAGTTCGGTCGTGGTCGCAGTGGCACAGCCGCGGTTCGGGGTATGGGCGGTCGTCTACGGGTCGTGGGGCCCGTTCGATCATCCGGACGACCCGGTGGACGCCAGCTGGGAACGCAACCGGCGGCTGATCGTCGAGGCCGACCGGCTCGGGTTCGATTCGACGCTCATCGCGCAGCACGTGGTGAACCCGTTCGGCGACGAACTGGACCAGCTGGAGACGTGGACGTCCGCGGCGGCGCTCGCCGCGCTCACCGAGCGGATCGAGATCATCGCGGCGATCAAGCCGTATCTCGTGCATCCGGTGGTGCTGGCGAAGCAGGCGCTGCAGATCCAGGAGATCAGCGGTGGCCGGTTCGGGCTGAACCTGGTCAACGCCTGGTACAAACCGGAACTGGCGCGGGCGGGCATTCCGTTCGCCGAGCACGACGAACGGTACGAGTACGGCCGCGAATGGATCAGCGTCGTGCGCGGACTGCTGGCCGGCGAGCGAGTTTCGTTCCAGGGCAAGCACTTCCAGGTCGACGGGTACCAGCTTCGGCCCGCCGGTTCGGCACCGACGGTGTACGTCGGCGGCGAATCGGACCCGGCGCGGGCGCTGGTCGCGGACAAGGCCGACGTGTGGTTCATCAACGGGCAGCCGAAGGAGAACGTCGCCGGTCTGATCGCGGACGTCGCCGCTCGCCCGCGGGCTGGCGCACCGGTCCGGTTTGGACTGTCCGCGTTCGTGGTGGCCCGCGAAACCGATGCGGAGGCGGAAGCGGAACTGGCGGCGTTGTGGGAACTGGCCGAGGCGGGCAAGGCGCGCTGGGAGGCGCTGGTCGCGGACGCCGATCCGAAGGCGGTGATGTTCCAGACCTTCGCGAAGTACCCGCACATCGGCACGAACGGCGGCACCGCGGCTGGCCTGGTCGGCAGCTACGACACCGTCGCCCAGCGCATCCGCGAGTGGGCTGACCTGGGAATCGAGACGTTTATGCTGCAATTTCAGCCCTTCGAAGCGGAGATGCGGCGGTTCGCCGAGCACGTGATCCCCCGCGTGCGCTTGACTTCAAGCAGGCTTGAACTTGCACGGTAGGTGCATGTTCACCGAAGCGGAACTCAAGTACCTGGCCGACCAGCCCCTCGCCCGGGTGGCCACCCAACAGCCGAATGGAACTCTGCAGGTCAGCCCGGTCGCGTTCGCCTGGAACCCGGAGACTCAGACGATCGACGTGACCGGGTACAACCTGACGAAAAGCCGGAAGTACCGCAACGTCGAGGCCAACGGCAACGTCGCCATCGTGATCGACGACCAGCCCTCGACGAAGCCGATGCGCGTCCGCTGCCTGGAGATCCGGGGCCGGGCGGAAGCCGTGCCGGACGCGTTCGAACCGGACGGCCACCTCGACGGCGCGGTCATCCGCATTCACCCGCACCGCATCATCAGCTTCGGCATCGACGACCCCGACCATGAACCGCTGGAGGTCAAGCCGAACAACCGGAACGTCTGAAGCCGCGCCGGTCCGCAGTCCCGCCCCTGCCCGGGGGAGGGGCGGGGCTGCGCCCGGCTTGCCGGTTCGCCGTATCATCGACGAGCACCCGCCACTGTGTACGCCGCCGTTCCGGCCACGAACACCAGCCCGGCTGTCCACCACGCCGCCGCCGAGTCCGCCGGTGCCATCGGCCAGGCCACGATGTCGTGGACCTGACCGGCGGTGCGCGGTACGAAGACCGCCGTCATCGCCCAGCCGAAGGGCAGCGTCCAGCCAAACTGGCCGCCGAACAGCGTGGCCGCCAGCCCGGTCAGGCCGAGCAGCCCGGCCGCGTTGCGCAGGACCCAGCCGGTATCCATCGGAGGATCGACAAATCCTTGTGCCGCAAGCATTGCCCCGTCGGCCACCGCACCGATCAGCAGCAGATGCGCCAGTCGCCGGGGCGGCCAGCGGAAGGAGGCCGTGCGGTCCAGGTCGATGTCCTGTCCGCTAAGACCCACGCCTGCCACCGCGACCGCGGCACCGAGGCTGATGGTCGCGAGGAACGTCGACCAGTTGTCGCCGATCAGTGGCGGGAAAGCGGCGGCGCAAAGCAACATCGCCGCCAACGACACCGCGAGATGGCGCGAACGCACGTACAGCACTGTCCACCGCATCAGCGCGCACCCTCCGTGAGGATCTTCAACGGGTCACCGGTGCAGGTCAGCTCCGCCTGGCGAGCGGCGGCCATCCGAGCGGTCTGCTCCGCCTCCGGCGCTGCCTTCAGGGCCGCCCACGCTGGGTCTGTTTGGGGCTGCAGCGGAGGCTGCCGACGCGAAGACGGCGGCGTGTACGAGCCAACCAGCCATTGCGCCATCACCCAACGTGCGGCGTCCTCCCGGTCGTTCTGCTCGCCGCCGTAGGACGCGGCGTGGCAGGGGGACGTTCCGGCGCCACTCAGCAGCGCCAGGGTGAGGCTCGAACCGCTCTTGTCCTGCAGCGCGTAGTCGTCCTGATTGATCAGCACCCGGGACGGGTCTCGCGGCCCGGCCCGGTTGGTCCGGAACGGCTCTGTCGACTCCTCGACGCGGGTTGGAGGGTGCGGCAGTTTTTCCAGTCGCCGCAAGGATTCCTTGCCTGGTCCGGCCACAGTGGACAGCCAGTCCTCGTGCAAGCGCGTGACGCACACCGGACCGTCGCAGACGAGCGCGGCGGCCATTTTGTCCTGGACGTCATTGTCCGTCGACCAGGCGGGAAAGAGCGGCAACGCCACCGCCAGCCCGGCCGCTACCGGGAGCAGCGCGAACACCTTGGCGCGCGTCGAACTGGCCAGCAGCAACAGGATTCCCGCGGCGGTGAGGCCGAGCAGCCAGCTCAGCTGGCCGAGTTCGACCGCGGGACTCGGCAGGTCGAACGGACCGTGCGGCTGCACTTGCCCGACGCCCAGCAGCACCATCGCGTTCGGCCCCACTCCGTTCATGCCCGACACCTGCGCGTAGAACCCGCCTGCCAGCGCGAGCACAGCGAGCACCGGAGGGGTGATCGGATACGGCAGCAACCGGCCAAGGCCGAGCCCCAGTGCCACGCCCGCGATTACGGACAGCACGCCGAGCACCAGTTGCATCACCCACGCCGTGGTGAACAGCCCGCCCTTCGCGATGACCTGCCCGACCCCGGCGGCGACGAGCACCAGATAGCCCACCACCGCGGCGAACCCGAGCGCGAGACCGAGCGTGGCGGCTCGCTGCCCGGCGGGTCGCGGGGTGGAGCCGAACAGTTCGCCGACCCCGGCACGGGCGTCCCGCATGCCCTGGATCGCCGCCGCTCCGACGATGATCGGCCACATCAGCACCAGCAGGTAGCGCGGCCACCGCACCGCGGTCAGCCACGTCGCGTTCCAGGCCGCGGAATCGTAGTTCCACGGGCCGCGCGAGAACACCAGCAAGCCAAGGCTCACCGCCAGGATCGCGATCGGCACCCAAGGCGCGATGGTGCGCCGGAGTTCGATCCGGAACACGCTCCTCACCACGACCCCTTCCCCTGCGCGTGGCCGAGCAGCGCCGAATAGCCGCGCTCGATCGGGCTGTCGCCGACGTCCGACTCGCTGCCCGCCGCGGCCAGATCAGCTGGCGTGCCTTGGAAAACCAGCTTCCCGGCGGCGAAGAGGACGACGTCCGAGCACGCCGCGGCGACGTCTTCGACCAGATGCGTGGACACGACGACACACGCGTCCCGGCCGATTTCCTGCAGCAGCTCGCGGAACCGCAGCCGCTGCGCCGGATCGAGCCCGGCGGTGGGTTCGTCGAGCAGCAGGAGCACCGGGTCGTTCACGATCGCCTGCGCGATGCCGACCCGGCGGATCATGCCGCCGGACAGCGTCTTCAGCTTGTCGTCGGCGCGTTCGGCGAGACCGACCCGCTCGATCGCGCGCTGCACCGCGCCCGGCACCTCCCGCTGGGGCATTTCCTTGAGCCACGCCAGATATTCGACGAACTCGCGGACGGTGAACCGCTTGTAGTACCCGAAACTCTGCGGCAGATAGCCGATCCGGCGGCGCAGGGCGCGCTGGTCAAGGTGCCCCCCGACCGGCGCTCCGAGCAGCGTCAGCTTGCCTTCCGTCGGCCGCAGCACGGTGGCCAGGGTGCGGATCAAGGTGGTCTTGCCCGCGCCGTTGGGCCCCAGCAGCCCGTGCACGCCCGTGCCGAGCGCGAGGTCGAGTCCGTCGACCGCCATCTTCTTGCGGCCGACCCGCACTTTCAGTCCCTGAGCCTGGATTTCCCAGGCATAGGCCGCCGGAGCGACCTCGGCGGCTTCCACAGCCCGCATCGGTGTCCCCTCTCGTTTCCGTCAGTGCTGTGCAGCAAGCTGCGTGAAGGTGTTCCGGCGAAGCACTACGAACAAGGTCGCGACCGCGGCCGCCGCCAGCCAGCCCGGCCAGGCGACATCCTCGAGCAGGACCGAGCCCCCGAACGCGACGCTCGGCACCACCAGCGCGCCGAGCCACACGCCGACCAGGATCGACGCCGCCCAGGCGACCCCGATGAACGTGCCGAGCGCGAGGGTCCCGGTGGTGAACGCGAGACTCGGCAGCAGCCCGAATCCCATCCGCGCGCCGACCAGCCAGCCGGCGGCGAGCAGCACCGCCAGCACCGGCACCACGACCGCCGTGGTCCGCCGCAGGATCAGCTCCAGCCCGGCCCGCGGCGTGGCCGCGGTGAGTTCGTACGAGGGATCCAGCCCGCGGGACCACGCCGCCGCCACCCCGAAGACCGGCAGCACCGGGGAAAGCAACTGCACGAACGACAGTTCCTCGCGCAGCGACCGGTCGAGGTAGACCGACAGCGCGCCGACCACGAGGACCATCAACAGCCACGGCACCATCACCGGGGTCGCCCAGCAGTGCAGCCACGCCGCGGCCCGGCGCGGCCTCGGCCGCGGTGCTTCGGCGAGGTTCGGTTCCAGCCCGGCCCACACGATGTCCAGCAGACCGGACACCTCGGCGGTGGACGCACCGGCGAGCCGCGCCCGGCAGTGCGAGCACTTCTCCAGGTGCCCTTCGATCGCCCATGCCTCGTCCCCCGGCAGTTCACGCCCGGCGACATAGCCGGCGAGCATCCGGTCGGATACGTGGTGCACGGCTTGACCTCCTTCCGACGGTCCTGGTTTCACGACAACGCCTCCCGCATCGCGATCCGCGCGCGGCGGGCCCGGGTTTTGACCGTGCCCTCCGGCAACCCCAGCAAAATCGCGGTCTCCCGCACCGACAATCCGTCGAGCACCATCGCTTGCAGAACCTCGCGCAGTTCGGGCGCGAGACTGCGCAAGGCGTCGCCCACCGAATCGCCGACCGTGCCCGCCAGCGCCTCCTCTTCGGCGGCGGGCGCGGACAGCGATTCGTGCACTCCGGGCGGCGGATGCGCGTGGTGTGCCCGCCGCCGGAACGCGTCGATGAGCCGCCGCACCGCGATCGTCCACACCCAGCCCACGGCGGAGCCGCCGGCGACGACGCCCGCGAACGAACCCGCGGCACGCCACACGGCGAGGTAGGTCTCCTGCATCACCTCCGCGACGATCTGGTCGTCGGAACAGCGGTGGCGCAGGCGAATCGCGAGCCACGGCGACGTGCGGCGGTAAAGCTCTTCGAACGCCGCACGGTCGCCGCGGGCGGTGCGCCGGAGGAGGCGTTCCTCGTCCGGCTCCCTGGGTGGCTTGTGCTTCACACCCGGCAAGACGCCACCTCCGCGCTTCTGGTTCTCCAAAACAAGTGATCTAGATCACAGTGGAACCGAAGCGATTCGGCTGCCGGGGCCATCGTGCCCGGGCGACGACGGGGGCACGGGCGGTTGGACGAGGTCTCCGTCGTTCGAGTGAGGACGGGTCAGCACGTCAACGCATGCAGGCGGCAGCGAATTACCAGCACGCGAAGAGCAGGCCGATTAGCAAGCAGCGCACCAAAAACGGCTCAAGCCGAAGGCCAGAACTTCCGCCAGCCCTCAGCCTCCAGCGTCGACGGTTCGACCCCGGCCTTCCGCGCCGCCGCCTCCGCCGCGCGAATGTCGCGGGCGAACTGCTTCGCCACTGCCCGCAGCTCGCCCTCGGGGTCCAACCCGCCCCGGCGAGCGGTGGCCGCCGTGCGGAAAAGCTGGGCCGGGGCCGAGGAATCCTGCGGGAACAGGTCCAGCGGGATCCCGGCGCGGCCGCTGCGCTGCCCCAGCTTCCCGGCCAGGGCGACCGCGGGCTGGCCGAGCGCGACGCCGTCCACAATGGACTTGCGTTGCTTCTCGGCCTGCTTCAGCTCTTCCCACTTCAGTTCCTGGTGCTCGGCCGAGGCGATCCGGGCCGCGTCGGAGAAGACGTTCGGATGGCGGCCGACCAGTTTGTCCACCAGGTCGCGGGCCACGTCGTCGATGGTGAAGGGGGCTCGGCCGTGTTCGGCGGCCACGCGGGCGTGGAACAAGACCTGCAGCAGGACGTCGCCGAGTTCCTCGCGCAGGGCCGCGCGGTCGTTGTCCTCGATGGCTTCCAGCAGTTCGTACGTTTCCTCGACCAGGTACTGGCGCAGGGATTCGTGCGTCTGCCGGGCGTCCCACGGGCAGCCGCCCGGCGAGCGCAGGCGGTCCATGACCTCGACCGCTTCGACAAGCGGCGGCACCGGGGTTTCGATCAGCCGCGCCCCGGCTGCGAGCATCGCGGCCGCGGTCGGTTCGGTGCGGGAAGCGGCGAGCAGCACGATGTCCGCGTAGGACTCGCCTACCGGCGGAACCCCGAACTGCGCGGGGTCGACGTCGGTCGCGGCGTACACCGCGCTAGTGCGAAGCAGGGGCAGGGCGGCCGCGGGCAGCGTCGCGCCCCGGACCAGGACTACGGTGCCGGTCACTGCTGCGCCGGAGCACCGCCGCGCAGAGGCACGGCCACGCCCGTGACCTCGGCCGCACTGGGGGCGAGGTTCATGCCGACCGCGTCCCACACGCCGTAGCGGGGGTTGATTTTGAAGTCCACGTTGCCAACATACGGCTGGAGCATCCGCACGCCGATCGCGCCCAGCTGAGCCGCGGTCGGCTGCTGGACCTGGTCGGTGGCGACCTTCGAATCCGTGGTCCGCTTCCGCACCACGGCGGTGACCCACCAGGTCGGCGCGCTCGCCGGGTTCGGCTGGAACGCGATGGCGGTGTTCGCGGGCACGCCGAACAGCACGGTCGCGGCGTCCTGCGGCGACGACAGCGCGGGGGCCTGCTGGCCGACGTTGCCCTGCGCGCCGCCCTGGATGTCGGCCTGGATCTTGTTCGGGTCGTTCGCGTATTCCTCGGCCTTGGCGATGGCCTGGCTGCGCGCGGCCTTCGGGTCGATCGACGGGGCCTGGCTCTGCGAGGTCGGCGCGCCGATGCTGGTGTAGTCGAAGTTCACCGACAGGGTGGGCAGGTACTTCAGCGCGATCCGCTGCTGCAGATACTGATCGGTGATCGCCTCGCGGTGGTCGCGCAGCCGCCAGACGAGCTGGGTGACGGCCGCGGACTGGTCCTGCGTGACGGACTCGGGCACCGGCGACGCGAGCGGATCTTGTTGCATGGCCTCGCTGACGGTGGCCTCGTCGACCGAGATGCCTTCCTTCTGCGCGGCCTTCACGACGACCTGATGCAGCAGCGTCTGCCGGACGATCTCGCGCCCGACGAGGTCAAGCTGGTGCCGCGAGGCGAGCTGCCGGGCGTACGGCTGCTCCTGCACGGCGCGGTCGAGCAGCGCCTGAACCTGGTCGATGGTGGTGACCTGACCGTCGACAACCGCGGCGGTGCCCACCTGACTGGGACCGGCGCCGCATCCGGCGAGAAGAAAAGCTCCGGCGAGAACGGCGCCCAGCGCACGGCGGCGCCCCATGATCCGCATCACAGGCCCTACCCTCTCACATGGCCTCGAAACGCAACACCATCGAGGCATTCAGCGGGCTATTGTCGACATATGGACTCTTGGTTGTCGATCGAAGTCCTCGACGGGGCCTTCGCGGCGAGCGCGTGGCAACGTGCTCACGGCGACCGCCTGACCGAGGCCGCGCTGACCAACGGCGCCGAACAGTGGGCGTGGCACGTCCACCGCTGGGGCGTGACGCTGGAGATCGAGTTTTCCTCGGAGGAGAAACGGGACCGCTTCCGGAACCTGCCCGCCGTGACCGCCGCTCTCGACGCGGTACCGGACCCGGAATACGGCCTGCTCGTGTATCCGGGCCGCGGCGGCGGGTCGGGAGCCCGGGTGCCGCGACGTCCCCGGCCGTCGCCGATGTCCGGGTGCGGGGCACTGCCCGCGCCGGAGGAGGAGGTGTCGCTGCGGCTGGCTACGGCGGAACCGCCGGGGGTTGAGGTTTGCTCGGCGAACTGAACCCGCGAAAAGCGAGCCGTAGCCAAGCGAAAGCGGCAGAACCCCGCCATCCAGACCGCCGCGAGCACCGTTCCACACGGCACCCGCGGCGGCTCAGACGAGGCCCGCCGCACCGCTCATACCGCCGCCGGGGTTTTCGTCAGTTGTGCCAGCAGCTTCGTGCACCAGTCGAGCAGTTCCTGGTCACGCAGCACCGGCGCGCCCATCCGGCCCCCTGCTGGGCCTTCGGTCGGCTTCGGCACCGACACCGTGTTGGTGATCGCCTTGTACACCGCCTTGGGGTACAAGCGTTTCAGCCGCACCAGCTGCGAGTCCATCAACGGCAGCGGCGCGAACCGGATCGTGTTGCCCTGCGCCGCGACCTCGGTGACGCCCGCGGCGCGGCAGGCGTGCCGGAACGCCGCGACCGCGAGCAGGCGGGTGACCGGGGCGGGCGGCTGGCCGTAGCGGTCGACCAGTTCCTCGCGCACCGCGTCGAGGGCCGCGGTGTCCGGGGCCGACGCGATCTTGCGGTATGCCTCGAGCCGCAGTCGTTCGCCGGGGACGTAGTCGTGCGGGATGTGTGCGTCCACTGGCAGGTCGACGCGGACTTCGGCCAGTTCCTCGTCCTCCGCCGGCTCCGCGCCCGCGTGCCGGCGGAACGCCTCGACCGCTTCGCCGACTAGGCGGACGTACAGGTCGAACCCGACGCCCGCGATGTGCCCGGACTGTTCCGCGCCGAGGATGTTGCCCGCGCCGCGGATTTCGAGGTCCTTCATCGCGACCGCCATGCCCGCGCCGAGTTCGGTGTTCTGCGCGATGGTGGCGAGCCGGTCGTGCGCGGTCTCGGTGAGCGGCGCTTCCGGCGGATACAGGAAGTACGCGTACCCGCGCTCGCGGCCACGCCCGACGCGGCCGCGCAGCTGGTGCAGCTGGGCGAGGCCGAGCATGTCGCCGCGTTCGACGATCAGGGTGTTGGCGTTGGAGATGTCCAGGCCGGTTTCGACGATGGTGGTGCAGACGAGGACGTCGTACTCGTTCTCCCAGAAGCCCTGGATGATCTTTTCGAGCTTGTCCTCGTTCATCTGCCCGTGCGCGGTGACGACGCGCGCCTCCGGCACCAGCTCGCGGATCCGTTTCGCCGCCTTCTCGATCGACGACACCCGGTTGTGCACGTAGAACACCTGGCCGTCGCGCAGCAGCTCGCGCCGGATCGCGGCGCCGACCTGTTTGTCGTCGTACGCGCCGACATAGGTCAGGATCGGGTGCCGGTCTTCCGGCGGGGTGAGGATGGTCGACATCTCGCGGATGCCCGCCAGCGACATCTCCAGCGTGCGCGGGATCGGCGTCGCCGACATGGTGAGCACGTCGACGTGCGTGCGCAGCGCCTTGATGTGTTCCTTGTGCTCCACGCCGAACCGCTGTTCCTCGTCGACGATCACGAGGCCGAGGTCCTTGTAGCGGATGCCGGTCTGCAGCAGCCGGTGCGTGCCGATGACGATGTCGACCTCGCCGTCGGCGAGCTGTTCGATGACCTGGTCCGATTCGGCCTTGTGCGTGAACCGGGAAAGGCCCTTGATGGTGACCGGGAACGACCGCATCCGTTCGGTGAAGGTGCTCAAGTGCTGCTGCGCGAGCAGCGTGGTCGGCACGAGCACGGCCACCTGTTTGCCGTCCTGCACCGCCTTGAACGCCGCGCGCACCGCGATCTCGGTCTTGCCGTAGCCGACGTCGCCGCAGATCACCCGGTCCATCGGGACGCCGCGCTCCATGTCCGCCTTGACCTCGTCGATGGCCGCGAGCTGGTCGTTGGTCTCGGTGAACGGGAACGCGTCCTCCAGCTCGGACTGCCACGGCGTGTCCGGGCCGAACGCGTGCCCGGGCGCGGCTTGCCGGGCGGCGTAGAGCTGCACCAGCTCCGCGGCGATCTCCTTGACCGCCTTTTTGGCGCGCGCCTTGGTGTTCTTCCAGTCCGAGCCGCCGAGCTTGTTGAGCGTCGGCAATTCGCCGCCGACGTAGCGGGACACCTCGTCGAGCTGGTCGGTGGGCACGAACAGCCTGTCCCCGGGCTGGCCGCGCTTGGAGGAGGCGTACTCCAGCAGCAGGTACTCGCGGGTCGCCCCGGCGACCGTGCGCTGCACCATCTCCACGAACCGGCCGATGCCGTGCTGGTCGTGCACCACGTAGTCGCCCGCCTTGAGCGCCAGCGGGTCGACCGCGCCGCGGCGGCGCGACGGCATCTTCGTGTTCAAGTCCTTTGTGGACGATCCAGCGGTGGCGCCGCGGCCGGTCAGGTCGGCCTCGGACAGCACCACGAGCGCGCGCTCCGGCGAGACGAAGCCCTCCGCGAGCCCGCCGCAGGTGACCGTGACGACCCCGGCCGGCGGCACGTCCGCGAGCACCTCGACGTGTTTCGCCGGGACCTCGGCCGCCACCAGCTGCTCGACCGCGCGGCTGGCCGTGCCCTGTCCGGCGACGACGAGCACGCCGGTGCCGCCGGACGCGAGGTGCGCGCGCAGGTCGGTCATCGCGCGTTCCAGCTCGCCCCGGTAGCCGGGCGCGGGCTCGATGCCGACGCGGTACACGTCCGGGTCTTCGCTGGTCAGCTGGGTGAGCGTCCACCACGGACGCTTCGTCTCCTGCGCGTGCGACGCGATCTCGGACAGCTCGCGGTACGCCGACGCGCCGAGGTCGATCGGGGCCTGCCCGCCCGCCGCCGCGGTGGTCCAGGAGGCTTCGAGGAACTCCTGCCCGGTGCGGACGAGGTCGGCCGCGCGGGCGCGGATCTTCTCCGGATCGGCCAGCAGCACGTGGCTGCCCCGCGGCATCGCGTCGGTGAGCAGGGCCAGCTCGCCCTCGCAGAGCACCGGGATGAGCGCCTCCATGCCCTCGACCGGTACGCCGCCGGACAGCTTCGTGAGCATTTCGGCCAGGTGCGCGTCGGCCTCGTACGTGGTGGCCAGCTCGGCCGCGCGCGCCTTGACGTCCGGGGTGAGCAGCAGCTCGCGGCACGGCGGCGCGGTAACCCGCTGGATCTCGCCGGGCAGCGAACGCTGGTCGGACACCGCGAACGCGCGGATCTCGCTGACCTCGTCGCCCCAGAACTCCACCCGGACCGGATGCTGCGCGGTGGGCCCGAACAGGTCGAGGATGCCGCCGCGGACCGCGAACTCGCCGCGTTTCTCGACCATGTCCACGCGCGTGTACGCCAGCTCGACCAGCCGTTCGAGCAGGCCCTCGAAGCTCTGCTCCTCGCCGACGACCAGGTCGATCGGCGCGAGCGAGCCGAGCCCGGGAGCCATCGGCTGGATGAGGCTGCGCACGGTCGCGACCACGACCCGCAACTGCTCGTCGCCGGTGTGCAGGCGGTGCAGCACTTCCAGCCGCCGTCCGACCGTGTCCGCGCGCGGCGACAGACGCTCGTGCGGCAGCGTCTCCCAGGACGGGAAATCCGCCACGCGCTCGGGGCCGAGCAGCGCGCCGAGCGAAGCGGTCAGCTCGTCGGCCTCGCGCCCGGTGGCGGTGACGGCCAGCACCGGACGGCCCGCGCCGCCGCGCTCGGGGTCTTCGGCCAGCGCGGCGGCCACGAGCTGCCGTACGGCGACAGCGCCTTGCAGTTCGAGCAGCGGGGCACCGGCGCGCTCGACAACACCGCGCAGCGCCGGGTCGGGAAGGATGGCTTGGAGGAGTCCGGACAGTACAGCGTCGGTCACCATCCCAGCCTACGTCGCGGCACCGACAAGTTTTCGCTCCCCGGCGATCACCTCCGCCAACAGGGGCAGTTGCCGCTCGACCGCGCCGGGTTCCAGGGAGCCGACGCGCAGCAGCACGTGTTCGGCTCCGGCCTCGGCGTAGCGGCGCACGGCCGCCGCGACCTCCGGGATCGATCCGGTGACGGTCGCCTGGATGGTGCTGATCTGCGCCAACGGCCGCTGGTAAGTCGCCTGCGCGTAGTCCTCCAGGACACGATGGCCGCGACGCGGGTCGGCATCGACGTAGACGGTCAAGAACAGCGAGGGGGTCACCGGGCGGTCGGCGGCGGCGCGGATCGTCGCGAGACCGGACGCGTAATCCGCCGGATCGGGTGGATACGGAAGCCAGCCGTCGTAACGGAGAGCGGTGCGGCGAAGCGCGGCCGGCGTCGCGCCGCCCAGCCAGATCGGCGGACCGCCGGGGCGCGCGGGCCGGACCGCCGGCGGCAGCCAGTCGTAGTGCAGGACCTTGCCGTGGAACGAGCGCGGCTGCCCGGTCCACAGCTCGCGCCAGAGCGCGACCACGTCGTCCAGATGCGAGAACCGCGTCCGGAAATCGACGCCGGCCAGCTCGAACTCCCGCTCGCTGAAGCCGGGGAAGCCCGCGCCGACGCCGACCGCCAGCCGTCCTTCGGAGATCAGGTCGACCGACGCGAGCGTCATCGCGGTCTGCACTGGATTGCGGTGCGCGGGCAGCAGCACGGCGGTTCCGACGGTGACCCGTTCGGTTGCCTGCGCGACCGCGGTGAGCAGGGTGAGCGGTTCGATCCGGGGGCGGGAAAGCGAGTCGCCGGCCCAGATCGAATCGAAGCCGAGCCGTTCGGCTTCGCGGGCCAATGCGACGAGGGCACGCGGGGTGCCGCCAGCTTCGAGCTGTGCCTGTCCGGCGGGAAGAAGAAGTCCGAATTCCACGCCGTCGACAATCCAGCGCGGCCCGGCGTCCCGGCAATTCCCTCCAGGGAATGGCCCGGCGTCCGGGCCCTCGGCCAGAATCGCTCAGGTGCCCGCTTCGTTCGCCGACGCCTTGCGCGACGCCCGCTCCCGCCGCCGGCTCAGCCAGCTCGACCTCGCGCTGAAAGCCGGGACGACGCAACGCCACGTCAGCTTCATGGAACGCGGCCGTTCGCTGCCCGGACGCGGCATGGTGGTGCGCGTCGCGGAGGCGCTCGGGCTGCCGCTGCGCGAGCGCAACGCCTTGCTGCTGACCGCCGGATACGCGCCGGTCTACCCGGAAACCCGGCTGGACGACCCCGCGCTGACGCCGGTGCTGGACTCGCTGCGCGCCCTGCTCGCCGGACACGAGCCGTACCCGGCGCTGGTCGTGAACCGCTACGGAGACCTGGTCGCGGCGAACGACAGTTTCGGCCTGCTCACCGAGGGCGTCGCCGAGGACCTGCTCGAACCGCCGGTCAACGTGCTGCGGCTGGCGTTGCACCCGCGCGGGCTGGCGCCGCGGATCCGGAATTTCGCCGACTGGGCGCAGCACGTGCTCGAACGCCCTCGCCAAGGTCTGGCGCAGGGTCCAGATCCCCGGCACCAGGCGTTGCTGGACGAACTCACCGGCTACCTGCCGTCGCCCGGCGAACCGTCCGGCGACCACCTCGGGTTCGCCGTGCCGCTGCAGTTGTCCAGCTCTGCGGGCGAATTGCGGCTGCTCACCGCGATCACGCACTTCGCCACCGCGGTCGACGTGACGGTCGCCGAGCTGAGCCTCGAAACCTTCCTGCCGGCCGACGCTTCGACTGCGGAGCTGCTCAAGGCGCGACCCACCCGGTGAGCTGACCCATCGTCAGCTCCACCCCTGCCCAGAGCACCGCCGCGCACAGGCTTCCGACGAAGAAGCGTCGGTACGACAGTCCGGCAGAACCGGCGACGCGGGGCACGAGAGTGCGTACGCCCGCGAGGCACCGCCCTAGGACGACTGCTGGCACGCCGTAACGCGCGATGGTCGCTTCGGCCTTGTCCCACTTCGCTTCGCCGATCCGCTGCCCTACGCGCGACCGTCGCAGCTTCGGACCCCACAGCCGGCCCTCCCAGTACGCGAGCTGGTCCCCCGCCAAAGCCGCCGCGACGCAGATTGCGAGAGCTGGCCACAGCTGTAAAGTCCCGCGCTGCACAAGGAAACCCATGAGCAGCAAGGTCGACAGCGTCGGCAGCACGATGCCAGGCAACAGCGCGGTCTCGGCCATGATCACCAACGCGCAGATCAAGTAGACGAGCGGCGCGGGAGCGTCAAGAAGCGGCTGAAGCAGGCTGTCCATAGCGGTCCAGTCCCGACCGCACGGGCAAAGCGGCGCGGTACACGTACGCCGGCGGCAGGTTCCGCCAAACGACACTGGTGCGTTCGACAACCGCGAAGCGGCTGCGCAGCAACCGTGCGAAGTGGCGCGCTGGCGGTGTCCAGGCGGTGTGCGCGTACGCGAAGGTGGTGAAGCGGCCTTGTGGAGACAGCACCTCGCAGACAGAGTTCAATACCGCCGCCTGTGGTGCAGCGTGCATAGCTGTCCACGGCAGACCGGAGACGACCACGTCGACCGGCATGGTCACGTACGCAGCGACGTGTTCTGCGGAGCCTTCCGCAATGTGCAGCGACGGAAAGCGTTCGCGTAGCTCTTGTACGAGATGCGGGTTGATTTCGACTGCGGTGAAGTGCGCGTCGCGCTGAAGCATGCGAAGCAGTACTTCGGTGAAGACACCCGTTCCCGGCCCTAGCTCCACGACGCTGTGCGCGCTCTCGACGCCCAGCCCGGCAGTCATCACTCCGGCCAGCCGTGCCGAGCTGGCCGCGATCGCGCCGGTACGCATCGGGTGCCGGAAGAACTCCCTGGTAATCGACATGTTTTCGACGGTAGGAAGCGGCCTGGTCATCGCGGATCGGCTCGGGCGGCGGGAAAAGTCGTCCGCTCGGAGGACCACAGCCATCCTCCGGAACGACGCGCGCGACGACGGCCGCGCGTTACGTTCGTTCGGTGCGTGGACTGGTGATGTGGGTACGCAAGCAGCATTGGTTGCTGGACTTGCCGCTGTACGCCGTCTTCGTCGCCTTCGGCCCCAACATCGCGGACCAGGACACGTGGCTGATCCGCATGCTCTCCATGCTGTTCCTGCTGCCGCTGTTGCTGCGTCGCCGCTACCCTCGCACAGTTGCGCTCCTGATCCTCATCGGCGTAGCTGTCGTCTACACCAACGAGATATGGGCCTACGACCGCGGCCGCAGCGACCTCGCGATGGCCGTCGTTCTGTACACGCTCGTAAAAGCCGGCGACAGATGGTTCATCGGCTTCGCGGTAGCTATCGCCGGGCTGGAAACGTTCTGGGGATTCACCTGGGGCACTCACACCCTGAACCCGACGCTCACCATCTTCGGCGCAGCGCCGCTGTTCCTGGCCGCATGGGCGCTCGGCGCGTTCTTCCGCACGAAGGAGCAACTCGCCGAAGAAGAGCGGTTAAGAGCGGAACTGGCAGCCTCCGAGGAACAAGCCCGCAGCCGCGCTTCAGTCGCCGAAGAGCGCACGCGGATCGCGCGCGAGCTTCACGACGTACTCGCACACAGCATGAGCGTGATCGTCCTGAACGCCGAAGGAGCGAAGCTCGCGCGCCATCACGACCCGGACGCTGTCGACCGTACGCTCGACACCATCAGCAAAACGGGCCGTTCCGCGCTCGCTGAACTACGGCGGCTGTTAGAAGTGATGCATGCTGGCGAACCCGCGCGCGCTCCGCAGCCGACGCTCGACCAGTTGCGCACGCTCGTCGCGCAATCCGGCCGCGACATCACCCTCGAAGTCAACGGCGACATCGCCGACCTTCCCGCCGGAGTCGCGCTTCAGGCGTACCGCATCGTCCAGGAGGCCTTGACCAACATGCTCAAACACGCGCCGGCCGACGCGAGCGGCCGGGTCCGGGTCACCTTCGCCGGTCCGGAAATCCACGTCGAAGTCACCAACTCCGGCGGACGGCAACCGGTCGCGGCGGGGCTTCCCGGGTCGGGACGCGGGCTCACCGGCATGGCCCAGCGCGTCGCGATGTACCACGGCAAGCTCGAAACCGGCACGCTGCCGGACGGCGGCTACCGCGTGTCGGCCACGCTGCGGACGGACGCCGCATGACGTCCGTGCTGATCTGCGACGACCAGGAACTGGTGCGCGTCGGGCTGCGGATGATCGTGGACAGCCAGCCCGACCTGGAGGTGGTCGCCGAGGCGGGCGACGGCGCGGAAGCCGTCGAACTCGCCCGCGCGCACCGGCCGGAGCTCGTGCTGATGGACGTCCGGATGCCGGTGCTCGACGGCGTCGCGGCCACCGCGCAGATCTGCGCCGAACTGCCGGACACCTCGGTTCTGGTGATCACGACGTTCGACCTCGACGAGTACGCCTACTCCGCGCTTCGCGCCGGGGCGAGCGGATTCCTGGTCAAGGACGCGCCGTCGGACGAGATGCTGGTGGCGATCCGCGGCGTGCTGCGCGGTGACGCGATGGTGTCGCCGTCGGTCACGAAACGCCTGCTCGACCGGTACCTCAGCGCCCATCGGACGCCGCTGGACGAGCAGAAACTGGAGACGCTGACCGAACGTGAGAAGGACGTGCTCGGCCTGATCGCGCGCGGATTGTCGAACACCGAGATCGCCGGGACGCTGTTCATCGGCGAGACGACGGTGAAGACGCACGTCGGGCGGTTGCTGAACAAGCTCGGGCTGCGGGACCGGGTTCACGCGGTCGTGTTCGCGTATGAGTCCGGATTGGTACGTCCCGGCGGCTGAACCGGGGCATGCTGGACCCATGCGTCTCGTCACGTTGGTCGCCGCCGTCCTGCTGCTCGCCGCCTGCTCGGCCGCGCCCGCGAAGTCCGAGCCCGGCCGGTTCACCGTGCACGAGGTCGCGGACGGCCTCGAGCACGGCTGGGACGTCGGCTTCCTTCCCGACGGTTCCCTGCTCGTGCCGCAGCGCCCCGGCAAGCTCGCGCTGGTCCGCGACGGCCGGACGACCGACGTGCGCGCCGATTTCTCCGACGTCCTGGTGCAGGGCGAAGGCGGCTTGATGGGCCTGGTCCTGGCGGCGGATTTCGCGACCTCGCGCGAGTTCACCACCTGCCAGACTCACCAGCAAAACGGCCGCGCGGTCGACGTCCGGCTCGTCACCTGGCGGCTCGCCGACGACGGCGCGAGCGCGGCGAAGGTGCGCGACCTGCTGACCGGCCTGCCGGTGAACCCGAGCGGACGGCATTCCGGCTGCCGCCCGACGCTCGCTCCCGACGGCGCGCTGCTCGTCGGCACCGGCGACACCGCCCGGTCCACCGTGGCCCAGGACCGGCACAGCCTCGGCGGCAAGGTGCTGCGGATCCACGCGAAGACCGGGGAACCGTTGCCGGACAACCCCTTCTCCGCGTCCGCCGACCCGAACGAGCGGCGGATCTACACCTACGGCCACCGCAACGTGCAGGGCGTCGCGATCCGGCCGGGCACCGGCCAGGTGGTCACCTCCGAACACGGACCGGCGTTCGACGACGAGGTGAATCTCCTGCGGCCGGGCGGGAACTACGGCTGGGATCCGTCGAAGGGCGGCGTCGATTCCAGCTACGACGAGAGCGTGCCGATGACCGACACCACCCGGTTCCCGGACGCGGTTCGTCCACTGTGGACCAGCGGGCAGGTCACCGAGGCGACCAGCGGCGACGCCTTCCTCACCGGCAAGCAATGGGGCGCGGACGAAGGCGCGCTGGTCGTGGTCGCGCTGAAGGGGCAGAAACTCCTGCTGCTGCACCTGGACGCGGCCGCGAAGGTCACCAGAGTCACGCTGCCCGCGGAATTCAACGACAAATTCGGCCGGTTGCGCGCGGCCCGGAGCGGACCGGACGGCTCGCTGTACGTGACGACTTCCAACGGCAGCAACGACAAAGTGCTGCGCGTGACCCCCGGCTGACCTCAGCCGACGTACGCGCCGCCGTTCACGTGCACGACCTGCCCAGTGACGTGCCCGGCCTCCGGGGACGCCAGAAACCGCACCACTTCGGCGACGTCGTCCGGTTTGCCCGCCCGTTTCGTCATCGTGTTCTCGATCAGCCATTCCCGGCGCTCGGCGGAAAGTTTCCCGCGGAAGAATTCGGTGTCCACGATCAGCCCCGGCGCGACGATGTTCGCGGTGATCCCGCGCGGCCCGAATTGCCGCGCGGTTTCGGTATTCCACACTTCCACCGCCGCCTTCGCCCAGCCGTACGATTCGGCTCCGGTGTGCCCGGCGATCGAACCGATGGTGACGATGCGGCCGTTGTCGGCCAGCCGGTCCTGCAGCGCCGTGGTCACGAACGCGGCGCTGAACAGGTTCGCCCGGAGGTTGGCCGTCCAAGCCGCGTCGAGCGCTTTGAGGCCTCCGTCGTCGGTACGCAGGAAATCCGTGTTGCCGCCAGCGTTGTTGACCAGCACGTCGACCCGTTCCGGCAGCTGGTCGAGCGCCGCCTCGACGTCCTCGGGATCACTCGCGTCGAAGCTCACCGCACGCGCGCCGAGCAGCGTCGCCGCCTCGGTGAGCACCTCCTCGCGCCGCCCGGTGATCGTGACCTGATCGCCCGCCCGGGCAAACGCCGCGGCGATCGCGTACCCGATTCCGGTACCGCCGCCGGTTACTACGACTTCCCGTTTCATCGCATGTCCTTTACTGCTAAAGTACCTCTCGTGAGCGACGGTACCGGCGGCGGCGAAAACCCGTCAAGCGACGAGGTGGACGAGATTCAGCGGGCGTGGCTGCGCGAGCGGCCGGGCACGCCGGTGTCGTCCATCGGCGTGATCACGCGGATCTGGCACATCGCGAAACTGCTCGAAGACGACCGGCGCGCGACCATGCTCGAACTCGGGATGGACGCCTCGACCCGCACCCTGCTCAGCACGCTGCGCCGGGCCGGGCCGCCGTACCGGCTCAGCGCGGGTGAACTCGCGAAACGCTGCCGGGTCAGCCCCGGCGCGATCTCCCAGCAAACCGCCCGCGCCGAACGCGACGGACACGTCCGCCGGGTCAAGTCCACTTCGGACCGTCGCGGGGTGTACGTCGAGCTGACCGAGGCCGGGCACGAGCTGATCGAGCGGACCGTCGGCGATCTGCTGGAACACGAGGAAACCCTGGTGTCGGCGTTGTCCCCGGAACAGCGCGAGCAGCTGGCCGATCTCCTGCGCATCCTGCTCGCGGACCTGGACCGGCGGGCGCGGCGGTAGGGTGGCGGACATGTCCACCATCGACAAAGTCGCCTGGCTGCACCTGGTCGACGGCAAGCTGCTCGCCGCGCGCTCGGCGGGCAAGGACACCTGGTACCTGCCCGGCGGGAAACGCGAGGAAGGCGAATCGGACGTCGAGACGCTGGTCCGGGAGATCGCCGAGGAACTGAGCGTGACGCTGGACCCGGCTTCCGCGCGGCCGGCCGGGACCTGGGAAGCGCAGGCGCACGGCAAAGCGGACGGCGTCGTGGTGCGGATGACCTGCTACACCGCCGAATACACCGGCGAATTGAAGCCGAGCAGCGAGATCGAATCGTTCGGCTGGCTCGCCCACGCCGACCGCGACCAGGTGTCGGCGACGGTCCAGCTGATCCTCGACGACCTGCACGCACAAGGAAAACTGGCCTGATGCTGCGGCTCGGAATCACGGTGCTCGGGGTCGCCGACGTCGAACGCGCGATGCGGTTCTGGTCCGAGGCGCTCGGGCTTGTCGAAGACCCGGAATGGGCGAGCGCGACGTGGCGGACGCTGGCCCACCCCGACGGCACGCACGCCCTCGGGTTGCTGCGCAGCGAATCGCCCGCCGAACCGCGGCCGCGGCTGCACCTGGACCTCTACACCGACACCGCGGACGAGCAACGGGCCGAGGTGGAACGGCTGATCGGGCTAGGCGCGAAACGGGTCGACTGGCCGCACTACCCGCCGGAACCGGACTTCGTGGTCCTCGCCGACCCGGACGACAACCTGTTCTGCGTCGTGGACCTGAGCAACGCGCCCTCCGGCGGCTGAAGACTCAGCCGAGCAGCCGCGGCTTGTTCTCCAGATGGGACAACCCGTTCCAGGCGAGATTCACCAAATGCGCGGCGACCTCGTCGCGCTTCGGCTTGCGCGCGTCCAGCCACCACTGCCCGGTCAGCGCGACCATGCCGACCAGCGCCTGCGCGTAAAGCGCGGACAGCTTCTCCTCGTACCCGCGCGCGGCGAACTGCTGCGCGAGGATGTGCTCGACCTGGCTCGCGATGTCGTTGAGGACAGTCGAGAACGTGCCGGTGGAACTGGCGACCGGGGAATCGCGGACGAGAATGCGGAAACCGTCGTGGGAATCCTCGACATAGCTCAGCAACGCGATGGCCGCCTGCTCCAGCATCACCCGCGGGTGTCCACCGTGGAGCGTCGAGACCATCCGGTCCAGCAGCAGCTGCGTCTCCCGGTCGACCACGACGGCGTAAATGCCTTCCTTGCCGCCGAAGTGCTCGTAAACCACCGGTTTGGACACGTTCGCCCGCGCGGCGATCTCCTCGACCGAGGTGCCGTCGAACCCCTTCTCGGCGAACAGGGCGCGCGCCACGTTGAGCAATTGCTGCCTGCGCTCGGTGCCGGTCATGCGCACCCGGGCGACCGGTGCGGCCGGCCGCGCGCCGGTGACCGCTGCTTCTCGCTTCGCCCGTCGTCTCCCCGCCATTCGCAGCAGGGTAGCGGGCCTCGCCCCGGCCGGCTCCAGGGAGCCGCCGGTCGAAACGAACGAACCCCGCCGCGGCGACGGGGTTCATTCGGCGGAACGGGCCGGGAAACCAAGCCCGGCAAGGGAAAACTACTTGGCCTGAGCGGCGATCCGGGCCAGCCGCTGCGGCGTCGGCCACCGCACGTCGTGCACCCAGCCGAACTTCTCGAAGATCCAGATCAGCCGCGCCGACATGTCGATCTGGCCGCGCTTCACGCCGTGCCGGGCCGAGGTCGGGTCGGCGTGGTGCAGGTTGTGCCAGGACTCGCCGAAGGAGAAGATCGCCAGCGGCCAGAAGTTCGCCGAACGGTCGCGGGCGGCGAACGGGCGCTCGCCGATCATGTGGCAGATCGAGTTGACCGACCAGGTCACGTGGTGCAGCACGCAGATCCGGACCAGGCCGGCCCAGAAGAACGCGGTCACCGCGCCCCACAGCGACCACGAGAGCAGGCCGCCCAGCAGCGCCGGGCCGAACAGGCTCACCAGCGACCACAGCCAGAACAGGTCGTCGACCTTGCGGATCGCCTTGTCCTTCACCAGATCCGGCGCGAACCGGCCCTGGTTGCTCTTGTCGCGCTCGAACAGCCAGCCCATGTGCGCGTGCCAGAACCCCTTGGCGATGGCCAGCGGAGAGGTGCCGTACGCCCACGGCGAGTGCGGGTCGCCGTCGCGGTCGGAGAACGCGTGGTGGCGCCGGTGGTCGGCCACCCAGGTGATCACCGGGCCCTGCAGCGCGATGCTGCCCGCGATCGCCATCGCCACGCGCAGCCACGGCTTGGCCTTGAACGAACCGTGGGTGAAGTGGCGGTGGTAGGCGACGGTGATGCCCAGCCCGCTGATCCCGTAGAACACGACGAACAGCGCGACGTCCAGCCAGGTCAGCCCCCAGCCCCAGGCGAACGGAACCGCGACCAGCAGCGCCACGATCGGCAGCAGCACCCCGAAGTACACCGACAGCTGGACCCCGATCGACCGCTGTCCTTCGATGATCGGCTTGGGCCCCTTCGGCGGGTCGCCCGCTGACTGAGAACGATCGAGGGTGGCCGTCATGCGCTCACTTCTTTCCTCTTACAACCCCTTGCCAAGGGTGCCCTTACCTACGGTGTCGTAAGTTACGGTACAGGAGGTTTCCGGCGCTGTGGAGGCCCGAAAAGTCCGATTGCCCAGTGCGCGGGACGGCTCTGTGACGCACGGCTCCCCCTCCTGGCGCCCCCGTCCTCGATCATCGCTATCCTGACCAGGACCGATCCGCCGTAGTGTAATCGGCAGCACTTCAGATTTTGGTTCTGACAGTTCAGGTTCGAATCCTGGCGGCGGAGCTGCACATCCGGCGAGGGCGATGGGAGTGGGGGCGGCTGAGCGAGCAACCGAGCGACCCCGGGGGCGCCCGTCGCCCGACCCTGGTCGAGATGTCGGACGCGTGGCTGGTCGGGCGCGCGCGGGAGCTCATCGCGGCCGTTCAGCGCCAGGAACACGAAAACCAGCTCGAGATCGTCAAGATCATGGACGAGCTGCTCGAAGAAACCCTCCGCCGGGGTGAACCCACCCTCGTCGCCCAGCTGCTGCGCGCCTCCGCCTTCGCCCGGCTCGTCACCCGCGGCCTCGCCGCCGAGGCCGAACCCCGGCTCGACGAGATGCTCGCGCACACCCGCCGGCACGGGCTGTCGCTGCTGCGCGCGGACGCGCACGCGCTGCGCGGACGCCGGCTCGTGCTCGCCGCGCAGGAGGACGCCGCGCTCACCGAGATCGCCCGCGCGCTCGCGATCCTCGACGATTCCACCATCCCGGACCGCCAGGTCGGCGTGCGCAACTGGAACCGCATGCAGTCGATGGCGCTCATCGACTGCTGGATCGTGCTCAACCAGCTCGGCGTCTACGAGGCCGCCGAAGAGGTGATCGGCCGCGCGCACCAGGCGATCCGGGAAAGCGCGAGCCCGCACGAGATCACCCTGCAGCTGATGAACCGGGTCAAGATGCTGCTCGGCTGGGGTCTTCGGCTCGAGCGGATCGAGCAGTACGACGAATCGGCGGAGAAGTTCCGCACCGCCGCGTCGATGGCGGTCGCCGCCGAGGGGCCGTTCGCCGAATCGCTGTTCCCGCGCAAGATCGGGGTGTCCGCGGTCGACCAAGTCGGCGTGCTAGCCGCCGCGCTCGCGCTGCACGATCCGTCCGCCGAGCACGTCGAACGGCTGCAGAGCATGCATCTCGGCCACCATTTCCCGCACGAGCAGGAACTGGTCGCGATCGCGCTGGCCCGGTGTCTCGACGCGGCCGGCCGCCGCTCCGACGCGCTGCGGGTGCTGCGCGAATCCCGCGACCTGCTGGCCGAGGACGTCTCGCAGCCGTCGATGCGGCTCACTCTCTCCCGCGAACTCGCCCGGCTCGACCCGGAAGCCGCGAGCCAGTCGCTGATCGACTACGCGACCGCGCTGGAAACCGAAATGTGGGCGCTGCGCGAATCGCAGATCGCCACGCTGAACGCGCGTCGCGAGCATGAACGGCTTTCCGCCGAGCACGGCGCGATCACCCAGCAGGCACTGCAGGATCCGCTCACCGGCCTGCCGAACCGCCGCGCGCTCGACGAACGGCTGCGCGCGCTGGCGTCGTCGGCGGACGCGCAGCCGCTCGCGGTCGCGCTGGTCGACCTCGACGGGTTCAAGGGTGTCAACGACAAGCAGTCGCACGCCGAGGGCGACAACGTTTTGCGTGTTGTGGCAAGTACTCTGCGCGACGCTTTGCGCGGCGACGACGTGGTGGCCCGCTACGGCGGCGACGAGTTCATCGTGCTGCTGCCCGGCGCGCCGGCGTCGGCGGCGAAAATGGCGCTCGGCCGCGCGGCCAAATCCGTCGCGACGCTGCCGCACCACCTTTCGCACGGGGTGACGCTGTCCATCGGGCTCGTGTCGCTGCGTCCGCAGGAGCGGGCCGAGCAGGTGCTCGCGCGCGCGGATGCGGCGATGTACGAAGCGAAACGCGGCGGCGGCAACCAGGTCGCGTCGGCCAATTCGATGGCAGGCGACGGCACCGGCGGCTGGCCTGGGGAAACCGCTCCGACCGACCCCGCGTGGAGCGCTGAGGACCCCACGTAGGATCGTTGGTGCTCGTCAACGCACCGGTGAATCGTTGGGAGACTCGTGAGCGGCCCGCTGAGCACGCTGATCCTCGCTGCGGGTGAGGGCACCCGCATGCGTTCCTCCACTCCTAAGGTGTTGCACCCGATCGCCGGAAGGCCGCTGGTGGAACACGCTGTGCGCGCCGCTGCCGGCCTCGAGCCGCAGCATCTGGTGGTCGTCATCGGGCACGGCCGCGACGCCGTGCGCGCCGAGCTCGAACGGGTCGGGCAGGCGCTCGGCCGCGAGGTCGCCACCGCCGTGCAGGAAGAGCAGAAGGGCACCGGGCACGCCGTTTCGTGCGCGCTGGCCGAGCTGCCGGAAGGACTCACCGGCACCGTCGTCGTCAGCTACGGCGACGTTCCGCTGCTGGACACCGAAACCCTCGAAGCACTGCGCGCCGAGCACGTCAAGACCGGCAACGCGGTCACCGTGCTCACCGCCGAGGTCGCCGACCCGACCGGCTACGGCCGCATCGTCCGTGGCGCCGACGGTTCGGTCAGCGCGATCGTCGAGCACAAGGACGCGACGCCGGAGCAGCGGGCGATCACCGAGATCAACTCCGGGGTTTACGCCTTCGACGCGGCCGTGCTGATCGACGGCCTGTCGCGGCTGTCCACCGACAACGCGCAGGGTGAGCTTTACCTCACCGACGTCCTCGGCATCGCGCGCGAGGACGGCAAGGGCGTCGGCGCGCTGGTGGTCGACGACCCGTGGGTGACCGAGGGCGTGAACGACCGGGTGCAGCTCTCGGTGCTCGGCGCCGAGTACAACCGCCGGATCGTGCGCCGCTG
Source organism: Amycolatopsis sp. VS8301801F10 (assembly GCF_046195355.1). Lineage (NCBI taxonomy): Bacteria > Bacillati > Actinomycetota > Actinomycetes > Pseudonocardiales > Pseudonocardiaceae > Amycolatopsis > Amycolatopsis sp. VS8301801F10. The sequence goes on along the minus strand of NZ_CP176065.1, from coordinate 2,516,023 downwards.
GCAGCGCGAAGGCGTCACGGTCACCGACCCGAACACGACCTGGATCGAGGCGGACGTCACGCTCTCCCGCGACGTGCTGATCGAGCCGAACACCCAGCTCAAGGGCCATTGCTCGGTCGGCGAGGGCTCCGTGGTGGGCCCGGACACCACCCTGACCGACGTGCGGATCGGAGCGGGCGCGTCGGTCGTCCGCGTGCACGGTTCGGGCTCTGAGCTGGGCGACGGCGTGAATGTCGGTCCGTACACGTACCTGCGGCCGGGCACGAAGCTCGGCGCGAAAGGCAAGCTGGGCGCGTTCGTGGAGACGAAGAACGCGCAAATCGGCACCGGAACGAAGGTGCCGCATCTCACGTACGTGGGCGACGCCATCGTCGGCGACCACAGCAACATCGGCTGTTCCAGTGTCTTCGTGAACTACGACGGGGTGAGCAAGCACCAGACCGTTGTCGGTTCGCATGTCCGGCTTGGGGCGGACAACACGCTGGTCGCGCCGGTGCGGATCGGGGACGGCGCTTACAGTGGAGCCGGTGCGGTGATCCGCGACGACGTTCCGCCTGGCTCCTTGGCGCTGTCGGCCGGTCCGCAGCGCACCATCGAAGGCTGGGCGGTCCGGCGCAGGCCGGGTACGCCCGCGGCGGAGGCGGCGGAAGCCGCGCTCGCCGCCCAGCAGCAGGACACCGTTGTGTCCGAGTCAGCAGCAGGAACCGACGGGGAGTCGCCAGCATGAGTCCGAAGTCAGGTACGCCGAAGAAGAATCTGATGCTCTTCTCCGGGCGTGCGCACCACGAGCTCGCGGAAGAGGTCGCCAAGCACCTCAACGTGACGATCACCCCGCAGACCGCGCACACGTTCGCCAACGGCGAGCTGTTCGTGCGGTTCGAGGAGTCGGTGCGCGGTACCGACGCGTTTGTGATCCAGGCGCACACCACGCCCATCAACGAGTACGTGATGGAGCAGCTGATCATGGTGGACGCGCTCAAGCGCGCGAGCGCCAAGCGGATCACCGTGGTCATGCCGTTCTATCCGTACGCCCGCCAGGACAAGAAGCACAAGGGCCGCGAGCCGATCTCGGCGCGGCTCATCGCGGACCTGTTCAAGACCGCGGGCGCGGACCGGATCATGACGGTCGACCTGCACACCGCGCAGATCCAGGGCTTCTTCGACGGCCCGGTCGACCACCTGATGGCGCAGACCGTGCTGGCCGACCACATCAAGGCGACCTACGGCGACGCGGACATCACGGTCGTTTCGCCGGACTCGGGCCGCGTGCGGCTGGCCGAGAAGTGGGCCCAGCAGCTCGGCGACCGGCCGATCGCGTTCATCCACAAGACCCGCGACCCGGACAAGCCGAACCAGGCCGTGGCCAACCGCGTGGTCGGCAAGGTCGAGGGCAAGCTCTGCGTGCTGATCGACGACATGATCGACACCGGCGGCACCATCGTGAAGGCCACCGAGGCCCTGCTCGAGGAGGGCGCGGCGGACGTGGTCATCGCGACCACGCACGGCATCCTCTCCGACCCGGCCACCGAGCGGCTCTCCCAGTGCAAGGCCCGCGAGGTCATCGTGACGAACTCGCTGCCGATCCCGGAGGAGAAGCACTTCCCGGGTCTGACGGTGCTGTCTATCGCCCCGATGCTCGCGGAAGCCATCCAACAGGTCTTCGAGGACGGCTCGGTCACCTCGCTCTTCGACGGCAACGCGTGACACGGACGGCATCAGCCTGACTGACGCAGTCACATCCGGGCTCTTGGCGGAAACGCCAGGGGCCCGGTTTGCTGTCGGGCTCAATCCCGGCGATCCGAGAGCGACGGGCGACGCCGCGGTACGTTCAGGCCAGCCGGGTTGGCCAGCCCAGGAAGTCGCGCTCCGGGCGCGACGCCTCATTTCAGCGGTGCCCACGAGGACCGGACAGTTTATGCCTGTCTTGAGGGCACCAATGATCCAAACACCACCTCCTGTCTAGTTGTGACGCTCGGTTGACACCGTTGTTGTGCGGGCCCTGACTGCCGCGCGGACCGGCCTCGTCCGGCACACCAGCGTGCCGACGGCTCACCCGCGTGGGTGAGGGGAGTGGGTGACGGACGTGGGGTGAGGGGTGCGGGGTGGGCTGGGTGCGGGGTGGGCTGAGTGAGAAGTGTGGGTGAGAGGAATGGGCGACGAACGGGGGTGAGGTGCGCGGGGGCGGGGTGAGTGCGCGGGGTGGGCCGGGTGCGCTGGGTGCAGGCCGCGAGGTGGGGAGCGTGGGATGAAGGGCACGAGGTGGCGAGCGCCGGGTGAAGGGCGCGGGGTGGGCCGGGTGCGCTGGGTGAGAAGCGTGGGTGAGAGGAGTGAGCTGAAAGCCGCAGGGTGACGGGCGCGAGGTGGCGAGCGTGGGAAGAAGGGCGCGGAGTGACGGGCGCAGCCCACCCCGCGCTCCGCCTAGCGACGCTCACCCGCCTCCCTCACGCCACACCGCTCATTTGTCACCCCGCACCCGTCACCCACGCCCTCCATCCACGCTTCTCACCCAACCCACCTCGCGCACCGCAAAGCGGCACTCAGGCGCCTCCCTTACGCCACACCGCTCACCCGCGCCCCACACCCCTCACCCTCACTTCTCGCCCAACCCACCTCACGCACCGTCAAGCGGCACTCACCTGCCTCCCGCACGCCGCACCCCTCACCCGAGCCCATCACCCACTCCCCTCACCCACAGTTCCCACTCAACCCACCTCGCGCACCGCCAAGCAGCACTCACCCGCCTTCCTCACGCCACACCGCTCACCCGAGCCCATCACCCACTCCCCTTCACCCACACTTCCCACCCAACCCACCCCACGCCCCGCCAAGCAGCACTCACCCGCCTCCCTCACGCCAAACCAGCTCACCCACCGTCCTCACGCAGCTCCCATATCCGAAGACAACCACCTCTCCGGCCGCATGTGGATCGCCATGTGCTCGCCCAGCTGTGTCCGCTCGAACTCCACATACCCGGCCACCTTGTCGGCGGGCAGATACCGCGACGCCATCTCCCACGTCAGCTCGGCGCTGCCCGGCCGGGTCCGCACGACCGGGCCCTCCACCGACACGTACCGCACCGTTGGTTCGACCCGTTGCACCATCAGGCTGAACCGTCCCGCCGCCTCGATCGCCTTTGCCTTGCGCGAGTTCGGTTCCGTGATCACCCACAGTTCGCCGCCCGGCGTGTACTGGTACCAGATCGGCACCGTGAGCGGTGCGCGGTCCGGGCGCTCGACCACGGAGAGCGCGCCGATGTGCGGTTCGGCCAGAAACTGTTCCCGTTCTTCCTTCGACAACACCATGCCCCCGAAGCTAACGAGGGGGTACGACAAAAACCGGGTTCCGCCGGCGGCGAAAATCCGTGCGTCACCCGTCCGGGACTGGATAGCGTCACGGCCATGGGGAACTTCGAATTCGGCGTCAGCCTGCGGCTCACGGCCACCGGCACCGAGTGGGGCCGAAAAATGCCGGCGGGCCGAGGAGCTCGGCTACGACCACCTGACCGTGCCCGACCATCTCGGGCCGGGGCGGCTGTCGCCGTTTCCCGCGCTCACGGCCGCCGCCGCGGTGACCGAGCGGGTACGGGTCGGCACGTTGGTGTCCAATGTTCCCTTCTACAACCTGGCGCTCTTCGCACGCGATGTCGCCACTGTCAACAAACTCACCGAAGGCCGCTTGGAACTCGGTCTCGGTTCGGGCCACATGAAGCACGAGTTCGACGACGCCGGGCTGCCGTGGCGCAAAGCCGCCGACCGGATCGCCTACCTCGCCGAGGGTCTCGACGAGTTGCGCACGCGCGTGGAGGACGAAGGCGGCATGCCGAAGCTGTTGATCGCGGGCAACAGCGACGGCGTGCTGAAGCTCGCCGCGGAACAGGCGGACATCGTCGGATTCGCCGGTCTGCGCCAGGATCGCGGCCGCCCGCCGGGCACGTTCGTGCTCGACAACGACGTGGCGATGGACGAGCGGGTCGCGTATTTCCGTTCCCTGGCAGGGGATCGCGAGATCGGCTACAACATGCTGATCCAGCGCGTCGTGGTCACCGACGACCGCCGCCAGGCCGCCGCGGAATGGCACGCCGAGACCGAGGAGCGCAGCGCGGCCAACGTCGACGAACTGCTGCGGGCACCGCAACTGCTCTTCGGCACGGTGGACGAAATGGTGCAGCAACTGATCGCACAGCGCGAACGGTACGGCTTCTCCTACTTCACCGTTTTCGAGGCGATGATGGAGACTTTCGCTCCGGTGGTGGCTGAACTGCGGGGTCGCTAGCCGCCGCCCGCACCTTCGCGACGGCGTCTCCGGCGATGAGCGTGAGCACTCGGCCGAGGAGACCGTCCGGCACCGCTTCGTCGTCGATGTCGGCTTCCACCGCCAACCCATTGCTCAACGCGAGCAGCACGACGGCGAATTCCTCGGCGGGCAACGGAAGTTCGAGGTCCAGTCCCTCGGCGAGCCGGCGCAAAGCCCGCGCGATCGTGTCGCGGACCTCCCGGCGGCGCCGGCGCAACGCGTCGCGCCGCCGGTCGTCCTGGTGCGCCATCGCGAAAAACTCGGCCAGCAGCCGGTGCCACACCGCGTCGGCGCGCATTTCGTACATCAGCACGGCGGCGACGTTCGCCAGTCCCGCCCCGCCGTCGTCCGCTTCGGCGAAACTCGCCAGGCTCGCCTCGAGCCGGTGCGCGGCGTGTTCTTCCATCAACGCCAGCACCAGTTCGTCTTTCGACGCGAAACTCGAGTAAACCGCGCCTTTCGTCAACCCTGCCGCCGCGGCGACCTCGGTCAGTTTCGTCGCGGCGATGCCCTGTTCCCCGAACACGGCGAAGGCCGCGTCGAGGATGCGCCGCCGGGTCTCCGCCCGCGTCGGCCGCGTCCGGCCGGTCATCGGCTTCTCCCTCATCCGGGGGTTGACACTGCCTCAGCCCGCTCAATACCTTCAGGTATCCAATACCCCCGGGTATCCAGTGTCAAGGACTCTGTCAAGGACGACAGGGAAGGACCGCTCCGATGAGGTTGCGCATCGTCCTGGCCGCCGCGGCATTGCTGACCGCCGCGTTCGCCGCCCCCGCAGCAGCCGCCCCGACCGGCGGCGTCAACGATCCGGCATGCCGGCCGAGCGCGGCGCATCCGCGTCCCGTGGTGTTCCTGCACGGACTCGGCGCGACGTCCTATGAGGACTTGAACTATCTCCAGGACCACGTCGCCGCCAAGGGATACTGCACCTTCAGCCGGACCTACGGCGCGTATCCGCGATTCCCGCTCGTCGGCGGGCTTCGCCCGATCGCCGACTCCGCCACGGAAATCAAGCAGTTCGTCGGCGAGGTGCTCAAGGAAACCGGTGCGGCGCAAGTGGATCTGGTCGGCCACTCCGAGGGCGGCTTCCAAACCCTTTACGTCACCAAGACGCAAGGCATCGCCGACCGCATCGGCTCGGTCGTCGCCATCGCGCCGCCCACGCACGGCACCACGTTCGCCAATCTGACCAAGCTGGCGTATCTGCTGGGAGTGCGCGACGAGGTCGGCAAGGCGCTCACCGCGTTCGGCTGCCCGGCGTGCGACAACCTGATCACCGACGGCAGCGCGGTCCAGACGCTCACGAACGGTCCCATCGCACAGCCCGGGGTGCGCTACACCGTGCTCACGTCACGGTTCGACGAACTGGTCACGCCGACCGAAACGTCCTTCGTGCGCGAGCCGGGCGTCACGAACGAGTACGTCCAGGACACCTGCCCGTTCGACCCCGTCGGGCACATCGGCGAAGCCTACGACCTCAACGTCTGGAACCTGGTCACCAACGCGCTCGACCCGGCGCACGCCACGAAATTCGCGTGCACCGCCGGATCTCCTGGCTGACGAACACCCCACAACCCGGTGGTGCCAACGGAAACCGCACCACCGGGTCCGGTGTTCAGTACGCCAGCGTGAACCGGGCGCGCGAGTGCTTCGGCTCCTCGATCTCGTCCAGGAACGCGATCGCCAGGTCCGCGCCGCTGATGTGCGAGCGGCCGTCGGCGTCGCTGACCAGCACGTCGCCGCCGAGCCGGAAGGTGCCGGTGCGCTCGCCGGGAATCCAGGAACCGAACTCGGCCGCCGGGCTGACGTAGAACCAGTCGACGTCGTCCGGCAGCTCGCGCAGCGCCTCCAGGACGAGGACGTGGCTGCCCGCCTCCGCCTTGTACTCCTCCGGGAACTCCGGGGTGTCGATCAAGCGCGGCCCGTCCTCGCTGACTCGCAGCGAACCGGCGCCGCCGACGACCGCGAGCCGGGCGCCGTTCGCGCGGGCCGCCTCGACCAGCGTCGGCAGCGCGTCCACCAGGCGGCGGCCCTCCTCGTCCGCGCGGCCCGGCGTCGCGATCACGAGCACGTCCGCGCCCTTGGCCACCGAAGCGACGAATTCCGCGTCGTGCATCGACCCCGCCCGCGCTTCGACCTCCGACGGCAGCCCCTCGGCCTTGCGCGCGACCCCGGTCACGGAGTGCCCGCGCCGCAGCGCCTCGTCGACGATCCGGCTACCGGCGAATCCCGTCGCGCCGAATACCACCAGCTTGCTCATTTGCCGCTCCTCGAAAGAAAGTCCGTCTCAACGCTCTCGACACAGGCGATGGTAGGGACGGATCTTCGGCTACTTCAACGGAAGCAACGCACCCCGAGGTGAGCGTGCAGGTCAGCCGCCGAGCGCGGCGAACGCGGCGGCCAGCTTCGCCTTCAGCGCGTTCGCGTCGACCGGCGAGCGCACCTCGGCGACCGCCGTCGGCTTCGCCAGCACCTGGTAGCTCGCGGTGCGGTTGGGCAGGGTGAACTTGACCGAGCAGGACATCGTGATGGTCGCGTCCGCGGCGGCGTCGCCCTCCGTCGCGCAGCTTTGCGAGCCGAGCGTGTCCGCGCTGATTTCCACCGAAAGCTTGATGTGCACGCTCGGTTTCGAACCCGGCTGGTTGCCGACGACGCTGTTCGAAACGTCCACAGTGGTCTTGCAGGAACCGACGTAGTCCTGGCAGTCGAGTTTGTCGTTGAGCACCGTGACGCTCGCCTGCGCGAGGCCGTCGAACGGCTGCCCGAGCGCGTCGACCGCGGCGTCGAAATCGGTGTGGAACTGCTTGATCTCGGCCGCGCCCAGCGGCCGGACCCGGAACGCCGCGCCCAGCTTCGGGCCGCCGCGCGGATCGAGCAGCGCCGGCGCGAACCCGGTGACCCGGTGCGGTTCGGCCGTGGTCACCTGCAGCGCGCCGCCGAGGTCGTACACCTCGGTGCCGTCCGGCAGCTTCTGCTTCCGCGGCGCGCCCGAACCGAGGCCGCCGAGCGCCTTGCGCAGTTCGCCGGCGAGCTTCGCCGGGGTCATCCGCGCGGCCGGGTCGACCGGCAGTTCGCTGCCGACGGTGTGCACCCATCCGGAGCCGAACTGGGTGCTGTTCTCCTCGAGGCCGTGCGACTTCCAGTAGTCCGCGTCGGCGGCGAGGTACAGCTGCCCGTTCGGTTCGGTGATCCGCACCGGCTTGCCCTCCAGCGGCAGCGCGCCGAAGCCGTTGCCGTCGCGCGCGACGCGGTAGGTCAGCGTCGCCGGGGTGCCGGCGCCGTCCTTCAGCGTCGCGTCGTACTGCAGTGCCGGCGCCTGCTCCAGCGCCCGCAGCGCGGCGTCGATCGCCGTCTGCTGCTGTGCACGCTGAGTAGCCAGCTGCCGGTCGGCATCGGACAGTCCCGCCGTGCCGGTCACCGCGACCTGGCAGCCCGCGAGAAGCCCGCCAACCAGCACCAGCGCTGTCGCTGTCCATCGAGCCCGCATGTCGGCCGCCCCTCTATCCGCGGAAATCATGCCACCCCCGCCGGAACGGCGAGCGGGACGGGAATTGTGTCGTCACCCACCCGGCCGGGGGAGGCCGCCCCGACCCGGTGCACGCCGGTGCGGACCGGCTGGTTTACACTTCTCGGGTTGTCTCGGCGAGGCGGGTGCGCCGGTAGGTGCCCGGCGTGATCGACGCGGCGGCTCGAGAAGCCCCGTGGTCCGCTCACGCCCGCAATCTCGCCGCCGTGCACAGCCGCCCCAAGCAGAGATCGACGATCCCGCCGCCCCCTGCCGCACGTCGTGTGATTTGAAGGAGTGCTAAACCGTGTCCGAGGTACGTCTTTCCGTCGAACCGCGCACCGAGTTCGGAAAGGGTGCCGCCCGCCGCACCCGTCGCGCCGGCAAAATCCCCGCGGTGCTCTACGGGCACGGCTCGGACCCGCGGCACTTCGCGCTGCCGGCCATCGAGTTCGCCCGCGTCGTGCGCGAGAACGGCACCAACGCCGTCATCACGCTCGACCTGCAGGGCAACATCGAGCTGGCGCTGACCAAGACCATCGTGGTCCATCCGCTCAAGAACTACATCGAGCACGTCGACCTGCTGGTCGTCAAGCGCGGCGAGAAGGTCACCGTCGACGTTCCGGTCGTCGTCTCCGGCACCCCCGCCCCGGGCACCCTGGTCGCCCAGGACATCGACACGATCCAGGTCGAGGTCGAGGCGCTGCACATCCCCGAGCAGTTCGAGGTCTCCGTCGAGGGCATCGAGGCCGGCACCCAGATCAACGCGGGCCAGATCAGCCTGCCGTCGGGCGCCGAGCTGGTCACCGACCCGGAGGCGCTCGTCGTCGCCGTCAACGAGGCCCCGCGCGGCGCCGCTGACGAGGACGCCGAAGCCGAGGAAGCCGCCGCCGAGGCGGCCGAATAAACTCGCTTTCGTGAGTGAAGACCTGCCCGGGGCCGGCGAGCTGATTCTGCTCGCCGGCCTTGGCAATCCCGGGCCCCAGTACGCCGGGAACCGGCACAACGTCGGGTTCATGGTGCTGGACGAACTGGCCGGCCGGATCGGCGGGAAGTTCAAGGCCCACCGCAGCGGGGCCGAGGTGCTCGAGGGCAGGCTGGCCGGGTCCCGCGTGGTGCTGGTGAAGCCGCGGTCGTTCATGAACCTCTCCGGCGGCCCGGTGGTCGGCGCGGCCCGGTTCTTCAAGGTCCCGCCGTCCGGCGTCGTGGTGGTCCACGACGAGCTGGACGTGGACTTCGGCGCGCTGAAGCTCAAGCTCGGCGGCGGCGACAACGGCCACAACGGACTGCGGTCCATCACCAAATCGCTCGGCACGCGCGACTACTACCGCGTGCGGTTCGGCATCGGGCGGCCGCCGGGACGGCAGGATCCGGCGGATTTCGTGCTGAAGGACTTCTCGACGGTCGAGCGCAAGGAGCTCCCGTTCGAGATCGACCGGTGCGCGGACGCCACCGAGGCGCTGATTTCGCGGGGACTGGCCGCGGCGCAGAACGCGTTCCACGCCGCCTGACCCCGCCATGCCGGGTTTCACCCGGATGCGGCCTCAAGGACCGCTTCGGCCCGGGGTGCCTGTGGGTGAGCCGTTGTGGCGGTGCGTGATCGATTTCTCACTCGATGGGTGGCTTATGGGGCCCTGATCGAGTCGTCCGGGCGGGCGCGGGCTTCCCGGGGTGGCTGGGACCAGTTAGGACGGAGTTCAGGAGTTCGCACCACCCCGACCCTGAATCGGAGAATGATCCATGCCGTTTACCGCCGAGGATCTCGCTGAGGTCGCTTTCGGTAACGCCCCGATCGGCCGCCGCGGCTACGCCAAGCAGGAGGTCGACGACTTCGTGCGGCGGATCGCGAAAACGCTCGCCGACGAGGACGATCTCACCGCGGCCGAGGTCCACCACGTGCTGTTCTCCAAGCCGTTGATCGGCAAGCGCGGGTACGACGAGCGCGAGGTCGACGAGTTTCTCGACGAGGTGGAGGCGCAGCTCGCCGAGAGGTCCGGAAGGAGGGCTCCGGTGATTCCGGGGAGCCGGGACCATACCGAGGCCACTGCTGGACGGGCTTCTTGGCCGGTGGTCGCTGAGGCGCCGGTGGAGGGGTTGTCTGGGAGGTGAGGTCCCCGACGGCTCGTGCTTCGCACCTCGCGGGGCGGTGGTTGCGTGGGGCACCCCGAAGCTGAGTGTGACGACGGTCTGGGGGTGCTTGTCAAGGCGGGAAAGATGCCTTGACAAGCACCCCCAGACCGCGTTTTTGGCTTCGTATCGGGGTACGGGGCCGGGGCTGGGTGCCTCGTTGCTCGGGTGCAGCGGCGGCGGTTAGGCGTCTGCGTTTTTCGCGATCTTGTCCGCGTACTGCACTGCGGTCGCTGCCCGCTTGACCTTGCCGGAAGGGGTTTTCGGCAGGCTTCCGGCGGGGAGGACCACGACGGCGAAGGGGCGCATGTCCACTGCGTCTCGGACCCGGGCGGCGATTTCCTTGGCCAGGCGGTTTTCCTCGGCGGCGTCACCGGCCAGTTTGGACTCCACGACCACGGCGAAGCGTTCGCGGCGGCTGCCCGCGTCCAGGCGGACCGCGACGGCGTTGCCTGCCCGGACCCCTTCGACCGAACCGGCGGCGCGTTCGATGTCGGTCGGGTACAGGTTGCGGCCGCCCATGATGATGACGTCCTTGCGGCGGCCGCAGATCACGATCTGGCCGTCGACCAGGTAACCCAGGTCGCCGGTCTTCATCCAGCCGTCCGCGTCCTGGGTATCCAGTGGGCCGTTGACCGTCAGGTAGCCCGGGGTCACCGCCTCGCCGCGCAGGCGGATCTCGCCGACCTGGCGTTCGCCCAGTACCGCACCGGATTCGTCGACGATGTCCGCTTCCAGACCGTCCAGTGGGCGGCCTAGCAGGGCGAACGAGCGGACCGCGTCCGTGCCGCGGCGGGGGTCGTCCTCGGGCACCGGCACCGCGCGGTTGTCGGCTTCCAGGGCGTCCGCTTCGACGACGTCCAGCGTGAGGCCGGTGAACAGCGGCGCGAACGAGACCGCCAGCGTCGCCTCTGCCATGCCGTAGGCGGGGAACACGCACTCGGGCGGCATCTTGAACCGCTTTCCGGCGTCCACGAAGGTCGCGACGGCCGTTTCGTCGATCGGCTCCGCGCCGTTGAGCGCGATGCGCAGCTTCGACAGGTCGTAGGCGTTGTCGTCCTCGACCCGGGCCATGCGCTTGCCGACGATGGCGTACGCGAAGTTCGGCGCGGCCGTCGTGGTGCCGCCGTACTTGCTGATCAGCTCCGGCCAGATCAGCGGGCCGGTCAGGAACTCGACCGGGGTGATCTTGATCAGTTCGACGCCGAACGTCATCGGCACGGTCAGGAAGCCGACCATGCCCATGTCGTGGAAGGTCGGCAGCCACGACACCATCACGTCGGTGTCGAACTCGAACTCGGCGCGGTCGACCATCGCCTTGACGTTGGTGTACAGGTTGCCGTAGGTGATCCGGACGGCCTTCGGTTCCGCGGTGGATCCGCTGGTCAGCTGCAGCAGCGCGGTGTCGCTCTCGGCGGTCTCCACGATCTCGGCCAGCGGCTGCGCGGCCGCGAGTTCCGAGATCAGCCGGTAGCCGATGCCCTTGCCTTCGAGCACCGGGGCGAGCTGGTCGAACGGTTCGCCCAGCACGACCAGTTCGGCCCCGATCATCGCGAGCACCTTCACCGTGTCCTCGGCCCATGCGGCGAGGTCGGTGCGCGGAGTCGGCTGGTGCAGCATCGTCACGCTGCCGCCTGCGAGCCACACCGCCTGCACGGTCGGCGCGATGAGCACCGGCGCCGCGGCCAGCACCGCCACCGCGCTCCCCGGCGCCAATCCGCCGCTGACCAGCCCGCCCGCGATCCGGCGCGCTTCGTCGTGCACCTGCGCCCAGGTCCGGCGCACCGGCTCCTTGGGCTCGCCGGTCACCATGCCGCGCCGTTGCCCCCGGTCCGCCGCGTTCCCGACGAGTGTGTCCACAAACCGACTCATGTGCGTCAGATTACTGTCCGGTTTTTCCGGGCCCGCCCGCGGCGGCGTGAACAGCGGATGTCCGGCGGCAGACAGCGTGCGGACGGGTCACTCAGCGAGTTCGGACGTCTCCAGCCACCGCGCCTCGACGTCGTCCTTCTCCGCCAGCACGGCCTTCAGTTCGGTGTTCAGCTCGATCAGCTTCTCCGGGTCGGTGGCCGCCTCCGCCAGCGCCGCGTGCAGCTTCTCCTCGCGCTTCGCGAGCTGGTCCAGCTTCCGCTCCAACCGGCCCAATTCCTTTTGCGCCGCACGGGTTTCCGCCGCGCTGCGCTTGGCCTCGGTCTTCTCCGCCGGGGGTGCCTCGCGACGCGGCGCGGCTTCCTTCGCGCGGGCGCGGCGCTGCAGGTACTCCTCGATGCCGCCCGGCAGGTGGGTGACCTTGCCGTCGCCGAGGAGCGCGTACGTCGCGTCGCAGACCCGCTCGACCAGGTACCGGTCGTGCGAGACCACCACCATCGTGCCCGGCCAGCCGTCGAGCAGGTCTTCGAGCTGCTGCAGGGTGTCGATGTCCAGGTCGTTCGTCGGCTCGTCCAGCAGGAGCACGTTCGGCTCGGCCATCAGCAGCCGGCACAGCTGCAGCCGGCGGCGTTCGCCGCCGGAGAGGTCGCCGACCGGCGTCCACTGGCGGGCGGCGGGGAAGCCGAGCTTCTCGCCGAGCTGCGACGCGGTCATCTCCTGCTTGCCGAACACGACCCGGCCCGAAACCTGCTCGATCGCTTGCAGCACGCGAAGATCGGCGGGCAGGTCGTCGAGTTCCTGGCGCAGGTGCGCGAGCGCGACCGTCTTGCCCTGCACGCGCCGCCCGGTCGACGATTCGACGTCGCCGCCCAGCAGCTTCAGCAGCGTGGTTTTGCCGGAGCCGTTCACGCCGACCAGACCGATCCGGTCGCCCGGGCCGATCCGCCACGTCACGTGGTCGAGCAACGTCCGGTCGCCGACGGACAGCGAAACGTCTTCCAGCTCCAGCACCGTTTTGCCGAGCCGGCGTTTCGCGAACGCCATCAGTTCCACGGAATCGCGCGGCGGCGGCACGTCCGCGATCAGCGCCTCGGCGGCCTCGACGCGGTAGCGCGGCTTCGAGGAACGCGCCTGCGGGCCGCGGCGCAGCCACGCCAATTCCTTGCGCGCCAGGTTCTGCCGCTTCTCCTCCGCGGTCGCGGCGAGGCGGGCCCGTTCGGCACGCGCGAAAATCCAGTCGGCGTAACCGCCTTCGTACTGTTCGACCCGGCCGTTCGCGACCTCCCAGGTGAGGCTCGCGACGGTGTCGAGGAACCACCGGTCGTGCGTCACGACCACGACCGCGACCCGGCGGCCCAGCAGGTGGTCGGCGAGCCAGCGGACGCCTTCGACGTCAAGGTGGTTAGTGGGCTCGTCCAGCACCACCAGGTCCAGTTCGCCGGTCAGCGCGGCGGCCAGCGCGACGCGCCGGCGTTCGCCGCCGGACAGGTTCGCGGTCGGGGTGTCGAGGCCGATCGCGGTGATGCCCAGACCGTCCACAATAGACCGGACGCGTGCGTCGGCGGCCCATTCGTGCTCGGCTCCATAGCGCTGCAGCACGACGTCGCCGACCGTGCTTCCGGCCGGCAGTTCGGTGCGCTGGGTGACGACGGCCATCCGCAGCCCGCGCACCTGGCTCACCCGGCCGGAATCCGGCTCGCTCAGTCCGGAAAGGACTTCGAGCAGCGTCGTCTTGCCGCCGCCGTTGAGCCCGACGACGCCGATCCGCTGCCCCTGCGCGACCCCGAGGGAAACGTTGTCCAGCAACGGCTTCACGCCGTAGGACTTGCTCACCGATTCCAGGTTGACCAGGTTGGCCATCCGGATCCTTTCCACTGTGGACTATTGATTCAGGCGTGCACGCGCGGCGGCGCGTTGCGCGGGGCGTCGTCGCCGCCCACCACGCGCGCGCCGGGCACCGGGCCGTGCGCGACCCGCACCGTCCGGCACACTCCGGCTCCGGAGAGTTCGGCGGCCACCTCGACCGCGGTTTCCGCGTCGGAGCACAGGAACGCGCAGGTCGGCCCGGAGCCGGACACGCATCCGGCCAGCGCGCCCGCGTTCACCCCGGCACGCAGCGTGCGGCGCAGGCCGGGCCGCAGCGACACCGCGGCCGCCTGCAAGTCATTCCCGAGCAAGAGGGCGAGCTGGCGAGGATCTCCCGACGCGAGCGCCTCCACGACCGGCGTGTGCGACCCGATCCGCGGCGGCTTGCCGTCGGCGCGCAGCCGGTCGAGTTCGCCGAACACCTTGGGCGTGGACAGGCCTTCCTCGTCGAAGGCCAGCACCCAGTGGAACGTGTGCCGCGCGAGCACCGGCACGAGCTGCTCGCCGCGGCCGGTGCCGAGTGCGGTGCCGCCATACAGCGCGAACGGCACGTCGCTGCCCAAGCGGCCGGCGATGGCGGCCAGCTCGTCGCGCGTGACGTCGAGCTTCCACAGCGACGAGAGCCCGACCAGCGCCGCCGCCGCGTCCGCGCTTCCGCCCGCCATGCCGCCGGCGACCGGAATGCCCTTGCGCAGCACGATTCGCACCTTCGGCTCATCCGCGTCCGGCCGTCCGGCGTAGGCGGCCAGCTCCCGGGCCGCGCGCCAGGCGAGGTTGGCGCCGTCGGTGGGCACCGTGCGCTCCCCCTCGCCGTACACCTCGAGCCCGGGCTCGTCGGCGGCCGCGACGGTCACCTCGTCGGTGAGCGAAAGCGCCTGGAAGACGGTGACCAGCTCGTGGAATCCGTCCGCCCGCAGGTCTCCGACGGCCAGGTGCAGGTTGACCTTGGCCGGGACCCGGACGGTGACTGGTGGTGGAACTACGGCGAGCACCCGTCCAGCCTACGTGGCTGGCCCGCGCCAGGTCCCGCCAGGAGAAAACGTCGGCACGGAAGTTCCCCCGGTCGTCGCCGCGGAGTGGCCGGACGAGCTAATTTGGAACTACTTTGTAACTATGCGCGCGCCCGAGGTGAACCTGTCCGAGCTGTCCCTGCACCCGCGCCGGGTGGTGGAGCGGCTCGAGGCCGCGCCGAGCCGTTCGGTGCGGATTCGCCGACGGGAGAAGGACAAACCCGATCTGCTGCTCGTCACCGCCGAGCGCGCGGAACAGGCGGTGGCCGGGTTTTCGGCGACCGTCACGCTCCTCGTGAAGCTGATGCGGCGCAGCGCCGAGACGGCCGCGCTCGCCGCCGAGGCGCTGCCCGCCGCGTTCCCGTGGGCGCGGTACCTGTCGACGGAAGAGCTGCACGCGTTCGCCGGCGAATTGGTCGAGACCTTGGAACGAGCCGAATCCCTCGGCAGCCCGGTGCCGTTCGCCACTCTCGTGGCGAAGTGGAAGCAGACCGCCGAGGCACGCGCGGATCCGGAACTCGCGGCGATCTTGCGCCGGAACGACCACAGTGGACAGTATTCAGGACAGCTGTCCTGAAACTTTGCCCGTGTGTCCTGATTCCTCGGGCGGCGCGTCCCGCGGAGACGGCGAGGGCCGCCCCATCTGGATGGGGCGGCCCTCGAAAAACGGTTCGGCGTAAGGGAAATCAGGCGGCGACGACGCTCTGCGGCCCGCGAGCCGGCTGGATCACGTGCGCGCCCCGGTCGGAGATCCAGGACAGTGCGGCGTCGGCCCGCTCGCCGCGGACGCCGAGGCGGAACCGGGCGATCGGGGTGTCCCCGACGCGGGTGAGGCCGCCGCCGATGGTGGCCAGCTCCACGTCGAAGCGGCTGGCCGCCTCGGGCAGCAGCGCGCCCACCGACGCGAACCCGATCAGCACGACGTCGACCGCGCGGTCGTACTTCGCGGCCTGGGCGCGCGAGGTCTCGATCGACGGCAGCACCGCCTGCGCCGTCCAGCTGTCCGGCGTCGAAATCAGGTCGAGCACCGTGCCGCGCTCGACGACCACGCCGTTGTCGAGCACCGCGACGTCGTCGCAGACCCGGCGGACGACGTCGGCGTCCGGGGTGGTGACGACGACCGTCACGCCCAGTTCGGCGCGCGCCCGGTCGAGCACGGCGAGCACCGCGCCGGCGTCCTCGGCCGCGATCCCCGCGGTCGGGTCGTCGGCGAGCAGCACGGCGGGCCCGGCGGCGAGCGCCTTGGCGACCGCGACCCGGCGGAGCTGGCCGTCGGTGAGTTCTTCCGGCTTCTGCGCGGCGCGGGCGGTGAGGCCGACCAGGTCGAGCAGCGAGCCGACCCGGCTGCGCCGCTGCGGTCCGTCGACGCCGAGCTGCTCCAGCGGGCTGGCGATGTTGCCGGCGATGGTGCGCTCGGCGATCAGCTCCGGCTTGGTCCCGACGACGCCCAGCTGGCGGCGGATCTCCCGCAGCCGCTTGCCGTCGAGGGTCGCGGTGTTGAGGCCGTCGAGCCGCACGACGCCGCGGTCGGGACGCTCCTGCAGCGCGATGCAGCGGGCGAGGGTCGACTTGCCGGAACCGGACGGACCCACGACCCCCAACAGCGAGCCGGCTTGCACGTCGACGCTCACGTCGCGCAGCGCGGCGACCCGGTTTCCGTGGAAGGGAAAGGATTTGGACACGTTTTCGACAGTGATCACGAAAGGGCTCCAGGCAAACGAGGCGCGGCGGGAGTTTCCGGGCGCGCCAGGCGTCATCGAATTACCGTCCACAGTGGACGGCGCGAGAAAGTGCGGAAAAAACGATCAGGCGATGACCATGGAGCGTCGACACGCACATACCGAGCGGCGACCTTCGTCGACTACGCGCCGGCGGGTCAGCAGGAGCGGGCGGGTGACCCTCTTCATCGAAAACAGCCTCCATCGGTCCTGGCGGTAGCACCTGCCCTGCGGAGGGTGGTTGCTGCGACTTCGGCGAGCCAGGTCTCTCAGTCGCTCGGGATGGACGCTTTCGAGTAAAGCCGATCCCATTGGCTGAACGCAAGCGCGTTGGTGCAGATCACACGTCTGGTGGTGCCCGCATCCCGGGACCCGGCGTCCAGGACCCGGAAACCCGGAACCTCGGTCGCCGAACAGTGCCTCGACCTGCGAAACCCGGGCGGCGGGCCACGGCGGCGAACTAGTTCGTTCCACTGTGGACGATCAGAGAGCTTTGTGGAACAAGAGTTTTCTCGTTGTCAAGTGGTCGCTTGACGCGGGGCGCGCGGCAGGGCTGCCCGCGGCCGAAGCGGGGTCGAGATAGGTCAGGGAAGCGAAGCACCTTCGGGCGGCACCGCTGAACAATCGGGGTGCGGAGCACTCAAGCTCCCCCGAATGCCGAGGGGGTGGCGAGGCGCTCGGCACAGGTGGAGGGCGGTTTCCGCGGGCCGCGCGCGATCACCGAGAGTAGCTGTCTGTCCATGAAAGCCCCACACTCAGCGACGACGCAAGATCATCGGACAACACAGTGAAACCAGTGGCTCGCATCCGGAATACCTGCCGCGAGGCCGCCGTTAGAGGTCACAACGCACGGGGAGTTCCGCGACTGGGGAGGTGCTCGCGTTGCCTTGCTGCCACTGGTATCGCTTCTTGGACGCGAAGTAGGCCACTGGAATCCCGACCAGGACTCAGGCGAAGGAGAACCCCGCGACGTACGGGCCGCCGACGAGCTGGGCCTTGCGGCCGAACCTAGCCCGCCGTCGCGGACGGGGTCCCGGTCAATGACCGGCAGCCGCGATCCGCGCGAACGCGTGCACGTCCAGCTGTTCCCCGCGTGTCTTCGGGTCGATTCCCGCCTCGGCGAGCAGCTCGCCGGCCCGCTCGGCGGAACCGGCCCATCCGGCCAGCGCCGCCCGCAAAGTCTTGCGCCGCTGCGAGAACGCGGCGTCGACCACCGCGAAGAGGCGGGCGCGATCCACTCCGGCTACCGGGTCGGTCCGGGTGAACGAGACCAATGCGGAATCGACGTTCGGCACCGGCCAGAACACCGCGCGCGGCACCGCGGCGACCTTCCGCGCCGGGCCGTACCAAGCGAGTTTCACGCTCGGCACGCCATAGGTGCGGCTGCCCGGCCCCGCGGCCATCCGGTCGGCGACCTCGGTCTGGACCATCACGAGCCCGCTGCGCAGCGACGGCAGCTCGGCCAGCAGGTGCAGCACCACCGGCACCGCGACGTTGTACGGCAGGTTCGCCACGATCGACACCGGCTCAGCCGGGAGGTCGGCGGCCCGCACCCGCAGCGCGTCGGCTCCGACGACCGTCAGCCGGTCCGCTGCCTCCGGGGCGCGCTCGGCGACCGTGCGCGGCAGGCGGGCGGCCAGCACCGGATCGATCTCCACCGCGACGACCTGAGCGCCCGCGGCGAGCAGGCCCAGCGTCAGCGACCCGAGCCCGGGTCCGACTTCCAGCACGACGTCCCCCGGCCGCACGCCGCCGAGTTCGACGATGCGGCGGACCGTGTTGGGATCGTGCACGAAGTTCTGCCCGAGCTTCTTCGTGGGCCGCACATCGAGTTCGTCGGCCAGCCCGCGGATTTCGGCAGGCCCCAGCAGTTCCACCACCGGACGAGCCTACCCAGCGGCGACGCGGCGGACGAAAACAGGCGGCCGGGAGCGCGAGGCTCCCGGCCGCCTGCCGGAAAATCAGAGCGTGCTCAGGCCTTGTAGCCGCAGCCCCAGGCGCTGTAGCCGCCGCGCGCGTCGCGCACCCGCTCGGCGATCGCGATCTGCTGCTCCCGGGTGGCCTTGTCCGCGGTCGGGGCGTACTGCCCGCCGCCGTAGGCGTTCCAGGTCTGGCGGTCGAACTGGAGGCCGCCGTAGTAGCCGTTGCCGGTGTTGATGGACCAGTTGCCGCCCGATTCGCACTGCGCGATGCGGTCCCACACGCCGGTGTCGCCGATCGCCGGCGTCGGCGGCTTCTTGGTGCCGACCTTGATGATCTTGGCCTTGGCCTCGACGAGGACCTTCTCCGAGACCTGCTCGCGAGCGATCTCCTCGCCGTTTTTCTTCGTGACCTTGTAGGTCACCAGCTTCTTGCCCGGCGTGCCCGGGTCCTCGACGCTCTGCTGGCCCTGCAGCTGCGTCGGGTCGTCGACCTTCTGCACCTCGGGGTCGATGGTCTCTTCCTGGTTGACCATCGACACGCCCATGCGGCTGACGTGGACCTCGGCGCCGTTCTTGAGGCTGACGTCGAGGCCGCCCTCGATCGCGTCGTCCGGGCCCAGGTTCAGCTTCAGGTCGGAGACGAGCTCCTTGGTGGTCACCGCGTTGGTGCTCACCTGGCGGGGCGCGTTGGTGCCGTCGAAAAGCGTGATGTGCTTCAGGGTCTTGACCTGGACGGTCGAGCCCTCCAGCGGCAGTTCGCCGGACGACGGCATCGACGTCCACGCGCCCTGGGAAAGCATGCTGCCCATGCCGAGCTGGTTCATGGCCTCGCCGAGCGTGGTCGCGCGGACCCAGGAGGGCCGGGACACGCCGTCCACGACGAGGTTCAGCTGACGGCCGCGCTCGAGCTTGATGACGCCGCCGTCGCCGACCGCCGCCTGCGGCGAGGGCGAAAGCGCGTCGTGCTCGCCGACCGACAGGCCCGCGTCCTCGAGCACCTCGCCGACGGTGCCGCCGAAGCTGTGCACGGTCTGCTGGTGGCCGTCGACGTCGACGGTGATGCTCTTGTTCATCGCGAGCGCCGCCGCGCCGCCACCGCCGACGGTGACCAGCAGCGAGAGCACGGCGCCCTTGAGGAAGCGGCGCTTCCAGGTCTTGGTCGCCTCGCGCAGCCCTTCCTCGACCGCGGCCTTCTTGGCCTGCGGGGAGGCGGTGCGGTCCTGCTCGACCTCGTCCGGGAGGACGAGCGGCGGAAGCATCGTGGTTTCCGCGTTGATGAGCCGGATCAGCTCGTCCACGTCAACGTCGATTTCCGACATCAGCGCGTCGGCGTCCGGGCCGAGCGCGGCGAGCACGTCCTGCTCGGTCACGCGGAGTTCGTCGGAGAAGTCAAGCTGCCCGTAGGCGGTGTCCTCGAGCTCGCGGTCGAGCACGGCCACCGAAGATTCGGAGGAGGAGAAGTACGCCGTACCCGCGTCAAGACGCGAGTCATCCTGCCGACTACCAGTCACCGGGTCGTTCCCTTTCCCAAGACACCGCGCGTCGTGCGCGCGTCGTCCTTCGTTCGCGACGCGCCCTCGGGCGCGCCTCTCAAGTCCGACACCCCCAGCCAGCGCCATCGTCACGGTTCCGAGTCGTACCAACCCCGGTTCCGCTTCCCCGACGTGCACTGACGTGACTGGTGGGCGTATCAGCCGGCTTCGCTGCGCGATACCGACCGGCACGATCACGGGACAGTAACGGGTGTTGGCAGGTTGCGCAAACACCCCCCGGAGTGTCGTGACTTGCGTCACTCATCAGGTGGACGAATGCGGGGTCTCGAATGTCGCAATCCGTGCAACCCGTTGTGACACTACGGAATCACGCAGGCAGCCGATATGCGCGTTCGGCAGTGGTCCGGACCGCTTCGGCCACCTCGTGGACGGCTTCGCCGCGAAGCTGAGCGAGGAACCGAACGGTATAAGCAGTGCAAAACGGCTCGTTCGGCCGCCCCCGGTAGGGATGAGGCGTCAGAAACGGTGCGTCAGTCTCCGCGAGAAACTGCCCGCGCGGCACGATCCGCGCGGCCTCGTGCAGCCCGCGCGCGTTCTTAAAGGTGACAGTGCCCGCGAAGGACAGGATGTAGCCCTTGTCGATACAGCGGCGCGCGATGTGCTCGTCGCCGGAGAAGCAGTGGAAGACGACCGTCTCGGGCGCACCTTCCTCGTCGAGGATGCGAAGCACGTCCTCGTGCGCGTCGCGATCGTGAATCATCAGCGCCTTGCCCAGCCGCTTCGCAAGATCGATGTGCCAGCGAAACGCGGCTTGCTGCGCATCGTGCGGCGAGTAGTCCCAGTAGTAATCGAGCCCGGTCTCGCCCACCGCGACGACCCGCTCCCCCCGCGCCAGACGCTCCACTTCGGACTGTTCGGCAACCCCGAATTCCTTGGTACGAGTAGGATGAATCGCCACCGCGGCGAACACCCGCGAGTCCCAAGTGGACGCCTCCGCAGCCCACCGAGCAGCAGCGAGATCATCCGCGACAGTGACCACCCGAGCAACCCCAGCCCGCTCGGCACGATCAACCATCTCGGCAACGTCGGCGGCAGTCTCCGCACCACACGCGTCGAGATGAGTGTGCGCGTCAACCACCGTCACCGGCAGCCGATCAGGAATCGGGGGAAGTTCGCGCTTCTCGTCACCCATAACCCCAAAGCTACTGCGCCCCCAGAACCGCAGCCGACGCACCCAACCAGCGAGGCACCCACACCTCCCCCGCCCCCGATACAAAGCCAAAAACACGGCGCGGGGGTGCTTGTCAAGGCATCTTTCCCGCCTTGACAAGCACCCCCGCGCCGTAGTCACACTAAAAAATCGGGGTCCCCGCCTCCACACCGAGGCGCAATGTCGCCGCCAGGCGACGAGCCGCCCCCGAGACCTCAATCAGTAACGATAGGAGCCCACTCCGGCCCAGTCTCCCCCAACTTCGGATCCAGCTTCGCGAACAACGGAGTCGGCTTCTCCAACGGCCGCCCAACCTCAACCGGCTTCGACTCCCACTTGGCCTGCTCACTGGCATAGTCCCCGGTGAGGATGGGGTTGATCCGATCCGGCAGGTCAAGATCCTCAACCTCCCGAAGCTCAGGCTGCGCAGCCCAAACCCCGGTCCCGCCAAGCGCCTCGTGCACCTTCTGCGCCGAATGCGGCAGGAACGGCGTCAGCAACGTATTGGCGTCACTGACCACCTGCAACGCCGTGTGCAACACCGCATCCCGCCGATCCGGATCGTCCTTGAGCTTCCACGGCTCCTGATCCGACAGATACCGGTTGGCCGCGGTAACCACCCGCATCGCCTCAGCCGCCGCCAGCTTGAACCGCGACCGAGCCAGATGCCCCCCGGCAGTCTCGAACGCCTGCCGGGACAACGCCTTCAACTCCTCATCCGCGGGCGCAGGCGCGGTAGGAGCCGGAATCGCCCCATTGTTCTTGTGCGCCATGGAAATCGACCGGTTGACGAGGTTCCCCCACTCGTTGGCCAGCTCGAAGTTGGTCCGCCGCACGAACTCGTCCCACGTGAAGTCCGTGTCCTGCGTTTCCGGCCCGGCCACCGAGATGAAGTACCGCAACGCGTCCGGCCCGAACTCCCGCAGGAAGTCGTGCACGTAAATGACGGTCCCCCGGGACGTGGAGAACTTCGACCCGCTCATGGTGAGGAACTCGCTGGACACGATCTCGTCCGGCAGGTGCAGCTTGCCGTACTTGCCCGGCTCGCCGCCGCGGTCTCCCGCCCCGTTCTGGCCGAGCAGCAGCGCGGGCCAGATCTGGGCGTGGAAGGTGATGTTGTCCTTGCCCATGAAGTAGTAGGCGCGTGCGTCCGGGTTGGTCCACCACTCCTGCCAGGCGTCCGGGGTCCCGTTGCGCCGGGCCCACTCGACGCTCGCCGAGAAGTAGCCGATGACCGCGTCGAACCAGACGTAGAACCGCTTGAGCGGCTGGTCGCGCCAGCCGTCCAGGGGGATCTTGACGCCCCAGTCCAGGTCGCGGGTGATCGGCCGCGGCCGCATGTCGTCGATCAGGTTCTTGGTGAAGTTGAGGACGTTCGGGCGCCAGTCGGTCTTGGTGCCCAGCCAGTCGCCGAGGGTCTGGGTGAACGCGGGCAGGTCGAGGAAGTAGTGCTCGGTCTCGACGAACTTCGGCGTCTCGCCGTTGATCCGCGACTTCGGGTTGATCAGCTCGGCCGCGTCGAGCTGGTTGCCGCAGTTGTCGCACTGGTCGCCGCGCGCGCCGTCGTAGCCGCAGATCGGGCAGGTGCCCTCGATGTAGCGGTCGGGAAGCGTGCGGCCGGTGGACGGGCTGATCGCGCCGCGGGTGGTCTTCGGGACCACGTAGCCGTTGCGGTTGAGCGCGAGGAAGATCTCCTGCGTCACCGCGGCGTGGTTGCCGGTGGTGGTGCGGGTGAACAGGTCGTAGGAAAGGCCGAGGCCGCGCAGGTCCTCGTCGATCTGGCGGGTGTACTTGTCCGCGGTCTGCTGCGGGGTCATCCCCTCTTTGTCCGCCTGGACGGTGATCGGCGTGCCGTGCTCGTCGGTCCCGGACACCATGAGCACCCGGTTGCCGGCCATTCGCTGGTAGCGGGAGAAGACGTCGGACGGGACGCCGAATCCGGACACGTGGCCGATGTGGCGGGGGCCGTTGGCGTAGGGCCAGGCCACCGCAGTCAACACAGGGGTGCTCATACCTGTTTAGCCTACGGATGCGCTCCAGGGCGTTTTCCGGACGGTCGGGGAAGGGAGAGCCGGTGTCGGCGACGCGTCTGCTGGTGCTCGGGGTCGTGCGGATGTTCGGCCGCGCGCACGGCTACCAGGTGCGCCGCGAGCTGCTGTCGTGGTCGGCGGACAAGTGGGCGAACGTCCAGCCCGGTTCGATCTACCACGCGCTCAAGAAAATGGCCGCCGAGGACCTGCTGGAGAAGGTCGACGTCGAACCGGGCGACGGGGGTCCGGACCGGATCGCCTACCGGCTTTCGCCCGCGGGCGAGCAGGAGTTCCAGGTCCTGCTCTCGAAGGGGCTGTCCGACCCGGGCGCGAGCAACGCGGAGCTGTGCGCGGCGATCAGCCTGATGCCCGCGCTGCCCCGCAGGCACGTGATCAGCCTGCTCCGGCAGAACCTCATCCACTTCGAGGCGGAAGAGCGCCGGTCCCGGCTGGGCCTCGAGGACGACACCTGGAACAAGCCGCCGCACGTGTCCGAACTGTTCCGGCTGTGGGGCGGGATCGCCAGCGCCAGCCGGGAATGGCTCAACGGGTTGATCGGCAGGCTCGAAGCGGGCGAGTACGTCATGGCCGACGATCCGGACTCGGCGTTCGGCCCGTCAGCCGAGTAATCAAATTTGACTAACCCGGCGTCCTCGGGCACAGTGTGCGCGTCAACTAGTCAAGATTGACTAGCTGATCTTCTGGGAGGAGAGGGGATTTCATGATCACGGCACGCGGACTCGAGCGGCGGTTCCGCCGCAAGGGCCGAGCCGGCGGCGAGGTGCACGCGGTGAAGGGGGTCGACCTCGACGTCGAGGCGGGCGAGCTGGTCGGGTTCCTCGGCCCGAACGGCGCGGGCAAGACCACCACGCTGCGCATGCTCACCACCCTGCTGAAACCGACCGCGGGCACGGCGACCGTCGGCGGGCACGACCTGCTCACCGACGCGGCCGGGGTGCGCCGCAACATCGGGTACGTCGCCCAGGGCGGCGGCACCGCCCCCGAGGCGCGCGTGGACGAGGAGCTGGAGCTGCAGGGCAGGCTGTACCGGATGAGCAAGGCCGACGCGATCGCGCGCGGCAAGGTGCTCACCGAGCAGCTCGACCTGACCGGACTCGGCCAGCGGACCACCAAGACGCTGTCCGGGGGCCAGCGGCGCAGGCTCGACATCGCACTGGGGTTGATCCATTCGCCGGGACTCGTCTTCCTGGACGAGCCGTCCACCGGGCTCGACCCGCAGAGCCGGGCGAATCTGTGGGAGCACATCCGGCGGCTGCGCGCGGAGCAGGGCGTCACGATCTTCCTGACCACGCACTACCTCGACGAGGCGGACGCGCTGGCCGACCGGCTGATCGTGATCGACGATGGCCGGATCGTCGCCGAGGGCCATCCGGACGCGCTGAAAGCACAGGTGTCCGGCGACGGCGTGGCGATCGAGGTGGATCCCGAATTCGCCGCGGAGGCCGCGGACCTGGCCCGGCAGCTGCCCGGCGCGCAGGAGCTCGCGGTGTCCGAGGGGTCGATCCGGTTCCGGGTGCCGCGCGGCGACACCGCGATGCCGGAGCTGCTGCGCGCGCTCGACGCCAAGGACATCCCGGCCCGCTCGATGCAGGTCACGCGACCGACCTTGGACGACGTATTCCTTACCCTCACCGGCCGGTCGCTGCGCGAAGCCGAGCAGCCCGCGCCGGCCGGACCGGAGGTGTCCGATGCTGCGTGACACCTGGCTGATCTTCCGCCGCGACATGGCGGGAGCGCTGCGGAATCCGGCGTGGCTGCTGATCGGCCTCGCCCAGCCCCTGCTGTACCTGTTCTTCTTCGGCCCGCTGCTGGTCAAGTCGCTGGGTGCGCAGGGGATGTCCGAGGTCGACGGCTGGATGGTGCTGACCCCCGCGCTGATCGCGCAGCTGGCGCTGTTCGGCAGTTCGTTCGTGGGCTTCGGGCTGCTGGCCGAATTCCGGTCCGGCGTGGTCGAGAGGCTGCGCGTCACCCCGGTGCACCGGTCCGCGCTGCTGCTCGGGAAGGTGCTGGCGAACGCGTTGCAGGCGGTCGTGCAGGCGGTTCTGATCATCCTGCTCGCCTACCTGGTGTTCGACCTCAACGCGCCGATCGGCGGCGTGCTGCTGAGCCTGGCGATCGTCTTCCTGCTCTCGCTCACGCTGGCGTCGTGCTCCTACGCGCTGGCGCTCACGCTCAAGAGCGAGGAAGCGTTCCCGGCGCTGCTCAACGCGGTGCTCATGCCGTTGCTGCTGCTGTCCGGGATCCTCATCCCGATCACGTCCGGGCTGGCCCCGAAGTGGCTGTACACGATCTCGCAGATCAACCCGTTCCGGCACGTGGTCGACGTGGAGCGCAACAGCTTCCGCGGCGACTTCTCGATGGACGCGTTGTTCACCGGCGGCGTGGTCGTGCTGGTCATGGCCGTACTGGCGGTCTGGTGGGGAACCCGCACCTTCCAACGGGAAAACGCCTGATCAAACCCTATCGACACGCCGGGAAAGGTCACCCCGCTCCGGAATTCCGGACGTAGGGTGGCCTTTCACCCGTCGTGGGGCTTGTCAGGGGTGCGAGGTGGCGGAACCGGAGAGTGGGCGAGGGCTCACGCTCACTCATCGCGAGCAAGTGCTCGACTGGACGGCGGTGCGCGGCGCCGACGTGCGGTTCGCCTCGGTCACGATCAGTGAGAACGTCAACTGGAGCGACCCCGGCGCGGAACGGATGCTGGCCGCGGCCCAGCACGCGGGCATCCACACCGGGGCCCGGCACTACGCCCGCCCGGGCGCGGTGCACGACCAGGCCGAGCATTTCGTCCGGACGGCGAGCAGGCTCGGGGCGTTCGCGCCCGGATCGCTCGCCCCGGCGCTGGAGGTGGACGCGCAGAGCGTCGACGACCGGTTCGTGAAGGCGTGGATCAAGCACGTGCGGCACGCCGCGAAGATCCGCCGGGTGCTCGTGTACGCCGGGCACGACTGCTGGGCGCACCGGCTGCACCCGGACCGCTGGGCCGATTCCGACGTGGTGCTGTGGCTCGTGCGGCACAACGGCATTCCCGGCAGGCCCGGCTGGTTCCATGCGCGGCTCGGGCTGCACCAGCACGCCTTCGCACCGGACGTGCCGGGCGTCGACGGGCCGGTGGCGCAGGACGCGGTGGTGTATCCGTTCGCGCTGTCCGATGTGCTGCTCTGATCACCTTTTCCGCTGGTCACCGCCGGATTCCGGCACAATGGCGCGATGCGTTTCCAGCGGCTGCGGACCAACCTGTCACCTTCGCGGGTGCTCGTTCTGCTGTCCGCCTACGCCCGCGCGCACGGCCTGCCGGAACCGGCCGCGGTCTGCGGGGACTGGTTCGGTTCGCGGGCAGTGATCGCCCCGTTCGTGGCGGTGGCCCCGCAGCCGTTCCCGTCCGTTCTTCCGGCTTCGGGTCCGCCCGGCCGGGTCGGCGGCGGGTGGTTCGGATTCCTGGCTTACGACCAGGCGGATCCGTCCGGCCGCTCGACCGGGGTTCCGGCGTCGGCCTGGGGCTGGGCGGACCACGTGCTGCGCTGGGACGCGGCGGGAGTGTGCTGGTTCGAGTCGCTCGAAGGGGACGCCGACGCGCAGCTCGCCGTGGTGGAGCGGGCCCTGGCTGGGTCTGCCGGGTTGTCGTGGTCCGCTAGCGAGCTGGACCGGCCGTCCGGGCACGAACAGGCGGTGAAGGCATGCGTGCACGCGATCGAAGCGGGCGAGTTGTTCCAGGCGAACATCTGCTCGCGGTTCACCGGGACCTTCGAGGGATCGCCCGCCGCGCTGTTCGCCGAGGGGGTGCGGCGGCTGGCTCCGCGCCGGGCGGCTTACGTCACCGGTGACTGGGGTTCGGTGGTTTCGCTGTCGCCGGAGCTGTTCTTGGCCCGCCACGGCCGCCGGGTGCGGTCGTCGCCGATCAAAGGCACGCTGCCGCGTCGCGGTCCGGCGGACGACGGCAACGCGGCCCGGTTGCGGCGGTCGGCGAAGGACGTCGCGGAGAACGTGATGATCACCGACCTCGTGCGCAACGACCTCGGCCGGGTGTGCGAGGTCGGCAGTGTCGTGGTGCCGGAGCTGCTCGCGGTGCATCCGGCTCCCGGGGTGTGGCATCTCGCGTCCACTGTGGAGGGTGAGCTGGCGGACGGCGTGCCCGACGCCGGGCTGCTGGCGGCGACGTTCCCGCCGGGTTCGGTCACCGGCGCGCCGAAGATCCGGGCGCTGGACCTGATCGCCGAGCTGGAACCGGCCGCGCGCGGGGTGTACACCGGCGCGGTCGGGCTGGTGTCGCCGCTGGCCGGGCTGGAGATGAACGTGGCGATCCGGACGTTCGAGATCGCCGGGGACCGGATCGCGCTCGGGGTCGGCGGCGGGATCACCGCGGATTCGGACAGCGCCGCGGAATGGCAGGAGTGCCTGCACAAAGCCGCGCCGCTGGAAGACCTGCTGGCCAGCCCTCGTGAGCGTTAATCCCGGTTAGAACCGGGATTACCACTCACGAGACCTACTTGCGCGGGTCGAGCAGCAGCTTCCCGGTCGTGCCCCGCGATCGCAGCGCCTCGTGTGCCTTCCTCGCGTCTTCCAGCGCGTACTCGCCGCCCGCGATCGCGCGGAGCTTCCCGTCCCGCACCATCGAGAACAGCTCGCTGAGCGCGGTGCCGAACACGTTGCCCGGCAAGCGGAACACGTGCGGCAGCCACATCCCGGCCACGGTCGTGCTGTGGCCGAGCAGGTTGCGCAGCTCGATCGGCTTCGGCGAACGGCGGCCGGCCATCCCGTAGAACACCAGGCGGCCGAACGGGGCGAGCGCGGCGATGCTCTGGTCGGTCGTCGGGCCGCCGACCATGTCGAGGACGACGTCGACCCGCTTGCCGCCATTGGCTTCCCGGAGGACCTCGGTCATGTTCTCCGCCCGGGAATCGACCGCGACGTCCGCGCCGAGTTCGATCGCCAGCGCGCGCTTTTCCTCGCTGCTCGCGGTCGCGATGACGCGGCCCGCGCCCCACGCGTTCGCCAGCTGCACCGCGATCGACCCGACCCCGCCCGCCGCGGCGTGCACGACCACGGACTCGCCGGGTTCGAGATGCGCGTTCTTGCGCAGCATGATCCACGCGGTCGCGCCTTGGACCAGCATCGAGAGCGCGTGCAGGTCGTCCACGCCGTCGGGCACCGGGAACGTCATGGCCTCGTCGGCCGCGACGCGCTCGGCGTAACCGCCGCCGTCGTTGAGCAGCGCGACCACGCGCTTGCCGTCCGCGGTGCGCCCGACGACCTCGCCGCCCGGCACGAGCGGCAGCTTGCTCGGGGCGAGATACGAGTCTTCCGCCTGATGCGTGTCCGCGTAATTCAGCCCGACGCGGTCGACCTCGATCAGCACCTGCCCCGGCCCGGCCACCGGATCGGGCAGCTCGACCGGCTTCAGCACCTCGGGACCGCCGAACTCGGTCACCTGCACAGCACGCATCTTCGCGGCTCCTCTCGTCGTGAGACATTCTGGCATATGTCTCATCCATGGGACACTCTCTGCTAACGTCTCACCCATCGACACGCCACTGTCCACCCGCACCTCGCGACCCGACGCCGTCGCGGCGTTCCGCCACGCCCGCGCCCGGTTCCTCGCCGGAGACCGCGTCGACATGCGGGAGTTGGCCAGCGACCTCGGCGTCAGCCGCGCGACCCTGCACCGCTGGGTCGGCAGCCGCGACCACCTGCTGAGCGAAATCCTGTGGGCGGAAACGTCGGCGGTGCTGGATAACGTCAGTTATGCGGGCCGCGGCGGGGACGGCATCGCGGAGGCGATCGGGGCGTTCGTGCGGACGGTCAACGCGTCCGCACCGTTCCGCGCGTTCTTGCGCCGGGAACCGGAGCGCGCGCTGCGGTTGTTGACGACTAAGGCGAGCCTGGTGCAGTCGCGCACCATCGAGAAGGTGTGCGCGTTGCTGTCGGACGAGGTGGCGGCGGGGCGGCTGGAGTCTCCGCTGCCGGTGGCGGATCTGGCGTATCTGCTGGTGCGGGTCGGCGAGTCGTTCATCTATACCGACGCGATCACCGGGGACGAGCCGGACGCGGAAAAGGCTTTGGTGGCGGCGAAAATGTTGTTGCGCGGCCGGTAAGGTTCCTTGGTGACCCGCATTCAGTCCAGAATCCCCACAGCTCCGATCGAGCAGCTGGTGTGCCATCCGAATCTGCCTCTCGCAGCCGGGATCGAGCCGGACCGGCCCGCGGTGCACATCTACGACGCCTCGCGGAATCTGCGGGAAATTGGTGCCGTGGGGACGAATTCCGAGGAGTACGGCGAGGAATACCCCTGGAGCCGGAAGGTTCCCGTTCTGGCCTGGCATCCGGAACAACCGGAGCTGCTCGTGTCCGTCGGAAACGAGACCGTGCGCTGGAGCCCGGACGGCACTTCCGAGCTGAGCATCGGCGGCTACCGCTACCTGGCGTTCAGCCCCGACGGCCAGTCATTGTGGGCCTCGCCGGGCGAGCCCGAGGGGCCTTTCGGGATGTGCGTCAACTCAGACGTTATCGACCTCGGCACCGGGGCCAAGACTTCCGGCTGGCTCTGGGACACCGGAGTCGCCAGGCATCCGGCGGGCGGGCTGGTCGCCACGCTGCAGAGCGACCAAGGCGCGACCACGGTCTATTTCTCCCGTGAGGGCACGCGGTTCCGGGTTCTCGACCGAGCGCTCATTCTGGACGTCGACGGCTACCGGCTTCCGGTTTTCAGCTCCGCCGGGCGTTACCTGGCGGTCCGCGGCAACTCGTACGAAAACATGGTCGCGGTGTTCGAGTTCCCCTCGCTGTGCCGGGTCCTGACGACCTCGCTGGGCGGCTCGGTCCAAGGCTGGCCGCAGCACAACCTCGCCTTCGGTGCGCAGCTGTGGATCGGGACGCCGTCCGGATCGCTCATCGAGCTTGACGTCGAGCGCGGGCAAGCCGTGGAGCACGAACTGTTCGGCTCCGCGATTTCCGCGTTGGCGACCACCTCCACGGGAGACCTCCTGGTCGCCACTGGCGGCGAACTCGCGCTGGCGCCGGTCCCCACTGCAGCCGCGGATCCGGCGATCGTCGCCGACTTTCTTGCCAGCACCACGGAAATTCCCGACGACGCCGAGCCGCGCGACCACCTCGTGCAGACCGACGGCGTCCGCACCTGGCGGTCAGGCGATCTGGACGAGGTAACCGAAGCGACCCCGAGCGACCCGACCTGGCTGCAGCTGCAAGCCGTACTCAACGCCCGCAGGCGCTGACTCACTTCCGAGCCGCGAGCACCGCCGCGTAAAGCTCCTTCGTCGACACTCCCGCCGCCCCAGCCACCTCGGCCGCCACGGTCTTCAAGCGCTCCCCCGAGGCCACCCGCTCCGCTACCTCCGGCACCAGCTCCGACACCGATGCCTGCCGAGGCGCCGCGCCCTCCAGCACCACCGAGATCTCGCCGCGCACCCCCTCCGCCGCCCACTCCGCCAGCTCCGCGAGCGTGCCGCGTTTGACCTCTTCGTACGTCTTCGTCAGCTCCCGGCATACCGCGGCTCGCCGCGATCCGCCCAGCGCGGCGGCAGCGTCCGACAGCAGCGAAGCAATCCGGTGCGGCGATTCGAAGAACACGACAGTCCGGCGTTCGTTCACCAACTCCGCGAACCACTTCGTCCGCTCACCGGGTTTGCGCGGTGCGAAGCCCTCGAAGCAGAACCGGTCGCACGGCAAGCCGGACAACGCGAGCGCCGTCGTCACCGCCGAAGGTCCGGGAAGGCAGGTGATCGGCAGGTCCTCTTCGACGCAGGCGGCCACGAGACGGAAGCCCGGATCGGACACGCTCGGCATCCCGGCATCGGTCACCACCAGCACCGTCTCGCCGCCGTGCAGCGCCTCCAGCAGCTTCGGCAGCCGGGCGGTCTCGACGTCCTCGTAGAAACTGACCACCCGGCCGGCGGGCGACACGCCGAGCGCGGAAGCCAGCCCGCGCAGGCGCCGGGTGTCCTCGGCCGCGATCACGTCCGCCGAGCCCAGCGCCTCGATCAGCCGGGCGGACGCGTCGCCGGGGTCGCCCAGCGGGGTGGCGGCGAGGACGAGCCGTCCGGACGCAGAAGTCATGGCAGTCAGCCTAACCAGACGCCACCGGTGGATCAGGCCGTACTATCGGGCCCCGTGACCGCGCTGCTGACCCGTGCCGACGACGAGAGCGTGCGGCCGGACCCGGTCGACGCGCGCCGTCCTCCGACCGACCGCGAAGCCACCCTGCTCGGCCGGGCCATGCCCGCCGACCGGCTGCGCGGCTGGATCGTCACGATCGTGCTGACCGTGCTCGGCGGCGTCGTCCGGCTGCAGAATCTGGGCTTTCCCACTGACCACGACAGTCCCGTCTTCGACGAGAAGCACTACGTGCCCCAGGCCGCGCAGATGCTGCGCAACGGCGGGTACGAGGACAACGCCGGGTACGAGCTGATCGTGCACCCGCCGCTGGCCAAGGACTTCATCGCGCTCGGCGAGTGGCTCTTCGGCTACAACGGCTGGGGCTGGCGGTTCATGTCGGCGGTGGCCGGCACGCTGATCGTGCTGCTCACCGTGCGCATCGCGCGCCGGCTGACCCGCTCGACGCTGCTCGGCGGCATCGCGGGCGTCCTGGTGATCTGCGACGGCGTGCTGCACCTGCAGTCGCGGATGGGGATGCTCGACATCTTCATCGCGTTCTTCGTGCTCGCCGCGTTCGCCTGCGTGCTCTGCGACCGCGACCAGGTGCGGCAGCGGCTGGCCGTCGCGGTGCGCGAGGGATGGGTCAACGAATCGCAGTGGGGGCCGAAACTCGGCTTCCGCTGGTGGCGGTTCGCGGCCGGGCTGATGATCGGCCTGACCTTCGGCGTCAAATGGTCGGCGCTGTACTACATCGCGGCGTTCGGCCTGCTCACCGTGTTCTTCGACGTCGCGGCCCGGCGCGCGGCGGGCGTGCGGCGGCCGTGGGTCGGCACGATCCGGCGAGACGTCGCGCCCGCGCTGTGGGCGATCCTCGTCGTGCCGGTGCTGATGTACCTGGCGGCGTACTGGGCGTGGTTCGCCAGCGAGACCGCGACCGACCGGCACTACACCGAGATCAAGAACCTCGACCCGGGCATGTTCGGCTGGATCCCGCCCGCGCTGCGTTCGCTCGGCAGCTACACCGCGAACGTGCTGCATTTCCACGAAACCCTGGTGACCCCCAAGGACAATCCGCATCCGTGGGAGTCGAAGCCGTGGACGTGGCCGATGGGCCTGCGGCCGATGCTCTACTACTACGACGGCACCGTCACCGGCTGCGGCGAATCGCGCTGCCTCGGCGCGACGATGCTGATCGGCACGCCCGCGATGTGGTGGCTGGCCGTGCCGATGCTCGGCTGGGGCCTGTGGCGCTGGTTCTTCCGCGCGGACTGGCGCTACGCCGCCGTGCTGACCGGCTACTTCGCCGGCTACCTGCCCTGGTTCACCAACATCGACCGGCAGATGTACTTCTTCTACGCCACTCCGATGGCCCCGTTCCTGGTGCTCGGCCTGGTGCTGGCGCTCGGGCAAATCCTCGGCAGCGCTCAACGCGGCTTCGAACGCCGGGGCACCGGGCTGCTCGTCGTGTCGCTTTACGTCGGGCTGGTGGTGGCGAACTTCGCCTGGCTGTGGCCGATCCTCAACGGGGTCCCGATCACGAACGACCATTGGCAGGCGGAAATGTGGCTGCCTTCGTGGCGCTGAAGTAAGCGGAGTTTCTGCACGGAAAGGCGTCAGCCGACCTCGTTCGGAGGTTCCAGTGCGACCTCGGCCTGACGCTTGCCCAAGGCTTCCAGTTCGAGCGCGCGCTCGACCTTGGCCAACCGCTGTTTCATGGACTCGGACCGGGCGGCTTCCCGACCTCGCGCCCAGAATCGCTGAGACCAGGAACCCAGTACCGGAGGCTCCTCGACAGCGATCTCCAGATCGAACTCGCGGCGTGATCCTGTCCAGCGTCCACGTCATGACCGGCTCGGCGCGATCTGCGTGGCCGAACGCGCCACATCATCCAGGTGGAGGTCACGAACGACCATTGGCAGGCGGAAATGTGGCTGCCTTCGTGGCGCTGAAGTAAGCACCCGGCGGCACCCCGACCGCCCGGCGGAAGGCGGCGACGAACGCGCTGGCCGTCGTGTACCCGACCCGGTGCGCGACGGTCGTCATCGGCATTCCCCGCGCCAGCAACGGCAATGCCGCGCGCAGCCGGGCTTGCGTGCGCCAGGTGCCGAACGTCATCCGGCAGTCGCGGGCGAACGCGCGGGCCAGCGTCCGCTCGCTCGCGCCGACCTCCCGGCCCAGTTCGGCCAGGCTGCGCGAGTCGGCGGGGTCGGCGAGCACCGCGTCGGCGACGTCCTTCGCTCTCGGGTCGGTGGGCGCGGGCACGACGATCGGTGCCACGTCCATCGGCTCCAGGAGATCGAACGCGACCGCTTCGGCTCGGCGGCGGGCGTCGTCGCTGATGCCGTCCGAGGACAGGTGCTCCAGCAGTTCCCGCAGCAACGGCCGGACGAGGACGATGCGCGGGGACGGCCAGTCGACCGGGCACTGGTCCGGATGGGCGTAGATCCCGCGCAGCTCGGCGTTTCCGACCGCGCCGGTGCGATGCCGGACGCCGACCGGGATCCAGAGCGCGCGCGTCGACGGCAGCACCCATTGCGCGTCGCCGACCATCACCGCGGCGACCCCGCGCGCGGCCCAGACGAGCTGGTGCGCCGGGTGTTCGTGCCAGGGGAACCAGGCGCCGGCCGCGATCGGGAGGTCGCCGAGCAGCATCGCGCCGGTTTGACCGTACTGCGACATGAGTTGACAGCCTATCGCCTACCGGCCAGTGCGGCTCGTCCCTAGCGTCGGGGCCATGCCGATGAACCTGATGCACCGCAAGCTCTGCAGCTCGGAGAAGTGGGCCGCCATGGTGGCCGGAGTGCTGCCGGATTGGCTCGCCCGCTTCGACCTTGGCGACGACGTGCTGGAAATCGGGCCGGGCTTCGGAGCGACCACGCGGATCCTGGTCGACGCTTTGCCGCGGCTGACCGCGATCGAGATCGACCCCTCGTCAACCCGGCTGTTGCGGGAGAAATACGGCGACCGCGCGGACATCGTGGAGGG
The DNA here is from genome assembly GCF_046195355.1 of Amycolatopsis sp. VS8301801F10. Classification (NCBI taxonomy): domain Bacteria; kingdom Bacillati; phylum Actinomycetota; class Actinomycetes; order Pseudonocardiales; family Pseudonocardiaceae; genus Amycolatopsis; species Amycolatopsis sp. VS8301801F10. The sequence goes on along the minus strand of NZ_CP176065.1, from coordinate 2,481,865 downwards.
CAGCGGCGCGGAAATGCCCTTCGCCGACGACCGGTTCTCCGGGGTCGTGTGCTTCTCGATGCTGCACCACGTGCCGACCGATGCACTGCAGGACCGGATCTTCGCGGAGGCGTTCCGCGTGCTGCGGCCCGGCGGCACTTACTGCGGCGTGGACAGCCAGCTCAGCTTCGGATTCCGGTTGCTGCACATCGGGGACACGATGAACGTCCTCGACGCGAGCACGCTGCCCGGGCGGTTGGCGGCGGCGGGGTTTGAGCAGGTGCGGGTGGAATGCGAGCCGAAGAGGCGGCTGGAGTTTTCCGCGGTGAAACCGTCGTGAGTGCTGATCCCGGTTAGAACCGTGATCAGCACTCACGAGGCTCAACGCGGAGAGCGGCGCGGCACGATCTGGGTGACCGGCCCGTCCAGCGCCTTGCCCTGCCGGCTCAGCCAGCCGTCGACCTCGCGGCGCACCGAGTTCAGCGTCGGACGCCGGCGCGGCTCCGGGTCCAGCGACGCCGCCAGGATCCGCGCGTGCACCGAACGCTGCGGCAGGTGCGTGACCGGATCGGCGCGCGCCGCGGCCATCAGCGCGGCCATCGGCGTCTCGCGGGTGCCGCGCGGCGGCTGGCCGGACAGCGCGTAGCTGACCGTGGCGGCGAGCTGCCAGGCGTCCGACGCCGGGCTCGCCGGGGAGCCCATCGCCTGTTCCGGCGCGACGAAATCGGGCGTGCCGATCATCATCCCGGTGGCGGTCATCTTGGAATCGCCCTGGCTGCGGGCGATGCCGAAGTCGATCAGGTGCGCGATGCCCGCCGGGTCGAGGATGACGTTGGACGGCTTCACGTCGCGGTGCAGCACGCCCCGCTCATGCGCCGCGACCAGCGCGCCCGCCATCGTCGACCACAGCCGTCCGGCGGCGACGTCGTCGATCGGGCCCTGCGCGTCGACCACCTCGGCGAGCGGGCGGCCCTGCAGGTACTCCATGACGAGCGCGAGTCCGTCCGGCTCCTCGACCAGGTCGTACACGCGGACGCAGTTGGGGTGGTTCACCACGGCCAGCGCCCGCGCCTCGCGCTGCATGCGCTCCTCGGTGTCGCGGTCGGGCGCGTGCGCGATCTTGAGCGCGACGGTGCGGTTGAGCTGCGTGTCGACGGCTTCCCAGACCGTGCCGAACCCGCCGTGCCCGAGCTGGCGGACGCGCCGGTACCGGCTGCCGCCCGCGTTGCGCGAACCGGGCGGAGGCGGGATCGCGCCGGGCGCGGCGGCCAGCATCCCGGCGGGCGGCGGCTCCGGAGCGGACGCCAGCGCGGTGGCCGGGTACTGCTTGTTCTGCGGCGGAGGAGGCGGCGGCAGCTGCTCGCGGCGGGACGGCGGCGGCACCGCGGGCGGTTCGTCGCGGCGCGGCTCCGGCCGGTTGATCACCGACCACGGCGGCGGGCCGACCAGCGCGACCGGGATCAGCCCCAGGACGCTGAACGGCAGGAACCCGAGCCAGAAGTGCACGGCGGTGTTGGCCGACATGCCCGCGGTCGCGACCGCCATGACCACGAAGGGAATCCAGAAGAACCGCGACGGCCACTTCGGCCCGCGCCGGAAGGCGGTGCGCGCCTGCAGCATCACGAACAGCAGCGAACCGACCGGCAGCACGGTGAAGGCCAGCAGGTACAGCGCGTAGGACAGCTTGAGGCCGCGCGGGTAGAAGAGCGTCTCGAAGACGTTCGACCCGCCGCCGAGGTAGGTCTTCTGCACGCCGACGAACGAGCAGTAGTTCGTGCTCAGCGAGGACGCCTCGGAGGCGGACAGCCCGCTCGCGCTGCCCGCGTTGGCCGCGCGGAAGGTTTCCGAGATGCCCGAGGCCATCAGCCACGGCAGCACCAGCACGCTGACCACGCCGATGAGCCCGAACACGGTGAGCGTGGTCGTGTCGTACCGGTTGCCGGTCCCCTTGCGGACGATCGCCACGATCAGCGCCCCGGCCGCCGGGAAGAGCGCGACGAGCGCACCCGCTGTGGTCGTCGCCCACACCCAGTCGCCGGGACAGAAGCCCGGGCCGAACAAGGTGTGCGCGAGCGAGAGCAGCGCGCTCGCGATTCCGCTCACCGGCTGGTTCCCCTCACTGTCAGTGTTGTCCTCGTGCCGCTGCGCGGCCGATCCCCACGGTCCAGCTTAGGACGCACACGGCCTCCGCGGGGTTGCCGGGTCGGGGCCGGATCGTGATCCACTGCATCGATCTCGCCCGACCTCGCTGACCTGCGTTCCGCGGAGGGAAAGGCCATCATGAGGGCAGATTCGGCCGTCTGACGTCAAAGGAGACCTCGTGGGCGCGTACACCGAGACGTATCGGCGCAGTCTGGACGACCCGGAGCACTTCTGGCTCGAAGCGGCCCGGGCGATCGACTGGACGAGGCGGCCCACTCGCGCGCTCGACTCGTCCGCCGCGCCGTTCTACCGCTGGTATCCCGACGGCGAGCTGAACACCTCCTACAACGCGCTCGACCGGCACGCCGACGGCGGCCGCGGCGCGCAGGACGCGCTGATCTGGGATTCGCCGGTCACCGGCCGCAAACGCCGCTACACCTACGCCGAGCTGCGGGACGAGGTCGCGACCTTCGCCGGCGCGCTCTCGGCGCTCGGGGTGACCCGCGGCGATCGCGTGATCCTTTACCTGCCGATGATCCCGCAGGCGGTCATCGCGATGCTCGCCTGCGCGCGGATCGGCGCGGTGCACTCGGTGGTGTTCGGCGGGTTCGCGCCGAAGGAGCTGGCCGCGCGGATCGAGGACGCCAAGCCGAAGCTGATCCTGGCCGCGTCCTGCGGGATCGAGCCGACGCGGATCGTCGAGTACAAGCCGATCATCGACGCCGCCCTCGAGACCACCGAGCACCAGCCGGAGCACGTCGTGGTGTTCCAGCGCGAGCAGGCGCGCGCGAAGTTGTCCGGCTCCGACCTCGACTGGAACGAACTCGTCGCCGACGCGGACCCGGTGGATCCGGTTCCGGTGAAGGCGACCGACCCGCTGTACATCCTCTACACGTCCGGCACCACCGGGCGGCCGAAGGGCGTGGTCCGCGACGCGGGCGGGCACGCGGTCGCACTGGCGTGGTCGATGGGCGCGCTGTACGACGTCCATGCCGGGGACGTGTGGTGGACGGCTTCCGACGTCGGCTGGGTCGTCGGGCATTCGTACATCGTCTACGCGCCGCTGCTGGTCGGGGCCACAACGGTGCTGTACGAGGGAAAACCCGTCGGAACACCCGACGCCGGGGCGTTCTGGCGGGTCATCTCCGAGCACGGCGTGCAGGCGCTGTTCACCGCGCCGACGGCGTTGCGCGCGGTGAAGAAGGTGGACCCGGACGCGGACGAACTCAAGAAGTACGACCTGTCCCGGTTCCGCACCCTGTTCCTGGCGGGCGAGCGGCTCGACCCGGAGACCTATCACTGGGCGCACGACATCCTCGGCACGCCGGTCGTCGACCACTGGTGGCAGACCGAAACCGGCTGGCCGATCGCGGCCAACCCGCGCGGGCTCGAACCGATGCCGGTCAAACCCGGGTCGGCGACGAAACCGGTGCCCGGCTGGGATGTGCGCATCCTCGACCAAGCGGGCGAGGAACTGCCCGCCGGACGCGAGGGTGCGATCACGCTGAAACTTCCGCTGCCGCCGGGTTCGCTGCCGACGCTGTGGGGCGACGACGAGCGCTACCGCGAGGCGTACCTGTCGCGCTACCCCGGCTACTACCTGACCGGCGACTCGGGCTACCTCGACGAGGACGGCTACCTGTTCGTCATGGGCCGCACCGACGACGTGATCAACGTGGCCGGACACCGGCTGTCGACCGGTTCGATGGAGGCCGTGCTGGCGTCGCATCCGGCGGTCGCGGAATGCGCGGTGATCGGGGTCGCGGACCAGCTGAAGGGCCAGGTGCCGCGCGGGTTCGTGGTGCTGAAGTCCGGAGTGGACCTGCCCGAGGACCAGCTGCGGGACGAGCTGGTCGCGCTGGTTCGCCGGGACATCGGGCCGGTGGCGGCGTTCCGGGACGTCTCCGTGGTCGCCGCTTTGCCGAAGACGCGTTCGGGGAAGATCCTCCGCAAGACGATGCGCGGGATCGCGGACGGGCGCGACGAGGCGGTTCCGTCGACGATCGAGGACCCGGCGGTGCTCGACGCGCTGCGGGCGATCCTGCGGCCCTGAGCATCCCGGCGAACGGGACATCGGGGGACAGCCGACCCTTTCGGGCGTTGTCAGCGCCCCGGTAGTGGTCTATACCTCTTGAGGTCCGCCTTCTCCGCGACGCGACCGGAGGTATGCCGTGAGGAAGACCCTGTCCAGGGCCGTGCTTGGGGTGACCGTGCTCGGGCTCGCCGCGGTGGGAGTGCCCGGGCCGGCCGCGGCGAGTCCCGCGCCCAGCGAACGGCAGGTCACCGACCTCGTTCCGGCGCCGGTGCACGCCGTGGCGAAGGCGGACGCCACCTTCCGGCTCACGCCGCTGACGGTGATCCGCGCCGGCCACGGCACCGGCGAGGTCGCCTCCTACCTGCGCGGCCTGCTGCGGCCCGCGACCGGCTTCCCGCTGCCGGTCGTCCCGATGAGCCCGGGACTGTCCGCGATCTCGCTCGACCTCGGCCAAGCCGACCCGCGCGTCGGCGACGAGGGATACCAGCTCGACGTCACGAAGAACGGCGTCCGGCTGCGCGCCAACACTTCCGCCGGCCTGTTCACGGGCGTCCAGTCGCTGCGGCAGCTGCTGCCGTCGGCGATCGAGGCGAAGACCGTGCAGCACCGCACGTGGACCATCGCGGGCGGCAGCGTCCTCGACTACCCGCGCTTCGCCCACCGCGGCGCGATGCTCGACGTCGCCCGGCATTTCTTCACGCCCGCGCAGGTGAAGAAGTACATCGACCAGATCGTCCAGTACAAGGTCAACACGCTGCACCTGCACCTCAGCGACGACCAGGGCTGGCGCATCGAGATCAAGAGCTGGCCGAGGCTGGCCACCGAGGGCGGCAAGACCGCGGCCTACGGCGACCCGGGCGGGTACTACACGCAGGAGCAGTACCGCGACATCGTCGCCTACGCCGCGAGCCGGCACGTGACGGTCGTGCCGGAGATCGACATGCCCGGGCACACGAACGCGGCGCAATCGGTGTACGCGGAGCTGAACTGCGACGGGGTTGCCGTTCCGCCGCGCACCGACATCGAGGTCGGCTACAGCTCGCTGTGCATCGATTCGCCTACGACGTACCGATTCGTGGACGACGTGATCCGCGAACTCGCCGCGATCACGCCCGGCAAGTACATCGCGATCGGTGGCGACGAAGCGCATTCGACGTCCGCGGAGGACTACAAGGCCTTCTACGAGAAGGTGACCCCGATGGTCGCCAAGTACGGCAAGCTGGTCACTGGCTGGCACGAGATCGCGAAGACGCCGTTGCCGGCATCAGCCGTGCCGCAGTACTGGGACCAGGGCGGCCCGAACCCGGACCTGGCGGCCGCGGCCGCACGCGGGAACAAGTTCGTCATGTCGCCCGCGAACCACGCCTACCTCGACATGAAGTACACGGAATCGACGAAACTGGGCCAGGATTGGGCCGGTCTGGTCGAGGTCCGCGACGCCTACGAATGGGACCCGGCGGCGCTCGTTCCCGGTGTCGGCGAGAAGTCCGTGGCCGGGGTCGAAGCTCCACTGTGGACGGAAACCATCCGGACCAGCGACGACATCGAGTACATGGCCTTCCCGCGCCTGCCCGGCGTCGCGGAAATCGGCTGGTCGCCGCGAGCGTCCCGGACCTGGGACGGCTACCGCGCCCGAATCGCCAAGCAAGCGCCGCGCTGGGAGGCACAGGGGATCGACTTCTACCGCTCACCGCAGGTCGACTGGAAGTAACCCCTTCGCCCGGTCCACTTTGGACTTGATCCCGTCGCGATAGCTCTCCGGCAAGGCTTCCGTCGACAGCACCCGCTCAGCCAGCTCCAGCATCCGCCGCAGTTCGGGCGCCTGCGCGTAATTCGCGGACGCGACGAGAAACGTCTCCGCGACGGTCGGCCCCTCGGCCCGCTCCACGAGGTCGAGCGTCCCGGCCGTCGGGACCGTGCCCGGCCGCAGCACGCGCAGGTACCAGCCGCACCGCTGAGTGCTGATCATCGCGGGAACGACGTCCTTGCGACCGGTCCGCATCGCGAGCTTGAAACACGGATGCCGCGGCTGGGCGACCTGCACGAGCGCGTCGCCCCAGGCCCAGATGTCGCCGATCCGCACGTCGCTCTCGAGCGCGCCGTACACGGAGAGGTTTTCGCCGAAGTCGCCGTGCGCCACGGAGTAGCCTTCCGCGGTCCACACCGGATAGTGCTCGATCGGGTAGACGTAGACGGCTTTGTCCGGACCGCCGTGCACCGAAAGGTCGGCCTGGCGGTCACCGGCGAGGTTGAGTTCGGACAGCTTGAGCTCCGGCGCGTCGACCCGGGTCTTGCGAATGGCACTCAGAACGGGCTTGTCCCGCTGGTGGCCGAGGACGGTCGGTTCGCCCACGTAGACGTCTTTCAGCGACAGCATGGGATGAACCTAGCAAGTGACTCTGACTATTTGGACGGCTCGGGGAAGCCGGAGGTACGGCTCCGCACGTAGACCGTCTCCTCGGTGCCGGGTTTCACGAACGCCAAGAAGGTCGCGTGGGACGGGGTCTCAAGGTGGGTGTAGAGGTCGGCCTTCGCCTTGGGATCGTAAGTCCAGCCGAACTGCCGCATCTCGTCCGCGTCGAACGGCGGCCGCGGCTCGTCATACGGCGGCTGAGGATCGCTGACCGGCCACGTGCGGGTCGGCTTCGCCGGGTCATCGCCGTACCGTTTCAGGAAATCGTCCACACAGGACTTCGGCGCGACGAACGCGAAGGCCAGCCGTTCGGTGAGCCGAGGCTGGACGTCGAAGTGGAAATCCTTGACCGGACAGGACGGCAGCGTCATCTGGAACCTGGCCGAAGCTTCTTCCCAGCTGACGCCGCCCTCACTGCCCGGGTACGCTCGCGGGTCCGGCGGGCCGCTGCATCCAGCCACCAGTGCTGCGGCACCGAGCGCGGCAACCACCGCGGACAGCCTCGAACCCATCGGTTTCCCTCCGCCGTCGGCATGGCCCGCGCCGACAACCGACGGTGCCCCGGTGAGCAGGAAACACCCACTGGGGCACCGCGATCAACCGCTTTACCCGTTCAGCTCAGCCGACTCCTCGTCGCTGAACAACCGGGACCGGATCAGAAACCGCACCCCCTCCGGTGCCTCCAGCGAGAACCCGCTCCCCCGCCCCGGCACCACGTCGATCGTCAGGTGCGTGTGCTTCCAATACTCGAACTGCGGCCCGGACATCCACACCGGCACCGCGTCGATTCCGGCCACCGTCAGGTCGCCCAGGTGCACGTCGCGGGAACCGACCCGGAATTCGCCGGTCGGGTAGCACATCGGGGCGCTGCCGTCGCAGCATCCGCCGGACTGGTGGAACATCACCGGTCCGTGGACGGACACCAGCCGCCGCAGCAGGTCGGCGGCGGCTGGCGTCAGTGCGACCCGTTCGCCCATCAGAAGAAGCCCAGCGCCTGGTCGGAGTAGGAGACCAGCATGTTCTTCGTCTGCTGGTAGTGGTCCAGCATCATCTTGTGGTTCTCGCGGCCGATTCCGGACGCCTTGTAGCCGCCGAAGGCCGCGTGCGCCGGGTAGGCGTGGTAGTTGTTCACCCACACCCGGCCGGCCTGGATGTCGCGGCCCGCGCGGTAGGCGGTGTTGCCGTCGCGCGACCAGACGCCGGCGCCGAGGCCGTACAGGGTGTCGTTGGCGATCTTGAGCGCGTCGTCGTAGTCGTCGAACTTCGCCACCGACACCACCGGGCCGAAGATCTCCTCCTGGAAGATGCGCATCTTGTTGTCGCCCTCGAAGACCGTCGGCTGCACGTAGTAGCCGCCGGACAAGTCGCCGCCGAGGTCGGACTGCTCGCCGCCGGTGAGCACCTTCGCGCCCTCCTGCTTGCCGATGTCGATGTAGGACAGGATTTTCTCGAGCTGGTCGTTCGAGGCCTGCGCGCCGATCATGGTCTCGGTGTCGAGCGGGTTGCCCTGCTTGATCTTCTTCACGCGCTCGACCGCGTCGCCGAGGAACCGGTCGTAGATGCCGGACTGGATCAGCGCGCGCGACGGGCAGGTGCAGACCTCGCCCTGGTTCAGCGCGAAGAGCGCGAAACCCTCCTGCGCCTTGTCGTAGAACGCGTCGTTGGCCGCGGCGACGTCGTCGAAGAAGATGTTCGGGCTCTTGCCGCCCAGTTCGACGGTGACCGGGATGATGTTTTCGCTGGCGTACTGGAGAATCAGCCGTCCGGTGGTGGTCTCGCCGGTGAACGCGACCTTGCGCACGCGGTTGCTCGACGCGAGCGGTTTGCCCGCCTCGACACCGAAGCCGTTGACGACGTTCAGCACGCCCGGCGGGATCAGGTCGCCGATGATCGACAGCAGCAGGTGGATCGACGCCGGGGTCTGCTCGGCGGGCTTGAGCACGATCGCGTTGCCCGCGGCCAGCGCGGGGGCGAGTTTCCAGACCGCCATCAGCAGCGGGAAGTTCCACGGGATGATCTGGCCGACGACGCCGAGCGGCTCGTGGAAGTGGTAGGCGACAGTGTTGTCGTCGATCTGCGAAATGCCGCCCTCCTGGGCGCGCAGCGCGCCGGCGAAGTAGCGGAAGTGGTCGATCGCGAGCGGGATGTCCGCGGCGAGGGTCTCGCGGACCGGTTTGCCGTTCTCCCAGGACTCGGCGACCGCGATCTTCTCGAGGTTCTGCTCCATCCGGTCGGCGATCTTGAGCAGGATGTTCGCGCGCTCCTCGGGCGAGGTGCGGCCCCACGCGGGCGCGGCGCCCTCGGCCGCGTCGAGCGCCCGGTCGATGTCGGCCGCCGTGCCGCGGGCGATCTCGGTGAAGGTCTTCCCGGTCACCGGCGTCGGGTTCTCGAAGTACTGCCCGCCGGCCGGCGCGACGTATTCGCCGCCGATGTAGTGGTCGTAGCGGGTCTCGTAGTCGACGACGGAGCCGTCGGTGTTCGGTGCGGCGTATACGGCCATCTTGCCCTGCCTCGTTGCTGGTCGGTGACGGTCGGCGGCGACCGTAGGCCGGGCAACGTTGCGCCGACGTTGCAGCCTTGTGACCAGGGTCTCTACTCTCGTGCACGTGGCAGAGCCGCCCGAACCCGACCTGCTGCGCGATCCGGAGTCGTACGCGCAGCTGCTCCGGCATGTCCGCGAGGCCGTGCTGTCCGGGGCCACCGCGCCGCGTTCGCCGCGCTCGGTGGTGTCGGCGTCGTGGGAGCGCTCGCTGGCCGCCCACGTCGACCCGGACGCCGGCGAGGCCCCGCTGATCTGCGAGCCGGACGAGCTCACCGAACTGCGCGCGGAACATCCGCTGGCCCCGGTGCTGCCGTTGTTGCGCGAGATGCTGGTGAGCATCGCCGACGACGCCGAGCACATGATGATCGTGACCGACGCGAACGGGCTCATCCTGTGGCGCGAGGGCGCGACCGGCGTGCTGCTGCGCGCGGACCGGGTCGCGCTCACCGAGGGCACGCGGTGGAGCGAAGAGGCGATCGGCACGAACGCGATGGGCACGACGCTCGCGACCGGGAAGCCGGTGCAGATCTACTCCGCCGAACACCTCGTGCGCCGCTACCACACGTGGACCTGCGCGGCGGCCCCCGTGCGCGACCCGGACACCGGTGCGCTGCTGGGTTCGATCGACGTCAGCGGTCCGCTTCGGACGGTGCATCCGGCGATGTTGTCGCTGGTCACCGCCACCGCACAGCTCGCCGAGGGACGGCTGCGGGCCCAGCTGGCGGTCCGCGACGAGAAGCTGCGGCGGGCGAACATGCCGCACCTGGCGGCACTGCGCGGCCGCCCCGGCGCGCTCCTTTCAGCGGGCGGCCGGGTGCTGGCCGCCGAAGCGTGCACCCTTCCGTCCACTGTGGAGGTACGCAAGGGCGGCGGCACCGTGACGCTGCCGGACGGCCGGATCGCCACCGTCGACCCGCTCGACGAGGGCTACCTGCTGCGGATCGCCACGTCCGGCTCCGCACCCCGGCGGCGGTTGTCCCTCGAATACCTCACCGACGGTCCCGGATCGACCACAGTGGACGGTCGAGACGTGCCGTTCACCTTGCGGCACGCCGAATTGCTGACCCTGCTTGCACTGCAGCCGCGCGGTTTGTCGGCGGAGAAGCTGGCGTTGCAGCTGTATGGCGAGTCCGGCAACCCGGTGACCGTGCGCGCCGAGATCCACCGACTGCGCACCCAGCTCGGCACCGGGGTGTTGCAGACGCGTCCGTACCGCCTCGCCGCCATCGTGGACGCGGATTTCCTGCGCACCAAGGCCGCCCTGCGAGCCGGAGACGCCGCCGCGGCGGTCCGCTCGTTCCAGGGTCCGCTGCTCGCGGAGTCGGAATCGCCCGCGATCCTGGAGGAACGGGAGTCGATCAGCGCGCAGGTCCGGCAGCTGGCGTTGAACAGCCGGGACGCGGATACGTTGTGGGCTTTCTGGGAAACCTCCTGCGGTGCCGACGATGTGGCGATTCTGGACGCGTTGTGCGAGGTACTCTCGCCTTCGGACCCACGATTGGCGGCGGTACGCACGCACCGGGCCCGGCTGGGCTGATTCTTACCGTGCCACAGCGGTCTCCCGGATCGCCTCGTCCACCGGAGCCGGGTAGTTCAGCTCCAGATACAACTCCCGCAGCAACAACTCGTCCATGTGCTGCACCGTCAGCCCCGGCTGTTTCCCGCTCAGCCCGTTGAGGAATCCGCCGAGCTTGAACGCGCCGCGCACCAGCCAGGACGGCATCGGCCGCACTCGGCGCGGTCGTCCTGCTGCTGCCGCCAGCCGGGCGAACATGTCCGTCCACTGCAGGTTTTCCTCCGCCACCGGGATGTCCGCGCCCGAAGCCTGCTCCAGCGCATCCACCGTCGCGACGCCGACCCCGCGCGCACTCGTCGCCGCAGTCCCGCCGGGTGGCGCGAAGAGCGGCGAGTCAGAACGGACCCACTTCACGATCGGCACCGACCACTGTGGCACCCGATCCTCCGCGACGCCAAAGACAAACGGCACCTCGATCACCGCCACCGGCAACCCGGGCCCCGCCGTTTCGCGCGCGACGCGGGCCTGCTCCAGCCGGCTACGCACGTACGGATGCTTCGCGGCCAACCCCCACTCAGGGTGTACGCGGTCGAAGTACGTGTAGTACGACCCAAGCACCGCCGCGCGCGTACAGCCTGCTTCGCGCGCCGCGCGCAACAACGCGGCGACAGGTGCGACGTTGCCCGCGCGCAGCCGAGGCTCCACCGGTCCACGTCCGACCGCACGGTCGTCCATGCCACCCGCGAAGACGACACCGTCGTGTCCCTCGAGCGCTTCGCGCAGTTCGGCGTGCGAAGCCGTCGAGACGTCGAGCATCCGGTCGACTCCCGCACGTGCGGTACGCGCGACCGCCGTGGCCTCGTGCCCGCGGTTCCGCAGCTCGTCGAGCACGTGCTGGCCCAGCAGACCGCTGCCGCCCACCACCAAGATCTTCATCGGTCCCATCCATTCGGGCTTGTCGTCAGCCGCACTGCATCAGGCAGCGGGCCGCGTCGAACCGGCCTGCCCGCAGATCGTCGGTCCGGATCAGCCAGTACAACATCCCGGCGTCACCCCACCTCATGTCGGTTTCTTCGGCACTGTCGAACTGGGCGAGCAGCACCCAGCGGGCCGCTTCTTCCTTGAGCCGCGGATCGTCCCATCCGTCCTCCAGCACCGCCGCCGCGACCTCGTTCTCCACCGCACCCTGGACCGGCGCGGCGAGGCCGCCGACCTGATGGCGTGGCGAGCCCTGGTTGATTTCCCAAGTCATCTCGCCGAACACATCGGTGCCGGACCGCCAAGGACCAAGGACATCCTTGACCGCTTCGGCCAAGGACGCTCCGCTCGCGACCGTGGTGCGGTCCAGCAGGAGGTGCTCCCGCTCCGGGGCGGTGGCCGCGATCTCCGCGAAAACGTCCCGGCGCGGGTACGGCTCAAGACCGGACGGGGGCGTTCGTTCGGCGACCGGGGTGCCCGCTGGTACGAAGAGCACTCGATAGCCGTCGGCATCCCGGCGCAAGTGGTCTTCGTCGTCCGCGGAGGCGAAGCGTCCGTCGAAGCAGAAGAACAACAGCGTGCCCGCCTCCGGCAGCGGGATGGTCACGAACTCGCGCGGCAGCGTCGCGCAGTCCACCGCCGCGACGAACGTGAGCGGTCCTCGGTCCGCCCACACCGGCCATTCCTTCGCTTCCGGCAGCGCCGGATTACCGCCGAGCTGCCCGACGCGCGGACCCGTGCCCTGGGAAACGAGCCGGATCCCGGGTTGGAACAGCTCGATCCATTTCGCCGCCGCCTCAGCGGGCAGCCGGTCCTGTGCAAGAGTGCTGAGTCGATCTCTCCATGCCGTCACGCTGCCATGGTGGCGCAGGGCACCGACAAAAACGCCCGTGCGGCACCGTCACCTGTTCGGGTCTTTCTCCCAGACCGACACGTCTTTGGTGCTGTCCGCGGTGAATTCCGAGCGGTTCCAGTCCGCCCAGCGGTATTTCAGGCTCATCCCGGCGATGCGCGCCATGAGGTCCAGCTCGGCCGGCCAGGCGTACCGGAAGGGAATCCGGCGGAATCGCCCGGTCCCGTCCGGCGACACGGTGACGTGGTTCGACGTGAACCGCTGCGTGACCACGTCGTACTGGTCGAACCCGACGTAGCCGCCGCCGGGCTCCACCGCGAACGGGACGGTGTCCTGCCCCGGAGGAAGGCGTCGCAGGTCCGGCACGCCCAGCTCGACGAGGAACAACCCGCCCGGCCGCAGATGCGCGGCCGCGTTGCGGAAGACGTCGACCTGCCCCTCCTGCGTGGTCACGTTGCTGATCGTGTTGAACACCAGATAGACCAAGGAAAACTGCCCGGCCAGCCGAGTCGTCGTCATGTCGCCGAGCACGACTTCCACCGCGTCGCCGCCCGGCTTGCCGGCGATCCGCGCCGCCATCGCCCGGCTCAGCTCGATGCCGCTCACCGGCACCCCGCGAGCGGCCAGCGGCGCGGCGATCCGCCCGGTTCCGACGGCGAACTCGAGCACCGGGCCGTCGGCCAGGTCTTCGAGGACGTCCACCGCGGGCGTCACGATCTCGGGCGCGTTCGCACCGCCTGGGTCGTCGTAGCCCGCGGCCACGCTCTCCGGGAACCAGCCGTCCGCCGGGTCGTCTCCCGCGTTCGCCGAACCGGTCATGGTGGCCGACGCTACACCCGCGGCCATGCGCTCAGCATCCTGTTTTCGCCGCCGACGAGCACCTCGGCCAGCGCGGTTGTCCCGTGCGCCTAGCTGCACTTCGCCAAGCTCCAGGGATCCTTCGCCAGATAGTAGCCATGGCTATAGTTTCCATTTACAGTATCTACATGGAACCAACGCTGGGGTATCTCGTCTGGCGGCTGTCGATGAAATGGCGGTCCTCCGTCGACCGGGCGCTGGCCCCGCTGGGCCTGACGCACGCGCAGTACGTGGTGCTGGCGTCCCTCAGCGGTTTGTCGGCGCGCGGCCCGGAGCCGAGTCAGCGCCAGCTCGCGGACCACACCGGCCTGGAGCCGATCTACGTCTCGAAACTGGCCAGGGCACTGGAGAACGCGAAACTCATCGAGCGGCCGGTGCATCCGGACGATCCGCGGGCCGTCCGGCTCGTGCTGACCGACCGCGGCCGGAAGACCGTCGCCGAGGCCATCGCGATCGTGCAACCGCTCATGGCCGAGCAGACCGCCGGCATCGGCGGGCCGAAAGGCAAGCAGGCCAAGGAGTTCCGGGAAACCCTGCTCGCCCTCCTTGGCGAAAACCCCTCACGGTAAGGAATCAGCAATGACCGCGTTCAACGCTCGTACCGTCGTGATCGCCGCCGCCGCTTTGACCGCGCGGCGGGACACCATCCTCGGCCAGGCAGGGCTCAGTTTCGCGGAGTCGCTCGCCCTGCGGGCCGTCGCGGCCGGATCGGCGACGCCGGAGGAAGTGGCGGCCGCCGTCGTGACGCCCAACGTGATCGACGAAGCGCAGGTGTCGGCGGCGCTGGAAAAGCTCGCCGCGGCCGGGCTGATCGACAGATCGATCTCCGCGACGACGAAGGGCGAAGCACTCAACGCCCAGCTCAACGCCGCCAACGCGCGTTCGTCCGCCCTGTTGCTCGACGGGATCGACGAGCGGGACCTGGCCGTCGTGACGCGAGTGCTCGAGCTGATCACCGAGCGTTCGGCGACGCCCGTGGCGCTGTAGGCGAATTCCCCTTGTCCCGCCGTGTGGAGGAAGGCGTCGGCGACCGGGCATAAGCAGCGCCGCGGCATTCTCTCCGGCGCTCACGCACCCCGAGGTAGACACCGTCTACTTACTTTGATAGACAGTGTCTACAAGATGAACCAGGGGTTACGGAGAGCGGAATGGGTTTCCACACGTTCGTCGCCGTCGGCGACAGCTGCGCGGAGGGGCTGGACGATCCCTACCCGGATCACAGCCAGTACCGCGGCTGGGCGGACTACGTCGCCGGGCGGCTCGCGCGCGACGAGACCGCGTTCCGTTACGCCAATCTGGCCGTTCGCGGACGGCGGCTCGACCAGATCACCGCGGAGCAGCTGCCCGCCGCCGAGCGGCACGGACCCGACCTGATCGCGCTTTTCGGCGGCGGCAACGACGTGATGAGCCGCGGCTGGGACGCCCGCACGGTCGCGCGTCGCGTCGACACCGCGATCCGGCGGTGCACGCAAATCGCGCCGACCGTGGTCACCTTCACCTTGAGCGACATCGCGCATCGCATGCCGCTGGGCGGGCGGATGCGGCCGCGGGTCACCGCGCTCAACGACGCTATCCGCGAGGCTTCGGTCAGCTACGGCGCGAAGCTCGTCGACCTCTGGCCGGATCAGGCCGCGCACGATTCGCGGTACTTCGGGCCAGATCGGCTGCACCTGTCGCAGGCCGGGCACTTGCGTGTCGCCGGCCATGTGCTCGACCGGCTCGGCGTCGCGCACGACGGCAGTTGGCTGCAGCCGCTGCCCGGCGCTCCGGCCCCGGGCAGTGCGCTCGCTGACCTGCGCTGGCTGTGGCAGGAAGTGCTGCCGGTCGGGATTACCCGGCTGCGCAACCGCCTCACCGGACGCTCCCCCGGCGACGGCTTCCTGCCGAAGCGCCCGGAGCTGCTGCCGGTGGCCTTCTCCGAAGCTCAGGTATGAGCGCGCGACAGCGGTTGATCCGCACTGCGGCAGACCTGCTCGTCGGCTCCGGCGTCGAGGCCGTGACGTTGCGCGGCATCGCGAAGGCGGCTGGCGTGTCGCACGGTGCGCCGCTTCGCCACTTCTCGGGCCGCGCGGAGCTGCTGTCGGCCGTCGCGACGCTTGGCTTCACACAGCTGCTCGACCGCGGCGCACAGTTGCCCGACGGCACCCCACGCGAGCGCGTCACGGCGGCCTGTCACGCGTACGTCGACTTCGCGGTCGCCAATCCCGCCATGTTCGAGCTGATGTTCCGTCGCGACCTCATCGACCCGGAAGAGCCAGGGCTGGTCGCGGCCAGCAGTGCCGTCTTCGACACCTTCGCCGAGTTAGTGCGGCTCGACCGCGCCGAAGCGGACGACGACCGACTGCGGCCGGGTACAGATCCACGGTTGGTCGCAGCGTCGCTGTGGGCCGCGTTGCACGGTCTCGCGCAGCTGTGGCTGTGGGGCGGACTGGCCGGAGCCAGCTTCGCGCCTTCGCCGGAATCGGCGTTGGCAGTGACGCTCGACGCGTATCTGGGGTGAAGCTCAGCGGAGAGCCCGGAGCCTCCCCACCCCTGGCTCTCCGCCGAACAGCGGGAATGGATGACCATTCAGAGCCGACGGTAATCGCTCGAGCCCTCTCGCGGAATCCGCCGTTGGCCGCACCCGGGGGTAAACCCTGGCGGTAGGCGGCCTGCCGCGAGCGCGGTACGGAATTGGGAAACCGCCGGTCAGGCGGGTAGTTTCGGGCGCGTGAGGCGGATCCTGCGGGCCCGGCCGCTGTGCACGGATTCGCTGCTGGCGGCCGCGGTCGGACTATTCCTTTTCGTCGGCGCGGCCGTGCACCACGGCTCGCTCGGCGACCGGCCGGGACCGTTCGGACTGCTGCTCGCGGCGGCGGGCGCGGTGCCGCTGGCGGTCCGGCGGCGCTACCCGATCAGCGTGCTGCTCGCGGTGACCCTGCTGGTCGGCGCGTTCGCGCTGGCCGGATACCGCGCGACGCTCGGCCGTCCCGACCTGCTGATCGCCGCGTACACGGTGTGGGCGCGTTATCCGGTGCGGCAGGCCTGGCCACCGTCGCTGTTCGCGATGCTCGGCTTCGAGGCCACGATGCTCGTCGGCGACAACTCGAACCCCATCGGCGACACGGTGATCGCGGTGCTGCAAGCGTCCGCGACTGTCCTGATTGGACACTCGGTCTACCTTCGCGGCCTCGCCCTGCACGCGACCACCGAACGGGCGGACCGAGCCGAGCTGGCGGTCGTGGAAGAGCGGCTGCGCATCGCGCGCGAGTTGCACGACGTCGTTTCCCACCACCTGTCGGTGATCTCCGTGCAAGCCAACCTCGCGCGGTACGTCTTCGACTCCGCGCCGGACACCGCGCGCGGCGCGCTCGACACGATCACCGGCACGACCACCGAGGCGCTGGACGAACTCCGCCGGCTGCTCAGCGTCCTGCGCCCGCCGCACCACGAGCCGGGCGAGTACCGTCCGCAGCCCGGCCTCGACGAGCTTCCCGCGCTGGTCAGCCGGGTTCGCGAAGCCGGGTTGACAGTGCGGCTGCGGGTCGCTGGAACACCGCGGACGCTGCCGTCGGGCCAGCAGTTGTGCGCGTACCGGGTCGCGCAGGAAGCGCTCACTAATGTCCTCAAGCACGCGCCGGATTCCTTCGCCACGCTGGAGGTCGAGTACCTCGCCGACGCACTGCGGCTGAGCGTGGCCGACTCCGGCGGCGGACCGCGCGCCGACGGCAATCCCGCCGGTCACGGCCTCGTCGGCATGCGGGAGCGGGCGCGTATGTACGGTGGCGAGATCGAAATCGGGCCTCGCGAACCGGCGGGGTTCGAAGTGGTGCTGACCCTCCCGTACCCGGACCGGATCGGCGGAGAACCGAAGTGACCAGTGTGCTCGTGGTGGACGACCAGGATCTCGTCCGCGCCGGCCTCGTCGCGCTGCTCGCCGCCGCGCCGGGCGTCGAAGTCGTCGGCGAGGCGAGGGACGGGCTGCAGGCCGTCGAGGAAGCGGCGCGGGTGCGGCCCGAGGTGATCCTGATGGACATCCGGCTGCCCAGCCTCGACGGAGTGTCGGCCACCGCGCGCATCCTCGCCGGGCCGGACAAACCGCGGGTGCTGATCCTGACTGTCTTCGACCTCGACGAGTACGTATACCGCGCGCTGCGGGCCGGTGCCGCCGGATTTCTGCTCAAGGACAGCCCGCCGGAGACGCTGATCTCCGGCATCCAGGCGGTAGCGCGCGGAGACATGCTGTTCGGCCCGACGATCACGCGACGGCTGGTCGAGGCGTACACGAGCGCGCCGCCCGCCGAACCCGCACCGGAACTGAGCGGCCTGACCGAACGCGAACGCGAGGTGCTCCGCCTGGTGGGCACGGGGATGCCGAACGCGGAGATCGCGGCTCGGCTGCTGGTCAGCGAGGCGACGGTGAAGACGCATCTCAACCGGCTGATGCCCAAGCTCGGGATCTCCAGCCGGGCACAGGCGGTGGTGGTCGCTTACGAAACCGGGCTCGTCCGGCCCGGACGGTAACCGAACTCGTTGCGCAGCACCCGTTCCGCCGCGTGGTGACCGGCCATTCCGTGCACTCCCGGGCCGGGCGGGGTCGCGGCTGAGCACAGGTACACGCCGCGCAGCGGGGTGCGGTACGGGTCCCAGCGCAGGACCGGCCGACCCAGTATCTGACGCAGCGTGACCGCCGCGGCCGCGATGTCTCCGCCGACGTAATTCGCGTTGTACGTCTCGAAATCGCTCGCCGGGATCGCGCGCGAGGCGAGGATCGTGTCGCGGAAACCGGGCGCGAAGCGTTCGATGCGGCGGATGACCGCGGCGGTCGGGTCGAGCGGATCTCCGTGCGGGACATGGGCGTAGGCCCAGATCGGCTGCTTGCCCGGGAGACCTCGAGACGGATCGGCGGCCATCGGCTGGGAGAGGAGCACGAACGGATCCCGCGCCCGCTTTCCCGCGGCTACCGCGTTTTCCGCCGCGTACACCTCGGCCCTGGTCCCTCCGAGGTGGACAGTGCCGGCGCGGGCGAGTTCCCTTTCGCGCCAAGGGATCGCTTCGGAGACCAGGAAGTCGACCTTCGCCGCTGCCGGTCCGTAACGGACTTTCTCCAGCGCGCGGCGGTACTGCGGCGGCAACAACGGCCCGGCTAGCTCCAGGACGCCTTTAGGCGCTAGGTCCAGCAGTACGGCGCGCGCGTGCGCTAACTCGCGTACGTCGGCGACGCGCGTGTTGGTGTGTACGCGACCACCGTGGGTCTCGATGTCGGCGACGAGCGCGTCGGTGATGTGTTGCGAACCACCGCGGGGAATCGGCCAGCCTGTGGTGTGCGCGAGATGGCTCAGCAGGACCACGATGCCGCCACCGATGAGTGACGGCAGTTTGCCGAGCGCGTGAGCCTCAACCCCAGCGATGAGCGCTGCCGCTTCCTTGCTCCGGAAGGAATTCGCTGCGAGGGCGCGCGACGCGATGTACGCCGCCGTACGCGGACGCGGTGGGTGGCGAAGGTCGCCGAGGAGCGCTTCGGTGATCTCGGCGGAATGCTCGATCAGCGGTGCCATGAAGCGCCGCCACCTCGCACCGTCGACTCCTAGCCGGGCACAGGTGCGGTCGAGGTCCGCGTACGCGATGGCGGTGGTCTTCTCGTCGATCGGGTGCGCGTACGGGATTTCGGGACTGCAGAGGTCAAGCTCGAACTGCCGGAGAAACGGCGAAGCCGCCGCCATCGGGTGGACCGCGGAGCAGATGTCATGGACAACGTCAGCGTCGAACAACCGCTTCGACCGCGCCCCGCCGCCCGGCTCGTCCGCCGCCTCGTACACCTCGACCGACAACCCGGTCCGCGCGAGCACCACGGCCGCGGCCAGGCCGTTCGGGCCCGAGCCGACGACCGCGACGTCCAGCGTGACCGGCGGAGACACGTCCCGAGCCTACGGCTGCGACGAACCGGGCGCCCAGTGTCACTCCCGAACACCTGATCGAATATTGTCGTACCCCACGCCTATCGTGCACCCCATGCCGGTCCGCACGGGCCGCGCCTGCTGGAGAGGGGGGTCATGCCCGACCACGACACGTTGCTGGAGCGCGTGCGGAAGCTGCTGGCCAAGGCCGAGGACCCGGCCGTCACGCCCGCCGAAGCCGAGCTGTACAACACCAAAGCCGCGCAGCTGATCGCACGGCACGGGATCGACAACGCGATGCTCGCCGCGTCCGGGCAGAGCGGCGACGACATCACGGTGCTGAAGCTGCCGATCTCCAATCCGTACAGCCGCGACAAAGCCAGCCTGCTCACCAGCATCGCGTATCCGTTGCGCTGCCGGACCTTGCTGCACCGAGCCGGCCAAGGGGTCGAAGAGGTCACAGTGTTCGGCTTCCGCACCGACCTCGCGCGCGTCGAGCTGCTGTTCACCAGCCTGTTGCTGCAGGCGAGCACGCAACTCGCGCGGGTGCGCCCGGAGGAGCGGGTGTTCCGCGAATCGCTGGCGGCGTACCGGCGGACGTGGCTGCACGGCTTCGCGCGCGCGGTGCACGAGCGGCTGACCGCGGCGGAGGAGAACGCGGCGCGGACGTATTCCGATGTCGCCGGCGGAAAGTCGGCGGAGCTGGTGGTGCGGGACCGGACGGCGCTGGTGCAGCAAGCCTTCGACCGCGAGTACGGCGACCTGCGCTCGGCGGCCCCGCGACGGTTGTCGGGGTCGGGGTATCGGGAAGGGCACCGGGCCGGAACCCGGGCGAATCTCGACCCGGCGGCGCTCGGGCGGCGGCGGTCGGCGCTTCCGGTGCGGTGAGTTGACGTGGATGTCGTGATCCGCGTCGAAGACCTTGCCACTCGGCCGGAGCTGCGCGTTCCCGCGCTCCAGCTGGGATTCGTCGGCGGCGAGTTCCTCGGCCGGGGTCTCACCGCCGGGCTGGCCAGTTCGCAGCGGATCGCCGCGCATTGGCCGGAGTTCTTCCTGGTCCTGCTCGACGAAGACGTTCCGGTCGCGCGAGCAGCGGCGATCCCAGTTGCCTTCCCAGCCCCGGAACGACCCGAACTGCCTGACCACGGCTGGGACGGCGCCCTCGCCTGGGCCGCCGAAGACCACCTGGACGGACGGGAACCGACCACGCTGGTCGCGCTGGAGGTCTACGTCGCGGAATCCGCGCGCGGGCGAGGCATCGCCGCGCAAGCGCTCGGAGAATTGAAGAACCGGGCGCGCCGAGCTGGGCTTTCCCGGCTGGTCGTGCCGGTGCGGCCGACCGGCAAGCCGCCCCTGGAGTCCATTGTGGACTACCTCGGCCGGGGAACCGACCCCTGGCTGCGCAGTCACGAGCGGCTCGGCGCGGAGTTCCGGAAGATCGCGCCGTTCGCGATGACCGTCACCGGCACGCTCGCCCAATGGCAACAGTGGACCGGCCTCCGCCTCGAAGACGGCCACACCGTCATACCCGGCGGAATCGCGCCAGTGCTGGCGTCGACGGAACAAGACCTGGGCGGGTACGTCGAGCCGAACGTCTGGTACGAACACCCGCTCTAAGCCTGCTCCCAACCAGGCAGCCAAACCCCTTCGCCCGGCTCCGGCCCAGTCACCAGGTACTCGCACAGTTTCCGCACGTCCGGATGCGCGGCCTCCCGCCGCCACAGCAGGGACATCGGGTACACCGGCGTCGGGTCGACCACCAGTACCCGGCGGAGGTCGTACTCGTCCGGCCAGAAGTACCGCGAGCCAGCGCCCACGAAGGTCGACAGCTCCGCCGACGTCGCGAGTTCGTCCAGCATCGTTTCGTTGCCGAAAACCGGGCCCGACACGTCGATGGTGAGGTCGAACGCCTCGGCCAGCTCCGCGTAGTACGCGCCCCATTCCGTGCTCGCCGACAGCCCCGGCATCCAGATCCGGTGGCCGACCAGTTTCGCGATCGGCACCGACGGCAGGTCCGCGAACGGATGGTGCGGGCCGACGAGCAGCTCGTGCGCGTCGTAGTCCACTACGGCGCTCGTCACGCCGCCGGGCAGGTCGCGTTTCCGCACTCCGCGGAAGGCCGCGTCGACCGAACCGGCCGCGACCGCGGCGACGGCGGCGTCGAAGCTCAGCTCGGCACCGGTGGTCACGACCTCCAGCTCCACTTCCGGGAACGCCCGATGGAAACTCAGCGCCAGCTGCGCCGACTTGGTCCGGCGGTTCAGCACGTCCACCCGCAGCGGCCGCTTCTCCGGACGCACCGCGGCGAGCGCGCTCTTCTCCGCATCGAGCAGCACCCGCGCGTGCGGCAGGAACGCCTCGCCGTCGCTGCTCAACCGGGCCCCGCGCGCGGTCCGGGTGAACAGCCGCACCCCGAGTTCGCGCTCCAGCGCACCGACCCGCTTGGACACTGCTTGCTGCGTGATCCCCAGCTCCGCGGCCGCTTCCTGGAACTGCCCTCCGTCCACGACGGCGACGAAGGTCCGCACGAATTCCAGCTCCACGGGGCAATCCTAAGCGCTCCGGCCGCCGGTCGCGGAGCCTTGCCTTAACCCCGCTACTTGTCTGAGGAGTTGTGCTACGCTCCGGCTCGATGTTCACGCGTTTCCTTCTCCTTCGCCGCCACGGCGGGGCCTGACCGGACCGGCCCCCCCGCCGTGGGCAAGCACGCGCGCCGGTCGGCTTTCGACCACCAGAGAAGGACCGCCAGATGAACACCGCGTGGAACCGGCAGCGCCCCTCCCGCATGCCCTCGCACCGCTACCGCGACGTCTACCAGCGCGTCGACGTCCCCCATACCGGCCGCACCTGGCCCGGGAACCGGATCACCGAAGCCCCGCTCTGGGTGCCGGTCGACCTGCGCGACGGCAACCAGGCGCTGGCCGAACCGATGGACCCGGCCCGCAAACGCCGGTTCTTCGAGCTGCTGATCAGCATGGGGTACAAGGAAATCGAGGTCGGCTACCCGTCCGCCTCGCAGACCGACTACGACTTCGTCCGGCTGCTCGCCGACACCGCCCTGGCCCCGGACGACGTCACCATCGTCGTGTTCACGCCGGCGCGGCGCGACCTGATCGAGCGCACCGTGGAATCCGTCCGAGGCATCCGCAACGACGTCGTGATCCACCTGTACACCGCCACCGCACCGACCTGGCGCACGGTGGTCCTCGGCCACGATCAGGCGTCGCTGAAAGAACTGATCCTCGACGGCGCCCGCGACGTTCTGCGCACGGCTGGCGACCTGCCGAACGTGCGTTTCGAGTTCTCCCCCGAGGTCTTCAACCTCACCGAACCCGACTACGTCCTGGAGGTCTGCGACGCGGTCACTGAGACCTGGCAGGCCAGCCCAGACCGTCCGGTGATCCTGAACTTGCCGGCGACCGTCGAGATCGCGACGCCCAATGTGTACGCCGACCAGATCGAGTACATGCACCGCAACCTCGCGCGCCGCGATTCGGTGATCCTGTCCGTGCACCCGCACAACGACCGCGGCACCGGCGTCGCCTGCGCAGAACTCGCCGTGCTGGCCGGTGCCGAACGCGTCGAGGGCTGCATTTTCGGCAACGGCGAGCGCACCGGCAATGTCGACCTGGCGACACTCGCACTCAACCTGCACGCACAGGGCGTCGACCCGATGATCGACTTCTCGGACATCGACGAGATCCGCCGCACCGTCGAGTACTGCAACCGGATCGAAGTCCACGCCCGGCACCCGTACGTCGGCGACCTCGTGCACACCGCGTTCAGCGGCACCCATCAGGACGCGATCAAGAAGGGCTTCGCCGAACATCACGCGCGCGCCGCGGAAACCGGCGTGCCCGCCCACGAACTGGATTGGCGCGTCCCGTACCTGCCGATCGACCCGGCCGACCTCGGTCGCGACTACGCCGCGGTGATCCGGGTGAACTCGCAGTCCGGCAAGGGCGGAATCGCCTACCTGCTGGAAAGCGAGTACGGCATCACGCTGCCGCGCCGGCTGCAGATCGACTTCGCACGCCGCGTCCAAGGCCACACCGACGATTCCGGCCACGAGGTGACCGCGACCGAACTGTGGCAGCTCTTCGAGTCCGCTTACCTCCAGCCGAACCCGGAAATCACGTTGTCCCGCTTCGAAAACTCGGCCGACGAGCACACCAGCATCGCTCTGCGCGTGGACGGGACCGAGCACACCAGCACGCACACCGGAACCGGGCCGGTCGAGGCGCTCACCGCGGCGCTCAGCGAGCACGGGCGGAAGGTGGACATCGTGGCTTTGCACCAGACGAGCATCGGTTCGGGCAACGACAGCGAAGCGTTGACTTTGCTGGAATACCGCACCGACAGCGGTACCCAGTGGACTGCCGGGCGTGATCGTTCGGTGCTCGCGGCCAGCTTGACCGCGGTGGTGAACGCCGCCTGACCGCGACAGCGGTGCGAGCGCAGACCGCACTGCGCTCGCACCGTTCTCAGCCGGTGCCGCGAAGGAACGCCAGCACCGCCAGCACTCGCCGGTTCGCGTTGTCCGTCGGCGGGAGGTCGAGTTTCGACAGAATGCTCCCGACGTGCTTGCCGACCGCGGCGTCGGACACCACCAGCCGCCGGGCGATCGCCGCGTTGGAATGGCCCTCGGCGATCAGCGAAAGGACCTCTCGCTCCCGCGCCGACAACCGGGCGAGCGGGTCGGCCCGCCGGCGCAGCAGCTGGCGCACCACCTGCGGATCCACCGCCGTCCCGCCGTCGACGACCTGGCGCAGCGTCCCGGCGAACTCCTCGACGTCGACCACCCGGTCCTTCAGCAGGTAGCCGACCCCGCGTCCTTCGGCGGAGTCGAGCAGTTCGGCCGCGTGGTGGTGTTCGACGTACTGGCTCAGCACCACCACGGCCAGCTCCGGCCGCGTGCGCCGCAGCTCGACCGCGGCGCGCAGTCCCTCGTCCGCATGCCCGGGCGGCATCCGGATGTCGGTGAGCACGAGGTCCGGATCGTGCTCGCGCACGGCGGCGTGCAGCCCCTCGGCGTCACCGACCGCGGCGACGACCTCGAAGCCGAACCGCTCCAGCAGACCGCACAATCCCTCGCGCAGCAGCACCTCGTCCTCGGCGAGGACGACCCGCATCGGCTCTTCCTTCAGCACGGCAGCTCCACTCGCACGACCGTCGGCCCGCCGACCGGACTCCGCACCCACATCCGTCCGCCCAGCACGGCCACCCGATCGCTCAACCCGGTGATCCCCGTGCCACGCGAAGAATCAGCACCGCCCGCTCCGTTGTCCCATACCTCAATGGTAAGAACCCGACCGACAATTTTGGCGGTCACTGACGCGCAGCTGGCCGCGGAATGCTTGGCGACGTTGGTCAGCGACTCGGCCACCACGAAGTACGCGGTGGATTCCACCGGCTCCGGCAACCGCGCCGGCACCGCCACGTCCACGGTGACCGGCACCGCACAGCCGTCGGCGAGTTCCTCCAGCGCGGCGGGCAAGCCGAGTTCGGCGAGTGCTCGCGGGTGGATTCCGTTGATCAGCTCCCGCAGTTCGACCATCAGCTTCTTGGCCTGGTCATGCGCGTCCGACACTGCCTTCGCCGCTGCCGAATCCGGCGGCAGATCGACCTTCGCGAGTCCCAGCTGCAAGCTCAGCCCGACCAGCCGCTGCTGCGCGCCGTCGTGCAGATCGCGTTCGATGCGCTTGCGTTCCGCGTCGAACGCCGACAGCAGCCGGGTGCGGGATTGCGACACCTCGGTCAGCTCGCCGCGGAGCTTCTCGGCGGCCCCGTCGGTGAGCAGTGAACGGGCCAGCATCGCGTGCAAGCCAGCGAATCCGGACAGCAGATAGCCCGACAGAACGAGCAGCACCACGCCGGCCAGCGCGTACGGCACTGCCCCTTCCGGAGTGGAAACCACAGTGAAGCCAACGGAAATCGTGTCGTCATCGCTGACGAGCAACGGGCTGGCCACCAGAACCACGGCGAACAACGCGACCATGCCAGCCACCGAATAAAGCGCTGGAATCGCGGTGCACAACAGAACCGCGTACCCGAGTTCGCGCCACGAGGCCGGTTCCGTGTACCGCGCCCGCAGCCGGGGCCACCAGCCTGGTTCGCTCACCGGTCCAAACGGGACAGGCACCGGGTTGAGGTCGACCATGCGCAGCCGCTGCCGTTCGACGCCGGCGACCACCGCCGCCCACGCCGGGCCCGCGCCCAGGAACACCAGCATTCCGAACACCGAGGCCACCGCGACGAGCCCGAGATCGGAGGTCTGCCCGTGCACGACGCGGTTGACCAGCACCGCGAGCGGCAGCAGGCAGAACCCGAACGGCAGGCCGAACAGCAGCGTCATCGGGCCGGTGCTGAGCCCGTACAGCAGCGCCCGCCACGGCCAGGAGGAAATCAGGAACGTCCGATGTGCCAAGGCATCGAGCACAGTGCGCGGTTTCACTGGCGGAGAGACGGTAGCCACGAGATCCAGGTTAGCCAGCGCAATGCCCGGCTTCGATCGGTTTGCCCCTAGTCTCGGAGGTAGGGCTAGGCATACCCCGGGGCGGATCGCCCGGTCGGCGAACCGCGGGATCAGCCACCGCGGTCCCGACCTTGACTTAGAGTTAAGTTTAAGTTTTATCTTCGGCGTCGTGACCGAAACGACTGCCGCCGGAGTACGGCGCCCACCGAGATCCCTGCTGGCGACACTGCTCGGCGTCAGCACCATGACCATCATGGCCAGCGCCACCATCACGCCCGCACTGCCGGGCATGCAACGGCACTTCGCCGCGCAACCGCACGCGGAGCTTCTCGTCCGGCTGGTGCTCACCTTGCCGGGGCTGGCGATCATGGTGTCCGCGCCGTTGCTGGCCAAGCTGAGCGGACGGACCGGGCGCGTGCCGGTGCTGCTCGCCTGCCTCGTCCTCTACACCGTCGGCGGCGGGTCCGGCCTGTTGCTGGATTCGCTCCCCGCGCTGCTCGTCGGACGGGCGGTGCTCGGGATCGGCATCGCCGGGGTGATGACCACGTCGACGGCGTTGATCGCCGACCATCATGCCCCCGAGGAACACGGCCGAGTACTCGGCTTGCAAGGCGCGGCAATGGGTTTCGGCGGCGTCGTCGCACTGCTGCTCGGCGGTTTGCTGGCCGCGCTGGACTGGCGGGGGCCGTTCGCGGTTTACCTGCTGGCGATTCCGATGCTGGCGCTCGTGCTGCGGTTCGTGCCGGAAGCACCGGTTCAGCCAGCCGATCCGACGGACACCAGCACGGCCGCGTCGCCATGGCAGCCTCGGTTGCTCGGGCTGTACGCGCTGATCTTCATCGGCGTCGTGGTCTTCTACACCGTTCCGACGCAGGCTCCGTTCTGGCTGGCCGAAGTCGGCGGTGCGGGACCGGCTGTCGCGGGAGCCTTGATCGCCGCGGTCAATCTGGTGATGACCTTGGTGGGACTGAACTTCCGCCGCCTGCGTGCCCGCTGGTCCTTCCCGGCGCTGGCCATCGCGATGTTCGCCGCGTTCACCGTCGGGCTGGTCGTGCTCGGCACCGCCGGTGCATTGTGGACAGCCGCGCTGGGCATGGTCGTGGTCGGCCTCGGCATCGGGCTGCAAAATCCGACCATCAACGGATGGCTGGTTTCGACGGCGTCCCCCGGTGCGCGGACCAGGTCGCTGGGATTGCTGACGTCCGCGTTGTTCCTCGGGCAGTTCTCGTCGCCGCTGATCGCACAGCCGGTGATCGATGCCGTCGGAATGGGGACGACGTTCGTCCTGTCTGGCGCGTTAGCCGCGGTCGTCGGCGTTATCGTGGCGGCGGTTCACTGGCGGCCCGCCCGGAAACATAGTTGACCACTTGGGCGTGCGTAGCGAACCAAACCCCGTCGTGCGAAGCGAGATGTTCCAGCAACTCAGCGAGAATCGTGATGCGGGAACGATGCCCGATGAGGTGCGGATGCATGGTGAGCTGGAAGAGGCCGCCTTCGGCCAGGGCGAGGGCGAACTCGTCGCGCCAGATCGGCAGCACTTCCCGCGGCGGGGTGTACGGACGCTGCGAGCCGAACCGATTCATCGTGAAATACGGCGCGTCGTCGCGGATCCATTCCACCGGAAGCTCGACAATGCCAGTCGGTTCGCCGTCGGCAAGGATCTCGTAGCAGTCGTTGTCCGCCATCAACGAGGAATCGTAGGTCAGGCCCAGTTCGCGAATGATCGAGAGAGTGTTTTCGGAAAAGTCCCACGACGGGGTGCGAATGCCGACCGGACGCGTGCCGGTGAGCCGTTCCAGCGTGTCCGCGGCCCGGAAGGTGAGGTCGCGTTCCGCCGACGGCGGCAGTTGCGCGTTGCTTTCGTGGATCCAGCCGTGCAACGCGACCTCGTGCCCGGCGTCCACATAGGACTGAGCCTCGCCGTCGTGCAGCAAGGCCGACACCGCGGGCACGAAGAAAGTCGCCGGCGCCCCGAACCGCTCAAGCAGCTTCAACACCCGCGGCACGCCGACCCGCGAGCCGTACTCGCCTTGCGAGAGCTTGCCCGGCAGCACCTGACCGTCGCGCAGGGAGATCGTCTCGTGGTCGGAATCGAACGACAACGCCACGGCGACCCGCGCCCCGCCCGGCCACGATTCCGGTCGCAACGGCCGCCCGGCCCGCACGCGGCCGACGTGGTCCCGCCAGGTTCGCTCGCTCCACTGCCACGGTTCGGTCATGCGGTCCTCCCCTGCGACGCGAGGCTTCATCGTATCGCTGTGCCACGATGAGGCACATGCACGACGAAGAGGCCGACAAGCCGGCCAGCGGGGTCCGGTCGATGAACAGCGTGCTCAGCACACTGCGCGTCTTCGAGGAAGTCGCCCAGCGCCAGCCGATCGGAGTATCCGAGCTGGCCCGCTGCACGGAGATCCCGAAGAGCACCGTGCAACGCGGCCTGATCACGCTTCAACAGGCGGGCTGGCTGAAGGTCGTGGACCCCGAACACGCCCGGTGGGGCGTCGCACCGCGGGTGCTGGCGCTCGGCCTGCGCGACTGCGGGAAGCCGGACCTCAAAGAGGTCGCCGAACCGGTCGTCAAACGGCTCGCCGCCGAGACGAACGAGACGGTCATGCTGGCCGAACGCGACGGCGACGACCTCGTCGTCGTCGCCAGCCAGGACACCGACCAGATCGTGCGGGTCGTGCTCGACGTCGGTACGCGGGTGCCGTTGCTCGCCACGTCCGGCGGCACGGCGATCCTGGCGCTGCTCGGCGAATCCGAGGTCGAGGAGCTGTTCACGCATGAACTTCCCGACTTCGCCCAGCCTCCGGATTTCACCGCGCTCCGCCGTGACATCGCCCAGACCGCGAAGCGCGGATACGCGCTCAACGGGTCGTCGTCGTGGTTCCGCCCGCAGGTGTCCTCAATCGGCGCGGCCATCACCGACTCGGCCGGACGGCCAGTGGCGGCGATCACCCTCGCCGTTCCCGACACGCGCTACACCCGCGCGCAAGAGAAGACCTTCGCGCCGCTGGTCGTGGCGGCAGCGGCCGAGGTCAGCCGCCTGCTCGTGAACAACTGACCCGCCTCGCGTGCCGCATTGCGAAATGAAGCGTACCGTATGGCGGCATGAGTGAGTTCAGCGCGTCCCGCGCGGAGTTCCCGGAGGCGACCCGGTTTCGGTTGCGCGGTGTCACTTTCCGCAACCGCGTCTGGATGTCCCCGATGGCGCAGTACGCGGCCGGCGCGGACGGCCTGCCGACCGAATGGCATCTGGCGCACTACGGCCCGCGCGCGATCGGCGGCGTCGGACTGGTCCTGGTCGAGGCCACCGCGATCAGCCCGGACAACCGGTGCACCGCGGCTGACCTCGGGCTGTGGAACGAGGAACAGGCGCTCGCGCACCGGAAACTGACGTCGTTCCTCACCGGTCACGGCGCGGTGCCCGCGGTGCAACTGAACGCCGTCGGCCGCAAGGGATCGCACCAGGTTCCGTGGGTCGGCGACGGGCAGAACAGTCCGGTGCCGGTCGCCGACGGCGGTTGGGAACTGATCGCACCGTCGGCGATCCCGTTCGGTGACCTGGCGATGCCGCGTCCGGCCACCGCGGCCGATCTGGACCGGATCGTCAAGCAGTTCGCGCACGCGACCCGGATGGCCGAGCTGGCCGGTTACCAGGCTGTCGAAATCCATGCCTCGCACGGTTATCTGCTGCACCAGTTCCTGTCCCCGCTGTCCAACCACCGCACCGACGAGTACGGCGGAAGCCCGCGGAACCGGATGCGCTTCCCGCTGCGCGTGGCCCGCGCGGTACGGGAGGCGTTCCCTGAGGACAAGCCGGTGTTCGTCCGCATCACCGCCACCGACTGGGTCGAGGACAGCATCACGCTCGAAGACGCCGCGGAGTTCGCCAAGGAACTGGCCGCCGTCGGGATCGATCTCCTCGACGTCACGTCCGGCGTGCTCGTGCGCGATCGCGGTGCGCGGCCGCCGAACCGGGAAGGCGTGAACGTCGAATTCGCCGCCGCGCTCAAGGAGGCGTCCGGGCTGGCCGTCGCGCCGGTCGGCCAGATCACCGATCTTGCGGCGGCGGGCCAGATCATCCGCTGGGGCAAGGCCGACGCCGTCCTGATGGGCCGCTCGCTGCTGCGCGATCCGTACCTCGCCTTGCGAAACCAGCCCAAAGACGCCTGGCCCGTCCGCTACCACCGCGCTTTCTGAGGAACTGCCCCATGCATCGCGAGACCCGTCGTCCAGACGGCACGAGAATTCATTACACCGCAACCGGTCCCGCCACCGGAACCGCGCTGACGCTCATCCACGGCTGGGGCTGCGACCGCGGCGACTTCGACCCGATCGTCAAACATCTCCCGCCGGAGGTCCGCGTGCTGGCCGTCGACCTCGCCGAGCACGGCGACTCCCGGTCGGACCGCGGCACCTGGACCATCGAGGAATTCGCCCGCGACGTGGCCGCCGTACTGGCCGCCGAGTCGGTCGATTCCGCTGTCGTAGCCGGGCATTCGCTCGGCGGAGCGGTCGCGGTCGAGACCGCCCGGCGACTTCCGGACCTGGTCACCCAGGTGATCGCGCTCGACGCGTTGCACTACCTGAGCTTGTTCCCCGCGCAGAGCGAGGAGGACGTCCAGGCATTGCTGCAACCGTTCCGGGAGGACTTCGCCGGGGCGATGCGCGGGATGGTCGAGGCCGGTTCACCGGAAGGCACCGATCCGTCCTTAGTGGACTCGTATATCAGGAAGATGGCTTCCGTACGCCAACCCGGCGGCCTGCTCGCACTCGAAGGCCTGGCGCGCTGGGACATGGACGCGGCGCTGCGCGAAGTCGCCCAGCCGATCGTGCTGTTCGCCGTGCGCTCGATCATCACCCAGGAGGCGATCGACCGCTACGGCGACCGGTTCCGGATCGAGCTGGTCGACCTCGGCAGCCACCACTTCCCGGTCGAATCCCCCGCCGAAACCGCCAAACTCCTGGCTGGCGAACTCTAGGAACTACGCCCGCCGTCCGCCGTCGACCGACAGCGTGGTCCCGGTGACATACGACGCGGCGTCCGAACAAAGCCAGACCACGGCCGCGGCGGCCTCTTCCGGCGTGGCCAGCCTGCCGAGCGGAGTGATCGCCTCCTGCCGGGCGATCGTGGCGGGGTCGTCAGCCCAGGTGTCGAACCCAGGCGTCCGCGTCGGCCCGGGGCACACCGCGTTGACGCGGATGCCGTCCGCCGCGTAGTCCACCGCCGCGACCTTGGTCAGGCCGACAATCCCGTGTTTCGCCGCGACGTAAGCCGGCGCGTTCGGGATCGCAGACAACCCGCCGTTGGAGGCGACGTTCACGATCGCGCCGCCCTTCAGATGCGGCAGTTCGTACTTCATGCAGAGGAAGGTCCCGGACAGGTTCACCCGCACGATGCGCTCGAATTCGGCGAGCGTCAGCTGGTCGATGCGGTTGCGAGACGACACTCCGGCGTTGTTGACCGCGAAGTCGAGCCCGCCGTATGCCTCGACCGCCTGCTCGATCGCGGCCCGCACCGAAGGCTCGGCGGAGATGTCGGCCTGAACGGCCAGCGCCTCGCCGCCGTTCGTCTTGATCAGCCCGACGGTCTCGGCCGCCGCGGCCTCGTCGAGGTCCAGCACGGCCACCGCGGCCCCGGTGCGCGCGAACTCGATCGCCGCCGCGCGGCCGATCCCGCTGCCCGCCCCGGTGACCAGCCCGCTTCGCCCGCTCACGACAGCGACTCGTGGTTCGCCCAGGCCACCCGATACGAATGCCGCGCCTTCCAGCGGTCGATCACCTCGTGCAGTTCGGGCGCGGCGAAGCTCTTGGCCAGCGTGTCGAGGTCGGCGACGGTGACCTGCACGATCGCCGTCGCGATGAGCGCCGGGATGGCGTCCTCGCCAGGGATCGGCAGGTGCCGCCGGGCCTCGACCGACTCGGCGAGCCCACTCGCGAGCATCGCCTGTTTGATATCGCTGAGGTACTGATCCAGCTCGGCGTCGGGGAGCGGCTGGTCGAACGAAACAATCATCGTATGCGTGATCATGCTTCAAGTTTTGCCCCTGGCACGG
Organism: Amycolatopsis sp. VS8301801F10; assembly: GCF_046195355.1. Lineage (NCBI taxonomy): Bacteria > Bacillati > Actinomycetota > Actinomycetes > Pseudonocardiales > Pseudonocardiaceae > Amycolatopsis > Amycolatopsis sp. VS8301801F10. The sequence continues at coordinate 2,450,139 of NZ_CP176065.1, read as the reverse complement.
GGACTCGTCCAAGACCGGTTCGCTATTCGGCGATAACCTGAAGGCATGGCTGAACTGGAGACGCGTGAACTCGAGTACTTCCTGGCGGTCGCCGACGAGCTGCACTTCGGCCGCGCCGCCGTGCGGTTGTCGATCGCCCAGCCCGCGCTGTCGAAGGCCATCCAGCGCATCGAAACCCGGCTCGGCGTGCAACTGTTCACGCGCTCGAGCCGTCACGTGGAACTGACCGCGGCCGGCGAGGCGCTGCAGGAACACGGACGGCACGCGCTCAACGCGGTCAGCGCCGCCGCCCGCAATGCCCGCCGCGCCGGCGAGAGGCAGCTGCGGCTGGTGCTCAAACCGGGCGGGGACGCCGGGCTGCTGTCCGGAATCCTCGCCGAGTACTCCCGCGATCCCGGCGCCCACCAGGTCGACATCCTGTTCAGCGGCCCGGCCGACCGCTCCGACTTCCTCCTCAGCGGCCGCGCGGACGTCGGGCTCCTGTTCGTCCCGTTCGACGACTTGACCGGGCTCGCCTGCGAGACCCTGCACGCCGAGGACCGGGTCGCCATCCTGCCCGCCACGCACCGGCTCGCCCAGCGCCCGTCCGTTCGACTGTCCGATTTGGACGGAGAGACGCTGCCGTCGTGGAAGGGCGTGCCCGGGGTCGAAGGAACGGGGCCGAAGGTGGCCGACGTGGTCCAGCTGCTGCAGCTCGTCTCGCTGGAGCGGATGATTGGCGTACTGCCGCGGTCGCTGGTCGACCAGGTCCCGCCGGGCGTCGTCTGCGTGCCGCTCAAGGACGCTCCGCCCAGTCAGCTGGTGCTCGCCTGGAACGAGCAGGACCGGAGGCCGCAGGTGGCTTCGTTCGTCAACGCCGCGCTGGCCGCGGTCCGCTGAAGCCCCGGTGCGGTTGAAGGCCGCCAGCAGCGACAGTGTCATGCTGGCCTGCGTGGAGGACATCATCACCGCGATCGGACCCCGCCTGCGGCAGCTCCGGCGGCAACGCAACCGCACCCTGGAAGAACTCTCGAACGCGACCGGCATCTCCATCAGCACCCTCTCCCGCCTCGAATCCGGCCAGCGCAAGGCCACCCTCGAACTGCTGCTGCCGATCGCCCGCGCGCACCGGATCCCGCTGGACGAACTGGTCGGCACCGCCCCGCTGCAGCCGGTCACGCGCAGCGACCGGACTGTCGTGCCGCTTACCAACCAGCCCGGCCGGCTGCAGTCGCTCAAGATGATCTTCGACGCCGCCCGTTGCGTGCCCGCGCCGCGCACGCACCCCGGGCACGAATGGTTCTGCGTGCTCAGCGGCAAGGGCAGGCTGGTGCTCGGCGAGCACGACGTCGTCCTGAAAGCGGGCGAGGTCGCCGAATTCGACACCCGGATCCCGCATTGGTTCGGCAGCACCGGCGAGGGGCCGGTCGAAATCCTCAGCCTGTTCGGCAGGCAGGGAGAACGGCTCCGCGTCCGGGCCAGGACGCGCTGATTGCTCCGCTTGGCGGCATAACACTGCGCGCGCGGGAAAACCTATGCCCGCGCTGACCTGCACTGAGTGGAACACACCGTCGAAAGTCGGTGCCTGACCGCAAAAATTCCGACTTAACATCCGGGTCCCGCGGACGGACCCCCTTTTCCCTCCGCGCGTTTCCTTCGCCTACGACGAGGAGATGCACCGATGCGGAAACTCTTCGCCCTGCTCACTTCCGCCCTGGCGGCCGCGGCCGTCGTCGCCGGCAGCCCGCCGGTGTCCGCGGCCCCGGACAGCGGGGTGGTGCCCGGGCTGACCGGCGCCGCCGCGAAAGCCGCCGCCGGGGCCGCGGCGGACAAGTTCCTTCAGCTGCGCCGAGAGAAAGCCGGCCGCAGCGGCAAGCAGCGGCTCGACGCGCAACAGCACACCTTCTGGGGCCCCGAACCGCAATTGTCCAGCGGGGCGGACGGAATTCTCGTGACGCACAGTGTCGTCCCCGACCTCCGCCTCTCGAACAGCGCGGACGTCGTCTACGCCCCGACGGTCAAGCCCACCGGCCATTCCTGCATCGAGGTCGTCACCGCGTACGGACTCGGCCAGGGCGGTCAGGTCTGGGCCTGGGACTGGTGCGGGACGATCGGACCCGCGAAGGTCGTCCAGCTGGACAGCTCGTTCCTCTCCACTTATACGTCCACAGTGGACGGACATCCGGCTTTCACCGTGCAGGAAGTCCAGACCGACGCGGGCAGCAACAGCTGGACCGCCTCGCTCTACAACGTGAAGACCGGCAAGTGGGACGACCTGTTCACGCAAAGCGGCAGCGACCAGAGCACCCTCAACGAGGGCTGGGACATCTTCGAGCTGTACTCGACCGTCGACCCGTCGACCGGACAGGCTTACTACTGTTCGGACGCCAAGGGCAAGGTGTTCGAATCCAGCCAGCTGCAGCTGCGCATCGGCGGCCAGTGGACGCCCGCGACCGAGTCGAACTCGCCGTTGCAGCCGACGGCCAACCCGAACCCCAGCGATTACAGCTGCTCGTCCCTGCAATTCGAGGTGCCGACGCCGAACAGCAACTGGCGCGTCACCGTCTAGGCCCGGCCCCGGCCGGCAGGAGTGCGTGCCACCAGCGGTCAAACGCGGCACTGCACCCCTGCCGGTTGGCGTAATCACGGGCCACCTGCTGAGATATCTCACCCGCCCGATCCGCGACCGGCGTGCCCGGCCGGTAGCACAACCGCAGCTCCTGCCACAACGGCGCGCCCTCGATCGCCCGCACCACGATCCCGTCCCGCCGGTCCTCCCGGGTCGCCAACGCCGGCGCGATCGCCATGCCCTCGCGCACCAGGTCCAGCAAGGTAGCCAGGCACTGCGGCCGATGCGGCTGATCCAGCACGACCCCGCGCTGCCGGCAGACCTCCTGCAGATACGCCGACCACCGGGTCGTCCACGGCGGATCGTCCGCCCACGGATACGCAGCAAGCTCCTCCAGCGGGATTTCCCCGCTCGAGGCCAGGGGATGATCCTCAGCCAGAATCACGAAAACCGGCTCCCGCGCCTGTACCACGACGCTCTCGACGCCGTCCGGAACGATCCGGTCCGGAAGCGGCGCGAGGTAAACGAGCGCGAGGTCAAGCTCGCCGTCCGCGAGCGCCGCCAACGTCCGCGCCTCGTCCTGCTCCTCATACACCCGAACCGCGGGACACCACGGCTGCTCCCGCAACCACCTCGCCAACGCGAGATGCAAGAACCCGCTGTACCCGCCGATCCGCACCGCCCCCGCCGTCTCCCGCCGCGCACCAGCCCGCTCGGTCAGCGCAGACATCCCAGCCAGCACCGCCCGCGCGTCCGCGACGACGTCCTCGCCAAGGGCCGTCGGCACGCACCCCGTCGGCGAGCGCGCGAACAAACTCCCGCCGACCGACCGTTCGACGCGCCGCAGCAACCCGGACAACGCCGGCTGGGAAACGTGCAGCATTTTGGCCGCGCGAACGAGACTGTGCGCGTCGGCGATCGCCACGACCGCGCGCAGGTGGCGCAGTTCCAGCTCCATGACTCCTCCGGCCGCAACCCCTCGCCTGGTCACTGTAACGCCGAAGATCGTGAGGAATTACCGACGCGAGTCGGTACTCGGTCACTAACCGGCCCGTCCCGATTTCCGGACCAGCAGCTCTGCCCGATGAGGCACCCCTTGCCGGATTCGATTGCCCCTCCCCGGCAAACCCAGGACGCTCTGTGGCCTCACCGCCAACTCATTCAAGGGGAACTTTCGTGACGGCAAGGACAACCGCGACCTGGCTCGCCGCACCGGCGATTCTGCTCAGCCTGGCCGCATGCGGCTCGACCGACGTGGCCGGTTCGCCCGGACCGGCCGCCGCGCCGCCGAGCAGCGCTCCCCAGCCGTCCGCGGCCGAGACCGCTTCCGGTGCCTCGACCTACCAGATCGCGGTCGAACGCTGGGTCACTCAGATCCTGCGAGAGCAATACGAGGAAGCCTGCCTGTCCGGTGCTCCCGCGATGCCGCCCGGCAAGGACGCCAAGACGCTGTGCAAGAGCCCCGCGGCCCGCAAATCCGCCGAGTCGCTGCACGAGGCCTGGGCCAAGCCCGGCGTCGCCCTGCCGCCGCGGGGGAAAGTCACCGTGGACCAGGTCAGCGCGACTGGCGACGAGGTCACCGTGCCCGACACCGCGGTCAAGCTCGACGGCCGCACCCTGCACAGCCTCGAACTCATCGGAGCCACCGGGAACACGAGTTCGTTCAGCCTCGCGTTCAAGGTGCGCAAGCACGAGGGGGCCTGGTACGTCCAGGGCTTCGACATGAACGCGTGACAGCCGACTTTCGTCGGGCAGACAGGTCTGGACAACTGGCCAATTGGTCTAGACAATAATCGGTCAGGGGGTCGCACCGGACCGGAGGAACGCAATGAAGCGTGCTCGTTTCCTCGTCGTGCTCCTGCTGGCCGCAGCCGGACTTGTCGTCGGCGGGCCAGCACAAGCGGCGAACCTGCTCGCCAACCCCGGTTTCGAAGCCGGTTCGACCTCCGGCTGGACCTGCCCCGCGGGCTCCGCCGTGAAGACGTCAGTGCACTCGGGCGCCTACGCATTGGCCGTCACCCCCGGCGCGGCCGACCTCGGCCGATGCTCCCAAACGGTGCCCGTGCGGCCCAACACGACCTACTCGGTTTCCGCCTGGGTCCAAGGCGCACCGGTGTACCTCGGCGTCACCGGCGGCTCCTCCACTTGGACCAACGCCTCCGCGTACAGCCAGCTTTCGCTGTCCTTCACCACCACCGCGAACCAGACGTCCGCGGAGCTGTACCTGCACGGCTGGTACGGCGCAGGCACGTACTACGCGGACGACATAGTCCTCGACGGCCCCGGCGGCGACACCCCCGGCGCGCCCGGCGTCCCCGGCACCCCGACCGTCGGCACCGTGACCGACACGTCGATCGCCCTCGCCTGGGGTGCCGCCGCAGGCACCGTGACCGGCTACCGCGTCTACGAAGACAACACCCTGCGCGCCACCGTCCCCGGAACGTCCACGACGCTTTCCGGCCTCACCGCCTGCAGTTCGCACAGCTATTCCGTCACCGCCTACAACGACAAAGCCGAATCCGCCCGTACGCCCGCGGTTTCCGCGACCACCAGCGGCTGCACCAGCGCCGGCCTGCCAAAACACGCACTGATCGGCTACGTCCACGCAAGCTTCGCGAACGGCTCGGGTTATCTGAAACTCGCCGACGTCCCCAACGCGTGGGACATCATCGACCTGGCCTTCGCCGAGCCGACCTCGGTCACTTCCGGCGACATCCGCTTCAACCGCTGCTCAGCCACCGAATGCCCCGGCGTGGAAAGCGACGCCGACTTCATCGCCGCCATCCGCGCGAAGCAGGCGCAGGGCAAGAAGGTCCTGATCTCCATCGGCGGCCAAAACGGCGAAGTCCGCCTCACGACCACCGCCGCCCGAGACAACTTCGTCAACTCCGTCGCAGCGATCATCGACAAATACGGCTTGGACGGCCTTGACGTCGACTTCGAAAGCCAGTCCCTGTCCCTGGACTCGGGCGACACGGACTTCCACAACCCGACCACGCCGGTGATCGTCAACCTGATCTCCGCGTTGAAGACTTTGAAAGCCCGCTACGGAGCCAAGTTCGTGTTGACGATGGCCCCGGAAACGTTCTTCGTCCAGGTGGGCTACCAGTTCTACGGCGGCTCCGGCGGCGGCGACAGCCGAACCGGCGCCTACCTGCCGGTGATCTACGCCCTGCGAGACTCGCTCACGGTGCTGCACGTCCAGGACTACAACTCGGGCCCAGTGATGGGTCTGGACAACCAGTACCACACGATGGGCGGCGCGGACTTCCTGATCGCGATGACCGACATGCTGAAGTCCGGCTTCAAGGTCGCGAACACCGGCCAGACCTTCCCCGGCTTGCGGGAGGACCAAATCGCCGTCGGCCTGCCCGCAGCAGTCAGCGCAGGAAACGGCTACGTCTCCCCGCCTGAAGTCCAAACCGCGGTGACGTGTCTGGCCCACGGAACCGGCTGCGGCTCGTACTCCTTGCGGGGCGGACCGTCGCCTGCACTGCGAGGGTTGATGACTTGGTCGGTTAACTGGGATCGGTATTACAAGTGGGAGTTCCAGAACGCTCATCGGCCGTTCTTGGACGGGCTTGGATGAGCGGTCGCCTATAGGGCCGCCGAAACTCCCTGGTCCGAAATCCCTGTGGCGTCCGCCCACCGAGACGCGTTCAAGCGCCTTGGCGAATAAGGCCGTTGCGGTACTTCGCCGCTATCAGAGCAGCGAAAAGGGCTGTCCACTCTAGAGTGGACAGCCCTTGGCCTGCTGTGGAGCTGAGGGGAGCCTACCCGAACATAAAAGGCCAGGTCAGAGCCCTGGAAGAGCTCCGTGAGAAGCTTCCCAGCTTCGATACAGCCAAGCCCCATCGATCAAGCGCGACCGCCCCGGCCGCGCCCGACGACTCGGCCCCGATCAAGTTGAGCAGCTGATCGCCGACTACCGGTCCGGCGCGACGGTGTACGAACTCGGTGACCGGTTCGGCATCGAACGGCGAACGGTCAGCAACATCCTCCACCGGCACGGCGTGCCGATGCGCCGCCGCGGCCTCTCGCCCCGACCAGGTCGACGACGCCATCCACCTCTACAACCTCGGCTGGTCCCTTGCGCGAGTCGGCGGCCACCTCGGCGTCAACCACGCCACCGTGCTGAACAAACTGCGCGAACGCGGCATCCACACCCGAGACACCCACGGGCGTTGGTGCGTCGAAGCAGATGGTGTCCGATGACACGGCGACGACCTGCCCAGTTGCTACCGATGATCCGTTGTTACACCGCAGGTTCGGTGCCGGACACAAGATCACTTCGGTAGGCTTCAGCGTGAAACGAACCTGTTTCTCGGCACCTACCTCAAGGAGCAACCGGCGTGCACACTGGAAAGCTGGTCGCAGTCGTTGACCTGACGGACGACGCCAGCGAGGACCACTGGGCCCAAGCGACTTGGCACGCCGAGGTTGCCGCGCGCAAAGCCGCTACCCAAGCTGGATATTCCGAGGATCAGCTGTCTCGGTCCTATGTCGACTACCGGACTATTGCTGTAACATCCTCGGACGGGCGTAGTTTCGCGGCTGTTATCCGGCAACAGCGTGGCGGGCCTTTCTGGGGTGTAGCCCGCCCGCCGTCGGAGCGTGACCTGGCGATCTGGGAAGGAAAGCCGGTCCCACCAGAGTCAGCCGTCGTCGAATCGCAGCACGAGCCCATCTCGAAGATCGAGCGAGCATGGACGCGCATCGAGAAGCATGCAGGTGAGGTGTTCACGACGCTCCGGGGGAAAGAATTCACATACAGCGTGGGAGGCAGGCCGTCCCCGTGGCACGTAACTCTTGACCAGCTCCGTCGGAACATATCTCGAGGAGACCTGAGCCGCGCGCTGGCTGTTTGGCCCGTCGACGGCCCCAGCAAGCTTCCGGCTGTCGCCCAGCCGTCATATGTGTACGCGATCCTGAGCGACCCACGAATCCGCAAGGACGACTGGTGAAAGTTGCGTAATCCGGTTCGAGAACCGACTCAGGTCAGCCAACTTGGTCGGCGGCGGGCTTGTTGGCACAGCCGCCGGCTGAGCCCGTGCTGTGGATTCGTGAGATGGCAGCAATCTCCACACGAACACCCATGCCCTGGAGCGCTGTGGCCGCGTGCAGCAAGGAGACCTTGGCGAAGGCGAACAGGGACTCCGAGGTCAACGGCACCCCATCCTTGAGCATGATCGCGTAGACGATGGTCAGGGAACTCAGCGCTGGGTCCAGGGCGTGACCGGGTGCCAAGCGGTCGAGCTTGTCGAGGTACTTCGCCCGAGCCTCGCGGTCGTAGCGCAGAGTCTCGATCGCTACCCTGCCCTGCGCGAAGAGGTGGTTGAGAGCCGCCGTCTTGTCCGCCTTCTTGACACAGATGAACTGACCGTTCGGCCCGAGCACGTCGCCGAGTTCGAGTCCGCCGCCGCACAGGCGCTTCGTGCGGACAGTGTCCTTGTCGAGCAGCACGTAGCAGTCCTGCTCGGCGATCTGCTCGTTGTACCAGCCTTCGTCATGGCCGTCACCCTTCGTCCATGGCGGCAGGACGACGCTGACGGGCTGAGCCAGCAGTTCGGCAATCCTCTTCTCGATGGCGGTCAAGTAGTTAGCGCCGATCTCGTACCACCGGCCCTGCCAGTAGAAGTAGTGGACGACGTCATCGGACACCTCGGCGGTGAGCCAGTGGTCGGCGGGCACCTTGCGGCTGAGGCGCTCAGCGCCGTCGGTGTCGGCGAACATCTCGATACGTCCCTCACGGAGAGTCTGCAAGCGGCTGGCGTCTGGCCGGTGCCGAACCGCTGCGACGAGATCGTCAACGTCCAACTCGGTCATCTGCTGCACGTTGCCGGCGATTGAGACCTTGAACGACTCCGCGAACTCGGACCGATCGCGGCACTCGCTGGGCACGGCGAGCCCAACACGGTTCCTGTCGGCCTCACCGAGCATGGCATCGAGGCGCGTATCCAGGTGCTGAGCCCTCTGGGACTTCGGGTCGAGCGGGCGCACCTGGGCGATGACCTTGCCGAGCACCATATGCTCGATGACCTCGATCATTACACCTATGACCTACGAGCCTTCGAGAGCGCGCACACGTCGGAAGCCCTGGTTTGCCGTCCCTATCGCGAACTGGAACCGCGAGCACGATGCAGCCCCCGATAAGGACAACCGACTCAACGAACGTCGCTCCAGTGAACTGGTTGCCTGCACAGTCGAACGCGGCGGCTCCACCTGTCCAGCCGCCGCGTTCGAGCTACATTCCGCAATGCGTCAGGCTGACGACTACCGCCCAGCCGCCGCGCGCACGTGACCGAGCGCCGCCTTCAATTGGTCCGCAATCTGGTCGGAGATCGCCTCCAAACGCGCCAGTGCCGGCTCAACCTTCGACGCCGTCACAGACCAGCCCAGATCGAGGCTGCAGTCCGGTGATTCCAGGACTGCCTCGCGACTAAACTTACGCCACCGCGCACTTTCCGTTGCCGTCAGAGTTGACCTCTTGCCTTTAGCATGCCAGCGATACTCCTGAACAAACTCGTCGAGGTCCTCGCGCTTCAGGGGGTTTGCTTTTAGGGACAACCTCTTGTCCGAACGAAGGTCATAGACAAAGATCTCCTCTCCGTTCTTCGCTACCGGAGGTACCTGATCTAAGAAGATCACGTTCGCCTTGACACACCGGCCGCATAGAAGAGACCCGTCGGCAGTCGCAACAGTGCATGAACATTACAAGTTTCCAGAAGCCGACGCCGAATCGCAGCGCCTGCCCCAGCCTCGCACAACACGTTGTCCGGCAGAACCAGTGCAGCACGCCCGCCCGGCTTCAGCAACGAAACTACACGCTGAACGCAGTTCAGCTGCTTGTTGGCCGTCGCAACCCAAAATCTGCTCGACAATCGCCTCGAGTATTCGCCAACACCTGGACCTGCCAGATCAACTCGGCAGTCGAGGACGTGCCCATCGTCACAGCGATCAGCATGCCAAGCACTACGGAGCAGGCATAGTCAGACATTTAACTGACGACCATATGGGGGGACTCTCGGGTTTCCCCGCCAATCAGACTTCGCTGCCCCGCTCAAGGTAGCGAGAAACCCAAGGTGGTTAGGCCCGCAGCCCTGCGCACTCCAGGGCAGAGTGCAGTCAACTACTCCTTCGCTGGCCACAGGTCCCATCGGCCGCGGCTGCCCTGCCGCACCTCGGCGGTCGGATACTTGGCCTGAAGCTCCTGCAGTTTCGCCATCACCTCGGCAATTGGCCCCGGCGGGACGGTTGCGAGCGGCTGTGGTTTCGGCTGAGCAGGCTTCTTCTTGATCGGCTTAGGCGCGAAGGTCGATCGCAGCAACGGCGGCAGCATGGCCTGCCACTGCTCCGCGGTGAAGTCCGGCAACGCGTGCGGAACGCCCCAGCCGTGGCCGATCTGGTAGGCGGTAGAAGCGTGGCACCGCTCCCACCACCCTGGAATGAGCCGAGAGAGGGTTTCTGCCTGAGAGCCTTCTGCCGGCCGTGAGCGGAACAGGCAGAGCGAGATGTCGTACTCGTGCCACTCGGCTGGAGCCTGGCACTCCGAGCACATCCGCTCGACGTCCGGCACCGGCATGTTCAACAACGTGGTGAACCGCCGACGGTTATGCTTCCGCAGCTCCCGCAGCATGGGGTAGCGCCAGTAGCGCATGTGCTCGCCAAGGTGCTGCTTCCGCCGCTCAGCAGGCAGATACCCGCGCTCGTCGAGGACGTCCTCCGGATCCCCGACCCGCTCGCGAAGTTCCTCCGCCTCCGTCCGGCTTTTGGCCACCCGGCGTTCGGCGTCCTCGCGCTGCGCCGTGTTCGCCGGTTTGTCGGCCACGTGCTGGAAGAACGCGGCATCGGCCTCTTTGCGGAGAAGCTGAAGTCGGGCGCTCGCCCGGTCCTTGTCGTACGACTGCACAACAAGCTCGGCACGCTGCTTCTTCTCAGCTTCGTGCTTCGCATCCTGCTCTTCATTCCACCGCTGCACAAAGGCGTCGATCTCCTCGGCGGTCTGCTCGCGCCGATCCGCGCCGTTCTCCCACTCCTCAAGGATCGCCCACACCCGGCTCTCCTCCCGACTGTGCCGATCTTCCTCCCACCAGTTCCAGAGGAACTCGACATCGGTGTACATGCGTGTGGAGATCGATAACGCTTCGAGCAGTTGGGTTGCGGTTGAGCTACCGCCAGGCCGTCGAGTCCAGGTCACGCCGTTGGACGCGGTGACCTGCACCGGGCTGCCACCGTCGGGTTTGTTGGCCATCTGGCTTCTCCGTCGGCGATCGATGGGTCGATCTGCTACGGCACCGATGGACGGGCCGCCCACGTAACCGCGCTGCCGTTCCTAGCGACTTACCCGTATCACCGCAACCCGGAGGTGCCTGATGCACCGTCACGCTGTATGGCGTGCACTTGCCGTCGCCTACGGTGCCGTCGCCGCCGTCCAGCTCTACCTTGCAGTCACCACGGCCGTCGCCTGGACCTGGGTACTCGCCGCGATCTTCTTTGCGGCCGCGATCGGATCCGATACTGCGGCCCGACGCCACCGGCGCGCCCGGCGGGGCGTAACACCCGACTCGCTTGCGGCGACCTCAACGCACGAACGTCCGCATCCAGGAGGCATTCGTCGTGCACCCAGCCAGAACGACTACTCCTAACCACAAAGACTTCGCACGACAATACGAGCTCCTCGACCGCTGCGTCCACGGCGCGGACCGCCCTCGATCCGTCGCGTCGCTCCGCCGCTACTTCGGGCGTGATGGGCACCAGCCCTACACCGGCAGTTGGTACGCACGCTTCGCTGACGGCGGCGACCGTGCCAACGACGCGAACGTCGTCACCGAAGCCGACGTTCTGGCCCTCAATTTCCTTAGCATTACCGACCTCGCCCACGTTGCCATCGACGTCATGACCGTCTACCGGGACCAGATACGCGAGCTGCTCGGGCAGATCCCGGTCGACCTCCCAATGCATGAGGCACCCGGCAGCGTCCGGTCGCAAGCCAACATCGCCCGGATGCCCGCTGAACGAGCCAGCCTCCAGCGTCAGCTTGACGAGGCGAAATCCTTTGTCGACCAGGTCAAAGGCATGGCCTGGCCGCCTCCGGGCATGCTGTCGGACGCCCTGACCAAAGAGGATGTGATCAAGGCGAAGCTGAAATCGCTCGACGCGATCGACGCGACGATCGCCAAAGGCGAGCGCCAGTTGCTGACCTTGGACACCTCAGGCGAGCGGGTCAAGGCCGCGGTCGCAGTCGGCAACGTGGACACCGCCGAACACGTCGCCGTGTTCACGCCCGGCTTTACCTCGACCGTCGACGGCAGCCTCAAAGGCTACGACAACGACATGCAGAACCTGCTCACACAGTCGCAAGGGATCTCGAACGTGTACGGCAACCACGGCGGAGTCGCCGCGGTCACCTGGATCGGTTACGAGGCACCGCAGACTGCCGACGTGCTGAACCCCGACGAGTCCGTTGGCAGTGACAACCTGGCGAAGATCGGCGCGCACAAGCTCGACGGTTTCCTCAACGGTCTTGGCGCGTCCCACGACATCCACAACCAGCCGCTGCACCTGACCGCGCTCGGCCACTCCTACGGCAGCCTGACCACCGGAATCGCCCTCCAGCAACCGACCCCGGTCCACGACGCGGTGGTCTTCGGATCACCCGGCCTCGACATGCAGACCCCGAACGACCTCAAAGTGCCGCAAGGGCACCTGTTCTCAGAGTGGTCGGATCAGGATCCGTGCCACGCCTGGACATCGCCCACAACTTCGGCACCTCGCCCTACCAGGCAATCTCTGGCGGCTCGGTCGCCGGCATCGAACAGCTCTCCACCGGCGACGCCACCGGAGCCAGCGGGCAGTCCCTGCACGCCACCCACGAGCACGGACAATACTTGGACAACAACTCCACCAGCCAATACAACATGGCGAGCGTCGTCGCTGGCCGCCCGGATCTGACCGTGCACTACACGCAACCTTGGGACGTTCCGGCCGCGCCGCCCGCGCCAGGCGAGCCCGTCCCCGCGCCCCCGGGAACCGACCCGACACCGCCCCCACGATGACGAGAGCCACCTGCCAGCACATGAAGCGCACGCTTGCCCTGGCCGCCGCACTCTGCCTGACCTTCGAACTGAGCGCGTGCGGACCGGATGTTCCCCCGGAGACCACGGTGAACCAGAAAACCGAGCAGTTCAACGAGCTGATGAAGCGCCCCGACATCGATCAGGCCGTCGCCCGATACGAGGAGATGTACGCCAAGATCCGCGCCAAGGTCACCAAAATCGTGCCGAGCCTCAAGTGGACCTCGGCGAACCCCATGACCTCGGCGTCCTGCGGAAACGACTTCGCCGCGGTGAACGCCGACCTCCGGAGGGACGATGCCGAGGTCAAGAGCCTGGCCAGCTGGGTCGCACAAGGCAAAGTTCCCGACCCGCAGTGGGACTCCGTCCAGGCGGCAGTGAGCGACATCCTTCGCGGCTACGGCTTCGACTCGGGTCCCACCGTGGTGAAGAACCAGCCCTCCGACCACTACGTGACGTACCGCGCGCCGGACGGATCGGAAGTCACCTTCGGCAGCTCGGTCAACACAAGCGCCACAGTGCGCACCGGTTGCCACCTGACCGCTGAGGCGAAGAAACGCGGGACCCCCGCGGCAGTGCCGACGTACTGACAAGGGAGCGAAGGGAGGACTGCAGCGGATGGAGCGGGCTCGAGAACGGCGGCGCAGTCGAGACCCTTTCCAGCACGACCAAAACAGGCAAACCGCTTGTTCACAGGAGCCTTCTTCAAGAATTCCTCAATTGGTCTGTTCCTTGAGACCCTTGTGGTTCTGCCAAGCCACCAATGTGGTGACCGCACCGGTCACTATGACGCCCAAGATCGCGCCGATCACGCAACGACGACAGTTTCAGCTGCTGCGCGTACTACGCTGGTCGTCTTCAGATCAACCTCGTTCAGTTACGAGAACAGCGGCACTCCGTGCGGCTGTCAGCGACTGTGAGAACGGTCTGGGAAGCACATACCGAATCAAGCCTTCACCGGAGGCAACGTCGGAGAGGACGGCACCGATGCGATCCGCCCGGTCCATCTCGAACGTTTCAGGCATGGGGCGTTCCGGCAAAGTCGAGAGTGCAGCTGTGGCGAGGAGACGCCCGAGCACCTGAGACCGTTACGGGAGAGGATGGCGAGCCGCCGATTCCTTGCCGCCGACGCGACCACCTAGGTCGATAACGCGTACATCCCCACGATTACCCCTTTTCGCCCCGCAGCCGTTGACGAACACCCCACCCGCCGCCCTGCCTGTGACGGCCAGCCTTCCCCGGATGCGCGAACAGCCGCGGTTCACCGCTGAGCTGGGCTTGGTCGCGCTGCCCACGGCAGTACCGGTGGTCCGCATGTTCGTGGCGGACACGCTGCGCCGTTGGCGCGCGATGTTCATCGAGCCGGACATGGAAGACGTCGCTGCGGAACTGGTGACGCTCTCCGTGCAGGCCACCGGGCCAAGCTGAAAGAGCGTCTGCGCGACATCGGTCGACAGCGGCAGCGGCTCACTGAACGCCTGGCCGAAACGAGCAACGAAGTCTCAGGGGCTGCCCGGCTGGTCGAGCTCTCCCTCACCCTCCTCGATGATCCACAAGCGCTCTACCGGCGTTGCGACGACGGCTGCTCAACCAGGCCCTCTTCGAGCACGTCTTCATCGAGGAGGACATCACCGGCTACGCCATGAAAGAGCCGTTCGCCACCATGAACACAATCGAGAAGCGCCATCAGGACGCAACCAGCGATAAGCCCGACCCCGGGGGCAATGGAACTTCGTATACACATAGTGCGAGGGGTGTCCCCGGATCCGGAGACACCCCTCGCACTATTAACGGTCTTGAATTCTTACTAGCTGGCATGGACTTGGTCCAGTGTTCTAGTAAGCCCTCTAGGGTGGAGCTGAGGGGAATCGAACCCCTGACCTTCTCGATGCGAACGAGACGCGCTACCAACTGCGCTACAGCCCCTAGGAGCGTGAGCCCCTGTTGTTCAGTGCTTGGAAAGCTTAGCAGCGCCCTCCAGGCACCCAACAGCGGGGGGTCACTCTCCGACCGCCCGGCGGTAAGGACTCGCGCTGGGCTCGGCGAGTTCCTCGAAAGCCGGGTCCTCGTCGTCCAGATCCACGACCACTGCCTGCCGGCGGATGCGGGACATCGGGGACGGTTTGCGCTCCACGATGTCGCGCGGCACCTCGGGTGCGACGACCTCGACGTCCTCCTCTTCCTCCGCGAAGGAGTCGTACGCCTCGCGCGAAGGAGCAGCCGGGGCCGTCGCCGCGTAGCGGGCCATTCGGCGCTGCCGGATCTCGTTCTCGATGCGGACCTGGCGGCGGAGGTACACGAGGTAGCCGACGAGGGCGAGGTCCACCGCGGCGTGTGCCCACCACGCCAGCGAGAACGCGAATCCGGCGATGGCGGCCGTGACGACGGCGGCGATCAGCAGGATCACGACCACCCGCTGGCGGAACGCGTACTTGGCCCGGGCGGCGATCTCCGCCGCCTCCGGGTCGAAGCCGCCTCGGCCGGGCCGGTAGCTGCGGCGTTCGCGGCGCGGCGCGGCGGCGCGTTCGGCGCGCGAGGGCTGCGGGAGCGGCTCCGGTTCGGGTTCGGGCTCGGCGTCCAGGTCAGCGTCGAGTTCCGCCTCGAGTTCGGCGAGATCATCCTCTACCGAAGGATTCGCGTTGTCGGACACGGCGTCGTCCTCCTGTCCCTCGTTGCGAGCACTGCCCCTTCGCACTACCCGGGCGGCCAGCGCGGAGGTTGGCGTCCGCGCGACTTGCTGGCGTTTGCGAGCCACCATGGGCACGAGAACGACGAGCCATGCCGCGGCGAGCGCGACGATGATCACCGAACTGGGCATCTCCCGTCACCTCCCCCGATCCTCTGCTGTAGTCACGCTAGCCACAACAGTCACACAGGAGGCGCAGACTCGCCGGGTTCGATCACGAAAATGCATCACCGCATTAGGTGAATCTCACAGGATGTGGTAACGCGTGATCGAGGCGGGACGCGTAGTCACCGTCAGACCAGGTCGGCGCGTCCGGAGGCCACCAGGCGGGACACCAGGCCGTCGCCGGTCTCCTCTTTCGTCACGGCGAAACAGAGGTGGTCACGCCAGGCTCCGGCGACGTCGAGGTACCGCTCGAACAGCCCTTCCTGCCGATATCCGGCCTTGGTGAGCACGCGGATGCTGGCGTTGTTCTCCGGCCGCACGGTCGCTTCCAGCCGGTGCAGCCCGGCGGCATCGAAAGCGTGATCTGTCACGAGCGCGACGGCCGCGGTTGCCACGCCTCCCCGGACGATCTCGGACGACACCCAGTACCCGATCCAGGCCGACCGGAGTGCGGCGCGGATCACATTACCGACAGTGATCTGCCCCGCGAACTTTCCATCCACCGTGATCGTGAACGGCAGGCACTGGCCCCGCCTCGCCAGCCCGCGCAGCGCCGCCCACTGCGACGGCCACGACCAGAACGCGTTGCGGTCGGCCCACGGCCCGATCCCGGTCGGCTCCCACTCCTCGAGGTGCTCGCGGTCGCGCAGCCGGACGCGGCTCCACTCGCCGGCGTCGCGCAACCGCACCGGGCGCACGGCCAGCACGCCGGCCGGGATCCGCAGGGGACCGAGCGTGGCGGGCCAGCCGGGGTGCCGGTTTTCGACCGAGTCGGCGAGTGCGGCCACGGATCAGGCGCGCTGGGCGAGGAAGGTGACCTTGACCTGGTCGCCGGCGGCCACCTCGGTGAGGTCCTCCTCGACGGTGATGAGGCAGTTCGCCTCGGCCAGCGACGCGAGCAGGTGCGCGCCCGACGTGCCGAGTGGCTGCACCAGGTACTCGCCGTTCGCCTCGTCGCGCAGCAGCTGGCCGCGCAGGTAGCCGCGGCGGCCCTTCGTCGAGGTGATCGACGACAGCAGCCGCGCCCCGACCACCCGGCGGTGCGGGTTGCGGGTGCCGCGCGCGGTGCGGATCAGCGGCCGCACCAGCACCTCGAACACCACGAGCGCGCTCATCGGGTTGCCCGGGATGAGGAACGTCGGCACCGAGTCCGGGCCGAGCCTGCCGAAGCCCTGCACCGACCCGGGGTGCATCGCGACCCGGGTCAGGTCGATGTGCCCGAGGTCGGACAGCGCGGCGTGCACCTCGTCGCCGGACGACCCGCCGGCCCCGCCCGCGACGACCACGATCTCGGACATCAGCAGCCGTCCTTCGACGACCTCGCGCAGCCGCTTCGGGTCGCCCGGCACGATGCCGACCCGGCTCACCTCGGCGCCGGCGTCGCGCGCGGCCGCAGCCAGCGCGTACGAGTTGACGTCGTAAACCTGGCCGACCGACGGCGTGCGGTCGATGTCCACCAGCTCGTCCCCGACCGACACGATCGACACCCGAGGCCTCGGGTAGACCAGCACCTTCGCGCGGCCGACCGCGGCCAGCAGCCCGACCTGCGCCGAGCCGATGGTGTCGCCCTTGCGCACCGCGACGTCGCCGATCTGCACGTCCTCGCCCGCCCGGCGCACGTATCCGGCTGACGGCACGGACCGGTTGATGGTGACCTTGGCCTGGTGGCCGTCGGTGTAAGCGGTCGGGACCACGGCGTCGGCGAGCGTGGGCAGCGGCGCGCCGGTGTCGACCCGCACCGCCTGACCGGGCTGCAGCCGCCGCGGCTGACGCGAGCCAGCCGGGATTTCGCCGACGACCGGCAGCTGGACCGGTTCCTGCCCAGCGGTCTGCACGTCGACGCTGCGGACCGCGTAACCGTCCACCGCCGCCTGGTCGAACCCGGGCAGCGCGTGCTCGGCGACCACTTCCTCCGCGCAGAGCAGCCCCTGCGCCTCGGAGATCGCGACCCGGACCGGCCGCGGGCGCACGGCGGCGTCGAGGGTCAGCGCGATCTGCTCGTCGACCGAGCGGAACTCTCCGGTCTCGGCGGATTCTTCCGTCGGGACAGCGATTTCTGCCGATTCCGCCGCGGCGACGGCCTGAACCGCGGGTTCGGTCGCCGTGGTGTCGTCAGTCGGGGTGGTGTCGAGGGAGTCCGTCATGGGCGATCGTTTCCGATCCGTTCGGTCAGCCAGGTGCGCAGCGACGGCCCGTAATCCGGGTCCTCGAGCGCGAAATCGACGGCGGCGCGCAGGAATCCGCCCGGGTTGCCCAGGTCGTGCCGCCCGCCGCGGTGGACGACGATGTGCACGGGGTGCCCCTCCTGGATCAGCAGCGCGACGGCGTCGGTGAGCTGCAGCTCGCCGCCCGCGCCGGGCTCGATCCGGCGCAGCGCGTCGAAAATCGCCCGGTCGAGCAGGTACCGCCCGGCCGCGGCGTAGGTCGAGGGCGCGTCCTCCGGCTTGGGCTTCTCGACCATGCCGTGGACCTGCTTGACGTCCGGGTCGTCGGTGTCGGTGACGTCGAAGACGCCGTACGGGGAGATCTGCTCCTTCGGGATGTCGAAGGCGCAAAGCACGCTTCCGCCGTGCTGGGCGCGGACGGCCGACATCCGCTCGAGGACCCCGGCGGGCAACACGAGGTCGTCAGGCAGGAGCACGGCGACCGCGGTGTCCTCGTCGGTGAGGTTCGGCTCGGCCTGCGCGACCGCGTGCCCGAGCCCGAGCGCCTGCTCCTGGATCGCCACCTCGACGTCCAGCAGCTCCGGCCCTCGGCGGACCTTCGCCAGCAGCTCGGTCTTGCCCTTCTCCTCGAGCGTCTTCTCCAGGTCCGGCTTCGCCTCGAAGTACCGGACGACGGCTTCCTTTCCCGGCGAGGTGACGATCACCAGCCGCTTCGCGCCCGCACTCGCCGCCTCGGCCGCGACGATCTCGATTCCCGGCGTGTCGACCACTGGCAGCAGCTCTTTGGGCACCGCTTTCGTCGTCGGCAGGAATCGCGTGCCGAGGCCTGCGGCAGGCACGATGGCGGTTCTGAAGGTCTGGGTGGTTGAGGCGCCCGTCATGGGCGCAAAGCCTAACCTGGTCTCATGCACGAGCCGGGCAATGAGACCCCGAGCAAGGCGGAGTGGCGGACCCGAATTCTCCGCGCCCGCGCCGAACTGCCCCCCGAAGCCCATGCCCGCGAGGCAGCCGCACTGGCGACCGCGGCGTCGTCGATCCACGCGGAAACGGTGTGCGCGTACCTCCCGTTCGGCACCGAGCCCGGCCAAATCTCCCTGGTGAACGCCCTGGCCGCGACGGGAGCCCGCGTCCTGCTGCCCGTCATCCCGGACGTTCCGGGCCCGCTCGATTGGTCCGAGTACACCGGCCCGGACGCCCTCCTCCCCGGACGCCTCCGCGGCGTCCTGGAACCGTCCGGCCCACGTCTGGGCACCGCCGCGGTGGCGTCGGCACAGGTACTGCTGATCCCAGCCCTGGCCGTCGACCGCCACGGCACCCGCCTAGGCCGCGGGGCGGGCTACTACGACCGCACCCTGACCGCCGCGCCGGATACCGCCCGCGTGGCTGTGGTGCGCACGGAGGAGGTCGTCGACCACCTCCCCGCCGAACCCCACGACGTGCCCATGACCGCCGTCCTGCCCCCCTCGGGCCTCATCCAGCTGCCGACCGCCGCCGCGGCCCGCTGAGGAGTGGTCAAGACCACTCGACCGGCTTGCCGTGGTCAGTGCCGCGTGAACCGGATGGCCGCCGCTACGGCCCGCCCGTCCGGTCGAAGGCAGTGACGACCGCCTGTGCAGATACCCGCCGTCCGAACCGCAGACTCCAGCGACCGTCCCGGAGGAAGGGAGGCCTAGCCGCGGACGCTCCACAACAGGTGCGCCACCTGCCTCATCCGACGCCCGGCACTCGGACCACCAGCTCCGCCGAGTTGCTCACGGAGCGGCCGCCGGCAGCCAGCCGAGCACCTCGCCGAACGAATCACCCAAACCACACGCCCGCGCAGGCCGCCCGCACAGCCGCCGAACCCGGCCCAGACCGGCCCTCCCGCAGACACTCCCCGCCCCGCCAAACCGGCCCAGCGACAGCCCGACCGACCGGACCAGCCGCAGTCCAGTCACCCAGCAGCCCCGCCTAGCACGCCCTGACCAGCGCTAACCCGCCGCCGCCCCTTCCGCCGCCGCACTGTGAGCAAGGGGTAATTGCGCTGAGGGAATGCTGTCCAGCACAATTGGGTTAGCACTCTTGTAGGTCGAGTGCCAGTGCATGAAGGAGCTTCAGTGCCCACGTACCAGTACGCCTGCAAGGAATGTGACCACCGCTTCGAGGCGGTGCAGTCCTTCTCCGACCCCAGCCTGACCGTCTGCCCGCAGTGCTCCGGTCCACTGCGCAAGGTCTTCAGTTCGGTCGGCGTGGTCTTCAAGGGCAGCGGGTTCTACCGCACGGATTCACGTGATTCGAGCAAGTCGAGCACCTCCGCGGCCCCGGCCAAGACCGAGAGCGCCAAGTCCGACTCGTCGTCCACCACCTCCTCTTCGTCGACGTCTTCTTCGTCCTCGAACACATCCTCCACCACGAGCACGACGAAAACGGCTTCCACGGCCTCCTGACCCCCGAGTTATCCACAAGGGGCCAGTTGTCCACAGGTTCGCGAATCGGCTCTTCCGGCCGGTTCGCGACGTCCTTAACGTCGGATTCGTGCGGCATCCCGCCGCATCGCAACCGACGAGGGGACAACCGTGAACACCTTGCTCAGCCGCCTTCCCGCGCTGCCTGATTTCCGTTTGCCGCGCGGTCGGCGAGCCCGGATGCTCCGCCGGTGTCTCGCGGCGGCCTTGCTCTTGGCCGGCCTGCTCGTCCTGCTTCTCCCGCCCTCCGCGCGGGGCGCACCCGCCACCTCGACGGTGGTGTCCGCACGCGACCTCCCCGCGGGTTCTGTCCTGCGCGCTGCCGACGTGCGGACCGTCGTGCTGCCCGACCACCTCCGCCCGTCCGGCGCGCTCTCGGCGCCCGACGCGGCGGTGGGCCGCCTTCTGTCCGGCGCGGCCCGGGCTGGCGAACCCATCACCGACGTCCGGCTGCTGGGCAACAACCTCCCCGTAACGGGTGAACCCGGTGCGGTCACGGTCGCCGTCCGGCTCGCGGACGCGGCCGTCGCCGAGTTGCTTCAGCCGGGCCAGCGCGTAGACGTCGTCGCGGGCGCGGATACCACAAATTCCGCGTCTGTGCTGGCCAGAGGGGCCACGGTGGTCACCGTCCGGCGTTCCGACGACGCCGGGAACCGCACGCTGGGCCCGCCGCAGAAGGGTCCGTTGGTCCTGCTCGCGCTGCCAGCGCAGGTTGCCACGCAGGTCGCTGCTTCCTCGCTCGAACGACCGGTAACGGTTACTCTCCGCTAACCCGACCCTGTTCCGACGGGCGACGGCTGTCCGAAGACGGCCAGGCGCCTGTCCCGAATCCCCTGGGAGCAGCAGTGCTGAAAGGTTTCAAGGACTTTCTGATGCGCGGCAACGTCGTCGACCTCGCGGTCGCCGTCGTGATCGGCGCCGCGTTCACCGCGATCGTCACGGCGTTCACCAACGGCCTGATCAAGCCGTTGATCAACGCGCTGGGCGGCTCGGACGCGGCGAAGGGCCTCGGCTTCAACGTCCTGCACGGCAACGACTCGACGTTCCTGGACTTCGGCGGCGTGATCAACGCGGCGATCAACTTCGTGATCGTCGCCGCGATCGTCTACTTCCTGATCGTGCTGCCGATGAAGCACATCCAGGAGCGCCGCAAGCGCGGCGAGGAACCCGGTCCGGCCGAGCCGACGGACGTCGAGCTGCTCACCGAAATCCGCGACCTGCTGCGCGCGCAGCAGGGCAACGGCCCCTCCAGCCGCGGCAACTGAGGGGTCACCGATCGTGATGCGGGGGCCGGTTCTCGAGATACCAGGAATCCGGAGTGGTCTCCGGGCCCCGGCCCCGCTCATCGGACGTGGTCTCCGGCAGCACGTCGCCGAAGACCTCGTCGACCCGGCGGCGGCGCTGGGCCTCGGTCACGCGGGGGCGTCGTTCCTCGTGCGGCATGGGTCCATCGTCCCACCTGTTGTTTGACAAGTGCAGAGAGATACCCGTCCGGGCTCAGACCTCTTCGAGGCCGGAAAGCTCGTCGATCACGTGCGGGACCAGCGAGGAGAGGGTCGCCATGCCGTCGCGCACAGCCGCGCGCGAGCCGGCCAGGTTGACCACCAGCGTGCTGCCCGAAACGCCGGCCAGGCCGCGAGAGATCCCGGCGTCGACCGCGCCCGCGGCCAGTCCCGAGGCACGCAGGGCCTCGCCGATACCCGGGATCGGGCGGTCGAGCACGCCGGCGGTCGCGTCCGGCGTGCGGTCGCGCGGCGACACTCCGGTGCCGCCGACCGTGATCACCAGGTCCGCCCCGCCGATCACCGCCGTGTTGAGCGCGTTGCGGATGCCCGCGGTCTCGGCTTCGACCACCACGACGCCGTCGACGATGAACCCGGCCTCCTCGAGCAGCTCGGTGACGAGCGGCCCGGAGGTGTCCTCGTGCTCCCCGTGCGCGACCCGGTCGTCCACAATCACCACGAGGGCCCGGCCCAGCCGCTGTGCGCTCCGTTCCATGCCGACACCGTATCCGGTTCCAGGCCCGCTTCGCCGCCGCGGGCCCGGTGATTTCTGACGATTCGGTGACGTGGTCCGCGCAGGCCGCGCGCACCCCGGCGCGGGCGGCCTACCGTCGGCGAGGTGCGAGTGCTCCTCACCGGCGGCGCCGGGTTCATCGGGTCCCGGATCGCCGATCAGCTGGCCGACGACGGCGACGAGGTCGTGGTGCTGGACAACCTGCTGTCCACCGCGCACGGCTCCACCACGCCGCCCGAATACACCCGGCGGCATCGGTTCCTGCGCGGCGACGTCACCGACACCGAGATCGTCGCCGAGCTGCTCGACGGCGTCGACGCGGTCTGCCACCAGGCCGCGGTGGTCGGACACGGCGTGGTTCCCTCCGACGCACCCTCGTATGCGCTGAACAACGACTACGGCACCGCCGTGCTGCTGGCCGCGATGCACGCGGCGAAGGTACGCAAGCTCGTGCTGGCCTCGTCGATGGTGGTCTACGGCGAGGGACGTTATGCGTGTGCGGAACACGGTGTCGTTCCGCCGTCACCTCGCCGGCAGTCCGATGTGGACGCCGGACGATTCGAACCCACCTGCCCGCATTGCGGTGCCGAGTTGGGCTGGCGACTGGTGCCCGAAAACGCACCGCTGTTGCCTCGAAGCACCTACGCGGCAACAAAACTAGCGCAAGAACACCTCGCGGGAGCCTGGGCGCGGCAGACCGGCGGCACGGTCTGGGCGTTGCGGTACCACAACGTCTACGGCCCGCGGATGCCGCAGAACACGCCGTACGCAGGCGTAGCGTCGCTGTTCCGGTCGGCGCTGGAACGCGGCGAGGCACCCACCGTGCTGGAGGACGGGCGGCAGCAGCGGGATTTCGTGCACGTGGACGACGTGGCCCGAGCGAACGTCCTCGCGCTCCGCAGCGACGGTCCGGAGGCAGACCTCACGCCGCTGAACGTCTGTTCCGGAGAGCCGCACAGCGTCGGCGACCTGGCCCGGGAACTGGCCCACGCCTGCGGCGGGCCCGAGCCCCGGATCGTCGGCGGTGCGCGGCCCGCCGATGTCCGGCACGTCGTCGCCGATCCGGCCCGAGCACGGGAGCTGCTCGGGTTTCAGGCGGAAACGGCCTTCGCGGACGGCATCGCCGCGTTCGCCACCGCAGAACTGCGCGCGCCCGTCACCTGATGAGGTGAAGATCACGTTCCGGAATGAATCGGCCGTACCGGATCTTGATGCTGGGCATGCGTTCCATCGTGGTGGGGGACATCGAGATCCACGCACTGGCCGACGGACGGCTGCAGTTGCCGTCGTCGTTCTTCCCGGGACTCCAGGGCAAGCGCTCGGCGCCGAGCACTGTTCCGGTGGTCGTCGGCGCGTTCCTGATCCGGACCGGCGGCCGTACGGTGCTGGTCGACGCCGGTTTCGGTCCGCGTCCGTCCGGCGAGCCGCATCTGCCGCAGCACTCCAAGGAGCAGCTGCACCCGGTGGTCAGCGCGGCTGAGCCCGAGCACACCGGAGGCTTGCCCGCAGCGCTCGCCGAAGCCGGGGTCGCCCGCGAAGACATCGACACCGTGG
The DNA here is from genome assembly GCF_046195355.1 of Amycolatopsis sp. VS8301801F10. Classification (NCBI taxonomy): domain Bacteria; kingdom Bacillati; phylum Actinomycetota; class Actinomycetes; order Pseudonocardiales; family Pseudonocardiaceae; genus Amycolatopsis; species Amycolatopsis sp. VS8301801F10. The sequence goes on along the minus strand of NZ_CP176065.1, from coordinate 2,426,488 downwards.
TGCTGACTCATCTGCACGCCGACCACCTCGGCTGGGTCGCGCCGAACGGCGAACCGTACTTCCCGAACGCCGAAGTGCGGTACGGCGCGCCCGACTGGGCGGCCTTCGTCGAACCGGCCGGGCGGCACGACCGTGGCCGCGTCGCGCTGGAAGCCCTTCGCACTCAGGGCAAATTGCGTCCGCTGCTTGACGGCGAGGCGGTCGCTCCCGGCGTCACCGTGCGGCATGCGCCGGGGCACACTCCTGGGCATTACGTACTGGAAGTCGCGGATCAGGACCGTCGCGCCGTCCTGATCGGGGACGTCTTCCAGATTCCGGAGCAGATGGCTGATCCGTCGATCGGCGCGGCGTCCGACGTCGATCCTGGGCAAGCGGAGCTGACCCGCCGCCGTTGGCTCAGCGAAGTCGTCGGCACCGGAACGATCGTCGCGGCGGCGCATTTCCCGGAGGAGCCGTTCTTCCGGATCGCGCCCGACCGCACCGTGGAGCCGGTCTCGGCGGTTGCCGCGTCCTGACTGTCCACAACAGACAGATCAGGACGTCGCCAGCGGCAATCGCACCTCGAAGCGGCATCCGGGGCCGTGGTTCTGCACGCCGATCCGTCCCCGGTGTGCCTCCACCAGGCCCTTCGCGATCGCCAGGCCCAGCCCGCCGCCGCTGGTAGTGCCGCTGCGGTCGGGGGTGCGGGCTTGCGTGCCCCGGAAGGCGACGTCGAAGACCCGGTTGATCTCGTCGTCCGGAATCCCGCCGCAGCCGTCGTCCACCGCCAGCAGCGCCTGGTCGCCGTCGATGCCGATCTGCACGGCGACCGTGCCGTCCGGCGGCGTGTGCCGGATGGCGTTGGACACGAGGTTCCGCACGATCCGCGCCAGCTCCGGATCGCTGCCGGACACCACCGGCCACGCCGACGCGTTTTCCAGCACCCGCACGCGTTTGCGGTCAGCCACCGGTGCCTGCGCGGCGACCGCGTCGCTCACCACGTCGCGCAGCGGCACCGCCGACATGCTCAGTTCGAGTGCTCCCGCGGTGATCCGGGACAGCTCGAACAGGTCTCCCACCATGCCGGACAGTCGAGTGGTCTCGCCGCTGATGCGCTGGGCGTAGTCGGCCACCTCGGTGCGTTCCGAGACCACGCCGTCGGCCAGTGCCTCCGCCATCGCCTGGATTCCGGCTAGCGGGCTGCGCAGGTCGTGGCTGATCCACGCGACCAGTTCGCGCCGCGACGCCTCCGCCGCGCGTTCGCGTTCCCGCGCCTCGCGTTCCCACACGCTGCGCCGTGCGATGACCCGGCCCAGCACCATTGCCGCGGGCACCGCCACCAGTGCCACGAGCAGGCACACCAGCAGCTCGGTGGTCAGCGCCTCGGTGAACATGAAGCCGCTCACGCCGAGGATCCCGACCAGCATCGCGGCGACCGGGGTCAGCACGAGCGTGGTCATCGTGGTGGCCAGCGACCGGTGCCGCAGCAGGTAAAGCGCGAGCCCGCCCAGCGCCGCCACCGGCAAGGCGAACATCAAGGCGAGCGGCAGGATGTGCAGGACGTGGACGAACAGGTCCCACGCCGACTCGCCCGAGCCGATCACGGCTGTGTCCGGTCGTAGCGGTAACCGACGCCCCACACCGTGGCGACGCGGACCGGTTTGGCCGGGTCACGTTCGATTTTCTCGCGCAACCGCCGCACGTGGACAGTCACCGTGGACTGGTCGCCGAAGTCCCAGCCCCACACCTTCTCCAGCAGGTCAGCCCGGCTGAACGCGACGCCGGGATGGGAGAGGAAGAACGCGAGGAGATCGAATTCGCGCGTGGTCAGCGGCAGTACCTCGCCGTCGAGCGTCGCCTGGCGGGCGGTCATCTGGAGCCGGAGGTTGCCGTCCGTCAGTTCCGCCGCGGGCGGTTCGGGGCGCGGCATCCGGGCCCGGCGCAGCACGGATGCCACTCGCAACGTGAGTTCCTTGGGGCTGAACGGTTTGGTGACGTAATCGTCGGCCCCCAGCTGCAAGCCGGCGATCCGGTTTTCCTCCTCGCCGAGCGCGGTGAGCATGACGATCGGCACCTGGCTCGCCTGCCGCAGCCTCCGGCACACCTCCAGGCCGTTCAGGCCGGGCATCATCACGTCGAGCACCACCAGGTCCGGCACGCGCCGCGCGAACTGGTCGAGCGCCGCGGAGCCGTCACCGGCCAGGTCGACGGTGAAACCGGCGGTTTCGAGGTAGCGCCGGACGACGTCGCGCACGGTCTCGTCGTCGTCGACCACGAGCACGCGACCCGCTTGGTCCTCCATGCCTCACCTCACCAATTCGTCAGCAGCAGGTGGTTGACCGCGAGCGCGACCACCGCCTGTCCGGCCAGCCACCAGCGGCGGTGGCCCGCCGGGAGCAGCGCCGTGGCCGGGATCAGCCACGCGCCGAACGGTAGCCAGATCCGTTCTACCTCAGCCTTCGACAGGCCGGACGAATCAGCGAACACGATCGTGAGCACCGCGGCCAGCACGATCAGCAGCACCGGATCGCGGAGAATCGTCCGACGGGAAGGCAAGAAGATCGCGGTAGCCGTCCCCCGGCGGGCCGCCGCGACCACTGCCGGCCCGCACGCGACCGCCACCGCGGCCAAGTCGGCCCACACCCAGTAGGAATACGGCCGCACCAGCGCGACGCCCTGGTAGTAGCGCTCGACCACGAGGTGATAGCCGTCGAACCACCAGAAACCGGCGAGCGCGAACACCGCGACCACTGCCAGCGCGCCGATAACGGCGGCTGCCGCGGCACGCCATTGCCTGCCGAGCACAGCGACGGCCACCGCGATCAGGCCGAGCAGGACGAGGCCGTAGGAGAGGAAGATGCCGAATCCGATGAGAATCCCCGCCATCACCGCCGTGGGCCAGGCGTAAGCACGGCGCCTGCGGAAGCCCGCCGACGAAAGGGCGAGCAGCGCGATACCGGTGGCCGTCACGCCAGCGAAGAGGCCGTCCGCGGACACGCCCAGCCACACCGCGCCTGGGCTGAGCACGGCGAACGGCAGCGCCGCGCGGGCGGCGTCGGGACGGCCGAGGAGAGCGATCGTCGCTGGTACCGCGACCGCGACCAGCGCGGCCACCAGCACCACAGCGGTCGACGCCCAGGCACCGCCGCGGAGGCCGAGCCGGTCGAGCCAGACGAAAACGAGGGTCGCGCCGGGCGGGTGACCAGACACATGAGTGGTCCACGAGTTCGGCTGGAAATCGAGGATGCGAGAGGAGAACTCGCGGAGGAACCGCGGGATGTCCGTGATGCCGGGGACTTCGTGCAGGTACTCCTGCGGAGTGGTGAGCCGTCCGGTGAAGCCGCGCGTCCAGCCGTCCACCATGGCGAGGGAGAAGATCCAGCCGAGGGAGGCCAGGTAGCCCGCGGCCAGTGCTCGCCGCCACCGCAGCCGGGCGGCCAGGGCCGGGCCGTACAGGACGACACCGGCGGCGATCAGGACGGCGAACACCGAGCCCGGGCCGACGTGCGGCAGCCAATGCGCGAACAACGGCGGCGCGAACGCGTAGATCACCACGCCCGAGCCTGGCCGGTTGTAGTACACGCCAACCGCGGTCGCGGCGGTGATCACCACAAGGGTGACGCCGACCGTCACGAGGTCTGCGCGGAACCTGGGGCGGGCGGAAATCGGGGTGGGCGGCTCGGCGAGCCGGGCAGCCTTCGTCGACTCGCTCATCGCCGGTCACGATAACCCCGGGGACGGCGGTCCATCAGGGTTCGGGCGGATCCGTGAGAAGTCGGTAAGAACTTGCCGGACGTCAGGATTTGGTAAGCACAGCAAGGGTTCTGCACTGTCCTTTCCAGACTTACCGTACGCCTCGTGAACGAATTCGGAGTGGACGTCGTCCTCCCCTGCCTCGACGAGGCGGCCTCGCTGCCCGGCGTGCTCGCCAGTCTGCCGCTGGGGTATCGCGCGATCGTCGTGGACAACGGGTCGCGGGACGGTTCCCCCTGCGTCGCGGCCGCGCACGGCGCGAAAGTCGTCGACGAGCCGCGGCGCGGTTACGGGGCCGCCGTCCACACCGGGTTGGAGAACGCAACCGCCGACATCGTCTGTTTCGCGGATGCTGACGGGTCGCTCGATCTGGCTGAACTGCCGCGTCTGGTCGCCGCGGTCGCGGATGGTGCCGACCTCGCGGTCGGGCGACGGGTGCCGGTGTCTCGGGCGGCTTGGCCGTGGCACGCCCGAGCAGGCAATGCCGTCCTGTCGCTGCTGTTGCGGTTCCGTGGGCTACCGGTACGGGACATCGCGCCGCTGCGGGCGGTGCGGCGTCGGGAGTTGCTGGCTCTCGGCGTTGCGGATCGGGCGTTCGGCTATCCGCTTGAGCTGTTGGTGAAGGCGCAGCGCGCGGGCTGGGTGGTCCGGGAGTTCGACGTCGCTTACCGAGAACGGGCGGCGGGCACGAAATCGAAGGTATCCGGATCGGTGCGCGGCACGGTGCGGGCGGTGCGGGACTTCGGGCGGGTGCTGGTCCGATGACGTTCTGCCTGCTTGTGGTCGCGAAAGCGCCGGTGCCGGGGTTCGCGAAGACCCGGTTGTGTCCGCCCTCGACACCGGAACAGGCCGCGGAAATCGCCGCGTCCGCGCTCCTGGACACGCTGGACGCTGCGTTCGCCACCGACGGCGCGCTCACTGTGGTGGCGATGACGGGCGACCTCTCGGAGGCAGCGCGGGGTGCGGAAATCGGTCGAGCGCTGCGGAAGGCGACCGTGATCGCGCAGCGGGGCTGGGATTTCGGCACCCGGCTAGCCAATGCGCACGCCGATACCGCTGCGGTACACGCCGGTTTGCCTGTGCTGCAGATCGGTATGGACACGCCGCAGGTCTCCCCCGCGTTGCTGGCTTCGGCGATCGAGCCGGTCATCGCCGGAAACAGCAACGCGGTGCTGGGCGGCGCGGAAGACGGTGGCTGGTGGGGACTTGGGCTTGCCGATCCGCGGCAGGCACAAGTGCTCACTGGGGTACCGATGTCGCGGCCGGACACGGGGTTCCGTACTCGCGTGGCGTTGGCAGGCGCGGGTCTCCGCATTGGCGAACTGCCGATGTTGTCCGATGTGGACACCATGGAGGACGCGCTGCGGGTGGCCGCGCTCCGGCCGGACAGCAGGTTCGCCGCGGCGGTCGACGCGGTGGGGGTGGTGGCGTGAAACTCGCGACTGGGCGGGAATTCGATCGCGGGCTGCTTGGCCATCACTGCTGGCTGGAACTCGCGAACGGCGACCGGATTGAGCTTCCGGTCGGCCGTTGGGCGGACGGTTGCGGCGCGGGCGACGCCGTGCTGCTGGACGCGTGCAAGGGTCCGACGCTCGACGTCGGTTGCGGGCCTGGCCGACTTACCGCCGCTCTGACGCGTCGAGGCGTGGTGGCCCTCGGCGTGGACAGTTCGCCGATCGCGGTGCGGCTGACTCGACGGCGCGGAGCGAGTGCGTTGCAGCGCAACGTTTTCGCTCGCCTACCCGGTGAAGGGCGATGGAATCACGTGTTGCTGGCTGACGGCAACATCGGGATCGGTGGCGATCCCGATGCGCTGCTGCGGCGAGCGCGCGAACTGCTCACGCCGGACGGTGCCGTGCTCGTGGAACTGGAGGAACCCGGCCACGGCGTGCGCCGGGACCACGTCCGGCTGCGGCCGGATCCCGCTGGCGGGCGGTGGTTCACCTGGGCGTGGGTGGGAGTCGACGCCATCGCGGAAATCGCGGTGCGGACTGGGTTTCGAGTGGCGTGGACGACCAGCCGAGGGCACCGCTGGTTCGCGAAACTGGAACGCGCGTGAAACGCGGGCGGCTGGCTGCCGCGTGGCGCGGACTCGACGCCCGGATCACCGACGCGCAGGCCCACATTCCGAAGGCTGAGCAGTTCAAGGGCGGCGCGCACGGCGAGCGCGTGACGGCACGGGTCGGCAGTCTGCTCGGGCTCGCGTTCCTGATCTGCTTCGTTACTGGGCTGTTGAGCCACTTGATCCAGCACCCGCCGGAGTGGTTCTTCTGGCCGAGCCGACCGGTTTGGTTGTATCGGGTGACGCAGGGCGCGCACGTGCTGTCCGGGATCGCGGCGATTCCGTTGCTGCTGGCGAAACTGTGGAGCGTCTACCCGAAGCTGTTCGAGCGGCCGCTGGTGCGCTCGGTGCCGCATGCGGTGGAGCGGCTGTCGATCCTCGTCCTGTCCGGGGCGGCTTTCTTCGAGCTGAGTTCGGGATTGCTGAACGTCGCGCAGAACTACCCGTGGAATTTCTACTTTCCGCAGGTGCACTACGCGGTGGCGTGGGTCGCGATCGGGTCGATCCTGGTGCACGTCGCGGTGAAGCTCCCGGTGCTCCGGCGGGCGCTGACGCGGGAGCGTGCGCCCGCGCAGCCGCCCGGCCCTGGGTTGTCGCGCCGAAGATTCCTGGCCACCACGGGGATCGCGACTGGAGTCGCCGTGCTAGCCACCGCGGGTGCGACGGTTCCCGCGCTGCGGAACGTGTCCGGGTTGTCGTGGCGATCGGACAAGGGCCCGCAGAAGTTGCCGGTCAACCGCACGGCCGTGGCGGCGCAGGTGACACGGGCTGCGCAGGATCCCGGATGGCGGCTGTCCGTGGTGACTCCGGGCGGGACCCGCCAGTTCAGCTTGACCGAGCTGCGGGCGTTGCCGCAGACCACTGTGGACTTGCCGATCGCGTGCGTCGAAGGATGGAGCCAGATGGCGACGTGGCGCGGCATCTCGTTCCCGGACCTGCTGCGCGCCGCGGGCAGCTCACCCGGCGTGGCCGTGCGGGTGTCGTCGCTGGAGAAGACCGGGCTGTACGGCGTCAGCGTGCTGCCTGGCGAGCACACCGCCGACCCGCTCACGGTGCTGGCGCTGGAGCTGAACGGCGAGGTGCTGAACCTCGACCACGGCTATCCGTGCCGCGTGATCGCGCCCAGCCGGCCCGGCGTGCTGCAGACCAAGTGGGTCGCGAAGCTGGAGGTGCAGTGAAGACCGCGCGGATCCTGCTGGGGCTGCCCGGATTGGCGGCGTTGGCGTACGGGGTCGTGCTGTTTCTCGACTATGCAGGACCGGCCTGGCCGGACAGCGGCACGACGTTGCTGTGGATCGGTGGCGGTCCGATCGTCAACGACGCGGTGTTCACTCCGGCCGCCGGATTGGTTGGCTTGCTGCTCGCGCGGGTCCTGCCGCGGCCGTGGCGAGGGCCGATGCAAGTCGGGGCGGTGCTGACCGCGGTGCTGGGTTTCGTGGGGCTCCCGCTGCTGTGGCGGGCTTACGGGGTGCCGCCGAAGCCTGGGCTGCACGACGGGAACACGTGGCTGGGGCTGCTGGCGACGCTCGCTGTGGTGTGGGGTGTCGTCCTGGCGGTCTCGATCGTCCGGATTGTCCAGGTCCGGCATCGGGCGGCGCAGAAAATTCGGCCGCGCGTACGCAGTTGACCTGGCTTTTCTTCTGGTACCGGAATTTTCCCGCGGATTCGGCGTTTGGCTCGGTGTGCGCGTGGGCACCCCACCGCACGCGGAGAGGCTCTCCGTGCCGAGTCGGAGGCGGCACGGAGAGCCTCTTCGTGTTTCGTGCGGGAGCCGGTTTTCCGGCGCTGGACACTAAAAACGGCCACGCGCGACCGGCTTTTCTGCTCCGGTCGCGCGCGGCCTGCAAAGGTTCGGCCCCAGCGCGGACAGGGGGTCGAGCCGTGGCTGGTCTCGGCCGCGCCTCGGCGGCCGAGCGATCTAGTTGGCCGGCACCGCCTGCCCGCCGAGGGTGACCTGCACCGTGCGTCCGTCGGCGAGGGTGAAGGTCGCCTGGTCGTTCGGGGCGCGCGTGCGGATCGCGGCGACGAGCGTGTTGGCGCTGTCGATGACGCGGTTGTCGATCTTGGTCACCACGTCGCCGGACTTCAGGCCCGCCTTCTCCGCCGGGCTGCCCGGCGTGATGTCGCCGAGCTGGGCGCCGCCCTGGGGCGCGTCGGTGACCTTCGCGCCGATGAACGTCTGGGTCGCGTGGCCGGTCTTGATGATGTCCTGCGCGGTGCGGCGCGCCTGGTCGATCGGGATGGCGAACCCGATGCCGACGTTGCCGCCCTCGCCGCCGCTGCCCTGGCCGCGGCCCGAATTCGGGCTGTAGATAGCCGAGTTGATGCCGATGACCTGGCCGCTCATGTTCGACAGCGGACCGCCCGAGTTGCCGGGGTTGATCGCGGCGTCGGTCTGGATCGCGTCCATCACCGTGGTCTGGTCGGTCTCGTCGCCGCCCGCCTGCACCGGGCGGTGCAGCGAGCTGACGATGCCCGAGGTGACCGTGCCGGTCAGCTCGTACGGCGAGCCGATGGCCACCACCTGCTGCCCGACCCGCAGGTCGTCGGACCGGCCCAGCTCGACCGGCGTGAGGTTGCTGACGCCGGACACCTTCACCACGGCGATGTCCGTGGTCGGGTCCCGGCCGACGACCTTCGCCGCGGCCTTCTTGCCGTCCTGGAACACGGCCTGGATCTGGCCGCCGTTCGCGGCGACCTGGACGACGTGGTTGTTGGTCAGGATGTAGCCGTCGCTGCTGAGCACGAAACCGGAGCCCTCGCCCGCCGCGGTCCGGCCGGATACCTGCAGTTCGACCACGCTCGGCGACAGCTTCTGCGCCACCGATTCGACCGAGCCGGCGGGCACGTTGCCGGTCTGCTGCGCGGGTTTCGGCGCGTCGAGCGCGCTGACCGACGAACCGGATCCGCCGGTGAGGTACCCGACGGTCCCGCCCGCCACGCCGCCGATCACGAGCGAGATCGCGGCGACGCTCGCGAGGAGCTTGCCCGCCGAAGCCTTCTTCTCGCGCTGCGCGGGGACGCCGTACACCGAGGTTCCCGGTGCGCCGTAAGGATTGGCCGGTGCTCCGGCGGGCGGAGTGTTGGGTCCGCCGGGGTACTGGCTGCCGTACGGCTGACCCGCCGCGGACTGCTGGGCACCGGGGATCGAACCGCTGTGCGGGGCGGCCGCGCCTTGGGCCGACCACGGATTCGGCGTCGCTCCACCCGGAGCGGCGGCCCCGTACGTCGGAGCGGCGCCGTACTGACCCGCAGGCGCTCCGTACGCGCCGGAAGCGTCGCCGCTCGACGTGCCGGAGCCCGACGTCCCTGCCGAGCCCTCAGCAACCGAACCGTACGAGGCAGTCGAACCAGTCGCGCTGGCGGCTGACTGTCCCGCGTCACCGCCGGTCGAGCCTGCGGAAGAGGGTTGCTCCGGCTGAGCCGGGGTCTGCTGCCAAGCCGCCTGGCCCTCGGCGCCCGGCTGGGCGCCCGGGTCCTGGCGACCCGCCGCGGAGTCTGGCACGTGGGGGTCGTTCTCGGTCATGTCCTCACCTAAGCGGCCGGGCCTGAGAGGTTCCTGAGTCGAACCTGTGTTTCGTAGATGAGTATGCCGCGAGTCGCCGTCAGCCTGCCGAGCGAAGCCGCTCCGCGATCTGCTCCGGGGTGGCGTCGTTGATCCAGACCGCCATGCCCGACTCGGATCCGGCCAGGTACTTGAGCTTGTCCTTGGCCCGCAGCACCGAGAACAGCTCGAGGTGCAGCCACGACAGCTCCCGGTCCCGCCGCACCGGTGCCTGCTGCCAACCGGCGATGTAGGGCAGCGGCCGGTCGTACAGCGCGTCGCACCGGCGCAGCACGTCCAGGTACACGCGGGAAAAGTCGTCGCGTTCGGCGTCGGTGAGCGACGGGAGGTCCGGCACCTGCCGGTGCGGCACGATCTGGACGTGCACCGGCCAGCGCGCGGCCGGCGGCACGAAGGCCGTCCAGTGCTCGCCGGTGGCGATCACACGCTCACCGGATTTCTGTTCCGCCGCCAGCACGTCGCCGAGCACCGATCCGCCGTGTTCGCGCGCGACCGCCAGCATCCGCTCGGTCTTCGGCGTGACGAACGGGTAGCCGTAGATCTGGCCGTGCGGATGCGAGAGCGTGACGCCGATTTCCTCGCCGCGGTTCTCGAACGGGAAGACCTGTTCCACGCCAGGCGTCTGCGCGAGCGCGGCGGTGCGGTCGGCCCAGGCGTCCACGACGAGCCGCACCTGTTCCGGGGTCAGCCGGGAGAACGCGCCGTCGTGGTCGCTGGTGAAGCACACGACCTCGCAGCGGCCGAGGCCCGGCGCGGTCGGCACCAGACCCAATCCGTCCACAGTGGACGAATCGCCGGTCGCCTGCTGCGAGAACGACGGGAACCGGTTCTCGAACACGACCACGTCGTAGTCGGCTTCGGGGATTTCGCTCGGCTTGTTCGGCCGGGTCGGGCAGAGCGGGCAGAGGTCGGCCGGAGGCTTGTACGTGCGCGTCTGGCGGTGCGCCGCCATCGCGACCCACTCGCCGGTCAGCGGGTCGCGGCGGATCTCCGAGGCCGCTGCGACCGGCGGCAGGTCCCGGGTGTCGGCGGCGAGCCGCTCGTGGGCGTCGGTGTGGTCGAAATAGATGATCTCCCGGCCGTCGGCCAGGTGCCGCACAGTGCGTTTCACGCTTCTTCTGCCTCGAGGTTCTCCGCCGTTTCGGCGATCATGAGTTCTCCGACCCGCTCCGCGAGGTCCTCTCGCGCACGGTCGTCCAGTCCGTCGTCGGTCACCACGACCTGGGCTTCTTCCAGGTCCGCGATCGTGGAAATGCCGACCGTGCCCCACTTCGTGTGGTCGGCGAGCACCACGAGCCGCCGTCCGGCCTCCACCAGCGCGCGGTCGGTCTCGCTTTCGGTGAGGTTCGGGGTGGTGAACCCGGGCCCTACCGCCATCCCGTGCACGCCCAGGAACACCAGGTCGAGGTGCAGCGTCCGCAGGCTTTGCACGGCGACCGGGCCGACCAGCGCGTCCGACGGGGTCCGCACCCCGCCGGTGAGGACCACCGTCCGGTCCGGCTGTCCCGCGTTGCGCAGCACGTCCGCGACCTGGATCGAGTTGGTGACGATGGTGAGGCCCTCGATGCCGTCGAGCGCGTGCGCGAGCGTCCAGGTGGTGGTGCCGGCGGACAGCCCGATCGCGGTGCCCGGCTTGACGAGGGTGGCCGCCAGTTCGGCGATGGCTTCCTTCTGCGCGCGCTGGCGCACCGATTTCGCCTCGAATCCCGGCTCGTCGGTGCTCTTGCCGACCAGCGACGTCGCACCGCCGTACACCTTCTCGACCAGGCCCCGGCCCGCGAGCACGTCGAGGTCGCGGCGGACCGTCATGTCGGAGACGCCGAGCCTCGCGACGAGGTCACTGACCCGGACCGCACCGGTCCGGCGTGCTTCCTCGAGGATCATCGCCTGTCGCTGCCGCGCGAGCACCGCCACTCCCCAAGCACACCCATTAACTACACAAAATCCTACACGATTCAACATCAGGGGTGCGCGACGTGCAGATCATTCGTCCCCCTGCCGGGCGACGGCCATGCGGGGCGGGCGGTTCAGGCGACGGGCGCCCCAGGTAGCCGGATGGTGAGCAGAGCCCCGCCCTCCGGTGCCCGATTGGCGTAAACCGTGCCGCCGTGCCTTTCGGCGGCGTGCTTCACGATCGCCAGTCCGAGGCCGGATCCGGGCAGGGTGCGCGCCTCCGACGAGCGGTAGAACCGGTCGAACACCTTGGGCAAGTCCTCCTCGGCGATGCCCGGACCGGAGTCCGCGACCTCGACCACCGCGGTGCCGTCGCCCAGCGGACGCAGCGTGACCCGCACCCGCGAACCCTGCGGCGAGAACTTCACCGCGTTGTCCAGCAGATTCAGCACCGCCCGTTCGAGCGAGCTGTTGTCGCCGGTGAGCACCCACGGCTGCAGCGAGACCTCGAACTCGATCTCGCCTGCCCGGCGGCGCGCCCGGTCGAGCGCCCGCTCGACCACCTCCATCAGGTCGACGCGTTCGGCCTGCTCGCGCGGTTCGTCCTGCCGTGCCAGCTCCACCAGGTCGCCGATGAGCTGGGTCAGCTCGTCGAGCTGGCCGCGGATGTCGGCCTCGATGTCGGCGCGGTCCTCGTCCGGCAGCGACGGCGCGCCGGGACGGCTGGCCGACAGGAGCAGTTCCAGGTTGGTGCGCATGGAGGTCAACGGGGTGCGCAGCTCGTGCCCGGCGTCGGCGACGAGCTGCCGCTGCCGTTCCTGCGAGTCCGCGACCGTGCCGAGCATGATGTTGAAGCTGTGCGTGAGCCGGGCGAGTTCGTCGTCGCCGCTCACCGGGATCGGACGCAGGTCGCCGGTCGCGGCCACCCGCTCGGCCGCCGACGTCAGCCGGTCGACGGGGCGCAGCCCGGCCCGCGCGACCGCCGTGCCCGCGCCCGCGGCCACCACGATTCCGGCCCCGCCGACCAGGAACAGCACCACGGACAGCTGGTTCAGCGCACGCATCGTCGGAGCCATCGACTGCGCCAGCACGATCGCCTGCCCGTGCCCGAGCGGCACCGCGACCACTCGCATCCCGGTGGTCGCGTCCGTGCGCAACGACTGGGGCAGCAGACCAGTCGCCACGCGCATCTCGGCCGGGCCGACCGGCGGCCGCGTGCCCGGCTGCGGATAGATCAGGTCGCCGGTGATGCCGTTGAGCTGGCCGATCTGCAGGTCGGCGCTGGCGAGCAAGGCGCCAGGCACCTCGCGCAACTGGTCGGTCGGCACCTGCGGCGAATTCGCCGCGGCTTGCGCGCGGGCGAGCAGGTTGTCGTCGAGCTGGGTGAGGAGGTTGTTGCGCACCACCAGGTACGCGCACAGGGAAACGAGCGCCACCGCACCCGCCACGCACGCGGCGGCCAGCAGCGTGACGCGGCCGCGCAGCGAGAACCGGCGGGTGCTCCACCGGGTGCCCCGCGGATCGGGGACCTCCCCCGCCGGCGCGGCCTGCTCGCCCGCCGGGTGATCGGTCACGGCGGGGTCTCGCGCAGGACGTACCCCACTCCACGCACCGTGTGGATCAGCCTCGGTTCGCCCTCCGCCTCCGTCTTGCGGCGCAAATAGCCGACGTAGACCTCCAGCGCGTTGCCCGACGTCGGGAAGTCGTAACCCCATACTTCCTCCAGGATCCTTCCGCGGGTCAGCACGTGCTTGGGGTACGAGAGGAACAGCTCGAGCAGCGCGAACTCGGTGCGGGTGAGACTGATCTCGCGGCCGCCGCGGCGGACCTCGCGAGTGCCCGGGTCGAGCGTGAGGTCGGCGAACGACAGCACCTCCGACGTCTCGCCCTGCTGAGCGTCCGGCGCGGCGCGGCGCAGCAGCGCGCGCAGCCGGGCGAGCAACTCCTCCAGGGCGAACGGCTTGGGCAGATAGTCGTCGGCGCCGGCGTCGAGGCCGGAGACCCGGTCGGAAACGGTGTCGCGCGCGGTCAGCACGAGAATCGGCAGGTCATCGCCGGTGCTGCGGAGCCGGCGAGCCACTTCGAGCCCGTCCAGGCGCGGCATCATCACGTCGAGGACCATCGCGTCCGGCCGGTTGGCGAGGATCGTCTCCAATGCCTGCGCACCATCGCTCGCGAGCTCCACGGTGTAGCCGTTGAACTCCAAAGACCGCCTGAGCGATTCACGGACGGCACGGTCGTCGTCCACTACGAGGATGCGCATGCGGCCAGTCTTACGCAGAGTGCTGAGACCCGCCTAAGAACACACGCAGAACACACAAAGAGCATCTCCGGACGACGGGACCATTCGTGCTGGCCGCGCCGGGGATCGGGGACGCGGGAATCACAACGAGCGTTCTTCGGGCGGCCGCGCGACCGGAGCGTTCCAGTGTCGCCAGAGCGTGAGCACGCGGATCGCGACCACGACCACCGCGGAGACGGTCGTGACCGCGCCGGCCGGGAGGTTCAGCGCGTGCCCCGCCCAGACGCAGACCGCGCCGGTCAGCGCGGCCATCGCGTAGATCTCCTTGCGCAGCACGAGCGGGATCTCCCGCAGCAGCAGGTCGCGGAGCGCGCCGCCGCCGATGCCGCTCGTCATGCCGATCAGGGACGCGGCGTACCCGGTCACGCCCGCGTTGAGCGCCAGCGTCGTCCCGGCCGTGGCGAACACGCCGAGCCCGACCGCGTCCGCGAGCAGCACCGCGTGCCGCAGCCGGGCGACCTGCGGATGGAAGGCGAACACGACCAGCGCCGTCACCGCGCAGACGGCCAGGTACGGCCAGGTGCGCAGGGAGGTCGGCGGATGGATGCCGAGGAGCACGTCGCGGATGATGCCGCCGCCGAGCGCCGTGGTCAGGCCGACCACGACTACCCCGAACACGTCCAGCCGCGCCCGGACCGCGGCCAGCGCCCCGGACGCCGCGAACGCCACCAGCCCGAGGAACTCGAGCGCGGTCAGCAGCATCGGCTGGTACTACTGGTCGAGGAGCCCGCCGCGGTAGGCCAGGAGCGCGGCCTGCACCCGGTTGGCCGCGCCGATCTTGGACAGCACCGCCGAGACGTAGCCCTTGACCGTCGCCTCGGACAGGTGCAGCCGCCCGCCGATCTCGGCGTTCGACAGACCCTGCCCGATCAGCGCGACGACCTCGCGTTCGCGCTCGGACAGCGAGGCCAGCAGCTTGCGCGCCGGCTGCGCGGCCCGCTGCTCGTCGCGGTGGCTCTGCACCATGCGCACGGCCACGCCCGGGTCGAGGACGGCACCGCCCTTGGCCAGGTCGCGCACGGCCCGCAGCAGCGCCGCCGGGTCGATGTCCTTCAGCAGGAACCCGTTGGCGCCGAGCCGCAGCGCGAGGCTGACGTACTCGTCGATGTCGAAGGTGGTGAGCATGGCGACGGTGGGCGGATCGGGCAGCGCGAGAATGGCCCGAAGCGCGCGAATGCCGTCGTCAGGGGCGCGCATCTTGATGTCGAGCAGCGCGACGTCGGGGTGATAGCGACGGGCGACCTCGACCGCCGATCTGCCGTCGCTTGCCTCGCCCACGATCTCGATGTCCGACGCCCCGGACATCATGGCGCGCAGCCCCGACCGAACTAGTTCCTCGTCGTCGGCGAACATGAGCTTGATCAACGAAGCCCTCCGGCAGACCGTGGGTTGGAGGCGGCTCCCCGCACCCGTTACGGAAGATTACCTACTGTTGTTCACGGTTTCGAAACCAGACACGACCAGGTGACGTGACTGGTCCACCGGAGCGGCCGGGAACAGCCGTCGACCCAGTTGCTGGTCACCCACTTGAGTGACTTCTTCGGGTGGGCGCCGCCGAGTTGCGTAACCGATCCAGAAGGAGCGGATGTTCATCGGGCGCACACCCTTCGGCTGGTTCGTCGCGGTCCGGAAGGGCGGTTGCCGCCGGGCCGGACGGACTGGCGCTGACGCTCTCCGGCTCGGCTGGATACGTCACCGCGGGCAGGACGCCGTCTGGCCGTGCCGGGAAAAGCGTTTGGCGTCAATCCATCCGGCCCGCTATTCCTGGGCCGGACAAGGAAGGCCGATGACGGACGAACGCAAGACTTTCGAGATCAGGGTGGGCGTCTACGCGACCGAGGAGCGGGCGCGGGAACTGATCGAGCAGATCAAACTGTTGCTGTGTCCCGAACCCGAGCACCGTTCGCCGTGCCCGGTTCCGTGGGCGATCGGCCTGCTGTCCGAGGACGAGTTCCCGGCCGACCTCAGCTATGCGGAACTCAGAGAGCAGTACTTGATCGAACGGGGCCTCGGCCTGCGTGGGACGGACTCGACGTCCAGCACCCGGGTCAGGCGTCAGTCTGGGCAATAGGCCGCCCATCCGCGCTAACCCAGGCCTGTCGCGGAAGCGGCTGGCTCGGCATCCGGAAAGCGCGTCCGAGTAGACGATCTTCATCAGCGCCTCCGGACTGGCCCCGACGTAGAGATTGAGTGCCGGTTGTGCGTCTTCGGCGGTGAGGCACCCTGCCATGACGAAGAACAGCTGGAACTGAAGGCCCGCCGCACTCGGATCCGGCGTCGAGACGGTGAGGGTCAGTCCGTTTCGTGCGCCGACTCCGCCTGGACCGCGGGGGCAGCGGTCCGAATTCGGTCGCCTGCCGTGCGCCGTTTCAGGGCACGACCGGGCGCGGCGAACCGGAGATCGCCCATCGGCGGCTGGGCGTACGGAATTCCGTCATCCCCGCCCGCCAGCGGGCCGCCACGGCCCCCTCGACCGTCCGGACCGCTGGCTGCGTCTTGTCGTTCATCCTCAGCTCCCGCGGGCGTCAAGTCAAGTGTATTATGTCAACTGTATTGGAATCAGCGAAAGGGCTGGCGTGCCGAAGAAGGTCGACCACCGCGAGCGGCGAGAAGCGATCGCGCGCGCGTTGTGGCGGGTGGTGTCGGAGCAAGGCTGGAACCACGCGACCATGCGTGAGGTGGCCCGCGAGGCGGAGGCGTCTCTCGGTCAGGTGCAGCACTACTTCTCGACCCGGACCGCGATGCTCACCTTCGCGATGGAGTTCGCCGCGGAGCAGACCTCGAAAAGGGTTGCCGAGGGCCTGGCAGACGTCGCGCACCCGAAAGAGGTGCTGCGCGTGACGCTCACCGAGATGCTGCCGCTGCATCCCGACGCGCGCGCCACCAGCCGGATGAGCGCCGCGTACGTCCTCGAAGCACTGCACGACTCCGAGCTGCACGCGAAGCTGCGCGACGACCTACGCGAAAAACGAGCACTGGTAGAACACCTGATCCGGCAGGCCATCGCCGACGGACACATCGCCGCGGACCGCGACCCGGCCGTCGAGACGAATCTCGTCCTCGCGCTGACCGGGTTGACGCCGCTGCTCGAACTGGACGTGATCGAGTCCCGTGCCGCGCTCGTCGCTATTGACCAGCACCTGGATCGGCTTTTCGGTTAACCCGCCGCTGTCAAGCAGTGCTGCACGAGCGGCCCGAACCGGCCGACCAGCTCGTCGACCGGCGCGGACGCGATCGGCTCGATCCGCACGACATACCTCGCCACGGCGAGGCCCAAGAGCTGCACGTTGACCATGCCCGCCCGGAACGCGGCATCCGGGGTGTCGAGCAGATTGGCCAATCGCCCGGTGATTTCGCGGTCGATGTACTCGCGGAGCAGAGCGTCGGCCTGGTCGTCGGCCCGGGTGAGCATTGCGAGCGGGGTTCGGCCTGAGGCGTCCAGGTTCTCCAGGAGCGTTCGGACGATGCGCTCGCCGAGGCCGTCGAGCCCGCCGGCGAAGACCTCGTCGAGGGCGGGCGGCACCTGCGCGGACATCTCGATCGCCGCGGCGAAGAGGCCCTGCTTGTTGCCGAAAAAGTAGAACACCATCGCGGAGTCGACGCCCGCCTCGCTCGCGACCGCGCGCACGGTGGTACCGCCGTAGCCGCGCTCGCGGAACAGCGCGCGTGCCGCGTCCAGGATCCGCTGTTTGCTCTCCGCCCCGGTTCGCCAGCGTCCGGGACGGGCGGGGGAACTGTGCTCTGCCATGTCGCCGGTGAGTCTAACCGAGCTTTCTTCATCGTTGGTGGAGTTTCGCACCGACTCGCGCTAGCCTGAACTTCATCAGCGATGAAGAAATGGGGGCGCGATGAAAGTCATCATGATCGGCGCAGGTCTGGGCGGGTTGACCCTCGCGCAAGGACTGCGCCGGGCAGGGATCGAAGTCGCCGTGTACGAACGAGACGGCGCGCTGGGGCGGGCGCAAGGAGTCAGCCTGCATGTCGACGACCGAGGCGTTGCCGCGTTGCAGGAGTGCCTGCCTTCGGCGCACGTCGCGATGATCGACGCCACGATGGGCCGGCTCCGCGATAAGACGCTCAAACTCTCCGAAGTGGACGGTGCGCTCACCGTCGTGGACGCTCAACCCACCGACGGCGCAGCAGGTCGAGCGAGACCTGGACGGCAGACACATCGCCCGTTGCTGCGGTCGATTTTGTTGACTGGCCTGGAGGATGCGGTCCGCTTCGAGGCGGAGTTCACGCGCTTCGAGCAACTACCCGACGGCACAGTTCAGGCGTGGTTTGCCGATGGCAGCAACGATACGGCTGACATCTTGGTCGGCGCGGATGGGATCGGTTCGGCGGTCCGTCGGCAATACCTGCCACAAGCGCAGGTGCTCGATTCGGGACGGCGCATGCTGATGGGCGCGACGCCGTTGCGGGCAGCGGCCGGATTGCCCGAGCTGATCGGCGACAATCCCACCGTCGTGCGGATCCAGGACACGACGATGGTGCTGGGCGCACTGCGATTCACTTCACCGCCGACCCTTGCGCGGCAACGGTTTCTGCCCGTGCTCCCGCTTATCGCGGTGGCGACGATCGAGGATTACCTGATGTGGGCTTTGTCTGGCCCCGTCGAGGATCTTCCGCCCGCCTTGCAACGGATTGTCGACGAGGCGTGGCCGGAAATGACGTCCGCTCTGCGCGTTGGGATGATCGCGCCGATACCGCCATGGTCCCCCACCGCGGTAACCGTCCTAGGCGATGCCATCCACCTCGCCCCCGGCTTCGGCGGCAACCTCGCTATGCAGGATGCCCACCGGCTCTGCTCGGCACTGATCGAGGCGAACCGCGGGCAGCTCTCCCTGCTCGACGCGATCGGCTCGTACGAAGACAACATGCGCGCCTCCGCACCCGTTCCGGCAAAGGCGGGCAGATGAGACTCGCGTTGCTGACCGAGAAGTCGTTGTCCCTGTTCGCCGCGGTGGGCGGATGGCGAACCGTCGCCGAAGGGGTCGCGTCGCGGGTGGTGTTCCTGATCGCCTACCTGGTGTCCGGCAAGGTGGTCACCGCGGAGCTGATCGCGGTCGGTGCCGTCGTGGTGTTCGCCGGGATCCGCGCGTTCACCGACCGAAAGTACTGGCAGGCAGCGATCGGCCTGGTGATCACGGGACTGTCCGCGTTGCTGGCCGGGAGCACCGGTCAGGCGGTCGACTACTACCTGCCTTCGGTGCTCATGCAGGTGATCGGAGGCGCGGTGTTCCTGCTGTCGATCCTGGTGCGGTTGCCGGTGATTGGAGTGGTGCTGGGAATGGCGCGAGGGGAACGATTCAGCTGGCGACGGGACCCCTTGCAGCGGCGGCGTTATCAGCTGTGCACGGGGATTTTCTCGGCGAAGTTCATTATGGTCACGGCGGTTTTGGTGCCGCTGTATTCACACGGGATGGTGACTCCGCTGGCGATCGCGACACTGCTGAGCGGAGCACCGGCGGCGGGGGTGTGCGGGTATCTGTGCTGGCGGTTTTTACGGGCACCGGGCGCGTTGGTTCGCTAAGCAGCTGCTGCAGCGATGCGGTTACAGCTTGCTCAGCTTGTGGTCAGCCGGCACCGTCTTGACTCCGTAGGGAGTGCCGAAATCAGCCGTTACAGCTGTTTTCGTAGTCGCGACCACTTTGCCCATGCCGAACGCGGTACTCACTACCCGGTCGCCGACCGAATACGGATTCGGGGGCGGTGCGGGAGCCGCTGCGACCGGGCGTCGGATCGGAACGATCTGGTCGAGGAACCGGGAGGGATTTCTGGGGTAACCCTTTTCATTGGCCAGGGCGTGCGAAAGTTCCAGCCGCTCTCTGGCCCGGGTAACGGCGACGTAGAACAGGCGGCGTTCTTCGTCGATCTCCTCCGACGAAGTCGCATAAGCGATCGGGAGGTAGCCTTCAGCGAGGCCAGGGAGCAGGACGGCATCCCACTCCAAACCCTTCGCCTTGTGCATAGTGGCCAGTGTGACCCCGCCGCGGCGGGGTGCGTGCTCCGCGGCCGCCCGTCGTTCCAGTTCGCGCAGGAGGATGCCGACGGTTTCCCTCGCGTCGTCCGGTACCCGTTCGACAAGCCGCAGCAGCGCCCCCAGCGACTCCCATCGATCACGCGCGGCGCCCTGTCCGGCGGGCGGAACTGCGGGGTCGAAGCCGAGATTCTCGAGAACCGCTCGCAGCCCGTCCAGACCGGCCACGGCCGGCGACCGATCGGCGAGATCGCCCAATGCTGTCATTGCCTGGCGGATTTCCTGCCGTTCGAAGAACTTCTCGTCGTCGAAAACCTCGGTAATGACGCCCGCGTCCTGCAACGCGGCTCGATAGAACAAGATCTGCGACCTAGTCCGGACCAGGATGGCGATCTCGGACGCGGCCACGCCTTCGGCGACAAGTTCGTTGACCCGTTCGGCCAACGCCGCGGCTTCGGTTGCTTCGGTGTCGAAGGTCCGGCGAATCGGTTCGGGCCCGTCGGGTCGCTGTCCCTTGAGCACCACGCCCACCGACGCTGGCCCCATGATCCGGTTGGCGTAGGCGACGATCTGAGGTGTCGACCGGTAGTCCCGGTCCAGCGAGATGCTGACCGCGCCGGGGAAACGATCGGTGAACCCGACGAGCAACGACGGGTCTGCCCCTTTGAACGAGAAGATGGTCTGATGGGGATCGCCCACGACGGTGACGTTGTGGCCAGGCCCCAACCAGGCGGACAGCAGACGCTCCTGTGCGGGGTCAGTGTCCTGGTATTCGTCGACTACGAAACACCGGTACCTCTCTCGGAACTGGGCTGCCACCTCGTCGTCACGTTCGAGCAGGAGCGCGCACTGTTCGATGAGGTCGCCGAAATCCAACACCGCGTGAGACCGCTTCGCCTGCTCGTACCGCTTGAACGCGGCAGCCAGCACCGAAGCAGGCAGATTTCGCTTTCGCCCGCTCTCGTTTGCCGCCCGCGCATACTGGTCGGGCGTGAGCCGGCTCCGCCTCGCCCAGTCGATCTCCTCCCCGAAGTCACGGACATCCGTGGTCGCGACGGACCGCACCTCAGCTTCCAACGCCTTGCGGAGAAATGCTCCCTGGCCACCCCGGACCTCGCGAATCATCCGCAGCTCATCGCCGGGAAGGCCGGTCCTCGCCCAAAAATGCCGCAACTGGCCCATCGCCGCACTGTGGAACGTCCGAGCCTGTACGGACACTCCCAACGACCGGATGCGGTCCCGCAGTTCGCCCGCCGCCTGATTGGAATGGGTCACCGCAAGGATCTCGGAGGACTTGATCTGCCCGGTCCCGGCCAGATAAGCGATCCGGCGAGTAATGGTCCGGGTCTTGCCGGTGCCGGCCCCGGCGAGGATGCGCACCGGACCCGGGGGTGCCAGCACGGCCGCACGTTGCTCGGGATCGAGCCCGTCGAGCACCTGCTCCCGCCGCGCACGATCGCCAGCCATCCGAACCCTCCCCGGTTCCGGCCCGTGAACTTACTCGAATCAGGACCCTACGACCTGACCGGGCGGCTGCGGATCATGCCCACCGCCATCATCGGTGCGAGCAAAAACAGGGATCGCGCATGGGCTCGATGGCAGCTGAACTCTGGCCACTCCGGTGACCTGGGAAGATGTGCCCCCGGCAGGATTCGAACCTGCGACACCGGCTTTAGGAGAGCCGTGCTCTATCCCCTGAGCTACGAGGGCAGTCGCGTGCTGCAGGCTACATCCTAGCGGGGGCCGCGGATGGCGACGTCAGGTACGCCAGTGCCAGGGCTGTCGCTTCCTCCGACCAGCTCTTCCACGAGCGGTCGTCGGGCCAGAATCGGCAGGTCGCGGCGCGGTGGACGCAGGCGCCGATGATCGTTCTGGCGGCCATCTTCACGTTGTCGGCATCGGGCGGAGAAGGAGCCACCGCGGCCAGCAGGGCGTCTTGGATCGCGGACAGGGCGGCCAGTCCTCGGTCTCGGCCGTCGGAGCGTTGGGCGTCCAGGAGTTCCGGGAAGATTCGGTCGTGGTCGGCGAAGGTCTGCGCTAGGGCTTCCACGAACGCAGTAAAGGCGGAGCGGAGGTCTGGCGACGCGGCGCGGAGGGCGGCGAGGACGTTCGTTTCCAGCTGGGTCAGCAGCCGGTCCTTGACGGCGTGCAGCAGCTGTTCCTTGCCGTCGAAGCGGCGGTAGATCGTGCCGACCGACATTCCAGCCTGCGAAGCCACCTCGGCGACCGTGAAGGATTCCAGGCCCTGTTCGGCCAGGACGTGTTCGGCTGCGGTCAGGACTTTCTGCAGCGAAGCGCGGCTGCGCGCTTGTTGCGGCGGGCGGAAGCCCTCGCTGGTCTGGCTCACCTGCGGCACGTTACCCGTGGCGCTCGGCAGATGCGAATGATAATTTCTATTCGCATCTAGAGGAGGGGCCCCATGGTCAGCATCGAGGTGCGCGACGCCTGCGTCGACTTTCCGATCTTCGACGCCAAGACCCGGTCGTTGAAGAAGCGCGTGCTCGGGAAGGTCGGCGGGCGGATCGCAAGTGGCGCGAGGGTGCCGGTGGTCGAGGCGTTGCGGGACGTGTCCTTCCGGCTCGAGGAGGGCGCTCGGGTTGGGTTGGTGGGGCATAACGGGGCCGGGAAGTCCACGTTGTTGCGGGTGCTGTCCGGGATTTACGAGCCGACGCGGGGTATCCGGCGGGTCGAGGGGCGGGTCGCGCCGGTGTTCGATCTTGGGGTCGGGCTGGACCCGGAGGTGTCGGGGCGGGAGAACATCCTGGTACAGGGGCTGTTTCTCGGGATGAGCCGGCGGCAGATGGCCAAGCGGGTCGACGACATCGCGGAGTTCACCGAGCTTGGCGACTATCTGCAGCTGCCGTTGCGCACCTACTCGGCCGGGATGCGGGTGCGGCTCGCGCTCGGGGTGGTGACCACGATCGACCCCGAGATTCTGCTGCTCGACGAAGGGCTTGGCGCGGTCGACGCGGCGTTTCTCGCCAAGGCGCGCGAGCGGCTCAAAGATTTGGTGCGGCGGTCGGGGATTCTGGTGTTCGCTAATCACTCCGACGAACTGCTCGCGGAGTTTTGCGACACCGCGTTGTGGATGGACGAAGGGCGGGTTCGGCAGCACGGGGCGTTGTCCGAAATCCTTACTGCCTACAAGCCTGCTGCTTAGAGCGGGAGCAGAGACCCGGTGCTCGACCTCGTGTGGCGGCAACGTCTTTCCTCGATCGGCCGGCGGCTGCACGCTATTTCGCCGGGTCGGCGACCAGTACTGCGGTCTTCGCCGCCGCGGTGCTGGTCACTCGAAGCAATGCCGGTGCGCGGTCGCGAACTCGCGGAGGCTCCGCGGTCGCTGGCCGGTGATGTCCTCGACCGTGGACGTCACCGTTTCCGCGCCGCCGTCCAGGTATGCGTTGCACACCTCTACCAGCGCTTTGGCGTGGAACGAGGACATTCCGGCTTCGGCCAGCGCGGAAAGTGCTTGCTCGTTCGACATTCCGCGGTATGCGATCGGACGGCCGAGCACTTCGGACAGCACTGCCGCGGCTTCGTCGTACGTCAGCGCTTCAGGGCCGGTGAGTGCGTACGCCTTGCCTGCGTGCCCGTCTTCGGTCAGCGCGCGAAACGCTACGCGGGCAATGTCTTCGGCGTCCACGAACGCGATCGGGCCTCGGATCAGCGGGCTGGCGAAGAAATTTCCGGACCGGATGGTTCCGGCCCAATTGCTCGAGAAGGCTTGGAGGTAGAAGTTCGCCCGAAGGAAAGTCCACGACAGCGGCGAAGTTTCCAGCATTCGCTCGACCGGACGGTGCAGCCGGGCGATCGGCGTCAATTCCTCGTCCGCCCGCCACAGCGATTGTTTCACCACGTGCGAGACCCCGGCCGACACGGCTGCTTCGACCACATTGGACTCGTTGCCGGTCTGCCCGGGGCTCATCGCACCCAGCAGGAACACCTTCGACACTCCGGCCAGCGCCGGTTGCACGGTCGCCGGATCGGACATTTCGACGGTGACCGCGTCGAGGCCGGCGGCGGCGGCTTTTCTTGCCTTCTCCGGGGAATGGTAGGCGGCCCGAAAGGGTACGCCAGCCGCGCGCAACTGGTTGACCAGCGCCGATCCCACGTTGCCGCTCGCACCCGTCACCAGGATCATGCGCTCCGCCTTCGCGCGTCGATGCCACCAGACGAGCGAGTGTAGTGGATCAGCGGATTTTCGAAGCCGGTTACGCGCCCGCCGCTTGAGCCCGGCGCTGCGCGAGTTCCTGAACCGCCGACGGCAGGGTGGTTTCGAAGTCGATCAGCTTCGCCCAGGTCGGCGTGACGACGATGCGGACCATGCCGTCGACGTACAGCGAGCGGATTTCGGCCTCCCATTCGACGCGCTGCTCGGGCGTCATCTCGTAGGAACCGTTCATTTCGAGGTACTCGTCCGGGATTCCGTCGACGTAGTCGAGTTCGACCCGGCCGCGCAGGAGCAGGATCTTCGGCGGGTGCGATTCGGTGTCGATGGTCAGCGCGACCATCGGGTTCGCCCGCAGCGCCGGCAGTTTCGGCGCGTTCTTGGTGGTGCACAGAACGATCTCGGTGCCGTTCCAGGTGAACGCGATCGGGACGCTGCGCGGCGTGCCGTCCTTCGCGACGTAAGCGAGCCGGGCAATGTCGCGGGCGAGCAGCTCGCGGCTGTACGGGCGGTTCAGGACCTCGGCGACTTCCTGCGCTTCCATGGCTGTCTCCTTCTCGGCTAGATGCTGCGGGGACGGAGCCGGGACGGCGTTCTCGACATCACCCAAATAGTGGCGTGGGTCACACATAGCAGGAGCGCGAGGTTAACCCTGTGTGAGCCTCCTTCTCAGCGTGTACACAGCGAGTGTGCAGAACAGTGGGCAATCATGACGCCCCGGCACCGGAAGGCCCGATGACCGTCCCTCACGACAGACGTGCTGCGGCGGCCCGAGGCGTCGCGGCTCGGCGACGGCGGATCACCGGCCGGGTCGCGTTGGCTCTCGCGGCCGCGTTGACGCTCTCGCTGACTGGTTACGGCTGGGCCGCCTACACCGGCGTCGTGTCCGGGCTGCAGGTGTCCGACGTGCTCGACGGGCAGTCGACGTCCAGCGGCGGCGACACCAACATCCTCGTCATGGGCCTCGATTCGCGGCTCGACGAGAACGGCAATCCGCTGCCGAAGGACATCTACAACTCGCTGCACGCGGGCGACCAGCAGGACGGCGGGTACAACGCCAACGTGCTGATGCTGCTGCACGTCCCGGGCGACGGCAGCAAGGCGACGTCGATTTCAATTCCGCGCGACGATTACGTCCCGCTGGCGGGCTGTCCGGACAACGTGTGCAAGGGCAAGATCAATCAGGCCTACGGGCTGGCGTTCGACGAAAAGGCCAAACAGCTCGTCGCCCAGAATGTCACCGACAAATCGCAGCGGGAGCAGCAGGCGCGGGACGTCGGCCGCCGGGCGGAAATCGACACCGTGCGGAAATTCCTCGGCGACGTCCCTATCGACCATTTCGTGGAGGTCACCCTGGTGGCGTTCTTCGAGATCGCCCAGGTCGTCCAGCCGATCACGGTGTGCCTCAACGAGGACACTCAGGACAGCTACTCGGGCGCGAACTTCCATGCCGGCCAGCAGGAGATCAGCGCCGAACAGGCCGTGGAATTCGTCCGGCAGCGCCGCGACAACGTGCATCCCGCGCTCAATTTCACCGATCTCGACCGCGAACGCAGGCAGCAGGCGTTCATTGCTTCGCTGGCCTATCAGCTCAAACAGGGCGGCACGTTCACGGATCCAGCGAAACTCCAAGGGATCATGGACGTCGCGAAGCAGAACACCGCGGTCGACAAATCGCTGGACCTGCTCGCGCTCGCGCACCAGGCGTCCAGCCTGACCGGCGGGAACGTCAGTTTCGTGACCCTCCCGGTCGACCATTTCGGCAAGAGCCCGTCCGGCGAGGACGTCAACTTCGTCAATACCGGGCAAATCCAGTCCCTGGTCGCGCAGCTGCTCAGCGGCGCCCCGGTGCCGACCCCGGCCGCCTATGTGACCCCGATGACCTCCGGCAGCGTTCCCGCTCCCCCGCCCGCGTTGAACGGAGGCGGAATCCCTTGTGTGAAATAACTTCGGCGAAGAAGACACCGCGTGCCTCAATGTCCTATCAGGACGATTAGGGCATAATCGGCCCGGCGCGTTCTTTCCCCGCGCCGGAAATCGGCGGACGGCAGGTGCGCGAGTGGCTACGGCACGGAACAGACGAAACCGGGTCCCGGTCGCGATCGTCGGCTGGCTCTCCCGGCCGCTGGCGTCGTTCCACCTCGTGCTCGCGCTGTGCGGCCTGCTGACGCTGCTCGGCGTCATCATGGTGCTGTCGGCGTCTTCGGCGCAGCCGGGCGGCGTGTACAGCACGTTCCAGAAGCACGTCGTCTTCGTCCTCATCGGGCTGGTCGCGCTGTGGGCCGGGCTGCGGATTCCGTTGCGGCGGATCAGGTCTCTCTCGCCGATGCTGATGCTCGCCACGCTGGGACTGCTCGCGCTGGTGCTCACCCCGCTCGGCGCGAAGGTGAACGGCGCGCAGCGGTGGTTCGCGCTCGGTCCGCTGACGCTGCAACCGGTCGAGGTCGCGAAGGTCGCGCTGACCTTGTGGGGCGCGCACATTCTCGTGGTCAAGGCCCGGCTGCTGCACCACTGGCGGCACCTGCTGGTACCGCTGGTGCCGGTCGCGCTGCTGATGTTCGCCCTGGTGATGGCACAGCCGAACCTCAGCGGGACGATTTCGCTCGGCATCGTGCTGCTGGCGCTGCTGTGGTTCTCCGGCGCGCCGGGACGGCTTTTCGGCGCGCTGCTGGCCGGCGGCGTGGCCGGATTCGTGGTGCTCGCGCTGGTCGCGGACTACCGGCTCGCGCGCGTGCTCTCGTTCCTCTCCCCCGACGCGGACACCTCCGGCGCCGGCTACCAAGCGGTGCAGGCGCAGTACGCGCTCGCCGAGGGCGGGTTGTTCGGGGTCGGGCTCGGGCAGGGCGCGTCGAAGTGGAAGTACCTGCCGAACGTGCAGAACGACTTCATCTTCGCGCTGATCGGCGAGGAACTCGGCTTCCTCGGCTGCGCGGTCGTGCTGCTGCTGTTCGCCGGGCTCGCGCTGGTCGGCCTCCGGATCGCGACGCGCAACCTCGATCCGTGGATCCGCATCGTCTCCGCGACGATCACCGTGCTGCTGGTGGCGCAGGCGGCGGTCAACATCGGGTACGTGGTGAACGCGCTGCCGGTCACCGGGGTGACGCTGCCGCTGGTGTCGTACGGCGGGACGTCGCTGATCGTGACGATGTTCCTGTTCGGCGTGCTCGCCAGCTGCGCCCGGCACGAACCCGCGGCGGTAGCGGACCTGAATCATCTCGGCCCGGGCAAGATCGGGCGGATTCTGCGGTTGCCGGTGCCGGAGCCGTATCGGCCGGTGCGGACGCCGGGCAGGCCGGCTCGCCCGCGGCGGCCGGAGCCGGTGCCCAAGCGTCGGCGGGCACCGCAACTGGCCGCTGGCCAACGGGCGAAGCGCTAGCGTTTCGGCCAATGCCACGGCGGTTGGTCCAGCCGACCCTGCCCAGCCACCACCGTCGCGCCGAAGTCCTTTTCCAGCTCCAGTACCGAGGCGTCCTCGAGAAACCGCACCAGCAGCTGGGAATGCGAAACCACCAGCAGTTGCGTCGTCTTCGCCGCGGCGGTGATCAACGCGGCCAGCGCTGGCAGCAGGTCCGGGTGCAGGCTGGTTTCCGGTTCGTTCAGCACCAGCAGCTCCGGCGGGCGCGGGCTGAGCAGCGCCGCAGCCCAGAGCAGGTACCGCAGGGTGCCGTCGGAAAGTTCGGCGGCGCTCAGCGGGCGCAGCAGTCCGTGCTGGTGGAAGCGGAGGTCAAAGCGGCCGTCGGTGGTGACTATTTCGACGGACGAGCCGGGGAAGGCGTCGTCGATCGCGGTGGCCAGTGCGTCGGCGTCGGCGGATTCCTGGATGGTGCGCAGGGCGGCGGCCAGGTCGCCGCCGTCGTGGTCCAAGGCCCAGGTGCGGGTGCCGATCCGGCTTTGCCGGGCGGGTGCGCCGGCGTCGGTGCGGAAGTGGTCGTAGAACCGCCACGCGCGGACTCTGTCGCGCACGATCAGCAGTTCCGGGCACAGGCGCGGGTCGGCGAATTCGCTCAGCATGCTGTCGGTCAGGGCGATCGAATGGCCGCTCTCGACCCAGGACCCGGACTCGTCGCGGATGCGCACCCGCGTGCCGGACCGGTCGGCCAGCAGCGCGGACGGGCGCAGCACCGGTCCGTGCCAGACGCATTCCCGTTTGTATTCCGGGTCCAGGTTGAACGCCGTCTCGGCCGGGACCGGGAGGCCGAAGTCCAGGGCGTAGCCGAATTCGTCGCCGGAGTAACCGAGCCGCAGGCCCACCGGCTTGGTTCGCTGCAGCGGCTGCACCGGCGTCCGGCCCTCGCGGACGGCTCGGCCGATCTTCTCCGGACCGGCCCACAGCGTCGACGGCAGGCCGCCTTCCCCGGCGAGGGCGGCGACCGCGCCGTTGCGTCCGGCGTCGGCGAGCAGCCGCAGCGCGCGGTACAGGCTGGACTTGCCAGTGCCGTTCGCGCCGACGATCACCGTGAGCTGCGACAGCGGCAGCACCAGGTCGCGCAGCGAGCGGTAGTTCTGGATGGCCAGGGTGGTCAGCACGCCGACACCTCCGCGGGCAGGCCGAAGCGGGGGAACAACTCGGGGTCGAGGAACCAGGTGACGGTGCGGATTCGGTCGCCCCACGGCGCCAGGACGAGGATTCCGGCGGGACGGGCCACGGTTCCGCCGGGATCGGTGAGGTAGCAGGCGAAGGCCGGATGGGTGTTGGCGCGCGTCGGGAGCA
Source organism: Amycolatopsis sp. VS8301801F10 (assembly GCF_046195355.1). Lineage (NCBI taxonomy): Bacteria > Bacillati > Actinomycetota > Actinomycetes > Pseudonocardiales > Pseudonocardiaceae > Amycolatopsis > Amycolatopsis sp. VS8301801F10. The sequence continues at coordinate 2,398,075 of NZ_CP176065.1, read as the reverse complement.
GGCGGAACCGCCGGGTGCCGCGCCATTCGCTGAACCTGGTGAGGAACGCGGTGACGGCTTCGCGGCCGACGTACTCGTGCGGCGCGGGCGGCATGGCGAGCCAGCCGTCGTCGGTCAGAAGCGCGACTACGCCTTCGACGTCCCCCGCGCTGAACGCGTCCGCGAAGCGTTGGGCGATTTCCCGCTCGCGCGGTGCGGGCGGGGCCGGTTCGACGGTCTGCCGCAGCTGAGCCCGGGCGCGTTGCAGGGCGCCTTTGACCGCGGTGGAGCTGGTGTCCAGCAGGTCCGCGACCTCGGCAGTGGAGTAGTCGAGCACGTCCCGGAGCAGGAGGACGGCGGTTTGGCGCGGCGGGAGTTTCTGCAGGGCCGCGACGAACGCCAGCTCGAAGGTTTCCTTGGCGCCGTAGTGCTCGGCGGGGTCGTCCGGCGCGGGCTGCAGCCAGGTCGCCTCGGTGCGGCGGGTGGGCTCGGTCGGGGTGAACGGCGGCGACGGTTCGGCCGGGACGCGCCGGCCGGCGTCGCGGAGTGCGTTGAGGCAGCGGTTGGTGGCGATGCGGTACAGCCAGGAGCGCACCGAGGCTCGGCCGGCGTAGCCGTCCAGCCCGCGCCAGGCGGCGAGGAGCGTCTCTTGCAGCAGGTCCTCGGCGTCGGTGAGCGAGCCGAGGAGGCGGTAACAGTGCACCTGCAGCTCGCGCCGATAGGGCTCGACCAGCTCGCGGAAGGCGTGCGCGTCGCCGGCGCGTGCGCGGTCGAGGAGGTCTTGGCCCACCCGTCGCATCCTGCCATCGTTCCGTTTCCGGGGCGGGCGGTGTCTGTACTGGTGACCTCGGAGAAAGGCGAACCGATGAATCCTGTCGACGATCTTGCCGCCGTCCTTGAGTCCACCGGCGCGCTGGTCGCCGGCGTGTCTCACTGGGACACGCCGACGCCGTGCCCGGAATGGACCGTCCGCGAGCTGGTGAACCATCTGGTCCTCGGGCACCGGCTGTTCACCGCGGTGCTGCGCGGCGAACCGGGCGGCCCGCTGGACCCTCGTAGTTCCGACGTGCTCGGCACCGACCCGGTCGCCGCTTACCAGGACGCGGTCGCCGGTCTGCTCGCGGCGTTCCGGCAGCCAGGGGTCCTGGAACGGGTATATGAGGTCCCAGCCGGGACGGTTCCGGGGATCGCCGCGGTGCAGCTGCGGATCGTCGAGGAACTCGTGCACGGCTGGGACCTCGCTCGCGCTACCGGGCAGAAGCCGAACTTCGAGGACGCCGTAGTGGAGCGGGGAATCGCGTTCAGCGCGGCGAAGCTCGCTGACCTTCCGGCGGAGCGGAGGCCGTTCGCGCCGCCGGTGCCGGTCGCGGACGACGCGCCGCCGTTGGATCGGCTGGCCGCGTTGCTCGGCCGGTCGCCGGGTTAAGCGACGCGGAATTCCAGCAGGCCTCGCTGGTCGGTCAACGGGGTCGCCGATTCCAGGACCAACCCCGCGGAATCGGCGAGGGTGCGGAATTCTTCCACCCGTCGTTCGCGCCCACCGAAATGGACCAGCATGACCAGGTCCATTTCGGTCCGGGCGTGAATTCCGCTGACGGCTTCGATGGCGAGAATCCGACCGGACCGGCCGGCCGCTTCCGCGCACCGCTCCAGAACTCGGCGGGCGTTCTCGTCGTCCCAGTTGTGCAGGATGTCCACCAGCAGATAGGCATCCGCTCCTGGCGGGAGCGGGTCGAAGAAGCTGCCGCCGCGCACCTCGACCCGGTCGGCGAGGCCGCGGGCGGCGAACGCGGCACGGGCTTCGCTCGCAGTGGGTTCGAGGTCGATCAGGTGCGCGCGCAGGTTCGGATTGGCCTCGAGGATCGCGGCGAGCAAATCTCCTCGGCCGCCGCCAACGTCGGCTACCGTCGTGAAAGAAGACCAGTCGATTCCGGCGACCACCTGCGGGAGTTCAGTGCGGAATCGGGTGGTCATCTGCTGGTCGAAGGATTTCCGCAGCTGCGGCTGCTCGGAAAGATCGGTCCAGAAATCCTTGCCGTAGCGGCGGGAGTAAGCCGCCTCGCCGGTCCGGATGCTGTGCGCCAACTCGACGAAAGCGAGTTCGGCACGGCCGGCGGCGCGGTCCAGGTGCAGGAGGTTGGCCACGCCGTTTTCGTTGTCCTGGCAGAGATTCGCGCCGTACGCGGTGGTGAGGTAGCCGTCTTCGGTGCGTTCGACCACGCCGAGCGTGACCAGGTGGCCGAGCAGGACGTCGAGCGCGATTGGTGAGAGGTCCAGTTCGGCGGCCACGTCGGCGGCGGTGCCGGGCGCTCGCAATCGGTCGGGCAGGCCCAGCGTTACCGCGACCCGCAACGCCATGGGGGTCGCCAGGCTGGCGGAACGGAGGAGGTGGTTCGCGTCATCACTCACGTGGCTCCACTTTTCCAGTCTGGTCAACCGGTTTTCCGGGCCACACCGCGGTCTCGGCGAATTCGGCGAAGCTTCGGGGCGGGCGGCCGAGTGCTCGCTGGACGCCGTCGGAGACGTGCGCGTCGCGACCTTCGCGGAGTGGCTCGATAAAGTCGGCGAAGATCTCCGCCTCGGCGCGTGGCAGGCCTTGGCCGACCAATTCCGCAAGATAGTCCTCTATGGACAGTGGCACGTAGCGGATCTCACGACCGGTTACCGCGGAAATCGTTTCGACCGCTTCGGTCAGCGACACCGCGCGGGGACCGGAGAGTTCGTAGATCTGGCCAGCGTGCCCTTGGCGAACCAGGGCAGCGGCAACCACTTCGGCGATGTCCTCGGCGTCCACAAAGGTCGCCGCACCGTCGCCAGCGGGCAAGCGCAGTTCACCGGCAGCGATGGCATCGGCGAAGAATCCCTCGTTGAAATTTTGCGCGAACCAGCCCGGACGGGTGATCGTCCACTCCAGACCGCTTTCCCGCACCGCCGCCTCGCTGTCCGCGATGCCGTCGCGCATGCCGGTGCGGTCGCGGACGTAGCCGGGGTCGTCGATTCCGCGCCCGGACGCCAGCACGATGCGCTGCACGCCGTGTTTCCGGGCCCGCTCAACGAACGGGCGGACCAGGTTCGTGCCGTCGAGTTGCACGACGTACGCCGCGCGGACGCCCTCAAGCGCGGCGTCCCACGTGCTGTCGTCGGTCCAGTCGAAGGGGTGTTCCCCGGAGCGCGCCGCCGCGCGGACGGGGTGCCCGGCGGCGCGCAGCCGGGATACGACACGGCGGCCGGATTTGCCGGTCGCGCCGGTGACCAGGACGGGTTGTTCAGTCATGCCCTGAGTCAACCGGCGAGATCCGGGAGGGGCCATGGTTGAAAAGCTCGCCTCGATGTCCGCGCGGATACGCTGGCAAGGTGGATGCAGTAGCGGAATTGCTCGCCGACGTCCGGGCGCACGGCGCGGTCTTCCGGCAGACGATCACGCCGTCGCTGCGAGTCGCCCCAGGCACGCCGCTGACCTTGGCCCGGATGCTGCGCGGCGAGGCCTGGATCGTGCCCGACGGGCTCGCACCGGTCCGGATCGGCGAGAACGACATCGCCGTCGTCCGCGGTGACGTGCCGTACGTGGTGGCCGACGATCCGACCACCACGCCGGTACACACCGTCACCACCGCCGATTACTGTCCGACGCCCACCGACGGCCGCACCTGCGGAACTCCGGCGGAGAACGCGGCCGTGCTGCTCAGCGGAGCGTTCGAGAGCCGTGGTCAGCTCAGCGGACGCGTGTTGCGGCTGTTGCCCGAGGTGCTGGTCGTTCCGGCGGAAAGTCCGCATCCGTCGGCCGAGGCGTTCGCCGACGAGGTCGGGAAAGACCAGCCCGGGCAGCAGCAGGTCCTCGACCGGATGCTGGACTTGATGCTGGTTTCCGCGCTGCGCACGTGGTTCGACACCGCTCCGGTGCGGCTCGATCCGGTCGTGAGCACCGCGATGCGGCGCATCCGCGAGGACCCGGCCCGCCGGTGGACCGTCGCGGAACTGGCCGCGGAGGCGGGAGTGTCCAGGGCGGCGTTTGCCCGCAGGTTCACCGAGCAGGTCGGCGAACCGCCGATCGCCCACCTCGCGGGCTGGCGCATTTCACTCGCCGCGGATTTGCTTCGCCGCACTGAGTACACAGTGGACACTATCGCGCGGAAAGTCGGTTACGCCAACGCTTTCGCGCTCAGCGTCGCGTTCAAACGACGCCGCGGGATCCGGCCGAGCGAACACCGGCACAAAAGCTCGGTGTGACCGGCCATCGCCGTCCAGCTCGTCCTCCCCTTGCCTGGCGCGCCGCCGCTCGTCACCCTGGAAGCCGCAGCCGCCCGTAAGCACAGACAGGGTGAACCGTTAGAAGGTCTTTCGAACAATCGGCCGTGTTACCGTCGGGCGTCGTCAAGGAGGTGGGGATGCCCGCAGCAGGCACCCGCAAGCCGATGCGCGAACGGTTCCGCGAGCAGGTGCGCGAGGAGGTCAAATCCGCCGCACTCGACCAGCTCGCGGCCGGGGGCGCGCAGGCGATCTCCATCAACGCCATCGCCAAACAGCTCGGCGTGTCCGGGCCGGCGCTGTACCGCTATTTCTCCAGCCGCGACGAACTGCTGAACGTCCTGGTCATCGACGCGTACCACGATCTCCGCGAGGCCATGGCGAAAGCACTCGGCACCGACGCACCCGACGCGGAAGCGCGGATCCGGTTGCTGGCCGCGGCGTACCGGGCTTGGGCGCGGGCGGAACCGCACCGGTACGAATTGCTGTTCAAGGCGCCGTTCCCCGGTTACGACGCGCACGCCAAGCCGCTCGCCGAAGCGGCCCGGTCGCTGATGGGCGTGGTGCTCGGGGTGTTGCACGGCACCGCGGGAAAGCCGCATCGCACCGAGGAAGTGCTCGACGCCCGGCGCGCGAACACCGAAAACCACCAGCTGGCGGTCGCGTTGTGGTCGCGGCTGCACGGCTTTGTCAGCCTCGAAATCGGCGGCGGCTTCACCGCGATGGGCCTCGACGCCGACGCGTTGTTCGAGACCGAGGTACAGGTGCTGACCGACCGGGTCCGCCGCGCCGGCTGATCACCGGCGGGACGCGCGCGGCTTCGCCCCCAGCGCCACCGCCAGCACCGCTCCGGCCACCATGCACGCGCCGACCACCCACAACCCGGTCCGCTGCGTGCCGGTCAGGTCGCGCAGCCAGCCGGTCACATACGGCGCGACGAACCCGCTCAGGTTGCCCAGTGCGTTGATCAGCGCGATCCCGCCGGCGGCGGCCGCGCCGGACAGGAAGTTCGACGGCAGCGCCCAGAACGTCGGCAGCGCCGCGCACACGCCCATCGCGCAAATCGTCACCGCGGTCATGGTGGCGTAAGGGTTTCCGAGGTACAGCGCGACCGGGATCGCCGCGCCGCCGACGAGCATCGGCAGCGCGACGTGCCACGTCCGTTCCCCGGTCCGGTCGCCGTGGCGCGCCCACGGGACCATCACCAGCGCACCCGCGACGTACGGGATCGCGTTCACCAGACCCGCCTGCAGCACGCTGAGTTTGGTGCCGAACTCCTCGCCGAATCCGGCGATGATGGTCGGCAGGAAGAAGCCCAGCGCGTACAGGCCGTAGACGACCGCGAAGTACACGAACGCCAGCCCGAGGATCCGCGGGTGCGTGAGCGCTTTCCGCAGCGGCCAGTGGTGTTCGGCCTCGGTGGCGCGGCGTTCGGCGTCGAGTTCGCTGGTGAGCCAGTCGCGTTCCTCGGCCGACAGCCACTTCGCGGTTTCCGGCCGGTCGCTCAGGCAGAACCACGTGACGACCGCCAGCAGGATCGCCGGAACGCCCTCCACGAGGAACATGAACCGCCAGCCGGACAGGCCGAACACGCCGTGCCCGCCGGTGATCAGCAGGCTGGAGACGGTCGAGCCGATCGCACTCGACACCGGCACCGCGCACATGAACAGCGCGACCGCCTTCGCCCGCTGCGCCGCCGGGAACCAGTACGTCAGGTACAAAATGATGCCGGGAAAGAACCCCGCCTCGGCGACGCCGAGCACGAACCGCAGCACCACCAGCGTCGTCGTGTTGGGCACGAACGCCATCGCGACGGCCACCGCGCCCCAGGTGATCATGATCCGCGCGATCCAGCGGCGCGCGCCGAACCGGTGCAGCGCAAGATTGCTCGGCACCTCGAGGATGAGGTAGCCGATGAAGAAGATCCCGGACGCGAGCCCGAAGGCCGTCGCGGTGAGGCCGAGTTCCTTGTTCATCCCGTTCGGGCCGGCGAACCCGATGTTGACCCGGTCCAGGTAGTTGACGAAGTACAGCAGCATCAGCAGCGGCATGATCCGCACCGCCGCCTTGGCCATGACCCGGTTGCCCAGCGGGCGCGTCTTCGTCGACATGTCCGGATCTCACCTGCCCGGACCCCGCCGAGTCAAGGCTTCGCGTAATGCCCGGCGACCGCGGCGAACGCCTCCTTCGGTTCCCAGTTGAGCCCCGGATAAGCCGTGCCCGAGCGGTCTTCCAGCACCTTCACCAGGCCGAAGCTGGCGAGGTCGAGATCGTCGCGGCCGGTCCGGTGCGGGTAGTTGTAGAGCGCGAACAGGAACACGAACGCGCTGTCCACTCCCTCCTCGTCGAAGATCTCCAGCAGTTCGCGCAGATACGCGGCCTGCCCGGCTTCGTCGCGCTCGTACTCGCCGTCGATGCGGACCGGGTCGCCGGTTTTCTTGTCGTGCTCGACGATCTCCATGCTCCGCGGCGCGACGTCGCCGGACCCGCGCCAGGTCGCCGTGCCGAATCCGGTGATCGCGACCGGTTTCCCTTGCGCCACCAGGGTTCGGACACCGGCCCGGAAGAGGTCGGCGACGTCGGCCGAGCGGATCAGTTCGACCGTGACGAAGTCGAACCGGCTCCAATCCACCTGCTCGAACTGGATGCACGCGTAGGTGACCGGGCCGTGGAACCGTTCCCGCACGATCTCGACGGCGGCCTCCAGGAACGGGTCGAGCTTCTTGCTCACCTCGGCCAGCCGCTCCGCGCGGCCCTCGGGTTCGGCCAGCAGCAGGCTGACCCGTTCCGCGGTGTCGTTGCCGGGCAGGAAGCCCTGGTTCATCACGCTCAGTTCGACCCCGGTCACGAACACCACGTTCGCCCCGGTGGCGCGCAGCCGCTCCGCCCGGGTCGCGCAGTCGGCGAAGAGGGCGAGCATCTCCTCGTGCGTCTGCTCCAGCGGATACGGCGAGAACCAGACCTCCAGCCCCAGGTCCGCCGCCCACCGCGCGGCCCGCTCCAGCCGGTCCGGGTCGCCGCCGACGAGGTGCACCGCGGTGCAGTGCAGGTCGTCGCGGATGATCGCCAGTTCGCGCTTCACCACCTCCGGTTCGAAACTCTCCCGCGCCGACCGTCCATTGCGGACGAAGCCGGTCTCGTACGTCATTCCCTTGCCGCGCATGGCGGTTTCCTCTCATTCGGGGACGCCGCCCACCGTACGCACGAAACTTGCGTACACGCAAGTTTGCGTAGGCGCAGCGAGGCTGCGAGACTGGACAAGTGACCGGATTGCGCGAACGGAAGAAGCAGGCCACCCGCGTCGCGCTGCGCGAAGCAGCCCTGCGGCTGGCGATCGAGCACGGGCCGGCGAACGTCCGCGTCGACGACATCGCCGAGGCGGCCGGGGTCTCCCCGCGGACCTACAACAACTACTTCTCCAGCCGCGAGGAGGCGATCGTCGCCGCGGTCACCGCGGACCGGGAAAACCGGATCGCCGCCGCCGTCGCCGAGCGCTCGGCGGACACCCGGCTGGCCGAGGCGGTCATCGACGCGGTCGCGGAGCAGTACACCGATCCCGGGGAGCAGAGCCGCGACGCATTGCTGCTGATCACCACGAATCCCAACCTGCGCACGGCATTTCTCGACACCCCGGCCGCACTGGAAGACCCGTTGCAGGAGGTGATCGCGACCCGGGTCGGCGACCCGCGGACCGCCCGCGTGCTGGCCGCCTCGGTCGCGGCGGCGGTGCGGGTCGCGCTGGAGCAGTGGACGCAACCGGCGGGCACCAGCGGCCTGGTCGTGGCGTCCGGCTCACTGCCGGATCTGTTGCGCCAAACCCTCGAACCGCTCGTCCCCGCCCTCGACGCCGCGGAAGCGAGCTAGGCCGAGATCTCCTCGAAGACGCACGGGTACGACGCCGTCTAGGCCGAGCCAGTGAATCTCCACCCTTTCCGTGTTCAGCTCCGACATTCACTTCACAAGTTTGTGAAATCTGTGTACCTTCTGAACTATTCAGAGGGGAAGGAGCGACGATGACCCGTCAGGCAGGACTCCCGCTCGAAAGGGGCGCGTGCCCGTTCGATCCGGTGCCGGCCCAGCGCACGCAGGCGCCGGTCGAGCCGTTGACGTATCCCGACGGCACCCAGGGCTGGCTCGTCACCGGATACCGGGAGGTGCGGGCAGTCCTTTCGGACAAGCGGATGTCCGCCCGAGCGGAACTGGCGAAGGTTCCGCTCGACTTCGGCCCGCTGCCGCCGCCGAAACCGGCCGATCCGGGGGTGTTCAACGGGATGGACGACCCGGACCACCACCGCTACCGCAAGCTGCTGACCGGGGCGTTCACCGTGCACCGGATGCGCACGCTGGAGGACCGCGTCGCCGAGATCGTCGAGCACTACCTCGACGCGATGGCCGCCGCGGGAGGCCCGGTCGACCTGGTGGAAGCGTTCGCGCGGCCGGTGCCGTCCCTGGTGATCTGCGAGCTGCTCGGCGCGCCCTACGAACGCCGCGCCGAGTTCGACGGCTACACCACCACCATGTTCTCCAAGGACGTCCCGATCGCCGACCGGATCGACGCCACCCAGGGCGTCGTCGCGTTCATCGCCGGGCAGATCGAGGAGAAGCGGGCGAATCCGGGCGACGATCTGCTGTCCGACCTGGTCCGCGGCGGCGAGCTGACCGACGAGGAACTCGCCAACATCGGCATGATGCTGCTGGTCGCCGGATTCGAGACGACCCGCAACATGATCGCGCTCGGCACGCTGGCGCTGCTGGAGAATCCGGAGCAGCTGGCGAAGTTCAAGGCCGATCCGGAGCTCACCGCGGGCACGGTCGAGGAACTGATGCGCTACCTCAGCGTGATCCACATCGGCCCGATCCGCACCGCGCTGGAGGACGTCGAACTCGGCGGCGTGACGATCAAGGCGGGCGATCCGGTCGTCACGTCGCTGCCGGTCGCCAACCGGGATCCGGAGAAGTTCCCGAACCCGGACGAGCTGGACGTCACGCGCAAGGCGACCGGGCAGCTCGCCTTCGGGCACGGCGTGCACCAATGCCTCGGGCAGCAGCTGGCGCGGGTCGAGCTGCGGATCGCGCTGTTCCGGCTGTTCGCGCGGTTCCCGGACCTGCGGCTCGCGGTGCCGTTCGCCGAGGTGGACCTGCCGCCCGACGCGTCGATCTACGGTCCGGTGCGGCTGCCGGTGACCTGGTAGCCGGGGTAGCCTGGCAGCGGCGGATCGAACACCGGAATCGAGGTTTTCCGCGCTGTGCATGCGATTGGCGCTTTCACGTTCGTCTGGTTCGGGATGGTGCTCGCCATCTCGTTCCTGGAAGCCCCGCTGAAATTCCGCGCGCCGGGGGTCACCGTCCCGATCGGCCTCGGCATCGGCCGGATCGTGTTCCGGGCCTTGAACATCGCCGAGGTTCTGCTCGCGGCGGGGGTGGTGGTCACGGTGGTGGCCGGGCAGCCGAACACCGCGGTGACGGTGCTGGCAGCGGTGGCTGTGGTGGTGCTGATCGCGCAGCTGGGGGCGGTCCGTCCGGCGTTGAACCGGCGGACGGACCGCGTCCTCGCTGCTCCGGAGGGCGTGGAGCTGCCGCGCTCCCGGGCGCATTTCGTTTACGTCGGCACGGAAATCGTGAAGGTGCTGGTGTTGCTGGCGCTCGGAATCCTGACCGTGGCGGGTTAGCGTCGAGTTGGACTAACGTCCAACCAGCGCTGGGCCGAGGCGGAAGAACCCTCAAGGGCGCCATTCAGCGGGCGCCGGCGGAAAATGATGGTTGACTGCGAGGCATGACGGCAGAAGCGACGAGCGATCGGCGAACCAGGCAGCGACACGAACGCCGGGACCGGCTGTTCCAGGCGGCCGTGGAGCTGTTCGTGGAACGCGGCTACGACAACACCACGATGGAGGACATCGCCGAACGCGCCGACACCGCCCGCGCCACCGTGTTCAACCACTTCCAGCGCAAGACGGCGTTCCTGGACGAGTGGAGCCTGCGCCGGCGGGAACGCGCGATGACCGCGGTGCGCGCCGAGAACCTGGAGGACCGGCCACTGCGCGAGGTGCTCAGCCGGTACCTGATCGAACTGGCGCGCATCAGCCTCGACTCCCGAGCGGAAACCGTCGCCTGCATGGGCGCGGCGATCCACTCCACGAATGTGTTCGGCAATCCGGAACTGGCACGTCAGTTCGGCGCATTCGTCGCCCGGGCACAGGAGGCCGGCGAGATCCGGGCCGACGTCGACCCGGCACAGGCCGGGCTGCTGCTCGCGACGGCGTATTTCGGGACGCTGAGTTCGTGGATCGAAAGCGAGGCCGCGCCGTTCGATCTGCAGGAGCATTTGCTGAATGTGGTGGAGATGGTTTTTCGCGGGATCGCAGTGCGCTGACCTCGCCGGAATGCTGTTTCACCGCTTCGGCGACGCGGTAGGCCCGCTCACTCAGGAGACGGTGCCCGAAAACCCGGCGATCCCGGACAGCAACTCGCCCATCTCGACCACCACCCGCGGTTCGCCGCCGTTCAGCGGCACCGCGGTAATCCGGCCGCCCAGGTCGGACACGTAAGCCACCTCGTCGTCCACTGCGAGGCCGATCGCCTCGGTGAATCCGCTTGCCAGGATCTCCGGTTCCGCGCCCTTCTCCCCCGGGCCGGGGATCGGTGCGCGGTTCAGCGTGTTGCCCTTCGGGGCCGCACCGCGGTCTGTCCAGTACAGATACCCGTCGTGGATTTCCAGGTCGATTGGCTCCGGCAGGTGTTCCCACAGGGTCTCGACGTCGGACCGGTCGCGGGCGCTCTCTCCCGGAGGAATCTCCAGCCCGGCACGGAAAATCCGGCCGACACCGCCCTTGGCCGGACCTTTCTGTGTCCAATACAGATGCGTAGCGTCCACAGTAACCCCAACGCATTCCTGCGTTCCGCTGCCGTCCGGCTCGTTCACGATCAGGTCCGTGAGCCCAGTACCGTCCGGACGCACCCGGGTCACCCGGCAGCCCTCGCGGTCGCTCCAGTACAGGAAACCGTTATAGGCCAACTGTTTTCCGGTGGTCAGAGTTCCGTTCGGGACCACATCGCGCGCACCGGTGCCGTCGAAGGAAACCGCGTGCAGACCGCCATTGCGTGCCGAGTAGTCGAGGCCCGCCTCGCCGGGCACTGACGGGTCGCGCGAGGGCATTCCCATGGTGGTCCAATAAACGGTCCCATCGGCGACGACTACGCCGTCCGGCGAGACACCGGCGTCTTTGTACAGCGGGGTGACCTGCCCGTCGGGAAGGCCGACGCGGTAAATCGTCCCGGTGCGGATGCCCAGCACCACGAGTTCGCTGAACATGTCACCTCCACTCTGGACGGTGCGATCCCCGGGGGATCAACGGATTCGTGTAATAGCCCGGAGTTTCCGACATCCGGATCTGTTCGGTGACCCCGCGGTAGCGGCCGAGCGGAGTGTCCGCGGTGAACGTTTCCGGGTCGAAATACTCGTGCCCGGGAGCGACGCCGGCGACCTCCGCGGCGTAGCCTTTGTCGAAGATTCCCAGGCTCAGCAACCACAAGGCGACCCGAGTCAGCGAAACCTGCACTCGGTACGAACCACCCCATTCCGCGCGGAGCATGAGTGCGCGCAGAATTCCCAATTGCAGGAACCACGACGTGATGTAGTCGTTCACCACCGGCACCGCGGGCAGCGACGGAACCCCGCCTTCGCCTTCCAGCAGCATCACGCCGGACAGACAACCAGCCGTCTGGTCGAAGCCGACGCGGCCGGACCACGGGCCGGTGCCGCCGTTGAGCGTCACCTCGGCGTGGATGATTCCGGGCCGGATCTCGGCGGCGGTTTCCGCGTCAAGGCCGTGCCGGGCAAGGTATCCGGGGCGGCGGTTGGCGTAGAAGATGTCCGCCCCGGCGAGCAGCCAGCGCATTCGCTCCTGGTCCGCAGCACGCCGGAAGTCGAGCCGGGTGGAGCGAACGCCCACATTGGACGTCGCGTACAGCACCGGCAGTTCGTATTCGCCGGGATCCCACACGTTCAGCACGTCCGCGCCGTGCAGCGCCAGCGCCCGGCCACAGCCGGCACCCGCGATGATGTGTGCCCGGCCCAGGGCGCGGATTCCTTCGAGCGGCGTGGAAGGGTTGGGGGACAACGGTTCCGGCGGGCTGTCGCCGATCCGCTCGACAATCACCGGCGGCATCGTCGACAGCACCGACTGGTACTGCTCGGTCGCCATCAGTTCTTCGGTCGTCCGCACCACCGGCATGATGACGCCCGCGGCCTCGGCGGCGTCCTCCAGTTCGAATGAGTTCCACTGCGCGATCGCCTGCTGCACCACGGCATCCCGCTCGGGAACGCCCAGCAGCGCGGCGGCGTCGTTGCGCAGCTTCGGGTACGGGCTGATCGGGTGCACCCACCGACCGTCGGCAGTGGAGTAGAAGCGATCCGTGCCGAAGGCGGGATCGACGCGCGCCGGATCGCCTTGCGGGTAACCGTCGAGCAGTTCCCATTTCTTGTCGTAGAACGGGCACAGCCGGTGCGGCGCGGTCCGCAGGTCCATCGAAATGTCCTGCCCGCGTCCGCCGCGCAGCTGCCAGATCTTCGCCACCGCAACGGATTTCGCCGCCAGCGCGATGGACGTCGCGCCCGCCAGCCGCAGCGCGCCCGGCAATACCGGGTCGGCTCCGGTGAATTCGATCCGGCCGCCGGCATCGGATTCCTGCAGGCCGACTGAGCCCAGCAAATCAGCCAATGGCTGGTGCAGGTCGTATTCGTCGGTGGTGGCTGGTTTGGCGAGCGCGGCCTCGAGTTTCTCAGTGAGGCTCATTCCTTCTCCAGCGCGTCCAGCAGCGCGCGAGTACGGCTGTCTCGCGCCTCGACTCGTGCGGAATAAGTGTCCGCGGTGCCATAGGCCTGTTCGACCTCGTCGAGCACCGAATCGAGGTGCTCGCGGTCCGGACGGCCGATCTCGAATTTCATCTGCGAACCGACGTGGCTCACCAGGTGGCGGATCCCGTCCGGGCCGCCGCCGAGGTGCATGCTCTCGAACGGCCCGATCGTCGCCCACCGCGGCCCGAGCGACGCCTTGACCAGCTCGTCCAGGTCCGCCGCGGACACGACGCCCTGCTGCACGAGGTACATCGCCTGGTCGTTGAAGACCTTCTGCAGCCGGTTCCCGACGAACCCGGGCACTTCCTTCTTCAGCGTGATCGGCTTCTTGCCCAGCCCGCGGTAGACCTCGACGGCCTTCGCCACGGTCTCCGCGGAGGTCGAACCGCCGGGCACCACCTCGACCAGCGGCATCAGTTCGGGCGGGTTGAACGGATGCCCGATCACGATCCGCGAGGCCGCCGCGTTGCCCTCGGCGATCACCGAGGGCAACAGCGACGACGAGGAGGACGCCAGTACTACGTCGTCGCGCGTGGCGGCGGCGAGCGTCGCGAACATTTCCCGCTTCAGCTCGATCCGCTCCGGGCCCGACTCCTGCACGAAGTCGGCCCCTTCAGCGGCTTCCGCGAGGTCCGCGACTGCCGTGGCGGGCAGCCCGGCGAGGTCCCGGGAGACAATTTCCCGCAGGTCCGGACGCGGATCGGTGACCCGCACCGTCCAGCCCGCCTCGGCGAACAGCCGAGCCCACGACACTCCGATGACCCCAGCGCCGACGATCGCGACGACCGGCATGGCGCACTCCTTTCTCAGGCGGTGACCGCGTCCGCGTTGTTGAGCAGCGCGCTCGGCGGCGTCAGCAACGCGTCCGACGCTAGCGCGCGGCGCCGGGCCGCGCTCACTCCGCCGTAACTCTCCGTAATGGCGATGAGGCGCGCCGCGTGGTGCGCGACCTCCGATTCGTAAGTCATTCCGATGCCGCCGTGCAGCTGGACGATCTCCTCGGCGGTCGCGGTCGCCGCGTCGCACACGAACACGAACGCGTCGTCGGCCGCCGCCTCGAGATCCACTGTGGACGCACCGTTGTCGTACGCCTCGACCGTCGCGGTGGCCCACAGCGCCAGCGAACGAGCCAGCTCGACCTTCGCGTACAGGTCGGCGGCGCGGTGCACGAGCGCCTGGAACGCCGCCAGCGGCACCCCGAACTGCTTGCGGGTCTTGAGGTATTCGACGGTCATGGCGAGCCCGGTCTCCATCAGGCCGATCGCCTCGCCGGTCACCGCGACGCGAGCCCGCGAGAACGCGCGACGCAACGCGGCCGACGCGTCGGAGTCGGCGGTGCCGAGCAGAACCGCTGGCGTACCAGCGAATTCGACCTGCGACGTGTGCCCCCAGTCCGCGGCGCGGCCGTCCACCCGGGTGATGCCTTCAGCGGTCGCCTCGACCAGGTACACCCCGGTGCGGCCGTTCTCGTCGACCGCGGTGACCAGGAACTTGTCGGCCTGGTCCGCGTTGCGCACCGGCGACTTCACGCCGGAGAGCGCGGAACCGGCCGCCGCGACCGACGGCGCGACGCCCCACGGACGTCCCGGCTCGGAGTGCGCGACCGCGATCGTGGTCCCGCCGCTGGCCAGCAGCGGCAGCAGTTCCTTGGCCTGGTCGTCGGTGCCCAGCTCGGCGATGATCCACGCCGGCAGGAACACGCCGTCGAGCAGCGGTTCGGCCGCCGCGTGCTTGCCCATCGCCTCCAGCGTCGCGTAGACCTCGACCGGGCCCGCGCCCGCGCCGTCGTGGTCCGCGGAGATCGGGAGACCGGCCAGCCCCAGCTCGCCGAGGGTGTTCCAGACCTGGTCGTTCCAGCCGAGTTCGCTGCTCGTCGCGGCCGCGCGGCCGCCCGCCGGATAGCCGCGGCCGACCGCCGTGTCGACGGTCTCGAACAGCAGCTTCTGGTCTTCGTTGAATTCGAGGTTCATGAGTCGCCGTCCCTTACAGACCGAGGATCGTCTTCGCGATGACGCCGCGCTGGATTTCGTTGGAGCCGCCGAAAATCGACAGCTTCCGCTGGTTCAGGTACTGCGCCGCGGCGACCACCGCGGCCTCGTCGGCCCGCACCGGGGATTCGGTGTCCAGCAGCATGCCGTCGGAACCGGCCGCGCGCATGCGCAGCTTCGTGAGCGCCTGCAGGGCCTGCGTGCCCTCCATCTTGAGCAGCGACGACACCGGGCTCGGCTGGCCGTTTTCCGAAGCGGCGGTGACCCGCATCTGGGTCGCCTCCAGCGCGAGCAGCGTGGTCTTCGCGGTGTGCATCGCGGCGCGGAATTCCGCGTCGTCGGCGAGCGGACCGTCCTCAGTGGGCAGTTCCGCGGCCGCGGCGGCGAGGTCGGCGAAAATCCGCTGCCCGGTGCCGACCTGGGCGATGCCGTTGCGCTCGTTGCCGAGCAGGAACTTCGCGTACGTCCAGCCCTTGTTCTCCTCGCCGACCAGGTTCTCCGCCGGGATCACCACGTTGTCGAAGAAGAACTCGTTGACCTCGGCGGACCCGTCGACCAGCTTGATCGGACGGCGCTCGATGCCCGGCGTGTTCAGGTCCAGCAGCAGGAACGACAGGCCCTGCTGCTTGCGCGGCGCGTCCGGGTTGGTCCGGGCGAGCACGAACATCCAGTCGCCGTACTGGCCGAGCGTGGTCCAGGTCTTCTGTCCATTGAGGACGTAGTGGTCGCCTTCGAGGCGCGCGGTGGTGCGCAGTCCGGCGAGGTCCGAACCGGCCTCCGGCTCGGAGAAGCCCTGCGACCACCAGATGTCGAGATTCGCGGTGGCCGGGAGGAACTTCTTCTTCTGTTCCTCGCTGCCGAACTCGGCGATGATCGGGCCGACCATGCTCGCGTTGAACGCGAGCGGCTGCGGAACCGCGTTGCGCTGCAGTTCGGAGGCGTAGATGTGGGACTGGGTCGGAGTCCAATCGCGACCGCCCCATTCGACCGGCCAGTGCGGCACCGCCAGGCCGTGCTCGTTCAGGATCCGCTGGCTCGTGACGATGTCGTCGCGCGTGATCAGGCCGAGCGCGCTGCGCTTGCGGATTTCCTCCGGAATCGCGCCGAGGAACACCTCCCGCAATCCGTCTCGGAACGCGAGGTCCTCTTTAGACAGTTCGAGATCCATCGATCAAACCCCTTCAGTGGTGCGTACGGCTCCGACGACTTCGGCGGTGCTCGCTCCGGCGCGTTCGGCGTGCCTGCGGAACCCGGCCGGGGTCCGCGAGAAATGCAGCGGGCTTTCCACGACGCGGATCGTGCCCTCGGTCGGGTGTTCCCGCTCGGTGATCAGCCCTACTTCCTGAACGTACGGGTCGGTCGGCAGGTCGGCGATGTCGACGACGACGGCGTACGGAACGTCGTGGGCGGTCAGGTACTCCTCCCACTCCGCGGTGGTGCGGCTGGTGGAGTTGGCGAGCACCTTCTCCACCCCCGCGGTGAAAATCTCCCGGTCGATCACCGGGGAGTCCCAGGCCGGATCGGCCGCGGCGTCTTCGAGGCCGGCGCCGATCAGCAGCGTCCGCACGGCCTCGTTGGTGTAAGGCACCGCGGCGATCGCGCCGCCGTCGGCCGTGCGCATGGCCGCGTGCGTGTCGCTGAGCGAAAGCGGGTTGCCGACGTCGCCGGCGGCCGGGACGAAAACGTCGCCCGCCAGGTGCTCGACCAGGTTGACCGCGATCATCGCGTCCGCCATCGCCAGTTCGACCTGCTGGCCCTTGCCGGTGCGCTGCTGTTCGAAAAGCGCGGCCAGCACGCCGCTGAGCAGGTACAACGCGGCGGTCTTGTCGGCGATGAAGGTCGGGACGAACTGCAGCGTGCCGCCCGCCCGGTCCTGCAGGCTGACCAGGCCGGACGTGGCCTGGATGACCTCGTCGTAGGCGGGCCGGTTGGCGCGCGACGAGCCGGGCGCGAAGCCCTGCGCGTGGGCGTAGACAAGCCGGGGGAAGCGGTCGCGCAGCTGCTCGTAGCCGAGGCCGAGCCGGTCGAGGGCGGCGGCGCGCATGTTGGTGACGAGGACGTCGGCGTCGGCGAGCAGGGCGAAGAGGTCTTCGCGGCCGGCCGGGTCCTTGAGGTCGAGTTCGATACTGCGTTTGTTCTGGTTGACCTGCATGTACAGCGGGGCCATCCCGGGCGTGCGGCCGGTGTTGGCCGGCGAGTGCCGGGCGACGTCGCGCAGCGGTTCGACCCGGATCACGTCGGCGCCGAAGTCGCCGAGGATCTGCGTGGCGTACGGGCCCATCACCGCGGACGACAGGTCGAGCACCTTCACTCCGGAGAGCGGTCCGGTGGCTTCGTCAGGCATCTTCGCGGTCCTCCCGTTGACGATCTTTGGCTTCACCACTGACGCTAAGCGCTTGCTCACCAGAAGGGAATGACCGAGTGCATCAGATCGGTATGACCACGGTGATAACACCGTGGGTACGCTGCGCGGTGTGGAGATCCACCACCTGCGGTACTTCCTCGCGGTCGCGCGCGAGCTGAACTTCACCCGCGCCGCGCGGTCGCTGAACATGTCCGTGCCCCCGCTCAGCCAGCGCATTCGCGATCTCGAACGCGAGCTGGGCGAGCCGCTGTTCGACCGCTCCACCCACCACACGCGACTGTCCGAGGCGGGCGAGGCGCTGCTGCCGCTCGCCGAAGCGGTCGTTTCGGGCTTCGACGCCATTCCGGCCCGGATGCGCACCCGCGACCAGCGCGCCGACGTCCGGCTCGCCATCCCGGACGTGCTCAACCCCGCGCACCGCCGCCAGCTCAGCGAATCGATCCGCGCGCTCGACGGCTCCTACCGGTTCACCCTGCGGCAGATGCCGTCGCTCGAGATGGAATCGGCCCTGCTCAGCAGCTCGATCGACCTCGCCGTGTCGCATCTGGGCACTTCCGACGACCGGCTGTCCACCATCGTCCTGTACCGCGAACCGCTCGGCGCCGTGGTGGACGCGTCCCGCTTCCCCGGCCGCACCTCGCTGACCCTCGCCGACCTGCGCGGATTCCAGTACCTGCAGGGCCCGCGGCACTGGGATCTCGGCTCCCGGCGCGCCGAGCAGCTCGCCGCCAAGGGCGTGCTGGTCGATCCGGAGGCACAGTTCTCCGACGTCAGCGGACTGTTGATCTTCTTGCGCAGCACCAAGAGCTTCACCCTCGCGCCGGTCGAATCCGCGACCGCGCTGGCGCTGGACCCCAACGAATGCGCGGTCCTGCCAATCGACGACCTGGCCGCCACGCTGACCACGTTCCTGCTCCGGCGCACCGCCGACACCCGGCTGGATCCGGTGGTCGAGGTGCTGCGGCACGCCCGCGTCCCCGACTGACCTCGGCTGAAGCCCTGACCTGCGGGTTCACCCCATCGGGACGACTTTACATTTGCTCTACTCTTGTCAACCACCGTGTACATGTCTTACCTTCGTGTAAAGCCAGCCAACGGAGGAGGGCGCGATGAGCGAGATGACCGGCACAGTGCCGCTGGGGTCGACCGAACGCTGGACCGACAAGAAGCGGTACCTGTGGCTGATCGGGCTAGTCGTGCCGTCGCTCGCGTTCCTCGCGATCGGCCTGCACGCCGCGACCGGCTGGGGCGTCTGGTTCTGGATCGGGCCGATCGTGATCCTGGCGATCGTGCCCGCGATCGACCTGGTCGCCGGCCTCGACCGGAGCAATCCGCCGGACGACGTGATCGAACGGCTCGAACAGGACCGGTACTACCGGTGGATCACCTACCTGTTCCTGCCGATCCAGTACGTCGGGTTCGTCTTCGCGTTCTGGCTGATCGCGCGCGGCGATCTGTCCGTTGTGGACAAAATCGGACTGGCGATCTCGATCGGCTGCATCGGCGGGATCGGCATCAACACCGCGCACGAACTGGGCCACAAGAAGGAAAGCCACGAGCGCTGGCTGTCGAAAATCGCGCTGGCGCAAAGCTTCTACGGGCACTTCTACATCGAGCACAACCGCGGGCACCACGTACGCGTCGCGACTCCGGAGGACCCGGCGTCGAGCCGCGTCGGCGAAAGCTTCTACCGGTTCTGGCCGCGCACCGTGTTCGGTTCGCTGAAATCCGCGTGGGGGCTGGAGCGCAAGCGTTACGCCCGCCGGAACAAGCATCCGTTCCGGATCGGCAACGACGTGCTCAACGCGTGGCTGATGTCCGCCGTGCTGTGGGTCGCGATGGTGGCGTGGCTCGGCGTCGGAATCCTGCCGTACCTGGCGATCCAGGCGGTGATCGGGTTCTCGCTGCTGGAAGTCGTGAACTACATGGAGCATTACGGGATGCTGCGGCAGAAGGTCGGGCCGCCGGAGCGCCGCCGGTACGAGCGCGTGGATCCCAGCCACAGCTGGAATTCCAACAACATCGCGACCAACGTCCTGCTGTATCACCTGCAGCGGCACAGCGATCACCACGCCAACCCGACGCGCCGCTACCAGACACTGCGCGACTTCGCCGAATCTCCGGTGCTGCCGACCGGGTACGCCGGGATGATCGTGCTCGCACTGTTCCCGCCGCTGTGGCGGCGCGTGATGGACCAGCGGGTGCTCAACCACTTCGACGGCGACATCAGCCGGGCGAACATCCAGCCCTCGAAGCGGGAGAAAGTCCTTGCCCGGTATGGCACTTCCGCCCCGGCACCGGTGGCCGTACTGGACGACGTGCGCGGCGACGCCAGCGAAGGCGGGATGTGCCCCGGGTGCGGATACGTCTACGACGAGCAGCGCGGCGACCCGCGCGAAGGCTTCCCGGCTGGTACGCCGTGGTCGTCCATTCCGGACAACTGGTGCTGTCCTGATTGCGGCGTAAGGGAAAAGGTCGACTTCGTTGCTCCCGGAAGGATGAGTGTGTGATGCGGATCGAAGCGGATTTGCACAAGTGCGACGGCCTGGGCATGTGTGAAGCGATGGCACCGGACTTCTTCGAGGTGGGCGACGAGGGCACGGTCGTCGTGCTCGACGAGAGCCCCGGCGAGGAGCACCGGACCGACCTCGCGGCGGCGGTCGACGCCTGCCCGGTGCTCGCGTTGAAACTGGTCTCATGACGCTCGCGGTGGTCGGCGCGTCGCTGGCGGGACTGCGAGCGGTCGAATCGGCGCGGCGGACCGGATACGACGGCCGGATCGTGCTGATTGGCGCGGAGGAGCATCTGCCTTATGATCGGCCGCCGCTGTCGAAGGGATTCCTCGCGGCGGACGGGCCGGCTGCGGTGGAACCGTTTCTCCGCGCGGACGACCTGCGCGAACTCGGTGTCGAACTCCGGCTGGGCACTCCCGCGACCGGGCTCGACCCGATCGCGCGGGAGATCCACCTCGGCGACTCTGTGGTCCCATACGACGCCGCTGTCATCGCGACCGGAGCCGCCGCCCGAGTTCTTCCCGGAACCGCGGAGATCTCCGGCATTCACTCGCTGCGCACCGCGGACGACGCACTCGCGATCCGGTCCGCTTTGGACAGTGGTGCTAGGACAGTCGTCATCGGTGCCGGTTTCATCGGCTCGGAAGTCGCCTCCGCCGCCCGCAAACGCGGGTTGCCAGTATCCATTGTGGAAACCTTGGACACGCCCCTGGTGCGTGCGATCGGCCCCGAGGTCGGGGAGGTCTGCGCGGATCTGCACCGTGCGGCAGGCACCGAGCTCCGGCTGGGCACCAGGGTCACCGGCTTCGCGACGAAAGACGGCGCGGTGACCGGCGTCCAGCTGTCGACCGGTGAAACCCTCCCGGCTGACCTGGTCGTCGCGGGAATCGGCGCGGTCCCGGCCACCGATTGGCTGCGCGACAGCGGACTCCTGCTGCACGAACGCGACGGCGGCATCGTCTGCGACGGCACCCTCGCCGCCGCGCACGGCGTCTACGCGGCCGGCGATGTAGCGCACGTGGCGAACGCGCTGTTCGACGGCGAGCTGATGCGGCTGGAACACTGGACGAACGCGGCCGAGCAGGGTGCGGCCGCGGCTCGGCACGCGCTGGACCCCGCGAGCGCACGGATGTTCAGCGCCGTGCCGTACTTCTGGTCCGATTGGTACTCGCATCGCATCCAGTTCGTCGGGACCCCGCGCGCGGACGAGGTCGTCGTCGCGGTCCCGGCCGAGCACGGCTTCACCGCGCTGTACCGGCGCGGGGATCGGCTCGTCGGCGCGTTCACCATCGACCGGCCGCGCGACATCATGAAGTACCGCAAGCGGATCGCCGCGCGGTCGCCGTGGTCCGAGGCGGTCGCCTTCGCGCTGGAAACGGCCGCCTAGAATGACGGTCATGAGCGTGCTTCCGGTGCCCGCGGGCGGCCAGTACCGGCAGCCCATCATCACCGCCGCCATCGAACTCACCGCGAAATCCGGCTGGTCGGCGGTCACCATGGCCCGGCTCGCCGAGCTGGTCGGGGTGAGCAGGCAGACCGTCTACAACGAGATCGGCTCGAAAACCGCGCTCGCCGAGGCGATGATCTCGCACGAACTGCGCCGGTTCCTCGCCGTCGTGAGCACCGCGTTCGACCGGAATCCGGACGACCTGGTCGAGGCGATCTACGACGCCGTCCGCTCGGTCCTCGAACTGGCCGACGACAACATCCTGCTGCGCGCCATCGCCTCCGCGACCCACGGCACCGACACCGAATTCCTCCCGCTGCTGACCACCCGCGCCGGCACCCTGCTCACCGAAGCGAAAGCCGTCCTGCGCGGCCGGGTCCACAGCTACGCGCCGCCACTCGACGAAGGCCAGCTCACCGTGGTCATGGACCTGATCGTGCGCACCGTGCTCAGCCACGTGATGCAGCCGTCGGGCACGCCCGCCGAAACCGCCGACGGCCTGGCCTGGGTCGCCGCTCGCGTGCTCGGCACCGCCCCGAGGGCATCAATGCGCACGCGCTCGTAACCAAGCCGCGCGGTTCGCGACCCGCGGGTGAACCGGGAACGACTTTCCGCACTCGCCCACGCCCGGCATCCCACCGCGGCGGCGCGCCTGCAGGGAAGCCGGAATCTTCGGCGACCTGCCGACCCTGCCCGAACTCCTCGACCAGGAGTCATCCGACCCACGGCCACCTGAGCACCCGCGCCGCGGCAACCGGCACTCATTCGGGTTCGCCCGCGTCGTGCCGCGCTTGACAAAACTTCTTGTCAATGCGACGTTCGGACCTGACCTCAACCTGCGAAAGGGCAGTGCGATGACCGACCTCGTCCCGTTCCTGATGTTCCAGAAGCGCGACGCCGCCGAGGCGATGGCGTTCTACACCTCGCTCTTTCCCGGCGACTCCGTGCTGTCCGAGGAGCGTTACGGCGCCGACGGCCCTGGTCCGGAGGGGACGATCGTGATGGCCGAGTTCACCGTCGCCGGGCAGCGGGTGCGGTGCAGCGACAGCTTCATCAAGCACGGCTTCGACTTCACGCCCTCGACCTCGCTGTTCGTCACCGTCGACTCGACCGACGAACTCAAGCGGGTCTACGAAGCGCTCGGCGAGGGCGGCGGGACGCTGATGCCGCTGGACGACTACGGCTTCGGCCCGTTCGCTTGGGTCAACGACCGGTGGGGCGTGTCGTGGCAGTTGAGCGCGAAGAGCTGAGAGCAATTACCGGCGCTATTGGCCCCGCGCCAGATATTGCGGGCAAAACTGCGGACGGGTGAACCCCGGACGGGTTAAGCGGGGATATTCCGGCACCGCTATGGTGGGCATTAGGAGGTTGGCGATCAGCCTGAGGGGGGCCGATACCTCATCCCGGGGCCAGCCGTTTGACCTGCGGTAGTCACGCTGCGCGGGTCAACGGCTGGCCCTGTTCTGTACTGCGGAATCAACAGTCACGGCCACGGGAAACCACGATTTCCGGCACCGAAACCCCGGAGTCGGAAGAATCGTGGCGCGCTCTAGGAAGCCCGGTTCCGGTACAGCCACCACCCGTCCCGTCCGAATGACCAGCTCAGTGTCGTCACCGCGATCCCGGCCAAGGCCACCGGCGCGACTCCGGCCGCGGCGGCGGTCAGGGCGATTCCCTGCAGAGCCGCCACTGCCTTCCGGGCCTTGCTCGGGCGCAGCGGGGCCCGGAGCCAGGGCCACAGTCGCGCCGCGGCGACGAACGCGTAGCGCATCAGGCCGATCGCCAGGACCCACGGGCCGGCCGTCGTGGCGACCAGGACGCTCAGCACGAGGATCAGGAAGGCGTCCGCTTCCATGTCGAACCGGGCGCCCAGCGCGGAGACGGTTCCGGTGCGACGGGCGACGTAGCCGTCGAGCGCGTCCAAGGCCAGCGCGACCCCGGCGAGAGGGACGAGCAGGGCCAGCGGCGGGTGCCCGCCCAGGCGGTCGGCGACCAGGGCGGTCACGCTGCCGATCAGGGCCGCTCGGGCGAGGGTCACCTGGTCGGCCGGGCCCAGCCGGTACACCCGGATCCGCCAGGCGCCCTGGGTGAGCAGCACCAGCAGGCCGAGCAGGTAGGCCACGCCGGCCGCCCATCCGGCGGGGCCGAGGCCGGCCGTCGCCGTCAGCAGGGTGAGCAGCGCGAGTTGCGCCAGCAGCGCGGGGGCCTGCTGGACGACGGTTGAACCCAGCTCGGCCGGGGTTCGTGTACAGGTGGAGACAGTCATTTCTCCTCGATCCGGCAGCAACGGAGGACAACCTTGACACGGGCGGCGCAGGCCTTCTGGTTCACTTCGGCCGAGGGCGGGGAGCTCCGATCGGCCGAACTGGCTGCTCCACAAGCCGACGAAGTGCTGGTCCGGACGCGATTTTCGGCGCTGAGCCGCGGCACCGAAAGCCTGGTGCTGCGCGGCGGGGTGCCGGCGAGCCAACAGGAGGCCATGCGCGCGCCGTATCAGGAGGGCGACTTTCCGTGGCCGGTCAAGTACGGCTACTTGAACGTCGGCGAGGTCCTTTCCGGACCGCCGGAGCTGACCGGCCGCACGGTGTTCTGCCTCTATCCGCATCAGACCGAGTACGTCGTGCCCGCCTCGGCGGTCACCGTGGTTCCCGATGACGTTCCCGCCGCGCGGGCGGTGCTCGCCGGGACTGTCGAGACCGCGGTGAACGCGCTCTGGGACGCGGCGCCGCTGGTCGGCGACCGGATCGCGGTGGTCGGGGCGGGGATGGTCGGCTGCAGTGTCGCGCGGCTGCTGTCCCGGTTTCCCGGCGTGGACGTCCAGCTCGTCGACCCCGACCTGGACCGCGCGGAGGTCGCCGAGGCGTTCGGCATCCGTTACGCCACCCCGGAAACCGCTAGCGGCGACCTCGACCTCGTCGTGCACGCCAGCGCGACCGACGCCGGGCTCGCGCGCTCGCTGGAACTGCTCGGCCACGAGGGCACGGTGGTCGAGCTGAGCTGGTACGGCGATCGTCAGGTGTCGGTGCCGCTCGGCGAGAACTTCCACTCGCGACGGCTCACCGTGCGCGGCAGCCAGGTCGGCACCGTCTCGCCGGCGCGCGCGGCTCGGCGCGGGTACGGCGACCGGATGGCGCTGGCGTTGCGGCTGCTCGCGGACCCGGCGTTCGACGCGCTGATCACCGGCGAATCCGCCTTCGCCGAATTGCCGGACGTCGCGGCTCGATTAGCGAACGGAACCCTGCGCGGACTGGCGCATCGGATCACCTACCGGTAAAGGAGAAACGCGTTGTTCAGTGTCACCGTGCGCGATCACATCATGGTCGCCCACAGTTTCCGCGGCGAGGTTTTCGGCCCGGCGCAGCGTTTGCACGGCGCGACGTTCGTGGTCGACGCGACGTTCCGGCGGTCCGAATTGGACTCGGACAACATCGTCGTCGACATCGGGCTCGCCACCCAGCAGCTCGGCGCGGTGCTCGCCGACCTGAACTACCGCAACCTGGACGACGAACCCGATTTCGCCGGGATCAACACGTCGACCGAATACCTCGCCAAGGTGATCGCCGACCGGCTCGCGGACCGGATCCACGCCGGGGAACTCGGCGAGAACGCGCGCGGACTGGCGCAGATTTCGGTGACCCTGCACGAATCCCACGCCGCTTCGGCCGGATACGAGCGTTCCTTGTGACCACAGTGGACTCTTCCGGATACGCACCGGAATGGCTGCGGCTCCGGGAACCAGCCGACTCGGCGGCCCGGGCAGCCGATCTGGTCGCCCTGCTCCCGGCCCGTCCGGCGGTCATCCGGGATCTCGGCTGCGGCACCGGAGCGATGGGACGCTGGCTGAGCTGCCGTCTTCCGAAACCGCAGCGGTGGATTCTGCACGACCAGGACCCGCGGTTGCTGGAGATCGCCGCCCGCGGTCTGCCGCCGGAGATCGACGTCGAGACGGAACAAGCCGACGTGACCCGGCTGAACCTGACCGGAACTTCTTTGGTGACAGCTTCCGCTTTGCTGGATCTCCTTACCCAGGAAGAAATCCAGCGCCTAGTGAAGTCCTGTGTGGACGCGCGAAGCCCAGCGTTGTTCACGTTGTCCGTGACCGGCTCGGCTCAGCTCACCCCGCCGGACCCGCAAGACGAAGCGCTCAACAATGCCTTCAACGCCCACCAACGCCGGGGCGGGAAGCTAGGCCCGGACGCCGCCGCCTTCACCGCGGCGGAGTTTGAAAAACACGGCTGGACTGTCCACTCCAGACCGTCCCCGTGGCGGCTCGGCCCGGAGCACCGCGACCTCATCGACACCTGGTACCGCGGATTCATCGCCGCGGCCCGAGAACAAGAGCCCGGCCTGGCAGTGCCCGAAGACCGGCGACTCACCGAAGTCACCGTGCACCACCAGGATCTACTCCCTCTCCCCTGATTCCCGGCGCGCCCGGGCCCGGCGTTTGCCCTCGTGCATCGCCGCGACCCGGGCGACCGGGATCGTCCGCCCCTCGGCCACGAGATCCGCCGGAAGTTCCTGCGGTTCCGGCAGTTCCTCCGACCACGGATCCGCGCTGCCCAGCAGCTCCACCGCGGTCTTCACGGTGAAATCCGCCGGTTTGACGTGGTCCGCGTCCGCCCAGCGGACCGGGAACGACACCGGCGCGCCCGGCCGGATCCGCGGGCTGTACACCGCCGCCACGGTCGCTCCGCCCGCCCGGGTCGAATCGAGAAACACCTTGCCGTGCCGGTCTTCCCGGATGAACGCCGTGGTCGCCAGCTGCGGATCGATCCGTTCCGCCCGCGCGCCGACCGCCCGGGTCGCCGCCGCCACGTCCTCAAAGGACAGCCCGGGCACCAGCGGCACGAACACGTGCACGCCTTTCGACCCGCTGGTCTTCAACGCACCGGCGAGCCCCACGTCGGCCAACGCCTGGCGCACCAGCCGCGCCGCTTCCACCGCGACGCGGAAATCCGCGCCCTCGGGCGGGTCGAGGTCCATGATCAGGTCGGTCTGGCCGATCGGGTCCACCCGGGTCAGCGCCGGATGCAGTTCGACCGCGCGCTGATTGCCGAACCACAGCAGCGTCCGGCGGTCGTTGCACAGGCCGTAAGTGACTGTCCGCTGTGAACTCTCCGCCCACAGTTTCGCCCGCGGCACCCATTCCGGCGTGTACTTCGGCAGGTTTTTCTGCATGAACGCGTCCTGCCCGCGCAGCACCCGCATCACCGACAGCGGACGGTCGCGCAGCACCGGCAGCAATCGGTCCGAAACGGCGTCGAAGTAATCGACGAGGTCGCGCTTCGTCACCCCGGCGTCGACGAACAGCTCCTGGTCGAGGTTGGTCAGGGAAACCCCTTCGCGCACCTCATCCGGTTTGGCCATACGCCAACCCTTGCCCACCGCGGCAGTCCGGTCAACCACTTAGACGAGCGGTTTCCCCCTGCGCAACCGTCGCCGGAAGTCCGCGAGGCACGCGTCATAGGGGAAACGCCGCACACGCACCGGAAGCGGTTCGACCATTCGGCCGATTCCGCGCATCAGCCGATCGAACCGGCGCTGGTCCGCCGCCGACCACGGCAGCCGCATCTGCTCGCGAAACACCTCCGGCAGGAATCCGGTCGTCACGAAGCGGTGGAACCGTCCGAAGAGGAACGAGAACGGCCGCGGCAGGAATTCCAGGTTCGCGATGGCGGTGAGGTATTCGCGGAGCCGGTCGTCGATGTCCACCCGGGCCAGTCCGTCCGCCCAGTACGCGGCGAAATCCTCCGGCCAGTCTTCCGGACGCACCTGCAGCGTCGTGCCCAGCACCGCGGCCTCGGCGTACCACGATTCCGGGGCGGGCCGGCCGAGAAACGCGCGATGCACGTCCTCGACGCCATGGGCCAGGCAGGCGGCGACCCACAGCTGCAGCTCCCGGTCGAAGGCGCGGTACCGGACCGGACTCGCCTCGGTCGAGAACACCTGCGCGTGCACCGAGTTCACCGCCCGCCGGTACGCCGCCCGGTCGGCGTCGGTGCCCAGCACGGCGACCGCGAGATAGGTGACGGTGGTGCGCGTGCGTTTCAGCGGATGCTTGAAGAGGTTCCCCGAATCGACGCGGCTTTCCAGCACGCCGTACCCGACCTCGGGCCGGCCCAGCTGCATGATCACGTTCGCGCCGCCCGCGAGCAGGCTGACGCCGAGCACGCCGTCTTGGAGCACCCGTCCAGGGGAACGCCTCAGTTGACACGTTGTCAAGAGCCCTCAGGCACGCACGACCCGCACGTCCGAAACCTCCAGCAGCCCGTCCAGGTGCACCCGCGCCCGCGTCTGCGCCGGATCGACGACCAGCCCGTCCCGCCGGACCAGGTCGAGAATGCGTTCCGCGAGCGGCAGCACCATATGCCGTCCCCAGCAGCGCTCGTTGCCGTGCCCGAACGGGAGGTAGCCGGGGTGGGTGTCCGGATCGAGCGCGGCCCAGCGGCTCGGCCGGAACTCGTCCGGCGCGTCCCACAGTTCGGGGTCGCGATGGCTGAGCAGCGGCAGCAGCAGGACGTCGTCGCCCGGGCCGATCCGGGCGTCCACCTCGGCGAACTCCGGCGAACGCACGCGCAGGATGTTCCACGACGGCGGCAGCAGGCGCAGAGCTTCGTTGAGCACGTACTCGGTGGGCACGTCGTCGTCCAGCGGCGAGCTGAGCCACAGGGCGTTCGTGACCAGCGCGGCGACGGTGAAGCAGACCGGTCCGGCCACGCGCCGGTAGAGGTACATCGCGAACCGGCGCTGCTCGTAGCTGTCCGCCTCCAGCACCATCCGCGCCAAAGTGGACAGAGCGACCTCGGGAGCGGGCCGTCCCCAGAGCGCGGCTCCGGCGGCGACCGCCGCCCAGGTGATCTTCGGGGTCAGCTCGAGCCGGCGGTCGACGAGGACCCGGAACCGCCGCTGTTCGCGGCCGAACACCAGGTCCCGCAGGTAGTTGTGCGGTACGGCGGGCCAGGTTCCGGTGAGGTCGGCGTCGCCGAGCGGCTTCTTGAGCGCGGCGCGCACGTCCGCGCCGACCGCCCGCATCAGCGCCGACGATTCCGGCCGCGTGACGACCCGGCCGCGCACCGGCTTGAACGTCGGCCGTTCCTCGGCGTTCGCCGGCCGGCTGCGCAGCAGCGCGTCCATCAGCTCGGCCCCGGCGACTCCGACGGTGTCCGGTTCCAGCCGAAAGAAGGAAGTCCCCCGATAACGGTCGAACAGTTCTTGAAGACGCGGCGCGAATACCACCTGCCGCACTTTGTTCCGTTCAGCGGGAATGGTCACGCACAACTCCTCTTCAGCGGGACAACCGGCCGGTTCCGGGGAATTCCGGAACCGGCCGGTACCGTTTATCGGGACGGTCAGATCCAGCCGTACCAGGCGTAAGACTTCAGGCTCTTGCTCGGAAGGGCCTTGCGCACGAGACGAACAAGCTTCACGGAAATACCTCCGTCTTCTCGGGACTTCGACCGCACTCGCGGCCGCTGCCGACAGTACGACGAATTCCCGCGAATACGCGGCAAGATAACCTGAACGGCCCACTGCGGCGGATATGTTCGGGAGCGGCGGGTCGGCGTTTCGGGAATTCCAGCCGGAATTACTTGGCGAATCCGGGACGGCGTCGGTATCCTTCGCCGCTCGCTAAAGCACCGACCGGGCGAACTCGATGAGCACGCGAGCCGCGGGTCCGGCCGGGCCGTCGGACCGCCACGCCAGCGCCAGCTGCCCGCGCAGCTCCGGCCGCAGCCGCAGGGTGTGCGACTCCTCGGCGTAGTAGCGAGCCAGCGATTCCGGGACCAGCGCCACGCCGAGACCGCGGATCGCGAGCTTGGCCAGCACGTTCGGGTCGCTCGCCTCGATCGTCACGCGCGAGTGCAGCCCGGCCGCGGCGAACCCGCGGTCCAGCACGCCGCGCATGCCGGTGCCCTTCGGCAGGCAGATCAGCGACCGTTCGGCCAGCTCAGCCAGGGTGAGCGAGGCCCGGTCGGCGAATTCGTCGCGCAGCGAGGTGACCGCGACCAGCTCCTCGTCGAGCACGATCTGCGCGGTCAGCCCGGCGGGCACGCCGTCAGCAAGGCCGATCACCGCGGCGTCCAGCCGTCCCTCGCGCAACGCCTCGACCATCTGGTCGGAATTCGCCTCGCTGAGCGTGATTTCCACGCCCGGATAGCGTTCCGCGAACTCGGCGAGGAACTCCGGCAACTCCACCGGCCCGAGCGAGGTCACCATCCCCATCGCTACCTGCCCGCGCACCAGCCCCTCGTGCTCCGCGACCGTCTCGCGCACCGCCGCCACCGCCGCGAGCGCGGCCCGGGCGTGCGGCAGCGCGGCCTCGCCGACGCCGGTGAGCCGGACCGTGCGCCCGGACCGGTCGAACAACGGCTGCCCCAGCTCGCGTTCCAACCGCCGGATCTGCGCGCTGACCCCGGGCTGCGCGACGTGCATCCGGGCCGCCGCGCGCGTGAAGTTGGCTTCCTCCGCGACCGCGACGAAGTACTCGAGCTGATGCAGTTCCATAACCAGTAATTCTAGCCACAGGAACTAGTATCTCTTGGACTTATCGCCGTCGGCCTAGCACGCTTAAGGCATGCAGACGTTCACCCCTGACCACACCGGTTACCGCGAAGAGATCGCCGGGTTCCAGACCGGCATCACCTCCACCCCGCAACTGGTCGTCGCCGCCACCAGCGCGGACGACGTCGCCGCCGCGGTCCGGCTCGCGGCCGAGCGCGACCTGCCGGTTTCCGTGCAGGCCACCGGGCACGGGCTGCGCGCACCGGCCGAAGGCGTGCTGATCTCGACCCGCCGGATGACCGGCGTGACCATCGACCCGGACCGGGCCGTGGCTCGCGTCGAAGCCGGGACCACCTGGGGCAGCGTCATCACCGCCGCCGCGGAACACGGGCTCGCGCCGCTGAGCGGTTCGTCCCCCGGCGTCGGCGTGGTGGGCTACACCCTCGGCGGCGGATTCGGCCTCCTCGGCCGGCACTTCGGCCTGGCCGCCGACCGCGTTCGCTCCGCCGAGATCGTCCGGCCCGACGGCACGCGCACGACCGGCCCGATCGACGCGGGCATCGTGACCTCGCTGGAGTTCGATCTGGTGCCGGTGACCACGCTGTACGGCGGCGGACTGTACTTCGACACCGCCAAGATCCCGGAGGTCCTGCGCACCTGGCGCGACTGGACCTCCGACCTGCCGGACACCGTCGGCACCTCGGTCGCGATGGTGCCCTACCCGGATCTGCCGATGGTGCCGGAACCGTTGCGGGGCAAGCACATCGCCCACATTCGCGTGGCTTACCTCGGCACCGGCGGCGACGAACTCGTCGCCCCGCTGCGCGCCCTCGGCCCGCTGCAGGACACGCTGACCACGATGCCGTTCACCGATTCCGGCCAGATCGCCGCGGAACCGCCGCACCCGCACTCGTACCTCGGCGACAACCGCGTGCTGCCGGTGCTCCGGGACGACGTGCTGAGCACCGTGCTCGACCACGCCGGCCCGGAGGCACCCATTCCCGCTGTGCTGATCATCGACCTGCTCGGCGGCGCCTACCAGCACTCCTCCGCGCCGGATTTCACCGCTGATTCGCGCTACACCGTGCGTGCGCTGTCGATGATCGAGCCGGACGCGGCGACCGTGCAGGCCGCGCACGCCAAGCTGTTCGCTCCGCTGGATCCGATGTCGACTGGACGGTTGCGGAGCTTCGTCTACGGACAGCCGCTGGGCTGACTGTGCCGATCATTGCTAATCCGACCACAGTCACGGCCTAATGGCTTCGTGGCAACGGTTACGTGCCAAGTGGGGGGTCGGCCTACTTTTGGTCGGATTAGCAACTCAGCGTTCGAGAACGAAGACCGGGATCACGCGCTCGGTCTTCTTCTCGTACTCCGCGAAACCCTCCGCGTGCTCGACCATCTTGGCGTACAGCCGGTCGCGCTCGGCGCGGTCGGTCACGAGCTTCGCCGTCGCCGGGAACTTGTCGGTGCCGATCTCGACCGTGACCGACGGGTTCGCGACGAGATTGTGGTACCAGTCCGGGTTCGTGTCCGCGCCGCCCTTGGACGCGGCGATCACGATCCGGTCGCCGTCGGTGGTGTACACCAGCGGGCTGACCCGCTGTTTGCCGCTTTTCGCGCCGGTGTGCGTGAGCAACACCATGTTCTTGCCCTCGAACATGCCGCCGACCTTGCCCGCGTTCGCGCGGAACTCGTCGATGATCTGCTGGTTCCAGTCCGACATCGGAAAACTCCCTGTTTGATGATGTAACAACGAACCTAGGATCGCGCGAATCGGGCTGTCAACACACGCGCAGGTACTGTCGCGGCATGGCCATCGAATCCGGCCCGACCGTCGAGGACGGGGTCCGCGAACTGCTGCTTCTGATGCCCCGCCTCGTCGGGCGCGCGAAGCGGACGCCGCCGCCTCCGGAACTCGGCGACGTGACGCTGGCGCCGCGGCATTTGTCCCTGCTGGCCTACCTGCTGTTCGACGGCCCGATGACGGTCAACGAACTCGCCGGACGGCTCGAAATCGCGCCCACCACAGCGAGTCTGATGATCGGCGACCTGTCCCGGCAGGGCGTGCTGGAACGCACCGAGGACCCGGACGACCGGCGGCGCACCATCGTGAGCATCCACGCGGACAAGCGCCCAGCCGTCGACGCTTGGCTCGCGCGCGGGGCGAAGGCGTGGGAGGCGGCGTTGGCGCCGTTGAGCCCTGGCGAGCGGGCGTTGGTGATCAGGACGTTGAAGGCGTTTGAGGAGTACGGGTCGTGAGTGCCTATCGCGGTTAGAACCGGGATAGGCACTCACGACTCAACCTGGGGGGGGCTAGCCACCGTGCCTGCGGTCCCGCGCATTTCCGCGGCCACGCCGCGTCGTGCTGGTACCACCAGGCCTCGCAGGCCCGCCCGTCCGGCAGCGTGTACTGCGGCGGTCCCGGCACCCGGCGCAGTCCGGCCGCCTCCAGCGAACGGCCGCTCGCGACATTGCCGACCTCCGCGCCCGCGCGCACCCGCGAAAGCCCGAGATGCTCGTGCGCCAGCACCAGACCGGCGGCGAACAGGTCGCGGCCGAATCCCTGTCCGCGATATCCCGGCGCGAGATAGCCGCCGGTTTCCGGGCCGCCGTCCTCGCCCGCGTGCACGCTGACCAGACCGGCGCAGCGGCCGGCCACGAGATCGATCGCGACGACGTCCACCGAATGCGGGTCCGGCGTGGTCCAGTCCGGTCCGGTCCCGGGGACGACGCGCAGCGCCTCGCCGCGCATCGGCTCGGCCACCACGGACTCCGGAAGCCAGCCGAGCCAGCGCTGCGCGGCTGGATCGCTGCCGCCCGCGACCGCCGCCGCGTACTCCCAGGCGGTGGGGGTGCGGAAAAGGAACCGGCCGAACGCGAAGGCGTGTCCCCGGCGGTCGCAGGTGCGTTTCGCCATCAGCCGTCCGCGGCGGGTCAGCCGGCTCACCAACGGTGCAGTGCTCACAAACGCCATCGCGCCCGAAATGCTACCCCTCGCCTGGCGCCGATCCGCGGCCGATGTGCGCGGAGAAACCCGCCGCGGCTGCGGCCGGATTGGCGGCGAACGGCACGGTATGGTGACCGGGTGACGGCCGTACCGGAAGCAGCCGATGCCGACGGCGGGCGCGCGGCCCAGCCCCGGCACCTCATCGTGTCGGTCTACGGCGTGCATCACCAGGCGGGCGGCGAATGGCTTTCGGTCGCCTCGCTGATCGACCTGCTCGCCGCGGTCGGGGTCGACGAGCCCGCCGTGCGGTCGTCGATTTCCCGGCTCAAACGGCGCGGGGTGCTCGAAGCGGTGCGCCGCGACGGAGCCGCCGGGTACGAATTGTCCGGTACCGCACTGGATTTGCTGCGCGAGGGCGACGAACGAATCTTCCGCCGCGACCGCGCGAAGCTCGCCGACGGCTGGCTGCTCGCGGTGTTTTCGGTGCCGGAAGCCGAACGGCACAAACGGCACGTGCTGCGGACGCAGCTGTCGCGGCTCGGTTTCGGCACCGCGTCCTCGGGCGTCTGGATCGCGCCGGCGCACCTGTACGAGGTCACCGTCGGCACGCTGGAGCGACTCGGGCTCACCGAGTACGCCGACGTGTTCCGCGCCGAGCATCTGGCGTTCGGCGATCCGCGCGAGAAGGTGCGCGAGTGGTGGGACCTCGACCAGCTGGACGAGCTGTACACGGCGTTCCTCGAGGAGCACGAACCGGCGCTGCGCCGGTGGCAACGCCGCCGCACGACGCCCACCGACGAAGCGTTCGCCGATTACCTGCGCGTGCTCACCGGCTGGCGGCGGATGCCGTACCTCGACCCCTGCCTGCCTGCGGAATTGCTGCCCGAGGGCTGGTCCGGCATCCGCGCCGCGGAGGTGTTCTTCACGCTGCACGACCGGCTCGAGGAAGCCGCGCGCACGCACCTGCGGCAGGTGCTCAGCGGTTGACCACCGCGTAGCCCTGCACTTCCACCAGCGCTTCGACGTCCCACAGCCGGTTCACGCCGATGCCCGCCATCGCCGGGTAATCCGCGCCCACCAGCCGTTTCCACACGCGGCCGATCTCGCGCGCGTGCGCCTTGTAGTCGTCCATGTCGACGATGTAGACGGTCAGGCTGCACAGGTCCGCGGGCTCGCCGCCGGCCGCGCGCAACGCGGTGAGCAGGTTACCGAGCGCGCGCTCGAACTGTTCCACGACGCCGTCGCCGACGATCCGGTTGTCCGCGTCCAGGGCGGTCTGCCCGGCGAGGAACACCAGCCGGCCCTGTGCCGCCACCGCGTGCGAGAACCCCGATGGCGTGCCCAGCTCGGGGGGATTGATCCGCTCCATGCCGGGAGCCTAACCCATCTATCGTCTTCTTGACGACCGTATGGCAAACGACATACCCTGGGTCGCGTGCGGATTTCAGTAGTCGGCGGCGGGCCTGCGGGCCTCTACTTCGCCGTGCTCGCGAAACAACTCGGCCCGGACCACGAAATCACGGTCTGGGAGCGCAACGCGCCGGACGACACGTTCGGCTTCGGCGTCGTTTTCTCCGACGAGACGCTCGGCGGCATCGAACACGCCGACCCGGCCGTGCACGAGGCGATGAGCCGGGAGTTCGCGCGCTGGGACGACATCGACGTGCACTACCGCGGCACCGTGTCGACGTCGGGCGGGCACGGTTTCGCCGCGATGAGCCGCAAACGGCTGCTCGCGATCCTGCAGCAGCGGTGCCGCGAAATGGGCATTGATGTCCGTTTTCGCAGCCTCGCGCCGGAACCCGCCGAGCTGGCCGCTTCTTCGGACCTCGTGGTCGCGGCGGACGGCGTGAATTCCGCGGTACGCACGGCGTTCGCCGAGTCGTTCCGGCCGTCTGTCGAGACCCGGCAGTGCCGCTACATTTGGCTCGGCACCGACCTCGTGTTCGACGCGTTCAAGTTCTACGTGCTCGAAACTCCGCACGGCGTCATGCAGGTCCACGGCTATCCGTACGGCCGGGACGGCAGCACGTTCATCCTGGAGATGCACGAAGACGTGTGGCAGCGGGCATTCGGCCCGATCGCCGCCACCGGACTTGGTCCGGGCGAAAGCGACGAGAAGTCGATCGAGCTGATCCGCGAACTGTGCGGCGACATTTTCGACGGACATCAGCTGCTGGCCAACAACTCCAAATGGACCACCTTCGGCACCGTCCGCTGCGAGAACTGGGTCCACGACAATGTCGTGCTGCTCGGCGACGCGGCGCACACCGCGCATTTCTCGATCGGTTCGGGCACCAAGCTCGCCATGGAAGACGCGCTCGCGCTCGCCGCGTGCTTGCACGAACAGCCGGGCGTCCCGGAAGCCCTTGCCGCATATGAAGAAGAGCGACGTCCGGTGGTCGCTTCCACGCAGCGTGCGGCGCAGGCGAGCCTGGAGTGGTTCGAGAATCTGGCGCAGTACACGCATCAGGAACCAGAGCAGTTCGCGTTCAATCTGCTCACCCGCAGCCGTCGGGTCACCTACGACAACCTGAAGCTGCGGGACAAGGAATTCGCCGCCTCGCTGGATCAGTGGTTCGCCGATTCGCTCGGCACTTCCGTCGCGCCGCCGATGTTCCAGCCGGTGCGGATCGGTTCGCTGGAATTGCCGAACCGGATTGTCGTGTCGCCGATGGACATGTACTCCGCGGTCGACGGCGTGCCCGGCGAATTCCATTTGGTGCATCTGGGAAGCAAGGCACTCGGCGGGGCCGGGATGGTGATGACCGAGATGATCTGCGTGTCCGCCGAAGGCCGGATCACGCCGGGCTGCCCCGGGCTTTACACCTCCGAGCAGGAAGCCGCGTGGAAGCGGATCGTCGATTTCGTGCACCGCGAAACCCCGGCGAAGATCGGGTTGCAGCTGGGGCATTCCGGCCGCAAGGGCTCCACGAAACTGATGTGGGAAGGCATCGACGACCCGCTGCCGGAGGGCAACTGGGAGGTCTGCGCGCCCTCCGCGCTGCCGTACTCGCCGAACAACCAGACGCCGCGCGAGCTGACCGTCGCCGAACTGGGCGAGATCCGGGACCAGTTCGTGTCGGCTGCCGAAGCCGCCGCGCGCGCCGGGTTCGACCTGTTGGAACTGCACTGCGCGCACGGCTATCTGCTGTCGTCCTTCCTGTCCCCGCTGACCAACCACCGCACCGATTCCTATGGCGGCTCCCCGGAAAACCGGCTGCGCTTCCCGTTGGAAGTCTTCGACGCGGTCCGCGCGGTGTGGCCGGCCGACCGTCCGCTGACCGTCCGGATCTCCGCCACCGACTGGTTCGAGGGCGGCAACGACGCCGACGAAGCCGTGGCCATCGCGCAAGCCTTCGCCGAACACGGCGCGGCTGCCATCGACGTGTCGACCGGGCAGGTGGTCAGCGAGGAGAAACCGAAGTTCGGCCGCAGCTACCAAACGCCGTACGCGGACCGGATCCGCAACGAGGTCGGCCGTCGCTATGGCACCGCGGTGATCGCCGTCGGCGCGATTTCCTCTTACGACGACGTGAACTCGCTCATCCTGGCGGGCCGGGCCGACCTGTGCGCGCTCGGCCGCACCCATCTGTTCAATCCACAATGGACTTTGCACGCGGCCGCCGCGCAGGGATATCCGGTGCCGTGGCCGAAACAGTGGGCAGCGGGCAAACGTCCGCCGCAAACCGGCCGCACCGACGGCCCGGAACCGCGACTCGACCTGGTCCGCACCGGCGGCCACCAGACCGCTCACGCCCGCTGGCGACCGGAGGACGCCCGATGAACGCTTTCGCTTTCACTCCGGAGCAGGCCGCGTACGCCGCGTCCGTCCGGAAAATCGCCGTAGAACAACTCGTCGAACTGGCCGCCGCCGGTGCCGAAGGCGCGGTCAACCGTCCGTTGCTCAAGGCCATGGGTTCGCACGGCTTGCTCGCCCGGCTGTTTCCCGGCGTCGAAAGTGGACAGCCGACCCGGCAGGCCGCCGCGACCGATCTGTGCCTGCTGCGGGAAGCGCTCGCCACCCAGAGCACCGAAGCCGAGACTGCCTTGGCGTTGCAGGGCTTGGGCAGTTACCCGGTGCTCCAGTCCGGTTTGGACGAACAGGTCCAGCGCTGGCTCCCCGCCGTCGCCGCCGGGGACGCCGTCGCCGCCTTCGCCCTCACCGAACCGGATGCCGGGTCCGACGCCGCCGCCCTGCAGCTCGCCGCCGAACCAGACGGGGACGGCTGGCGGCTCACCGGCACGAAAATGTGGATCTCGAACGCCCCGGAAGCCGATTTCTACACGGTTTTCGCCCGCACGACTCCTGACGCCGGTTCACGCGGTGTCAGCGCCTTCGTCGTCCCCGGCGACCGCGCCGGACTCAGCGGCGAGCACCTCGACCTGGTGAGCCCACACCCCATCGGCACGGTGGTTTTCGACGGCGTCCGAGTAAACCGCGATGAACTGCTCGGCGAGGAAAACCGCGGTTTCGCCGTAGCAATGCGGACTTTGGACCTCTTCCGGCCGAGCGTCGGCGCCTTCGCGGTCGGTATGGCACAAGCCGCCCTCGACGCGACCGTCGAGTACACAGCTTCGCGCGAGGCATTCGGCGGTCCCTTGGTGAAGCAACAGACCGTCGCACACACGTTGGCCGAAATGGCGACGCGAACGGAAGCCGGCCGGCTGCTGGTGTACGCCGCCGCGGCCGCGTACGACGCGGGCGAGCAGAACTTGGCCGGTCGCGCGGCAATGGCGAAGTTGTTCGCGACCGAAACCGCGCAATACGTGGTGGATCAAGCAGTCCAATTGCACGGCGCGCGAGCACTGCGGCGCGGGCATTTGCTGGAACACCTGTATCGAGAGGTCCGAGCACCGCGCATTTACGAAGGCGCGTCCGAGATCCAGCGGACGATCATCGCGCGTTCCCTGCAGCGGCGCGGATGAGCTGGCGCCGTCCGCCGGTGTTCTCCCAGCGGACGGCAACCTGTTCAGCCAGGATCACACACTCGCGCGGCGTTTCGGTTTCCGGTCCAGCCACAGCTGCGCCGCGATCAGCGCGACCGTCCAGCTCACCCACGCGCCGAGCGCCGCGACCGACTGCCCCAGCGCGATCTCGCTGCCGCCGAACGTGGTGGCGAGCTGCGGTGCCAGGAGGGGCATCGCGAGCGCGCCGATGAGCCGGTTGAGAATGATCGACATCGTCAGCGCGAAACTGCGGACCATCCAGCGCCGGTGATCGCCGAACCGGCGTTCGCGAGCGGCGCGGTAGCCCGCCCAGGTCGCACCGAGCCACAGCACCGCGAGCAGCACGTCACTGGCCCGCGTCACCGGCCCGAACGGCGTCGCCGCGCCGATCGTCAAAGCCAGCAGCCCGGACGGCAGCACTCCGGCGAACACGTACGCGCGGCCGGAATAGCGGTGCAGCACCGGGTGCTTCCGCCGGATCCACGGCCAGACCTGCAGCAGCGCGGTCACCATCGCGATCGACCCGAACACCACGTGCCCCACCAGGAACAGGTAGTGCGCGGGGAAGGTCGAGGGCACCCGCGAGCGCGCCGGGTCGAAGGCCAGGTACGGCGGCAGCGAATAGGCCAGGAACGCGACCACCACCAGCCCCAACGGCGCTACCCAGGGGCGGCGCCACCAGTGCTTTCCCGGCTCGACCCGTACCGTTCGCTCCGCTGCGGGCCGCACCCGCGGTGGTCGAAGATCCGTCCCCGCCGTCATGATCGCCTCTCTCCGTCGTCCGTTCTCGGCTGGCACTTCCGAACGTAAGACGGGTACCCCCGGCGAACCATGGGGCCGGCTGGCGTCAGTGCGGTGGGGGCAGCCTTACCCTCGGCCAGGTGACCCGCGACAGTGCGTGACCATCGCGGACCATTGCCGCAAAGGTCCAGACCAGGCATACTTCTCCTACTTTGTTGCCCGCCACAACAAAGCACTCCCTCGTTCAAGGTTCCTCCCCGAAACCGAGGTGACCGCGCATGTCCAGTTTCCTCAGCCGGCTCCCCGCCGCACTCGCCGCCGCCGCGCTGCTGGCGCTCGGCCTCCAAGCCGCGCCAGCCGTTTTGGCCCCTCCCACCGCGGCGGCCGCGGACAGTTTCACCGACGATTTCAACGGCCCGGCCGGCGCCGCCGCCGACGCGTCGAAATGGACCTACGAAACCGGCGACAACAACGGCAACAATCACGAACGCCAGTGGTACACCGCGGGTGCCGCCAACGGCGCGCTCGACGGCCAAGGCCATCTGGTGATCACCGCGAAACGCGAAAACTCCGGGCACACCTGCTGGTACGGTGCCTGCCAGTACACCTCCGCGCGGCTCAACACCGCCGGGAAGTTCAGCCAGGCCTACGGCCACGTCGAGACCCGGATGAAGATCCCGCGCGGCCAGGGAATGTGGCCCGCGTTCTGGATGCTCGGCGGCGGGAATTGGCCCGGCGACGGCGAAATCGACGTCATGGAGAACATCGGCCGCGAACCGAACACCGTGCACGGCACCATCCACGGTCCCGGCTACTCCGGCGCGGGCGGCATCGGCGCGGCGTACAACGGCCCGGTCTTCGCCGACGGTTTCCACACCTACGCGGTCGATTGGTCGCCGAACAAAATCGTCTGGTCGGTCGACGGAAACGCTTACCAGACCCGCACTCCGGCCGATCTGAACGGCAATCGCTGGGTCTTCGACCATCCGTTTTTCCTGATTTTGAACCTCGCGGTAGGCGGCGACTGGCCCGGCGATCCGGACGGCAGCACGCAGTTCCCGCAGCAGCTGGTCGTCGACTACGTGCACGTCACCACGAGCAGCACCGGCGGGTCGAGCGGCCGGATCATCGGCATCGGCGGCAAATGCGTCGACGTGCCTTGGGCCAATCCGGCGAACTTCACGCAGCTGCAGATCACCGACTGCAACGGGAACGCCGCGCAGAACTGGACTGTCGGCAGCGACGGGACCCTTCGCGCGCTCGGCAAGTGCATGGACGTCAAGTACTCCGGCACCGCCGACGGCACGCCGGTCCAGATCTACGACTGCAACAACAGCGACGCACAGCAGTGGGTGGTGACCGCGGCGCACGACATCGTCAACCCGCACGCGAACAAATGCCTCGACGCGGCCGGGGTCAGTTCGGCCAACGGGACGAAACTGCAGCTGTGGACCTGCACCGGCAACGTCAACCAGAAATGGTCGGTGAACCAGTAGCGTCCACTGTAGACACGATGGAAAGCGGCGGGCCGTAACCTCCCCCCGGTGGCCACGGCCCGCCGCGAACGCCGCGCGCGCCGGGCGGGAACCAAGGTCTGCCGCCCGGCCGCCTGCCGCTCTCCGCGCGCCGGCTGGGGGTCCCGGCGCCCGGGGCGGCGCTCTCACACGGCCCACTGCCGAAGGTAGCCAGCCCGCGCGAGCCGTGGCGCCTTCCGGCGGCAGGAGGGGCCGAACGGCCATTCTCGCTGCCTTCCGGGGCAAACCGGCCAGTTCCGGCTGAACCTATCAGTGCGTCTCGGACAACTCCGCGTATGCCTCGACCAGCTGCGCCTCCGCGTCGTCGAGGTACTCGGCGAGCATCTCCGCGGTGGCGATCCCGTCGCCGGTCGCGAGCACGGCCAGGATTTCGTGGTTCCGCGGCAGATACCGCTCATGGAAACGCCGCGGGTCGGCCATCACGTGGAACACCAGCCGCAGCTCCGCGGTGAGCGCCTGCATCAGCTCGACAATGCGCTCGCTGCCGGTGAGCGCCACCAGTTCCGCGTGGAAACGGATGTTCGCGGTTCCCAGGTCCTGCCACTGCGCCTGCTTCGCCGCGCGATCTCCGTCCGCGACGGTGCTGGCGATCTTCTCGTACGACGCCGGCTTCTCGGTCACGTCGCGAACCGCAGCGCACTCGATGAGCTTGCGGACGCGGTAGATGTCCCGCACGTCCTCGACGCTCGGGACCCGCACGAAGACCCCGCGGTTCAGCTCGTGCACCAGCAGCCGTTCGTGTGTCAGCAACCGGAAGGCCTCACGGAGCGTATTGCGCGAAACCCCGAGCGCACTGCCGATGTCCTGCTCCGAAAGCCGTACCCCAGGCCGGAAATAACCCTCGGAAACGCGCGTGCGCAGCACGCCCGCCACTCGTTCCGCGGTACTCGTCCGGCCGAGCAGGCCGCGATCCGCTTCCAGGCCCATCGGCTCTCCGTCGGTGACCACGTCGCCCAGCGTAGCCATCGGACGGTGAACAATAAAATGAGGGACTTGTGGAATTGTTGAACGATCCGTACGGTAGCGGCCATGTGACTCGTGCCACCATGAGTTCGTCCCCCTTGTGAGGTGCCCATGAACGTCAACGTCGCCGACGGCACCGCGAACGCGGCCCGCCCGTTCGGCTGGTACCGCTCGCTCGGCCGCAAGGGCCGCCGCGCCTTCCTCGGCGCGTTCGGCGGCTACGGCCTCGATTCGTTCGACTACCAGACCCTCCCCTTCGGCCTGGCCGCGATCACCGTCTACTTCGGCATCACTTCCGGCGAAGCGGGCCTGCTCAGCACGGTCACGCTGGTCGTGTCCGCCATCGGCGGCGTCGGAGCCGGCGTGCTCGCCGACCGCATCGGCCGCGTCCGCACGCTGCAGCTGACCATCGCGATGTACACGATCTTCACCGTGCTCTGCGGGTTCGCGCCCAACTTCGAGACGCTGCTGATCTTCCGCGGCCTGCAGGGCCTCGGGTTCGGCGGCGAATGGGCGGTCGGCGCCGCGCTAGTCGCCGAATACTGCTCGGCCCAGTACCGCGGCCGCACGGTGGCGTTCGTGCAGAGCGCGTGGGCGGTGGGCTGGGGCCTGCTGGTGATCGTCTACACCGTGCTGTTCAGCGTGCTCGACCAGGACATCGCGTGGCGCGTGCTGTTCTGGGTCGGCGTGCTTCCGGCGCTGCTCGTGCTGTGGGTGCGGCGCAGTGTCGAGGACGCGCCGGAGGCGGCCGCGCGCCGGGTTTCGGCCAAGGTCAAGGGCTCGCTCATCGGGATTTTCCGGCCGAACCTGCTTCGCACCACGGTGTTCGCCGCGCTCCTCGCGACCGGCGTCCAGGGCGGTTACTACACGCTGTTCACCTGGATGCCGAAGTACCTGCAGAGCAGCCGCGGCCTGTCCGTGGTCAACACCGGCGGCTACTTCGCACTGCTGATCCCGGGCGCGTTCATCGGCTACGTCTGCGGCGGCTACCTCACCGACCTCCTCGGCCGGAAGAAGACCTTCCTGCTGTTCTCCGTCGTTTCCGCGCTGCTGATCGTGCTGTTCGTGCAGCTGCCCTACGGCGCGAACGGCCTGATGCTGCTGATCAGTTTCCCGCTCGGCTTCTCGACTTCGGCGATCTTCAGCGGCTTCGGCGCGTACCTCGCCGAGCTGTACCCGACCGAGCTGCGCGCTACCGGACAGGGCTTCACCTACAACTTCGGCCGTGCGGTCGGCGCCGCTTTCCCCGCGGTGGTGGGCTTTCTCGGCGCGGGCGGCGCGATCGTCCTCGGCGCCGTCGGTTACGCGATCGCCGCGGTAGCCCTGCTCGGGCTGCCCGAAACGCGAGGCAAGGAACTGGTGGAAGGATGACCACTTCTTACGATCCGTCGACGCTCACTCCGGCCGAGGCCCGCGCGCTCTTCCGCGCCGGCACCGAACGCCCGACCACCGGCTGGGCCGACGGTTACGCCCAGACCAACCTGATCGCCGTCCCCGCGGACTGGGCCGACGACGTCCGCGAGTTCTGCGCCCGCAACCCGCGGCCGTGCCCGGTGCTCGACGTCAGCGAACCCGGCGACCCGACCACGCGGCTCGCGCCCGGCGCGGACCTGCGCACCGACCTGCCGCGCTACCGCGTCTGGCACAACGGCACGTTGACCAGCGAAATCACCGACGCCACCGGGGTGTGGCGCAGCGACCTGGTCGCGTTCTCCATCGGCTGCAGCTTCAGCTTCGAGACGTTGCTGCGCGCGGCGGGCATCCCGTTGCGGCACGTGGAGCAGGGCCGCAACGTCGCGATGTACGTGACGAACCGGCAGTGCGAACCGGCTGGCCGGCTGAGCGGTCCGATGGTGGTGTCGATGCGGCACATTCCGGAAACCCAGGTCGAGGAAGCCGTGCGGATCACCGCCGCGATGCCCGCGGTGCACGGTGCCCCGGTGCACGTCGGCGACCCGGCTGAGCTGGGCATCGCCGACCTCGCCCGGCCGGATTTCGGCGATCCGGTCGACGCCGCGCCCGGTGACGTGCCGGTGTTCTGGGCATGCGGCGTCACCCCGCAGGCGGCGCTGATGGCGTCCCAGCCGCCGTTCGCCATCACGCACGCGCCGGGGTACATGTTCTTGACCGACCGGCCCGATCGCGACTACCAGGTGGGATGACATGGACCTCAACAGCGACCTCGGCGAAGGCTTCGGCGCCTGGACCATGGGCGACGACGAAGCCATGCTCGACATCGTGACCAGCGCGAACATCGCGTGCGGCTTCCACGCCGGCGACGCGCGCGTGATGCGCCGGGTGTGCGAACGCGCGGCCGAACGCGGCGTCACGATCGGCGCGCACGTCGGCTACCGCGACTTGGCCGGCTTCGGCCGCCGCGCGCTCGACATCGCGCCGGAAGACCTCGCGGACGAAGTGCTGTACCAAATTGGCGCTCTCGACGCCTTCGCGCGCGCGGCGCACAGCTGCGTGCGTTACGTGAAGGCGCACGGCGCGCTGTACAACACTGCGGCTGTCGACCCGGAGCAGGCAGCTGCGCTTGTCGAAGGCGTACGGCGTTATCACACCGATTTGGCCCTGCTGTGTCCTCCAGACTCCGAAATGCTGCGCGCTGCTCAAGCGGCGGGAGTACCCGCGTACGCAGAAGCGTTCGCCGACCGCGCGTACACGCCTGAAGGCCGACTGGTGTCGCGCAAGCTGCCGGGCGCGGTGCTGCACGACGCCGACGAAGTCGCCGCGCGGGCGCTCACCATGGCGACCACCGGCGAGGTCGTCGACGCCGAGGGCGGCAAGCTCACGTTGCGAGCGGATTCCCTTTGCGTGCACGGAGATACGCCCGGCGCGGTCGAGCTGGCCCGGCGGATTCGCGAGCTGCTCACCGAATCCGGCGTGGTGCTGAGGTCATTCGTGTGAGCCAGGTGAGCACTGTGTTGCGCTACGGCCGTTCCGCGTTGCTGGTAGAGGTCGACGACGTGCTCGGGTTCCAGGCGGCCTGCGAAGCCGCCCAGCCCGAGGGCGTTGTCGAACTCGTCCCCGCCGCCCGCACTCTGCTGGTCCGGTTCGATCCAGCCCGCACCGATTCCGCCACTTTGACTCGGTTGCTCGCTTCGCTGTCCACTGTGGACGTCTCCGAGCATTCGGCGGACACCGTCACCCTCCGGGTGCGCTACGACGGCGAGGACCTGGCGGACGTCGCCGAGGCCACCGGACTGTCGGTTTCCGAGGTGGTGCAACGGCATTCGGCGGCCACCTACGTCGCGGCGTTCTGCGGTTTCGCGCCCGGTTTCGCCTACCTGACCGGCCTCGATCCGGTGTTGCACCTGCCGCGCCGCCGCACGCCGCGCACGCGCGTGCCAGCGGGT
Source organism: Amycolatopsis sp. VS8301801F10 (assembly GCF_046195355.1). Classification (NCBI taxonomy): domain Bacteria; kingdom Bacillati; phylum Actinomycetota; class Actinomycetes; order Pseudonocardiales; family Pseudonocardiaceae; genus Amycolatopsis; species Amycolatopsis sp. VS8301801F10. The sequence goes on along the minus strand of NZ_CP176065.1, from coordinate 2,353,678 downwards.
GCGGTGGCGATCGCCGGCGAGTACAGCGCGATCTACCCGCATCCGTCGCCGGGCGGCTGGAACCTGCTCGGGCACAGCGACGCGCCGGTGTGGGACCTCGACCGGGAGCAGCCGAACCTGCTGGTCCCGGGCACCCGAGTGCGGTTCGAGGCGATTCGGTGACCGGGAAAATCGAGATCCTCGCGCCCGGTCCGTTCGCGACCGTGCAAGACCTCGGCCGTCCCGGATACGCGGCCATCGGCGTCGGCCGGTCCGGCGCGGCCGACCGGGGTTCGCTGAAGCTGGCGAACCGGCTCGTCGGCAACCCGGAAACGCACGCGGCGCTGGAGGTCACCCTCGGCGGCCTGCGGCTGCGCGTTTCCGAGCACACGATTGTCGCGGTCACCGGCGCGCGGGTGCCAATTCGCGCTGGCGGGCGGGCCGCCGCGGTCGGCGCGCCGATCCAGCTGCGCCCAGGAGACGAACTCGAACTCGGCGTCGCGTCGCTCGGTCTGCGCAGCTACCTCGCGGTGCGCGGCGGGATCGACGTGCCGCCGGTGCTCGGCGCGCAGGCCACCGACACGCTGGGCAAACTCGGTCCGCCGGTCCTCGCCGCCGGGATGTCGCTGCCGATCGGTTCGGTGGTGCGGCGCGCCCCTTGCGTCGACCTCGCCCCGTTGCCGCAGCTCGCGGAAGAACCCGTGCTGCGCCTGGAACCCGGGCCGCGGCTGGACTGGTTCACGCCGTCCGCACTGTCCACTTTGGTCACTGGCGGCTACACCGTGACCAGCGACCTCGACCGCGTCGGCGTCCGGTTCGACGGTCCCGCGCTGACCCGCGCCCGCGTCGGCGAACTGGCCCCGGAAGCCGCCGTGCCCGGCGCGCTGCAGGTGCCGCCGTCGGGAGTGCCGATCCTGTTCCTGGCAGACCATCCGGTGACCGGCGGCTACCCCGTCGCCGCGGTGGTGGACGAGGACGACCTTGACCTCGCCGCGCAGCTCCGGCCGGGGCAACGGGTCCGGTTCACTGCCCCGACACCCGCAGGGTCAGGTTGAGCCGCCCGGTCAGCCCAAGATCCGGATCCGCCGTGCCCGGCAACGTTTTCGGCACCCCGTGGAACGCCAGCCGCGACGGGCCGCCGAACACGAACAGGTCGCCCGAGCGCAGTTCGAGATCGGTGTACGGCCGGTTGCGATGCTCGGTGTTGCCGAACCGGAACACGCACGTGTCGCCGAGGCTCAGCGAGACCACCGGCTCCGTCGAACGCTCGTCTTTGTCCTGGTGCATGCCCATTTTCGCGGTGGCGTCGTAGTAGTTCACGAGCGCGACGTCAGGCTGGTAGTCATCGGCTGGCCGGTCGTAGGCGTCGGCGAGCGCGCGGCGGCCGAGGTCGGCCAGCCAGTCCGGGAACGGCTCCACCGGCGAACCGTCCTCGCGCAGCCGGTCGTAGCGGTAGGGCCGCCACTGCCAGCCGAGACAGACCGTGCGCACCGACATCACGCCGCCGCCGGGCAGCCGGGTCGACCGATAACCGCGCCAGCCGCGACAGGCCGTGACGAGGTCGCGTTGTTCTTCGCCGGTAAGCCAATCCGGGACGTGCACGGCCCCGGGCGCGATTTCCCGGCGCGGACGCGGCAGCAGCTCCATCATGCCGTCCCGCAGCCGATGGCCAGTACAACTCGGTCTCGCATTCGTCACCCGAACTCGACGACGGTCACCCCGGCCCGGGCAGGCACTGGTTCACTCATCGCAGCGAGGGCCGCCGGCACCTCGTCCAGTCCGATCCGCGTTCCGATCAACCCGGCCAGGTCGATCCCGGACCGCTCCACCACGCCGAGCAACTCCGGGTACTCGTACGCCTGCAGACCGTGAATCCCGACAATCTCCAGCTCGCCGCCGACCACCCGGTGCATCGGAATCGGCGGCACCCCCTGGCTGGGCGGCATCAACCCGGCTTGGACGTGCCGGCCGCGCTTGCGCAAGCTGCCCACCGAAGCCGCACAGGTGGCCGGAGAGCCGAGACAGTCGAGCGACACGTGCGTACCGCCTTCAGTGCGCTCACGGACGTACGCCGCCAACGCTTCCGGCCCGTCGAACGCGCTGGCATCGACGCTCAGCACGGCGCCAGAACGCTCCGCCAACGCGCGCGCCTGCGGCGAGACGTCCACCGCGACCACCTTCGCACCCGCAGCGGCCGCCAGGAGAACCGCGGAGATGCCTACGCCGCCACAGCCGTACACCGACACCCACTGCCCCGCGCGTACGCCGCCCTGGCGCAACACTGCGCGGAAGGCCGTCCCGAAGCGACAACCGAGCGCAGCAGCTTCCGCCGAGGACATCGAGTCCGGCAACGCGACCAGGTTCGGCTGAGCGTGCTCGATGGCGACCAACTCGGCGAACGAGCCCCAGTGGGTCGCGCCGGGCTGGAACTCGTCGTCGCAGATTTGCTGGTCGCCCTTGGCGCATTGCGCGCAGACGCCGCACGCGCACACGAACGGGACGGTCACCCGGTCGCCCTTCGCCCAGCCCTTGACGCCCTCGCCGACCTCGACGATCCGCCCGGCGAGTTCGTGCCCGGCGACGTGCGGCAGCCGCACCGCCTCGTCGTGCCCCTGCCAGGTGTGCCAGTCGCTGCGGCACACGCCGGTCGCTTCGACCGCGACGACGACCCCGCCGTCGGGGGTCACCGGATCCGGTACTTCCCGCACTTCCGGGAGCACGCCGAACTCTTCGATCACGACCGCACGCATGGGTCCGATCGTAGAAGCCGCCGCGCTCCCGGACGCGTCGCGTCCTCCCCGCTTCGCGAACCGGCCCGGGAGAACGCGGCGGACGCGCAGCCGTCGGGAACGCCCGCGCGCTTCGCGGTCCGCCGCGGCCAGGCGCGCTCAGGGAAGCGGCTAATCCGGCTGATGGAGCTGGCCACGCGGACGCGGCGGGCCGAGCAGCCTGCGCAGCGACCCGTCCGGGACGCCGAGGATCTGTTCGAGATTTCGCAAGGCCCGCAACGATTCCGGGCGTTCCGGACGGCAGCGCCCGGACTGCCAATGGCTCAACGTCGCGAGACTGACCGTGGTTCCCCTTCCCCGCAGCCGATATCTGATGCGTTCCAAGCCAAGCCCGCGGGCCCGGATGGCCGCGCGCAGCGCTTCGGCGAACGGGCCGGTTTCGAGCAATTGCCCGAGATCCCGCCCCGCGTTACTCCCCCGGTCGATCGTCGGTGTTCGCTGACCGGTCATCGCACACGCTCCGAACCACGTCGCTGGGAAACCTCGGAGCGTAGGCCGGACCCCGCATGATCGGAAGGGCTTTCACCCTTGTGCGGACAGTGCCCTGGCGATCGCGGCGAACGGTTCCGCATAGCCGGAATTGACCGTGACACAGGAAATCCCCCACCGCTCGCGCCAGCGGAGAAGCATTTCCCCGGCGGCGTCAGGGTTTTCCGGCACCACGGTGACGGCTTTCTCCTCGACCAGCTGCGGCACGTCGACCCCGGTGTAGCGCGCGATCTGCGGGGAAGGCTTGTCCCCGACCGCGGTCAGGTTCACCGCCAGTTCGACGTCGCGGTCTCCCGCGAACGAGCGAAAAGTGTCCACAATGGAGTCAGCCTGGTCCTCGGTCGTGCGCGGACCCCAGGAAAACGTCACGACGTCGGCGGTGCGCGCGGCGAGCGCGAGCATTTTGGGCCCGGAACCGGCGAGCAATAGCCGAGGCCGCTCGGGGCGCTGCGAAAGCACCTCGACGGTGTCCGCCAACCGGGCGACGCGTTCGCCCGGCGAAAGGAACTCGCGGCCCAGCGTCGCGGCGTGCCTGCCCGCGCCGGGATGGCCGACGCCCAGCCCCAGCAGGAAGCGGCCGCCAGTCGCCTGATGCAGTGAATCGGCCTGCCACGCGAGGTTCCGGGCGTCGCGGAACGGATCGGCCAGCACGAAGGTGCCGACGGTGAGCCTGCTCGTGACCGCGGCGGCGGCCGGAACGAGCGTCAACGGGTCGAGCCCGCCGACCGGGTCGGTCGCGAACATCGTGTCGAACCCGAGTTCCTCGATCCGGCGGGCCTGCGCGGTCCAGGACTCCAGATCCGGGGCGTATCCGGTGACGATGCCGAAGCGGAACGGCTTGGTAGTGGTCATGCCGCCCATCGTCGGCGGGTTCGCCGCCGCACACATCCGCCCGGCGGCGACACTCGCGCGTACGCTCCTCAGCGCAGAGTGACCGACAACGCCTGCGCGATCTCCTTGCCGATGGCGTGCGTGGCGGCGTCCGGCGGCTGGCCGACCTTGACCACCATCGGCCCGCCGAACGGCTGCCGCTCGACCACCTCGATCCGCTCGCCGAGCCCGATCGCGTGCTCGGTGAGGTAGCGCAGCAGGTCCGGATCGGTGTCCCAGACGCGGACGATCTCGCCGACCGCACCGGGCGGCAGGTCGTCCAGAATGCGCATCGGAAGCTCCTCGACGCTCCCGTCCGGGGCCGGGATCGGATCGCCGTGCGGATCGCGAACGGGATTGCCGAGCTTGGCCGCGATCCGCTCGACGAGCCGATCGGAGACGGCGTGTTCGAGCGCGTCGGCCTCGGCGTGCACCTCGTCCCAGGTGTAGCCGAGTTCGGAGACCAGGTACGTCTCGATCAGCCGGTGCCTGCGCAGCACCGACCGCGCGAGCTGCCGCCCCTCGGGGGTCAGCTCGATGCCGCGGTAGGGCACGTGCGCGACCAGGCCGAGCTGAGAAAGCTTCGTCACCATGCCCGACGCCGACGACGGACTCACCTCAAGCCGCCCGGCCAGCGACGCGTTGGTGACCGCCTCGCCCCGTTCGACCAGCCCGTAGATCACCCGCACGTAGTCCTCGACCGACGACGACCTCCGGACGGAACCATCTCCCATGCCGCATACGATACGGGGCCGGGCCCGCCGAGGTCGGCCGGTCGGGACCGCTGGGTGGTTCCTTCGTGGTCTCCTTGGGCCGGTGCCCGTCTCGGTGGCTTGGGCGGGCTGGTTTGTGGTCGGTCGGGGGGGGCTGCGGTGCGGTTCTGCTCGTTTGGACAGGTGTTTCCCGGCTGGTAAGCGGGAGCGGTGCTGCGGTCCTGTTCGCCCGGCCAGCTCTTTCTCCACCAGTCAGCGGGAGCGGCGCTGCGGTTCCGCTCGCCCGGCCAGCTCTTTCCCCGCCGGTCAGCCCGAGCGGCGCGGCGGTCCGGCTCGCCCAGCCACCTCCTTCCCCGCCGGTCAGCGGGAGCGGAGCTGCGGTTCCGCTCGCCCGGCCAGCTCTTCCCCCGCCGGTCAACCGGAGCGGCGCTGCGGTCCCCCTCGCCCGGCCAGCTCCTTCCCCGCCGGTCAGCCGGAGCGGCGCTGCAGTTCCGCTCGCCCGGCCAGCTGTTTTCCTGCCGGTCAGCGGCGCGGCGCTGCGGTCCTGCTCGCCTGGCAGGCTCTTTCTTGGCCGGTCAGCGGGAGCGGCGCGGCGATCTCGCTCGCCCGGCCAGCCCTTTCCCCGCCGGGTGGGACCGCTGGCGGATCTGTCCCGGTCTCCCGGTCAGCTGCTGTCCCGATCGCCTGGTCAGCTCTTTCCCCGCAGGTCCGGCGTTTCCCCGGCCGGTCGGGCTGCCAGGCACCGTCCTGTCAGGGCCGCCAGCGGTAACGAATCCAGCCCGGCACCGGCTCCGCGCCGAGCTGCGCGTAGAACGCCTCCGCCTTCTCGTTGCCCGCCTGCATGTCCCACTCGACGCGCCCCGTCGTGCGGGCGCGCAGCGCGTCGAGCAGCTCCCTGCCCAGCCCGTGCCTGCGGTACTCCGGACGGATGAACAGATCGTCGAGCCAGATCCCCGGCCGCCCCTCCCACGTGGAGAAATTCCAGCTGCAGAACGCGAACCCGGCGACGACGTCCGGCCGCCCCGGCGGCGTGCACATCAACACCCACGCCTTGGGTTCCGGACCGAACAGATGGCCGCTCATCTCGGCGCGGTCGAGTTTGAGGTCGTGCTTGTCCTCGTAGACCGCGTGTTCCTCGATAAGGCTGCAAATCTCCTCGACGTCCTCGAAGACAGCGTCACGAACGGGCATCGAGCGCCCCTTTCTTGTCGGTGGTGGCGGCTACGGTGCAGGTATCAGAGCAGTGCAAGAGAAGTCCGGCGCGGCGGAGCCGGTATGGAGCGTCACGAGAGGGAAAGGTTGGTGGTTGATGGCCGGTGAACCGACAACTGAATAAGCCGATGGGTCGGCGAGGGCGGACACGCTCACCGACGGTCGGCGAGGCGCGAGACCGATCGCTGAAGGACGGCTAGCCATCGGGCGGTGGGGTGCGCGCGAGCTGGTCAGGCAGCGGTGAAGTGCCCGCGAACGAACCGCCGAGCGGTCGCGAGCACGGGAACCGAACGCCGACCGTGCGGGTACGCGCAAACCAGCGTGCGAACCTTGGCGAGCACCCCAGCCAGCCAGAGAACGGCGAAGTGCCAGCAAGCAACCCACCGAGCGATGGCGAACGCACAAACCAACCGCCGAACGGCGGACGATGTGCAGGCAAGCCATCGAACGGCGGGGAGCACGCGAGCTGGTCAGGCAGCGGTGAAGTGCCCGCGAACGAACCGCCGAGCGGTCGCGAGCACTGGAACCAAACGCCGACCGTGCGGGTACGCGCAAGCCAGCGTGCGAACGTTCGCGAGCACCCCGGCCAGCCAGCCAGCGGTCAACCGCCCGCGAGTAAGCCACCGAACGGCGGGGAGCACCCCGACCAACCAGCCAGCGGTCAAGTGCCACCGAGCGAACCGCCGAACGCCCGCGCCAACCGGCCGCCGAGCGAGCAAGCACGGGAAAGCCAGCGTGCGAACGCTCGCGAGCACCCCAGCCAGCCAACCAGCGGTCAAGCGCGAGCGAACGAACCACCGAACGCCCGCGCCCACCCCAACCGGCCGCCGAGGCAAGCGTGCGCAAGCCACCCGCCGAGCAACCCATCCCGCCAGCCAACCGCAACACCGCCACCCCCATCACGACGCCTCGTAAAGGAGTTCTCCGCCCACCGCCGTGCCGAGCACCCGGGCGTCCTCCACAGTGGACAGTGGATCCGCGGACAGCACCACAAAGTCCGCGAGCTTCCCCGGCTCCAGGGTGCCGAGGTAGCTCTCCGCGAAGGTGGCGTAGGCCGAACCGTAGGTGTAGGCGCGCAGGGCCTCCGCCGGGGTCAGCGCTTCCTCCACCGAGAACGGGTGTCCGGTGGACGTTCGGCGGTGGACCATGTCGGCGAGGCCCAGCAGCGGGGCCCCGTCGACGACCGGGCGGTCTGAGCTGGCTGGCAGGACGCATCCGGCGTCGACGATGCTGCGGAGGCGGTAGCACCACGGCACCCGCGCTTCGCCGAGGGCTGCGCGCATTCCGTCGCCCAGTTCGTTGACGAACCGGCCCTGCGGGGACGCGATCAGGCCCAGCGAAGCCAGCCTGGCCAGTTCCGCGGGCGGGAGCACGGCGCAGTGCTCGATGCGGTGCCGATGGTCCGCGCGCGGGGTGGCGGCGAGGGCGGCTTCGTAGGCGTCGAGGACGACCGTGATGGCTCGGTCGCCGATGGCGTGGGTCGCGATTTGCCAGCCGGCGTCGTGGGCTTGGCGGATGGTGCGCGTCAGCTCTTCCTCGGGTACCTGGAAGTAGCCGCGGTTGTCCGGTTCGCCGTCGAACGGTTCGTGCATCGCGCACGTACGGCCGACCAGCGAGCCGTCGGCGAAGAGTTTCATCGGGCCGATCCGCAGCCATTCGTCGCCGAGGCCGGTGCGCAGGCCCAGGTCCAGGCCGAAACCGGCGCCGTCGGGCAGGTCGTGCAGGACGCTCGCGGCGACCATCACCGTGCTGCGCACTCGCAGGACGCCGCGTTCGCGCGCGAGCTGGTAGGCGGCCAGTTCCGCCGGGGTCTCGCCGACCAGGCCGCCTCCGATTCCGGCTTCCTGGACGCTCGTGATGCCCTCGGACAGGTACTGCCGGCTCGCCCGGTCGAGGCCGCGGACCACCGACTCGAGCGGCGTCGGGTACGTCAGCGGGCGCAACAGCAACTGCGCCTGCTCGCGCAACAGGCCCGTCGGCGAGCCGTCCGCGGACCGGACTACGTCGCCGCCGACCGGGACGTTCGCGAGGTCCAGCTGGTCCAGCACCGCGGAGTTGACCAGCGTCATGTGACCGGACGTGTGCTTGAGCCGCACGAGCATGCCGGGCGCGGCGCGGTCGAGGCCGTGCCGGTCCGGGTGTTCGCCGCCGGCCAGTTTGTTCTGGTCGTAGCCGCTGCCGACGACCCAGCTCCCGGCGGGCAGCTCGGCCGCGCGCCGCGCCACCGCGTCGTACACCTCGTCGACGCTGCGGCAGTCGCTGAGCGGCACGTCGTCCAGGCCCATGCCGAACCAGGCCATGTGGTTGTGCGCGTCGTGGAACCCGGGCGCGACGAAACCCCCGCCGAGGTCCACCCGGCGGCGGGCGGAAAGCGAGCGCGCGTCGTCGCCCAGCGCCACGATCCGGCCGTGCAGCACCGCCAGCGCGGTGTCGCCGGTGACCAGCCTGGCGTTCTCGTACACCGCGTCAACCTGCATGCCCTCGACACTATCGATCGATCGATCGAACGTCTAGGCTCCCCTCTATGAGCACCGTTGACCTGGCCGTCGAGGGCGGCATCGCGCAGATCCGGCTGAACCGGCCCGAGCGGCTCAACGCCGTCGCGCCCGTGCTGGTGGACGACTTCTTGACCGCGCTGGAGGAGGTCGCGCACAGCGACGCCCGCGTCGTGCTGCTGTCGGGCAACGGCCGCGCCTTCTGCGCCGGCCACGACCTGAAGGAACCCACCCCCGAGGGCGACTCCCGGGCGCGGCTGGAGCGGCTCCAGGACGTCACGCGCCGGCTGCGTGCGCTGCGTCAGCCGACCATCGCCGCCGTGCACGGGTACGCGATCGGTGCGGGCGCGGAGTTCGCGCTGGGCTGCGACCTGATCCTGGCCGCCGAGGACGCGGTGTTCGGGTTCCCCGAGGTGTCGCTGGGGCTGAGCGTCACCGGTGCCGCGTCGAGGCTGCTTCCGCTGCTGGTCGGGCCGGTCAAGGCGAAGGAACTGCTGCTGCTCGGCGACCGGTTCGACGGCAGGCGCGCGCACGACCTCGGCCTCGTCAACGCCGCCGTGCCGTCCGACGAGCTGATGCCGCTCGCGCTCGGCTGGGCGGAGAAAATCGCGCATCACCCGCCGGAGGCCGCCACGATGGCGAAGCGGGCGCTCGACGCCGGGATCGACCACGCCTTCGATTCGGCGCTCGAACTCGAGGTCGCCCACGCGTTGCTCACCGAGCACTCGGCCGCCGTGCGCGAGTCGACCGAAGCGTTCCGGAGCCGGGCGTGACCCCGCTGCAGAACGTCGACACCCTGGTCGCGCTGGTCACGCGCGCCGCACAGCTCTGGCCCGAACGCACCGCGTGGATCTTCGACAGCACCGGCACGCGCTTCACCTTCGCCGACGTCGACGACCGCAGCGGACGCCTGGCGAAAGCGCTCCAAGACCAAGGCGTCCAAGCCGGCGATCGCGTCGCGGTGATGCTGCGCAACGAGCCGGAATTCCCGCTCATGTGGCTCGCGCTCGCCAAACTCGGCGCGGTTCTGGTGCCGGTGAACATCAACTACCGCGAATTCGACGGCGCGCACGTCCTGCGCCACTCCGGCGCGCGACTGGCGGTAGCCGCCGAAGAGTTCGTGGAACTGCTGGAGAAAATCGCGCCGGAAACGGCCGTCGAACGCGTTCTCACCCCGGACGCGCTGCGGTCGGAAACGCGTTACGAACCGCAGTCGGTGGTGGCCGAACAACCGGTCAACATCCAGTACACCTCGGGCACTACCGGCGCGCCGAAGGGCTGCGTACTGCCGCACCGGTACTGGACCACGCTCGCGATCGGACTCGCCACCAGCTTCCCCGCCGTCGGCGAAGACGATGTTCTGCTTACCGCACAACCGTTCCACTACATTGATCCACAGTGGAACGTCGCGCTCGCGCTCGCCGCCGGGGCGACGCTCGTCGTGCTGGACCGCTTCCACCCCTCCACGTTCTGGGAGAAAGTCCGCGAGTACGAGGTCACCTGGTTCTACTGCCTCGGCCTGATGCCGACGCTCCTGCTGCGCCAGCCGCCGCATCCGGACGACCGCAACCACCGCGTCCGCGCGATCAGCGCGTCGGCGATCCCGCCTGACCTGCACGCCCAGCTGGAACAACGCTGGGGCGTGCCGTGGTACGAGGCGTTCGGGATGACCGAAACCGGCGGCGACCTCCGGGTTTCCGAGTCCGACCACGACGCCGCGGTGGGCACCGGCTGCATCGGACGGCCGACCCGCGACCGCGAAGTCATGATCGCCGGAGAAGACGGCAAACCGTTGCCGCGCGGGGAAACCGGCGAACTGCTGATCCGCGGCATCGGGCTGATGCACGGCTACCACGACGATCCCGAAGCGACCGCGCGCGCTTTCGCCGGTGGCTGGTTCCACACCGGCGACCTGGCGCGGATGGACGCCGAGGGCCGCGTCTACTACCTCGGCCGCACCAAGGACATGATCCGGCGCAGCGGTGAGAACATCTCCGCCGACGAGGTCGAACGCGCGCTGCTGCAGCATCCGAAGGTGCAGCTCGCGGCCGTGCTCGCGGTGCCGGACGAGCTGCGCGGAGAGGAAGTGAAGGCGTACGTCGTGTGCGGCGAGGACCGGCCGGCGCCCGAGGAGCTGGCGGAGTTCTGCGCGCAGCAGCTGGCGTACTTCAAGGTGCCGAGGTTCTGGACGTTCGCGGACGACCTGCCGCGCACGCCGTCCGAACGCGTCGCGAAGGGCGAACTGCGGAAGGCCGCCGACCTCCGCGCCGGCTCCTGGGACCGCAGCACCGGGGAGTGGCTGTGAGCAGCGGAGAGCGGGTCCGGGCGGCAGCCGTGAAACTGTTCGCCGCCAAGGGTTTCCACGGCACAGGCATCCGGGATCTGGCCCAGGAAGCCGAACTTTCTTCGGCGACCCTGTATCACTACATGGGCACCAAGGAAGATCTTCTGGTCGAGATCATGACGACGTCGCTGCGCCGCCTGATCGACGCGGTCGCGAAGGCCACCGCGGGCAGCGACGATCCGGTGGCCCGGATGCGCACGCTGGTCGCGCTGCACGTCCTCGCGCACGCCGCCCAGCCGGGCGAAACCCGGGTGGTGGACAACGAAGTCGACGCGCTTTCGGCTCCGGCGCGTGCCCGGGTCGTCGCGCTGCGGGACGAATACGAGCAGTTCTGGGCGAAGGCGATCGAGGACGGCGCCGCGGCAAACGTGTTCCACACCGCACACCAGACCGTGACGCGGCTCGCATTGCTGGAAATGTGCAACGGCGTGGCCCGCTGGTATTCCCCGAAGGGCCCGCTCAAGCTCGAAGACCTGGCCACGCACTACGCCGAGCTGGCATTGCGGGCGCTCGGGCATCCGGTCGCGGTGCGTGCGCACGACCTACGGCAATGCCTCGAAGTGGTCGCCCAGGTGTGGGACTTGCCTGTCCAAGAGGGCTTTTAGCGCCATACGCCTTGCTCAGACGGCGAACGTGGGGGACGCTCGAAGGGTGACTGAGCAAACGATCCAACTCGAACTGGACGACTCCGGTCTCTCGCCTGGCCTGCCCGCGCCTTCAAACCCGCGCGATCAGGTCCAGGACGTGCCGTATCGACCAGTCGAGTTTCGTGACGACGACCTGCCCAGCGCGCTCGAGCGCTGTGCAGTCTGGCTGCGCCAAGCGCAGGAGTGGCTGGGAGAACCGCTCGACGTCCTCGCGATCCACCTAGACTACGACGAGCGACAGGGTTCGCCCTACTACGACGTGAAGCTGCTGTGCAACGAGGAGGACCTAGCCGGGGTCCCCATCGCGATGCGCAACAAAGACAAGTCGTAGCACTCGTTATCCAGCCGCGAAGGCCCTCTCGGACTCCGAGGGGGCCTTCGCCGCGTCCGGGATAGGGGCATGACAAACCGCGGCGGACCCCGGCAAGATCGGAGGCGGACGAGGAGGGGTGCCGGTGACCGAAATCGTGGTGCGCTGGTCCGAACCGCTGCCCGCGGAGGACCGCTACCTGAAGCTGCTCGACGACCTGGAGAGAGGCCGCTACGACGCGTACCGGCTCGAAATCGACCAGCGCCGGTTCCTCACCGGCCGGGTGCTCGCGAAGACCCTGGTCGCGGAGCGGCTCGGGGGCGCGGCGGAGTCCGTGCGCTTCGACGCGACCTGCGAGGACTGCGGCAAACCGCACGGCCGCCCGCGCGTGCCGGGATCGGACCTCGTGCTGTCGATCTCGCATTCGGGCAATCTGATCGGCCTCGCGGTCGCTGACGGGGTGCCAGTAGGCCTGGACGTCGAAACGGCCAGCCGGAAGGCGGACGCCTCGCTCGTGGACTACGCGCTGAGCCTGGCCGAGCGGGAAGCCGTCGCGGGACTGTCGGACGAGGAGCGTTCCGCGGCCTTCTTCATCTACTGGACGCGCAAGGAAGCGGTGATGAAGGCCACCGGCAAGGGCCTGAAGATCCCGCTGCAGAGCATCACGTTCTCCCGCTACGACGCTCCGGCCGAGCTGGTGACGTCCGGAGACGCCGCGCTCGACCCGGCACGCACCCGGCTCGCCGACCTCAAGGCGGCCGACGGACATCGCGCGGCGGTGGCGGCGCTGACCTCGGACAGCTTGAGCGTCACCGAGGAGCACTGGCTCCCGTGAGGGGTGAGCCGGTGCTACCCGGCTTGACCACTCGCGACGCGACCGCTCCGCCGCCTCGGCACGCCGAACCGCGCCCGGGGTGCCCCAGCCCCGACGCCAGACGCACCGCGCGGAGGTCGCGGCCCTGGTCCCAGCCTCAACGCCACCGAGAAGCACCGGCCGCCGTGAGGGGTTGAGCCGGTTCTGCCCAGCTCACACATTCACGACGCGCTGTCGTCCAACCCCATCGCACCGAGCAGCGTGCGGAACTTCGCGATCGTCTCGCGGTACTCGACGTCCGGATCCGACGCGGGCACGATCCCGCCGCCCGCGTAAAGCCGCATCGACTCCTCGGCTACCTCGGCGCACCGGATCGCGACGGCCCATTCGCCGTCTCCCGCCGCGTCGACCCAGCCGACCGCGCCCGCGTAGTAGCCGCGGTCGAACGGCTCCAGTTCCTGCACCAGGTCGCGCGCGGCGACGGTCGGGGTGCCGCACACCGCCGGCGTCGGGTGCATCGCGGCGGCGAGGTCGAGGGCGGTCACCGAGCGGTCCGCGAGTTCGCCGGTGATGGACGTCCGGAGGTGCCAGATCGCGGGCGTGGAGACCAGCTCAGGGCCGGCCGGGACGTCGAGCTTGCGGCAGAACGGCCGCAGCGACTCGACGACGTAGTCGATCACCAGATCGTGTTCTTCGCGGTCCTTCGCGGACGCGAGGAGGGCTTCGCCGTTGGCCCGGTCGGTCTCCGGGTCGGCCGAACGCGGCATCGACCCGGCGTGCGGGGTCGTGAACACCGAATCGCCTGCCCGGGAAAGCAGCAGCTCAGGGGTGGCCCCGACGAGAGTGCGGCCGCCGGGCAGTTCGGCGGCGTAGGTGAAGTGGCGCGGGTTGCCGCGGGCGAGGTTGCGCACGATTCCCTCGACCGGGATCGGCGCGTCGAATTCCAGCTCGAGCGCACGGGCCAGCACGGCTTTGCGCAGGTCGCGCTCGCGTAGCGCGGCGACGGCCGCCCGCACGTTCGCGCGATGACCTTCGGCGGACGGGAGCCGCCGGGTGGCCGCCGGGGCGGGCAGGTCGGCTGCGGGCGGCGCGGCCGGGGTCTCGGCGTCCGCCTGGGCGCGCTGCACCGTCCGGGGCAGCACGAGGTGCCCCGGCGAGGTCGCGCCGGGTCCGGTGTCGAACGGCAGCACGCCGACGGCGAGCGGCACGCCGGAACTGGCCAGCTCAGCGGCTGCCGAGCGGGCGAGGCGGCGGGGGTCGGCGTCGGTGACCGTGCCGAGCGCGCCCTGCGCGAGCAGGGCCCGCCGGGCGCTCGCGAACAAGAAGTCGCCGCGCTGGTAGCGGACGGTGGTCTGCGCCGGGGTGGCCGGCGCGGTACTGGTCGTCACTCCGCCAGCGTCTCAGGATCCGGGAGCGCCGCGGGGAAAGTGTTGCCGGAAGAACATCTTCTCGCGCACCCTCCCCGCGGCTGCCGGATCGGCGTTACTTGAGCGCGTCGATCAGCGCTTCGCGCTGCCGTTCGCCCAGGCCAGCGGCCCGGCGGTCGGGGTCGATCCCCGCCTGCTCGAGCAGTGCGGCGACCTTGACCGCGCCCAGGCCGGGCACCGCCTTGAGGAGCTGCGTGACCTTCGTCTTGCCGATGGTCTTGTTCTCCTTGGCCTGCTTGAGCACCGACTCGATGCTCTCCTTGCCGGACTTGATCGAAGCGAGCAGCTCCGAGCGCGCCTTACGAGCCTCTGCCGCCTTGGCGAGGGCCTCGGCGCGCTGCTCCGGAGTCAACGTGGGCAGAGCCAACGTAATGTCCTTTCCTCTCAGGTCTCCGCTTTCGCGGCCGACGGTCTCAGCCGATGCTTGCAGCTGCAAGCGCTGGCCAGCCGTCACTTACCACGGCCCCAGTAAACGCCACGTGCCCGCGGTCCGCGCAACCGACACGCACTTATCACCCGTCGACGGGCGCGGCGGACCTGCGCGAGGGGACCCCTCGCGACCTGTGAAAACGGCCTCCACGGGCTCATTTCCGCCCCCATTACCTCACCCGAACGGGAGTCTATTTCCACACAGTTAACACAACGCATTTTCTTGTCCCGCAACAGAAATCGCGACAGAAGTGGATCATGAAAGCCCGGGGCCGCCACCCGATGGCGGGAGAGGGCCGCCAAGCCGTGACCGAACTTGTTCGTGCCTGATCCGCCGGATGCGCATTAGAGTCGGGCCCACCCCAGTTCACCGGCGAACGAGCACCACGGGAGTCACCCATGTTGAGCACGATGCAGGACGGACAGCTGTCGCTCGCGAAGCTGCTGCGCCATGGCACGAAGGTGCACGCGAAGAGCGAAGTCGTCACCTGGACCGGTTCAGAAGCCCGCCGGGAGACCTACGCGGAGCTCGGCAAGCACGCCGCCCGGCTGGCGAACGCGCTGCGCGGTCTCGGCGTCACCGGCGACCAGCGAGTCGGCACGTTCATGTGGAACAACGCCGAGCACCTCGCCGCCTACCTGGCGGTCCCCGCCATGGGCGCGGTGCTGCACACCCTGAACATCCGGCTGTTCCCGGAGCAGCTGGTCTTCGTGGCGAACCACGCGGAGGACCACGTCATCATCGTCGACGGGACGCTCGTCCCGCTGCTGGCGAGCAACCTGCCGGGGATGAAGACGGTCAAGCACGTCGTCGTGGCCAACGGCGACGCGTCCGCGCTGACCGCGCCCGAGGGCGTCACCGTGCACTCCTACGACGAGCTGCTGGCCGGCCAGCCCGACGAGTTCGACTGGCCGGAGGTGGACGAGCGGGCCGCGGCCGCGATGTGTTACACGTCCGGCACCACCGGCGACCCGAAGGGCGTCGTCTACTCGCACCGGTCGATCTGGCTGCACTCGATGCAGGTCTGCATGACCGACAGCATGCGGCTCGCCCAGGAGGACCTCGCGCTCGCGATCGTGCCGATGTTCCACGCGATGTCGTGGGGTCTCCCCTACGCGGCGATGATGGTCGGCGCCTCGCTGCTGATGCCGGACCGGTTCCTGCAGCCGGCCCCGATCGCCGCGCTGCTGGCCGCGGAGAAGCCGACCTTCGCCGCCGCGGTGCCGACGATCTGGCAGGGCCTGCTCGCCCACCTGGACGCGAACCCGCAGGACATCAGCCACGTGCGCGAGGTGGTCGTCGGCGGGTCGGCCGCGCCGCCGTCGCTGATGCACGCCTTCGAGGAGCGCTACCACGTGCCGATCCTGCACGCGTGGGGCATGACCGAGACGTCGCCGCTGGGCAGCGTCGCGCGTCCGCCGGCCAGCGCGACCGGCGAGGAACGCTGGGCCTACCGCTACACCCAGGGCCGCTTCCCGGCGTCCGTGGCGGCCCGGCTGATCGGCGACAACGGCGAGGAACTGCCGTGGGACAACGAGGCGGTCGGCGAACTGGAGGTCTCCGGTCCGTGGATCGCCGGCGCCTACCACGGCGGAAGCGACATCGATCCGGAGAAGTTCCACGACGGCTGGCTGCGCACCGGCGACGTCGGCAAGATCAGCCCGGACGGCTTCCTGACGCTGACCGACCGCGCCAAGGACGTGATCAAGTCCGGCGGCGAATGGATCTCGTCGGTGGACCTGGAGAACGCGGTGATGGGCCATCCGGCGGTCGCCGAGGCGGCGGTGGTCGGCATCCCGGACGAGAAATGGGACGAACGCCCGCTGGTCGCCGTCGTGGTGAAGGAGGGCCAGCAGGCCACCGCCGAGGAACTGCGCGACTACCTGTCGGACAAGGTCGCTAAGTGGCAGCTGCCGGAGAACTGGACGTTCGTGGAGGAGGTGCCCAAGACGAGTGTCGGCAAGTTCGACAAGAAGCGGCTGCGCGCGTCCTACTCCGAGGGAAAGCTCGACATCTCACACCTCTGAGCGGTAAATCTCCGGCGAGTTGTCGGCCTGGGAAGGGCTCCGTAAGGGAATCTGTTGCACGCAAGGAGCCCTTCCCAGCACGTCGGAGGAGAACTGGGGATGCAGCAGCGGAGCAGGAGGTCGTTCCTGTCGTTGGCGGGAACGGCGGCGGTGGGCGCGGTCGCGGCCGCGTGCGGGTCGAACACCGGGCGTCCGGGGGATCCGCCGCCGTCCACGGCGATGTCGGCGGGAGCCTCGACCACGTCGCAGGCCCCGAAGGCCACGCTGCAGCAGTGGTACCACGCCTACGGCGAGGACGGCGTGCAGGAAGCCGTCAAGAACTACGCGGCCAGCTACCCGGGCGCGAAGGTCAACGTCGTGTGGAACCCGGGCGACTACGACTCGAAGATCGTCACCGCGCTGCAGAACAGCCCGGTGCCGGACGTCTTCGAGGCGCAGGTGAAGATCGACTGGGTCCGGCAGAACCAGGTGGTGTCGCTCGACGACGTCATCGGGCCGGTCAAGAACGACTTCAGTCCCGCCGTGCTGGCCGCGCAGACCGTGGAGGGCAAGGTCTACGGCATTCCGCAGGCCACCGACACGCAGGTCCTCTTCTACCGCAAGAGCATGCTGCAGGCCGCGGGCGTGCGGCCGCCGCAGACCGTGGACGAGCTGATCGACGCCGCGGGCAGGCTGTCGAAGGACGGCGTGAAGGGCCTGTTCGCGGGCAATGACGGCGGTGTCGGCACACTCACCGGGCCGCTGCTGTGGTCGGCCGGGCTGGACTACCTGAAGAACAACAACCGCGAGGTCGGCTTCGACGACCCGCGTGCGGCCGCCGCGTTCAGCAAGCTGCACACGTTGAACGCCAACGGTTCCCTGCTGCTCGGCGCGCCCGCCGACTGGTCGGACCCGGGCGCGTTCGTCGACGGGCTCTGCGCGATGCAGTGGACCGGGCTGTGGAACGTCCCGAAGATCCGCGACGCGCTCAACGACGACTTCGGCGTGCTGCCGTTCCCGAAGCTGGACGACAGCGGGAAGCCGTCGGTCCCGGTCGGCGCGTACGGCGCGATGGTGAACGCGAAGAGCGCGCACGTCAACGAGGCCAAGGCGTTCGTGAAGTGGCTGTGGATCGACCAGACCGACAGCCAGCTGGAGTTCGCCACCCGATACGGCTTCCACGTGCCCGCCCGGCAGAGCCTGATCGACAAGGCGCAGACGCTGCAAAGCGGTCCGGCCGCGGACGTGGTGAAGTTCGTGAAGGAGAACAGCCACCTCATCGGCGGTCCAGTGTGGACGCAGACGTCGAACACCGCGTTGTCGGACGCGGTCGCGAAGATCGCCAAGGAGGGCGCGGACCCGGTGGCGCAGACGAAGGCCGCGGTCACCGTCGCGCAGGCCGAGCTGAAACGCCTGTTCGGATGAGACTGTCCCGGAAAACCCGGGACACGCTGGCGTTCTGGGGGTTCGTGGGTCCGTTCCTGCTCGGCCTGGCGATCTTCGCCTACCTGCCGATCGGGTGGAGCCTGTACCTGTCGTTCTTCGACGCGCGCAACACGGTCACCCCCAGCGTCTTCGTCGGACTGGACAACTACGCGCAGATGCTCTCCGACGGCCCGTTCCTCGCGAGCCTCGGCACGTTCAGCGTGTTCGCCCTGTTCATCGTGCCGCTGACGTTCGTGCTGTCGCTGGCACTGGCGGTCGGCGTGAACCAGCTGCGGTTCGCGCGAGCGTTCTTCCGTTCGGTGTTCTTCCTGCCGTTCGCGTGTTCATACGTGGTGGCGTCGCTGATCTGGAAGACGTCGCTGTTCTCCGGCGTCCGCTACGGCCTCGCGAACACCGTGCTCGGCGTCTTCGGCATCGACCCGGTGGCGTGGACCGGCACCGTGCACCCGCCGCTGTACTGGGTGGTGCTGGTGACCGCGCGGCTGTGGCTGCAGCTCGGCTTCTACCTGATCCTGTTCCTCGCCGCGCTGCAACGGATTCCGCAGCATCTGTACGAGGCGGCGTGGCTCGACGGCGCGAAACCGGGCTGGCAGGTTTTCCGGCACATCACGCTGCCGCAGCTGCGCGCGACGTCGGTAGCCGTGCTGCTGCTGAACCTGATCAACGCCTATCAGGCGTTCGACGAGTTCTACAACATCATGGGCGATTCCCGGGGTTATCCGCCGTTCGCGCGGCCGCCGCTGGTGTACCTCTACTACACCTCCCTCGGCTCCGGCGGCCAGGACCTTGGCCGCGGCAGCGCGGGCGCGATCATCCTGGCGCTGCTGATCGCCGTGGTGACTCTCCTGCAGGGCAAGCTTTTCCGGTTCGATCGGAGCGCGACATGATCCGCGCGGTGCTTCGCTGGACGGCGCTCGTCGTGTCCGCGATCCTCTTCCTGCTGCCGTTCTACCTGTTGCTGCGCAACGGTCTCGCGTCGCGCGCGGAGATCACCGCGCCGGACTGGACGCTGTGGCCGAAGCAGATTCACTGGGAGAACTTCACGAAGCTGTTCGACCAGCAGGACGTGCCGTTCGCGCGGAGCATCGTGAACTCGGTCGTCGTCGCGGTCCTGCAGACCGTCGGCCTGCTGGTGGTGTGCTCGCTCGCCGGCTACGGCCTGGCGCGGGTGCCGTACCGCTACTCGAAGCCGGTGTTCTACGCGGTGCTGGCGACGCTGATGATCCCGACCTCGGTGACGTTCGTGCCGAGTTTCGTGGTGGTCTCGACGCTGGGCTGGCTCTCGGACTTCCGCGGCCTGGTCATCCCGGGCCTGTTCAGCGCGTTCAGCGTTTTCCTGTTCCGGCAGTATTTCCTGGACTTCCCGAAGGAGCTGGAAGACGCCGGCCGCGTCGACGGCCTGTCCCGCTGGGGCGTCTTCCGCAAGATCGTGGTGCCCAACTCGCGCGGCTTCTTCGCCGCCATCGCGGTGATCACCGTGATCGGCAGCTGGAACGCGTTCCTGTGGCCGCTGATCATCGCGCAGTCGCCGGACTCCTGGACGGTGCAGGTCGCCCTGTCCGGGCTGCTGACCGCGCAGAACCCGCAGCTGAACCTGCTGTTCCTGGCCGCGGTGCTGTCGATCGTGCCGATCGCGCTGCTCTTCGCGTTCCTCCAGCGATATCTGGTACGCGGGGTCACCGAATCCGGGTTGAAAGGCTGAATACCGTCACATCGACCGGCGACAGCGCGTAACGTTTCGCCGTTAGCCGCCGACGACTCACCGTCGCCACAGTCGCAGCAGGAGTGCACCCATGACGGACCCGTATCAGCAGCAGCCCTACCCCGGCCAGGACCCGGCGGGCCATCCTTCCGGGCCGATGCCCGCGCCCGGGTATCCGGCTACGCCTGGTTACGGGCAGCCGCCGGTGCCGTACGGGGCGCCGATGTACGGGGCGCCGTACGCGGCTCAGTACCCGGGGGCGGCGCCGTTGAAGACGAGCGGGCTCGCGGTGGCTGGGATGGTTGTCGGGATTGTCGCGTTGATCTTCTTCTGGGTGCCGTTCTTTGACGTGGTCGCTGCTATTACGGCTATCGGGTTGTCCTGGGCTGGGATGGTGCAGGGCGGGAAGCCCGGGTGGACTGGGCAGGGGATGGGGATCGCCGGGCTGGTGTGCGGGATTTTGGCGGCTATTCCGGCGGTGATTTTCCTGGTTTGGTTCTTTGTGTCGTTGTCTGCTGTTGGGGCTACTTGCGCGTTTTATTGCTGAGGGCGGCTCGTCGCCTGGCGGCGACATTGCGCCTCGTTGGTTGCGTGGGGCACCCCGAAGCTTGATTGTGCTGACGGTTCGGGGGTGCTTGTCAAGGCGGGAAAGATGCCTTGACAAGCACCCCCGAACCGCAGGGAGGCTTCGTATCGGGGTGTGGGGGAGGGGCTGGGTGCCACGCTGTTGGGGTGCATCGGTGCGGTTTTAGGGCTGGGTGCGTCGCTGTTGGGTGCAGCGGTGCCTGTTTTCAGGGCCGTGAGGGTTCCCCTCACGGGTGGGCGTCCCTCCGTTCGGCGGTAGTGGTGCCTGTTCTCGTGTGACAGAGTCTCCCGCGTTGTCACGGCAAATGTGAGAGACCTTCGCGTTCTGCTTCGGCTTTGTTCACCGGGTCGTCATGGGCGTCCGGAAGCGTGCGGGGTCCGGCGAGACGGGGAGTGTGAGCATGGCGGGGCTGACCAGGCGGGCGTTCACCACCGCGGGCGTGGCTGGGGTGGGGTTGTTGCTCTGCACTCCCACGGCCAATGCGCTGGACCGGGCGTTGAGGCGGACCACGCAGCGGGCCGTGCGGACTGCGGGGACCACGCTTGATCAGGCTGCCTCGGGGGCGGCTACCGGGTATTCGCGGCTGTCCGCTGGGCCGGGGTGGCCGGTGGTCGTTCGGGCGGATCTCGTTGAGGGCAAAGCCGGGCGCGACGATCGGCGGACTGCGCTCGGGGCGTTCGTGCAGTTCACCGACTTGCATATCACCGACACCGAGTCGCCTGCGCGGTTCGAGTACTTGCATCCGTTCATCGGGTCCGCGCACCGGCCGCAGGAAACCTTGGGCACCGTCGCTACCAGTGCGCTCGTCAAGCGGGTCAACAGTCTCCGCGCGGGGCCGTTCACGGGGCGGCAGTTCGACTTCGTCATGACCACCGGCGACAACACCGACAACCACGAGCTGCTCGAACTCGACTGGTTCCTCACCACGCTCAACGGCGGCTCGATCACGCCCAACTCCGGCGACCCGAATCGCTACGAGGGTGTGCAGGCGTCCGGCAACCCGGAGTTCTGGAACCCGGGCACCCAGCTCGCCGACGACTACACCAAGAAAGGCTTCCCGCAGATTCCCGGTCTGCTCGAGGCCGGGATCGCGCCGTTCACCGCGCCTGGGCTGAACCTGCCGTGGTACTGCACGTTCGGCAACCACGACGACAGCGTCGTCGGGACGCTGCCGGAGGGCATCCCGGGCATCGAGGGCTGGTACACCGGCAAATACAAGGGCATCGGCAAGGACGAGAGCAGCGCGCGCAAGCTCGGCACCGCCATCCAGAACGGGCAGAGCGTGCCGCTCGGCGAGCTTTTCGGCGGCGGCACCATTCGCGAGGTCACGCCGGATCCGCGGCGGCGGCCGTTCAGCACCGCCGAGTTCGTCAAGGCGCATCTGGCCGCGAAGAACACGGGGCCGGGGCCGGTGGGGCACGGGTTCACCGATGCCAACTCGGACGGGCTGAACGTCTACTACACCTTCCGCATCGCGCCCGGGGTTACCGGCATCAGTCTCGACACGACTACGCAGGGCGGGTTCGCCGACGGGTCGATCGGGCTCGCGCAGTTCAACTGGGTCGAGGCGACGCTCAAGCGAAACAGCTCGACGTACTACGACTTCTTCGGCCGCAAGATCACCCACTCCGTCACCGACGAGCTGTTCGTCCTCTTCAGCCACCACACCAGCGGCACCATGGGCAACCTCCTGCCCGACGCGCGCCATCTGCTTGACCCGCGGCTCAACGGCGACACGTTCGTCGCGATGCTGCAGCGTTTCCCGAACGTCGTGGCGTGGGTCAACGGACACACTCACCTCAACAAGATCACGCCGCACGTCGGCAAAACCCCGGCGCAGAGCTTCTGGGAGATCAACACCGCCAGCCACATCGACTTTCCGCAGCACGCGCGGATCATCGAACTCGCCGACAACCACGACGGCACGCTCTCGGTGTTCACCACGCTCATCGAGGCCGACGCCCCGTACGCCGTGGACTACTCCGCCCGCACCCCCGACGCGCTCGCCTCGATGTACCGCGAGTTCTCCTACAACGACCTCCACGCGAGCCTCAGCCGCGTCGGCGAGGCGGGCGACCGCAACACCGAGCTGCTGCTGCCTAACCCGCTCAGCTGATTACCCGGCAGGTAATCGACGCCACGCGTCCGGCTGCGGTTGACTGCTCGGCATGACCGACGTCGAAGGCACGCAGCTGTTCCACCAGACGATGCCGTTCAGCGAGCGGCTCGGCATCGAGGTGCTGGAGCACGGCCCGGACCTGGTCCGCAGCCGGATCGCGTGGGACGAATCGCTGTGCACGCTCGGCGGCGTGCTGCACGGCGGGGTGCTGATGGCGCTGGCCGATTCGACCGGCGCCGTCTGCGCGTTCCTCAATCTCCCCGAGGGCGCGCAGGGCACGACGACGCTGGAGTCGAAGACGAACTTCCTGCGCGGCGTCCGTTCGGGGTACGCCACTGCGTCGTCCAGACCACTGCACGCCGGCCGCCGGGTCGTGGTCGTCGAGACCGAGATCCGCGACGACGACGGCAAGCTCGTCGCGAAAATCACCCAGACGCAAGCAGTGTTGTAGCGACGGCTCTTTACTTACCCGCCCCGGAAGGCGAAAATCTTTGGCTACCACTGGGGTCTGGGGACGGAGCCGGAATGCGGGTTCGCGGGTTGGTCACGTTACTGTCCATCGTCATGCTCACGGCTGGTGCGGCACAGGCCGCCGCGGAACCGCGGCCCGCGCGTAACGACGAGGCCATCGACTACCACGAATGGTCGTCCGGCTCGTTCTTCGCGGGCCGGCTCGACGGGCTCGGCTTCGGCTACGGCGGCCTGCGGATCACGCATCCGATCGGCAGCGTCGCGCACACCGAACCGGGGCTCGGCACCACCCGCACCTACGACTACGGCACCTGGACGTCGCCGAGGTACCGGCAGGGTTTCGACGCGACGCAGCTGATCGCGTCGTGGAACGCGCGCACCCCGGCGAAAACGTGGCTGGAGGTGCAGGCGCGCGGCCG
The DNA here is from genome assembly GCF_046195355.1 of Amycolatopsis sp. VS8301801F10. Lineage (NCBI taxonomy): Bacteria > Bacillati > Actinomycetota > Actinomycetes > Pseudonocardiales > Pseudonocardiaceae > Amycolatopsis > Amycolatopsis sp. VS8301801F10. The sequence continues at coordinate 2,330,410 of NZ_CP176065.1, read as the reverse complement.
GACTTCGGCCGGGGCCGAAACGACGTGGTACACCATGGGCCGCTGGGCCAGCGGAGACAGCGACATCCACCGCACCAGCGTCGACGGGCAGAGCGACGACAACGCCTCGGTCGACGTCGACACGCTCGCCACCAAGGCGGGCGTCACGCTGCGGTCGTACCAGCTGCGCGTGACGCTCTATCGCGAGCAGGGTTCGCCGGCCACGCCGACGCTGTCCTCCCTCGGCGCGATGACCTCGAACGTGCCAGACCGGTTCGACGTGCAGACCACCAAACCCGGCCGGGCGCGCGGGATCGAGCTGAAGGTGCCGCCGTTCGCCCAGAACATCCACAAAGGACAGTTCCCGCAGTACGGCGGCGGCGGGGAAGCCTGGTGCAGCCCGACGTCGACCGAGATGGTCGCCGAATACTGGGGCCGCAAGCCGACCGCGGAGCAGATGGACTGGATCCCGGCGGACTACCAGGACCGGTCGGTCGTGTACGCCGCCCGCGGCACCTACGACTACGCCTACGACGGCACCGGCAACTGGCCGTTCAACACCGCGTACGCCGCTTCGCTCGGGTTGCGCGGGCACATCACCCGGTTGCACGACCTCAACGAACTCGAGGGCTACATCGCGCGCGGCATCCCGGTGATCACCTCCCAGTCGTTCCTGGCCAGCGAACTCGACGGCGCGGGTTACGGGACGGCCGGACACCTGATGGTCGTGGTCGGCTTCACCCAGGAGGGCGATGTCATCGCGAACGACCCCGCGTCCAGCTCCGACGGCCGCGTGCGCACGGTGTACAAGCGGGACCAGTTCGAGAAGATCTGGCAACGCACGAAGCGGCACACCGAGAGCGGCGCGGTGGCCGGCGGGCCGGGCGGGGTGGTTTACCTGATCACGCCGTGAGTAGCTGCGCTGGGGTGAGCGGGTGGCTCGTGAGTGGCAATCCCGGTTCTAACCGCGATAAACACTCACGAGGCTGGGCTATGGCGACATGCGCATGATCCGTGATTAGCTGCCCCTGAAACGCCGTCGAAAGGTTGTGCGCATGCCGTACGAGGTCCAGGGAGTCGTGTCGCGGGCCAAGGGTGAGCCGGTCACGCTCGAGGCGGTCGTGGTGCCGGATCCCGGGCCCGGCGAGGCCGTCGTGTCGGTGCGGGCTTGCGGGGTCTGCCACACCGACCTGCATTATCGCGAGGGCGGGATCAACGACGAGTTCCCGTTCCTGCTCGGGCACGAGGCCGCGGGGCGGGTGGACAAGGTCGGCGCGGGCGTCACCGATCTCGCGCCCGGCGACTACGTCATCCTGAACTGGCGCGCGGTCTGCGGCACCTGCCGGGCCTGCAAGCGCGGCAAGCCCTGGTACTGCTTCTCGACCTTCAACGCCGAGCAGCCGATGACGCTCACCGACGGCACGAAGCTGTCCCCCGCGCTCGGCGTCGGGGCCTTCCTCGAGAAGACCCTCGTCCACAGTGGACAGTGCACCAAGGTCGACGAGCGGGCCGAACCCGCGGTCGCCGGGCTGCTGGGCTGCGGCGTGATGGCCGGGCTGGGCGCGGCGATCAACACCGGCGCGGTCGGGCGCGGGGATTCGGTCGCGGTGATCGGCTGCGGCGGCGTCGGCGACGCGGCCATCGCGGGCGCGCGGCTGGCCGGGGCGACCACGATCGTCGCGATCGACACCGACGACCGGAAGCTGGAGTGGGCCAAGGACTTCGGGGCCACGCACACGGTCAACAGCCGCGGACTGAGCGAGGCGGACGTGGTCGCCGCGATGCAGGACGCGACGCACTCGTTCGGCCCGGACGTCGTGATCGACGCGGTCGGCCGTCCGGAGACCTGGCGGCAGGCGTTCTACGGCCGCGACCTCGCCGGCACCGTCGTGCTGGTCGGCGTGCCCACGCCGGACATGAAGCTCAACGACCTGCCGCTGATCGACTTCTTCTCGCGCGGCGGTTCGCTGAAGTCGTCGTGGTACGGCGACTGCCTGCCGTCGCGGGACTTCCCGATGCTGGTCGACCTGTACCTGCAGGGCAGGCTGCCGTTGGACAAGTTCGTCACCGAGCGGATCGGCGTCGACGGCGTGGAGCAGGCTTTCGAGCGAATGCACCACGGCGACGTGCTGCGCAGCGTGGTGGAGTTCTGATTCTTTTCGCCGACGCGGACTACCCGGCCGACCCGTACCCGGGCACGCGGCCGGACTGCTCGTACGTGCACCTCGACGGCGCGGGCCACGCCCTGGACACCGCGCCGCCGGGGTGGCGTTCGCGCACGCCGGTGCTCGCGTACGGGTCGAACGCGTGCCCGTCGAAGATCACCTGGCTGCGCACGCAGCTCGGGCTGACCGGGCCGGTCGTCGCGGCTCGCGTGCGCTGCACCGGGCTCGCCGCGGTGTGGGCCGCCGGGCTGCGGCAACGCGATGGCCAGCGCCCGGCAACGCTCACCGCGCTGCCGGGCGTGACGGAGGACCACTTCGTCTGGTTCGCGACGCCGGAACAGCTGGCGGTGCTGGACGTCTGCGAAGGCCGCGGCAACCGGTACGACCTGGCGACGCTGGACCACGCCGACATCCGGCTGGACGGCGTGCTGCTCTCCGGAGTGCACGCGTACGTCGGCGCCTCGCCGATCCGATACCCGTTGCTGGTCAACGGTTCTCCGGTCCGCGTCGCCGACGTCGCGCAGGCGGACGCGGCGGCGCTCGTCGGCGAACCAGCACCAGGGCCCGGCCTCGCCTGCACCGTCCTGCCGCCGGAGCAGACCTTCAGCTGACCCGCGGGTCCGGAATCGCGCGCACGGTAAGGAAGCCGATCGGCTCCCGCGCCAGCCGGGCGTGCCGCTCCGGATCGACCGCGGCGGCTTCGGCCGGCGGACGCCCCTCGCGCAGCTGCTCGATCAGGAACCCGGCCTCGCGCAGCTCTTCGCAGGTGCGTTCCAGCGGAGCCAGCCAGTACCGCACCTTCCAGCCGCGGCTCCAGACCTCCTCGATGACCCGGACGTCGAAGTAATTGCCGCCGTGCCGCAGCCAATCGCCGGTCGGATGCTGCCTCGACAACACCAGCGCACCGCCCGGCCGCAGCACCCGGCGGAACTCGCGCAGCGCGCCGACCCGGTCGTCCACGTACTCCAGCGCGAGGGCGAACAGCACCTGGTCCACCGACGCGTCCGGCAGCCAGGTCAGCGGTTCGGCCAGGTCCTGGACGCGGAACTCGCCCGCCGGGACCCGCTCGCGGCTCAGCTCGACCATCCGCGGGCTGAGGTCGAACCCGGTCACTCGCGCGCCGCGGGCGGTCAGTTCTTCGGCGTAGAGGCCGGGACCGCACGCGGCGTCGAGGACGTGCTGTCCGGCCACGTCGCCCATCAACTCCAGGCAGGCCGGACGGTCGTAATGCGCGTTGTAGAACCCGTTCTGCGCGTGGTCGAGGAATTCGTCGGCGAACACTTCGTATTGCGGAAAGGAACCCACTGCATCGCTCACCCGCGCCAGTCTGCCCGCGCGGGCGCGTTCAGCCGAGCAGTTTTCCGGGGTTCAGGATCCCGGTCGGGTCCACCGCGGACTTGGCCGCGCGCAGCACGTCCAGCCCGATCCGGCCGATCTCCGCCTCCAGGTACGGCGCGTGGTCGACCCCGACCGCGTGGTGGTGGCTGATCGTCCCGATCCCGGTGATCGCCTCGCACGCGGCCGCCTTCGCGCGCTGCCATTGTCCGACGGGATCGGTGTCGTCGCGCGAGGTCAGCACGGTGAAGTACAGCGACGCACCGGTTTCGTAAGCGTGCGAGACGTGGCACATCACGATCGCCCGGCCCAGCGAGGCCACCAAGGCCGCGCGCACCGCGTCGTGCAGTTCGTCCAAATTGGACCAGTAGGCCGCGGTCTCCAGGGTTTCCACGCACACCCCGAGATCCAGCAACGCGTCGCGCTGCCGCGGCCCGGAGAACCGGCCGTGCCGCCACGATTCGCCGAGCACCTTGCCGATCCGCAACGCTCCGGAACAGCGCAGCATCGCCGAGGTGCGCCGCCGGCGCCGAGCCACGTCGCCTTCCCAGCCGACGATCAGCAGGCACGGGTTCTTGATCCCGCGCACCTTCAGATAGGTCTTCAGCGCCGTGGTCTTCAGCCCGGCGTTGAGCGAGAACGACACGTTTGTCTCGTCCACATCGGACAGCCGGGTGACGTCCGCGAGCGCGTGGTCCTGCGCGAGCTTCCGCACCGCCGCCGCTCCGGCCTCCCAGCCGTCGACGATCCAGCCCTCGTAATGCCGCTGTTCCGGCAATGGCCGGACTCGCAGCGCGACCTCGGTGATCACGCCGAGGGTGCCCTCGCTGCCGACCGCGAGCTGCCGCAGATCCGGTCCGGCCGCGGACGCCGGCGCGACGCCCAGCCGCCACTCGCCCTTCGGCGTGGCCAGCCGGACCCCGGCGACCATGTCCTCGAACCGGCCGTACCCGGACGACGCCTGCCCGGCCGAACGCGTGGCCGCGAACCCGCCGATGGTCGCGCGCTCGAACGACTGCGGCACGTGGCCGAGCGTGTATCCGTGCGCCGCGAGCAGCCGCTCCGCCTCCGGGCCGCGCACGCCGGCCCGCAGCACCGCGATCCGCGACACCGGATCCACCGACACCAGCTCGTCGAGCCGCACCAGGTCCAGCACGACCACCGCCGCCTTGTCGCCGCGCAGCGCCGCGACCCCGCCGACCACGGACGTGCCGCCGCCGAACGGGACGACCCCGATGTCGTGCCGCACGCAGAGGTCGAGCACCGCCTGCACCTGGTCCGGGTCCGCGGGCAGCAGCACCGCGTCCGGCACCGGCACCTCGTCGCCCGCCCGCGCGTGCAGCAGGTCCAGATAGGACAGACCGCCGGCGCGGCCGAGCCGTTCCCGAGGATCGAGGAGCACGTGGTCCGCACCGAGAAGGTCCTCGAATTCGGTACGGACGGGCACAGTCAGCGCGGATTCCGCGACCGGGCTCGAAGCGCCGGTTTTCCCGCCTCGATCCGGACCGACCTGGCCGATACGCTGGCCAAGCCACCGGACCGCGCGGTCGGGCAGACCGGCGGCGGCCGAGCCCTCTTCGGTCCACGAACGCCGGACGCGGTGGTTGATGAGATCGCTCACGACTACAGTGTGACACATGGACGTCAAACGTCACTCCCGACCGGGAGCGGCCCCCTCCGCGCTCGCGGACGCCCGCAGCCGCCCGACCTCGGCTCGCGTCGCCGACGACGAGCTTCTCGACGCCGCGCGCCAGTGCGTGCTCGCGGTCGGCGTCCGGCGCACCACGCTCGCCGAAATCGCCCGAACCGCGCAGGTCAGCCGCATGACGGTGTACCGGCGGTTCCCCGATGTCCGCAGTGTGCTCGCCGCGCTGATGACCCGCGAGTTCAGCGGTCTGCTGCGGCGGGTGAACGAGTCCGGCGACCCGACCGCTCCCGCGCGCGACCGGATCGTGCACCTGGCGGCGGCCAGCGTCGGCGCGCTGTCGGCCGATCCGCTGTTCCGGACGCTGCTGGACGTCGACGCGGAATTGGTGCTGCCCTACATCGTGGAACGGCTCGGGGCGACCCAGCACTTCGCCGAACACGTGCTCCGGAGCCTGCTCGAAGAAGGGCACCGAGACGGCTCGGTACGCGTCGCCGGGGTCGCCGCGCAGGCGCGGTCGGTGCTGCTGGTCGTGCAGTCGTTCGCGTTCTCGCTGCGTCCGGCGACCGCCGACGTCGACGAGGCCGCATTGCTCGCCGAATTCCGGCACCTGGTCGAAGCGGGGTTGAAACCATGAGCACCGGATCCCTCAACGCGCGCCGCCGCGAACGCGAACTCTCCCGGCTGGTCGACGGCGAACGGGTCGACGTCCTGGTGGTCGGCGGCGGAGTCACCGGCGCGGGCATCGCGCTCGACGCGGCCTCGCGGGGCCTTTCCGTCGCGCTGGTCGAAGCGCACGATCTGGCGTTCGGCACGTCGCGCTGGTCCAGCAAGCTCGTGCACGGCGGGTTGCGATATCTGGCCAAGGGCGAACTCGGACTTGCCCACGAAAGCGCCGTGGAGCGCGGGATCCTCCTGACCCGCACCGCGCCGCACCTCACCCGGGCGATGCCACAGCTTTTTCCGCTCTACCCGGGCACTTCCACCGCGCAGCAGGCGTTGATCGCCGCCGGTCTCCGCGCTGGCGACGGATTGCGGCGAGCCGCGCGTACACCGTCGTCCGTGCTGCCGGGGCCGCGCCGGATTCCGGCTGCCGAGGCGCTGGCTCTGTCCCCTGGTCTCACTCCCGGTGGATTGCGCGGTGCCTTGTTGGCGTACGACGGTGCATTGGTGGACGACGCGCGTCTTGTGATCAGCATCGCCCGCACCGCGGCCTTGCTCGGGGCCCGGATTCTTACCCGGCTGTCGGCGGTTTCCTTGTCCGGCAATGAAGCCCAGGTAACCGACGGCACCTCGACGTACTCTCTTCGCGCCCGGCAGGTCATCAACGCGACCGGCGTCTGGGCGGACACCCTGACCGATTCGGTCCAGCTGCGGCCTTCCCGCGGCTCGCATCTGGTGCTCGCGCCGGATACGGTGCGGGTCGGAGCCACTTCGGTCAACATCCCGGTTCCCGGCGAGACCAACCGATTCGTGTTCCTGCTGCCGCAGCTCGACGGTCGAGTCTACTTAGGACTTACCGACGAACCGGTATCTGGCGAAGTCCCAGACGTCCCCACGGTTCCCGAGTCCGATGTGGACTTCCTGCTCTCGACCGCTTCGTCGGCTTTGAACCGCCAGTTGACCGCCGCGGACATGATTGGCTCCTTTGCCGGATTGCGCCCGCTGGTCTCCGGTTCCGCCGGACGCAGCGCGGATCTGTCGAGGAAACACGCCGTGCTCACCGGTTCCGACGGTGTGCTGACCGTGGTCGGCGGCAAGCTGACGACGTATCGGCGCATGGCCGAGGACGCCGTCGACGCCGCGTTGACGCACGCCGGATTGCCCGCTGGTCCTTCGCGTACCGCGAAGCTGCCGCTTCTCGGCGCCGCACCACGTTCGCGTCTGTCCCTTGTGGACGCTCCGGCCCGGCTGGTGGCCAAGTACGGCACCGAAGCACCCCGCGTAGCGGCGCTCGGCGAACTGGAACCGGAATTCGCCGCCCCGCTGTGCGCGTCGACGGAAATCACCGCGGCCGAGGTGGTGTGGGCGGTCCGCCACGAGGGCGCTATGACGGTCGAGGACGTTCTCGAACGCCGCACCCGGCTGGCCCTCGTTCCGGCCGACGCCGAAGCCGCGCGGGACCGGGTGGCCGAACTGGTGGAGAAAACCCTGGCCGGACTGTCCTGAACTCCCCGGGTACCTACCGGCAAGGCAGCTTGACGGGTCGTTGGGTTTTTGCAACAGTGCGGTCCATGAGCCCGGTGCGGCGTGGCAAGGAACTGCCGATCCACAACCGGCTGCCGGTGCTGCGCGCGGAGCGCGGGATGAGCCGGGCGGAACTCGCCGAGGCGGTCGAGGTCAATCCGCAGACGATCGGGGCGCTGGAGCGCGGGGATCATTACCCGAGTCTCGACCTGGCGTTGCGCATTTCCGCGGTGTTCGGACTGCCGGTGGAGGCCGTGTTCAGCCGCACGCCATTCGACGGGGAGGGGGACGCGTGATGCTGGAGGTCGACCGGATCAGCAAACGGTTCGGGACGAAAACCGCGCTCGACAGCGTGAGTTTCACCGCGGTGCCCGGCGAGCTGTTCGGGTTCGTCGGCAGCAACGGAGCGGGCAAGACCACCACGATGCGGATCGCGCTCGGCGTGCTGGCCGCCGACTCCGGCGAGGTGCGGTTCGCCGGGCAACCGGTCACGCACGACACCCGCGCGCGATTCGGGTATATGCCCGAGGAACGCGGTTTGTACCCGAAAATGAAGGTCCTCGACCAGCTCGTCTATCTCGCCGAATTGCACGGTCTCAGCACCAACGACGCGCACCGCGCCGCCGAGCTGTGGATCGCCCGGCTCGGGCTCGGGTCGCACCGCAAGGACCACATTCAGAAACTCAGCGTCGGCAATCAGCAACGCGTGCAGCTCGCCGCCGCACTCGTGGCCGACCCGGCGCTGCTGGTGCTGGACGAACCGTTCTCCGGCCTCGACCCGCTCGCGGTGGACTTGCTCAGCGGCGTGCTGCGCGAGAAGGCGGCGACGGGCGTGCCGGTGGTGTTTTCCAGCCATCAGCTCGACCTCGTGGAGCGGCTGTGCGACCGGGTCGGCATCATCCGCGACGGCCGGATGGTCGCGGTCGGCACGGTGGACGAGCTGACCCGCGACGCCGGACGCCGGCTGGTCATCACCGCGCCCAGTGCGAATCCTGGCTGGGCGGCAACGGTTCCCGGCGCTCGCGTGCTAGAAAGCCGCGGCACCACGACCGTACTGGAGCTGTCGCCGAGCGCCGACGACCAGGCAGTGCTCGCCGCCGCACTGGCCACCGGCCCGGTGACCGAATTCAGTCATCGCCGCCGCACGCTGGCCGACCTGTTCCGTGATTCCGTCGCCACCCCGGGAGCACCTCGATGAGCCGGATCCGCCCTGCCCGCGCGGTGCGGCTGGTGGCCAAGCGGGAGATCAACGCCCGGCTGCGCACCCGGTCCTTTGTGGTCAGCACCGCGGTGATGCTGTTGCTGCTGCTCGGTTACGTCACCCTGCAGGTATTCCTCGCCAGTGACCGGGAAACCACTCGCGTTGCCCTAGCCGGGCAAGCCCAGGGCCTCGCCACGCAGCTGGAGAACAACGCCCGGAACCTCAAGATCGTCCTCGTACAGTCCGAATCGGACGGATTGACCCAGGTCCGCGACGACGAGGTCGACGCACTCGTCTCCGGCAGCGCTTCCCGGCCGCGAGTGGTCGTCAAGTCCACTTTGGACCCTCAGCTGCGGACGACCCTGGACGGCATCGCGCAGCAACAGGTCCTCGACGCTCAGTTGTACTCCGCGAACCTCGACCCCGCCGCCGTGCACCAAGCTGTCTCGGCCACCCATGCCGACGTCCAGGCGCTCGAACCGGCGGATCCGCAAGCCGGGCCGAAACTCGTGACCGGGATCGTGGTCGCGATTTTGCTGTACGTCAGCATCATGACCTATGGGATGTTCGTCGCGCAGGGCGTGGTCGAGGAGAAATCCAGCCGCGTGGTGGAGATCCTGCTCGCGACCGTGCGGCCGGTGCATTTGCTGCTGGGCAAGGTCATCGGCCTCGGCCTGGTCGGGCTGACCCAGCTCGCGATCCTCGCCTTCGCGGGTTTGGTGGCCGGTGGCGTGTCCGGGGTGTTCTCGATCTCCGGCGTCGCGCTGGGGACGCTAGGCTGGGGTCTCGTCTGGTACCTGCTGGGTTTCCTCCTCTACGCGATGCTCTACGGGGCGGCTGGGGCGCTCGTGTCGCGGCAGGAGGACACGCAGACGGTGGTCGGGCCGGTGAATATCGCGCTGGTCATCGGGTTCGTCGCGGGGATCAACCTGCTGACCCAAGCGCCCCAAGGGACAGCGACGCGGGTGGTGTCGCTGATTCCGCTGCTGTCGCCGGTCCTGATGCCTGCCCGGATCGCGCTCGGTACGGTCGAACCGTGGGAAATCGTGCTGTCGCTGGTGCTGACGGTCGCGCTGATCGCTGTGGTCACCTGGGCCGGTGCGCGGGTGTACCGGAATGGAGTACTGCGGGTCGGCAGCCGGGTGCGGTTGGCGGACGCGTTGCGCCGTTAGGGGCAAACCAGACTAAGAGCCCGTAATCGCCCCGTACCGCTGCAGCGCGATCTGCCGCTCTTCGGCATGGTCCACGATCGGCTCCGGATAATCCTCCGGACGCTCCTTCAGCACGTGCACCGCTTTCCCTTCCACGCCACGCAATTCCGGCACATACCGGCGCACGTAATCGCCGTGCGGGTCGAATTTCTGGCCCTGCGTGGTCGGGTTGAAGATCCGGAAGTACGGAGCAGCGTCCGTTCCGGAGCCGGCGACCCATTGCCAGTTGAGCTGATTCGACGCCAGATCACCGTCGACCAGGTGCTTCATGAAGTGCCGTGCACCCCACCACCACGGCAGATGCAGGTCCTTCACCAGGAAGCTCGCCACGATCATCCGGACCCGGTTGTGCATCCAGCCCTCGGCCAGCAGCTGCCGCATTCCGGCGTCGACGATCGGGTAGCCCGTCCGCCCCTCGCACCACCGGGCGAACATCTCCCGCGCGGTTTTCCCGGTGTCGTAGCGCATTCCGTCGAAACGACGATCGTAGTTCCGCCGCGCGGTTTCCGGCCGGTGCCACAGAACGTCAGCGTGAAATTCCCGCCAGCACAGCTCGGAGCGCAGCGCCGACGCGCCCTCGGACCGGTTCCCGGCCAGGTCGGCCAGCATCGTCCGCGGATGGATCGCGCCCCACCGCAGGTAGGGCGAAAGCCTTGTGGTGCCAGCGTGATCCGGACGATCGCGTTCGGTCGCGTAGTCCGCGAGCCCGGCGGAAAGAAACTCCTGCCACGCGGCCAGCGCGGCGTCCTCCCCCGCTGGCGGCAGCTCGCACTCCACCTCCGGAGATTCCGGCAACGGTTCCGACGAAGAAGGCTTGATCCAGTCCACAATAGACACATTGGTGTCCGCCGGGCGAGGCCAGCCATGCTGCGCCCAAGCCCGATAGAACGGGGTGAACACCCGATACGGCGTCCCGTCCGGCTTCGTGACCCGCCCCGGCGACACAGCATACGGAGAACCCGTCGGAACCCACTGAATGCGATGCTCTGCCAACGCGGAAGTCACCGCTTCGTCGCGCTCGCGCCCATATGGTGCGGTATCCGCGGACACATGCACTGCCGCCGCCCGGATTTCCCGTGCCGCGGCGACGACCTCGCGCACCGGATCGCCGTGGCGCACCATCAATCGGCCGGACAACGCTTTATCCAGTTCCCGCAAGGAATTGAGCAGAAACGCGATCCGCGGCGAACCGGCAGGCTGGAGCAATCGGTCGTCCAGCACGTACAGCGCCAGAATGCGCTTGCTGTGCTTGGCCGCCTCGAACAGGGCGGCGTGGTCCCGCAATCGCAGATCCCGGCGAAACCACAGCACGACCGGCGCTTCCATCGTCATGCCGCCCAACGATAAACGCCCCGCCGCGCGAAAGCACGGCGGGGCGTTTCCCTCAGCGGAAGCTCAGCGCTCCGACATCGGGGTGTAGTCCCGGGACGCGTGACCGGTGTAGATCTGGCGCGGGCGGCCGATCTTGGTCTGCGGGTCGTTGATCATCTCGCGCCAGTGCGCGATCCAGCCGGGCAGCCGGCCGAGCGCGAACAGCACGGTGAAGAACTTCGTCGGGAACCCGAGCGCGCGGTAGATGAGACCGGTGTAGAAGTCCACGTTCGGGTACAGCTTGCGCTCGACGAAGTAGTCGTCGGAAAGGGCGGTTTCCTCGAGCTTCTTGGCGATGTCGAGCAGCTGGTCGCCGCCCTTGAGCTTGCCGAGGATCTCGTCCGCGGTGTTCTTGATGATCTTCGCGCGCGGGTCGTAGTTCTTGTAGACCCGGTGCCCGAAGCCCATGAGCTTGACACCTTTTTCCTTGTTCTTCACGCGGTTGACGAACGTCGCGACATCGCCGCCGTCGTCGCGGATGCCCTCGAGCATCTCCAGCACCGCCGCGTTCGCGCCGCCGTGCAGCGGGCCGAACAGCGCGTTGATGCCCGCCGAGATGCTGGCGAACAGGTTCGCCTCGGACGAGCCGACGAGCCGCACGGTCGAGGTGGAGCAGTTCTGCTCGTGGTCGGCGTGCAGGATGAACAGCAGGTCGAGCGCCTTCGCGATGTCCGGGTCGACCTCGTACGGCTCGGCCGGGAAGCCGAACGTCATCCGCAGGAAGTTCTCCACCAGGCCCAGCGAGTTGTCCGGGTACAGCAGCGGCTGGCCGACGGACTTCTTGTACGCGTACGCCGCGAGCGTGGGCACCTTCGCCAGCAGGCGGATGGTGGACAGCTCGACGTTGGGCTCGTCGAACGGGTTCAGCGAGTCCTGGTAGAAGGTCGACAGCGCGGAGACGGCGCTGGAGAGCACCGGCATCGGGTGCGCGTCGCGCGGGAAGCCGGAGAAGAACGCCTTGAGGTCCTCGTGCAGCAGGGTGTGCCGCTGGATCCGCTCGGTGAAGTCGGCCAGCTGGGCCTCGGTCGGCAGCTCGCCGTAGATGAGCAGGTAGGACACCTCGATGAAGGTGGACTTCTCCGCCAGCTGCTCGATCGGGTAGCCGCGGTAGCGCAGGATGCCCGCATCACCGTCGATGTAGGTGATGGCCGACGACGCGGCGCCGGTGTTGACGAACCCGGGGTCGTAGGTGATGTACCCCGTCTGCGCCAGCAGCTTTCCCAGCTCGATCCCCGGCGCGCCCTCGACCGGGTTGACGACCTTGAACTCGTGCTCGCCACTCGGCAGGCGCAGCGTCGCGGTTTCGCCGCCGGACTGCCCCGCATTCGTCGCGTCGGACATGCAGGTCCCTCTCACGTTGGGCACGGGGCGGCGGCGCCTGCAGGTTCCGCAGTAGCCACGTGTTCACGCGAGGAAACACGCGCCTCGCTGCACACCGCCCCGCTGGGTATGAATTCACCACTACGCTAGTCGAAGGGTGGGTCAGTCCGCACTCGCTGCGTTGCCCCAAAAGGCCCCATTGGGACCAGATTCACACGGTGGCCGCCATGTCCGCCGCGGTCGGCGGCTCCGCTCCGCTGCGGGAGACCGTGATCGACGCCGCTTTCGCCGCATAAGCAAGCGCTTCGGTCCACGCGCCCGCGTCGAGTGCGGCCAGGTCGCGCACGGTGCGCTGGTGCAGCCAGGCCAGCAACGCGCCCTGCACGGTGTCGCCGGCGCCGATCGTGTCCGCGACCTCGACCTCGCGGGACGGAACGTGGGCCAGCTCACCAGCCGAGGTGATCACAGACAAGCCGTCCGCGCCCCGGGTGAGCACGACGGCGTCCACACCGGACTCCACCCACGTTTTCGCGGCGGCCACCGGGTCGGCTCCTTCGGCGAGCCACGCGGCGTCGTCGTCGGAGATTTTCAGCAGCCGCACGTCGGGCAGCCAGGAGGCGAAGCGCGCGCGATAGGCCGCCGGGTCGGCGATGAGCGCCTCCCGGATGTTCGGGTCGAGCACGGTCAGGGTCCCCCGCGCGGATTCGCGGCGCAGAATCCGTTCGTACGCGCTCGCGCCGGGTTCGAGCACCATGCCGAGCGTTCCGAGCGACAGCGCGGTGGTTTCTTCCGGCAGCGCACCAGGATCGGACACCAGCCGATCGGCGGTTCCCTCGACGTAGAACGTGTATTCGGCGGCACCGCGTTCGTCGAGCGCCACGACGGCGAGCGTCGTCGGCTCGTTGCCGCGCTGCAGCAACGAAGTGTCGACGTTCGAGGCGGAAAGGCGATCCACCAACGCGACGCCGAACCGGTCAGTGGAAATCCGGGACAGGAACGACGCGGGAACGCCGAGCCGGGCCGCGGCGAGCGCGACGTTGTATGGACCACCGCCGAGCCGGGGCAGCAGCGCGCGCACCCCACCGTCCACAGTGGAATCCAACGGTTCACCCGGAACGAGGTCGACCAGCGCCTCTCCACCCACCACGATCACAAGCGGCGAGTGTAGAGGAACCGGCGCTGACAATTCCTGTCCCGATGCGGACAAATCAGTTCTTGTCGAGTCCGCCGAGCAGAAGTTCTCCGAGCGCGGTGAACGCTTCCGCGTCGGACACGTCGGTGCGGCGGCCGAGCACGCCGGTCTGAATGCCCTCGATGATCAGTCCGGTCATTTCGGCGACGAGCCGCGCGTGCACGTCGCGGAACACTCCGTCGGCGACGCCCTTGTCGATGAACGCGCGGATCCGGCGCGCGGCGGCGCGGCTGTTGAGCTGATAGGTGTCGCGGGCGGGCGCGAAGGCGGCGATGTCGGCCATGAACTCCGGCGACGCCCGGTTCAGGTGCTCGGAGACCCCGGAGAGGTACTCGCCGATCAGCTCGCGCGCGTCGTCGATGCCCGCGATCCGCTTTTCCAGGCGTTCGGCGGCGTCGCGGAAGAAATGCGCGACGACCTTGACCGCGAGCTGCTCCTTGCTCGGCGCGAGCGCGTAGAGCGTCGACTTCGAGCAGCGGAGGCGGGCGGCCAGGTCGTCGAGCGTGAAGCCGGCGAAGCCCTCCGCCAGGAACAACGCCTCGAGGTCGCGCAGCAGCGCCTGCTGCCTCGCGGTGGGCCGGCGACGGGCTTCAGGGGTGGACATCACGTCACTATCTCCTACCGATCAGGGACAGTCCCGCTCCGCATACGGTACTCTCAATCATCCGTCAGTACTGTTTTCAGTACCGCCGTCTGGGAGGAAAGCCATGCCGGTCGACCGTCTGCTGCCGACGCCGGAGTCCGAAGACCTGCTCGCGCTCGTCACGGAAATCGCCCGTGACGAGCTGAAACCGCGTGCTTCGGCGGACGAGGAGGCCGAGAAGTTCCCGCGCGACCTGTTCACCCTGATGGGCAAGTCCGGCCTGCTCGGGCTGCCGTACCCGGAGCGCTGGGGTGGCGCTGAGCAGCCGTACGAGGTCTACCTGCAGGCGCTGGAGGAGATCGCCGCCGCGTGGATGAGCGTCGGCGTCGGGCTGTCGGTGCACACGATGTCCTGCTACGCGCTCGCGCACTACGGCACGGAAGAACAGCAGGACCGCTGGCTGCCGGACATGCTGGGCGGCTCGCTGCTCGGCGCGTACGCCCTGTCGGAAACGCACGCCGGCTCGGACGCGGCGGCGCTGTCCACCCGCGCCCGGCTTACCGGGGACGAGTACGTCGTCAATGGCACGAAAGCGTGGATCACCCACGCCGGCGTCGCGGACTTCTACACGACCATGGTCCGCACGAGCGACGACGGCGGCCGCGGCATCTCGTGCCTGCATGTCGACTCGTCGACTCCGGGCCTGTCGGCGGCTCCGCGCGAACGGAAGATGGGCCTCACCGGGTCGCCGACCGCGCAGATGCTGTTCGAGGACGCCCGCGTCCCGGCCGACCGCCTCATCGGCGGCGAGGGTTCCGGGTTGAAGATCGCGCTGTCGTCGCTCAGCTCCGGCCGGCTCGGGATCGCCGCGTGCGCGGTGGGCCTGGCGCAGGCGGCGCTGGACGAGGCCGTGGAGTACGCGAAGGGCCGCACGCAGTTCGGCCGCCCGATCGCGGACTTCCAGGGCTTGGAGTTCCTGCTGGCGGACATGGCGGCGACGGTCGAATCGGCCCGCGCGACCTACCTGGACGCCGCCCGCCGTCGCGACCGCGGACTGGACTTCCAGCGGCAGTCGTCGATCGCGAAACTGGTGGCGACGGACGGCGCGATGAAGGTGACGACGGACGCCGTCCAGGTCCTCGGCGGCGCCGGGTACACGCGGGACTTCCCGGTGGAGCGGTACATGCGGGAGGCGAAGGTGCCGCAGATCTTCGAGGGGACGAACCAGATTCAGCGGATGGTGATCGCGCGTTCCCTGAAGAGCGCCTAGTCTTTTCCGTCGTCGTAAGCCGCGCGGGCGGCGTGGATGCGGTCCGCGTCGGCTTTCGACCAGTCGGCGAGCGCGCCGGACAGCACTCCGACGTTTCGGCCGAGGCCGGTGAGCGCGTACTCCACGCGCACCGTGCGGCAGGTCTGCGTTGACGGAAAGTGTCGTACCCCTCGCTTACCGTGAGCGGCATGGACACCAGGACATTTCCGCGGCAGCTGCTCTCGATCAAGGAATGCCCCCGGCCCAGGGCACAACCGGGCGACCGAACGCCACGCTGCTGGGTTGAGGCGGCCGAGCAGGCCGCCTCAACCCAGCCTCAGCGAGATTCCCGGTACCGCCGGTCCGCCGAAACACCCTCGCCGGTCGACTCGTCGAAGTGGTAGACCTCCTGGCCCCGCACGAACACCCGCATCGCGCGGTTCATGACGTCCAGCGGGTCGCCCGACCACAGCACCACGTCCGCGTCCAAGCCGGGCGTCAGGGTGCCGATCCGGTCGTCCAGGCCGAGCATCTGCGCCGGGTGCAGGGTCAGTGCCTTCAGCGCCGTCTCCGGGTCCAGGCCGTCCTTCACCGCCAACGCCGCCTGGTACACCAGGAAGTTGATCGGGATGACCGGGTGGTCCGTGGTGATCGCGATCTTCACCCCGGCCCGCGCGAGGATGCCCGCCGAGCGCAGGGTTCGGTTGCGCAGTTCCACCTTGGACTTCGTGGTGAACAGCGGGCCCAGGATCACCGGGATGTCGCGTTCGGCCAGCAGGTCCGCGATCAGGTGGCCTTCGGTGCCGTGGTTGATCACCAGTTTGTAGCCGAATTCGTCGGCGAGCCGGATCGCGGTCACCATGTCGTCGGCGCGGTGCACGTGCTGGTCCCAGTACAGCTCGCCGTCCAGGACCTTCGCCAGCGTTTCGTTGGTCAAGTCCGTTTCGAACGGTTTGCCCTCGGACCGCGCGTGCTCCCGCTTCGCCTGGTAGTTGCGCGCCTTCGTGAACGCCTCGCGCAGGATCGCGGCCACGCCGAGCCGCGTCGACGGGGTGACCTTCTTTTCGCCGTAGACGCGTTTCGGGTTCTCGCCCAGCGCGCTCTTCACGCTCACCTGCTCGGCGAACGTCATGTCCAGAATGGACCGGCCCCACGTCTTCACGCCGATGGTCTGCCCGCCGATCGGGTTGCCCGACCCCGGTTTGATCACCACGCTCGTCACGCCGCCGGCCAGCGCGTCGTCGAACCCCGGTTCGTACGGGTCGATCCCGTCGACCGCGCGGAAGCGCGCGCCGTTCGGGTCGGTCATCTCGTTGGTGTCGTTGCCCGCCCAGCCTTCGCCGTCCTCGTGCACGCCGAGGTGCGCGTGCGCGTCGATGAATCCCGGCAGGACCCAGCTGCCGGACGCGTCCACCAGTTCCGCGTCCTCCGGGACCTCGACGTCGGCCTCAGTCCCGACTCGCGAGATCCGGCCGTCTTCGATGAGCACAGTGCCGCCCTCGATCGGAGCGGCGCCGACGGGGACGACATAACCACCGACAATCGCCTTGTAAGCCATAGTTTGACACGCTAACGAACTCGCCCCGGTTCGCGCATCCGGGGTTTTTCCAGATGCACCAACTGATAGTCCGCTTCCGGCGAGCGGTGCGTTTCGCGGTAACCGAGCTTTCCGTACAAATAGAGCGGCCCGGCCGAACGCTCACCGGTGAACAGCCGGAACACCGTCACCTCCGCCGGGGTCGCCTCCTCCGCGGCGGTCAGCAGCGCGGTACCGAGTCCCTCGCCCTGGCGATCCGGTGCCACCACGAGCCGGCCGATCTCGCCGACCTGACCGTCCACTCGCATCCGCACGCTCGCCACCAGCCGGCCGCCGTCGCGGAAGCCCCAGACCGTGGTCGACGGGTCGGCGATGGCCGCGCGCACGTCGTCGAGGGTGTCCAGCAACGGCGGCAGGTCGAAGTTCTGGTGCGCCCGCGCCTCGGTGACATAGGCGGCCTGCTGCAAGGTCAGCAGTTCGCCCGCGTCGGCGTCGGTCAGCGGTTCGAGGTTCACCGGACCCGGATTCCCCAGCTGCCCGTCCACGACGTGGCCGGTTCCAGTTCGATCAGGTCGGTGCGCGTGTTGAGCGCGTCCGCCGGGCAGGTCATCGGCTCGATCGCCACCGCGCGGCCGCGGCCGACCAGGTCGTCCGGCGTGAACACCTGCACCCAGCGGAAGTCCGGACCGGTCCAGACCACCAGCTGCCGGTCGCCGTGGGACAGCACGTAGTGGTGGGTGCCGTCGGCCGCCAGTTCCAGCCGGCCGAACGCGGTGTCCAGGTTGACGCCTTCGAGCAGCTTGCCCTGCCGGAAGTCGTATTCGGTGCCCTCGACGTCCTGCTCGTCCGCGTACGGCATCTGCTGGTCGCCCTCGTACGGCCGGACGCGCGTGGCGGGCAGCGTGAGGGTCAGCTCGTCGGTGGGCGCGTCGCCGATCCGGAAGTACGGATGGGTCCCGACGCCGACGCCGATCGGCTTCTCCCCCTCGTTGCGGATCTCGTGCGTCACGACCAGCTCGCGCGGCTGCAGGTCGTACGTGATGGTCGCGCGCAGCGGGACCGGCCAGCCGGGCTGGACCTCGACGTCGACGGCGAGCGTGATCGACGTTTCGGCGTGTTCCAGCAGCTCCCACTCAAGGTGCCGGGTCAGGCCGTGGATGGCGTTGCCGCGCGCCTCCTCGGTGATCTCCAGCTGCTGCTCCACGCCTTCGAACTCCCACTTGCCGCCCTTGGTCCGGTTCGGCCACGGCAGCAGCACCTGGCCGAGCCCCTTCGGCGGCTTCTCGTCCTCGGCGAACGTCTCGACATACGGCACTCCGCTGATCTCGAACGCGCGCAGCCCGGCACCGATCTCGGTGATGACGGCGCGCGCGTTGCCGCGGGTGATCTCGAACTGCTCTCCGGTGGGGTTCGCCATGGCGCTGAGGTTACCGATCGTCCGCGCCGCGCGGGCAGGCCGCGAAACTAAATAGACCGGTCGTCATAGTTTGAGCTACGGTGGGCACATGGTCAACCGCACCGACACGCGCCGCCGGATGCTCGAATCGGCGGCGGAGCTGTTTCGCACCCAGGGCTACCACGCCACCGGGATGACCCAACTCGTGTCCGAAAGCCGGGCCCCGAAGGGATCGCTGTATTTCCATTTCCCTGGCGGCAAGGAACAGCTGGCCGCCGAAGCGGTGCAGCTTTCCGGCGAGCGGCTGGCCGGGCAGTTCCGCGAAATCACCGCTGGCGCATCGGATCCGGCCACCGCCATCGATCTCATCGTGACCGCGCTGGCCGCCTCACTGTCCGAATCGGACTATCGCTGTGGCTGTCCGATCGCGACTGTCGCGTTGGAAGCCGCGGACAGCGAGCCCATCCGCGAAGCGTGCGACCAGGGTTACGAAGGCTGGCTCCGCGAAATTTCCGGTTACTTCGCCAAATGCGGCCTCGCCGAGGATCGCGCCGCTTCGCTGGCGACCGTCGTGCTGTCCGCGGTCGAAGGCGCGCTGCTGCTCGCCCGTACTCGGCGGGATACCGCGCCGCTGCGAGCCGTCGCCGCTCATCTGCACACCACCGTCGAACGGGAGTTCGCCTAATGCGCGTACACCACTTCAACTGCGGCACCATGCGTCCGATCGGCGGCAGGCTGATCGACGGAAAGCCCGGACTGCTGCGCCGCGCCACCCTCGTGTGCCACTGCATGCTGGTCGAGACCGGCACCGGATTGACGTTGGTCGAGACCGGAATGGGGTCGCCCACCGTCACCGACGCCGAGCGCTGGCTCGGTTCGCGCTTTCTGCGGGCCTCGAACCCGATGCGGGACGAAAACGAAACCGCGCTGAGCCGCATACGCGCGCTGGGCTTCGACCCGGCCGACGTGCGCGACATCGTCCTCACTCATCTCGACCTCGACCACGCCGGCGGGCTCGTCGACTTCCCGCAGGCCCGGGTGCACGTCTACGGCAAGGAACTCGACGCCTACCGCGCCGGAAACCCGCGCTACCGCGACGTCCAGTTCCGGCACGGTCCACAGTGGAAGTCCTATTCGGACGCTGGCGACCGTTGGTTCGGCCTCGAAGCGGTCCGCGAGCTGGACGGCGTCGAGGGCGTCGCGCTCGTGCCGCTCGCCGGGCACACCGCCGGACACGCCGGGGTGGCCGTCGACACCGGGTCCGGCTGGGTGCTCAACGCGGGCGACGCGTATTTCTTCCACCAGGAGATCGACGCCGAGCCCTATTGCCCGCCCGGATTGGCTATGTTCGAACGGCGGGTCCAGACGCTGCCCGGGCCGCGGCGCGAGAACCAGCGCCGGTTGCGCGAGCTGCGCCGGGACCACGCCGACGAGGTGACCGTGTTCGCCTCGCACGACCTGACCGATTTCGTCCGGCTCAGCGAGAGGAGCACGGTATGAAGGTGCACCACCTCAACTGCGGCACGATGCGCCCGCTCGGCGGCAAAGCGCTCGACGGCCGTCCCGGGATGCTGCGGCGCAGCACGATCGTGGCGCACTGCCTGCTCGTGGAGACCGCCGATTCGCTCGTGCTGGTCGACACCGGATTCGGCACCCGCGGCGTCACCGACTCGCGGCGCTGGCTCGGCGGTCCGTTCATGGCGATGGTCGGCGCGAAGCCGACCATGGAAGAAACCGCCGTGGCGCAGATCCGCGCGCTGGGCCACAATCCCGCCGACGTGCGGCACATCGTGATGACCCACCTCGACGTCGACCACGCCGGCGGACTCGCCGATTTCCCCGACGCCACCGTGCACGTCCGCGCTACCGAGCGACGGGCGGCGGACAATCCGAAGAGCTTCCCGGAGAAAACGCGGTACCGCGCCGAGCAATTCGCGCACAGTCCACTGTGGAGCACGTACGACGAGGCAGGGGACAAGTGGTTCGGCTTCGACGCGGTGCGGCCGTTGCGCGGTCTCCCGCCGGAGATCCTGCTCGTCCCGCTGCCCGGCCACACGCACGGGCACTCCGGCGTCGCGGTCGACACCGGCGACGGCTGGCTCCTGCACGCCGGCGACGCGTATTTCTTCCACGGCGAAGTCGCCCCGGTGCATCCGCATTGCCCGCCCGGCATGCGCGCGTTCGAGGCGATGAACCAGATGGACGGGGCCACCCGCCGCGCCAACCTCGCCCGACTGCAGGCCCTCGCCCGCGAACACCAGGACGAGGTGTCGGTGTTCAGCGCGCACAGCCCGGTCGAATTCCAGGCGCTGCGCCGGAATACCGCACAGCCGTCCGCGAGTTGACTACCCGCATGACGCGCATCCGGTACGTCGGCGGCCCGACCGCCCTCCTCGAGTACGGCGGGACCCGCCTGCTCACCGACCCCACCTTCGACGACCCCGGCGATTACCCGATCGGCACCCGCAAGCTGGCGAAAACCGCCGGACCCGCGGTCACCGCCGCCGAGATCGGCGCGGTGGACGCGGTGCTGCTGTCGCACGACCACCACCCGGACAACCTGGACGCGGCGGGGCGGAAGTACGCCCTCGACGCCCCGCTGGTCCTGTCCACCGCCTCGGCGAGGGAGCGGATCGGCGACCCCGTTCGCGCGCTGGCCAACTGGGAGTCCTACGACCTCGGCGGCGTCCGCGTCACCGGCGTGCCCGCGCAGCACGGGCCGGACGGCAGCGAGCATCTCGTCGGCGAGGTCACCGGTTTCGTGCTGGAAAGCGAGGGCCAGCCGACCGTTTACGTCAGCGGCGATAACGCTTCGCTCGACGTGGTGCGGCAGATCGCGGACCGTTTCGAGCGGATCGACATCGCCGTCCTGTTCGCGGGCGGGGCGCAGACTCCGCTGGTCGGCGACGCGTACCTCACGCTGCCCAGCGACGGCGCGGCCGAGGCGGCCCGGATCCTCGACGCGCGCCAGGTCGTCCCGCTGCACTTCGAGCAGTGGGCGCATTTCACCCAGGGCCCGGACACGCTGGGCCCAGCGTTCGAGCAGGCCGGGCTGGCCGACCGGCTGCACCTGCTCAAGCCCGGCGAACAGGTCAGCTTCCGGTAAGCACGAACCCGCCGTCGACGGTGATTACCGCGCCGGTGACGAAACTGTTCTCCATCAAGTACACATTCGTCGCCGCCACCTGATCCGCCTCGCCGACCGACTTGGTCAGCGTGCGCGCGGTGAACGCGGCGACCATCGCGTCCAGTTGCGGTTGCGGCAGGCTGTCCCACATCGGCGTGTGGACCGGCCCCGGGCGGACCGTGTTGACCCGCACCGGGGCCAGGTCGACGGCCAGGCCGCGCGCCAGTCCCTCGACCGCGCCGACGGCACCGGCCGCGAGCGCCGCGCCGGGCGTCGGGCGGAGGCCGATGATTCCGGACGTCAGCACGATCGAACCGCACGGCCGGATCCGCGGCGCGGCATGCTTCACCGCGCTGACGACACCCCAGTAACGGACGTAGAACCCGCCCTGCGCGTCGTCGAGCGACAGGTCAGCGAGCGGCTGCTGCTGGGGTGCGTCGCCTGCGGTGTACACGAGGTGGTCCAGCGCGCCGACGTGCTCGAACAGCGCCGCCACGTTCGCTTCGTCGCGTACGTCGGTGACGAATCCTTCGCAGTTATCCGGCAATTCGGCGAGTGCCGCGTCCAGTCGTTCCTTGCCGCTCGCCGCGATCGTGACGGACGCGCCTGCCGCCGCGGCGGCCCGAGCGGTCGCCAATCCCATTCCCGAACTGCCGCCGATGACGACAACCCGCTGGTCAAGCAAAGACATGAGGGGTCCTTCCGGAAGGTGATGACTCAGTGAGACATCAACAGTAGCAGTGATGTCCCACTGAGTCATCACTGTTAGGATCACCGCATGCCGCGCTGGGACCCCGAAGCCAAGGAGCGGCTCCGCGCGGCCGCGCTGGAGCTGTTCGCCGAACACGGCTACGAGAACGCCACGGTCACGCAGATCACCGAACGGGCCGGGCTGACCCGGCGCACGTTCTCGCGTTACTTCGCGGACAAGCGCGACGTGCTGTTCGCCGGGTCGGAGCGACTCCCGGACGCGATGGCCGACGCGGTCCGGCGCGCCGACCCCGCGCTTCCGCCGTTCCCCGCGCTGCTGGCCGCGCTCGTCGACGCTGGCGAGTTGTTCGCGGGCTTGGTTTCGCATGCCGCGCAACGCCGCGCGATCATCGCGTCCAGCCCCGAACTGCAGGAACGCGAGCGCACGAAACTGGCGGCCGTCACCGCGGCCGTGGTCGAAGCGTTGCAGGAACGCGGCGCGACCGAATCGAGCGCGAAAATGCTCGCCCAGGTCGGCATCGCGATCTTTCAGACCGCGTTCGAGCGCTGGAGCGAACAACCCGCGGGCCCGGAGTTCTCCGCACAGGTGCGGGAGGCGGCAGCCGAACTCGCCGCCCACCTGACCCGGTGATCAAGCCTTTTCGCGGACCAGCGTCGAATCTTCCAGTTCCGTTTCCGCGCCCCGGTTCGCGCGGCCGGTCATCCGCAGCACTAGATAGGCCACCACGAGCAGGACGAAGAACGGGATCCCGAACTTCCAGGCAGGGTCGAGCCCTTCGATCCAGAACGTCGAAATCAGTACCGCGGCAAGGAAAACGATCACCACGACGTTCACGACTGGCGCACCCCACAGCCGCACCGGCGACGGCGGCAGTCCGGCTCGGCGACGGCGAATCCGGAACGCCAGGTGCGTCACCAGAATGATCATCCACACCACGAGCGCGGCGAAGATCGAAATGCCGAACAGCACGAGGTACGCGCCGGAATCGGAATTCTTGGACAGGATGGTCGCGATCACCAGGCCCGCGGTGGACAGCACGAGCGCGTTGCGCGGTACTCCGGACCGGGTCAGCCGTCCGGCCCAGGCCGGGGCGAATCGATGCTCGGCAAGGGAATGCAGCATCCGCGTAGTGAGGTAGAGGTTGGTGTTCGCACTCGACAACGCGGCGGTCAGGACCACGAAGTTCATGATCGTCGCCGCCGCGGGGACTCCGGCGGCCTGGAAAACGCGGACAAACGGGCTGGCGGTGATCGAGCCGCCTTCGCCGGTGACCGTCCACGGCACTACCAGCACCACGACGAGCATTGCCGCGACGTAGAAGATCGCCAGCCGCACCACCATAGCCCGGGCCGCGCGCGGAATGTCGCGGGTCGGGTTTTCGGATTCGGCCGCGGTCACCGAAACCACCTCGGTGCCGATGTAGCTGAACAACACGAACACCATGGCCAGCAACAGTCCAGACACGCCGTTCGGCAGGAATCCGCCGCCCGCGCTCAAATTCGCGAAGCCGGGAGCGGGCGCCTTCGGCAAGCCGAAGAAGACGAGAATCAGGCCGAGCGCGACGAACACCAGGATCGCGCACACCTTGATCATCGCGAACCAGTATTCGAACTCGCCGAAAATGTGCACCGCCGCGCCGTTGACGACGATCACCAGCAGCGAGAACACCGCGACCGGCACCCACAACGGGATCTGCGGCCACCAGAACTGGACGTACACGCCGGCCGCGATCGTTTCGCCGCCGATCGCGATCACTTGCATGGCCCAGTACGCCCAGCGCACCACGAATCCGCTGCCCGCGCCGAGATACTTGTGCGCGATGCTGCCGAACGCGCCCGCGGCCGGGTGTACGACCACCATTTCCGCCAGTGCCCAGGAAATCACCAGCGCGACGAGTCCACAAAGGACGTAGGCGAGCACGACGGCCGGTCCGGCGTGCGAGATCGCCAGGCTCGAGCCGAGGAACAGACCGGTGCCGATGGCCCCGCCGATTCCGATCATCGTCAACTGCCTGCCGCGCAGCCTCCGCCGCAACCGGTTCGGGGACGGGGACTCGGCCATGTCTGCTCCCTACTGGCTCGCCCGGTACTCGGCGATCGCCGCGACGACGGCGTCGAGATCGGACTCGACGTTGTAGTAGTGCAAGGACATCCGCAGCACGTCGCCGCGGGCACTGCACACGATCCGCCGCCCGGCGAGAAACGCCGCCAGCGCGTCGGGATCCCGGTCGGCCAGCGCGACGAGCGGACCGCGCCGCGCGTCGTCCAGCGGAGACCGGAGCTTTTCCCCCGCCTCGAGCAACCGCTGCTGCAGCTGCCCGGTCAACCCGCCGAGGTGGTCCCGCACCCGGTGCGCGTCCACCTGATGCACCAGTTTCAGCCCGGCGACCGCGCCGTATGCGGACGGAATCGACGGCGTCCCGGTCTCGAAGCGGCGGGCGTGCTCGGGATAGTCGAGATGCCTCGGGTCGAATTCGAACGGGTTCGTGCGGCCGAACCACCCGGTCAGCGTCGGGGAAACCGCATCGCGCAAACCCGGGCGCACATAGAGGAACGCGATCCCGGAGATGCCGAGCAGGTATTTCAAACTGCCGCTGACGAGGTAGTCGCAGCCGAGTTCGGTCACGTCAACGGGCTCGACGCCGAGACCCTGGTAAGCGTCGACAAAGCTTCGGGCCCCGTTTTCCCGGGCCAGCGCGGCGACTTCGCGCACCGGGAACCGCAATCCATTGGCGTAGCTGACCAACGGGACGGAGACCAGTCGTGTCTGCTCGGTGATGAGCGCGGCGTAATCCTCGGCATCGACCAGCCCGTCGTGGTTCGCGACGAATCGGACGTCCGCGCCGCGACCCTGCTGCGCCAGCCAAACATGACCCAGCGACGGGAATTCGAGGTCGGTCGTGACAATTCCCGGCCGTTCGGACCACTCCTGCGTGGACGCGACCTGATACGCCCCTTCGGACGCGGACGGCACCACGGCGATGTCGTCCGCATTCGCACCGATCAGCCGAGCGAACAACGCCCGCGCCTCGGCGACCTTCGCCATCCACTTGTCCCACGGCGCCCCGTGTTCGCGGATCGTGTGCTGGAACTCGAAAAGCCCCGCGGTCAGCGCGTCCGAGAGCGCTCCCTGGCTGCAGCTCGCGAGGTGCACCGAGTCGGCGAAGGCGGGGAAATGCGCCCGGAAAGCGGCTGGGCTGGGCTGGTCGGTCACGACACTCCGTTCCTTGGCTGGCGGGCGAGACCGGTCCGTTCGCCACCGTAACGGCGCGAGCACCATGCGTCGATGCTCCGACCGGCGGCTGTGCTTCTCCGGAACCCCCGGCCGAGGATCCGTGTTCACCCTGACTGATCTCTGGCGGCTATTCCGTCAGTACTGCTGAAACCGGTACTGTAGATAGGGCCTTCCGCGCTGTCAACGACCGTCAAGGATCCGCAATAGCGCGCCCCGCGACCGAGAGGACGCACCGATGAGCACCCCCGCCGAAACCGGGGTCGACCAGCTCCTGACCCAGCTGGCGCAGGGCCGGCTGCAGGTCGTCGACCTCACCAACAAGCTCAGCGCCGCCACTCCGACCCTCCAGCTGCCCGAGCCGTTCGCGAACCTGATCGACTTCAGCCTCGAACCGGTCAGCGAATTCGACGATTCCGGACCGCTGTGGCGGCACAACAACATCCACACCGGCGAGCACATCGGCACCCACCTCGACGCGCCGCGGCACTGGATCTCCAACCGCGACGGCGCGGACGTTTCGGAGCTGCCGGTCGGCAGGCTGATCGGTCCCGCGCACGTCCTCGACATCTCCGCGCGCGTCGCCGGCAATCCGGACTTCCTGCTGGAGATCGCCGACATCCAGGCTTGGGAAGCCGAGCACGGGCCGCTGCGCGCGGGCGGCTGGCTGCTCGTGCACTCCGGCTGGGATCGTTACGCGCAGGACCGCGACGCGTTCCTCAATTTCTCCGACGGCACCAGCCACACTCCCGGCATCTCCGCCGCCGCGGCGAAATGGCTCGCCGAGGAAACACCGATCGCCGGCTACGGCGTGGAAACCGTCGGCATCGACGCCGGGAACGGCTTCGCGCTCGACCCGCCGATGCCCGCGCATCACCATTTGCTCGGCGCGGACAAATACGGCATTACTTCCTTGCAGAACCTCGGTTCGCTGCCGCCGACCGGCGCGCTCGTCGTGGTCTGCCCGCTGCCGATCGTCGGCGGCACCGGCAGTCCGGCGCGGGTGCTCGCGGTGACGCCGGGAGTCCAGTCGTGAATGTCGCCCAAGCCGTCGGGATCGCGTTGGCGCGCTTCGGCGTCCGCAAAGCGTTCGGCGTGGTGGGGAGCGGGAACTTCCACTTCACCAACGGGTTGATTCAGGGCGGGGCGGAGTTCGTCGCGGCCCGGCACGAGGGCGGCGCGACCACGATGGCCGACGCCTACGCGCGGTGCAGCGGCGAGGTCGCGGCGGTGTCGGTGCATCAAGGGTGCGGGCTGGGCAACGCGACCACCGGGATCGGCGAGGCGGCGAAAAGCCGGACCCCGCTGGTCGTCGTGACCGGCGAGGCGACTGATCCGCTGTCCAACTTCCACATCGATCAGGACGCGCTGGCCCGGTCCGTGGGAGCGAGCAGCGTGCTGGTGCGGTCAGCGAAAACCGCGCTGGCCGACGCAAGGCGGGCGTTCACGCAAGCCCGGCGCGATCGGCGGACTGTCCTTTTGCGACTCCCACTGGAGGTGCAGGCCGAGCCGTTCGAGGAAAGCCTTCTCGACGGGCTGACCGCCATTGCGCCACTGCCGCAACCGCGTGCCGCGGAAGCGGACGTGAAGGCGCTCGCTGCGCTCCTGCAACGCGCCGAGCGACCGGTATTCCTTTGTGGACGCGGTTCTCGGGACGCCCGCACGGAATTGGTCGCGCTGGCGGATCGCTGCGGGGCGCTGCTCGCCGAGGGCGCGGTCGCGAAAGGACTGTTCGCGGGCGAGCCGTGGGGGATCGGGGTGTCCGGCGGGTTTTCGTCTCCGCTGACGACCGAGTTGATCCAGGGCGCGGACGTCGTCGTCGGCTGGGGTTCCGCGCTCAACGACTGGACCACCGCGCATGGCCGGCTGCTTTCGCCGGGAATCACCCTGGTGCAGGTCGACCTGGAATCCGCCGCGCTGGGCCGCAACCGGCCGGTCGATCTCGGCATCGTCGGCGATGTCGCCGGTACTGCCGCGGCAGTCGCGGAACTGCTCGACGTCCACAGTGGATACCGCAGCGACGGGCTCAAAGACCGGATTTCCCGGGAAATCCGCTGGCGCGACAACGACTACGAAGACCGCGGAACCGCCGAGACCATCGACCCGCGCACGTTGTCCGCCGCGCTGGACGAACTCCTCCCCGCCAACCGGGTCGTCGGCGTCGATTCCGGGAACTTCATGGGCTACCCCACGATGTACCTCGACGTCCCGGACGAGAACGGTTTCTGCTTCACCCAGGCGTTCCAGTCGATCGGACTCGGACTGGCCACCGCGATCGGCGCGGCGCTCGCCCAGCCGGGCCGCTTCCCGGTCGCGGCGTGCGGGGACGGCGGATTCCTGATGAGCATCGCCGAATTGGAAACCGTCGTCCGGTTGAAGCTGCCGATGCTGATCGTCGTCTACAACGACCACGCCTACGGTGCCGAGGTCTACTTCTTCGAACCCGGTGGACATCCAGCCGACACGGTGACCTTCCCGGACACTGACCTCGCCGCCATCGCGCGCGGCTACGGCTGCGACGCGGTCACCGTCCGCGCCAAGGAAGACCTCGACGAGGTGGCGACGCGGGTCGCCGCCGGGCTCGACCGTCCGCTGGTGGTCGACGCGAAGACCGCCGGGTTCAGCGCTTGGTGGCTCCAGGCCGCGATGACGCACCACTGAGCGCCCGCTTCACCAGGAGGTTGACCACCCACAACACGAGGCCGACGGCGAGCAGGATGCCAGCCACCTGGTAATCCTGCGCCGGGCGGCCGGACAGCGGGCTGACCAGGTACAGGCAGAACACCGCGGCCAGCACCGGCACCGCGGTCGGCGCGCGGAAATGCTTGTGCGCCACCTTGTCCTTGCGCAGCACCAAAAGCGCGATGTTGACGATGGCGAACACCACGAGCAGCAGCAACGCGGTCGTCCCGCCGAGCGCACTGATGTCCACAAAGGACACGAGACCGATGGCGATCACGCTGGTGAAAATGATCGACACCCACGGCGTCCGGCGAGTCGGATGCACCCGCCCGAAGACCGGCGGCAGCACGCGTTCGTTCGCGAGGCCGTACAGCAACCGGCTGGCCATCAGCATGTTGATCAGCGCGGAGTTGATCACCGCGAACAGCCCGATGGCGGAGAAGATCTCCCGGGGGAAGCCCGGCGCGCCGACGTCGAGCACCTTCAGCAGCGCGTCGCTCTTCGCGCCGGCCAGCTCGGCGGCCGGAACCAGCAGCGACGACGTCACAGAGACGAGCACGTAAATCGTCGCGGCGATCACCATGCCCCACAGCATCGCGCGCGGGAAAATCCGTACCGGGTCATGGCATTCCTCGGCCATGTTCACCGAGTCCTCGAAGCCCACCATGGCGAAGAACGCCAGCGACGTCGCCGAGGAGATGGCGACCAGCCACGTCTTGTCCGCGGTGTCGATCTCGACCAGCCGCGCCGGTTCGCCGTCCCCGTTCAGCACCGCCCACACGCCGACGCCGATGATGATCAGCAAGCCGGACAGCTCAATGCAGGTGAGGACCACGTTGGCCTTCACCGATTCGCCGATGCCGCGGAAGTTGATCAGAGCCAGCAGCACGACGAACGCGATGCCCACCAGCACCGTCGGCAGCTTCACGAACGCCGCGAGATAAGTCGCGCCGAACGCCACCGCCGCCGACGACGCCGACGTGATCCCGGAGCACATCACCGCGAACGCGACCATGAAGGTCAGGAACGGCACCCCGAACGCCTTGTTCGTGTACAGCGCCGCGCCGGCCGCGCGCGGATACTTGCCGACCAGTTCGAGATAGCTGAACGCGGTCATGAAGGCGACCACGAACGCCAGCAGGAACGGCAGCCACAACGCGCCGCCGACGCGTCCGGCTACCTGCCCGGTCAGCGCGTACACGCCGGTGCCGATGATGTCGCCGACCACGAAGAACAGCAGCAGCTTCGGGCCCATGACCCGCAGCAGTGCCGGTTCGGCGGCCTTGACTGTGCCCTCGCTCACGTCCGTCATGGGCGATTAGTGTGCCTTGTCCGGACGCGTACGGAAAGTCGCCTGGTCAGGCCTTCGCGACCGCCGTGTGCACGAGCGGGGTCATCATTTCCTTGGTCATCTTGACCGGTCCGGTGTAGTTGACCAGCACCGGAACGCCGTTGGACACCTTGGCCGCGGCGAGCGTAGCGGTCTTCTGCTCGTCGGTGTAGAAAACCGCGCCGTCCGGGAAGCCCGGCACGTCGACCGCGCCCGGCTTGGCCTTCTTGATCGCGGCGATCATGTCGGCGGGCTTGGCCTTGCGGCCCTCGTAACGGGTCACCGCGAGCGCGCCCGCGGTCTTGCCTTCGACGACGTATTCGCAGCTCGTGGCCTTGCCGCCGTTGGTCGGGTTGTCGTGGGCGGGCCCGGCCTTGGAGGTGATGTTCGGGATCTTGATCGCCTTGCTGACGTCGTCGGACGGCAGCAGGGAGCAGGTGTCGGCGGTCTTGGCGGCCGGCGCTGACGAGGAGGCCGGGGCCTTGCTCGCGGGCGGCGGAGTCGGTGCGGCGGCTTTCTGCTCGCCGGAAGAGCAAGCGGTAAGGACAGCGGCGGCGGAGATCAGCAGAGCGATCGAATATGCACGCATATCGGACATGCTATTCCGAACGGAGTAACACTACCGTCAGTGGCCCTCTTCGACCGGTGCCCGATACCGCCAGAACCCAGGCAGAACGACCAGCGAAGCCACTACCAGCACGATCACCAGCAACCCGCCGCCGGTCGCCGCGACCGAGGTCCCCCACGCCGCCGCGGACCAGCCGTGCGTGAGGTCGGCGATCCGCGGCCCGCCCGCGACCACCACGGTGAACACGCCCTGAAGCCGTCCGCGCATCTCGTCGGTGGTGGCGGTCTGCAGGATCGCCTGCCGGTACACCGAGCTGACCATGTCCGCCGCGCCGCCGAGCGCCATGAACACGACGGCCAGCCACAGCGAATGCGCGAGCCCGAACGCCGCCATCGCCGCACCCCAGCAGCAGATCGCGATGACGACCGCCGCGCCTTGGCGCCGCACCCTGTGCAGCCACCCGGAGAACAGCCCGATCAGCATCGCGCCCGCGGGCAGCGCGGCGTACAGCAGGCCGAGCGCGGGCCCGCCGCCGGGCGGATCGCCGAACGTCCGCTCGGCCATCTCCGGGATCAACGCGCGCGGCATGCCGGCGACCATCGCGATAATGTCGACGACGAAGGACGCCAGCAGCACTTTTTGGTGTGCCAGATAACGGAATCCGTCGATGACCGAGCCGATCCCCGCCTTGCGCGCCCCCTCGCCGAGCGGCGGAATCGAGGGCAGCCGCCACACCGCGATCAGCGTGATCGCCAACGCGCAGACGTCCACCAGGTACAAAGTGGACAGTCCGATCACCGGGATCAGCGCCCCGCCGAACAGCGGCCCGAACACCGCGCCGAACGTGGCCATCGTGGTGCTGAGCGCGTTCGCCGACGGCAGGAGCGAGGCAGGCACCAGCCGCGCGACGACCGCGCCGCGAGTGGGCATGTTGATCGCGAAGAACGCCTGGTTCGCGGCGAGCAGCCCGAGCACGAGCCACACCGAATGCATCCCGGCGAACGCCTGCAGCCACAGCAGCGCGGAGGTGACCGCGACGCCAACGTTGGTGACGAGCAGCAGCTTCCGCCGGTCAACCGCGTCCGCGATCGCCCCGCCCCACAGCCCGAACACGAGCAACGGCACGAGCGCGACCGCGCCGGTCAACCCGACGTAACCGGACGATCCGGTAATATCGAAAACCTGCTTGGGCACCGCGACCGCAGTAAGCTGCGACCCGACCGCGGTCACCGCGGTGGACATCCACAGCCGCCGAAACGCCGGAATCCGGAGCGGCCGAGTATCGACGACGATCCGACCGAGGAGCTTGCGAGCCCCGGTACGGGGCGGGCGTATCCCCGGTTCTGAAGTCACGAGCTATCAGCTTAGTTGCGCTAACGAAGCTGGCGCAGGTGATTTTCCCCGCACGCAACTCAAGGCGCCCACCCCACGGCGACGAAGCGGTCCGCGAGGACCGCCAGTCCCCCGCGAACCGCGAACCGCAGCCGATGCACCCACAAGCGAGGCACCCACCCTACGGCGACGACGCGGTCCGCCAGGACCGCCAGTCCCCGGGAACCGCGAACCGCAGCCGATGCACCCAACAAGCAAGGCACCCACCCCTCCCCCGCCCCCGATACACAGCCAAAAACACGGCGCTGGGGTGCTTGTCAAGGCATCTTTCCCGCCTTGACAAGCACCCCAGCGCCGTAGTCACACTAAAAAATCGGGGGGCCCACGCACCCACTAACCCCGGCAATGTCGCCCGCCAGGGCGACGAGCCGAACAGATCAGAACAGATCAGACGAGATCAGGGAGCCAACCTCTCCACCTGCCACCCGTCAAGCGTCCGATGAAACCGAAGCCGATCGTGCATCCGATCCTCGCGCCCCTGCCAGAACTCGACGAAGTCCGGCCGAATCCGCCACCCGCCCCAATGCGGCGGAGCCGGAATCTCCTCCACCTCGGCGAACCGACGCTCAATATTCCGAAGCGCGTTATCCAACGCCCGACGCCCCTCGACCACCCGCGACTGCGGCGAAGCCCAAGCCCCCAACTGCGACCCACGCGGCCGCTGAGCCCAGTAGGCAGCCGTCTCGTCCGCACTAACCTTCTCGACCTCGCCCCGAATCGTCACCTGACGATGCAACGGATACCAGGGAAAAGTCGCCGACGCATACCGCGTAGCAGTCAGGTCATGGCTCTTCGCCGACGTGTAGTTCGTGTAGAAAACCACCCCGCGGTCGTCAAAGCCCTTGCACAGCACCGTCCGCGAAGACGGCCGTCCCTCGGCGTCGGCGGTCGCGAGCACCATCGCGTTGGGTTCCGCGAGTGCTTCGGACACCGCCTGGCTCAGCCAGCTTTCCAGCTGCTCATGCCACGTGGCCGCGAGCGCGGACTCGTCAAACGGCGCGCTGTCGTAGGCCACCCGCATGCCAGGCAGCCGCACGACCGCCTCGTCGATCTCCGGTGTCATCCGGCCCAACCTCCGTTACCCCTGGTGAGGGTGTCGAATCACGGCTATCCAGCGACGGTATTGGGTCGCCGGTCCCGGCGAAACCCACCGAACGGTGACTCCTGCCACGCCCGGCCCGCCATCGGGCCGTAACCGCAGGACGCCGAGTTGTAACGCGCCGTTCACGGGCTGGTCCCTGATCGATACAGGCCACACCTACCTTTCGACCTGCTCCGGCACCCGTCCCCAGTCACGGAGGCAGGCCAGATGACCAAAGCTCTGTCCGAACGCGACGGCACGCGAAAGCCACAACGCACCTACGCCGCGCTCGCCGCCAACGAAAACCGCGAGGACTACTCGCTGCGCTTCGCCGCGCAATCGTTCCGGCGCTGGTCGCCGTTCGTCGTCGCGACGACCGCGCTGGGCGGGATCGCCTACCTCGCCGACTTCGCCATCGGCGCCAGCATCGTGCTGTCCTACGGCTTCACCTCGGGAGTGCTCGCCATCCTGGCCGCCGCGGTGGTGATCTTCGTGACCGGCGTACCGATCGCGCGCGCCTGCGCGACCTACGGCGTGGACATGGACCTGCTCACCCGCGGCGCCGGATTCGGCTACTTCGGATCCACCCTCACCTCGCTCGTCTATGCCAGCTTCACCGTGATCTTCTTCTCCCTTGAAGGCTCGATCATGGGTCAGGCGTTCCAGCTGGCGCTGGGCATTCCGCTGCCGATCGGCTACTTGCTGGCGACGCTGATCGTGCTGCCGTTCGCGCTCTACGGGATGGGCGCGGTCGCGAAGATGCAGACCTGGACGCAGCCGATCTGGATCGCCGGGCTGGTGCTGCCGTTCGTCGTCGTGCTCGTGCGGGAACCCGGACGGTTCGCCGAGTTCGCGACGTTCGGCGGCATCGACGGCGCGGGTTCCGGATTCTCCGCGGTCGGCTTCGGGTTCGGGATGGGCATCGCGCTGTCGCTGATCGGGCAGATCGGCGAGCAGGCCGATTACCTGCGCTTCATGCCGGCGAAAACGGCGGAGAACAAGCGCTCCTGGTGGGCCGCGGTGCTCGCCGCCGGGCCGGGCTGGGTGGTGCTCGGCGCGGCCAAGCAGATCGGCGGTGCCCTGCTGGCCTTCCTCGCGCTCGGGGCGGTCGGCAAGACCGCGGCGCTGGAACCGATCGCGCCCTATCTCGAAGCGGTGCGGCCCGCGCTCGGACCGGCCGCGCTCACCTTCGCCGCGTTGTTCGTGGTGGTTTCGCAGATCAAGATCAACACGACGAACGCCTACTCCGGCTCGCTGTCCTTCGCGAACTTCTTCTCTCGCGTCCTGCACCGTCATCCGGGCCGTGCCTGGTACGTGCTGGTCGACTGCGGAATCGCGCTCGCGCTGATGGAATTCGGCGCGTTCGGTTTCCTGAACAAGATCCTCGGCTTCTACTCGAACGTCGCGATCGCCTGGATCGGCGCGGTGTGCGCGGACCTCGTGATCGCGAAACCGCTCGGCCTTTCCCCGCGGTATATCGAGTTCAAACGGGCTTACCTGCACAAAGTCAACCCGGTCGGGTTCGGTGCCATGGTGCTCGCTTCCGCGGTGTCGATCGCGGCGTATTTCGGCGCGTTCGGCGAATATCTGGCGGCCTTCAGCCCGCTGCTGGCGCTGGTGATCGCCGTCGTGTTGGTGCCGGCGCTCGCGGTGGCCACCCGCGGCCGGTACTACTTGGTGCGGCCCAACCTCGTTTCCGGCCCTGACGTCGACCAGGACCGCACTGCTACGCACACCTGCTCGGTTTGCGGCGACGCCTACGAACTGCCGGACATCGCCGACTGCGCCAACCAGGGCGGCGCGATCTGCTCGCTGTGCTGCACGCTCGACAGCAGCTGCCACGACATGTGCCGCACCGCCGGCCCGGTCTCACTGCCCGAGCCGACTTTCCGCACCGCCGGGTAAACCGAGTCTCGACGCGGTCACCACATCCGGGGCCAGCGCGGTCGTCAGGGTGCCGCCCGCGGCCAGCGGAGTCCGCGACGACCACGGTCCGGACTCCGCGAGCTGCGACGGCCCGCCGAACTCGACTTCGGTCACCAGCACCCGCTGTCCGGCCAGCACCGCGAGGCTCGAGTCCAAGGAGGCGTCGCCGACGGTCTGCGTCTGCCGGAGTGCCGGGACTCCTCCGCGAGTCACGTGCACTGTGGAGGACAACCGGCCCGGGCGTTCGCCCTCCCGGCCGAGGACGAGGACTTCCCGGGTGCGGAACCGGGCGTCGGCGGCCAGGTCGGCGCGCAGCACGGCGACATGCTCGGCGCGGGCGGTGACGACGGTCGGCTCCGGGGGGTATTCGAAGGAACCACCGTCCTCGACCGTGACCTCCACAGTGGACAAGCTGGGCACGTCGCGCAGGCCGGGCAGTGCGAGGGTCGCCGCGACGCCGGACAGGTTCAGTTTCGCACCCGCCTCGACGCGGATCTCGAGCCGCAGCTCGTCCCCGCCGAGCGGCGCGGTGGCCGAGTTGACCAGGTGCACCACCGCGCCCGGACCGCGCTGGCGACGCGGGACGAGCGTCAGCGGCGCCATCGACTTCAGTTCTCGCAGCACAGTCCGTCCGTCGTCGAGGACGGCGACCAGGCGGGCGTGCGCCTTCACCCCTGCCGGACCGGCACCAGCGAGCGCACCCAGTCCGCGACGGCCGGGGCATCCGGAGTGTCCACTAGGGACTGAGTGAACACCGGCAGGTCGCCCCGCATGTGGTGGGCGTCCGAGGTCATCACGGTCAGGTCGGCTCCGACCAGCGGGGCGAGGTCGGTTTTGTTGATCACCAGCAGGTCCGCCGTCGTGACGCCGGGGCCGCCCTTGCGCGGCACTTTGTCGCCGCCCGCGACGTCGACCACGAAAACCTGGCTGTCGGCCAATCCGCGGCTGAACACCGCGGTCAGGTTGTCGCCGCCGCTTTCCACGATGACCAGTTCCAGGCCGGGGAATTTCTCCTCGAGCCGTTCCACCGCGTCGAGATTCGCGGTGATGTCGTCGCGGATGGCGGTGTGCGGGCAGGCGCCGGTCTGCACCGCCTCGATCCGTTCCGGGTCCAGCACGCCTGCTCGGCGCAGGAAATCGGCGTCTTCGGTCGTGTAGATGTCGTTGGTGACCACGGCCAGGTTCAGTTCTTCGCCGAGTGCGCGGCACAGTGCGGCGGTGAGCGCGGTCTTGCCGCTGCCGACCGGGCCGCCGATGCCGATCCGGTACGCCCGGCCGGCGGTCGGCGCCGCGTCGTAGTGGTCGGGTTCGGTGGCGGTCGGGTCGAAGTTGACCGCGTGGAAATGCCCGTGACCGTGTTCAGCTGGCAAAGAGACGCACCTCTTCCTGGTGATGCCGAGCGTGTTCCTCGGCGAACAAATCCAGCGCCGGCGACGCTGGAGCGGGCAACTCGGCCGGGTCCGCACCGGCGGTTTCGGCGGCCTGGGCGCTCACTTCCCGCAACGGTCCGGCGAGCCGCGCGACCACCGCGTTCACCGCGAACGGGTCCAATCCAAGGAGACGAACCGCCGCGCTCGCCGGACCGCTCACGGCGAGGTAGGCGACCGCCATGGCCGCGTCGAACGGACTGCCGCCGCTGATGCCGACGAGCGCGCCGGTGATGATCGGATGGTGCGGGCGCGGGGTTTCGGCGAGCAGTTGGGACAGCACTGGTGACGGCCACGCGGCACGTCCGGCGCGCGCTGTCCCCCGGCCTTGTGCGCGCGACGCTTCCCGTTGCGCGAGCGAAGGCGTACGGGCGTCGAGTTCTTGATCGAGCCGTCGCCAATGGACACTCTCGACGGCTCGCGCCGCGGCGTGCGCTGAGGCGGCGGCAAAGGCGGCTCCGAGCAGGCCCGCGGTACGCAACCGTCCAAAGAGGAATCCCGGCAAGTCGCGTTCGGACCGGACGAGACGCCGGGCGGCCACCTCTTCGAAGCCGCCGGAATGCACGTGTCCGCCGCCCGGGAACCGGGAGTCGGCGAGAATGAGCGCGACCGGGTCCATCAGAACAGGAAATACCGTTGCGCCATGGGCAATTCGGCCACGGGATGCGGTTCGATCAGTTCCCCGTCCACCCGCACCGCGAAACTGTCCGGATCCACGCGCACCTGCGGGGTCGCGTCGTTCAGCACCATGTCCGCTTTCGTCCGGCGGCGGGTGTTGGCTACCGGCACCAACGGCCGGGTGATGCGGAATCGTTCGGCCAACCCGGAATCCAGCGCTTCCGGAGCCACGAAATGCACGCTGGACGCGGCCGCCACCGCGGGTGTGGCACCGAACATCGGCCGCGCGAGCACCGGTTGCGGCGTGGGGATCGAAGCGTTCGCGTCGCCCATCGCCGCCCATGCCGGGAACCCGCCCTTCAGCACCACATGCGGGCGCACGCCGAAAAACTTCGGTTCCCACAACACCAGATCGGCGAGTTTGCCGACCTCGACCGAGCCGATTTCCGCGTCCATTCCGTGGGCGATGGCCGGATTGATCGTGTACTTCGCGACGTAACGACGGGCGCGTAAATTGTCCGCCGCACCGTCGCCGGGAAGCGCGCCGCGACGGCCTTTCATCACGTGCGCGGTCTGCCAGGTCCGGATGATCACCTCGCCGATCCGTCCCATCGCCTGCGAATCGGAACTCATCATCGAAATGGCGCCGAGGTCGTGCAGCACGTCCTCGGCGGCGATCGTGCTCGGCCGGATCCGGCTTTCCGCGAAGGCGAGGTCCTCGGGCACCGACGGGTTCAGGTGGTGGCAGACCATCAGCATGTCGAGGTGCTCGTCGAGGGTGTTGACGGTGTGCGGGCGCGTCGGATTGGTCGACGAGGGAAGGAAGTTCGCCATCCCGGAGACCTCGATGATGTCCGGCGCGTGCCCGCCGCCAGCGCCCTCGGTGTGGTAGGCGTTGATCGACCGGCCGCCGATCGCCTCCACAGTGGACTCGAGAAACCCGGCCTCATTGAGGGTGTCGGTGTGGATCGCGACCTGCACGCCGGATTCGTCGGCGACGGTGAGACAGGCGTCGATCGCGGCCGGCGTCGAGCCCCAGTCCTCGTGCAGCTTGAACCCGCCCGCCCCGGCGGCCAGCTGTTCCCGCAATGCCTCCT
Source organism: Amycolatopsis sp. VS8301801F10 (assembly GCF_046195355.1). NCBI lineage: Bacteria > Bacillati > Actinomycetota > Actinomycetes > Pseudonocardiales > Pseudonocardiaceae > Amycolatopsis > Amycolatopsis sp. VS8301801F10. The sequence continues at coordinate 2,292,848 of NZ_CP176065.1, read as the reverse complement.
GCCGGACAGTATTCCCCTTGCCCAGCAGCAACACGTTCACCGGCTGACCGTCCATTGCGGACAGCATCCGGCCGAGGTTCCACGCACCGGGAGTCACCGTCGTCGCCTTGGTGCCCTCGTTCGGACCGGTGCCGCCGCCGACCAAAGTGGTCAGTCCGGCCGCGAGCGCGGTGTCGACCAGTTGCGGGCAGACGAAATGCACGTGACAGTCGATGCCGCCCGCGGTGAGGATCTTCCCGTTGCCCGCCAGCACTTCCGTGGACGGCCCGATCACCAGCGCCGGGTCCACACCGTCCATTGTGTCCGGATTACCCGCTTTGCCGATGCCGACGACGCGCCCGTCGCGGACGCCGACGTCAGCCTTCACCACGCCCCAGTGGTCGAGAATCACCGCGCCGGTGATCACCAGATCGGGCGCCCCCTCGGCGCGGGTGGCCATGCCCTGGCCCATCGACTCGCGAATCACCTTCCCGCCGCCGAAAAGCACCTCGTCGCCGCTGCCGCCGGGTCCGATCGACCAGTCCTCGGTCACCTCGATCAGCAGCTCGGTGTCCGCGAGCCGGATCCGGTCGCCGGCAGTCGGGCCGAACAGCTCGGCGTAGCGGACGCGGTCGATCTCCGGCATCAGAACTCCCCGGCGTATTCGGCCCGCAGCCCCGGCACCCGCCGACGCCCGCTGAGCGGAACCAGGTCGACCTCGCGGTCAATGCCCGGCTCGAACCGCACCGAGGTCCCAGCGGGCACGTCGAGCCGGTGCCCGCGAGCGGCTTCGCGGTCGAACTCCAGGCCCGGATTGACCGCGGCGAAGTGATAGTGCGAACCGACCTGCACCGGCCGGTCGCCGAGGTTGCGCACGCGCAGCCGCACCCGAGCGCGCCCCGGATTCAACGGCACCGGCTCGTCGCCGGGAATGATCTCGCCTGGCCGCACGATGTCCTCCTCAGGCAATCGGTTCGTGCACGGTGACGAGCTTGGTGCCGTCCGGAAAAGTGGCTTCCACCTGCACGGACTCGACCATTTCCGGCACCCCGTCGAGCACCTGGTCCCGAGTGAGGACGCCGCGCCCGCCCGCCGCCAGCTCACTGACCGTGCGCCCGTCGCGAGCGCCCTCCAGGACGTAGTCGGTAATGAGCGCGACGGCTTCGGGATAATTGAGCCGAAGACCGCGTTCGAGCCGCTTGCGAGCAACGTCCGCCGCGACGTGGACCAGCAGTTTGTCGCGTTCCTGCGGGCTCAGGTGCATGGCCAAGGTCTACCACCGGAACCCCCGCTCCGCCTGATTCGGCAACACAGTGTTTACCCACCGGGCAGCTGTTTCGATCGGCTGACAGCACGCGCGGACACCCGATACCCTCCGTGGTAGAAGGCGCACGAAGCGAACCAGCGGAGGGGGGAACATGACGGGCGCGCACTTCGGCGAGCCGGGCGTAGGCACTGGCCAGGCTCCCAACACCGACGTGGACAAGACCAGCGCTGATCTGTTCGCCAACATCGAACGCGCCCCTTATGACGCGAAGGCGGCGGAGCAAGTGCGTGCCGGAGGCGCTCACCTCAAGGCCCTCGCGCAGAACGGTTCGTTCGCGGTCAACGAGGCGGGGTTCCGGGCGTACCTCCACGCCTGCAACTTCTTCCTCGACGGCTACGGCCGGATGTTCAGGGAGCTCGGGATTCTTACCCAAGCGGCCAAAATGGGCTCCGCCGAGTACGCTCAGGCGGTCGCGGACTTCAACGTCAAGGTCGCCGACGGGGACGCGAGTTCGCTGCTGCCGAACCTTGATCTCCTGAGACAAGGCATTGAACAAGCAAAGGACGCCCTGGAGATCGCACGCAGGAACTACCGCGAAACCGAAGCCGCGCACACCGTTTCATTCGCCGAACTCAGCAAGGAATCGGCTGTCCAGTGAACATCCTCCGAGCGAAGGTCGCTCTCGTGATGCTCGGCGCGCTCGGGACCGTGCTCGCCGGATGCTCCAGCCCGGTTGCCGGCACCCCTGAACCCAACCTGCCGTCGACCTCGGCCGGTGCGCCGTCCAAGCCTGCCAATCCCTTCGCGGCGCGGAACCAATGCGCCCTCCTGGATCAGATCCTCGCAGGTCAAGGCTTTCCCCAAGGCACTCCGACCATTGCTGACCGCAATCGGTCGTGCGCGGCGCAAAAACCCTCCGCCGGGATGACGAGCGGCATCGATGTCGCCGTGATCTTGCAGGACGGCCAGCCGTACACCGACAACGTCAACCACCCGGAAACCGCTCGGCGCGGAGACGTCAACGGACGACCTTCGATCGAACAGCCCGAGCCGCTGAATTCGCCGGGACAGTGCCAGGTCGGCATGGCTGTCGAACCCAGCTCACGGGCACTGGTGCTCGTGACGTCCGGTTCCGACACCAAGGCCGCTTGCGCAGCGGCGGAAAAGTACGCCACCGCGCTGGAACCTCTCCTGCCGAAGAGCTGATCCGGCCCCAGGGTCCGTCACTGAGCGCGACGACTTCTTGGTGATTGATGCGACAAAAGCAGTGTTTGCGTGGCCCGAACCGCGCTCGCATACCGAACTCGAAAAGGATTCGGACAACCCGGCAACGATTCTGCATTTCGGCTCAGGACCAGCCACTCCCAGAGCACGCTCAGTATCCAACCTGATCACTGAAGGTAATCACTGTCCGTCTCTGGCAAGCCGTGATTCACCTCGAGTCCACCGGGGTACCAGTCTGCGGTCACCTCTCTGGACGGGAGAAAGTCGCGTCCCAGGCTCACCTGGACTGAATCGTTCTCGTAATCGTGACCGAAACCACGACATCTTCCGTTGCCCCAGCCGGGCAAAGGGAGCATGGTTTGTCCCACCGTGCGATGAGGCGCGCAAGGAGCCAGCGTGTATCCCGTCCGCGCGTGCACAACACAGCCGGGGAATGCGCATCGAAAGGGTTCGCGAAGAGTGACTACCTCCACGATCAGCAAGACCAACGAAGCCGACGACGGGTTCCGGCCTGGCCTCGAAGGCGTCGTCGCGTTTCGGACCGAAATCGCCGAACCCGACCGGGACGGCGGTGCGCTGCGCTATCGCGGCGTGGACATCGAGGACCTCGCCGGGAAGGTGACCTTCGGCGACGTATGGGGCCTCCTGGTCGACGGCCGGTTCGGGACCGGGCTTCCGCCCGCCGAGCCGTTCCCGCTTCCGGTGCACACCGGCGACGTCCGGGTCGACGTCCAGGCCGCGCTCGCCATGCTCGCCCCGATCTGGGGGTACCGGCCGCTGCTCGACATCACCGACGAAGAGGCGCGCGACCAGCTCGCCCGCGCTTCGGTGATGGCGCTGTCCTACGTCGCGCAGTCCGCGCGCGGCATCGGCCAGCCCGCGGTGCCGCAGTCCCGGGTCGACGAGGCCAAGTCGATCACCGAGCGGTTCATGATCCGCTGGCGCGGCGAGCCGGACCCGGCGCACGTCAAGGCGGTCGACGCGTACTGGGTTTCCGCCGCCGAGCACGGCCTCAACGCCTCCACCTTCACCGCGCGCGTCATCGCCTCCACCGGGGCGGACGTCGCGGCCTCGCTGTCCGGCGCGATCGGCGCGATGTCCGGCCCGCTGCACGGCGGGGCCCCGGCGCGCGTGCTGCCGATGATCGAGGAGGTCGAGCGCACGGGTGACGCCCGCGCGCTGGTCAAGGGCATCCTCGACCGCAAGGAGCGGCTGATGGGCTTCGGCCACCGCGTGTACCGCGCGGAGGACCCGCGCGCCCGCGTGCTGCGCCGGACCTGCAAGGAACTGGGCGCGGAACGCTACGAGGTGGCCGCCGCGCTGGAGCAGGCCGCGCTGGCCGAGCTGCGCGAACGCCGTCCGGACCACCCGATCGAGACCAACGTCGAGTTCTGGGCCGCGGTGATCCTGGACTTCGCGAAGGTGCCGCCGCACATGATGCCGGCGATGTTCTCCTCCGCGCGCACCGCCGGCTGGGCGGCGCACATCCTGGAGCAGAAGCAGACCGGCCGCCTGGTCCGTCCGTCGGCGAAGTACGTCGGCCCCGGCCCGCGCACGCCGTCCGAGGTCGAAGGCTGGGACAGCGTCACCCAGATCTGACACTCAAGTCCGTGAAGGCCCCCTGGTACTCAAGGGGGCCTTCACGGCTTTCTGGCCAGGTGCGCGTCGGTGGCGGCGAGCATCGCGGTGAGCTGGTCGACCAGCCAGCCGTCCAGCGCTTCCCGCGGGACGGTGCCTTCTTGAAGCCACGACAACAAAGCGCCCTCGACCACCGCGGTCCAGCAGCGCAGCGTCAGCAGCACCAACGGCGACGGTTCGGGCAGAGCCAGCGCCTCCAGGATCAGCTCGACGGCCCGGTTGCGAACCTCGTCGATCGCCGCGTCCGTCTCCGAAGTGGCGATCACTGAACCGCTGCGCAACAACGCGACATAGCCTTCGCGGTAATGCGCGGCGACATCGACCAGACCGCGTACGGCCGCGCGCAGCCGTTCTTCCGGCGGGCCTTCCTCCAGGGTCGCGAGCCGGTCGACCAAACCGTCGGTGACCGTGCGCAACGCCTGCATTTGCAGTTCCCGCAGGCTCGGGAAATACCGGTAGAACAACGGCCGGGACACCTCGGCGCGCGCCACGATGTCGTCCACCGTGACCAATTCCGGGGCCCGGGTGCCGAACAGGTCCAACGCGGCCGCGATCAGGTCGTCCCGCCGGGCCTGTGCGGTCATCCGGCGCGGACGGTTCACGGCGTGACGTCCAGTTTCGCCGCCGCCCGCAGCAAACCCGGCGTCAGTCGCGAAAGGACCAACGCGACCTTCGCCTCCGGAGTGGACGGTTGGATCGCGACGTTCTTCTCCACCGCACGCAGAATGTCGCGCGCCACTCGTTCCGGGCCGAAATTGCGCCGCGCGTAAAGCTTCGACGATTCCTTCTGCCGCCGCTTCTCCTCCACCTCGTCGACGCCGACAAACCTGGTGGTCTTAGTGATGTTCGTATTCACCAGTCCCGGGCAAACCGCCGTGACCCCGATTCCCTCGGAAGCCAGCTCCGCGCGCAAACCATTGCTCAACGCCAGCACGGCCGCTTTCGTGGTGCCGTACGCGGTGAGGATCTTCGACGGCAGATAAGCCGCGGCAGAAGCGAGGTTGACGATCTGCCCGCCCTCAGCGCGTTCCTTCATCATCGGCGCGAACGCGCGACACCCGTGGATCACGCCCCACAGGTTGACGTCCACGACCTTCTCCCAGTCCTCGATCGTCGTGTCGAGGAACGGACCGGACATGCCGATCCCAGCGTTGTTCACCACGATGTCCGGCACGCCGAACTCGTCGCGCACCTGCTCGGCGAACCGGGCGACCGCTTCGCCGTCCGAAGAGTCCACTGTGTACTCACCGGCGTCGACCCCGCGTTCCCGCACCAGTTTCGCGGTTTCCGCGGCCGAATCGCCGTTGATGTCGCTGACGACCACGTCCGCGCCCTCGGCGGCGAACGCCAGCGCGGTCTCCCGGCCGATCCCGCTGCCCGCGCCGGTCACCACCACCAGATGGTGCGCGAAGCGACCGCCTCCGCCCCCGATCCGCGCACGGCGCAACGCACGGGTTTCCTCGCCGGTTTCCACCGACGCGATCAGCTCAGCCGCCGCGGCGGCGACCACTTCCGGCTTGGTCCGGGTGATCCAGTGCGACCCGATCACGCGCCGGACACGCAGATCCGGCACCCAGCGCTCGACCTCGGTCTGCAGTGGCGCGGTGACGTACGAATCGCCGGTCGGCGCGAGCACCTGCACCGGGATCTCCGCCGGACGCGGGCGCGGCCGCGACAACCGCGGTCCCATGTTCGCCCGGTACAACTTCAGGCCGTGCACGCCGTCGGACGTCTTCGGCGAGGATTCGGCGGGCTCCAGCTTCCGGATCATCGTGCGCATGATTCCCGTGCGCCACAACAGTTCCGGAATCAACGGCACCTGGAACGCGACGATGTAATACGAGTGCAGGAACTGCCGCACCGCGTGCCCGAGCCGACGCGGCGTCGGCCGGGTCAGCTGAGCCCGGAACCACGCGCCCGCGTGATCGAGGCTGGGCCCGGAAAGCGAGGTGTAGGAAGCGATGCGGCCGCGCAGCCGGTCGCCGGTGACCGCGTGCCACGCCTGGATCGAACCCCAGTCGTGCGCGACGAGGTGGACCTTGCCGAACGGCTGCACCTCGTCGACCACCGCGGCGAGGTCGTCGGCGAGCTGGTCCAGCCGGTACGCCCGGCGCGCCCGCGGCTTGTCGGATTCGCCCGCGCCGCGCACGTCGTAGACGACCACGCGGTGCTCGCGGCGCAGCTCCTCGGCGACGCCGTCCCACATCGAGCTGTTGTCCGGATATCCGTGCACGAGCACGACCGTGGGCCCGTCCGGGTTGCCGCTCACCCGGACCGAAAGGCGGACTCCGTCGCTGGCAGTCACCTGCTTGTGAGACATCTTGTCATGTTAGACAACTTGTCAACAGCGAGCGCCGTGGTTCCACGGGAAACCAGCGTGTCCACCGTTCGGTGGACAGCCGGATTCCACTGCCCGGACGTCCCGCGAACCGCCCTCGCCACCGCACGCTGGAGCCCATGAGCACAGCAGTGCGAGTGCGCGGACTGCGCAAGGAGTACCCGGGCCACCTCGCTGTGGCCGGGATCGATCTCGACATCCACGACGGCGAGGTGTTCGCCCTGCTCGGGCCCAACGGCGCGGGCAAAACGACCACCGTCGAGATCCTGGAGGGACACCGGCAGCGGACGGCGGGGGAAACCACTGTCCTCGGCGAGGACCCGGGCACCGCGGGCCGCGCGTGGCGCGCCCGCCTCGGCATCGTGCTGCAAACGGCCACCGATGCGGCGGAACTGACCGTCGCGGAGACCGTGCGGCACTTCGCGAAGTACTACCCGAATCCCCGGGATCCGGAAGAGGTGATCGACCAGGTCGGCCTCACCGCGAAGGCGGGCGCGCGGGTGAAGTCGTTGTCCGGCGGGCAGCGCCGGCGGGTGGACGTCGCGCTCGGCATCGTCGGCCGTCCGGAATTGCTATTCCTCGACGAGCCCACCACCGGTTTCGACCCCGAGGCGCGGCGGCAGTTCTGGACGCTGATCGACGGGCTCGCCCACGAGGGCACCACGATCCTGCTGACCACGCACTACCTGGACGAGGTCGAAGCGCTGGCCGACCGGCTCGCGGTGCTCGCCCGAGGTTCGGTCGTCGCGGAGGGGACGCCGGCGACGCTCGGCGGCCGCGAACGCGCCGAGGCCGTCGTGCGGTGGCAGGACGAACGCGGCAGCCACGAGGAACGCACGCCGTTCCCGACGAAACTCGTCTCGCAACTCGCCGCCGAGCGCGGGGAACTCGCCGGGCTGACCGTGACGCGCCCCAGCCTGGAAGACATCTATCTCGACCTGATCGGGGAACAACCGTGACCACCACACTGGCCGTGCCGGGGACGTTCCGCCTCGGCCTCGCCCGCGGCGCGCTCGAGCTGCGGCAGTTCTTCCGCAACCGCGAGCAGGTGGTGTTCACCTTCTCGCTGCCCGCGGTGCTGATGATCCTGCTCGGCTCCATCCTCGACGGCCCGACCGGGCAGACCGGGGTGTCGTCCGGGCAGCTGCTCGCCGCCGGGATGATCGGCGCGGGCATCGTGTCGACGTCGTTCAACAGCGTCGGCATCGGCATCGCCGCGGACCGCGAAATCGGTGCGCTGAAACGATTGCGCGGCACGCCGATGCCCGCGCCGGCCTATTTCGTCGGCAAGATGGTGATGGTCGCGGTGAGCAGCGTCGCGCAGACCGTCCTGATGGCCGCGGTGGCGATGCTGCTGTTCCGCCTCGAGCTGCCGGCCGACCCGGCGAAGTGGCTGACCCTGGTCTGGGTGCTGCTGCTCGGGATCGTCTCCTCGACGCTGCTGGGCATCGCGATCAGCTCGGTGACCCGCACCGCGAACGGCACCGTGGCGCTGGTGCAGCTGGTGTACTTGGTGCTGCAGTTCATTTCCGGGGTGTTCGTCACGCCGATCACGCACCTGCCGCGGATCATGGTCGACGTCGCGTCGTTCTTCCCGCTGAAATGGATCTGCCAGGGCTTCCGCTCGGTGTTCCTTCCGCCGGAGGCCGCGACCCAGGAAATGGCGGGGACATGGGAGCTTCCGAAGGTGGCGCTGGTGCTGGCGGTGTGGTGCGTGGTGGGCCTGGTGCTCGCGAGGGTGACGTTCCGGTGGACGAACGAAGCGAAGTGAACCAGGCCGACGCGTGGGAGCGGTCGTACTGGTCCTGGGAGGTGCTGTTCGCGGTCGCCTGCGCGGCGACCGCGGTCCTGGTGCTGATCAACGACGGTTCGGCGGCAGCGAAGATCACCGCCGAGGCCGCGCTGGGCGCGATCGCGATCGGGTACCTGGCCGTGGGACGGCGCGTCGTGCACGGCGAGGACAACGACCCCGCCCGCGTCGTCGCGGCGGTGGCGCTGATCGCGTTGAGCGCCACCGCCATTCTCGCGACCACCGCGGCGAGCTTCGTGCTGTTTCTCGCCTGCCCGCTGGTGTTCATGCTGCTGGAGCTGCGGCCGGGGGTCGTCGCGACGACGCTGTTGATCCTGCTCGAACCCGTCTCCGCGGTGGTGAACGGCGGCTGGGACAACCAGTTGCTGTCGGTGCTGCTGCCGATGACCGCGATCCTCGTCGTCTTCAGCGTGCTGGCCGGGAAGTTCACCAGCGACGTGCTGAAGCAGAGCCGGGCCCGCGCCGAGCTGATCCGCGAACTGGAATCCAGCCAGGCCGAGGTCGCCCGGCTGTCAAGGGAAGCGGGCACCGCGGCCGAACGCGAACGCCTGGCGCGGGAAATCCACGACACGCTCGCCCAAGGCTTCACCAGCATCATCACGCTGACCCAGGCGATTGAGTCCGAACTGGACACTGACCTGTCCGCGGTGCGCAAACACGTCGCGCTCGCCGGCCGCACCGCGCGCGAGAATCTCGCCGAGGCCCGCGCGATGGTGGCCGCGCTCGCACCGTCCGATTTGGCCACCGGTTCGCTGCCGGAAGCGGTGCAGCGGCAGGCAGATCGGCTCGCCGAGGAGCTCGGAATTCCGGTGGAGTGCGATGTGGACGATGCGCTGCCGCCACTGTCCACTGCGGTCGAAGTGGTGCTGCTGCGCGCGGCGCAGGAAGCATTGTCGAACGTACGCAAGCATTCCGGCGCGACGCTCGTCCGCGTGCGGCTGTCCGCTGTGGACGGAGCGATACGGTTGCACGTAGCAGACAACGGGTGCGGCTTCCGGCCGGACGCTGCCGGAGCCGGATTCGGGCTGCGCGGCATGCGTTCCCGGGCCGAGCAGGTCGGCGGCACCCTGGAAGTGCGGACCGGCGCGAACGGCGGCACCGAACTGGAACTGGAGGTGCCCGCGTGATCACCATCATGCTGGTCGACGACCATCCCGTGGTGCGCGAAGGACTGCGCGGCATGCTCGAAGCCGAGGACGACCTGACGGTGGTCGGCGAAGCCGGTTCCGGTGCCGAAGCGGTGGCGCTCGACCGCGTGAAACAGCCCGACGTCGTCCTGATGGACCTGCGCATGCCAGGTCTCGACGGCGTCGGCGCGATCCACGCGATCCTCAAGGAGGCGCCCGCGCGCCGGATCGTCGTGCTCACCACTTACGAAACGGACGCGGACATCCTGCGCGCGGTCGAGGCTGGTGCGTCGGGGTACCTGCTGAAAGACGCGTCGCGGGCGGAATTGGCCAACGCGATCCGGGCCGCGCATCGCGGCGAAACCGTGCTGGCACCGTCGGTCGCGGGCAAGCTCGTGCACCGGATGCGAAACCCGGAACCGGTCTCGCCGCTGTCCGCGCGCGAGGTGGAAGTGCTGCGGCTGGTCGCGAAGGGCCGCACCAACGCCGAAATCGGCCGCGAGCTGCACATCGGTGAGGCGACGGTGAAGACGCATCTGCTCCGGGTGTTCTCGAAGCTCGGCGTTTCCGACCGCACCGCGGCGGTGACGACGGCGCTGGACCGGCAGCTGCTCGGCTGAACTGCCCGGGCAGAATGACGGCCATGCTCGACACCACCGAACTCGCCCTGTACCGACGGCTCGCACACGAGCAGTCCGTCAGCCGCGCCCCGTCCCTCGTCGCCGCTGTCGTGCGAGGCGGCGAGGTCGTCTGGTCCGGAGCCCGCGGCCGCGTCGGCGGCCAGCGCCCGGACGACGACACGCAGTACCGGCTGGGGTCGATCACCAAAACGATGATCGCGACCGCCGTCATGCGGCTGCGCGACGAGGGCAAACTCGACCTGACCGATCCGCTGGAGCGGCACCTGCCGGGCACCGCGTTCGGCTCGGTCACCATCGCGCAGCTGCTGTCGCACACCTCGGGTCTCACGTCGGAATCGCCCGGCCAGTGGTGGGAGCGCGCGCCCGGCGCGGACTGGGCGGCACTCGTCGCGAGTCTGGAAAAGGGCGCGACGAAGCTGCGTCCCGGCTCCAAGTTCCATTATTCGAACGTCGGCTACGGCGTCCTCGGCGAACTGGTCGCCCGGCACCGCGAGCGGCCGTGGTTCGACGTCGTGCGCGACGAAATCCTTACCCCGCTGGGCATGAACCGTACGACCCCGCATCCGGAAGGCGCGCACGCCGAGGGATTCGCCGTGCACCCGTTCGCCGACGTGCTGATGCCGGAGAAGTGGCCGGACGCCGGCGCGATGGCCCCGGCGGGCCAGCTCTGGTCCACGATCACCGACCTCGGCCGCTGGACGTCGTTCCTCGGCGGCCACACCGGCGGCGTGCTGTCCGAGGACACCGTCGACGAGATGCGGACGATGAACACCGTCGACGACACCGAGGTGTGGTCGACCGGATTCGGCCTCGGCCTGATGGTCGTGCGCTACCAGGGCAGGCACCTGGCCGGGCACACCGGCTCGATGCCCGGCTTCCTCGCCGCGACCCTGGTCGACCCGCGCAGCGGCACCGGCGCGCTGTGCCTCGCCAACTCCACTGGAGGCGTCGGCATCACCCAGCTGTGCCTCGACCTGCTCGCCACGGCCGACGACCTCGAACCGGCACTGCCCGAAGAGTGGCTGCCGTCCACTGTGGACCCGGACCTGCTCGCGCTGACCGGGCTGTGGCACTGGGGCCCGTCGCCGTACTTCCTGCGCGTGCAGGGCGACGGCCTGATCTCCCTGAACCCGGCAGTCGGAACCGGACGAGCCTCGCGGTTCCGCCCCGAGGGCCCAGACACCTGGATCGGCCTGGACGGCTACTACGCGGGCGAAACGCTCACCGTCGGCCGCGCCGCGGACGGGACGGCGAACCACCTGAACCTCGCGACGTTCATCTTCACCCGCACGCCGTACGACCCAGCCGCACCCATCCCGGGCGGGCTGGACGAGGCCGGGTGGCGCTGAGTCTCTCCGCTTCGACCTGGACGCCGGTCTCGTCGGCGTCCAGGTCGGCTGCTCGGCCGGGAACAGCCGCGCCTCGCGGGGAGAGGCCGATCAGCGCAGCGGAATCCCGCGGGTGCACCAGCGCCGCCGAGCCGAAGAGCGCAACCCTCCCCCACGCGCCCGGTCACCGTGCGTTTCCGGCACGATTCCACATGCCGGACAGGCCCCAACCGCCGTTACCTGCGTTGTCCCGACCTGAGAGACTAAGCACATGACCGACGCTGAGTTGACGATCCCAGCAGACCTCAAGCCGGCCGACGGCCGCTTCGGCTGCGGACCCTCGAAGGTTCGCGAAGAGCAGCTCGCCGCCCTCGCCCGGTCCGGTTCCACCTACCTCGGCACCTCGCACCGGCAGAAGCCGGTCAAGTCGCTCGTCGGCCGCGTGCGCGCCGGGCTGTCCGAGCTGTTCTCGCTCCCGGACGGGTACGAGGTCATCCTCGGCAACGGCGGCACGACCGCGTTCTGGGACGCCGCCGCGTTCGGCCTCGTGCGCGAGCGCGCCCAGCACTTCACCTACGGCGAGTTCTCCTCGAAGTTCGCCACCGTCACGAACAAGGCCCCGTTCCTCGGCGAGTCGATCGTGGTGAAGGCCGACCCGGGCAGCGCTCCGGAGATCGCCTACTCCCAGGGCGCGGACCTCGTCGGCTGGGCGCACAACGAGACCTCCACCGGCGTCGCGGTGCCGGTTCAGCGTCCCGAGGGCAGCGACGGCGCGCTGGTCGCGATCGACGCGACCTCCGGAGCCGGCGGCCTCCCGGTCAAGGCCGAGGACTTCGACGTCTACTACTTCGCGCCGCAGAAGTCGTTCGCGTCCGACGGCGGGCTGTGGATCGCCCTCGCCTCGGCCGCGGCGATCGAGCGGATCGGCGAGATCGGCGGCGGCGACCGCTGGATCCCCGAATTCCTGTCGCTCACCACGGCGCTCGACAACTCGCGCAAGGACCAGACCTACAACACCCCCGCCGTCGCCACGCTGTTCCTGCTCGCCGAGCAGATCGAGTGGATGAACGGCCAGGGCGGCCTGGCCTGGACCACCGCGCGCACCAAGGAATCCTCGACCCGGCTGTACGAATGGGCCGAGAAAACCTCGTACACCACGCCGTTCGTGGCGAACCCGGAGCTGCGCTCGCAGGTCGTCGGCACGGTCGACTTCGCCGACGAGGTCGACGCGGCCGCGGTCGCGAAGGCGTTGCGCGCCAACGGGATCGTCGACACCGAGCCGTACCGGAAGCTGGGCCGCAACCAGCTGCGCGTCGGCCTCTTCCCGGCGATCGACCCGGACGACGTCACGAAGCTCACCCAGAGCATCGAATACGTCGTGGAACGGCTCGGCTGACCAGAAAACGCCCAAACCGCCCCGCCAGCCACCCGGCTCGCGGGGCGGTTCGCGTTCACGACCACTCGTTCGTGACACACCGTGGTCGGCGTGTCACGGCGGTCCCGGATCTCCGGCCCGGCGAAGATGACCGGGAAAGTGCCGTCGGAGGGAATTCGGATGGGTGAGGCGTCGGCGCGCCTCGCACGTCAAGCCGACGCGCCGTTCTAACGTGGGCACCCACAAAGGTGAACACCGGGGAGGCGAGAAATGCGGGCGTTGCGGGTGGTCGGGCTGCACGAGGACGGGAAGTCCCTCGTGCTGGAGGACCCGGCGAGCCGTACCCGCTTCCTGCTCCCGGCCGACGAGAGACTGCGTGCGGCGGCGAGGGGGGACATAGCCCGGCTGGGCCAGATCGAGATCGAGTTGGAGAGCCAGATGCGGCCACGCGAGATCCAGGCGCGAATCCGCGCGGGCGAGTCCGTCGAGCAGGTCGCGAGCAGCGCGGGCGTCTCGACGCAGCGGGTGGAGCGGTTCGCCTACCCGGTGCTGCTCGAACGGTCCCGCACGGCGGAACTCGCGCAGTCGGCGCACCCGGTCCGCGAGGACGGGCCCGACGTCCAGACGCTCGGCGAGGTCGTCGCCTACGCGTTCGGCGTCCGCGGCCACGACTACAACCAGGCCACCTGGGACGCCTGGCGCGGCGACGACGGCAAGTGGGTCGTCGTGCTGCGCTGGAAGGCCGGCCGCTCCGACAACCGCGCGCACTGGTCGTTCTCGCCCGGCGCGCACGGCGGAACGGTGCACGCGCTCGACGAGAACGCCGAGGTCCTGCTCAACCCGAACTCGTACGTCGCGCCGCGCACCGTGCGCGCGCTGGCTCCCGCCCGCGATTCGGTGGTGCAGCCGACCCTCGACGCCGTCGAGGAGCCGCGCGCCATCGAAGGCCCGGACGAGGGCGACGAGGAGACCCGCGAAATCCCGCGCGTCCCGGGCGAGCCCGACGGGGACGAGGCCGAGCAGCCGCGCACGAAGGCGAAGAAGAACCATCCGATCGTGCCGTCCTGGGAGGACGTGCTGCTCGGAGTCCGCACCCAGCGCGGCTGACCCGCGATGGGTGCGTGAGGGAACCCGGGCCCGGCCAGGTTCACTCGTCCAGCAGAGCGGCCAGTTTCTTCGGCGCGACGTGCCGATACGCCTCGCGCACGATCTGCTCCACCTCGGTCCAGTCGACGTCCACGTCGAGCCGCACCCCGAGCCACCCGTGCACTCCGACGTAGGGCGGCCGGAAGAACCGGTCCGGTTCGGTGCGCACCAGTTCCTCCTGCACGCCTGGCGGCGCGGGGCACCAGAACGCGAGTTTGTCGTCGTGGTGCCGGTCGGCGAACATCGCGAACGTCTTGCGGCCGCGGACGAACCACGTCGGTTCGCCGTGGCTGAGCCGTTCGGTGGCTTCGGGCAGGGCGAGACACAGCGCGCGCAGCTTGTCGAGCGGGGCCATCGCGCCAGTATCCGCGAGTCAGAACACCGTGGCCAGCACGCCGATCCACGCGAGCACCAGGCCGCCGCCCGCGCCGTACACCGCCCAGCGCAGGATCGGCACCTTCCGGCCCAGCCAGAGCGACGGCGCGACCCCGCCGGTCACCACCAGCGACGCGATCAGCGCGAGCCACGTGCTCGTCTCGCGCGCGAGCGTCCCGGCCAGCGCGAGCATCGCCACGATCACCACGGCAGCCGCGAACGCGGACACGGTAAGCCCAGTGGCCCACGGCGTCGGCTCGTCCGGGGTTCGCGCCCGCGCGGGCTGATCCGGCCGCGGCGGCGGTTCGACCACTGTCTCCACGCCGGTCACCGGGTCGACAAAGCGCACCTCGGTGCCCATCACCGCGGCCAGGCGCGCGGCGAGCTGCCGCCCTCGCTGCGACACGACTGAACCGGCGACGTCGACGTCCGAGTCGGAGCGGGCGACCGCCGACGCCACGCGTGCCCATTCGTGCAGCGCCTGCGCCAGGTCGGCACCGATCGCGAGCCGGCGCGGGTCGACCTCCCGCGCGTGCTCGCCGCCCGGACCGGCGAGCACCGCCTGCTCGCCGCGGATCCGCAGCTCCATAGTGCCCCTCCCCGCGAGAAACGTGCCGGGGGTCACTCTAGCGGGGCGGCCCCCGCCGAGACTTCGTGGAACGCGATCGCCGCCGCGGTGGCGACATTCAGCGAGTCGACGCCGGGCACCATCTCCACCCGGACCGCGACGTCCGCGGCCTCGATCGCCTCGTCGGTCAGTCCCGGCCCCTCGGCGCCGAGCAGCAGCGCGATCGGGCCCGGCACCTTCTCGCGCAATCCGCGCAGCGGTACGGAATCCGTGCGCGGCGTGAGCGCGGCCACCGTGAAACCCCGTGCCCGCAGCACATCCAGGCCGCCGGGCCAGCTGTCGAAAGTCGCGAACGGGACGCGCAGCACGTGTCCCATCGAAACGCGCACACTTCGCCGGTAAAGCGGATCCGAACAACCCGGACCGAGCAATACCCCGCCCACGCCGAGCGCGGCGGCATTGCGGAACAGCGCGCCGAGATTTTCGTGATCGCCGACACCTTCGAGCACCGCCAGAATCTGCGCGCTGTCCACGATTTGGGAAACCGTCGGCGGTTCCGGGCGGTCCGCGACCGCGAGCACGCCGCGATTGAGGTGGAAACCGACGACCTCGGCCATGGTTTCCGCCGACGTCACATACGCGGGCACGTCGACGCCGGCGAGTTCGTCTTCCAATTCCCGCAGCCGTCTCTCCACGCCGAGCAGCGCTCGCACCGGATAACGCGACGCGAGCAGCCGTCCGACCACGACGGTTCCCTCGGCGATCACCAGCCCGCGCCCGCCGGGGCGGTCCGGGCGACGGTCCGCTGTGGACAGGTCGCGGAAGTCGTCGAGCCCCGGATGCGCCCGGTCCTCGGTGAAGATCAGTTG
Organism: Amycolatopsis sp. VS8301801F10; assembly: GCF_046195355.1. Taxonomy (NCBI): domain Bacteria; kingdom Bacillati; phylum Actinomycetota; class Actinomycetes; order Pseudonocardiales; family Pseudonocardiaceae; genus Amycolatopsis; species Amycolatopsis sp. VS8301801F10. The sequence goes on along the minus strand of NZ_CP176065.1, from coordinate 2,277,163 downwards.
AGCCACATCGGACAGTCTCGCACCCGCCCGAACCCGTGCCCATTGGTCCGAACGCGCGGCCCGCTTTGGTACGAATGGCGTAGTTGTCCGCAGGGTCAACCGCCGGTGACGGAGAGCACCAGTTTGGCCGCTAGCCCATGGCGACGCGCTGTGCGACGGTGGTCTGCCTGGCGACCTAGCCGCCCAGACCACTGCGGACAGCAGCCAAGGAGCGCGTCGAACCATGGGTACGGATCTCTCGGCACACCCCGGCCGGCTCGATCGCGGACGGTACCGCCGGAAGGTCCAGCGGTGCCTGGACACCCTGGCGCGGATGCTCACCGACGGCAGTTTTTCCTTTCCCCGCAAGAACATCGGGCTCGAGGTCGAGCTGAATCTGGTGGACGGGCAGCTGAGCCCCTCGATGACCAACTCGGTCGTGCTGGAGGCGCTCGACGACGCCGCGTTCACCACCGAACTCGGCCAGCACAATCTGGAGCTCAACGTGCCGCCGCGCCCGCTCGCCGGGGATTCCGCGCTGCGGCTGGAAGAAGACCTGCACTCCTACCTCGCGAAAGCGCAGGACAGCGCGGCGCACACCGGCTCGTCGGTGGCCATGATCGGCATTCTGCCGACGCTGGGACCGGAGCATTTCGATCAGAAGTGGCTTTCCCACAAAACGCGGTATTCGTCGCTGAACGACGAGATCTTCGCCGCCCGCGGCGAGCGGATCGCGCTCGCGATGGACGGCCCGGCATTGCCCGGAGGCCAGCCGGAGCGGCTGCGGCACTACGCGGAGTCCATTCTCCCGGAGGCCGCCTGCACTTCGGTCCAATTGCATCTGCAGGTCGCCCCTGAGGAATTCGCCGCGCACTGGAACGCCGCGCAATGCCTGGCAGGCGTCCAGATCGCGCTCGCCTCGAACTCGCCTTTCCTGCTGGGCAAGGCGCTGTGGCACGAAACCCGGATCCCGTTGTTCCAGCAGGCCACCGACACCCGGCCGGAGGAGCTGAAAAACCAGGGCGTCCGGCCGCGCGTGTGGTTCGGCGAACGGTGGATCACGTCGATCTTCGACCTGTTCGAGGAAAACGTCCGCTATTTCCCGGGTCTGCTGCCGGAGACCGATCTCGAGGACCCGATCGAAGCGCTGGAATCCGGGCAGGCGCCGAAGCTTTCCGAACTGCGGCTGCACAACGGAACGATCTGGCGGTGGAACCGGCCGGTGTACGACGTAGTCGACGGCCTGCCGCATCTGCGCATCGAAAACCGGGTGCTGCCCGCCGGTCCGACGGTCGCCGACATGGTGGCCAACGCGGCGTTTTTCTACGGCGCCCAGCGCGCGCTGGCCGAGCAGGACCGGCCGGTGTGGTCGCAGATGTCGTTCCAGGCCGCGGAAGAAAATTTGTACGAGGGCGCGCGCAAGGGCTTCGACGCGCAGCTGTACTGGCCCGGCATCGGCTGGATCCCGCCGGACGAGCTGGCGCTGCGCGTGCTGCTGCCGCTGGCGCACGAAGGCCTGCGCCGTTCGGATGTGTCCGACGAAGCCCGCGTGCGCTACCTCGGCATCATCGAACGCCGATGCCTCGCCCGGCGCAGCGGCGCGGCCTGGCAACGCGACTACGTGCTGCGCGCGCACGAACGCGGCGCGGACCGCGAAACCGCGCTCAACTGGATGCTGCGGCGGTATTTGGAGCTTTCGGAAGCCGGCGAGCCGGTGCACACCTGGACGCTCGACGGCTGAGCTCTTTTGCGCGGTCCCCTAAGGTGTTTCGCACGGGAAGGGGGTGGCGCGCGTGCCGAAGGTGCTGGGCGGTTCGCTCGAAGCGCACCGCCGCGAAGTGCGGTCACGAGTCTTCGAGGTCGTCCGCGCGCAGCTGTACGAACGCGGGTTCGACGCGATCACGCTCGCCGGAGTCGCCGCGGAGGCCGGGCTCGGCCGCACCGCGATGTACAACCACTTCCCGGACAAGGAAAGCCTGCTCGTCGCGTTCGTGGAGGACGAGGCCGCGCGGTATGTCGAGCGGCTGCGCGAGGCGGTGGACGCCGAACCGGACCCGGTCGCCCAGCTGGCCACGTTCGTTCGGCTGCAGCTGCGCGTGCTGGCCGAGCACCACCTCCCGCCGGGCACCGCGTTGGAATCCGCGCTCGCGCCCGCGGCGTACCAGCGGATCAGCGCGCACGCCGACCCGATCACCGAACAGCTGCGCTCGGTGCTGCTCGCCGGAGTCGACGCGGGCAGCTGGCCCGCGCAGGACCTCGCCGTGGTGGTTCCGATGATCACCGCCGCGCTCGGCAGCCGGCAGGTCATCGATGTGCCCGCGGACCAGCTGGAAGACGCCATCGAAGCCGCCGTGCGGTTCGTCCGGCGGGCGGTCGGTTCAAGGGACGAAGCTTGATTTTAGGCTAGCCTAAGTCGTGATCCTGGCCTACAGTTCTTTCTGACAGCTTGTCATAAAGACGTCGGGAGGCCCTTGATGACGGTGACCGCGGACCTCGAAGCCAGCCCGTTCTCCGGACGGCTGCGCGCGTCCACGAGGGCGGTGCACGACAAGGCCAACCACTCGACGTACATGAACGCGCTGCTCGGCGGCGAGCTGACGCTGGAGGGCTACGCGGCGCTGGCCGCCCAGTACTACTTCATCTACGAAGCCATCGAACGCGCCGGCGACGCGATGGCCGGTGACCCGGTCGGCGGCCAGTTCGTGTTCGAGGAGCTGCGCCGGCTGCCCGCGCTGGAACGCGACCTCGTCCGGCTGGTCGGGCCCGGCTGGCGCGCCGAGATCGCCCCGCTCGCCGCCACCGCGGCCTACACCGCGCGGATCGCCGAGGCGGCGCGTTGGTCCGGCGGGTTCGTGGCGCACCACTACACGCGCTACCTCGGCGACATCGCCGGCGGCCAGATCATCCGGCGGCTGCTGGAGAAGAAGTTCGACCTCGCCGAGGCGGGCACGCTCTTCTACCGCTTCGACCAGATCGGCAGCGCCCCCGCGTTCCGCGACCGCTACCGCGCGAAGCTGGACGAGGCGCCGTGGAGGGAGGAAGACCGCGCCCGGGTCATCGACGAATCCGTGGTCGCCTTCGAGCACAACGTGGCGGTATTCGACGAACTGGCGCTCGACCTCGACCGGTACCGCGACGCGGCGGCATGAGCCGGGTCACAGCCGGTTGACCTCCACCTAGCTTGAAGTACGACGCTCGGTTTCAGAAGGTTCCCGCGAGGGAAGCCGCCTAGAAAAACCGCGCGTCGATCAGAAGGAGGGCCCATGGCCCGGTACGAGCTGCCCGAACTCGATTACGACTACGGTGCTCTCGCGCCGTACATTTCGGGTGAGATCAACGAGCTGCACCACAGCAAGCACCACGCGACCTACGTGAAGGGCGCGAACGACACGCTGGACAAGCTCGCCGCCGCGCGGGAGGCGGGCGACTTCGGCTCGATCGTGGGGCTGGAGACGACGCTGGCGTTCAACCTGGCCGGGCACGCCAACCACGTCGTGTGGTGGAAGATCCTCTCGCCGGAGGGCGGGGACAAGCCGACCGGCGAGCTGGCCGCGGCGATCGACGAGGCGTTCGGCTCGTTCGACAAGTTCAAGGCCCAGTTCACCGCGGTGTCCACCACGATTCAGGGCAACGGGTGGGGCGCGCTGTCGTGGGACCCGATCGGCAAGACGCTGATCACCCAGCAGCTGCGCGACCACCACAACAACCTGATCCTGCCGACCGTGCCGATCCTGCTGGTCGACGTCTGGGAGCACGCGTTCTACCTCGACTACAAGAACGTGAAGCCGGACTACGTCAACGCCCTCTGGAACGTCTTCAACTGGGCCGAGATCAGCAAGCGCTTCGACAACGCCGTCGCCGGCGGCAACGGCCTCCTGCTCAGCTGAGCCCCGGGGCCCGGCCGACCGCGGCCGGGCCCCTTATTTCGCTTGACCTGGAGTGCACTGGAGGTGTGAGAGTGGAACCCATGGACGTCGACGCCTACCTCGCTCGCCTGGACCTGCCGGTGCCTCCGGCGGCCGACCTGGCCGCGCTGCGCTTGCTGCAGGAGCGGCACCTGATGCACGTCCCGTTCGAGAACCTGAGCGTGCACCTCGGGGAACCCATCGAACTCACCGAAGAAGCGCTTTTCGACAAGCTCGTGCGCCGTCGGCGCGGCGGTTTCTGCTACGAGCTGAACGGTCTTTTCGTCGCGCTGCTGCGAGAGCTGGGCTTCGCCGCGACGCTGCACGCCGCCCGCGTCTTCGACGACGCCGGCGTGCCCGGTCCGCCGCTGGACCACGCCGCCATCCTTGTCCAGCTCGAGGACGAGCAGTACCTGGTGGACGTCGGCTTCGGCAAGTTCAGCCGCCAGCCGCTGGCTCTGTCCGCGGTCGAGCCGCAGAGCGACCCCGAGGGCGAGTTCCTGCTCTTGGACGCTCCGTACGGCGACGTGGACGTCCTGCGCGACGGCAAGCCCGAGTACCGCTTGGAGCGCCGCCCACGGCAGCTGTCGGACTTCGGCCCGATGGCGTGGTGGCAGGCCACTTCGCCGCAGTCGCATTTCACGCAGAGCCTGACCTGCTCCCGCCCGACCGCCCAAGGCCGCGTGACGCTGTCCGGCGACCGGCTGATCGAGACGGTGGACGGCGTGCGGCACGAGGTGCTGCTGCCGAACGACGAAGCCGTGCGGATGGCGTATCGCGTCTACTTCGGCCTGCGCCTGCGTCGGCTTCCGATGCGTCCCGGCGAACATCCGCTGGAAGCCTCGAAACCGAGTGCGCATCCGTCCTGACGTCGGGAACGGCCTTGCCCTCGCGGCGAAGAGCCCCGACCATGAACAGAGCCCCGCCTCCCGGGGTTCCCAGGTTGCGGGGCTCTGTCCGTTCCCGAACTGACTGCCGCTCCCACCACGAAGCGGACATGTATGAGGTTAGCCTAACCTCACCAGCGACGGCAAGACCGTCCCCGCGGAGACCTCGACCTCACCCGCCCGAGTGACAACTTTCGGCTGCCCGCCCGCCCTCGGCCAGCCATTTCCGCAGGTCAGACCCGTTCCCGAGACAGGATCCGCAGGCCGTTGCCGAGCCGTTTGGGCATCCGGACGCCGCCGCGCCGGATCAGCACCACCGCGCACACCACCGCCGCGATCGCCGAAACCGCGCCGCCGATGTAGAACGGCGACCGGCCGCCGAACGCGTCGGCCATCCAGCCGGTCATCGGCCCGCCGATCGGGTTGCCGCCGATCAGCACCAGCACGTAGATGCCCATCACGCGGCCGCGCATCTCCGGCGACACCGACGTCTGCACCAGCGCGTTCGCCGTGTTCAGGAAGGTGATCGTGGCGAACCCGAGCGGGATCAGCCCGATCCCGAAGGCCAGGTACGTCGGCATGAACGCGGTGATCAACTCGAACACCCCGAGCAGCGCCGCCGACGCCAGCATCAGCCGCACCCGGGGACGGCTCTTCGCCCCGCGCCGCGCGGACGCCAGCGCGCCGGTGAAGGTGCCCACCGCGACGAGCGTCGAGAGCAGGCCATAGCCGTCCGCCTGGGTGTGGAAGACGTTCGCGGCGACGATCGGCAGCGACGTGAAGTAGGTGATGCCGAACGTGCTGACGAAGAACATCAGCACCATGACGGTCACCAGGTCCGGCCGCCCGCGCACGTAACGCAGGCCCTCCATCAGCTGGCCCTTCGCGCGCGGGATCGCCGGACCGCGGAACAGCTTGGCCGGGTTCATCATCGCGACCCCGGCGATCACCGCGAGCGTGCTCGCCGCGTTCGCGATGAACAGCCAGCCGGTGCCGACCCAGGTGATCGCGAACCCGGCGATGGCCGGTCCGACGATGCGGGCCATGTTGAAGATCGACGAGTTCAGCGCGACCGCGTTCGCCACCTGGTCGCGGCCGACCATCTCCGCGACGAACGACTGCCGCGTCGGCACCTCGATCGCCGAGGTCGTCCCGAGCATCACGCACAGCAGGTAGACGTGCCACAGCTGGGCAACGCCAGTCAGGTCGAGCACGCCGAGCAGCACGGCCTGCAGGCAGTTCACCGACTGGATCAGCATCAGCAGCCGGCGCTTGTCGACGCGGTCGGCGAGCACGCCCGCCCACAGCGACAGCAGCAGCGTCGGGATGAACTGCAGCGCGACCGCGACGCCGAGCGCCACCGGGTCGTTGCCGGACAGCGTGAACACCAGCCAGTCCTGGGCGATGCGCTGCATCCAGGTGCCGATGTTCGAGATGACCTGGCCGCTGAAGAACAGCCGGTAGTTCCGCACGCGCAGCGACGAGAACATCGTGCGCCGGGTCTTGGTTTCCTGGGTTTCCGCCTCGGAAGACGATTTCCTGGCGGTGGACGAGGGGCCGGGCGGAGCGGAACCGGACGGCGGCGGCGCCGTGTCCCGGGTAGCAGCGGATTGGGCCGGACATCCTGTTTCGCTACCCGTGGTGGTCACCTGTGCTAGTTCCCCGCCATCCTGTCGATGATCTCCGCGGCCCGGGAGAGCACTTCGAGCTCTTCCTCGCCGAGTTCGGCCAGTTGCCGGTCCAGCCACGCCTCCCGCACCGAAATGGCCTTGCGCACGAACGCGAGCCCGTCGTCGGACAGCTCGACGATGGCCTGGCGGCCGTCGGTCGGGTGCGGCCTGCGCTCGACGAATCCCATCTCCTCGAGCGCGGCGATGACCCTCGTCATCGAGGGCGGCTGGACGCCTTCCTTCGCGGCGAGCTGACCGGGGGTCAGCGGACCGCACTTGTGCAGGGTGGACAGCGCCGCGATCTGCGTGAGCGACACGTCGTCGGCCACCCGCTGTGCCCGGAGCCTGCGGTTGAGCCGCACCACCGCGAGACGCAAGCGGCTCGCCAGTGATCGCTCGTGCGGGTCGCCGGACATATAGTTAGCATACCTCACGACCTGGGCCGGGTGTTTACGCCGGTCAGGCGAGTGCGGCCTGGATCGGTCCGACGGCGAAGTAGGCGACGAACGCCACCGCGATCACCCACATCAGCGGGTGCACCTTCCGGGCCTTGCCGGTGACCGCCTGGATCACGACGTAGCTGACGAATCCGGCGCCGATGCCGTTGGCGATCGAGTAGGTGAACGGCATGACCACGATGGTCAGGAACGCGGGCAGGGCGATCCTGAAATCGGTGAAGTCGATGTCGCGGACCTGCGCCATCATCAGCGCGCCGACCACCACCAGCGCCGGAGCGGCCGCCTCGACCGGCACGACCTGGTACAGCGGGGTCAGGAACATCGCGGCGAGGAACAGCAGGCCGGTCACGACGTTCGCCAGCCCGGTCCGCGCGCCCTCCGCGATCCCGGAAGCGGATTCCACGAACACGGTGTTCGAGCTGGCCGAGCCGAACCCGCCGGCCGCGCCCGCGAGCCCCTCGACGAACAGCGCCTTGCCGACGTTCGGCAGCTGGCCGTCCTTGCCGACCAGGCCCGCTTCCTTGCCGAGGCCGGTCATGGTGCCCATGGCGTCGAAGAAGTCCGCGAGCACGAGGGTGAAGACGAGCAGCACCACGGTGATGATCGGCAGCCGGGTCCACGCGCCGAACGAGACGTCGCCGACCAGCGACAGGTCCGGCAGGCCGACGACCTTCTGCGGCAGCGCCGGGTAGCCGAGGTTCCAGCCCTTCGGGTCGGTGCCGTTCGACGGCCCGGCCTTCACGATCGCCTCGACCACGATGGCCAGCACGGTCGAGCCGAGCACGCCGATCAGGATCGCGCCCTTGACCTTCTTGGCCACGAGCACCGCGGTGAGCAGCAGCCCGACGACGAACACCGCGGTCGGCCACGAGGCGATCGAACCGCCGATGCCGAGCCCGACCGGCACCGTGGTGTGCGCGTCGTCCGGAAGCCGGCGCACGAACCCGGCGTCGACCAGGCCGATCAGGCAGATGAAGAGCCCGATGCCGACCGCTATCGCGGATTTGAGCGCGGGCGGCACGGCGCGGAACACCGCGGTGCGGAAGCCGGTGAGCACGAGCAGGACGATGATCACGCCCTCGATGACCACCAGGCCCATCGCCTCCGGCCAGCTCATCTGCGGCGCGATGGTGACCGCGAGCAGGCTGTTGATGCCGAGCCCGGTGGCGATGCCGAACGGGTAGTTCGCGACCAGCCCCATCAGGATCGTCAGCACGCCGGCGACCAGCGCGGTCACCGCGGCGACCTGCGGCACCGGAAGGATGTGGCCGAGCACGTCCTTGTGCGCGGACGGGGTGTCGGCCGCGAAACTGCCGATGATCAGCGGGTTGAGGACCACGATGTAGGCCATCGTCACGAACGTGACCACGCCGCCGCGGATCTCCCGCCCGGTGCTCGACCCGCGTTCGCTGATCCGGAAGAAGCGGTCCAGTGTGGACCCGGCCCGTTCGCGCTGCTCCGCCATTTCCCCGCCTGTCTCGCTGTTCCGTCCCGGGTAAGCTCAGCACCGTGGACGAACCGACCAGTGCTCCGGACGCTCCGGCTGCTTTGCGGCACACGCCGGACCTGCCGAAGCGGCTCACCGACCTGACGCCGGTGGTGATCGTAGGTACTGCGCTCTGGCTTGTCGCGCTCGTGGTGCTCTTCTTCACGAGCGGGGGTGTGTGGGTGTGGACGTGTGTGGCCGGGGTGGTGCTCGGGTTTATCGGGTTCGGGATTATTTTCTGGCAGCGTGCGGCGGCTCGGCGCGGGTCCAAGTCGGCGCAGCGGCTTTAGGGCTCGTGAGTGCTGCTCACGGTTCTAACCGGGACCAGCACTCACAACGTCAGTTCAGCAGCGTGCGCGGCGCGGGGTCTTCCAGCAGCGCGGTGATCCGGTAACGCTCCGCCCAGCGGTCGCTCGCCCACGCGAAGGCGCGCGCCAGCCCCTCGGACGTGTCCGCCGCGTGCAACCGGTCGTCTAACCACCACGGCACGTCGGCCGTCTCGCCCTCGACCGACACGGTGAGCGAGTCGTGCAGCAGCACGCCACCGTCCGGCAATGCGATGCCGAGCTGGTCCGCGGCGAGCGCGACGGCGGGCAGGCCGGCCCACGCGACGTACTCGCCGGTGCTCTCGACCTCGGCTTTCAGGCTGCTCGCGACCGGTACGTCGAGGAGTTCCGCCAGCCGCTCGGGTTCGGCGGGCGCGACGAGGAGCTTCGCCGGATCGAGTGCCGCCGCGACCCACGGCACGTCCAGCACCACGGCGTCCTCGACGACGCTTCCGTCCGCCGCGCGGACGCGAGCGGGGGCGTCGACGTCGGAGATGTCGATCGGCGCGGCCACCAGCGCCGCGTGGGCGCGAGCCACCAGGCCCGGCGTCGGCGTGCGGTCTGGATCGCCGAGTCGTTCGAGCAGGTCGGTGACGTCTTCCGCGGTCTCCAGATCCAGTCCGGTGCGGACTCCCACCGCGCGGAGCAGATCGTCGCTCAGGTCGAGATCCGGCACCGGGTCGTACAGCCCGGCCAGCGCGGTCGCCGAAGCGAGCCGCCAGGAGCCGGGCGCTTCGCCGGCCAGCAGGGCGTACCGCGCGAGCCACCAGCCCGCGTGCCCGTCCGGGCTGTGCAGTGCCTGCCAGGTTTCCGGGCGGGACGCGATCAGCCGGAGCGCGTCCGGCCAGGCGTCGTCCGCGACGAGGTCGAGGTCCCGGATGGACACGACGGTCGTCGGCGGCTGCTCGAACGAATCCCACCACTGCTCTTCGTCCGGAAGCTGATGGTCGGGTTCGTGCGGTTCCTCGTCCAGCACGACCGCGAACGAATCGAGCACCTTCGCCGCGACGAGGGTTTCGGTCGGCCAGTCCTCCGCGAATTCCTCGTCCAGCACGGAAAGCGCGCCGCCGGGCTCGAACACCTCGGGGTCGAGCACGTCCAGCAACGGCGACGTCGGCAGCACCAGCTCGTCCGCGCGCCGCCAGCCGTCCTCCGCGGGCAGCGCCAGCGCGCCGATCCACTCCGGAGCCTGGTCGCCGCAGTCCGCGACCAGCCGCAGCACCGCGCCGGCGAGGTTCATTCCGTCCAAACCGGACTGAACGTCGGCGACGCTGTGCTCCACCGCGTATCGCAGTTGCTCCGCTTCGAGCAGCTGGCGCGCGTCCGCGTGCTTGGCCCCCAGCAGTTCCAGCAACTGATGCGCCGCACCCGGGTGTACCAGCCGAAGCCCCGGAACATCCACATCGGACAGAAGTTCGCGGAGTTCGCCGCTGCCGTCGACCAGCAGCGCGCCCTTGACGCCCGGCAACGTCCGCCCGTCCGACAACGGAACCGGCAGGCCGTCCAGCTGATTCGCGCTGATGGCATGGCTCTCGACCGCGACCGCCAGCTCCGCGTACAGCTTTTGCCACCAGCCGGGTTCGCGGTCGATGCCGGTCAGGACTTCGAGGACGTCCCCGATGCTGAGGATGTTCGCGGACACCGGCTTCAGCAACCGCGGATTCGCCTGCACCAGACCGGGAATGACGTCGGCAAGCAGCGGAGCCAGCCCGTCGATGTCGAGCACCCGCGCCTGCTGCCCGGAGACTTCCCGACCGTCCACTGTGGCCAGCCAGGGCTCCTGCGCGAGCGCGGTGTACACGAGGTCTTTCAGCTGTGCGTCCACAGTGGACTGCGGAAAACCCGCGGCGGGGACCAAGATCGGCCGGTGCTCGGCTTTTACCGCACGGACCAGCTCGACGTATTCGCTCGCCGCCTTTTCCAGCGCGCGAGCGAGTTCCGCGCCAGGAAGCACTCGGCGGCGAGACGGTTCCAGCGGCACCTCGGCGATCAACCGAGCCGGGAGCGAAAGCCCTTCGTCGGTCGGCGTCGGCGCGTGCAGCAGATCGTCCTCGAGCGGCTGCGGCACTCCGTCGGCGTCGACCGGGACCGCCCAGACTCCGTGCTTCAGCCACCGCCGTCGCCCGGTCGGCGAAGTGATCTCGACGATCTCCTCGCCGCTTCGCGTCCACGTGCGACCGTCCACTTCGGCTTCGGCGAGCCACGGCAGGGCCAGCAGGAGGTCTTCGATCTCGTTCGCCAGGCCGTCGAGCAGCCCCTGTCCGGATTCCCGGAGTGGCAACCGCACTTCGGTGGCGAACCCCTCGGCCGGCTGTTCCGCGACGGGGAACGGCAGCCGCAGCACCGGAACGTCGCCGTCCCGGCCGGATTCCTCCCGCGTGCGCTGCGCGGAGAACGCGACCCCGCCCGAGGTGGAGACCACGCGCGGCTCGTCGGTGACGGTCAGCACGGCCGCGAACCCGACCCCGAACCGGCCGACGGTTCCTTGTTTGGCCGACGCCCGCAGCGACGCGAGCGATTCGACTCCCCGGGCGTCCAGTGGCACGCCGGTATTGGCGAACCGCAGTTCACCGTCCACAACGGACACTCGGATCCGCCCCGGTTCGCCCGCGAGCTGCGCGGCGTCGGCGGCGTTCTGCGCCAGTTCGACGAACAACCGGTCGCGATAAGCGCCCACGCGCAGGTCGCGTTCGGAGTTGGTGTCCTCGGTGAAGCGGGTGGGCGAATCGCGCCAGGCGCTCAGCACCGCTTCCCGCAGCCGGACTGTCCCGAAAGGATCAGCCGCTCCCCCAGCGACTTCGTTCACCGGAGGACATCGCTCCCGTCGGAGTCGCCCTGCTCCGGCGCGGAGCCTTCCTCGGCTGCGACCGCCTCGACGACCACGTCCGCCGCCGTACCCGCCGCCGAAGCCTCGACCGGTTCCTCGGCAACCGGCTCGACCGAATCCGCAGCGACGTCCTCCGAAGCGGCTTCGGCAGCCTCCTCGACCGGTTCCTCGGCAACCGGCTCGGCTGAATCCGCAGCGACATCCGAAGCACCCTCCGAAGCCGCTTCCGCAGCCTCCTCGACCGCCACCTCCACGGCCGCCTCCGGCTCCACCGCCGCGACCTCAGCGGTCTCTTCGGCAGCCGCGGCCGCCGCCTCTTCCACCACCGCCGGGTCCGCGACCGCGCTCGGCTCCGGAGCCGGCTCCGGAGCTGGGGTGAAGTCGATCAGCGAATCGTCGTAAACCAGTTCCGCGACCGGAACCGAGGAAGTCACCTCGACCCGCACCTCCGAATGCGCGCCGCAGCCGTACGCCACGTCCACGACGTGCCCGTCCGCGGGCGCGATGTCGTTCGTGCAGGCGCCGAAGGAGCCGCGCAGCGACCCGGCGAGCGGCACGAAGAACCCGCAGGTCCCGCAGGTCGCGGGCGCGCTGCGGGCCATGTCCGAGCGCGGGCCGAATTCGCCGCTGTGCCAGCGGGCGGCCGCGTCCAGCCTGCCGTAGCGCGAAAGCACGTGCACCCGGCCGAGGCCGACCTCGAGAGCGGTCTCCTCGACCGCCGGGTCGTCCGACTGCAGGTACGCGGGCGAAAGGCGCGGGTCGTCCTTGTCCGCCGGGAACAGGTCGCCGACCCCGAGGTCGCCCGCCCGCACCCGCTGCTCCCACGGCACCCAGGCGGGCGCGACCAGCGCCTCCGGGCCCGGCTGCAGCACGAGCTCGCTCACCGTGACCGGCTCGTCCGGCCCGGCCACCGCGACGGTGACCGACCAGCGCCAGCCGCGGTAGCCGGGCACCGAGGCTTCGAAAAGGTGGCTCGCGGAGACCGCGTCCTCGCGTTCCACTCCGACGTGCTCGCCGACCTGGTCGGCGGGGGCTTCCGCCAGCACGGCCTCCCGCGCCACCTCGACGGCGTCCGCGAGCTTCCGGTGGAGAGAGCCGTCGTCCAGGGTCAACAGCAGCGTCATACCCCCAATTGTGCCGCACGCATCCGCGCCGCCCGTGCCAGGCTGTTCCTCGTGCGAACCCGGATCGTCTGGCCCCTGGTGGCCGCCGCCCTGCTCGGCGGGTGCGCGGGCACCCAAGCCGCGCCCGCCCAGCCCGAACAGCTCACCGTCCAGGTGCTCGGAACGCTGCCGCACGACTCGACGGCCTTCACCGAAGGACTCGAGTACTCCGGCCCGACGCTGTACGAGAGCCGCGGGCTCGAAGGCAAGTCCGCGCTCACCGCGGGCCCGGCCGGCGAAGCGCCCGCCAAACAGGTAACGGTGCCGTCGCCGCTGTTCGCCGAGGGCATCACGGTGCTCGGGCCGAAGCTGTGGCAGCTGACCTGGCGCGACGGAATCGCCATCGAGCGCGACTCCCAGACGCTCGCCGAGTTGCGGCGCGTGCGTTACGACGGCGAGGGCTGGGGACTGTGCCACCAGCCCGACGGGCGGCTGGTGATGAGCAATGGGTCGTCGAAGCTCACCTTCCGGGATCCGCAAACGTTTGCGGTCACCGGTTCCGTCGAGGTCGGCCAGGACCAGCTGAACGAACTGGAGTGCGTCGGCGACACCGTCTACGCGAACGTCTGGCAGACCGACACCATTCTGCGCATCGACGCCGGCACCGGACGGATCACCGCGAAGATCGACGCCAGCGGGCTGCGCAAGCCCGCCCGGCCCGGCGAGGACGTGCTGAACGGCATCGCCGCCATCCCGGGCACCGACGAATTCCTGCTCGCCGGGAAGCTGTGGCAGTCGTCGTTCCGCGTGAAGTTCGTCCCGGAAAATCAGCGAACCGGCACGTGAGCGGGCGGCGCGGGACCCCGATGAGGCAGGATTGAACCGTGGCCCTCTTCAGCTCGCGCTCCGGTTCCGACAGCCCCCTCGGCGGGCAGTCGGGCAAAGGCCGTGGGCGGAAGAAGCGCCGCTGGACTCCCGAGCCCGGCGCGGCGCAGGCCCGTCCGTGGCGCGAAGCCCCGCCGACCCGGGTCGATCAGGCCGTTGACCAGCGCGTTCGCCAGACTCCGCCGGAGTACGCGCCGGAGCCGCCGCGGGCCCGTCCGGAGCGCATCCCGCCCGAACCGCCCCGCGGCCGCCCGGCCGAACCGCGGACCGAGCACGTCGATCCGCGCCGCGAGCCGCCTCGCGCGTACCCCGGACGCAGCGCGTTTTACGACGACGTGCCGCCGTTCGTGCCGAATGCCGACGAAGCGCCCACCGGCGCCGTCCCGATGGGACACCGGCCCCCGCCGCCACCGCGCGGCGCCCGGCCGTACCCGCCGCGCGAGCACCGCACCGAGCCGGTGCACCCGCGGCCGTACGAAGATCGTCCCGGCAGCGCCGGCTACGAGCACTACGACACCGGCGGTTACGCGGGCGAGCCTCGGATCGACGAGGAGCAGGACGAGGCGTTCAACACCACTGCCGTCCCCGGTGCCGGGTCGATTCCGAAGCTGCCGAAGAAGCTCACCGTCACGCGGGTCGCCGCGCTGCGCAGCCGTCAGCTGAGCGGGCAGGCGATCGGCGCGTTCCAGCGCGCCACCAAGGCGGACGGCGCGGACAAGTCCGGTCTCACCTCGCTGATGTACGCGGTGATGCTGAACTACGCCAGCGACGCCGCGATGGCGATCGCGCTGGCCAACACGCTGTTCTTCGCCGCGACCAGCGGCGAGAGCAAGGGCAAGGTCGCGCTGTACCTGCTGATCACGATCGCGCCGTTCGCGCTCGTCGCGCCGGTGATCGGCCCGGCACTGGACCGGATCCAGCGCGGCCGCCGGCTCGCGATGTGCGTGTCGTCGATCGGGCAGGGCCTGATGGCCGTGGTGATGGCGCTGCATTTCGACGACTGGCTGCTGTACCCGGCGGCGCTCGGGATGATGGTGCTGTCGAAGTCGTTCACCGTGCTGAAGGCGGCGGTCACGCCGCGCGTGGTGCCGCCGGAGATCACGCTGTCGAAGACCAACGCGCGGATCACCGTGTTCGGCCTGATCGCAGGCGGCGCGTTCGGTGCGCTGGCCAGCGGCGTGAGCAGCCTCACCAACTCCTCCGGCGCGCTGTGGTTCACCGCCGCGATCTGCGTGGCCGCGGCAGTGCAGTCGATGCGGATCCCGTCGTGGGTCGAGGTGACCGAGGGGGAGGTCCCGACGTCGCTGTCCGCCCGGCCGGAGCCGAAGCAGAAGCGGCGGCGCCAGCCGATGGGACGGCACATCGTGGTCGCCTTGTGGGGCAACGGTTCCGTGCGCGTGCTGACTGGCTTCCTGATGATGTTCGCGGCCTTCGCGGTGAAGGCGCAGACCGAACACGCCGGGCACAGCCCGTTCGTGCAGCTGCTGTTGCTGGGCATCATCGGCGCGGCGGCGGGCGTCGGCGGATTCGTCGGCAACGCACTGGGTTCGCGGCTGCACTTCGGTTCGGCGGACCAGGTGATCGTGGCCTGCGTGGCGGCGTGCGTCGTGACGACGTTGATCGCCACGCTGCTGCCCGGACTCGCCACGGCGGCGATCGTCGGTCTCATCGGCGCGACGGCCAGCGCGCTGGCGAAGATCAGCCTCGACGCGGTGATCCAGGAGGACCTGCCGGAGCAGTCGCGCGCCTCGGCGTTCGGGCGTTCGGAAACGGTGCTGCAGCTGTCGTGGTGCATGGGCGGCGCGATCGGGCTGCTGCTGCCGCCGACGTACTGGATCGGCTTCCTGGTCGTGACGCTGCTGCTCGCGGTCGGCCTGACCCAGACCTTCCTGGTGCAGCGCGGCGGTTCGCTTCTGCCCGGGCTCGGCGGCAACCGCCCCCTGCGCCCGGAGCCGACCGGCAGCTTCCCCGCCCCGGGGCCCGCGCGAGGCCGCCGGTAATCTCGGGCCATGCGACGTTCCCGGGTGGTGGCCGTGCTCGCGGCCGGTGGTTTCGCGGTGGCCGGCTGTTCCGCGCCGGGTCCCGCCGAGGTGACTTTCTACGCCGACGGGCACACGATCAACGTCGCCCCGATCGGCAACTGCGACATCAAGTCCGGCGTCTGCGCGGCCAACCCCGGCGCGACGGGCAAGCTCAAGGTGCGCCCGGGCCGGTCGGTGCAGATCTCGGTGCCGAAGGAGATCGCCGAGACGCCGTGGAAGGTCACCGTGCAGTACGTGAACTCCAAGGGCGAGCCGCAGCCGCTCAAGGAGGACATCATCACCTCCCGCGACCGCTACGCCTACACCGCGACCCCGCCCGCGAAGGACGACCAGATCGTGGTGGTCGAGATCGCGCAGGCGTCGGTGATCAGCCGCACCGGCGACCCGAACGACGCGGAAGCCGTCACGACGGCGCTGTGGTCGCTGCAGGTCCAGCCTGCCTGAATCGCCTTAAAGCCGTGAAGGGCTCCGCGCGGGGAGATTCCCGCACGGAGCCCTTCACTGTTTTCAAGCGGTGGCGTGACTGATCACGGGTCGAGGTCGCGCGCGACCGCGCGCATGATCTCCGCGATCTGCTTGGTGTTCTTGCGATCCGGGTACCGGTTGCGCCGCAGGTCCGGCTGGACCTTCAGCTCCAGCAGCTTGATCATGTCCTCGATGAGGCCGTGCAGCTCCTCCGCGGGACGGCGGCGCGCCTCGGCGACCGACGGCGGCGGGTCCAGCAGCCGGACGGAGAGCGCCTGCGGTCCGCGCCTGCCGTCGGCCACGCCGAACTCGAGCCGCTGCCCGGCTTTCAGGCCCTCCACGCCGTGGGGCAGCGCGGCCTTGCGGATGTAGACGTCCGCACCGCCGTCTTGCGTGACGAAGCCGAACCCCTTCTCCGCGTCGTACCACTTGACCTTGCCGGTCGGCACTTCCCTCACCAGTCCTTCTGCTGTGCAGGTCACGACGAACGCGCCCCGAGCGATCTCGAGGCGCGCGTCCGATAAGCGTATCTCGCCACAGGTGCTGGGGAGAAGCGGATAGTCCCGTTACTCTCACAGCCCATGGAGAACAAAGCGAAGCAGACCGGCAAACCGATCCTCATGCGGCTCGGCATCGGCCTGTTCGCCATCGGCATGCTCGCGGTGGCGACGGTGTTCGTGATGTTCGCCGTCGGCCTGGAGAACCTGCCGGTGTGGCTCAGCGCGGCCGCCGGCGTGATCACCCCGCTCGGCCTGCTGCTCGGCCTGATCGCGCTGATCCAGGAGGCCCGCGCCGGAAAGCACGGCTGAGCAGCGGTTACACCGCCGTCTCCACGAACGTCCTGGCAAACCACTCCGGGAAATCGACCAGCGAGTCGAACACCACGTCCGCGCCCTCGGCGGCCAGTTCCTCGCGGGTGCACGGCCCGGTCGCCACGGCGACCGACATCGCGTTGGCCGCTCGCGCGCCCCGCACGTCGCCGAGGTGGTCGCCGACGTACGCGCGGGCCTCGTGCTCCAGCAGGGCCGCCGCCTTCTGCGTGGACCACAGCTCGCCCACCAGCGCGTCGACCCGCAGGCCCAGTGCGTCGAGGTGCATCTGCGCGTTGGGCGCGTACTTGCCGGTGACCACGAGCGTCCGGCCGCCCGCCGCGCGGACCGCCCGCAGCGCCTCGGCCGCGCCGGGCAGCGCGACCGTGCTCGGCACGACCGTCTCCGGGTACAGCTCGCGGAACTGCCAGATCAGCTCGGGGATCCGGTCCTCCGGCGCGCCGAAATCGCGCAGTGCCTGATCGAGCGGCGGCCCGAGGTTCGACGCGAACGCCTCCCCGTCGAACGGCAGCCCGGACTTCTCGCCGAGCGCGTTCATCGCCGCGACCATGCCCGGCCGCGGGTCGATCAATGTCATGTCGAGGTCGAACCCCACCGTGATGCCCACGTCCGACACGGTAGCTGCCCGCACCGACAGTTCCGGCGGGGTTTTGTACACGTGCGCCATCCAGGTAAAGCTTCTTGACACAGATTCATCCTGTGTCAAGCTGACGGTGTGACCAGCTTCACCGAGCGGACCAAGGCGACGCTGCGCGAGACGCTGCTGGACGCCGCCGCGGACCTGCTCCCCGACCGCGGCCACCAGGGCCTCCGGATGGCCGACGTGGCCGCGAAAGCCGGGGTCAGCAGGCAGACGGTCTACAACGAGTTCGGCAGCAAGGCGGCGCTCACGCAGGCCGTCGCGCTGCGCGTCGCCGCGGAATTCCTCGACGGCATCCGCTGCCGGTTCGAGGACGCCGAGAGTTTGCTCACGGGCATCCGCGGCGCGGTCGTCTACACCATCGAACACGCCAGGGAGAACCGGCTGATCGCGGCGGCGCTCGGCACCGAAGCCGGCGAGGACCTGCTTCCGTTGCTGACCTCCCGGGGCGAGCCGATCCTCACCGCGGCGGCCGATCTCGCGGCGCAGCAGTACCTCGCGCTCGAACCCCGGCTCACGCCGGAAGCCGCCGCGCTGCTCGCCGAGACGGTGGTCCGGCTGTCGCTCAGCCACCTGGTGCTGCCGACGCATTCCGCGGCCGAGGCCGCGGAGTCGATCCTCGCGGTGCTCGCCCCCGCCATCGACCGATTCGTCCACAATGGAGTGAAACGAGAGGGCCAGTCATGACCGAGACGCTTCCGGAGCTGCGCAGCGGATTCTCGTCCCTGCGCGAGGGCGGGCTGAACTGGGACTCGTTCCCGTTGCGGCTGTTCGTCAAGGGCAACAAGAAGTTCTGGAACCCGGCGGACCTCGATTTCAGCCGCGAACGCGAGGGCTGGGAAAGCCTGACGCCCGAACAGCAACGCTCGACCACCTACCTCGTCGCGCAGTTCATCGCGGGCGAGGAGGCGGTGACCGAGGACATCCAGCCGTTCATGCGCGCGATGTCGGCCACCGGCCGGTTCGGCGACGAGATGTATCTGACCCAGTTCTGTTTCGAGGAAGCCAAGCACGTCGAGGTCTTCCGGCGCTGGATGGACGCCGTCGGACTGGACGCCGACCTGCATTCCTACGTCGCGGAAAACCCGCACTACCGCAAGCTTTTCTACGAGGAGCTGCCGCAGTCGCTGCGCGCGCTGGAGGACGATCCCAGTCCGCTCAACCAGATCCGCGCGAGCGTGACGTACAACCACGTGATCGAAGGCAGCCTCGCGCTCACCGGGTACTACTCGTGGCAGCTGATCTGCACGCAGAACCAGATCCTGCCGGGAATGCAGGAATTGGTCCGCCACATCGGCGACGACGAACGCCGCCACATGGCGTGGGGCACGTTCACCTGCCGCCGGCACGTCGCCGCGGACGACGCGATGTGGGACGCCGTGCAGGAACGCATGGGCGAGCTGCTGCCGCACGCGCTCGGCATGATCCAGTGGGTGCAGGACCAATTCGAGGAAGTCCCGTTCGACAACGATCCGGAAGAATTGCTCCAGTACGCCGCCGACCGCGCCCAGCGCCGCCTCGGGGCGATCGAATCCGCGCGGGGCACGCCGGTCGAGCAGATCGACCTCGACTACTCGCCCGAGCAGCTGGAGGACACCTTCGGCGAGGAGGACGAGAAGGCACTCGCCGAAGCCGCCGCAGCCGCTTCCGCCTGACCTGCTCGTGAGTGTTTATGCCGGTTCTAACCGGCATAAACACTCACGAGGTTCACGCGTGCTTCTGCGCCGCTGCCTGCTCCAGCCCCAGCAACGTCACCGACTGCTGCCGCATCTCGACCTTGCGCACCTTCCCGGTCACCGTCATCGGGAATTCGTCGACCACGTGGATGTACCGCGGAATCTTGTAATGCGCCAATTTGCCCTGGCAGAACTCGCGCACCGATTCCGCGGTCAGCGGTTCCGCACCCTCGCGCATCCGGATCCAGGCCATCAGTTCCTCGCCGTACTTGACGTCCGGCACGCCGATCACCTGCGCGTCCAGCACGTCCGGGTGGGTGTAGAGGAATTCCTCGATCTCGCGCGGGTAAATGTTTTCGCCGCCGCGGATCACCATGTCCTTGATCCGGCCGGTGATGTTGAGATAACCCTCGCCGTCCATGACCGCGAGGTCGCCGGTGTGCATCCAGCGCGCGGCGTCGATCGCCTCGGCGGTCTTTTCCGGTTCCTCCCAATAGCCGAGCATCACCGAATAGCCGCGGGTGCACAGTTCGCCGGGAGTCCCGCGCGGCACGGTCAGCCCGGTTTCCGGATCGACCACTTTGGACTCGAGATGCGGGCCGACCCGGCCGACCGTGGACACCCGGCGCTCCACCGAATCGTCGGCGCGGGTCTGCGTGGACACCGGCGACGTCTCGGTCATGCCGTAGCAAATGGACACCTCGGTCATCCCCATCCGGTCGATGACCTGCTTCATCACCTCGACCGGGCACGGCGATCCGGCCATGATGCCGGTGCGCAGCGAGCCGAGGTCGAACGTCTCGAACTCCGGGTGGTTCAGCTCGGCGATGAACATCGTCGGCACGCCGTAGAGCGACGTGCAGCGTTCGGCGGCGACCGCGGCGAGCGTGGCCTTCGGGTCGAACGCCGGGGCCGGGATGACCATGCACGCACCGTGGCTCGTGCACGCGAGGTTGCCCATCACCATGCCGAAGCAGTGGTAGAAGGGCACCGGGAGGCAGACCCGGTCCTTTTCGGTGTAATTGCACAGCTCGCCGACGAAAAAGCCGTTGTTGAGGATGTTGTGGTGGCTGAGCGTCGCGCCCTTCGGGAAGCCGGTGGTGCCGCTCGTGTACTGGATGTTGATCGGATCGTCCGCGGACAGCTCGGCCTGCTGCCGCGCGAGCCGCTCCGGGTCGCCGCCGCGGCCGGACTCCATCAGGTCGGTCCACGACGAGGTGCCGAGCAGGACGACCGCTTCCAGGTCCGGGCAGTTCGGCCGGACCTCCTCGATCATCGCGGCGTAGTCGGAGGTTTTGAACTTGTCCGCCGCCACGAGCATCCGGATGCCCGCCTGGTTGAGCACGTACTGCAGTTCGTGCGACCGGTAGGCCGGGTTGATGTTGACCAGGATCGCGCCGATTTTCGCCGTCGCGTACTGGAGGAACGTCCATTCCGCCCGGTTCGGCGACCAGATGCCGACGCGGTCCCCCTTGCCGATGCCGGACGCGAGCAGCCCGTGCGCGAGCGTGTCGACCTCGGCGGCGAGTTCCCGGTAGGTCCAGCGGGCGCCTGCCTCGCGGTCGACGAGCGCGTCCCGGTCGCCGAACGCGGCCACCGTGCGGTCGAAATTGTCCCCGATCGTGTCGCCGAGCAGGGGGACGCTGGAGGTCCCGGAGGCGTAACTCGGCAGTGCAGGCGCGTCAGGCATCGGTGCCTCCCGTGGCGGTCTTCTTCGACGAGCCCGAGTCTAAGCTCGATTTCGGACCTTTCCGCCACCCTCGTTATGGGGTGCGCTCGCACGACCGGCTGAGCGTCGTGCGCGTTCCGCTACCCTCGGTGCGGGTTGTTTCGTGCACGAGGGGACTGGGACGTTGCCAGAGGAATTCTCCCTGGGCTGGACCGAGACCGACGTGGCGGTGCGGCGCACCGGATTGCCCGCGTCGTGGCATCCGTTCGAGATCCGCAGCGCGGGCGCGACGATGACCGAGCACAACCGGCTGGCCGACGAGGCGTGGGCGGCGATGCGCGGCCGGGGTCTCGCCGACGCGGAGAAACTCGACCGGGACGTCGAAGCGACTCTGCGCGCCTGGACGAGGCCGGACGTGCTGATCATCGTGCGCGCGGCCGAACTGCCGTCCGGGACCGTGCTGTACCGCGCGTGCATCGGCGAGGGCCTCGGCGTGTTCTCCGAACAGGTCGACGACGGGCTCCGCTTCCGGCAGATCCGGCCGGAGCGGCTGGTGGACCTGGTGCTGAGCATGTTCCCGCCGTATCCCGCGCTGCCCGTTTCCCCGGTGGCGATCACGCAAGCCCCGCCGCCGAAACGCAACGCCGAGGCCCCGGCCCCCTCGCGCCGGGATCGCGACGCGCTGGCGGGGTACTCGCAATGGCCGCTGCACCGGCACGGAACCGTGGAACTTTCGCTGCGGCCAGGGCAAGGCACGCTGCGCCCGGTCTCGACGGCGACGTTCGTCGACACCGACGGCGGCCGGTATCTGACGTTCTCGGAACCGTTGCCCGACGGCGGGTTCCGGCTGCACTTCACCCCTTCGACGGGCACGCACCTGCGGAAATGGCTGCTGGAGACCATCGAAGAGGGCGTGCGCTGAAAATTCAGGGCTAATCCCCGATGCCGCCGCCCGCTCCGCCCGGCAAGATCGGCTTCATGGACCCGAGTGCCCAGACCGAATTCCACCTCGTCGACGCCTTCACCGACCGCGCCTTCGCCGGCAACCCGGCGGGCGTCGTCGTGCTCGATCAACCCGCGGACGCCGCGTGGATGCAGCAGGTCGCGGCGGAGCTGAAGCACTCCGAGACCGCGTTCGTGGTCAACACCGGCGAGGGCGCGAAGCCGCTTCGCTGGTTCACCCCGACCAGCGAGGTCTCGCTCTGCGGGCACGCCACCATCGCGGTCACGCAGGTCCTTGGCGGGCACCAGGTTTACGACACCCTCAGCGGTCAGCTGACCTGCACCAAGGCCGACGGCTGGATCGAGATGGACTTCCCCGCCGACCCGCCCGTCGAGACCGGCGAAGACCTCTCGCACATCCTCAAGGCGCCCGCGAAGTTCACCGGACGGGCCCGCGAGAACCTGTTCGCCGTGCTCGACAGCGCCGAAGCGGTGCGGGAGGCCGAACCGGACCTCGACGCCCTCCGCGCCACCTGGACCGGACGGCTGGTCATCACCGCGCCGGGCGACGACTTCGTCAGCCGCTTCTTCGGCCCCGGCGTAGGCGTGGACGAGGACCCGGTCACCGGTTCCGCGCATTGCTCGCTGGCCCCGTACTGGGCGCGGCAACTGGGAAAAACCACCCTCGTGGGGCATCAGGTCTCCGCGCGGGGCGGAACCGTGCGCACCGAAGTCCGCGACGACCGCGTGCTGCTGCGCGGCCAGGCCGTCACCGTAGCGAGCGGGGAGTTGTACGTCTGATGCGACTGATCCTCAACGTGATCTGGCTCGTCCTGGCCGGTTTCTGGATGGCGCTGGGCTACCTGCTGGCCGGGGTCGTCTGCTGCGTCCTGATCGTCACGATCCCGTTCGGCATCGCGTCGTTCCGGATCGCGAACTACGCGCTGTGGCCGTTCGGCCGCACGGTCATCGACCGACGAGAGGCCGGGGTCGGCTCGTTCGTCGGCAACGTGATCTGGTTCCTGGTCGCCGGACTGTGGCTCAGCATCGGCCACCTGGTCACCGGGGTGCTGCAGTGCCTCACGATCATCGGCATCCCGCTGGGGCTGGCGAACTTCAAGATGATCCCGATCTCGCTGATGCCGCTGGGCAAGGAGATCGTGGACTCCTGAGGTCCGCTGCCGCGCGACCCTCCAGGTTCCGCCAGCTCGCGGCCTCCGGCCAGCAAGATCCCCCGAACGCCAACCGAAAAATATTTTTGTCTTGACAACTCAGTCTTTCGGCAGCAGGCTAAGCCGCATGACGACCACTCGAAAGCTCATTCTCGGTTTCTACGTCTCCCTCGACGGCAAGAGCGCCGACGCCGACAACGGCATCCGCGACGTCATGATGTCGATCGACGACCCCGAGCAGGAGAAATACTTCGTCGACCAGCTCTGGGAAGCCGGGGCCTTCCTCATGGGCCGCACCACCTACGAGGCCATGGCGGGCTTCTGGCCCACCGCAGACCATCCCTCGGCCAAGGCGATGAACGCGATTCCCAAGGTCGTGTTCTCCAGATCCCTGACCACCGCCGACTGGGCCGAGACCCGGATCGCCAGCGGGGACCTCGCCGAAGAAATCGCCAAGCTCAAGGCCGAGCCCGGCAAGGATCTCGTCGCCGCGGGCGGGACCGCGTTCCTGCATTCGCTGATCAAGCTCGGCGTCGTGGACGAATACCGGCTCTGGGTGCTGCCCGCGGTCACCGGCAAGGGCGCGGCGCTGTTCCCCGAGCTGGAACAGGCCCGGCGGCTGCGTCTGGTGAAGAGCACCGCCTTCCCGTCCGGGATTCTCGAACTGCGATACGCCCCGGCCGCCTAGTCCTCCGGCTCGAAGGGAAGCTTCACCACGAGACACGGGCCGCCGACGAACAGGCCGCCGTCGATGCCCAGCGCTTTTCCTCCGGCGTAGAGGTACGGGCCCTCGATCTGCGTCGGGTGGATGCCCAGCTGGTCGGCGATCACGCTGTGCCCGTGGACGATCCGCGAGCCGCCGAGCGCCTTGAGCATCCGTTCGGCGTTCTCCTCGCCGTCCGGGCCGCGGAAGGCGTACCGGGTGGTCATCCGGCGCCACACGTCCCACCAGGCCTCGATGTTGCTGCCGGAGAGAATGTCGTGCGCGGTGGCGTTGATCGAGTCGAGGTCCTCGCCCCAGTCGAGGTACTCGAGAGTGTCCGAGTGCAGCAGCAGATGGTCCTCGTCGACCGCGACCAGCGGGCGCGCGGTGAGCCATTCGATGTGCTCGGGGGTGAGCCGGTCCTGGTCCGACAGCAGGCCGCCGTTGATCTCCCAGCTGCGCGCGAAACTGCGCGGCCCGAAATCGGACGGCACCGGACGGTCGCCGAAGTGGTACATCCCGAGCAGCAGGATCTCGTGGTTGCCGAGCAGCATCTGCACCGAGCCGCCCGCTTCGGCCGCCTGGTCCTGCAGCTGCCGCACGAGGTCGATCACCCCGACGCCGTCCGGGCCGCGGTCGGTGAAGTCGCCGAGGAACCACAACCGGTCGTCGACGCCGGCCCAGTTGCCGTCGCTGTCGACCAGGCCCTCGGCGCGCAGTGCGTCAACCAGGGCGTCCCGGTGCCCGTGGACGTCGCCCACCACATAGACGCTCATCGTTTGACGATATGCCCTGATCCCGGGCGGTGGGCGGTCAGCCTTCGCCGAACGGGTCGAGCGTTCGCCCGATCAGGTCGGCGACCGAGCCGATCACCTTCGTCGGCCGGTACGGGTAGTTCTCCACCGACTCCTCGTTCGAGATGCCGGTGAGCACCAGGATGGTCTGCAGCCCGGCCTCGATCCCGGAGTGCACGTCGGTGTCCATCCGGTCGCCGATCATGAGCGTCGACTCCGAATGCGCGCCCAGCCGGCGCAGCGCGGACCGCATCATCAGCGGGTTCGGCTTGCCGACGTAGTACGGCGAGCGGCCGGTGGCGCGCTCGATCAGCGCCGCGACGGACCCGGTGGCCGGCATCGAGCCCTCGACGCTCGGGCCGGTCGCGTCCGGGTTGGTCGCGATGAACTTCGCGCCGCCCTCGATCAGCCGGATCGCGCGGGTGATCGCGCTGAAGCTGTACGTGCGCGTTTCGCCGAGCACGACGTAGTCCGGGTCGCGTTCGGTCAGCACGTAGCCGACCTCGTGCAGCGCCGTGGTGAGCCCGGCCTCGCCGATCACGAACGCCGAGCCGTTCGGCCGCTGCGACGCGAGGAACTTCGCGGTGGCCAGCGCCGAGGTCCAGATGGACTCCTCGGGAATGTCCAAACCAGTCCGCAGCAGCCGCGCCCGCAAGTCGCGCGGGGTGTAGATGGAGTTATTGGTGAGCACTAAAAAGTCGATCTCGTTGTTGCGCAGTTCGGCAAGGAACTCGTCCGCCCCAGGGACGAGGTGTTCCTCCCTGACCAGCACACCGTCCATGTCGGAGAGATACGTCCACCGGCCTTCGCTCATGCGCGAAAACCTATCACGCGCGCGATCCGCCTGCGGCATACGACGAAAACGGCTACAGTGGAAATTGCCGGCAACGCGAGGGGAGTCGCGGAGCCGGTTACCGAGGGGGTTCGGGGGAATCTTTTCCGTAAGCACCGGCGCATTCGCCGTCGCGCAATTCTTCCTGCCCCTTGTCTTGAAGGGGGAACAATCCGATGACCGACATCATCGACCGGCCCGCCGCCGCGGGCGCGATCACCGGGCCGAACTGGGGGCTCGCCAAATTCCTTGACCCGCTGCCGGTTCCGCCGGTGCTGCGGCCGCCGTGGTGGGGACAGGACATGATCACCATTCCGATGGTGGCGAAGCGGCAGCGGCTGCACTCGCAATTGCCGCCGAGCACCTTGTGGACTTATGCGGGACATTTCCCGGGGCCGACAATCGAAGTGCGCAGCGGCAAACAACTGCGGATTTCGTGGTCGAACGAAATAGAAGGCGAGTTCCCGCTGGTCGCCGTTCAGGGGCCGGTGGCCGACGCGCCGACCAGCCGCCCCGGCCGCGAACTCGACCGGCCCGGCTACTCGATCGTCGACGGCGTCGCGGACCTGCCCGCGTGGACCGTCGTCCACCTGCACGGCGCCCGCACCAACGCGGGCAACGACGGCTGGGCGCACAACGCCGGGCTCAAGGGAACTTCGCAGCTCGTCGAGTACCAGAACCGGCAGCAGGCGATGCCGCTCTGGTACCACGACCACGCCATGGCGATCACCCGCTTCAACGTCCACACGGGCCTGGCCGGGATGTACCTGATCCGCGACGACGAGGAGGACGAACTCGGCCTGCCCGGCGGAGACCGGGAACTGCCGCTGATCCTGGCCGACCGCAATCTCGACACCGACCCGGCGACCGGGCAGCTCACCGGGCAGCTGCTGTACAAGTTCCCGTATGTGCCGAACGGGCCGATGATCCCGTTCTCCGGTCCGTTCACGCTGGTCAACGGCGTGATCTGGCCGCACCTCGACGTCACCCCGCGGTGGTACCGCTTCCGGCTGCTCAACGCGGCCAACGAACGGTTCTTCACGCTGAACCTGGTCGACGAGAACAACGTGCCGCAGAACGACGCCGTCCGCCTGATCGGCACCGACGGCGGGTTGCTGCCCGCGCCCGCGCCGGTGCCGTCCGGCGGACTGACCGTCGCGCCCGCCGAGCGCTTCGACGTGCTGGTCGACTTCAGCAGGTTCCGGGGGCGGAAACTCAAGCTGCGCAACGCGGATCCGCTCCTGGGCGGGGTCGAACCGGACGTCATGGAGTTCCGGGTGGACAGCCGCCCGCGGCACGATTCGTTCGAGCTGCCCGAAAAGCTCTCGTCGTCGTACGTCCGGATCAAGCACGGTTCGACGCTGCCGGAGGACCACCACCACGTCTGGGTCGCGCTGCTGCTCAACGCCGCCGGGCATCCGGAGATGTGGGACCTCGAACAGGTCGACGCCGATCCGGGCGGCAAGGGGGTCATCCAGGTCAAGGACCCGGCGGGCGGGCTGAAGACGTTCCGGATGGTCGGCCGGATCTTCGACGACACCACCGGCGTCTTCCTCGACCACGGCAAATGGGCGGTGTGGAACATCGTGCACGTCGCGGACGGCGGGCCCGCGCATCCGTTCCACATCCACCTGACCGAATTCCAGGCGCTCTTCCGGCGGAAGTTCACCACCACGTTCGACCCGGCCGCCGAGCGCACGACCGCGGCGATCGAGGGATTCACCGAGGTCCCGCTGGAAAAGTACGAGGAGGGCTGGAAGGACACGATCATCGTGAACCCCGGCGAGTGGGTGAGCGTCGCCGGCCAGTTCGGCGGCGGCACCGGCGAGTTCATGTACCACTGCCACATCCTCGACCACGAGGACGAGGGCATGATGCGGCCGTTCGTCGTGCATCCGCCTGAGGTGGCGAAGTTCCACGTGCACCCGGGCGGAGGCCACCACCACGAAGGCTGACCGGGGCCGAGCCGGGCGCCGCGTGGGGGGACGCCCGGCTCAGGAGGCCGCGGCCGGGTGCACCGCCACGGTCGCGGCCTTCACCGACAGCGTCACCGCCGAACCGGGCTCCAACGCGAGTTCCGCGACGGCGGCCGGGGTGAGATCGGCGGTCAGGCCGTGTGCCCAGCCGTCGCCCTCGGTCCGGACGCGGATTACCGGGCCGTGCGGTTCCAGTGCGGCGACGATGGCGTCGATCGTGTTGCGCGGGCTGCCGTGGTGCTCGCCGTCATGCGGATAAACCGCGACCGCGTTCGGCGCGAATACCGCGACCGCCGGCTCGTCCACCACGGTGTCCGGCGTCAGCAATCCCGTCACCACCTCACCGGACGGCGTAAGCAATCCGTCCGCCACCGCCACGCCGGAAACCAGGTTCAGCCCCGCGATCCGTGCGGTGAACGGCGTGCGCGGCGCGGCCAGCACCTCCCGCGTCGGGCCGCGTTCGACGATTCGGCCGCCGTTCATCACCGCGACGTGGTCGGCCAGCGCCAGTGCGTCCAGCGGATCGTGGGTGACCAGCACGGTCGTCGGGCCGTCGCGCAACACTCGGCGCAGCAGGCCGCGGATCGCCGGAGCCGAGTCCACATCGAGTGCGGCGAAGGGTTCGTCCAGCAGCAGCAGATCCGGCGCGGACGCCAGCGCTCGCGCGATCGCTACCCGCTGCTGCTGTCCGCCGGACAGCTGGCTCGGCCGCCGGTTCGCGAATTCCGCGGCGTCCACTTCGGACAGCCAGCGCGTGGCGAGCGCTCGCGCCTCCGCCCGTCCGGTTCCGGTCGAGCGCGGCGAGAACGCGACATTGTCCATTGCGGACAGATGCGGGAAGAGCAGTGCGTCCTGGGACAGCAGCCCGATCCGCCGTTCGTGCGGCGGCAGGTCGACGCCGTTCCCAGCCAGCCGTCGGCCGGCGAGCGTGACGTCGGCCGAGGTCACCGTCAACAGACCGGCGAGGCCACCGAGCACAGTGGACTTCCCGGAGCCGTTGGGTCCGAGCAGCGCGAGCACGGTGCCGCCGGGCACGGTGAACTCGACGTCGAGCGAGAACTCGCCGCGGGTCAGCGCCAGCTTCGCGGAAAGCGTCACCGCAGCCCGCCTTCCCACGACCGCGGCCGCGCGACCGCGATGACCAGGATCGCGACCACGATGAGCAGCAACGCGAGCGCGACCGCGCTGTCGATGTCCACTTCGGCCTGCGTGTAGACCTCGAGCGGCAGCGTCCGGGTCACGCCTTCCAGACTGCCCGCGAACGTGATGGTCGCGCCGAATTCGCCCAGCGCGCGAGCGAAACTCAGCACCACGCCGGAGCCGAGCGCGGGCAGCAGCAACGGCAGCGTCACCCGGCGGAACACCGTCCACGGGCGCGCGCCGAGGGTCGAGGCGACCTGCTCGTAGCGGTCGCCGGAACCGCGCAGCGCACCTTCCAGGCTGACGACGAGGAACGGCATCGCCACGAACGTCTGCGCGATGACCACCGCGGCCGTCGTGAACGGCACCTGCTCGCCGGTCAGCCAGGTGAGCAGAATGCCGAGAAAACCCTTGCGGCCCAAGAGGTACAGCAGGGCCAAGCCGCCGACCACCGGCGGCAGCACGAGCGGCAGCAGCACGATCGACCGCAGCATCCGCACGCCCGGCACCCGGGAGCGGGCCAGCACGACCGCCAGCGGGACCCCGAGCACCACACAGGCCACTGTGGACAGTGCGGCGGTCACCAGCGACAGCCGGAGCGCGTTCAGCGACGAGGGCGTCACCAGCAGCGACGGCAGCCGGGTCAGATCGGACCGCACGAGCAGACCGACGACCGGCAGCACGACGAGCGCGAGCGCGGCGACGGCGGGGAACCAGAGGAGCAGCGGCACCCGGGCGTGCGGCGGCCGGGTCCCGGCCGCCTTACTTGCCAGGCCCAAAACCGACCTTGGCCAGTTCGGCCTTGCCCTGCGCCCCGAGGACGAAATCGGTGAACTGCTTCGCCAGCGCCGCCTGCGGAGCGTTCTTCACGACCGCGATCGGGTACTGGTTCACCACGCCCGAGGACTCCGGGAAGTCGACCTTGTCCACCTTGCCCGCCGCCGACGTCGCGTCGGTGACGTACACCAGCCCGGCGTCGGCGTCGCCCGACTGGACCTTGGCCAGCACCTGCTTGACGTTCGTCTCCTCGCTCACCGGCTTGAGCGCGGTCCCGGTGCTCTGCTCGACCTTCCGCGTCGCCGAACCGCACGGCACCTGCTGCGCGCACACGACCACGTTCAGTCCCGGCTTGGTGAGATCGGCGAAGGTCTTGACGCCCTTCGGGTTCCCCTTGGCCACGGCGATCGCGAGCTTGTTGGTGGCGAACACCGCCGGCTGGCCGTCGATGACGCCGTCCTGCACGGCCTTGTCCATGTTCTTCTGGTCCGCCGAGGCGAACACGTCGGCCTTGGCCCCGTTGTCCAGCTTCTGCACGAGCGCGGAGGAACCCTCGTAGTCGAAGGTGACCTTGACGCCCGGGTGCGCGGCCTCGAACTGCTTGCCCAGCGCGTTGAACGACTCGGTGAGCGAGGCCGCGGCGAACACGGTCAGCGTGCCGCTCGCGCCGCCGGCCGGAGCGGGCGCGGAACCCGCACCCGGAGCGGAACTGGGCTGGTCGCCGGAACTGCACGCACTAGCGAGAAGCGCGAGCGACGCGGCGCCGACGAGGGCGAGCTTCTTCATCTGGATCCTTCCGGGGTTTCCACCACGACGGTGGTCGCCTTGACCACGGCGACCGCGAGCACGCCCGGGCGCAGCCCGAGTTCGCGCACCGCCTCGGTGCTCATCAGTGACACCACCCGGTGCGCCCCGCACTGCAGTTCGACCTGCGCCATCACCTTGTCGGCGACGACCTCGGTGACGAGCCCGACGAAGCGGTTGCGGGCCGAGCGGCCGACCGCCGACGGATCGTCCGGTTCGGACGCTTGCGCCCGGGCGAACCCGGCGAGCTGGGCCCCGTCGACGACCTTGCGGCCCGCGGCGTCGTCCGTCGCGGTCAGCTGCCCCGCGCGAACCCACCGGCGGACGGTGTCGTCGCTTACGCCGAGCAGCCGGGCGGCCTCGGACAACCGAAATTGCGGCATGGCCGGAACATTATCCCCGCAGATGCGGAAAAGCTATGCGCGAGGCGCGTTTTCGCGTAACGCTTCGAGCATTGCGAACTGATAACGCCCGAGGACTTTCCGTTCCGCGGAAGCGAACTCCGCGAGCACCCCGGCGAGCCGCCGCTCGACCCGCGCGGAGACCGCGGCGAGCCTCTCCCGGCCGGCGGCGGTGATCGTCACGAGCACCTTCCGGCGGTCGGTGCGGTCGCGTTCGCGCAGCACCAGACCGGCCTTCTCGAGCCGGTCGAGCACACCGGTCACCGCACCCGTCGACAACCCGGTGAGCTGCCCGATCCGGCCTGGCGTAAGGGAATCCGCGGGGTGCCCGGCGAGTTCGAGAGCCTGCAGTTCGGTCGCGGAGAGCCCTTCGCGGGCGGCGTCGCGAGCGTGCTGGAGGACGAGGTGCGTGCGCAGCTGAGCCGCCAGCGCCGCGAAGTGAGTCAGCTCACTGTTCGTATCCGCGGTGCTCACCGAGTGCCTCCACATCGGAACCGAGGGTGGTTTCCAGGATTTTCGCAAGACTGCCTTCCGCGGCGCCGCAAGCTATCCTCAGCGTAATGACAGCAGTGCATCTCGGGTTTCCTCGCGTCCCCGGCAACCGAGGTCCGTCCGGCACGCCCCGGCCCGAGCACCCCGGTCTCGTCGATTCCTTCGGGCGCGTCGCGACCGACCTGCGAGTCTCCCTCACCGACCGGTGCAATCTGCGCTGCACGTACTGCATGCCGGCCGAGGGCCTCGACTGGATGCCGAGCGAGCAGGTGCTGACCGACGACGAGCTGGTCCGGCTGATGCGGATCGCGGTGGAGCTGCTCGGCGTCACCGACATCCGGCTGACCGGCGGCGAACCGCTGCTGCGCCCGGGACTGGAAAAGATCGTCGAGCGGATCACCGCGCTCGAACCGCGCCCCCGGGTGTCCATGACCACCAACGGGATCGGGCTGGCCAAACGCGCCCCCGGCCTCGTCGCGGCCGGGCTCGACCGGATCAACGTGTCGCTGGACACCATCGACCGCGAGCGCTTCGCCGAGCTGACCCGCCGCGACCGGCTGCCGCACGTGCTGGCCGGCCTCGCCGCCGCCCGCGACGCCGGGCTGTCGCCGGTCAAGATCAACTCCGTGCTGATGCGCGGCTACAACGAGCACGAGGCGGTGCCGCTGCTGCGGTTCTGCCTCGAAGAGGGCTATCACCTGCGGTTCATCGAGCAGATGCCGCTGGACGCGCAGCACGGCTGGAACCGCCGCGACATGATCACCGCCGAGGAGATCCTCGCGATGCTCGGCGAGGCCTTCACCCTCTCCCCGTTCCCGGCCCCGCGCGGCGGCGCGCCCGCCGAGCGCTGGCTGGTCGACGGCGGTCCGGGCGACGTGGGCGTGATCGCATCGGTGACCAGGCCGTTCTGCTCCGCCTGCGAGCGCACCCGGCTGACCGCCGACGGCGCCGTCCGCTCCTGCCTCTTCTCGAACGACGAGACAGACCTGCGCGCCCTCGTGCGCGCGGGCGCGCGCGACGAGGAGGTGGCGGACGCGTGGCGGGCCACGATGTGGCGCAAGCTCGCGGGCCACGAGATCAACGAGGCCGGCTTCGCGCAGCCGATCCGGCCGATGAGCGCGATCGGCGGCTGAGCCATGACCTCTCCTTCGGTGCCCTCTTCCTCGATGACGGTCGTCGTCCGGTACTTCGCCTCGGCGCGGGCCGCGGCGGGAGCCGAGGAGGAGAAGGTGGAGCTGGCGGCGGGCGCGACGGTGGCCGACGCCGTCCAGGCGCTGCGCGAGCTGCACCCCGGGCAACTTTCCCGCGTTCTCGACGCGGCGAGCTTCCTGGTCAACGAGGTGGCGGTGCGCGATCGCGGCCGCACGCTCAGTGACGGGGCCCGCCTGGACGTCCTCCCGCCGTTCGCCGGCGGATGAGCCGCCGGAAAGCCCCCGTTCACGCGGCTGAGCGCCGCGCTGGCCGCCGGAGCGCCGGTTCCCGGCCGATTGGTCCGGACCACGGCGAATGGCGGCACTGGCGCGCTGAGCGGTCGGCACGCTTTATCCCTACTCTCCGAAGCGTTTCGCTCACGGCGTATTTCCGCTGCTCAAAGAACCACTCGGCGGGCAGTGGCCGACAGTTGACGAGTGGTTTAGAGTGCCCGCCCTTATCTGCTGCGAATGGCCCCTTGACGCCTTATCGACGTGACCCAAGCCTCACGATCCGTGAAATATCTCGGCAAGAAAACGGGCAGATAACGACGCTCTGACCAGCGGAAACAGCCGGATCGAGGCAGGTTGCGTGCCGTTACTGTGACGTAGGTCACACCCCGAATGATTTCCGATCACGCCGCGAATTACGTACCGTCGCTTTTCGGTTGGCCCCGACCGACCACGCAACACCGGGAATCCGTAGCGCCCAGCTCTGTCCAACGGATCCCCGGACCCATACCCCGAGCGAAAGCATTTCCGGACAGAGACGAGGGGACGAAGACGGCGCGTCGTGCGACGTCCGCGTCAGCCGCCCGGCAACGGGCGGACGGGCTCCCAACCCGACCCGCAGCATCGTGCTCGTAGGCGCAGGAATCGAGAAGTTTTCAGATGTCTTACCGAGGCAAGCACCGCAAGATGTCCGCCGCCACCCGCACCATTGCCCGTGTCGCAGTCGCGGGTATCGCGGTCGGCGCCCCCCTCGCGATCGCCGCGACCCCCGCGTCGGCGACCAACTGGGACGCCATCGCGCAGTGCGAGAGCGGCGGCAACTGGAGCACCAACACCGGAAACGGCTACTACGGTGGCCTCCAGTTCACCCAGAGCACCTGGAAGGCCTACGGCGGCACCGGCAGCCCGCAGGGCGCGTCGCGTGAGCAGCAGATCGCTGTCGCCGAGCGCGTGATGCAGGGCCAGGGCCCCGGCGCGTGGCCGGTGTGCAGCAAGAAGGCCGGTTCCTCGGCCTCTTCGCACAAGGCGACCCCGAAGAAGAGCACCGCCGCCAAGAAGAAGGCGACCCCGAAGAGCGTCGCCCCGAAGAAGGTGACCCAGCCGGTCGCCGCGCTGGTGGCGAACTCCAACCCGAACGGCGACTACACCGTCAAGGCTGGCGACACGCTCTCGAAGATCGCCAAGGAGCACAACATCCAGGGCGGCTACCAGAAGCTGCAGGACCTGAACAAGCAGTACGTGTCGAACCCGAACTTCATCGTGGTCGGCCAGAAGCTCGCCACCAAGTGAACCCTGGCCTCCTCGTGAGGCTGGTTCCGGCGCAGCGACTGCTGTGACAGAACGCCCGAAGGGCCCCACCGCGGCAAATCCCCTGGCGGTGGGGCCCTTCGTCGTCTCCGGGCTCGTGAGTGGCGATGCCGGTTAGAACCGGCATCGCCACTCACGACGAGAATCAGGGCGAGTTGACCCACTCGTCGGTGCCGTCGGTGAAGTGCTGGTGCTTCCACACCGGAAGCCGCGCCTTCACCTCGTCCACCAGCTCCGCGCACGCGATGAACGCCTGGCCGCGGTGCTCGGCGGCGACCGCGCAGGCGAGCGCCACATCGCCGATCGTCAGCGCGCCGACCCGGTGGCTCACCGCCACCGCCCGTACGCCCTTCCAGCGCGCCGCCAGGTCGTTGACCACCTCGGCGAGCACGTCCCGGGCCGTCGGGTGGCCCTCGTAGGTCAGATCGCGCACGCCCTTGCCGCCGTCGTGGTCGCGGACCACGCCGGAGAACGTGACCACGGCGCCCGCCGCGTCGTCCTCCACCAGGCGCGCGTGTTCTTCCACCGACAGCGGCTGGTCGCTCACCTCCGCCCGCAGGATCCGGACCGCGGGACCCGACGGCGCGGTCTCGCGCGGGTGGTCTCCACCGGCCAGCTGGTCCACCGCGTGCTCGAGAATGTCCGCCAAGACCCGCAGACCGTCCTTCACGCCGCCGCTCGACCCCGGAAGGTTCACCACGAGGGTCCGGCCCGCGACCCCGGCCACGCCGCGCGACAGGACCGCGGTGGGCACCTTCGGCAGCCCGGCCGCGCGGATCGCGTCCGCGACCCCGGGCAGCTCGTAGTCCAGCACCGCGCGGGTGACGTCCGGGGTCCGGTCGGTCGGCGAGATGCCGGTGCCGCCGGTGGTGAGGATCACCTGGACGCCGTCGGACACCGCGGCCCGCAGCGCGACGCCCACCGGGTCGCCGTCCTCGACGACGACCGGCGGCGGGACGTTGTAGCCCCGGTCGGCCAGCCAGGCGACGAGCACCGGGCCGGTCTTGTCCTCGTAGACGCCTCGCGCGGCGCGGTTCGACGCGACGATGACGCGCGCGGTCTTGGTCATGGCCGCTCCCAGGTCCCGGTCTTGCCGCCGTCCTTGCGGAGCAGCCGCACGTTGTCGAGCGTCGCGGCCGGGTCGACGGCCTTGATCATGTCGTGCAGCGTCAGCCCGGCGACCGCGACGGCGGTGAGCGCCTCCATCTCGACCCCGGTGACGTCCTTGGTCTTGGCTGTCGCGCTGATGTGCACGGCGGTCTCGGCCAGTTCGAACTCCACCTTGACCCCGGACAGCGCGATCTGGTGGCACAACGGGATCAGCTCGGGCACCCGCTTGGCGCCCATGATCCCGGCGATCCGCGCGGTCGCCAGCGCGTCGCCCTTGGGAAGGCCGTTGGCCGAAAGCAGGCCGACGACCTCCGCCGTGGTGTGGACGGTCCCGCCGGCCAGCGCGGTGCGCGCGGACGCGGTCTTGCCGGAGACGTCGACCATCCGGGCGGCGCCGGACTCGTCGACATGGCTGAGTTCACTCACGCCCGCGAGGCTACTGCCCGCGTTCCGCCCGCACCGCGTTGCGCACCGCTTCCGCGACCGCCGGGGCCACCGCGCTGTCGAACACGCTCGGCACGATGAACGACGCGTTGAGCTTGCCGTTGTCCACCACGTCGGCGATCGCGTCGGCGGCGGCCAGCAGCATGTTGTCGTCGATGTTGTGCGCGGCGGCGTCGAGCAGGCCGCGGAAGACGCCCGGGAAGGCCAGGACGTTGTTGATCTGGTTCGGGAAGTCGCTGCGGCCGGTGGCGACGACCGCGGCGTGCTTCTGCGCCTCCAGCGGGTCGATCTCCGGGTCCGGGTTGGCCAGCGCGAAGACGACCGCGTCGTCGTTCATCGTGGCGACCTGCTCCGCGCCGAAGAGGTTCGGGGCCGAGACGCCGATGAAGACGTCCGCGCCGACCAGCGCGTCGTGCAGCGTGCCGGACTTGCCGTCCTTGTTCGTGTGCTCGGCGATCCAGGTCAGGTTGTCGTCGAGGTTGCCGCGGTCGGGGTAGACGATGCCGTCGATGTCGGCGGCCACGATGTCGCCCGGGTTCTTGCGCAGCAGCAGGCGGATGATCGCGGACCCGGCCGCGCCGACGCCGCTGACCACGATCTTGCAGTCCTCGATGTTCTTCCCGACCACGCGCAGCGCGTTGCGCAGCGCGGCGACCACGACGATCGCGGTGCCGTGCTGGTCGTCGTGGAAGACCGGGATGTCCAGCTGCTCGCGCAGCCGCTTCTCGATTTCGAAGCAGCGAGGCGCGGCGATGTCCTCGAGGTTGATGCCCGCGTACACCGGCGCGAGCGCCTTCGCGATCATGATGATCTCTTCGGTGTCCTGGGTGTCCAGGCAGACCGGCCACGCGTCGACGCCGGCGAACTTCTTGAACAGCGCCGCCTTGCCCTCCATCACCGGCAGCGCGGCGGCCGGGCCGATGTTGCCGAGGCCGAGCACGGCGGAGCCGTCGGTGAGCACCGCGACGGTGTTGCGCTTGATGGTCAGCCGGCGCGCGTCCTCGGGGTTCGCCGCGATCGCCTGGCACACCCGGGCGACGCCGGGCGTGTACGCGCGGGAGAGGTCGTCGCGGTTGCGGAGCGCGACCTTGGGGCTGACCTCGATCTTGCCGCCGAGGTGGATCAGGAACGTCCGGTCCGAGACCTTGCGCACCCGCACGCCGGGCAGCGAATCGAGCGCCTGGGTGATGTCCTGCGCGTGGTTTTCCGACAGCGCGTTGGCGCTGATGTCGACCACGATCATGTCCGCGTGCGATTCGACGACGTCGAACGCCGTCAGCACGCCGCCTACGCGGCCGACCGCGGTGGTGAGATCACCCGCGGCCGTGGACGAGGCCGGGGCCTCGACCCGGACGGTGATCGAATACCCGGGACCGGGAACCGGCATGACACGTACTCCCCGCAGGTGGTGTGGGTTCGGACGGCTCGAATCTAGTCCGGTGACCCGCGCCACCCGACCCCAACCGGGTGACTGACCAGTAACTTCAGGTTCGGGGGCGCCGCCCGCGCGGCGCTCCCGAACGCGGTCCGCAGGTCAGCGGTTGATCTCGGTCTCCGGGTGCACGTAGGGCACCGTGTCGAGGGGGAAGGTCAGGTCGCCGAACGGCGAAAGCGCCCCCTGCCGGTCCGAGGACAGCTCGGTGACCGGGTGCTCGCCCGGTTCGCCCGGCCACGTCGGGTCGATGCCCTTGCTCTGCTTGTCGCCCTTCGCCACTGCTTCCTCCGAGGCCCTCGTCCGGCAAACTCGCACACAGTCTGCCCGAACACCGCTCGTGCGCGCGCACCCGCCCGGTATCCTGGGTGTCTATGCCCGCGACCTCTCTGGCGGACTGGCTGCGTGCGGAGTCCGACGACGCACTCGCCGAACTGCTGCGCACGCGTCGCGATCTGTCCACCCCTCCTCCGTCCGACACCACCGTGCTCGCCACCCGCGCGGGCACCCCGGGGTCGGTCGCCCGCGCCTGCGAAGACCTCGACACGTTCACCCTCGCGGTGCTGGACGCGCTGCTGGTCGCTGGCGCCGACGCCGAGCCGACGCCGGTGTCCGCGGTGACCGCGCTGGTCGGCCGCGACGTCAGCGAACCGCTCGCCCGGCTGCGTGCCCGCGCGCTCGTCTGGGGCACCGACGACGAACTGCGCGTGCCTCCCGCGGCCCGCGACGCACTCGGGCCGTTCCCCGCCGGGCTCGGCGCGTCGTCGCCCGCGCTGGCCGCCACCGACATCGCCGCGCGGCTTGCGGAGGTCGGCGACGACGAGCGGGCCGTGCTCACCGCGCTGGCCGCCGGACCGCCGATCGGCCGCACCCGGGACGCGAGCTTCGACGTCGGGCTGTCCGACGCGGCCACCCCGGTGCAGAAGCTGCTCGCGCGCGGCCTGCTGCTGCGCCGGGACGACCAGACCGTCGAACTGCCCCGCGAACTCGGCCTGCTGCTGCGCGGCGGGCTCGCCTTCGAACCGGACACGCTGGTCGAGCCGGAGCTGCCCGTCCATCCACATCGGACGGACACAGTGGACGAAACCGCGGCCGGCGAAGCGATGGAGTTGTTGCGGCAGACGGAATCCCTCCTGCGGATGTGGTCGGATTCGCCGCCGCCGGTGCTCAAGGCGGGCGGCCTCGGCGTGCGCGAGCTGAAGAAGGTCGCCAAGGATCTCGAGGTCGACGAAACGCGCGCGACGCTGCTCGTGGAGCTGGTCGTCGGCGCGGGACTCGTCGCGGACAGCGAAAACACCGCCCCGGAATACGTGCCCACCATGCTCACCGACAGCTGGCTCGCGTCGCCGTCGGTGCAGCGGTGGATGACGCTCGCGCAGGCGTGGCTGGAACTTCCGCGGCTGCCCGGGCTCGCCGGGGGCCGGGACGCGAAAGACAAGCCGATCGCGCCGTTGTCCGAGGAGTTGCGACGGCCGCTCGCGCCGGTTTCGCGGCACCGCGTGCTTTCCGCGCTGGCTGAGCTGAATCCGGGCGCGGGCGTGAAAAGCGTCGACGAGCTGGTGGCTGTGCTGGCTTGGCGCGCGCCCCGGCGAGGCGGCCGGCTGCGCGACGAAACCGTCCGCTGGACGATGTCCGAGGCGACCGCGCTGGGCCTGGTCGGTCTCGGCGCCCTCACCACCGCCACGCGACTGCTGCTGGAGGACGACCGCTCCGGCGCGGTCGAGGCGATGCACGACGCGCTGCCCGCGCCGGTCGACCACGTGCTGGTGCAGGCAGACCTGACGGTCGTCGCGCCCGGCCCGCTGGAACCGGAACTGGCGGCGGACATGGCCGCGGTCGCGGACGTCGAATCCGCCGGGCACGCAACGGTTTACCGGGTCACCGAGCCTTCGGTGCGCCGCGCGCTCGACACCGGACGGACCGCGGACGAGCTACACGCGATGTTCCGCAACAAGTCCGCGACCCCGGTGCCGCAAGGCCTCACGTACCTGATCGACGACGTCGCCCGCCGCCACGGCCGCCTCCGCGGCGGCACCGCGGGATCGTTCCTGCGCTGCGACGACGAGGCATTGCTCGCCGAGGTGCTCGCGAACCCGGTGGCCGCAGAGTACGACCTGCGAATGATCGCGCCGACG
Organism: Amycolatopsis sp. VS8301801F10; assembly: GCF_046195355.1. Lineage (NCBI taxonomy): Bacteria > Bacillati > Actinomycetota > Actinomycetes > Pseudonocardiales > Pseudonocardiaceae > Amycolatopsis > Amycolatopsis sp. VS8301801F10. The sequence goes on along the minus strand of NZ_CP176065.1, from coordinate 2,238,432 downwards.
GTGCTGATCAGCTCCGCGCCCTTGGCGGAGGTACTGGAAGCCTTGCGCGGCGCGGGTTTCGCCCCCGCGGCGGAAGGCCCGGACGGCCGGGTAGTCGACCTGCGCCCCACCGGACGCCGCCTCCCCGCCCGCACCCGGGCCGCCCGCGCCCGGCCCGGCGAACAGGCCGTGCTGACCGACGAACAGGCGGCGCGGATCGTGTCGAACCTCCGGGCCGGAGACCAAGCTTCGGCCCGACGGCGAGGTTCGACGGTGCGTGCGCCAGGCGGCGGAGGCGCGGACACAACGGCGACACTCGACCTGCTGTCCCGCGCGACGCTCGAACAACGCGAGGTCTGGATCGGCTTCGTCGACTCCCGTGGCACGGCCAGCCAACGCGTCGTGCGCCCGCTGCGGGTCGGTGGCGGGGTGCTGGAGGGCGCGAACCACGAGCGGTATCCGTTGCACCGCATCACTTCCGCCGCGCTGGTCGAAGACTGACTTCAGTCTCGGACCTGGCACGCAGCCGGAAACCCAGCCGTCAGAGGTTGCGCAGCCCCTGCAGCACCCGCTCCATGAACTCCCTCGACGAGCGATCGCCCAGCACCAGATCGGTCTGGTGCAGCATGACCAGCCCGATGTCCGCCATGTCGCCCACCAAGACCTTCACCACTCCGAGCGGCAGGTGCAGGTGCGCGGCGATCTCCGCGACCGACCGGGTGTCCAGGCACAGATCGCAGATCCGCCGGTGCTCGATCGAGCGCACCCCGCGGTAGCGGCGGCCCTCGTCGCTGGTGGAGACCAGGGCCTCGAGCGCGAGGTTGTGGTCCGAGTGGGTCCGGCCGCGGGTGCGCGCGTACGGCCGCACCCGCGACTTCGTCGGCTGGGCGGGCGGTTCCGGCTGCGCGGGCTCCTCACCGGACCAGAACCGGTCCAGTTCGGACACTCCGGACGCCGGTCCCGGATCGGAGTATGAGGGCTCTTCGGCCAGCGCGTGCCTGCTGCGGGTGGCCTGTTCGACGTGCTGACGCTGGTAGGCCGAGCCCTGCGGCACCACGCGGTCGTCCGGTCCGGGCGAACCGGCGTACTCGTCGAACGAGTACGGGTCGTGCGCCGCGGGGCGGGCAGGCGGCTCTTCCCAGCGGTGGCTTGCCCGCGGCTCTTCCCAGTAACCGGATTCGCCGTCCTCGACCCATTCGTAGCCGTCGTCCCAGCCCTCCTCCCGCACCGGCGCGGGCGGCGGGGCCACCGGACGCGGCGCGACCGCCTGCTGCACCGGACGCGGGGCAGGCGCGGGCGCGGGCGCGGGCACCGGACGGGGCGCGGGCTCCGGACGCTGGGCATGCCGCGAAGCAGGAGGCGTGGACCGAGGCTGCCGATGCGGCAACCGCAGGCTCAGCGAACTCAGCTCGTACCGGCTCGGCGAGTCGAACGACTCCCGCTCCGTGCCTTTGTGGAGGGCGTCCCAGGCGCCCGTGTCCTGGTCTCCGAAACCCGAGATCTTCATCGGCTACCCCAGCACCCCGCCGCCCTGCAACTGCGCGCGCAGCTCCGGCGTGATCTGCTCGCCGACCCGCTCGACCAGCAGGGTCATCTCGTACGCGACGGTCCCGATGTCGCACGTCGGCGCGGCGAGCACGGCCAGGCAGGACCCGTCGGAGACGGACATCAGGAAGAGATACCCGCGTTCCATCTCGACCACGGTCTGGTTCACGCCGCCCGCCTCGAAGCACCGCGCCGCGCCCTGGGTCAGGCTGATCAGTCCGGACGCCACCGCGGAGAGCTGCTCGGCGCGCTCCTGCGGCAGTCCCTCCGACGGCGCGAGCATCAGTCCGTCCGCCGAGACCAGCACCGCGTGCGCGGCACCCGGGACCCGGCGCACGAAATCCGAGATCAGCCAGCTGAACGTGCCCTGGTCCGCTGGCCGGTCGGAATCGGTCACTGCCCCTCCAAGCTCCTCGAACGCTGCCGGACGCCCGTTCCCCGCACTCGGACCCATCCTCGCCCGGCCGCGGTGAAGTCGTCGTTCCAGCGTATTCACGCACCCGGTCGTGTCGAGCGGGTGCCCGGGCACGGTACGTGTCTGCCGGATGTAACGTCGCGCGAACGCATGCACAACCACGCATTCGCGGGTCACTCGGTGGTGGCGGCGGCCACCGTGCGCAGCAGGATGTCCGTGCAGGTCACCGCCGGTCCGACGCCCCGATCAGGGGCCGTCGGCCTCGGCCGCGAGGGGACGGGACTGCTCAGCCGCCCCGCTCGGAGGCACCACTCCCCGATGCGGGTGAAGCCCGTGGAGTTCACTCCAACGGCCGCACCCGCACCGGGGTGTTACGGGAATCTGGGAGTCGGCGGACGCCTCCTTCGCAGCCGGCGACGGGGACACCAGGCGGGACTAGCCCGCCCGCAAAGCCGTGTCGTGCGCGATCGCGTGCTGCACGACGGAGATCAGCACCTGCTTCGCCGACTCCCGCTCCCGCGCGTCGCACGCCATGATCGGCACCGACGGCGAGATGGTGAGCGCGTGCCGCACGTCCTCGATCTGGTGGTGCAGCAGCCGGTCGAAGCAGTTGATCGCCACGACGTAGGGCAGCTTCCGGTTCTCGAAGAAGTCGATGGACGGGAACGCGTCCGCGAGCCGGCGCGTGTCCACCAGCACGACCGCGCCGATCGCGCCGACGGCGAGGTCGTCCCACATGAACCAGAACCGGTGCTGGCCCGGCGTACCGAACACGTACAGCACCAGGTCGGAGTCGAGCGAGATCCGGCCGAAGTCCATGGCCACCGTGGTGGTCGACTTGTTCGGCGTGGCCGACACGTCGTCGTGGCCCACGCTGGCCTCGGTCATCATGGCCTCGGTGGTCAGCGGGTCGATCTCGGAGATCGCCCCGACCAGAGTCGTCTTGCCCGAACCGAACCCACCCGCGACCACGATCTTGGCCGACGAGGTCGGACCCGTATGCGGTGTGTTCGCGTCGGAGTCAAATTCTCCGAAGCCCACTGAGCACCCTTTCCATGAACTCGATACTGGGGCGGTCGCCCGAATTCGTGCTGCTGCTCGTGTGCACGAGCACCAGGCCGAGGCCCGCCACGTCACCAATCAGCACCCGCACCACGCCGAGCGGCAGCCGCAGCAGCGCGGCCACCTCGGCGACCGACCGGGTGTCGAGGCACAGGTCGCAGATCGACCGGTGCTCCGGCACGCGGACGCGGTCGAGCACCCGGCCCTGTTCGCTCGTCGACACCAGAGCCTCGATCGCGAGGTCGTAGGTCGGCTTCGTGCGCCCGCGGGTGCGGAAATAAGGCCGGACCAGCCCGGAGGTCTCCACCTCGGCGGGCTCGTCCGCGTACTCTCCGGCCGCCTGCATCGGCAGCGCGGCGGCCAGCTCGTTCGAGGACGGTCCGGGCGACCCGTCGCGTTCGGCGCTGAACGCGGCGAACTCGGCCGAGTCGTACAGCGGTCCGCTCGCGCCGCCGAACAGCTCCGAACCGGGTCCGCCGAGCAGCCGCTCGCGGTACCCGGGCACCGCGGTGATGCCCGGCTGCTGCCCGGCGTTGGAATCGGTCAGCCAGTTCGGCGGTTCCCGCACCGGCTCGGAATCCGCGGCTTGGACGTCCCTCGAACGCCATTCGCGGTCGACCCGGTCCCGGAAGGACTTCCAGTCCTCCCGGCTGCCGTCCCGATCGCCCCAGCCGCCGGTGTGCTCGTCACCGAGCCTGCCGTCGCCGCGCAAGCGCCCGTCGTCCACGGTTTACTCCTGTAGTCCTAGGCCCGCCTAGCGACGGACCGCAGCGCCCTGCAGTTGTGCCCGCATCTCCGGTGTCAGCTGCTGGCCGACCCGTTCGACCAGCAGAGTCATCTCGTACACCACCAAGCCGATGTCGCTTTCCGGCGAGCCCAGCACCGCGAGGCACGAGCCGTCGGACACCGACATCAGGAAGAGGAATCCGTTCGCCATCTCGACCACGGTCTGCGCGACCGGGCCGCCTTCGAACACCTTCGCCGCCCCGCGCGCGAGGCTGGTCAGCCCCGAGGCGACGGCCGCCAGCTGGTCCGCCCGGTCCTTCGGCAGCCCGCGCGAAGACGCGAGCAGCAGACCGTCGGCCGAGACGACCACCGCGTGCGCCGCACCGGGCACCCGGTGGACGAAGTCCGTGATCAGCCACGCGAAGCTGCTCGCCGCGCTGCCGCCGGCCTGCCTGCCGTTCGGCTGCACCGAGCCGCCTCCCGGCTGCACTCCCGCCCGTGTCACTCTCGCTCCTCACTGCTGTCGCTCACATACCCGGCCCCGGTGACGCGAACCCCGTCGTCGTCGAGCCGGGCTTCCGGCGGCCGCTCCTTCAGCGCGTGCCTGCCGGACTTGTACCCACGCTGGAAGCTTGCCATCCGGCTGCGGGCAGCCGTCGCCGAGCGGGTGATGGCGCCCGTCCCGGGCATTCCGGCGGTCGCGTCGGTGAACGAGTTCTGCTGCTGCGCCGGTTCCGGCGCGTTCCCGATCGAGCCGGGGACCAGGTACGCGTTGGGCACGCGCTTGGGCAGCCCGGCGGGCGTGATCTCCTCGTTCTTGGACTCGAGCAGCGACTGCGCCGCCTGCCAGCCCTCGTCGGAGACGCTGTGCCAGCTGTCGTCTTCCGGCTCGTCGGAACCGGGGTAGAGCGGCGTCGATTCGAGCGCCCGCTCCCGCGGCTCGGCCGGAGTTTCCTCCTGCTCGCCGGCGGGGGCCTCGGCGGTGTCCGGCTCCGCCGCGGCGGACGGCGGCGTTCCCGTGCCGGGGTCGCTGTCCTCGCCCTCGCTGAACCAGCGCGACAGCACCGACTGGTAGATCGGCAGCCGCCGGGTGGGGACGTCGTCCTCGAGCGCGGCGGAACCGTCCGGCTCGGCGGGCGGCTGTTCCTTCGGCGCTTCCGGCGCGACGTACTTCGGCTCCCGCTTCGGCAGCACCAGCGGCGGGAACTCGGTCTGCGCCAGGCTCGCGCCCTCGCCGTAGGACTCGCGGGTGAGCGGCGCGAGATCCTCGGCGGTCGGCCACGCCGGGGCTTCCGAAGCGGGCGTCGCCGGGCTGAGGAACGGACCGGCCGCGCGGTTGCCCGCGACGAGGTCGTCGAGGCTGATCGGCTGGTCGAGCGGGACCAGGCCGCCGTTCTCGGACGCTCCGCCGGAGTTCGCCGAATTCGCCGAGCCCATCGCCTCGGTCAGTTCGGCGGACGAGGGCGGCGGCGCGAGCGGAAGCGGGTTCGACGGCTCCGGATCGCGGTTGACCGGCGGGAGGCTCGGGTGCGAGACCTCGTTGCGGTTCGGCGGCGGCGGGGTGTTCCGCATCGTCGGCGAAACGGTCCGGACCTGGGTGAGCAGCTCGGCCGGGACCACGACGCGGGCGATCACGCCGCCTTCGATGTCCTCGTTCTCGCGCAACCGCACCTCGATGCCGTGCCGCTGGGCAAGCCGCGCGACCACGTACAGACCCATCCGCCGGGTCACCGACACGTCCAGGTCCGGCGGGTCGGCGAGGCGCTCGTTGACCTCGGCCAGGCGCTCCTCGCTCATGCCGACGCCGTGGTCGGTGACCTGGATCGCCAGCGCCTTCTTGCGCGTGATGACCGCGCGGACGGTGATCTTGGTTTCCGGTTCGGAGAAGTAGGTCGCGTTGTCGAGCAGTTCCGCGAGCACGTGCACGAGGTCGTGGATCGCGAGGCCCTGCACCGCGACCTCGGGCACGATGCCGATCTCGATCCGGGCGTACTGCTCGATCTCCGACACCGCCGCGCCGATCACGTCGGCCGCGGGCACCGGCTTGGGCACCGACTTCGCGAGGCCCGCGCCCGAAAGCACCAGCAGCGATTCGCCGTTCCGGCGCAACCGGGTGGCCAGGTGGTCGAGTTCGAACAGGCTCGCGAGATGGTCCGGGTCCTGCTCGTCGGCCTCGAGCCGGTCGATCACGCCGAGCTGGCGTTCCACCAGCCGCTGCGACCGCCGGGACAGGTTCACGAAGATGCCGTTGACGTTCTCGCGCAGCAATGCCTGTTCGGCGGCCATCTTGACCGCCTGCTCGTGCACCACGTCGAACGAGCGCGCCACTTCGCCGATCTCGTCGCGGGTGAGGACCGGCACCGGGTCGACCGCCTTCTTCGAGGCGTTGACCGGGTCCGGGTCGTCCAGGATGGCCTGCACGGTTTCCGGCAGCCGGGTGTAGGCGACTTCCAGCGCGGTCTTCCGCAGCACCCGCAGCGGGCGCAGCATCAGCCGGGCGATGACGAGCATCAGCATCAGCGCGGCGACCAGCGCGGCGAGGACGATGACGCCGCCGACCCACGCCGACCGCACCGCGTTGCTGGCCAGTTCGTCGGCCTGCGCGCGCAGCTGGGTCAGCAGGTTGACCTCGACCGCGCGCAGTTTGTCCGCGGCGACGGTCGAGTCCTGGCCGAGTTTGGTGCCGTCGAGGTTGAGCGGCTGGCTCTGCTGGGCGAAGGAGAACGCCTGTGTCTGCAACCGCCGACGCTCGTCGACCTCGGGTCCGGAGTAGGTGTCGTTGTAGAGCTGGACCTGGTCGCCGGTGGCGTTGGCGAGGAACGCGGTGATCGACGCGTCGCCGCTGGCCTCGGCGGCCCGGGTCTCGTCGATCAGGTTGCCGGGGAAGCCGTCGCGGAACGCGGCGATCTGCAGCGCGGAGTCGCCGCGGAGGATGAACTCCTTCGCCTCGCTGATCGACTGCGTGCTCGTGCCGAGGCGGAGCAGGTCGCGGTCGGTCGTCGCGGTGGAGACCTCGCGGCCGAGCTGGATCAGCGAGTCGAGCACCGAGGAATAGGTGTCGAGCACCGCGCGGTCGGAGTAGGCCGACGTGGTCATCGCCGCGCGCAGCGGGCGCAGCGCGTCGAGGCGCTGGAGGCCGTGCGCGTAGCGGTCGCTGGCCGCCTGGTCGTCGCTTTCGAGGTTGACCGCGGCGTTGCGCAGGTCGTCGACGTCGCGGTCGACCTTGGCCATCTGCGCGTCGAGGCCGGTCTGGCGCAGCGGGTCGCCTGAGGAGATCCGGACCACGGCCAGCGCGCGCTCGCGCTGCAGGTCGTGCACCACCGCGGTGACCTTCTCGGCGAAGGCGACCTGGTTGGCGGTGTGGTTGAGGTCGACCGCCGACCGCACGTCGTCGACCACGCGCAGCACGCCGAGCACCAGCGCGGTGACCGTGGGGATGAGGAGAATGAGCGCGAGCTTGGACCGCAATCGCCAGTTGCCGAGCGCGAGCCAGGACCGCTGCTGCGCGGTTCCCGCGTTGTCCTGAGCGGAGGCCTCCCCTGCCCCCGCGGTGTCTTCGTTCGGCACCGCCGCACCACCGTCCGGGCCCGAGGTGCCCGTTGATTCCGAACCTGCCGTGCTCGTGGCCACTACGCGCACGCTCCCGGCAGGTGATCCGCCACCTGAGTGGTCTGGACCGCGGCCCGGACTGTTACACCCTTCCGAGTGAAAAGATCGACTTCGCGGTGCGGCTGCCCGTCGCCTCGGGCGCGGAATCGGTTCAGGTCTGGCATGACGTTCGGTCCCCGCACGTGGTCGATCTCTTAGTCCGTTCGGCCGAGGCCACCCTGCGCCGGCTCGTCGCCGGCGTGCGCGGAGAGCCTTTTCCCAAGTCGCGCTCTCACTACATCGGTGGTCCACACCTCACATTGCAGGAGCAGAGGGTAGCGAACGCCTGGCCCATTTGTAACCCTCCAGAAGTTGCCCGGAGAGCACCCAGGCAGCGGATCAAGGCCCAGCGGGCACCCACGGGTCGTTCGCTTACCCCGACATACCAGCGGATTCGATCACCTGATCGAGTGACCAGTACCACTTCTGAATCGTATATGAACACCCATTGTGAGTGATCGTCCTGGTTCTCTACAGTAGCCGCGTGACTCCGGACAATGAGCCACCTTCCCCCCGCGTCCATGCCAGACGCGGGCCCATTTGCTAGGAGCGACCTTGTTTGATGAAGCGGTGAGCGGCCGGCGCAGTTACGGCAGGCGCGGGTTCCTGTCGCTCGCGATGGCGGGCGGTGTCGCGATGACCGCCAGCGGCTGCGGCCTGCTGGGCGGATCGGACAGTTCAAGCAGTTCGAACGGCGGCTCCGGGGTCGAGAAGACCAAGATCAAGGTCTCGATCATGCCGACGATCGACGTGGTGCCCTTCCACCTCGCGGTCCAGAACGGCTACTTCAAGAACGAGGGGCTCGAGGTCGAAGCCGTCGACGCGGCCAGCGGTGACGCGTCGCTGCAGAAGCTGCAGGCGGGCGAGGTCGACATCGCCTACGCGAGCTACACGCCGTTCTTCATCGCCAAGAGCAAGGGCGCCGCGGACATCAAGCTCGTCGCCGACGCCTCTTCGGCCGGTCCGAAGAGCACCGAAGTCGTCGCGATGCCGAACAGCAACATCAAGAACGTGCACGACCTGGCGGGCAAGCGGATCGCGATCACCGCCACCAACACGATTTGCGACACCCTGACCAAGTCGGTCATGCGCGACAACGGCGTGCCCTTCAACGACGTGAAGTGGGTTTCGCTGCGGTTCCCGGACATCGGCCCCGCGGTCAAGCGCGGCGACGTCGACGCGGGCTTCCTCACCGAGCCGTTCATCACGCAGTCGGCGAAGGTCAACGGCACCGTCGAGGTCATCGACACCGCGTCCGGCGGCACCAAGGACTTCCCGACCGCGGGCTACGGTTCGCTCGGCAAGTTCACCGACGCCAACCCGAAGACGGTCGCCGCGTTCCAGCGCGCGATGCTGCGCGCCACCAAGGAATCGGCCGACCGCTCCAAGATCGAGCCGCTGATGATCCAGTTCTCGAAGGTGGACGAGGCGACCGCGAAGCTCACCACGCTGCTCACCTTCCAGTCCACTTTGGACGCCCGGCGCATCCAGCGCGTGCCGGACCTGCTGCAGCAGTTCGGTTCCATCCAGTCGAAGATCGACGTGCAGTCGATGATCGTCCCGCAGGCGAACGCGTCCTGACGTGCGCCTCGTCCGGAACCTGACCGGCCTGCTCGGCTTCCTCCTGATCTGGGAGGCGGTCGTGCGGGCCGGTCTGATCGACCAGAACGACCTTCCCCCGCCGACCGTCGTGTTCGCCCGGATCGGCGAACTGCTCGGCGACGTCGACTTCGTCCGCGACGTGATCGCTTCGGTGCTCGCGTGGCTGATCGCGCTGCTCATCTCGATCGCCATCGCGGTGCCCGCTGGTCTGCTGCTAGGCAGTATCCGCTGGCTGCGCGACGCGACCAAGGCGATCGTCGAATTCCTGCGGCCGATCCCTTCCGTGGCACTGATTCCGCTGGTGCTGATCGTCGTCGGCGGCGGTCCGGAAGCGAAGATCACGCTGGCCGTGTACGCCGCGGTGTGGCCGATTCTCTTCAACACCATCTACGCGCTGGCTGAGATCGATCCGCTGTTGCTGGAAACCGCGCGCACGTACGGAACTCCGCGTGCGCGAGTGCTGACCTCGGTCGCGCTGCCGCACGCCGCGCCGTTCGTGTTCACCGGAATCCGGCTGTCCGCGGCGATTTCGCTGATCCTGGTGATTAGCACGGAATTCCTCGCCGGGGCGAAACTCGGCATCGGGCAGTTCGTGCTCGAGGCCAGTTCCGGGCCGGGCCGGATGGACCTGGTGCTCGCCGGAACGGTCATCGCCGGGATCCTCGGCTTCCTCGTGAACGAGGGCCTGGAACGCCTTGGCCACCGGCTGTTCCGTTGGAGCAACGCCGTCGAAGGAGCCGCCGCGTGAGCGTGGTCGAGAAGCCGTCCACCGTGACGCGCCGGGTGGGCCGCGGCCTCGGCGGGTTCGCCCGCAAGTGGCTGCTGTTCGTGATCGCGGTGGTGCTGTGGGAGATCGCGACCCAGCTGAGCCAGAGCGTGTTCTTCCCGCCGCCGTCGAAGATCGCCGCCGCGGCCGCGAAACTGTGGTTCTCCGGGCCGGCTTCGCAGCTGTTCCTCGGCGACTCGGTGTTCGACCACATCCTGCCGAGCCTCGGCCGGGTGCTCGGCGGCTGGCTGCTGGCGGTGGCGATCGGCGTCGCGCTCGGCACCGCGCTGGGCCGCTCGCGCACCGGAATGGATTACGTAGGGCCGCTTTTCGCGTTCTTCCGCGCCATTCCGCCGCCCGCGCTGGTGCCGGTGTTCATCATCCTGTTCGGCATCGGGCCGGGCATGCAGACCGCGACGATCATTTTCGGTTCGCTGTGGCCGGTTCTGCTCAACACCGTGGACGGCGTCCGCTCGGTCGACAAGGTCAAGGTGGAGACGGCGCGCGCGTTCCGCACGCCGAAGCGGTACTGGATCGGGCTGGTCGTGCTGCCCTCGGCGCTGCCGAAGATCTTCGCCGGGCTGCGGCTGTCGCTCTCGATCGCGCTGATCCTGATGGCGATCTCCGAACTGGTGGGGGCGCTCAACGGCATCGGCTACGCGCTGCTCGCCGCCCAGCGTTCGTACGACTTCGACCAGATGTGGGCGTGGATCGTGCTGCTGGGCATCCTCGGGTACGGGTTCAACGCCGCGCTGCTCGGCATCGAACGCCGGGTGCTCGGCTGGCAGCCCGGCCGGAACTAGGAAGGTTTCCCGTTATGTCGACCATGCTCGAGGTCTCCGGCCTCAGCCACCGCTACGGCAGCGGCGAGTCCGCGCACGTCGCGGTCAACGAACTGTCGTTCACGGTGGAGACCGGGCAGCTGGCGTGCATCGTCGGCCCGTCCGGCTGCGGCAAGTCCACTTTGCTGCGTGCGATCGCCGGCCTGATCCCGCCGACCGCGGGCACGGTGAGCCTGCACGGCGACCGCGTCACCTCGGTCCCGGACGATCTCGCCGTGGTGTTCCAGGACTACAGCCGTTCCCTGTTCCCGTGGCTGTCGGTCGCGAAGAACGTGGAATTCCCGCTGCGCTGGAGCAAACTCGACAAGGCGACCCGGCGCGCCCGGGCCGCCGAAGCACTCGAGGCGGTCGGCCTGTCCGGCGCGGTGAACAAGTACCCGTGGCAGCTGTCCGGCGGCATGCAGCAGCGGGTGTCGATCGCCCGCGCGCTGGCGAGCCGTCCGGCGCTGCTGCTGATGGACGAGCCGTTCGCCTCGGTGGACGCCCAGACGCGCTTCGAGCTGGAGGACCTGCTGCGCCGGGTCCAGGTCGAACAGGGCACGACGGTTTTGCTGGTGACGCACGACATCGACGAGAGCGTGTACCTGGGCGACCGGGTGCTGGTGCTGTCGAAGTCGCCCGCGCGGATCGTGGCGGACCTGAAGGTGGACCTGCCCGCCCAGCGAGACCAGATCACCACGCGGGAATCGGCGGAATTCGTTTCCCTGCGCGGCGAAGTGGCCCGGCTGCTGCACGGCCCGGCAGTGCAGGCGGCGGCGGATCTGGCCGAGCAGGAGGCGGCGGAGGCTGCTGCTTCCGAGGCTTCGGAAGCGGTCGTTTCGGAGAAGAAGTAGTCACAGCTTCGGGAACCAGACCGAGACGTCCGCGAGAGCGTCGAGGGTGCCGGGATCCAGGTGCCCGGCAACGGTTTCCGTCTCGGCGACCACCATCGTCCGGTTGTCCACTCTGGACTGGAAGTGGTGGCCGGAGAAGTTCACGTCCGCGAGGCGGAGCAGGGTGGCGGCGAGGGGTTTGATGTCCCCGCTGCCCTGCACCTCCTCGATCTTCTTCGGCGTCGGTTTTCTTCGGGTAGCCGACCCGCACGATGGAAAGCACGGCGACACCACTTCTTTGAGCTGTTTGAGCTTGAAGCGGCTGAAGGTCTCTTTTACGGCCCCGCTTCGCGGACTTCTCGGCCTCCGCTTTGCGCACCGTGAGGTTCCGGCCGGGTTCACCCATTCAGCCCTTAGCCCGCGAATCCGGCCCGGTCTCGTCCGGGCCGATCTCCGGGAGCGTCCGTACGCCCAGCACGTTGGCCCCCACCAGCTTCCGGGTCGCCAGGTTCCCCATCGGCATGAACGTGCTCGCCTGCACGTCCCGCCACATCCGCTCGAACGGCAGCGCCTTCGTGTAGGACATCCCGCCCAGCGCGTCGACCAGCCGCTGCATCACCTGGACCGCGTTGTTCGCCGCCGTGTACTTCACGACCGCGCTGCGGGCCACGCCGTCCTGGACGTCGCCGGTGAACAGCCGACGGCTCGTCACCTCGTCGGCCTGGCGGTAGATCAGCGCGCGGGAGGCTTCCAGCAGGATCTGGCATTCGCCGATCACGTCCTGCAGCACCGGGTCCTCGGCCTTGCCGCGTTCGATCAGCGTCCGCACGGTCCAGTCCAGCGCGCCCGCCGCGATTCCCGTGTAGACCGCGGAGAACGCGGGCATCGCCCAGGCCCACACGGTTTCCAGCACCCGCGCGTCGAGATGCTTCACCGGCAGCGAGTGCACGACCGCCGCGTCCTCGACGAACACCTTGTCCAATTCGACGTCGTTGCTTTGGGTGCCGCGCATGCCCATGGTGTTCCACGTCTGGTGGATTGTGACGCCCGGCTGGTCCAGCGCGATCTGGCACAACAACAGCCGCGGGCCGCCGTCGGCTTCCTCGTAGCGGGCGGTGGTCGAGCAGTGGGTGGCGACCGCCGAGTTGGTCGCGAAGCTCTTGCGGCCGGTCAGTTCGAAGCCGCCCTCGACGCGGACCGCGCGGGTCTTCGCGTCCGTCATGTCGTTGCGCAGGCCCGTTTCGCTGGTGATCGACGCCCAGACCAGTTCGCCGTCCACCGCTTTGCGCAGCAGTTCCGCCAGCCGGGGAGCCTTCGTGCGCCGCCAGACGCTCGCCCACTGTCCCAGCGGCGACAGGTGCATGGTGAACGCCAGCGCGGTCGCGCCGTCGCCCATCGCCAGCCGTTCCAGCACCGGCAGGATTTCCGGCAGCCCGGCCCCGGAGCCGCCCAGTTCCTCCGGGACCGACAGCCGGAGAAAGCCCGCCTCCCGCAGGTCGTCGTAGTTCTGGTGCGGGAAGGTGTTGTCCCGGTCGTGCTCGGCCGCGCGCTCGGCGAAAATGTCCGCGAGCTTGGCGGCGCGGTCGACGAGGGCCTGCTGCTTCGGCGTCAGGAGAGGCTGCACCCGGCCATCAAAACAGCGTCCCGGATCTTGGTCAATCGGCCGAACGCTCGTGAGCGGCGATCCCGGTTAGAACCGTGATCGCCGCTCACGACGCGTGCGCTCAGCCGATCAGTGTGGACAGTCCGGAACCGTTGAACGAGCCCCAGCCGGTCGTCTGGTCGTAGCCCTTGCCGGCGGAGAAGCCGGTGGTGCCGTTGAAGGTGTTGTTGCCGGTGGTCACGTCGTGGAAGCCGGTGCCGTACGAGGAACCGTTGCCGATGCTGTAGAACTTCGCGTTCAGGTTGCCGAGGCCGCCCTTGTGGACTTCGTTCTGCAGCGCGGCGAAGCCCGCCCACAGCGGAGCCGCGCCCGAGGTGCCCCACACATTCCCGGTCTGTCCGCCGGAAATGATCGTGTACGCCGAGCCCTGCGCGGCGTCCCCGGCGACGTCCGGGACCTTGCGCTTGGTCGTGCTCTGCTTCGACTGCCACGAAGGCGCGGCGAAGATCGTCGAGATGCCACCGCCGCCGGCACCGCCGGAAGCGCCGTCATTCCACGTCGTCTCGCTGCTGTAGCCGTTCGACGAGGTCACCGACAGCTGCGTGCCGCCGACGCCGGAGACGTTCGGGCTCGACGCCGGGAAGTCCACGGCCTGCGCCTTGCTGCCGGTCTGCCGGGCGCAGTCGGTGGTGCCGTCGTCGCCCGCCGCGGCGAAGTAGCTGATGCCCTCCGCGGTGCCGGTCGCGAGCGCCTTGTCGACGCTGTTGGCCGCGGCCGAGCCTTCCGCCGCCTCGCAGGAGCCCCACGAGATCGAAACGACGCTGACCTTCTTGTCCGACGCGATCTTCTGGTACATCGCCAGCTCGCCCGCGTTGGAGTTCGGGGCCTCGTACACGTAGTCGTTCGCCGGCGCGGCGAGCGCGTGCACGACCTCGATGTCCAGGTCGACCTCGGTTTCGCCGTCGCCGGGGCTGGAGTCGTAGTTGGCTCCGTTGACCGAAACCGTGCTGACCGTGCCCGCCTTGAGGCCGTACTTCGTGTCGTACGCGGTGATGTCGGACTTCTTGTAGCCGTCGAACTCCACGAAGCCGACGTTCACGCCCGCGCCGGTGGCGGACATGCCACTGGTGCCGTACGCGGTTTTGAGCACGGTCGGGGTCACCGGCTTGACCGTGCGCGGCGCCTGCTGCGGCTTGGCGTGGTGCTTCACCGCGTGGTTGTCGAGGCCGACGACCGAATCGACCACGGCGGACACCGAAGCGGGCAATTCCGGTGCGGTGTCGTTCGCGTAGAACTTCCGGCCGGTGACGGTGTCGGTGTAATTGCCAATCCGCGTATGGAAGGCGGATTCCAGCTGTCCGGCAGTTGCCGAGAAGGTGATCGCCTGGCGGTTTCCGGAAACCTCGATATCCCGCGCGCCGCTGCGCTTGAGGAAATTCACCGCCTGCTCCGCCTCGGCCTGCGTTGGGCCGAATGCCGCGGTGAACTGCTCCGGAGAGAGGAAGTGGCGGTACTGCGGCGAGGCCGGGTCCTGCACGTCGGCGAGGAAGCGGGACAGCGCCTGCTGGTTGTGCAGTTTGAGGGACAGAGCGGCGGGAATCTGCTGCTCAGCGGCGACATCGCCGGACCGCGCGCTGGCGGCGAGCGGTGCGGCGTTGCCGGGAAGGGCGACCAGCGGGTCGGCGTTCGCGACGCCGGCCACGGACAGGCACAGCAACGCCGGCAGCGGAACCGCGGCGGCGACGAGCTTGCGCAAGCGCATGAGAATTCCTCTCGAGAGGCGGGGACCGGGCCGGTAAATCGCGGTACCGACCCGTATCCCGACCCTAAAAAACCCCTCGAACCAAAGAAACCTACTTTTGGCTGACCTTCTCGCGGTTGGTTTGTTTTCCACTTGCGCTATTAATGACTGATTCCCGCCGCGATGTCCCGGCGAATCCGGAAACCATCGGAGGTCGCGAGGCGGAAGCCGCGGACATTCCGGACCCCTTGCGCACACACGCGCATTGTGCTCGTCAAGAGAAGAAGGGAACCTTGCCGGAATCGGAATTCCCGGCGAGGTTCCCTTCCGCGATGGACTGGCGGATCAGCCTTTGACGAGTTCGGCCCACTCGCGCACGGCCGCCGCGTCGACCGGAGCGTCCCAACCGGACGGACGCACCGCGCCGCCCACGTGAAACCCGCGCACCCCGCCGGCCCGCAGCAAATGCACCTGCTGCGCCCGCAGCCCGCCGCCGACCAGCAGCGCCGGGCCGTCGGTCCGCCGCGCGAGCTGCTGCAGCACCGACAGTCCACTCGCGACCCCGTTCGCGTGTCCCGCCGCCAGCACGGTGTCGCAGCCGAGCTCGGCCAGCACGTCGTACGCGGCGATCGGGTCGCGCGAACGGTCGATGGCGCGGTGGAACGTCCACGGCCGCCCGTCGATCTCCTTCAGCAGCGCGCGGCACGCGTCGGCGTCGACCTCGCCGTCCTCGGTCAGGAAGCCGAACACGAACTCCCGCGCGCCCGCGGACGCCAGCCGAGCCGCCGAAGCACGCAGTTCGTCGATCGCGCGGGCGTCGAAAGTGTTCTCCGCGCGCAGCATCACGCGCACCGGCAAATCAGTGGCGGCGAGCACCTCGCGCACCGTCGCCTCGCTCGGGGTGAGCCCGTCGCTGGCCATGTCGGAGACCAGTTCGAGCCGGTCCGCTCCGCCCTCTTGCGCCCGCTCCGCGTCCCGCGCGCCCAGCGCGATCACTTCCAGCAGGGCGGTGTTCGAACTCATGCCTCATCCGTTTCGATCCAGTGGCGGGGTGTCTTCCCCCCTGGCGTGCCTGCCGCGCCGGAAGCCGCCTTGCAGGCTCGTCATCCGGGCGCGCACCGCGTCGGGGGAAAGCGAGAGTATCGGCCGCTGCTCCGGCTCCGCGGCGGGGCCGCCCGCCACGTCGGCGACCCGCAGGAACGGCCAGGTGTCCTCGGCGCCGTCCTCTTGTTCCAGGTGCTCGGGGGTCGGCCATTCCGGGGCGGCCGCCTCGTCCGGGTCTTCCGTCGGAAACTCCGGCGGCGCCTCGTAGGCGTGCCGCGGCTCGACGGCCGGGGGCTCGGGTTCGGGCTCGGGTTCGGGCTCTGGGTCTGGGTCGAAGGCGGGCACCTCAGGCATCGGCGCGACCACGCGCGGTTCCGGTGTCACCGGCTCCTCCGCCGGGACGGAGAGATCGAACCAGCGCGACAGCACGTCGCGGTACGCGGGCATCCGGTCCGTCGGCGCGTCGATCTCCAGATGCGACCGTGCCGATTCGACCGGCCACGACGCCGCCTCTTCGACCACCGGTGCCCGCCGCAGCGGACCCGCGTCGTCGAGAGTCGGCGCGACCAGCTCGACCGGCTCCTCGGGCTCCTCGGGTGGGGCCAGCGGCGCGAGCGGGGCCAGCAGCTCCGGCTCCGGCGCGGGTTCCGGTTCGACCGGCGCGGGCGGCTGCGGCAGCGGCGGGGGCTCGGTGATCAGCGCCGCCGGGACGACGACCGTAGCGGTGAGCCCGCGTCCCTCGGCCGGGCTCAGCTTCACCGCGATGGCGTGCCGTTCGGCCAGCGTCGCGACCACGAACAGGCCCATCCGGCGCGACACCTCGACGTCGACCTCAGGCGGATGCGCCAGCCGCGCGTTGGTCCGGTCGATCTCCGCCTGCGGCATGCCCGCGCCGCGGTCGGTGATCTCGATCCGCCACGCCCCGTCCGGCGTCCGCGCGCTCTCCACGGTGACCGCCGTCTGCGGCCCGGAGTACCGGGTGGCGTTCTCCAGCAGCTCGGACACCACGTGCACCAGGTCGTTGACCGCGTCGCCGCGCACCGCGAGCGCCGGGGCCGGGCCGACCTCGATCCGCTGGTAATCCTCCACTTCGGACAGTGCGGCCCCGATGATCTCGTCGGCCACCACCGGTCCGGTGTCCTCGCGCACCAGGTCGGTGCCGGACAGCACCAGCAGGTTCTCGCTGTTGCGCCGCATCCGGGTGGCGAGGTGGTCGAGTTCGAACAGCCCGCCGAGGGTCTCCGGGTCCTGTTCGCCCGCCTCCATCCGGTCGAGCACGGACAGCTGCCGCTCCACCAGGTCCTGGCTGCGCTGCGACAGGTTGACGAACATCGCGTTCACGTTCTCGCGCAGCATCGCCTGTTCGGCGGCCAGCCGGACCGCCTCGCCGTGCACCGCGTCGAACGCGCGCGCGACCTGCCCGACTTCCTCGCGGGTGAAGATCGGCACCGGCGCGACCGCCGCCCGGTGCCGCAGGTTCTCCGGAGCCGGATCGGGTTCGGTCAGCAGCCGCTGCACGGCCTCGGGCAGCCGATGGTCGGCGACCTCGAGCGCGGTGCGCCGCAGGATCCGCAACGGCCGCAGCAGCGAGCGCGCGATCACCACCGACAGCACCCCGGCGACCAGCAGGACGCCGATGACGATTCCGCCGTCCCAGATCGTCGACGCGCGGGCGCTGGCGGCTCGTGCGTCCGTTTTCTCCTGGAGCTGGACGAGAAGCGCCTGCTGCACCTGATGGGCCAGATTGACCGTGTACGTGGACGCGGTGTCCCACTGGTCCGCGTCCAAGCCGGAGAGCGGCTGGTTGTTCTCCGTGCGGGTGAGCGCCGACTCGACCATGTCGTTGCCGATGTCGACGACGATGCCGATCACCGTGTCCGAGTACATCCGCTGCTCGTCCGGAGTGGCGAAGGTGCGGTAGTCGCTGCGCGCCGCGGCCAGCTCCGCCTCCGCGCCGAGCAGCGCGCGCGTCCGGTCCCGGTTGAGCGTGCCCTGCGCGAGCGCCTCGGACATGATCGCGCGCTTGACCGACATCTGGTCCTTGATCCGCGCGAGCGCGTTCCCGGCCAGCCGCAGCCGGGCCAGGTCGGGTTCGGTGACGTCGGCCGCGGCGGTGTCGCTGATGTCGAGCAGACCGGAGATCAGCTCGCTGTAGGAGCGGAGCACCGCGTCGGCCGGATACGCGGAGTGTTCGGCCGAATACCGGAGGCCGCCCAGCACGCGCAGCCGGTCGTCGCTCTGCTGCAGATCGCCCGCCGCGGAATCGTCCAGTCGCGTCTTGCTGTCGGCGAGCGACCGCTCGAACGCGCCGATCGCCAGGTCGACGCGGGTGCGCTGGCCGACGAGGACGTCGGTGGGGCCCTTGCGGTCGCCCGCGACGAACCGGACCGTGACGTCGCGTTCCCGCTGCAGCTGGTGCACGACCTCGGCGACGGTCGAGTCGACCCGGCAGCGCGCGGCGAACTCGGCGAGCTGGCGGGCGTCGCGCAGGTCGCTGTTGACCCGGAGGCCGACCAGCACGACCACGGCGAGCGCCGGGATCAGCAGGACGACGAAGAGCTTGGTGCGCAGCCGCCAGTTGCGCAGCCGCCACCGGCCGCCGACCGGACGCGAGGCAGCCGGATCCGCCGCGTCACCCGAACGGGGACGGTCGTCGCGACGGGTCACCTGTGCTTCCTTTTCCACCGCGGGGAACTTCTGCCCACGGACGTCCTCGGGCTCCGGCCGGAAACTACCGCTTGGTAGTTCCCGGCGAAAAGATCGGGAAGCCACCCTGGCGGGGGAACCGCCCTGCGGGCGATCGTATGGGCAGCGGCCCATACGATCCAGCACGAGGCAGAGATTCTCCCGGCAGGGGATGGCGAGTGAAAGCGACCGGTCTGAGGTTTGCGCTGGTGGCGACGTTGTTCGCGGTCAGCGGCTGCTCCGTGTTCGGATCCAGTGACGCCGGACAAGCGCAGCCGCCGGAACGCGCGACCCTGCGGGTCGGCGTCGCGAGCCCGATCGACACCGCCCCGCTGCGGATCGCGGTCGCGGCCGGAAAGTTCCGCCAGGCTGGGCTGAATGTCCAGCTGGTGGAACTCGGCGACAGCGACGGCGTGGAAAAACTGAAAGCCGGACAGGTCGATGTGACGTTCGGCAGCGACGTGTCGCTGTTTCGCGCCGCCGGGGCGGGCACCGCGCTGCAACTGCAGGGCGAGGCGTACACGTTCGGCCGCACGACTATCGCGCTCGTCACGTTGCCCGACTCCGACTACCCCGAACCGACCGCGAAGAAGTCGCCGAAGATCGCGGTGGACTCCCCGGACGACATCGGCGCGCTCACCGCGCGGGCGGTGCTCGGCACGGCGGGCGTCGACAAATCGAAGATCGAATTCGTGCCCCGGCCGTTCGGGCAGATGCCCGCCGCGCTGCAGTCCGGCGACGCGGACGCCGCGCTGATGGTCGAGCCGTACCTCACCCGCGCGGAGAAGGAGCTGGGCGCGCGGGTCCTCGCCGACGGCTCGACCGGCGCCACCCTCGACTTCCCGGCCTCGGGCTACGCCGCGACCGGCCAGTTCGCCGCCGCCAACCCGCGCACGCTGACGGCGTTCCGGAACGTGCTCACCCAGGCCCAGCTCGCCGCGTCGGACACGGCGAAGGTGCGCGACGCGCTGCCGAGGTTCTCCGACATCGACCAGACCACCGCCGCGCTGATCTCGCTCGGCAGCTACCCGACCACGCTGTCGGCGACCCGGCTGCAGCGCGTGGCGGATCTCATGCACAGCTCCGGGCTGCTGGCCAACCGGCTCGACGTGGCGGCGATGCTGCCCAACGCCTGGTAGCCCTCAGATGCTCGCCCCGGTCGGCTGCAGGCAGATCGTGCGCACCGGCGGGCCGGCGTAGACCAGCGACAGGTCCTTGTCCCCGCAGCTCGACGCCGACTTCGTGCCGTCGTGGACGACCGCGCGCGCTTCCGCCTTGGGATCGTCGCAGGCGACCTTGCCGACCTTCGACTCGTCGGAAACGTCGCGCACGCATTCGCCGGACACGACGTTCAACGCGAGGCACAGCGTCTGGGCCGGCCTGCTGGTGGTGCTGCGAGCCGACAAGTACAGCTCGAACCGCACGTAGTCCTCGCCGCGGCAGGAGGACCGGCCCTTCACGACGGTGTCGACGCGATAGGTGGCGGCCTGTTCGGAGCACTCCGCGCCGGTGTAGGTCTGCGTGTCCGAGCCCAGCGAGGAAAGGTAGAGGCAGCTGCCCGCGACCGGAGGACCCGCCGAACGCACGACCGAGGCGAACCCGAACGCGGCGAGCGTGCCGAGCCCGAGCGCCACGACGACGAGGGCGGCGAAAAGCGCCTTTTGCTTGCCCGGCACGCGCTTCGGGCCGCCGTGGACCGGCTGCTGCGGGAGCGGCTGGTACGGGTTCGCGGCCGGCGGCGTGCCGAACGGTGGTGTGGTCACTGGGTCCCCTCCCGCGCTTCGTCCCGCCATCTTGGCATCCCCGGGCCGCGTTCCGGGAGGGAACGTATAAAGGAGAGGTGACTGATGGCCCCCTGATCGTCCAGTCCGACAAAACCGTGCTGCTCGAGGTCGACAATCCGCGTGCCGACGACGCGCGGATCGCGATCGCGCCGTTCGCCGAACTGGAGCGAGCGCCCGAACACGTGCACACCTACCGGATCACGCCGCTCGCGTTGTGGAACGCGCGCGCGGCCGGGCACGACGCGGAACAGGTGGTCGACGCGCTCACCACGTACTCGCGTTTCCCGGTGCCGCAGCCGCTGCTGATCGACGTCGTGGACGTGATGGGCCGGTTCGGGCGGCTGCAGATCGCCAACCACCCGGCGCACGGCCTGGTGATGACCACCACCGACCGCGCGGTGCTCGAAGAGGTCTCGCGGAACAAGAAGATCAGCCCGATGCTGGGCGCGCGGATCGACGACGACACGGTGATCGTGCACCCGTCCGAACGCGGGCGGCTCAAGCAGGCGCTGCTGAAGGTCGGCTGGCCCGCCGAGGACCTCGCCGGGTACGTGGACGGCGAAGCGCATCCGATCGACCTCGCCGAGACCGACTGGCAGCTGCGCGACTACCAGCGGAAGGCGGCGGAAGCGTTCTGGGCGGGCGGTTCCGGCGTCGTCGTGCTGCCGTGCGGCGCGGGCAAAACGCTGGTCGGCGCGGCCGCGATGGCGCACGCCAAGGCGACCACGCTGATCCTGGTCACCAACACCGTCGCCGGGCGGCAGTGGAAGCGCGAACTGGTCGCGCGCACGTCGCTCACCGAGGACGAGATCGGCGAATACTCCGGGGAGAAGAAGGAGATCCGGCCGGTCACCATCGCGACGTACCAGGTGGTCACGCGCAAGACCAAGGGCGAGTACCGGCACCTGGAGCTGTTCGATTCGCGCGACTGGGGCCTGGTCGTCTACGACGAGGTGCACCTGCTGCCCGCGCCGGTGTTCCGGATGACCGCGGACCTGCAGTCGCGGCGGCGGCTCGGGCTGACCGCCACGCTGGTCCGCGAGGACGGCCGCGAGGGCGACGTGTTCTCGCTGATCGGGCCCAAGCGGTACGACGTGCCGTGGCGCGACATCGAGGCGCAGGGCTGGATCGCGCCGGCGGAATGCACCGAGGTGCGGGTGACGCTGACCGAGAACGAACGCCTGCAGTACGCCACCGCGGACTCCGACGAGCGGTACAAGCTCGCGGCCACCGCGATGACGAAGATCCCGGTGATCCGGTCCATTGTGGACAAACACGTCGGCGAGCCGACCCTGGTGATCGGCGCGTACCTCGACCAGCTGGAGATGCTGGGCGCGGAGCTGGAGGCCCCGATCATCCAGGGCGCGACGAAGAACAAAGAGCGCGAGGAACTGTTCGACAAGTTCCGCCGCGGCGAACTGCGCACGCTGGTGGTGTCGAAGGTGGCGAACTTCTCGATCGACCTGCCGGAAGCGTCGGTGGCGATCCAGGTTTCGGGCACGTTCGGTTCCCGGCAGGAGGAAGCGCAACGCCTCGGCCGGCTGTTGCGCCCCAAGGGCGACGGACGGCAAGCGCACTTCTATTCGATCGTGTCCCGGGACACTGTAGACACGGAGTACGCGGCGCACCGGCAGCGATTCCTGGCCGAGCAAGGATACGCGTACCACATTGTCGACGCGGAGGATTTGCGGCGACCGCTGTGAATTACGAACCGAGGTAGCGGAGAACGGCCAGCACGCGGCGGCTGTAACCTTTTGTTTGCGGCAGGTCGAGCTTGTCGAAGATCGCGTTCGCGTGCTTCTCCACGGCGCTCTGCGAAACGTACAGCAGCGTCGCGATGCTCACGTTCGTGTGGCCCTGCGCCATTTTCTCCAGCACGTCGCGCTCGCGCGGGGTCAGCCGGGCGAGCGCGTCCTCGTGCGACGTGCGGGCGACCAGCCTGCGCACCACCTCCGGATCGAAAGCCGCTCCGCCGGCCGCGACCCGGTCCAGCGCGTCGAGGAAGTCGCCGACCTGCGCGACCCGGTCCTTGAGCAGGTAGCCGACGCGTCCGCCGTCGCCGCCGATCAGCTTGGCCGCGTAGCGTTTCTCGACATATTGAGACAGCACGAGCACGCCGGTGCCCGGCCAGCGTTCGCGGATTTCCAGGGCGGCACGCAGCCCTTCGTCGGTGTGGGTCGGCGGCATGCGAACGTCGGTGACGACCACGTCCGGCTGATATTCGGCGGTCGCTGCGAGAAGTTCCTCTCCATCGCCGACCGCGGCGACCACGTCGTGTCCTTCCTCCGCCAACAGCCGTACGAGACCTTCCCGGAGCAGCGTCGCGTCCTCGGCCAGGATCACTCGCACGGCAGGGTCACCCGCACTATGGTTGGCCCATTTTCGGGACTCTGTACGGAGAATTCGCCGTCCATCGCCGCTACTCGCCTTGCCAGTCCGGATAATCCACCGCTCGATCCTATTCGTGCGCCGCCGCAACCGTCGTCAGTGATCTCCGCTACCAGCTTGGTTTCTTCCCGGCGGACAGCAATCGTGACCTTATTGGCGTTGGCATGTTTGGCGGCATTGGTAACGGACTCGGACACCACGAAGTAGACCACAGTCGCCAACTCCGGCGAGGGCTCATCGAGCGCGTAACGAAGGTCGACTGGGATCGTCGCGCGCTCAGCCAAAGACTCCAGCGCAGCCTCAAGACCGCTTTCGTCTAGCGCGATCGGATACACGCGCCAGCTCACTTCTCTTAGCTCGCGCAACGCTTCCTGCGATTCTTCGTGCGCTTGACGGACTAGCTCAGCCGCCCTTTGCGGATCATCCGCCCGACGCGCCCGACCGAGGAGAATCCCCAACGCGACCAGCCTTTGCTGCACCCCGTCATGAAGATCCCGCTCGATGCGACGCCGTTCGCCGTTGACCGCCTCGACCACTTCGCTCCGCGTGGTCGCCAACTCGGATACCCGGCGCCGCAACAGTTCTTGACCGCTGGGACCGAAAAACCGCCGCGCCAGCCGACGATCGAGCGCGGCGACCCCGATCAGTCCTTGTCCACAAAGGAATACCGCAATCGCGCCAAGGCCGAGCACCGGGAGCCAGTCCAGCGGTGCCCCTTCTCCCGCCCCACCAGGAGCCTGCCCGGTGACCAGCTGGACGAAGTAGATCGCCGCGGCCACGACGCCCGCGCCGACGCACACCCACACTCCCAGCGCGAGAAGCCCGGTCAAGCTGCGCGGAACGAGATATTGCAGAGCGCGGCGACCGTCGTAATCGTCGCCGTTCCGAGCGTCGAAGAACCGCCGCAGCCGAGCACGTTCGACTTCGGCGAGCCTGCGCGCTCCGCGGAACACACGCGGCCGCGCCGCGGGTACGGCGAGGAGCGGCGCGGCGAGTACTACGTACGGCAACTCGACGAGCGCCATCAACGCCCCCAGGCCGATACCTGCTGTGCGCCGCAGCACTCGCGATCTGTTCACGTCGTTCAGGCTAGCCAGACCGGCGGGGGCGGAGTACTGCGGTTTTCCGCATTTCTCCAGGCGAGCAGTTGCAATGCGGCATCTTGACTTCCCCCTCCGCGGCCCCGCTCACCCCGCCACCTTCGCCATGCGGGCACGCAATGGTGCGGGTTCCGGCAACTCCCGCCGCAACGGCATCCCGCAACGCAACACCTGATCCAGCCGCGCCCACCCCACCGTGGTGTTCCGCATTTCTCCAGGTGAGCAATGCCATGCTGCGGCTTGGATTTCCCTCTCCGCGACCTCGCCCATCCAGCCACCTTCGCCAGCCGGGCACGCCACGGTGCGGGTTCCCCGCCACCAACCCCACTGCGGCTTTCCGCATTTCTCCGGGTGGCCGACCGCAATGTGTTGCGCCCCTTGGGTTTCTACCTTCGACCACGTTGCTTCCGTCGAGAAAGGACCCCTCGTGAACCTCATGCTCGCCGCCCCCGCCGAACCCCTCACCGGACTGGCCGGATGGGCCGTCGGACTGATGGACTCGCTCGGCGGCGTCGGCGCCGCGATCGTCGTCGGCCTGGACAATCTGTTCCCGCCGATTCCCAGCGAACTCGTCCTCCCGCTGGCCGGATTCTCCGCGAGCCGCGGCACGTTCAGCCTGGCCGGCGCCCTGTTCTGGACGACCCTCGGTTCGCTGGCCGGCGCCGTGCTCGTCTACTGGCTGGGCGCACTGCTCGGCCGCGAGCGCTGCCGGACCCTGCTCAGCCGCCTGCCGCTGATGGACGCCGCCGACTTCGACCGCACCGAGGCGTGGTTCGCCCGGCACGGCGGGAAGGCGGTGTTCCTCGGCCGGATGGTGCCGATCTTCCGCAGCCTGATCTCGCTGCCGGCGGGCGTGGAACGCATGCCGTTCGGCCGGTTCCTGCTGCTCACGACGGCGGGCAGCCTGCTGTGGAACACCGCGTTCGTCGTGGCCGGATACCTGCTCGGGGAGAGCTGGTCGCTGGTGGACCGGTACGCGTCGGTGTTCCAGTACGTCGTGCTCGCCGCGGTGGCGCTCGCGGTCGGCGTGTTCGTCACGGTCCGGGTGCGCCGAGCCGCCCGGCGCTGATTTTTCTTCCCCTCGACCTGGGGTTCTCTCAGGTTCACTCGAACGGATGAGCGAGTGGCGCCCTGGAAATTGTCGGTGGTTCGAACTACTGTTCGATATGCAGGCACCGAACACCAGTTCGAGGGGAAGCTCATGACGATCGCACCGTTCCGCCCCGGCGTCGGGGCACCGCCGGTCCAGACCTTGCCGCCAGGGCGCTGGCACGGGCGCATCTGGGTGTCGGAGGAGCCGCTCACGCGGCCGCAGCGGTACCTGAGCTGTGTCGCGGAGTTCGAGCGGTCGGGGCTGTGGCCCGTGCTGATCCCGCCCGACCAGCGCTTCTCCGCCCGCGGCGAAGACTGGCTGGACGACCGCGGCCGCCTCGCCCCCGCCGGCCACCGCGTCGGCAACGCCGACCCCGCCGAAGTACTGGCCCGCTGGTGGGACGGTTCCTGCTGCGACGGAGCCTGCCTGCGCCCGTTCGGCACCCGCTTCCCCGGGTTGGCGAAACGCTCGCACCGCCGCTCCGACCCACTGGCCGAAGCGGGCAACACCGGCTCGATCCTGGCCGCCCGCACCCCGCACCGGCTGGGCCTGGTGCAGGCCGACCGCCCCGCCGACGTCCCGGCCCTCATCGGCTGGACGGGCATGATCAAGTCGACAGACCAGGTCGCGGAACTGTCCGCGGTCCTGCGCAGCTGGGAAGACCGCTTCGGCGCGACCCTGGTGACGCTGGGCTTCGATTCCCTGGAGTTGTCGGTCTCCGCCCCACCCCGAACCCACGCCAGGGCCCTGACCGTGGCGGCCGAGCACCGAGCCTTCAGCCTCCCGACGTACCTCACCCAGCCAGGAAACCTGCGCGAGTACGCGACCTCATTGGTACAGAGCCGGAGGTGGCGATTCTCCTGGGCGTGAAACAGTGAGAAGGTCCGGCCTGCGAGGCCGAAGACGACACAAGCTCCGCCGCGGCCGCAACGCTTCTAGCAGCCTCCCCCGACCCGGCAGAGCCTGGCGAAGCTGGCGAGCCCGACGACTACGGCGGCGCTAACGAGCACGGCAGCGCTGACGGATTCATCGGGCTCAACGGAGCAGGCGAATTCCCCGAACCGAGCGAAGCTGACGGCCTTCCCCCCAGCCTGACGACATCTGGCAGCGCCGCCAGATTCGTCGGACTCAACGGAGCGGGCGAATCCCCCGAACCGAGCGAAGCCGCCAGCCACCTCCCACCATGACGACCTCTGACAGCGCCAGCAGATTCGTGGACCGAACCGAGCCAGGACGATCGGGGCCAGACCGAGCCAAGCCAGCCGGGGCCGAGCCGGGCCAGGCGAGCCGGGCCAAGGCGGGCCGGGCCAAGGCGGGCCGGGCAAGCGAGCTAGGCCGGGCCAAGCCGGAGCGAGGTGGGCGGGACCAAGCCGAGCCGAGCCGAGCGGCCAAGCCGGGCCGAGCCAAGCCAGCCGGGCCAAGCCGGGCGAGCCGGGCCGAGGCGGACCGGCAAGCCGAGCTAGGCCGTCCCAAGCCGGAGCGAGATCGGCGGGGCGGGGCAGGGCAAGCCGAGCGTGACCAAGCCGAGCCGGGCCGAGCCAAGTCAGGCCGGGCCGGGCTGGGCTGGGCCGGGCTGGGCTGGGCTGGGCCGGGCTGACCTGGGACGAGCCAGGCTGGCAGGCACGGCGGCACTGCCAGCTCCGTAGAGCCGGAAGGCCCAGCCAGCGATCCGGCGCTGCCCCATGAGCCAAGCCCGCCCCAGGGACATCGGGCAAACCTCCGCAGCTTGGCCGATTCACCGCAGCCCAACGCCGCGAACACAGCAAAGCGCGATAGCACCCGCCTCCACACCAAGCCCTAACCCGCCAGCAAACAGGCCCCCCAACCCGCCCGTCACTCCAATGTCGCAGCCGCCGCACGCAGATCCCGCAGTGCGGCCACCGCGTACTGCGCAAGGCCTCCCGCACTGTCCCGCTCAGCTTCGGACCATTGCGCATAACCCCGTTTGAACGCGAGAACCCCCAGCTCAGCCGCGAGGTGCGCCACCGCGTCGGGTACCCCGCGGGCGACCAGCGCGGCCGACATCGCCGCCGCGAGGCCGACGTTCTTCAGCGCGTCCCGTTCCTGCAGCTCGGTACTGGCCGCCACCGCGGCCTTCAGGCGCGGGCCCAGCTCCCGGTTCGCCGGCCCCATCGCCCCGGAGGCGCGTTCGAGACCGGCCGCGACCGCCTCCAGCGGGCTGGCTTCCGAAGGGGCCTCGGCGATCCCCTCGGCGAGCAGCCGGCTGAGCGTCTCCTGGCCAGCGACCAGCAACTCCCGCTTGTCGGAGAAGTGCCGGAAGAACGTGCTCTTGGTGACACCCGCCCGCTCGGCGATCTGCGCGACGGTGGTGGCGTCGTACCCCTGCTCGGTGAACAGGTCGACCGCCGCCACGACAAGACGCTGAGTCGTCTCCGGTTGCCAGCGCGCCATGGGCTCATCCTAGGTGACGGGACAAGAGTCCCATCACTGTGTAGGGTGACGGGACAAAGGTCTCATCACTCAGGGAGAGTCCCATGCAGGTTTTCGTCACCGGCGGCACGGGCACCATCGGCTCCGCGGTCGTGGCCGAGCTGCTCGCCAGCGGGCACACCGTTCTCGCGCTGGCCCGTTCGGACAAGTCCGCGCAAGCCCTCACCGACGCCGGTGCCCAGGTGCTGCGCGGTCAACTCGCCGACCTCGACGTCCTGCGGACCGGTGCCGCTCAGTCGGACGGCGTGATCAGCCTGGCGTTCGGCAGCGACTACAGCACCGAGGAAGCGCTTGCCCGGTCGATCGCCGAAGAAAGCGCCGCCATGGCCACGCTGGGAGAAGCACTCGCCGGCAGCGACCGTCCGCTCGTCACTGTCTCGGGTACGCCATGGGTCGCCGGCCGCGCCGCCACTGAGGACGATCCGCTGCCGACCGACGGACCAGTCGGCGGACGCGCCCGCTCGGTTAACGCACTCCTCGCGATGGCCTCGCGCGGCGTACGCACCACGGCGGTCCGCATGCCGCGCACGGTTCACAACGAAGGCAAAGGCGGATTCGCCGGACTGCTCACCGAGCAGGCCCGCCGCACCGGCGTAGTCGGCTACCCCGGCGACGGCACCCAACGCTGGCCGGCCGTGCACGCCCTCGACGCGGCAGTGTTGTTCCGCCTGGCACTCGAATCGGCACCAGCCGGAACGGCCTGGCACGCCGTGGCCGACGAGGGCGACGCGGTTCGCGACATCGCAGCCGTCATCGGCCGACGCCTCGGCCTGCCGGTCGAATCCGTGCCACCGGAGAACTTCGGCCCGTTCGGCCCCATCTTCGCCATGGACCAGCCCGCCACCAGCGTCCGCACCCGCGAAGCCCTCGGCTGGCAGCCCACCCATCCGAACCTGCTCGAGGACCTGGAGCACCTCCAACCGTAAACCGCACCGCTGACCAGCCTTCCCTTGTCAGCCAAGGGTTTCGTGCTCACCACCGCAGGTCTAAACCAGCGACCAGCTACCTGAGACTCCCGTCCCTCAACCTAGGACATCTGTCCCAATAGTTAGCCCAACTGTCCCGAAAATGCCCGTCCGGACGGGTTTCGCAACCGTCCGGATGGGAACCCCGGACAGCGAAAGGCGGTGAGGGAGATCGGCCAGATCCGAGTGGGCACGTCCGGCTGGCGATACCCGCCGTGGCGCGGCGCGTTCTACCCCTCCGGCCTGCCGCAACGGCGCGAACTCGAGTACCTCTCCCGCCAGATGAACGCCGTCGAACTCAACGGGTCCTTCTACTCGCTCCAACGACCGGAGCGATACCTCGGCTGGCACGCCGAAACCCCGCCCGGATTCGTGTTCGCGGTCAAGGGCGGCAGGTTCATCACTCATCTCAAACAACTGCGCGACGTCGAAACCGCGCTCGCCAACTTCTACGCCTCCGGCGTCCTCGCACTCGCCGACAAACTGGGCCCGTTCCTCTGGCAACTCCCCCCGCGGCTGGCCTTCGACCCGGACCGGGTCGCCACGTTTCTCGGCCAGCTCCCCCGCACCACCCGCGAGGCAGCCGCCCTCGGGGCTAAGCACGACGACAAGCTCAAGTCCGCCGCGTTTCTGAAACCGGGCCCCGACCGCCCAATCCGGCACGCCCTCGAAGTACGCCACGAGAGCTTCACCACCCCCGAAGCACTGGACCTGCTCAAGAAACACCGGATAGCCCTGGTCACCTCGGACGCCGCCGCGCCCTGGCCGTACCGGGAGGACCAGACCACTGACTTCAGCTACGTCCGCCTGCACGGCTCGGAAGAGCTCTACACCAGCGATTACTCCGATTCCGCCCTGCGCGATTGGGCCGCGAAGATCACCGAATGGCACGACGGCGGCCGCCGAGACGTGCACGTCTACTTCGACAACGACAGCAAAGTCGCGGCCCCGCGCAACGCCGTCACGCTGACCCGCTTGCTCGACCTCCCCGTCGAACCCGCCCCGGCACAGTGAGCGAACAGTGAGCGCCCTCAGGTTGGGTGGTGGCACGGGCCGCCGGTGGTCTACGTGCTGCCGCTGGGGGTCGGCACGCGGACCACCGCGCCCCGCTGACCTCAGGTGACCAGCAGGAAACGCCCCGCCAAACGGCCGAAGTCGCTTTCCCGCCGCCGGGTGGTCCAACCAATCCCGCTCCGCCGCGGTGCAACATCCCACACCAGCCGCCGACTGCGCTCGCCTCGGTCCGGAGCAGAGTGGACCAGCACAGCCCAGTCAGGACTCCGGCACCCCGCCCACCGCTCCCTGGTCCGCATCCGGATGAACCAGTCTCGCCAAGTACGAGACCGCACCCTGCCAACCGCTCCGAGTCGCCTCGGCGCAGCAGTGCTCTCGCACGCGGAGCCCGCAGCCGCGCGACGATGCGGAAGCGCGGACAGCACGGCAGTGCCGCAGCGCGGCAGTGCGGCGGCGTTGCGGTGCTGTCGCACGGCGTCGCGGCAGTGCGGCCTCGCAGCCTGGCGACGAACAGCCTCGAGTCGGTGCGCTGCCGCAATACCGCGGCATCGCGGCTGTGCGGAGTTGCGTCGACGCGGCAGTGCGCGACCATAGTCTCACAGCAGACGGTCACGCAAAAACAGCAGCATCGCCAACTCGCAACCACCGCCGCATCAAGCCAGCGCTCGAACCTACCCCCGCACCAACCCTGCCAACTGCGCCCGCACCCGTTCCGCGTCCGGGTGATCCAATCGGGTCAGCAAGCGGACCGCGCGGAGCCAGCAGTCTCGGGCGGCTGCCGTGCGGCCGTAGCGGAGGTGGGCGGTGCCCAGTTCCGACAGGACGTCCGCGGCCTCATACTCCTCGTCCATCGCGAAGAACATGTCCACCGCTTCGGACAGGCACTCGATTCCCTCCACGTGCCGTCCCAAGCCGAGCAGTGCTCGGGCTCTCGCGGCCAGCGAGAAGCGGCCTTGCGGGAGGTCGTCGGGCGGGACCAGGGCCAGCGCCTCGTCCGCGAGCGACAGCGCCTGCGGGTAATCTCCCATCATCGCGCACAAATCACCCAAGGCGCGCAAAACGTTCGCCTCCACCGAGGTGAAACCCAGTTCCCTCGTGATTTCCAGCGACCGCAGGCCATGCCGGTAAGCCTCCGGGAAATCTTCGATGCCCTGCGCGGTCATCGCCAGGTTGTAGCGCGCCCGAGCCTCCCCGGGCAGCGAACCCAATTCCAGCTGCACAGCCAGTGCCTGCTCCAGATATTCGCGCGCCAGCACGTAATTTCGGGCGACTCCCTCGATCACGCCCAGTCCATTGAGGATCGCCGCTTCGCCGTGCCGTTCACCGGAATTCCGCGCTGCCCGCAGGCCGATCTCGAAGACGTACCGCCATTCGTCGACCCTTGCCCGGCCAGCAAAATAGGTGAACAGCGACCACGCCAGACGCCAGCATTGTGCGTATCGTCCGATTCGGAACGACCACTGGATCACCGAGAGCAGGTTTCCGTGTTCCTCGATGAACCACGCCAGCGCCTGGTGGAAGTCCGAAAACTCTAGCGCGCCATCAGACGGGATCGGGCCGATTTCGTCCATCAGCTGGTTCGGACGCATCGCCAAACCCGCGTTTCGTGCCGACGCGATGCACCAGTCGAGCAGGCGCGCGCTGGCTGCGGTGCGTTCGGCGGCGTCGTCTTCTTGCTCCGACAATTCCTTCGCATAGTCGCGAATCAGGTCGTGGAACTGGTACCGGCCCGGCTTCGGCTGGATGAGCAGGTGCGTCGAAACGAGGGTGTCGAGAGCGCCGCGAGTCTCCTTTTCGGACCGTCCGTTGAGCGCGACTGCCATGCCCAGCGACAAATCCGGTCCGACCGACAGCGCCAGCAGCCGCAGCAGTCGCGCCGCCGCTGGGCACAAAACCCGGTAGGAATAAGAGAAAACTGTGCGGATATTGGTCTCGTCGCCGTCGCCGAGATCGAACGTGCTCAACCGGCCGGCGTCCGAGGGCAGCGCCGCGACGAACTCGTCCAGCGGCAACTTCGGGAACTGCGCGGCGCGCACGGCGAGGATCCGGATCGCCAGCGGCAGGCCGCCGCAGTACTGCACAAACCGGTCGGCCGCGCTGGGATCCTCGTGCACCCGTTCGACGCCGATGGCCGACGCCAGCAGTTCCACCGCCTCTTCACTGTCCAATTCAGACAGTGCGATCCGCCGGGCGCCGTGGGTCGCGACCAGCCCGCGCAGCTGCCAGCGGCTCGTCACCACGACCAGACATCCCGGACCAGGCAGCAAATACCGCACTTGTTCGGTGCTGTTCGCGTTGTCCAGCACGACCAACAGCCGCCGGCCGGTGGTGTACGTGCGCCAGGTCGCGGCGCGTTCGTCCAAACCGGACGGGATGCGGTCGGCGGGGACGCCCAGCGCGGTGAGCATCGTTTCCAGCGCGGCGAGCGGAGGCACCGGTGCGCCGGGGCCGTAGCCGCGCAAGTCCAGAAACACTTGCCCGCCGGTGAAACGGTCGGCGATCTGGTGTGCGAAGTGGACGGACAGGGTGGTTTTCCCTTGTCCGCCCATGCCTTCCACCGAGGCGATCGGCGTGGAGGTGCCGTCGTCGAGGGCTTCCGGAAGCAATGCCCGCAGGGCTTTCAAATCCGCTGCACGACCAGCGAAAGCGCCTAGATCAGCCGGAAGCTGGTGCGGGATATGGGGTTCCAGGGGAGTACGGAACCGCGTGCCTTCGTCGCCGCCCAAGACGAGTCGGTGCGCGCGCTGCAGTCCGGCACCGGGATCCAAGCCCAGTTCCTCGGCGAGCAGTCCGCTGATCCGCCGGTACACGTCCAGCGCCTCGGCCTGCCGTCCGGAGCGGAGCAGCGCGTACATCAGCTGCTCATGCGGGCGTTCCCGCAGCGGATGTTCGCGCGTCAACTGCTCCAGCTCGGGCACGACCGTCTCGTATTCGCCGACTGTCAACAGCGTCTCGGCCCACTGCTCCCGGACCCGCGTGCGTTCCTCGGCGAGCTGCCCGACCTCGTCCCGGTGCAGCGCGTCCGACTCCACGTTCTGCAGCGCCGAACCCCGCCACTGGCTCAGCGCGTCCTCGAAATAGCCCGCCGCCCGCCGGTGCTCGCCTCGTTCCGCCGCGCTGCGGCCCCGCGCCGCGAACTGGCGGAATCGACCGAGGTCCACCGCGTTCTCGTCGACTTCCAACAGGTAGCCACCGCGTTCGGTGCGGATCGCCGCGCCGTCGCCGAGCGCCCGGCGCAGCCGCAGGACGTACGTCTGCAGCGCGCCCTTGGACCGGCGCTGGTCGTCGCCCCACAGCCAGTGGCTGAGCACGTCGACCGACACCAGCCGGTTGGCCCGCAGCAGCAGTCCGGCGAGCACGATCAGCGGGCGGCTGCCGCCCAGCGGCACCGCCTGATCCCCGGCCAGCACCTCGGCCGGGCCGAGCACCCGGAAGTCGAGGCCGTCCACACGTTCCATTGTGGCGTTGAGACGGCCCCCGCGGCACCTCGGTTCCGCCGCCGCGGCGATGGCATGATCGGCAGTCATGCAGGTTTACGCGCTCCCGCTGCACACTCGGTTCCGCGACATCACCGTCCGTGAAGGACTTTTGCTCCGCGGTGCCGCCGGCTGGGGCGAGTTCTGCCCGTTCGCGGACTATTCGGACACCGAGAGCGTCCCCTGGCTCGCCGCCGCGCTCGAAGCGAGCGAAGAAGGCTGGCCCGAGCCGGTCCGGGACCGCATCGAGGTGAACACGACTGTCCCCATCGTGTTGCCCGAACGCGCCTACGAACTGGTCCGCGCGTCCGGCTGCCGCACGGCGAAGGTCAAGGTCGCCGACAAACGCGCGACGCTCGCCGAGGACTGCGCGCGCATCGAGGCGGTCCGCGACGCGCTGGGTCCGTCCGGCGCGATCCGCGTCGACGCCAACATGGCTTGGGACGTCGACACCGCCGTGCACGCCCTGGCGGAACTGGACCGCGCGGCCGGTGGACTGGAGTACGCCGAACAGCCGTGCCCGACCATCGACGACCTCGCTGCCGTCCGCCGCCGGGTGTCGGTGCGGATCGCGGCCGACGAGTCGATCCGCCGCGCGGAGGATCCGCTGAAGGTCGCCGTCGCCGGGGCCGCCGACATCGCCGTGCTCAAGGTCGCGCCGCTCGGCGGAGTGCGGCGTGCGCTGGAAGTCGCGGAGGCGTGCGGGCTGCCGTGCGTGGTGTCCTCAGCGGTCGAGACGAGCGTCGGACTGGCCGCCGGGCTGGCCCTCGCCGGAGCGTTGCCGGAGCTGGATTTCGCGTGCGGACTCGGCACGATGTCGTTGCTGCGCGGCGATGTCTGCACCACCACACTGTCCCCTGTGGACGGTTATCTGCCGGTCCCGCGACAGGCGCCGGAGCCCGACGCCTTCGCCGAGTTCGCCGCCTCCCCCGAGGTCGAAGCGGCGTGGCTGGGCCGGTTCGAGCGGGTCCGGAAGATCAGCGGGTAAGGGAGACTTCAGGGTCGCGGCCCCGGGGCTTTCTCCGGGGCGATCCCGGATGTGCGGGGCGCCGCGGTCGCGGAGTATTGCTGGCATGACGGACACCACGCAGGCCGCACCGGCCAAGAAGATCTTCCGCAGCCGCTCCGACCGCATGCTCACCGGCGTGTGCGGCGGATGGGCCAACTACCTCAACGTCGACCCCTCGATGGTGCGCATCGCCGCGGTCGCCGGAGCCGTGCTCTCGGCAGGCGTGATCCTCCCGGTCTACGCCGCCGCTGCCGTCCTGACCCCGGAAGACTGAGCCGGGAACGGGCGAAGCCCGGCCCACCGCGAGGGTGAACCGGGCTTCGCCGGAAAGCAGCCGAACTCAGAAGTCCATGCCACCCATGCCGCCGGACGGGTCGGCCGGAGCGGCAGCAGCCTTCTCCGGCTTGTCCGCGACGACAGCCTCGGTGGTCAGGAACAGCGCCGCGATGGAAGCGGCGTTCTGCAGCGCGGAGCGGGTGACCTTCGTCGGGTCCGGCACGCCGGCCGCGAGCAGGTCCTCGTACTCGCCGGTGGCGGCGTTCAGGCCGTGGCCCTGCGGCAGGCCCTTGACCTTCTCCGCCACGACGCCGCCCTCGAGACCGGCGTTGATCGCGATCTGCTTGAGCGGAGCCTCGACGGCCACCTTGACGATGTTGGCGCCAGTCGCCTCGTCGCCCTCGAGCTTCAGGCCCGCGAACGCGGCCTCGGCGGCCTGGATCAGGGCCACGCCACCGCCGGCGACGATGCCCTCTTCCACGGCGGCCTTGGCGTTGCGCACCGCGTCCTCGATGCGGTGCTTGCGCTCCTTCAGCTCGACCTCGGTCGCGGCGCCGGCCTTGATGACGGCCACGCCGCCGGCCAGCTTCGCGAGCCGCTCCTGCAGCTTCTCGCGGTCGTAGTCCGAGTCGGAGTTCTCGATCTCCGCGCGGATCTGGTTGACGCGACCCTGGATCTGGTCGGCGTCGCCAGCGCCCTCGACGATGGTGGTCTCGTCCCGGGTGATGACGGCCTTGCGGGCGCGGCCCAGCAGCGACAGGTCCGCGTTCTCCAGCTTGAGGCCGACGTCCTCGGAGATGACCTGGCCGCCGGTCAGGATCGCGATGTCCTGCAGGATCGCCTTGCGGCGGTCGCCGAAGCCCGGGGCCTTGACGGCGACGGACTTGAAGGTGCCGCGGATCTTGTTGACGACCAGGGTCGCCAGGGCTTCGCCCTCGACGTCCTCGGCGATGATCAGGAGCGGCTTGCCGGACTGGATGACCTTCTCCAGCAGCGGCAGGACGTCCTTGACGTTGGAGATCTTGGAACCGAAGAGCAGGACGTACGGGTCCTCCAGCTCGGCTTCCTGGCGCTCCGGGTCGGTCACGAAGTAACCGGACACGTAGCCCTTGTCGAAGCGCATGCCCTCGGTGAGCTCCAGCTCGAGCCCGAAGGTGTTGCTCTCCTCGACGGTGACGACGCCTTCCTTGCCGACCTTGTCCAGCGCCTCGGCGATCAGCTCGCCGATGGTGCGGTCAGCGGCCGAGATCGAGGCGGTAGCAGCGATCTGCTCCTTGGTCTCGATCTGGACGGCGGCCTTGTGCAGCTGCTCGGTGATGGCCTCGACAGCCGCCTCGATGCCGCGCTTCAGCGAGATCGGGTCGGCGCCGGCCGCGACGTTGCGCAGGCCCTCGCGCACGAGCGCCTGGGCGAGCACGGTGGCGGTGGTGGTGCCGTCGCCCGCGACGTCGTCGGTCTTCTTGGCAACTTCCTTGACGAGCTCGGCCCCGATCTTCTCCCACGGGTCCTCGAGCTCGATCTCCTTGGCGATGGAGACACCGTCGTTGGTGATCGTCGGCGCGCCCCACTTCTTTTCGAGCACGACGTTCCGGCCCCGCGGGCCGAGGGTCACCTTGACGGCTTCGGCGAGGGTGTTCAAGCCGCGCTCAAGACCGCGGCGGGCGTCCTCGTCGAACGCGATCAGTTTGGCCATTGCGGTGTGGTCCTCCGGTATTGGGCGCCACCGCCGCGCTGTCTCCAGCGGCGGCAGCAGGACACGTCCTCGGCCAGGCTCGGTGCCCGCGACGGACGACTGACCGGTGGGTCAGCCTCACCGTCCCGACCTTCAGGCAGGCGGTCGGTGACCGCTCGCCTAGCACTCGACGGCGTCGAGTGCCAATGCCGTGTTTAGCACTCTCCGGGGTCGAGTGCAAGGAGCGCAGGTCAGGCTTGGTGCCGCGGTGGACCAGGTCTACCCGGTCAGTGGCTCGGCTGGATGTGGATCGACGACGGCGGCGGGCGCAGCGACGACGGACCGGCCGACTTCGAGCCGCCCGGACCGACCGGGATGTTGGGAGCCGAGGACGCCGGAGCGGTGCCGCCGCTGCCGTTGTCGTCGCCGCCGAAGAGGAAGATCGCGCCGACGACGAGCCCGGCCGCGACGAGCACTCCCAGCGCGATCCACAGCCACTTCAGGCCGCCGCTCTTGGACTGCTTTTCGAACGCGCCCGCGCCGCCCGCGGGGGACGGCGGGCGCAGCCGCATCGGGTCGCCGAAGGCCTGCTGGTTCGGGTGGCCCTGCTGGTTCGGCTGACCGGGGTAGCCGGGCTGGTTCGGGTAGCCGCCGTAGCCGGGCGGGGGGCCTTGCGGTGCTTGCTGGGCGGGGCCGGGCTGTCCGGGCTGACCCGGGTAGCCGTAGCCGGGCGGGGGGCCCGCCGGTGGCTGGCTCGAGTAGCCCTGCTGACCTTGCTGCTGGCCTGGCTGGCCGGGCTGCGGCTGGCCGGGGTGTCCGGGCTGCTGCTGGCCGGGCTGGCCGGGGTGTGCTGGATAACCGGCCGGGGGCTGGTTGCCGTAACCGGCGGGACCGCCGTAGCCGCCCTGGCCGGGGTAGCCCGCTTGGCTGGGTTGCGGAGCACCCCAGGCGCCGGGAGCGCCCTGGCCGCTGGGTGCACCCGCGCCAGGTCCTGCTCCGGGGCCCTGCTGCCCGCCCGGTCCGCCGGGACCGCCCTGCCCAGCCGGTCCGCCGGCACCGGGCGCACCCGATCCGGGGCCGCCCGATCCGGGACCGCCAGCGCCGCCAGGTCCTTGCTGCATGCCCGCCTCCGGAAGTCCGTTCGGCCGGGCGGGGCCCGGCGGGGTGTCCGAGGTCGCGAGGGGGCCGAGCGCGACCCTGGCCGCAGCGATCATCGCGACGCAGTTCGGGTACCGGTCGTTCGGGTTCTTCGCCATGCCCTTGCGGATGACGTCGTCCAGGGCGGCCGGGAGCGCGACCACGCTCGCCACCGACGGCGGTTCCCCGCCGAGGTGGCCCTTGATGACGGTGGGGACGTCGCCGCGGAACGGCGGGTTGCCGGTCAGGCAGGCGAACAGCACGCAGGTGAGGGCGTACTGGTCGGTGCGGCCGTCGAGCGGCTCGCCGCGCAGGTGTTCCGGCGCGGCATACGTGGGCGAGCCGAGGAAGTCGCCGCCTCGGGTGCGGTGGCCGGTGGCGCCGCGGCGGGTCAGGCCGAAGTCGGCGACGTAGACGTGCTCGCGGGACGTCTCGCGGCTGGTGACGAGGACGTTGGCCGGTTTGACGTCGAGGTGCACGAGGCCGTGGTTGTGCAGCGTGTCGAGGGCGTCGGCGACCTGGTCGAGCAGGCTGAGCGCGCGCGCCGGGCTGATCGGGCCCGCGGACATCAGGCCGGCGAGGTCGCCGCCGTCGACCATCCGCATGGCGATGTAGAGCATGCCGTCGAGCTCGCCGAAGTCGTACAGCGGGACGACGTTGGCGTGGTCGATCGCGGAGGTGTTGCGTGCCTCGTCGACGAACCGTTCGCGGAACTCGGCGTCGGCGCCGAGGTGGTCACCGATGACCTTCAGCGCCACCTTGCGGCCGAGCCGCGTGTCCGTGGCCTGATAGGTCACGCTCATGCCGCCCTTGCCGAGCACCGAGTCGATGCGGTAGTGGCCCAGCTGGCGACCGGTGAGGTCCCCCGACACGTCGCCTGTCACGCAGCGCAGCTTAACGCGCCGGTATCGGCTGCCACTGCCGGTTCGCCCAACCGGTCAGCGGACCTGCCTCGCTAGACCTTGCGGACGTCCGCGGCCTGGCTTCGGCCGTCGCGGCCGGACTGGACTTCGAACTCCACCCGGTCGCCCTCGTCGAGGGTGCGGAATCCGTCGGCCTGGATGGCCGAATAGTGGACGAAGACGTCCGGACCTTCGGGGGATTCGATGAACCCGTAGCCCTTTTCCGAGTTGAACCACTTGACGGTGCCGACTGCCACGGCGCCCTCCCTCGGGACAAGAATCCGCTGTCCATCAGCGTGCGAAGTGGAGTTCACGCTACCGGAATCAGCGCTCCCGGCAATGGGGTAATCGGCAGAATCCCCTTACGCCCGCGATACTCGCCGGTTGCGCGATTGGACGAGCACGGTTCCCGGTCCGGCGAAATCGAGGACGAGTCCTTCGCCCGTGCGCAGCGATTGCGGACCGCTCGGGTCGAGCGCGCGCAACCGGCATTGCACCGTGTCGGGATAGGCGAGGAGATAGTCCGGGCGCACCGTCACGATCTCGCCGCGGCCGAGGTCGAACGAGTCCACCGGACCGGGCGCGGTGAGCAGCAGCGGGCCGCGGCCGCTGTAGTGCTCGAGGAACCCGGAATCGGCGCCGAACAACTGCTGCAGCGGGGCCCAGTTCTGGTCGACGCGGACCGTGCCCGGCCGGGCGAGGACGCCTTCGCGGTGCACCGACCAGCCGGTGGACCCGGTGAGTTCGAGGGGGTAGACGTCGCCGGGGCCGAGCGGGGCCAGGTCGACCCAGCCGCCCTCGGCAGGCGCGGTGAACACCGAAGGGCCGCTCTTGCGGCCGCGGCTCTGGTTCGTCTCGGCCACGTTGAAGCTGCTGGCCAGCAACGACTCCGCGGCGGCCTGCACGGCTTCGCCGGGGGCGAGCAGCACGCGGGCGACGCCGAATCCCGGCGTGTGCCTGGTGTGGACGCGCATGTCAGCGGGGCGTCGCGAGCGCGGCGCGCCCGGGCTGGTTGCGGACCAGAAACTGCATCAGAACTCTCCCCGTACTCCCCGGCTTGTGCCGGGAGAGTGTTGCACGACGGGCAGCAAGAGGGAGGATGGTCCGCGTGATCTCTGTCGACGCCTACCGCGAGACCGTGACCGAACTGCTCGGCCGCGCACCCGTCCGTGCTGTTCCGGTCACCGATGCCGCCGGGCTCGTCCTGGCCCGCGACGTGCTCGCCGGGGTGGCGCTGCCGCCGTTCGACAACTCCGCGATGGACGGGTACGCCGTGCGCGCCGCGGACGTCGCCGAGGCGCCGGTGACGCTGCCCGTCGCCGACGACATCCCGGCCGGGCGGGTCGACGTGAAACCGCTCGAACCGGGTACCGCTCAGCGGATCATGACCGGCGCGCCGCTGCCGCCGGGCGCGGACGCGATCGTGATGGTCGAGGACACCGACCGCGGCACCGCGGAAGTCCGGATCTCCCGTGCCGCTTCGGTCGGCAACCACATCCGCCGGACCGGCGAGGACGTGACGCAGGGGACCGTCGCGTTGCACGCGGGCACCGTGCTGAGCCACGCACACCTCGGCCTCGCCGCGGCGGTCGGCCAGGCGGAACTGGAGGTGTACCGGCCGCTGTCGGTGCTGGTCGTGTCGACCGGCACGGAGCTGGTGGAAGCCCCGAACCCGTTGCAGCACGGGCAAATCTACGAATCGAACAGCGTGATGCTGGCGGCGGCGCTGCGGGAACTCGGCTGCCAGGTCGAGGTCGTGCGCAGCGTGGTCGACGACGTGGAGGAATTCCGCGGGATCATCGAGCCGCGCCTGGAATCGGCGGACCTGCTGATCACGTCGGGCGGGGTGTCGGCAGGCGCGTACGAGGTGGTGAAGGACGCGCTGACCGGACAGGGCGTGGAATTCCGGAAAATCGCGATGCAACCGGGCGGACCGCAGGGATGCGGCCGGTGGAACGGCGTGCCAGTGGTGACGCTGCCGGGAAATCCGGTGAGTGTGCTGGTGTCGTTCGAGGCCTTCCTGCGCCCAGCGGTGCTGTCCGCGATGGGCCACACGGACGTCGACCGGCGACGGGTGCGGGCGCGGCTGACGGAGGACATGCCCTCCCCTGCTGGGCGGCGGCAGTTTCGGCGGGGGTTCTTCACGCCGGTGCTCGGCGAGGTGACCGGGGTGGTCGGGCCGCGAGGGGGGCCGGGGTCGCATTTGCTGGCGGCGTTCACGCAGGCGAATTGCCTGATTGTGTTGCCGGAGGAGGTTTCGGAGGTTTCGGAGGGGGATGAGGTCGAGGTGCTGCTGCTTTAGTTCGGGCTGGGTGATTTCGCGAGCTCGGCTTGGGGAAAGTCCCGCTCCCGTCGCAAAGACCCCAGCAGCAGCACCCCCAGTGAAGCCAGCTGAACGCCCACCATCGCGAACATCGCCACCCGCGCCCCGGCCGCTTGGCCGAGTGCCCCGCCCGCCAAGGCACCCAACGGGATCGTGCCGTAGTTGACCATCGACGAGCTCGCGCTGATCCGTCCGTAGAGATGGCGCGGGCAATACCGCTGCCGAAAGGTCGCGCCCAGCACATTCGACCCCACCACTCCCGCCGCGATGCCGGCTCCGGCGAGGACAAACAGCGTCAGACCCCACCCCGGCCGGGCGAGCGGGCCGAGCAGCATCGCAGGTACCACCAGTGCCTCACACCACAGGAAACCCCACGCCGTGCCGGTCCGTCGGGCGACTCGGCTCACCAGCGTCGCGCCTAGCACCCCGCCTGCCTCGCCTAGGGCGAGCACAAGTCCGACGGCCACCGGGCCCTGGCCCAAATCGTCGACCAGGAAGACCACGGCCACCGCATAAAAGCCGTTCAGGGCAAGGTTCGCGACCCCGCCCGACAGGACCAGGACCCGCAGATAAGAGTCCCGCGCCACGATGCGCATTCCTTCGGCGATTTCGGTACGCAACCGAGTTCGCGGACGCGGAGGCGGCTCGTCCGCGCGCAGGAAACCCAGGCACAGCGTGGAAAACCCGAAGCTCAACGCATCCACGAGCACACCGCTGACCGGCCCGGACGCTGAAGCCAGCAGCCCGGCCAAACCCGGACCGCCCACTTGTGCCGCGGATTCCGCGCCCTGGAGCCGGACGTTGGCTCCCAACAAGTCCGCATCGTCCACAACGGACGGGAGGAAAGCCCGATAAGCGAGGGAAAAGAAGACTTTGGCGAACCCGCCGACCAAAGCCGAGACCAAGAGCAGCGCAAAGGAAAGAAACCCGAAGGCCCACGAAACAGGCACAGCAAGGAAAGCCGCCATCTGGATGACGTCGCAAACCAGCATCACCCGCCGCTTGGGCCACCGGTCGACCCAAGCGCCCGCTGGCAAACCGACGGCAAGCCAGGGGATCCAAGCCGCCGCAGTAAGTGAAGCAACCTCGAACGTCGAGGCGTGCAGCACCAGCAAGGCCACCAACGGAACCGACGCACTGGCCACCGCGCTGCCGACCGTGCTTACGGTCTGCCCAGTCCAGAAGAGACGGAACGCGACACCCCTCACGGCTGCGCTCTGAAACCACGCCCAAACACGAAAACCGGCTCCCGTTCCGTCGAAGGATCCGCTGCCGCTTTAGCCCCGAACTCCTCGAACAGCGCGAAAATCCGATCGTTCAGCTCCGCCAATTCCGCAGGCGTCAACCGCATCCACGCATCAGAGGAGAACCACGCATCGCGCCATTCCGCCGGAGCCGTCTCCATTTCCGAAAGCCAGCCCCGCGACAACGTCATCTGCCGATCGAGGCTCACCGTCTCCGCGACCTCCGCCACCGGATCTCCGGCGAAGTCCGAAGTGGCCCACGACAACGTGCCCGAAGGACGCCTCCACCAGCGCTCCCGCCGGTCCCGCGCCAGCTCCGGCGCTTCGACCACCAGGCCGGCCCCGGAAAGCACCTTCAGGTGGTGGCTCACATTGCCCACCGCCTGCCCGGTTTTCTCCGCGAGCACCGACGCGGTGGCCGGGCCGTCGAGCTTCAGCACGTCCAGCAGACGGCGGCGCAGCGGATGCGACATCGCGGCCAGGACCTGGAAATCGCGGACCTCCATAATGCACAAGAGTAGTTGTACAATACCTCTTGTGCAATAGCCCGCAGGTATCCTCGCGGGCATGGGCATCATCCTGTGGATCGTCTTCGGCGCGCTGGTCGGCTGGATCGCGAACCTCGTGGTCGGCGGCCGGGAGCGGCAGCGGCAGGGCTGCCTCGTCAGCGTGCTGGTCGGCGTGGTCGGGGCGGCGCTCGGCGGCTTCATCTACCGGCTGGCGACCGGTGAGCAGCAACACTTCGAGTTCGACTTCCCGAGCTTCGGCGTCGCCATCCTCGGCGCGATCGTGCTGCTGCTCGTGCTGCGGCTGGTCAGCGCCGCCACCTCGGGCCGGCGCGATCGTGACCGTTGGTAACGGTTTCCCGACGATCTGTCAGAACACCCGGGCGGCGGGCTAAACTGATCCGTTCCGCACCCGGGTGCGTGCTTCGTCGGGGGACGCATGCACCCGGGCCGCGTCCCGCACGAGCCGGACGGCGTGCGCGGGGTCGACGAGCTGGGGAATGGGCGTCGAAAGGACATCCCGGCGCCAGGCGCGCAACAGCCGCGCGAGCAGATCGGGTACCGCCATCGTCTCCCTCGCCAGGTCGGCTCGGGCACCGGTCCCGAGCGGCGTCAACTACCCGGTGTTATCGGATTGTTCGACGCGTCGTTACCGGTTTGTGGTCGCGCCCACCCGCGCCGCGACAACCCTTACGACCAGGGCCTGCCGGGTCCGCCGCAGGCGGGCGGTAGCGTGGGGAAGCCCAAATCGGACCCTTACACCGACCGAGACGAACAGCGGGGAACTCGACCCATGAGCGGCCAGCCCACCGGTAACCCCCTCGCGCACGCTGTCCAGCTGGCCCGCGAGACGTTCCCGCCGATGCACCCGGCGGGACGGCCGTTTCTCCTCGGCGGCCTCGCCGCGACCTTCGTGCTGCGCCGGTTCTCCAAGCGGCTCGGCGTGGCCGGCGCGCTCGCCACCGCGGGCATGACGGCGTTCTTCCGCGAGCCGAAGCGCGTGCCCCCGGCGCGGGACAACGTCGCGATCTCGGCCGCCGACGGCACCGTCTCGCTCATCGAGGAAGCGGTCCCGCCCGCCGAACTCGGCCTTCCCGCCGAACCGCGGATGCGGGTGAGCGTGTTCCTGTCGGTCTACGACGTGCACGTCCAGCGCGTCCCGGCGACCGGCGTGATCTCGAAGGTGGCGTACAAGCCGGGCAAGTTCCTTTCCGCGGACCTCGACAAGGCGAGCGAGGTCAACGAGCGCAACTCGCTGGTGCTGCACACCGCCGACGGCCACGAGCTCGTCGTCGTGCAGATCGCCGGTCTGGTCGCGCGCCGCATCCGGTGCGACGTCCGCGAGGGCGACAAGGTGTCCGCGGGCGAGACCTACGGCATCATCCGCTTCGGCTCGCGCGTCGACACTTACCTGCCGCCGGGAAGCAAGGTCGTGGTGGCCAAGGGCCAGCGCACCGTCGGCGGCGAAACCGTGCTCGCCGAACTTCCTGCGCAGGGAGAAAGCTGACCATGGTCCGCGTGACCACCCCGGGCGTCCGGCTGCTGCCGAACGCGATCACCGTGCTCGCGCTCTGCGCCGGACTCTCCTCGGTGCAGTTCGCCCTCACCGGCAACTACGCGATGGCGATCGGCTCGATCGGCATCGCCGCCGTCCTCGACAGCCTCGACGGCCGGATCGCCCGGCTGCTCGACGCGACGTCCAAAATGGGCGCCGAACTCGACTCGCTGTCCGACGGCATCTCCTTCGGCGTCGCGCCCGCGCTGGTGCTCTACGTCTGGCAGGCGCACGGCGACCGCATCGGCTGGGTCGCGTCGCTGATTTTCGCGGTCTGCATGATCCTGCGGCTGGCCCGCTTCAACACGCTGCTCGACGACACCGACCAGCCGCCGTACGCCGCCGAGTTCTTCGTCGGCGTGCCCGCGCCGGCCGGCGGGCTGGTCGCGCTGCTTCCGCTGATCGCCACGCTGCAGTGGGGCGAGGGCTGGTGGTCCGAGCAGTACGTGGTGCTGGTGTGGACCATCGCGGTCGCCGCGCTGCTGATCAGCCGCATCCCGACGCTGTCGCTGAAGACCGTCAAGGCCCCGGCGAAGGCGATCGCGCCGCTGCTGGTGGGCGTCGGCCTGCTGGCGGCCGCGATCATCGTCTTCCCACTGGCCGCGCTGGCGGTCGCGCTGGTGCTGTACCTGCTGCACATCCCGTACTCGGTCTACCGGCACCGCTGGCTCGCCGCGCACCCGGAGGCCTGGGAAGTGCCGCCGCGCGAACGCCGGGCGATCCGCCGGGCCCGCAGCCACCGCCGGCTCCGCTTGCGCCCCGCCTCGGGCCGGGTCGCCGGTGCGGCGATGCGCGCGGTGCGGCGGACGAACTCCGACCTGGTGCGGAGCCGGAATCTGCGCGAGCGGGACCACAGCTCGGCCACGTCCGGGCCCACCCAGCGGCGGCGCAGCTGGCGCCGGATCGGCATCCGGCGCCGCTAGTTTTCCGCCTTTCCCAGCGCGGACACGAAGAGGTCCAGCTGCGTCTCGAAATCCTGTCGGCAGTCCGCG
Source organism: Amycolatopsis sp. VS8301801F10 (assembly GCF_046195355.1). Taxonomy (NCBI): domain Bacteria; kingdom Bacillati; phylum Actinomycetota; class Actinomycetes; order Pseudonocardiales; family Pseudonocardiaceae; genus Amycolatopsis; species Amycolatopsis sp. VS8301801F10. The sequence continues at coordinate 2,194,075 of NZ_CP176065.1, read as the reverse complement.
CCGGTCAGCACCGGCAGCAGGCGGTGCAGGTTCGGTGTTTCGCTGGGCGTCGCCATGCGCCGGAACCAGTCGTCGACCGGCTCCGGTCGGTCTAGCGGCGCCCCGGCCAGCCCGGTCTCTTCGGTGAGCGCGGCACCGAACGCGAGACCGGTCAGAGAGCGGTACGCGCGCACGGTTCCGACGTCGTCCAGCCCGGCGTCCAGCAAGGCGCCGAGCATGCTGTCGATCACCTTCAACGCCCCCGGCGAACGCGGGTTGGCCTCCTCCGCGACCAGGGTTCGCAGCACCGCCGGATGGCGCCGGAACTGCGCGTAAAGCCCCTCGACCAGGCCGCGGATCCGGACGTCCCACGGCGTGGCCGGGTCGGGCACCGGGACCGCCTCGAAGATCCGGGCCACGAGACCGTCCAGCAGATCGCCCTTGTTCCGCACGTGGTTGTAGAGGGACATCGCCTCCACGCCCAGCTCCGCGGCGAGCTTGCGCATCGACAGAGCCGCCACGCCGTGCTGGTCGACGAAAGCGAGCGCCGCGTCGAGCACCTTTTCGCGCGTCAGGGTTTCCCGGGCCATCCCGCCAGCTTACGGCGTAAGTCCTCGACAGCCGCCGTACTTACACCGTACGCTTACGCTGTAAGTACAGCCTGGGAGGTCCACAGTGGATGCCGTCACCTTGCTCACCACCACTCGCTCCGTCCGGCGGAAGCTCGATCTGGAGCGGTCGGTCTCGAAGACCGTGCTCGAGGACTGCCTGCGGATCGCGCAGCAAGCCCCGGCCGCCGGTTCTCTTCTCGCCGCGCAGCGCTGGGTCGTCGTACTTGATCCCGCGGTACGCAAGGAAATCGCCGCGATCACCCGTGAAGCCGCGGAGGATGCGTGGCGGAAATACGAACACCTCGTTGACCGCCGGATGGCAACCTCGGCGCGGTACCTAGTGGAGCGCCTCGACCAGGTGCCCGCGCTCGTGCTGCCGTGCATGCCGGGACCGGTGCCGACGGGCACCGCCGAGCTTTCCGCGTACTACGGTTCGATCTACCCAGCGATCTGGAGCTTCCAGCTGGCTCTGCGCACGCACGGGTTGGCCAGTTCGCTGTGCAGCTACCACCTCGGCGGCCGGGAGGCGGATGTCGCGCGGCTCCTCGGCATTCCGGACGACGTCGCGCAGATCGGCCTGCTCGCGGTGGCGTATTCGACCCAGCAGGAGTTCTCCCCCGCCGCTCGCCCGGAGGTGGACGAAATCCTCTCCTTCGACAGCTGGGAGAAGCCGTAATTCAGGCGCCGAACACCGCGCCGCTACGTGGAGTCCGACGCGCCCGAGGAGTTCGTCGCCGCGATCCGCGACTGGTCCGCGACGCACTAGGCACGGTCCTCGCGTTCGCGCATAACCACCCGCGAATTCATTAGGGTGAGCAGCGTGAGCGATCCGCAGATCACCCTGACCGTCCGGCACACGCCGTCCGCGCTGGACGCGCGGCGGGGAGTTGTCCGGCTGCACCCGGAAGTGCTCGACGCGCTCGGCCTGCGGGCCTGGGACGCCGTGCACCTCACCGGCGCGCGGCGCAGTGCCGCGTTGGCCGCGCCCGCCTCCGAGGAGGCGACGCCGGGGGTCGTGTTGACCGATGACGTCACCATGTCGAACCTCGGCGTCGCGGAGGGCGGCGAGGTCGTGGTCTCGCCAGCGGAGGTCACCGCTGCCCGCACGGTCACCGTGTCCGGGTCTCGGCTGGCGTCGGTTTCGGTGTCGCCGCAGACGTTGCGGCTCGCGCTCACCGGCAAGGTGCTGACCCGCGGCGACGCGGTTTCCCTGCTGCCGCAAGACCTCGCGCCCGCGCCGGGATCGGACGTCGCCGCGGTGCGCGGGCAGTTGTCCCGCGTGATCGGGGCGACTTGGACCAACGAACTGCTGACCGTCACGGCGACGGAACCGGCCGGCGTAGTCGTCGTCGGACCGTCCACTGTGGTCAGCTGGCGCGACGGCGCCCGCACTGGCACGCCGACCGGCGAGCCGCCGACGCGCACCGCGACCGCGCTCGTCCGCACCACCGCCGTCACCGCGGCCGAGGACTACCTCGACGCGGAGATCGTCGAAGAGGTCGTCACCGAGGCCCGCGAGGAAGGCCTGGACGAGCCGGTGCCGGTCGCCGATCTGGTCGGGGCCGAGAGCGCGGCGCGCAAGCTGGCGGAATGGTTCGACCTGGCGTTCCACCGGCCCGAGCTGCTGGCGAAACTGGGCACTTCGGCGCATCTGGGCGTGCTGTTGTCCGGACCGGAAGGGGTCGGCAAGGCGACGCTGGTGCGGTCGGTCGCCGCGGCGGAGAAGGTGCGCGTGGTGTCGGTGACCGCGCCGAATATCGCGGTGCTGGAACCGAATGCGGCACACCGTTCGCTGCGCGAGGCCATCGAGCGGGCCGCGGACGGCGACGGTCCGGGCGTGCTGTTGATCAACGACATCGACGCGCTGCTCCCGGCCACTCAGCCGCCGCCGGTGGCCACCGTGGTGCTGGAAGAACTGCGCGCCGCACTGCGCCGGGACGGGCTGGCCGTGGTGGCCACGACCGCGCGAGCCGAGTCGGTGGACCCGCGGCTGCGCGGCGCCGACCTGCTCGACCGGGAGCTGGGACTGCCGTTGCCGGAGGCGAAAACGCGCGTCGAACTGCTGCGGATCCTGCTCCGCGACGTGCCGGTCGAATCCGGTGCCGACCTGGGCGTGCTCGCCGAACGAACCCCCGGCTTCGTCGCCGCCGACCTGCTCGCCCTGCGCCGGGACGCGGCGTTGCGGGCCGCGCTGCGCCAGCGGGACGCCGACGAACCCAAGATCTCCCAGCAGGACCTGCTCGACGCGCTGGCCACCGTCCGGCCGATCTCGCTGTCCACTTCGGACAATCTGGCCACCGGCGGGCTGACCCTGGACGACGTCGGCAACATGACGTCGGTCAAGGAAGCGCTCACCGAAACCGTGCTGTGGCCGCTGCGCTACCCGGACTCGTTCGCCCGGCTCGGCGTCGAACCGCCGCGCGGCGTGCTGCTGTACGGCCCGCCCGGCGGCGGCAAGACGTTCCTGGTCCGGGCGCTCGCCGGGACCGGGGCGCTGAACGTGTTCGCGATCAAGGGCGCGGAACTGCTGGACAAGTGGGTCGGCGAATCGGAACGCGCGGTCCGCGACCTCTTCCGCCGCGCGGCCGACGCGGCACCCTCGCTGATCTTCCTCGACGAGATCGACGCCCTCGCCCCGCGCCGAGGCCAGTCGTCGGATTCGGGTGTGGCCGACCGCGTGGTCGCCGCGCTGCTCACCGAACTGGACGGCGTCGAACCGATGCGCGAGGTGGTCGTGCTGGGCGCGACGAACCGGCCCGAACTGGTCGACCCGGCCCTCCTGCGCCCCGGCCGGTTGGAGCGGCGAATCTACGTCCCGCCGCCAGACGCGGAATCCCGCGCCGCGATCCTCACCGCGACGGCCAAGCACACCCCACTGGCGTCCGATGTGGACCTCACGGCCACCGCGGAGGCACTGGAGGGCTACTCGGCCGCCGACTGCGCCGCCCTGATCCGCGAGGCAGCACTGACGGCAATGCGCGAATCGCTGGAGGCCCGCGAGGTGACCGCGGCGCACCTGGCCAAGGCCCGCGAGGCAGTGCGACCTTCACTGGACGCGGCACAGCTGGCGACGTTGGAGGCTTACGCGCAGGCGCAGCAGGAACGGTGAGGCCGGTGAGCGCTGGTGCCGGGTATTGGCGGTGCCAGCGCTCGCTGGCGTCACGGTGACTTCCTGTGGTGTGCGGAGTCTGGGAGGTGGTTCGCCTTGGCTGCCGCGCTCGTCGGTGCTCCGTGCCGCACCACGCACCAGGCTGTGCCATATCACCCGGCTACGCTGCATGACCGCTGCGTCCAGCCGCCTGCCATATCGGGCTGCCCGTCCTGCCATACCGCGCCGCCTGGTCTGCCACGGCTAGCCACTCGCGCTGCCATACCGCGGCGTCCGCGCTGCCATACCGAGCCACTCACGCTGCCATACCGCGCCGCCCGACCCCGCCATACCGAGCCCCGCCTTGCCACAGCGAGCCGCCCGCCCTGCCATACCAGGCCGCCCGTCCTGCCATACCAAGCCGGACACCACACCCCACCACCGCGCCGAACGCAGATCAGCCGAGCGCCACCCACCCGACAACCCAGCACCCGCACCCGAGGCACCGCAGACATGACAAAGCCCGCGCCGGAGCGCGGGCCGTCACAAACCGAATCAGCTGCCCTTGTGTCCGGGCTGGTAGTCCTTCGTGATGATCACTATCACCCCGGGGCTCGAGTTCTGGATGCCCTCGAACCGGGGCTGGGCCTGGAAGCCGAACTCCTTGGCCAGCTGTTTCGCGGCGGCTTCCTCGTCGGTGCCCGGGCGGAAGTAGGCCGTGGTCGTCGGGATGACGCCCTGCGAGTAGTTGCCGACCTCGGCGACGTTCCAGCCCGAACCTCGGAAGTCGGCGGCGGCCTGTTCGGCCAGGTGCTTGATCAGCGAGTTGTTGTAGACCCGCAGGGTGACCCACTTGTTCGAGGCCTGCTGGTCCGGGCCCGCCTGGCCCGGCTGTCCTGGCTGCTGGCCCGGCTGGCCGCCGGGCTGTCCGGCCTGGCTCGACGCCGGGGCCGACGAAGCGGCGGACGACGAGGCCGGCGCCGACGAAGCGGGCGACGACGGCGCGGAACTGGTAGGCACCGAGGACGAAGACGGCGCGGACGACGATCCGCCGGGCGAGGTGGGCTCGCCGGACGTGCTCGGTCCGGCGTTCTGGTCCCCGCCGGTGTTGAGCACGGTGACCCCGCCGATGACGGCCGCGACCACCGCGACCCCGATCAGCGCGACCCCCGCGGCCTTCAACGGCCGGGACAGTCCCGAGAAGACGCTCATGACAGCTCGATCCCCAACCGCCGGGCCCCGCGTTTGCGCTGACGGGCGGCGCGCGTTTTGCGCAGCCGCTTGACCAGCATCGGATCGGCCGCGACGGCCTCCGGCTTGGCCAGCAGCGTGTTCAACAACTGGTAGTAACGGGTGGAAGACAGTCCGAAGCGCTCCCGGATGGCGTTCTCCTTCGCCCCGGCGTGGCGCCACCACTGCCGCTCGAACGCGAGAATGTCCAGTTCGCGTTCGGTCAGGCCACCGACATTTTCCGGCGGCGACGGCTGGTCCCCAGCCATCGACTCCGCGGCGTCCATGCGGTCCTCGCAATCGGTGTCGGCAGTCCTTTCCGCGGGCGTCATTGAACCACGGAACCCATGCTCGACATGGGCATCCGACACGGCGCGTCACGGTCCGATCCAGGTGTACCAGAAGGGTCCGACTAAACTCGGCGTCCGTGACCGTCCACCCCATCTGCATCGCCGGCGAACCCGTGCTGCACCAGCCCACGCGCGAGATCACCGAGTTCGACGACAAGCTCGCCACCCTCGTCGAGGACATGTTCGAGACCATGTACGCGGCCGAGGGCGTGGGCCTCGCGGCCAACCAGATCGGGCTCGACCTGCGAGTGTTCGTATACGACTGCCCGGATGACGAGGGCGTCGAGCACAAGGGCGTGGTGGTCAACCCGAGGCTGGAGACCTCCGAGATCCCGGAGACCATGCCGGACCCGGACGACGACTGGGAGGGCTGCCTGTCCGCCCCCGGCGAGTCGTACCCGACCGGACGCGCCAAATGGGCGAAGGTGACCGGCTTCGACGTCGAGGGCAACCCGATCGAGGTCGAGGGCACCGGCTACTTCGCGCGCTGCCTCCAGCATGAGACCGATCACCTCGACGGGTTCATTTACCTGGACCGGCTCGTCGGCCGCCACGCGCGCGCGGCGAAGAAGATGCTCAAGAAGAACAAGTGGGGCGTGCCCGGCCTGACCTGGCTGCCGCCGAAGGAACCCGCGGACGCCTGACCCGCGCCGAATTCGCCGAAGGCCTCCTCGGAATCACCGGGGAGGCCTTCGGCGTCCTTCGGCCAGACGGGCGGGAGGGTTGTGCCGACCCGAGGCTCCATGGCATCGTCGGACGAGCAACCTCAACCGAATGCAACGCGGGAGCTCGCGCCTTGGCGGGCTGAGAGGGTGACTGGTGTCCATCTCGCGGACACCCGGCGTCACCGACCGCATGAACCTGACCGGGTAATGCCGGCGTAGGGAGTGAACGTCGTTGACGACGCTGGAAAACCAGGGTGCCATCGCCCCGTCCGTCACCACCGGGCCGATCACCGGCTCGCGGAAGGTCTATCACCGCACCGAATCCGGGCTGCGGGTTCCGGCGCGGCGGATCGACCTGTCGAACGGGGAGCATTTCGACGTGTACGACACGTCCGGCCCCTACACCGATCCGGACGCGAACATCGATGTCCACAATGGACTACACCCGCTGCGGTCCGGCTGGGCCGACGGGCGGGAGCACAACACCCAGCTCGGCTGGGCGAAAGCCGGGGTGATCACCCGGGAAATGGAGTTCATCGCCGCGCGCGAACGCTGTACTCCGGAGTTCGTGCGGGACGAGGTCGCCCGCGGGCGCGCGGTGATTCCGGTCAACCGCAAGCATCCGGAGACCGAGCCGATGATCATCGGCAAGAACTTCCTGGTGAAGATCAACGCCAACATGGGAAATTCGGCCGTCTGGTCCTCTGTGGAGGAAGAGGTCGACAAGATGGTGTGGGCCACCCGCTGGGGAGCCGACACGATCATGGACCTCTCCACCGGCAAGCGGATCCACGAAACGCGCGAGTGGATCGTGCGCAATTCGCCGGTCCCGGTCGGCACCGTGCCGATCTACCAGGCGCTGGAAAAGGTCAACGGGGAGCCGGAAAAGCTCACCTGGGAAATCTACCGCGACACCGTGATCGAGCAGTGCGAGCAGGGCGTCGACTACATGACGGTGCACGCCGGCGTGCTGCTGCGCTACATCCCGCTCACCGCGCGCCGGGTCACCGGCATCGTCAGCCGCGGCGGGTCGATCATGGCCGCCTGGTGCCTCGCGCACCACAAGGAATCCTTCCTGTACACGCATTTCTCCGAGCTGTGCGAGATCCTGCGCGAGTACGACGTCACGTTCTCCCTCGGCGACGGCCTGCGTCCCGGCTCGATCGCGGACGCCAACGACCGCGCCCAGTTCGCCGAGCTGGAAACCCTCGGCGAGCTGACGCACATCGCGCGCGAGCACGACGTGCAGGTGATGATCGAAGGCCCCGGCCACGTGCCGATGCACAAGATCAAGGAAAACGTGGAGCTGGAGGAAAAGCTCACCGGCGAGGCCCCGTTCTACACGCTCGGCCCGCTCGCCACCGACATCGCTCCGGCCTACGACCACATCACCTCGGCGATCGGGGCGGCGCAGATCGGCTGGTACGGCACGGCGATGCTGTGCTACGTCACGCCGAAGGAACACCTCGGCCTGCCCAACCGCGACGACGTGAAGACCGGCGTGATCACCTACAAGATCGCCGCGCACGCCGCCGACCTGGCCAAGGGCCACCAGTACGCGCAGGACTGGGACGACGAATTGTCCAAGGCCCGCTTCGAATTCCGGTGGAACGACCAGTTCAACCTGTCGCTCGACCCGGACACCGCGCGCTCCTTCCACGACGAAACGCTGCCCGCGGAACCGGCGAAGACCGCGCATTTCTGCTCGATGTGCGGGCCGAAGTTCTGCTCGATGCGGATCACCCAGGACGTGCGCAAGTACGCCGAGGAACACGGTCTGTCCTCTGTGGAGGCGATCGAGGCGGGCATGGCCGAGAAGTCCGCGGAGTTTTCCGAGCAGGGCAACAAGGTCTACCTGCCCGTGGTCAACCAGTGACAAGCACGCCTCGCACCGCCCTCACCATCGCCGGATCCGATTCCGGCGGTGGTGCGGGCGTGCAAGCGGACCTGCGCACGTTTTTCGCCAACGGCGTGCACGGGCTGGTCGCGCTCACCGCGGTCACCGTGCAGAATTCGCTTGGCGTACAAGGGTTTTCCGAGATTCCGGTCGACGTCGTCACCGCGCAGATCAAAGCGGTCGCCGAGGACATGGGCGTCAACGCGGCGAAGACCGGCATGCTCGCCACCGCGGAAATCATTCAGGCGGTAGCGAAAACACTGGACGAAGTCCACATTGGACGTGCCACGGACACGCCGTTCGTGGTCGACCCGGTGGCCGCGTCGATGACCGGACACGCGCTGTTGCGCGAAGAAGCACTGGGAGCGATCCGGACGGAACTGTTCCCACGCGCCACCCTCATCACGCCGAACCTCGACGAGGTCCGGCTGCTGACCGGTGTCCGCGTTACCGACGCGAAGAGCCAGCACGCAGCCGCGGAAGCGTTGCTGGAGTTCGGTTCCCAGTGGGTTCTGGTCAAGGGCGGGCACCTCTACGACGCCGCCGACTGCGTCGACCTGCTCACCGACGGTTCAGCGGTGATCGAGCTGAGCGGGCCGCGCATCGAGACCGAAAACACCCACGGCGGCGGCGACACCATGGCGTCGGCGATCACCTCGTCGCTCGCGAAGGGCGCGGACGTGCCCACCGCGGTCGCGGAGGCGAAACGGTTCATCGAACGCTGCGTCCAGGAGGCGTATCCGCTCGGTGCCGGAGTCGGCCCGGTTTCCCCCTTCTGGCGGCTCGCCGATGCGACACTGGCTGGATGAGCGAGTCACCGGAAGCGTTGTGGGCGCGACTGCCGCTTGAGGTGCAGCATGAGGTCGACGGCCTGGTCGCCGAGCACCGCACCGCTTCGGCGGTCAAAACGATCCGCAAGTCGGGCGTCACGCCGCGGCCGGGGATCGCCGAAGCGCAAGCGGTGTACCAATACCGGATGTCGGTGCTGAAGCCGCCGCCGCGGTTTTAGCCGCGCGAGGGACCAGCGCGAACACCGGGTGTGCCATCGTGGTGGACTGTGCAGGAACGACAGCCGCCAGGACCAGACCAGAAGCCGGAACGCGCCCATGACTGAGAACCCGAGCCCGCCGTCCGCGCTCACCATCGCCGGATCGGATTCCGGCGGGGCCGCCGGACTGCAGGCGGACCTGCGGACCTTCCTCACCTGCGGGGTGCACGGCCTGGTCGCGGTCACCGCGGTCACCGTCCAGAACACGCTCGGCGTGCACGACCGCGCCGACCTGCCGCCGCACATCGTCGCCGGGCAGATCCAGGCGGTCGCGGAGGACATGGGCGTCGGCGCGGCGAAGACCGGCATGCTCGCGTCCGCGGAGATCATCCACGCCGTCGCGGCGGCCTGCGACAAGGCCGGAATCGGACGCGACGGCGCTATCCCGTTCGTGGTCGACCCGGTGGCCGCGGCGATGACCGGCCAGTCGCTGTTCGACGACAACGGCCTCGCCGCGCTGCGCGACCAACTCCTGCCGCGCGCCACCGTGCTCACCCCGAACCTGGACGAGGTGCGGCTGCTCACCGGCATGACCGTGACCGACCGCGAAGGCATGCACACCGCGGCCGTCGTGCTGCACCAGCTGGGCCCGAAGTACGTGCTCGTGAAGAGCGGCCACCTGCAGTCCGACCCGGAATGCGTCGACCTGCTTTTCGACGGTTCGACGTTCGTGGAACTGCCTGGCCCGCGCTGGCAGACGCCGCACACCCACGGGGCTGGCGACACGATGGCGTCCGCGCTGACCGCGGGGCTGGCCAAGGGGATGTCCGTGGTCGAGGCGGCGCGCTACGGCAAATGGTTCGTCTCCCAGGCCGTCGAACACTCCTACCCGATGGGCGCGAAAGTCGGCCCCGTCTCCGCGTTCTGGCGGCTCGCCCCCGAGGAGCGCTAGCCCTCGTCGGAGATCAGGGCTTCCAGCGCGGGCAGCGCGGCGATGATCGACTCCCGGGCCTCGGGCGTGAGCCGGTCGAGGCGGCGGTTCAGTTCCTGCACCCGGGTGGACCGGACGCCGGAGACGAGGCGTTCGCCTTCCTCGGTGGCGCGGGCCAGCCAGGCGCGCCGGTCGACCGGGTCGGATTCGCGGGTGACGTAACCGGCCTCCACCAGCGTGGCCACGATGCGCGACATAGTGGCCGCCGCGACGCCTTCCTTCGCGGCGAGGTCGCCGAGGCGCAGCTCGCCGAAGTGGACGAGCGTGGCCAGCGCGGAGATGGACCCGTGTCCAGGTCCGGGCGCGCCGGCCTGGCGCAGCGAGCGGGAAAGCCGCCCCACCGCGAGATACAACCGGCCCGTTACGTCCTGGACCGAGGAAAGAGTCACGATCGGCTCCTTCTGACGCTGGTGCCCGCCGCTGGGTGCGCCGGAAAGGGTGCCGTCAACCATACGGCGTGCCCGTGCTCAATCCGTGTCAAGCGCGGGAGAAATCACCATAACCCGCCGATTTGTGCAGCTTGGCCGCCCATTCAGAGCACTGAAACGTCGAGCGGAAGCTCCGCGGGCGGCGGCAGCGGCGCGGCCGCCTCGGCCCGGAACGACTGCAGCAGAAAGCCGGCGAGCCGACGCGACGCCGCCGGTGCCGCGGCTCCCGCGCCCGCCCGCAGGCCGCCGTTCGCCAGCAAGATCAGCGACAGGTCGGAAACCGCGAAGTCGGCGCGCAGCGCACCGGCTTCCTGCGCCCGGCGGATCAGCTCGGCGAACGCCCGCAACGCCCGGTCCCGCAGCTGTCCGAAGGCGGCCTGATCCGGCAGCGCGGTCACGATCGCGGCGGAGAAACCGTGGTTGCGCGCCTGCATCGCGCACACTTCCTCGATCACCCGGCAAAAGCCGCGCCACGGATCGGGGTCGGCGAGCGCCTCGTCGAGCATGCTCGCGCATTCGGCCATCGGCTCGGCGAAGGCTTCGGCGATCAGGTCGGCTTTGGTCGGGAAATGCCGGTACACGGTGGCCACGCCGAGACCGGCACGGCGCGCCAGCTCGCTCATCGACACGTCCAGGCCCTCGGTCTCGAAGGTGCGTTCGGCGACCTCGAGGATCTGCGCGCGATTGTGGGCGGCGTCGGTGCGCAACCGAGTCGATTTTTCCGGCACTCTCTCACTTTAGGCGAATCGGAAGACCCTTTCCACTTTCCGTGCTAGAAGTGGAACATGCCTTCCACTTCGATGAACGCCATCGTCTACGACCGTTACGGACCGCCGGAAGTCCTGCACGAGGTGAAGGTCCCGGCACCGGTGCCCGGCCCCGGCGAAGTCCTGGTCCGGGTGCGCGCGCTGTCGGTCAACGGCGGCGAACTCGCCATGCGGTCCGGGAAGCTGCTTCCGTTCAGCGGCAAGCGTTTTCCCAAGCGGGTCGGCCTGGACCTGGTCGGCGAGGTCGCCGCGCCCGGAACGAGCCGGTTCGCCGCCGGCGATCTCGTCTGGGGCGTCGGGCGGCGGATGGGCACCGCCGCCGAGTACTACGCGATGGCCGCGGATCGGCTGGACCACGTGCCTGCCGGGCTCGATCCCGCGCAGGCGGCGTCGCTGCTGGCGGGTACCACCGCGATCACCGCGCTGCGCGACAAGGCCAGGCTCAAACCCGGCGAACGCCTGCTGATCCGCGGCGCGACCGGCGGGGTCGGCTTCGTGGCCACCCAGCTCGGCAAAGCGATGGGCGCGCACGTGACCGGGCTGGCGAGCGCCAAAAACCTGGAGCTGGCAAGGGAACTCGGCGCGGACGTCGCGCTCGACTACCGCGATCCGGGGGACCTGGGGAAGTTCGACGTCATCCTCGACACCGTCGGCCGGGACCTAGGCGCGTTCCGGCGGCTGCTGACCCCGCGCGGGCGGATGGTCGCGATCGCGTTCGACCTCGCCCATCCGGCCCGCACGCTCGGCTACCTGGCGGCGAACTCGCTGCGCCCTGCCCGCTGGGTGCGGGCGTTCAGCGGGAACCCGAAGGCGGATCTGCTCGCTGACCTGAGCCGGTGGGTCGACGCGGGGTTGGTGCGGCCGCTGGTGGATCGGGTGTTTCCGTTCGCCGATATCGCCGAAGCACACCGCGCGCTGGAAAACGGCGGTGTGCGCGGCAAAATCGTCGTCGAGGCGTAGCTCACCGAGGCGGGCTCGACGCCTGCGCCCAGAACCGCTGCGGCACCCGCCCCGCACCCCGTGCCAGGTACCCGGCCTCCACCGCGCTTCGCATCGCCAGCGCCATCCGCTCCGGATCCGCTGCGCGGGTGACCGCGGTCGACAGCAGCACCGCCGAGCAGCCGAGTTCCATCGCCAGCGTCGCGTCCGAGGCCGTGCCGATCCCCGCGTCCAGCACGATCGGCACCGACGCGCGCGAGACGATCAGCTCGATGTTGTGCGGGTTCCGGATGCCCAGCCCAGTGCCGATCGGGGCGCCGAGCGGCATCACCGCGGCGCAGCCCGCCTCCTCCAGGCGGAGGGCGAGCACCGGGTCGTCGTTGGTGTACACGAACACCGTGAACCCGTCCGCCACCAGGCGTTCGGCTGCTTCGAGGGTCTCCAGCGGGTCGGGCAGCAGGGTGCGGTCGTCGGCGTGCACCTCGAGTTTGACCAGGTTCGTTTCCAGCGCCTCGCGGGCCAGCTGGGCGGTGAGCACGGCCTCGGCCGCGGTCCGGCAGCCCGCGGTGTTGGGCAGCAGCTCGATGTCCAAGCGCCGCAACAACTCCAGCACGCCCGAACCGCCCTCGGCGTCGGCGCGGCGCATCGCCACGGTGGTGAGCTGGGTGCCCGACGCGACGAGCGCTCGTTCCAGCACTTCGAGATTCGCCGCGCCACCGGTGCCGATGATCAGCCGCGACGACAGCTTGTGCTCGCCGATGATCAGGTCGTCCATGCTCAACCTCCTTGAACCGCGGTCAGCACTTCGAGCTGCGCGCCCTTCGGCACGACCGCTTCTTCCCATTCGCCACGCCGAACGACCTCGCCGTTGACCGCGACGGCCACGCCCCGGCGTTCCGCGCCCAGCGCGTCGAGGACCGCGGAAACGGTGCTGTCGTCGGGGAATTCCCGCCATTCGCCGTTGACCTTGATCTCCATCAGACTCGCTCCTTTTCCAGACGGGCGGGCGTCGCCGCGGCGACCTCCGGCGGCGGGGCTTCGCCGGCCAGCCACGCGACCACGGCGTCCGCAGTCGCGGGCGCCATCAGCAAACCGTTGCGGTGGTGTCCTGTCGCCGCGTACACGCCTTCGCTCACTTCGCCGAGGTACGGCAAAGCGTCCCGGCTCGCGGCCCGCAGTCCGGCGGCGACCTCCACCAGCTCGTACTCCGTGATGCCGGGCAGGATCCGCTCCGCGCCTTCCAGCAACTCGCGTACGCCGCGCGCGGTGACAGCCTGGTCGAAACCGGCTTCGTACTGCGTCGCGCCAAGGACCAGTTCGCCGTCTTTTCGCGGTACCAGATAGATCGGCCGTCCTTCGACCATCGCGCGCACCGTGTACGGCGGAGGCGGCAGACACCCGCGACGCGGACGCAGCCGCAGAATCTCGCCCTTCAGCGGGCGTACGGCGTGCTCCAGCAACGGATGCAGCTGTCCGGTCCACGCGCCGGCGGCGAGGATCACCGGACCGGACACTTCGGAGAGGCTCTGCAACCGCTCGCGCCGGAACTCGACCCCACGCTTCGTAGCCGCTTCGCTCAACGCAGTGAGCAGTTTCCGGTTGTCCACGGCTAAATCGCCCGGCACGTGCAAGCCGCTGCGCACCGCGCCGAGCCCCGGCGCGAGCCGCTTCGCCTCGCGTCCGGTGAGCGTCTCGACGTCGCGGCCGAGCGAACGCAGATAGCCAGCGAGGATGTCGAGGTGCCCGGCGTCGGCGCTGTCGAACCCGACGACGATCGTGCCGTGCTCGGCGAGCCCGGGATCGGTGCCTTCGGCGGCGAGGTCGCTCGCGAAGCCGGGCCAGCGCCGCAGCGCCGCTTCCCCCAGGCTGAGCACGGCTTCCTCGCCCGGCCACGCCTCGGTGACCGGCGCGAGCATCCCGCCGGCGAGCCAGGACGCGCCGCCGCGCACGGGTTCCGGGTCGACGACCGTGACGCGCCATCCGCGAGCGGCCGCGCGCCAAGCCGCGGACAGCCCGATGACGCCGCCGCCGACGACAGTGACGGTTGTGGTGCTGGTGTTCACAGTGGAATCACGCTCCCTGCGCCGGCATGACCCGGATCAGGTTCCACGGTCGGAGCGGCAGCTCCCTCTCAGCCCGTTGCCTCGGGCTCCCGTGCGGACCCCCACACCGTAGCGCGCGGGTAACGTCACCGCCATGCCTGCCTTGACCGGAGACCAAATTCGCACCCGGCTAGCCGCCGCCCGGCTGTACCTGTGCACCGACGCCCGCTCCTCCCGAGGAGACCTAGCTGAGTTCGCCGACGCCGCGCTGGCCGGTGGCGTCGACATCGTGCAACTGCGGGACAAGACCGGAGGCGCACCGCTGGAGGCCAAGCAGGAAATCGCGGCGCTGGAGATCCTGGCAGAAGCCTGCGCCCGCCACGGAGCGCTGCTCTCGGTGAACGACCGAGCGGATGTAGCGCTGGCAGTCGGCGCCGACGTCCTGCACCTGGGCCAAGACGACATCCCGGTGCCCCTGGCCCGCCGAGTCCTGGGCGACGAGGTAGTGATCGGCCGCTCCACCCATTCGGAGGAGCAAGCCACCGCAGCCGCAACGGAACCAGGAGTGGACTACTTCTGCACCGGCCCGTGCTGGCCCACCCCCACCAAACCAGGACGATCCGCCCCAGGCCTTGACCTGGTCCGCGCAACCGCAGCAAGCGGCACAAACCGCCCGTGGTTCGCCATCGGCGGCATCGACGAACCCCGCCTGCCCGAAGTACTGGCAGCAGGCGCCACCCGCATCGTCGTAGTCCGAGCAATCACCGAAGCAGAAGACCCGAAAGCAGCCGCACAAGCACTACGAGCCCAACTCCCGTAAACACACCGCAGCCGCCGCACCCAGCCCTAAAACCGCACCGCTGCACCCAAACAGCGAGGCACCCAGCCCCTCCCCCGCACCCCGATACGAAGCCTCCCTGCGGGCGGTGGGTGCTTGTCAAGGCATCTTTCCCGCCTTGACAAGCACCCACCGCCCGTCAGCACAATTGGGCTTCGGGGTGCCCCACGCAACCAATCACCGGCAATGTCGCCCCCCAGGGCGACGAGCCGCCTACTCATTCGCGTTAGAAGGCACCCCAGGCGCAGTAGGCGTCTGACTACCGCTAGGCGCCTGCGAAGAAGTAGTCGGCTTCGAAGACGAAGACGGCGGCTGCGTCTGCTGCGTCGCCCGAGAAGACGGCGGAGCACTAGGCGTAGTAGCAGGCGAAGACGTCGCACTCCCCGACCGAGACGGACCCCCAGAAGGAACCTGCGGCTCAGTACTGGGCGAATGATCCGGCCGATCCTCCCGCTGCTGACTGGTATCCGGCTGCCGAGGAATCAACCCGGTGGACACGCTCCCCTGGGTAGTCCAGTCCAGCCCCAGCAAGACAACCAACGCCACCACGAACGCGACTCCGGACGACCCGATGATCAACGGCCACCGCATCTTCCGAAGCTTCTCCCCGAGCCCCTCGGCAGGCTCCGGCTCCGTAGCCCGCAGCCGAACCGTCGGCATGTTCGCCAGATCAGCGGGCACGTGCACGGTCGCCGCGTCCCCTGGCGCCGACTCCCGCACCGCGTCGACCGGCACCCGCACCGGGGACAGCCCGCTGCGGCTGCGCCGAGCCGCCGTCTCGAGAGCCTTCCGAGCAGCATCACGAGTGCGTTGCAGAGAACGCAGGTACAACTCGCCTCCGACGGTGCTGACCACACTGGCCACCCCGGCGCCGATGACGGTGCCCGCGACCCCCAGCGTCGAACCCAGCAACGCGGCGGTGACCGCCGCGAGCGCCGCGGCGAGCACCGAGGTCATCCGGAGGTTCTTCTTGTCCTCCTTGGCTTCCTTCTGCTCCTCGCTCATGATTCCGATCTGATCGTTTCCCAGCCGTTGGTCTCTGTTTCTTCAACGGTTAAGTCGCGTGAGGTGCTCCCTTCGTTGCCCCGAGGTGAGGGACGCCACGTTGACTGTCCACAATGGATAGACTAAAGCTCACACTTTCCTGACATACTCGCCTCATGCACCTCGTGACGATCTCCGACATCGAAACCGCGGCCGGACGGGTGAAGGGCACCGCGGTGCGCACCCCGCTGCTGCGTCAGCTCTGGGTTCCCGGCGAATTCTGGGTGAAACCCGAGAGCCTGCAACCGATCGGCGCGTTCAAGATCCGCGGCGCGTACAACGCGATCGCCGCACTCACCGACGCCGAACGGGAACGCGGAGTGGTCGCGTATTCGAGCGGCAACCACGCGCAAGCAGTCGCGTACGCCGCCCGCGAATTCGGGATTCCGGCGGTGATCGTGGTGCCGGACGTGACGCCGCGGCTGAAGGTCGAAGCCACCCTCCGCTGGGGCGCGGAGGTCCGCGAGGTGCCGATCGCGGAACGGGAATCGGCGGCGCTCGCCCTCGCCGAGGAACGCGGCCTCACGCTGATCCCGCCGTTCGACCACCCGGACATCATCGCCGGGCAGGGCACCGTCGGGCTGGAGATCGCCGAGGACCTGCCGGACGTCGAAACCGTGCTGGTCCCGGTCAGCGGCGGCGGCTTCGCCTCCGGGGTCGGCACCGCGATCAAGGCGAAGTGCCCGAACGCGAAGGTCTACGGCGTCGAACCGGAACTGGCCGCCGACACCGCCGCCAGCCTCGCCGCGGGCGAGCTCGTGGACTGGCCCATCACCGACCGCGCCCGCACCATCGCGGACGGCCTGCGCGCGCAACCGTCCGAACTGACGTTCGCGCACCTGCGGCGCGTCCTGGACGGCGTGATCACGGTGACCGAGGACGAAATCCGCGACACCGTCCGGGTGCTGGCCCGCCAAGGCCGCCTGGTGACGGAGCCCAGCGGCGCCACCGCCCCGGCCGCCTACCTGCACCACGCCGACGAACTTCCGGGCGGCCGCACCGTCGCGATCGTCTCCGGAGGCAACATCGACCCGGCGATGCTGGCCGAACTGCTCGCTTAGCCCCGCGTTGGGACGGTGCCAGCGGCACTCCCCGGCCGCCGGCACGGTCCGCGCCGTGGCCGTTTGGCGCGCCCAACGCGACTTGGGAGGCCGCTCACCAGTTGACGGTCTGGCCCTGCCGGTCCAGATAGTGCAGCCCGCCCTTGCCCGCCCACGCCTCGATCGTGTCGGCGACCGCGGGGATGCTCTCGTCGACAGTCAGCCGCGCCCAGGGCCCGCCGAGGTCCGTCTTCACCCAGCCCGGCGCCATGAGCAGCAGCGTGCGCGGATCGTCGGCGTGCCGCGCGGCGAAACTGCGCATGAGCTGGTTCAGCGCGGACTTGCTCGCCCGGTACACCTCGAACCCGCCGTTCGTGTTGTCGGCGACGCTGCCCTGGCCCGACGACATCACGCCGATGGTGCCCGTCTCGGGAACCAGATCCTGCAGAGTCTCGACGACGCGCATCGGGCTCAGCGCGTTGGTCACCATGACGTGGGTGAAGTCCTCGGTGGACACGTCGGCGAGGGTCGCCGAGGGGTCGGTCGTGTAGTTGGTCCCGGCGTTGACGAACAGCAGGTCGAACGCCGATCCGGCCAGCCTTTCGCGCAGCGCCGCGACCTGCTCGGGCGCCGTGATGTCCACGGTCTCCACCGCCGCCCCGACCAGCTCGCGCAGCGCGGACGGCGTGCGCTCGGTCGCGGTGACCTGCCAGCCGCGACCGAGGAACTCGGCGGCCAGCGCGTAACCCAGCCCCCGCGACGCTCCGATGATCAGCGCGCTCTTGCCCTTCATGGCCGCTCCTTAGCTATCAATTGATAGCTAAATCTACGTCGCCGAGCAGATACCTGTCAAACGATAGGTATTCGGCTACGCTGGCCCGGTGAAAGACGACCAGCTCTTCGAGGCAGCCGACCTGATCCTCGCGGTGGCCCGGCACCTCAACGCCGCCAAGGAGGCACACGCCGAGTCGGGGACACCGCTGGAAGGAGCGGTGATGCGATTCGTCGACCGCCACCCAGGCACCACGGTCAACGCCGCGGCCGAGGCCACGCAGATGATCTCCAGCAACGTCAGCAGGGCGGTCCGGGGCCTGGAAACCAAGGGCCTGCTACGCCGGGAAGCCGACCCCGCCGACGCCCGGCGAGTGCGCCTCTACCCCACGGCCAAGGCAGCGGAGAACCTGCAACGACTGCGCGACACCTGGTCCGCCCTGCTCGACGGGACCTTCGCGGATACCGAAGAGATCGGCACCTTGATCACGGCCTTGCAGCGCATCGAGACCCGGCTGGTCGCCCGCTCCCGCGGCACCGCGTAGTCCGCCGAAAGATCAGCGCCGCCCACCCGGATGGACGTGCGTCGGCGGCCCTTCCACCCCGCAATGCAGGCAATCCCCTGGATGCGGCGAATCATCCGTTTCCACCGCGCCGAGCACCCCGTTGTGAATTCCCAACGCGATCAGCCCGCCGACGATCGCCAGCACCGCGCAGATCACCAGCGCGGTCTGCCATCCGGCGGTCAGCGCGGCCGGGTCTCGGTAGGCCGACCCGGTCAGACCCGCCGCGGCGGGCAGCACTGCTACCGCCAGAAGTCCACCCGATCGGGCGATCGCGTTGTTGACCCCGGACGCGACCCCGGCGTACCGGTCCGGCGCGGCGGCCAGCACCGTCGCGGTTACCGGGGCGACCACTGTGGCCAGGCCGAGTCCGAAGACCACCACCGCGGGCAGCACCGATCCAAGGTACGACGACCCTGGGCCCACCCGCGTCAGCAACAACATCCCGATGCCGACCACGATCGGTCCGGCCACCAGTTGCAGCCGGGGGCCGATCCGCTGCGCCAGCGCGCCCGACCGGCCGGAGAGCAGCAGCATGATGACCGTGATCGGCAATCCGGCCAGCCCGGCCAGCGTCGGCGAGTACCCCAGCGACACCTGAAGCTGCAGAACCAGCAACATCATCACGCCGCCGAGCGCCGCGTAGACCACGAACGTCAGCGCGTTCGACAGCGTGAACGTCCGGTCGCGGAACAACGAAGGCGGCACGAGCGGTTCGGCCGCCCGGTGCTGGAGCCAAAGGAACAGCCCCAGCCCGGCGACCCCGACCGCCAAAGCCGCCAGCACCACCGGATCGCCGATCCCGCGCACCGGAGCCTCGACCAGCGCGCCGGTCACCCCGGCCAGCCCGAGCGCGCCGACCGCCGCGGCGACGTAGTCCGGATGCCCGGTCGCCGCGGGATCGCGCGACTCCGGCACGAACCGCCGCGCCATCAGCACGACGACCACCGCGAGCGGCAGGTTGATCAAGAACGCCAGCCGCCACGACCACGCCTGCACCAGCAGTCCGCCGAGCAACGGCCCGACCGCGGCGGCGATCCCGCCGAGCCCGGACCACGAGCCGATCGCCCGCGCCCGGTCCTCGGGCGAGAACGACGACTGCAGGATCGCCAGCGACCCCGGCGTCAGCAACGCCCCGCCGATTCCCTGCAGCACGCGGAACAGCACGAGCAGCTCGGTCGACGTCGCCGCCGCGCACAGCCCGGACGCGAGGCCGAACCACACCACGCCGGCCAGGTACACCCGCCGCCTGCCGTAGCGGTCGCCGAGCGACCCGGCGACCAGGATCAACGCGGCCAGCGCCAGCAGGTAGCCGTCGAGAATCCACTGCAGACCGGCGACCGACGCGCCCAGCTCCTCGCCGATCCTGGGCAGCGCGACGTTCACGATCGTGCCGTCGAGCATCGCCATCCCCGAACCGAGGATGGTCGTCCAGAGCACGCCGCGAGCCGCGGGCGTGCCCCAGCGGATGCCGGCGGGCACGCGTCAGGGAAGCAGCGTGGTGACGAACTTGTACCGGTCGCCGCGATAAACCGCGCGGGCGAACTCGACCGGCTTGCCGTCGGTGGCGAACGAATGCCGGGTCAGCATCATCACCGGCATGCCGACGTCCGCGCCGAGGATCTCCGCTTCCTGCGGACCGGCCAGCGACGTCTCGATGGTCTCCTCCGCGCGCTCCAGCTCGACGCCGTAATGCTCGCGCAGCACCGCGTACAGCGAACCGCCCGCGGTGATGTGCTTGCGCAGCCCGCGGAACCGGCCGAGCGGCAGGTGCGTGGTCTCGAGCGCCATCGGCTGGCCGTCGGCGAGCCGGAGCCGGCGCAGCCGCAGGATCTTCGCGCCGTTGCGCAGCTGCAGCAGCTTCGTCATCTCGCCCTCGACCGGAAGCTCCTCGAGTTCCAGCAGCTGGGACGACGGCTTCAGGCCCTGCTTGCGCATGTCCTCGGTATAAGAGGACAGCTGCAGCCGCTGCGCGAGCTTCGGCTCGGCGGCGAACGTGCCCTTGCCCTGGACGCGGTGCAGTCTGCCCTCGGCGGTGAGATCCGCCAGCGCCTGGCGCACGGTGGTGCGCGAAACGGTGAACTCTCCCGCCAGCGCCCGCTCGGTCGGGATCGGCGATCCCGGCGGCAAAGCGTCGAGCAGGTCCAGCAGATGCTGCTTCAGCGCCCAGTACTTGGGTTCGCGCTGCCCTCGCGCAGCAGTCCCCGCCTCGCTCGCGGGGGGTGTCTCCAGCATGCCCGGCTCCCTCAGTCTTCCCACATTAAACGCGCCACGGCCCCGTGAGGAAACGTACCCTTCTCCCGACCCGCTCCGCCCGGCTAGCATTGGTCTAGACCTGACCGGACGCCGCTCAGCACACCGGGACCCCGTCCCGGCGGAGAGGAAAGTGATGACCCAACTACGTCCCGGCGAGCACATGGCCGCGGAAATCTCGGAGCAGCCCAGCGTTCTGGCCGGGCTGGTCGAGCGGCGGTCCGGCATCGCGGAGGTCGCGGAAAAGATCTCACAGAACCCGCCGCGGTTCGCGCTGCTCGCCGCTCGCGGTTCGAGCGACCACGGCGCGCTGTACGCGAAATACCTGATCGAGGTACTCCTCGGCCTGCCGGCCGGCCTCGTTTCGCCGTCCACCGCGACGCTGTACGGCGCTCGCCCGGACCTGCGCGACGTGCTCTTCATCACGGTCAGCCAGAGCGGCGGTTCGCCCGACCTGATCGAGGTCACCGAGGCCGCGCGGCGGCAGGGCGCGCTGACCGTGTCGGTCACCAACACCCCGGATTCGCCGCTGCGCGCGGCTTCCGAGCTGGGCATCGACATCGGGGCCGGCGTCGAGAAGGCGGTCGCGGCGACCAAGACGTACTCCGCGACGCTGATGGCGCTGTACCTCTTCATCGACGCGATCCGCGGCGGCAAGGGAGAGGACGCCGAGAAGATCGGCGAACTGGCCCAGCAGACGCTCGACGGCGCCGTCGAAGGCGTGCAGCGCGCGGTGGACCGTTATCGCTTTGTCGACCGCGTTCTCACCACCGGCCGCGGCTACTCCTATGCCAGCGCGCTCGAAGCGTCGCTGAAGCTGGCCGAGACGAGCTACCTCGCGGCCCGCGCGTACAGCGGCGCGGACCTGCTGCACGGCCCGGTCGCGGCGGTCGACGGCGAGACCGCCGTGCTCGCCGCCACCAGCCTCGGCCGCGGCGGCGAGGCCATGCGCGAGGTCCTCGAAGCGGTCGGCGAACGCGGCGCGGACGTGCTCGCGGTCGGCTCGGCGGCGAACGACGTGCCCGCCGCGCTGCGCATCCCGGTCGCCCCGACGGTCGAGGAATTGGCTCCAGTACTGGAAATCCTGCCGATCCAGCGGATCGCGCTCGGTCTGTCGCTCGCTCGCGGCGGCAACCCGGACAACCCGCGCGGTCTGCTGAAGGTGACCAAGACCCGGTGAGCCTCGTAGTAGGCGTGGACGCCGGCGGCACGTCGACGCGAGCGATCGCGCTCGACGCCGCCGGCGTCGTCCGCGGCACCGGGGCCGCGGAGGGCGCGAACCCGAATTCGCATCCGCCCGCGGTAGCGGCGGCCCGGATCGCCGGGGCCATCGAGTCCGCAGTGGACGGACGGACCGACGTGCTCGGCGTCGTGGTCGGCATGGCAGGCGAGAGCAAGCTGTCCGATCCGGCGGTCGCCGCGGAGTTCACCGCGGCGTGGGAGCGGATCGGACTCGCCGGCCGGGTCCGCACGACCGGCGACGCCGAGGTGGCCTACGCGTCCGCGACGGCCGAACCGGACGGCACCGTGCTCGTCGCGGGCACCGGCTCGATCGCCGGGCGCATCCGCGGCCGCCGGATGGTCGCCACCGCGGGCGGGCACGGCTGGCTGCTCGGCGACGAGGGCTCCGGATTCTGGCTCGGCCGCGAAGCCGTGCGCGCCACGCTCGCCGCTCTCGAAGGCGACGGGCCGCTCGACGGATTGGCCGAGGCGGTGCTCGCCGAGGCGTTCGGACCGTCCGCAGTGGACCTGTCCGACCGGTTCACGGTCATGTGGGCACTGGTGACGAAGGCGAACGCGGAACCGCCGGTCCGGCTGGCCCGGTACGCGCCGCTGGTGAGCGCCGCGGCGGCGGCCGGCGAGCCCGGCGCGGAGGAAATCGTCGCCCGGGGCGCCCGGCATCTCGTGCGCGTCGCCCGCGCCACGCGCGAGCCGGGAGAAAAAACTCCGATCGTGCTCGTGGGCAGCGTGCTGGCCGAAAACAGCCCGGTCGGGGCTCGCGTGCGGGCCGAATTCGCCGGTCTCACCGTTCTGACCAGCTCCGATGGAGTGCTCGGCGCGGCCTGGCTCGCGGCGGTCGAGGCGTGGGGCGAGGACACCCCGAGACCATCCCGACGGGTGAATGCCACCAAAACTTGAGCGGAAGAGTCGAAACCGTCGACTCAACCCCTCCGGTCCGGGTACCGTAGGAACCGGCCCCCGGACCCTCCCCCCTCGCCGGGGGCCGCCTTAACTTCCGGGTCCGTTTCCGGACTCGCCCGCACCCGGGTCTTTCGCCAGGCGAAGGCCCGGGTGTTCCGCGGGAAGGCTCCGGTAGAGGACCCACCCGCTCACCGCGACGGTCGCGGCCACCAGCGGCCAGGAGAGCACCGTGCGCGCCACTCCGAGCGCCACCACCTGCCCGGTCCACCACAGCAGTCCGTAAACGACCACGCGCAGCAAGTACTGCAGCACCCACACGCCGCTCGCCCACGAATACGCGCGCAGCAGGGCCGGATCGCGCCGCCAGCGGGTCTTCTGCCCGAGGAGCAACCCCACGATCACGCCGAGCAACGGCCAGCGGACCGCGATGCTCGCCGCGAACAGCAGCGCGCTCGCCGCGTTCGAGAACAGCTGCAGGAGGAAGAAGTCCTCGGCCCGGCCGGTGTGCATCGCGATCAGCGCGGCGATCACCACCGCGGCGAGGCTCACCACCACCGCGCGCGCCTTGTCGCCGCGGAACAGCCGGTAGGCGCCCAGCAGCACGGCGACGCCGATCGCGACCCCGGCTCCCCAGGCGATCGACTGGCCGGAAGCGAGCCAGCCGACGACGAACGCGGCCGGCGGGATGCTGGCGTCGATCGCGCCGCGCCGCCCGCCGAGGATCTGCGTGAGCGACTCCCGCGCCGGCCCCTTCGCAGTCTCGTCTGTCACAGCTTCCAGCCTGCCGCAACTCGCGACGGACCCCCAGGCCGGGAGACCTACCCCACATGGCGCCCGGTAAGGGGCCGATCGTGAGGTTCGTCCCGGTGAAAATGCCGTAATAGGGAGGCGCGAACCCCCGACAAGGTAAGAGACTGTGACATCCGGCTGAACCGGTCCTGTCCGGCGGGAAGGATACGGGGATATCCGACTGTTAGTTGGGGTGTACAACTAGGTCCGGGACTTCACGGGGAACAGGCGCGCACCAGCGGGAAAGGGGAACCCAGCGTGTACGGGATCAACAGCTACGTAGCCATCGGGGACAGCTTCACCGAGGGCCTCAACGACCATCGGGGCGACGGGACTTTCCGGGGCTGGGCCGACCGGCTCGCCGAGATCCTGGCCGGCGACGAGCCGGGGTTCCAGTACGCGAACCTGTCGCTGCGCGGCAAGATGCTCGACGAGATCATGGACGAGCAGCTCCCGATCGCCCTCGAGCTGAAGCCCGACCTGGTCACGCTGTGCGCGGGCGGCAACGACGTGATCGTGCCGGGCGCGGACGTCGACGCCATCGC
Source organism: Amycolatopsis sp. VS8301801F10 (assembly GCF_046195355.1). Classification (NCBI taxonomy): domain Bacteria; kingdom Bacillati; phylum Actinomycetota; class Actinomycetes; order Pseudonocardiales; family Pseudonocardiaceae; genus Amycolatopsis; species Amycolatopsis sp. VS8301801F10. Next base: position 2,170,115 of record NZ_CP176065.1, on the reverse strand, counting down.
GGAGCGGTTCGAGGCGGGCGTGGCGAAGCTGCGCGAGGCCGGGATCCCGGTGGTGATCTTCAACGGGCCGGACACCAAGACGCTGTCGGTGATGAGCGTGCTGCGCGGCAAGGTCGCGATCTACAACACGCATCTGTGGGCGATCGCGGCCCGGCACGGCGCGAAGATGGTCGACCTGTGGACGATGGAGCCGCTGCACGACCGTCGCGCGTGGAGCGACGACCGGCTGCACTTCACGCCGGACGCGCACCGCCGGATCGCGCTGCACACCGCCGAGGTGCTCGGCGTCCCGGTCACCGAGGACTGGCGCGAGCCGTACCCGCCGAGCACCGAGCCGGCCACCTGGATCACGTCGCGGCGGTCCGACCTCACGTGGACCAAGGTGCACCTGCTGCCGTGGATCCGCCGTCAGCTGCGCGGCGAGTCGATGGGCGACGGGCTGTCGCCGAAGCGCCCGGAGCTGGCTCCGCTCGTCCCGCTCGTGCCGGACGACCCGGCGAGCATCAGCATCGACGTGCGGGGCAACGCGACCGCTTCCTGAACGCTCCTCCATCGAGGAGTGCCGGCGCCGGTGACCGCCGGTGCCGGCACTCCTTCGAGAGCCACCCGAACGGCGGTCCGCACCAGGTCGCCAACCGGACCGGCCCGGCATAGGGTCCTGTTATGTCCGGTGCACGAGGGTGGCTTCGCTTGATCCCCGTCGCGGTCGTGGTCACGGCCCTGCTCGCGGGCCTCGTGACTTGGCTGCAGGGCAGCGGAATCCAGGACGACCTCGCCGCGCGGTCCCGCTCCGCGCTCGACGCGGCCGGTCTGCGCGGCGGCGAGGTGAAGTTCTCCGGACGGCAGGCGACCCTCGAGGGTTTCCCGGCCGAGGAAGCCGGTCGCGCGCTGGGCATCGTGCAGGGTGTCGACGGGGTCGAATCCGCGCAAGCCTCCGGCGGAGCCGGACCGGTGCGGCCCGCGCCCTCGCCCGAACCGTCGACGGCTCCGCCGTCCAGCCCGCCGCCGAGTTCGCCCGCCCCGCCGCCCGCGCCGCCGACCGACCGCGACGGGATCCAGGCCGAACTGGACCGCAGGCTCGCCGCCGCGCCGATCACCTTCGAACCGGACACCGCCCAGCTCACCGACGAGGGCGAGCAGGCCGCGCGCGATCTCGCGCCGCTGCTGCGGGACGCCCCGGACAACTTCCGCTACCGCTTCGTCGGCCGGGTCGCCGACGGTCCGGGCGGGCGCGGTGCGGCGCTGAAGCTCTCCCGCAACCGGGCGCTGGCCGTGATCCGGTTGCTGATCCGCGAGGACGTGCCGCGCGACCGTTTGCTCGCGGTGGCCAGCGCGAGCGGTTCGGGCACTGGTTCGGACAACGGTCCGGACGACGGGGGCGACAGCGACCGGCGGGTCGAGATCACAGTGGAACAGAGGTGATGGCGGATGCTCTGGCTCTTCGGGCAGATCTGGCTGTGGCTGCTGGTCTCGTTCCTGCTCGGGGCGGCGGCCATGTGGCTGTTCACGCGCGTTTCCCGGCCGAAGGCCGAGGCCGAGCCGGAGCCGTACCGGCCCGCGGCAGCGCCCGTCGAGGCCCCGGCCGAGGAGACCCGGCACATCCCGCCGGCGAATCCGTACGAGGACTACGAGGAACCCGCGTACCCGCACTACGAGGACCAGCCGGAGCGCGTCTACAACGACTATCCGGAAGTCGACCCGGACGAGCCGTACCACGAGCGGCATCCGGTGCCCGGTCCCGCCGGGCATCCGCTGCCCGATCCGGAGCCGAGGCTGTCCGGCGAACTGAGCTGGCCCGAGGACGACCAGCGGAGTCCGCACTGGCCGCACGACGACGAACCCGCGCCCCGGCGACCTGGACGCAGTGGCTGACACCCACCTGGTAGATTCGGCTACGCACGGTAAGCGGGCGCCGAGGGCCCCGGACGACGTCAGGAGGTCCGATGGCGCTTCCGCACTGGACGCCACAGAACCTGCTGCCGCCCGGCCGCCATCACGCCGACCTCGCCGACGTCTACGAGCGCCTGGTCTACGACGCGCCGCACCAGAACGAGCGCGAGATCCTCTTCAGCGCGCTCAACAGCTACCTCGGGGTCGCCCAGCGGGTGATCACCTCCGGGAGGGCCTGGCTCGGCGGCGCGTTCGTCACCCGCACGGCGCATCCGCCGCGCGGGCTCGACGTGGTGCTGCTGCCGGACGAATGGGGCGCGCTGAAGCGGCTTGACGACGCCGGCCGCACCGCGCTGTACGGCCTGCTGACCCTGCGCGGCATCATCGTCGGCCAGCCCGCGATGTACCTCGACCAGATCCAGCCGGTAGGCGGCATGCTCGACGGCTTCCTGTGCCGTCCCGGCGACGAGGACGTGTGGGAATCGGTGTGGGCCGAAGGCGGCAGAGGCATCCCGGAGATGGTGTGGTGAGGAACGAGTTCCGGCGGATCGCCGACGAGATCCCCGGCGGCACGTGGCTGGACGACCTCGCGCGCGCCTCGGCGATGGCGGCGAACGCGAAGTTCGAGCGCACCTGCCGCGCGCCGCTGCTGCACGTGTCGGTGATCGGCGAAACGCACATCGACGCCTACACCTTCTCCGACATCAGCCGCGCGCTGCAGGACGCGACGGCGAAGATCGGGCACATCATCCGCAATCCGTCGAACGAGGTCACCTTCGTCCAGCAGGCGGACCGCGACAAGGCCCCGCTGATCCAAAAAGGACAGGCGGGCAACGCGATCTTCTTCGGCTTCCCGGAACCGGCGGTCGACGACGCGCTGATCCACGACGGCATCGAAACGCTGTCCGAGCGCGCGGTGAAGGAACTCTGCGATTTCCTGCCCGCCAACGGTTCCGACGACGGCGCGCTCGACGCGGTGCTGCTGCAGCGCGACACGGTGCGCAACGCGGTCAGCGACGTCGTCAACGCGGTCAGCAAGCACGCCGGCATCGGCATGGCGCTCACGCCGACCGCGGGCGAGCAGGTGACCCGGAGCATGACCACCGAACAGGCCAGGGTGCTGCAGGGCAGCCTGCGCGAGTCCCGCGAGGCGGTCGGCTACGAGACGGTGACCGGACGCCTCGACGGCGTGCGCACCCGGCGGCGGATTTTCTACCTGGAGCGGGAATCGGGCGGAACCATTCAGGGCGCGGTCGCCCCGGATCTGCTCGACCAGATCAAGGAAAACCTCGATCGCCCGGTGACCGCGCGGTTGCGCGTGGTGCGCACGACGACCATCGACGGACGGCGCGGCAGGCCGGTGCACGAACTTCTCGAGATCACTCCGGAAGTCAGTCTTTTCGACCAGTGAATGGCGCGCGGGAGACCGCGGCACCAGGTCAGGACCGCCGCCGGGTAAGCGCGCGGTCGCTGTTCGGAATCGCCGCACCGCTCTTTTTCCGGGCAGTAAATGGCACCGGTCCGCGCAATCCGGCGGGAAATGACCCCGACTGCCCGGACGCGGTAAATGAATGACATTGTCAGTCGATAACGATTATTCCAACTTCGCGGGCATCTGCGTTAGCGTCGTCGCCAACCCACGCGGAAGAGGCACGCATGACGACCGAGCAGCCGTATCCGGCCGCACCCGCACGACACAGCCGGACCACTACTCGCCCTGGTCCGCACCGTCCGCCGCAGCAGGCGCCGTCCCGGAGGCAGGCGAACTGGCCGGGCGGGCTCGCGGTCACGCTCGGACTGGCCGCGGCCGGTGTCGCGTTCCTCCCGGATTGGGGTTTCCTCGCCTGGCCGCTCGCCGGGGTCGGCCTCGCCGCGGGAATTGCGGGAATCGTACTTTCCTCCAAGGGCACAATGCGCGGATTGGGTGTCGCACTCACCGGAACCACGCTTTCCGCACTCGCCGCCCTGCTGTGCGGCGCGATGCTGCTGTACCCGTCGATGTTCGGCACCGCGCGAGCGGGAGAACTGCACATCCCGCCGCAGCCGGGCGAGAAGCATTCGGTCGACTTCGTGGTGACCTCGGCAGGCGGCGCGACCGTCCGCTACGGCACGCTGAACGACCAGCGCACCGCGTCCACCCCGCCGAGCACCGACGACTGGCACGGGCACGCCTCCTACGACGGCGGCAGGCCGGTCCTCTCGCTCACCGCGGACACCGCGAACGCGGGCGTGACCAACCAGATCAGCTGCCAGATCATCGTCGACGGCAAGAAGGTCGCCGAGAGCAGCGGCAGCTCGATCGCGCTCTGCACGTCGAACGTCGAATAGAGCCTGGCGGCCGGCCGGCCTACCCCCATCTCGGCCGGCCAACCGCCACCGAACCGCTCCTGGCGGCTCTCCCAGGTCCGCGCCATACCGCCGCGGTCCCGTCGCCGGCTTCACAGCCTGCCCCTCCCCTAGGGCTCCGCCAGCGTCGCGGCCGACCCTACGCGCGCTGACCGCCGGATGGCTAAGAATCCGCTAAGCGGACGCGATTATTACCACGCAGACCTGCGAAAATACAGCTGAACATTGTACAAGAGCACGGGCCGCCGACTGCCCGCTCACTCCCCGGCGGCCCGGTCTTTGCCCGCCCGGCAACCTCCGCGGGCGGGCCCGGCCGGAGGAGGGCGGCCTCGGTCGTCCGGTCGCATCGCCTTCCGCCGGTCGCCCACCCGCCCACCGCCAGCGGGGCGGGCCCGACCGGAGGACAGTCGTCCGGACGCATCGCTTTGCGCCAGCTGTCCGCCCGCCCACCGCCAGCGGGGCGGGCCCGACCGGAGGACGGTCGTCCGGACACATCGCTTCCCGCCGGCTGTCCACCCGCCCACCGACAGCGGGGCGGGCCCGACCGGAGGACAGTCGTCCGGCCGCATCGCCTTCCGCCGGCTGTCCACCCGCCCACCGCCAGCGGGGGCGGGTGCTACTCCAGCTCCGCCGCTTCCTTCCGCAGCTCCTCGACCTGCCGGGGATTCATCCGCTCGTACAACGCCACCGCCCGCCGGTACTCCTCCCGTGCGGGCTCCAGTCGTTCCTGGCCGCGCAGGATCCGTGCCAGCGTCACTCGCAGGATGCCCTCCTGCAGTTCGAACTGCCGCGCCACCGCGAGAGCCACCGCCTCCCTCGCGTAGCGTTCGGCGGCTTCCAGGTCTCCGATGCCCAGATGCAGTTCCGCGAGGTTGTTCAGCGACACCACGGCATAGCTGTCGTCGCCGAGCTGGCGGTCTATTTCCAGCGACGCCAGCTGATGCGTGATCGCCTCGGCCGGACGGCCGGCTCGTTTTTCCGTCTCGGCGCAGTTGTTGAGCGCTTGGCCACGCAGTTCGAGATCGCCGGTGCGTTCGGTTTCCTCGACGGCCTCCAGCAGCCGTTCGATCGCCTCCGAATAGCGGCCGAGCAGGGTCAGCACGCTGCCCAGGTGGATCTTGGCGACGATGAGCGAGCGGCCGTCGAGCCGGGTGGCCAGGCCGACCGCGCGTTCGGCGTCGGCGATGCTGCCCGGCGACAGCTCGAAGGTGAGCGCGATGGCGCACCGGGAGATCAGCATCCAGCACTGGCCGAGCGGTTCGTTCGCGGCCTCGGCGGCGGCGAGGCCCAAGTCGACCAGCCGGATCCATTCCTCGTACAGCGGGCAGACGACCCGGTAGGTGTGCGCGACGCGGGCGAGCCGCCAGACGTCGGCATAGCGGCCGTCGGCGTGGGCGGCGTCCAGTACAGCCAGCAGGTTCGGCCATTCCGCGGCGAACCAGTCCTGGGCCTGGGCGAAGGTCTCCAGCGGCGGCAGTGCCTCCGGCGGCACCAGGCCGGTGAGGTCGAGCGGGTCGACGATGCGCAACATCTTCCGCCGCGCGGTGTCCGAGGCGGCCTGGTGGTAGCGGATCGCCCGGTCGAGCACCGCCGCGCGTTCCGCCGGGTCCAGTTCGGTTTCCGCCAGCTCCCGCAGGTACAGCCGGACCAGGTCGTGCGGGGCGAAGGCGTCGCGCGAGGTCTCGGCGATCAGGTTGTGCGCGGCCAGCGTGCGGAGTTCGCGCCGGGCCTGCTCCACCGGGATCTCCGCGATGGCCGCCGTGAGATGCGGACCGGTGTGCCGGGCGGGCACCGCGCCGAGCCGCAGCAGCGTCCGGGCCAGTCCGTCCGGCAGGCCGCGGAACGAGACGTCGAACGCGGCCCGCACGCCGTCGTCGGCCCCGGTGACGTCGAGCCCGGCCAGCCGGGTGCGTTCGTTTCCCAGCTCCCCGACGAGGTCCTTGAGTGTCCACTGTGGACTCGCGGCGAGCCGGGCCCCGGCGATCCGCAGCGCGAGCGGCAGGTAGCCGCACAGCCGGGCCAGCGCGTGATTGAGGTCGAAGTCCGCCGGCCCGGCCAGTTCCTCGATCACGCTCACCGCCGCCTCCGGCGCGAGCGTGCCGAGCACGCGCAGCTTCGCCGCGTGCGACACCGCCAGCGCCTCCAGCCGCGAACGGCTCGTCACCACCGTCATCGACCGTGCACCCGGAGGGAGCAACGGACGCACCTGTTCGGCCGAACGCGCGTCGTCGAGCAGCACGAGCATCCGCCGCCCGGCGATCAGCGACCGGTACAACGCCACGCGTTCGTGCACGTGCTCCGGCACTTCGTCCGCGGGCACGCCCAGTCCGAGCAGGAACTGCGACAGCAGATCCCCCGGCTCCAGCGGCGGGTGATGCGGGTCGAACCCTTGCAGCGCCGCGTACAGCACCCCGTCCGGGAACAGCCGGGCCGCGCGGTGCGCCCACCAGATGACCAGCGCGCTCTTGCCGACCCCGGCGGTGCCGGACACGATCACCGTGCTGTCGCCGCGTTCCGCGAGCCCGTTGAGCCATTCCACCTCCGCCTCGCGCCCGGCCAGCGTCGGCAGCGCGGGCGGCAGCTGAGACGGCGCGACGGCGTGCTCCGGCACCGCGCTCTCGTGCTCGGCGAGATCGTCGTTGAGCACCCGCTCGTGCAGCGAACGCAGATCGGCTCCGGGTTCGACGCCGAGCGAACCGAGCGTGGCCCGCGAGACGGTGCGGTACAGCTCGAGCGCTTCCCCGCGCCGCCCCGCGTGGTAGAGCGCGCGCATCAGCTGCCCGGCGATGCGTTCGGCGAGCGGGTCCGCGCGGACGATCGGGCTCAGCTCCACGATCAGCTCGTCGTACCGGCCGAGATCGAGGTCCGCGTTGATCCGGGCGTAGCGGATCGCGCGCCGCAGCTCGTCCAATTCGGGCGCCCGTACCGAATCGGGCACGCCGGACAGCGTCGGCCCCTGCCACAGCGCGAGCGCCTCGGCGAGCAGCTTCGAGGCGTTCTCCGGCGTTTCCAGCGCGGCCTGCTCCAGCAGCGCCCGCGCCCGATGCGCGTCGATCCGCTCCGGCGCGAGGGAAAGCTGGTACCCCGGCGGACGGGTGCTGATCTCGGCGACCGGATCGGCCATTTCCCGCAGCAGCCTGCGCAGCTGCGACACGTTGCCGTGCACGATGGTGCGGGCGGTGGCGGGCGGATCGTGGCCCCACAGCGCGTCGATGATCTCCTCGAGCGGCACCACCTTGCCCACGCGCAGCGCGAGCAGCGCCAGCAGCCCCCGCACCCCGGGACCGCCGACCGGTACCGCACGGCTGCCGTTGAGCAGCCGCACCGGGCCGAGCAGTTCGACCCGCGCGCCGCCATCGGCCATGCTCGCGCGCACCTCCCAGGCTCACCCCCAGCCAGACAGGTCAACTTACCGTCAGCGGCAGCCGGCAGAAACCGCTCTTTCGTGAATTCCGCCCCTGAACAGACGAGTCCGGCCCCGCACCATCAGTCCCGATCTGATGGTGCGGGGCCGGACTCTATGATCGTCGGCCGGGCCGCCAGGGGGCGCGGTCCACCCGTGCATCGCGGCCGTCCGCCCGCGGTTCGGGGGGCTCACCCCGAGCAAGAACCCGGACCGCCGCGGACAACCTTGCCCTCGCAGCCGAACCGCGAGGTGGCGATAACGTAACAGGGCGCACATTCTCCGTTACGAGCGACCCGCCGGTTGGCGAAGGTGTCCCTGGTCACCGCGTGATCGGCGTGGAGTCGCGGCCCGCGATGAACGACGGCCGCGGCTCGCTCGCGGCGAACGGCCGCTGCAACGCGTTCTCCACGCTGTTGAACACCAGGAAGATGTTCGAGCGCGGATACGGCGTGATGTTGTTCGACGAGCCGTGCATGATGTTCGAGTCGAACCACAGTGCCGAACCGGCCGAACCGGTGAACTGCTCGATGCCGTGGTCGGCGGCGAGCTTGGTGATGTCGTCCGGCGACGGCACGCCCACCCGCTGGTCCTTGAGCGAGCTCTTGTAGTTGGCCTCCGGGGTCTCGCCGACGCACTGCACGAACGTGCGCTGCGAACCCGGCATGACCATGAGCCCGCCGTTGTAGGGATAGTTGTCGGTGAGCGCGATCGAGCAGCTCACCGCGCGCGGCGACGGCATGCCGTCCTCCGCGTGCCAGGTCTCGAAATCGGAATGCCAGTAGAAACCGGTGCCCTTGAAGCCCGGCATGTAGTTGATCCGGCTCTGGTGGATGTAGACGTCGGAGCCGAGGATCTGCCGCGCCCAGTCGAGCACGCGGGGATCGCGCACCAGCTCGGCGATCAGGCCGGAGATCTCGTGCACGTCGAAGATCGACCGGACCTCGCCGGTCCGGGCCTCGGTGATCACGCGCTCGTCGTCGCGCAGCTTCTCGTCCGAGGACAGCCGCACGACCTCCTGCCAGTACGTCTGGACTTCACCGGGCGAGAGCAGCCCCTCGACGACCGTGTAGCCCTTGGCGTCGTGGTTCGCCAGGGTCGCGGCGTCGATCGGGCCGTCAGCCTCGGTACCCCACACGGTGGGGTGCACGCGCGGAAGATGATCCGGCGTACCGGTGATCCGGGTCGGGTAACCGTCTTCGACCCGGGTGTCCATGATCGTCACAGTGGCTCGCCTCCAGTTCTTCTGGCGTTTCTTCTTTCTTGCGGTGGTGGGAGTGGCTCAGCGTCAGGAGTCTTCGGTGACGAGCGGGTAGACCCCGTTCTCGTCGTGCACCTCGCGGCCGGTGACCGGCGGGTTGAACACGCACACGCACTTGATCTCGGTCTTCGGCCGGACCTGGTGCTTGTCGTGGTCGTTCAGCAGGTACAGCGTGCCCGGCTTGAGCTGGTGCACCTCACCGGTGGCGAGGTCCTCGATCTCTCCCTCTCCGGAGGTGATGAAGACGGCCTCGATGTGGTTGGCGTACCAGAAGTCGTTCACCGTGCCCGCGTACAGCGTCGTCTCGTGCACCGAGAAACCGACGCCCTCCTTCGCGAGGATGATGCGCTTGCTGCGCCAGTTCGGGGTCTTGATGTCAGCGTCGGTGTCGGTGATCTCGTCGAGCGTGCGGACCAGCAAGTGAAGGGCTCCTTCTTGTGCTTCGGGTGGTTACTTGAGAACGGCGGCGACGGATTCGGAAATGATCGAAAGGCCCTCGCTCAGTTCCTCGTCGGTGAGGGTAAGCGGCGGAAGCAGCTTCATCACCTCGCCGTCCGGGCCGGAGGTCTCCATCAGCAGGCCGCGTTCGAAGGCCGCCTTGCAGACCGCGCCGGCCAGCTCGCCGTTGGCGAATTCGAGGCCGCGCGCCAGACCGCGGCCCTTCGCGGCGAGATTCGCCTCCGGGTAGCTCTCCACGAGGTCCTTGAAGGTGCTCGCGATGCGCTCGCCCTTGGCCTTGGTCGACTTCTCCAGCTCGTCGTCGCTCCAGTAGACGCGCAGCGCCTCGGTCGCGGTGACGAACGCCGGGCTGATGCCGCGGAAGGTGCCGTTGTGCTCGCCCGGCTCCCAGACGTCCAGCTCCGGTTTGATCAGCGTGAGCGCCATCGGCAGGCCGTATCCGCCGATCGACTTCGACAGGCACACGATGTCCGGCGAGATGCCGGCGTCCTCGAAGCTGAAGAACGGGCCGGTGCGGCCGCAGCCCATCTGCACGTCGTCGAGGATGAGCAGGATGCCGTGCCGCTTGCACAGGTCGTCGAGGCCCTTGAGCCATTCCAGGCGCGCGGCGTTGATGCCGCCCTCGCCCTGCACGCCCTCCACGATCACCGCGGCGGGCTCGTTCAGGCCGCTGCCGGAGTCTTCGAGCAGCTTCTCGAAGTACATGAAGTCCGGCATCGCGCCGTCGAAGTACTTGTCGTAGGGCATCGGCGTGGCGTGCACCAGCGGGATGCCCGCGGCGCCGCGCTTCATCGAGTTGCCGGTGACCGACAGCGCGCCGAGCGTCATGCCGTGGAACGCGTTGGTGAAGTTGATGACCGATTCCTTGCCGGTCACCTTGCGCGCCAGCTTCAGCGCGGCCTCCACGGCGTTCGCGCCGCCGGGGCCGGGGAAGACGATCTTGTAGTCCAGCTCGCGCGGCGCGAGGATCTTCTCCCGGAAGGTCTCCAGGAAGTCCCGCTTCGCGACGGTGTACATGTCGAGCGCGTGCGTGACGCCGTCGCGCTGGAGGTAATCGATCAGCGCCTTCTTCAGGTGCGGGTTGTTGTGCCCGTAGTTCAGCGCGCCGGCGCCGGCGAAGAAGTCGAGGTACGGCTTGCCGTCCTCGCTGTAGAGCCTGCTGCCCTGCGCCCGGTCGAAGACGACCGGCCACCCCCGGCTGTAGCTGCGGACTTCTGATTCGAGCTCTTCGAAGATGCTCATGACGATTTCTTTCGCTCCTACTCGGCGAAATTGACGGGTTATTAGCGGCGCAACGGACCGATGCGGTAAACGTCCTCGGGTTCGTGCGCCTCCCCCTGCGGAAAATCAGCGACTTCGAACAACCGGCGGTGTTCCAGATCCGCGTCCCAGCGCTTCGCGAACGACTCGAAGAGCCGGATCGACGCCTGGTTGTCCGGAGTGATCGTGGTTTCCAGGTACCGCACGCCCTCGCCGACCAGACGCGTGTACAGACTGTCCAGCAACTGTCCGGCCAGGCCTTTTCCGCGTTGCGACGCGTCGACCGCGACCTGCCACACGAACGCCACGTCCGGCGCGGCCGGCCTTCGGTAAGCGATCACGAATCCGACTGGCGCACCGTCAACACGGGCGACGACCGAGGTGTCCGCGAAATCCTGGCACCACAACAGGTACGCGTACGGCGAGTTCAGATCCAGCTTCTGCGAATCGCGCGCGATTCGCCAGAGAGCGGCACCATCGGCCTTGGTCGGGGATTCGATCAAGTGCTTTCCGGACATACTTTGGAAACGTAACAGAGAATTTTCCCGCCGCCAGCGATCCATGCCACGCCCACCGCCCTCACCAGGGACGACGGGGATACCCCGGTGAGGAGTGCCACAAACATGTTTAACGAGCGGAAGTTCTGGGCACACGGGCCCCTTGGCCGCACACCCTCGGTATGCGGCCCGTGTCCCCAGACGATGGGCCTTCCGGGCCGCTACCGCAACTCCAGCGCCGAAAAACCCCGGTTTACCTGGGGGTCAGCGTAGCCTGCCCGGACGCGCCCCCCGCCGCTTCCTCCGGCCGCGCCGGCCGAGCCCGGACAGCGGCGTCCAGACCGCGGGCAGCAGGAGCAGCGCGACGACAGCGAGCCACCACAGCGGAGCCTCCCCGCGCCGCCAACCGTCCACAACGGTGCCGAGCCAGCCGAACAACGGCTGCGCGAGAGGCGGCAGGAAAGCCGCGAACAGCAACGCCGCTACCACCAGCACGCCCAGCACGGTGAGCACCATTCGCCACGTGCGCCTCAACGTCAGCAGGCTCACCACGAGGAACACGAGCGCACCGGCCGCCACGGGCAGGCCGAGCCACTGCAGGACGGAGCCGCCCTCGCCGCTGAGCACGAACCCGGCGATCGCGGTGACGGCGGCGGCGAGCAGGTTCCAGGGGCGGCCCAGCCGCGTCGCGCCTTGCGTGACCCACCACGAACTGCGGCTGCTGAGCTGGGCGAATTTCGCCAGCGGCTGGAGGGTTTTCGGGACCCGGGTGGCGGTGGACGCGGCATTGAGCCCGGCGGCCCCGGCTTTGACAATGGTTTTGGCGAGCAGCGTACTGCCGAGTTCGCCTTCGAATCGTTCCGCGGAAACCTGGCAGGCTTGGAAAGCACGCTGCGCCGGGTCCGGCCGGCCGGCGTTTTCCGGCGAGGCAGCCGCTTTCTTTTGGTCGAGCGGCCGGGAAAGCATCAGCTTCCGGAAGCTTTCCGACGCTTTTCCGTTGCCCTCCTTCGCATCCGCCTCGGCCTGCCGCGCGAGCACCGGCAGTTCCTCCCGCGCGATGTCCAGCTGCCGCGACCTGGCCAGCACCATCGACGTCACCGGAAGACTGGTCGGCACCTCCTTCCCGAAGCCGACCGGCGACAGATTCGCGTCCAGGCCGAGGAAAGCCAGCTCGTCGCCCAGCTGCGCGAGCAACCCGGGCAGGTCCGAGGGCATCCCGTTGTCCGCCGGCGAGGGCGGCTGCCAGCCGATCTCGAGGAACGTCGTCCTCACCTGCTCCCGGAATTCCTCCGGGCCCACGATGTCGCGCAGCACCCGCAGGCGCTTCGGGTCGAGCAGACACTGCGTCAGCCAGCCCGCGCCGTCGATCCGGCCCCACATCCAGTCGTTCGCCCGCCAGGACGCTTTGTAGAACGCGCCGAAGTTGTTCGCCTGCGTGCCGGTCAGCTTGTCCCGGCCGCGGGGGCGCGCGAGGTCGAGCAGGGTGCGGCTGTCCGCGCTCAGCTGCACCAGGTCCACCCGCTGGTCGACCGCCGGAGCTTCGGCCAGCAGCCCGCGCGTTGCCATGTGCAGCAACAGGAAGCGCGCCATGACGAAGCCGTCCGCGACGTCCGCGTTGTCCAGGCCGAACCAGTCCAACAGCGTCGTCACGGTTTCGGCGGCGTCTTCGGACCACTGGTTTTCCTTGCCCGACAACGCTTGCAGCACCGGAGCCGCCGACCGCAGCGCGCCGGTCAGCTCCGGCCACGCCTCGCGGACCGCGTCCGACGCCCCGAGATCCGCCCATTCGGCGGCGAGCTGACCGATCCAATCCGGCATCGCGGTGTCTGGCGGCGGCGGTTCGTGCCGCGCCACCCACGCGGACAGCCGTACGTCGCGAGCCGCTTTCCGGCGGGCGGCGTGCAGCTTCGCGCGGGCCTCGTTGAGCTGGGCCGCCTGCTCGAGATCCGGGCCCATCCGGAAACCCGCGTTGATCAGCTGGATGCCGGTGGCGACCGCGTCCTCCAGCGTCGAGGTGCGGTAGCGGACCATCTCAGCGACCGGCACCGACTCGCCGGGCAGCGTGGTCGGGATCCCGTGCCGCAGTCCGTCCGCGGCGATATCCCGCAGCAGAGCCGCGTTCCCGGCCGCCCACCCACTGTCCTCATCGGACAGTTCGTAGCGGCGGGTGGCTGCCCGCACCAGGTCGGCCGCGTCGAGCGCGACCCGGCGGTCGAGGTACGCCCGGTGCACCCGGTCGTCCACCAGCTGTCCGCCGCGCAGGCCGAGCGACGCGAGCGCGACGCGCGTGTCCCGGGTGCGCGTGACGGCGGCGTTGTGCTGGTTCAATTCCTCCAGTTCGACGCTGATCGTCTGGCTCATGATGGTCGAGGCGACCTTCGCCAGCGCGGTGCCGAGCATCGGCGGCTTAGCCGGGTCGCACGTCATCGGCTTGGCTTCGCCGTCGACAGTCGGGACGACGTACAACAGCAGCCGCCGCACATCCGTCGACGACGAGCGCTCGAAAATCTCCCGCAGCGCCGGCCGCAGCGGCTTGTTCACCAGCACGCCGCCGTCGGCGAGCCAATGCGAACGCACCAGCTCCGTGTAGTCGGTCATGTCCGGATGCAGCCGGTCCGCGGCTTCGGGACCGATCGGCATCCGCGACAGCTCGAAGGCTCCGGGGAAGGACGCGCTCGACCGCGCGGCGAGCGCGAGCGGGGCGTGCACCTGGTTATTCCACAATGGACCGTGGAAGCGGAACAGCATGCGATGTTCGGTGTCCCGCACGCGGTTTCCGAGCGCGTCGTCGTACTGCGTGGTCTCGCCGTCGAGCATGGTTCCGGTGAGCAGCACCGTCACGTCCGGCGGCTCGGCGGGCACGACACCGGACCCGGTGATGTCGTGCATCGCCTGGACCAGACCGTTCAGCAGCACCTTGTCGCCGTTCAGCACCGAACGCGGCCGCGTCTCGCCGGGATCGCGGATCAGGTTCTCCAGCGACCCGGCGGAGAACCAGGTGTCGCGCAATACCGCGGGCGTCGACCGATAGGCCTCCGCCAAACCGAGGCACGCGGCGTTGATGCCGCCCGCGCTCGTGCCGGTGAGCACGTCGAGGCGCACCGAAGCGTGCAAAAGGTCGAGAAGTTTCCGGTAGCCGTTACTTTCCTCCGGCGTGCGCGAAGCGTGCAGCAACGCCGACGTCTCGGTAGCGACTCCCCCCATCCACACTGCCAGGCTGGATCCCCCCACCATGGCCATCGCGATCCGGATTTCCTGCGGCCACGGCACCGCCGTATCACCCATGGGGGTCAGTCTGCCGGCCCAGCCCGCTCCTCCACAAGGGGAGATATCAAGCGGCGAGATGCTCCAGAACCAGTACCTGCGCCTCCCCGACCGCGAATCCGAGCAGCGCGCCGGTCGCGATGAGAATCCATTCGTCCTGCTGGAAAGCCGGGCGCAGCAGCTGCTCGAACTCCTCGGGCGACAATTCCTTCATCTTGCCGACCAGCACGTTCCGGATGTCCATCGCGTCGGTGGCGTAATCCTCGAGGTAGCGCATCGTGTCCGGCAGCCGGGTCATGATCTGCTCGGAGATGGCGAGCTTCATGTCCTGGTAGCGGCGGCTGCCGATGGCGAAGACCAGCAACGGTTTCGCCACGTTCGCCGCCCGGCCCAGCTCGCGGTCCAGCTGCCGTTGAATGAGCGCCAGCACGCGGTCGGAAAGCGGGCCGCGCAGCACCGCCTCGATGACGTTGTGCGGCGTGATGATTTCTTTCGCGATCAACTCGCCGTAGGCCTCGGCGACCTCCGCGCGCCGTTTGAGGAACAGGCCCTGCCAGGTGACGCCGAAGTATTTCTTCGGCTGCAGCGGGTAGAAAATCATCCGCAGCGCGAGCCAGTCGGTGAACCATCCGGTGAAGAGGCCGAACAGCGGCATGATCGGCGGGAATTTGAACAGCACCCAGGCGACCATCTGGATCACGCCGATCAGGCCGCCGAACACCAGGCCGGAGCGCGCGATGAACTTGAACTCCTCCGCGCCCGCCTCCTGGAAGATCCGGTTGAGCAGCCGTTTGTCCTTGACGAGGCTGGTCACCACCATGCCCTTGAGGTCGAACACACTGTCCACATCGGACTGGATGAGTTCGAGGACGGCCTTGACCATGTGCGGCGATTCGGCCTGCACGCGCTGGATCACCAGCCGCTGCACGCCGACCGGCAGCGATTCCCACAGGCCCGGCTGATAGTGCCCGGCCACCTCGCGCACGATGTCCTCGACCGCGGCGAGCAGCGGTTTCTCGATTTCCTTGGCAATCCGGTCGGCGTCGAGGCGGGCGACGACCTCGGCCGGTTTGATCAGCTGCTCGGTCATCGTGTCGCAGGCGATGCTCGCCATCCGGGCGGCGCGTTTGGGCACGATGCCCTGCCAGCCGAAGAACGGTTTGACGCC
The DNA here is from genome assembly GCF_046195355.1 of Amycolatopsis sp. VS8301801F10. NCBI lineage: Bacteria > Bacillati > Actinomycetota > Actinomycetes > Pseudonocardiales > Pseudonocardiaceae > Amycolatopsis > Amycolatopsis sp. VS8301801F10. Next base: position 2,154,567 of record NZ_CP176065.1, on the reverse strand, counting down.
GATGAACTCGACCGGCTGGAACATCATCCGGATCGCGACCAGCTTCGTGCCGTACCCGATCAGCGCGGCGACGATCGGGATGGAGACATACAGCGGCCAGTGCCGGACGAAGTCGTCGAGGACGCCCGAGACGAATCCGCCCATCGGGGTCAGCCCAGGCTCGGGTCGCAGGCCTGCCAGAACTGCGCGCCGAGCCGCGAGACGTGGATGGTGCGGCGGATGATCTTGATCCGCTTCACCTGCTTCTCCACCTCGCGGACCGACTCGTCGGTCAGCAGGATCTCGTACTGCGTCTCGAGCGAGGGCACCTCCTCGTCCAGTTCGACCAGGCCGAGGCCGATCAACCGGGTCACGTAGCCGGGCACCTGGTCCGGCAGCGACACCCCGGCCGCCTTGCCGACCGTCGAGGCGTTGCGCAGCACGATCCGGCCGGTGCCGCCGATGGCGGTGCGCTCGGCGACGTCGACCGCGGGGAACGGGGAGCCGTCCGACAGCGCGGAGAGGATGCGCGCCTCGTCGGGTGTGAGCTGGCGGAGAATGATCGCGTACAGGTATTCGCGGGCGCGCTCGCGGCCGAAGCCGATGGAGTGGTTGAGCAGTTCGGCCATCGCCGCGCGCAGCGGTTCGACGTGGTCGCGGGCGGGCACCAGCGTCACGGTCGTGTCGACGGCGCGGCTGCCGACGTCGGGGCGGTTCATCGCGGACGCCGCGGTCAGCGCCGCGTGATAGGGGTCGTCGACCTCGTCGAGGCGGCGGCGCAGTTCGCTCAGCAGCCCGCGTTCGACCTGCTTGAGGCCGCGTTCGGCGGTGTCGATCCCGGGGAGTTTGCGGGTCAGGTCGAAGCCGGTGCGCGCCGCCCATCCGGCGAGCTGGCCTGCCCGGCGGGCCAGGTTGGCCACGTCCTCGGCGGTGCCCCGGCCGTTCGGTCGCTGGTAGTCCACGGGCTGCTCCCCTCACTGTTCGCGCTGATGCTACCTGCGAGTAGGCCGAATAGCCCGGTGATGCGCGGCCGGTGGGTGTTGGATGACGCGCATGACCGCGCCGTGGGGACCGCCGATCGACGTGCTGCCGCTGCTCGTCCGCGAGGAACAGGCGCTGATCGGAGTTCTCTCCGACCTCCGGACCCCGGAGTGGGCGCTCCCCGCGTCCGGCGAATGGACAGTGCACGACCTGACCGCGGACATCCTGGGCCGGAAGCTCCGGCGGCTCTCCCGCGACCGGGACGGCCATTTCGCGGAGGGGACGTCTTGGGTATCGGCCTGCCGGCAGCTCTCGCCGGAGGTGCTGTTCGCGATGCTCGTGGACAGCACTACGCAGCTGACCGAACTGTGGAAGCACCGAGATCTGGACGAGCCGACCGCGACGCCGTTGTGGCTGACGGTCGCTCGCGACTACGCGGAGCAGTGGGTGCTCCAGCAGCAGATCCGGGAGGCGGTGGACGCTCCGTTGCTCGACGAGCCGGAGTTCCGGACGCCGGTGGTGGACACGTTTCTGCGCTCGCTGCCGCAGCTGGTGCGAGAGGTGCCCGCGCGGGCCGGCCGTCAGGTGGCGTGTTCGGTGGAGGGGGCTGGGCGGTGGACGCTCCGGGCTACCGGAGCGGGCTGGACGATCGATCGGGGCGCGGCGACGTCGCGGGCTCCGCTCGCGGCTTTGGCGACCGACGCGGACGCGTTCTGGCGGTGGTGCAGCGGAATGCTGCCGGAGGCGGACGCGCGAGTGCGGCTCAGCGGGGATCCCGCGGTGTGCGAGATCCTGCTGAGCCTGGGGGCTCGCTGCCGGGCGCGGTCAGCGTCGCCGGCGGGCCTGCTTCCGTAATTGGAGGATGCGGGCGCCGCCGATCAACGCGACCAGCGCCGCACCCGCGATGGCGGCGAAGAGCATCGCCACCGCGAGCGGCATGCTGCCGGACGCGCCGAGGAAGTGGACGGTCGCCGTGTCCAGGTTCTGCAGGATGAACACCAGCAGGAACGCCAGCACGACGATCGCCACGATCACGGCGATCCAGGTGCCGCTGATCCGGGTGGACTTCACCTTGCCCTTGCGGCCGGCGGGTTTCGCGGCGGACGGCCGCGGTCCGGCTCCCGGCGCGGTGCCGGGGGCGGCGGGGTCGAGCGCGCCGGGCACCTCGGTGCCCGACGCCTCGGGGATTTCCGATTTCGCGACCCCTTCGGGGCCGTCGTTTCGCGCGTGGGACATATCGTGATTGTCCGCCCACTCGCCGTGATGCGCTAATTCAGCGCTTGCCGTCGACCTCGCGCAGCACTCGCAGCGTGTTGCGGCCGGCGAGTTTCGCGCAGTCCTCGTCGCTCCAGCCGCGTTCCATCAGCGCGGCGATGAGCACCGGGTACTTCGAGGTGTCCTCAAGCCCTTCCGGCAGAGCGCCGACGCCGTCGTAGTCGCCGCCGAGCCCGATGTGGTCGATCCCGGCGACCTCGCGCGCGTGCTCGATGTGCGCGACGACGTCCTCGACGGTCGCCTTCGGCTTGGGCGGCCCGTCCCAGGTCTCGGCGAACCGGCCGCGCTCGCCGAGGTTGAGAAACTCCTTCCCGGCGGCCGTCATCGCGGCTTCGAGCTGGTTGTCCCACTCGGTGACCGCGGCGGAGATGAAAGCGGGAACGAAGGTGATCATCGCGACGCCCCCGTTGCCGGGCAGCTTGGCGAGGACGTCGTCGGGAATGTTGCGCGGATGGTCGTTGACCGCGCGGCACGACGAGTGACTGAAGATCACCGGCGCACTGGAGACCTCTATCGCGGCCCGCATCGTGCTCGGCGCGACGTGCGAAAGGTCGACCAGCATTCCGATCCGGTTCATCTCGCGCACGACCTCACGACCGAATTCGGTGAGCCCGTCGTGCTCGGGTTTGTCGGTTCCGGAATCCGCCCAGGTGGTGTTGAAATTGTGCGTGAGCGTCATGTAGCGGACGCCGAGCCGGCGCAGAATCCTCAGCACGCCAAGGGATTCCGCGATGCTGTGCCCGCCCTCGGCCCCGAGCAACGACGCGATCCGCCCGTCCGCGAACGCCGCCTCGGCCTCGTCGGCCGTCGTCACCAGCCGCAGCCGCTCGGGGTAGCGCTCGGCGAGCTGGTAAACCACCTCGATTTGCTCCAGGACCGCAGTGACCGCACTGTGGCCCTCGAACTGGCACGGTACGTACACCGACCAGAACTGCAGACCCAGTTTGCCTTCGGCGAGTTTGGGAAAATCGGTGTGCAGCCCCGGCTGCGGCACCGTGAGATCCACGCCAGCCACCGCCTCGACCGGATTGGGACCAGCCTTGTCGCGGAGCGCCCAGGGCAGATCGTTGTGTCCGTCGGCGAGAATCGTGGCAGCGAGCAGGTCTTGCGCGCGGGTGAGATCGGTCATGTCCTCGACCCTAGCGAGCTGCTTTGTCGTTGCCCCGGTAACTTCTCGCGCGCAAGATGTATTCGGGTAGACTCGGGCAGATGACCCCGGATCCGCAAACGGACGACGATGAGATCGTGACGTGGTGGGGCCTCGTGATCGAGGGCTATCTGGCCACGCAGAACGCGCTGATGGGAGAAATCTCCGCCCGCTTCGGCCTGGCTCCCGCGTCGTTCGACATCCTGCTGCGCCTGGTGCGATCGCCCGAACACCGGATGCCGATGACCCGCCTGGCAACCGAAGCCGCCCTGTCGAGCGGCGGCTTCACCAAGGTGGCAGACCGACTGGTCGCCGCGGATTTGATCTGCAGAATCCCCAGCCCGGAAGACCGCCGGGTCACGTTCGCCGCCCTGACGGAACATGGACTGGAGGTAGCGCTCAAGGCGAGAGCCGCTTGTGCGGAAATCCTGCGGCGGATTGTGCTTACACCGCTGGGGCCGGATGCGGAGGGGTTGGCGGAGGCCATGCGGACGCTTCGGTCGGTGAATGGCTGATTTTGGGGTTGCGGGTGCTTCGGGTTCTTTGACGGTAAGGCTTCCTGGTGGCGGGCTTTGCGGATGTGGGGCTTCGAGTGTCGTGCGTTTTCTCGGGTGGCGGGGGCGCGTTCTGGCCGCGGGGCCGTTCTGGCCGCGGGCTTCCGGCCGCGGCCCGTTCCGACGGCGAGCTTCCGGCACAGCCCCGCCGGCACAGCCCCGCCCTTCCCTGGGGGCTGCCCCAGCCCAGTCTATCGGGGCGGGCCGACCGGCGAGGGTGTGCTGGCCTGGTTGCCCACAGGCTAGGGAAGTTGTGGACAGACGCGGAAAGCGCAGGTCAACTGGGCTGCGGCGGCCGTCCGGCAGGCCATCGGGCAAGCGCCTGACCGGGCAGTCCGCGAGCGGGCTGCGTCGCACCGGGGAATCGGCGGGCGAGCAGTGCCGCGCTGGACAACGGCGACCGGCAGGAGCTGGACGCGGCGACCCGCGACCGAGCAAGTGCCGCACCTGGCAATCGGCGACTGGACAGTGCCGGATCGGACGAACGGCGGCCGACGAGTGCCGGACCGGGCGATCGGCACCGGGCAAGCCGCACTGGACGACGGCAACCAGCAAGTGCCGGACTCCGCAACCCGCAACCGGGCAAATGCTGCACCGAGCAATCGGCGGCCGGACAGTGCCGGACCGGGCGACCGGCGACCGGGCACCGGGCAGTGCAGCACCGGGCAACGGAGACGGCGACCGGGCGGTCTCGCACCCGGCAACGGAGACCGGCGACCGGGCACCGGGCGGTGCCGGACCGGGCAACGGAGACCGGCGACCGGGCATCGGGCGGCGCCGGACCGGGCAACGGAGACCGGCGACCGAGTGCCGGGCAGTGCCGCACCGGGTACCGGAGACCGGCGACCGGGCATCGGGCGGCGCCGGACCGGGCAACGGAGACCGGCAAGCGGCGGACCCGCCAATCCCCGAGCGGCCAACCCCCGTCCGGGCGAATGCCGCACCAAGCAAGCCGCGACCGGCAAGTGCCGGACCCGCCAATCCTCGACCGGCCAATCGCTGCGCCCGGCAATCCGCGACCGGCGCGAACCGGCCGTCCGCACGGCGGTCCAACAAGCTCTGTCATGGATAACTGAAGCCTTCCGCCTCCAGTCGGCGTCGCAGTACCGTCAGGCAGCGTTGTCGGATTCGGCTCACGCTCGACGGGGAGATGCCCAGCTCCGCGGCCAGCTGGTCGTGGCGGAGCTCCGGATAGTGCGCCAGCAGGAGCATCATCCGGCGGTGGCGCTCCGGGAACTTCTCCACCGCTCGCCACAACGCGGCTGCTCGTTCGCTGGCCAAGGCCTTCTCCTCGGGCGACTCCGCCAGCTCGTGCGTCTCCAGCTGCGCATCCTCGACCGGCTGCACCCGCGCGCGTTTTTCGGCGGCTCGGAGCGCTTGCCGTCGCGCGACGGTCGTCAGCCAGCCGGCCAGGCCGTTTGGGTCCTGCAGGTTCGGCGGGCGGCTGAGCAATTCCAGCCAGGCCGCTTGGCACGCGTCGTCGACGTCGGCGCGAAAGCCTGGGTTCGCGCCGACTATTCGATTCATCCTCGCCGACAAACAGCGCACTTGGTCCTCGTCCTGCATTCCCGGCTCCCTTCCTCGGTCGGGAAGGCTGACGGGCCGGGCCTCTCGGCGGATCCGTTTCAGCAGGTCTAATGCCGAATCGAGTGATCAACTTCGGCCGGATGTATCCAGGGGCGGGCTAGCGCCTCGGGCACCCGGAAGAGGCAGCAGGAACCAAGCTGCAGGTCGACAAATCGATGCCGAAGCACCGAAGCACCGAAGCACCGAAGCACCGAAGCACCGAAGCACCGAAGCACCGAAGCACCGAAGCACCGAAGCAGGCTGCCACCCGCCTCAACCCCGGGCAACGGCCTCCGCATAAGCCGCCGCCAGGCGTTCCGTGGCGGTCGGGCCGTCCCCGTTCGGCCGGGGGATTCCCAGGTGCCGCTCCCGCAATTCCGCCATGAATTCCTCCCACAGCGGCGGTCCGCCGGCCTCCAAAAGTTCCGCCCGCACCCGCAATTCCGGCGTAGTCGGGCGATGTCGCAAACCCCAGCTCGCCAGCTGCGCCAAAACCGGCACCAGCTGAATCGCGGCTTCCGTCAAACTGTAAGTCGCGCGCTGACCGCGGCCGGCCGAATCGCGCGTCAGCAATCCCGCTTCTACCAGGGTGCGCAATCGGTCGGCGAGGATATTCGACGCGATTCCTTCCTCCGACTGCGACTGCAATTGCCGGAAATGCCGCCGGTCGCCGAACATCACGTCGCGCAGCACCAGCAGGCTCCAGCGGTCGCCGACGACCTCGATCGCGGCGTTGATCGGGCATCCCGAGCGCGGGCCGTCCGGCATCGCATACCTCCTTTAAACCACTTGCACTTTACCATCACCTCCGACATAGTGCTTGCAAAGACAAGCAGGGAGTAGCGATGCTGGTGCGCGTCCAGTGCTTCAACGTTTCCGCCGACGGGTACGGCGCCGGTCCGGAGCAGACCCTCGAGCAGCCGTTCGGCCATCCCGACCCCGGGCCGCTCTTCGCCTGGGCCGGGGCCACCGCCAGCTGGCCGATGCGCGGCGAACCAGGCGGCACCCGCGGGCTCGACGACTACTTCACCCGCGACATGCACCGAGGCGACGTCGGCGCGGAAATCATGGGACGCAACAAGTTCGGCCCCTATCGCGGCCCCTGGGAGAACTACGACTGGCAGGGCTGGTGGGGCGACGAACCCCCGTTCCGCGCACCGGTCTTCGTGCTCACCCACCACGTGCGTCCTTCGATCACCTTGGGCCAGACCACTTTCCACTTCCTCGACACGACCCCGGAGGAAGCACTCGCCCAGGCGAAGAAAGCCGCCGGCGACAAGGACGTCCGCATCGGCGGCGGCGTCAACACAGTGCGCCAATTCCTCGAAGCGGGGCTCATCGACACGCTGCACATCGCCGTCGCGCCGGTCGAACTCGGTGCGGGAGAACGGCTTTGGGAAAGTCCGGAAGAACTGACCGACCGCTATCACCTGGAGAAAATTCCCAGCTCCAGCGGTGTTGTCCACCACCTGTTCTGGCGGAAGTAGCTCAGCGCAAGCCGGGCATCAGCCGTAACGCGTTGCCGGACAGAACTCCGTCCAGCACATCAGCGGGCAAACCCAAATCAGCGACCGCGCGGACATTCACGGCGGTTCCCGGCACCCCAGGCCAGTCAGTACCGAAGATCCATTTCCTAGCCAACCGCACCAGATCGAAGCGCGCGTAATACTCCGGCAGTTTCTTCGGCGGGAGTCCGGCGAGGTCGAGCCACACGTTCGGCCTCGCCTGGGCCATGAACGCCGCCACGTCGTACCACCAGCCCCGCCCGCCGTGCGCGAACACGAAGTTCACCGCCGGGAAGTCTTCGACCACATCGGACAGCAGCGAAGGATCCCCATAGCTGGCACGGGAACCCGGGAATACTGACAGTCCAGAGTGGAGGATCACCGGAACCCCGCGTTCAGCGCACAACGCGTAAACCGGATACAACTCCTTGTCCGCCGGGGAAAACGCGCCGTGCACCGGGTGGATCTTCAACGCCACCGCACCCAGTGCGAGCTGACGTTCCACCTCGGCGGCCAGCGGATGGTGCAAATGCGGGTTCACGTTGGCCACCAAGCGGAACCGCTCCGGATTGTAGGCGACCAACGGAAGATTGTCTTCAATCGCCTGGATACCGGTAGCCCGCGGGCTGTATTCGCAAAACAACAGCACCCGGTCGACACCCTCGCTCGCCATGAGGTCGTCCATCGCGGCGGGAATCACCGTGCCGTCCGCGTCGTACACCGTGCGCCACGGGTAGTCGCCGGCGAAGTCGCGTGCCCAGTCCAGCCACGCGGGTTTGAGCGTGGGCAGGCGCGGGGTGTGCACGTGGGCGTCCACCACGAAATGCTCGTCGATCATGCCGGCCAGTCGATCACGATTGCGGCTGCGGCACGAGCAACGACTCGCGCACCATTTCGCGGATCACGTTCCGCCGGATCTTCCCGGTCGCGGTTTTCGGCAGCTCGGCCATCTCCACCACCCCACGCGGTCGCTTGAACGCCGCCAGGCCTTCGCGGCAGAACTCGATCAGCTCGCCAGCGTCCACAGTGGCCGAAGGCGCGGCGACGACGCACGCCACCGGTTTGTCCAATCCGTCCTCGTCCGGAGCGGCGACCACCGCCACCTCGGCGACCGCCGGATGCTGCAGCAGTCGTTCCTCCACTTCGGACGGAGACACCCAGATCCCGCCCGCCTTCAACATGTCGCCGAACCGGCCGAGACACGTATAGGTGCCGTCCGGGTTGCGCACGTAACTGTCCCCGGTCCGCAGCCACTGGCCCTGGAAAACCTGTTTCGTCGTCTCGTATCGCGCCCAGTACCCAGTCGCGATCGACGGACCGGACACGAACAGTTCGCCAGGCCGTCCCGCTTCCGAGATCACCGCGCCCTGCTCGTCCCGGATCTCCACCGAGTACCCCGGCACCGCCACTCCGGTGCTGCCCGGACGCACCGCGCCCGGCTGGTTCGACAGGAAGATGTGCAACGCCTCGGTCGACCCGATCCCGTCCAGGATCTCCACCCCGAACCGGTCGCGAAACCGCGTGAACAGCGCCGACGGCAACGGTTCCCCCGCCGAAACCGCGTACCGCACCGAGGAAAATGAGTCGTCCGGCACGTCGCTGGCCAGCAGGGCCGCATAGAAGGTCGGCACGCCGAAGAACAACGTCGGCCGGTCCGCCCGTGCCCGCGCGGCGATGACTCCCGGCGTCGGACGCGCCGGTTCCAGCAGCGTCGTCCCTCCACAAGAGAGTGGAAAGAACGCGGAATTCCCCAGCCCGTAAGCAAAGAACAATTTGGGCACCGACAAGAATCGGTCCGAAGAGGACACACCCAGCACCTGCGAGGCATAAGTCGAGCACACCGCGCGGATGCTCCCGTGCCGGTGCATCGCGCCCTTCGGCTTCCCGGTCGTACCCGAGGTGTACAGCCACAACGCGGGCGAATCCTCCCACGTCGGCGCGGCCACGACATCGTCCGTCGCGGTCAGCGGCCACCGATGCGTCCGGACTCCGGCGGGGAATTCCGCCGGATCCGCCCGGTCGAGCACCACGTCAGTCACCTCGGGCGCACCGGTCAGCGCGCCCGCCGCCTGCGCGGAAAACTCCCCGGACACGCACAGCACCCGGGCCCGCGAATCGGCGAGCACCTGGCCCAGTTCCAGCCCCGTGACCATAGTGGACACCGGCACCGCGACCGCGCCGACGAGCATCGCGCCGAGAATCCCGCTCAGCAGTTCGACGTCGTCGACCATGCAGAACATCACCCGCTCCTCCGGACGCACGCCGAGCGCGCGCAGTCCGGAAGCGACCCGATGGGTCTCGGCGGCGAGTTCTCCGTAGCTGAGCGTGCGCCGCGGCGAGACGACCGCGAGCGCGTCCGGACGGCCGCGGCGCAGCAGGTACTCCGCGGCGTTGAAGTTCGCGGGAACCGTCATCGGTGCCCCCTCAGGTGAGGTACACGTACTCGTAGTCGAAAGGTTTGCCGTTGATGCCCTGCCTCGGCGGCGCGACCCAGCTGGCGATCTTCCCGCGCTCGTACACCGGGTGCATGAGCGACCGGACGAACGTCAGGTCCTCGGCCGTCGGCAGCCACTTGTGCCGCGCTGCCTCCCACGTCGCCTCGTCGACGATGTTGCCGTCCGGAGTGATGTGGTGGCCGGAGTTTATGCCCACCTCGCGGTTGAAACCAGGGTGCGGCAACGCGAACCGGAAGTCGATGCCGGCGTCGGCGAGGATCTTGTTCCACCGGTTGACCCCGGTCTGGCAGTCCGCGGTGTACTCGCCGCGCAGGTCGAGGTTCAGCAGCAGGATGGCCTGCATCTCCTCGGACGTCCAGGTCCCGTCGGCGCGCGGGCGTTCCAGCACGCGGCTGTCCTCGGTGAGTTTGTGGTCGTCCTTGCGCCGCGTCTCCTGCCAGCGGCCCTTGAGCCCGGCGGTGTAGTAGTTCGCCGCGTTCGTCGACGTTTCACTGCCGAACAGGTCGAGCGACACCGTGTAGTGGAAGTTCAGGTACCGCTGTATCACGTCCAGCGGGATCCCGCCGTGCGACGCGATGTCGTACGTGTCGTGCTCGCGGATGAGTTCGGCGCTGCGCTGCACCACCCGGTCGACGCCGGTGGTGCCCACCATCATGTGGTGCGCCTCTTCCTTGAGCATGAACTCGCAGGTGCGCGACAGCGGGTCGAACGAGCTTTCCTTCAACGTGCCGAGCTGGTATTTCCCATCGCGGTCGGTGAAGTACGTGAACATGTAGAACGCGAGCCAGTCGGCCGTTTCCTCGTTGAACGCGCCGAGAATGCGCGGTGCGTCCGGGCTGCCGGAGTTGCGCAGCAGCAGCCCCTCGGCCTCGTCCCGGCCTTCGCGGCCGAAGTACGCGTGCAGCAGGTACACCATCGCCCACAGGTGCCGCCCCTCTTCCACGTTCACCTGGAAGAGATTCCGCAGGTCGTACAGCGAAGGCGCGGTGAGCCCGAGCAGTCGCTGCTGTTCGACCGACGCCGGTTCGGTGTCGCCCTGGATCACGATCAGCCGCTGCAGATCGGCACGGTATTCGCCGGGCACCTGCTGCCACACCGGTTCGCCCGCGTGCTCGCCGAACGCGATCCGCCGGTCCGGTTCCCGCTCGGCGAGGAAAATCCCCCACCGGTAGTCCGGCACGTTGACGTGGTCGAAATGCGCCCAGCCGTCGCGGCCGACGCTCACCGCGGTGCGCAGGTAGACGCCCTCGGTCTCCAGCGTGGGACCCATCTCGCCCCACCAGTTCATGAATTTCGGCTGCCAGCCCTCCAGCGCGCGCTGCAGCCTGCGGTCGTCGGCGAGCTGGACGTTGTTCGGGATTTTCGCGTCGTAGTCGATCTTTTCGGGCATCGGTTCAGACCCGCTTCCTGTCGAAGACCGCCTTCTGCCCGGTGCCGTAACGACGCAGCGCGCCGTCGGGACCGGAGGCGTTCGGTCGGGTGAAGATCCAGTTCTGCCAGGCGGTCAGCCGCCCGAAGATCTTGGTTTCGATCGTTTCCGGGCCGACGAACCGGTGGTTCGCCTCCATCCCGGTGAGCGCGTCCGGCGACAGCGACGCCCGGCCTTCCAGCGCGATCCGGATCTCGTCCTCCCAGTCGAGGTCGTCCGGGGCGTCGGTGACCAGGCCGAGTTCGACGGCTTCGGCGGCGCTCAACCGGCGGTCGCGTTCGCGGGCCAGCCACGCCAGGTGGTCGTCGTCGCCGTAGAAGCGCGACTGGAGCCGGGACAGCCCGTTGCCCATCGGGAACACGCCGAAATTGGCTTCGGACAAGGTGATCGACGCGCGTTCCGGCGAATCCTCGTCGTCGATCGGCGGCCCGTCGAGCAGGTACTGCCGGTCCGCCGCGAAGGCCAGCTCGAGCAGGCTACCCGCGAAGCAGCTGCCCGGTTCGATCAGCGCGATCAGGGTGCGGCTGGTGACGTCCAGCCGCTTCAGCGTGCGTTTGTAGTAGTGCAGGATTTCGTTGCTCAGCCAGTCTTTTCCGCTGAGCACGACCTCCTCGTGCGCGAGCACCTGCTCCGGATCGCCCTCGGTGCGCAACACCCAGGTGCCGAGTTCCGGTTCGTTCGTGCGCAGCCGCAGGATCGCGTCGTCCAGTTCGCGGGTCAGCCGCAGCAGCCAGCCGTCGAGCTGAGGTTCGCCCTCCGGACCGAGCACGGTGAGCGTGACCAGGGAATTCGGCCGGTCGTACTCGACGCGAACGTGCCGGTACTCGATTCCGTCCTCGGTCACCGACGGCTCCAGCGGAGCCAGCTCGATCCCCTGCTCAGCGGGCAACCGGTCGGATTCCGCGGCCAGCTCGTACGCCCGCGACAGCACCTTCTCGCGGAATCCGACGCGCGGCACCAGCTCGTCCACCAGCCGCCAGTCGACCGCGGTCCGGCCCTTGACGCCGTCCGGCCGCGTCGCGAAGACGTCCGCGAGATCCCGCCGGACGCGCCGTTTGTCGACCACCCGAGTGAGCCCGCCGGTACCGGGCAGCACGCCGAGCAACGGCACCTCGGGCAACGCGACAGTGGACGAGTTGTCGTCGACCAGCAGGATCTTTTCGCAGGCCAGCGCGATTTCGTAGCCCCCGCCGGCACAGCTGCCGTTCACCGCCGCGAGGTAGATCTGGCCGGAGGAGGCGGTGGCGTCCTCGATGCCGTTGCGGGTCTCGTTGGTGAACTTGCAGAAGTTCACCTTCCACTCGTGCGACGACGCGGCGAGCATCCGGATGTTGGCCCCGGCGCAGAACACCTTGTCCTTGGCACTCGTCACGATCACCGCGCGCACCTGCGGATATTCGAACCGCAGCCGCTGCGTGGCGTCGTAGAACTCGATGTCGACGCCGAGGTCGTAGGAGTTGAGCTTCAGCTCGTAGCCGGGCACGAGGCCGCCGTGTTCGTCGACGTCCATCTCCAGCCAGGCGACCTCGCCGTCGACGGTCAGCCGCCAGTGCCGGTAAGTGTCCGGATGCCGCTCGAACGTGACAGGTGTGGTGGTGGTCACGTCCTCGATTGTCTACATCGTTTCAACTAACGTCAATGTTGTGTAGACATTTGCCTCGCGGCGCTCACCCGGTTGAGCCGCATCGCCGCCCAGCACACGAATACCCACAGCGCGAGCGACGCGAACGTGTCGGTGAAGATCGTCGCGAACCAGAACGCCGGGACCAGCGGCACGCCGACGAGGAAATGCGCCGCGCTCGCCAGCCCGGACAGCGAGTAGACCAGCAGAAACCCCAGCGAACGCCAGTACTGGCCGCGGACGTAGGCGCGATAGCCGAGCGCGCCGAACCCGGTGAAAACGACCCAGCTCACCGCGACCACGATCTGGGTGGCCAGCACGCTGATGCCGGGGACCTGCGGGTAGTCCGCCGCGCGCACGACGTTGTGGGTGTAGTGCAGAACCGTGCTGACCAGGGTGAACACCAGGATCGCCCGCAGCGGGCCGAGTCCCTTCTCGCGCAGAACGTCCATGCCGCTCGCCCCCTTGCGATTTGATAGATCGCTCTAGCGGGAGCGTACCCGGACGGCGGCGACCGGCCAAGCCGTGCGCGAAACTGGAGCCATGACCGAGCAGACCATCGAGGCCGACGGCATCACCCTGTGCCACGAATCGTTCGGCGATCCGTCCGCACCGCCGCTGCTGCTGGTCATGGGCCTGGCCGCGCCGATGATCTGGTGGGACGACGAGTTCTGCACCCAGCTCGCCGAGGCCGGTTTCCACGTGCACCGGTTCGACAACCGCGACGTCGGGCGCTCGCAGTGGTGGACCGGCCGGGCCAGCCTGCCGCTCGCGTACTTCCTGCGGTCCGCGCCGTATTCGCTCGGCGACCTGGCCGACGACGCGGGCAAACTGCTCGACGCGCTCGGCATCGAAAGCGCGCACGTCGTCGGCACCTCGATGGGCGGGATGATCGCGCAGGAATTCGCGATCCGGCAGCCGCGGCGCGTGCGGACGCTGACCTCGATCATGTCGACCACCGGCGCGCGGCACGTCGGCCTGCCCAGCCCGCGGGCCGCGCTCGCGATGCTGGCCCCGGGGCCGCGCACGCGCGAGGACTACGTGACGCAGCTGGTGCGCACGTCGAAGCTGATCGGCTCGCGCGAGTACCAGTTCGACGAGGACCATTTCCGCCAGCGCGCGGAACGCACGTACGACCGCGGCCTCAACCCGGCGGGCGTGTTCCGGCAGCTCGCCGCGATCCTGTCCTCGCGCGACCGGACCGCCGACCTGCGCCGGCTTTCCGTGCCGTCCCTGGTGATTCACGGGACGGCCGACCCGCTCGTGCACGTGTCCGGCGGCCGCGCGACGGCCCGCGCGCTGGGCGCCGACCTCGACCTCATCCCCGGCATGGGACACGACCTGCCGCGCGAAGTGTGGCCGCGCGTGATCGCCGGGATCAAACGGCTCGCTACCCGCTGATCGTCACCGAGCCCAGGTTCGAGAAGTGCGCCGCGACGCGGGAGCCGGGGCGCAGGTCGACGGCGTCGGTCATCCCGCCGGTCAGCACGAGCCAGCCCGGTTCCAGCGCCAATCCGCGTGCGGCCAGGGAATTCGCCGCCAGCGCCAACGCCTCGGCCGGATGCCCCTGCACGGCCGCACCGGTCGCGGTGTCGACGATCTGACCGTCCACTTCGAGCAGTGCGGCCTCGAGCGACAAGTCCAAAGAGGACGGTGGGCGGCCGACCGAGCCGAGCCCGAACAATGCCGACGAACCGTTGTCCGCGACGACGTCCGGCAACGTGAACCGGTAGTCGCGGTAGCGGCTGTCGATGATCTCGATTCCGCCGTACACCTGGGAAACCGCGGCGAGAGCGGTAGCCGCGGTGACGCCCGGACCAGCGAGCCGTTCGCCTAGCACGAACACCAGCTCCGGCTCCGCACGCGGGTGGATGAGCCGCGGCGTCGGTGCGCCGGCGGGCAGCACCATCGCGTCGGTCAGCCACGCGAGCAGGGGTTCTTCGACGCCCATCCGCTGCTGCTTCGCGCGCGACGTGAGCCCGAGCTTCACCCCGATCAGCGTCTCGCCGCGTTCCTGACGCAGCCGCAGGGCTTCATCCTGGATCGCGTACGCGGTGGCGAGATCGAGGTCCGGCCAGGTGTCGGTGAGCTGCGCGCTTTCTTCGGTCCGGTTGAGCAATTCCTGCGCTGCGGCAGTGATGTCGGCGGTCACTTGTCCTCCTCCGGCGCGAACACCGCGGTCACACTGCCCAGGCCGGCCATGGTCGCCACGACGGTGTCGCCGGGGCGGACGGTCTGCGCGGCGGTCATCGAACCGGGCAGGACGACGTGGCCGGGCTCCAGCGTCACGCCGAGCGGGCCGACCGTGTTGGCCAGCCACACCAGGGCGTTGATCGGCGAACCCAGCACCGCTCCGCCCGCGCCGGTGGCCGCGAGCTGACCGTTGACGTGCAGCGTGCACCCGGCGAGCCGCAGGTCGACGTCGCGCAGGCGGGTCGGGCTGCTGCCCAGGATGACGCCGCCGGACGACGCGTTGTCCGCGACGGTGTCGAAGATCGAGATTTTCCAGTCGCGGACGCGGGAATCGACGATCTCCAGCGACGGCAGCACGAAGTCGACCGCGCGGACGGCGTCGGCGACGGTCACGCCCGGACCGCGCAGCGGCGCGCCGAGCACGAACGCGATCTCCGGTTCGATGCGCGGCTGCAGGAACCGGGTCGTCGGAATCGGCTGGTGTTCGAGCAGGAACATCGAGCCGGTCAAGTGTCCGAAGTCGGGCTGGTCCACGCCCATCTGGCGCTGCATCGCCGCGGAGGCGAGGCCGACCTTGTGGCCGCGCACCACGTCGCCGGCGGCCACCCACGCGCGGACTTGCTCCTGCTGCACGCGGTAGGCGTCTTCGATGGTCGCGTCGGGGAAGGTCTTCACGAGCGGATCGATCGGCTCGTGGCGCTCGTACGCGCTCGTCAGCAGCGCGACGGCGTCCTGCAGCTCAGCGGGTTCCACGGGCCGAACTCTGCCTGACCGCGCCGCGTGCGCCAACCTGTCCGTTCCATTCAGCGGTACGAGCCATTTCTCTTGCGCGCTAATCTCTTGCGTGCGAGAGTTTGTCGGCGTACCGTATCTCGTGTTGGCTCCCAGAGAGGACGTGACCCGAGATGGCACCCACCGAGACCGAAGTCGCCCAGCTCGCGCAGACCCGCGACCGGTTGCGGGAGAAGCACCTGCGCCCCGCGGCGGAACGTCCGGCGACGGTCGGCCGCGGCATCCACCACACCGCGCTGCTGTCCAGCGACGTCGAGCGGACGATCACGTTTTACCAGGACATTCTCGGCTTCCCGCTCACCGAGCTGATCGAAAACCGCGACTACCCGGGGTCGAGCCACTTCTTCTTCGACGTCGGCAACGGCAACGCGGTCGCGTTCTTCGACCTGCCCGGCCTCGACCTCGGCCCGTACGCGGAGGTGCTCGGCGGCCTGCACCACCTGGCTCTGTCGCTCACCCCGGAAGCCTGGGCGGACGCGCGTGCCCGGCTCGACGCCGCCGGCGTGCGGTACCAGGAAGAAAGCGGCACGTCGATCTACTTCGCCGACCCGGACGGCGCCCGGATCGAGCTGATCGCGGACGACCTCGGCGAGATGTACGGCTCGAAGATCGGCTGACCCCCTGGACTCGGCGCGCCCCCGGGATCAGAGTGGGTGCTCATGAGCGACTGGGCGGCTTCGCGGCGGAAAGCACGGCTCGACCGGCGGGAAGCGATCGACGAACTGATCGCGCGGGTCCGCTACGAGGTGCGGTTGCACCTGGCGGAGCCGACCGCGATCAGCCGGTACGACGATCTCGCCGAGGTTTTCGCCCTCGGGCATGGCGAGTGTGCCGCACTGCTGGCTCATCGCCGGTTGCTGCCGTGGTGGGAGCGACGGTTGCTCACGCGATTCGCGCGTCGGCTGCATGGCCGCGCGATTGCGGACAGTGTCGCTGATGTGCCGGCGGGTGCGCCGGTCGCTGGTGCTTTTCGCGAGGAAATCGCCCGCCTTCTTCCGGACGCGGGCGACACTGGAGCCCGTTATGACCTGCAGGGACGCGGGTTGCTGACCGTCTTTCGGCTAGCGCTCGGCGCCCGCGGCGAAGCCTGGCCGGACCGGCCCGAAGTCGCGTCCACGGTTGCGCGCAATGTTCTGGTGTGCAGCTTCGCGTTCCTGCGGCGGTCGCCGTGGCACGTGCTGTGGCCGGTGTACCGCGTGCGTGGCCTGCGGTTGTGGCGGCTGTGACTTCGCGGAATCCTTGACTGGGTTGGGCTGTTGCATCTGAGTATGAAGCCTGAAGAGATCCTCGCCAGCGCGCGCACGATCGCTGTCGTCGGCTTGAGCCGCGACCCGGGCAAGGCCGCACACGGCGTGCCGGCTTCGCTGCAGGCGCACGGTTTCCGGATCATCCCAGTACACCCGTCGGCGACTGAACTGCTCGGGGAGAAGGTGTACCGGTCGCTGGAGGAGATTCCGGAGCCGGTGGATCTGGTCGACGTCTTCCGTCCAGCCGGGGAAGCGCCGGACATCGCGCGCTCCGCGGTGGCGATCGGGGCGAAGGCGTTGTGGCTGCAGCAGGGGATCGTGTCGGCGGAGGCGCGGCGGATCGCTTCCGAGGGCGGGTTGGAGTATGTCGAGGACCGGTGCACTGCCGTGGTGCGGGCGGTGGCGGGGATTTCACTGGCTTAATCGGCGGAAGGCTTGGGAGCGCCCGGGTTTTGCGAGGAAATCCGCGATGAGTTGTGCGCATTCCCGGGGACTGTGCACTAACGTGTCGCATTCGAGGTCATAATCGCCATGGGCGTGCACAACTGGGTATTGGCGTTCCGCTAGCCCGGCGGGACGATCGCCTCGCTCCTGCTCGCGCCGTCGCAACTCTGGCAGCGGGCAGTGCACGCCTACGAACGTAACTTCCTGCTCCGCTAGCACTTCCAGGCAGTCGGCGAGCCAATGCGGCCGAAGCACGTGGTCGGCGATCACGCCGTTGCCCGCCGCCGCGAGTCCGGCCAGCATTCGGTGGTAGCCGCGCACAGTCCGGTCGAAAACCTCGTCGAACTCACGCGTGCCGAATTCAGGCGTCTGGGTCCGCGAGCGCATGCTGTTGACCGCGTCCCGCGATAGAGAGAAATACGGGCCCGGCAGCAACTCCAGCAGTTCCGCCGCGATACTCGACTTGCCAGAGCTGGACGTGCCATTGAGCAAAACGATATGTCCGCTCATCCCACGAGCCGATACCCTACCCCGCGCACCGTCTCGATCGTCCGCGTTCCAAACGGCGCGTCGATCTTCCGCCGCAAATACCCGACATAAACCTCGACCACGTTCTCGTCCCCCTCGTAATGCGCGTCCCACACGTGGCCAAGAATCTCGTTCTTCGTCAACGCCGCCCCCTGCCGTCGCAGCAGAAACTCCAGCAAGCCGAATTCTCGGGCAGTTAGCTCGATCCGCGTCTCGCCCCGGTGGACAGTGCGTGCGGCCGGGTCAAGCCGGAGGTCGCCAGCGGTCAGCACGGCCGGTCGAGCCGGTGCGCCACGGCGAAGCAACGCCCGCAGCCGAGCCAGCAAAACGACAAACGAGAACGGTTTCGACAAGTAGTCATCGGCGCCGAGATCGAATGCGTCCGCCTCGTCGTATTCGCCGTCCTTCGCCGTGAGCATCAGCACCGGCGTCCAATTCTCCGCCGCCCGCAAGCGTTTCAGCACTTCATAGCCGGAAAGCTCGGGCAGCATGATGTCGAGCACCACGGCGTCGTAATCGTGCTCCATCGCCGACCAGAGCCCGTCCCGGCCGGTGTGCGCCACGTTCACCGTGAATCCCTCGGCGACCAGGCCGCGGCGAAGGGTTTCGGCGAACTCCAGCTCGTCCTCCACGATCAGCAACCGCATGCTCAGTCCTCCTCGATCCGGGGCAGTTCGATGCTCGGCAGTTCGATCACGAAATGCGCGCCCGGATAGCTCGGGTCGGCCACGTCGACGTACCGCGCGCGGCCGCCGTGCCGGGCCGCGATGCCGGCCACGATCGACAGGCCCAGTCCGGTGCCGCCGCGCCGCCGTGACGCGTCCAGCCGCACAAACCGCTCGAACACCCGCTCCCGGTCGTCCTCGGCGACGCCCGGGCCGTCGTCGCTCACCTCCACCACGACCATCTCATCTCGCACCGAACTCGCAATCCGGATCCGCTCGCGCGCGTGCCCGCACGCGTTGTCGACGAGGTTGCGTACGGCGCGACGCAGCTGCGCCTCACTGCCACGCACCTTCGCCGGTCCCGCGCGCACTTCGATCTCGACAGCCGCTTCGCCGCGTACGCGTTCAGCTTCGGCGCGAACGATGTCGTCCAGATCGACTTCAGTGCTCGCGGGCCGGTCGGTGGCGTCGTCGGTGCGTGCGAGCATCAGGAGGTCATCGACCAGCTCTCGCAGACGCGCGGTCTCGCGAGTAATCACCGGCACCAATTCGTCGGTTGTTTCCGGGTGCTGGTTCGAAACGTCGAGCGCGGTGCTGATGGTCGACAGCGGTGAGCGCAATTCGTGACTCGCGTCGGCAACGAAGCGGCGTTGCGCGGCCTGCGCGGACCCGAGCCGTTCGAGCATTTCGTTGAGCGTGACAGCGAGCCGGTGCACCTCGTCGCCGCCAGGCGGCAGCGGTACGCGCAACGCGAGGTCTCGCGTCGAGATTTCGGCGACAGTGCGCCGCATTCGCTCGACTGGACGCAGCGCGGAGCCGACAGAGCGGTACACCGCGAAGCCAGCGATACCGAGCAGCGGCAGCGAAATCAGCCCTAACAACAGCGTAAGCCGGGCAGAAGCCTCAGTGACCGGTTCAAGCGACCGTGCGGAGATGACGGTGAACGGTCCGCCTGGCCCGTTGACGCCTTCCGAGACCAAGCGGTACTCGCTGCCGTCGCCGTCTAAGCCGAGCGGCAGCGTCTCGACGGTCTCCTGGCCCGGAGCCGGGCGCGCGGTGGTGATAGCCGGACGGCCGACGATCGCCGGGTCGCTGGCGATAGGCGTGCTTCGCGGCCCGAGGACCTGCGTCACGGCTTCAGTGTCACCGGTACTCGCGACGTCGCTCGGTGACAGGTCTCGCGCGCCCGCGCGCACGAGTTGAACGGCAACCTGCCGCGCGGTGCTGCGCGCGCTCTCGGTGACGCTTCGGTCGAGTGACTGCTGCAGCAACAGCACCACGACGACGCACGCGGTCGCGATGGCCAGCGCGAGCGCGAGCACGGCAACCCCGGTTGTCCGCATCCGGACGCCTGCGGCAGCGAGAATTCTCACGCACGCAGCGTAACGAGCAGCGAGGGACGTCATCGGGCGCGGCGCGCGGCCAGCCGTTCCGAGCGCAGCGTCTCGACCTCAGGCAGGTCCAGCGGCTTCAGCGCATGGCCGAGCACCCACGACAACAGCAGGTCGGCCAGGTCGGGATTGCGGGCCAGCGCCGGGCCGTGCAGGTAGGTGCCGACAACGTGCTCGGTGACCGCGCCCTCGGTGCCGTCGCCGTTGCCAGTGCCCCGCACGACGCGACCCAGCGGTGCGCTGCCCGGCCCGAGCACGCTCGCGCCCTGGTGGTTTTCGAAGCCGGTCAACGGGGCCTGGAGCAGGTTCGGTTCGACGATCAACTCGGCCACCGCGCGCTGCGGGGCCGGCTCGGTGACGAGATCGAGCAGCCCCAGCCCGGCGTGTTCGATGCCGTCGACGCCGCGGAAACGCGTGCCGAGGATCTGCAGGCCGGCGCACACGCCGAACACCGGACGTCCGGCCGCTGCCGCGCTTCGCAGGCCTTTCGCGTTGCGCAGGAAGTCCGCGGCCAGCACCTGCGCCATGTCCTCGCCGCCGCCGAGCAGGTAGAGGTCCAAAGTGGACGGTACCTCGGAGTCCAGCGAAACGGGCACCACCTCGGCGTCGTACCCACGCCACTGCAAGCGTTTGCAGAGCACCTGCGCGTTGCCGGAATCGCCGTACGTCCCCAGCACCTCCGGCAGCAAAAGGCCGATGCCGACGGTCGAATCAGACATCGGGCAACCGGTCCACCAGGTCGCGGAAGGCGGTGTAGTTCGCGACGAGTTCGACCCCGCCCGGCGGCAGCGTGTCGATCGCGCTGACCGGGTCCGGGGCCGACCAGTGCGGCACCTCGGCGTAGCAAAGCCGCACCGCGAGATCCGCGGACCGCTCGCCGGCGACGACGACCTGACGGCCGCGCAACCGCTCGAAGTGCACGTCCCAGAGCCACGACAGGTCACGGCCGTCCGCCTCGTGCGCGTTGACCGCGACGACGACCGGGGTGTCCTCGTCGAGCACGCGCAACGTTTCGGCCCAGCCAGCCGGATTCTTCGCAAGCATGAGCCGCACGGAATGCCGCGTGCGGCGAATCGTGCGGTAGCGCCCGCCGATGTCGGTGATCGTGCGCAGCCGGGCCGCGGCGGTATGCGGCGGCACGCCCACGCAGTGCGCGGCGGCGAGTGCGAGCGCGGCGTTCGCCCGGTTGGCCTCGCCCGGCAACCGCAGGTCGAGGTCGACTTGCCGGCCGCCGGGCGTGTGGACCAGGTCGCCGTCGAGGGTCCAAGTCGGCTCCGGGCGAGCGAAGGCGCACACCGCGCACCGCCATTCGCGATCGGTGTGCGTGATCGCTCCGCCGCAGCGCGGGCAGGACACGGAATCACCCGACCAGCGCCGTCCAGTGCCGACCCACACCGGGCGCGCCGCCGCCGCGGCCGCCGACGCGACCAGTACGTCGTCGCAGTTCGCGACCACGACGGTGCGCGGCAGCTCGGCGAACGCGGCGCGGAGATCGCGCTCCATCATCCGGACCTCGCCGACGCGATCGAGCTGGTCGCGGCTGAGGTTCAGCAGCACGAGAGCCGCGGGCTGCACCTGCTCGGCCACCCACGGAACGTAGGTCTCGTCCACTTCCAGTACCGCGTACGGCGCGTCCGGGCGGGCCGCGAGCGCGGCCACCAAACCGTCGGGCATGTTCGCGCCGTCGCCGTTGTGCGCGACCTCGGCGAGCGCTTCGAGCGCGCGGGTGAGCATCAGCGACGTGGTGGTCTTGCCGTTCGTGCCGGTGACCATCACGACCGTGCGCTCGCGGCCGAGCCGGCGCAACGCCTTGGGGTCGAGCCGCAGCGTGACGCGGCCGCCGATCACCCCGCCGCGGCCCAGCCGGGCGGTACGGGAAAACCACGCGGTCAGCCGCCCGGCGGCGACCGACGCCCGGGTGCGCAGACGTGTGGACATCACCCAAACCGTGCGGCACAAGCGCTGTGATTTTCCTGAGAGGGTGATTCGAGTCTCCGTTACCCTTTGTAAGCAGTCTTACCGATCGGAGGTTGAACCATTCGGCGCAACCTTGACCTTGCAGAATGACCGAGATCGGTCAAGATCTTCCGTCCATACATCGGAGGTGTTAGCGTCCAACCCCGCTTGATGGCACCACGCACCGGTGACCGGGAACGCAGAGCGACAGGCGGAGGGCGAACGTGGACGCAGCAGCACGCGGGCTGGACCAAAGCGGCACCCTGGAGCGCGGGCTGGCGGTGCTCGAACACGTCGGGCAGCACCAGGAAATCTCCACGAACGCGCTCGCCCGGCAACTGGGTCTGTCGCGCAGCGCCGCCTACCGGATCGTCGGCACCCTGAAGCGGCTGGAGTACCTCGAGGCGGACACCGTCACCGGACGCGTGCGGCTCGGCACCCGGCTGGTCGAACTGGGCGCCCGCGCGATGGCGGCGACCGATCTGCACCGCTGCGCCCCGCGGTATCTCACGGCGCTGGCCGAACGCTCCGGCGAGACGACATACCTCGCGGTGCCGGACAACGACGCGATGGTCTACGTCGCGACCGAACGCAGCGCCAGCGCGGTCACCCTCTCCTGCCGTCTCGGCACTCGGCGGCCACAGCACGCGACGTCGCTGGGGAAGGCCTGGCTGGCCGCGTTGCCCGAGGCCGATCGGGTGGAGCGAGTGCGCCGGATGAAGCTGGACAGCCTCACGCTCAAGACCATCAACGATCCGGTCCGGCTGCTGGACGAGCTGGCGCGCACCCGGCGTCGCGGATGGGCCGTGGACGACCTGGAGAACGAGCCGGACGTCGGCTGTGTCGCGGCGGCTGTGCGGGACCACTCGGGGCGTCCGATCGCGGCGATCAGCGTTGCGGGACCAGCGCCGCGGGTGATGCGCCGGGCAGACGAACTGGGCGCGACGGTGGCGGGGACGGCGGCCGCGTTGTCGATGCGGCTGGGGTACGTCCGAAACCGCTGATGTCTTTCGCTGGTTCGGGTTGAGCGGCCTACTTTCGCCGGGCTCCGGTCAATCCGCGGAGGTCGGCCGCGGCGCGGCGATCAGCGTTGCCGGACCATCGCCTCCGAAACCGCTGAGCCTTTCACCGGATCGGGTCGGGCAGCCGGTTTTCCGGCCTCCGACCAGGGAAAACAGGTTATCCACAGGCGTGTCGACTTGTGGACAACCCTGGGGATGGCGGCCTGCGGGCGCGGGAATTGTCGGACCGCTGGTGGACCGTTGCGGGCATGTCGATCACTCCCGCACCGCACGGTGCCCAGCTACTTCGTTCCCGCTTCCAGCTTGCTGCACGACTCGGCCCGCTCCAGCAGCAGCGCGCGCTCTCGTTCGTTGCCGGTCATCTTCGCCGCGCGCTCGAATTCGGCCCGCGCCTCGTCCCGGCGGCCCAGTTTGTACAGAAAGTCGCCGCGCACGCTCGGCAGCAGGTGGTAGTTCTTCAGCGCGGGCTCAGTCAGCAATTTGTCCACCAGCACGAGCCCGGCTTCCGGCCCCTCGGCCATCGAGACCGCGACGGCCCGGTTCAGCTCGATCACCGGAGACGGCGTGAGCTGCGCCAGACCCGTGTACAGCGCGGCGATCCGGGCCCAATCGGTGTCTTCCGGCGTCACCGCCACCGCGTGGCAGGCGGCGATCGCGGCCTGCGCGGAATACGGCCCGTAGGTGCCGTCCGCGAGCCGTTCGGACCGGGCCAGCGCGGTGAGGCCGCGCTGGATCAGCAGGCGGTCCCAGCGGCTGCGGTCCTGGTCCAGCAGCAGCACCGGTTCGCCGTTCGGGCCGGTGCGCGCCGCCGAGCGCGACGCCTGGATTTCCATCAGCGCCACCAGGCCGTGCACCTCCGGTTCGCCGGGCATCAGTCCGGCCAGCACCCGGCCGAGCCGCAGCGCGTCCTCGCACAGCGCGGGCCGCATCCAGTCGTCGCCGCGCGTGGCGGAGTAGCCCTCGTTGAAGATCAGGTAGATCACTTCGAGCACGGCGGGCACTCGCGCCACCCGCTCGTCGCCGACCGGCGTTTCGAACGGCACCTTGGCCTCGGCGAGCGTCTTTTTCGCCCGCACGATGCGTTGCGCGACAGTGGATTCCTTCACCAGGAACGCGCGGGCGATCTCGTCGGTGCTGAGCCCGCCGAGCATGCGCAGCGTGAGCGCCACCCGCGCCTGGGTGGACAGCACCGGATGGCACGCGGTGAACACCAACCGCAGCAGGTCGTCCTCGATCTGCTCGTCGTCGAGCACCGCGTCGAAATCGGGCAGCACGCCCTCGCCGAGCTGTTCGGCCTCCCGGCCGATCTCGTCCAGCTTGCGGCCGAGGGTTTCGTTGCGCCGGAACAGGTCGATGGCCCGGCGCTTCGCGATCGTCATCAGCCAGGCGCCCGGGTTGCGCGGCACCCCGGTCTCCGGCCACTGCTCGAGCGCGGCGACCAGCGCGTCCTGCGCCAGCTCCTCGGCCAGGCCCACGTCGCGGGTCATCCGCGCGAGCCCGGCGATCACCCGCGCCGACTCGATCCGCCAAACGGCCTCTACCGCACTTCGCGTGTCCACCGGCCCATCAGACCGGCCCGGCCCGCCCGAGGCAACCCTCGGGCGGGCGCGGCGTCACAGCTCGCCGGCCATCGGACGGATCTCGACGGTGCCCGCCTGCCGGTCCGGATTGGGGGCGCGCTTCATCAGCTCGACGATTTCGGCGAGCGACTCCCCCTCCAGGATCCACACGCCGGCGACGAGTTCCTTGGTCTCGGCGAACGGGCCGTCGACCACGCTCGGCTCCGCCTCCCCGTCGAACCAGAGCAGCCGGGCGCCTTCCGAGCTGGGCGTCAGCCCGGCGGCCTGCACGAGGTGCCCGGACGCGGCGAGTTCCTCGTTGAACCGGCCCATCTGCTCGAGCAATTCGGCACTCGGCGCGGCTCCCGCTTCGGATTCCTCACTGGCTTTCACCAGCACCATGAACCGCATCAGTTCTGCGCGGCCTGCTCGCGCAGCTTCTCTTCGGCCTCCCGCAGTTCCGGGGTGAGGTTGTCGCCGAAGTCGTCGGCCTCGAAGATCCGCCGGATCTCGATCTCGTGGTGCGCGCCGTCGGTGTTGGGCACGCGCTTGATCCACTCCACGGCTTCCTCGAGCGAGCGGACCTGGAGGATCCAGAACCCGGCGATCAGCTCCTTGGTCTCGGCGAACGGACCGTCGACCACGCTCGGCTCGCTGTCCCCGCAGAACTTCACGCGAGCGCCTTCGGAGCTGGGCGCCAGGCCCTCGCCCGCGAGCATGACGCCGGCCCGCACGAGTTCCTCGTTGAACTTGCCCATCTCGGCGAGCATCTCGGTGCTGGGCAGCTGGCCCGCTTCGCTCTCTTCGCTGGCCTTCATGATCACCATGAATCGCATCTTCGGTTCCCCTTCGGTCTCGGCTTGCTTCCACCACTGCGTCGAACGGGCCGCGGCCGGATCGACAAGGTCCGCGAACTTTTTTTCTGGACGCGAAACTAGCAGGTCAGGCGGGCCTCGGAGGACGAAACGGGCATGGGAGAATCAGTGCCCGTGGCAGTACTCCCCGAATCTCTCCGCGCCGCGCTCGACGACGAGCTGGCCCGGTTCCCCGAATCCCGGCTCGCACAGGCCGTGGACCGGCTCAGCAAGCGCTATCGGCAAGGCGACTCGGCGACGTCGCCGATCCTCTCGTCGGAGCTGGATGTCGCCGCATACGCCGGGTACCGGATGCCAGCGACGTACGCGGCGGTCAGCGCCGTGCTGGACGAGGTGGCTGCCGCCGCGCCCGGGTTCGCCCCGAAGACGCACGTCGACGTCGGCGGCGGCACCGGAGCGGCAGTGTGGGCCGCGGCCGACGTATGGCCGTCGCTGGAGAAGTGCACTGTCCTGGAGCAGGTGGCGGCCGCGCTGGCGCTGGGGCGCAAGCTGGCGGCGAACGCAGACGAACCAGCCGTCCGCGCCACGGTCTGGCAGCGCGGGCTGGTCAATTCCGCCTCGGCCGCGCCGGAGGCCGACCTGGTCACGCTGTCGTACGTCCTCGGCGAGCTTCCCGAACGCGGTCGCGCCGACGTCGTCCGATGGCTCGCTGCCAAAGCCGGCACCGTCGTGCTCATCGAACCCGGAACGCCGGCGGGATTCGAGCGGATTCGCGAGGCCCGCGAAGTCCTGCGCGAAATGGGGCGCAGCGTGGTGGCGCCGTGCCCGCACGACGACGCCTGCCCGATCAAGCCGGGAGAGGACTGGTGCCACTTCTCCGCCCGGCTGCCCCGAAGCGGGGTGCACCGGCGGATCAAGTCCGGCACTCTGGGATTCGAGGACGAGAAGTTCTCGTACGTGGCGGCCACGTCGGCACCGGTCGACCGTCCGCCGGCCCGGATCATCCGGCATCCGCGCAAGCACAAGGGGTTCGTGCAACTCGACCTCTGCACGGTCGACGGGCTCGCGCCCGGGACCGTCGTGTCGAAGCGGCACGGCGTGCGGTACCGCGCCGCCCGCGACGCGGAATGGGGAGACGCCTGGAGCGTGGAGTAGCCGGGTTTCCCCGGCTGGGGTGTCTGGATGGCGGGGCCGGCTCCGACTTCCTGGTGTCAGCGGCTCTGAACCGGAGAGGACACCCCATGGACTTCCACGAGCGTTGCGCCGAGATCGTCCGGCAGACGGAACTGCTCGCCGCGGCCGTCGAGGGCGCGGACCGGACGGTGCGGGTCACCGCGTGCCCGGAATGGACTCTCGGACAGCTGCTCGAGCACGTCAGCACCGGGCACCGGTGGGCGGAGGAAACCGTCCGCACGCGGGCCGATCACTGGCTGCCGGACGACGCGCTCCGGAATCCGGTGGACACCCCGAGGCCGGCGTCGTGGCTCGTGGACGGCGCGAAGGCGTTGGTGGCGACGCTGCGCGAAGCGGGTCCAGACGCCGAGGTCTTCACGCCAGTCCCGAACGGACCGCCGCGAGCAGCGTTCTACGCGCGCCGGTTCATGAACGAGACACTGATCCACCGCGCGGACGCGACGCTGGCCGCGGGCGGAGACTTCACGGTCGCGCCGGAGGTCGCGCACGACGCGATGGAGGAATGGCTGGAACTCGGGTCGCTGCCGCAGTTGCTGGAATACGTCCCCGAACGCCGCGGACTGCTCGGCCCGGACCGCACGATCCACCTCGCGCCGACCGACCACGCCGCTTCTTGGACGGTCGACCTCACCGGCGATCAGCTGGCCTGGCATCCCGGCCCGCCGGCGAACGCGGCGGTCACCGCGGCCGCGCCGCTGGGCGATCTGCTGCTGATGGTCTACGGCAGGCTGTCGTCGGAGATCGCGCACCGCGCGGGCGACACGGAGTACCTGGACCGCTGGCTCTCGCTCGTCGGCTTCGGCTGAGCCGGTCAGTCCCAGCGGATCGGGAGGCTCTTGATCCCGTTCTGGAAGTTCGACCGCAGCCGGCGGGGTTCGCCCGCGAGCCGGACCTCGCCGAGCTGGTCGAACACCGCCGCGAACAACGCCCGCATCTGCATCCGCGCGAGGTGCGCACCGAGGCAGAAATGCGGTCCGTGGCCGAACGTCAGGTGCTCGGTCGGCGCACGCGTCACGTCGAACACGTCCGGGTCGGGAAACACCGTCTCGTCGCGATTGGCCGAGGAGAACCACACCACGACCTTGTCGCCGGCCTTGATGTCCACATCGGACAGCCGAGTGTCCTGTGTCGCGGTGCGGCGGAAGTGCATCACCGGCGTGTGCCAGCGCAGCATCTCTTCCACCGCGCCGGGAAGCAGGCTTCGGTCGTCGAGCAGTGTGCGGTACTGCTCGGGATGCGCCAGCAACGCGGCCATTCCGCCGGGCAGACCGTTGCGCAGAGTTTCGTTGCCCGCTACGGAAAACAGCCAGAAAAGGTTCTCGAACTCCGCGATCGACACGCGGCCGCCGTCGTCGTCCACGTACCGCATCAGGTTGCTCATCACGTCGTCGCCAGGGTGCGCGCGTTTGTGCTCGCCAAGCGCGTGCGCGTAGGCATAGAGGTCCGGCATTCCGGCGCGGCTGCGCGGATCCGGCATCTGGCCGTCCGGACCGGGTTCCGGGCGCACGGCCAGCGCGGCACGGGCGAGGTCGGTGACGTCGTCGGCATTGACGGTCGCGCTCACCGCGTATTCGGCGTCCTGGAAGCCGATCACGCGGTTGCTCCAGTCGAACATCAGGCGGCGGTCCCGCTCCGGCACGCCGAACACCTCGGCGAGCGTGAGCAAGGGCAGATCGGCGGCGATGTCCTTGGCGAAATCGCATTCGCCGCGATCGGCCACCGCCGCGACGAGATCCCGTGCCCAGCCTTCGATCCGTTCGGCGATCCGGCCGACCGCGCGCGGCGTGAACGCCTTCGTGAGCAGCCCGCGCAGCCTGCCGTGCTCGGGCGGGTCCATGTTGAGCATCATCCGGCGCACGTAGCGCAGGTCCTCGGGGGTGGCCGGGTCGCGGATCTGCGTGCCGCCGAGCTGCGACGAAAACACCGCCGGGGTGCGGAGCACGTGCCGGACGTCGGAGTGGCGCAGCACCGCCCAGAAGTCGCCGATCCGCGTCACCGGCGTTTCCCGGCGCAGGCGGGCAAGCAGGTCGTAAGGCACGCCCGTGACGTAGGTGTCCGGGTCGGCGATGACAGCACTCGACACGTTCCGACCCTAGCCCCGAGACCGCCGCCTGCGGAAAGATCCGTCCGGTGGAAAAGCTGAAGCTGCGCGTCACCGGACAAGGCGAGCCGCCGGTCCTGCTCCTGCACGGGCTCGGTGCCACCGGCGCGGTCTGGGACGGCCTCGCCGGCCTGCTCGACCGGCGGCTGCTCGCGCCCGACCTGCCTGGCCACGGCGGCTCGTCCCGGCTGCCCGAGTACACGTTCGAGGCGCTCGCGGCCGCGGTCGCCGAGGCACTGGACGAGCGCGGCCCGGTCGTCGTACTCGGCCATTCGCTCGGCGGTGTCGTCGCGCTGGAGCTGGCGAGCGGCCGCTACGGGCTCGACGTCAGCAGCGTGCTGGCGGTGGGCATCAAAGTGGAATGGAGCGAAGACGACCTGGCCCACGCCGCCGCGATGGCCGCCCGTCCGCCACGACTGTTCGACACCCGAGAGGAGGCCGAAACCGCCTACCTGAAGATCGCCGGGCTGACCGGCCTGGCTCCGGCAGACCCGGACGGCGTCATCGAAACCTCCGATGGCTGGCGGCTGACTCTGGACCCGCCCGCCTTCGGTGTCGGCCGCCCGGACCTGGCGGGCCTGCTGTCGGCGGCGCGCTGCCCGGTGGTGCTCGCCGCCGGCGAGAACGATCCGATGTGCCGTCCCGAGCAGCTGCGTGCCCTTGTTCCCGACGCAGTGGTCCTGTCCGGGCTCGGGCACAACGCGCACGTCGAGGATCCGGCCGCGGTCGCGGCGCTGCTCACCCCGCGAGGCGACTGAGCAGGCGCTTAGACTGGCCTGGTGACGACGATCGATCCGACCCGGACCGGGCTAGACCAGCTACTGAAGCTCGAACCGCTCGAGCTGAACCTGTTCCGCGGCTGGTGTCACCAGGGTTCGCCGCAGCGGGCGTTCGGCGGTCAGGTCGCGGCGCAGGCGCTCACCGCGGCCGGCGCGACCGTGCCCACGGCGCGGCACGTGCACTCGCTGCACGGCTATTTCATCCGCGGCGGCCGCACCGACATGCCGATCATCTACGAGGTCGAGCGCACCCGCGACGGCGGTTCGTTCACCACGCGCCGGGTCGTCGCGATCCAGAACGGCGAGAGCATCTTCAGCCTGTCCGCGTCGTTCCAGACGGAGGCGGAAAGCAGCGCGCACCAGGCGCGGATGCCGGACGTCCCCGCCCCGGACGAGGCGGGCGTCGTCGAACAGGACCGCTCGCCGATCGTGCTGTCCGCCATCGAAGTCCGGTTCGTCAGCAACCCGGAAACCGGCCTGCCCGACACCGGCCGCGGCCCGCGCCAGCAGATCTGGGTCCGAGCGAAGGACGCGCTGCCGGACGCTCCGCTGGCGCACGTCTGCGCGCTCACCTACATTTCCGACATCCGCCTGGCGGGAACCGCCCTGCTGCCCCACCGCGACGACCCGGGCGTACCGCAGCTGACGTCGCTGGACCACGCGGTGTGGTTCCACCGCCCGTTCCGCGCGGACGAATGGCTGCTGTTCGACATGGAAAGCCCGAGCTTCGCGAACACCCGAGGCCTCACCCACGGCGAATTCTTCACCACCGACGGACGGCTCGTTGCCTCGGTGACCCAGGAAGTACTGTTGCGCAGGCGCTGACCCAGTCCGATGTAGACAGTTCAGCCAAGCCGAACCCGAACCGGCCCGACCGCCTCCGCGGCGGCCTCGGCGACCGGCTCGCGCAAAACCTTCGACAACTGCCACGCCTCGAGCCCGGCAAGCACGGTGTTGGCCACGACGAGAACCAAGTACAACCCGGCCTGCACCGAAAGCCGGAACGGATGCTGGTCGGAAGACCCGGCCAGCAACGAAATATGGCACGCGACGACGACCGCCATCGAAGCCGCGGACAACCCGCCGAGCACGATCAGCAACACTCGCAGCACCCGGGTGCGCCGCCAGTTCAGGTAACCGGTCTGGACCAGATCCGGCGTGCTGACCATGACCAGCCCGCAGCCGTAACCGGAAAACCCGCCGACCACCCCGCCGCCGGCGACCAGCGCGGTCGTCAGGTGGTACGAAACCGGAACCCGGTAGGCGGCGAGGATCGCGGCCACGCAGACCAGCAGCCCCAACGGCAGGTGCGGCCAGCCGTACCAGGGAAGCCGCCGCTCCATCCGGAGAATCGTCGGCAGATCGATGTCGCGGTACGCCTCGGGGTCGCGCAAAGCCATTCGCACCGTTCCTCTCGTCCCGGAAACCCCCGGTGTGTGCGCGGTGACCGGCGAAGCCTAGGGCAGGCCGCCCGGCCGTGCAAAATCCACCAGAACCCGTCCCGGCGAGGCACCAGGTCACCTGACCCCTACTTTCGCATCCCCTCTCCCCAGCGCCCGCTGCCGGCGAAGACCGCGTGACCCACACCACCACCGAGGTCAGGCACGTCCTTCCGACCAGCAGGAACTATTCCCGAACCCGCATTCATTTCTTGCGCCTGCCCTGGAGTTGTCCCGGGATGTCCGGTAGAGGGATTTTCTGTCGGTGGGGCCAGTTAGGCTGCAGGCATGAACACCGACGAACCCACCGTCGCCGCCGAAGATCTCGCCCAAGGCCAGTGGTTCTGGCACGAACCCGCGCCTGGCCTGCGTTCCTGGCCGCTGCAGGTGGCCACGGCCGAGATCCTGGAAGACGCCGTCCGCATCATCACCACCGACGAGGTCCGGGAACTGGTCTCGTACGCCCGCGACCGCCGGGTCCGCCTGGCCGTCGCCTCCTGAAAGACCACCACAACCGCACTACCACTGGGGAAATCTGGGGGGACTGGGCCGACCGCGCAGGCGAGCGGCCCGTCCAATATGGACACCACACCCGGGGCGACAGCCTCCGGTCGGATCTTGCGCTGAATTTCCTTAGCTTCCACCGCTCGTCACCGACGCTCGCCCCACGACGGTCACCGCGAGGCGCTTCACTCACGCCGTAATGTCTCCGCTGGGTACGTTCGGCGTGCCCGGCTCGCGCACCACTTCGCCGCGGTCACGGCGTCGGCGTTGCCCCGCTCCCTGCGGTGCACTGCCCGCTGGGCTTATCCGTACGTCTCGGTGCCACGATCGCCGGACCGCACACGGTCGCAACCACGCCACAGCACAGCCCGCCGCCTAGCCCAGCGCCGTCACAGCCGCGCAACGCTGCCTCACGCAGCTACGCGGCCCGAACGTTTCCTGATGCCGCTCTCAACCGGACAGCTCTCGGGGACGGCATCTGGACAACACGCAACGCTGCGCGAACGGTGCCTGGCACATCACCGCAGTCACACGGCGCGGGACGTTTTCTCATGCCTCACACAGCCGCACAGCGCATCACGAGACGGTGCCTGATGCATCACGCAGCCCCGCAGCGGATCACGAGCCGTCCTCGACCACGCAGCGCAGCCCCTTCCCAGCACCGCAGCCACACAGCACGGGCTTTCTCATGACTCACGCGATCGTGCAGGGCCATCACGCACATTGGCTGCCACACCTCGAAGTCCACGCAGTGATCACCGTCGATTGCGCGTAGTTCCGTTGCCTTGCAAGCAGTCCTCGCCCCCCGGCGGTTCGCGGTTATGCATGAATGAGACCCGCCACCAGGCTGATCATGAGCCGAAAGCCGCGTCGTCAACCGCCTGTTCAACGGCAAAGCGCGGATCGGGTCAGCGGGAAAGGACTCCTTGCAGCAGGACGTCCAGGAGGTGCCGAGCGCGGGAATCCCACTCGTCCTCGTCCAGGCGGGTCAGGTAGCCCGACAGGATGAACAAGTCTCGGGCGTCGATGTCGGAACGGAAGGCACCCTGGGCCTTTCCGGCGTCGAGCAGGAGGGTGATGGCGTCGCCGAGCGGACCGTGGCTTTCTTCGGACAGGCCTTTCCACACCGCGGTTTCCAGTGCCGCGAAGACGCCGCGCTTGACTCGGGCGTATTCGGCGATCCGGTCGAACCAGCGGGACAGCGCCTCGACCGGTTCCCAAGCAGCCAGCAGTTCCGGGGCCAGTGCGACCAGGTCCTCGACCTCCTGCCGGTACACCTCGGCGAGCAGGTCCTCGCGCGTGGGGAAGTGCCGGTACAGCGTTCCCTGCCCGACACCCGCCGACTTGGCCACCGCGTTCAGCCGCAGCTCTCCCGAGGAAGCGATCGCCTCGCGGGCGATCTCGACGATTCGCTCCCGGTTCTCCCGGGCGTCCGCCCGCTGAGCCGCGCTCATCGGCGAGGCCCGGTACCAGTGGAAACGCACATGCCGCAACGTTATCGCGTACCGCGCGAGTGCCGCATAATCCGCGGCCGGTCAAGGCGGCAACGCCCCATCGGCATCCCGAGCAGGCCGAGGTGCGCTCGGCGAGCAAGAAGGCACTCCGAACAGGGCGGCATCCGGAGCGCGCAACCGACCGGCGACCACATCGATATCCCGACCAGACAGGACACGCTCGGCCAGCAAGAAGAAGCTCCGAACCGGCGGTTCACCCCAGCAACCCGACCACACCAGGCGCGCTCCACGAGCAAGAAGACACTCCGAAAAGAACGACCGACAGAGCAACGACCACCCACAACCCTCGCCCGACAACACCCCGAACGACCCGGGAGACCCGACCTCCGAAGCCGGACCGCGCGGTCACCGACGCCGTTCCCCGCGGATCTGCCCGAACCAGAACACCGGGAACACCGCTATCCCACCCACCCCATTGATAACCACCACCCCGGGGTTGAAACACGCCTCGCATAACTGCCCGTTTCGATTGACAACCCTTCCGCCCCGAGCAGAGGCTGGTCAGCAAGCTGTCTGTGCCCGGAGCGGTCCGGTTACCCTGTCCGCGAGCCGAAAACCGCAGCGAAAGGCCGACCCGGCGCTGAACCGTCAACCGTCGCTACCCCCTGGTGAGGAAAACGATGTCCCCCAACCACCCCGCACCATCCGACTCCGCCGCTCTCAGCCAGGACCGGCGGGTGGCTGCGCTGGAGGAGACCGTCGCGGGGCTGGTGCGGCGGGTCGGGGTGCTTGAGGCCGAGGCGGAGATCCGGCGGGTGCAGGCGCGCTACATGTTCCTCTGCGACACGCCCTGCCCGGAGTTCGGCGTCGCGGACGACGACGAGCGGATCGATCTCATCATGGAGCTCTACACCGAGGACGCGGTCTGGGAGGGCGTCGGCGAGTACTACGACGGGCAGTTCGGCCGGGCGGAGGGCGCGGCCGCCATCCGGGCGCATTTCCAGCGGTTCTGGGGCGAGAAGAAAGACCCCGAACTTCTGCTGAACGCGCATTATCTCACCTCGGAGCAAATTCACGTGGACGGCGACGAGGCCACCGGGCAATGGATCCACATGCAACCGTGGCTGTTCTCCGACGGGAAAGCACTCTTGCGGTCCAGCCGGTTGAACAACGCGTTCCGGCGCGTCGGCGACACTTGGCGGATCACTCGCACTCGCACCGAAAACGTCTTCATCGCCCCGCTTCCGGAAGGCTGGGCCAGCGACTATCCGTCGGCGTCGGTGCTGATGAAGCCATGAGCGACGATCCGGTCGTGCACGTGGTGGACGACGACGAGGACCTCCGGCAGTCCCTGGTTTTCCTGCTGGAGAGCGTCGGCGTGCAGGCCTTGACGTACCCGGA
This sequence comes from Amycolatopsis sp. VS8301801F10, assembly GCF_046195355.1. Lineage (NCBI taxonomy): Bacteria > Bacillati > Actinomycetota > Actinomycetes > Pseudonocardiales > Pseudonocardiaceae > Amycolatopsis > Amycolatopsis sp. VS8301801F10. Next base: position 2,120,570 of record NZ_CP176065.1, on the reverse strand, counting down.
CGCCCAGACGTTCCTCGACGAATTCGATCCGGCCGAACCCGCGGTCGTGATCGTCGATGTGCGCATGCCCGCGATCAGCGGCTTCCAATTACAGGAAAAGCTCGCGGAAATCGACTGTCCGGCTCCGCTCATTTTCTGTTCCGCGCACGGCGACATTCCGATGTCCGTCCGCGCGCTCACCGCGGGGGCGGTCGATTTCCTGGAGAAGCCTTATCAGGCCCAGCGCATGGTCGAGGTGGTCCAGACCCAGCTCGTCGAGGCGCGCCGCCGGTTCGCGGAGCACGCGGAGCGGCAGGCGGTCCGGGCCCGGCTCGACACCCTGACCCAGCGCGAGCGGGAGGTGCTGCGGCTGGTGGTCGACGGGATGCCCAGCCAGGCGATCGCGCACCGGCTGGGCACCAGCGTCAAAACCGTCGACGTGCACCGGGCGCGGATCAAGGCGAAGACGTCGGCGGACAGCCTGGGGACGCTGGTCCGCGACATCCTCACCCATCGCGTCACCGTGTGAGCGCGGCCTCCACCCAACAACCCGTGCCCAGCAGCGCGGACTCGCCGGAAGCACTGCCGACCAGCTGCAATCCCAACGGCAAACCAGCCTCGTCGCGCAGGCCCGGCACGGCGACGGCCGGCAGGCCGAGCGCTTGCCACGGGCGGCTGAGCACGGGATCGCCGGTCGCGGCCAGGCCAGCGGGGGCTGAGCCGAGTGCGGCGGGGGCGAGGACGGCGTCGTAACCGCCAACGATCTCGGCGAGGCGGGAAGCACCGGAAGCGACGACCTCCAGCGCGGCCTCGTACTCCGCGCGCGGCATCTCCGCACCGGTACGCAGGAGTTGCGCCAGTGGGGCACTGAGCCGGTCCGCGGAAGCAAGCTCGACCGAACGTTCCCGCGCCGCCTCGTAGGCCATCACCACGGGATGTGCGGCGGTCAAGGCAGGCACCAGAGCCGGGTCCGGGAATTCGTCGACGACGGCACCGGCGGCGCGCAGCCGAGCAACCGCAGTGCCGACCGCGTTCTCCATCGCGGGGCTCACCTCGGCAGACGACCACACCAGCAATCGCGGGGCGACGGGAGCGACCTCCGGCTCCCCCGACAGCGCGGACCAGGCCAGGGCCAGGTCGGAAACCGTCGCGGTGAACATGCCGTGGCTGTCCAGGCTCGGGCTCAGGCCGGTGACGCCGTCGACCGGGTACCGGCCCCGGGTCATGACCAGCGAGGCGACTCCGCAGAACGCGGCCGGTCGCGTCACCGAGCCGGCAGTCTGCGAGCCCAAAGCCAGCGGGACGTGTCCAGCGGCGACGGCGGCGGCGGAACCGCTGGAGGAACCGCCGGGGGTGTGGCCGGGCGCGGCGGGATTGTCCGTGGGTCCGGGGGCGAAAAACGCGAATTCCGTAGTCACCGTCTTGCCGATCGGCACCGCTCCGGCGCGACGCCATTCGCGGACGATCGAAGCGTCCACAGTGGCCGGTGGAGCGTCCGCGCGCAGGACCGAACCGCAGCGGGTCGGGAGTCCGGCCAGGTCGATGATGTCCTTGACGCCCAACGGAACTCCGCCAAGCGGACCCGGCGAAACAGGCACGTAAGCCGACGAAACCCAAGCGTCGAAGGAAGCCGCGGCGATCCGCGAGCGAGCCTCGGCAAGAGCGGCTTCCGGCGTCGTCCGGCCAGCGGCCAGATCGGCGACCAGCGCGCGCAGCGACCACCGGGCGGTCACGGCTGGGTCCAGGCGGCGTCGGCGGTCCAGTAGTCCATGCCGCTCGCGCTGACCGCGTGCCGCCACTCCGACGTCCGGCGCAGCAGCGGTTCGACGCGGGCGGTGGCCTCGTCCGCGGCGTCCGGGCCGTCGGCCGGGGCCTGCCAGTGCACCCAGTCCAGCTCGCGGCCGTTTTCGTCGTGCACGAAGAGATCGACGTGCCGCCAGCCGTAGCCGTGCGTGTCGTTGTAGCAGGTCAGGGTCATCCGGTCCACGGGTTCTCCTCGATCAGGCGTCGATCAGGCGCTGAGTGCGGCAAGCCGGTGGAAGCGGCGCTGGAAGTACACCAAAGCGCCCGTGTCCGGCGCGGTCAGCACCTTCTCGATCTCGACGAACAGCACCGAATGCGAGCCGTGCTCCTGTTCGGCGACGATCCGGCCGACCAGCGAGGCCGCCGCGCCGCGCAGGACCGGGGCGTCCTCGCTGTCGAGGTCCCAGCAGTCCTGGTCGAAGCGTTCGGCGGTCGGCACCTTCGTCGCACCGGCGAAGTGCATGGCCAGGTCCTCCTGGCCGGGGCCGAGGACGTTGACGCAGACCCGGCCGTTGCCGACCAGGATCGCGTGCGACCGGCTCGCCCGGTTGACGCACACGAGCACGGTCGGCGGGCTGTCGGTGACCGAGCAGGCGGCGCTCACCGTCATCCCGGCGAGGCCGTGCGGGCCTGCGGTGGTCACGACGTTGACGGCCGCGGAGAGGTTGGCCATCGCGGTGCGGAATTCGCGCTGGGTCCGGGTCAGCTCGGACACGGTGCCTCCTAGGACTGGGGCCGGGACTGCCTCGACCGTACAAAGCCGCACCGCTCGCGGGATATCGAGAACTTCCCCGGCGCAGCTGAAGAATTCCTAACCCGGGCCGGTCGCGGGCAGTGCGAAGCCGAACCGCGAACCGCCGCCTGCCCGGTGTTCGGCCCAGATCGTCCCGTGCTGGCGGGTGATGATGCGGTGGCTCAGCGCCAGTCCGATGCCGCTGCCGCGCTCCTTCGCGGTGAACGACTCGTCGAACGGGTTGCGCGGGAAGCCGCGGCCGCGGTCGTCCACGGTGACCACGCCGGTGTCGCCGTCGCGGCGCGTAGTGAGCACCAGGCTGCGCCGCTGCTGCGGGCACTGCGCCATTTCCTCGATCGCGTTGAAGCACAGATTCAGCACGACCTGGCCGGTCAGCACGCGTTCACAGCGCACCGGCACCGGCTCGGCAGACCGCTCGAAGGTCACCTCGATCGCCGCCGGTTCCGCCCGCAACCGCACGAAATACAGGCATTCCTCGACGACCTCGTTGAGATCCGCCACCTGCTCCACGTGCTCCAGATGCCCCACGAACGCCCGCACGGACGACACGATCTGGCTCGCCCGCTCGATCTGCCGGACCGCGCTGTCGATGCCGTACACGACCGGCGCGGCGTCGAGCGTCCGCGACCGGACCCCGGCCAGGAAGTTGCCCGCGGCGGCGAGCGGCTGGCTCAGCTCGTGCGCGATCGCCATCGCCATGTCGCCCATCGCGGTGTAGCGCGCCAGGTAGTTCTCCCGGTGCAGTTCCCGCTCACGCCGGACCTCGCCGCGGACGCGTTCGGACACGTCGTAGAGCAGCAGCAGAAACGCGTCCCCACCAGGCTCGCGAAGCCGTTCGACGCTGCCCTCCAGCCACACGCGACCCTCGATCTCCAGCCGTACCTGGGTGGCCGGCGCCGCGCGTTCGCGGACCTCGTCCCAGGTGGCCGGACGGTCGTCGAGGCGCAGGCCGGCGTAGTCGGTCAGGCGGCCGAGCGGTTCGTCCGGCGTCGCGCCGAACAACGCGACCGCGGAGTCCGTCGCGAACCGCAGCTCCCCCGAGCCGTCGAGCATCAGCGCGACCGCCGACGTCTGCCGGGCCAGCGCGTCCACCCACGACGTGGTCAACCGCAGCTCGCGCTCGATTTCCTGCTCGCGTTCGATGTCGCGGAACTGCACCATCACCGCCGGGCCCTGTTCCAGCTCGACCCGCGTGGCCACCGCGTCCGTCGGGATCACCCGGCCGGACTTCGTCCGGTAGTGCCATTCGATCCGGCTGACGCCCTTGTCGACCGCCTCCTGCAGCCAGGCCCGGCCGATCACCCGGTCGTACTGCTGCGCGGAGCTGCTCATGTGGTTCGCCTTGAGCGGCCGCAGCTCGGTGACGCTCCATTCGAGCATCTCGCAGGCAGCCGGATTGGCCCACAGGATGTTCTTCGTCGCGCCGTCGTGCACGAGCACGCACGTGCGGCTGGCGTTGAGCATCGCGACGAAATCGTGCGTCGTCAGCTCGGGCGCGCGCGGGTCCGCTTCCATCGGCTCAGGGTAAAGCCCCTGGCTGGCGGCTCGCACTGAAGAAATCCCCTACGCCCGCTCAGGCACTACCAATTCCCGCGCGAGGGCGGGATTCGTACCGTCAGTGCCACCGCACCGGCATTCTGAGGAGCAGCGATGAGCGAAGTCACCGTCGAGGAGGTGCTCGCCGAGCTCGCCCAGCGCAAGGACGAGTTCCAGCAGCAACGCTACGTTCCGCGCGACTTCGTCGACCGGCTCAAGCAGCTCGGCGTCTACCGGGCCAGCACGCCGGCGAAGTTCGGCGGCAACCCGCTCCCGCCCGCCGAATTCCTCCGCCTGATCGAGCGGATCTCCACAGTGGACGGTTCGACCGGATGGGTAGCCAGCTTCGGCTCGTCGCTGGTCTACCTCGCCGCGCTGCCCCTGGACACGCAGGCCGAGCTGTACAAAGACGGTCCGGACGTCGCGTTCGCCGGCGGGCTCTTCCCGGTCCAGCCCGCCCCGGCGACCGAAACCGGGTTCCGCGTGAACGGCCGGTGGAAGTTCGCCAGCGGGTGCATGGGCGCGGACATCCTCGGCGTCGGCATCCCCGGCGACGAATCGACCGGCGGGAAACCGCGCACCGCGCTGCTGCGGCCCGAGCAGGTCGAGATCGTCCAGGAGTGGGACGTCGTCGGCATGCGCGGCACCGGTTCTTTCGACCTGGTCGTGCGCGACGTCGAGGTCCCGCGCGAGTGGACGTTCATCCGCGGCGGCGCGCCCACCGTGGACGAACCGCTCTACCGCTACCCCACGATCGCTTACGCCGCACAGGTTCTCGCCATCGTCGGCGCGGGCGTCGCACGGGCCGCGCTCGACCACGCCCGGGAGGTCGGCGCGGGCTACACCGGCGTCACCGGTGCGCCGAAGCTCGCCGACCGCGGCTACTACCGCACCGGGTACGCCGAGGCCGAGGCCGCGCTGCGGTCCGCCCGCGCCTGGTTCTACGAGGTCAGCCACGAGGTCTGGGACACCGTCGTTTCCGGCGCCGAGGCCACCGACGAGCAGAACGCCCAGCTGCGGCTTTCGTCGGCGCACCTGGCCAAGACGGCGTCCGAGGTCGTCTCGAAGCTCGTCGAGATCTCCGGCACCGCGCCGATCTACTCCACCCATCCGTTGCGTGGACTTCAGGGCGACGCACTGGTACCCAAGCAGCATGCGTTCCTGGGCCCGGCCATCCACGACGCCGCCGGCGCGGTTCTGATGGGACAGCCGCCGACCAGCCCCGGATTCCGCTGACCAGCCGCCACCACGACGAGGAGTCTCCGACCGTGAGCACGCAGCCCCTGCGGGTGCTTTTCTGCATCGGCATCAACCAGAACTTCTTCGACCTGCCCGCCGACGGCATCACGATCGGTGACGTCTGGCAGGCGTTCGTGTCCATGATGGACCAGCTGAAAGCGTTGCCGGGCATCACTTTCATCGGCGACATCGACGACGACTCGCACATGGTCGGCCCGTCCGACGGCTGGCCGTGGACCTGTTACATCCTCGCCGACGCTGACAGCCAGGAGACCGTCAAGGCCGGGTGCAACCTGCTGCGCACCACGGAGGTCGGCTCGAACGGCGTGAAGCTGTGGCGCTTCGCCAAGATCGAAGCCCGGATCGGCCGTCCGCTGACCGTCCGCGAAGACGTCGAACTGCCCGACTGAAATCGGAGACCTGATGACTGAAAACGCGACAGTTCCCGCCGATTTCGCCGAAAGCGACCGGGTCGCCGCCCGGCTTTACACTGACCCGGACATCTTCGAACGCGAGATGACGCAGATCTTCGAGCGTTCGTGGGTATGGGTCGCGCACGAAAGCGAATTGGCCCAGCCGGGAAACTTCAAGTCCACTTACGTCGGCCGCCAGCCGGTCATCGTGACGCGGGACCGCAAGGGCACGCTGCACACGATGCTCAACCGCTGCCGCCACCGCGGCGCGAGCCTGTGCGAGAAGCCAAGCGGCAAGGCTAACGGCTTCACCTGCCCGTACCACGCCTGGAGTTACGGCCTCGACGGCAAGCTGCGCGGCATCCCTTACCCGGACGGCTACGAAGGCGTCTTGGAAAAGGGTGAACTGTCGCTGAAGAAGCTGCGCACCGAATCGTACGGCGGCATGGTCTTCGCGACCTTCGTCGAGGACGGCGAATCGCTGGAAGACTTCCTCGGCGACGCGAAACTGTGGATCGACCGCTTCATGAAGCAGGGCGGCGGTTACCCGATCAAGGTGCTCGGCAAGCACCAGTTCAAATTCCGCGGAAACTGGAAGATCCAGCTGGAAAACACCACCGACGGCTACCACTTCCCGATCGTGCACCGGTCGTGGATGGCTTCGGTGGACGCGGAAACGGCCGACATGATGTCGTTCATGACCGATCCGTCGGCGATCACGCACGCGCTCGGCAACGGCCACAGCGTCATGCAGATGGTGCCGGAACACTCCGACCTTGACGTCGACGACGGCACCGAGCCGCTGCAGGCCCGGTTCGACCACGTCGTGGCCGAACTGTCGAAGACGCTGGACGAGGCGCGGGTGCGCAAGGTGGTCCGCGCCATGCACGGCACCGGATTCAACCTCAACCTCTTCCCGAACGTTTCGATGTCCGCGGCGTTTTTCCGGGTGCTGCGGCCGATTTCGGTCAACGAGACCCTGATCGAGCACGTCGCGATCGGTCCGGACGGGCCGCCGGAGCTGGACATCGTCAACCGCGAGCGGCTGCGCATCCACGAGCATTTCCAGGGCCCGTTCGGATTCGGCACGCCGGACGACGCCGAGGGCTGGGACCGCGTGCAGCGCGGCGCGCACGGCGGCCCGGACCTGCCGATCCTGGTCAACCGCGGGCTGGCGCGCGAAAAGGCGAGCCCCGAAGGCTGGCCGACCTCGCACGTCACCGACGAAACCGGCATGCGCGCCGCGTACGCCCAGTGGAAGGAGATGATGGGCGATGACTGAAACCATCCCCACCACTGACGCCCGGGTCGCCCGCGCCGTCGACCTCGTCAACCGCGAGGCGGAACTGCTCGACCGCACCGAATACCACGAGTGGGAAAAGCTGTTCGCCGAGGACGGTATTTACGTCATCCCGATCGACCGGGAAACCGACGATTTCGCCGGCTCGCTGAACATGGTCTACGACGACGCGCGAATGCGGCAGATGCGCGTCGCCCGGATGACCGAGGGGTACGCGCTCGCCGCGGTCGATTCCGCTCGCACGGTGCGCACGGTGGCGCGATTCGTGCCGGAATCCGTTTCCGACGAGGAAGTCGTGCTGCGTTCGGCACAGATTCTCGTCGCTTACAAGCGCGGCAACCACGACCTGTGGGCGGCGGATCTGGTGCACCGCATCCGGTTCTCGCCGGAGGGCCCCGAGGGCGACCGGATCGCGTTGAAGGTCGTCCGGCTGGTCAACAGCGACGACGCCGTTCCGGCCGCGGGATTCCTGCTGTGAACGCGCCGGCGGAACCGCACGTCGCGGTCGTCACCGGCGGCGCGAACGGTCTCGGCGAAGCGATCGTGCGGCAGCTGCACGCCGAGGGTTACCGCGTCGCGATCGCGGACGTCAACGGAGAAGCGGCCGAGAAGCTTGCCGCGGAACTCCGCGGCTGCCGCGGCTACGAAGTCGACGTGCGGGACCGGACGGCGCTCGCGCAGCTGAAGGACAAGGTCGTCCGCGATTTCGGCAGCGTCCAGGTGCTGGTCAACAACGCGGCCCGCACGCAGGCGCGGCCGCTCATGGAGATCACCCCGGAAGACCTCGACGAGGTCCTCGCGGTCAACTTCACCGGCACGTTCACCGCCTGTCAGATCTTCGGCGCGTACTTCGCCGAACAGGGCTACGGGCGGATCGTGAACATGGCGTCGCTGGCAGGCCAGAACGGCGGGACGGCCACCGGCGGGCACTACGCGTCGTCCAAGGGCGCGATCATGTCCGCCACGAAGGTGTTCGCGCGGGAACTCGCGCCGCGCGGGGTCACCGTGAACGCCGTGTCCCCCGGGCCGCAGGACAGCCCGATGGTGCGGTCGATCGTCGGCGAGGACAACCTCGAAGCCTTCACGAAGAACATCCCCGTCGGACGGCTCGGCGACCCGGCGTTCATCGCGCGGATGGTGTCGCTGCTCGCCTCGCCCGGCGCGGCCTCGGTCACCGGGGCCTGCTGGGACGCCAACGGCGGACTTTACCTGCGCTGACCCGCTGAAACGGAGAGCCGATGCCGAACACCGTGGTCCGGGTGGCCGAGATCGTCGAGGAAGCGCCCGGGATCCGGGCGCTTCGCCTCGTGCGCGCCGACGGCCTGCCGTTCGAACCGCATCCCGCCGGTGCGCACGTCGACGTCACCGGTCCGACCGGGATCCTGCGCCAGTATTCGCTGTGCGGGCGGCCGGGCGACACGTCGTCGCTGCTGATCGCGGTGAAACGGGAGCCGGATTCGCGCGGCGGTTCCGCGGCGCTGCACACCGTCGCGGAAAACGACAAGCTGGAGATCGGCGAATCCCGGAACCTGCTTTCGCTCGCTCCGGACGCCGACCGGCACGTGCTGATCGCGGGCGGCATCGGCATCACTCCGTTGCTGAGCCTGGCTTATCAGCTGCACGCGGACGGCGCGGAATTCGAACTGCACTACTTCGCGCGCAGCCGGGAGTCGGCGGCTTTTGTTTCCCTGCTGGAAGAACAGGTTGAATTCCGGGACCGGGTGCTGCTGTATTTCGGCGTCCCGCGCGACGAACAGCCCGCTGTGCTCACCGAAGTGGCGACTGGGCTCAGCACCTCCGGGCACGTCTACACCTGCGGTCCGGAGGGATTCATGGAGCAGGTCACCGACGTGTTCGCGCCGGTGGTCGGCGAGGCGCAGGTGCACGTCGAGCATTTCACCGCGGCCGAGGTCGACACCAGCGGCGACCGCCCGTTCACCGTCGAACTCGACACCGGCGAGGTGTTCGAGATCCCGGCCGAGAAGTCGATCCTGTCGGTGCTGACCGAAAACGGGATCGAGGTGTTCAAATCGTGCGAGGAAGGCATCTGCGGTTCGTGTGTTTCCGGGGTGCTGGAAGGCACGCCGGAGCACCGCGACCAGTGCCTTTCGGCCAGCGACAAGGCTTCCGGCGACCAGATGGCGCTGTGCGTGTCGCGGGCCCGCTCGGAAAAACTGGTGATCGAACTGTACTGAGCCGCCGCGGCCGGAATACTCGCGATTCCGGCCGCGGTGCGCCTTGATTGATAGATTTTATTTATCAATCCTCCGCAAATCGGACTTTGCCTCCTTCGTCACGTTTTCCCTAAGCTGTGTCCACCGTTTCCCACCACCGGACACTCCGCGCATTCCGCGCGAGACGACGAAAGGCCGGCTATGGCCAAGCGCGACGAAGCGCATTCCCCCGGCGTGCTGCGGCTCGGATTCGCCGCCGGCGTCGGCACTTCCCTCGAAATGTACGATTTCTCGATCTACGGCACCGCGGCCGCGCTCGTGTTCGGGTCGGTGTTCTTCAAAACCGGCAACGCCTGGTTCGGCACCTTCATGAGCCTCGCGACCTTCGCGATCGGTTTCGTGATGGCCCCGCTCGGCGCGGCGCTGTTCGGCTGGCTCGGCGACCGTCGCGGCCGCCGGACCGCGCTGTACGCCGCGTTTCTCCTGATGGGTTTCGCGACACTGGGCATGGGCGTTCTCCCGCCGTACGCGGTGCTCGGCATCGCCGCGCCGTTGCTGCTGGTCGGGCTGCGCCTGCTGCACGGCGCCGCCCGCGGCGGGGAAAGCGCCGGCGCGGCCGTGTTCGCCGTCGAACACGCGCCGGAAAACCGGCGCGGCCTCTACGGTTCCTTCGTCGCACTCGGCTCGCCGATCGGCGTCGTGCTGGCGAACCTGGCTTTCGCGCTGGTTCTCCTGCTGCCCAACGACGACGTCACGAGCTGGGGCTGGCGGCTCCCGTTCCTCGCCGGCGGGATCGTGCTGGCGATCGGCATCTGGGTCCGCCGCGGCGTCGCGGAAAGCCCGGAATTCGAGAAAATGGCCGCCGCGGAAACGCGCGCGAAAAAGCCGCTCGCCGACGTCCTCCGCTCGAATTGGCGACGGCTGCTGCTGATCGCCGGCGCGAACCTCGGCCTCACCGCCTGCACTTTCGCGCTGGTCACGTTCATGCTCTCGTACGCGACCGCCGCCGCCCCGGAAGGCCTCGGCCTGCCGCGCGCCCCGATCGTCACCATTTCGACGATCACCCTGCTGTGCCACGCCGCCGCGAACGTCGGAGCCGCCTGGCTGTCCGACCGGATCGGCCGCAAACCGGTGATGCTGACGGGTTCGGCCTTGTCGATCCTCGCCGCGCTCGTGATGTTCCCGATCGCGTCGGCGGGCACCATCAGCTCGGTGTTCCTCGCGCTGCTGCTCGGTTTCACCGCCACCGGAATCCTTTTCGGACCGATGTACACCTGGTTCGCCGAACTGTTCCCGCGGGAGCAGCGCCAATCCGGTCTCGGCGTGGGCTACCACGTCGGCGCGGTGCTGGGCGGCGGGCTGTCGCCGATGATCGCCAACCGGATCGTCGCCGCGACCGGCGACGCCATCGCGGTCGGCTACTACCTGGCCGCGCTGCTCGTGCTGAGCCTGGTCTGCCTGCTGCTCCTGCCGGAAACCGCCCCCGCGCGGCGCGCCGCGAAACCGGCTCCCGAACTGGTCGGCTGACGCGGACCCACCCCAGTCCCGCCGTTTCGGCGAGACTGGGGTGTTATGGCGGAGATCGACGAAGTCCTGGACGCGGTCGGCCCCCGGTTGCGGACCCTGCGCAACCGGCGCGGCATCACCCTTGCCGACCTGTCGGCGGAGACCGGCATCTCGGAGAGCACCCTGTCCCGGCTGGAAAACGGTCAGCGCCGGGCGAACCTGGAACTGCTGCTGCCGCTGTCGCGCGCCTACGACGTGCCGATCGACGACCTGGTGGGCGCGCCCCGGGCCGGCGACCCGCGCGTCCATCTGCGCCCGATCCACCGGCACGGGATGACCTACGTGCCGCTCACCCGGCGGCCGGGCGGGGTGCACGCGTACAAAATGCTGATCCCGGCCGGCTCCGCGGAACCCGCGCTGAAAACGCACAGCGGTTACGAATGGCTGTACGTCCTCAACGGCCGCCTCCGGCTGATCGTGGGCGCGAAGGACCTGACCGTCCCGCCCGGCGAGGCGGCGGAGTTCGACACCACGGAACCGCATTGGCTCGGCTCGGCCGACGGAGGCGCGGTCGAGCTGCTGATCCTCTTCGGACCGCAGGGGGAACGGGTGCACGTGGAGCCGCGCCAGAATTAATTCCGGACATCGCGTAACACTCGTGGCGATTCGAGCGACCTGTCTGTGCACGTTCGATCACGAAAGGCTCGCATGTCCGCCCCTGACTTTCCTCCGCCGCCCGCGCCTCACCCGGCCCCGGCCGCCCCTCCCGCCCCGCCGAAGAACGGGCTGGGCACCGCCGGGTTCGTGCTCGGGCTGGTCGGCCTGATTTTCGCGTTCCTCCCGATCATCGGGATCATCGCCTGGCCACTGGTGATCCTCGGGATCATCTTCTCCGCGCTCGGCTTCGTCCGGACGCGGTCCGGAAAGGCCACGAACAAGGGCCTCTCGATCGCCGGTCTCGTGCTGTCGGTGATCGGCCTGGTGATCTGCATCGTGTGGACCGTGACGGCCGCCAAGGTGGTCAACGAGGTCAACAACGAGGCAAACCGTTCGGTAACGGTCCACTACGAGGTCACCGGCACCGCGAAGGACGCCTCGGTCACGTACACCACCTTCGGCGACGGCAGCACGGCCACCAACCAGGAACACCCGCAGTCCCTCCCGTGGTCGAAAGACATCACCACGAAGGGCCTGTTCAAGGGCGGCAGCCTGCTGGTGACCACCGGAGCCGAGGGCGGAGAGGTGACCTGCAAGGTCACCGTGGACGGCAAGGAAACCAAGACGTCGAAGGCGGCGGGCAACTTCGCAACCGCCACCTGCGACGGTTTCTGATCTTCCGGATTACGGGTGGGCCCGGCGCGTTCGCCGGGCCCACCCGTCGTTCTGGACGCGGCATTCTCGCGATTCAGATTTGCGTCTCCGGCAAATCCACCTCAACCTCCTCCAGCCCACCACCCAACGTGAGCTGGCAACCCAACCGGCTGCGTCGCCCGTCCCGGTCCGCCGCGGTGCACTCCAGCATCTCGTCTTCCTCTTCCGACAGCGGTGGCAACGCGGGCAGATACGGTGCCCGGACGTACACATGGCAAGTCGCGCACATCGCTTGCCCGCCGCATTCGCCGACAATCCCGTCGATGCCGTTTTCGACCGCAGCGCGCATCACGTTGCTGCCGTCCTTCGCGACGACCGTGCTGACGTTGCCGTCGTAGTGGAAAGTGACCTTGGGCATCCGAAGCTCCTCGTCAGTTCCAGTGCACGGGCAGGGTCAGCACGCCCCGGAAGACCCAGCCGCCGACGGTTGCCGGGTGGGCTGGATCCAGGCGCAGCTCCGGGAAGTCCTCGAACAGGCGCGGCAAAGCGACCCGGACCACCGACGTGCGGGCGACCCAGGCTCCGGCGCAGAAATGGTTGCCGCCGCCGAAGGCGAGGTGTGGTTTGCGGGGGCGGTCGATGTCGTAGGAATCCGGGTCGGCGAACACCGCGGGATCGCGGTTCGCCGCGCCGATCACCACTCCGAGCCGGGTGCCGCGCGGGATTGCCACGCCTGCCAGTTCGGTGTCGCGCGTCGCCTGCCGCGGGTACATGCCGATCGGCGCGATCCAGCGGATGCACTCCTCGAATGCGTCCTGCCAACGGTCCTGTTCCCGCACCGCCGCCAGCTGATCGGGATGAGTCAGCAGCGCCCACGCGGTGGTCGCGAGTGCGTCCCGCGGTTCGTTGAGACCGCCGCCGATGGTCATTTTCACGTTGGCGCGCAACGCTTCCAGCGGCATGCCGGAAGCTCCGAGCGCCGACAGCAGGCTGCCGTCCGGCCGGTCGCGCACCACCGGCAGCATTTCGTCCACTGCCTCGTCGACCTCACGGGACGAGCGCTCCGCGGCAGCCCACACCTCCGGGTCGTCAGCGTAGTTTCCGGTGCCGTCGATGAGGGTTTGCGACCAGCGCTGCAGATCCTCCGGGGCTGCGTTGGGGAAACCGAGTACCGCCCGGAGGTTTTCCGCGGCATACGGCGCGGCGAACTCGGCGACCAGGTCCGCGCCTGGACCCGCGGCTCGCAACCGGTCCGCGCAGGTGCGGTAGTTGCGTTCGAAGACCGCTTCCCACTCTTGTTTGATCGCCTTTGGCCGCAGCACGCCGCCGTAAGCCTTCCGGTCCTCGGCGTGTTCCGGATCGTCCTTGCGCAGCATGCTGTGCCCCATGGACCGCTTCATCAGCGACTGTTCCTCGTCGGCGGAAAAGCGTTCCTGGTCGACTTCGATCTCGTGGCTGGCTTCGTAACCCACGACCAGGCACCGGTCGAGCGCCGGAATCCAGTGGATCGGCGAGCGTTCCCGCAGTCGCCGGTAGATCGGGTACGGATCGGCGTAGAGGGCGGGGATGTCCACCCACTCCGCGGTCGGGATCTCCTGGGCCGTCGTGCTGTCGGTTGTCATCTCGACCTCCTCGCCGATCAGCGTGATCCAGCACACCACCGCAGGTAAACTTCAAATAACCTGCCAATAACCACAGGTGAGGTTGGTTATGCCGCGCTACACCCTGCGTCAGCTCGAGTACTTCGCCGCCGTCGCGGAGGCGGAATCGATCTCGTCGGCGGCCGCCGCACTGCACGTCACGCCGACCGCGGTGGCCTCCGCGCTCACCGAACTGGAACGCGTCCTGCGCAGTCAGCTCGTGGTCCGCCGCAAGGCGCACGGCATCACGCTGACGCCGACCGGCCAGCACCTGCGCACGCGGATCGCCGCGCTCCTGCGCGAGGCCGACGAACTCGAGCGGGCCGCCGCGGGCGGGGCCGGCGAACTCGCCGGACCGCTCGTGCTGGGCTGCTATTCGACCGTGGCCCCCACGATCGTCCCCATCCTGATGAAGTGGGTCCGCGACCACCATCCGCGCGTGGACCTGTCCGTCGTCACCGGCAATCAGGCCGAACTGCCCCGCCGCCTCCTCGCCGGGGAACTGGACTTGGCGATCGGCTACGACATCGCCTTGCCGGACGGCCTCGATTCCGTGCGGCTGTACAGCGCCCCGCCGTACGCGCTGCTGCCCGCCGGACACCGGCTGGCCCGCCGCGAGACGGTCTCCGTCGCCGAACTGGCCGTCGAGCCCATGATCATGCTCGATCTCCCGCCCGCCGCCCAGCACACCCGGATGCTGTTCGAGCGCGCCGGCACCGAGCCCCGGGTGGAGCAGCGCACCACCGATTTCGAACTGACCCGCTCGCTCGTCGCGCGCGGCTTCGGCTATTCGGTGCTGATCCAGCGCCCCACGGTGAACCGGTCCTACGAAGACCTGCCGCTCGCCTTGCGCGAGATCACGCCGGCGGTCCCGGTCGCGAACGTGCTGATGATGTGGTCCCGCGAGGTACGGCTCAACGACCGCGCCGAGGCACTGGCCGCCTTCGCCACCCGCAACGCGGAATTGCTGGACCCGCGCCGCCGCGGCTGAATCCTGCGGTCGGAGTGCACTGCTGTGCGCGCCCGGACAAGGTCCGCGCTCGCCGCACCAACGACAACCAGAACGGCCGTGCATGCGGGGAGCCCGCCGTTTACATTCGGAAGCAGGCCGTTCGACGCTGGAGTCGGAGGAGGATCCATGGCAGCCCCGGCGACCAGGAAACGGAGCGCCACCCTCCTGCCGCCGGTCGCGTTCGCGACCGAATCGGCGCTGGCCTGGCAACGCGTGGTGTCGTCCTCGTTCGTGCCGCTGATGGTCGACGACCTCAGCGACGGCCAGTTCGCCGGCACCATTCGCGGCCGCGTCATCGACGACGTGTTCTTCTCCCGGTTGCGCGTGACGCCGCACGAGGTGCACCGAACTCAAGCGCTCATCGACGTCTCCCGGCGGCTGTTCTACAAGATCACCTTGATGATCGAAGGCACCGGAGAACTGGTGCAGGACAACCGCACCGCGCTGATGCTCCCGGGCAGCATCAGCGTGTACGACACCGCGCGCCCCTATGACCTGCGTTTCGCCAGCCCGGTCGACACCGTGGTGATCATGTTCCCGCGCGATCTGGTCAGCCCGAGCCCGGATCAGATCCGGACGATCACCGCCATTTCGCTGGGTCCGGAGGAATCACTGACCCGGCTCGTCACGCCGTTGCTCACCGAGATCTCGCACGATTTCGCTTCGCTGGAAGGCCCCGCCGCGACGCGCGTGGTGCACACCGCGGTGGAGCTGATTTCCGCGTTGCTGAGCACTGCCGCGCTAGCGCGCACCACCGAAGGCGACCGCGAACATTTGTCGTTGCTGCTGCGGATCCGGGAGTACATTCTGGACCACCTGGGCGACGCAGACCTGAATCCGGACCGCATCGCCCGCGCGGTATTCATTTCCACCCGGCATTTGCACGGATTGTTCCAGCACCAGGGCACTACCGTGTCGGCCTGGATCCGGGAGCGGCGCATCGAGGCGATCCGCCGCGAACTCGGCGATCCGCTGCACGCGCACCGGGCCATCGCGGACATCGCCGCGGGCTGGGGTTACCCGGAGGCCTCGCATTTCTCCCGCACCTTCCGCCAGCAGGTCGGCATGGCGCCGAGCGCGTTTCGCCGCGCCGCGCTGGACAACGCGCGACGCGGCGAAAGGCGGGGTCAGGACTGGGCGACCGGATAGTCGAGCACGATGGCACCGCCGGTGGCGTAGTTCGGCACGTCTCGGCGGACCGCTTCGCCCTGCGGAGTCGCCATCGCCGCGGCGTAGGCAGCCGCGTCGGCGAATTCCGCTTCGAAAACCGCGAAGTACGGGCTTTCCGGTTCGGCGTGCACTTGCAGGCTGTACCGCCAGCCGAGCAGCCCCGGCAATTTCTGCACCAACGGAAGGTGCTGCTTTTCGTAATACTCGGCGAAAGCCGCGGGATCGTCCGGAGGCGGGTACAGGACCAGGAGTTTGTGCATCAATTCCTCTTTCGCTCGGTGGGATCCGCTCCGATCGCGGCGTGTCGCGCGATCGCCGCGGCGACCCGTTCCGGAGTGGCCAGCATATCCCCGTTGCGGTGCGGATAGCTGAAGTTCTCGGTGAACTCGTCGCACAGCGTCCGCATGCCGGACATCGCCCCGAGGAGTTCCTGGACGTGCGGCGGAGTCGGCGTGGCGATCATGGTGTTGACCCAGGTGCTCAGCCCGTCGACCCGTTCGCGGCGGCGCAGCGCGACCTTCTGGGCGAAGCGCTCGTCGACCACGCCGTCCTCGATCACCGCGTCCGCGGCGACTTGCGCTTCGAAGGACGCGGAGTTCGCGCCCTGCCCGGTGACCGGGTCGACCGTGGAATGCGCGTCGCCGAGCGCCAGCACCACCGTTCCGTCGTCGAGCAGCCGGTAGTCCTCCCGCACCACCGGCCGGACCGCGCCCTGCAGGATGTCGCCGGGACGCATCAGCCGGAACCGGGACTGGTCGATGCGTTCGTAGACGGTCGGATGGTGCTGTTTGAGCTTTTCCAGCATCAGCAGGCGATAGGCCTCGGGATCGTCCGATTCCCGTTGGGTCATCAGCACTTCCAGATCCCCGCCCGGAACGTTCTCGCACAGCAGCGCGCTCGCCCAGCCGTCGAACGTGGTGATCGGCAGGTCGAGCAGTTCGCCGTGGCCGGGGGAGATGCTCATGGTCACCGCGCGCGGATCGGTCTGCGCGACGCCGTCCCAGAACCCGACCGCCAGGTGCCGTTGCGGCTTCGAGTAAGGGGAAACCTCCGGCCGTTCTCCGAAATACTCGGCGAACGATCGCTTCCCGGCCGCCACCACGATCAGGTCGTGCCGGCGGGCCAGCTGGTCGAAATCGCCCGGTTCGACCGCGCGCTGCTCGATCGTCCCGCCCCGGTCCTCGTATTCGGCCATCAGCCGCGGCAGGTAGATCCGGTAGTCCAGCACTCGCGAGGGACGCAGGAAATCGCCGCGGAAGACCGGCGGCCCGCCGGGCACGTTCAGGTGGTGGAAATGCACCTGGTAGCCGTATTCCTCGGCGGGCCAGAAATTGACCCCCATCGCGCTCTCCCGCGCGATCGTCGGCGCGTGGTGCGAGACGCTGTTCTGCGGGCGCCCCGCCGCCACCTGCCCGGCGGTCTGGTTCGTGTAGATCCGGGTGGGGATCCCGGCCTGCTGGAGCAGCAGCGCGAGGTGCAGGCCCGCGGTGCCGGCTCCGATGATCCCGATGTCTGGCATCTGCGTCTCCTCGTTGAGGCGTGGACGTGCCGACAGCGCGGTCGGCCCGGCCATGGTGACCCGGAGCGGGGACGTGCGGTAGCGCGCGGAGCCGCTGTTCGCTGTGGTTCCAGAACCGCTGCGCTGGATGTCAAGTCGGCTCGGACCGCGAATGGCCAAGGCGCGCAGGAGTCTGTGCAATCCCCGCACACCGCCTGATTCGCCTGGTCCAGCCGTTGCCGCGGGTTTCCGGCAGTTCCTACCGTCGTCCGCACTCGTCCGCCGCGCCTTCGCGGCGGACAGCCCCGACGACGTGACACAGGAGCGTTCGGAGATGACCGTGACCAACGACTTCCCCCGGCTTCCCGCGCAGTTCCGCGGCTGTCTCGGCAGGTTCGCGACCGGTGTCGCGGTGGTGACCTTCGACGGCGTCGACAGCACCGGTGCGGCGAAACGGCACGGGCTCACGGTGAACTCGTTCACCTCGGTTTCGCTGGATCCTCCGCTGGTGCTGGTGGCGATCCAGCGTTCGGTCCGCGCGCACGCCTTGCTCGCCGGGAGGCCGTTCACGGTGAACGTGCTCGGCGCCGAACAACGTGCGGTGGCGTTGCACTTCGCGGGAAAGCCGGCGGTGGAACCGGAGTGGGTGGAAGGCGAGTACGCCCCGCGGCTGGCGAATACCGCGGCGTGGTTCGAATGCACCCCGTGGAAGGAGTACGACGGCGGCGACCACACCCTGTTCGTCGGCGCGGTGGAACGCTTCAGCCAGCGAGACGGCGCCTGCCTCGGCTTCGTGGACGGTTCGTTCGTGACCATCGACAGCGCTCGATAGCCCAATGCCCGAAAGCCCGCGCGGCGCGGCACCCGGATACACTTCCCGGTGCCTGATACAGGCGACGCCGGCATAGCTCAGTTGGTAGAGCAACCGCCTTGTAAGCGGTAGGTCAGGGGTTCAAGTCCCCTTGCCGGCTCCACGCGGTTCCTCCCCTCGCCGCCCGCCCTTCCCCCGGCGGCCGACCCGTTCCCAAATTCCCAGGTCAAGGCCGGAAACCGGCAAGATCCACCCCGGTGCGGCACGATCGTGCCCAGGTGTGTCGGACACCACTGCAACAGCTGGGGCGAAACGGCCGATGGTCCCCGGGAACGAACGAGGAGGTGGGGATCGATCATGAAGATCAACGAGCGTGCCGGCCAGGGGGCAGCGCGCAGACGGTGGCCGATTCTCGAGCCCCCGCACCCGAGGTCGAACCAGCGGCACCGGCCCAATCTGCTGCGCCGGCGCGCCTGGCACATTCTCGAGGCTCCGACGGCGGAACAGCCCGCGGTCGAGTCCGAGGAGGCGATCGGGCCCAAGCCGCCGGACGACGCGACCGTCAACTTCGTTCTCGATCTCACCCTGCGGATCGGCGAGGTGCAGATGGCCAGCGGCGCCGGGGCTTCCGACGTCACCGCGACCATTCTCGCGCTCACCTCCGCGCTCGGGCTGCCGCACTGCGAGGTCGACGTCATCTTCACGTCGATCACCGTCACCTGTCACCGCGGCACCGACCTCGCGCCGGTGACCGCGTTGCGAGTGGTCCGTTCGCGCAGTCTCGACTACACCCGGCTGACCGAGACCGAGGCGCTCGTGCGCCAGATCGTCCGCGGCCGCACCGGGGCCGAGGAAGCGGTCACCGAACTGGACCGGATCACGTCCGCGCCGCACCCGTACGCGCGCTGGACCGCGACCGCCGCCTGGGGCGGGCTGGCCGGGTTCATCACGCTGCTGCTCGGCGGGGGCCTCGACATCGCGCTCGTGGCGATGGTCATCTCCGCCGCGGTCGACCGGATCGGCAGGCTGCTCAACAAGGTCAACCTGCCGTTCTTCTTCCAGCAGGTGGTCGGCGGGCTCTTCGCGACGCTGTCGGCGATGGTGATCGTCAGCAGCAACATCCTGACCACCGACCGGCCGACGCTGGTGGTCGCGGCGGCGGTCACCGTGCTGCTGTCCGGGCTCTCCACCGTTTCCGCGGTGCAGGACGGGATCACCGGGTACTACGTGACCGCGTCCGGCCGCACGATGGAAACCGCGTTGATGAGTGCCGGACTGATCGCCGGCGTCGTGCTCGCGCTGCGGATCGCGGTGCTGCTCGAACTGCCGCGCACCCCGTTGCCGGACGTTCCCGCTTCGACCGCGCAGCACCTGCCGATCATCGTCGTCGGCGGAGCGGGCGCGGCTGCCTGCTTCGCGCTCGCCTCGTACTCGAAACTGCGCGCGATGCTCGTGGCCGCCGCGGCCGGGGCGATCGGCGCGCTCGTGTACGGCGCGTTGATCCTCGCGACGCTGGACGCGGTGAGCGCTTCGGCGATCGCGGCGACACTCGTCGGGTTCTGCGGCGGCGTGATGGCCCGGCGGCTGAAAGTTACTCCGCTCGTGGTCGCCGTGTCCGGGATCACTCCGCTGCTCCCCGGCCTTTCCACCTATCGTGGTCTATACCAATTAGCGGTGTCGCCAGGCGGCAACATCTCCACCCTGATGACCGCGGTCGCCATCGGGCTCGCCCTCGCGGCGGGCGTTGTACTGGGCGAATACCTCGCCCAGCCGGTCCGCACCGGTCTCGGCAGGCTCGAGCGCAAGCTCTCCGGGCCCCGGCTCGCCGGACCGATGGAACCGACCGAACGGCGTCTGGAGTAACCAGCTGGTCACCGGCCGGTCACTCCGCGCGCGCTAGGGTTTCTCTTGGGGCCGCGACCCGCCGATGACGAGGGAGCAGCTGGAGTGACTGACGCGATCGCCGACCGGAAAAGCGCACCGTCCGCCGACTTCGTCGTGGTGGCCAACCGGCTGCCCGTCGACCTCGAACGGACCGCGGACGGGGAACAACGCTGGACCGCCAGTCCGGGCGGACTGGTCTCGGCACTCGAACCGTTCCTGAGGTCCCGCAAGGGCGCCTGGGTGGGCTGGCCGGGCGTGCCGGACGTCGAGGTGGACGAGTTCGACGACGACGGGCTCGTCCTGCACCCGGTGTCGCTCACCTCGGCCGAGGTCCGCGACTACTACGAGGGCTTCTCGAACGCCACGCTTTGGCCGCTGTACCACGACGTGGTCGCCCGGCCGGTCTTCGACCGGTCGTGGTGGGACAGCTACGTGAAGGTCAACCGGCGCTTCGCCGAGGCCAGCGCCGCCGTCGCCGCGCACGGGGCGACCGTGTGGATCCAGGACTACCAGCTGCAGCTGGTGCCCCGGATGCTCCGCGAACTGCGGCCCGACCTGCGCATCGGGTTCTTCCTGCACATCCCGTTCCCGCCGGTCGAGCTGTTCATGCAGCTCCCGTGGCGCGCGGAGATCGTGCGCGGCCTGATCGGCGCGGACCTGATCGGCTTCCACCGGCCTGGCGGCGCGCAGAACTTCCTGTGGCTGGCCCGGCAGCTGGTCGGCCTCGAACCCACCCGCGGCGCGGTCGGCGTCCGGTCCCGGCCGGGCATGGTGCAGGTCGGCGACCGCACCGTGCGCGTCGGCGCGTTCCCGATCTCCATCGACGCGGCCGGACTCGACTCCCTCGCCCGCAGCAAGGGCGTCGCCGAACGCGCCAAGCAGATCCGCCGCGACCTCGGCAACCCGAAAGCGGTGCTGCTCGGCGTCGACCGGCTCGACTACACCAAGGGCATCGACCTGCGGCTGCAGGCGCTGCACGAGCTGCTGCACGAGGGCAGGCTCGAACCGGGCGACGTCACGTTCGTGCAGCTGGCCACGCCGAGCCGCGAACGCGTCGAGCACTACCAGCGGATGCGCGGCGAGATCGAGCAGATGGTCGGCCGGATCAACGGCGAGTTCTCCCGCGTCGGCCACCCGGTCGTGCACTATTTGCACCAATCCGTGAACCGCACCGAGCTGGCCGCCTTCTTCTCCGCGGCCGACGTGATGGTGGTGACTCCGCTGCGCGACGGGATGAATCTCGTCTGCAAGGAGTACGTCGCGTGCCGGCCGGATCTCGGCGGCGCGCTGGTGCTCAGCGAGTTCGCCGGCGCGGCCGCCGAACTGACCAGCGCTTTCCTCGTCAACCCGCACGATCTGGACGGGGTGAAGAACGCGTTGGAGGCTGCCATTACGCTCGACCCCGCCGAGGGCCGACGCAGGATGCGCGCCATGCGTCGCCAGGTCCTCACCCACGACGTCGACCGGTGGGCGCGTTCGTTCCTCCAGGCGCTGGGTGCCGAACCGGCCGACTGACCCCCTCCCCCGTACCGCGCTGGACCTCCTGAGGAGGAGTGTTGACCGCCGAGGCGTTGCCCGCGGAGCTACGGCGCGCGATCGTGCAGATCGCCCGTACCCCGCGCCTGCTGGTCGCCTGCGACTACGACGGCACGTTGGCCCCCATCACGGCGAACCCGGACGAGGCGCGGCCGCTGCCCGAGTCCGTGGGTGCGTTGAGATCTCTCGCCGGCCTGCACGAAACGACCACCGCCGTGATCTCCGGCCGGGCCCTGCGCGACCTCGCGACGCTGTCGCGGCTGCCGTCGGAGGTGAACCTGGTCGGCAGCCACGGCTCCGAGTTCGACATCGGCTTCATCCACGCCCTCGACGAGGACGCGAAGGCACTGCACCGGCGGCTCGAGCACGAGCTGGAGCAGCTGGTGCTCGACGTGCCCGGGGTGTCGCTGGAGGTCAAGCCGGCGAGCATCGCGGTGCACGTGCGCCGCGCCGAGCACAACGCCGGACGGCGCGTCCTCGCCGCCGTGCACGAGGGCCCGTCGAAGTGGGAAGGCGTCACGACCACCGACGGCAAGGAGGTCGTCGAGCTGGCGGTCGTGAAGACCGACAAGGGCAACGCTCTCGACACCCTGCGCCACCAGGTCGGGGCCACCGCGGCGGTGTTCCTCGGCGACGACGTCACCGACGAGAAGGCGTTCGCCCGGCTGGCCGGCCCGGACCTGGGCATCAAGGTCGGCGACGGCGAATCGCTCGCCGAGTACCACGTGCCCGACACCGTCGACGTCGCGATGGTGCTCGCGTTCCTCCTGGAGGAGCGGCGCAACTGGCTCTACGGCGAGTCCGCGCCGCCGATCGAGCGGCTGTCGATGCTGGCCAACGAGCGTTCGGTCGCGCTGGTGACGCCGGACGCGAAGCTGACCTGGCTGTGCCACCCCGGCCCGGACGCCCCCGCGGTGTTCGCCGACCTGCTCGGCGGTCCCGGGGCCGGGCATTTCTCGATCAAACCGCACCGCAACGGGCTTCCGCTCGGCCAGCGGTACCTGCCGAACACGATGACGGTCGAGACGCGCTGGTCGCGGCTGCTCGTCACGGACTATCTCGAACCGGAAAGCCCCGCGCACCGCACCGACCTCGTGCGCGTGATCTCCGGCGAGGCGGTGGCGCAGGTCGTGTTCGCGCCGCGGCCGGAATTCGGCGGCGTGCCGGTGCGGCTGGTCGCCGAGGAAGAGGGCCTGCGCGTGCTGGGCACGTCGGAGCCGTTCGTGCTGCGTTCGCCGGGCGTCGAATGGTCGATCGCCTCCGACGGCCTGCAGGACACCGCGACCGCGCTCGTCCAGCCGACGCCGGACCAGCCGGTGGTGCTCGAACTGCGGTGCGGCACCACGGATCTCGCCGCGCACGAACTGTCCGAAGTGGACCGCCGGGACCGCGCGGGCCGGTACTGGAGCGACTGGGCGGCGAAGCTCAAGCTGCCGACCGTCCAGACCGAACTGGTGCGCCGCTCCGCGCTGACCCTGCGCGGGCTGGTCAACACCGACACCGGCGGCGTGCTGGCCGCCGCGACGTCGTCGCTGCCGGAGGAGATCGGCGGGGTCCGCAACTGGGATTACCGCTACTGCTGGATCCGCGACGCCGCGATGACCGTGCGCGAACTGGTCCACCTCGGATCGCACGAGGAGGCCGAGGGCTACCTGAAGTGGCTGCACGGCGTGCTCGCCACGCTGGCCGGCCCGGAGCGGCTGCACCCGCTGTACACGCTGGCCGGAAGCGTCATCGGCGCGGAGGCGGTCATCGAATCGCTGCCCGGGTACGCCGGTTCGCGTCCGGTGCGCGTCGGCAACCTGGCCAACCACCAGGTGCAGCTCGACGTGTTCGGTCCGGTCGTGGAACTGGTCGCCACGCTGGCGCAGGTGCGCGGCGAACTGCGCGACGAGGACTGGCAGATGGTGCGCGCGATGGCCGAGGCCGTCACGCGGCGCTGGAACGAGCCGGACCACGGCATCTGGGAAGAGCGGCACGTGCCGCGGCACCGGGTCTACTCGCGGGTGATGTGCTGGGTGACCATCGACCGCGCGGTCCGGCTCGGCGACGAGTACGGCCGCGACGTCCCGGGAGCCTGGCCGAAGCTGCGCGACGAGATCAAGGCCGACGTGCTCGAGCACGGCTGGAACGAAGAGGTGCAGGCGTTCACCACCGCCTACGACGGCACCGACCTCGACGCGGCGTCCCTGTTCGTGGGCCTGACCGGCCTCATCGACCCGGCGGACGAGCGGTTCCAGAAGACCGTGACGGCGATCGAGGCCGAACTGCGCAGCGGCTCCACGGTGTACCGCTACCGGCGCGACGACGGTCTCCCCGGCGGCGAGGGCGGCTTCCACATCTGCGCGGCCTGGCTGATCGAGGCGTACCTGTGCACCGGGCGGCGCAACGAGGCCGAGGAGCTGTTCGCGCAGATCGTCGGCGCGGCGGGCCCGACCGGGCTGCTGCCGGAGCAGTTCGACCCGGTGGCGGAGCGCTCGCTCGGCAACCACCCGCAGGCGTACTCGCACATCGGCCTCATCCGGTGCGCGAATCTCCTGGCCGAGAAGGCTTGATCAGGCAAGCCCGTTAGCACGCCTCGGTGACAAGTGCCGTGAAGGCCGCCTTGCCGGAATCGCATTCCGTTAAGGTGGTCTTCACGAGCATTTGCACGTTCGTTCGGGTTTGCCGGCGCGGAGGTGATGCGGTGAAGCAGTACTACGGGCAACAGGCCGTGGAGTACGCCCCGCTGCCGCCGCTGTTCGCTGCCCGGGTGCGCTTCGCCTCCGTGGTCACCGGCGTTTCGCTGGCGATCGGCACGCTGCTCGTGCTCGGGCTCACCGCGTTCGTGAACCGGCCGCTGCACGGGCAGATCCTGCCGCGCGGCCCGCTCGGTCTCGCCGCCTTGCTGCTGCCGATGCTGTCCGTGCTGGCCATCGCGGCGGTGGTGCTGTCCGCGCGCCGCTGCCTGCAAGGCGACTACCTGGTGATCGCCCGGGCCCGCAGCACGCGCGCGGCGCTCGCCATGTGTTTCACGCTGCTGTCGATCAGCTGCATCGTCGCGCTCGGGGTGTCCGCGCTGGTGGATCTCTGGGGCAATCACGGCAGGCTCGGCTTCACCGAACTGCTCGCGACCTTCGCGAATTTCGCCATCGGCCTGATCGGCTACAGCGCCGGTCTCTGGTTCGTCCGGCCGTCGGTGAGCACGCTGGAGAAGTTCAGCGACCACCCCATCTGGTGACGCCGTGAACGCTCGCCGGCGCCGCGGGCAAGAACAGGCATGCAGGTGACCCATGACGGTCCCGAGCCGGTGTCGACCGGCCCGCAGGACCGCCCCTACCTGGGCGGCCCCGATCCCGCCCCGGCCTTCGGGCGGCTGTTCGACGCGCACGCGGCGACCATGCACCGGTACCTGGCGCGCCGCGTCGGCCCGGACACCGCGCACGATCTCGTCGCCGAAACGTTCCTCGTCGCGCTGCGCCGGCGGGATTCGTACCAGCCGGAACTGGGCACCGCGCGCTCGTGGCTGTACGGGATCGCGACGAACCTGCTGCGCCACCACGTCCGCAGCGAAACCCGGGCGCTGCGGGCCACCGCGCGGCTCGCGAACTCCAGCGACCGCGGCCAAGGCGGGCACGACACCCGGGTCGCCGAGCAGGTGGACGCACAGGCCCGCGCGGCACAGCTGGCGGGCGCGCTCGCGAAGCTGAGCGTCGCCGACCGCGACACGCTGCTGCTGGTCTCGTGGGCCGGGCTGGAACCGGTCGAAGTCGCCGAGGCGCTCGGCATCCCGCCGGGCACCGTGCGTTCGAGGCTGCATCGGATCCGCAGATGGCTGCGCACCAACGCGGCCGCATCGACCCGCGAGGAGGCGAAGGAACAGTGAACGACGACACCGTGCGGCAGTTGTGGTCCGACGCCGAACTCGACGAGGCGCTCGCGGCGCTGCACCCGCACGAGGCGACCACCGACCGCGCCGAACTCGCCCGGGCCCGCGCGAGCCTGCTGCGGGCCGCCGAGGGAGCGGGCGATTCCGCCGAACCCGTTGTCCCGCAACGGAAAAAGCGCTCTGGCGCGTGGCGGTGGATCGCCGTGGCGGCGGCGGTCGCGCTCGTCACCGGCGGCGTGGTCGTGGTCCGGGAACTCGCGAGCGCGCCGACGTCACTGGCTCCCGCCGGCCCGGGTTCCCCGGTGGACCGCCGCGAAGCGGGCGCGCCGTTCACCCACGTCGTGACCAAGTACAGCCGCACCGCGCTGGTGGGCGGGACCAGTGTGTTCCGGGTCCGGGAGCAGGCGGACCTGTGGATCCCGGCCGAGGAGTCCGGCATCTGGAAACGCCGCTGGACCCGGGCCGGATCGCCGACGCTGCTCGGCGGGGACGACCGGGCCCGCGCGAAACTGGACGGGCCGTCCCAGGCCGAGCAGTCCGCGCCCGGCGGGCAGTTCGCCCACGACTCCCGCTTCCCCGGCGAATCGTCCCCCGGCGCCGTGCCGGGGTGGTTCCACCCGACCCCGGAATTCGTCGCGAGCCTTTCGACCGACGCCAGCGTGCTGACCGGCCGTCTCCTGAAGGACAGCGCCCCTCCGCAGCCGCCGCCCGCGAACGCCGGGCCGCTGCCGCAGCCGCTGAACTACGGCGCTCCGCAGCTCCCCAGCCCGATCAGCTATCCGGCGGCGACCGGGATGATCCTGAACGTGCTCGCTTCCGGATACGCGTCGCGCGAACTGCGGGAGACCTTCCAGAAACTGATGGACAACCCGGCGCTCGGCTTCGAAATCATGCAGATCGGCCCGGACTTCGTGCAGTACGCGGTGCCCGCCGGCCCGTACCGGCTGCTCGTCTCGGTCAACCGGTCGCGAGCCCAGCTGACCGACATCCAGGCGCTCGCCACGAGCGCCGCCACCGGGTTCTCGCCCGGCACCCTGGTCAGCTCCGCGCAGTTCTCCTACGAGACCACCGACCGGGCGGGAGACTGATCATTTCGCGTGATTCGCCGCGTTGAGCGCGCTCGCCACGTCGGGCACCTCCAGCACCCGGATGCCGTCCGGGAGCTTGCCGGAATCGGGCGGCACCAACGCGTGCGTGAAACCCAGCCGGGCCGCCTCGGCCAGCCGCCGCCCGACGTTCGGCACCCGCCGGATCTCGCCGGCCAGCCCGACCTCGCCGACGGCCACCAACCGCGGCGACAGGGCCACGTCGTGCAGCGACGAGGTCAGCGCGAGCACCAGCGCCAGGTCGATCGCGGGCTCGGTGATCTTCATGCCGCCGACGGTGGCGACGTAGACGTCCTTGTCGCCCAGCTTCATCCGGCCGCGCTTCTCCATCACGGCGAGCACCATGGCCACGCGCGCCGAATCGAGGCCGCTCACCGCGCGCCTCGGCTGCGGCATGCCGCTGCTCGACACCAGTGCCTGCACCTCGCCCAGCAGCGGCCGTTTCCCCTCGACCGCGACCGTGACCGCGGTGCCCGGCACCGGTTCCGCCGTCCGGCTCAGGAACAGCCCGGACGGGTCCGGGACGCCGACGATGCCTTCCTCGGTCAGCTCGAAACAGCCGATCTCGTCCGCCGCGCCGAACCGGTTCTTGATGCCGCGCACCATCCGCAGCGTGGAATGCTTGTCGCCCTCGAACTGCAGCACCACGTCCACCAGGTGCTCCAGCACGCGCGGACCGGCGACCGAACCGTCCTTCGTGACATGTCCCACGAGCACGACCGGCAGCCCGCGCTCCTTGGCGAGCGCGACGAGCCCGGCGGTGACCGCGCGGACCTGCGTCACCCCGCCCGGCGAGCCCTCGACCTGCGGCGATGCCATGGTCTGGACCGAATCGACGATCAGCACGCCCGGCTTCACCGCGTCGACGTGCCCGAGGATCGCGGACAGATCGCTCTCCGCCGCGAGAAACATCTCACCGTGCACGTTGCCGGTGCGCTCGGCGCGCAACCGGACCTGTCCGGCGGATTCCTCGCCGGTGACGTACAGCGAACGCCCCGCCGTGACCGCCCACTGATAGGCGACTTCGAGCAGCAGCGTGGATTTGCCGACCCCGGGTTCGCCGGCCAGCAGCGCGACCGCGCCGGGCACGAGCCCGCCGCCGAGCACCCGGTCCAGCTCCGGCACGCCGGTGGCCTTCGCCCGGGCCGCCTCGACGTCGACCTCGGCGATCGGCCGCGCGGGCGCGCTCGGCGCTCCGGCGGCCACCCGGGCGATCGCCGGTTTCGCCGAGCCGCGCTCCTCGAGCGTGCCCCACGCCTGGCATTCCGGGCAGCGGCCGACCCACTTCGCCGTCTCGTACCCGCATTCCGCGCACCGGTGGACGGTGCTGGTCTTCTTCACCACTCCGCGAGGCTATCGGCGGGCACCGACAGAAATCGCGGCGGCGATCAGGACGCCGCGCGCGCCGGCGCGGCGACCGGCAGCTCGACCACGATCGGGCCTGCGTTCTGGAAGGTGAAGGTGACCTTGATCGTCGCGCCCGGCCACAGCGGCTGCTTGAGGCCCTGGAGCACGACCTTGCCGGTGCCCAGCTGGCTCGCCGCGCCGCCGTTCTCGCCCGCCTGCGGCGCGTTCGACGCCGAGCCGGGGGCCGAGTTCGCCGAGCTGTTCGGGGCGGAGCTGGGCGCGCTGGAAGGCGCCGAGTTCGCCTCCGACGCCGGGGTGCTGTTCGCCGACTCCGGCCGCGCCGGGGCGCCCTGCTCGACCGCGGCGGCCGGGCCGATCACGAGCGAGTGCCCGGCGACGATCGCCGAGTCCCCGGAGATCTGCGCGGGGGCGGAGGTGGCGTCCGACGTCACCGAGACCAGCTTGTCGTCCTTCTGGCCCTGGTTGACGACGGTGAGCGTGAGCGGGGCGGGCGAACCGGCGGCGTAGCCGGGGCCCTGCGCCGGGTACTGCACCGCGGCGTTGCGCAGCACGATCGTCTTCACCTGGGCGTAGGTGCCGTTGACGGCGGGCTGCTGGGTGTCGGTCTGGGTGATCTGACCGGCTCCGCAACCGGCGAGCACGAGTGCGGCGCCGAGCGCCGACACGCCTGCGCCGAGCACGCGGCGATTCTGCAGCCTCACGTCAGAGTCCTTCCCTTTCACGGCCTCGTCCTTCCCGAAGACTAGCCGGGCGCTTTCCCGCGCGCGGAACCGGTGTGCGTTCCCGGCCGATCGACTGTCCACAAAGGATCCCACGGTGCCGGTCCGGGCGCTGTCGGCTCACCTGCATGAGCACGGCGAAAACCGGTTTGTCAAGCCCTGCCCAGGCCGCTGACCTGCGACGACGATCCCGGGTCGCTAGGTGGCCGCCGAACAGCCGTGATAGGATGGACCTCAGCGAAAGGGGCAGAGGACACATGGTTTTCAAGGTCGGAGAGACCGTCGTCTACCCGCACCACGGTGCCGCACTCATCGAAGCCATCGAGACCCGCGTGATCAAGGGCGAGGAAAAGAAGTACCTCGTCCTCAAAGTCGCGCAAGGGGATCTTACGGTTCGCGTGCCCGCGGACAACGCCGAGATCGTCGGCGTACGCGATGTCGTCGGGCAAGAGGGACTGGACAAGGTCTTCGATGTTCTGCGTGCTCCGCACACCGAAGAGCCCACGAACTGGTCTCGTCGGTACAAGGCCAACCTGGAGAAGCTCGCCTCCGGCGATGTGAACAAGGTGGCCGAAGTGGTGCGCGACCTCTGGCGGCGAGAAAAGGACCGCGGACTTTCAGCCGGCGAGAAACGCATGCTGGCGAAGGCACGGCAAATCCTGGTCAGCGAGCTCGCGCTCGCGGAGGGCACCGACGAGGGCAAGGCGGAAACGCTCCTCGACGAGGTCCTGGAGACCGCGACGGTCTGACCCCGGGTCCTCCGGTTCGCCCCCTCGGCAACCGGTTCCCTACGATCACGACCTGATGAACCCACAGGTGCACAGCGTCGCGTTCGTGACTGTCGCGCACCATCCGGCCGATTCCGAGCTCGCGCTCACGACGGTCGGCGGTGCAGCACTACTCACGCACACCGTGCGGGGGCTGCTCGGCACACCGGAGATTGATCTGGTGGTCGCCGCAGCCCCCGAGCGGTGTGCGAAGTCGTTTTCCGAGGCGGTGCGCGGCCTCGCCTGCCGCGTCGTTCCCGGCGAATCGCTCCGGCAGGTGTTCCCCGCCGTCGAGCCGCTTCTTTCCCCGGACGCCGTCGTGCTGGTGCACGACGCGCTGCGGGCGTTCACTCCACAACGGACGGTCGGCCGGGTGCTGGCCGCGGTCCGGGACGGCGCGCCCGTCGCGGTGCCGGTGCTGCCGATGTCGGACACGGTGAAAACCACCGACGAATCCGGAATTGTCACCGCCACCGTGGATCGAGACGGTCTTCGCAGCGCGCAAACCCCGGTGGGTTTTTCCCTTTCCGCTTTCCGCTCCGCACTCGCCGATTCCGCCGACCCCGGTCTCGCCGACACCGCGGGCGCGGCGGTAGTCCCCGGCGATCCGGACGCGATGCGCGTCGCGAGCGCCTTCGAACTCACCCTCGCCGAGGCGCTCGTCGCCGGCGGGGACCGAGAGGATCCCCTGTGACCGATCTGCGGGTAGGCAACGGCGTCGACGTCCATCCGATCGAACCCGGCCGCGAATGCTGGATGGCCGGCCTGCGGTGGCCGGAAGCCGACGGCTGTGCGGGCCACTCGGACGGCGACGTCGCGGCGCACGCACTGTGCGACGCCCTGCTGTCCGCCGCGGGCCTCGGCGACCTCGGCGCGGTATTCGGCACCGGCGATCCGCGCATGGACGGCGCGCACGGCACCGACATGCTCGTCGAGGTGCGGGCGCTGCTGCGGGCCGAAGGGTGGCAGGTAGCCAACGCGACCGTGCAGGTCATCGGCAACCGGCCGCGGATCGGAAAACGGCGCGACGAGGCACAGCGGGTGCTGAGCGAAGCCGTCGGCGGGCCGGTGAGCGTCTCCGGGACCACGTCGGACGGGCTCGGGCTCACCGGCCGCGGCGAGGGCGTCGCGGCGGTCGCGACCGCGCTGCTCGTGCGCGGCTGAGCGAATTCGCGCACCCGGGAAATCGTCATATTCCTTTTTCGCCGATACCTGACCAGCGAGAACAACACGGTCGGGAAAAACGATCTTTGCCGATCGGACACAGATCCGCGCTAACTTCTGCGCGGGTACCCCCGGCTCTTTATAGTTATTCCGCGACGTTCGCGGCGGCAGGGAGCGGGGCCGCCCGGCCAAAGGGGGACGATGCCCGTCGATGCGCATCGATTGTCCGGAGTACGTTCGATCACCGGGAGGCTGGTCGAGGAACTGCTGTCCCGTCCGGGAGGGCAGAGCAGGCCGCTGCCGATCGTGGTGGCGCTCGGCGTGCGCGGCTCGGGGAAGTCGGCGCTGCTGGAGGAATTGCGCGTCCGCTGCGAGGACCTCCCGCACGCGCTCGTCGATTTCGAGCGGCGCGACTGGGAGCAGATTCAGCCGAGGGAACTGCTGGGCCACTTGGCATTCGATCTCGGCAGGCAATGGCGGCAATTCGGCCGGATCGCGTTTCCCCGGCTGTGGTTGTGCATGCTCGTGCTCAGCGCGCCGGTCGATCTCGGCGACCGCAGGGCCGCGCTGCGCAAACTCCGGGACCTGATCGCGAAAAACCA
This sequence comes from Amycolatopsis sp. VS8301801F10, assembly GCF_046195355.1. Taxonomy (NCBI): domain Bacteria; kingdom Bacillati; phylum Actinomycetota; class Actinomycetes; order Pseudonocardiales; family Pseudonocardiaceae; genus Amycolatopsis; species Amycolatopsis sp. VS8301801F10. Next base: position 2,089,410 of record NZ_CP176065.1, on the reverse strand, counting down.
GCCACTGGAACGCAATCGCGACGCGATCGTGGACGTCGTCAAGCTCGTCGGCGGGGTCACGTCCGGCAACAGCCTTCCCGGATGGAACGAGGCGACCGAGCTGTTGCTGCGCGGGCTCAGCTGGTACGACCGGCGGCGGCTGATGGGCAAGGTCAAAGCCATGCCGACCGGGCACGGCAACCACCAGGACTTCCTGATCGAAATCGCCAAGCACGCGCACGGCGACGAGGAGGACCGGGCCGCGGTCGACGCGATCATCTGCGACGCGTTCCTCGCCGACCTGCGCCGCGCCTACTCCGGGATCTCCGGCACCCGCCGGACGATGAACTGCCTGGTATTGCTGGACAACGCGCACACGAAAGGCGGACAGGACTTCCTGCGCGCGCTCGTCGAGGCGCGCCGGCACACGCCGGACGAGGCCGATCCGCTGGTGGTCATCGCGACGAGCCGGACGTGGAATCCGGACTGGGGCGAAAGCTGGTCGGTGGTCACCGCGCATCCCGGCAGCGACCGGGAGGTCCGCCGCAATCCGGAGCACCGGACCAGCGGGCTCGACTGGCCGGTGCCGCGGCTGCCCGCACAGGTGGAAACCGACTGGATCCCCGGACAGCCGGACAACCGCTGGTCGCCGTGGTACCTGCTGGAACTCGGCGCGCTGTCCACTGGCGACGTGGTCGATGTCGCCGCCGCGCACGACGTGCACCCGACGTCGCGGCTGCCGCGGTTCCTGTCCCGGCTCACCGACGGACATCCCGGCGCGGTGCGGGAAGTGCTGCGGACTGTCGCCGCTCGATACGATCCCGCCAACCCGAACACGTTGCGGGAAGCCTTGTACACCAAGGTCATCCTGGACGACGGCAGCGAGTCCACCTTGCTCGCCGAGATGTGCGACTACCTGCTGCAGGACTTTTCGACGGCGAGCCGCCAGGAACTCGTCACCGCGAGCGCCGCGGTCGACGTGGAAATGCTGTTCCACAAGGAAATTCTCGATCTGCGCAATCCGATGGGCGAGGGGCCGCTGTTCAAGCAGCTCGCCGACCAGCTGTGGCTGCGGGCGGATCCGGACGACCCGTCGCGCTACGTGCTGCACCCGTGGCTGCGCCGGCTGCTGCTGCGGAAACTGGCGACGCGCGCCGACGACCATCCGCTGAACTGGGAGAAGGTGCACACCCGCTGCCGCGATTTCTACGAGAAGAACGGCCGCGTCGCTGCCGCCCGCTACCACGATCTGGCGCTCGAGAACGTCGACGCGGTGGTGACGCATCTGTGCAAGCCGCTGACTGCGCCGCACGCCGAGTTCGACGTGCCGACCGCGGAAGCCTGGCTCGCCGAACTGGACACGATCACCGCCGCGCCGAACCGGCTGGTGGAGAACGCCGATCCGTACACGCAGGTGCAGCAGCGGGTCGGGGACTGGGAAGGCGAACTGGAGACCACGGTGGCGTGGCTGGTCGTTTCGCTGTGGCTGGCGCGCGATCCGCTCGGTGACCCGGGCGGCACCCTCAACGCCACGATCGAGAGCGGATTCCACCATCTGGCCCAAGGCCGGGGACGAGGATCAATGCTGCTGCACGAGCGAGCGGAGCGCTACCGATGACGCAACGGATCAAACCGCCGCGGCCGTCCTGGGCGAAGTGGCTGTGGGCCGGCGGCGCGGTGCTGCTGGTCGTGGTCATTGTTGTCGCCGCGTTCGTCGTGGTCCCGGCGATCAGCCAGGCGAACCGCACGTGCGGCGCCGGCGTCGAGGAGCGCGGGGAGAATTCCGAATGCGTCGGCACGACTGACGGCGAATTCGTGTTTTCTCCCGACCTCGCGGACGTGGAAAACAGAATTCATCAGGAAAATACCGAAACCGTCGGCTCCGGGAAGCCGTACGTGACCATCGCGGTGCTCCTCCCGATGACGCTCACCGAGCACGACATCCTTTCCCGCGAATGGGTGCGCCATCAGCTCGAAGGGGCGTATGTCGCGCAGCACCGGGCCAACAAAACGCAGTCGTGGGGCAGTGTGCCGCTCATCCGGCTGCTGCTCGCCAACCCCGGCAGCCAGCTCAAACAGTGGGAGCCGGTGGTCGACGACCTGATCGGCCGCACCGGGACCGACCGGATCGTGGGCGTGACCGGGATCGGGCTGAGCCTCGGCACCGCGCGCGGCGCCATCCAGAAGCTGTCCGACCACCGCGTCCCGGTCGTCGCCTCGCACCTGGCCGCCGACGAGTTCTCGCAGATCCCCGGGTTCCTGCGGGTCTCCCCGACCAGTTCGACCTACGGCAGTTCGATGGCGGGCTACGTGAAGCCGGCCGCGCGCACCGCGACCGTCGTGCAGGACCAGAACCCCGGCGACCTGTACCCGAAGACGCTGGCCACGGCGTTCGCCAAGACGTTCGCCGACGCCGCGCACCGGATCGTCGGGCGCACCGAGTCCTACGACTCCAGCCTCCCCGGGATCGAGAACACGTTCCTGCAGATGATGCCCAACATCTGCGGCGACAACCCGGACGTCGTGTACTTCGCCGGCCGCGAGGACCACCTGAAGTCGTTCGTCGCGCAGCTCGCCCAGCGGCCGTGCGTCGAGAAGCACCTGACCGTGCTGACCGGCGACCTCGCCCAGGTCGGCCCGCCCGGCCCGGAAATGCGCCGCGGGCTCCAGGCGAACGTCACCGTGCTCGCGCCCGGGCTCGCGCATCCGCAGGCCTGGCGCGACCATCCGGATTCGTTCAACAAGGCGGCCGTCGCGAGCTTCGAGGAACCCGCGTGCGACGGCTGTTTCACCGCGGTCTTCCCCCGGGAACGGCTGGACGACGGCATCGCGATCCTGGCGCACGACGCGGTGCTGACCGTGGTCTGGGCCATCCGCGGCATCCCGCGGGTGTCTCCGGAGCAGGTCACCGCACAGGACGTGCTGCAGGCCAGGAACCGGCTGCACGGCCAGTCCGCGGTCCCGGGAGCGAGCGGCATGATCTCGTTCGACGACCGCGGCGACCCGGTGAACAAAGCGGTGCCGATCCTGCGGGTCCGGCTCGACGCGACGCCGGAGTTCGTGGAGCTGTACGTCCCGGCCGGCTGATCTTCGCGAAGGTGAGCCGGGGGCCACAAACGGGCGGCGGCGCACCCGGCCCGCCGGATAAGGTTGGCGCGTGGCCATCAACGCGGTGTTGTTCGATTTCTCCGGCACTCTTTTCCGGCTTGAGCAGCAGGACGGCTGGCTCGACGACGTACGCGACGACGACGGCGAGGCGCTCGACTTCGAAGCGCAGACCGAGCTGATGCGGCGGATGACCGCGCCGGTCGAGCAGTCCGTCGAACTGGACGAGGAGCACCTGCACGCCTGGCACAACCGCGACCGCGATCCGGAACTGCACCGGAAGGTGTACCTGGAGGTGCTGCGGCTGTCCGGCGTTCCCCGCCGCGACCAGGCCGAGGCGCTGTACCAGCAGCTCATCACGCCGGATCAGTGGACGCCGTACCCGGACACCGAGGCCGCGCTCAAGGCGGTCGCGAGCAGCGGGCGCAAGGCGGGCGTGCTGAGCAACATCGCGTTCGACATCCGGCCCGCGTTCAGCCAGCGCGGCTGGGACGCGCACGTCGCCGAGTTCACCCTGTCCTTCGAGGTCGGAGCGGTGAAACCGGAGCCGGAGATCTTCCAGGCGGCGATCGAGCGGCTCGGCGTGCGCGCCGAGGAGACGCTGATGGTCGGCGACAGCGAGGAGGCCGACGGCGGCGCCCGGGCGCTGGGCTGCCAGTTCGCCCTGGTGGACCCGCTTCCCACGGCCGAACGACCGGACGCGCTGCTGGGCGTGCTGCGGGAGCACGGCGTGCTCTGACGTCCTGCGACGTCTCCCACAGTGCTCCCGGTACCCTTTACCTCGTGGCTTTGCACCTGTACGACACCGCGACCCGTGCCCCTCGGGAGTTCACTCCCGTCCGCAGCGGAACGGCGTCGATCTACGTGTGTGGGGCCACCGTGCAGGGAGTACCGCATATCGGGCACGTCCGCGGCATGCTGAACTACGACGTGCTGCGCCGCTGGCTGCTCCACAGTGGACTCGACGTGCTGCTGGTCCGCAACGTCACCGACATCGACGACAAGATCCTCACCAAGGCCGCCGAGGCCGGACGGCCGTGGTGGGAATGGGCGGCGACGCACGAGCGGGCGTTCGAGAAGGCGTACGCGGACCTCGGCTGCCTTCCGCCGTCGGTCACGCCGCGCGCGACCGGGCACGTCACGCAGATGGTCCAGCTGATGGAGCGGCTGATCGAAGCCGGGCACGCGTACGCCGTCGACGGCGACGTGTACTTCTCGGTGAAGTCGTTCCCGGAGTACGGCTCGCTGTCCGGCCAGCAGCTCGACGAGGTCCAGCAGGGCGAGACGCCCACCCGCGGCAAGCGTGATTCGCGCGACTTCACCCTGTGGAAGAGCGCGAAGCCGGGGGAGCCGTCGTGGCCGACGCCGTGGGGCGCCGGACGGCCGGGCTGGCACCTGGAGTGCTCGGCGATGGCGACCAACTACCTCGGCGCCGAGTTCGACATCCACGGCGGCGGCGTCGACCTGGTGTTCCCGCACCACGAGAACGAACGCGCGCAGTCGAACGGGGCGGGCGACGGGTTCGCCCGCTACTGGCTGCACAACGCGTGGGTGACCATGTCCGGCGAGAAGATGTCGAAGTCGCTGGGCAACACGGTCGCGATCCCGGCGATGCTCGAGCGCTACCGCGCGCCGGAACTGCGCTACTACCTCGTGCAGCCGCACTACCGGTCCACTGTCGAGTACTCCGACGGCGCGGTTTCCGAAGCCGCCCAGGGCTACCGGCGGATCGAGGCGTTCCTGCGCCGGGCGGAGTCGGCCGGTTCGGTTCCCGTGGGCGAGGTCCCGGCGGAATTCGCCGCGGCGATGGACGACGACCTGGCCACCCCGGCCGCGTTCGCCGTGGTGCACAACACGGTCCGCGACGGTAACGCCGCCCTCGACGGAGGCGACACCACGAAGGCGCTCGAATTGGCCGGCACGGTCCGCGGGATGACCGGTGTGCTCGGCATCGACCCGCTGTCGCCGGACTGGGCGGACGGCGGCTCGGACACCCCCGTCCGCGAAGCGCTGGGCACGCTTGTGGAAGCCCTGCTGGCCGAACGCCAGGAGGCCCGTGCTGCGAAGGACTTCGCCCGCGCGGACGCCGCCCGCGACCGTCTCGTGGCGGCGGGGATCGCGGTGGAAGACACCCCGAACGGTCCGCAGTGGACGGTCAGGAACTCCTGACCTCCTCGCGGCAGCAGAGATTGAGGACTCATGGCAGGCAACTCACAGCGCAAAGGTGCCATCCGGAAGGCCGGCACCAAGAAGGGTGCCGTCGTCGGTTCGGGCGGGCAGCGGCGCAAGGCGCTCGAGGGCAAGGGCCCGACGCCGAGGGCTGAGGACCGGCCCGGGCACAAGGCGTACCGCGCTGCCAACGCCGCCACCAAGCGCGACCAGGCCCGGCAGAAAAAGGCCGACCGGCCGGAGCTGATCGCCGGCCGCAACCCGGTCGTCGAGGCGCTGCGCGCGGACGTGCCGGGCACGGCGCTGTACGTCGCGCTGAACATCGACATCGACGACCGGGTCAACGAGGCCGTCCGGCTCGCGGGCGACAAGGGCATCTCGATCCTGGAGATCCCGCGCGAGGAACTGGACCGCAAGACCAACCGCGCGATGCACCAGGGCCTCGGCCTGCAGGTGCCGCCGTTCGAGTACGCGCACCCGGACGACCTGATGCAAGCCGCGCGCGACTCGGGCAACACCCCGCTGTTCGTCGCGCTGGACGGCGTCACCGACCCGCGCAACCTGGGCGCGGTGATCCGCTCGGCCGCGGCGTTCGGCGCGCAAGGCGTGCTGCTGCCGGAGCGTCGCAGCGCCGGAATGACCGCGGTCGCGTGGCGCACGAGCGCGGGCACCGCGGCGAAACTGCCGATCGCGGTCGCCACGAACCTCACGCGCCAGCTGCGCGCGTGGGCGTCGGACGGCCTGATGATCGTCGGCCTCGACGCCGACGGCACGGTCGACATCGACTCTCTCGACCTGGCCGCCGACCCACTGGTCGTCGTGCTCGGCTCGGAAGGCCGCGGCCTCTCCCGACTGGTCCGCGAAACGTGCGACGCGACGGTGTCGATCCCGATGGCGGCCGGCGTGGAATCGCTGAACGCCTCGGTCGCCGCCGGAGTGCTGCTGGCCGAGGTCGCCCGCCGCCGCCGGATCGCCGGACGCGTCTGACGTTTCCGGCGGAAGCGCGGGCCTGTTATCGTCGATAACATGCCTGCCGACGCCCGCGCCCGCATCATCGAGGCCGCCCTGAACCTGCTGGCCACCGAGGGCCCGGACGCGGTGTCGACCCGCGCGGTCAGCTCCAAGGCAGGCGTCCAGCCGCCGACGATTTACCGCCTTTTCGGGGACAAGGACGGCCTGCTCGACGCCATCACCGTCCAGGGCTACGCGGATTATTTGGAAGCGAAAACCGCCCAGCCCCCCGCCGAGGACCCGCTGGAGGACCTGCGGCGGGGCTGGGACCAGCACCTGGAGTTCGGCCTGGCCAACCCCGCGCTGTACCGCCTGATGCTCGCCCGCCCCACCCCTTCGCCCGCGTGGGAGAAGGCCCTGGAAATCCTCGCGTCCCGAGTCAGCCGCGTCGCCTCCGCCGGACGACTCCGAGTGCCCGAACCCCTCGCCGCGGCGTTGCTCCACGCCGCCGGCTCGGGGGCGACGTTGAGCCTGATCTCGACGCCACCGGAATCCCGCGACCTGACAGTGTCAGTCGCGGCCCGAGAGGCGGTGATCGCCGCGATCAGCACGGATCGGCCGGTCTTCCGAACACCGGGCCCCGCCGCGGCGGCGACGGCTTTGCGCGCGGTGTTGCCGCAGGTCACGGGGTTGAGTGGGGCGGAGAAGGCGTTGATGGGCGAGTGGCTGGACCGGATCACCGACTGAGCCTGACTGAGACTGACTGCGAATGCCTCGGCCTCGGTTCGGGGCTTTGTCCGGCCTAGCTCCTCTTGGGCGCGCGCATCAGGCTGGCCTTGCCCGCGGTCGCACCCCACCAACCCGGCCCGCGATCACAACGCCCCAGATCTGCCGCGCTCGCACCTCGCCGCCCGGGCTCACGCTCACCACCCCGCGCACATCTCCCACAACCACCCTCGCTTGCAACGCCCTTGAACCACCCGCGTTGCACCTCGCCAAACCCATCCGCGCTCGCTCCTCGCTGACCCCGCCGGGCTTCCATCTCGCGCCCCACCCAGCGCCCACATCTCCCCTGCCCCACCCGCTCCCATCTCGCCACCCACTCCCATCTCGCCAACCACTCCCATCTCGCCAACCATGCCCACGCCGCCCTCCCCGGCCCGCCGCGCGCTCACACCTCGCCAACCATGCCCGCGCCGCCCTCCCCGGTCCGCCGCACGCTCACATCTCGCCTACTCCAACCCGCCTACTCCAGCCCGCCTAGCCACCCGCCTCACCGCCGGATTCCTGCCGGTCTCCCGCAAAGCCGCTGACCCCTCCGGATTCCCGCACGCATCCCCCTCCGCCCCAGCCTCGCCGCCGCCTCCCGCCGAATCCCGGCACGCCGAAGCTCCCGCCCTTCCAGAACCCCTCGTGCCCCCGGTCCCCCGTCGCGAAGGGCGAAATCCCCCCAAATCCGTCACCGACCGTAATTCGCGCTGTGATCCGTCGGGCATCGCCCCGCGGAGCCACCCGCTCGGGCTAAGGTCTCCTCCGGAACCGAGGGGGTCCGTCACCGATGTCGTTCGTTTCACCGCTGTTCTTGTGGTACTTCATGCCCGCGGTGCTGATCGCGGTCCTGGTGTGCCCGCGCAGCTGGCGCAACGGCATCGTCGCGGTCGCGAGCCTGCTGTTCTACACGATCGGCGCCGGCCCGTACCTGTTCCTGCTGCTGCTTTGCATGGCGGTGAACTTCCTGGCCGGCCCGGCGCTGGAGCCGAGTCCGTGGGACGTCCGCGGCACGCGCCGGAAGCGGATCCTGATCGGCGTCATCACGCTCGACGTCCTCGTGCTCGTCATCTGGAAGTACGCCGGTTTCGCGACGCAGCAGATCGCCGCCGTCGCGCATTGGTTCGGCGGCGACCTGGGCGTCGCGAACATCGTGGTGCCGATCGGCATTTCCTTCTACACCTTCCACCACATCTCGTACGTGGTGGACATCTACCGCGGCGAGCGGCACGCACTGCGCAACCCGGTGTCGTTCGCCGCGTACATCGCGATGTTCCCGCAGCTGGTGGCGGGTCCCATCGTGCGGTACCGGGAGATCGCCGACCAGCTTCCGCAGCGTCGTTCGCATCGGCTGGACGACATCGCCGCGGGCTTCCCGAGGTTCGCGCTGGGCCTGTGCAAGAAGTCGATCATCGCGGACTCGCTCAGCCCGATGGTCGAGGCCTGCTTCTCGACCCCGGCCAACCAGATGACGTTCACGACGGCCTGGCTCGGCGCGATCGGCTACACCCTGCAGTTGTTCTTCGACTTCTCGGGTTATTCGGACATGGCGATCGGCCTCGGCCGCATGCTCGGCTTCCGGCTGCCGGAAAACTTCGCCCGCCCGTACTCGTCGGTGACGATCACGGAATTCTGGCGCCGCTGGCACATGTCCCTGTCCCGCTGGTTCCGCGACTACGTCTACATCCCGCTGGGCGGCAACCGTTCGGGGGCCGGAAAGACCTACCGGAACCTGTCGATCGTCTTCGTGCTGACCGGTTTCTGGCACGGCGCGCAATGGACGTTCCTGATCTGGGGCTGCTACCACGGCGCGCTGCTGGTCATCGAACGCCGCTTCAACCTCGGCGACGCCCCGTCCAGCCCAGCCGCCCGCATCGCCCGCCGCCTGCTGACGCTGATCCTCGTCGTGTTCGGCTGGGTCTTCTTCCGCTCCGCCGACCTCGGCCACGCGTTGTCGATGATCGGCCACATGCTGATCCCGGACTTCGGCGGTCTCGGCGACGTCGTGGAGAGCGCGCTGACGAACCAGCGCATGGTGATCCTGCTGCTGGCGCTGATCGTGTTCATTCTCCCCGCGCACCCGGTGACCGGCCCGCTGCTGGAATCGTCCCGAAGCCGCGGAGCGACCGCACTGCGCATCGGGGTCATGACGGTGGGCCTGGTGTACGCGGCGATCCTGGTGGCCACGGGGACTTTCAGCCCGTTCCTGTACTACCAGTTCTGATCTGGCCTCGGCGCGGGATATTCAGGTCGGAAGCACAGACGTCGTCTTCAAGGGGAAATACCGCGCCGCTTGACGCGGAATCGGGGCCGTTAGCTGCCTGTGCCGCCGCGGGAGTGCGGTGGCACCGACCTGGCGAGAACGCTGAGGCACCCCGTGCGTCGCAGGTAAGCTTCATCCGTTGCCGAACGGAAGGCCCGGACCAATGACCGACCCGACCGAGCCGCCAGACCTGGCTTCGACCCCGAACGTCATCCCGTACGTCGACCCGCACGACGGCCCTCGGCGGTTGCTCACGATCGACATTTCCACGCACATTTTCCACGCCGGCGCGTACATCCCGTTCGCGGGCATCGACGGCCGGCAGTACGTCGTTTCCTGGGGTGCGGTGTCGTTCGAGATTCCCGCTGACCGCAACGTTCATGTCAGCGTGCACCTGCAGAGCAACGGCGGGGCCGGGTACACGCCGTCGCCGTTCGCGTCGATCATTCTGTACCCGAACCCGCTGCCGCAACGACTGGCGACCCAGTTCGCCCGGGCGGGCATGGGGGCGCTCGTACCGCTGCCGTAAGCCGCTCCCGAATCGGCGGAAAGGTGAACACGGAGGGGGAAGTGATGGGATATCCCGGCATGCCCGGACAAGCGCGGATCCCCGCACTGGTGCTCGCGGGAGTGCTCGGACTCAGCGAGATTATCGTGCTGTGAGCCGAAACCGCCACCATGATCAACCGTAGTTGGGAGAGCGGGGGTTACGTGCGTCCGCTGCTGGCCGTGCTGAGTATCGCAGCACTGGCCGGAGCGGCACTGCTCGCGACCCGCGGTCCGCGCCCGGCGCGCTTCCTCGTGGTGCCTACGGTCGTGCAAGCGGTGGTGGCGATTGTTTCGTTGTCACGCTTGCTTCCGCGGCACGTACTCGCCGTCGTGGAAACTCAGACGGGAATCGCCGCCATCGTCGCTGGACTGGCAGCGATCGCGATGCTGCTGCCTCCGGTCGCCAAACTTCTTGCGGGCGCGCGACCTGCCGGGCCGGGCTACAGCCCAGCGTCCTGGACGGCCCCGGGCCCGCAGCCCACGCCGCCCGGTTACGCCGGGCAGGTTCCGCAAGCGTGGCAGGCTCCGCAAGCCGGGCAGGTTCCGCAAGCCGGGCAGCCTCCGCAAGGCGGGTATGCGCCTCAGCCGGGCGCGGGGTATCCGGGACAGCCCGGAGTTCCCGCTCAGTCCGGAGTTCCCCAGCAGCCCGGAGTTCCCGAGCAGCCCGGGATTCCGCCGCAACCGTGGACGCCAGCCCAACCTTGGCAGCCAGCACAGCCTTGGCAGCCGGTGCAGGCTGGCCAGCCGGTGCAGGCTGGCCAGCCAGTGCAGGCTGGGCAGCCGGTGCAACCTGGGCTGGGGAATCCCTTGCCGCAGAACAGTTACCCGCCGCAAGCAGCCCCACCGCAGCCCGCATACCCGCCACAGCCTGAGTATCCGCAGCAACCTGGATACTCGCCACAGCCCGGGCACCCGCAGCAGCCCGGACACCCGCCACAGCCCGGGTATCCACAGCAGCCCGGATACCCGCCACAGCCCGGGCACCCGCAGCAGCCCGCGTATCCGCCAGGGCAGCCTGGGTATCCCCCACAGCAGCCTGACCAGCCAGGCGGGCCGCCACCCTCGTCTTGATCAGATCAACGTTGGCCGTATCCCTTCAGTTTCTCCACCACGTGCTCGATTTCCGCGGGCGGCAGCAGCGTCGGACTGCCGGCGGACCGAGCCGCCAGCCACACCTGGCAGACCCACTCCAGTTGCTGAGCCCGGCTGTACGCGCTCGACAGCGAGTCGCCATAGGTGATCGTGCCGTGGTTTGCCAGGAGGCAGCCGCGGCGGGCGTCCAGGGCTTGCAGCATGGCGTCGGCTAGCTCGGTGGTGCCGTAGGTCGCGTACGGGGCCACTCGGGCCGTGGGTCCGATCGCCGCGAGCATGTAGTGGATCGGCGGGACTTCAGTGACCAAAGTGGACACTGCGGTGGCATGCACCGAATGCGTGTGCACGACCGCGTTCACCGGGGCGGATTCCGGGTCGGTGGCGCGGGTGTACACGGCCAGGTGCATCGGGAGTTCGCTCGTCGGCTTCAGGGCACCGTCCGCGAGCTTGCCCTCGAGGTCCACCACCGGGATGTCGGCCGGGGTGAGGGCGGCGTAGTCGACACCGGTCGGGGTTACCGCGACCAGGTCGCCGGACCGCGCGGACACGTTGCCGGACGTGCCGACGACCAAGCCGTCCGCGGTCAGCCGGCGGGCGTACTCGCACACCGCGGCACGCTCGTTCTCCAGGATCATTCACAGCCTCCACAGTCCGCGCGCGGCAGACAGGGAAGTCTGATAGTCGGCGTAACCGCGCTCGTAGTCAGCCACATTTTCGGGCCGGGCCTCGACTGTTCGCGAGTTCGCGGCCCAGCGATCCCGATCGTACGGCGTTCCCAGCGCGTCCGCGGCGGTCAGCACGGCACCGCGGGCGCCGACGCCGGGATCGCTCGGGATCACGACCGGACGGCCGAGTACGTCGGCGAAAATCTGCAGCCATTCGGGCGAGCGGACTCCGCCGCCGCAGGCGTAGAGCTGTCCCGACAGCCCGGCTGCTTCGAAGCAATGCCGTGCGGCGTAAGCGATTGACTCGCACAGCGCCCGGACCAGGTCGGCTCGGCCGGTCTCCAGGCTCAGCCCGGAGAATTGTGCGCGCGCTCCCGCGTCGACGAAGGGCGCGCGTTCACCGGAAACTGAAAGGAACGGCAGTGCGCGCACCCCGCGAGCGCCTGGTTTGCTGCTCGCCAGCAGCGGGTCGATTTGCTCGACGCTGATGCCCAGCAACTCGCAGACCCAATCGATCCCGGCCGTACCGACCATCGCGGGCATTGCATGCAAGTACTCGTGCTCGTCGGGCGTGCACAGGAACATGCCCGCCGGTTCCGCTTCGGGATCGAAAGTGGGGTCGGAGGTGAGCACCTGGCAGGCGAGCGTGGTCCCGGCGGTGAGGATGCCGTCGCCCGGTTTCCGAACGCCAGCACCGATTGCGCTGGCTGGCAGGTCGAACGGCCCCGCGGTGACCGGCAATCCCACCGGCAGCCCGAGCAATTCGGCCCCGCGCCGGTCGAGCCGGAACACCGATTTCGCCGGAGCCGGCTTCGCGAACAAGGAACGGCGATGCCCCAGTCCGCAGGCCTCGATCGCCCCGTCGTCGTAGTCGCGGGTGGCCGGGTTCAGGAACGGCAACGACGCGTCCGAGACGTCGACGGTGATCTCGCCGGTGAGCCGCTGCAACACCGCGTCCACGCAGTATCCGGCCACCGCGGCGCGGTCGAGTACCTCGGGCTCATGAGTGTCCAAATAGGACATGATGGCCGCGGTGCAGCCGGGGAACATGCCGGAACCAGTACGCCGGAAGACTTCCGCGGTAACGCCGTCGGCCTGCCATTTCGCGAGCACCGTGTTCGCCCGGCCGTCGAGCCAGGAAATGGCCGGGTGCATCGCGTTGCCTGCTTCGTCGCGGAGCCAGAGCCCGTCTCCCTGCCCGGTCAAGGCCAACGCGGACACCGGCTCGGGCAGCGCGGCCGCGACCTCGCGCACTACAGTCGCGACCGTGCCGACGACCTGGTCGAGGTCCTGCTCGACCCGGCCGCCCGGAAGGTGGTGCACCTCGGACGGCGTGCACGCGCTCGCGATGGAGCTGCCGTCCTCGTCGAACACCACGGCCTTGGTGAGCGACGTCCCGATGTCGACCCCGACAATCACGGCCGTCGCTCCAGCACCTCGGGATTCGCGAGGTTGGCCAGCTGCTCGCCGCGCGCGTACCGGCCGACTTCCGCGGCGACGATCGTGGCCGCCCGCTCCGCCGTCTGCTTGCTCGCGCCAGCGAGATGCGGGGTCGCGATCACGTTGGGCGCGTCGCGCAGCGCCCAGTCCGCCGGCGGCGGCTCGACGTCGTACACGTCGAGGGCAAGCGCGCCGAGCCGACCGGAACGCAGGGCTTCGGGCAGCGGCGCGTAGTCGAGCAGGCCGCCGCGAGCGGTGTTCACGAGGACCGCGCCCTCCGGCAGGAGGGCGAGTTTGCTCGCGTCGATGAGGTGCCGGGTTTCTTCGGTGAGCCGCGCGTGCAGGCTCACGACCCGGCTCTGCCGGAGCAGCTCGTCAAGCTCGACGAGCCGCGCGCCGTCGGCCTCCACCGCGGCACGGTCGGCATACGGGTCGGCTACCAGCACGTTCGCTCCGAACGCGACGAGCACCTTGGTGACCCGGGACCCGATCGCGCCGTACCCGACGAGCCCGACCGTGGTGCCGCCCAGCTCCAGTCCGGCCTGGTCGTAGGCGTAGTAGTCGCCGCGCCAGGTGCCGGCGAGCAGTTCGGCCGAGGACGTCGAGATCCGCCGCATCGCGGCGAGGATCATGCCGACCGCGAACTCGGCCGCCGCGCCCGCGTTGCGGCCCGGCGCGTAGGTGACGACGACTCCGGCCTCGGTGGCGGCGGCGAGGTCGACGTTCACCGGCCCGCCGCGGCACACCGACACGAGCTTGAGCTCCGGCGCGGCGGCGAAGACCTTCTTGGTGAACGGAGCCATCTGCGTGACGACGGCCTCGGCACCGGCGAGTGCCTCGATCACCTGGTCCTCGGTACCGCTGGCCTCCAGCACGTTGCCGACCGGCCCGAACGGCTCGACCGGCCACGGCAGCGTCAGCTCGGCGACCTCGTGGTCGCCGCCGAGTTCCGCGCGGACGGCTCCAGCCAGCAGGCCGGGGCTGACGAAGTGGTCTCCCGCAGCGAGAATGTGCAACTCTGCTCCCTCACTCGCTCTGTGCCGATTGTGCGCCACGACGGACGCCTTGGTCAGTGGGCGTTCTCGTATTCGGTGATGTGCGCGACCTTGGTCGCGCTGGCCGACGCCGGGTCGAACCGGTATCCGACCCATTCGCCCACGATCTTCTTCGCCACCTCAGGGCCGATCGCGCGCGCTCCGAAGGTGATCACCTGGCAGTCGTTCGATTTGATCGACCGCTCGGCGGAGTACGAATCGTGCGCGACCGTCGCCCGCACGCCGGGCACCTTGTTCGCCGAGATCGCCATGCCGATGCCGGTGCCGCAGACCAGGACGCCGCGGTCCGCTTCGCCGCGGGCGATCGCTTCCGCCGCGGCCAGCCCCAGCAGCGGGTACGCCCGGTCGTCCGACTCGTCCGGGACGCCGAGGTCGGTCACCTCGGTGACTCGTTCGTCGGCCCGCAACAGGTCGCGCAGCTGATTCTTCAGTTCGACCCCGGCGTTGTCCGCCGCCACCACGATGCGCATCAGTCCGCGCTCCTTTCCAGCTCCTCGCCGACAGCCGTGACCAGCAGCGAGAACGACACCGCGCCCGGGTCCGAATGACCCTCGCTCCGTTGCGCGAGCCGCGCCGCGCGTCCCTTCGCCGGACGCAACTGCGCGGTCTCCCGCGCGGCCACGGCCGCGGCTCCAGCGGCTTTCCGCCATGCCTGCACTACTTCCGAACCCGTCTGCTCCCGCAGCGTGGCCCGGAACGGCTCGATCGCGTCGAGCATTGTCTTGTCGCCCAGTTCGGCCTTGCCCAGCTCGCAGAACGCGCGAACCGCACCGTCAACCGCGTCGGCGAGCATTGCCGTCGTGATGTCCTCGGCGGCGGCACCGCTCAGCCCGGCACCGGTCTCCGCCAGCAGCACGCCGTACAGCGCACCGGAGGCTCCGCCAGCCGCATCGGCGAACGCCGTACCGGCTGCCAGCAGCGCACCGGAGACCGTGTCCGGTTCGCGCCGCGCGGCGGCGACCGCGGCACGCATCCCACGGGTCATGCCGAGCCCGTGGTCTCCGTCCGCGGCTACCGCGTCGAGCCTGCCCAGTTCAGCTTCGTTTTCCTCGATGCTGCGCAAAGCCGCGGTGAGAACCCGGTCGACCACGCTCGTCCCCGGCTCCTCCGCGGTCAGCAATTCGTCCACTGTGGACTCAAGCTCGACCGTGGTCAGCTCGGCGCCGCTGGTGCGGTAGCCCGGGGTGTCGCACGGCGCGGCGTACAGCTCGGCCAATTCGTCGTCCAGCACCAGGATCGACAGCGAGACCCCGGCCATGTCGAGCGACGTGACGAACTCCCCGACCTCGGAATGCACCGGGCTGAGCCCGGCTCGCGCCAGCCGTTCGTGCACCCGGGTGTAGGTGACGAACATTTCCTCGTATTTGGTGCGGCCGAGCCCGTTCACCAGCACGACCACGCGGCCGTCGCCCTCCGGCAGCTCCGGCAGGAGACCGTCGACCAGTTCGTCGGCCAGCTCCTCCGCGGACAACCGGCCCACCGTGCGCACGCCTGGTTCACCGTGAATTCCGAGGCCCAGCTCCATTTCCTGGTCCGCGACCGTGAACAGGGGCGCGTCCGCGCCGGGCAGCGTGCAGCCGCCGAACGCGACGCCGAACGTCCGCGTGCGAGCGTTCGCCTTCGCCGCGACCTCGTAGACCGCGTCGAGGTCGTAACCGCGTTCCGCCGCCGCGCCCGCGATCTTGAAGACCAGGAAATCGCCCGCGACCCCGCGCCGGCGCTCCGGTTCAGTCGCCGGACCGCTCGCGATGTCGTCGGTGACCAGGATGGTGCGGCTCGGGATGCCCTCCGCCGCCAGCCTGCGGGCGGCGAGTCCGAAGTGGAGCACGTCGCCTTGGTAATTGCCGAAGCCGAAGAGGACGCCAGCGCCGTTGTCGGCCGCCCGCGCCGTGCGATAGACCTGCTCGGCACTCGGGCTCGTGAACACATCGCCGACGACCGCTCCGTCCGCGAGGCCAGGGCCGACAAGACCCGCGAACGCCGGGTAGTGCCCGCATCCGCCGCCGATCACGACCGCGACCTTCGGGCTCGCCGGAGCCTCGCGGCGCACGACGCCGTAAGCGTCCGGCACCTTCCGCACCGTACGGCCGTACGCGGTGACGAACCCGTCCAGCCACTGCCGTTTGAACGTGTCCGGGGAACCCAAGGTGGTCATGGTTCAGTCCTTCGCAGCCACCGGCTCGCCGGCCAGATAGGCCAGGAGCTTCAGTCGGACGTCGTCGTTGCTCTCGGCCACCGCGCTGGCCAGCTCCAGCGCGTCCGGCTTCGGCGGGTACGTCGGGTTGGGCAGCGCGATCACGGTGAGCCCGGCCGCGGCCGCCGCCCGGATGCCGTTGCTGGAGTCCTCGACCCCGAGGCATTCGCTCCCCGATTTGCCGAGCCGGGCCGCCGCCTCCAGGTACACGTCCGGGTTCGGTTTGCCCCGCGCGACCTCGGCGCTGGACACCGTCGCGGTGAACTCGCCGGTGAGCTGGTGCTTTTCGAGCACCGCGTCGATCACCCGGCGGGCCGCCGACGACGCGAGCGCGACCGGGACCCGCTCGCTGACCTCGCGCACCATCTCCCCCGCGCCGGGAAGCAACGGAGCCTCGCCCGCGTCGATCGAGGCGATCATGCCGTCGACCACCGCGCGTTCCACCTCGTCCGCCTGGTCCGGCACCCCGCACCGCCGCGCGAGATAGCCAGCCCATTCGGGCGCGCTCATGCCTTGTACCGAGGCCGTGTCCTCCGCCGTCCACTCGACCTGGTGGCGAGCGGCGAAAGCGACCCAGTTCTCCTCCCAGAGGTGTTCACTTTCCACCAGGACACCGTCCAGGTCGAACACCACCGCGTCGAGCGTCATCCACCAGATCCCTTCAGAGAGCGAGCCCGTTTCACACGAGCAATGTTAAGTTAACAGAGACGATGAGAAGTTCGCAAGAGTGTTCACACCAGGAGGGCACTAGTGGGCGCACGGCTGCTGCTGGCCAGGCACGGACAAACCGAATGGCACGCGGAGAACCGCTACGCGGGCACCAGCGAGGTGGCGCTGACCGAGGAGGGGATCCGCCAGGCGGAGGCGCTGGCAGCGTACGCCCGCCGGGTGAAACCGGACGCGCTGTTCTGCTCGCCGCAACGACGTGCCCGGCGCACGATCGAACCGGCGGCGCGGGCGCTCGATCTGGTCCCGGAAATCGTTCCTGACCTGCGGGAAACCTATTTCGGGATCGCCGAGGGCCGCACCCGCGACGAGGTCCGCGAGACCAATCCCGACGCGGTCGAACGCTTCCTCGCCGATCCGATCGCCGGCGCGTTCCCCGGTGCCGATGATCCAGCCGAAGCGGCCCGGCGCGGAGCCAGCGCGATCCGCGCGATCGCCGCCGCGACCAGCGGAACCGCCCTGGTCGTCGCGCACAACACGCTGCTGCGGCTCACGCTCTGCCAGCTGCTCGGCATCCCGCTGTCCCGCTACCGCACCGTGTTTCCCCGCCTGGACAACGCGGCCGTCACCGAACTGGAGGTGAGCGGTGACCGAACTGCCCTGGTGCGCTTCAACCTCCCAGTGGAACCGCGATAATCACGGCATGTCGAGCGAAAAGCCTGCCGCCCACCCCCGCGAGAACCGTCAGCAGAAGCTGACCGACCACGTGTTCCGGCAGGGTTCGGCGACCATCGGCGAGCTTGTCGACCTGCTCGGCGTCAGCATGATGACGGTGCACCGGGACATCGACGAGCTGTCCCGGCGCGGCCTGGTCCGGAAGTACCGCGGCGGGGTCTCCGCGATGCCGTCGACGGTGTTCGAGAGCAACGCCGAATACCGGATGAACGCGCACGTCGACGCCAAACGGGTGATCGCGATGCACGCGGTGGAGCAGGTCGAGCCCGGCATGTCGGTGCTGCTCGACGACTCCACGAGCGCTCTCGCGCTGGCCAGGCTTCTGGTCGACGTGACGCCGCTGACCGTGGCCACGAACTACCTCGCCGCGATCGACGTGCTCAAGAACGTGCACGAACTGCGGCTGATCTGCATCGGCGGCGACTACTCGCCCACTCACGATTCGTTCCTCGGGATGCAGAGCATCGAGTCGATCGAGCGGCTCTCGGTGGACATCGCGTTCGTGTCGACCTCGGCGATGAGCACGTCGATGAGCTTCCACCAGGAGCCCGAGATCGTGATGATCAAACGGGCGATGCTGGCCAGCGCGCGGCACAAGGTGCTGCTGATGGACCACAGCAAGATGAAGCGCACGGCGCTGCACCGGCTCGCGCCGCTGGACGACTACGACCTGCTGATCGTGGACGAGGGCGCCGATCCGCACTACGTCGACGAGATGCGCAGCCGGGTCGAAGTGCAGGTCGCCGAAGACCCCGATAACTGATCAACTTAATAACACACTTGCGTGCGAAGTTCACACGGTTCATGATACGTTCGATCTCGACGTCATGGAGGCGTGTATGAACGAGTCGGCAACAGCGGAGTTGCCCAAGTCGGGCTTCGGGCGCTTGCTCACGAAATGGGG
Organism: Amycolatopsis sp. VS8301801F10; assembly: GCF_046195355.1. Taxonomy (NCBI): domain Bacteria; kingdom Bacillati; phylum Actinomycetota; class Actinomycetes; order Pseudonocardiales; family Pseudonocardiaceae; genus Amycolatopsis; species Amycolatopsis sp. VS8301801F10. The sequence continues at coordinate 2,070,875 of NZ_CP176065.1, read as the reverse complement.
GCTGCCCGCGCCCCTGTTCCTCGGGTATGTCGGACTGCTCCTGTTCATGATCGGCGACGGAGTGGAGTCCGGCTTCATCGCGCCGTACATGGCGGGCAACGGCGCGGGCACGGAAATCAAGGCGTCGTACGTGATCACCGTGTACGGCGTCGCCGTGATGCTGGCGTCGTGGCTGTCGGGCGCGCTGTCCGAACTGTGGGGGCCGCGCCGGGTGATGGTCGTCGGCCTGGTCATCTGGCTGGTGTTCGACGCGCTGTTCCTGACGCTCGGCCTCGCCGGCGGGAACTACGCGGCGATGCTGATCTGCTACGGCATCCGCGGATTCGGCTATCCGATGTTCGCGTTCGGGTTCCTGGTGTGGATCACCGCGGTGGCCCCGGTCGCCCGGCTCGGCGCGGCGGTCGGCTGGTTCTACTTCGCCTTCACCGGTGGTCTGCCCACGCTCGGCGCGCTGGTCGCGAGCTTCACCAACCCGCTGTTCGGCCACTACGGCACGTTGTGGGTGGCGGTCGTGCTGCTCGGCGTCGGCGGGCTCGTGGCGGTGCTCGGCGTCCGGCAGCGCACGGGATACCGCAGGCTCGCGCCGCCGGACGTGAAACCGGTGCAGAGCCTGGTGTCCAGTGTCTCGATCGCGTGGAAGAAGCCGCGGGTCGGCGTCGGCATGATCGTGCGGATCATCAACACCGCGCCCGAATTCGGCATGCTCGTGTTCTTCCCGACGATCTTCATCTCCCAGATCGGGTTCGGGGAAAGCCGCTGGCTGCTGCTCGTGTCGGTGATCTACGGAACGAACATCTTCTTCAACCTGATCTTCGGCGTGCTGAGCGACCGGATCGGCTGGCGCACCACGATTTTCTGGTTCGGCGCGATCGGCTGCGCGATCTCGATCCTGCTGCTGTACTTCGTGCCGGTCGCGATGGGCTCGCAGTACTACTGGCTCGCGCTGATCGTGGGTGCGCTCTACGGCGCGACGCTCGCCGGGTTCGTGCCGATCTCCGCGCTGCTGCCGTCGCTGGCCCCGGAGCACAAGGGCGGCGCGATGGCTCTGCTGAACCTCGGCGCGGGCGCGGCGGCGTTCGTCGGACCGGCGATCGTGTCGCTGTTCCTCGGACCGGCCGGTGCCGCCGGAGTCGTCATCATCTTCGCCGCGCTGTACCTGGTGGCCGCGGTGCTGGTGCGATTCCTGAAGCTGCCGGAGGAAACCGAGAAAGCACTGGCGAACGACGGCAGTCTGCAGGATGTCGAAGAGAGGGTCAGCACGGCGTGAACGAGCAGGTCTCGGTCGGCATCGACGTCGCCACCGCGGGGGTTCGCGCCTTCGCGGTGCGCGGCGGCTCGGTCCTCGCCACCGCATCGGCGTCGCTGCCGGCGCCGGTGCGCGCGGACGGTGGCCGCAGCGAACAGGATCCGTCGGCGTGGTGGCCCGCGGTCGGTTCGGTGCTGAGCGAGGTCACTGCCGCGTTGCCCGGACGCGGCGCGGAAGTCGCGGCGGTGGCGATCGCGGCGACGTCCGGAACGATCGTCGGCGTCAACGCTGCCGGTGAACCGGTGACGCCCGCGTTGATGTACGACGACCGGCGCGGCGCGGATTACAACGCGAAAGCCGCGGAACTCGGCGCCGGACGGTGGCGGAAACTCGGCTCGGGTGTTTCGCCGACCGCGGCGCTCGGCCGGATCGCCTGGCTGGCCGAACACACCGAGGCGATCGCTGTCCGGCACACGCCGGAGATGATCGCGGCGAAACTGACTGGACATCCGGTCGCGGCGGATTGGTCGCACGCGCTCAAAAGCGGGTACGACCCGCTGGATGAGGAATGGCCAACCGAGGTCTTCGCCGGATTGGGCGTGCCGGACGGGATGCTGCCGCCAGTGGTCGCGCCGACGAGCGTGCTCGGCGAGGTTTCGGTGCCGACAGCCGGATTGCCCGCCGGATGTCTCGTGGTGGCGGGCATGACGGACGGATGCGCGGGCCAGTTGGCCGCGGGCGCGGTCGAACCGGGACGGTTCGTGGGGATTCTCGGGACCACGTATGTCTTGAAGGGCGTCACGGAGTCGTTGGTGCCGGATCCCACTGGAGTCATGTACAGCCACCGGCATCCAGACGGCTGGTGGTTGCCCGGCGGTGCTTCGAACACCGGTGGCGAGTCCGTTTCGGACAGTCCCCGGCTGGCCGAACTGGATGCCGCCGCCGCTGCCCGCGGTCCGGCCGACGTGGTGGCGTTCCCGTTGCGGCGCAAGGGAGAACGTTTTCCCTTCGCGCACGGTGAGGCGGAAGGTTTCGTTCTCGGAACCCCGGCTGACGAGGTCGAGTTGCATCGGGCTCGCCTGGAAGGAGTCGCTTTCCTGGAACGACTCGCGCTGGACCACTTGCGACGGCTGGGAGTTCCGGTCCGAGAACCACTCCTCGCGGCGGGCGGTGGCAGTAAGAGTCCTTTGTGGACTCGAATCCGAGCGACAGTCAGTGGGCTGGGACTGCAGGTGGCCCCGCAAGCAGAAACGGGATACGGCGCGGCTCTCCTCGCAGCGGCGGGGTGCACCCCGGGCGGGTTGAGTGCGGTGTGCGAGGAGATGCCGGTGGGGTCGCTCGTCGAACCGGAACCCAGTGAGGCGTCGGCGATGACGGCTTCGTACCGGCGGTTCTGCCGTGAGTTGCGAGACCGCGGCTGGATTGACGACGAACTGTTCGCGGTGGCGGCGGGGTGATGCTGCTGGGGAAGTGATGAGACGAGGCGGCCCAGCAGTCTGATGGGTTTCGAGCGGCTGTGAATTGGGTGAGTCGAGGCTTGCGGGGTTGGCTGGGCTAGCGGACCGGACTTGCGCGGCGGATTGGCTGGCTTGCTTGCCTGGGGTGTGCGCGAGGCTGCTGACCTGACGCTGGCGCAACTGCGGCCAACAGGCTTGCGGGCTTGCGGGCTTGCGGGCTTGCGGGCTTGCGGGCTTGCGGGCTTGCGGGCTTGCGGGCTTGCGGGCTTGCGGGCTTGCGGGCTTGCGGGCTTGCGGGCTTGCGGGCTTGCGGGCCCACGGCCCACGGCCCACGGCCCACGGCCCACGGCCCACGGCCCACGGCCCACGGCCCACGGCCCACGGCCCACGGCCCACGGCCCACGGCCCACGGCCCACGGCCCACGGCCCACGGAGAGGATAAGCCTTGCGGGGCAATAGAGAACCCCCCGCAAGGCCGGAATCTGCGTGGCTAGGAGCGGCCTGCGCGGGGGCGGCCGGGGCGGCGGCCGTTGCCATTGCTGCGAGGGGGAGTCGGCGCGGAGGGCTTGGCGGGTTGCTGCGGGTCTGCCGGTGACTGGGCGTCCGGAGTCGCGGCTGGGCGTGGGGTCGGCTGGGGCAAGGGCGGGGTGGGTGAGTCAGTCGGCGAGGGAGCGTTGGTCGGCGAGTTGGATGCGGGCTGCGAGGTGGCTGCGGGCTGCGAAGGTGCGTCAGTCGCGGAAGACGCCGGGGGCTGCGAGGAGGTAGTCGGCGAGGGAGCGGGAGTCTTCGAGCGCGCATCACTCGGCGAAGAGGCGGGCGCTGCGGAGGCGGCTTCCTCCTCCTGCGTACCTAGGAACCGCAGCGCTTCCTGGACTGCCTCGTTTGTGGCGGCGATTCGGTCGGCGACCTTGGTGCGCAGGTCGAGGGCCAGGGTGCGCGATTCGGTGGCTTCGGTCTGCTTCTGGAGGGCGTCGGCGAGGGCGGTTTCCGCTTGGGCCTTCTTGATGGCGATCTCTTCCGACGCTCGACGGTCGGCCTCGGCTCGGGCTTGGGCGGCTTTTGCTTCCGCGGCGGCGTCGGCTTCGGCGCGGGCTCGGGCGGATTCCTCGTCAGCGGCTTGGCGGGCCGCTGCGGCTGCGGCGTCTGCCTCTGCGCGGGCTCGGGCGGCGGCTTCGTCGGCTTCGGTGCGGAGGCGGAGGGCTTCCGCGTCCTTCTCGTCTCGGATGCGGCGGGCTTCTGCGTCGGCGGCTAGGCGGGCGTGCTGGGATTCGGCGTCTGCCCTGGCTCGGGCTTCGGCGGCTGCCTCGTCGGCCTGGGTGCGGGCGGCCAGGGCGGCCTGATCTGCTTCGGCGCGTGCCGCGGCGGCGGCCTGGTCTGCCTCGGCACGGGCGCGGTCGGCGGCTTCGGTTCGGGACGCGATCTCAGCGTCGGCGGCCGCGGTGCGCGTGGCGATGTCCTCGTCGGCGGCCGCCGTCCGAGTCGCGATGTCCTCGTCGCAGGCCGCAGTTCGCACAGCGATGTCTTCGTTGCCCGCTTTAAGCCGTGCTTCCAAATCCGCCAAGCGAGTCGCGATCTCCTCGTCCGCGGCCGCCGTGCGGGTTGCGATGTCCGCTTCCGCAGCGGCGATCCTCGCCTCCAGATCCGCCTCTCGCGCGGCCAAATCCTTCTCCGCCGCCGCGACCCGGGCGTCCAAGGCCTCCGAGCGCGCGGCCAAGTCCGCGTGGGTCTCCGCGAGCAATCGCTGGCGTTCCGCTTCCGCTTCTTTCGCCGCTTTGTCCGCTGCCCGTTGGGTTTCGTGGGCGTAGCGGTCCGCTTCGGCGCGGGTTGAGGTCGCGTCCGCTTCCGCGGCGCGGCGCAGGTCGGCGATTTCTTCCTCGGCCAGCTGCACCATCATCCGCACGCGTTCGGAGATCGCGCCGGCGCCTGCCGGGCTCGAGGTGACCCGGACTAGCGCCGCCTTTGCTTCCGACAGCTCTGCTTGGGCGGTCGTCAGGGCCTTCGTGAGTTCGCCCGCCGTGGCCACCGCCTCGTCGCGGCCGTGGGAGGTCGTCTTGAGTTCGCTGGTCAGCTGGGCGATGCGGGCGTCGACCTGGTGCGGGTCGTATCCCTTCCGGGTAACAGCAAAGGCGGGGTGCTGCGGCTTCTCGGGCGCGACCATCGGGCCACCTTAGTGAGCGGAGCACCTGCGGCACGTACCGCCAAACGGCTGTATTACGAAGCGCGAAACCCGACGTCACGCATGGCATCCTGTCCCCCGACCTACCGCGCGGCGAACGGGGCAGACGCATGGACCTTCCAGCCATCGCCGCCGACCTGGCCGCGCACTGGCACGTGTACGCGACCATGCCGTTCATCGCCGCGCTCATCGGCTACCTGACCAAACGCGTCGCCATCGAAATGATGTTCCGGCCGCTCGAGTTCCGCGGCATCCGGCCGTTCCTCGGCTGGCAGGGCGTCATCCCGGCCAACTCGCGGCGGATGGCCACCACCGCCGTCGACCTGCTCACCAAGAATCTTCTCGATCCGCGCGAGGTGTTCGCCCGGCTCGATCCGGAGGAAATGGTCGCGCAGCTGGAAGAACCGTTGCTGAAAGCGGTCGACGAGGTCACCCGCGAGGTGTTCGAGACCTACCAGCCGCGGCTGTGGGAAATGCTGCCCGCCCGCGCTCAGCAACTGCTGGTGGACCGCGTCCGCGCGCAGGCGCCCGCGGTCGTGAAGCGGCTGATGCGGGAAGTGGCGTCGAATGTGGACGAAGTCCTCGACGTCAACGACATGCTGATCAACGCCATGGTCCGGGACAAATCGCTCACCTGCCGGCTGATCCGCGAGGTCGCCGCGCCCGAGTTCCGGTTCATCGCGCGCAGCGGGATCGGCTTCGGGTTCGTGATCGGGCTCGTCCAGCTCCTCGCGTGGGCGCTCACGAAACAACCGGTGATCATGCCGATCTTCGGTTTCGTCACGGGCTTCGTCACGGACTGGCTCGCGCTCAAAATGATCTTCTACCCGCGTCAGCCGCGCCGGTTCCTCTTCTTCACCTGGCAGGGCATGTTCCAGAAACGCCGCGCGCAGGTCGCCGCGGACTACGGCGCGTTGATCGCGGAGGAAGTCCTCACCGCAGGGAATGTGCTGGAAGCCGTGCTCACCGGACCGCGCGCGGACAAGCTGTTCGCACTCGTCACGCGGGAGGTCCAGCGGACCGTCGACGCGCAGGCCGGGCTGGCGAAACCGCTGGTCGCGCTGGCTGTCGGCGGACGCGAGTACCAGCAGATGAAACAGGCCGCCGCGGAGAAGGCCATCGCGTACCTGCCGGAGACCGTCAAGTACGTCGAGAGCTACGCGACCAACGCGCTCGACGTCCGCAACACCATCGTCGACAAGATGCAGCAGCTCACCCCACTGGAGTTCGAGGGCATTCTCCGCCCGGCGTTCAAACAGGACGAATGGAAGCTGATCGCGGTCGGCGCGGTGATCGGCGGCCTCGTCGGCGAACTGCAGGTGCTGCTCCTGCTCCACTGACGCGCGGGTTACCGTTCCGTAGGCAACACGGAGGGGACACGCGTGCACACTTTCGCCGAGCACTGGCCGGTGTACGTCTCCATGCCGTTCATCGCGGCGCTGATCGGCTACGTCACCAAACGCGTCGCCATCGAGATGATGTTCCGGCCGCTCGAATTCGTCGGCATCCGGCCCTTCCTCGGCTGGCAGGGCGTGCTGCCCGCGAACGCCGAGCGGATGGCGACCACCGCGACCGACATGCTCACCACCAACCTCGTCGATCCGCAGGAGATCTTCGCCCGGCTCGACCCGGAGCAGGTCGCGAAGGAGATCGAACAGCCGCTGCTGCGCGTGGTCGAGGACGTCACCCGCGAGGTGATGGAGACCTACCAGCCGCGGCTGTGGGAAATGCTGCCGTCCGGCGCGCAGCAACTGCTGCTGAAACGCGTGCAGGCGGAGGCGCCGCGGGCGATCACGAAGATCATGCGCGAGATTTCCCGGAACATCGAGGACGTGCTCGACCTCAAGCACATGGTCGTCACGAACCTGGTGCGCGACAAGGCTTTGCTGAACCGGCTGATCCGCGACATCTCGCGCCCGGAAATGCGGTTCATCGCCCGGTCGGGCATCTGGTTCGGGTTCGTTCTCGGCTGCGTGCAGCTGCTGGTCTGGTCGCTGACGAAGTCGCCGATCGTGCTGCCGCTGTTCGGGCTCGGGATCGGCTGGCTGACCGACTGGCTCGCGCTCAAAATGATCTTCCTGCCGCGCGAGCCGAAACGGTTCTTCGGCTTCTACACCTGGCAGGGCGTCTTCCAGAAGCGCCGCGACGAGGTGGCCGCCGACTACGGCGACATGATCGCGCGCGAGATCATCACCGTGCCGAATCTGCTGGAAGCCGTGCTGCGCGGGCCGAAATCGGACCGGCTGTTCTCGCTGATCAGCCGCGAGGTGCAGAAGACGATCGACGCGCAGGCCAGCGTCGTGAAGCCGTTCGTCGCGATCGCGGTGGGCACGAAACGGTTCCAGGAGATGAAGCAGGTCGCCGCCGCGAAAGCCGCCGAGCGGGTGCCGGACACCATCCGGCACGCGGAGACTTACGCGGTCAACGCGCTCGACGTCCGCAACACGATCGTGGACCGGATGCGCCGGCTCAGCCCGCTCGAGTTCGAGCAGCTGCTGCGGCCCGCGTTCCGGCAGGACGAATGGAAGCTGATCGCGGTCGGCGCGGTGATCGGCGGGCTCGTCGGCGAGCTGCAGGCGTTGCTGCTCCTCGGTTAGGACGCGCGCGCGATACGGTTTCCTTCCGGAACGGGGAGGGAGGCCCGGTGAACGCGGTGCTGGACGAACTCGCGCGGCACTGGCCGGTGTACGTCTCGATGCCGTTCGTCGCCGCGCTGATCGGCTACGTCACCAAGCGCGTCGCCATCGAGATGATGTTCCGCCCGCTCGAATTCATCGGGATCCGGCCGTTCCTCGGCTGGCAGGGCGTGGTGCCGAAGCACGGCGGCCGGATGGCCGCGATCGCGACCGAGCTGCTCACCGCGAACCTGCTCGACATCAAAGAGGTCTTCGCCCGCGTCGACCCGGTGATCATCACCCGGGAACTCGAGCAGCCGCTGCTGCGCGCGGTCGACGGAATCGCCCGTGACGTGCTCGAACAGCATCATCCGCGGCTGTGGGAGGTCATGCCGACGCTCGCCCAGGAACTGCTGATCAAGCAGGTGCAGGCCAGCGCGCCGCAGCTGGTGCGGGACTTTCTGGACGAGGTGCGAGACAACCTGGACGAGGTCCTCGACGTCCGGCACATGACGGTCGAGAGGCTTACTCGCGACCGCGCGCTGCTGGTCCGGCTGATCCGCGAAACGTCGCGACCGGAGATGACGTTCATCGCGCGCGCCGGGATCGTCTTCGGCTTCGTGCTCGGTCTCGTCCAGGCGCTGGTCTGGGCGCTGACCCACCAGCCCCTGGTGCTGCCGATTTTCGGCGGTGCGATCGGATTGTTCACCGACTGGCTGGCGATCAAGATGATCTTCCTGCCGCGCGAGCCGGTGCGGCTGGGCCGGGTCGTCCTGCAGGGCAAGTTCCAGCGGCGGCGCGCCGAGGTGGCCCGCCAATACGGCGAAATGGTCGCGGGCGAGGTGCTGACCGTCCCGAATCTGCTCGACGCCCTGTTGCGCGGCCCGAAGTCGGACCGGCTCGTGGCGATGGTCGAACGCGCCGTCGGACACGCGGTGGACGCGCAGGTCAGCGCCGCGAAACCGGTGGTCGCGCTGGCCGTCGGGACGAAGCGGCTTCAGGAGATGAAGCACGCCGCGGCGCAGCGGGCGCTGGCCGAACTGCCGCTGACCGCGCGCTACGCCGAGGGGTACCTGACCGAGGCGATGGACGTGGCGAAGATGGTCGAGCAGCGGATGCTCGCGCTGACGCCGCTGGAGTTCGAGGGCCTGCTGCGGCCGGCGTTCCGGCAGGACGAGTGGAAGCTGATCGCGGTCGGCGGCGTGATCGGGTTCCTCGTCGGCGAACTGCAAGTCCTCCTCATGCTCGGCTGATTTTTCGGTGGTTGTTCGCGCCGGGCTCACTCGAATTGACTAACCTCAGTGCCGTGTCCGAGCCACCGCAGCTGCCCGCAGTCCACGAGGCCTACCTGCCCCGCGAGCACGCGCTGCATCGCCCGCGGCACGGCAAACGACAGCTGACCGCACTGGTCAGCGCCCTGTTGTTCTTCGCGACGCCGACCCTGCTGTGGGTGGTCGGGGTCCGGCCGAGCGAGATCGAAAACCACAAGCTCGCCGGATTCCCCAGCCTCGGCGAAGGGTTCGGGTTCTTCACCAATCTCCCCAAATGGGCGACGGACCAGCTGTCGTTCCGGGCCGGCGCGATCAACGCGGCGAACGGGATCAGCGAGGGCGTCTTCGGCGAGGCCGCGCCGCTCGACCAGGGTTCGACGGCGAACACCGGCCCGATCCCGGCCCCGCCGCTGCAGCAGCCGGGCGCGCCGAACACCGGCCCGTCGCTGCCGAGCGGACCGGGCTCCAGCCAGGCCGGGTACCGCAAGGTGGTCCAGGGCACCGACGGCTGGCTGTACTACGGCTATGACTCCGAGGCGAAGTGCACGCCGACCCAGGACATCGACACCACGATGAAGCGGATCGGCGAACTGCGCGCGGCGGTCGAGGCGTCCGGCCGGAAGTTCGTGTTCGTGGTGACGCCGGACAAGACGACGATGGTGCCGCAGTTCCTGCCCGCGAGCTATCCGGGCAAGGAGTGCTCGCAGGCCGCCTCGCCGAACGACTGGTACAAGATCACCACCGAAGGCCATTCGCTCGACCTGCGCCCGCAGCTTGCCGCCGAAGCGGCCCGGGTCGGCCACCCGATCTACGCCCCGAACGACACGCACTGGCGCGACGAAGGCGGCCTCGTCCTGACCCGCGCGCTCGCCGACACGATCAAGCCGGGCACGACGAGCACCTGGCAGAGCGCCCCGGACGGCCAGTACGACGCGGTCGCGGACCTTCCGTTGCTGCTCGGGCAAACCGGCGTCAAGTCGAACACCCGCTACGACCTGCGTCCGGACGGCGTCACCGACCGGGCGGGAGAATTCGTCGGCAGCATTGACGAACCGGTGCACCGCTCGGCCCCGCCGATCGTCGGCACGATCGACCAGCCGACCCTGGTCTACGGCGACTCGTTCAGCCTCGCGTCGTCGCGGTATCTGGAGGCGGCGTTCACGAACCTCACGTACCTGGCGTATTCGACGGACAAGACGCCGCAGTCGAAGGCGGTGGACCAGTTCGTGAACTCGCACGTGGTGGTGTTGCAGGCGGTGGAGCGGAATGTCTCCGGCGGGCTGGTGCCGTTCACCGACGAAGGGTTTATCGCGGCGGTGAAGTCGGCGCTGGCGCAGCATCCGATCCGGTAACGGGCGGGTGGGCTTGGCGGTGCGCCAGGAGATCGGCGAGGTGCTGACCGCTCCACTCGCGCATGGCGTCGATGACCGGCAGGAGGCTGCGCCCGAGGCCGGTCAGCTCGTAGGTGACGTGCGGCGGATTGGCCTGGTGGTCGGTGCGGGTGACGAGGCCGTCGCGGGTCATGTCGCGCAGGGTTTCGGCGAGGACTTTCGCGCTGCTGACCCCCAGGGTTTCCCGGAGGCGGCTGAAGCGCAGCGGGCCGTCCAGCAACGCGACGACGACCATTCCGGTCCATTTCCCGCCGACCTGGAAGGGGAAGGCGGCCATCGGGCACGACGGGTCCATCCGAGCGTCGGCAGTCATCTCGCCAGCCTCCGGTTTCGTTGAAGTAACCAGTTTCCCGTCGATACCGTCCAGCTCATGGTGCCTGAACAGCGAAACGCTCCGCTCGTCGTTTTCGGCGCTGGCGGCCGAGCCGGGCTCGCCGTCGTCGCCGAGGCACTGCGTCGCGGACGCCCGGTCGTCGGAGTGGTTCGCGACCCCGCCCGGCAGGAAAGGCTGGCCGCTCTCGGGGAGGACGTCACGGTCGTCGCGGGTGATCTGACTGATCAGGACAGCGTGGCGGCGGTGGTGCCGGGCGAGGTCGCGGCGGTGGTGAACGCGGTGACGCCGTTTACCGCGCCGCCTGAATCGTTCGAAGACTTCGACCCCGACTACTACGTGCGTTTGGCAGAGAACCTCGTTCAAGCCGCGCGGGGATCCAGGGTGCTCGAAATCGGTCTCGCCGCGACGCTTCGCACCGGCAGCGGCCGGGTGTTCGAAGACCCCGCGGCGTTCCCGGCTTTCCTGCGCCCGTTCGCCGAAGCCCGGATGAAGGGCCTAGCCGCTTGGCGGGAGCAGCCCGCGGAGGTGGACTGGCTGGTCCTCACTCCGCCACCGGGGTTGTCGCTCGAAGCGCCGACCACCGGCGAGTACCGGCTTGGCGGAGACGTGCTCGATTCCCCAGCAGCGGATCTCCCACTGTCCTATGCGGACCTGGCGACCGCCGTCCTCGACCAGATCGACCGGCCGACCGTGTCGCGCCAGCAGGTGTCCGTCTACCGCTAGCCGACCGGAACCGGGGCCGCTTCCGCCGGGCTGGTCCGCACCCCGCGTCGCCGGTCGCGGACCCACGCGAGCACCCGGCACACCAGGTAGATCAAGAACGAAATCGAAGTCACGAACGCGCTTACCGGCAGTCCCGGGGCCAGCGACAGCACGATCCCGCCCAGTGCGGCGACCTCCGCGAACACCACCGACAACACCGTCGCGCGCAGCGGGCTTGCCGTCACCCGGGCGGCGGCCGCGGCGGGGGTCACCATCAACGCGACCACCAGCAGCGAGCCGACGACCTGCACGCTCAGCGCCGTCGCGACCCCGACCAGCAGGGAAAACAGCACCGTCAAGGACTTGACCGGAACGCCGCGTGCCTCGGCCACCGAGCGGTCGACGCTCGCGAACAGCAGCGGCCGGTAGATCAGCGCCAGCACGGCCAGCACCGCGGCGGCGGAGATCACCAAGGCAGTCAGGTTCGTGCTGTCCACGGTGATGATCTGGCCGGTGAGAATCCCGAACTTGTTCGCCGACCGTCCTTTGTAGAACGACAGCAGCAGGACGCCCATGCCCAGCCCGAAGGACAGGATCACGCCGATCACCGAATCGCGGTCGGCGTCGCGGATTCCCAGGATTCCCAGCAGCAGCGCGGCGGCGACGGCGCCGGCCAGCGCGCCGTATTCCACCCCGACGCCCAGCAGCAGCGCGCCAGCCGCTCCGGTGAACGCCAGTTCGGACGTTCCGTGCACCGCGAAGGACATGCGGCGCATCACGATCAGCGGGCCGAGGACGCCGGCCAGCAAGCCGAGCACCGCGGCCGCGATCAGGGCGATGCGGACGCTGTCCAGTTCCGCGATCAGCTCCCACGTCTTGGCGAAGTCGAACATGCCGTCCAAGGCTCAGCCCACTGCTTCCTGCTCGTGGTGATGCGGTTCGTCCTCGCACAGCGCGCTCTGCGCACCGGCGATGTGGATCTGCCCGCCGACGCGCAGCACCTCGATCTTCGTTCCGTACAGGTCCGACAGCGTCTCCGAGGTCATCACCTCGTCCGGCTTGCCGATCCGGAACTGGCCGTTCACCAGGTACAGCACGCGGTCGACGAACTGCAGGACCGGGTTGATCTCGTGGGTCACGAACAGCACCGCGGTCCCGGCTTCGCGCCGGCGCGCGTCGATCAGTTCGCTCACCGCGCGCTGGTGCGCCAGGTCGAGCGACAGCAGCGGTTCGTCGCACAGCAGCACCGACGGGTCGCCGACCAGTGCCTGCGCCACCCGAAGCCGCTGCTGCTCGCCGCCGGAAAGCCGGCCGACCGGCTGCTTCGCGTATCGCGTGCCGCCGACCGATTCGATCACCGACGCCACCCGGCGCTTCCGCTCGCGCATTCCGGCGAGGCCGGGACCCCAGCGGTGGCCGTCCAGTCCGAGCCCGACCAGGTCGACGCCGCGCAGCGTGAGCGAATCGTCGATCGCGCGCTGCTGCGGGATGTAGCCGACCTCCCGGTTCGCGCCTCCCGGACGCCCGCCCGCGATTTCCACCGTGCCCGCCGACAGCGACTGCATACCCAGCAACGCCTTGAGGAAGCTGCTTTTGCCGGACCCGTTCGGGCCGAGGACGGCCAGGAATTCGCCCGGCTCGACGTCCAGGTCCAAACCGGACCAGAGGGTGCGGTCGCCGAAGGCGAGCCCGGCCCCGCGCACGCGGACCGCGGGGCCTGCTTCCGGAAGCTGGACGGACATCAGCTGTTCAGCGCCCCCGCCAGCGAGTCCACATCCTTGGTCATCCAGTCAATGTAGCCCGTGACGTTCGCCGGGAGCGTCTCGGATACGTCGACCACCGCGACCCCGGACGCCTTCGCGTCGGCGACCGCCTGCTTGGTCAGCGGGGTGACCGTCTGCACGTTGTTGACCAGCGCCTTCACCTGCTTCTCCTTGATCAGCTTGGTGAACTCGGAGACCGCCGCGGCGGGCACGTCGGTCTCGTTCTCGATCGCGTCGGAGAACGCCTTCGGGGTGGCGTCGGCGATGTTCGCGGTCTTGAGCAGGTAGTGCGCGACCGGTTCGGTGACGACGACCTTCGTGTCCGGGTGCGCGGTGCCCAGCGCGGCCGCCTTCTTGATCAGGCCGTCGAGCTGGGCCTTGAAGGTCTTGGCGTTTTCGTCGAACTTCTGCTTCGACGCGGGCTGGATCTCGCCGAGCGCGGCCGCGACCTGGTCGGCGACCTTTTCCACGCCCGGCAGGTCGTACCAGACGTGCTCGTTCTCCTCGCCCGGCTTGGCGATGTCGTAGGCGACCAGCTTCTTCGCCGAAGCCGCTTCACCCGAAAGCTTGGTGAAGAACTCGTCGTACCCGCCGCCGTTGCCCAGCGTCAGCTGCGCCTTCTTGGCGGCGAGCGCGTCGTCGGCGGTCGATTCGTACGAGTGCGGATCGGCCGACGGATCGTGAATGATCGACGTGACCTGCACTTTGTCGCCTCCGACGGCGGACACGACGCTGCCCCAGACATCGGTGGAGGCGACGACCTTCACCTGATCGCCCGTTCCCCCTCCCGCCCCGGAACCGGTCGAGGACGACGTGCTGGAGCACGCGCCGAGCGCGAACACAGCCAAAGCCGACGCGGCGGCGAGAACGCTCGTGGTGCGGCGGGAAGTCATCGGGCTCTCCTGAGTCGAACTGCTAATGGAAACCGTTGTCAGATTCACTTTACCCCATCCGAACGGCGAGCCTCACTCCACCGGGTGGCCGTACCCGCTCTTGATCACCGAACGGATCGAGACGCTCACCACAGGGGTGTCGCTTCTGGAAAACGATCTGAACCGTTACGGTTTGCGGATGGGCCGTCCTATTCGCACCCGGAGGCAGGCGACATTGGCGTCGCTCGCGGCGGAACTCGGGGTGTCCAGGACCACCGTGTCCAACGCCTACAACCGCCCGGACCAGCTCTCCCCCGAACTGCGCCGCAGGGTGCTCGAGACCGCGCGGCGGCTCGGCTACCCCGGACCCGACCCGGTCGCGCGCTCGCTGCGCACCCGCAAGGCGGGCGCGGTCGGGCTGCTGCTCACCGAGAACCTCTCCTACGCCTTCCGCGACCCGGCCGCCGTCGGCGTGCTCGAAGGGCTCGCGCTGGCCTGCGAGGACGCGGGCGTCGGCCTGCATCTCGTGCCGGCCAGCCCCGGTCGCGAGGACCTCGCCGCGGTGCACCGCGCGGGCGTGGACGGGTTCGTCGTGTACTCCGTGCCGGACGACGATCCGCATCTCGCGGCCGTCCTGGAACGGCCGGTGCCGACGGTGATCATCGACCAGCCCCGGATCGAGGGCGTGGACCGCGTCGGCCCGGACGACGCGGCCGCCGTGACACAGCTCGCCGACCATCTGGTCGCGCTCGGCCACCGGCAGATCGGCGTGCTCTGCATGCGGCTCGGCCGCGAGCGCAACGACGACTTCGTGACCGCCGAACGCCAGAGTGGCGCGCATTTCCACGTGCAGCGCACCCGGCTGGAGGCGCTGGCACAGGCGTTCTCCTCCGCGGGGGTCGACTGGGCGACCGTGCCGGTGGTCGAGCGCTTCGACCACACGGTGGACGACGGGGCCTCGGCCGCGCGGCAGCTGCTGGACGCGTATCCGCAGGTCACCGCCCTGGTCTGCACGTCGGACATCCTCGCGCTCGGCGCGCTGGCGGAGGCGGCCCGACGCGGGCTGCGGGTGCCGCTCGACCTCACCGTGACCGGGTTCGACGGGATCGCCGAGGCCGAGCGCTCCGGCCTCACCACGGTGCACCAGCCGGTGCTGGAGAAGGGCAAGGTGGCCGGACGGCTGCTGCTCAGCTCGGCCGAGCGGGTCGGGCCGAAGGTGATCACGCTGCCGACCGAACTGCGGGTCGGGAGGACGTCGGCGCCGCCGCGGACGGTCGAGGAGCCCTGGTTCGGCGGGTGAGTCGTGAGTGGCGATCGCGGTTAGAACCGTGATCAGCACGCACGAGTCACCCCAGCCTTTGCCGTGATTTCCCGCCCAGCGCGTTGTGCGGGCGCGCCGGGGCAGGTTGCATGGACGCCACGCCCGTGTCCCGCGGGAAGCACAGGCCGAAAGGTGTCCCATGACCTCCATCGACGTGCTGCTCAAGCGCAATCGGGAAATCGGGAACATCGTCCCCGGCGACCGGTCCTCCCCCAAGCCGTCGCTGCAGGTGTCGATCCTGACCTGCATGGACGCCCGGATCCGGGTCTTCGAGATCTTCGGGCTGCTGCAGGGCGAGGCGCACGTGCTGCGCAACGCGGGCGGCGTGGTCACTGACGACGTGATCCGGTCGCTCGCGCTCAGCCAGCGCAAACTCGGCACCCGCGAGGTGCTGATCGTCCAGCACACCGACTGCGGTCTCTCCATGGTCACCGACGAGGAGTTCAAGGACGAGCTGGAGTCCGCCACCGGACTGCGGCCGACCTGGGCGGTCGAGGCGTTCCGCAAGGTCGAGGACAGCGTGCGCACCTCGATGGAACGCGCCCGGCGCAGCGACTTCCTCCTGCACAACGACAACGTGCGCGGATTCGTCTACGACGTGCGGGCCGGGAGCCTGACCGAGGTCAAGTAAGGGCTTTCGTATTCAATGGTGGAGTGGCAGTAGACACCGATGTTCTGATCGAGTGGTTCGCCGACGTCGGCCGGGACCTGCCGTGGCGGGAGCCGGACTGCTCGGCGTGGGGCGTGCTGGTCAGCGAAATCATGCTGCAGCAGACGCCGGTCTCGCGCGTCCAGCCGATCTGGCTGGAGTGGATGGCTCGCTGGCCGGTGCCGTCCGCGCTGGCCGCGGAGACCACTGGCGAGGTCGTGCGTGCGTGGGGCAAGCTCGGCTACCCGCGTCGCGCGCTTCGGCTGCACGCCGCCGCCACCGTCATCGCCCAGGAGCACGGCGACGTCGTGCCGTCCGATGTGGACACGCTGCTCGCGTTGCCCGGCATCGGCGCGTACACGGCGCGCGCGGTGGCGGCGTTCGCGTACGGCAAGCGCGCGCCGGTGGTGGACACGAACGTCCGACGCGTCGTCGCGCGCGCCGTTCATGGTGCGGGCGACGCTGGCCCGGCGTCGAATACCCGCGACATGGCGGATGTCGAAGCGCTGCTTCCCGCCGAGGACGCGCCCGCGGCGAAGCTGTCCGCCGCGCTGATGGAGCTGGGCGCGCTGATCTGCACCGCCCGGTCGCCGAAGTGCGCGGACTGCCCGATTTACGCCGAATGCGCGTGGCAGCTCAACGGCCGTCCCGAATACGCCGGTCCGGCCAAGCCGGTGCAGAAGTTCGCCGGCACCGACCGGCAGGTGCGCGGGTTGCTGCTGGACGTCCTGCGCGGCGCCGAGGGACCGGTCGAGAAGGCGCGGCTGGATGTCGTGTGGCACGAAGCCGGTCAGCGCGACCGGTGCCTGGATTCGCTGCTCGTGGACGGTCTGCTGGAGCAAACCCGCGACGGGCTGTTCGCGCTTCCCGGGGAACACTGACGCACTACGACGAAAGTCGGCAAAAAGTTGTCCCCTCCGGGGCGCCGGGTTAGCTTTCCCCCGTCGCACTCGCAGGCTGAGGAGTTCCGCATGGGGGAAGCAACGCGTCGTGCCGTCTTGAAAGGCGGCCTCACCGTCACCGCCGTGGGCGCTTTGGGCTTCGCCACGGCGAGATCCGCGGCCGCGGTGACCACGCCGGTCATCCATTCGACGGCCGAGTGGAACGCCCGGCCGCCCTCGGGCGCGATCGTGGTGGAGAACCACAAGCCCACGTACATCGTGGTGCACCACACCGTCGACCCGGGCAACAACACCGACTACTCGCTGGCGCACGCGCTGCAGATCTCGCGGGACATCCAGAACTTCCACATGGACACCCGCGGCTGGATCGACACCGGCCAGCAGTTCACGAACAGCCGCGGCGGCTTCGTCACCGAGGGTCGGCACCGCAGCCTCGAAATCCTGCGCGGCGGGAAGCAGCACGTGCAGGGCGCGAACGTCGCCAACCACAACAGCGAATGCATCGGCATCGAGAACGAGGGCCTCTACAGCACGGTCGACGTGCCGGCCGCGCTGTGGAACTCGCTCGTGCAGCTCGTCGCCTACATCGCGCACCAATACGGCATCACGCCCGAGTTCATCAAGGGCCACCGCGATTTCAACTCGACCGAGTGCTGCGGCCAGGTGCTCTACAACCGGCTGCCGGAGCTGCGCACAGCGGTCGGCCAGCAGCTCGGCCTGTCCGTCGCCCGGCTCGACGCGCCGGAGTGGCCGCTGCTCAAACCGGGTGACACCGGCCCACAGGTGCAGACCGCGCAACGCTTCCTGCGCGCCGCCGGGTTCGGCGTGCCTACCGACGGCGTGTTCGGCAAGGCGACCGCGGCCGCGGTGTCCGCACTGGCCGCCGAGCACGGGCTTTCCCGCGACAGCTGCACCGCGGCCCGGGCCAGCGACGAATCCGCCTACCTCGGCTCGGACGTCTGGCCGTTGATCGTGCCGGCGGACCGCTCGACCGCCGCGTGGCGCACCGAGCTGGCCCGCTGACTGGGGACGCCTCACGCGTGCCAGCGAGGGCGGCACACGTGAGGCGTCACAGGCCGGACAGGAACGCCTCCACCGCGCCGCGGTAGGTCTCCGGCGCTTCGGCGTGCGGCAGATGGGCCGAACCGGGCACGACCAGGTGCTTCGCGCCGGGCACCCGCGCCGCGACCTCGGCCTGCTGCCCGGTCGGCATCGCGGTGTGCTCGCCCTCGACCAGCAGCAGCGGACAGCGGATACCGTCCACAATGGACCAATAGTCGCGGCGGCCCCATTCGGCGGCGATCTCGTAGAGGTTCTCCAGGTCGGCGATCAGGTGATAGCCGTCCTCGCGCTCCTCGACGCATTCGGTGAAGTAGTCGCCCGCGGTGCCGAAGAACTCACGCACGTGGGCCAGCGATTCGAACGGCACCGGCCAGCTCTCGAAGTAGCCGCGCCAGGTCTCGACGGTGCGTCCGCGCTGGTCCGGCGCGAAATCCTCGCTGACCACCGCTTGCACCAGCTCCGGGTATTTCGCCGCGGTGGCCCACGCGTGCAGCCCGCCCATCGAATGCCCGATCAGCACGGACGGACCAAGGTCGGCCAGCACGTCCGCGACGTCCTCGGCGAACTGCTCGGTGGTCCACGGTCCGGTGTGCGGCGCGCGGCCGTGCCCGCGGGCGTCGAGGGCACGCACCCGGCCGTACCGCTTGAGCCATTGCGCGACCGGCCACCACGTGCGAGCGCGGCCCATCAGCCCGTGCAGCAGGAGGATCGACACGCCGGGGCGTTCGTCGCCGCCGAAGTCGATCAGGCCTGGTCGCATTAGTCCTCCCGGGTTTCTGCGGCTACTTCATCACAAACCTGCCTTTAGGGTGAAGGAATGCGCTGCCGCCGAACCGCCGTCCTCGCCCTCGCCGGCGTGCTTGCGCTGTCCGCGTGCAGCCCCGCCGAACCCGCTGCTCCGCCGCCGCCCCCGATGCATCCGGCACCGGGCGCGAGCAGCGCGGGCGACCCGTACTTCCCGGAAGACGGCAACGGCGGATACGACGCGCTCGACTACCACGTCGACGTCAGCTACGACCCGCCGAGCGGCCGGCTCGACGGCGACACGACGGTTTCCGCGAAAGCCACCCAGGACCTCAGCCAATTCGGCTTCGACCTGCGCGGGCTGGACGTCACCTCGGTGGAGATCGACGGAAAGCTCGCGAAGTACAGCCGGGAAAAGAACAAGCTGGTCGTGACTCCGGCCGAACCGCTGCGGTCGGGCACGACGTTCCGGACGCGCGTGCGCTATTCGGGTGTTCCGGCGCAAACCCCGCACGACGGCGGGTCGGAGAACGGCTGGGCCCGCTCCGAGGACGGCGGCGCGTACCTGGTCGGCGAGCCGCATTCGGCGTCGTTCTGGTACCCGGTCAACGAAACCCCGCGCGACAAGGCGACCTTCACGCTGACCGCGCACGTGCCCACCGGCTGGACGGTGCTGTCCAACGGCCGGGAGCAGGGCACCAGCGCCAAGGACGGCAAAACCACCGCGACGTGGGCGGATCCGAATCCGGTGGCCAGCTACCTGACCACGATCGCGATCGACAAGTTCACCGTGCAGCGCTCCACGCTCCCGGACGGCACGCCGATCGTTTCCGGCTACGCACCCGGCGCCGAAGCCCGCGAGGCCACCGGCGGCCGGCTGCCCGAGGTGATCTCGTTTTTGGAGAGCAAGTTCGGCAAGTACCCGCAGAGCGCGGCGGGCGGCATCTACCTCGACGAGAACATCCACTTCTCCCTGGAAACACAAACCCGTCCCACTTATGCGAAATGGGCGGAAATCCTGACTCTGGTGCACGAGAACGCACACCAGTGGTTCGGCGATTCGGTGTCGCTCAACTCGTGGGCGGACATCTGCCTGAACGAATGCTTCGCCTCGTACGCGCAGTGGCTGTGGGGCGAGCGCGAGGGGCAGAACCTGGACGACCGCTACCGCGCGGCCGTCGAGATCACCAGGGGCAGCGCGGATTTCTGGGGCCAGAAACTGGTCGACATGGGGCCGGAGCACCTGTTCGAGGGCGCGTACGACAAGGGCATCCTCGCCATGCACGCGCTGCGCCGCGAACTGGGCGAGCCGGGGTTCGAGAAGGTGCTGCACGAGTGGGTCGGCCAGCATCGCCACAGCAACGCGACGTGGACGGACTTCGAGAAGCTCGTGTCGCACGTCGCCGGACGCGACTTGAGCGGGTTCCTGAACGACTGGTTCCACGGTTCGAAGCTGCCGTCGGACGCCGATCTTTACCCAGGCCCGTTGCGGCCGTGACTGCCGAGCAAAGACCTGGTCAGATCGCTGTCGTTCATCTCGGCTAGGGCCGCGCCCAGTTCGGGGTCGCCGACCCGGACTGGTTCGTCGGGCCTCCGCGCCAGCGCGCGCAGCGACGCCCGGCGGAGCAGTTCCTTCATGAACGACGCCGTGACGCCGTCGGTCACCTCGACCACGGGGGTGAGGTCGGCGGTCAGCTCCAGATCACGCGAGTACAGCCGCAGCAACGCTTCCCGCCCGGCCGCGTCCGGCAACGGCACCTCAACCGCCAAGTCGACTCGACCGGGCCGGTCGGCCAGCGCCTTCTCCAGACTGCTGGCCCGGTTGGTGGTGAGCAGAAAGGTGACATCCGCGTCGCCGCCGACGCCGTCCATCGCGTCGAGCAGGCTGAACAGCAGCGGCGTCGGCCCGTGCACGAGGTTGCGGTCCTCGGCGATCAGGTCGACGTCCTCCAGCACCACGACGCTCGGCTGCAACCGGCGCGCCAGCGAAGCGGCTTGCGAGATGAACCGCAGGGCAGCGCCGGTCAGGATCACGACCGTGCAGCCCGGGAGCTGCCCCATGAGGTAACGCACGGTGTGGGTTTTCCCGGTGCCGGGCGGGCCGTGGAGCAGCAGGCCGCGCTTCAGGTGCTGGCCCGCCTCGGCGAGCCGCGCGCCGTGTTCCGCGATGCCGAAGGTGTGCCGTTCGACCGCTTCGAGAACGCCTTCCGGCAGCACCACGTCTTCCTTGCGCAGCTGCGGCCGCGGCAGGAAGGTGACCAGCTCGTTGTTGCGGTGCTCGCTCAGGCCGAACGCGATCACCTGGCCGCGCAGCACGTCGTGCTCGGTCATCAGCGCTTCGATGCGGTCGCGAGTCTCGGTGGCCGCCCGCCGGTCCTCGGCGATTACTTCGAGGCGGCAGTTCGCCTGGCCGTACTGCGGGGCCGAGCCGCGGACGCCGACCAGCACCGGCGAGCCGTCCGGCGCGGTTGTACCGACCAATCCGAGCTGCACGACGTCCGCCGCTTCGTCCGGGCCGACCGCCACCGTCGCGTAGTCGACCGCGCCCAGCTCGTAATTGCCGTGCTGTTTGGCCGTGACCAGCATGCCGACCAGGTCTTCATGGCCGCGCAACCCGCCGGCGATGCCGAACCAGTCAGTGCCGATCCCGTGCTCGGCGAGATACGCGTCGACCCCGGCTTGAATGGTCGCGTGCTCCCAGTTCTCGAAGTTATGCGTGACCACCAGCGCCTGCGCGAGCGGCACGCCAAGGTGCCCGGTGACGCGGTCGATCAACTCGCTGGAACTGCCCGAACCGACCGATTCGGCCGCGGCTTTCACGAGCCTTTGCAGGTTGCGGGCCAATTCGGTGCCAAAGACTTCGTCGTCCCCCATGTGAGCAGAGTGGCACGAACCGCGAAAACGGGCCAGCCGTTAGTACGCTAGGGAGATGGCAGTGGTCAAGATCAACGCAATCGAGGTCCCCGAAGGCGCCGGTCCGGAGTTGGAGAAGCGTTTCGCCGCGCGGCTGCACTCCGTCGACGACCAGGAGGGGTTCCTCGGCTTCGAGTTGCTCCGCCCGGTCGCGGGCGAGACGCGCTACTTCGTGTACACGAAGTGGGAGACCGAGGAGCACTACCAGGCCTGGGCGAAGGGTCCGGCTCGCGAGGCGCACGCCGGCGAGCGTCAGAAGCCGGTGGCGAGCGGTGCGAATCTGCTCGAGTTCGAGGTCGTCCAGGCATCTAAGCCGGGTGAGTGACGAACTCGCTCGTGCCGCCGAGCTGATCCGCGGCGCCGGTGCGCTGCTCGTGTGCGCCGGCGCCGGGATGGGCGTCGATTCCGGGCTGCCCGATTTCCGTGGCGGGGAAGGGTTTTGGCGGGCATATCCGCCGTACGCCGGGCTCGGGCTGCGGTTCGAGGAGCTGGCCGACCCGCGGCATTTCGCCTCGGATCCGGAGCTGGCCTGGGGGTTCTACGGGCACCGGCTCGAGTTGTACCGGAAAACGGTGCCGCATCGCGGATTCGGCCTGCTGCTCGAATGGGGACTGGCCAAACCCGGCGGGGTGCGCGTTTTTACGTCCAATGTGGACGGACAATTCCAGGCCGCGGGGTTTCCGCACGTCGCCGAGGCGCACGGGTCGATTCATCACCTGCAGTGCCTGGCCGGGTGTTCGCGGGAGATCTGGTCGGCGGACGAACTCGCGATCGACCTGGACGAGACGACGATGCGCGCCCGGCCGCCGCTTCCGTCCTGTCCGCGTTGCGGCGGTCTGGCCCGGCCCAACATCCTGATGTTCGGGGATTTCGACTGGATCCCCGACCGCAGTCAGGAACAGCTGGACGAGCTGGCGGCCTGGCGGCGCGCGCATCGCGACGCGGTGGTGGTCGAACTCGGTGCCGGGCAAGCGGTTCCGACAGTGCGGCGGTACGCCGAACTCGCCAGCGCGGCGACGGGTGCGTTGATCCGGATCAACCCGCGCGAGCCGCGGATCCGGCACGGACGCGGGATTTCGATCGCCGCCGGTGCGTTGGAGACGCTGGTCAAGCTCGCTTGAGCTCCAGCAAGGGGAACGGGCGGCCGTCCGGATCGGTTTCCTGCCTGCCGACCACCTCGAAGCCGTGGTGCAGATAGAAACCGACCGCCTGCGGGTTCTGCTCGTTCACGTCCAGGGTGAGAGCCGGGTAGCGGTCCAGGGCCGCGCGCAGCAACGCCGTTCCGATCCCGCGGCCGCGGAAATCGTCGTGCACGAACAGCATTTCCAGCTTTCCCTCGGCGATTCCCGAGAAACCCGCGGCGACTCCGTCGACCTCCGCCACCGTCAGCTCCACCTCGGCGAAGTAGAGCGGGACGCGCGTGGCGTAGTACTCGACGTCCGACGGGGCCAGAAAGTCGTGCGTCGCCTCGACGGCGCTGCGCCAGATCTCCAGCAGCCGCGGGTACTCGGCGTCCCCGACGCTCGGCCGCAAGGTCGTCATGGCAGTTGTACCTCCGCATACACCGCCCGGTGATCGCTGCCGGGCACGTCGAACGCCTGGTAATCCCGGATCGCGATCCGGCGGTCCACCAGCACATGGTCCAGCGACACTAGCGGGACCGAAGACGTCGACCAGGTCGGGACCAGGCCGTCGCCGCGTGCCTCCGCCGCGTCGACGTATCCGCGGGACAGCACCGTGCGCAGCGCGGCGTGGTCGAGAGTCGCGTTGAAATCGCCGGCCACCACGCGCAGGCCGTGCTCGCCGATCGCGCGCGACAGGTCTCGCATCTCCTGCTCCCACAGGTGATACCCGGAGTCCGGCGAACGCGGATGCGCCGCCACGATCTCCAACGTCGTCCCGGCGCCGAGGTCGGCTTCCGCGCCGGGCTGTTTCTGGGCCGAATCGCCGGTGTAGTCCTCTTCGGTCAGCGGATAACGCGACACGATGCCGGACCCGTCCACCCCGGACGCCGGGTGCAGCACCCGGTACGGCAGCGTCTGGAACAGCCCGGCCTTCTCCAGCCCGGACATCGCGGCCGGGGTCATCTCCACCAGGTTCAGCACGTCGATCCGGTGCTCCCGGACCAGCCGCACGAGCGCCGCCGGGTCGGCCTGGCCGAGGTACAGGTTGGCGGCCAGCACGCGCACCGTCTTCCCGTGCGCCGCCGGCTGCTCGTCGGACATCACCCGCGGCGCGACGTACACCGCCAGCAGCGCGGACAACGCCAGCGCGACCCCGCCGGTCCACCACCGCCGCAGCACCAGCGCGAGCGCGGCGAGCAGCAAGCCGTAGACGACGACGTACGGAGTCAGCGCCAGCAGCGCGGTCAGGTACCAGCCGCTGCCGTCCCAGCCGATCGTGCGCAGCCCGGCCACCGCCAGCAGCGGCAGGCCGACCAGCACGAGCAGGCCCGTGACCAGCCGGGTTCGCGTCCGCGCCGCCATCACCATGATCGAAGAGTATGCCGGGCAGGCGCTGACAGGTCCGTGTCAGCGCCGTGTGCGCGGCTTGCCAGCGCCTTAGCCCACTGTGTGCTGGAGCGACACAGGAGGAGGCGACAATGTCGCACGCGATCCAGGCCGAGGGCCTGGTCAAGCATTTCGGGGAGACGAAGGCGCTGGACGGCGTGGATCTGGAGGTCCCGTTCGGGAAGGTGGTCGGGGTGCTCGGGCCGAACGGCGCGGGCAAGACGACCGCGGTCCGCATCCTGGCCACCCTGCTGAGACCCGACGCGGGCCGCGCCACGGTCGGGGGTTACGACGTGGTCCGCGACCCGGTCCGGGTGCGCGGCCTGATCGGGCTCACCGGGCAGTACGCGTCGGTGGACGAGGACCTCAGCGGCACCGAGAACCTGGTGCTGATCGGCAAGCTGCTGAACCTGTCCCGGGCCGACGCGCGGGCGCGGGCGGCCGAACTGCTGGAGCGGTTCGAGCTGACCGACGCGGCCAAGCGGCCGATCCGGACGTACTCCGGCGGCATGCGGCGCAGGCTCGACCTGGCCGCGAGCCTCGTCGGCCGTCCCGCCGTGCTGTACCTGGACGAGCCGACCACCGGACTCGACCCGCACGCGCGCAACGAGGTGTGGGCGGTCGTCCGCAGCCTCGTCGCCGACGGCGCGACGGTGCTGCTGACCACGCAGTACCTGGAGGAGGCCGACCAGCTGGCCGACCGGATCACCGTGTTCGACCACGGCCGCGTGGTCGCCGACGGCCGCGCCGACGAGCTGAAGCGGCGGGTCGGCGGGCAGACGCTGCAGGTGCGGCCGACGTCGCTGAGCGACCTCGACGAGGTCGACCGCATCCTGGCCGACCTCACCGGCGTCCGGCCCGCCCGCGACAACGCGACCGGGCTGCTGACCGCACCGGTCTCCGACCCGGTGCTGCTGTCCACGCTGGTGCGCCGCCTCGACTCGGCGGGCATCACCTCCGACGAACTGGCCCTGCGGCTGCCCAGCCTCGACGAGGTGTTCCTGGCACTGACCGGACACGCGGCCGAGGAGCCGAAGCCGGAGCGCGAACTCGAAGGGAGCCGGTCATGACCACCGCGACCGCCGCGGCCCCGCCCCGGCACATCAGCCCGGTACTCGGCGCGAAACACGCGTTTTCGCTCGCCTGGCGGGGAATCCTGAAGATCCGCAAGAACCCGGAACAGCTGGCCGACGTCACGCTGATGCCGATCATCTTCCTGCTGATGTTCACCTACCTGTTCGGCAACGCGCTGGGCGGTTCGATCGAGAACTACCTGCAGTCGTTCGTGCCGGGGCTGATCGTGATGAACGTGCTGCAGGCGTCGCTGACGGTCGGCACGCAGCTCAACACCGACATCACCAAGGGCGTCTTCGACCGCTTCCGCGCGATGCCGATCGCCCGCTCGGCGCCGCTGATCGGCGCGGTGCTGGCCGACCTCGTGCGGTACGTCGTGTGCCTCACGGTGCTGCTGACCGTGGCGACCGTGATGGGCTTCCGCGTGCAGACCGGTCCCGGGGAGTTCGTCCTCGCGATCCTGCTGGCGGTCGCGTTCGGCCTCTGCTTCTGCTGGGGTTCGGTGTTCGTCGGGATGCTGATGAAATCCCCGGGCGCGGCGCAGGGCCTGATGTTCGTCTTCATCATGCCGTTGACGTTCGGCAGCAACGTGTTCATCTCGACCGCGACTATGCCGGGCTGGCTCAAGGCCTGGGCCGACATCAGCCCGGTGAGCCTGATGTCCGACGTGATGCGCGGCCTCCTGAACGGCGGCGCGTACGGCGGTTCCCTGCTGGGCGCACTGGCGTGGATGGCCGGTGCGGTAGCGGTGTTCTTCCCGCTCGCGACGTGGGCCTACCGCAAGCGGGTCTGAGGGCGTCCTTCACGGGGGTGTGGACGCTGGTGGGGAGTGTCTGTGTCCGGGTTCCACAGCCGGGCACAGACACTCCCTTTTCATCGGGCGGCCGCGAGATGGCCAGTCAGCCGTTCCCAGTTGCCCGACCCGATGGCGGCTTTCTCTTCCTCGCTGAACGGCGCCTTCTCCAAAAACGACCGCGCTACCCCGCCACTCGTGTCCAGGTAAGGAAATCCGCCCGGCCGCGTGCCGAAGGTGTAGGGATAGTCGGTCGAGTACAGCATCCGCTCCGTCCCGACCACCTCGGCCGCCCAGCGCAGGTACCGTTCGCTGACCGTGCCGCTGCCCGCGATCCAGAAGTTCTCGCGGAAGTAGCCGGCCAGCGGTCGCCGCAGGCCGGCCATCTCCCGCAGGAAGCCGACGTGGTCCAGGTAGAACAGGACCACCTCGCCCCAGTGTCCGGCGATCACCTGCAGTCCGGGGTGCCGGTCGAAGACGCCGGAGAAGATCATCCGCAGGTACTGCACGCCCAGGTCGTAGTACCAGCCGAGGCCGGCGGTCGCCAGAGCCGCGCCGACGCCGTTGGGCAGGCCCGAGTAGTACGCGTCCTGTACCGCCCGCACCGGCGCTTGCGGGTGGAAGTGCAGGGGGACGTGAAGTCGCGCGGCGGTTTCGTAGAGGTCGTCGAATTCCGGTGCGTCGGCCAGTTTGTCGCCGGTTCGGCCGTACAGCATCGCGCCGCGGAAGCCGAGGGCGACCGCGCGTTCCAACTCTTCGACGGCGGCTTCGGGCGAGGACGTCGGGAGCGTGGCGAAGGCCTGGAACCGCGTCGGATTGGCCGCGACGATCTCGGCGAGTGCGTCGTTGGCTTCGCGGGCGACGGGCACGGCGTCGGCGGCCGGGAGGTTCTGCACGCCGGGGGTGGACAGGGACAGCACCGCGACGTCGATGCCCTGCTCGTCCATGTCGGCGAGACGTTCTTCGCCGACGTCGCACAGACGTCTCGTGACCGGATGGGCCTCGGGATAGCCGTGCGGCTGCACTCCGGCCTTCGCCCACGCTTCGCGCAGAACGGGCAGGAGCACGTGTTCTTCCAGGGCCACGATGCGCATGACAGCTCCTCGATGTTTCCAGTGATAACCACCTGAGCGTATCACCGAAAACATCAGCGGAAGCGAGTTCGTGTTATCACTGATAACGGACTACTCGCTGCAGCGCTGCGCCAGAACCTCCTCGATCGCTCCGGCCCGGTCCATCCGCGCGGTCTCGGCCACGAGCGCCTCGTACCGTTCCGGGCCCAGCTCCCGCGTCAGGTTCTCGATCAGCGCGCGGACCTCGGGACTCCCCAGATCGAACCGCCCCCGCACCACCGCGCTCAGCGCCAGCATCCGCGCGGACGCCTCCAGCCGCCCCTGTGCGTACCGGATCCGCGCCAGCAGCTCGACCATGCCGGCCAGGTCCGGCATGTCGAATCGCCCGGCCGCGCGTTCGATCACCGTGAACACCGGCGCTTCCGCCTCGTCCGGGCGGCCTTCGGCGAGCAGCAACCCGGATTCGATGGCCCCGAGCCATTCCACCTCGAAACCCTCCGGCGTCGGCCAATCCGCCCGCGCCGACTGCATTTCCCGGAACACCTCGCGCGCCTCGGCGAGGTTGTTCTCGCGGATCAGCAGTTCCGCGCGGCCGAGCAGCACGATCAGGCGCAAACCGTTGTTGCCGCCGGAAGCCGCGTAGCGTTCCGCGGCTTCCATGTCCCGCCACGCGCCCTCCTGATCGCCCGCGCGCGAACGTTCGACCGCCAGCCGCCACCACTGCTGCACGATGTCGTCGCGGGACCGCAGCTCCATCACCAGCCGCAGCCCCTCGGTGTACCCGGCGATCGCCGCCTCGTGGTCGCCGGACTGCGATTGCGCCGCGGCCCGGAACCCGTGCGTCATGCCGAGGCCCCAGCGGTCGCCTACCTCGGCGAAGCCCTGGTGGGCGAGGTCTCGCGCCCGGTCCGCGCCCTCGAGGTCTCCCATGTCGCCGAGGACGAAGCTCTCCGCCCAGTGCCCGGCGGCGCGGCTCCAGAGGTCGTCCCGTTCCACCGCCCGGCGGATCTCGCGCTTCGCCAGCTCCCGCTCGCCGTTGAGGTAAGCCACTATCGGCAGCCCCACCCACAGCCACGGATTCCGTTCCGCCGCACCGGTCCGGACGCAGTCCTCGACCAGCTCGGGGACGTCGACCTTCTCGTGCGGACCGGACATGGCCAGCATCAGCACCTGGCTCAGCCGCAGGCTCGCCGCCACGTCCGGCGGCAGGTCCCCGCCCAGTTCGAGCACCTCGTCGACGAACTGGGCGGCCCGCTCGTTCTGCCCGACGATGTTGAGATACCAGAACAACCCGAACAGCAGCCGGGCCGCCGATTCCGCGGCTCGCGATTCGATCGCCGCCCGCAGCGCGGACGTGAAGTTGTCGCTGTCGTGCTCGTAAACGTCGATCGCGCGCAGCTGGTCCCGTCCGCGCAGCAACGGCTCGTTGCGGTACGCGAGATCCGCGTAGTAGCCGACCATCGCGGCCCGCATCCGCTCTTGCTCACCGGACTCGGCGAGGCGCTCGGACGCGTACGCGCGCAAGGTTTCCAGCAGGCGGTACCGCAGACCCACTACGTCCACAATGGACTTCTCTACCAGCGAGCCCAGCACGTACACGATGTCTTCCGCGGGCAATTCCTCGTCCGCGCAGACGTTTTCCACCGCCTCCTCGGAAAAGCTCGCCGCGAACACCGCGAGCCTGCGCGCGAGCCGGACCTCCGCGTCGCTCAGCAGATCCCAGCTCCACTCCACCACCGCACGCAGCGTGCGCTGGCGCGGCAACGCCGTCCGGCTGCCGGAGGTGAGCAGCCGGAACCGGTCGTCGAGGCGTTCGGCGATCTGCTCGGCGGTCATCGACCGCAACCGCGCGGCGGCCAGTTCGAGCGCGAGCGGCATTCCGTCGAGCCGGCGGCAGATCTGCCGCACGGAGTCCACTGTGGACTCGTCAAGCCGGAAGCCGGGCCGCACCGCCATCGCGCGGTCAAGGAACAGCCGGACCGAATCGAGGGTGCCGACGTCCGCGGGCGGCGCGGTCTCGTCCGGCACCGGCAGCGGACCAAGCGGGCACAGCGTCTCGCCGGTAATCGCCAACGGTTCGCGGCTCGTGGCCAGCACGCGCAGCGCGGGCAACCGGCGCAGCAGATTCTCGGCCAGCTCCGCGGCGGTGTCCACGACGTGTTCGCAGTTGTCCAGCACCAGCAACGTTTCCGCGCCGCCGAGCGCCTCCACCGCGTGTTCGAACGGATCGACCTGCCAGCGCCGCGCGTTGGTCTCGGTCGTCCGAAGGTCGCGCACCTCCAGCGCGTTGAGCAAGGCGGACAGGACGTCTTCGGCATCCCGTACCCCGGCCAGCGGCACGAACCACACCAGACCGCGCGAATGCGCCGGATGCCGCGAAGCCGCTTCCGTCGCGAGCCGGGTCTTGCCAGCGCCGCCCGGGCCGACGAGCGTCACCAGCCGAGCGCCTTCAAGCAACTCGGCCAGCAGCTTCAGTTCGTCGGTGCGGCCGATGAAGCTGGTCAGCCGCTGCGGCAACCGGTCGGCCACCGCGGCGACCGGCGTGTACTCGCCGCGCAGCGCGCGCAAATGCACTTCCTGCAGCTCCGCCGACGGGTCGACACCCAGCTCGTCGGCCAGCGTCGCGCGGATCGCGGAGTACGCGGCGAGCGCGTCGGCCTGCCGTCCGGCAGCGGAAAGCGCACGGATTCGCAAGCCAGCCAACCGTTCCCGCAGCGGATGCGCTTGAGCGGCGGCGGTGAGGTCCGCGAGCACCTCCGCGTGCCGGCCCAGCCGCAACTCGGCTTCGAACCAGTCCTCCGCGGTCTCCGTGCGCCGCTCCTCCAGCAACGTGGCGGGCGCGGCGGCGAATGGTGCGTCCAGCACGTCCGCGAGCGCGGGCCCACGCCACAGCGCGAGCGCGGCGGCGAGCGCTTCGGCGGCGGTACCGTCCCGCCCAGCGGCAAGCTCCCGGCGCCCCTCGGCGGACAACTGCTCGAACCGGTGGAGATCCACCGCCTCCGGCGGCACCCCGAGCCGGTAACCGCCGTTGACGGACTCCACTTCGGCCCCCGCCTGCCGCAGTGCGCGACGCAGCCGCGAGACGAGCGATTGGAGCGCGTTGGCCGCGTCGGCCGGGGGTTCCGCGCCCCACAGCCCGTCGATCAGCGCCTCGGCGGAAACCGCGCGACCGGCGTCGAGCGCGAGCCGGGAAAGGAGCATGCGAAGGCGGGCTCCGCCGATGTCGATCGGCGTGCCGTCCTCCCCCTCCGCTCGCAGCGGGCCCAGCAGCGCGACGCGCATGAGGTCCAGCTTTCCAGACAACGCCCGGTCCGTGCCGAGGCCCGACGTAAGTGTGGACTTTCGGGACAATCCGCCGCCAACCGGTTACCGCCCGGCTTCCCGGCGCTACGTTGCGGAGGATCCACCCGCAGACACAGGAGCGCCCATGAGAGCACTGCACCGCTGGCATCGCCCGGCAGTGACCGTCGCAGCCACCCTCACCGCGTTGACGCTCGGCACCGGGATCGCGTCCGCCGGGCAGAACGGCTGGGACAAGCCGACCCCCGGCTCGGACGGCGCCGGAGACAGCTACTACCCGCAAGACGGCAACGGCGGGTACGAGGTCTCCGACTACGACCTCAAGATCAACTACGCTCCGGACACCCACCAGCTCGCCGGCGTCCAGACGGTCCACGCGAAGGCGACCCAGTCGCTCAGCTCGTTCGACCTCGACCTCCGCGGCCTCACCGTCGACGCGGTCCGGGTCAACGGCGCGCCCGCCAAGTTCACCCGCACCGGCGACCACGAACTCGTGATCACGCCGAAGATGCCGCTGTGGAAGGGGCTGCCGTTCACCGCCGAGGTCGCCTACCACGGCGTTCCGGTGGCGATCGAGGACCCGAACCTCGGCAAGAACGGCTGGCAGTTCACCGAGTCCGGCGGCGCGTTCGCCGCCGGCGAGCCGAAGTCGGCCACCACCTGGTACCCGGTCAACGACACCCCGCGCGACAAGGCGAGGTTCCGGCTGTCGATCACCGTCCCGAGCGAATGGGGAGTGATCGCCAACGGCCGCGAGGTCGCCAAGTACCGAACGCGGTCGGGCACCACGCACGTCTGGGCCGAAAACACCCCGACCGCCTCCTACATGACCACGGTCGCGATCGACAAGTGGACCTTCAACAAGCGCCAGCGCGCGGACGGCACCCCGATCGTCAGCGCGTACGCGCCGGGCACCACCGACGCCACGAAGCAGGCCGACGCGCAACTGCCCGAGGTGA
This sequence comes from Amycolatopsis sp. VS8301801F10, assembly GCF_046195355.1. Taxonomy (NCBI): domain Bacteria; kingdom Bacillati; phylum Actinomycetota; class Actinomycetes; order Pseudonocardiales; family Pseudonocardiaceae; genus Amycolatopsis; species Amycolatopsis sp. VS8301801F10. Next base: position 2,039,748 of record NZ_CP176065.1, on the reverse strand, counting down.
TCGACTTCCTCGAATCGAAGTTCGGCAAGTACCCGGTGGACGCCGCGGGCGGCATCTACCTGACCGAGCCGATCGGGTTCTCGCTCGAGACGATGAGCCGGCCGATCTACTCCGGCCGCGCGGGCAACATCGGCACGATCGTGCACGAGAACGCGCACCAGTGGTGGGGCGACACCGTCGCCGTCGACCACTGGAAGGACGTGTGCCTCAACGAATGCTTCGCGTCCTACGCGACCTGGCTGTGGGCGCAGAAGAACGGCACCGACCTCGACGCCAAGTACCTCAACACGGTCGCGTCGGCCAGCGACGCGTTCTGGGACGGCAAGCTGTACGACATGGGACCCGGCCACGAGTTCACCTACGTGTACTCCAAGGGCCCGGTCATGCTGCACGCGCTCAGCAAGTATATGGGGCAGGATGCGTTCGACCAGGTGCTGAAGACCTGGAACTCCGTGCACCACGACGGAAACGCGAGCATGCAGGACTTCCAGAAGTACTGTGAGAAGGTGTCCGGCATGGACCTGCAGGGTTTCTTCGACGCGTGGATCTACGGCAACGGCAAGCCGTCGGACGAGTTCCTTTACCCGGGCGACCTGAAGCCGGCCGCCAAGTGACAGTTCTGCTGACCGGGTTCGCGCCCTTCGACGGAGCGGCGACGAATCCTTCTTGGCAGGCAGCTTCGCTGGCAGCGGCGCGGCGGACGGACACGGTGGCGGTAGAGCTGCCGTGCGAGTTCGACGCGTCGCTGCCGGCGCTGCGCGCCGCGATCCTGGCGCACCAGCCGGAACTGGTCGTGTGCGCCGGGCTCGCCGGCGGGCGCGAGCACGTCACGCCGGAGCGGGTGGCGATCAACCTGATCGACGCCCGGATCCCGGACAACGCGGGTGCGCAACCGGTCGACGTGCCGGTGGTCCCGGGCGGGCCGTCCGCGTACTTCACCACGCTGCCGGTGAAAGCGGCGGTCGCGGCGATCGAGTCGGCGGGGCTGCCCGCGGCCGTGTCGTACACCGCCGGGACGTACGTGTGCAATCAGGTCTTCTACGGCCTGCTGCACCTGATCGCGACGGAGTTCCCCGGCCTGCGCGGCGGTTTCGTGCACGTGCCGGAGGAAGCGCGGCTGCCGCTGGACTCGACCGCGCGAGCGCTCGAACTCGTGGTGGACACCGCGCTGACCGTGCACGAGGACGTCGCGACCTCGGCAGGCACCCTGCACTGAGCCTTTATTCGCCGGGCTGGACGGTCTGCTCGAAGAACTGCACCAGATCCCGCGGCCGCCGGCTCGTGTGCGACGGGCTGGTGTCCATCACCGTGCCGACCACCGGAATGCCGTCGGCCTGGTAAACCAGCAGCCCCAGCTTCGGCCCGACCCCGGCGACGTACCGGCCGCTCAGCCCGGTGCGGGTGCGCCAGGTGTCGGTCTCGATCCGACCGGTCATGTCCTTGCGCGCGCTCGGCTCGACCTGGGCGAGCGTCAGCCCCTCGTGGAACGCGACGGTGGTCTTGTCCGGGAAACGGCACAGCGCGGTGCGTACCGCGCCCAAGGCTTTCGCCAGCTCGGGGTCGTCCGAGCAGGTGGCGCGGGTTTGGATGGTCGGACCGGCCAGGCGGCGGATGCACTTGGTGAGGCCGTTTTCGCCGGGGAGCGCGGGCTGGGATCCGGCGCAGGTGACGGTGTTCGGCGGGGTGACCGGTTGATTCGCGGCGGGTTTGTCGTCGCCGCGAGTGGCGAGAACGGCGGTCACGATCCCGGCGACGACGAGCACGGTCAGCGCGATCGCGCCGAGGACGACAGGTTTGCGGGACTTCTTCTGGGGCGGCCGCGGCCATCCCGGAGGCGGCATGGGTGCTGGCGGCCGCTGGTTCAACGCGGGCTGCTGCTGGGCGGGTTGTTGCTGAACCGGTTGCTGCTGGACGGGTGGCCAGGAGGCCGGAGCCTGCGGTGCCTGCATCGGCGCCCGCTCGTCCACGTGATGCAACCCGAACGCGACGGCCGTCTCCGGCTGGTCCTCGGTAGTCGGAACCACGCCCAGCGTCGACCCGACCAACGAGGCCAGCAACGGCATCCGGCTGGGCCCGCCGACCAGATACACGCCGCCGAGCCGATCCGGCGTCAGCCCGGCCCGCGCGATCGTCGCCGCGAGCATTTCCGTACTGCGCAACAGATTCGGCCGGACCAGCGCTTCCAATTCGGCCCGGGTGACCAGAACGTCGCCGAACGGATCCGGCATCGGCACCTCGGTGTGCGCGTGCCGGGAGAGACTTTCCTTGGCGTCGCGGACATCTTGGAGCAAGACCCGGCGCATCCGCCGGTCGCTGGTCGTCTGCGGACGCAAAAGCCGTTGCCACTGCGCCGGATCCGCGTGCGAGACCGAACGTCCAATGTGTACTAACAGGGCTTGGTCGATGTCGAGGCTGCCGAGATCCGGCAACCCGTCCTCCGCCAGCACCGCGGTACCCGCGCCGACGACCGCGCAGTCGAACGTGCCCGCCCCGAGGTCGTACACCGCGATCGGACCGCTGGGCACGCCTTGCTCGCGCAAAGTCGCGTAATGCGCCGCCGCCGCGACGGGTTCCGGCACCAGCCGCACCTGGACGAACCCGGCCTTCCCCGCCGCCGCGCGCAGAATCTGCTGCCGCTGCGCGCCCCAGCCCGCTGGATGCGACAACCGCACCTCGTCCGGAACGCCGGAAAGCTGCCGCTCGGCCTCCTCGCCCATCCGCCGCAACACCGCGGCGAAGGCGTCGACGACCGGCACCACCCGATCGCCGAGCAGCAGCTCACCGTCGTCAATCCGCCGCTTGGGATACGGCTCGAACCGGCTGGGATCCAGCCGAGCCCGCCGCTCCGCGTCCTGCCCGACGACGAGCCGCCCGTCCTCCTCCGCGTACACCGCGGAAGACATGGTGACCGACCCGTCGACCTCAATAGCCCGCGGGCCGCGCCCAAAGGCCGCCAAGACGCCGACCGTGCTGGAAGTACCGAAGTCGATCGACAGGACGTCCACGCAGCTCCCCTCCCCGAAACCCCCACCGCATCGTCTCACGAGCGTCGGTGACAGATGTAGAGGCGCACGCCGCCGCGGAACTGATCGCCGAAGGAGGCGGCCGGGTCACGCTTGACGGCTGGGTGGAGAAATCCGGCTGCCCCTGCTTCGCCGAGCGAATAACCGAGCGCTGCCGCGAGATCGCCCTCGGCCAGTAGCCGCCGCCTACCCCGCGAAAGCCGCCGCCGGAAAAGGCGTCTCCCGGTCCTCCAGCAGCCGCCCGTAAAAGTCGTTCATCTCCACCGCCACCGCAGCATGCCGCGCCACCAGACCGGCTACCGGGGCGGGCAACGGAAGCTCCCCAGCGGCCGCGCGGCGCACCGCGGTCAAGCGGCTCTCCCGGTCCCACGTCCCGCACACCTGGGTCACCAGCCAGTTCACTAAGTGCATCGACCCGTAAGCCCGGTCATGCTCCGCGTTCAGCTCCGCGAACGCCTGTTCCTCCGCCGTCAGATCGAACCGCCGCGCGAACGCCAGTCCGAAATCCGTCAGCACGAACCGCTCGCCGTCGGTCAGGAAGTTCTCGAAGTGGTTGTCGAAGTGCAGGACGCCCTGTGCCCGAAGGAACGAGAGCGTCTGGTCGGCCTGCGCCGCGAGTCGTTCCGCCTGATCCAGATGAGCAGGCAGCCACCGGTGCACGTTGGCCGGAAAATACTCACAGAACAAAACCACGCTCGAAGACGAATCCCGCAATTCCGTGAGCCGCCGGCGGACCGCGGCGGAACCGCCCCAGTATTCGACGTCGTCCTCCAGCGGCCGGTCCGGCACCCGGCCAGCGGGGACCGGCAGGATCCGCCAGTGGTGCAGCAGGGGGAAGTTCTCGCACGAACCACTGAGCACCCAGCCGTTCGCCATGACGTGCAGCGCCAGCTCCCGCCACGCCGAGCCCTCCGGCGAGCCGAGGCCGTAATGGCAAAAGGCAGGCAGGCCGTACAGATTGGCAGTGGAACGCGGATGCTGAAGCTCCAGCGAAGTGAGCGGCACCCGCTTCGCGAACACCGGAACCCCGTCGACGTCCAGCCGCGACCCAGTGCCGCCGATTCCCTCGGACAGCACCTCCGCGGACTCCAGCCGCTCAGCGAGCTGACGGTCGCTCAGCAGCGAAAGCGCGGTGCTCGCCGCGGCGTGCCGCGAGATTCTCGAAGAAGTCCCCATGAAGACGACAGTAGAGAAAAAGGGCGGCCCCAGACCTGGGGGCCGCCCTTTTCCCGCTAGCTAATTCACTCGTTCTCGGCTTCGCCGTTCTCGGCGGCGCCGATGCTCACCGGCGGAGCGTCGGGAACCGAGGACGGACGCTTCTCCCCACGGAAGGTGAAGTGCGCCTCGTCGTCGCGGTCCTCCGGGTTGCCGCTCCAGCCCTCGACGTCGACCACGATGATCTGCCCCGGCTCGACCTCGCCGAACAGGATCTTCTCCGACAGCTGGTCCTCGATCTCGCGCTGGATCGTGCGACGCAGCGGCCGGGCGCCGAGCACCGGGTCGAAGCCGCGCTTGGCCAGCAGCGCCTTCGCCTTTTCGGTGAGCTCGATCTCCATGTCCTTGGCCTTGAGCTGCGTCTCGACCCGGCCGATCATCAGGTCCACCATCTGGATGATCTGTTCCTGGTTGAGCTGGTGGAAGACGATGATGTCGTCGATCCGGTTCAGGAACTCCGGGCGGAAATGCTTCTTCATTTCCTCGTTGACCTTCTGCTTCATCTTCTCGTAGCGGTTGGTCGAATCCGCTCCGGAGGAGAAGCCGAGGCTCACGGACTTCGAGATGTCCGAGGTGCCCAGGTTCGAGGTGAAGATCAGCACGGTGTTCTTGAAGTCGACCGTGCGGCCCTGGCCGTCGGTGAGGCGGCCGTCTTCGAGCACCTGCAGGAGGGTGTTGTAGATCTCCTGGTGCGCCTTTTCGATCTCGTCGAAAAGCACCACCGAGAACGGCTTGCGCCGCACCTTCTCGGTCAGCTGCCCGCCCTCTTCGTAGCCGACGTAGCCCGGAGGGGCGCCGAAGAGCCGCGAAGCGGTGTAGCGGTCGTGGAACTCGCCCATGTCGATCTGGATGAGCGCGTCGTCCTCGCCGAACAGGAAGGACGCCAGCGCCTTCGACAGCTCGGTCTTACCGACACCGGACGGGCCGGCGAAGATGAACGAACCGGACGGGCGCTTTGGGTCCTTCAGACCCGCACGCGTACGGCGGATCGCCTGGGAGACGGCCTTGACCGCGTCCTCCTGGCCGATGATGCGCTTGTGGAGCTCGTCCTCCATGCGCAGCAGCCGGGTGGTCTCCTCCTCGGTGAGCTTGAACACCGGGATGCCGGTCCAGTTGGCCAGCACCTCCGCGATCTGCTCGTCGTCCACCTCGGCGACGACGTCGAGGTCGCCGTCCTTCCACTGCTTCTCGCGCTCGCCCTTCTGGCCGAGGAGCTGCTTCTCCTCGTCGCGCAGGCGCGCGGCCCGCTCGAAGTCCTGCGCGTCGATCGCGGACTCCTTGTCGCGACGGACGTCGGCGATCTTCTCGTCGAACTCGCGCAGGTCCGGCGGAGCGGTCATCCGGCGGATGCGCATCCGGGCCCCGGCCTCGTCGATCAGGTCGATCGCCTTGTCCGGCAGGAACCGGTCGTTGATGTAGCGGTCGGCCAGCGTGGCGGCCGCGACCAGCGCCGAGTCGGTGATCGAGACGCGGTGGTGCGCCTCGTACCGGTCGCGCAGGCCCTTCAGGATCTCGATCGTGTGCTCGAGCGACGGCTCGCCCACCTGGATCGGCTGGAAGCGGCGCTCCAGCGCGGCGTCCTTCTCGATGTACTTGCGGTACTCCTCGAGCGTGGTCGCGCCGATCGTCTGCAGTTCGCCGCGGGCCAGCATCGGCTTCAGGATCGACGCCGCGTCGATCGCGCCCTCGGCCGCCCCCGCGCCGACGAGCGTGTGCAGCTCGTCGATGAACAGGATGATGTCGCCGCGGGTCTTGATCTCCTTGAGCACCTTCTTCAGGCGCTCTTCGAAGTCGCCGCGGTAGCGGGAGCCGGCGACCAGCGAGCCGAGGTCGAGGGTGTAGAGCTGCTTGTCCTTGAGCGTCTCGGGCACCTCGCCCTTGACGATGCTCTGCGCGAGCCCCTCGACGACGGCGGTCTTGCCGACGCCCGGCTCGCCGATGAGCACCGGGTTGTTCTTGGTCCGGCGGGACAGCACCTGCATGACCCGCTCGATCTCCTTGCCGCGCCCGATGACCGGGTCGAGCTTGCCCTCGCGGGCGAGCACGGTCATGTTGCGGCCGAACTGGTCGAGCACCAGCGAGGAGGACGGCGTGCCCTCGCCGCGGCCGGAGCCGCTCTCGGTGGACTTCTCGCCGGTCTGGTAGCCGGACAGGAGCTGCAGCACCTGCTGGCGGACCCGGTTGAGGTCCGCGCCCAGCTTCACGAGCACCTGGGCCGCCACGCCCTCGCCCTCGCGGATCAGGCCGAGCAGGATGTGCTCGGTGCCGATGTAGTTGTGGCCGAGCTGCAGCGCCTCGCGCAGCGACAGCTCCAGCACCTTCTTCGCCCGCGGCGTGAACGGGATGTGCCCGCTCGGAGCCTGCTGGCCCTGGCCGATGATCTCCTCGACCTGCTGGCGCACGCCCTCGAGGGCGATGCCCAGCGACTCCAGCGCCTTGGCGGCGACACCCTCACCCTCGTGGATCAGACCCAGGAGGATGTGCTCGGTGCCGATGTAGTTGTGGTTGAGCATCCGGGCCTCTTCCTGGGCCAGGACGACCACCCGCCTCGCGCGGTCGGTGAACCTCTCAAACATGCGCACTCCCTCGACTGCTGCGTCGGCGGCCCGTAACCTCCGCGGATCGCGCCCGCGGCGGACAGCACCGTGAGACCACTCTAGTAGCCAAGCGGACGCGCTTGCGTACCACTACGGCAACCGGGCAGCCCGTTCGCATCCGGGCGGCGACCCGGTCGGTCGCCGCTGTCCATCCGGTTGCGCTGCATCTTTACTCCCCTTCGAACGTACGGGACCGGATCAGGATTCCGCTGGGATACCCCTGTCCGCTCAGCGCGAACACCCCTGCGCGTCCGGGTGGTATCCCCCCTTGGCCACCCGATTGGCGCAACCTTCCCCCGTCTGTAAGGTTAGGCACACCTAATGAGACGGGAGGTGGTCAGTGAACCCGCAGCGCTCGCGCGACGACGCCCGCGAGATCGGCGACGGTCTCGATTCCTCCCTGCGGCGCGTCAGTGCCCGGTACGAGCTGCGCCGCGACGTCCCCGAGGACTGGTTCCGCTGCGCTGACCTGCTGGACCAGCCCGAGTTGTTCGGCGAATGGCGCTCCCGGCTGACCGACTGGCTCCTCGATCAGCACGGCGCGGCACCCGCGCGAACCGCAGCCAGCTACGTGATGTCCTGGTACCTGTACGTCCCCGCGTACGTAGGCGCGTTGCTACTGCACCACGAGCGCCGAGTGCCGTCGCTGAAGCCGGAACAGCTCGCGTTCGGCCTCGGCCCCGATCGTCCGCACCCCGAGGGCATGGCCGTGCTCAGCGACGCCTTCTACTGCCTGCCCACCGACCCCGGCAGCGTCCGTCCAGAGGCCACCGTCGTGCGCGACGAACGCGCGCTGGCCGCGGTGCTGCGCGCGCAGTTCATCGGCCACGCTGCCCGCTTCGTCCGCGCCTACGCCCCCGGCACCCGGCTCGGCCGCCGCATGCTCTGGGCGGCCGCTACAGACGCGCTGGACGGCGCGCTGTGGCGGGTCGGCAAGCAAGGCGGGACGACCGAGGCCGAAGGCGCTGGCGTCGCGGACGCCGCACTGGTGCTCGACGCGCAGTACCGCCCGCTGACCTCGGCGTCCACCTTGCGCATGGCGATCAACGACGAAGGCCACCGGGTTTGGGAGCGACGACGGGAGAGCTGCTGCTTCTCCTACCTCCTGCCCGGCGAAGCGGAATGCGAAAGCTGTCCGCGCGTCCGCCGCCGATGATCTCCATCGAGTGAAATCTCAGGCGTACGGGTCCCGGCCCGTCGCGCCCAGCGCCCGGTGCAGCACCGGCGCGGTTTCCGGCACCGGAACCTCCGGGCCGAAGACCCCGCCCTTGCGGGCCTCTTCGCCCATCCCCTTCGCGAACGCGAGCACCGCTTCGGCGGTTTCGTCCGAGCAGTTCAGCTCGGTACCACTCGCCCGCGTCAGGTCCCAGGCGTGCACGACGAGTTCGCCGAGCACCATGTCTCCGACAACCGCGGCAGGCAGTTCCGAGCCGCCGAAGGTGATAGTGCCGGTCCACGCTTCCGGGGGAGCGAGCGCGGCGAGGACGTCGTCCAGCATCGCTCCCAGAGACTTCGGCCAGTCTTCCCCGACGAGAGAGGCTTCGGCTTCGGTCGGCGCGGGCGGTTCGTAAGGCTCGTGCCGGATCGCGGCGGCGAGCCACGGGCCCCAGTAGAGAAGGTGGTTGAGAAGGCCGCGAACGTCGTAGTCGGCGCATGCGGTGGGCACGGTCAGCGACGGGGCGGCCGCCGCGACGCGCCGCAGTTCGGCGGCGGCCGGGGCGAGCAGTCCGGAGTGATTCGACATGCGCCCGAGCCAACCACCCGGGCTCGGCGGCCGTCTTGAAATTACGCGACGCACTACTGTTTTCAGCCATGCGGCGGATCCCGAGCGGCATCCTGAACGAGCGGACGGCTCGCACCAAGTTCACGCTGACCCGGCATCCGCCCGCCCCGGAACTGCGCGATTTCGTGGAACACCACTGGATCCTGCGCTGGGACCTGACCGAACCCCACGAACAGCACGTGCTGCCGAATCTGTCGGTGCACGTGACGTTCTTCCCCGGCGCGTGCGGGGTTTACGGTCCGGCGCACCAGCTTTTCACGCACCGGCTCAGCGGACGCGTGCACGGGATCGGGGCCCGGATCCGGCCCGGATGTTTCCGTCCGTTCCTCGGCGCCCCGGTACGCACGCTCGCCGACCGCTCGGCCGGCGTGGCCGAGATCTTCGGGCCGGACGCCGCGGTCGCGGAAAAAGCCGTCCGGAATGCGCGGACCGACGCGGAAATGATCACTGCAATCGACAACTTGCTGATCGCATCCCGCCGCCCCATTCCCCGGGCGACCCGGCTGGCCGCGGAGGCGGTGGAAACAATCGCGGCGGATCCCGAGATCACCAAGGTCGCGGAACTGGCCTCGGCACTCGGACTGTCGATCCGGGCGGTGCAGCGGTTGTTCGCCGAGCACGTCGGAACAACGCCGAAGTGGGCGATCCGGATTTACCGGCTCAACGAAGCCGCCCGGTTGCTCGCCGCACCGATCCCGCCGGATTACGCGGATCTGGCGACTCGGCTGGGCTATAGCGACCAACCTCACTTCATCCGCGATTTCCGCGCGGTGACCGGAGCCCCGCCGGCGGAGTACGCCCGTTCGGCTCGGCGGCTGATGTCGGGCACGCCGGACGGCGCAAAGCCGGGAAACTAATCCGGAACGGCAAACGGCCGCCGGGAATGTTCCCGACGGCCGTTCGGCGTGGAGCCGCGAAGACTGGCCTCTCCCGGTTCGCTAACCGGAGGACCGCATCCGCGAGTTCCGGAAATGCCCGGTCAGTTCTTCTTGTGGTAAGCCTCGACGACCTCCGACGGGATGCGCCCGCGGTCGGAAACCTGGAAACCGTTCTTGCGGGCCCACGCGCGAATCGCCTGGTTCTGCTCGCGGTCGACCGCGGCCGGGCGGGCCGGGGATTTGCCGCCGGCGACCGGGCGCAGCGGCGCGCGCTTGCGGCCGCCCGCGCGGCGCGCGTGCTCGACATACTGCGCCAGCGCGTCGCGCAGTTCCTCGGCGTTTTCGCTCGACAGGTCGATCTGGTAGCTCACACCGTCCAAACCGAACTCGACGGTCTCTTCCGCCTCACTGCCGTCGAGGTCGTCGACCAGAGAGACCAGCACCTTCTGTGCCATCTGATTCCTCCTGCGGGGCTTGCCCGAATGATCTGGCTACATGATCTGGTTTCGGGGCAAGCCCCGAGCTACAGAAGTCTTTGACACCCATATTAATACCCGCTTGCCCCGCCGTAGGCAAATCCGCATTGAGAAAATCTCGACCGCGCGGCGAGCGGCGAGCTATTCGGGCCGGACGAGCGGGAAGAGGATCGTCTCGCGGATACCGAGCCCGGTGAGTGCCATGAGCAGCCGGTCGATCCCCATTCCGACCCCGCCGCTCGGCGGCATTCCGTACTCGAGCGCGCGCAGGAAATCCTCGTCGAGACGCATCGCCTCGCTATCCCCGGCCGCGGCGAGCCGCGCCTGTTCGGTGAGCCGCTGCCGTTCCACGACCGGATCCACCAGCTCGGAGTATCCGGTGGCGAGTTCGAATCCGCGCACGTACAGGTCCCACTTCTCGGCCACGCCCTCCCGGCTGCGGTGCTGCCGGGTGAGCGGCGACGTCTCGAGCGGGAAATCCCGGACGAATGTGGGCGCGTGCAGTCCGTCGCCGACGAGGTGTTCCCACAGTTCCTCGACCAGTTTGCCGTGCGCTAGCTTGGGATCCACCTCGATCTCGCGCGCCGCGGCGATCTTGTGCAGTGCTTCGGCGGGAGTATCCGGCGTCACTTCCTCGCCGAGCGCTTCCGACAGCGACTCGTACATCCCGAGGGTCGTCCATTCGCCGGAAAGGTCGTACTCGGTTCCGTCGGCGAGAGTGACGACCTGGGTGCCGAGCACGTTCTCCGCGGCCTCCTGGATGAGTTCGCGGGTCATCACGGCATTCGTGTCGTAAGTGGCGTACGCCTCGTAGTACTCGAGCATCGCGAACTCCGGCGAGTGCGAGGAGTCGCTGCCCTCGTTGCGGAAGTTCCGGTTGATCTCGAAAACCTTCTCGATCCCGCCGACCACGCAGCGCTTGAGGTACAGCTCCGGCGCGATGCGCAGGAACAGCTCGAGGTCGAACGCGTTGGAATGCGTGACGAACGGCCGGGCCGCGGCCCCGCCGTGCAGCGTCTGCAGCATCGGCGTCTCGACCTCGGTGAATCCCCGGCGGTGGAACGACTCGCGCAGCGAACGCATCACGCCCGACCGCGTGCGCACCACGTCGCGGGCGCGCGGGCGCATAATCAGATCGACATAACGCTGCCGGATTCGCGTTTCCTCGGCCAGCTCCTTGAACGCCACCGGCAGCGGGCGCAACGCCTTCGCCGCGATCTGCCAGCTGTCGGCCAGCACGGAAAGCTCGCCGCGCTTGGAAGTGATCACTTCGCCGTGCACGAATACGTGGTCGCCGAGATCGACATCGGACTTCCACGCGGCGAGAGACTCGGCTCCGACCTGGGCGAGACTCAGCATCGCCTGCAGTTCCGTGCCGTCGCCCTCACGAAGAGTGGCGAAACAGAGTTTTCCGGTATTGCGGAGAAACATGACGCGACCGGTGACGCCGACCATCTGACCGGTGCTGGTGTCGGCTTCGAGACCGGAATGTTCGGCACGGATCTGCGCGAGAGTGTGCGTGCGCGGAACCTCTACCGGGTAAGGATCGGCGCCCTCCGCGATTATCCGGTCGCGCTTGTCCCGGCGCACCCGCATCTGTTCGGGCAGGTCGGCATCGGGCAGTGCGTCGGACGCGGGGAATTCGGTCATGGCCATAGCGTACGAAGCCGCTGGTGAACCGCGTCAACCGGATTCCCCTTACGGGGCACTCACGGTATTAGGGTGGTTACTCGTGAGCGATCCCGACGCGGAACTGCGCGCCCGGCGGGCTTCTTCGTTCGGCGGCCAGGCGAGCGCCTACGCCCGGCACCGCCCGGACTATCCGCGGGCGGCACTCGAATGGGGCATGTCCGGAGCAAACCGACCGGTACGCGAGGTGCTGGACCTGGCGGCGGGCACCGGAAAACTCACCGAGGGACTGGCCGGGCTCGGCCGCTCGGTGACCGCAGTGGAACCCGATCCGGGCATGCTCGCCGAACTGACGCGGCGGCTGCCCGGCGTGCGCGCGCTGCCCGGCAGGGCCGAGGACATCCCGCTGCCGGACGAATCAGCGGACGCGGTATTCGTCGGCCAGGCGCTGCACTGGTTCGATTTGGCCCCGGCGTTCGCGCAGATCCGCCGGGTGCTGCGGCCCGGAGGGGTGGTGGCCGCGCTGTGGAATCACGACGACGAATCCGTGCCGTGGGTGCTCGAATTCTCCCGGCTGATCCGCACCGGCGTCAGCCGCGGGTTCGCCGATCCGGACCGGCCGCTGCGCGCGGACGGCTTCGGCCCGTTCGAACACGCCCGCTTCGCCCACGCTCACCGCCGCTCGATCGAATCCCTGCTGGCGACCGTGGCCACGCATTCGCATCTGCTGGTCGCCTCCGCACCAGAGCGGGAGCGCCGGCTCGCGGAAGCGCGGGCGTACCTGGAATCTGTTCCGCATGCCGGAACGGGCGAATTCGACTATCCACTGGTCACCACGGTTCTGCGGGCCCGCCGAAGCTGAGCCGGCGACCGAAATCACCACCTCGCGCCGGCTGCGGAGTGCTAATTTCGGAAGCGGCGGTGCTGCCGCCCCGGACGAGCGCGTCGTACCCGGTCACGACAAGACGGCGCAGTGGACGTATCCGTCACTGCGAAAGGTTCTCCTGCCATGGCCTGGCTCGTTCTCGTTGTTTCCGGATTTCTCGAAACCGTGTGGGCCGCGGCGCTCGGCGCCTCGAAAGGCTTCAGCAGGCTCTGGCCGAGCCTGCTCTTCGGCGGTGCGCTGCTGCTCAGCATGTCCGGCCTCGCGTATTCCTTGCGCGAAATTCCGCTCGGCACCGGATACGCGGTGTGGGTCGGCATCGGCGCGGTGGGGACCGCGGTTTACGGGATCGTCGCGATGAACGATCCGCTCACCGTCGGCCGGATCACCTGCCTCGTGCTGATTGTCGCCGGGGTCGTCGGGCTGAAACTGTTCCACTGACCTTCACCCGAGCGCGATCTCCAGCCCGCGCAGCCGCTCCGGCGCGGAAATCACGTCGATCCCGGCGATCAGGTCGCCGTCGAAAGCGAACTTGAGAACCACGGCGAGCCGGCCGCGCGGGGCGAGCACCAGGCCGGGAACGCCGTCGACCACCGCGACCCGCGTGCTGCGCGCGACTTCCGAAGCGAGCAGCGCGCCCTTGCTGACCGCTCGGACACCGCGCAGCACCACCGGCGCCGCGCCGGTGTCCGAGTGCAGCACGACGTCGGGATCGAGCACTTTCAACAGTCCGGCGAAATCTCCCTCGCGAGCAGCGGCCAGGTAAGCCTCGACGACGCCACGCCGCTTACTCGCGTCCGCTGGCGCGGCTTCTCCGCCGCGCACCCGGCGACGGGCCCGGCTGGCCAGCTGCCGGACCGCCGCCGGGCTGCGGTCGAGAATCTGCGCGAGGTCCTCGAACGGCACCGCGAACATGTCGTGCAGCACGAACGCGATCCGCTCGGCCGGGCCAAGGACGTCGAGCACTACCAGCATCGCCAGGCCGACGGAATCGGCTAACTGGGCTTCTTCGGCGAGGTCCGCGCTGTCGTCGCCGCGGTCGAGCGGGAACGCGTCCAGGGAATCCTCGCGACGGCGTTCCCGCGAGCGCAACAGGTTCAGGCAGACCCGCGCCACCACAGTCGTGAGCCAGGCGGGGAAATTCTGCACTTCGGAAAGGTCCGCGTGGTCGACGCGCAGCCAGGCTTCCTGCACCGCGTCGTCAGCCTCGGCGAGCGAGCCGAGCATGCGATAGGCGACCCCGCGCAACCGCGGCCGCTGCTCCTCGAATTGGACCGCGAGCAGGCCTTTTCGGTCCACCTGTCACATCTCCTTCACGGCCGGGTTCATCCCAGTAGGACACCCCCAGTGCCCGACCAGCGGCACTGTACCCGGAAGGAAATGCCCATGACGACGATCTTGGTCACCGGCGGCACCGGAACCCTCGGCAAACTGGTCGTTCCCGCCCTCCACGACGCGAAGGTGCGCATCCTGAGCCGCAAGGCAACCGGCCCCGACCGGTTCGCCTGTGACCTGACGACCGGCGAAGGCCTTGCCCCCGCGGTCGACGGAGCGGACGTGATCGTGCACTTGGCAGGCGGTCCCAAGGGCGACGACGTGGCGACCGCGAATCTGGTCCGCGCCGCCGAACGCGCGGGAGTCAGCCACCTGGTTTTCATTTCGGTGATCGCCGCCGACGCGGTGCCGCTGGGCTATTTCCGCCGCAAGCACGAGGCCGAAAAGCTCGTCGCCGCGTCGGAAGTGCCGTCGACCGTCCTGCGCGCGGCCCAGTTCCACGGGTTCTGCCTCAATGCCGTGCGGGCGGTGGCGAAACTGCCGGTCGTGCCGGTGCCCGCGATCAATTTCCAGCCGGTCGACGCCCGGGAAGTGGCCGAGCGGATCGCGCGGCTGGCACTCGGCGACCCGGCCGGGCGGGTGCCGGATCTGGCCGGGCCCAAGGTGTACGGCATGGGCGAACTGGTCGACAAGTATTTGCGGGCCAGCGGGCGACGGCGGCTGAAAATGCCGATGCGCGTTCCCGGAGCGGCCGGAAAGGTCTATCGCGCCGACGGCAACCTCAACCTCGACGCGGACACCGGCGTCCGCACCTTCGAGGATTACCTCGCCGAGCAGTTCGGCTAACGCACATTCCGTTCGTACACCAGCCGGAGGCCGAGCAGCGTCAGGTCCGGCACGTGCTCCTTGATCGTCTCGGATTCGCCCAGTACCAGCGGGGCGAGCCCGCCGGTGGCGATCACCGTGACCGGATCCGTGCTGTCGGCCTGCAATTCGCGCACGATCCGCCGGACGAGCCCGTCGACCTGGCCGGCGAAGCCGTAGAGGATGCCGGACTGCAGGCATTCCACGGTGTTCTTGCCGATCACCGAACGCGGCGGGACGAGTTCCACCTTGCGCAGCGCGGCCGCGCGGGCGGCGAGCGCGTCCACCGAGATCTCGATGCCCGGGGCGAACGCCCCGCCGAGGAATTCGCCCCGGGCCGAGATCGCGTCGACGTTCGTGGAGGTGCCGAAATCGACCACCACGCACGCGGTGGCGTGCAAATGGTGCGCGGCAAGGGTGTTCACGAGCCGGTCCGCACCGACTTCCTTCGGATTGTCCACCAGCAGCGCGACGCCGGTGCGCACGCCGGGCTCGACGACGATCTTCGGCACCCGCGCGTAATAGCGGCCGAGCATCACCCGCAATTCGCGCAGCACCGCGGGCACTGTGGACAGTGCGCTGATCCCAGTGACCGCGTCGGCGTGCGGGCCGAGCAGCCCGCGCACGGTGAGCGCGAGTTCGTCGGCGGTCATCCGCGCGTCGGTGCGCATCCGCCAGTCACTGACCAATTCGGTGCCGTCGTAAAGCCCGAGCACGATATTGGTATTGCCGACGTCGACAGTGAGCAGCAACGAGGTCTTCCTTACTGCGGCTCGCGACCGCCGCCGGTACAGGTCAGTTTTCGGCGTGCAGCAACGCGTCGAGACGGCGCGCGTCCGCGGTTTCGGCCACCGGGAAGGTCATCGTGTCCTCTTCGGGCAGCGTGACCGTGCCGCTCAGCAGGCCCGATCCGTCCGGGGCGTGCGCCGGGTCGGTTCCGCGTTCGACGATCCGGTTGTAATCGTCCACAAAGATCACTCGCGGCCGGTAGGCGCGCGCCTCCGCGTCGTCCATCTGCCCGTAGGCGATCAGGATCACCAGGTCGCCCGGGTGCACCAGATGCGCCGCGGCACCGTTGATGCCGATCACTCCGCTGCCGCGCTCGCCGGTGATGACATAGGTTTCCAGCCGGGCGCCGTTCGTGACATCCACAATGGACACCTGCTCGCCCTCGAGCAGATCGGCGGCCTCCATCAGGTCCTCGTCGACCGTGACCGAACCCACGTAGTGCAGGTCGGCCTGGGTCACCGTGGCCCGGTGGATCTTCGATTTCAGCATCGTGCGATACATCGTGGACTCTCCCTATTCCCCTGCGTCCGGATCCCCGCTCGGATGTTCCACGGCTTTTCCGAGCAGCACTCCCGCGTTGTCGATCAGCCGGGTACTCCCCACCCGGGCGGCGACCAGCAACCGCGCTTCTCCGTCGACGGGCGCCGGCCCCAAATCGGTTCCCCTCAATTCCAGGTAATCCACTTCCACCTGGGGACGGGCCGCGAGCGTCTTCCGCGCCATCTCCAGCACGGCCTCCGCCCCGTCCCGCCCGACGTGCGCCCCGGCCGACAACGCGGACGAAAGCACCACGGCGTCTTCCCGTTGTTCCGGCGTCAGGTAGACGTTGCGCGAGGACAGCGCGAGGCCGTCCCGTTCCCGGACCGTCGGCACCCCGATGACGCGGGTGTCGATGTTCAGGTCCGCCACCATCCGCTTGATCAGCACCAGCTGCTGGTAGTCCTTCTCCCCGAAGAACGCGTAATCCGGGCGCAGCAGGTTGAACAGCTTCGCGACGACCGTCAGCACCCCGGAGAAATGCCCGGGCCGGACGGCTCCCTCGAGTTCGTCGCCGAGCGGGCCGGGGTGCACGGTGACCATCGCGTTGTCCGCGTACAGGTCCGAGGCCTTCGGCGTGAAGGCCAGTTCGACGCCTGCTTCGGACAAAGTCGCCAAGTCGGCTTCGAGCTGACGCGGGTACGCCTCGAAGTCCTCGCCCTCGCCGAACTGCAACGGGTTCACGAAGATCGACGCCGCGACGACAGTGTTCGGCAGCCGCTTCGCGCGGCGCAGCAGTTCGCGGTGGCCGTCGTGCAGCGCGCCCATGGTGGGCACCAGCGCGACCTTCCGGCCGACGCTGCGCAGCGCCTGGCTCACCTTGCTGATGTGCTCGGGCGGCTGGAACGTGTTGAGCGTTCCGCGCTGGAATTTCGGTGTCGTCACGGGGTCTGTCCTTCGGCGGGGTCGGCGAGAAGATCGGTCAGTTCGCCCGCGGCCGCGGGATCGAGCAGGCCGGCGGCGCGAGACCGTTCGGCTGTGCGCCGGGCCAGCGCCCGGTAGGCCGGGGCGATCTGCGGCGCCCGCTCCGTGAGCACGTCGAGGTGCTTGCGGACGGTGCCGAGATCACCACGCGGGACCGGTCCGGTGAGGGCGCGGTCCCCGTGGCGAAGGACATTGTCCAATGCCGCCGAAAGCAGCGGTGCGACGAGTCGTTCCGGTTGTCCGATTCCGGCCCCGCGCAGGGTTTCCGTGCAGTCGGCGACCAGCGTCATCAGGTGATTCGCGCCGTGCGCCAGCGCCGCGTGGTACAGCGCCCGCGCGGATTCGGGGACCCGCACCGGCTCGGCGCCCATCTCCACGGCGAGCGCCTCGC
Organism: Amycolatopsis sp. VS8301801F10; assembly: GCF_046195355.1. NCBI lineage: Bacteria > Bacillati > Actinomycetota > Actinomycetes > Pseudonocardiales > Pseudonocardiaceae > Amycolatopsis > Amycolatopsis sp. VS8301801F10. The sequence continues at coordinate 2,022,484 of NZ_CP176065.1, read as the reverse complement.
CAACGTTCCACGCCGCGTCGTCGTCCGGCGCCGCGGTGACGCCGATGCTTGCCGCGACAAGACGTTCGAGGTCTTCCTCGCGGCCGGTGAAGGTGAGCACCGGGTGCAGCGCGAGCGGCAGCGCACCGGCTTCCGCGGCCGGGGCCAGCACGTCGATGCCGTGCGCCCCTGAGGTGTGCACCACGATCTGCCCCGCGCGTACCGAATTCGTAGCGACCAGACCACGGACCGTGCCGGCGAGCGCGTCGTCCGGCAACGCGAGCAAGACGAGATCAGCTCGCCGCACGACCTCGTCGGGCGGCAGCAAGGGCACCTTCGGCAGCAACCGTTCCGCGCGGTTCAGCGAGGCCGCGGACAGCCCCGAAGCGGCGACTACGGTGTGGCCTGCCCTGGCCAATGCCGCGCCGAGGACACTGCCCACGCGGCCGGCGGAAACGACGCCCACGGCAAGGCGGGCCGGTCGGTTCATGGCGTGCGCCTGTGGACGCTCATGGCTCGAAACTCCTCATGTTCGTTCCAGTCCCGCTCTTTCGTCGCGGGTACCAGACGACGGCGCGAGAGTAGCCCCGACCCGGCCGGATCGCGGTGCCTGGGTGACCAGCTTCACCCGGGGCGTCCCATCGCGCCCGTACCTTATTGGCGCTCGGCTGCCGGCGAACACCGTGGCCGCGAATCCCCCGGTGGGACGCCACTTTTGGCACGGTCGAGCTACCCCGGACGGGGAATGTTCACCGACTGTCGCGATTGTTCGCCAATCGCACCGCATCCGCCCGGGCGTCCCGCAGTGCCTGCAGCAACTCTTCCTGCCGCTGCCGGTCCTGCTCGGTGCGCAACCGCGTACGCCGAAGGAATGCGAGTTCGGTCACGCTCGCCTGATACCGGCCCACTGCCCGCGCCGCGGCCCGCCCGGACTGCTTCCGGGCCTGCTTCCGCCACTGCCGCCGCCCGGGCAAACTGGCGAGCAGCTCGACCTCCGACGGCGCGATCCACCGCGCGGCAGCCATCTTCGGCAACGCGGCGGCGACGATCCGCTGTTCTCTCCGGCGCTGCAGCACGATCACGTAGATCGCGGCGATCAGCAGCGGCAGAATCACCAGGAAATACAGGGTGAGGAAGGACTTCCCGCCGTTGAGCGTGGCCGCGGCGTTCCAGAGCGCGTGCAGGAAGACCCCGGCGAGATACCCGGCGAGGGGCGCGAGAATCCGGACCCACCGCTGCGCGTAGCGAGCCGCGATGCCGAACCCGATGCCGGTCATGGCGGTGAACAACGGATGCGTGAACGGAGAAAGCACGCCGCGCACGAGGAAAGCGGCGAGCACCCCGGAACTGGTGCCGTTGCCGAAGCCGTGGTCAGCGAAGGCGCGGCCGAAGTAATAGATGTTCTCGGTGAAGGCGAACCCGGCGGCCGCGAACCCCGCGTAAACGACGCCGTCGACGATCCCGTCGAATTCCTCGTTGCGCCGCCAGAAGACCAACAGGACAAAGACACCCTTCGCGGCTTCCTCGACCAGCGGCGCGGAGACGAGCGCACTCACCTTGCTGCCATTGCCCCCGCCGAGAAGCAGGTCCCCGAACGCCTCGGCCCCGGTGTTGATCAGCAGCGCGGTGACGGTGGCAATGCAAGCGCCCCAAGCAAATGCGAGGAGAAGCAACTTGGCCGGCTCAGGCTCCCACCGATCAACCCAAAGCAACCCGGCGACCACCACGCCAACCGGCAGCAGCGCGGCGACCACCCCGATCGCGACAGCCATCCACCCGACGCGCGCAGTAGCGAGCCCGAACAGAAAAAGCCCGCACAACGCCACGACGATCAACCCGAGCACCGGAAGGAGCACGGTGACATGCCGAGAACGAGGCGGAGTGGACGCAGAACCCGACGAGCTGGCAGAAAGGGTGCCGTTCACGAGCGGTCACCATACGCAGGCCCCAAAACCCACGCCGGTTGGACGTACCGGGTTCAGCCCTACGCGGGATACCCCCCGGCAACACTCACCCCGGTCCGTGAGGGCCACCTTCACAGACCACCCGCCGCCAGCCCACCACACCGGATGCCCCTACGCCCCGAAACCGCAGCCGCTGCACCCACGAGCGGGCACCCAGCCCTAAAACCGCACCGCCGCACCCAACGAACGACACACCCAGCCCTAAAACCGCACCACTGCACCCAAAGAGCGAGGCACCCAGCCCCAACCCGCAGCCAGTGCACCCAAAGAGCGAGGCACCCAGCCCCTCCCCCGCACCCCGATACGAAGCCTCCCTGCGGTTCGGGGGTGCTTGTCAAGGCATCTTTCCCGCCTTGACAAGCACCCCCGAACCGTCAGCACAATGGGGCTTCGGGGTGCCCCACGCAACCAACGAGGCGCAATGTCGCCCCCAGGGCGACGAGCCGCCCGAGAACGCACCAATCAATCCTCAGCCCGACGCCGCCTACGAGGAGTCCCATCGGCCTTCCCATTAGCCGCAAGCAACTCGGTCACCGACCGCCCAGAAGCATGATGCCCCCCAGAGCCCGCCTCCTCAGCAGCCTCCCAAGCAGGCGGCTCCCCCTCCGGCCGCCTCCGCCGCCCACCAGACGACGGAGCCGATTCAGCATCGGGCCGCCGCCGACGCCCGCCAGTCCCACTGCTCACCGAACTCCGCACCGCCTCCGGCAACGTGGGATTAACCGAGTCAGCCCCATGCCGCCCAGTAGGCGTGTCCTCAGCCAACGGCGACAAATCCGACCGGGAGAACTGCTCCAACCGAGACGGCGCCCGAACCTGCGCCTCCCCGACGCTTTCCTTCTCCGGCGCGTCCGAACCAGGCTCAGCATGCCGAGCAGCCTCAACCGGAGCGGAAACCGCAGTCTGCTCCACAGCTTCATCCCGCGGAGGAGCCGACCGCGCCGCCAACCGAGGCACCGGCCGCTCGTCCTTAACCGGATTGACCGGCTTCACGGGCGCCACCGGCGGCTCCGGCTTGCTCACCGGCGCCACAGTCCGAGTCGGCTGCGCGTCAGTCCGCCGAGCCACCTCCGGCACATCCTTCGACGGCCGAGCCGCCCGCGGACGCGCCTCCCGAACCCGCTCAGCCTCCCGCGGCAACGGCTCAGTCACCTTGCGCGGCCGGACGCTCTCCTGCTCAACCGGCTCCGGAAGGGCCTGCGCCCCGGAGTCCCCAGCCGAACGACGCTCAGCTTCATACGGCTTCGGCGCACCGCCCCGAGGACCACGCTCGGCCTGCGAACCACCCCGAACCGGCCGACCAGCCTGCGGTTCCGGCGCACCGTTCCGCGGCTCCCGCGCGGCGAAAGCGTCCGCCACACTGGCCCGCCCCTCGTGCGGACCCGAATCGCTGCGAGGCACGAACGCCTCCGCCAGGTTGGCCCGAGGATCGCGCCGCGGAGCGGGGTTGTCCGCTTCGACGTCGTCCTCGAACGGCTCCGGCTCGGCGGGCGGTTCCGGGCGCTTCGGCTTGAGCCGCGGCATCTGCTGGGTGCGCAGCTGAGTGGAACGGTCCCCATTCGGTCCGGAACCGTTCAAACCAGCGCTGATCGAGCCGTTCGCGCCAGAAGTCCCGTTGGTCTTCGCGGTCCCGTTCACCGGCGGCCGGCGGCGCTCCGCGGGATTCGCGTCGAGCACCCGGTCCATCAATTCGGTCGGCCGCTCCGGAACATCGACCACCTGCTTCTTCGGAGCGAGCAGCTGAGCCGGTTTCTTGCCATTGCCGTTCTTGGCTTCCGCACCCGCCGAAACGAGCCGCTGCTCGTCGTTCAGCGAGCGCATCCGGGTGGCCTGCGCAGTCAGCGCGACGCGCTCGAGCAGCACCTCGCCGCCGAACAGCGATTGCAGGCTTTCGCGGAGCGCAGCCACTTCGGCACGGAGCGCATCCAATTCTTCGCGCGATCGTGCTTCGGCGGCCTCGCGCGTTTCCGTTTCGAGTTCGAGTTCGTACTCCCGCCGGGCCGCGATCTCGCGTTCCAGCTCGAGTTCGTATACCGCCTGCGCCTCGGCGACCGCCTCCTCGCTGTGCGCCGCGTTCTTGCGGGCCCGGACAGCCAGGAAGGCGCCGATCAGGGCAGCCCAGAGCGCCGCGACGATCCCGAGCCGGAGGTACCGGAGGTCGTCGCTGAGCACCAATGCGAGGGTGGCGCCGACGGCGAGGAGCAATCCGACGACAAGCCACGGCCTGCCAGGGCGGCGGCCGTGCGAGTCGTCACCCACGCCAGTCATGCCTGACACCGTACCTTCTGGTGATCCGAATGAGACCTAGTCGGTACTTCGAGCGGCGCCATCGAAGCGTTAACCGGTCGTTCCCCCGCGCTCCTCCGGCGGCGTCCGGCAGGAGTGCTCGAGCCACAAACCGGCAGCTACGAGCAGCGCCGACGACACCACCCCGACGACCGCCGACTTGCTGTCCGAGACCGCGGCGACGAGTTCGTCACGTCGGGGGAAAACGTAGAGGAACGCGGCCAGCCAGCCGCCGCCGAGAAACGCCCCGGCCAGCGACGACGCCTTCGCCAGCGCCACCGCCCTGGCGATCCCGACCGCCTCGCCGCGCACCCGGCCGGACTTGATCCGCGACCGGATCGACACCGCCAGCCCCGTCTCGGCGACCGCGAGCACCGCGAAGGTCACCCCGGCGAGCAAGGGCAGCTGCGGCAGATCGCCGTAGGCCGCCTGGAACAGCACGTAGACCACGACGAGGCCGAGGACCGCGGCCACGACCAGGTCCCGGGACCGCGTGAAGTGCATGCCTCCACCGTACCGAGCCCGTTCTGGCAGGCTTGACTCTCCAGCGACTGGAGACTCCACCATGCCTGACATGCCTGCCCCCACGGTCTTCACGATCGGCGAACTGTCCCGGCGCACCGGGCTGCCGGTGAAGACCATCCGGTTCTACTCCGACGAGGGCCTGCTCCCGCCCACGCAGCGGACCGGAGCCGGCTACCGGCTGTACGACGCGCACGCGCTCGCCCGGCTGGAGCTGGTGCGGACGCTGCGCGAGCTGGGCATCGGCCTGCCCGACGTGTCCCGCGCGCTGGCGCGCGAGACGACGGTGCGCGACCTGGCGACGAGCCACGTCGACGCCCTCGACGAGCAGATCCGGCGGTTGCGGCTGCGCCGCGCGGTACTGCGCGCGGTGCTGAAACGGGATTCCGAGCTGGAGGAAGTGAAACTGATGAACCGCATCGCCCAAATGCCGGACGAGGAACGCCGCCGTCTGGTCGACGAGTTCTGGGCCGAAATGATGCAGGGACTCGACGTCGATCCCGAGTTCTACGCGCGAATGCAATCAGCCAAACCAGACCTTCCGGAGGATCCGACACCGGAACAACTGGAGGCCTGGATCGAGTTCGCCGAACTCGTGCGAGACCCGGACTTCCGGCAGTCCATCCGCACGATGAGCGAACGGCATTCGGCCACCCGGGAAGCGGGCGAATACGAGCACCCGACGAAGGCTCAGCGGGAGAACTGGGACGCCTGGATGACCGACGCCCGCTCCGCGCTCGACGCGGGCCACGCGCCGGACTCCCCGGCGGGACGAGCGCTGGCGGACGCGATCGCGACCGCCTCGGCCCGCCCCGGCCAGGACCCGGCCGACCCCGCGGTCCGTTGCCAGCTGGCGGACGGAATCGCTGTCGGTGCGGATCCGCGCGCCGAGCGGTACTGGCAGCTGCTCGCGACCATCAACGGCTGGCCCGCCATCCCCAGCCGCCAGGAAGAGGTCCAGTTCCTGCTGGCGGCGCTGCGGGCCTCGTGAGCGCCCACGCCGGTTAGAACCGGCCTAAGCACTCACGACAAGGTGAGGTCGGGCCGCAGGACGACGCCCGCCCGGTCGGCTTCCGGCAGCCGGGCGAGCAGGTCGGCGGCCCGGCCGTGTCCGGGCACCTCGGCGTCCGGGTCGATCTCGAGCCACGGGATCAGCACGCTCGCCCGGTCCGGCGTCCCGGGATGCGGCAGCAGCAGCTCCGGATCGTCGGACGTCACGCCCTGCACGGTCACTATGTCGACATCCAGCGTGCGCGGGCCCCAGCGCAGTTCGCGCACCCGGCCCGCCGCCTGTTCGGCCGCCTGCCCGGCGCGCAGCCACGCCCAGTGGTCGCGCGCCGGGTCGTCGACGATGCACAGCGCGTTCAGGAAATCCGGCTGGTCCTCGACGCCCCAGGCTTTCGTCTCATACACGCCGGACACCGCGACGAGCGCCGGGCGCACCGCGTCGACCGCGCTGCGCAGGTAGCCGAGCCGGTCGCCGAGGTTGGACCCCAGCGACAGCACCGCGCGGCTCATCGCTCCCGCCGGACGGTGACCGCGACGTCGTCGAAGGTCAGCGGAATCGGAGCGGACGGCTTGTGCACGGTGACCTCGACGGCGGTCAGCCGGTCGTCGCGCATGACCTCGTCGGCGATCTTCCCGGCGACGCTCTCGATCAGGTCGTACGGCTCCCCGGCGACGATTCCCGCCGCCAGCTCGGCCAGCTCGCCGTAGTGCAGCGTCTTGGTCAGGTCGTCCGACGCCGCGGCCGGCCCGAGGTCGAGCCACGCGACGATGTCGACGACGAATTCCTGTCCGTCGCGCTTCTCGTGGTCGAAGACCCCATGTCGGCCGAACACGCGCAGACCCGTGAGCGTGATGCGGTCAGCCATTGGCCCGTCCTTGCTGCCAGGCCGCGGCCACCGCCACGGCGTCCAGTGATGCCCCCACCTCGTGCACGCGCACGCCCCAAGCGCCCGCCGCCGCGGCCAGCGCCGAGATCGACGCGGTGGCGATCTCGCGGCCGTCCGGCGGCCTCGGCACGCCGTCCTTCCCGGCCAGCAACCGGCCGAGGAAACGCTTGCGCGAAGCACCCACCAGAACCGGGAAACCCAAGCCCACCAACGAATCCAGCCCGTGCAGCAACGCCCAGTCGTGCTCGGCGTGCTTCGCGAACCCGAGCCCCGGGTCGAGCACGATCTCGCTCTCGGACACCCCGGCCGCGACCGCCTCGTCGATCCGCTGCAGCAGCTCGCCGCGCACCTCGGCGACCACGTCGGTGTACGTGGCCAGCGCGTTCATGTCCTTGCTGTGCCCGCGCCAGTGCATCAGCACCCACGGCGCCTTGGTTTCCGCCGCGACCCGACCCATCGCCGGATCGGCGAGCCCGCCGGACACGTCGTTGATCACCTTCGCGCCAGCCGCCACCGCGGCTTCCGCGACCGCGGCCCGCGTGGTGTCGACCGACAGCACGACGCCCTCGGAAGCCAGCTGCCGGATCACCGGCAAAACGCGCGCGGCCTCGGTCTCCGCGTCCACCCGCGAGGCGCCCGGCCGCGTCGATTCGCCGCCGACGTCGATCAGGTCCGCACCGCGCGCCCACATCTCGCGCGCGTGCTCCAGCGCCTGGTCGAGATCGAGGTAGCGGCCGCCGTCGGAGAACGAATCGGGCGTCACGTTCAGCACGCCCATCACGGCGCACCGCCCCGGCCGGGGGATCACCGGCGCCCCCGGATCAGCTCGATCGCCTCGGCCCGCGACGTCGCCGACGACCGCAGCATCCCGCGCACCGCCGACGTGGTGGTCCGCGAACCGGGCTTGCGGATCCCGCGCACCGACATGCACAAATGCTCGGCCTCGACGACCACGATCACGCCCCGCGGCTCCAGCCGGCGCACGAGCGCGTCGGCGATCTGCGAGGTGAGCCGCTCCTGCACCTGCGGGCGGCGAGCGTAGAGATCGACGAGCCGGGCGAGCTTCGACAGCCCGGTGACCTTGCCCTCGCCGTTCGGGATGTAGCCGACGTGGGCCACTCCGTGGAACGGGAGGAGGTGGTGCTCGCAGTTGGAATACATCGGGATGTCCGTGACGAGCACGAGTTCCTCGTGCGATTCGTCGAACGTCCGCGCCAGCACCTCGTCCGGATCGGTGTAGAGGCCGGCGAACATTTCCCGGTAAGCGCGAGCGACCCGGGCCGGGGTGTCCTGGAGACCATCCCGATCCGGGTCTTCGCCGCAGGCGAGCAGCAGCTCGCGAACGGCGCGCTCCGCCCGGTCCTGATCGAAGACCGGGCGGATGCCGTCTTTACTGCTTGTCTGATCCGTCGACGTCACGCCGATGCTGCCCCTCGTCCGGCTGCTGGCCGTTCGCGCCGTCGGCGAACCAGCCCTGCTCACGCGGACGGTCTTCGGCGGGGCGCCACGGCTGCTGGCCGCCCGGGGACGTCGCCGGGGTCCAGCCCGGAGGCGCCCCGTAGTTCGGCGGTCCGCTCTGCGCACCGCCCGGGCCACCGGGCTGGTAGCCGCCGCCTGCCGGACCGCCCGGCTGCTGCTGACCACCATACGGCTGGCCCCAGCGGCCGGTGCCGTTCGGCCCGCCCGGACGGCCGCCGTTGGGCGGCGGGGCGTACGGGTTCGCGTTCGGGTCCGGAGCCTGGTACGGCGGACCGCCGGGCAGCTCGCCCGCGCCCGGCGCGGTGCCGACCGGGGTCGGAGCGGGCTGCAGGGCGCGCTTTTCCTTCTCCGGAGCCGGCGGCGGCCACGGCTCGCCGCGCTCCATCGCCAGCTCACCCGGGGTCTTGATCGGCGGCTTGTCCGACGGCGTGCGCTCGCCGAACTCGTTGAAGACGGTGATGTGCGGGCGCTTCTCGACCGTCGCGAAGATCCGCTCGAGGTCCTTGCGCTGCAGCGTTTCCTTCTCCAGCAGCTCCATGACCAGGTTGTCGAGCACGTCGCGGTAGGTGTTCAGCACGTGCCACGCCTCGGTGTGCGCGGTCTCGATGAGCTTGCGCACCTCCTCGTCGATCTCGTGCGCCACCTCGAGCGAGTAGTCGGCCTGCCTGCCCGCGGACCGGCCGAGGAACGGGTCGCCCTGCTCCTGGCCGTACTTCACCGCGCCCAGCCGCGCGCTCATGCCGTATTCGGTGACCATCGCGCGGGCGATCTTCGTCGCCTGCTCGATGTCCGAGGACGCACCGGTGGTGGGCTCGTGGAACACCAGTTCCTCGGCCGTGCGGCCGCCCATCGCGAACACCAGCCGCCCGATCATCTCCGACCGGGTCATCAGCTGCTTGTCGTCCTCGGGCACCAGCAGCGCGTGCCCGCCGGTGCGGCCGCGCGGCAGGATGGTCAGCTTGTACACCGGTTCGATGTCCGGCATCGCCCACGCGGCGAGCGCGTGCCCGCCCTCGTGGTAGGCGGTGATCTTCTTCTCCTTCTCGGAGATGATCCGGCTCTTGCGCGCGGGACCGCCGACCACCCGGTCGACCGATTCCTCGAGCGCGGCGTCGGTGATCACGTGCCCGTTCTCGCGGGCGGTGAGCAGCGCGGCCTCGTTCAGCACGTTGGCCAGGTCCGCACCGGACATGCCGACGGTGCGCTTGGCCAGCCCGGTCAGGTCGGTGCCCTGCGCGATCGGCTTGCCCTTGGCGTGCACCTCGAGGATCGCCTTGCGGCCGAGCAGGTCCGGCGCGGACACCGGGATCTGCCGGTCGAACCGGCCAGGGCGCAGCAGCGCCGGGTCGAGGATGTCCGGCCGGTTGGTGGCCGCGATCAGGATGATGCCGCCGCGGGCGTCGAAGCCGTCCATCTCGACCAGCAGCTGGTTCAGCGTCTGCTCGCGCTCGTCGTGGCCGCCGCCGAGGCCGGCGCCGCGCTGGCGGCCGACCGCGTCGATCTCGTCCACGAAGATGATGCACGGCGCGTTCTGCTTCGCCTGCTCGAACAGGTCGCGGACGCGCGAGGCGCCGACACCGACGAACATCTCGACGAAGTCCGAACCGGAGATCGTGTAGAACGGCACGCCCGCCTCGCCGGCGACCGCACGCGCGAGCAGCGTCTTGCCGGTGCCTGGCGGTCCGTAGAGCAGGACGCCCTTCGGGATCTTCGCGCCGAGCGCCTGATATCGCGCCGGGTTCTGCAGGAAGTCCTTGATCTCGTACAGCTCTTCGACCGCTTCGTCCGCGCCCGCGACGTCGCCGAAGGTGGTCTTCGGCATGTCCTTGTTGAGCTGCTTCGCCTTCGACTTGCCGAAGTTCAGGACGCGGTTCCCGCCGCCCTGCGCGTTGTTCATCATCCACATCAGCAGGCCGAGCACCAGCGCCAGCGGGACGGCGAAGATGAGGATCTGGGTCAGCAGGCTCTGCTGGGTGACCTTGGTGGTGAACTTGATCGGCTGACCGCCGTTCTGGGCGGTGATCAGCTTGTCGTAGATCTCGTGCGTGGCGTTCGCGGGGAACTGCGCGACGATCTTGTCAGTCTGCTGGCCGTCGACGTCGATCTTCTGCGCGAGCAGCAGTTTGAGCTGCTGCTCCTTGTCCTCGAGGCTGGCTTCCTTGACGTGGCTCTGGGCGACCTGGCCCATCGCCGTCGAGATCGGAGCCTGGGTATAGCCACGATCGCTGTCGAAGATCGTGTTGTAGGCCAGCACCGCCAGCAACCCCGCGACGATCCACAGCAGTGGGTTCCTGAGCACGCTCTTCCGGTTCATACGACTCGGCCCTTGCGGCCTCGACCCTCCCTGGTTGGGCGGATCCTGTGATACCCGCCATCGCGATCTTGACAACCCGTGGGCACCGCCGGGCACCCGTCCCACCAGGGTACCGTCCGGACGGGCGGGGAAGCCTGGCGAGCCTCTCGCAGGTCAACGGCCAATCCCGCGCCAGGGTTCCCGGGCCGGTCGGCACGTCGGCCGGTCACCGCGTGTCGACCGCCACCGAGGCCGCCATTTCCCCCAGCCTGCTGCGCAGCGTGGCCGGGTCCGCCGGGGCGACGGTGACCCATTCGCGGCCGTCCGAACCCGCCCTCGACAAGCTCAAATACCGTCCGGTGGCGGTGTCGAACCAGCCCAGCACCCGCGACCGCTGCCGCGTTCCCAGCGACGACCTGCTGTTCGCTGCCAGCTGACCGCCGCGCAGCCGCGGCTGGCCCGCGATGAGCGCGTAAGCCTCGCGCGGGTCCACGGTGACGCGCTCGCTGAGCGACTGCCGCTTCGCGCGCCGCCCGCCCTTCTCCTCGGACTGGCCCCCGCCCGCCGCGACCGGAACCCGGATCGGCTGGATGCGCAGCGCCTCGTCCAGCGGAAGCGTGACCGACGCCTCACTGCCGCGCGGACCGCCGGGCAGCAGTTCGACGATCGTGGACACCAGCCCGTCCGGCGGGATCGCGCGCAGCCAGATGCCGTCCGCGTCCTGGATCGCGACCACGCCGGTGCGCTCGTCGCCCGCGGCGAGCAGCGCGACCGGATGCGCCTCGAACTGCGGGATGTGCAGCGCGTCGATGGAATGCGGGGCGCGCGCGAGCAGGGTCAGCCAGTCTTCGACGTCGGGTTCGACCCGGCCGCGCGCGTCGCGGATGCCGCGGGCCTTCAGCTCGGTGTCGACCCGGTGCCGCAGCGACACGCGCTCGTCCATCGTCGCGCCGTGCGAGCGCACGCGCAGCGGGTAGGGCAGCTCGCCCAGCTCCATCGACTCCCACAGGAAGTCGAATGCCAGCGGCGAGAAGAACTCTTGATGCATCCGGTGCTGCTCACCCTCCGGTCAACGATTTCCCGCCCAGCGTAGCGCCGGACCGGCAGTCTTCAAGCGCCCTGCGCCCGCGCTGGTCGGTTCGGTCAGAAGGCGCCCGCGCTGGCCTGGTCGGCCACGCTGGCGAGCATTTCGCCGAGCCGGTGCCGCAAGGTCGCCGGGTCGGCGGGCGCGATGGTGATCCAGTCGCGTCCGTCGTGGCCCTGGCTTGCCTGCGTGAAGTACCGGCCGGTTTCGGTGTCGAACCAGCTCAGCACGGTCGACCGGCTGCGGCCGCCGAGGCGGTTGCGGGCGTTCGCGCCGATCTGGCCGCCGCGCAGCCGCTGCTGGGCGTGCAGCCGGGCGAGTGCCTTGCGGTCCTCGTCCACGCTCGCGCGGCCGGAGGCGTCCACCTGGTTGCCGCGCCGCTGCATGAAGTCGACCCCGGACGCGCCGACCAGCTGCTCCAGCGGCACGGTGATCGACTTCTCGGTGCCGCGCGGGGCGCCCGGCAGGAGCGAAATGATCGCCGTGGCCAGTCCGTCCGGCGCGCACGGGTGCAGGTGCAGTCCGCGCTGGTCCTGCACCGCGAACAGGCCTTCGCCGTTCGCGCTGCCCGCGACCGCGAGCAGCGGTTCGCCGTTCGGGTCGAGCAGCTGGACGGTGTCGAGACTGACGTCCGGCGAGGCGAGAATGCCGAAATAGTCCTCGACGTGCGGGGCGGGCCTGCCCCGGTCGTCGGCGAGCCCGCGGTCGGCCAGCGCGCCCAGCGTGCGCGTGCGCAGCGCCGAGCGCTCGTCCATCGTCGCGCCGTGCGAACGGATCCGCAGCGGATACGGCAGCTCGCCCATCCCGGCCGACTCCCACAGGAAGTCCACCTCGATCGGCGCGAGCAGCTCCGCGTTCGGCATCGACCAACCCCCTACCCCACGTGATTGCGAACGCTCGCGGGCGCGTGACCTTGCCGGTCACGCGCCCGCGAGCAGTGCGTCAGTTGTCGTCGTCCGACCACGCGCCGATGACCGGCGGCGGGGTGGCCTGGTTGGCCCCGAACGCGTCGTCCGGGTCCGGTTCGATGAGGAACGAGGCGTGCGTGTGCTCCTCGTCCTCCTCGCCGGCGCCGTGCGCGCCCGCACCGCCCATGCCGCCCATCGGGCTCATGCCCTGCGACTGGCCGATGGTGCCGCTCGCCGGGACGACGCCCTGCTGCTGCGGAGCCGCCGACGCGGCGCTCTGCCCGCTCTGGTGCTCGGACGCCGCGGAGGTCTTGCCTTCCTCCTCCTTGCGCGAACCGCTGCGGTTGCCCTCGCCGAGCTTGCCGCCGGCGAATCCGGCTCCCGCGCCGATGGCGCCGAGGCCGAGCGCCGCGCCGACCCCGCTGCCGCCGGTGCTCGCGGGCGCCGCGGCGACCGGGGCCGCGCCGACGCCGGAACCGGTGCCGACACCGGCGCCCGCGGCGAGCGCGCCGCCCTCGAGACCGGAGGTGCCGTACTTGCCCGAGTCAGCCGAGACGTGCGCCGGAGCGCCGTGCCCAGCGACTGCCGCGCCGCCGGGCCCGCCGTGCGCGCCCACCGTGCCGAAGCTGGCCGGGGAGCCGAGCGCGCCCGGAGCGTCGGTGTGGCCGACGGTGCTGACGTTGTTGAAGGAGTTGCCGTTGAAGTGCGTCGCGGTCGGCTTCATGCCGAGCGAGTCCGGGCCGAAGCTCGGGGTGGAGCTGTCGACCTCGCTCATCGCCTGGGTGTAGGCGTTGAAGAAGGCGACCTGCTGCGCCTTGACGTCGTTCGCGGCGTCCGCCTGCGCCTTCTGGTCCGCGGCCAGCGCGGCCGGGCCGCCCGCGAGCGCGGCCGCCATGGCCTGCTTCGGGTCGTAGTCGCGCGGGGCGGGCATCTTCTTGACCTCGGCGGCCGCGGCGGCCTGGCGGGCGAGCCGGTCGGCCATCGTGTGCGCGGCGTCGGAGGCCTGGGTGCCCGAGTTGGCGATCGCCACGAGCGCGCCCTGCGCACCCGCCGCGCCCTGGCCGACCCAGACGTTGCCCAGTTCGGTGATCGCGTTGTACAGGTCGTCGGACGCCTGCTTCAGCTCGGTGCCGTGCTTGGCCCAGTGCTGCCCGGTGGCCTCGGCGGTGCCCGGGTCGTTGTCCGTGGTCGCGCCGACGTAGAGCTGGTGGCTTTCCTGCGCCTGCCAGTTCGGCGGGTTGGCGATGGCGCGGTCGCCGCCGATCTCGAACCCGCCGGAGCTGCTGCGCGCCGACGCGACGATCTCGTTGGCCGCCGGGTTGGAGCCCATCGCCACGGTCGAACCGGGCGCGGGGACCGAGGACGACGTGCCGTAGCCGGAGGTGTTGTAGCCCGATCCGTCCGGGGCCGAGGTGGTGGTGTTCGGTGCCATGACTGCGTGATCCCCCTAGGACGTCAGGCCTTGCTGCGGAACGGGTCGCCGGCGGACTGGTCGAACTCGTGGTAGCGGGACATCGCCGCGACGATGCCTTCCTCCGCCACCTGGTACTGGCTGAGCAGGTTCTGCAACGCGGACGAGTAGGAGTCGCCGCCGCCGTCGGCGCGCTGCACGAACTTCGTCGCCATCGCCTTGCCGACCGGGTTCGCGCCGAGCTTCGGCGGCTGCGCGAGCGTGCCCGCGCTGTTCAGAAGAGCTTCGATCGCGTCCCGCCCGGTCCGGATCTTCTTCAGCACGGTCTGCGCGGCATCCGGGTCGATCCCGACCTGGCCGTTGACAGCGGCGTTCTTGAACGCCGCGGCATCCGCCGAGCTGTTGTTGCCCATCTGCCCTCTCTCCGTTCCCCCGCGCGAGGACCAGCCCGTCGGCTGGTGTCACTCGTCCGCATGGCAATAGGTCTTCGCATAGGTTAACGCACCTGGTCGAGCCCTATGACGCGATTTCGGGCTTCCGGGTTCCAGACCCGAAAGAGTTATCGCGAACCGAGACGATCCGGACTATCCGGACGTGTAGACGTGCGGGTCCAGCGTGCCGATGTAGGGCAGGTCGCGGTAGCGCTCGGCGTAGTCGAGGCCGTAGCCGACGACGAACTCGTTGGGGATGTCGAAGCCGATGTACTTCACCGGCACCTCGACCTTCACGGCTTCCGGCTTGCGCAGCAGCGAGACGACCTCGAGCGAGGCCGGGTTCCGGCTCGCCAGGTTCTTCAGCAGCCAGGACAGGGTGAGCCCGGAGTCGACGATGTCCTCGACGATCAGCACGTCGCGCCCGGCGATGTCGCGGTCGAGGTCCTTCAAGATCCGCACCACCCCCGACGACGAGGTCGAAGACCCGTAGGACGACACGGCCATGAACTCCAGCTGCGCCGGCACCGGAAGCGCCCGCGCGAAGTCGGTCATGAACATGACGGCGCCCTTGAGGACGCCGACCAGGAGGAGGTCGCCCTGGCCGTTTTCCGGGTGGTCCGCGGCGATCTTCGCCGCCAGCTCCGCGATCTTGTCCTTGATCTGCTGCTCGGTGATGAGCACGGAGGCGATCTCGCCCTCGTACACGCGTCATTCCCCTCGGGTGGTGGGTTCGGGTCCGGCAAGCGAGAGCCTGCCACGCCGCCGTCGAGCCTCCAAGTTGCCCGGCAGCCACACCCCGCCCTGACCCCGCCAACGGGCCACGAGCGCGTCGACCGAACGCAGGTGCGCGTCGGTCAGTTCGCGGACCCCGGAGTCCAGCAGCCACCTGCGGAGAACCCGTCTGCGCAGCGCAGCGGGCTCGGCCGCGAGCACAGCTACGTCGAGGTCGTCTTCGCGGGTCGCGCGCTCGTGTACGCGCGCGGCGAGTGTGTCCAACGCCTCGGTGTCTTCGCGCAGCTGTGCGGCCGTACGGGCTAAAGCTGGAGCGACTCCACCCGACAGCACGTCCTCCAGGAGCGGCAGCGCTTCCGTACGCAGCCGTACGCGGGTGAAGCGCGGATCTGCGTTGTGCGGGTCTTGCCACGGCTCCAGACCGAGTTCTGTGCACGCCGCGACGGTTTGCGCGCGAGTGATGCCGAGCAACGGACGACCCCACGGCGGATCGTGTGGACGCATGCCGGCCAACGAGCGCGGTCCGGAGCCGCGGCCTAGCCCGAGCAGCACTGTCTCGGCTTGGTCGTCTTGGGTGTGGCCGAGCAGTACGAGCCCTTCACCGTTCGGCAACGCTTCGCGCAGCGCGTGGTACCTCGCAGCGCGCGCCGCTGCTTCGGGACCACCTTTGCCTACAACGTGTACGGCATGCACTTCAACGACGTCGATGCCAAGGCCCTTCACGACTGTCGCGGCTTCAGCGGCAACGACGGCGGAATCGGCCTGGAGGCCATGGTCGACGATGAGCGCCCGCGTACGGACGTCTCGATGCCGAAGGACGTACGCCGTCGCTTCAGCGAGCGCTAGCGAGTCCGCGCCGCCCGACACCGCGACGCACACTTCGCCGGGAACAGCGACTGTCGCTAGGAAATCGCGGACCGCTGTCCGGACCGCGGCGAGCGCGTTCACCCGTGCAGGCGCCGCACCCAGGCCGCGGGGTCGGCGATCTCGGCGCGCGTCGGCAAGGTGTTCGGCGAGCGCCACACCTTGTTGAACCCGTCCATCCCGACCGCGTCGACCACGTGCCGCGTGAACTTCGCGCCTTCCTCGTACTGGCGGATCTTCGCGTCGAGGCCGAGCACCGCGCGCAGCAGCCGGTCGAAAAGCCCGCCGCCCTGGCGCCGCGCGGTGAACCGCGCCCGGATCTGCTCGACGCTGGGCACGACCTGCGGGCCGACCGCGTCCATCACGTAGTCCGCGTGGCCCTCCAGCAGCGTGGACAGCGCCAGCAGCCGGTCGAAAACCGAACGCTCCTTCGGCGACTGCAGCAGCTCCGCGATGCCGCCGCCCTTGCCGCGATTGCGCAGCGCGTCCGGCAGCCGGCCGACCAGTTCGGCGAGGCCTTCGGCGGAGCTTTCCGCGATCCCGGACACCAGCCGTTCGACCTCGTCGGCGAAGTAGTCGCGCAGCCACGGCACCGCGGTGAACTGCAGCCGGTGCGTGCATTCGTGCAGGCAGACCCACAGCCGGAAATCGTGCGCGGGGACCTTCATCGCGCGTTCGGCGGCCACCACGTTCGGCGCGACGAGCAGCAGCTCGCCCTTGTTCTCCGGACCGCCGAACGGGTCGTACTGGCCGAGCACTCGGGACGCCAGGAACGCGAGCAGCAGCCCGGTCTGCACGCCCGCGCCGGACGCCAGGATCGGGCCGAGCGGACCGCCTTGCGCCGCGGGCAGCGCGCGCCCGGTGAGCACGCCGAGACCGGACGCGGCGGACCGGACCCAGCCCGGCCGGTCGACCACGGTGCCGGGCAGCAGCGGCAGGTCGCGGCCGAGTCCGGTCAGCTCGCGGACGTGCCCCTCGGCCTCGGCGGTCAGCTCGCGCAGGTCGACCACGGCGCGGTCGGCCTCGCCTCGGGCGACCTGCGGGCCGCCGCGCACCAGCAGCGCGCCGGTGGCGGCCGCCCGGTCCCAGTCGACCATGGGCCGCCGTCGGGTCTCGGTTTCCTGGCTCACCCCTCCGACGCTACCTGCCGGTCGGAGATTGTGGGCAGCTCAGCCGAACCGGTTCAGCGAGTCGGCCCAGCGCCGGTTACTTGCAGCCACAGCCTCGCAAGGCCGTCGCCAGCACGTCGAGCGCCGCCTGCCCGGAGTTCTTCTCCGAACCGTTGGACATGAACGCGAAGGCGAGCACCCGGTTGTCGCTGTCGAGCACATACCCCGCGAGGGTGTTGACGCCGGTAAGCGTGCCGGTCTTGGCCCGCACCCAGCCCCTGCCCCCTTGGGTTTCGCCCGAGTGGTAGCGGCCGTGCAGCGTGCCCTCCGGGCTGCCCGCGACCGGCAGCCCGGCCAGCAGCGGACGCAGCTTCGGCGTGTTCGGGTCCTTGCCGTCCGGACCGGCCGCCGCGGCGAGCACCTGAGCCAGCAGCCTGGCCGGCACCTTGTTCTGATTGGACAGTCCGCTCGTGTCGAACAGCTGCAGGCCGTTGACGTCGAAACCGTGGTCCGCCAACACCTTCTTCACCGCGGCGGACGCACCGGCGAACGACGCTTCCCCGCCGGTGGCCATCGCGACCTGGCGGCCGAGCGCGTCGGCGAGCACGTTGTCGGAGATCTGCAGCAGCGCGTACGCGAGGTCCGGCAGCGGAGCCGACTGGACCTCGCCGAGCACCTTCGCACCCTCGGGAGCCTTGGCGGCACCGGCCGGGCTCGCGCCGAGCTTGTCCGCGACGAGCTGGGTGAGCGCGGTTCCCGGGTTGGCCGAGCGCATCGTCTCGTCGACCTTCGGATTGCCGCGGCCGCCGTCGGTCATGGCCGGGACGATCGGCGCGCCGAACAGCGACGGCGCGTCGCCCGGCTCCCAGCCCGGCGCGGTGTTCGGGCCGGTGTAGGCGCTCGCGTCGAGCTGCACCTTCTTGATGTCGCCGCCGGCCTTCTTGGCCTGGTTGACGAGGTCGTCGAGGTGCGCCGCGCCCGGGTAGAGCGGCGAATCGGTGCCGACCGGCAGCGCGGTCAGCGACGGGTCGCCGCCGCCGACGATGATCACGGTGCCCGGCTGCGCGCCCTGGACGATCTTGGTGGAGATCCGCTTCGTCGGCTCCATCGCGAGCAGCGCCGCGGCGACGGTGAGGATCTTCGTGGTCGACGCCGGGGTCAGCGGAGTGTTCGACGCGTGGTCCCACAGCACGGTGCCGCTGGCCGGGTCGATCACGCTGCCGCTGAGCTGCGAGAGCGCCGCCGCGCCGGCCGGACCGGAGAGCTTCGCGGCCACGCCGTTCGCGGACGGTCCCTGCCCGGAGGTGTCCGGGCCGTGCAGCGCGAGGCTGGCGTCGGCGGGGTCGGGTTCGCTGCCCTTCGGCGCGTTCGGCGCCCACGGCAACCCGAGCCGGTTGGACACCGCGGGCACGGCCGACGCACCCCCTGCGGCGGCGAGCAGAAGCAGCACGACGAGCGCCAGGACCAGCACCTTCCGGCGAGGCTTCTTCGGCGCGTCGTCCGCGGGCGGGACCGGCCCGGCACCGGCGGGCGGCTCCGGAGGCGACTGCTCCGCGGCGGCGCGCGGCGGAATCTGCTCCGGACCTGGCCGCTCCGCGAAGCCTTCCGCGGGCCGGGGAATGCCGACGGTCGCCTCAGACGGGCCCTGCTGCATGTCGGGTGCGCTCGGGAAACCCTCGGCCGGACGCGGGATCCCGACAGTCGCCTCCGCCGGGAACTGATCCCCGGACGGGTCGATCCGCATCGGCCGCACCTGCCCGCCGCCCGCGGGCGGAACGGTGCCGGGCGCGGGTTCGGGCAGGGCGGGCCGGACGGGGATTTCGATCTGCTGCGACCACTCCCCGGAACCGGATTCGTTCCGATTGCCCTGCGACTCGTCGGGGCGACCCCGGTTTTCCTGCGCTTCGTTGCCCGGACGGCCTGGCTGAGCCGGGTTGAGCCGCACCGCGCCCGGGACCGACTCGTCGGGGCGGCCCCGGTTTTCCTGCGCTTCGTTGCCTGGACGACCGGGCTGAGCCGGATTGAGCCGCGCGGCGGCGGACCCGGCTTCCGGGCCCGATTCGCCCCGGAAGCCCGGCTGGTTCTGTTCCTCGGCGCGGCCGGGCTGAGCCTGACCAGCCGTCCCTTCACCGCCACGACCCGGCTGCGCGGAGCCGGCAGCGTCGCCGGAGTCGTTGCGGAAGGCGGTCCAGCCCTCCTTGGGCGGCTCCTGCCCCTGCTCGTCCCGCGCGACAACCGGCCGGAACGCCGCCCAGCCCTGGTTGTTCTCGCCCGTTCCCGGGGTCTCGTCCCGGAACGCGGCGAACTGCTGTCCCTGTTTCTCCTCGGGCCGAGCAGCCCCAGCGGACCCAGCGGACTCGGCAGGCTGGCCGGACTGGAACGGATTCCACCCCTGCCCCTCGCCCGAAGACGCGGAACCCCCAGCGGGCTCGAACAGCGAGTTCCCCGGCTTCCGCGCGGCCTGCCAGGCGGGCGAGGACTCCTGCTGCCCGCCTTGCCCAGCCGAGACGTTCGGCTGCGCCCGGACCGTCTGCTCCGCGGCCCCCTCGGCGTCCGGGCGGCTCGCGTTGTCGCCCGGCCTCGGCACCCCGGCCGCGAACCGGGTCGGGCCCTCCACCGGGACCCAGGGCGCCTGCGGTTTCGGTGCCTCGGCCCGAGGGGGCATCGAGGTGCCGCTCACCCGGTCCGCGAGGTTCGACCGCGGCGGTTCCGGCGGCGGGACGGGAGCGTCCGAGGGGGCGTTCAGCCCGGGGACCTCCTCCGGCGGGACGTTCGGCCGGAACCACGATCCCGGGCCGTCGCCAGGTGTGACGTTGGGCACGGAAAGCTGCGCGGTGGCTCCCGCGTCGCGCTTGGGCAGGGGGAGGCGGGAAGTCGCCCGGTCCGGCTGCGACGAGGTGTCCTCGTCGCCCGTGGGCCACCTCGGCTGGTCGTTTTCCGGCACCCACCACTCCTTCTCACCCGCCCCCGGAGGGGCCAAGGTCACATGCCGTCTGGCCGACATCGGCGCGACCGGCCGACGGGGCGTAGTCCACACTAGTGACGTCAACGAGGTCATGAGGTTGCCGCCCACGAGCGCGTGGCACACCGAGAGTCAACAGAAGCAGCGAGGACGGCCGTGGAATTCGACGTCACGATCGAAATCCCCAAGGGGGAGCGCAACAAGTACGAGGTCGACCACAAGACCGGTCGGATCAAGCTCGACCGGACCCTGTTCACCGCGACCCAGTACCCGGCCGACTACGGCTTCATCGACGACACGCTCGGCCAGGACGGCGACCCGCTCGACGTGCTCGTGCTCGTCCAGGAGCCGACGTTCCCCGGCTGCCTGATCCGCTGCCGCGCGATCGGCATGTTCCGGATGACCGACGAGAAGGGCCCGGACGACAAGGTCCTCGCCGTCCCGACGAACGACCCGCGCCTTGAGCACCTGCGGGACATCCACCACCTGAACGAGTTCCACAAGCTCGAGATCCAGCACTTCTTCGAGGTGTACAAGGACCTCGAGCCGGGCAAGAGCGTCGAGGGCTCGTCCTGGGTGGGCCGCGCCGACGCCGAGTCGGAGATCACCCGCTCGTACGAGCGCGAGAAGGACCGCCTCGCCAAGGAAGAGATCAACGGCGAAGCGCACCACTGAGCCACGCGAAAAAGGGCCGTCCACCTGCCTGGTGGACGGCCCTTTTTACTGCCTGATCAGCCCGCGAGGGCCAGTTCGCCCGCTTCCTGCTCGGCGCGCTGCTCCATCGCCGACTTGTCCGACAGCGGCTTCTCCCGCAGCAGCCAGACCAGCGCGAACCCGACGGTCAGCACCGCGCCGCCGATCAGGAACACCGTGCTCATCGAGCTGGAGAACCCTTCCAGGATCGGCCGGGCGAGCACCGGGTCGAGCGTCGACAGGAACGAGGTGTCGTTCACGTCGAGGCCGCCGCCGGCCAGCTGCCGGGCGAACTCCGGGTGCTGCGCCAGCGCCGCGGTGTAGGCCGGGGAGGCCATCGCCGAGCGCACCGCCGCCGCGATCCGGTCGCCGACCGTGCTGAACAGGATCGACAGGAACACCGCGGTGCCCGCCGTGCCGCCGATCTGCCGGAAGAACGTCACCGACGAGGTCGCGACCCCGATGTCGCGGGGCGTGACGTCGTTCGTGGCGGCCAGGGTCAGCGTCTGCATGGTCGAGCCGAGGCCCAGTCCGAGCACGAACGCGATGGCCATGACCACGCCGAGCGCGGTGTCCACGCCGATCATCGAGAACGCGTACACCGCCGCGGCCATCAGGCCGAGTCCGGCGACCGCGAAGCCCTTGTACCGGCCGGTCCGGGTGATGATCCGGCCGCTGCCGAGGCTCGCGACCATGATCCCGAGGGTGAGCGGCAGCATCTGCAGCCCGGCCTGGGTCGGCGTCGCGCCCTTGACGATCTGCAGGTACAGCGGCAGCGACATCATCGCGCCGAACATCCCGATGCCCTGGATCACGGTGACCAGCGTCGACACCCGGAACACCCCGCTGCGGAACAGCCGCAGCGGCAGCAGCGCGGCGTCGCCCATCCGGCGTTCCTGCAGGACGAACAGGGCCACGCCGAGCGCGCCGACCAGGTACATCGCCAGCGACGCGGGCGAACCCCAGCCCCATTCGCGGCCCTGCTCGGCGACGAGCAGCAGCGGCACGAGACCCAACGTCAGCGCGCCGGCTCCGAGGAAGTCGACCTTCTGGTCCACCCGGGTGTGCGGGAGGTTCAGCACCTTGCTCACGACGACCAGCGCGGCGAGCGCGATCGGGACGTTCACCATGAACACCCAGCGCCAGCCGGTCAGGCCGGCGAACGAGTCGAGTCCGGCGAAGAACCCGCCGACGACCGGGCCGGCGACGCTCGAGACGCCGAACACGGCCATGAAGTAGCCCTGGTAGCGGCTGCGTTCCCGCGGCGAGGTGATGTCGGTGATGATCGCCAGCGCGAGCGACATCAGCCCGCCGGCGCCGAGGCCCTGGAACGCGCGGAACGCGGCCAGTTCGTACATCGATCCGGCCATCGCGCTCGCCAGCGAACCGGCGAGGAAGAGCGAGATCGCGGTCAGGTACATCGGCTTGCGGCCGAAGAGGTCGGACAGCTTGCCGTACAGCGGCGTGGAAAGCGTCGCGGTGATCAGGTAGGCGGTGGTGGCCCAGGCCTGCAGGCTCTGTCCGTGCAGTTCGTCGGCGATGGTCTTCATCGCCGAGGACACGATGGTCTGGTCGAGGGCCGCCAGGAACATGCCGAGCATCAGCCCGGACAGAACCGTGAGGATCTGCCGGTGTGAAAGCCGTCCGTTCGTGGTGGCGCCCCCTTCCGCAGTGGCGGTGTCGCTCATGGTGGTCTCCCTCAGTGCCGAGCTACTTGCTTGTATCCCTCAACTACTTGCTCGCCACAACTGTTCCCGAAAAACTTGCATTCATCAACCAAATATCCTGTGACGCTAATCTCTCGCCCGACGATGTCGAGAACGCGCGACCGGCTCCGTCCCTGGCGCGAACGTGGCCGACGCCGAGTCGCCACCAGCACGGAGGAGAACCACCATGGCCAAGTACCTGCTGCTCAAGCACTACCGCGGCGCGCCGGCTTCGGTGAACGACGTCCCCATGGACCAGTGGACGCCCGAGGAGGTCACCGCCCACATCCAGTACATGCGCGACTTCGCGGACCGGCTCGTGGAGACCGGCGAGTTCGTCAGCGAGCAGGCGCTGTCCCCGGAAGGGACGTGGGTCCGCTTCGACGGCGAGGGCCGCCCGCCGGTCACCGACGGTCCGTTCGCCGAGACGAAGGACGTCATCGCGGGCTGGATGCTCATCGACGTCGACAGCTACGAGCGCGCGCTCGAACTGGCCGGGGAGCTGTCCGCGGCCCCCGGCGCGGGCGGAAAGCCGATCCACGAATGGCTCGAACTGCGCCCCTGCTACGGCGTGAACCCCTCGGTGACCGAATGAACGAGGAGTTGCTGCGGGAACTCGTGCCCGCGGTGATCGGCATCCTCGTCCGGCGCGGAGCGGACTTCGCGTCGGCCGAGGATGCCGTGCAGGAAGCGCTGATCCGCGCGCTGGACGCGTGGCGGGACGATCCGCCGCGCGATCCGAAGGCGTGGCTCATCTCCGCCGCGTGGCGCCGGTTCCTCGACGCCACGCGATCGGAATCCGCGCGCCGGGGCCGGGAAGTGGCGGTGGACGCCGAGCCGCCGCCCGGTCCGGCGGCCGCGGTGGACGATTCGCTCCAGCTCTACTTCCTGTGCGCGCACCCGTCGTTGACGCCGTCGTCGGCCGTCGCGCTCACGCTGCGCGCGGTCGGCGGGCTGACCACGAAGCAGATCGCGCAGGCGTATCTGGTGCCGGAAGCGACGATGGCGCAACGGATCAGCCGGGCGAAGAAAACCGTGTCCACCGTGCGGTTCGACGCGCCCGGCGACGTCGCGACCGTGCTGCGTGTGCTGTATCTGGTGTTCAACGAGGGCTACTCCGGCGAACTCGACCTCGCCGCCGAGGCCATCCGGCTGACCCGGCAGCTTGCGGCGGGCTTCGACCATCCGGAGGTGGCCGGTCTGCTCGCGTTGATGCTGCTGCACCACGCCCGCCGCGCCGCGCGGACGAAGCCGGACGGCAGCCTCGTGCCGCTCGCCGAACAGGACCGGAGTGCCTGGGACACCCGGCTGATCGCCGAGGGCGTCGACATCCTGCAGGCTGCGCTGGCTCGGGACCAGCTCGGCGAGTACCAGGCTCAAGCCGCGATCGCCGCGCTGCACGCCGACGCTCTCACCGCGGAGGAAACCGACTGGGTGCAGATCGTCGAGTGGTACGACGAGTTGCTGGCGCTGACCGACAGCCCGATCGTCCGGCTGAACCGGGCGGTCGCGGTCGGCGAGGCGGACGGGCCTCGCGCGGGATTGAAGGCGCTGGCCGAGCTGGACGACAAGCTGCCTCGGCATAGTGCGGTGGCGGCCTACCTGCATGAACGCGACGGAGACCTGGCGACGGCCGCGCGGCTGTACCGCGAGGCGGCGGAGAAGGCACCCAACGTGGCCGAGCGCAATCACCTGATCAGCCAAGCGGCCCGGCTCAACAACTCGTGAGTGGCGATCACGGTTCTAACCGTGATCGCCACTCACGACGTCACTCGCGGTAGCCCGGGATCGGGAACGGCTGGAGGAACTCGCGGATCTCCGCCGCGATCGAGTCCAGCTCGCCGTCCTGCTGTGCCGCCGCGGCGGTCACCGTCCGGTCGATCCACTCGGCGACCTGCACCTGGTGCTCGGGCTTGAGCCCGCGCGTGGTGATCGCCGAGGTGCCCAGCCGGATGCCGGACGGGTCGAACGGCTTGCGCGGGTCGAACGGCACGGTGTTGTAGTTCAGCTCGATGCCCGCGCGGTCCAGCGCCTGCGCGGCGGGCTTGCCGGGCACCGCCTTGTTGGTCAGGTCGATCAGCAGCAGGTGGTTGTCCGTGCCGCCGGAGACGAGGTCGTACCCGCGCTCGATCAGCGCTTCGGCCAGCGCCTTGGCGTTCGCGACGATCGTGTGCGCGTACTCGGAGAACGACGGCTGCTGCGCCTCCCCCAGCGCGACCGCGATGGCGGCCGTCGTGTGGTTGTGCGGACCGCCCTGCAGGCCGGGGAACACCGCCTTGTCGACCGCCTTGGCGTGCTC
This sequence comes from Amycolatopsis sp. VS8301801F10, assembly GCF_046195355.1. Classification (NCBI taxonomy): domain Bacteria; kingdom Bacillati; phylum Actinomycetota; class Actinomycetes; order Pseudonocardiales; family Pseudonocardiaceae; genus Amycolatopsis; species Amycolatopsis sp. VS8301801F10. Next base: position 1,997,864 of record NZ_CP176065.1, on the reverse strand, counting down.
GGCGTCGGACAGGATCATCGCGCCGCGCGGGCCGCGCAGCGTCTTGTGCGTGGTCGTGGTGATGACCTGCGCGTGGCCGACCGGCGACGGGTGCGCGCCGCCCGCGATCAGGCCGGCGATGTGCGCGATGTCGGCCACCAGCACGGCGCCGACCTCGCGGGCGATCTCCGCGAACGCCGGGAAGTCGATCGTGCGCGGGATGGCCGTGCCGCCGGCGAAGATCAGCTTCGGCCGGTGCTGGCGGGCGAGGTCGCGGACCTGGTCGAGGTCGACGCGGCCGGTTTCCTTCCGGACGCCGTAGCGGACCGGCGTGAACCACTTGCCGGTCGCGGACACGCTCCAGCCGTGCGTGAGGTGGCCGCCGTCGGGCAGCGCCATGCCGAGCACGGTGTCGCCCGGCTGGGCGAACGCCAGGTACACCGCGAGGTTGGCCGGGGAACCCGAATACGGCTGGACGTTCGCGTGGTCGACGCCGAAGACGGCCTTCGCCCGCTCGATCGCCACCTGCTCGACCTGGTCGATGAACTGCTGGCCCTCGTAGTAGCGCTTGCCGGCGTAGCCCTCGGAATACTTGTTGGTGAGCACGCTGCCGGTGGCTTCGAGCACCGCCTGCGAAACATAGTTCTCGGACGCGATCAGGCGGATCTTGTCGTGCTGGCGTTTCGCCTCGTCCTCGACCAGACCGGCGATCTGCGGATCCGCCGCGGACAGGGCGGACAGGGCGGGCTGGTGTGTCATGGCGTACTCCGGCTCTGCAATGGCTCGCACCCAGGCGCGCGGTGCCGGCCTCGTCGTCGCTCCCCGGTGGTGCTCCACCTCTTGAATGGCGCCAGTCGCTGCTGCGGGACGCAGTTTAGTGCACCGCGCCAGCCCGCGTCCGGTGCGCGGGAACGGGCTCAGACCTGCTCGAGGCCGCCCCGGTGCCGTCGCGCGAGTTCCTGGTAGACCGCCGCGTTGTGCTCGACCCACACGCGCGCGGAATCGGTGAGTTCCACGAACTTCTTCGCCGGGCTGCCCATCGCGATCATCTCCGCCGGGACCTCGGTGCCCGGCGTGACCGTCGACCCCGCCGCGACGAACGCGCGCGGTCCGATCACCGCGCGGTCGAGCACCGTGGAACCGTTGCCGATCAACGCCTGTTCGCCGACCGTGCAGTCGTGCACGAGGCACTGGTGCCCCACGGTGACGTTGCGGCCGATCTCGGTCATCTCGGGTCCGGAGTGAATGACCGAGTTGTCCTGGATGTTCGCGCCCTCGCGGATGACGATCGGGCCGAAGTCCGCGCGGATCACCGCGCCGTACCAGACCGAAGCGTCTTTCTCGACGGTCACGTTGCCGATCAGGGTGGCGGTGGGGGCGATCCAGGCGTCCGGGTGAACCTGCGGGCTGACGCCGTCCAAGGAGAACAAAGGCATGTGCGCGAGCCTATGCGGCGTCAGCGGTATCCGGCGAAGCAGAGCGCCTCGATGTCGCCGCGGAGACTCGCGGACGACCGCGGCCGGACCCGTTGCTGCACCACCGCGCCGAGCAGGTAGCTCAGCAGCGAGCGGGCGCGGGCGCGCGGATCGTCGACGTCGAGCGGGGCGAGGAGTTCGACGAGCAGTTCGGTGATCGAGGTGAGCATGGCGTCGATCGCCTGCGGATGCTGCGCGCGCCCGGCCGCGATCCAGTACTCGAACCAGAGGAACGCGCCGCGCGGATGGTCGGCGAACTCGGCGAGATAGGCCTCGGTCACCGCGAAAAGCCGTTTGCGCGGGTCGGAGTGCTTGTCCGCGACCTTGCGCAGTTCCGCCACGAAGGTGTTGATGTGCGCGGCCATCGCCCGGTCGATGAGCACGTCGATGTCGGCGAAGTAGTAATGGATCGCACTTTTGGTGAGCGGCCCGGCCTCGGCGATCGCGCGTACCGTGCACCCGGCGAGCCCTTCGCGGGCGAGGACCTTGCGAGCCGCTTCGACGATCAGTTCCTGCTTCTGCAACTGGTTGGGCGACAGCTGGGTGCTGCGACCGGGCACGGCGCTCACGGTGATCCTCGTTACGTTTGTCAGGACGGCGGCCCTGAATCCTAGGCCAGCAGTCCCAACGGCTTCCGGCGGGTGAAAAACCGGATTGGCCACCCCGGTCCGCGCGGCGGACAATGCCCGGCATGGTGATCTCAGGGGACAAGGGGCTCAGCGAGGCGGCGCGCCGTCAGCTGGAGAAGGAAATCGCGGACCTGCGCGCGCAGCGGGAGGCGCTGTCTCCGCAGCCGGGCGAGCAGGAACGCACGGGGGACGCCGCCGACCAGGCGGATGTGATCGACCGCGCCGAGGCAGCGGCGCGACTGGACCGGCAGATCGCCGAAGTCACCGCGAAGCTCGAGCACGGCGCGTACGACAGCTCGCTGCTTCCCGACGGCACGCGGGTTTCGCTGCGTTTTTCCGACGGTGACGAGGAAGAGTTCACCGTGGTGACCCTTCCCGGCGAGGACGCCGACGCGATCACTTCGGACAGCCCGCTCGGCCTCGCGCTGGCGAACGCGAAGACCGGCGAGGAAATCAGCTACCGCACCCCGCGCGGGCAAGCCACCGCGACGGTGCTGAAGCTGACGCCGCCCACCAACTGACCACAGAGGACAGACAGTGGCCGCCCCGGTTTTCCGGGGCGGCCACTGTTATTTGTCCGCGTTGGCCACCGTTTCGGCTTGGTACGCGTACACGCCGTCCGTCTCGACCGCGACGTGCCAGCCGCCGCAGTCCTTGTCCATCCGCTTGTGCTCGCCCGCCGGCCACCAGTCCGCGGTGAGCGTCGGCGCTTTCGCCTCGGCCTTTCCCGGCTTGCACAGCGCGGGCAGCTCCGACGGACCTGGCTGATAGCGCAGGATCCGCTCCGAACCGGTGGTGCGGATCAGCTCGGTGACCGACTTCGCGTCGTCCGGCACCCACGACGGGAGCCGGGCGTCCGAGTTGGCCTTGCCCTGCTTGCCGGTGTCGTAGGAAACCGCCTTCACGTGGCCGTTCGACTTCTCCTCGACCGAGGCGCCGAGCCCGCACGACGCGACCGTGGCCAGAGCCGCGATCCCGGTCACCGCCAGTACTGCCGTGTTCACCTTGTTCCGCACGCTGTTCATGGCTTCCAGTCAACTGAGACCGGCGTGTCCCGCCCTCGTTCTTCCGGCTCTTTGCGGTTGGCCAGTCGGCCGACTCCGTCCCTCACATGAGTGAAATCGAGGGGTCATTCTTCGCCGTCGAGATGCTCCCAGCCCGGCCTCGGACAGCAGGCCGAGGTGTGTGGCGATCGCCTGCCGGGTGATCGGAAGCCGGGCCGCGAGATCCGTCGCCGTCGCCGGACCGAGCATGCATGCCCTCCTGACCACCGGCACCGGTCAAGCCGATCCCGAAATCCGAGGCTCCGAAAGGACATTCGGCCAAACAAGATCCGCTGATCGCGGGTCCGCCCGGCCGTGGTTGTGCTAAGCAGGCGGGATGCGAAGATCATTTCCCCCGAGGGAATCCCGATGAATGATGACGTTTCCCAGAACCTCGTCGTCTTCCGGATCAAAGGCCTCCCCGAACCCGTGCTGGCCAGCGCGCCGACCCAGGCCGAGGACGCGGTCGAGCGGGCGTGGGAGAGCGTCCGGCAGCAGCACAAGGTGCGCGGGTCCGCGGTTCTGGCCGTGTACAGCGGATGGCAGCCTTCCGCGGCCGACCGGAAATTCATGGCCAAGAATTTCCGGAAGGCCGAGTGCACCTACAGCTTCGCCCGGCCCGCTCCCGGTGAGTGGGACCGAGCCTTCGCCGAAGCCCGCGCCGCGATGGCCGAGGCCGAACAGCGGAAAAGCGCCGAGGAGATACTGCCGATCCTCTGGAGCGCGTCCTCGCCGCGCGCCGGGCTGCTCGATGCTTTGCCGCACCACCCGCTCGTACCCGGCAGGCTGTCGGTCGCGCTCGCGGTGGTGTCGCGAACGCCCGAGGGCAAGATCGGGATGCAGCACATCACCCGGCATGAGCAGGAGCAGCTGGGCGCGCCGCTCGAGAAGCTGCTCGACGTCGGATTCGGAGCCCTGGCGCGCGGGCTGAAGTTCGAGGTGCGCCGCTCCGGCGCGGACGTCCTGGTCTCGCTCGCCCGGGAAAACCAGCTGGCGGCGTCCGCGCTCGCGCTGCCCGATCTGCACGCCCAGCTGACCCCGCACCTCGGAACGGGAGATCTGATCGTCGGCCTGCCCTGCCCGGACGAGATGTACGTCGCCCGGGAAGGCTCCGGACTGGCGGATACCGTCCGGGAGCAGGTGCTGAATTCGCCGTACGAGACCACGGAGCTGGTCCCGTCCGTCCTGCGGCTCGGGACTGGCGGACTGGAGCTGCTCGCCGAACGCCCCTAACGGGTGAATCTGGGAAGTCCCACCCCACGAAGCAGGCCCCGTCCGGAGGTGTCCGGACGGGGCCTGATCTGTGGAGCCGCCTGGGGGAATCGAACCCCCGACCTATTCATTACGAGTGAATCGCTCTGGCCGACTGAGCTAAGGCGGCACGCCGCTGTGCGACGGTCATCAGTGTAGCGGAGGCGTGGTGCGTCACCTTGCGGGGGCCGCGTCGTTAGGCTCCTATGACTTCGGTCTCACTCCCCGACCCGGCGATCCACTGGAGGACCCGGCACATGCAGCGAAGACTGCCCCGTGCGCTGGCGGTACCCGCGACTGCCGCATTGCTGCTGCTCCTGGCCGCGCCGGCCGGTGCGCAGGAGATTCCGACGACGCCAATCCCGCAGCCCAACAACCCCTCGCAGCCGCCCGCGTCGGCGCCCGTCGGGCCGCAGCCGCTCGGGCACGCGGTGGGCGACGCGGGCACCGCGCTCGGCGTCCTGCGGCTGCTGCCCAACTCGGTCACCACGAGCACGATCCTTCCCGGTTTCGGCCAGACGCTGCCGAAGCAGTCCGCGCTCGAAGCGGGCATGGGCCTGTCCAGCGCGTCGGCGAACTCGGAGGCCTACCTGGCGTACGAGAAGGCGATCGCGCAGTCGTCGCCGTTCGGGCTGGCCGTCGGGGGCCAGGCTCCGCAGACGCCGGGCAGCCTCGTGCAGACCGCGCTGCCGGACAACCCGAAGGAGATCAGCGGGGGCCTGAACGCGCCGTCCAACCCGCTGCTGAACGTCGGGCTGCTCAACGGCACCGCGCACGCCCGCTGGAGCGAATCGCTCGGCCCGTGCGTGGACCCGATCGCCGACGCCAGCACGTCCGTCGCGAGCCTTTCGCTGCTGAACGTCATCCCGACGCTCCCGCAGGTCCCGATTCTCGGTAACGGCGGGCTGAACGTGTCGCCGGACCAGCTCGCGAAGGGCTTCGATCCGAAGACCGGGCTGCAGAGCCTCGGCGGCCTGCTGTCCGGCAGCGGACAGACGCCCGCCGCGGGCACCGGTTCGCTGCTGAGCCTGCCGAACACGCTGTCGTCGCGCTCGCAGGTCAAGCTCGTCGACATCCCCGGGTCGCCGAACAAGGCGGTGCAGTCGAGGTCCACGCTGCAGGCGGCGGACATCAACATCCTCAAGGGCACCCCGCTCGAGCTGAACCTCAAGGTGGCCAGCCAGCCGACGCTCACCGTCACCTCCACCGGCGACGCGAAGACGTCCAAGGTGGAGTACCAGGCTCCGGTGATCACCATCGCGGCCGGCGGCAAGACGCTGTACACGCTCGACGCGGCGCACCCGACCAAGGACATCCCGATCGGCCTGCCGCTCTCGCAGCTGAGCGACCAGTTCGGCGCACTGGACAACGTGCCGGTCGTCGGCGGCCTGGTCGCCACCGCGACGAAGGGCCTGCAGCAGCTCGGCGACACCACCGGGAAGGTGCTCGACCTCGGCGTGCTGCGGCTGAGCATCGCGAATCTCGACCAGAAGCAGTCCGAGGCGACCACGCCGTTCAAGGGCTACCAGATCGGCGCGGCGGCGCGGCTGCTCGACCTGCAGGTGCTGCCGACGAAAAACCTGAAGGACCTGCTGCCGAAGCAGGCCAGCGACAACCTGCCCTCGTCGCTGGCGCAGCTGTCGCTTGGCGAGCAGATCGCCCGCGCGTACGCCCCCACCGGCGGCGTCGTGTGCGGTTCGACGACGACTCCGCCCGCCCCGCCGCAGGGCGGTGCCGCACCGGCCGGTCCGGTGAAGCACCTGGCCTACACGAACGGCGCGTACGACACGGTGCCGCTGTTCTGGACGGGCACGGCGATGCTGCTGCTCGGTGTCGTGATGGTGGCGGCGTTCCCGAACCGGCGGCGTCCCGCGCTGGCGCTGAAGCGGCCGGCCGGCGGTCCGGACACGCCGTTCAAGCCGTCGCCGCATCCGCGCGACTGACGTCAGACAACGGAAACGGCCCCCTCGCTGACTGGCGAGGGGGCCGTTTTTCGCTGAGCTGGGGTCAGCCTTGGCGAAGCGTGGTGACCATGGCTTCCACGGCGATCCGCGGCTTCACGTTCAGTCCGATCGCCTCGCGGCACTCCAGTACCGCTTCCAGGCGGCGCAGCGTCGACTCCGGCGACCAGGAGGCCGCGGCCGAGTTGATCTGCTCGGCGTGGTCGGGGTGCGTCAGCGTCGCGCCGGAACGCGTGCTCGTGACCAGGACGTCGCGGTAGAAGCCCGCCAGGTCGACCAAGGCGAGGTCGAGGGTGTCGCGCTGGGTTCGCGTGGCGCGGGATTTCTGGCGTTTCTCCAGCTGCTTGACCGCGGCCTCAGCGGCGCGTTTCGCTCCGGCGACGCCCTTGCCGGTGCCGTCGCCGCCCATCGCGGTGCGCAGTTCGGAGCGTTCCTGCTCGTCGCGGCCCTTGCTTTCCTCGCCCGCGTCCGCTTCCGCCGCGCTGATCAGCTGGTCGGCGCTGGTGAAAACGTCGTCCGGACGCCGCAGTCCGAGCGGAATCCGCAGCACGGTGGCGCGGCGCTGCCGGGCCGCCTCGTCGGTGGCGAGCCGGCGCGCGCGGCCGACGTGGCCGTTGCACACCGACGCGGCCCAGTTGGCGCGCTCGGGGTCGACGCCGTCCCGGGAGATCAGCACCTGCGCGATCGCCTCGGCGGGCGGGGTGCGGAGCGGGACCAGCCGGCACCGCGAACGGATGGTGACCGAGACGTCCTCCGGATGGTCCGACGGCGCGCACAGCAGGAACACGGTGCGGGCGGGCGGCTCTTCCACGGCCTTGAGCAGGGCGTTCGACGCGCCCTCGGTGAGCCGGTCGGCGTCCTCGATGATCACGACCTGCCACTCGCCGGTCGTCGGCCGGCGCGCCGCCGCTTGCACGAGCGCGCGCATTTCGGCGACCGAAATGGACAGTCCTTCCGGGACGACCAGCCGCACGTCGGCGTGGGTTCCGGCCATCGTCGTACGGCAGCCGGGGCACGCGCCGCAACCGGTTCCGGTGCTGCACTGCAGGGCCGCGGCGAACGTGCGCGCTGCGACCGAACGGCCGGAGCCCGGCGGTCCGGTCAGGAGCCAGGCGTGCGTCATCGCCGCTGGCGCGACAGGTTCTCCGGCAACGATCTTGGCTGCCGCGGCCGCCGCGGTGGACAGTGTTTCCACCGCGGGTTCCTGGCCGACGAGTTCAGTCCAGACGCCGATCGGAGTCGTCACCGATCCTCCACTTTGGACACTACGGGCAATTCCGCTTCGGCCGCCGCGGCCTCGGAGAGATCGGCCGCAGCGGTTTCTTCAGGCTCTTTGTCCGCCGGTTCCGCGGGCGCGAGACCCGCGAGCGGGCCGACGAAGACCGACTGGACGGCGCTGCGGACGCGTCCGGCGACGTCGCTGTCGGAACCCTCGGCGTCGACCACCACGTACCGGTCCGGGTCGGCGGCGGCCATTTCGGTGAGCAGTTTCTGCACCCACAGCTGGTCCTTCAGCGACGGCTGCGGGTCGTCCGGGTGCTCGGAGTCGAGAAGCACGGTGAGGTCCGGGCGGAGCCGCCCGGTGGCCCAGTCGACCAGGCCTTCCAGCTCGCCGCGGTCCAGCTCGCCCGCCGCGGACAGCGACGCGAGCGGGGAGTCGACAAAGCGCTCCATGACGACCACGGACCCGGCGTCGAGCGCGGGCTGGATCTCGCGTTCCACCAGTTCGGCGCGCACGGCCGCGGCGACGAGCGCCTGCGCCCGCACCCCGGTGAGCGCGGCGTCCGAGACCAGCGTGCGGAAACGCTGTTCGCCGAGCGCCGGGTCGGCGGTGAGCACGACCGGCCGGGTGCCGGTGCCGAGCCAGCGCGCGAGGCGGGCGGCCTGCTCGGCGGTGTTGACGGCGGTAGTGCCCTCGATGGCGATCAGGAAGCCGTTGACGCGGCGCGGGTTGCGGCGCAGCGCGTTGCGCAGGTCGCTGAAGATCTTCTCGGTGCGCCGCTCGTCCATCTGCCGGTAGGCGATGATCCCGAGCAGGACCGCGAGCAGCCCGCCGCCGAGGATGACCGGACGGGTGCCGTCGACGATGATCGGGTTGCCGAACAGGTTGACGTTGCGCTGCCGGACCAGGCCGATCAGCACCGGCGTGACCACGGTCGCGCCGAACAGCACGATCTTGAGCATCGCCTGGTAGATCGCGTTGATGCGGCCGCGGATCGCGTCCTCGACGCGGGAGCCGATGATCGTGACGCCGGTGAGGAACGCGGTGCCGGCGCAGACGCCGACGAAGGCGACCGCGGCCACCGAGATCGACAGGTGCGGCGACAACGCGACGACGCCGAGCGCGAGCCCGGCGAGGACGATCGAGATGCCGAACAGCCGGTCGTGCGGGAGCCGGTGCGCGAGCTTCGGGGCCAGCGCCATGCCGGTGGCCAGCCCGATGAAGACGGCCAGCATCAGCAGGTTGAACGCGGCGTCGCCACCGAGCAGCGACGACGAGTACGGCTTGGCCGCGCCGATGACCGCGCCACCCGCCGCGAACGCGCCGAAGGCTCCGATCAGCAGGCCGCGGACGATCGGCGTGCTGCGGACGAACTTGAGCCCGTCGCGCATCATCGCGCCGAAACCGAACTTCTCCTCGTCGGCTCGCTTGACCTTCTGCTGCGGCAGCGCGTGGACGTCGCGCAGGGACAGCTCGGGGATGCGGGTGGCGACGATGATGCCGCTGGTCAGGTACAGCAGGCCGGTGATGACGACGACGACCTTGGCGATGTAGAGGTCGACGCCGGGGCCCTGGAACAGGTGGAACGTGGAGTTCGCGCCGAGGATCAGCGCGTTGGCCCCGGCGGCGGTGATGACGGCGAGGCCGTAGGTCATCACCATGCCGAGCTGGTTGGCGGTCTCGACCTGCTCGGGGCGGCGCAGCAGGTTCGGCACCGCCGCGTCCTTGGACGGGATCCACATGATCGAGCAGCTGCCGACCAGGAAGTTCGCCACGAACAGCCACCACGGGGCCCCGACGACGGCGATCGAGAGCAGGAACCCGCAGCGCAGCAGGTCGCAGACGACCATGATCTTGCGCCGGTCGAACCGGTCGGCGAGCAGGCCGCCGAGCGGCGCGAAGAGCAGGCCGGGCAGCAGCGCGGTGACGACGACGCCGACGAACGCGTAGTTCTGCGCCGAGTAGTTGTCGAGGAGCTTGGTGCTCAGGCTGGTCAGGTTCAGCAGGTTCAGCCAGTCGGCGACACTGCACAGATACGTGACGCCCCACAGCCGACGGAACGGTTTGATCGCCAGCACCCGGCGGGCCCGGTGGATCGTGGACGTCCCGCCCGATCCGCCCGGGCCGGTGCCCGGCACCGACCGTACGCCCTCGCTGATACGCCCACCCCACTTGTCACGGCGGAGTCAGGCGACCCCTGCGGATCCCCCGACCGTGTAGCCGCCAGGGTAGTCCCGCCGCGGACGGGAGGAGGGCACGCCCCGTGATATGCGAGGTCAGCCGGGGTCAGCCGAACAGCCCCTTCACACTGCTCACCAGGCTGGCGATCAGTTCGATCGCGACGATTCCGAACACGATGAGCAACACCACGGCGAGCACCACGCCCGCCGTGCTGCTGGAGGGCCGCCCGAAACTGGGCATGCTGAGCGACGGCAGCCCGCGCCGGCTCTGCCGCCCGGCGAGCTCTTCCTCGATGTCGTCGTCGGCGATCTCGGTAACCCGCTTCGGCCGCGGCAGGGGCACCTTCTTCAGCAGCTGAGGAGCCTTGGTCGGCCAGGTCCGCTGCCGGGGCAGCAGCCCGAGCGGAACCAGATCCGGCCGATCGGACGGCGGGATCGGATTCGGCGTCTTGACGACTTCTTTCTTCTTGGCTTCCTCTTTCAGCGCGGCCTCGACCATCCGCTTGACCTCTTCGGGATCATGCTGAACCGGCTTGGCGGTCGGCAACGGCCGAGGCGCGCGGCTCGTCGAGATCTCGAACCCGGCGAGCGGATCGGAGAACCGCTCACCCCCGACGTCACCGGCCAACGTCCCGTCCCGGTCCGGCCCGGAGGCGGGAAAAAACGGAGTCCCGTCGCTCGTGCTCATGGTGACCACCTCACTACGGAATGTCCGCCGAGTCCAGTGTCGGCGAGAGTACCGGCTCCCGCATCCGCCCAATGGCCGCAGAACCACTACTGCCCGCGCCCGGGGGAAGGCACGCCACCCGGCCCAGTGACCGCTGACGGATGGCCGGAGGTGGGGGTTTTGGCGGGGAGCGGTGGCCGGGGGCGGGGTGGAGGGGGGTGGGATTTTAGGGGTAGGGCGGGCTGGTTTGGCGGGGCTGAAGCGGTTGCTTGGAGGGGCTGGATTGGGTGGATTGGAGGGGCTGGCTTGGATGGCTGGTGCGGCTGGCTTGGGTGGCGGGACTCCGCCCGGCAGGGCTCGAGCCGGCGACGCTGGCTTGAGCGCGACAAGGCGGACGCGTCGGCCCGGCCTCAGCGAGCGCCCGGATTGAAGCCGCGACCAGGCTGGCTGGCCGCCGGGCGCGGCCGAGCCGACAAGTCACCTATCCCAGGCGCGGGGCAGTCCGACGGGTTGGCAAGGCCGCCGAACCGACCGAGCAGGCTCGGCGAACAAGTCAGCCGGACCGCAGGTCGGCCGGGCTGGCTGGCTGACCCGGTCTGCGCGGACGACCTCACCGGTCCCAACCCCGAGGGGCACCGCGCGCGGCTGAGCCAAGCCACTCGAGCCCCCGCAGGCGCCCGCCCAGCCTGAACCGGCCGAGCCCAGACCAGCGCGGCCCGGCCGGACAACCCGGGACTCGGCCGACAACCCGGGCCCTCGCCGGACAACCCAGGGCCCTGCCGGACAGCCCGGAGCCTGGCCGGACAACCCAGGGCCCAGCCGAACAACCCGGGCCCGGCCGAACTACCGCTCGCTCAGCCGATCCCGCCCGACGACCCCGGGCCACCCAGAACCGTTCCGGCCGCCCATCACCCCCGCTCAAGCATGGCTTCGCACCGCCTCCACGATCCATGCCTCCGCCGTTCCCCTGGTCGCCGGAGACCACGTCACCACCCAGCCGCCGCCACTGCCGCTGTCCCGAGGCGCTGCCCGGAACTGATACCTCCCCTGATCGTTGTCCACCAGCCCGAACGCGCCGTGCGGGTACTCCGCCAGCACCGCGTCCCGCACCGCCAGGTCCACCAGCACCGTTCCCTGCCGGGGGCGGGCCACGGCTTGCCGGATGACGTCCAGGTCTCCCCAGGCCGCCCTCGGGATCAGGCCGCTGTCGTCCGTTTCGATGCGCACCGCTGGACCGGGGCCGGGCGGGCGGTCCGGCAGGCCGTCGAACACCCATCCAGGCAGTGCGCTGAGCATCCCGGACCGCAGCCGCGCCCGGCGGCCCAGTTTGCTCATCACCGTGGTGAAGTCCTCGTCTCCGAAGAACCGCACCTCCCACGGCTCCTCGCTCGCCGGGAACACCCCGGTGACCACTCCCCGGATGAACCCGCCGCGCAGCACCCGGTACAGCTCGACCGCTTCGGCGGTCACCTCGCCGTCGGCGGCGAGGCCGAGCGCGGCCATTCCGGCGACGAACCGCGTGTACTGCTCCACCTCCTCGGCCAGCCCGGCGCCGAGCATCGGCCCGAACGACTGCCGGACCTCCTCGGCGAGGCTCAGTCCGGAAGCCGCTCCGGCGGGCTCCTCCTCGGCCAGCACGGGCGGCACCTCGAAATGCGGGTCGTAGAACTCCATCACCGAAGGCCGCTGCGGCATCTCGGCCCGCAGCGGCCCGATGACCTCGTCGATGACGTCGAAGACGACGGGCGCTGAACTGCTCACCCCGTCATTGAACACCCTGGTACCGACAATTTCTCGAACTTTTGTTCGAATCAACCCATCCGTGCGGCGAGCGGTCGGTCAACGCCGCGACACCGGCTCGCCGACACGCATCGTGGGCGCGAGGAAACCCACCGTCACCACGAGAGCACCGACCACGGCGAGCGTCCAGTGCAGGCCGATCCCGCCGCTCAAGCCGCTGACCAGCACCGGACCGGCGAGAAACCCGAGGTACCCGCACGCAGCGACGGCCGCGATCGCCCGGCCCGGCGCGTCCGGCTGCTTGCGTCCGGCCGCGCTCCACGCGAGCGGCACCATCCCGGACACACCGAGCCCGACCACGGCGAACCCGAGCACCGCGACCACCGGCACCGGAACCGCGACCACCAGCAGGAACCCGGCGACCGTCACCGCGGTCGCGACCCGCATGAACAACACGGCGCCAACGCGCTCGACCACCCGGTCGGCCACCGTGCGCACCGCGATCATCGTGATCGAGAACGCGAAGTAGCCCAGCGACGCGACGGCTGCGCTCGCGGTGGTGACCTGCCGGAGGTAGACCGCGCTCCAGTCGTTGATCGTGCCTTCCGCGACGAAACCGCAGAACGCGATCACGCCCAACGGGATCAAAGCCTTGCTGGGCAAGGCAAATGCCGCCTCGCCCTGCCCGCGGTCAGCCCCCGGCAAGAACTGCGAAGCAGCGAAAATCCCCAGTACCAGCAGCACCACGCCCGCACCGGTGAAGTGCGTCTCGATCGGCACGCGCCAGACCTCCATCAGCGCCGCGACGCCCGAGCCCGCCAGTCCACCGATGTTCCAGAACGCGTGAAAGCCGGCGAAAATCGGTCGCCCGTAAGCCTCTTCGACGCGCGCGGCGTGCGCGTTCATCGAGACGTCCAGCAGGCTGTTGCCCACCCCGAGCACGACGAGCGCGGCGACGAACAACGGCGCGTCCGGCGCGAAGGCGACGAGCGGCAGTCCTCCGCACAGCACCGTGGCCCCGCAAAGCACCCCGCGTCGGCTGCCGATCTTCGTGATCAACGGTCCCGCGGCCAGCAGAGCGACGACCGAACCGGCGGCGAGCCCGAACAACCCGATCCCGAGTTCACCGGCGCTGAGGCCGAGTTTCGCTTGCACCGCAGGCACTCGAGCCGCCCACGAAGCGAAAGCCGCGCCGCACACCGCGAAAACCACGGAAACCGCGGCGCGAGCGCGCTGTGTCTCCCCCATAGCTCCCCCAGACACGAGAAAGGCCACCCGGAGTTTTCCAGGTGGCCCTTCGGATCCTCGTTACTTCGACTTCGTCGCGGTGCTGCTCCGCTTCGCCGGTGCCTTCTTCGCCGTAGTCGACTTCGCCGCCGTCGACTTGGTCGACTTCGCCGCGGTGGACTTGGCCGGCGCCTTGCGCGTCGTGGTCCGCTTCTTCGGCGCGGGACCCTTCGCGCGCTTCTCCGCCAGCAGCTCAGCCGCGCGCTCCGCGGTGAGTTCCTCGATGCTGTCGGACTTCCGCAGCGTCGCGTTGTACTCGCCGTCGGTCACGTACGGGCCGAAGCGGCCGTCCTTGACCACCATCGGCTTGCCCGACACCGGGTCGTCGCCGAGTTCCTTCAGCGGCGGACGCGCGGTGGCCGACCGGCCGCGCTGCTTCGGCTCCGAATAGATCTTCAGCGCCTCTTCCAGCGTGATCGAGAACAGCTGCTCCTCGGTCTGGAGCGACCGCGAGTCCGTCCCCTTCTTCAGGTACGGCCCGTAGCGCCCGTTCTGCGCGGTGATCTCGTCGCCCGACTCCGGGTCCTTGCCCACGACGCGCGGCAGCGAAAGCAGCTTCAGCGCGTCGTCGAGCGTGATCGTCTCGATCGACATCGACTTGAACAGCGAGCCCGTACGCGGCTTCGGCAGCTTCGCCTTCGCGGCCTTCTTCTGCGCCGCGGTGGCGTCCTCGGGCAGCTCCGGCTCCGGCAGCAGCTCCGTGACGTACGGGCCGAAGCGGCCTTCCTTCGCCACGATCTCGTGTCCGCTGACCGGGTCGGTGCCCAGCACGCGGCCTTCCTGCGGCGTCGCGAAGAGCTTCTCCGCGATCTCCGGCGACAGCTCGTCCGGCGGCAGGTCCTCGGGCAGGTTCGCGCGCTGCGACTCGCCGTTGACCTCGCGCTCCAGGTACGGGCCGTAGCGGCCGACGCGCACCACGACCTGGTGCCCTTCGGCGTCGCTGAACATCGGGATCGAGTTGATCTCGCGCGCGTCGATGCCCTCGACACTGCCGTCGACCAGCTTCTTCAGCCCGCCGAGCCGGCCGACCGAGCCCTCGACGCCGAAGTCGCCGCCGAAGTAGAACTTCGACAGCCATTCGACGCGGTGCTCGTCGCCGTTGGCGATGCGGTCCAGCTCGTCCTCGAGACCGGCGGTGAAGTTGTAGTCCACCAGCCGCTCGAAGTGCCGCTCCATCAGCCCGACCACGGCGAACGCGACCCACGAGGGCACCAGCGCGGAGCCCTTCTTCCACACGTAGCCGCGGTCCTGGATCGTCTTGATGATCGACGCGTACGTCGACGGGCGGCCGATGCCCAGCTCTTCCAGCTTGCTGACCAGGCTCGGCTCGGAGTAGCGCGCGGGCGGAGACGTGGAGTGCCCGTCCGCGGACAGCTCGGGCGCGGTCAGGCCCTGGTCCTTGACCAGCACCGGGAGCCGGCTCTGCTTGTCGTCGGCCTCGCCGCCGGCCTCGGTGTCGACGGCCTCGACGTACGCCTTCAAGAAGCCGGCGAAGGTGATCGTGCGACCCGAAGCAGCGAAGGTGCACTCCTCGCCGGTCGCCGCGGTGCCGACGATGCGCACCGACATCGTGGTGCCCTTCGCGTCCGCCATCTGCGACGCGATGGTGCGCTGCCAGATCATCTCGTAGAGCCGGAACTCGTCGGTGTCCAGCTCCTTCGCGACCTGGCCCGGCGTACGGAAGACCTCGCCCGACGGACGGATCGCCTCGTGCGCCTCCTGCGCGTTCTTCACCTTGCGCGTGTACTGGCGCGGCGACGGCGAGACGTACTCCTTGCCGTACAGCTGCGTCGCCTGGTTACGCGCGGCCGTGATCGCCGACTCCGACAGCGTCGTGGAGTCGGTACGCATATAAGTGATGTAACCGTTCTCGTACAGCTTCTGCGCGATCCGCATCGTGCGCTCGGAGGTGAAGCGCAGCTTGCGGCCCGCCTCCTGCTGCAGCGTCGACGTCATGAACGGCGCGTACGGCTTGCGCGTGTACGGCTTCTCTTCGACGCTCGCGACCTTGAAGTCACGCTCGCTCAACGCCTGGGCCAGCGCCCGCGCGTCGGACTCGCCGAGCACACGGATGTCCGCGGTGTTTCCCTTGAGCTGACCGTTGGAGTCGAAGTCGCGACCCGTCGCGAGACGCGAGCCGTCGACCGCGACGAGGCGCGCGGGGAACGTACGCGGCGAAGCGTCCGCACCGGCGTCCATGGTCGCCGAGATGTCCCAGTACGACGCCGAGGTGAAGCGCATCCGCTCGCGCTCGCGCTCCACGACGATCCGCGTCGCCACGGACTGCACGCGGCCCGCCGAGAGCTTCGGCATGACCTTCTTCCACAGCACCGGCGAGACCTCGTAGCCGTACAGCCGGTCGAGGATGCGGCGGGTCTCCTGCGCGTCGACGAGGTCGGCGTCCAGCTCGCGGGTGGCCGCGGCGGCCGCCTGGATGGCCTGCTCGGTGACCTCGTGGAAGACCATCCGGCGCACCGGGACCTTGGGCTTCAAGGTCTCCAGCAGGTGCCACGCGATGGCCTCGCCCTCGCGGTCGGGGTCTGTCGCGAGGTAAAGCTCGTCGACGTCCTTCAGCAGCCCCTTCAGCTCGGTGACCTTGGACTTCTTGTCCGGGGTGACGATGTAGAGCGGTTTGAAGTCGTTGTCGATGTCGACGCCGAGCCGCGCCCACGACTCGCCCTTGTACTGCGCGGGGACGTCGGCGGCGCCGCGGGGCAGGTCCCGGATGTGCCCGACGGAGGACTCGACGACGTAGTTGCCGCCGAGATAGGGGGCGATCTTGCGGGCCTTGGTGGGCGACTCGACGATCACCAGCCGCCTTCGATCGGCACCGTTGCCCCCGGCACCGCTCTTCTTGGTCCGTGTTCCTGCCACGCTGCCCTGCTCTCCACTCATCTCCGCGCCGCCGCAGCGGCGCTCTCCCCTCTGCGCCAGAGGGGTGCTGCGCCCGCGTCTCGACCTGTCAGTGTGCACGTCCCCGGTGTCCGCGCAGCGCCGAGGTGCCCTGACGAGCCGCCGGGCCCCTGCCCGTCGGATCGCCGCTGACCTCGGCGATGTTTCTTCTCCACACCTAGCACGTGATGTCGGACACGTGCCGTGCAGGGTAACCGGTCATACCACCGATACCCTCCGTTAGACGGTGGCGGGTCCAAGTCTGGCGACGGTTCACTTATTCCTCCCCCCAGCCGAAAGGAACCCACATGATCCGCCGACTGGTTGGCGCCACGATCGCCGTCGCGACGACATTCGCGCTGGTCACCGCCCCCGAAGCAAGCGCGGCGACCACCACGTTCACCGGTGCCGTCGCGCTGTCCAACTGCTCCGGTTCGGTCGTGAAACCGGCCGCCACGCCGATGGACGCGCCGGCGATGGTGCTGTCGAACGGCCACTGCCTCGAGGAAGGCATGCCCGATCCGGGCCAGGTGATCGTCGGGCAGGCCTCGAACCGCTCGTTCGACCTGTTGTCGCCGGACGGGCAGAGCTCGGTGGGCACCGTGACCGCGACCAAGGTCGTCTACGCGACGATGACCGACACCGACATCTCGCTCTACCAGCTCAGCGACACCTACGCCGACATCGAGCAGAAGTACAACGTCCCGCCGCTCGAACTGGTCAACACCCACCCGCAGGCGGGCACGCCGATCGACGTCGTGTCCGGGTACTGGAAGCAGATCTACTCCTGCTCGATCGACGGCTTCGTGCACGAACTGCACGAGAACAACTGGGTGTGGAAGGACTCGATCCGCTACGTGCCGGGCTGCGAGACCATCGGCGGCACCTCCGGTTCGCCGGTCGTCGACCGCAACACCGGCAAGGTCGTCGGCGTGAACAACACGTCCAACGACAACGGCGAGCGCTGCACGCTGAACAACCCGTGCGAGGTCGACGAAGCCGGCAACGTGACCGTGCGGCCGAACTACAAGTACGGCCAGGAGACCTACGGAATCCCCGCCTGCCTGACCCCGGCCAACGAGATCGACCTCAACCAGCAGGGCTGCACACTGCCGAAACCGTAAGGCGCGCCATCGAGAAGGTCCCTCGTCGCTCCGCGGAGCGATGGGGGGCCTTTCTTCTGCCGCGGCTACCCCACAGCCTCCAGTAAATACTGTGCGGGACTCTCCGCCGCGACGCTGCGCCGCGACTCTCCCGGCGTCCGCTCGCGGCGTTCCCCGGCCGGCGGCAGCTCCGGCCACGCCGCTTCCGCCCCGGCCGGAGGTTCGCCGATCAACTCGAGCAGACCGGCCAGCTTCCGCCGCCCGCTGACCCGCACCGCGGGCTGCTCCGCCTTCGGCCCCAGCAGCCGCGCCTGGACGCCCAGCGGCGCGAGCACGTCCAGCAGCTCCTCGTGCGTCCCCGGAGCCAGCGGATCGACGCCGAGGAGGTAGCCGCCGGGTTCGGGACGACCGGCCGCGAGCGCCCACATCCGCAGCATCGCGCCGCTCAGCCGGAATCCGCCGGGCACCGCCTTGCCCGAATCGTCCTCCGCCGGACCGGTGCGTCCCGGCCGGAGCCATTGCTCGGCGAGACCGAGCAGATCGACCCGGAACGACGTGCGGACCTGCGGACTGCCGCATTCGGCCACCGTGACCTGCGCGTCCGCACCCCGGCTGCGGCATTCCCGTGCCAGCACTCGAGCCCGCCACGGCTCCTCGACCAGCACCGACAGCCGCGCCGCCGTGCGGCCGAACCCGGTGATCTGCCCTTGGCAGCACAACAGCCCGGCCAGGTCGGGCAGGCCCGGGCCGGTCGCCTCCGCCGAGAACAGCGAGATCGTCCGATCCACGCCGCGATGATAGAACACAAGTTCGATTGAAGGCGAGCGTCACGGCGAGGTTTTTCCCGGGCACACAGTGCTACCGGTATAGTTATCCCACTAGCGCTGAACTGGGGAGCGGAAATGTTCGAGGTCTCCGAACGCGTCCGGATCCGGGACGAGCTGATCGCCGCGGCCCGCCAGGACGTCGACATCGCGGGAGCCGCGCTGGTCGGCTCGGCCGCCCGGGGCGCCGAGGACCGCTGGTCGGACATCGATCTCGTCCTCCAGCTCGCGCAGGACGCGGACGAGGCAGCGGTCGTCGCCCGCTGGACTCGCTCGCTCGACGAGAAATACGGAGTCGCCGACACGCTCGACGTGACCTCGCGCGAAGGAGTTCGCTACCGGGTCTTCCTTCTTGACTCGTCGCTCCAGGTCGACTTGTCGTTCTGGCCCCATGATTTGTTCCGCGCCACCGAGAACGGGTTCCAGCTCGTTTTCGGTCAGGCCAACGAGCCGACCGGCGCCGCGGAACCCGATAGCGCGCAAGTGATCGGCATGGCCTGGCTGTACGCGTTGCACGCTCGCTCGGCCATCGCGCGCGGGCGGACGTGGCAAGCCGTGCTGATGCTCGATGACCTTCGCAACCAGATCAGCACACTGGAATGCCTGCGGTACGGCTTGAATCCCTGGCACGGCCGCGAAGTCGACCGACTGCCCGAACCGGTTCTGGAGACGTTGCGGAACGGCCGTGCGGCGTCAGTCAGCTTGGCCGAACTCGAACGGTCTCGGCAGGCGCTGCTTCAGCACTATCTGGCCGCCGTCGAGCACCATGACGCGGAGCGGGCGATTTCCCTTCGCCGGGCGCTCGATTCCGATCAGCGGGGCGCGGGCGGAATCACCAGCTGCTGACAGCCCGCCGCGCGTTTGCCCGCCGCGGACAGGGCTGGCGTCGCGTCCAAGCCCTTGAGGACGTCGAGCCGGGAAATCTGGTCGAGCGCCGTTTTGGCGTCGTCCAGCGCCGCTTTCACCGCGTCAGGGCTCTCAGCCGCGTCGAGTTTGCCGCGCGCCTCGTCGGCCTTGTGCCGCACGGAAGTGAACTGGCCCAGCAAAGCCGTGCGCGCCGGTTCGCCGCCGGGCAGCGGCGCGGGACCGACCCGGTGCAGCCCGGAGACGGTCTGGTCGATGCCGTCGGAGACCGACGCCAGAAGATCGCTCGAGGTACGGGTGGCCTGCGCTGACGAACTCGGATCGATCGAGGGCAGATTCGCCAGCGCACGAACCAGATGCGTGACCGCCCCGCAGTATCCGTCGGCCCATTTCGCGGCCGGATCCGCCTGCCCCGCCGCCTCCGCGTGCCCGCCGGAAACGACCTGCTCAGCAGGCGGCGGCGGTTGCCCGCAGCCGGTCAGCCCCAGTCCGATTCCTGTTGCCAGCGCGGCTAAACCGGTCCACCGCGGCCGCACTCGCACCACTCCTGTCCCTCGGTTTCCCTGTCCTCCGCACGGTACCGACCCGCCAGTAGTCCGCAACTCGCCCCGGGTCGCGGACGCGAACGGGCCCGGTACGCGACGGCGTACCGGGCCCGAATGGAGCAGTGCGTCAGGCTTTCGCCTCCGCCGGAGTGTCCGACATGACGCTGCCGCGCCGCTTGGACATCACGATCGCCGCGACGATCACCGCGACCGCGACGACCGCGATCACGATCCGCCACGTCGTGTCCGCGCCGCCGCCGAGCGTCAGCGTGACCACCGCGGGCGCGATCAGCACCGAGACCAGGTTCATCACCTTGATCAGCGGGTTGATCGCGGGACCGGCGGTGTCCTTGAACGGGTCGCCGACGGTGTCGCCGATGATCGTCGCCTCGTGCGCGTCGGAACCCTTGCCGCCGTGGTGGCCGTCCTCGACGAGCTTCTTGGCGTTGTCCCAGGCGCCGCCGGAGTTGGCGAGGAAGATCGCCATCAGCGTGCCGGTCGCGATCGCGCCCGCGAGGTAGCCGGCGAGCGCGCCGGTGCCGAGACCGAACCCGACCGCGATCGGCGCGAAAACGGCCAGCAGACCCGGCGTCGCCAGCTCCCGCAGCGAATCGCGGGTGACGATGTCGACGACCTTGCCGTACTCGGGCCGCGTGGTGCCCTCCATGATCCCGGGGATGTCGCGGAACTGGCGGCGCACCTCGTACACCACCGCGCCGGCGGCGCGCGAAACCGCGTTGACCGCGAGACCGGAGAAGAGGAACACCACTGCCGCGCCGACGATCACGCCGACCAGCGTGTTCGGGCTGACCACCTGGTTGACGAACGAGCTCACCGCGGTCACCGCGCCCTCGCCGCGTTCGGCGACGGTCTTCGCGATCGCGTCCGAATAGGACCCGAACAGCGCCGTCGCCGCCAGCACCGCGGTGGCGATCGCGATGCCCTTGGTGATGGCCTTGGTGGTGTTGCCGACCGCGTCCAGTTCGGTGAGGATCTGCGCGGCCTTCTCGTCCACGTCGCCGGACATCTCGGCGATGCCCTGCGCGTTGTCGGAGACCGGGCCGAAGGTGTCCATCGCGACGATGACGCCGACGGTGGTCAGCAGGCCGGTGCCGGCCAGCGCCACCGCGAACAGCGCGACGCCGCCGCCGAGCAGGTACGCGCCGAACACTGCCGCGCCGATCACCAGCGCGGTGTACACGGCGGACTCGAACCCGACCGAGATGCCGGACAGAATCACCGTCGCGGCACCGGTTTCGGACGTCTTGCCGACGTCCTGCACCGGCTTGTGCTCGGTGCCGGTGTAGTAGCCGGTGATGCGCAGGATCAGCGCGGCGAGCACGATGCCGATGATCACCGAGACGGTCGCGATCACCGCGGGGTTGCCGGTGTTGTGCGCGTAGCCCTCGCCGAATTCGGCGAAGCTGTTCGGCAGGTACACGAACGCGGCGATCGCCGACAGCACCGCGGAAATGACCGCGGAGATGTAGAACGAACGGTTGATCGTGACCAGACCGCCCTCGCCCGCGCGCGCCTTGGTGATGTAGACGCCGATCACCGCGGTGATCACGCCGATGGCGGGCACGATCAGCGGGAAGATCAAGCCGGACGCGCCGAACGCGGAACTGCCGAGGATCAGCGCGGCCACGAGCATCACCGCGTAGGACTCGAAGAGGTCCGCGGCCATGCCCGCGCAGTCGCCCACGTTGTCGCCCACGTTGTCGGCGATCGTCGCGGCGTTGCGCGGGTCGTCCTCGGGGATCCCCTGCTCCACCTTGCCGACCAGGTCGGCGCCGACGTCGGCGGCCTTCGTGAAGATGCCGCCGCCGACCCGCATGAACATGGCGATCAGCGCCGCGCCGAAACCGAAGCCCTCCAACACCTTCGGTGCCTGGCCGGTGTAGACGAGCACCACGATCGCCGCGCCGAGCAGGCCGAGCCCGACGGTGATCATGCCGACCACGCCGCCGGTGCGGAACGCCACGCGCATCGCCTTCTCGCGGCCGCCCTCCTCGCGCGACGCGGCGGCCACGCGCAGGTTCGCCTGCGTGGCCAGCCACATGCCGAGGTAGCCGATGGCGAACGAGAACGCCGCCCCGATGAGGAAGAAGATCGACCGGCCGATCCTCTCGTTCCAGTCGTCCGCGGGGAGCGCGAACAGGAGCAGGAACACGATCACGCCGAAGATGGCAAGGGTGTTGCGCTGCCGCTTCAGGTATGCGGCCGCACCTTCTTGCACTGCCTTCGCGATGTCCTGCATCTTGGCGGTGCCCTGGCCGGCGGCCAGCACCTCCTTGAGCAGTACGTAACCGATGGCCAGTGCGACAAGGGCGACCACGGCGACCACACCGACGATGGTGTAGCCACCCCCGGAGAGCGTGATACCGCCCTCCGCGAGGAACTGCCGGGACATTCGTCCTCCTGGGAACGCCGTCTGGCCAGCGCGGGCCCGTCGTACCCGGCGCGCCTGCGCTGGCGTGGATCTGTGCCGAAGGACACGCTAGCCGTGCAAGCAATGCACGTCTCACATGACGCTCGCCACAGTAGGTGTGGATCGAGGGAGTGTATTGGTAGTGATCTGCGCGTCCGCAATGTGTCCCGGCGAGAGCACGTTCGGTAACCTTGTGTGATTGGTCACTGGACCGGGCTCGTCCCGGTTTTGTCGGTGCCCTGTGCGAAGCTTCGGCCCGTGGTGGGAGAGCGAGGACGGAGGCTGCTGGACCGGGTCACGGCGGGGATCCCGGCGCACGAGAATCCGGTCACGCACGTGTCCCGGCTGCCGGAACGCGCGGCCCGACACGAGCCGTGGCCGGAGTGGGCCGAGCCGTCCGTGGTGGCCGCGTTCCGCGCGGCCGGAGTGGAAAAACCGTGGCGGCACCAGGTCGAGGCGGCGTCGCTGGCTCAGGCGGGCACGCACGTCGTGGTGTCCACCGGCACGGCGTCCGGGAAGTCGCTGGCGTATCAGCTGCCGGTGCTCAGCGCGCTGGCCACGGACGCACGGGCGACCGCGCTGTACCTCTCGCCGACGAAGGCTCTCGGCGCTGATCAGCTGCGTGCAGTGTCCTCTTTGGACGTCGCGGGCGTGCGCGCGGCGGCGTTCGACGGGGACACTCCGATGACAGAGCGCGACTGGGTCCGCGCGCACGCGAACTGGGTGTTCAGCAACCCGGACATGCTGCACCGCGGCATCCTTTCGGCGCACTCCCGATGGACGCAGTTCTTCCGCCGCTTGCGGTACGTCGTGGTCGACGAATGCCACAGCTATCGCGGCGTCTTCGGCTCGCACGTCGCCCTGTTGTTACGCCGGCTGCGCCGGGTGGCGGAGAACTACGGCGCGTCCCCGGTGTTCGTGCTGGCTTCGGCGACCACCGCTTCGCCCGCTTCCTTCGCGACTCGGCTCACCGGCGTTGAGTGCTCCGCGATCACCGACGACGCGTCACCGCGCGGGGCGCGCACGGTCGCGTTGTGGGAACCGCCGCTGCTCGATGAGCTGACCGGCGAGAACGGCGCACCCGTCCGCCGTCCGGCTGGCGTCGAAACCGCGCGGATCCTCACCGAACTGGTCATCGAAGGCGCCCGCTCGCTCGCTTTCGTCCGCTCTCGCCGAGGCGCCGAGCTGACCGCGCTGGGGGCGCGTCGCCTTCTGTCCGAAGTGGACCCGCGGTTGGCGGACACCGTTGCCGCGTACCGCTCCGGTTATCTCCCGGAGGAACGGCGCGCGCTGGAACAGGCCCTGCTTTCTGGCCGGTTGCTAGGCGTCGCGACCACGAACGCGTTGGAGCTGGGCGTCGACATCGCCGGACTGGACGCGGTGGTTCTCGCTGGTTATCCCGGCACCCTCGCGTCGTTCTGGCAACAATCCGGCCGGGCCGGCCGTTCGGGCGATGAGGCGCTGGTGGTGTTCGTCGCGCGCGACGATCCACTCGACACGTACCTGGTGCACCATCCGGCCGCGTTGCTGGAACGCCCGGTGGAAACGGCGGTGCTGGACCCGACGAACCCGTACGTGCTGGGCCCGCAGCTCGCGTGCGCCGTCGCGGAATTGCCGCTGACCGAACCAGAACTGGAAACCTTCGGCGGCGAGGCAGCCCGCGCGGTGCTGGCGGATCTGGCCGAGGAGAAGTTGCTGCGCCGCCGTTCCAGTGGCTGGTATTGGACTTCCCGCGACCGTCCGCACGGCGAGGTCGGCATCCGAGGTTCGGGCGGCGACCAGATCGCGGTGGTGGAAGCGGACTCGGGCCGAATGCTGGGCACCGTCGACCCCGGCTCGGCTTGTTATTCAGTGCATCCCGGTGCGGTGTATTTGCATCAGGGGTCTTCGTATGTCGTCGATGAGCTGGATCTGGAGACGGGTTTGGCGTTGGTGCACGCGGAGGACCCGGACTGGACGACTTCGCCGCGCGAGATCGTGGATATTTCGGTGCTGTCGACAGAAGAACAATGCCGCCACGACGGGGTGACGGTGTGCCTGGGCGAGGTCGCGGTGACGTCGCAGGTGGTGGGGTATCTCCGTCGGCGACCGTCGGGTGAGGTGCTGGACCATACGCCGCTCGACCTGCCGGAACAGAGCCTGCGAACGAGAGCGGTGTGGTACACGGTTTCGGGTGAGCTGCTGGAATCTCCGGTTGGGGGTGGCCGGGGTTCGGTGGCTGGTTCTCGGGCTGTGGCGGGGGCTGGGCGCGCGTCGCTGAGCGCTGCGGACGTCGGGGGAGCCACTGCGGGAGCCGCGGCTGACTCGGCGGGGGGTGCGTCGACCACCGCCGGAGAAGTCGGCGAGGACGCCGCGATCTCAGTCACCAGCCGTACGGCGGGAACCGGGAGCGAGTCGCCAGCCGCCGGGGGAAACGGCGAGGCCGCCGCGGACGGCCAGGCGGCGAGTGAGCCGGTGGGGACCGGAACTGCGTCGTTGACCCCTGCGGGGGCGGCGGCCAGGCATGCGGCTGGAAAACCGGCGGGGACCGGGAGCGCCTCGTCGGTTGTCGGGGTAACCGGCGAAGTTTCGGGTGATCCGGCGGGTGGGCGGGGGCCCGGTGCCGGGGTGGAACTCGGTGGTGCGATGGGGCCGGTGGGGACCGGGAGTGCTGGCAGAGCACCGGGGGGCGCCGGGTTGATTCCGGCGCGCGTCCCCGGTGCCCTGCATGCCGCCGAGCACGCGGCGATCGGCCTGCTACCGCTGTTCGCTACGTGCGACCGGTGGGACATCGGCGGGGTGTCTACCGCGTGGCACGAGGACACCGGGGAGGCGACGGTGTTCGTGCACGATGGGCATCCCGGGGGTGCGGGGTTTGCCGACCGCGGTTATGCCGCGATTGTCCCGTGGCTGGCCGCTACGCGGGAGGCGATCGTCTCCTGCGAGTGCCCGACGGGCTGCCCGTCCTGCGTCCAGTCGCCGAAGTGCGGGAACGGCAACGATCCGCTGGACAAGGCAGGGGCGGTGGCCGTACTGGGAGCCGTGCTCGGGGCGTTGCGTCAGCACGGGGAACAGTGCGGCCACGGTGGAGCGTGAAACCTGTTTCTGTTGTCGCGTGCTGCCTGCCGGGATGGAACCGGGTCAGGCGGCGGCGGTTTCGACCAGCGTCGGGGCGTGCTCGGCGGCGAGGGCGCGGACCAGCACGTCCTGCACCTCGGCGGCGGGCGGCAGGTGCCAGCCGCACACCTCCGGCTTCACACGCCAGTGCACGACACCGTGCTGGAACGGCGACGGCGGCAGCGGGATGTAGCTGTCCTTGCCGTGCCACTGCACGGAAATCTGCTCGGCGAGTTCGGCCGGCAGCTGCTCGGCGGGCAAGGTGAGGAACAGCCAGCGGCCGTTCGGCATCGCGACGATCGGGGCTGGGTGCCCGATGGACCGCAGCAGCCGCGCCGCGCGCTTGCCCAGGTCCTGGTCGACCTCGACCGCGTCGATCACGGTGCCGGTCGCCACGAGCAGGCTGTGCGTACGGTCGCTGAACCAGCCGGCGACCTCGTGGGCGTGCGAACCGACCAGCTCACGCCAGTCGTCGCGCACCGGCACCGGACGGCGCCAGGTCAGGTCGTCCCCCTCCGCGGTGATCGGTTCCGGGGTCGCCCCCGGAAGCACCGGCCAGCCGCGCCAAGCGAGGCCGATCGCCTCCGCACGCAGTTCGATGCGGAAGGCGTTCCGCCAGCTGTCCGGCCAATTCGCGTCCAACATTGCTTTCCTGCCTTCGAGGTCCGGTTTCCGCGCCGTCCGGGTCGGGGCCGTGGTGGCGCACGTCTCACTAAACGGCAAGTTGCACATTGCGCGGAAGTCTTCAGCGACAACCGGCCGTTACCGAGCGATGAACGCCCAGTAGCCCACTGTCCGACCGATAACAAGGCGCCAATCGTCGGCCGCTGACCCCGCCGTCCGTCCCGCGAGAACGGGCCTACCACGGGATTCGACACTTTCCTGCCTTTACGCGCGCGTCCTGGAGTATCCGCTCGGCCGACCCGCTGACCTGCGGATTTGACCGTTCGCCGTACGTCAGCGACCGCTGCCCGTGTCGTTCGCCACTCGTCGGCGGTGCCGGAAAAGTCCGGAGGTGCCCGGGGTTCCGGGGACTGGTCAGTGGGTCGGCTCGTCGCCCGATGAGCGGTCCGGCGACTGTCCCGGAACGCCGCGGGCGGGGCCGGACGGGAGGGGTGGGCGGGACGGTTGGCAGGTTGCAAATCCCTTCGGTTGGGGTGGGCTGGCATCGGTCGGGGCTGTTCGTGCGGCGGGTCAGCGGTTGGGCTCCGCGGCGAATTACGCGCTACAACGCTGCGGGCGAACCGGTGGCCGGGCGGATGAGCTCGATGGAGCAGTCCAGCGCGCGAGCGATCCGGGACGCTCGACCGGTCGCAGAGGAACGTTCACGCGACCGGCGCGAGCATCCGCGGACCGAGCGAGCGGCCAGTCGCGGAGCCTGGCCGCCGGGCTGGGCCGGGCATCGTAGCCACGGCTGGTGCACGGGGCTTCGGCATCAGTGCCACGCCTGCCGGAGCAGGCCGGACGGCACTGTTACGGCTGCTCGCCGAGGCCCGACATCCCTCTCACATCCGCCGAAGCGCGACGGATGGCACTGTCACGGCTGCCCGCCGAGGCCCGACATCACTGCCACAGCTGCCGGAGCGGGCCCCGACGGCACTGCCGCGACTGTTCGACGGAGGCGAACGTCACTGTCCCGGCCGCTGGGCGTGGGCGGGCATCGTTGCGTCTTGCCGTGGTTGCCGGGGCGGTGGCGGTGTTTGTGCGAGCAGGCCGGGGCGGCCGTCCTGGGCTAAAGGGGCAGGTCGACCGGGCCGGCGCGGGCTTTTGCGGTGGGGGCGGGCAGGCCTGGGATTGGGGTGGCGGCGGCGCGGACCTCGACGAAAGCGTCTCGGTTGTGCCAGCGGCAGCTGGTCAGCACTGCGCGTTCGTGGTCGGCGACCTCCTTTGCTCGGGTGCAGGCGATGGTCGGTCCGGCGGCGGCGTGGGCGGCTGCGGCCAGTGCGCCCAGGTCTGCGGCGGCTTCGGTTCGGTGACGGGCGGTGATGGCCGCGGCCAGCCACCACACCAGGACTGTCACGGCGATCAGGGTGGTTGCGGCCAGGGCGGTCCAGATGGTGGCCACCCCGGCGTCGGGTGGTTGTTCTCGGGTCACGAGGTGGGGCCTGGTTCGACGATGGCGTAGGCGGTCGCGCTCAGATGGAGAACCGTCAGGGCGGCGGTGGTTACTTCGGCGGTGAGGCCGTCGCCGGTGCGGTGGATGGTCAGGTGTGCGCCGTGCGGGGCAATGGTTTGGACCACTGCGTCGGCGGCTCCTGGCTGTCCGGCCGCGGTGAGGCGGGCGGCTTCGCGGGCGGCGTCAAGGCATCGGAGGTGTCCGGCGATCGCGCTGGTGCCCGCGAGCAGGATCACCAGCACGGCGGCCAGCGCGCCTAGCGACAGGGCGGCTTCCACCGTGACGAATCCGCCGTCCCGGCGACGGCTGGCCATCAGGTGGCCACCGTCAGGGCTTTGTGCACCAAGCCGGCCAAGGTCGCGGAGACTGAATCTCCGCTGAGCAGCACGTAGAGCGCCACGGCGAACGCTGCCGCGGCTACCGTGCCGATGGCGTATTCGGCGGTGGTGGTGCCCTCGTCTCCGGGCAAGAACCGCATGGTCGGTTTTCCTTTCGGTCGTGGACGGATTCACAGCAGGCCGCCGATTCGCCCGGCCAGGCCGAGCACTACCGGCAGCACGCCGAGGGCGAAGAACGCGGGCAGGAAGCACAAGCCCACCGGCAGGGCCAGGGCGACTCCGGCGCGTTCGGCGCGTTCTTCGGCCTCGACGCCCAGTCCGTCGCGGATGCGGCGGGCCAAGTCGTCCGCGGTCGAGGCGAGGGCGGCTCCGGACCGCGCGGTGCGGGTGGCCGCGACTGCCAGTTCGGCGAAGCCGGGCCGGGCTCGGATCGGTGCCCAAGACGGAGCTGCGTCCGCGCCCAGGGCTAGCAGGTTCGCTGTTGCGTGCAGGGCATTTTCGGTATCCGGAGGTGCGCCGGGCGCTACTGCGGCCAGGGCAGTCGGGACTGGCATTCCGGCGCGCAGGCAGGCGGCGAGCATGTCCAGGACTGACGCGGAACGGAGTCTTTCCGAGGCATCGTCTGGGGTTTTCGGCTGGCGAGATCGGCGGAGCAGCCACCAGGTGCCTGCTCCGGCGGCTAGTCCGAGGGGGATTCCGGTGAGGACGGTGGTGGACAGGGCTACGACGATTGCGACGGTGGGGTGCCAGACCTCTGGTCGCAGGGTTCGGTGACGGCGTTGGGGTTGGGCTAGGTGGCGGGGTGAAGCCGTGTTTGGCCAGAGCAGTAGGGCGGTGGCGGCTAGGACGAGACTCAGGGCAATCATGGGGCAGCTCTGCGGTTGGTCAGGGCTCTGGACCAGGCCGTGCCTGCCCACAGCAGGGTCGCGCCTGCGACCAGGAATGCTTGTCCGATAAGGGTTTCGGTGAGGACGGCTAGTGGGTTCGCTCCGATGAGCTGGCCCATTGCCAGACAGCCGACGGGTAGCACGGTCAGGACGACTGCGCTCATGCGTGGTCCGGCCATTTTGGCGTGGAGGCGGCGGGTGAAGGCGGCTTCGGCGTCGACGTCTCGGCGGGCGGCGTCGAGGGCGTCGGCGACGGGGAGGCCGTGCTGGCGGGCGAGGTTCCAGGATTGGGCCAGTGCGGGGAGCGCCGTGGATTCCAGGGCGCCGTCCAGGCGGGCGGCGGTGGAGAGGTGGTGGAGTTCCG
This sequence comes from Amycolatopsis sp. VS8301801F10, assembly GCF_046195355.1. Taxonomy (NCBI): domain Bacteria; kingdom Bacillati; phylum Actinomycetota; class Actinomycetes; order Pseudonocardiales; family Pseudonocardiaceae; genus Amycolatopsis; species Amycolatopsis sp. VS8301801F10. The sequence goes on along the minus strand of NZ_CP176065.1, from coordinate 1,968,970 downwards.
CGGCTAGTTCGGGGACGGCGTCGGCGGCTGCTTCGGCGGCGGCTACCGGGTGGGCGCCGGCGCGGAGTTCGGAGACCATCGTGCGGAGGACGGTCGAGGTGCGTTCGGCGCGGGTCAGGGTTTCGGTGGTTTCCTTTCTGCTGCGCCATTCCTGACGGACGGCGAGGGTGAGCAGGGCGGTGGCTATCGCGGCTCCGATTCCGCCCAGCGGCAGGGCGATGGCGGCCGGGGCTAGCCAGAGGGCCTGGCGGGGTGGGACGGGGAGACGGAGGCGTGGGGTCGGGAGAAGGCGGTTGGGGGTGGTTGGCCAGCACAGGAGGCCGGTGCCTGCGCAGAGGAATGGCCATGCGGAGATCAACGGGGGCACCTCGATCCTCGGGCGGGTGGGCGATAGCGGGACGGTTCTTGCGCGGAGGCTGCGCATTCGGGGAATCGCGGATTTTCTGGGCTGACGCCGGGTTGTTGGGCAATGGGCGGACGGAGAAGCCTCCGGGGTCACCCGCTGGGCAAGCGCTGGCTGGGTGGATATGTGCGGCAAGGGTGAGGTCTGATCGCGAATGTTGGGAGACTGCGCGGGAACCAGTCACGGGTCCGGACGGAGAAGCCTCCGAGGTCACCCGCTGGCGCAAGGACTGACCGGATGGCTACGTGCGGCAAAGGTGGGGCCTGATCGCGAATGCTGGGAGACCGCACGGGAAACCAGACACGGGTCCGGACGGAGAAGCCTCCGGGCCACCCTCTGGCGCAAGCGCTGGCCGGGTGGCTACACGCGGCAAGGGTGGGACCTGATCGCGAAAGCTGGTCATGGGTCCGGTGCGGTCAGGGCGGTGAAGAGGGAGCGGCGGCTGGTCCAGTGGCCGTCGCGCCAGACGGGGTGGGTTTTTACTTCTCCGTGGTAGCGCTGGAGCACTGCGACTTCCGTCAGGCGGCGGCCGGTGGGGGTTCGGCGCATGTGGAGGATTACGCGGACTGCCGCGGCTAGCTGGCTGTGCAGGGCGTCCCGGGGCAGGCCGCCTAGGGCTGCCAGGGCTTCCAGGCGGGCGGGGGCTTCCGCGGGCGAGTTCGCGTGCAGGGTGCAGGCGCCGCCGTCGTGGCCGGTGTTCAGGGCGTTCAGCAGGGAGCACACTTCTGCTCCGCGGACTTCGCCGACGATCAAGCGGTCTGGGCGCATTCGCAGGGCTTGGCGGACCAGCTCGGGGAGTTCCACGGCGCCGGCGCCTTCCACGTTCGCTGGGCGGGCGACGAGGCTTACGAATTGGGGGTGGGTCGGGCGTAGTTCACCTGCGTCTTCTACGCAGACGATTCGTTCGGTGGGGGCTACCGCGCTCAGCAAGGCGCTCAGGAGTGTCGTCTTTCCGGCACCGGTGCCGCCGGTGATCAGGAAGGCCAGGCGGTGGTTGAGGATGGTCTGGAGGACGGTGAGGGCGGTGGGGTCGATGGAACCGTGTGCTTGGAGCGCGGCTAGGTCGTGCGTCACCGGGCGCAAGACGCGCAGGGACAGGCAGGTGCCGTTGGCGGCGATGGGCGGCAGCACGGCGTGGACCCGGATTCGGCCTTGGCGGGCGGGGAGCCAGCCGTCCACGTAGGGCTGTGCGTCGTCCAGGCGGCGGCCTGCGGCCAGGGCCAGGCGTTGCGCTAGGCGGCGCACGGCGTCCTCGTTAGGGAAGCGGATTGTCGTGTGGGCGAGGCCGGCGGGGCCATCGGTCCAGACTTGATCGGGAGCGGTGACTAGGACGTCGGTGACGGTGTCGTCCTCAAGCAACGGGGCTAGCGGGCCCGCGCCGACGAATTCGTCTCGGGCTTGGCGGACGGCGGCCAGTACTGCGTCGTGGCTCAGAGCGCCGCCGGCTTCGGCGCGGACTGCTTCGGCCAGGGCGATCGGGTCGGTGCCGCGGCTTTCGCCGGCTAGGCGGTGGCGGACTCGTTCTACGAGATCGGTGGTCATTACGCGGCCGCCGCGACGGTGAGGGGGCGCAGGTTCGCCAGTACGGCTCGGGCGGCGGTGGCCAGTGCGCCCTTCGGGGGCAGGTCGAACTCGCCGGATTCCAAGGTGCTGGCAACGCGGCGTTCCGGGGCGACCTCGGCGATCAAGGGCGGGCCTAGGATGCCCGCGGTTTGCGAAGCGGGAACGCCGTCACCGCGATGTCCACTTGCGACGACCGCGAACCGCTCGGTGTGCGGGCGGAGCCAGTTCAAAACTTGTTTCGCTGCCATGCAAGCGCGGAACTCGACGGGAACGACCAGCACGACCAGGTCGGCGACGGAAGCGACCGCCACCGTGGCTTCGTCGAAATGCCGGGGCAGATCGCAGACGACGGTGCGTCCGGCGCGGCTGCCCGCGGAGACCACCGCGGACACGGCGCGCGGAGTCGGGCCTTCACCGGAACGGCCGCAGGACAGCACCGGGAGCTTGCCGCGGCTCGGCAGTGAAGCGAGCAGGGAAGGGACAGAGACGCGGCCGGACAGCCGAACTTCCGGCCAGCGCAAGCCTTTCGTGTGTTCCAGGCCTAGCGGGAGATCCAATCCGCCGCCCAACGGATCGCAATCGACCAACAACGCCGAGCCGGTGCGGGCGGCTTCGACCGCGACCGCGGCGGCCAGCACCGAGGTGCCGGAACCGCCTCGGCCACCTACGAAAGCGATTACTGGGCCTGGGGATTCGGCTGGCGCGTCGGTGACATCGGCGAACACGCCGGTCAATCCCGCTTCGTCGTCGGGCAGACTGAAGACCCGGCGGGCGCCGAGCGCGGCCGCGCGGCGCCAGGTGTCCAGCCCGGGCGCGCCTTTGCAGACGAGCACGACGCTGTCGCGTGCTGGCAGTGCCGGGCTGTCGTCAGCGATGTCCTCGTCCAGCACCACGAGCGGGGCCCGGGTCCATCGTCCGCGTGCGGCGGCCAGGTCTGGCGCGTGGTCGAACTCGCAGCCGACTACCGCGGCGACGCGGCGGATCTCTTCGAACACGGTGCCCTCGCCGGAGACGACGAGTGGTTGTGCGGTGGCCATGTGCCCCTCCCCTGGGTCTCGTGGGCCGGACCTCCACCGTCGCCCACCGCCGGATCCCTCGGCAATGCCCGCTTTTCCGTCATGTGGATAACCCGGGGGTTGTGGACAACTCGGGGACCGAAATCGATCCAGAACCGCCGGCGCGTCGGTCCGCACGGGACAATGCACGACTCCGCGCATTCGACCGAGAAAACGATTGCTGCGGAGAACCTCCGGAAAATCAAGTGAAAAGAAGTAAATTTGCCGCACCGGGCCGGGCAATGGGCTTCACAACCGGAGAAAACACCGGAAAGGTAAGCGCGCGGTTAATTGATCTTGCCGGTAAGGCGCGCCGAGAACAACCGAACCGCCCAGGTCAGGGGCGAAAACCCCGACTGTACAACGGTTTCCCGGCAGACCTGAAAATTGTTCGCCGATGCGGAAACACCGGAGAATAGAAGGCGGCCCTCGCCAGGGGGGAGGGACGAGGGCCGCCAGGGGTTCAGCCCCGGGGGGTCGGACTGAACCGGCCCGGTTCACGACCGGGTCCGTTCACTGTAACTCCGTTAGCTATGAGTTGGCTGTGTGAGTGACACATACGATTCGATAACGGCACCCGAGGCCGCGAGCGAGCCGATGTCATCGATTTTCCGGCCGCCGCCGCGAGCGGTGTGCTGCCAACAACACCCCGCGGTACGCCTATCCTGATCACGTGGCCGAACCCCGCAGCGAAGAAGCACCCCGGCGCGTAGCCGCCTTCTTCGACCTCGACAAGACGATCATCGCGTCGTCCAGCGCGCTCGCGTTCAGCAAGCCGTTGCTGCGCGAAGGACTGATCAACCGCCGCGCGGCGCTGCGAAGTGCTTACGCGCAACTGGTTTTCTCGCTAGCCGGCGCGGACGCGGACAAGACCGAGCGGATGCGCGCCGAGGTTTCCGCGTTGTGCGCGGGATGGGATGTGGCGCAGGTTTCGGCGATCGTGCGCGAAACCTTGCACGACGTAGTCGATCCGCTCGTCTACGTGGAAGCGACCGACCTGATCGCACAGCATCTCGCCGACGGACACGACGTGATCGTGCTTTCCGCGACCGGCGAGGAGGTCGCCGCTCCCGTCGCGGAGATGCTCGGCGCGACCCGCTGCGTGGCCACCCGCATGGAGATCGTCGACGGCCGCTACTCCGGCGAGGTCGATTTCTATTGCTACGGCGACAACAAAGCCGTCGCCGCGAAGCAGCAAGCCGCCACGCACGGCTACGACCTCGCCGACTGCTTCGCCTACACCGACTCCAGCACCGACATCCCCCTGCTGGAGGTGGTGGGTCACCCGCACGCGGTGAACCCGGACAAGCTGCTGCGCCGCACCGCGGAGGAACGCGGCTGGCCGGTCCTCGCGTTCGAGCGGCCGATGTCGCTGCGCACCCGCATCCCGGCGAAGTCCGCGGGCATGGTCGCGCTCGGCGTGGGGGCCGTGGCGGCGGGCGCGACCTGGTACAGCCTCAGCCGGCGCCGCCGGTCCCGGGGCGCCGACACCTGAGCACCCGCGTGGCGGTACCAAAACTCCGGTTTCCGCAGCTAGGTCCGTTGCTGTGGGTGGTGTTGTCACCGGATCGAGCCTCTGTACCGGTGCACCCGTACGCGCACTTGAAGTGACCGCGCTCACGGCGTAGAAAGTAGGTGCGGACGTTGATTCGGCCAGGACAGAGGTAGAAGAGAAGCCTCTGTCACCCCGGGCAACCTCCGTGCGCGGACTCCGGGTACCCACGCGCAGCACGCCGCGGGAGGCTCGTCGTCTAGGGACTGCGTACCGGGACGCCGGACGCCGAGTCCATGAAGGTACGACCAGAGTTGCACGCTTGGTCGCCCGAGATGTCCGCGCTGACTGGCGGCACCCGTTGGCCCCTGGCTGACGGGCGCCGCCAGTGTTATGTCCGGGCAGCGGCATAGGCACCGCGCGCCGAGCCTCGTCTGTCCGGCCAGCAGCACAGGCACCGCGCGCCGAGCCTCGCTCGAACAACTCCGAGTCCGCGGTCCTCCCAGGTGAACCCTCTCGTTCCTGCGCACGGCCGATGGACAACCCCGTGTCGCGGTGAGTAGCTTCCCGATACCGGTGCTGCCCGGTGGACGCTTCACAACTCGCGTCCGCACCCGCGGCGGCACGCGACACTGGGAGGCAATTCGTGACGAACCGACTCGCGCGCACGCGGAGGATGCAGGTGTTCGCCGTTCCCCTCGCGGGGGTGCTCGCCGTCGGGGGGTTGAGTTCCTCGGCGTTCGCGGCGCCGAAACCGCAGCAGACGCCCCGGCAGGCGGCCGCGCAGCTCGACGCCGCGGCCGCGCGGGCGCTGCGCGGCATGAGCCTGGAAGAAAAAGTGGGGCAGCTGTTCGTCACGTGGGTGAACGGCAAGTCCGCGGACGAGGTGAACCCGAAGAACCACACCGATTTCGGGGTCGACACCGCCGCGCAGGCCGTGCAGAAGTACCACCTCGGCGGCGTCATCTACTTCAACAACACCAGCCGCGACAACTTCGACGACCCGGTGCAGGTCGCGAAGCTGTCCAACGGCCTGCAGCGCGCGGCGATCTCCAGCGGCGCGCACATCCCGTTGCAGATCGGCACCGACCAGGAGGGCGGCACGGTCACGCGGATGGGCGCGCCGGCCACCGAATTCCCCAACTCGATGGCCATCGCCGCCGGCCGGGACGCCGGCAGCGCGACCAAGGCCGCCACGATCCTTGGCCACGAGCTGCGCGCGGTCGGCATCAACCAGGACTACGCGCCGGACGCGGACGTCAACTCCAACCCGGCCAACCCGGTGATCGGCGTCCGGTCGTTCTCCGGGCGACCCGACCTGGCCAGCAGCTTCGTGACCGCGGAGGTCAAGGGCTATCAGGACTCCGGTCCGGCGAGCCAGACCGTCTCGTCCACCGCGAAGCACTTCCCCGGCCACGGCGACGCGGCCACCGACAGCCACACCGGGTTGCCGAAGATCAACCGCACCGAAGAACAGTGGCGGGCGATCGACGTGCCGCCGTTCAAGGCCGCGATCGCGGCCGGCATCGACTCGATCATGAGCGCGCACATCCAGTTCCCCAGCCTCGACCCGTCCGGCGAGCCGGCGACGCTGTCGAAGCCGATCATCACCGGCAAGCTGCGCGGCGAACTCGGCTACAACGGCGTCGTGATCACCGACTCGCTCGAGATGCAGGGCGTGCGGGAGCTGCACAGCGACGCCGAAATCCCGGTCCTCGCCCTGAAGGCGGGCGTGGACCAGTTGCTCATGCCGGTGCACCTGGACGTCGCGATCAACTCCGTGCTCGCCGCGGTGAAGTCGGGCGACCTGCCGATGCAGCGAATCGACCAGAGCGTGCTGCGGGTGCTGAAGCTCAAGCTGAAGCGCGGAATCCTGACCTCGCCGTTCACCAATCCGGCGCAGGTGATGAAGAAGGTCGGCACGCCGGACCACCTGGCCACCGCGCAAGGCATCGCCGACCGGTCGATCACCGCGATCGCCAACGACGCCGGGGTGCTGCCGCTCAAGCAGAAGCCGTCGAACGTGCTGGTCACCGGCTGGGGCGTGACCACGACGCAAGCGCTTGCCGACCGCTTCGCCGCGCACGGCACGAAGGCGACCGCGCTGGCGACCGGGCAGACGCCGACCGACGCGCAGATCGCTGAGGCCGCGGCCGCCGCGAAGCAGAACGACGTCGTCGTGGTGCTGACCAACAACCTGGGCGGTTTCCCCTTGCAGGGCAAGCTTCTTCAGGCGTTGATGGACACTGGCAAGCCGGTGGTCGCGGTCGCCGCGCAGATTCCGTACGACGCCGGGTACGCGAACCCGGTGCCGACCTGGCTCGCCACCTACGGCTACATCACGCCTTCCCTCGAGGCGCTGGCCAAGGTCGTGCTCGGCGAGACGAAGCCCAGCGGGAAGCTGCCGGTCGACGTCCCGGCCGGGGCGGACGTGCACACCGTCAAGTACCCCTTCGGACACGGGCTGACCTGGTGACTCTCAACCGCCGGAATTTCCTGGCCGTTCCAGCGCTCGCGGTACCGGTACTGACGGGTGGCTCAGCGGCAGCACAAGCGGCACCCGAAGCAGCACAACCCGAGTTGCAACGCCGGGTACTCACCGGTGCCGAGCAACTCGCCTCGCAGGGCTGGCGTCCGCTCGCTGGACGCAAGCTCGGCGTGCTGTCCAACCCGACGGGCGTGCTCGCCAACGGCGACCACATTGTCGACTCGATGGTCGCGGCGGGCGTACGTCCCGTCGCGGCCTTCGGGCCCGAGCACGGCTTTCGCGGCAGCGCGCAAGCCGGTGGCTCCGAAGGCGATTACACCGACCCGCGCACCGGCATCCCGGTGTACGACGCGTACGGCGCCAACGCGACGAAGCTCGCTTCGCTGTTCCAGAAGGCCGGTTTGGACACTGTCGTCTTCGACATCGCGGACGTCGGCGCGCGCTTCTACACCTACATCTGGTCGCTGTACACGGCGATGGTCGCCGCGGCGAAGGTCAACGCGGCCTTCGTCGTTCTAGACCGGCCAAACCCCATCGGCGGACGACTGTCCGGTCCAGTGCTCGACCCGAAGTTCTCGTCCGGCGTCGGGCTGAAGCCGATCGCACAGCAGCACGGCATGACCGTCGGCGAGCTAGCACGCTTCTTCGCCGCCGAGTTCCTGCCCGGCGAAGGCGCGCAGCTGGCGAAGCTCGAAGTCGTCCAAGTACGCGGTTGGCGACGCGACAGCTTCTTCGCCGACACCGGTCTCCGTTGGGTCCTGCCGAGCCCGAACATGCCGACGCCGGACACAGCGCTCGTGTACCCAGGCACAGGCATGTTCGAAGGCACGGTGTTCTCCGAAGGACGCGGCACCACCCGGCCATTCGAGATCATCGGCGCGCCCGGCCTCGACTGGCGTTGGCGCGAAGAACTCGAGAAGCTCCACCTGCCGGGCGCAGCGTTCCGCGAGATCTACTTCGTGCCCACCTTCGGCAAGTTCGTGAACGAGCCTTGCGGCGGCGTACAGGTCACCGTCACCGATCCGCGGGCCTTCGACGCCATCAGCACCACCGTCTCGATGTTCGTGACGGCCAAGCGTGTCGCGCCGGACAAATTCGCCTGGCGGCCGGACCACATGATCGACAAGCTGTCCGGATCCGCACGGCTGCGCACCATGGTCGACGCCGGGGCCGGGGTCGACGAGATCACCGGCGCGTGGCGCGCCGAACTCGCCGATTTCGCCCGCAGACGCCGTCCCCACCTGATCTATCGCTGAGGAGAGCGGTCATGCGTGCTAGGAAAGTGCTCGTCGCGACGTTGGCCGTCCTAGTCGCGGCCACCACGACCGCGGGAGCAGCGACGATCGACAACCGACACGGCGGCTTCGCCGGGCGCTTCGACCGTCCGCAGCACGGGTTCGCTCCGGCGAGCACGACGCTGCGGGACGGCAGCCCGCGCGAGGTCAACCTCGACCCGCAGCCGATCCGCGACGCCGAGCAGTTCCTGAAGAGCTGGACGCAGCCGGACGCCAGCGGGCATCCGCACTTCTCCGGCGCGGTCGGCCTGCTCGCGCACGACGGCGTGGTCGTGGACCGGTACGCCGTCGGCGGCGCGCTCCGGTACGCCGACGCCAAGGGCACCGAACTGCCGCCGGACCAGCAGGTCCCGATGCGCAACGACACCATCTTCGACCTGGCGTCGATCTCGAAGCTCTTCACCTCGATCGCCGCGCTGCAGCTGACCGAGCAGGGCAAGCTGGACGTCAACGCGCCGGTCGTGCGCTACCTGCCGGAGTTCGGCGTCAACGGCAAGCAGGACGTCACCGTGCTGCAGCTGCTCACGCACACCTCCGGTTTCGACGCCGACCCGTCCCCGTCGCTCTGGCAGGGCTATCCGGACATCCCGTCGCGGCGCAAGGCAGTGCTCGACAGCCCGCTCAAGAACGCGCCGGGCAGCACGTACCTGTACTCCGACCTCAACATGCTCACCCTCGGCTTCCTGATCGAGAAGCTGTCCGGCAAGCCGCTGGACCAGGTGGTGCACGACCGCATCGCCGCGCCGCTCGGCATGGTCGACACCGGCTACAACCCGCCCGACTCGAAGCTCGCCCGGGTCGCCGCGACCGAGTACGAGACCACTCCGCCACGCGGCCTCGTGCGCGGAGGAGTGCACGACGAGAACGCCTGGTCGCTCGGCGGCGTCGCCGGGCACGCCGGAGTGTTCTCCACCGCCAGCGACCTGGCCGTGCTCGCCCAGACCATCCTCAACGGCGGCAGCTACCGCGGGCACCGGATCCTGCGGCCGGACACCGTCAAGAAGATGCTGACGAACTACAACCAGCGCTTCCCCGGCGACGAGCACGGGCTCGGCTTCGAGCTGGACCAGCCCTGGTACATGGGCGCGCTGGCGTCGCCGATCAGCGCGGGCCACACCGGCTTCACCGGGACCACGCTGGTCATCGACCCCGAGTCGCGGTCGTTCGCGCTGCTGCTCACCAACCGCGTGCACCCCACGCGCACCTGGGGCTCCATCAACCTCGCCCGTCAGGTCTGGGCGACTTCGCTGGCGAAGGCGATGGCCGTGCGGCCGGTCGAAGGCCCCGACGCCTGGTACGCGAGCCTCGGAAACAACGACGTCGCTACGCTCAGCACACAACCGCTTCCAGCCGGTGCGCCACTGCGCGTATCCTTCGCCGCTTTCGTCGACACCGAGGGTCCGAGCGACCCGTTGCAGCTCGAATCGAGCACCGACGGGGTTAATTGGCAACCTGTTCCGCTTCAGGCCCGTGGCCCGGGCGCACCCGGCGACGAGACGCTCACGCTGGGCGGACACGGGCACCGCTCCTGGTGGCGGGTGTCGGCAGAAGTGCCCGCGGCCGCGGCTACCTCGCTCCGGTGGCGTTACCGCACCGATCCGAATTACACCGGACGGGGAGTTTCCCTCGATAGTGTGAAAGTCACCCAACGCGGCCGCGTCGTTCTCGATGGTGAGCGAAACCCCTCGGAACTGGCCTCTTCGGGGTGGGAATTAAGCGCTCGGTAGGCACCCTGGCGCACATTGCCACGATTGCGTCCCCACTCAGTGGAACAAGACTCCTTCGCTAGACACACTTAGTTGCCAAGTCGTTAGCTTGAGGTCGTTAACACCGTGGACTCGGTTGGCGACTTTCTTGACAACGATTAATCGCAAACCGAAGTCCGCAGACACGGACGGGTTGTGGTTCTGCCGAAGGATGTGGGTAGCCTTGTCGCAAATGCCAACGGTTAGTAACTTTCCGACGGCGGATGATGCGGGATCCGTAATCAGCAGCGCACCCTCCGAGCACCTCGCAGGTCAGGCGACGGCGCGCGACGCGGATGCGAGCCCCCTGGTCCGCATTCGCTCGCTGCTGCCCGGACTCGCCCGGGCCGAGCAGCGGGTCGCGAAGGTTGTCCTGGAAGACCCCGCCGCGGTCGCGCGCCGCAGCATCACCGAGGTGGCGCTCGCCGCGAACACCTCCGAGACCACCGTCACGCGCTTCTGCAAGGCCGTCGGCGTCGGCGGTTACCCGCAGCTGCGCATCGCGCTCGCGGCGGACACCGCTCGCACCGAGGCGCGGACGTCGCGCAACCTCGGCGGCGAGATCGGCCCCGGCGACGACTTGGCGTCCGTCATCGGCAAGGTCAGCTTCGCCGACGCGCGCGCCGTCGAAGAGACCGCGGACCAGCTCGACGTCGCCCAGCTGCAGAGCGTGATCGACCTCGTCGCCGAAGCCGGCCGGGTCGACGTGTACGGCGTGGGCGCAAGCGCTTTCGTCGCCGCTGACCTGCAGCAGAAGCTGCACCGGATCGGCCGCGTCAGCTTCTCCTGGTCGGACACGCACATCATGCTGACCTCGGCCGCCGTGCTGAAGCCGGGCGACGTCGCGATCGGCGTCTCGCACACCGGCGCGACCACGGACACCGTCGAAGCGCTGCGGGTCGCGCGCGAGCACGGCGCGGTGACCGTCGCGGTCACGAACTTCCCGCGTTCGCCGATCACCGAGGTCGCCGACCACGTGCTGACCACGGCGGCCCGCGAAACCACCTTCCGGTCCGGGGCGACGGCGAGCCGGATCGCCCAGCTGACCGTGATCGACTGCCTCTTCATCGGCGTCGCGCAGCGGCACATGGAGGCGTCGGTCAGCGCTCTGGACGCCACGAGGGACGCGGTCGGCTCGCACCGGCTCGGGGTCAGACCCGACGGTCGTCGTCGTCCGCGGGAAACCGGCAAGTGAACCAAGAAGCGAGGATCTGATGTCCGTCCCCTGCCAGACGGTGCACGTCGATTCGCCCACCGAACAACGCAACCCGCGCACGGTGGACATCGACCTGATGTCCACCATGGGGATCCTCGGCGCGATCAACGCCGAGGACCGCCGGGTGCCGGACGCGGTGGCCGCGGTGCTGCCGCAGCTGGCCCGCGCGGTCGACTACGCCGTCGAGGCGCTGCGCGGCGGGGGGCGCGTGCACTACGTCGGCGCGGGCACCTCGGGCCGCCTCGCGACGCTGGACGCGGCCGAGCTGGTGCCGACGTTCAACGTGCCCGGCGACTGGTTCATCGCCCACCACGCGGGCGGGGAGAAGGCGCTGCGGCAGGCGGTGGAGAACGCCGAGGACGACGCGGACGCCGGTGCGGAGGAAATCGCGCTCTCGGTGCGGCCGGGCGACTTCGTGCTCGGTCTCGCCGCCTCCGGGCGCACGCCGTACGTGCTCGGCGCGCTCGCCGAGGCCAGCCGGATCGGCGCGCACACCGGGCTCGTTTCGGCGAACCCGCGCGCCGCGCGACCGGCAGGCGTGGACGTCCTGATCGCCGTCGCCACCGGTCCCGAGGCCATCGCGGGCTCCACCCGGATGAAGGCGGGCACGGCGCAGAAGCTGATCCTCACCGCGTTCTCCAGCGCGACGATGATCAAGCTGGGCAAGACGTACTCGAACCTGATGGTGAGCATGCGCGCGACGAACGCGAAGCTGCGCGGCCGCACCATCCGGATCCTGCAGGAAGCCACCGGCATGACGATGGCCGACTGCTCGGACGCGCTCACCGAAGCCGGCGGCGACCTCAAGGTGGCGCTCGTGCACCTGCTGTCCGGCAGCGACGTCACCCGCTCCGCCGAGGCGTTGTCCGCGGCGGGCGGGCACGTGCGCAAGGCGCTCGACTCGCTGCACCTGCGCGCCGGCTGACGCTTACTGGATTGTCCGGGAAGGGCTCGGTGAGGGAATCTGATTCCTTCACCGAGCCCTTCCCGGCTTTCCGGCGAGCGAGAGGACGGCGATGACGCAGCGACTCACCCGCGGCGACCGGTGGTCGATCGGCGGCATGGCGGCCGTGATCCTGCTGCTCAACCTCGTCGGCTGGGGTTTGCTCGTGCTGGTCGTCGCGCCGCGGCACTACGCGCTCGGTGCGGGCGGCACGTTCGGCGTCGGACTCGGTGTCACCGCGTTCACCCTCGGCATGCGGCACGCCTTCGACGCCGACCACATCGCCGCCATCGACAACACCACGCGCAAGCTGATGTCCGACGGCCAGCGTCCGCTCTCGGTCGGCTTCTGGTTCTCCCTCGGGCATTCGACGATCGTCTTCGCGCTGTGCCTGCTGCTGTCCATGGGAGTCCGCGCGATCGCCGGGCAGCTGGAGGACGACGGTTCCGCACTGCACGAAACGACCGGGCTGATCGGCACGTCGGTGTCCGGGATTTTCCTGTACCTGATCGCGATCATGAACCTGGTCGTGCTCGTCGGGATCGCGCGCGTGTTCGTCCGGATGCGCCGCGGCGACCTGGACGAGGCCGAGCTGGAACGGCATCTCGACAACCGCGGCCTGATGAACCGGCTGCTGCGCGGAGCCACCAAAGCGGTGCGGAAGCCGTGGCACATCTATCCGGTGGGTGTCCTTTTCGGACTCGGCTTCGACACCGCGACGGAAATCGGCCTGCTCGTGCTCGCCGCGGGTGCGGCCGCGTTTTCCCTTCCCTGGTACGCGATCCTCGTGCTGCCGATCCTGTTCGCCGCCGGGATGAGCCTGTTCGACGCCGCGGACGGCGTGCTGATGAACTACGCGTACGGCTGGGCGTTTTCCCGGCCGATCCGGAAGATTTATTACAACCTCACCGTCACCGCGCTTTCCGTGGCGGTCGCGCTCGGCATCGGGACCATCGAACTGGTGACGCTGCTCGCCGAGAAGCTCGGCATCAGGTCCGGCCCGCTCGCCGCGATCGCCTCGGTGGACCTCGACTACGTGGGCTTCGCGATCGTCGGACTGTTCATCGTCACCTGGTTGGCCGCGTTCGCGATCTGGAAATTCGGGAGAATAGAAGAGAAGTGGGCCGCGCGGCTGGGCACCGCCGACTGACGCGGGAGGGGGCACGGTGAAGAGGCAAGTGCTGGTACTGGCGCGGGCGTTGGCGTTCGTGGTCCGCCGCCGGATCGACGTGCCGCCCGACGGTGCCGCGATCCACTACAGCCGCGGCATCCGTCCGATGTTCTGGGCCTTGCTGGTGGTCAACCCGGTCGACATCGTGCTGGTCGAGGTCGTGGTGAAGTCGGTGCCGGTGCGCATCTCGGTGCTGGTGCTGGAAATCCTCTGCGCGCTCGCCTTCCTGGCCCTCGTCGCGACGCTCTACAAGTACCCGCATTCCGTCGGCAAGGGCGAGCTGCGGGTGCGGTACCTGTCCGTCTTCGACTGCCGGATCCCGTTGGCCAGCATCGATTCCGTCCGGCAGGCGAGCCGGTCACTGCGGACGCGAGGCGGCGTCAGCTTGCCCGAAGACGGGGTGCTGGCAGTGGGAATCAGCCAGTCGACCAACCTGTCGGTCGTCCTCCGTGCACCGCGACTCGTCGATCTCGGCCGCAAGGGCACCGTCGAAATCACGCAGCTCGACTTCTGGGCCGATGAGCCGCGGGAGGCCGTCACGGCGATCCGGGAGCGGCTGCCCGCCAGCGTGTGAAGCTGCCGGAAGCGGCGACGGATCCCCTCGCCGCCGCCCCGGCAGTACCCCCAGTACCCCAGGCTCAGAACGAGCCGACCGGCTGGCGGATCGCGGCGTTGAGCCGGTTCCACACGTTGATCCCGGCGATGGACAGCAGCAGCGACGAAAGCTCCTTCTCGTCGTAGATGTCCGCGGCGGCGTCCCAGACCGCGTCCGGGACCGGGTCGGTCTGGTCGGCCAGCCGGGTCACGTGTTCGGCCAGGTCCAGCGCGGCGCGCTCGGCGTCGGTGAAGTACGTCGATTCGCGCCACGCGCCGACGGCCCAGATCCGCTCGTCCTTCTCGCCGGCCTCCTTCATCTCGCGGGCGTGCATGTCGACGCACACGCTGCAGCCGTTGATCTGGCTGACCCGCAGGTGGATCAGGTGGTGCGTGGTCGCGGGCACGGTGCTGTCGTTCGTGGCCTTGCCCAGCGCCATCAGCGCCTTCATCGCGTCCGGGTGCACCTTGATCGGGTGGGTCATCCGAGCCTGCATGGTGATCTCCTCCTGTCACGTCCGCCTCGTTCGGCGGGTCTCGTCAGTAGGACCCGGCCCAAGGAGAAGATGTGACAGTGCGGGACGAAAAACAGGACGAGAATTTCTGGGCGGCGCAGTTCGAGGAGCATCGGCCCAGGTTGCGGGCGGTGGCGTACCGGATGCTCGGGTCGTTCGCCGAGGCCGACGACGCGATCCAGGAGACCTGGCTGCGGGTGACGCGGTCCTCGGGAGAGGACATTCGCAACACCGGCAGCTGGCTGACGACGATCGTGTCGCGCCAATGCCTCAACATGCTCCGCTCGCGCGCGACCCGCCGCGAGGACCCCTTGGACATCCGGGTGCCGGACCCGGTCGTGGAGACCGGGGACGGCGTCGACCCGGCGGAGCAGGAGGTCCTCGCGGACTCGGTGGGCCTCGCGCTGCTCGTGGTGCTGGAGGCGCTCGACCCGGCGGAACGGCTCGCCTTCGTCCTGCACGACATGTTCGCGGTGCCGTTCGACGAGATCGCGACGATGCTCGACAAGAACACCGCCGCGGTACGGCAGCTGGCGAGCCGGGCGCGCCGCCGCGTGCAGGGCGTGACCCCGGCCGGCCCGGCGGATCGAACCCAGCAGCGCAAGATCGCGGACGCCTGGCTCACCGCCGCTCGCGGCGGCAACTTCGAGGGGCTGGTCGCGCTGCTGCACCCGGACGCGCTGCTGCGCGTCGACACCGGCGGGCCCGGCTCGAAGGTCGTGCGCGGCGCGGCCGAGGTCGCGGGCAACGCGTCGCGATTCCGGTCGGTCGGCCTGGTGTCGCAGTACGCGACCGTCAACGGCGGCCCCGGCTTCATCGCCCGGCGCGACGGCAAGGCGGTTTCGGTGCTGTCGTTCACCATCGCCGACGGGCTGATCACGGAGATCAACATCCTCTCCGACGCCGAGCGGCTCGCCGCGCTGAACTTCTGAACTCAGCCGAGCCGGTCCAGGGCGGCTACCGCTTCGGCGGGCAGCCGCACCTGGCCGGCGGCGAGGTTCTCGGCGAGATGCGCTCGCGTCGCCGTGCCCGCGATCAGCAGCGTGCCCTCGTAGCGCTGCAGCAGCCAGGCCAGCGCGACCTGCGCCGGAGTGCGGCCGAGTTCGGCCGCTACGCCGGTCACGACCGGGTTGCCGGTCACGTCCTGGCCCAGCTCGAACGCGGAGCCCAGCGGGAAGTACGGCACCCACGCGATCCCGTGTTCCCGGCACAGCTCCAGCACGGGTTCGGTGGCGCGGGCGAGCACGTTGTAGGAGTTCTGGACACAGACGATTCCGACGCCGAGCGCGTGCCGGAGCTGGTCCGCGGACACGTTGCTGAGCCCGAGCGCGCCGATCTTTCCCGCGTCGCGCAGGGAAATCAGTTCGGCGAGCTGGTCGTCGATGTCGACGAGCTGGTCGCCTTCCGCGATCAGGCCGGGTCCGGCGTCCGCGCGGCGCAGGTTGACCACGTCGAGCCGCTCGACGCCGAGCGCGGCGAGGTTGGCCTCGACTTGCGCGCGGAGCTGCGCTGGCTGTTGCGCGAGCCGGAGACCCTGCGGTCCTTCCTCAGCCCCGACCTTGGTCACCACGACCAGGTCGTCCGGGTAGGGCGAAAACGCTTCGCGGATCAGGTCGTTGCAGCGGCCGTCGCTGTAGAACTGGGCGGTGTCCAGGTGGTTCACGCCCGCCCCCGCCGCTTCGCGGAGCAGTTTCACCTGGTCAGCGCGGTCGGTGCCGGGGCGGCCGAGCTGCATCACGCCGTAGCCGATCCGCGCGACCTCGTGGCCGGCGAGCTTCGCGGTGCCGCCTGGAGCAGTGGTTGCCGTCATGAGGAAAGACTCCTGCCGTGGCATAGTGGAAGTTGATGCGGAGGCGCCTCCGTATTTCCACCGTAGCAGAACCGGAGGTTCCTCCGCTTTGTCGAGCGTCAAGAAACCGCGCGCGGACGCTGAACGCAACCGTCTGCGCCTGCTCGCTGCTGCCCGCAAAGCGTTCGGCGAAGGCGACGAGCCCGTCACGTTGGAGCGCGTCGCACGCGAAGCAGGTGTCGGCATCGGCACGCTCTACCGGCACTTCCCTACTCGCGAAGCGCTAGTCGAGGCGCTGTACCGCGATGAGTTGGCACAGGTGGTCGCGAGTGCGCCGAAGCTGCTTGAGACTGAGAAGCCGCTTCGCGCGCTGCGTCGGTGGATGGACCGCTTCGCCGAGTACGCGAGCACGAAGTACGACATGGCCGACACGCTGCGTGCGATCATCGAGGCGGGCACCGTCGACATGACGCAGGTCCGCGCGGAGCTGACCGAGGCCGTCCAGCTGATCATGGACGCGGGCGTGGCGGACGGCACGCTTCGGGCAGACGTACGCGCGCAGGACGTGGTGGTGACGGTGGTCGGTGCGTGCAGCATCCCAGCGCTGCCGGACGGCCGGGAGCAACTGGGCCGGATGCTCGACCTGATCGTGGCCGGAGTCCGTCAACCGCCGAGCTGATGCACGCGCAACGCGAGCTGGATCTCCAGCGAGCGTTCGGGTTCGCGCCAATCCTCGCCGAGCAGCACGGCGAGGCGTTCCATCCGCTGCGCGACCGTGTTGACGTGGACGTGCAGGGTTTCCTTTGCCCGCGCCAAATTCCCGCCCGCGGCGTAGTACGCGCGCAGCGTGCCGATGAGGTCAGTGCCGCGCCGGGCGTCGTAATCGAGGACCGGGCCGAGCGTTGCGCGGACGTACCCGGACAGGTCGGAATGGCGACCGAGCAGCACGCCGAGGAACCCGAGGTCGGACATCGCCGCGCCGTCGCCTTCGCGGCCGAGAGCCAGCAGAGTGTTCACGCAGCGAACAGCTTCGGTGTACGCCTGCGCCAACGCTTCCGGCCCGCTCGCCGGACCAGCCGCGCCGACGGTCACCGGACAGTCCACAACGGACTTAAGTTCGGCCGCGATCCGTGCTGCCACAGGCTGATCCGGCGCAAGCGCGACGACTTGCTCCGCGTGGACACCGACCAAATCGCCGTACCGCGCACAGGCGGCGGCGAGCCCGCGGCGCGAGATGCCGGACGCGTGCGCGACCAAAACGACGTGTGGTGCCGACAAATCGACACCCAAGCGGCGTGCGCGGGAGACCAACGCACCCGGGTTGCGGGTCGGTGCGGTGAGCAGATCGGTCAGCAACTCGCCGCGTACCTGATCCTCAGCTTGCGCTACCGAACGACGCAGCAGCAACAACAATGCCGTGACAACCGCAGCGCGCTCGAACAGCCGACGGTCGTCCCCGGCCAGCTCCGGCCGTCCAGAAAGGGTGAGGCTGCCGAGCAGTTCGCGGCCCGCCCGCACCGCACACACCCAGACGTCCTTTGTGGACACTGCCCGGCCGTTGGCATGCGACGAAGCCACCGCAGCCGCGTCGAACGGCACCGAAGTACCGGCCAGCAGCCCGCCTTCCTCGTCGTGCACGGCGATCGAGCCGCGCAGCACTCCGGCCACTTCCGCCGCCACCGCGGGCAAATCCGCGCCGCCGAGCACGAGGTCCATCAGCCGGTCGTGTGCTTCGTCGGCCCGGCGCATCGTCGCGTTGGCCGCGTTCAGCTCCGCAGCCGCCGACCGCGTTTCTTCCAGCAGATGCGCGGTGTCCAGCGCGATCGCGGCGTGCGCGGCCAGCGACGACAACAGCGCGACCTCCGCCGTCGAGAACGCCCGCGACGAACGGTCGGACGCGTACAGCACGCCCAGCACTTTGCCGCCGATCGCCAGCGGCACGCCAAGGATCGCCTTCAGCCCCTCCTCGCGGACGCCCGCGTCGATCGGCTTCGTGTGCCGGAACCGCTCGTCCTTGAAGTAGTCCGCGGTCGCGTATGGCCGTGCGGTCTGCGCGACCAGCCCGCCGAGCCCTTCGCCCATCCCCAGCACAATCTGTTGGAACAGCGCGGAAACCGATCCGTCGGTGACCCGGATGTAGGTCTCGCCGTTCGCCTCGTCGTTGAGGCTGAGGTACGAGACGTCCACGCCGAGCAACGTCCGCGCGCGCCGGACGATCGACCGCAGCACCGCGTCCGGGTCGCGCAGCCGGGCGAGGTCGCTCGCGGTGTCGAACAACGCGGTCAGCTCGGCTTCCCGCCGCCGGTGCTCGCTGAGCGTCTCGCGGATCCGCAACGCCAGCTCGGTCGCCGAACCGATCGCGGCCGCCTGCTCCGCGGACAACCCCCGGGCAGCGACGTGCGCCAGCTGCTCACTGCTCGCTCCGGCGGCGAGCAGTTCGAGCAGCCGGCGATACGCCTCGGCGGTGGGGTCCACACCCGTCATGCTGTCATTGAAGCCTGCCGTTCGGCCGTCGTCTCGTGCAACGACGCGCCGCGCGTCTCCCGTGCGGCAAGCAGCGCGACCAGCGACAACAGGCACATCGCGACCACGTAGAGCGAAACCGGCACGGTGGAGCGGTAGGCCTCGAACAGCGCCACCGCGATCAACGGCGCGACCGCTCCGGCCGCGATGGAGGACAGCTGGCCGCCTACCGAAAGCCCGGTGTAGCGCACCCGCGTGGGGAATTGTTCCGCGAAGAACGCCGCCTGCGGCCCGTACATCGCACCGTGCACGACCAGCCCGATCACCGCCGCGCCAATCACGGAACCGGTCGTGCGCAGATCGAGCAGCCAGAAGAAGCCGAACGACCACGCGGCCATTCCGACAACGCCGAACAGGTACACCGGCTTCCGGCCGATCTTGTCAGACAGCAAGCCCCACAAGGGAATCGTCACGAAATGCACCGCCGACGCGACGAGGACCGCGGTCAGGCCAGTCGCCTTCGGGAGGCCGAGCCCGGTGGTCACGTACACGAGAATGAACGCGGTAATCACGTAGTAGGACACGTTTTCCGCGATACGCGCACCGAAGGTCACCGCCAGCGCGCGGAAATGGCCGCGGAAGACGTCGACAATCGGTGCTTGCTCACGCTCGTCCGCGGCCGCCTTCGCCGCGATGAACACCGGCGATTCCGAAACCGCCAGCCGGATCCACAGGCCGAGCACGACCAGCACACCGGACAGCAGGAACGGGATCCGCCAGCCCCACGCCTGGAACGTCGCGTCCGACTGCGCCGACGCCAGGATCGCGAGCACCGCGGTGGCCAGCAGGTTTCCGGCCGGAACGCCGGTCTGCGGCCAGGACGCCCAGAACCCGCGCCGCCGGTCGTCGCCGTGTTCGGACACCAGCAGCACCGCGCCGCCCCACTCGCCGCCGAGCGCGAAGCCCTGGATCAGCCGCAGCAGCGTCAGCAGGATCGGCGCGAGCACGCCGACCGCGCTGTAGGTGGGCAGCAAGCCCATCGCGAACGTCGAGCCGCCCATCATCAGCAGGCTCACGACCAGCAGTTTCTTGCGGCCGATCCGGTCGCCGAAGTGCCCGAACACGAGCCCGCCGATCGGCCGGGCGAGGAAGCCGACCGCGTAGGTGAGCAACGCCAGCAAGGTTCCGGTGAGCGGGTCGGCGGTCGGGAAGAACAGCTTGTTGAAGACCAGCGCGGCGGCCGAGGTGTAGAGGAAGAAGTCGTACCACTCGATGGTGGTTCCGATCAGCCCGGCTCCGACGACGCGCAGCAGCTTTTTGTCCATAGTGGACTCCACTCCGTTGTGGGGAAAGGGGAATTCAGCCGGCGGTCCAGCCGCCGTCGACGGGAAGCGACGCGCCGGTGACGTGCCCGGCGGAGTCGCCGCACAGCCACAGCACGAGAGCGGCGACGTCGGAGGGTTCGATCAGCCGCTTGATCGCGGCCCGGCGCAGCAAAACCTCTTCGAGCACTTCTTCTTGCCGCACCCCGTGTTCAGCCGCCTGCGCTTCGAGCTGCCCGGTGACGAGCGGCGTGCGGACGTAGCCGGGGTTCACGCAATTGCTGGTGACACCGTGCTCCGCGCCTTCGAGAGCGGCCACTTTGGACAGTCCCTCGAGCGCGTGTTTCGCCGTGACGTAAGCGGCTTTGTACGGACTCGCCCGCACGCCATGCACGCTCGACATGTTCACGATCCGTCCCCAGCCGCGCGCGTACATCGCCGGAAGGCACTGGCGGATCAGCAAAAACGGCGCGGTCACCATCAACGACTGGATGAACGCGAACCGCTCCGGCGGGAACTCCGGCAACGGAGCGACGTGCTGCACGCCCGCGTTGTTGACGAGCACGTCGACGTCCGCGGGGAGCGTCGCCAGCGCCACCGGGTCGGTCAGGTCCACGACGTGCGCCTGCCCGCCGACCTCCGCGGCCGCCGCCTCCGCCCCGGCGACGTCCACGACGTGCACCTTCGCCCCGGCCGCGCCGAACGCCCGCACGCACGCCAGCCCGATGCCGCTGCCGCCGCCGGTCACCAAGGCGGTGCGGCCGGCGAGGGAACTGTCAGTGGTCATGGCCGGAAACAGTAAGTCGCTCCGACCTGGGCGACCATGGCTCAATCCACCACAGAACGCCGTCCGGTGATGTGGTCAGACCACACAGCTCAGCCAGCGGCCGACGAGATGCTCCGCGCCTCGTTCGCCCCGGTTTCGAAAGCCTCGCAGCAGAAGAGCAACCACTCGCGCACCCCGTCCGGCGTACCGCTGGCGAACCCCTGCGCCAGCTCGACATACCGCGGAACGCGCCGGAAATACGCGACCTCCGGCACCGTCAACGCCTTCGGATCAAGCCCCGTGGCGACCATCGACAGCCGAGCCGCCGCCCGGGCCACCACGCCGTCCGCCGAACCGAAGGGCGACAACGCGAGCAGCTCGCCGTGCACCACCGCGGTCAGCACCGGCCCGGGCACCGAAGTGGC
Source organism: Amycolatopsis sp. VS8301801F10 (assembly GCF_046195355.1). Lineage (NCBI taxonomy): Bacteria > Bacillati > Actinomycetota > Actinomycetes > Pseudonocardiales > Pseudonocardiaceae > Amycolatopsis > Amycolatopsis sp. VS8301801F10. The sequence goes on along the minus strand of NZ_CP176065.1, from coordinate 1,947,725 downwards.
ACCGGTGACGAGCTGCGCCAGCAACTCCAGCCGCTCGCCGCCGCGCTGCGGACGGCCGAGCTGATCCGGATCGGACACGACGTCCGACGCGGCAAGCAAATGCAGCCGCGCCAAGGCCTGCAACGGCGCCCGCCGCCACGTCGGCAGCAACGACTCCAGCTTCTCCGCGACCCGCAACGCACCGGCCAGCAACGGATCCGTCACCGAACCGTCTTCCGGCAGCTCGGGATTGGCCCCGTCGATCCCCGCCGAAGCCCGAGCCGCCCGGACCGAAGCCTCGGCCGCGGTTTCCGCACCGCCCCGCAGATTCGCGGGCAGCCGGTGCACGGCGAACACCGCGTCCTGCGCGGCTTTCGCCGCCGCGGCGACGCCGTCCAGCTCCAGCAACGGCTTCAGCGGATCACTCATGCCGTCGCCTCCATGACGAGTTGCCCGCTCGCGGCCGAGAAGGCACCGCCGTGAACATCGGTGATTCGCTCGCAAGCGGCGCTCATGCGTCGAGCACCTGCCCCGCGCGCTCGACCACCGGAGGCAGCACCGACCACGGGAAGTTGATCCACCGGTCGGTCCGCTTCCACACGTACTCGCACTTCACCGTCGAAGCGGGCTTCTCGTAAACCACCGCGCACCGCACGTCCGCGACGTGGTCGGCGCAGAAGTCGCGGACCAGTTTGAGCGTCGCCCCGGTGTCCGCGACGTCGTCGGCGACCAGCACCTTCTTGTGTGTGAGATCCACCACGTTGGGCACCGGCGGCAGCATGACCGGAAGGTCCAGCCGCTGGTCGACCCCGGTGTAGAACTCGACGTTCATCACGTGCAGGTTCTTCACGTCGAGCGCGTACCCGAGCGCGCCGGCGACGAACAGCCCGCCGCGCGCGATGGAGAGGATGAGGTCGGGGACGAACCCGTCCGCGGCCACCTCCCGCGCCAGCTCCCGGCTCGCCGAACCGAACAACTCCCAGGTGAGGTTTTCTCGTTCCTCGGCCATGCGCGCTCTCTTTCTCGGGTGGTCCGCCGAGCATAAGCGGCCGGATAGTGGACTGCTGAAATGACCGGTAAATGGTACTTCTACGCAGCCACTTGCCGTCGTAGCGTGAGGCCGTGACCTGGAGCGAGCACCCCGTCCTGACCGGCCGCCACGTACGGCTCGAACCGCTGGCGCCCGAGCACGCCCCCGGCCTTCTCGAGGCCGGAGCCGACCCGGGCATCTGGGCCTGGCTGAGCGTCCGCCAGCCCGCCGACCTCGGCGAAGCCGAGACGATGGTCAAGGACGCGCTCGCCGACCCGGACCGCCGCCCGTGGGCGCAGATCGACCTCGCGTCCGGCCGCGTCGCCGGGACCACCTCTTATTACCAGGTAGTAGCGAAGCACCGGATCCTCTCGATCGGGCACACCTGGATCGGTGCGGAATACCAGCGCACCGCGCTCAACACCGAGGCCAAATTCCTCCTGCTGCGCAACGCCTTCGAAGACTGGGGAGCCCAGCGCGTCGCGTGGGAAACCGACAACCGCAACCTCCGCTCGCAACGCGCCATCGAACGGCTCGGCGCACTGCGCGAAGGAGTGCTCCGCGCGCACCGGATCCGTCCGGACGGCACGACCCGGGACACGGTGCTCTACTCGATGACGGACGCCGAGTGGCCGGGCGCCCGTGCCCGGCTGCTCGCCCGCCTCGGCTGAGCCTCGCCGCACGGCGCTTGGAGCTGTGCGCGCAACGTGGCTGCAACCTTGTCGTAGGCGGACTAACGTCGCTAGCGTTCCCTGAGCCGCGGGTTCGCACTACAGGAGGCTTTGCACCATGACCGAGCAGTCCCCAGCGTTGGACAACCTGCTCACGGAGAGCCGCACGTTTCCCCCCAGCGAAGAGTTCGCTGGTCAGGCGAACGCGAAGGCCGAGTTGTATGCGACGGCGGACGCTGACCGGGAGCAGTTCTGGGCCGGCCAGGCGGAACGGCTGTCGTGGGACACGAAGTGGTCCCAGGTATTGGACTGGACCAATGCGCCGTTCGCGAAGTGGTTCGTCGGCGGGAAGCTGAACGTCGCCTACAACTGCGTGGACCGGCACGTCGAGTCCGGCCACGGGGACCAGGTCGCGATCCACTGGGTCGGCGAGCCGGGCGACACCCGCGACATCACCTACGCGCAGCTGAAGGACGAGGTCTCGAAGGCGGCGAACGCGCTGTCGTCGCTGGGCGTCGCGGCCGGGGACGTCGTGGCGATCCAGCTGCAGATGGTGCCCGAGGCGATTTTCGCGATGCTGGCGTGCGCGCGGATCGGCGCCCTGCACAGCGTGGTGTTCGGCGGTTTCTCGCCGACGGCGCTGCGCGCGCGGGTGGACGACGCGGCGGCGAAGATCGTGATCACCTCGGACGGCCAGTACCGCCGGGGCAAGGCCGCGCCGATGAAGGCGAACGTCGACGAAGCCTTGCAGGGCGCGGAAACCGTGCAGAAGGTCATCGTCGTCAAGCGCACCGGCAGCGACCTCGAGGGCGAGACGCCGTGGACCGAGGGCCGCGACCTGTGGTGGCACGAACTGGTCGACGGACAGTCCACTGAGCACAAGCCGGAAGCGTTCGATTCCGAGCACCCGCTGTTCATCCTGTACACCTCGGGCACCACGGGTAAGCCGAAGGGCATTCTGCACACTTCGGGCGGCTACCTGACCCAGACCGCGTACACGCACAACGTCGTGTTCGACCACAAGCCGGGCGAAGACGTCTACTGGTGCACCGCCGACATCGGCTGGATCACCGGGCACTCCTACATTGTGTACGGGCCGCTGGCGAACCGCGTGACCCAGGTCGTCTACGAAGGCACGCCGAACACGCCGCACGAGGGCCGGCACTGGGAAATCATCCAGAAGTACAAGGTCTCGATCTACTACACCGCGCCGACGCTGATCCGCACCTTCATGAAGTGGGGCGAGGACATCCCGGCGAAGTACGACCTGTCCTCGCTGCGGGTGCTCGGAAGCGTGGGCGAGCCGATCAACCCCGAGGCCTGGATCTGGTACCGCGACAAGATCGGCGCGAACAAGACGCCGGTCGTGGACACGTGGTGGCAGACCGAAACCGGCGCGATCATGATCTCGCCGCTGCCCGGCGTCACCGCCGCCAAGCCGGGTTCCGCGCAACGCGCGCTGCCGGGCATCTCGGCGAAGGTCGTGGACGACACCGGGGTCGAGGTCCCGCACGGCGGCGGCGGATACCTGGTGCTGGACAAGCCGTGGCCGTCGATGCTGCGCGGCGTCTGGGGCGACGACGAGCGCTTCCGCGACACCTACTGGTCCCGGTTCACCGAGCAGGGCTACTACTTCGCGGGCGATGGCGCGAAGTACGACGAGGACGGCGACATCTGGCTGCTCGGCCGCGTGGACGACGTGATGAACGTGTCCGGGCACCGGATCTCCACCACCGAGGTCGAGTCCGCGCTCGTGTCGCACCCGACGGTCGCCGAGGCCGCGGTCGTCGGCGCGACCGACCCGACCACCGGACAGGGCATCGTCGCGTTCGTGATCCTGCGCGGCAACGCCGTCGACGGCGGCGATGAGGCGGTGCAGGAACTGCGCAACCACGTCGCGAAGGAGATCGGGCCGATCGCGAAGCCGCGGCAGATCATGGTCGTGGCCGAGCTGCCGAAGACCCGCTCCGGCAAGATCATGCGCCGGCTGCTGCGCGACGTCGCGGAGAACCGCCAGATCGGCGACGTGACCACGCTCGCCGACTCGTCGGTCATGGACCTCATCTCCTCCGGACTGAACTCCGGCAAGGAGGAGTAAGTTCTTCACCGTCAGGAAGGGGCTCTCCCGGCTGGGAGGGTCCCTTCCTGCATTGCTCCCCTGAAAGTGCGGGCATCGAACGCATGTTCTACGATGCCCGCGTACCCAACCCAGATCCGGGCAAGGAGACGACACGAATGTCCGTGGAAGCCTTGACGCACGACGAGGACACTGCGGCCGGGCCGGCGGCGGCGTCATCGCCGCAGGCCGCCGGCACCCCGGAGGCCCCGGAAGTCGCCGAGCCCACTGCCGCTGGAGAAGCTTCGAGCGCCCCGGCGGACGCTCCGAAGCCGGAGTCTTCGCAGGCTGAGGAGACCCCGGCGGTCGAATCGCCGAAGCCGAAGCGCGGCCGTCCGAAGGCCGCGGCGTCGACGGCGAAGAAGACCCGCACCGTGGAGCTGACGCTCACCGTCACCGGCACGGCGGACGGCGAGTGGCAGGCCGAGCTGAAGAACGGCGCCAAGTGGGTCGCGAAGGGCCTGGCGATCCCGGCCGCGGCGGTGTCGCGTGCGGCGAAGGAACTGCACGACGACCTGTCCGGCCCGATCGACGAGGTCATCAACGCCGCCCGCGAGGCGCAGGCCGCGAAGGTCGCGCAGCTGGAGGCCGAGCTGGAGGCCGCGAAGGCGGCGCTGGCCGAACTCGACAACTGAGCCAGACCCGGTTCGCCCGGGTCCGGTGTCCGCTGGGGCGCCGGACCCGGGCGTTCGTCGTTTCAGCCCACCGGCGGCCGTCCGGGCAGCGGGGCCTTGAACTCGATCCACCGGCTGTCGGCGAGCGCTTCGACGTGGTGGCGCACGCCGCGCGGATGCACCACGACGTCGCCCGGCCCGAGTTCGGACCACACCCCGTCGACCGTGCCGCGCAGCCGCCCTTCCAGCACGTGCACGATGCTGTCGTGGTCGTGACTGTGCTCGGCCGACGCGACGCCCGCCGGATAACGGATTTCGTACGCCAGCCCGTGTTCCGCCCGTGCCCGTTCGCGGATCAGCCCGGTGCCGCCGCGCAACGGCTGGCCCTCCACCACCGACAACGTCCGCCACTGCTGCTCCATCCCGGCAGCCTATTCGCCCGGTCAGGCAAGGCACAATTCATTGAGGATTGCCTTTCTTAACCGAATTCCAGAACTCGGGAAAATGTCGCGCGGAAACAATTTCCGTGATTCACTGAAGCCGTGACCGAAACGATGGGCGACGCGGTGCACGCGCACGAGCCGCACGAGGACGTCGGCGGCAAGCTCAACTGGCTGCGCGCGGGGGTTCTCGGCGCGAACGACGGGATCGTGTCCGTGGCGGGCATCGTCGTGGGCGTCGCGGGAGCCACCACCGACAGCACCACGATCCTCACCGCGGGAATTGCCGGGCTCGTCGCGGGCGCGTTTTCCATGGCGGGCGGGGAATACGTGAGCGTGAGCACCCAGCGTGACACCGAACGCGCGCTGCTGCGGCTCGAGAAGCACGAACTGAAAACGATGCCGGAGGCCGAGGAACGCGAACTCGCGCAGATCTACGAGGACAAAGGCCTCTCGCCGGAGCTGGCCAAGCAGGTCGCGCGCGAGCTGACCGAAAAGGACCCGCTGCAGGCGCACGCGGAAGCCGAACTCGGCATCGACCCGGACAACCTGACCAGCCCGTGGCAGGCGGCGTGGGCGTCGCTGCTGGCGTTCTCCGTCGGCGCGCTGCTGCCGTTGCTGGCGATCGCCTGGACGTCGGTCGGCGTCCGGGTATGGGCGTGCGCGCTGGCGGTGGTCGTCGGCCTCACGCTCACCGGTTTCGTGAGCGCGAGGCTCGGCAACGCACAGGTGGGGCGCGCGATCGTCCGCAACGTCGGCGTCGGCGCCCTCACCATGCTCGTCACTTACTTCGTCGGGGTGGCTTTCGGCACCACCGTGGGTTAATGAACCCCGCGCATCAGGCGACGGATCACCGGAATCAGCGCGAACAGCAGAAGTCCGATCGCGACCGCGACGCCGCCGATGATGCTGAAGTACGGCACCTCGTCGTGCGGGTCGTAGGACTGCGCGAGCTTGCCGGACAACGCCGTGCCCAGTGACACCGAAAGGAAGTTCAGCGCCACCATCTGCGTGCGGAACGCCTCCGGCGCGAGCTTCGTCGACAGCGAAAGCCCGACCGGCGACAGCATCAGCTCGGCGATGGTGAACACGAGCAGGATGCCGGCCAGCGCGAGCAGCGGGCTGCCGTTGTCGCCGGTGTGCGCCATCGGCAGGAACAGCAGAAACGCCACGCCCATGAGCACCGTGCCGAGCACGAACTTCATCGGGGTCGACGGCTGCTTCGGGCCGAGTTTCGTCCAGATCGCCGCGATGATCGGGGCGATCACGATGATGAACACCGGGTTGATCGAATTGACCCAGGACACCGGCATCGTCCAGCCGAACAGGTCGCGGTCGAGCCGCTGGTCGCTGTAGACCGAGACGACCGTCGCCTGCTGCTGGTACAGCGAGAAGAACGCGGCGCTGGCGATGTACATCGGGATGAACGACAGCACCCGGCTGCGCTCGTCCGAGGTGATCTTCTTGCTCGTCAGGATCGCCAGGAAGTACACGATCGAAATCGCGACGACCACGTAGACGACGACGTCGGCGAGGTTGTCCGGGGTGACGACGCCGGACATGATCAGCGCGACGACCGCGGCGACGATCACCACGGCGACGCCGATCACGAGCGCGCGCTGCGAGGACGGCAGCGGGTTCGGTACCTCGGACGCCTTCGCGCCGAGATTCTTCCGCCCGATCGTGTACTGGATCAGGCCGAGCGCCATGCCGATCGCGGCGAGGCCGAAACCGAAGTGGAACCCGAGGTTCTGCTGGGCCAGCCCGGTCAGCAGCGGGCCGATGAACCCGCCGAGGTTGACGCCCATGTAGAAGATCGTGAACCCGGCGTCGCGCCGCTCGTCGCCCTCGGCGTACAGCGTGCCGACCACCGAGGTCGCGTTGCCCTTGAGCCCGCCGGACCCGAGCGCGACGCATGCGAGGCCCACGCCGACGCCGGTCAGCCCGGGCAGCACCGCCAGCGCGATGTGCCCGATCATCACCACGATGGCGCTGTAGAAGAGCGTGCGTTCGGAGCCGAGCAGCCGGTCGGCGATCCACGCGCCGACGACCGTGGCGAGGTAGACCGTGCCGCCGTACGCGCCGACGATGCCGAGCGCGGCGCTTTGGTCGATCCCAAGGCCGCCCTTGTCGGCCTGGTAGTAGAGGTAGATGGCGAGGATGCCCTGCATCCCGTAGAAGGAGAAGCGCTCCCACATCTCCACGCCGAAGAGGTTCGCCAACCCCCTCGGGTGCCCGAAGAATCTGGTGTCGGCCTGGGCGTCGATAGGGGTGCTCACTACTGCCTCGTCCCTGTTTTCAACATCATTGTCGTTCTCTCCTCGCATGCTAGAAGGCGAACAGGTGAACGAAAAACCGGCGTCAGTATGGACTAGACAACTTGCCCGCCGCGATGGGCTGACCTGCGTTTGCGCCCGGTCGCCGGGGATGCGAGCGTCAACGGGCAATCGTGAGTTGCCGTTCGTCACAACGGGCGGTAATCGGCGACTGCGGACGGTAAACTGGACATCGGTGTGCCGGGAAGTCTGGTCGGCGGGAGAGCCGCCGTCCCCACAAGGAGTTTTTCGTGACCCCAGCACGCGCCGTCGCCGAATTCGCCCGTTTCCTTCGCACTGAAACCACCGGCGGGCTGATCCTGCTCGGCGCCACCGCGGTCGCGCTGATCTGGGCCAACTCGCCGCTCGCGCCGGCTTACGAGGCACTGCGCGACTTCCGGCTCGGCCCAGAATTCCTGCACCTCAACCTCACCCTCGGCGACTGGGCCAAGGACGGGCTGCTCGCCCTGTTCTTCTTCGTCGCCGGGCTTGAACTCAAACGAGAACTGGTGGTCGGCGAGCTGTCCCGGTGGCGGCAAGCGGTGCTGCCGGTGATCGCGGCGGTCGGCGGGATGGTCGTGCCCGCGGTGCTCGCGCTCTCGGTCGCCTGGGGAACGCCGGGCGTCGACCGGGCGTGGGCGATCCCGGTGGCCACGGACATCGCGTTCGCGCTCGGCGTGCTCGCGCTGACCGCCTCGAACCTGCCCAGCAGCGCGCGGGTCTTCCTGCTTTCCCTTGCCGTGGTGGACGACCTTGGCGCGATTCTCGTCATCGCGATCCTCTTCACCAGCAGTTTCAACCTGATCGCGGCGGCGGTCGCGGTGGTCGCGCTCGGGCTTTACGCCTTCCTGCAGCACAAACGCGTCCGCACGCCCTGGCTGTACGTGCCGATCGCGCTGATCACCTGGGTCGCGGTGCATTCGGCGGGCATCCACGCGACGATCGCCGGCGTCGCGCTCGGGCTGCTCACGCGGGTCCGCGAGGACGAGGGCGAGGAAGAAGCACCCGCGGTCCGGCTCGAACACCGTCTGCAGCCGTGGTCCGCGGCGGTGGCGGTGCCGGTGTTCGCCTTGTTCGCGGCGGGGATTTCGGTGAACGGCGACGCCCTGTCCACCGTTTTCACCACCGCGTTGCCGCTGGCTGTCCTCATCGGACTGGTCGTCGGGAAGTTCGTCGGCATCTTCGGCGCGAGCCTGCTGGCGGTGAAGCTGCACGTGGCGGAAAAGCCCAGCGGGATGAGCTGGCGAGACGTGGCCGCGCTGTCCGTGCTCGGCGGCGTCGGGTTCACCGTCAGCCTCCTGATCGCCGAACTCGCGCTGCCCGGCGAAGCGGCCGAAGTGGCCAAAGCGGCGGTCCTGATCGCCTCGGCGATCGCCTCGCTGACCGCGGCTCTGCTGCTCTTGCGGCGCAGCCGGGTGCACGCGAAGGCGGCTTGATCCCGACACTCCCGCCGGTCCGTCGCGCCTCGCATACGGTCACGTGGCACGATGACCCAGTGAGCAGCCCCAAACACGAGCGCACCAGCCCCGACGGCGTGGGGGCCGTGCCGTACCTGCCCCTGTCCAGCGACGAGGAAGCCGCGGCGAGCGAGCAGTCCATCGGCAAGCTCGTCGGCGACGCCACCCAGCACCTGTCGACGCTGGTCCGCGCCGAAATCGAGCTGGCGAAAGCCGAGCTGGCGCAGGAAGCGAAGAAGGCGCTCAAGGGGACGGTCTTCTTCCTGATCGCCCTCACCGTCTTTCTGTACAGCACCTTCTTCCTGTTCCTGCTGATCGCCGAGGGCCTGTCGGACTGGTGGGGCATCCGCTGGCCCGCGTTCGCGACGGTGTTCGGCCTGATGCTGGTCACTGTGGGCGCGACGGCGTTCCTCGGCTGGCGCAAGGTGAAGAAGCTGCGCGCGCCGGAACGCACCATCAGCAGCGTCAAGGAGACGGCCGAGGCGTTCAAGCGCAAGCCGGCCGAAGACGCCGACCTGCCCTCGACGCAGGGCTGACGCCAGCCCTCGCCCGGTGGTGGAGCTGACGCCGGACCCGTCGAGCGTGCGGGTCGACGGGCCGTGGACGCATCGCGACGTCTCGGCCAACGGCATCCGCCTGCACGTGGCCGAATGCGGCGAGGGCCCGTTAGTGCTGCTCCTGCACGGCTTCGCCGGTTTCTGGTGGACCTGGCGGCACCAGCTGCCCGCACTGGCCGACGCGGGTTTCCGCGCGGCAGCGGTAGATCTGCGCGGCTACGGAGACTCGGACAAACCCCCGCGCGGCTACGACGCGTGGACCCTGGCAGGCGACGTCGGCGGCCTGATCAAGGCACTGGGCGCCCGCCGGGCACACTTAGTAGGCCACGCCTGGGGCGGCATGCTCGCCTGGACAGTAGCCGCACTGCACCCGCGCCTGGTGTCGTCGGTGACCGCGATCGGAGCCGCACACCCGCTGGCGTTCAAGTCCGCGGTGAAGCGCGCCAGAAGCCAGATCCGCGCAGCAGGCCACCTTTTCCGCTTCCAGATACCGATGGCCCCGGAAAAATGGCTGGTCCGCGACAACGCGGCGGCAGTAGAAGAGCTGTTCAGCAAATGGTCCGGCGAAACCTGGCGAGCATCCACGGACTTCACCGAGACCGTCCCGTCGTTCCGCCAAGCCATGCTGGTCCCAGGCGTAGCCCACTCCGCACTGGAGTACTACCGCTGGGCCTTCCGCGCCCAATTCCGAGGCGAAGGCAGACGCTTCACCGACGCAGTGAACGCCCGCGTCAACGCCCCAGTACTGCAACTGCACGGCGCGGCTGACACCTGCATCCTCCCGGAAACCGCGACGGCGTCAGTCCACTGGGCAGGCCCGCACAGCGAACCGAAAATCTGGCCGAACATCGGCCACTTCCCCCACCTGGAAGACCCAGACCGAGTAACAAAGTCCGTTGTGGACTTCATCAGCTAGGGCCGCAAGGCCAAAAAAACCGCAGGCACCGCACCCAAACAGCGTGGCACCCAGCCCCTCCCCCACACCCCGATACGAAGCCTCCCTGCGGTCTGGGGGTGCTTGTCAAGGCATCTTTCCCGCCTTGACAAGCACCCCCAGACCGTCAGCACAATCGGGCTTCGGGGTGCCCCACGCAACCAACGAGCCGCAATGTCGCCGCCAGGCGACGAGCCGAACCCTCAATTAGCACAAGCCCCAGTCCCCACCCGCTCACTCTGCGAGGGAGCAGCCTCAACCTCACCCCGCACCTGATCCGCGGTCAACGTAAACCCAGTCTCCGGATCCTCAACCGCAGCCCCAAAAACCACCCCGATGACTTCCCCGTCCGGAGTAATCATCGGCCCTCCAGAATTCCCGCTCCGCACCGTCCCCCGAACAGTGAAAACATCCCGCTGCACAGTACGTGCGTCGTAAATATCCGGCCCGCGCAGATTGATCCGCCCCCGAACCCGAGCCGGAGTAGCCGTATAAGGCCCATCCAACGGATACCCCAGCACCACCGCGTTATCCCCGGCCTTCGCAGTCGTCGGCGCGAACGGCAACACCGGCGCCCGCAACCCGGGCACGGCAAGCACCGCCACATCGACCTCCGGATTGAAATAAACAACCCGAGCCCGATAATCCCCGGAGGTCGACTCGATCCCGACCTCCTCAGTCCCTGCCACCACATGCGCGTTAGTCATCACCCGCTGCGGCGCGACCACAAACCCACTGCCCTCAAGCGCCCGAGAACAAGAAGGCGCGTTCCCCCGAATCTTCACCACGCTGGGATGCACCCGCTTAGCCACCGCGGACACATTGAGCGAAGTATCCGGCGGCGGCGTATCCGCCGAGGGAGCCTTCTCAAACGGCGACAACGCAGACGGAAACCCAGACGCGTCAAGCAACTTCCGCAAATCACTGGGAAGCCCCTGCGCCTCAGCCGGCATCAGGTCGTTGACCTCGCCCAACACCACCGACGAGTTGATCGACTTGGCCAGCCCGGGAATCGCCGACACCGTCGTCAACGGATTCGCGACCAGCCAAGCGACCACGAACACCGCGGCCGCCTGCACAATCGCGCCGAGCGTCTTGTCGATGCCGGAAAGCTTGTCCGGATTGATCTTCTGCCGCAGCTTCCGCCCGACCCACACGCCGAGCGTCTCGCCCAGCACGATCAGGAACACCACCACCGCGAACGCGAACGCGACCTTCGCGACCGGGCTGTCGAAGAGGCTGATCACGAACGGGGCCAGTTTCACCCCGGCCACCGCGCCCAGCGCGACGCCCACGAGCGCGGGCAGCGCGACGATCACACCCTGGAACGCGCCGGAAACCGCCGCCATGACCGCGAGCAGCAGGACGACGACATCGACCCAGTTCACCGCGCCGTCACTCCTCGATAGTGCCGTCCCGGGCCGCCAACCGGCCCTGATGTTCGGCCCACGCTACGTCAAGCTCGCGCACATCGCCGGTGTCCCACTCCCGTTCCCAGCCGCCGAGGGAGAGCAGCACGGACAGCAGACCAGCGGTGAAGCCCCAGACGAACAGGCCGTCGACGGTGAACGCGGGACCCCGCCAGGACGCGTCGCCGCGGCGCACGGTGAACCGGTTCGCCGGGTCCGCGAGGTCGGCCAGCGCCACCCGCGCGACCGCCGCCGTCTCCGCCGGATCGACCGCGCGCACCGGCGACGGGGTGTGCCAGTGCGCCAGCACCGGCGTGACCGCGAACCGCGACACCGGCACGAACAGCTCCGGCAGCACCGCGACCGGCAGGATCCCCGACGGGTCGACGCCGGTCTCCTCCTCCGCTTCGCGCAGCGCGGTGCCGACCGGCCCGTCGTCGCCGTCCTCCGCGCCGCCGCCGGGGAACGAGACCTGCCCGGCGTGCGAGCCGAGCGTGTCCGCCCGCCGCTGCAGCAGGACGTCCGGACCGGCGCCACCAGGCCGTTCGCCGAACAAGATGAGCACCGCGGCGGCGCGGGTGAGCAGGTCGTCCGGCGGGCTGAACCGGGTGAACGTGCGGCTGTCGACCTCTCCGGACACCTTCACCAGCGGCCGCAGCCATTCCGGCACGGCTTCGGGTTCGACGAGCGGTCCGGTGGTCATGAGTAGTCCTTCACAGCAGCGCGCACCTGGTCAGTGTTGTCGAACAACCGCGGGTTCGCGATGAACCGGACCTGGCCGTCCGCGGTGACCAGGTACGACGCGGGCAGCGACGAGGGCGCCTTGAGCGCGGTGCGGATCGGGCCGGTCTGGCCGTCGCCGTCGTAGAGCGACGGCAGGTGCACGCCGAGCCGTTCGAACAGGCCGAGCCCGTCCGAGGCCGGGCTCGCGACCTGCACGCCGACCACGCGCACCGCGCCCGGCTCAGCCGCGTACCGCTGCAGCACCGGCAGTTCGGTACGGCACGGCTGGCACCACGACGCCCACACGTTGACCAGCACCGGACCGCCGCCGAGGACCTTGCCGACGTCCACCCGGGAGCCATCGCCGAGGCAGTCCGCCTCGATCCCGGACAGCCGGCCGACCTCCTTCGCCGCGGCGGGCGGGCAGGCCTGGAGCTTCGCCGCCGCCCGCGCGGCCGCGAGGTCGCCGGACGCGGGCGGCGCGGACTTCGCGTCGCCGCCGCGCAGCGTCAGGACCGCGACCAACGCGGCCACCGCCAGCACCGCGACCCCGAGCGCCCATTTGGTGACCGCGGTCACCCGCGCGCCGCCAGCTCGAGAATGTGGTCCTTCTCCGGCCCCTTGACCAGCTTCGCGGCCGCTTCGAACTCCGTGGGCCCGGTGCCGAACGACGGGCAGTCCTTGCGCAGCGGGCACGCGCCGCAGGCCGGTTTCCGGGCGTGGCACACGCGGCGGCCGTGGAAAATCACGCGGTGGGACAGCATCGTCCACTCTTTCCGCGGGATCAGTTCGCCGACCGCGTGCTCGACCTTGACCGGATCCTCTTCCGCGGTCCAGCCCCAGCGCCGCACGAGCCTGCCGAAGTGAGTGTCCACTGTGATTCCCGGCACGCCGAAAGCGTTGCCGAGCACGACATTCGCGGTCTTGCGGCCGACGCCGGGCAGCGTGACGAGGTCGTCCAGTTTCTTCGGCACCTCGCCGCCGTAGCGCTCCACGAGCGCCGCGCCGAGACCCATCAGCGAATTCGCCTTCGCCCGGAAAAACCCGGTCGTGCGCAGGTATTCCTCGAGTTCGGCGCGGTCGGCTCCGGCGTAATCGGCGGCGGTGCGGTACTTCGCGAACAACGCGGGCGTGACCAGGTTCACCCGCACGTCCGTCGTCTGCGCCGACAACACCACCGCGACCAGCAGTTCCAGCGGATTCGTGAAGTCCAGCTCGGCCTTGGCGTCCGGATAAACCTCGTCGAGGCAACGTTTCATCCGCCGGGCGCGTCTCACGAGGGCGAGCCGGCTTTCTTCGCGGTCCGCGCGGGGCCCGTTCGGGACAACAGGGGGCACCCCGATAGCCTACGGGCGAGTCGGACGAGCCGGTCGGGAGCATCCGCCGGTGGACGGCCGAACCGCCAGAGCACCACCTCTGCGGGCCGCGCGTCCGCCCTGAGCGAGGATCTGGAGATCCATGACCGAGTGCGTCACCGAAAACAGCGGAGCTGTGGCATGACCGTGTGGTTCGTGATCTTGGTCCCGCTGGTGATCATGTTCTTCGCGTTGTTCATGGAGCGGGTCGAAAGCCGGCTCAAGCACGTCGCGGTGCAGGAGAACGAGGTCGAGGAATTCCTGGAGCAGGCCCAGCCCAACGAGGTCAGGGCGCTGTACGGGCACGGGATCGGCCGCGCGCTCGAGCTCTTCCGGCTCCGCCGGCTCGGCGGACGGGCGGCCAGGCTACGCGCGCGCAAGGTGCGGAGTTAGGCTGCTCAGTCGGACGTGATCGTTCCAGGCAGCCGCGCCGGGCGCGGCGAGCCGACGAGCGATCCGCCCGACACGCCCTAGACTGACGCGAAAGTGATCGGCGACACTGCCTTCGACCTGCGAAGGAAGTGATCGTTTCTCGACGAGGAGGCACCCGAGGTGGACGAAACCCTGGCCCGTGCGGGCATTTTCCAGGGTGTGGAGCCGGCAGCGGCGGAGGCGCTGGCCCAGACCTTGGAATCCGTGGAGTTCCCCCGCGGCCATGTCATCTTCAACGAGGGCGAGCCGGGCGATCGGCTGTACATCATCCAGTCCGGCAAGGTGAAGATCGGCCGCAAGTCCCCGGACGGCCGCGAGAACCTGCTGTGGATCGCCGGTCCGTCCGACATGTTCGGCGAACTGTCCATCTTCGACCCCGGCCCGCGCACGTCCGGCGCCACGACGGTCACCGAGGTCCGCGCGGTCACCATGGACCGCCCGGCGCTGCGGCAGTGGATCGCCACCCGCCCGGAGATCGCCGAGCAGCTGCTGCGCGTCGTCGCGCGCCGCCTGCGCCGCACGAACAACATGGTCGCGGAGCTGATCTTCACCGACGTTCCGGGCCGCGTCGCCCGTGCGCTGCTGCAGCTGGCGCAGCGCTTCGGCAGCCAGGAGGCGGGCCTGCTGCGGGTCACCCACGACCTGACGCAGGAAGAGATCGCCCAGTACGTCGGCGCGTCCCGCGAGACCGTCAACAAGGCGCTCGCCGACTTCGCCCACCGCGGCTGGCTGCGGCTCGAGGGCAAGAGCGTGCTGATCCTGGACCCGGAGCGGCTCGCTCGCCGCGCCCGCTGATCTTCCCCCGAGCGGGTTAATCCGCACGGGTTTTTCGAAGGCCACCTCCTGCTGGGGGTGGCCTTCGTGCGTGCGTCCCCCACAAGAGCGGCATTCCTCGCGGACCCCGTGTCGCCGCCGGAACCGGGCGGTCCGGCCCGGAAAATGACAAGGAGCCGGGCGCCACCCCCGACGTGGCGCACCGGCTCCTCGCCTGCGCACGGATCATCCCCCGACGACCCGCGCTCCCCGCCCTCCGGACCAGGCCCCGACCCATATGCCGGAGGGAGCTGGGTGCTGCAGTGCTGTCCAGCCCGCAAGCGGGCTGTCGTTCAACCATCACGGCCAAAACTCACGAATTCAAGGCCTTTCACCCTCAAGGACGCCAAGACCGCGTCTTCGTTGCACGAGTTCACGAAGAATCCAGCTGGTGTTATCGGATCGAGACCTCTAAGTCACGCAACCGCGCCGCCACCGCCGCCGGGCCGGGCTGCTCGGCGATCCCGGCGGCGAGGGACTCCGCGGACGCCCGGTAGGTCCGGTCGGTGAGCACCGTCTGGACCGCGTCGAGAATTCCGTCGGCCGACTCGACCGCGATTCCGGCTTCCGCGGCCTGAATCTGCGCGGCGACTTCGAAATGATCAGTCGCCAACGGCAAAACCACGAGCGGCACCCCGTGCGCGAGCGCGCCGAGAACGGTTGCCGAACCGCCGTGACAGACCACCGCGTCGACCGCGGGCAGCAGCTGTGTCTGCGGCACGAACTGCTCGATCCGCACGTGGCCGGGTTGCTCGCCGAACCGGCTGAGGTCGCCGTCCCGGCCGATCGTCGCCACCACGTTCACCGGCTCGTCGCGCAGCGCGGCGACCATGCTTTCCAGCACTCCGGGCCGCGCGTTGTGGGTGGTGCCGAGGGTGACGTAGACGGTCCGGTCATACGGCAGCCCGTCAAGCACCGCCGGACGCGGGCCGGGCGTCGGCATCACGCCAGCGGGCTGGAGCGGCCAGCGCGTCGGGTACTCCCAGGCGACGTCAGCCGGGCGCAATTCCTCCGGCCAGAAGTCCAGGTAGGGCACTGCGTCGCGGGGCGGCAACTCGTCGAGGCCACGCTCGCGGACCAGGCCGTTCGCGACTTCCCAGGCCCGTTCCATGGTCGCGGCGGCCTTCGGCGGACCGATCGCGTGCATCGCGTACGGCACGCCGGCCAGGCCCGCGGCCATCACGGCGGCGCGTTCGGCGAGGTTGGCGATGACGAGGTCCGGCCGCCAGTCGCGGACGAACTCGACCATGCCGTCGAGCCGTCCGGCCGCGCCGAGGCCGACCAGATACTCCGCGACCAGGTGGGAGAGCCGCTCGTCCGCGGTCATCCCGGCCATTTCTTCGCGAGCCCGCTGCCACGTCGAAGCCGCGGCGGCCGGATCGCTCGGCTGCCCGACCGGCACCGCGCGCAGGCCGGTGTTTTCCAGATACCGCATGGCTTCCGGGCCGGTCACGAACGCGACTTCGTCCCCGGCTTCGCGTGCTGCCCGTGCGAGCGGAAGCATCGGCGCGAGATGGCTGTATCCGGCTCCGGAGGAGAACATCAGCCGCATCGCGCGAGCGTACTGGCTGACCCGATCGGGCGTGACCAAGATGACCGGAAAATTACTGGTACCTCCGTACCAATTTCGACATACTAGTACGCGTGTCCCAGTCTGCCCACTCCGAAGGCCGCACCACGCTCGCCGACTACCGTGCCGCGCTGACCGCCCCTGGCTCTCGCGGCCCGGTGATCGCGTCGATCCTCGCCCGGCTCCCGATCGCGATGATCGGCATTTCCGCGCTGCTGTACGTGCAGCGCGAAACCGGCTCGTTCGCCGCGGCCGGGCTGGTCTCGGCGAGTTCGCTCGCCGGGGTCTCGGTGGGCGCGGTCGTGCAGGGCAGGCTGATCGACCGGTTCGGGCCGAGCCGTCCGCTGCTGGTCGTCGCCGCGGTGTTCGCGCTGTCGATGGCGTCGCTCGCGATCGCGATCGAGGCGCATCTGCCGACGTTCGTGCTGATCCCGCTGGCCGCCGCGACCGGGCTCGCGGAGCCGATGGTGGGCTCCGCGTCGCGGGCGCTGTGGACGAAAATCCTGCCGGAAGGACCGGCGCGCAACGCCGCGCTGTCGTACGAGGCGATCAGCATGGAGGTCTTCTTCATCCTCGGCCCCGGCATCGCGGGCCTGCTGATCACCGCGCCGTGGGCGGGCACCGGCATGGTCGCCGGCTCGATCACCATGGTCACCGGTGCGGTGCTGTTCGCGCTGAACCCGACCGTGCGCGCGTGGGGTCCGGCCCCGAAGGCCAAGACGCCGCTGCTCGGCGCGCTGGCCAGCCCCGGAATGCGGACGCTCGCGGTGGCCGCGCTCGGTTTCGGCGTGGTGATCGGCTTCGTGGAGGTCGCCGTGCCCGCCGCCGCGACCGAATCCGGCCACCCTTCGCTCAGCGGTTTGCTGCTGTCCGCGTGGTCGCTGAGTTCGGTGGCGTTCGGAGTGGCCTACAGCCTGCACCCGTGGCCGCGCCGGCTGGGCCTGCGCCTGCCGGTCCTGCTGGGCGGTTTCGGTGCTCTTGTCGCCCTGCTTGCGCTTCCGTCGAGCCTGTGGGCGCTGGCGCTGCTGATGCTGCTGGCCGGAGCGATGATCACCCCGCAGTCGACCACCCATTCGGCAGCCATCGAGGTCGTCGCCCCGCGCGGCACCGCGGCCGAGGCGTTCGGCTGGGTCCTCACGGCGGTGACGCTGGGGCTGGCGGCCGGCCAGTCGGTGAGCGGCTACCTGGTCGAACACTCTGGGACCGCTGCGGCGTTCCTGGCCGCCGGGGTGGCCGGGGTCGCGCTGGCCGTGGTGGTGTGGCTGCTGCGGGGGACTGTGCGGGCGGCTTCGCCTTCGGTGGATGGCGAATTGGTCGGGGCGGCGAACTAGCCGTCTCTTCGCTCGCGGTCAGCACTGTCCGTGCTCCCGCGGTGAGGCGTTTTCGCAGCTCAACGGTCTTGGTCGCGGTTTTTGTCGGTGGTCGCCGCTACTTTGCGTGGCATGGATCTCACCTCCTTCGTGCGGCCGCTGGCAGCGGCCGTCACCGCCGCCGCCCGGCTCCTGTCGAGGCAAGCCCGCTTGCGCTTGCGAGCGAGCGCAACCGGATTAGTCGTGTCCGGCAACGACCGCGACCTGGCCGTCCAGCTGTCCTGCCCGGCGACCACACATGTGGACGGCGAAGTCGTAGTGCCAGCCGCGCCGTTCGCCGAAACGGTCCGGATGCTGGACGTCGACCAGGTCCGGCTGGCCGTCGAAGGAACCCGGCTCGCGATCCGCACGGACCATGCCCGCTTCGCCCTGCCCCTGTTGGACCGGGATCTGCTCCCCGAGCCAGCACCGCCACCGCTGCGGTCCAAAGTGGACGGAACAGCACTCGGCGAGGCCCTGCGCACCGTCGCCGGCACCGCCGCGAAGGACGATCCGCTCCCGGTATTCACCGGAGTGCGCGTGCAGTCGATGGGCGACGAACTATGCCTGACGGCATCCGACCGCTACCGAATGGCCGTGGCCCGCTTGCCGCTGCGAGAGGTTCGCGAGCCCATCGACGTCCTAGTCCCAGCCGCTTTGCTGACCGAAGCCGCCCGCCACGGCACCGGTCTGATGGGACTCCACACCGACCACGGTCACTTCGCGTTGAGCTGGCCCGGCGGCACCGTCACGACGGCGGTGCTTGACGCGGGTTTCCTGTCCGCGGACTCGATCCCGTCCGACGCGATCGACACGGAAGTCGAGGTAGGCGCCGACGAGTTGGCCGCAGCCATCCGCCGAGTCGGCGTCTATTCCGAGGACCGCCGGATCCTGACCCTGGAAGTCGGCGACGCCCACCTCCGCCTGGCCAGCGCGCGGCAAGACACCGGCGAGGCAGAGGAACTCCTGAAGGCAAACGTTTGCGGAGGCCGGACGTCGCCGTCCTTCCAGGCCCGGTACCTCCTGGACGCACTCGCCCCGTTCTCCGGAGAACGAATACGCCTGGCAATCCAGCCCGGACTGCGAGCGTGCGTCCTGACTCCGGCGGACGCGGAGGGACGGGAGGTGGGCTTGAAGTACTACTTGATGCCGATGCTGCCTCGGTAACCGCGTTCTCGGGTCGCGACGGTTCGGGCTGCGGCCGGGACGGCTGCAAACGGCGGCGAGCTACCCGCCGACCTCGCGCCAGCGGGTTCACCGGGAGCCGGTGCGGTGCGCCCGCAGCAAGGCCCGGACGACCAAGCCCAGACGGCCAAGCCCGCAGAAACGAGCCCCGGAGGAACGTCCGGGAACCGCCCTCAGGCAGCCGTCTCCGCGGCCACCGCGGCTTTGACCTCGTCGAACGTCGGGTTCACCAGCGCGGTCGACCCGATGATCACCGTCGGCACCGTCTCGTTGCCGTTCGCTACCTCGCGGACTCGTTCGGCCGCGCCCGGTTCCTCCCAGATGTTGATTTCCCGGACCGGCAGGCCGCTTTCCAGCAGCGGCCGGCGCAGGGCCGAGCAGAAACCGCAGCCGGGGCGCCAGTAGAACTCGACCTCGACGTCGCTCATTGTCCGTCCTCCGATGAAGCCCGTAGGTAGTCCAGTTGTGCGCGCACGCTCGCCTCGGCCGGTGCCCACAGCGCGCGGTCGACGTCCGCGTAGACGACCTCGACCACTTGCCGCGGCGTCGCGTCTTCGCCGAGCGTTCGCAAGGCGGAACGCACCTGATCCAGGCGCTGTTCCCGGTGGGCCAGATACTCCCGTGCGGTCGCGGGCAGGTCCGGCAGTTCCGGGCCGTGGCCGGGGAGGCCGGGAGTTCCTTCCGGAAGCGCGATCAGCTTGCGCAGCGAGCGCAGGTAATCGCCCAGGTCGTGCAGGACAGTCGTGCCTCGGCCGAGGATCGTGTCTCCGGTCAGGATCTGGCCGCCGACCAGGAGCGAGACCGAATCGTCGGTGTGGCCGGGGGTGTGCAGGACGCGGAAGTCCAGGCCGCCCGCGGTGAAGGAGTCGCCGTCGGCGAAAGGTGGGGCGTCGATGCAGAGGGAGGCGTCGAAGGCCCGTACCGGAGCACCCGTTTTCGAGGCGAGCCAGGGCGCGCCCTCGGCGTGGTCCGGATGGTGGTGCGTCAGCAGGATCAGCTCGACCGGACCGGTCTCGGCGAGTTTTTCCAGATGTTCCAGGTCGTGGTACCCGGGGTCGACGACCACGGTTGCAGCGGCGTCCTTACCGCGCAGCACCCAGGTGTTGGTGCCCTCCAACGTCATGGTCGACGGGTTGTTCTCCAACAGCACCGACGCGGTCTCGGAAACACGGCGCAGCACGCCATAAGCGGGAGCGGTCACTCAGGACTCCGAAGTATCGAGGACGACGCGGATGGTCTCGCCGTCGCGGACCAGGGTCGGCACAGTCTTCACGATCTCGCGCGGCTCGGCGAGCACCGCGTCGGCCCTGGAAAACTCGGCGAGTTCGACGAGGGTCAGCCAGGTCGGCGGCATCAGCGTGCGACGGCCTTCGCGGGCGTCCGCGACCGCCTCGGCGGGCCGCTGCCACCCGGCGGCGGCCGCTTCGGAGGTCGCGCCGTCCGCGCGCTGGCCTTCCGGCAGTTTCGCGACGAAGAAACGGGTGTCGTACCGACGCTGTTCCTGCGGCGGCGTGACCCAGTGCGCGTACGGGTGCAGCAGGTCCGCGCGCAAGGTGAGCCCGGCGTCGGCGAGGAAGCCGGCGAGCGAGATTTCCCGGGATTCCAAGGCTTTCCGCGCTTCGTGGTACGGCGCGACGTCGGCGACCACCGTGTCCTCGGTCCCGGCCAGCAGCACGCCGGACTCCTCGAACGTCTCCCGCACCGCCGCGCACACGAGCGCGCGGGCGAGGCTTTCGTCGCAGGCGAACTGCTCGGCCCACCACGACGGCGGCGGCCCGGCCCACGCCACCGAAGCATCGGCGTCGCGCGGATCCACGCCGCCGCCAGGAAACACAGTCATCCCGCCGGCGAACGCCATGCCCATGACCCGGTGCTGGAGGAAGACCTCCACGCCGTCGGAGGTGTCCCGCAGCAGGATCACCGTGGCGGCGTCCTTCGGGGTCGCCGGCGGGCCATCCGCGTTGTCCCGGATCGCGATGCCGGGACGGGCGGGGATGTCGAAAACGAATTCACGCGGCCGTTCCACCCGGGCAACATACCTCGCAATCCGTACGCGTCGCGGATTACTTGTGTCACCTCGCGGCAGGCCCGAAGCGCGAAAAGGGCCCCTCGCGACGAAGCGCGAAGGACCCTTCTCAGCAACCCCGAAAGACCTCAGGACCAGTGCTGGTCCCCGCCGGAACGGGACGCGCCGTTGAGCCGCAACCGGGCGGCCTCGGCACGCTCGCGCTCGGCCAGTTCCTCGTGCAGCTCGCGCAGCAGGGCACGGTCGCGTTCGGACAGGCTCGGATCGTCCAGATCCAGCGCGGGCAGCTCGACCACCTCGTGCATGCTCGGTTTGCCCGCGGCGATCTCGCGGCCCTTCTCCGGGTCCTCGGCCAGCGCGCGCCGCAGCTGCGCCACCTCGGACGGCGTCAGGTCCGACGTGCGCTCGGCACGCGTCTCCGACCCAGCTGTTCGCGGCCGTTCCGCGGCGGCGGGCTCGGCCGCCGGCTCCGGCATCGAGACCGGCTGTGCGGGCACGGCCTGCACGATCGGCACCACGGGCGCGACCGGCACGACCGGTTCGGGCGCGGCGGCCGCTTCCGGTTCGGGCTGCCGGTGCCCGTGCCGGCTCGGCGCTTCCGAGACCGGTTCCGGAACCGGGGCCGAAGCGGGCGCCGGAGCGCTGCGCTGCGGGGTCGGTTCCGGCCGGTAGTCCGGGGCCGAATGCGTGCTGCCGGTGACCCACACCGGGCTGGCGACGGCACCCGCGGCCTGGTGGTAATCCGACTGCGGGATTCCCGGGCCGCTCACCTCGACGACCGAGCGGATGCCCGCCCGGCGCAGCGCGGTGTCGACGCGGAACGCGACCGCGGGCGGATTGCCCTCCGGACCCAGCTCGACCAGCACGACCCGCTGCGGCAGCGCGCCCGGCACGCTGCCCGCCGGGGTGTTGCGCCACACCGCGTGCACCGAACGCACGTCGGGCAGCACCTGCAGGGTGCGGTCGAGCGCCTCGGCGAGGCCGAACTCGGGCTGGTTGTCGCCGGTGAACCGGTGCGTGTGCATCGGCTCGTGGTCGGTGACCAGCAGGTCGTTGGCGAGCGTCGCGTCCGAGCGGCTCATCTCGAGCACCAGCGCCAGTTCGCGCTGTTCGGCCTCGCTCACCGGGATCCGGCCCGCGATCAACGTGCCGGTGGTGAGTTCCACCGCCTCGTCGATGTGGGCCCGGGCG
This sequence comes from Amycolatopsis sp. VS8301801F10, assembly GCF_046195355.1. Taxonomy (NCBI): domain Bacteria; kingdom Bacillati; phylum Actinomycetota; class Actinomycetes; order Pseudonocardiales; family Pseudonocardiaceae; genus Amycolatopsis; species Amycolatopsis sp. VS8301801F10. Next base: position 1,925,559 of record NZ_CP176065.1, on the reverse strand, counting down.
ATCAGCTCCCGCGCTTCGGTGAGCGCGCTGTCGTCGATGCGGCCCGCCAGGGCCAGCAACAAGTTATGCAGGCGCAGGGGCACCGAGAACCCGTCCATCGGGCCGTCGTGAACCTCCACCATGGCTCTGCTCCTCCCAGCTCGCCTGGCGGCAACGAGCGTTAAGCGGCGACAAGTCGATGACCGGCGCCCGCGGCGCCTACGCAGACCAGCTCGGACTCGGCGAGCGCGGCCCGGTGGTACCCGGGAAGGTCGAAGCGCGGCGGGATGACCTCGACGCTGGGTTCCTCGTCCCCCATGACCCGCAGCACCCGCTGCAGTTCACCGGTGAGCCGGGGCTGTCCCGCGGTCGCCGTCACCAGCAGGACTCGCTTCGCCCCGCTCTCACTGGCCGCACCGAGGCGCCGCCAGCTCTGCCGTACTTCCCCCACATCCGCGCGTCCACGCAACGTCGCGTGGAGCAAGACGGACACAGAGTCGACGGAGTTCACCCATTCGGGCGCACTCTGCGTGAATGTGTACCGGGTCTCGGTGACGTCGTCTACCCCCAGGGTGGAACTCACCTGGTGCCAGTCGGCGCCGTGCGGGATCAGACCGGCCACGAGCAGGCGGTACTCCGCCTGGTCCAAATCGATCCTGTGCTTGAGCAAAGACCTCGGCAGCGTCCGCGCGAGCGTCCCCATCGCGCCCTCGCCGAGCCAGTCGCGGAACCGCCACAGCAGCTGGTCGGGCAGGCGGCCGGCGAGCCGCAGCAGCAGTTCGTGCAGGGATTGCTCGATGTCGGGGTCCATCACTTCACCTCCACGATCAGTTCGACCTCCACCGGCGACGCGATCGGCAGCTCCGCGACGCCGACGGCCGACCTGGCGTGCACCCCGGCGTCGCCGAAGATCTCGCCGAGCAGCTCGGAGGCCCCGTTCACGACCGCGGGCTGGCCGGTGAAGCCCTCCGCGGAGGCGACGAAACCGACCACCTTGACAATCCGGACAACAGAGTCGATACCGACGAGGGCGTGCACCGCGGCCAGCGCGTTCAGCGTCGCGGTGCGGGCGTGGCCCTTGGCTTCCTCCGGGCTGACCTCGCCGCCGACCTTGCCGGTCGCGGCGAGCGTGCCGTCGACGAAGGGCAGCTGGCCGGAGGTGTAGACGTGCGAGCCGGTGCGCACGGCCGGCACGTACGCGGCCAGCGGTGCGGCGACTCCGGGCAGTTCGATGCCGAGCTCGGCGAGCCGGTCGCTCCAGGTCAACGCCGCCCCCTCAGCTCTTCGGCCGCTTCAGGTACGCGACGTGCTGTTCGCCGCTCGGGTTGGGCAGCACGGTCACCAGTTCCCAGCCGTCCTCGCCCCACTGGTCGAGAATCTGCTTCGTCGCGTGGATCAGCAGCGGGACGGTGGCGTACTCCCATTTGGTCGCACTCATGACTCGGGAGCGTAACCAAGCGGGCAAGGCCCCTCCGGACCGCCGCCGCCGAAAGCCCGTCACCCGTCCAGGGGACAGGCTCGCTGAGCCGGGTGAGTGTGGGTCAGGTCACATCCGATCGTAGGTCTCGTGCGCGGCGATCACGGTAAGAACCGCGTTCGCCACTCACGAGATCGCTAGCGTGGGCACGTGGAGACCTGGCGGATCGTCGCGACCGTGCTGCTCGCCGTGGCCGGGGTGCCGCTCGTGCTGGCCGTGATGGCCAAGACGCGGGACCGGGTGAACGATTCGGGCCAGGTGGCGATCTCCGGTGCGGTCACCCTCACCGCGCTGATCGTGGTGGCAGTGCTCACGCTGACCGTGCTGCCGCCCCTGGTGACCTGGATCGTCGTCGCGGCGGTCGCCGCTGCGGTCAGCGTCATGATGCTGGCCAGCTGAGCACCGGTTTAGTGTGGATGACGTGACCACACCCTCCGCCGGCTGGACCGACGAGCTCGCCAGGGCCCGGCTGCATTTCGTCACCGGCAAGGGCGGAACCGGCAAGACCACGCTCGCCGCGGCGCTGGGTCTCGCGCTCGCCGCGGGCGGCCGCCGGGTGCTCTTGATCGAGGTCGAGGGCCGCCAGGGCATCGCACAGCTCTTCGACACCGAACCGCTGCCGTACGCGGAACAGCGGATCGCGTCGGTCCCCGGCGGCGGCGAACTGCGCGCGCTGCACATCGACGTCGAAGCGGCGCTGCTCGAATACTTCGAGATGTTCTACAACCTCGGGTTCGCCGGGCGGACGCTGCGCCGGATGGGGGCGATCGAGTTCGCCACCACGCTCGCGCCGGGCCTTCGCGACGTCCTGCTCACCGGGAAGATCAAGGAATGCGTCGGGCGCACGGAATCCGACGGCCGGCACACCTACGACGCGGTCGTGGTCGACGCTCCGCCGACCGGGCGCGTGGTGAAGTTCCTCGACGTCACCAAGGCCCTCACCGACCTCGCCAAGACCGGCCCGATCCGCGGCCAGGCCGACGGCGTCGTCCGGCTGCTGCATTCCGGCGAGACCGCCGTGCACCTCACCACGCTGCTGGAGGAGATGCCGGTGCGCGAGACGGTCGAGGCGGTCGCCGAGCTGGACGGAGCCGATCTGCGTCCGGGCGCGGTGCTGGTGAACCGGGTCCGCCCGCCGCGGCTGCCCGCGCGTTCGGTGACCGCGGCCGCCGACGGCCGGGTGGACGCCGACCGGGTGCGCTCCGGTCTCGCTTCGGCCGGGCTGAACCTGCCGGAGGCGACGCTGGACGCGCTGGTGGAGGAAACCGTGGAGCACGCCGTCCGCGTCGCCGCCGAACAGCGGGCCCGCGAACAGCTCGCCGAGGCCGATCTGCCGACGCTGGAGCTGCCGGACCTCACCGATGGCGTCGACGTCGCCGCGCTCTACGAACTCGCCGAAACGCTGCAGGAACAGGGGGTGCGCTGATGCCCGCCGACTCGAAGCTCGACGTGGACGCCCTCCTCGACGACCCGGCCAGCCGCGTGATTGTGTGCTGCGGTTCCGGCGGCGTCGGCAAGACCACCACCGCCGCGGCGCTCGCGCTGCGCGCCGCCGAACGCGGCAGGCAGACCGTGGTGCTCACGATCGACCCGGCGCGCCGGCTCGCGCAGGCGCTCGGGCTGCGCGAACTGGGCAACCACCCGAAGCAGGTGCGGGTCGAGGGCTTCGAGCCCAAGGGCGAACTCTGGGCGATGATGCTCGACATGCGCCGCACGTTCGACGACATGGTGCGCGTGCACGCCGGCCCCGAGCGGGCCGAGCAGCTGCTGCAGAACCCCTTCTACCAGACCATTTCCACGTCGTTCTCCGGCACGCAGGAGTACATGGCGATGGAGAAGCTGGGCCAGCTCGCGGCGACCGACGAATGGGACCTGATCATCGTCGACACGCCGCCGAGCCGGTCCGCGCTCGACTTCCTGGACGCGCCGACCCGGCTGTCCACCGCGCTCGACGGCCGGATGATCCGGCTGCTCACCGGCCCGGCCAAAGCGGGCGGCTGGGGCCTGCGCAAGGTGGTCAGCGCCGGGTTCTCGATGTTCGCGAAGGCCGTCTCGACGATCATCGGCGGCCAGCTGCTCGCCGACGCGTCCGCGTTCATGCAGGCCTTCGACAGCATGTTCGGCGGCTTCCGCGAACGCGCGCGCAAGACCGCCGAGCTGCTGCGGTCGTCCGGCACGTCGTTCCTGGTGGTGGCCGCGCCGGAGCCGGACGCGCTGCGCGAGGCGTCCTACTTCGTGGAGCGGCTGGCCGGAGAGTCGATGCCGCTGGCCGGTTTGGTCGCCAACCGCACGCACCCGGTGCTCGCACCGCTGTCCGCGACCGAAGCGCTGACCGCCGCCGAGTCGGTACAGAACGCACCGCTCGCCGAGGCCGTGCTGCGGCTGCACGCGGACCGCGTCGCGCTCGCCGAACGAGAAAACCGCCTGCTGGCGCGCTTCACCCGCGCGCATCCGGAAGTGCCGCTGACCCGGGTGCCCGCGCTCGCCGGCGACGTGCACGACCTCGAAGGCCTGCGCGACATCGGAGCGAAGCTGACGTCGTGAGCGGCGATGCCGGTTCTCACCGGCATCGCCGCTCACGAGAAGACTCAGCCCGCCGCGGCGGCCAGCGCGTCCCGCTTGGCCGCTTCGAGCAGGTCAGTCCAGCTGGTCACGTCCGGACGACGGCGCAGCAGGGCGCGCCGCTCCCGTTCCGTCATCCCGCCCCAGACCCCGAAATTGATCCGGCCGTCGAGTGCCTCGGCGAGGCATTCGGTGCGGACCGGACACCCCATGCACACGGCTTTCGCCCGGTTCTGTTCGGCGCCTCGCACGAACAACCCGTCGGGATCAGCGTCCCGGCACGAGGCATCGACTCGCCAGCCAACCTGATTGGTTTGCATACCCCCAGCTCCCTCATCTGGTGTATGGCACCAGCGAAGGCGAAGCTCCCGCTCCCACCCCCGCGAGCGTTTCCCACTGCGCCGCACGTCGGTGACGGCACCTCCCCGGTGCCGCTGCCGCTGTCCGGACCAGCCAGGCTCCCACCCGGGCTGCTCCGTCTGTCGGCATCTACGTGAGACGTTGACGGACTGTAGGGTCCCTCGGTTCCCTCCGTCGAGACCTAGCATGCATTCCGTTACCTGAGGTCACGTCACGGGGTCCCGTTAATGATCGCTTTCCGGGGCGCGCGGGCGTGAGGTCACGAAGGCGACACGGGCCTTCAGTACCCTGGCTTTCGTGCGCAAAACGGATGGTCTTTTCAAGCTCCTCGGCCTGTGCCTGCTGGCAGGGGTGCTGGTCGCCGGGATCCTGTTCCCGGTGGTGGGCGCCGCGGGGGTCGTGTCCAACCAGGCGAGCGAGACGGTCGACAAGACGTCTTCCGACCTCGCCGACATCCCGCCGCCGCTGGTGACGACTGTCACCGACTCCGGCGGCAAGCCGATCGCGACGCTGTACGACCAGTACCGGATCCCGGTCCGCCCGGACCAGATCAACCCGGCGCTGAAGTGGGCGCTGCTGTCGGCCGAGGACAAGGCCTTCTACGAGCACCACGGGGTGAACTGGGGCCGGACGCTGCGCGCCGCCGTCTCCAACACCGCGGGCGGGGACACGCAGGGCGCCTCGACGATCACGCAGCAGTACGTGAAGAACTACCTGATCAACGTGGTCTACCGGAAGGACAAGAACGGGCAGGCGAAGGCGCAGGAGCAGTCGCTGTCGCGCAAGCTCAAGGAAGCCCGGATCGCGATCAACCTCGAGACGAAGCTCTCGAAGGACCAGATCCTCGCCGGCTACCTCAACATCGTCGAGTTCTCCCGGCAGATCTACGGGGTCGGAGCGGCCGCGCACGCCTACTTCAACACCACCCCGGAAAACCTGACCGTGCCGCAGGCGGCGCTGCTCGCCGGCATCGTGAACAACCCGATCGTGCTCGACCCGTGGAACCACCCGGACAAGGCCACGAAGCGGCGCAACCTGGTGCTCGACCGGATGGTCAGCAACCAGAAACTGGCGAAGGCGGACGCGGACAAGTTCAAGGCCGAACCGCTCGGCGTCGTGCCGGACACCCCGCAGAAGCCCGCGTCGAACTGCACCGGCGCGGGTCCGGAGAACGGCTTCTTCTGCCAGTACGTCGAGGACTATCTGCTCAAGTCCGGGATGACGAAGGACCAGCTGTACACCGGCGGCTACACGATCAAGACCACGCTGGACGAGAAGGCCAACCACGAGGCGAAGGTCTCGGCCGAAACCCAGGTGAGCAAAACCCAGAAAAACGTAGCGAACACGCTTTCGCTGATCCGGCCGGGCAAGGACCGGCACGAAGTGGTGGCGCTCGCGGCGAACCGGGACTACGGCATCGACGCCGACCAAGGGCAAACGACCTACGCACTCCCGTCCGGCGTGTTCAACACCGGCGGCGCGGGGTCGAGCTACAAGATCTTCACCACCGCGGCGGTGCTGAACCAGCACATCGCCGGGATCTACAGCAACATCCCGGTCGGCAGCAGCTACGTCTCGCACGTCTTCACCGGCAGCCAGCCGCACTGCCCGCCGACCGGCGCGCCGAACACTCGCTGGTACTGCGTGGGCAACGCCGGCAACAACTATCCCGAGTCCTCGACGCTGCAGACCGCGCTGGCGACCTCGCCGAACACCGCGTTCGTGGCGCTGGAGGACAAGCTCGGCAGCACCGCGCCGGCCATCGACATGGCGTCGAAGCTGGGCATGCGCGAGACGATGGCGAGCAACCCCGGTGGCGGAAAGGTCGACCCGAAGTCGACCGACCCGAACAAGAACCAGACCCAGGCGCAGGCCTACGGCCCCAAGGGCAACTACCCGGGCACGGGTGCGTTCACCCTCGGCTTCAGCCCGACGAGCGGACTGGAACTGGCGAACGTCGCCGCGACCATCCTGAGCGGCGGCAAATGGTGCCCGCCGACCCCGCTGGCGGCGGTGACCGACCGCGACGGCAAACCGGTGCCGATCAAGGAAGCCGCGTGCGAACAGGTCGTGCCGGAAGGCCTCGCGAACACCATGGCGGTCGGCATGAGCAAGGACGACCAGCCCGGCGGCACGTCCGCCGCCGCGGCCGGAGCGGTCGGCTGGAACCGTCCGCTGGTCGGCAAGACGGGTACGACGCAGAACAACGGCTCGGCGACGTTCGTCGCAGGCACACCGCAGATGGCCGGTGCGGCGATGGTGTTCCGTCCGGAGGGCGGCAGCGGCGGTCTTTGCTACAACGGCGTCGGCAACGTGACGACGTGCGGCACGGGCAACATGTTCGGCGGCAAGACACCCGCCCAGACCTGGTTCGGTGCGATGAAGAACATCATGGAGGGCCAGCCGGTCGTCCCGCTGCCGCCGGAGGATCCGGCGTACACGAGCTGAAACCGGTGAAAACGGGGCGGGAGACGCGATCTCCCGCCCCGTTTCGCTTGTCCCGTCACCCTTTGAGCGCTCAGCGCCACCAGCACAAAGAGAAATCCCATCGCCAGGCTCCGCATCCCCGTCGGACTGGTCCAATCCAATCCAACGACGCCCGGTGCGAGCTAGAGAATCCCGCTGAGACCTCCGCCCTACGCCATCCGGCACCGGCCACAGCGGGCGACCCGCTCGAACACGTATCCTCGAACACGTGAGCACGCTCGGTAACGCCAGTCCGTCCGGAAGCCCCGCGAAGCGGTTGGCCGCAGGGACCATCGCCCTCGGGGCCGCCACCCTCGGTTACGCCGTCGGCATCGAACGCCGCCGCTTCACCCTGCGGACCGCTGAACTGCCCGTCCTCGCGCCCGGCACCCCGCCGTTCACCATCCTGCACGTCTCCGACCTGCACATGCTCCCCGGCCACCAGGCCAAACAGCGCTGGGTCGCCGCGCTCGACGAGCTCGACCCCGACCTCGTCGTCAACACCGGCGACAACCTCTCCCACCGCACCGCGGTCCCCTCCGTGCTCCGCGCGCTCGGGCCGCTGCTCGACCGGCCCGGGCTGTTCGTCTTCGGCAGCAACGACTACTACGCGCCGAAACCCAAAAACCCCGCGCGCTACCTCATGCCCCGCGGCAAAAAGAAGCGCATCCACGGCACCCAGCTCCCCTGGCGCGACCTCCGCGCCGCCTTCGTCGAACACGGCTGGGTCGACCTCACCCACGTCCGCCGCACCATCGACGTCGGCGGCCGCGCCGTCTTCGCCGCCGGCGTCGACGACCCCCACCTCCACCGCGACCGCTACTCCGACATCGCCGGACCCGCCGACACCACCGCGGCCGTCCGCCTCGGCGTCACCCACTCCCCCGAACCACGCGTCCTCGACACCTTCGCCACCGACGGCTACGACCTCGTCCTCGCCGGCCACACCCACGGCGGGCAACTCCGCATCCCCGGCTACGGCGCCATCATCACCAACTGCGAACTCGACCGCAGCCGCGCCCGCGGCGCCTCCCGCTGGGGAGCCCGCATGTGGCTCCACGTCTCCGCCGGACTCGGCACCTCCCCCTACGCCCCCGCCCGCTTCGCCTGCCCGCCGGAAGCCAGCCTGTTAACGCTGGTCCCGCGCGGATCCGGGCCCGCGAACCCCCGCAAACCAGCCCCGCGCAAAGCCGCGAAACCCGTCCGCTAGACTTACTCCCGACCCGCTAAGCAGTACCTCGGGGTGTGGCGCAGCTTGGTAGCGTGCCTCGTTCGGGTCGAGGAGGTCGTGGGTTCAAATCCCGCCACCCCGACTGGTGAGTGAGGGCTCTTCGTCTGCAAAAAGCGCAGACGGGGGGCCCTCACTTCGTTGTTTCCTCTGGGGGTCGGACCCCCAGGCCCCCGCCAGGGGGCGTTGCCCCCTGGACCCCCGAAGGTGCATCGGCTGCGGTTGGTGGGTGGGTCTAGGGGCCGAAGGTGCATCGGCTGCGGTTGGTGGGTGGGTTCTAGAGGCCGAAGGTGCATCGGCTGCGGTTGGGTAGCTCGGTTAGTGGGTTGCGGTTAGTTCTTGCCAGCATTGGTGGAAGTCGCCTATTGCTGCGGACTTTGTCCAGGACCAGGCTGAGCGGGCTGCTGAGGTTAGTTGGTCTTGGTCTTTGGTTTGGGGGTTCGCCAGGGCTGCGGCCAGGCGGGACTCTACGTAGAGCGCCAGGGCTCGGTACGAGAGGTCTTCTCGGTAGCGGGTGCGTTCTGTGATGTTCGTGAAGCCCGCGGCGGCCAGTTTTGTGGCGATGGTGCGGCCCGAGAAAGGGTCGCCGCCGTGGTGGCGGCGTAGCAGGTAGTGGCCGCGCAGGGCGGCGTCTACGTTTGCGGTTCTTGGGCGGATTTTCGCTCTGCTCCAGTCCGAGGTGGAGATTGCCAGGTGGCCGCCTGGGCGGAGGACTCTGCGGATTTCCGCCAGAGCTGCCGCGGGGTTTGTCAGGTGTTCGAAGAGGGCGTGGGAGAAGACGACGTCTATTGAGGCTGTTTTTAGGGGGAGGGCGTATGCGGTTGCGTTGATGTAGTCCACTGTGGACGGCATGGGGAGCAGGGCGTGGTGGATGTCTATGCCGATGACGTGGCAGGACGGGGCCAGGGTGGCGGTGATGGAGCCTTGGCCGCAGCCTAGATCCAGGACTTTCGCGCCTGGCGTGAAGAGCGGTTGGGCGAACGCGGCGCGGTCACTCGCTGTGCGCGTGTTCATCATTGACAGCGCGTCTTCGGCATAGCCCGGCGCGTAACCCTCCAGCACCCCGCACAGAGTACGGGTGAGAGGTGGCAGGATCGAGGGGTGAGCACGCAGTCAGGCAACCAAAATCCGCCCGCGGTGGTCCCGGACCGCCTGTTCGACGACCCCGAAGCCGAAAAGCGCTGGCTGGCGCGGTTCCACGCGCCGCGCATCTCGGTGCCCGAATGGGCCCGCGACGCGCCTGACGCCAACGTGTACGTCTCCAACGCCAGCGGCGTCTGGGAGGTTTACGCGTGGGACCGGGCCACCGACAGTCACCGGCGCGTCACCAACCGGCCCAACGGCACCCTGCAGGCCACGCTCTCGCCCGACGGAACAGCCATCTGGTGGTTCGACGACACCGACGGCGACGAGTTCGGGTCCTGGCGCAGCCAGCCGTTCGACGGAGACAGCTCGGCCGCCCGCAAAGCACTGCCCGACATCCACGACGGATACCCGGCCGGACTGGAAATCGGCCATCGGGTCATCGCGGCCGGCGTTTCGACCGACGACGGCAGCGAACTGTTCGCGAAAATCGACGGCGAAACCTCGCGGTTTTATCAGCACGCGGACGACGCGGGCATCGCGTCCATGTCGCGCGACGAAAGCCTGCTCGCCATTTCCCATTCCGAGCACGGCGATTCCCGGCACCCGGCGTTGCGCGTGCTGTCCACCGACGGGTTCGGCACCGTCGCGGAGAAGTGGGACGGCGAAGGAAAAGGCTTGCAGGCGCTGGAGTTCTCGCCGCTGCCGGGCGACCAGCGCCTGCTGGTCCTGCACGAACGCCGCGGCCGCGAGGAACTGCTGATCTGGGACGTGCAGGCGGACACCGAAACCGAACTGCGGATCGATCTGCCCGGCGAGGTCGCCGCGGACTGGTACCCGGACGCGCGCGCCTTGCTCGTCGTGCACTTCCACCAGGCCCGCAGTTCGTTGTACCGCTACGACCTCGACACCGGCGAACTGTCCGCTGTGGACACTCCGGCCGGCCGGATCGGCGGCGCGGGCGTGCGTCCGGACGGGACCATCGAGTACTCGTGGTCCAGCGCCGCGGAACCCGCCGCGGTCCGCGCCCGCACGACGGACGGCACGGATTCGGTGCTGCTTACGCCGCCGGGCGAGCGCGCGCCGGGTTCGGCTCCGGTCACCGACGCGTTCGTGGAGGGGGTCGGCGGCCGGATCCACGCACTGGTTTCCCGGCCCGAGAACGCCCCCGAAGGCCCGCTGCCCACGGTGTTCTCGCTGCACGGCGGCCCGCACGCGGCCGACGAGGACCGGTTCTCCGCCTACCGCGCGACCTGGCTGGACGCCGGATTCGCCGTGGTCGAGGTGAACTACCGCGGCTCCACCGGCTACGGCTCGGCGTGGCGGGACGCCATCGAGGGCCGCCCGGGTCTCACCGAACTGGAAGACGTCGCGGCGGTCCACGACTGGGCTGTCGAAAGTGGACTGTCCGATAAGGACAAGTGCGTCGTGAACGGCGCTTCCTGGGGCGGCTACCTGACCCTGCTGGCACTGGGCACCCAGCCAACGCGCTGGGCGGCCGGGATCGCGGGCGTGCCGGTGGCCGACTACGTGGCCGCGTACGAGGACGAGATGGAACAGCTGCGCTCGTTCGACCGCGCCCTGTTCGGCGGTTCCCCGGAGGACGTGCCCGCGGTGTATCGCGAGTGCTCGCCGCTGACGTACGTGGACGCGGTAGCCGCTCCGGTGCTGATCCTGGCCGGCGACAACGATCCCCGCTGCCCGATCCGGCAGATCGAGAACTACCTGGAGCGCCTCGCCAAACGCGACGCGCCCCACGAGTTCTACCGCTACGACGCGGGGCACGGCTCGCTGGTGATCGCGGAGACGATCAAGCAGACGTCGATCGAGGTGTACTTCGCCTTGCGGGCGCTGGGAATGCGTTGAGGGTTCGGGCCGTCCAGGTCTTCCTGGACGGCCCGGCCTTTCGGAACCACCACAGCGGGACCGTTGAGCCGCTCGGGTGCCGCCGGTTCTCTCGCGCTTGACGACGTGTATCTCACTGACGCATGTTCGATGCAGGTGAAACTGACGCAAGTGCTGCAAATCAACACGCTGGCCGCTCAACTCCATCGCAACTCTACGAAACTGCGCCGACGTCCGACCGCATCCAGTACCTCGAGGGCAGAGAAGGTCGCGGTGACTGTTCGGCCGTGTTCTGCTCGCGACCTCTGAGGGCCTCCGCTCACCCCGATGGAGCGACATCAGCGGACGACTTAGCTAGTAGCCATGCCCGCGCCGCGCAGACCTGGTCTACAGCCCGCGCTTAGCACCCTTCAACCGCGCCACCGCGGCCTCCTCACCCTCAAAAGACACCTGCACCGCGTCCCGGCCGAACACGAACAGCAGCAGTTCCACCGGCGCGCCCACCACGGTCACCACCGGGGCCCCGGACTTCACCGACGCCGACTGGCCATCCGGAGTCCGCAGCACCACCCCGACCGGCGACTTGCGCAGGTTCAGCTTCGCCGTCCGCGTCGCCAGCCGCCACGCTGCTCCGTCTCGGGAAGGGTCTGCCGGGCGCGGGGTCCAATCCGGTTGTGCCCGGCGGACGTCCTCGTGGTGCACCAGGAACTCAGCGCTGTTCGTCGCCTCGTCCACCGGGCCGAAGGACGTCGGCCAAAAGCGGGACGGGCCGCGGCGCACCTGGGCGACCAGGTCGTCCCATGGGCGCGCCGCCACCCCGTCCTGCACCTTCTGCGTGTGCCCGGCGAGCGCGGGCACCACGATTCCGGGCATCGCGTCCGGCCGGTGCTCCCGCACGACCAAATGCGCGGCCAGATCCCGCGTCTGCCAGCCCTCGCACAGCGTCGGGGCGTCCGGGCCGAGCTGCTCGAAGAGGTCGCTCAGCGCTTGGCGTTCATCCTTGGCAAGGCCCATGCACAGAGACAGTACTGCGCTCCGTTGAGGGCGGCGGAGGGGAGGAAGGCGGAGTACTCGTCGGTTAGTGGTGGAAGCCGGTCGAGGTGGCGGGGTCGTGCTGCGGGGACGGCTGGCGGTTCAGTTCCGGCAGTATCCGCTTCAGGTCGGCGAGCAGCAGGTCGGCGAGGTCGTGGGTGAAGCCGTTGCGGACGACGACGCGCAGCACCGCCAGGTCCGTTCGGTTGTCCGGGAACGTGTACGCGGGCACCAGCCAGCCGCGTTCGCGGAGGCGGCGGGAAACGTCGAAGACGTCGAACGCGGTGACGTCCGAACGGGTGGTGAAGGCGAACACCGGCAACTGGTCGCCGCGGGTGAGCAGTTCGAACGGCTCCAGCTTCGAGATTTCTTCGGCCAGGTACATCGCGACATCGCGCGAAGCTTGTTGCACCGCACGGAAACCTTCGCGACCCAGCCGGACGAACGTGTAGTACTGCGCGGCGACTTCCGAGCCGGGGCGGGAGAAGTTCAGCGCGAAGGTCGGCATATCGCCGCCGAGGTAGTTGACGTTGAACACCAGTTCCTCGGGCAGCGCCGCCTTGTCGCGCCAGACCACCCAGCCGACGCCGGGGTACACCAGGCCGTATTTGTGCCCGGAAGTGTTGATCGACGCGACGCGCGGCAGCCGGAAATCCCACTCCAGGTCCTCGTCGAGGAACGGGGCGATCATCGCTCCGGACGCGCCGTCGACGTGCACCGGGATGTCCCAGCCGGTCCGCTCCTGCAGCGCGTCGAGGGCGGCGGCGACCTCCGCGACCGGCTCGTAGCTGCCGTCGAACGTCGACCCGAGGATCGCGACGACGCCGATGGTGTTCTCGTCGCAGAGCTTCACCGCTTCTTCGGCGGACAGGTGGTACCGGTCGCCCTCCATCGGCACCAGGCGCGGTTCGACTTCCCAGTATTCGCAGAATTTTTCCCAGCACACCTGGACGTTGATGCCCATCACCAGGTTCGGCTTCCCGGTGCGGCCGAGCTTCGCCCAGCGCCGCTTCAACGCCATTCCGGCCAGCATGCAGGCCTCGGACGACCCGGTCGTCGAACAGCCCATGATGTTCGCGGGGTCCGGCGCGTGCCACAGATCGGCGAGGATGTTGACGCAGCGCCGCTCGAGTTCCGCGGTCTGCGGGTACTCGTCCTTGTCGATCATGTTCTTGTCGACGCATTCGGCCATCAGCTCGCGTGCCTGCGGCTCCATCCACGTCGTGACGAACGTGGCGAGGTTGAGCCGCGCGTTGCCGTCGAGCATCAGCTCGTCGCGCACCAGCTGCAGCGCGGTGTCCGGCGGCAGCGAATCGTCCCGCAGCCGATCGCGCGGCATCGTGAAGCCCGCGGCGAGCGCCGGATTGCTCCCGGCGTACAACGGATTCGTGCCCGTCTTCCGGTCTGCCCGATCTTGTTTCCCCTGATGCAGCACCATGTCAGCGAACCTACTGCCGGGCGCACCCGGCGACCACCGGATGACAAGAAAGCCGCCCGCGCGAAGGCGGGCGGCTTTTCTTCCGGCGAGCTCGGTCAGGCCTGCTGCGCCTGCCACATCCAGTGCGCCTCTTCCAGCGCGCGGGTGATCTCTATGAGCAGATCCTGCGTCACGAGGTCGCTCTTGTCGGTCTCGTCGATGCGCTTGCGGAGCCGCTCGATCAGGGCCGCGAGGGTGTCCACGATCGCGGCGATGGTCGATTCGACGGACTGCCAGTTGTCCGGGTACTCCGGCGCGCCGGAAGTCGCCACGACGGTCTTCGCCTTGCCGTTGGGCGAAATCCCGATCGCGGCGGCGCGCTCGGCCACCTCGTCGACGTACTGCCGCGCGGTCGACACCAGCTCGTCCAGCTGCAGGTGCGCGCTGCGGAAGTTCTGGCCCACCACGTTCCAGTGCGCCTGCTTCGCGATCAGCGACAGGTCGATCAGGTCGGCCAGCGTCGCCTGCAGCGCGTTGCCGGTGATTTCCTTGTCCGCGTCGGAAAGCGGGCTCTTGATGGGGGAAGTGGTCATCTCGGGTGTCCCTCCTCGGTCTTGGCTCAGACGGTGGTGGTCAGCTCCACCTCGATGTTGCCGCGGGTCGCGTTGGAGTACGGGCAGACCTGGTGCGCCTGCTCGACCAGCTGGTCGGCGTCGGCCTTCGCCAAACCGGGCAGCGAAACGTCGAGCCGCACGCCGAGCTGGAATCCGACGTCCTTCTTGAAGACGCTGACCGAACCGGTCACCGTCGCGGCCGGCAGCGCGACCTTCGCCTGCCGGGCCACCGCTTGCAGCGCGCTCAGGAAGCACGCGGAGTACCCCGCGGCGAACAACTGCTCCGGGTTGGTTTTGTCGCCGCCGGGACCGCCCATCTCCTTGGGGATCGCCAGCGACTCGTCCAGCACGCCGTCCGAAGACGTCACGTCGCCGTTGCGGCCTTCTCCTCGAGCGGTCGCGACGGCGGTGTAGATCGGCTCGGCCATGCGTGTTACCTCCTCATCGGACGCCTCCGGAGTCAGCGTCTCAATGAGTTCAACGCTCCGCATCCGCGGAACAGTGCCCCGGCATGGCAGTCATCACCCCGGGAATAACCGGGATTCGAGGAGGCGAAACCTCAGTGTGCGCGAAGCAACGCGTGCTCCGCGACCTGCTCCCCGATGAGCCGCAGCGTGCGGACGCTCTTCTCGTCGGAAGCGCCGCCCGCCTCGTCGAATTTCGTCTCGGCGGAGTTGATCGAACCACCCAACGGGGTGGACCAGCCGCGCAGCGCGTGCGTGATCGTGCGGAGCTGTTCGAGCGTGGTGACCGCGGCCTGCCAGCCGTACGCGACGGCGGCGAGCCCCACCGCGCGGCCGTCGAGGTAGGGGCGGGTGTCCTCGCGGAGGTCTTCGACGTAGTCCAGTGCATTCTTGACCAGCCCGGACAGCCCGCCGTGGTAGCCGGGCGAGACGACGATGAGCCCGTCGGCCTGGCGGATGCCCTCGATGAGCTTCCGCGCGCGTTCGTCCCGCTCCGGAATGGCGGTGTCGTAGAACGGCAGGACCAGCTCGGGGCCAGGGATCAGCTCGGTCACGACGCCGCGCTCTTCGGCGGCGGCGAGCGCGATGCGCAGCGCGCGCTCGGATTGCGAGCCCTCTCGCAGCGAGCCGCCGATACCCAGCACCTTGACCGTTTTCGCTGAAGTCACGTCCGACCTTCCTCCCCACCACCACCCTCAACGGAGTGGCTGTGCCACGCTGGCTCGTTTCGAGGCTAACCCCTCTACTTAACTGGAGGACCAGGATCTGAGACGGAGGCCTGGGTCACACACCGGCTGGACCAACGTACCTACTGGCAAGTAACCTCGGCTCATCCGGCGTTCGAGGAGGAACGATGGCCATTCCGCCGCAGATCCGTGCCCAGGCTGCCGCCGCGCAGTTGTTGTTCTGGCTGCCCCGGCCAGTGCGCAGGCTGATCGCCGGCGCGCCGCTGCGGCTGGACGGCCAGGAGCTCGCCCTCGACGCCCAGTTGCTGCTGAAGCTGCAGAAGCTCTCCGGGGCTTCGCTGGTCAACGGGTCGGTCGAGCGGTCCCGCGCGCTGCTGGAAGCGAGCCAGCACCTGGTCAACGGCAAGCGGATCAACCCGGTCGCGACCCGCGACGTCGCCATCCCCTCCGGCGACGCGTCCCTCGACGCCACCCTCTACACCCCGGCCGGACTGCCGGAACCGTCGCCGCTCCTGGTGTTCTTCCACGGCGGCGGCTGGGTCATCGGCAGCCGGGCGACCCACGACAACGCCGCGCGCTACCTCGCGAAGCACGCCGGGGTCCGGGTGCTGTCGGTGGAGTACCGGCTCGCGCCGGAAAGCCCGTTCCCCGGACCGGTGGAAGACGCGCTCGCGGCGTTCGACTACGCGTACGCCAAGGCGGCCGACCTCGGCGCGGACCCGGAACGGATCGCGGTCGGCGGCGACAGCGCGGGCGGCAACCTGTCCGCCGTCGTCGCACTGGAGGCGACCCGGCGCGGCGGCCCGGCCCCGGCGTTCCAGCTGCTGATCTACCCGGCGGTCGACTTCACCACGCGCCGCCGGTCCCGCGAACTGTTCGGCGAAGACCTCTTCCTCACCGACGAGGCGATGGTGTGGTTCGAGGGCCATTACGCGCCGGAGGGCGTCGACAAGGCCGACCCGCGGATGTCGCCGCTGCTCGCGTCTGACCACAGTGGACTCCCGCCCGCCTACATCGTCACCGCGGGCTTCGACCCGCTGCGCGACGAAGGCGAGGCGTACGCGGAAAAACTCCGTGCCGCGGGGGTTCCGGTGGCGCTCAGCCGGCAGGCCGACCTGATCCACGGGTTCCTCAACTTCGCCGGGGTCGGGACGCGGTTCCGGGAAGCGATCGCGGAAATGGCCGGCGCGCTGCGGGTGGGGCTCGCCAAGCGCTCGTGAGTGTTCATCCCGGTGAGAACCGGGATCGCCGCTCACGAGCCCGGACATGGAACGGAGCCTGGCGCGGCCGACCGCACCAGGCTCCGGGCCTTCCCCCTCCCCTCCGGACCGATCAGGAACCGGGCACCGGCACCGGCACCGGAAGCGGCGGCACCGGCACCCCGCCGAGCAGACCGCCCAGCAGGCTGGTCACCGCCGCGAGCAGGCCCTTGACCAGGTCGCTCACCGCCTTCAGCGGTCCGGGCAGGTCCGGCAGCGGCGGGATCGGCAGCGGCGGGATCTGCCGCGGCGTCGCCGTCGGGTCGGCCAGCAGCCGGTTGGACTCGTCCGCGCGGACCTTCGCCGCCGACGAGAGCTGCTGGGTTTCGGATTGGACCTGGTAGCGCTTGCCCGCCGCGATGTCGGCGAGCACCGGGCTGAGCCGCGTGAGGTCCGCCCTCGTCTTGGCGACATCGCCGGCGTACGCCACCTTGGTCAGGTCGTCGCGCATCTGCAGCACCTGCGCGGCGACGGCTTGAGTGGCCGAGGAGCCCTTGCCTCCCGCCGGGCTCGCGGCGGCCATCCCCGAAGTGCCGACGGCCAGCAGACTGGCCGCGGCGACCACAGCGACGATCCGCCCGATCTTGCCTTTCATTCTTTACCTCCCTGGCCTCTGGGACCTGCCGGGTAAATCGATACCCGCCGTGTCGGCCCAGCACCAGCCGATCACCGGATAGGGAGTTTTTCTAACCCTTACGTGCCGAATCCAAGAATCGGGAACCGGCCCGCAATTGATTAACGTGGACGGCTTGCGCGTCCCCCGACGATCACGGACCGCCGAGCTGAATCTGACTCTTCGTAGCCGAATTGCCCGAACGGCGGAATCGCTCACTCACACAGGCGTAGTTCGTGATCGATTACCTTCGTCACCCCGTCGGGACGCGTGATCTCGCTCGTCCGACCGTGGTGGGTCCCCCACGCACGCACCGCCGCCCGCATTCGGGTCCGCTCCCCTTTTCCCGGGCCCGACCGAAGAACTCCAAGGTCGGCGCGGAAATATGAAAAACTGTTCGCACCGGGGCGGCGAAATTCTTTTCCACGTCGCCGGCGAAGTTATCACCCAGGTCGCGCTCGCCTTTTCCGGGGCCGCCGAACGCCTGCGCGACACCCGGCCGGGTGCGCGGGTGCCGCTCAGCGGGTGTGACGAAAAGAAGTTGCACGCTCGTACCAACTCTTGCTCTCATGGGGTACGTGCCTTTTCAGCCTTATCGCCGTGTCCTGAGCGTCCCCGGAGTTCGCCCGTCGATGGCGCTGATGTTCTTCGCACGCGTGCCCATGACGATGACCGGCGTGACGCTGACGCTGTACGTCGTCAGCGGTCTCGGCCGGGGCTACGGCGCGGCGGGCGTCGTCGGCGCGGCCGTCACGCTGGGGATGGCACTCGGCGCGCCGGTGATCGGGCGCACCATCGACCGGTACGGCCTGCGCCCGGTGGTCGCGGTGTGCGGGGTGTCGTCCACCGCGTTCTGGTTCGCGGCCCCGCATCTTTCCTACGCGGCGCTGGTGGTGTGCGCGCTGCCGGCCGGCGTGCTGTCGGTGCCCGCGGGCTCGCTGGCACGGCAGATCCTGGCCGCGCTCGTGCCCGCCGAACAGCGCCGCGCGGCGTATTCGCTGGACACGATCCTGGTCGAGGCGTCGTTCATGATCGGCCCGGCGGCCGGGATCGCGGCGATCTCCTCGCTGTCGGCGACGCTGACGCTGAGCGGCATCGGCGCCATCTTCGGCGTCACCGCGCTGCTGATCTTCCTGCTCAACCCGCCGATCCGGAACGAGGACGAACTGGCCCCGGCCGGCACCGCGCGGCCGCCGCTGCGGACCTGGCTGACCGGACGGCTGCTGGCGACCCTGCTGATCGCCGCCGGAACGCTGTTCTGCCTGGTCGGCACCGAGGTCGCGACGCTGGCCGCGCTGCGCTCGCACGGCGACGTCGGCTGGACCGGCCTGGTCATCGCGGTGATGTGCGCGGCGTCGATGCTCGGCGGCATCGTGCACGGCGCGGTGCGGAAGTCGCTGCCGCAGGGACTGCTGATGCTGCTGCTGGCGCTGCTGGTGATCCCGGTCGGGCTCGCGACGAAGCCGTGGTGGCTGCTGATGCTCCTGCTGATCCCGACGAACCTGCTCTGCGCCCCGACGCTCGCCGCCACCACGGAATCGGTGAGCGAACTCGCGCCGCCCGCGGTCCGGGGCGAGGCGATGGGCCTGCAGGACGCGTCGACGCGGCTCGGGCTGGCCGCGGGAAGCCCGGTGGTCGGCTTCGCGATCGACCATTCGAGCCCGGCGTGGGGTTTCGCGGCGGCGGGATTCGGCGGGCTGGCGCTGGCGGCACTGGGACTGGTGTGGTCGCTGCGCCGAAGCTCGGTGCGAGTGCCTTCGCTGGCGGCCGCGGTGCGGGCTCGCCGCTGAGCTGCCCCGGTTGGGCTGGCGCGTGGTCCATGAGGGGAACCCTGAGGGGGTGTTGTGGAACCTGGTGGTCGGTTCGGTGTGTCGGCTGTGGTAGCGGTGTGTCGATGGTGATCATCCGGTCGGGTGTGTGTTTGTCCGCGTAAGCCGGACTCATCCGGGCCTGGGCGGGGGTGCACGACGTGCTGCGCGGCCGGGTCCGCGAACCGACGCGGGGAAACGGGTGCGGGGCCGCGAACGGCATGTCCTGGTCGACACGCTCGGGCTGCTGCTTGCCGTGGCCGTGGGCGCGGCGTCGGTGCAGGACCGTCCCGGAATCCACCGGATCCTGACCGGGATCCGACGGGCCTTTCCCCGGCTCCGGCCGAGGTGGGTCGACGGCGGCTACGTCAACTCCGAAGACGCCACTCTCGCCGACGAACCCATCGAACCCCACGGCATCGAAACCGAAGCAGCCCGCAGAAGACACCAACGACTAACCACCCAGGTTCCCCAACACCCTCTCGGGGTTCCCCTCACGGACGTTTGCGTCAGTCGGGTGAAGATCAGGTGCAGGCTTTGCGCAGCCCGTCGAGTTTCTCCAGGTTCCGCTTGGTCCACCGGGCAATCACCCCGGCGTCCTCGAGGTGCTCCTTCTGCACCTGGACGTACGAGTCGGCCATGCCGAGCAGGGCGTTCTTGACGTCCTCTTCCTTGACGTTGGCCGCCAGCTCGCGCAGCCGCCGTTCCTTGTCCTGCGCGCGGGCCTTGAGCTTTTCGCCGTCCACCAACGGGTTCAGATCGGCCAGCCCCAGCGCTTCGGTGCACGTGGAGACCTTGTCGACCGCGGAATTCGTCTGATTGACCGCCGAATCGACCTGGTCGCATCCGGCCAGCAGCGCTCCGGCCGCCAGCAAGGCGGCCGCCACCCCCCAGCTCTTCATGGCTTCAGGGTAGCGGTCCCGCGGGCTTCTCGGAACGATTCGCCCGCGGGAGGCCTCATCCCTTCACGCACACGACCTGCTTGAGGTGGGCGACCACCTCGACCAGGTCGGTCTGTGCCTGGATCACCGTCTCGATGTCCTTGTACGCGGCCGGGATCTCGTCCACGACCCCGGTGTCCTTCCGGCATTCCACGCCCTCGGTCTGCGCGGCGAGGTCGGCCGCGGTGAAGGTCTTGCGGGCCTTCGTCCGCGACATCCGCCGTCCGGCGCCGTGCGACGCGGATTCGAACGACGCGGTGTTGCCCAGTCCGCGCACGATGTACGAACCCGTTCCCATGCTGCCCGGAATGATCCCGAGGTCGCCGGAGCCGGCCCGGATCGCGCCCTTGCGGGTGACGAGCAGGTCGACGCCGTCGTAGGTTTCCTCGGCGACATAGTTGTGGTGGCACGAAATCGCGTCGTCGAAACTCGTTCCCGGAACGACTTCCGCGACCGCGAGTTTCACCAGCGCGATCATCGTCGCCCGGTTCCGCGCCGCGTAGTCCTGCGCCCAGAACAGGTCGCGCCGGTACGCCCGCATTTCCGGCGTGTCCGCGACGAACACCGACAGGTCGGGGTCCGGCAGATCCTTGTTGTGCGGGAGCTTCCGCGCGATCGCCATGTGCCGCTCAGCGAGTTCCTTGCCGATGTTGCGCGAACCCGAATGCAGCATCAGCCAGACCCGTCCCTCGTCGGCTCCGCCCTGTTCGAGGCAGACCTCGATGAAGTGGTTGCCGCCGCCGAGGCTGCCGATCTGCCGCGCCGCCCGGTCATGCAGGCCCTGGACGCCTTCGTGCAGGTCACCGAACGACTTCCAGAATGTGTCCCACCCACCGACACCGTGCACCTTCGCGGTGTTGACCGGCGTCTTGTGCAGCCCGAACCCGACCGGCACCGCCGCCTCGATCCGCTTGCGCAGCTTGCCGAGGTCGTCCGGGAGGTCGCTCGCGGTGAGCGAGGTCCGCACCGCGCTCATCCCGCAGCCGATGTCGACGCCGACCGCGGCCGGCGAGACCGCGTCGCGCATCGCGATGACGCTGCCGACCGTCGCGCCCTTGCCGTAGTGAACGTCGGGCATCACCGCGACGCCGTGCACCCAAGGCAGGTTGGCGACGTTGCGCAGTTGGCGCATCGCTTGGTCTTCGACCGACGCGGGATCTGCCCACATCCGGATCGGAACCCGCTCGCCGTCCACCGCCGTGTACATGACTTTCCTTTCCCAGACCGGTGTTTGCCCAGTCAGCATCCGGCACCGAGGCGCTCGCGACAACGGGTTTTCCGGATCCGCGGCAGGAGTGAAACGAAAACGGCACTGGCTTCGATATCGGGCTCGGACGACCGGTTCGCCCAGGGTGCCGGTCTTGGGGAGGATTCCGTTTTTCGATGAAGAACTCGTCGCGGGCGTTGCTCGCTGTCTTGCTGCTGGCCGGTTTCCCGGTGCTGATGCTCGTTGTCGCCGGACTGCTGATCTGGCTGGAAATCGCCGCGTTCCAGCACAGTCCGTTCTCCGCGGGGCGGCTTGGCATCTTCGTGGTTCCGGTGCTGTATGTGCTGTTCAGCGCCCTGCTGACGTTCGAGCGGACCCGCGACGACGACGTGGGCGTGCCTGTCACACCTGAGGAACAGCCCGAACTGTGGGCGACCGTCCGCGAACTCGCCAGCGAGGTGGGCACCCGGGCACCGGATGAGATTTACCTGATTCCCCAGGCCAACGCGGCGGTGTACGAGGACACGCACTGGCTGGGGTTGCGCGTGCGGCGGCGCCAGATGTTGATCGGCGCGCAGCTTCTCGCCGGGACGCGAGTCAGCCAGCTTCGCGCCATTCTCGGGCACGAACTGGGCCACTTCAGCAACCGCCACACCCGGTTCGCCAGCGCGACCTACCGCGGACGGCAGACGATCGGGCGCGTCCTGAATGGACTCCACCGGTCGGCCTGGTTGCTGCGACCGGTCTTCAGCGCGTACGCCGCGATGTACTTCCGGGTCTCGATGCGCGTGAACCGGGAACGGGAACTCGCCGCTGACATCGATTCCGCTCGGGTCGCGGGCACCGCGGCCGCGACCACCGCGTTGCGCGAGGCCGAAGTGCTCGACACGGCGTGGTGGCTCTTCCTGAACGAGTACGCGTCGATCGCCTGGGCCGCCGGCTATCTGCCAGAGCGGATGACCGAGGGCTACCAGCTGCTGCTCGCCGACGGGAAACGCACGGAGGAGTTCGCTTCCCTGCGGGAAAATCCGCCCTCGGAGCCAGAATCGAAGTACGACAGCCACCCGCCGACCTCCGAGCGGATCGCGCTGCTGGAAGCCGCTCCGGCCATCCCCGTGCCGCCCGGCGGCGAGCGGCCGGCGACGGATCTTCTCCGTAATGCAATGACGCTGCTCGACGCGGTACTGGCGACTGGCTTCACGGAAGAAGCGTCCTCGAAGAAGAAGCTCGATTGGGCCAGCCTGATCGACGTCGGAATGCGCAACTTGAATCAGGTCGAGGCACTGAGGATTCTCCGCAGCCGCGGCCTCGACGATCTGCTTGACCTGCTCGATGCCGGACGACTTGAGGACATCGCCGATCCCACCGCGCCACCGGAGGCCAAGGCGCGGGCGAAGCGCGAGCTTTACCGTCCGCAAGTCCACAGTCGACTGTCCATTGTGCTGCACGCGGAGCTCGCCAAAGCCGGTGCGGCGCACTGGGAACTGTCTTGGTCTGGACCAGCGAAGCTGGTGCTGGCCGAACCGTATGCCACCGAACTAGATCCCGCGCTCGACGCGGCGATCGACGGGGACACCGCTCCGCTCCGCGCGTTGCTCACCCCGGCCAATTCCGGAGAGGAAACCCCTTGCTGCGACTGATCAAGCTCTACACCGTTCCGCGCTACCGCCGGATGATGAAGGGCATCGCGAAAGACGCCAAGAAGCGCGGTTTGAGCACTTCCGACTACATGCGCACGCTCGGCAGCAAGGAGCTGGCCCGCTATCTCATCCCGCCGATCAAGCCGATGGACGTCGAACGGTTCGGCCTGCCGCCGGACGCCAAGCTCACCAAGAAGCCGCTGCTGCCGGAGCCGGTCCGGGCCGCCAAAATCGCGCATGCCGCCGGGGACTGGCAGCCGGGCGCTGATCTGCTCGCCGAAATCGGGCCGGACTGGGACCGGCGCAGCGCGATCGTGAGCCTTCTCGGCGAGGTCGCGGCCGACGACGACACCGCGCTGAAGTCCTGGCGCGCGGCCCGGCCCAACGACGCGGACGCCGCTGCGGTACACGCCGACGCGCTCATCAATGTGGCTTGGCAGATCCGCAGCGCGCGAGGGGCGAAGTACGTCAGCGCGGAGCAATTCGCGGGATTCCAGCGCGTGCTCGGCGAGGCCGACGAAGCGAGCCAGACCGCCGCTGAACTCGCTCCCGACGACCCGACGCCGTGGGCGATCCGGTGCATGATCGCGATGGGCCGGCAGTACGGGCACGAGGAATTCCGCGCGGTGTGGAACGGCGTGCTGGCGCGCGATCCGTTGCACGTCCACGCGCACGCGCGCGCCCTGCAGTACTGGTGCGGCAAGTGGTTCGGCAGCAACGAGCTGATGTGGGCATTCGCCGAGGAGGGCGCGGCGAAGCATCCGAAACTGGCGTTTCTGCCACTTGCCGCGGCGTTCGAGGCGTCTATCGCGGACGTCAAGAACGCGTGGCGGGACAAGCGCGTCGAAGCCGCTCTCGATCGGTTGCTGCCGTGGCTCGACGGCGAAGGCCGGGACGCGCCGGACACACCGAACAGCCGGGCCTACGCGGCCCGCGCGCTCGTGGAACTCCGGCGCGGCCCCGAGGCGGTGGAGCAATTCCGCCACCTCGGCCGGAGCGCGTCCGGTCGAGTGTGGTCGTACAGCGGCTACGGAGCCATCCACGAATTCCGGACGCACCGCAACCAGGCCTGCCGGCTCGCCCGGTAGCGGGGACCGGTCCCGAGCAGCCAGTGGTCTCCTGGCCCGGTTCCCGAGCTCGAGGTGGTGTCCGAGGTGTACCCGTCCAGCCCTGACCAGCCGATGCCCGCGTCCGGTGCGAACGCGGAGCAGGAGGTGCGGCGAGGAATCCGGTCGATGCGCTTGGCGGTCGGCGGCCAGGCCGGGCTCTGCCTGGCTCTCACGGCGTTCACCGGATTCCTGCTCGGGCTCGGCGGTACCACGAGCGCCGTGGCCTTGCCGGTGACGTTCCTGGCGATCGACTCGGCGCTGATCATCGCACTGGCGGTGTGCGCCGTGCTGCTGGGCAGGCGGCGGCGCAAGGTCGTGCTCGCGCTCATCTGGCTGGAGTGCGGGTTCGCCGCGATCCTGCTGCTCGGCTCGATCCTGTCGCTGGCCACGAGTTCCGGGTCCGGAGGCGCGCCGGTCGGGCTGGTCGCGTGGGCTTTCCTGATGCAGGCCGCGCTGCGGCCGCTGCAGAAGCCGGAGGTCCGGGCCGCGTTCGGGCTGAAACCGATCAAGCCGCGACAGAAGAAGAAGTGAAAACTGCCCGGCCCCTCGGACGAGGGACCGGGCAGTTTCGCCAGCCTCAGCGGTTCTGCGCCACCAGTTCGGCGATCTGCACGGTGTTCAGCGCCGCCCCCTTGCGGAGGTTGTCGGCGGAGACGAACAGCGCCAGTCCGCGGCCGTCCGGGACGCCCGGGTCGGTGCGGATGCGGCCGACCAGGCTCGGGTCGATGCCCGCGGCCTGCAGCGGCGTCGGCACGTCCGCCAGCTGCACGCCCGGCGCGTTCGACAGCAGCTCCGTCGCCCGTTCGACCGACAGCGGCCGCTCGAACTCGACGTTCACCGACAGCGAGTGCCCGGTGAACACCGGGACCCGGACGCACGTGCCGGACACCAGCAGGTCCGGGATGCCCAGGATCTTCCGGCTTTCGTTGCGCAGCTTCTGTTCCTCGTCGGTCTCGAACGTTCCGTCGTCCACAATGGACCCAGCCATCGGGAGGACGTTGAACGCGATCGGCGCGACGTACTTGGCCGGGGCCGGGAATTCGACCGCCGAACCGTCGTGCGTGAGCGAGGCCGCGCGCGACGCGACCGCGTTCACCTGCGCGGCCAGCTCGTCGACGCCGGCCAGGCCGCTGCCGGACACTGCCTGGTACGTGCTCGCGATGATCCGCACCAGACCGGCTTCGTCGTGCAGCGGCTTGAGCACCGGCATCGCGGCCATGGTGGTGCAGTTGGGGTTCGCGATGATCCCCTTCCGCACCTCCTTGATCGCTTCCGGGTTGACCTCGCTGACGATCAGCGGCACGTCCGGGTCGCGGCGGAACGCCGACGAGTTGTCGACCACGATCGCGCCCGCCTCGGCGAACCGCGGCGCGTGCTCGCGCGAGGTCGCGCCGCCCGCGGAGAACAGCGCGATGTCCAAACCGGACAGATCAGCGGTCGCGGTGTCCTCGACCGTGATTTCCTCGCCGCGCCACGGCAACGTGCGCCCCGCCGAACGGGCCGAAGCGAAGTACCGGATCTGCTCGACCGGGAAATTCCGCTCGTCGAGCAGCTTGCGCATCACTGCGCCGACCTGGCCGGTCGCCCCGACCACGCCGACGCGAAGACCCTGCGCCATCAGCGACCACTCCCCGCGTAGACGACGGCTTCCTCGTCGCCGCCGAGTTCGAACGCCTCGTGGATCGCGCGCACGGCCTCGTCCAGCTGTGCGTCGCGGATCAGCACCGAAATGCGGATCTCCGAGGTGTTGATGATTTCGATGTTCACGCCCGCGTTGGCCAGCGCCTCGCAGAACGTCGCGGTGACGCCCGGGTGCGAGCGCATCCCGGCGCCGACGAGCGAGACCTTGCCGACGTGGTCGTCGTACAGGACCGACTCGAAGCCGATCTCCGCCTTGATCTTCTCGAGTTCCTTGACCGCCTTGGCCCCGTTGGCCTTCGAAAGCGTGAAGGTGATGTCGGTGCGGCCAGAGGACGTGCTGGACACGTTCTGCAGCACCATGTCGATGTCGATCTCGGCGTCGGCGACGACCCGGAAGATCCGGCCCGCGGCGCCGGCGTGGTCCGGCACGCCGGTCACGGTGATCTTCGCTTCCGAGCGGTCGTGTGCCACACCGGTGATCAGCGCTTGTTCCACGGGGATCTCCTCGATCGATCCGGCCACCGTGGTGCCCGGCTTGTCGCTGTAGGAAGAACGGACTCGGATCGGCACGCCGTAGCGGCGCGCGTACTCGACCGAACGCAGGTGCAGGATCTTCGACCCGCTCGCCGCGAGCTCCAGCATCTCCTCGTACGGGATGGTGTCGAGCTTTTTGGCGTCCGGCACGATCCGCGGGTCGGCCGAATACACACCGTCCACATCGGAATAGATCTCGCAGACGTCCGCGTTCAGCGCGGCGGCGAGCGCCACCGCGGTGGTGTCGGAACCGCCGCGGCCGAGCGTCGTGATGTCCTTGGTGTCCTGTGCCACGCCTTGGAAACCGGCCACCAGCGCGACGTAACCCTGCTCGAGCGCCTCGGTGACGCGGCTCGGAGTGACGTCGATGATGCGCGCGTTGCCGTGCACCGACGTGGTGACCACGCCCGCCTGGGAACCGGTGAACGACCAGGCCTGCGCACCCTGCGCGGAAATGGCCATCGCGACCAGCGAATTCGAGATGCGCTCGCCCGCGGTGAGCAGCATGTCCATTTCCCGCTCCGGCGGCGCCGGGTTCACCTGCTGCGCCAGATCGAGCAGCTCATCAGTGGTGTCGCCCATCGCCGAGCACACGACGACCACGTCGTTGCCCGCCTTCTTGGTCGCGACGATCCGTTCTGCCACGCGCTTGATCCGGTCGGCACTTTCCAGCGACGATCCGCCGTACTTCTGGACCACGAGGGCCACGCCCGAACCTCCTTGACGGGCCGGGGCGTACTCCTTGGAGGGCACCGAGGAGCGCCCACGGCCCTTCATTTGGGGAAGAGCCTACCGGCGCGAACGGCGCTCGCCACCCCATCGAGTGGTCCGCCACGGCCGCTCCGGAGGGTTTGGAAGTAAATTTTCCTTAACGCCAGGGGAAAGCTCGAAGCCCTTCCGCCGGAGTGACGGAGAGCACTCCCCGGCCGTACTACGTTCGCCGCATGCGCAAACCAGCCGAGACGAGCGTCCCCGTCGCGCCGGCCATCGCCGAGCGCTGGAGCCCCCGGGCCTACGACGAGACCGCCGAAATCACCGCCGCCCAGCTGACCGCGTTGCTCGAAGCCGCCAGGTGGGCGCCGTCTTTCGGCAATACCCAGCCGGCGCGCTACCTCGTCGGCCGCCGAGGCGATCCGGTGTTCCCGCGCATCCTCGCCACGCTGAACTCGGGGAACCAGGCGTGGGCGTTCCGGGCGAGTGCGCTGCTGATCGGCGTGACGGTCACCACGAACGAGAAGGGCGAGGTGCCCTACACCGACTACGGGCTGGGCCTCGCGACCGAGAACCTCGTGCTGCAGGCGGTCGAGCTTGGCCTGATCGCGCACCAGATGGCCGGCTTCTCGCCGGACGCGGTCCGCGCCGAGTTCAGCTTGCCGGAGGCCGCGGTGGCCCGCGTGGCGATCGCCGTCGGATCGCCCGCCGCCCCGTCCGTGCTCGAGGATCCACGCCGGATCGAACGCGAACTGGCCCCTCGGCAACGACTGCCGCTCGCGGAGTTCGCGTTCGGCGACCGATGGGGCTCACCCGCACTGTGACCGGTTCGTAATCCTTCGAGGGAACCGGCATCTCGCCCATGAGGTCTGATGGACACCAAACCGGTCAGACCAATGAATCGGTGGGATATCCCTCAAGGAGTGACGAGATGCGTACTGGCCTGCCGGTTTTGACGGCGATTTCCGCTGCGACCTTGGCGCTTGCCCTGTCCGGGTGCTCCAGCAAGGACGACAAGCTGCCGGACCCGCCGATCGCGCCGCCGGCCACTTCCTCGGCGAGCGCGCCCTCGTCAAGCGCCGCGCCCGCTGGCGAGTCCGTCTCGGCCCCCTACACGAAGCAGGGCACGAAACTGAAGGTCGGCGAGAAGGCCGTGGTGCCGTTCAAGTCGAAGAACAACACCGGCGCGCTCGGGGTGACGGTGACCGGCATCGACAAGGGCGTCGAGGCGGATCTGGCCCCGTTGAAGCTGGGCGACCGGGCCAAGGGGATGACGCCGTACTACATCCAGGTCAAGGTCACGAACGAGACCGGCACGGACTTCGCGTACGCCTCGCTGGGCCTGATGAACGGCCTGCTCGCGGACGGCACCAAGGGCCCGCACGTGACGGTGATCGGCAAGTTCGAGAAGTGCGACAGCGAGAACGGGGGCAAGACGTTCACCACGAAGGGGGCGTCGTTCACCAGCTGCGTGCTGGCACTGGCTCCGGCGGGCGCGGAGGTGAAGGGGGCCAGCTACAGCGCTAGCACGTATCGGGACCTGGCCCCGGAGACCGACTACGGCAAGGAAGCGGTGACCTGGCAGTCCTGAGGACGGGACGCCGGTCGGCGAGCGAATTCAGGGAAGCGGCTGTTTCCTTGGATTCGCTCGCACCGCAAAGCCGCGGGCCGCGACCGGTCAGGCGCCCGCGCCGCCGACCCGGCGGATGATCTTCGCCAGGATCCCCGACACGACGAGCCAGAACACCGCCGCGATGCCGTAGTTCACCAGCACCCGCAGCTTGGCGTCGCTCGGGGTGAACAGGTCCTTGAAGCCGAGCGACAGGCCGTCGGCCCAACCGCGGACGAACGAGACGATGCCGTTGCCCTGGTTGGCCTCGCCGATGACGAAAATCACGTGCAGCACCAGTACCGCGGCGAACAGTAGCCCGGCCCAGCGCACGAGGGACGCGACGAAAGACACCGCGCGTTCCCGAACGCGCCGCCAGTCCACCGGGGTGCGCTGGGGACGCGCCTTCGCCTCGGTTTCCTGTGCTTGCTCCGCGTGCTCGCCCATGCCGGGCAGTCTGGCACGTCGTTTCGCGGGCCGCTACCCGCTAGTAACAGGGATCAGCCACCCGACGTAACAGTTCGATCGCGGCGGGCGGCTTTCCTTTCGGCGCGTCGGGTGGTTACAGTGACCCCGTGGCGCGTGAACTCCTGCTTCGCTGCCGCGACGGGGCCTGATCTGACCGGCTCCTCGTCGCGGGGCTTTGTGGTGCCGGTCGTCCGCACCGATTCCCTTCAGGAGATTTTCCCGCGATGAGCACCGACCCCCGCACCACCAACTCCCGTCTGCGCAAGCCCTCTCGTCCCGCGCCCGCCGGACAGCCCTCGTGGAACCCGCAGCGCGGCACGTCCATGCCGGTCCACCGCTACCGCCCCTGGTACGACGTCGTCGAGAACATCGACCTGCCCGACCGCACCTGGCCGGACAAGCGCATCGAGCGCGCGCCGCTGTGGTGCGCGGTAGACCTGCGCGACGGCAACCAGGCGCTGATCGACCCGATGTCGCCCGCGCGCAAGCGCAAGTTCTTCGACCTGCTGGTCCGCATGGGCTACAAGGAGATCGAGGTCGGCTTCCCGGCCGCGTCGCAGACCGACTTCGACTTCGTGCGCGAGATCATCGAAGAGGGCGCGATCCCCGACGACGTGCACATCCAGGTGCTGACCCAGTGCCGTCCCGAGCTGATCGAGCGCACCTTCCAGGCGCTCGAGGGCGCGCCGAGGGCGATCGTCCACATTTACAACTCGACCTCGATCCTGCAGCGCCGCGTGGTGTTCCGCGAGGAGCGCGAGGGCATCAAGAAGATCGCCACCTCGGCCGCGGAAATGGTCGTCGAGCTGGCGGCGAAGCAGCCGGACACCGACTTCCGCTTCCAGTACTCGCCCGAGTCCTACACCGGCACCGAGCTGTCCTACGCGCTCGAGGTGTGCAACGCGGTCACCGAGATCTGGCAGCCGACGCCGGAGAAGCCGGTCATCCTGAACCTGCCGGCGACCGTCGAGATGGCCACCCCGAACGTGTACGCCGACTCGATCGAGTGGATGTCGCGCAACCTGGAGCGCCGCGATTCGGTGATCCTGTCGCTGCACCCGCACAACGACCGCGGCACCGGCATCGCCGCCGCCGAACTGGGATACCAGGCGGGCGCGGACCGGATCGAGGGCTGCCTGTTCGGCAACGGCGAGCGCACCGGCAACGTGGACCTGGTCGCGCTGGGCATGAACCTCTACAGCCAGGGCATCGACCCGCAGATCGACTTCTCGGACATGGACGAGATCAAGCGGACCGTCGAGTACTGCAACCAGCTGCCCGTTCCGGAACGCTCCCCGTGGGGCGGCGACCTGGTGTTCACCGCCTTCTCCGGCAGCCACCAGGACGCGATCAACAAGGGTCTCGACGCGATGAAGGACGCCGCCGACAAGAAGGGCGTCCCGGTCGACGAGCACCCGTGGGAGGTCCCGTACCTGCCGATCGACCCGAAGGACGTCGGCCGCACCTACGAGGCCGTGATCCGGGTGAACTCGCAGTCCGGCAAGGGCGGCGTCGCCTACATCATGAAGGCCGAGCACCAGCTCGACCTGCCGCGCCGGCTGCAGATCGAGTTCTCGAAGGTCATCCAGGCCTACACCGACTCCGAGGGCGGCGAGGTCGACCCGGCCACCATGTGGCGCGCGTTCTCGGCGGAGTACCTGGAGTCGAAGACGCCGCTGGAGCTGATCAAGCAGCGCGTCACCGACAACGGCGGCGGCGAGTACGACCTCGAGGCCACGGTGAAGGTCGAGGGCGACGAGCACGAGATCACCGGCCGCGGCAACGGGCCGATCGCCGCGTTCTTCGACGCACTGTCCACTGTGGGCTATGACCTGCGGCTCCTGGACTACAGCGAGCACACCCTGAGCCCGGGCGACGATTCGCGCGCAGCGTCCTACATCGAATGCGCGATTTCCGACCGCGTGTTCTGGGGCATCGGCATCGACCCGTCGATCGTCACCGCTTCGCTGCGCGCGGTGGTAAGCGCGGTCAACCGGGCCAACCGCTGATCCGAGCTTGATCCAGCCTGATGCGAGCCGAGCGCTTGGTCGCGCTTCTCTTCACGCTGCACCGCAAACGCGCGGGCACGGTCGGGGAACTGGCCAGTGAATTGGGCGTGACCGAGCGGACGCTGCGGCGGGATCTCGCCGCGTTGCGCGAAGCCGGCGTGCCGCTCTGGAGCGAACCAGGGCGGCACGGCGGCATCCGGCTCGTGGACGGCTGGCGTTCGCGGCTCGACGGCCTCACCTCGCGGGAGGCCGTCGCGCTGCTGGCCCTCGACGTACCAGACGCGCTGGCCGGACTCGGCCTCGGCAACGCGGTGGCCGCGGCGCACGCGAAAGTGTCCGCGAGCATGCCCGCTCAGCTGCAGGAACAGGCCCGGACGGTCGCCGGGCGATTTCATCTCGACGCCTCGGCCTGGTTCAGCTCGCCAGACGACGCGGCCGCGCTGCCCGCGGTCGCGAAGGCGGTGTGGACCCAGCAACGGCTCGACGTGCGTTATCGGCGACGCGACAAGGTCACCCGGCGGACGCTCGATCCGCTGGGTCTCGTGCTGAAGGCCGGGGTGTGGTATCTGGTGGCGCGGGTCGACGCTGACCTGCGGACGTACCGCGTCTCCCGGTTGGAAGGGGTGGCCGAAACCGGCGAAACCTTTGCACGGCCGGAAGAATTCTCGCTCGCCGATTGGTGGCGGGCGTCGTCGGCGAAGTTCGAAAAGATGCCGTTGCCGCTGAAGGTGACCGCACGGCTGGACCGCTCCGCGACGGGCGCACTGCGGCGGGTTTTCGGGCCGGAGCACGTGAACGAGGTCTTGGTGTCCCTCGGCCCGCCCGACGACGACGGGTGGGCCGAGGCCGAGTTCGCCATGGAAGGCGAGAAAGTCGCTGTCGGACAGCTGGTTTCCCTCGGCCCCGGCGTCGAAGTGCTGACCCCGCCGGAGGTGCGGGCCGCGGTCGCGGAGTTCGGTCAGGCGCTTGCTGAGCGCAACCGTCAGCGGTAACCGGTGGCGTCGGCGGGCTTTCCGGGTTCCTGGACCTCCTCGATGTACCGCCACGCATCTGGGCGGCTGCCGTCCACGTCGTCGATTTCGTAGACCTTCGCCAGTTGCCCGCTGGAAACCGTCTGGCCGGTCCAGCGGTGCCGGTCCGGGTCGGCGGCCAGTGCGACGACCGTGCGGCCGGAGAAGGCCGGCGACTCCGAGATCACGAAATGCGGCTCGCGAACGGTCGCGTCGCGCCAGTTTTCCTCGGTCACTTCGAAGATCTCCAGCATCGCTTCCGAACGCAGCCAGCCCGGCGTGAACGCGATCGCGGTGCACTCGTGCACCTTCAGCTCCGCCGCTTCGCCGACGGCCAGGACGTTGATCGCCGCCTTGGCCAGGTAGTACGGCAGCGACGTGCCCTCGCGATACTTCCGGTTGTACTCGGCGGTGCCGTCGGTCAGCTCGATCACCAGCCCGCCCGGACGGCGGATCACCAGCGGAAACAGGTGGTGGCTGGTGATCAGGTGGGCGTCGAGGGACAGCCGCATCATCCGCAGGCTGGCCTCCAGCGAGTGCTCCCAGACCGGTTTGCCCCACTCCAGGTAGCGGTCGCCGCCCCAGATGCCGTCGACCAGGATGTCGAGCCCGCCGTGCTCGGCGTCGATCCGCTGGGCGAGCGCGGCGACCTCGTCGCTCACCAGGTGGTCGACCCGCAGCGCGGTGCCCTTGCCGCCCGCGGCTTCGATCCGTTCCAGAGTGTCCTCAATGGTCTCCGGACGGTCCACTTCGGACCGTCCGGCCCGCGTCGTGCGACCGGTGACGTACACGTACGCCCCGGCCCGGCCCAGCTCGACCGCGATCGCCCGGCTCGCCCCGCGCGTGCCGCCCGCCACGAGCGCGACCTTGCCGGCCAGTTCCCCGCTCATCTCGTTCGTCCTCTTTTCTCTCGGTGGACCACCAGCGTGCGGGCAAACCCTGACACCCTCTGTCCGGGTTCTCGAGAAATCCGCGTTCCGGCGATCACCCCCGGGCTTCGACGGCACGCACCGCCGAGTACAGCGCCTTGATCAGCGGCTCGTTCTCCGGAGCGGCCGCGGCCGGGAACGGGACGCGGCGACGGGTGTAGCCGTAGGCGATGCCGTTGCGCGGATCGGCGAACGCCTGCTGGCCGCCCGCGCCGCTGTGTCCGAAACTGCCCTGGCCCAGCTCCGGATAACGCTCGCTCGTGACGTGGAAGCCGACCCCGAACGCTTTGTGCTCGCGCAGCACCACGTCGTGCCCGATGGACTGGATCTGCGCGAACTCGGCGGCGGTTTCCGGTTTCAGCAGCGGCGATTCGCCGTCCAGCGGGCTGATCGCCGCCGCGTACATCCGGGCCAGGCCGCGGGCGGAAGCGACACCGCCGAACGACGCCGAGCCGAGCCGCCGGACTTCCGGGAGGTTCGGCAGTTCCCACACCTCCGGACTGCCGGGACGATGCCGGTTGAAGGCGATCCCGGACAGGCTGTTCGCCGCGGGCAACGGGAGCTGCCGTTCGGGTGTCCGCACCATGGGCTGCGTGCTCACGAACCGCGGCTCCAGTTCGGCGGGGAGGCCGAGGTAGAAGTCCACCGCGTACGGATCGCGGACCCGGTCGGCGAACTGTTCCTGGATCGTGCGGCCGGTTGCCCGCCGCACGACCTCGCCGCTGAGCGCACCGATCACCAGTGCGTGGTACCCGAAAGCACTGCCTGGCCGCCAAAACGGGCGTTGCCGCGCCAATCGTTCGGCGACGATCCGGTCATCGGCGAGTTCCTCGCGGGAGAAGCCTTCGTCCGAGCCGACCAGGCCGGCTCGGTGCGCCAGGAGGTCCCGCAGGGTGACGTCGGCGGGGAACTCCGGCCAGTAATGGCGCACCCGCTGGTCAAGGTCCAGCACGCCGTCCTGGACCAGCAACGCGACGACCAGGTGTGCCGCGCCCTTCGTCGCGGAGTAGGCGCCGAGCAGGGAATCCCCGTCGACGCCGGTCCACAGATCGACTACCCGCTCACCGCGGTGGTACACGACCAGCTGGGCGGCTCCGTCCGCGACTGCCGCGAACGTGTCCCGCACCTGTTCGAAACCGGGCCGCACGGTGCCCTCGATGTCTGCCATGCCCCGACTGTACGCCCATTAGTAACCATTGGTCACTAACCTGTTCTCGGTAGAGTCCCGAGCCATGACCCGACCGCGGCCCGGCCGCCCCGCACAGCTCGATCGCGAGCGGATCGTCGACGCGGCGTTGTCCGCCGGAAACCTCGACACGTTGACCATGCGCGAACTGGCGGCGCGGCTGGGCGTGACGCACGGCGCGCTTTATCGCTGGGTGGCCAACCGGGACGCGCTGTTCGATCTGGTCAGCGAGGTGGTGCTGGAGCGGGTGCTTCCGGCGGAGGGACCGCCGCGCCGGTCCTGGCGGCCGTGGCTCGCGAAGGTCGCGTGGGCAATGCACGACCAGTTCCTCGCGGTTCCCGGTTACGCGACCCGCTTGTCCCGGCCGCATCGGCATAACCCGGAGTCGTTCGGCCGCCTGCGCGGTCAGGTGGTCACGGCGTTCACCAATGCCGGTGTGCCGCCGGAACTGGCCGAACAGAGCTGGTACATCTTCATCACGTGCACGGTGAGCTGGCTTGCCGTGCGGGAAAACCCGCTCGATCTCGGCCCCGGCGCACCGCGGTTCGACCTGTTCCTCGACACCCTGCTGCGAGGTCTGCCCGCCCGGGAACCCGCCTAGGTGGTCAGCGCGGCCACTTCGGCGCGCATCTCGTCGATCACCGTCGCGACAGCGGGGCGGTTCGCGGCACCCGTGCGGCACACCACTTCCACCAGCCGCGCCGCGCGGATTCCGGCCAGCGGGCGGCCGACCAGGCCGCTGCCCCGCCGGGTGTCCATTGTGTACCGGGGCATCAGCGCGATCCCGTGCCCGGCCGCGACGAGTCGTTCGGTGATGCGGAAATCGTTGATGCGCTGGACGATCTGCGGCCGCACCCCGGTGCGCACGGTCAGCGAGCGCAGGACGTCGTCCACCGGGAAGCCGTGGTCCACCGAGATCCAGCGTTCGTCCGCGAGGTCGGCCAGGCCGACGCGGCGGTTGCGGGCGAGGCGGTGGCCGACCGGGAGGGCGACGTCCAGCGGTTCGCGCAACAGGGGGACGACGTCCAGGCGTTCGGTGTCGAATTCGGGCGCGTGCTCGTCGCGGTGGGCGACGACGACGTCGTAGTCGGCGACCAGGCCGGGGACCTGCGGCGGGACCATGTCGACGTCGCGGACGTCCACCTCGAGGTTCTCGTGCGCTTCGATGCGCCGCAGCAGTCCGGGCAGGAGCATCAGCCCGGCGGATTGGAAGATCGCGATCCGCACGCGTCCGCGCGGGGCGCTGCGGTAGGTGTCCAGCTCCGCTTCGGCTCGGTCCAGCGCGGCCAGCACGTCGTCGGCGCGGGCGACCAGCGCGCGGCCCGCGTCGGTGAGCCGCAGGCCGCGGCCGGCCGGCTCGGTGAGCGCGATGCCGACCTCCGCCTGCAGCGCGCGCAACTGCTGTGAGATCGCCGACGGCGTGCAGTGCAGCGCCCGAGCGGCGGCGGTGACGCTGCCTCGATCGGCGAATTCGCGCAGCGTGCGGAGCCTGCCCAAGTCCATTGGCGAAGTGTATGTGAAGCTGTGCTACACAGTCAGTGCAGTATTTCTCGCTGGTGCTTCAAGGTTCGCCTAGGCAAGCTTGGGGCATGGCCATCCGGGACCGTTTGCTCGCTGTGTTCGTCGCCGTCTTGTGGGGCCTGAATTTCATTGCGATCCACGCCACTCTCGGCCAGTTCCCGCCGATGTTCGCGGGCGCGCTGCGGTTTCTGCTGATCGCGATTCCGACGGTGTTCCTCGTGCCGCGGCCGCGCGTGAAGCTGCGCTACCTGCTGGGTTACGGGCTCGGGTTCGGCACCGGGCAGTTCGCGTTCCTGTTCGTCGCGATGCACCTGGGCATGCCGACCGGGCTCGCGTCGCTGGTGCTGCAGGCGTCCGCGCCGTTCACCGTGCTGCTGGGCGCGGTGCTGCTGCGGGAACGCGTCTCCGGACGGCAGCTCGCCGGAATCCTGCTCGCGGTGGCGGGCATGACGGCGATCGCCTGGCAGCAGTCCGCCCACGCCGCGCTGGTGCCGGTGCTGCTGACCTTGCTGGCCGCGCTGAGCTGGGCGATCGGCAACCTGAGCATGCGCCGCGCGGAGCCGGACAATCCGCTGCATCTGACGCTGTGGATGTCCGTGGTGCCGCCGCT
Organism: Amycolatopsis sp. VS8301801F10; assembly: GCF_046195355.1. Classification (NCBI taxonomy): domain Bacteria; kingdom Bacillati; phylum Actinomycetota; class Actinomycetes; order Pseudonocardiales; family Pseudonocardiaceae; genus Amycolatopsis; species Amycolatopsis sp. VS8301801F10. The sequence continues at coordinate 1,889,541 of NZ_CP176065.1, read as the reverse complement.
GCCGATGCTGGCGCTGTCGAGCATCTTCGAGGGCCCCGGCGCCGCCTGGCACTCGCTGACGACGCTCGGCACGAAGACCGGCCTGATCGGCGTCGCGGGGCTGGCGTACGTGGTGCTCTTCGGAACGGTCCTCGGTTCCGGCATCTGGACGACGCTGATGCGCCGCAACCCGGCGGGCGTGGTCGCGCCGTTCTCGCTGCTGGTGCCGGTGGTGGGGCTGACCGCGTCGTTCTTCATCCTCGGCGAGGTGCCGACAGCACTGACCCTGGTCGCCGCGGCGGTGGTGATCGGCGGAGTGCTGCTGGGCTCGCTGCGGCGGAAGCCGGTGGTGACGCCGGAGGAACTGCAGCCCGTGTGAGGGTTACCGGCGCAGCAGTTCGGGTCGGTACGCCGCCAGCGTCCCCGGGTCGCCTCTGCTTGCGCAGGCCGCCCGGGGCATCGCTTATTTCCGGGCCCGGCAGCAGAAAACCCCGGCAAGTCCGAAGACCTGCCGGGGCGATCAGTCGCCTCAGGCGACCGCGTCGTTTTTCTCCTCCGCCGACGTGGCCGAGGAAGCCGTCGCGTTGCGGGCCATGCGCTTCTTCAGCACCAGCGTCACCACCACGCCGATCACCAGCGCCGCTCCCAGGCCTGCCCACTGGAAGCCCTTCAGCCACTTGTCCGCGACCACGCCCAGGTAGTAGATCAGCGCCGTCGTTCCGCCCGCCCAGACGATGCCGCCCAGTGCGTTCGCGATCAGGAAGCGCGGGTAGTGCATGTTGAGCGATCCGGCGAGCGGGCCGGCCAGGATGCGCAGCACCGCGACGAACCGGCCGAAGAACACCGCCCACATGCCGCGTTTGTGGAACATTCTTTCCGCGCTCGCGATGTGGTCCGGGCCGAAATGTTTGGGGAACTTCCGGCCCGCCCAGGCGAACAGCCGTTTGCCGCCCTTTTTGCCGATCAGGTATCCGATGCTGTCGCCGATGATCGCGCCCGCCGACGCCAGCACGCCGATCCACAGCGGGTTCAGCCCGCTGTGCGACGAGGCCAGCAGCGCCGCGCTCACCAGCACGATTTCCCCCGGCAGCGGGATGCCCAGGCTTTCGACCATCACCACCAAGCCCACCAGCAGGTAGACCGAGAGCGGAGGAATCGCCTCCAGCACGTGGTCGATGTTCACTGCCAACCCCCTTGTGATTCGTGCCCGGTCTCCGCAGGGTACCCAGCCGAAGCGCATTCTCGCGTCCGCCTGGAGTCGGGGGTGGGGTCCGTCTTCCGGCAGGGGTATTTCAGGGTTTTTCCGACATAACACGCAAAGCACGCGATTCGAAATACGCCCGTTCCGGAAGGCTCAAGGTGCGCTGGGCGGCGCGGACGTAACAGTCGTGGGCGCCTCGCGGGTCGCCGGACAGTTCCAGCAGGTGTGCGCGGACCACGTCGGCCCGGTAGTGGTCGGGTTCGGCCGCGTCCAGTTCGGCGAGAGCGACCGCCGGGCCTTCGACGCGGGCGAGCGCGACCAGGCGGTTCAGCGCGACCATCGGGCCGGGTGCGACCTGCTGAAGGAGGTCGTACAGCAGCAGGATCTGCGGCCAGTCGGTGGCGTCGGCGGTCGGGGCTTCGTCGTGCACGGCGGCGATCGCGGCCTGCAGCTGGTACGGGCCGACCGGGGTGGTCGCCAGCGCGTGTTCGATGAGCGCGCTGCCCTCGGCGATCGCGGACGCGTCCCAGAGCGAGCGGTCCTGTTCGGCCAGCGGCACCGGGACGCCGTCGCGGCCGGTGCGGGCCGGACGGCGGGCGTCGGTGAGCAGCAGGAGGGCGAGCAATCCGGCGACCTCGCCGTCGGCGGGCAGCAGGGCGTGCAGTTGCCGGGCGAGCCGGATGGCCTCGGCGGTCAGTTCGACGCGGTGCACCTCGCTGCCGGAGCTGGCGGTGTGTCCTTCGGTGAACACCAGGTACAGCACCTGCAATACCGAAGCGACGCGTTCCGGCAGCTCGTCCTTCGGCGGCAGGACGAAATCCGCACCGCGCAGTTTCTGTTTCGCGCGGCTGATCCGCTGGCCGATCGTCGGCTCCGGGACCAGATACGCCCGCGCGATCTCCGCAGTGGTCAGGCCGCCGACGGCACGCAAGGTGAGCGCCACTTGCGACGGCCGGGTCAACGCGGGATGGCAGCAGAGCAACAGCAGGGTGAGGGTGTCGTCCTGCTGCGGCACGAGTTCGAACGACGGCGGTTCCAGCGCGGCCACCGTCTCCTCCCGACGGATGCGCGCGGCTTCACTGCGCCACATCTCGATCCGCCGGCGCGAGGCCGTCGTGATGAGCCAGGCCTTCGGGTTGTCCGGCACCCCGTCCTTCGGCCACTGCACCGCCGCGGCGAGCAGGGCCTCCTGCACGGCGTCCTCGCATTTGCCGAAGTCGCCGTAGCGGCGCACGAGCGCGGTCAGTACCTGCGGGATGAGGTCGCGCAGGAGGCCGTCGATCACAGCTCGAAGTCCACGTCGCCGGTCAGTCCCATCACCGGCCGCACCTCGATCGTGGCGAACGGCGCCTCCGGGATCCGCGCGGCGATCTCCAGCGCGCGAGCCTCGGAATCGCATTCGAGCAGGTAGAACCCGGCGAGCTGTTCCTTGATCTCGGCGAACGGGCCGTCGGTGGTGCTCACGCCGTCCGCGGTGACGCGCACCTGCTTCGTCAGCTCCGGCGCGGCCAGCCGTTCGGACCCGATCCGCTCGCCGGTGCCCGCCAGCTCGTCGTGGAACCGCTGGTAGGCCCGCAGGCCCTCGGCCTTCTGCTCGTCGCTCATCCCCGCCCAGGCCGCGCGCGACGCCGGGTTGCCGTAGATCAGGACCAGATACTTCATCGGGAGCCTCCTCGAAAAGTTCTTCCACCCCTGATGTCGAAGCCGGGCGGACGGCTTCGACGTCCCGGACGTCCACCGCATCCGGAAAAGGAGAACACAGAATGTCCGAAAACGAGATCCGCGACCTGCTGGCCGAGCGCACCGCCGCGATGCACGAGAAGGACCCGCAGCGGGTCGTCGCGAGCTACACCGAGAAGGCGGTCAAGTTCGATCTCGCGCCGCCGCTGCGCAGCACCGGCGCTTCCGCGGAATCCGTCGCGCAGTGGCTCAGCACCTTCGACGGGCCGGTTTCCTACACGTACCACGACGAGGAAATCACCGTGTCCGGCGAACTGGCGGTGGTGGCCGCGCTGGCGAAGCTGACCGCGACGCCGCGAGGCCTGAGCGAACCGTTCACCCTCTGGTTCCGCACGACGTTGGCGTTGCGGCACAAGGAAAACGGCTGGCTGGTTGAGCACGAGCACAATTCGACGCCGTTCCACATGGACGGTTCGTTCCGTGCCGCTGTGGATCTTCAGCCCTGAGACTGGGAACCCGGCCGCGGGGCCAGGGACAGGTGAAGGCCCCCACCTGTAAAAGGCAGGGGCCTTCACCGGGCGATCAGAGAATCTCAGCCGCCGACCCGACGTCCGGCGGGCCGAGGTCCGGGTTCAGTGCGCTGGCGTCGACCAATTCCACGTCGACCTTGTGCGGCTGGATCCGTCCGTCGCGGATGTCCTCCGCGTAGTGGCAGGCCACCCGGTGTCCGGTGCCGATCTCGCGCAGCTGCGGGCGATCGGTGGTGCACAGGCTTTCCTGCTTCCACGGGCACCGCGTGTGGAAGCGGCAGCCCGACGGCGGATTGGCCGGCGACGGGAGGTCCCCGGCGAGCAGGATCTGCTCACGGCTGTCCTCCACCACCGGGTCCGGCACCGGGATCGCCGACAGCAGCGCCTTCGTGTACGGGTGCAGCGGGTTCTGGTACAGCTCCTCCGACGTCGTCTCCTCGACCAGCGCGCCGAGGTACATCACGCCGATCCGGTCGGAGATGTGCCGGACCACCGCGAGGTCGTGCGCGATCACCACGTAGGTGAGCCCCAGCTCGTCCTGCAGATCCTCCAGCAGGTTCACCACCTGCGCCTGCACCGAAACGTCCAGCGCGGACACCGGTTCGTCGGCGACGATCAGGTCCGGCTCCACCGACAGCGCCCGCGCGATGCCGATGCGCTGGCGCTGCCCGCCGGAGAACTCGTGCGGGTACTTCCGCAGCGAGGTCTCCGGGAGGCCGACCGCGTTCAGCAGCTCGCGCAGCCGTTTCGCGGTGGACTCCTTGTCCTTGTCCAGCCCGTGCGCGCGCATGCCCTCGACGAGAATCGACTCGACCGACTGGCGCGGGTCCAGGCTCGACATCGGGTCCTGGAACACCATCTGCATCCGCCGCCGCGCCTTGCGCAGCTGCTCGCCCTTGAGCTGGGCGACGTCGGTGCCGTCGAACACGACCTTGCCGCCGGTCGGCTCGTTGAGCCGCAGGATCGCGCGGCCGAGCGTCGACTTGCCGCAGCCGGATTCGCCGACCAGGCCGTAGGTTTCGCCGCGGCGGATCGACAGGTCGACCCCGTCCACCGCGAACACGTGCCCCACCGTGCGGTCCACGACGATGCCGCGCTTGATCGGGAAGTGCACCTTGAGGTCGGTGACCTCGAGCAGCACCTCGTCGGTGTTCGCCACCGTCATCGGGTTCCTCCTCCTGCCGCCACGGCGGGTCGCACCGGGTTGTGGCAGCGCAGCAAGCCGTTCCGGTCGGGAACGAGGTCCGGCGAATGCTCCAGGCAGGCCTGGATCGCGTTCGGGCAGCGCGGCGCGAACGCGCAGCCGCCGTCCCACGGGATGTTGTCGGCCACCGAACCGCGGATCGGCACCAGCTTCTCGCCGCGGCCCTCGTCGAGCCGCGGGATCGAGGCCAGCAGGCCGTGCGTGTACGGATGCCGCGGCTGCGCGAACAGCGAATGCCGCGCCTGGCGCTCCACGATCCGGCCGCCGTAGAGCACGTTGACCTCGTCGCAGAGCCCGGCGACGACGCCGAGGTCGTGCGTGATCATCACCAGCGCGGTTCCGGTGTCCTGCACCAGTTCCCGCAGCAGCGCGAGAATCTGCGCCTGGATCGTCACGTCGAGCGCGGTGGTCGGCTCGTCCGCGATGAGCAGCCGGGGACGGCACGCCAGCGCGATCGCGATCAGCGCACGCTGGCGCATCCCGCCGGAAAGCTGGTGCGGGTACTCGGAAAGCCGTCGCGTCGGGTCGGGGATGCCGACCTTGTCGAGCAGTTCCGCCGCTTCGATCCGCGCCTTCTTGCGCGGCATGTCGCGGTGGCGCTCCAGCACCTCGGTGATCTGCAGCCCGATCGGGATGACCGGGTTCAGCGAGGACAGCGGATCCTGGAACACCATGCCGAGATCGCGGCCGCGCCGGTCGCGCATTTCGCGGTCGGACAGGGACAGCAGGTCGGTGCCCTCGAAGCGCACCGCACCGCTGACGGTGTTGCCGCGCTTGGCGAGCAGCCGCATGATCGCGAGCGACGTCACCGACTTGCCGCAGCCGGACTCGCCGACCAGCCCGACCGTCTGGCCGGGTTCGACGTCGAAACTCACGCCGTCGACCGCGGTGAACGGACGCTCTCCGCGGCGCTGGAACACGACCTTCAGGTCGCGGACTTCGAGAAGTGCCACGGGGTCACCGCCGGTTCTTCGGGTCGAGGGCTTCGCGGAGGGACTCGCCGAGCAGCGTGAACCCGAGCGCCACCACGATGATCGCGATCGCCGGGTAGTAGGCCAGCTCGGGCCGGATGTCGAGGAAGTGCTGGGAAGCGTTGCCCAGCATCAGTCCCCATTCCGCGCGGGTCGGGTCCGGGTCGCCGAGGCCGAGGAACGACAGCGCCGCGGCTTCCAGGATCGCGGTCGCCAGGGTCAGCGTCGCCTGCACGATCACCGGGCCGAGCGAGTTCGGCAGCATGTGCCGGAACACGATCGTCGTCCGCTTCACGCCGAGCGACGTCGCCGCCAGCACGTGGTCCGCCTCGCGCTGGGCGAGCATCGAACCGCGCAGCAGCCGGGCGAAAATCGGCACGCCGATGATCGACACCGCGATGATCACCGTCCACTGGCTCGGCTTCGCGAACAGCGCCGCGATCGAAATCGCCAGCAGCAGCGAGGGAAACGCCAGCAGCACGTCGACCAGTCGCATGAGGACGGTGTCGACCCAGCCGCCGAACGCGCCGGCGAGCCCGCCGATGACCGCGCCGAGGAGCACGCCGATCACCGTGGCGAGCACGCCGACCAGCAGCGTCTGCTGCGCGCCGATCAGCAGCCGGGACAGGAAGTCGCGGCCGAAATCGTCGACGCCGAGCGGGAAACCGGGCTGGGCGCCCGGGATGATGCCCCGGCCGAGGACGACCTTGTCCTGCAGATACCGGACCTGCGGGTCCTTCGGCGCGAGCAGCGGCGCGAAAATCGCCAGCAGCAGGAACAGCAGGGTGATCACGCCGCCGACGATCGCCACCGGGCTGCGCAGCATCCGGCGCAGCGCCTCGGCGCCGAGGCTCCGCCCGCCCGCCGACGCCGCGGCGAGCTTGTCGATCGGTTCTTTCTTCTTGTTCAGCAGAGTGTTCACCGCACACGCACCCTCGGGTCGATGAGCCCGTAGGAAATGTCCACGAGCATGTTCACGAGCACGTAGACCAGTGCCCCGAGAAGCAGCAGTGCCTGCAGCCGCGGGTAGTCCCGCTTGTCGATCCCTTCGGCGAGAAGGAATCCGAGGCCGCGGAAGTTGAACACTCGCTCGGTCAGCACGGCGCCGCCGAGCAGCGCGCCGGTCTGCAGGCCGATCGTGGTGATCACCGGAAGCAGCCCGTTGCGCAGCACGTGCCGCTGGCGGACCACGGACTGGGTGAGGCCCTTCGAGTTCGCGGTGCGGATGAAGTCCTCATTGAACACGTCGAGCACCGACGCGCGGGTGATCCGGGTGATCACCGCGAGCGGAATGGTGGCGAGCGCGAGCGCGGGAAGAATGAGGTGCTTGATCGCGTCCCACACCGCGTCCCATTCGCCGGTCATCATTCCGTCGAGAATGGCGAAATGCGTGACCACGGTGGCGTTGATGCCGGGAGCCTGCCTGCCCTGCGATGGCAGGCCGAGCGGCGTGGACAGCAGGTCCTGCATCATGTAGCCGAGGAAGAAGATCGGCACCGCGACGCCGACCAGCGTCAGCACGATGATGACGTTGTCGACGATCTGGCCGCGGAACCGGGCGGCGAGATAGCCGAACGAAATGCCGAACAGCACCGCGATGAGCATCGCCGTGATGCCCAGTTCGATGGTGGCCGGGAGGAACGTGCCGATCTCCGACATCACCGAACGGGACGACACCAGCGAATTGCCGAAATCGCCGGTGATCGCGCGACCGAGGAATTTGAAGTACTGCACGAAAATCGGCTGGTCGAGGCCGAGTACGTGATTCAGGTTCGCCAGTTTTTCCGGAGTCGCCTTGTCCCCGAGCAGTGCGGACGCGGGTCCGCCGGGGAGTGAGCGCAACCACGCGAACACCAGGATGGACAGGATGAGCAGCGTCGGGATCGCTTGTAGCAGCCGACGCACGAGGAAACGGAGCACGAGTAGTCCTTTGTGTACAGCCCGGGAACGAGGCCAAGGGCAGGCGCGGTAGCACCTGCCCTTGGCCTGGCTGCTCAGTGGAGCACGTCAGCCGATCGTGACGTTGTAGAAGCGTTCGTCGGTGAGCGGGCTGGCCACCACGCCCTTGATCTTCGGACCGACCACGATCGCCGGCGTCGGGTAGGCGATCGGAATGGCGGGCAGGTAGTCCATGATCTTCTTGTTGGCTTCCTGGTACGCCTTGGTGTGCGCGTCGCCTGCCGGCGCGGCGTCCGCGTCGGCGAGCGCCTTGAACAGATCCGCGTTGTCGAAGCCGAATTCCGGCTTCGGGCGGCCGAAGAAGGTGCCGACGAAGTTGCCCGCGTCGTTGTAGTCACCGGTCCAGCCGAGCAGGTGGATGTCCTGCTTCCCGGCCTGCTGCACGTCGTCCTTGTACCCGCCGTTCCACGACTCGGCGACCGGCTGCACGTTGATGCCGATGGCCTTCAGGTCCTCGGAGATCGCGGTGTAGGTGTCGGCCGGGTTCGGCATGTAGGGCCGGGTGACCTCGGTCGGGTAGTAGAACTTCAGCGTCATGCCCTCGGCGCCGGCGTCCTTCAGCATCTGCTTGGCGCGGTTCGGGTCGTACGGGTACTTCGCGACGTCGTCGGTGTACCCGGAGATCGCCTTCGGCACGAACTCGGTCGCGACCTCGGAACCCTCGGCCAGCTTCGAGCGCACGAACTGCTCGCGGTTGATGCCGTAGGCGAGCGCCTTGCGGACCTCGTCCTTCTTGAGCAGCGGGTTGTTCTTCTGGTTGATGCCCAGGTAGAGCACGTTGAACGACGGGCGGATCAGCACCTGCTCGCCGTCGTTGCGCAGCAGCCCGTAGTCGGCGGGGGCCGGGAAGTCGTAGCCGTTGATGTCGCCGGCCTTGAGCGCCTGCTTGCGGGCGTTCTCGTCCGGGATCACCTTGAACACGAGCTTGTCCAGCTTGGCGGGCTGCGGCATCGTGCTGGTGTCGTTGCGCACCAAGGTGATCTGGCCGTTGCCCTGGTCCCAGCCGTCGAACTTGAACGGGCCGGTGCCGGTCGGGTGCTTGTAGCCGTACTCCGGATACGTGATCGACGTGCCGGAGCCGGTGACCTTGTCCGCGTTGTACTTCTGCAGCGCGGTGGGGCTCTGCATGGCGAACGACGGCAGCGTGAACGCGGCCGGGAAGGCGCCCTTCGCGCGGGTCAGGTTCAGGACCGCGGTGTGGTCGTCCTTCGCCTCGCAGCTCTTGTAGACCGGCTGGCCCTTGGTGGTGCCCTCGTTGTGCGCGAAGCCCTCGAAGACGTCGCCGTAGTAGATCATCTGGCTCTGGGCGGTGGCGCCCTTCATGTTGTACCAGCGATCGAAGTTGAAGCAGACCGCCTTGGCGTCGAACGCGGTGCCGTCGCTGAACTTCACGCCCTGCTTGAGGTCGAAGGTCCAGGTCTTGCCGTCGTTGCTCGGCGTCCACTTCGTGGCGAGCGAAGGCTCCAGCTCGGCGGTGCCCGCCTTGTTCTGGATCAGCGTGTCCAGCATCTGCCGGGTGATCCGGAACGTCTCGCCCTCGTCGTTGAAGATCGGGTCGAACGTCTTCGGGTTGCCGGTGTTGCCGAAGACCATGGTGCCCCCGGACCCGCCGCCTCCGGCCTCGTCGCGCTTCGATTCCGCACACGCGGACAGCGAGACTGCGAGCGCGCCCGCCAGCCCGATCAGAGCTGCCCGGCGTGTTCGGGTCAGCCGCAATTGCTGCATCTGGCACCCCTTGGGAATGTTCGGTCTCTCGAAATTCACCGTCGGCGGTCAGTTCGGGAAGACCAGTGCGATCGGTGTGTTCGGTGACACTAGCGGCAACTCGGCCTCCGCTTAAGCACGTGAGGTTACGATCGCGCTACGTAAGCCCCAAATAGACCGCAACATGTCAGCAAATGTGCGCGCTGCGTAGCGAAATCTGCCGGTTTAGTACGTTGAGTGGCGGTTTGCTCACCCGGTTGGCCTAACGGTCCGGGTTGTCCGTTCCGGGTGCCGTGGATGTTCCGGAACCCCTCCGGGTGGCGCTCGAAGCTGCCCGCGAAGGCCACTTAAAGCGCCCGAATGTACTCGAGTTCGCCGCGCTCGCGCATTCGCACAATAGCCGTCTTTCGGCTGCCGCAAACCGATGTCGAGCCGGGCTTCCGGTTGTTCAGACCAGCTGGTCGGCGGCCTCGCGCGTGCCGTCGACGGCGAACCAGCCGCGTTCGAACAACTGCCAGCGGCGCAGTTCGGCCCGCGCCGCCTCGCCGTCCCGGGCGACCGCTCTGGACAACCGTTCGGCCTCGGTGCCGCCCTCGATCCAGCACAGCCGCGACAGCCGGGACCGCACCGCCCGGCGTCCGCTCGAGACGCCTTCCAGCACCAGCACCTCGGGAACCTCGACGCGCACCAGCTCGCCGGGCCGCGGGGCGCCGGAGGTCCAGTCCATCCGGCGATACTCGCCGGGCCTGCCCTGTGCCAGCGGCGCCAGCACGCCGTCCTCCAGCCGCGGCCACCACGCGACGGGATCGTCCCAGGTGGCGAAGGCGTCCGTGCTGACCAGCGCGGCACGCGTGCCGAGAGCTTCGACCGTCTCGGCGGCGAGCGTGGACTTCCCGGCCCCGGACGGACCGTCGATGGCGAGCACCCGGACGCCGCCGAGCCGGGGCGGAGCGGCGAACAGCGCGGAGATCAGCGAACGCGTGCCGGGCTCGCTTCGGGCAGGCCGTCCACGCTGTCCGGCGCGGACGTGCGCTTCTCCAGCTCGGCGATGCGCGCTTCGAGCGCGCGCTGGGTGTCCTCGAGTTCGCAGCGCAGCAACGCGGTCTCCTCGACCGCGGTCCGCACCTCTTCCTCCAGGTGCCCGACCTCGGTCGAAAGCTGCAGCGCGACCAGCGCGAGAACCACTCCGGCCAGGAAGAAGACGAAGTTCGACGGGGTCGCGACCCCGGTCAGGTGCGCCAGGAACTCCGCGACCGGCGGGACCACCGCGAGCACCACCACGCCGATGGCCACCACGAGCCAGATGCCGGCGTACTTCTCGCGCAGCTTGCGCCGCCGCATCATCTCGACGACGACGAGCAGCACCAGAGCCGCGATGACGATGCTCAGTACCTGCCAGCCTGCCATGGAGCCTCCCTACGCCGCGTCGGACGAGTCAACGGACGGACGGCGGCGCACCAGCGCGAGCAGCAGGGCGAGCCCCGCCCGGCCCAGGTACACCGCGGACTTCACCGGCGAATGGCTCGGCTTGCCGCCCGCCCGTTCGCGCATGACCACCGGGGTCTCCCGGATGGACAGCTTCGCCCGGATCGCCATCACCAGCGCCTCGACCGTGTCGCCGAGGTACTCGGCCGGGTAGTAGCCGGCGAACAGGCGGATCGCGCGCGGGCCCATCGCCTTGAACCCGGAGGTGACGTCGGTGAGCTTGCTGCCGGACAGCCGGGTGAACACCAGCGACAGCACGACCATCGCGTACTTGCGCGGCCCGACCGCGCGGTAGGAGCCCTTGCCGGCGAACCGGGAGCCGATCGCGATGTCCGCGCCCTCGTCGAGCAGCTGCAGCAGGGCGCCGACCTCTTCCGGGTCGTGCTGGCCGTCGGCGTCGACCTGGACGACGGCGTCGTAGCCGCGCGCGGCGGCGTAGCGGAACCCGGTGCGCATCGCGCCGCCCACGCCGAGGTTCACCGACAGCCGGGCCACCCGGACGCCGGAGGCTCGGGCGAGTTCGGCGGTGCGGTCGGTCGAACCGTCGTCGACCACCAGCACGTCCGCGCTCGGCAGCGTCTGCTTGACCTGGCCGAGCACCGCGGAAATGCTGTCCTGCTCATTGAGCGCGGGCATCACGATGAGCACGCGTCGAGTGCTCACGGATGTGCTGGACACGGCAGCCACCATAACCGCTCACTGACCGTTCGCCGTGGTAGGGCCGGTCACGCCGGACTGTCCGGCGATCTCGTAGATCGTCGCGCCCTCGTTGCGGAACACCACGCGGAACTCCGGCCCGGGCCGCACCCGCGCCACGCCGGCGGACTCGATCGCGTCCTCGGTGGCCTTCCCCTTGCCCTGGATGAGATAGCGCACCCGCAGGTCGGTGAGGTCCGCGCGGACCTGCCGGTACTTGTCGATGTCGTTGACCCAGGCGCTCAGGTAGGCGGCCTTGGTGTTGGCCTGGGCGCCGTAGAAAGTCCACTCGACCGGCTGAACTCCGGCCAGCGCGTACATCCACGCGGAACCGTCGGCCCGGTTGTTCATCACCCGCTCGCCCGGCACGGTGTGCTGGCTGAGCCAGGCGTAGGCGGCTTCCTCGGCCTTGGACACCGTCGGCCCGTCCTGGTAGGTGACGGCGAGCCGGGACGCGTTGCGGCCGAGGTAGCCGCCTTTGCTCAGGCCGCCGCAGACCAGCCCGAGCAGGACGACCGCGACCACGCCGAGCGTGGCCGGGGCGAGCTTGACCCGCGGCTGCGCCTTCCGCACGAACCAGGCGGCTCCGGTGTGCGCGAACTCTCCGAACGCGACCGCCCCCGCCAATGGGATCAGCGCGGCGATCCGCCAGTGGTCGTTGTAGAAGAGGCTGGTCAGGGTCTGCATGATCGGCGAGTTGATGGACACCGTCAGCATGAACAGGCCGCCGAACACGACGTACGCGCCGACCAGCCACAGCATCCGCCGGTGCCGCACCAGCAGGACGAGCCCGACGAACGCGGGCACGCCAATCCACCACTGCGGGAAGTCCGACATCGGCGAGAAAGTGATCGTCTGGCCGAAACCGCCGGCGAGCGTGGTCTCCGGCGCCCAGTACGCGCTCGTCACCCCGCCCGCGTTGTACAGCGAGGGCAGCACCAGCGGCACGCCGAGCACGATCGCGAGCCCGCCGGTCGCGATCAGCGAGGGCAGGCTGCGCCGCCATTCGATCTTCTCGAAACGGCAGAGAACGGCGAGCAGAATAAGCAGGAAATAAACGACGACCACGAACACGACACTGGTGTGCAGACCGCACAACCCCGCCACGCCGACGCCGATCGCGACCGGGCCGGCGATGCCGTTCGGCTTCAGCAAATAACGGCCGAGCGCGAGCATCGCCGGAACCAATGCGACACCGGCCACATAGGGCCACAACGGACCGCGCCACAACGAGTCGTACGGGAAAGCGCTGAACCACGTGCTCACCGCGGCCGCGGCGGCGGCGCCGAGCGCGGGCATGCCCCAGACCCGGCACAGCGCGGCGACCCCGAACGGCACGGTGAAAATCACCGCCAGCGCGGCCAGGTTCAGCGTGGGCATCATGGTCAGCCCGCCCTTGCCGAAAACCAGCGCGAGCAAGGCGTGATACGTGTCCGGGTAGAAGTAGTCGGTCTGGTTCGGCAGGTTGGCGATCGTGCCCACCGTCGAGGGCCGGGCGTCGCCGTGTTCGGCGATCCAGCGGACCAGGTTGCCGTGGAACGGCGCGTCCCAGCCCTGCTGGACGCTGGTGATCCCGTTGGTGCCGCGCAAAAAGGTGACCGCGCCCACGCCCAGCGCGACGACGACGCCCGCCGCCAGCACGAGGTGGTCGCGCAGTGGCAGCTTCTCCAGGTCCTCGCCCGTCCAGTCCGGGTGCCTGCGGGCACGCAGCCGCTGCGCCGCGAACGCCAGCGCGGCTCCGACGACGACGAGCACCAGCGTCCACAGCGCGACGTTGAGCAGCGACCAGCGGATGCCGAGGCCGCCCAGCACCGGGACGCCGAGCGCGACGATCCCGAACGTCAGCAGCGGGGCCGCCGCGGCGAGCGTCCACCCGCGCAACCGGATGGCCGCTCCGAAGACGAGCCCAGGCACCCAGAATGCAAGCAGCACCAGAAGAACGTTCATCGAATTCGAATCCAAACCTGATCGGCTTTCGCCATCCGAAGCGCACCGGGAAACCGGCAGCCCGGAACTCACACTACTGCGACGCTAAGAACACGCTTCACCCGTGTCGGAGGTTCCTTCCGCGGACGAATTAGCGAGCACGAATACCAGCACGACGGCGAGCCCGGCCATCGGCGCGACGGCGAGGGAAACGACGGCGCGCAGCACGGTGTCGCCCGGAATGGCGAGCAGCAGCGCCGAAGCGGTGACCGCGACCACCGCCCAGGTGATCAGCACGCGGTTGGCCTGGGCGCGCGCCACCAGCACGGCGGTGAGCAACTGCATCGGCACCAGCAGCACCGAGGACCACACGAGCCCGGCGACCGCCCAGCCGTCCACCTGGTAGGCGGCTCCGTAGACGAGTTCCACCGCCCACGGGCCGATCAGCATGCCGACCAGCGCGCCGAGCGCGGCCAGCGCGAGCGCGGCGAAGGTGCCCAGCAGCAACACGCGGCGCAACCGGCTCCTGCCGTCCGCGGTGGCGGAGAGCCGCACCACGAACGGCACGGCGAGCGACTGCACCGGCGCGACCAGCGTCAGCGGCAGCCGGGCGATGACCAGCGCGGCGAACACCGCGCCGAGCTTGTCCCGGTCGCCGCCAGGGGCGAGCAGGCCGACCAGCGCCGGGTAACCGGTGATGACGGTCGCGGTGAGGGCCGCGCCGAGCAGCAGCATGAGCATCCGGCGGCTGGTGACCGCCCAGCCGTCGCCGTCCGCCCGGACGTCCAGCAGCCGCCACGCCTGGCGGACGAACAGCAGCCAGGCGAACGAGCCCGCCGCGACCGCCAGCGCCAGCGGAACCAGCCGGTAGGCGGTGGCGAGCACCAGCAGGCCCAGCACCAGCACGCGGACCGCGGGTTCGGCGACGATCAGCCCGGCGAAGTGCTTGACCTGGTGCTGGCCGATCAGCAGGCCGCGGACGCCGAACTGGCAGGCGAACGCGATCCCGCCGGCCACCACCACCAGCGCGAGTTCCCCGCTGCCGTGGAAGAGCCGGTCGTTGACCGGCGGGATGAGCAGCGCCAGCCCGAACGCCGCCGCGGCCGCCGCCGAGACGGCCACCGCGCGCAGCGCGCCGCGGCCGGCCACGCCGCCGGTCAGCGCGGCCGTCGCGGACTGCCGCGAAAGCTCCTGCTCCAGCGGGGACAACGCGCTGCCGAGGCCCATCAGCAGGCCCCAGAACGTGAGGAAGGTGGCGTACTGGTCCGGGGGCAGCAGCCGCGCGCAGGCGACGGTGAGGACGTAGCCGAGGAGGATCGCCACGAGCAGCGAACCGCCGAGCTTGCCCGCGGTGCGATGGGTGTCCCGGACGACCCCGTTGGCCGCCGCGCCGGTGTCCGCCACGCTCATCGGCGCCGCAGCCGGGCGCGCAGGGCGAGGGACAGACCGCGGAACACGCCCGAGCCGAACCCGGCCGCGAACACCGGCAGCAAGGTGCCGACCGCGCGCGCCTCGGCCGTGCTGGCCCCGCACTTCTTGACCGCCGCGGCGGCCGCCGCCGACCCGGCGATCCCGAGCGCGGCGGCCGTTTTCGGCTTCTTCACCGCCAGCCCGGCTCCGGCCGCGCCGACCGCGAGCGCGCCGAACAGCGCGGTGCGCGCCGGACCGGGCGAACCGAGGTAGGAATCCACGTACGTGGTGCCGCGGAAGAACGACTGCGCCCAGAACTTCTTGAGCGAATCGCGGCCGTGGTAGGTCCCGGCGAACTCCGGGGACAGGTGAATGCGCGCGCGTTCGGCGATCCAGCGCAGCATGCGGGTGTCGTCGCTGGCGAACCGGACGTCGTCGAACAGCGATTCGAAAGCGGCGACGGAGCCCTCGAGCAGATCGCGGCGGGCGCAGAAAAATCCGGTGCCCTTCGGGTAGAGATCGAATTCCTCGATGCCGAACGACGTCAGCTTCGGATCCGCGAAGTACCTGCGCCACGAGAATGCGACCAGTCCGGCCATGAAACCGGCGTAGGGATTGTGCTCGGACGCGACGTTGATGTGGCCGTTCCAGGCGGTGCGTTCGGGGTGGGCGCTCAGCTGGTCGCGCAGGAAACCGAGGCTGCCGACGTCCACGAGCACGCGGCTGTCCAGCAGCAGCAGCCATTCGCCGGACGCCTTCGCCATTCCGGCCCGGCGGGCCTCGAACCGGCCGCTGTTGGCCTGGCTCAGCACGGTGATGCCGTGCTCGTCGCGCAGCCGGGCGAGCCGGGCGGGGGTGTCGTCGGTGCTCCCGTCGTCCACGACAAGGATTTCCACCGGCCACCGCGCCGCCTCGGCCGAGGCGATCAACGCGCCGACGCTGCGATCGATCCAGTCTTGTTCGTTGTAGACCGGAATCACGACGCTGAGCGACGGGAGGGGCGGATTCGCACTCACCCCGGCGAGGCTACCCTGTACCGGCCGGGACAGCGTGCGCAGCATCCTGACCCGCGGCGTTGACCTGCTGTTTACCCGGCTGCGGCCGGTACGGAGATTGGGTAATCCACGGTGATTTCGTTCATTGTCGGCACCACCGCGGAACTGATCAAAATCGCGCCGGTGTTCCACCGCGTCGCCGAGCGCGGGGCGAAACCGGAGATCTGGTTCACCGCGCAGCACGTGGACGAGGTCGCGGACGTGCTCTCGGATCTGAAGCTGCCGGAACCCGCGCTGTGGTTCGTGCCGCGGGACCGGGCGCACAACCTCGAATCGCCGGCGCAGGTGCCCGGCTGGGCCGCGCAGGTGCTGCGCACCGCGTGGAGCCGCCGCGCCGAACTCCGCGCCCGGCTGTCCTCGGACGGCCGCCCGCCGCTGGTGCTGGTGCACGGCGACACGTTCACCACGCCGTACGGGGCGTTGCTCGGCAAGAAGATCCTGAAGGCCCGCGTCGGGCACATCGAGGCGGGCACGCGGTCGGGCAGCATCCTGTCGCCGCTGCCGGAGGAGCTGAACCGCAAAATCGCCGGGAAGCTGGTGGACATCCACTTCTCGCCGAGCGAGCGCGAGGTGCACAACCTGCGGGGCGCCCGCGGCATCGTGGTGAACACCGAGGCGAACACGGCGATCGACTCGATGCGCCAGGTCGTGGACCAGCCGCTGGACGCGCCGAACCTGCCGGAGAAGTTCGGCTTGGCGACGCTGCACCGGTTCGAACTGGTGTCGCGCGCCGACAAATACCGCGAGGTACTGGAAATCCTGCGCGAGCAGAGCCGCGAGATGCCGATCCTGTACATGGCCGGCGCGCCCGAGCGGGAGAAGATCCGGGCGCTGGGCCTGGACAATCTGTTCGACGACAAGTTCATCGCGCAGCCGAAGATGCGGTATTTGAAGTTCTTGCCGCTGGTCGCGCGAGCCGAGTACGTGGTCACGGACTCCGGCGGGCTGCAGGAGGAATGCGGTTACCTCGGCCTGCCGTGCGCGGTCCACCGAGCCCGCACCGAACGGCACGTGGGCCTCGGCGAGAACGTCGTCCTGACCGAGATGCGCGGCGACCGGCTGCGGGAATTCCTGGCCACGTACCAGAACCGGCGCGGAGAGTCCTGGATGGACAAATACCATCCGTCGGACATCGTGGTGAACTCGCTGGCACAGCTGGGCTACTGCTGACCGGAGAGCAGCGTTAGGCGCGGCCGTCGGCGCGAAAAGGTGGAAGTCAGTCGCCGAACTCGGGGCTGCCACAGAGAAAACCGACCCGAACGCGGGATCGCGTCGGCGTCTGACGGAGCTGCGTGCACGGCCCCCGGGCCGGGTGCGCAGCTCCGTCAGACGCCGACTTGAAGGCGATCCCGCCGCGCCGACGAAGTCGGCGCCAAATTACAGCGCACGTCTTCCGGACAACGCGCGTCCCAGCGTCAGTTCGTCCGCGAACTCCAGGTCCCCGCCCATCGGCAACCCGGACGCCAGTCGCGTCACCGACAGGCCCGGGAAGTCGCGCAGCATGCGCACCAGGTAGGTCGCCGTCGCCTCGCCCTCGGTGTTCGGGTCCGTCGCGATGATGATCTCCTTGACGTCCGCCTCGCCGATGCGCTGCAGCAGCTGCCGCATCCGCAACTGCTCCGGCCCGATCCCGGACAACGGGTCCAGCGCACCGCCCAGTACGTGGTAGCGGCCCTTGAACTCGCGGGTCCGCTCGACCGCCAGCACGTCCTTCGGCTCCTCGACCACGCAGATCACCGTGAGGTCGCGGCGTTCGTCGCGGCAGATGCGGCACGTTTCCTGTTCCGACACGTTGCCGCAGATCTCGCAGAACTGCACGCCTTCCTTGACCTTGCCCAGCACGTCCTGCAGCCGCGCGATGTCCGCGGGGTCGGCGGCCAGCAGGTGGAACGCGATGCGCTGGGCACTCTTCGGACCGACGCCGGGCAGCCGGCCCAGTTCGTCGATCAGGTCCTGGACGACACCCTCGTACAAGTGTCAGCCGCCGAAGCCGAGGCTGCCGAGGTCCGGCATGCCGCCGCCGAGGCCGCCTGCCAGCGGGCCCAGCTTCTGCTCGGTGAGCTTCTGCGCGCTCGCCGACGCGTCGCGCACCGCGGCGACCACCAGGTCGGCCAGGGTTTCGACGTCGTCCGGGTCGACCACCTTCGGGTCGATGACGAGGCTCTTCAGCTGGCTGTCGCCGGACACCGTCGCGGTGACCAGCCCGCCGCCCGCGGTGCCGGTGACCTCGGTGCTGGCGAGTTCCTCCTGGGCCTCCACCAGCTTCTGCTGCATCTGCTGGGCCTGCTGCATGATCTGCGACAGGTCGAAGCCGCCGCCGCCGGGTTGCACCATGATCGCACTCGGTCCTTCCGCGTTTGGGTGTTCCTCTCCAGCCTAGCCGCGAGCCCGGCGCGTCCGTCCTGGCGGCACGCGTGTGCTGTGGCACCGTGGTCTCGTGCGAGCGAAGACTCTCCCGCTGCTGACCGGCCTGGTGCTGCTCACGGCGTGTTCCGGCGGCGGCGAGACGCCTCCCTCACCGGCCGCCGCGCCGACGTCGGCGGCCCAGGCGACCCCGGCGTCCCCGGCTCCGAGCCCGTCGTCGTCCAGCCCGGCCCCGCCGTCCTCGTCTTCGATCCCGCCCTCGACGTCCGCGGCGCCTCCGGTCGGCTCGGGCAAGGTCGTGGTCCTCGATCCCGGCCACAACGGCGGCAACGCCTCGCATCCCGCCGAGATCAACCGGAAGGTGCCCGCCGGGCGCGGCCAGACGAAGCCGTGCAACACCACCGGCACGTCGACCAACGCCGGGTACCCGGAGCACGCGTTCACTTTCGCGGTCGCGCGGGAGGTCGGGAACGCGTTGGCGGCCAAGGGAATCAAGGTCGTCTACACCCGGCAGAACGACTCCGGCGTCGGCCCGTGCGTCGACGAGCGCGCGCAGCTCGGCAACGACGCGAACGCCGACGCCGTGGTCTCGATCCACGCCGACGGCTCCACTTCGCCGACCGCGCACGGCTTCCACGTCGCGTACTCGGCACCGCCGTTGAACGCGGCGCAGGGCGAACCGTCGCTGAAACTCGCGCGCACCCTGCGCGACGGAATCCGCGACGACGGCTTCGCCACCTCCACATACATCGGCTCGGCGGGCCTTTCGCCGCGGAATGATCTGGCCGGGCTCAACCTGTCGACCCGGCCGGCCGTGCTCGTCGAATGCGGCAACATGCGCAACGCCGACGAGGCGAGCCAGATGTCGTCCGCGGCGGGCCGGGCGCACTACGCGCAAGCCATCGCGAAGGCGATCGAGGCGTACCTCGCCGGCTCCTGACGCAGGGAGCCGAAAGGGCTACTGAGCGGACAGAACACCGGACACCGTCTTCTCCCTTGATCGGTCCCGACTTACCGTCGCTGGGGACCTGTCGAGGAGGCGCCGGTGGCCACATCACTCCGAGGACGACTGGTACGGCTGCTCGCCGTGGCAGCCATGGCGAGCACGCTCGTGTCGACGGGGGTCGCCGAGGCCGCTCCACCGGCGGTGACCGCCGGGCAAGCCCGCTTCGAAGTCCTGTCGCCGACACTCATCCGCACCGAGTACGCGGGCGACGCCAAGTTCGTCGACGCTGGCACGTTCAACGCGATCGGCCGCGGCAGTTTTCCCAAAACCCCTTACACCGCAACAAAACGCGACGGCTGGCTGACCATCCGGACCAGCGCCGTCCAGCTGCGCTACAAACTCGACTCAGGCGCGTTTTCCGACGACAACCTCACCGTCCAGCTGCGCACCGGCGGCCAGGATGTCACCGCGCGGCCGTGGGCGGGCAAGCTGACTCCCGTCTGCGCGTTCGGCACCCTCTGCGAGGCCGAACAACTGCAGCTCAACGGACCCGGCACGGCTACCGACCACCGCGGCTACACCGGCGACGGTTTCGCGGCCGGCTTCATCAACCCCGGCGACAGCCTGTCCTTCCGCGTCACCGCCCCCGGTGCTCAGCAGCTGGATCTGCGCTACGCCAACGGAACCGGCGGCGACGGGCAGCACACCACCCGCACGCTCACCGTCCTCGTCGACGGCACGAACGCGCACCCCGTCACCCTTCCAGCCACCGCGGACTGGGACACCTGGGCCCTCGCGACCGTGCCGCTCACCTTGCCTGCCGGACAGCACCAGGTGACCGTCAAGCGCGGCACCGCCGACTCGGGCAACGTCAACATCGACAGCCTTGCCGTGGTCAACCCCGGTGTCGCGTACCCGCAGCCCGTGCCACCCGCGCCGACGCCGTGCGCGTTCGGTGCCCTGTGCGAGGCAGAACAAGGCGCACTGTCCGGCGGCGCACACCCGGCCAGCGACCACGACGGCCACTCCGGCAAGTCCTTCCTCGCGGGCATGGAGCGACCTGGCGCGGCCGACGCGTTGACCATCACCGACGTCCCCGCCGACGGTGCCTACGACCTGCAGCTGCGCTACGCGGACGCGACCGCCGTCTCCGGCCAAACCCAACCGACCTCGTTGACCCTCCAAACCGGGGGCACCTCGACCAACCTGACCCTGCCGTCGACCAGCAGCTGGAATTCGTGGCGCACCAAGGCAATCCCGGTGCGACTCAAGGCTGGCGCCAACACCGTCACGCTGTCCTGCCCGGACCCGAACTGCCACGTCAACCTCGACACCGTCGCCGTCACCGCCGCGCATTCGGCACTGCTCGCCCCGCACGCGCCGCTCGGCGGCTACCGACGCGGCCTCGACGGCGTCGACGGAAGCGTGGTCTCCGCACCCGGAATCCTTTATCAGGACGGCTGGTCACTCCTCGACGACACCGCATCGGCGCTGTACGACCCGCGCACCAAAGCCGTCACCCAGCGGCCCAGCAGCGAGACCTACCAGGACGGCTACGTCTTCGCCTACGGCCAGAACTACGGCCAAGCGCTGCGGGAACTGGCCCAGCTGACCGGGCCGTCGCTGTTGCTGCCCCGCTGGGCTTACGGCGTCTGGTACTCCGAGTACTACGACCGCACGGCCGCCGACTTCCAGCAGACGATCGTGCCGAAATTCCGCGAGCAGCGCGTACCGCTCGACATGCTCGTCGTCGACACCGACTTCAAATCGCCCGACCGCTGGAACGGCTGGGAAATCGACCCGACCCGCTTCCCCGATCCGAAGGCGTTCTTCCAGTGGGCGCACGAGGAGGGCCTGCACACGTCGCTGAACATCCACCCGAGCATCCGCGCCGACGACCCGCAGTTCCCGGCGGCGCAGGCGACCGCGAAGGGCAAACTGCAGCCCAGCTGCGGAAAAGACTGCTACGTCTTCGATTTCGGCGACCCCGACCAGCTGCGCGCCTACTTCGACCTGCACCGGCCGATGGAACAGCAGGGCAACGACGTCTGGTGGCTCGATTGGTGTTGCGACAGCTCGAAATCCAGCCTCGCCGGCGTCACTCCGGACGCGTGGATCAACCAGCAGTACGCACAGCGCGGCAGCTTCGCGTTCTCCCGCGCGTACGGCTCGCTGCAAGCCGGCGGATACAGCTCGCCGACCGCGGTGCCGACCGGACCGTGGGCGGACAAGCGCACCACGCTGCACTTCACCGGAGACACCATTTCCGACTGGGCCACGCTGGCTTTCGAGGTCGGCTACACGCCCGGCGAATCCGCGGCGACCGGCCTCGCTTCGATTAGCCACGACATCGGCGGCCACACCGGCGGATTGCAGCAGCCGGGCACGGAGCTGGGCAGCACGAAACTGCCGGACGACCTGTACGCGCGCTGGGTCCAGCTCGGCACGTTCCAGCCGATTGACCGGCTGCACTCCAACCACAGCGACCGGTTGCCTTGGCAGTACGGAGCGGCCGCGGACGCGTCCGCGACGAAATTCCTTAACCTGCGCGAAAATCTCGTGCCCTACACGTACACGCTCGCACAGCAGGCCACGGCGACGGGAATGCCGATCGTGCGCCCGCTGTACCTGCAATACCCGGACCAGCAGGAGGCGTACGCACAGGCTGGCGGGGAATACCTGTACGGCCCGGACGTCCTCGTAGCTCCGGCGACCAGCCCGGGCACCACGGCGACCACCAGTGTCTGGTTCCCGCCGAGCAGCGACTGGACGGATTACTTCACCGGCAAGACCTACCGCGGCGGCACCAGCGCGCAGATCACCACGGGCTGGGACACCATGCCGGTATTCCTGCGCTCGGGCGGAATCATGGTGACCCGCAGCGGAAACGTGCCCGGCGACGCACAGGACCCGCGCACCGCCGCGACCGTCACCGTGGCTGGCGGGCACGACGGCGCGTTCACGCTTAACGACGGGCCGGGCACGACTGCGTTGCGCTACACCGAAAATCCCCACTCGGCGACGCTCGCGATCGGTGCCTCGCAACGCGCTTGGACGGTCCGGTTCACGAATGCCAGCGCGCCAGCCGCGGTGTACGTGGACGGGCGGCGCAGCGGAAGCTGGAGCTGGGACGCGCCGACCCGGACCGTGACCGTGCAAGCGCCGCCGACGCAGCACCCGCAGAAGGTCGTGAGTGTTTATCCCGGTTAGAACCGGGATGCGCACTCACGAGCCACCTGCGGCTCAGGCCGGGCGGACACGCCGGTGAGTGCTGTGCACGGGGACTGGCCGTGCGCAGCAGTCACGAGCCGGTCAGTCCAGCGGACGTGCGCCGAGGTGGTCCGAAAGCAGCTTGCGGGCGATCTGCTCCGGGTCCTCCTCGGCGGGCGGCGGCGGAGGCGGCGGGACCGGGCTCGAGTCCTCGGAGTAGATGTCGTCGTCCTCGTCCGTGGGTTCGGGCGGGAGCGGGATGTCCGGTTCGCTCGTGGTGACGCGCGGGCGGCTCGGGGCCTCCGGCGCGGGTTTCGGCGGCGGGGGCGCGGCGGCCGCCGGGGCCTGCGCGGACGCGGACGGACGCGTGAACGACCGTTCCGGAGCCGGTGCGGCCGGTTGCTGCCGGGGCGCCTGCCGCGCCGGAGCGGCGGCCGCGGCCGCGCCGTGCACGCAGCGGACCTGCCATTCGCCGCCGAGCACCTCGCTCAGCCCGGCCGCGATCTTGCTCGCGTTGCCCTGGTCGCTCAGGCGCCGGGCGAGCGGTTCGGACTTGTGCGTCAGCGTGACCGCCGAACCGTCGACTTCGGCGACCGTCGCCTGCGTGAGCATGGCTTCGAGCGCGCGCCCGCCGGTGAACTTCCGCAGCGACGCCAGCAGTTGCGGCCACTTCTCGCGCACCTTGGCCGCGTCGATCCCGCCCGCGGCCGGGGCTTCCGCGGCGGCAGGCGCTTCCGGGGCGGGAGCGGGGGCAGGCGGTTCAGCAGGAGCCGGACGGCTCACCTCCGGCCGAGCCGGACGCGCTGGTTCCTCCGCCGCCGGACGGGCCGGTGCGGCGGGAGCTTCCTGCACCGGACGTGCGGGGGAAGCTTCCTGCGCCGGACGCTGCGAAGGGCGCTGGAACCGAGCCGGAGCCTCCGCCGGAGCAGCGGATGCGGCCGGAGCAGCGACCGGAGCGGGACCAGCGTGCGGAGCCGGAGCGGGCGCACCGGCCGGACGCCGCTCGAGCTTTTCGATCCGCGCCAGCAAGGCTTTCTCCGCCTCGGTGACCGACGGCAGCAGCATCCGCGCGCAGAGCAGTTCGAGCACGAGCCGCGGCGACGTCGCGCCGCGCATCTCCAGGAGTCCACTGTGGACGATGTCGGCATAGCGGGACAGCGTGGCCGGGCCGAGCTTCTCGGCCTGCTCGGTCATCCGCTTCAGCTCGTCGTCCGGTGCGTTGACCAGGCCGCGTTCGCCCGCTTCCGGGACCGCGCGCATCAGCAGCAGGTCGCGCAGGCGGTCGAGCAGGTCGGTGGCGAAGCGGCGCGGGTCGTGCCCGGCGTCGGCGAGTTTCTCGACGGTGCCGAACACTTCGGCCGGGTCGTCGTTCGCGAGCCCGTCGATCACCGCGTCGATCAGCGCGGTGTCCGTGACGCCCAGCAGCGCCACCGCCCGCGGGTACGTGACGCCTTCCGGACCGGCCCCGGCGAGCAGCTGGTCCAGCACCGACTGCGTATCGCGAGCCGAACCCCCTCCGGCGCGGATCACCAGCGGGTACACCGCCGGTTCGACCGTCGCGCCCTCGGCGGCGACGTTGCGCTCCAGCAGCTCCCGCATCGAACTCGGCGGGATCAGCCGGAACGGGTAGTGGTGCGTGCGCGAGCGGATGGTGGTGAGCACCTTGTCCGGCTCGGTGGTGGCGAAGATGAAGATCAGGTGCTCAGGCGGTTCTTCGACGATCTTCAGCAGCGCGTTGAAGCCCTGCGTGGTGACCATGTGCGCCTCGTCGATGATGAACACGCGATAGCGCGATTCGGCGGGCGCGTAGAACGCCTTGTCCCGCAGGTCGCGGGCGTCGTCCACACCGCCGTGGCTGGCCGCGTCGAGTTCGGTGACGTCGACGCTGCCCGGGCCTTCCGGCGCGAGCGCGCGGCACGAGTTGCACTCGCCGCACGGATCCGGCGTCGGGCCCTTGGCGCAGTTGAGCGAGCGCGCCATGATCCGCGCGCTCGACGTCTTGCCGCAGCCGCGTGGCCCGGAGAACAGGTACGCGTGGTTGATGCGCCCGGCGGCCAGCGCCGTGCGCAGCGGTTCGGTCACATGCTCCTGGCCGACGACCTCGGCGAAGGTCGCCGGACGGTACTTCCGGTACAGCGCGAGAGCCACGTGCCCGAGACTACAGTGAGCACGGTGAGCCCCTCCCGTTCCGGTCGCGGCCGTGCGCCGAGCGGCCCGCGGCCGGGCACGTACCCGGTGCGGTTCGGGACCGCCGAGCTGCTGCGCGACGCCGATCGGCCCAACGCGTGGATGCTTTCGGTGGGCGGGGTGGCGCAGTCCTACGTCGATCTGGACGATCCGACGAATCTGGAGTTCGACTACGTGCGCCGGCTCGGCGACCTGGTCGACTTCCTTCCGCCCGGCCCGCTCGACGCGCTGCACGTCGGCGGCGCGGGCTGCTCCCTGCCGCGCTACGTCGCCGCGACGCGCCCAGGTTCGCGGCAGCTGGTCTTCGACGCCGACGAACCGCTGATCGACCTGGTCCGCGAACAGCTTGACCTGCGCAGCGTCCCGAAACTGCGGGTGCGGATCGAGGACGGTCGCGCGGGCGTGCGCAGCCGGCCCGACGCGACGGCGGACCTGATCGTGCTCGACGCCTTCGAACGCGCGACGCTGGCGAGCGGCTTGGCGACCGTCGAGTTCGTGACCGACGTGGCCCGCGTGCTGCGCCCGGGCGCGACGATGCTGGCGAACATCTCCGACGGCCCTGGCCTGCCGTTCGCGCGCCGGTTCCTCGCGACGCTGGCGGAGGTGTTCCCGCACGTCGTCCTGCTGGCCGAACCCAGCGTGCTGCGCGGGCGCCGGTTCGGGAATCTCGTGCTGGCCGCTTCCCGGCTCGAACTGCCGACGGCGGAGCTGACCCGGCGCGCGGCGTCCTCGCCGTATCCAGCGCGGGTGGTGCACGGCGCTGAGCTGCGGCAGCTTCGCGGAAAGGCCGCGCCGGTGTTTGACGCGGAAGCGCTGCCCTCGCCGACACCGCCGGACGACGTGCTCGGCCTGTTTTAAGGCATACTGCGCCGTCTGCTGCTCATTCGCCGACAGTCACGGCGGGGAGGGTTGCAGCGAGCAGATCGGCTGCGGTCCGTGCCCGCCTGCTTTTCGCCGAATCAGCATAAAAAGCGGGTTCCCCCCGTACCCGCCAGAGCCCGCTTATCCTTGCTGCCTTCCGGCCCTGGGGAAGTTCACAGGGTGGACGCCACGGGGGGTCCCCGCAGACGACTATAGCGGACTCGGTTGCCGCGCCCGCGCCCCCTCGGCCACCCCCGCCGCGACCAGGTCGAGCACCTCGCGCACGGACGCCGGGTCGCGGGCGTCGAACGGGTGCACCGGGACGCCGTCGCGCACGGTCAGCGCCCAGCGCACGTCGTGCAGCGGCCGGGTGAGCAGGCCGTCGAAGCAGTTCACCCCGACCACGAAGGGCAGCCGCATGCCCTCGACCGCGTCGAGCACCGGGTAGGCGTCCGCGATCCGCCGCGGGTCGACCACCACGAGCGCGGCGTCCGCGCCCCGCACGAGGTCCGGCCAGCGGAACCAGAACCGGGCCTGTCCCGGCGCGCCGAACAGGTACCGCCGCCGCTCGCCCTCGCCGAGCCTGCCGAAGTCGAGCGCCGCGGTGGTGGCGCCGGCGTCGGTGCGCACCGGCGCGATCTCCGAAACGGCGTGCACCGCCGTCGTTTTCCCGGCTCCGGCCGGGCCAAGCACGAGGATCTTCACGGGTCAGGCGAACGCGGTGTTCTTCAGCTCCTCGACCAGCGCGGGGGTGAGGACTTCGGACGCGCGGTTGGCGAACATCGCCATCTCGTAGGCGATCGTGCCGAGGCTGGCCTGCTTGTTGGCCAGCACGCCGAGCGAGCAGCCGATGCTGATGGTGCAGACCACCAGGTAGCCGCGTTCCAGTTCGACCACGACCTTGTCCGGATCGCCGAGCGGATGGCTTTCGGACACGCTCTGGGCCAGCGCGAGCATCGCCGAGCAGGTCGCCGCGAGCCGGTCGGCGTCCGCCCGGTCGAGGTCCTGCGAGGCGGCGATCAACAGCCCGTCCGCGGACACCGCGAGCGCGGCGATCGCGCCGGCGGTGTGCAGTGCGAAGCGGTTGACCAGCCAGTTGAAGTTCTGCGCGGCGGCGGGAACGGTCATGATCCTCCTTGATCGGCCTGGCGAGCGGTGACTTGCTGTGCTTTGGCGACGCCGTCGGAAAACGAGTCGAAGGTGGCCCGCTCGGCGGCCGGATCGCGCAGTTCGCGGCGCGGCAACGGGGTGCGGACGAGCTGCGGGAGTTTCAGCCCGGGAGCCAATTGGGCGCCGGGGACGCGGCGGAACACTCCGTCGCGGGATTCCGGTGGCACCACGGTGAACTGATGCGTCGGGGACGGGTCAGCGGCACCCTCAGTGTCCTTTGTGGACGGCTCAGGCTCTTCGGGTTCGTCGGGGAGTTCCAGCGTTCCGGTGAGCGAGGCGAATTCCGGCTCCGCCTCCGGCCACTCCGGATCCTCTTCCGGTTTCGCTTCGTCGGCTTCGGGCTCCGGCTGGTCGGCGAACCACCGGAATCCGGGCGGGGTCGGCGTGGACAGCGCGGCGATCGCGGGCGCGGGCAGCAGCACCGGCCGCGGGTCGGGCACCTGTCCCGGTTCGAAAAGCCCTGGCCCGCGCCGGAAATCGACGTCGCGGGTGAACAACGCCTGCGGCACCGAAACCATCGCCGTCACCCCACCGTCCGAAGTGGACTCCAATTGGACGCGCAGCGAATGCCGCCGCGCGAGCCGCCCGACCACGGCCAGGCCGAGTTGCTGCCCGGACGCCGCGTCGACCGGTTCGGCGAGCCGGTGGTTCTCCTGCGCCAGCCGTTCCGGCGACAGCCCGACGCCGTGGTCGGCGATGCGCACCAGCAGATCGCCGGAGGGCTGGAACTCGGTCGAGATCTCCACCAGGGACTCCGGCGGCGAGAACGCGGCCGCGTTTTCCAGCAGTTCGGCGAACAGCAGCACGAGGTCGATGCCCAGCGACGGCGCGAGCAGCGCCTCCGCCGGTTCGCCGATCCGGATGCGGGATTCGTCGTCGATTTCCGCGGCGGCCGAGCGCAGCGCGGTGGCCAGTTCGATCGGACCGCCGACCCGCGTTTCGTCCCGGTTTCCCGTCACTACCAGGAGATCGTCGGCGGTGCGGCGCAGCCGAAGGGCGGCGTGCCCCACGCGACGCAGACCGGCGAGCAATACCGGATCGTCGGTGCCGCGCGTCAATTCCTCCACCGTGGTGCGCTGGCCAGCGACCAGGTTCTGCGTGCGCTTGGCCGCTCCGACCAGCAGCTGGAGCGCGGCGCGGCGGGCATTCGCCTGTTCTGTCACGGCTTCGACCGCGGTGCCTCGGAGCCGGTTGAACGTGTCGGCCAACTCAGCGAGTTCGCCACCGGTCCCGGCCTCGAGCGCGGGCAGCAACGGTTGCGGCGGACCCGACGCCGGCTCCGCGGCCTGAACCAATTCAGGGCCGGCCAGGTCGGCGGTCGAGCGGGCCTGCCCGCTCAGCCGCCGCAGCGGCCGGACGACCGATCGCGCGGCCAGCACGGACAGCGCAGCGATTAGTCCGAAAAGGACAATCGCGGCACCGCCGACGAGATAAGCCGTCCGGGTCGCGCTGGACGCTTTCGCGGAGGCGGTATCGGCGATCGCGCCGGCGATCCGGGCTTCCACCGCGCCGCGCTGCTCGGCGAGCTGAGTACCGGCAGTGACCACATCGGACACAAACTGCCGGTCCTGCCGCGGCGCGGCGGCCAGCCGGTCGAGCTGCTGGGCAGTCGCCCCGGTTTCCATCGCGGAGACCTGTGCCGCGTCCTGCTTCCCGGCCAGCCGGTCGAACTCTTCTTCGTAAACCGCAGCGCGCTGACCTGCGCGATCGGCTCCGGCGGACGCGATCAGCGCGGTCGCCCTGGCCGCTCGCTGCTCGTCCGCGCGGAGCAGTGCGTCGAGGGCCCGGACCCCAGCATCGTCCGAAGTGGCCAGTCCGAGTGCGTCGATCAGCCCACCGGAGATGGAATCGTAGCCAGAGGCAACATCAGCTACGGAAATCTGTCGATTGAGCGCGTTCTGCCGCAGTTTCGACAGTTCGCCGCCGGGGCCGACCAGGCTGTCCGCGACGCCGTGCGCGGTGCCGTCCACCATCTGCTGCTGCCGGACGAGCGCGGTGTTGGTGGCCGAGGGGTCCGCGACAAAAGCGGCCGTGAGCAGGCCTTCCCGCTGCAACTGCCCCACCAGGGAGCCCACCTGCCGCGCCCGGGCCGCGGTGTCCGAAGTGGTCGCGGCCTTCGACGCGGCGGTGACCTGGGTGAGCACGAGCGGGACCGCCGCCGCTGCGGCCAGGATCAGCGGAGCCACGACCAGCACAGTCACTCGCGCCTGCACAGTGCGGATCCCGAGGCGGTCAAGCAGCCGCGCAGCGGATTCCGGCGACCGGGCCGAGCCGTCGCGCATCCACGTCACCTTCCGTTCCCGAGGAGTCCCGGCGAGACCGAGGCGTGAAGTGCACCGAACGGGGACACCCGCAGGACGCTACTACTCTCGGTAGTACTCGTCGCGGTACGCACATGGTCGGACACCCCACGTCTGCGCAGAGCTTAGCGAGATCGGCAAGAGCTAGACAATGCCCTCTTGCCCCGTGTCGCGCCCTGCCACGCTGGGGTTTTCCCGGCGAGTGGCACCCGAGGCGGCCCGGAAGAGGAGAATGACCGATATGCGCATCGCACCCTCTGCCGCCGACGTCGCCACTGCCCACCTCCGCCTCCGACCACACGTCCGGTGGACGCCGCTGTTACGCACCGAAATCGATGGTCGTCCGCTCGTCCTCAAGCTGGAGCACCTCCAGCGGTCCGGTTCGTTCAAGCTGCGCGGCGCGGTAAACGCCCTGCTCAACGGCCCTGAACCGAAGCGAGTGGTCACCGCGTCGGGCGGCAACCACGGTCTCGGCGTCGCGACCGCCGCGCAGGCGCTGGGGGTTCCCGCTGTCGTCTACGTGCCGGAGACCGTGCCCGAGGCGAAGGCTGCCGGCATCGAAGCAGCCGGTGCGAAGCTCATCCGGCACGGCGCGACATATGGCGAAGCCGCGGCAGCCGCGTTGGCGGTCGCCGACGAACCCGGCACCCGCTACCTGCACGCGTACGACGACGCCGACGTGATCGCCGGGCAAGGAACCGCGACCGCGGAAATTGTCGCCGACGCACCGGACGTGGACGCCATCGTCGTCGCAGTGGGCGGTGGCGGACTGGCCTCCGGCGCGACGCTGGCCGCGGACGGCCGTCAGGTGTTCGCCGTGGAGCCGGAGCACTGCCAGGCACTGCACGCCGCCCTCGCCGCGGGCGAACCGGTGGACGTCACCATCGACTCGGTCGCCGCCTCGGCACTCGGCGCGACCCGCGTCGGCGAGCTGGCGTTCGGCATCCTCAACTCGCCAAGCGTCACTTCAGTGCTGGTGTCCGATGCCGAAATCCTCGCCGCGCGCGAACTGCTGTGGCGCGAGTTCCGGCTCGTCGTCGAGCCCGCCGCCGCGGCTCCGCTGGCCGCCTGGCTGGCTGGGCGCGTCCCGGCCGAGCTGCCGTGTTTTGTCTTGTGCGGAGCCAATACCTCGGTCACCTTCGCGTGAGGTCGTCGCGCCGCTCGACCCGGGCGGCGCACCGCTCACGATTGCGGGAAGGAAGCCACGAACTCGGTACGCCCCGGCTGGCTGGTGACCATCACGCGCCCGGAATGCGCGGCCACGACCGCGGCGACGATCGCCAGCCCCAGCCCGGTGCTCCCGGCGGCACGCGACCGCGAATTGTCGCCCCGGGCGAACCGCTCGAACACCTCGGGCAGGATTTCCGGCGGAATGCCCGGCCCGTCGTCCACAACGGACAAAGTCGCCCATCCGTCCTTAGTGGACAGCGCGGTGGTCACCGTGGTCCCCGCGGGCGTATGCGTGCGCGCGTTGCCGAGAAGATTCAGCACCACCTGGTGCAACTGCCCGGAATCGCCGAGCACCGAGATCGGCTCGCCGGGAAGTTCCAGCAACCACTTGTGTTCCGGGCCGGCGACGTG
This sequence comes from Amycolatopsis sp. VS8301801F10, assembly GCF_046195355.1. Classification (NCBI taxonomy): domain Bacteria; kingdom Bacillati; phylum Actinomycetota; class Actinomycetes; order Pseudonocardiales; family Pseudonocardiaceae; genus Amycolatopsis; species Amycolatopsis sp. VS8301801F10. The sequence goes on along the minus strand of NZ_CP176065.1, from coordinate 1,859,122 downwards.
CGAATCGGCGACCGCGTCCGCGACCAGCCGGGACAAATCGACCGGCTCGGGCACCACCGGACGCCCGGAGTCGAGCCGGGCGAGCAGCAGCAGGTCTTCCACGAGCGTCGTCATCCGCGCCGATTCGGATTCCACCCGGCTCATCGCGAACGCGATGTCCGGCGGCACCTGTTCGCCGCTGCGCCGGGTCAATTCGGCGTAACCGCGGATCGCGGCGAGCGGCGTGCGCAGTTCGTGGCTCGCGTCCGCGACGAACTGCCGCACCCGGCTTTCGCTCGCGTGCCGAGCGGCGAGCGCTTCGGCGATGTGGCCCAGCATCCGGTTGATCGCCGATCCGACCTTGCCGACCTCGGTCCTCGGGTCAGTGTCCACTTCGGGCACTCTCTCGGACAGCGCGACCTCGCCGCGGTCCAGCGGCAGTTCGGACACCCGGGAAGCGGTGGCGGCGAGCCGGTCCAGCGGGGCCATCGTCCGCCGGATCGTGACCGCGCCGGCGAACCCGGCGACGAGAATGCCGCAGAGCGCGACGCCGCCGAAAATGAATCCCAGCCGCCACAACGTTTCCGAGACCCGGTTCATCGGCAGTCCGATCACGGTGAACTCGCCGCGCGGCGAATACGTCGCGACCACGCGGTATTTCTTGAGGCTTCCGGGAAGCTCGACGGTGCGGCTCTGTCCGTTCGGCGCGAGCACGAGCAGGATCCGGTCCTGGTCCGGTGTCAGCGGGACGAGCCCGAACGGGCCGATCACCTGCCCGTTGACCACGCCGTCGTGCACGACCAGGCTGAGCGTCCCCTCGGGCTGGCCGAGCACGCGAAGCGGGTCCGGCGGCAGTTTTCCGGGACCGTTGATGGGCGGACGCGGCACGCCGTGCCGGAACCCGCGGTCGCTCGCCGCCGCCAGCTGTCCGTCGAGCTGCCCGACGAGGAAACTGTTCAACGCCAGTTCGGTGACCACGCCGACCACCACGCAGACCAGCGCGAGCAGCGCCGCCAGCTGCACGATCAGCCTGCGGCGCAAGGACCACGGACGGCGGCGCTCAGCCCGCGGCGGGTTTGAGGACATACCCGGCGCCGCGCATGGTGTGGATCATCGGTTCCCGATCGGCGTCGATTTTCTTGCGGAGATAGGAAATGTACAGCTCGACGATATTGGCCTGGCCGCCGAAATCGTAGCTCCACACCCGGTCGAGGATCTGCGCTTTCGACAGCACGCGGCGCGGATTGCGCATCAGGTACCGCAGCAGTTCGAACTCGGTCGCGGTCAGCGGCACCAGATCGCCGCCGCGGTGCACCTCGCGGCTGTCCTCGTCCAGCGTGAGATCGCCGACCACGAGCTGCGACCCGGTCGCCCCGGAAACGCCGCCCGCCCGGCGCAGCAGCGCGCGCAGCCGCAGCGCCACTTCCTCCAGGCTGAACGGTTTGGTCACGTAATCGTCGCCGCCCGCGGTGAGCCCGGCGATCCGGTCCTCCACCGCGTCTTTCGCGGTGAGGAAAAGAACCGGCAGATACGGCGTTTCGGCGCGCATCCGGCGCAGCACCTCGAGCCCGTCGAAATCGGGCAGCATCACGTCGAGCACCACGGCGTCCGGCCGGAAATCGCGGCCGACGCGCACCGCCTCGGCCCCGGTGCCCGCGCTGCGCACCTCCCAGCCCTCCATCCGCAGGGCCATGGACACGAGTTCGGCCAGCGTCGACTCGTCGTCGACGACCAGCACACGGACCGGGCTGCCGTCCGCGCGGCGCAGTTCGGCCTTGCCCCGGCCGGCAGACGCGGCGTTCACACTGCTCATGGTGCCATCTTCGGATTCCGTCTTCAGGCCGAGCTGAGTACTGGCTGTGCGTTTCCTGTGCGGCGTTTCCCCGAACGGGGCGCACAGGTGTCCCCCACGTCCGGCACAGCCTCCGCACAGCGGCCGCCCCGACGCTCGGAGGACCAGCCCGAACGTTCCGGAGGAGACCATGACGACCGATCCAGCACAGGGCGCGACCTGGGGAGAGCAGCCCGCTCCGGCATCCGGCGGCCCGCGCACCACGTGGTCGGGCCGGAAAACCGCGCTCGCGGCGGGTGTCGCGGCCGTGCTCGCGGTGGGCGGCGGACTGGCGATCTGGGCGGGCACCAGCGGCAACGACGCGTCCGCGCAGCAAGGTCCGGGCGGATTCGGCGGCCCAGACGGACCCGGTGGTTTCGCCGGCCGCGGCATGGGCGGAATCGCCGCGCTGCGCGACGCGCTGCACGGCGACTTCGTGGTGCCGGACGCGGCCGGCGGGTACGTGACCGAACGCCTGCAGACCGGGACGATCACCGAACTCAGCGCCACGTCGGTGACCCTGACCAGCAAGGACGGCTACCAGCAGACCTACACGCTGGATTCGGCCACGGTGAAAACCGGTTCGCCGAAGTCCGGCGACAACGTCACCGTGGTCGCGAAGGTCCAGGGCACTACGGCCACCGCGACCTCGCTCGGCGAAGCACAGCAGCTCGGAAACGGACAACCTCGCCGCCGCGGGTAACTCGGGACGAAGGGAACCTTGAGAGACTTCCTCGAGGTTCCCTTCCCGAGCGAGGAGATGGTCGTGAAGCGGTGGATCACGCTGGCGTGCGGGGTCGTGCTGGTGCTCGTCGGCGCGGTGTGGGTGCTGCAGGGCGTCGGCGTGCTGACCGGCAGTTTCATGACCGGACAGAAACTGTGGTTCCTGATCGGACTGGTCGCGTTCCTGGTCGGCGTGGTCCTCGTCGCGGCCACCGCGGTCCGGAAGCGCTGACTCACCGGGTGAAGACCTCGAACACCGGGTAGCCCGGCGCGATTTCCAGCAGCTTTTCCTCCGGCGCCTTCGCGTCCACGCCCTCGAAGAACGCGCCGACCTCGAACGCCCAGCGCTTGAGATACGAGCGCAGGATGGCGGGTTTCTCGTCGTCGGACAGCTCGCGATAGCGGAAAGTCTCGGTGCGCCGCCCAACGGTCAGCTGGCCTTCGCCCGCCGCGCGCAGGTTCCGCACCCACTGGGTTTCGCCGCGCGCGGCCACCAGGTACTGCTTGCCCTCGAACGGCAGCAGGTTCACCGGCACCTCGCGCAGTTCGCCGGACTTGCGGCCGCGAACGCCCAGCACCCGGCTGCCCCACACGCTCAGGCCGCGCTTGGTGAGCCAGCGGACGCAGCCGTTGAACGCCGCGGACGCCTTGCCCGGTTCGAGGTAACGAGTGCTGGTCATGGGGTTCTCCTCCAGTTTACGAGAGCGGTGCTCTCTGTTGTGAACAGTGAACACCTCAAGCGGTCTCGCGTCAAGAGCACTGCTCTCGGTTTTGCGCAGCGCTCTATTCCGAGGCACACTGATCGCATGACTGCCGCACCCCGGACCGCCCGCGAGCGGGTCCGCGCCGAGCTGACCCGCGAGATCAAGGACGAGGCCCGCCGCCAGCTCGCCGAGGTCGGCGCGCACGGACTTTCCCTGCGTGCGGTCGCCCGTGAGCTGGGGATGGTCTCGTCGGCGCTGTACCGCTACTTCCCGAGCCGCGATCACCTGCTCACCGCGCTGATCGTCGACGCGTACAACGCCGTCGGCGAGGCCGCCGAACAGGCCGACCCGCACACCGGCGACCCGCGCGAACGCTGGCGGGCCATCTGGCGCGCGACCCGCGAATGGGCCCGCGCGCACCCGCACGAGTACTCGCTCATCTACGGCTCGCCGATCCCCGGTTACCAAGCTCCGCAAGACACCGTCGGCCCCGCCGGACGGGTGGCGTTCGCGCTGGTCGCGGTGCTGCGCGACGGCAACCCGCACGAACCCGCCGTCACCGCGCCGATGTCGGACGAACTGCGCGCGCAAGCCGGCGAGCTCGCCAAGATCCTGGACATCGACGCGCCGGCCGAGGTCGTCATGCGCGCCATCGCCGCCTGGACCCAGCTGTTCGGTGCGCTCAACTTCGAGCTGTTCGGCCAGTACGTCGGCAGCGTCGACCCGGCGGACGCGTACTTCGAGCACCTCATCGGGCAGATGGCGGACTTCGTCGGTCTGTAGTCCGGGGTAAGTTCGCCGTGGCGCCAACGCGAAAGGTGGGTTCGACGTGACGGGATGGGCCGGACGGGTCGGCAGGATCCGGGTGATCGGCACCGGGGTGATGGGACGCGGCATCGTCCAGCTCGCCGCGACCGGCGGAGTCACCGTGGAACTCGCGGACGCACAGCCGGAAGCGGTGACCGCGGCGATCGACCACGTCGGCGCGATGGTCGACCGGCTGGTCGCCAAGGAGAAGCTGACCGAGGAGGCCGGCCGCGCGGCGAAGGAAAACCTCGTCCCGGTCGACGGCCCGCTCGCCCCCGCCGAGGGGGTCGACCTGGTGATCGAAGCCGTCCGCGAAGACCTGGAAACGAAGCAAACCCTCTTCGCCGGCCTCGAGAAGGTCTGTGGTCCGGACACCATCTTCGCGACCAACACCAGCTCGCTGTCCGTCACCGAAATCGCCGCCGGACTCGCCGATCCCACGCGAATGATCGGCTTGCACTTCTTCAACCCAGTCCCGCTGATGCGACTGGTCGAGGTCGTCCCCGGCGCCCGCACCGCCGATTGGCTTCCCGGCGAAGCCCTCGAACTCGTCCGCGGCTGGGGCCACGAACCCGTGCTGGCGAAGGACGCCCCCGGATTTCTCGTCAATCACGCCGGCCGCGGCCTGAACACCGAAGCCCTGCAGATTCTTTCGGAATCCCTCGCCGCCCCCGCCGAAATCGACCGCATCGCACGCGACGTACTCGGCCTCAAACTGGGCCCGTTCGAGCTGCTGGATCTGACCGGCCTGGACGTCTCGCACGCGGTACTGGAAAGCATCTGGAGCGGCTTCCACGCCGAACCACGCCTGCGCCCGTCGTGGCTCACCCGCCCGCGTGTCGCCGCCGGACTCTTCGGCCGCAAAACCGGCGAAGGTTTTTACCGTTATGTCGACGGAAAACAGGAACTCCCGCCCGAGCCCGCAGCACCGCCGGCCCCCACCACACCGGTCTACGCGGCCGACGAACGACTGGCCCGCCTCCTCTCCGCAGCAGGCGTGGACGTAGTCCAAGACGCCTACCCCGACACGGTTCTCCTGGTCACCCTGCGCGGAGAGTCCACTGTGGAGGCCGCGCGGCAACTGGAACTGCCCGCCTCACGCGTCGTCGGAATCGACGCCCTAGGCTACGAATCGCGCTTCACGATGTCCGTCCACCCAGGACTGGACCCCCACTATGGCCGTGCTGCCTGGGGTGCCCTGGCCGCCACGGGAACCCCAGTAACGGCAGTCCGAGACGGTGCCGCCCCCATCGCCCAACGCTTGCTGGCCTCCATCATCAACACGGCCTGCTACCTAGCCGACCAGGGCCTGGCCGCCCCCGCCGACATCGACACCGCAGTCCGCCTAGGCCTGGGCTACCCTCGCGGCCCCCTGGAATGGGGCGACCGGGTCGGACCAGAAAAAGTCCTCCGAATCCTGAACGGCCTGCACCGAGCCACCGGCGACCCCCGCTACCGCCCCAGCAACTGGCTGACGGAACGCGTCGCACTGGGCTTGCCACTCGCCTCCATCGGCACCCGCCCGGCTGACCTGGCCTGACTTTCTGTCGGTGGTGCGCGGTAGCTTTTTGCATGACTGCCGTTCACCGCCCCTAAAACCGCACCGCTGCACCCAAACAGCGAGGCACCCAGCCCCTCCCCCACACCCCGATACGAAGCCGCCCTGCGGTTCGGGGGTGCTTGTCAAGGCATCTTTCCCGCCTTGACAAGCACACCCGAACCGTCAGCACAATTGGCTTTCGGGGTGCCCCACGCAACCACTCCGGGCGCAATGTCGCCGCCAGGCGACGAGCCGCCCACGAGCACCTCACCACCGATAATCCGCCACACCCCCATTCCGATAAACAACAAACCCACCCCGAAAATCACTACGAGCACCCCCGCCAATCGGATACTCATCCGACACAGGCAACCCCAAATACCCTCTCTCCCACCCCAACGCAGCCCACCGCTTCCGAATCTCCCCCTGCACCATATGCGCCCCAGTCCCCGCACTCCAATAAACCGACCCACCACCGCCAAAGTGGTTATACCGAGCACCCCCACCAGGAGTAGCGGTCTCATCGGTCACGGGATACCCAAGCCCCCGCTCCCACCCCAACGAGGCCCACTTGTCCCGAATAGCCCCACCAATCTGATGCGCCCCAGTACCCGGCGTCCAATACACCGACCCGCCCGTAAAGTGGTTATACCGCCCAACCCGATCCGGCGTCACAGACTCATCGGTAGTCGGATACCCAACCCCCCGCTCCCACCCCAGCGAAGCCCACTTGTCCCGAATAGCCCCACCAACCTGATGCGCCCCACCAGCAGGAGTCCAATACACCGACCCACCCGTGAAATGGTTGTACCGCCCAACCCCGTCCGGAGTCCCGGACTCGTCAGTGACCGGATACCCAACCCCGCGCTCCCACCCGAGCGCAGCCCACTTGACCCGGATCTGCCCCTGCACCGAATGCGCCCCAGTACCCGGAGTCCAATAAACAGAAGCGGCTTGACTCCCCGGCGTACCCATCAAATGGTTGTACCGCCCCACCCCATCCGGAGTCGGAGTCTCATCGGTAACCGGCGGCCCATAAACCCGATGCCCGCCAATCGCGAGATACCGAGCCAAAATCTGCCCGCCGATCTCCCGCACCCCAGTAGCCGCGGACCAGTACAACCGCCCGTTCGCATAAGCCCGGTACCGCACCAGCCCGTCCACCACCTCGGGCCCCGTTGGCGCACCAAGCAAACTCCGCAACCCAGGCTCACCCGCATACCGCTGATCAATCGCAGTAACGTAATTAGCAGTAAGCGTCAGGTCACCAGCACCAACGGTGATCGACCACGAAGAGGTGGCCGGACCACCCTGCCACCCAGCGAACTTGGAAACCCCGTCAGTCCCCACCAACGCCGCGGTCACATCAAACGTGGCCCCCTCAGTGACCATCGCACTGCTGACACCCCCTTCGCTGGGAATACTCAACGCGGCAGGCTGCGTCCCCACCAACGTCAACCGATGCTGGCGCGGGTAAGCGACATAGGTCTTACTAGCCTGCACCCCAGCACTATCGGTAACCGTCGCGGTGAACTCCATCCGCGAGTCCGTGTGCTCAGTAAACGGCACCGTCAACGACGGCCCAGTCGAACTATCCCCAGGATGCACATGGCAGGCCCCAAGATCCGGACAGTGCCGAATCATCGACGTCCACGTAACAGGAAGCCCGCCATCCTCCACATCACTAGCCGTGGCCGACAACGAAACCGGCTCACCCACCGCAAAAGCCTTGTCCGGCGCGGACAACGTCAACACCGGCGAGTGATTACCCGGCGCGACAACAACCTTCGCAGTCCCGACCCCGCCCAGCGGATCCGACACCGTCACCGTCGCGGTGAACGAAGCCCCCTCGCCATACTGATGACTGACCTGAACCCCAGCACCCGTAGCACCGTCCCCGAAGTCCCACGAATACGTCAGCGCATCCCCGTCAGCATCAGTAGAACCGCTGGCATCAAAGGAAACCGTCCGACTGTCCGGATCCGTAGCTGAAGCAGCCTTCGCCGCCGGAGGAGCATTGTTCGTCGAGTAACTCAACCGCCGCAACACCCCGGCGTTGAGATCACTGAAGACGATGTCCCCGTTGGGCGCAGCGGAAATCCGAGTAACCCCACCAACATTCTGGAACGGCGCCGGACTCGAAGGCGCCTGCGTGAGCTTGCCCTGCGCGTCATACCGCAGCGTCCAGATCTTCTGCCCCGCGTAGTCCCCGAAGAAATACGCACCCTGGTAAGCCGCCGGATAGGTCGTGCCCCCATACACAATCCCGCCGGTAACGCTGTTGCCTTGCGCCGGACCAGTCCCGTGCTGGTAGTCCCACAACGGCGGCGTGTTCACCGCCGAAGCACAGCGCGCGTCAGTCGAATAGCCCGGCGTCAGGTGGTTCCCCTCATAGCAAGGCCAAGCGAGATTCGCGCCAGGCTGCACGACATCCAGCTCTTCCCACGTGTACCAGCCGACGTCGCCGACCACCGGCAGCCCGCTCTTCGGATCGAGGCTGAACCGGAACGGGTTGCGGAATCCACTCGCGAACACCTTGCTACGAGCGGAATCCGGCGCGGCAGCGTTGTAGTACGGATTGCTCGGCACGCCCTTGCCGTCCGCGGTGAGGTGCAGGATCTTGCCGAACGGCGAGTCGAGGTCCTGTGCGGCGAAGGCGACCGGGTTGGTCTTGCCCGCGTCGCCGTTGTCGCCGACGGAGTACCAGAGCGTGCCGTCCGGTGCGGGATAAACCGTGTCGAGGCCGTGGATGTAATACGGGCTGCCGGGCAGGTCGAAAATCACCTGCTCTCCGGTCAGTCCGGACGGATGCCCAGCACCGTCGAGCTGCACGGTGAACTTGGCGGCGCGCAGCGTGTACTGACCGTTGCCCAGCGACACCGAACGGTTCAGGTAGATCTGGTGCGAGGTGGCGTAGTCCGGCGCGAGCGCGATGCTCGTCAAGCCCATGTCGCCCTGCGTTTCGACCGAGAAGGTCGCGATCTGCTCCGGTGCGCCGCCGCCCGCGGCCGGTACCCAGTTGACGACGCCGGACTTGCCGAGGGCCAGCACGCTGTCGTCGGGCATCCAGGCGAAATCGGTGAACTCGTACTGCCCGAGCCCGGTGGGCAGGTCCCGCAAGACAAACCCCGGCGGCAGCGCCGGAGTATCGGCTGCTGCCACCGGGGCGGTGACCACGGTGGGGACTGCGACGACTGTGCTGGCCACGAATGCGGCCACCAGCAGGGAACGGAGCTTGTGCCAGGCCATCCAGGCCCCCTTTCTCAGCGATCGGTAATCGCTCAAAAGGGGGAGTAAGTTGCCTCGATCGGGTGATATTTACTCGACCGTGACGCGCTGAGTCACGCCACGACCTGGACCACGTCACCGATGTGCAGCGTGGTGAAGAACCGCAGCGACGACGCCGCCGACAGGTGGATGCAGCCGTGCGAGTACACCTTCAGGCTGCCGGTGTGGAACGCGTCGCCCGGGTAGAAGAAGACCGAGTTCGGCATCGGCGCGTTGTCGAACTGCTTGCTCAGGTGCAGCTTTTCCTTGGACAGCACGTGGAACGTACCGGTCGGGGTCGCGTGCCCCTTGCGTCCGGGCAGCATCGAGACGGGGCCGTAGATCACCTTGCCGTCCTGCAGGAGCCAGGCGCGGTGCGCGGAAATGTCGACACAGGCGCTGGTGCCGGAAGCGGCGGCGGCCGCCGCGCACGGGACGTCGGCGTCGCTCGGCTCCGGGTCCGCCTTCGGCTTGGGCGTGGGCTTCGGCGTCGGTTTCGGAGTCGGCTTCGCGCTGGTGCTCTCCGGGCTGCTGCTGGTCGCCGGGGCAAAACTGCTGGTCGGCGCACTCGAGGACGAGCTGGACACGCTCGCCGCCGCGGGCACTGCCCCGCCGCCGGACGCCGACCCGGCCGTGCCCCCGGAGCAGGCCACGAGCCCGAAAGCCGCGGCCAGCGCCGCCATCCCCACCAGAACCCTCTTCACGATCCGGTACCCCCGCGTTCGGTCGGGTCGCATTCGGCAGGACCCGTATCACCCGAATAGACGACCACCACCCCTTCGTGGTTGCTCGGCAATGGTCACGATCCGGCGTCTCCACCCGAGGGTTGAACCGCGAATCCACCCGGCCCCAGTCCGTGCGCCGACGAAAAGCGCATCGATCCCGGCGAGGCTGGGAGCACGCCGGGCCTCCTCCCGGCACCCGCCGCCGGCCGGGCGAAGCCGACCACCTCCCCGAAGGAGCACCGTGAACCTCGGCCCGCTCACCATCGTTCTGTACGTCGCGATCGCGGCGCTCGTCCTCTACCGGGTCGTCTACCGCCAGTGGCGCGGCACGCTGCTCAGCCGCAAGCGCTTGCTGACGCTCCCGTTCATCCTGACCGCGATCGGCGTGTTCTCCGCCGCCACCGCGTTGCAAAGCGCGACCGCGACGGACTACGCGCTGCTGGCTGGCGACGTCGTGGTCCTCGGGCTGCTGGGCGTCGTCCGTAGCTCGTCGTCGGTACTCAGTGCTCGCGAAGGCACGACGTTCGTGAAGGGCACTCCGCTCACGTTGGTGCTGTGGTTCGCCACTATCGGTGTACGCGTCGCCTTCTCCTTCATCGGAGCCGCGCTCGGCGTCAGCAACACCGTGGCCTCTTCGACGATCATGCTCACGATCGGCATCAGCATCGGCGTACAGAACGCCTGCACCTACTACCGCATCCAGAAGCTCGGCCTGCCGCTCTCGGAGCAGACGCCGACGAGCATCAACGCTGGCCGCTAAGCCCCACCATGCGCGCGTACATCCGCGAAGGACTCAACGCCGTTGCCGGGTGCAGGAACCCCGGCAACGGCGGCAAGTCCCGCGCGAAGGGCACTAGATGCGCGTACAGGACTTCCGCCGCAGACGGTCGCATCGAAGGATCCTTCGCAAGCGTCGCGGCGAGAAGCGCATTCAGCTCCCGAGGTACGCCGGGAACGACCGGCGCTGGTTCCTTCACCTGCTTGTCGAAGACGGCGTACGCGGTCGGCCCGGTGAAGACCGGACGGCCGGTGAGCATCTCGTGCAGTACACAACCGAGCGCGTACAGATCGCTTCGCGGCTCTGCCTGCCCACGCTGAATCTGCTCCGGAGCCATGTACGACGGTGTGCCCAGCAGCTGTCCCGCACGCGTGAAGCGAGCAGTGTCGGCTTCGCGCAACACAGCGAGCCCGAAGTCCATCACCTTGACGCTGCCGTCCGGGCAGAGCATGAGGTTGGCCGGCTTGAGGTCACGGTGACAGACCGCGCGCGCGTGCGCCGCCGACAGCACCGCGGCCGCCTGCGCCGCTATCGCCGCCGCCCACGGCACCGGCAGCGGGCCGTGCTCGGCGAGCAGATCGTCCAGCGCCACGCCTTCGACGAACTGCATGACCTGGAACAACCGGTCGTCGTGCGTGCCGAAGTCGTACAGCGTGGGCGCGCCGGGATGGTCGAGCGTGGCGAGAATCCGCGCTTCGCGCGCGAAGCGTTCTTCAAGCTCTTCGTCGCCGCCGGGAAGCCGAAGCAGCTTGATCGCGACTTGCCGGCCGAGCCGCCGGTCGAACCCACGGTGCACCGAACCCATGCCGCCTCGGCCGAGCGGCAGATCGTCGACCTCGTAGCGGTCCGCGATCAGCATGGGCCCCCTCACAGCGCTCACCCGCCACCGGGCTTCAGCCGTCCTTCGGCGAGTGCGGCAAAGCCTAGCCGCACCAGGTCGCGGCCGATTTCCGCGGTTTGCCGCAAGGCCCGGTCGAAGTCCGCGAGCGCGCGGAACGCGACGCCGTACGCACGCTGCGTTTCGAGCGGATGCCGCGGCACCTTGAGCCGGCGCGCGTCGATCCGGGTCGACGCGCTGTGCACCGGGAAGTCCGCGGCGCGCAGGCATCCGGCGAGGAACTGCGCGTCGAGCAGCTCCGGATCCACGCGATAACGGGAAAGCGCGGGTCCGAGCCGCACCGGCGCTCCACTGTGGACGATCACCGCGCCGGTGACCGACGCGACCACGTCGCCATCGTGGGCGAACACCGCCGCCGGATCGGCCGCGGCGTGCCCGGTCGGCGGACCGCCGATCAGGACGTCGTCGGTGGTCAGCACGGGTTCGTCGCCGTCGGCGGTACGCGGCGGCGCGTGCGTGATCCGCAGCGCGCCCGCCTTCACCAGCTCGCCGACGGTCGTGTGCGCCGCTTCGCCGGACGCCAGTTCCAGCTTGGGCAGCTCGATCCCGATCTGGCCGAAAATCCGTTGCGCGGCCAGGAAAGCCTCGCCCGAATCGCTCTTGCCAGGCCGGCCCGAGGGGGTCAGGTCGACGTCGTCGTCGAGCACGTCAATGATGCGTCCGCCGGTGTCCGGATCGGCCAAAAAGGCCTGCCACACCTGCTCGACGTTCTCCGCGGTGGTGTCGGCGATCAGCACGGTAGCCGGTGCGCGCTGCTCCGGCTCCGGTCGCGTGAGCAGCCAGAGATCGGTGCCTGGCGCGAGCGTGCACACCGCGCGCAACGCGCCCGCACGCAGCAAATTGGCCCGGATGCGCTTCCCGCTCCGCCGTCCGGCCGCCGCGCCCGGCATCAAAACCGCCACCGCGCCACCGGGTTTCACGTGCGCGAGGCAGTGCTGCACCCACGCCAGCTCCGACTCGCCACGCGGCGGCAAGCCGTACTCCCACCGCGCGTCGCCGACGAGTTCCTCGTGCCCCCAGCCCCGCTCGTTGAACGGCGGGTCGCACAGCACGACGTCCGCCAGCCGTCCGGCGAAAGCGTCCGCGCGCAACGCATCCGAGGCGTGCACCTCGGTGTCCGCGCCGTGCAGCCGCAGCCGGATCGCGGCGATCCGCGCGGTGTCCGGGTCGACGTCCTGCCCGCGCGCCCGGGTCGCCGCGGCGGCCAGCAGCAGCGACCCGAATCCGCACGCCGGGTCGAGCACCGTGGCTCCCTTCGCACCGGTCAGCCGCACCATGAGGTCGGCGTACGCGGTCGGCGTCGTGGAGAGCCGACGCGCGTGTGCTTCGAAGAACCGGTCGCAGAGCTGCTCGAACGTCTCCGCCGCGCCTTCGTCCGAGGCGAGCTGGGAGATCAGCGCCAGCAGCTGCGGATCGTCCGGCCCCGCGGCGTCGTCCGCGAGATACTCGCCGACCGACGCCAGCCGCGCGCCAAGGTCGAGGTCATCGCCGAGCGCGCGCAGCCGTTGCCACGCTTCGTCGATCGGCGCCAGCTCGAACGGACGACCGCGCCCGCGCAGCCACGCCTGCACTTCCGGCAGCGAAAACAACGGGCTGGATGCCGTGCCGCCTACCGGCTTGGGAAAATCGTCATGGCGCCGCCGCCAGTTGCTCACCGCCGCCCGGCGCACGCCCGCCAAGCGCGCGATGTCGGCCGCACTCACCGCCGCGTCGTCTGCCATGTCGAGCACGATAGCCGACGACAGCGGTTTCCATCGTTTTGCTTGTTAACTCAGTCAACCAATGGTTTCATGGGGGCATGGCCACCGAGCAGACCCGGTTCACCCTGCGCTACTCAGCGGGATCGGACCAAGGGCGACGACGCCCCAACAACGAGGACTCCGTGTACGCCAGCGGGCGGATGCTCGTGGTGGCGGACGGGATCGGCGGCCAGCCGCACGGAGAGGTGGCCAGCTCGACCGCGGTCAGCGTGCTGGCCTCGCTGGACGCGGAGCTGCGCACCCTGGACCTGACGGCGCACAACCTGTCGAACCTGCTCGCCGACGGCGTCCGCCGGGTCGGCGAACAGCTCGCGCAGGTGGCCGAGGAAACCCCCGCGACCCACGGCATGGGCACCACGCTGACCACCCTGCTGTTCGACGGCACCCACTTCGCCGCGGCCCACGTCGGCGACTCCCGCGGCTATCTCCTGCGAGACGGCGAACTGCAGCGCATCACCCGCGACCACACCCTGGCCCAGGCCCTGGTCGAAGACGGCACGATCAGCGCCGCCGACGCCGACGGCCACCCGCGCGGCTCAATGCTGATGAAGGCCCTCCTGAGCACCGGATCGGCCGAACCGGACGTCTGGGAATTCACCCCGCAAGCAGGCGACCGCTACCTGCTCTGCTCGGACGGCCTCACCGCGGGCGCCAGCGAACCGGCCATCCAGGACGTCCTTTCCCAAGGCACCCCAGAGGAAACCGTCCCGAGGCTCATCGCTCTGGCCAACGAGGGCGGCGGCCCGGACAACATCACCATCGTGGTCGCCGACGTCGTCCCGGCCTGAACGCGTACCCGCAGGTCGGACCACCTGCGGAAGGCGAAAGGGCCTTCCGGTATTCTTCCCCACGGAGGATTGGCCGAGCGGCCTAAGGCGCACGCTTGGAAAGCGTGTTGGGTTCACGCCCTCGCAGGTTCGAATCCTGTATCCTCCGCAGCGGTAACCAGCGGAAACGCCGGTCGTCCCAGGTTTGGGGCGACCGGCGTTTCTCGTCTTGGGCTCAGTTTTAGGCTCGGCTGCCCCTGGCCGGTGACCGGCTCCTTGCCCTTGTCCGCACGCCCCTCTTCACGAGCCTGCTGACGTCGGGTTTCGTCGCGGGAAATGCAGAGCGCCGCAGCCTAGGCGGGCTTGGCGAAGGAGCCGGTTCGGCGCTTGGTCACCCCCTCACCGAACACGGACAATCACCACAGCCGCCCCAAGCATCAACCCCGCACACACCACCGCCGCCACCCCGGTTTCCGTGCTGAACGCCGCGAAAGCCGCCTCGCGCAACGCATCCCCGGGCGGGAGCTTCGCCGCCGCTTCCAAGGTCTCGGCACCCGACGGCATCGCCGCGCGGTACACGGCCGCGCCGATGCTTCCCAGCAGGGCGATTCCCATCGCGCCGCCGAATTCCGCGGACGTTTCCGCCATCGCCGACGCCATTCCGGCTCGTTCCGGGGGCGCGGCGGACAGGATCACGTCCGTCACCACCGCCGCGACTCCGGCGATGCCCAGCGACACCACGGTGAGCGCCGCGATGAAGTACGCGGCTCCGGGCAGCGGCAGTGCCAGCAGTCCGAACCCCGCCGCGGCCACGAGCAGGCCGAGCGCCAGCACCCGCGGTTTGCCGATGCGGGCGGCCAGCGTCGCGGCCACCCCGATCCCGATCGGCATCACGGCGAACGTCGGCAGCGCCCACAGCGCCGACTCCAGCGGGCTCATCCCCAGCACGACCTGCAGGTACTGCCAGGTGAAAAGGTTGAACCCGACCAGCGCGAACGTCGCCAGCAGGTCGATCAGCAACGGCACCGCGAACGCACGCGAGCGCACCAGCGCCAGGTCGATCAGCGGACGCGCCGCGGTGCGCTGGCGGCGTACGAAGGCGACGCCGGCGACGAGACCGGCGACGCAGCCCGCGATCGGCAGCCAGCCGAACCCATGCGCGGCGAACTGTTTGACGCCGTAGACGATTCCGAGCACGGACCCGATCGACAGCACCGCGCCGAGCAGGTCGAAGGGCCCCTCCGCGAGCGTCCGGTGTTCGGGCAGCAGCAGCGGGCCGAGCGCCAGCAGGAGCAGCATCACCGGCACGTTGATCAGGAACACCGAGCCCCAGTGGAAGTGCTGGAGCAGCAGGCCGCCGATGATCGGGCCCAGCACCGCGCCTCCCGCGAACCCCGCGGTCCACAGGCCGACCGCGGTCGCGCGCTGCCTGGCGTCGTGGAACATGCCGCGGATCAACGCGAGGGTGGACGGCGCGAGCGTCGCCCCGGCGATCCCGAGCAGCATCCGGGCGACGATGAGCATCGTCGGCGTGGCGGAGAAAGCGGCGAGGACCGACGCGCCGCCGAACGCCGCCGCTCCGGCCAGCAGCAAGCGGCGGCGGCCGATCCGGTCGCCGAGGGTGCCCATGGTGATGAGCAGGCCGGCCAGCAGGAACCCGTACGAGTCCATGATCCACAGCAGCTGCGAGCCGCTCGGCTCCAGATCGGCGGTCAACGACGGCATGGCCACGAACATCACCGACATGTCCATCGACGCCAGCACGCACGGCAGCAGCAAGACCGCCAGTCCGGCCCATTCCCTCGGACCCGCGGTCGAGGAGGTTGTTTCTTCCAGCATGCGTACAAAGTACGCACGCCTGCCGCCGACTTCCAAAGCCTTTTATCCAGCGGCTGACAGAGCAATTCCGGCACCGGCTAGACTTTCCGCACGGCCGTTAGTGGTGTGACGAAAAGAGGTATCGAGTGAAGTGCGGGTCCTGCGGAAAGCCCCTCGCCGCTCCGGACCGGGGCCGGCCGCGGCAGTACTGCTCAAGGGCCTGCCAGGCGAAGGCGTATCGCGCGCGCAAGGCGGAATCCGAGGAGGACCGCGGCCAGTTGACCGTCGACCGGATCGTGCGGGCGGGGATCGCGGTCGCGGACGCCGAGGGGCTCGAAGCGCTGTCGATGCGCCGGGTGGCGGCAGAACTCGGCGCGGGGACCATGGCGCTTTACCGGCACGTCGCGTCCAAGGACGACCTGGTGGCGCTGATGGTCGAGGCCGCGCTCACCGAGGTCCCGCCGCCGGAAACCCCGCCGCGCGACTGGCGGGCCGGGCTGGAGCGCGCCGCCTACCGCGACTGGGACCTCTACCACCGGCACCCGTGGATCCTGGCGAAGGTGCTGGTCACCACCCGGACCCACGACAGCCCGGCCCTCTCCGCGGACAGCGAGCACGCGTTCGCCTCCTTCGACGGCCTCGGCCTCGACCCGGCGGACGCGTTCCGGTACCTGTTCCTGTTCGCCTCGTACGTGCAAGGCGTGGCGCTCACCTACGTCAGCGACGTGGAGGCCGAACGCCGCGGCGCACCGAGGCACCGCCCGAGCTTCGACGCCTACCCGCGGCTCGGCGCCGCGATGCGGGCGATGGCCGATCCGTGGGACCTGGACGAACTGTTCGCGTCCGGGCTTTCCGGTGTCCTGGACGGGATCGCGGCCGACCTGGCCCGCAAGGGAATCCTCTGACGGCGCACAATCCCACCCCTCGGACGCTGGCAGAATCCGGTCATGGACCACAGCGCGGCGCACGAGTTCGCCACCCACTGGGCGAAGGCCTGGAACGCCCACGACCTCGACACCCTGATGACCCACTTCGCCGACGACGTGACCTTCCGGTCCCCGGTCGCGGTCCAGGTGATCGGCGGCGACGGCGTGATCCGCGGCAAGGAGGCGCTGCGCGCGTACTGGGCCGAGGGGCTGCGCCGGATTCCCGACCTCCGTTTCGAGGTCATCGGCGTCTACGTCGGGCTCGGCGCACTCGTCATCAACTACCGCAACCAGAAGGGCGGGCTGGTCAACGAGGTCCTGGTTTTCGACGGCCCGCTCGTCGTCGAGGGCTACGGCACCTACCTCGGCGACGACCCGAATCCGGCCGGGGCTCGCTGAACCAGGGGGAGCGGTCCGCGACAAGGGGCTGGGATCGGCCGAACGGTCCTACCCGCTAGGCTTCGCCGCAGACTTCATCGCAGCCGTCCGGAGAGGTTCCCCGGTGTCACGAATACCGTTTTGACCTGGGCGTTGGCGGTCGCACGCCACCGGAAAACCCGCAGCTCAGAAGAGGGTCGGGCGGGTTTCGGACCCCGCGTGCGCACCAGTGAAGCCAACGCCCGACAGGCCCCGGACCGCCACCCGCGTCCGGGGCTTTGTCGATTCTCCCGTTCCCACTTACTTACCGAAAACACTTGATCACGCTAAGTTTGTACGTGGTCGTTCCAGCCCCAGACGTACCGAGGAGCCCGCCCCCATGGCCGGAGTGGAAGAGATCCGCGCTGGTATCGCGCTCGCGAACGAGAAGGCGTCCGCGAGCATCGCCGCGCTGCAGCAGGCAGCACAGGCACTCGAAGAAGCACAGCTGTCGCTGTCCCAAGCCACCCAGGGCAGCAGCCAGCACGAGGTGAACCAGGCACACGGCCTGCTCGCCGAGGCGCTGCAAGGGATCACCGGCATGCAGAGCACCATCCAGGCCGGCATCTCGTCGGCCGATTCCTACTCGGCACGGCTTTAACGCCGATGTCCGGGCTCGCCGAAATCCACCAGTTGCTCACCGCCGCGCGAGCGGGGGTCGGCGACGGACGGGCGCACGCCGAGCGGGCGAGGACTCTGCTCGGCGACGCCCGGCGCGCTCTCGTCGACGCACAGGCCAAGGCAGATCCGTGGCTGCCCGGGCAGCTGGCGCAGGCCGACGAGGCGATCGAGCATCTCCTCACCCGTTTGTCCGCCGCCGACGATTTAGTGGGCGGATACCAGTCACGCCTGTAGGGATGAGATGGCCAGCAAGGCAGCCGAGCAACGCAATCGTGTGCAAACCGCCCTCGACCGGGTCCGGCACCAGATCGGGCTCGTGCTCGGGGCCGCGGCGGGCGCGCGCGAAATGGCCGAGGCCGAGGTGGCGCGGCTGACGCTGGAACAGGAGATCGTCCGGGTCGGCATGGACCACGCCGATCCGGCGCAGCAGACGGAGTGGGCCCGGCATCCGGCGGCGCACGAGGTGTTCGCCGCGCTCGGCGGCACCCGCGCCGCCTTCTACACCGACTGGAGCGCCGGTCCCGGCGAGTTGCGCGATCTCGTCGCCGCGCACGCGCCGGGCCCGGCCGGACGGCCGCCGAGCGAATGGCTCGGCCGCGTCGGCACGAATCCCGGCGTCACCGCGCCCGGGTTGTGGCGGGTCGGTTCGGCCACCGCGGCCGGACGCGACATCTCGCGCACGTTCGACGTCGCGGTGCCGTTGCTGGACGAATCGCACCTGGCCATCACGTCCGCGCCGAAAACGCGGCCGGTGGTGGACGGGATCGTGCAGGGCCTGCTGATGCGCGTGCTGTCGGCGTTCGAGCCCGGCGCGGTGAAAATCCACCTGTGGGACGTCGGGCAGCTCACCGCGATCCTGCCGGACCTGTACCCGCTCAGCCGCACGAGCGCGCTGTCGCTGTACGACCCGACGCGGCTGGAGGATCTGCTCGACGAACTCGCCGGGCACATCCGCCGGATCCACGCCACCGGCATGCAGGCCGGCCACACCTCGTTGCGGGAACTGCGGAAAGCCACCGGCCAGCGTCTGGAGCCGTACCGGATCGCGGTGCTGTACGGCAACGGCGAAACCCTCGACGCGGAACGCGCGCGCGACCTCAAACGCGTGGCCAGCGGCGCGCTCGCGGCCGGGATCTGCCTGATCCTGGTGGACGTGCCCACCGCGGTGAGCGCGTCGATCGAAACGCTCAGCCTGCTGGACGAACGCCGCGCGGTCAGCAGCATGACCGGCAGCGACCTGGTCGTGGACCTCGACCCGCCGATGCCGTCCGGGCAGGTCATCCGGGCGGCGAACCGCATCGCCGAAGCGCTGATCGCCCGCCAGGGCGGCCCCCGGTCGTTCGCCGACCTGATGCCCGCCGAGATCGGCCAGGAAAGTTCGGCGCGGGAACTGCGCGCGCCGGTCGGGTTCCACGAGGGCGAAGCGGTCGAGGTGGTGATCGGCGACGCGAGCCCGCACGCGCTCATCGGCGGACCGAGCGGTTCCGGGAAAACGAACTTCCTGTACGCGTTGCTGGGCAGTCTCGCCGCGCGCTATTCGCCGGACGAGCTGGCGTTGTACCTGCTGGACTTCAAGGAAGGCGTATCGTTCGCCGGTCTCGCGCCCGGACGCAAGGACTCCAGCTGGCTGCCGCACGCGAAACTGGTCGGCGTCAACGTCAACACCGACCGCGAATTCGGGTTGGCGCTGCTGCGTTTCCTCGCCGACGAATTGCGCCGCCGCTCCGCCGCGGCCAAGGAGCACGAGGTCACCAACCTGGCCGACCTGCGGGAACAAGACCCGGGCGGGCACTGGCCGCGGATCGTCGCGGTGATCGACGAATTCCAGTATCTCTTCGCCGGACGCGACCAGGTCACCGCGCAGGCCACGCAATTGCTCGAAGACATCGCGCGCCGCGGGCGTTCGCAGGGCATTCATCTCGTGCTGGCGAGCCAGGACGTCGCCGGCATCGAGGCGTTCTGGGGCAAGCCCGCGGTATTCGAGCAGTGCACGCTGCGCATCGCGATGCCGAAGGCACGCCGGGTGCTCGCGGAAACGAACAACGCGGCGGTGTCCGCGCCCAAGTGGCACGCGGTGATCAACCACGATTCCGGGGTCGCGCACGGAAACCAGCTCGCGCACGTGCCGGACGCGAGCACTCGCAACGTTTTCGTGAACCTGCAGCAGAAACTGTGGGAACTCTACGCGGGCCGCTTCACCCGGCCGCGCCTTTTCGACGGGGCGCATTCGCCGATCCTGGAACAGTTCCCGGCTTTCCTGGAACTCAAGCCGAACCCCCAGCCACGGGCGATCCTCGGCCAGTCGATCGACGTCACCGAGGCCGCCTGCGGAGTCGAACTGCCCCGCGTACCCGGCCGGAACGTCGCGGTGCTCGGCGGCGCGACCGCGGAGGCTCTGTCCATTATGGACTCCGCCGCGCGCTCGCTTTCCAAGCAGCTGAAGGAAGGCGAGGCCGAATTCCTGCTGCACTGCCCGATCGAAGCGAGTTCGTCAGCCGTCCTGGATCTGAAGGACCGGCTGGTCGACGAAGGACATCTCGCGACGCTGACCGACAACCTGTCCGCGGAGCTGGAGTCCATCGCCGAATCGCTCGACACGACGACGCCGCGCATCCTGCTGCTGTACGGAGTGGACGCCGCGTTGCCTTCGTTGGAGGCAAAGGCCGTCGGACAGCTGAAAAGCGGTCTCGACCATCTGCGCACGCTGCTGAAAAACGGCCCGTCGCACGGCGTGCACGTCATCGGCTGGTGGCGCAGCGTCGCGCGGCTCAAGGACACTCTCGGCTTCGGCGGCACGGACGACATCGGCACCTGGGCCGCGCTGGACGTCCAGGGCAACGAACTGTCGCCGTTCGCCGCGGGCCAGGTCGTGCACTGGTCGCCGCGACCGGGCCGGGCCTTGTTCTTCGACCGCACCACGCACGGGGCGCCGGAAGTCATCATCCCGTTCCAGCGCCCGGAAACCGAGCCGACCGCGGGAGGCACGCCGTGACCGAGGGAACCACCAGCCCCGCCATGCGGTACAAGGAAATCGTCGGACTCGCCCGAGGTTCGGCGGACAGCTTGCGCGCGTGGGAACTGGCACGAGCGGACGAAATCGAACGCCTGCTGGCGGACGCGCACGCCGCGGTGGCCGCCGCGCAGGACCGAGAAGAGAAGGCCCGCGAGCGCGCCAACCGATGGTGGAAAATGGCGCTGCACAACGTTTCCCGGCTGAGTTTCGTCGAGGCGCTGGACGATCCGCAGCCGATCCCGACGGCTCGGCCGCAGTATTTGGACCGGTATCTGGAAGAGGTCAAACCGAGTTACCAGGAGCTGGTCCAGGCGGTACTGGGGCTGGGGTGGCGGGCCAAACGCTGACCCGCCTCTCGCTGGCCGCCCGTTTTTGTCGGTGCCCGGCCCTAGCATGCGAAGTATGACCCGATATGTCGACGAAGACCTGCACGGCGCGGAGTTCCGCGAGTGCGATTTGACTGGGGCGCGCCTGATCGGTGTCGTCATGCAAGACGCGGTGATCGACGGACTGGTCACCAACCTCGTGGTGAACGGGGTCGAGGTCACCGAGTACGTCGAGGCGGAGCTGGACCGGCGGTATCCGGTGCGGGTGCTGATCCGCTCCGGCGATCTCGCCGACCTGCGCGAGGCGGCCCGGCGGCTGCACGCTGACTGGGCCGCCACGATCGAACGAATCCGCCGTGCACCCGGCATCGAAAGCCGCGGCGTGAACGACGAATGGTCGGCCGCGCAGACGTTGCGCCACCTGGTTTTCGTGCACGACTCGTGGTTCCGCCGCTGCTGTCTGGGGTCGACGGAGCTGTTCACGCCAATGGGCATCGGGCCAGCTGTCGAGCCCTACCGGGAAGCGCACGGGATTGATCTCTCGCTCGATCCGTCCCTCGACGAGATCGTGCGGGTGCGTGCCGCACAGGCCGCCGAACTGGAGTCCTGGCTGGATAAAGCCACCGCAGCGCAGCTCGCGGCGCCAGCTCCGGTGCCAGAAGACGATGTCTGGCCGCCGTACGCCCGGGGCCGCTCGGTGCGGCAATGCCTTGGCACGGTGCTGAACGAAACCTTCGAGCACCACGGCTTCTGCGTTCGCGACCTTGACCTGATCGAAGGCGAAAAGCCGTGAGGGGAACCGTGCGGTCCCCCTCACGGACGGCTAACTACGCCGTGCGATGCAGAAACCGGTCGAACTGGTCGAGCAGGTCGTTGGCGAAGTCCGCGAACGGATTCCCCTCCGAAGGCCGGAACCGCACCACCTGCGGGTCGTGGTCGCTCGCCTGGTCCGCGAACTCGGCGTTGACATGCACCACGTCATAGTCCACGCCGCGCGGGGCGGCCGACGTCAGAATGTGGTCCAGCACCTGCGACTGCCCTTCGTACACGTAGCTGTACCGCTCGGCCGGCGGCAGCGTCGAGATCAGGTCCTTCAGCAACCCTCCCGATGTCAGCTTCGCCAGCGCGGGCGAGAACTGGTAGTCGTTGAGGTCGCCGGCCACCACGACGTTCGCCCGCGGGTCCGCGTTGAGCAGCTGCGCCACAAACCCCTGCAGCACGGTCGCCTGCTTCTGCCGCTGCACCTCGGAGCTGCGCTTCGGCGGCTGGTAACGGCCATGCGTTGGCTGGTCGCCGCCCTTGGAGTTGAAGTGGTTGGCCAGCACGAAAACGGTGCGGCCGCGGAACACGAACTCCCCGGCCAGCGGCTTGCGGCTGTCCTCCCACGCCTCGTTGCCCGGGTCGACCCGGCCCGGCGACTGCGTCAGATGTGCCTTGCCGTGTTCGGAAACCACGCCCACCGAGGAGGTCGGGCCGCCACCGGGGCGGTCCACAAAGGACACCCGCGCCGGGTTGAACAGGAAGCCGACCCGGATGTTGCCGCCCGGCTGTCCGCCGTCCTCGTCGTTCACCGGGTTGATCTGCCGCCACTGGTACCGCGGGCCTCCCGCGGCGACGATCGCATCGGTGAACTTCTTCAGCGTCGCGTCGGCGTCGACCGTGCCGTCGTCGGTCGCGCCGCTGTTGTCCTGGATTTCTTCCAGGGTAACGATGTCCGGCGTCGCGAGGTTGTCGACGATGCCGTGCGCGAGCTGCGCGTACTTGGTGTCCGAATCGGACGGTGCGAGGTTCTCGACGTTGTAGGTCGCCACCGAAAGCTCGCCCGGCCGCTGCTTGCGCGTGGTTTCCCTCTGCAGCTTGTTGTCCTTGGCCGCGCCCAGCTTCGACGCGAACAGCGTGTAGCCGCCGAAGTTGCTGTACTCCACCGGGCCGGAGGTGACGCCGGTCAGCACGTCGCCGGTGTTGACCTTCGGAGCCGCCTGCTGCGCGGAAGGAATGATCGACTGCACCTTCAGCACGCCAGTGTTGATCTTGTCGTAGCCGAGGTACACCGTGCCGCCGCGCGGCGTCGGGTTCTGCTGCGGTTTCGTGGTCACGTAAAGCTCGCCGTACTTGTTGCTCGGCCCGACCACGCGCGCGTCCGAAACCTGGACGATCTCGCTCTCGTGCGATTCCCAGAAGTCCAGCGAGTACTTCGCAGGCTCGAGCGGCAACGGCTCGATGTTGCCGCCCGCGTTGGGAGCCAGCACCTCCGGCACCTGGTCCGGCGTCAGCACCGTCGGCGCGGGCAGCGGATTCCCCGCCGAATCGACCGTCCACTGTGCACTCGTCAGCTCGGTGAGCGACTGGTAGTTCGAGGTCGCGGGCGCGTCCGGGTAGTACTCCTTGACCTTGCCCCGAGCGGTCACCGCGTCGCCGACCACCACGTCCGGGGTGGTCGATCCGGTGAACACGAACAAGCCCTCGCTGGTGCGCGGGTCGCTGTCCGGATGCGGGTCGGTGATCCAGAATCCGCGCGCCGAGCCGAAGCTCCGCACCGCGGTGACAATGCCGGTGACGTCCTCGACCTGCTTGTCCTTGAACGGCGAAATCCGCGTCGTGCCCTGGATGTCGTGGATCTTCGCCGGAACGCCGGGCTCGCCGGGCGGGGTGCCGGTGGTCTCGCCCTTGGTGTTGGTGGGCGTCGGGTCGCCGACGGCGAAGTCCGCGCTGTTGTTGTCGGTGTCGGCGAGCGTCGCCGCGCGCGCGACCGAGGTCGTGTTGGACGGCGCGGCGGCCGGATTTCCTTCGCGGACAACGGCATCGCCGAAGCCGACGAGATCCTTGACGCGGCTGTCCGCCAGGCAGTCAGCCGCGGTCTTGCAGGTCAGCGGCGCGCTGTCGGACACGAGCGCGACGGTTCCCGCGGTCGCGGACATCGCGATGCCGCCGGTCGCGTCGGGCGTCGGCAGCGCGACCGTGCCGCCGTTGCCCTTCCCCTCCGCGACGAGGTAGCGGCCCTTCGGCGCGACCGAGCCGGTCAGCGGCGTGACCTGCCACTTGCTCGACGCGCTCGCCGAAGCAGGCAGGTACTGGACGCTGTAGCCGTCGAGCGCGACCGGCGCGCCGCCGTGGTTGGCCAGCTCGACGAAGTCGTTGGTCAGCGTGGCGCCGGAATTGCCGCCACCGCCGTAGACCTCGGCGATCAGGGCGTCCGCGCTCGGCGTCGCCGAAGCGGGCGCGGCCAGTCCGCCGAACGCGAGAGCAGCGGCGGAGGCGGCAACCGCGCCTCTGGTCAGTCTTGCCCCACCGGCGCTGCGGCCCCCGGCGGGACGACGGGATATGGTCACCCTGAGTCCCCTCTGCATGTCAACGGTCGAGGCATCGTCCCCCGAACAAGCGAAGCGGAGGAAGACGAAAGGGCAACGATTCGTAACGAGCTGGAGGGATTTCCTCCTTTGGACGGGTTGACGCAATGATCACGCTCGTACTCGGCGGAGACGTCAACCTGCAGGGCCGCGCGAACCCGGAAACGGCGTTCCACCCGTTGACCTCGCTGCTCACCGGTGCCGACGTGCGGTTCGTGAATCTCGAAGGGCCGCTGTCCGGTTCGACCGGCATGGACATCCCGCACGAGCCGAACTGGCGGCATTCGCCGCCGGAGATGGTCGCCGCGCTGACCGCCGCCGAGATCGACGTGGTGTCGGTGGCCAACAACGTCACCTACCCGCCGGCCGCGGCGATGGCGAGCCTCGCCGTGCTGGACCGCGCCGGAATCGCGCACTGCGGCGCGGGCGCGAACCTCGCCGAAGCGCACGCGCCGGCGATCCTGTCGCGCCCCGGCGGCCGGATCGCGTTCCTCGCCTACACCTCGCTGTGCTGGCCCGTCGGACAGGAAGCGACCGAAGACTCGCCGGGCGTCGCCGTGGCGGGCGCTTACACGTCGTACCAACCGGATCCGCGCGTCCTGGACGTCCCCGGCCGCCCGCCGATCGTGCACACCACGCCGGTCCGCCGCGACCTGGAGCTGCTGCTCGCCGACATCCGCCGCGCCCGCGCCGAGGCCGACCACGTCGTCGTGTCGATGCACTGGGGCATTCCCGGCGAAGAACTGGCCGAATACCAGGTGGCCTACGCGCACGCGATCATCGACGCCGGAGCCGATCTGGTCGTCGGACACGGGCCGCACACCGTGCAGCCGGTCGAGGTGTACCGCGGCCGCCCGATCCTGTACAGCCTGGGCAATCTCGTCTTCGACTGGCCGGCCATGCGCGACCGGCACCGCGACGGCCTGCTCGCCGGCTGCGTCGTCGGCGAGCAGATGCGGGTCGAATTAGTGCCGATCCGCCGCGACGAAGACAACGAATGCGTACCGTTGACGGGAGCGGACGCGGACGAGGCGCTGCGGCGGTTTGTGGAGCTGTCCGCGCGCCGCGGCACGAGCGTGACGGTCAGTGACGGTTTCGCGGCCGTTGAAGGACTTCGCGGCTGACCCGCCGATCCCGCCGTCACCCGGACGGCGCATCTGCCTTAAATGCAGCTCAAGCCCGGGGTCGGCTGGTACCGGGCGGGAGTACCTTACCGATGAGCACGGAAATTGTGGCCCAGACCACTTTCGGGCCGCCCCGGCGCTCACGGGTAGCACCTCGCGGGGGGAGGCGACACGGTCACGTGGGGGTTGACCGTCGTCGAGTGCGCGGGTGCCACCACCCGGAGGAAACAGCCGCGGGCGCGGGACTTTTTCCGCTTCGCCCGCGACCGCGGCTCCATGGATTTGCCCCGGGGAAGCCTCGCGAGTGGCGAGGCGCCGCCTTGACCGCGCGGGGGAGCGCGGGAGGGGGAGGAAGGCGGCCTGCCTCGCCACTCGTGAGCACTAACCGCTGAGCAGCGCCGTCGCGAGTCCGCCGGCAACCCGGGCACAGATCTCGCCGTGGGTGAGCGGCAGGTAGTGCCCGGCTCCCGGCACGATCTGCAGCGCCCCGTCTTGGCAGGCAGCCAAAAACCGTCGTTCGCCGAGGCGGAAGTGGTCGTGGCGGCCGTTGAGCAGCAGTACTCGCCCGGGGTACCGCGCGAGGTCGGCGAGCGGATCCAGCCCAGCCGCCAGCACGTCGGGGACGACTTCGGAAGCGATGCCCGCGGCGACCGTCGGTTCAGCCACCTCAGCGGGAAGAACCCGGCGAAGCAGCCACGCACCGTCGTGCGCGGTCGCCGCCAAGCTGCGGCTGGCGAACCGGAATCCGCCGCGCAGAACGCTGTTCGGCACCAGTGAACATCCGGCTCCCACCAGGGAAACGACCCGCTCCGGATGGCGAGCCGCGGTCGCGATCGAGACATAGCCGCCGAGCGAATGCCCGACCAGGACCGCCCGTCCGCCGACCTCGTCGATGGCGTCGGCGACCGCGGCGACCGCGCCGTCGAGCGTGAACCTCTCCCCGCGCCGCGTCCCGTGCCCCGGCAGGTCCGGCGCGGCGATTCGCCCGTGTGCCAGGCGTTTCTGCTGCTGCCAGCACGCTCCGGACAACCGGATGCCGTGCACGAAAACCACCGGCAGTACGTCGCTCATGTCCCCGCCTTCGCCCAGTTTGCAACGGTGCGTTGCGTATCACCGGTCTACCGAATGCAACGCACCGTTGCAACTCTGGCTAGGATCGGGCCATGGACCGGACCGCCTCCCGCCCGCGCAAGGCGGACGCCATCTTCTCCGCGACCCTCGCGCTGCTGGCCGAACGCGGGTACGACGCGCTGACGATCGAAGCGGTCGCCGCGCGGGCCGGGGTGCACAAAACGACGATCTACCGCACGTGGGCGACCAAGGACGAGGTCCTCGCCGACGCGCTCGTGCGGGCCCCGGAGCTGACCTTCGCGATTCCCGACACCGGCTCCCTGCGTGGCGATCTCCTCGCGCTGGCCAAGGAGATCCACCGCCTGCTGGTCGATCCGGCGAACCGGCGCGTCATCACCGCCGTCGTCTCCGCGCTGCCGGACCGGCCCGCCACCGCCGAGGCCGCCGCACGGTTCTTCGCCGACCGCCTCGGCCGCGAGCAGGCCGTTTTCGACCGCGCCCACGCCCGAGGCGAACTCGCCGACGCCGCGGATTCGGAGATGATCATGGATCTGCTCGGCGGGAACCTCTGGTTCCACACCTTGGTCCGGGCGAAATCCGCCGACGACGCCTATCTCGAACGACTTGTCGACACCGTCCTCACCGGGGTGTCGTGAGTGTTTATCCCGGTTCTAACCGGGATCACCACTCACGAGGTCAGTACGGCCGATCCCCGACGATCGCGACGCGCTCGGCGATCCGGACGTGCGGGTGGTAGTCGTTGACCGCGTAGTGCTGGGTCGCGCGGTTGTCCCAGAACGCCACCGAATTCCGTTCCCAGCGGAACCGCACCTGGAACTCCGGCGTGTGCGCCTGCAGGAACAAATACCGCAGCAGCCGGTCGCTTTCCGCGCGGTCGAGGCCGACGATGTGCGTGGTGAACGCCTGATTCACGAACAACGTCCGCCGTCCGGTCTCCGGATGGGTCCGCACCACCGGGTGCTCGACCGGCGGGTACGCGTCCTGCCAGCGGGCCAGCAGATCCGGGTCGGTGAACCGGTCGAAACCGGGGACGAAATCGTGCACCGCGGTGAGGCCGTCGATCCGTTCGCGGACGTCGGCGGGCAGGTTGTCGTAGGCGGCGGCCATGTCGGCCCACATCGTGTCGCCGCCGATCGGCGGGACCTCGACCAGCCGCAGCACCGAACCGAGCGCCGGATTCGGCCGCCAGGTGACGTCGGTGTGCCAGATGTTCTCGTACCCGGGCATCCCGGCGGTGCGGGTGAACCGCACGACCTGATCGGAGTCGCCTTGCGGGATGAACGGGTTGGTCTCCAGCTCGCCCCAGTTCGCGGCGAACGCGCGCTGCTGCTCCGAGGTGAGGTGCTGGTCGCGGAAGAACAGCACCTTCCACTCCAGCAGCGCGCGGTTCAGCTCGGCCCGCAGCCGAGGCGACACCGGCGCGCCGAGGTCCACTCCGGAGATTTCCGCGCCGATCACCCGGCCGAGCGGGTGAAGGGTGAAAAGCTCGTAGGGACGTTCTTCAACGCCGTCCGGAAGGCGGCGCAGCACGCGCGGGCCCTCGAGGATTCCGTCGTCCGGAGTGATGGCCGAACGCAGGCGGGCAGGCAGGTCTACCGACATGGAGGTACTCCCGGAAGAATAGGTGAATTCGGCTGTATCAGCGGAAAATCGCCTACGCGGGAGGGGAGCCGAGACGACCGCGACGCCTCAGGAGAGCGGCCACGCCCTCGCCGTCCGACCGCGCCGGGGCACGGCCGGCTTGCGGCACTACCCGGTTCTCTGGCATGACTCCAATTCTGGCGGGGCGCGGAGCGGCCGGTCAAGGATCTCCACGATGTGGAATCGTCGCACGCCCGGCCGAGTGACCCGGGCGGCCTCGATGGGGTTAGATCTCTCCAGAGGGTGGCGGACCGCGGTGCGCGCCCTCCCGGAAGCGGAGGTCCCGATGGCAGGTTCGACGAGCGAGCGGCTCAACGCCGCCGCGGACGCGCTCGATCGGGCGGCTGCCGACGCGGACCGCGCGGCGGGCCGGTTCTCCGAAGCCCGTCTCGAATCGACGCCGTGGGGGATTTCCGCGCCGGCGCGGGAAATCGCCGCCCGGTGGGAGGCCGCGCTCGCCGCGCGGGACGTCGACGCGCGCATCCTCGGCGACGCGACGTCCGATCTGGCCGGTCAGCTGCGGATGGCCGCCCGCGGCCACCACCAGCGCCCGACGATCGCGACGGCGCTGCTGAGTTGATGCCGTTCCTCCACCCGGCGCTGGACAACGCGGCCGCCGGGCTGGCTTCCTTGAGCGCCGCGGCCGCCGTGGTCGGCGCACCGGATCCGGTCACCGCGCTGCGTCAGATCGACTGTTCCCCGCAGGCGATCCGCGAATCGGCGCGCACGCTCTCCAGCGGCCGCGACGTTCTGGTGATGGCGCGGCTGGAGTTCGAACGCGGGGCGCACAGCGCGGAACGCAAATGGGGCGGCGAACCGGCCGCGCGCTTCCGGAGCAGCGCGGACGAGCTGGACGCGCACTACCGGCAGGCCGCGGAAGCCGCCGCGCGCACCGCGTCGGTCGGCTTGGACCTGGCGGAGCTGCTTGACCGGCTGGCGGATCAAACCGCGGCGCAGGTCATGCTGATCGCGGAAGGCGTGACCCCGGCTGCCGTCGCGCTGCTGGCGGGCGACCGCGCCGCGGAGCCGGCGGTGCGGGAAGCGTGCCGGACCATCGCGGAAGCGGTCGAGCGCGGCGTCGCGACCATAGGAGAGGCAACGACTTTCCTCGACGCGTTCGGAACACCGGTGCTGCAGGAAGAGAATTAGCGAGTCGCGGTCACGAATCCGCCGCGCGTGTGCTCCACCGGCTCGCGTCCGTACCGGACGGCAAGTTCCGCCACCGTAACGGTTTCCGGCCGCCAGCCGTGCTCGGCAAGCCATTCCGGAGCATCGCCGCCGAGACCGCCGCGCCACAGCGCCGTGACCTCGCCGCCGACTTCGCGCGCCCGTTCCAGCAACCCGTCCCGCTCGCCGTCCGGCCGGTGCTCGAACGAAATCCGGCTGCCCGGCGCGGACAACTCGGTAACCGCTTCGAGCAGCCGCTCCGCCTCCTCGCGGCTGAGGTAGACCAGCAGCCCCTCGGCAAGCCACCCCGTCGGCTGCTCCGGGTCGAATCCCTTGTCGCGCAAGGCAGCGCCCCAGTCGTGCCGCAGATCCGCCGGAACCACCGTGCGCTCGCACCTAGGCCGCGCACGCCGCTCCGCCAGCACGGTCTCCTTGAACGCGAACACGTCCGGCAGATCGATCTCGAACACTCGCGCCCCGTCCGGCCAATCCAGCCGAAACGCCCGCGCGTCGAGCCCAGCCGCGAGCAGCACCGTCTGGGTCCCGCCGGACACGAAGTCGTCAAAGAACCGCGTGCGGATCGCGACCTGCTGCGCGAACACCATCCCCAGCTTGCGGTGATTCTCCCGGCCTTCGAAGATCGCCCGCCCGGCATGGAAGAACGCCCCCGCGTACGGATCCTCGAACAGCCGATCTGCCCGCCCGCTCTCGACCGCCCGAAGCCCAGCGACCCCAACCGCGGTCTTGCCAACCGCAGGAAGCTCTCCGCCCATAACCCCAAGCTACTGCGGAACCCTCCAACCCAAAGGCGACCACCCTCCGGCCGGCACCGGGGGGTTGCACCCCTGCGGAAACACCCCACCGGAACCCTCCACCCAAAGGCGAGCACCCTCGGGGGGGTCCGGGGGGCGAAGCCCCTCCGGGCGGGGCCTGGGGGTTGCACCCCCAGAAACACGGCGGGCGAGCCAGGCCGACGCTTTCCGTCGGCATGGCTCGCCCACTCGCACGCGGTGGCGGTGGGATTTGAACCCACGGACGGGATTAACCGTCACACGATTTCGAGTCGTGCTCCTTCGGCCGCTCGGACACGCCACCGCCGAGAACAATACCGGACCCCTTCCGCGGGATGCGGCGGGGGTTACTCGGCCACGGGGCGACGGTCCGCGAAGTACGTCTCGAGCAGGGCCGCGCACTCGTTTTCGAGCACTCCGCCGTGGACTTCCGGCCGGTGGTTGAGGCGGCGGTCGCGTACGACGTCCCACAGCGACGACACCGCGCCGGTCTTGGGCTCCCAGGCCCCGAACACCAGCCGCGCCACCCGGGCGAGCACGAGCGCGCCGGCGCACATCGTGCACGGCTCCAGCGTGACCGCGAGGGTGCAGCCCTCCAGCCGCCAGCCGTCGCCGAACTCGCGGGCCGCGGCGCGCAGCGCAAGGATCTCCGCGTGCGCGGTGGGGTCGGCCAGTTCGACGCGCGCGTTGCGGGCGGCGGCCAGCGGGCGCCCGTCGGGGTCGAAGACGACCGCGCCGATGGGCACGTCGGCGCCGGGGGCGCGGGCCGCGTCGAGCGCGGCCCGCACGGCCTCGGTGTCGTCCGGCCGTCTCAGAGCTGGTCCAGCAGTTTCGAGAACTCGGCCTCGAAGCCGCACCGCTGGGCGATCATCTGGAGCTGTTCGTCCGGGTAGAGGTCGACCTCGCCGACGATCACCTCCAGTTCGCCGCCGGGCAGGCCGAGGTCGGCCAGGATTTCGAGGTCGCCTTCGGGCCAGACGGCGTCGTCGTCCTCGTCGGGCGGGTCGACCCGCAGCACGTCGAGGACGTCGGCCGCGATGTCGTAGTCGAGCGCCGCGGCGGCGTCCGACAGCAGCAGCGACGGTCCCCTCGGGCTCGGCCGGACGATCACGAAGAACTCGTCGTCGACGGCCAGCAAGCCGAACGCCGCCCCGGTCGACCGGAGTTTGCCCAGCTCGGTGATCGCCGCGTCGAGTTCTGTGAGCGCCGAGGAATCGAGCGCACTGCACCGCCACCGACCGTCTTCACGGACCACAGCTATCGCGAAGCCCGTGACCGGCTCTTGCACCGCCATGCGCACACCGTATTCCGCCTCGCTGGCGAACGCACGCACGGTGCGCCCGAAGCGTGCGAGGTGCCACTATCGAGCCATGACCGGACCCACCGACCTCCCCACCCTCCCCGGCAATCGGCACGCCGGGCTGCTCGACGCCGCGCGGCAGCTGCAGGACCGCACTGTCGAGCTTCGCCGCGCTGTGCACCGGCACCCCGAACAGGGGTTGCAGCTGCCGCGCACCCAGGCGGCCATCCGTGCCGCGCTGGCCGACCTGCCGATCGAACTCACCGACGGCCGCTCCACGACGTCGCTCACCGGCGTGCTGCGCGGGGCCCGTCCCGGACCGGCCGTGCTGCTGCGGGCGGACATGGACGCGCTGCCGCTGACCGAGGACACCGGCCTGGAGTTCTCGTCCGAGATCGAGGGGGCGATGCACGCCTGCGGGCACGACACGCACGTCGCGATGCTCGCTTCCGCCGCGCGGCTGCTGTCGGAGCGCGTGGACGACCTGGCGGGCTCGGTGGTGTTCATGTTCCAGCCGGGCGAGGAGGGCTTCCACGGCGCGCGGCACATGATTCACGAGGGAGTGCTCGACGCGGCCGGGACGCGCGTCACGCGCGCCTTCGGGCTGCACACGATCGCCAACAGCCCGAGCGGCGTCCTGCAGGTGCGCGGCGGGCCGATGATGGCGTCGGCCGACGCGTTCAGCGTCGAGGTCACCGGCCGCGGCGGCCACGGTTCGGCCCCGCACGACGCCATCGACCCGGTCCCGGCCGCGGCCGCGATGGTCGGCGCGCTGCAGACGATGGTCACGCGCCGGATCAGCGTCTTCGACCCGGCGGTGGTCTCGGTGACCCGCATCCAGGCCGGGACGACGACGAACATCATCCCCGAGACGGCGGTGCTCGAGGGGACCATTCGCACGCTGTCGGAGGCGACGCGTTCCTTCATCCGCGAGGAGCTGCCGAAGGTGTGCGAGGCGGTCGGAGCGGCACACGGCTGCCGCGTGTCGGCCGGAGTGGACCCGGGCTATCCGACGACGGTCAACGACCCCGCGGTCGCGGCTGAGGTGTTGTCGCTGGGTGCGGAGGTGTTGGGAGCTGAGAACGTCGAGGAGCTGGCCACGCCGATCATGGGCGCGGAGGACTTCTCGTATGTCCTGCAACGGGTTCCGGGCACGTTCGCGTTCATCGGAGCCCGCGAGCCGGGAGCGGACCCGGCGACGACCGAGGACAATCACTCGAACCGGGTGAAGTTCCACGAACCGGCGATGGCCGCCGGAGTGGCCATGTACACGGCGTTCGCACTCGACGCCCTGCGCTGAGTTTCCCGGCACGCCCTCGCGCAGGGCGTGCCGGTCCGCTTTTTTTGCCAGGTCAGCCTGCGCTCCGCGGTTGATCTGGGACACCTATCCCAAAGATCAGGACGACTGTCCTGGGCTGCCTCGTGTTACGCTCCGGTTGTCGAGACATCATATATCAGATCGGATCTGCTCGTGGCGTTCGAGAAACAGCGACAGCGGCTCGCCGGCGTGGTGGCCATCCCGGTGACCCCCTTCACCGCGGCCGGGGACGTGGACGCCGAGACGTACGAGCGGCTGGTCGAACGGCTCGTGCTGAGCGGTGTCGAGGTCGTGACGCCGAACGGCAACACCGGCGAGTTCTACGCGCTGGACGAGCAAGAAGCGCGACAGTGTCTCGAAGTCACCGCGAAGGCCGCGCGTGAGGCGAGTGTCCTCGCTGGCGTCGGCCATGACGTACGTACCGCCGTGAAGGCCGCGAAGCACGCACGCGCGTCCGGCGCGGACATGGTGATGATCCATCAGCCCGTGCACCCGTACGTATCGCGCGAGGGCTGGATCGACTACCACCGCACTATCGCGAACGAAGTGCCCGAACTCGGGGTTGTCCTGTACGTGCGCAACCCCGCCATCGAGGGTTCAGACCTGGCACAGCTCGCCGACGCCGCGCCGAACGTGCTCGGCGTGAAGTACGCAGTGCCGGATCCAGTGCGCTTCCGCACCGTCGCGCGCGACGCGGGGTACGAGCGCTTCGTGTGGATCGCCGGTCTCGCGGAACTGTCCGCCCCTGGCTACTTCGCCGTCGGCGCGACGGGCTTCACCTCCGGCCTCGTGAACGTCGCGCCGCAGATCTCGCTCGACCTGTTCCGCCGTCTGCGTAACCACGACTTCGCCGGTGCGATGGAGATCTGGGACCGCATCCGTCCGTTCGAGGAGATGCGCGCCGCACACGGCAACGCCAACAACGTCAGCGTCGTCAAGGACGCGCTCTCGCAACTCGGCCTGTGCCGTCCCGACGTACGGCCGCCGAGCAGGCTGCTGACGGCCGCCGAACGGGACCAGCTGTTCGCAATCCTGTCCTCGTGGGGGCTTTCGTAACACGTCAGCCGAGCGTCGGCGGGAGGTCGAAAGCCGGGAAAACTTCCGGCGCGAAGGTGGTCACTTCAGCGACGCGTCCGCCGTCCAGCCGGAGAGTCACCAGTCCGAAGGCCCGGAACTCTCCGACCGTGCGCGCGTACGTGGCGAGCGCAGGCAGACCATTCGCGCGCGTCTCCAGAAGGCGGAACTCGACCGCGTCGCCACCGCGCAACGCCGGCGCCCAGGCTTCGAGCACTGCGGCCCGCCCCGCGTACCACGTTGGTTCCGGACCCATATGCCCACCAGCGCCGGGAGCGTGGCTGCAACGGACGTCTTCGCGCAGCAGTTCAGCGAAGGCCGCTTCGTCGTGCTCTACGAGCGCCTTCACGTACTTCGCGACGACAGCGCGCTCCTCATCGCTGGCAGAAGCCGACGCCCATTCCGTACGTCGGGCAGGCAAGTGCTCCCGCAGCTGGGCACGCGCTCGCAGCACATTGCTGTTCACGGACGCAGGCGTCGTACCAAGCGCTGAAGCCGTTTCGCGCGCAGACCAGCCGAGTACGTCGCGAAGCACCAACGCAGCCCGCTGCCGCGGTGACAGGTGCTGGATGGCCGCGAGGAACGCCAACTCCACCGTCTCGAGCGCGACGACGACAGTGTCCGGCTGAAGCGCGCTGTCCGGCACAGGCTGCAGCCACGGCACCGCGACGTCGGGACGCGGCGCGAGGTCGGAGTCGGGCGTGACGGGCAGGTCGAGCGTCGGCAGCTCGCGCGGGTGCGCATCAAGGTGGTCCAGGCACGCGTTGGTCGCGATCCGGTACAGCCAGGCCCGCAAGCTCGCGCGCCCCGCGTACGTCGAGCGGCTGCGCCATGCCCGCAGCAGAGTCTCCTGGACCAGGTCCTCGGCCTCGTCGAACGAGCCCAGCATCCGGTAGCAGTGCACCCGCAGCTCGTGCCGGTACGGCTCGGTCTCGCTCGCGAAGTCGGTCATCTGTTCAACCATGTCCGATAAGACGGCGGATCGCCGCAAGACTCGGCAAAGCCCAGCTCAACCGGGGTGTGGCGGAGGTTACTCGTGCGTTAAGAACGCGTCAGCACGGCCGCCTGGACCGTCAGGGGGCCGTTTCCGGGTCGGTGCGGTGCGGGCTCGGCGCAGTGTGCTGGCGATGTTCGCCGCGATCGACATCGACCGGAGGTAACCGTGACGCTCAGCGAGCTGCTCC
The DNA here is from genome assembly GCF_046195355.1 of Amycolatopsis sp. VS8301801F10. NCBI lineage: Bacteria > Bacillati > Actinomycetota > Actinomycetes > Pseudonocardiales > Pseudonocardiaceae > Amycolatopsis > Amycolatopsis sp. VS8301801F10. The sequence continues at coordinate 1,824,184 of NZ_CP176065.1, read as the reverse complement.
CGAGTCTCGGCTGCGAGGCCGCCGACCATCTCGAACCGGGGCTGTGGCCGCAAGGCACGAAGCTCGGCGAAGGCGGTGAACTGCTCTTCGCCGGCGCGCCGGTCAGCCACCTGGCCGCACGCTTCGGTACGCCCGCCTACCTTCTCGACGAGGAGCAGGTGCGCGAAACGGCCCGCGCGTACCGTCGCGCGCTTCCGGAGGCCGACGTCGCCTTCGCGAGCAAGGCGCTCTGTACGCGAGCAGTGTTGCGTTGGGTCGCTGAAGAAGGACTGTCGCTCGACACGTGCTCCGCCGGCGAGATCGCCGTCGCGCGCGCGGTCGGTTTCCCCGCGGAGCGCATCCTGTTGCACGGCAACGCGAAAACGCCCGAAGATCTGAAAGCCGCGCTGCAGTACGGTGTCGGCCGCATCGTCCTCGACTCTCTCGACGAAGTCGAGCAACTCGGCGCCCTCGCCCACGGTGCACAACGCGTCCTCATCCGCGTCACGCCCGGCGTCAGCGGCGACACGCACGCTGCGATCACGACCGGCACCGAAGGACAGAAGTTCGGCTTCTCGCTCCGCCCCGACGTACGCGACAACGTCGACCGCGCGGTCGCAGCAGCGCTTTCGCAGCCAAGCCTGCAACTGACCGGACTGCACTGCCACATCGGCTCGCAAGTGTCCCGAGTGGACCGTTACGAAGAAGCCGCACGACGGATGGTCGAAGTGCTCGTCCGCATCCGCGACCAGCACGGAATCACGTTGCGCGACTTAGACCTCGGCGGCGGCCACGCGGTGCCGTACACCGACCGTGAAGCGTCCTTCGACCTCGACGGGTACGCACGACGCCTCCGGGTCGCACTGAGCTACGAATGCTCGTCGCGCGATTTCCCCTTGCCCCGCCTGACCATCGAGCCCGGTCGCGCGATCGTCGGACCGGCAGGCATCACCGTTTACCGCGTGTGCGCAGTAAAACGCGGCGCACGCACCTTCGTCGCTGTCGACGGCGGCATGAGCGACAACCCGCGCCCTGCGCTGTACGGCGCGCGCTACACCGCGCGTCTCGTCGGCCGTCGCACGAAGGCCGCGCGTACGCCGATGACAGTTGTCGGACGACACTGCGAGTCCGGCGACGTACTGGCGGACGTCTGCCTGCCGGACGACATCCACGTCGGCGATCTGTTGGCCGTACCTTGCACCGGCGCGTACCACCACTCGCTGGCGTCGAACTACAACCTCGTCGGCCGCCCACCGCTGGTCGGCGTCCGCGACGGACACGCGACACTCCTCGTACGCCGCGAGACCGAAGAAGACCTGCTCCGCCGCTGCTAGCTTTCGATGGTCTGACCGTCGCGGGCAACGGCGCCGCGCGTCAGGCGTCGCCCAGCGAAGAAGTCACGGCACGCGCGTTGCACAGCGAACATCAACGGGAAGCCGACAAGGATTGCTACGACCCCGATCACCGCGACGCCGCCGATGCCGAACACTGTGGTCTCTCCGGCGTCAGGCTTCGCGTACGCAATTGCCGCGAGCACCAGTACCGCCAGGAAGAACACGCCGCCCACGAAGGGCAGTAAGCCGCGAAGCACGAAGTTGCGCACGCTCGACAACAGCGTCCGGCGAAACACCCACACGCACGCAAGCGCCGTCACAGTGAACTCGATCGCGATCGTAAGCCCGACAGCGTCGACCGAATCCGCGAGCACGTTCCGGCTCCACAATGCCAGCAACACGTACAAGGCGAGCGACACCAACCCGAACGCCCAGGTGGTCACCGACGGCGTCTGGTACTTCGGATGCACGCGGCCGAACACCTTGGGCAGCGCGCCGTGGCTGGCCATCGACAACGTGGTGCGCGCGGCGGGCATGATCGTCGCCTGGCTCGTGGCCGCACCGCTGGTCAGCACCGACACGATCAGCAGTACCCCCATGACCTTGCCGAACCCGGACGTCCCGAACACCGCGCCGCCCAGCCCGGCGAGCACGTCCTCGGCGTTCGCCTCGTTGGCCAGCCCGATCCCGTGCTCGCCGACGCCCGCGAAAGCCAGCGAAGCGACGGTCACCAGCAGGTAGTTGAGCACCAGCAGCACGGTGGACAGAATCGCCGCCCGCCCCGGCGCGTGCCGCGGGTCGGCCGATTCCTCGTTCACCGAAAGCGAACTCTCCCAGCCCCAGTAAATGAACACTGCGAGCAGCACCGCCGACACTGCCGTCCCGACGCTGACCCCGTTCGGCCACAGCCAGTCCCACTGCGGCGTGGTCGCCTGCGGGCCCGCCGTGCCGCTATAGACGCGCGTAAGCGCGACGACGGAAAAGATCACCAGGACGGCGAGTTCGATGCCGAGGAGGATCCACTGCGCCCGCGCGGACACTTCGATGCCGCGGTAGCACAGCCAGCAGAGCCCGAGCAGCCACGCGCACCCGATCGCGGTCGTCACCGCGCGGTTGTTCGCGAGGTCGTCTAGACCAAACAGCAGCAGCGTGTACCGGCCGGTCAGCGCCGACTGACTGCTCATCACCAGCAGCTGCTCCACCAGGACGACCCAGCCGGTCATCCAGCCGACGCGGCTGCCGAACGCGCGGGTGGCCCAGGTGAAGTTGGTGCCGCAATCGGGTTCGGCCGCGTTGAGTTCCCGGAAGGCGAAAGCGACGAACAGCACCGGGACGAACGACAGCAGCACGAACGCGGCGGCCTTGAACCCCGTCCCGGCGAGCACGATGAACCCGAGCGTCGCGGCGATCGAATACGCCGGCGCGGTCGACGACATCCCGATCACCGTCGAAGACACCATGCCCAGCGCGTTCGGACGGAGCCCCTTGGCCGGCACCACGGGCGCGGCGACGGCTTCGGTCATTGGAATATTCCTCCTCGGGATCGGCGGTTCGCGACCGTACCCGCTGTTTGCCCGAGCCAGAACGGGGGCGTGCGGGAGCGCACATGTCCGCCATCCGGAGAAGAAAACGGGAAAGGGTCTCCTGCTCTCCGGCTCCTGCCGATACGCTGCGCGTCTGACGAATCACATGCCGAAACACAGGGAGGGACGGCATGGGTGACGAAAACCGTACGAAAATCGAGGAACCGCGTGCTCCGAGAGCGCTAGACGGGACAGACCGGACGCTCATCACGCTGTTACAGGAAGACGGCAGGGCGTCGTTCACCGCACTGGCCAAGGCGGTGGGTCTTTCGGAGGGCGCGGTGCGGCAGCGAGTACAACGGCTGCTGCGGGAGGAAATGGTGCAGATAGTCGCCGTGACCTCGCCGGAACACGTCGACCTGACCCGAAGGGCGATGGTCGGCATCACGGTGGACGGAGACGCCCGCGAAGTGGCCCAGCAACTGGCCAAGGTCGCCGACGTGCACCAGGTGGCCCTCTGCTCGGGCCGCTTCGACCTGCTGGCGGAACTGCTGTGCCGCGACGACGACCACCTCCTGTCCGTACTCGGCGACGAGGTACGGCCAATCGCGGGCGTCGTCTCGACGGAGCTGTTCGTGTACCTGAAGCTCGCGAAACAGGACTACTCGTGGGGAAGGCTCACCGCCTGACCCATGAGTACGGTTCACGGTTGGACGCCCGGCTGGCGGGCACGGGCCGGGGTTCTCGGTGGGGCTCCCGGCCTGAAATGCCAGCTGAGCCACGGAGGGGCGCGGAGGGACCGGTTGCCCGGTTGGGTTCCTGGGCTGGTCTCGGTTCTGGGGCTCGCTCCGGTTCTTGGGTTGGCCCCGGTTCCTGGGCTGGCCCCGGTTCGCGAGTTGGTCTCGGTTCTCGGGTTGATCCCGGTTCTCGGGTTGGCTCCGGTTCGTGGGCTGGCCTCGGCTCTCGGGCTGACTCCGGTTCGCGGGCTGGCCTCGGCTCTCGAGCTGGCCTCGGTTCGCGGGCTGACCTGGGCTCCTCGGGCGATGCCCCTTGGCGCGGTGGGCACGGTCCGCGAGCCAGCGCGGAGGGTCCGGACCGGTACCCGGCTGTGCCTTGGGCCGACTGGATCGGGCTGGCACCCGGCTCTGGCCGGGCCGACCCGAACCGGTACTCCGGCTCGGCTGGCTGGGCCAGATCAGGCTGGCCCCAGGTCTGGACCACTGGCCCCGCGGCCGGTGTCTCAGACCTCGAACGACCAGGTCCGGAGCTTGCCCAGACCGGAATCGGCCGGGCTTCGGAACTCCGGTTCCAGCACCACGCCGGCCCCGGTTTCGGAACTCCGGCACGGCACCGGCACTGGTCGGGCACGGTTCCGGCGCAGCCATCCGTCCGACGCCAGCACCGACACCGATCCCGGCTCCACCGCTGCCCCAGCAACGACGCTGGCCAGCACGGGATTTCCACCCCAACCACCTCTCCAGCAACGACGCTGGCGGACACCGAACCGGCCTGATCGCTAGCTCCAGCAACGACGCTGGCCCAGCAACACGCCACCCGGCAACGGAGCGGGCCTAATCACCAGTTCCGGCAACGACGCCGCTCTGGCACCAGGCCCAGCTCGCCCTCGGTTCCAGCACCCGTGCTGACCCCGGCAACGAACTCCGACCCCATCGGCACCCAGCCGATCCGGGTTCAGCGAGTCCCCCGTCGGATCAGCATCAGTGCAGGTCGGGGCGACGAGTTCCACAGCCACGGCATCCGCGCTGGCCCCGGCGACGGGCACCAGCGAGCGACACCGGCATCCGAGCTGGCCCCAAGCAACGGGCGCCAACCCGAGCCACCGGCATCACACTGGTCCCGGCGACAGGACCCAGCTAGAGCCACCGGCATCGGAGCTGACCCCAGCAATGGGCACCAGCCCGAGCCAGCGGCACCCGTGCCGCCCAGACAACGGACTCCGGCCCACCACCGGTTCCGGCAACGGCACCGGCCCTGGTCCGGGTTCCCGGCCCAGCACCGCCGCTGGCCCGCCTCGGCCGCACACCGACGTTCCCTGCCCCAGTCCCCGGCACGGGAACGCTCGCCGATTCCCCCGTCTCCTCAACGCGACCAGCCCCGGATCCCACTCACCGGCACAGTGCCGAACTCGGCGAACCGACCGCGGCCAGCACTCACCGCCACGCGAATTCGCGCCCCTTCCATACTACTTCAAGATGACTATTACATCCCTTCACCGATTAGACCGACTGGCCGAAGCCATCAGTTTCGCTAATACGCCCGAACGGCCGCACTAGTCGAATTTGCCCACCGCGCAGTCGCAATAGCGCTTCCGGCGATTCCGTATCGCCCTCCGCCGCCGAGCCGGTTCCGGCTCCAATCCCGGCCCGCGCCTTCCCCGATCTGCCCGGCGCAATTGCCGAGCAGCCAATCAGGCCGGTTATCCGCCCAGCAGAAATTCCCGCGGAGCCAGCGCCCGGTCGACCACGCGAGCCTCGCCGATCTCGCCGTAGAAACTGCGTTCCACCTTGCCCCGGTACGACGACGCGCCGACCAGCCAGCTGCCGCCCGGGTTGGCCAGGCCGATCGCCGGCGTCTTGGGGTTGCGCAGCAGCGGGCAGCCGTCGACGTACAGGGTGCTGCGCCATCCGTCGTTGACGACCGCGACGTGCCACCACTTCGCCAACGGCAGTTCGTGTCCCCAGTTGGTCGAAATTCCGTTCTGGTTCAACGGGTACACCGCCCACTGCAGCTCCGCGCCGTCCGAGACGCTGAACGTCGCGGCCGATTCGTTCGGGTCGTCGCCGGACTTCCCGGCCGCGCCGCCGTTGCCGAGGCGTGCGAAGAGGCCGCACCAGCCGTGGGTGCCGTCGCGGAAGTCTTCGGGCAGGCGGATGAACGCCTCGACGGTGTAGCCGCGCTGGAAGTTCAGGCTGTTCATCGGCGCGCTGTCGACGGTCTGGAGGTACGCGCCGCGGTTAGGGTTGCGCGCGCCGTCGAAGCGAAGGCTCGCCCGCGACGGTTGGCGGGGCGAGAAGTCCGCCGAGTAAGTCAACGCGTCGGGCGCGCTGCCCGGCACGGTCGCGCGGCGCAGGTCGTTGCCTCGGCCGGTGAGGTCCTTGATCAGCGCGTTGTCCGGTACCGGAGTTCCCGCGCGACCGCCCTCGAACCGCCAGTACGCGACGGTGCCAGGTACGAGCTGCGGCTTCACCGGGCGAGCGGGCGGCACCGGAACGGGCGCGAACCCGGCGAACCGCTTGTCGAAGTCGATGTCGATGCTGAAGTAGTCGACGTCGGTGCTGCGCTCGGCCTCGATGCGCTCGAGTTCGCTGAGGTCGCGCCGGCCGTCGAGCCACGGCGAGAAGGTGCGGACGTCGATCACGCCGCGGGCGACGTCGAACTGGTACAGCCGGATCATGCCGCTGCCGCCGTAGTAGCGGTCCTGGTAGTTCGCGAGGTGCAGGTGCACGTCGTGGCCCGCGGCGTTGCGCTTCACCAGCCGGCTCGGCGGCCAGTAGTGACCGTTGAGGGTCAGGAAGATCTGGTCGCTTTCGTTGACGAACTCGTCCCAGACCTGCTGCCCGAAGTCCGACAGGAACGCCTTGCCCTGCTCGTCGGAGTTGACCAGCTCGTGGATCGTCAGGATGGCGGGCGTCTTCGGGTGTTGCGCGAGGACCTGCTTCGCCCACGCGAATCCGCCCGCCGACGGACGCCAGTCCATCGCGAGTACCAGCCATTCCCGACCGGCGGCGCGGAACACGTGGTAGGTGTTGTAGCCGTCCTTCGAGGAACCGCGGAACGTCGGCGAGTTCCGTTGCCGCTGCGGCCCGAACGCATCGAGGTACGGCGTCCGGCCGCGCTGGTCGTCGGTGCGGCCGTCGATGTCGTGGTTGCCCGCGAGCGTGCTGTACGGGAAGCGGAACCGGTCGAGCGCTTGGAACGACCGGCTGATGCCAGCGAACTCCCGCGCCTGCCCGTTCTGCGTGAGGTCGCCAAGGTGCGCGAGGAAGACAACGTTGTCGTCGTGCGCGTGCCGCAACACGTACGCCAATGAGGCGTCCACCGGCGCCGAGTCGCCCCGGTCCTCGTCGAACAGGTACTGGGTGTCCGGCATGACCGCGATCGTGAACCGCGGGCTGTCACCGTCAGGCCGCCGAGCGACACCAGGATCGGCCGCGGCGATCCCGTTCAGACCAGGAAGCGCGGACACCGCCGCACCGGCACCGAGGATTCCGGCACCGCGCAGGAAGTTCCGCCGTGAAGAGTCAGTCACGAGCAGGAAGCTACGGGCCAGTCCCGACCGCTACGGCAACAATTGCCGACGGCTCGATGAACAGCTCCACGGCACGGCGTTTCTGTCCGGCACAGGACAACGGCAGCTCGGTACGGATACCGCTCAGTGACCGTCGCGTCGCCTCTCGTCGCCGACTAGCATGCCCGGCACCGCAAACCACAACAGCCCGAACAGCAAGACCGCCATCCCGCCGACGAGCCCCATCGCCACCGGTCCGAATGAGACCTTCGCGATCAGCGCCACAGTCACCGTGATCGCCGCGGCAAGACACCCGAACCCCACAAGCACGACCCGGTTGCCGACCCGCAGGATCTGCTCCCGCCGCCCAGTACGGAACAGCATGCGGTGCCACGCCGCAGGCGCGATCAACAACGCCGTCGCCGCGACGGTAAGCAGCACCGCCAGCAGATGCAGCGTTTTCTCGAACCCGCTCGCGTCATGGAACCGACCCGTGAAGACCACCGACAGCAGGAAGCCGAAGAGGATCTGGACGCCCGCCTGCGCGACCCGCAACTCCTGCAACAGCTCGCCGACGTTCCGCTGCAGCATCTGGTTCCGCGTCTCGCCGGTGTGCTCGACGTCGTCTCCAACCTCAGCCGACTCGCTGACCTGCGCCGGACCACTGACCTGCGCCGATTCCCCGACTTCAGCCGTTCCGCTGGCCGCCGCCGATCCCTCGGGCCGCGCAGAGCCACTGCCCTCCGCCGACCCGCGGGCCGCTGATCCGCTGGCCGCCACTGTCCTGGGGACCGGCGCAGAGCCGCCGTCCTGCGCTGGCTCCCTGGCCCGCGCCGATCCGGTGGCCTGCGCTCCTCGGCCAGGTTGTGCCGGTCCGGCGGGTCGCTCCGATCCGCTGGCCTGCGCTGGCCTGTCGGCGCGCGCCCGACCACTAGCCTTTGCTGGCCCGTCGGCTTGCGACCAACTACTGGCCTGAGTCGGCCCGTCGGCTTGCGTCCGCCCGCTGGCCCGCGCCGGCCCGTCGGCTTGCGACCGCCCACTGGCCCGCGCCGGTCCGGCGGCTTGCGCTCGCCCGCTGGCCTGCGCTGGCTCGTCGCCTTGCGCAGCTTCGCTGGCTTGAGGCAATCTGCGGCTCCGACCCGACCCGCCGGGTCCCGGCGATCCGGATGCCTGCGCCCGGCGGCCGGATTGCGCGGATTGCGCCGATCCGCCGCCGCCCGGCAGCCCGCCACCGTCTGGCCCGCCGCTCGGCAGCTCACCGCTCGGCAGCTCACCGCCGTCTGGTCCGTCACCCGCCAGGCCGCCACCAGATGGTCCGCCACCGGCCGATCCGCTACCGCTGGCCTGCCCTCTGGCGTCCGCCGGCCCACCACTCTCCGACGCCCCACCGGCCTCGACCGGCCCGCCGGCACCTGCCGTTCCGTGGTGGTCCGCGCGACGGCCGTCAAACCCCATGGCTCCGTTCGGGTCGTCAGGCATGTCAGGCTCCACCAGTGCTCGCCGAAGCATCGCCGGGCAAGTCCGACGCTGCCACGCTGCCAAGTACCCAACGCGTCAACGCCCGAAAACTCACCAGACCACCCGGGCGACCTTCAGATCCGCCGCAACCGCGATCCGAGCCCCACCCGGCCCGTCAACCGCCCCTGCAAACCGAGCGCGCGCTGCAGACCGGGCACGCCGAAACGCACCAACCACCGCAGAGCCGTTCCGCGCTCAGCACAGCATTCGGCCCTCCCGCCCGACGTCCGGGCAGGGACCCGCAGCAGCGCCTCGCCTGGCCCGGCCCACGGCTGAATCTGGCCGATCCCGACGCCGTCCAGCGCCCCATCGCACCTCACGCCCGCGCGGAAAGCCTTCCCGAGGTCCGGGCGACCTCCACACGTTCGAGTGGAGAACATGGCACGGCGCGCGCCGACTGGTTAGAGAAGTTTCATGCGTTCCCTCCCTAAGTTCCTTTCCGCGGCCCTCGCCGCCGGTCTCTCCGTCACGAGCCTTTCGGCCACCTCCGCCGCAGCGGCTCCGCGCACGGCCTCACCACTGCACTTCACCGCTGCCCACGGCACGTTCGCGGCATACACGCCCGGCAGCAAGGCCGTCACCTACCGTCCGGATCTGGTTCCCGCCGGAGCCAAGGCGCACGTCTCCGCCCTGTCCGGCAGCCGCATCGGCACCACAACCGTGCTGGTGATCAGCGGCCTCCTGCCGCAGCACGAATACGGTGCACACGCGCACGTGAACTCCTGCGGCGCCACCGGTGACGCCGCAGGCGGACACTTCCAGCACGTGCCGGACCCGGTGAAGCCATCGGTGGATCCGGCCTACGCCAACCCGCGCAACGAGATCTGGCTCGACTTCACCACCGACCGCTCAGGAATCGGTCATGCAACCTCCATGGTGAACTGGACATTCGACGGACGGCGGGCGAAGTCCGTGGTGATCCACGAAACCCACACCCACACCGACCCCGGGCACGCCGGAACCGCGGGTGGACGGCTGGCCTGCCTGGACGTCGGCTTCTGAATCCGGACCCGCCTCAGAATCCCCAGGACTTCTCCGGCACGATCCGGATCCGGACGGAGTAGTCGGCGTCGAAGGCCGCCGGGTCAGCGAACCCGATACCGGCGTAGTGCCGCTGGTATTTCGCTAAGTAACCGGGTGCTTCAGAGGCCTTGGCCTCGTCGATGTGCGCGCGTCCGTTGACGACGATGATGCTCCCGCCGTGTTCGTCGCTGTTCAGGTGGAAACTCACCTCCGGGTTGGCGGCGAGATGCCGGAGTTTGGCCGTGCCTGGCCGGCTGAAGACCACGATGTCCTCGCCGTCGAGCACGAACCAGACCGGCCGCGGCGCGGGGCGTCCGCTCGGAGTCACAGTGGTGAGCCAAGCGACGGATTCGCCCGCGCGTTCAATGAGTTTCGGGTCGTGGGTGTAGGTCATGATCGGATGCCTCCTCGGTAGGTTTCCCAGGTAACCACGAGCCACCGACAGTTCTGGCCCGGCGGCCGGCGCGACGGCCTCCGCGAGCCGTCTCCGACCACTTTCCAGACAGCTAATTTTGTTGCTATACAAGGAAAACCCCCGATCCGAGGTAAATCTCGATTCCCCGGATCGGGGGACTTCTCACAAACTCAGCGCGAGGCGACAACCCGCGCGTACCGGGCACCGGCAACAAGCAGGATCACCCCGGCGCCGAGGAACGCGCCCACGCGCGCCAACCCGTCCAGCGCGGCAAGGTCGAACAACACGAGCTTCGCCACCGCAGCGGCCACCAGCACCAGCCCAGTGATCCGCAACGCAACCACCTCGATCCCGCGCAGGAGAAGGACGAGTGCCACCACCGTCCACGAAACCGTGACGAGCGTGTGGCCGACCAGGAATCCGGCGCGACCAGGGATTACGAGCATGGACGCGGCCAGAACCAATCCAGCGGCACCGTAGAGCGCACACAATCCTGCGGGCAGCCAAGGCGCAAGACTGGCCGATTTCACTACGTTGAGCCGAATCGCCGCCCACGGCAAGGCGATCGCCGCGGCGAGAAGAAGCGCAGCCGAGGCCAGCGCGGAAAGGAGCAGATCGCGCGGATGCCAATGCGGGAGCACCAACAGCGCCGGAGTCACCTCCGACCCGAGCGCGAACAGCCCGCCGATCACCGCGAAGGCGAGAGAACCACCTAGCGCGAACCGGTTCCGAGTGAACTTCGCCGCGAAGGCGAGCACTACCGCTTCGCCAAGCAGGACAGCTCCCCCATCGAACTGCGTGACGGTCGCCTGCATCGCGGCGACGAGGCCAGCGATTCCGGCGACAGTACCGGAATTCCCCCGCACGATGGGCCAGGTCGCGATGAGCACAACCGCCGTTCCGCCCGCCAGAAGCACGGATTCCGGCCGGTTCAACACCAGCGCGGCAACCAAGATCGGCAGCGGCGCAACAGCAAGGACGGACAGCGAGTAAGGCTCATTATCGTTGCGTCGCAACGTAATCATCGCTGCCGCCGCGCTGACTACACCGGCGGCAATCACTGCCCACACCGGCAGGGTCCGCAGCCCGACACCGATCAGCGCCGATGTCAAGGGAGGAATGGCTGCAGTAAACGAAAGTGGCCACCATGACCGACGGAGCTGGACAGGGACGGTCGCGATCTGGATCATGAGAAGGAACGTCACGAGTTCGTCGCTGAAGCCCCAGGTGATCAGGGGCGCGCACACACCGCATCCTCCCACCACGGCATTCGCCAAGAGAGAGGAATCCCATTTGACCGCAAGCAAAAGGCCGCCCACCGCGATCGCCAAGCCGACCGCGAGCCCGGCGGGAACCGGCAGGAAATCGTACAAGGAGGTGGCAGCGACAGTGTCGAGGTAGAGCGTCGCGATCCCAGTGGCGACAAGGGCGAACGCACCGGTGCGCGCAGCCGGTTTGCGGTGCAGCCAAGCACCCGCGCCGACAAGGATGCCACCGAACACCGCGCCAACTGCTACCCGCGGCAACGGACCGAGCCAGCCGCGCTGGATGGCCAGAATCAGCAGCAGGACGACCCCGAGCAGAGTCACCGCACCACCGATCCACGCCAGCAGCCGCGAACCGGCGCCCTCACGGCTGAGCCGCTCCCGGAGTGTCGGAGGCGGGGTGTACAGCGGTGGGGCGTAAGGCCGTTGACCGTAAGGCGACTGGGCGAAGGGCGGTTGGCCGTACGGCGGCCGTGGGGCAGTTGCCTGCGGGTGTTCTTGGGCGGACTGGCCGGCCGCGAACTGACCGGCGGCGTGCGGTCCGTGACCCGGATGGGCAGCGGACTGTCCGGCTGCGGCATGGTCCGCGGCGGGCTGGCCAGGTTCGGGTCGCGGCGTCGACGGGTGGGTCGTGCTGGCCATGGGCTGGGCGGAATACGGAGCTGCGTAAGGGTTGTACGGGTAGTAGCCCGGGTGGGGGTGGAACGTCGTCCCGTGCGCGGCCGAGTAGGCCGGGTACAGGTACGGGCCGGTGCCCTGCGTAGTTGGGTAGCCCTGGGCGGGTGCGTGGCCCGGAGCAGTCGGGTAGCCCTGTGCGGCGGGGTGACCAGGCGCGGGCGGCTGGACTGGTCCGGCAGCGCGGGCAGGCTCAGCGGCTTGGCCCGGCTCGGCGGGCTGGCCCGGATCACCGAGAGGACCGGGCGTGGCTGTCTGGCCCGACGCGACAGGGTGGCCAGGTTCGGCCACGGCCCCAGGCTGCTGCGGGTGGCCGGGTTCGGCGATCGGACCCCGCTCGGCAGGGTGGCCTGACGCGGTCAGCTCGCCCGGCTCGGCGTCCTGACCAGACGCAGCCTCGCCCGGCTCGGTGTGCTGACCAAGGGCAGCAGCCTTGCCTGGCTCGGCGTGTTCACCGAGCGCGGCAGCCTGGCCCGGCTCAACGTCCTGGCCAAGCGCGGCAGCCTCGCTCGGCGCGGCGGAGGAGCTTTCCGCACCCGAGCGGTCGGAGCTGACGGGCTGAGCGGTGCCGGACGGGTAGCCCGGCCGCGACGCGTCCCCAGCCGACTCGTCGCTGCCCGGGTGGCCTGGTGCCGACTGGGAGGCCGGGTTGAGCGCGGGCGTCTCGTCGGGCTGGTCGGTGGCCAGCTCGGGCTGGGGACGCACCGCGCGGAGTTCGGCGCCTACGTGGGTCAGGCGACGGCCGAGGGCGTCCAGTTCGCCGGCCAGGCGGTGGAGCGTTGCAGCTTCCGTGGTCATACCGGACATCGTCGGCGAAACGGCACGATGATCGGATCCGTAGCACTACTCAACGCTGGACACGAGACGGTCTCGCGACCGCGGACCTGCCCGGATGCGTGTGCCGTACGTCACGGGCGACAATGGACGCGTGACTGCCACATTGAGCGCGCCCACGTTGAAGATCGGCCCCTACCAGGTCGATCCGCCCGTGGTGCTCGCTCCGATGGCCGGGATCACCAACGTCGCCTTCCGACAGCTGTGCGCCGAGTACGGTGCCGGCATCTACGTCTGCGAAATGATCACCGCCCGCGCGGTCGTCGAGCGGCATCCCGGCACCATGCACATGATGACCTTCGGCGAGCACGAAAAACCGAGGTCCATGCAGCTCTACGGGGTCGACCCGAAGACGATGGCCGAAGCGGTCCGGATCATCGTCGGCGAAGGGCTGGCCGACCACGTGGATAGTAACTGGGGTTGCCCTGTCGCCAAGGTCACCAGGAAGGGTGGCGGGGCGGCGCTTCCCTACAAGCGGAAACTGTTCGCCGACATCATCTCCGCCTGCGTGAAGGCAGCCGAACCGGCCGGTGTTCCGTTCACCGCGAAGTTCCGCGTCGGGATCGACGACGACCACCACACGTTCCTCGACGCCGGGCGCATTGCCGAAGCCGAGGGCGCGGCTGCCGTCAGCTTGCACGCGCGTACGGCCGCGCAGCGCTACTCCGGGCAGGCCGACTGGTCGAAGATCGCGGCGCTGAAAGAGGCCGTCACCAGCATCCCGGTGCTGGGCAACGGCGACATCTTCAGCGCGGACGACGCGCTCCGCATGGTCGCCGAGACCGGTTGCGACGGGGTGGTCGTCGGGCGCGGCTGCCTCGGTCGGCCGTGGTTGTTCGGCGAGCTCGAAGCCGCCTTCCAAGGGCGCGAGATTCCGGCCGGACCGAACCTCGGCGAAGTCGCGCGCGTCCTGCGGCGGCACACCGAGCTGCTCATCGAGCACGACGGCCACGACAAGGCCATGCGCGACATCCGCAAGCACATGGCCTGGTACCTGATGGGCTTCCCGGTCGGCTCCGAGCTGCGGCGCGGCTTCGCGATGGTGACGAGCCTGAACCAGCTGGACGACCTGATCGCGCAGCTGGACCACGACGCTCCGTTCCCGAGCGCCGCGACCGGTCCGCGCGGGCGGCAGGGTTCGCCGGGCAAGGTGACGCTCCCGCACGGCTGGCTCGACGACCCGGACGACGACTGCGTTCCCGAAGCCGAGGACATGCACTCCGGCGGCTGAAAGTTCGGCCATCAGACGGCCAGGTCGACCCAACGCAGCTCGGTCATCCGGTATCTGCGGCAAAGGGCACGGACCGTGACCACCAGCTAAGAATCCGTCGTGACAAAGGGAATTCGCCGTCAGGGTCGCGACAGCGACCGCACATCGGCAACCTGCCGAACGCACGACCTGATCTACGCGAGTCTCAGCGACGCGCCCAACCCGCCACTACGAGAGGCTCGCTGCACAAACCCAGTCCGAGCAGGAGATTTGCCGTTTCCCGCCGCAGCCGTCGGCGGATCGCCTGGGCCGCGGTCGCCATGTCCGCCTTCGGCGTCGGGTTGTTCTCCGCCGCGACGTACCTGACCGGCGATCCGACGCTGAGCCGGATCCCGCGATCGCTTGGCACTTGACGATCGTGCTGCACGCCCTGTCCGCGAGCCTGGTGCTGCTGATCGGACCGCTCCAATTCGCGGCGACATTGCGCGCCCGACGGTCCAGACCTACGTGCGAGCATGATCTTCGCCGCGGTCTCCACTTCGCAGCGGCGACGGCATCTCCGCCCAAATCGCCTTCTACCTGTTGGCCATCGCGTGGCTCTACACGCTCTACCGCGGCGACCACCGGCGGAAATCCTCCGTTGACCTGCACAGATAGCAACTGTCCCCAGGTTATCCACAACCCACTGTGGATAACCTGGGGACAAATTGGGGTCACGACCTCAGGCGTCGATCTCCTGCGGCGCGCCGCCGACGGTGATCTTGCGCGGCTGGGCCTTCTCGGCGACCGGGATGCGCAGCGTCAGCACGCCGTCGACGTAGTCCGCGGCGATGCGCGTGGTGTCGAGCGTGTCGCCGAGGAACAGCTGGCGCGAGAACTTGCCGCGCGGGCGCTCGGACACCTGGACCTGCGCGTCCTCGACCGCGACCGGCGTGCGCTCGGCGCGGACTGTGAGCACGTTGCGCTCGACGCTCACGTCAATGGAGTCGCGGGCGATCCCCGGGAGGTCGAACTGGACGACGTACTCGTCGCCGGCGCGGTAGGCGTCCATCGGGACGGAGCGCGGCGCGGTGCCCTGACCGCCGAAGAACTGCTGGGTCAGGCGGTCGAACTGGGCGAACGGGTCGGTGCGGATCAGCATGTCGAATCCCCTTTCGGACAACTGCGGCCAGCTGCTGGGGCGCTGACCAAGCCTTGCAAAGTTGCTAACGAGCGACTCAACTTATTTGTTCCCTTATGGCTCAGATCACAGGGATGGCGCGAGACCGGCCAAAACTGTCGGTGCCGGTCCGTAGAGTGCGTCTCGTGATCGACCAGCTGACCATCCCGACCGACGCGGGATCCTTCGACGCCATCGCCGCCGGCCCCGAAGACGGCCGCCCGGTACTGCTGCTGCACGGCTTTCCCCAGGCCGCCGTGGAGTGGGAACACCAGGTGGCGACGCTCGGCGTGCTCGGCTACCGCGCGGTCGCACCGGATCAGCGCGGTTATTCGCCGGACGTGCGGCCCGAACGCCCGGCCGAATACGGCATCGCGACGCTGGTGTCCGACGTCCTGGCCATGGCCGACACGCTCGGCTGGAGCAAGTTCGACCTGGTCGGCCACGACTGGGGCGGCGCGGTCGCTTGGTGGACGGCCGACGAGCACCCGGAGCGGCTGCGCAGCCTCACCGTGGTCTCCACGCCACACCCGGGCGCACTCGCCGAGGCGATGCGGACGGACGAGGACCAGCACCTGCGGTCGGCCTATATGACGGAGTGGCGGCAGACGCCCGCGACCGAACGCCGAATGCTCGCCGACAACGCGAAGGCGTTGCGCGACATCTTCGACCGGCGCATCCCGCCGAGCAAGATCGACGAGTACGTGCAGCGGCTGTCCGAACCGGGTGCGCTCACCGCCGCGCTGAACTGGTACCGAGCCGGGCGTCCGGGCGGGAAAATCGGCAAGATTTCGGTGCCTGCGATGTACGTGTGGTCCACAGAGGACGTCGCGTTCGGATCCACGGCCGCGCTCGACACGGCGAACTGGTGCACCGGGCCGTACCGGTTCGAAATGCTGGAGGAGGTGTCGCACTGGGTAGCGGAAGAAGCGCCGGAGGCATTGACCTCGTTGATCGTCGAGCACCTCGGAAGCCGGTGACGGCGGGGGCTTCCCGTGCCACCGTTCGGCTGGGTGTCCGGCGAGCTGCGGTTTCGAGCGTTGCGTGAAGATCCGACACTCGAATCGGGCGAAACGGCCACCCGGCTCGCGGTATCGGCCGGGTGGTGCGTGGTGTTCAGTATCCGGAGTGGACACCAGCACTGAAGCCGAAACCGAACGCGTCGTCTTCGTGACCGAGGACGGCATACCCACCGGGGAGACCGGGCCGAAGCTCGCCAGCCATCACGCGGACACGCGGCTGCACCTCGCGTTCTCCTGCTATGTCCTGCGCCGTTCGGACAACGCCCTGCTGATCACCCAGCGCGCGCTGCACAAGAAGGTGTGGCCGGGGGTGTGGACCAACAGCGTGTGCGGGCATCCGGCTCCCGCTGAAGCGTTGGAGGCCGCAGTGCGCAGGCGGGCTTCGTACGAACTCGGGCTGCCCGCGCTCGAGGACCTCGAGTGCGTGCTGCCCACGTACCGCTACCGCACGCCGCCCTTCCAGGGGGTCGTGGAGAACGAGTTCTGTCCGGTGTTCGCCGCCTGGACGGACGTCGATCCGCGGCCGAATCCCGAAGAAGTGGGCGGCTGGCGATGGATTTCCTGGGCTGATTACACACAGTGGATCGCGGATCCGGGTACTGCCGCGAGTTACTGGGCTCGTGATCAATTCGCGCAGCTCAAGGACAAAAAGCCCTTCTCCGCGCTCTAAGCCCGGAACTGCGCTGCGTGACAACGGCGGAACTCCGTCGTCCACTTGAGCGAAATTCACCTTCGTCCGTACCGATCACTCAAGCCACCGCTCCTTTACGACGAAAACGATGGAGTGGCGGAGGTCAGAGTGTCGGCGGACGACGAACTCGGAACGGGGGAGACCGCGCCAGACCTGCTCTCGTTGCACGAGTCGATCGCGGACCTGTTCGCGACACGCGGCGATTGGCACCGGGCCTACCGGCACCTGCGCTCCGCGCTCGACATCGCGCGAGCGGGCAGCCTGCGCGATCCGCTCACTTCCAGCTACAACCGCCGGTACCTCGACCAGCGGCTGCCCGAACTGCCCGCCGCGGTGGCCGTCGCACTGGTCGACCTCGACCGGTTCAAGTCCGTGAACGATACGTACGGTCACCTTCTCGGCGACCGCGTCCTCTGCCGAGTCGCCGATCTCCTGCAGGAGGGACTGCCCGCCGATGCGTTCTGCGCACGGTACGGCGGCGAGGAATTCGCTCTCGTCCTGCCGGGACTCGATCACCGGGACGCAGTCCGGCTCGCCGATGCCGCGCGCCGTCGGGTCGCCCGTCATCCCTGGTCAGAACTCCGCCCGGGCCTGCGGGTGACGATCAGCGTCGGCCTCGCGCACGGCACCGGATCGGGACCGCGCCAGCTCCATCGGGCCGACAATCTCCTTTACGCCGCGAAGCGGGCCGGACGCAACAAGGTCGCTTTTCACGACCGCGAGACCGCTCAGGTAATTACGCACTCTGAGTAACGCACGGCTGCGATTACTCCATTCATTGAACCCGATCTTCACCTGTTCGTCCGCTTCAGTGCGTCTTAGGGCGACGCAAGGTGAAGAAATTCGCGGGAGGGTGTCGTCACGAACGGCGGGTATCCGTACGATAACGAAAAGCTCCCCCGGTACGACGAGTCCTGGGAGACCCGGCGAAGCCGCCGGGTGTTCAAAGGTAAGCCGCCCCAGCCAGGCGCCTGACGTGCGAGAGGAGACCGAGTGCCCGACGAGCGCACCACCCCAGGCACCGGTCGCCATTCCGACACCACCGCACGTCCCCGCGGCGGACGCCGCCGTTCGATGGACACTCACGGCGGCATCAGCGTGTCCGACGTGGTCGCACGGCACACGGGTGAGCGACCGGCCTTCGCCGACGATCCCGGCACGCGGCATGCGGAACCGGTGAGCCGGCTCGCGGAACCGGGCACCCGGCGGGCAGAGCCGGGCCGTCGCCGCGCGGACCCCGAGCCGGGGCGACGGCGGGCGGAGCCGGACTCCGGTTTCCTCGGCGCGGGCGGCGGTTCGCCGGTCGAGCCGGGTCGGCGGCGGGCGAATGGGCACGCCAACGGGGTCAGTCGGCACGCGGAGCCGGGAGACGGCGCGGAGCTGAGCGGCCTGGTGAACGGGCGGCACGGCGAGCCCGCGGAAGACGACGCCGCAGCGGCCGGTGGACGCGCGAACGGACACGTCAATGGGATCGGCGGTCGGCACGGTGGGCCAGCCGTCGGAGATTTCGGCCGACGAGCCAAGCGGCGCAGCGAGCTTGCGGACGATGACGCTGTATCGGACGACGGGCACGTCAACGGGGTCGGCAGTCGCCTCGGCGAGCCAGCTGCAGGAGATATCAGCCGACGGGCCGAGCGGCGCAGCGAGCCTGCGGAAGAAGACGCTGTATCGGATGGCGGGGTCGGCAGTCGCCACGGTGAGCCAGCCGTAGGAGATATCGGCCGACGAGCCAAGCGGCGCGCCGAGCCCTCGGAAGGAGTTGGCAGTCGCCCCGGCGAGACGGTCGGAGACGCCAGCTCAGGGAGACGGGCCAAGCGCAGCAACGAGTCTGCAGAAGAGGTGCCCGCTGGCGGGTGGACGAACGGGGTTGGCGGCCGACACGGTGAGCCAGCCGGAAACGACGCTGATTCCGTCGGGAGACGAGCGAACGGGCGCGGTTACCGAACCGCTGGGATGGCGGAAGACGACGCTGCTTCGACTGGTCGAGGCAGCGTCAATGGCGTCGGCAATCGGCACAGCCGAGAAGTCGCGGACGGTTCCGGGGCGAGCGGGGCAGCAGACGTATCCGCGGCCCAGGTCAACGGGGTCGGCGATCGGCGTGCCAGTTCTTCGGACGACGCGGGGGTCCCCGGCGGACGTCGGGCGAACCGGCTCGACGGGCCCGCGCGAGTGGGCGGGCGGGCGCTGCTTGGTGGAGCGGTGCCGGACAGTATCAGCGACCCGGATGCGTCCGGTGGAGGTGCGCGGCGTCGGGGGACTTATCGCGCTGAGCCGGGTGAAGGGCTTGGAGAGACGGGCAGTCGGCGGGCTCAGCCTGCTGACGTTCGGCACGCCGCGCCGGACTCGGATGAGCGGCTCGGGGAATCCGACGCACGTCCTGAGGCTGGTCTGGTCCAGAGGGCTGGCCATCGCGGGGAGCCGGGTGGGTCCGAAGCTTCGCCGGTGGAACCGGGCGGACGGGTTCGGCCTGGTTCGGGCGAGGCCGGGGAACCGCGGGGGCTTCGTGGTCAGGGGATCGCCGGAGTCGGCGAGGGGCTAGCTCGGTCCGCGGAGGACGGTGGGCTGCCGGGAAGCGCCGAGGTGGGTTCTCCGGAGCTGGGGATGCGACCGCGGCGTCGGCGGGCGGACGGGCTTCCGCCCCGGCCTCGGCAGGGCGGCGGCGTTCCGGTGTCGCCGGAGCCGCCCGGGCCTCGGCGGCCGCACGGTGCGGAGAACGCTCCTGGTCAGCGGATGGCCGGTCCGGATTCCGGCGGGCATCGGTTGCCTAGCCCGGAGTTGGACGGGCCGCACACCGACGGGCCAATCTCCGCCGCGCGACGGAAGCCCCGTCCGGAACCGGACGCGCAACGCATGGCCGGACCGCGACCAGCGGGGCCGGACTCTCCTCGACCAACGCCGCCCGGGCCTGGCTCGGCGGCGCAGCGGATGCCTGGTCCGCAGCTGGACCCCCAGCCCATGGCTGGGCTGGATGCCGATGGGTCAGCCGGACCCGGCTCGGCCGCACAACGAATGTCCCGTCCGGAACCGGACGCACAACGCATGGCCGGACCGCGACCAGCGGGACCGGATTCTCCTCGACCAACGCCGCCTGTGCCCGGCTCGGCAGCGCAGCGGATGCCTGGCCCGGAACTGGACCCGCAACCCCTCGCCGGGCTGGATTCAGACGGGCCAGCCGGACCCGGCTCGCCCGTGCAACGCATGGCCGGACCGCGCGCAGCAGGGCCAGACTCCCCTCGACCAGCGCCGCCCGCGCCCGGCTCGGCGGTGCAGCGGATGTCTGGTCCAGACCTGGACGCACCGCGAGCGGCTGGGCCGCGCCCGGCAGGGTCGGTTGTCGATGGGGCAGCGGGGCACGGGCAACGGGCAGCCGGTCCTGAGGCGCCGGGTGGGCTCGATCCCGACGGGCAGCGCGCGACCGGGCAGGATTCCGGCGGCCACCGGGTGCCTAACGCGCCCAGTCGGCGACCGGCCGGTCCGGGAGTAGCTGGGCGCCGGTCGGGCGAACCGGCTGGCGGCGCGGAACCTGAGGACGAGCTTGAACGGACGCAGCTGAGTCCGGCCCTCGCGCCGGACCAGCGGCGGGGTAAGGGAGCGGCGCGGGGGCGTGCGGGGCTCGAGCAGACCCAGCTCAGCCCCGCGCTCGACGGTGACCGGCCACGCCCGACGAATGGCTCCACGCCAGCCGGGAGGCCAGACCCAGAACGAACCCAGCTCAGCCCCGCACTCGACGGTGACCGGCCACGCCCGACGAATGGCTCCACGCCAGCCGGAGGGCCAGACCCGGAACGGACCCAGCTCAGCCCCGCGGTGAACGGGGGGCGTCCTCGGCGCAGACCGGTGCCGAAGGGGCGGCAAGGCGCGTCGGAGGAGGAGCGGACCCAGCTCAGCCCGGCGCTCGCCGGGAACTCGGCGGACCGGACGCAGTTCACGCCGGTCAAGGGAGTCGGTCTCGGGGCGAAAGCTCAGCTCAGCCCGGACGAACCGGGTCCGGCCGTCGAAGGGCCGAATGGCAAGCGGCCTCGGCGTACTCCGGCGAAGCCTGCCGCGGCGGTTCGGGCGGAGATGGATCCGCTCACGATGACCGACGAGATGGAGGCTATCGACGAGGCCACTCAGTACCGTCGCAAGATCGATCACAGTCTTGCTCGGTTCTCCGCCGCGCATGACGACGCCGCCGCGGAGGAAGCGAAGCGGCGCGAACGGCGGGAGCGTCTCACTACCCGTTCGATGGCCTTGCTCGAGCAGACTCGGACTGCGCTGCAGCGGGTGGTGCTGCTCGACAAAGAGGAAGAAGAGCAGCCTGCCGAAAAGCCGGAGCAGACGCGGCTGCAGGAGAAGAAACAGCGGCATACCGCGCGCAACGTCCGGATCGGGCGGATCGCGTTGATCGTGGTCGTCGTGCTTATTTTTGTCGGCACGGGCGTCGCGTGGGGTGCGGTTACCTGGTTTGACGCCAAGTTCGCTCAGGTATCCGCGCTGGACGAGAACTCTTCCGACATCCAGAACGCCGAGGGGCAGGCCAACGACGAGAACTTCCTCATGGTCGGCTCCGATTCCCGCGACGGTGCGTCCTCCGAAGAAAACGTCGGCGACGCGGCCAATATCCCCGGCGCGCGGTCGGACACAGTCATGGTCGCGCACGTTCCCGCGGACCGGAAACGGGTCGTCGTCGTTTCGTTCCCTCGCGACCTCGAAATCGACCGGCCCGATTGCAACCGGTGGGATCCGGCCAAAGCCCAGACTACCGACGAGGTCGTGCCCGAGCAGAAAATCGCGAAGCTCAACACGGCCTACGCGATCGGCGGTCCGCAATGCATGACGAAGGTGATCCAGAAAGTCACCGGCCTGCGGATCAACCATTTCGTCGGCATCGACTTCAACGGGTTCAAGGAAATGGTCGACGCGGTGCACGGGGTGACCGTGCACAACGAGAAACCGATCGACGACACCGTGCTCGGCAAGGTGCTGGCCGAAACCGGCGACGTGACCATTTCCGGCGACCAGGCGCTGAGCTACGTGCGCGCGCGGCACGTCAAGGGCGACCCGACCTCCGACTACGGCCGGATCAAGCGGCAGCAGGCGTTCATCGGGGCACTGCTCAAGAAGGTCATGTCTTCGGATGTCGTGCTGGACCCGGGGAAACTGTCCGGCTTCATCACCGCTTTCGCGCACGCGACGTTCGGCGACAACCTCGGCGTGCAGCAAATGATGACGCTCGCGCAGTCGATGCGCGGACTCGACCCGGCGAACATCAACTTCATGACCGTGCCCACCGTCGGCCTGCCGAACAAGCGCGGCAACGAAGTCCTGGTCCAGGAAAAGACCAAGAGCCTCTTCGACGCGTTGCGCGACAACACCCCGCTCCCGGGCAACCAGCCCGCCGGCACCGCGGCGAACGCGCCGCCCGCCAACGCGGATTCGCGTAAGAGCGCCAACTCCGGCTGAGCACTTCGGATTCGTTAGGCGGGGTTCATATGCGGTTCACCCAGCGATGCGGTATTCGGACAGTCCACGACGTAGGGTGTGCTCATGCGTGAGGCCTACCATGTCGAACTCGATCAGCTCGCCGAAAACCTGGCCGCGATGTCGGTCCAGGTTGCCGACGCCATGGAGCGGGCCACCAAAGCACTGCTGGAGGTCGACCTCGGCCTCGCCGAGCAGGTGATCAGCGACGACGCGAAGGTCGACGACGCGCGTGCCGAATGCGAGGAGCAGGCGTACGCGCTGCTGGCGCTGCAGGCCCCGGTCGCGACCGATCTGCGCACCGTGCTCGCCGCCATCCACGCGGCGGAAAGCCTGGAGCGCATGGGAGATCTCGCCCTGCACGTCGCCAAGGCCGCCCGCCGCCGCCACCCCGACCCGGTGCTGCCGGAAGCGGTCAAGCCGTACTTCGCCGAGATGGGCCGGGCCGCGGTCAAGCTCGCCCGCCAGGTCGAGGCGATCATCAAGACCAAGGACGTGTCCGCGGCCAAGGACCTCGAGGCCGAGGACGACCAGGTCGACGACCTGCACCGGCACCTGTTCACCGTGCTGATGGACCGCGAATGGCCGCACGGCGTCGCCTCCGCGGTCGACGTCACGCTGCTCGGCCGCTTCTACGAGCGCTACGCCGACCACGCGGTGTCCGTCGCCAAGCGGATGATTTTCGTGGTCACCGGCCGGATGCCCGGCTACGGCACCGACGACGAGGACCTGACCATCTGAGACACCACGACAAAAACCGCCGCCCGAGCCAACGGGTGGCGGTTTTTTAGTGCCCGGAAAACGGCCGCCCTGGCAGGGAAACCAGGGCGGCCGTCCACAGTGGAATCAGCCGAAGCGGCCCGAGATGTAGTCCTCGGTGGCCTTCTCGTCCGGGTTGGAGAAGATCTTCTCCGTGTCGTTCAGCTCGATCAGCCTGCCCGGCTGGCCGACGCCGGCCAGGTTGAAGAACGCGGTCTGGTCCGAAACCCGCGCCGCCTGCTGCATGTTGTGCGTCACGATGACGATCGTGTAGTCCTTCTTCAGCTCGCCGATCAGGTCCTCGATGGCCAGCGTCGAGATCGGGTCCAGCGCCGAACACGGCTCGTCCATCAGCAGCACGTCCGGCTGCACCGCGATCGCCCGCGCGATGCAGAGCCGCTGCTGCTGCCCGCCGGAAAGGCCGCCGCCCGGCTTGTTCAGCCGGTCCTTGACCTCGTTCCACAGGTTCGCGCCGCGCAGCGCGCGCTCGGCGACCTCGTCGAGCTGCTTGCGGCTCTTCACCCCGCCGAGCCGGAGACCGGCCACCACATTGTCCTTAATGGACATCGTGGGAAACGGGTTCGGCCGCTGGAACACCATGCCGATGGTGCGCCGCACCTGCACCGGGTCCACCGCCGAGGCGTAGATGTCCTCGCCATCGAGCAGCACCTGCCCGTCGACCCGAGCCCCCGGGATGACCTCGTGCATCCGGTTCAGCGTGCGCAGCACGGTCGATTTGCCACAGCCCGACGGCCCGATGAACGCGGTCACGTTCCGCGGCGGGACGTTCAGCGTGACGCTGTCCACGGCGTGGAACTTGCCGTAGTAGATGTCCAGGTCTTTGACGTCGATTCGCTTGGCCATGACTCACTTCTTCTTCGGGGCGACGATGCGGGAAAGGACCGTGGCGAGCAGGTTGATCACGGCGATGATGAGCACCAGGGTGAGCGCGGCTCCCCAGATCCGGTCGAAGCCGACGCTGCCGGGGTCCATCGAGTTGGTGGCGCGTTCGTTGTTCATCACCAACGGCAGCGACGCCTGCTCCCCGCTGAAGATGTTCCAGTTGACGTAGGACGTGTACCCGACGAGCACCAGCAGCGGCGCGGTTTCGCCCATCACGCGGGCGAGCGCCATCATGATGCCGCCGAGAATGCCCGACAGCGCCGTCGGAAGCACGATCTTCATGATCGTCTTCCACTTCGGGACGCCCAGCGCGTAGGAGGCCTCGCGCAGGTCGTCCGGCACGATCCGCAGCATTTCCTCCGCCGAGCGGACGACCACCGGAATCATCAGCAGCACCAAGGCCAGCGACACCGCGAACCCGCTGCGCGGCAGGCCGAGCGTGGTGACCCACAGCGCGTAAATGAACAGAGCGGCCACAATGGACGGAACACCGGAGAGGATGTCCACCATGAACGTGGTGGCCCTGGCCAACTTGCCGCGGCCGTATTCGACGAGGTAAATCGCGACCAGCAGGCCGATCGGCACCGAGATGACCGCGCACACGAGACCCTGCAGCAGGGTGCCGATGACCGCGTGCAGCACGCCGCCGCCGACCTCGTCGCCGAGCACCGAACCGAAGTCCTGGCCCCACCAGTTGCTGTACGGGATCCGCTTGATCCCGTTGGCGATCACCGTGTACAGCACCCACACCAGCGGGATCACGGCGATCAGGAACGACAGCCACACCAGCACGGTGGCCACGCCGTTCTTGACCTTGCGGGCCGCGCTCACCTGTTGGAAAGCCGGTGTCGTCGCGGGCCGTTCGAGGGTGGTCGACACGCCTCACTCCCCCTTCTTGCCGACGATCGAGCGCGCGGCGAAGTTGACCAGGAACGTCAGCACGAACAACACCAGGCCGGCCGCGATGTACGCGCCGGCCGAGGTCGGGTTGTTGAACTCGCTGTAGTTCTGGGCGATTTTCGAGGCGAACGTCGCGCCGCCGTCGAAGAGGCTCCAGTCGAAGTTGCGGCCCTGCGGGATCAGCAGAATCACCGCCAGGGCAATGGTTTCACCGAGCGCGCGGCCGAGGCCGAGCATCGACGCGCCGACGAAACCGGCCTTGCCGAACGGAAGCACCGTGGTGCGAATGACCTCCCAGCGCGTGGCTCCGAGCGCGAGCGCGCCCTCGACCTGCGCGGTGGGCGTGCGCTCGAAAACCTCGCGGGTGAGGGACGTGATGATCGGCAGGATCATCACCGCCAGCACGATTCCGGCGGTGAAAATGGTGCCGCGCACGTTCGGCGCGATGTTGCCCGGCGCGAAAATCGGAATCCACGAGAAGGTGCGGTTGACCCACTCGGAAAACGGCTCGATCGCGGGCGCGAACACGAGAATGCCCCACAGGCCGAAAATGATCGACGGCACCGCGGCGAGCAGATCCACGATGTAGGCGAACGGCCGGGCCAGTTTCGGCGGCGCGTACTGGGTGAGAAACAGCGCGATGCCCAGCGAGATCGGCATCGCGATGATCAGCGCCACCAGCGAGGTCGCCACGGTGACCTCGGCGAGGTCGGCGATCCCGAAGGCCATGTTGGCCGGGTCGTTCGTCGACCACCCGTGATTGAACAGGAAGTTGACCTTGTCCGCCTTCAGCGCCGGAATCGCCTGGACGACCAGGAAAATCCCGATCAGGGCGATCA
The DNA here is from genome assembly GCF_046195355.1 of Amycolatopsis sp. VS8301801F10. Classification (NCBI taxonomy): domain Bacteria; kingdom Bacillati; phylum Actinomycetota; class Actinomycetes; order Pseudonocardiales; family Pseudonocardiaceae; genus Amycolatopsis; species Amycolatopsis sp. VS8301801F10. Next base: position 1,798,423 of record NZ_CP176065.1, on the reverse strand, counting down.
GGGCGACGACGAAGATCCCGGCCCCGGTGGTCAGGTTCTGGAAGATGCGGTCACCGGCTCGCACCTTCGTCGGCTTCTTCCGCGCGGGCGGCGCTTCCGGCGCCGGCGCGGGTGGCTTGTCCGAAATCGGATCCTCCGGGAACGCTCGGGCGGACGACGAACGCCCACCGGGGTCGCCGGTGGGCGTTCGCGTCGAGGATTGGTCGCTCATCGACAGTCTCTAGTCAGCCTTCGTACCAGCTAGCCGTTGTTTCAGGAAATTTCCTTGACGGCCTTCAGCACCTTGTCCTGCAGGCTCTGCGGGATCGGCACGTAGCCCTTGGCCGACAGCGGCTGCTGGCCGTCGGTGGCCGACACCGTCAGGAACGCCTTGACAGCCTTCGCGACGTCCGGGTTCGAGTACTTCGAGCACACGATCTCGTACGTGGTCAGCAGCAGCGGGTAGGCGCCCGGCACGTTGCTGGAGTAGATGCCGTTGAGGTCCATCGCCAGGTCGTTGGTGCCCGGGTGGAAGAACTTGGCGGCGTCCAGGGACTTGGCCACGTTCTGCGCGTTCAGCTCGACGCCGCCGGAGCCGCTGTCGATCAGGGCCGGGGTGACGCCGTCCTTGGCGAACGCGCTCTCCACGTAGGTGATCGAGCCGTCCGCGCCCTTGACGGTGCTCGCGACCCCGTTCGAGCCCTGCGCACCGTTGCCGACGCCGCCGTTGAACTTCTTGCCCGCGCCCTGGGTCCAGACGTCCTTGGCGGCCGCGCCGAGGTACTTCTGGAAGTTGTCGGTGGTGCCCGACTCCTCGGAGCGGGAGACGACCTGGATCGGCTTGTCCGGCAGGTTCAGGCTCTCGTTGCCCTTGACCGCCTTGATCGCCGGGTCGTTCCAGTTCTTGATGCCGCCGTTGAAGATCTTGGCGATGACCTGCGGGGTCAGCGTCAGCTTGTCCACCCCGGACAGGTGGTAGCCGACCGCGATCGGGCCGACGACCAGCGGGATGTTCAGCGCGGGCGAACCGCAGCGCTTGGTGGCGGCCTCGAGGTCGGCGTCCTTGACCGGCGAGTCCGAACCGCCGAAGTCGACCTGGTTGGCGTTGAACTGCTTGACGCCCGCGCCGGAGCCGGTGCCGTTGTAGTTCACCTTCTGGCCGGGGCACTTCTTGGCGTAGGCCTGGTTGAACACCTCGATGGCGTTCTTCTGGGCCGACGAGCCCTCAGCGGACAGCGGGCTCTTGCCCCCGCAGTCGACCTGGGCGGTTCCGGTGGCGGCGGGAGCGGCGGAGTTCGAGCCCGCGCCGCTGTTGGACGCCGAAGGGTCGGAGCCACAAGCGGCGAGGACGAGCGCGGCGCTCGCCACGATGCCGACGGCACCCAGGGGCCGCATGATCTTCACTGCATTTCCTCCACTCGGAGATGTGCCTTTTTGAATCCGGTCGGGATCGGCGGGCGGGTGAGCCGCACCGGAACCGGACACTAGGCAGCCTCGGTGGACGGTCGTCCTTGGTTGGATGAACGGAAGGTGAACAAGTCACCGTTTGTGAGCAGGACTACTACCCCGAACGGGTGCCGTGGCCTGCTCGTGACCTGCTAGTACGCGGAAAGTAACACGGGTCACCGGTCGCGTCGACCGTGATCACTCACCGTACTGGACGTCGGTCTCGAAACGCTGGAACCCCAGCTTGTTGTACACGGCCAAGGCCGCGGCGTTGTCGCCCTCGACGTAGAGGATCACCCTCGGTAGCCCTCGCGAGCGCAGGTAGCGGAGTCCGGCCAAGGTCAGCGCCTTCCCCAGGCCACTACCCTGAGTAGCCGGATCAACGCCGACCACGTAGACCTCCCCGACCGGGTCGCCGTCGAACCGGCCGGGCACCGGGTCGTGCACCTTCGTCCAGTGGAAGCCGACGACCTCGCCGCTCTCGTTCTCCGCGAGGAAGAAGCCGGCCGGGTCGAACCAGGCCTGCCGCTCTTCGGCGCGCACCTCCGCGACGGTCAGCGCGCCCTGTTCCGGATGCCAGTCGAACGCGCGCGCGTTGACCGCGACCATCGCGTCCTCGTCCTGGCCCGGCACGAAGGTGCGCAGCCGAAAACCGTTGTGCAGCACCGGTTCCGGCCAGTCCGCATCGGACACCTCGACGTGCAGGATCAGCAACTCGCGCTGCCGGCCGAGGCCGAGTTTCGCCGCGATCGCCGCCGCACCAGGGTGATCGCCGTGCGCCCACACGCGGAGCCCCGCGTCGGCGCGCTCGACTACCGCCCGCGCGAGTGCGGTGCCGACGCCGCGACGCCGGAAATCCGGGTGCACGAACAGCTCCGCGACCTGGTGGCCGTGGGAATCGCCTTCGGTGTCAAGGTGCACGTATCCGGCCGGCGTGCCGTCGAAACGCGCCAGAAGATGTAGCCCGCCCTCGAATTCGCGCGGCAGCGGCCCGGTCGCGTCGACCTCGGGACGTCCGTCAGCCGCTTTGACTGCGAGCAGCACTTCGCGCGCCGCGTCGTCGGGATCGGTCGTCCAGTCGCCAAGGTCGATAGCCACAAACCGACCTTACCGGCGAACGTCAGTGGGAGGTCAGCTCCGAAGCGTCGGCCGGAGCGGCGACAGCGGGCTTCGCGCCCTTCGCCGGCCGCTCGAACTTGTAGCCGACGTTGCGCACCGTGCCGATCATCTGCTCGTGCTCCGGGCCGAGCTTCGCGCGAAGCCGCCGTACGTGGACGTCGACCGTGCGCGTGCCGCCGAAGAAGTCGTAACCCCACACTTCCTGCAGCAGCTGCGCGCGAGTGAACACGCGACCGGCGTGCTGGGCGAGGTACTTGAGGAGCTCGAACTCCTTGTACGTCAGCTCTAGCGTGCGACGGCGCAGCTTCGCCGTGTACGTCGCTTCGTCGATGACAAGGTCGCCTACGCGCAGTTCGGCGTCCGCCTGCAGGCCGATGCCGTCGCGAGTGGTGGCCAGCCGCAGCCGCGCGTCGACCTCCGCCGGACCAGCGGTCGGCAGCAGGATGTCGTCCGTGCGCCATTCGGAGTTGACCGCGACCAGGCCGCCTTCGCCGACGACAGCGATGACCGGCGTGCCCGATTCGTCTTCCGCGCCCTTAAGCAACCGGCACAGGCTCTTCGCGGACGCGAGATCGCTGCGCGCGTCGAGCAGGATGACGTCGCGGTGGCCCGCGTCGAGCAGGGCCGTCACTTCCGGCTCGCGTACGCGTACGGTGTGCGGCAGCAGGTCCAGCGCGGGTAGTACGGAGGTAGCGTCGAGTTCCCCCGTCAGCACCAGCAGGTCCAAGCTCATGATCCGCACCGCCTTCAGATTCGTCGCCTCGAACGTGGCGTCGGTCGGTGCTAAGTGAGAATAGCGGGTGAACACCCCGGCACCTAGCGCGTGCTGGATCGATCACACCTGGGCTAACCGTCCGGACGTGACCCGCACCACGACGAAATCCACCCGAACAGGAGAACCGAGGCGATGGCGAGCAGGCCCGTGACGCGGGACGACCGACCGGCCAGCAACCCCGGCGGCGGCCGCCGCGGCAGGCGCGTACGGCGGTGGCTCATCGTGCTGGGAGTGCTGGTGCTCCTGCTGGTCGGTGCGGATTTCGGAGCGGCGGCCTTCGCCGAGCACACGATCTCGCAGAAGGCCCGCGCACAGCTCGGGCTGAGCGACGACCCGTCGGTCACCATCCACGGTTTCCCGTTCACCGTGCAGGCGCTCTCCGGTGACTACAGTCACATCTCCGTTTCCGCGGACGGCGTGCCGGTCGGCAGCGAACTTCGCGACCTGCGCGTGAGCGCCGAACTCGAGGACGTCATCGCGCCGCTGTCGGACCTCACGTCCGGCAACACCAAGGCGGTGAAGATCGGCAAGCTCACCGGCGCGGTGACGATCAAGGCGTCCGACCTCGCCCGGGTCTCGCCGCTGAACAAGATCCAGAACCTGAAGATCGAGCAGTCGACCCAGGCGTACGTCAAATACGGCGACACCGAGCAGGGCAAGCAGCCGGACCCGACGCCGACCAACGCCGACGGCGAACCGGCCGACGGCACCAGCGCGGGCGTGCGGATTTCCGGCGACGTCCAGGTGGCCGGGCAGAAGGTCGAGATCTTCTGCTTCGCGCTGATCCAGCTCAAGGAGAAGACGATCTCGATCGTGCCTTACCGGTTGCAGTTCGGGAATGACCAGAGCACCACGATCGTTCCGGAAGCCGTGCAGAAAGCTCTGTTGCCGAACTTCCGGGCGTCCATCTCGACGACCCGGCTGCCGCTGTCGGTCACCCCGACCGCGGTCCGCGTGGACAGCGGTTCGGTGACCATCAAGGGCGAAGCGCAGGACGTGAACTTCGCCGACCTGTCCACCAACCACGGAGGCTGATCCCGGTGACCGGAGTGTGGGTGCTGCTGGCGACGCTGGTCGTCGCGACGGCCGCGGGCCTGGTTCTGCGCGCCCGCAACGGCCGGATCCGCGCGGCCAAACCGGCCGCCGCGACCCGCGTCCTCCCCGCTCCGGTCGCCGAGGCCCTTGATCCGGAATCCGCCGTCACCCTGGTGCAGATCTCCACCACGTTCTGCACCCCGTGCCGGCACACGCGGGCGATTCTGTCGTCGCTCGCGGAGAAGACCGACGGCCTGCACCACGTCGACCTGGACGTCACCGAACGTCCCGAGGTCGCGCAGGCGCTGTCGGTGCTCAGCACGCCGACCACGCTCGCGCTGGACCCGGAAGGCCGGGAACTGCTGCGCGTGGGCGGCGTGCCCAAGGGCCCGGAGCTGCTCGAGGCGCTCCGCCCGCACCTCGCCGCCGCATCGCGCTGACGCGCGCCGCCCCGCCCCGGCCGCCCCTCGCAGCGCCGGCCCTCGCCGCCCCGCCGAATCCGCACCCGGCACCTCCTCGCCGCCCCGCCGAACCGCGCGCACGCTGCTCGACCGCCGCGCCTGCACCACGGTCCGCGGTGGTTGATTCTCAGGATCCGGACCTCGTCCCAAGGAATGAACATGGTTCCGGGAGCGAGCGAGCCTGGGTACCCTCCCCCCTGTGGACGAGCTGCCCATCACCCTCCTGACGCAGCGCCGCGCGGTCGATTTCTGCCGCGTGCGCAGCAGCTTGTGTCTGCCTTTTCCCGGTCGGCGCTGAAGCACGTCTCGCGCCGTCTCGCAGTTCGCCCCGTCTTCGCCGCGTGCTGTCGACGCACGCCCTTCCCCTCGCACTGAGCAGGAGGAACCCATGTCCGCCGGACCGGCCGTAGACCCGCGAGGTCCCAGGTTCGCCGCGATCGTGACCACGGTGGTGCTCGCCGTCGTGCTGATCACGCAGTGGTGGCCGTTGCTCGCACTGCAGACCGTGGTCTTCGCGATCGGGGCGTTCGTCGGGCTCAAGCCCGCGCCGTACTCGGTGCTGTACCGGCTCGTGGTCGCGCCGCGGCTCGGGCCGACCACCGAACGCGAGGACGCCGCCCCGCTGCGGTTCGCCCAAGCGGTCGGGTTCGTGTTCGCGCTCGTCGGCACGATCGGCTTCGCGACCGGTGTGACACCGCTCGGCGTCGTCGCGACCGCGTTCGCGCTTTTCGCCGCGTTCCTCAACGCGGCGTTCAACTACTGCCTCGGGTGCCAGGTGTACCTGCTGCTCAAGCGTTTCAGCCCCGCGCGGGCGTCCTCGTAAAACCCCAACCCAGAAAGAGAGCCAGCCTCCCATGAGCCGAGAAGACGTCCTGGTCACCACCCAGTGGGCCGAGGAAAACCTGGACACCCCGGGCGTGGTGTTCGCCGAGGTCGACGAGGACACGACCGCTTACGACAACGGGCACATCCGCGGCGCGGTGAAGCTCGACTGGCGCAAGGACCTCCAGGACGGCGTCCGCCGCGACTTCGTCAACAAGGAGGGCTTCGAGAAGCTCCTGTCGGAGAAGGGCATCTCGAACGACGACCGCGTGATCCTCTACGGCGGCAACAACAACTGGTTCGCCGCGTACGCGTACTGGTACTTCAAGCTCTACGGCCACGAGAACGTGCAGCTGCTCGACGGCGGCCGCAAGAAGTGGGAGCTGGACGGCCGCGAGCTGAGCTCCGACGAGGTCAAGCGCGAGCCGACCAACTACAAAGCCAAGGACCAGGACCTGTCGCTGCGCGCGTTCCGCGACGAGGTCGTCCAGTCGATCGGCTCGAAGAACTACATCGACGTGCGCTCGCCCGACGAGTACTCCGGCAAGCTGCTCGCCCCGGCGCACCTGCCGCAGGAGCAGTCGCAGGTGCCGGGCCACATCCCGGGCGCGCTGAACGTGCCGTGGGCGAAGGTCGCCAACGAGGACGGCACCTTCAAGTCCGAGCAGGAGATCAAGGACCTCTACGCCGAGGCCGGCTACGACGAGAGCAAGCCGACCATCGCGTACTGCCGCATCGGCGAGCGTTCGTCGATCGCCTGGTTCGCCCTGCACGAGCTGCTCGGCCAGCAGGACGTGAAGAACTACGACGGTTCGTGGACGGAATACGGTTCGCTGGTCGGCGTTCCGGTCGAGTTGGGAGCTAAGTGATGGCAGACGGCTGCAGCGCACCGGCACAGGTCGCGACCCCGGCGGACTTCGACACGAACGGCCAGGTCGTGCTGGCCGGCAAGGTCACCGGAGCCGACGGACCGGTCGGCGGCGCGTTCGTCCGGCTGCTCGACGGCGGCGGCGACTTCGCCGGCGAGGTCGTGTCCTCGGCGGACGGCGATTTCCGGTTCTACGCGGCCGAGGGTTCCTGGACGGTGCGCGCGCTGCACCGCACGGGCAACGGCGAGGCCACCGTGACCGCGGAGGGCCCAGGCCTGCACCAGCTGGCCATCTCGGTTGCCTGACAAGGTTTTCTCACAGAAGGGCCCCTCGGATATCGAGGGGCCCTTCTCGCGTCTGCGGGAATGCTTGACCTCAAGACGGCTTGAGGAGCCAAGCTCGCGGGCGTGTCGCAAACGAAAACCATTACGCGGAGCCCGCTGCTGGCCGCCGCCGTGTTCCTCGGCAGCTTCATGGCGTTGCTCGACGCGAGCGTGGTGAGCGTCGCGCTGCCGACCGTCCAGCGCGACCTGCACGCCGAATTCACTGACCTGCAATGGATTGTGGACGGGTACACCGTCGGGCTCGCCGCGTTGATGCTCACCGGCGGCACGCTCGGCGACCGGTACGGCCGCAAGCGGATCTACCTCGGCGGGCTCGCCGTGTTCACGCTCGCCTCCCTGGCGTGCGGCCTCGCCCCGACCCTCGGACTGCTCATCGCCGCCCGCGTGGGACAAGGGATCGCGGCCGCCGCGGTCATCCCGGGCGGCCTCGCGCTGCTGGCGCACGCGTATCCGGAGCCGCGGGAACGGGCCCGGATGCTGGGGGCGTGGGGCGGGGTGGCCGGATGCGCGCTGGTCGTCGGCCCGCTCATCGGCGGACCGATCACCGACGCGCTCGGCTGGCCGACGATCTTCCTGATCAACCTGCCCATCGGGGTGTGCGCGGTGCTCGCCGGACACCGCGGGCTCACCGAATCGTCCGACCCGGCGCACGGCGCGCTGGACTTGCCCGGCCAGCTGCTCGGAGCGTTGTGGATCGGGGCCTTCACCTACGCCGTGATCGCGTCCGACGCCGTGGCCGCCGCGCTCGGCGCGCTGGGGCTGATCGCGTTCGTCGTGGTGGAACTGCGCGCCCCGCATCCGATGCTGCCGATCCGGTTGTTCGGCAAGTTCCGCTTCGCCGCCTCGATCTTCACCTCGTTCGTGATCGGCTTCGCCTGCTATCCGCTGCCGGTGCTGATCGCCGTGTACCTGCAGCAGGCCTGGGGCAGCACCGCCTCGGAAGCAGGCGTGCAGATGCTGCCGTACGTCGTCGCCAACGCCGTTCTCGCGTTCTTCTCCGGACGGCTCGCCGGCCGGTTCACCGCGGAACGCGTGCTGCCGGTCGGTCTCACCATCACCGCGGCGGGCAGCTTCGCCTTCCTCCTGGTCGATCCCACGAGCCCGGATTGGCTGCTCAGCGTCCCGTTGACGCTGTCCGGCGTCGGGCTCGGCCTGAGCATCACCCCGACGAACGTAGTCGGTCTCGCCGGGCTTCCGGTGCGGCGCACGGGCACCGCGGCGGGCACGGTCAACGCCGCGCGGCAGGTCGGAATGGCGCTCGGCGTGGCCGCGCTCGGGGCGCTTCTCGATCATGGCAGCACGCTCACGACCGGGCTGCAGACCGCGATGTCGGTGGCCGGAGCGGCGCTGCTGGCGGTGACCGTCCTCACCGCCGCGACCCTGCGCAGCGCTAGCTGAGCCGGGGCGGACTATTGTCCTCGCTGTGGAGACCTTGTTTACGACCCTGTTGATCATCGCGGGCATCGCCACCGTGTGGTTCGCGGTCTACGTCGTCTACCGGCTGTACGCCGACCAGCGCTGAGCAGCATGACGAGCGGCGACGAAGCCATCGCAGCGGCCGAGAAGCGGGCGGAAAGCACGCGCGACCGCAACCTGCCGTTGTGGGACGACCTGCCGATCCCGAACGACACGGCGAACCTGCGCGAGGGCCCGAACCTGAACGACGCGTGCCTCGCGCTGCTGCCGCTCGTCGGCGTCTGGCGCGGCGAGGGCGAGATCGACTACCCGACGATCGACGGGCCGATCAAATTCGCCCAGCAGCTGACCGTCTCCCACGACGGCCGCCCGTTCCTGTTCCACGAGGCGCGCTCGTGGCTGCTGAACGAGGACGGCAGCGTGCTGCGGCCGGCCGCCCGCGAAACCGGGTTCTGGCGCCCGCAGGAGGACGACACCATCGAGCTGCTGCTCACGCACAGCTCCGGCATCGTCGAGCTGTACTACGGGAAACCGCGCAGCCAGACGGCCTGGGAACTCGGCACCGACGCGGTCATCCGCACCGCGACGGCCAAGGAGGTCACCGGCGCGCAGCGGCTGTACGGCCTGGTGAACGGTGACCTCGGGTACGTCGAGGAGCGCGCGATGGTCGGCCAGGAATTGCAGCCGCACGCCTCCGCGCTGCTGCGCCGCGTGGTGGGCTGAGGCTCCGGGAGACGCCGTGCGCTGGCGGCGGTACGGCGAAGACGCCGCCCTGCTCGACTGCGCCTCGCTCGAGGAGATGAGCGCGGCCCGGGCGACCCTCGCGCAAGCCGCGCTCGACGGCGTCGACGAGATCGTTCCCGGGGCCCGCACTCTGCTGGTGGTCGCTTCCCCGAGCGCCTTGGAAGCCGCGCGGTCGTTGCTGGCTTCGGCCGATTTGGAGCATCCGCCTGCCGGGGACGCTCGCGAAGTCGTCTTGGACGTGCGCTACTCCGGCGAGGACCTCTCCCTGGTCGCCGAGGACGCCGGGCTCCGCGTGGACGAGGTCGTCACCCTCCACACCAGCGCGGTCTACACGGTCGCGTTCACCGGTTTCGCGCCCGGTTTCGGTTACCTCGCTGGACTTCCCGCTCAGTTGCGGCAGCCGCGGCTCACTTCTCCCCGGACCCGCGTTCCCGCCGGGTCGGTGGCCATCGCGGACGAGTTCACCGGCGTCTACCCGCGGGAATCGCCTGGTGGCTGGCGGTTGATCGGCCATACCGAGGCGACGCTTTTCGATCCTTCCGCCGCGCAACCGGCGTTGTTCACGCCCGGTCTCCGCGTCCGGTTCCGGAGCGTGTGATGCGTGCTTTGGAGATCGTCTCGCGCGGATCGCTGGCTCTGGTGCAAGATCTCGGCCGCCCCGGTTACGCACATCTGGGCGTCCCACCGTCGGGTGCTCTCGACGTCGCCGCACTACGGCTCGGCAACCGGCTGGTCGGCAATCCCGAGGACGCCGCCGGCATCGAAACGGTGCTGGGCGGACTGACCGTCCGGGCGGCGGTTTCGTGCACCGCCGCGGTGACCGGACCGCCGGTCGCGGTGATTGTGGACGGACGCGAAACCGGCTCGCACACGCCGATTCCGTTGCGGCCAGGCCAAAAACTGACGATCGGCCGCCCCGCCTCCGGACTGCGCTGTTACCTGACGGTGTCCGGCGGCATCGCCGTGCCGCCGGTTCTAGGGAGCCGGTCGACTGATGTCCTGTCCGGACTCGGCCCCTCGCCATTGGAAGCTGGCACGAGAGTCCCCCTCGGTCCGGTCACCGGTGTTCCGTCCGGTGCCGACGTGGTCGCCGCCCCGCCCGTGCCCTCCCAGCTGACCGTGCCGGTTGTGCTCGGCCCGCGCGACGACTGGTTCGCCGACCCCGCGAGCACGCTCAACACACAGTGGACGGTGACCGCGGAATCCAACCGAGTGGGGGTCCGCCTTGACGGGCCGCCACTACGTCGAGTGTCCACTTCGGAATTGCCCAGCGAAGGCGTGCTCACCGGCGCGATCCAGGTCCCGCCGAACGGATTGCCGCTGGTCTTCCTGGCCGATCACCCGACCACGGGCGGTTATCCGGTGATCGCGGTCGTGAGACGGGCGTCACTCGGAGCACTCGCTCAAGCACGCCCCGGAACCTTGGTGCGGTTCCGCGCGTCCTTGTGAGCGTGGAACGGGTAACGATCACCGGCGGCGCGGGTTTCCTGGAGCTGAACACCGGAGGACGGGCGGAGCTGCCGCAGTCGCTGCGCATCGCGCTCGCGACCGGCCAGGTACGCCTCCCGCTGGCCGAAACCCTCCGCGAACTGCTGACGTTGCTCGTCGACGGCCACTACCGGGTGAGCGGCCCGCAACGATTCGAGGCGGCGAACCTGGTCCCGGCGAACGACTGGCCGGACGACGACGATGCCCGGGTCGCGTACTACCGAACGGCGATCCGCGCCGGACACCGCCCGGTGGCGGTGGTCCTGTCCGGCACGCGGCCGATGCTGGTGGACGGGCACCACAAGATCAGCGCTTACCGGGCGGAGGGGGTCACGCCGTCGGTGGTGCTGATTTCGGCTGGTCAGCCGGGGGCAGGGGGTGAGTGAGAAGTTCCTCGGGGGGCAGGACAGGGTCGTCCGGGTCGGCACCACGGTCCGGCGCGAGCGCAAGCCGTGGAGCGACCGGGTCGCCGAGTTGCTGCGCCACCTCGAAAACGCCGGATTCCGGCAGGCCCCGCGCTACTTCGGGACCGAGGGCGACACCGACGTGCTGGAGTTCCTCCCCGGCGAGGTCGGCAATTACCCGCTCACCTCGGCCGCCCGCAGCACCACCGCCTTGATTTCCGCCGCGAAGCTGCTGCGTGCGTACCACGACGCGACCGCCGAAATCGCCGCCACGATGCCCGGCGGGTGGATGCTGCCGGACCAAGAACCAGCCGAGGTCATCTGTCACGGCGACTTCGCGCCGTACAACTGCGTGCTGCGCGGCGAAGAAGTCGTGGGCCTGATCGACTTCGATACCGCGCATCCCGGCCCGCGCGCACACGACCTCGGCTACGCGGTCTACCGCTTCGCGCCGCTCACCGATCCGGCCAACGAAGACGGCTTCGGCTCGGTCGAAGAGCAAGCCGTCCGCGTGAAGCTGTTCTGTGACAGCTACGGAGTGACCGACCGCGCGGCAATCCTCGCTTCAGCCGCCGATCGGCTGCGCGACCTGGTGCAGCTCATGCGCACCCAAGCCGCGTCCGGCCACGAAGGCTTCGCGAGCCATCTCGCGGCCGGACACGATCAGGTCTATCTGCGGGACATCGAGTACCTCGAAGCGAACGCCGAAGCGCTCAGTACTCGCTCTCGTAAGCCGCCACCAGCTCCTCGTGCACTGCCGTCGAATCCGGCAGTTCCGTCCCGTTCAGCGTGTGCACCCGGGTCACCTTCCGGACCGACGACGTGAGGAAAACTCCGTCCCCTCGCAGCAAGTCCTCCACCGAAAGCGGCTCCACCTTCACCGACCAGCCCGCCTTCTCCGCGCCGCGGAACAGCGCGTACTGCGTTGTTCCTGGCAGGATGCCAACAGTGGACGGCGGGGTGTAGAGCGTCCGTTCCTTCGCCAGCACGACCGTCGACGTCGGTCCTTCGAGGACCGAATCGTCGGTAGCGGTGAAGATCACATCTTGGGCTCCGCGCCGGGCCGCCTCGCGCAGGGCGGCCATGTTCATCGCGTAGGAAACCGTTTTCGCGCCGAGCAAAAGCCACGGGGCGCGCTCGGCGAGTTCGGGGCCGAAACCGCGTTCCAGGGTCACCACCGAAACGCCTTCGGTGCGCGCCCGCAGCACCTTCTCGTCGACCTCCAGGCCCATCGCGAACGCCGTCGGCTTGCCTTCCGGATCGCCGTCGACACCCCGCGTGTACACGAGTTTCAGCGCGATTTCCGGGCCTCCCTGCCAGGCGTCGACGACCGCCTGCGCGGCTCGGGCGAAGCCTTCGAGGTCCGGGGCGGGCAGGTCGAGCATCGCCGCGGAACGGGCGAGCCGGTCGAGGTGCGGACGCATTTCCCGCGGCTTTTTCACTGCCACGAGGATCGTTTCGAACACCCCGTCTCCGCGCAGCAGGCCGAGGTCGTCCACCCGGAGGTGAGCGGCTTCGGGGTCGGCCAGTGAACCGTCGAGGAAGGCGAGAACGCGCATCCTCACACGGTACTCACTTACTCTTGGGGCTATGCCGTACAGCTCGCCGCTGCTCGAAATCCCCCGCGCGGTCGCCGCGCCCGAGGGCCATCCGGAAGCCGGAGTTCCGTGGCACTGGGGCGATCCGTTCGCCGAGCAGCGCACCGCCGCCCGGGGAGTGGTCGTGATCGACCGCTCGCACCGTGAAATCCTCGCTGTCACCGGCGAGGAACGCTTGTCCTGGCTGCATTTGGTGATCTCGCAGCACGTCACCGAACTCGCCGATAACACCGGCACCGAAGCGCTCGTTCTCGACAGCCAGGGCCACGTCGACACCCACTTCGTGCTCGCGCACACCGGCGAGACGGTGTACCTCGACAGCGACCCCGGCCCGCTCGTCACGAGCGCGTTGCCCAAGGGCGGCAAGCAAACCCTGCGCGAGTACCTCGAAGCGATGAAGTTCTGGTCCAAGGTCGAAATCCGCGACGTGACCGAAGAACTCGCCGTTCTCACCGTGCTCGGCCCGGAGACCGACAGCGTGCTCGGCGTCGAACTCGGCGCCGAACCGTATTCGGTGGCCGCGCTGCCCGAGGGCGGTTTCGCGCGCCGGATGCCGTGGCCGACGCGAGCGGGTGCGGACCTCGTGATGCCGCGCGCTCAGCTCACTCAATGGTGGCAACGGCTCACCGACGCGGGCGCGCGTCCGGCCGGCTCCTGGACCTTCGACGCGCTGCGCGTGGAATCGCGGCACCCTCGCCTCGGCGTCGACACCGACGAACGGACGATCCCGCACGAGGTCGGCTGGATCGGCTCGGCCGCGCACGTCGCGAAGGGCTGCTACCGCGGCCAGGAAACCGTCTCGAAGGTGCACAACGTCGGCCGCCCGCCGCGGTATCTCGCGCTGCTGCACCTCGACGGTTCGCCGGAGATCACCCCGGAGACCGGCGATCCGGTGAAGCTCGGCGAGCGCGTGGTCGGCCGGATCGGCACGGTCGCGCAGCACCACGAACTCGGGCCGATCGCGCTGGCGCTGGTCAAACGTTCGGTGCCGGGCGGGGCGGAACTGCTGGCAGGCGACGAGGACCGAGTGGTCCAGGCCACTGTCGATCCGGACTCGGTGCCCGGCGAGCACGCGGCGCCCGGACGGGAAGCGGCGCAGAGACTGCGGGGCTGAAGTGAACTCGACGGTAGCGTCGTCGCCGAATGTGGAGCAGGATGTGCCCGTGATCGAAGTGCGTCCCGGCGGGCGACGACGGATCGACCGCGTCCTCGGCCCGGGATATCTCACCGGATTAGGCGACTTGCCGCTCCCGGTGCTGCGCGAGCGGCGCGACGAGGCCGCGCAGGAAGAGACGGACCTGTCCTACCTGCGCCGGCTCCTGCACGCCCGCATCGACATCGTGCGCGCCGAACAGGAGCGCCGTTCGTCCGGCGGGGAAAGCAGCATCGTCGACCGGCTCGCGTCGATCCTCGCCGACAACGCGCTCGGCCCGGCCGCCGGTTCCGGCCGCCACCAGCAGCTCGAGCCGTCCCGCGCGGGCGAGCACCGCAGACACGCGGAGGCGCTGATCGGCGACACCGGGCTCACCGACGTCGGTTCGCTCTCCGACGACAAGCTCGCCGCCGCGCTGGACACCTACGCGGCCGAGGAAGCCTCCGTGTCCTCCTTCCGCCGCCAGGTCCAGACCGTGATGGACACGCTCAACGCCGAGATCGCCGCGCGCTACAGCAGCGGCGCGGCCACCGTGGACCAGCTGCTGGACAGCGAACTGGGGCGCGCCGAGGAATGACCGGCCAGCCGATCCTTGTCGAGGTCGTCCGGAACGGGTTCGTCGAGAGCGTCCACCACGGATGCCTCGTCGTCACCGCGCCGGACGGTTCGGTCCGGTTCTCCGCGGGCGACGTGACCAGCCCGTTCTTCCCTCGCTCGGCGAACAAGCCGCTGCAGGGCGTCGGGATGCTCCGCGCCGGGCTCGGCTACGACGGCGCGGACCTGGCCCTGGGCTGCGCCTCGCATTCCGGCGAAACCGGACATGTCGAACGGGTGGCCGCCATGCTCTCCGCAGCGGGGCTCGACCCGGCGGCGCTGGCCTGCCCGGCCGAGTTCCCGATCGGCGAGGACGCCCGGCGCGCGGCCGACGAGCCGCGGAAGATCACCATGAACTGCTCCGGCAAGCACGCCGCGATGCTCGCCACCTGCGTCGCGAACGGCTGGCCCACCGACGGGTACCCGGAGCCGGACCATCCGCTGCAGGTCCAGCTCGCGAAGACGGTCGAGGAGCTGACCGGCGAATCCATCGCCGCGGTCGGGGTGGACGGCTGCAGCGCGCCGTTGTTCGCGTTCTCGCCGACTGGCCTCGCGCGGTCGTTCGGCAGGCTCGTTCAGGCCGAACCGGGCACCGACGAGCGTCGAGTCGCGGACGCGATGCGCGCGCACCCGTGGCTGGTCGCGGGCACCGGCCGGGAAGACACCCGGCTGATGCGGGCCGTGCCCGGGTTGCTGGTGAAGAGCGGCGCGGAGGGCGTCCTGGCGTTCGCGCTGGGCGACGGCACCGCGGGCGCGATCAAGATCGCGGACGGCGCCAAGCGCGGCTGGGTCCCGCTGGCCATGGCCGTGCTCGCGCACCTGGGCATCGAAACCCCGGAAGAGCTGTCCGACCTGGCTCACCCGCCGGTGCTCGGCGGCGGAAAGCCTCAGGGCGAGCTGCGGGTCAGTTGGAGTGCTCCTTAGCCGCGAGGTCGCCCCAGAACTCGCGCAGCTGCGAAAACAGCTCGGCCAGCTCCTCGACGTTCCCGGTGCGCAGCGCGTCGAGGATGTCGTGGACCTCTTCCGCGGTGGAATCGGCGTCGAGCAGCGAATCGGCGAACAGCTGCACGAGACCGCCGTAGTCCAGTTCGACGATCGAGTCCGGGTCGAAGCTCTCCAGCCACTGCCGGGTCTGCGAGAGCACCCGGCCGGGGCCGGAGTCGCCGAAGGTCGTCTCGATCAGCTCGCCCGCCTCGGACGCCCGGCGGAGCGCGGCCGACATCGGCGTGCGCCAGGACGCTTCCCGCGCCGGATCGGCCGGGCCGCTGCCGAGCACGAGCTTGCGTTCGTCCGGGTCGACCAGCGAGAACCAGGGCAACGGCACGGTCCAGGTGGTGGTGAGGGTGTGCGCGGCGGGGGCGGTGAGGTCGGTCATCGCGGCCTTCGTCTGCGCGCGAGCCCGGTCCGCGGTGACGCCGCCCGCTTCCAGCACCGCGATCCGCAACGCCGGCTCGGCGTCGGCGAGGAAGGTGCTCAACGCGGCGGCGGAGCGGGCGCGCAGTTCGAGCGGGCACGCGAACGGGCCTTCGCCCGTGTGGCCGGCCGGGACGTCGGCCGGGTCGAGCACGAGCACGTCGGTGACGAGGCTCGGCGAGGGCCGTCCGTCGCGCAGCTGCGCGGGCAGCAGCCGCGCCGGCGCAGCTGCCTGTGACTTGAGCCACATCCACTGTTCGCGTTCGCCGATCCCGACCCGGCTGAGCCCGCCCGCGGAAACGGCCTCGACCAGCTGTTGCGCGGGAGGATCGCCCAGCGCGCGCAGAGGTTCGTACACCCGCAGATAGGCCACGAAGGGTCGGAGCACCCGAGCATCGTGGCACGCCGACCAGCGCCGATCCGCATCGACGTGCCGGTAACCGGCGTCCGGCGGACACTGTCGCGACGAGCACACCGTGCCACGTCGCATCCAACCCCCGGGACACGGTACGGTGTCAGCAGGAAAGAACTGTCGAGACGATGCGGGGCCGCCGATTCCCCCGGCCGCCCCGCCCCTGTGCGAGGGGGTCGAGCCATGGGGCGCGGCCGGGCTAAGGCCAAGCAGACGAAGGTGGCGCGCGAGCTCAAATACAGCTCCCACGAAACCGACTTCGATGCTTTGCAGCGCGAGCTGTCGAGTAGTTCCTCGGACAACCACGAGGACGACAAGCGGTACGAGGACCCGTACGACGACGGGTACGACGAGTACCGCCGTTGACGCAGGCACATGACACGCGAGGGCGGAATCGGACCGGGTGTCCGAGACGCCCTCGCGCGTTGTGTGCTGCCCGTTTTTCTTGCCTGCCGGTGAGGTGACGAAGGAGTTGGACGGGTGAGCGACATCGCACGAGTAGGTGTGGTCGGAGCCGGGCTGATGGGCTCCGGCATCGCCGAGGTGCACGCCAGGTCCGGATTGGACGTGCTGGTCACCGAGGTGAACCAGCCCGCCCTCGACGCGGGCAAGGCGCGCATCGAGAAGTCGCTGCAGCGCGGCGTCAAAAGCGGCAAGCTGGCCGCCGAGGACGCCGAGGCGGCACTCGGGCGGCTGCGCTTCACCACCGACCTCGCCGAGTTCGCCGACCGCGATCTCGTCGTCGAGGCCATCCTGGAACAGGAACAGGCCAAGGTCGACGTGTTTCGGCAGCTGGACAAGATCGTCGAACGCGAGGACGCGGTGTTCGCGTCCAACACGTCGTCGATCCCGATCATGAAGCTCGGCATGGCCACCGGCCGTCCGCAGCAGGTCGTCGGCATCCACTTCTTCAACCCGGTGCCGGTGCTGCCGCTGGTCGAGCTGGTCCCGTCGCTGCTGACCAGCGAGGAGACCGCCCGCCGGGCCGAGGAGCACGCCACCGGCGCGCTGGGCAAGACGGTGATCCGGTCGCAGGACCGGGCCGGGTTCATCGTGAACTCGCTGCTCGTGCCGTATCTGCTGTCGGCGATCCGGATGATCGAATCGGGCTTCGCCTCGGCCGAGGACATCGACCGCGGCATGGAGCTGGGCACGGCGCATCCGATGGGTCCGCTGCGGCTGTCCGACCTGATCGGCCTCGACACCATCAAGGCCATCGCGGACTCGATGTACGCCGAGTTCAAGGAGCCGCTGTACTCGTCGCCGCCGCTGCTGCTGCGCATGGTGGACGCCGGGCTGCTCGGCAAGAAGACCGGGCGCGGGTTCTACTCGTACTCCTGACTTCAGTTGCGGCTCCGGGGCAACCTTTACCCGCTGTGCGCGGCCGGGCGGCTCGCTTGACTGTGCGGCATGACTTCGACGTTCGTCTTCGCCGCCGGTGCCAACGGCGTGTCCGCCGCCCCGCCGGAACTCGTGCTGCGCGGGTATCGCGGGGTCGGGGTGCCGCAGCCGGAGCAGCAGTTCCGGCAGTCGTATCAGGCTGGTCTACGACGCCGCGGCACTCTGCGCGGACGCCACCGACGGCGAGTTCTACGCCCTGCACAACTCGATGGCTCCGGACGACATCATCGGCCGCAGCTCGACCGACTCGCGCGGCACGCCGGAGCGGTGGGGTCGCGTCCCGCGGTTTACGTCCGGCATCGCCAAGACCGTCTGGTGCCGCTCGCCCTGCAGGACCGGATGATCGCCGAGGCCGACGCGCGCACGCCTGGCAACCAGTTCGAGGTGCACGACCTCGACACCTCGCACTTCCCGAATGCGGCCGGGATGGCGCAGTTCGCCGAGGTGCTGGACAGGGTCGGCCAGTCGCTCAGCTGAACGCCGCTCGTCGGGCGGCCCGGCGCAGCACAGTCAGGATCGCCGGGCCCAGCACGACGATCGCGGCCAGGTTCGTGAGCGCGCGGCCGGTGTCCCAGCCCAGGGTGGACGTCAGCACGGTGAAGACCAGGAACCGGTGCAGGTTCTCGCCGAGCGGGCCGCCCGGGACGAAGTCCAGCGCGGTGTGGCTCGCCAGGAACGGCCAGGTGAACAGGCTCATCGCGAGGCCGTAGAAGTAGGCGGCGACCACGCCGTAGAACGCCAGCAGCGCGATCTCCCACCGGCCCCGCACCCGCCGCGGCAGCAGCCCGGCGCCCAGCCCGACCAGCGCCGACGCCAGCATCTGGAACGGCAGCCACGGTCCGACTCCGCCGGTGAGCAGCGCGGACGCGAACAGCGACGTCGACCCCAGGACGAACCCGAAGCCCGGCCCGAACACCCGTCCGGCCAGCACGAGCAGGAAGAACACCAGCTCGATCCCACCGGTGCCCGCGCCGAGCGGACGCAGCGCGGCGTTCACCGCGGACAGCACGCCGAGCAGCGCGAGCGCCTTCGCGTCGAGTCCGCCGCTGGACAGTTCAGCCAGCACGATCAGGATCAGCACCGGGAGCGTCACGAGGAAAACGAACGGCGCGTCGATCACGTGCGCGGACGTGCCGACGGAGCTGCGGGCCAACAGCGGCCAGCAGAACATCGCCAGCCCGACCACGACGGCAACCGTCAGCACCAGCGCTGTGCGGTGCCGGATGCGGACGGCTGGGCCCAGGAAATCGGTCACGCCAGCGCCTTCGCCACCGCGTCCACCGTCAGCCACGGCTCCGGCGCGAGGATCTTCGCCACCTGCGGCGCGAAGGCGGGCGAGGCCACGACGACGTCCGCGGTCGGGCCGTCGGCGACCACCTCGCCCTCGGCGAGGACCACGACGCGGTGCGCGGCGGAGGCGACGAACTCGACGTCGTGGGTCGCCAGCAGCACCGCGTGTCCGTCGGCGGCGAGGTCGGCGAGGATGGCCGCGAAGTGCCGTTTCGCCGGGTAGTCGAGGCCGCGGGTCGGCTCGTCCAGCAGCACGACCGGCGGGGCGGCGGCCAGCTGCACGGCCAGGACCAGGGCGAGGCGCTGGCCTTCGGACAGGTCGCGCGGGTTGGTGGCGTCGTCGATCCCGGGCACGAGGCGGTCGAGGAGCTTCCGGGCGGTGCCCGCGGCGACCTCCGATTCGACGTCGGCTTGGCGGCATTCCGCACCGACCGAATCGAGATACAGCAGGTCAGACGGGGTTTGCGGGACCAGCCCGACCCGCGCGCGGGCAGCCCGCGACCGGAGCGTCTTCGGATCCGCGCCGAGGACGTCGACCGTGCCGTCGGATCGGGGCCCGCTGCCCTGCAACGCCCACAGCAGCGAGGACTTGCCCGAGCCGTTCCGGCCCATCAGCGCGACGACCTCGCCCCGGTTCAGCCGCAGGTCAACGCCGCGTACCGCGTTCACGCCGCCGTATCGGACCCGCACGCCCCTCGCGGTGAGGACTGCTTCGCCAGTGCTTTGCGTGACCTGGGCCGGGCGGTGCGCGGCGAGGCGTTCCCGGAGCGGACGGGCGAGGCGGCGGGCGTCGCGGACCGACAGCGGCAGCGGCGACCAGCCGGCGAGCCTGCCCAGCTCCACGATCGGCGGGGCGACGTCGGTCTCGGCGAAAACCTCCGCCGGCTGGCCGGAGACGACGGTGCCGTCGCCGGGCAGGTAGAGCAGGCGGTCGGCGTACTGCGCGACGCGTTCCATCCGGTGTTCGGCGACGACGACCGTCGTGCCCAAGTCGTGCACCAAGCGCGTGATCGCGGCCAGGACCTCCTCGGCCGCGGTCGGATCGAGCGCCGATGTCGGTTCGTCCAGCACCAGGACGCTCGGATGCGCGGTGAGCACCGCGCCGATCGCGACGCGTTGCTGCTGCCCGCCGGAGAGTGTCCGAAGTGGACGGTCGCGGAGTTCGGCGATGCCCAGCAGGTCCAGGGTTTCCTCGACGCGCTTGCGCATCACGTCCGGCGCGACCGCGAGCTGCTCCATCGCGTACGCGAGTTCTTCCTCGACGGTGTCGGTGACGAATCCGGCGAGCGGGTCCTGCCCGACCACGCCGACCACCGAGGCCAGTTCGCGCGGCGGATGCGTCGCCGTGTCGAGCCCGGCGACCTTGACGCGTCCGGCCAGCGTGCCGCCGGTGAAATGCGGGACGAGGCCGTTGATCGCGCCGAGCAAAGTCGACTTGCCGGCCCCGGTGCGGCCAGCGACGAGGCAGAGTTCGCCCTCCTCGATCGTCAGGTCCACGTCCTGGAGCACCGGCCGCTCGGCCCCGTCGTAAGTGACGCTGACGTGCGAAAACTCGATCATCGGGCAACCTCCGACACCAGCGCCGGACGCGGCGCGAACCAAGCGGGCGCCACGCTGATCAGCACCGCGACGGTCGGCAGCAGCGGCAGCTCCGGCCAGGTCAGCGGGCTGGCCGGCGTGATGAGCGAAACTGGGTCGGCGAGCAGCACGAGTACCGCGGTCGCGACGCCGCACAGCGCGACCAGCGTTTCCGGCAGCCGCCATGGATCGGGCCGGTAGGTCGTGCGCCGGATCTGCCGTCCGCCCAGCACGAATCCGGCGGCGGCAAGCAGCAGACCGGCGATGAGCATGGGCACGCCGAGCCACGAAGCGGACCCGTCGAGCACGCCGTAAACCCCGACCGCGACGCCGACCAGACCGGCCAGCACGCAGGTCGCGATCAGCATCCGGACGCGCGGCGAGAGGTAGCTGCGCCGTCCGTAACCGCGGGAGTCCATGGCCGCCGCGAGCTGCAGCGACCGGTCCATGGCGTCGGCGAGCACCGGCACGAAAATCCCCTTCACGAACCGCAGACCGCGTGTCTTCCCGGAACGCAGCCGACGCGCCCGGCGCACCCGCTGCACGCTCTCGACCAGCTGCGGTGCCACGGACAGCGCGACGGTGACCGCCGTCCCCACCTCATACAGCGCCCCGGGTACGGCCTTGAGCAGGCGTTTCGGGTTCGCGAGCGCGTTCGCGGCACCGACGCAGAGCACGATCGTCGCGAGCCGGAGCCCGTCGTAGAACCCGCCGAGCAGCTCCTCGGCCGAGGTGGGGCCGAGGAGCTGGATGCCGGCCGCGACGCTCGGCAGCGGGATGGCCGGCAGCGTGAACAGGACGTGGCCGCCGTCCTCGCCGCCGATCAGGATCCGGAACAGCACGCGCGACCCCAGGATCACCCCAGCGATCCAGGCGTACATCCGGAACGCCAGCGCCCAGGGCGCGTCGCCGCGGCGGAGCACCACGACGAACCCGGCCACCGCGATCACCAAGGCAAGCAGAACCGGGTTCGTGGTCCGGCTCGCGGCGACGGCGAGCGCGAGCGCCCACACCCACCACGCGCCGGGATGGAGCGCTCGCGGGCTACTCCGCGGCACGCCGGCGGCGCACCGCGACGACCGTCCCGGCCACCACGAGCAGCACGACGACCACGATGCCGAGCACCAGGCCCCACGGGAACCCACTGTCCGAAGTGGACGCCGGAGCCGGGGCGGGCGCGGCGGCCTTGCGCACCGGCGCGGTGCGCGGCGGCGGATATTCGGTATAGGACTTGCCGATCGCGAACGACCAGCCCTCGAACGCACCGGCCGGCGGCTTCCAGCTCTGCGCGCCGACCTGCGCCGACTCCCATTTGCCGCCGTTCGTGGCGGTCCAGAAGCTCCACGACGCCTTCTCCGGCGGCATGCCGGTGCAGGTCTGATCGGCGGGTTTGCCTTCGATCTTGCACATCACCGCCAGGCCGTACTTGCCCGCGCCGGTGAGTTCGAAGCCGGCGTTCTGCAGGGCGGTGACGCCGTTTTCCTGCTTGCCCGGAGCGCACCGGATCAGGGTTTCACCGCCGAGCCCCTGGAAGTCGACGATCACCGTGACGCCGTTGTCGTCCTGGCAATAGCCGTCGATGCCCTTGCCGGGCGTGGTGGCCGAAGCGGAGGACGCCCCGCCTAAACCGGTAGCGACGAGAAGAGCGCAGCCGGCGAGGACTCGCCCCCAGTGCCGCGCGTGCACGAACCGCATGTCAGATGTACCTCGCATCGATCGGACCACGACGGGCGATCCGGCTCGCGGTCCCTCCCGGGGCCGCTCACGGTTGCGGGCCAGCGCCGGATTCTCACCGGCTTCCCCCGTTCGTGGCGAAGAACTTGTCGACGTTAACGCACCGCAGGCCCCGCCGGAAGCGACCGCGGACACACCTACACTTCCGGGCGTGGGACAGGACCAGCTGCGCGTCGGCCTCGTAGGAACCGGACCGTGGGCCACCACGGTGCACGCCCCCGGGCTCGCGGATCATCCAGGGACCGTGCTCAGTGCTGTGTGGAGCCGCCGGCCGGAAGCCGCCGCCGCGCTGGCGCAGGCCTACGACGCGGTGCCGACCAGCGATCTGGACGAGCTGTTCGAGCAGGTCGACGCACTCGCGTTCGCCGTGCCGCCGACCGTGCAGGCCGAGATGGCGACCCGGGCCGCGGAGGCGGGCAAGCACCTGATCCTGGAGAAGCCGATCGCTGCTGACCTGGCCACGGCGCAGCGGCTCGCCGACGCGGTGGCGTCCGCTGGCGTCGCCTCGCTGGTGATGCTGACGCTGCGGTTCGCCCAGCAGACGCGCGACTGGCTGGACGGCGTCACCGCGGCTGGCGGCTGGCGTGGCGGCAGCGTGCGGTGGCTGTCCGGCGCGCTGCTCGACGGCAAGTACGCGACCTCGGCCTGGCGACAGGACCCGGCTGGCGGCGCACTCGCCGACATCGGCCCGCACGCGTTCGACCTGCTCGACGCCGCCCTCGGCCCGATCACGGACGTTCTCGCCGCGCACCGCGGCCCCGAAGACCTGTGGCAACTGCTGCTCGAACACGAAGGCGGCATCACGAGCACCGCGACGCTCAGCCTGCGCCTGCCGGTTCAGCCGACGGTGGTCGAGTACTCGGTCTTCGGCGAGCACGGTTTCCGCACGCTCGGCCGCACCGGAACGGCGAACGACGCGTACACCGCGCTGCTGGACGATTTCGCCGCGATGGTGTCGAGCGGAACGACCACGCATCCCTGCGATGTCCACCGAGGCGTGCACCTGGCCCGGATCGTGGACCAGGCGCGCGCCGCCCTTCGCTGAGCCCTTAATTCGCTTGCCCGGTCTGAGACGATAAGCGGGAAGTTCGTTTCGGACGAAGGAATGCCTATGTGCTCCGCCACGGCCCGCTCCGGCCGCGTGGCCTGAGCTGTTCGGCCTGCCGTTTTCGTGCTGCATTCCTTCTTCCCGAAAGGCTTCTCCCAGAGATGTCCGCCCTTCAGGCTTACGTCCGCGCGACCGCACCGCTCGGCCGCGAAACCGAACGAATCGGCCCGTTCCTGGCGACTTACGCCAAGGACAGCTCCCATCCGATGGAGAACTACGCCATCCCCGACGACGGCGCGCAGCCCTCACCCGAGGATCTCGCTCGCCTGATTTCCGCTTACCGGCAACGAAATCTCCTGCCCAGGCTGGAGTTCTTCACCGACGCCGCCCCGAATGTCGAGGCTTCCCTTGCCGCCGCGGGATTCACTCTCGAACGACGCGTGCCGGTAATGACCTGCACTGCTGAAGAACGCGTGGATTGCCTTGCGCCAGAACACATTCAGCTGCGCGAACCGTCGTCCGACGAGGAATTCCGCCGCCTGCGGTCGGTGCAGAACGTGGCCTTCGGAGAGCCGCCGGAGGTGTCCGACGCCGATGTCGAACGCAACCGCCACCACCTGACCGTCCTGGCCGAACACGGCGAAACCATTGTGGGCGGCGGAATCGCCCTGGACATCGTCTCCGGAACGACGGAAATCGTCGGCATCGCAGTGGCGGCAGACCACCGAGGCCAAGGCATCGCGGCGGCAATCACGGCCCACTTAACGCACCTCGCCCACGCCCGCGGCGCACGAACGGCATTCCTTACGCCGGGCGACGTGGGGATCGGGACGGTGTATCGACGTGCTGGGTACCGGGTTGCTGGTGAGTGTGTGCACCTGTCGCTGAGCTAGCTGGCTTGTTCCTTGCCGCCGCCCGGCATCGCCGTTGCGGCGGCAAGGAACCGCTACCACTCGACCAACACCTCCCGCACCCCACGAATCACGCCATAGGTGCGCTGCGGCCGGGCTTCCGGGTGAAGCCGCATGTTCGGCAGGGCCGCGAGCAACTCCTGCACCATGACCCGCAACTCGACCCGGGCAAGATGCCGGCCGAGGCACCGATGCGCCCCAGCACCCCAGCCGAGATGAGCTGGCCGCGTCCGCCCTCGCTCCGGACGGAAGACGTCCCCGTCGAGGAAATGCCGCTCGTCGCGGTTGGCGCTTCCCCACGTGAGCAGCACTCGATCGCCTGCGTCGAGCAGCACCCCGCCCAGCGTGGTCGGCCGCGTGACCGCCCGCCCGGTCGCCGCCACAGCGGGCTCATAGCGGACCGCTTCCTCGATGAACTCGTCCAACGCCTTCTGGCTGCCGCGCACCCGCTCCCGCAGGTCCGGGTTCTCGGCCAGCAGCAACGCCATCGTGGCGGCCGCGTCAGTGGTGGTGAGCTGACCAGCAGCGACCATCAGCGAGGCGAAGCGCAGCACCTGCCGTTCGCTGACGGTCTCGCCGAGGTCAGCATGGATGACGTCGGACAGCATGTCCTCCCGCGGCGTGCCAACCCGTTCCCGGATGTGGCCGAGCAGGAGCTTCGCGTACTCGCGACCACGCTCCTCCGCTTCCTCCCTGCTTTCGGCGGCGACCAGTCGCTTGGCGTGTTCAGCCAGCCGCCCTCGCTCGCCTTCCGGAACACCGAGCAAGGCCGCGACGACGAGCGGCGGAACCACCTGCGTGTAGGCAGTTACGAGTTCGGCTCGGCCGTCCTTGGCGAATCCGGCGAGGGCCTCTCGGCACAACCGCCGGATGAGTGACTCGTGTTCCTTTGCCGCAGCAGGCGTGAAATAGGGTCGGAGAATCCGCCGCCACGCCAAGTGTGCCCGGCCGTCGAATTCAAACAAAGGCGCTCTCGGTGGCGGATTGTCTTCGGATTCAGCATCCTCGGCTACGACATCCGCAGCGCCGAGGCCATGCACATACGAACTGAATATCTCGCCATCGCTGGCCGCTTCCCGGATCTCGTCGTAGCCGGTCAGCAGGTGGAACCCGCCATGCGCGGAGCTTCTCGCCACGGGGCAAACCCGCCGGATAGCGCCGAGACGTGCGTAAACGTCTTCGGCGACCGCGGGATCGAGGTGGTCGAAATCGACTTCGGCGGGAATTCGCCGTTCCGGGGATCGCGTCACTCCCCAGGAATAGCGAAGGCGGAAAACAAATCACAAGAAGGCAATTCAGCGAAATTCCCAGCCAAGCCTTCACCCGCAGTGATCAACAACTCTAATCGTCGTACCGGCCGCCCCGGCCGCGCTTCACGTCGCTGCGTCGTTTTTTCGCCGCCAACCGGCGTTCCTTCGAGCCTCGCGACGGCTTGGTCGGGCGCCGCTTGGCTGGCGGTGGTGCCGAAGCCTTCGTCAGCACCTCCGCCAACCGCTCCCGGGCCGCGTCGCGGTTCATTAGTTGGGAGCGGTGTTCGCTGGCTGCGATGGTCAGCACGCCGCCGACCAGGCGGGGGCCCAGCCGGGTCGTGATGCGTTCTTTCAGCGCGGGCGGGATCACTGCGGAGCCCGCGACGTCGAACGACAGCTCGACGCGCGAGTCCGTCGTGTTCACGCCTTGTCCGCCCGGTCCTGAGGATCGGGAGAAGCGCTCTCGCAGTTCGGCGCCCGGGATCACGAACCGGGCGCCGACGCGTACGTCCTCCGCCATGTCCTCAGTGTCTCAAGACAGGGCAAGCGGCTTTCAGAATCGCGGGTGGTCGCCGGACAGGACCGCGCGCGGGCCGTCCGGGTCTTCGGCGGGCTGGACGTCTCCGAGGATCCACGCGGGCACGTGCCGGGCGGTGAGCACCGCCAGTGCCCGGTCGACGTCCTCCGACGACACGATCGCCACCATGCCGACGCCCATGTTGAACGTCTTCTCCAGCTCCGCCCGCTCGACCTTGCCGCGCTGCCCGATCAGCGCGAACACCGGAGCCGGCGTCCACGTGCCGCGTTCGAGCTTGGCGACCAGGCCGCGCGGCATCACGCGGGCGAGGTTGGCCTCCAGGCCGCCGCCGGTGATGTGCGCGAACGTGCGCACCTCGGTCTCGGCGACCAGCGCGAGGCAGTCCTTCGCGTAGATCTTGGTCGGCTCGAGCAGTTCCTCGCCCAGCGTGCGGCCGAATTCCTCGACGTGCCCGTCCAGCGGCATCCGCGCGATGTCCAGCAGCACGTGCCGGGCCAGCGAGTAGCCGTTGGAGTGCAGCCCGGACGAGCCCATCGCGAGGACGACGTCGCCGGGGCGGACCTTCTCCGGCGACAGCAGCGCGGACGCCTCGACCGCGCCGACGCCGGTGGCCGACAGGTCGTAGTCGTGCTCGCCCATCAGGCCGGGGTGCTCTGCGGTCTCGCCGCCGAGCAGCGCGCAGCCCGCCTGGACACAGCCCTCGGCGATGCCGCCGACCAGCGCCGCGATCTTCTCCGGCACGACCTTGCCGACCGCGATGTAGTCCTGCAGAAAGAGCGGCTCGGCCCCGGTGACGACCAGGTCGTCGACCACCATCGCGACCAGGTCGATGCCGACCGTGTCGTGCTTGTCGAGCGCCTGCGCGACCGCGATCTTGGTGCCGACGCCGTCGGTCGACGACGCGAGGATCGGCTCTTTCCACTTGTCGAGCTTGAGGGAGAAAAGCCCGGCGAAACCGCCGACCCCGCCGCGCACCTCGGGCCGGGTGGCCCGCTCGGCGTGTGGCTTGAGCAGCTCGACGGCCTGGTCACCGGCGTCGATGCTGACCCCGGCGGCTGCGTACGTGGCGCTCGTGGACTCGCTCACGGAAGCGGACTCCCTACTGGACATGCTTGGTTCACGGACGCCGGACGGCGTCTTCGGCACCGTACCCGGCGGCACTGACAGGAGTCGCCGCGCCACCGGCGGCGTCCATGCTTTCGAGCAGGTGCTTGCCGATGAGCGCGTCCTCGGGCAGCGGAATCGGGTACTCGCCGGAGAAGCAGGCCGTGCACAGCCGCGACTTCGGCTGCTCCGACGCCGCGACCAGGCCGTCCAGCGAAATGTAGCCGAGCGAATCGGCCCCGATCGAACGCCGGATGCCGTCCAGGTCCACGCCGTTGGCGACGAGTTCGGCACGCGAGGCGAAGTCGATGCCGTAGAAGCACGGCCACCGCACCGGCGGCGACGCGATCCGCACGTGCACCTCGAGCGCCCCGGCCTCGCGCAGCATCCGCACGAGCGCGCGCTGGGTGTTGCCGCGGACGATCGAGTCGTCCACCACGACCAGCCGCTTGCCGCGGATGACGTCGCGCAGCGGGTTCAGCTTCAGCCGGATGCCGAGCTGCCGGATGGTCTGCGACGGCTGGATGAACGTGCGCCCGACGTAGGCGTTCTTGACCAGACCGGTGCCGTACGGCAGGCCCGAGCCCTGCGCGTACCCGATCGCGGCCGGGGTGCCGGACTCCGGCACCGGCATCACGAGGTCGGCGTCGACCGGGTGCTCGGCGGCCAGCTTGCGGCCGATCTCGACGCGTGTGGCGTGCACGCTGCGGCCGGCGATCGACGTGTCCGGACGCGCGAGGTAGACGTACTCGAAGACGCAGCCCTTGGGCTCCGGGTTGGCGAACCGCGACGAACGCAGCCCCTCGGCGTCGATGGCGATCAGCTCGCCCGGCTCGACCTCGCGCACGAACGACGCGCCGCAGATGTCGAGCGCGGCGGTTTCGCTCGCCACGACCCAGCCGCGCTCCAGCCGGCCGAGCACCAGCGGGTGCACGCCGTGCGGATCGCGGGCCGCGTACAGGGTGTTCTCGTCGGCGAAGACCAGGCAGAACGCGCCCTTGAGGGTCGGCAGCAGGTCCAGCGCGGCGGCCTCGATGCCCTTGTCCGCGGCGTTCGCGGCGAGCAGCCCGCAGACGAGGTCGGAGTCGCTGGAGGACCCGGTGAGCCCGGCGTGCGGCTTCAGCCCCGCGGCGACGGTGCGATCGCGCAGTTCGGCGGTGTTGACCAGGTTGCCGTTGTGCGCGAAGGACAGGCCGCTGCCGGTGTCCGTGGTGCGGAAGATCGGCTGGGCGTTCTCCCAGATCGTGGCCCCGGTCGTGGAGTACCGGCAGTGCCCGACGGCGATGTGCCCCTGCAGCGACTGCAGGACCTGCTCGTCGAAGACCTGGCTGACCAGCCCGAGGTCCTTGAAGACGACGATCTGCGAGCCGTCCGAGACGGAGATGCCCGCTGCCTCCTGCCCGCGGTGCTGCAGGGCGTAGAGGCCGTAGTAGGTGAGCTTGGCGACTTCTTCCCCGGGAGCCCAGACGCCGAAGACGCCGCACTCCTCACGGGGTTCCCGTTCGGGTTGATCTTCGTGATCTTCGGGTCGAGCAGGACTGGCGGAGGGGTCGGAAACCACCGGGGAGCTCCCAGGAAGACGCGGGCGGGGCACGTTCAAGTGTAAGGGGTGGACGGGGCTGGGAGGCCGGGCGCGGGGTGGTTCTGCCCACTCTGGGGGATGGGTTTGTGAGCGGTGGTCTTGGTTTGGAGCGGGGGTCTTTGCTGGGGTTCGGCTCGTCGCCTGGCGGCGACATTGCTGAGGGGGGCTGGGCAGGCACCCCGAAGCCGAGTGTGCTGACGGTCTGAGGGTGGTTGTCAAGGCGGGAAAGATGCCTTGACAACCACCCTCAGACCGCAGGGAGGCTTCGTATCGGGGTGCAGGGCGGGGGGTGGCTGCATGGAGCTGTTGGGGGTGCGGGATTGCGTTTTTTCGGTGGGAGGGGCTTGTGTCTCGAGGTGGTGTTGCGGCGGGGGCGGGGTCGTGAGGGGAACCCTGGGGCGCGAGGGTGGCCCTCACGGACGGTGGCCGGGGCGGGAGTGCGCGGCGGCGGGGGCGGGGGCGGGGCGGAAATGAGCCAGGCCCCGCACGAAGTGGATTGGGCCACTTCGTACGGGGCCTGAAACTGGGGGCGCCGGTGGGGAACAGCGCGGAGGAGGTGGAGCTAACGGGCGGCTAGCCACTTCGAGCGGCCGCCTCGGCCGGGGACCCAGCAGCCGTTCGTGGAGACGGCGGTGGGGGCCGGTGAGCGCTCGGGGAGGGCTAGCACTTCGCCCAGTACCTGGTTTGCTTCGCCGCGCGAGCGCCACAATGTCGCGGTCGGGGCGAAGATGTTCTGCTCGCTGCCAGGGAGGCGAGTGGCCTCGACGTCGTCCTCCGCGTTCAGGCGGACCACGTCTACTACGTTGTCGTGGACTCGCACTCCGACCACGGCCTGCACTTCCCCGCTCCCGTCCGTCGGGTGGACGAACTGGTAGCCGCGGGCGATCAGTTGCTGCAGGCCCTCTTCGAGGTCGAAGGTCGAGCCGACGACGTCGGTCTCAGCCGAGGACATCGTCGAATTCGCCGTCCTTGGCTCCCGCCAGGAAGGCGGCCATCTCGGCCCGCGTGTAGACGAGCGCCGGGCCCTCCGGGAAACGGGAGTTCCGCATCGCGATCTCGCCCGAGGACAGCGGGGCCACTTCGACGCAGTTGCCCACCGCGCCGCTGTAGCTCGCCTTGCGCCACTGCGCTCCGGTCAGACGGTCGGCCGGAATACCGTTCTCGAACCGCTCAGCCATGATGCCACCTTCCGGGAAGGACGATGAAAAGCTCAGGAATCTGCATGTGCATCTGCCTGTGACTTCGACGCTAGCACGCGCGCATGCAGCGGTAAATGCACGTGCAGAATTTTCTGCAAATTTCTCACTGCGTGACGACACGGTTCAGTAGAAGTTCCCAGACGGGTGATTCGAGCACTACCCGAGCGGGCTAATTGCTACCTGGAGTCACGATATTGGCAGGCTGTTAACGGAATGCGTTCGGGACTCGCCGCCGCTGAGTGCAGTGAGTGAATGAGGGACACTTACCGTGATGACCGGAGCATCGATCGGGAGGGCCTGCACCCCGGGTTAGCGGGAGGCGTTTCCGGACTTATGCACGCTCGGTGATGAGAATGCGGTGCGGTGTTCTCTATTCGGCTAGTCGTCGCCGGATGGCCGGGACGGAATTCCCGGCGAGGAGAATTCCCCCGGAGACCTAGGAGCCGACTTAGATCTCGGCCTTGCGCTTGGCGATGCGGGCCCGGCTGCGTTCGGGAGTTTCCGCGTCGACCGCGAGCAGGTCCAGCGCCCGGCCGTACTTCTCGATCTCGTCGCGCTTGTCCAGGTAGTGCGCGCCAGTCAGGTACTCGACGTAGACGATGTTCGGCAGTTCCGCCTCCGCGAAGCGCAGCAGCGAGAACGCGTGCTCGGCCGACAGGCCGCTTCGGCAGTACGGAAGGATCTGCACCGACACGTGCGGCAGCGTGGTGACCTCGAGCAGGTACTCCAGCTGCTGCCGGAACACCTTCGGGCCGCCGATCGGCCGGTACAGCACCGATTCGTCGAGCACCGCCCAGATCCGCGGCGCGTCGGGGCGGGCCAGCATCTTCTGCCGCCGCATGCGCAGGGCGACCAGCTGGTCCACGCGTTCGTCGGCCATCTCCGGACGGCCGTGGCTGAAGATCGCCCGCGCGTACGGCTCGATCTGCAGCAGGCCCGACACGAACAGCGGCTCCCAGATCTGGATGCGGGACGCCGCTTCCTCCAAGCCGACGAGGTCGGTGAACCACCCGGGCACCGTCTCCCCGAACTTGCGCCACCAGCCCGCTTCGTTCGACTGCTTGACCATGTCGAGGAACGCTTTGCGCTCTTCCTCGTCGGAGACGCCGTACATGGTGAGCAGGTCGGCGACGTCGCGTTCCTTGAATCCGACGCGGCCGAGTTCCAGCCGGGAGATCTTGGATTCCGAACCGCGGATGTTGTAGCCCGCCTGCTGGCGCGTGATCCCGGCTTCCTCGCGCAGGCGGCGAAGCTGCGAACCGAGGATCATCCGGCGCGCTGTCGGGCCGAGGCTCTGCTCGCCGGCGGACACGCCTACCGCGTTCATGACCAGGGCCCTTCCATCGCCGCTCGTTCGCAGGGGGAATCGAAATCCGACTACCCAAAGTACACGCAAGGCCCGGCCCCGGACAGCGTGGCACAAGCCTCGGCTCAGGGGATTCTACGGAGTGTGTGCCCCAGAAGACACACCTGTGAGAACAATTTGCCGCGGTAAATCAGATCCGGACGACCGGAAGCCAGTGCGAAAGGTCCGCCCGGCTGCCCGATGCGGAGACGCGGGCGGCGCTGAGCGCGTCGTCCCAGTCCAGGAGGCCGGTGGCCAGTTCGAGCCACGTCCGCGGATCGGTCTCGACGACGTTCGGCGGCGTGCCTCGGGTGTGCCGCGGGCCCTCGATGCACTGCACCGCGGCGTACGGCGGAACCCGGACCTCGACGGTGTGCCCGGGTGCGTCCTGGGCGAGCGTCCGCAGCGTCGCGCGCACCGCGGCGGCCAGCTCAGGACGGGCCGGATCCGGTCCGGCACCGCGCAACCAGTCCGAAACGGCCAGCACCGCGGCCCGTAACTGAGCGGGATCGACCGAACGCGAAGAGGCCATGCGACAACAGTAGAGTGGCCGCGGACGGACTTTCAGGCACCCGGCACCGAGGGACGGCGATGGCGCAGCGGGACGAGGCAGATCGGATGGTTTCCCGGACCCCGGCGGGCAAACGCGCGCGCCGGAACGCTTATCCCCGTCGCGGACCGCAGGGAAAACCGGAGATCACTCCCGAGATGCGGGCCAACGCGCGGGCGAACCCGAACAGCTGGCTGTACGTCATCGACGAGGCCTTCGACGCCCGCGGCCCGGTGCCGTCGTGGGCAGTCGTCGGCGCGTATCCGGTGAACGGGACGGGAGAGGTCGTCGAGGACTTCCACCCCAACGACCGGTACCGGCCCTCGCCGAAGGCGCTCGGTTTTCCCGAGCCGCGCAACGAACTCGAGCGGCTGCTGCAAATGGTCCGGACCGAACACCGGCCCGCCGAGGACCTGCCGCGCGTCATCCTCGATTCGACGCTGCTGGTCTACGCGCTGTCCCCGGTGCAGCGCACGGTGATCGGCTTCCACAACACCGACGGCCGCGTCATGGTCCCGGCGTACACGTCGAAGTCGCTGGTGCCGCGCGAATGGCCGCACGCCCGCGCGGTGCTCGGCCGCGACATCGCCGGGCTGCTCGCCGGACATCCGCTCGCGATCAATCCGCACGACCTGATCACCGCCGTCGTCCCGGCCGAGCACCTGCTGAAAGCGCTGGCCGAAGAGCGCCGCTGACCTGGGCAGACCACTCTGCCGAGTGATCATGATTCGCCGAAACCCGCGCATCGGGGCATCGTGACGCAGTAGGAGTACACGCGTCCGGTGAGGAGTCCTGGGTGAAGCGTCATCTGCTGCTGCGCTGGAGCGCGGTTCTCTTCGCCGGGATCACCGGCACGTCCCTGTGCGAAACCGCCGAGGCGGCGCCGAGCTACGCCGGGGCCGCGGACAACTACGCGGGTTCGCAAATCGCGAAGCACGAAGGCGTCCTGGGAGCGCCGAACCTCGCGTACACGACCGGAGACCAGTACCTCGGACACGACGTGAGCGGGCACCAAGGACCGGTCGACTGGCCGGCCGCGGCGAGAGACGGCGCGAAGTTCGTGTACGTGAAAGCGACCGAGGGCACCGGGTTCGTCAGCGGCCAATTCGCCCAGCAGTACAACGGTTCCTACCAAGTCGGGCTCGTCCGCGGGGCCTACCACTTCGCGCGCCCGGACGTGTCCGACGGGGCCGCGCAGGCCAACTACTTCCTCGCGCACGGCGGCGGCTGGTCGGCCGACGGCCAGACGCTTCCCGGCGCGCTCGACATGGAATACAACCCCTACGGGGAAACGTGTTACGGCAAGGACGCGAACGGGATGGTCGCGTGGATCCGCGCGTTCTCCGACACCTATCGCGCCCGCACCGGAAGGCTGCCGACGATCTATACGTCGACTAGCTGGTGGAAACTCTGCACCGGAAACAACCCTTCTTTCGGAGGGAATCCGCTCTGGATCGCGCGCTACAACTCGTTCATCGGCGAGCTCCCGGCGGGCTGGGCACAGCACGCCATCTGGCAGTTCTCGAACAGCGGGACCCTGCCCGGGGACCAGAACTGGCTCAACGGAGCCCAAACGGCGCTACGCAATCTGGCATTCGGGTGAACGTTCGTGACGTCGTCACGAATTAGTCATCACCCCCCGATGAAAATCACCCACTCGCCCATTCATCTTCACGGAACTTGATGACAAACGCCGATTCGTCCTCAAGAATCTCCCCCGTGGCGGCTACCTGCACATAGCCGCCCTCCGCGAGGGTATCTGTGAAGGGATCGACGATGTCCACTTCCCGAAGAGGACGGCGCACCACGCTGCTGTCCGCACTGACCGTCCCGGTTGTCGCGCTCCTGCTCGGCGCGTCGACGGAGGCGACGGCCGCCCCGGCGGCTTCCCCGCTTTCGGCGAGGGAGATCAACGCCGTCAATGCCGACATCCAGGCGAACAACCACGCCATGGGGTCGCAGATCCGGCGCGTCGAGGGGGATCAGTCCACCCCCGAGACGAAAGCCGCCGCGCAGCAGCCGCAACCCGCGGCCGCGCTGCCGAACCAGGTGGCGGCCACCGTCGCCGGCATGGACGTCGCCAGCTACCAGGGCAACGTCAACTGGGCCAGCTGGTGGAGCCAGGGCAAGCGATTCGTCTGGACCAAGGCGACCGAGAGCACGAGCTACACGAACCCGTACTTCGCCCAGCAGTACAACGGTTCCTACAACCAGGGCTTCATCCGCGGCGCCTACCACTTCGCCACCCCGAACACCTCGAGCGGCGCGGCACAGGCGACCTACTTCGTCGCGCACGGCGGCGGCTGGTCCCGGGACGGCAAGACGCTGCCCGGCGCGCTGGACATGGAGTACAACCCCTACGGCGCGACCTGTTACGGCCTGAGCAAATCCGCGATGACGGCGTGGATCAAGGACTTCCACGACACCTATCACGCGAAGACGGGCCGCTGGCCGGTGATCTACACGTCGACGAGCTGGTGGAACCAGTGCGTCAGCGGCGATTTCTCCAGCACCGCACCGCTGTGGGTCGCGCGGTACGCGTCCTCGGTCGGCACGCTTCCGTACAACTGGGGCTACTACACCGTGTGGCAGTACACCTCGAGCCCGCTGGACCAGGACACGTTCAACGGCGCCTACGACCGGCTGCAGGCACTCGCCAACGGCTGACCTGAGCGGCGCGCACGGACGCGGCTCCCGGTTCTCCCCTCCTCCTGCCGGGCGGGGCGGCCGGGAGCCGCTTTTGTGCGCGCGTTGCCCGCCTTGCACAATGCAGACCTGGGGCGGAGACGGAACCGCCTGAGCCGGCGGGGCGTCAGACCGCGGCGCGAGTCGGTGCAGCAGGAAGGCGGAACCATGACTTACCCACCGCAGCCCGGACAGGGCGGGGACCCCTACGGCCAGGGCTGGCAGCAGCCCGGCTCGGGCGGGGTGCCGCAGCAGCCGGGGTGGGACCCCAACCAGGGCCAGCAGCAGCCGGGCTGGGACCCGAACGCCCAGCACCAGCAGCAGCCCGCCTGGGATCCGAACGCTCAGCAGCAGCCGCAGCAGGGCTGGGACCCGAACGCTCAGCAGCAGTACCCGGGGTATCAGCAGCAGCCGTACGGCGGCACCCAGCAGTTCCCGCAGCAGGGCTGGGACCAGGGGCAATACCCCGGCGGACCGGGTGGCGAGCCGCCCAAGAACAACAAGACCGGCCTGTGGATCGGCATCGCCGTCGCGGTCGTCGTGGTGGTCGCGCTGGGCATCACCGGGTTCGTCGCGCCGGGATTCTTCCTGAGCAAGGACGACAAGGGCACCACGCAGGCGCAGCCGCCCGCCCCGGCCCCGTCCCAGTCGTCGGAGGCCCCGCTGCCGAGCGACTCGACCTCGCCGTCCACGGATTCGAGCGACGAGCCCGACTCCGGCGGATCCGGTTCGGGCGAGGCGCGGCAGGTCATCAACGACTTCCTCGCGAAGCTCAACGCCAAGGACGCGGCAGGCGCGACCGCGATGGCCTGCCAGGGCACCGAGAGCATGTCCAAGCGCAGCATCGACGAGACCACCAGCGGCGACCCGCAGCTCAAGCTCGGCAAGGTCACCGAGGGCAGCGCCACGACGAGCGCCCGGCTCAGCGGCAAGCTGTCGGGCAAGGACGCCAGCGGCACGATGGTCGTGATGAACCGCGGCGGCGGCTACTGCGTGGGGCTGTACCTGATCCTGGCGTTCTGACCCGGTGCGCTCGCCGCTGCTGTGGACGCTGATCGCGTCCGCGGTACTGCTGTGCGGGGTCGGTGGCTGGCTGCTCACCGACCCCGCGACGAGCCGGAGCGAAGCGCTGAAAACCGGCGGACTCGCGGGCGGCGCGGTCGTGGCGCTGTATGCGTTGTGGCTCAACGACCGCCGCCGCCGCGTCGAAGAGGCGCGGCAGGTGATCGAACAGCAACGGCACGACGTCGACCGCGAGCGGATCTCCGACGAGCGGTTCGCGAAGTCGGTGGAATTGCTGGGGCACGAGGCCGATCAGGTGCGCGTGGGTGCGTTGCACGCGCTGGCCGGGCTGGCGCGTTCGCGGCCGGAGTATCGGCAGACGGTGCTGGACGTGCTGTGTTCCTATCTGCGACG
The DNA here is from genome assembly GCF_046195355.1 of Amycolatopsis sp. VS8301801F10. NCBI lineage: Bacteria > Bacillati > Actinomycetota > Actinomycetes > Pseudonocardiales > Pseudonocardiaceae > Amycolatopsis > Amycolatopsis sp. VS8301801F10. The sequence continues at coordinate 1,762,720 of NZ_CP176065.1, read as the reverse complement.
GCCGTTTACGCACCGCCGTTATGAAAATCCTGAGCTCTCCGGCACTCCGGAAGAGGAACGCGAGCTGCAGGTGCGGCTCACCGCGCAACGGCTCATCCGGGACCTGCTGCCACCGTCCGATGTGGACGGACCGGGTCCGGACCTCGACCTGACCGGCGCCGTGCTCGAGTATTTCGACCTTTCCCGCCGCCGGATCGGCGGCTTGCTGCTGCGGCACGCTTCGCTGTACAGCAGCACGAACCTCAGCGGCAGCGTCTTCACCGGACAGGCCTACTTCACCGCGGCCGGTACCGGACCCGGTCGACTGGTGGGCGTTTTCCGTTGCCGCGACGCGACTTTCCTCGACCGGGCGTGGTTCTCCGGCACTGAGTTCTCGGAGCGGACCAACTTCTCCGGCACGACCTTCGCCGGGCGAACCACCTTCAATGGGGCGACGTTCGCGAAGGAAGTCTTGTTCGACGGGGCGAGGTTTTCCGACTTGGCCGCGGCGGAGGTGCACCTGCCCGCAGGCTGGACGCTCGAAGCACAGAGTCACGGCTGCATAGCGGTTCGGTCGTCGTGAGTGCCTGTCCCGGTTAGAACCGGGACAGGCACTCACGAGGGCTCAGTCGAACAGCGCCGGAAGGGTCTTCTCCCAGGTCTCGCGCAGTTCTTCGAGGGTGAACTCGGTGATGCCCTGGATCTCCAGCGTCCCCGAATCCGGGTCGACGACACCGGTCTTGCGCCACGGCAGGCCGCGCGCGGTGCACATCTCGGTGAACCGCAGTTCCTCCGTGCGCGGGACCGCCACCAGCACGCGGCCGGACGACTCGGAGAACAGCTGCACGAACGGGTCCTGGTCGCGGTCGAGGAACACCCGGGCCCCGCACTGTCCAATGAGGACAGTTTCGGTGAGGGCCTGTGCCAGGCCGCCGTCGGACAGGTCGTGCGCGGCGGAGATCATGCCGTCGCGCGAACCGGCCACCAGGATCTCGGCCAGCAGCTTCTCGCGGGCCAGGTCCACCCGGGGCGGGACGCCGCCGAGGTGCCCGTGCAGTTCGCGGGCCCAGGCCGAACCGTCCAGCTCGTCGTGGGTTTCGCCGAGCAGCAGCAGGGTCTCGCCGGCCTCCGCGCCGATGCCGGTCGGGATGCGGCGGGTGACGTCGTCGATCACGCCGAGCACCGCGATCACCGGGGTCGGCAGGATCGCCGTGTCGCCGGTCTGGTTGAAGAAGCTGACGTTGCCGCCGGTCACCGGGATGCCCAATTCGACGCACGCGTCGGCGAGACCGTGCACGGCCTGCTCGAACTGCCACATCACGCCCGGGTCGGTCGGGGCGCCGAAGTTGAGGCAGTCGGACACCGCGACCGGGGTCGCGCCGCCGGTGGCGACGTTCCGGTACGCCTCGGCCAGCGCGAGCTGCGCGCCGCGGTACGGGTCGAGGTAGACGAACTTCGCGTTGCAGTCGGTGGCGACCGAGACGCCGCGGTTGCTCTCCTCGTCGATCCGGATCATGCCGGAGTCGGACGGCTGGGACAGCACCGAATTGCCGCGCACGTAGCGGTCGTACTGCGCGGTCACCCATTCCTTCGACGCCTGGTTCGGCGACGCGATGAGCTTCAGGAAGTCCGCGCGCAGTTCCTCGGGCGTCGACGGACGCGGCAGCTTCGCGGACGTGTCGGCGATCAGGCCGTCCTGGAACGCGGGGCGCTCGATCGGGCGGTCGTACACCGGGCCCTGGTGCGCGACGGTGTGCGCGGGCACGTCGACCACGATCTCGTCGTGCCAGGTGATGACGAGGTGCTCGCCGTCGGTGACCTCGCCGATGTCGGTGGCGATGACGTCCCACTTGGCGCAGACCGCCATGAACGCCTCGACGTTCTCCGGCGCGACGACCGCGCACATGCGCTCCTGCGATTCGCTGGAGAGCACCTCGGCGGGCGTCATCCCGGTGGCGCGCAACGGAACCCGGTCGAGGTAGATGTGCATGCCGCCGTCGCCTGCCGCGGCCAGCTCGGACGTCGCGCAGGACAGCCCGGCGCCGCCGAGGTCCTGGATGCCGACGACCAGGTTCTCCTTGAACAGGTCGAGACAGCACTCGATGAGCACCTTCTCGGTGAACGGGTCGCCGACCTGCACGCTGGGCAGCTTGCGCCGCCCGGCCGCGGATTCGTCGCCGGAGAAGGTATCGCTGGCGAGCACGGACACGCCGCCGATGCCGTCGAGGCCGGTGCGCGCGCCGAACAGGATGATCTTGTTGCCTGCCCCGGACGCGAACGCCAGGTGCAGGTCCTCGGTGCGCATCGCGCCCACGCACAGGGCGTTGACCAGCGGGTTGCCCGCGTACGACGGGTCGAAGACCAGCTCGCCGCCGATGTTCGGCAGGCCGAGGCAGTTGCCGTAGCCGCCGACGCCCGCGACCACGCCGGGCAGCACGCGCTTGGTGTCCGGCGCGTCGGCCGGGCCGAAGCGCAGCGCGTCCTGCACCGCGAGCGGCCGCGCGCCCATCGCCATGATGTCGCGCACGATGCCGCCGACGCCGGTGGCCGCGCCCTGGTACGGCTCCACATAGGACGGATGGTTGTGGCTTTCCACCTTGAAGGTGACCGCCCAGCCGTCGCCGATGTCGACGACGCCCGCGTTCTCGCCGATGCCGGCCAGCATCTTGGCCTTCATCTCGTCGGTGGCGGTCTCGCCGAAGTAGCGCAGGTGCTTCTTCGAGGACTTGTAGGAGCAGTGCTCGCTCCACATCACCGAGTACATCGCGAGCTCGGCGTCGGTGGGCCGGCGGCCGAGGATTTCCCGGATCCGCGCGTACTCGTCTTCGGCGAGGCCGAGTTCGACGTACGGCTGGCTCGTTTCCGGGGTCGCCGCGGCCACTGCGGTGGTGTCTGTGCTAGCAACAGGGCTGGTCACAGTGTTTGTCCGACTGTCCGTGTCAGGGTTCGCCACAAGGCCAAGACTACGTGTCGGCCGGGTCACACCCGCAGCCGCCCGGCCTGCTCGGGCGGGGATAAATGAGTCGCGCCGGACACTCCCGGCGGCTTAGCGTCAGTGATCGTGCTTTCCGCCACGTACCGCTTTCCCGAGATCCGACTCCCGGAACACCCGACGCCGGTCCGGTACCTGCTGGCGGTCCTGCGCGCGCGGCCGGGGCTGGTCCTCGCCGCGATCGTCACCGGGGCCGGCTGGTCGCTGCCGAGCGCCCTGCTGCCGCTGGTGGTCGGCCGGGGCGTCGGGGCGATCGCCGCAGGCGATTCGTCCGCGCTGTGGCGCTGGGCGCTGATCGCGGGCGCGCTCGGCGTGACGCAGGCGCTGCTCGGCACCGGGCTGCACTTCGCGTCGTACGGCCTGTGGATGCACGGCGCGGGCAGCACGCAGCGCCTGGTCACCGACCACACCACCCGGCTCGGCGCGTCCCTGCGGGAGGCGACCAGCACCGGCAACGTGGTGGCGGTGACGTCGTCGGACATGAACTGGGTCGGCAACGCGTTCGAGGTCGTCGGCCGCACGTTCGGGTCGCTCGTGGCGTTCGTGGTGATCGGGATCGCGATGCTCGGCACCTCTCCGGTGCTGGGCACGGTCGCGCTGGTCGGCGTCCCGCTCGCGGTGCTCGGCATCGGCCCGCTGCTCGCGCCGCTGCAGAAGCGGAAAACCGCGCAGCGGGAGAATCTGAGCGACGTGAACGCACTCGGCGCGGACATCGTGTCCGGGCTGCGGATCCTGCGCGGCGTCGGCGGCGAACGGCGGTTCCTCGCCCGGTTCCGCGAGGCCAGCCAGCTGGTGCGGCGGTCAGGCGTCGAGGTCGGCCGCAGCGAATCCTGGCTCGCCGCCGCGGAGATCCTGCTGCCCGGGCTGGTCACGGTGGCGATCACCTGGCTGGGCGCGCGGCTCGCGCTCGACGGCACGATCGGCGTCGGCGAGCTGGTGGCGTTCTACGGTCTTTCGGCGTTCCTGGTGGTGCCGGTCGCCACGGCGACCGAACAGGTCAGCTCGCTCAGCTCGGGGCTGGTCGCGGCTCGCAAGGTGTGCGGGCTGCTGGCGCTGCGGCCGAGGCTCGCCGAGCCGGTTTCGCCGCTGCCGCTGCCGGACGGTCCGCTGGAGCTGGAGGACACCGCCAGCGGCATCCGGATCGCGCCGGGCAAGCTGACCGTGGTCGACCTCGGCGCCGAGGCGGAGGCGATCGCCGCGCGGATGAGCCGGTTCGCCGACGCGGACGAGGGCGAGCAGGTGCTGGTCGGCGGGGTGCCCGCGGATCGCGTCGCGCTGGCCGAGCTGCGCCGGCGAGTGGTGTACGCGCACAACCAGGACCTGTGGTTTTCCGGGGTGCTGCGCGATCAGCTAACGCCGGAGCATCCGCGCGAGGTGGACATCTTCGCGGCGCTGCACGCGGCGGACGCCGAGGACATCATCGAGGCCCTGCCGCGCGGCGTCGACGAGCTGATCGGCGAACGCGGCCGCGAGGTGTCCGGTGGGCAGCGGCAGCGGCTGAGCCTGGCCCGCGCGCTGGCGATGGACTCCGACGTGCTGCTGCTCGACGAGCCGACGTCGGCGGTCGACGCGCACACCGAGGCCCGGATCACCCAGCGCACCAAGGAATTGCGGACCGGAAGGACCACGGTGGTGTTCAGCCAGAGTCCACTGTGGAGGAACGTGGCCGACGAGGTCGTGCACGGAAAGGCAGTGACGGTATGACGACGCGGCTCCCGCTGGCGTCGAAACGCGAGGTACGGCGCTGGGCGAAACGCGTGGCGGTCGAGCACCGGCGCGAGTTTTCCGTGATGCTCGGGCTGTTCTGCCTGGCCACCGTGGTCGGGCTGGCCGGGCCGCAACTGCTCGGCTGGCTCGTGGACGGCGTGGTCGAGCACGGCCCGACGCTGCAGGTCGACCTGCTGGCCGTGGGTTTCGTGGTGGTGCTCGTGCTGCAGGCGTGGGCGAGGAAGGCGGCGCGGCTGCGCGGCCGGATGTTCGGCGAGCGCGTGCTGGCGCAGACCCGCGAACGGTTCGTCACGAACGCGCTCGGCCTGCCGCTCGGCACCGTCGAGGCGGCCGGCACCGGCGACCTGCTCAGCCGGGCGACCACGGACATCAACCGGCTGGACGTCGCGGTGCGGTTCGCCGCGCCGGAAATCCTGATCGCCGCGGTGACGGTGTTGTTCACGACCGTCGCGATGGTCGTGACGTCGCCGCTGCTCGCGCTGGCCCTGCTGGTGGCGATCCCGCTGCTGGTGCCGGTGAACATCTGGTACCAGCGGAAGATCCCGACCGCGTTCGCGTGGATGCTCGACCGCTGGGGCGACCTGCAGTCGATCACCCACGAGACGGTGGAGGGCGCGCGGACCACCGAGGCGCTCAGTCTCACCGAGCGCCGCATGCGGGCCGGGCACCACGCGCTCGACCAGGCGACGCTCGGCGAACGCCGGATGCGGGCACTGCAGATGCGCTGGCTGCCGACGCTGGAGATCAGCTACGTCTTGCCGATCGCCGTGCTCCTGCTGCTCGGCATGCTGGCCTACAGCCAGGGCTGGGCCGGACTCGGCACGATCACCACGATGCTGGCGTACGCGCAGGCGATGACCGCGCCGCTCAGCGAGGCGATGTTCTGGCTGGAGGACCTGCAGGTGGCGGTGGCCGCGACGCGCCGGATCATCGGCGTGCAGCCGAACGAATCGGCGAACAAGGTCACGGAGGTGCCGCGCGGTCGGGACATCGAGGTGCGCGACGTCCGGTTCGGCTACACCGCCGACCGCGAGGTGCTGCATGGCATCACGCTGAGTGTGCCGCGCGGCGAACGGCTGGCGATCGTCGGGCCGTCGGGCGCGGGCAAGTCGACACTGGGCAGGCTGCTGGCCGGGATCTCGGCGCCGACGGCGGGGTCGATCCAGGTCGGCGGCGCCGAGGTGTCGACGCTCGCGGACGACGTGCTGCGCGGCGAGGTGCTGCTGCTGACGCAGGAGCACCACACGTTTTCCGGCACGCTGCGGGAAAACCTGGCGCTCCCGGCGCGCCGCGGCGGCGGGGACTGGACCGACGAGGAACTGATGGCCGCGCTCGCGTCCGCCGGCGCGGCGGAGTGGGCGGCCAGCCTTCCGGACGGGCTGGACACCAAGCTCGGCTCGGGCGCGTACGCGGTCCCGGCCGGTCTCGCACAGCAACTGGCGCTGGCCCGGGTCGTCCTGGCCGACCCGCACACCCTGGTGCTGGACGAGGCGACGTCGCTGCTGGACACCGGTTCGGCTCGGGAGTTGGAACGGTCGCTGAACTCGGTGCTCGAAGGCCGCACGGTGATCGCGATCGCGCACCGGCTGCACACGGCCGCGGCGGCCGACCGGGTCGCGGTGGTCGAGGGTGGGCGGATTACCGAACTCGGCCCGCATGAGGACCTGATCGCGGCGGGCGGTCCGTATTCGCGATTGGTTGCGGCGGCGAGTTGAGCGGAATGCCCGCAGGGGTTCGGCGTTGGCTCCAAGCGGAACCTGATCTTCCTAGCTTGGGGGTGGTGCCGGATGGCAGTCATGACGGTAGATGAACGAGAGAAATTCCTCGCCGAGGAGCGCGTGGGCGTGCTGTCGATCGGCAGGGAAGGCGCGGCTCCGCTCGCCGTGCCGGTCTGGTACGACTACGAGCCCGGCGGCGAACTGCTGATCTGGATGGACCGCGGCTCGGCGAAGGACCGCGCGATCGAGGCGGCGGGCCAGCTGAGCCTCACGGTGCAGCAGGAGACCCAGCCGTACAAGTACGTCACGGTGTCCGGCCCGGTCGTGGACCGGTCCTCGGCTCCGACCGAGGAGCAGGCGCTCGCCATCGCCTCCCGGTACGCGCCGGAGGCCGAGGCGCGGAAGTTCGTCGAGGGTTCGCTCAAGGAGACCTCGGTGCTGGTGCGGGTGCGCACCGAACGCTGGCTCTCCAGCGACCACAGCAAGTAACGCGAAAAGGGGCCCCGGGATTTCCCAGGGCCCCCTTTTCGGCGCTGATCAGGCTTTCACGAGCGCGTCGACCGCGCTGTAGAACATGCCGAGGCCGTCGTCGGACGGGCCGGTGAGCGCGTCGATCGCGTGCTCGGGGTGCGGCATGAGACCGACCACGCGGCCGTTCTCGCTGGTGACGCCCGCGATGTCGTTGCGGGAGCCGTTCGGGTTGCCGCCGACGTAGCGGAACGCCACCCGGCCCTCCGCCTCCAGCATGTCCACAGTGGACTGATCGGCGACGTAGCAGCCGTCGTTGTTCTTGAGCGGGATCAGGATTTCCGCGCCCGCCTCGTAACGCGTGGTCCACGCGGTGGTGTTGTTGTCCACGCGCAGCCACTGGTCACGGCACACGAAGTGCAGGCCGACGTTGCGGATCATCGCGCCGGGAAGCAGTCCGGCCTCGCACAAGATCTGGAAGCCATTGCAGATGCCGAGCACCGGCATGCCCTTGCGGGCCGCGTCGATGACCGACGACATCACCGGCGCGTAGCGGGCGATCACGCCGGCGCGCAGGTAGTCGCCGTAGGAGAAGCCGCCGGGGACGACGACCGCGTCGACGCCCTTCAGGTCGTCGTCGGCGTGCCAGAGCGAAACCGCCTCGGCCTCGGCGTAGCGGACCGCGCGGGCGGCGTCGCCGTCGTCGAGCGTGCCGGGGAAGGTGATGACGCCGATGCGGGCGCTCACGCGTCCACCCGCCGGATCGTCCACTGCTCGATCACCGGGTTGGCGAGGAAGCCCTCGGCCATCTTGGCCAGCGTCTCGTCGTCGACGTCGTCGTCGACCTCGAGTTCGAAGTGCCGTCCCTGACGCACGTCGGAGACCCCGGAAAAGCCCAGCCGCGGCAGCGCGCGCGCCACCGCCTGGCCCTGCGGGTCGAGGATCTCGGGTTTGGGCATGACGTCGACAACGACTCGAGCCACGGCTGGCTGCTCCTTATTTCTGCAGGTCGTGGGTGCGGTTGAAGCGTACTTCACTAGCCTGACCGGCAGACAGTCCGGTATCGAGGGGGAGACATGAACCACCCGCCGCAAGGCCCGTACCCGCAGCAGGGTCCGTTTCCGCCGCGCGGGCCTCAGCAGGGGCAGTTCCAGCAGCCGTATCCGCCGCAGTTCGGCCAGTACCCGCCGCCGCCTCCGGAGAAGAAGTCGAAGGCCGGGTTGTGGATCTCCCTCGGCGCGGCGGTCGTCGTGCTCGGCGGCGCGGTCGCGTTCACCGGCTGGGTGACGCCCGGGTTCTTCACGGAGAAGCTGGACACGACGTCGCGGGGGACGCCGGAGCAGCTGGCCCAGTCGGTCGCGAACTCGATCACCGAGCAGACCGGGCTGGACCAGCTGTGGTGCAAGATCCGGTCGAAGCGGTCCTACCCCGCCGACGACTTCTTCCGGAGCGCGAAGGGCGAGGCGAAGATCAGCAATCCGGTGCATCCGACCGGTCAGCAGGAACGCGCGGCCACGGTCACCGCGAGCAACCTCGCCTACGGCATCGCGCTCATCCCGGACGGCAACGGCTGGTGCGTGCGCGACGCCAAGGCCGACGGCGAACCCGCCCCGCTGGCCAGCGTGTCGACCGAGCCGAAGCCGCGGCCCCAGGTGAAGGACGGCACGGACGCCGCGATCAAGTTCATCGACGCGGTCAACGCCCGCGACATCCCGGCGGCGCTGTCGGTGATGTGCCGGGACGCGCCGGACACCACCCGCGACGGCACCCAGCAGTGGATCTACGGCGAAACGCAGCTGGCCGTGCGGAAGACGGACGTGCTGCGGACCGCGGGCCGGACCATCGTGCACGTCGACGCCAAGCTCGACGGCGTCGCCAAGGAGGGCCGGGTGGAAACCGACGACCACGCGGTGGACGGCGCGTGCGTCACCTCCTTCGACCCCACTTCTGACTGATCGGTTTTCCGGGGAGTTGCGCGTAGCGTGACCTGCGCCATGATGTGTCGTTGACAGGGTGTCAACACCACCGGGAGGCAGCGTGCCAGAGCAGGACTCCTTCGACTACGTGATCGTCGGCGCGGGCAGCGCGGGCTGCGTGCTGGCGAACCGGCTGAGCGAGGACCCGTCCGCGCGGGTGCTGCTGCTCGAGGCGGGCGGCGAGGACACCGCGGACGAGGTCCGGATCCCGGCGGCGTTCGCGTCGCTGTTCAAGACGAAGTGGGACTGGAACTACGAGACCGTCGAGCAGAAGCACACCGGCAAGACGGCGTACTGGCCGCGCGGCCGGATGCTCGGCGGCTGCTCGTCGATCAACGCGATGATCTACATCCGCGGCAACCGCGCCGACTACGACGGCTGGCGCGATGCGCACGGAGCCGCCGGGTGGGGCTGGGACGACGTGCTGCCGTACTTCAAGCGCGCCGAGGGCAACCAGCGCTTCGGCGGCCCGCTGCACGGCACGGACGGCCCGCTGCACGTCGAGGACCGGCGGTTCACCCACGAGCTGTCGCACGCGTGGGTGGACAGCGCGGTCACGTGGGGGCTCAAGCACACCGACGATTTCAACGGCGAGTCGCAGGAGGGCGCCGGGCTCTACCAGGTCACCTGCAAACGCGGCCGCCGCTGGTCCACCGCGGACGCCTACCTGCGGCCCGCCTTGTCGCGGCCGAACCTGACGGTGCGGACGAACGCGCAGGTCACCCAGGTGGTGTTCGAAGGAACCCGCGCGGTCGGAGTGTCCTATTTGGACAAGGGCGTGCCGACGACCGTCCGGGCGGACGCGGAAGTGCTGCTGTCCGGAGGCGCGATCAACTCGCCGCAGCTGCTGATGCTGTCCGGCGTCGGACCGGCCGAGCATCTGCGCGAACTGGGCATCGACGTGGTCGCCGCGCTGCCCGGGGTCGGCGCCAACCTGCACGACCACCCGGCGGTCGGCGTGATCTGGTCCACGAAGGGCACGACCGACATCGCGGACTCCGCGACGCCCGCCGGACTGATCCGCTACCAGCTGACCAAACGCGGCCCGCTCGCGTCGAACATCGGCGAGGCCGGCGCGTTCTACGCGACCCGCGACGGGCTGGCCGCGCCGGACATGCAGATCCACGTGGCCCCGACGTTGTTCTACGACAACGGAATGCGCGAACCGACCTGCCCTGGATTCACGTCCGCGGCCACGCTGGTCGACGTCGCGAGCCGCGGCCGGCTGCGGCTGAAGTCGGCGAATCCGCTGTGGAAGCCGGAAATCGACCCGGCTTATTACGCGGAGCCGATCGACCTGGAGACGGTGAAGTCGGCACTGCGCTCACTGATCGAGATCGGCCGGTCGGGTCCGCTGGCGAAGTTCCTGGACCGACCGTTCCTGCCGGCGACGCACGAACTGTCGGACGAGGCGTTGACGGAGCATGTCCGGGAGAACACGCAGACGCTGTACCACCCGGTCGGCACGTGCGCGATGGGCAACGGCGAGCACGCGGTGGTGGACCCGGAGTTGAAGGTACGCGGGGTTACCGGACTGCGGGTGGTGGACGCTTCGGTGATGCCGGTGGTGCCGCGCGGGAATACGAACGCGCCGACGATCATGGTGGCGGAGAAGGCGGCGGATTTGATTCGGGCTCGATGACCGCTCTCTCCACCTGGCGAGAACTCCTTGCCGCCTGGGCGATTCCGGACACCGTGCATCCTCCGGAATCGCCGTGGGTCCTTCCGCGCGAGGTGTTCCTCCGGCGGGCCGATCGGCAGATCGCGCAGCCGATCGGCGCGACTCACCGGCTGGCCGCCGAGGCGTTGCGGGGACCGGGCACAGTGCTCGACATCGGCGCGGCGGCCGGGGCGGCGAGTCTCCCCCTGGTCGGCCGCGCGAACGTTACCGCGGTGACGGCGGTCGACACCGACGACGAGTTGCTCGCTGCGTTCGCCGAGCGGGCCGCGGGGGTGGAGCATCGGCTGTTGTCCGGTCGGTGGCCCGATCTCGCCGACGAGGCGGGCGTGGCCGATGTCGTGGTGTGCGGGAACGTGGTCTACAACGTCCCCGACCTGGCTCCGTTCGCCGCGGCGCTCACCGCGGCGGCACGACGTCGGGTAGTGGTCGAGACTGCCGCGCGGCATCCGTTGACTGAGCTTAACCCGCTGTGGCAACGGTTTCACGGCATCGAGCGGCCGAATGGGCCGACTGCCGAGGACTGTCTCGCCGCGCTCGCCGAAGTGGGGATCGAGCCGGAAGTCGTGGAATGGCAGCGTCCGCCGGAGCCGGAGTACGCGGAATTCTCGACCATGGTGGACGTCGTCCGGCGGCGGTTGTGCTTGCCTGCCGGCGCGGCCGCGGAGGTCGAACACGCCTTGCTGGAACTGGGCGTAGACCCGGAAATGCCACCAGATCTCGGGTCTTCCGGCCGGGATCTGGTGACACTGGCGTGGTCTGCTTAACGGACCCGTTCCAGCACGGGTACCCGGGCGAACTGCACCGCGAGTTGCCACGAGAGGAAACCTAGGGCGAGCAGCAGGTACGAGTCGCCGATCAGGTGTTGCCACGGGGCCCACGCGAGTTCGCGCATTTCGCTCGATGGAAGGAAAGCGTGTGGCGCGGCGATGAAGACCGCGACACCCGCGAGCAACACTGCGGCGGCGCGCGGCGTACGGACCCGGGCGGCGAGGATGAGCGCCGCGGGGGCGACCCAAACCCAGTGGTGCGACCAGGAAATCGGCGACAGGACCAGCACCGCCGTCGCGTTGACCACGAAGACGAGCGGGCCGTCGACGCGGCGCATGATGATTACCGCGGCGGTCAGGACGAAGGCGGACAGCGTCAGCCACAGCAGGTCGTGGGCGTATGGCGGCAGGTCTAGGCGGTTGAGCGCGCCTTCGATGGTCTGGTTGGTCGCATAGGGCGAGCCGCTGAGGCCGCCGGCACCGGTGAGGCCGCCGCCGAAGAAGTACTCGGCGGACGCGCGCGGGGCGACCAGGAAGCCGAGCAAGGTGGCTCCGGCACCGGCGAAGAGTGCGTTGCGAGCGGCGCGGAAATCCTTGGTGAGCAGGAAGAACAGCAGGAAACCGGCGGGCGTCACCTTGATCGCGGCGGCCAGGCCGACCAGCACGCCACGCGGCCAGCGCGGGTTGGGCGCGAGGCAGTCGACCGCGACCAGGGCCATCAGGACGAGGTTGATCTGTCCAAAGGAGATAGTCGAGCGCACGGGTTCGAAGGCAAGTGCCGTAACGGTGAGCCCGGACGCGGTAATGACTGCGGTGCGGCGGTTCCAGGACTGCCACAGGCGGCGCACCGCCGCGTACAGGACCGCCCAGAGCGACGCGAGCGAGATGAGGTCCAGCAGGACAGCCGCGACGGGCAGCGGGGGAAGTGCCAGGGCAGAGAAGAGAATCGCGGCGAACGGCGGGTAGATGAACGGCAGCGGGTACCCGGACGTGGTGGCGGGGAGGGTGCCGTAGAGGTCGCCGCCGTGGAGGACGGCGTCCGCGCCGAACCGGTAGACCTGCAGGTCGACCGGCCCGAAGCTGCCGACGACGGTTACTACGCCCGCGACGAGCACGGTCGCGCAGACCGCGAACGACAGGGCAGGCATCTGCCTGGCCTTTTCGGGCAACCACGTGCCGATGTCCATTGTCCCCAGTCACCTCGTGTTCCGGTGGTCTTGATCCGGAACCCGAGCCTGGCGGCCGGGACGCTGGCGCTGATCATCTGAATGGCCCGGGCACAGTGGCCGTTCGGGTGGGGTTTGCCAGCGGGGATCAGCCGAATGGCTGAGAACGATCCCTGACGGTTTGTCGATATTTCGCCGTTTTGTCGGACCCCGTCGCTACTCTCCAGCCCATGAGCACTTCCCTCTACTACGACGCGAGCCGGGCGACCGCGCTCACTCCGGCCGAGACCGCGGCGATCGAACGGATCGTCACCGGCCAGCAGTCGGCTTTTCCTTACCCCGACGAGGAATCCCTCTTTCTGTACGAAGAGGACAGCAGCGAACCGGACACGGTCGTGGCCGGGTCAACCAAGCTGCCGTTCGATCCGGACCGGGTGATGCCGGTGCTCGAACACCTGCTGGGTTCGGTGACCGAGCTGCGCCGCGCTGTTCCGGACGCGCAGTGGCGCGTGCACCTGGACGATTTCGACCTCCCGTGGGACGAGAGCGAGGGGTATTTCCTGCCCTCGTAAGCGGCTAGCCGACTCTCCGCAGCGCTTCGCGGGTGAGGTCCGCCAGGGTCGGATAACCGTCGACAGCCATGATCAGGTCAGCTTCAGCGAGCAAGGTACGCAGAACATGGACAACGCCGTCCTCACCAGCCAAAGACAAGCCCCAGGCATACGGGCGGCCGACGCCCACCGCGGTCGCGCCCAAGGCCAGCGCCTTGACCACGTCGGCTCCGGAGCGCACGCCGGAGTCGAACAGCACCGGCGCGCCGTCCGCGGCGTCGACGACTTCGGCCAGGCAGTCCAGTGCCGGGAGGCCGCCGTTGGCCTGCCGTCCGCCGTGGTTCGAGCAGTAGATCCCGTCGACCCCGCCGTCGAGGGCGCGGCGGGCGTCGGCGGGATGCTGGATGCCTTTGACCAGCAGCGGAAGCTTGGTCAGCGACCGCAGCCAGGGCAGGTCTTCCCAGGTCAGCGGGTTGCCGAAAAGCTGCGCCCACAGTCCGATGGCGGCCGCCGGATCGTCCTCCGGCGCCTTGCCGAGCCGCTTCCGGAACACCGGGTCGGTGAAGTAGTTGGCCAGGCAATGCCCGCGCAGCTGCGGGAAGTTCGCGGTCGACAGGTCGCGCGGCCGCCATCCGGTGACCCAGGTGTCGAGCGTGACGACGATGCCGCGGAAACCCGCTTCCTCGGCACGCTGCACCAGCGAGGCGGCGAGGTCCCGGTCAGTGGGCGTGTAGAGCTGGAAGAAGCCCGGGGTGTCGCCCAGTTCCGGGACGAGCGTTTCGATCGGGTCGACGCTGAGCGTCGAAGCGACCATCGGCACGCCCGTCCGGGCGCTGGCCCGCGCGGTCGCGAGGTCGCCGCGGCCGTCCTGCGCGCACAGGCCGATCACCCCGACCGGCGCGAGGAACAACGGCGACGGCAGCTTCATCCCGAACAGGTCCACCGACAGGTCGCGTTCCTTCGCGCCGACGAACATCCGCGGGACCAAACCCCAGCGCGCGAACGCCTCGACGTTCGCGCGCTGGGTCCGCTCGTCGCCCGCGCCACCGGCCACATAGGACAGCACGGACGGCGGAAGTGCCTGTGCCGCACGCGCTTCCAGCTCCGCGTACGCCATCGGCAGGTCCGGAACGCGGCCGGACAATCCGGCGAAATAGATCTCGTGCTGGAAATCGCCGAAGCCGGGCAACAGTTCTCCTCAGCGTTTGCCGTGCAGGACGGTGACCAGCTTGGCGACCAGCGCGTCCGTGGATTCCTTGCGGGAGAAGGAGGTGAGCGTGAGCGGCGCGGTGAACCGCTGCCGCGCCACGGCCTTCGGGCGGGCGAACTCGCGCAGCCCCTCCGGACCGTGGATCCGCCCGAACCCGGAATCGCCGACGCCGCCGAAGGGCAGCGACGCGATGCCCGCGAACGACAGCGGCGCGTTCACCGCGGTCATGCCCGCCCGCAGCCGCGACGCCAGCTCGGTGCCCCGCGCCCGCGAAAACACCGTGGAACCCAGGCCGTACTTGGTCGCGTTGGCCTTCTCCACCGCCTCGTCCATGTCGCGCACCTTCGCGATGGTCACCGTCGGCCCGAACGTCTCCTCGCGCACGGCCTCGGAGTCCTCCGGCACGTCCACCAGCACGGTCGGCTGCACATACCGGTCGCCGACGCTGTCCACGCCGCCGACCAGCGCTTTCCCGCCCCGCTCGAGCGCGTCGGCGATGTGCCGGCGGATCACCGACAGCTGCGAGGGCATCGTGATCGGGCCGTACTGCGCGTCCTCGTCCGAACCCGCGCGCACGTTCTTCGCCTTCTCCACCACCTTCGCCACGAACTCCTCGGCCACGCGTTCGTGCACGTAAACCCGCTCGACGCCGATGCAGGTCTGGCCGGAGTTCGAGAACGCACCCCACACAGTCGCATCAGCCGCCGCTTCCAGGTCCGCGTCCGTGTCGACCAGCAGCGCGTCCTTGCCGCCCGCCTCGATCACCACCGGAGTCAGCGTCTCCGCGGCGGCGGCCATGATCTTCTTGCCGGTCGCCGCCGAACCGGTGAACGCGATCTTGTCCACCCCGGAACCGACCAGCGCGGCCCCGGTCTCCCCGAACCCGGTCACCAGCTGCAGCACCGGCTGCTCCGGCACGACCTCGGCGAACGCGTCCACCAGCCACTTCCCGACGCCGGGGGTGTACTCGCTCGGCTTGAAGACCACGGCGTTGCCCGCGGCCAGCGCGTACGCGATGGAGCCGAGCGGGGTGAACACCGGATAGTTCCAGGGTCCGATCACGCCGACCACTCCGAGCGGGAGGTACTCGACGGTTGCGGCCTGGTTGGCCATCAGCAGGCCGGACGAGCGGCGGTGCTTGCCGAGCACCTTGCGGGCGTGCTTCGCCGCCCAGGCGATGTGCTCGATCGCCAGCACGCTCTCGAGCTGGGCGTCCGCGATCGGCTTGCCGGTCTCGTCGCGCACCACCTGGCACAGCTGCGGCAGCCGCCGCGTCAGCACGCCCTTCCAGCGCTGCAGCCGCTCCGCGCGCCCGGCGAAACCGAGACCGGCCCACCAGCCCGCGGCCGCCCTCGCCCGCTCGACAGCGGCGCCGACCTGCTCGGCCGTGTGCACCGGGTAGGTGCCGACGACCTCGTCGGTGGCCGGGCTGAGCGAATCGAACGTCTCGCCGACGGGCGTCGGCTTCGGCTGGACCGCGGTCATCGGCGTCTCCCCGTCTCGGTGAACCCCCAGGCTACGAGGTTGCTGACTCTCTGCCAACAGTTGCCCGGGCTTCCCGCCAGCATGGCATCCGGGAAGCGGGCGCGGGAAGTCCTCCGACCGGGAGTCCTCGCCGGACGCCGACGCCGCACCGGCCCGAAGCGTAAGGTTGAGCCGACTAATCTGGTAAGGAGAAAACCTGATGCGGATCGTCCATTTCGGACATTCCTGCGTACTGCTCGAGACCGCCGCGGAGCGGATTCTGCTCGACCCGGGCACGTTCTCCACCGGCTTCGAGGCCGAGCGCGAACTGTCCGCGGTGCTGATCACCCACCAGCACTTCGACCACCTCGACGTCGAGCGGCTGCCCGACCTGCTCAAGGCGAACCCGGACGCGAAGCTGATCGTCGACCCGGGTTCGGCCGAGGCGGTCGAGAAGCTGCACCTGGAGTTCGAGGTCGCACGGCCTGGGGACGCGTTCGAGTTCGGCGGCACGGCGGTGTCGGTCGTCGGCGGCGAGCACGCGGTGATCCACGCCGACATCCCGGTGATCCCGAACATCGGCTACCTCGTCGACCACGGCGCGTTCTACCACCCGGGCGACTCGTTCTTCGTGCCCGAGCAGAAGGTCGACGTGCTCGGCCTGCCCACCGGGGCCCCGTGGCTGAAGGCGGGCGAAGCCGTGGACTTCCTGCGCGCGGTCGCGCCGCGCCGTTCGGTGCCGATCCACGAGGCGGTGCTGGCCAACCCGGCGATGCACTACGGGCTGTTCCAGAACCTCGCCCCGGAGGGCACCGACGTGAAGGTGCTGGAGCGAGGCGTCGCGACGGAGGTCTAGGCGGGAGCGGTGTGGCGCAGGGAGCCGTAGGTGCTCCCGAAAGCCCGGTTTTCGAGGGCGACGTCCACCGCGTCCAGCAACGCCTGCCGCAAGCCGGGGCGGCTGAGGTCAGCGGCGTCGATGCCAAGCCGCACCAGCCCGCCTCGGCGCGCGGCCCGGGCGGAGGCCAGTACGAGCGCGAAGCAGCGGACGGTCTCCGTACGGTGCGACTGACTCGTGAAGTCCTGCACCCGTGCACGCCGGATCTCGCCGGTCACCAGGTCCCGGACGGCGTTTTGGTCAGCGCACAGCTTGAAGCCGTGCTCCCGCAGCGCCTGCACAGTGCCGGGAGACGCGAGCCAACGCGGCGGCGCGAAGCCGTCGACAGCCACGCCGGTCGCGTCGAGCGCGGCCTTCGCGGCGATGAGCCGAAGCCGCGCTTCGTGCGCGGGTAGCGCGGCGAACTCGGCCTTACGCCCCAGGTGCACCGCGCGGTGCGTCGGCGGGATGCGGTGGTCGTAGCCGTTGAGCAGCACCGAGTCGCCCGCCGCGGCGCGCGTCCGGACCCAGGCGGTGACGGGTCCGTCCTCGGTGCGCGCGACATGCAGGATCGACAGCGGGACGTTCCGACGTTCGAGTTCGGCCGCCAGATGCGCACAACGGTGCAGCGTGCGCGTGGTGACCCCGGACAGCGAGACCAGCAGGCGAGCATCCACGCCACCATTGCGCCGCAGCCGGGTGGCGGCCGCCTGACCGCGCCGTGAACTGCGAGTGAGACTTACGCGGCGGACCGGTCTGAGTCAGCTCCGCCCGCCCGCCGTCCAGCGGGTCCGCCGTCCCTTCCCACCGCACGCGACCAGCCGGTTTGCCGTCGTGCAGCCAGGTGTAGGCCAGCACCTCCGGCGACCGCGATTCCAGTACCTCCGCCCCGGTCACCGCCGGGTTGGTCAGCCGGTTTTGCGGCAGTGCCAGATGAGCATCGCCGGCACGTCCTTCGCCGCTGCCGCCAGCGCGTCCGGGACCAGGCCGTTCAGCGACCACGGCCAGAGATCCCACGGCCCGCCTCCCGGGACGTGCCGGGGAGTGGTCGAGGCGGGCTTCGGTTCCTGGCAGCTCACCGGCGCGAGATCCGCGGCGAAAAAGGCGCGCAGATAATCGCCGACGCGATGGTGGTTCGTGCGCACCCGGGCCGGAGCGCCGTCGACCGTGCGCACGGACGGGATCGATCCGCGCTGGACCTGCTCGGGGTGCACGTCGGAAAGGACGAGATGCCCACCCGGGGCGAGGACGCGGGCGAATTCGGCGATCACCGGCGTCAGGTCCGGCACGTGCGACAGCGCGAGGCCGCAGAGGACTAGGTCCTGCGAACCGTCGTCGACCGGGAGTTCGTGCAGGTCAGCGACGAGGGTCGAGTCCGCCTTGGCGTGGCTGAGCATCTCGGGCGAACCATCGACGGCGACGACGTGGTGCCCGCGCTCGACCAGGAGACGGGTGAGCCGCCCGGTACCGCAGGCGGCGTCGAGCGCGCGACCAGGCGGAATGGCGTCGAGGATCGCCGCGAGGTGGGGTTCGTCGGCGAAGGCCGCGTTCTCACCGGAGTCGTACGCGGCGGCCCAGCGCGCGTAGCCGTCTCGGGGGTCCAACTGGGTCACCTCGACCCCGTGAGCCAGGTCTTCGTCGGCCAGCAGCGCGCGGATCTCGGCCAGACGTGCTTCGACGAACTCGCGATCGTGCTCGCCGGTGAACGCGCGAAGCAGCGCCGCTCCTTCGATGCCGATGAGGTAGGCGAGGGGATGCTCGTAACTCACTCTTGTGGACGCTAACCGGGCAAATGCCACGGGGCCACCGATTTTCGCGCCAGGGTCCGGCGGAATCCGTTGTTCCGCCTCACGGCTTACCCTGTGCTGGCTTTATTGCCCGAGAACTCCGGGATTTCCGCCGCAGCCGCATCGCATCAGAGCCTGCGGGCTCACCTCCCTTGCCGCGGAACAGGTTCGCGACCTGCCCGCCGCGGTACTGCCCGGGCGTGAGACAGCTCTCTCTCGCTTGGGCGCTTACGGGTTGACCGGTTTGGCCGCCTCCACGAGCCGCCGCACCGCGACCGCGACCCGCCCGCGCAGATCAGGGTCGATGAGGGCCCCGTTCTCGACGGCCTGGCGGGGAATGGGAATCCGCGCACATGCGTCGTCGACGATGCGGGTGCCCGCGTAGGTGAGCGTCTTGCGGAGGGATTCGTGCGCGTCCGCACCCCCGGTCGGCGCGGCAACCGAAGAGGCGTTGATCCACGCGACGGGTTTGCCGTACATCTCGCCTCCGCCGATGGTCCAGTCGAGCAGGTTCTTGAAGGACCCCGGCAGACCGCCGGCGTACTCCGGGGTGCAGAACAGGACGCCGTCCGCCGCCCCGATCGCCTCCCGCAACGCCACGACCTCAGCAGGCAACGGCTCCCGATCGCGATCCGGATTGAAATGCGGCAGCCCGGCAAGCCCGCCGTACACAGTGGACGCCGTGAACCCGGCCGCGGTGGCGATCACAGCCCCGTTCACCGAACCGGCCCGGAGGCTGCCGCTGATGAGGAGAAGCACGGGCCCAGTGTGCCAGCGCGGGAGTCTCCGCGGGGCCGGGTTTGGTCCGGGTCGCCTGACTTTCACCCGCTGATACCGCACGCACGGGATCGCCCGCACGACCCGCCGCCCGCCGAGACGCACTTGGCGGTGGCTGACTGGGGGTGAATCGGGGCGACCCAGCGGAGCCCGAACTCCGGAGCAGCCTGCTTCGACAGATCAGGCCCGCTCCGGAGCACGAGAGCTGCCAAATGCGGCTCGCACAGCACCGAGCCCAACCCGGCGGTGACTGAGCAGCGGTGAACCGGGACGACCCAGCTGAGTCCAGACTCCGGAGCAGCCTGCTTCGACAGGCCAGGCCCGCCCCGCAACACGAGAGCTGCCAAGCACGGCACCCACACCCACACGAAACCGCACGGCACCGAGCCGCACTCGGCAGTGGCTCAACGGCGGTGAACCGAAGCAGACTGCTCCGCAGCACGAGTGCTGCCAACTGCGGCTCCCGCGCCAACGCAAACCGCACAGCACCGAGCCACACTCGGCGAGGGCTGAGTGGCGGTGAATCGGAGCGACCCAGCGGAGCCCGAACTCCAGAGCAGCCTGCCTCGACAGACCATGCCCGCCCCGCAGCACGAAAGCCACGAAGCGCAGCTCCCGCACCAACGCCAAACCGCACAGCACCGAGCCCGCACCGGAACCCGGGACAGCCCGCCAAGGGTCAGCGGCGAGTCGTCAGGTGCACCAGCCTTACTTCCACACCACCCCTCCCCGTTGGCCTTGTGCCAAGCCCGCCGCCGCGGCTGCCGTTCGGGTTTCTGGGTCCAGTGGGTTCGGGCCGATCGCCGCGACTGAGGCCTCGTCCGGTTCCAGTACCGCTACCTTCGCTCCTGCCGCGCGCAGGTCCGCCAGTACCTGATCGAACGACCGCTCCGTCGGGAATATCTCCGTCGCGCCCATCGGGACGACCACTGTCACCTGGGCGAAACCTGTTGCGTAGTCGGCATTCGCGGAGGAGCGGACCCCGCCGTCGACGTACCGCTTTCCGTTGATCGGCACTACCGGCCAGACGCCCGGCACCGCGCAGCTAGCCGCCACCGCGGCGACCAGTGGGACGCCGGACGAGCGGTCGAATACCTCCGCTTCGCCGGTTTCCGCTTCCACCGCAATGATTTTCATCGCACGCTCGGGCCAATCGTGGGACGGCAGGCGGGATTCGATCACCGCGCGCCGGCGCGGTTCCGGCACGGTTTCCGCGACCAGGGCGTATTTCCCCACCGCTCGGCGGGTTTCCGCCGCGGTGCTGCCCTCGGACAGCACCGCGGCGAACTCCTCGCCGAACTTTTCCTGGTCGAACTCGGCCGCGATCTCCGCCGCTTGCAACGCCGGGTCGGTTTGCCTCGCGTACAACTGCGGCAGCGGCAATCCGCTGCCCAGCTGCGCCGCCACCGTCGCGCCCGCTGACGTGCCGATCAGCAGGTCGGCGTCAGTCAGGTCCTGGCCGGCTTCCGCCAGCCCGGCGAGCAAACCGGTCGCCCACGCGATCCCGGCGACGCCACCGCCGCCCAACACCAAAGCTCGGCTCATGCCGCTCCCTTCGCCAGTGCCCACTCTGCCTCAGGGCACCGACAATTTCCGAAGCGCCGACTCCAGCAGGGCATCCGTCTCCGGCTTCGGCAAGGCCAGCTCCAGCAACGTTTCCGCCACCTCGCGGTACTTCGCCACCCGCGCCGGGCTCGAACTGCTCGCGCTTTCCCGCAACAGCCGTTCGTGGACGATCGACGGCAGGTCCGCGAAATCGAAAATCGTGAACGCCCTGCCCAGGTCGGGACGGCGGTCCACCGGGACCACTCGCACCTCGACCTTGCCTTCCGCCAACCGCTCGCGCAGGTGCCACAGCTGTTCCGCCATCACCTCCGCGCCGCCGATCTTCTTGTGCAGCGCCGTTTCCCCCAGCGCCAGCACACACCGCGTGCCCGAATCGAACACCGCTCGCCGCGACAGCCTCTCGGCTACCTTCGCGTCCACCTCGTCCTCGACCGCGCCCGCGGCACTCGACAGCAACGCTCGCGCGTACCCGCTCGTCTGCAACAACGGCGGCACCACTTCCGGCTCCCAGCCGAACACTGCCTCCGCCGTGCGTTCCCACTCCAGGTACGGCTCTTCTCCTCCGTTGTCTATCCAGTCCTGCTCTCGCGCTCCTCGCGCCATCTCCACTATTCGCCTGCGCTCCGGCCCGATCACCCTGCAGTGCGCCAGTACCGCTCCGATGTCCTCCGGCTTCGGC
The DNA here is from genome assembly GCF_046195355.1 of Amycolatopsis sp. VS8301801F10. Taxonomy (NCBI): domain Bacteria; kingdom Bacillati; phylum Actinomycetota; class Actinomycetes; order Pseudonocardiales; family Pseudonocardiaceae; genus Amycolatopsis; species Amycolatopsis sp. VS8301801F10. The sequence continues at coordinate 1,741,337 of NZ_CP176065.1, read as the reverse complement.
AGCCGCAGTCCTCTTTCCCAGTTCGTCACGAAACCAGGCGTCATCCCCAGCAACCGGGCCAACTCTCTTACACCCAGTCTTCTTCTCTCCCGCGCCGCGCGTAACTCCAGGCCCAATGCCCTCGCGCGCGGTGTTGCGTACGGTGTGGTCATGGTTGCAGTGTGTCAGGGGGTGCCGACAGTTTTCGGGGTTCTCTCCCCTGGGCCCCTCGGCTGCTTCCCCGGGCTACAGCCAGTCCTCCAGCGACAACCCCGTCATCCTCTCGTACGCCTCCACGTACCTTCCCCTCGTCGCCTCCACCACTTCACTCGGCAACGGCGGCGGCTGCACGTTCGACGCCCTGTCCCAGCCCGACTCCGGCCCCGTCAGCCAATTTCGCACGTACTGCTTGTCGAACGACGGCTGCACCCTTCCCGGCTCGTACCCCTCCGCCGGCCAGTACCGCGACGAATCCGGCGTCAGCACTTCGTCCGCCAGCACCAGCGCTCCCGTCTCGTCCACGCCGAACTCGAACTTCGTGTCCGCCAGCAGGATTCCGCGCTTCGCCGCCACTTCCGCGCCACGGCGGTACACCGCGAGCGTCGCCTCGCGTAGCTCCTCCGCGCGCTTCGCGCCGATAGCCGCGACCACTGCGTCGAACGAAACGTTCTCGTCGTGCTCGCCGAACGCCGCCTTCGTCGCGGGCGTGAAGATCGGCGAAGGCAGCTTCGAGGCCTCCACGAGCCCTTCGGGCAGCTCTACGCCGCACACTGCGCCCGTACGCTGATAGTCCGAGTACCCGGACCCCGTGAGGTACCCGCGCGCGACAGCTTCCACCGGCAGCATGTCGAGACGGCGTACGAGCAGCGCGCGCCCGCGTACCTCGGCGGGGATGCGCGGGTCGTCGTACGCGACAAGGTGGTTCGGGATCAGGTCCGACAGCTGCTCGAACCAGAACACGCTCATCGCCGTGAGCACGCGGCCCTTGTCCGGGATGGGCGTGTCCAGGATGAAGTCGTAGGCGGAGATGCGGTCCGAGGTGACCAGCAGCAGGTGGTCGTCCCCGACCGCGTACAGGTCCCGGACTTTTCCGGCGGCGATCTTCGGGTAATCGGCGAGCGTCGTCACTGCTGCACCCTAACCCGAGCACCGCTATCGCGAGGATGATGCAGGTCATGGCCTACCGCTGGATTTCGTTCACCTCCGACTACGGGCTGCACGATGGCTTCGTGGCCGCTTGCCACGGGGTCATCGCCGGCATCGCGCCCGACGTACGCGTTCTCGACGTAACCCACCTCGTCCCGCCGCAACAGGTGCGCTCAGGCGCGGCAGTGCTCGCGCAGACCGTGCCGTCGCTGCCTAAGTCCGTACACCTGGCTGTCGTCGACCCAGGCGTCGGCACCGAGCGTCGCGGCATCATCGTGGTCGCGGCGCACGGCATCCTGGTCGGCCCGGACAACGGCCTGCTCTTACCCGCCGCGGAGGCGCTAGGCGGCGTGTACGCGTCGTACGTGATCGACGTGCGTACGCCGACGTCCGCGACCTTTCACGGCCGTGACATCTTCGCCCCCGTCGCCGCGAAGCTCGCTCTCGGCGCGCACCCCGGCTCCTTCGGACCCGCCATCCACGACCTGGTGCGCCTGCCAGAACCGCTGGTCGCGGCGTTCCCCGGCAAGCTCGTGTCGGACGTGCTGACCGTCGACCACTTCGGCAACGTCCAGCTCGCCGCCACCCCCGCCGACCTCGAACTAACCGGCTTGACCGGTGAGGTGACGGTGCACAGCGAGCACGTCGCGGTGTCCGCCGCGATCGGCCGGACCTTCGCCGACGTGCCGCGCGGCGCGAATCTCGTCTACCCCGACTCGGCGGGGAAGCTGGCCGTCGCGGTCAACGGCGGTTCGGCGGCTTCCGTGCTGCGGATCGGGCCCGCCGAGGAATGCACCATCACCGCGTCGCCGACCGCCAGCTGACCGGGCCGGGTCACCGCCGCCTTCATGCCGAAGAGGACGCCCCCGGCCGGGTCGCGGTGGTACGCCGCGAGCGACCGGATCGGCTCCGGGCCGGAGCGCTTGCCGGTTTCCTGGTCGACCATCGGCACCGCGCAACGGACGCACAGCTGCGCGTAGGCGAACTCGACGCCGCCGGCTTCCATCCGGCGTACCGCGTCCTCGGCATGCGGTTCCGCCCAGCCGCGGATCACGAGGTTGGGCCGGAACCGGTCCATCGGCACCGGCTCGCCGCCGCGCTGCGCGATGCGTTCATTCAGGTGGTCCAAAGAGGACTCGGAGATGACGAGGATCGCATGGCCGTCGGCGAACCGCGCGGTACCGGGAGTCTCGCCGCCCGTGACGCGGTCATGCTCCGGAGTGACGCCGAGCAGCACGGACGGCTGACCCACCACGGTGGAAAACCACTCAGCGGCATCGGCACCCTGGTGGACGCCCTCGCCGGTCCAGTTGAAGGTGGACGCGGGGTGCCGTCGGCCGTCCTTCTGGACCTCGATGGTGAGGTCTTCGACGCCCGGCGCGGACAAGGCGAGGCGGCTGCCGCCGTCCAGCAGGCGGGGGCGGATCGCGGCCATGACGGGGAAACGGCGCTGGCTGCGAAAGTCGCCGTCGGCCGCGGTGACGATGAACTCGCGGTCGTGCGCGAGCCCGGCCGGGGTCACGTCGGCGGACTGGACTGTCGTGCCGGCGCAGCCTTTGACCGGGTAGTACGTGAGCCGCGAGATGGTCCCCATGGGTTCACGGTACCTGTTGGTCCGAAGGGGACTGGGGTGCACGATCCCGCACGGACGGCTGCCACGCCGGTACTCTGCGAACTCGTGGAGCTGCTGCCGTTCGACGAGTATGTGCGCTCGCTGCCGCGGAAGCGGATGTCGGCAGGCACCCTGCTGCGCGACGAAACCGGGCGCGTTCTGCTCGTCGAGCCGTCCTATAAGGACAGCTGGGACATCCCCGGCGGCGTATGCGACGCGGGCGAGCCGCCCTGGCGCACGGCGCGCCGGGAACAAGCCGAGGAAATCGGGATCGACCGCCCGCTCGGCCCGCTGCTGGTCATCGACTACGCACCGGACGACGGCCGGATGCCGGAAGGTCTCGCGTTCATTTTCGACGGCGGGCGAATCTCCGCGGCGGAAACCGAACGCCTGACCCTCACGGATCCGGAGATCCTGGCCGTGCACCTCCTGCCGATCGACGAGGCGACTCAGCGAGTAGCCCCGCCGCTGGCCAGGCGGCTTCAGGTTTCCTGGGAAGCCGCCCGGGCCGGCGATTGCTTCGTTCTCTGCGAGGACGGCCGTCCCCTCACAGCACCTGTGACAGGAACTGCTGCAACCGAGGGCTAGCCGGTGCCTCGAACACCTGCTCCGGCGTCCCCTGTTCCACGATCCGGCCCTCGTCCATGAACGCGACCTCGTCCGCCACGCTTCGGGCGAAGCCCATCTCGTGGGTTACCACGATCAAGGTCAGGCCACGGGAAGCCAGCCCCGCCATCAGGTCCAGGACGCCCTTCACCAGTTCCGGGTCCAGTGCGCTCGTCGCCTCGTCGAAGAGCATCACTTCCGGTTCCATCGCCAGCGCGCGGGCGATCGCCACCCGCTGTTGCTGGCCGCCGGACAGCGCGGCCGGGCGGTACGGGGCCTTGTCCGCGAGACCCACCTCCGCCAACCTAGCGCGGGCTACCTCTGCAGCGTCCTCTTTGGACAGACCGCGCACGCTGCGCAGCGGGAGCACGATGTTGTCCAGCACGCTTCGATGTCCGAACAGGTTGAAGTGCTGGAACACCATCCCCACCCGCTGGCGCAACGCGTCCGGATCCGAGGAAATGACGCTCTCCCCGTCCAGCAGCAGATCACCGCTGTCCGGTTCCTGCAGGCGGTTCACGCAGCGCAGCAGGGTCGACTTACCGGAACCGGACGGGCCGATCACACACGTCGTACTCCCGCTCGGCACCTTAAGGTTGACCCCGCGCAACACTTCCAGCGTCCCGAACCGGACGTGGATGTCGCGCAATTCCACCGAAGACGAACGAATCGCTGTACTCATACCGTCCCGCTCGCGATCATTTCCTTGGTCTCCGTGGTCACCTTCCGACCGGTCTGCAGCCGCTTGTCGATGTAGTTCACCAGGTGCGTCAGCGGAACCGTGATCACCAGGTACACCACCCCGGCGGCGACCAGCGGCGACAGGTTGCCCGTGTTGGCCGCGAGGTCCTGGCCGATCCGGAACAGTTCCCGTTGCGAGGTAAGGAAACCGAGGAAGTACACCAGGGTCGAGTCCTTCACCAGCGCGATGAACTGGTTCACCAGCGCGGGCAGCACCCGCCGCACGCCCTGCGGGATCACCACCAGCAGCATCGCCTTGGTGTAGCTCATGCCGAGCGCGCGGCTCGCCTCCAGCTGTCCTTTGTCGACGCTCTGGATGCCGGCCCGGAAGATCTCGCCGATGTAGGCGGCGGCGATCAGGCTCAGCGCGGCGATGCCCAGCGGGTACGGGTTGTTGCCCACCAAACCGCGGGCGAGCAGGCCGACGCCCTGGCCGATCACCAGGATCGTCAGGATCGCGGGCAGCCCCCGGAAAATGTCCGTGTACACCCGCGCCGGCCAGCGCAGCCAGCGTTTCGTGGACAGGCCCATCACCGCGAGCACCATGCCGAGCAGAGTGCCGATGACGGCCGCGGCCACCGACAGGATCAGGGTGTTCAGCAGGCCGGTCTTGAGCAGGTCCGGGAAAACTTCCCAGATGTACTGCCAGTTGAGGAAAGTGTCGAAAAACTGGTCCATCAGGCTACTTCGTCTTGAAATCCGCGGGAACCGGAATGCTCGGCTCGAACTGCTGGTGCACCCGCGCCCAGGTGCCGTCCGCGACGGCCTTCTTGATGCCGTCGTTCAGCTTGGCCAGCAGTTCGTTGTTGCCCTTCCGCACCGCGTATCCGTGCGGGATGCTGGTCGTGATCGCCTTCGTGACCTTCAGCTCCGGGTTCTTGCTCGCGTAGTCCTCCGCCGACACCTGGTCGAACACCGCGCCGTCGATCGCCGAGGACTTCAGCCCGCTCAGCGCCGCCGCGTCGTTCGGGAAGCGGACCGCCTGCGCCTTCGGCGCGTTCGCGGCGAGCCAGGTGTCCGACACCGTGCCCTGCACCACGCCGATCCGCTTGCCCGCCAACGAGTTCTCGTCGGAGATGCCCGCGCTCGCCTTCGCCTCGATGCCGAGCGACTGGTAGTTGTACGGATCGCTGAACGCCACCGTCTTCTTGCGCTCGTCGGTCTGCGCGATCGCCGAACTGCCGATGTCGAACCGGCCGTTCGCGACGCTGCCGAGCAGGGCCGAGAAATCCGTCGCCACGAATTCCAGCTTCAGCCCCTCTTTCGCGGCGATATCCTTCAGCAACGCGTTGTCGAACCCGGTGAATTCGCCGTTTTCCTGGTACGCATTGGGCCGGGAGTCGCTGAGGGTGCCGACCCGCAGGGTGGTCTCGCCTGCGTCGCCACCGCACGCGGTGAGACCGGCGACCAGTGCCGCCGCGAGGGCGGTGACGATCAGTTTTTTCATGCCACCAGTGTGCCCTCGCATCAGGAGTTCGCCACCGGGAGGCCCGGTCCGCCCTTCTCCAGCTCCTTCGCGACCGGCGCTTCCTTGAAGAACTGCGCGTGCAGCCGGGCCACGGTGCCGTCCGCGATCGCCTTGGCCAGCCCGTCGTTGATCTTCTTCAGCAGCTCGGTGTTCGACTTGGCGACCGCGAAGGCCGACGGGGTGTCCTTGTCCGCGACCGTGTAGCCGAATTCCAGCGGAACCGCCGGGTTCTGGTCGATGTACTTCTGGCCGATGTCCTTCGGCACGACCCAGCCGTCGAGACCGCCCGTCTTCAGCTGCGCGAAACCGGCGTTGTAGTCCGGGAACCGGACCACCTGCGCGCCGGCGAGCTTGCCGGCGAACTCGTCCTGCACCGAACCCTGCACGACGCCGACGCGCTTGCCGGCGAACGAGTTCACGGCGGGCAGCGCGGCGCCCTTCTTGCTGACGACGGTGGTGTAGCTGGTGTCGTAGCCGTTGCTGAACGCCACGGTCTTCTTGCGCGCGGCGGTCGCGGAGATCGTCGAGCTGCCGATGTCGAACTGGCCGCCGGCGACCTTCGCGAGCAGCCCGGAGAACTCGGTGCCGACGAACTCGACCTGGAAGCCCTCGCGCTTGGCGATGTCGCGCAGCAGCTCGTTGTCGTACCCGGTGAACTGGCCGTTTTCGAGGTAGATGCTGGGCGGGGCGTCGGTGAGGGTGCCGACGCGCAGGGTCTGCCCAGAAGCGTCCGAGGATCCGCACGCCGTAAGGCCCGCGGTGGCGGCGACTACGACGGCGAGCGTGCTGAGGAGCTTTCTCATGACTTCTTCCTGAGTATCCGGGGTGCGCAGACGAGAAGCGCCAGGCCGCGGGTCGGCGGCCTGGCGCTTCCGGGTTCGGCACGAAGACTAAAAGCTTCGCCCGATCGAGTAATGCCGTCTCAGCACGTGGACGGCGTGCGCGCACTCACAGAATCGGCTGCGGCGCGTACGCCGCGGCGTCCGGGAATCGCTTGAGCACGTCCTCGACGCGCGCCGCGACCTCTTCGACCTGACGCGGGGCCACGCCGGTGAACGAGATCCGGTCGGCGAGGAGTTCGTCCAGCTCAGCGCGGTCGAGCGGGATCCGTTCGTCGGCCGCGAGCCGGTCGAGGAGGTCGTTCTCCGCGCCGCGTTCGCGCATCGCGAGGGCGACCCCGACGGCGTTCTCCTTGATCGCCTCGTGAGCCGTCTCACGCCCGACGCCCCGGCGCACCGACGCCATGAGCACCTTCGTGGTGGCGAGGAACGGGAGATAGCGATCAAGCTCACGCTCGACCACGGCCGGGAACGCGCCGAATTCGCCGAGCACGGTGAGGAAGGTCTCGAGCAGGCCGTCGAGCGCGAAAAACGCGTCCGGCAGCGCGACGCGGCGCACCACGGAATCCGAAACGTCGCCCTCGTTCCACTGGTCGCCGGCCAGTTCGCCGATCATCGACAGGTAGCCGCGCAGCACCACGGCCAGGCCGTTGACGCGCTCGCAGGACCGGGTGTTCATCTTGTGCGGCATGGCCGACGACCCGACCTGGCCGGGTTTGAATCCCTCGGTGACCAGCTCGTGCCCGGCCATCAGCCGGATCGTCTTGGCGAGGCTGGACGGCGCGGCGGCGAGCTGGACCACGGTGGACAGCACGTCGAAGTCGAGCGAACGCGGGTACACCTGGCCGACGCTGACGAACCGGTTGCCGAACCCGAGGAACTCGGCGATCTTCGTCTCCAGCTGGTCCAAAGTGGACTCGTCGCCGAGCAGGTCGAGCATGTCCTGCGAGGTGCCGACCGGGCCCTTGATGCCGCGCAGCGGGTAGCGCTCGATCAGGTTGTCCAGCCGGGAGAACGCGACGAGCAGCTCGTCGGCGGCGGTCGCGAAGCGCTTGCCGAGCGTGGTGGCCTGCGCGGCGACGTTGTGCGAGCGGCCGGCCAGCACCAGGTCGGAGTGTTCGACGGCGAGCGCGGCCAGCCGGGACAGCACCGCGGCGACGCGGCTGCGGACCAGTTCCAGCGACCGCAGCTGCTGCAGCTGCTCGACGTTCTCGGTGAGGTCGCGCGAGGTCATGCCCTTGTGCACGTGCTCGTGCCCAGCGAGGGCGTTGAACTCCTCGATCCGGGCCTTGACGTCGTGCCGGGTGACGCGTTCGCGGGCGGCGATCGAGTCGAGGTCGACCTGCTCGACCACGCGCTCGTAGTCCGCCAAGACGCCTTCGGGCACCTCGACGCCCAGCTCGGCCTGAGCCCGCAGCACGGCGAGCCACAGCCGCCGCTCGAGCACGACCTTGCGTTCGGGCGACCAGAGCGCCACCAGCTCCGGCGAGGCGTAGCGGGCGGCGAGCACGTTCGGAATGCGGGGCTTGTCCGTCACGCGGCCACGATACCTGCGCAGGTCAGCGCGGCGGTCACCACTCCGTGAAGCTGCCGTCGGGCAGCCGCCACACCGGCGACCGCCAGACGTGCCCGCTCTCGTCGGCGCGCCGCACGGCCTGCTCGTCCACCTCGATGCCGAGGCCGGGTGCGGTCGGGCGCGCGGCGTAGCCGTCGGTGAACCGGAACAACGCGTCGTCGGCGAGATAGGCGACCGGCTCGCGGCCGTCGTGGTAGTGCATGCCGAGGCTTTGCTCCTGGATCAGGAAGTTCGGCGTCGCGAACGCGACCTGCAGCGCGGCGGCGAGCGAGATCGGGCCGAGTGGGCAATGCGGGGCGAGGTTCGCGCCGTACACCTCGGCCAGCGCGGCGATCCGGCGCAGCTCCGAGATGCCGCCCGCGTGCGACGGATCCGGCTGCACCACGGCGACGCCCGCGTCCAGCACCGGTTTGAACTCCCAGCGCGAGAACAGCCGTTCCCCGAGCGCGATCGGCACCGTCGAGGCCTCGACCACCGACTTGACCACGTCGGCGGGCAGTTCCGGCAGCACCGGCTCCTCGACGAACATCGGCTGCACTTCTTCGAGCATCTTCACCAGCCGGCGCGCCATCGCGGGCGAGACGCGGCCGTGGAAGTCGATCGCCAGGTCGCGGTCGGGTCCGAGCGCTTCCCTTGCCTCCCGCGCGCGGGCCAGTGCGGCCGTGGCTTCGGCGGGCGTGGCGATCGGCCCGAGCGGACCGGCGACGTTCATCTTCACCGCGGTGAAACCCCGCTCGACCTGCGCGGACACCGCGTCGAAGATCCCGGACGGACGGTCGCCGCCGACCCACGAGTACACCCGCACTTTCTCGCGCACTGGACCGCCGAGCAGCTCGTGCACCGGCGCGTTCCGGGCCTTGCCCGCGATGTCCCACAACGCCTGGTCGAACCCGGCGAGCGCGCTGGAAAGCACCGGACCGCCGCGGTAGAAACCGCCGCGCCGCAGCACCTGCCAGTGCTCCTCGACGCGCAGCGGGTCTTTGCCGATGAGCAGTTCGCTCAGCTCGTGCACAGCCGCTCGGACGGTCCCGGCCCGTCCTTCCACGACCGGTTCGCCCCAGCCGGTGATGCCCTCGTCGGTGCTGACCTTGAGGAACAACCAGCGCGGCGCGACGAGGAACGTTTCGATCCCGGTGATCTGCACCCTTGTCTCCTAAGCGGACTAAGCGGAATCTTTCGCAGCCGACCAGCCGCCGTCGACGGTCAACTCGGCGCCCGTGACGAACGACGCCGCGGGCGAGAGCAGGAACGCGATCACCGCGGCGATTTCGGCCGGGTCGCCGAGCCTTCCGGCGGGCGTCGCGCGGACGCTGCGTTCGCGGTCTTCCTTGCTGATCCGGCTCCACGCTTCGGTCTCGACCGGACCGGGCAGCACCGAATTCACCCGCACTTCCGGCGCGTACTCCACCGCCAATTGCCGGGCCAGAGACACCAACGCGCCTTTGCTGGCCGCGTACGCCGGATGGCCGGGCAGCCCGAATCGCGCGTGTACCGAGGAAACCAACACCACGGAACCGCGCCGCGCCCGCAACGACGGCAGGCAGGTCCGCACGGCGAGGTACGACGCGGTGAGGTTCACGTCGAGCTGTCGTTGCCATTGCGCGCGGCCGGTTTCGTGCAGGGGGCCCGAAGTCGGCAGATACGCGTTGCTGACCACGGCGTCGACTTCGCCCGCAAGATCAAGAACCCGTTGCCACGTCTCGTCTTCGGTCACGTCCCCTTGCACGCCGCCGGGCACCGGGGCGAGGTCGACGCCGATCACCCGGTAGCCGTCGGCGGTGAGCTGGAGGGCGGTCGCGGCTCCGATCCCGGACGCCGCGCCGGTCACCACGGCAGTGCGCATGGTCCGCAAGCATGCCGCGCCGCCCGAGCAGCGGTCAAGAATAATTAGTAATTTATAATTTGCCTGCTAAGCTGGCCGCCATGGGATACCGGTGGGAGATCACGCGCGAAGCGGTGCGCCAGGGCGTCGTCGGAATCGTGCGGACGGCGGACGCCGCCTCGGCCGTCGCCGCTGCGCGGGCAGTGCTCGACGCTGGGTTGAAGTCGGTCGAAGTCCCGCTCACCAACGCGGGTGCGCTCGTCGCCATCGAGGAGCTGAGTGCCGCCTATCCGGACGCCACGATCGGGGCCGGCACGGTGCTCGACGAATCGTCCGCGACTGCCGCGATCCGGGCAGGTGCCCAGTTTCTCGTCTCCCCGTCGCTGCACACCGAGGTCTTGCGTACCGCTCATCGGTACGGCGTCGCGGCGCTGCCGGGCACCGGTTCGGTTACCGAAATCGTGCGCGCGATGGAGGAAGGTGCTGACGCCGTAAAGGTTTTCCCGGCTTCCGCGCTCGGTCCGCAGTGGATCAAGGACGTGCGCGCCGCGCTTCCGCAAGCTCCGCTCGTGCCGACGGGTGGAATCGCTCCCGAGGACGTGCCACGCTGGCTCGACGCGGGCGCCGTCGCCTGCGGGATCGGGTCGGCGCTGACCCGTGGATCCGCTGAGGACATCCGGGCCCGAGTGGCCGCATTAGTGAGGGAGAACTCGTGAGCGACGTCGTACTCGTCGGCTGCCGTACCGCCGAAACCGGCGGGAAGGGTACGGGAATCGCGGTTTTCCGGCGCTCCGGCGGCGAACTGGTCGCGGATTCGACCGTGCCGATGGTGTCGCCGACCTGGCTGACCCAGCATCCCGCGCTGCCGATGGTGTACGCGGTCAACGAGACGAGCTACGGCGAGATCACCTCCGTTTCAGTCGCCGACGGCCTGGTCGCGCTCGACGTGGTCGAATCCGGCGGGGCCAGCCCGTGCCACCTCGCGGTGACGCCGGACGGCCGGTTTCTGTTGTGCGCCAACTACGGCGGCGGCAGCCTCGCGGTGTTCGCCCTGCGCGAGGACGGCCGGATCGACGGACGCACGGACCTGGTGCAGCACACCGGGAGCGGGCCGCGCGCCGACCGGCAGGAAGGCCCGCACGTCCACATGGCGGTGTCCTCGGCGGACAGTTCGGTGGTGAGCGCCGTCGACCTGGGCACCGACGAAATCCGCAGCTATACGCTGTCTCCGCAAGGAAAACTCACCCCGCTGGCCGTTTCGGCGCTGCCGCCGGGCACCGGACCGCGGCAGCTCGTCCGCGGCGCGGACGGAATCGCTTACGTGGCAGGGGAATTGTCCGGCGAGCTGATCACGATGCGGGAGACTTCGCCGGGAGCGTTCGAGTTCGTCGAGGCGACCCCTTCGACGGTGGCGGGCGGCGAATCCCTGGTGGCACACTTGGAAGTACTCGACTCGGGGATTTACCTGTCCAACCGCGGCCCGGAATGCATTACGTCGTTCGCCGGGACTCCGCTGCGCGCGACGGCGGATCAGCGATGCGGTTCTTATCCGTGGAACTTCGCCGTGGCGGACGGGCTGTGCTACGTCGCGGCGTTCAAGGACGACGCCATTTCCGTTTTCCCGTTGAAGGACCTCGGAAACGCGGAGGTCCGTGATTACCCGGCCGGCTCCCCGACGTGCGTGCTTCCGCTCCGGTGACCGACCATCGCCCTCGCGGCCTGCACGGACAGACGGTGGAAACGCTCGCCGCGCGCGTTCTGTCCGGCGAATGGCGCGAGGGCATGGTGCTGGATCTTCCCGCACTGCGCGAGGAGCTGGACATCAGTCTCACCGCGCTGCGGGAAGCGTTAAAAGTGCTGGCCGCAAAGGGAATGATCGGCGCGCGGCAGAAGCATGGCACGTTCGTGCAATCGCGCGAGAATTGGCAACTGCTCGATGCCGATGTCATGCGCTGGCAAACCACCGCCCGCGGAAACGCCGGTCTGCTGGACGAATTGGCCGAAGTCCGCGCGGTGGTCGAACCCGCTGCTGCGCGGATGGCCGCCGAGCGCGCGACCGCCGAAGACCTTGCCGCCCTTGAGTCCGCGCTCGATGCGATGGTGGCCGCGCCGGATCTGGAAGCGAGCGTCGAGGCGGATTTGTCCTTTCACCGCAGCCTGTTGACCGCCGCGCACAACAACTTCCTGCTCCAGATCGAACGCGTCATCGCGATCGGCCTGGCGGAACGAGACAAACTCGTGCACAGCGCCGGTCCCGCCGGCGATCCGGTGCCGAGCCACCGCCGGGTACTCGACGCCATCGCCGCGCACGACCCGGTCGGCGCGGAGACCGCGATGCTGGAGCTGCTGGCCACCTCGGCCGCCGACGCCAAGCGAGCGGGTCAGGAAGTGAACGCCCGGCGGTAAGCCGTCGGGGTGGTCCCGAGCACGCGCCGGAAGTGCAACCGCAGGTTGGCCGGGGTGCCGAGACCGCAATCCCGCGCCACCCGGTCCACCGAATAGTCAGTGGTTTCCAGCAATTCCCGCGCTTTGCCGAGCCGGGCGTTGAGCAGCCACTGCAGCGGCGTCGTCCCTGTTTCCTCGGCGAACCGGCGCAGAAAAGTCCGCTGCGACATCCCGGCGTGCCGGGCGAGCAGCCGGATGCTGAGCGATTCGTCCAGTCGCCGCAACGCCCATTCCCTGGTGGCCGACAGCGAAGCATCCCCAGCGTCCGCGAGCGGCGCGGGGACGTACTGCGCCTGCCCGCCCTCGCGGTGCGGAGCGGCGACCAGACCGCGCGCGATCCGATTCGCGACCGCGGCGCCCAGATCGCGGCGCACGATGTGCAGGCAGAGATCGATGCCACAGCACACGCCTGCTGAGGTGAGCACGTCGCCCTCGTCGACGTAGAGGACGTCCCGGTCGACCTGGACCGCCGGGAATTCCCGCTCGAATTGGTCGAGGTATTCCCAATGCGTCGTGGCGTGCAGACCGTCCAGCACCCCTGCCGCGGCCAGCGCAAACGCACCCGTGCAGATGGACACCACTCGCCGCCCTCGGTCGCGTGCCTCGGCCAGCAGCTCGACCGCCGCTTCCGGCGTTGGGCCGATCGGGTCGTAACCCGGCACGATCACCGTGTCCGCCGCGCGCAGCTCCTCGATCCCGCCCTCGGCGGCCAGGGTGAACCCGGCGCTGGTGGAAACCGTCGGGCCAAGCGCGCACAGCGTCATCTCGTAGTGCGTTTGCGGCCGGACGTGAAACACCTGCGCCGGGATCGCCAAGTCCAGCGGGAGGACGCCGTCGAGCGCCAGCACCGCGACCCGATGCACCGTCATGGCAAGATTCTATCGAAGTACGGCAAACTTGCCACTCACCAGGTCAGCGGCTCGCGGTCCACCCTGAAGACATGACCGAACTCCTTCCGGACCCGGTACTCGCCCTGCCCGCGACCCCGCTGGCGGACGCCGTGCTCGACGTCGTCCGCCCGGTGGAATCGCAGTCGGTGTTCAACCACAGCGTCCGCACCTATCTGTTCGCCCGCCTCGTCGCCGACCGGCTCGCCCTGTCGGACTTCGACGACGACCTGCTGTTCGCCGCGTGCGTCATGCATGACATCGGCGTGGCCCCGGACGGCCCGCACGTGGAACGCTTCGAGGTCGAGGGAGCCGAACGCGCGGCCAGATTCCTGGTCCAGCAAGGGGTTTCGCCTGGCGACGCCGACCAGGTCTGGCAGGCCATCGCCCTGCACACCTCCGCGGGCATCGCCGAACACCGCGGTCCGCTGTGCGTGCTTGTCCGCGCCGGGGTCGCCGTCGACTTCGGCGGACCGATCGGTGCCGAGTACCTCGACGCCGTCACCGACGAACAGGGCGCGGCGATCCACGCCGCCTACCCCCGGCTGGAGATGGTCCGCTCGCTCACCGACGCGATCGTCGCTCAAGCCGCGAAAAACCCGAAGAACGCGCCAGTGCCGTCCGTGCCCGCGGATTTCCTGCGGGAACGCGCGGCCGACGGCGAAACCCGGCTGGAACGCGCCAGCCACGCTTCCCGCTGGGGAAGCTGAGAAAGGAAGCCACATGCATTCCGTCGAAATCCCCGAGGACTCCGAGGTTTTCGGACCGTCCGGAGCCTCCGCCTTCTCCCGCTTCGGCTACTCGGCCGCCGTCCGCGCGGGCCGCCTTCTCTTCATCGCGGGCACGATCGGCCGCCGCCCGGACGGCGAGATCGCGGAAACCGTCGAGGAGCAGACCGAGATCGCGCTCCGCCGGATCGAGGAAATCCTCCGCTTGGAAGGCCTCGGCCTCTCCGCGCTGGTCGACGTCACGAGCTACCACGTCGACATCCACCAGCACCTGCCCGGGTTCCTGGAAGCCAAAAAGCGCCTCGTGCCCGCCGAGCCGTACCCGGCGTGGTCGATGATCGGCGTCAGCGGGCTCGCCAGCCCGGGACTGCTGGTCGAAATCCGCGCCACCGCGGCGTACGCGGACTGACTGTCCTCAATGGACGCTGGCGGACTCCGCGAGCGCGGTCCGCAGCATCCGCCCGGCCGCGGCGCGCGGGGCCGGGTCGACCGCGATCAGCGCGTTCACCACGGCCCCGTCCACGAGCGCGACCAGCCGGTCCAGCTCGTCCTTGGCCACCGGCGTCCCAGACCGGGCGAAGATCTCCGTCAGCAGTTCGTTGAGCTGCTGGGACAGCGTCCGCATCAACGGGCGCAGGTACGGCCGCCGCCCGGTCGCCACCAGGCGTTCGTAGCGCAGCAGGACCGCCTCGGCGTCGGCTTCCGGATCGCCGCTCTGCGGGCCGAGCAGCATGTCCAGCACGAGTTCCACGGTCGCCTGCACGCCCCGGTTCCGGGTCGTCAGGTCCTCCAGCTGCCGGCGTCCGTTGGCCAGTTCGGTCTGCCCGTGGTGTTCCACCGCGGCGGTGACGAGGTCTTCCAGCGAATCGAAGTAGTACGTCGTGGACGCCAGCGGCAGCCCGGCCCGTTCGGCGACGGCCCGGTGCCGGACCGCGTCGAAACCGCCCTCGGCCAGCAGCTCAGCGGCGGCTTCGACGAGCGCGGCCCGTCGTCGCTCGCCCTTGGGAGTGGTGGCTGCTGCCGTCATGCCCGGATATTCTGCCAGCCGCCCCGACGGCCGCCGATCAGAACCGGGGGGCCAGCGAAGCAGCGAAGCGCGCCAGGTCGGTCGCGTACGGTGCTGGATGCCCGGAAGTCCCCGGCACGCTGACCAGCACGAGAGTTCCACCACTGCCGGTTTGCTGACGCACGGTGACGGCTCCGGCCGGTTGCGTGGGCACGTTCACCGCGGTCCCGCGAGCGAACACCGCCGCGCCGATCATCCCGTCCGGAAGCGGGAACCCCGCGCCGCGCGACGACGTCGTACAAACGCTGCCTGGGGAAGCCTGTGCGGCATTCAAGTGGCCTGGGAGCTCGCCAGCGAGGGCAGTGGCGAGCTCCCAGTCCACCCGTCCGCACCCGGAGGTGCCTTCGACCCGAGGGCCGGTCCTCCCGGTTTCGCCGGCTCCCTGCCGAGACGGCTCGCCCGGGAAGTCATCCCCAGTGCTGAAAGGACGCGCCGCCGGTCCACTAGGTTGCACGGGCGCGGCCGCGGAATTCGCCATCGAATCGGACTTTTCGTTCGAAATGCCCACAATTCCCCAGGTACCGAACCCGGCGACCACGAGCACGGCCGCCGCGCCCGCGGTGATCCGGTTGCGCCGGCGCACCGTTTCGCGCTTCGAACGGCGCACCACGTCTTCCACCGAGAAGGTCGGCGGCGGCACCTCGCCGGGAACGGCGGAGAACAACGTCTCGGCTTCCCGCTCATCCATTGGTCTCCACCTCCCGTTCCAGCACCTGACGCAGATTCGCCAGCCCGCGCGCCGTCTGGCTCTTCACGTTGCCCTCGCTGCAGCCCAGCGCGGTCGCCGCGGCCCCGACGTCCAAACCGTCGAAGAACCGCAGCACCAGCACCGCCCGCTGCTTCGGCGGCACTTCCTTCAGCGCCGCGAGCAGGTCCTCGCGAGTCGCGACGCGTTCGGCGAGCCCGGGACTGTCGTCGACGGGTTCCGGCAGCACCTCGGTCTGCCGCTCCCGCCGCCACGGACGGCGGGATTCGTCGATGACCGCGCGCACCAGCGTCTTGCGCACGTACGCGTCGGTCGCCGCGCGGTCTCTGATCTTCTTCCACCTCCGGTGCAACGCGACGAACGCCGTCTGCGCGAGGTCGTCGGCCTTGTGCCAATCCCCGCACAGCAGATAGGCAGTCCGGCGCACAGCGTCCCTCTTCGCGGCGAAGTACTCCGCGAACTCCTGTTCGTCGCGCTGGTCCACGCGCTTTGCAGCTCCGCTCTGGCCATGTCCGGTGAAGGGACGGATCCGGGGGCGTCCACGGTTGCACGTCCGGCCGGAAACGTTCCACCCCCCGCCGCATTGATGCCGTGCCCAGCTGTGTGATGTGATCGGACTGTGACCATGACTGGGCAGCTGATCGACTTCCGTTCCGACACCGTCACCCGCCCGGACGCGATCATGCGCGCGGCCATGGCCGAGGCCGAGGTCGACGACAACGTCATCGGCACCGACCCGACCATCGCCGAACTGGAGCACCGGGCCGCGCAAACGCTCGGGATGCCCGCCGCCCTGTGGACGCCGAGCGGGACGATGGCGAACCTGATCGCGCTGAGCGTCCACCTCCAGCGCGGCGACCGCTTCCTCGCCACCCGCGGCGCGCACGTGCTCGTCAACGAACTCGGCTCGGCCGCGTGGCTGGCCGGCGGCATGCCGGACATCCTCGAACACGACGCGGGCCCCGGCCGGTGCCTGCCGGAAACGCTCGAAGCCGCGATCGGCAACCCCGGCCCGTACTTCACGCTCCGCACCACGCTGTTGTGCCTGGAGAACACGCACAACGCGGCCGGCGGCGCGGTCACTCCGCCGGACGAGCACGCGCAGCTGCTGTCCGTCGCGAAGCAAGCCGGGCTCACCGTGCACCTCGACGGCGCGCGGATCTGGCACGCGGCCGTCGCGCTGCAGGTGCCGCCCGCCGCGCTGACCGTCGGAGTCGACTCGGTGTCGGCGTGCTTCAGCAAGGGCCTCGGCGCGCCGGTCGGCTCGGTCCTCGCGGGCAGTGCCGAGTTCGTCGAAAAGGCCCGCCGGATGCGGCAGATGCTCGGCGGCGGCGTGCGGCAGGGCGGGATTCTCGCCGCGGCCTGCCTGGTCGCGCTGGACCGCGTGGACGAGCTGGCCGAAACGCACGAGTTCGCGAAACGGCTGGCCGACGGCCTCTCCGAACACGGCTGGGACGTGCAGCCGCCGGACACCAATATCGTCCTGGCCGGGGTGCCGGACGTGCCGACCGCGCTGAACTGGCTCGGCTCGCTCGGCATTCAAGCCCTTCCCATGGCGGGCAAGGTCCGGTTCGTGACCCACCGCGACCTGTCGTCCGCCGACATCGCCGAAGCACTGCACCGGATCAAAGCCGGTGCCTGAACCCCTGGGGGACTCGGGTGACCAACTGGATCGTGTTCGACTACGGCGAGGTGCTCAGCCACCGCACCGCCGCGGTGCCGAAGCTGGCCGCCGCCATGGGCGTCTCGCCCGAGACGTTCGAGCCGGTGTACTGGAGCGTGCGCGACGCGTACGACCGCGGCTGCACCGACCTGGAGTACTGGACGTCGATCGGCGACCAGGTGGGCGTGCAGGTGGACGACGCGCTGTCGGCCGAGCTGACCGCACTCGACGTCGCCGGATGGGGACAGCTCGCGCCGGGCTCGCTGGACCTGCTGCAATCGCTCTCCGACGCCGGAGCCTCGCTCGCGCTGCTGTCGAACGCGCCGTCGGCGTTCGGCGTCTGGGTGCGCGAACAGGAATGGTCGAAGCTGTTCAAGCACACGCTGTTCTCCGGCGACGTGAAGGTCGCGAAGCCGGATGCCGAGATTTTCCAGCTGCTGCTGGACAAACTGGGTGCGTCGCCGGACGAGTGCCTGTTCTTCGACGACCGCCAGGTCAACATCGACGGCGCCCGCGCGGTCGGAATCCGAGCCCACCTGTGGGACGGCGCCGAGGCCGCCCGAGCGGCACTGGCCTGAACCGCGAACGGCTCCCGCACTTTCCCGGTGCGGGAGCCGTCGTCTGCTCAGGATGGTTCGGCGCCGGTCAGCGGGTGATCCGCTTCGACTGCTTCTTGCCGGTGATCGCCCCGTAGGCCGCGGTGCCCAGGAACAGCACCCCGCCGATGATGCCGATCCACAGCACGGCCTTGAACAGGAAGCCGATCACGGACCCGATCACCATGAAGGCGATCCAGGCCACGACGAGCGCTCCGACGATCTTCCAGAACATGGCTCCTCCGATGCCGTTTCCGCGCCACGTCGGCCCGGTGCCCTCCAGCGTGCCATCCGTGCGTCGGAAACTCTCTCATTCGGGCCAACGTTCAGGGAAAGCTCGGGGTTCCCCCTGACCGGTTTCACCCCAGCCAGCCACCGAGCCGACGCAGCCCCTCGGTCACGTCCTCGGTCGCGCCCGCGAAGGAAAACCGCACGTAGCGGCCGCCGTCGACCGGGTCGAAGTCGATGCCCGGGGTGATCGCCAGGCCGGTGTCGGCGAGCAGCCGCTGGCACCAGCTCAGGCTGTCGGTGGTGTGGTCGGAGACGTCGGCGTAGGCGTAGAACGCGCCGTCGGCCGGGGCGAGTTTGCCGAGGCCGATCTCGCGCAGGCCGGCGAAGAGCAGGTCGCGGTTGCGCCGGTAATGCTCGACGTGCGCGTCCGCTTCGGCGTACGACTCCGGGGTGAACGCCGCGACCGCCGCGTACTGCGAAACCGCGGGCGGGCAGATGGTGAAGTTGCCGGTGAGGACGTCGACCGCGCGGTGCAGCCGCTGCGGCACCAGCATCCAGCCGAGCCGCCAGCCGGTCATCGCGAAGTACTTCGAGAACGACCCGAGCACCAGCGCTTCCCGGCCGTACTGCCAAGCGCAATCGAGCTGCTTGCCGTACGAAATCCCGTGGTAGATCTCGTCGCTGATCAGCTGCACGCCGTGCGACGCGCACCAGCCGGAGATCGCCGCCAGCTCGCCCGGCGGCAGCACGGTTCCGGTGGGGTTGCTGGGACTCGCGACGATCAGCCCGTCGATCGGCCCGAGCTGGTCCAGCTGCTCGACGGTCGGCTGGAAATTCGTCTCGGCCGTGGTCGCGAACTCCACGACCTCGCAGCCGAGGACGTTCAGCAGATTCCGGTACGCCGGGTAACCCGGGCGGGCCATCGCGACCCGCGCGCCCGGGTCGAACGCGCTCAGGAACGACAGCAGGAACCCGCCGGACGAGCCGGTGGTCAGGACGACGTCGGACGCGGTCACGTCGATGTCATAGGTGCGCCGGTAATGCCCGGCGACGGCTTCGCGCAGCTCAGGAATGCCGAGCTGTTCGGTGTAGCCGAGGGTGTGCGCCTTGAGCGCTTCCTGAGCGGCGTTGAGCACCGCAGCCGGAGCGGGCACCGACGGCTGCCCGGCGGCCAGCGAAATCAGGTCGCCGTGGCTGCGCTGCCGGGCCTGCGCCGCGGACAGCACGTCCATCACGTGGAAAGGAGGCACGCCTGCCCGCAGCGCGGGCCCGCCGAAAGCACCGATGTCGACCATGCGGCCAGGCTAACCGGCGGGACCGCGTGCCGGGCGTGCCGTCAGTAACCGCGGTACGCGCCGCCGTGCGCCATCGCCTGGATGCCCGGCACGTTGCCGAGCGAGCCGTACCGGTCGATCGAGTACCGCACGCCGGCGATGATGTTGTCGACCGGGTTGTAGATGTTGTCGTGCCCGGGCAGCTTGTGCGCGTTGAACGTCGAGTCGATGCACTGCATCAGCCCCTTGGACGGATGCCCGGCCGCGGCGTTCGAATCCCAGTTGTTGATCGCGTTCGGATTGCCGCCGGACTCGTGCTGGATGATCGCCCAGATGTTCTTGATGTCCGCGTCGGTCACGTTCACGCCCGCGGCCTGCAGTGCCTTGATCGCTTCCTGGATCCACTGCTGAACGTTGCCGGGCGGAGGCGAGGACGGCGGACCGCCGCTCGGACCGAGACCGCCGCCGCCACCGCTGGCGCCCCCGCCACCGCCGCCGTGGTGCCCGCCTCCGCCGCCACCGCCGCCGTGTCCGGTGTGCAGGCCGCCGGTGCTCTGCGGGATGGTGCCGTCCGAGTTCGGGAGCGGGACCTTCGAGTAGCCGCCCTCGATCTGGGTCTTCATCAGGTCCTGCGACTTCTTGACCATGTCGTCGGCCTGCTTCAGCAGCGGGTCGATGGCCTGTTCGGCATTGGTGGCGTCGGTCTGGTTGTCCTGGTTCGCCTTGTCGATGATGGACTGCGACGTCGGACTGGGCGCCGGGCCCTTCTTGTCCGACTTGGCGTACTCCGCCTCGGCGGCCTGCGCCTTCTGTGCTTTGTCCGACTCTTCCTTGATGCGGTTGTCGATCCGCGTCTTGGCGGTGTTGAAGGCCTCGGTGACCTTGCTCTTGATCCCGCCGAGGTCGCTCGACAGCTGGGTCAGGTCCTTGCCGACCTCGTCAAGATGCCCCTGCACCTTGGCACCCGCCGTGGTGATCTGCCGGACGTAGTCGACGAAGGCGTCCGCCGCCGGACCTTCCCACACCCCGCCGGCCAAAGAATCGGTGGACGATTTCAGTTCTTGGCTGTGGTCGCCCGCCCGCTTCGCGGCCTCGGTGAACTGCTGCCCCGCCCGGTTGATCGCGTCCGGGTTGATCTTGTCGACCTTCTTGGCCTTTTCGACAATGCCATTCCAGTTCGGCGGGTAGTCGATCAGCGCCATGCTCCAGCCCCCTCGTGCCTGCTCAGCGGTCTTCGTGAACGGTCAGGTCGGTCTTGTGGACCTGGTCGGTCTCCTGGATCAGCCCGGCGGCCTTCTTGAGAATGAAGCTGGTCGCCTCCATCAGCTTCCCGGCCGCGTCGAACTCGCTGTGCACGCCCTGCTTGAACGTGCCGACCGCGCCGTGCACGTCCTTGGAGCCGCCCATCGTGCCGAACGGGCTTTCCGGCTCGTCGTCAACGCCGGTGAGGTGCTTCTTGGACTTTTCGAACTCGTCCTTCAGCTTCTCCACGTTCCTGGCGGCGATAGCCATGGAATCCGGGTCGTAGACAGGCACCGTTCGTCATCCCCTTCGCGACACTCGCTTCCCGACCAGCTCAGACGTTCCCCTGACCGGTTCGGTTCCCCCGCTTACTCTAAGACTTCGCGCGCGTGCCGTGTGCAGTTCTGTCCGACTTCCGGCCGCGAACCCCCGAACCGGGTTAGAGCCGGGGCAAAACGGGAGAAAACGGTCTGCCCCAAGGCATCAAATCGCGGCCTGCAACTCCCGCACCCGCTCCGCCAGCATCGCGTTGTCCGCCGGGCTCACCGTCGCCCAGGTATGCCCGTCCGAATCGTCGGTCAGCTGGAAGAGATACCGCCCGGAATCGGTGTCGTAAAACGCCGCCACGTGCGGCGACCGGCGCACCGTCCCGTCTCGCAGCACCCGTTCCGCGCAGAACTGGCCGCGCGCGGCCTGTCCCATCAGCATGCCCGCCAGTTCCTGCGCTTCCCACAACGCCACGCCCCGGTCTTCCAGGGCGGTGACCAGCGTCTTCGGGTCGCCAGCGGCAGCCGCGTCGGCAGCGACGAGCGTGCGGTGCGGCACCGAGACCGACTGGCCGACGCCCGGGTCCAGCGATCCGGCCACCGACACCACGGCCTCGGCGAGCGCGGTGGCGTCGGCGGGAATCAGCCACACCTCGTCCCGGTCGATCACCGCGAGCACGGCCTGGCTGCCCCGGCTCACCGCGCGGCCGTGGATTTCCCGGTCCGCCCACACCCAGACGTCCACCGCCTCCCGCGGGCTCGCCAGCAAATGCAGCTGATCGAGCACTGTCCCGGAAGGACGGCGGCCGCGCGCCAGCCGGCGCTGTGCCAGCGAATCCCACACGGACTCGATCAGCTCGGCCCGTTCGGTGTGCGTGCGGCCCGGCGACGGGACCGCGAGCGCGGCCGGGCGCCCGCCCAGGTCCAGCGATTCCCACAGCACATCGAATTCGAGGGCGGTCAGTACCAGGTTCACGGCCGGCGCACGTCTCCCGTGCCGTCGCCGAGGACGTCGCGCGTCACCATCCGGCCGTCGGCGAACAGGTCCTTGTCGTCGACGCCGAAGCGGCGCACGTGCTCGTCGTCGCCTTCCTGCGGAGCGGCTTCGGAGAGGTACTTGGCGTCTCCGCCACCCGATTTCGGCGCGATCTGCTCGGCCTTCCGCAGTGCGACGGCTTCTTCCTCGGGAAGCTCGTCCACCGGCAACGGCCGGACCAAGCCCTTCTGCTGACCGTCTTGCGCGCGGCCCTGCCGTTCCCGGTCGCCGGAAAGCGCGCCACCGGCCACTCCCGCGCCCAAGGCGGCAGCGCCTGCCCCGATTTCGCCGGGCGACGCTCCTCCTCCACGCGGGACCGGGGCGGTGCCGGAGGTTTCGGCCACCGGCGCGGGCGGCGCCTGCGGGACGCTGCCGACCAGCCGACCTCGTTGCAGCGCTTGGTTTTCGTGACCACCACCGGGGTTGCCGCCACCGCCCGGACCAGGCGTGGAACGACCGGATCCGCTTGCGCCGCCAAGACTTTCGGAACTTCCCACAGCTCCGCGACCAGCCGGACCACCAGATCCGCTGTCGGTGCCCCGCGGTCCAGCCGGCAGGAACGTGCCCGGTTCCCCGGGCCGAACCGCGCCCGGAACCCGAGACCCACCCGCGGCGGGTCCGCTCGAAGTGCTTGGCCCGCTAGGGATTCCCGGTCCGTTGGTCGAACCGACCGACCGAGGCGCGCTGCCGTGCGGTGCCGGTCCCTTCTGCCACCCCTGCGGCGGAGGAGGCGGCGGCGCGTAACTGGCCGCGACCACCGGCGCGGCCGGCCGAGGAGCCGGTGCCTGCGAAGCCGTGCCGTACGCGGGGGTCGGCGGATCCACCGGCGGGGCCGAAGGAGGCGGCGGCGGGGGAACGTACTGCGATTTCACCGACGCCGCAGCGGGACGCACCTGGCCGTCCGGGGTCACCTCGACGGCCGCGGCCGCGCGGTCGACCGGGCTCGGCCCGCTGCCCGGCTGGACCATCGTGAGCGACTGCGGCTGGCTCAGCGGCTCGGTGGACAGCAGGTTTTCCCCGCTCTGCTGGGCATAGGCGTTCAACGCCTCGACCGCCTGGCCGCGCGCGTTGTCCGCGGCCTGCACCTGGGCCGCGTGATCGGTCTCGAAACCGAGGAAGCTCGCCACCGAATCGATGAGCGTCAGGCTCTCCGCGCCTTTGCGCACCGCGGCCGGGTCGGGCAGCTTGTACTTGGTGCGGTTGAACGCTTCTCCTTGGGCGAACAGCATTTCCGCGGTGTGCGCGACCTTCTGCATCGCGTCCTGCGAGAAGCCCGCCTGGTCCGACAGCACCTGCCCGGCCTGCCCGCCCGCCTGGCTCTGCCATTCGACGCCGAGCTTCGCCAGCTGGTCGCGCAGCGCGTGGTCGGTGCTCGCGAGCGCGGTGGCGATTTCGCGCAGCGCCTCGACCGCGGCGGCGATACTGGCGATTCCGTCGCCGGTGCCGAACTTCTCGATCTCGTCGGCGATGGCGGTGTCGGTCCAGCCGTCGAAACGGTGGTCGCGGATCCTGCCCGCGAGTTCGGAGATCTCCACGCGCCCTCCCTAGGTCCGGTTCTTCAGGCCCTGCACGGCCAGGCCGGCGGCCTGGGTGGCGATTTCGCACAACTGCGGCTGGCTGAACGCGCCCGCGGTGACCGCGAACTCCTGTGCCGCCATGGTCTGTCCCGCCGCGACGCCGACGAGCACCTCGCAGTCCGCGGGCGTGCCCGCGGCGCGGTAGCTGGTGATCGCCGGATAACCCTCGACGCTGGTAGTCGCGGTGGTCATGCTGTTCTTGCGCCGAGAGCCGGTGAGCCATTCCCGCACGTCCGCGTTGACGATCCGCAGGTGCAGCGCGTGGAATGGTTCGGTCTTGTCCGAATCGAACACGCAGGTCGGCCCGTCCTTCGACTCCGCGGCCTTGCGCGGCACGCTCGTCACCTTCAGCAGGTCGAGCTGCGCTTGCCCGAGCAAGTCGCACGGATCGGTCCCGGCGATCGGCAAATCCGACGGCCGCTGCGGCAACGCGGCCGCTTTCGTCTGCTGCGCCAAGGAACTCATCGCGGGCTGTACGGGGTACGCGGTGCCTTGCGCACCTGACGAGCAGCCTGCGACCCCGAGCACCGCGACAACGGCGATGAGCGGCTTAGTGGATGCCGTGCGCACCGCGGTCCCCGAACGCCGCTGCCTTGTCCGCGTCGCTGGCCTCGTACGTCTTCGCTGCTTCGCGCAGCTGTCCGACAAGCTTGTGCAGATTGGCGACGTACGCACGCACCTGCGCGGCGTACGACTGATCACCTTCCGCGACCACGGTGTTCCACGCGGCCATCGCGTTGACGCTCACCGTGTCCGACGAAGGAGTGTCGACGCGCAGCTCGCCCAGCCGCGTGAGGAGCTTGTCTTCGAGCGCGCTGACCTGCTCGTCGACCACCCGCGCGACCTCGAGCAGTTTCGCCGGCTCGACCACGATGTCCGCCACGCCCGGCGCTGCCGGTACCGACGAAGCCAGGTCGGTGAGCGGTGTGCTTCCCGGCATGCGCTAACCCCTCCCGTGATACGGACGGTGACCGTACGGACCCGTTTCGAGGCTACCAACCGGCGCGTGAACCCGAGGCGAACTTCGTGGAGAAGCTGCTCAGGCGGGAGCGCTTACTTCCCCGTTGGCCGCGCGCAGTGCGATATCGGTGCGATGGTGCGAGCCAGCGAGGTGTACGCGCTCGACAGTCTCGTACGCGTGCTTACGCGCCGCCTTGAGCGACTTGCCGGTGCCGACGACGGACAGCACGCGCCCGCCAGCCGAGATAACCGCACCGTCGTCGCGACGCCGCGTACCCGCGTGAAGCACGCCTTCGATCTCCCCGCCAGTGATGACGTCGCCAGTGCGCGGCTTGCCGGGGTACCCGTCCGCGGCGATCACCACGGTGACCGCGGCCCCGTTCGACCACTCCAACGGCGGCAGCTCAGCCAGCTTCCCGGTAGCCGTCGCGTTCAGCACCGTCGCCAGCGACGTACGCAGCAGCGCGAGCACTACCTGCGTCTCGGGGTCGCCGAAACGGCAGTTGAACTCGATCACCTGCGGGCCTTCCGAGGTGAGCGCGAGGCCGGCGTAGAGCAGGCCGGAGAACGGGCTGCCCCGGTCGGCGAGTTCGTCCACCACCGGCTGCACGATCCGCGCGACGACGTCGTCCACCAGGCCTTCGGGTGCCCACGGGAGGGGTGCGTACGCACCCATGCCGCCGGTGTTCGGGCCGGTGTCGCCGTCGCCGACGCGCTTGAAGTCCTGCGCGGGCAGCATCGGCACCACGGTGCGGCCGTCGACGAAGCAGAACAGCGAGGCCTCCGGGCCGTCCAAAAAGGACTCCAGGAGGACCGGGTGTCCGCCGTCGAGCAGCATCAAGGCGTGCTTGCGCGCGACCTCGATGTCCTGCGTCACGACCACGCCCTTGCCAGCGGCGAGGCCGTCGTCCTTCACGACCCAGGTGGGCCCGAAGCGCTGAAGCGCGGCGTCGAGACGCGCGGGGGTGTCGACGACTTCACTGCGGGCCGTCGGCACCTTCGCGGCCGCCATGACGTCCTTCGCGAACGCCTTCGACCCCTCGATGCGCGCGGCCGCGGCAGAAGGTCCGAAGCAGGCGATGCCGGCTTCGCGCACCGCGTCGGCGACGCCCGCGACAAGCGGCACCTCCGGCCCGATCACGACGAGGTCGGCCTTCCACTCCTTGGCCAGGGCCGCGACGGCCTCGGGCTCGGCGAGCTCGACCCCGAGCTGCTCCGCGACCGCAGTCGTGCCGGCGTTGCCGGGGGCGCAAGCGAGCGCCGTGACCGCGGGGTCGCCTGCCACCGCGAGGACGAGTGCATGCTCCCGGGCGCCGGAGCCGATTACCAGTACGCGCACGCCGGACAGCGTAACGGTGCGTGTCGCGCCGCGGCAGCGCGCCGTCCGCGACCCCCTCCGGACCAGGTGCGCGACTGATCCGGCGCCGGTCACCCGGTGTCCGGATTCGGGTGCCATCCACCGTTTACCCGGTTGTCAACCGCCCGTCCGGCTGGTGCCGTGCGCGCGACGCTTGCGGCGGTGAGGGTGACGCGGTAGTCGTGGCGAGCTGCGGATCGCCCCGGTAGAGAAAGGTCCCCCCATGAAGCGCAAACGCCTCGGCGTGCTCGCCCTGTCCGGCCTGGCCCTGCTCGGCGTCGCGGGTCTCGCGATCGGCCCGGCCGCCGCGAGCGAGGAGACGGCCGCGGGTGCGGCCGCGCACGGTCCCCGGCACGATGATCCGGTGATCGTCGGACACCGGGGCGCGCCCGGCTACCGCCCGGAGCACACGCTCGCGTCGTACGAACTCGCCTACCGGATGGGCGTGGACTACGTCGACGTCGACCTGGTGCCGACCAAGGACGGCCAGCTCGTCGCGCGGCACGAGCCGGAGATCGGCGGCACCACCGACGTCGCGGCCCATCCGGAGTTCGCCTCGCGCAAGACCACGAAGGTCATCGACGGAACCAAGATGACCGGCTGGTTCACCGAGGACTTCACCCTCGCCGAGCTGAAGACGCTCTACGCCAAGGAGCGGATCCCGCAGAACCGGCCGAACAACCAGCTCTACGACGGCCGCTACCGGATCGCCACCTACCAGGAGGTGCTCGACCTGACCCGGCGGCTCGGCCACGAGCTGCACCGGACGCTGGGCACCTACCCGGAGGTCAAGCACTCGACGTACTTCAGCTCGATCGGCAACCCGACGGAACCGAAGCTGGTGTCGATCCTCAACCGCAACGGCCTGAACCGGCCGAACGCGCCGGTGATCATCCAGTCGTTCGAGGTGTCGAACCTGCAGGCGCTGAGCAAGCAGGTGCGAGTGCCGCTGCTGCAGCTGACCGAGGCGAAGGGCGCTCCGGCGGACTTCGTCGCGAAGGGCGACAAGCGCACGTACGCGGACCTGGTGACGCCCGCCGGCCTGCGCGAGATCGCCAAGTACGCGAAGTACCTCGGCCCGGAGAAGGGCCAGATCATCCCGCGGGACGCGCAGGACAACCTCGGCAAGCCGACCACGCTGATCGCCGACGCGCACCGCGCCGGGCTCGAGGTGCAGCCCTACACCTTCCGCAACGAAAACCCGTTCCTCCCGGCGAACCTGCGCTCGTCGGCCAGCCCGAGCGCGTACGGCAACGTGTTCGCGGAGGAAGCGGCGTTCCTGAAGGCCGGGGTCGACGGATTCTTCGCCGACCAGCCGGACACCGCACTGGAATCGGTGCGGGACTTCGTCGGTCGCTGAGTTTTCCTTTAGTTCTTTCCGGCCCGCCGGTGCCCCGTCACCGGCGGGCCGTTTCGTGTCCGCCTTGCGGAGCGAGCAGAACGATCGGGATCACGCGGTCGGTTTTCTGCGCGTACTCGTCGTACAGCGGGAAAACGCGCGCCATCTGCGGCCAGAGCACCTCGCGCTCTTCCGGAGACGCGACGCGAGCGCGCGCGGTCAACCGGCGCGCGCCGACCTGCACGCCGACGCTCGGTTCCGCCACGATGTTCTTGAACCACTCCGGGTCCTCGTCGGCGCCGCCCTTGGAAGCGACGACCACGAATTCGTCGCCGGAAGTGCCGTAGATCAGGCAGGTGCGCCGGGGCACGCCGGTCTTGCGTCCGGTGGTGGCGAGCACGAGCATGCGGAGCCCGTCGGATTCGTGGCCTTCCGCGCCGTTCGAGGCCAGGTATGCCCGGGTCTGCTCGGCAACCCAGTCCCACTGGGAGTCAGTAGCGCGGTCGAGGTCTGCGGCGACAGCCATGGCGGTGGTCCTTTCCGGTGCGGACGGTGCTTCTCGCCTTGGAGACGGAGCCGCCGCGTCGTTCTCTACATCGCGGCAGCGAACTGCGTCAGGACTTGGGTGACGGTTGTGGGTTCTGGGGGCGGGTGCCTGAGCGTCGGCCGTTGCCGACGCATTTGATGCCGGAGACGACCGGTTCGAGTGATGCGCTCTCGAACATTCGTTCGAGATACTGGAGCCATGTTGATCACCCAGCTCCGAGCCGCCCTGCGCCGTTCGGAGGAGCTTCCTTCCAGCCACCAGCGAAACCTTGACACCCGCGAACGGAGAGGGCTAACTTCTGCGCACTCTCAATGGTCTGTCCGCATACCTTTCAGGTGGGTGCCCGATGGATGTCTCCGACCAGCAGACCGGCCAACCCGACGAAGACAGCGCTCGCCTGCACGCGCTCGGCTACGCGCAGGAACTCAAACGCACGATGTCGGCGTTCTCGAACTTCGCCGTGTCGTTCACGATCATCTCCATCCTGTCCGGCTGCCTCACCCTGTACGGCTTCGGCATGAAGACCGGCGGCCCGGCGGCGATGATCTGGGGCTGGCCGCTGGTCGGGCTGTTCGTGGTGCTGGTCGGGCTGGGCATGGCGGAGGTGTGCTCGAGCTATCCGACCGCGGGCGGGCTGTATTACTGGGCGGCGAAACTGGCGACCCGCAACGGTCCGGCGTGGTCGTGGTTCACCGGCTGGTTCAACCTGATCGGGCAGATCGCGGTCACCGCCGGCATCGACTTTGGAGCCGCGCTCTTCCTCAACGCGTTCCTCGACCTGCAGTGGGGCTTCAGCGCGACGCCGGGGCACACGATTCTGTTGCTGGCCATCATTCTCGTCGTGCACGGGGTGCTGAACACCTTCGGCGTGCGAGTGGTGGCGGTGCTGAACAGCGTGAGCGTGTGGTGGCATCTGCTGGGCGTGCTGGTGATCGTGGGCGTGCTGGTGTTCGTGCCGGCGAAACATCAGGAAGCGTCGTTCGTGTTCGGCAGCTTCGTGAACCAGACCGGCTGGGGTTCCGCGCCGTACGTCTTCTTGCTGGGTTTGCTGCTGGCGCAGTACACGCTCACCGGCTACGACGCCTCGGCGCACATGACGGAGGAAACCAAGAACGCGGCGAAAGCGGGACCGCGCGGGATCATCAACTCGATTCTCGTGTCGCTGGTCGCGGGCTGGATCCTGTTGATCGGCCTGACGTTCGCGATCCAGGACTACGACGGAGCCGTCAACTCGGCCACCGGCGTCCCGCCCGCACAGATCTTCATCGACGCGACCGGCGCGGTGACCGGCAAATTCCTGCTCCTGATCTGCATCGGCGCACAGTTGTTCTGCGGCATGGCATCGGTGACCGCGAACTCCCGGATGATCTACGCCTTCGCCCGCGACGGCGCGATCCCGGGCTCGAAGATCTGGCACAGCATCAACAAACGAACCCAAACCCCGACCAACGCAGTGTGGCTGGCAGCGGGCGGTGCACTGGTGCTGGCGCTGCCGTACCTGTGGAGCGCGACGGCTTACGCAGCAGTCACCTCGATCGCGACGGTGGGCCTGTACGTCGCCTACGTGATCCCGGTCTTCCTCCGCGTCCGCCGCGGCGACAGCTTCGAGAAGGGCCCGTGGAACCTGGGCCGCTGGGGCAAACCGATCGGCATCGTCGCGACGGCGTGGGTCGTGGTGATCTTCGTGCTCTTCATGCTGCCCCAAGCCAGTCCCATCACGGTCGACACGTTCAACTACACGCCGATCGCCTTCCTGGTCGTCCTCGGCGGGGCGGCGCTGTGGTGGGTCCTGTCGGCACGGAAATGGTTCACCGGCCCGAAGGTGCAGGGGTCGGCGGAGGAACTTGCCGCGGTGGAAAAGGAATTGAAGGAACTGGGTTAGCCCCGCGGGTTTTCGAGACGGCCGGGCGTTCTCCGCCCGGTCTCGTATGGTCCGGCCTCGTTTCGCTGGCGGGTGGCTGACC
Source organism: Amycolatopsis sp. VS8301801F10 (assembly GCF_046195355.1). Taxonomy (NCBI): domain Bacteria; kingdom Bacillati; phylum Actinomycetota; class Actinomycetes; order Pseudonocardiales; family Pseudonocardiaceae; genus Amycolatopsis; species Amycolatopsis sp. VS8301801F10. Next base: position 1,711,664 of record NZ_CP176065.1, on the reverse strand, counting down.
GGAGCCCGCGTCCGCCCCCGAGACCCAGGTCGGTGCCGCTTCCGTGTTGATTCCCGTGATCGCCTCGCGCGCCCACGGACTCGCCCGGATGCCGCGCTGCGACTATCCCGGCACGGTCCGCCAACCACCACCGCCTCGGCCCGGCCCGGCCCGGCGATCACCCCCGTGGACGGTGTCGCGCGCCCGCCGCCGCCCCGGGCAGACCATGACCACACCACCCGCGACCGCCGCGCGCGGCCCTCCGAAGAACCGCCCGCCCCACGACCCCAGCCATCCCACCTCGACCCGAAGGGAGTCCCGACACGAACCCACACCATCCGTGCCTCGGCGGAGCCATGAGTCAAGATGCGAAGCATGGAGACCTTGACGCTGGTCGGCGTGCTCGCCGGGTCGCTGGGGCTGACTGCGATCGCCCGGCGGTTCAACCTGTCCGCGCCGCTGCTCATCGTGGTGGTCGCGCTGGGGGTCGCGTTGATTCCCGGCGTTCCGCGGGTCGAGCTGGAGCCCGAGCTGATCTTGACCGTCGTGCTGCCGCCGTTGCTGTACTCGACGTCGCTGGAGAGTTCGATCTCGCACTTTCGTGCGAATCTGCGGCCGATCATCACGCTCGGCGTGCTGCTCGTGGTGGCCACCGCGTTCGTGATCGCCTTCGTCGTGCACCTGCTGCTGCCGGATTTGCCGTGGGCTTCGGCGCTGGTGCTCGGGGCGGTCGTGTCTCCGCCGGACGCGGTCACGGCGGTCGCGATCGGGCGGCGGCTCGGGCTGCCCCGGGGCGTGATGACGGTGCTCACCGGCGAGAGCCTGGTCAACGACGCGGCCGCGCTGACGCTGTACAAGGTCGCGCTCGCGGCGGTGGCCGGGACGGCGGGGTCGCTCGGGCACGGGTTCGCGGTCTTCGCCGTCGCGACGGTGGTCGGCATTCTCGTCGGGCTGGTCGCCGGCGGGGTCGTCGAGCTGATCCGCACGCGGCTGGACGATCCGCTGCTCGAATCGGCGTTCGGGATCGTGGTGCCGTTCGCGGCGTACGTCACCGCGGAGCATCTGCATCCGTTCGGGGCCGAGTTCAGCGGGTCCGGCGTGCTGGCGGTCGTCACGGCTGGGCTGTTCCTCGGCCACCGGTCGTTGCGGGCGTCCCCGGCGACGCGGGTGCAGGACCGGTCTGTCTGGGCGTCGATCGACGTGATGCTCGAGGCGCTGGTGTTCGCGTTGATGGCGCTGCAACTGCCGTTCGTGCTCGACGGGGCGCAGCATGCCGCTCGGGACAACTGGACGCTCGCGGTGTCGGCGATCGTCGTGTTGCTCGCGACGATGTTCGTCCGGATCCCGGCCGTTTTCCTGTCCAGTTACCTGCCCCGGTCACTGCAACTTCTCAGACGCACCAAGCACGATCCGCCGGCGTGGCGTTCGCTCGCGGTGATCTCCTGGACCGGGATGCGGGGCGTCGTCACCATCGCGGCCGCGTCCGGTGTTCCCGCGGATACGCCTGGGCGAGCCGAGATTCAGCTGTTCGCGTTCGCCGTCGCGGTCGGGACCGTGCTGATCCAAGGGCTCACGCTGCCGCCGTTGATCCGGTTGCTCAAAGTCCAGGACCCGGACGAGGACGCTCGCGACCAGGCCGAGGAGCTGGCCGCGCGCAAGGTCGCGCAGAAGGCCGCGCACGAACGCCTGCGCGAGCTCGCGCGCGACCAACTGTCCACTATGGACATCGAGCCGGAGAAGATGAAGCGGCTCGAACAACGGCTGGAACGCGTCGTGGACACCCGTTACCGGTTCGCGCAGGCCGCGATCACACTGTCCGGCGAGGAGCGGCGCGACAGTCCGCAGGCGCAGTTCGCCAAGGCACGGCGGGAACTCCTCATCACCCAGCGCGCGGCGATGATCGAGGAGAACCGCGCCGGCCGCCTCGACGACGACGTCCTGCAGAAGGTGCTGCGCGAACTCGACCTGGAGGAAATGTCCGTAACGACAACCCTTACGAACCGATTGAGTTGAGCTCGCCCGTCAGCCGCCAGGTACGCCGCCGGTCCTCGTCGGTGTGCAGGGCGGTTTGGGTGAGCAGCACGTCGGTCGCGCCGGCGTCGAAATAGCGCTGCACGCCGGCTGCGACCGTCTCCTCGTCGCCGATCAGCGCCAACTCCGTCGCGCTTTCGACGCCGCCTGCAGCGAGCACCCGCTGGTACGACGGGATCGAACCGTAAAAATCAAGCTCTTTCGCCGCGAGTTCGCGCACCGCGTCGACGTCGCTGGTCACCACGGCCGGGACGGCGGCGATTACCCGCTTCCCGGGGCCGATCCCAGGCACGATCAGGTTCGAGAGAGCGCGCGGGCTGGCCAAGTACGGCAGGGTGCCGTCGGCCAGTTCACCGGTGACCCGCAACGCCTGCGGCCCCATCGCGGCGACAAGCACCGAAATCGGCGCGGCCGGCGCTGGCTCCGACAGATGCACCTCCACCGTCGAGCCGGTGAAGTCGACTTGTTCCCCGGCGAACAATGCCCGCAAGACGGTCAGGTACTCCCGCAGGTGCCGCACCGGCGGCGGATACGGCGTGCCATAGACGGGTTCGAGGAAGCTTTTCGCACCGAGGCCGATGCCCAGCGCGAACCGCCCGCCGGACGCCTCGCTCGCCGTTCGCGCCGCGGCGGCCAGCACCAGCGGGTGCCGTGGGTAAATCGGCACGACGGAGGTGCCGATTTCGATGCGAGAGGTCACCTGCCCGGCCAGCGCGGACACCGCCAGCGCGTCATGGCTCGTGGGCAGCTGGGCGAACCAAATCGACGCCGCACCCGCCTCCTCGGCCTCGCGTGCCTGGTCCAGGACTTCGGTCACCGTGATGTGCTCCCGCGGGAGGGCGGGCAAGCTCAGTCCGACGCTCATGTCTTCAATTATTCAGGCGCACCACCGGTTTCCCACTAGATGAAACCAGCACTCGGCTTTGTGTCAGCCGCGTTCCCAGCCGACGAGAGCCCCTGCCCGGCGCCCCGGCAGACCCGCACCCTGGACGCCCGACGATTCCAGGAGGACCGATGTCACTGACCGACGTCATCGACGGCACCCGCGAGGCCGTGCGGACGGACCGGCACAACGCGGCGGTGTCGTTCAGCGTCGACCACGCGCTGGTCGCGAACACCGCGACGGTGGTGGACGTCCGGGTGCGCGACCACGCGTTCACCGTCGACGAGCCGCCCGCGCTCGGCGGCACCGACCAGGCGGCGAACCCGGTCGAGTACGCGCTGGCCGCGCTCGGGTCTTGCCAGGTGATCACGTACCAGTTCTGGGCCGCGCGCCTCGGCATCCCGCTGGACGGGGTGCGCGTGAAGGTGGACGGCGACCTGGACCTGCACGGCTTCTTCGGCTTCGACGAATCGACCCGGCCCGGCTTCAGCGACGTGCGAGTGTCCGTGGAACTCGACGGCCCGGCCGCACCCGAGGTCTACGAACAGCTCCGCCGCGCGGTGGACGAGCACTGCCCGGTGCTCGACCTGTTCCGCAACCAAACCCCGGTCAGCACAACGGTTCGCTGATCACGACGGAGCCAATTCGCCGCGATAGGCGAACGTCCCGTCCGCGGAAACGCTCCACCGGTCGGGCAGCGTCGGTTCGGTATCCAGCTGCCCGGCCCTGGCGCCCTGGAAGTTGAATCGGGTGTCGGGAAACTCGGTCCACCACAACGAACCGTCGCTCGGCTCAGTGAGCGCCGACTGCTTGTCGAAGTCGGCGCATCGCTCGAACTCCCCGCCGCTGAAATCGCACCTTCCTCCGAATTTCGAGCGAAGAAACCAGGCTCCGCCGAGGAACCGCACCCCGCTCGCCAAGAAATGCCAGCCGAATCGCGTGTTCGTGAAGACCGCTCGATCGAGAAACCTCGCGTCGCGGAAGCTCGCCAGCCGGTCGAAGTCGGCCTCGTAGAACCACGCCTCTCGGTGAAAGACGGTCTGGTCGAACCTGGCGACCACCAGGAACTGGGCTCCGCGGAAGGTCGCTTCGCCTACGACGCAATGCTCAAACCGGAAGTCGATCAAGACCGCGCGGCTGAGGTCGATATCGAGGACGCCCCACTTCTCCGGGGAGCCGTCCGCCTCCCGGAGATGATCCGCCAGCATTTGCTGCACCGCGAGCCTTACCTGAAGCTCCTCGCGTTCCTGTCGCTCGGCCTCCGACAGCCCGTTCTTCATCTCAACGGCTCTCGACCGCTCGTAATCCCACGACGGTTCCGGAAACGGCATCCGCAGATACGCGCAGATGACGTTGACGACCGCCTGCCGAAGCGTCGGATTCGCGTTGGCCAGCCGTTCGAGCGCGTACAACCCGCCGAGCCGCACCGGTGCCTTGTCCGAACCGATCTGCTCGACCGCCTTGGCGTACAGCTCGGTGATCCGCCGTTCGGTCAGGTCGAACTCGGTCGCGAGCTGGACCCGCTCCCGGTGACGCTGGTCCTCGGCGGTGGCGGCGATGGTTTCTTTGATCTGGATTTCCGTCGACCGCTGCCGCCGCGCCGCGAGCCACAGCGCGAACGCGCCGCCCGTGCCGACCGCGAGGCTCAGCGCCGTGCGAATGGCGTCCAGTTCGGCCCTGGCCGCGTCCGACGTCGGCGCTGTCGCGACCTGGCTCACCAGCAGCCAGGTGGCCGCGGCGATCAGGATCGCGGTCACCGCGGCGGCAGCGGCTACCCACCACCACCGCAGCTCCGGCAGCTTCTGCACCCGGACCGGCCGGACAGGCTGGCCAGGCCGGTCCGGTTCACCGGCAGCGCCATCTGTCCCGCCGCTAGGCCGACCAGACCGGCCCGAATCACCGGCAGCACGACCTGCCATTCCGCTGGGCCCACCAGACCAGTCCGATCCACCGGCGACGCCATCTATCCCGCCGCTAGGCCGACCAGACCGATCCGAACCACCGGCGGCACGATCTGCCATTCCGCTGGGCCCACCAGACCGACCCGACCCACCGGCAGCACCATCTGTCATGCCGCTCTCATCGAACCGCGGCCGTCAGCCGCAACAAGCTCAGGCGAACTCGTGCCGCACGATCGTCTGCTCGCGGCCGGGACCGACGCCGATCGCCGAGACCCGGGCACCGGACAGCTCCTCGATCCGCTCGACGTAAGCGCGCGCGTTGGCGGGCAGTTCGTCGTAGGTGCGGCAGTGCGAGATGTCCTCGAACCAGCCCGGCAGCTCTTCGTAGATCGGGACCGCGTGGTGCACGTCGGTCTGGGTCATCGGCATGTCCGAGGTGCGGAAGCCGTCCACCTCGTAACCGACGCACACCGGGACCTTCTCCAGGCCGGACAGCACGTCGAGCTTAGTCAGGAAGTAGTCGGTGATCCCGTTGACCCGCACCGCGTAGCGGGCGATCACCGCGTCGAACCAGCCGGTGCGCCGCGAGCGGCCGGTGGTGACGCCGAATTCGCCGCCCTGCTTGCGCAGGTACTCGCCGGACTCGTCGTCCAGTTCGGTCGGGAACGGGCCGGAGCCGACGCGGGTCGTGTACGCCTTCAGGATGCCCAGCACCGTCGTGATGCGGCCCGGGCCGATGCCCGACCCCGCGCTCGCGCCGCCGGACGTCGGGTTCGACGACGTGACGAACGGGTACGTGCCGTGATCCACGTCGAGCAGCGTGCCCTGCGAGCCCTCCAGCAGCACCGTCTCGCCGCGCTCCAGCGCCTGGTTCAGCTGCAGCCGCGTGTCGGCGATGCGGTGCGCGAACTTCTCGCCCGCCGCGAGCACCTCGTCGGCGACCTGGTCGGCGTCGAGCGCCTTGCGGTTGTAGACCTTGACCAGCACCTGGTTCTTGAATTCCAGTGCCGCCTCGACCTTCTGCCGGAAGATCTTCTCGTCCAGCAGGTCCTGCACGCGGACGCCGACGCGGGCGATCTTGTCCTGGTAGCACGGCCCGATGCCGCGGCCGGTGGTGCCGATCTTGCGGCTGCCGAGGTAGCGCTCGGTGACTTTGTCGATCGCCACGTGGTAGGGCATGATCAAGTGCGCGTCGGCCGAGATCAGCAGCTTGCTGGTGTCGACGTCGCGCTCCTCGAGACCGGCCAGCTCGTCCAGCAGCACGCCCGGGTCGATGACCACGCCGTTGCCGATGACGTTCGTCACGCCCGGCGTCAGGATCCCGGACGGGATGAGGTGCAGCGCGAAGTTCTCGCCGTTCGGCAGCACGACCGTGTGGCCCGCGTTGTTGCCGCCCTGGTAGCGGACGACCCACTGGACGCGGTCGCCGAGCAGGTCGGTGGCCTTGCCCTTGCCCTCGTCCCCCCACTGGGCACCGATCAGCACGATGGCCGGCATGTGACACTCCAGGTGTTCGGCAATAGGAATAGTGACCCCGGACGGGGGCACGGGTGGCGCTGGCAAATGCCGGTGCATGACTTTAACGGAGGACGCCGGAGTGCGCGGAATAGTGGTGGCCTGCGGCGCCGCGGCGGATCTGCCCGCCCGGCTCGGCGACGTCCCGCTGGTGCACGCCGGGCCCCGTCCCGGCAAGGCGGAAATCGACCCCTTGCTGCGGGAACACGACCGGCTCGTCGTGCTGGGCACGGACGCCGACCTCGCCGCCGTGGTGGTGCGTCTCATGCGCCGCGACCTTCTCCCGGGCGTGTCCGTGGGTTTCGTGGCCACCGAGTCCGGCTCGCGCGTCGCCGCGCGCTGGCGGCTGCCCTCGGACCCGGACGAGGCGTTCGCGCTCGCCTGGAAGGGGGAGGACGCCGAGATCTCCCTCGTCCGCGACGACACCGGCGGCGTGCTCCTCGGGCACGCGAGGCTGCGCGATGTCAAGGGCCAGGCGTATTGCGACGAACAGGTGGCTTTCGACGGCTTCGTTTCCGGCATCGAGGTCGCACCGGACGACACCGGCGTGACCGCCCGAATCACCCGCGGCAAGCTCCTCAAACGATCTTCGACTTATCGCGGCCGCGCCTTCCAGCTCGGCTGCGTGCCGACGTCTTCGCTGGTCATCGACGGTGTCCCGCAGGAACGCGAGATCACCCGGCGGACCTGGTACCGGCATACCGCCGACCTTCGCGCGGTCCGCGGCTGACCCGCTCCCGCCGACCGAGGTTCAACCGGACTTGGACTCTCGGTGACTTTCCGTTTACAGAAGGTCGGTTTCCTGTCACCTGACGGTGTTGCGCACGCCACTTTCGTGGTCAAAGGTGAATCAGTCCCGCATCTGACCAGGAAGGCAGCAAAATGCCGACCACACGTACAGTTCGCAACTCCTTGACCGTCCTGGCCGGCGTCGCGCTGCTCGGCTCGGTCACGGTCGGCGTCGCCGACGCCACGCCGCCCGGCATCCCGTCGGCGGACACCGCGAAAAGCCAGCTCGCCGGCCTCACGGTGAAACCGGACGGTTCGCAGGACGGCTACAGCCGCGACAAATTCCCGCACTGGATCGACCAGGGCAACAGCTGCAACACGCGCGAGATGGTGCTCAAGCGCGACGGCACGAACGTCCAGGTCGGCTCCGATTGCTACCCGACGTCCGGCAAATGGACCTCGCCGTACGACGGCGCGACCTGGAGTTCTCCGTCCGATGTGGACATCGACCACGTCGTGCCGCTCGCCGACGCGTGGCGCACCGGAGCCTCGTCCTGGACCCAGTCGCAGCGCCAGGCCTTCGCCAACGACCTGTCCGACCCGCAGCTGATCGCGGTGACCGACAACGTGAACCAGGAAAAGGGCGACAAGTCGCCGGACCAGTGGAAGCCGCCGTCCACCGGATACTGGTGCACCTACGCCAAGATGTGGGTGACGGTCAAGTACAAGTTCAAGCTCACCGTGAATTCGGCGGAGAAGTCCGCGCTGACGGACATGCTGGGCCGCTGCTGACCCGATCCCGGCTACCGCGGGCACCGCCGCCGTCCACTGTTACCGAACCGGCGGCGGTGCTGGCGGTCAGGGGTTGGCCAGTCGCAGGATTTCCCTTGCCAGCGCGTCGTTCTGCCGGAACGAGATCGCGTTCGTGCGCGGCCGCGTGAAGGCTCCGGCCGATCGGACGCTCGTGTGCGGGCCCACCGCGAACCGTCGCGGATGTGCCGCTCCGTCCACAGTGACCAGCCGGAAGTCGTTGAGCGTGGTGGCAATTCGCCCGGACGGCAACGTCGCACCGTCCACATCCGGCACGGTTTCCTCAGCCAACGCGCCAGCGTCGCGCAGGCTGCGCAACAGCGGGTCGGACACGCGCGGGACGCTCGCGTCGGGCAGCCGCGCCTCGATCAACGTGCGCGCGGCGACGGTGTCCGGGTGGCTGGCGCTCGACGCGACGAACGTTCCGGCCTTCTCGTCAGCAGCGATCGAGATGTCCGCGCCGAGGAACGACACGACGCCAGCGTCCTCGAGAGCGAGCAGTTCCTCGAGCCGACGCGGCGGCGGACCGCTGGCGTAGTAAGAGAAAAAGCCATGGAACCAACCGTCCATATCGGACACTTGCGACGCGGCGGTCAGCCGTCCGGTCGCGAGCAGCGCGGGCAGTTGACCGATCACCGACAGCAGCGCCATGAACGCGCCGAGGTCCGCACTGTGGTGCACGTCCGCCCGGCGCGCGAGGTCGGACTCGATGTATTTCCGCACCGCTTTCCCGAATTCCTCGCCGGAATCGAAGCGGCGGCCAGCGAACGGCCGGTCCAGCCGCTCCAGGTCGAGCCGGTCTTCCCGAGCCGGCACCGCGTCCGCGATCAGCGCGGCCATTTCGGCCGAAAACCACGGCAGGTCGGCGAATTTGTCCGCGAAGACCGCGAAATCCATCCGCACGCGGTCGGGATGCCCAGTGAACAGCTCGGTGTAATACGCCCAGGCGAGTTCCTTCGCGATGAGCGGCCACACATCTACGCGGAAATCGAGCGGACCGGTCAATCCCTCGATCGCCCGCTGGTCGAAGAACCTGGGCAGCTGCAAGGGTTTTCCGCGCAACCGGTAGCCGGTCTTCGCGTGATACGGCACCCCGCGCCGCGAACCGACGTGCAGCACCGGCTCGGCACCGCTCGGGTGGTAACGCAGGCCGCCGCACGGCAGTTCCTCGAATCGGCCGCCGCGCCCCTCGGTCAGCAACAGCATCAGGTCCACGAACGCGAGCCCGAAACCGCGCACTAGCACCGGTTCTCCAGCGGGCACCGCGGAGTAGTCGACGTCCGCGGTATAGCCAGCGGGGTAGTAGGACAGCTGGTGCTGCTCGGCGAACGCCTCCAGTTCGCGTTCGCGGGAGTCGGGGACCGCGTCGAGGTGGCCGACAGTCAGCACCACGGCGTCGGCGGCCACGGCGGTGCCGTCGGAAAGCCGCACGGTCTCGTCGTCGTCGATGCTTTCGGCGGTGGCGAGGTGCTCGACCACCGTGATGCCGGGCGGAAGTTCGGCCACCACCTTGCGGTAAAACCACTCCAGGTATCGGCTTTGCAGCCGCCGCGTCGGGAAATCCGTGGAGGCGAGCGTCTCGAACTCGGCGCGGACGTCGTCCGGCACCGGATAGGCCAGCGTGCCCGCGCGCACCTGCCGCACCCACTCGATCAGCGACGGACCCGGCCGCACCGGACCGTCGATCCGCACGGTGTCGTCGGTGAACACGGTGACGTCCTCGGGCATCGAGTTCATCCGCAGCAGCGGCGACTGCTCGTACCGCCACACGCGGCCGGGGCCGGGCGGGAACGGGTCGATGAGATGGACTTCGATCCGCCGGTCGCCGAGGAGGCCGGGGGCGTTCGCGGACAGCCGTTCGAGGACGCCGACCCCGCGAGGTCCGGCGCCCACGATGGCGAGCGTGAACGTCGGGAGAGCGGTCACCCGGGCGAAGCTACGCGGCCGGGTGGCCGGACGGCGGCCGTTCCACTCTGCGGACGGCCGACCCCATCGGGTGTGGCACAAACCACAAAGATCGAACCGGCCCCAGCGGGGAGTGCGGAGCGCTATCGTCTGGACACGTGGCGAACTGACCGTGACCTGTCGGATACCGGCGAAAGAACCTAGAGAATCACCAACAGTCACGAGACACTGAGCTTGACAACTCACTTCGTGTGACCGACCCGTGACCAGGAGGATCTAGGGTCACCCGTTGGTCACTAGTGCGGCACCGTCCGCGCACAGCAGCGGGGAGAACACGCATGACGACAGCACCACACCGGGTCACTTTCCGCGAGGTGTTCGGAGTCGCCGAGTTCCGCGCGATGTGGTTCGGCGAGCTGCTGTCTATCGCCGGTGACCAGCTGGCCCGGGTCGCGTTGTCCGTCCTCGTCTACGCCAACACCGGTTCGGCGACGCTGACCGGTCTCACCTACGCGCTCACGTTCTTCCCGTCGCTGCTGGGCGGCATCTTCCTCACCGGATTCGCCGACCGTTTCCCGCGCCGGGCGGTCATGGTCGCCGTCGACCTCACGCGCGCGGTGCTGATTCTGTGCGTAGCCATTCCCGGATTGCCGTTCTGGGCACTATGCGTGCTCGTCGGCTGTGTTTCACTGCTGAATCCGCCGTTCAAGGCGTCTCAGCTGGCGTTGTTGCCGCAGGTGCTCGAAGGCGACCGGTTCGTGGTCGGCATGGGCATCCGGAGCATGACGGTCCAATCCGCGCAGCTGCTCGGCTTCGCCGGCGGCGGCGCGCTTCTGCTCACGATGGACGCTCGTCTCGCCCTGGTGCTCGACGCGGGCACCTTCGTGCTCTCCGCGCTCTTCCTCCGCTTCGGACTGAAGGCGCGCCCCGCGGCGGCGAGCGGGGAAAAGCGCAAGCCGTTCTTGTCCTCGCTGAGCGCAGGCGGCCGGGTCGCCTTCGCGACCAGCGCGTTGCGGTCCTTGATGATCTTCACCTGGCTCGCCGGGCTGATGCCGGTGTACGAGGGCATCGCCGCGCCCTACGTCGCTTCCTCGGGCGGCGGGTCCGAAATGATCGGCTTCCTGCTCGCCGCCGACCCGGTGGGCAGCGTGATCTTCACCTTCGCCTACACCCGCTGGGTGCCCGCCGGGATCCGGCCGAAGCTGATCGGCCCGATGACCGCGCTCGCCGCGATCCCGCTGTTGCTCTGTTTCCTGCAGCCGGGCCCGGTCGTCTCGGTGATTTTGTTCGTGATCTCCGGCGGTTTCGGCACGATCGCGCTGCTGCAGGCGACTGCCTCGCTGACGGTCGCGGTCCCGGACGAGAGCCGGGCGCAGACAATGGGGCTGTCGAACACCGGATTGACCACGACGATGGGCGTGACGCCGTTGATTGGCGGCGTCATCGCGGACCACGTGAGCGCCCAGACCACGGTCGGAATCTTCGGATTGGCCGGCTTGCTGATCACGATTCCGCTCGCGATCGCGTGGCAGCGCACCGTTTCCGGGCAGGCCGAAGAGGGGTCCGCGAAGGAAGCCACACGCGCCGAGCCTGCCTGATTACCCCGACATGCCCCGCGCGTGAGGCTCTGACCTGCGCGACCTTGCGGTGCTGCTACGCGGTCACTGTTCCTTGCTGCGCATCGCTGGTCACCCTTCATCCGGCGTGTTCGGGAAAAATGTACACACCTAAGGCCCTTGTGGACAGGCGGCAAACGGTCTGAAACTGTGAGTAAGGCGAGTGTCACTGTCGATCCGCGCAAGACCCGGGGGGAAGAATGGTCACATTGGGGGAATTTTCTGGGCTGGGGCTGCGCGCTGCGGTTTCCCGGTGGTCGCTCTGGTCGAGGCCGCGGCAGTGGGTCGCGGTCACGCTGACGAGCATGGCCGTCACCGCGGCGCTGACCGTGGTGAGCGCGCTGGTGTTCCCGGTCAGCCTCAAGCAGATCGGCATCCTCGGCATGCTCGCCGGACTCGCGATCGCGCAGACCGAGGTCACGCGGCAGATCGAGCGGCAGCGCCGGATGCTGAGCCAGGGCCCGCACATCACCGTCACGTCGGTGTGGCTGCTTCCGGCGGCGCTGCTGGTGCCGCCGCAGCTGGTGGCCGCGCTGGGCGTGATCATCTACGTCTACCTGGCGTTCCGCAGCTGGAACGGCACGCGCCCCGGTGAGGCGCACCGCGTCGCGGCCAACGCGACCACGATGATCCTGTCCGGCTTCGGCGCCGCGCTGGCCGGACATCTCACCGACGGCGGCAGCGTCACCACCGTGGTGGCAGGCGCGCTCGGATACTTCCTGGTCAACACCGCGCTGACCGGCCTCGGCCTGTACCTGACCGACCCGGCGAAGGCGACGGCCGAATCGTGCCTGGGCACGATGGACGACAACCTGCTGGAACTGGCGACCCTGTGCGTCGGCGGGCTGCTCGTGATGGTGCTGAGCCACGAACCGCTGCTGTCGGTGCTGGTGATCCTGCCGCTGTACGTGCTGCAGCGGTCGATGCTGATCAAGCGGCTCGAGGAACTCGCGACCACGGACCAGAAGACGCAGCTGCTCAACGCCACCACGTGGCAGGACGGCGCGCAGCGCGAGATTTCCCGTGCCGAGCGCGAGAACGGCAGCTTCGGCGCGCTGATGATCGACCTCGACCACTTCAAGCGGATCAACGACACGTTCGGTCACCTCGCGGGCGACGACGTGCTCAAAGCCGTTGCCGCCGTGGTGAAACAGGAGACGCGGGCACACGACCTCGTCGGCCGGTTCGGCGGCGAGGAGTTCGTGGCGCTGCTGCCGTCGACGTCGAAGGAAGACGCGATCGTGACCGCGGAACGGATCCGGCAGCGGATCAGCGAACTGGTGATCCCGACGCAGACGAACGAAGGCGAAGCGGTTTCGATCGAAAACCGCACCGCGTCGATCGGGGTGGCCGCGTTCCCGCTGGACGGCACGAGCATCGAGGAAGTGATGGCGGCGGCCGACGCGGCGGTGTATGCGGCGAAGAACAGCGGCCGCAACCGGGTCGTCGGCTCGGTCACGCCAACCCGGGAACTCGCGGCGGTCGCCTGACGGACCCCGGACCCGGCCGGCACCCTCCCCCGGCCGGCCGGGTCCATCCTTCGTCAGCCAGCCGAGAAAGCGGAAATGACTGCTGTGCCGCGCACCGGGATCCGCCTGGCCCGCGACGACGAACTCGCCGCCGTCGCCGCGTTGCGCTGGCGATGGGTCGCGGACCAGGACGGCCTCCCGCACCGCGATCGGACCGCATTCGTACGCGAGTTCGTCGCCTGGGCTCGCGCGCACGCCGAAACGCATCGCTGTCTGGTCGCGGTGCGGGACGAGCAGGTGCTCGGGATGGCGTTTCTCGCGCTGACCCCCAGAGTCCCGACGCCGCACGACTTTTCGCGGGTTTGCGGCGACGTGCAATGCGTGTACGTCGTGCCGGAAGCTCGCGACAGCGGCGTCGGCGGCCTGCTGATCGAGGCGACACTGCGGCTGGCCGCGGAATTCGGGCTGGAGCGGGTGACCGTGCATTCCTCGGATCGCGCGATCCCGGCCTATCTGCGGCACGGTTTCGCGGTGTCGAAGAACCTGCTGCAGAGCGAACTCCGGATCGCGGTCGACGTCCCGGCTAACCGAACATATTCCTAGGCCCCTCCGGCTTTTTCCCTTGCGCGATCTCCCTGAACTCCTGCGCCACGTGCTGCACGAACGCGGCCGATTTGCGGGAGTCCAGGGAGATATCGCGGATCCGGTCCGCGACCTCGCAGTAGGTGTCGTCCCCCTCGTCGAGGAGGAAGGCCCCCGAGTGCTGATGCTCGAAGTAGACGATCGGGTCGCCGACCTCCACGTAGTACACGCAAAACCGCCCGGCGAGTCCCGGATGCCCGCCGCTGGCGGCGGGTACGACGCGGACCGACAGCTTCGCCGACGTCGCCATCAAGTCGGCGAGGAATCGCAGCTGCCGGGCCATGGTCGCGGGCCCGCCGATCGGATTGCGCAACGCTGCCTCGCCCAGCAGCACCTCGCACGGAATCGCGCCGGGGCCGACCACCAGCGGACGGCGCATCATCCGGATCTCCGCCTGGCGTTCCGCCTCCTTCAGCGGCAGTCCGTCGGCGAGGAACAGCGCCCGCGCGTAATCCGGGATCTGCAGCAGTCCCGGGATCAGCAGCGGTTGCCATTCGACGACGGACGTCGCGGCGCGTTCGCAGGCGAGCAGCCCGCCGAGGTGGTCCGGGTCGGATTGCTTGCCGCGGGCGACCCAGCCCGGTTCGGCGGTGCCGCGCGCCAGTTGCAGGATCCGTTGTTTCTCCGCACCCACGACGCCGAGCGCGCCGAGGATGCCCGCGACGTCCTCCAGCGCGGGAACCCGTTGTCCCAGCTCCCAGTTCGACACCAGGGCAGGGTTGGTGCCGACTCGCCGGGCGAGTTCGCGCAGTCCGAAACGGGCGTCGACCCTGGCCTCGCGCAGTGCGGTGCCGAGGGTGCGGATCCGGGGGGTGAGCATGGCCGTGCCTCGCATGGCCGCCTTTGTAGGTGTCACCAATTGCGAACACCTCTAGCTGTCACCCGAAGGTGGGCAACCTGCCGGTCGCGCCCGGGTTTTCGGCGGGGCGCGACCGGCAGGCCCGCGTCACTTCAGTCCGGTCGCCTCGGCCGCGGCCGGGTCGGAGTCGGCGAGGAAGGTCTTGCAGCGCTCGTGCTCCTCGGACTCGCCGATGCGGCCCGCGGCGGTGCCGAGCGCGGCGAGCGCGCGCAGGAAACCCTGGTTCGGCCGGTGCGCCCACGGCACCGGGCCGAAGCCCTTCCAGCCGGCGCGGCGGAGCTGGTCGAGGCCGCGGTGGTAGCCGGTGCGGGCGTAGGCGTACGCGGCGACGGTCTCGCCGTCGGCGAGCGCGCGTTCGGCGAGCGCGGCCCAGGCCTCGCTGTAGTCGGGGTGTTCGGCGGCCACGGCGGACGGGTCCGTCCCGGAGTCGAGCGCGGCCTGCGCTTCGGTGTGCTCGGGCAGCAGCGTGGGCTCGGGGCCCAGCAGGTTGTGCGTCATGCCGCCATTGTGCCCACGATGTCCTCGGGTCAGAGGAACAGGCTGGTCAGCACGCCTCCGCCGGCCAGAACGAGTGCTGCGATCAGCACGGCGGCGACAGCTCGTTTCGGCATCATGGGCCGACACCTTGCCGTGCCGGGCCGCGCCCGGGCAAGTCCGCCACCCGTAGGGGTGAACCCCGGTTTTCGCCCCTTGTCCCGCCGCGTCCACTTGCGGCAGGGAATGATGGCGCCTATGACGAAGGCGGTTGAAGGCGTCGCCGGCCCCGCGGTCCCGCGCGGACCCGTAGGCAAGACCAGGCTTTTCTTCGCGACGCACTGGCACCGCGGCGCACCGGGAGCACCGACCCCGGCGTGGGTGCTGCGGTTCTGTTACGGCATGTGGCTGACCGCGTTCGCGTTCAAGCTCGTCGGGTCGTCGTGGGACATGTCGTGGCACTTCAAGTGGCTGCGCGACGACCTCGCCCCGCCGCACCTGATCAACACCGTCGGCACGGTGATCATCGTCGTGCTGGTGGCGATCCACAGCTACACCGGCCTCGGCTGCGACCGGCGCTCGCTGCGGCTCATGCAGGCCGGGCTAATCGTGTTCCTGGTCGCCGCGCCGCTCGACGTGATCAACCACCGCGTGAACGGCCTCGACCTGACCGCGTGGAGCCCGTCGCACATGATGCTGTACTTCGGCACGGGCATCATGCAGGCAGGCGTCCTGCTCGGCTGGCTGCGGCTGTCCCCGCCGGGCCGCTTCCGCACCGGGGTGCTGCTCGCGCTGTGGGCGTTCTTCCTCGAGAACACCTTCTTCCCGAACGGGCAGCAGGAGTACGGCATCCTCGGTCTGCGGGCCTGGGAACGCGGCACGCCCGAGGCCGAGCCGACGCTGCTGTCGTTCGCCGCCAACCAGATCGGCCACCCGGTCGACCGGGCCGCGGTGCTGCACTTCACGATGCCGATCCCGGAGTGGGTGTACCCGCTGTGGGGCATCGGCGTGTCGGCGCTGATCCTCGTGCTGGCCCGGAAAACCGTCGGCAAGCGCTGGGCCGCGCTGACCGTGGCCGGAGCGTACGTCGCCTACCGCGGCGTGATGTGGCCGCTGCTGCTCGCGCTGGGCTTCCCGGTGTCGACCGTGCCGTTCTATCTGCTGGCTGTCGGGATCGCGGTGGACTTGGCCTTCCTCCTGCCGCGTCCCGCGCTGACGGGCGCGGTTTTGGTGACGGCGCTCGGGTATGGCGCGTTCTGGGTGCAGTCGCAGTTGCGGCCTTGGCTGCTCGGGGATCAGCCGACGGAATCGGCTCCGCCGGTGGCTTATTGGACGGCGTTGGTCGCGGTGGTGGCGGTGTTCGGGTTGTGGGCTGGGGCTGGTCCGGCGAAGGAATGGTGGGCTTCGCGGCGGGTTGCCGCGGCGTAACGGGGCTGCCATTCGAGTGATTCCCGGCCATGGCCTCCCCGCGTTGATTCCTTTCCGGAATACTGCGGATACCAGCAGTGACCTCGGGGAGGGGGTTCCGTGGCGCTCAGTTCGCATGCCCGGAAGCGACAGCTTGCCGCGAACCTGGTGGCGGAGCGGTATCCCAGGCTGGCGTCCTTGCCGCGCAACGTTTTTACCGAGCTGGTCGCTCGCACCGCCGAAGGCTGGCAGCTCGCGGTGCGCACCGGACCGGCACCGGCCGCGGACGCCTACCTGATCGGCCGAGTCGGGGTGTTCGCCATTGTTGTCGCTGATCCAGCGCCGGATGCCGCGACGATGCAGGCGGTGCTGCGGCAGGTCGACGAACAGTTCGCCGCGTTGTCGCTTCCGGGCGACCGGCGCGTCGCCGCGAGCGCGGTCACCCCGGTCGTGATCGGCGCTCCGGATTCCCCGGCCGGACCGCGCGACGCCGGGCCGTTCTGGGCGCTTCCCGCTTCCCGGCTCGATCGGCTTTTCCGGCGCGACGCAGTGCATCTGACCACGAAACAAGCAGCGCGGATCGCCGATCAGCTGCGGCCGCTGCTGGACGGGTACGACTGGCCGAGCATCGAGCTGCCCGCCGCGAAAGCGGAAACTTTTGAGCTGCTCTCCGCGGAAAGCGTCACCGAGAACGAGCTGACCGCGGCGGTGGAACGGCCGTTCGACACCTGGATGACGTTCCTGCACCCGGACCAGGCGGCGCTGGCGACCCGCAACTACGGCGGCCCGGCCCGGATCAGCGGCCCGGCAGGCACGGGGAAGACCGTGGTGGCGTTGCATCGGCTTCGGCACGCAGGACGACGGAGCACCGGCCCGTTGTTGTTCACCACGTTCGTGCGGAATTTGCCGCCAGCGAGCGAGACCGCCTTTCGCCGGCTTGCCCCGGAGATGGCGGATCGGGCGCAGTTCGTCAGCCTGCACTCGTGGGCGAATGCGTTCCTCGCCAGCAGGGGAATTCGGCTGAACATCTCGTTCGAAACCGCGTTCAATCGCGCCTGGAAGGCACACCGCGCCGAGCTTCAAGACGAGGTGCCGAACTACTGGGCGGACGAGGTGCACCGGGTGATCAAGGGCAGAGGCGTCAAGACCCTCGCCGAGTATCAGCGGGTGATCCGGCGCGGCCGGCGGCGACGCCTCGACGCCCGTCAGCGCGCGACGGTCTGGCAAGTCTATCTCGACTACCAGAAGAATCTCCAAGAGCGAAATGCGCACGACTTCGACGATCTGCTGACCCGAGCGCTGGAAGAGCTCGAGCAGCGACCGCTCGAAGAGCCCTACGCCGCCGTCGTCGTCGACGAAGTGCAGGACATGACGCTGACCGGCCTGCGGCTGCTTCTGGCGATCGCCGGAGACGGGCCGAACCAGCTGTTGCTCGTCGGTGACGGGCAGCAGCAGGTCTACCCAGGCGGCTGGCGGCTTTCCGACGCCGGAATTCCCATTCAGGGTCGCGGCGAGGTGCTCAAAGTCAACTACCGCAACCGGACCGGCATTCTGGATTTCGCCCGGCGGATCGTGGCGCTCAACGAGGTCGACGACCTCGACGGAGCGGCCGGGGTCGCACTGCGCGACGCGGCGGCAGTCAACGACGGCGGGATCGCGAAGTCTTGGGAAGGCACCGAATCCGAGCTTTCGGACGCATTGGCCGCCACTGTGCGAGACCTCGACATTCCGCACGGCGAGAGCGCGCTGATCACGTTCAGCAACAAGGATGCTGCCAAGTGCCGGAAGCTGCTGGACTCGGCTGGCGTCGCCACCCGGCCGATCGAACAGTACACCGGCGAGACCGGCGACCGGCTGTACGCGGGAACCGTGCACAAGGCGAAGGGGCTCGACTTCCGTGCGGTGCTGGTGGTGGACTTCGTGCCCGCCGCTTCGGAGGACCCCGCCACGGAGCAAGAAAAACGCGAGCTGCGGAACCGGCAGCGGCTCGTCGCCGCAACTCGCGCGCGGGACTTTCTCTGGTGGGCGACCGTTAAGTCCTAACTGGACAGAAGGCGGCGGTAATAGTCGGTGGCCGGCTTGAGGCCGTGGTCCGGGTCGGCGTTGTACAGCCCGTCTGGGCCTTTCGGGCCGAAGCTGTATGGCTGGTACAGCGTCGCGCAGGAGGGTTCGGTCTTGGCAAGTCGTTGCCAGCGTTGCCATTCCGCGTCGTAACGGGCGAGGTGGTAGCGCATCGCGGCTTTGTCGGATCCGCCGGCGTACCCGCGCAGCATTACTTCCCAGCCGTGGTGTACGACGCGGTGCCAGGATTGGCCGTAGCGCGCGGACACTCGCAGGTACGTCCGGTCGGCGTGGTCGCGCAGCGGGAGCGTGCCGGACAGCGCGACAATTTCGTCCCACATCCGGGCCGCCGCGGCTTTCTCCGCTAGCACGCCTTCGACGCGTCCGGCGGCGACGATCGCGGCGTAATCGCTGGTCAAATCCTTGTCGGAGCCGCCGAGGAACTGGTCGCGGGTCCACATCAGCCTGTTCATCGGGTGCACCACGCTGTAGTGTCCGCGCAGCACGGCGGCCGCGGAAAGCAACGCCAGCCGACGGAAGCGGCGGATTTGGTCGCCGCGCAAGCCGAGCCGCGTCGTCGCGTATTCGGTGAACGCGCCTTCCTCGCCGAGGCCAGTGTCGCGGGTCCAGCGGGCGATTACCCAGGTGTTGAGGTCGCACCACAATTCGTTCTGCAGATACGGCCCGCGCCAACCGCCGCCGCGGGACCAGGTCCAGATTCCGGCGATGATGGGGTTGCCGACCACTTCGGCAAGCCCGATCGGGCCAGTGCGCGGCTGCGTGCGGAATTCCTCGAAACCGTTTACTACGCCGTCGATCACGTAATTCGGGAACGCGCCCTTGCCCTCGTACTCGCGCTGGCATTCCACTTCGACGATCTGCCGGTGTTTGCCGACGCCGATGGTGCGGTTGAACGGAATGGTCCGCCAGAAGTCCTTCTCGGTGTGCTTGATCGAGAAGACCAGGTTTTCGTGCGTTTCGACCTGGTCGGTCACCTGCCGGTAGAAGGCGGGGTCGCTGGTCAGCTTGTCGCTGCCGGTGGACCAAGTGCGGTAGAAGACCCGTTTGCCTGCGCGTACGCACAGCTCGTCGCGCAGGATGCCGAGCAGGGTCAGGTGACTCGCGGCACCGTTGGTGATCGGGTTGTTTCCGGTGTGGAACGGCACGTTCTGCAGGTAAGTCTCACCGGTGCGTACGACAATTCCGTCCAGGCCGGGGAAACGCGCGCAGATCTCGCGCAGCATCAGCCGGTGGATTTCCTGGGTGAGCGGACGGTCGAGGCTGATTCTGCCTTTGCTGTCGAGTATTTGGTCGCCGTAGAGTTCGACCAGGCGTTTCGGCAGGACGATGAGGTCGGTGAAGAAATACGCCGCGATACCCGCCGCGTGCGCTCGCGCGAGGTGTGCGTCGATCTTCTTCGCGGTGGCTTCCACCCACGCACGACCCGGTGATCCAGCGGGGAAAACGCGTTCGTCGAACGTCTCGAAGGTGATCGCGGTCTGCGGCGGGGTGAACTCGTTGATCACCTGACCGTCGTAGCCGTAGCTTTTCAACGTCACGGGATCGTTGAAGCGGCTGGAAAACAGCGGTTCGCCGGGATTGTTCTGGACCATGTCGAGCAGGAACGGCAACCGCCGACCCGGCTTCGGGTCAGCGAACGCGGTCCCCGCCGTGGCGGCCAGTGCCGCGAGGGCGACCCCGCCGCGCAACGCCGTCCGCCGACTGGTTTCCCCACCCATGGCCGCCACCTTCAAGAGATCTGATGTATTCGCTCGACCATAAGAAAGCCATTCCGCGGAAGTCAATCGGCCAACCCGCGCGTTCATGCATGTGAACACCTGTCTTGACCAGACAGGATGCTTGCCAGCCGTTCGGCGACCTGGTACCCCTGAAAGGCCAAGACATCTGATGACCGCCGCCGCGACGGGAGTGGATGCGTCATGGACCAGGCAGGAATCAGCCGCCGAGGCGTGCTCGCCGCGGCGGGTGCCGCTGGACTGCTCGGACTCACCGCGACCCAGGCCCGAGCCACCCCCGTCGCCACGCCTTGGTACCCCTCCGCCAAATTCGGCATTTTCATTCACTGGGGCGCTTATTCAGCCGCGGCTTGGGGCGACGCCAAACACGCCGCGGAATGGTACCTGTACGCCATGAACGTCACGGATCCTGCGCGCGGAACCGGAACCCGTGACCACCACCTGAAAACCTATGGCGCGGATTTCGCCTACGACCAGTTCATCCCGCGCTTCACCGCCCGCCGCTACGACCCGCACTCCTGGGTGCGCCTGTTCGAGCAAGCCGGAGCCCGGTATTTCGTGCTGACTTCCAAGCACCACGACGGTTTCCAGCTGTTCCGCAACACCGCATCCGACCGCAATTCCGTCCGCCTCGGCCCCGGCCGCGACCTGGTCGGCGAACTCTTCTCGGCCGCCGAACACTCCCGCCTCAAACGCGGTCTCTACTACTCATTGGGCGAGTTCTACAGCCCCGCGCTCGGCACCGCGCCGAGAAACCCTTACACCGGCACGGAAATCCCCTACACCGGGTATCGCCCGGTCGCCGACTACGTGACCCAATACGAGCACGCGCACCTGAAAACCCTGATCGACCAGTACGATCCGGACCTCCTGTGGGCAGACGGCCAGGGCTACCACGACTTCGGCGGCGGCCCGATCTTCCGCCCGAAGACATGGAATTGGCGCAGCGACGAAATCCTGTCCTATTACTACCGGAACGCCGCCGACCGCCCCCGCCCGAAGAGCGTACTGGCAAACGACCGCTTCGAGGCCTCGCACGCGGATTTCGCGACCGTGGAAGGGGACAACAAGAAGTACGTCCTGCGCCCGGATCCGTGGGAAGCCTGCCTGAATATCGGAAAGTCCTGGGGCTACAACGAAAACGAGGATCCGGCGAAGATCAAATCCTCGGTGCAGTTGCTCCGGCTGCTCGCGGAAGTCGTCAGCAAGAACGGAAACCTGCTGCTGAACATCGGCCCGCGAGAGGACGGCACGATCGCGGACTGGATGAGTTCGCGGCTGCTGGACATGGGCCGCTGGCTGCGCATCAACGGCCGCGCGATCTACGGTGCGACCCCGTGGATTCGAGCGATGGACGGCGATCTTTGCTACACGCGGACGCGGGGCGCGTTCCACCTGATCCCGCTCCACTGGCCGGACGGCCGGCTTCTCGTGCCGGGTGATGTGCCCATCACCGGCCGGTCCCGAATCCGCTTGCGGGGCGGGCCTTCCCGGCCGCTGCCGTGGACACGGACGACAGAGGGAATCGTGCTCGACCTGCCTCGGCACCGGACGGATGGCTTCACCGAGGAATTCCCGGCAGTCCTTTCGGTGACGAATTGGTGAGCGGGCCGCACGACCCGCTCACCAGCCTCGTTCGCGCCACTCGGGAAGCTTCGGCCGTTCCGCCCCCAGCGTGGAATCCCCGCCGTGTCCGGGATAGAACCACGTCTCGTCCGGCAGCTCGCCGAAGAGCTTCTCCTCCACGTCCTTGAGCAACGACGCGAACCGAGCCGGGTCCTTCTCCGTGTTTCCGATCCCGCCCGGGAACAGCGAATCGCCGGTGAAGAGATGCGGAATGCCTTCCGGGTCCCGGTAAACGAGCGCGATGCTGCCCGGCGAATGACCGACGAGATTCCGAGCCGTCAATTCGACCTCGCCGACGCGGATGATGTCGCCATCGTCCACCGGAACGTCGATGCGGGCCTTGATCCCGTCGATGTCGTCGCGGCCCGCGTAGGTACGAGCGCCGGTCGCCTCGGCGACTTCCTCCAGGGCGATCCAGTGGTCCCAATGCTGGTGCGTCGTCACGATCGACGCGAGACCGCCGTCGCCGACCAGGGCGAGCAGCGTTTGCGGGTCGGCCGCCGCGTCGATCAGCAGTTGTTCTCCGGTGGCGCGGCAACGCAGCAGGTACGCGTTGTTGTCGATCGTCCCGACGGAGACTTTCGAGATGATCAGGCCGGTGGTCTCGCGCACGTCCGCGGGGCCGCCGGTGGTCACCACTCCGGTGTAGGTCATGGAGTTCCTCCCTCGTCCCGGTCCAGCCAACCGATGCGGCGAGGAGCCGTCAACCGGGGGGTCGGCGTCCCATTCGGCCAGACACAGGGCGAGGTGCTGGTAAGAAACAATCCACCCTGAGGATTCGCTTCAAGCGTCATGCGAAAACTGTCCGCGTTGTTCTCGACCCAGAGGTACTCGTTCGGAGGATTGTTGTCGAGCACGCGAAAGTTGTGGTTCTGCCACCAGGTGCGAAGAGCGGCGAAATACGCGGGAATCTTGTCCTTTGCCAACCCCTCGACTCGGTAAGTACGGCTGGCGAGAACCCTGTTCTTGGGGCCGTTGTCGCTTGGATCGGTGCAATCGCCTCGCTGCTCCGACGCGAACAACGAGTACCGAGCCTCGGCGGGCAGCGCTTCGCGTGCCTTCTTCGAGTACTCCTCAACCTTCTGGTTGGCCTGTTCCAGGGTGATCGTCGGTTCCATTCCGGCTCCGCCCGCACCGCACGCGGGCAAAGACCACGCCAGAACGGCGACTGCCGCCAGGCAGATCACGGAGGCGGGTCGCCAGCCGCTTGCCCGCGATCTCATCGAGCTTCTCCTTGCCCGGCCAATCCCTCTCACCTAAACAAAGCAGGAAGGCCGCCCCGATCACAGATCGAGACGGCCTCCCCAACAAACCCCGTCAGCCCAGCTTCTTGCCCGCCGAGCCCAGGGCCTGCGAAGCCTCCACCACCCGGGCCGCCATGCCCGCTTCGGCGGCCTTCAGGTAGCTGCGCGGGTCGTAGACCTTCTTGTTGCCGACCTCGCCGTCGATCTTCAGCACGCCGTCGTAGTTCTTGAAGAAGTGGTCCGCGATCGGGCGGGTGAACGCGTACTGAGTGTCGGTGTCCACGTTCATCTTCACCACGCCGTAGGACACCGCCTCGCGGATTTCCTCCGGGAGCGAGCCCGAGCCGCCGTGGAAGACCAGTTCGAAGGGCTTCGAGCCGGACGGCAGGCCGAGCTTCTCCGAGACCACTTCCTGGCCGCGCTTGAGCACGTCCGGGCGCAGCTGCACGTTGCCCGGCTTGTACACGCCGTGCACGTTGCCGAAGGTCGCGGCCAGCAGGTAGCGGCCCTTCTCGCCGGCGCCGAGCGCGTCGACGGTCTTCACGAAGTCGCCCTCGGCCGTGTACAGCTTCTCGTTGATGTCGTTCGCGACGCCGTCTTCCTCGCCGCCGACGACGCCGATTTCGACCTCGAGGATGATCTTCGCCGCCGCGGCCTTGGCGAGCAGTTCCTGCGCGATCTGCAGGTTCTCGTCCAGGTCGATCGCCGAACCGTCCCACATGTGGGACTGGAACAGGGGCAGGCCGCCGCCGCGGACGCGTTCGGCGGAGATCTCGATCAGCGGGCGGACGAAGCCGTCCAGCTTGTCCTTCGGGCAGTGGTCGGTGTGCAGCGCGACGTTGACGTCGTACTTCGCCGCCACCACCTGGGCGAACTCGGCCAGCGCGGTCGCGCCGGTGACCATGTCCTTCACCTTTTGCCCGGACGCGAACTCCGCGCCGCCGGTGGAGAACTGGATGATCCCGTCGCTCTCCGCCTCGGCGAACCCGCGGATCGCGGCGTTCACGGTTTCCGACGAGGTCACGTTGATGGCCGGGTAGGCGAATTCGTCCTTCTTCGCCCGGTCGAGCATCTCCGCGTACACCTCGGGGGTGGCGATGGGCATCGGTTCCTCCTCGAGACGACTGGCTTCTACAGCGGCATCGTACGAGGTGGACCGGCCGGGGCGACCGGTCCTACCTCACACGAGACGAAACCGACTGGAGCGATTCAGAGCAGCTCGGCCGCGATTGCCCGGTAGGCAGGGAACGGATCCTCGTCCAGCGACTGCACGCTGACGTGCCCGGCTCCCGCGTCGAGGTGCGCCTGCAGGCCGTTGGCCAGCGCTTTCGCGTCGCCGTGGACGGCCAGCGCGTCGATCAGGCGGTCGCTGCCCTTCCCGGCGACGTCCTCCTCGGAGAAGCCGTGCTTGCGCAGGTTGGCGGTGTAGTTCGACAGGCCGAGATAGAACTGCACCGTCTTGCGGCCGGTCTCGCGCGCCCGCTCCGGATCGGTGTCGAAGACGACCTTCTGCTCGGGCGCGAGCAGCGCCGCCGAGCCGAGGAGTTCCCGCGCGGACCGGGTGTGCTCGGGGGTGGTCAGGTACGGGTGCGCGGCCGCGGTGCGGTCGCGGGCGAGTTCGAGCACCTTCGGGCCGAGCGCGGCCAGCGCGCGCGACTCCTTCGGCACCCCCGCCGCGTCGAGCGCGTCGAGGTAGTCGACCAGCGCCGCGTACGGCTTCCGGTACTCCTGCGTGTGCTCGCGGTGGCCCGCGCCGACGCCGAGCAGGAACCGTCCCGGGTGTTTTCCCTCGATCCGGTGGAACGCGCGCGCGACGTCCTCGGCCGAGACAGCCCAGATGTTGACGATCCCGGTGGCGACCTTGATCCGTTCGGTCGCGTCCAGCACCTCGTCGACGATCGCCAGGTCGCCGCCGGGCGAACCGCCGAGCCAGATCGTGCCGTAGCCCAGTTTCTCCACCTCGGCCGCGAACGCGCCGTCCACCTGAGCCGACATCCGCCACACGCCTAGCTTGCCCAATTCGATAGCCATGTCCCGCCCAACGCGCGAGAACCCGGTTTTCCTCCCGCCCCGGCCGGATTAGGTTCGAAAGCATGACGAAGCTCGGCACTACGGAACTGGATATCCACGGCCTCAACCTCGGCTGCAACGTCTTCGGCCACACCGCGGACGAACCCACGTCATTCGCTGTTCTCGACGCGTACACCGCGGCCGGCGGCAACTTCCTCGACACCGCCAACACCTACGGCGGCGGAGGCGGTTCCGAGACGATCATCGGCAACTGGCTCGCCAAGCGCGGCCGCCGCGACGACATCGTCATCGCCACCAAGGTCGGCGCGGGGGAGCAGCGACCCGGCCTCGCCGCGAAGAACATCGCCGAGGCGGTCGAAGAATCGTTGCGCCGCCTGCGAACCGACCACATCGACCTGTACTACGCGCACAAGGACGATCTCGACACTCCGCTCGAAGAGACCCTCGGCGCGTTCGACCAGCTCGTCCGGGACGGCAAGGTCCGCTACATCGCGGCGTCCAACTACGAACCGGACCGGCTCTCCGCCGCACTGTCCATTTCGGACCAGAACGGCCTCGCCCGCTACGTCGCCCTGCAACCGCATTACAACCTGGTCGAACGGGATTACGAGCGCGAACTGGCCCCGCTCGTCGCCCGCGAGAACCTGGTCACGCTGCCGTATTTCGGGCTGGCCAAGGGATTCCTCACCGGCAAGTACCGTTCGAAGGACGAGCCGGGCGACTCGCCGCGTGCTCCGCGGGCGCTGGAATACCTCGACGCGCGGGGCGAACGCGTGCTCGCCGCGCTGGACGAGGTGGCCGCCGCGCACCAGGCCTCGGTGGCCAGTGTCGCGCTCGCTTGGCTCCGGCAGCAGCCGACCGTCGCCGCGCCGATCGCCAGCGCCCGCACCCCGGAACAGCTGGTCGATCTGCTCGCCTCGGTCGAGCTGAACCTGACCGACGCCGAACTCACCGCTTTGGGCGAAGCGTCGAACTGATACTTACCGAGGAGTAGCTTACTGCGGGTAGGTTGTTGTACGGTGCCCTCCGGACAGGCGAAAACCGGCTCAGGAGGGCACCGTGGCTCAGCAGAAGCAGGTCGACGGCAAGGTCGTGCTCATCACCGGAGCCGCTCGCGGGATCGGAGCCGGCCTGGCCGAGCGGCTCGCCGCGCGCGGAGCCAAGGTCGCGCTCGTCGGGCTGGAAGCCGACGAACAGGAAGCGGTCGCCAAGCGGATCGGGCCGAACGCGAAGTCCTGGGAAGCCGACGTGACCAGCTGGGACGACCTCGAGCGCGTCACCGCGGGCGTGGTCGAGCACTTCGGCGGCATCGACATCGTCATCGCCAACGCGGGCATCGCGACCGCCGGATTCGTGCGGTCGGTGGACCGCGCCGCGTTCGAGCGCGTGATCGAGGTCGACCTGCTCGGCGTGTGGCGCACGTTCCGCGTGACGATGCCGCACGTCATCGAACGACGCGGCTATCTGCTCGGCATCTCCTCGCTCGCCGCGATCACGCACGCGCCCGGCATGGCGAACTACGCCGCCGCGAAGGCGGGCGTCGAGGCGTTCTGCAACAGCCTCCGCGCGGAAGTCGCGCACCTCGGCGTGAGGGTCGGCGTCGCGCACCCGACCTGGATCCGCACCGACCTGGTCGAAAGCGCCGACGCGCACCCGGTGTTCGGCAAGCTGCGCGCCGGGATGCCGGGTCTGCTCGGCAAGACTTACCCGCTGGACGTCGCGCTCGACGACCTGGAGGCCGGGATTCTGCGCCGCGCCCGGACGATCCACGTGCCACGCTGGGTCGGCGGCCTGAAGCTGCTGCGTTCGTTCCTGCCGCCGATCGTCGAACTGGGCGCGCGGACGCGGGTGCCGGCGGCGGACCGGGCCGCGCTGAAGGACGTCGAGGAACGCGGCGCGTTCGAGTCGTCGGTCAACGGCCACGGCGGACGCGCGGCCACCAAACGCAGCTGAGGAGCGCCATGTCCCGTCGCGATCAGATCCGGATGACCCCGGACGAGGTGCAGGCCTACCTGGCCGGGCAGAAGGTCATCAACGTGGCCTCGATCGGCCCGAACGGCAGGCCGCACCTCGCCCCCCTCTGGTACTACCCGCACGAGGGCGGGGTCGCGACGTGGACCTATGGCACCTCGCAGAAGGCGAAAAACCTGCGCCGGCTGCCCGAGGCGACCGTGCTGATCGAAAGCGGCGAAACGTATGAGCAGCTGCGCGGGCTTTCCTTCGAGGCGGACGTCGAGTTCGTCGAGGACACCGAGCAGGTCACGGCCATGGGGATCGCGCTGATGATGCGCTACTCCGGGGCCGAACCGGGCGCGCCGGTGCCCGACGAACTGCGGACCTTCATCGAACGGCAGGCCCCGAAGCGGGTCGGGCTTATCCTGCGTCCGACGAAGATCGCGAGCTGGGACCACTCGAAACTCGGCGGCACTTACTAGGGCACCAGGGCCACGAAGCTCAGCCCCGAAGTGCGTTCCGCCAGGTCGAGGGCGGAGTCCGGGTCGGTCAAGCCCGTCTTCAGCAGCTCGACCGCGGAAAGGTCCAGCACGCCCGAGCGGACCAGGTTCCACACCGTCCGCACCGTTTCGTCGTCGCTCATCCACGAGCCGCGCAGGGTGAGCCTGCGGTGCATGAATTCGCCGTACGGGATGGTCAAGTCCTGGCGTACGCCGCCGACGAGCACCAGGGTGCCGCGCACTCGCAGGCTGTCGTAGGCGGCCATGGTCGCGTCCGCCGTCGGGGTGGCACCGAGAGCGTCGAGGGCGACGTCCACCGGGCCGATCGCCGCCGCGTCCGTCGCGCGATCGCCGGTCAGCTGGTGGGTACGCACCCGCGAATCGAGTTCGGCCAGCCGGTCCAGCGCCGCCTGGTTGCGGCCGACCGCGGTCACCGTCGCCGCGCCCTCGGCCAGCGCCAGCAGTACCGCGGCACCGCCCATCTGCCCGGTCGCGCCGAGCACCGCGACGTCGCGTCCGGCCAGCGGACCCGCGGTGTGCAAACCCGCGGCGGCAACGCAGAGCCACGGCAGAAACGCCAGCCGCGCCGGGTCCGGGTAATCCTCGGCCCCGGGCAGTTTGACCATCGTTTCCTTGGCGCACAATGCTTTCTCGGCGAAGGCACCGTTACGCCACACCTCCCGCATGCGATCCGTGCGCTCGTTGCCGCCGGAAGCGCCGAGGCCGACCCAGCCGACCAGGATCTCGTCGCCGTCGCCCGCGTTGAGCAGCGCCGTGTCCAGCACGAGGTCGCCGGGCGCGACATGGAAGACGTCCGGCGCGACGGCGGTCACGCGGCCAATGCACGAGGGGCCGAGAATCAGCGGAAGCGGAAGGCCGCCACGCCCGCCCGTCACCACCGCCTTCGTATAAGCCGGGAGGTGCGAGGCGAGCACCTCCACGATTACGCCGCCGCCCCGCAGCGCGGGTTCGGGCACTTCCGAGAGGCGCAGGCCTTCTGCGTCAACAGTCCAAGCTCGCATACGACCAGCCTGGTGCGCCGTTAAGCTGGTATCCAGAATCGCGTTATTCTGGTACTGGAGGTTCTAGGGTGAGCGTCGAACTGGGCACCTTCCTGCGCAGCCGCCGTGAGCGAATCTCCCCGGCCGACGCCGGCCTGCCGGTCACCGGACGCCGCCGCACGCCCGGATTGCGCCGCGAAGAGCTGGCCTTGCTGGCCGGAATCAGCGCCACCTGGCTCACCTACCTCGAGCAGGGCCGCGACGTCCGCCCGTCCGACCAGGTGCTCGACGCGCTGGCCCGGGCGCTGCGGCTGACCAGCGCCGAACAGGAGCACCTGCGCCGGCTCGCCGACGGCGGCGCGACGCCCGAGGACGCGCCCGAAGAGGCCGCACCCGAGGTCGCGGGAGTCCCGGCGATGCTGGGCGACAACCCCGCGTACGTCACCGGAATCTGTTACGACCTGCTCGCGTACAACGACGCCGCCGCGGAGCTGTTCCAGAACATCGAACCGGGCGCGAACGTCGTCCGCTGGATGTTCACCGAGCCCGCGGCCCGCGAGATCCTCGTCGACTGGGAGCAGGAGGCGCGCAACATCCTGGCCCGGCTGCGCGCGATCGCCGGACGGCATCCCGACCACCCCCGCGTGACCCGGCTCGTGACCGAGTTGACCGAGGCGAGCCCGGAGGTGCGCCGGTGGTGGCCGCACTACGAAATCCAATTCAGCCACGCAGGTCAGAAGCGCTTTCGGCACCCCCGGCTCGGCGTGGTCACCGCGACGCACGCCGCGTTCCACGTGGCCGAGCGTCCGGAGCAGACGCTGGTGGTCTACCGGCTGCCGAGCGGTACTGACGAGTAGGAAGTACTTTCGAGTAACTGTTACCTGAGGTAACATCAACGCTGCCAGACCCCCAGCGCAGCGGAGGCCGACAAGATGACCGAGCGGTTCAAGGTCGTGATCGTGGGCACCGGGTTTTCCGGGCTCGGCCAGGCGATCCAGCTCGAAAAAGCGGGCATCCGGGACTACGTGATCCTGGAGAAGGCCGACGAGGTCGGCGGCACCTGGCGGGACAACTCGTACCCGGGCTGCGCGTGCGACGTGCAGTCGCACATGTACTCGTTCTCCTACGCGCAGAACCCGGACTGGAGCCGGTCGTTCTCGCCGCAGCCGGAGATCTTCGACTACCTCAAGGGCGTCGCCGACAAGTACCGGCTGCGGGAGAAGATCCGGTTCGGCACCGAGATCACCGGCGCGCACTGGGACGAGGGCGAACGCCGCTGGACGGTGGAAACCAAGGGCGGCACGGAGTTCTCCGCGCAGTTCCTCGTCGCCGGCGTCGGCGGACTGCACATCCCGCAGATCCCGAAACTGCCCGGGATCTCCAAGTTCAAGGGCCAGACCTGGCATTCGGCGCAGTGGAACCACGAGTTCGACCTCAAGGGCAAGCGGGTCGCGGTGATCGGCACCGGCGCGAGCGCGGTGCAGTTCGTGCCGAAGATCGCGCCCGAGGTCGGCGAACTGACGCTGTTCCAGCGCACGCCGCCGTGGATCATGCCGAAGCCGGACCACGCGATGCCGGGCTGGGCCCGGCAACTCTTCAAGCGCGTCCCGGGCACCCAGCGGCTGTACCGCAACGCGTTGTACTGGATGCTCGAATCCCGCGCGATCGGGTTCAACGGACATCCGAAACTCATGCAGGCCGCCGAAATCCTCGCGCGCAGGCACATCGCGAAGGGCATCAAAGACCCCGCGCTGCGCCGGAAAGTCACGCCCGACTACACGATGGGCTGCAAACGCGTCCTGCTGTCGAATGACTATTTCCCCGCGCTGGACCGGCCGAACGTCGACGTCGTCACCGACGGGGTCGCCGAGGTCCGCGCGCACAGCATCGTCGACACCGCCGGGGTCGAGCACGAGGTCGACGCGATCATCTACGGCACCGGCTTCAAGGTGACCGACGCGCTGGAGTACCTCGACATCACCGGCGTCGGCGGCCGCGATCTCGCGAAAACCTGGGCCACCGAAGGGATCCAGACGCACAAGGGGATCACCGTTTCCGGGTTCCCGAACCTGTTCTTCCTGCTCGGCCCGAACACCGCGCTCGGCCACAATTCCGTGGTGTTCATGATCGAATCGCAGTCCCGCTACGTGGTCGACGCGATCCGGCTGGCCGATTCCCGCGGCGCGGCGGCACTGGACGTGCGGCCGTCGGTGCAGGACGAATTCCAGCGGCAGATCCAGGAAAAGCTCGTCAAGGGCGTGTGGACCCAGGGCGGCTGCAAGAGCTGGTACCTCGACGCGAAGGGCGTCAACCGGACGATCTGGCCTGGCTTCACGTGGCGGTACTGGCTGGAGACGCGGCGCGTCGAGCCGAGCGACTACGAGCTGAGCGGCCGGTCATGAGTGCCGACCACGAACAGATCGTGCTCCACGCGCGCGACGTGGAGTTCGACTGGTCGAAGCTGCCGATGCACTGGATTCCCGGGCAGCCGCAGGCCACGCACAGCATCAACGTGCTGCACCTGGCGCTGCCCGAGGGCGAACGCTGGTTCGTCGAGGTGTTCAAGCAGGCCGTCCCGCTGATCCGCGACGAGCGGCTCAAGGAGGACGTGCTCGGGTTCATCGGCCAGGAGGCGATGCACGCGCAGGCGCACGACGGCGCGGCCGAACACCTGGAGTCCGCCGGGATTTCGGTGCGGCCGTACATCGCGCAGATGGAGTGGATGTTCCGGCGGCTGCTCGGCGACCGGCCCGGAGCGAGCCGGGAATGGCTGATCGAACGGCTCGCGCTGATCGCCGCGATCGAGCACTACACGGCGTTTCTCGGCCAGTGGATTCTCGACGCGAAGGAACTCGACGCGGCCGGTGCCGACGAGACGATGCTGGATCTCCTTCGCTGGCACGGCGCGGAGGAAGTCGAGCACCGATCGGTCGCCTACGACCTGTTCTGCCACCTCGACGGACGTTACGGCCGGCGAGTGCGCTCGATGCTCGTGGTGACGCCGGTGCTGGCGTGGTTTTTCCTGCGAGGCACGCGATTCCTGATGAAGAACGACCCGACGCGGCCTGGCCGCACCAGCTGGCGGGCCTACCGGCGCGCCGCTCGCCAGGGGCTGCTGCCCGGACCGCGCGAGCTGCTGCGCGAAATCCGGCCGTACTTCCGGAAGTCCTATCACCCCACCGAAACCGGCGACACCGACCAGGCGGTGGCGTACCTGGCGAGTTCACCCGCGGCCCAGGCCGCCGACGCACCGCGATGACCGCGCCGCAGTTCCCGCCCCGGCTCGACGGCAGCGGCAGGCGCGACCGGCTGATGTCCACTTTGGTCGCGGTCGGCGCGGCTTATCGAAGGCTGGCCGAGGTTTCCGGCCGACGACGTCCTCCGGTGCGGGAGGTCGACCGTCGCCTTCCGCTGGTCGTCGACGCCGTGCGCTCCGAGGCTGACGGCGTCGTGAGTCTTAAGCTCGTGCGTCCGGACGGAAATCCGCTCCCTGCTTGGCGTCCCGGCGCGCATCTCGACTTGCTGCTGCCTTCCGGAATGGTGCGGCAATACTCGCTGTGCGGTTCGCCAGCCGACCTTTCGCACTACCGGATTGCCGTGCGGCGCATCGGTTCCGCGTCCGCTGAAGTGCACTCGCTCACCGCCGGAACCCGCGTGACAGTACGCGGACCGCGCAACGCTTTC
The DNA here is from genome assembly GCF_046195355.1 of Amycolatopsis sp. VS8301801F10. NCBI lineage: Bacteria > Bacillati > Actinomycetota > Actinomycetes > Pseudonocardiales > Pseudonocardiaceae > Amycolatopsis > Amycolatopsis sp. VS8301801F10. The sequence goes on along the minus strand of NZ_CP176065.1, from coordinate 1,679,587 downwards.
CCGTTCGTCACCGCGCCCGCGTACCACTTCGTCGCGGGCGGCATCGGGATCACGCCGATCCTGCCGATGGTCCTTCGCGCGGAGGCGAACGGCGCGGATTGGCGGCTGGTCTACACCGGACGGTCTCGGGAGTCGATGCCGTTTCTCGACGAACTCCCCGCCGAGCGGGTGCGGATCCGGCCGGACACGGAGTTCGGCATTCCGGCGTCCGGCGCGGAATTGCTGGAGGAAATGCCCGCCGGCGCCTCGGTGTACTGCTGCGGCCCGGTGCCGATGATCACCGGCGTCCGCGTCGACCTCGCCCGCACGAGCGCCGCCGCGGTCTACTTTGAACGGTTCTCGCCGCCGCCCATCGTGGACGGCGAACCGTTCCAGGTGGTCCTGCGCCGCAGCGGACTCACCCTCGACGTGCCCGCCGACCGCTCCACGCTCGACGTGGTACGCGAGGCGCTGCCGGACGTGCCGTACTCGTGCCGGCAGGGCTTCTGCGGCACCTGCGAGGTGGCGGCCGAAGACGGCGGGCGAGTGCGGATCTGCGTCGACCGCGGGCCCGCCGTCCTGGAGCTTTAGTCCTGCTTAGCCCTGCGGCGGAACCCAGTCGCCGAGCACCGGCTTGAACTCGCGCACGGTGCGCTCGGCCACGACGCCTTCCAACGCGTACGGGTCGTTGTCGATCAGCTCGGCCAGCGCCGCCTCGTCCTCGGCCTGCCACAGCACCAGCCCGCCGGAGTTGTCCGCGAGCGGACCGGCCACCGCGACGCGGCCCGCCGCCACGTGCTCTTTGAGGTACTCCCGGTGCCGCGGCCGGACGTCGGCCAGCTTCTCCTGGACATAGCGGATTTCGACGAGATACCAGGCCATGCGCTTACTCCCGGGGTGAGCACGACAGTGACGCCGCAGACGCTACCGGTGACCGCCGGGCGGACGCACCATGCGAGCGGTGGCAGCGGGAGGCCAACCCGATAGGCTAGGCACGGGCGGAACCTGTGTGCACGCTGTGCCTATCGCGCACGCGTTTGGGCCTGGTGAGCGGACATGTCGAGGACAGGCGGGGATACATGCTGGAGGGGAACGCGGAACGCAGCGTCGAGGCGACCCTCGGCCACCTGCGGACCATGGACGGACCGGTCCCGGCGCAGCCGCCGGCCGCCCCGTTGACCCTGGAAGACCTCTACCGGCAGCACCGGATGCGGCTCGTGCGGCTGGCCATCCTGCTGGTCGACGAGCCGGCCACGGCCGAGGACGTCGTGCAGGAGGCGTTCACCGGACTGCACCGCAACTGGGGCAGGCTGCGCGACGCCGCGGCGGCGGTCGGCTACCTGCGCACCGCGGTGGTCAACGGCTCGCGCAGCGTGCTGCGGCGGCGCAAGACCGCCCGCGAGTACGTGCCCCCGCACGCGGTGAACGCCCGGTCCGCGGAAAGCCTCGCGATGCTCTCCAGCGAGCACCAGGCCGTGGTCAACGCCCTGTCGAAGCTTCCGCCGCGCCAGCGCGAGGTGCTCGTGCTGCGCTACTACGGCGGGCTGAGCGAAGCGGAGATTTCGGAAGCCGCGGGCATTTCGAAGGGCACCGTGAAGTCAACCGCCAGCCGGGCGCTGGAGGCGCTGCAGAAGGCAATGCAGCCGCCTCAGTGACCTGGGCGGACCAATCTCGCGCTGGTCGGCCCTCCTTGGTCCAGACCAATATATGCTGGACCGCGTGAAGCACCCCGGAGACTTCGTCATCACGGGCGGCCGCGTCGTGGCCCCGGACCGCGTACTCGACGACGGCTGGCTCGCCGTGTCCGGCGGACAGATCGCCGCGGTAGGCACCGGAACGCCCCCGAGCAGCCCGGACACCGCGACGGTGGACGTCGCCGGGGCGCTGGTCGTGCCCGGTTTCGTGGACACCCATTGCCACGGCGGCGGCGGCGCGTCGTTCTCGACGCTCGACCCGGACGAGATCCGCACCGCGGTCCGCGCGCACCGCAGGCACGGCACCACGACCATGCTGGCGAGCCTGGTCTCCGACCCGATCGACCTGCTCACCGAGCAGATCGCCGCGCTGCGCGAACTCGTGCAGGAGGGCGACCTCGCGGGCATCCACCTGGAGGGCCCGTTCATCTCGCGCGCCCGCTGCGGCGCGCACGATCCGGACACTCTGCGTGAACCGGACACCGGCACCGTCGAGAAGCTGCTGCGCGCCGGGCACGGCTCCATCCGGATGGTGACGCTCGCACCGGAGCTGAACGGCGGCGTCAAGGCGGTCCGGCAACTCGCCGAATCGGGCGTGATCGCCGCGATCGGCCACACCGACGGGGTCGCTGACCAGCTGGTTCCGGCCATCGACGCCGGGGCGACGGTCGCCACCCACCTGTTCAACGGCATGCGCCCGCTGCACCACCGCGAACCGGGCCCGGTCGGCGTGCTGCTCGACGACGAGCGCGTGACGGTCGAGCTGATCTGCGACCTGGTCCACCTGCACCCGACGGTCGTGCGGCTGGCCGCGCAGCACGCGGGCCGCGGCCGGACGGTGCTGATCACCGACGCCATGTCGGCCACCGACGCCGCCGACGGCCGCTACACCCTGGGCCGGCTGGAGGTCGACGTCCACGACGGCGTCGCCACCCTGGACAACGGTTCGCTGGCCGGAAGCACGTTGACCATGGACAACGCCTTCCGCAACCTGGTGAAGGGTGCGAAACTCGACGTACTGGACGCCGTCCGGGCGACGTCGGCGCGCCCCGCCGAACTGCTCGGGATCGCCGACCGCACCGGCGCGCTGCGTCCCGGCCTGGCCGCGGACGCCGTGATCCTGGACGACGACCTGCGCCCGACCCGGGTCCTGCACCGGGGCGAATGGGTGGCCGAGGCGGGCCGGGCTACCTTGAGTACGTGACGAGCTAGCACTTCGACAGGCGGACGGAGCGGATGAGCGAGCCGAAAGACCCGGAACGGTTACTGGCCGACGCGCTGCGTGCCCAAGCCGTCTTCGCTCCGCACGTCGCGGCGAACCCGGTCGACGAGCAGGCCGCTCCCGAAGCCGGTTCCGGCGCGCAGGGCTCGGTCCAGCCGGGCGCTTCCGGGACGGGCTCGTTCAGCACGGCTGGCGGGCCTGGCATGTCGGGGACCGGTTCGGCTTCGTTCAGCACGGCTGGGGGGCCTGGCGTATCCGGGACCGGTTCGGCTTCGTTCAGCACGGCTGCCGGGCCCGGCACGTCCGGGAGCGGTTCGTCCGGCTCGGCTTCGTTCAGCGCCGAAGCAGGCACGCCAGCGCAAACCGGCCCGACCACCGAACTGCCGCCCAACTACGGCCTGTTGTCCGGCGCGGGAGCCGATTCGCTAGCCCGCGAACGCGCCGCCCTCGACGCGGCCGCCCCCACCTCGCCCGGCGCCACCGGCTCGATCCCGCCGGCCGGGTCCGGCGACGCGACCGTCCGCCGCCCCGCCCAGACGGCGCAGAACGGCCCGCTGCCCGCGCACTGGGTCCTGCTGCTGGCGGTGCTGCTCGGCCTCGCCGCCGGGTCCGTCATCGGCCTGCTGACGCTGATCTGAGCCCGCCGCCGGCGTTTTGCCCGTACGGCCACCCCGGCAAGGCACTCCCGGGCCGAGTTCTTAACCCCGATCCCACACCGATGACCTGCGATTCCTTGCCCGATGAGGTCGCACTGAGTCACCCTGTACCGTTTTCGGTGTGATTCTCGCCCAGAACACAGTGACCACCATGTCCCTGCTGCCGTCGTGGCTGGACCCGCAGCATCTGCTGAACGGGCTGACGGTCCCCGTGATCGCCGTGCTGTGCTTGATCATCTTCGTCGAGAGCAGCATCTTCCCGGTCCTTCCCGGCGACTCGCTGCTCTTCACCGCGGGCCTGTTCATCGCGAACGGCACGCTGAAGGCCCCGCTGTGGCTGGTGTGCGTGCTGGTCACGATCGCCGCGCTGGTGGGCAACGTCGCCGGGTACTACCTCGGCTACTTCGTCGGGCCGAAGCTGTTCAGCAGGCCGGATTCGAAGTTCTTCAAGCAGGAGTACGTCGACAAGACGCACTCGTTCCTGGAGAAGCACGGCCCGAAGGCCGTCGTGCTGGCCCGGTTCGTGCCGTTCGTGCGGACGTTCATCACCTGGATCGCCGGGATCGGCCGGATGGACCCGAAGCGCTACTTCACCTACACGGTCATCGGCGGCATCCTCTGGGCCGCGGGCATCACCGTACTGGGGTCGCTGCTGGGCAACATCGGCTTCATCCGGGACAACGTCGACGCGATCTTCGTCCTCATCGTGCTGGTGTCGGTGGTGCCGATCGCCCTCGAGTACCTGAAGAGCCGCCGCGAGAAGAAGGCCCGGCCTGCCGACAATTCGGCCGACGTCACGCAGCAGATCCCGCGCGTGCGCGACTGATTTTCTTAGCTGACCGAAGCGGCGTCCGGACTTTCCGGACGCCGCTTCGTCGTTGCTGGCGTCAGTCGGTCATCGAGAACATCGAGCCGGGGTTGAAGAGGTTTTCCGGGTCGAGGGCCTGTTTGATCTGCCGGTGCACGCGAATCCCGACCGGGCCGATCTCGCGGGCGAGCCATTCGCGCTTGATCTTGCCGACGCCGTGCTCGCCGGTCACCGTGCCGCCGAGCGACAGGCCGACGTCGAGGATCTCGTCGAACGCCTGCCGGGCGCGTGCGAACTCGTCCTCGGAATCGGGGGAGTACACGATGGTCGGGTGCATGTTCCCGTCCCCGGCGTGGCCGACGACGGCGATCTTGAGCCCGACTTTCTCGCTGATCCGTTCGCAGCCGCGGATCAGTTCGGCGATCCGGGTGCGGGGCACGCTGACGTCGTCGGTGAGCCACACGCCGTAGGTCTCCAGCGCGGTCAGCACGACGCGGCGGGCCTGCAGCAGCATCTTGCCCTCTTCGAGGTCGTCGGTGGCGTAGACGAGGTCCGCGCCGCAGTCGGTGCAGATCTTCTCGAGCAGCGCCAGTTCGCGCTTCGCCGCCTCGCCGCCGGCGTCGGACTGGCCGAGCAGCAGCGCCTGGCAGTCCGAGCCCGCGCCGAGGTCGGTGTTGAGGTAGGTCTCGGACGCCTTGATCGACGCCGCGTCCATGATCTCCAGCAGCGACGGCACCAGCCCCTCGCGCACCGCCCGCGCGACCGCTTCGCCGGCCGCTTCGGTGGTGTTGAATCCGGCCACGAAAGTGGCCGGGGCCTGCGGAAGCGGCCGCAGCGAGACGGTCGCCTGGGTGATCACGCCGAGCGTGCCCTCGCTGCCGACGAACAGCTTGGTGAGGTCGTAGCCCGCGACGCCCTTGACCGTGCGGCGGCCGGTTTTCAGCAGCGATCCGTCCGCGAGCACGACTTCGAGGCCGAGCACCGAATCGGTGGTCACGCCGTATTTCACGCAGCAGAGACCGCCGGCGTTGGTGGAGAGGTTGCCGCCGATGGTGCACCAGTCGTAGCTGGACGGGTCGGGCGGATAGAACAGGCCGTGCTTCTCGACCGCGGACCGGAAGTCGAGGTTGACGACGCCCGGCTGCACGACGGCGAGCCGGTTGCCCGCGTCGACCTCCACGATCTCGTTCAGTTTGGTCAGCGAAAGCACGACACAGCCGTCGATCGCGTTGGCCGCGCCGGAAAGCCCGCTGCCCGCCCCGCGCGGCACGATGGGGACTCTCGCTTCGGCACAAGCACGGACAGTCGCCTGTACTCCCGCGGTGTCCGCCGGAAGCACTACCGCCAACGGTTTTCCCGAGGGAGCGAGCGGCATCATGTCGCGCGCGTAGGCGTCGGTGACGTCAGCGTCGGTGAGCACCGCGGCCGGGCCGAGGTCGTCCCGAAGCCGCTGGAGGAGGGCGTCGTTGCTCATCTCCGCATGGTAAACCGGGATCTCCGCAGTGCGGAATATTAATTCCGATATTAGCTGGTCCGCTGGGCGCGCAGCACGGTGTCGCGAGTGTGCGAGGTCCCCGGAGGTGCTGGCCTCACCCGCGGCCGGCTCTCGTTGACGAGGACAGTCCACTGCTCGTCGAGAACCCGCGCGATGTCGTCGGGCTGGCAGTACCCGAGGTGCTCCGGCGGCAGGTCCCGCGGATCGTGACTGGCGAAGAGAAACGTCCCGCCGGGCGCGACCGCGTCGAGCAGCTTCCGCAGCACCCGGTCGTCTTGGCGGAGCGGGAAATACTGGACGCTGACCAGGTCGAACGCCCCCGCCGGAAGCGGACTCGCGGCAAGATCAGAACAGATCCAGGCGATCCCGGCCTGAGCAGCGGCCGCCCGCTCCAGGGCGGTGCGCGAGATGTCGAGAGCCGTCACCCGCCACCCGCGCGCGGCCAGCCACCGCGCATCAGCGCCTTCGCCACACCCGACGTCCAACGCCTGCCCCGGTGCCAGCCCCTCGACCTCGGTGACGAGCACACCGTTGGGTTCACCACTGAACACCTGCTCGCGACTGCGGTAGAGGTCCTCCCAGAACTGCGCGTCCTGCGTGGTTTCGGATTCCCCGGACGGAGCCATTTTCGTTACCACCTCCGATGTTCACAATTCCGCTGACCGCGCCGGACGACAAGGTTCTTTGCCGGAACCGCAAATTACCGCCGCCGGGGGTGGTCGGGGCCCGTGGCCGCGGACTCGGTGGTGGTGGGGTCGTGGTTGCCGCTGGTGGAGAGGTGATCGGCCTCGGGGTTTTGTTGCCGCGCAACTGGAACCTCGCGGTGGTGGTCGCCGAACCGGATCGCCCGTCGGGCAGCCGATGCTGGTTCGCCTGCCCGACGGGGCGGCGGACGCGGGCACTTCCGACGCGCCCCAGCGCTGGGGGCCATGCCGCCAGCGAAGGACACGCCCGGCAGGGCCGCTCACCGGGCGTCCCGGCCCCTTCGCCCGCACCGCCTGCGGGCCGCCGGGCCGACGCCGGGATCACGGTGCCCCGAGCGCTGGCGCGCAGGCCGTCGCGAAGGACTCGCTCGCCTGACGAGACCGCATCTCCCGGACACCCCGGCCTCTCCGGCCGCACCACCAACGACCGTTGCGCCGACACCACGAGCGCGGACCGCCGAGCGCTCGCACGCAACACCGCCACGCCGACTCGCCCACCGACGGGACCACGTCGCCCGGACATCACCGACTCCTCCAGCCGCGCCGTCAGCAGACCGCCGCACCGACGCCAGAAGCACGCCCCACTCCGCGCACTACGTCGTCGCGAAGGACCCGCTCGCCCGAGGAGACCGCGTCCTTCGGACACTCCGGCCCCTTCGGCCGCACCGCCAGCGACGGTTGCGCCGACACCACGAGCGCGGATCGCCGACCGCTCGCACGCAACGCCGCCACGCCGACTCGCCCTCCCCGACGGGACCGCGTCGCCCGGACGCCGCCGACTCCTCCAGCCGCGCCGACGCCAGAAGCACGCACCACCCATGCACTCGCGCGCGACGCCGTCGCGAAGGGCCCGCCCGTCCGACGAGACCGCATCTCCCGGACACCCCGGCCCCTTCGGCCGCACCGCCTGCGGGCCGCCGGGACGACGGCAGAAGCACGCCCGCGCACAATGCCGTCGCGAAGGAGCTGCCCGTCCGATGAGGCCGCGTCACCGGACACCCCGGCTCCTTCGGCCGCACGGCCTGCGGGACGCCGGGGCGACGCCGGGATTACGGCACCCAAACGTTGGTGCGCAAGGCCGTCGCGAGGGAATCCCCGGCCGACGGGGCCAGGTCACGCGGACATCGCTGGTTCCTCCTTTCGCGTTGTCTGCGGGCGGTTTCGCCTGCGGCCCAACAGGAAGTACGCCTGCAGAGCCGTGTAGACGAGGATCGCGGCGCCTACCCACGCGCTGGTGTGCAAGGCCGTCACGAAGGACTCGCGGGCGGTGTTCAGCAGTTCCGCGCCCTCCGCGGCGGGCAGGCTGTGCGCGGTGGCTACTGCGCCGCCCAGGGTGTCGTGGGCTGCGGTGGGCGTGGTGGTCGGGAGGCCGGATTGGTAGACCGCCGTGGCGAGGCTGCCCAGCAGGGCGGTGCCTAGTGCGCCGCCCAGTTCGTAGCCCGTTTCCGAGATCGCCGACGCGGCGCCGGCGCGGTTGACCGGCGCGGCGGAGATCACCAGGTCGTTCGTCAGGGTTTCGGACAGCGCCACCCCGCCGCCGACCAGGACGAACGCCACTACGACCGCGGCCAGTCCGGCGTCGGCTCCGATGGTGGTCAGGACCAGGAAACCGGCCGCGCCGAGCAGCAGGCCGAGGCTGACCAGGACCGGCACCCGGACGCGGCGCGCGAGCCAGGCGGCCGCGAGGGCGCCGACGACGCCGGCGACCGTCGCGGGCAGCATCCACAAGGCCGCGACCAGCGGGGTCAGGCCCAGCACCAGCTGCAGGTACTGCGGCAGCAGGAACAGCAGTCCGACCAGCGCGAACACGCCCAGCAGGTTCGTGATCACCGACCCGGCGAACTGGCGGTTGGCGAACAGGCCGAGGTCCAGCATCGGCTGGTCGAGCCGTCGCTGCCGGCGCACGAATGCCACGCCCAGCGCGAGCCCGAGCACCATCGCGGCACCGGCCGGCCAGGTCATTCCCTCCGTCGCGGCGATCTTCACGCCGTAGACGACCGGCAGCATCGTGCCCAGCGACAGAAGCGCTGACCACGGGTCGAACCGGCCCGGGTTCGGATCGCGGAACTCCGGCAGCAGCAGCGGGCCCGCGACGAGCAGCAGCACCATCACCGGCACGTTGATCAGGAAGACCGAACCCCACCAGAAGTGCTCGAGCAGCCAGCCGCCGACGACCGGGCCGACCGCCATCCCGCCGGAGAACGCCGCGCTCCAGACCGCGACCGCGGTGCGCCGCGTGCGGTCCTCGGTGAAGATGCTGCGGATCAGCGACAGCGTGGACGGCATCAGCGTCGCACCGCCGACGCCCAGCAGCGCCCGCGCGACGATCAGCATCAGCGGCGACGTGGCGAACGCCGCCAGCACCGAGGCCGCGCCGAACGCCGCACCGCCGATGAGCAGCAGCCTCCGCCTGCCGATCCGGTCGCCCAGCGTGCCCATGAAGACCAGCAATCCGGCCAGCACGAACGAGTAGACGTCGACGATCCACAGCTGCTCCGCGCCCGTGGGCGCGAGGTCCTCGCTGAGGTAGGGCAGGGCGAACCCCAGGACTGTCGTGTCCACGCTGATCAAGAGGACCGGCAGCACCAGAACTGCCAAAGCCCACCACTGGCCTCCGCGCCGCACCATGGCGCACTCTTCCTTCCTTGTACCGTCCAGACGGTACAGTTTCGTTCCTGAGGTAGAAGGTAAACCGTCTGGACGGTATAGTCAAGGTGATGGCGAAACCTTCAGCACGTGAACGCATCCTCGGTTCGTACGAGGTCATCCTCGCCGACCGCGGCCCGGCCGAGATCACGCTCGACGCGGTCGCGGCGCACGCCGGGGTGTCCAAGGGCGGCCTGCTCTACCACTTCGGGTCGAAGGACGCCCTGCGCGACGGCCTGCTCGAACGCCTCGAGCGGCTGACCGACGACGACCTCGAACGCGCGCGCAACGCACCGGAGGGCGTGGTCCGGTACTACCTGCGCTCGGCGATCACCGACGTCACCCGCGACCTGGCGCTGCACCGCACGACGATGGCCGCGCTCCGCCTGGTGCTCAACGACCCGGTCGCGGCGGAAGTGTCCCGCCGCTGCACCGAGCGCACCCGCGAAATGATGCTGGAGCACGTCGAAGACCCGCTGACGGCGGAGCTGGTGATGCTGGTCGGCGAGGGCCTCTACATGCGCGCGGCGCTGGGCGAAGAGGTGACGGACAGCCTGCTGGCGCAGATCGAGGAAATCGCGGATCGGATCGAGGCCGGGGCGCCGGCCAAGGCGGCGGTCGCGGCTGGGCTCCGGAAGGGCTGAGACGCCGGAGACGGGATCGAGGCCGGGCCGGTCAAGGCGACGCTCGTGGCGGGCGCCAGAAGGCTGAGGTTCGGGCACGGCGGGGCTGCCGGAAAAGCTCAGTGCGAGCACGGCGGCGTTCGCGGCGGAACGCCGGAAAGACTCAGTCCGAGCACGGCAGAGCACCAAAAAGCTGAGCCCGAGAACGGCGGCATTCGCGGCGGAACGTCCGGAAGGCTGAGCCCGAACACGGTGGAGCCGCCGAAAACCGAGCCTGAGCACGACACCGTTCACAGCAGAACGCCCGAAAGGTCGAGCCCGACCACGGCAGAGTCACCGAGAGCCGAGCCCGAACACGGCGGCATTCGCAGCGGAACGCCCGAAAGACCGAGCCCGACCACAGCGGAACCGCCGAAAACCGAGCCCGAGCACGGCACCGTTCGCGCGGAACACCCGAAAAGGCCAACTCCGGACACGGCGAGAGGCCAGCCCCGGCCGGACCGAAGCGAGGCCTCCTCACCACCGAACCCACACGAGGCCTGCGAACCACCGAACCGGCACAGGGCCAGCCTCGAAACACCGGAGCAGCCCGGAGCCTCGGCGAACCAACCTGCACACCCGCCCACCACCGGCACCACGCCAGCCCGTCCGACCCCACCAATCCCGGGCAGCCAAGCCACACCCGCCCCAGCACCCCCGGTGCAAACCCCCGAAAACCTCAGCGAACCAGCCCGTACACCCGCTCAATCTCCACCGTCAGCACCAACCGCCGGTCCGCCACCATCGCTGCTCGGTACTCATCCCAGTCCGGATGTTCGCCCGCCACCTTGCGGTACAGCGCGATCAACGCCTCCACCGCCTCGTCGTCCGGCGACGACGCCACCGGCGACAGCACCGCCCGGCCCTCCGCCACCGCGTAAGACCACCCGTTCGGGGACGCCACGTGGTAGCTCACCCGCGGATCCCGGCGCATGTTCTTCGTCTTCGCGCGCGTGTCCGTGATCGACACCTGCAGCTGGCGGGCGTCGCGATCGAAGTAGTGAGTCACCGTCGACAGCTGCGGGCGGCCGTCTCGTTTCAGGGTCGCTAGGACGCCCTGTTTGCTCGCCGCGATGAGGTCGTAGAGCGCTGTGTCGTCAGTCATACCTCTATGAAGGCCCGCCGAGAGGGATCTGTTCCCGCCCGAAACCCCTGATGACCAGCGGCTCCCCAGATCGGGAGAAAACGGACGCCACCCCTCCGGTTGAAATCTGCTTGCATGCGGCAACTAAAGTGTCATGTGACACAACCACGGGCCGGCCGCTTGCGAAATACGCCGTACGGGCACACTCTTGCTTAAGGCAACTAGTTGCAGTCGCCAACCAATGGTTTGCTCCACCCCAAGGAAGACCCACATGGCACCTCAGAACTCCGCCGTCAGGCCAGAGGCCGACCTCGACCTTGCCGACCAGCTCGGACACGAGCTGGTCCGGTTCATGCGCTTGATCACCAAGGCGAAGTCCCAGGTCGCCAAGCACGGGCCGGACGGGATCGAGAGGGCCGCGTACGCGATCCTCTTCTGCCTCGTCCACGAAGGCCCGCAACGCACCAGCAAGCTGGCCGAGTTCCTGCATTCGGAGATCTCCACGATCAGCAGGCAGTCCAGCTCGCTCGTGCAGCACGGACTCGTCGAACGGCAGGCCGACCCCGAGGACGGCCGCGCCTGCTTGCTCGCCCCGACCGCCGAAGGCCTTCGCGTCTTCGACGAAAACCGCAAGCACCGCGCCCGGTGGCTGGCCGAAGTACTCGGCGATTGGAGCCAGGAGGAGCGCGAGACGCTCAAAAAACTTCTCGCGCGGCTCAACACAGGTATCGAAAAGAACAATCCGTCGCTCTCGGACACCGTGGCGGCGGCACAGGCCAAGGGGGCCTCGAACGCATGACGTCCACTGTCGAAAAACAACCTCAGTCGCGAGGGGGAGCGCCCGCTGAAGACAGCGAAGGCGGTCTGCGGCTGACTCACCGCCAAATCGTCACGATCATCAGCGGCCTGATGTGCGGCATGTTCCTCGCCGCGCTCGACCAGACGATCGTGGGCACCTCGATCGTCCGGATCGCCAACGACCTGCACGGCTTCGACCTGCAGGCGTGGGCGACCACGGCGTACCTGATCACGTCGACGATCGCCACGCCGATCTACGGCAAGCTGTCCGACATCTACGGCCGCAAGCCGTTCTACCTCGCCGCGATCGCGATCTTCGTCGCCGGTTCGGCGGCCGCGACCTTCTCCACGTCGATGTACGAACTGGCCGCGTTCCGTGCGGTGCAGGGTCTCGGCGCCGGCGGTCTGATGTCGCTGGCCATGACGATTATCGGCGACGTGGTCCCGCCGCGGGAACGCGCGCGGTACCAGGGGTACTTCCTCGCCGTGTTCGGCACGTCGACCGTGCTCGGCCCGGTGCTCGGCGGCTTCTTCGCCGGCTTCGACACCCTCGGCGGCCTGCACGGCTGGCGCTGGGTGTTCCTGATCAACGTGCCGATCGGCGTCATCGCGCTGTTCGTCGTCGCGAAGGTGCTGAACGTCCCGCACAACCGGCACGACCACAAGATCGACTGGTGGGGCGCGCTCACCATGGTCGTCGCCGTGGTGCCGTTCCTGATCGTCGCCGAACAGGGCCAGAAGTGGGGCTGGGGCGACCAGAAGTCGGTCTGGATGTACATCATCGGCGGCGTCGGCATCGTGGCGTTCATCGTTGTCGAGAAGCTGATGAAGGACGCCGCGCTGATTCCGTTGCGGCTGTTCAAGAACTCGACCTTCAGCGTGGCCATCGTCGGCGGCGTGATCGTCGGCGTGGCGATGTTCGGCGCGATCACGATGATCCCGCAGTACCTGCAGGTCGTGCAGGGCTACACGCCGACCGAATCGGGTCTGCTGATGCTGCCGCTGATGGTCGGCATCATGTCCAGCTCGATCATCTCCGGCAAGATCACGTCGAAGACCGGGCGCTACAAGATCTTCCCGGTCGTCGGCACGATCCTGATCGCGGGCGGCGCGTTCTTCTTCGCCACGGTCAAGTACGACACCGCGATCTGGCACCCGCTGCTGGCCGCGCTGATCATCGGCCTCGGCCTCGGCCAGTGCATGCAGACGCTGATCATCGCGGTGCAGAACGCGGGCCCGCGCAAGGACATGGGCGTCTCGACCGCGTCGGCGACGTTCTTCCGCCAGATCGGCGGTACCGCGGGTGTCGCGGTGTTCCTGACGATTCTGTTCAACGTCCTGCCGGGCAACATCACCAAGGCGTTCGGCGGCCACCTGCCTCCGGGCGCGGGCACCCAGATCGGCGACCTGTCGAGCAACACGAGCGTCATCCAGACGCTGCCGGAAGCGGTGCGCACGCCGATCCTGATCGGCTTCACCGACTCCATCACCACGGTGTTCTGGGTCGCGGGCGGCGTCGCGCTGCTGGCCACCCTGGTGCTGCTGTTCATGAAGGAGATCCCGCTGGCGGGTATGAACCCGGCGGCGGCCGCGGTCGAAGGCGGCGAAGCGCTGCTGGAGAACGTGGACGAGCCGGCTCCGGCCGCGGACGACACCGCGGAGCTGAAGACGGGTTCGCTGTTCGAGGAAGGGCCGAAGGAGCCGGTGCTCGTCGGAGCGGGCGGTAAACACGCCCTGACCAACGGCCACGGCGACGCGCAGGCGGTGGCGGACGCCCGGCCGATGCCGATCACCAACTCGGTGGCCGACGCCGAATTCGGCACGACCACCGGTTCGGGCGGCGTCCCGGTCACCGGCCACGTGCGCCGCCAGGACGGCAGCCACGTGAGCGCGGCCGCGCTGACCCTGATCGACCAGCAGGGCCGTCAGGTGGCGCGGGCGACCGGCAACGGCGACGGCAGCTACTCGATCCCGACCCAGGGTCCGGGAACGTACGTGCTGATCGTGTCCGCTCCCGGGCACCAGCCGCAGGCCTCCAGCGTGATCGTCGGCGGGCACCCGGCGAAGCTGGACGTCACGCTCACCGGTTCCGGCGAGCTGACCGGCGTGGTGCGTTCGATCGGCACCTCGACCCCGCTGGCGAACGCGACGGTCACGCTGACCGACTCGCGCGGCGAGGTCAACGGCGCGTTCATCACCGGCGAGGACGGCGTCTACACCTTCAGCGGCGTCGGCGCCGGGCAGTACACGCTGGTCGCGAGCGGCCCGCACTACCGCCCGGTCGCGGTCACGCTGACGGTGCCGGACAGCGGCGTGCTGCGCCACGACGTCGAACTCGCCGGCGCGGTGCTGCTCCAGGGCGTCGCGCGCACCGAGGGCGACCGGATCGTGCCGGACGCGCGGATCACCGTGCTCGACGCGAACGGCAACGTCGCGGCGGTGGCCCGCACCGACAGCGAGGGCCGTTACGTGGTCAGCGACCTGCCGATCGGCTCCTACACCGTCGTGGCGAGCGGCTACCCGCCCGCCACCAGCCAGGTGACGCTGAGCGACGGCGAGGCGCAGCACGACGTGCGGCTGAGCTACGACCAGGCGCTCGACGAGCTGGTCGACCGGTCATGAGCGGGGGCCTGCGCGCACAGCTGCGCTCGAACGGCGGATGGCCGGTCGAGAACGCGGTGCTCACGGTCACCGACCTGAACGGTCGCCAGGTCGCGCGGCAGGTCACGGACGCGAAGGGGGCAGTGGTCACCGACCCGCTGCCCCCGGGCGTCTACACCGCCGTGATCACCGCGCCCGGGTACACGCCGCTGGCCCGCACCGTGCAGATCGGCTCCGACGGGGCCGGGCTGCTCGGCGACATCGCGCTCGCGCCGGTTTCCGGCGCGGTCGAGCTGCCGCCGGAGGGGCCGTGGACGATCGACCCGATGCACTCGTCGGTGGTCGCCACCGCGCGGCACATGGGCATCGCGAGCATCAAGGTGCGGTTCCCGGACGTGGCCGGGCGGATCGAGGTGGCCCGGCCGGTCGAGCGGTCGAGCGTGCGCGCCGAGATCAAGGCGGGCAGCATCGAAAGCGGCATCAAGATGCGCGACGACCACCTGCGTTCGGCCGAATTCCTCGACGTCGACGCGTATCCGCTCATCACGTTCGAAAGCACCGGGCTTTCCCAGCTCGGCACGGACAGCTGGGCGCTGCGCGGAGTGCTGACGCTGCACGGCGAACGCCGCGACGTCACGCTCGACCTGCGCTACACCGGGCACGGTCCGGACCCGTGGGGCGGCGTGCGCGCCGCGTTCCACGCCGAAACGCAATTGCACCGCAACGATTTCGCGATCAACTACAGCGCGATGGTGCGGGCAGGCGTGGCCGCGATCGGCACGACCGTCAAGGTGGAGCTGGACATCGAGGCGGTGCAGGGCGAGTCCCTGCCGCAGTTCTAGGGAAAACCGCGACGGGCCGTCCGGGAACTGTTCCGGGCGGCCCGTTCGTTGTCCTGGGCGAAAAGGGTGAACAGTCTGGTTATCCCAGGAATACCCAAAGTCACCGAATGCGGAGGATTCGATGGTTGCGTACTGCAGCCGTTCCCAGCCACGTAGGCTCTTCGCGTGAACCTCGACGCCGCCCAGCCCGCGCACGCCGCGGGAATCGGCCTGAGCTGGCTGGACACCGCCGGCCCGGTGCTCGTCTGGGTCATCGTGCTGTCGTTCGTGCTGATCGAGTGCGCGCTCATCATCGGGCTGTTCCTGCCGGGCGATTCCCTGCTGTTCGGTGCGGGCGTGGTGCTCGCCCAGCACGGCTCGGACCTCAACGCGTGGCTGCTGTCCGGGGCCGCGCTGGTCACCGCCGTGGCCGGCAACCAGATCGGCTACTACATCGGCCGAGGCGCGGGCACCACGCTGATCGCGCGCCGCGGCGGGCGGATGCTCAACCGGCACAACCTCGAACGCGCGCAAGCTTTCCTGGACCGCAAGGGATTCTTCGCGATCGTCGCGGCCAGATGGATCCCGTGGATCCGCACGCTGGCCCCGCTCATCGCCGGTGCCGCGCGGATGGATTCGCGCCGGTTCCTGCTCGCCACCACCGTCGGCGGGCTGCTGTGGGTGCCGACGCTGGTGCTGCTCGGCTACTACGGCGCGGGCCTGCTCGACGCCATCCCGTGGGTCAAGACCGTCGCGCTGTGGGCGAGCATCGCGTTCTTCGTGTTCGGCACCGCGTACGGCGTGCTGCGCTACCGCCAGGAAATGCGGCGTCCGGTCGAAGAACCCGACGACGCGCACGCCTGAGTTTTCACGCCGGGTCGGACCAGACTTCGAGCTGGATGCCGTCCGGATCGCGGAACACGATCACCGCGGAGCCTTCGAAGGTCTGCGACTCCGTGGCGGGCAGGTAGGAAACGCCGTATTCCCGCAGGCGGTCCTCCCATTCGGCGACCTCGGCGCGTGACGACACCGAGAACGCGACGTGGTCCAGACCAGTACGGCGTTCGTCGAAGGCGGGTCTTACCGCGACCGGATGCTGGACCAGCACCACGGAGAAACCGTCTCCCGCCGAACGCAGAACTACTTTGCGCACCCCGGTTTCCGGGTCTTCGCGCCGATGGCTTTCCTCGAGGTCGAGCACCCGGACGTACCAGGGAACACTTCGGTCCACATCGGTCACGGTGAGCGCCAGATGGTGCACAGACGTGAGCTTGGGCATGACTTTCGCGGCCGTCCTTTCAACCCCTCGTTCCAGACTCGCACACGGCGCCGACCGCTTTGGGCGAGTTCACCGAGTTCCGGGGTCAATCGTGATCTGCCCGTCTCCGGGCGTCTCACTGTCCGAGACGGATCAGCGGCCGCCGCCGACCTCGAGCACCGCGCCGACCGTGAAGGACGCCTCCGGGGACAGCAGCCACAGCACGGCCGCGGCGATCTCTTCCGGCTGGCCGGCGCGGCCGAGCGGGATGCCCGGGCGGAGCCGGTCGATCCGGTCCGGCATCCCCGCGGCGGCGTGCAACCCGGTTTCGACCAGGCCGGGGGACACGACGTTGACCCGGATTCCCTCGTCGGCGACTTCCCGCGAGAGGCCGAGGCTGAGCGTGTTGACCGCCGCCTTGGACGCCGCGTAGTGCACCCATTCGCCCGACGATCCGTTCCGCGACGCCGTGGACGAGACGTTCACGATCGCTCCGCCGGACCCGCCGTAGCGCGTCGACAGCCGCCGCACCGCCTCGCGGCAGCACAGGAAAACGCCGGTGACGTTGATGTCCAGCACCCGGCGCACGGTCTCGACACTCTGCTCGTCAAGCCTGCCGGGCGTGTTGCCGGTGATGCCCGCGTTGTTCACCAGACCGACGAGCGGCCCTAGCTCGGCCGCCGCCGAAAAAAGCTCGCTGACCTGCTGTTCGTCGGAAACGTCGGCCCGGTACGCAAGCGCTTGCGCACCATGCGACCGCACCCGTTCGGCGACCTCCTCAGCCGGAGCGGGGTCGCCGGAGTAGTTCACCACGACGTCGTAGCCGCGGCTCCCGGCCAGTTCGCAGATCGCCGCGCCGATGCCTCGGCTGCCGCCGGTGACGACCAAAACCCCCACGGGTCATTCCCCTCTTGGCTTGAGCGGTTCGACGAACTGCGCGTCGAGCCAGCGCATCTGCGCCATCCACATCCACCACGTCGCGTCGTCCGGACAGTGCTGTCCGTCGACCGCTTCGCCGCGCAGCCACGCTCCCAGCAGCGCGGTGATCGCCGTGCACACGTCGAGCAACGCGCGTCCCCACCACCACTGGTGCATCGGCGTGTGCAGTTCGAGAACCCCGCCCTGCTCGGGCAGCACCGACAACGCCCAGTCCAGCCTGGTCCGCACGTCGGCGAGCACCTGCGGCTCGAGCTGCGGCTCGCTGCTGGTCTCGCGCATCCGCTCCACCAGCAGGTCCAGCCGCGGGTCCGCCATGAGTGCCGAGGGCTCGGACAGCCGCCGATCGACCAGCGCCCGCAACCCGTTCAGGTGCGTGCGCAAGAGCGGAACGTACGGCGGGTACAGCACGGCGATCCGGGCTTCGCCCGCCCGGTCCCAGGTGACCGCGCCCGCATACGGGTCCGTGGTGGCTGGGTCGGAGAACAGCACCTGCTCAGAGGACGAAATTCGTCAGCGGCAGGTTCTCGAGCACCAGGTCGGCGCGGTCGCGGGTGTTCGCGATCAGGTCCGCGTTGCGCTGGTCGGAACCGAGCGCGCGCTGCCGGGCCTCGACCAGCGAACGGCCGTAGCGCCGGTGCCGGGACACCAGTCGCTCGATCCGTTCCGGCTCGTCCGGCGCGAGGAACCACGCTTCGGTGAGGAACTGCCGCACGCCGCTCCACGGGTCGTCCGGAAGCAGCAGGTAGTTGCCCTCGGTGATGACCAGCTGCACCTCGGGCGCGACCGGGACGGCGCCGGCGATCGGCTCCTCGATCTCGCGGCGGAACTCCGGCGCGTACACCGTCTCGCGGCCCTCGGCGAGCCGGCGGATCAGGTGCACGTAGCCGGCCGCGTCGAAGGTGTCCGGCGCGCCCTTGCGGTCGGTGCGGCCGAGCCGCTGCAGCTCGACCTGCGCCAGGTGGAAACCGTCCATCCCGACGACCGCGGCCCGCGAGCCGAGCGCGTTGGCGATCGCCCAGGCCAGCGTGGTCTTGCCGGAGGCGGGCGCGCCGATGATGCCGAGCACGCGCCGCTCCCGCGGTTTGGCCAGCTTCTCAGCCCGCGCCAGCAGATCCTCGAACGCCGTCATCGCACTCCCTCTTCTCTGCTCTTCGCCAGTTCCCCGACCGGCCCGGTCCACGAACGCGGCCCCACGTGCCGGACCCGTTCCGCGGCCACCGCGTTCGCGTATCCGATCCAGTCGGCGACCGCGCCTTGCCGCGTCGCGACCGCGTACGCGAGCGCACCGTGCCACACGTCTCCGGCCCCCAGGGTGTCCCGCGCTTCGACGAGCGGCACGGGGACCTGCCCAGAGTCTTCCGTAGTGCTCCAGGCGACCGGCTCCGGGCCTGCCGTCGTGATCGTCACTGACACTCCGCGTTCGGCCAAACTCGGTGCGGGAGCACGGAACCGCGCGGAACAGGCTGCCACGTGGACCAGTGGCAGCAACTGGTCCAGTACCGGTTTCCAGCTGCCCGCGTCGAGGATGACCGGCACCTCGCGGGCGCGGGCTTCCTGGGCGACAGCAAGCGCTAGCTCGGGATGGTGCCCGTCCACGAGGACCGCGGCTACTCCTTCGAAAACCGGGGCGAGGTCAGGCAGTTCGAGCGGCGCGTCGGACGCGGCGTTGCGGGAGACGACGGTGCGTTCGCCGTCGCCGTCCCGCACCACGACCGCGCTGACCGGCGGCGCCTGCGTGCGCGCCGGAGCGAGGTCGACCAGGTCCACGCCACAGGCTTCGAGGTCCGCGCGGGCGAGCGCGGCCAGCGGGTGCGTACCGAGAGCCGTCAGGAGGGTCGCTTCGGCACCGAGCGCGGCGACGGTCACCGCGGCGTTCGTCGCGGGCCCGCCGGCCGCGACATCCACCTGAAGCGACTGCACTTTCTCGCTCGGCTCCGGAAATTCCGCGACCCGCTGTACGACATCGACGGTGCACAACCCCGCCAGCAGCACTCGCACGTCAGGTCAACCCGGCGTGCGTGGTGGACGCGACCTCGACGACTTCGCCGTTCTCGTCGAGCTTCAACGCACCGGTGAGCAGGCCGACCACCTGGTTCATGCTGTGCGTCTTCGGCGACACCACGGCGACGCGCTTGCCGAGCCGGTGCACGTGGATCCGGTCGGCGATTTCGAAGACGTGCGGCATGTTGTGGCTGATCAGCACCACCGGCAGGCCGCGGTCGCGGATCCGGCCGATCAGCTCCAGCACCTTCGCGGATTCCGCGACACCCAGCGCGGCCGTCGGCTCGTCCATGATCACCGCTTTGCGGCCGAACGCCGCCGCGCGCGCCACCGCGACGCCTTGCCGCTGCCCGCCGGACAGCGTTTCCACCAGCTGGGTAATGGATTTGACCTTGATGCCGAGGTCGTCCAGGATCCGCTGCGCTTCGGTGCGCATGGTCGCGGTGTCGAGCTTGCGCAACCCGATGCCGAACGGTCCCTTGAGCCGCTTTTCCCGGCCGAGGAACATGTTCGACGCGATGTCCAGCGCCGGCGCGACGGCCAGATCCTGGTACACCGTCTCGATTCCGTAATGCCGGGCGTCCAAAGGGGACTTGAAGTGGACTGTCTTTCCGTCCACTTTGATCTCTCCGGCGTCCGGCACCACCGCGCCGGACAACGCCTTGATGAGACTGGACTTTCCGGCCCCGTTGTCTCCGACCACGGCGAGCACTTCGCCCGGGTAGAGGTCGAAATCGGCACCGTCGATGGCGGTGACCCGGCCGTAGCGCTTGACCAGGCCGCGCGCGGAAAGGGTGGGCTGCTGCTGCGTAGTGGTCATGACTGCTGCTGCCTCCGTGCGATCCGGTCCACGACTACCGCGGCGATCAGCAGCGCGCCGGTCGCCAGGTCCTGGTAGTTGCCGTCCACGCCCATCTGCGTCAGTCCCGAGCGCAGCACCGCGACGACCAGCGCGCCGAACAGCGTGCCCAGCACCGAACCGCGTCCGCCGAACAGGCTCGTGCCGCCCAGCACCACCGCGGTGATCGAGTCGAGGTTGCCGAGCTGGAACTGGTTCGGGTCGGCGTTCGGCGTGCGGCCGAGCGCCTGCCACGCGGCGATGCCGAAGCACAGCCCGGCGACGAGGTAGACCGACAGCACGGTGCGGTTGACCTTGATCCCGGACAGCCGCGCGGATTCCGGCGCGTTGCCGACGGCGTAAACGTGCTTGCCCCACGCGGTTTTCGTGAGCGCGTACCAGACAGCGAGGAACATGAGCAACGCGAGCGTCATGCCGTAGGTGATCGGGATGCCGCCGAAGAGGTAGCGCTTCGTGCCGAGCCAGGTGAGCAGCCCGTCGGACACCGGGACTGCCTGGCCGCCCGCGATCAGCTTCGCCACCGCGGTCAGGCCGGTGAACGTGCCGAGCGTGATGATGAAGGCGGGCAGCTTGATCCGGGTCGCGAGGGTGCCGATGAACAGGCCGACCACGACGGTCAGCACGACCCCGGCCAGCAGTGCGAAGAAAACGTTCGTGACCGAGGCGAGCTTGGCCATCACCAGCGTCGCCACGACCATCGACGACGCGTTGGAAAGGTCGATGCCCGCGATCAGGATGATCAGCGTCTGGCCGAGCGCGAGCGTGCCGACTACCAGCGATTGCTGGACCACTGTGGACAGATTGTCCAGGTCGAAAAAGGTGTCCGTGGCGAAGGAAAACACCAGGACCGCTACGACCAGCGCCAGCGCGGGGCCGACTGCCGGGGCGCGGAGGAAGAACTCGCCGAGCGTTTCGCGCTCGCGGTTGTTGACCGTCGCGCTCGTCATTTCCCGCCTCCCCAGCAGTTCTGCAGGCCCCACGCGGTGTCCTTGCTCGGAACTCCCGGCATCGGGTGGTCGGTGATCGCGGTCGAACCGGTGTTCACGAACCCGCTCGGCTTCTTGCCGGTCTTCGCGTACTCGACCGCCGCGAGCACGCCCTGTTCGGCCATCTTCCGCGGGAACTGCATCACGGTGACGGCGAACTGGCCGTTCTTGACGTTCTGCACGCCCTCGCAGCCGCCGTCGATCGAGCCGACGGTGAGCTGAGCGTTGAGGCCGCGCGCTTTCAGAGCCGCGTACGCGCCGCGGCCCATCGGCTCGTTCATCGTGTACACCGCGTTGAGATCGGTAGTCCGCTGCAGGAGGTTCTCCATGCCCTGCTGAGCGAGGCTCTGGTCGCCGTTGGCGTTGGTGTGGCCCTTGATCTCCGGCGCGCCGTCCTTGAGCCCGATGCCCTTGAGGAACCCGCCGTGCCGCTGGGTGTCGACCGAACTGCCCGCGGTTCCGTCGACCATCAGGAGCTTGGGAGCCGCGCCCTTCAGCGCCGCCTTGACGTACGCGCCCTGCTGCTCGCCCGCCGCGAAGTTGTCGGTGGCGAAGGTGGCGTCGACCGCGTCCGGCGGTTCGGTGGCGGTGTCGAGGGCGATCACCAGGATGCCGGCGTCGCGGGCGTCCTTGATCGCCTTGAGCACGCCGGTGGACGAACTCGGCGTGATCAGGATGGTGTTGACGCCCTGCTGCATCAGGTTCTCGATGGCGCGCACCTGGCCGTCGTTGTCGCCGTCGAACTGCCCGGCGAGCGCGCTGAACTCAGCGCCATTGGCCTTGGCCGCGGCGGCCGCGGCACTGCGCAGTTCGACGAAGTACGGGTTGGTGTCCGTCTTCGTGACGAGGCCGACCTTGGCCTTGCCGCTGCCGCCGGTTTTGGAGCTGCCGCCCCAGTGGCGTTCGACGGTGCACCCGGTGGCGGAGACCGCGACAGCGGCCGCCAAAGCGAGTGCGGTGAGACTCCGGTGTCTCATGGAGATGCCCTCCGAATCGAGGTGCGAGCTTGCCGATGGACCGGAAGGTAGACAGACTCTGTGCTAGACGCAAGCGTTTGCGCAAACGCTTGCCAACGCTCCTGGTTTCGCTCTCCCGGTGAAGGACTGACATGCCGCGACCTCGCTCGACCCGCCCGACCCAGCGCGACATCGCCGAAATGGCGGGGGTCTCGATCACGACGGTGTCGCACGTCGTCAACGGCACACGGGCGGTGGCCGAGGAAACGAAAGCCGCGGTGCTGCGGGCGATCGAGACCACCGGGTACACCGGCGACGCGATCGCGCGTTCGCTGGTCACCGGGGGTACGCGCTCGATCGGGATGGCGATCTCGCTGGTCGCGAACCCGTATTTCGCGGCACTGATGCACGCGATCGAGCGGGAGGCGTCGGCAAATGGATACACCGTGCTGCTGGCGGACACGCACGACACCGCGGGCACCGAACGGGACGTGGTGCGCGCGCTGCGGTCGCGGCGGGTCGACGGCCTGCTGATCACGCCCGCGCCCGGCGACGGGTCGGTGCTGGGCGAACTGGTGTCGCTGGACGTGCCGACCGTGCTGATGGACCGGCTCACCACCCGGACCGACATCGACCAGGTCGGCGCGGAGAACATCCAGGCGACCTCGGCGCTGACCGCGCATCTGGCGTCGCTGGGCCACCGCCGGATCGGGATGATCTCCGGCGCGCCGGGCCTCACGACGAGCGACGAACGCGTGCTGGGCTACCGGCTCGGCCTCGGCCGGTCGGGGTTGAGCTGGTCGCCGGACTTGGTGGCGTGTGGACAGTCCTCTCGCGACGGT
The DNA here is from genome assembly GCF_046195355.1 of Amycolatopsis sp. VS8301801F10. Classification (NCBI taxonomy): domain Bacteria; kingdom Bacillati; phylum Actinomycetota; class Actinomycetes; order Pseudonocardiales; family Pseudonocardiaceae; genus Amycolatopsis; species Amycolatopsis sp. VS8301801F10. The sequence continues at coordinate 1,656,576 of NZ_CP176065.1, read as the reverse complement.
GGCGGCTTGGCGTTGAGCACGCTGCTGGCGCTGCCGGATCCGCCGACCGCGCTGGTGGTGGCCAACGACAGCATGATGGTCGGCGTCCTGCACGAGGCGCGGCGGCGGGGTTTGCGGATCGGCAAGGACCTGCCGGTGGTGGTGTACGACGACGTCGAATGGGCCGACCTCGTGGACCCGCCGCTGACGACCATGGCCCAGCCGATCGACGAGATCGGCAGGCGAGCGGTGCAGCTGCTGCTGGCCCGGCTGGCGGATCCCGGACGGCCCGCCGAGACTGTGCGGTTGCCGCCGACGTTGCGGCACCGGGCTTCGTGCGGGTGCGGGTCTTGACTGCCCCGCGTAACCAGGCCCGCGGCCGTTCACTCACCTCAGTGATTCTCAAGACCCGATCGTCTCGGACCCTCTCTGGTGCGGCCCGACAGTGGCTACTGTTGGGTAGGTACCGACGACGAGGGCCGGGAAAATGACCGTTCTGGCGCCGGAGGTCCCCCACTGGGACCTGCCGGTCACCCATCGGTTCGGGGTGGCATTGGGGAGGCACGCCAGCCCGTACCACGACCAGCTGCTGCGTGCGATCCGCGGCGCTGCCGCACGCGCGGGTTGCGACCTGCTGCTGGCCGACACCAGCGACTGCCCGCGCGCGGAAGCCGAAGTGCTGCGCGCACTGCAGGCGGATCGGGTGGACGGCGTCCTTCTGGTGCCCGCCCCCGGTGACGAGGCCGTCGTGAACGGACTCGTGCGCGCCGGCGTGCCGACGGTGCTGGTCGACCGGATCGCCGGACGCAACGACGTCGACCAGGTCGGGTCGGAGAACTTCCAGGCGATGTCCGCGCTGGTGGAACATTTGGCCGCGCGCCGGCACCGGCGGATCGCGTTGATCACCGGCACCGAGGGAACGACGGTGAGCGAAGAACGCGCCCTGGGCTACCGCCTTGGCCTGGGCCGAGCCGGACTGCGCTACCACCCGGAACTGGTCGCCTCCGGCCAATCCACCGCGGGCGGCGCGGCCCGAGCCGCCGCCAAACTCCTGGACGGCTGGCCTTCCCCGACGGCCTTGGTGGTCGCCGGGGAGGCAATGCTGATCGGAGTGCAGTGGGAAGCACACCGCCGAGGGATCCGGATCGGGTCGGAGCTGGCGGTCGTCGGCTACGGCGACATGGACTGGGCGCGCACGGTTTCGCCCGGCGTAACGACGATGGCGCAACCGATCTCGGAAATCGGCCGCCGAGCGGTGCAGCTGCTGCTGGCGCGCTGCCGCGAGCCGGAACGCCGGCCGGAGTCCGTGCGCCTCGCGCCGCGCTTCTTGCACCGCGCTTCGTGCGGCTGCTGAGTTTCTAGAGCGTGGCGGCGGCTTCCAGCAGCATCCACCCTCCAATTTGGACAGATAGATCCCGCTCTGCCTTGCCAGGCGGTGTCGTTGCTGGCTTATCCCAGTACGCACTGAACAGCGGTCCGGTTTTCTCTTGTGCCGCCCCGTTCCAGCACGCTTCCGCGGATTCTTGCACCAGTCTCTTCGCCGTCTCCGCTTCCGGCGTTGGCAGCTTCTTCGCCGCGAGCGCCAGGTACCGGGCGGCGATCGCCGAGAAGAGGCCGCCGTCGCCACCGTCCGAACCGGGGAGAATCCCTTGCGGTGCCAGGTGCTTCTCGACCGCCCGAATGGTGCGGGCCGCGTCTTCCCAACGGGACTGCTCGAGGCAGGCACCGAGGTAAACGCCTTGGCAGTACGAGAAAATATGCTTGACTACTTCGCCGGTGTCCGCCCGGATCCCGTCCCAGACAAGGCCGGTCTCCGGGTCGACCAGAGTGTCGGTGAGCCATCGCGTCATGGCCCCGGCGCGTTCTTGATCACCCATACGAGCGTGAAAGATAGCGGCAGGGCCGTTTGCGGGGGTATTCTTGAAGGAGTCGCCTCGCCGCCACCAGATTCCCCCGCCAAGGTCTTCTGTCCAGCCTTCGTGCAGCCGTTTGTCGATAGCCTCCATTGCTTCGTCCACTGTGGATAGTCCGGTCTGGCGTACTCGCTGCAACGCTAGTCCTAGCCAGGCTATGTCGTCGTAGTAGTCGTTGACCCAAGAGCCGAAGTTGCGCCGGTGCACCGTCGCGATGAAGCGGTTGATCAGCCGCGCGCGCTCGTTGGCGGGTTGACGGAGTTGTGCGTCGACAAGGCTGTCGAGGAGGTGGGCTTGCCACCAGTAGTTCCAATGCCAGTGAAGCCGCTGGCTCACGGTAGGCGGCCAACCACTACGACCGAGGACGGTGCCAGGGAGAGCCCACAGGCGACGGAGATGCCTGGCACACACCGCCCGCTCCGCTGCGGCGGCCCGTTCAGCTGCGGCAGTACGGTCGGTTGCTGTGGCACGGTCGGTTGCGGTAGCACGGTCGGCCGCGGCGGCCTGCTCAGCCTCGATGGCACGATCGGCCGCTGCGGCCCGTTCAGCCGCGGCAGCACGCTCAGCTGCAGCAGCACGACCGGCCGCAGTGGCACGCTCGATTGCTGACGCCCGCACAGCCGCGGCAGCACGGTCGGCTGCGGCGGCACGATCGGTTGCGGTGGCACGGTCGGCTGCTGCGCCCTGCTCAGCCGCAGCAGCACGGTCGGCTGCGGCAGCACGCTCGGCCGATGTGGCCTGCTCAGCCGCGGCAGCACGATCGGCCGCTGTAGCCTGCGCGGCTGCGGTGGCACGATCGGCCGCTGCGGCCCGCTCCGCCGCGGCACCACGATCGGCCGCAGCAGCACGCTCGACCGATGTCGCCCGCTCGGCTGCAGCACGCTCAGCCGCTGCAGCATGGTCGACCGCACCGGCCTGCTCGGTCGCGGCGGCTCGGTCGGCCGCGGTGGCACGCTCAACTGCGGCATCACGCTCGGCCGCGGCGGCACGGTCAGCTGGGCGGGTTGCACCGTTGGCTGAGTTTGTCGCGCCCTTGGCCGTCGCCGAACGCTCAGCGGGATCCACCACGCCCTCGGCCAGGTTCGCTGCGTCCCGGGCCGGGTTCGTCGCGCCTTCGGCAGCATTCGCCGAGCGCTCGGCCACCGCACGCTCAGCCGGACCCGCCGCATCTTCGGCCGCCTCTGCCGGACGAGCGGCCGCGTTACCTGCGGTCTTCGCCGGATTTGTCGCGCCCTCGATCGAGTTTGCCGCACGCTCAGCCGAGCCCACCGCGCCGTCGGCCGAGTTAGCCGCAGCTCCGGCCACCGGCGGGCTCTCAGCGGGATTCGCCACGCCCTCGGCCGGGTCCGCCGCACGATCTGCCGTGTTCGCCGCACGTTCGGCCGGGTCCGCCACGCGATCAGCCGCCGCGTCCTCGCCCGCCGTTACTGCATTCCTGGCTGGGTTCGCCGCGCCTTCGACAGCGTTCGCCGTGCGATCAGCCGCTGGACGCTCAGTCGGATCTGCCGCGCTCTGGGCTGCCTTTGCCGCGCGAGCGGGCGCGTTTCCCGCCTCCTCGGGCGGACCAGCCACGCCCTCGACCGTGTTTACCCCGCGATCAACCACCGCGTGGTCGGCCGGGCCTGCCGCGCTCTGGGCTGCCGTTGCCGCGCGAGCGGGCGCGCCGTCCGCCTCCTCGGCCGGATTTGCCGCGCCCTCGATCGGGTTCGTCGGGTGAGCAGCCGTCGTGCGATCGGTGGGATCGGCTGTGCGCGCCGGGTCCGGGTGGGATCCGTCGCCGTGTGCGGCGGGGTCGGCTGAATCGGCACTCATGAGGCGATTCTGCCTGCGCTGCGGGATACCTGCCTCTCCACGGCACTTCCCGGGAGAGTGACCATGAGGGGGCATCACCGCGGAATCACCAGGCCAGCGCTAAGTCTGGAGCGACGTGAGCGGCCATCGGGTCTCAACGGCGCAATACCCCGCCAGGGCGAGGGTGGTTACCAAGCCTGGGAGAGGTCCGCGTGTTGGCGGATCCATGCGTGCATCACGATGCCCGCCGCGACGCCTGCGTTGATTGATCTCGTGGTGCCGAACTGGGCGATGGACACCACTTTCGCCGAGTCCGTCTGTGCCGCCTCCGAAAGGCCCGGGCCTTCTTGGCCGAACAGCAGCAGGCATTTTCGCGGCAGCTCGGCGGTTTCCACCGGCTCGGCACCGGGCGTGTTGTCCACGGCTACCACCGTCAGGTCCTCGGCCGTGGCGAAATTCAGGAGGCTTGCGACGTCCTCGTGGTGGCGGAGGTGCTGGTAGCGGTCCGTGACCATGGCACCTCGGCGGTTCCAGCGGCGGCGGCCGACGATGTGCACTTCCGCGGCGGCGAAGGCGTTCGCGGTGCGGACCACGGTGCCGATGTTGTGGTCGTGCTGGAAGTTCTCGATCGCGACGTGGAACGGGTGCCGTCGGGTGTCCACATCGGACACGATGGCTTCGCGGCGCCAGTAGCGGTAGGCGTCGACCACGTTGCGGCGGTCGCCGTTGGCCAGGAGTTCGGGGTCGTAGCGCGGGTCGTCCGGCCAGATGCCTGGCCAGGGACCTACTCCGACCTCCTCGCGGTTCACCCACTCGGTGGGGCCCGCTTCGGGTTGTTCCGTCGTCACGAAGGACGATTGTCGCTCAGCCGAGGCTGACGCTGTGCGCCGGACTGTCGTCGTGGCGATGCCGCCACCGCAGGTACGCGCCCAGGTACGAGATCACCAGCACCGCCAGTGCCACCACGACCACCGCCGGCAGCAGCGAGCGCGGGATCACCGTGCCGTAGAGGTAATACGCGTTGAACCCGCCGGGCAGATCGCCCAAGCCCTGCTGATGCCGGAAGAAATCCTCCAGCGCGGTGAGCGGGCACGGAATCGGCGTCACATTGACCAGCACGCCCCACATCGCGAAGAAAATGTGCACGAAAATGACCTTCGGCCAGCGCCACGCGAGGAAGCCGCCGAAGCCGATGAAGAGCAGGGCGAGGACATGCACCGCCACGGTGACATCGGCGAGAACGTGCGCGACCGTCGTGTCCACCTTCGCCCCCTTCCCAGTGCACCTACCAGCGACGTTACTCCGATTACCCGCCCCCGGAGCGGGAAATAGGGGGACCTGATGTGATGTTCGACCCACCGGAGCAACGAGTTCACCCGGCAGGTAGCGGAGGGATCACTCCGGGTAGGAGGCTCCTCGAAATACCCCCGCGAGGGGACCCAACGCGCGGTGAGCGACCTCGTTCCGTGTCCGTCGAGGGGAGTGCGAATCGGCGGAGAAAGCGGGCGGAAAGGCGGAAGGAAGTGAACGGATACGGCGACGGCGGTCAAGCCACGCCCGGCCAGAGGGTGACCTCGCCGCTAGATGGGTCCGTTGCCTAGGGGTAAACCACATCCTCGAAGGCGAGCCGGGAAAGGCAGCGTTCAGCCAGTGAACGCAGCCCCGTCAATGTCCGTCACCACCAGGCGGATTCGCGCGTCCGCCCACTTCGTCCCCTCGAGCACCTTCCGCACCTGCGCCTCGGCAGCCGACAGCAACGGCGGCAGCGGCAATCGCAACGCCACCACCCGCACCTCCACCGACTCCGCGGTCAGATCCACCGACCCGCCAGCCGGATCGGTCGGGAGCCAGCTGATTTCCGCGGCGATGCTCGTCGCGGGGCGGAGGCCGTCGACCGTCGCCAGTGCGTCGGCCAGTCTGCCGGCCAGCGAACGCGAATCGGTCACCGCCGCCCCACTTCGATGTCCAAAATAGACACTCGGACGGCGTCCACTGGACGACCGGTCTGCGCGAGGACTTCCCGGAACACCGCTCGTTGCACGGCGCGGCCCACGGCGGCGGCTTGGTCCGCCCCCGAGATGACCACGTCGACCTCGACGGTCAGGCTGTCCTCGTGAGCGCGGACCCGGACGCCGTCCGCGGGAGCCGGTTCCAGGCCCTTCCAGCGGTGCCGGGCTTCGCGCGCCCAGGCGGTCGCCAGCCCGCGCAGGCCGGGTTCCAGGCGCACGACTCCGGCGGTTTCGGCGGCCGCGCGGGCGGCGACGCTCGCGATCACCGGCGCGGCGACCACGTATTCGGCGGTCATTCCCCGTCCTCGTACACGTCTTCCACCAGCAGATCCAGGCTGACCAGCGAAATACCCACCCGGGCAGTCGCGGCAGCGGTCACCAGTTCTCGTACGCGAGCCAACGTTTCCGCGCCGCCGGTGTTCCCGAGCCGCGCCGCAAGGGTGAGTTGGACCTCGACCTGGGCCGCGCCGGAAGCGTCGACGCCGACCTTTCGCACCCGGACCCGGCGGGCGCGGACGTTGCCCGCGGAGTCGGCGGCATACCGGAGCACGACCGCGACGGCCTGCTCGCTCACTTCGACGGAGCCCGGCTCAGCCGCGGAGAGATCGAGCATCTGGCCGCGGCGCACTTCCGCGCGGACGGCCGACATGATCCGGCCGAACAGGTCCGGCGGGGTCGGGTCGGGCTCGTCGATCAGCTCCTGCGTCGCCGAGCGCAGGGCCAGCAGGCTTTCCCGCGCGGTGCGGCAGTGGACGCACTCCGCCTGGTGGTCGTCGGCCTCGTCCAGATTCTCCCAGACCGTTTCCAGTTCCCGGCCGCATGGCAATTCGTAGTCCTGGTTCACCTCCACGGCTTCATCACCTCCGCCAGCTGCGCACGGGCCCGGGCAATCCGCCCCCGGACCGCGGTGGGGTTCGCGCCGACGATCTCGCTGATCTCGTCGTACGACCGGCCGTGCACCTCACGCAACAGCCAGCACGCCCGCTGCTGCGGGGTGAGCGTCTGAAGCGCCTCGTCGAGCGCCGCGAGCTGGCCGCTGACCTGCGCCGCGTGTTCGGGCTGAGTGTCGCGCCGCGGGGATTCGGCCAGGTCGAGGTCGACGTCGGCCTGCGGGCGGCGCGCCCGGATCACGTTGAGGCAGCGGTTGGTCGTTCCGCGGTACAGCCAGCCGACGAACGCGTTGTCGTCGTTCAGCTGTGCCAGCTTCCGCCACGCGCCGAGGAACGCTTCCTGCACTACGTCCTCGGCGTCGCCGCGGTGATGCAGCATTTTCAGGGCGAGCCGGAACATCGGGCCCTGATAACGCTGCACGAGCTCTTCGTACGCGCGCACGTCGCCGTCTCGCGCACGGCCGACGAGGGTGGCGTCGTCGAGCGGGACACTTGTCGTGGTCACGGCACCCCCTTCCGTCAGGGGGACACCGGGAGGCGGGCATTCGTCACGCACGCATTGTGAGTGACAGTGCTCACTCTCGCTCGCGCAAGCGCTCAGCTGAGCCCGAGGTCGTCCTTGTTCAGCAGGTACCGGTACTCGAGCCCGGCCTTCTCGATGGCTTCGCGCGCGCCGGTGTCGCGGTCGACGACCGTCGCCACGCCGACCACGGTGGCCCCGCCCTCGCGCAGCGCCTCGACCGCGGTGAGCACGCTGCCGCCGGTGGTGGAGGTGTCCTCGACGGCCAGCACCCGCTGCCCGCGCACCTCCACGCCCTCGATCCGGCGCTGCATCCCGTGTTCCTTGATCGCCTTGCGGACGACGAACGCGTCGAGCACCACGCCCTCGGCGGCGGCGGAGTGCAGCATCGCCAGCGCCACCGGGTCCGCGCCGAGGGTGAGCCCGCCGACGGCGACGTAGTCCCAGTCAGCGGTGAGCTGCCGCAGCAGCTTGCCGATCAGCGGGGCGGCCGCGTGCTGCAGCGTCGCCCGCCGGAGGTCGACGTAGTAGTCGGCTTCCTTGCCCGAGGCCAAGGTGACCTTGCCGTGCACGACGGCCAGTTCGCTGACCAGCCTGGCCAGTTCGAGTTTCGCAGTTTGATCCAACCCGGGGTACGCCACGGCCGAGAGTCTTACACACGGCACCGACAACTTCCGCGCGTCACTCCCCGGTCGCGACGGCCGTCACCGGACGCGTCCGCGTCGCCACCCAAGCGGGCAGGATCGCGGCGAGCAACGCCAGCACGATCGCGGTCGCGATGATCACCAGGTAGACCGACACCGGCCCTTCCGGGAGCACCCGGCCGGTCGCGACGAGACAGAACGGCACGATCGCGCCCGCCGACACCGCGGTGCCCAGCAGAATGCCGATCGCGGCGATCAGGCCGCCTTCGCCCGCGGCCATCCGCAGCACCTGGCCGCGGGTGAACCCGCCGAGCCGCTGCAGGCCGAACTCCCTCCGCCGCCGCGAAGTGGCCATGACCAGGGTGTTCACCACGGAGATCACCGTGTAGCCGACGATCATGCCGACCAGCAGGTAGTTCACCCACGCGCCGGTCTCGTCGCTTTTGGCGTTCGCGGCGGCCAGCGTGCTCCGGTCGCCGACGGACACCGGGAGACCGGCAGTCGCGGCGGTCAGGCTTCGCGTCAATCGGGCCTGGTCGACGCCGGGCGCGGCGCGGACGAGCACCTGCCGGGCGAGACCGGACGTGGTGTGCCCGGCGAGCAGATCGGCGGGCAACAGGAGCTGTTCGGCTCCCGGCCGCTGGTGCACGATCGCGACGATGCGAAGGGTCCGGTCGTTCCCGTCGCCGAGACGGAGCGTGACGGACTCGCCGACCGACCGGGAGACCTCGGCGGTGTCCGGCAACGCGATCGTTTCGCCGGTGAGGTCGGCGAGGGTGCCGCGGACGACCGTGGCGGCGTTGGTCGACGCGTCGGTCAGGCCGAGTGCCGGATAGCCCTTTTTGGCCTGGTTGTCGTCGAACGGCGCGATGAGGTAGGCGCGGCTGGTGACGTACGGCGAGGCCGCCGCGACGCCGTCCGCGTGCCGGATTCGGTCGATGGCCTCGGGAGAAACCCCGGTGGGGCCAGCGACAACCGCGTCGGCGCGGAGGTCTTCGGCGAAGGCCTGTGCGGAAGCGGCGGTAGTCGTGGTCTGCAGGTAGATGTTGGCGGTCGCGATGCCGACGGCGAGCATGATCGGCGTGACCGCGCCGGCGACCCGGGTGGCCGCGTTGCGCGTGTTGGTGATCGCCAGCCAGCCGGTGACGCCGCTGACCAGGCGCATCGGGCCCTGCAGCAGGATCGCGGTCAGCTTCGTGACGCCCGGGCTGATCATCGCGACGCCGATCGCCCACAACATCACCGCCGGACCGGCCGTGCTCGCCGCGATGGGTCCCGTCATCACCGCGAGCGTGACGATGCCCAGCGCGGTCCCGCCGCCGAAGCACAGCAGCGCGACGATCAGGCGCAGCGGCGTCAGCCAGCCACGCGGCACGGAGGCCTCGGCGAGTGCCTCGGTCGGCCGGATGCGCCCGACGCGGAATCCGGCCACCAGCGCGGAAATCCCGACCGCGAGCAGCGTCGCGCCCGCCGCGATGAGCATCGGGATCCAGCCCTGGTGGAATTGCACGGCAGGCGAAATGAACCCGCCCGAGGTGAACTGGTCGAACAGCCATCGGCCGAACACCGGGCCCAGCGCGGCCGCGACTCCGGTCGCGAGCACGCCGATGACCAGCGCTTCGCCGAGAACCATGCGCCGCAGCTGCCGCGGAGTCGTGCCGATCGCGCGCAGCAGAGCCAATTCCCGCTGCCGCTGGCGCACCGACAGCATCAACGTGCTGGCGATGACGAACACCGCGACCGAAATGGACAGTCCGCCCGCGACACCGGCCAGCGGGATCAGCCGGCCGCCGCTCGCTTGCGCCTCCGGGAATTCGGCGAGCCCGCGCTCATCCCCAGTCAGCACGGACACCCCGGAACCGAGCTGCAAGGCGGCCGGATTGTCGGTGACGACGCCGAAATAGTCGACCTTGCCCGGGTGTCCGGAAAGCTGATCGGCCACGTCGTCGGCGAAGAACACGCCGGAATTGTCCACGGTCCGAGCAACCCGGTAACGGCTGATCTTCCCTTGCACCGCAAGGTCAACCGTGCTCCCGGCTGACACACCGCTGGCGGCGGGAAGGACCACTTCGTCGGCTCGGGGCGCGGGACCGGGCAGCCGAGCGGATTCCCAGCCGTGCGCGACGAGCGGCTGCTTTCCCAGCGAGACTGGGAAATTCACCTCACCGACCACAGTGGACACACCAGGCGTCGCGGCGATCTTCTCCGCGAGCGACCGGTCCAACCTGACCCGCTCCGGCAGCGCGACCGACTGCGTCTTGGGCTTGTCGGAATGCTTCCGCAGCTCGAAATCCTGTTGTCCGGCAACGACCGCCGACGCCCAAGCCAGCCGATGCGGCGGCGTGGCGGACCGGATTCCGGTCTCCATCAGACCGGCGCAAGCGGACACGATCACCGCGCCGAGGAACGCGGCCACGAACGCCGCGATGAACCCGCCGGCGCGGAAACGCAAGGTGCGCAAAGCAAGACTGAACATCAGAAGCCGCCCACCGGCATCCGGTCGGCCCACGCGCCGAGGTGCGTCATGCGTTCCGCGACCGCCGTCGCGGTCGGCCGGTGCAGTTCTCCGGCGACGCGGCCGTCCGCGAGGAAGACGACGCGGTCCGCGTACGAGGCCGCGACCGGGTCGTGCGTCACCATCACGACGGTCAGCCCGCCGCGCACCGATTCCGACAGCAGGCCGAGGATTTCGCCCGCGGTGCGGGTGTCGAGCGCGCCGGTCGGTTCGTCGGCGAACAGCACGGCCGGACGGCTGACCAGCGCGCGAGCGATCGCCACCCGCTGCTGCTGGCCGCCGGAAAGCTGGCCCGGCAGGTGCTTGCGCCGGTCGCTCAGTCCGACGTGCCCGAGCATCTCGGCGACGCGGCGGCGGTCCGCCCGGCGGCCGGCCAGCCGCAGCGGCAGCACGACGTTCTGTTCGACGGTCAGCGCGGGCAGCAGGTTGAACGCCTGGAAGACGAACCCGACCTTGTCCCGGCGCAGCTTCGTCAGCTGCGTTTCGGAGAGCTTGCCCAGTTCCTGGTCGTCGAGCAGGACCGAACCGCTCGTCGGCCGGTCGAGACCAGCCGCGCAGTGCAGGAACGTGCTCTTGCCCGAGCCCGACGGGCCCATCACCGCGGTGAACCCGCCGCGCGGAAACGACAGGCTCACCCCGTCCAGCGCCGTGACCCGGCCGTATTCCTTGCGGACGGATTCGAGCCGCACCGCTTCCCCAGTCGCCATGGGGAAAACGCTATGGCCTGCCGGGGGAAAACACCCTGGGGCGCACACGCCGGGACGGGGTAGGGCTGTCCCTACCTCTCAGGTGCGGCGGCGGTTGCCGAACCCGCCGGCGAGCTTGCGCAGCACCGGGCGCGGGAGCAGTCCGCCGATCCCGACCAGGGCTTTGTACTGCAGGCTCGGCACCGAGATCACCTTGCCGCGGCGCAGGTCGGCGAGGGCTTCGTCGACCACCTGGGCCACCTCCAGCCAGAACGCCTTCGGCCCTTCCCGTCGCAGACCCGCGCGCTCGTGGAACTCGGTGTAGGTGAAGCCGGGGCACAGCGCCATCATCCGCACGCCCTTCGGCAGCGACATCGCGATGCCCTCGGTGAACGACGTGACCCAGTTTTTGCTGGCGGTATAGGTCGAGCCGCGTCCCGAGAAGAAGCCCGCGACGCTGGAGACGTTGATGACGTCGCCGCGGCCGCGTTCGACCATGCCCGGCAGCGCCGCCCGGGTCAGCTGCAGCACGGCGGTCACGTTCACGTCGAGCTGCCGCTGCAGGTCCTCGGCAGGGATCTCCCAGAACTCGCCGCTCAGCCCGAAGCCCGCGTTGTTCACCAGCAGGTCGACCGGCTGGGTTTCGAGCAGCTCGGCGACGCGGCGGCGTCCGTCCACTTCGGACAGATCGGCGGACAGGACGGTCACCTCGACGCCGTGCTGCGCGCGCAGCTGCCCGGCCAGCGCGGTCAGCCGTCCCTCGTCCCGGGCGACCAGGACGAGGTCGTGCTTGTCGGCGGCGAGCCGGCGCGCGAATCCGGCTCCGATGCCCGCGGTGGCTCCGGTGATCAGGGAAGTGGTGGTCATGTGGGTGAAGCTACCCGTTTTTCGGCTGCGTTCGCCCTGGTGGCGCAGTATGGTCCGGCGCATGGGCAAGCACACCAAGCGGACGCCCGGATATCTGCCCCGGATGGCCGCCGGTGCGGCGCCCCTCGCTCTGTTGCTCGCCGGCCCGGCCGCGGCGCTGGCGGACACCCCGCGCGGGGAATTGCCGCTCGACCTGCACCAGCACGGTTCCTCCTCCGACCTCCAGTTCACCCGCGACGAGACGCTCGCGACGCGCGACCTGCCCGCGTCCGCCGCGTCGGACCTGCACCAGGCACTCGCCCCGGACGCCGCGGGCCAGTCCCAGACTCACGACCTGCGCGTCGGCGACGCGGTCCGCACGGTCACCGGCAACGGCCTGGGCGTACACCACACGCAACCGTTCGCCGGCGCCCACGTGGCCGGTCTGGACCAGTCGATGCGGCACGGCGTCCAGCTGCCGCACGGTGTTGACGCGCTGTCAGCCAGCAAGACCGCCACCGAGACCGGGCTGGCCGGCCGATTCTCCGGCGACCTGATGGGCGGCACCCGCGTCGAACGCACCTCAGCCGACGCCGTCGACCTCGGCCCGGCGGGTTCGGTGGTCGCGAACTCGGACGAGAGCGTGCTCGGCCAGTTCACCGGGAAGCTCGACGTGGCCCGGCTGGAGTCGACCGAACGGCACAGCGTGTCCGGCGACCTCGGCCCGGTCCACACGCTGGCCGCGATGGGCCAATCGACCGAGGAGCGCACGGAACGGTTCCACGGAGAACTGTCGGCGGCGGACATCGCGGCGGTGCGGGGGAGCGGTGCTTCTACTCTCGGTGTGCCGGTTACGCGGAGCCAGCACGTGGGGGCTGAGGTGCTGGGCAATCCGGTCATCGACAACGGGTGGACGGTTTCCGGGCCTCCGTTCACCTTCTCGCCCGGATGAGTTCATCGACTCGCCGAGTCCGCTTTCGGCAACCGAGTCCCGACCGTTTCCGGATCGTGAAACGGCTCTCCACTCGGGCCGTTCGGAGCTGCCGGTAGTCACCCGTTTGCCCTAAGCACGGTCGAGGCTCCTTTACCCACCGTGGTTATTCGGCGGAGGAATCCAGGCTCGACCTGGTGGGGCCGGCCCCGGGAGAGTCCCCAGCGGGGCGCGCGCATCCGCTTGGATAGCCTGCGGGGCGTGGTCGACCTCGAATCCGTTGCCGCCGAAAAGGCGTCGCCGACAGCTATCGGCAAGAGCCAGGCCGGGCGTCGGGCTCGGTTGCTCGCTGCGGTTTTCGGGATCGCCGGCGCGATTCTCGCGATCGCGGTCCCGTTCCTGCCCGTCACGCTCGAGCAAACCACCCTCGACTGGCCGACCGCCCAGGGCACCAGAGCGGTGTCCGCCCCGCTGACCGCGCAGGCGCCGATCTCGCTCGACGCGAAGGTTCCGTGCGCGACCGCGCGGGCGCTCGACGCGCGCACCGACGGCAACGCCGTGCTGTTCAGCACCAACCCGCCGAGCTCCGGCATCGGCGTCGTCACCGGGATGGCCCTGCAGGTCGGCGACGGGCAGCTCACGCTCTCCTCCCAGGGCCAGCAGCTCGGCTCGGCCCCGCTCGGCGAGGGCGACTGCACCATCACCGTGCATTCCGACCCGCAGCACACGACCGCGTCCGTCGGCGGGAACCGGCTGGCCGACGTCAGCGACGACCACCGGCCGCAGCTCACCGGCTTCTTCTCCGACCTCACCAACCAGGACGACACGCACGGCCTCTCCGTCTCCGCGCAGGTCGACAACCGCTGGGCCAGCACCGCGACCGGCATCAAACTGGCCGCCATCGTGCTGTCGGTCCTCTGCTTCATCGGCGCGGTACTGGCGCTGTACCGCCTCGACCGGCTCTCCGGCCGGTGCGCGCCCCGGCTGGCCGCGCGCGGCTGGTGGAAGCTGAAATTCCTCGACATAGCCGTGCTCGGCACGCTCGTCGTCTGGTGGCTCATCGGCGCGATGACCGCCGACGACGGCTACTTCACGACCATGGCGCGCGTCCGCGGCGACGCCGGGTACATCGGCGAGTACTACCGGTGGTTCGCCGCGCCGGACGCGCCGATGGCGTGGTTCGTCGACGTCTACGCGGCGATGGCCAAGGTCAGCACGCTCACGCCGTGGATGCGGCTGCCGTCGCTGTTGATGGGCGTCGCCTGCTGGATGCTGATCAGCCGGGGCGTGCTGCCGCGGCTCGGCAGGCAGGTCCGGATCAGCAGTGCGGCCGGCTGGGCGGCGGGCGCGGTCTTCCTCGCCTTCTGGCTGCCCTACGACAACGGCCTGCGCCCGGAGAACCTGGTCGCGCTGCTGTCGCTGATCTCGATCTGCACCGTCGAACGCGCGGTCGCGACGCGCCGGCTGGGCCCGGCGGCGATCGGGCTGACCGTCGCGGCGCTGTGCGTATCGGTCAACCCGCACGGGCTGATGGCCGTGCTGCCGTTCGTGGTCGGGCTGAAGCCGCTGGCGAAGATCGTGCTGCGGCACGCGCGCCAGTTCGGCTGGGTGCCGGTGCTCGCGCCGATCGCCGCCGCCGGCCTGGTGATTCTCGCGCTGATCTTCTGCGACCAGACCCTGCGCGGCGCGCTGGAATCGGTGCGGCTGCGGTCGTCGCTCGGGCCGACCGGCTCCTGGTACGACGAGCTGGACCGGTACTCGATGCTGTTCAGCAACGGCCCGGACGGCTCCATGACGCGCCGGTTCCCGGTGCTGTTGATCTTCCTGTGCCTGGCTACCTGCGCGGTCGTGCTGCTGCGGCGGGGCAACATCCGCGGCGCCGCGCTCGGCCCGAGCCGCCGGCTGCTCGGCATCAGCGCACTGTCCTTTGTGGTCTTGGCGCTGGCCCCGACCAAGCACACGCACCACTTCGGCATGATGGTCGCGGTCGGCGGCCCGCTCGCCGCGCTCACCGCGTTGTCGACGAGTACGACGGTGCTGCTGTCGCGCCGCAACCGTTCGGCGTTCTTCGCCGGGCTGATGGTGATCGTCGCGCTGGCGTCCACCGGTCCGAACGCCTGGTGGTATGTCTCGGCGTGGGGCGTGCCGTGGTTCGACCTGCCGCCGCAGATCTTCGGCATCAAGCTGAGCACGATGGCGCTCGTCGCGGCCGCGGTCGCGCTGGCGATCGCCGCGATCGAGCACATGAAGCACAACGAGCACGAACCGTTCGTGCCGCCCGCGCCGGTGCCGCGGTCCGACCTGGAGAACCGCGGCCGGGCGCTGCGGCTCGGCCTCGCGCCGCTGTCGACGGTGTGCGCGATCCTGGTGCTGTTCGAGATCGGCAGCATCGCGAAGGGCATCCAGAAGCGCTGGGACACCTACAACATGGGTGCCGACAACATCCGCCAGCTGGCCGGGCAGAGCTGCGGGCTGTCCGACTACATCAAGGTCGAGCGCGATCCGAAGGCCGGACTGCTGGAAGCCGCGCCGCAGCAACCGAGCAGCGCCGCGCCGGGCTGGCAGGTGCCCGCCGACGCCGCCCGCGGGACCACCCCGCAGGACTGGCTGACCAGCACCCAGAAGGGTTTCGTCACCAACGGCGGGCTGCCGACCGAGAACGCCGACAGCTGGAACCCGCCGTACCAGCTCGGCAAGGACGGCGCGCCGATCTGGGGCAGCTACCGCAAGTCCGGCGACGGCGCGGGCGACCTGCGCACCCAGTGGTACTCGATCCCGGAGCGGGCGCGCGACGGTTCGGTGCCGATCGTGGTCGCCCTCGCCGGCAAGGCCGACGATCCGAACTCGCTGACCGCGGAATTCGGCAAGAACACCCCCGCCGGGTTCGAGGTGCTCAGCCGCGAGCAGCTCAACGCGAAGAAGAAGGACACCAACTGGCGCGACGCGCGGGTCAGCGTGCCCGAGGGCGCGGACCAGGTGCGGATCGTGGCGAAGGCACGCGGGCTCGGCAGCGAGGGCTGGGTCGCGTTCAGCGCGCCGCGGGCGCCGAAGATCGCGAAGATGACCGACGTGGTCGGGCAGGACCCGGTGTTCCTGGAGTGGGCCGCCGCCGCGCAGCACCCGTGCCTGCGCCCGTCGTCGATCCACAACGGCATCGCCGAGGTGCCGAAGTACCGGATCAGCGCGGGCGACGACCTGCGCACGGTCGGCCGGTACTGGTCCTCGCCGGCGGGCGGCGGCCCGTTCGTGTGGATGAACGCGAGCACCCAGATGCAGGCGCTGCCGACGTATTTGGAAGGCGACGTCGATCGGGACTGGGGAACGCTGTACGAGGTGACGCCGGAGGTCTCGAACGCGCTTCCGGCGTCGGCGGCGTTGCATCAGCAGTCGGTGACGCATTCGGGGATCTGGTCGCCTGGTCCGCTGGCCAAGCCCGCCAACCCGACTGGCGAGTCGTGAGTCCGGGTGGGGAACCCTGATTACCTGAGGGTTCCCCACCCGGACGTTCAGCAGCGGTATCGGGTGAACTGTTCGTTCATGATCAGAAACGCGCCGAGACCGTGGAAGTCGTTGGTCAGCCTTTTCCGCGCGAAGTAAAACGCGAGGTCCCCGACGTTCGTCCCCTCGCAAATATCCGCGAGATTCGTCAACCCGTCCGACCCGATCGACACCTTCTGCAGCACCCCGGCGTATCCGCGCTGGGCGACTGAGGCGTAGGAAGCAGGCAGGTATCCGCGCTCGATTCCCCGGGAGACGGTGAACGCGTACATCGACGAGGCGGACGTTTCCAGCCAGTTCCCCTCGTCGCCGCCGTGGTCGACCACCTGGTACCACCGGCCGGTCCGCGGGTCCTGGTACCGGCGATACCCCTCGGCCAGGAACTGGACGATCCCGACCAGCTCCGGCCGTCGGGGATGGTCGCCGGGCAGGACCTCCAGGATGTCGATCGCCGCCATCCCGAACCAGCCGATCGCGCGGGCCCAATGGAAGCTGGAGTGCTTGCCGGGGCCGGTCGCCCACGGCTGGGTGCCGCTTTCGTCGTAGGCGTGGTAAATCAGGCCCTTCGCGGGTTCCTTGAGATGTCCGAAGTAGACGGACAGATTCTTGGCGGATTCCTCGTAGCAATAACCCGGGTCCTGGAAAACCTTGCCGTACAACGCGAGGAACGGCTGTGCCATGTACACCCCGTCGCCCCACAGCTGGTGCTGGCGGCTGACCGCGTGCCACATCCCGCCGTCGCTCGTGCGCGGGTAGGTCTCGAAGCGTTTGCGCAGCTGGTCGGCGGCCTTGCGGTACTTGGTGTTGCCGGTTTCGTTGTACAGCAACGGAAGCATCTGGCAAGCCCGCATCGAGTCGAGGCTGGAGAAGCCGTTGGAGATGCCGTCGTCGGTGATGAACCGGTCGTACCAGGCGATGAGGTAATCGAGGTATTTGCGTTCTTTGGTGCGCCGGTAGAAGAGGTACTGGCCGTAGAAGTAGAGGCCGAGCGGGTAGCTCCAGCCGCCGATGGACGCCGGGGTGTAGCGCTTCATGGTGGAGTCGATGACGGCGCGGGACCAGTCGCGCGCGCCCAGCGCCGTCGCGGCCCCGGGCAGCGCCAGGGTGCCGAGCGCCGCCGCGGTCCCGGTGAGCACCGATCTTCTCGAGAGGGACATGCGAGTGTCCTTCCTGCTGTCGGCGGCGGCGGGCAAGGCTGTCGAACGACCTCTACCCGGTCCGCGAGCGGTCCGGCAAGGTTCCTGTCCGGCTTGTCCGGCGCGATCGCCGGATAGGCGCAGCGGACCGTCCGGTCAGCGGGAACCTGTCCGCAATGGACACCCGAGCCGGGCGATTAGCCGATTTGTCGACGCGACCGGGGCAGTTCCGGCCAAACGGGGCGCGCCGACACGGTGCGGCCGTCCCGGTCGGAAGGCCCGGCAGCGATACCCTGACCGGCGTGGGTATCTCGGCGTGGATCTGGTTCGTCATCGCCGCCGTCGCGCTGGTGGCGGGGCTCGGCCTGCTCTTCGCGGACCGGGCCAAGGAAGGCTCGCGCAACCGTGAGCGGCAGCGCTGGGCCCAGTTGCGCGGCTGGCAGTTCGTGGAAGAGGACGAACGACTGCCCCGGCAGTGGTCAGGAGGCGCGATCGGCTACTTCGGAGCCGACGCGGCGGTGAACGTCGTCGCGGGTTCCACCTTCACCTCCGACGGCCGCCGTCCGGTGTTCATCTTCGACATCGAGTCCCAGGGCCAGGTGCCCGCGGTGGTCGTGGCCGTGCGCTGCAACAAGACGCACCGGGTGCCGGTCGAGATGTGGCTGTCGAGCGTGCCGTTCCAGCGCGAGAACATGCCGGAGATGCTCGGCCCGATCGGCCAGCGCTACGCCTTCGCGGACGATGCGGAGGGGGCGCGCCAGGTCATCACCCAGGACCTGGTGGACGCGGCCGACCAGCTCGGCGGCGACGTCGGGGTGGCCTGGCTGGAGAACGAGTGGGTGCTGGCGAGCGTGGTGCCGGGCGCCGGGCCGTCACGGCTCGAGCGGCTGCTGCGCGACCTGGGCGAGATCGCGGACATCGTGGACCCGTTCGACGAGGACTACGACTCGAACCGGACCTGGACACCGTCCGCGGGCACCCCGGCAGCGCCCCCTGCCCCTCCTGCCCCGCCTGTCTCGACGACCGCGCCGTCCCCGGCGGACACGCACGCGACCCGGCCGGTCGACACTCGCGCGGTGGAGACGTCGGCTCCCTCTCCGGCGGACACCCGGATGACGGAGCGGCAGCCGTCGCCGCCCGCGCCGAGGACCCCGCCCGGCCGGGGTGAGGTTCCACCGCCTCGGCCGGTGGAATCGGATCGCCCGGAGGACGCCTCCTCCTGAGACCCGGGAACCGCCCGGTCGCGCATCAGCGGCCGGGCGGTTTCGTTTGTGGCGGCCTGGGGCCGGAGGCGAAGGTCCGCGAGGGCGGCGCGGACAACCTCCGGCCGCCGTCAGACCCGCGACACCTTCAGCGTGTCGCCGGTCTCCAGTTCCGGCAGGTCCACCCGCACGGTGTCCCCGTCCCGGACCTCGCCGGACAGCAGCTGCTTCGCCAGCTGGTCCCCGATCGCCGACTGCACCAGCCGGCGCAGCGGGCGGGCGCCGTAGATCGGGTCGAAGCCGTTCAAGGCCAGCCATTCCCGGGCGCCGTCGGTCACCTCGAGGTGCAGCCGGCGCTGGGCCAGGCGCTTGGCCAGCCGGGCGACCTGAATGTCCACAATGGACGTCAGCTGCTCGGTGCCGAGCGCGTGGAACACCACGATGTCGTCCAGCCGGTTCAGGAACTCCGGCTTGAACTGGCGTTGCACGACCTCCATCACCGCGTCGCGGCGTTGGCGTTCGTCCAGCGCCGGGTCCGCGATGGCTTGCGAGCCGAGGTTCGACGTCAGGATCAGGATGGTGTTGCGGAAGTCCACCGTCCGGCCCTGGCCGTCGGTCAGCCTGCCGTCGTCGAGGACCTGCAGGAGCACGTCGAACACGTCCGGGTGCGCCTTTTCGACCTCGTCGAGCAGCACCACCGTGTACGGGCGGCGCCGGACGGCCTCGGTCAGCTGACCGCCCTGGTCGTAGCCGACGTAGCCCGGGGGAGCACCGACCAGGCGGGCCACCGAGTGCTTCTCGGAGTACTCGCTCATGTCGATCCGCTGCATCGCGCGTTCGTCGTCGAACAGGAACTCCGCCAGCGCCTTCGCCAGCTCGGTCTTGCCGACGCCGGTCGGGCCGAGGAACAGGAACGAGCCGGTCGGCCGGTCCGGGTCCGCCACGCCTGCCCGGGCCCGCCGCACGGCGTCCGCGACGACCTGGATCGCCTGGTCCTGGCCGATGACGCGGCGGGTCAGCTCCTCCTCCATCCGGAGCAGCTTGCCCGTCTCGCCTTCGAGCAGCCGTCCGGCGGGGATGCCGGTCCACGCGCTGACCACGTCGGCGACGTCGTCCGCGCCGACCTCCTCCTTCAGCATGACGTTCTGCTTGCTGGCCTCGTTCGCGGCCATCGCGGCCTCGAACTCCTTCTCCAGCACCGGAATCCGGCCGTAGCGCAGCTCGGCGGCCTTGCCCAGGTCGCCGTCGCGTTCGGCGCGTTCGGATTCGCCGCGCAGCTGTTCCAGCTGCTCCTTCAGCTCACGGACGGTCTCGATCGAGCCCTTCTCGTTCTGCCAGCGGGCGGTCAGCGCGGTGAGTTCCTCGCGCTTCTCGGCCAGTTCGGCGCGCAGCGCGGTCAGCCGTTCGAGAGAAGCGGCATCGTCCTCTTTGGACAGTGCCATTTCCTCGATCTCCATCCGCCGCACGGCCCGTTCGACCTCGTCGATCTCCACCGGACGCGAGTCGATCTCCATCCGGATCTTCGACGCGGCCTCGTCGACCAGGTCGATCGCCTTGTCCGGCAGGAACCGCGCGGTGATGTAGCGATCCGACAGCGTCGCGGCGGCGACCAGCGCGGCGTCCGTGATCCGGACCCCGTGGTGCACCTCGTACCGTTCCTTCAGCCCGCGCAGGATCGCGATGGTGTCCTCCGGCGACGGCTCGCCGACCAGCACCTGCTGGAAACGGCGCTCCAGCGCCGGGTCCTTCTCGATGTGCTGGCGGTACTCGTCGAGCGTGGTCGCGCCGACCATCCGCAGCTCGCCGCGAGCCAGCATCGGCTTGATCATGTTGCCCGCGTCCATCGCGCCCTCGCCGGTCGCGCCCGCGCCGACGATGGTGTGCAGCTCGTCGATGAACGTGATGACCTCGCCCGCGGAGTCGGTGATCTCCTTGAGGACCGCCTTCAACCGCTCTTCGAACTCGCCGCGGAACTTGGCTCCGGCGACCATCGACCCGAGGTCGAGTGCGACGACTCGCTTGCCGCGCAACGATTCCGGCACGTCGCCCGCGACGATCCGCTGGGCGAGGCCCTCGACGATCGCCGTCTTGCCGACGCCCGGTTCGCCGATCAGCACCGGGTTGTTCTTGGTGCGCCGGGAGAGCACCTGCACGACGCGGCGAATTTCCGTGTCGCGGCCGATGACCGGGTCGAGTTCGCCCGAACGCGCGCGCTCGGTGAGGTCGACGCCGTACTTCTCCAGCGCCTTGAACGTGCTTTCGGGATCCGCGCTGGTGATCCGGGCCGAGCCGCGCACCTTCGCGAACGCCTCGCGCAGCGCGTCCGGCGTGGCCCCGTGCCGCTTGAGCAAGTCCGCGACCTGGGCGCCTTCGGTGGCGAGGCCGACGAGCAGGTGCTCGGTCGACACGTACTCGTCACCCAGTTCGGTGGCGAGCTTCTGCGCCCGCGTGAGCGATTTGACCGCGGGCGCGTCGAACTGCGGCGTCGACACGGTCGCGCCGGTCGCCGACGGCAGCCCGTTGATGATCGGCTCGAGCTCCTTGTGCACCGTCTCCGGGTCCGCCCCGACCGCGGTCAGCAGCGGTGCGGTGGTCCCGTCACCCTGCGCCAGCAGGGCGCCCAGCAAATGGGCGGCCGACACGTGCGGGTTGCCGGCCACGGTGGCCGCCTGCGCCGCGGACGAGATCGCCTGCTGGGTCTTCGTGGTCGGGTTGAAAGCGTCCATCCCTCACCTCATGCGTTCGTGAAAATTCGTGGTGACCGGCCCGACCAAGGCCCGTCGACAGGTATAACGTCAGCAAAGTTGAGTCTGTTCCGCTCAACTCTGAATTGGTGCCACCGCGGCCGCGGGCAGCCTCGGCCCCAGCCTGCCGAGCCCGAGCGCGGCGAGGCAAGCACAACCCCCGACCAGTACCCAGGGTAACCATGCCGCCACGGAAAACAACGACACGATCGCTGGAGCGAGTACCTGGGCCACAGTGAACGCGTATTGGAACGCGGCGAGGTAACGGCCCTTCGCCTCGGGCGGCGCGGCGGCCTCGGCGAGCGCGCCGGAGCGCGGCCCGAACACCAGGTCGCCGGCGGCGAACACGAGCGTGGCGGCCAGCAGATACGGCACCTGCCAGCTGCGCGGCACCAGCAGCACGCCGACGCTCGTCAGGCACCACGCGGCGAACAGCGCGGACCCGGCCCGCATCGCGCTGATCCGGCTGAGCCCTCGGGTGAGCCGGAGCGCGACCGTGCCGCCGGCGCTGGTCAGCACGGTCAGCAGGAACAGGATCGCGCCGGGCAGCCACGTCGGCGCGTGCAACCGGTCGAGCACGAACACCGGGGTGCCGATGAGGAAGAAGTCGAGCGACAGTCCGAACAGGCCGCTCAGCAGGATCAACGTCAGGTACGGGCGGTTGCGCAGGACTCCGCTGCGCACGCGCGCCGCGGGCGCGAACCGGCGGCCGGGAGGGATGAACACCGCGATGAGTCCCGCCGCCGCCACGAAAGTCAGCACGTCCACGATCAGCGCGACGTTGTAGCCGCTGTCGCCGAACCAGGTGAGCAGCGCCGACGACATCAGCCCGCCGAGCCCGAATCCGCCCGCGCGCACCATTCCGACTTCGGCGAACGGCCTGTCCTTCGGCACTTCTCCGGCGACCTCGGACACCAGCGCGAACAGGCAGCTGTAGAACAATTGTTGGCCCGCGCCAAGAAGGATGGCGGCCACCACGACCCCGCTGATGCCGTGCGCGAACAAATACGCGCTGATTCCGGCAGCCTGCAACAGTTGCGCCGCGAGAACTCCGGCTCTCGGCCCGGCACGATCCACCAGCCGCCCGGCCAGCGGCGGCATGAGAAGCCCCGCCGTCGTGCCCAAAGTGACCGCCGTGCCCGCCTCGACGAGCGGAACGCCGATCACCCGCGTCACGTAAAGGAGTGCGAGCGGAAGGAAAAGTCCGGAACCGAAGTTGTCGATCCCCATTGCCAGCAACATCGCGACCCTGCTTCGCGTCACGTATTCGACGCTACCTCCGGGGAAGGGGGACGAGGCAGGGCCGGGAGGGCGCATCGGCTGACGGCAAATGCCACTCCCAGTAGAAAGCTCGTGAGTGTCTATCACGGTTCTAACCGCGATAAACACTCACGAGCCCCCGTTAGTCGACGCTGAGTGTTCCTTGGTGCCTAACGAACTCTCGCTCGGCCGCCTCGCTCAACTCGACATCGTGCTGTGCCGCCGCACCGTCCCCAACCGTCATCGGCTCCGCGTGCGGCGTATATCCGTGTGCGGACACAGTGAGCGTGTAGGCGCCCGGTTCGATTCCCGTGAATCGGTACGTGCCGTCGCCGCCTGCAAGGTACGTTGCGGTGACTACGCCCAGGCGATCGGTAAGTGTCAGTACCGCGCCTGCGACGGCGGCGTGCCGTCCAGCTACGCGTACGCGACCCGAGATGGTGCCCT
The DNA here is from genome assembly GCF_046195355.1 of Amycolatopsis sp. VS8301801F10. Lineage (NCBI taxonomy): Bacteria > Bacillati > Actinomycetota > Actinomycetes > Pseudonocardiales > Pseudonocardiaceae > Amycolatopsis > Amycolatopsis sp. VS8301801F10. The sequence continues at coordinate 1,633,565 of NZ_CP176065.1, read as the reverse complement.
GACTGTCCAACAGCAAGTCGTGCCAACGCGCGTTTCCGTTAAGCCGCACAGTCGACACCGCGGGCCGCGTCGAGCCAGCTGTCGCGAGAAGCACGTGCTCGCCCATAGTGTTCGCCGACAACTCGTACGCACCGGTACGACCCGTACGGCCGACATCAACCTGCCGTCCCGTCATGTCGGTGAGCGTGAGCACGACACCAGGCACTGGACGACCAGCCGCGTCGAGAACTCGGCCGCGCAACACGGTGGTCGCCTCGACCGGAGCTTCGGCCACAGTCACGGCCTCAGCGGAAACAGCAGCCGGCGCCGGGGCGTCCGCGTCGAGAGTCCGGCGCAGCGGAATCTCCTTGATGAACAACACGGCGAGGAAGGTGACGACGGCGATGCAGCCCGCGACAAAGAAAACCGTGCCGGTCGCGTCGCCGAAGGCCCCGCGCACCACCGGCTGCAACGCCGGCGGGAGCGATGAGATGGCGAACGTGCCGCCGCCGGAAACCGCACCGTTCGAGTGAATGCCCATCTGCGACAGCGAGTTCGCGATGTTCGTGGCCACCCGGGCGGCCAGCACCGCACCGAGCGCGGACACGCCCGCCGCGCCGCCGAGCGACCGGAAGAACGTGACGACCGAGGACGACGAACCGATGTCCTTCATCGCGACCGTATTTTGGACTACCAAAACCAGGTTCTGCATCAGGAAACCCAGCCCGAGGCCGACCAGCGCGAGGTAGACGCCCATCAGTGTCAGGTTCGTCGCGTGGTCCACCGTCGAGAGCAGGAACAGCCCGGCCAGCAGCGAAATCCCGCCCGCGATCATGAACGGCTTGGTGCGCCCGGTGCGGGAAATGACCTGCCCGGCCCCGGTGGAGGCGACGGCCAGCCCCAGCACCATCGGCAGCGTCATCAGGCCGGCGTGCGTCGGCGAGAAACCGCGCGCGATTTGGTAGTACTGCCCGAGGAACACCGAACCGCCGAACATCGCGGTGCCGACCGCCAGCGAGGCGAGCACCGAAAGCGTGAAGGTGCGGTTGCGGAAGAGCCGCAGCGGAACCACCGGCTCCGCCACCCGGGATTCGACCAGAACCGCCAGCGCCAGCGCGACAATCGCCCCGCCGACGTACGCGACGCTCGACCACGAGACCCACGCGAAGCTGCCGCCCGCCAGCGAAACCCAGATCAGCAGCAGCGCGACGCCGCCGACCAGCAGGGTCGCGCCCAGCCAGTCGATCCGCACCTTGCGCTTGAGCACCGGCAGCTTCAGCGTCCGGCCGAGCACGATGAACGCGACGACCGCCAGCGGCACGCACACCCAGAAGCACCAGCGCCAGCCGAGCGGCGAGTCGACGATCAGCCCGCCGATCAACGGGCCGGACACGGTCGCGACGGCGAACACCGCGCCGGTGTAACCGGTGTAGCGGCCCCGGTCGCGCGGCGCGATCATCGCCGCGATGACGACCTGGATCAGCGCCTGCAGCCCGCCGAGCCCGATGCCCTGCAGCGCGCGGTAGGCGATGAGTTCGGGCATCGACTGGGCGATGCCGCCCAGCGCCGAACCGGCGGTGAAGACCACGATCGCGATTTGGTACAGCAGTTTCTTGCTGAACAGGTCGGAGAGTTTGCCCCAGATCGGGGTGGTCGCGGTCGACGTCAGCAGCGTCGCGGTGACGACCCAGGTGTACTCGCTCTGCGAACCGTGCAGGTCGGCGAGGATCGTCGGCAGCGCGTTGGACACGATGGTCGACGACAGCAACGCCACGAGCAGGGCCAGCAACAGGCCGGTGAAGGCCTTGAGGATTTCCCGGTGCGTCATCGGCTGCCCGGATGCGGTGGTTTCCACTATCGCTACTTCACTTTCCCGTCTGCGGGTGCGCCGGCGCAGTACCCGGACGGGCCGAGCGTCGCGCGCAGACCTTCGTTCAATTCGGCGAGCTGCGACGTGAGGCCGGCGATCCGGTCCTCGTCCCAGCCGCCCAGTGCCGTCTCGAAGAACTCGAGGTACTGCTTCCGCCACAGTTCGAGCCGTTCGAGACCGGCCTCGGACACGCTGATCAGCGACGCGCGCCCGTCCTCGGGGGCGGGCCGGCGCTCGATCAGCCCGGCGGCCTGCAACTGGGCGAGCTGCCTGCTGATCACCGACAGGTCGACGAGCCTGCGCTTGGCGACCTCGGACGGGCGGGCCTCACCGTGCTTGGCGAGGTCGGACAGCAGCATCGCCGAGGCCGGGTGCAGCCCTGGCTCGTTCTGCCACGCCTGCATGATCCACAGGTGCTGGAGCTGGGCGGACGCCTTCAGCTCCCGCAGCAGTTCGAGCCGCACGTCGTCAGCTGGGCTCATCGTTCCTCCCGGGCCTGGTGCCCACTTGCTTGTATTCTACAAGTTTAGGCTCAAAGGTTGCGTAGGACAACTATCTAATCGGTGAGCTGCCCCACGTCCCGACCGGCCGGTAACCCGACCGGAGCAACGATGCGGGCATTCCGCCTCAGTGCGGCTACTCTGCGGACCAGACGTCCCGCGATGCCGACGCGGCGAGCACGTCGTGGACAACGAGGAGCAGGAGTGGCGAATTCCCCCGCGCGGCGGCGCGAGCCGAATCCGACAACCGCGGCCGCCCTGCTCTCGTGACCATCCCCTCCCAGCCCCCCGGCCTCCGGTCCCGACCCATGAACGACGACAGCCCGATGACAGCCGATTCGATCAGCCCGCTCCCGCGGACCTCAGCCGCGCCCCGGCAGGCGCCCGCGGCTGTCGTCGCGATGGTGCAGCTCATCCGCGACACCTGGGCGAAATCGGAGCCGTACGCGCCGGAGATCTCGCAGTTCTTCTACGGAATGCTGTTCACCCTCGCGCCGGCCACCCGCGATTTCTTCCCGATCAACATGGAAGTGCAGGGCGGGCGCATCATCCGCGCGCTGGCCCGCGTGGTGCAGATGGTGGACCGGCCGGACGACCTGCTGCCGTTCCTGCGCCAGCTCGGCCGCGACCACCGCAAGTTCGGCGTCGCTCCGAAGCATTACGAGGCCGTCGGCACCGCGCTGCTGGCCGCGCTCAAGAACCACCTCGGCCCGGACTGGACGCCGGAGGTCGAGCGCGCGTGGGCGGAGGCGTTCACCATCGTCGCGCGCGCGATGCAGGAGGCCGCGGCGGCGGACGAGAACCCGGCGTCGTGGTCGGCCACCGTGATCGAGCACCGGCGGCTCACCTGGGATCTCGCGCTGGTGCGGGTGATCCCGGACCAGCCGGTGCCGTATTCGCCGGGTCAGTACATGAGCGTGGAGGTGCCGCAGCGGCCGAGGCTGTGGCGGTACCTGTCGCCGGCGAACGCGCCGCGCGAGGACGGCGGCATCGAATTCCACGTGCGCGCGGTCGACGGCGGCTGGGTGTCGCGGGCGATCGTGAGCCACACGCAGGCGGGCGACGTCTGGCGGCTCGGCCCGCCGCTGGGCCGGATGACCGTCAACCGCGAACAGTCGCGCGGCGTGCTGATGGTCGCGGGCGGCACCGGGGTCGCGCCGCTGCGGGCGATCCTCGACCACCTCGCGCTGTGGGGCGAGAACCCGAAGACCCGGCTGTTCTACGGCGGGCCGACCCGCGAGGACCTCTACGACCTGGAAGAACTTCGTGCGCTCGCGGCGACCAACCCGTGGCTGACCATCACGCCGGTCGTCGAACGCGGCGACCATCTGCCGGGCTGTGAGCACGGCACGCTCGCCGAAGCGGTCACGCGGTACGGAGCGTGGCCGGACCACGACATCCTGGTGTCCGGGTCGCCGGCGATGATTCGCGCGACGGTGTCGCGGATGCTGGTCGCGGGCAGTGCGCTGGACCAGATTCAATACGACCCGTTCACCGCGGACTGAGCCGATGGAGATCCGGATTCCGGTGGCGGACGGGGAAATCGGCGGCTACCTGGCGGTGCCGTCCGGCGACGGCCCGTTCCCCGCGGTGGTGCTGATCCACGACGTGTTCGGGCTGAACCAGGACGCGCGCGAGATCACCGACCGGTACGCCGCCGCGGGCTATCTAGCGCTGAGCCCCGATCTGTACTCGCGCGGCGGCCTGGTCCGGTGCGTCAAGCGGACGTTCCAGGACCTGTTCGCCCGCGAGGGCCGGGCGTTCGCGGACATCGAGGCGGCGCGGGCGCTGGTCGCCGGACGGGCCGACGCGACCGGCAAGGTCGGCGTGGTCGGGTTCTGCATGGGCGGCGGGTTCGCGTTGGTGGCCGCCTCGCGGGACTTCGACGCTTCCGCGCCCTACTACGGGCAACTGCCGAAGGATCTGTCCGCTTTGGACGGTGCCTGCCCGATCGTCGGCAGCTTCGGCGGCAAGGACTTCTCCCTGCGCGGCGCCGCGGCCAAGCTCGAAGCCGCGCTCGCGGAACGAGGAATCCCGCACGACGTCAAGGAATACCCGGACGCCGGGCACGGCTTCGCGAACCACTACCGGCCCGCGCCACTGGCCGCACTCGCCCGGATCACCGGGATGGGCTATCACGAACCGTCGGATTCCGACGCCTGGCGACGCGTCACCGCGTTCTTCGAAGAGCACCTGAAGTAGTCAGCTCAGCGTGCTCAAGTAGCCCAGCGCACCGACCCGCGCCGAGGCAGGCGAGGCCGAAGGTGCGTCGGTCCGGTCGTTTCAGCAGCCGGATTCCGGACGGTACGAGCGCGAACGCGTCGCCCTCTACGGCGGCGAACTGGTCGCCGCCGGACGTGGTGCTGACGGACGTCCGGATGCCGGTGATGGACGGCATCGAAGCGACCCGGCTGATCGGCGAGCGCGCCCCGGACGTGCGAGTGCTGGTGCTGACCATGTTCGAACTCGACGACCACGTCTTCGCCGCACTGCGCGCCGGAGCGACCGGCTTTTTGCTCAAGGACACCCGCCCGGCCGACCTGTGCTCGGCGGTGCGGGTGGCGGCCTCCGGGGACGCACTGCTCGGCCCGGATGCCCCGCCGGGCGCGGACGTCGCCGCTCTGGCCCCGCGAGAACGCGAGGTGCTCACGCTGGTGGCGAGCGGACTGTCCACTGTGGAGATTGCCGAACGGATGTAGCTGTCGATGCCCGAAATCGTGCGCAGCTGGTGATCGTCGCGTACGAATCCGGCTTGGTGCGTCCCCGGAACTAACGCCACACCGCCTCGGCGCGGTCGCTGGCTTCCGGGGTGAAGTAGTCGCCGGTCTCCAGGTCTTCCAGCAGGGTCGCGTGGTGCGGGGTCCAACCCAGCAGCTCCTGGGTGTACGCGCTGGACGCGGGCACGTCGAGGGAGAAGAACCTTGCCAGGAACGGGTTTCCGAGATGTTCGGCGGCTTCTTCGAGAGTCAGGGACGCCGTGGGAATATCCAGCAGCTGCGCGATCTTCTCCGCGACGCTCTTGATCTCGACGGTTTCCCCGACCCCGTGCAGCATGCTCCCCGCGGGCGCTTTCTCCAGCGCCAGCCGGAAAAGCACCGCCGCGTCGTTGCGATGGACAGCGGGCCAGCGGTTCGTGCCGTCGCCCAGGTAGGCCGAGACGCCCGCTCGGCGTGCACCGGCGATGAGCGCTGGGATGAAGCCGTGGTCGCGTGGTCCGTGCACGGTCGGTGCGAGCCGCACGACGCTGGCTCGGACGCCGCGGTCGGCGAATCCGAGGCAGGTCTGTTCGCCGGGGATGCGGAAGTACGCCACCGAATCCGGATCGGCCGGGTCGAGTTCCGTGCTGATCTGGTCGGCCTTCAGCACCAGCGTGCCGGAGGTGCTGACGAACGGTTTGCCAGTACCGACCAGTGCCTGGCCCAGCGCGTCGATTGCCTCGCAGTCGCGGCGGATGAGGTCGTCCGGATCGGCGTAGCTGCCGCCCTGGGCCATATGCACCACGCCGTCGGCGGCTTCGGCACCGCGGCGCAGGCTGTCGAGGTCGTCGAGCGAACCTCGATGCGGTGTCGCGCCGAGCGATTCCAGCCGTGCGGCGGAAGCGTCCGAGCGAGCCAGGCCGGTGACCGTGTGTCCGGCCCGGATCAGTTCGGCGACGACGGCGGGACCGGTCTGGCCGGATCCGCCGGTAACGAAAATCTGCATGAAGCACTCCTTAGTGTCAGTGACTGACTCTACGCGTAGCGACAGTGACTGACGCAATGTGAGGTCAGTCACTGTCGCAAAGGCCGGGTAGGCTGCGGCACGTGCCACGAAGCGGAGCAGAAGCGCGCAGCCGCCTCAAGCAGGCGGCGCTGGAGCTGTACCGGGAAAACGGGTTCGACAAGACGACCACCGCGGAAATCGCGGCCCGGGCAGGCGTCACCGAGCGCACGTTCTTCCGGCACTTCCCGGACAAGCGCGAAGTGCTCTTCGACGGCGAGGCCGACCTGCGCGAGGACCTGACGAAGTCGGTCGCCGAAGCCCCGGAAGGCCTGGCACCGCTGGAAATCCTGCTGCGCGCCTTCCGGAAGGCCGGGCGGATCATGGAGCGCAACCTCCCGTTCGCCGAGCCCCGCCGCGACCTGATCGCGGCGACGCCGACTTTGCGGGAACGCAATCTGGCCAAGGCGGCGACGCTCGCCGAGGCACTCGCGGAAGCGTTGCGGCAGCGGGGGGTCGAGGATCGGTTAGCGGGATTGGCGGCCCACGCTGGGTGGGCGACGTTCCACCACGCGACCCAAGCCTGGATCAGCGACCCGACGCGAGAATTGGACGACTATCTGACCGAGGCATTCGCCGATCTGCGCACGCTCGGCGCGGAGGTCCGGGCAGCGAAGAGCCCTCCCGCGTCGTAACGCGAGAGGGCGCTCCAGGGAGGCGGGCAGGCAGCGAAAACCCCTCCCGCGGCGGCAGGAGGGGTTCTCGTGAGCCGCGAGCACGGCTCTCACCGCGATCGCCACTCACGACATGCTCAGCGGCGCTTGGGTTTCCACACCACCAGCGAGGTGTTCTGCCGCAGCGGCACCAGATCCTTGCGGTAGGAAGCGTGCACCGCGGCGGCGGCTTGTTCGGCGGCCGCGTAGGCGGCGGCGAGTTCTTCGGTCAGCTCATGCACCCGGGACCGCAGCGCGTCGACCTGGTTTTCCAGTTCGATGATGCGCTTGATGCCGGACAGGTTGACGCCCTCCTCCTGCGAGAGGCGCTGGACCTCGCGCAGCAGGGCGATGTCGCGCATCGAATACCGCCGTCCGCCGCCGGCGGTGCGGCCTGGCGAGACCAGGCCGTGCCGGTCGTAGGAGCGCAGCGTCTGCGCGTGCAGCCCGGAAAGCTGGGCTGCCACCGAAATCACGAACACCGGGGTGTCCTCGTCCGCACCGTGCGGGAGTCCCGGATTACCGCCGAACATCACCCTCACCTGCCTTCGAGCAACTCGGTGATTTCAGGGCGCGGGTCGTGGCCCTTCATCGCCTCGGCGTAGGCCTCGAGCGCCGCCCGCGCCTTGTCGTCGAGCTTCGCCGGGACCGCCGCCTCGAGCGTGACCAGCAGGTCGCCCTGCGAGCCGTCCCGCTTCTGAATGCCCTTTCCGCGCACGCGCAACACTCGTCCGCTCGCGGTACCCGCGGGCACCTTCAGCGACACCTTGCCTTCGAGCGTCGGCACCGTGACGGTCGTGCCCAGCGCGAGTTCGGTGAAGTCCACCGGCACGGTGAGCGTGAGGTTGAGGTCCTTGCGCCCGAACAGCTTGTGCGGGGCCACGTGCACGCGCACGTACAGGTCGCCCGCCTGCGCGCCGCCGCGTCCGGGTTCGCCCTGGCCGGCCAGCCGGATCCGCTGGTCGTCCTTCACGCCCGGCGGGATGCGCACGGTGAGCGTGCGGGTGCGGGTGCTGACGCCCTCGCCGCCGCACTCCGGGCACGGCTCGTCGATGATCTTGCCCCGGCCGCGGCAGTCCTGGCACGGCTCGGAGAACGCGAACGCGCCCTGGCTGCGGCTGACCAGCCCGGACCCGCTGCAGGTCGGGCAGATCCGCGGCGACGTGCCCGGCTTCGCGCCGTTGCCGCCGCAGGTGGAACAGGTGGCCGGGCTCGACAGCCGCAACGGCAGCGTCGCGCCCTTGACCGACTCGAGGAAGTCGATCCGCACGTCGGTCTCGACGTCCGCGCCGCGCTGCGGCCGGTTCGCCGTGGCACCGGCGGCACCGCCCCGGCCGCGGCCGAAAATGCCGCCGAGGATGTCGCCGAGCCCGCCGAAGCCGCCCTGGCCCTGAGCACCGGCCTGGTTGAACAGGTCGCTCATGTCGAACCCGCCCGCGCCGCCGCCCGGGAAACCGCCGAATCCGCCCGCACCGCCGGAGCCGAAGAGCGTGCGCGCCTCGTCGTACTCCTTGCGCTTGGCCGGATCGGACAGCACGCCGTACGCCTCGGACACGGCCTTGAACTTGTTCTCGGCCGCGGTGTTGCCCGCGTTGGCGTCCGGGTGGTTTTCCTTGGCCAGCTTGCGGTAGGCCTTCTTGATCTCGTCCGTGGTCGCGTCGGAGGAGACACCCAGCTCTTTGTAGAAGTCCTTGCCGATCCACTCCCGAGCACTCATCGGGTGTCTCCTCCTTTCACTGCGAACCGATTGTTACTGCTGACCGGACTCATCGACCGAACCGTCGAGCGGCAATTCGCCGCCGACCGGCGGATCGACCGGCTGCTCCGCGGGGGCTTCGCCGGGCTCGTGGTCGGTCACGCCGACCAGCGCCGCCCGCAGCACCCGGTCGCCGAAGCGATAGCCGCGGCGCATCACCAGGGTGACCGTCGGGCCCTTCACGTCCGGGGACGTGTTGTGCTGCACGGCCTCGTGGACGCTCGGGTCGAATTCCTCGCCCTCGGTGCCGAACGCCTCCAGACCGGCCCGCTCCAAGCTGCTGACCAGCTTGTCGGCCACCGATTTGAACGCGCCGGTGAGGTCGCCGTGCTGCTCCGCGCGCTGGAGGTCGTCCAGCAGCGGCAGCAGATCGCCGACCACGGACGCCTTCGCGCTCTGCACCACGGCTTCGCGGTCGCGGTCGACCCGCTTGCGGTAGTTCGCGTACTCCGCCTGCAAACGCTGCAGGTCGGCAGTGCGCTCGGACAGTTGCTTCTCGATATCCGAGGCGGCCGGAACGGCTTCGTCCACGGAATCGCCCAGCGAGGGGCCCGCGTGCTGCACGGGCTCCTCACCGGCCGGAGTTTCCTCCGCGGCGGGCGGGCGGACCTCGCCGGTCTGCGGGTCCACCCGGCGCCGATCCCGCACGACTACCGGTTCCTCGGGGCCAGTGCCCTCGGTCTCGGAGTGGCGGGGGGTCACTTCTTCTCGTCCTCTTCCACGATCTCGGCGTCGACCACGTCGTCCGCCTTCGACTTCGGAGCGTCGCCCTTGGCACCGGCCGCGCCCTCAGCACCCGGAGCGCCCTCGGCGCCGGCCGCGCCCGCGTTCGCGTACAGCGCGCTGCCCATCTCCTGCGAAGCGGTGTTCAGCTTCTCGATGGACTCGCGGATCTTGGCCGAGTCGGTGCCCTTGAGCGCCTCGTTCGCCTCGTCGATCGCGGACTTCACCTTGCCCTTGAGGTCCTCGGGCAGCTTGTCGTCGTTGTCCTTGACGAACTTCTCGGTCTGGTAGACCAGCGTCTCCGCCTGGTTGCGGGTCTCCGCTTCCTCGCGGCGCTTCTTGTCTTCCTCGGCGTGCGCCTCGGCGTCCTTGACCATGCGCTCGATGTCGTCCTTCGGCAGCGCCGAGCCGCCGGTGATCGTCATCGACTGTTCCTTGTTCGTGCCGAGGTCCTTCGCGGTCACGTGCACGATGCCGTTGGCGTCGATGTCGAAGGTGACCTCGATCTGCGGCACGCCGCGCGGGGCCGGCGGGAGGCCGGTCAGCTCGAACATGCCGAGCTTCTTGTTCGCCGCCGCGATCTCGCGCTCGCCCTGGAACACCTGGATCTGCACCGACGGCTGGTTGTCGTCCGCCGTCGAGAAGATCTCGGACCGCTTGGTCGGGATCGTGGTGTTGCGCTCGATCAGCTTGGTGAACACGCCGCCCTTGGTCTCGATGCCCAGCGACAGCGGGGTCACGTCGAGCAGCAGGACGTCCTTGACCTCGCCCTTGAGCACGCCGGCCTGCAGCGCGGCGCCCACGGCGACGACCTCGTCCGGGTTCACGCCCTTGTTCGGCTCGCGGCCGCCGGTCAGCTCCTTGACCAGCTCGGCCACCGCCGGCATCCGGGTGGAACCGCCGACGAGCACCACGTGGTCGATGTCGCCGACCGAGATGCCCGCGTCGCGGATGACGTTGTTGAACGGGGCCTTGGTGCGGTCCAGCAGGTCCGAGGTGATCTTCTGGAACTCGGCGCGCGACAGCGTCTCGTCGAGGAACAGCGGGTTCTTGTCCGCGTCCACCGTGATGTAGGGCAGGTTGATGCTGGCGGAGTTGGAGCTGGACAGCTCGATCTTCGCCTTTTCCGCCGCCTCGCGGATGCGCTGCAGCGCCATCTTGTCCTTGGTCAGGTCAATGCCGTTGGCGGCCTTGAACTTGTCGACCAGCCAGGTGACGATGCGCTCGTCCCAGTCGTCGCCGCCGAGGTGGTTGTCACCGGAGGTGGCGCGCACCTCCACGACGCCCTCGCCGATCTCCAGCAGGGAGACGTCGAAGGTGCCGCCGCCGAGGTCGAAGACCAGGATGGTCTGTTCCTTCTCGCCCTTGTCCAGGCCGTAGGCCAGCGCGGCCGCGGTCGGCTCGTTCACGATCCGGAGCACGTTCAGGCCGGCGATCTGGCCTGCTTCCTTGGTGGCCTGCCGCTGCGCGTCCTCGAAGTACGCCGGGACGGTGATCACCGCGTCGGTGATCTCCTCGCCCAGGTACGCCTCCGCGTCGCGCTTCAGCTTCATCAGCACGCGCGCGCTGATTTCCTGCGGCGTGTAGGCCTTGCCGTCGATCTCGGTCTTCCAGTCGGTGCCGATGTGCCGCTTCACGGACCGGATCGTGCGGTCGACGTTCGTGACGGCCTGGTTCTTCGCCGGCTGGCCGGTGAGCACTTCGCCGTTCTTGGCGAAGGCGACGATGGACGGGGTGGTACGGGAGCCTTCCGAGTTGGCGATGACCGTCGGCTCGCCGCCCTCAAGGACGGCGACGACCGAGTTGGTCGTGCCGAGGTCGATGCCGACCGCTCGCGCCATGGTGCTTCCTCTCGTGTTCTGGACTGTGGGTTGCTGCTATGTTCGTGACCTGCGGTTTCGAGGCACTCTTGAGTACCTTCTTAGCAGGTTTTCCAGGTCTCGCGCACGGCTTGGTCCACCAGACTTGAGCCGACCGCACTCAACCTTGCTACCAGGATAACGGCGGGACCCCCGGTCTTGTTCCCGGGTTCACCCGCAGAATTCGCCCCGCGGCGGTGTGACGCCACTCACCAGGTAGTCGGCCTCGGCCCGGCGCACGCATTCGGAGTTGAGCAGCCCGGTGTGGCCGTCGCCGTAGTACGTGAGCAGGGCCGATCCGTCGATGCTCGCGGCGAGCCCGTGGGCCCACGGCAACGGCGTCGCCGGGTCGTGCGCACCGCCCACGACGAGGATCGGCGGAGCCCCGTGCACCGGATGCGGCTGCGGCGGGTTCAGCGCGGGAAGCGGCCAGCCGGTGCAGCCCGCGGAGAGGTCCCAGTACTCGCTGTAGCGCCAGCTGTGCGGGGCGACGGCGCGGATCACCCGGGCGGTCGCGCGCAGGTCCGCCAGTCCGGTGAACGGCGACGGGAAGTCTTGGCAGCCGATCGAGCGATACGCGCCGTAGGTCTCGGTCGCGAACTGCGAGCTGGTCGCGAGCGCGCTCGCGTCCGGGTCCGCCAGCGCGCGGCTCAGATTCAGCCACTCGGCCGGGAGGTAGAGGTGGCTGTACGCGCCAGAGGCCAGCTCCTCGCCGGTTGCCTTGCGGCCCAACGCTTTCGCGTACGCGCCGTGGGTGACCAGGTCGTCGTAGCGGGCGAGCGCGTTCTTGCCGTGCAGTGCGCAGTCCGTCGAGCGGTCGCACCACGCGGCGAACCGCAGCAAGGCGTCCTCGGTGGCGGCGGCTTCCTCGACCATCGCCTGGCGCATCGGCCGGGAGTGGTCGACCGCGCCGTCGAGCACCATCGTGCGCACCCGGTCCGGATGCTTCGACGCGTACACCGCGCCGAGTTCGGTGCCGTACGAGACGCCGAGCCAGGAAATCTTCTGTTCACCGAGCGCACCGCGGATCGCGTCGATGTCCTCGGCGGCGCTTTGGGTGTCGACGTGCCCGAGCATCGGGCCGGTCTTGGCGAGACAGTCCTCGCCCGCCGCGCGGTTGTGCGCGACGAAAGCGTCGTACTGCGGGCGCGTCGTCGGGAAGAGGCCGATCTTCGGGTCGTACAGTTTCGCCTGGTCACAGCTGATCTTCGGCTCGCTGAACCACACGCCGCGCGGGTCGAAGCCGATGATGTCGAAGCGGTCCCGCAGTGGTTTCCGGGCGGAGCCGATGACCTTCGGGTCGAGTCCGCCGAAGCGCACGAAACCAACCCCGGAGCCGCCCGGACCGCCCGGGTTGACCAGCAGCGAGCCGACCCGGTGCTTCGGGTCGGCCGCGGGCAGGCGAGTGAGCGGAATGTGCGCCGTGCCCGTCTCGGGATGGGCGCGGTCGATCGGCACTTCGATCTGGGCGCATTGCGCGGTCGGTTCCTGCTGGGTCCCGCACGGCGTCCAGGTCAACGCCGGCGTCGGTGCGCTGACCAGCGGAAGCAGGGTCAGCACGGCAGCGGCCAGGTTCATGCCCGGCGCACCTGTACCGTCCGGTCCTCGGCCGAGGTGCGGAGCACGACCGTCTCCGCGTTCCGGACGATCCCCTGCTGCACCGGGATTTCCACCACCGCGACCGGTGTCGTGGCCTGCGGTTCGGGCGAGTGGCCGACCGCCGCGGTGATCGCGAACGCCCCCACCGCGCCCGCCAGCACCGCGGCCAGCAGCCGCTTTTCGAGTGTGCGCATGATGTGTCTGTTCTCCCCTTCAGCCGGCTCAGACGGCCTTGACGGTGACGCTGCCGCTGTCCGTGTTCAGCTCGAGCGTCTTCGCGTCCGGACCGGAGTTCTGCGGAATGTCGATGCTGCGGTGGCCGCTCTCGCTGTTGCCGGTGACCTGGTAGGACCCGCTGCGCGGCACGGACACCGTGATCCGGCCGGAGTCGGCCTGCGCCTTGACGTTGTTGGGCTGGGTCAGGCTCAGCTCGATCCGCCCGCTGCCCGCGGAGACGTCGACCGGCCCGCGCAGGCCGTCGCCCTCGATCCGGCCGGACTGGCTGTGCACCTGCACCTCGCCGACGTTGTGCAGTTCGGCCGCGCCGCTGTCCAGCCGGAGCTTGACCGGCCCCGGGATGTCCTGCATCTGCGCCCGCCCGGAATCGGCGGTGACGTCGACGCTGCCGACGCCCGCGAAGTCGAGCGTGCCGGAATCGGAGCTGCCGGTGACCGGGATGCCGGCCGGAACGATCAGCTCCATGTCGGCGGTGCAGTTGCGGCCGCAGTCGAGGATGACGAGCTGATCGCCGTCGACGCGGTAAGCGTCCCCGGGCTCGCCGCTGAAGTGGTAGCGAAGGGTCTGATGCACGCGAGCCGCGCCGGGAGCGGTGCGGATGCGCACGTCCCCGGAGCCGTTCTCCAGCTTCACCCCGCGGATCTCCTGCGTCAGCGTCGCGTCCCGGGAAACCGTCGACCCGAACCCCCACCCGCCGAATCCGATCGCCACCCCAACGCCGATCACCGCGATGCCGGCCAGTGCCAGAAGCGGGCGTGCCATGTCAGTTCCCCTCAGTACCACTCTCGGCTGTCGCGAGAGACGTTAGAAGGTGCGGGGCCCCGGGGACATCCGGTAAACCCCCCGAAACATCCCTGAGGCGGCGACGGGAGGGCCAGGGTCCTAACCTGGCGGCCGGAGAGCCCCGTGGATCAGGAGGAACCCATGCCCCAGCCGCCCAATCCGTACGACTACCTGCCGTCGGTTCCCTCGTTCACCCTGCGCAGCACGGACATCGCCGACGGCGAAACCCTGGCCCAGCCGCACCTGTCGGGCATCTTCGGCGCCGGCGGCGAGGACCGTTCGCCGCAGCTGGAGTGGGAAGGCTTCCCGGAGGGCACCCGCAGCTTCGCGATCACGGTCTACGACCCGGACGCCCCGACAGCCAGCGGTTTCTGGCACTGGGCGGTCTTCAACATCCCGGCGTCGGTGACTTCGCTGCCGTCCGGCGCGGGCGACTCCGCGGGGTCGGGACTGCCCTCTTCGGCGGTCACGCTTAAGGGTGACGGCGGAGTGAAGCAGTACCTGGGCGCCGCGCCGCCTCCCGGACACGGGCCGCACCGGTACTTCTTCGTGGTGCACGCGCTGGACGTGGAGACGCTGGAGGTGCCGGAGGACGCGACGCCGGCGTTCCTCGGGTTCAACATGTTCGGCCACACGCTGGGGAGGGCGACGTTGGTGCCGGTGTACGAGAACAAGGGCTGAGGTCCCGTCGTGGGGCCGGGCCGCACCGGCCCCACGCGACCGTCCTAAGCGGACTGATCAGCGAACCGCCTCGCGTTCCAGGTACCGGCCCTCCGCGTGCTCCGCGAAGCCGAACTTCCGGTACAGCTCGTGGGCGTCCGACGTGTGCAGCATCCATCGGAACTTCGCCCCCGGCCCGTGGTCGATCATCTCGCGCACGAGTTCCTTGCCCAGTCCCGCGCCGCGCGCGTCCGCCACGACGAACACATCCGCGAGATAAGCCATCGCGACCCCGTCCGAGAACGCGCGCGCGAAGCCCACCTGCCGCCCGCTCGCCGTTTCGTACGCGCCCACCACTCGCCACGCCGTCCGTACCTGCTGCTCGACGTGTTCCCGGGTCCGCCACCGAGCCCAGTACGCCTCCCCGGACAGGAACTCCCACACCACGTCGAGATCCACCCGCGCGACGTCGTCGTCCAGTTCGTAAGCACCCACAGTCCTCATGGCCGCTAGGCAATCAGCGCCGTCAAGCGGGTTTGAGCAGGTAGTCCACCACCGGACGCAGTTCCTCCGCGGACGGCGGCTCGTCGTCGATCAAGCCCTGGATCAGCAGGCCGTCGATACCCGCGAGGAACACCCGGAACGCGACCTCGTCGTCGTGCCGGACCATCGACGTCAGCACATCCAGCCACCGCCGCGCGGCCGGGCGCAGTTCGGGTTTGCGGGCGGCCAGCAGGTACAGCTCGTACTCCGCCATCGTGCGCCCGCGGCGCGGCCCCAGCGCCTCCGCGAGCAGGCCAGCCACCTCTTCCGCACCGCGGCTGCCGCGCGATCGGGCGCGGTCGATCATCCAGTACACCTCGGTCGCCATGTCGCGCGCGCACGAGATCAGCGTCGCCACGAGCAGGTCGTCCAGCGACGAGAAGTGGTAGGTCGTGGATGTCGTCGGCACCCCGGCCTCGGCCGCGACCGTGCGGTGCGTGACCCCGGCGACGCCGTCGCGTTCGATCACCCGCAGGGTCGCTTCGATGATCTCCGTCCGGCGCTTCTCGCCGCGGGCCTTGCGGCCGTCGGTCTGGATTTTCACGACTGGCTCCCGACCTCGATGAGCACCACCCCGCCGAGCACCAGCACCAGCCCGGAGATCACCGCGAGGTTGACCGGCTCCTTCAAAAACAGCATGCCGACCAGCGCGACCAGCGCCACGCCCGCCGCCGCCCAGATCGCGTAGGCCACCCCGATCGGCAGCCCCAGCTTCAGCACCCGCGACAGCGCGAAGAACGCCAAGCCGTACCCGACGACCACGAGGATCGAGGGCGTCAGGCGCGAAAAGCCCTCGGAAAGTTTGAGCGAGACGGTGGCGGTCACTTCTGCGGCGATGGCCAAAGCGAGGTACAAGTAAGCACCCATAGCTCGACAAACTACCTGAACGATCGTCCCACTTGCCAGCGAGGCGTGCACCACATCGGTGGGACTTGGGAGCGGCTCACCGGTTACCCATCAGTAAGAAGCGTTACCCTGCTCGGCACCGGCGCGCTCGCGCGGCGGCACCACCACACCGGACGAAAGGCACCCGACGATGGGCGCTGTACAGCTGACGCTCGGGGGGATCTCCGTCCTCCTGGGCATCGTCGCCTGGGGAATGTTCATCGCGACCATTGCCCGCTTCGTGCGGGTGATCAAGCTCGGCCAGCCGGACTCCACCCGCAACGGCCCGTTCCTGCCGCGCTTGACGACCCTGATCAAGGAGTTCGCGGCACACACCCGCATGGCGAAGTTCCGCCAGGTCGCCCCGTGGCACTGGCTTGTCATGTGGGGCTTCCTGATCGGGTCGCTCGCGCTGTTCGAGGCTTACGGCGAGGTGTTCGTCCCGACCTGGGGCTGGCCGATCCTCGAGGACTGGTCGCTGTGGAGCCTCCTGATGGAGCTGCTCGGCGTCGGCACGGTCGTCGGCGGCGTGGCGCTCGCGATCATCCGGCAGGTGAACCACCCGCGCCGGGCCGACCGGCTGTCGCGCTTCGCGGGCTCGAACTTCAAGTGGGCCTACTTCGTCGAGGCCGTGGTGATCGTCGAGGGCATCGGCATCATCGGCGTGCGCGCGGGCAAGGCCGCGATGCACGTCCACGAGACGCCGACCTGGGCCGCGTTCGTGTCGAACCCGCTCAGCGAGCTGCTGCCCTCGAGCGCGGCGCTGGTGTCGGTGTTCGCCTTCATCAAGCTGATGAGCGCGACGGTCTGGCTGATCGTCGTGGCCCGCACGATGACCATGGGCATCGCCTGGCACCGGTTCAGCGCGTTCTTCAACATCTACTTCAAGCGCGAGGCCGACGGCGGCGTGGCGCTCGGCGCGGTCAAGCCGATGATGAGCAAGGGCAAGGTGCTCGACCTCGAAGAGGCCGACCCGGACGAGGACACCTTCGGCGTCGGCGCGATCGAGGACTTCAGCTGGAAGGGCTGGCTGGACTTCTCCACCTGCACCGAATGCGGCCGTTGCCAGTCGCAGTGCCCGGCGTGGAACACCGGCAAGCCGCTGTCGCCGAAGCTGCTCATCACGCAGCTTCGCGACCACGCCTACGCGAAGGCCCCGTACCTGCTCGCGGGCGGCAAGCGCGACATGGCCGGCGACGAAGTCGGCCTGTCCGGCGACAACATGTACGCGGGCATCGACGTCCTCGCGATCGCTGAGTCGCAGAAGGCGCTCGTCGGCGACGACGGTGGCGTGATCGACCCCGACGTGCTGTGGTCCTGCACTTCCTGTGGTGCCTGCGTCGAGCAGTGCCCGGTCGACATCGAGCACGTCGACCACATCGTCGACATGCGCCGCTACCAGGTGATGATCGAGTCGTCGTTCCCCACGGAGCTGAACGGCATGTTCAAGAACCTGGAGAACAAGGGCAACCCCTGGGGCCAGAACGCCAAGGACCGGCTGCAGTGGACGGAGGAGCTCGACTTCGAGGTCCCGGTCTTCGACGGCGACCTGGGCGACGCGGAGTACCTGTTCTGGGTCGGCTGCGCCGGCGCGTTCGAGGACCGCGCGAAGAAGACCACCCGCGCGGTGGCCGAGCTGCTGCACATCGCGGGCGTCAAGTACACCGTGCTCGGCTCGGAGGAGTCCTGCACCGGTGACCCGGCTCGCCGCGCGGGCAACGAGTTCCTGTTCCAGATGCTGGCGCAGCAGAACGTCGAGGTGCTGAACTCGGTGTTCGAGGGCCGGGAACGCAAGGCGCGCAAGGTGGTCGTCACCTGTGCGCACTGCTTCAACACCCTCGCGAACGAGTACCCGGAGCTGGGCGGCCAGTTCGACGTCGTGCACCACACGCAGCTGCTGAACCGCCTGGTGCGGGAGAAGCACCTGACGCCGGTCGCGCCGGTCGCCGAGGACGTCACCTACCACGACCCCTGCTACCTGGGCCGGCACAACAAGGTCTACGACGCTCCGCGCGAGCTCGTCGGCGCGTCCGGTGCGCAGCTGCGCGAAATGCCGCGGCACGGCGACCGCTCGATGTGCTGCGGCGCCGGCGGCGCGCGGATGTGGATGGAAGAGAAGATCGGCAAGCGGATCAACGTCGAGCGCGTGGACGAGGCGCTCGGCACCGCTCCGTCGAAGATCGCCACCGGCTGCCCGTTCTGCCGCGTGATGCTCACCGACGGCGTCACCTCGCGCCAGAGCGACGGCCTGGCGAGCGAGAAGGTCGAGGTCGTGGACGTCGCGCAGCTGCTGCTGACGGCGGTGAAGCGCAAGCCGGAACCGGCGCTGGTCGCTTCGGGCGCGCCCTCGCTGGACGAATCGGACGCGGAGCTGTCCGCCAAACCGGACGTCCCGACCGACGAGAAGCCGACCGGAACGCCGTTGCCCGAGGGCGACGACTGAGTTTCCCCTGAAACGGCCCCTGGCATTCGCGGATGCCAGGGGCCGTTTTCGTGAGCGCACCCGGGACATTTGTCAGTGCCGGAGGATGATGTTCGGCCCGGGTCCGCGGCCGCGCGCGCTGCGAAGGTCACGGCATGACCTTGCGCAAGACCGCGGTTGCCGCGCTGGCAGCACTTTCGCCGTTCTTCGCCGAGTTCCTGCTCGGCGACCAATACCTGGCAGGGCCCCCGGAAGTCGGCCGGCAACTGGCCATGTTCGCGATGTTCATGATGATGTACGGAGCCGGCGCGGTGTTGATCCGCGAGGTCGCGCGGCGGAGGAATCGCGGCTGGCCGACCATCCTCGCGTTAGCGCTCGCGTACGGCGTCGTAGAAGAAGGACTGCTGACCCAGACCCTCTTCAACCCGCATTATCTCGGCCTCGACCTGCTTAAGTACGCGTACATTCCCTGGCTCGGCATGGGCGGACAGTGGACTGTGTACGTGCTGACGCTGCACGTGGTGTGGAGCATCGCAACGCCCATCGCGATCGCGGAGGCCTTCTTCGGCCGTACCCCGTGGTTGCGTCGGCCGGGCCTCTGGGCGTGGAGCAGCGTATTGGCCGTCGGCTGCGCGGGAACATTCTTCGTGAGCTACCGAATGGGGCAGCACTTCCTCGCTTCTCCGGCACAGCTGATTGGCGCGTTCCTCGTAGCCGCCGGGCTCGTGTTCGCTGCCCTTCGCCTGACAGCCACCCCGAAGCCGGTACGCGGCAACGGATGGCTCGGTTTCGCGGTCGGCCTCGTCGCGAGCACTGCGTTCCAGGTGGTCATGAAGATGGCGCACCTGCCACCGTGGCTGGCTGTTGTTGTCATGCTGGCACTGGAAGTGGCGGTGTTCGCGTACGCGATCCGCGCGCGTCCTCCCGCCATTTCGCTGGCCGCGGGCGCCACCGTGACGTACGGCTGGGTTGGGTTGCTGACCGCCTTGGACGCGGGCTTCGCCGCGACGGTCGAGCAGTCGGTACTG
Source organism: Amycolatopsis sp. VS8301801F10 (assembly GCF_046195355.1). Taxonomy (NCBI): domain Bacteria; kingdom Bacillati; phylum Actinomycetota; class Actinomycetes; order Pseudonocardiales; family Pseudonocardiaceae; genus Amycolatopsis; species Amycolatopsis sp. VS8301801F10. Next base: position 1,614,309 of record NZ_CP176065.1, on the reverse strand, counting down.
GTCGCGGGCGTCCTCGTGCTGGTGGTGGTCGCTTGCAGCAGGCGGCGTACCCCGCGGTGCAGTTAGTCTTTCCGGCGTGAGCGACGAAACGGAAGGCGGCGGCGAAAGCACCCTCACCGTGGTACTGGCCGGCGGGGTGAACCTGGCGATCGCGGTGCTGAAGCTCGTCGCGGGCATCATCACCGGATCGGGCGCGATGCTGTCGGAGGCCGCGCATTCGGTCGCCGACACCATCACCGAGGTTTTGCTGCTCACCGCGTTGAAACGGTCGGAGCGGCCTGCCGATCGCCGCCACCCGTTCGGATACGGCAAGGAGCGGTACTTCTGGTCGCTGCTGGCCGCAGTGTCGATCTTCGCTTCCGGTGCGGTTTTCGCGCTGTACGAAGGATTTACCACCGTTTTCGGCGAGGGCGCGGAGCAGACGAAACCGATCGTCGGCTACATCGTGCTCGGATTGGCCTTCGCGCTCGAATCGGTGTCCTGGGCGCAGGCGGTCCGCCAAGTCCGTCGCGACGCGAAGGCCGAACAGCGGCCGTTTTTCGCCTACCTGCGGATGATCGACGACCCAGCCCCGAAGACGGTCCTCTTCGAGGACTCGGCGGCGCTGGTCGGTCTGCTACTCGCGTTCGCCGGGATCGGACTGCACCAGCTGACCGGTTCGGACGTGTGGGACGGCATCGCGTCGATCCTCATCGGCGTGCTGCTGGCGTGCGTCGCGTACCTGCTCGGCAGCACGAACCGCGGTCTGCTGGTCGGCCGCCAAGCGGATCCGCGCCTGGTCCGCGGCATCCGGGACCATCTCGGTTCGGCGCCGGAAATCGACGCGCTGGTGGATTTGCAGACCATGCTGATGGGCACCGACCACGTCCTGGTGTGCGCCCGCGTGGACTTCGACGACGCGCTCGGCGCCGCCGATCTGGAACACGCGTGCGTGCGGCTGGCGGACGAACTGAGCGAGCGGTTCCCGGACGTCGCGGAGGTCTTCATCGAGCCGGTGCCGCGGACGGACCCGAAGCTGCGCGCGACCGTGCTGGCCCGGTACGGGCTTCCGCCGCGGCCGAATCAGTAGCCGAAGTCCTGCGTCCAGTACCAGCCGTCCTTCGCGACGCCGACGCCCAGTTTCGTCAGCGAGCAGTTGAGGATGTTCTTGCGGTGCCCGCTGGAATTCATCCACATCCGCATCACCTGGTCGGCGCTGGTCGCGCCCTTGGCGATGTTCTCCGCGCCCGGCTTGGGGTATCCCGCGGCGGTGATGCGGTCGGCGAAGCTCTCGCCTTCCGGGGTGTCGTGGGAGAAGTAGTCGCGCTGGGACATGTCGTCGCTGTGCCCTTGCGCCGCCTGGTCGAGATGCGCTTCCTCGGTCACCGGGGCGCAGCCCGCCTTGTCCCGTTCGTCGTTGACCAGCGCGATGACCTGACCGGCCAGCGTCGGCGCGCTGCGCGGTTTGGGCGAGGGCTTCGCGCTGCTGCTCGACGGAGTGTCCTCTTTGGACTCTTGACTGGACGGCGGCGGGGGAGCCGCGGGGGTGGCCGGCGACGAGGAGGGCGGGGTGGTCGCGGGAGCGGTGGTGCTCGGTGTCGCCGACGTGGAGGACGCCGGCGACACCGCGAAGGGCCGCGACGCGGCCGAGGAAACCTCGTCGGTGCGCGTTTCCGGGACCGCGACGCTCAGTGTGCCGAGGTGCCCGGAGCGCAGCGCAAAAGTGCCGCCGGCTGCTCCGAGACCCCCGAAAAGCACACTGAGAGTCACGCTCACGACCCGGACGCGCACACTAATGGAGGACACAGCCGCGGAAACTATCACGAACTGATTACGATGGTTACCTCCAAATGGCGCAGCGGCCGGAGGCCCCCTACCCGGCGTCCAGGATCTCCAGATAGCCGTCCGTCCCGTTCACCCGGATCCGCTGTCCGTCCTTGATCAGCCGCGTGGCGTTCTGGACCCCGACGACCGCGGGCAGGCCGTACTCCCGCGCGATCACCGCGCCGTGCGTCATCTGGCCGCCGACCTCGGTCACCAGGCCGGTGATCGCCACGAACAGCGGCGACCAGCTCGGGTCCGTGTACGCCGTGACGAGGATGTCGCCCGGCTCGAGATCGGCGTCGGCGAGATCCAGGATGACGCGGGCCCGTCCTTCGATGGTCCCGGCGGACACCGGGAGCCCGACCAGCGCGCCTTCGGGCAGGTCGTCGCGGCGGTACTTGCCGGAAACGGCCTCGCCGTCCGAGGTGAGCACGCGCGGCGGCGTCAGCGATTCGTAGGACCGGAACTCTTCCTTGCGCTGCCGGATCAGCTCGCGGTCGACCTCGTTCGTCCGCACCACCTCCTGAAACTCCTGCAGCCGCAGGAAAAAGAGGTCCTCCGGCTCGTCGAGCACCCCAGCCCGCACCAGCCGCCGCGCCTCGCCCAGCAAGGCCCGCTTGTACACGAAGTAGCGGCTGACCATGCCGTACTTCGGGTATTCGCGGTATCCGGTGAACGTGCGGACGCGCTCGATCATCCGCTCGGTTTCCTCGGCCTTCGCTTCGCCGTCAGGCAAGGCGCGCAAGCGTTCCAGCACTTCCCGCGCCTTGTCCAGCGCTTCCCGCCGACCCTGTTCGAAGCGCCGCTGCCCGGCTCCCGGCTCGAAGTTTTTGATGTTGGACAACACCATCGGCACCAGCGCGATCGGCTGTTCGCTCCACCGCGGCCGGGTAATGTCGATCTCGCCGACGCAGCGCATGCCGTACTTGTCGAGGTACCCCTGGATCGCCGCGCGCGATTCCTCGCCGCCGGCCAGCTTGGGCAACTCGTCCAGGAAGTCGTTGTCCTCGACATCCTGCAGGAAGGCGACTACCTCGGGGTGGTTCCGGAGCACGTCCGCGACGTCGAGCAGCGCCAGGCCCATCTCCGAGGTGACGTTGTGCGGGACGGACTGGGTGAGCGTGTCGGCGACGTTCTTCTCGCCAAGCCATTCCCGCAGGTGGTCATTCAGCCACCAAGAGGCCTGCATCGCCGCGGTGAACACCTGGTGGCTGCGCGGATCGAAGAGAATCCGGCGCAGTTCTTCGAAGTCCGCGAAAATGAAGTCGAGCAACTCGCTGCCGGACTTCGCCGCGATTTCCCGCCGCAGCGCGGTGATCGAGGCCTCGCTCTGCCCGATCAGCTCGGTGACGACGGCCGGATCGGTTTCGATGGTGGCCGGTGCGACCCCGGGGATCTGCTCGCCGGGCCCGTCGTCCTCGGACAGCGGAAGGAAGCCCTCGCGGGAGAGGACGGTCTCCAGCGCGTCTCCCATCAGCGGGTCGGATTTCCCGGCTACCTCAAGGAAACCGGCACGGGTCTTGGGCACCGACAGCAGCGGGGTGGCGTCCGCGAACAGCCGTCCGCCCGCCTCGGCCATCGGCCGCGGTGTCGTCAGCTGCCAGACCGACAGGCCCAGCGGCTTCATCGCGTCGGTCATCATCTGCTGGTGGCCGACGGAGACGTAGACGCGGTTTCCTTCGCCGGTGGCCTCCGGGATCGGGAACAGCGTGGTGATCGGGCGGCTTTGGACGATCTGGAATTCGTCGCCGGCCAGGCACCATTCGATGTCCTGCGGACGGCCGAAGTGCGCCTCGATCGTGCGGCCGAGCTCGACGAGCCGAAGCACCTGCTCGTCGGTCAGCGCGGCCTGTTCCTGCTGATCCGCGGCGATCGGCCGCTCTTCGGTGCCGCCGCCCTCGACGGCCAGGACGGCGCGCTGCTTGGCGGAGATCGTCTTTTCGATGATCTCGCCGTCGCGCACCTGGTAGTGGTCGGCGTTGACCAGGCCGGACACCAGTGCCTCGCCAAGGCCGAAGCTGGCCTCCACCGTGGCGACCTTCCGGTTGGACGTCACCGGGTCGGCGGTGAAGAGAATCCCGGCCGCCCGCGGGAAGACCATCTGCTGCACGACCACGGCCATGTGGACTTTCCGGTGGTCAAAGCCGTTGCGCAGCCGATAGGTCACCGCGCGTTCGGTGAACAGCGACGCCCAGCACCGGCTGATCTGCCGCAGAACCGCCTCCGTGCCGAGCACGTTGAGGTAGGTGTCCTGCTGACCGGCGAAAGAAGCCCCCGGAAGGTCTTCCGCGGTCGCGCTCGACCGGACCGCGTACGCGCGGCCTTCCACCAGCGCGGCGGTGATCTCCGCGGCCAGCTCGTCCGGGATGGCGATTGCTTCGAGTGCCTGCCGGACCTCCGCGCTGCCTTCGCTGATCGCTTCCCGGTCGTCCGGGTTCAGGGTCGCCAGCCGCTCCAGCGGCCCGGTCAGTTCCGGCGCGTTCGCGACGATTCGCTCGAACGCTTCGGTCGTCACGCACAAGCCGGGCGGCACGCGGACCCCGTCGATCCGCGCGAGTTCGCCCAGTTGCGCGCCCTTACCTCCGACGAGCGCGACCTGGTCCCGGTCGATCTCCTGGAGACCGAGCACGTAGCTGCCCATTCGTTCGTTTCCCCCGTCTGTGGTCGTTCCCGGCTTGGTTCGCCCGCGAGCGGCAGCCTGGTCGGCTGGAGATTCTGCGGTACCACCCGGGTCTTGCGGCAAGCCCCCCGATGCGTTATAAGTTAAATACGGCAGGGAGAGATATTTTTCGCTGCCTTTTCTTGTGCCTTCCTCACCGGCCGACCTTCGTCGTCGTGGTGGCTTCCTTCGAGACGGTGCGCCCGGTCTGGTCAGTCGCGGTCGCGGTGGTTGTCGTGGTGCCGTCCGCGCGGGCCGACAGCGTGCAGGCGCGGGTGACCTGCTCGCCAGGGGCCAGCTGGGTGACGGTGAACGAGCAGGCCGGGTCGGCGTCGTGAACGGTCACCTCGTGCAAGGGCGCGTCCCCGGTGTTGCGCAGGGTGCTCACGTACGTCACCGGGTCACCCGGCCGGATCGGCTGCTGCAGGTGATCGCGGCGCAGGTCCAGCGCGGGATGAAGCACCGTGATGGCTGCTTTTCCGGTCGCGGCGACCGGCGGGCCCCACGGAGCGGCGGCGGTCGCGGTTGCCTGGCCTGCGGTTGCCGGAGCCACGCATTGGTAGCGCTGGGTTCCGCCGACCGGCAGCTCGGCGAAGGTGCGCGCGCAGGCGGGGTCGTCAGTCACCCGCACGTCGTGCAACGGCTGGTCGCCGGTGTTGGTCAGCACGACCTCGAACGGCACCGCGTCGTCGGCTCGATACGCGCTGCCGGCGGCGTGCTTGGCGACCGCCAGCGCGGGCTTCTTCACCTTGAACGACGCCTGCGCGGTAGCGCTCACCGTGCGCTGTGTCGGGTCGGTTCCGGTCGCCTTCGCGGTGTTCGTGAAACCAGCCGCACCCGCGGTGATCGTGCACTGGTACTCGATCTGGGCGTCCGGGGCCAGGCTCGGGATCTGGTGCGCACACGCCGGGGTGCGATCGTCCACAACGGACACCGCGGTCAGCGGGACATCGCCGACGTTGCGGACGAGGAGCGAGAAGGTGACCTTGTCGCCTTGCCGCACCTCGTACGGCTGGGCGTCTTTCATGATGACGATTTCCGGGTGGATGACGTCGATCTTCGCCGAACCGGACGCGGTGACCGTGCGGTTCGTCGGGTCGGTGCCGGTCAGGGTGGCAGCGACGGCGAAGTCGTCCGGTTTGGCCTTCACCGTGCACTGGTAGCTCTGCGCGGCACCGGGTTCGAGGCGGTCGAACTTCTTCGGGCAGCCGGGATCGTCGCTGGTCACCGCGGTGAGCGGGACGTCGCCGGTGTTGGTGACGGCGACTGTCACGGCGAGGGGGTCGCCAGCCCGCGCGACGGTCGGATTCGCCGAGGTCATCACGGTGAGCGCGGGGTGGATCACGTCGAGGTGCGCGTCGGCGGAGGCAGTGAGCGGCGGGCCCACCGGCGGATTGCCGGTCGCGTGCGCGGTGCTGACCGCGTCGTCGGCGGGGGCGGGGAGGGTGCAGTCGTAGGCCTTGTTCGTTTTCGGGGCGAGGGTGTCGAGGGTTTTCGCGCAGGGGCCCTGGTCGGTGACCTTGACCGCGGTCAGCGGGGCGTCGCCGGTGTTGGTGACCGTGATGGTGAAGGTGACCGGGTCGCCCTCGCGGAAGGGGCCGCCGTGGACGGTTTTCGTCAACGTCAGTCCGGGGTGCACGACGGTGAACGCGGCGTCCGCCGTGGCGGTCACCGGCCCGCCGATCGGGTCGGTGGCGGTCACCTTCGCGATGTTGGAGTAGCCGTCCCGCCCGGCTTGGGCGGTGCAGGTGTAGCGCTGTTCTTCTCCCGCGGCCAGGGCGGGGAAGTCCCGGGCGCAACCGGGGGTCTTTTCGTCCACAATGGACACTTTGGCCAGTGGGATGTCTCCGCTGTTGCGCACGGTGAGGGTGAAGGTGACTTGGTCCCCCTCTCGCACCTGCGTCGGCGCGACAGTCTGGGTGAGCTGGACGGCGGGATGGATGACGTCGAGGTGCGCGCTCGCGTTCGCGGTGACGGGTCGGCCGGACGGATCGGTGCCGGTGACCGTCGCGTCGCTGGTGAGGTCGTCGGTCGCGGTCCGGGCACAGCTGTAGGTCTGCGTTGCCTGCGGGGCAAGGGTTCCCAGCCGCTTCACGCATTCCGGCACGGCCGGGTCGGCGACCTGGATGTCGCGGAGTTCGGTGTCGCCGGCGTTGGTCACGGTCAGGGTGAAGGTGGCGGGTTCGCCCGGGCGCACCACCGCCGGCGCCACGCTTTGGGCGAGCGTGACGAACGGGTGGATCACGTCGATCGCCGCCTCGGTCGCCGCGGTCACTGGCGCGCCGACCGGCGGTTTCGCGGTGACCTGCAGCGCTTCGGTGGTGTCGGTGTTCGGCGCGGTGGTGGCGCAGTCGAACGTCCAGCTGGCTCCGGGGGCGAGTGCGTCGTGCTGCTGCGCACAGCCTTCGGCGCGGGCCATCGTCGTAACGGCGAGCCCGGTGAGCGGCACGTCACCGGTGTTCGCCACGAGCACGTGCACCGCCACGGCGTCGTTGTCGCGGAATGGTCCACCTTGGACAGTCGCGGTCAAGGTGACCGCTGGGTGTTGGACGGTGAACGACGCGCTCGCCTTCGCGGTGACCGGGCGGCCGGTCGGGTCCGTGCCGGCGACGGTCAGATCGTTGGCGAAGCCCTGTGTTCCGGCGACCGTGCTGCAGGTGAAGGCCTGCTTGCTTTGGGGGGCAACGGTTCCCAGCGGGCGCGCACATTCCGCGACGCGGTCGTCTGCCACCGTGACGTCTTTTAACTCCGCATCCCCGGTGTTGCTCACCGTGACGGTGAAAGTGACCCGGTCCCCCTCGCGCACCTGCGCGGGAGCGGCAGCGGCGGTGGCCTCTAGCGTCGGATGAACCACGTCCACGCGCGCATCCGCGGTTGCGCGCTGTGTCGTGCCGAGCTGGTCTTTGCCAGTCGCGACAACGGTATTCGTCACGTCGTCCGCCGGGGCTAACTGTTCGCACTTGTACGTCTCGACCGCGGTGGGTGCCAACGTGCCGAACTTGCGCACGCAACCGGGCACACTGTCGTCGGCTACCGCGACGTCGTCCAGCGGCACGTCGCCGGTGTTGCGCACGGTTACCGCGAAGGTGACTCGGTCCCCTTCGCGCACCGGCACGGGGGAGGCCGCGGCGGTGACCGCCAAGCCCGGATGGATCACCGTGACGGTGGCTGAAGACTTGTCCGTGACCGGTCGGCCGGTAGCGTCCGTACCGGTGGCGGTGACGGTGTTTGTGGTGGTGCGCGCGGGTTTCGCGGTGCAGGAGTAGGTCTGCTGGGCACCGGGCGCGAGCACGCCGAAGGACCGCGAGCACGCCGGCGTCGCGTCGTCGGTGACGTCCACCGGATTGAGCGGGCTGTCGCCGGTGTTGCGCACGGTGACCTTCCAGGTGACCTGGTCCCCGCCGTGCACCACGGGCGGGACGGCCTCCTTCGAAACCGCCACCGCGGGCGCGATGAGGGGGACTTTCGCGTCCGCGGTCGAGCTGACGACCTTGCCCAGCGGGTCGATCCCCTTCACCGTCGCGCTGGCTCCGTCCGGCAGCGGCACCGTCGCCGTGCAGGTGCCCGCCACCGATTGCCCCGGCGCGAGCGAGCCGATCGCGCGAGCGCACGAGGGGACCGTTGGGTCGCCGATGGTCACGTCATGCAGCGGAACGTCGCCGGTGTTGGTGGTCTTGAGCGTGAAGGTCGCCTGATCGCCAGCGCGATAAGCCGGTTTGTCGACTTGGTTGCTCAACGTCAAAGCCGGGCGAAGGACGTCGACCTTGCTGCCCGCCGAAGCCGAGACCTGCTGTCCGCCGGAACCCACTCCGGTCACCTTGACCGTCGAGACGAAGCCCTTCTCCGGCGCGGCTAACGTGCACTGATAGCGCGTGCTGGCCCCCGGTGCCAGCGAGCCGATCTTCTTGCCGCACTGCGGGTTCTGCTCGTCCACGACGTCCACCTCGGACACCGGGACCGAAGCCGGATTCGTCACGCTCACCGTGAACGTCACCTGGTCGCCAGCGTGCACCCGATGCGGTTCGGCGGCCGTCGTGACCTGCAGCTCCGGCACCGGCCGGGCCTGCGCCGCGGGCGCGGCGGGCGTCAGCAGAATGGCCGTCAGGCCGAGGACCAAGAGCGGACGTTTCCCGGCCGAAACCATGCGCGCAAGTTTTCCACCATCCGGTGACGCCGCGGCGATTTCTTACCCGGCCGTGGGACTACCTCACTCCGCTGAGCGATTAGTGAGACGCACGGTTGACTCGTGAGTGATCGCCGCTGCCTGTTCGAGGAAACCGATCACCGTTTGGAGTTGCTCGTCGGAGTAGCCGGCCGCGATCGACTTCATCGCCGCGACGATGTGGTCCCACAGCGGCGCGACCCGCTCGACGCCCGCCGGGTCGAGCCGGACGAGGACCTTCCGCCGGTCGTCCGGATGCGGCATCCGGTTGACGACGCCCTTGCGCTCGAGCCGGTCGACGAGAGCGGTGACGGACGCCGGCGCGAGCCCCGCGTACCCGGCCAGCTCCTTCGGCGTGAGGGGACCGAGCCGGGCGAGATAGTCGGTGACCTTGCTCTCGACCGTCGAAAGCCCGTTCTGCTCGGCGAGCGCGGTGTGGAACATGACCGTCTCGGTCGACAGCACCCGGGAACGAAGCAGCAGCTCAGCGACCAGATCCTCGCGCTCGCTTGACATGCCCCGGAGTCTAGCGGACTATTTAGTTCGATAGAACGAATTACTTTCCAAGATATTCGAAGGGGCGAACCATGGCACGAGTCTTGATCGCGGGCGGGGGCATCGCGGGGGCGATCACCGCGATCGCGCTGCACGAGGTGGGGCACGAACCGGTGCTGTACGAGGCGTACGACCGCAGCGCGGAGGGGGTCGGCGCGTTCTTGACTCTCGCCGTGAACGGCCTCGACGCGCTCACGCCGTTAGGGCTGAAACCGCTGGTCAAAGACCTGGGTTTCGACACTCCGCGGATGACGCTCGGGCTCGGCAACGGCCGCCAGCTCAGCGAGTTCCCGCTCGGCGGGCCGCTGCCGGACGGCACGGTGAGCCAGACCGTGCTGCGTTCCGACCTCTACGTGGCGCTGCGCGACGAAGCGGGCAGACGCGGCGTGCCCACGGAGTTCGGCAAGCGGCTGACCAACGCCGAGCAGACCTCCGACGGCGTCACCGCGCTCTTCGCCGACGGCACGAAAACCCACGGTGACCTGCTGATCGGCGCGGACGGGCTGCGGTCGACCGTCCGCCGGATCCTGGACCCGTCCGCACCCGCGCCGCGGTACGTGCCGCTGCTCAACACTGGCGGTTTCGCGCGCGGGCTCGACCTCGACGACGAGCCCGGCGTCATGCACATGGTGTTCGGCCGTAAGGCGTTCTTCGCGCACGTGCTCGCCCCGGACGGCGCGGTCTGGTGGTTCGCGAACGTGCCGCACCGCAGCGAGCCGACGGAATCCGACCTCGCCGCGATGCGCGGCCCTGGCTGGCGGAAGCGGCTCCTCGACCTGGTGCGCCCGGACCGCACTCCGGCCACCGCGATCGTCGAGGCCAGCGAAAACATCTACGAACCGTGGGCGACGTACGACTTCCCGACGGTCCCGGTGTGGCACCGCGGCCGGATCGGCCTGATCGGCGATGCCGCGCACGCGACGTCACCAGCGGCCGGTCAGGGCGCGGCGATGGCGATCGAGGACGCGGTGACGCTCGCGAGGTGCCTGCGCGACGTGTCCGACCCGGCGGCCGCGTTGACGACCTTCGAGACCTTGCGCCGGGATCGGGTGGAAGCCGTTGTGGCGCAAGGCAAACGCAACGGCGACGCCAAAGCGCCCGGCCCGGTCGGCCGAGTGCTCCGCGACTTCTTCATCACGCGCGCGCTGCGCAAACCGGCCACCGACGACCCGAACCGGTTCATGTGGGACCACCGGATCGACTGGGCGGCCCCGGTGCGGGCGGCCTAGCGCCAGGTGTCGACGCGGTGGAAGTTCTTGTACGCGCGGCTCGGCGTCGGCCCGCGCTGCCCCTGGTAGCGGGAGCCGGCCTCGCTGGAGCCGTACGGGAATTCCGCCGAGCTGGACAGCCGGAAAATGCACAGCTGGCCGATTTTCATCCCCGGCCACAGCGTGATCGGCAGGTTCGCGACGTTCGACAGCTCGAGCGTGATGTGCCCGGAGAAACCGGGGTCGATGAAGCCCGCGGTGGAGTGGGTGAGCAGCCCGAGACGGCCGAGGGAGGATTTGCCCTCGAGCCGCCCGGCGAGGTCGTCGGCGAGCCGGACCTGCTCGAACGTGGACCCGAGCACGAACTCGCCGGGGTGCAGCACGAACGGCTCGTCGCCCTCTTTTTCGACCAGCGAGGTCAGCTCGTCCTGCTGCAGCTGCGGGTCGATGTGGGTGTACTTGCTGTTGTCGAAGACCCGGAAGTACCGGTCGAGCCGGACGTCGATGCTGGACGGCTGGACCATGGCAGGGTCGAAGGGGTCGATGCCGAGCCGGTCGGCGTCGAGCTCTTTGCGGAGGTCACGGTCACTGAGCAGCACGGATGCAGCCTATCGGGCGGGTGGGCGCGGCCGGGGCACCCCTCCGTCCGAAGACCGCGTCCATCCGCTTGAGGTACCGCCGGCGCCCGAACGCGCCGAGCGCTTCCTGCAGCGCGGTCGCCCCGGGAACGAGCTGGCGCACGGTCTCGGCCGCGTAGTTCACCCCCGCGGCGGCGAGCACCGCGGCCTGCGCGACCGGGTTGTCCGGCAGCCCGAGAAAGTCGGCGTTGTCGCGCCCGAGCACGAGCCGGCTGATCGCGGAATGCACGCCGACGCTCACCCGCGCGAGCACCTTCCCGGCGGCCCCGCGCCCCTCGCCGACCGCCGCGTGCGTGCCGACGAGGGCGCGGGCGAGCCGCCGGGAGTCGTCGTCGGGGATGAACTCGGTGGCGGCGAGCATCCAGAGCAGCCGCCAAGCGTCGTCCTCGTCGGCCGGCAAGAGTTCGTCGTCGACGCCCATCAGCCAGCCGACGTAGCGCCAAAGATGCAGGATGTCGGCCTTCTCGCGGGCGGTGTAGCGGAGGCCGAGCAGCTGGGTGCCGACGACGTAGACGAGCGAGAAGAGCAGCAAGGTGCCCGCGGTCTGGACCTGATTGACCGGCCGGTCCCACCGGTCGTAATCCCAGTCGGGCCGGTTGTTCATCGCGCGCCGGACGTGCGCGTGCACGAGCCGGATCCGCAGCGCGGCCTGATACCCGGAGCCGTGTTTTTCGAGCGCCCCCGGCGTGGTGACGTCAATCCACCACGCCGCGGTCTCAACCAGCCGCCGAGGCGCCCGGTGTTCGATTTCGCCAGTGCCGACCAGGGATTTCGTCGCGCGGGAGGCCAGGTAGCCGCCCATGAGCGACATGTCGCCGAGGGGAAAGAGACCAAGCAGCCCGGCGCGGGTGATCGCCTTCGCGCCGCTGATCAGCCGCTGGTGATCGACCCAGTACGGGGTGGCTTCGACGTGCTCGACGAAGGCGGCGAGTTCGGACGGCACTCGTTCCCCGGCGAGCGCCTGGTCGACCAGCTCTTGGCGATGCGGTTCCCGATGAAGCCACTCGACGACGGCGTCCGCTAGGGCGTCCTCCCGCTGCGCGAAGGTGCGGAGCCGCTTGAGCTGGGCTTCGTCGGCCTGCGCGCCCCGGGTCCGGGCTGCCAGGCGGAAGCCGCCTTGGCGGAACATCTCCGGGGGCAGTCCCGGGGACGTCTCCGGGGGCATTTCGGGGGGCATCTCGGGGTCGTCCATCGCGCACCTCCGCACCTTGGGTCGACAACAAGTGTTGTCACTTTGCTGGCGGAGCGTCAAGGCGTGCCCCCCGCTGGACATGGGGGTGCCGTGGTTGTGTATGCTGGCGGGGCACTGCGGATGTAGTTCAATGGTAGAACATCAGCTTCCCAAGCTGAATACGCGGGTTCGATTCCCGTCATCCGCTCCATTCATAAAACCCCAGGTCAACCGGCATAAGCCGCACGGCTTGGGGTTTTATTGTGCCCGGCACCCCAGCCGCGCGGGCCTTTAGTCAGCGACATCGGGGTTGCCCTCAACGGAATAGGTGTCCGTCTCGGCGGACGGTTCTCCGCCAAGCGCGAGATGCGATCGGCGAGGTCCTGGCCCGCCTCTCTGGTGGCATGGTGACAGCGGGTCCCGATGCTCGCCATCGACCACGTGCCCGACCCACCGGCGAGGACTACCAGCGGGTTGGCGCTGGCCAATCCGAGGCCAAAGACGAACGCCAGGACGTCTCGCTCTTAATCCGGTCTCTCCGTGAATGGTTAGGTGTGCTTGTAGGCGTTGATGTTGATGGACCGCTCGGCCGCTCCTCGGTATTGCAGGATCGTTCCGCCGTCCGAACAATCACTGTTGAGGTAGCCGCGTTGCCGTTCTTTTGTGTTATTCAGTGCCGACCGCGCGCTGAACGGCAGGCGGATGCAGTGGCTTCCCGTTGCCCAGTCGGGTGGTTCCTGGATTTTCTGTCCGCCGAAGTTTGGTTCCGACCAGAAACACACGAAGTTCTCCGCGCACTCCGGCAGGGCATTGGGAGCGCTGGTTTGCGCGCCGAGATCGACCCCGCCTCCCATGCCGACCAGCGTTACCACCCCTGCTACCGCGACAGTGGCGCTCACCGCGAACACCGGCGCCCTCCACCATCGACGACGAGACCGAACGGCAGAGGCGTCACCACCCGGACTAACCGATGACGGACGGTCTGGGGCAGCGAGCCGGCTTCGGATGCCCTCCCATTCGTCGCGCTGCTCGACGCATCCGCATCCTCGCAGATAACACGCCAACTGCTCAGACGTGGGCAAAGCGCCGTTTTCAATACTCGAGACTCGCTGCCTGGTCAGCACGTTCTGCTCGATCCTGGAATGCCGTGCCAGCGCTGCCTGCGTCATCTCGCCGCGCAAACACCGTAAATGATCACCGAATTCTTTAGCAGTGCTCACCGCGGGCACTGTTGACCCCTCGCCAGCCATGCCATCCCCCTCCGATGACTTCGCCGATCTCCAAGAAACCCCTGGTAGCGGTGTCGTGACACTGCGCGCGACATCCGCGACACCAGCAGTGTTGCCCTCGACGGCTCAGCGATGCAACGCTCGAACGAGCGAAATCCCTACGGCGGCACGGTGACTCGACGGCCGCGGAGCGTCCTCGGCAAGGACCGAATGTCACCAGTTGCCAAAAATCCGCAGCGAAAGGAATTACCCATGTCCAAAATAATGGCTGTAGCCATCGCGGCCGCGTCGGTGTCTGCGCTGTCACTGCTGACCGTGCCCTCAGCGTCGGCGATCACGTCATCCAGCATTCCGTTCAATTTCAGCTACGGGCCGGCAATGGGCGACATGTGGAGCAGGGAATTTCACCCCGCATCAGACGGACGAGTCTGCGTAGCGATCACCAACTCCAGCAACTCCGCGTTGACGATCCGGCCCTACCGAGTACTGCCAGGCCCCATCCCGGATCAACCCGCCGGCCCCGCAAAGTACTACCCAGCCGCGGACGGACACGCACACAGCTTCTGCTGGACCGGCTTCGACCCCAGCCACGACTACGAACTCTATTTCTCCGGCGGATACCTCCGCGGAACCGGGCGCGTGTACCACTGAAGCGGCCCGCCGCCACCGCTCATCAGACCACGGAGGCCCTGGTGTCACACCGACACCAGCGCCTCCGCACATCACCACGCCGACCGACATCCGAAAGTTCGGTGCGTTCACGAATCTGCCGGTGAGATGAGATCCAAAAAGGTGAGCCGTAGGCCGCTTACTTTCTCCGGGTTGTACGCCGACACCATCGCCACCCTGGACCACGCTCTAGTCGCCTGCCGACGCAGCGAACACGCCATCACCGTGGCACCAGGAGCGGTCTCACCGTCATGACCTGCATCTGCCCGCGCAGCCTTTCCGCAGCAGCCGAAAGCTGCCGCAGGAACGCGCGCTAGGTACGACCGATGCCCTCCCTGAACGGGTGGCAGACGTTCAACTCGCCGCCTATTTCCGGGTTCGGTAGAGCCGCGCGCTGAACAGTCCTCCCGCCAGTACGCCGGCGCAGCCTGCCCACTGGAGGAAGGCGTCCAACTGGCCGGTCACCGCGAGGATCGCGGCCAGGGTTCCGTAAGCGAGCACCAGGTAGAAGAGCAACCACAGGAGCAACCGAGGAGAGGAGCGGGCCAGGACACGGAGGCCGGAGGCTTTGGCGAGGTCGTCCCGCAGCCGCGATCGACGGTTCCCCATTCGTTCATTATGGCATGAGCATCCCCGTTAATTCCCGGAGTCCACTATGGACCTCCAAGGGAGGCTACCTGGCCTCGGTCATCGCGTCTTCCTTCGGAGCCGAAGTTGCCCTGCGGTGAAACCAGAACAACCCGCACAGCACCGTCAGCCACACCACACCGACGATTAGCGCCAGGCGGGTGTCTTCAGCGAACGCCATCACCACGAAGATGAACACCATGAACACCATCGTCAAAATCTGACCCACCGGCCAGAACGGTACCGGGAATGCCAGATCGGCGGCAGTCGACCCGCGGCGAGACCGGTAGTGCGTAAGCAGGATCATGAACCAAACCCACACCGTCGCGAAGGTGCCTACCGAGGCGATCAGCAGGAAAGCGCTGTCCGGCAACAGGTAGTTCAAGACCACCGCCAGGCTTAGCGCGGCAGCAACGACCAGGACGGTCATCCACGGGATACCATTCCGCGTCACCCGCGCCATGACCGCGGGAGCTTGGCCACGGCGAGCCAAACCGTAGATCATCCGGCCGGCGCCGAAGATGTCGCTGTTGATCGCGGACAACGCGGCAGTGACCACGACTATGTTCAAAACCGTTGCGGCGGAGTGCAATCCCAGTCCCGAGAAGATTTGGACGAAGGGGCTTCCCGAGCTGCTGACCGTGTTCCACGGGTTCAGCATCATGATGATCGCGAGGGTCGCCACGTAGAACAGCAGGACTCGAACCGGGACCGTGTTGACCGCTTTGGGCATCGCGGTGCGCGGGTCTTCCGATTCCGCCGCGGTGAGGCCCAGGATTTCCGTGCCGCCAAAGGCGAACATCACCAGGGCGAACGAAGCCAGGAAACCGCTGAAGCCATGGGGGAACCAGCCGCCGTGGGACCACAGGTTCGTGACGCTGCCGGCATGCGCGCCGAAGATCAGGATTGCGGCTCCGCCAATGATCATCGCGATGATGGCGACTACCTTGACCAGCGTGAACCAAAACTCCAATTCACCGTAAACCCGTACGCTGACCAGGTTCGCGGCGGCGATGACCAGGATCGTCAGCACCACCCAGATCCAGCGGGGCACATCCGGGAACCAAAATCCCATATACACCGCCAAAGCCGTGACATCGGCGACGCAGACGATCACCATCTCGAACGCATACGTCCAGCCGGTCAGGAAACCCGCCAGGGGGCCCAGGTGCTTCCGGGCGTATTCGCCGAACGAACCGGGCGCGGGATCGTTCACCGCCATCTCGCCCAAAGCGCGCAGGACGAAGAAAATCGCCGCTCCGCCGATGAGATACGCGATGAGCACAGACGGCCCGGCCTTGGCGATCGTGTCCGAGGAGCCGTAGAACAATCCGGTGCCGATCGCCGAACCGAGCGCGATGAACCGGATGTGCCTTCCGTTCAACCGGCGGCTCAACCCATCCTCGGACTTCGTCGTCATCGACGGTTACCTCCCGAAATCGGCGGCCCGCGGCGCGAGCGGGTCGGCACAGTAGAACCGATCCGGGTTCGGCCGACCAACCTACGGCGCCGGGAAAGCGTCTGCGATCTCAGACGGTCCACAAAGGACGTCAGCCTTCCACCAGTTCCCACGGCGCGCCCGGCTCGGCGCGATCGAACACCTGGCCCGGCGCGGTGAGGAGGGTCGGCACGACGTCCGGGTACAGCTGCACGACGTGCTCCAGTTCCAGGCCCTCCACCTCGAAGTCCTCGGCCTCGGGGACCTCGAAGCCGACGAACAGCCACGTCCCGTCCTGCTCCCGGACCACCTGGCGGACCGCGCGGGCCGGAGCGTCCGCGGTCGTGCCGATTTCGGTCAAGCCGGTGCTCAGCTGGACTTCTTCCAGCGGCGAACCCGGATGCGTCCAGGCGGCGATCCGGGCGTCGCGGTGCGCGAGGTCCTCGTCCACGTCGTCGGAATCCGACACCGAGCTGAGCAGCCAGGTGCGACGGTCCGGATCCCAGTCCGCGGCCATCCCGGCGGGCACGCCGGCCAGCGCGACCAGGTGCGGCAGCAGGGTCACCGCCTCGCGCAGGGCCATCGCGCCGAACAGCTGGCGGTTGACCTCCATGTCCTCTTCGAACTCGGCGCCGTCGCTGATGAACCAGTCGTCGTCATCGTCGAGGACGACGAAGGCCAGCTTCTCCGGATGATCCACCAGCTCGTGCGCGATGATCACCGGGGATTCCGGGTCCTGCCGCAGCGGCCATTGTTCGGACATCTTCACTCCCCGTCGTCGATTACCCGCAGCCACTCGGCGTCCGGCGCCTCGCGAAAGAACACTTCGCCCGGCTCGGCGTCCAGCAGCTCGACCACGTCCGGGTACAGCTCCGCCACGTGGCCGAGCTCCAGCGTGTCAACCTCGACCTCGGTCTGCTCATCCGGGTCCGGCACCTCGAACCCGACGAACATCCACGTGCCGTCTTCGTCCCGGCTGACGTACCGCACGTTGCGGGCCGGAGCGTCCCTCGCGGTGCTGATCTCCATCAACCCGAGGCTGAGGTTCACCTCGTCCATCGGCGATCCGGCGTGCGGCCACGCGGCGACGCGGGCTTCCCGGTACGCGCGGGCCTCTTCGTCGTCACTCGGCACCAGCGGCGAAATCAGCACCCAGGTCCCGTTGCCGGCGTCCCATTCCGCACCCATCCCGGCCGGCAGCTTGGCCAGCGCCTTCAGCTGCGGCAGCAACTCGACAACGTCGTGCAGGCACATCGTGGCGAACTGTTCCTCGTCCAGCTCCGGATCCTCGCCGAACTCCGTGCCGTCGCTGACGAACCAGCCTTCCTCGTCGTCGAGCAGCACGTGATCGAGCTGCTCCGGATGCTCGATCAGCCCGCGCGCGACGAGCACCGCCGCGTGCGGTTCCTGCCCCATCGGCCAGTCCTCGGACATACCCGCTCCCCACCTCGTGTCCACGTGCGCGCCCATCCCACCAGACCCGCCCGCTCAGGTGCACAGCGCGTCTCCAGCAGGAAATTCCACGAACGTTGGATTAGGCTCGGCGGCATGGTGCTGCCCGAACGTCTCGCCCGGTTCAACCGCGTGGTCACCAACCGGGTCACGAAACCCTTCGCCGACAAACTGCCCGGATTCGGGGTGATCGTGCACCGCGGCCGCAAGTCGGGCCGAGAGTTCCGCACGCCGCTCAATATCTTCCGCACCGACGACGGATTCGTTGTCGCGCTCACCTACGGACCGGACGCCGACTGGGTCCGCAACGTCCTCGCGGCGGGCGAGGCGGAGGTGCTCACGCGCGGCCGTAAATACCGCGTGCGCGATCCGGAACTCGTGCATGATGAATCGCGCCGGCCGATGCCGCCCGGGGTACGGCAGTTCCTCGGGCTGGTCGGCGTCACGGATTTCCTTGTGCTGAAACGAGAATAAGGGGCGCGATGCTCACCGGGAAGCTAGTGCGGCTGCGGGCGCTCGAACCGGCGGACGCCGAATCGATCTACCGGTGGATCCACGACCCCGAAGTCGGCCGATACATGACTGCCGATTACCCGCGTTCACTAGCCCAGTTGCGCAAGCGGGGCGAGGAGCGCCCGGTGAACACCTACGACAACGTCGTGCTCGGCATCGAATCCATCGAGGCGGGCAAGCTGATCGGCGTCGTCGACCTGCGGGACGCGCGCCCAGAGGTCGGCCGCGCCGAGCTGGACATCTACCTCGGCGAGACCGACCACTGGGACGGCGGGTACGGCACTGAGGCCTTGAAACTCATGTGCCGCTACGGGTTCAACGTGATGCGGCTGCACCTGATCGCGCTCTGGGTGGTCGCGGAGAACGAGCGCGCCCGGCACGTCTACCGCAAGGTCGGGTTCGTGGAAGACGGCAGGCACCGCGAATGCCATCGCGGGCCCGACGGCCAGTACCACGACATGTACCTGATGAGCCTGCTCGAGCCGGAGCTGAACGACTGAGCTAGCTCCTGACCTGCCGCTTGCCCCACAGGGTGGCGGCGAGCGTCACGCCGATCGCGGCGAGCACCACCTGGGTGATGATCTCCAGCCAGTCGATGCCCTTCGTGTCGGCGTAACCCAGGCCGCGGGCGATCGCGGTGCCGACGAACGCAGCCACGATGCCGACCAGGATCGTCAGCCAGATCGGGATCGATTGCTTGCCAGGTGCCACCAGCTTGCCGAGCAGGCCGAGGATCAGGCCGATCACGACCGCGCTGATGATGCCGGAAACCGCCATGGCGAAACTCCTTCTGCCGATAAGACCGGGCTCGGCCGGTATAGCCCGGAACCCGTAGGACCAAACCCGGCTTACCGCCCGCGGGAGGCCATCGCCACCGGGAGCACGAAAAATGCCCCGGTCCGGGTGCGGAGCGGGGCATTTTTCCGGCGAGTGGGATCAGAACGCGGCTTCGTCCACGTCCATCAGCGCGTTGTCCGCGGCCTCCACGATGGCGCGGCGCGAGGTCAGCTCCGGCAGCACGGTCTTCGCGAAGAACGACGCGACCGCGAGCTTGCCCTCGTAGAACGGCTTGTCCTTGGCCGACGCGCCGTTGTCGAGCTTGGCCAGCGCGACCTCGGCTCCCTGCAGCAGCTTCCAGCCGACCAGCAGGTCGCCGACCGACATCAGCAGCCGCACGGTGTGCTGGCCGACCTTGTTGATGTTCTGCGGGTCTTCCTGCGACGAGGTCAGGTAGCCGATCAGCGAGCCCAGCATGCCCTGGGTGTCCTCGAGCGCCTGCTTGAGCAGCGCGCGCTCGTTCTTGAGCCGGCCGTTGCCCGCCTCGGACTCGATGAACTTGGTGATCTCGCCTGCCACGAACGCGAGCGCCTGGCCCTTGTCGCGGACGATCTTGCGGAAGAAGAAGTCCAGCGACTGGATCGCCGTGGTGCCCTCGTACAGCGAGTCGATCTTCGCGTCGCGGATGTACTGCTCGATCGGGTAGTCCTGCAGGAAGCCGGAACCGCCGAGGGTCTGCAGCGACTGCACGAGCTGCTCGGTGGCGCGCTCGGAGCCGACGCCCTTGACGATCGGCAGCAGCAGGTCGTTGACGCCGTGCGCCAGCTTCAGCGACGCCTCGTCGCCCTCGCCGGTCCACAGCTGGTCCTGGAAGGACGCGGTGTACAGGTAGATCGCGCGCAGGCCCTCGGCGTACGCCTTCTGCAGCATCAGCGAACGACGCACGTCCGGGTGGTGCGTGATGGTGACGCGCGGCGCGGTCTTGTTGAGCATGTTCGGCAGGTCCGCGCCCTGCACGCGCTCCTTGGCGTACTCCAGCGCGTTCAGGTAGCCGGTGGACAGCGTGGCGATCGCCTTGGTGCCGACCATCATCCGGGCGTACTCGATGACCTGGAACATCTGCGCGATGCCGTCGTGCACCTCGCCGAGCAGCCAGCCCTTGGCCGGGGTGCCGTGCTGGCCGAAGGTCAGTTCGCACGTGGTGGACACCTTGATGCCCATCTTGTGCTCGATGTTGGTGACGAAGGCGCCGTTGCGCTCGCCGAGTTCGCCGGTCTTCGAGTCGAAGTGGAACTTCGGGACCAGGAACAGCGAAAGGCCCTTGGTGCCCGGCTTGGTCTCGATGCCGGGGCCCTCGGGGCGGGCCAGCACCAGGTGCATGATGTTCTCGACCATGTCGTTCTCGGCCGAGGTGATGAACCGCTTCACGCCGTCGATGTGCCAGGAGCCGTCCTCCTGCTTGACCGCCTTGGTGCGGCCGGCGCCGACGTCCGAACCGGCGTCCGGCTCGGTGAGCACCATGGTGGCTCCCCAGCCGCGGTCGATCATCAGCCGGGCCCAGTGCTTCTGCTCTTCGGTGCCGTTCTTGTCCACGATCATGGCGAAGTTCGGGCCCGCCAGGTACATGAACAGCGGCGCGTTCGCGCCGAGGATCAGCTCGGCCGCGGCCCACTGCACCGTCGGGGGAAGGCCGAAGCCGCCCAGCTCGTTGGTGAGGCCGAGCCGCCACCATTCGCCATCGACGAGAGCCTGGTAGCTCTTCTTGAACGACTCGGGGATGGTCACGCTGAAGGTCTTGGGGTCATACACCGGCGGGTTGCGGTCGGCGTCGGCGTAGGACTCGGCGAGCGGGCCGGTGGCGAGGTTGTTCAGCTCCGACAGCACGCCGCGGGCGGTCTCCTCGTCCGACTCGGCGAGTACGCCCTTGCCGAGCCGTTCCTGCACGCCGAGCACCTCGAAGAGGTTGAACTCCAGGTCTCGGACGTTGCTCTTGTAGTGGCCCATGTCGTCACTCCGTGTCGTGTTCGGCTTTCCGGCCGGGCACTGGTTCCCTTACTCGCCGGTAACATCAGGATATTACCTACCAGTAACCAGAGCAAGCGAATCCGCCCTTCCAGGGGTGGGTATTCGCTCGGGAACATCGGGCCGACCAGCGGGCCGACCTCACCGGGTGCCGCGCGCCACGGCCTCCTGCACCACCTGGGGACCGGCACTGTCGTCAAGCTGGGGGACCAGAATGCCGCTGCGGAACGCGATGGTCACCGCGTGTGTCCGGTCGCGGGCGGAGAGCTTGCGCAGAATGCTCTTCACGTGGGTCCGCACGGTTTCCACGGACAGGAAGAGCAGTTTCGCGATGCCCGAGTTCTCCAGCCCTTCGGCGACGAGCTGCAAAACCTGGTATTCGCGCCGGGAAAGCGGCATGGCGCCCTTGGGCTGCACGAGCTGGCCGTCGACCGGAGCGGCTCTCGGCGACGGTTCGCGCTTGGGCCGCGCGGTGAGCGCGGACAGCGCCGGGTCGATGTAGCGGCGGTCGTGGTGCGCGCGCCGGACCGCCTCGGCGAGCCGCCGGGAATCGACCGCGCGCGGGACGATGGCGTGCGCACCCGCGCCGATGGCCGCGGCGAGGTACTGCTGGGTGCGGTTCGTGTCGCGCACGAGGGTGACCAGCACGAGTGCCGGGTCGCCCGCGTTGAGCAGCTTCGCGAGATGGCAGTTGGGGTCGAGCGCGGAGTCGAGGATCACGACGTCCGGACGGACCTGCTCGCACAGCTGCATCGCCGCGTGGTGGCTCGCCGCCTGGCCGGACCAGTGCAGGCCCAGCGTGCGGTGCACCATCGCCGCGATGCCCTCGCGGAAAATCGGGATCGGGTCGACGACCGCGACCCCCAGGCTTCGACCGCCGGCTGGCTGACCGGCCGACATGGGCGTTCGGTGGGGCTCGATGCCACGCATCTCGGGCCTCCGTCCATCGAGGTCGCTCCCGGTGACCGGCACACCCCCTCGGCGTGCCGGCCGGTCCCCCCTGCCGGAACCGGCCGGGAACGACACCTTGTCCCTGGTTCGACTCCGCCGAGAGCAGCTTGTGACGCGGTTTCCCCCTCATGGCCGTAACGGGTGGTCGCAGCAAACTGTGAGTAGAAAAGTGGCTCCGAAATGCGGGCGGACGGCGCAGCGAGGGGCCGCCCGCGCGGGTTAGCTCTACTGAGGGTTTAGCCACTCGGGTGAATCTCCGTTGACCGCCCGTGCGCGCAGCCGGCCGAACTCCTCGGCGAGCGTTTTCGGGGTCCAGTGGGCGTTCAACCCGCTTGGATTGGGCAGAAGCCAGACCCGAGTTGTCCCGATTGTCCGTTCTTGCGGCCCGGCCGCGGCCCGCCGATCGCCGAACGCGACGCGGTAGGCAGTGATTCCGACCACTGCCAGCCAGCGCGGGCGGTACTTCTTGACCTTCCTGGTCAGGACCTGGCCGCCTTCGCGGAGTTCGTCGTCGGTCAGCTCGTCGGCGCGGGCGGTGGTCCGGGCCACGACGTTGGTGATGCCGAGGCCGAGGTCGAGGAGCTGGTCCTGTTCGCTCGGGTCCAGCAGGCGAGGGGTGAACCCGCTGGCGTGGAGAGCGGGCCAGAACCGGTTGCCGGGACGGGCGAAGTGCAGGCCCAGCGCGCCGGAGTAGAGCCCGGGGTTGATGCCGCAGAACAGCACGTTCAGGTCGGGGGTCAGGACGTCCGGGATGGTGCGTCCGTGCGCGGCGGCCTGTTCGGCCTTGGTGGGTTTGGCTGGCATGGGTCCAGTTTCCGGGATGCTGGACGTCCGCCGGTTCTCCGCACGACCTTCGAACGCGGGGTAGCCAACCCGCCACCCCGCTCGGTAGCCTGTGTGATCTCTCGCACAACGGCGTCGATGAGGAGAGCACATGCAGTTGTGGCTAGTGCTCGGCCTGGTAGCACTGATCATCGCCATCGCCTCGTTGATCGTGATCCTGGAAGACCGCCGCGCGGCGCGCCAAGCCGCGATCGCGAGGCGCGCCCGGTTAGCGCGTCTTGGCGAGGTCGATCCGCTCGCTCCGGGCAGGCTCCGCGCGGAGGGTTGAAGAGACCGGCCGGAGAGCGAGCAGCAGCGCGCCGGCCAGCCAGCCGAGGCCGGAGCCGAAGGTGTTGGTCATGAGGTCGTCGACGTCGAAGATCCGGTAGACGAACGGCGCGGTCCCGAAGTTCGCCGTGAGCTGGGTGATCTCGACGGCCAGTGAGGCCGCGAAGCCGATCGCCAGCGCGCCGACCAGACCGCGTCGCCACAGCACCCGGGCGAAGAAGCCGAGCGGGACGAACAGAAGCACGTTCATCGCGGCCTGCTGGAAGGTCTGGGTGGTGAACCACTCCGCCGCCGAGAGGCCGTGTTTCACCAGCTCGGTGTGGATGTCCGCGATCCACTGGAACGGCTCCAGCTGCACGGTCTGCTCCAGCCGCCTGCTGTGCGGGCCGGGCAGCGGCAGGAAGACGACCGCCAGCGCCATGCACGCGTAGAACACGACTGCCGCCGTGGTCACCAGGCTGCGCGGCTGCGGGCGGCCGTAGCGCGCGAACTGGAGCACGAGCTGCGGGACCAGGATCGTCGCCCAGACGGCGAGGAACCCGATGAACCCGTACTGCAGGGCGGTGACCTGTGCGTTCGTCATGGCAAGAACGCTATTGATCTTGCCGCCGCGGCACTTCGGTCGAAGAGCCGGAGCCGCCGAGGCCGGGGTCGGCCAGATGGCCGAGTACCCGCCGACCGATCGGTCAGCCGTCGCGCGAGGGCGGTTCGTCGTCCCGGTCCACCCGCTCCGAACGCCAGGCCGCGAAGACGGTGCCGGCGATCAGCAAAACCACCACGGCGAGCGTGAGCACGACGAGCTGCAGTTCCATTTGTCCCCCTCGGTGCCCAACGCACAATCGGCGCGGGGGAGGCGAACGTTACCGAAACTTTCATCCGGCACCGGCCGTTCTGCCCTGGTCAGCGCGGTCCGATTTGGGCAGACTGCTTCGCCGGGCGTCCGCATCAGGGGTCAAGCGGACGCGAACCCCGGAGGAAACATGAAGCTCTTCACCCGGCTCGCGGCCACCGCCGCGGCCGCACTGGCCGCCGTGGCCGGCACGAGCGCGCCCGCCGAGGCCGCACAAACCACCGACGTCCGGATCATCGCGTTCAACGACCTGCACGGGAACCTCGAACCGCCGTCCGGGTCGGGCGGGAAGATCACGCTCCCGGACGGGTCCAAGGTGGACGCGGGCGGCGCGGCCTACCTCTCGACGCACGTCAAGCAGCTCGAGGCGCAGGTGCGCAATTCGATGGTGCTGTCCTCGGGCGACAACATCGGTGCGTCGCCGGTGATCTCGGCGCTGTTCCACGACGAACCGACCATGGACTTCCTCAACGAACTCGGCGTGAAGGCGTCCGTGGTGGGCAACCACGAGTTCGACGAGGGCTACCAGGAACTGCTGCGCATGCAGTTCGGCGGCTGCAACAAGACCGACGGCTGCCAGTTCCGCAAGAGCTACGACGGCGCGCGCTTCCCGCTGCTCGGGTCCAATGCGTACTTCGACAACGGGCTGCCCGCGCTGCTGCCGTTCAGCATCCAGTACTCCGGCGGCGTCCCGGTCGGCGTCATCGGCGCGACGCTCAAGGACCTGCCGTCGGTCGTGACCCCGGAAGCGATCAAGGGCCTCAAGTTCGGCGACGAGGTCGAGGCGATCGACCGCACCGCGAACATCCTCGACCGGCTCGGCGTGAAAGCCCAGGTCGTGCTGCTGCACCAGGGCGACGAGGCGCTGCCCGGCGCGGGCCCGAACGACTGCAAGGTCCAGCCGGACGGGGCCGCCGCGACCATCGCGAAGAACGTGACCCCGAAGGTCGACGCGATCTTCACCGCGCACAGCCACCAGCAGTACAACTGCGTCCTCAACGACCCGGCCGGCCAGCCGCGTCCGGTGATCCAGGGCGCGTCGTTCGGCCGGCTGCTTTCGGTGGTGGACCTGAAGATCGACCGCCGCACGCGCGACGTCGTCCGGGCGCAGACCAAGGCGCACAACGAGATCGTCACCCGCGACGTCACGCCGGACCCGGCCGTGACGAAGCTCGTCGACGAGGCCAAGACGAAAGCGGCGCCGATCGCGAACAAGCAGGTCGGCACCATCACCGCGGACCTGCCCGCGGCGGGCGGGCCGTCCGGTGAATCGCCGCTCGGCGACGTGATCGCCGACGCCCAGCTCGAAGCGACCAAGTCCAACAACGCGGTGATCGCGATGACGAACCCGGGCGGTATCCGCGCGGACCTGACGTACAAGTCGTCGTCGGCCGGGGAAGGCGACGGCGTCGTCACCTACGGCGAGGCGTTCACCGTGCAGCCGTTCTCGAACATCATGCAGACGATCACGCTCACCGGCGCGAACCTGAAGAACGTGCTGGAACAGCAGTGGGGCCAGTCCGGCGGCACCAAGATCCTGCAGATCTCGAAGTCGCTGCACTACACGTACTCGGCGGCGGCTCCGGTCGGCTCGCGGGTCTCGAACCTCACGGTCAACGGCACGCCGGTCGACCCGGCCGCCAAGTACCGGGTGTCGGTGAACAACTTCCTCGCCGCGGGCGGCGACGGGTTCACCGAGTTCAAGAAGGGCACCGACCTCGCGGGCGGGCCGGTGGACCTCGACGCGTTCATCGCCTACCTCGGCGCGCATCCGGGCATCGCTCCGCCGCCGGCGGACCGGATCACCGCGACTCCGTAAGCGAAGCCCGTGAGGGGGCTCTCATCCCGCGGAGTTCCCCTCACGGCCTTTCGCGGCTCAGCACAGGACGATCGGCTGCGGCGAGTACGTCGTGCTGCGGCTTTCCTCGCGGACCTCGGCGCCGCTGGCCAGGTCGTAGAACACCCGGGTGTCGCTGACGGTGAACCCGGACGCGCCCGGCGACGCATGACACTGGCCGTCCGGACCGGGTCCGACCTGCACCGGCGGCGGTACCTGGTTCGACGGCGCACCGCTGCGGCCTTCGACCCGGAAGTGCTTGGTACCCCAGATCTTCACCGTCACCGAACCGCCGCTGACGCTCGCCTGGATCGCGAACCCGGTCGGATCGTTGTTGGCCAGCTTGAGGTCCACGGCGTTGCCGGAACTGTCCACCGCCACCGCGTCGCGGCCCGCCGGGTAGCGGTTGAGGAAGTGGTCGTGCGCCGCGTGGCCGCCGTCGCCTAGGCCAGCCAGGTAGGCCGCGTTGTACAAAGTGGACGAAAGCTGCGACAGCCCGCCGCCAGGCACCGCCGGGCCGGTGCCGTCCTCGTCGACCGGGGCGGACGCGTACCCGCCGCCGCGATAGTCGTTGAGGCTGAACGATTCTCCCGGTTTCACGACGACCCCGTTGATGCGGCCGGCGAGCGTGGCGACGTTGTCCGCGGCCGGGCCGCTGAGCCCGCCGGTGGTGTACTCGCCGATGACCTCCTTGACGCCAAGCGCGTTCGCGTCGTCGGTGGTCAGCGTCGGATGCTTCTTGTCGTACGCGACCGGCAAATCGCGGCCGGCCGGCTTGGCGAGCACCTCGGTGAGGGTCTTGAAAGTGTTGGCCCAGTTGATCTTTCGCCCCTCTTCGGACGGCGTGACGGCTGGGACGCCGGAGTCGAGGCTGATCCGCGCGTCCTTGCTGTTGGCCTCGGTGGACGCCAGGTCCGGCTGGACGGCCGCGCGCAGCTTCTCCTGATCGATCCGCAGTTCGAGCCCGCCGCCCCCGTTGGGCTGGAACTGGAACGACGACGCGATCGCGGACGGCTGCAGCGTGGCGTCCTTGCCCTCGCCGTGCAGCACGACCGGCGCGGCGACCGCGGGCGCGACCACGGTGTCCAGCAAGCGATGCACGTCGGCGGACGTGGTTTTGGCCGGGGTAACCGCCATCTTCACCGTGACCCCGCGCGGCGAAAGCCAGTCCGCCACCACGGCTTGCACCGCGGCCGGGACGTCGGTCAGCTCCTGGCCCTGGCGCGGCTCGACCGCGTACGCGGTGACCCCGTTGTTTTCCTTCGGCGTGAACCCGATGCTGCCCTCGACCAGCGGATGGTTGAGCTGCTTCCCGGCGAGCTGCTGGACCGCGTCGGTGACCTCGAGCTGGTCGCTGCGCGTCACGACGCCGACCTCGCGGGTGGTGAAGAACGAGAGCAGCCGCGTGACCGGGCTCCACGGCTGATGCCCGGCCTGGGCGAGCGTGCCCGGCCAGTCGAGCCCGAGTCCGGAATCCGCGGGCACGAGCGTCGCGGTGACGTCCCCGGCGTGGACCGGCACCGGACGCGTCAGCCTCGGCTGGAGTTCGGTGTGCAGCTTTGCTTCGGCCTCGGCGTACGACAGGCCGCCGACGTCGATCCCGGCGACCTGCACGCCGCGCGGGACGTCACCGGCGCTGGTCATCAGGTCGATGGTGTAGAGCAGCACGAACAGCCCGAGCAGACAGCCGACGATCATGAAGCTGCGGCCGACGCGTTTGCGGAAGCGGCGAAACGGCGTGTCCGGCGGCGGGGGCGCGTCGGCGACGGCGAAGATCTCCGTGGCCAGATCGGGTTCCCTGACCAGGGCGGGGTCGTTCAGCAGCTCGTCGCTCAGCAGGTCGTCGGCGAAAGCCGACGAACGGTCTTCTTCACGCAACGCCTGCCTCCCCTGGTACGGGAGCTACAGGTAAAGCCCCGTGCCGTGTTCGGTCCGCTCCGTGGCCACCGCGTGGATGTCGCGTTCGCGCATCACCAGATGGCCTTCGCCCTGGATCTCGACCTCGAGCTGGTCCTCCGGGTTGAACAGAACCCGGTCTCCCTGCTTGACGTTCCGCACGCTGTTGCCGACACCCAGTACATCACCCCACATCAGCCTGCGCGCGACTTGCGCGGTGGCGGGGATCACGATGCCGCCGCTGCTGCGGCGCTCGCCTTCCTCCTGCGACAACCGCACGAGGACGCGGTCGTGCAGCATCTGGATCTCGAGCTTGGGCGTGTCCGGCACGCCAGCCATGCTACTGACCGGTTGCCGGAGCCTTGGGCTCGCCCGCCATCATCAGGCTCAGCGCCTTCCCCCCTCCGTTCTCGAACCGCACCGGAACGCCCCAGTCCTGCCGGGTGATCCGGCACGCCGGGTGCTCGCCGCCGTCGTCGCAGCTCGCGGCCTGCGCCACTACCTGCAACACACCTTCGGTCGCTCCTTCGGCGAACTTGATCCGCCGGACGAGATCAGTTCCGACCCCGGCCCCGTCGGCGAGCAGCTCCGGCGGCGACGCGGTGATCTCCAGCCGCGTCGAGGGCCCGTAGCGCTCGTCGAGCTTCTCGCCCGGCGGCGGGGTGAAGACGACGGAAAACTCGATCTCTCCGGGGGCGAGCACGGTCGGCGGACGCCGCACGGCTTGCTTCGTGCCCGCGACGGCGGTCGCCTGCCCATTGCCCCCGAGCGGGGTAACCCGGTTGCCCGCCGATTCCACGACGTACAGCTCGCCGTCGTGGCGCACCAGGCCCTGCGGTTCGGCGAACCCGGTCGCCAGCGTCGTGACGTCGCGGGTGAAGGGGTCGTAGCGGCGGATCGCGCCGTTGTAGGTGTCGGCGATCGCGACCCGGCCGTCGGGCAGCACGGCGAGGCCGAGCGGATGCTGCAGCAACGCCTGGTCGGCCGGGCCGTCGGCGTGACCGAAGGTGAACAGGTCGGTACCGACCGCGGTGTGCACGGCGAACGACTCGCCCGCCGGTTCGATCCAGCGCAGGGCCGAGGTTTCCGCGTCGACGAACCACAGTTTCTGGCCGTCCACGGCGAATCCGGAGGTCTGGGCGAAGAACGCTTCGTGCACGTCGCCGTCGCGCAGGCCCTCGACGGTGGTCCCGGCGAACCGGCGGATGGAGCCGGCGACCGGGTCGAACACGCTCAGCGTGTGGTTTCCGGCCATCGCGACCACGACGCCGCCCGCCGGAGCCCACCAGGCGACGTCCCACGGGCTGGTGAGGTCGATGTCCAGCGCCTTGCCGGTGTCGGTGCCGTCGCGCCACTGTTTCCCGGTCCCGGCAACGGTTTTCACCTCGCCGGTGTTGAGGTCGAGGCCGCGCAGCCGGTGCCCGGCGGTGTCCGCGACGACCGCGTGGTACCCGGCGCGCTCGGCGACCTCGTTGGGCAGCAAGGCGATTCCGGCCGGTTCGGCGAACTGGGCCAGGTCGAACGGCCCGTCCTGCGTCCCGCGCACGCCGCTGCCGAAGCGGCGGATGACGGTCTCGCCGTCCGAGGCGAACTCGACGATGGAGTGGTGCCCGGTGTCGGCCACCAGGATCCGCCCGCCCGCGGTGACCACGGCCTTGCTGGGGAAACGCAGTTCCGTGCGCTGTTCCTCGACCGGTACGTACGGGCTGCCGCCGCGGCGGAGGGTGCCCTTCGCCTCGTGTTTGGCGACGAGGTCGGCGATCACTCGGCGTAGCGCCTCGCCGTGGCCCTCACCAGCCGCGACGTGCACGACGTAGCCCTCGGGGTCGACGACGACCAGCGTCGGCCAGGCTCGCACGGCGTACTGCGACCAGAGTTCCATCTTCGGGTCGTTGACCACCGGATGCTGCACCTCGTACCGGCGCACCGCGGCCTCGATCGACGTGCGCTCGCCCTCGCGGCTGAACTTCGGCGAGTGCACCCCGACGGTGACCAGGACGTCGGCGAATTCCTGTTCCAGCGGACGCAGTTCGTCGAGCACGTGCAGGCAGTTGATGCAGCCGCTGGTCCAGAAATCCAGCAGCACCACGCGTCCGCGCAGTTGCGCCAGGGACAACCGGCGGCCACCCGTGTTGAGCCAGACGTCGCCGGTCAGCTCGGGCGCGCGCACGCGGGCTTGCCGGGCTTGCGGTGAGGAAGTCACGGGAGGAGTGAACTACATCCGGTCACGCAGTGTTCCGCCAACCACGGCTGGAGAGAAGAACCTCACCCCGGCGAGGGAGCTCATTCCGGCGAAAAAGGACGCGCGGACGCGGCCCGGCGCTACGTACGCTTCGGGCATGACAAACGTTCAGCCGGCCGAAGCCTTCACCGTGGAGGAGGCCCGCGTCCTGCAGCAGAATCTCGGCGAGCCCTTGCGGCCTGGCCTCACGCCCGCCGAACTGAGCGACGTCGAAGACCAGTTCGGGTTCACGTTCTCCGACGACCACCGGATTTTCCTCACCGCGGGCGTGCCGGTCGGCGACCGCTGGCCGGACTGGCGCCACGGCGACCCGGACCAGCTGCGCAAACGCCTGGACTGGCCGGTCGACGGCGTCCTGTACGACGTGGAGAACAACGACCTGTGGCTTCCCGAATGGGGCGCCCGGCCGCGGTCGATGTGCAACGCGCTGGCGGTCGCCCGCCGGCACCTAGCGACGGTGCCGCAGCTCGTGCCGGTGTGCGGGCACCGGTACCTGCCCGCGACGCCAGGGGAATCCGGGTATCCGGTGCTGTCGGTCTACCAGACCGACGTGGTTTATTACGGCTGGGACCTGCGCAGCTACCTGCGGCACGAGTTCGGCGGGGAACCGCTGGGGGAGGAACCCGCGAACGTCCGGGTCGTGGAGTTCTGGTCGCGGTTCGTGGAGTGAGTGGTGTCTTTGGCGCCGGCTCCGCCGTCGCGGCGGGATCGCTGTGTTTGGTGGCGACGGCTCCGCCGTCGCGTGCGGGATCGCCTTTAAGTCGGCGGGTCGGGGAGCACCGCACCCGGCCCGGGGGGCCGTGCACGCTGCTCCCCGACCCGCCGACGCGATCCCGCCGTTCGAGTCAAGTCGGCGTCAGGCCTGGTCTGACCAAAACCGGCCAAAGACCACCACCCAACCCGACCCGAACGCGGGATCGCGTCGGCGTCTGGCGGGAGCGGCGTGCACGGCCCCCGGGCCGGGTGCGTCGTTCCCGCCAGACGCCGACTTGAAGGCGATCCCGCCGCGCCGGCTCCGCCGGCGCCAAAAATTCAAGACTCCCTCCGCAGCATCCGGCTTACGCCCGCCGCGACCGTGGTCGCGAGGATCCAGCCGGACGCGGTGAAGCCGGCCGCCACCCAGTTGTCCGCACCGTGCATGTACCAGCGCGACTTGTTGCCGAAGTCGACGATCGGCACCAGCAGGTCGGCCGTGTAGATGACCGGGTTCCATTGCAGACCGGAGTCCTGCTGGTTGACCAGGCAGCGCGGCCCGCTGGTCATGTAGCGGCCGGTGCGGTCGTTGACGCAGTCGTCCTTGCCGAGGCCGAACCACAGGCTGCCGAGCACCAGCAGCGTGAAGAGCCAGCCGAGCGCGCGCACCGGACGGAAGCCGTAGCCGACCATCGACCGCTGCAGCCAGCTCCAGACGCGGACGCCGGGGCCGAAGAACTTGAAGCCCTTGGCGAGTGCTTCGTAGCGGAACTGCTGCTTTCTCAGCGCGACGGTGGAGGCGTGCTCCTCGTTTCCGGCCGCGCGCAGGGTCGCGGCGAGCTGGTCGTACGGGCCTGGGCGGTAGCCGCGCATTGCCTTGCGCAGCAGCTCGATCCGGTGGTCCAGCGCTTTGTCGTCGTCGAGCGCGATGCCGTGTTTCAAGGCGTCGTAACGGAAATCCTCGAGTTCGAGACCGTCGGTGGCGTTCCAGATCTCTTCGTTGTCGGCTAGCGCACCGCAATGCGCCCTGCGCAGCCGCACCGAGCCAGTCGGCGGTTCCGCCGGGGACAGGACGAACTCGTCCGCCGTGACGTCGCTGGCGTCGAGCGCGATCCCGTGCGGGGCAAGGGATCCCAGCTTGGCACCGTGCATGTCGAGTCTGCGCGCGATCTGCGCGCCGTCGAGGTTCACGCCGCCCTCGGCCAGGAACGGGCGGTCCTTGTCCTCGGTCAGCACGAGGTCGCGGCCGATCCGCGCGGTGCGGATGTCGAGGGAGAAGCTGCTGGATTTCCGTTGCCCCGGCTCGGTCAGCAGCGTGCCGAACATGTTTACCGAGCCGCCGATTTCCGCGCCCTGGAGCCGCAGCGTGCCCTTCAGGGTGGCGTCGGTCAGCTGGAAATTGCCGGAGATCTTGGCTCTCCGTGCGGAAAACACGTCCCGTCCCGGATGGAGGAACATCGAATTCCAGGCGAGGAAGTTCCCGCCGACGGTGATGTCCGCGAGCCGGAGCTGCCCAATCGGCACGCGAAGGTTGGTCGCCTCGATGTCGCCGCCGATCGTGGACCCGTCGAGGTGCAGCGCCCGGTCGTAATACGGCGTCGCGCGGCCGCGCACCATGGTGATTTCCGCGCCCGCGAGCCTCAATGACCCGCCGATGCGCGCGTTGACCATGCGGAGCGTGCCGAACGCCCGCAGCCCGTCGGACAATTCGAGATTGCCGTCGACCTTCAGCCGATCCGCGACCAACGCCGGCCGCGGATCGAGGTACGGATCCCCGGATTTCCAGGCGTCCACGACAACCGGCCCGCGCTGGTCGACTTGAAGCCGCGCCTCGCGCAGGACGATGTCACTGTCCACAGTGGCGCTTGGGAGGTAGAGAACTCCCTTGGCGGAGAACCGTTTCCGCTCACTGGCCGGACCGTAGTTGTCGACCTCGCACAGCAAGCTGCCGCCGATGTGCAATCCGTTCCCGTTGAACGCGAAGCCATCCGGATTGTCGAACGTGGCCCCGGAGAAGTTGACGTTACCGCCGGTCCGCATGCCCGGCAGCCGCACCTCGCCCTCGGCGACCATCCGATAAGCCAGCAGAGCCCCGGTGATCACCAGGCGGTCGCCTTGAATAGCCTTGCCGTGCGGATGCTTGATCGTGGTCCTGGTGAGCACGACCGAACCGTCGATCACCGCGTCGGTGAGATTGACCGCGGCGTTGGGCATGCCGCGCTCGCGATCGTCCCCGCGCTGCACCGTGGTGGTCTCCAGCTCGAACCCGTCCGCCGCGATTTCCACCACGCTGCGAATCAGGCGCAGGTCATTCCGGCTGCGCAGATTTCGGGCCCGCAGACCGGGAAGCCAGCATTTCCGGAAAACGAGCCCGAGAAGAGTCGCCTCGCGCACGTCCGGCGGATGCTCGAACCGGCACCGCTCGAATTGGAAAAGGAAATTGAGATCGGCGGCGCGCAGATCGAGCGTACCGGTGATGTAGGCGTCCTCGACCAGCACGATCGGCGCGTTGGTGGCCTGCCGTCTCCAGCGAAGGATGCCGGTGGTGCCAGGTTTGAGCAGGTCCGCGGCCTTCACCTCATACCGCTTGTCGGGAACCCCGGCAAACGGATCAAGCGGCGGCAAGGTCGTATCGGTCGGCACGAGCCCCTTCTCCCCACGATCGTTCGGTCCTCAGGGAATCGGATCAACGGCGGATGAGCAAGGGGCCGGGTGGAGTAGTGGGTGGTAGCGGTTACTTAGTGCTTGCGGGTGACTACTGAAGTGCTCCACTGGCCGAGCGATCTTGCGAGAACCACCTTCCCGGGCGGCGCGTGCCTGCTATGGTCACGTGCCGAAGCTGATCAAGAACAGAGGGTAGGCCGCACCCGGGAACCGCGGCCCGTGCGGGGAGGCACGACATGCCAGACGGAAGCACCAGGGACCCCCAGGCTGTCCTCAAGGACGCCCTCGCGCCGACCCAGCCGTTACCACCGGGCAGCCCGCCCCTGCCGTTGGGCGCGACCGGGCAGACGGCCACGACCGGCCAGCGCCTGGACTACACGACGCTGGGCGCCAACCAGGCGAAAGCGGACTTCGCGGCCGCGGCGGGCAATGGCGGCTGGACTTTCAATCCCGAGGCGATGGACAAGGTCATCCAGGAGTTGGAAGACAGCCTGGACGGCGACTTTCGCAAGGCGCAGAACCACGGTCAGATGATGGCCCTCATGACGCCTCCGGGCGGGGAGCACGTAAGCACGAACTATGTGTCAACGGCCGTGAAAACCGTGGTCGCGCACAACGAGTTCGTCAAGGGCGCGGTGGACTACGTCACGTCGTACCTCGAGACGCTGAAAAAGGTGCGCACCGCCTACGTAAATCAGGACCACGCTGCTATGGACGACCTACGGAAGACTGGGACCCTGCCTGATGAACACCGCTAAAGCAACCATTCCGGTCATCATCGGCACCGCCGCGGCGCTCCTGCTCTCGGCCTGCAACAGCAATCCTGGCTCCCCAGCCCCCGCGTCGTCCCCCTCTTCCGGCACCGCCAACAGCAGCGCCAGTGCTCCGCCGAAGGTCGCGGACCCGATTACGAACACCTCAGCAGCGGAGAAGGACCCCTGTTCCGCCCTGCCGACCAGCGAGGTCGAGAAACTCGGCGGCAAGGTGCGCACGACAGCGGTGGACACGACGCCCGTCGGCATCACCTGCGGCTGGATCTTCGCCGACGGAACTGGTTCAGTCAACGGAGGGCTCGCCAGCGGCGCGAACGGGCTGCAAGGCCTCTATCAGCGAAACGCTGTAGGCGGGCTGAAGAAATTCGAGGTCCAGCCGGCCATCCAGGGCTACCCCGCGGTCGTATACGACATCGGCCTGAACGGCGATGGCGCTTGTGCGCTCGCGGTCGGGATCAACGACCGGTTGGCCTATGCCGTCAACACGCAGTTGCGGCCCGGGAATCCGAACGTCGCCGATCCGTGCGCGCTGGCGACCAAGCTCGCGTCCGCGGCTATCACCAGTCTCAAGGCGAAATGACATGGCTTACACCGGTGCAGACATCTACAAGCTGATGCACAGTCCGGGCGACACGTCGAGCCTCGACAACAGCCGCACTGCCGCCGAAGAACTCAAAGGCGTGCACGAGAACCTCGGCAAAATGCTGGCCAACAGCCAGAAGGCACTTGATTCTTTCTGGAAGGGGACTGCCGCCGACGGTGCCAAGCAGGGCTTGAACCCTCTCATTCAGGCCTCTCAAATCGCGGCGCAAAACCTCGACCGAACCCAGCAGTCGATGGCCGACCAGTCGGCGTCCTTCACTACGACGAAGAACTCAGTACGCCCGGTCGCCGACTCGCGCCCCGACGATCAGAAATTAAGCGATTACGTTTCACTCGGCGCTAGCGACGACGAAAAAGCGGCCGCTCAGTTCGATTACGACACAAAGATCAACGTCGAGCAGTACACGAACTACGAGGTTTCCACAAATCCTCGTATCTCATTCCTTCCGGCCGGCTATCCGTCGGCGCACGACCCGAACGTTTCCGCGAGCGAAATCACCCCGACCGACTCCGGAACAGGACCTGCCACCGGGCGGATCGGTTCCGGAGTCGGTCACCATTCAGCGGGCGGTTCGTCTCACAACTACGGCGGCGGTTCCTCGAACAACTACAGCAGCGGGCCCAGCACCTACTCCGCTCCTCCGGGGGCCGCGGGCATGCCGGCTCCTCCTCCGCCCGGGCACGGTGGGGTCGGGGCTCCTCCTGTGTCTCCGCCGAATGACAGCACTCGGGCGGCTTGGGCCGATCCCACTCCGCCTACTCCGCCGCCGACGTGGCAGCCTCCGGCTACGGTGCCGGGTGGCGGAAATCCTGGCGGGAATCCTGGCGGGATGAGCGGCGGGTTCGGGCCGGTCGGCGGGTTTGGCGGATTCGGGCCCACCAGCGGTGGCGGCGGCGGATTCGGCCCGGGTGGGTCCGGGTCCGGTGGCGCGGGCAGTGCGGGCGGCGGCGGTGCCGGACCGCGAGGTGTTGGCGGTGGTACTGGTGCCGGTGCGTTCGGCGAGGGTGCGGCTCGGCCTGGGATGGGCGGGGCTGGTGCCGCTGGGGCGAAAGGCCAGCCCGGCATGGGCGGCATGGGTGGCGGCGGCAAGGGCGGCAAAGGGCCCGAGGACGAGGAACACCAGCGCAAGATCCTGCTGGCCGAAGAGGACCCGGATTCGATTTTCGGGGGTTACGACGGCAATCGGCCGACGCCGCCGGTTATCGGGGCTTAGCGGAATGGCCAAGGGGGAGGGAAAGCGGTGCTGCGCAAGCCCGTTGAGCTGAGCCTGCAGACCTTCGAGGTGCTGCTGGAAAGGCTGAATCTCGGCGACATTCACCCGACGCTGGTTCGCGGCGCTTTGTGGTACTCGCCGGAGGAGCGGCGGCAGCTGGCGGCCGACACGGATCGCGAGTTGCACAATGTCGGGCTGATGCAGCGTGGCCGGCTTAGCGACGAATTCGTCGAGACAATGCATTTGCTGCAGCGTCCGGGCGTCGAGTACTACTCGTGGGTCAAATCGGAGCGTGGCGAGCGGACGGTGCGTGCCGCGGCGAGTGGGCGGGACGCGGCGACTGTGGTTGCGGTGAACCAGAAGCTGTATATCGCGCCGTGTTCGGCGGATACGTTGGTTCGCGAGTTCATCGGGCTGCTGCCGGAGGCTCCGGCTGCGCGGGTTCTGTCGCTTAACTGTTCCGACGAGGATCTGAACCTGGTCAAAAGCGGGCAGAACACGGGGCGGACCAGTCCGAGTATTCGCGACGCCAAGCAGGTGCTGCAGTGGCTCGAGAAGCCGCATACGTACTTCGGGCGGCTGTACGTCGCGGTTCGGGACAGCCGGGGGAAGCGGCGGCGCAACGAGAATCCGCCGGGATGGGCGGATATGGAGGAGGGACGGATTCTGTTCGGGGTGGACAAGTCCGGATGGATCAGCTTGGCCGGGGCGGGGCCGCAGGAGATGGCGAAGAAGGTGCAGCAGCTGGAGAACGAGCTGCGGCGTTAAAAAGGGCCGCCCGGAGATAACTCCGGGCGGCCCCAGCGAAAACTCAAGCGTTCGGGTTCAACACCCGGGCCAAAAACGCCTTCGTCCGTTCATGCTTCGGGTCCCCGATAACCTCTTCCGGAGACCCGGACTCCACGACAACGCCGCCGTCCATGAAGAAGACCTTGTCGGCTACTTCGCGGGCGAACTGCATTTCGTGGGTTACCACGACCATCGTCATGCCGTCCTTGGCCAGTTGGCGCATGACGCCCAATACATCCCCGACCAACTCCGGGTCCAAAGCGGACGTCGGCTCGTCGAAGAGCATCAGCTTCGGCTGCATCGCCAGCGCTCGCGCGATGGCCACCCGTTGCTGCTGGCCGCCGGAAAGCTGACCGGGGTAGGAACGGGCCTTATCCGCCAGACCGACTCGGTCCAGCAATTCCAGAGCCCGTTCCCGTACCTGGCCCCGAGGCTCGCGGCGGACCTGGATCGGGGCTTCCATGACGTTTTCCAAAGCCGTCATGTGCGGGAATAAATTGAATCGCTGGAACACCATGCCGATGTTCTTGCGCTGCTCGGCGATTTCCTTGTCCCGCAGCTCGTGCAAGCGGCCGCCGCGTTCGCGGTAGCCGACCAGCACCCCGTCGACATAAAGCCGGCCCGCGTCGATTTTCTCCAGGTGGTTGATGCAGCGCAGCAGGGTGGACTTGCCGGAACCGGACGGGCCGATCAGGCAGAGCACCTCTCGCTCCTGCACTTCCAGGTCGATGCCCTTCAGCACGTCGAGCGAGCCGAAGCTCTTGCACACCTTCTGTGCGGAAACAACGGGAGTCATCGCGAAGCACCCCCGCTCCCGGCACCGCCGCGGCCGAAGCGGTAGCCCAGCATTCGCGCTCCCCACCTGTTCTTCTGCGCGATCGCCCGGGAAGTGCCCCTGGCGAAATACCGCTCGATGTAAAACTGCACGACCGTCAGCACCGACGTCATGAACAGATACCACGTCGCCGCCACGATCAGCAGCGGAACCGTTTTGTAGTTCTGCGAATAAATCGTCTGTGCCGACACCATCAGCTCGAAGTACCCGATGACGACGACCAGCGACGTGGTCTTCAACATCGAAATGGTCTCGTTGCCGGTGGGCGGGATGATCACCCGCATCGCCTGCGGCAGGATGATCCGGCGCAGCGTCTTGCCCCGGCTCATGCCCAGCGCGGACGACGCTTCCAGCTGGCCGCTGTCCACGGACTGAATACCGCCGCGGACGATTTCCGCCATGTACGCCGCTTCGTTCAGGCCCAGGCCGAGCAACGACGCGACGAATTGGGTGATCAGCGTGTTCGTGTCCCAGCTGATGAAGGTCGGCCCGAACGGAATGCCCAGGCCGATCCTCGAATACGCCAGCGCCAGGAAGTTCCAAATCACCAGCTGAGTGATCAACGGCGTGCCGCGGAACAGCCAGATGTACACCGACGCCGCACCCGACATCAGCGGGTTCGGCGACAGCCGCATCACCGCGAGCAGCACGCCGCCGACAATGCCGATGATCATCGAGATCACCGTGAGCAGCAACGTGTTCCGCACGCCGTTGAGAATCCGGTTGTCGAAGAGGTACTCGCCGACGACCGGCCACTGCAACGCGGAATTCGTGACGACGCTGCGGATCACGATGAACGCGACGAACACGATGATCACGCCGGCGATCCAGCGTCCGTAATGCCGGACCGGGACCGCCTTGATCGGGGTGGTGTCGACCTCCTGCCAGGAATCGGCGGGGCCGGGGGAAGTGGACACGAGTGACTACGTCCTCAGTTTCTTCAGGAAGCGGACGGGT
The DNA here is from genome assembly GCF_046195355.1 of Amycolatopsis sp. VS8301801F10. Classification (NCBI taxonomy): domain Bacteria; kingdom Bacillati; phylum Actinomycetota; class Actinomycetes; order Pseudonocardiales; family Pseudonocardiaceae; genus Amycolatopsis; species Amycolatopsis sp. VS8301801F10. The sequence continues at coordinate 1,575,972 of NZ_CP176065.1, read as the reverse complement.
TGATCTCCGACTTGGTGATGGCGCCGGAACCGGACAGACCCCACTTGTCCAGGATCTTCTTGTAGATTCCGGTGTCGATGAGCTTCTGCACCGCGCCCTGCACCGCCTTGGCGAAGTCGCCGCTGCCCTTCGGCAGCACGATCCCGTACGGCGCGGTGTCGTACGGCGCGCCCGCGGACTCCAGCTGGCCGCCGGTCTGCTTCACCGCGTAGTCGATCACCGGCGAGTCGGCCAGTTCGGCCTGCACGCGCTTCGCGGTCAGCGCCAGGTTCACGTCGGTCTGCGCCTGGAACTGCGTGATGTTGATCGGCTGCTTGCCCGCCTTGGTGCACGCGGTGTTGCGCTTGCCGAGGTCGTCGACCTGCGTGGTGCCCTTCTGCACGGCCACATTCTTACCGCACAGGTCGTCCACCGACAGTTTGTCCGGATTGCCCTTGAGCACCGCGAGCGAGGTGCCCGCGCTGTAGTACGAGATCATGTCGACGGTCTGCATCCGCTCGGCGTTGATCGTGAACGACGAGATGCCCATTTCGTACTTCTTCGCCGAAATACCGGGAATGATGCCGTCGAACGCCGAGTTCTGGAACTCCGTCTGCACGCCGAGCACCTGGCCGACCGCGGTGGCGAGGTCGACGTCGAAGCCGGTCGCCTTGCCGTTCTCGACGAATTCGTTCGGCGGGTAGGTCTGGTCCTGGCCGATCACGATCTTGCCGTCGGCCTTGATCTCAGCGGGCACCTGCGCGGCCAGTGCCGCGTCCTTCTGCGCGGTCGGCGCGCTTTCCGTGCCGCCGGGAGCCTGGCTGGAACCCGCGTCGGTGCCGCCAGAGCCGTTGCCGCCCGCGCCGCACGCCATCGTCATGCCGACCAGCGCGAAAGCGGGGAGAAGGGCGAGTGCCTTCACTTGCTGTCCTCGGGCCACTTCGTCACTCCTCGTAGTTCTCAAGGGCTGAGAGCTGGCATATTGCCACTCGTAAGCGGGTATGCACAGCACTGATGCGTCACGGGGAAGTTTCGCACAAGACTTGCCGGAAGACGGGTGTCCCGGCCGCCGCGCACGGTAAGTCAGGATGTCCCCCATGAACAGCAACCCCGGACCCCGGCTGCCGCCAGCCGGTCGACGTGCGCGAACGGTGAACGGCCGCCGCACGGCCCGGCCCGGCGCGCAGTTCGACGGATACCTCGCCCCGGAGCGTCCGCACGCCGGCGCGTACGACGAGATGTTCGCGCCCGACGGCACGGTCCGCGCCCCGTACCGCGCGCTGTACGGCTCGCTCGCCGCGCTCGACGCCAGCGACCTCACCAACCGCTCGCAGGCGCTGGACCGGGCGATGGTGGACCAGGGGATCACGTTCTCGCTGTCCGGCCAGGAGCGGCCGTTCCCGCTCGACCTCGTGCCCCGCGTCATCCAGGCGACCGAATGGTCCCGGCTCGAACGCGGCGTGACCCAGCGGGTCCGCGCGCTGGAGGCGTTCCTCGCCGACGTCTACGGCGACCGGCAGATCCTGCGCGACGGCGTGCTCCCGCGCAGGCTGATCACCTCGTGCGAGCACTTCCACCGCGAGGCGTACGGGATCAAACCGCCCAACGGCGTGCGGATCCACGTGTCCGGAGTGGACCTCGTGCGCGGCGAAGAGGGCACCTTTCGCGTACTGGAGGACAATCTCCGCAACCCCTCCGGCGTGTCGTACGTGATGGAGAACCGCCGCACGATGGCGCGCGTGTTCCCGGACCTGTTCGCGCGACACCGGGTCCGGCCGGTCGGTGACTACGCGTCACATCTGCTTCGCGCACTGCGAGCGGCGGCCGCGCCGAACGTCGCCGACCCGATGGTCGTCGTGCTCACCCCGGGCGTCTACAACTCGGCGTACTTCGAGCATTCGCTGCTCGCCCGGCTGATGGGCGTGGAGCTGGTCGAGGGCCGCGACATGTTCTGCCGCGACAACGTGGTCTACCTGCGCACCACCGAGGGCGAACGCCAGGTCGACGTGATCTACCGGCGGATCGACGACGAATTCCTCGACCCGGTGCACCACCGGCCGGATTCGGTGCTCGGCGTCGCCGGGATCCTCAACGCCGCCCGCGCGGGCAACGTGGTGGTGGCGAACGCGGTCGGCAACGGCGTCGGCGACGACAAGCTCGTCTACACCTACGTGCCGGAAATGGTGCGCTACTACCTGAACGAGAAACCCATCCTGCCCAATGTGGACACCTTCCGCTGCTGGCTGCCCGACGAGTTCGACCACGTCATGCAGCACGCCGACGAATTGGTGATCAAACCCGTCGAGGGTTCCGGCGGGTACGGCATCGTCTTCGGGCCGGAAGCGTCCAAAAAGGAACTCGACGCGTTGCGCCGCAAGGTGCGTGCGAACCGGCGCGGCTGGATCGCGCAGCCGGTAGTGCAGCTGTCGACCGTTCCGTCCAAGGTGGACGATCGGCTCGCGCCGCGGCATGTGGACCTGCGGCCGTTCGCGGTCAACGACGGGAAGGACATTTTCGTGCTGCCCGGCGGGTTGACCCGGGTCGCGCTGCCCGAGGGCAGTCTCGTGGTGAACTCGTCGCAGGGCGGCGGTTCGAAGGACACCTGGGTGCTCGCTTCGCGGTCCTCGACGTCGGAGCAGGAACTTGACCGGCCCGCGCTCGGCGAGGTGTCCGTTGTGGACGGTGTGGCCGCGGAACAGGGTCCGGAGCTGTCCACGTCGCAGCAGCAGCAACAACAGCAGCAGCAGAGCTGAGGGAGGGAAATCCATGATGCTGGCCCGCAACGCGGAGTCGCTGTACTGGATCGGCCGTTACGTCGAACGCGCCGACGACACCTCCCGCATCCTCAACGTCTCGGTGCATCAGCTGCTGGAAGACGCGAGCGTCGATCCGGACCACGTCAGCCGTCAGCTGCTCGCCGTGCTCGGCATTCCGTTCGACGCGGGCGACGCGCTCGACGTGTGGAAGCTGACCGAGCTGGTCGCTTACGCGAAGGACAATCCGTCGTCCATCGTCGGCTCGATCAACTCCGCCCGCGAGAATACCCGCGGCGCACGCGAGGTCGTTTCGACCGAACTGTGGGAATGCCTGAACGCGACGTGGAACGCGGTGCCGGACCGGCAGCGGTACGCCCGCCGCGCCGGACCGCACGCGTTTCTGTCCTTTGTGGAGGAGCGCGCGGCGATGTTCGCCGGGCTCGCCGATTCCACGATGAGCCGCGACGACGGCTGGTTGTTCCTGGTGCTCGGCCGATCGGTCGAACGCGCGGACATGGTGGTGCGGCTGCTGCTTTCGCGGGTGTCCGACCGCGCTTCGTCGCCGGGGTGGATGACCGTGCTTCGCTCAGCGGGCGCGCAGGACACCTACCTGCGCACCAACCGCGGCGCACTTGACGCGGCACGCGTCGTGCAATTCCTGCTGAGGGACACGCTTTTCCCGCGTTCGGTGTTCCACGCGCTGCGTCAGGCAGAGGATTGTTTACGCCAGCTCGATCCGGGAATCAACGCTCGGGGCAACGAAAAGTCCGAGGCCGTCCGGCTGCTCGGCCGGGCCCGCAGCGAGCTGGAATTCCTCCACCCCGCGGCACTGCTGGACGACCTGCCGCGGCGGCTGCGCGGGCTGCAGGAAGCGATCAAGGAAGTCGGGGAAGCAGTGTCCATTCAGTACTTCCACACGTCGCCGTGGGTGGCGTGGAGCGGTGCGGAGGTGTCCCTGTGAGCTGGCAATTGCGGGTGACGCACCGGACCGGCTACCGGTACGCGACGCCGGCCACCCAGTCGTACAACGAAGCGCGCCTCACCCCGCGTTCGGACCGGCGGCAGACCACTTTGGCCACTCGCATCGAAACGTCGCCGGCCACCCGGGCCTATCGCTACACCGATTACTGGGGCACCGACGTCACGTCGTTCGACTTGCACGCGCCGCACACCGAGTTCACCGTGCTCGCGACTTCCGTGGTGGAGACCGCCGACGAAGCGGAACCGGTGCGTTCGGCGACGTGGAAGGACCTGCAGAGCGAGTCCGTCCGCGATCAGCGCACGGAGTTTTTGACCCCGACTCCGTACACGCCGAACGACCAGGAACTGTCCAAACAGGCCCGTGCGCTGCGGAAGGGCCTCGACCCAGCGGACGCGGTGCTCGCGATCTGCGGCTGGGTGAACGAGCAGTTGAAATACCAGCCCGGAACCACTGGGGTGCACAGCACGGCGACCGACGCGTGGCGGGCGCGCGAGGGGGTGTGCCAGGACTTCGCGCACGTGTCGCTGGTGATGCTGCGGGCGATCGGCATCCCGGCGCGGTACTGCTCGGGATACCTGCACACCAAGCCGGAGGCCAAACTCGGCGAGAAGGTAGAGGGCGAAAGCCACGCCTGGGTCGACGTGTGGACCGGCGGCTGGTGGGCGCACGACCCAACGAACGCGATCCCGGTCGGCCCGCGGCACGTGTGGGTCGCTACTGGGCGCGATTACGCGGATGTGGCTCCGTTGAAGGGGATCTTCACCGGGGCTAGTCAGTCCACTTTGGATGTTTCGGTGGAACTGACGCGGATGGCGTAGTCACGCGGTCTGGCGACGGCGGGAAACCGCCAGCAGCCACAACAAGTACCCGCCACCCAAAGCGGCCGCGACCACGCCCACCGGCAGCAGTGAAGCGTCCAGCACCCGCTGGCCCACGAAGTCCGCCGCCAGCACCAGCACCGCGCCCATCGCCGCGGAGGCCAGCAGGTTCGGTCCCGGGCGGCGGGTCAGGCGGCGCGCGAGTTGCGGTGCGGCGAGGGCGACGAACGGGATCGGTCCGGCCGCGGCGGTCGCGGCGGCGGCCAGTGCGACCGCCGCCAACAGGACCACCGCACGCACTCGCGGTACGGCGACCCCGACCGCGACTGCCGCGTCGTCGCCCATTTCCAGCATTCGCAGTGCGGGCTGGTGCACGAAGAGGAACGGCGCGAGCACCAGAACAGCCACGCACAGCGGGATGAAGTAGTTCCAGTCGCGGCCCGCCAGATCGCCGGTCAGCCAGCCGACCGCCTGTGCCGCGGCCTCGAGTTTCGCTTGCACCAGCAGGTAACCGTTCACCCCGGCCAGCACCGCGCTCACCGCGATGCCCAGGAGCACCAAGCGGGAACTGAGCAGACCGTGCGGGGCACACAGCGCGGTGACCAGCAAAGCAGTGAGCAAACCGCCCGCGACGGCGCCGACCGAGACCAAGCCGGGGCCCGCGCCGAACAGCAGGATCATCATGATCCCTCCGGTCGCCGAGCCGGTGGTGAAGCCGATGATGTCCGGGCTGCCGAGCGGATTCCGGGTCACCGTCTGGAAAACCGTGCCCGCCAGCGCGAGCGCGATGCCGACGAAAATCGCCACCAACGCGCGCGGCAGGCGGCCGGTGACCACCAGGTACTGCGCCTTCGTGCCGGATCCGGCGAGCGTCTGCAGCACTTCGAGCGGCGACATCTCGTAATCGCCAGTGCCCACGGCGAGCACCAAAAGCACCGCCGCCACCAGCGTCAGCAGTCCGACGACCAGCCACGTCCTCATCGCCGCACCGCCTTCAGCCGCCGCGCCACGATCACGAAGGCGATGCCGCCGATCACGTCCGTCATCACGCCCACCTGGATTTCGCCGTTTCCGCCGAGCAGCCGGCCGAGGACGTCGCAACCGAGCAGCAGCACCGGCCCGAGCAGCGCGGACAACGGCAGCACCCACCGTTCGTCTTGGCCGACCAGCGCGCGCACGACGTGCGGAATCATCAACCCGACGAAGGCGATCGGCCCGCACGCCGCGGTCGCGGTCGCCGACAGCAGGCCGACCGCGATCATGCCGGCCGCGCGGGTCAGCGCCGGATTCGCGCCGAGGCCGCGTGCGCTGTCGTCGCCGAGCGCGACCGCGTTGAGCGGCCGCGCGAGCACTCCCGCTAGTACCAACGCGACCAGGAAGAACGGCAGCAGCCCGGCGAGGCTGCCGAGGCTCCGGTTCACCAGCGACCCGACGAGCCAGTACCGCATCTGGTCGAGGCTGTGCGTGTTGATCATCTGCATGCCCTGGTTGATCCCGACGAACACGGCCTGCACCGCGACACCCGCGAGCACCAGCCGCAGCGGGCTCACCGAGCCGCCGATCACCGTGACCAGGACCGTTCCGGCCAGCGCGCCGAAGAAGGCGAACCACACCAGCTGCTGCGGCGATGTCACCGAAAACACCGCGCCGCCCAGAACGATCGCGACCGCCGCGCCGTGATTGATGCCGAGCAGGCCGGGGTCGGCGACCGGGTTGCGTGTGATCGCCTGCAGCAGCGCGCCAGCCAGCCCGAGCCCGACGCCGACGGCCAGCCCGAGCAGCGTCCGCGGCAGCCGGTCGTCGCGGATCACCACGTCCTCGAGGGTGCCGCTGTAGCAGAACAACCCGTGCCAGACGCTGCCGAGCGGCAACCGGTTGGAGCCGAAGGCGATGGACAGCACCACCACCGCGACGAGGGCGACGAGCGCCGCGACCAGGACTGTCGCGCGGACGCCCCAGCGCCGGGATGTGACGCGCTCCCCAAGCAGGACCATGGCGTTCACCCTAAGGCAAGGCTAACCTCAGGCGGTACCTCACCCGATCCTCCGGAGTTCCGATGACCCTCTCCTCGGCGCGGCTGTCCCGCCGCGGTTTTCTCGCCGGCACCGCCGCCGCGGGCACGCTCGGCCTGCTGAGCGCCTGCGGGTACAAAGACGACCAGCCCGCGGCCGGCGGTGGCGCGACGTGGTCGTTCACCGACGACCGCGGCCGCAAGCTCAGCGGCGAGCGTCCACAACGGATCGTCGCACAGGTGACCGCCGCGGCCGCACTGTGGGACTTCGGCGTGAAATCGGTGGGCATCTTCGGCCCCTCGCGGCTGCCGGACGGCAAGACCGACCCGCAGGCCGGCGGCGTCGACCTGAACTCGGTGACCTCGCTCGGCAACGTGTGGAACGAGTTCAACTTCGACAAGTTCGTCTCGCTGAACCCGCAGCTGCTGGTCAGCGTGATGTACCTGAAGCAGCAGATGTGGTACGTGCCGGACACCTTGGCGGACAAGGTGGACAAGGCCGCGCCGAGTGTCGGCATCGGACTGCAGGACATCGCGATGCCGCAGGGGATCGCGAAGTTCGAGGCGCTGGCGAAGGCGCTCGGCGCGAACGTCGCGACGCCGGAAATCCAGCAGGCGAAGGAAAAGTACGAGGCCGCGGACGCCAAGTTCGCCGAGGCGGTCAAGAAGACGGCCGGGCTCAAGGTCGTGCTGCTGTCCGCGCAGAAGGACACGGTCTACGTGGCCAACCCTTCGAAGTTCGCGACCTCGAAGCACTACCAGGAGAAGGGGATGCAGTTCGTCCTGCCGGAGAAGCCCGACGAGAGCCAGGGCGGCTACTACGAGCAGGTGAGCTGGGAGAACGTCGGCAAGTACTCGGCCGACGTGATCATGTACGACTCGCGCGGCGGTTCGCTGTCGCTCGGCCCGGACGGGCTCGGCGGCGTCCCGACCTGGCAGCAGCTGCCCGCGGTGAAGGCGGGCAAGCTGATCCCGTGGAACAACGAGACGCCGTTCTCGTATCAGCGGTTCGCGGCGGAGCAGACCCGCGTGGCGGACGCGCTGGCCAAACTCTCGTGAGTGCCTATCCCGGTTAGAACCGCGATAGGCACTCACGAGGGAAGGTCAGCTGCGGGCGTGCGCGTCCAACAGGTGCGCCACCGCTTCGGTGACCTGCTGGGCGTAGTCCAGGTTCAGCCACTCGTCCGGCACGTGGATGTTCGAATCCGCGCCGCACGCGCCGGTGACCAGGAACTGCGCCTCCGGGTACTTCTCGCCGAGCAGGCCCATGAACGGGATCGACCCGCCCATGCCCGCGGCGCGGTGCGGACGGCCGAACACCTCGTCGTCGACCCGGCGCAGCGCTTCGGTCAGCCACGCGGCTTCTTCCGGTGCGTTCCAGCCGTTCTCCGCCTGCTGGTCCTCGGCGATGGTGACCTTCGCGCCGTACGGGACATCCGTGGTCAGCGCCCGCTTGATCGCCGCGAGCGCGTCTTCCGCGACCGCCGTGGGCGGCAGCCGGAAGCTGAGCGTGAGCGTGGTGCTCTGCCGCAGCACGTTGCCCGCTTCGGCGGGCTTCGGAAGCCCTTCGCCGCCGATGACCGACAGCGTCGGCCGCCAGTAGTTGTTCAGCAGCAGCTCAAGCGCGTCCTCGGACACCGTCTTTCCGCCGCTCACCAACGGGAACGCGGTGCGCAGCGCCTCCGGGGCCACCTCCGCGACCGCCTCGATCTCGGCGCGGCGGCTGGCCGGCACCTCGACGTTCAGCTCGGACAGCTTGATCTCGCCGGTTTCCGCGTTCTCGATGCGCTCCAGCAGCTGCCGCAGCACGCGGAACGAGCTGGCGACGACCCCGCTGGCGAGGCCGGAGTGCTGCGCGGTGGCGAGCAGCTGGACGGTCACCGTCAGGTGCACCATGCCGCGCAGGCTGGTGGTGAGCCACAGCCGCTCGTAGTCCATGCCGCCCGCGTCGAGGCACACGACGAGGCTGACTTCGCCCAGCCGCGCGCTCAGGTGCTCCAGGTACGCGGGCAGGTCCGGGCTGCCGGATTCCTCGCCGGTTTCCAGCAGCAGCGCGATGCGCGCGTGCTCGCCGCCTGCCGCGTGCACCGCTTCCACCGCGGCGCTGGCCGCGTACCCGGAGTAGCCGTCGTCCACCGAACCGCGGCCGTACAGCCGCCCGTCGCGGATCACCGGCGTCCACGGGTCGAGGCCCTCGGACCAGCCGCCGACCGGGGGCTGCTTGTCGAGGTGGCCGTACATCAGGACGGTGCCCTTGTCCGTCGCGCCCAGGGTGGCCGGAATGTCGACGAACAACAGCGGGGAACGGCCGTCCAGCTCGACGACCTCGATCCGCGCGCCGGGCAGGTCGCGGCCTTCGAGGTAGCTCTTGACGTGCTGGACGGCGGCGGCGAGATGCCCGGTCGACGCCCAGTCCGCGTCGAACGCCGGGGACAGCGCGGGGATCGCGATCAGACCGGACAGGCTCGGCGTGACGTCGTTGATCCACGTCGAGACCACGGATTCGCGTACGGATTTTTGCTCCACGGCGCCATCTTGCCACGGTGACCGACGTCACCGGAGCGACCGAACGTCGTGAGTGCTGATCCCGGTAAGAACCGCGATCAGCGCTCACGAGGGCAGGTGGGACCCCGGTTGAGTACCCGACCATCGCCTCTCCGATCCTCGGGCTTCCAAGCGTTTCCCCTGTTCAGCGAGGTTTTCTCAGCAACAAATCAGCAACTGCCGCTCTCCATCGGAGCAATTCTCGTGCCAGGATGTGGCCACGAACCGTCAACGCCGACGGTGACCGGGGTACCTCGGACCCGAGGCGCCGGTCCCCGCCGGTGCAGTCGCTGTGGCCGCCACAAGCGGCCGTCAGAGGCGCCGACACCGAGGAGAACTGCTCATGCCGTCCGAACAGTGGACGCACCCGGAACCTGGAGACGGGCCGGCCGCCGTAGCGGCCCAGCCTTCCCCTGAACAGGTGATCGCCGGTTTGCGAGCGACAAGCGAAGGTGGCGCTGAGCTCACTCAGCTGCTCACCCCCGAGGGCCAGCGGGTCCCGTCCGAGCGGTTCGACCGCTACGTCGAGGACGTCGACGACGAAACGCTGAAGAACCTCTACCGCGACATGGTGCTGGTGCGCCGCGCGGACCGCGAGGCCAACGCGATGCAGCGCCAGGGGCAGCTGGGCATCTGGGTGCCGCTGCTGGGCCAGGAAGCCGCGCAGGTCGGGTCCGGTCGCGCGCTGCAGCCGCAGGACATGGCGTTCCCGAGCTACCGCGAGCACGGCGTCGCGTACACGCGCGGCATCGACATGCGCGACCTCATCGGGATTTTCCGGTGCACCGACCACAGCGGCTGGGACTACCAGGCTCACCGGTTCCACCCGTACACCATCGTGATCGGCAACCAGGTCCTCAACGCCGCTGGTTACGCGATGGGCCAGAAGTTCGAAGGCAAAGTCGGCGACGAGGGTGGCGAGGCCACCATCTGCTACTTCGGTGACGGCGCGACTTCGCAGGGCGACGTGCACGAAGGGTTCGTCTGGGCCGCGGTGTACGACGCGCCGCTGGTCTTCTTCTGCCAGAACAACCAGTGGGCGATTTCCGAGCCGACCGAACGCCAGTCGCGGCTGCCGCTCTACCAGCGCGCCCGCGGCTACGGCTTCCCCGGCATCCGCGTGGACGGCAACGACGTCCTCGCCTGCCTCGCCGTCACCCGGTGGGCGCTGGAGGAATGCCGGCACGGCAACGGCCCGGTGCTGATCGAGGCGTTCACCTACCGGATGGACGCGCACACCACCACCGACGACCCCACCCGCTACCGGCTTTCGGACGAGCTGGAGGAGTGGAAGCTCAAGGACCCGATCGAGCGCGTTCGGGCGTTCCTGGCCCGCAACGGGCACGCGGATCAGGCGTTCTTCGACAGCGTCCAGGCCGAGGCCGACCAGTTCGCCGCCGAGCTGCGCGACTACACGTTCAACATGCCGGAGCCGCCGCCGGAGCGGGTGTTTTCCCAGGTTTACGCGGAACCTTCGCCGGTGCTGGAAGCGCAGCGCGAAGAGTATCTGTCCTATCTCGACGGTTTCGCCGCCGAAGAGTCGCTTGCGGGCTCGAGCATTCACAGTCGGGGTGAGCGCTGATGACTGATCTGCAGAAGCTCACGATCGGCAAGGCGCTCAACCTCGGTCTCCGCCGTGCGATGGAGGAGGACCCGAAGGTCCTGATCATGGGGGAGGACGTCGGCAAGCTCGGCGGCGTTTTCCGGATCACCGACGGACTGCAGAAGGACTTCGGCGAGCAGCGCGTGCTGGACACGCCGCTGGCCGAATCGGGCATCATCGGCACCGCGGTCGGCCTCGCCGTGCGCGGTTTCCGGCCGGTGTGCGAGATCCAGTTCGAAGGGTTCATTTTCCCCGGCTTCGACCAGATCTCCTCGCAGCTGGCGAAACTGCACTACCGCACGCAGGGCAAGGTCAAGATGCCCGTCGTGATCCGGGTGCCGTTCGGCGGCGGGATCGGCGCGGTCGAGCACCACTCGGAGTCGCCGGAATCGCTGTTCTCGCACATCGCCGGCCTCAAGGTGGTGTCGATTTCGAACGCGGTGGACGCGTACTGGGGCATCCAGGAAGCGATCCGTTCGGACGACCCGATCCTCTTCTTCGAGCCCAAGAAGCTGTACCACTCGGGCGCGTTGAAGATGGAGGTCGACACCTCGACCGCTCCGTCGCGGGTGTTCTCGTCGCAGCTCGTGCGCGAGGGCACGGACGCCACGGTGGTCGCGTACGGCCCGTCGGTGAAGGTGGCGCTCGAAGCCGCCACTGCCGCCGAGGCCGAGGGCAAGTCGCTGGAGGTCATCGACTTGCGCACGCTCTCGCCGCTCGACCTCGGACCGGTGTTCGAGTCGGTCCGCAAGACCGGACGGCTCATCGCGGTCAGCGAAGCGCCGTCGGAATCCTCGCTGACCTCGGAAATCGCCGCCCGGGTCCAGCAGGAATGCTTCTACTCCCTGGAGTCCCCTGTCCTGCGCGTGACCGGATTCGACACGCCGTACCCGCCCGCGAAGCTCGAGGAGCATTACCTCCCCGATCTCGACCGGGTGCTGCACGCCGTCGACCGATCTCTCGCCTGGTAAGGGGGTTCCTTCCGAAATGCCTGAGTACAAACAGTTCCCCTTGTCGGACACGGCGGAGGGGCTCACCGAAGCTGACATCCTCGCCTGGCGCGTGAAGCCGGGCGACACGGTCACGGTCAACCAGATCGTGGTCGAGGTCGAGACCGCGAAGGCCGCCGTCGAACTGCCGATCCCGTGGGCCGGGGTGGTCACCGAACTGCACGTGGAACCGGGGCAGACCGTCGAGGTCGGGACGCCGATCCTGACCGTGGACGTGGATCCGGACGGGAAAGCCTCGCCCGCTCCCGCCGCTGCTCCCGCCGCGGAGTCCGCTCCCGCCGCGGAGTCCGCTCCGGCCGAGGAGGAGATGAAGCCGCTGGTCGGCTACGGCTCCAAGGCGGCCGGGACTACCCGGCGGGCGCGTAAAAGCGCGACCCCAGCACCGGCTCCCGTTGCGGCGGCACCGACCCCGGCGGCACCCGCCCCGGCCGCTCCCGCGCCGGTGGCCGAGACCCCGCGCGGCGGTTACGTCCCGCTGGCCAAACCGCCGGTTCGCAAGCTGGCCAAGGACCTCGGCGTCGACCTGCACTCGCTCACCGGCAGCGCGGACGGCGGCGTGATCACCCGCGAAGACGTGCACCGGGCAGCCAACGGATCCGCCGCGCCCGCCGGGACCCCTGTGTCCACTGTGGACTCCGGATACGACCCGGCCACCCGCGAGCGGCGCGTGCCGATCAAGGGCGTCCGCAAGGCGACCGCGGCCGCGATGGTGCAGAGCGCGTACACCGCTCCGCACGTCACGGAGTTCCTCACCGTCGACGTCACGCCGATGATGGAACTGCGCGAGAAGCTCAAGAAATCGCGTGAATTCAGCGGCGTGAAGCTCACTCCGCTGGCGTTCGCGGCGAAGGCGGTGTGCCTCGCGGCGAAGCGCACGCCGGACGTCAACGCGGTGTGGGACGAGGCCGCGCAGGAGATCGTCTACAAGGACTACGTGCACCTCGGCATCGCGGCGGCGACCCCGCGCGGTCTCGTGGTGCCGAAGATCCGGGACGCGGATTCCTTGTCGCTCAAGGAACTCGCGGTCGCGCTCACCGAGTTGACCGACGTCGCGCGCGAGGGCAAGACGACGCCGGCGGCGATGCTGGGCGGCACCTTCACGATCACCAACGTCGGCGTGTTCGGCGTTGACACCGGCACGCCGATCATCAACCCGGGCGAGTCGGCGATCCTGGCGGTCGGGGCGATCCGCGACACCCCGTGGGTGGTCGACGGCGAGATCAAGGTGCGCAAGGTGATGCAGCTGTCGCTGAGCTTCGACCACCGGGTGGTCGACGGGCAGCAGGGGTCGGAGTTCCTCGCCGACGTCGGTGCCCTGCTCGCCGATCCGGCGGTCGCGATCACGTACTGAGCCGAAGGGGCCGGGTGCGCTCGGCCCCTTCGTTGTATCCCGTTGACGGAGTGAGTACTCACTCCGTACCGTGGAACGCATGGAGACGAGAAAACGAGCGCCCGGGATGGCGCCGGACGACCGGCGGCGGATGATCGTCCGCGCGGTGCTTCCGCTGGTCGTCGAGCACGGCCGAGGGGTCACGACCGCGCAGATCGCCCGCGCCGCCGGGATCGGCGAGGGCACCATCTTCCGGGTTTTCCAGGACAAGGACGAACTGTTCGACGCGTGCGTGGAAGCCGCGCTCGACCCGGCGGAGGCGCTGGAGATGATCGGGGAGATCCCGGCTGAGCTGCCGTTGGAGAAGCGGCTGGCGGAGGCCGCCGAGGCGATGAACGCGCATCTCCAGCGCATGGGCGCGGTGATGGCCGCGACGATGAAGGGACGGCCGCGTCCGGAGGAGGCGCGCAATCGCAAGTCTGTGACTGGCGACAGCCGGCGCGAGTCGATGGAGGCGATGCAGCGGGCGGTGCGCGAGCTGTTCGTTCCGGACGCCGCCCGGTTGCGGCTGCCGGTCGACAAAGCCGCCTCGCTGTTCTTGGCGCTGCTGTTCACGCAATCCCGCCCGATGCCGGGTGCCCCGACCACGGACGAAGTCATCGACGTCTTCCTGCACGGTTCGGTGCTGGCGTGATCCCGGGCGGTGGGGGCGGGATCGAGATGGCCCTCGGCCGCCGCGGTCGCCGCCGGATGGCGCAATCCGTGCCGGACAGCGGCCTCACCGGGCCGGTCGACATCCCGGAACCGGAGCAGCCGGAACAGCCGAAAGGCCTGCGCGCGCGGCTGTCCCGGATGCGCACCTCGGTGGCGGGCACGGTCCGCGGCCTGCCGAAAGTCGCGAGACTGACCTGGCAGGCCAGTCCGACGCTGACCATCGTGCTTGCGGTGATCACGCTGGCGTCCGGCCTGTTGCCGACGGTCACCGCGTACGTCGCGAAAATCCTGCTGGACTCGGTGGTCGCGGCGATCCAGCATCGCGGGTCGACCGCGGACATCGTGCGCATCACGGTGTTCCAGTTCGGCGTGCTGGCGGCGACCGCGATCAGCAGCGCGCTCACCACGATCGCGCAATCCCTGCTGCAGGAACGGATGACGCTCGCCATCCGGCACCAGGTCATGCAGCACGCGAGCGATCTGCACCTGGCGTACTTCGAAGGCTCGACTTCGTACGACATGCTGCGCCAGGCCGCGCAGGAAGCGCCGACGCGTCCGTTGTCGATGATGACCTCGGCGTTAGGCCTGGTCCGGACGCTGATCACCTTCGCCAGCATGATCGCCCTGCTGGTGTCGATCAGTCCGCTGCTCGCGCTGGTCGCGTTGCTGGCTCCGATCCCGGCGTTCATCTCGCAGTCGAAGTACGGCTCGCGGGCGTTCTGGCTCACGTTCATGATGTCGCCGATCAAACGGCGGATGGACTATCTGTCCTCTTTGGTCACGACGGACACGTATGCCAAGGAGACCAAGCTGTTCGGCCTCGGTCCGTACTTCGTGGACCGGTTCCGGAAGCTCGGCGTGGTGGCTTACGAACGGCAGCGGAAGCTGACGGTGAAACGGAATGTCAGCTCGACGTCGTGGGGTTTGCTGAGCACCCTGGTCGGCTCGGCGATCGCGTTGTACATCGCGCTGGAAGCGGTCGGCGGCCGGCTCACCCTCGGCGACCTGGCGTTGTACACCGCCGCCGCGACGTCCGTGCAAAGCTCGGTGACCGGGCTGTTCGCCGCGTTTTCCGGGATGTACGAGAACAATCTCTACCTGGACACGTTGTACAAATTCCTCGACACCGAACCGGAAATCACCCCTCCGGCGAAACCGCGGCCGCTTCCGTCCACTGTAGACGGACACATCCAGTTCGAATCGGTGAGCTTCAGTTACCCGGGCGCGGACGAACCGGCGCTGCACGGGGTGAGTTTCGAGATCCGGCCGGGCGAAACCGTCGCCGTGGTGGGGCGCAACGGCGCGGGCAAGTCGACGCTGTTCAAGCTGCTGTGCCGGCTGTACGACCCGACGGCGGGCCGGATCCTGCTGGACGGCGTGGACATTCGCGAGTACGACCCGGTCGACCTGCGCACCAAGATCAGCGCGATGTTCCAGGATTACGTGACCTACCAAGGCACCGCGGCGGAGAACATCGGCCTCGGCGACCTCAACCGGCTGACCGACCGCGAGCACATCGAGGACTCCGCCCGCCGGGCCGGAGCCGACGAGCGCATCGCCCGGCTGCCCACCGGGTACGACAGCCCGCTCGGCCGGTGGTTCGACCAGGGCGTGTCGCTGTCCGGCGGGGAATGGCAGAAAATCGCGCTGGCCAGGGCCTTCCAGCGGGAGGCCCCGATCCTGATCCTGGACGAGCCGACGTCGGCACTGGACGCGCAAGCCGAGCACGACCTGTTCGACCGGCTGCACACGTTGTCGCGCGGGCGGACCACGCTGTACATCTCGCACCGGTTCTCGACGGTCCGCCAAGCCGAGCGCATTCTGCTGCTGGACCACGGAAAGGTCGCGGAATACGGCACGCATGAGGAGCTGATGGCGGCCGGCGGCGGGTACGCGGAACTGTTCACGCTGCAAGCGGAGGCGTACCTGAAGTGACTATCTTGAGGTGATCAGCCGAGGGGGTTTCGTGCTCATCACCACTCAAGACCTGGGGGTCACCGCGGGCGAGACAGCGCTGTTCAGCGGTCTCGACCTGGCCGTCGACGCCGGCGAATGCCTGGTCGTCCGCGGTGCCAACGGGGCGGGCAAATCGACGTTGCTGCGGTGTCTCTACGGGAACCAGCAGCCCACGTCCGGTTCCGTGTCCGTCTGCGGCGGACCGCCGGACGAGCGGTCCGCCGCTTTCCGTCGCCGGGTTTCCGTCCTTTTCGACGATTCGGCGCTCTTCGACGAGCTCACGCCGCGCCAGCATCTCGATCTGCTGCGCAATTCCTTCGGCGGGGAACTGGCCGAGGGCCCGGTCCCGGCTCCCGATGTTCCCGCGGCGGAACTGTCCGCCGGACAACGACGGCGGCTCCTGCTGCACGCCGCGGTCGCGCGTCCGCACGAGGTACTGCTGCTGGACGAACCGGAACGCGCGCTCGACGCCGAGGGCCGGGCCTGGCTGTCCACCCTGGTCGCGACCAGCACGGGACGCGGCGCGGCGGTCGTGGTGGCAAGCCATCACCCGCCGCTCGCGGACGAGGTCGCGGATTACGTGGTGGACCTGTGAAACGCCCGGACCTGGTCCTCGCGCTGATCATCGCGGCCGGCCTGCTGGGATCGCCGTTCTACAACACCGAACTGGTGCGCAGCCAGCTGATCGGCGGCGCACCGGTGGGCGCGCTGGGCAGCGTGCTCGTGCTGTGCACCGGCCTCGCGCTGGCCTGGCGGGCGACGCTGCGGCGCGGGTACCTCTGGGCCCATCCGGCCACGCTGACCTGGGATGATTTCGACGGCCAGCGCCCTGCGGCGCTGACCCGGCGGCTGGTCCTGGACTGGGCCGCCCGGTTCGGCGTGGCGGCTTATTTTTTCGCGGTCTCCGGCATGCTCATCGGTTTCCCCAGCTCGCTAGCCGGCCCTCTTGCGCTTTTCGCGGCCGTCGCCGCACTGGCGCTGACGATGGGCCGCCGACGTCCGTTCCCCGGCGAATCCCTTGCCCCGCTTACCCTCGCACTGGCGTTGATCATTCCACTGTGGAGCTACGCGCTGGCCGCCGGTCTCGCGGCGATCGCCCTGGCCTGGTCTTCTCCGTTGTCGCGGACGGTTTCCCGAGACACGTTGATCCGGCACTACACCGAACGCATGGTGCGCCGGACGTCCGCCGCCTTCCTGGACGTCTGGGCACTGCTCCCGGCCGGCCGCCCAGTGCCGTGGCGAAACGCGCTGGCCGGCCGCTTCATCGTCACCCGCTATGTAGTGACGGGGACTCTCGCCCGCCGGTACACGCTCGGCCTGCCGGTCTTCCTGGCACTCGCCGTGCTCGCGACGCACGCGACGTTCCCCGCCGTGACGTCAGTGTGGCTGCTGGGCGTCGGCGGTTATCTGGCGCTGCTCCCGTTCACCGCGCCGGTCGCGCAGCTGCATCGAGTGCCCGGGTTACGCCGCTGGCTGGACGCGTCGAACTTGCGGCTGCATGCCGTGACCTGCGCTTTCCTGTGCCTGCTAGCCCTGCTCTGGGCGGGTGTGGTCCTGATGCTGGGGATCCCGGCGTCGCTGAGCGCAGTGGTAGCCGTACTTCTCGCCGCACTCGCGGCTGTCCGCTCGGTGACCCGCGGCCCGCTGGATTTCAGCTCGATGGGGATGGTGCTGTACGAGGGAGTCCTGATCCCGGCCGGCCTGGTGCGGCAGCTTGTCCGAGGCCCGGACCTGCTGGTGCTGGGGTTGATCGCGGCGAGCTTTGTCCCGCTCTGATCGTCGGCTCCTCCGCCAGGGAAGTAGCCGGCCGTGTGCCTGCGGACCCTCTGACCTGGTCTTTTTCCCGTCCGGGAGCAAAACCCGGCACTCGATCGTTGAGTGGATATGGCTGTCGTGTTCCTGCTCTACGTCATCGCTGAAGTCGCCGCCATCTGGGCGGTCGGCTCGGTCGTCGGTGTGCTCGGCACGATCGGTCTGCTGATCGCGGGCGCGTTCGTGGGCTCGTGGCTGGCGCGCCGGGAGGGCGGCAAGGCGATGCGCGCGTTCCTGGCCACCGCGCAGTCCGGGCGCAATCCGGAGAAAGAGCTGACCGACGGCATGCTCGTCGCGCTCGGCGGGGTGCTGATCATGGTTCCCGGCTTCGTCAGCGACGTGCTCGGCCTGTTTCTCCTGCTGCCGCCGACGCGCTCGATCGCCCGGCGGTTTTGGCTGCGTCGCGCGGAGAAGCGCGCCATCCGGTACGCCAACCAGCGCCGCGGTCCGGTGATGGTGGTGGACAGCGAGGTCGTCGCGGAGGAGCCGCGGCCGACGAATCATCCGGTGATCGAAGGCCGGATCGTCGAAGGCTGAGCCTTTGCCACAATGACTCCCGTGGAGCGGCTGGAAACGACTTCCGCGGTGAGCGCCCGCATGAGCAGGCAGAAGTCCCGCAATACCTCGATCGAAATGGCGCTGCGCAAGATCCTGCACGCCGCCGGGTACCGCTACCGAGTCCACCGCCGTCCGGTGAAAGGCGTCCGCCGCGAGGCTGACCTGGTGTTCGGCCCAGCGCGAGTGGCGGTTTTCGTCGACGGCTGCTTCTGGCACGGCTGCCCCGAACACGGCACCTGGCCGAAGAACAATGCCGATTATTGGCGGACCAAGATCGAAACCAACCGCCGCCGGGACGCGAATACCGACGCGCTGCTGCTCGAAGCGGGCTGGCTGTCCGTGCGCATCTGGGAACACGAAGCGAGCGAGGTCGCCGCGTCGCGGGTGATCGAGACCGTGAAGGAACGCCGTCCCCATTAATGTTGGCGCCATGCCTCTACCGGGTCAGCCCACCGCCGCGGAGTTTTTCGCCGGTATCGGTCTCGTGCGCCTAGGCCTCGAACCGGCCGGCTTCGACGTCGCGTGGTCCAACGACATCGAACCGGCGAAGCAGGCCATGTACGAGGCGCACTTCAACGACCAGGGCACGCACAAGTACGTACTGGGCGATGTCGCCGCCCTGCGCGGCTCCGATCTGCCCACTGGCCTCAGCCTGGCCTGGGCATCCTTCCCCTGCACCGACCTTTCGCTGGCCGGCTGGCGGCGCGGCCTGGCGGGCTCGCACTCGTCGACGTTCTGGGAATTCACCCGCATCCTCGACGAACTGGGCCAGGACCGGCCGCCGGTAGTGGCGCTGGAAAACGTCGTCGGCCTGGCCACCAGCCATGGCGGCGACGACCTCCGCGCGGCGATCCGCGAACTCAACCGCCTCGGCTACTCCGCCGATGTGCTGACCCTGGACGCCCGGCGGTTCGTCCCGCAGTCACGGCCGCGGTTGTTCATTGTCGGCGCGCAAAACCCGCCCTCGGACTCGCCCGCGCCGTCCCCGCTGCGCCCCGCCTGGCTCACGCTGGACCCGTCCTTGCGGACACATCGCGCCGCCCTGCCCGCGCCGCCGCCGCTGCTGGTCACCGGCCTGTCCGCAGCCGTCGAACGCCTCCCCGCCGACGACGAGCGGTGGTGGCCGGTGCCCCGCGCTGAGGCGTTTATCGGGTCGCTCTCACCGCTCCAACTGGAACGGCTGACGCAGCTACAGTCGGGAAAGAAGCTGGTTTACCGGACGGCCTACCGGCGCACCCGAAACGGAAAGCCAGTGTGGGAAGTCCGGCCAGACGACATCTCGGGCTGCCTGCGCACCGCCCGAGGCGGATCGTCTAAGCAGGCCGTGGTGCAAGCGGGCCGGGGCAGCGTGCGGGTCCGCTGGATGACGCCCCGCGAGTACGCCCGGCTGATGGGCGCGGGGAAATACTCGCTGGACGGACTGCGAAACAACCAGGCCCTGTTCGGCTTCGGGGACGCGGTGTGCGTGCCGGTGGTGCGGTGGCTGTCGGAGAATTACCTGATGCCGTTGGCGCGTGGGGAGATGAGCCTCGAGGCCGCGGGCTAGCGATCAGCCGCAGCCACTCTTTCGTGCATCTTGGCGGCGCGCCGAGTGCTCGGATCAGGGACTTTGCCGAGCCTTCGCACTACTGTCGAACACGTGTTCCAGCTAGCTCATCGCATCAGTGACCGCGGCCACTGCCTCCGGCAGCGGAACGTGTTCCCAGATGCGCACCACGTTCCATCCGGCTTCGCGCAACGCGCCGGTCACCAGCTCGTCCCTGGCCATATTGCGTTGCAGCTTGGGCGTCCAGTACCACTCGTTGCTCGTCGGCTGCCGGCCGTGCTCGGGACACACATGCCAGAAGCAGCCGTCTACGAAGACGGCGATCTTTCGCGCCGTAAAGACAATGTCCGGCCGCACCCGGACGCCTCCGTCGAGCACCAGAGGAAGGTCTTTCCGGTAGCGGTAACCAAGCCGATGCAGTTCTTTGCGGAGCGTTACCTCAGGCTTGGTGTCAGTACGGCGGTTGGCGCGCATGTTCCTCGAGCGGCCCTCGCTGGCAGGGGCGGGGTAGAGCCCCTTGGCATGCGCTTCGTCCCGAGCCTCGCGGCCTGCCATCGGCACCCCTTCTCGCAGGCTTCAAGCTATGAGGAAAGATACCGTTCCGCGCCCAAGCATCTCGCGCGAGCCTTGAGGAGGTTACTGTGAGTGAGGCCTTCGAGGTCATCGAGATCTGCGCTGGTGCCGGCGGCCAGGCATTAGGCCTGAAGAAGGCTGGCTTCACTCACCGTCTCGCGATCGAGCTTGACCCCAACGCGTGCGCGACACTGAGAGCCAACTTCGAGGGCGAGGAGCACATCGTCCGAGAGGGCGACGTCGCCGATCCCGGGACGTGGATACCGGAACATCACCGGCCGGACAACGATGCGGGGTTGCCGGAACTCGCGCTCCTGGCAGGCGGGGTTCCGTGCCCTCCATTCACCATCGCCGGCAAGCAGCTGGGCGCGAACGACGAGCGTGATCTGTTCGCATGGGCCGTGGAGCAAGTCAACGTCATCAAGCCGCGCGCCGTGATGCTTGAGAACGTCCGCGGTCTGAGCATGCCCCGCTTCGCCGGCTACCGCCAGCATGTAATGGACCAGCTCGTGAGCTTTGGTTACGTTGCCGAGTGGCGCCTCCTGCACGCAGCCGGGTTCGGCGTGCCGCAGCTCCGGCCACGTTTTGTGCTTGTCGCGCTCCAGAAGGAGTATGCGGACCACTTCTCCTGGCCGGAAGAGTCCGAGCGTGAGGTCACCGTCGCGGAAGCCATCGGAGACCTGATGGGCAAGCACAAGTGGGAAGGCCTCGAAGACTGGAAGAAGAAGGCCAGCAAGATCGCCCCTACCATCGTCGGCGGCTCGAAGAAACACGGCGGCGCGGATCTCGGACCGACTCGCGCGAAGCGCGCATGGGCCGAACTCGGCGTGGATGCGATGGGCCTCGCTGACGA
Source organism: Amycolatopsis sp. VS8301801F10 (assembly GCF_046195355.1). NCBI lineage: Bacteria > Bacillati > Actinomycetota > Actinomycetes > Pseudonocardiales > Pseudonocardiaceae > Amycolatopsis > Amycolatopsis sp. VS8301801F10. Next base: position 1,554,927 of record NZ_CP176065.1, on the reverse strand, counting down.
CGCACCGAAACCGGGCGATAAATTCGAGGGGAAGCCTGGGCCCAAGCTGACCAACGAGATGGTGGCTCGCATTCAAGGCTGGGCAGATGAGTTCGGCGACTGGAAATTCATCGGCCGGAAGACCTCGAACTACCGGCAGATCGGCAACGCGTTCCCGCCACCCATGGCATTCGCCGTCGGGAAAGCAATCATGAAGGCGCTGCAGAAGGAGGGCAAAGTCAGCGACCGGCAGATAAACCAGGAACACGATCCGGTTTATCGCGCCCTCCGAGACACCGATAAATTCGTTACGGCGGAGGACCTTAAGAAGGAAGCCGGGCTTCAGCTGGATATCCCAGAACTGGAGAAACGAATCAGCCTGATCAACCAGGACTTTGACGTGGAGATCAAAGAGGGTCCCAAGGGCGTCGAGTACAAGCTCGGTGCCTTCAAGGCGTTCGTGGGCCAGGATGACCACGTCCGGCACGAGGCTTTCCAGAAGAACCGGACCAAGATCAGCTGACCCGGACGCCTGAGCTGCCGTCAGACTCGCGGCAACTCAGGAGCAGGATTCGTGAGCTGCTCGTCAGGGGAAGCGACGACCCAGTACTCGCCTTCCAGCTCCACAGAAGGCCCTAGGTCGCTCGCAGTCCTCGGTCGCAGCCGCACGCTGACGAACTCGCCTTCGCCCGGCTCAGCGATATTCAAGGTCTTCGCGACGTTAACGTGGTTGACGTAGTCGCCAAGGATGACGAAGCCTTCTCTTTTCAGAATGGAACGCGCCCCACCGTTTCCCCGAACGCGCTTCATATAGTCAGCCTGCATGGCGACTGTGGCGACGACGTTACGCGACACTCGTCTGCCCGCAGCTACGCGAAACAACGAATTGACCCGCTGCTGCCCGGACTTTGCCGCGAAGACTTCCTTGATTTCTTTCTCGCTAAGACGCAACAGCAAGTTTTCTTGCAGTGGAGCATCACGGAAAAGCCAGCGAATCTGACCCTTACCGTAGACGTTGAGGGAGCGTTTACCATCCCGGTTTTCGCGGATCCGCAGATACTCCCGCCTGGCTCGCACCAGACCTACACACCACCGGGACGCCTCGTCGCTGGCCCACACCACCATCAGCAGATGATCATTAGCTTCCGGGGGAATCATCCAGGCACCGTTCTGCTGCGAGAATTTGCAGTCGACGTCGACGCCGCCAATCGCGTAGTCCATCGATGCGCCGCCGGCGAACTCGAACTCGCGCTGAATGTTGATCTCGATCAGCGTGCCGGCATGCGTCTTCTCGGTCTTGTGCAACTGATCCCAGCGATAACGGCCAGTGTTCTGGCCGTCGAGCAGCATGTCGATGCTCCGGCGGATGGCCTTCGCGAATCGCCGCCCGTCCGGGTCGGCCTTGCGGAGGATCGCAGCGACCTCTTCAAGCTGGGGATCCGGATCCTGACGGGCGGGCTCGTTCCACAACTCTGCTTGACCGGCCTGCTCGTCGTCCGCCATGCGAACGACACTAGTTCGCTCCGCGGCTCGCTCGCACCGATTTCCCGAAAGTCCCGGCCTCAGTTCTGGCGTGCCGCGATGTGCAGCATCAGCGCCTCGACGTCCGCTGAATCCATGCCCGCCACCGCTGCTGGCTCATCATCCGGGTCACCGAGTTGCTGAACAGCGGAGTCGTCGAGGATCCGGCCCATGAAGTCAAGCTTCTCGTTGAGCCGCATCGCGACGACCTCGTCGATCGTTTCGCGAGCGGTGAGGATGGTGACGTTGGTTTCCGCATCCGGCGCGAGACCGAGGCGATGAATCCGGTCCAAGCTCTGCAGAAAGCGCCCCGCTTGGAAGTCGCGGTCGACATAAACCGCGTCGTGGCAGACCTGGTGCAAGCTGATTCCCTCGCCGAGCGTTGCCGGGTTGGAGATCAGCACCTGGCACGCCGGATCAGTCCGGAACCGATCAATCTGCTCCTGCCGTTCCGGTGTGCCACCGTGCACCACTGCGGGGGAGAAGTCAGCGAGCAAGCTCTCCAAGGTGGTGATACTGCGTACGAAGCTGGCCCAGACCAGGGTCTTCCGTCCTTGGGCCGCGTTGCCCGCCACGATCGCGAGTGCTTCCTGGTACTTCGGCGGTATCTCGTACTCGCCCAATGAACCAAGCAGCTCGTAGAGCGGGTTTTCGGGAGGCACCTCCAGTGGAGGAACCTGCAAGGATATCGGCTCGTAGCGAGAAGCCCCTTGCGAGAGCAGGGCGGGGCTGGTCGCAGCCATGATCATACGAAGAACAGTCCTGCCCAACGAGTCGAAGTCAGATCGGCTCCGTTCCGCGCGCGCAGATGCGAATTGCCCCAGAAGCGCGTCGTAGATCTCCCGATGCAGAGGAGGCATGTCGACCGTGCGAACCCGGAGACTGACGGGCGGCAGACCCAGCTCTTGTTTCGTCGTACGGGCATACATCGGCTTCAGCACGCGGCTGGCGTAGTCCAGGTTGCCGCCCTCAACGGCCTGGCTCACCACCCGTCGGCCACGGCCTGGCCAGACGAAAGCGAGCAAGCTCTCCAGGTCGCGAGCACCGTTAGGGGCCGGCGTCCCGGTCAAGATCAGCCGTGCCTTGCTCAACGGGGCGAGCGACATGCAAGCCATGCCATAGACGCCGGCCGTGCCCAGCTTCATCCGATGAGCCTCGTCGAGAATCACCAGTGCGGGACCCGCATTCAGCCAGTCTGCCAAGGTTTCAAGCGAACGGCCAAGCCTCTCGTAGTTGACGATCAGCAAGTCCGCGGCGCGGAAACCAGCTCGCCCCAGGAATTTCACGGTAAAGCCGTCTCCGAAACACTCCTGGCTCTCGTCAACCCACGCTTCGTACGCGGACTTCGGGCTGACCACCAGGACGCGGTCGACCTTCCGTTGTTCCCGCAAAGCCGAAAACACCGCGAGCGCGACGCGGGTCTTGCCGGCACCGGGAACGCTGAAGTTCGCGCCGTGTCCCAGAGAGAGAAGCTTGGCGATGTCGCGGCGCTGGAACTCCGTGAGGTCCGCCGTCCACCCAGAGCCGAGGATCCCCGGGACATCCTCCGCGGAGACCTGGTTGCTGCCCAGATCTCCGGCGAGGATCTCCTCTGACCGTTCCGCGTCTTGGAGCAGGGCCAGAGCCCGGGTGCGAAAATTCTCTTCCCAAACGACGGTAGCGGGTTCAGGCCAGTTCGCCAGCTCTTCGAGCCCAGCCAGAAACTCGTCAATCGGTACCTGGGCCGCCAGGCGGTCCACCATCCGGCCGCCTGGAAACCGTGCCATCAAGCTAGCAAGCGATTCCCGGTAGGGCGGTTGCGCACGGAGTTCCGCACGCGTTCTTGTCTGGTCAAAGGCCAGCACCAGGCTGGGCGACGATTCAGCCACTCAGGAACCAGACTCGAGCATCACGTGGCGCAGCCAATCGACGCCCTCGCCAGGGTCATTGACCGTGCGCGTTCCTTCAACCGCCAGCCGGCGAAGGACCTTTTTCAGCTTCAGCAGCGCGTCGTTGAACGCTTCTTCATCGAGCGATCGGTCGGCACGCGACATCACCAGGTCTGTCACGCACTGCTGGAGCTGATCGGTCGCGGCGGTGACCCGATCCGATACTTTTCGTTTCTTCTTCGTCAGTGTCTGGTCGCTGCCGGCCAGCTTGATCGCGTTCTCCACCAAACTGCGAACCTCTGTCCAAGAGTCAGGCGTCCCGTCTGCGGTAGCCGACTTCTCAGCCACCGCGCGAAGCACCTTGTCAGTGAACGCTCTGGCCGTAGCGGCTTGGCTGGACCCCGCCTTCACCGACCTGCCCAATCCAGGGATGGCAACTTCGGCTGACTCGGTCTCGGGGATGAATCCGTCCGGCAGCCGGGGAGAGAGGTAGCGATCCAGGAAGTCTGGCTCGATGAACCGGACATCTGTCTTGGAAAAGTCCAGCGCGATCGCGGCGAGACGTACTTCCTTCAGGATTTCAGCATCGTCCGGCTTGACGGCTTTGACCTTCTGATAGGTACGTGCCAGCTCCCGCATCTTCTCCTGGTCGCGCTCGAACTCGATGAGCGGAATGCGCCGACCGTCGGCCTCGCTGCGCTCGATCATCGACTTGATCGCGGAGAAGACCCACAAGTCCTGCTCGCACGCCGGCACTGTACTGCGGAAAGTCTGCGCGATAGCTGGCATCGGGACGCCCTGGCTGACCAGCTCGTCGATAGCCAGCAACCTGTTGATGTACGAGTAATCGCGCCGATGTTCCTTCCGCAGCTGGAGAGAGAGCTCGACATCTCGCACATCGGACCAGTCGCAGGACGCCGGCAGCACCGCTACCCGCATCGTCGCTTCAGGACCGTGAAGCTCCATCAGCGCAGCACGGCGAGTATTCCCATTGACGAGCACACCATCAACGGTCGTCAGCCCCGGCTCGGTCTGCTTGTACTCCCGGAGGCTCTCCTTCAGCTCCGTGAACGCCGGATCGATCTGCGTCGGGTCCGCCGACAAACTCTTCAGAAGCTTGTCGAGGTACTGCTGGCTTTCGACAGACCAGGGATCTTCGTCCACCAGTGCGTCAAGCCGCGGATCGTGGCTGCGCTGTGCACGGACCCGGTGGGTCGCCGGGTTGTAGTAGAGGTCCCCGATTTTCACCTCGACGACATCGAGGTGGACCTGCTTGCCACGCCAGTCGACGGTCTGAGTTTCCCGTGGCCCGGTTGCGTCAGCAACCTCCTTGAGCCGCCGCTCGATGAGGTTCCGGATCTCGTCAGCTCGGGGCGGTTGCCCATAGTCTTTGATCATTACCACTCCTGCGCTGGCCACGGGCTTCCCGACAGAAACGATATCCCGGGCCTAGCCCGGGCACGCCTCAGTCCAAGCCAATCGCACCGCGGACACTGGCCCGCGCCTCGGCCGGCAGCGCGCGATAGCTGGCCCATACGCGCTCCACCTCCCGAAAGTCCCGTTCGCCGGCTTCGATCCAGCTTGCCAGGACCCGCTGATCCTCCTCGCTCAAGCCTTTCGCCCGGACCGCCACCCCCGCGGCATCCGCGACCAGCTTGTTCCCTCCGAGCCGGCACCTGCGGCACTCGGCGACAAGCTGCACCGCCACACCACCGTCCGGCACCCGTACCTTCCGGCGCGCGATGTCGAGCTGCGCGCCTTCGCCCGTGTCTTCATGGACGTCACCGGGGGTAATACCGCACGAGCGGCACATATTGTCGTCATGGGCGATGATCTCCCGGCGGCGCGTGGCCCCAATGGCCGGCGCATGCGACGGCCTGGAGGTCACCCCCTTCTCCCACACCGGCTGGCCCTGCTTCACGAAGCGCTGCTCCGGGGCGGCCAAGGTGACGTCCTCCCGGTTCGTGTCGATGCGCCATCCGAAACTCCGGAGATCCCGCATCCGCCGGTCGATCTGCGAGACACCGGGAAAGGTGTCGCGCAGCTGAGCCTTGGTGAACTTGTTACCTTCGCCAACTTCGGCAACAAGCCACAAGGCAACCCTTTTCATGGTGCCCAGGTTTTTATCCTGCCACGAAAGCGGCATCTCTCCTCCGTCGCGTGTAAGCCCGGCCGCAAAGCCCTTCTCCACCGATTTATATCAGGAACCGGGAGACCTGTCTGCAACTGCGGACAGAATGCAATTATTGCAGAAATATTATCACAGCGATCATTGCAGCAAAAATCGATTCTTTACTCGGTAAAATTTCACTATGCGGACCTACTGCTTCACACTGCGAAGCGGCAGAAATGTCGACTTAGCGACCCGGAGACCAGTGACCGCGACAGAACCGATCTCCGACACCGCGTACGCGCACCGAGCACCGCGAAGAGTGCGTACGCGGCCGACACTCCGTACGCAGAACTGCTGCCGCTTCGCCAGCGAAGGCTGCTAGGCTCGCCTGGCACCATCATTTCGAAAATGCGGCGCAAGCCGTAGACAGCGCAGCTGGAGACAGCGCAAGCCGGAGACAGGGGGGTCGTGCCGGAGTTAATCGACCATCGAAGCAGCACCTCCATGAGCTAGACCTCGCGTGCACTAAACCCTCGCGCGCACTAAACCCGTTGGGGTGCAACAGGTCTACTGGTACAGCAGATCTACCGGCGCCGCCCGCCGCGTCGGGTCTTAAGCCATCGCGAAGCCGGTCTTCAACGTGCGCTTAGCAATGACCCGGACGTCAGCGCAAGCGCCACCAGAATCCACAACCAGAATCAGAGTTCAGAAGAGGAGATCAAGGAACATGCCAGCCCTGGGGCAAGTCGGGAAACGGCTCGGACGCCCTCCGACCCCGGAAGTAATCGCGTTCGCGGCCGCGCTCAAGAAACTGTATCTCCGCCTGCCGAAGCAGAGCATGGTGCGCAACGCTGCCGTCCTGCACGTATCGCAGCCCGCGCTTTCCCAGTACCTGAATTTGACAAGGATCCCGCCCGCGTCCTTTCTCAGGACGATCTACCTGGCAGCCTCGGCCAGGACGCCCGCAGGCGAACTGCCGTGCCGTTTAAACGAGCTCATCGAGCTGCGCCACGCAGCCAAAGAGAGCCTTTTGCGCACCGGTACGCGATGCCAAGACGCCCCTAATGCTGTGGCGCACGCCACATCCTGGGATAAAACGGCAGGAAAAAAGGACCGGCGCAACGGCAAGTCGTGCCGGGCCGAGGACCGGCGCAACGGAAACTGCGTCGCGCCGCGCGAACCGTGCGGCGGCGCGAACAAAGGTGCGCGGCCTGTTTCCAGCGACCCGTACTCCGAGGTTGAGGACCGGAAGGAGGTTGAGGACCGGAAGGTCCCGCCGGGAACCACACCCGTCTTGGCCGCTGCGGACATGATCTCGGCGGCACTCGCATCTCTGCAGCTACACGACTACGCGACCGTGCGCGAACTGCTCGAGCAAACCAAACCATTATTACACAGAGCAACTGTCGCCTGGGCATGACATCGGACCCGAACGAAAGGGACCCGAACGAAAGCCGACCACGGAAAGAGTCGATTGGTTACTTACTGTAAACGACACTTGCGGAGCATCTCACGCACCCGCATAAGCACCTGGCCGACGTGCGCTCGGGACCCGCCGTGCGACCTTCCGCGAGCATCCCGAGACGGGACTGACCGAGTTGCCGGCATGCGATCGGCCAGCCCCATCCCTTCGAACACGACCGAACACCTAGGAAGGCCATGTTCTATGGTCAATAGTAAGCGTGACCTGGGCCGCAAGCGCCCCGGCCGCGGAATCGTCACCCCGTCCAGCGGTCGCGGGAGGCGGAAGATCGCCCGTACCAGCGTTACCATTCGCCGACGCGGCAAGGACGTTCAGAAGGCTGTCGACAACCCCTGGTTCAAGCTCATGAGCTTCTTCTTCAGGCTGCTGTCGCTGATCGTCCGCCTGACCCACTGGCACTGGTAGGTCACGAGGATGGGCTCAGGCCGGCGCGCTGGCGTGAAGATCGTTCACGCCAGCGCGCCGGCTAGTCCGCCCCAGTCGGCTTAGGAATGTCGAAATACCCCGACAACCGCACCGCCGGCGCGTACTCGCCCTTGACCTTGACCTTCCCGGTCACGAACATCGCCGCCACCGCCGCGTTGCCGGTCGCCATGCGGATGAAGTCCTCCACCGCCACGGTGATCGTCGTGTCCGGGGTGCGGGACAGGTCGGTGCTCGACACGCACAGGCCGTCCTCGATGACCGTTTGGTAGCGGTCGAAATCGTCTCCGGCCGGGAAGCGCCAGGAGACCACGACGTCCACGTGCCGGGCTCGGTCCGGGCGGAAGTGTTCCGACATCCGGCGGAAGATCTCGTCCAGGAAGACCGCGCGCAGTTCGTCGTGGTCGGCGATGCCTTTCAGCTGCTCCCGCGTAGCCGCCGCGACGACATCGACCAGGGACTGCGTGGTCAGCGAGGCGATGTCGATGCCGGCTCCGGCCGTGCCGAGCATGTGCAGCGTCTCCAGGACCTGCACGAACTGCTCCGGGGTCAGTTTGCCCACCTCGAGCGTGCGGGCGAAACCGTTCACCGCGTGCTCACCGGGTGAGTGCGCGGCACGCATGCGCGAGCGCCAGCGGGACACCGGAGCGGCTCAGGCCGGTCGGGGCAGGTCGAAGTGGCCGACCAGCCCGGCTGCGAAGGCGAGGTCGCCCTTGACCTTGAGTTTCCCGGTGACGAACAGGACCGCGGGCGTTGCCTGATGGGTGATGATGCGGAAGAAGTCCACGGGCGAAAGCGTAATCGTCACACGGGGTTTCTCGCGCATTTCGCGGGACACTGTGCAGGTTCCGTCGGAAAGCACCGTCTCGTAGCGGTCGTAACCGCCCTCGCCGGTGCCGCCGGACAACCGCCAGTGCACCACCGCGCGCAGCGACTTCGCCCGGATGTGCGCTCCCATGCGGGCGAAAATCTCGTCCAGCACCCGCTCGCGCAGCGGACGTTCGGCGGCCACGGCCTCCAGCTGCGCCCGCGACGCGCGCGCGACCAGCGTGGCGAACTTCGTCGGGTCGACCTTGTCCAGAGAGAATGCCGGCACCTGCTCCGACAGCCGCATCAGCGCCGCCAGCAGCCGGTTCAGGTCCGAACGGCCCAGCTCACGAGGGTCGATGGCATCCGCGACCGCGTTGGCGTCGAGCGCGCTCGCGTCGACGGCTTCGGTGCGGTCCAGCGCGTCCAGCAGCGCGACCCCGCGCAGGCCGGCCAGGTCAGAGCTGGTCGCCTCCGGGTTGTCGGCCATCATTCACCCCTTCCGGAACTTTCCGCCGTAAGGCTACCGGCGAGTAGGTAGCGCGGCAAGCAACGCCGCCGACCTGGGGACGGGTACCGTCCGTGCCAGCGAGAGGGAGGAAAGAGCAGCGTGCCCGACGAAGATCAGCGCCCACCCGAGCGAGCGAGACGGCTCCCGAGGGCGGTCCGTGAACGGCAGATCCTGGACGCCGCGGTGCAGGTGTTCTCGAAACACGGCTACCACTCGGCGTCGATGGACGAGATCTCCGAGGTCGCGGGCGTCTCCAAGCCGATGATCTACACCTACCTCGGCTCGAAGGAAGACCTCTTCGGCAAGAGCATCCAGCGCGAGGCGACCCGACTGCTGGAAGCCATCCAGGCGGGCGTGCAGCCCGACCTGCCGCCGGACATGCAGCTGTGGCACGGCCTGCGCTCGTTCTACCGCTTCGTCGCCGAATATCGCGAGTCCTGGACCGTGCTGCACCGCCAGGCACTGACGGTCGGCGGCGGATTCGCCGCGGAGATCACCGCGATGCGCACGCGCGCGATCGAACTGGTCGCGGCGCTCGTGGTGGCCGCGGGCACCCGCAAGGGCCTCGGCGAGCAGACGGAGTTCTCCGGCCCCGGCCTGGCCGCGGCACTGGTCGGCGCGGCGGAATCCCTGGCCGACTGGGCACTGGACCACCCGGAGATCTCCGACGGCGTGCTCGCGTCGTGGCTGATGAACCTGGTGTGGCTGGGCTTCAACGACCTCGTCGAGGGGCAGGTCTGGAAGCCCTCAGAGGGCTGAAATCACCCCGTCCAGGTGCGGTTTCGGCTTCCGCGCATGCCACAGTTCGAAGGCCCACCCGTCGTCGGTCTGCCAGGTCGTGAACGCCGCGCGGCCGGGCAGCAGCACGGGCTGCTTGAACCGCACCGCGACGGTGTACGCGTCTGGCAGCCTGCCTTCGAAGGACGCCAGCGCGTGTGCCTTCGTCCACATGCCGTGCGCGATCGCCTGCGGGAAGCCGAACAGGCGCGCGGTCAGCGGGTGCAGGTGGATCGGGTTGCGGTCACCGGAGACTTCGGCGTAGCGGCGGCCGATGTCGCCCGGGACGTGCCACAGCGCGGACGGTTTCGGCGGCGTCAGCTGGGGGCGCGAAGCGGACCCGGTACCCGAGCCGGTGCGGCGAAGATAAGTCGACACCTCGCTCCACACGGTGTCCGCACCGGAGTGGACCTCGCTCACCATGTCGAACTGGCTGCCTTTTTCGTGCGGGCGCAGGTTTTCCGCGCGCACGCTCACCCGGAATGTCTCGCCCAGCGACAACGGACGGTGCTGGGTGATCCGGTTCTCGACGTGCACCAAGCCCAGCAGCGGGAACGGGAAACCCGGCTCGGTCATCAACGCCATCTGCAATCCGAACACCAGCATGTGCGGATACGTCACCGGCAGCTCGTCCGAGAACCGGAATCCGCAGACTTCGTTGTAGGCCGCGACATGCGCCGGGTCCACGACGACCTCGGGACGCACCAGTTCCGTGGTCGGCAGCGTTGAGCCACCGCCGCGGCGCAGAAGGGCTTTCGGGTACAGCGTCGCCAGGCTCGGCGCGCTCGTCACTTCACGGACGGCCATCGCTCACGCCCCCAGCAGCGCCTGGCCGCACACGCGGACCAGGTTCCCGTTGACCGCCGCCGAGGCCGGGTTGGCATACCAGGCAATGGTTTCCGCGACGTCCACCGGCAGCCCGCCCTGGCCGAGGCTGGACAGCCGCCGTCCGGCCTCGCGGATGAACAGCGGTACCGCGGCGGTCATCTTGGTCTCGATGAACCCGGGCGCGACCGCGTTGATCGTGCCGCCGTACTCCGCGAGCCGCGGCGCGCCGACGTTCACCATCCCGATCACGCCCGCCTTCGACGTCGCGTAGTTCGTCTGGCCGACGTTGCCCGCGATGCCGGCGATCGAGGAAACCCCGATGATCCGGCCGTTTTCGCGCAGGATCTTGTCGACGAGAAGCTTGTCGTTCACCGCGAGCTGCGAGGCGAGGTTCACCGCGATTACCGAATCCCAGCCGCCCTCGGTCAGGTTGCCGAGGGTCTTGTCGCGGGTAATACCGGCGTTGTGCACCACGATGTCCACGCCGCCGTGCCGCGAGGTCAGGTACTCGGCGAGCTTGTCCGGCGCGTCGGCCGCGGTGATGTCCAGCTGCAGCGCGGAACCGCCGATCCGATTGGCCACAGTGGACAGATCGCCGCCCTGCGCGGGGATGTCCAGCGCGACCACGTGCGCGCCGTCGCGGGCGAGCGTTTCGGCGATCGCCTCGCCGATGCCCCGCGACGCACCGGTGACCAGCGCGACCTTGCCGTCCAGCGGCTTTTCCCAGTTCTCCGGCGCGGGCGCGGTCTTCGCGTGCGTGCCGACGCGGATCACCTGGCCGTCGACGAACGCCGACTTCGCCGACAGCAGGAACCGCAGCGTCGACTCGGCCGCGTCCTCCGCCCCCTCGGCGACGTAGACCAGCTGCGCCGTCGCGCCGCGCTTGAGTTCCTTGCCGACCGAGCGGACGAACCCTTCCAGCGCGCGCTGGGCGATCTGCTCGCGGCCCTCGGCCAGCTCCGGCGGCGTGCCGAGCACGACCACCCGGCCGGAGGCGCCCACCTTGCGGATCACCGGGTGGAAGAACCGGTAGACCTCACGCAGCTGTCCCGGGTCCTGCACGCCGGTGGCGTCGAAGACCAGCGCGGCGTGCCGGTCGGCGGGCGCGCTGAGCACCTCGATGCCCGCCTCGGCGAGCTGCGCCCGGACGGTCTTCTCCAGCCGTCCGCCGGGCGCGGTGCCGAGAAGTGCGGGACCCTCGAGCGCGGGCTGGCCGGGACGGTACCGGCGCAACGTCGCGGGGTTGGGCAGGCCGAGCTTCGGCACCACGAACTTCCCCAGCGGGGTTTTCGTGAACTGCTGGTACCTGTCCGCCATCACGTGCCTCCCGTGCAGTCTGCGTCACGTCGCAGTCTAACCTACTCACTAGTAGGTTACAGTGTGAAAGGCACGACTCCAGAGAGGTGGACGGCATGGCGACCAGGAAAACCCCCGCGGTGCGCAAGGTCGCGATCGTCGGCGGGAACCGGATCCCGTTCGCGCGGTCGAACGGCCCGTACTCCCGGGCCTCGAACCAGGACATGTTCACCGCCGCGCTGGACGGTCTGGTCAGCCGGTTTTCCCTGCAGGGCGAGGTGATCGGCGAGGTCGCCGCGGGCGCGGTGCTCAAGCACTCGAAGGACTTCAACCTCGCCCGCGAAAGCGTCCTGGGCAGCAAGCTCTCGCCCGCGACGCCGGCGTCGGACGTGCAGATGGCGTGCGGCACCGGATTGCAGGCGGTCATCAACGTCGCCCACAAGATCGCGCTCGGGGAAATCGATTCGGCGATCGCCGGCGGCGTGGACACCACGAGTGACGCCCCGCTGGCGGTGAACCCGCAGCTGCGCCAGATCCTCGTGCGGCTCAACGCGGCGAAGACGCTCGCCGACCGGCTCAAGCTGGTCGCGAAGATCCGCCCGGGCCACCTCGTCCCGGAGATCCCGCGCAACGCCGAACCGCGCACCGGCCTGTCGATGGGGGAGCACGCCGCGCTCACCGCGAAGGTCTGGGACATCACCCGCGAGGCGCAGGACGAACTGGCCGCGACCAGCCACCGCAACCTCGCCGCCGCCTACGACCGCGGCTTCTTCGACGACCTGGTCACGCCGTACCTCAAGCTCACCCGCGACCAGAACCTCCGCCCGGACTCCTCGGTCGAAAAGCTCGCCAAGCTCAAGCCGGTCTACGGCGGCCCGGACGGCACCATGACCGCGGGCAACTCGACGCCGCTGACCGACGGCGCGTCGACCGTCCTGCTCGCCACCGAGCAGTGGGCGAAGGCGCACAAGCTGCCGGTTCTGGCGTACCTGACGTTCAGTCAGACCGCCGCCGTCGACTATGTGCACGGCGACGAGGGTCTGCTGATGGCCCCGGCCTACGCGGTGCCGCGGATGCTCGAGCGCGCCGGATTGACCCTGCAGGACTTCGACTTCTACGAGATCCACGAGGCGTTCGCGTCGCAGGTGCTCGCCACGCTCAAGGCGTGGGAGGACCCGGCGTTCGCCAAGGAGAAGCTCGGCCTCGACGCGCCGCTCGGCTCGATCGACCGCGCCAAGCTCAACGTGAACGGCTCGTCGCTCGCGGCCGGGCACCCGTTCGCCGCGACCGGCGGCCGGATCGTCGCCACGCTCGCGAAACTGCTGAACGAGAAGGGTTCCGGGCGCGGCCTGATCTCCATCTGCGCGGCGGGCGGCCAGGGCGTCACCGCGATCCTGGAGAAGTAAGCGCGAGAGGCCGCCGCCCGGACGCTCGGGCGGCGGCTTTTTCGCGCGTTCAGTCGGTGAGCGTCTTCTCCGCGCGCTTGGCCAGTTTGTCGGCGCGCTTGCCCGCCTTCTTCGCCGCGCGCCGGGCCCGCCAGCCCAGCGACGGCTTGCCCGCCGTGTCGCTCGCGGCCAGCAGCAGCCCGCCGGCCAGCGACGCGTTCTTGAAGAACTGGACCTGCTGGGCCTGCTTCTCGCCCGGATCGGACAGCTGCCAGAACCGGTGCGCGGCCAGCGTCGTCGGCACCAGCGAGCCGAGCAGCGCGACCGCCGCCAGCCGCGGCGCCTTGCCGCTCGCCAGCGCGAGCCCGGCCCCGATCTTGACCGCCGCGTCGATCTGCACCAGCGTGGCCGGATCGCGCGGGACCTGGTCCGGGACCAGGCCCTCGACCTTGTCGAAGGTCTCGGTGAGGAACGGTTCGGCCGCCTTCGCGTGGCCCTGGGTGTCGCGCAGGGCACCGATGCCGCCGAACACGAAGATCGACGCGAGCAGTGGACGTGCCACCCGGCGCAGTATCACGGTCTCGCCTCTCTGGTCAGGAATCCCTGTACAAGAACCTACAACCGGGATTGCCCGCCCCGCTCCCCGCCGAACCGGGCTAGCGATACCTAGCCGAATATTGCTCTATCGCTAGATTCCCCTAGACAGTTCTAGCAGACTCACGCTTGACCTTGCCGCTACGTCAACCTCTACCGTCGAAGCCGTGGTCAGGACGGAATGGTCGATCCAGGACATCGCCCGGTTCGCGGGCACGACGAGCCGGACCCTGCGGCACTACGACGCCGTCGGGCTCCTGCCGCCGACGCGGATCGGCGCCAACGGCTACCGCTACTACGACGAGCAGGCACTCGTCCGGTTGCAGCGGATCCTGCTGTTGCGCGACCTGGGCTTGGGCCTGCCCGCGATCGCCGAGGTGCTCGACGGCCAGCGCGACGGCGTCGCGGCGCTCGAAACGCACCTGGCGCTGCTGAAACAGGAACAGCAGCGGATCGGGCGGCAGATCGACTCCGTGCGGACCACGCTCCGGAAACTGAAGGGAGGTGAACAACTGATGGCAGAGGAAATGTTCGACGGGTTCGACCACACCCAGTACGAGGAAGAGGTCACCCAGCGCTGGGGCGCCGACGCCTACCGCAAGGGCGACCAGTGGTGGCGGTCGCTGTCCGCGGACGAGAAGAAGGCTTTCCAGCAGGAACAGCTGGACATCTCGGCGGCGTTCGGAGCTGCCCGCGAGGAGGGCCGCGACGCTGGTTCGGACGAGACCCAGGCGATCGCCGCGCGGCTCTACCGCTGGCTGCGCCCGGCCGCGGGGACCGTGTCGAAGAGCTACTTCGCCGGTCTCGGGCAGCTGTATGTCGACGACCCGCGATACGGCTCGTACGACGAGAAGCACGGCCCCGGCACGGCCGAGTACATCCGCGACGCGATGAAGATCTACGCGGAGCGGAACCTGACGGACTAACGCTCCGTCAGAGTGGGCGCTGGGGGTAAGGATGGACGGGGCTGCAGACCCGGCCATCCTTCGAGCACCATGCGCTAAGCCGCCGAGCAACACGCGCTAGCCATCTATGGCCAAATATCGGTCCAGCTCTAGACACCTCGATACGGTGACAGAGTGGACCCCATCCGCAACCCCTTCGCGCCCGGTGCCGGGCAGCGGCCGCCGGAGCTGGCTGGCCGGGAAAGGGAGCTGAAGGCGTTCGAGGTCGTCCTCGAACGCGTCGCTCGCGGACGCCCGGAGCGCAGTCTCGTGCTGACCGGCCTGCGCGGCGTCGGCAAGACGGTGCTGCTGGGGGAGTTGCGGTCGATGGCCGTTCGGCGGCGCTGGGGCGCGGGCAAGATCGAAGCGCGGCCGGACGCGGAACTGCGGCGTCCGTTGTCGGCGGCGCTGCACCGGGCGATCCGCGATCTGGCCGTGCGGCATCGCGCGCCGGACCGGGTCGAGGAAGTGCTCGGGGTGCTGAAAGCGTTCGCGCTCAAGGCGAACAAACCGGACGCGAAGCTGCGCGACCGCTGGCAGCCCGGCATCGACGTGCCCGCCGCGCAGGGCCGGGCCGATTCCGGCGACATCGAGATCGACCTGGTCGAGCTGTTCACCGACGTCGCCGAGCTGGCCGCGGACGTCGGCACCGGGGTCGCGCTGCTGATCGACGAGATCCAGGACCTGCAGCCGGACGACGTCTCGGCGCTGTGCGCGGCTTGCCACGAGTTGTCGCAATCCGGCGCGCCGCTGGTCGTGGTCGGTGCCGGGCTGCCGCATGTGCCCGCGGTGCTGTCGGCGTCGAAGTCCTACTCCGAGCGGCTCTTCCGCTATTCGCGGATCGACCGGCTCAGCCGCGAGGACGCCGACTACGCGGTCCTGGCTCCGATCGAACGCGAGGACGCCGGGATCGAACCGGAGGCGCTCGACGCGCTCTTCGACGCGTCCGGCGGTTATCCGTATTTCATCCAGGCCTACGGCAAAGCCGCCTGGGACGCCGCGCCCGCGGACCCGATCACGGTCAAAGACGTGCAGGTCGCCGCGCCCGAGGCGGAGTCCGAGCTGGCGGTCGGGTTCTTCGGCTCGCGCTACGAGCGCGCGACGCCCGCCGAACGCGAGTACCTGCTCGCGATGGCCGAGCTGACCCAAGGCCGCGACGAGGCCGCCGGCACCGCCGATGTGGCCGTCTACCTGGGCCGCAAGCCGTCGTCGTTGTCGCCGGCGCGCGACAGCCTGATGAAGAAAGGCCTGGTCTACTCCGCCGAACGCGGGCAGATCGCCTTCACCGTGCCGCACTTCGGGCACTACCTGCTCGGCCGCGACTGAGCGGATCTTCCCCTCGCTACCGGTCTATCCGGCTGCCTAGCGGTCTCTAGTCATTTCGCTAGATATCCGTAGAGAGTGGTAGCGCGTTAGCGGCTTGTGACCGCCAACACGAGATCTGTCCGGCGTTCTCCAGCATGTCACCGATGATTCTTCGGCAAGTGCCCCATGTCACCGCAGATTCGTTGGATTCCTTGTGAAAAAAGGTGCATACTAGAGACACAGCCACCGAAGACCTCTGAAGGGGATGCAGAAGACCATGAGCAACATCGCCGCCAAGCTCCGTGCCCGTCGCGCCGAGGCTCGCACTCGCCGGGCACTGAACCGGGCGATCGACACCGCGGCCACCTCCACGGTCCGGCAGGAGCTCATCGCCCTCGCCCAGGCGCGTCAGCCGTTCATGCGCTGACCTGCACGACCAACCTGTTGGTGGGTCACTCACGCGAGTGATCTAGACCACAGAAAACCCTGGGTGTAACGCCGCGAAGAGCCGCGTCGATACCCACTACGACCCCGTGATGCTGGCGGACCCCCGACCTGGCAGCATCACGGGGTTTCCATATGTCTGGACCATTTCCCCCGCCGCTCCACCACCGAGGGAATTCCCTTGCCCCAAGTGGGCGAAGGGGAGATGCTTGACTCAGTCAACGATCGAGTCGAGGTGGTCCCCGTGCCGGATTCCGTACTCGCCGAGCGCGTCGCCACGGTTCGCGCGTTCAATCGGCTCTACACCGGCGTGATCGGCGTCCTCGACGAGGGACCGGCCGACGCCGAATACTCGCTGAGCGAAGCACGGGTGCTGTTCGAACTCGCCCAACAGGACCGGCTGCAGGTCAGCGATCTGCGCAGACGGCTGTCCCTCGACGGCGGCTACGCGAGCAGACTGCTGGGAAGGCTGGAAACCCGCGGCCTGATCACCCGCGAACGCTGCGCGGACGACGCCCGCCGCCAGCTCGTCGCACTCACCGAACAAGGCCGCGCCGCCTTCGCCGACCTCGACCGCCGCTCGGCCAGCCAGATCGGCAGCCTCCTCGACCAGTTCGCGGACGCCGACCAGCGCCGGCTGCTCGGCGCGATGGGGACCATCACCGCACTCGTCAGCGATTCGGCACCGGAACCGGTAGTCACCGTGCGCGCCCCGCGCCCGGGCGACCTCGGCTGGGTGGTGCATCGGCACGGAGCGCTGTACGCCGAGGAGTACGGCCTCGACGAACGCTTCGAAGCCCTCGTCGCCCGCGTGGTCGCCGACTTCGCCGAACGCCGCGACGACCCGCGCCAGGCCGGCTGGATCGCCGAACTCGACGGCGAACGGGCCGGCAGTATTTTCTGCACGCCCGGCGACGAGGAAGGCACCGCGAAGCTTCGGCTGCTCCTGCTGGAACCAGCCGCGCGCGGGCACGGGGTCGGCAAGCGGCTGGTGCGCGAATGCGTCGAATTCGCCAGCGCACGGGGATATCGGGCGATGGAGCTGTGGACGCTGTCGTTGCTCGCCGCCGCGCGCGGGATCTACCGGAGTGCCGGATTCGAACTAGTCGGCAAGGAAGAGACGGACGCGTTCGGTCCGCTCGTGACCGGCGAGACCTGGCGGCGGGAGTTGTAGATGTTCGTCCTGTACTGCGCCGTGTGCGATCGCCGCACGCTGCTGGGCGTCGACGAGGTCGACTGGGTGGAGAACCTGACGCGCGGCGTGATCTCGGTGTCCGGCCACTGCCCGCTGGGCCACGACGCGGTCATCCTGACCGGCGACGCGTTCACCCCGCACGCGGACCCGAGGTGTTTCGGGCCCGCGCCGCGAGTGTGGACGAAACCGATGCACCGCCTGCGCGACTGGCTGCGCACCCGGTTCGAGCTGAGCCGCGACCTGCCCGGGCCGTTCTACCGCTTCTGACGCCCCATCAGGTAGAACTCCGGATTCGGCTTGAGCGCGGTCAAATGCGCGAGCCGGTTGGACATCGCGAACAACGCGGTGATCGCGCCGACGTCCCAGATCTCGTCCTCGGTCAGCCCCGCCTCGCGCGCCGCCTCCAGGTCGCCCTCGCCGAACAACGCGGATTCGTGGGACAACGCCAGCGCGAGGTCGACGATCGCCCGGCCGCGCTCGTCGAGCTCGACCTGCCACGGATTGGTCGCGACCCGGTCGGCCAGCTCCGGGTCCTTGGCGCGGATCCGCAGGATCGCCCCGTGCGCGACGACGCAGTAAGTGCAGTGGTTCGCACCGGAGGTGGCCACGACGACCAGCTCGCGTTCGGCTTTGGTGAGCCCGCCTTCGCGTTCCATGAGCGCGTCGTGGTAGTCGAGAAACGCCCTCAGCTCGGCGGGCCGGTGGCCCAGGGCGCGGAAGATGTTCGGCGTGAAGCCGGATTTCTCCGCGATGGCGCCGATGCGCTCGCGGAGATCGTCGGGAAGGTCTTCGAGTTCCGTCACGGGGAACCGGCTCACGGGGTTGGTCATACCGCCCACGCTAACCGGCGCGGTTCGCGTACGGGAGGGGGTCGGATGGCGCCAAGGTGAGCGGATGGATGAGCGACAGACGCTGCGGCCGATACCGCGGTGGGTGATCTGGGCCGGGTTGCCGACGATGGTGGCGCTCGCCGCGGCGGCGGTGTAGATATTGCTCGCGTTCGCGCCGGGCTCGGCCCAACTGGACGCAATCCGGACCGGTGGGACGCTCGGGGCCGGGCTCTGCGGGGCGGTCGCGTTGTGGCTGGCGGTGCGGAAGCAGCGGTCCACGAAGTTGGCTTTGCTGCAGAAACAGGAGTCGTATCGGCTTGCGGAGCAGGTCGCTGCGGACAACCGGGACGATGCAATTGCGCGACGGGTCACTGAACAATTCTGAGGATTCCGCCGGATGAGACGGATGAAGAGACTCAGGTTCGACAAACCGCACAGCGAATCATCGCGAGGTGTGGGCACCCAGACGATAGGTGACGTTGGCCCGACCTCGTACTGGATCTGTCAGGTGCACACCTCGACAAAGTCCGCTTCGATGGCTTCTGTTTCAAACAAGATTAACCTCGACGGAGCAGTATTGTCAGGCCCCGCGCACTTCGAAGGCACCAACTTCACCGCCGCGGCCCGGTTGTCGTCGAAGGACCCGGTCCCCGGCACTGGCCAAAGGGCTGGAAGCTCGGCGATCCCCAAGACGCCCCTGATCCCTTCCGACTGACCCCGGATGCACCCCGTTCACCCGGAAGGGGTTTGCTTACCCCGTGAACTGGACCGCGTACGTGGACGGTTACTGCGAGCGCACCGCGCCCGGGCTCTGGGGTGAGCCGCTCAACGACCTGGCCAACCTTGCCTTTCTCGTTGCCGCCGGGTTGATCTGGTGGCGGGCCGGGCGACAGCGCGCTGGGCGGGTGCTTGCCGTCCTGATCGGGGTGATCTTCGTTGCCAGCAGTGTCTTTCACCTGGTCGCCACGCGCTGGGGTGCGGTCGCCGACTCCGCGGCCATCCTGATCTTCAGCTTGTTCTACGCCGCGGCCTTTCCCCGGGTGTTCTTTGCCGCGACGGCCAAATGGTCCTGGCTCGGGGCACCGGCGTTCCTCGCGGTCACCGGCGCATCGGCGGCGCTCGGCGGCGGGCTGTATCTGCCAGCGCTCGCGGGTCTGGCCGGGTTCGCCATCGCGTTGGCGGTCAAGCGTGATCCGTACTGGCTGCACTTCGCCATGGCCGCCGCGGTGTTCGCGTTGTCGTTGTCCTTCCGCACTATCGACGGCGTGATCTGCGGGGATTTCCCAGCGGGCACGCATTTCCTGTGGCATTTGCTCAACGCGGTGGTGCTGTACCTCGTCGCGAAGGCGATGATCGGCAAAACAGAAGAGGCCCCCGCGCCGGAAAACGACGCGGAGGCCTCTGTCTAAAAAGGACTCAGTGCGCGCCGATCGGGCGCAGGTCCTTGTCGTGTTCGTCGGCGTGGTAGTCCTCGGGCTCGGTTTCGTCGTTGCCCGGGCTCCACTTCGCGGCACGGGCGATCACCGAAACCACCGCGGCTACCACGATGTTCGCGATCAACGCCACGAAACCGGGGTAGATCTGGACCACGGCGAGGCCGGTGCCGCGGAAGGGGTGCCAGCCGAAGATCGACAGGTTGCCCATCGCCAGTGCCGAACCGCCGAAGTGGAGTTTTCCGTTGGCCGGGTTGGGGATGCCGTACAGCATGATCAGGCCCCAGGCCATGCCGACGATCCAGCCGGCGATGAGGCCCGCCTTGTGGAACCAGCGCGTGTACAGGGCGATCGCGACCGCGGGCAGGGTCTGCAGGATCAGCACGCCGCCGATGAGCTGCAGGTCAATCGAGAACTGCGGGTCGATCAGGATGATCACCAGCACCGCACCCAGTTTGACCACCAGCGACGCCAGTTTGGCCTGCTTGGCTTCCTGCTTCGGGGTCGCGTCCTTGCGGATGTACTCCTTGTAGATGTTGCGCGTCCACAGGTTCGCCGCGGCGATCGACATGATCGCGGCGGGCACCAGGGCTCCGATGCCGATCGCGGCGAAGGCGATGCCCGCGAACCAGTTCGTGAACTGCGAGTCGAACAGCAGCGGGACGATCGTGTTGCCGTCCGGCTTTCCGGTGGCGGCGTTCTTCAGCGGCTTGACGCCCGCCGAGATCGCGACGTATCCGAGCAGCGCCAGCAGGCCCAGCACGAACGAGTAGGCAGGCAGCGCCACCATGTTCCGCTTGATCACGTTGCGGCCGCGCGAGGCGAGCACGCTCGTGAGCGAGTGCGGGTACAGGAACAGCGCGAGTGCCGAACCCAGCGCCAGCGTCGCGTACTGCAGCTGGTTGCTCGAAGTCAGCAGGATCGAACCGGCCGGTTTGCCGGTGTTCGGGTTCGGCTTGGCGAGGGTTTCCTTGGCGGTGCTGAAAATGTGGTCCCAGCCGCCGAGCTTCGAGGGCAGGTAGAGGACCGCGACGATGATCACGAGATAGATCAGGATGTCCTTGACGAACGCGATCAGCGCGGGCGCGCGCAGGCCCGACTGATACGTGTAGAGCGCCAGGATGATGAACGCGACCAGCAGCGGCAGGTGCCCGACGATGCCGGAACCGTTGATGCCCATCGTGCGCAGCACGGCTTCGAGGCCGACCAGCTGCAACGCGATGTAGGGCATGGTCGCGACGATGCCGGTGATCGCGACCAGCAACGCCAGCGTCGGCGAGCCGAAGCGGCCGCGGACGAAGTCGGCCGGGGTCACGTAACCGCGCGAACGGCTGACCGACCACATGCGCAGCGCGGGCAGCAGGACGATCGGGTAGACGACGATCGTGTAAGGCAGCGCGTACAGGCCGAGCGCGCCGGCGCTGAACACGAGCGCGGGGACGGCGACGAAGGTGTAGGCGGTGTAGAGGTCGCCGCCGAGCAGGAACCAGGTGATCCACGACCCGAACTTGCGGCCGCCGAGTCCCCACTCGTCGAGGTGGTCGAGGCTGCCGCCGGCCTTCCACCGCGAGGCGACGAAGCCGAGCACGGTGACCACGACGAACAGGAACGCGAAGACGATCAGTTCGACCCACTGAATGTTGTTCATCGGGCGTCCCCCTCGTCCAGGTCGTCGACGCTCAGCTCGTCCCGGCCCGTGTTGCGCGGCTTGTCCTTGGTGGCCAGGTAGACGATGCCGGTGCACAGCACGCCCAGCACCACGAACGCCAGCTGGAACCAGTAGAAGAACGGAAGGCCGAACAGCCGCGGCCCGTCGAAGTTGAACAGCGGCGTGACCAGGATCAGCAACGGGATCAGCAACAGCAGGTTCCAGGCACTGAACTGGAACCCGCGCACCCGACCGCCCGGTTTGGCAGTGGACATCGAACCTCACCTAACACTCACGTGACACGCGACCGCCTGACCCTAGACCCCGGTCATCCCGCCGTCATACGACTTCGATATCGATTCGATCAGCACTACGAACACGTTCCAGGGTGTGGACAACCTCGGGGACAACCCGCTCCCGCGCGGCTCCGGAGAGTCGTCCGCTACCCCTATCGGCGGGGCCGGACCCCCCCGAAAGCCCCAAGGAGTTGTGCCGGAAGGCGGTTGTCCACCGGGTTCGGCAGCTTGTGCACAGAGTTATCCACAGGCAGTGGACAACTCTGTGGCTAAACTGGACGGCATGGTCCGCGTGCCCCTCACCGACGAAGAACGCTCCCGCGGCGAGCGGCTCGGCCTGGTGCTGCGCGCCGCCCGGGCCAGCCGCAGCATGGTCGACGTGGCCGCGGAAGCGGGCATTTCGGTCGAAACCCTGCGCAAGATCGAGACTGGGCGGATTCCTACGCCCGCGTTTTTCACGGTGGCGGCGATTGCTGACGCGGTGGGGATGCCGTTGGATCAGCTGCGGGTTGCTTGTGCGGGGGATGCGGCTGCGTTTTCGCAGGCCAGTTGAGGGGTTGGGGGCGTTCTGTCTCGTCGCCTGGCGGCGACATTGCAGGTGGGGGGTTGCGTGGGGCACCCCGATTTTTCATTGTGCTGACGGTTCGGGGGAGGGGCTGGGGGCCTCGCTCTTTGGGTGCACCGGCGGCGGATTAGGGCTGAGTGCTGCGTGGGTGCGGCGGCTGCGGGTTTGGGGGTGGGGGCCTCGCTGTTTGGTGCACCGGTGCGGTTTTTAGGGCTGGGTGCTGTGCGAGTGGGTGCAGCGGCTGCGGTGTGGCGGTGGTGGTTGAGTGTGTGGGTTGGGCTGCGGGGGTTTCTCGGTGATATCTCAGCCGCGTAGGTCTGCTAGGACTCGTTCTCGGTCGTTGAGGTAGTGGCAGTCTCGGACTGGCAGGTCGAAGGAGTTCAGCAGCTTCTCGAAATCCGCGTACTCGTCCGGGTTCAGCTGGATGCCGGTCACCTGGAAATGTGCGGCGAGGGTGTCCGCCAGTTCCTCCCATTCGCCGGACCACTGCAGGTCGCGGTAGTGCTCCAGGTCTTCCGGCGGCATTCGGTGGGCGAGCAGGCGCAGGACGCTGTCGACGAAGTAGCTGATCCGGTTGCCCGCGCGGTCGTCGACGGTCGGGTTTGCCGGGTCTCTCGCGGCGTCCGCGTTTCGGATCACGCCGGGGCCTGGCAGCGGGTAGCTGGTGTGCACGAGACCGTCGCCGTTGACCAGGACCACCACGCGCACGCCGTATCGTTCGCCGACGCAGCGCCAGCGGCCGTTGTACTGCTGCCGCCGGGGTTCGCCCGGATCGTTGGCGACGTCCTTGACCACCGCGATGATCTGCTCGTCGCTCCATCCGGGCGGAAACTCGCACGTCGCCCTGCGGCCGATGCCGGAAGCGTGTCCACCGCCCACCTTCGGCTCCTCTCGTCGGCACGGAGCCTAACCCGGGCGCGGCCGTTCAGCCGAGTTGTGCGAGTACCAGGATTCCGACCGCCAGCAGGTCCGGACCGCGGAACAGTTGCCGCATAAGGTTTGCTGGCATCGGGCCAGCGGGGGTGTCGACGAAACCCGCGCTGCTGTAGTCGACCGGCTGACGCGTGACCGTGCGCAATACCGAGAGCACTGCCAGGGCAACAGTCACCCACGAGAGCGGCGAAAACGTGGTGCCCAAAGCCAAAAGCGCCACTGAGAGCAGAGCGCACCAGACCAGGCCGACGACTGTCAGCGCGACGCCGTGGGCAAGCACCAGCTCTCGCGACGACGAGCCCAACCACCGGCGCCGACCCGGATTTCGCCACAGCACGCCAAGACCGGCCCCGAAAGGAGTAAGCGCGACGTACGCGCCGATCCCGACGAGCACTGGTCCCGGCAGCGTGGGAACAGCAACATGGCCCACGGCTACCGCGAAAGCCACTAACAACACCGCGCTCGCGTATCGGGACCGGCCGACGATTCCGAGCCACGCGAGCCGGAACGCGGTGGGCGGGCGCAGCGACCAGGAACCGGCGGGCGCGGATTCCGGCAGCATCATCATCGGGTCGAGGAAGCTCACCGCCATCGCCCGCAGCACCCGCGCGTTCCAGCCGTCGAGCAGCACCGCGCGGCCAGCACCGCTGACTGCTTTGCCGCCGAAAGCCAGCAGCAGACCGCATAACGCGAGCGCCGCGCCGACGTACTGCACCGTCGTCGCGTCCAGCCGAGCCGCGGCTAGCACCACCCCGGCCACCGCGAGGAGCAGCGGGCCGGCGGCTTCGAAAAGGAACGCGGTACGCCGCGCGGTGGTGAACGCGAGGATCGTGCCGCCGGCGACGAGCGCTGCCGCGGCGCGCCACCAGTCGAGCGAAGCGCCGCCGACCGCCAGCATCAGCGCCGCCAGATACCCGAGCACGACGACGAATCCGGTGAGCACGCTGGCCAGCCGGGCCGTGACGACGCGGCGGCGGTCTACCCGGGCGAAGTCCATCCAGGTCAGCTCGGCCGGTTCGGCCCAGACGAATCCCCGGCGCAGCAGGCTTCGCCAGCCCACCGCGGCGCACAACGCGACCAGGCCGAGCACCGCCGAGTAGTCCACTGCGGACGGTCCAAAGAGGACTCGGTGCCAGGCGTCGGTGCGGAAGAAGGCGGTGAACAGGAAGCCGACGCCGAAGATCAGCACGAACGTAGGGCTGTCGCCGCTGAAAATGCCGCCGAACCGCTTGCGGCCGGGCACCCGCAACCGGGTCACCACAGTTCGAGCACGCTGTCTGCGGTGTCCAGCAACGGTTGGTGGTGCGTGGCGACCACCACTGCCGCACCCGCCGCGGTGGAGCGGGCGATCAGCTTGACCAGCCACTCCTTGCCCGCGGTGTCGAGCGCGCGTTCGGGTTCGTCCAGCAACAGCACGCAATGCGGCCGCGCGGTGACGCCCAGCAACAGCAACCGGCGACGCTGCCCGGCCGAGAAATGCCCGGCGGTGACGCGAGCGCGTTCGGCGAGACCGGCGTCCGCGAGCAACTCTTCGAAATCGCCGAGATCCTCGCCGAACGAGCCGGAAAGCAGTTCCAGATGCTGCACCGGGGTGAGTTCGGCGAAGAAGTCGGAATCGTCGAAGAGGACGGACACCTTGCGGCGAAAGGCAACGCTGCGTTCGTCCGGCTTCGCGCCGTCGATCAGCACCCGGCCCCGCTGCGGTTCCTGCATTCCGTACAGACACCGCAGCAGGGTGGATTTGCCGACGCCGTTAGGCCCGACCAGCACCGCGCATTCTCCCGGGTCGACCGAGAAATCGAGGTCCTCCAACAACCACAGGTCACCGGCCTTCACGCCGAGCCCGCGCGCCTCGACTATTGGCGGCACAGCAACTCCACCACCGGGGCCAGCACTTCGAGGTTCGGCTCGAGGACGGTGAAATAGCTGATGCCGAACCGAGCGCGGTGCGCGACCAGCTGCGCAGCGATTTCCTCCACAGTGCCGACCAGCACGGTGGGGACCTCGGCCAATTCGTCGAACGTGAGCGAATCGCCTACGCGCGCATGGATTTCCCGCAACGCGCCTTCGCGATCATCAGTGACCTGGACGAGCTGCACCAGCAGGTTGAATTCAGCCTCGCGGCCAGCGAGCCGCTCGGTGACAAACCTCGTGCGTTCTTCCACCGCGTCCGCCGTCGCCAGCATCAACGGCGAACCGTCGCGCACTTTTGCCATGCCGCTGAAGGCAATCGTCGTCGCGTGCTCGGCGGCGAGCGAAAGCAGCCGGTCGCCGCGGCCGCCGATCATCAGCGGGGGACCGCCGGGCCGCACGGGTTTCGGCGCGTATTCCGGATCCGCGTAAAGCCGCTGGAGTTCCTTGACCACGAGTTCGAGGTGCTCGACCCGCGCGCCCGCGCTGGGAAACGGCATTCCGGCCGCTTCGAACTCCTCTTTCACGTATCCGGCGCCAAGACCGAGTTCGAGCCGTCCGGACACGAATTGGTCCGTGCCCGCGACTTCCCGCGCGAGCAGCACCGGATTGTAGAACGGCGCGTTGAGCACGAAGGTGTTGAGCCGCACCCGTTCGGTGACCGCGCCGGCCAGCACGAGCGCGGGAAACGGCGGCGCGATGCCGAGATGGTCGGCCACGCTCAGCACGTCGTAACCGAGTTCCTCGACCCGGCGGCATTTCGCGACCCACTCCTCGCGCGAGCCGGGCCGCACCAGGTTCACGCCGAACCGGAAAGTCTTCTCCCCATCAAAGCTCATGCGGTCCACGGTAGCCGTTTCCCGGACCCGAAGAAGGGGACGTCGCCGCCCGGTGCGAACGTCCCCTTCTTCAAGCAGCGGTGAGCGTCAGCCCAGACGCTGGGCCAGCGCGTCCAGCTCGTCGCGCAGCGGCGTCGGCACCTCGCCGATCTTCGCGAACCACTCCTCGATCAACGGCAGCTCCTCGCGCCACTCCTCGTTGCGCACCTCCAGCGCGGCCTGGATGTCCTCGACCGGCTCGGAAAGGCCCTCGAGGTCGAGATCCTCGGCGTTCGGCACGAACCCGATCGGGGTCTCGACCGCGTTGCCCTTGCCCTCGACGCGCTCGAGCACCCACTTGAGCACGCGCGAGTTCTCGCTGAAGCCCGGCCACAGGAAACGGCCGTCGTCGCCGCGGCGGAACCAGTTGACGTAGAAGATCTTCGGCAGCTTGTTCGCGTCGGCGTTCTTGCCCAGCTCCAGCCAGTGGTTGAAGTAGTCGCCGGCGTGGTAGCCGAGGAACGGCAGCATCGCCATCGGGTCGCGGCGCACGTTGCCGACCGCGCCGACCGCAGCGGCGGTGGTCTCCGACGACATGGTCGCGCCCATGAACACGCCGTGCTGCCAGTCGCGGGCCTGGTTCACCAGCGGCACCGTGGTCTTGCGGCGGCCGCCGAACAGGATCGCCGAGATCGGCACGCCCTTCGGGTCGTCCCACTCCGGCGCGAGGATCGGGCACTGCGACATCGGCACGCAGTAGCGCGAGTTCGGGTGGGCGGCCTTCTCCTCCGAGTCGGGCGTCCAGTCCTCGTGCTTCCACGACGTGGCGTGCGCGGGGGTGTTCTCCATGCCCTCCCACCACACGTCGCCGTCGTCGGTGAGCGCCACGTTCGTGAAGACCGTGTTGCCCTTCTCGATCGTGCGCATGGCGTTCGGGTTCGTGTGGTTGTCGGTGCCCGGCGCGACGCCGAAGAAACCGAACTCCGGGTTCACCGCGTACAGCCGGCCGTCCTCGCCGAACCGCATCCACGCGATGTCGTCGCCGAGGGTCTCCGCGCGCCAGCCCGGGATGGTCGGCTGCAGCATGGCGAGGTTGGTCTTGCCGCAGGCGCTCGGGAACGCCGCCGCGACGTAGTGGACCTTGTTCTCCGGCGAGATCAGCTTGAGGATCAGCATGTGCTCGGCGAGCCAGCCCTCGTCGCGGGCGATGACCGAGCCGATGCGCAGCGAGTAGCACTTCTTGCCCAGCAACGAGTTCCCGCCGTAGCCAGAGCCGTAGCTCCAGATGAGACGCTCCTCCGGGAAGTGCGAGATGTACTTGGTTTCGTTGCACGGCCAGGCGACGTCCTTCTCGCCCGGGGCCAGCGGCTTGCCGACCGAGTGCAGCGCGGGCACGAATTCGCGCTCCGAGCCGTCCGGCGCGATGAACTTGTCCAGCGCGGCCTTGCCGGCGCGGGTCATCACGCGCATCGAGGCGACGACGTAGGCGAAGTCGGTGATTTCGATGCCCAGCTTGGGGTTTTCGTCGCCGAGCGGGCCCATGCAGAACGGGATGACGTACATCGTGCGGCCGGCCATGCAGCCGCGGTACAGCTCCGTCATGGTGGCCTTCATCTCGGCCGGGTCGACCCAGTTGTTCGTCGGGCCCGCGTCCTTCTCCTCCTTCGAGCAGATGAAGGTGCGGTCCTCGACCCGCGCGACGTCGCCGGGGTCCGAGGTGGCCCAGTAGGAGTTCGGCTTGGCGTCCAGCTTCACGAAGGTGCCGGCGTCGACCAGCTCCTGGTTGATCCGGGCGGCTTCCTCGTCAGACCCGTCGACCCACACCACGCGGTCCGGGGTGGTCAGTTCGGCGACCTCCCGGACCCAGGACAGCACGCCACTGTGCGTCGTCGGCGCTGTGTCCAGTCCGGGGATGGCGACTGCGGTCATCTCTACTCCTGACTTCCGACGACAAAAGAGCCCACACCGCGAACGACAGTGTTCTTGGTGCGGGCTTCGTTGCCGGCGACCGAATGGCTTCGCACACCGGCGGAAGACCGGTGTGCGGGTTTTGGGATTCCCCGACTGTAGCCGGATGGACGGCAGGTAACCGAGAGCTG
This sequence comes from Amycolatopsis sp. VS8301801F10, assembly GCF_046195355.1. Taxonomy (NCBI): domain Bacteria; kingdom Bacillati; phylum Actinomycetota; class Actinomycetes; order Pseudonocardiales; family Pseudonocardiaceae; genus Amycolatopsis; species Amycolatopsis sp. VS8301801F10. The sequence continues at coordinate 1,526,921 of NZ_CP176065.1, read as the reverse complement.
ACCTGTCGGTTCTCTCACAAGAACGATAAGGGAATCGATTCAGTTTCACCGGAACGGGCCAGCGCCGAAAATCTTTCCGCGTGGCCCGCGTCGCATTCGTGCCCGATGCCGGGACCTGGTCTGATCAAGCGCGCGCGGGTGTCAACGCTGTCAGCCGTCCCCGGCCGGGAAACGACGAACGGGCCCGGCGCGCGGCCGGACCCGTTCGTGTGACGTCAGTTACCGAGTGCTCAGTTGGGGCTGATCCACTGCCCGGTTCCGCTGTCGATCTTCGCGACGCCGCTGAGCAGCTGGGCGCCCTCGCCGCCCCAGGCGGAATCGCTGCCCGGGTCGGCCGCCGCGTGGCTCGCGCCGCTGTCGGCCTCGGTCCACTGGCCCTGGCCGGTGTGCTCGAAGGTGTGCGTGGAACCGTCCGCGCCGACCTGCACCGCGACGTCGGCCTGGCCGTCGCCGTTGGTGTCGGTGAAGGCGATCGTGCCGCCGGACTTGGTCTCGACCACGGCGGTGTCGTTGTGCCCGTCGTGGTCGGTGTCGATGGTGGCGACCCCGGCGTCGACGTTGCCGTCCGGCAGGTCGGCGTGGATGTGCCCGGTGGTCGAGGTGTCCTGCGTATGCGGGTCGGTGCCGTCCGACCCGGACTGGCCGTGGCCGGATTCGACCCAGCTGCCGCTCTGCTCGTCGTAAACCGCCTGGTCCACGACGTGCCCGGACGCGTCGAGCACCGCGTAGTGGTCGGCGACGCCGTCGTGGTCGGTGTCGGCGAACGCCTGCGCGGTGCCGTCGTCGTGCTCGACGACCGCGGTGTCGGAGACCCCGTCGTGGTCGGTGTCGTAGTTGACCTCGGCCTGGTACTCCTGGCCGTCGACGTGGACGGTCAAGGCCTCCGGGCCGGTCGCGTCGGTGCCGCCGCTCTCGTCGACCCACATGGGTTGGTCCCCCTTAGTACGCCGGGTCTGCCGTTTCTCGCTCGGTATGACTCACGTTAGGCCGGTTCGGTTCCCGTCCACAAGCCGATCACGCACCGGCCCGATCGCGGACCGTGCGGATGCGGGCCAGCAGCGTTTCGGCTCGGGTGTGGCCCTCGGTGACGTCCTTGAGGCGTTTCGAGACGATCGCGATCTTCTTCGCCCGCTCCTGCGCGCTCATCTTGATCGTCTGGTCCACCTCCTTCAGCTCCGCCTCGATCGCCTCGATGCGGCGGCCCAGCGCCTCGTCCAGGGCGAGCGACAGTTGCTGTTCGGCCTCGATGAGCTGTTCGGCGATCAGCTGGTCGAGCGTCGAGCGGGCGTCGGCGATCGCCTCGACCAGCCATTGCTTCAGGTGCTGTTTGTCCGAGGCGTGTTTGCGGGTGCGGGCCATCCACCAGCCCGCGCCGAGGCCGATCACGATCGTCGCCGGCAGCACCACCGGGTTGAGGATCGCGACCCCGGCCAGGGGCAGCGCGGCGATCTTCCCGGCGCCGACGCCGCCGGAGATGCCCATGAAGACCAGCAGTTTGTCTTCGGCCGTCGGCGGTTTCTTGTCCGGCGGGCGCAGCACGACCGGCGGGCCGCCGGCGCGGGCGAACTGGGCTCGGATCACGTCGAGTTCTTCGGCGGAGAACAGCTCCGACAGCGCCGTGTTCGTCACCTGGTTCAGCCGCTGCGACAACTGCATCGACACCCGCTGCGAAGCGGTCTGCAGCGCGATGTCCACTTCCTGCGGCAGCGCGGCCAGTTCGTCACGCTTCGCGGCGTCGATGCGTTGCCGGAAATGCGCCTGGGCCTCGCGCATTTCGCGGCTGCTCTCGTGGCCGATCTCGACCCGCGTGCGCTGGATTTCGCCGCGCAACCGCAGTTGCCAGCCCCGGGTGGAGGTGCGGCGTTGGGACTGAAGATCGTCGCGGCGGGCGCGGAGTTGTTCGGCTTCCGCTTCCCCGGCGGACAGGGCCCGGCTTTCCGCTTGCAGCTTCGCCTTGATCCCGGCCAGCGCGCTCGACAGCGAGCGGAGCGTGTTGGCTTCCTTGAGCATCATCGACCGGCCGACCAGCAGTTCCTGCAGTGCGACCTGCACCGCCGCGATGCCGGACTTCTCCCGCAGCATGGCGGCGACCTGGTCGTTCGGCGCCTTCGCGGCGGTCTCGAACACACGCGCCGACACCGGGTGGAAGACCGCGTCGGCGAACCGCGGCGCGTGTTCGGCGAGCAGTTGCCGGTCGGCTTCCAGGATCTCGCGCCAGCCGCGGAACGCGTCGGTTTTGGCCAGCACGAACACCACTGTCTCGACGCGGTCCGCGACCTCGCGCAGGAACTGCAGCTCGGTCGAGGTGAACGGGGCCGACGCGTCGACCACGAACACCAGCGCGGTCGCGCCCGCGGCGGCCTCCTTCGCGAGTTCGCCGTGCAGTGAATCGAGCCCGCCGACGCCCGGGGTGTCGACCAGGGTCAGCCGTTCCAGCAGCGGGACCGGGCCGGAGACCTCGACGTAGCGCGGCGGCAGCTGTCCCGGCGGCAGTTCGTGCGCGGCGGACACCCAGTCGACCAGTTGCGTCAGGTCGAACGGGACCGGTGCCAGCTGCCCGGGATAACAGGCCTGCGCGCCCCACTGCGGCGCGTGCTCGAAAACCAGGTAGGTCGCGGTGGCCACGTCAGCGTCCACAGGGGACAGTCCCGGGGTCGCGAGCAGGGCGTTGACCAGCGAACTCTTCCCGCGGTTGGTCTCGCCGACGACCACCACGGACGGTTTCTCCGAACGGGCCTTGCGCTGGTCCTCAACCCACTTCGCGGCCTGCGGATCAGCCTCGCGGACGACGCCGAGCAGTTGTTCGCGAGCGGCCTGGACCTGGGCGGGAAGCGTCGGTGCGGTCACTGCGCCCGCTTCGCGTAGACAGTGACGATGGGCGCGCGCAGCAGCCGGTCCTGGTCGGCGAACCCGACGACCTCGGTCTCCGCGACGACGCCTTCCAGCTCCGGATCGTCGGTGGGCACCGCGCCGCCCGCTTCGTGGCGCGCCGGGTCGAAGCGCTCGCCCTCGGCGCGCAACGCGGTGACGCCGACGGCGGCGAGCCCGTGTTCGAGCCGCTCCACGACTCCGCTGCTACGGGCGCGGTCCAGCGCGTACAGGCAGAGCTGGATGAGCGCCTGCCGGTCGGAAAGCGCGCGTTCGAGGTCACCCGGGGCAGCTACGAGGTCCACATCGGGATCCGACGCATCCGCCGCGGCGGCGGTTCCGTCCGCCTCGGCGATGATCCGCGCGAGTGCGTCCGCGCTGATCTCGCCGGTCGGCGCTTCGGCCGCGTCGCCTGCTTCCTCGTGGCCGAACCACGCCATCGAGCCCCTCCCCTGGTAGTCCCCGTGATTCCACCAGTTTGCGACACCTCGGCGCGCGGCGGGGGCGGATCACTCAGACGGGCCGAGAATCCGCGTCAGCAGCTGCCGCAGCACCGCCTGCTCGTGCTCGACGTCCAGGTCGGGATCGAGGCTCGCGCGGGAAAGCAGGGCGTCGACCAGCGCGACGACCCAGTTGCCCGCGTCGCCCGGGGCCAGCATGGGGGAGAAGCGGCCGGTTTGGACGCCGCGCTCGATCAAGCCGACGAGACCGACGCGCATGACGTCGTCGTTGCTGCGGATCAGCTCGGCGAACTCCGGATCGCGCGCGGCCTGCGCGGCCGCTTCGAGGATCAGCCGCACGACGCCGGGCAGCACGATCGCCGCGGACATCCGCTCGACCACGGCGAGCACGGCTTCCCACGGGTCGGCCATTTCGACCGCGGCGGCGAGCAGTTCCTCGTTGTCGGCGGTGTCGGCCTCGAAAATGCCGACGAAAACCGCGCGTTTGCTGGGGAAGTAGTGGAACAGGCTGCCGGAGCTGATCCCGGCGGCGCGGCAGATGTCCGCGGTGGAGGTCTTCTCGAAACCGTTGCGGGCGAAGCAACCGGCGGCCGCGTCGAGAATCGCGCGGCGCTTCGCCGCGTGCTTCTCCGGGTCGACCGTCCTCACCACGGGGACATCATCGCTCAGGCGGCGGTTCGTCGAGCCACGGGCGGCCGTGCGCGGTGAACGCTTCGGCCAACTGCTTCCGGGGCAGGTCCGTTTTCTCGCGGGCGATCTCCCGGTCGTTCTCGCCGAGCAACACGAGCTTGCCGTCGTCGACGAAGACCGCGGTGAGGGGAGCGTCGATGCGCCGGCGCCGTTCGCGTCGTTCGAGGGTGACGCGCGTGGCGGACACCGTGACGATCAGCCGGTCCCACGCCCAGACCCAGGCGAACGCCACCCCGAGCAGCAGGCCGACGACGACCGCGCCGATCAGCCGCCACGGCTGCGGCACCGAATGCAGCAGCCGGAACGGACCCTGCACCGGGAACCAGGTCAGCGACGTGATCCAGCCGGTGAGCGACTGGACGCCCCAGCCCAGCAGGGCCCCGGCGACCGGACAGGCCAGCCAGGAGCCGCGGCGCACCCACGCCGGTTCGTCGACCACGGTTTCCATGGGGATCATTATTAGACCGAGTGCTCGGTTTATCAAAACCGGGGTCAGGCGAGTTCGCGGATCAGCGAGCGCATCGCCTTCTCGAGCGCCGGAACATCCGCCGCCAGCCGGGACGACACCAGCAGCTGGTGTTCCGCCGTGCGCAGCCATACCCGGCCGGCGACCGGGATCTCCAGCACCGACAGCCGGAACGGCCGGGCGCGGCGGCCCAGTTCCACCTCGGTTTCGCGGACTAGCCTGCCCAGCCGTTCCCCGGCGAGGATCTGGCGGCGGTGGAAGCCGGACGAGACCGGCCGGCGGGCCGCGGCGAAGTGTTCAGCCGCGGCCGGGGCGAAGTGCTGGGCCGCGAGGTCGATCGCCGAACCGTCACCGGGAGCGGGGCTTTTCCGGCGGGTGCGGGCGGAACCGCGCTCGCGCAGGAAGGACAGCAGGCCGTTCCACCACGGTTCCCACTGCGCCTGCACCGCCGCGCGGTCGAGGGCGGGCGGGACGTGCACCGGCACGGCGGGCTCCACCGGCGGCAGCAGCTGGCCGTCGGCGACCGAGAGCGCGAGCACGTCCCGGAGGAACAACGCCACGTCGACGTCGTGGTCGCTCCCCCAGTTCACCCGCCACGAGGTGGTGTCCTCCAGCCGCACGACATTCAGCCTACGCGTCGCGGCCGAGTTGTTTACTGTTCGCGAATCTGTTGCCAGATCAGGAAATAGGCGCGGTGCACGACGTGGGCCACGCGGCTTTGCGCCGGAGTCGCGCCGAACGACGCGAAAGACCGCCACCAGCCCGCGCGTTCCAGCGCGTGCGCCGCCAGCTCCGGACGCGGGGCCCCGGGAAGGCCGAGCTGTGCGCCGATGTCGGCGTTGCTGCCGACCCGAAGCACCTCTTCCGCCAGGTCTTCCGGCATTTCCACGGCCCCGGACGCGACGAGCGTCAACGCTTCCAGCAGCCGCAGCTGATGCGCTTCCGGGCGGGCCAGCAGCACCTCGATCGCGTCGTGCACGCGCTGCCGTTCGCCCGGGTCGCCGGACGCGTGCGCCAGCGCGGTCACCGACGCCAGCGCGGCCGCGGCCTTGATCCCGTCCGCCCGCGCGGCGAACACGATCGAGAGCCGGCGGCGTACCGCGTCGAGTCCGGAGAGGTCGAGAAGCTTGCGGCGCAAGGCGCCCGCGGTGATCTCCGGTTCCGCGCGGATCGCGTCGACCGCGCAGCGGATTCCGAAAAGGTCGAGTTTCTCCAGCAGCCGCAACCGGATCCCGGTCGGGACGGCGCACTCCCAGCTGGTGAAGATGTCGGCCGCGATGAGCATGGTTTCGAGGACGTCGTCGTCAAGCGCGGCGAGCTGGCCGAGCGCTTCGGCGTCGGCCGAGGTGAACCCGCCGGACTCGGCCGATTCGGCGATCAGGCCGATCACCGGCAGCACGTCCGCGACGCGCGGCTTCAGCGTCGCGGCCTGTTTCTCGGCGAGCAGTTGCGCGGCCTTCCAGACGTCCCCGCCGGAGCCTTCGACCGAGTCCGCGACGATCGTGTCCGCCTTGTTCAGCACGGCGATCGCGTTGACCGGCCCCGCTTCCCGGCTCGCCGTCGCGGCGGTGAACGCGGCCAGCGCCTGCTGATCGTCCGCACGCACGCCCTGGGTCACCACGTACAGCACGGCCTCCGCGCCCGCGACGGCGTTGCGCGAGGTGTCGTCGAGGTCGTCGGAACCCTCGTCCTGCTCGGCCGCGCCCAGCAGCTGCTCGGTCCGCGACACCGACGCGGCGTCCAGCGAGCCGAGACCCGGGGTGTCGATCACCGTCATGTCCTGCAGCACCGCGTTGGTGAGGTACGCCTCGAGGTGCGAGACCTCGGAGATGTCGACGCCCAGCTCGGCCGGGATCGACCCGTCCGCGGCGAACGGCAGCACCTGCTTGCGGCCGTCGAGGAACACCACCTCGACCCGGTCGACCGTGCCGTACTGGAACCGGGTGACCAGCCGCGTGCACTCGCCGACGTCGGTGGGCGCGACCCGCCGCCCGATCAGCGCGTTGACCAGCGTCGACTTGCCCGATTTGATCCGCCCGGCGACCGCGACCTGCAGCGGCGCGCCGAGCCTGCGCAGCACCTCGGCGAACCCGGCGGCGGTGCGCGGCGACACCTGGGACCGCAGCCGGTGGCACAGTTCCGCCACCGACGCGGACAGTGGGCCGGCGAGGCGTCCCCGTTCCGCCGTTCCCGTCACCGCCCCGGCCCCCTTCCGGCTCGTCCGCTCGCCCGTGCGGGAATCGTCGCATGCCGGTCATCCTCCGGTCGCACCGAAGGTGCTACCCGCGACCGACGCGGCATCCGGTGCCGCGACCTACTGTTGACTCGTGCGACGGCTCAGCCTCTGGATGCGTGCCCACCCGATGGTGGGGGACTCGCTGCTGGCGCTGTTTCTCGCCGCGTTCGACATCCTGGTGTTCGCCACCGGCGGCCTCGAGCCGGAACTGCCCGGACCGGACTGGTACGTCGCGATCCCGATCGACCTCGCCGTAGTCGCGCCGCTGGTGTTCCGCCGCAAACGACCGGTGCTCGCCGCGTACGTGGTGTACGTCGTTTCGTACGCGCACAGTGCGCTGGACCTCGGGGTGTCCGGCCTGGCCGCGCTCGCGATCAGCCTCTATTCGGTCCAGGTCTACGTCGGGCGCAAGCAGGGGCTGCTTTACGGCGGCGCGTTCGTGGTGGCCATGGCCGTCACCGCGATCGTCAAACCCGAGCCGTCGATGGCGGCCCAGCTGCTGTTCAGCGCCTTCACCATCGCGTTCTGCTGGCTGCTCGGCGAGTTCATGTACGCCCGCCGCGCCTACCAGCGCGAACTGGAGGCCCGGTTGCACCTGCTGGAAACCGAACGCGACCAGGCCGCGCGCATCGCGGTGGCCGAGGAGCGCGGCCGGATCGCCCGGGAACTGCACGACGTGGTGGCGCATTCGGTGAGCGTGATGGTCGTGCAGGCCGACGGCGCGGCGCTCGCCCTGAAAGCCAATCCGGAGCTGGCCGGACGCGCGCTGGGGACGATCTCCGAAACCGGCCGCGGCGCGCTCGGCGAACTGCGCCGGCTGCTCGACGTGCTGCGGGGCGACCGCGGCGACGACGAACCGCGGGTGCCACAGCCCGACGCGACCGCGCTGGGCGATCTCGCCGAGCGCATGCGCGCCGCGGGCGTCCCGGTGGACCTCTCCCTCGGCGACGGGCTGGACCACTTGCCCGCCGGGGTGTCGCTCGGGGTCTACCGGATCGTCCAGGAATCGCTCACCAACACGCTCAAGCACGCCGGGGCCGGAGCCAGCGCCGCGGTGCGGGTGCGGCGGACCGGCGACCAGGTCGAGGTGCTCGTGCGCGACGACGGCGCGGGCCGGGCGCGGCGGCTCGAACAGGTCGGCCCGAACGGGGCGAACGGCGCGACGGCGGCGGCGGCCCGGCAACCGGAGCCGCGGCTGTCGGTCGCGGGCGGGAACGGATTGATCGGGATGCGGGAGCGGGCGCACGTGTACGGCGGGACACTGGAGGTGGGCCCCGCCGCCGGCGGTGGCTGGCAGGTGCGAGCGGTGCTGCCGGTTAGGTTGAACTCGTGATCCGAGTGGTGGTCGTCGACGACCAGGAACTGATGCGCGTCGGGTTCCGGATGGTGCTGGGCGCGCAGGCCGACATCGACGTGGTCGGCGAGGCCGGCGACGGCGCGCAAGCCGTGCGGATGGCCGCCGAACTGCGGCCCGACGTCGTGCTGATGGACGTGCGGATGCCGGTGCTCGACGGCGTCGAGGCGACGAAACAGATCGTCGCGGCGGGCACCGCGCGGGTGCTCGTGATGACCACCTTCGACCTCGACGAGTACGTCTACGCCGCGCTGCAGGGCGGCGCGTCCGGCTTCCTGCTCAAGGACACCCAGCCGGACTACCTGGTGTCCGCGCTGCGCTCGGTCGCCGACGGCGACGCGGTGATGTCGCCCTCGGTCACCCGCAGGCTGCTCGACCGGTTCGTCGGCTCCGGCGGTTCGGAAATGCGCGATCCGGCCGAACTCGACGTGCTGACCGACCGCGAACGCGAGGTGCTCGTGCTGATCGCGAAAGGCATGTCGAACGTCGAGATCGCCGAGACGTTGTTCCTTTCCGAGGCTACGGTGAAAACACACGTCGGGCGGATCCTGTCGAAGCTCGACCTGCGCGACCGCGTGCAGGCGGTCGTCCTCGCCTACGAAACCGGGCTCGCCCGGCCGGGGATCGGCTGAACCGTCCGATTCGGACACTGTCCACACCGGACCCCGCCGCGGATTCCGCCGTGGGGTCCTTGGCGCTCCGGGCAAAGTTCAGGGTCGGCTCAGGGGCATCCCCCATCGCGCTCCACCCTGCGACCCGGTTGGGTACTACTCAGGTCGGGTAGCCGGTTCGGTCCACGGGATGACGCGAAAACGGCGGCGCTGAGACAGGATGAATTCCGTTAGCACCGCCGTAGAGGGAGCAGGGGATGATCGAGGCAACAGGTCTCACCAAGCGTTACGGGAGCACGCTCGCGGTGAACAACCTGTCGTTCAGCGTGGCGGCGGGGAAGGTCACCGGATTCCTCGGCCCGAACGGCGCCGGCAAGTCCACCACCATGCGCATGATCCTCGGCCTGGACAACCCGACCGCGGGCCAGGTCCGGATCGGGGGCAAGCTCTACCACGAGCTGAAGGAGCCGCTGCGCACGGTCGGCGCGCTGCTCGACGCGAAGTGGGTGCACCCGAACCGCTCGGCGCGGGCGCATCTGCAGTGGATGGCCCGGTCCAACCGGATCCCGCCGGCGCGGGTGGAGGAGGTGCTCGACACCGTCGGGCTCACCAGCGTCGCGGGCAAGCGGGCGGGCGGGTTCTCGCTCGGCATGTCGCAGCGGCTGGGGATCGCCGCCGCGCTGCTCGGCGACCCGGAGGTGCTGCTGTTCGACGAGCCGGTGAACGGCCTCGACCCGGAGGGCATCCTCTGGATCCGCAAGTTCATGCAGCGGCTCGCCGCCGAGGGCCGGACCGTGTTCGTGTCCAGCCACCTGCTTTCGGAGATGGCGCTCACCGCGACCGACCTCGTGGTCATCGGCAAGGGCCAGCTGATCGCGCAGTCCACCACCGAGGAATTCGTGGCGCGGGCGGCGGAAAACACCGTGAAGGTGCGCTCGCCGCAGCTTCCGCAGCTGCGCCAGCAGCTGATCTCCGCCAGCGCACAGGTCGCCGACGCGGGCGAAGCGCTCATCGTGTCCGGAATGGACAGTGCGAAGATCGGCGAGATCGCCGCTTCGGCGAACCTCGTGCTGCACGAGCTGAGCCCGCAGACCGGCTCGCTCGAACAAGCCTTCATGCAGATCACCGGCGACTCCGTCGAGTACCACACCGGGCTCGAGGCAGAGGCGCGGCAGGCCGCGGCCATCCGCTGACCACACTCTCGTTGGGAAGAGAAAACTCATGACTTTGCTCGCGGTCGAACGCATCAAGCTCTTCACCACCCGGTCGCCGTGGTGGTGCGCCCTCGTCGCACTCGCGCTCACCATCGGGTTCGCCGGCCTCATGGCGGGCTCGCTGCCGAGCGGGGAGACGATCTCGGTCGCCAACACCCAGGTCGGGCACCAGTTCGGCATCGCGGTGATCATGGTGCTGGCGGCGCTCGCGGTGACCACCGAATACCGGTTCGGCACGATCCGCACCACGTTCCAGGCGGTGCCGAACCGCGGCAGCGTGCTCGTCGCGAAGGCCACCGTGGTCGCGCTGCTGTCGTTCGTGATCGGCGAGATCGGCGCCTTCGCCTCGTGGGGCCTCGGCTACGCGATCCGCCCGTCGGACTCGGTCGCGCTGAACACTTCCGCGGACTGGATCAACGTCGCCGGCGTCGGCGTGGTGTTCGCGTTCGCCGCGATCATCGCGGTGGCGGTCGGCACGCTGATCCGGCACAGCGCGGGCGCGCTCTCGCTGCTGCTGATCTACGTGCTGGCAGTGGAAAACCTCGTCCAGCTGATCCCGACCGTCGGCCAGAAGATCCACGAGTGGATGCCGTTCACCGTCGCGGAGCGCTTCCTCGGCGGCGTCCGCCAGGTGCCGGGAGCGCCGGAGGCGGCACTGTCGCAGTGGGGCTCGCTGGCCTACTTCGCCGGGGTGGCCGTGGTGCTGCTGGCCATCGCGATCGGCGTCGCGAAGAAGCGCGACGCGTAAAGACCCACAGGGGCGTTCGGACGAGTCAGGCGGGGGCCGGCGGAGCCGAACAAGGGGAAAAAGGGAAAAAGGGGAACAAGATCCGGGTCGCCATTCGGGGGGCGGCCCGGATCTTTTCGTTTCGGTAGAGTTCGGGTCCACGAGAAGGGGGACGGCGTGCTCGAAGCGACTGGGCTCACCAAGTCCTACGGCGACACGGTCGCGGTGCGGGACCTGACGTTCACCGCGCGGGCCGGTCGCGTCACCGGATTCCTCGGCCCGAACGGGGCGGGGAAATCCACCACGATGCGGTTGCTGCTCGGGCTCGACGCGCCCACCGCGGGCACCGCGCACATCGAGGGCAAGCCGTACCGGCAGCTGACCGATCCGCTGCGCACGGTCGGCGCGCTGCTCGACGCGACGTGGCGGCATCCGGGCCGTTCCGCCCGCCAGCACCTGCGGTTCCTCGCCGCGACGAACGGGCTGCCGGACCGGCGCGCCGACGAGGTGCTGGAACTGGTCGGGCTGTCCGCGGTCGCGCGCAACCGCGCGGGCACCTTCTCGCTCGGCATGCTGCAGCGGCTCGGCATCGCGAGCGCGCTGCTCGGCGACCCGCGCGTGCTGCTGTTCGACGAACCGGTGAACGGCCTCGACCCCGAGGGCGTGCACTGGGTCCGCCAGCTGCTGCACGGGCTCGCCGCGGAAGGCCGCACGGTGTTCGTGTCGAGCCACCTGCTGCCGGAAATGGAGCAGACCGCGCAGGATCTCGTCGTGATCGGCCGCGGCCAGCTCATCTACCAGGGCACGATGGCCGATTTCGTGGCGCGTGCCGGTTCGCGCGGGGTCCGGATGCGCACGCCGCACGCCGACGCGTTGCGCACCGCGCTCACCGAGCGGCGCGTGGTTTTCACCGAGGAATCCGGTGCGTTCCTGGTGTCCGAAATGGACAGTGCGGCGATCGGCGAACTCGCCTTCGCCGCGCGCGCCACGCTGCACGAGCTGAGCCCGCTGGCCGGTTCGCTCGAGCACGCCTACCTCGAATTGACCGGGCAGGCAGCCGAATTCACCAGTGGAGGTGCGCGGTGAATCTGCTGCGGGCGGAACGGATCAAGCTTTTCAGCACTCGCGCGCCGTGGTGGTGCGCGCTGATCGCGGTGGCCGCGCCGATCGCGTTCACCGCGTTGTTCCTCGGGCTTTCCGGGGCGGAAATCACCGCGGACGTGAGCAATACTCAGCTCGCCACGGGCACCGGCCGCACGGTCGCGCTGGTTCTCGCGGTGCTCGCCGCGACGGCCGACTTCAACTGGGGCACGCTGCGGCTCACCTTCCAGGCGGTCCCGACGCGGACGCCGGCACTGCTGGCCAAGGGCGCGGTGGTGTTCGCGGTCTGCGCGGTGCTCGGCCTGCTCGCCGGCGTCGGCTCGTGGGGCATGGCGCATCTCGTGCGCCCGGACGCCGATCTCGGCCTGCATTCCGGAGCGGATTGGCGCGTCGTGTTCGGCCAGATCCTGACCTTCGCGCTGACCGGACTGCTCGGCGTCGGCGTCGGCCTGCTGCTGCGCAGTTCCGCGCTGGCGCTGGCGATCGTGCTCGGGTGGACCCAGCTGGTCGAGGGCCTGGTGCTGCTGATTCCCAAGATCGGCAGCGACCTCTACCAGTGGATGCCGTTCTACGCGGCCTCGCAGTTCGCCGGTGGCGATTTCACCAGGACGACCCTGAAACTGTCGCCGCCTTTCGGTCCGTGGGGTTATCTCGCGTATTTCGCGGCCATCGCCGCGGTGTTGTTCGCCGCGGGCGTGGTCACCGCGAATCGGCGGGACGCCTGACCTGCACGTGCACATTCCCGAGTGCGCGGAGAGCATTCGGATTAAATCCTCGTAAACCGGTGTGGCTTCTCTCACACGGAGCGGACATACTGTCAGAAACCCACGGATATTCACAGCAGAGCCCCGTCTCAGCTCTCCGGAGGTGAACCGTGACGGTGGACATTGATCACTTCGTTTCCCGCGACGCTGCGGTACCGACCCCCCGCCTCGAACCGATGCTGGACCTCGAATGGTCCCAGGCGATCGAACTGCCCCGGTTCGCGCTGCCCGCGACCCGGCCCGCCGAACTGCGCCAGGCGTGGGTGCATCGCGCCCCCGAGGACGCGGTGCTCGGGCTGTACCGGCGGGCCAGCGGCACCGACGACGTGCTTCCCGCGCCGTGGTGGCTGCGCGCGGTCGCGAGCGGACGGCTCGAATCGCGCGAACTCGGCTTCCGCATCGAGGACCGGGTGGCGCAGCTGCTCGGCAAGCGGATGGGCTGGGAGTTCGTGCCCTGGGCAGCCGACGGCGAATCCGGGTACTGGGAGTTCATGCCGTCCGAACGCGGCAAGTCCGGCCATTCCATCCCGACGACCGTGCTGAACACCGACCGGCACGACGGCTGGATCGACGTGTTGCCGGCGCATTCCGGCCGCGCGCCGGAACCGGTGGCGGTGGCCGGGCTCGCCGGACTGCGCTCGCGGCTCGGGGAGTTCGAAGCGGTCCGCTGACCCGATGCGTATGTTGTCCGGGTGGAAAACGAGGACCAGCCACGGCTGCGCAGCGTGGTCAGTTACGTCAAACGCGGCGGCCGGATGACCGTCGGCCAGCAGCGGGCCTGGGAAGAACACTGGCCGCGGCTCGGCCGGACGGTGTCGGAGCTGCCTTCCGGGCCGGTCGACTTCACCGAGTGGTTCGGCCGCGAAGCGCCGGTCATGCTGGAAATCGGCTCGGGCATGGGCGAGACGACCTCGCAGCTGGCCGCCGCCGCGCCGGAGCTGAACTACGTGGCCGTCGAGGTGTACGACCCCGGACTCGGGCAGCTGATGCTGCGCGCGGAAAAGCTGGGCGTGAAGAACCTGCGCCTCATGCACGGCGACGCGGTGGTCCTGCTGAACTCGCACGTCGAGCCAGGCACGCTGTCCGGAGTGCGGCTGTTTTTCCCGGACCCGTGGCCGAAGAAGCGCCACCACAAGCGACGGATCGTACAGCCGGATTTCGTGGCACTGATCGCGTCGCGGCTCGCGCCGGGCGGGACTTTCCACATGGCGACCGACTGGGAGCACTACGCCGAGCAGATGCTCGAGGTGTGCTCGGCGGAACCCGCGCTGCGGAACCGGTACGCCGACGAGCCGGGCGGCTGGGCCCCGCGGCCGGAGTGGCGGCCGGTGACGAAGTTCGAACAGCGAGCCGACCGCGAGGGGCGGGTTTCGCACGATCTGATCTTCGAGAAGCGCTGACCCCTGGGCTAGCGAAGCGACGAAGGGCCGTCGCCGGGTTCCCATCCCCGGTGACGGCCCTTCGCTTCCTTCACCCCCGGTGCCGCCCCTCCCCCGACGAGGGGCGGCCGCCAGTTATTCGTCGGCCAGTGGCTCCGCCTGGACCCGTTTCAGCGCGGGCGTGCAGACCGACGCGCCGAGCAGCGCGACCCCGATTCCCAGCACCACCGGCGCGGCGATCCACGGGCTGAACACGACCGACCCCCGTTCCATCGTCGCCATGAACAGCCCCAGCCCGACCACGACGCCGGTCACCCCGGCACCGATCGTCGCCACCAGCGAGGGCAGCGCGGCCTCCATCCGCAGCGCCCGGGACAGCACCCGCACCGGGGTGCCCGCCGCCATCAGCGCGCCGAACGTCCGCCGCCGGTCCATCACCGAGCCCGCCGTCGCGACCGCCGCGCTGCAGCCGGCCAGGATGCCTGCCGCGACGAGGCCGATGACGGTGACCCGGCGCAGGTCGCTGAGCTGCACTTGCTGTCCGTAGAGGTGCTGCTCGCGGCTGCCGATTTCGTTCCCGACCGCGTTGGGCACCAGCGCGGTCCGCACGACCTCGCGATTGGCCTCGGCGGTCGGCACGACCAGGGTGACCTGGCTCGGTTGGACGCCGGCGGGCACCGCGGACGGATCGAGCACGTATTCGCCGTAGTTGTTGTGCTTTTGCGGGTGGTAGGTGCTCGTGGCGACCGCGCCGAGCGGGGTGCCCGTGCTGTCCTCGCCGCCGTACCGCGCGACCCGCAGGTTGTTCGTGTCCAGCTGGTACGGGGAGTAGAGCCCGACGCCGGGCTTGCAGTCCTGCTGGGTGATCCCGAGCCGGGTCAGCTTGGCGGCATCGGCGCAGGTCATCACGTACGCCCGCTGCATCGACCGGTAGTTCCCCTCGCCCTGCATCACGTAGACGCTGGCCACCGGGACGACGCGTTCGGACAGTCCGGCCTTCGCGAGCGTGGCGTTGGTCCGCTCGGCCGCTTCGGGCGCCCGGTCCGCGGTGACGTCGACGTACAGCGCCGAGTCCACGTACTGGCGTCCGCCGCCGGCGAGGGATTCGATCGACGGCAGCAGGGTGAGCGCCATCGACCCGGTGAACACCGCGAGCACGATCCCCGCCGAAGCCCGGTAAGACCCCTTCGGGTCGTTGCGCAGCCGACGTCCGGCCAGCAGCGACGACGGCCGCCGCCAGATCCGCACGAACGTGCCGCCGACCGCCGAGGTCACCCACGGTCCGACCACCATCGCCGAGGCGACCACCAGCAGCAGGCCGAACAGCACCAGGTTGCCGCTGCCGCCGTTGCGCGTGCTGAAAACGGTGTAGAAGAAGAACAACCCGGCCGCGGGCAGCGCGAGCAGCCGCCACCAGCGCAACGGCTTCACGGTGTGCCCGCCGGTCGCGAACAGCGGCGTGCGCACCACCCGGCGCAGGCCGAGCACCCCGGCGAGCACCACGAGCAACGGGACCAGCAGCACGGCGAGCACAGTCAACGCCACCGGCAGCGAGAAGTCCGAGGCCAGCCAGGTGCCGCCGTCCCACGGCACGAACGTGGCCAGCCCGCGCAGCGCCGGGCTCAGCAGCAGGCCGAGCAGCGCGCCGACACCCGCGGACAACCCGGTTTCGGCGGCGACCATCGCGGTCACCTGCCCCGGTGTCGCTCCGGCCAGCCGGATCGCGGCGAGCCGCTGTTCCCGGCGGGCGGCGGTGAGCCGGGCCGACGACGCGACGAGCACCAGGCTCGGCACGAGCAGCACGATGATGCCGACCCAGGACAACACGGTGAGCAGGCTGTCCGGATGACCTTGGCCGAACGGGAAGGACGCGGCCGGGAAAGCGTCCTGGCCCGGCTGGTCCTTGTGCCCGTACGGGCGCATCTCCTGCGGGCTGTGCCCGACGAGCGCGACGAGCTGCTCCGGGTACCGCAGCGCCTCGTCCCCGAACGCGGCGACCGGTTTGCCGAAGCGGTTCCCGAGCTGGTCGGCCGGGGTCGCGGTGAGCAGTTTCCCGAGCGCGGGCGACACGATCGTCTCGCCGGGGCCAGGCAGCCGCGGGATGCCCGCGGGCAGCCGCAGCGAGTCGGCCGGCCCGGTGACCGCGATGTCGACGCGGGCGACCTGCTTGCCGTTGAAGTAGTCCTTGGAGGAGTTGACCAGCAGGGTGTTCTGCTGGCCGGAGTCGTAGCGGCCGCTGCTTTGCCACAGCGCCCGCTGCTCGCGCGCCTGAGTGGCGTACGGAAGGGTCGCCAGCAACAGCACGAGCCCGGTCGCGACGGCGACGCCGACCGCGGTGAGGATCGCCGAGGTGCGGGTCCGCCGGTCGCCGCGCAGCACCCGCAGGGCGAGCTGGAACGGGTTCATGCCGCGAGCCTCGTCGCGATCAGGCCGTCGCGGATCGCGACCGTGCGCGGCATCGATTCGGCGAGTTCGCGGTCGTGAGTCACCACGAGCACGGCGGCGCCGGACGCCTGCGCGGCGGCCAGCAGCGCGTCCATCGTCTCGCGGCCGGTGCGGGTGTCGAGCGCGCCGGTCGGCTCGTCGGCGAAGATCACCTTCGGCCGGTGGGTGAGCGCGCGGGCGATCGCCACGCGCTGCGCCTCGCCGCCGGAAAGCTCGCCGGGAAGCCGGGCCTCCTTGCCGGCCAGCCCGAGTTTGCCGAGCCATTCCCGTGCCGCGGCGATCGCCTCGCCGCGGGTTCCGCCTGCCAGCAGCGACGGCAGCGCGACATTTTCTTCGGCGGTCAGCTCGGACACGAGCATTCCGGACTGGAAGACGAAACCGAATTCGGTGCGCCGCAGTTCGCTGCGCCGCTTTTCACTGAACTGGTCGATTCGCTGTCCCTGCAACCAGATCTCGCCGCTGTCCGCGCGCAGGATGCCCGCGAGCACGTGCAGCAGCGAGGTTTTGCCGGAGCCGGACGGGCCGACGATGGCGATCGCCTCGCCCGGCTGGACGTCGATGTCGATTCCGGCCAGTGCGTGCTGCTGCCCGTAGCGCTTTACCAGCCCGCGCCCCGACAACACCGCTCCGGCGCTCAGGTGTGGATTCGTCATCCGCCAGCTCTCTCCCTGTCTCCGTCATGCGTCTTCGATTGCGACGGAAGGCAGCTTCGCGGATCCGGGCGGGTGTCCACTTCGGGCAGACGGCCGGTCCCTGCCCTTCCCTCATCGGCCGATCGGCCGATGAGGGACGAACCACGTGGCCAAGGTGCGCGCTGGCGCGGATCCTCTACCGTCACGGTGTGCCGCACACCCCGCCGTCGAAAACGCTTGCCGCGCGGGCGACCGAACTCGCCCGCCGCCTCGACATGTCCGTGCTCGTTTTGCTCGCGGCGCTGGCGTTCGACGTCGTGTTCGTGACCAACGCGGCACTGGACAACGTCGGCTCGCGCTTCGTCGATCTCGGTCTCTTCCCGGGCATTTTCGCGATGGCGGCGTGCGCGTTCTGGGCACGCAAACGCGCGGCGGTGGCGGGCGTATTCGGTGCGCTGACGCTGATGTTCTGCACCTTCGCGATCCGCTACCTCTCCATCCCGACCTACTCGAGCGTGCTGGCGAATCTGTCCATCACCGAGGTGGTGGCCGGGATCGAAATGGTCTACTTCCTCGCCCGCCGGGCGCGTCCGGGCGTCGCCTTCGCGGTGATCAGCGCACTGGTCATGGGCGCGCTCACCGCGGTGTTCGGCCGCGAGGCCGAGATCCGGTTCCACGCCAGCAGCATCCTGCAGTCGTTGCTCTTCGGTTTCCTGCTCCTCGTCGCCGCCGTGGTCACCGGCGCGGTCGGGCGGCCGCGGCGCGAACGCGACCCGGCGACGGTGGAACGCCTGCGGACCATGCACCGGTTCACCGAACTGGTGCGCGGCCAATGGCCGTTGATCGGCATGCTCAGCATCGGCGTGCTGATCGAATTCGGCTACACCTACGAAAGCGGCAGCCGCGGTTTCCCGCTGCTGGCCTGCTCGATCGGCGCCGCCGCGGTGACCGCGCTGTCGCCGCGCCGCCCGCGCGACGCGATCCTGGTGGTGGCCGGGATTCTCCTGCTGTCCGCGCTGATGACGCCGTTCCTGCACCCCAGCCACAGCTACCAACTGCTCGGCGGCATTCCGCCGACCCAGATCGTGGCCGGGTTCGGCGTGGTCGTGAACGTCGTGCGGGCGGTGCCGCTCGCGCGCGCCTGGCCGCGGATCGTGGTGCTGTCCGGCGCGGTCGCGGTCGGCACGATCCTGAACTTCAGCCAGTACCGCACCGGCCGCCTGCTCACCGACCCGGCGACGCTCGGAATGCTCGCCACCGTCGCGGTCCTGCTGCTCGGCATCGCCATCGCGATCGGCCTCTACCTGCGGTCGCGCGATTCCGAACGCGCGCAGGTGGTGAAATCCGCGGTCACCGACGCGCAGACGGCCGAGCGGATGGCGCTGGCGAGGGAACTGCACGACGTGGTCGCGCACCACGTGACCGGGATCGTCGTGCAGGCGCAGGCCGCGCGGATGATGGGGGAGAAAAACCCGGAACTCGCGCTGGAGGCGATGGGCCGGATCGAGAACGCCGGCGTCGAGGCGCTCGCCGCGATGCGCCGGCTGGTCCGCAGCATGCGCGGCGACGCACAGGCCGGTTCGGGCGAGTTCAACGAACAGGCGACCACCGATCTGGCGGCTGACCTGCACCGGCTTGTCGAAGCGGGCAACCACGGCATCCCGACGCGGCTCAGCCTCGACCTCCCGGCGGACCTGCCGCACGAGGTCGGCCGGTCCGCGCTGCGGCTGATCCAGGAGTCGCTCACCAACGTCGGCAAGCACGCCTCGGACGCCACCGAGGCGCTCGTGCTGGCCGAGGTCGTCGACGGCGAACTGCACCTGCGGGTGACCGACGACGGCAGCGGGCAGACTCATCGCCCGGCAGGCGGGTCGGGCGGATACGGTCTGGTCGGCATGCGCGAACGCGTCGCGCTGCTGCACGGCAGGCTTTCGGCAGGCCGCGAGCCGAACGGCGGCTGGCGGGTCGAGGCGTGGCTGCCGCTCGAGGCGAACGGGGAGACAGACGGGTGATCCGGGTACTGATCGCGGACGACCAGGAAATGGTGCGGATGGGTTTCCGCATGATCCTGGACGCGCAGGACGACATCGAGGTGGTCGCGGACGTGCCGGACGGGGTCTCCGCCGTCGCCAAGGCGCGCGAACTGCGCCCGGACGTGTGCCTGCTGGACATCCGCATGCCGGGCCTGGACGGGCTGGAGGTCACCCGCCAGCTGGCCGGGCCGGACGTGGCCGACCCGCTGAAGGTCGTCGTGGTCACCACTTTCGACCTCGACGAATACGTGCACACCGCGCTGCGCAACGGCGCGAGCGGCTTCCTGCTCAAGGACGCCGGGCCCGCGCTGCTGATCGAAGCGGTGCGCGCGGCCGATCGCGGCGACGCGCTGGTGTCGCCGCAGATCACCGTGCGGCTGCTGAAGCACTTCGACGGCGGGAACACCGCCAAGCGCGAGGCTCCGGCCCCGTCGGAACCGCTGACCGCGCGCGAGCTGGACGTGGTGAAGGCCGCCGCCCGCGGGCTCACGAACACCGAAATCGGCGCGGAGCTGTTCCTGTCGCTGTCGACGGTCAAGACGCATCTGGCTTCGGTGCAGGGCAAAGTCGGCGCCCGCAACCGGGTGGAAATCGCGGCTTGGGCCTGGCGCAGCGGCGTAGTGGATTAACCGCTACTGGCACGCCCGTACTATCTCGTTATGTCGCGTCGCTTCCATGCTCCAGTCGTTCTGCCCGCCGACCCGTCCTGCTCGCTGCTTCGCGACGCCGTCGTGGATGTCGACGGCGAAGGCCGGATTTCCTTCGTCGGGCCGGCTTCGGACGCACCGGAGTTCGCCGGCGAGCAGACCCGGCTGACCGGAATCCTGTTGCCAGGCTTGGTGAATTCGCACGCGCACAGCCCGATGACGCTCCTGCGCGGCATGGGCGGCGACCTGCCGCTGCTGCGCTGGCTGCGCGAGATCATCTGGCCGGCCGAGGCGAAGCTGAAGCCCGCCGACGTGCGCACCGGCATGCTGCTCGGATCGGTCGAAATGCTCCGGCACGGCGTGACGACCAGCGCGGAAATGTATTTCGAGGGCGAGCAGCTCGTCGACGCGGTGCTCACGACCGGCGGGCGAGTGCTCGTCGCGCCGCCGGTGATCGAACTGCCCGGGATGGACTGGCGGGCGACGCTGGCCGCGATCGACCGGTGGATCGACGCCGACGGACTGCGGTTCGGTCCCGGCGAGCGGATCGAGCTGGGGTACGGGCCGCATTCCGCGTACATGCTGAACCCGGAGGGGTTGCGGGCTACCGCCGAGTCCGCGGCCGCCCGGGGCGCGCTGGTGCAGATTCACGTCGCGGAGGCCGCCGCGGAGGATCTGGAGCAGCGCAAGCAGTACGGATCGGTGCCTCGGCTGCTGGATTCGCTGGGGATGTTCAACGGCCGGACGCTGGCGGCGCATTCGGTGCATTTGTCGGACGAGGACATCGCGATCTTCGCCGCCCGGGGCGTCGGGATGGCGCATTGCCCGGGGTCCAACGCGAAGCTGGCTTCCGGGATCGCGCGGATCAAGGACCTGCGGGCGGCCGGCGTCGCGATCGGGCTCGGCACCGACGGCCCGGCGTCCAACGACGACATCGACCTGTGGGAAGAGCTGCAGCTGACGGCGATGCTGGCTCGGCTGGCCAATGACGATTCCACCGTAGTGACCGCCAAGGACGTGTTCCTGATGGCCACCCGGGGCGGGGCGGAGGCGCTGGGCCGTCCCGACCTCGGGGTGCTCGAGGCGGGCCGCTGGGCGGACCTGGTGCACGTCGACCTCGACGACCCGGCGTTCGCGGCCGGGCTGGACGTGCCGGACGAGCAGTTGCTGGCGAACCTCGTCTGGGCGGCCGGTTCTCGCCGGGTGCGGGACGTGTGGGTCGCGGGCGAACAGGTCGTCGCCGACGCGGAGCCGACTCGGGTCGACCGCCGCGAGATCCAGGCGACGGTGGCGGACACCGCCGCCCGGCTGCGGGCCTGACCTCAGCGAGGACGGATCTGGATTTCGGTGAGGTGTGCTTCCGGGGTGGCGGTTACCGCGGTGAGGACGGCCGTAGCCACCGAGTCTGGGCGCAGGTACTTGTCGACCTCGTAGCTGCCGCCCTCTTGGACGCGGACTTCGCGTTGCATGTCGGTGTCCGTGCGGCCGGGGAAGATCGACGTCACGCGCAGATCGGGTTCTTCGGCGCGGAGTGAGTCGGCGAAGGCGCGGGCGGCGAATTTGCTGGCCGCGTAAGGGCCCCAGCCGGGACGGGCGTGGTATCCGGCACCGGAGTTGATCACGACGACGTGGCCGTTCGCGTTGCGCAGCGCGGGAAGCAGCAGGCGAGTCAGTTCCGCGACCGCGATGACGTTTACCTCGAGGTTCATGCGCCACACGGAGGCCGGCGAGTCGGCGACCGTGCCGATTTTGCCGGTACCGGCGGAGTGCACCAGCACGTCCAGCCGGTCGATCTTGCTGGCTGCGGCTTCCAAGGAAGCGGCGTCGGTGAGGTCGACCGGCCAAGGCTGCGCTCCGGGCAGTTCCTCGGCCACCTTCGCCAGTGCGTCGGTGTCGCGGCCGCCCAGAAGAAGCCGGTGCGTCGGGGAAAGCTGGTGCGCGATAGCCGCGCCGATGCCCCTCGAGGCACCGGTGATCAAGGCGAGCGGGAGGTCGGTCATACCGGCCACGGTAGGCGTCCGGCGCTGATTCGCCAGCCGGGGGAGTCGTCGATCACTTCGCCGGAGCGCACTGAGCCGCGGCCCGGGGATCGCGGGGATAGCGGATCTCCGTGCGGTGCACCGCGCCGGTGAAATTGTCGATAAACCGACTCCAGGTGAGCGGTTCGCGGGTGGAGGCGAGGACCTCCTGCACGTCGGGGCAGCGCAGTGCTTGGCGGGCGGCGTCGATCTCGACGGGCTGGAACATCCGGATCTCGCCGTCGGTGGCGTAGTCGCCGCGTCCGGCTTCGGCGATCTCCCAGGCCGCGACCAGCCACTTCGAGTGTCCGGGGCGGCCGCCCGCGATGGCCGACGAGTGTGCGGCCAGGTCGCTGGCCAGCCCGTAACCGTCGTGGATGCGGACGTCCAGCGAGACGATGTTGCTGATCGCGCCCATGCTGTCGGCCGCCATGGTCACGTACGGGCGGTCGGTCGGGAAGCGGAACCACTGCTTGACGTCGCCGTAGCTGTAGACGAGCACGGCTGGCTGCTGCGTCGCCCGCACCGCGTCGACGGCGTGGCGGATGACGTCCTGGCCCAGGTAATCCGTCGCCAGCACGGGGTGTTCGCGGCCGGTCGCCCAAGACCAGTAGCCGCGTTCGTCGGTGACGCTGACCGCGAGATGGGTGCCTTCGTACGGCACCCGCAGCCAGCCGCCCGCGATGACCGACCACGCGGCGACTCCGGCGACGAACGCGATCGTCTTCCGGGTCACCGGAATCGCCAGCACGGGAAGCAGCAGCGCGAACAACGCGGGCAGCAACATCCGGCCGTGCATGAAATCGCCGCCGACCCGCACGACGTACAGCGCCAGCAAAAGCGCGCCTGCCAACGAAGTCAGCATCAGAATCCGCGACCGGCGCGCCAGTACCGCGGCAATCGCCAGCAGCAGCAACGGAATCCACAGCACGTACGGGCTGATCAGGTCAGCGAGGTACGCGAAGCCGCGCGGCCAGTCGCTGTTGGTCGCTTCCTTCGCGAGCGCGGTGTTCGGCGTGAGCAGACCGTAGTAGCCCATCCGAAACACTTGGTAGGCCACCGGAATCGCGATTCCCGCGCCAAGCCAGCCCAATGCGGCAAGCCATCGCGGACGGCGCAGCAGCACGAGTGCGACGAAGCCGACCACGCTGAACAACGCCAGATCCGGGCGCACGAGCGGACCCAGTCCGAGCACGATCGCGGTGGCGACCGGGGTTTTGCCGCGCACCAGCAACCACCAGCTCAGCCCCAGCCACAGGAACACCAGGCCGGTTTCCAGTCCGGAGGTCGCGAAGTCGCGGAACGGCGGGAGTGCGCAGACGACCAGCGCACCGGCGGGAACGACTGGTCCGGCGTAGAGCCGCCGGGCGCCGTCGAGGCCGAAGAACAAACCGCCCACCGCGCACAGCAGGCCGGTGATGACCGCGAGCCATTCCAGTGGCGGGCCGGGAATGGTGCCGACTCCGGCGAGCAGCCAGGTCCACAACGGACTCGTGCTCGCCTCGACGCGCTCGCCGACGTTGAACACCGGCCCGTTCCCGGCGAGGATCTGCCGGACGGTGCGGAGCACGAGCAGTCCGTCGTCGCTGATCCACCGGCGCTGCCAGGCGAGCACCGCATACAGCGCGAGGACCGCCCCGGTGGCGGCCCACGTCCAGGTCATCGGGCGGCGGTACCACGAGGGCGGGTCGGCGGGCGCGTCGGCGGCCGCGGTCATGATTGGTCCAGACCTCCCCGAGACGTGGTGTGCAGCCACAGTCTCGCATCCGCCCGGGCGTGACGCTCAGTGGTCGCCGCGAAGATCCGGGAAGGACGGTCAGCGCGCGGCCGAGGCGGAGGCGGTCGGCAGCGGCGGCCCGCTCGGCGCGGACGGGACGGTCGGCAACGGCGGGGCGAGGCCGATGTCCAGGTCCATCCGCTCGCGGTCCTTGCCGCCGAGGGTGAACGGCGAGGTGCAGCCGGTCGCCGGGTCGACGGCCGAGTCCAGCCCCGGCGTGCCCGCGCCGCGCTGGGTGACGGTGAGGCGATCCGGCAGCTTCGAGATGTCGAAGCACACCTGGTAGGTGCCGTCCTTGCGCTGGTCGAACAGGTAGCCGCCGTCGGCGTTCGTGCGCGCGGTGGCGACGGTGCCGCCCGCGCCGTCCTTGAGCGTGACCGGCAGCTCCGGGAAGCCGGGTTCGTCGTCGTCCTGCGTGCCGTTGCGGTTCAGGTCTTTCCACGCGCGGTCGCCGATCTTGCCGACCGAGGGCTGCGGCGTGACCATGACCGTCGCGGACGCCTTCTGCTCGGCGAGCGGCCCGCCCGGACCGGCGCCGGTGACCTTCGCGGTGTTGACGTGCCCGTTGTCGTCCTCGGTGAGGTTCGGGTGGTCGCAGGCGAGTTCGCGCGACGCGTTGGCGGCGAGGTCGAACGCGCCGGGAAGCCCGGTGCACCACGGGTCTTTCACGAGCAGCCCGGTGAGCGGTTCGGAGCCGGTGTTGGAGACGGAGATGCGGAAGTGCGCGGCGTCGCCGGCCGGGATGGCAGCCGACGGGCCCCACGTTCCGTCCGCCGGATTCCGCACCTCCATCTTCACCGCGAACGCGGCGAGAGCCACGTGCACGCAGTCCCACAGCACCCAGTTGTGGTTGGTGCTGGCGAAAAAAGAGACCCCCGCGGTGTCGTCCGGCGCGGGGAACGGCGGCAGCTCCTGCCGCGCGAGCCTGCCGTCGGACGCGACGTCGTGCGTTACCGCGAGCGGTTTCTCCACCAGCACGCGGCCAGCGCGGTCGGCGAAGCGCAGTCCGGTCGTCGCGCTCGCGCGCGAACCGAGGCCGGACTGTGCGGTACCCGCCCACACCGACAGGGAGTATTGCCCGCCGGGCACCGCTTTCACCTGCTGGCTGGCCGAGCTGACCCGGCCGTCCGGCGTCTGGATCTGCGCGTTGACGTGCCCGTCGACCGCGTGCGCGGTGCTGGTGACCAGTTTCGGCACCCGGTCCGCCGGGGTGCTGCGCGGAACCGGTGCGGCGGGGGTGAAGAGATACTCCCGGGGAGGCCCGCCGGGCGAACCGGCGTCCTCCACGCTCGGGTTGGCCGCGATGCCGCCGCACTCCGGAGCCCCCTCGGCGGGAGCCGATCCGGGAGTGACGACGGCGAGCGCGCCGACCAGCATCGCAGTGCCCGCCGCCGCGCCCGCCGTACGTCCGATCGCGACTTTCCTTGCCCGCCTCACGCGGTGAAGCTAGACCCAGGAAGCCCGATCGGCGGTAAGAAACACCCCAAAGTGTTACCGGCGGCCGATCCGGCCCGGCAAACCGAAGGCGCCCTTCTTCCACACCGACACGATCGCCGGCCGCGGCTGGGAGCTGCCGCCGTCCGGCCAGTGCGAGGTCGGGTTCGCCGAACTCGGCGCGTCCTCGCCGGGGTGCTGCACCGCGACGAGCACGAGGTTTTCGGTGACGACCGGACCGCACGTCTCCGCGCCGACCGGCACGGACAGGAACTGCTTCACGTGCCCGCGCTCGGGTCCGGTGACCGGAACCGAGAACAGGCCGTCGTTCGCGCCGAGGGTGTTGCCGTCGGTGGAGATCCACAGGTTGCCGTGCGGGTCGAAGGCCACGTTGTCCGGGCACGAGATCGGGCTGACCTGGTCCTTCGGGAAACCGCCGAAGTAGGTGTCGGCCGTGGCCGGATCGCCGCAGACGAGCAGCAGCCGCCAGGAAAACCGGGTCGAGGCGGCGTCGCCGCGGTCCTCGTCCCATTCGAGGACGTGCCCGTTTTTGTTGCGGGTGCGCGGGTTCGCCTCGTCCGGGGCCGCCTTGCCCGCCGCGCCGCGGTCGGAGTTGTTGGTGAGCGCGGCGTAGATCCGGCCGTTGACCGGGTTCGGCTCGATGTCCTCCGGGCGGTCCATTTTGGTCGCCCCGGCGCGGTCGGCGGCTTGCCGGGTGAACACGTAGACCTCCTCCGCGGTGAATCCGTCCACAAAGGACTTGTCGCCGCTGGCAAGGGGAATCCACTCGCCGGTGCCGTCGAATTCGCCGTCGGCGGGCAGCTTGCCGGAACCGTCGATCTCGCCCGGGCTGTTGCCGGAGAACTTGGCGACGTACAAGGTCCCGTCGTCCAGCAGCGCCGAATTGTGCCGCCGGGCGAGCGCGGAGTTCCCCTTCTTGTACTTGCCCTTCGACACGAATTTGTAGATGTACTCGAACCGCTCGTCGTCGCCGGAGTACACCGCGACCCGGCCGTCCGCGGTGATCTTGACGTTCGCCGCCTCGTGCTTGAACCGGCCGAGCGCGGTGTGCTTCACCGGCGTGGAATGCGGGTCGTTCGGGTCGATTTCCACGACCCAGCCGAACCGGTTGGGCTCGTTGGGCTCGCGCGAAACGTCCCAGCGCTTGTCGAAACGCTCCCACTTCCGCGTGCTCTCGCCGGTGCCGATCGCGTACCGCTTGAGCCGCGCGGCCGCCGCCGGGTCGGTCACCTTGTCGGCGTGCGCGAAGTACTGGTGGAAGTTCTCCTCGCCGGACAGCACGGTGCCCCACGGCGTGACGCCGCCGGAGCAGTTGTTCTGCGTGCCGCGCACGCGCTTGCCGGACGGATCGGCCGACGTCTTGAGGTACTTCGAACCGGCCGCCGGACCGCGCACCTCGAAAATCGTGTCGAGCGTGATCCGCCGGTTCAGCGGGCTCGGCACGGTGCGCAGCGCGCCGCCGATCGGGTCGCGCAGCGTCTGCACCACCGACAACCCGTGTGCCGCCCAGGCGATTTTCACCTGCTCCTCGGTGGGATTGGCCGGGTCGTACTGGTCGGCCGGGAACAGGTGCACCTCGGTGGTGTACTCGTGGTTGACCACCAGCAGGTTGCGCAGGCCGAGCGGGTCCTGCGGGATCAGGCCGACGAAGTCGTTGTTGTAGCCGAACTGCTTGGCCTGCGCGGCCGCGGTCTGCTTGCGGAAGTCGAACTTCGGCGCGCCCGGGACCACCGGGTCGCCCCAGCGGATCACCACGTGCTGGGCGTACCCGTCGGGGATGCTGACGGCGTCGAGCTTGTTCGGCGGCACCGGCGTGAAGTCGGTGCCGGGCACGGCGCGGCCCTTCGCCAGCGGTGCCGGAGGCTGAGCGGGGGCGGCCGCCGCGGTGCCGGACAGCGCGGCGAATCCGCCCGCCGCCGCGGCCATTACCGCACCGGCCTTGAACACGCCGCGGCGCGAGACGCCCTTGGCGATGTCGCCGAAGTATTCGTTGCCGGTCGGGTTCGGGGCCTCGTGCGCGCACGCGTTGCCGCAGCGGTATTCGCAGGTGATCGGTGACCGGCCGGCGGAATGCGCGGTGAACAGGGGCAGCAGTCGTCCGGGCTCCAGGGACACGGGGCCTCCAGGGTCGCTTCTCGGTGGGAACGCAGCGACCGTATGCGGCGAAAACCCCTGGAACCGGACCAAAAGGTGAACAGCGGGTGTATTCGGCGAAAGACGACGATCGCCCCCGAACAGACAGTCCGGGGGCGATCGCCGAGGGTGGCTGTATTGACCGGAGAGGCTCAGAACTCCTCGTCGCCGACGAGCGCGGCCTCCCTCGGCACGGTGTGCGGGTCGGCCTTCTTCTCCCGCTGCGAAAGCAGCACGGCGGCGATCAGGCAGAGCACCGCGGCGACCAGGAACGGTCCCTGCTCCCAGCCCATCCACTCGGCGACGTGCCCGACGAGCGTGGCCGCGATCGCGCCGCCGAACCACCGGCAGAAGTTGTACCCGGCGCTCGCGACCGGCCGCGGCGCGTCGCTGATCGACATCGCGGTGCCGGTGAACAGCGTGTTCAGCAGCCCGGAAACCAGCCCGGACACGATGATCCCGACGACCACCACCGGCTTGCTCGGAATGGCGAGCACCAGCATCAGCACGGTGTAGCCGGCCACCGCCAGCGCGGCCGCGTGCCGTTCGCCGAAGCGGGCGGCCATCTTCGGCGCGAGCACCACGCCGGCGATCGCCACGCACAGGCCCCAGCCGCAGAAGATCAGCCCGACGGCGATGGCGTTCCAGCCGAGCACGAACGGGGACCAGGCGAGCACCGCGAAGAACGCGGCGGTGTAGAGCGCCGACGCGATCGACGTGCGCAGCAGGCCGGGGTGCTTGAGCGCGCGGAGCGGGTCGAGCAGCTTGATCGGTTCGCGCTTCTCGGCCGAGTCGCTCTTCAGGAAGATCGAGCACAGCACCAGCGCGGCGACCATCAGCACCGCGGTGCCGAGGAACGGACCGCGCCACGAGATCGTGCCCAGCAGCGCGCCGAGCAGCGGACCGACGGCGAGCCCGACGCCGAGCGCGGCCTCGTAAAGCAGGATCGCACCGGATTGGCCGCCGGTCGCCGCGCCGACGATCACCGACAGCGCGGTGGCGATGAAGAAAGCGTTGCCAAGGCCCCACACCGCACGCAGGCCGACGAGCTGTTCGATCGAACCCGCCGCGGCGCACAGCGCGGTCGCGGCGACGATCAGCGTCAGCCCGACCAGCACGGTCCGCTTGGCCCCGAACCGGGCGGACATCGCGCCGGTGAAGAGCATGGCGATCACCTGCACGCCGAGATACGACGTGAACAGCAGCGTGACCTGGGACGGCGAGGCGTTCAGCCCCTTGGCGATGGAGAGCAGGATCGGGTCGACGAGGCCGATGCCCATGAACGCGATGACCGCGGCGAACGCGGTGATCCACACCTGTTTGGGCTGGCCTTTGACCGCGTCCAGCAGGCTCGAGTGGTGCTCAGCGCTCATCGCGGATCAGTTCCTCCTTCGGCTGTTGCGGCGAGTTCCGCGGCGGGATCGTCACGGTGGAAGTCGGCGATCAGCTTCGTGAGCGCGGGAAGCGCGGCGTCGATGACGGCGCGCTCCTCCGGGTCGAGGCGGTCGAGCCGCGCCCGCAGCTCCGCCTCCCGGCCCGCGATCATCTCGGCGTAGAACCGCTCGCCTTCCGGCGTGGCCTCCACGAGCACGGCGCGCCCGTCCTCGGGATCGGGACGGCGGGTCACCATGCCGAGCCGCTCGAGCCTGCGCACGACGTCGGTCATCGACGGCATCCGCACCCGCTCGAGACGGGAGAGCCGGCTCATCCGGCTCGGCCCCCGGCCGACCAGCTCCGACAGCACCGACCCCTGGGTCAGGGTCAGCAGCTGCGCGGATTCGCGGCGCACCAGGTAGTACAGCCGGAACACCACCGGCCGCAGCCGCTGCGCCAGATCGCCCCTCGAGGAAGTCACTTAGCTAGGCTAACAAAAATTAGTTAGGGTGGCGAAGTAATTCGGCTCACAAGGTGGTCCAGTCCAGGACCCCTAGGCTGGAGAAGTGGATGCGGTGATCTTCGACCTCGACGGCGTACTGGTGGACTCCGAGACGACGTGGGACGAGGTGCGCCGCGCCGTGGTCGCCGAGCACGGCGGGACCTGGCGCCCCGAGGCGACCCGCGCCCAGCAGGGGATGAGCACCCCGGAATGGGCGCACTACCTGGTGGACACCCTGGGCGCGCGGCTCACCCCGGACGAGATCGCCCGCACGGTGATCGACGAGATGGCCGCCCGGTACGCCGACCGCCCGCCGGTGATCGACGGGGCCGACCAGGTCGTCCGCGAAATCGCCCGGCACTGGCCGGTCGCGATCGCCAGCTCGTCGCCGCCGGTGCTGATCCACTCGTTCCTGACCGCGTGCGACCTGACGTCGCTGGTCCCGGTGGCGGTGTCGAGCGAGGAAGTGGCCGCGGGCAAGCCGGAGCCGGATGTCTACCTGCGAGCGGCGATGCTGCTGGGCGTCGAGGCATCCGGCTGCGCGGCGGTCGAAGATTCGACAAACGGCCTGCGCGCGGCGTTCGCGGCGGGCATGACGGTGTTCGCGGTGCCGAACCCGCACTTCCCGCCGGACCCGGAGGTGCTGCGGGAGGCGACCGTGCTGCCGAATCTGGCCGCACTGCCTGCCGCGCTCCGTGAGTGACACAGCCCACCGCGGTAAATAACCCCAAATCGGTTGCGGCAGGTATCCGGCCGGTCGATCGCCTCGCCTGGCTCGCCGGACAGGGCTGGCGGACGACCGTCGACCGCGCGGGCGAGCTCGCCGCCAGCTACGGCAAACAGCTGCCCGACCCGCTCGGCGACGCGATGACCAAAACCGAACTGGTCACCGTCGACCTGCCCTGAAACAGCCGTGCGGGGAACCCTGCCGGAATCAGATTCCCGCAGGATTCCCCGCACGGACAGGCAAACGGCGGCTCAGCGCTCCACTTCGCCGCGGATGAAGGCGTCGACCGCGTCGCGGGCGGTCGAGTCGTCGTACTGCTCCGGCGGCGACTTCATGAAGTAGGACGACGCGGACAGGATCGGGCCGCCGATGCCGCGGTCCTTGGCGATCTTCGCCGCGCGCACCGCGTCGATGATGATGCCCGCCGAGTTGGGGGAGTCCCACACCTCGAGCTTGTACTCCAGGTTCAGCGGCACGTCGCCGAACGCGCGGCCCTCGAGGCGGACGTAGGCCCACTTGCGGTCGTCGAGCCACTGCACGTAGTCCGACGGTCCGATGTGGACGTTGCCCTTGCCGAGCTCGCGGTCGACCTGCGAGGTGACCGACTGGGTCTTCGAGATCTTCTTCGACTCGAGCCGCTCCAGCTCCTTCATGTTCAGGAAGTCCATGTTCCCGCCCACGTTGAGCTGCATCGTGCGGTCGAGCTGCACGCCGCGGTCCTCGAACAGCTTGGCCAGCACGCGGTGCGTGATGGTGGCGCCGACCTGGGACTTGATGTCGTCGCCGACGATCGGGACGCCCGCGTCGGTGAACTTCTTCGCCCACTCCGGGTCGGAAGCGATGAAGACCGGCAGCGCGTTGACGAACGCGACGCCCGCGTCGATCGCGGCCTGCGCGTAGAACTTGTCGGCCTCTTCGGACCCGACGGGAAGATAGGAGACGAGCACGTCGACCTGCGCGTCGCGCAGCGCGCCGACCACGTCGACCGGAGTCTCGTCGGACTCCTCGATGGTCTCGCGGTAGAACCGGCCGAGGCCGTCGTAGGTGTGCCCGCGCTGGACGGTGACGCCGAGCGGCGGCACGTCGGCGATCTTGATCGTGTTGTTCTCGCTGGCGGAAATCGCCTCCGAGAGGTCCCGGCCGACCTTCTTCGCGTCGACGTCGAACGCGGCGACGAACTCGATGTCGCGCACGTGGTAGTCGCCGAACTGGACGTGCATCAAACCGGGGACGCGCGTACCGGGATCCGCGTCGCGGTAGTACTGCACGCCCTGGACCAGCGACGAGGCGCAGTTGCCGACGCCCACGATGGCCACCCGAACGCGGCGGTTCTCGCCCATGCCGGTTTCTCCTTCAATCTCATTCACTTGCATCTGCAGGTCTGCCGCCCCGTTGCGGCCGCCGCTCAACCCAGTCCCGGCTGCTCCGGGCCGCGCTGTTCGGCTTGTTCGTGCGCGATCAGCTCGTTGAGCCAGCGCACCTCCCGCTCGCTCGACTCCAGCCCCAGCCGGTGCAGCTCGCGGGTGTAGCGGTCGATCTTCTCCTCGGCCCTGGCCAGCGCGTCCCGCAACCCTTCGCGCCGCTCCTCGACGCGGCGGCGGCGGCCTTCCAGGATTCGCATCCTGACGTCGGCCGGTGTCCGCGAGAAGAACGCCAGGTGGACGCCGAATCCCTCGTCGTCCCACGTCTGCGGTCCCGCGTCGCCGAGCAGTTCGGCGAAGCGTTCCTTGCCCTCGGCGGTGAGCTTGTAGACGCGGCGGCCGCGCCGTGACCACGCCCGGTCGTCCGCCTCGTCGAACTCCTCGACGAGGTAACCGGCCCGCAGCAGCCGGCGCAAGGTCGGATACAGCGAGCCGTACGAGAACGTCCGGAACATCCCGAGCGTCTCGTGCAAACGTTTGCGCAGCACGTACCCGTGCATGGGCGCCTCGTGCAGCAATCCGAGGATCGCGAGTTCGAGCACACCACACCCCATTCCGGGAATACGCCGCGGCCGGAACCGTTGATCACCCGGAACCGGCTCAGCCAACCTACTCGCCGAGTATATCGCGCCGATACATCGGAGTGGCGGAAGTAACCCGCGACCAGCACGCGCGCGCCGATCCGTGACCAGAGCGTTAGCAAACTTTCGGCGTGTCCGAACGGTTGCCCTGGGTACGGGAAAGCAGGGGGCACCGCGGACACAGAAAGAGCCCGTACTCTGTCCTCGTGCGAAACCAGCGGCAGGTTGTGGATTACGCCTTGCAGCGCCGTGCGCTGCTGGCCGGCGTCCGCTCCGGACGCGTCGGAGACCACGAGGTCTGCGACGCGAGCCCGTACCTGCTCCGCGCGGCCAAATTCCACGGCAGACCCGAGGACCGGGCCTGCCCGATGTGCCGCCGGGCCCCGCTGCACCTCGTCTCCTGGGTGTACGGCGACGAGCTCAAGCACGTCTCGGGATCGGCACGCACCCCCGCCGAACTGGCCCGGATGTCCGGGATTTTCGGGGAGTTCACCGTCTATGACGTAGAGGTGTGCCGGACGTGCCACTGGAACCATCTGGTCCTGTCCTATGTCCTCGGCACGGGAGAGCCCCAGCCGACCCGGCCGCGAAGGACTGCCGGGCAGTGACGAGTACCACAACCGCTGCAGAACGCAGGGCGGTGCGCCGCGGTTCGTCCCGGACGGCGGCGCCGGCAGTGCAGCCCTCGGAGGCCCATTCGTGAACGACGACCGCAACCGCTCCTGGCCGAGCCAGGAGCCAGATGCACCTCGCCGTGCCCGGCGACCCCAGGAGGACCCCGGTCCCGCCTGGCCCGCCGATGACGCCCCCCGGCGCCCCGCGCCGCCCCGCCGTCCTCCCGCCGGCGGGCCGCGCCCGCCGCGCGCCCCGCGTGCCGAAGCCGGTCCGGAATGGCCGAGCGGCGACGAGGGCGCTCCGCAGTGGCCCGCCGCCGACGAGCCGCGCCGCCCGCAGCGCATGCCGCAAAACCGCGCCCCGCAGGGCCGCGCGCCCCAAGGACCCGGCCCGCAGGACCGCGGTTCGGGCACCCGTGCGTCGCAGATCCTCGCCGGACAGGGCGCGCCGCCGCGCCGCCAGCCTCCGGGCGGACGACCCGGGCCCAACGGCGGCCCGAACGGAAACGCCACCCAGGGGCTCCGGCAGCCGCCGCCCAACGGACGGCCGCCCCAGGGCCGCCGGGTCCCGCCGCCGCCTCCGCCGTCCTATCCGGAGACCGACCGCGAACCGGACCTGATCACGCACGCCGCGCACAACGGCTACGCGCCCTACGACGACCGGTACGACGACGGCTACGACCCGTACGACGAGGAAACCCGCCTCGCCCAGTACTCGGACGACGCGGATTTCGAGGACGAGCCGGAAAGCGAGGAGGACGGCAAGAAGCCCAAGACCCCGCTCTCGCCGGCGCAGCGCCGCAAACGCCGCTGGAAGATCGTCCGGCGCGTGCTGTACGCGATGTTCGGCCTGTTCGTCGTGGTGCCCGCGATCGCGTTCGTGATCACCTATTTCACCGTCGACGTGCCCTCGCCGCAGGAAGTGCTCGCGAAGCAGAGCCAGCCGATCACCTTCTTCTACAGCGACAAATCGGTGATGGGCCGAGTGGTCCCGGAGGGCGGCAACCGCGAACTGCTG
This sequence comes from Amycolatopsis sp. VS8301801F10, assembly GCF_046195355.1. Taxonomy (NCBI): domain Bacteria; kingdom Bacillati; phylum Actinomycetota; class Actinomycetes; order Pseudonocardiales; family Pseudonocardiaceae; genus Amycolatopsis; species Amycolatopsis sp. VS8301801F10. The sequence goes on along the minus strand of NZ_CP176065.1, from coordinate 1,493,673 downwards.
CAGCCCAACCAGGTGCCCGAGGTCGTCAAGCACGCCGTGTACGCGGCGGAGGACGCGACCTTCGAGACCAACTCCGGCTTCAACGTGATGGCGATCCTGCGCTCGGTCTTCAACCAGGCGACCGGCGGCACCGGCGGCGGTTCGACCATTTCGCAGCAGTACATCAAGCAGGCGACCAAGAACGACGCCCCGACGCTGACGCGGAAATGGACCGAACTGGCGAAGTCGTTCAAGCTGAACAACGAGGCGTCCAAATCGGACATCATCACCGGCTACCTGAACATCGTCTTCTTCGGCCGCGGCGCGAACGGCATCGCCGCCGCTTCGAAGGCGTACTTCGGCAAGGACGTCAGCCAGCTCAACGCGTCGGAGGCGGCGCTGCTCGCCGGGATGATCCAGGGCCCGAGCCGCGACCGCGACACCGCGTACGTGCAGAAGCGGTGGAGCTACGTGATGGACCAGATGGTGGCCAACCACTGGCTCTCGCCCGCCGACCGGCAGGCCGCGCAGCTGCCCACGCTGATCCCGCGCGACGCGCAGCGGAAGCAGGACGCGGGCACGCTGGACTACTTCATCCGGCAGCGCATCGTCGACGAGCTCAAGGACAAGGGCTACGACGAGGACAAGCTGTACTCCAGCGGCGCGAAGATCTACACCACGATCGACCCGAACGCGCAGAAGCTCGCGGTGCAGTCCATCCAGGACAACATGGAGGGCCAGACCGACGAGAACCTCCGGGGAGCGCTGGTCGCCGTCGACCCGAGAACCGGGGGCGTGCTCGCTTACTACGGCGGGCCGACCACGGTGAAGAACGACGCGGGCAAGGACGTGCTCGCCACCGACTGGGCGAACACCCCGCAGAACCCGGGTTCGTCGATGAAGGCCTTCGACCTCACCGCGTGGCTGAAGATGGGCAAGGGCCTCGGCGAAACCTTCGACGGCACCGACCGGCGGGAACTCGGCGGCCGCGTGGTCCGCAACGCGGGCGAAAGCTCCAGCTGCGGTCCGCAGTGCACGGTCAAGAAGGCCATGGAGGTCTCGGCCAACACCGTGTTCTACGACATGGTGCTGAACTGGACTAAACCAGCGCGGGTCGCCGAAGCCGCCAAGGAAGCGGGCGTGCAGCCCGCCCCGAAGGGCAAGGCGAAACTCGGCACGAGCGACGCCAACATCGCCCTCGGCGGTGGCGCCACCGCGGTCACCCCCGAGGACATGGCCGCCGGGTACTCGTCGTTCGCCTCCGGCGGGGTCCGGCGCGACCAGCACTTCGTCGCGAAGCTCACGAACTCCCAGGACGAGGTCATCTTCGACGACACCAACGGACAGGGAAAGCCCGCGTTCGACGACAACGCGGACAAGAGCAAGCAGATCGCCGGGAACGTGACCGAGGCGCTCGGCCCGGTCATCGCCGAATCGCACCTGAAGTGCCCGAGTGGACACGAATGCGCGGGCAAGACCGGCACCCAGCAGTACGACCCGCGAGACGGCGACCCGAGTTCGTACAAGGACCGCAACGCCCAGACCTGGATGGTCGGGTACACCCCGTCGGTGGCGGCCGCGGTCTGGATCGGCGGCGACGGCAACAAGCCGCTGCACGACAAGAACGGCAAGCCGATCTTCGGTAAGACGATCGCCGGCCCGGCGTGGCAGGACTTCCTCACGAACTACCTGAAGGACAAGCCGGGCGAGAAGTTCGACAAGGTGCAGCCGATCGGCAAGGACGCGGACGAGGTCGTCACGTCGACCAAGGCGGCCCCGCCGCCGCGGCAGACCACGAGCGAAGAGGCGCCGCCGCCGTCGACGCCGTCCTCGTCGTCGGCGCCGCCGTCCAGCTCGTCGCATCCGCCGTCCTCGACGACCACCAGCCCGACCCGGCCGGGCGGCATCTTCGACGGCGGAACCGAAGGCGGCAATCCGGGCAGCGGCGGCGGTCCGGTGGTGAACGGCGAACCGACCCGGCGCGGCGGCTGATCCGCGCCTTGCCCGCTCCAAGAGGCTCCTCTCCACCCCGGAGAGGAGCCTCTTTTCGTCGGTACCGCCCGGCTGGGGGTGCGGTAGGTTCACCGACGGTCTCCTCCCCCGCGAAGGGGATCGGCCAGGGGAGTGAACCTCTACCGGGGTCGCCGCGTCTGGTCAACAGAGGGCCTTCTGCGTCCGCAGGCTGCCCGTGTCCGAGAAGAGGATCCGCAGTGAACGACGACCGCAGCCGCTCCTGGCCCGACCGGGATCCCGACCCGCGGCGTCAACCACCCCCGTCCCAGCCCGGCCCGCCGCCGTGGGCCCGCGGCCCGCAGCGTCCGGCCGCCGGTCCGGCGGGTTCTCCGCCGCCGGGCCGCCGTCCGCCGCCGCCCGGCCGCCGCCCGGTCCCGCCGCCGCAGCGCGAGCCGGAGCTGATGACGCACCGGATCGCCGAGGACGACTACCGCGATCCGGGCTACCGCGACGCCGGCTACCGCGACGAGGGACCGCTCGACCCGGACGAGGGCTACCCGGCGGAAGACCTGGACAAGAAGGGCCGCACGCCCGCGCAGCGCAAGAAGAGACGCTGGAAGATCATCCGGCGCTGTGCGTACGCGTTCGTCGGCCTCTTCATCGTGCTCCCGGCGATCGCGTTCGTGATCACCTACTTCATGGTCGACGTGCCCTCTCCGCAGAGCGTCGCGCAGGGCCAGAACCAGGCCGTCACCTACCTCTACGCCGACGGCAGCCCGATGGGCAAGGACGTGCCCTCCGGCGGCAACCGGCAGATCCTCACCCCGCAGCAGATCCCGGACGTGGTGAAGCACGCGGTGATCGCGACCGAGGACGCGACGTTCGAGACCAACTCCGGCTTCGACGTCACCGGCCTGCTCCGCGCGGTGTTCAACAACCTCACCGGCGGCACCGGCGGCGGGTCCACGATCTCGCAGCAGTACATCAAGAAGGCCACCGACAACGACGCCCCCACGCTCACCCGAAAATGGACCGAGCTGGCGAAGTCCTTCAAGATGAACCAGACGTACGAGAAGCAGGACATCATCACCGCGTACCTGAACATCATTTACTTCGGGCGCGGGGCGTACGGGATCGGCGCGGCGTCGCAGGCCTTCTTCCACAAGGACGTCTCGAAGCTGGACTACTCCGAGGCGGCGCTGCTCGCCGGGCTGATCCAGCAGCCGGGCCGTTCGGAGAACCCGAAGGTGGCGCAGGGCCGCTGGAACACCGCGCTCGACCGGATGCTCGAGAACAAGTACATCACCGCGCAGCAGCGGCAGGAGGCGAAGTTCCCGGCGGTGATCCCGCTGGACGAATCGAAGGGCGACGCGAACGCGCCGTACAAGTTCATCACCGCCCAGGTGAAGGCGGAGCTGGCGCAGCACGGCATCGACGACGACAAGTACTACTCCGGCGGCTACACGGTCCAGACCACCATCGACAAGCGCGCCCAGGAGGTCGCGACCCAGGTGGCGACCGACGCGCTGAAGGACCAGACGGACGACCGGCTGCTCGATTCGCTGGTGGCGGTCGATCCGAAGACCGGCGGGGTGCTCGCGTACTACGGCGGGCCGGCGACCATCGACGTGAACGGGAAGAAGCAGGGCGCCCGCGACTGGGCGAACACGCCGCAGAACCCCGGTTCGTCGATGAAGGCGTTCGACCTCACCGCGTTCCTCAAGATGGGCAAGGGAATCAACTCGACCTTCGACGGCAGCAACAACCGGGTCTTCGACGGCCGCGTCGTGCGCAACGCGGGTCCCAGTTCCAGCTGCTCCGGGCAGTGCACGGTCGCCGAGGCGATGAAGCGGTCGGCGAACACGGTGTTCTACGACATGGTGCTGAACGAGACGCATCCCGGTCCGGTCGGGCAGGCCGCCCAGGAAGCGGGCGTCAAGACCAAGGACAAGGGCGGCCAGTCGCTGATCTCCACCGCGGACGCGAACATCGCACTGGGCGGTGGGCAGACCCAGATCACGCCCGCGGACATGGCCAGCGCGTACGCGACCTTCGCCGCCAACGGCATTCAGCGCGACCGGCACTTCGTGAAGAAGGTGACCAACTCGCAGAACGAGGTCGCCTACGAGGCGCAGCAGAGCGCGGGCAAACCGGCGTTCGACAGCAGCGCGGACAAGAGCAAGCAGATCGCCGGCAACGTGACCATGGCGCTGGGCCCGGTGATCGACTTCTCGCACCTGAAGTGCCCGTCCGGCCACGAATGCGCCGGCAAGACCGGTACCCAGCAGCACACGAAGCGGCCGGGCGAACCGGCGTGGGCGGCGAACGCGAACGCGCAGACCTGGATGGTCGGCTACACGCCGTCGGTCTCGGTCGCGGCGTGGGTCGGCGCGGACGGCGACCAGAACCTGCACGGTCCGGGCACGTCGCCGATCTACGGTTCGACGATCGCGGGCCCGATGTGGCAGAAGTTCCTCGACGGCTATCTCAAGGGCAAGCCGGGCGAGAAGTTCGACCAGGTGCCGCTGATCGGCGCGCAGGCCCCGCCGCCGGACCAGGGCGACCAGAACGCGGGCGAAGAGCACCCTCCGCAGCAGACCACCGGCAACGAACCGGAGGATCCCGGCGACGGGAACGACCACGGCGGGCCGATCACCGGCGGGCCCAGCCAGCCGCGTTGGCCGAGCGGGTTCCCGCACTGGCCGTCGGGCAAGCCGTCGTCGCACAACCCGCCCAGCGGCGGTCCGTCGACCGGCGAGCAACCGCCGCAGGAGTGACGAAAAAGGCCGTGGCCGCGACGGTGGGGGGAGGCCGTCGCGGCCACGGCCGTTCGGAGGGCGGCTTCAGCCGCCGAGTGTGAGCACGCGGCCTTCGGCGCCCGAGCGGTGCGCGGCTTCGATCACGCGCAACGCCTCGACCGCGCTCGCCGGGTCCACCGGGAACTCCGCTTCCCCGCGCAGCGCGTCGCGGACCTGGGCGTAAAACGCTTCGTAGCAACCGGTTTCGGTCGGCACCACTTCGGTGTCGTCGTTCACGCCGAGCACGCCGGCGTCGCTTTCCGGCTCCACGCCCCAGCCCTCGTCGCCGGGCCGGAGACCGGCTTTGATCTGCGGTTCCTGGACGTCGAGGCCGTATTTCGTGAACGTGGCCTGGTCGCCGAGCACGCGGAAGCGCGGGTTGCGGGTGCCGGCGAGCGCGGACGACCACAGATGCGACCGCACGCCGTTCTCGTGGTGCAGGGCTACGAACACGTCGTCGTCCACCTGCACGCCGGGGCGGCGGCGGTCGACCTCCGCGTACACCTGGGTGACCGGGCCGAACAGCTGCAGCGCCTGGTCGACGATGTGCGCGCCGAGGTCGTAGAGCAGCCCGCCGGCCTCGGCCGGGTCGCCGAACTCGCGCCAGTTGTCCTTGATCTTCGGCACCCAGCGGTCGTAGCGGGATTCGAAGCGGAAGACGGCGCCGAGCCTGCCGGACTCGAGCACCTTGGCGACGGTGCGGAAATCCGAGTCCCAGCGCCGGTTCTGGAAGACCGTGAGGCCGACGCCCTTCGCCTTCGCCGCGTCGACCACCTGCTGTGCCTCGGCCGCGGTCGGCGCGAACGGCTTGTCCACGACCACCGGAATCCCGGCCTCGATCGCGCGCAGCGCGAGCGGCACGTGCGTGCGGTTCGGCGTGGTCACCACGATCAGGTCGAGATCACCCGCGCGGGCGAAAAGCGCGTCCGCGTCCGGGACCACCTCGGCGCCAGGGTGCTCGGCGCGCGCCTGCGCGGCCCGCTCCGGGTTCGCGGTCACCAGCACGGCCGGGACCAGGCCCGGCGTCGCCGCGACCAGCGGCGCGTGGAAGATCCGGCCGCCGATCCCGTACCCGAGGATGCCGACCCGCGCGTCATCAGCCATGACCCCCATTAAACAACACTGTTGCGTAATAGGCCACCCGTCCGAGATGATCGGCCGATGGCGGAAACCGGCGTCAACCTGCGCGGGCTGCGACGCCACAACCGCGCGCTGCTGCTCGGGCACATCCTGCGCGCGGGCGGGCTGAGCCGGGTCGAACTGGCGCAGCGGTCCGGGCTGACCCAGCAGGCCGTGTCGAAAATCGTGTCCGACCTGCTCCCGGAAGGGCTGCTCGACGTCGAACGCGCCCCCGCGGCCGGGGTCGGCAAACCGCGCACGATGCTGCGGCTGCGCGCGGAAGCCCGCTGCGCACTCGGCGCGCAGGTCGACCGGGACGGTTTTCTCGTGCTGCGCACCGGCCTGACCGGCGAGGTCGAGGAGATCGCGGAAGGCCCCCTGCCGATCGGCTTCGGCCCGGAGGCCGCGGTGACCGCGATCGCCGACGGCGTGCGCAAACTGCTCTCCGGCGTCGACCCGGCCCGCGTGCTCGGGCTCGGCGTCGGCGCGGTGGGACCGCTCGACCACCACGCGGGCCGGGTCCGCGACGCCACCAACATGCCCGGCTGGCACGACGTCCCGCTGCGCGATCTGCTCGCCGAACGCACCGGGCTGCCGGTCACGCTCGACAAAAACACCAACTCCGCCGCCTTCGCGCACGCCTGGCCGGAGGAAACCTCGGCCGCGACCGCGGTCGTGCTCGTCGGCACCGGAATCGGGGTCGGCCTGCTCATCGACGGGCGCGTTTACCGAGGTCCGCGCACCAACGCGGGTGAGTTCGGCCACACCACCATCGCCTACGCCGGACCGCGCTGCGCCTGCGGACGCCGCGGCTGCGTCGAGGTCATGCACCGCGCAGCCGGAACCCCGCACGACGCCGCCCGGCTGCTCGGCATCGGGCTCGCCGACCTGGTGCAGGTGCTCGATCTCGAACGGATCGTCCTGTTCGGACGGACAGTCCGCGGCGCGCCGGAGGTCTACCGCGAAACGGTCTCGCAGCAGCTGCGCGAACTGCTGCCGGTGCCGTACTGGCAGCGCATCGACGTCGAGCTGAGCGATCTCGGCGAGGAGGCGGTGGCCCTCGGCGCCGCATTCGAGGTGCTTGCCGGGTTTTACGAGGATCCGAAATGACCGGCGCCCCACCCGCGGACCGATAGCATCCCGACGTGTCCCGCGTCTCCGAACCCGCCGACGAGCCGGATTCGGCTCCCCGCACGCTCACGCCCGCCGAGCGGATCGCCCCCAGCAGGCACGATCCGCTGGTGGCCGCGGCGACGAGACCCGTCGGCGGCCCGATCGGCGCGCACGCGGCGGTCGGCAGGCAGTGGTTCTGGTCGCCGCAGCGCGTCGGCCTCGCGATGGCCGTGCTCGCGCTGGTGGTGTGCTGGTTCGGCAAGGCCTCCTGCATCCAGCAGTACAGCGACTCCAACGGCGTGCACCAGCTCGACTGGCGGTCCGGTCGCCCGTTCGTCGCCATGTGCTACTCCGACATCGTCCCGCTCTACAGCTCGGAAAAGCTCGACGACGCGAACACCTTCCCCTACGTCACGTCGTGGCAGGAGGATTCGCAGACCGCGGAGAACCAGACCCGGTACATGGAGTACCCGGTGGTCACCGGCCTGTTCCAGTGGATCAACGCGAAGCTCGCGGCGGGCTGGACCTCGGTCGCGAACGCGGGCTGGCTGCCCGGCGCGCTGCCAGTGGCCATTTACTTCAACATCTCCGCGTTCTGGCTCGCACTCGCCTGGCTGGTCACCGTGTGGGCCACCGGGCGGACGACGAAACGCCGGCCGTGGGACGCGGCGCTCGTCGCCCTTTCCCCGCTGGTACTGGTCCATACCTTTACGAACTTCGACGCGCTCGCCACCGCGGCCACCGCCGCCGGGATCCTGGCGTGGGCGCGAAAACGCCCGGAGGTCGCCGGAGTCCTCTTCGGACTCGGCGTCGCCACCAAGCTGTATCCGCTGCTACTGCTGGGCGTGCTGTTCCTGTTGTGCCTGCGTGCCGGAAAACTGCGTGCCTGGAGCCGGACCGCGGCGTTCACCGTGCTGGCCTGGCTGGTGGTGAACGTCCCGTTCATCGTGGCCGCGCCACGCGGGTGGTGGGAGTTCTTCCGGCTCAACACCTTGCGCCCGATGGACCCGGATTCGCTCTACAACGTCATCTCCTACGCCACCGGCTGGGCGGGCTTCGACGGCGTACTCCACAAAGGACAGACGCCGACCGTGCTGAACATCGTGGTCTCGGTGCTGTTCCTGGTCTGCTGCGCGGGAATCGCCTACGTCGCGCTCACCGCGCCGCGCCGGCCGCGGTTCGGGCAGCTGGCTTTCCTTGTCGTGGCGGCGTTCCTGCTGACGAACAAGGTGTGGAGCCCGCAGTACTCGCTGTGGCTCGTCCCGCTGGCGGTGCTGGCGATCCCGCGCTGGCGGCTGCTGCTGGGCTGGATGGTCATCGACGCGGCGGTGTGGGCGCCCCGGATGTTCTACTACCTCGGCGTCGACCACAAAGGACTGCCTGCGGGCTGGTTCCTCGGCGGCGTGGTCGTCCGCGATCTCGCCGTCGCCGGGCTCTGCGTACTGGTGCTCCGCGAGATCTACCGCCCGCGCACCGACCTGGTCCGGCTCTCCGGCGACGACGACCCGGCGGGCGGCGTGCTGGAACGGGCCCGCGACAAGGTCGTCTTCCCGCCCTTCCGCCGCTCCCGCACCGCCGCCGAGCAGCCGGTCTCGTGAGCCGGGAAGGACTCCTTCCGGGACTCCGCGTCCGGCGAGGAGCCCTTCCCGGACTTCAGCCGAGCTGCTTGCGCAGGTAGGCGATGTCGGCGGCCTGGCCTTCGCCCGGCGTCTCGACGACCACCGGCGCGCCCGCCTGGCGCACGACCTCGGCGAGCAATTCCGGTTCGATCGTGCCGTCGCCGTCGACCACCGAGGCGTGCCGGTCGCGGTTGGAGCCGTGCTCGTCACGGGAGTTGTTGCAGTGCACCAGGTCGATCCGGCCGGTGATGGCCTTGACCTTCTCCACCGCGGTCTCGAGGTCCCAGCCCGCCGCGTACGCGTGGCAGGTGTCGAGGCAGAAGCCCGCGCCGAACTCGCCGACCTTGTCCCACAGCCGGGCGATCACGTCGAGTTCGCGGGTCATCGCGTTGTCGCCGCCCGCGGTGTTCTCGATCAGGATCGGCACCGCGAAGCCGCCCTTTTCCGCCTCGCGCTCGAAAAGCTTGCGCCAGTTGAGCAAGCCCTCCTCGACGTCGTCGCCCGCGCCGACGTGCCCGCCGTGCACGATGAGGCCCTTCGCCCCGATCGCGGCGGCCCCGTCGGCGTGCTGGGTGACGTTCTTGCGGGACGGGATGCGGATCCGGTTGTTCTTGGACGCGACGTTGATCAGGTACGGCGCGTGGATGAACACCTCGACCGGGGAGGCTTTGATCTCCTCGCCGTGCGGATGCGGTTTCGGTGCCTTCCACCCCTGCGGGTCGGAGAGGAAGAACTGGACGACGTCGGCTTCTCGCTCGGCGACGGCGGCCAGCGGATCGTCGTCTCGGACATGGGCGCCAATCTGCATGCCCTGACGCTACTACCGGGCGAATCTCCCCCTTCCGCCTGAGTTGGTGACGCTCGTGGAGTACCGTGAGCGCGTTCCGTGATCCAGTCGGGGGAGGAAAGGCATGCGGAAACGCGCTGGACGGACGATTTCGCTGGGGATCGCGCTCGCCGCTCCGCTGCTTCTCGCTTTTCCCGCCGCTGCCTCCGCCGACCCGAGCCCCACGGTCAGCGGCGACTGCGAATCCACGCTGCAGAACGACAAGAACGGCACCGGCCTCGCGCTCGACGCGGGCGCCCCGCTCAACGCGCCGAACCGGCTCACCGTCGGCCTCGATTCGAAGGCGAAGCAGTCCGACGGCAACACCACGTTGCTCAACCTCCCGGTCGGCGACACCGTGCGTACGCTGGGCGTCGGCGAGGTCCCCGTCGTTGGCGAGACGGCCGCGAAGGACACCTGCCCGATGCTGCAGGCCGCGGGGAACGGCGTCGGCAACGCGACCCAGGAACTGGTCGGCGGCCTTCCGGGAAACCCGACCCCCGGGCCGCCGCAACCGACGCCCAAGCCGCCCAACCCCACGCCGGCCCCGCCGTCCCCGGCCCCCGGCCCCGGCGGCCCTGGCCAGCCCGTCCCCGGCGGCGACACGCTCGGCCCGGTGACGTCGGCCGGCGGACTGTCCGGCCTCGACTCGGTGTCCGGCATCTTCACCGGAGCCGCGATGCTCCCGGCGAGTTTCGTGCAGGCCCCGATCGTCACCCAGGTCGTGCCCGGCCAGCTGCCGCAGGGCCAGGTGCCGACTGTCGACGCGAAGCGCTCCGGCACCGCCGAAGCCCTGCCCGCGGCCACCCCGCCCGCCCGGCTGCCGCTGCTGATCGCCGTGCTGGCGCTCGCGCTGGTGGCCGCCGCGCTGGTGCGCGCGTGGCTGCGCCGCACGCCCGCCTGAGGTTCACCCTGAGTAGCGCCCGCTTCCACCCGAATGCCTGACCTCGGAGGGGAGGCGGGCGTTACTCGTCTTCGTTACCGTCGTTGTCCACAGCGAGGCAGGTACAACGGACGCGGCGAAAGGGTCGACGGCCATGCAGCAGCACCGGGCACGAAGGGCCACCGCGGTCGGCGCCGCCGCTTTCGTCCTGGCCGGCTCGGCCGCGCTCGCCGCACCGGGCACCGCCTCCGCGAGCACCCTGACCGCGACCTGCGGCTCCACCATCACCGCCCATCCGGGCGACCACGTCCAGGCGACCACTCCGCTGCTCGGCATCCCGATCGACCTCGGCATCGTCGGCCAGGTCTCCGGCGTGCTCACCGGCACCATCAACGCGGTGCTCGGCACGGTCTGCAAGGTCACGGTGAACGTGGTCAACACCGTCGTCGCGCCGGTCCCGGTGGTCGGCGCGCCGGCCGCGAGCGCGGTCAACGGCGCGGTGGCGGGCGGCACGAACACGCTCCAGCAAGGCGTCGCCGCGGCGGGCCAGGCCTTCAGCGGCAGCCAGCCGGGCAAGCAGAACCCGGCCCCGAACCCGCAGCAACCGCCGTCCGGCGGCAACGGCGGCAGCCCGCAGCAGGGCGGTTCTCCCGGCGGTGGCCAGCAGCAGTCCCCGATGCCGGGCTCGACCAGCCCGGTGCTCGGCGATTACGGCGCCGCGGGCGGCGGGGCCGCGCCGTTCTCGGCCTTCCTGCCGAACTTCAGCAATCTGTCGTACGGCTACAACACCGGTTACGCGCCGATGCGCGACTACAGCGGCATCCCGATGGCGATGGCCGGCCTGTTCAGCCCGTCGCCGTCGCTCCGGTACGGCAGCCAGGTCCCGGGTTACGCGCCGCAGTACGGCGTCGCGAACCCGGACGGCTCGGCCGGCGGCGACCGCACGATCCAAAACGCCGGCAACGCCGAAGCATTGCCCGGCACTGGCGGCAACCACACGAACGGGTTGGACTGGCCCGTTCTGGTGGCAGTTTTGGCACTCTCCGGAGTCAGCGCCGGGTTGGTCCGCACGTGGGTGCTCCGCCGAATGGCCGCTACGAGCTAGCCCGCCCCACCCCAGCCGCCACCCTCAGTCAGCGGCTTCGCCGCACTGTTGTCACTGCGCCAGTATCTTTACCGGAGTCCATTCGTTGTCCTAGACGCGACGAACCATGCCCGCGGACCCCGGAGGATAGTGCTCGTGCGGAAAATCCCCACCTGGAAGCGAACCCGTCGAGCACTCACCGTCACCGCTCTCGCCGCCCTCTTCACCGGCGGCACGTTCCTGGGCGCCGGTCCCGCTTCCGCGGCGACCACGCTCGCGAACCAGTGCAAGGGCGCGGTCACCGGCGGCATGGGCGACACGGTCGCCGTGCCCGGTTCGGCGGTCAAGGAGATCGTCCGCCGGTCGGCCCAGGATCAGGTCAACTTCTGGCGGCTGCTCACCGTGTGGCCGGATTCGCTGGCGAATGCCATCGCGAACAAGGGAAATCTGCCGGTCGGCTCGATCCCGAACGCCGCGGGCGGCACGATCAGCGGCGACGCGATCGGCCAGGTCGTGGCGAACGCGCTGAAGGACGAGTGGGGGCTCGGCGTCCTCCCGGACACCAAGACCAAGGTGCTGAACGGGATCCGCGGCGGCGTCGCGTCCGCGTGCGGGCTCACCACCACGGCGAACAACTACCAGGCGCCGTCCTCCCCGAACTCCCCGGCGAACGGCGGGGCCCCGGCGAACGGCAACGGCAACGCGCCCGCGCAGAACGGCGGCGGCAACCCGCTCGGCAGCTACCAGCCGGGCTCGACCGGCATCGCCCCGCCGCGCGACTACGGCAACATCCCGACCGCGAGCCCGGGCACCCCGGGCGTGCTGGGCACCGCGATCGCCCCCGGCGCGCGGTACGGCACGCTGCCCGGCTCCGGCGCGCTGCCGCAGCAGCCGTCGGCCGGACAGGACCCGCAGGGCCAGCAGGGCCCGGACATCCGCAACGCGGGCAACGCCGAAGCGCTGGCGAGCCAGGGCGGAGCCTCGGACGTCCAGCTGCCGATGCTGCTCGCGGTGATCGTGCTGGCCGGCGTCACCGCCGGGCTCGTCCGCACCTGGGTGCTGCGCCGCGTCAGCTGACCCGCCGCGCCGGACTGTCGGACCCGCCGGGTACGCTTACCTGGACAAACCCTCCTGTCACGGAACCGCCGTGACCGCGAGCCCATAGGAGGTGAGTGGTTATGTCACGCCATTACGAGGTAATGGTCATCCTGGACCCGACGCTCGACGAGCGTACGGTCGCGCCCACGCTGGACAACTTCCTCAACGTGATCCGCACTTCGGGCGGAAGCGTCGAGAAGGTCGACGTGTGGGGCCGCCGTCGCTTGGCGTACGAGATCAAGAAGAACGCCGAGGGCATCTACGCGCTGCTGGACCTGAACTCGTCGGCCGAGGCCGTCAAGGAACTGGACCGCCAGCTGTCGCTGCAGGAAACCGTGCTGCGCACCAAGGTCATGCGCCGCGAGGTCAAGGCCGCGGCCAAGCCCGCGCCCGCCAAGGCCTGATCCGAGCCCGAGCCGAAGGGACGCCATCCGTGGCTGGAGACACCGTCATCACCGTGGTCGGAAACCTGACGTCCGACCCGGAGCTGCGCTTCACCCCGTCCGGGGCGGCGGTCGCGAACTTCACCGTCGCGTCCACCCCGCGCACACTCGACCGGCAGACCGGCGAGTGGAAGGACGGCGAGGCGCTGTTCCTGCGCTGCAACATCTGGCGGCAGGCGGCGGAGAACGTCGCCGAGTCGCTCACGCGGGGCGCCCGCGTGGTGGTGCAGGGGCGGCTGAAGCAGCGGTCGTTCGAGACCAAGGAAGGCGAGAAGCGCACCGTCGTCGAGCTCGAGGTCGACGAGATCGGCCCCTCGCTGCGCTACGCGACGGCGAAGGTCAACAAGGTCAGCCGCGGTGGCGGCGGCGGTGGCGACTTCGGTGGCGGCGGCAATCGCGGCGGCGGCAACAGCGCGCCCGCCGACGACCCGTGGGGCTCGGCCCCGCCCGCGGGCGGTGGCGGCGGAGGCTTCTCCGACGAACCCCCGTTCTGATCTCATCTCTTTCTAGAATTCCAGGAGCACACCAGTGGCCAAGCCACCCATTCGCAAGCCCAAGAAGAAGGTCTGCGTGTTCTGCAAGGCCGAGAAGAAGGGCCGCCCGGAAACGATCGACTACAAGGACACGAACCTGCTGCGGAAGTACATTTCCGACCGCGGCAAGATCCGTGCCCGTCGCGTCACCGGCAACTGCAGCCAGCACCAGCGCGACATCGCCATCGCGGTGAAGAACTCGCGCGAGATGGCTCTGCTGCCCTACACGTCCACCGCGCGCTGAGGGGAGCACCAGTCATGGCGAAGATCATTCTCACCACCGACGTGGCGAACCTCGGCGGCCCCGGCGACATCGTCGAGGTCAAGGACGGCTACGCCCGCAACTACCTGCTGCCGCGCGGCTACGCGATCGTGGCCACCAAGGGCGCGGAGAAGAACGTGCGCACGATCCAGCGCGCGCAGGAATCCCGCCGCATCCGCGACCTCGACCACGCCAAGGAGATCAAGGCGACGCTCGAGGGCCTCGGCGCGATCCAGCTGACCGGCAAGGCCGCGGCGGGCTCGAAGAAGCTGTTCGGCTCGATCACCGCCGGCGAGATCGTCGACGCGATCAAGGCGCAGGGCGGCCCGCTGCTCGACAAGCGCGTCCTCGACCTGCGCGACCACATCAAGACGGTCGGCAAGCACTCGGTCAACGCCCGCCTGCACCCGAACGTGAAGGTGGACCTCCGGCTCGAGGTCAAGGCCGTGGCCGCGAACTGACGTTCGCGTCTTTTTCCGCGAACCGCCCCCGGGAGATTCTCCCGGGGGCGGTTTCGTTTCCCCGGACTTCCCGCAGCTAGAGGCCGCTCTCGAAACAACTGAAGGCGAAGCGGGAACCAACTGGCGTGCGTTACCATCCAACATGCTGATCTCGCCGCTTGGGGAGCGAGAACTGTGCCAAAGGGGGTCACCGGATGTCCGACGTACCACCGCCCGCGCCGATCATGGTCGGCGGTTACGGAACGGCAGGCGGGTACAAATTCAGCGAGGACGAGGTCGACTCTGTCATCAAGCAGTGGGAAGACCTGCTCGCGAATCTGAACAACGACCTCAGTCACGCACGGACCATCGCCGAGGTCAAGCGTCCGGCGGACGAGTTCGCCAGCAACGACTTCGTCGACAAGGGAGCGAACCCCTCCGGACAGACCCTGCTCCAGCAGCACCAGCGCATGGTTGACTACGTCACCAACTTCATCACCGCGTTGAAGGCCGCCAAGAACAAGATCACCGTCGCCGAGCAGGAAGCACGCGACGCCGCAAGCAAGACGAAGGTCTGAGCTGCTCATGCCGCACCGCACCATCCGGATCGCCGCCGCTGCCGTCGCCGCTCTCGGTCTCCTGACCGCCTGCGGCGGAGGAAAAGCCGACGGAGGCAACACCCCCTCGCAGGCGCCCGCCAGCTCGAGCGCGACCGGAGGCGGGTCGGGCCCGAAGGTCCCCGCCGCGCTGCCCACGAAGGACCTGCTCGGCGACAACCCGTGCAAGGTCCTCACCGACGCGGAGACCTCCGATTTCGGCCTGGTCGTCCCGGGGAAGACGCTGACCGGGGATCTCCCCGGCTGCCAATGGAGGTCGGCCGACAACGGCCAGAACTCCATCGGCATGCGAGTGGTGCAGCAGAACAAGAACGGCATCAGCGACATCTACGACCAGAAGGCCCGGCAGGCGTATTTCGAGCCGGTCACCGTCGACGGATATCCGGGCGTCCTCGCGGACACGCAGGACGGACGCCCGTCGGGTACGTGCACGCTGTGGCTCGGGGTCACCGACCAGCTGTCCGTGTCGATCATCCCGGCGATCGGAGCCGGCCCGAACAAGAGCAACCCGTGCGGTCTCGCGCAGAAATTCGCGGGCGCAGTCGTCAAACATCTCAAGGCGGCATGACCGCCCAGCGGCCGGTGCCCGGCTCGGAAGGAGTGGCTCATCATGGGGAATGACGCCAACACCGTAGGCAAGGAATTGAAGTACGCGGCAGGCGGCGCCGTCGCCGGAGCCGCGGTCGGTTCGGTCGTGCCGGTCGTCGGCACCGCGGTCGGCGCGGTCGCGGGCGCGGCGGTCGGCAGCCTCGTCGGGCTGTTCAGCGGAGGCCCGGACGCGAAGCTCGCCGAGGCGGACCTCGGCGGCCGCTCGATCGACGCGCGCACGATCTGGGAGAAGATCCACGTCGGCGACAGCTCGTCGCTGCAGGGCGGCGTCACGGCGGCCAACAACCTCAAGACCGTGCACGACTCCCGGATCACCGAGATCGACAACCTGAACAAGAAGATGGACGCCGCCTGGCAGGGCGGCGGCGCCACCGCGGCGCAGGCGGGCGCGCACCCGCTCGGCGTCTGGCTCCAGGACTCGGTCAACAACCTCGGCAAGAGCCACACCTACCTGAACACGCAGGTCGAGTGCTTCTCGACGGTCAAGGGCAAGGTGCAGGAGATCGCCAAGGAACCGCCGCACGCCGGTTTCGTCGACGGGATCAACCCGTTCAGCGACAAAGACGACGAGATCAACCAGTACAACGAGACCGGCAAGGCGAACGTCCAGGCCTACACCAACTACTTCAACGCCAGCGGGCAGAACGCGAGCCAGCTGCCGCAGTACAGCGCCTGGCAGGGCAACAACATCTCCAACCCGGGCAGCAACGGCGGCGACTTCGGCGGCGGTCCCGGCGGCACCGGCGGCAACTTCGGCGGCGGACCCGGCGGCGGGGGCGGCGGCTTCACCCCGCCGAAGATGGACCCGCCCAAGTTCACCCCGCCCACGACTCCGCCGCACACCCCGCCCAGCACTCCGCCGCACACGACGTTCCCCGGCGGACCGGGCGGTCCCGGGCACGGCGGCGTCACCGACCCGACCGGGCACTACCCCGGCAGCGGCAACGACGGCGTGACGACCTCGGGCTGGACGCCCCCGACCGACACCAGCAAGTTCACCCCGAGCACCTTCGGTCCCGGCGGCTCCGGCCAGTTCGGTCCGGGCGGCGGTGGCGGCGCGGGTTCCGGCGCCGGTGCGGCCTTCGGCCCGGGCGCGTTCGGCGCGGGCGCGGGCTTCGGTCCCGGCGGCTCCGGTTCCGGTGCGGCCGCGGGCGGCATGGCCGGCGGCGCCGGAGCGGGCGGCATGGGCGCCGGCGCCGGCATGCGCGGCGGCACGGCGGGCAAAGCCGGTGCGCCCGGCATGGGCGGCATGGGCGCCGGCGGCAAGGGCGGCAAGGGCCAGGAGGACGAGGAGCACCAGACGAAGTACCTGGTGGAAGAGGACGCCAACGAACTCTTCGGCTCCGACCAGCTGACCGTTCCTCCGGTTATCGGTGAATGAGGCCAGCCGACGTGATCACGCTTGACCGACCCACCAAGTTCACCCTCCCGACGCTGTACAACCTGATCCGGCGTCGGGGCGGTGAGCCCCATCAGGCCATCGCCGAAATCCCGGTGTTCCACGACCCGGACGCCGAACGGAAGCTGGACCAGCAGGTCAACGAGGCGCTGACCGAGTCCGGACTGATGGGACCCCGCGGCATGGACCGCGATCTGCTCGCGCTGATCGAGTCCATCTCGCATCCGCACCTGGAGTTCTACGGCTGGTTCGACGGCACGTTCTCCGACGGCAGCCCGGGCAACTACTCGGTGCTGTGCGGCAGCGGCAACGGCGGCGGCTTCGGCCTGCTCCGGATCATCGGCGAGAACACCGTCACGGTGTCGCGCCAGCGGCCGGACCTGCTGCTGCAGACGTTCCTCGACCTCATGCCCGCGGGCAAGGCGGCGAGCGGGCAACCGCTCGTCACCAGCCGCAGCGAGTACCAGAGCGGCCGGGCCGCCGGGTCGGAGGACGTTTCGCAGGGCTCGATCATGCAGAGCGGGCAGCGCAACGAGCAGCTTTCGCCGCTCAAGGAGATCCAGCGGATCCTCAAGCTGCCGCGCACCGGCAGCGGCGCGCTGTACGTCGCGGCCCGCCCGAACGGGGGACGGCGGCGGCGCATTCCGAAGCCGGTGAACTTCATCGACACCAGCGAGGGCCGCTGGCTGATGGAGGAGCGGCCGGGACAGGACTCGCTGATCGTGTTCACTCCCGGCACGATGCAGGCGATCTCCGAACGGCTGCGCCAAGCGCAGAGCGCCTTGGGCTGAGCGCCCCGAGCGTTACTCCGGGTGGGGTTCCCGGCACGGCACCGCGAGGTGGCCGGCCGGTGAACTCCACCCGGTTTCGCGTTTGCACCCGGTTAACCTGCGCTTTTGCCTGGTTGCTCACTGTGTGCACCCGTCGGCTGGGCCGGGTGGGTAACTCTCCTTCGTTCAGCCCATCGGGTCGGCTCTCTACCGTGCGTAGCAACCATCCACAGGACGGTGGACGGACACGGGTGCGACACGCCGAAGAACCAGTTCGACGCGACACGCCGGACGAGTTTTCGCGAAGTTCTCCACAGTCTCTACACAGGCCTTGACCTGCGGGTTTAGCGAAGCTGATCTGCACTGTCCCCACTTTGTCCACAGGCTTGCCGGTACCTGTGATTCGTTGCCCCCAGTCATCCACAGGTTGTCCACAGGACGGTCAACACCCGGAATTGCGCTCGTCCTTCCGGGGGATCTAGCGTGCGTTCGCGCCCAGTACTCCCGGTGGCTCCGCGTGGCGGTCACCGGTACGGGGAACCGCCCGGTCCATCATCGAAGAAGATCGAACGGGCGAGGTGGGAAAGCCGGGCCGACTCCGGCATACTCGAACAGGTGTTCGCCTGGACCGGTCTCTTCGCGAGGCGGGCGGCGGACGCGGTTCGGCACAGGACAGGCGCACGAAACGACGGGGACGGCCGGAACGACGGCCGGGCGAGGGAGGTGTCCGGGCAGTGGCGGTGACCGATGACCGCGGTCCGGCGTACGCGGAGTCCGATCCGGGTCCGGGCGACCCCGGCCCCGGCGGGTTCGACCGCCAGCCGCCGCAGGACATCGCGGCGGAGCAGTCGGTGCTCGGCGGCATGCTGCTGTCGAAGGACGCGGTCGCCGACGTCATCGAGGCGCTCGGCCCCGGCGATTTCTACCGGCCCGCGCACCAGGCCGTGTACGACTGCATCCTCGACCTCTACGGCCGCGGCGAACCGGCCGACCCGATCACCGTGGCCGCCGAACTGGAACGGCGCGGCGAACTCGGCCGCGTCGGCGGCGCGCCGTACCTGCACACGCTCATCGCGACCGTGCCCACCGCGGCCAACGCGGGCTATTACGCCGAGATCGTGTCCGAGAAGGCGGTGCTGCGCCGGCTCGTGGAGGCGGGCACCCGCATCGTGCAGTACGGCTACGGCGCGGCCGCGGCCGACGGCGCGAACATCGACGAGGTGGTCGACCGCGCACAGGCCGCGATCTACGACGTCACCGAACGCCGCACGAGCGAGGACTACGTCGCGCTGGAGGACCTGCTCCAGCCGACCATGGACGAGATCGACGCGATCGCCTCGCGCGGCGGCCAGTCCCAGGGCATCCCGACCGGGTTCGCCGACTTCGACGAGCTGACCAACGGCCTGCACCCCGGCCAGATGATCATCGTCGCCGCCCGTCCCGGTGTCGGCAAGTCGACTTTGGGACTGGACTTCGTCCGTTCGGCGTCCATCAAGCACGGCCTGACCAGCGTCATCTTCTCGCTGGAAATGAGCCGGACCGAGATCGTGATGCGCATGCTGTCGGCCGAGGCGAAAATCCGCCTCGCCGACATGCGCGGCGGCAAGATGTCCGACGACGACTGGACGCGGCTGGCCCGGCGGATGAGCGAGGTGTCGGAGGCCCCACTGTTCGTCGACGACTCGCCGAACATGACGATGATGGAGATCCGCGCGAAGGCCCGCCGGCTCAAGCAGCGGCACGACCTGCGGCTCGTGGTCGTGGACTACCTGCAGCTGATGACGTCCGGCAAGCGCGTCGAATCGCGGCAGCAGGAGGTCTCGGAATTCTCCCGGCAGCTGAAGCTGCTGGCGAAGGAGATCGAGGTGCCGGTGATCGCGATCTCCCAGCTGAACCGTGGCCCGGAACAGCGCACCGACAAGAAGCCGATGCTGTCGGACCTGCGTGAATCCGGCTCCCTGGAGCAGGACGCGGACATCGTCATCCTGATCAACCGCCCGGACGCCTGGGAACGCGACGACCCGCGCGCCGGCGAGGCCGACCTGATCCTGGCGAAGCACCGGGCCGGTCCGACCAGCACCATCGTGGTCGCGCACCAGCTGCACTACAGCCGGTTCGCCGACCTCGCCCACGACTGACCCGAGCCGCTGCGGGGTTTCAGCCTCCACTGCGGCCCGCCAGGCCGGGCGAGTACGTGCTGATGGACACCACGCGGCAGGACGTGTTCACGCTGGACCCGGTCTCATCGGTCGCTTCACCCGGAACCAGGAGCGCGGCAGGCATGTCAGATCAGCACGCACCCGATGATCCACTCGCCAGGTTGTACGCGTTGGCCGATCTCGTGAGGTCCGACCTGGCCATCGCTGGAATACCCCTGGTTCCCGATTACCTGCACGGTGGGCATCCCCTGGGGCCGGTCGGCGCGCACGTCTTCGCCGTCAACCTCGGGCATCGTGGTGTGTTCATCAGGTGGGTCAGCCATTCGATCCTGAAGTCCGCATCCCTGGAGGCGTGGAGCGAGGGCCGTAGCGGTCCGGACAATCCTGCCGGGCAGTGGAACAACACCATCGACGCCGCGATGCAGAACGCGATGGCGACGATCCTGTCCTCAATCGGCTACGAGGTGGTGACAGTCGATGACGACTCAGGAGCGGAGCTCATCGTGACCCAGCGAGCGGCCGAAAAGCCCTTGGGTGGAGTGGTACCGGAATCAGACGGACCGAGTGCGAGCCAAGTCGCTCGAGACCGCGGAACGGCTCAGGGCTGAAGAACCTAAGCGGCAGTGAGGCCAGCTGCGGAATCGCGGATCACGCAAGATCAACATGTCAGGTGTGATTAGACCCTGCAGCCGGTACCCGGTTCTCGTCAGCCACTTCGGTTATCCGGCGCGGACGGCGGCGAGTGCTCGGTCGGTGAGCGAGTTCAGCTCGTCGAGGCCGCCCTTGCCGCCGCGTTGGAGCCAGATTGCGGTGGCGGCGTCGAGGCAGGCCAGTGCGGTGGCGACGATCGCCTGTCCGCGCAGGCCGGGCGGGTCGGCACTGTCGCCGAGGCGGCGTTCGACCTCGGGGGCGAGCTGTTCCTGCCACCGCAGGTGCTTCTCCAGGTGGGCGGCGCGCAGGCTCGGGCTGGCGGTGACCAGCCGGGCGATGGTCAGGCCGCGCTGTGGATCGGCTTGGGCGCCCAGCACGCCGAACGCGTGCCGCAGCGCCTCCCAGATGGGCTCGTCGTCCGGGCGTGCGCGCAGCGCTTCCAGGAGCACCGGGCCCTGCTCGGCGAGGTCACCGAAGACGATGTCCTCTTTCGTGCCGAAATAGCGGAAGAAGGACCGCTTGGAGATCCCGGCCGCGGTGACCACCTGGTCGACGGTGGTGTCTTCGAATCCCCGCTCCAGGAACAGCCCCAGCGCGACGTCCATGACCTCCTCGCGGACTCGCCGCCGGGTCCGTTCCCACATCGGGCCCTCGTCCGCCGCACCCGGACGGTCCATGCGCGCGATCACGCAGCCACCCTAGCAGGCGATGCCTGTTCGACTCTTGGTGCCCGATAGACATCTAGTGCTAACCTGGCACTCGATGCCAACCAAGGAGTCGACATGCCTCTAGACCACCAGGGCGCACTGACGCTCGTCACCGGGGCCAGCTCCGGAATCGGTGCCGAGTTCGCTCGCCAGCTCGCCCGCCGAGGCTCGGACCTCGTCCTCGTCGCCCGCCGGGCGGACCGGCTCGAAGCACTGGCCGCGGAGCTGAAGGCCGCGCACGGCGTGACCGTCACCGTGCTTGCCTGCGACCTCACCGCGCCGAACGCCGTCGCACACGTCGCCGCCGAGCTGCGCGAGCGCGGCCTGCGGCCGACCGGGCTGGTGAACAACGCCGGCTTCGGCACGAACGCGCCGTTCGCTCAGGAGAAGCCCGAGCAGTTGCGCACCGAGATCGCCCTCGATGTCCAGGCAGTCGTGGAGCTGACCAGGACGTTCATCGAGGACCTGCGCGCGGCCGACCGCGGCGTCCTGATCAACGTCGCGAGCATGGCCGCGTACACCCCGGTGCCGTGGATGGCGGTTTACGGCGCGGCCAAGGCGTTCGTGCTCAGCTTCACCGAGGCTCTCTGGTACGAGCACCGGGGAACTGGCCTGCGCGTGCTGGCACTGTCTCCAGGGGCTACCGGCACCGAGTTCTTCGACACTGCCGGCGCGGAAGCGGCCAGCGGTCGCCGGCTGCAGACACCGCGGCAGGTGGTCGAAACCGCGCTGCGTGCGCTGGACCGGCGCAACCCGCCGCCCAGCATCGCGGTCGGCCGGGCGAACCGGCTGATGCTCGCGTTGGGCAGGCTGGCCAGCCGCAAGCGCTCGGTCATGCTGATGGGGAGGTTGACCGCATCCGGGGCCACGACGGTCCCCGCCACGACGCCGCAACCCGCCCGCTGAGCGCGGCGCTCCTGTCCCGATCAGGCGGTCCTATCTGACCGTCAATCCACCGTCGACGCGCAGCACCGTGCCGGTCACCCAGCGGGCCTCGTCCGAGGCGAGGTAGACGGCGGCTTCGGCCACGTCCTCGGGTTCGCCGATCCGCTGGGCCGGATACGCGTCGCGGACGTAGTGCTCGTAATCCGCGCGCTGGTCCGAGGTCATCCGCGCGAGATAGCCGCGTTCGAACGTCGGCGTACGGATCGAGCCGGGCGCGATGGCGTTGACCCGGATGCGCGGACCGAGTTCGTTGGCCAGCGCCTTGGTGAGCGAGTTGAGCGCGCCGCGGGTGGCCGAATAGACCGAGGACGGGCGCCCGGCGACCATTTTGTCCGCCCAATAACTGGAAATGTTCACGATCGCGCTCAACCGCTCGCGCAGCAGCTGGGTCAGCACCACCGGTACGCGCAGGTTGAGGTGCACCATCGCGTCGAACTGGGGCTTGGTGAGTTCGGACAGCGGCGGCAGGTGCGCGACACCGACGTTGTTCACGAGCACGTCAACGTCCAGGGAACCGACAGCGGCGACGAGCGCGTCCTCGTCGTTGAGGTCGACGGCAACGGTGCGCGTGTTCGGCAAGCTCACGGCGGCGAGCTTCCGGCTGTCGCGCGCGAGAAGCACCAGGTTCGCCCCTTCCCGCGCGAACGCCGTGGCGATGGCGAGGCCGATTCCCTCGCTGCCGCCGGTAATCAACGCGGTCTTGCCGGTCAGGCGATCCATCGGGTCTCCAAGTCGGCCAGCTGGCGGATCCGGGCAGCGCGGATTCCGGCGACGGCATCGCTGCCGACGGCGAGCCGCAACGGCGGTTCCGGCAGGTCGACCAGTGCGAGGATCGCGGCCGCCACGTCCTCCGGCTCGGTAGGCCGCCGAGCATCGCGACCGATGCGGTCCAGCCGGGCGGCGAGGTCGTCGTAGTCGGCGATCGTCCCGGGACGCTCGCGTTCGGCCCAGCTCCGGCGAAAGCCCGTGTTGACGGCGCCCGGTTCGACGATGCTGACGCGGATGCCGAACGGAGCCAGCTCCTCGGCGAGCGACACCGACAACCCCTCAAGTGCGTGCTTGCTCGCCGTGTATGCACTCATCCCGGGGGCGCCGACCTGCCCGGCCAGCGAGCTGATCTGCACGAGATGCCCCGACCGAGCGGCCCGCAGGTACGGCAACGTCGCCCGCAGGACGTCGGCGGCCGCGAAGAAATTGACCTCGAACTGTTCGCGCAGTGCCGAGTCGGGCAGTTCCTCGAAGGCCCCGGCCGCCGCGTAGCCAGCGTTGTTCACCACGACGTCGATCCGGCCGAAAGCGGCGACGGCCTCGGCGACCGCCCGCCGGACTTGCCCGGGATCGGTGAGGTCGACGGATTTCCGGCTGAGAGCGATCACTTCGTCCCCGGCCGCCGAGACCGATCGGGTCAGCGCCGAGCCAAGGCCTCCGGACGCACCAGTGATCAGCCAAACTCGTTTTCCCATGCCTTCACGCTAGACGGAGAACCCTTCTCCGTCTAGCGTGAGGGGCATGACCGGACTGCGGGCGGACGCCCGGCGAAGCGAGGCGGCGCTGGTCGCGGCGGCGCGAAAGGCCGTCGCGGAAGTCGGGCTGGAGGTGTCGACCAACGAGATCGTCAAGCGGGCCGGGGTCGGACCGGGCACGTTTTACCGGCGCTTCCCGTCGCGGCAGGCGCTGCTCGAGACGATCCTGCTGGAGGTGATCGGCGAACTCGAGGACAAGGCGCGGGCCGCACTCGAGGATCCCGATCCAGGCCGGGGTTTCGCCCTGCTGTTGCGGGCGTTCACGCTGTCCCAGGTGGAAAACAAGGGACTGTCGGACGCATTGGCCGCGCAGGGCGGAAGTCCCGAGGCCGCTCAAGCGCGCGAACGTTTGCGCGATCTCATTCGCCAGGCGACCGAACGCGCACAGCGGGCCGGCGCTGTGCGCCCGGACCTGTCGTGGGCCGACGTACCGTTCCTCGCCGCCGCCGCGGCGGGGATGACCCAGAACTGTCTCGACCTTCGTGCTGGCGCGGTGCAGCGAGACCGGGTGCTCGCCGTGCTGCTGGCTGGCACCGCGAATTCCGGCCCTGAACTACCCGGGGAACCAGCCACCTTCGCAGAGTGACGCAGTCGCCGTCTCCCCTTCGCCGCGCATCCGCCAGGACTGATCTTGGGGACATCCTCCGGAGACGAAACCCGGTCGTCGGCGGCGAGGCCCACCGGGGCTACTTCCGGCCGCTCAGCGCGTTCTCGACCAGCGCGACGGTCTCGCGGGGGTCGTCGACCTGGAGGACCAGGCGGGCGTAGCGCTCGTCGGCGAGTTCCAGCACGACGGCCTTCGCCGGGTCCTTGACGTCCCAGAAGACCTTTTCGCCGTCGAGGTGGAACGTGCCCGCCGTGATCACGCCCGGCACGTGGGCGCCCGGTGCGCGGATTCCCTTGGGCTCGGCGGCGATGTCCGGGTCCGCGGTCGCGCCGCGGACGTTGGCCAGCGGGATGGTCAGGCTGCTTTTGAGCGCCCAGAGCTTGTCCAGACCTTTGATCTCGACCACGAGGTTGTCGCCGTCGATGGTGACCAGTGCCATGTCTGTTTTCCTTGTCAGTCGAGGGGATCGAGCCGGTGGGCCAGCGCGGTGCGGACACCGCCGGGGTTGCCGCGCAGCCGCAGGCCCAGCGCGGCTGCGGTAAGCGCGGCGGCCAGCTCGGCGGAAATGCCGAGCGCGTCGGCGATCGCCTGGTCGAGCGCGGCCAATGCCGCGTCCACTTCGGCGGATACCTCCTCGTCGGCCGGTGCCCGCTCGACCGCCGCGAGCAGCAGCAGGCCGAGGTTTGCCGAGGCGACGAGCCGCAGCGCGGTCGCGGCATCCGTTGCCGCGGCGAGCGCTTCGGTCAGAGGGCGGACATCGTCGGCGACGTGGCGGCGCAAGGCGACCAAGTAGAGGCCGCGCTTGCTGCCGAACGTCTTGTACAAGCTGTTGCGGTGCACGCCGAGGTGAGTGACGAGGTCGTCGACGGACACTCCGTCGTACGCCCGGCCGCCGAACAACTCCACGGCGGCACGCACTACCTCGTCCTCGTCGAATGCCCTTCGCCTGCCCATGCCCCGACCATAGACTTTTGAGGAACGATCAGTCAAGAACGACCGTTCCTCAAAATTGCCGGACCGGATCCTCGCGGCCACCCGGCCACGAACTAAGCAGCGGGCTGCCAGTCCGCGACGAGGTCCAGCAGTCCGGGAAAGCGCGCGTTGAGATCCTCCGCGCGCACCCGGCTGCGTCGTTCCAGCCCGTATTGCCGCTGCCGCAGCACGCCCGCCTCGCGCAGCGCCTTGAAGTGATGGGTCAGCGACGACTTCGGGCGGTCGAAGCCGAACCAGCCGCACGGATGGTCGTAGGCCTCGCGTTCCAGCAGCAGTTTCCGCACGATCGTCAGCCGCAGCGGGTCGCTCAGTGCAGCCAGGACGGTTTCCAGCCGCAGGTCTTCCCGCGCCGGCTCGGGCAGCGGCGGCGGGAGTTCGGCGGGCGGGGCATCCGGGTCGGGCACCGTGGGCGAGCGCATGGCCTCATTCAACCACTCCAGTACGAGATTAGTCGAACTACTGCTAAGTTCGAGTTCGCTCGTACTAGTTCGAACTATCTCGTACTGGAGGATCCATGGCCGTCGTCGCGCCCTCGCGGGCCGGCAGTCCCTGGCTCGCCGCGTGGCCCGTCACCGCGGTGTTCGTGCTTTCGAACGCGCCCACGCCGCTGTACGTGCTGTGGCAGCACCGGCTCGGGTTCTCCGCCGGCACGCTCACGGTGATCTTCGCGGCCTACATCGCCGGGCTGCTGGCCGCGCTGCTCGTGGCGGGCCGCGCCTCGGACCGGCTCGGGCGCAAACCCGTTGTGCTGCCTGGGGTTTTGCTCGCGCTGATCGCGTGCGGATTGTTCGCCGTCGCGACGTCGGTGCTCGCGTTGGCGATCGCTCGGCTGCTGGCGGGGATCGCGGTCGGCATCACGGTGTCCGCGGGAATGGCGGCCGTCGTCGATGTCGGCGGACCTGAACGCGCTCGGACCGCGACGCTCGCCGCGTCCACCGCGATGGTGTTCGGGGCCGGACTTGGGCCGCTGCTTGCCGGGGCGTTGTCGGAGACCCTGCCGGGGACGACGGTGACGATCTTCGTGGTTTCGGCCGTGCTCCTGCTCAGCGCGGTCGTCGTGGTGGTCCGGCTGCCACTGCGGCGTCCGGTCGGTTCCGGCGCGGGCGGCTGGGTGCGCGTCCCCGCTGTGCCGCGAGCGCAGCGCAAGTACGTCGCGCTCGGGATCGCGGTTTTCGCACCGGGGATCACGTCGACGTCGTTCGTGCTTTCCCTCGGACCAGCACTGCTGGCGAGCGTGCTCGGCACCACGCGCCGAGGCCAACGCTCTGCTCAATTTCGGTGGCTATCTTCCGGCCGCGCTGCTGCCCGTCGGCACCGGCTACCTCAGTGACGCGCTCGGAATCGCTACCGGGGCAACGGTTTTCGCCGTGGTTCTCGCAGTCGCCGCGCTTGCCGCCGCCGGAATCGGGTGGCGGCCGATCAGGACGTCCCCGGTAGGCACCGGTCGCACGCGAGGACGAATTCGCCAAGACCGCGAACAGGGCGTACGGTAGTAGTTGAACTTTCAAACACTTGGAGGCAGCCATGGCGACCCGCACCCCGGTCCTGTACCTGAGCCACGGTGCGCCGCCGCTCGCCGACGACGCGACGTGGACCCGCCAGCTCGCGGAGTGGTCCGCCGACCTGGCGAAACCACGCGCGATCCTCGTGGTTTCGGCGCACTGGGAAGAAGCTCCGCTGACGCTCGGGGCGACCACGACGGTTCCGCTCGTCTACGATTTCTGGGGCTTCCCCGAGCGCTACTACCAGGTCGAATACGCCGCGCCCGGCGCTCCGGAGCTGGCCGCGCAGGTGCGCAAGCTGCTGCGTTCGACCGGCACCCCGGTGCACGACGACCCGGACCGCGGCCTCGACCACGGCGCGTACGTCCCGCTCGTGGAAATGTTCCCCGCCGCCGACGTCCCGGTGCTGCAGATTTCCATGCCCTCGCTCGACCCCCGCG
This sequence comes from Amycolatopsis sp. VS8301801F10, assembly GCF_046195355.1. Taxonomy (NCBI): domain Bacteria; kingdom Bacillati; phylum Actinomycetota; class Actinomycetes; order Pseudonocardiales; family Pseudonocardiaceae; genus Amycolatopsis; species Amycolatopsis sp. VS8301801F10. Next base: position 1,466,601 of record NZ_CP176065.1, on the reverse strand, counting down.
CGCTCTACGACCTCGGCCGCAAGCTCGCGCCGCTGCGCGACGAAGGCGTGCTGATCATCGGCAGCGGATTCTTCACCCACAACCTCGTCGCGATGCGGGAAGTCAACGGCACCAACGGAACTCCGCCGCAGTGGTCCGCGGAATTCGACCACTGGGGCGACGAGGTGCTGCGCGCCCGCGACCTCGACGCGTTGCTCGACTTCCAGCACAAGGCCCCGGCCGCCGCGATGGCGCACCCGCGGATCGAGCACTTCGCGCCGCTGTTCGTGTCGCTCGGCGCCAGCTCGGCCGAAGGCGAGGGCCGCACGGTGATCGACGGTTTCTGGCACGGCCTGGCGAAGCGTTCGCTCGAATTTTCCTGACCCAGCACGAAAAAACGGGCCCGGAAGCACGTGGCTTCCGGGCCCGTCCGGGTTATCCCCGGCCCGTTTCAGGCGAAACGGTTCACTTCTTGAAGAAGCTGGTCACCTTCGCGGCCAGCTTCTGGAACGCACCCAGCGGACCGGTCGCGTCGCCGAGCGCCGGCACGGCCGGAGCGGTCGGCATCGTGGTCGGCAGGGTCGTCGGCACACCCGGCACGGCGGGCAGCGCGGTGACGGCCGGGAGCTGGTTCAGCGTCGGCAGCGAGGTCTTCACCGGCAGCTGAGCCGGAACGGCCGGAACGTCGGCCCGCTCGGCACCGCCCTTGCCCGGCAGGGCCGGAACGCCCGGCAGAGCCGGAACAGCCGGAGCCGACGGCAGGTGCACGCCGTTCTGCAGCCCGGACACCGACGGCAGCACCGAAGCGCCCTTCAGCTGGTTCAGCTGACCCAGCGCGGACAGGCCGCTGACCTGCGGCACGTCGGCCCGCTGGGCGCCCGGCAGCGCCGGGGCGGGCAGCGTGGTGGCGGTGGGCAGACCCGACAGGCCCGGCAGGGCCGGAGCCGACGGCAGCGCCGAGGAACCGCCCGCCAGAGCCGGCACGGCGGGCAGCGCGGGGAGCTGGTCAGCGCCCATCTCGCCGCCGAACGGCACGTCGATGGCCGGCTCGGGGTCGACCACGGTCGAGTTGGTGGCCTCGGCGGTGGCGATGCCGAGCACCTCCAGCGGAACGCCGAAGACCTGCACCAGCGCACCCAGCGGGTGGTAGTAGTCGAAGCCGGACAGGGCCTCGCCGGAACCGTCGGTGCTGGTTTCGTCGCTTCCGTCGGTCACCGTGGTGACGTTGTCGCCGACCGCGTGCGCCACGCCGCCCACGGCGACCGCGTCGCCGAAGACCTGCGCGACGACCGGGACCGGGAAGTCGAGGATGTCGCCCGAGAGCGAGCCCTCCACGCCCGAGGTGGTGTCCTTGCCGGCGTCGGTGACGACGGTGTTGTTCACGCCGTCGCCCGAGGACACGCCCGCGACCGAGACCGCGTCGCCGAAGACCTGCGCCACCGGCGCGGGGTCGACGCCGACGATGTCGCCCGCGACCGCGCCGCCGTCACCGTTGGTGAGAGCGTCGCCGCCCGCCGTCGAGGTGATGTCGTTGGTGGCGGTGCCGTGGCCGAGCGCGCCCCCGGCGAGCCCGTCGCCGAAGATCGTGCCCGCGCCCGCGATCGGAGCCTTGACGATGTTGCCGGCGAGCGCCGCGTCCTTGCCGTCGGTGCTGGCGTCGCCGCCCGCCGTCGAGTCGGTCAGGTTGTCCGACATGCCGGTGCCGATGCCGGCGACCGCGCCGCCGACGCCGTGGCCCTGAACCGGCAGCGAGACCGGGGCCTCGACGATGTTGCCCGCGCCCGCGCCCTTCGTGCCGGTGGCGTGCACGTCCTGGCCCGCGGTCGAGGTGGTGTCGTTGCTGGCCTTGCCGTGGCCCTGGCCGACGAACGCGCCGCCGATGCCGAACAGCTGCACCGGGGTCGAGACCGGGACGGTGCCGAGGTTCGAGCTGAGGAACCCGTTGTCGTCCTGGGTGTTCCCGCCGCCGCCTGCCTTCACGACCTTGGTCTCGGAGCCGTCGCCCGAGCCCTGGCCGATGAACGAGCCGCCCACGCCGAACACCTCGGCCGGCACGGCCACCGGGACCTGCACGATGTTGCCCGAGCCGGACGAGTCGTTGCCCTGGCTGCCGTCGTAGTTGCCCGCGGTGACGGTCTTGGTCTCGGTCGAGGTGCCCGAGGCGTTGCCGATGTGGCTGCCGCCGATGCCGTGCACCTCGGGGGCGCCGGCGATCTGGGTGTTGACGATGTTGCCGGTCAGCGTCGAGCCGTTGCCGCGGGTGTAGCTGCCGTCGCCGGAGGTGGCGGTGGTGGTGTTGTCGCAGTTGGCGACCGCGCGGCCGATGTAGGTGCCGCCCACGCCGCACGCCTCGACCGGGAGCGCCACTGCCGGGTCGACCACGTTGGCCGAACCGGCGGCGTCGTTGCCGCTCGTCTTCACGAAGCCGCCGGAGGTGGCGGTGGTCTCGTGGCTGGAGGAGCCGTTCTGGCCGGTGTCGGCGTTGCCGATCCAGGAGCCGGCGACGGACGCGACGTTCGCGACCGGGCTGGCCTGCGCGGCGCCGGCGTTGCCGGACAGGAACGACTGGTCGCCGTCCGTCTCGATGTAGGTCGGGATGCCCTTGAGGCTGCCCGGACGGGTGTTGCCCGCCTTGGCGTCGGCCGAGGAGCTGGAGGTGGAGTCCGCGTCCGAGCCCCACACGCCGCCGGCGTTGCCGTTGAACTTGACCGGCAGTGCGATCGGAGCGCCGACCACGTTGCCGCTGCCCGCGGCGCCCTTGCCGTTGGACTTCATCGAACCGCCGGAGGTGGCGGTGGTGTCGGCGTTGTAGTCGCCGCTGTAGGCGTTGCCGAGGATCCAGGACGCGGCGTTGCCGGTCACCTGGACCGGGGTCGCGAACTGGCCGCCGACGACGTTGCCGGACAGGCCGGAGCCCTCGCCGGTGGTGTCGATGTTGCCGGTCTCGCTGGTGCTCTGGTGCGCCGAACCGCCGTGGACGGCGCCGCTGCCGCCGGCAAGGCCGACGCCGTTGCCCGCGATCTGCACCGGGAGCGCGTAGTCGAGCGCCACGACGTTGCCCGCGATGCCGGAGTGCTTGCCGTCGGTCGCGATGTCCTGGTTGTGCTCGTACGTCTGGGTGTGGTCGCCACCCTGCACGTTCGCGTCGCCGATGACGCCCACCGCGTTGTCGACGATCTGGATCGGGACGACGATGTCGCCGCTGACCTTGTTGCCCTTGACCGCGTCGCGGGTCGGCGTGACCTGCCGGGGCGCGTCGGTCTTCGGGAGGCTGCCCGCAGAGCCGCCGGGCGTCTTCGCCGAGGCGAGCGCTCCCTTGGCGGCGGAGGTGATGGGCTTGGTGCTGATCTCGTTGTGGTGCGCCGGGAGGTCGACCTGCCCGAGCGGGGTGCCGATCGCGTTGTTGGCCTCGTCGATCGGGACGGTGACGTTGAGATCAAGCGGGGAGGCCGGGGTGTCCGGGTTCACGTTCTCGTCGGCCGAGGCGATGCCGGTGCCCAGCATCAGCAACCCACCCGTGACCAACGCGGTCTGGAGTCCGCGCTTTGCCCAGGTCTGCATGGGATTTTTCTCCTTCATATCGGGGTCCCTTGCGGGTTTGTGGCGGTGCGTCCTTGCGGTCAGGAATGCACCGGGGAATGCGTGCGCCGGAAATTGCGCAGCGCGCGAAAAACCCGCGGGTTATCTGTCGATGACGGCGACGGCGCGCGAAGGCGGCCGTGGGCGTCAAAGACCCCGCGGGTGAAGTGGATCAGTCAGGAGTGACGCCGGGCTGCTCGCCCGGGGTGCGCGGCGTGTGCGCGAGGCCGGTGCGGGTCGAACCCGCCACGGCGTTGTCGACGGCGGCGGCGACCCAGGAGGGAACGCCGAAGTTCAAACCGTCGAGGTGTCCGCCGGGCGCGGTGTTGCCACCGGCCGGGGAGTTCGGGATGGAAAGCGGCACGGCGGGAAGCTGCGCCGGGGTGAACGGAGCGTCGGGCAGGCCGCGGTCGCCGTCGTGGCGCTGCGGCAGTTCGGCTCCCTGCACCGGAACGGCGGACTGCGCGTCCATCGCCGGGAAGACCGACTGCAGTGCGTCGGAGGTGGTCATCGCGGCGGCACCGAGGTTTTGCTCCGCCTCGGCGGGCTGCTCGGGGATGCCGGGCGCGGGACTCTGCTCGGAACCGGACGCGGGCGCGAGCGGCAGGTTCGGCAGGTCGACCAGATCCGTGGGCGCGCTCGGGTCGAGCAGAGCCCACAGCTTCCGGCCGAAGTCCTGCGCGGCGGGCGGCGGGGTGGTCGCGTCGGCGATCACCTGGCGCGCGTCCTCCGGCTTGCGCGCGATGTGCTCGAGCGAGCCGAGCGTGCGCTGCACCGGCTTGACGACCGCGTGGCGGCCGAGGTCGCTCACCGCGTCGCTGACCTTTCCGGCGGCCTGCTGGCCCTCGGAGAGGTCGGCGCGGTGCGGCCCGGCGAGCTGCTCGAGCGAGCAGGAGGGCCGCGTCGTGCCTGGTTCAGACCACGTGGTGGCTCCCTGACCGCACGACGCAAGCCCTTGCGCCGCACCGGCGACGTCGCCCGCGAACCGGGCCACGCCGTCGGTGACGTCGCCGATTCCGGCGGCCGTCGCGTCGGTGACCGGGGTGACGCTCGCGTCGACCGGGTCCGCCGAAGCGGCGGAAGAGGAGACGGCCCACGCGGCCGCGGTGGCCGCGAGCGCGCCGCCGACGACGAACAACGCACGCGACGCGAGACGGCCGAAGCGCGTCGCGCCCCGCCTCTCGTGCACAGCGTCGTTCGTCACAGGTGATTTCTCCTCGGGTAAAAAATGATTTCGGTTTTTCGGCGGAACGGCACAGTTCCGCGGTGGTGCGAAACCGAGACAACCAAATTTGTGGTCCGCCGCGCATCCTTGACACGACTTGATGCCACCATCGTGTGAACAACACAGAGTGTGGCCGGGTCTCACGATGGGTCATTCCCGGAGAAGAAGGGCGGTTACTCCGGAGTCGGTTCGCGAGTCCCGGCGAAGCGGTGATTCACACCGACCGGTGGGGCGATCCGCCCGGTTCCGGTCGACGGGGCCGATACGGTTGACCCGTGAGCCAGCCAGGGCGCGGACAACGCGAACACCGGTCCCTTTCCGAACCAGTCGCCGACGTCACCGGCTTCATCCCGCGCGGCCTGCGCGTATCCGCCGCGCTGTCGTGGCGTTTCATCGTGGTGATCGCCGCGCTGTACGCGGTGGTGTGGCTGCTGGGCTATCTGTCCTCGGTCGTCGTGCCGGTGTCGATCGCGCTGCTGCTTTCGGCGCTGCTGGCCCCGGCGGTGTCGCGGCTCGTGCAGATCCGCTTCCCGCGCGGGCTCGCCACGGCGATCGTGCTCGTGGCCGGGCTCGCCGTGCTCGGCGGGCTGCTGACGTTCGTGATCACCCAGTTCTCCAGCGGCCTTCCCGAACTGCAGCAGCAGCTGACCACGAGCCTCAACCAGATCAAGGACTGGCTGATCAACGGCCCGCTGCACCTGCGCCAGGAGCAGATCCAGGACTTCATCAACCAGGCGATCGGCTTCCTGCAGAACAACCAGGCCTCGCTCACCACCACCGCGCTGACCACCGCGGGCACCGTCGGCGAGATCCTCACCGGCTTCGTGCTGACGCTGTTCGTCACGATCTTCTTCCTCGCCGGCGGCGACGGCATCTGGACGTTCCTGGTGCGCGGCGTGCCGCAGCGGGTGCGCAACCGGGTCAACGTGGCGGGACGGCGCGGGTTCGCGTCGCTGGTCAGCTACATCCGCGCGACGGCGGCGGTGGCCGTGGTCGACGCGGTCGGCATCGGCATCGGGCTGTGGATCGTCGGCGTGCCGCTGGTGATCCCGCTGGCGACGCTGGTGTTCCTCGGCGCGTTCATCCCGATCATCGGCGCGCTGATCACCGGCGGCGTCGCGGTGCTGATCGCGCTCGTGTCGAAGGGCGTCATCGGCGCGGTGGTCGTGCTGGCCATCGTGGTCGGCGTGATGCAGCTGGAAAGCCACGTGCTGCAGCCGTTGCTGCTCGGCCGCGCGGTGCGGCTGCACCCGCTCGCGGTGGTGCTGGCGATCGCCACCGGGCTGGTCGCCGCGGGCATCGCGGGCGCGCTGCTCGCGGTGCCGCTGCTGGCCGTGCTCAACGCCGGGGTCCGGTCGCTGCTGCACGAACACGATCCCGATCCGGCGACCGTGGACTCGTTGCACAGCCAGGCCGCCAACCCGAACGACGACCCCGAAGAGGGCGGCGACCCCGAAGAGAGCACAGAAGACAAGAAGTGAGCGTTCGTCCCACCCGAGACCCGGCGACGCCGCTGTGGCGCGGTGTCGTGGTGCTGCGTGTCGTCACGTGGCTGTTCGCGCTGGCTGTGGTGATCGCGCACCACCCGGACTTTCAACGGCCGTGGCTGGCCTGGCTCGTTGTCGGCGTGATGGGCGCGTGGTCTGCCGCGTCGAGTCTCGCGTACGTGCGCGAGAGCGGACGGCACCGCTGGCTGGTGATCTTCGACGTCGCGCTCACCACGGCGCTCATGCTCACCTCGCCGTGGATTCTTTCCGATGCGCAGTACGAAGCAGCTTCGCCGTTGATCACCACAGTGTGGGCAGCGGTCGGCCCGCTCGCGGCAGCGACGCGCTTCGGCGCGCGCGGCGGCGTAGTGGCAGGCCTCGTCGTCGCAATCGGTACCGGCATCGCGCGCGAGAAGATCGACCTCGACGTGGTCCGCGACGGCGTGCTGTTGTGCGCGAGTGGTCTCCTTGTCGGCATGGCGGCGACGCTCGCGCGTACGTCGGCCGAAGCACTCGCGCGCGCACTTCGCACCGAAGCAGCGACGGCCGAGCGTGAACGGCTCGCGCGCTCGATTCACGACAGCGTGCTTCAAGTCCTCGCGCGCGTACGGCGGCGCGGTCTCGAAGTAGGCGGTGAAGCAGCCGAACTCGCGCAGCTCGCGGGGGAGCAGGAGATCGCGTTGCGCGCGTTGGTGAGCAGCGAGCCGACGCGGTCCGGCGACACCGCGGACCTCCGTTCGGCATTGCAGCTGCTGGCGACCACGTCGGTGCAGGTGTCGACCCCGGCCGGAACGGTGGACCTGCCCGCGCACGTCACCGAGGAACTCGTCGCGGTCACCCGCGAAGCACTGGCTAACGTGGAGAAACACGCTGGTCCGGACGCGCACGCCTGGGTGCTGCTGGAGGACCTCGGCGACGAGGTCGTGGTGAGCATCCGCGACGACGGGCCGGGAATCGAGGGCGGCAGGCTGGAACGAGCGGCGGCCGAGGGCCGTCTCGGAGTAGTGAAGTCGATTCGCGGCCGGGTGGAAGACCTCGGCGGGACCGCGGTGCTGGACAGCGCTCCCGGCCGGGGCACGGAGTGGGAAGTGCGGGTGCCAGCCACGATGAGGGACGGGCGATGACGGAACGGACGATTTCCGTGATGGTGGTGGACGACCACCCGATCTGGCGCGACGGCGTGGCCCGCGATCTGTCCGAGAACGGGTTCGAGGTGGCCGCGACCGCGCCGGACGCCCCGGCGGCGATCCGGATCGCGCGCACGGTGCGGCCGGACGTGGTGCTGATGGACCTGAACCTCGGCGGCACGTCCGGCGTCGAGGCGACCCGCGAGATCACCACGGCGGCCCCGGACACGCGCGTGCTGGTGCTTTCGGCCAGCGGCGAGCACAGCGACGTGCTGGAAGCGGTGAAGGCGGGCGCGTCCGGCTACCTGGTGAAATCGGCGTCCGCGGCGGAGCTGGTGGACGCGGTGCGCCGGACCGCCGACGGCGACCCGGTGTTCACCGCCGGACTGGCGGGTCTGGTGCTCGGCGAGTACCGGCGGATGGCGGATGCTCCGGACGGCGCTCCGGAACCGCCGCGGCTCACCGACCGGGAGACCGACGTGCTCCGGCTGGTCGCGAAGGGACTGACCGCGCGGCAGATCGCGGAACGGCTGGTGCTGTCGCACCGCACGGTGGAAAACCACGTGCAGTCGACGTTGCGCAAGCTTCAGCTGCACAACCGGGTCGAGCTGGCCCGGTACGCGATCGAGCACGGGCTGGACGAGCACTGACCTCAGGAGGTCGCGACCCCGGCGGCCTGCTGCGCCGGGGCGAGTTTCGCCTTCCCCAGCCGCCAGGCCGGTTCGCCCGGATGCCACGCCCCGACGACCCCGTCGTCGAGCACCAGGTCGCCCGCTTCGGTCCATTCCAGGCCGGAGTGTTTCAGGTTCTCCGTCGAAAACGGCATCGACGGCGCTTGCTGCCAGGTGCAGTCGGCCAGGTTCAACAGCCACAGGTCCCGGGTCTGCGTGCCGGTTCCGGGGAACGACGGGGTGCCGAAATCGACCGCGGCGACGTTGCCGTCCCGGCTGGGCAGCACGTACGGATGGGGCTGCGGCACCGGCAGGGTCACCGATTTCCGCGCGCCGCTGCGCAGGTCGAGCACGGCCAGATCGGTCAGCCCGCCTAGGACGAGCCGATCGCCGGCGGCGGCGAGAATGCGCGGCGACTGCTGCACGGTGCGTCCGGTGGCCGGGTCGATCAGGACGTCGACGGTCTCCGCGGTGCCGCCGCCGACGGTGATCAGCAACCCGTGCGCCGTCTCCACCCGGACGAGCGTGCGGCACGACGCCACGGTGCCCCGGCCGAACGAGTCGCCGGTGAGCGCGACGTGCTCCAACCGGCAGAGGTCTGGACCGTCCTCGCGGATCAGCCACACGCTGGTGCCGTCCGCGCCCGCTGCCGCGCTCACCGCCTTGCCGAGCGACCGCGGAGGCGAAAGTCCCAGGTAGACGTACACGTCGGCGGGCGCGCAGCCGGACTGCTGGCAGGTCGGCGCGGTCAGCACGACCGGGGTGTGGCCGACGCGCAGCACCGACACCACCCGTGGCCCGCCAGGCACGCCGGGCAGGGTGCCGCGCACGCCCGAGTCGGCGTCGAACACCGTCGGCGGCGACGTGGCCAGCAGCAACTCCACGCCGATGCCGCCGGTGGCGACGAGTCCGTCGAGGCCAGTCGGCGGCGGGGTGGTCGGAGCCGGGCGCGGCGAACTCGGCGGGAGGACGGGTGCGGGAGGCCCGCTCGTGCACGAGGTCAGCAGGCAGCCGGCCGCGACCAGCGCGGCCAACGCGCGGAGTACGGGTCCGTTCAGGGTTTTTCCCCGATCTGCCAGCGGAAACCGAGTTCTACCATCGATGCCATGGCCGAGGAAGAGACGATCGCCGCGCAGCCCGCGACCGAGACCAAGCCGTTGACCGCGCGCGACATCCGGGTGTCTGACGACGAACGCGAGCACGTCGTCGGCGTGCTGCAGAAAGCCATCGGACAGGGGATGCTCACCCTCGACGAGTTCACCGAGCGCACCGACCAGGCGCTCGCCGCCCGCACCCGGGGCGAGCTCAACGCCGTCCTCGCCGATCTGCCCGGGCTGGTGCACCCCGGCGCGGCCCCGCAGTACTCGCCGCTGCCCGACCCGCCCGGCTACGGCCCGAATCCTGGGCTCGGCCAGCGGCTCGAACTCAACGCCAAGTACTCGTCGCTGCAGCGCAGCGGCCCGTGGCAGGTGCCTGCCGCGATGGTGGTGCGCAACAAGTACGGCAGCACCAAACTCGATTTCACCGAGGCCCGCGTCGCCACCCCGGTGGTGCAGATCGAACTCGACGCGAAGTGGGGTTCGGTCGAGCTGATCATCCCGCAGCACGCGGCGGTGGACTACAACTCGATCACCGAGATCAAGTTCGGCTCGCTCGACGACAAGACCGGAAGCAACGGCCGCGCGGGCACCCCGCGCTACGTGCTGACCGGCCGCATCCACGGAGGCTCGCTGGTCATCCGCCACCCTCGGCGGGGCATCTTCGGCTGACCAGCGCCCGGCGCCGGATCCGGTTACCCCATCTCTCGCCCGGATCCGGCGTCCCCTCAGCGGGAGACGGCGTCCGCGACCGCCTTGCGCGCCGCGACCGGATCGGCGGTGGCCAGCGCCGCCGCCGCGATTTCGCGAGCCTGTTCCCGCGACACCGTGGCCAGGCTCGCGCCGACCGCCCGGATCGCCGGGGCGTTCATCGACAAACTCGTCAGGCCGAGCCCGGCCAGCACCAGCGCGAGCCGCGGGTCGGCGGCCGCTTCGCCGCACACGCCCGCCGGTTTGCCAGTCGCTTCCGCGGCGTCGCCGATCAGCTTCAGCAGCCGCAGCAAACCGGGCTGCCACGGGTCGTTCAGCTTCGCCACCGCGCCGAGCTGACGGTCGGCGGCGAACGTGTACTGCGCCAGGTCGTTCGTGCCGACGGACACGAAATCGACCACGCCGAGGATTTCCCGCGCCAGCACCGCGGCGGCGGGGATCTCGATCATCACGCCCGCCCGCGCGATCCCGGCGGCCCGCACGCGCTCGGCGAACCAGGCGGCTTCCTCGACGGTGCCGACCATCGGTGCCATCACCGAAACTTCCGCGCCGGAGTCCTCCGCCGCGCCCGCGATGGCCTCGAGCTGCCGGTCGAGCACCTCCGGCCGGTCGAACGCGATCCGCAGGCCGCGGACGCCGAGCGCCGGGTTGGGCTCGTCGTCCGGGGACAGGAACGCGAGCGGTTTGTCCGCGCCCGCGTCCAGCGTGCGCACGATGACCGGCTTGCCGCGGAACGGCGAAAGCACTGCGGCATAAGCTTTTCGCTGCTCTTCGACGGACGGCTCGGCCGGTGCGTCGAGGTAGCAGAACTCGGTGCGGAACAGCCCGACACCCTCCGCGCCCGCGTCCGCGGCGGCCTGCGCGTCCGCCGGGGAGCCGACGTTGCCGTACACCTTCACCCGGTGCCCGTCGGACAGTTCGCCGACGCCGTTCCACTCGGCCGGACCGGACGCGGCGGCGGTGACGATCGGCGCGGACTCCTCGACCGCCTCGATCAAGCCGGTGTCGCCGTCGACGGACAGCGCCTTGGCGTCGGAGGCCAGCAGCCCGCGCACCGCGACGACCGCCGGAATTCCCAGCGCCCGCGCGAGAATCGCGGTGTGGCTCGTGGGGCCGCCTTCCTCGGTGACCAGCGCGAGCACCTTCGCCGGGTCGAGCCCCGCGGTGTCGGCCGGGGCCAGGTCGCGCGCGACGAGGACGCTCGGCGACGACAGTTCGGGAACCCCGGGCGGGTCGATGCCGAGCAGTTCGGCGACGAGCCGGTCGCGCACGTCGCGGACGTCGCGGACCCGCTCGGCCATGTACCCGCCGGCGGCCGCGAGTGCTTCCGCGAACCCTTCGGCGGCCTGGTAGACGGCGCGGGCCGCGGGTAGGTTCCGCGCCGTCACCAGCTGTTGGGCCTGAGTGGCGAGCGCCGGGTCGGCGGCCATCGCGGCGGTCGTGACCAGGATCGTCGCGGCCTCGCCGGTGGCGGCCTCGGCCTGCGCTTCCAGCCGGGCGGCGACCGCGCGCGCGGCGGGTTCGATCCGGGCCGCCTCCGCTGCCGGGTCGTCCGGCGCGGGCGTGCTGGCGGGTTCCCCGAGCGGCTCGGCGACCCGCACGACGGGTCCGCTCGCGCGTCCGGGGCTCACCGCGACCCCGGTCAGCGAGGAACCGGCAGCGGACTCGGCCGGAGCGGCAGCACTCTCAGACATGGTCTAGACCATAGCTCACCGAGGCGGCGAACTCCCGGGGCGCCGCACCCGTTTCCCGATTTCGCACCCGTTCGACCACCGCCAGCCACCTCCTCGCGCCGCCGGGCGCGGGCCAGTTCCGCGCGTCCGGCCCGCCAAAGTCTGCCGGAAACCCCACGTCTTCGCCGAGTCCGCGACCCGGCCCGGGGTGAGTCAGTCCAGTTCGGCGGCGGTCGGGTAGGACGGCTGAGCACCGCGCCGCGTCACGGTCACGGCAGCCACCTTGACCGCCCGCTCGGCGGCTTCGACCAGGTCAGCGCCTTCGGCGAGAGCCGTCGCCAGCGCACCCGCGAACGCGTCGCCCGCGCCCGTCGTGTCGACCGCTTCGACCTGGGGCGACTCGACCGTTGTCGACTTATCGCCTTCCAGCACCGCCGCGCCCTTGGCTCCGAGCGTGACGACCGCCGCGCGCGGGCCGAGTTCGAGCAGCTTCCGCGGGTCAGCGTCGTCCGAGCCAAGCAGGTAGGCGGCCTCGTGCTCGTTGACCAGCAGGACGTCCAGCGCGGCCAGCGTTTCCCGCGACACCTCGGCCGCCGGGGAGAGGTTGAGCAGCACCCGCACGCCTTTTTCGCGCGCCCGCACCACCGTGCGTTCGATCGTCGGCAGCGGCACTTCCAGCGAGGCGACGAGCACGCGGACGCCGTCCAGCACCTCGTCGGTGATGTCGCCGGGTTGCAGCGCGGAGTTCGCGCCGGGGGAGACGAGGATTGAGTTTTCCCCGTCCGGAGTCACGGTGATGTACGCGATTCCGGTAGGCCGATCCACAGTGCGCACGAATTGCGTATCGACACCCGCATTAGCCAACGAATCCCGCAGCAATCGACCGTAGGGATCGTCGCCGACCGCGCCGAGCAACGCGACGTCCGCGCCGAGTTTTCCCGCCGCGACCGCGGTATTCGCGCCCTTGCCGCCGGGGGACAACGCGGTGTCGCCGCCCAGCACCGTCTCGCCGCCGCCGGGCCGCCGGTCGACCGGCACCACCAAATCGGCATTCGCGGAGCCGACCACCAGTACCGCACTCATGACCGCCACTCTGCCACGGCCCGTCCTTTCCGCCATCGGCGCCCGAAAGTGAAAGCGTTTGTAACTTTCTTGGCGCTCAGTGCGACAATCAGGCGGAACAGCGGCGGTCCGTCACTCGATCGGGGGATCCGTATCCCCCAGGCGTCACTTCGGTGCCGGGCTTCGCTCTTCTTCGAGCGTCACTGGCCTCGAGCCGATGGCGTTGCCCCGACCGGAAGCGCACCGGAGAGGGCATCGGGTCGCCGGCGCCGATCACGTAGCCCCCCGAGTGATCGGCGTCGGCGGCGCCCCGGTTCTTCGCGCCAGTCGCCGAAATCGGTGTCCAGACCACCTAGACTGCCCAGATGAGCAGCCCCACACGCAGGGGTCGCGCGCGAGCGGCTACCGAATCCGACATCCGCCGGACCGCGCGGAACCTGCTGGTAGGCCAGGGCCCGGAAGCCGTCACGCTGCGGGCCATCGCCCGGGAGCTGGGGATCACCGCACCGGCTCTGTACCGCTACTACGAATCCCGCGACGACCTGCTGGAAAACCTCCGCCTCGACGTCTGCACCGACCTCGCCGCCGAACTCGCCGAGGACATCGCGGAGCTGAAGGACGAGGGCCTGCTGCAGCTGTTCCAGATCTGCAAGGGCTTCCGCCGCTGGGCGCTCACGCACACCAAGGAATTCACCCTGGTGTTCGCGTCGCCGACCGGGGCCACCGGCACCGCGACCGGCAGCGCGCTGCGCAGGCTCGACGAGCCGTTCGGCCGGATCTTCCTCGCCGCGGCCGGCCACGTGCTCGCCCAGCACGACCTGGTCATGCCGCCGAACGACGTGGTCCCGCCCGAACTCCGCGACGACCTCACCGCGTTCCAGGAAGACCTGCTCACGGTGCTCAAGGAGTCCGGGCGGGAAATCCCGCCGGAGAAGCTGGACCTCGGGCTCACCTACCTGATGATCACCTTCTGGGCGCGGCTCTACGGCCACGTCACGCTCGAGGTGTTCGGCAATTACCCGATCCCGGTGTCCAAACCGGACGTGCTGTTCGAGGCCATGCTCACCGACCTCGCCCGCGACGTCGGCCTCTACCGCGATTAGGCCGCGTGCCCGCCGTCGACCGAAATGGTCGAGCCGGTCACGTACGCGCTGGCCGGCGAGGCGAGGAACGCCACCGTGTCCGCCACTTCCGCGGGCTTGCCGTACCGGCCGACCGCGGTCATCGACGCCTGATCCGCGGCGTACGGGCCGTCGGCCGGGTTCATGTCGGTGTCGGTCGGGCCCGGGTGCACCAGGTTCACCGTCACGCCGTTCGGCGCCAGTTCGCGGGCCAGCGCCTTGGTCATGCCGACCATCGCGGCCTTGCTGACCGCATACAGCACCATCCCCGGCCCCGGCACGCGATCGGTCACGCAGCTGCCGATCGTGATCACCCGGCCGCCCTCGCCGAGGTGCTTGGCCGCCGCCTTGGTCGCGGCCAGCACGCCGCGCACGTTCACCGCCAGCACGCGGTCGACGTCGTCCATCCCGGTCTGGGCGAGAGGTCCGACGAAACCGACACCCGCGTTGTTGACCAGCACGTCCAGCCGCCCGAACTCGCCGATCGCCGCTTCCACCGCGGCCTCCACGGCCGCCGGATCCGCGCTGTCCGCACCGACCGCGAGCGCGCGCCGCCCGAGCGCCTTGATCCGGTCGGCCACGTCCGCCGCCTGCTCGGCGTTCACCGCGTAGGTGAGCACCACGTCCGCCCCAGCATCGGCGAGCCGCAGTGCTGTCGCCGCACCGATCCCGCGGCTCCCGCCAGTCACCAGCGCCACTTTGCCGTCGAGGTTCATGTCCGTCCTTTCCGTTTGTTTCGCTTTCAACCATCGAAGCGCCGGACGACGGGCGAAGCTGGCGTCTTTCGGTCGTGGCGGTTCGAATCCGCACCCGGGCGGCCACAGCGTGTGACAAACTGCCAGCGGGAAAACGGGGGAGGGGGACGGTTGCTGCACGTCCAAGAACTGGTGAAGGTCTACGGCCAACGCCGCGTGGTCGACACCGTGTCGTTCAGCCTGCGGCCGGGCACGGTGACCGCGTTTCTCGGCCCGAACGGCGCGGGCAAATCGACCACGCTGCGGATGATCTGCGGCCTGACCACGCCGACGTCCGGCACCGCGACCATCGCCGGCCGCCGCTTCGGCGAGTGGCCCAACCCGGCGCACGTCGCGGGCGTGCTGCTCGACGCGTCCGCCGTGCACCCCGGCCGCACCGGCAGGCACCATCTGCTCAACGCCGCGAAACTGATGCGGCTGCCCGCCGCCCGGGTGGACCAGGTGCTCGGGCAGGTCGGGCTCTCCGACGCGGCGAACCGGCGGATCGGCAAGTACAGCCTCGGCATGCGGCAGCGGCTCGGCATCGCGCAGGCGCTGCTGTGCGATCCGCCGGTGCTGATCCTCGACGAACCGATCAACGGCCTCGACCCGGACGGCATCCGCTCCACGAGGCAGTTGCTGCGCGGGTACGCCCAGCGCGGCGGCACCGTGCTGCTGTCCAGCCACGTACTGTCCGAAGTGGACCAGACCGCGGACCGCGTGGTGATGATCGGCCAGGGCCGCGTCGTCGCCGACGGACCGCTGGAGAGCTTCGCCGGACCGGCCCGCACGCTCATCCGCACCGCCGACCTGCCCCGGCTGACCTCCGCGCTGCGCCACGCCCGGCTCGAACTGCGCCAGACCAGCGTGGACGGGGTGTCCGTCGCCGCCCCGCTGAAACAGGTGTCCGACCTCGCGTTCGCCGCCCGCGTGCAAGTGCTGGAGCTGCGCGAGGAACAGCAGAACCTGGAAGAGCTTTTCTTCCGGCTCACCGGAGGAGCCCGATGATCCCGGCGCAGGCGCCCGCGTGGCAGGCCCCCGCTCAGCGGCGCGCGTCGTTCGGCACCGTGGTGGGCGTCGAGCTGCGGAAGATGACCGCGACGGTGGCGGACAAGATCCTGGTGCTCTCCGCGCCGGTCCTGCTGGTGACGCTGGCGCTGCTGTTCCTGCAGGGCGGGATGCGCGACTACACGCTCGACAAGCAGCTGCTGCCGGTGTTCCTGACGATCCGGCTCGGCGCGGTGCTGATGAACGTCGTGCTCGTGAAGCTGATCGCCGCCGAATGGCATTACCGCAGCGCGCAGCCGACCCTGCTCGCCCAGCCGTCGCGGCTGCGCTACGTGCTCGCGCAGGCCACCATCGCGTTCGGGGTCTGGCTGGTCGCTTCGGGGTTGAACCTCCTGATGGCGTTCACCTACTACCGAAGCCGGCTCGACGCCTACGACACCCAGTTCCTCCTCGACGCCCGGCCGGGCGCGATGGCCGGGACGATTCTGCTCGGCGGGTTCTGCATGACCCTGTTCGCGGTCACCATCGGCTGGCTGATCCCCAACACCGCCGGAGCGATCACCGCCTACGTCCTGCTGTCGCTGCTGTTCGTGTTCCTGCAGAGCGGCATCGACTACGCGGGATGGGTCGATCCGGCCGAACCCGCGCGGCAGCTCGCCGGGATCGCCAAGCACGGGCCGGTCGCGCTGACCACGTCGCTGGCGGTGTGGATCGGACTGGCCGGGGTCGCGATCTGGCGGGCGGGCACGCGCGAAGCGGCGTGACCCCGGGTCAACCGGCCAGCGAGCCGCCGCCGGGGTCGACCGTGTTCAGGTAGTCCTCGGCGGCCTTCTGCGCGTCCGGGCAGAACCGCTGCGCGGTCTGGCGATCGACGTCGACACTGTCGCCGGGCACCGGGCCGTTGCCCCGTTCGGCGCCGACCCGGACGGTGAGCACCTGCAGCGAACCGGTATTCACCGCGACCACGCAGCCGTATCCCTCGAGCTGGGAAACCGCGTAGTAGCGGTCCAGCACCAGCATCCGGCGGAAGTGGTGGACGCTGTAGTCGTAGACCTTCCACCAGCCGGGCCACGGCTCCGGGATGCGCTGGTCCGGGTCCATCGAGCCGACCTCGACCTGCGTGCCCGCCGACCGCTTCAAGACGCAGGCCTTGGCGTACGGGTTGTACCTCGGCGAACTGGCGCCGAGGGCACCCAGCAACTGCGGATTCTTCTCGAACTGCGAGCAGTCGCCGGGGAACAGCTTCGGCCGGCTCGTGATGACCGGCAGCGTGTCGTACGCGATCGAATCCGCTGGCAACCGCGGCGCGGGTTTCCCCGGCGGCGGAGCGGGCGCGACGGCGCAGCCGGAAAGCACTGCCGCTGCCACGACAGCTACCGCGGTGATCGCTCGGCTACGCACGGGCAGCACGTTACCGGCCCGGGATCGGCTCCCGGGCCGGAACGCGCATTTTTCAGAGCACGATGTTGACCAGCCGGCCCGGCACCACGATCACCTTGCGCGGCGTCTTGCCGCCGACCAGCGCGGCGATCTTCTCGTCCGCCAGCGCGGCCGCCTGCACCGCGTCGTTCTTCGCGTCCGCGGGCACGGTGATCCGCGAGCGGACCTTGCCGTTGACCTGGATCGGGTACTCGACCGAGTCCTCGACCAGGTACTTCTCGTCCACGACCGGGAACGGCCCGTGCACCAGCGAATCGGCGTGGCCCATCCGGTGCCACAGCTCCTCGGCGATGTGCGGGGCCAGCGGAGCCAGCAGCAGCACCAGCGGTTCGGCCAGTTCGCGCGGGGTCGCCGGGGTCGAGCCGTACACCTTGGTCAGGTGGTTGTTCAGCTCGATCAGCTTCGCGCCCGCGGTGTTGAACCGCATCTCCGCGTAGTCCTCGCGGACCCCGGCGATGGTGCGGTGCAACAGTTTCCGGTCCGCCTCGGTCGCCTCGTCCGCGGAGACCCGCAGCTCGCCGGTCTGCTCGTCGACCACCAGCCGCCACAGCCGCTGCAGGAACCGGTGCGCGCCGACGACGTCCTTGGTCGCCCACGGCCGCGACATGTCCAGCGGGCCCATCGACATCTCGTACACGCGGAAGGTGTCCGCGCCGTAGGTGTCCGACATTTCGTCCGGCGTCACGGCGTTCTTCAGGCTCTTGCCCATCTTGCCGTATTCCTGCTTGACCTCTTCGTCGCCGAAGAAGAACTTGCCGTCGCGCTCGACGACCTCTTCCGCGGGTACGTACACGCCGCGCTTGTCGGTGTAGGCGAACGCCTCGATGTAGCCCTGGTTGAACAGGCGGCGGTACGGCTCCTTCGAGGAGACGTGGCCCAGGTCGTACAGCACCTTGTGCCAGAACCGGGAGTACAGCAGGTGCAGCACCGCGTGCTCGACGCCGCCGACGTACAGGTCGACGCCGCCCGGGTCGTCCACGCCGTGCTCGGCCGGGCGCGGGCCCAGCCAGTACGCCTCGTTCTCCGGCGCGCAGAACACGTCCTGGCTCGCCGGGTCGACGTAGCGCAGCTGGTACCAGCAGGAACCGGCCCACTGCGGCATGACGTTGGTGTCGCGGCGGTACTTCTTCGGCCCGTCGCCCAGGTCCAGGGTGACCTCGACCCAGTCCTTCGCGCGCGACAGCGGCGGCGACGGCTCGGAGTCGGCGTCGTCCGGGTCGAAGGTCTTCGGCGAGTAGTCGTCGATCTCCGGCAGCACGACCGGCAGCTGGTCCTCGGGCAGCGCGATCGGCAGGTTGTTCTCATCGTAGACGATCGGGAACGGCTCGCCCCAGTAGCGCTGGCGGGCGAACAGCCAGTCGCGCAGCTTGTACTGCACGGTGCCCTCGCCCGCGCCGCGGTCCTCCAGCCAGGCGATGATCGTCTTCTTGGCGTCCGCGACGCCCATGCCGTTCAGGTCGACGGTGTCGTTGGCGGAGTTGATCGCCGGCCCGTCGCCGGTGAACGCCTCGCCCTCGAAGCCCTCGCCCGGGTCGACCGTGCGGATGATCTCCAGCTCGAACTTCTTCGCGAAGTCGTAGTCGCGCTGGTCTTGGGCGGGCACCGCCATGATCGCGCCGGTGCCGTAGCCCATCAGCACGTAGTCGCCGACGAAGACCGGGATTTCCTTGCCGTTGACCGGGTTCACCGCGTAGGTGCCGGTGAAGACGCCGGTCTTCTCCTTGTTCTCCTGCCGGTCCAAATCGGACTTGCGGGAGGCGGCGGCCCGGTACGCGGCGACGGCCTCGGCGGGCGTCTTCGCGCCGCCGGTCCAGCTCTCCGGGTGCTCGCCCGGCCACTGTTCCGCGGTCAGCTTCTCCACCAGCGGGTGCTCCGGCGCGATCACCATGTAGGTGGCGCCGAACAGCGTGTCCGGACGGGTGGTGAAGACCTCGATCTTCTCGTCGCCCGCGGCGAACGAGACCCGCGCGCCCTGCGAGCGGCCGACCCAGTTGCGCTGCATGGACTTGACCTTCTCCGGCCAGTCCAGCAGCTCCAGGTCGTCGACCAGGCGGTCGGCGTACGCGGTGATCCGCATCATCCACTGGCGCAGGCTCTTGCGGAACACCGGGAAGTTGCCGCGGTCGCTGCGCCCGTCCGCGGTCACCTCCTCGTTCGCGACGACGGTGCCCAGGCCGGGAGCCCAGTTCACCGGAGCCTCGGAGATGTAGACCAGCCGGTGGTCGTCGATGATCTTGCGCTGCTCGACCGTGCTCAGCTCGGCCCACGGACGGCCGTCCGGCGTCGCTCGCTCGCCCGCCGCGTACGCCTTCTCCAGCTCCTCGATCGGACGCGCCTTGCGGGCGTCCTCGTCGTAGTAGGAGTTGAAGATCTGCAGGAAAATCCACTGGGTCCACTTGTAGTAGTCCGGGTCGATCGTCTCGATCGACCGGCGCTCGTCGTGGCCCAGCCCCAGCCGCTTCAGCTGGCGGCGCATGGTGGCGATGTTCTGCTCGGTCGTGGTGCGCGGATGCGTGCCGGTCTGCACCGCGTACTGCTCGGCGGGCAGGCCGAACGCGTCGTAGCCCAGCGTGTGCAGCACGTTCCGGCCGATCATCCGGTGGTACCGCGCGTAGACGTCGGTGCCGATGTAGCCCAGCGGGTGCCCGACGTGCAGGCCGGAACCGGACGGGTACGGGAACATGTCCTGCACGAACAGCTTGTCCGAGGGCACCGGCTCGCCCGCTTCCGCGAGCGGGCCGACCGGGTTCGGCGCGTGGTAGGTGCCGTGGTCGGACCAGTGGTCCTGCCAGCGCTGCTCGATCTGCCCGGCCAGCTCCGCGGTGTAGCGGAACGGCGGGGTTTGCTCAGCGTCCGCGACGTTCTTCGCCGCGGCCCCGGTGGCCTCGTCAGACCCTGTCATCGCCGTCTTCCTCCGTGTCGAGCCACTCCAGAAACAACTCGACCCCCCAAGCCAGAAGGCATGAGGGGTCGCCGCGCCGAGCCGGTCATCGGACCAGGTCAGCGCGGCAAGCCAAGGAGCAGCCGAGCCGTGTTCACGCACTCATCGTAACGCGCTGGTCAAAGCCGTTCCGACGGGACCGCCAAAGCGACGACCTGGGTGACCTGGGTCGCGGAGAAGTTGTTGTCGCTCACGAGCACGAGACTGCGTTCCCCGGACGGCAGCGCCGGGCCCCAGGTCATTCCCTCGATGTTGCCCACAGTGGAGAGCGGCAGGTCGGAGAGGTCGGCGAGCAGCTTCTTCTTGACCGGCTTGACGTGCTTCGCGTCTTTCAGGGACGAGGTGTGCAGGACGTTCGTGGCACCGGTGGTGTCGATCTCGAAAATGCGCACCTTGTTGCCGACGCCGGTGACGAAGGACCGTTCCATCATCAGGAATTTCGTCGGGTCCGCCTGGTGCACCGCGAGCATCGAGGAAACGCCGGTGTCCGCGAATCCGGTGGCGGGCTTCGGCGCGGCGAAAAGCTTCTCCTGCGGATACGCGTATTGCGCGAGCACCGGCCCGAACCGGCTCTGCAGGGTGATCCGCGACAACGCCCCCGACGTCGGCGTGGGCGGCGGGCCGTCCTGCAGCAGCGGGGCCTCGACTTCGCTGGCGAGCAGGGTGCCGAACCCGGTGTAGGCGAGTCCTTCGAGGACGTAATTGCGCCGCGGACCAGCGTCCGGAGTCATCCGCTCGTTGGCGGGCAGCGGCAGGTCGCGGACGTAGTGCCCGTCGCGCGTGGCTTCGCGGATCGACGGCTGGATCAGGTGCTGGTCCGCGAGCCGGTCGCCTTCCTGCGACCAGACGTAATGCCCGGTCCACGGGTCGACGCGCAATTCCTCGGGGTCGATCGTCTGCTCGTTCTGCGGAGCGGACGGATCGTTCTTGGCGAGCGGCGGGTAAGGCGTGCCGTCCGGGCGCAGCAACGGTTGCGTGCCGGTGAAGGTGACCGGCCCCACTCCCTTGGCGCTGACGTCGAACTTCGCGGTGTAGAAGCGAGCCGGGTTGATCGCGGAGCGGTCGTCGCTGATGAAGACGTACCCGCCGGTGCGCGGATCGAAGTCGACCGAGGACAGCCCGCCGACCGTGGTGGCGTGGAACTGCAGGTTGTGCGGCACGAGCTGCTCGCCAAGCAACCGGACCGGACGCGGCGCGGCATTCGCGGTCGCGGGAACGAGCAAGGACAGCGTGACGATCCCGGCGGCGGCGAGCAGCCGGTGTCGCGTGGACGAAGACATGGCCCGTAGCACAGCCGACGAGGGTATCCGGGACATTGCCGCGAGGTCACGCTTATCCTCAAGGGGTGTTCGCTATCGCGCTCGTCCCGATCGTCCTTGGTGTCGTCGTCGGCTGGGGTGGTTTCCTCGGCGTGCGCGGACGGCTGAACAGGGCGAGCGGGGCCGGAGTCCGGACCGAAGCCTCGATGCGCAGCGAAGAGGCGTTCAAACTGGCCAACCGGGTCGCCGGAATCCCGACCCTGGCCGGCGGCGGCGCCGCGGTCGTCTGCGGACTCGCCGGTCTCGCGATTCCCTCCACGGCGGGCTTGGTGGCCGCCGCGATCGTCGGACTGCTCGGCCTGCTGGTGATGGTCGTCGCCGGAGCCCGGATGGGCGCGCGAGCGGCACTGACCGTGCCCGCCCCGTCCCCGGTCCCGGCCGGCTGCAGCGGCTGCGCGTGCGGCGCAGGCGGCTGCGGAGTCCTGCAGAAGTCCAGCGAGGCTTAATTCCGCTGCAAATCGCCGGGGTGAGTGGCCAGCAACGCGAGCGGCACCCCCTGGCGGCGCAGCACCTGCCCCCACAGATCCCGGCTCGGCGGCGCGAGAATGTCGCTGGGCAAGGCGGGGACGATCACCCAGTCCTCGCGCTCGATCTCGCCCGCGAGCTGCCCCGAATCCCATCCGGCATAGCCCGCGAAGACGCGCACGCCCCGCACCTTGGGCACGAGCACTTCAGGATCGCTGTCCAGATCGACGAGCGCGACCGGCCCCCGCACCGCGACCACCCCCGGAACACTGGAAGCGGACTCCCCAGTCCGCAACGCCGCGAGACACAACGCGGTCTTCTTGTCGACCGGCCCGCCGACGAACACCGACTGCGGCTCCGCGACATGCGCGCCCCACCCCGGCAAGACGTCGTTCACCGGCACATCGGACGGCCGGTTCAAGACCACCCCGAGCGTCCCCTCCGCCCGATGATCGATCACGAACACCACCGTCCGCTTGAAGTTCGGGTCGAACATCGTGGGTGCGGCGACCAGGAGCGTTCCCGGTTCAACCTCGGCGTCCGCTGGCACGCCACCCATGATCCCATCACCCGCCGAAGGAAATCCTCCCGGCACGGGAACACCAGCACCACGCGCCCCGTTGAGAACAGTGAGCCGGCGCACTCGTGTCCCCCGGGCTCACTGAAGAATCGCCTTTGTGGAATACCGGTCCGGCCGGAGCCACACTGCGCCAAGCCGCCGAGAGGCGAAACGAGTGCGCCGGTGTCAGCTCCTCCTGTTCGGTGCTTTCAGCACCTTCCCCGTCCACCGGCGCCGTGTCGCCCGGGGGGCCGAGCCCCCCGGACCCCCGCGGTGCCTTCGGTGCGGTTTCGACGGGGTTGGGTCTTGGGCCGGTCAGGCTTTGGCTGGGTGTTGCGGTGTGCGTTCGCTGTGGGAAATCGCATGGTCTAACGGGTTTTTGTCTTTAGTTCGCGGTGCTCCGGGGGGGGGGGCGGCGTCGGTGCTGCGGCTGCGAGATCTCTCGCTTTGCTTTGGTCGCGGCCGTTGGGTTCCTCCGACTCTCTGGTCTCACCTCGTCGCGCCTGCGGGGCGTTCTGCAGCTCTAGCTCGCTGGGGCTTGGCCGCCCCTATTTCTCCCGTCCCGTTCGCCTGCAGGATCTCCTGCAGGCCTGCCCTCGCTGGGTCCACGGCATTCACCCTCTCGCCTCACCACGCCCGCAGGACCTCCAGCAGACCTTGCCCTCCCTGGGGCGCGGCGTTCCGTCTCACCTCACCGCGCCCCAAGGGCCTCCAGCGGACCTGCCCTCGCTTGGCTGCGGTCGCTGCGTTCATCCTCTCGCCTCGCCGCGCCCCAGGACCTCCAGCGGACCTGCCCTCGCTTGGCTGCGGTCGCTGCGTTCTTCCCTCTCGCCTCGACGTGCCCGCGGGGCCTTCTGCGGGCCTAGGCTCGTTGGGCGTGGCCGCTGCGTTTTTCTCCTCTTCCCGTGTCGCCTTGCCGTGCCCGCAGGGTCTCCTTCGGGCCTAGCTTCGCTGGGCGTGGCTGCTGCGTTTTCCCGTCTCTCACGCCTCGCCTCGTTCGCAGGGCGTCCTGCAGCTCTAGCCTCGCTGGGGCCCGGCCGCCTCATTTCTTCCGTCCCGTTTCGCCTGTAGGACTGTCTCGCTTGGGTGCGGCCGCTGCGTTCTCTCGTATTGCTTCGCTGTGCTCGCGGGGCCTTTTGCAGCCCTCTCCTCGTTGGGGTGCGGCGCTGTGTTCTTCGTGTCTCTCTCGTTTCGCCTCATTGCGCACGCAGGCGTCCTGCCGCTCTAGCTGTCGTGGTGGGCTTGTCTCGTCGTGTTTTGGCGCGCTATGCCGGTTGTGGTGTCGGGTCTCGTGCGTTTTGGGGCTGCGGGTTTGTTGGGGGTGCGCGGGTACGGGGCTTTCGGGTTGGGCGTTGGTGGGGTTGGTTTGTGTTGCTCTGTTTTGTAATGGGGGTTTTGTCGGGCCGGGTCGGTAGGGTTGGGGGGTGGAGGCGGTGGGGGAGCGGGGCCAGGCGCGCAGGTTCGACAGGCAGCTGGTTCGGGATCCGTTGTTTCGGCGGTTGCTGTTCACGCGATTCGCGGCGCAATGGGGGGACGGGGTTTTCCGGGCCGGGTTGGCCGGGGCCGTTTTGTTCAATCCCGAGCGGGCGGCTGATCCGCTGGCCATCGCGGAGGGGTTCGCTGCCTTATTGCTGCCGTATTCGCTGGTAGGACCGTTCGCCGGGGCGTTGCTCGACCGGTGGGACCGGCGGCGGGTGCTCGTGTTCGCCAATCTCGTGCGGGCCGCGGCGATCGTGGCGTCCGTCTTCGCGGTGGGGGCTGGGGTCGGCGGCATCGGGTTGTTTTCGCTCGCGTTGCTCGCGGAGGGGATCAGCCGGTTCATCGGGTCTGGGCTGTCCGCCGCGTTGCCGCACGTCGTGGAGCCGCGGGCGGTCGTTGCCGCGAACGCGGTGGCGGCGACGCTCGGGTCGGCGATCGCGGTCGTCGGCGGCGGGTGTGCGATCGGGTTGCGGGCGGTGTTCGGGTCCGGCGACATCGGGTCCGCGGAGACCACGGCGTTCGCTGCCGCCGGGGCGTTGCTGTCGGCGTTTCTCGCGCATCGGTTCGCCAAGGGAGTTCTCGGGCCGACTGTTGTCGACGAGCCGACTAATCCCGTGGTGGCGGTCGCGCGCGGGCTGGCGGACGGAGCCAGGCACGCGTGGCGGGCGCCTAGCGTCACGGCTGGGTTCATCGCGTTGTTCGCGCATCGCGCCGCGTACGGGATTTCGTTGCTGCTCAGCGTATTGCTGATGCGCAATTACTTCACCGACGACGGGATTTTCCGCGCCGGACTGCCCGGCCTCGGGCAGCTGGTCGGGTGCGCGGGGGCGGGCATCCTCGTCGCGGGACTGGTGACGGCTCGGCTGATCCGGTCGTTCGGGCGGACGCGAGCCGTGCTGGGGTCGTTGCTCGTATCGGCGGTCGCGCAGTCCGCGCTCGGGTTGCCGATGCTGCTGCCGCTGGCGTTGATCGCGTCGTTCCTGATCATGGGGACCGGTCAGGTCGTGAAACTGTCCGTCGACTCGTCGGTGCAGCTCGACGTCGCGGACGAGGCTCGCGGACGGGTCTTCGCGCTCTACGACACGCTGTTCAACATCACCCAGGTGGTGGCGGTGTCGGTCGCGGCGATCTTCGTCAAGGACAACGGGTACTCGCCCGAGCTGATGGTGGCCGCGACCGCGCTCTACCTGCTGGGCGGGGCCGGATATCTGCTGGCCCGCCGACGGCGCGGCGATTCGCTGCCGCAAACCGTTGGCGCCAAACGGGGGTAGTAACGCACCGTCTGGCATTAGGGTGACTTGTGACCCAGTCGAGTTAACCTCGGCACGCGCAACGACACGGGGGGCCACCGTGAGCACCATCGGCGACGACCGGGCCCGTCTCGACGCCGCTCCAGCCGTCCTGACCTCGCCCGACGGGCTCGTCCGCGCGACCGCCGGACCGGCAGGCACGCTCGGCCGGCTCGAATTCGCCCCGGACGCCTTCGAGCGGACCACGCCCGCGCAGCTCGCGTCGACCGTTCAGACGCTCGTGCAGCACCTGGCCGACGCACCCGAACCCCAGCACCTCTCCTCGATGCCCGCCCCGCGGCCCACCCCGCGCCGCGTCCGTCCGCGCGGAAGCGTTCCGCAGAACCGCCGCCGCGGGTCCTGATGCCGTCCCCTCCGGACGGGATGATTCACGTGGAACCAACGGGTACCCGGCAGGAGGCGCTCGTCGAGATCGGCCGGCTGTTCCGGGCCGATCCGGACGCGACGGCCGGCATCGAGTTCGCCCAGCTCGGCGACCATTTCGAGGTGCGGCACGCCACCGCCGGAACCGGCGAACCGGTGCCGGAGGAAGAACTGCCGCTCGTGCTGCGCTACCTCGAGCACATCCGTGACCTGGGCTTTCACCCGCCGTACCTCGAACCTCTGGTGCGCCGCACCGCGGAAGCCGATCTTGCCGCGCAACCGCGTCCGCGACCGACCCCGGAGGACGTCCAGCGCACCGCGGCCGACGTCGCCGCCGAGCGGGAAACCAACCCGGACCCGGTCCTGTCCGACACCGAACTCCTGACCCACCTCGGGCACCGGCTCGACTCCTTCGGCGTCTGGCCCGCCGACTGGCCGGTCCAGCCCGCCCCGGGTGACCCTCCCCTCACGCTGCTGCGGAACAAGAGACTCACTCGGTTGGCGGAAGGTACCTTCGTTCTGCGATTCGGCGAAGAACCCGGCAACCTGGTCCACCACCAGGCGGTACGGTTCGCGACGACGTCCCTGCCACTCGAACGGGAGCGGATGACCCGCACTTTTCGCCGCCGAAGATCACTCCACGTGATCACCGGGGTGACGGTGCCCTGGGCGAACCTTCCCGGCGGCGCGGTGGCGTACGTCTTGCCCAAGCCGATCGCGGAACACGAGTCCGACGGAAGCCTGGAGAGGATCGAGTAGGTGGAAGCGGCGGAAGCGGTGGAGAAGGTCGGGCAGTGGTTGCGCGCCGTGCACGGCCCCGAGGTCTCCGGGCCGGGCGGCCTCCGGGTCGACCACGACCGCGTGCTGCGGGTCCCCGAAGGCTGGTCGATCCCCTACAACACCGTCGCGTTCCTCGACGAAGGCCGTCCGGACAAGGAGCTGTTCCCCGCCCCGTCGGTGCTCGTGCGCGAGCCGGACGGGGAGCTGCGCCAGGCGCATCCGCATCCGGGCGGGCTCAGCACGCCGGTCGCGTACCCGGGGCAGGAGAGCTGGCGCGAGGTCGTCGACCCGGAGTACGCGAAGGCCGGGCTGGGCGAGCTCGGCGTGCCGCTGCCTGCGGTCGCGGGCTGGGTGAAGGTCGACAACGACGGCCACCAGACCGGGGACGAACGCGAGAACCCGGAGTACAAGGCCGGTCCGATCCGCCGCGGCTATCCGAAGCCGGAAAACCCGCTGGAGACCCTTCTCGCCTTCGCGAGCGTCGGCTGGCTCTCCCGCGAACAGCTGCTGATCGGCCTGCTGCGCTGCGAAGTCTTCGTGCCGTTCGACCTCAAAACCGGCGCGACCGACCGGTTCTACTTCTCCGAGGAACGCAACGAGCTGCGCGTCTTCAGCTCGACCCGGCACCTGCCCGCCCGCGAACACGCCTGGTGGCGAGTCGACTTGGCGACATTGGCCGAGTTCGAGCACCCGCCGAACCTGGTGATCAACGGCGGTCCGGCGACGTTCGAGGACGTCGCCGGCGCCGAGCTGACCGCGATCGCGAAGCGGTTTCCCCGGCAGGAGCCTCGGGTCGACGAGAACGGCCGCTGTCCGGAAATCGAAGAGGAGCTGGAGAAATTCGCCGTCGAGACCGCCGCGCGGATCGGGCTGGACAAGCCGGTCGACGTGCCGAAGGCAGCGGCGGAACGCGCGCGGCGGCACGGTTTCGAGCTGACCGCGGACGAATGCCGCAAGACCGTCCTCGGCCGGTCCTGGCTGCGCCGGTTCGAGCAGCCGGAACCGAGCCGGTCGCGGCCGAACGACTTGCGCGCCAACGGTCTCGTGCCGTCCTGGGACAACGAGGGCCGGATCGTCCCGAGGCTCGACACGTTCGGCAAATACCCCGAGGTGAGCCTGGAGAACTTCCGCTACGGCTGGCAGCGGGTCGTCGGCGCGTGGGTCGGCTTCGCGCTCGGGGAGGCGCTCGGCTCGGCCGTGGACCGGATGCGGCTGGACGAGATCGTCTCGACCTACGGCCCGGACGGCGTCCGGGACCTTCCGCTCGCGTTCGACCAGCCGGGCCGGATCGGCTCGATGACCCAGCGGCTGCTTTTCCTCACCGAAGCGGTGATCCGCAGCCCGCATCGCGAACAGCCGGAATCGCGCGACGTCGAAAAGCTGTTCCCCGGCGTGGTCCGCGGCGCGCTGGGCCGCTGGCTGCACACCCAGGGCGCGGCGATCCAGAACGCCGACGGTTTCCTCGTCAAGGTGCCCGAACTGCACGCCCGCCGAGCCATCGACGACGCCGAGCTGAACGCGTATTTCGCGCTGGTCACCGGCGATCCGCAGGCCGCGCCGATGTCCGGCCCTGCCGCGCTGCTCGGCGCGCTGCCCGCGGTGCTGACCGCGGCCGGTCCGGGCACCGGGTTCAGCGGCGGCATCAGCCAGGTCGTGCGCGATCTGGCCGGCGTGACGCATCAGCCGGACGACGTGGCCGCCGCGACCTACCTGGCGTGGGTATTCGAGAAGGCGCTCACGAAGGATTCGTTCAGCTACCCGGTGTGGAACCTGTCCCGCGAGGTGCTCGACGAGCACGACGGCCCGGAGTGGGGACCGGTGCGCGACCTGGTGGCCGAAGCGGTGCCGTTCTTCGGCGAGCACGGCCTGCCCGACCTGCGGATGCCGGAGCTGATCGGCGACGGGCACAGCACGCTGTCCGTCCTCGGCCGGGCGTTCGCCGCGCTGTCCGGATTCGAGAACTACCCGGAACAGGCGATGCTGCGCGCGGTGAACCACTCCGGCCGCAGCGCGCTCACCGGCGCGTTGACCGGGGCGCTGCTCGGCGCGCGGGTGGGCGTTCCCGGCCTGCCCCGGAAGTGGGTCGAGCAGCTCGAATTGCACCACCTGATCGAACAGGTGGCGACCGACGCGCTGTGGCATTTCGACCGCCATTCGGCGCGCAACGCACTCGGCGACGCCTGGGTGCAGCGCTACCCACGGCACTGATCGGTCACCCGAGCAGGTATTTGTGGGCGCATCTTTCCCCGTCTCCGGTGACCGATGGTCGGGTCGCCGCCCGGTCGGCTAAGTTCGGTGCGGCTACACGGGGGATTTCGGGGAGGAACCAGACGTGCGGTACCGGGTGGAATCGGGAGAACGCCCAGACGGCCTGTACGCGACGCTCGACGGGCGCACTTTCGCGGCACAACGCTCCACCACCGACGGCACGCTGCTGCTGACCGTCATCGGCGACGAGGAAGCGCCCGAGGGGTTCGACCGCGAGCATGAGGGGAAACCGGCGCGGGTCGTCCTCGCTAACGAGGTGCCCGCGACGTTCGACCTGCGCACCTACGCCGAATACGACGACGAGCTGTTCGAGGTCGCGCCGGGCGACCAGCCGAATCTGACCCTGCGCTGGACGCGGCACGATCCCTTGCGCGCCGCGCAGCTCGGGCTCACCGATTTCTCGGTGACCGTCCCGGGCAAGCAGCTGTCCGGGCTGTGGCTGACCCGACATGACTACGGCGAGCCGAAGGCCGAGGTCGACGGCGGCGACCAGACCCGGATCCTGCGGGCGATCGGCCGCACGCTTCGCCAGGTGCCCGGCGGCTGGACGCGGGTCGCGGCGCAGTTCCGGCAGGTCGGCGACTACGCCGAGCTGGAGGTGCGCGCGGTCGGCGACGAGAACGGCCCGGTTTCCGTCGCGCTGCCCGGCACCCCGCAGCTGAGCACGCTGTTCTCCCAGCTGCGCGCCGCGATGTACCAGCCGGAGACCGGCACCTGGTTCCAAGGCACCTTCACGCTCGACGCCGATTCGCAGTTCGACTTCGACTTCGACGCCGACCAGGAGCCGGACTGGCGGCTGCCGCCGAATGACGCCGGCGAGCCCGCCCGCGAGTCCTACCTGGTGGAGCTGACCCGTTTTCCCCGGCCGGACAAGCATTTGCCGGACTGGCTCGGCGCGAAAGCCGGGCTGCCGCTGAACGTCGGATTCCGCCAGGCGCGGCCGGTCGACGCGCACAACGAGGGCGAACGGCCCGTGGTGAACCGCCCGCCGGTTCCGCCGGACCAGGTCCGCGGCGTGCTCGACTACCTGTTCCGCTCGCCCGTCGTGCTGCACCGGCCGGTGCCGCAGCCGGACATCTTCGCGCCCGGCGCGCCGCCGGACGTGCCGCACGCCTTCCACACCGACGGCACCTGGATCTGGCCCGCCGCCGTGCCGCACTACCTGCGCAAATACGGTGTCCCGCCGGAGCCGGAGCTGGTCGAGCACATCCGCGCCGCCGGATTCCGGCCGCCGATCGTGCGCGACCTGGTGCGCGCGACCGCCGAGGCCGACGTGCTCGGCAAACCGCGTCCGGGGCGTACCGAGGCCGACCTCCCGGACGACAGTTCGCTGGCCCGTGCGGTTCGCGGCGAGCCGAACCGCGGGCTGCGCGCGGCCGAGACGTTGGCGCTGCTGCAGCAACGGCTCGTCGAGCACGGCGTGCCGTCGTCGGCGTACCGGATCGGCGCGGACGAGGTGCCCGCCGAAGGCGTGTGGACGTTGCGCCGCGCGGAAAATCGCTGGGAGGTGTCGCGTCCGCCGTCCGTGGAGCCGGTGGCGTTCGCCAATCTCGCCGACGCGGCCCGGTTCCTCCTCGGCACGCTGCTGATGCTGCCGCCGCAGGCCCCGGACGAATCCGATCAGCCCGCGGACTGGCCGATCCTGCCGATGCGCGGCGAGCCGCCGCTGTCGTTCTTCCGCGGCAAGCGGATCGTCGCGCTGCCCGCCGGCACGACGGTGGTCCGGTTCGGCCCCGAAGCCGGGAACCTGGTGCACCCGAATTCGGTGCGGTTCCTCGAAACCTCGCTGACGCCGGACCGCGAACGCGACCGGCACGAGTACCGCGTGCAGCGCACGATCCGGGTGCTGACCGGGATCACCGCGCCGTGGGGTCCGCAGCCCGGCGGGGCCACGGCGTACCTGCTGCCGCGGCCGATCGCGCAGCACCTCGAACAGGGAGCGCTATCCCGGCTGTGAGGCCGTGATCAGCACCGCGGGCGACCACCAGTAGTCCGCGAGCGGTTCCACAGTCACGTCGGCGAACCCGGCGGCCTCGAGCTGCCGGGTCCACTGCGTCGCCGGATGTTCCCAGTTCGTCCGCGCCGTCCCGGCCGCGACGCCGAGCAGCACCGGCAGCAGAAATCCTTGTGCCACCAGGGAAGCCTGCTCGCCGTACTCGGCGACGCCGCGTTCGTACCGCCGCGCGAGCGATTCCAGGTCGGCGGCGTCCGGCACGTCGAATTCGGCCAGCAGCAACCGTTCCGTCCTCGGCCGCAACGCGCTCAGCACCTCGGCCCGGACCGACGGTTCGATCGACTGCAGCGCGAACGTCGACTGCGTGAGGTTCCACGTGGAACCATCCGCGGCGAGAAAGTCCTGCGCGGTCACCGAAAACCGGCGCGCTCCAGCGACCTCGACGTCCGCGAGCAGCGCCTCCGACGGCTCCACCAGGTCGATCCGCTCCGGCCGGAACGAAGCCCGCGCCAACGCCGGTTCGATCGCCAATCCGTCGCCGCAGCCGAGATCCAGCAACGCGGCCGGGCGCCAGGAGTCGTACCGCGCCGCCAGTTCTTCGCTCAACCGCCGGTACAACTCGACGTTCCCGCCGCCGCGAATGAACGCCGTGAACGCGGCCGGCTGGTCGTACACCGGACCGCTCGGCCCCGCCTTGAGATACGTCGCCAGCTCAGCGCCCAACGGAGTCCCGGCCTCGGCGGCAAGCGCGCCCGCCCGCTCGACGTCACCGTCCCGGTACGCCGCCAGCGCACCGGCCACCCCGCTCACAGCGGCACCCACAGCGTCACCCTCGTTCCGCTCCCCGGACTCGATTCGACCAACGAAGTCCCGCCGACCTCGGCCAGCCGCGCGGTGATCGACTCGCTGATCCCGAACCCGGCCGGCCGGTCGTGCGGGCTGAAACCGGTGCCGTGATCGCGCGTGATCACCGCGATCCCGCCGTTGCGTTCCTCGACCCGCACCACGACCTTGTCGGTCTCCGCGTGCTTCATCGTGTTGCGCATCGCTTCCCGCACCGCGTCGCGGATCGCGATCTGCCGGACCTCGGACAGCGTGTCGTTGTCCAGTTCGGCGATCACTAGCTGCGCACGCAGACCGTCGCGCGCCATTTCCGCCGCCAGCGCCGCGAGTTTCTCGCCGAGCGGCCGCGCGCCCTCCTCGGCTCGCTGCGCGGCAGCGGTCTCGATCGTCTGCCGCAGTTCGATCGCCTGCGCGCGGGCCAGCCGCTGCACCTCGACCAGCCGCTGATCGGAATCCCCGGGACCGCCGAGCGCGATCGCCTCCAGCGTCTGCAGAACCGTGTCGTGCAGCATCCGGTGCTGCCGCGCGCGTTCGGCGAGCCGCCCGTTGCGGATCCCGTACGCCAGCGCGAGCCGGATGCCGAGCCCGAGCAGGATCAACGCGCCGACCGCGGTGAACAGGACGCCGAACATCGTCGGATACAGCGACGCGGCCTGCGCGAAATCGACCGTGCCGTGGTTGAGCAGGTCCGACAGCAGCCGCACAGGCAGGCTGAGCGCCGCCAGGCCGATCCCGGACGGGATGCCGACGGCGAGCGTAAGCAGGGCGACGCTGCCGAGCAGGTGTTTGTCCGCGACGCCGACCGCGTCGTGGAACACCACGGGCGACACCGTCGCACCCAGGAACAGCTCGAACGCGAGCGTCGCCACGAGGTCGATCAGCAACAGCCGCCCCGCGAGGTCGCTGCGGAACGGAGCCCGGCGCATCATCCAGAACAGGCCGAACGCGCTCAGCGCCATCGAGCACACGGTGACGATCGCGACCGACGCCAGCCCGGCCGATCCGTGCTTGACCGCGTACGAAGCGAACGTCGCCGGCACCACCACCAGCCGGTAGACGAGCGGAACCAGCACCACGTACCGGGCCGCCCGCAGCAGCAATCCGTCGTGGTGGCGGTCGTCGACCGGACCGGCCATCCGCGAGATCCGCTGCAGCGCGCGCACCGGGGTGGGATCGGCGATCTCGTCGGTCAGCCCCGTGGTCGCGGTGGCCAAAGCGGGCGTGCCGCGCCGCAGCAAGGTGACGAGAAAGCTGGCTCCGCGCCGGTCCCCGTCCTGCTGCCGCGTCATCGATCCCCCCTGTTCGGTTCGAGACAGGGAGTATCTCGGCTGCCAAGGCGATGATCCAGAGGCCAAAGGGGGATCGTGGTGAACCCGCGATCCCGAATTCACTTCTTGGGACTACTCGTTCGAGCCGAGACCCTCCGCCGCCGCCCACTTCTTCAGTTCGGCGACCGCCTCGTCGTGGTCGAGCGGACCGCGGTCGAGGCGCAGCTCCTTGAGGAACTTCCAGGCCCGGCCGACCTGCGGGCCCGGCGGAAGGCCGAGCAGCCGCATGATCTCGTTGCCGTCGAGGTCCGGCCGGACCCGGTCGAGGTCCTCCTGCTCCTTGATCCGCGCGATGCGGGCCTCGAGGTCGTCGTAGGTCGCCTGCAGCGCGGCCGCCTTGCGCTTGTTGCGCGTGGTCGAATCGGCGCGGACGAGCTTGTGCAGCCGGGTCAGCAGGTCGCCGGCGTCGGTGACGTAGCGGCGGACCGCCGAATCGGTCCACTCGCCGCCGCCGTACCCGTGAAACCGCAGGTGGAGGAACACGAGCTGGGAGACCTGCTCGACGATCTCCTTCGAGTACTTCAACGCCCGCAAACGTTTGCGGGCCATCCGCGCGCCGACCACCTCGTGGTGGTGGAAGCTCACGCCGCCGCCGGGGGTGAACTCACGGGTGGCCGGCTTGCCGATGTCGTGCAGCAGCGCGGCGAGCCGCAGCACGAGGTCCGGCTCACTGGTCGGCTCGTGGGATTTCTCGAGCGCGATCGCCTGCGCGAGCACGGTCAGCGAATGCTGGTAGACGTCCTTGTGCTGGTGGTGCTCGTCGATCGCCAGCCGCATGCCGGGCAGTTCGGGCAGCACCCGGTCGGCCAGCCCGGTGTCGACCAGCAGCTCCAGGCCCGGCCGCGGGTCGGGGGCGAGCATCAGCTTCGACAGCTCGGTCTGCACCCGCTCGGCGGTGATCCGGTCGATCTCCTCGGCCATCGACGTCATCGCCTCGACCACGCGCGGCGCGGCGGTGAAGCCGAGCTGCGCGGAGAACCGGGCGGCGCGCATCATCCGCAGCGGGTCGTCGGCGAACGACTCCTGCGGCAGCGCCGGCGTGTCGAGCACCTTCAGCCGGAGCGCGTCCATCCCGTCGTGCGGGTCGATGAACGTCTTCCCGACCAGGTCGATCGCCATCGCGTTGACAGTGAAGTCGCGGCGGAGCAGGTCGCCCTCGATGGTGTCGCCGAAGGTGACCTCGGGGTTGCGGCCGACGCGGTCATAGCTGTCCGCGCGGAACGTGGTGATCTCCAGCGTCGTGCCGTTCTTGGTGACGCCGACGGTGCCGAACGCGATGCCGACGTCCCAGACCGCGTCGCCCCACTCGCTCACGATCTGCAGCACCCGGTCCGGGCGCGCGTCGGTGGTGAAGTCGAGATCGTTCGACAGCCTGCCGAGCAGCGCGTCGCGCACGCTGCCGCCGACCAGGTACAAGCTGTGGCCAGCGCGCGCGAAGCGCTCGGCCAGCTCGTCGGCCAGCGGGGACACTCGCATCAGTTCCGTCACCGCGTTCTGCTGGGCGACCAGGTTGTTCACTCGAATCCCACCACGAAAATGGCGCCAACGCTGCCGGCGCCGCCGGACACGGACACGGAGAGCCAGAGTACCCGGGCGACCGTTTGCTC
This sequence comes from Amycolatopsis sp. VS8301801F10, assembly GCF_046195355.1. Classification (NCBI taxonomy): domain Bacteria; kingdom Bacillati; phylum Actinomycetota; class Actinomycetes; order Pseudonocardiales; family Pseudonocardiaceae; genus Amycolatopsis; species Amycolatopsis sp. VS8301801F10. Next base: position 1,432,471 of record NZ_CP176065.1, on the reverse strand, counting down.
TAGCATCGCAGCATGTCTGGATCTGCCGGTCGCGCCGGGCCGCCGACGCCGCGCCGGCGGCGACGGCGCCACCGCGGCAGGCGGCTGACCACGGTCGACGAGACCTCGGCCGGCGGACTGGTCGTCGACCCGGAGCGCGAACGCGCGGTGCTGATCGGGCGGCTCGACCGACACGGCAGACTGCTGTGGTCGTTGCCGAAGGGCCACATCGAGGACGGGGAAACGGTGGAGCAGACCGCGGTGCGCGAGGTGAAGGAGGAAACCGGCATCTCCGCGCGCGTGCTGCACCCGCTGGGCACCATCGACTACTGGTTCGTCGCGCAGCAGCGCCGGGTGCACAAGACCGTGCACCATTTCCTGCTCGAAGCCACCGGCGGCGAACTGTCGGACGAGGACGTCGAGGTGACCGAGGTCGCCTGGGTTCCGCTGGCCGAGCTGGAGACCACCCTCGCCTACGCGGACGAGCGCAAGCTGGTTCGCGGGGCAGCGGAACTTTTCGCGCCCGACGAGCGCGGCTGAGAGGGAGCACCCGAGTGAAGCGGCCCGCCGCCTTCTTGCTGTCCTTGCTGATCGTCGCCGCCACCGCGCTGTTCGGTGCTCCGGCCGGCGCGCAGGAGAACCCGTCCGGGGAACCGGCCCGGCTGCGGCTCGACCTCGGCCAGCTCTCCCCGCGCGTGATCACCAGCTCCGACCAGGCGATCACGGTGACCGGGACGGTGACCAACACCGGGTCCCGGCGGATCGTCAAGCCGATGGCCCGGCTGCAGATCGGCGAACGACTCGCCAGCCCGCGCGCGATGGAGTCGGTGCTCGCCGGCAACCCGGTGCAGGACGCCCCGCTCACCGACTTCGCCTCGCTCGCCGAGGACCTGGAGCCGGGCCAGAGCGCGCGGATGGAGATCACGGTGCCGCTCACCGGTCCGCGCGGAGCGGCGCTCCGGCCGGGCGTGTACCCGCTGCTGGTGAACGTGAACGGCACCCCGGAGTACGGCGGACCGGCCCGGCTCGCCGCGGTGAGCCTGCTCATGCCGGTGCTGTCGACGCCGGGCCACTCGAACAACCAGGCGACGCCGCGGCATTCGAAACTGGCCGTGCTGTGGCCGATCACCGACAGCACCCCGCACGTCCAGTCCGCGCCGTTCGGCGTGCCGATGACGCTCACCGACGATTCGCTCGCCGACGAGCTGAGCCCGGGCGGACGGCTGTATTCGCTGGTCTCGGCGGCGCGCGCGGCACAGGAGACGAACGCGAAGATCGGCGGCTCGCTCTGCTTCGCCCTCGATCCGGACCTGCTGCGCACGGTCGACGCGATGCGCGACGGCTATCGCGTCAGCGGCGGGGTAGCGGGCAAGGGCGCGGACGCCGCGTCGAACTGGCTGGCCGCGCTGCGTGCGCTGGTCACCGGCCGGTGCGTGATCCCGCTGCCGTTCGCCGACGCCGATCTCACCACGCTGGGGAAGGTCCGCGGCACCGACGGCAATCCCGACGCCGGCCTCATGACCACGGCGCTGAACGGCACCGCGACGATCCGCCAGGTGCTCGGCGTCGAGTCGAAGAGCGGCGTGCTGTGGCCGGGCGGAACGCCGGACGAGAAGGCGCTGTCGGCGATTTCGTCGGGCGGCTTCCAGACCGTGCTCACCGACGGCGCGAAGCTGCGAGCGGGCGGGGACGACGAGACCGTCACCGGCGCCGCGACGCTGTCCGACGGCCTGCGCGCACAGCCGACCAACTCGATGGCCACCGCCGGCCTCACCGGATTCGTGCCGAGCCCGCAGACGCCGACCACCTACAGCGGTGCTTCGCAGCGCGCGGTCTCCACGCAGAACGGCCTCGCCGCGATCGCCTTCGAGGCCGGGCTCGGCCGCGTCGAGGGGGCCACCGGCGGGCCGCTGCTCGTCGCTCCGCCGCGGCGCTGGGACGCCACCACCGACGAGCTGAACGCCTTCCTGTCCGGGCTCGGCAAGCTCACCAACGCGGGCGTGACCGCCGGTTCGACGCTCGACGACCTGCTGGGGAGCACCCCCGAGGGCAGCGCTTCGCTGGTCTCGACCACCCGTTCGGACGGCGGCGCGGCGGTCGCCGACCAGCTGTCCGGCCTCGACCAGGACGTCGCGAGCCTGATGTCCGCGATGCAGGTGGACCCGCGCAACCGGGTCGAGCCGAAGGCGATCGTCGGACCGGTCCGCGACGCGCTGGTCCGCGGCAGTTCGACCGCGTTCGGCCCGGCGACGGCGCCGTCGTCCGCCTCGGCGAACGCGACCGCCGAACTCGCCGCGATCCGCGATCAGGTGACCGTCGAACAGCCGAAGCAAACGATTGCGCTCGCGTCCGGGTCCTCGCCGCTGCCGGTGTACGTGCACAACGACCTGCCGGTCGGCGTCACCGCGCAGATCGCGCTGAAGAACAACATGGGCGTGCGGCCCGAGGCGGCCAAGAACTGGCTGTTCCCGGCCAAGGGCGGGCAGACCAAGTACGTGCAGATCGAGGCGCTGCGGGCCGGGCGGCTGTCGGTCGATGTGTCCTTGACCACCCCGGCCGGAACGGACCTCGGCGCGACCGCGCGGTTCGAGCTGACCTCGACCGAATACGGCCCGATCACCATCATCGTCACCGTCGCCGCTGGTTGCGCGCTGTTGCTGCTGGCGTCCCGGCGGATCTACCGGCGGGTCAAGGAAAGCCGAGGCGGCACGCCCTGACATCCAGCGGGGTGCGGGTGCTCGCGCCCGTTCCCGATTACCCTGGGTCGGCGCTGCCACAATGGCAGGGACCAGGGGACCGCTGAGGATTGGGCACGCGTTGGACAAAGAGCCGGGTCAACCACCCGAGCGTGCGGGGCGTCCTCGGCGGGACGGCGCGGCGCCGAGGCGGAACGACCAGCCTCGCCGCGCGGTGAGGGACGCCCGTCGCCAGCCGCCTCCTCCGCCGCCGCCCGCCGACCGCAGGCAGCCGCCGCCCAACGGCACCCGCCGCATGCCGCTGCCCGACGACCGCCCGCCCGCGCCTTCCGACCGCGCCCAGCCGCGCCGGATCGACCCGCGCGGCGGCGAACCCAGGGAACCCCGCGCGCCGCGCCGCGTCCCGCCGCCGAACGGCCAGCAGCGTCCGGCCCCGACCAGGGCCGCCATGCCGCCGGTGCGCAGGCCGCCTCCGCCGCGTCCGTCCGGGCCGCCTTCCGGCCCGCAGCAACTCCCGCCGTCCGGCCCGCAGCCGCTGCCGCCGTCGGGTCCGCAGCCGCTCCCGCCGGTGAACCAGCCGCCGAACCGCGGCCAGCTTCCGCAGCCGACGCCGCCGCCGGCGAACGTGCCGGGCCCGCCGCCGCCGGTGCACCGCGGCCGCGGCCCGCGTCCCGGCACGCCGATCCGGCCGTGGCAGGAAGAAGCGATGCGGGACCCGGACGCCACCCGGTTCATCCCGCGCACCGCGGGCGTCCCGCTGGCCGCCCCCTCGCGCTGGCCGACCGCCGACCCGGACGTGCTGCGCCCGTACGACGCGCTGGCCACCCAGGTCATGCCGCGGATCAAGGACGCGCCGCTCGCGCGTCCGGCCGAGGCTCCCGAGCAGCCCAAGGAAGAGGGCCCCTCGGTCGCCAAGGCGTCCGGGCGGATGGCGATCGCGTCGCTGATCAGCCGCATCACCGGCTTCCTGTGGAAGGTGCTGCTGGTCGCGGCGATCGGAGCCGGGGTCGCGACGGACTCGTTCAACGTCGCGAACACGATGCCGAACATCATCTTCGAACTGCTGCTCGGCGGCGTGCTCACCAGTGTGGTGGTGCCGCTGCTGGTGCGTTCGCAAGACGATCCGGACCACGGCCAGGCCTACGCGCAACGGCTGCTGACCACCGGCGTCACCGTGCTGTTCGTCGGCACCGTGATCGCGGTGGTCGCGGCACCGGCGTTCACGTCGCTGTACATCGATTCGTCCGGCAACGCGAGCGCGGGCCTGACCACGGCGTTCGCCTACCTGCTGCTGCCGGAGATCTTCTTCTACGGCGTGTTCGCGCTGGTCTCGGCGATGCTGAACGCCAAGCACGTGTTCGGGCCGACTGCCTGGGCCCCGGTGATCAACAACCTGGTGGTCATCTTCACCATCCTCGTGGTGTGGCTGATGCCCGGTTCGATCGACACCGGCAATCCGTCGATCACCGACCCGAAGGTGCTCACGCTCGGCCTCGGCGTCACCGGCGGCATCGCCGCGCAGGCGCTCATGCTGATCCCGCCGCTGTTGCGGTCGGGCTTCCGGCCGCGTTGGCGGTGGGGCCTGGACAGCCGGATGAAGGAGTTCGGCGGGCTGGCGCTGTGGGTCGTCGGCTACGTCGCGGTCAGCCAGATCGGCCTCACGATCACCACCCGGGTGCTCACCAAGGGCACGCCGGGCGGCGTCACCGCCTACAACTACGCGTGGCTGCTGTTCCAGCTGCCCTACGGCGTGCTCGGGGTCTCGCTGCTGACCGCGATCATGCCGAGGCTGAGCCGCGCCGCCGCCGACGGCGACACGAAGAAGCTGGTCAGCGACCTGTCCTACGCGTCGCGGATCTCGACGGTCACGCTCGTGCCGATCTCCGCGGTGATGACGATCGTCGGCACCTCGATGGGCATCGCGCTGTTCGCGATGGGCAAGGGCAAGCTCGAAGACGCCGAGCGGATGGGCCAGGCGCTGGCGATCACGGCGTTCGCGCTGCTGCCGTACGCGCTGGTGATGCTCCAGATGCGGGTGTTCTACGCGATGAAGGACGCCCGCACGCCGACGTTGATCATGATCGTGATGACCCTGGTCAAGGTGCCGCTGCTGTTCCTGTGCCCGGTGCTGCTGAACCCGGAGAACATCGTGCTCGGCGTGATGATGGTGAACGCGCTGACCTACGTCATCGGCGCGATGCTCGGCCAGGTGTGGCTGTGGGTGACGCTCGGCAACCTGCGCAGCAAGCGGGTGATCGGGGTGATCCTGTTCACGGTCGTGGCGAGCGTCCTCGGGGTCGCCGCCGCGTGGGTCGTCGGGCTGATCGTGCCGTCGTCCCTCGGCCCGGTTCCGCACGCCTGGATCAAGCTCGTCCTGCAGGGAATCGTCGGGATCGTCGTCTCGTTCGGCGTGCTCATGGCGCTGAAGGTCGAGGAGCTGAAGCCCGTAACATCGAGATTCACTCGATTGATCAAGCGCGGGTAACGATTGATTCACGACTCACGACGCTTCTACGGCTGATGATCCGGGTACCCTCGGTGCCGGGAGCGAAGCGGGAGAGAGCGTGGACACGAGACGAAGCGAGCAGGCGGGGGACGCCGCGGGCATTCGCGCCCGGGGCGGATCGCTCGCGCCCGGACGCGTCGTAGGGGACGGCCGGTATCGCCTGCTTGCCCAGTTCGGGGTGGACGAGCGGGCCGCCGCGCACCTCTGGCGGGCGCGGGACGGGCAGCTCAAACGGGATGTCGCACTGACGCTGCTGGTCGGCGATCCGGCCGATCCGGAGGCGGCGCGGCAGGCCCGGCGCACCCTGGAGCGGGCCGCGCACGCGTCGAAGTTCGGGCACGGCGGCGTCGCCCGGGTGCTCGACGTGCTCAGCCTCGGCAGCGGAGTCACCTCCAGCGAGGGACTGCTCGGCGTCGTGGTGGCGGAGTGGACCAAGGGCAGCGACCTGGTGGACCTGGTCGCGCAGCGCCCGGTGGCCCCCGCCGCGGCCGCGCGGATGGTGCAGGCGCTCGCCGAAGCGGTCGACCACGCCCACCAGAACGGCCTCGTCCTCGGCCTCGACCACCCGCAGCGGCTGCGGCTCACGCCGGGCGGCGCGCTCAAGCTCGCCTTCCCCGGCCCGCTGCCGGAAGCCACCCTCCGCGACGACGTCAAGGCGCTCGGCGCGGTCCTGTATCTGCTGCTCACCGGACGCTGGGCGCTGCCCGGCGGGCCGCCCGCGATCCCCGCGGCGCCGCTCACCCCGCAGGGGCACGTGGTGCCGCCGCGGTCGCTGGTGCCCGCGGTGCCGCCGGAGCTGTCCTCGCTGGCCGTGCGCACGATCGAGGACGGCGGCAGCGGCGGGATCCGCACCAGCTCGGCCATCCTGCGCGTGCTCGGGCAGGTCGCCGAGCAGGAGGAACGGACCCAGCTGATCAACGCGGTCGGCAAGGACGATCCGGCGACGGACTCCGACGGCACGATCTGGACCACGAAGAAGCCGGTGAAGGACGTCGCGCGGCGGCGGAAGCTGGCCTTCGGCGTCACCGTGCTGGTGGTCGCCACCGTAGTGATCCTCGCGTGGGGCGGGCTGATGCTGATCAACCTGTTCCAGGGCGACGGCAAGCCGACCGGTCCGGCGATCAACGTCGCGGCACCCCCGAGCAGTTCGGCTCCGGCCAAACCGGGCAACCAGGCCCCGCCGCCGGCGAACCAGCCGCCCGCGGGCCCAAAGACCGGCGATCCGGTGGCCCCGAAGGCGGCCTCGGTCTACAACCCGCAGGGTTCCGGCGACAACCCGGGCCGGGCGAAGAACGCGATCGACGGCGATCCGGGCACGATCTGGAAGACCGACCAGTACCAGCAGCAGCTGCCCGCGCTGAAGCCCGGCGTCGGGATCGCGGTCTCGTTCGACGACCCGGTGAACCTGGCGCAGGTGAAGATCAGCGCGGACAGCCCGGGCACGAAGGTCGAGATCCGGTCGGCGGACAGCAAGAACCCGCAGCTCGAGGACACCAAGGTGGTCGGCAGCGGCGACCTGAACGGTCCGGACACCACGATCACGCTGCAGCAGCCGACGCAAAGCAAGTACTTCATCGTCTGGATCACTCAGCTGGGCGACAACGGCGGCGACGGCTTCCTGACCCAGATCGGAGACCTGAGCTTCCTGCCTGCGGCGTGACCTGCGATCGCGACTCAGTAGGCTCTTCCGGGTGACGGCTGCAGCTCCCACGGATGCGGATCTGATCGCGGCGCACGCCGCAGGCGATCCGCATGCGTTCAGTGAACTGGTCCGGCGGCATCGAGACCGCATGTGGGCGGTAGCGCTGCGCACGCTGCGCGATCCGGAAGAGGCGGCGGACGCGCTGCAGGAGGCGTTCATCTCGGCCTTCCGCGCGGCGGGCAAGTTCCGCGCGGAGTCGCAGGTTACGACCTGGCTGCACCGGATCGTGGTGAACGCGTGCCTCGACCGGATCCGGCGAAGGCAGGCCCGGCCGACCGTGCCGCTGCCCGAGACCGGCGAGTACAACGAACCGGCCGCGCCCGGCGATTCGATGGCCGAGAAGGAGACCAGCCTGCTGGTCCGCAAGGCGCTCGACGAACTGCCCGAAGACCAGCGCGCGCCGATCCTGATGGTCGACGTCGAGGGCTATTCGGTGGCCGAGACCGCGAAAATGCTCGGCATCGCCGAGGGCACGGTCAAGAGCCGGTGCGCGCGCGGGCGGGGAAAACTCGCGAAGGTTCTCGGGCATCTGCGGAACCCGGACGAGGGTGGCGACGTCCCAACTAACGAAAGCAAACGCAAGCACGCCACTTCGGAGGGGTCCCGGAGTGCCGGGCGAGCCCAGCGCTCGCCGGGGAACGGGGAGGGACGATGACGGACGAGAGCCGGGGGGCAGGCGGAACCATCGGACCGCCCTGGTCTGTCGACCTGCTCGCCGACCTCCACGCCGGGGTCCTCGACGACCAGGAGGCGGCGAAGCTGTGGCCGCGGGTGAACGCGGATCCGGAGGCGCGCGCGGTCATCGAGGCCTTGGAGGCGACCACCGCCGACCTGTCCGCGCTCGCCGCGGAACCGGCCCCGCCGATGCCCGCCGAGTTCGCGGCCCGACTCGACGCCGCGCTCGCCGCGGAGTCGGCGGCCCGGCAGGAGGCGACGTTTCCGGCGGCGGCACCGGCGCCTGCTGAGCAGCAGGTCGCGCCGGTGGTGGACCTGTCGGCGGCGCGGAAACGGCGGAACCGGCAGCTCGGCTGGGGCGCGGGGATCCTGACCGCCGCCGCGGCCGCCGCGGTGGCGATCACGCTGACCGTGCCCGGCAAGACGACCTCGGACACGTCCGGCGTCGCCGCGCCCGCGCCGTCCGCGGTGGGCGGCCCGTCCGTCGGCGCCGACGGGAGCGGGGCGGAAGCGCTGCTGGGCGGCGGCCTCGGTGTGCGGAACTACGGCCCGCTGCAGGACTCGAAACGGTTCGACGCGTGCGTCGAAGCGGCCGGGATGGATCCGGCGGTGCGGCCGGAAGGCGTGCGGCCGGTGACGGTCGAGGGCAAGCCGGGGGTGGTGGCGATTTACACCACCGGCAAGCTCGCGCAGTTCCGGCTGGTCGCGTTCGGCGCGGACTGCGGGCCGGGGCGGCCGGACAAGCTGTTCGACAAGGTGGTCGGCAAGAAGTAGCGGGCCGGGCGTAGCGGGCGTCACCGCCGGGAACACCTCCACCTACGATCGTGTTGAGCCTGGAGCACAGGTCATGACGAGCGGAGGGTTGACGGGTGGCTGCCGAGGAAATCAGGAACCTGATCGTCGTCGGGTCGGGTCCTGCCGGTTACACCGCAGCGGTCTACGCGGCGCGCGCACAGCTCGAACCGCTGGTGTTCGAGGGCACGCAGTTCGGCGGCGCGCTGATGACCACCACCGAGGTCGAGAACTTCCCGGGGTTCCGCGACGGGATCCAGGGCCCGGACCTGATGGAGGAGATGCGCAAGCAGGCCGAGCGCTTTGGCGCCGAGCTGCGCGCGGAGGACGTCGAGTCGCTCGAGCTGACCGGCGACGTGAAGTACGTCGTCGCGAACGGCAAGCGCTACGCCGCGCGCGCGGTCATTCTCGCCATGGGCGCCGCGGCGCGGTATCTGAAGGTGCCGGGCGAGCAGGAGCTGCTCGGCCGCGGCGTGTCCGCCTGTGCGACCTGTGACGGTTTCTTCTTCCGGGACCACGACATCGCGGTGGCCGGCGGCGGCGACTCGGCGATGGAGGAGGCGACCTTCCTGACGAAGTTCGCCAAGTCCGTGACGATCGTGCACCGGCGCGACGAGTTCCGGGCGTCGAAGATCATGCTTGAGCGCGCTCGCGCGAACGAGAAGATCAAGTGGCAGCTGAACTCGCAGATCACCGGGGTCGAGGGCGACGGGACGGTGTCCGGCCTGAAGGTGCGCGACACGAAGACCGGCGAGGAGAAGACGCTCGACGTGACCGGGTTCTTCGTCGCGATCGGCCACGATCCGCGCAGCGAGCTGGTGCGCGGTCAGGTGGACGTGGACGAGGACGGTTACGTGCTCACCCAGGGCCGCACGTCCTACACGAACCTGCCCGGCGTGTTCGCCGCCGGCGACCTGGTCGACCGCACCTACCGGCAGGCGATCACCGCGGCCGGTTCCGGCTGCAGCGCGGCGATCGACGCGGAACGATGGCTCGCGGAGCACGGCGAGGCCGAGGCGCACGAGGCACCGGAACTGGTCGGCGGCGGCTACGGCGCCGGCGAGCACTGACTTTCCCACCGAGTTGAAGGAGCAAGCGATGTCCGAACCCGTGAAGGTGACCGACAAGTCGTTCGTGGACGACGTCCTGACCAGCGAGAAGCCCGTTCTCGTCGATTTCTGGGCGACCTGGTGCGGGCCGTGCAAGATGGTCGCCCCGGTGCTCGAGGAGATCGCGAAGGAAAACGGCGACAAGATCAAGGTCGCGAAGCTCGACATCGACGAGAACCCGAACACGGCGCGTGACTACCAGGTGATGTCGATTCCGACGCTGATCCTGTTCCAGGGCGGCAAGCCGGTGAAGCAGATCGTGGGCGCGAAGCCGAAGGCCGCGCTGCTGTCCGATCTCGCCGACGTGCTCTGAGCGGTCCACCTGCTGAGAACCCGGGCCAGCGACGATCGACTCGCCGGTCCGGGTTCTCGCGCGTTCGGGAACCACCCGCGCGGGGGTGTGCGCGCAGGTGCACCCGGCGTGTCCGCCGAGGGAGGACCCACCCTCCGGTGGCGCACCGACCGGGCCTGCGTCCTTACCGAGAGTTCACAGGGCACAATAGGTGCCTGGGTACACCCCTACCCGGGTTTCTGTTTCGCATCGAGCCGGTTTCGGTGCCTGAGGAAGAGCGAGGAGTGCATGCGGGTACTCCGCCGCGGTGACGCCGGTCCCGACGTCGCCGAGATCAGGTCGATCCTTGCCGGGATGGATCTGCTCCCGCCGGTGGCGGGGACCGAGCGGTACAACACGTTCGACGTCGCGGTGGAGCAGGCCGTGCGCGCCTTCCAGCAGCGCCGCGGGCTCATCACCGACGGCGTCGTGGGCCCTGCGACGTACCAGGCGCTCAAGGGCGCCAGCTATCACCTCGGGAGCCGCCCACTCCAGTACCTTTTGTCGTCGCCGGTGCACGGCGACGACGTTTTCACTCTTCAGGAGCGGCTCACCGAACTGGGCTTCGACGCGGGCCGCCCGGACGGCTATTTCGGCCCGCAGACCGAGCGCGCCCTGCGCACGTTCCAGCGCGACATGCGGCTGACGTCGGACGGCATCTGCGGCCCGGCCACCATCCGCGAACTGCACCGCCTGTCGTCGCCGCGCGCCCGCGGCGGCCGCCCGGTTTTCCTGCGCGAGCAGGAGCAGGTGCGCCAGGCGGGCCCGCGGCTGCGCGGCAAGCGCATCGTGATCGACCCGGGCCACGGCGGCGAGGACCTCGGCGTAGTCGCCGGCGGCCTGCGCGAGGCGGACATCGCCTGGGACCTGGCACGGCGGCTCGAGGGCCGGATGCAGGCCACCGGCATGGAGGCCCTGATCAGCCGGGGCCCGAACCACAGCCCGACGGATTTCGAACGCGCCCGCTTCGCCAACGACGCCGGCGCGGACCTGTTCCTGTCGCTGCACAACGACGGCAACCCGTCGCCGCGCGCGCAGGGCGTAGCGAGCTTCCACTTCGGCACCGGCAACGGCACCACGTCCACGGTCGGCGAACTGCTGGCGGGTTTCATCCAGCGCGAGGTCGCCGCCCGCACCGGTTTGCTGGACTGCCGCACGCACTACAAGACGTGGGAGATCTTCACCCGCACGCGCTGCCCAGCCGTCCGCGTGGAAATCGGCTACCTGACCAACCCCGACGACGCCGCCCGCCTGGCCGACCCAGCCTTCCGCGACGTCGTGGCCGAGGGCATCCTCATCGCGGTGAAGCGCCTCTACCTTCTTGGCGAAGGCGACCAGCCGACCGGCACCTTCACCTTCGCCGACGTCCTGGCCCACGAACTGGCCAAGGCCGAATAACCCCTTTCTCCGCCCCGCTGGACGCCCCGAGCTACGCCCTGCCCCGGCCTTCCCACCCCGGATGCCGCCGCAGGGCCCACCCGGCGCGCCCCGACCGCTGGCGCCGTCTCAGCCCTGTTTACCCGCGCTGACCCGACCTCACCCCAGCCGACCACTACGCACAGTCACGCCCGCCGCTGCTCTCTCGGCCAACCCCGCCACGCTCGCCCCTCACCACGCTCCCGGCCCGCCAACCGCGCCCCCAGCACTAAACAACCGGAGCCACCACACCGCTTCACCGGCGCCACAAGACCTTGCGCCACACTGCTGCAGCACCCACCACACCTGGGGGCAGCCCCCGCCCTTCCCGGGGGGCGTCCCCAGATCCATTCTATCCATCCACAGCTTTTCCACGGCCTCTATCTGCAATCTGTGGATAACTCGGGTGTTCTTCCACAGTTGTGCACAGGCACCGTGAGTGGGTGTTTTCCCGGCGGATCAGAGGTGGTATGGGGCCGGTCGAGCGCGGTTCGGCGGCAGCCGGGGTCAGCGGTGAGTCAATGAAGAACAGGTGGCGGCTGACCTCGGGCGATGCGGTTCGTGCGGTCGCGCGCGGGGGTCGAAATAGGCGAATTGCGAGGTTCGGCGGCGACTGGGCAGAGGTCGCGCGGAGCGCGTGGCACGGCACCACACAGCACAGAGAGTGACCGCACAGCCGGAACCGAGCCGAGCGGGGTGGAGGACGGCGAGCTAGCCGGACCCGTTGTTCAGGGTGGGTGCCAGCAAGGTCATTCAGGATGATCCGACCGGCGAAGCGGAAGCGTCAGGCGCGGCCGAGGCTGGGTTCCGCGGTCGTGATCGTCACCTGGCCCAGCAGGCGCTCCAGGGCCGCTTCGACGTCTTCCTTCCAGGTGATCGCCGAGCGCAGTTCCAGACGCAGTCGCGGATACTTCGGGTGTGGGCGCACCGTTTTGAAGCCGACGCTCTGCAGGAACGCGGCGGGCAGCACGCACGAGTGCTGGCCCAGCGGGTCCTCGTCGTCGGGGGTGGCGTCGCCGAAGGATTCGATCGCGCGGACGCCGCGTTTGGTGAGGTCTTTCGCCACGGCCTGCACCAGCATCCGGCCGAGGCCGCCGCCGCGGAATTCCGGCAGGACCTGGAAAGCGGTGAGCAGGACGGCGTCCGCGCTGGGCGGCGACGTCGGGAAGGCGAGCGAGCGGGGCACCGCGTTCGGCGGGGCGTAGAGCACGAAGCCGACCGGCAGCGTGTCGCTGTAGACGATGCGGCCGCAGGAACCCCATTCCAGCAGCACGCTGGACACCCAGGCTTCCTTCTCGACCTCGGTGGAGCCGTACTCCTCGGCCTGCGCCTTCAGATGCGGCGCGAGCTCCCAGTACACGCACTGCCGGCAGCTTTTGGGCAGGTGCTCGAGATTGTCCAGGGTGACGCCCACCACGCGACGTGACACCTGAAAACCTCCCTGGACCCCGCGACTCCGGCCTCCGCACCCGCAAGAGCGCAGGCAGCACCGGAAGAACCACCCCGAGGATAGGCCGATGTGACAAGCGCCGGAAGAGCGGGGAGCCGGAAGAGGCCGCGGTTACACTCGATGGATCTACCAGCAGGTACCCACCGAGCCCTCAGGTGTCCGATGACCGAGAACCGCCCCGCCAAGCCGCAGACCGGCCGCCACAATCTCGACCCGCATCTCGACCGGTACGCCGCGCGTACCGCCGGGATGACCGCATCCGAGATCCGCGCGCTTTTCGCAGTGGCAAGCCGGCCGGAGGTCGTCTCGCTCGCCGGCGGCATGCCGAACCTGGCCGCGCTGCCGCTCGACACGCTTTCGGCTCAGGTCGGCGAGATCATCGCCGAGGAGGGGCTCGTCGCCCTGCAGTACGGGTCCGCGCACGGGATTCCCGCGCTGCGTGACCAAATCTGCGAAATCATGGCTCTCGAGGGGATCAAGGCGCACCCCGACGACGTCGTGGTCACCGTCGGTTCCCAGATGGGCCTCGACATGGTGACCCGGCTGTTCTGCGACCCGGGCGACGTCGTGATCGCTGAAGGCCCGTCGTACGTCGGCGCGCTCGGCTCGTTTTCCGCGTACCAGGCGAATGTCGTGCACGTCGCGATGGACGAGCACGGCCTCGTGCCCGAAGGGCTGCGGGAAGCCTTGCGCCAGGCCGAAAAAGCCGGCCAGCGGGTCAAATTCCTTTACACGATCCCGAATTTCCACAACCCGGCCGGCGTGACGTTGTCGGCTGAACGGCGTCCGGAGATCGTCGAGATCTGCCGCGAGCACGGCGTGCTGATCATCGAGGACAACCCGTACGGCCTGCTCGGTTTCGACGGCCAGACCTACCCGGCGCTGCGCTCGCTCGACCCGGACAACGTCGTGTACCTCGGTTCGTTCTCGAAGACGTTCGCCTCCGGGCTGCGCGTCGGCTGGGTGCTCGCGCCGCACGCGGTGCGCGAAAAGCTTGTGCTGGCAGCGGAATCCGCGACGCTGTGCCCGCCGACCTTCAACCAGATGATCGTCTCGCGCTACCTCGCGACGCACGACTGGAAGGGTCAGATCAAGAAGTTCCGCGAGAACTACCGCGAACGCCGCGACGCGATGTTGTCGGCGCTGCAACAATATCTGCCGCCCGGCTGCTCTTGGACCAACCCCGACGGCGGCTTCTACGTGTGGGTCACGGTGCCGGAAGGCGTTGACACCAAAGCGATGTTGCCGCGCGCGGTCACCGCCCGGGTCGCGTACGCGTCCGGCACCGGTTTCTACGCCGACGGTTTCGGCTCCCGCCAGATGCGGTTGTCGTACTGCTATCCGACGCCCGAACGCATCCGCGAGGGCGTCCGCCGGCTCGCCGCGGTGCTCGAGTCCGAAATGGACCTCAACCGCACCTTCGGTAGCGTGAAGGCGCGCACCATCCCGGGGCCCGAGACCCCGTCTCCGGACACGGTCTGACCGGCCCTGCAACACTAAGGAGTTCCCACGGTGGTCGACCGTACCGTTGCCGTGCTCGCCGGCGGGCTTTCCCACGAACGCGACGTTTCGCTCCGCTCCGGGCGCAGGCTCTCCGCCGCGCTGCGAGCCGAGGGCCTCACGGTGGAGGAGTGGGACACCGACGCCGGACTGCTCGAACGGCTGCGCACGCAGCGCCCGGACGCGGTTGTCGTCGCGCTGCACGGCGGCGAGGGCGAGAACGGCTCGGTGCAGACCGTGCTGGAAATGCTCGACGTGCCGTTCGTCGGCACGCACTCGCAGGGTTGCCGCCGTGCCTGGGACAAGCCGACCGCGAAGGCGTTCGTGCAGCAGGCCGGATTCTCGACGCCGGACTGGATTGTGTTGCCGCACAGCACTTTCCGGGAGCTGGGTGCCCAGTCGGTGCTCGACGCGATGGTCGAGCGGCTCGGCCTGCCGCTGATCCTCAAGCCGGACCAGGGCGGGTCGGCGCTCGGCACCCAGGTGGTCCGGGAGGCGGCGGAACTGCCCGCGGCGATGGTCGGCTGCTTCGCGTACGGCGACACCGTGCTCGCGGAACGGTTCGTGGACGGCGTTGAAGTGGCCGTCACGGTCATCGAGGGGGAGAACGGGGCCGAGGCCCTGCCCGCGGTCGAGATCGTGCCGGAGAGCGGCGTCTACGACTACACCGCGCGCTACACCGCCGGTCTCACCGACTTCTTCACCCCGGCCCGGATTTCCGACGAAGCCGCGAAGGCGGTCAGCGAACTCGCCGTCGGCGCGCACCGGTGGCTCGGGCTTCGCGACATCTCGCGGACCGACGCGGTGATCACGCCGGACGGGGGAGTCCACTTCCTCGAAGTGAACCTCTCGCCGGGTCTCACCGAAACGTCGACGGTGCCGATGGCGGTCGAGGCCGCCGGCACGACGCTCGGTTCAGTTTTCGCGGATCTCGTCGCGCGCGCCGTCGCCCGCGCGAACTGAAAACCTGGCGGACGGGGCGGGCGGCGGACTGCCGCCCTTCCCCGCGCCGGTCGATTCCGGCGGCCACTCCGCGTGACCGTGGCCGCCTCGATCCGCAATCATCACCGTGACGAAACGCCCCTGGGTGATCCCTAATCGGTTTCGTCGCTCTGATTCGCCGATTTTTCCCCGGAATTCGCGTCGATGATCCCGACGATCCGTTCGAGATCGTCCACCGAGCCGAACTCGAGAACGATGCGCCCCTTGCGCCGGCCGAGGTCGACCTTCACCCGGGTGTCGAACCGATCGGACAGCCGGTTCGCGAGTTCCTGCAATCCGGGTGCCTGGATCGGCTTGCGGGGAGCAGCTTTCGGCTTCGCCGGCTTCTCGCTCTTCTTCAGCGTGACGGCTTCCTCGGTCGCCCGCACCGATATGCCCTCCGCGACGATCCGTGCCGCCAGTTCCTCCTGGCTGTCCGGATCCTCCAACGACAGCAGCGCCCGCGCGTGCCCGGCGGACAGCACGCCGGCGGCCACCCGTCGCTGCACGGGGAGGGGGAGTTTGAGCAACCGGATCGTGTTCGTGATGACCGGGCGGCTGCGGCCGATACGACCGGCCAGCTCCTCGTGCGTCACCGCGAACTCGTCGAGCAGCTGCTGATAAGCCGCCGCCTCTTCGAGCGGGTTCAGCTGCACGCGGTGGATGTTCTCCAGCAGCGCGTCCCGCAGCATCGACTCGTCGGCGGTTTGCCGCACGATCGCGGGGATCGCCTCGAGTTCCGCCTGCTGCGAGGCCCGCAGCCGGCGCTCGCCCATGACGAGTTCGTACTCGTCCTCACCGAGTTCCCGGACGACGATCGGCTGCATGAGCCCGAACTCGCGGATCGAATGCTCGAGTTCGGCGAGCGCTTCCTCGTCGAAAACCTGGCGAGGCTGCTTCGGGTTCGGCTTGACCGAGCTGACCGGGATCTCGCGGTACACCGCGCCGGCGACCTCGCCGCCCGCGACCTGCTGGCCCGCCGCGCCGTTCGCCGCGAACCAGCCCTTGTCCTCGCGCGCCGCTTTGTCCGCGGGCGTGCTGGCCTCGGGCGCGGCCGGAGGAGGCGTCGCCGGTCCGGTCGGGATCAGGGCCGCCAGTCCGCGGCCGAGTCCTCCTCTGCGCTCAGTCATGTGGTGCTGCTCCTCTCCTTCACACCCCGCTCGGCGATCTCCTTCGCCGCGTCGAGATAGCTCATGGCACCACGTGAACCCGGGTCGTAGGCGAGGACGGTCTGGCCGTAGCCGGGTGCCTCGGACACCTTCACGCTGCGCGGGATGACGGTCTTCAGCACCGTGTCGCCGAAGTGGTTGCGGACCTCGTTGGTCACCTGGTCGGCGAGTTTGGTGCGACCGTCGTACATGGTGAGCAGGATCGTCGACACGCTCAGTTCGCGGTTGAGATGCTGCTGCACGAGTTCGATGTTGCTGAGGAGCTGCCCGAGACCTTCGAGTGCGTAGTACTCGCACTGGATCGGGATGAGCACTTCCTGCGCCGCCACCATCGCGTTGACGGTGAGGAGACCGAGCGACGGCGGGCAGTCGATGAAGACGTAGTCGACACCGAGCTGTTCGAGCGCCCCGGACGACAGCGCCTCCTTGAGCCGCGTCTCGCGGTTTGCCATGGAGACGAGTTCGATCTCGGCACCGGCGAGGTCGATCGTCGCGGGCACGCAGAAGAGGTTGGGCGACTGTTCGCTCTGCGCCGCGGCCTCGGCGATCGAGACCTCGCCGATGAGCACCTCGTAGATCGAGGGCGTGCCGGACCGGTGGTCGATGTCGAGCGCGGTGCTGGCGTTGCCCTGCGGGTCGAGGTCGATCACCAACGTTTTCAGCCCGTGCACGGCGAGCGCCGCGGCCAGGTTGACGGTGCTCGTCGTCTTGCCGACCCCGCCCTTCTGGTTCGCGACGGTCAGCACCCGGCGGCGAGCGGGTCGGGGGAGTACCCCTTCCTTGGGGTGGAGCACGCTCGCGGCGCGAACGGCTTCTTCAGCGATCGGCGTCCAGCCCATCTCCTGGCTGGCCTCCGCGGAGTCGGACGGCGGGGGATTCACCGGTCTCGACACCTCCTCCTGGTAGACGATTCGGGGCGTTCACACCGCGATGTTTCACGTGGAACGGCGCGGCTGTTGTCGTTCGCTAGCTCCGTCTGCCGCGTGGCCGGTTCGGCTTCGGCGGCAGGCGACGGATCAGGACCACCGTGCTGGGGACTTCGAGTACTGCCTTCCCGCATTCCGCGACCTGCGGTTCGGCCCCACCGGCCTTGCGCACCGCGTCGCGGTCACGGGAGATCTCTTCGGCGGCGCTGGCACCCTTGAGGGCGACCAGTCGGCCTTCGGGACGGACCAGGGGAAGGCACCAGCCCGCGAGCCGAGCAAGAGGGGCGACCGCGCGGGCGGTGACGACGTCTGCGCCACTCAGCTGCTCGCGTACGGACCGCTCCTCGGCGCGTCCACGGACGATGGTGATCGGGAGTTCCAGCTTCTCGGCGACCTCGGCCAACCAGTCAACCCGGCGAGCCATGGGTTCCAGGAGCACGATATCGAGGTCCGGTCGAGCGATCGCCAGCGGTACTCCCGGAAGCCCGGCACCCGACCCAACGTCGACCATGCGCGCCCCGGAGGGGATCTGTTCGCCGATCACCGCGGAGTTCAGCACGTGCCGCTCCCACAGCCGATCGACCTCACGCGGTCCGATCAGCCCTCGCTCGACTCCATGAGTCGCCAGCAACTCCACGTACCCGGCAGCTCGTTCGACGCGCTCCCCGAACACCTCCACCGCCGCGGTCCGGACCGTTCCGGTGGCGCCGTCCAAGCTCACTACTCCCACTCCTCGCTCCGCGCGTTTCACGTGAAACGCGCTCGGTTGATTGTCCCTGATGCCGACGCCAAATCGAGCCGACAGACCGCAACTGTGGACAACTCCACTCGAGTCGCGGAGCGATCCACAGGTCGTTTCACGTGAAACGCGGTCGCTTGGGTGAGGCGGGGCGGCGGGTTTCACGTGAAACGCCACGCTTGTAATTCGCCCAACCGGCGGGCGTGGCTTCGGGGATGACGAAGTGCGGACGCCTGGCGCGCGACCACGAACGCACAGCGGCTCGCGCTGGAGCCATGATTCGGCTCGCTGATCCCGCTCATCGCGGGCGGCCCCGCCGACGACCGCTAGAACAAGCCGGGTCGCGCGGGAAGCCTCAGCGGGAAGGGGAGGGGAAAGTCGAGCGAGTGCGGACTACCCGGTTCGCGAACCCATCAGAGGGCGAGCCGTGGCGGCCGACCGAGCACCCGAAGACAGAGGGGATGGAGAGGAGCAACCTCGGCTCGGCTCGGCTCGGCTCGGCTCGGCTCGGCTCGGCTCGGCTCGGCTCGGCTCGGCTCGGCTCGGCTCGGCTCGGCTCGGCTCGGCTCGGCTCGGCTCGGGAGGACGTTAGCGTCGGGTGTCGGTCAGTCCAGCGGGGCCGACCAGGACAGTCGGCGCGGGATCAATGCGGGGACAGGCGCAGGGGTTGGCGCAGGGTCAGCGTGGTCCCCTCTCCGGTACCGCGTAAGAAGAGTCAGAAGAGCAGACACAAAAGAAGCGGCCCACCAGATCTCTCCAGTGGGCCGCTTCGGCTCAGTGCTCAACGCGGGGATCAAACGCGGCTCAGCAGCGCGTCCGAGGGGGCTCAGTCCTCGGGGAAGATCACCACACGCCGCTTCGGGTCCTCGCCTTCGCTTTCGCTCGTGACGCCCTTGACCGTCGCTACCGCGTCGTGGACGACCTTGCGTTCGAACGGGCTCATCGGCTGCAGGCGCACCCGCTCGCCGCTCGACAGGACCGACTCCGCGGTGGACCGGCCGAGTTCGCGGAGTTCCTCTCGGCGGTCCGCGCGCCAGCCGGCGATGTCCAGCATCAGCCGGCTGCGCGAGCCGGTCTCCTGCTGGACCGCGAGGCGGGTCAGTTCCTGCAGCGCTTCGAGCACCGTGCCGCGGGGGCCGACCAGCTTCTCCAGGTCGTCGCCGCCGTCGATGCTGACGATCGCGCGGCCCGCTTCGACGTCCAGGTCGATGTCGCCGTCGTAGTCGAGCAGGTCCAGCAGGCGCTCGAGGTAGTCGCCGGCGATGTCGCCCTCTTGCACGAGAGCGTCGTCACCGCTCGCCTTCGGCTCGGCCGGTGCGCTCGTCTCTTCCTGATCGGCGTCGATCGTGTCGACCGTCTCCGACATCTTTCGTCTCCTCTCCGAACCCGAAGCGTCAGCGACGCTTCCGGCCCGACTTCCTGTTCGAGTCCTTGAGGAGTCCGGGCACCCCGGTGCCGTTCTCCTTCGATCCGTTCTGGTTCGACGTCTTCTCCGGCGCGCTCTCCGCCGGTTCGGCCGTCTTCTTCTCCGAGGAGGCACCGCCGCCGGACTTGCCGTCCGCGGACGCGGTCTGCGCGAAACCGTGCGCCGAACCCGCCTTGGTCACCTTGCCCTGCTGCTGGTTCTTCTTCTGCTGCACCGGCTTCTGGCCGACCTTCGGCGCGGTCGGCTTCTGGCCCGGCTTCGGGCCGAGCGACGCGCGCTTCTCGGCCGCCTCCGCCTTGCGGGCGGCCTCTTCCTTGTCGATCTTCGTGTAGACGAGGCGCTGCTGCATGAGCGTCCAGCCGTTGTTCGCCAGCCAGTAGAAGAGCAGGCCGAGCGGGAAGAAGGCACCAAACACCAGCACGCCGAGCGGGAAGACGTACATGGTGAGCTTGTTCATGATCGCGGTCTGCGGGGTGCCCGCGGCCGACGCGTTCTGCCGGGAGACCGAGTGCCGCGCGGTGAGGTGCGTGGCGATCGAGGCGATGATCATCAGCGGCAGCGCGACCGGGAGGACCTCCCAGTGCCAGCCGCCGTTCGCGACGTGCCCGGCGACGGCGCCGACGCCGTTGTTGACCGCCTCGCCCAGGTTGACGCCGAAGAGCTTCGCGCTCGTGTACGACAAAACGTCGTGCTCGTTGAAGAAGTAGTTCTCGGTCTTCGGGCCGCCGTTGGCCGGCGGCATGGTGAACGCGCGCAGCACGTGGTTCAGGCCGATGAAGACCGGGATCTGAAGAATCATCGGAAGGCAGCTGCCGAGCGGGTTGACGCCGTGCTCGCGCTGGAGCTTCTGCATCTCCTGCGCCTGGCGCTGCCGGTCGTTCGCGAACTTCTTCTGGATCTTCTTCATTTCCGGCGCGAAGTCTTGCATCTTCTTCATCGACCGGACCTGGTTCACGAACGGCTTGAACATGATGCCGCGGACGGTGAACGTCAGGAAGATGATGCCGAGGATCCACGAGATCGCGGTCGCTTCCCCGAAGACGAACCCGAAGACCTTGTGCCAACACCACAAGATGAAGGACACGGGGTAGTAGATGAAATCGAGCACTGAGCTACTCCTCGATCGGTGTTTCAGGCGTGCGGTGCCGCCACGAGAACTTCTCGGGCACCGGGTCGCGTCCGGGCGGGGTCCACGGGCCGCAGCGAAGCAGCCGGCGCAGCGCGAGGTAGGAGCCCCTGGCCGCGCCGTGGCGGGTCAGGGCTTCGACTGCGTACGCGCTGCAGCTCGGGTAGAACCGGCAAGCCGGCGGAAGAAAGGGCGAGATCGCCTTGCGGTAGAACCGCACGGGAAGGAGAAGCACCCACGCGACCGGACCCGGCCGGGGCGGCTTGCCTTCCTCGGGTGCTTCGGTGGCGCTGTGCTCGGAGGTGGCGTCCATGGCCGTTTACACCGCTGATCCGTGGTCGGGTGCCGCGCCCTGCTGACGCGGCTGCCGGGGAGCATCGGCCCCGGCCGGGCGGCCGGACGGCGCGAGGCCGAGCCGGCGCAGAGCGGCGTCGAGATCCGCGCCGAGCTCAGCACTCGACGCGGACGCGGCCGGAGGCAATGCCCGTACCACCAACGAGCTGCCCGCGGGCAGTGTTCCGAGACGCGCGGAAACAAGGTGGCGCAACCGCCGGGTCACCCGGTGGCGCACCACCGAGTTGCCGACGGCCTTGCTCACCACAAAACCCGCCCTGGCCGCGAAAGGGGCGGCCACGGACGGGTCCGTGGTCAACGCATGGACGACGAGGCGGCGCCTGCCGGCTCGGGACCCCCGGCGGAGGACGACCCGGAAGTCCTCGCTCCGCCGCAGACGTGCGCCAGCGGGCAGCACGACGCGGTTGCGCGGAGCCGGATCAGGCGGACAGCTCGGCGCGGCCCTTGCGACGGCGCGCCGCGAGGATCGCCCGGCCCGCACGGGTCCGCATGCGCAGGCGGAAACCGTGGGTCTTCGCGCGACGACGGTTGTTCGGCTGGAAGGTGCGCTTGCCCTTGCTCACTGCTTCTCCTGTGTCTCGGCCGTCGGGCGACGGCGGATTCCCCGGCGCCCGGCGTGTCGTGCGGGTCGCACGGAAGTTCGTGCTGTCTCCTACCACCGGGTGGCCTCGTCACGACGAGCGACGACATACGTAGGCACGCGAAACGCACCCGTCGCATACGGGAGACCTTACGAGGGTACGCACCCCGGTCGTGAACGCTGCAGGCGCCCCTCCGCCACCCTCGGCGACCGACCCGCGAGACTGCCTCCCGCCGCGGCGCGGCACCGAATGGCAACACGCCGTACCCCGTGAAATGCTTGCGCAGCACCACGTCTTGTGGCATCGAGCAGGGCTTGTTAGCGTGCCTCTCTCGGCCTCCGGGCAGGACTGACGCGGCCCAGCCGGCGCCGGGGGGTGTGGAGGCGCCCGGGGAGTACGCCGAGCCCGCAGGTGGCGTGGCTGCGGACGGCCGTACATTAGTGCACAGCTGTGGACAACTTTGTGGATATCGCTGTGCCGTCGCGCGGGTGAGTCCGGACCGCGTGCTCGAGGCGAGCTTCCAGGACGTGCTCGGGGTGGTCCGAGGCGTGCGCGCCGACGAGGGGAGGGGAGTCAGACCGGTGTCGGAGCACCAGCACAATCTGGGCGTCATCTGGGAGCAGGTGGTGCGGGAGCTGTCCGACGGCACCCTCTCCCCGCAGCAGCGAGCCTGGATGCGGGTGACCCGCCCGATCGGCCTCCTCGACGGCACCGCGCTGCTCGCCGCGCCGAGCGACTTCGCGAAAGAAGCCATCGAACGCGCGCTGCGCACCTCGATCACCGAAGCGCTGTCGCGGCGGCTCGGCCGTCCGGTGTCGCTCGCGGTGAAGGTCGACAGCACCGAGCCGGTCGCGCCTGCCCCCCGCTATGCGGCGTCACCCGCCCGGGTGGAAAACGATGTCCCGCGGCCGGAGCCGGTGCCGCAGGCGAATCCGCGGCCGGAGAACGGCCAGGCCGACCACGTGCGCGCGGAGCGCCCGAAGCCGATGCCGCCGCCGCGCCGTCCGCAGGTCGACGCGGCCGGTCTTCCGCCTGCGCGCGTCGAGCCGCCGCCCCCGCCTCCGCAGCAGCCGGTGCCCCCGGGCCTGGACGACGTCGAGGACCCGGACGAGGAAGTCGACGAAGAGGGCGAGGCGCTCGCCACCGCCAACGAGATCTGGCCCCGGTTCGCCGGGCAGCCGATCGCGGGGCAGCCCTACACCGCTCCCGCGCAGCCGCAGACGTCGAAGACGAAGCTGAACGAGAAGTACAACTTCGACACCTTCGTGATCGGCGCGTCCAACCGCTTCGCGCACGCCGCAGCGGTCGCCGTGGCCGAGGCTCCGGCCCGGGCGTACAACCCGCTGTTCATCTGGGGCGAGTCCGGGCTCGGCAAGACGCACCTGCTGCACGCCGTCGGGCACTACGCGCAACGGCTGTTCCCCGGGATGCGCGTGCGCTACGTCTCGACCGAAGAGTTCACGAACGACTTCATCAACTCGCTGCGCGACGACCGCAAGGTCGCCTTCCAGCGGCGCTACCGCGACATCGACATCCTGCTCGTGGACGACATCCAGTTCCTGGAGGGCAAGGAAGGCACCCAGGAGGAGTTCTTCCACACCTTCAACACGCTGCACAACGCGAACAAGCAGATCGTGGTCAGCTCCGACCGGCCGCCCAAGCGGCTGGAGACGCTGGAGGACCGGCTGCGGACGCGGTTCGAGTGGGGCCTGATCACCGACATCCAGCCGCCTGAGCTGGAGACCCGGATCGCGATCCTGCGCAAGAAGGCGGCTCAGGACCGGCTCGCGGTGCCCGGCGAGGTGCTGGAGTTCATCGCGTCGCGGGTCGAGGCGAACATCCGCGAACTGGAGGGCGCGCTGATCCGCGTCACCGCGTTCGCGTCGCTCAACCAGCAGCCGGTGGAAGTCGGGCTCGCCGAGATCGTGCTGCGCGATCTGATCCCGGATTCGCACACGCCGGAGATCACCGCGCCGACGATCATGGGCGTGACCGCCGAGTTCTTCGACGTGACGCTCGACGAGCTGTGCGGGCCCGGCAAGACGAAGGCGCTCGCCACGGCCCGCCAGATCGCCATGTACCTGTGCCGCGAGCTGACCGAGATGTCGCTGCCGAAGATCGGCCAGACGTTCGGCGGCCGCGACCACACGACCGTCATGCACGCGGACAAGAAGATCCGCAAGGAAATGGCCGAACGCAGGCGCATTTACGACCAGGTGCAAGAGCTGACGTCGCGGATCAAGCAGCGCGCCCGGCAGTAGCCTGCTGCCGCGTTTGGACACTCGCTTGTAGACACTGCCGCTCTCTTCAGAGGACGCCACGGACCGTCGTGGCGTCCTCTTTTTGTTGCCACGCCTGGCTTCGCGCCCGAAGCGCACGAAGCGTGCGTACGTACGGCTGTGCGAGTGAAGGCGCGTACGCCGATCTGCCCATCCACAGACGTCCACAGCCTGTGTACAGAGAATTCCCCAAACTTATTGATACACAAGGGGTTTTCCCCAGGGTGTGGGCAGTTTGCCCACAGTGCCAACGGATCCCGGAGCTGCGGCGACCCGGTTTTGATCCACATCCCGCTCACACCGAATCCACAGGTTGTCCCCAGGGTTGTCCACGCGGATTCCCCAGGTTGCCCACAGGTGATCCACAGCTGTGGTTCGTCACTCACCAGGGCGATCCCGGCCGCTTCGGCTGCCCCCAGACCCTGGGTACAACTCGGCCCAACCCTGGGGACAACCCTGGGGACAACTGGGCCCGACTGTGGATGAATCCGGGGACGCTCGAAACCATCCACGGATCGCCCGAACCATCCACCGATCCGCCACCAGGGCTGCCCACAGGCCGCCGCACGCTACGACCAGCGGGAACGAGCGCTGTCCACACAATCCACAGCCCCTATTACTGCTACTGGTTTTTCATCTCTTCTTAGAAAGAACAGAACAAAAACAGGCGGAGGACGAAACTGGGGACAACCCGAGATTCGTGTCGTCTTGTCGACAAAGCGAAGGGGAGGCCGAGGTGACGGCGACCCCGGCGACGGCCTAACGTGGATGTCTGCAGCTGGTCCGTTCCCGCGCGGGGCGGACCGGACCGGCGGGGACCCGGTCGCACGCGGTGCTCACGACCGGTACCCGGCGACCCCTTCACGAGCCGAGGGGCTCGGCTGTCGAAAGGAAGCGCGCATGAAGATCCGCGTCGAGCGCGACGGGCTCGCCGACGCCGTCGCGTGGGTGGCCAGAAGCCTCCCGTCCCGGCCTCCGGTGCCGGTGCTGGGCGGTGTTCTCCTCGACGCGGGCGCGGACGGGGAGTCCGACGCGCTCACGGTCTCCGGCTTCGACTACGAGGTCTCGGCCACGGTCGGCGTGCCCGCGACCATCGCCGACGGCGGACGGCTGCTCGTCTCCGGCCGCCTCCTCGCCGACATCACCAAGGCGCTGCCCGCGCAGCCGGTGGAGATCTCCGTCGACGGCGCCCGCGCCACCATCACCTGCGGCAGCGCCCGGTTCAGCCTCCCGACCATGCCGGTCGAGGACTACCCGCAGCTGCCGTCCCAGCCCGCGCACGCGGGCGAGCTCACCGGCGACGTCTTCGGCCAGGCGGTCACCCAGGTCGCCACCGCGGCCGGCAAGGACGACACGCTTCCCATGCTCACCGGCATGCGGCTGGAGATCTCCGGCGAGACGCTGACCCTCGTCGCCACCGACCGGTTCCGGCTCGCCATGCGCGAGTTCACCTGGAAGCCGGCCGAGGGCCTGTCCGACGCCGCGGTGCTCGTCCCGGCGCGCACGCTCGCCGAGGCCGCCAAGACGCTCGGCGGGGCGGGCACCACCGTGCAGCTCGCGCTCGCTTCCGGCGACGGCCTGCTCGGCCTGTCCGGAGCCGGTCGCTACACGACCACCCGGCTGCTCGACGCCGAGTTCCCGCCGTACCGGCAGCTGCTGCCGGCGAACCACACCTCGCGCGCGGTCATCGAGGTCAGCGCGCTCACCGAGTCGATCAAGCGCGTGTCGCTGGTCGCCGAGCGCGGCACCCAGGTGCGGCTCGAGTTCGGCGACGGCTCGCTGCGGCTGTCCGCCGGCGGCGACGACGAGGGCAGCGCCGAAGAGGAACTGCAGGTCGACTACGAGGGCGAGCCGGTCACCATCGCGTTCAACCCGGGCTATCTCGTCGACGGGCTCGGCGCGCTGCACAGCGACCGGGCCGAGCTGACGTTCACCACGCCCAACCGGCCGGCGCTGATCAAGCCCGCCGACGCCGAGGGCAACGTCGTCCCCGGATATCTCTACCTGCTCATGCCGGTCCGGCTGCCGGGCTGAGCGGCGCGTCCAACCGAGGAAAACCGATCCAATCCAAAGGGGATCTCATGGTTCAGCTGGGTCTCGTCGGCCTGGGCAAGATGGGCTTCAACATGCGCGAGCGGCTGCGCGCCGCCGGGCACGAGGTGGTCGGCTACGACCGCAACCCCGACGTCAGCGACTCGGCCTCGCTCGAAGACATGGTCTCCCAGCTGTCCGGTCCGCGGATCGTGTGGATCATGGTCCCGGCCGGGGAGCCGACCCGGCAGACCGTGACCGAACTCGGGCAGCTGCTGTCCGAGGGCGACCTGGTGATCGACGGCGGGAACTCGAAGTTCACCGACGACAAGCTGAACGCGGACCTGCTCGCTTCGCACGGCGTCGGCTACCTCGACTGCGGCGTCTCCGGCGGCGTGTGGGGCAAGGACAACGGCTACGGCCTGATGGTCGGCGGCGCGGCGTCCGACGTCCAGCGCGCGATGCCGATCTTCGACGCGCTGCGTCCGGAGGGCCCGCGCGAGGAAGGCTTCTCGCACGCCGGCTCGGTCGGTGCCGGGCACTACGCGAAGATGATCCACAACGGCATCGAGTACGGCATCATGCAGGCCTACGCCGAGGGCTTCGAACTGCTCGAAGCGTCGAAGATCGTCGACGACGTGCCGGCCGTGATCAAGGGCTGGCAGCGCGGCACCGTGGTCCGCTCCTGGCTGCTCGACCTGCTGGTGCGCGCGCTGGACGAGGACCCGGAGCTGGACGACCTCGAGGGCTACGTCGAGGACTCCGGCGAGGGCCGCTGGACGCTGGAGGAAGCGGTCAACAACGCGGTGCCCGCCCCGGTGCTGTCGGCCGCGCTGTTCGCCCGGTTCTCCTCCCGGCAGAAGGACTCCGCCGCGATGCGCGCCGTCGCCGCGCTGCGCAACCAGTTCGGCGGCCACGCGGTGAAGAAGGCCGGGAGCTAGCTCCCGCGGTCCCCGCCCGTGTATCTGCGACATCTCCAGGTCACCGACTTCCGGTCCTGGCCGCTGGCCGACCTCGCCCTCGAACCGGGGCCGGTCGTGCTCGTCGGCCAGAACGGCCGGGGGAAGACGAACCTGCTCGAAGCGATCGGCTACGTGGCGACCCTCGGTTCGCACCGGGTCGCCACGGACGCCCCGCTCGTCCGGCACGGCTGTGAGCGCGCGCTCGTCCGGGTCGCGGTCGTCAACGAGGACCGCGAGCTGACGGTCGAACTCGAGATCACGCCCGGCCGCGCCAACCGGGCGCGGGTTAATCGTGGCGCGGTCGGCAAGCCGCGCGACGTGCTCGGCATTCTGCGTACGGTGCTGTTCTCTCCGGAGGACCTCTCGCTGGTGCGCGGCGATCCGAGCGAACGCCGTCGGTTCTTGGACGAACTGCTCGTGCTTCGCGCGCCTCGGTACGCAGGCGTGCGCGCGGACTACGAGAAGGTGCTTAAGCAGCGCAACGCGCTTCTCAAGACCGCAGGCAAACGCCGTACTGGTCGCGAAGATCCGTACGCGCTGTCGACGCTCGACGTGTGGGACGACCATCTCTCGGTGGCTGGCGCACAGCTGCTGGCCGCACGGTTGAACCTCATCGCAGACCTCGCGCCGTACACGGCCGACGCTTATATGGGGGTCGCGCCCGACTCTCGCCCGGCGAAGATCGCGTACAAGTCTTCGCTCGGCGAAGCGCTCCCACCGTCGTACGGCGTGCCTGGCGGAGAGCGTGCTGAGCCAGAGGTACTGCGCGAGTTGTTGCTGAAGGCGTTGGCGGACACGCGTCGGCAGGAACTGGAGCGAGGGATCAGTCTCGTCGGCCCGCATCGGGACGAACTGGAGCTGATTCTCGGCGAAGCGCCGGCGAAGGGCTACGCGAGCCACGGCGAATCGTGGTCGTTCGCGCTCGCGTTGCGGCTCGGAAGTTACGAACTTCTGCGAGCCGAAGCGGGCGAACCGGTCCTCTTGCTGGACGATGTGTTCGCCGAACTCGACCGCAAGCGCCGGGCCCGGCTGGCCGAGGTCGCCGCGGGCGCCGAACAGGTCCTCATCACCGCGGCGGTGGCCGAGGACGTGCCCGAGGAACTCGCCGGCGCGAGGTTCACGGTGGCCGACGGGGAGGTGAACCGTGCCTGAACAGCCACAACGACCACGCGGGGTGACCGGGGTCACGCGGGTTGCCCACCGATCTGGGGACAAACCTGTGGACAGTGTGGATAAACCCGGAGCCGCGTTATCGCCGCGCGTGACGAACCGGCCGGATGGCGGTCTTGACACCCCCGAAGCGCGGGTTAACCCGCGCGATCCCGCCCGTGCCGCGACGGAGCGTGACAGTTCCACTGGGCCGAACGAGACGCCCGCTGGGGACAAACCGAGCGGCCGCGACCTCGCGCACGCCGCGCTCGAAGCGGCGAAGGCGAAAGCCCGCGAACGCGGAGCCCCGCCGAACCTCCGGCGCGGCCGGATCACCGGGGGCGGCGGGCAGAACCGGGCGCGCCGGCGCTGGTCCGGACCCGGCGCGGATCCGCGCGACCCGCAGCCGCTCGGCAGGCTCGTCTCGCGGCTGATCACCGACAGCGGCTGGCAGGACACGATGACCAACGCGCGCGTGTTCGGGCAGTGGGCCCGGCTCGTGGGCGAGGACGTCGCCGAACACGCCCAGCCGGTGGCGCTGAAAGACGGCGAGCTGACTGTCCGCGCGAGTTCCACCGCGTGGGCGACGCAGTTGCGGTTGCTGCAGGGCAAGTTGCTGGCGAAGATCGCCGCGGGCGTCGGGAACGGCGTGGTCAAGCGGATGCGGATCCAGGGTCCGACCGCTCCGAGCTGGCGGAAAGGGCCCCGGCACGTGCCCGGCCGCGGGCCTCGTGACACGTACGGCTGACGTGGCTTGCGCTCTGCCGGATGAGTTCCCCGAGAACCGGGCCGCGCAGGTGCAGATACGAGATGACTCAACTGAGGGTGATTTCGTCCCTCTGCGACCGGCTGAGGGGTGTCCTAGCCGCATGTGAGCGCGTGCGGGCAAGTACACTGTTGTAGTAGCGGGCGTCCGCTCGGGCGAGACGAGGAGAAACAACGCCGGTGACCGAGAACAAAAGCGAGTACAACGCGTCGTCCATCACCGTGCTCGAAGGCCTCGAAGCAGTTCGCAAGCGCCCCGGCATGTACATCGGTTCCACCGGTGAGCGGGGTCTCCACCACCTGGTCCAGGAGGTGGTGGACAACTCCGTGGACGAGGCGATGGCGGGGTACGCCACCAAGGTCGAGGTTACCCTGCTCGCGGACGGCGGGGTGCGAGTCGTCGACGACGGCCGCGGGATCCCCGTCGACATGCACCCCAAGGAGAAGAAGCCGACGCTCGAGGTCGTGCTCACCATCCTGCACGCGGGCGGCAAGTTCGACAGCGACTCCTACGCGGTGTCCGGCGGTCTGCACGGCGTCGGCGTCTCCGTGGTGAACGCGCTGTCGACGAAGCTGCTCGCCGAGATCAAGGTGAACGGCCGCAGCTGGCGCCAGGAGTACATCAACCAGGTCCCGGGTCCGCTCGAAGACCTCGGCCCGGCCACCGACACCGGCACCACCATCACGTTCTGGGCCGACGGCGACATCTTCGAGACCACCACCTACAACTTCGAGACCATCTCGCGCCGCCTGCAGGAGATGGCGTTCCTCAACAAGGGCCTCACCCTGTCGCTGCGCGACGAGCGCGTCGCCGACGAGGAGACCGAAGAGGACGCCGCGGGCAAGCAGGCGCGGGTCAAGGAAGTCGTCTACTGCTACCCGGGCGGGCTCGAGGACTTCGTCAAGCACATCAACGGCAGCAAGGACCCGATCCACGAGAGCGTCATCTCCTTCGACGCCAAGGGCGCCGGCCTCGAGGTCGAGGTCGCGATGCAGTGGAACACCGGGTTCACGCCGTCGGTGTACACCTTCGCCAACACGATCAACACGCACGAGGGCGGCACGCACGAAGAGGGCTTCCGCGCCGCGCTCACCCGCGTGGTCAACGCGTACGCGCGCGAGAAGAAGCTGCTCAAGGAGAAGGACGCGAACCTGACCGGCGACGACGTGCGCGAGGGGCTCGCCGCGATCGTGTCGATCAAGCTGTCCGAACCGCAGTTCGAGGGCCAGACGAAGACCAAGCTGGGCAACAGCGAGGCCAAGACGTTCGTGCAGCAGCAGTCGAACGAATGGCTCGCCGACTGGTTCGAGCGCAACCCTGGCGAAGCCAAGACGATCATCAACAAGTCGATCTCGTCGGCGCAGGCCCGGCTCGCCGCCCGCAAGGCGCGCGACCTGGTGCGGCGCAAGGGCGCGCTGGAGATCGGCGGTCTCCCGGGCAAGCTCAAGGACTGCCGGTCGAACGACCCCGGCGAATGCGAGCTCTACATCGTGGAGGGCGACTCGGCGGGCGGTTCGGCCAAGGAAGGCCGCGACTCGATGTACCAGGCGATCCTGCCGATCCGGGGCAAGATCATCAACGTCGAGAAGGCCCGGATCGACCGCGTCCTCAAGAACACCGAGGTCCAGTCGCTGATCACCGCGCTCGGCACCGGCATCCACGACGATTTCGACATCTCGAAGCTGCGTTACCACAAGATCGTGCTGATGGCCGACGCCGACGTCGACGGCCAGCACATCACCACGCTGCTGCTCACCCTGCTGTTCCGGTTCATGACGCCGCTGATCGAGCACGGCCACGTGTTCCTGTCGCGGCCGCCGCTGTACAAGATCAAGTGGCCGCGGTCGGAGCCGGAGTACGCGTACTCGGACAAGGAACGCGACGCGGTCATCCAGGCCGGCGTCGAGGCGGGCCGCCGCCTTCCGAAGGACGACGCGATCCAGCGCTACAAGGGTCTCGGCGAGATGAACGCCGAGGAGCTGTGGGAGACCACGATGGACCCGGCGAACCGGCTGCTCGGGCAGGTCACCCTCGACGACGCCGCGCAGGCCGACGAACTGTTCTCCGTGCTGATGGGCGAGGACGTGGAAGCCCGCCGTTCGTTCATCACGCGCAACGCCAAGGACGTGCGCTTCCTGGACGTGTAGGCGTCCCCTTCCCACCCGCTTCCCAGGACTGCTCACCGAGAAGGACCCCATGACGGAAACCTTGCCGCCGGAACACGACCGGATCGAACCGGTCGACATCCAGCAGGAGATGCAGCGCTCCTACATCGACTACGCGATGAGCGTCATCGTGTCGCGGGCGCTGCCGGACGTGCGCGACGGCCTCAAGCCGGTGGCGCGCCGGATCCTGTACTCGATGTTCGACTCCGGGTTCCGCCCGGACCGCGGGTACAACAAGTGCTCCCGCGTCGTCGGCGACGTCATGGGCAACTACCACCCGCACGGCGACTCGGCGATCTACGACGCGCTCGTGCGGCTCGCCCAGCCGTGGTCGCTGCGCTACCCGCTGATCGACGGGCAGGGCAACTTCGGCTCGTCGGGCAACGACCCGGCGGCCGCGATGCGGTACACCGAGTCCCGGCTCGCGCCGCTCGCGATGCAGATGCTCGCGGACATCGAAGAGGACACCGTCGATTTCCGCGACAACTACGACGGGCGCACCCAGGAGCCCGACGTGCTGCCGTCGCGGTTCCCGAACCTGCTGGTCAACGGCGGTTCCGGGATCGCGGTCGGGATGGCGACCAACATCCCGCCGCACAACCTGCGCGAGGTGTCCGAAGGCGTCGTGTGGGCGCTGGAGAACCCGGACGCGACCGACGACGAACTGCTGGCCGCGCTGCTCGTGCGGATCAAGGGCCCGGACTTCCCGACCAAGGCGATGATCCTCGGCACGTCCGGCATCGAGGACGCCTACCGCACCGGCCGCGGCTCGATCCGGATGCGCGCGGTCGTCGAGGTGGAAGAGGACGCGAAGGGCCGCACCATCCTGGTCGTGTCCGAGCTGCCGTACCAGGTCAACCCGGACAACCTGGTGGAGAACATCGCGCACTTGGTGCGCGACGGCAAGATCACCGGGATCGCGGACATCGCGGACGAGTCCAACAGCCGTTCCGGCATGCGGATCGTCATCACCATCAAGCGCGACGCGGTGGCGAAGGTGGTGCTGAACAACCTGTTCAAGCACACCCAGCTGCAGCAGAACTTCGGCGTGAACATGCTGGCGTTGGTCGACGACGTGCCGCGCACGCTGCGGCTCGACCAGATCATCCGGCACTACGTGAAGCACCAGGTCGACGTGATCGTGCGGCGGACCCGGTTCCGGCTGCGCAAGGCCGAGGAACGGGCCCACATCCTGCGTGGCCTGGTCAAGGCGCTCGACATGCTGGACGAGGTGATCGCCCTGATCCGGCGGTCGCCCTCGGCCGACGAGGCCCGGCCCGGCCTGATGGAGCTGCTCGAGATCGACGAGATCCAGGCCACCGCGATCCTGGACATGCAGCTGCGCCGGCTGGCCGCGCTGGAACGGCAGCGGATCATCGACACCCTCGCCGAGATCGAGCTGGAGATCGCCGACCTCAAGGACATCCTCGAGAAGCCCGAGCGGCAGCGCGCGATCATCCGCGACGAGCTGATGGAGATCGTCGACAAGTACGGCGACGACCGGCGCACCCAGATCATCCCGTTCGACGGCGACGTGTCGGTCGAGGACCTGATCGCGCAGGAAGACGTCGTCGTCACCATCACCCGCACGGGCTACGCCAAGCGGACGAAAACCGATCTGTACCGCTCGCAGAAGCGCGGCGGCAAGGGCGTGCAGGGCGCGACGCTGAAGCAGGACGACATCGTCCAGCACTTCTTCGTGTGCTCCACGCACGACTGGATCCTGTTCTTCACGAACAAGGGCCGGGTGTACCGGGCGAAGGCCTACGACCTGCCCGAGGCCAACCGCAACGCGCGCGGCCAGCACGTGGCGAACCTGCTCGCGTTCCAGCCGGACGAGCAGATCGCCCAGGTCATCGAGATCCCGAACTACGAGGTCGCGCCGTACCTGGTGCTCGCCACGAAGCGCGGCCTGGTGAAGAAGACGAAGCTCACCGACTTCGACTCCAACCGCGCGGGCGGGCTCATCGCGATCAACCTGCGCGAGGGCGACGAGCTGATGGGCGCGGTGCTGGCCGCGGCCGAGGACGATCTGCTGCTGGTGTCGGCGGGCGGCCAGTCGATCCGCTTCCACGCGACCGACGAGGCGCTGCGCCCGATGGGCCGCCCGACCTCGGGCGTGCTGGGCATGCGGTTCAACGACGGTGACGAACTGCTCGGCATCAGCGTGGTCAAACCGGACAAGTTCCTGCTGGTCGCCACGGACGGCGCGTATGCGAAGCGGACGCCGATCGAGGACTATCCGGTACAGGGCCGCGGCGGCAAGGGCGTGCTCACCATTCAGCACGACAGCAAACGTGGCAGGCTGGTGGGGGCACTCATCGTCGACGAGGACGACGAGCTGTTCGCCATCACGTCCAGCGGCGGGGTCATCCGCACGCCGGCGCGGGACGTGCGCAAGGCGGGCAGGCAGACCAAGGGCGTTCGGCTGATGAACCTGGGCGACGGCACCACTCTTCTCGCGGTCGCACGCAACGCGGACGAGGGTTCGGACGTCGCCAATGGTGGCGAGGACTCCGCCGGGGAAACTCCGGAAGTTCCGGCTTCCGAGACGGTTTCGGAAGAGGCGGCGGAGGCTACGCCAGAGGAGCCCACAGCAGAAGACGGCACGGCGCCGGAGCAGTGATCGGCGCCCCACGCACGGGTAAGGACTGACTCAACGTGGCACCATCCGACAAGGCCGACGACGCGTCGGCCAACCCGCCCTGGCAGCGCACCGCCAAGGACGGCGGCGGCGACTCCGAGGCCATGGCCACGGCGCGGATCGCGACCGAGGACGTGCCCACCGCGGCCCCCGAGCCGGCCGCGGCCGAGAACGACTACCCGGTGACCGGTTCGGCGGCGCCCCGGCTCTTCGGAGGCGAGGCCCCGCCGCCGGCGGCGGCCGACGTGCCGCCCGCGGGCCGCACCCGGCCGACGCCGAGCGCACTGCGCCGCCCCGGCCGCGGCCCGCGACGGGCGAGCCTGCAGATCAAGCGGTTCGACCCGTGGTCGGTGCTGAAGCTGGCGCTGGTGCTGGGCGTCGCGATGTTCTTCGTCTGGCTGGTCGCGGTCGGCGTGCTCTACACGGTGCTCGACGGCATGGGCGTGTGGGACAAGCTGAACGGCACGTACTCGTCCCTGGTCGGCGGCGAGGGCGCGAACGCGTCCGCGGAACCGCTGATCAGCGCCGGTCGAGTGTTCGGCATCGCGGCCATCCTCGGGGCGATCAACATCGTGCTGGTGTCCGCGCTGGCCACGGTGAGCGCCTTCATCTACAACGTGTCGGCCGACCTCGCGGGCGGCCTGGAGGTCACGCTCTCGGAACGAGAGTAACCCGGTTGCAAGGGCGGATGAGGGGTCCGGTAGAGTTCTCCTCGTTCGACGGGCCCATAGCTCAGGCGGTTAGAGCGCTTCGCTGATAACGAAGAGGTCCCAGGTTCAAGTCCTGGTGGGCCCACATTTCCGGAAGGCCGGTTCGCAGTCGCGGACCGGCCTTTCTGGTATTTCGGATGACTGTCGCTTCGAGAAGTCCGTGGCCTCCGCATCTGTCGTTGCGGATCTCGGGCCAGGCAGTCGGAAGACTCTGCCAAGAAGATCTTCGCCCGGTGCGATTCTTTCGAGAGCCCACCCTCGGTTGAAGGGGTAGAGCGAAAGGAGGTCCTCCCGATGACCTCGAACACCTTCTTCCCCGATTTCCCCGAGTCGGACCTCATCACGATCCCGCGCCCACGATCGCTGGTGCGTCTGCTGGCTCACCTGGTCGGACTGCGCACTCGTCGATTGGCAGCCCGAGACCGGGGCGCGACGCTCGTCGACGCGGCGCGGATCCTGAGCGACTCCGGCCGGCCTGCCCAGGTGGTCAGCCGCGATCCCGCCGGGGGCGAGTGGTCGGTCACGCTCGGGCCCGCTGCTCCGGAGACGGCATGACGAGCCCTTCGGAGTGTCCTGGAGGAGAAGACGATGACCACCATCGTGATGCCGCTGGGGAGTCGACGCCCGAGGAAGCGTTCCGCCACCAGCCCGCCGTTCTCTACGGCCGGGCCGCGATGAAGTCCATCCGCGATACCGTCATCCCGGCTGTGATCGGTTACGCCACGAAAAGGCTGGGCGGCGACCGGCAGGCCGGCGAAGAGGTCGCTGCGACCGCGTTTTACGAACTCGCCCGCCGCTGGCAGGCCAAAGGGGCACTGCGCGAGCCCCGTCGACTGCTGTTCCAGATCACCGAGGACCGGTGCGTGGACCAGTTGCGCAAGAAGAGCAAGCCGCCGATGCCCATCGACGGCGCGACGCTCGCGAGACTGCTCGAAAACACCGCCAGCAACCTGTTGGA
Source organism: Amycolatopsis sp. VS8301801F10 (assembly GCF_046195355.1). NCBI lineage: Bacteria > Bacillati > Actinomycetota > Actinomycetes > Pseudonocardiales > Pseudonocardiaceae > Amycolatopsis > Amycolatopsis sp. VS8301801F10. The sequence goes on along the minus strand of NZ_CP176065.1, from coordinate 1,397,349 downwards.
CTCCGAGTTTCGAGCCGGGTTGTTCACCGAGGACATCATCAGGAAGGCTTTGCGCACGCTGCCGACGCGGCAACGGCAAGTCCTTGAGCTTCGCTATGGACTTGAGTGCGAACTCGACGACACCGCCGCCCTGCTCAAGACCACGGTCAACGCCGTGAAGTCGCTGCAACAGCGCGGGCTGGCCAAGCTCAGAGAATCACCGCTGCTCGCCCGTCACCGCACGACCGCACCGGAGGTTCAGCGATGAGCGCACTTCCGCCCCTCGACGGCAACGACATCCGGTTCGACATCGACCACGTCATGGACCGCGCTCTCGCAGCTAACGAAGCTGACCTCGCCCAGCACGGACGAGTCCTGCCCACGCTGGCCAACACCGTTGAGGTTGCCTACGAATCGTTCGGCATCGGACTGCAGAAGATGACCGAACAGCGCTATTCGGAAGCCGTGTCCTGGCTGGCCACCGCCGTCGACAACAATGTCGAGTTCGCCAGGCCCATGCTCGGGATCAGCCTCGAGGTCGCCGAGCCGATTCCGGCCGCCAGGACCGCGCTGGGTGACGAGCGCGAAGACACCCTTGCCCGTCAATTGGCTGACGATGACGCAGAAAAAACCGACGACGGCGCGACACCCATCTTCAACACTGTCCTGGCCGACCATCGAGACAGCGAAACACCCGAAAACGTCGGAGAAACCCGCGTGCAAGCCGGCCAAGCGGTTCCGTACCCGGAGTCTGCTGGGCGTGCCAGGGACAACCGTCAGGCGAACTTGAGCCAGGACCGCAGCATGACAAGGCTCGAGTCCGCCGTGCTGTGCGTGCCGTCGAAACTCCTGGAACCGAACTCTCTCGCGGCTCGGACGTTCGACGTGCAGTTCCGATGGGGAGAACGAGGTGAACTGCGTTTTGCGACTGGACATTCTTGGCCGTTGACGAACTTCGCGCTCGTGACTGAAAAAGCGTGCGTTTGCGATGACCATGGTCACGACGTCGAGGTCCAGGGGATCACCCCGGGTGGTCTGCTGGTGATCCAGTCGAAGCGGAGCGAAGCACGCACAGCACCGACGGAGCGTTCCGTCGGTACCGGAGACGCGCGATCCCTGAGCAGCTCCATGCCTGTCGAGGTTGGTCGGTCCGCTGTGCAATCACTTGATCCCGGTGCCCGGATGCAGCGCCTGGTGGCGCATCTGCCGAAGCTGCTGCAGGAGGTCATCGTGCTCCGTGTCGTAGTTGGGTTATCGGCGGCCGAAACGGCGGAGGTGCTGGGCACGACGGTGGGCGCTGTGCGCGTCGCTCAGCACCAAGCCTTGGGTCGATTGCGTGGGCGAGTCGAGGCCGAAGAGGTTCTGGAGGTAGTGAATGACCGTCGCTCAGACTTACCCTCAGCTGGCATGCAGTGGTGTTTGCCTGGAGCACGCCCGTGATCGTCGTCCTTGGCTCGGCCAGCTTCTGGATATTTCGGATGACTGCTCAGCGGGGTTCTAGCCAGAATCAGCGGCATGCAGACCCCAGCGCAGATCCGTGCGCAGTTGAGCCTCGCCGCGGCCAACCGGCGTTTTTCGTCTGGTCTGGCCGAAGCCGAGGCCTGGCTCGCGTCGGCGACCGCGCGCGAGATGCTGCGGATCGACTACTACGCCCGCCAGGCCCGCTATCCGGTGCCGGTGCTGGGGCGGGCTCGCGACTGGAAGCTGAAGAACGCGACGCCGGTTGTCGCCGCGCTGGCTTCGATGCACCCCGACGGGCGTCTTCGCGAGCAGGCCGTTCGCGTGTTGTGCGCATCGGCTGGGGTGGTGAGCGACCGGGCGTTGGCGGTGCGGGTTACCGACCATGTCGAGGTGGTTCGCGAGCTGGCTGAACGGGAGGTGCTGCGGCGTACGACGTTGGTGCAGGCGGAGCGGATCGTGCCGTTGTTGCAGCGGATTTCGCAGCGAGGGCGGGGTTCGCAGGTGCTTGAGCGCTATCTGCGTGCGCTGGTTGACGCGCATGGCGAGGTGTCGGTGTGGGAGTGCCTGCGGAGTTCGGAGGACTTTGACGTCCGGCGGACCGCGTTCCGGCGCAGCTTCGAATCCGGGCTGTTCGGTTTGCCGGACGCGGTCCGGTTGCTGCCGCGGGAACGGGACCAGGTCGTCCGGCGGAAGTTGATTCAGGCGATCGCGGAGTCGGGGACGCCGGACGTCATCGCCGAGTCGTTGTTGCGCGGCCGCTCTGCGGAGAGCCGGGTGCTGGGGTTGGTGAAGCTGACCGCGGAGCAGCTCGATCCCGTTGACGTGGAACGACTTCTGGTCGACCGGTCGGTGCTGGTGCGGATGTGGGCGCGGCTGCGCTGGCAGGAAATGGGGCGCGATCCGGTCGAGGTTTACGCGGCGGTCGCGCGTTCTTCCGCCGCGCCGGTGGTGCGGGCTCGCGCGTACGTCGGGCTGGCGGAAGCTGGGGCTGAGCTGGACCGTGCGGAGATTGTCGAGCTTGCGCGGAGTGCGGATCTGGCGTTGAAGAAGGTTGGCTTGTCGTTGCTGCGCGGGAAAGCTGTTGCCGCGGAAGTGCATTGGCTGCTGCGGGAAATGACTGGCGAGGATTCGCGGGTGGCCCGGTTGGCCGGGGACGTGCTCAGCAGTAGCCCGCAGCTGTGGTCGCTGGCGGATTTGGCGGTGCTGAAGGATTCCGCGGATCCCGCGATTCAGCGTCGGGGATGGTGGCTGCACCGAAGCCTCGGCGGATGGGAAGCGGTGATCGCCGACCTGGAGTCCGGAGCGTTCCGGGATCGGCTGGAGCTGCCGATGTATTTCCGGCCGACTCCCGCGCAACGGCAACGAATCATGGAGCTGGTCGGCGCGCTTTCCCTTGGCAGCGGCCAGGATTCGGAGATTGAGTTCGCGCTCGGGCTTCCGGCGTGACCGGCGAGGAACTGGGCGAGGGTTGGGACAGCGTCGCGACGCTGGTCGACGGGCGGTGGGTCGAGCGGCGGCCTCAACGGGACGAGGTGCGTGCGTGGCTGGTGCGGGAGACGCGGGTGTTGCCGTGGCTGGCTCCGCAGTTGCCGTTGGCCGTGCCGATTCCGGTGGTGTGGCGGGAAAATCCGTTGGTGGTCCGGCATGAACTGGTGCCGGGCGAACCGGGTGAACTGACTGCCGACGACGGCCGCGTGCTCGGTCGATTCCTTCGTGCCTTGCACGGTGCGGATGCGGCCAAGGCGCGGGAACTCGGTGCCGAGCCGGAGATCCTGGCGCTCTACGCGGTCCCGCCGTTGCTGGGTCCGCTGGCCGATCGCGGGCGGGCGCTGCTGGCGGAGGTCCGAGATTATCCAGCGGACACCGTCATCCATGCCGACCTCGGGCCGGAGCACCTGCTGAAGCAGGACGGCCGGGTGAGCGGGGTGATCGACTGGACCGACTTGTCGCTCGGAGACCCCGCGCGCGACCTGGCGTGGCTGTTGCACTGGACTTCGGCGGAGTGCGTCGCGGCGTTCTCGGAGGAGTACGACGTCACGCCGGAACTGCGCCGTCGCGCGTGGGCGTGGAATCAGCTGGGTCCGTGGTACGAGGTGACGTACGGACTGGAGAACGACCGCCCTGACCTGGTCGAATCGGGCCTCGCCGGCACCCGCGCCCGGCTCGCGGAGACGAGTCAGCCCTGCCGGGAAGAGAAGGACCGGCAGGGCTGAGTGGTGCGTGGCCGCTCGGGCCATCCGATTCAACGGACCGCGCGCTCCGGATATTCCCGGTGTTCCACGTGGAACGGAACCGCTGGACGGGACGCGCGGCGGGTCCGGTAGCATCGTGGGGTAGCGCAAGCACTCAGAAGGGGGCTTCAGGTGAAGAAGCTGTTGGCACTCGCGGTCGTCGCGGGCGGCGTCCTGTTCGTCGTCAAGCGGAACAAGGCGGCCAAGGCCGAGGCTGACCTGTGGCGCGAAGCCACCACGCCTGCCGCCCCGTCGGCGAACGGCAGCGCGCCGGCCAAGGCCGCGGACGCCTCGCGCAACTGACGTCATGCTTCGCGGACCCCGGTCCGCACCGGGCCTGTAGCTCAATTGGTAGAGCACCGCCTTTGCAAGGCGGGGGTCAGGGGTTCGATTCCCCTCAGGTCCACCCGCACTCCCCGTTCGGCCAGAGCCGGACGGGGATTTGTGCGTTAGAGGACCTGCCGCAGGCGGTCGATGATCTTGAAAACGGTGTTTCCGAAGCTGGCTTGACTTCAACTTCCCTTGAAGTTCCATCCTTCGAGAGTCAACACAGCTCTCGAAGGGGTATTCATGACTATCCACCGGCCTGACTTTGCGCGTACGGACGTGGCTGCCGTGCTGGTCGCCGAAACAACCGTCGTCGCGGCGGAGGTGCTTGCGCGGCTGGAGAAAGAGCCGTGGCCTGCCGGGCTGATTTCGTTTCATGCGTTGGCGAGTACCGACGGAGACGCGTCGCTGGTCTACACCCAGTGGGCGGAGGGAGCGGCTGATCCCGGGTTCGTGCGGCGGGTAGCCGAGGGCGAGCCGGTGGAATATCGGTTGTACCGCAGCGGAAATCGGGACGACTCGACAGTTCCGGGGTGCATTGTCGTGGTGAGCGTCGAGTTCGACGGGGCGGACGCGCAGCGGCAGCGGCGTTGGGTGGATACCGTGTTCGACGCGTTGGCCAGTGAGGAAAAGCCCGCGCCGGGCGGGATATCCGGGCATTTCCACGTCAGCACCGACGGGACCCGGGTGCTCAACTATGCGGAGTGGGTCGACGAACAGTCCCATCGCGACGCGTTGGCGCGGTCCGGCAGGGGGACTGTCGGGGTGTCCGACGAGTGGCGGAAGGTGCAGGAATTCCCGGGAGTGCGCGGCAGCGGGGTCCGGCGGTATCGGATGGTGCGCAGCCTTTCGCCGGCGGCTTGAGCCCGGTTCAGGCGGTTTGCGGAGCGAAGGCGGGAAGCGCGCCGAGCTGGATGCGGGCGCCGAGTTCGTCTCGGACGCCCCAGTGTTCGGCGAGCATAGGACCTTCAGTGCGGTAGATGTGCACAGTGGTCATCCGGTACGGCTTGCCTCCGGTGCCCTGGCCGTGAATCGCGTCGACGCCGGTTCCGGTGGCGGTCGCGCGGAGGACGACGCGGTCGTCGGTGTCGAAGACGTCGTCAATGGCGTATCTGATGTTCAGCACCTGGTGCACGAAGGTGAGAATCTGCCGGTAGCCCGCGGGGCCGGGTGGCAGCGGGAACGGCGAACCGTGGTCGATGAAGTCCTGGGTGACCAGGTGGTCGAGGACGGTGAGTTCTCCGGTGTTGATCGCGTCGAACACGGCCAGGGCGGCGGTGCGTGCGGGGTTGTTCATGGCTACGCTCCTCGAAGGAACTTGACTGGAAGCTAAATCCAGTGGAATCAGAATCTAGCCGATAGGGAGGGCTGTGGCAAGGCAATACAGTGCTCCGCAGCGGGAGGAGAAGGCGCGAGCCACCCGCGCGCACATCGTGCGGACGGCGCGCGACCTGCTGCTCGGCGGCGGAGGCTACGCGGGAATGACGATCACCGGACTCGCCGAAACGGCCGGGGTCAGCCCGCAGACGGTGTACAACTCGGTCGGCGGGAAGGCCGAGGTCATCAAGGCGGTCTACGACGTCATGCTCGCCGGGGACGAGGACCAGACGCCGATGAGCGAGCGTCCCGAGTTCCGCCGGGTCGCCGACGCGCCTGACGTGCCGTCCTACGCGGCCGCCTACGCCGCTTGGAGCCGGAAAATCTACGACCGCGTCGGGCCGCTGCTCGGGGTGCTGGTCGCACACGGGCCCGGCGGCGACCCGGTGCTGGAGGCCTTCGTGGCGACCATCGACGCCGAACGCCGGAAGGGCAACACCCACAGCCTGCGCGGCATCGCGGAACGCGGGCAGCTGGCGTGCGAATTCGACGAAGCGGTCGACGCGGTCTGGACGCTGACCGCGCCCGAGGTGTACGACCGGCTCGTCCAGCGTTGCGGGTGGAAACCGGCGGCCTACGAACGGTGGCTGGCGAACCAGTTGGGCGCGGCGCTGTCCGGTTAACGGTGGTACGTGGGCGGAGCCAACGGCAGCGGGGTGGGGTTGAGCCGGACCCAGGCGACGGCGAGTTCGGACAGCCGGGCCAGTTCTTCGTCGTCGCCCTTGCCGGAGCGGGTGCGCTTGGCGAGGACCTGGGCTTCGTGAAGTTCGGCGGCGGGCAACGGGGTGCCCGACGCGAAGTAGCCGGGGAGTGCGCTGGTCATCGCGCGGAAGGCTCGATCCCAGTTCACACTGCCGTTGTCGAGGATTTCGCGAGCGACCTTTCCGGTCACTCGGATCGCCTCTCCCTGCACGGTTTCCGCCGCGCCCGAGGACGGTACGAGCAGTTCCCACAGTTGGTGGTGCTGCTTCTGCCAGGAGCCGGCGGGCACTGTGATCGGGGCGGTGCCGTCGTGGACCAGCCGCGGCGGCACCGGTTCCACGTTGAACAAGCGGTACAACTCGCGCAGGCCGGCGTCGGTCTCGGCGAGGAGATCCGGGTTGAAACCCGCGCGGTGAAACTCGAAGTTGGTGCCGATCCGGCGTACCTGCTTTCGTGCCTCGGCGGTCACGGTCGCGCCGGCTTCGAGGAGGAGAGCGGCAGTTTCGGCCATGTCCGCGATCCCGAGGTTCTCGGTACGCCTTAGTCCGGACAGCAGCGGGGTGGATTCCGGATCGCCGTCGATCGTGGCGTGGATGTTCGCGCCGTGCTCGAGCAGCACTCGCACCGTCGCCGGTTTTTGGTTGCCGGCCGCGCCGTGCAGCGGGGTGCCGCTGCGGGCGCGTGGCCGTTCGAGGTCAGCGCCGAGCGAAAGCAACAGCGGGATCTGTGCTGCGTCGCCCCGTTTGGCTCGTGTCCACAGTGGAGTCTCGCCGTATCGGTCGGAGGCGTTGACGTCGAGACCTTGGCCGACCAGCCAGACGAGGAGTTCGTCCGGACAATCGTCGTAGCCGATCGCCGTCGCGTTGCCGTAACCACCGCGCGCGTCCAGCTCGGTGCGCTCGAACACGGCTTGGAGTTCGGCGAGCGAGGCAGTCGTCAGCATCTCGCCGAAGTTCTTCGGCAGTGTTTTTCGCTTGCGCATCGCGGGTTTCTCCTCGGCGGGAATTCGGCGACGCCAGCCTAGTGATCAGGAGGGCAATTCGGATCGCAACCGATGTTGCAGTTCGATGAGGGTCTGCCGGGCCAATTCGAGGCGCTCGAGGTCAAGGCCATCGGTGGTCCGGAGGGCCAGATCGTCGTACGCCGCCTGCATCCGGTGCAATGCGGCGCGGCCGTCCGGGGTGACTTCGAGCAGTTTGGCGCGTTGATGCGCGGGGTTCGGGCGGTAGCGGGCCAGGTCGTCGTCGACCAGCAGATCGGCGACGCGTTGGACGCTCTGCCTGGTGTGGCCCAGCTGGGAGGCGATCGCGGCGACCGGCGCTGGTTTCTCGTCGACCGCGGCCAGCACCTGGTATCGCGCCACGCTCAACCCGGTTGGGCGGGCGATGCCGTTGCCGACCGCTTCCAGGACGTCGGAGAGCCGGATGACCTCGTCCATCAGGGCGTTGTAGGCGTCGCAGGCTTTCTTGACAGCATGCTGTCGTATCGCTAGCTTGTCGGACATGACAGCATGCTGTCATTCAATGCGGGGTCTGGCAACAGGTCGAGAGGATCATCTGGTGCGAATTGGCATAGGGCTTCCGAATCAAGTGCGCGACGTGGACCCGACGGTCCTGCCGAGGTGGGCGGCGCGGGCGGAGGAGGCGGGCTTTTCCTCGTTGGCGACGATCGGCAGGTACGCGTATCCGGGAGTGAGCGACACGGTCGCGCTGGCCGCCGCGGCTGGGGCGACGGAGCGGATCGGGCTGCTCAGCGGTGTTTTGCTCGCGCCGACGTGGCCGGCTGCGTTGCTGGCGAAGGAAATCGCGAGCATTGACGGGGTTTCCGGACATCGGCTGACGTTCGGGGTCGGGGTGGGGCTGCGAGAAGAGGAGTTCACCGTGCCCGGGCTCGGGGCGCGTGGCCGGGGCGCGCGATTCGATGCCGACCTGGAGATTTACCGCGAAGTGTGGGGCGGCAAGCCTCGCGGGGAAAACGCGGCGGTGCCAAGCGGGACGCGGCAGGTGCCGATGTTGTTCGGCGGCTATACCGAGCAAGCGTTGCAGCGAATGGTGCGATGGGGCACGGGATATATCGCCGGTTCGGGATCGGTGGCGGCGACCGCGCCTCGATTCGAAGCGGCGAAACGTGCTTGGAACGAGGGCGGCCGGGATGGGTCGCCGCGGCTGGTTTCGTTGGCGTACTTCGTTTTGGGAGACGTCGAGGCCGGGGTGGCGAATGTTCGGGACTTTTACCGGTTGGCTCCGAAGGAAGTCGCGGACAGTGTGGTGCCTTGTGTTTCTCCGGAGACGGTTCGGAAGTCCATCGCGGAATTCGGTGAGTTGGGGGTGGATGAGCTGATCTTCGTTCCGGTGACGGATGATCTGGATGAAGTTGCTCGGCTGGCGGATGTCGTTGGCTGATGCCGGATGGTCCGGACGACAGGGCGGGCCAGAACCTAGTTAGCGAGTAGGCCAGGCCTTGTCAGGTCTGGCTCTTTCTCGTCGTTGGCGTCGGGGCCAAGATGAGGTGCATGGCCGAACCCGTCCAGCCCGACAGCATCCAGCGCAGCTCCCAGAGCAGACTGACGCGCGCGGCTCGGGCAGAGAACCAGGCCGCGTTTCTCGCGGACGCCGCCGCCAGTGGATTCGTTCCCTCCGCGTCGGTGGAAGTCCGGTTCGAGCAGGCAGATGCCCGGGTGGCCCAGCATCTGGCGATTGAGGAAGGTCGGTGCGCGGATGCCGACGGCGGAAGAAGCCGCGCTTCTGCAGCTCTCCGCGGAAACGCCCGTCCTGACGGTGACCCGGATTGCCTGCGGCGCGGACAGTTCTCCGCTGGAGATCAACGACATGGTCTTAGCAGCTGACCGTTACCAGCTGTCTTACTCCTGGCCCGCGGACTGAATCACAGCACCGAAGACAGACCCTCCCGCAGCATCCGATAAGCCGCCTTCGCCCGCGCTACCGCGTCCGGGTACGTCTCGTCGGCGCTTCGGCCTCCGCGGATCTCCCAGGCGTTGTGAAATCCCAAGATCCGCTGTGCCCCAAAGACCTGCGAAGCCGCCAACCGGGCGGTGAACTCGTCCCTCACCCCGCACGACGCCTGCAGTTCGTCCACCAAGTCCTGTTCCTTCTGCAACAGGTACGTGGCCAGCCGGGCCAGGAGGGCTGGCGTTGAGTACAGCAGCGTGTGGCACGTGATCGCGTCCGCGGAGTCGTTCAGGCCGGTCAGCGGGTCGCGTTCGGCCAGGCGGTTCAGGAAAGACTCCTCCAGCGCGGACAGCGCCGACATCCCGGCCGGGCGGGTGCGGACGATCTCCGCGGGGCCGTTGTCGTCCATGAACTGGTGGATGACCAGGTCTTCCTTCGTCGGGAAGTACGCGAACAGCGTCGGCTTCGAGATCTCGGCCGCTGCGGCGATGTCGGCTACCGAGACCCCGTCGAAGCCGGATTCCCGGAACAGGCGGAGTGCCGCCGAGGCGATCGTTTCCCTCGTCCGGCGGCGTTTGCGCTCGCGCAGTCCTGACACGGGCGTCAGCCTAACCCGAACCCGAACCCGGATAATAACTTGACTGAGTTGTATATTTAACTCGGACAAGAAATCAGGGGGGCGGGAAGTGGAACCAGAGATCCGGGCGGAGCGCGAGTATCTCCAGGCCTGTCGCGCGGAGCTGGACCGCATGCGGGCGGAGATCAAGAACGCGATCGCGACGGGGATGGGCGAGGGCGACGCGGTCGACGACAAGTACTTCAACCACGTCCTCAGGCAGTTTCGCATCGAGATCGCCGAGGAGCTAGCGGATATCGACGACGCGCCGCTCTTCTTCGGCCGGCTCGACTACCCGCCGGGCGAGGTCTACGAAGCCGCTCGCGGGTCGCATACCCGATCGCCCGAGCAGGACCTGGTTTACCTGGGGCGCAGAGGAATTCGGGACGACGACGGCGAACCGCTGGTGATCGATTGGCGGGCGCCGCTCGCCAGGGCGTTTTACGAAGCCGATCACGATCATCCGATGGGGGTTCGCGTCCGGCGGCGGTACGGGTTCGACCAGGCCGGCGTGCTCAGCGCGTACGAGGACGAGCCGCTCGATCGGCCGGGTTCCTCGGCGAATCGGCTGCTCACCGCGGAGATCGAGCGGCCGCGGCAGGGGCCGATGCGCGACATCGTCGCCACGATTCAGCCGGACCAGATGCGGCTCGTGCGCGCGCCGGTCGACCGGACGATCTGCGTTCAGGGCGCGCCGGGGACCGGCAAGACCGCGGTGGGTCTGCATCGGCTGGCGTATTTGCTCTACACCGAGCGGGTGCGGCTGCAGAAGGCCGGCGGGGTCGCGGTGATCGGGCCGAACCGGGCGTTTCTCGCCTACATCGCGGGCGTGCTTCCGGCGCTCGGCGAGGTGGCGGTTTCCCAAGCCACGATTGACGAATTGACCGGGGCGGGCCGCTCGGCCGGGTACGTCGACGAGCCGCGGACCGCGCGGATCAAGGGCGACGTGCGGATGGCGGAGGTCGTCCGGAGGCAGCTCTGGGCGCGGATTCAGCCGGTCGACCGGACGCTCGAAGTGAAGTACCAGCACCGGACCTGGCGGCTGTATCCCGAGGACATCGCCGAGGAACTCACCGAAATCCTCAGTCGCGGCGCGGACTACAGCGCCGGGCGGGAATTGCTGGCCCAGCGGCTCGCGCATCGGATCCTGCGGGAGATGGAGCGGTCCGGCGGTACGAGCGCGACCCTGCCTCAGCTTCGCCGCAACGCCGCGATCAACAAGGCGGTCCGGGACATGTGGCCGGCGGTCGAACCGGCCCGGCTCGTCTACGACTTGCTTACCGATAAAGCAACTCTCGCGGAAGCGGCCGACGGAATCCTCACTGCCGAGGAGCAGGAAGCGCTGCTTCGGCCGCGGCCGCGCAGCTGGAAGGCGATGACCTGGTCCACGCTCGACCTGGCGTTGCTGGACGAGGTCGCGGCGCTGATCGAACGTCCGGCGAAGCTCGGGCACGTCGTGGTGGACGAGGCGCAGGACCTCAGCCCGATGCATTTGCGGGCGATCGCGCGCCGCTTGGCTGGTGCGTGCACGGTTCTCGGCGACGTCGCGCAGGCGACCAGTCCGTCCGCGGTCCGCGATTGGGCCACCGTGCTCACTCACCTGGACCGGCCAGGCGGGCGGATCGAAGAACTCACCCACGGCTACCGCGTCCCGGCGGATGTTCTCGATTTCGCGGCTCGGCTGCTTCCGCACATCGCTCCGGAGCTGCGCAGTCCCACGTCGTTCCGGCATTCCGCGGATGCCTTGCAGCTGACCGAAACGGACGAGCCGGTCGCCGCCGCGGTCGATGCTTGCGAGAAGGCGTTGAAGCAGGAGGGGTCGATCGGACTGCTGGCTGCGGACACGGAGGTCGCCGAGTTGGGCCGGGCGCTTGCCGAGCGCGGGCTGGACTACACAGTGCTCGGCAGCGAGGGCACGGCCCGGATCACGTTGGCACCAGTGAGTTTGGCGAAGGGCCTGGAGTACGACACGGTTCTGGTGGTCGAACCGGCGCGCATCGTGGCGGCGGAAGAGCGTGGGCTGCAACGGTTGTACGTCGCGCTCACCCGAGCGGTCAGCACGCTGCACGTACTCCACTCCGAAAAACTGCCGGAACCGTTGCTGGCTCAGACCGCGGCGGTTTGACGGCGCGTCGCGTAGCACTGCCAGCCGAGAAAGCCCAGCGCCAGCAGCAAATAACTGTTGCCGACCAGATGCTCGACCGGTCCCCAGGACAACTCCAGGTACCCGTTCTTCGGCAGCCAGGAATGCGGTGCGATGACGAAAATCGCCGCCACGGCAACCAATCCGGCGACCGCGATCCGGGTGTGTGCGCGAGCGGCGAACAGCACGATCGCGGGCACGATCCACACCCAGTGGTGCGACCACGAAATCGGCGAGCACACCAGGATCGCCGCGGTGTTGAGCAGGAACGCCATCGGCGGGTCGGCGCGCAGCATCGCCGGGATGGTCAGTGCGAGCGCGGCCAAGGTCAGTACCGTGACCAGGATCAACGTCGGCGTGTCCGGAAGGCCGAAGCGGTGCACCGCGCCCTGAATGGTCTGGTTGGTCGCGAAAATCGACCCGCTCATCCCGGACGCACCGGTCAGCCCGCCGCCGAACCAGTACTTCGTCGACGCTTCCGGCGCGATCACGAATCCGGCCACCCCCGCGAGCACGAAGGTCACCACGGTCGTCACGGCCGCGCGGAAGTCCTTTTTCAGCAGGAAGAACAGCAGGAATCCGGCCGGGGTGATCTTCATGGCGGCGGCCAGGCCCAGCAGGACGCCGCGGGGCAGCCGGGTGCGGGGGCCGAGGCAGTCGAGCACCACGAGCGCCATCAGCAGCAGGTTGATTTGCCCGAACCACAACGTTTCGCGAACTGGTTCGAAAGCCAGCGATCCAGCTCCGATCAGCAGCGCGGCCAGCAACGCAGTCCGTCGCTGGGCATGCGGCCGCACCACGAAGTAGACAGTCCCGCAGAGCGCGGTCAGCGAAACGGCGAGCATCACCATCGCGCCCAACGGCAACGGCAGCGCGGCGAAGATCAGGAACACGACGGCCGCGAACGGCGGGTAGATGAACGGCAGGATCAGCCCGGCGCGGGTCGGCGGGAGCGGGCCGTAGACGTCGTCGCCCTGGGCCAGCGCCCGCGCGCCGGACCGGTAGATCTCAAGGTCGAGCGGCCACATCGTGCAGACGAGCCACAGGATCACCGCTGCCGCCGCGACCGACGCGAGGACCAGCGCGAACACCGCCGGTCGGCGGGCGCCGGCGTCGTCTAGCCACCGGCGCAGCGCGACAGCGGGGGGCCGGAGGGAAGTCACTCCGCGATCATGCCTACTGCGATCACCCGTTCGCGCAGCGGGGGCGAGACCAGGCGACCTCGTCGACCGCGAGCCAGGGCGCGTTCGCGGCGGCGGAGGGGGTGACTCCGGCGAAGGCTTTGACCTCGTGGTGCAGGTGGGACTGGTCGACATATCCGCTTTCCGCGGCCACCGACGCCGGGCTTTCCCCCGCGGCGAGCCGGTGCACCGCGTGGTCGAACCGGACCAACTGCGCGGCGCGTTTCGGGCTGAGCCCGAGCTGGCCGCGGAACCGGGACCACAGCCGTTTCCGGCTCCACCCGGTCTCGTCGGCCAGCTGCTCGATCCGCACCTGACCGCGGTGCGCGTGCATCCGCCGCCAGGCGAAGGCGACTTCCGGGTCGACCGTCCGGCCAGCCTCGAACCGTTTGCCCAGCGCGGCTTCTACCAGCGCGAACCGGTCGTTCCAGGAACTGAGCGCGCGCAGCCGCTCGGGAAGTTCGGTCGGCCAGACGTCCTCTAGAGACACGACCTCGCCGCTCAGGTCCGTCCCGAGCACCGCGTGCGCGACCTCGGGCGAGAGCCGGATCTGCACGCATTCGATGCCCTGCCCGCGCACGCGCATCCCCTGCGGCGCGAGCCCGGCGACAACGTTGCCGCGCGCCACGTCGTTGACCAGCAGTCTCTCGCGGAGGTTGAGGAACAGCGTGACCGCCGGATACGGGACCACCGTCAAATCGACCAGATCCACGGTGTCCCCGACGAACCCGGCCATCTGCACGCCGGGCAACCGACTCGGCCGGGAAGGCACGGCAATGCCCCACACCGCAGCCCCGTCGCGAGCCCATTCGGCTGGTCGCATGCCGCCAGCGTAGCCACATTCGGGGCCGCGACATTTCTCCAAGACCGGCGACCACCGCCCCGACCAGGCTGAACGGGTACCGGAAAGGGGATCCGTGATGATCAATTCCGCTGTAGAACTCGCCGCCGCGATCCGCGCGAAGGAGGTGAGCCCGGTCGAGGTCGCCGACTGCTATCTCGACCGCATCGCCGAGCTGGATCCGAAGTTCAACGCCTTCTGTTTCCGTGCCGACGACGAGGTCCGGGCCGCCGCGAAAGCCGCCGCGGACGCCGTGGTGCGGTCCAGGCCGGAGGACCTGCCGCCGTTCCACGGGGTACCGCTGCCGATCAAGGACCTCGTCCACGTCGCGGGCTGGCCGACCACCTACGGCTCGCTGGCCACCGACCGCGCTCCGCAACCGAAGTCGGACCCGATCGTGCGGCGGTTCACCGACGCGGGCTTCCTTCCGCTCGGCAAGACCACGACGTCGGAGTTCGGCGCGGTGCCGTTCACCGAAAGCGAGGCGCAGGGCATCTCGCGCAATCCGTGGGACCCGGACCGCACGCCCGGCGGTTCGTCCAGCGGCGCGGGGATCGCCGTCAGCGCCGGAATGGCCCCGATCGCGCACGCGGAGGACGGCGGCGGATCGATCCGCATGCCGGCGTCGTGCACCGGTCTCGTCGGGCTGAAGCCGACCCGCGGCCTGGTCACGAACGCCGTGGTGGAGGTCGAGGGCTTCGCGACCAGCGGGGTCGTCAGCCGGACGCTGGCCGACACCGCCGCTGCGCTGGACGTGCTCGCGAAGCACGACCCGGGCGCGTGGTGGTCGCAGCCGACGCCCACGCGGTCGCTCGCCGGCGCACTGGCCGCGAAACCACCCGCTGGCCTGCGGATCGGCGTCCTCACGACCTCGTTGATCGACGGCATCCCCGTCGACCCGGCTTGCCTGGCCACGGTCGGCAAAACGCTTCGTGCGCTCGAAGAGGCCGGACACCGGATGGTCGATAAACCGCTTCCGCTGCCGACGTCCGAAGAACTGATCTCGACGTTCCTGAAGGTCTGGCACGTCGCCAGCGCGGGCGTCCCGGTGGTCGACCCGGACCGCGTCGAACCGCACAACCGGGCACAGCGCGAAGCCGCGAAGTCGGTCGATTCCTGGACGTACGCGGAGAGCGTGCACCAGACCCAGGTGCTCTCTCGCCGCATCGTCGAGGCCTTCACCGACAGCTTCGACCTGTTGGTCACGCCGACCATGGCCTGCCTGCCGCCGAAGATCGGCGCGTGGCGAGAGAGCGGAAATCCGGTGCTGGCCGCGTATCCGATGGGCGTCTTCACGTCGCTGTTCAACGTGACCGGCCAGCCCGCGATCTCCCTTCCGCTGCACCACGACGAGGCCAGCGGCCTGCCGGTCGGCGTCCAGCTCGTGGCCGCGCCCTGGCGGGAGGACCTGCTGGTGCAGGTCTCCCGCACCCTGGAGCAGGCGCTGCCCTGGCTCGACCGGCGGCCGCCGCTGCGCTAGCCGACGTAGGCGGCCAGGTGCTTCCCGGTCAGCGTCCGCTTCTTCTTCACCAGCTCGGCGGGCGTTCCCTCGAAGACCACCTGGCCGCCGTCGTGCCCGGCGCCGGGGCCGAGGTCGATGATCCAGTCGGCGTGCGCCATCACGGCCTGGTGGTGCTCGATGACGATCACCGACTTGCCCGAGTCGACCAGGTGGTCCAGCAGCCCGAGCAGCTGTTCCACGTCGGCGAGGTGCAGGCCGGTGGTCGGCTCGTCGAGGATGTACACGCCGCCGTTCGACCCCATGTGCGTGGCCAGCTTCAGCCGCTGCCGCTCGCCGCCGGACAGCGTGGTCAGCGGCTGGCCGAGGGTCAGGTAGCCGAGCCCGACCTGCTCCATCCGCTCGAGAATCCGGTGCGCGGCCGGGGTTTTCGCGTCGCCCTCGGCGAAGAACGCGGTGGCCTGGGCGACCGACATCGCGAGCACCTCGCTGATGTCGCGCCCGCCGAACCGGTACTCCAGCACCGAGGCGTCGAACCGCTTGCCCTCGCAGACCTCGCAGGTGGTGGCCACCCCGGCCATCATCCCGAGGTCGGTGTAGATGACGCCGTTGCCGTTGCAGTTCGGGCACGCGCCCTCGGAGTTGGCGCTGAACAGCGCGGGCTTGACGTTGTTGGCCTTGGCGAAAGCCTTGCGGATCGGTTCGAGCAGCCCGGTGTAGGTCGCCGGGTTGCTCCGCCGCGAACCGCGGATCGGGGCCTGGTCCACCGAAACCACGTCGTCGGATTCCCGGATGGACCCGTGGATCAGCGAACTCTTGCCCGACCCGGCGACGCCGGTGATCACGCACAGCACACCGAGCGGGATGTCGACGTCCACGTCCTGCAGGTTGTGCGTGTTCGCGCCGCGGATTTCCAGCACGCCCGTGCGTTCCCGCACCGACGGCTTGAGCGCGGCACGGTCGTCCAAATGCTTGCCGGTCAACGTCTTGCTCGCGCGCAGACCGTCCACAGTGCCCTCGAAACACACCGTGCCGCCGTTAGTGCCCGCACCCGGTCCGAGGTCGACCACGTGGTCGGCGATCGCGATCGCCTCCGGTTTGTGCTCCACGACCAGGACGGTGTTTCCCTTGTCCCGCAACCGGAGCAGCAGGTCGTTCATCCGCTGGATGTCGTGCGGGTGCAAGCCGATGGTGGGTTCGTCGAAGACATACGTGACATCGGTGAGCGACGATCCGAGGTGCCGCACCATCTTCACGCGCTGCGCCTCGCCGCCGGAAAGCGTGCCCGCCGGCCGGTCGAGCGACAGGTAGCCGAGCCCGATTTCCACGAACGATTCGAGCGTCTCGTGCAGCGACTTCAGCAGCGGCGCCACCGACGGATCGGACAGCTTCCCGACCCATTCGGCGAGGTCGCTGATCTGCATCGCGCACACGTCGGCGATGCTCATCCCGTCTATTTTGGACGAACGGGCCAGCTCGCTGAGCCGAGTCCCGTCGCATTCCGGGCACGTCGCGAAAGTGACCGCGCGGTCCACGAACGCGCGAATGTGCGGCTGCATCGCCTCGACGTCCTTGGACAGATACGACTTCTGGATCCTCGGCACCAGACCCTCGTAGGTCATGTTGATGCCTTCGATCTTCATCCGCGTCGGTTCCTTGTACAGGAAGTCCTGCAGCTCGCGCTTCGTGTACTTGCGGATCGGCTTATCCGGGTCGATCAGTCCGGATCCGGTGTAGAGCCGGTAGTTCCAGCCGCCCGGGGTGTAGCCGGGAATGGTCAGCGCGCCCTCGGCGAGCGATTTCGAATCGTCGTACAGCTGCGAAAGGTCGATGTCGTTGATCGAACCGCGGCCCTCGCAGCGCGGGCACATGCCGCCGGTGACGCTGAAGCTGCGCCGCTCCTTGACCTGCTTCCCGGCGCGCTGCACGGTGACCGCGCCCGCGCCGCTGATCGACGCGACGTTGAACGAGAACGCCTGCGACGACCCGATGTGCGGCGTGCCGAGCCTGCTGAACAGGATCCGCAGCATCGCGTTGGCGTCGGTGGCGGTGCCGACCGTCGAACGCGGATCGGCCCCCATCCGCTGCTGGTCGACGATGATCGCGGTGGTCAGCCCGTCGAGCACGTCGACCTCGGGCCGGGCCAGCGTCGGCATGAAACCCTGCACGAAACTGCTGTAGGTCTCGTTGATCAGCCGCTGCGATTCGGCCGCGATCGTGCTGAACACCAGCGAGCTCTTGCCCGAGCCGGACACCCCGGTGAACACCGTCAGCCGGCGCTTCGGGAGTTCGACGCTGACGTCCTTGAGGTTGTTCACGCGGGCGCCCTGCACGCGGATCAGGTCGTGGCTGTCCGCGGCGTGCTCCCGCGTGGGCTTCCCCTTGGCCTTGGTCATCGTCTCTCCCTTGTCTTCCCCAGAGGTCCGGCTCGGACTTCTTCAGCTCGCTTGCTGGATGCGGATCAGGTTCCCGGCCGGGTCGCGGAACGAGCAGTCGCGAACGCCGTACGGCTGGTCGGTGGGCTCCTGCACGACCTCGGCGTCGCTGGCCTGCAACCGGTTGAAGGTCGCGTCGACGTCCTTGGTCGCCAGGTTCAGCGCGGCGTAGGTGCCCTTGGCCATCATCTCGGTGATCATCCGGCGCTCGTCGTCGGTGAGGCCGGGGAACGCGGCGACCGGCTGCAACACGAGCGAGGTGTCCGGCTGTCCGGGCGGGCCGACGGTGATCCAGGCCAGGTCGCCGTACTTCACGTTGTTGCGCACCTCGAAGCCGAGGATGTCGCGGTAGAAGGTCAGCGTCGCTTCCGGATCGGTGTGCGGGAGGAAGCTCGCGTGAATGGTCAGGTCCATGCCGATCACACTAGGTTCGCGCCGAGCGGGGTGCTTCTCGATTCCTGATCGGTCGGGTGACCTGTTTCGCTACGCACGGCGCCATCCCCTCGGTCGCTCCGGTCTCCTCCTGCCGGTACACGCTCGGCGGCTTCCCGACCAGCTCGGTGAACCGCGTGCTGAACGTCCCCAGCGACGAGAACCCGACCTCGAAACAGACCTCGGTGACGCTCAGGTCGCCCCGGCGCAGCAACGCCATCGCGCGCTCGATGCGACGGGTCATCAGATACGAATACGGCGACTCTCCGTAAGCGGCGCGGAACTGCCGGCTCAGGTGCCCGGCG
The DNA here is from genome assembly GCF_046195355.1 of Amycolatopsis sp. VS8301801F10. Classification (NCBI taxonomy): domain Bacteria; kingdom Bacillati; phylum Actinomycetota; class Actinomycetes; order Pseudonocardiales; family Pseudonocardiaceae; genus Amycolatopsis; species Amycolatopsis sp. VS8301801F10. The sequence goes on along the minus strand of NZ_CP176065.1, from coordinate 1,378,951 downwards.
GAGACGTTGACGCTCCGCGCGAGCGCCTCGACGTCCAGGGGACGCGCGTACTCGCGGTCGATCCGGTCGCGCACGCGGCGCAACCGGGCGAGGTCAGCCAAGCGCTGCGCGTCGTCCGGTTTGCTGGTCACTTCCGAATCGTGCCACGGCGCGCGCTTCAGCCCCAGTAATCCGCTCGTTCGGGCCGGTGGCCGATTCGTTCAAGACCGCCGCGCCGCACCCGTGCGACGGTGTCCGGGTGACTGTGAAACTGGAGGCCGTCGCCCCGTTCCTCGCCGGGCACGGCCGGTTGCTGGACCAGCGGCGGTTCGAGCTGCTGGAAGGAAACGGGCGCGCGGAGGAGGTGCTCGCGGCGGTCGCGGCCTACCGGAATCCGGACGGCGGCTACGGCTGGGGCCTGGAACCGGACCTGCGCGCGCCGGAAAGCCAGCCGGGCGGCGCGCTGCACGCGTTCGAGGTGTTCGCCGACGTCGCACCGGTGACCACGCCGCACGCGGTGCAGTTGTGCGACTGGCTGGCCTCGGTGTCGTTCCCCGACGGCGGGCTGCCGTTCGCGTTCCCGGTCGCCGACCCGACCGCGTGCGCTCCCTTTTGGACCGGGGCCGACCCGGCGGTGTTCTCCTTGCAGAGCACCGCGTTCGTCACTTCGGCGGCGTGGCGGGTCGCCGAACACGATCCGGCGGTCGCGGCGCATCCGTGGCTCGCGCAGGCGACCGAGAGGTGCCTGCGGGCGATCGCCGACCTCGAGGAGATGCCGCACGTCATCGAGCTGAGCTTCGCGATCCACCTGCTCGATGCCTCCTACGACCGGTATCCGGAAGCCGGCGAACTCCTGACGAAACTGGGGAAGTTCTTGCCGGAAAGCGGAATCGTCCCGGTGCAAGGCGGCTCCGAGGGCGAGGTGCTGCGTCCGCTCGACTTCAGCCCGGTCCCCGGCCCGGCGCGACGGCTGTTCACCCCGGAGGCGGTCGAAGCGGACCTGACCCGGCTGGAACACGGCCAGCAGCCCGACGGCGGCTGGACGGTCGACTTCGCCAGCTTCTCCCCGGCGGCCGCGCTGGAATGGCGCGGTTACGCCACTGTCAGCGCGATTTCCAAACTGCGGGCCAACTCCCGGCTCTAGGGCCAGAGGCGTTCGCGAACCCAGCCCGCGGGTTCGCGGCGGTAGCGGACCCGGAGGTGCCGCCGGTCGTGCGAGGCCTGCCAGAACTCCACCGATTCCGGCTGGACCAGGTAGCGCGTCCACGTTTCCGGTGCCACGTCCGAATTTTCCGCCACCCAATCCGCGGCGGCCGCGGCGGCTTCGACGAGCTTCGCCGGGTCGGACAGCACCTCCGACTGATGCCCGACGTACGCCTCGGCCCGCGACGCCGGCGGGCGAGCGAGGAAGTCCGCGGCGGATACCTCGGGCGCGGCCGGAACCACCAGACCGCGCACGCGCACCTGCCGTCCGCGGCCGGGCCAGAAGAACGTCAACGCCGCGCGCGGGTTCGCCGCCAGCTGCTGGCCCTTCGGGCTTTCCGAACTGGTCGCGACCGCCCAGCCGTCCGCGTCGACGTTCTTCAGGATCACTACGCGCGCGTCCGGCGCGCCGTCGGCGTCCACTGTGGACAGAGTGACCGCGTGCGGGGCCAGCACGTGTTCGCCCGCCTCGTTCAGCCAGGCCAGGAACAGCTCCTCGGGCGTCTCCGGGGTGTGGTCCGGGTCGAATTCCGGGAGCTGTTCGGGAAACGACTGCCAGCCGCGCAACGAAACCATGTCACCGACCGTACGGCGGCTGGCCCGGCGGCGGGTAGTGCGGAGGCTGCGGCCCGGCCGGACCCGCGGCGGGCGGCGGCCCGGTCTGCGGCATCGGCCCAGACGGAATCTGCCCGGGGAAGCCGCCGGGACCCGGCTGCGGGGGCTGCTGCCCGTAGCCGGCCTGTTGTTGCTGCTGCCACTGGAGCTGCTGGAAGGCCTCGCCCGGCTGCGGGAAACAGAACGTCAGCTTCGCCCGGATCGCGCCGTGCATCGCCGCGCCCCAGAGCTTCCCGCCGGTGAACGCGTAGGTCATGCCCGCCTGCGGATCCACCGCGACCATCCGGGTTTCACCGCCGAACTGGTTGCTGGTCTTCGCGCTCGCCAGCTGCGCGGCGTCCGGGTGCACGTGCCCGACCAGCCCGCAGATCACCACCGACGCGGCGGTCCAGCCGATCGTGCCCTGCACGTTGGCGCGGGCGTGCTGGGTGGCCATGCCGGTGAACTGCTGCAGCGTCGCCGCGTCGATGTTCGGGTAGGCCCCGGCGACCACGCAGTAGTTCATCGTGGACAGCATGATCGACTCGGTGAACAGGCCGACCGCGGACGTCACCGGTCCGATCTGGACGGTATTGAGCCTGCCGCCGCTGCGCACTACGCGTTCGGCGACCACCTGCAGGTACTGCTCGGGCGTGAGCACGTCCGCGACCTCCCCGGGGCTGAGCGGAATCCGGGGTCATCGTCGCACGCGCCGCCTTCGCGCGGACTTCACCGGGCATGGTTGACTGTGCCCGCCATGCGCCGACTTCTCGTTCTCGCCCCAGCCCTGGTCCTGCTCGCCGGCTGCAATCCGTCGAGCCCGGCGAAGGAGACTCCGTCTTCGGCGCCGGCGAGTTCCGCGTCGGCGTCGGCGGGGCTGCCGCCCGACCCGCGGCCCGAACGCACCGCGGAGTGTCCGTACCTGTCGAACGAGACGGTGCAGGACGCGAACGGACAGCACGTCACCAAGGTGAAGGTGTCCGCCGACGAACCGCATCCGACGTGCTTTTTCTACCGCCCGGACGGCAGCGTCCAGCTGACCGTGCGGGTGTATGTGGGCAACAGCGACGTCGCGACCGCGCTGGTCAACAAGGCCGCGCCGGTCGACACGTCGAACCCGGCGTCGGACCCGGCGGGGTGGAAGGGCGGCTACCAGCCGTCCGGCGACGGGGTGGTCTACGCCGTCGCCAAGGGCGGGAACGCCGTCATCGTGACGAGCAACCAGAAGCAGAGCATCAAAGCACGCACAGTGGCGAAAAAGGCTATCGCTGCCCTGAAGCTCTGAGTAACGGGCTCCGCACGGGTGAGTGAAGTTGATCTTGTATTACTCTAAGCAGCACGCGCGGTCCCCCCAACACTCGCGCGGCGGGTGCCCGTCCGGCACCGAATACTTTGGTTACCCCTTATCGACGACAAGGACAGATTCGTGGCTGACACCCTCAAGGAAATCCTGCTTGACTCGAGCCGTCGCCCCACCGTGGTCGCCGACTTCGCGGAGCTCGTGGACGCCGAGGTCGCCGACAAGGGCGGGGTCTCCGGCGCGGTCGTGAAGACCGGCTTCGCCGCCGTCAAGAAGATCAAGCCGGGCATCATCCCGTCGGCGATCGACAGCCTGCTGGACGACTTCTCCAACGCCCTCGAGCCGTTCTACGGCGACTTCCGCGCCCAGGGCGGCAACGACTTCGGCGCCTACCTGAGCAGCCGCTCGGACGAGGCGTCGGACGCGCTGCTCGGGGTCACCGACGCCCGCGCCGAGCGCAGCAGCCGCGACAGCATCAAGAAGGTGTACTCGAAGCTGCGCCCGAACGGCAAGAAGAACGTCGAGGAGGCGCTGCCGCGTCTCGGCCAGCTGATCGACAAGCACGCCGCCGCGGCCTGAACCGGCTGAGCGACATACGAAAAAGGGCCCCGGGACGCACTTCCCGGGGCCCTTTTCGCGCGTTCAGTTCTTCTTCTCGGCGGCCGAGGGGCTCGGCGCCTTGCCGTTCGTCTTCGGCTCGCCCGGCGTGGCGTCCTTCGCGTCCTTGGCTTCCTTGGCCTCCGGGGCGGGCTTCGGGGCCGGGGGAGCGGGCGGGGTGGCCTTCGGCGGAGCCGGGGCGACCGGCGGCTCCTGCTGCCGCGACTTCAGCGCGACGGCGGTGCCGACCGCGACCGCGCCGAGACCGAGGAGCCACGGCCAGCGGCGACGCTTGCGGACGCCCTTGGCGGCGCTCTTCGCCTCCTCCAGAGCGGCGCGGAACTCCTTCTTCGCCGCCTTGAAGTCCTTCTTGCCGCGGCGCTTCGACTCGCCTGCCGACGCGGCGGCCTTGATCGCGGCCTTCTTGGCCTTGCGGCCCGGCTTCTTCATCTCGGCGATGCGGGCGAGCGCTTCCTTGCGCGCCGCGGCGGAGCTCTTCTTCAGCTCCTTGCGAGTCAGCTCCGTCTTCTTCGCCAGCTTGCGCTGGGCCCGGCGGCTCCGCTTGCCCAGCTCCTCCGCGCCGGCCTCGGCGGCCTTCGCGCCCGCCTTGCCCGCCTCGACGACCAGCTTCCGCAGGTCCGCCGAGCCGGACTTGACCGACTCGCCGACCGATTCCACGGCCCGGGTCATGGTCTTCACCTCATCAATCGTTGTGAAACAGATCTGTTGCTTGACATCTATCCTGCCCTTTTTCCGCCCGCACCGCTGCGGCTTCCCGCTGCGGGCGTCCGGGAAACCTCGGAAAAGTGCCTTCTTCCTGGGAGGGCGTCCGGCGCGCCGGGCCGGGACGGCCCCCTGAACCCCCCATTTGTGCGAAGGGGTGGCACGATGGCGGCGTGACTGAAAGCGCCCGCAAGGCCACCCTGCACACCAACCAGGGTGACATCCACGTGAACCTGCTGCCCGACCACGCGCCGAAGACCGTGGCGAACTTCGTGGGGCTGGCCACCGGCTCCAAGGAGTACACCCAGCCGAACGCGAAGGGCGGCAACTCCGGCCCGTTCTACGACGGCTCGATCTTCCACCGCGTCATCGACGGCTTCATGATCCAGGGCGGGGACCCCACGGGCACCGGCCGCGGCGGCCCCGGCTACAAGTTCGGCGACGAGTTCCACCCGGAGCTGCAGTTCTCCAAGCCGTACCTGCTGGCCATGGCGAACGCCGGGCCGGGCACCAACGGCTCGCAGTTCTTCATCACCGTCGCGCCGACCGCGCACCTGAACTTCCGGCACACCATCTTCGGCGAGGTGGCGGACCAGGAGTCGCGCAACGTCGTCGACGCCATCGCGACGACCGCGACCGGACCGGCGGACCGCCCGCTGTCCGACGTGGTCATCGAGAAGATCACCGTCGAAGACTGACGAGCCGCAGGCGGGGATGGGGTTTCGGTAGGTTGGAGTCATCGTGAGCCAACCGCCGAACCCGTCCGCGCCCTCTCTTCCCGGTTGCTGGTGGCATCCGAACCGCCCGACCGGTCTCAGCTGTGCCCGCTGCGGGCGTCCGGCCTGCCCGGACTGCCTGCGCGAAGCCCCGGTGGGGTTCCAGTGCACGGACTGCATCCAGACCGGTGCGCAACAGCAGAAACAGCAGCACCGGCAGTACCGCGACGCCGGAATGGGCTCCCGCACGATCGCCGGGGCCCGGCTTTCGAACTCGTACGTCGTCACCGCGACGCTGATCGCGGTGAACGTGGTGCTCTTCCTGATCACCGTCGTCCAGGCGAAAAGCTTGTTCAGAAACGATTTGGCACCCATTTGGATGCAGGGCGCGCTGCAGCCGCTGGTCACCCTCGGCGGCGGCGAATGGTGGCGGATCTTCACCTCCGGCTTCCTGCACTACGGCCCGATTCACATCGCGGCGAACGCGTTCTCGCTGTGGATGATGGGGCGCGCGCTGGAGCAGGTCTTCGGCAAGATTCGTTACCTGGCGCTCTACTTCGTGTCGATGCTCGGCGCCTCCACCGCGGTGCTGCTTTTCGGGGACAGCGCTCCCACGGTGGGCGCGTCCGGCGCGATCTTCGGACTGCTCGGCAGCTATGCGGTGATCACGCTCAAACTGCGGCTGAACCCGACCGCGCTGCTCATCAACCTGGTGATCAACGCCTACATCACCTTCTCCATCCCCGGCATTTCGATCTGGGCACACGCGGGCGGCCTGGTCACCGGTGCGCTGGTGACGGGCGCGATGCTCTACGCCCCGGCGCGCAATCTGGCCCGGTGGCAGGGGATCGGCACGGCCGTCGTCGTGGTCGCGCTCGTCGGGCTGATCAGCTGGCGGGCCACCGAGTTTCCCTCGCTGGATTGTTCTCTCCGGCAGGTCCAGGAGGAGTACTCGTACTCCTGCAAGCTATCCGGTTCCGGCTGAGCGAGCCCGCAACTCGGTCAGCACGTCCAGCACGTCGCGGGGATCCTCGCCGAGGTCGGTCTGGCCGAAGATGAACAGCTGGTCGTCGCGCTCCAGTTCGAGCGTCACGCCGTCGCGGCCGAGGCGGCGCGTGCTGCGCAGCCGGATCGTCGTGCCGGTCCAGGGGAGCCGGTGCGTGCCGCTGAGCGTGCGAGTCCGCAGGCCGTGCTCGTCGGCGGACAGGCGCGGCCGCACGAGCGTCCAGTGGATCGCGAACGCGCCGACGGCCAGGGTCGCGAGGCCGGTGAGCACCGCGCCCTTGCCGTCGCCGAAGAGCGCGTCCAGGACCGTTCCGACCAGCAGCAACGTGGTCAGGCCCCACGCCACTACCACGAGGTTTCGGCGCGGGGCCCAGGAGGTCGGGTGGTTATCCACAGGGGTTATCCACACTGGGGATGAGTCACACCGGTGTGATTCGGTGTCAATCGGCCGACCGGAGCAAAGCTGATCCGGCGGATGGTCAGCGCCACCGCATCGTCATCAGCAGGCCGGCGATCATCGCGGCGAATCCGATCGCGAAATTCCAGTTTCCGAGTTCGCTGAGGAACGAAACTTTGTCGCCGGCGATGTAGTTCACGACCAGCCACACCAGCCCGAGGAGCATGAGGCCGAACATGACGATCTTGTAGAACAGGTTCGACGGTCCCGCGGCCTGGACCTTCACCGGGGTACGGCGGTCGACAGGCGGGGTGTACGCGGTCTTCTTGCGGACCTTCGACTTCGGCATCGTTTCCTCGCGTGCTCTCGGGCATTCCTGGTGGCGGCATCCTGGACGAGGTCCCGCTGTCGGGGTGCGCAACCAGCGCCACGTGCACACGTTAACGTAAAGGACGGCTCCGCAGCACCGGGCGGGAGCGGTCGGGGTTTCTCAGACTGTGACAATAGCGCCACCTGGAGTGCCGAGGAGGGCTCCGGCCGGGCGCGGGAGGAGCTTGCGTGACGCCGCAGGATTGGCCGGGCGAGGACGACCGCCGCCCCGGCACCGGACCTGACCGCCCGGTCCGCCGTCAGCCGCCGCCGCCGAGAAGGCAGTCCGGGGAGACCCCGCCGAGGCGAAGAGTGGCCGGGGACCCGGGCCGCAGATCACCCGAACAGCGCACGCCGATCGACCGGGGCGGACCGCGCCGGGACGGCGGCGAAAACCGGCAGGCGCAGGGGCGTCCAGGCGAAGGCAGGCCCCGCGAGGGGGACCCCCGCGGCGGTGATTTCGGCGGCCCGCGCGAGCCCGGACCCCGCCGGACCGCCGAGTTCCGCGCCGAAGGCGGCCCGCAGCGCCCGCGGCGTACCGGGGAATTCCGCGCCCAGCCCGGGGATCCTGGCCGACGTCCGCGCGAGCCGCGTCAGCAGCCGGAAGAGGGCAGGCAGATGCCGCGCCGGGTGGGCGCCGCCGCGCCGGATCCGTCCCGGCGGCGGATGACCGGCCCGGAGTTCGCCGAGCAGCCGACCGAGGTGTTCTCCGCGGTCGCGGTCGAGGACAAGGACGACAAGAAGGCCAAGAAGACCCCGCCGCCGCTGGGCAAGGGCGGGCTCGCGATCCGCACCGCGGGCGAAATCTTCATCACGCTCGGCGTGATCGTGCTGCTGTTCATGGTGTACGAGGTGTGGGTCACCGACCTGTTCTCCGCGGAGAAACAGCACACCGCGAGCGATCAGCTCGACGGCGACTGGGCGAAGGACCGCACGCTGCACCCGGAGCTGATCGACGGAAAGGCGTTCGCGCGCATCCACATCCCGTCGTTCGGCGCGGACTTCAACTTCACCATCCAGGAAGGCACCGGCGAGGAGTCGCTGGCGGTCGGCCCCGGTCACTACAAGGGCACCGCGCTGCCGGGCGAACCGGGCAACTTCGGCATCGCCGGGCACCGCGTCGGCAAGGGCGCGCCGTTCAACGACCTGGACAACCTGAGCTCCTGCGACCAGATCGTGATCGAAACGCACACCGATTTCTTCATCTACCAGGTGCTGCCGTACGAGGACGAGATCAAGGGCTGGAGCAGCGGCAAGGGCGCGCAGCCGGAGTGCAAGGGCGTGTCGACGCTGCGCGATTCGAGCATCCCCGGCGGCGGACCGTACGACGAGACGTTCGGCCGCAAGGTGGTCCAGCCGAGCCAGGGCGACGCGGTGAACCCGGTGCCGTACAAGCCGGCCGGGGCATTGCCGAAGGCGCAGCAGGCTTCGCTGCTCACGCTCACCACGTGTCACCCGCAGTTCTCGGCGAAGGAACGGCTGATCATCACCTCGGTGCTGACCCGGCAGGTGCCGAAGACGCAGGTGCCGGACTACACGACGTTGCTGAAGAAGATCGGAGTGGCGTCCTGATGTACGGCTGGCTCTGGCGGCACCTGCCGGGTCCGTTCGCGGTGAAGTTCGCGATCGCGCTCGTGCTGGTGCTGGGAATCGTGGCGTTGCTGATGTTCGTGGTGTTCCCGTGGCTGGACCCGCTGCTGTGGTTCAACAACGTGTCGGTGAACAACTGAGGTTCGGGGTCTTCCTGGTCTCGGGCCGCTTCCCGGGCCAGGACGACGCCGCCGTACTGCGGCGCACCGTCCAAGCGGCCTGCGCGGCGGAGGCCGCCGGTTTCGACGACGTGTGGCTGGCCGAGCACCACTTCATGCCGTACGGGGTGTGCCCGTCGGCCATCACGCTCGCCGCGCACGTGCTCGGCCGGACGTCGCGAATCGGCGTGGGCACCGCGGTGAGCGTGCTGTCCACGACGCATCCGGTGGCGCTGGCCGAGCAGTGGTCGATGCTCGACGCAGTCTCCGACGGCCGCCTGCGGTTAGGCGTCGGCCGGGGCGGGCCGTGGCAGGACCTGGAGGTGTTCGGGACCGGATTGCCGCGCTACGAAACGGGTTTCGCGGAGTCGCTGGACCTTTTGCTGACCGCCGCGACTGGCCGTGTCTCGGCGGAGGGCTCTCATTTCGCTTTCCGGGAAGTCCCGCTTCGCCCGGTCCCGCAACGATCTTTGAACGTGGTAGTGGCCTGCGGCGGCCCGGCTTCCTCCGCGGTCCGGCTTGCCGCCGAACGCAGGTTGCCGTTGTTGCTGGGCCTGCACGCGGATGACGCCGAGAAGGCGGCGACTGTCGCTGCTTACGGCGCGCCTGCGGAGCATGTGTCGACAGTGCTGTGCCAGGTCGGCGACGATGCTGGCGAGGTGGTGCGCGGTGCGTTGCCGGGTTGGCTGGCGGACGGCTTAGCCGCCCATGTTCCGGTGGACGACCGGCCTGGTCCTTCCCGGGACCCTCGGGAGTACACGGAAAAACTGTGCGCGATCCATCCGGTCGGTCCGGTTGAGCATTGTGTCGAAACCCTGCGGACAAGCCTCCGGCGCACCGGGGTGTCCCACGTGATCATGTTCGTGGAAGCGTCCGGCACGCCGGAGGGCACGATGGCGAATATCGCGCGGATTGGCGCCGAGGTGCTGCCCGCGCTGCGGGGTCTCGAGCCTTCTACTCTCTAGCTCGCAGGTTCGAACTCAGCAGTCCCGCAGTTCAGGGCTCTGGTTCAGCAACTGCCCCCGAGGCGAGACGAACGCCCGGTACCGATCCCCGTCGGTGTCCCGGAAGACCGCCACCCGGTGGCAGTTCTGGAAGGCCAGCTTCACCCCGAAATGCCGCTCCAGCCCGCCCCGGATCGCGTCCGAGGCCAGCGCCCGCAGCAGCTGACCGCGGGCGGTCTCGTCCGGCGGCGGGGTTTCGTTGTCCGCGAATCCGTCCGCGGCGGTGTCCGCCTCCGCGATCACTCCGGTGATGACCTCCCACGCGTACGGCAGCGATTCCCGTACGCAGGCCACGAACTCGGCGTCGGAGACCTCCCCGCGTTCGGCCTTTTCCAGCAGCGCGGGCGATACGTCCAAGGACAAGACAACCTCCATGGTCAGCGGTACCCCTCAGAGCTACCGGCCCGCCCGACCCGGCCACAAGAGAAAACGAGTTTCATCACCACTTTGGTGGATCACTCCCACCGGAACAGCCGCACGGCGAGCACCCGAACTGAGCGAAAGCAGGCACGCTCGCGGGAAGATCGTCTAGGTGAATCAACCGCGCGAAACGCGCACCATCTCGTCGCGCTCCACTACCTTCACCCGCTCGCGGCCCTCGGCCTCGCCGAGCGACTTCTCGTGCGCGTCGAGCTTGCCCCACCCTTCCCAGGTGGTGAACGAAATCCCGCGCGCGGTGAGGAAATCCAGGATCGCGTCCGGCTCCGCATGCCGCGGCGCGGCGAGCGTGTCCGCGTCGGCGAGCAGGTTCGCGACCGTTTCGGCCGCGTCGCCCTTCGTGTGGCCGATCAGGCCGACCGGGCCGCGCTTGATCCAGCCCGTCACGTACACGCCGGGGACCTGGTTCTCGTCCAGGTCCAGCACGCGGCCGCCCTGGTTCGGGATCACGCCCGCGGTGTGGTCGAACGGGATTTCCGGCAGGTGCGACGACAGGTACCCGACCGCGCGGTACACCGCCTGCACGTCCCAGTCGTGGAACTCGCCGGTGCCGACGACCTCGCCGTCGCGGTATTCGGTGCGTTCGGTGCGCAAGCCGACGACCTTGCCGTCCTCGCCGAGTACCTCGACCGGCGAGTGGAAGAAGTGCAGGTGCAGCCGCCGCGGCCGGGAGCCTTCGTCGCGAATCGCCCATTCCTGCAGCGTCTTCACGACCATGTCGGTCTGCTTGGACGACCGCAGCTGGGCGACGCTCGCCTCGTCGAACTCCATGTCCTCGGGGTGCACGATCACCTCGACGTTCGGCGAATGGTCGAGTTCGCGCAGTTCGAGCGGCGAGAACTTCGCCTGCGCCGGACCGCGGCGGCCGAACACGTGCACGTCGGTGACCGGGCTGGCCTTCAGGCCCTCGTAGACGTTCGCCGGGATGTCGGTCGACAGCAGTTCGTCGGCGGTCTTGGCGAGCACGCGCGCCACGTCCAGCGCGACGTTGCCGACGCCCAGCACCGCGACCGACGACGCATTGAGCGGCCAGGTGCGCGGCACGTCCGGGTGGCCGTCGTACCAGGACACGAAGTCGGCCGCGCCGTGGCTGCCTTCGAGGTCGATGCCGGGCAGGTCGAGCGCGCGGTCGGACCTCGCGCCGGTCGCGAAGATGACCGCGTCGTAGAACTCGCGCAGGTCGTCCAGCTTCAGGTCGGTGCCGTAGTCGACGTTGCCGAGCAGCCGGATGTTGGGCCGGTCCAGCACCTTGTGCAGGGCGTTGACGATGCCCTTGATGCGCGGGTGGTCGGGCGCGACGCCGTAGCGGATCAGCCCGAACGGCGCGGGCATGCGCTCGAACAGGTCGATCTCGACGCTCGCGTCGGACTTGTCCAGCAGGTCGGCGGCGTAGATGCCGGCGGGGCCGGCGCCCACCACGGCGACACGAAGGATTCGGCTCACCGGTCCACGGTAAGTTAGGTGATCCTAACTTTCACTGTGATCTGGCGTACGGTCCAGCAGGTGGGAGCCGCTAAGCTGGCGGTATGCGCGTTCTCGTCGTCGACAACTACGACAGCTTCGTCTACAACCTCGTCCAGTACCTGGCGCAGCTCGGCGCCGACTGCACGGTGTGGCGCAACGACGTCGTCGATCTCGACCGCGTGCCGGAATTCGACGCGGTGCTCGTCTCCCCGGGCCCCGGCACGCCCGAACGCGCAGGTCAGAGCATTGACGTGATCGCGAAATGCGCCGAGACGCGCACGCCGATGCTGGGCGTGTGCCTCGGCCACCAGGCGCTGGGCGTGCACTTCGGAGCCACTGTCGACCGGGCGGCCGAGCTGCTGCACGGCAAGACCAGCCAGGTGCGCCACACCGGAGCCGGCATCCTCGCCGGGCTGCCGGAGGAGTTCACCGCCACTCGCTATCACTCGCTCACCGTGCTCCCGGACACCATCGACCCGGCCGTTTTCGAGGTCACCGGGACCACCGAGAGCGGCATCGTGATGGGCATGCGGCACCGCGAACTGCCGCTCGAGGGCGTGCAGTTCCACCCCGAATCCGTGCTCACCGAATGCGGCCACCGGATGCTCGCGAACTGGATGGCCTCGGCGGGCCACCCGGTCGACCCGACCGTCGTCGACGACTTGGAGCGGGCCACCCGCGCGCTGCAGAAGGCCGCGGCTGCGTGACCGCGCCGACTCCGCTGATCCGGCTCAGCGGAGTCGGAAAACGGTACGGCGGCGGCGAACCCGTCCTGACGCACATCGATTTCGAGGTGCCCGCCGGGCGGGTGGCCGGCATTCTCGGCGCCAACGGATCGGGCAAATCGACGCTGCTGCGGATCCTCGCCGGGGTGTCGCGGCCGTCGTACGGCGACCTCGCCGGAACCCCGGCGGTCGGCTATCTGCCGGACCGGTTTCCCGGCGGTCAGCGGCTGAGCGCGCGGGCGTACCTGCGGCATCTCGCGCGGATTCGCGGGCTGGCTGACCTGTCCGGAATCGACCCGCTGCTGAAGCGGCTCGCTTTGGTCGGCAGCCCGGACGCGCAGCTGCGCACGCTGTCGAAAGGCAACGCGCAGAAAGTCGGCTTGGCGCAAGCCGTTCTGGCCGAGCCGGACCTGCTGATCCTCGACGAACCCTGGTCCGGGCTCGACGTCGGCACGCACACGGTGCTCGGCGAACTGGTCGCGGAAACCCGGGCCCGCGGCGCGAGCGTCGTGTTCACCGACCATCGGCCGGACGTCGTGCGCGAACACGCCGACGACGTGTACCGGCTCGACTCCGGCCGGATCTCGCCGCTGGAAACGCATCCGGAACGGAAGCGGATCACGCTGCTGCCGGTGTCGTCGAGCGTCGACAACTGGTCCGCTGAACCAGGCGTGCACACGGTCACCGATCAGGCAGGCGGCGTGGTCCTGACTGTCGACGCCGAGCATGCCGACGCCGTGCTGCTGCGCGCACTGTCCGGCGGCTGGTCCGTGCGGGAGGTGGCACCGTGCTCGCAGTGAGCCGTTATTACTTGGCGCTGCTGGGACATTCGCAGCGGTACTTGCCTGCCGGGCTCGCGTACCTCGCGTTGTGCTCGATCCTTTACGCAGACCCGAGTTCGCCAGTGCTTCCGCTGTACGGCGTGAGCGGCGCGGGGGTTCTCGTACTCGGCTGCTGGCTCACGATCGCGTTGCTGGACATCGAAGATCCGGTGCAGCGCTTGATCACCCTCAACCACGCCGGCGGCAACCGCAAAACCATCGGCGGCGCGGTACTGACGGTTTTCGCCTGCACCCTGGTGTGCACGCTGGCGACTGTCGCGTGGTCCGCGGCGCATCGGAATCAGTTGCATTGGCAGATCGTCAGCGCCGGTTTGGCAACACATTTGGCCTGCGCGCTGGTCGGTATCGCGATTGGCCTGCCGTGCTCGCGGCTGCTGGTCTCACGCATCGGCTGGACGGTGCTCGCCGCGGTTCTCGTACTCGGCGCGGTGCTGCTGGGGAAATGGGTTCCGGTGGTGCATCCGCTGCTGGAGGCGTTGATGAGCGGCACTCCATACGGCGGCCCGCTCGCGTTGGCGATCGGCACTTCGGTGGGGTTGCTGGCGGCGAGCATGGCCGTGGTGGGCGCGGTCTCGGCGCGCCGGTCTTGAACAAGGGGGAGGTTTCAAGCTGACCGCGGACACAAACTCGAATTGGAATGCGGCTCGGGCGACGACTCCGCACAAGTGCTCGCCGCGCTGCAGAAATTCCTCGACCAGAAGTCCTGACCGAATAAGCGCCCTGCCCGATCCGGAGCTGTCTCGGCCCACCGCAGGAATATTCTTCCTTTGGGGGTCCCGGCTTCTGCGGCGACGATCCGGCCGATGAATATCGCGATTCCGACTGCCTTGTCGCTCGGGGCGCTCAGGTGCCTCTTCGCGCTGGTCAAGCAGCTTCTCCGGCAGCTCCGGGCGGATTATGCTGCAAATTGCAGTAAGCAAATGCCGATTTGGGGGTTCCCGCCCCGGTGGCGAGTCGGTTACCCTCGCGCCGTCTGTTGGGCCCGCGAGGGGAGCATCCGTGACGGCAGGGATCGCCGCGATCACCGTGGACGGCTCCGCGGACGAGTTGCAGCACCTGGTTTCCTGGCTTGGCGCCGAGGATGAACTAGCCGGGCGCGTGCGGCTCGCCGGGCCGGGAAGCGGCGTGGTCGTGATGGTGAGCAGCCGGTCGGCGGGCACCTTCTGCCGGTCGCTCTTCGGCTGGTTGCGCGGCCAGCGCGACGGACGGCGGGTGTCGCTCACCGTGAAACGTTCCGGGGCCGTCGAGGAGCTGGACGTCGACTGCGGAGGCGGGCACGACGTCGACGAGGTGCTCGCCAGCGTGCGGAGCTTCCTCGACCAGGACTGATCGGCCGGCGCGAAAAAAGGGCCCGCACGGTGCGTACCGTGCGGGCCCTCCTTACGTGCGGGTCAGCCGTTGTTGTGGATGCCGCCCGGCGGGAAGATCCCGCCGCCGGAGCTGGACGTCGGCGAGCCGCCGCTGCCGTCGTCCTGCTTGATCGTCAGCGTGATCGACTGGGTCGGGCTGATCTGGCTGCCTGCCTGCGGGTTCTGCTTCACCACGGTGTTGGGCTGGCCGCTGCCGCTGTGTGTCGTCTGCGTCTGGATGCTGCCCGACCAGCCCATGCTCTGCAGCTTCTGCGTCGCCTGGTCCTCGGTCATCCCGGTCAGATCCGGCATCTGGATCTGCTGCGGGCCGGACGACACGGTCAGCCGCACCGTGCTGTTCGGGGGCAGGTTGCCGCCGTTCGGCTGCTGGTTGATGACCTGGTCCTTCGGCTGGTCCGAGGCCTGGTCGGTGCGCTTGACCTGGAAACCCGCGTTCTCCAGGATCTGCTTCGCCGTCGCGTAGTCCTTGCCGACCGTGTTCGGGACTTCCTTCTGGTTGACGCCCGATCCGACGACGATGTCCACCGGCGTGCCCTCGGGGCTCGAGGAGTTCGCGGTCGGGTTCTGCGACACGACCTTGCCGACGTCGCTCGGGTTGTCGACCGGCTGCGAGGTCGTGTTGCCGAGCTTCAGCTTCGCCTGCTCGAGCGCCGACTTCGCCTCCTCCGCCGACTTGCCGCGCAGGTCCGGCACCGTGGTGTTGCCCGGCTGCACGCCGACGGTGAGGGTGATCGTGGAGGTGGTCGACACCGTCGCGCCGACCTGCGGGTCGATCGCGATGACCTTGCCGATCTGGTCCTCGGAGCACGTCAGGCCGCCGGGGTTGCTCGCCTCCGTCCCGCACACCACGTTCTTGTTCGGCGCGAACGACGAGAAGCCCGCCTGCTGCAGTGCCGCTTTCGCCTGCACCACCTGCTGGTTGACCACCGGCGGGATCTGCGCGGTCTCGTTCTTGTCGCGGAACGATCCGCTCAGCCAGAAGATCAGCAGCACCACGCCCGCCACGAGCAGCGCGGCGATCACCCCGAAGATGATCCGGCGGCGGCGCTTGGCGCGCGGATCCTCTTCCGGCTCGTCGGCGTAGTCGTCGTAGGCCTGCGGCTGGCGCCGGTCGGCGTTCATCACCTGGGTGCGCTCGTCGTCCGACATCACCATCGGGGCCGACGGACGCTGCCCGGACAGCGTGCGGACCAGGTCCGAGCGCATTTCCGCGGCCGACTGGTACCGGTTCGCCGGGCCCTTGGCCAGCGCCTTCAGCACCACCGCGTCCAGCTCCGGCGACACCGCCGGGTTCACCGACGACGGCGGGTTCGGGTCCTCCCGCACGTGCTGATACGCCACCGCGACCGGGGAATCGCCGGTGAACGGCGGCTCGCCGGTGATCAGTTCGTACAGCACGCAGCCTGCCGCGTAGACGTCCGAGCGGGCGTCCACCGATTCGCCGCGCGCCTGCTCCGGCGAGAGGTACTGGGCGGTGCCGATGACGGCCGCGGTCTGCGTCATCGCCGACTGGCCGTCGTGCATGGCGCGCGCGATGCCGAAGTCCATCACCTTGACGGCGCCGTTCTTCGTGATCATCACGTTCGCCGGCTTCACGTCGCGGTGCACGATGCCGTGCCGGTGCGAGAAGTCGAGCGCGGCGCAGACGTCGGCCATGACCTCCATCGCGCGCTTCTGCGACAGCGGGCCCTCGGTCTTGACGATGTCGCGCAGCGTCCGGCCTTCGACGTACTCCATCACGATGTAGGGCAGCGGCCCCACGTCGGTGTTCGCCTCGCCGGTGTCGTACACGGCGACGATCGCGGGATGGTTCAGCGCGGCGGCGTTCTGCGCCTCGCGCCGGAACCGCTCCTGGAACTGCGGATCGCGGGCGAGGTCCGCGCGCAGGACCTTGATCGCGACTTCCCGGCCCAGCCGCACGTCGTGCCCGTGGTGGACCTCGGACATACCGCCGTACCCGAGCGTGTCGCCCAGCTCGTACCGATTGGAGAGCAGTCTGGGTGTCGTCATCGCTTCGTGCCGTTCCATTCCGTCCAAGGTGTGGTCATCATGCCTTGCAGGCCCTGGGCCTCGCTCGTGCCGGCGGGCGTGGCGGAGGTCGGTTCGCTCCCGTTGTCCACGCTTCGCGGCGGTCCGCCGTTGCCGGCCGACACCACTCTCGCGATCAAGAACGCCACGGCCACCAGGACCACGACGATGACCACCGCGAGCAGCACCCACCAGCCCCACTGGTTCCGTTTCGGCGGCGGGACCGGCGGACCCGGTGGACCCGGCGGACCCGGCGGTCCTGGCGGAGCCGAGAGCGGCCGGAACGCCGGGTTGGAACTGGGCCCGACCGGCGCGCCGGGAGCCGCCTGCGGGACCGGCGGCACCGGCGGCGCCTGCCCCGCCGCGTAGGCGGCGTTGACCACGCCGAGCGGGGTGGGCAGCGGGCGGCCGGCGCGGACCGCGGCGATCGCGCCGGCGAACTCGCCGCCGCTCGCGTACCGCTGCCGGGGGTCCTTCACGAGCGTCGCCTCGATCACCGCCCGCGCGCCCGGCGGGACGTCCGGCGGCAGCGGCGGCGGGACGTCGCGGATGTGCATCATCGCGACCGTCACCGCGTTCTCGGACAGGAACGGCCGGTGCCCGGCGAGGCATTCGTACCCGCACACGGCGAGCGAATAGACGTCGCTGGCCGGTTCCGCGTCCTGGCCGAGCGCCTGCTCCGGCGCGATGTAGTGCGCGGTTCCCATCACCATGCCGGACCGGGTGACCGGGGCGGCGTCGGCGGCCTTGGCCACGCCGAAGTCGGTGATCTTCACCTTGCCCGCGGGGGTGACCAGGATGTTGCCCGGTTTCACGTCGCGGTGCACCAGGCCCTGCTCGTGCGCGGCCTGCAGCGCGGTGCCCGCCTGCTCGAGCAGGTCGAGCGTGTAGTCCGCGGTGAGCCGCCCGTGCTTGGCGAGGATGCCCGCGAGCGGATCGCCCTCCACGTACTCCATCACCAGGTACGCGATGGACAGGTCCTCGTTGACCGTCTCGCCGTAGTCGTGCACCGCGGCGATCCCGGCGTGGTTGAGCGAGGCGGTCATCCGTGCCTCGGTGCGGAACCGGTGCAGGAATTCGGCGTCGCCGGACAGTTCGGCTTTCAGCACCTTGACCGCGACGACCCGGTCGAGCCGGGTGTCGCTCGCCTGCCAGACCTCGCCCATCCCGCCGACGGCGATCCGGTTCGTCAGCTTGTAGCGCTCGGCCAGCAGCTGACCCGAGGACAGCATCGGCTATCCACCCCCGAGCCGGGCGGCGATGGCGGCACGGCCGATCTCGGCGGCCACCGTGCCGCCGGTCGCGGCCAAACCGCGGTTGCCGCCGTTCTCGACGATGACCGACACGGCGATCTGCGGGTTGTCCGACGGCGCGAACGCGGTGTACCACGCGTGCGGCGCGGTGTTCTTCGAATCGGCGCCGTGCTCGGCGGTACCGGTCTTCGAGGCGATCTTCAGCGCGTCGTTCTTGCCGCCGCCCTTGGTGAAGGACTCCGACGCGATCATCATGTCGGTGAGGATCTTGTTGTTCTCCGGCGACAGCGCGGGCTTGCCGGTGAGCTGCTCCGGGTCGACGTTCTCGACCGTCGACAGGTCCGGGGCCAGGATCGACTGGATCAGCTGCGGCTTCATCGCGTAACCGTTGTTCGCGACGGTCGCCGAAAGCAAGCAGTCCTGCAGCGGGGTGAGCCGGACGTCGCGCTGGCCGATGCCGCTCTGGTAGAGCGCGCCGGGCGAGTCGAGCGGGCCGACGGTCGAGCCGACGACCCGCATCGGGACGGTCAGGTCGTTCTGCCCGATGCCGAAGTTGGCCGCGGCCGCCTTCAACTTGTCCGCGCCGAGCTGGCCGGCGAAGGTCGCGAACGGGACGTTGCACGAGTGCGCCAGCGCGTCCTTGAACGTGTTGCCCGGGCAGGTCTCGCCGCCGTAGTTCTCCAGCGTCGTGTTCGTGCCCGGCAGCTGCACGTTCGGCGCGGTGCTGACCTGGGTGTCCGGGCCGATCCCGCTCTCCAGCGCCGCGGCGGCGGTGACGATCTTGAACGTCGACCCCGGCGGGTAGTTCTCCGAGATCGCCCGGTTCAGCATCGGGTTGTTCTTGTCCTTGGAGTAGGCCTCCCACGCCTTGTTCTGGTCGGTGCCGTGCGTCGCCAGCTGGTTCGGGTCGTACGACGGGGTCGAGACCATCGCCAGGATGCGGCCGGTCTTCGGCTCCATCGCGACCACCGCGCCGGTGTAGCCGCGCTTGGTCATCAGGTCGTAGGCGGCCTTCTGCACCTTCGGGTCGATGGTGAGCTTCACGTTGCCGCCGCGCGGGTCGCGGCCGGTGACCATGTCCGACAACCGGCGGACGAACAGCCGCGGGTCCGACCCGTTCAGCACGTCGTCCTCGGCGCGCTCCAGCCCGCCCGCGCCGTAGTTGATCGAGTAGTACCCGGTGACCGGGGCGTACATCGGACCGTCGGCGTAGGTGCGGAAGAACTTGAACTTGTCGGTCGAGGGCTTCACGCCGGCGAGCACGGTGCCGTCCGGCGTGACGATCTGGCCGCGCTGCCGGGAGTACTCGTCGTAGAGCACGCGCTGGTTGCGCGGATCGGTGCGGTACGTGTCGGCCTTGATGACCTGGACGTAGGTGTCGTTGGCCAGCAGCAGCACGATCATCGCGAGCATCGCCATGCCGACCTTGCGCAGGGGGGCGTTCACGCGGTCCTCCCGTTCGGGTCGCCTTCGGCTGGCGGACGCCGCACCATCACGGTGTGCGCCTCGGCGATCGGAGCCTGCGGCTGCTGCGGCTTCGGCCGGGTGGCCGGCCTGCGCGCCGCGTCCGAAATGCGCAGCATCAGGGCGACCAGGATGTAGTTCGCCAGCAGCGAAGAGCCGCCGTAGGACAGGAAGGGCGCGGTGACGCCGGTTTCCGGGATGAGCGCGGTGACGCCGCCGACGACCACGAAAATCTGGATCACGATGGTGAAGGCGAGCCCGCCGCCGAGCAGTTTGCCGAACGTGTCGCGCACCGCCAGCGCGCTGCGCATGCCGCGCATCGCGAGCAGCACGTACAGCATCAGCACCGCGGCCAGCCCGATGAAGCCGAGTTCCTCGCCGATCGCGGCGGTGATGAAGTCGGTGCTCGCGGCGGGCGGGATGTCCGGGCGGCCGGCGCCGAGCCCGGTGCCGCCGACGCCGCCGGTGCCGAGCCCGAACAGGCCCTGCGCGAGCTGGTAGCTGCCGCCCAGCACGTCGTAGCGCGGGCCGGTGGGGTTGAGCCAGTTCTCCACCCGCTGCTGGACGTGGCCGAACAGGTTGTAGGCGATGAGGCAGCCGCCGACGAAGAAGGTCAGCCCGACGACGACCCAGATCGCGCGCTCGGTCGCGACGTAGAGCATCACCAGGATGATGCTGAAATACAGCAGCGACGTGCCGAGGTCCTTCTCGAACACGAGCACGCCGATCGCGACGGCGGCGGCGATCAGGATCGGGCCGAGATCACGGGCGCGCGGCAGCTCCACGCCGAGGAACTTCTTGCCCGCCACCATGAACAAGTCGCGTTTGGACACCAGGAACGACGCGAAGAACACCATCAGCAGCAGCTTCGCGAACTCGCCCGGCTGGATCGAGAAGAACGGCAGCTTCAGCCACACCTTCGCGCCGCCGGCCTCGGACAGGCTGGCGGGCAGCACCGCGGGCAGCGCGAGCGCGCCGAGCCCGACGAGCCCGCAGATGTAGCTGTAGCGGGTCAGCGTGCGGTGGTCGTTGATCACCACCAGCACGACCACGAACAGCACCAGCGAAACCGCGGTGAACAGCAGCTGCTTGGTGATCTCCGGCGAGTACTCCTTGCCGCGCTGCAACGCGGATTCGGCCTTCGCCAGATCGAGCCGGTGAATCATCACCAGCCCGATCCCGTTCAGCAGCGCGACGCACGGCAGCAGCACCGGGTCGGCGTACGGAGCCCACCGGCGCACGGCGAGGTGCGTCGTGGCGAGCACGCCGAGGTACGCGAGTCCCACCCACAGGATCGAGAGCGTCAGCTCCTGCTCCTGGTTGGCTTCGACGATGACCAGGGCCAGGGTGACGATGCCCGCGGCGAACGCCAGCAACGCGAGCTCCGTGCCCCTGCGCTTGGGGAGGTCTCGCGGCGGATTCGTGGCGAACTGGGCGGACGTCGGGTCGGCCAGCGGCTGGCCCATCAGTTACCGCCCCCCGTCGGCGGCGTACCCGCCGTCGAGCAGTCCCTCCCCGCAGGCTGGTTCGCCGACGAAGGTGTGCCGCCCGGCGGCGCCACGCTGGACGAGGGCGCGCCCGAGGAGGGGACGCCCGGAAGGGTGGTCGGCTTGCAGTCCGACAGCTTCTTCTTGAGACGCAGGAAATCGTCGATGTACTTGCGCGCGTCGTCGAGGCTTTCGCGCTTCACGCCGTTCTGCACGGCGATCCGCGCGTCCTCCTGCAACGCGGAGACGCGGAGCTTGTCGGTGCACAACTGGCCCGGCGGGCACGAGCCCTGCTCGAGCGAGTGCAGGTCGATGCCGAGAATGCTGCCCGGGACGCCGCGGTAGATCACGACCTCCTGATCGGGGCCTTCTCCGACGTAGTACTGGCTGAGCACGAAGTATCGAGTCGCGATCGCGGCGGCGCCCAGCACAATCAGCACCACGACCGCTCCGACGAGCCAGCGAAACCGTTTCCGCCGCTTCGCCTTCGGGTCCTCTTGCGGGGCTTGCGGTTCCTGCCTCGGCGGAGGCGGCGGCTGAGTCAGCGCGCGCGCCCTGGCCGCGGGGGAATCGCCCTGATGCATCTCGTCGCTGCCGTCGCCGGCGGCTCCGCCGACGATCGGGGCGTCGTCGCCGAAATCGACGTCGACCACGTCGGCGATGATGACGGTCACGTTGTCCGTGCCGCCGCCCTTGAGCGCCAGCTCGATCATCCGGTCGGCGCAGTCCTGCGGATCCGGGATCTGCACGGCCTCGGCGAGCGTCTCGTCGCTGACCATTCCGGACAATCCGTCGGAGCAGATCAGGTACCGGTCACCGGGACGCGCCTCGCGCACGGTCAGGCTCGGCTCGACCTCGTGTCCGGTGAGCGCCTTGAGCAGCAGCGACCGCTGCGGGTGCACCGCCGCCTCTTCCGGCGTGATGCGGCCCTGCTCGAGCAGTTCGTTGACGAAACTGTCGTCCCGGGTGATCTGGGCGAACTGGCCGCCGCGCAGCAGATACGCGCGCGAGTCGCCGACGTGGACCAGACCAAGCCTGTTCCCGGCGAACAGGACGGCGGTCAGCGTGGTGCCCATGCCGTCGAGATCGGGGTCCTGGGACACCAATTCGGCGATCGCCGCGTTGCCGTTCTGGACGGCTTCGCGAAGCTGGGCGAGCAGGTCGTCGCCCGGCTCGTCGTCGTCGAGCGGGGCGAGCGAGGCGATGACGACCTTGCTGGCCACCTCACCTGCGGCGTGCCCGCCCATGCCGTCGGCGAGCGCGAGAAGGCGCGGGCCGGCGTAGACGGAGTCCTGGTTGTTGGAACGCACCAGGCCCCGGTCGCTGCGGGCCGCGTAGCGGAGGACGAGAGTCATGGGCGAAGCTCGATCACCGTCTTGCCGATCCGGATGGGGACTCCGAGCGGGACCCGGAGGGGTGCAGTGACCTTAGCCCGGTCGAGGTAGGTCCCGTTCGTCGAGCCCAGATCTTCCACGTACCAGTCCTCCCCGCGCAGCGCGATCCGGGCGTGCCGGGTCGATGCGTAGTCGTCGTCGAGCACCAGCGTCGAGTCGTCGGCCCGGCCGATGAGGATCGGCCGCCCGTCGAGCGCGATGCGGGTGCCCGCGAGAGCCCCGTGTGTCACGAGCAGTTGCTGCGGGGCCTTGCTGCCCCGCGGCTTCTTCTCCTTGTTGCGGCGGAAGGACGGCACCTGGACCCGCAGGCCCGACGCGGCGTAGAGGTCCGAGCGCACGACTCGGAGCGCGGCGAACACGAAGAGCCAGAGCAGCACGAGAAAGCCCACTCTGGTGAGTTGAACGACCAGCTCTGGCACTTGTTGTGTCCGCTCCCGCCTGTGCCTGCAAGCCGCGGCGCCACGCGCGCCGCGGTTCCCCCCGCAAGACAATTCTGCGGGAACCCCGTGGACGGTCTGCGCTCAGCCCTGGGTTCGGAACACCAGGGACGAATGACCCACCCGGATCACGTCGCCGTCCGCCAGCTGCCACGTCTGCACCGGAGTGCCGTTGACCGTGGTCCCGTTGGTCGACCCGATGTCGGCGAGCGTCGCGCTCTGCCCGTCCCAGGTGATCTCCAGGTGCCGCCGCGAAACGCCGGTGTCCGGGAGCCGGAAGTCGGCGTCCTGCCCGCGGCCGACGACGTTGCCGCCCTGCTTGAGGGAGTAGGTGCGGTTGGAACCGTCGTCCAGCTGGAGGCTCGCCTGAAGCTGGCGGCCCGCGGCCGGAGCGCCCTGCTGCGCGTACGGGTCCTGGCCGTAAGCCGCCTGCGGCTGCGCGCCGTACTGGTCGTACCCGCCCTGCTGGCCGTAGCCCTGGTCGTAGCCGGCCTGCGGGGCCTGCCCGTAACCCTGGTCATAGCCGGCCTGCGGAGCCTGCCCGTAACCCTGGTCGTACCCGCCCTGCGGAGCCTGGCCGCCGTAACCCTGGTCGTAGCCGCCCTGCTGGCCGTAGCCCTGGTCGTACCCGGCCTGCGGGGCCTGCCCGTAACCCTGGTCGTAGCCGGGCTGCGGGGCCTGGCCGCCGTACTGGTCGTAGCCCTGCGCGGGGGGCTGGCCGCCGTAGCCCTGGTCGTAGCCCTGCTGCGGCTGACCGCCATAACCCTGGTCGTACCCGGGCTGCTGGCCACCCTGCTGTCCGTAGCCGTACTGGCCCTGCTGGCCGTACGGGTCACCCTGGTCGTATTGGCCGTAGCCGGGGGGCTGGCTCATTGGTGGGTCTCCTGCGTTGCTGGGTCGTGCCGACCGTGACGGCCCTGGTCCCGCAGTGGCGCGGGCGTCGGGATCGACGGACGAACGGGTCTTGAACTGTCCAGTATGCAGCGCCTCGTTGCGCTCGAGTGATACGACGACGTCACCATAGGTGTCCCAGCCCTGCGCGGCGAGGTGTTCCGCCACCGCCTTCGCGAGAACCCCGGTGACCCGCTGCTCATCGCCGGCCATGCGATCGTGGTCAGCCGCCCCCAACGACACGATGTAGTGATTCGGGGCGAGCTGCCGACCGCCTGCCAGCTCACGAACGTTCTCCTCGCCTTCCCTCTCGAGCGCAACCGCCACTTCCTGCGTGACGACGTTGCCGCCGAACATGCGCGCGAAAGTATTCCCCACCAGGTTCTCGAGCCGCCTGTCGAAGCGCTCAACGCGACCCACCGGGGACAACCTCCTCACACGTGTGCTTCCGCATCGATCCTATCCGGGGTTGGAAGGGTTGGGCATGCCCCCGGTGAAACCCGTCAGAAGGCCCTGCTAAGCTTTGCTGGCTGCCTCAAGGAAGCAACTCGGGCGAGTGGCGGAATGGCAGACGCGCACGGTTCAGGTCCGTGTGTCCGAAAGGACGTGAGGGTTCAACTCCCTCCTCGCCCACCATGGTCAGAGCCCCAGCCGCTTGCGCGACTGGGGCTCTTTTCCGTTGTCGGTCGTTCCTTCTCCCGGGGGCCGAGCCCCCGGACCCCCGCGGTGCCTTCGGTGCGGTTGGCGGGCAGGTGCCTTGCGTCGGGTGTGGTCCAGGGCACAGGTGGCGGCCGGTCTGGTCATCGCGTATTCCTCTTTCCCCATGGGTGAGTCGGTAAGTTTTCGGGCGGTCTGACTGAGGGGGGCGGGGGCGATGGGTCGGGGCGTGGAGGGGCGGGTCGCGCGGTATTTCGAGGGGGACTGGCGGGAGTCGGTTCAGGTTGTCGTGCTGGGGCGGGTCAGAGCGGGGAGGGATCGGCGGCGGAGGCGGGACCGGCGGGCGTTGGGGTGTGTCGCGGAGGTGGTGCTTGAGGTTCTCGCCCACCTCGCTTGGCCTTTTATGGCGCTGTGGGAGTTGGTGAGTGTTCCGAAGCGGCGCCGGAGAGCGGTGGCTGTGGCTAGTGGGCCTGCTCGGGGAGAGGCGTTTGGGGTGGCGTCTCGGTTGAAAGAGTGCGGTGGAGAGATAGCTGTGGTGCGAGGGGCGGCTCGGGTGGCGTTGGTCGAGATCGGGGACTCCGCGCCGATCGTGGTGTGGCAGGGGAGTGCGCAGTGGAGTCCTTCGCCTGCTTGTTTGTATTGGGACGACGGCTCGATGTTGCTGCTCGCGCCGCGGTGAAAGGCTGGACACGGACCGTGACGCTTCCGGTAGCCTGAACCGGGACCAGCTGGCGGGGGAACAGTGAGCGACGGCAACTACTTCGACGGCCAGGCGGACAAGGTCTTCCAGGCACGCAACGTATACGGCGACGTCCATTTCCACGGGCCGCGGCAGCCTGCGGCACCGGCTCTGCGAGTACCGGCGCCGCCGGCGCACTACCGGAACAACGAGCGCCAGCTGGCCGCGCTCACTCGCATTCATGACGAGGCTCCTGACCGGGTCGCGATCGCGGTCGTGCGTGGCGCTCCGGGCAGCGGGCGGACGACGCTGTGCGAAACCTGGCTGCATCAGCACCGGGAGCGGTTCGACCGGTTTTACTCCGTGCGCGTGGGGCATCGGGCGGGCGCCGACGTGCTGGCCGAGTTGTTGTCCAAGCTCGGATACGGGCCGGACGAGATGCAGGCGAGTCTTGAGGGGCGCGCGGCGATGTGGCAGTCACGGACTGCCGAATTCAAGGTCGCGTTGCTGGTCGACGACGCGTTGAGCGCGGCGGAAGTCAAGGCGCTGCTGCCGACGCACCCCGGTTCGTACGTGCTCGTCGTCGGGTCCGGGCTGGACGCGCTGCGGGCCCGGTATTCCGCTCGCGAGGTCGAGCTGGAGCCGTTGAGCGACGAGGCCGCGCTGGGCGTTCTGACCGAACTCGTGGGCGCGGAAAAGCTCGAAGCGGAGCCGGAAGAGAGCGAAGAGCTGCTTCGGATTTGCGCCGGGTCCGCTGCGGAACTCAATGTCGCGGGCATGATTCTCGCGCGCCAGGGCGGGACGGTGCGGCGGCTGATCGCGCGCATCCGGGCGAAAGGCGCACTGGCCAGCGCGGTGTTCGACGTCGCTTATGACCTGCTGAACGAACGGGAACAAGCGGTCTACCGGTTCTTCGGCGCGCACCCGGGCAGCGGCGACGTCCGGCTGGAAACCGTCGCGGCGGTGCTCAGCCTCGACGAGTTCGACGCTGAGGACGCGTTGCAGAAACTGGTTTCCGCCAAGCTGATCGAGGTGCTCCGGGGCCGGTACCGGATGTCCGAGCTGGCCCGTCTGCACGCCGCCGGGCTGGCTGGCGAGCTTTCCGGCAGCGTGGTCGAGTACTACGCGAAGCACGGGCTGAAAATCGCGGAAAGCGCGCTTTCTACTGGCTGGCCGAAGCGGATTTGGCCGAGTTTCGCCGCGGCGGCGGTGCCCGCGGCGGAGGCCTGGGAGTGGTTGTTCGCCGAGCAGGCGAACCTGCTCGCCGCGGCGGACGTCGCGTTGCAGGCGGGGGCGCACGAGGACGTCATCCGGCTGGCGCGGGCGTTGTGGCCGGTCTGCAAGGACGGCGCGTACCCAGCGGAATTGGCGGCGGTGAGCCAGGACGCGGTCCAGGCCGCGCAGGCCGCGGGAATGCCGCTTGCCGAAGGATTGGTTCGCACACAGCTCGGGTTCGCCCGGATGCAACTGCGGGATTGGGCCGCGGCGCAGGAGCAGTTCGCCGCGGTGGCTGAGTTGGCCACGAGCGCGGAGGAACACGCGTCCGCGTGGGAAGCGCGGGGGCTCGCGTTTTTCGAACCGGGATGGATCGCCCGGCAGCAGGGGCGGGCGGAGGACGCGACTTCGTTGTTGGGGCAGGCGGAAGCCTGCTTCCGGGAAAGTCTCGCGCTGGCCGAGGAGATCGGCAGCGATCGTCGGCTCGCGTTGATCCGGATGCATTTGGCCAAGGTCGTCGCGCCGGAAGAAGCGGCTGTCCTGCTGGCGCAAGCGGAGCAGGGGCTGAAGAACGAGCCGGGCAATCTGGTGAAGGTCCGGCTGTGGCAGGGGCGGAAGCTGATCGAGGCCGGCTCGTACGAGGAAGGCGCGGCGGTGCTGGCCGAACTCGACTCGGCGGCGGAGCAGGCCAACCTGCAGCGGGAGCGTATTGCCGCGTTGTGGTCCCGGGCGGAGGCGGCGGTGGCCCGGGGTTTCCGCGATCAGGCGAAGGCGCACGCGAAGGACGCGCTGAACATCGCGCGGATGCACGGGTTCACGGCCGAGGCAGCCGATCTCCTGGTCTGGCTCGAGCGGCTCTGACTATCCATAGTGGACAGTAAGCCGCGCTTCGTGCTTGCGGCCGCCCGCGGTGAAGGGCAGCTGTTCGGGGAAATCGAGGCCTAGCGCGGCGCGCGTGTACAGCAGCGACGGCACGGCTTGCGGCAGGTCGGTGCCGGTGAAGGACATCACCAGACCGTCGCGGCTGCCCGCCAGCCAGCCCGGTCCAGCCGGGCACGCGGCCCATTCGCAGCCGGGGTTTTCGGCCAGGGTGATGGCGATCCAGCGGCCCGGGTCGGGAAAACGGTCTCCCAGCACGACGTCGGCGCGGCGCAGCAGCCGCGGATCGGGGCCGTCGACGTGGACGACCAGATGTGCGTCGGCGATTTCGGCGGCGAATCGGGTGACTTCGTCGCCGCGGACCTGGACCCATTGCGCGCCGGGTTCCGGGCGTTGAACGCGGGGCAGCGGGAACGCGGTGAATCCGGCCGGTTCGGCTGGTGGCGGGAGCCGCAGCGCGCGGTAGCCGAGTTCGGTCAGGAGGGCTGCGGATTGGCCGGGGACGCTGGTGGCCAGTTCGGTCGCGGCGACCAGGTCAGCTGGCTGGGTCGCGGTGCGCAGCTGGTCGGCCAGGTTTTCGTCGGTCAAGGAGGGGGCCGCGCGCAGCAGAGCAGCTACCGGGGACTCCGGATCGACAGCTTCGTGCGGTGCGGTGGCCAGCAGGACCGGGGTGCCCAGGCAGGCGGAGTAATAGGTGACGGAGCCGTGGTCGCCGACCGTGACGTCGGCGGCGACCGCGGCCGGCTGCCACAGATCTTCTTCCGGCAGGACGATTACGCCCGCGCGCTCGCATTTTCGCAACCACATTTCCAGCTGCCACGGGTAATGGCCCTGGCCGATGTTGGGATGCAGTGCCAGTACGACGGCGAATTCGTCCAGCGGCAGTTGCTGGGCGATGCGTGCGGGGAGGTCCGGGCCGGATCCGTAGGAGGAGAGGTGGCCCCACGTGGACGAAATCAGCACCAGGGTTTGTTCCCCGGTTACGCCTAGCGCCTGGCGGTAGGACTCGCGCAGCTCCCGGGCGTCTCGCAGGCGGTCGAGGCAGGAATCTCCGGCGATGACGGCGTGGTCGGCGGCTTCCGGGCAGTACTGCCGCAGCCGGGCGAGCTGTTCGGGGTGGGACAGGACGTGGTGTTCGGCGATCACCTCGCCGTCATGCATCAGCCATTGCTCGGACAACCCGAAAACCGGTTTCCGGTTTCCGGTTTCCGGTTTCCGGTTTCCGGTTTCCGGTTTCCGGTTTCCGGTTTCCAAGAATTTATTGTACCCCATTCCGTGCGGCAAAACCGTCAGCGGAGCGCGCAATTTATGCAGATCCCCGCCGTAACTGGCCGCCAGTGCCCAGTCGAAGTCCTCCGTCACGACGTCTTCCCACGGTTCCAGCGGGATGCCGCGCGCGGCGAGGTACTCCTCCGTCCCCCGGGTGAACGCGCTCGAGTCCGGGCACGTGAACACCACCTGCACCCTGGGGTCACCGGCGAACAACGGCAGTACGTCCAGCAGCCGGGTCGCCGCGGTGACGTTGTGCACTACCGCCAGCAGCGTCCGTTCCGTGGGCACGGTGCGCCATCGGCGCGGTACGGGGAAAGACGACGACGGCACGGAGAGCGATCCTACCGATCGCGCTCCGTGCCGGTCGCTCGAAAAGCCTCAGAGGCTGATATTGCCTTGTACGTCACGCAGCTGAACGACCTTGGCCCCTTCGGCCACGGTGCCGACGTGGTTGGTCACCCCGCCGCTGCGGGCTTCCTGGTGCACTTCGAACTCGGTGCGCAGCGCCGCGCCGAATTCCGGGTCCTGGCGGCTGACCTCGTCGAGGCGTTCGGCCAGCGCGGTCACCGTGGCCGGGTTGTCGGGGGTGGCCGCTTCCAGTTCCGCGGTGGCCTTGCTGTTGCCCGAGAACTTGCGCTTGACCAGGTCATACAGTCCGGTCGCGGCCTTCGTGGCCAGCGCGGTGGCGACAGCGGTCAAGATCGGCTCGGGCATGCGGCTCTCCTCAGGTCGACGGCCCCTCCACCGTACTCACTTCGCGTGCTCGTCGATCCAGTCGGCAATCACATCGATGCGCGACGTCGTTTCCGCGCCGGTGTGCGGGCAGTCCGGGCCGTTGTTCTCGATTGAGATCAGCTTGCCGTCGGTGAAATACGGTGCGCCGGTGTCGAAGGCGCACGCGCTGGTGGACGCCGACGGCGAGACGCCGTGAATGCCGACTGTCGTGCCGCCGACCGAGGAGATCTTCATCGTGCCCTGCTGCAACTGCTTGGACGGCACCGGGTTCTGCGCCGTCCGGCTGCCCCATCCGGCCAGCGTGACCTGCTGTCCGACCCCGGGCACCAGGTGGTTCACCGTGAGCGGCGTGACGTCGGTGACCGGACTGTCCAGCTTCGCCAGCGCGACGTCGTTCGGTCCGGCTTGCAGCACCTGCGTGACCTTGCGCTGGACGCCTTTCTCCTTCGTCTCGTCGACCAGGCCCAGCGACACCGTCGTCGGGTACGGCACCGGGCCGGACACCCGGTTCTTGTTGGCATCGTGGAAACAGTGGCCGGTGGTGACGATCCACTGCGGCGCGACGAGCGCGGCCGAACAGAAGCTCGAGTACGTGCTTCCGTTCGGCCGCGGGATTCCGGTCATGCTCAGCTTCGCGGCGAAGCCGAATTGGCCCGCGGGGACGTCGGAACCGTTGGCGACGGCCAAGGCCGGGCTCGCGGTGAGGATGGGCAGGGCAACTGCTGCGGAGATCGCGGCGCGGACGCGCATTCTGTCCCTTCGTCCGGGTCACCGGCGGATGCCGATGAACTCGGCCTTCCACGCTAACGACACCGTCCGGCAGGCGGAATTCCCTTGATGGGCGACGAAAACCGACCGATCTCGCGACTTGCCCTCACACCGCGTGGGTGGCGATCCATCCCGCGAGGATGTCGGCGCGCGAGGTGGTCTCGGGCGTCGAGTGCGGGCAGTCCGGACCGGTCGACTCGACCGACACGAGGCGGCCGGAGGCGCCTTCGGCGACGAAGTACGGCGCGCCCGAGTCGTAGCTGCACGCGCTGGTGTCCTTCTGCGGCGCGACCCCGACGACGCTCGCGGTGGTGGCGTCGGAGCCGACGACCCGCATCGAGCCCTGCCGCAGTTTGTCCGACGGCTTAGGGGAAACCTCGGTCAGGCTGCCCCAGCCGGCGAGGGTCACCTGCTGCCCGGTGACCGGCGCGGACGGCGAAACGGTCAGCGGCGCGATGTCGGTGACCGGGGCGTCGAGCTTGGCCAGCGCGACGTCGTTCTTGCCCGCCTGCAGCACCTCGGTGACCTTGCGCCGTTCGCCCTTGCCCGGCTGGTCGACATTCGTGCCGAGAAGAACCGAAGTCGCATACGGAACCGGGCCGGAAACCGGCTTGCGATTGACGTCGTGGAAACAGTGTCCCGCGGTGACAATCCACTGCGGCGCGATGAGGGAACCCGAGCATCCGCTCGAATAAGTGGTGCCGTCCGCGCGCGGGATGACCGGCATGGACAGCTTGGCCGCGAACGGATACTCGCCGGGCGCCACGTCGTTGCCGTTCGCGACCGCGGACGCGGGAGCCGCGACGGCCAGCGCGGCGCCGGCGGCGAGGAAAGCAGCGGAAAGGGCGGCACGCAAACGCATGAAATATCCTCCGGAAGACGACTGCTCAACGCGAACGTTAGGCGCCTTCCAGTTCCCCCGAAAGGGGGATCAGCCGGGGCTGCCCGATCGGGCTTGCCCGGCTGCCCGCGTTTCTTTCCGGCTCAGTTCACGTCGACGAGATCGACGACGAAAATCAGCGTTTCGTTCGGCGCGATCACGCCGCCCGCGCCGCGTTCGCCGTACGCCAGGTGCGGCGGGATCACCAGCTGCCGGCGGCCGCCGACCTTCATGCCGGTCACGCCCTGGTCCCAGCCCGGGATGACCTGTCCCGCGCCGAGCTGGAAATCGAGCGGCGCGCCGCGGTCGTAAGAGGCGTCGAATTGCGCGCCGGTGGAGTGCGAGACCCCCACGTAGTGCACGCTGACAGCGTTGCCCGAGGTGGCTTCGGGGCCGTCGCCGACAGTGATGTCCTTGATCTGCAGCTCGGCGGGCGGCGGGCCGTCCGGGCGCTCGACTTGGGGCTTTTCCACGCTCATGGGGCTCACCGTACCTATCGCTGAATCGCTGCGCCGGATGGAGTACCGCCGGATGGACTACTCCCAATAGGGGGATAAACGCGAAAACTCTTCACATGTGCACTACCCGTCGGTAGCGTGCGCTGGGTCACCCTGGGGCATCCTTCGTGGACGGAGCTGTGGCATGCGACGACGCATTCCCATCCTGGTCGCGGGCGCGGTAGCCGTGCTCACGGCCGGCCTAGTGCAGATCGGGACCGCGGCACCGGCTTCCGCCGCGTTGCCCGGCAACGACTATTGCGCGGGCCAGTGCAACGACATCCTCCCGCCGGGCGAGAACGGCAGCGCGACGCTCGCCGAAATCCTCGCCAACAAGGCGTTCGGCACCCAGCCCGGGCATGCCGACGACCAGCTCGGCAAGTACGCCGACCTGGCGGGCGGCTACAAAACGCTGACGACCGACACGATCGGCAAATTCTTCAACGACTCCTCCTTCGGCGTCCCTGCCGACCAGGTCGCGAGCACGCTGAAACCGCGCGACGACGTGACGATCACGCGCGACAAGGCCACCGGCGTCCCGCACATCCAGGGCACGACGCGGTCCGGCACCGAATACGGCGCGGGATACGCCGCGGCGCAGGATCGCTTGTGGCTCATGGACATCATGCGCCGGGTCGGCCGCGGCCAGCTGACGTCGTATGCCGGCGGCGCGGAAGCGAACCGCGAGCTGGAGCAGTCTTTCTTCGCCTCCGCGCCCTACACCGAGGAAGAGCTGCAGCAGCAGATCGACGCGGTGGCGGCGAGCGGTCCGCGCGGCAAGCAGGGGCTCGCCGACGCGCAGGCGTATCTCGAAGGCATCAACAAATACATCACCGATTCGCACAACGGCCGGTATTTCCCCGGCGAATACGTGCTGACCGGGCACGTCGACGCGATCACCAACGCGGGCACCATCGAACCGTTCAAGCTCACTGACCTCGTCGTGCTCGCGTCGGTGGTCGGCGCGCAGTTCGGCGCCGGTGGCGGCGGCGAGGTGCAGAACGCGGTCGCGAAGCTGGCGCTGCAGGAGAAGTACGGCGTCGAGCAGGGCGAAAAGGTGTGGCAGAGCCTGCGTGCCGCGGACGATCCCGAAGCCGTGAAGACGCTGCACGACGGGCAGAATTTCCCGTACGGCACCACTCCGGCGAATCCGCAGGGCGCGGCGTTGCCGGACAAGGGCTCGGTGACCAGCCAGCAGCTCGTGTTCGACCAGACCGGTTCGGCGGCTTCCGCGAAAGCCGAGAAGGTCAAGGTTCCCGCGCCGAAGGACCAGGAATCCGCGCGCGGCATGTTCGACAACGGCGTGCTTCCGGGCAACATGCTCAAGGAGAAGCACGGCATGTCCAACGCGCTGCTGGTGTCCGGTGCGAAGACCGCCAGCGGACATCCGGTCGCCGTCTTTGGTCCGCAGACCGGGTACTTCGCGCCGCAGCTGTTGCTGCTGCAGGAAATCCAGGGCCCGGGCATCAGCGCGCGGGGCGCGTCGTTCGCCGGGCTCAGCATGTATGTGCTGCTCGGCCGCGGCCAGGACTACTCGTGGAGCGCGACGACCGCGGCGCAGGACATCATCGACACCTACGCGCTGCCGCTGTGCGACCCGAGCGGCAAACCGGCCACCAAAGACTCGAACTACTACCTGTACCAGGGCAAATGCCTCCCGATGGACACCGTGGAGCGCAAGAACGCCTGGTCGCCGACCGTCGCGGACGGCACCGCCGCCGGGTCCTACACGCTGCGCAGCTACCGCACGAAGTACGGCCCGGTGACCTCGCGGGCGACCGTGAACGGGAAGCCGGTGGCGTACTCGTCGCTGCGGTCGTCGTTCATGCACGAGGTGGACTCGCTGATCGGCTTCCAGGAGTTCAACGACCCCGGCTACGTCAAATCGGCCGCGGACTTCCAGCGCGCCGCCAACGACGTCAACTTCACCTTCAACTGGTTCTACGCCGATTCGAAGGACATCGCGTACTTCAACTCCGGCGCGAACCCGGTGCGCAATTCCACTGTGGACCCGATGATGCCGGCGTGGGGCGATCGCGGGTTCGACTGGAAGGGCTGGAACCCGGCGGGCAACAAGGCCGAGTACACGCCCGCGGCGCAGCATCCGCAGTCGGTGAACCAGGACTACTACATCAGCTGGAACAACGCGCAGGCGAACGGCTACGCGTCCGGCGGCGCGGACAAATCCGCCGTGCACCGCGGCGATCTGCTCGACGCGCGGGTCAAGGCGCTGCTTTCCAGCGGCACCAAGGTGACCCGGGTGAACCTGACCCAGGCGATGGAGGACGCGGCGCTGGCCGACCTGCGGGCGGAGAAGGTGCTGCCGCTGCTGCTGCAGGTGCTGGACAAGGCCCCGCTCGCCGGTGCCGCGGCGGACGCCGAAGCGAAGCTGAAGACGTGGCTGCAGCACGGACACCAGCGCGTCGAGTCCGGTCCGGGAAGCAAGACCTACCACGACGCCGACGCGATCCGGATCATGGACGCGTGGTGGCCGCTGCTGGTCACCGGCGAGTTCAAACCGGCGATGGGCGACGACGCGTTCGGCGCGATGACGAACGTGCTGCAGATCAACGAAAGCCCGTCCGGTTTCCAGAACGAGACGCCGGGCAAGCACGTCGGGCAGCCGCATCAGGGTTCGGCGTATCAGCACGGCTGGTGGGGCTATGTCAGCAAGGACCTGCGCACCGCGCTCGGTCAGCCGGTGGCGGGCCCGCTCGGCGCGAAGTTCTGCGGCGGCGGCGACCTGACCGCGTGCCGGCAGATGCTGGTCGACTCGCTGACCGCGGCCGCCGGCCAGCCCGCCACCACGGTGTACCCGGGCGACGGCGACTGCTCGGCCGGCGACCAGTGGTGCGCGGACTCGATCATCCAGCGTCCGCTGGGCGGCATCGCGCACGGCAAGATCAGCACGCAGAACCGGCCGACGTTCCAGCAGGTCGTGGAATATCCCGCGCACCGCGGCGACAACGTCTCGAACCTCGCAGCGGGCAAACCGGTGAACGCTTCCAGCGCGGAAACCGGGTTCTACAACTCCCCGGCTTCGAACGCGGTCGACGGCAACGCAGGCACCCGCTGGGCGAGCGACTGGAGCGACAACCAGTCGATCACCGTGGACCTCGGCTCGGTGCAGCAGGTTTCGCGGGCGGTGCTGTCGTGGGAGAAGGCGTACGGGAAGGGGTACCAGATCCAGCTGTCCACCGACGGCACCGACTGGCACGACGCGGCTGTGGTGACGGACGGCAACGGCGGGGCGGACAACGTCTCGTTCGCGCCTTCGGACGCGCGGTTCGTTCGGATGCAGGGAGTTGCGCGCGGGACTAAGTACGGATACTCGCTGTACGAGTTCGAGGTTTACGCGCACTGACCTCGGTAGTGCCCAGACCGCCCCGGCCAGCAGGATCGGCCGGGGCGGTTCACGTTGTGGAACAGCTGACCACCTGGTGATATTCGTCGCCTGCCGTCCGGGCGGTCGCGAAGTTACCGTGTCCGCATGGACGACTGGACTCCGCGTACCCGCGCGATCGCGGCGGGCCGGCCGCACGGCCCCGGCGAGCCGCTGACCACGCCGATCGTTGCCACGAGCACCTTCGAGGCCGGGGGCGACGCGGTGTACGCGCGCTCCGACGGCACGGCTACCTGGGCTGCCTTCGAGGAGGTCGTCGGGTCGCTTGAAGGCGGCACTGCGGTCGCCTTCGCGTCCGGCGTCGCCACGTTGTCCGCGGTACTCGATTCGCTGCCAGTCGGGTCGACAGTTGCGGTTCCGTCGTTCAGTTACGCCGTCACGCGCGGAGCGTTGAAGCACGCACAGCAGCTCGGTCGCCTCACTGTCACCGAATTGGAGCCGACAGACACGCAGGCGTGGCTCGATTGCGACGCCGATCTGTTGTGGCTCGAATCCCCGACTAACCCGACGCTCGACGTGATGGAGATCGAGACCATCGCACGCGGTACGCGGGGCCGCGTAGTCGTCGACAACACCTTCGCGACTTCGCTGCATCAGCAACCACTGTCGCTCGGCGCGGACATTGTCGTGCACAGTGCGACGAAGCTCATTGGCGGACACAGCGACCTTCTGCTCGGTGTCGCGGTCGCTGCGGACCAGGACATTGTGGACGAACTTCGCGCGGCGCGTACTCGGGTCGGTGCGACGCCGGGCGCGTTGGAAACGTGGCTCGCGTTGCGCGGTTTGCGGACGCTTCCGGTGCGGCTCGCCGAGCAAACGCGTACCGCGGAATTGCTGGTGTCCCGATTGGCGGAACACCCGGCGGTAACAAAAGTTCGCTACCCCGGTTTCGGGATGATGGTGGCGTTCGAAGTCGACGGCGCCGACGCCGCCGACGCTGCCGACAAGGTGTGCGCGAGCGTCCGGTTGATCCGGCCCGCGACGAGCCTCGGCGGGGTGGAAAGCCTGATGGAGCGGCGTGCGTGGCTTCCCGGCGAGGAGCGGGTTCCGCCGGGGTTGATCCGGTTTTCCGTCGGTTTGGAAGACCCGGAAGACCTGTGGCGGGATTTGCTGACCGCGCTCGGCTGAGTTCCGCCATTTGTTCACGAGGGCTGTGCGGGTTGCCTGGCGACTGTTACGGTATGGGCACGACGAGCCGGAATTCCGGCGGCCGGGCCAGATCATCGTCGCCCGGAAGGCGTTCGTTACCGCTTTCTCTCGTGCTATTAATCACCAGCTAAAGGGTTACCCCTATGGGCTGAATGTTCGGCAGGATCAGCAGGCGCGGTGGGGGTCATCGCGCTTTTCCTCAGAGGGGTAATCATCTTGAAGAAGACCCTGGGCAGACTCGCGGGCGCAGTGCTCGCGGGCGCCCTGATCAGCCTTGCCGTCGTGCCTGCCGCGAACGCGGAGACCGCGCCGGAGAGCTCCGCCTCGGCTCCGGCCACCTCGGGCGAGACGGCTCCCACCTCGGAGGCTCCGGCCAGCAACACCGCGACGCCGACCGAGCCGGGCAAGCCGTCCGAGACGGGCAAGCCCACCGAGACGGGCAAGCCGACCGAGACGGGCAAGCCCACCGAGACCGGTAAGCCGACCGAGACGGGCAAGCCCACCGAGACCGGCAAGCCGACCGACTCCACCAAG
This sequence comes from Amycolatopsis sp. VS8301801F10, assembly GCF_046195355.1. NCBI lineage: Bacteria > Bacillati > Actinomycetota > Actinomycetes > Pseudonocardiales > Pseudonocardiaceae > Amycolatopsis > Amycolatopsis sp. VS8301801F10. The sequence goes on along the minus strand of NZ_CP176065.1, from coordinate 1,342,855 downwards.
CCGACCACGCCGACCTCGGAAACCTCCACCCCGGAGGAGCCGCCGTACGTCGACGACATCGGCTTCGGAGTCGACCTCGACGACAACCTCGGCGTCGTCGTGATCGCGTGCGCCGCCGGCGAGCCGACCGGCCTGCACTCCAACGACTTCGACCTCCTCGAGGGCCCGCACCAGGACGAGACCGACGGTCGCTACTGGGCGTGGCTGGTCAAGCGCCACGACGGCGTCTCCTTCGAGGCCGGCACTGTGCGCGCGGTCTGGACCTGCGGCGGCAAGCCGACCGACGACGGCAAGCTTCCCCCGGCGGGCGGCGCGGGCGCCGGTTCCGCTGGCACCACCGGCGGCCACGGCGGCTCGCAGGTGAAGTACGCGCCGAAGCACGGCATCGAGACCGGCTTCGGGGGCATGGCCGCCTGATGACCAGGAAGTACGGGCAGGGCGTCGCTCTCGCGGGCGCTCTGCTCCTCTCCCTCTCGCTGAGCGCGTGCGGTTCGGACGCCCCGGCGGCGCCCGCCGCGCAGCAGGCCCCGGCCAGTGCGGCGGTCCCGGTGACCAAGCCGTTCACCGGGCTGCGGCCCACCTCGGTGGAGATCCCGAAGATCGGCGCGAAATCGTCGCTGATCACCGTCCTGCCGAACAAGGACGGGCAGATTTCGGTGCCGTCGGTGAAGAATCCGATGCAGGCCGCGTGGTACCGGCTTTCGCCGGTGCCGGGCGACGTGGGCCCGGCGATCGTGCTCGGGCACGTCGACGGCAACCACAAGCCGGGCATCTTCTACAAGCTCAAGGACGTGAACCCGGGCGACGAGGTCGACGTCGAACGCAGCGACGGCAAGAAGCTGAAGTTCGTCGTGGACCACAAGGAACAGGTCCCCAAGGACACGTTCCCGACGCAGGCCGTCTTCGGCAACACGGACAAGCCGCAGCTGCGCCTCATCACCTGCGGCGGCGTGTTCGACCACGCCGAGCACAGCTACAAAGACAACATCGTGGTGTACGCGAACCTGGTGTCCTGACTCAGGTCAGCAGCGGAGTGAGCAGCGTGCGCTGGCCCTTCGGCACGTATTCCGCGTAATTGTCATACAGCGCTTGCCGCGCCAGCCGCGCCGCCGACTTCCCGTCGGCGGCGCGGATCGCGTTCAGCACCTCTTCGTGGTGCCGCAGCCACGAGCGCATCAGCGTGCCGCGGTCGTTGGCGTGGCTGAGTTTGTCCTCGATCAATTCCAGCACCACCCCGCGGACCACTTCTCCGCTCACGACCAACAGCGGATTCCGTGACACGCGGGCAATTACGTCGTGGAATGCGACGTCCGCGCGGCTGAATTCGGCGTATCCGTCCGCCGCCGCCATTCCTTCCAACGCGCCGTCGAGCGCGGTCAAATCCTCGGCGGTGCGCAGTTCCGCGGCCAGCAGGTGCGACGAACCGTCCAGCACCATCCGGAATTGCAGCAATTCCGCGAGCCCGACGTGTTCCGCCCGGGCCAGCCGGTGCATCGACCGGTGCAAGGCTGCCGGAGACGCGGCGAGCACCTCGGGTCCGCGCGGATCGCCCGGGCGCGAGCGGATCAGCTCGGCGGCCTGCAGCACCCGCAGCGCCTCGCGCACGGTCGACCGGCCGACGCCGAACTGCGTCATCAGCTCCCGTTCCCCGGGCAGCCGCTCGCCGGGTTTGAGGCGGCCGCTGACCACGGCCTCCTCGATCTGCTCGACGATCCGCTCGTAGGCGCGGACCGGAGCCACCGGTTCGAACTTCATCTTGACCTCGGTGTCTGCCGGATGCGAACCTGCCTAGGTTACTGGTCAGACCAGTGTACTGAGCAGGAGGCGGAATGAAAGCCCGGAGCACTGCCGCGGCACTCGCGCTGCTGCTCGTGACGTCCGGCTGCTCGGCAGGTTCCAGCGCGAGCGTTTCCCCAGGTCCGGACACGCTTTCCGTCGGCTACTCGGCGGAGCCGGCGAACTTCGACTTCACCCGTTCCGACGGCGTGGCCATTCCGCAGGCGCTGCTCTACAACGTCTACGAGGGTCTGGTGAAGCTCGATCCGCAGGGCCGGATCGTGCCGCTGCTCGCGGAGTCCTGGACGATCAGCCCGGACCGCAAGACCTACGACTTCCAGCTGCGGCCGGGCGTCAAGTTCAGCAACGGAGCGCCGTTCACCGCCTCCGACGTCCAGTTCTCGCTGATGCGCGTGAAGACCGACTGGACGATCTCGCTCAAGTCGGCGATGGACGTCGTGGACCATGTCGAGGTCGTCGCTCCGGATCACGCTCGCGTCGTGCTGTCGAAGCCCAGCAACGGCTGGCTGTTCAGCCTCACCAGCCGGCTCGGCGCGATGTTCAGCCCGACCGGTGTCGCGGATCTGGCGAACCATCCGGTCGGCACCGGACCGTACGAGGTCGCGTCACGGCGGCGGGGCGATTCCATTGTGCTGCGGCAGAATCCGCAGTATTGGGGACGGAAACCGGCGTATCGCACGGTCGTGCTGAAGTATTTCGCCGATCCGACCTCGCTCAACAACGCCTTGCTGTCCAACGGAATCGACGTGATCTCCACTCTCACATCGGCCGATTCGATCCCGCAGTTCCAGGGCGACGACCGGTTCACCGTGCAGCAGGGCACCACGAACAGCGAGGTCACGCTGGCCTTCAACGGCCGCCGCGCGCCGCTGAACGACGTGCGCGTCCGCCGCGCGCTCACTTACGCCATCGACCGGAAAGCCGTGCTGGACCTGGTTTTCAGCGGTCGCGGCACGCTCATCGGCAGCATGGTTCCGCCGACTGACCCGTGGTACGAGGACTTGTCGAAGGTCTATTCGTACGACCCGGCGAAGGCGAAGCAGCTGCTCGCCGAAGCGGGCGTGCACGATCTCAAGCTGCGGCTGCGGATTCCGAACCTGCCGTACGCGGTGTCGGCGGCGCAGGTGGTGCAATCGCAGCTGGCGGACGTCGGGGTCACCGCGACGATCGAGCCGCTCGACTTCCCGGCGGTGTGGCTCAAGCAGGTCTTCACCGACCACGACTACGACCTGTCGATCATCCAGCACGTCGAAGCCCGCGACATCTCGTCGTTCGGAAAACCGAAGTACTACTGGGGTTACGACAACAAGCGCGTGCAGCAGCTGCTCGCCGCGGCGGACAGCGGCACCCCGCAGGAGCAGGTGAGCGACATGAAGGAGGTCGCGCGGCAGCTGAACGCCGACGCGGCCGCGGACTGGCTGTTCCTGTTCCCGAACGTCGTGGTCGCCAAGAAGAAGGTGACCGGGCTCGCGCGCAATCAGGTCAGCGAATCCTTCGACCTGACTGGGGTGAGGCCGGCATGAGCACATCATCGCGACAGCTTGCTCATGTCGCCGATTGGGTGCGGGTATCCCGCAAGACACTGAGGCCGGCATGACCGCGCGCGTGCTGCGGCGGGTGGCCGTGTTCGCGGTGAGCCTGTTCGTGGCGTCCATCGTGGTGTTCCTGTTCATGGCGGTGCTGCCGGGCGATCCGGCGCAGGTCGCGCTGGGCGTGAACGCGACGCCGGAGCTGCTCGCGAAGACCCGCGCCGAATTCGGCATCGACCGGCCGCTGGTCGAGCAGTACCTGAGCTGGATGGGCGGGGTACTGCACGGCGATTTCGGCCGGTCGTATGTCACGCGCGAGGCGATCAGCCCGCAGCTGGTGGACCGGCTCGGCGTCACGTTGTGGCTGGTCGGCGCGGGAATGCTCGTCGCGCTGGTGATCGCCCTTCCGGCGGGCGCGTTCGCCGCGGTGCGGCACCGGAAGGCCAGCGGCGTCGCGGTTTCCGGGTTGTCGCAGGTCGGCGTGGCGATCCCGGCGTTCCTCGCGGGCATCGTCCTGGTGCAGATTTTCTCCGTCCAGCTGCGCTGGCTGCCGAGCGGCGGATGGACGCCGCCGAACCAGGACGCGGGCGAGTTCCTGCGCGGACTGATCCTCCCGGCGTTGTCGCTCGGCCTGGTGCAGGGCGCGGTGCTCACCCGGTACGTCCGCTCGGCGGTGCTCGACACGCTCGGCCAGGACTACCTGCGCACCGCCCGCTCCAAGGGTCTTTTGCCTGGTCAAGCCCTGTTCCGGCATGGGCTGCGCAACGCGTCCGTCCCGGTGGTCACCGTGCTCGGCCTGCAGCTGACGACGCTGCTGATCGGCGCGGTCGTGGTGGAGCGGGTGTTCGTGCTGCCCGGCCTCGGCAGCATGCTGCTGGACGCGGTCGCGAGGCGCGATCTGCTGACCGTGCAAGGGATCGTGCTGGTGCTGGTGGCCGGGGTGCTGCTGGTGAACTTCGTGGTCGACGTGCTGTATTCGGTGCTCGACCCGAGACTGCGGGGGTCCTGATGCGCCGCAACGGAAATCTCCTGCTCGGCGGGATCCTGGTCGCGCTCGTGGTGCTGGCCGCGCTGGTGTCGTTCGTCTGGACGCCGTACGACCCGGTGCAGGTCAACGCGGCGGACCGGCTGCTCGGCTTCTCCGCGGACCACCTGTTCGGGACGGACAAATTCGGCCGCGACGTCTTCAGCCAGCTCCTCGTCGGTGCCAGGACCACGCTGTACGTCGGCGTGGTCGCGGTCGGCATCGCCGCGGTGCTCGGCACTCCGCTGGGCGTGCTGGCGGCGATGGCCCCGCGGTGGCTCGGCGAGTTCGTGATGCGGGTGAACGACCTGGTGCTCGCGTTTCCCGCGCTGCTGCTGGCGATCATGTTCGGCGCGGTCTTCGGCGCGGACACGCTCACCGCGATGGCCGCCATCGGCATCGCGACCATCCCGTCGTTCGCCCGGATCGCGCGCTCGGGCTCGTTGCAGGTGATGAGCAGCGAGTACGTGTTGGCGGCGCGGGCAGGCGGCCGGTCGCGGCCGCGGATCGCCTGGTCGCACGTGCTGCCGAACATCGGCGGGCTGCTGATCGTGCAGGCTTCGGTGTCGTTCGCGATCGCGGTGCTGGCCGAGGCGGCGTTGTCGTTCCTCGGCTTTGGCACTCGTCCGCCGACGCCGTCGTGGGGGCGGATGCTGCAGGAATCGCAGGAGCTGCTCACCGCGCATCCGCGGCTGGCGCTCGTGCCCGGCGTCGCGATCGCGGTGGCGGTGCTCGGCTTCAACCTTCTCGGCGACGGTCTGCGCGACCGTCTCGACCCCCGATTGGCGGCGCGAGTATGACGCTGACGGTGGAAAACCTGCGGGTCGCGGACCTGGTGCGGGGGATTTCGTTCGAGCTGGGCGCGGGCGAGCGGGTCGGGCTGATCGGCGAATCCGGGTCCGGGAAATCGCTCACCGCGCTGTCCGTGCTGGGCCTGCTTCCGGAAGGGCTGTCGGCCACCGGTTCGGTGCGGCTCGACGGCCGGGAGCTGCTCGGCGCGCCGGAAAAGGAGCTGTCCCGGTTGCGCGGCAACGGGATGGCGATGGTGTTCCAGGAGCCGATGACGGCGCTGAACCCGACGATGCGGATCGGACGGCAGGTCACCGAGCCGTTCCGGGTGCACGGCCGGCGCGGGCGTCCGGCGGAGGAACTGCTGGCCGCGGTGGGGTTGCCAGGGGTCGCGCGGGCGTATCCGCACCAGCTGTCCGGCGGGCAGCGGCAGCGGGTGGTGCTGGCGATCGCGCTGGCCAACGACCCGGCGCTGCTGATTTGCGACGAGCCGACCACCGCGCTGGACGTCACCGTGCAGGCGCAGATCCTCAGCCTGATTCGCGAGCGATTGTCGGCGGAGAGTTCGCTGCTGTTCATCACGCACGACCTGGCGGTGGTGGCGCAGATGTGCGACCGGGTGCTGGTGATGCTCGACGGGTCCATTGTGGAGCATGGCTCGACGCGGGAGGTGCTGACCGCGCCGAAACACGCGTACACGCAGCGGTTGCTGGCGGCGTCCGATCTGGAGGGCGCGCGATGATTTCCGTACGGGACTTGGAGCGGCGGTACGCGCGGCGGGACGTGCACGCGTTGCGCGGCGTAAGTTTCGAGGTTTCCGCTGGTGAACGGTTCGGGATCGTCGGCGAATCCGGTTCCGGGAAGTCCACGCTGGTCCGCCTGCTCGCCGCGCTGGACCGGCCGACCGCGGGCAAGGTCTCGTTCCAGGGCAAGCGGATCGACTCGCTGCCGGAGCGGAAGCTGCGGTTCCTCCGGCGGGAAATGCAGATCGTTTTCCAGGACCCGATGGGCTCGCTCGACCCGCGGATGCGCGTGCGGGACATCGTGTCCGAACCGCTCGGCCGCCGGTCGCCGGAGCGCGTCGCCGAGCTGCTGACCGCGGTCGGACTGCCCGAGGACGCGGCGATGCGGTACCCGCACCAGTTCTCCGGCGGGCAACGGCAGCGGATCTCGATCGCCCGCGCGCTCGCGCCGAATCCGAGCGTGCTGATCGCCGACGAACCGGTGAGCGCGCTGGACGTTTCGGTGCGCGCGCAGATCCTGGACCTGCTGGCCCGGCTGGTCGACGAGTTCTCGCTGACGCTGATTTTCGTCTCGCACGACCTCGGCGTGGTGCGGCACGTGTGCGACCGCGTCGCGGTGATGCGCCGGGGGGAGATCGTGGAAATCGGTGCGGTCGAACAGGTTTACGCGCAGCCGGAGCACGAGTACACCCGGGAGCTGCTGGCCGCAGCGCCGAATCTGCGGGCCGAGCTGGCGCGGTTGAAGGGAGAAACGGATGCCTGACTACCCGGACGGCCTGCCGATCGGCCCCGGCTGGGTGTCCACAGTGGATACCGCGGATGTCGTGTTTCCCTATGACGGCAGCGTGATCGGCACCGCGCCGGTCGGCACTGCTTCACTGGCTTCCCGGGCCATTGATGAAGCAGTAGCAGTGGTTCGCGAAGTGGCTTCGCTGCCTTCGCGAACTCGACGGACGTTGCTGAACGACGTGGCTTCGGCGGTGCGGGAGCGGCGGGCGGAGTTGGCGCAGCTGCTTGTGCTGGAGACGGGGAAACCCCTGGTCGACTGCCAGGTGGAGGTCGCGCGGACGATCGTCACCTGGGAGGCCGCGGCTGAGGAAGTGTCGCGGCTGCACGGCGAAACCGTGCCGCTCGACCTGCTGCCGTCCGGTGACGGGCTGGTCGGGTTCTGGAAGCGCAAGCCGATCGGGGTGGTTGTCGGCATCGCCGGATTCAACTACCCGCTGCTGCTGGCGTCGCACAAGATCGCTCCGGCCATTGCCGCGGGCTGTCCAGTGGTGGTGAAGCCGGCACCGCAAACCCCGTTGGCCACGCTGTGGCTGGTGCACCTCGTCCGCTCTTACACGGACTTGCCCGCGATGGTCCAGCTGGTCACCGGCGATGCTTCCGTCGGCTCGGCGCTGGTCACGGACCGGCGGATCGGTGCGGTGTCGTTCACCGGCTCGGCCGCCGTCGGTCACCAGATCGCCCGTGATGCCGCGCCGACGAAGACCCTGCTGGAGCTGGGCTCGAACGCCGCGCTGGTGGTCGCCGAGGACGCCGACCTCGATGCTGCCGCGGACGCCGTGCTGCGCGGCGGGTTCTACGCGTCCGGACAGGCCTGCATTTCCGTACAGCGAGTGCTGGCGGTGTCGTCCGTGGCCGCGGAGTTCACCGACAAGGTGCTCGCGCGGCTCGGTGAAGTGACCATTGGTGACCCACGTTCCCCGGAAACCCGCGTTTCAGCCCTGATCGACGAACGCTCCACCGCCCGGGTCGCCGAGTGGGTCGACAAAGCGATCGCGGCGGGCGCCCGGCTGCTGGCCGGTGGTTCGGTGCGGGACGGAGTGCTGGAGCCGACGGTGCTCGCGGACGTCCCGGACGGCGTCGAATGCTGGGACGAGGAGATCTTCGGCCCGGTCGTCTGCCTGCGCACAGTGTCCGATGTGGACGAAGCGTTCGCCGCGGTCAACGCGTCGCGGTACGGCTTGCACGCGAGCGTGTACAGCCGCTCGCTGAAGACCGCGTTCCGCGCGCTGGACGAGCTGGAGGTCGGCGGGGTAGTGGTGAACGAGGTGCCGGGTTTCCGGTCCGACACGATGCCCTACGGCGGGGTCAAGGATTCCGGGATCGGCCGCGAGGGGCCGCGATTCGCGGTGGAAGAGCTGACCGTGACCAGGATGGCGGTGCTGCGCCCGTGAATTACGCCGGACTGTTCCGAATGGACGGTCGCCGGGCCGTCGTGCTCGGCGCGGGAAGCGGGATCGGCCGGGAGGCTGCCCGAGCGTTGGCCGTGCACGGCGCGTCGGTGATCTGCGCGGACCGCGACGTCGCCGCGGCTCGGGAGACCGGTGTCGGCGAGCCGTACGAGATCGACCTGCTCGCTCCCGGTGCCATCGCCGCCGCTGCCGAGGAACTGGGACCGCTGGACGCCGTCGTGCTGACCGCGGGCACCAACGTCCGGAAACGCCTGCTGGACTACACGCGCGAAGAGTTCGACCGCGTGGTGGAGCTGAACCTAGGCGTTGCCTTCGAGGTGCTGCGCGCGTTCGGCGCACCGATGGTCGCGCAGGGCCGGGGAAGCATCATCGGCTTCTCCTCGATCCGCGGTACCACCGTCGAACCCGGCCAAGGACCGTACGCGGCAACGAAGGGCGGCCTTGTGCAGCTTTTCCGCACTGCGGCCGCTGAGTTCGGACCGTCCGGCGTACGCGTCAACGCCATCGCCCCTGGCGTCGTAGAGACACCGTTGACCGCACAGATCAAAGCGCGCCCCGACTGGTACGACGCGTACGCGCAGAAGGGCGCCCTCGGCCGCTGGGCGCGCGCGGACGAACTGGCCGGCGCCGTCGTGTACCTCGCTTCGGACGCTTCGACCTTCGTCACCGGCTCCGTCCTGGCTGTCGACGGCGGCTGGACCGCGGTCGACGGCCGTTTTGACCCACCCGCTTCGTGAATCGGAGGTTCCGCGATGACCGAGTTGGCCGACCTGACCGCTAACGAGCTGGTAGCCGGGTATCGCGCACAGACGTTCTCGCCGGTCGAAGTCACCGAAGCCGTCCTCGCCCGCATCGATGCCCGCGAACCCGAACTGCGCGCGCTGTACGCCTACGACGCTGCTTCAGCGCGCGAAGCAGCGAAGGCGTCCGAAGCACGCTGGCACGCCGGCGAGCCCTCCGGCCCCATCGACGGGATCCCTCTGACCCTGAAGGAAAACATCGCCTCCGTCGGCGTCCCCACGCCGCTAGGCACCGCCGCGACCGCATTGAAGCCCGCTTCGGCCGACGCCCCCGCCGCTGCGCGCGTACGCGAGTCAGGCGCAGTACTGCTGGCGAAGACGACCATGCCCGACTACGGCATGCTCACCTCTGGCCTCTCGAGCTTCCACGCCGCTTCGCGCAACCCGTGGGACGTCACGCGCACCCCCGGCGGCTCTAGCGCCGGAGCCGCCTCCGCAGCCGCCGCGGGTTACGGCCCCCTGCACGTAGGCACCGACATCGGCGGCTCCATCCGCCTCCCCGCCGGCTGGTGCGGTTTGGTCGGCCTGAAACCCAGCTTCGGCCGCGTACCGGTCGACCCGCCCTTCCTCGGCCGCGTCGCCGGACCCCTGACCAGGACCGTCGCCGACACCGCCCTGCTGATGAGCGTCCTGGCCCAGCCCGACTCGCGGGACCACCTGAGCCTGCCCCCCGCTTCGATCGACTGGCTTTCCCTGCGCGGTTCCCTGACCGGCCTCCGCGTGGGCCTGCACCTCGACCCCGGCGTCGGCCTCCCCGTCGCCCCGGAGGTCGCCGACGCGGTCACCGCCGCCGCAGACCTGTTCGGGTCCGCCGGCGCACTCATCGAACCCGTCGCCCCGTTCCTGACCCGCGAACACCTGAACGGCCTGGACACCTTCTGGCGAGTCCGCGCCTGGTCGGACCTGGTCGCGCTGCCGGAGGAGCAACGCGCGAAAGTCCTGCCGTACATCGCGGAATGGGCCGCCGGGGGAGCGGACGCGTCCGGAGTGGACACTTACCGCGGTTTCGCCGCCATCGACGCGATCAGCGTGGCCGCCCTGCGCGCGACGGAACCGTACGACGTGGTCCTCTCGCCGACCTGCCCCGTCCTGCCGCCGCCCGCGGACTGGCCGTCTCCGACGAACGACCCGGCGCGCCCGTTCGAGCACATCGCGTTCACCGTGCCGTACAACATGTCCGGCCAGCCCGCGGTATCGCTGAACTGCGGCTACACCCCGGAGGGTTTGCCGATCGGACTGCAGATCGCGGGCCGCCGCTTCGAGGACCTGGAGGTGCTGCGAGTGGCGGCGGAATTCGAGAAGCTGCGCGGGGAACAGCGTCCTTGGCCGATCAGCTGAGCGGGCCTCAGTACGACAGGAACCGCTCGATCTCCGCTTTGGCGGCCAGCGCCTTCTCGCCGTACGTCGCGTAGAGGTCGGGCGTCAACCTCGTCGTCGGCCCGGAAATGCTGAAACAACCGCAGGTTTCGCCGTCCGCCGTCTTGAGCGCGACGGCGACCGCGGCGATGCCTTCGTGGAGTTCTTCGTTGGTGACCGCGTAACCGCGTCGCCGGATCTCCGCGACTTCCCGCCGGATGACGTCGGGGTCGGTGACGGTGTGGTCATTGACCTTGTGAAGACCGTTGTGCAGGAAGGATTCGACGGCCGCGTCGTCCAGTGAAGCCAGGTACGCCTTGCCGTTCGACGCCGCGTGCAGGGGAAGCCGCGTGCCCAGCTGGAGAAACGCGCGAAGCTGATGCGGGCTGTCCAGCCGTTCGATCAGCACCATCGCGTCGTCGTCGGGGACCGTCAGGTGGATGGTCTCGCGAGTGTCGCTCTGCAGCCGGCTCAAAACCGGCAGCGCGATCTCGCGCAACCGCGGTCCGGAGCTGACCGCGCTGCCGATGCTGAACGCCTTCCCGGTGATCACCCACCGGCCTTCCCCGTTCGGCTCCGGCCGGACCCAGCCCGCGTCGGCGAGCGTTTTGAGGCAGCGCTGCACCGTGCTCTTGGGGACCTCGAGCCGGCGCGCGAGTTCGCTCAACCCGGCCGGTTGCGCCGCGGCGACCGCCTCGAACACCCGCAACGCAGTGAGCACGCTGTTCACGTTCGCCACCCCTTGACCTTCGGTGATCCCGTTCATACGCTACCGGTCCACATAGTAGTCCATCGATCCGCATTGTGGACCACAGTGAGGTGGTCATGACAACGATCAAGGAAGCCGACGGCGAACGGCCCCGCGCCGGCCAGGCCGATCCGAGCCCGCCTGCCCGGATGAACCGCGCCCAGCGCAACGCGTTCTGGGGATCATTCGGCGGCTGGGCGATGGACGGGTTCACGCTCGCGATGTTCGGCCTGGTGCTCGCGCCGACGCTGAGCGAACTGCTCCCGCCGTCCGGCATCGCCCCGAACGTGGCGAACGTCGGTTTCTACGGCCAGCTCAGCGGCGCGCTGTTCCTCGCCGGATGGGGCTGCTCGTTCATCTGGGGCCCGATCGCGGACCGCTTCGGCAGGCGGCCGGCGATGATCGGCAGCATCCTGCTCTTCTCGGTGTTCACCGCGCTGGCCGGGTTTTCGACGAACGTCTGGGCCTGGATGGCGTTCCGGTTCCTGTGCGCGGTCGGGATCGGCGGCGAATGGGCGATGGCGGCCACGCTGGTCGCGGAAGCGGTGCCCGAGCGGCTCCGGGTCAAGCTCGGCGGGGTGCTGCATTCGGCCAACTACGTCGGCCAGCTGCTGACGGCCGTGATCTACCTGGCCTTCGGCCAGCAGCTCGGCTGGCGCGGACTGTTCCTGCTGGGCATCGTGCCCGCGCTGCTCGTGCTGTTCATCCGGCGGAACACGAAGGAGCCGGAAAAGTGGGCGGCACAGGCCGAAACCGCCCGGCGGACGTCGTTGCTCGCCCCGCTGCGCAACATCATGAGCCGCGGCTACCGGCGGCGGACCATCGGCAATCTGCTGCTGCTCGGGGCCTGCGTGATCGGCTTGTGGGCCACGGCCACCTACGTGCCGACCGCGGTGACGACGCTGGCCAAGGAGACCGGCACGAGTCACGGTCCCCAGCTCGCCAGCCTCGCGGCCGCGATCTCGGCGATCTTCACGGTCGTCGGCTGCATCGGCACGCCATGGCTCGCCGACAAGCTCGGCCGCCGGGGAGCGCTGGCGTTGTTCTTCGCGCTGATGACGGTCGGCATCGTCGGGACTTACGGCATCGCGTACCCGCTGGGGAATCTGCCGCTGCTTTTCGTGTTCCTGCCGATCCTCGGCCTCGGCGGGGCCAACTTCGCGGTGTTCACCGTGTGGCTGCCCGAGCAGTACCCGACGTTGTTCCGGGCCACCGCGTTCGCGTTCACCACCACGATCTCCCGCTGGTTCGCGGCCGTCGGCACGTTCGTGCTCGGCGTCGCGATCCGCGGACTGGGTTCGCTCGCCGTGCCGCTGGCGTCCACCGCCGCCGTGTTCGTCGTCGGCCTGCTCCTGCTCCCGCTGGTCCCCGAGACCCGCAACAAACCACTGCCCGAGTGAGGACGAAAAACCAGTGAAGGACACCAACCAGCCCCTGCTGACCGCCTTGGCGACCGGTTCCGCGGACGGCCCGTTCGTCCGGGTCGGCGATTCCTCGATGTCGCTCGGCGCACTGCGCGGGGCCGCCGCCGCGGTCGCGGACCGGATCGCCGGGGCCGGCCGGGTCGCCGTCAACGCGACCGCGAGCCTGGAAACGATCGTCGCCGTGGTGGGCTGCCTGACCTCGGGCGTGCCGGTGGTCCCGGTCCCGCCGGACTCGGGACCGGCCGAGCGACGGCACGTCCTGGCCGACTCCGGCGTCCAGCTCTGGCTGGGCGACGCGCCGGGCGACGTCGAACTCCCGGTCGTGCCGATCGACGTCTCCGCGCGCTCCGCGACGAGCTATCCAGAACCTGCCGCCGAAAGCCCGGCGTTGATCGTCTACACCTCAGGCACGACCGGAGCCCCGAAGGGCGTCGTGCTCTCGCGCTCGGCCATCGCCGCGTGCCTGGACGCGTTGAGCGACATGTGGGGCTGGACCGCCGAAGACACCTTGGTGCACGGGCTTCCGCTGTTCCATGTCCACGGCCTGGTGCTGGGCGTCCTCGGTGCGTTGCGCGTCGGCTCGCCGCTGACGCACACCGTGCGGCCGAAACCCGCGGCTTACGCGGAAGCGCGGGGCTCGCTGTATTTCGGAGTTCCGACCGTGTGGTCCCGGGTGTGCGCGGAGCCGTCCACCGCGCGGGCGCTGAGGTCCGCCCGATTGCTCGTGTCGGGAAGCGCGCCGCTGCCCAAGCCGGTCTTCGAAAAACTGGCGGGACTCACCGGGTCCGCGCCGATCGAACGCTACGGGATGAGCGAAACGTTGATCACCCTCAGCACCCGGCACGACGGCGAGCGGCGGCCGGGCTGGGTCGGCTTGCCGCTGCCCGCCGTTCGAACCCGGCTGCGCGACGATCGCGGGGAACCGGTTCGCCGCGACGGGCAGAGCCTCGGGCAGCTGCAGGTGTCCGGCCCGACGCTTTTCGACGGATATCTGGGATTGCCGGGCAAAACCGCGGAGTCGTTCACCGAGGACGGCTGGTTCCGGACCGGCGACATCGCCGTCGTCGACTCCGGCGGGTTTCACCGGATCGTGGGTCGCGAGTCGGTCGACCTCATCAAATCGGGTGGTTACCGCATCGGCGCCGGGGAGGTGGAACACGCGTTGCTGGCCCACCCCGGTGTGCGCGAAGCGGCAGTGGTCGGGGTTCCGGACGACGACCTCGGGCAGCGAATCGTCGCCTACGTGGTCGGAGACGGCCTCGACGGCGCCACGGTGACGGAGTTCGTGGCCGGGACCTTGTCCGTCCACAAGCGACCGCGCGAGGTGCGGATCCTGGAAGCCCTGCCGCGCAACGCGATGGGGAAGGTGCAGAAAAACCTGCTCTGAGCAGGTTCAAGGCGAGTGCGGCGACGGGGAGTCCGTCGCCGTCACTTCGCCCCGATCGCCTCCGCCAGCGCGAGCACCCGGCGGGCGTTCTCCACGTGCAGGTTCTCGATCATCCGCCCGTCCACCGTCACCACACCGCGGCCCGCAGCCGAAGCTTCCTCGAACGCCGCGATGATCCGTTTCGACCGGTCGATCTCCTCCTCCGACGGCGCGAAGATCCGGTTGCACGGCTCCACCTGCGAGGGATGGATCAACGTCTTCCCGTCGAACCCGTACTGCCGCCCCTGCAAGCATTCCGCCTCGAAGCCTTCAGCGTCCTTGACGTCGTTGTAGACCCCGTCCAGGATCACCTTCCCGGTCGCGCGCGCGGCCAGCAGGCACAGCGAAAGCCCGCCCAGCAACGGTCCCCGGCCCGGCACGAACTCCGCGTGCAGTTCCTTCGCCAGGTCGTTCGTGCCCATCACCAGCACGGTCAGCCGTTCCGACGCCCCCGCGATCTCTTCCGCGTGCAGCATCGCGACCGGCGTCTCCACCATCGCCCAGATCTTCGTGTGCTCCGGTGCTCCGCCGAGTTCCAGCGCGCGCTCGATGTTGTGCACTTCAGCCGCCGAGTTCACCTTCGGCACCACCACCGCGGCGGGACCGGCGGCCGCGGCGGCGCGCAGGTCTGCGTCGTGCCATTCGGTGTCCAGGCCGTTGACCCGGATCGTCACCTCGCGCGAGCCATAGGTGCCGACCGCGGCGCAGACCCGTTCCCGTGCGGCTTCCTTCGCATCGGGCGCGACGGCGTCTTCCAGATCCAGGATCAACGCGTCCGCCGGAAGCGTCTTCGCCTTTTCCAGCGCGCGTTCGTTCGCGCCGGGCATGTACAGCACGGACCGCCGCGGGCGGAGTTCGGTCATGACTGGATCTCCTTCGTCGCGGCGTCGTACGCGGCGGCCAGTTCGGGGTCGGTCGCGGCCAGTTCGTCCGCCAGTTCCACGACCACCCGGCACTGCTTGACCGAGGCGTCGTCCTGCATTTTCCCGTCGATCATCACCGCGCCGGTGCCGTCGCCCATCTCGGCGATCACGCGGCGGGCCCAGGCGACATCGGCGGGGGACGGGGAGAAAACCTTCTTCGCGATGTCGATCTGCACCGGGTGCAGGCTCCACGCGCCGACGCAGCCGAGCAGGAACGCGTTGCGGAACTGGTCCTCGCAGGCCACCACGTCGCGGATGTCCCCGAACGGCCCGTAGTACGGCAGGATTCCGTTCATCGCGCACGCGTCGACCATCCGCGCGACCGTGTAGTGCCAGAGGTCCTGCTGATATGTCGTCCGGCCCTCGTTGAGATCTTCGCCGACCGGGTCGGTGCGCACCAGGTAACCCGGGTGCCCGCCGCCGACGCGGGTCGTCTTCATCCGGCGGCTCGCGGCCAGGTCGGCCGGGCCCAGCGAGATGCCCTGCATGCGCGGCGACGCGCCGGCGATCTCCTCGACGTTCGCCACGCCGCTCGCCGTTTCCAGGATCGCGTGCACCAGCAGCGGTTCCGTCAGCCCGGCCCGCGCTTCCAGCTGCGCCAGCAACCGGTCGACGTAGTGAATGTCCTGCGCGCCTTCGACCTTCGGGATCATGATCACGTCGAGCTTGTCGCCGATCTCGGTGACCAGCGTGATCAGGTCGTCCAGCACCCACGGCGAGTCGAGGCTGTTCACCCGCGTCCACAGCTGCGTGCGGCCGAAGTCCGTCGCCTTCGCGATCGACACCAGTCCGGCGCGCGCGGCTTCCTTGCGATCGGCGCGGACCGCGTCCTCCAGGTTGCCGAGCAGCACGTCGGTCTTCTTCGCGAGGTCAGGGACCTTCGCGGCCATCTTTTCGTTGCCGGGGTCGAAAAAGTGGATCATGCGCGACGGCCGCACCGGGATCTGCCGCGGCGGTTGCGGCGCTCCGACGGCGAGCGGGGCGAAGAAGTCCTTCGGCGAGCGCATCCTGGTCCTCCCGGCGGGTACTTGACCGACGGGTAACCCTAAACCGGAGACGGGAACCCCCGCTGCGGCGAAGCTCACCCGCCATCCGGGTGAGGCCCGTGACCAGCGAAAGTCCACTGTGGAACCGCGTTGATTAGGCCGATCGGAGTAAGCAACTGCGCCGCTTGCCTCGCCTCCAGCGGAGTGGCGCGCCACCCGGCGGACGCGCTCTGTGTGCACCACTCACCCCGGTCTCACTCGGTTGGCCGCACGGTCGGGCTGAAGTCGAACGACCGCCTACCGACCGGTCACCGACCGCTGAGCGCCGCCGATCGCACGCGGCCGGGCAACCCGGAGACCTCGCGACTTTGCCCTGGTACTCAGTTCATGTACCGGTTTTCGCCGGTCATGAGGAACAGGTGCTTGAAGGAGGCGGACTCGTGGCGGCTACCCCACAGAACACCGAGCGCTCGACGGTCGCCGGCGGTGCGAAGCGCAGCCGGACGACGGCGAGCCGGGTGCTGCCGCCGATCGAGCTCCCCGCGAGCGTCGACGAGCTGGCGCGCAAGGCCGCGGCCCTGCTGGGCTGGAACGGCGTGGTGCTGCCCGCGACGACGCTGCTCGGCCGCAAGGTCAGCATCGTCGCGAAGCTCAAGACCGACGTGCACGCGGAGCGGATCGCGATGGGTGTCGGTCCCGTCGCCGATCGCGCCCTCGTCGACACCTGGACCTGGCCAGAGCTGGCCGCGACCGCACCCGCGCCGGCCGCCGAGATCATCGGCGTCCTCGCGGTCGCCCGGCACTGGCGGACCGCGATGGCCTCCGCGGTGCCCTTCTCGCGCTACGGCGAGGCCGCGATGGTTCTTCCATCGCCTGCCGTGCTGACCGACGACTACGTGACGAACTGCCTGCCGCGGGCCCGCGCCTACGGTCTCGCGGTCGTCACCGCCGACCCGTACGCCACCACGGACCTCGACCTCGACACCCACCACGACCGGGTGCTGCTGCAGGAGGACCCGGTATCGCGCTGGGTCAACGAGATGGCCTACGACCTGCTGCTGCGCGAGGACGCCGACGCCCCGGTGCCCGCCGAGGCGGACTGAAGCACCGGCGTCGGGCCGGGCGCGGCGATAGAGTCGGGCGCATGCGAGTCGTCATCGCTGGCGGACACGGCCAGATCGCCCTGCACCTGGAAAAGCTGCTCGCGCAGCGGCACGACGCGCCGGTCGGCATCGTGCGCAACCCCGACCACGAGGCCGACCTGACCGCGGTCGGCGCCGAGACGGTCGTGCTCGACCTCGAAAAGTCCGATGTGGACGCGGTCGCCAAGGCGCTCGAAGGCGCGGACGCCGCGGTGTTCTCCGCCGGTGCCGGCCCGGGCAGCGGCGAGGGCCGCAAAGACACCGTCGACCGCGGCGCGGCCGTGCTGTTCGCCGAAGCGGCGGAGCGGGCGGGCGTCCGCCGGTTCATCCAGGTCGGCTCGATCAACGCGGACAAGGCCGACGACCCCGGCCACGAGCCGGTTTTCGCCGCCTACCTGCGGGCCAAGCGCGCCGCCGAGGAGGACCTCAAGGCCCGCGACCTCGACTGGACGATCCTGCGTCCCGGCCGCCTGACCAACGATTCCGGCACCGGCCGGGTGAAAATCGCGGAGAAGGTCGGGGGCGGGGCGATCCCGCGCGAGGATGTCGCCGCGGTGCTGCTGACGCTGCTCGACACCCCGGCGACCGCCCGGCGCACGCTGGAACTGGTCTCCGGCGACGATTCCATCGCCGACGCGGTGTCCCGGATCTGATGCGCGACATCGCGGTCTTCAGCGGCAGCGCGCACCCCGAACTCGCCGAGGAAATCTGCGCGAACCTGGGCGTTCCGCTGCTTCCGGTGGAGATCGACCGGTTCGCCAACGACTGTCTCCAGGTCCAGCTCCAGGCCAACTGCCGCGAGCGGGACGTCTTCCTGATCCAGCCGCTGGTCAAACCCGTGCAGGAAAACCTGGTCGAGCTGCTGCTGATGCTCGACGCGGCCCGCGGCGCCTCGGCCGCGCGCACCACCGTGGTGATGCCGCACTATTCGTACGCGCGCTCGGACAAAAAGGACGCGCCGCGGATCTCCATCGGCGGCCGGCTCGTCGCCGACCTGATGGTCACCGCGGGCGCGAACCGCGTGCTCACCATGACGCTGCACTCGCCGCAGGTGCACGGGTTCTTCAGCGTTCCGGTCGACCATCTGCACGCGCTGCACGAGCTGGCGCGGTACTTCCGGCAGTACGACCTCTCGGAAACCACGGTCGTGTCGCCGGATTTGGGCAACGCCAAGGAAGCCGCGCATTTCGCCCGGCTGCTCGGCACGAAGGTCGCGGCGGGCGCGAAACAGCGGTTCGCCGACGACCGCGTCGAGATCACGTCGGTGATCGGCGAGATCGCCGGACGCGACATCATCGTGCTGGACGACGAGATCGCGCGCGGCAGCACGGTGCTGGAACTGCTGGACCGGCTGCGCGAGCTGGGCGCGCGGACGATCCGGGTGGCCTGCACGCACGGGTTGTTCGCCGACGGCGCGCTCAAGCGGATCGGCGGGCAGGAGGACGTGCTGGAGATCGTCTGCACGAACACCGTGCCGGTGCCGGTCGAGGAACGCACGGAGAAACTGCGCATCCTGTCCATCGCCCCGGCGCTGGCCGAGGCGATGCGGCGAATCCACAATGGAGAGTCGGTCAGCTCGCTGTTCGAGCCGAACTGATCACGCGGTTCCGAGGACCCGGTCGAGGTAGGTGTTGGCGAACGTCCCGGCCGGGTCGCATTCCTTGCGGATCCGCAGGAAATCGTCGAAGTGCGGGTAGCGGGTGCGCAGCACGGAGGCGTCGAGGTCGTGCATCTTCCCCCAGTGCGGCCGTCCGCCGACCTGGCCCACGACGTTCTCGAACGCGGTGAAGTACTCGCGGTAGGGCATGCCGAGGAACTGGTGGATCGCGATGTAGGCGGAGTCGCGGCCGTTCGCGGTGGACAGCCAGATGTCGTCCGCGGCGGCCACCCGCACTTCGACCGGGAACGCCACCGGGTCTTTCAGCCGCGGCACCACTCCGCGCAGTTCGGCCAGCACGTCGAGCACCGATTCGCGCGGGACCGCGTACTCCGATTCCACGAACCGCACGCCGCGGTGGGTGACGAAAACGCGGTGCGAGAGGTCGCTGTACTCGCGCGGCGAGGACACCTGGGAGGCGAACGCGCCCAGCGGCCGCACCAGTTTCGGCACCGCGCGGCCGAGCCGGCACAGCCCGCCGAACGCGACGTTCTCGGTGAGTTCGTAGTCCACGAACTGCCGCAGGCGGGACAACGGTTTCCGCTCGGCGTCCAGCGGCAGCCGGTTGTTGCGCTTCACCAGCGCCTTGCTGCCGTAGGGAAACCAGTAGAACTCGAAGTGGTCGTTGTCCGCCGCGTTCTCGTCGAATCCGTCGAGGACCTGCTCCAGCGGCTCCGGACGCTCCTGCGCGGAGAGCGCAAAGGACGGTTCGCATTGGAGCGTCACCGTGCTGATCACGCCCAGCGCGCCGAGGCCGACGCGGGCGGCGTGGAACAGCTCCGGACGCTCGTCGGCCGCGCAGCGGACCAGCGAACCGTCCGCCAGCACCAGTTCCAGCGCGACGACCTGGGTCGAGATCCCGCCGAACCGCGCACCGGTGCCGTGCGTGCCGGTGGAAATCGCGCCCGCGATGGTCTGCGCGTCGATGTCGCCGAGATTCGTCATCGCCAGCCCGAGCGCGTCCAGCGCCGCGTTGAGAGCGCGCAAAGTGGTGCCGGAACGCACCGTGACCTGCTGCTTCTCCAGATCGGCGCGTTCGATGCCGGTCCACCCGGTCAGGTCGAGCGCGTCGGAATCGGCGGCCGCGATCGCGGTGAACGAATGCCCGCTGCCCCACGCCCGGACCCGGCGCCCGGCCTCGGAAACCCCGTGCACGACCTCGGCGATCCCGGCCGCGCTGCGCGGCCGGTGCACCCGCTGCGGGGTGGCCTTGGCCGTACCGGCCCAGTTGCTCCACGTCATTGCGGCACCTGTTCTTCGCTGGAAGGGTTCCCACGATAGATGCCGAAACCGTAAGTGAATAGTATTCGCGTTTCAAGCTTTGTTGTCGTACCGTAAGTGCCGTGACCACCTCAGCGCACGGGTACGACCTCGCGACGAAGGACCTGGATCCGCCGCTCGCGATCGTCGACCTGGACGCCTTCGACGCCAACGCCGACGACCTGCTGCGCCGGGCCGCGGGCAAGCCGATCCGGGTGGTCAGCAAGTCCGTGCGCTGCCGTGCGCTGCTGGAGCGAGTGCTCGCACGCGACGGCTTCGAAGGCTTGATGTGCTACTCGCTCGCCGAGGCCGTTTGGCACGCTGAGCTGGGCACTTCCGCCGACATCGTGGTCGCGTACCCGACCGCGGACCACGAAGCGCTCCGCCGCCTCGCGGCGAGCGAACGCGCTCGCGCGGCGGTCACGATCATGGTCGATTCGACCGAGCACCTCGACCTCGTCGACGCTGCGCTCGGTCACGGCCACCCGGACGTCCGCGTGTGCCTCGAACTCGACGCGTCCTGGCGTCCGCTGCCCGGCATGCACGTCGGCACCCGGCGTTCGCCGGTGTTCAAGCCGGCGCAAGCGGTCGCGCTCGCCCGCCGGATCGTGACGCGGCCGGGCTTCCGGCTCGTCGGGATGATGGCGTACGAGGGCCAGATCGCCGGGCTCGGCGACGCCGCCGGAAAAGGCCTGCAGAACCGGGTGGTCGGCTGGATGCAACGCCGTTCCGCGGCTGAGCTCGCCCGTCGCCGCGGTGCCGCGGTGCGGGCCGTGCGCGAGGTCGCTGACCTGGAGTTCGTCAACGGCGGCGGCACCGGGAGCATCGAGACCACCGGCGCGGAGGACGTGGTCACCGAGATCGCCGCCGGTTCCGGACTGCTCGCGCCGACGCTGTTCGACGGCTATTCGCACTTCCAGCCGCGCCCGGCCGCGTTGTTCGCGCTGCCGGTGGTGCGCCGTCCGGCGAAGAACGTCGCGACGCTGTACTCCGGCGGATACATCGCCTCCGGCCCGACCGGTCCGTCGCGCGAACCGTCGCCGTACTTGCCGGAAGGCTTGCGGCTGCTGGGTTTCGAAGGCGCCGGCGAGGTGCAGACGCCAGTGACCGGCGAGGCCGCGCGGACGCTCCGGCTCGGCGACCGGGTCTGGCTGCGGCACGCGAAAGCCGGGGAACTGGCCGAACGGTTCCTCGCCTACCACCTCGTCCGCGGCAGCCAGGTGGAGCGAACGGTCCCGACCTACCGCGGCGAGGGGCGGAACTTCGGCTGAGCGCGGGCCTCCGTTCAGTCGCCGAATTTGCTCGCCAGATACCCCTTCACCACGTGCTTGGCCTCGGCGACGATCCGCTCGTCGCCGTTCGGATCGCGGCGGAAGGCGAGTTTCAGCAGCGCGTCCGCCGTCTCGTTGGCGATCGCGATGGCGAACCGGAGTTCGTCGGCGGGCTGGTCGACGTGCCCGCGCAGGATTTCGACCAGGGAATCCGCGATGACCGAGTTGTTGTCGCGGTCGTCGGCCAGCAGCCGGACGTCGATCACGTCTCCGAAGTGGACCTTCGAAAACCCCGGCACCTCGCGGTGCATCCGCAGGTAGATGTCCAGCACCGAGTCGACGATGTTCCACCAGTGCTCGGGGCTCAGCTCCTGCAGCCGCTCGTTCACCGCGGCGACGAACCGTTCCAGATTCCGCTGCGTCAGCGCCTGCACGACCGCGCGTTTGTCCGGGAAGAACTGGTACAGCGACCCGACCGCGACGCCCGCGCGTTTGGCGATGAGCGTGGTGGTGAGCGCGTCGTAGCCCAGCTCGTCGATCAGCTCGGCGCTCGCGTCCAGCATCTGTTCCACCCGCCGGGCGCTGCGTTGCTGAACCGGCTTTCGCCGCAGCGGAGTGGGTTCAGCCTGGGTCTCGGCCACGTCGTTCCTCGGAGTCTCTCGCGATTCACTCATCTGATCTGGGACTTTAGCGCCCCGCGGGGCTTCCCCCGAGACGAGTGACGACCTAACATATGAGAACTTTTCACGTTCACCCGGAAGGGTGTCCGAAGGCAAGGGGTGCTCAGCGTGGACCATCCGACCTTCCCGCCCGGCTTCCTGTGGGGTGTCTCGACCTCGGCGTTCCAGATCGAGGGGGCGACGGCCGAGGGCGGTCGCGGACCGTCCATCTGGGACACGTTCACCGCCGCCGAAGGCAAGATCGCCCGGGGCGAGGACGCCAAGGTAGCGGCTGACCACTACCACCGCTACTCCGAGGACATCGCCTTGATGGCGGAACTCGGCGTCGGCGCCTACCGGATGTCCATCGCGTGGCCGCGGATCCAGCCGGACGGCTCCGGCAAGCCCAACGCGGAGGGACTTGCCTTCTACGACAAGCTGATCGACGAGGTCTGCGCGGCCGGAATCGCCCCGGCGATCACGCTGTACCACTGGGACACCCCGCAGGCGATCGAGGACGCGGGCGGCTGGCTCTCCCGCGACACCGCGTTCTGGTTCGCCGAATACGCCACGATCGTGGGGGAGCATTTCGCCGATCGGGCGAAACTCTGGATTCCGCTCAACGAGCCGATGGTCATGTCGATCTACGGCTACGGCATCGGCGAGTACGCGCCCGGCCGGTTCCTGCTGCTCGACGCGCTTCCCACCGCACACCACCAGAATCTCGCGCACGGCCTGGCCGTGCAGGCACTGCGCGCGGCGGGCGCGACCGGCATCGGCACCGCGAACAACCACTCGCCGATCTGGCCGGAGGACGACACCCCCGCCGACCGCGCGGCCGCGGACTGGCTCGACGCGCTGCTCAACCGCACCTTCGCCGACCCGATGCTGCTCGGCAGCTACCCCGAACAGGTGCACCCGCATCTGCCGGAGAACTTCGCCGACGACCTGGCCACCATCGCGCAGCCGCTCGACTTCTACGGCGTCAACTACTACGAACCCCAAGGCGTGACCGCTCCCGGCGAGGGCAACCCGCTCCCGTTCGAATTGCGCCCGATCGAGGGTTATCCGAGGACCACCAACGATTCGCCGATCGTTCCGCAGGCGCTGCGCGAACTGCTGGTGTCCTTCCACGAGCGCTACCGCGAACACCTGCCGCCGATCCAGATCACCGAAAACGGCTGCAGTTTCGCCGACGAACCCGCCGCCGACGGCAGCGTGCCCGACCCCGAACGGATCGAATTCCTCGACAGCCACCTGCGGGCACTGCGCGAAGCCATGGATGCCGGCGTGGACGTGCGCGGATACTTCGTCTGGTCGCTGCTGGACAACTTCGAATGGTCCAAGGGCTACGCGCCGCGCTTCGGGCTCGTGCACGTGGACTACGAAACGCAACGCCGTACTCCCAAGGATTCCTTCGCCTGGTACCGGAAGCTGGTCCGCCATGAGTGACACCGCCGCTGCTGTCCCGGACGTCTTCGCCGAACCGGTCAAGCGCGTCCGCGCCGGGTGGATGACGCTGCTGTTCCTCGCGAACATCGCGCTGTGGCTGGGCGTTTACGCGCCGATCCAGGTTTTGCTGCCCCAGCAGGCCGAACTGCTCGACGCCGCGCACAAGGAAACCGTCTTCGGCATCGTGACCGGGATCGGCGCGGCCGTCGCGCTCATCGCGAACCCGGCGATCGGGCTGGCATCGGACCGCACCTGCTCGCGGTTCGGCAGGCGGCATCCGTGGACGATCGCCGGCGGCGCGATCGGCGCGGCCGGGCTGCTGGTGCTGGCCGAGGCCCCGAACGTGGTCGTGATGACGATCGGCTGGTGTCTCGTGCAGGCCGGGCTCAACGGCATGCTCGCGACCCTGATGTCCGGCATCGCCGACCGGGTGCCGGTCGGGCAGCGCGCGCAGGTCGGCGGACTGGTCGGGATCGCGCAGATGCTCGGCACCGTGCTCGGCGCGGTGGTGGTCGTGGTGATGCTCGATCTCGCCGGACTGCCGCTCGGCTACGCGGTCTGCGCCGCGATCGTCCTGGCCGGCGCGGCGGCGTTCGTGCTGCGCACGCCGGACGCGCGGCTGCCGGTCGAGTTCCGGCCCAGCGGCCGGATCCGCGAAATCCTCGCCGACCTGTGGGTCTCGCCGCGGCGGCACCCGGACTTCGCGTGGGCGTGGGGCTGCCACTTCATGATCAACCTCGGCAACGCGTTCGGCACCCTCTACCTGCTGTTCTTCCTCAAGGACGCGGTGCATTACCCGGATCCGGACAGCGGCCTGCTGATCATGATGGGGCTGTACGGCGTGGCGCTGGTGATCGGCGCGGTGCTGGCCGGGCATTTCTCGGACAAGTCCGGCAAACGCAAGCCGTACGTCCTCGGCTCGGCGGCGATCATGGCGCTGGCCGCGCTGCTGCTGGTGATCTGGCAGAGCTGGCCGGTGGCCCTGGTGGCGTCGCCGCTGCTGGGCGTCGGATTCGGGACGTACATGGCGGTGGCGCTGGCGATGCTGACGCAGGTGCTGCCCGCGGCGCAGAACCGGGCCAAGGACCTCGGCGTGGTCAACATCGCGAACTCGCTGCCGCAGGTGGTCGCGCCGCTGCTCACGACGTTGATCCTGCAGTGGCTCGGCGGGTATCCGGGGCTGTTCGCGGCATCCGCGGCGGCGACCCTGCTGGCCGGGGTTTTGGTGACGCGCGTGCGGTCGGTGGGTTAGCGCTTGCGTTTGAGCGCGCTCACAGGCTTAGCGTCTTCGGCATGGAGAAGGAAGACGCGCTGATCGAGGCGCTGCGGCTGGCGGTCGACCCGCCGGGCACGGTGTCGGTCGAAGCGCTGCGGGAACTGGCCCGGGACGACGACGCGGACGAGTGGGACATCGCCACCACCGCGCGACACCTCGGGCTGAACCCGCACACGCTGCGGTACTACGAACGGATCGGGCTGGTCCAGGTCGCCCGCGACCGCGCCGGGCACCGGGTTTACGACGCGGCGGCGGTCCGCCGGCTGGTGTTCCTGACGCGGATGCGGGTGTCCGGCATGTCGATCAGCGACCTGCGCCGCTACCTCGAGCTGGTCGATTCCGGCGAGGACACCGTGCCCGAACGGCGGGAAATGCTCCTGGAGCACCGCGACACCCTGCGCGCGCAGATCGCCCAGCTGCAGCTTTCCCTCGCCGCCACCGAATACAAGATCGCCACTTACCAGGAAGGCCCCCTCCCGTGACCCAGCACGACATCGACAGCCCGGAAAACCTCGCCCGCCGCAAGCACGGACTCGAGGTGCTGTCCCGCATCGACGGTCACCAGGGCGAAGCCGTCATCGATTCCCTCGCCGACATCAATCCCGCGCTCGGACACCACGTGGCCGCGTTCGCCTTCGGCGACATGTACGACCGGCCCGGCCTCGACCCGCGCAGCCGTCAGCTGGTCACCCTCGGCGTGCTGACCGCGCTCGGCGGCTGTGAACCGCAGCTCAAGGTGCACGTCGGCGCGGCGCTGAACGTCGGGCTCAGCCGCGAGGAAATCACCGAGGCGCTCATGCACTCGGCGGTCTACGCAGGTTTCCCCCGCGCGCTCAACGCCACCTTCGCCGCGCGCGAGGTGTTCGCCGCTCGCGACGCGGAGGAAACCGCCTGACGGCCGCGGAGCCCGGTGCGGACCCGCACCGGGCTTCCGGCGATCACCAGCCGCGGTTCTTCCTCGCGTCCTCCGCCATCTTGTCGGACTTGGCTTTCGCCTCCGCGGCGGCGTCCTTGATGTCCTGCTTGCTGGGCTCGCCGACCCCGTCCAGGTACTTCTTCTTTTCGGGGTCGCTCCACTCCTTCGGGTCGTACTTCCCGTTTTCGAGGTCGGCCCAGTCCTTCTTGGTCGGCCCGACGCCCTGCTCGTTCCGGTTGCCCCATTCGGTGCGCATCTGGTTGCCGTCGAGCGGCTGGTCCGGGCGCTTCCAGTCCTGGTGCGGGTCGGAGTCGATGTCGACCGGCTTGCCCTTGTCGTCGAACCGGTACGGGTGGCCGTCCGGGGCCTTGTTGTACTCGTCGATCGTGGGATGCCGCCCGGACGGCGGGGGCAGCTCGTGGAACCGCTTGATGATGTCGTCGACGTCTTTTTCCGTGTAGTTCTTCGGGTTTTCCTTGAGGTCGGTGAATTCGAGGAAGGACTTGTGCCATTTCTCGAATTCTTCCTTCTTGCCGCCGGGCCAGTCGAAGTCCGCGCTGTCGCCGATGTCCCGGGTGGCCCGGTTCATCTCCTTGGGATCGGTGATGCGGTCCGCCTGCTGGCCGATCGGGCGCCAGTTCTTGTCGAGGTCCGGGTGGTCCTTGTGCTTGTACCCGCCGCTCTTGTCCAGCGATTCACTCGGCCACTTCGCGTCCTCGGTCGTGATCTTGTCGTTCTTGCCGACCTTGATCTTGCCCGCGATGCCGTCCTCGATGTTGCCGATCCGGGTCGAGACGCCGCCGATGCCCGCGTTGGTGTGCTGCGGGCCGAGCGGCAGGTTCTTCGGCTGGTTGTGCAGCTTCGGCAGCTCGTCCTCGCCGTATTTCTTGGTCAGCGCGCTTTGCTTGTCGACCGGCTGCTCGTGCACCCAGTTCTTCAGCCCGTCCCGCATTTTCTGGAACGAGATGATGTGCCGTTGCGCCACGTCGCTTCCGGCCTTGTGGAACGGATCGTTCTTGTCGCCGGTCTGGTTCTTGCGCGCGTTCTTGGCGTCGGAGTTCCACGCCATCCGGTCCCAGACGTCGTCCTTCTTTTTCTTCGCGTCTCCCTTGCCGGCGGAACCGTCGTCGCTGTCGTCGCGCTTGCGCTTGCCCTTGCCCTTGCCTTTGCCCTTGTCGGTCGAGGCGGATTTGGTGCTCCCGCCGCCGTTGTCGGCGTTGTGCTTGGCCGTCGAATCCGCGGGCGGCGGGTCGGCGGCTTTGCCTTTGCCTTTGCCCTTGCCGCAGCCCTCGAGGCCGAGCGGGTCGTAGGCGGCGAACGGGTCGGGAACGTAGGCGACCGGGTTCGGCCCGCCCTCCAGCCCCAGCGGGTCCTGGCTGAGGTAGCGCGCGGCGGCCGGGTCGTAGTAGCGGAAAACGTTGTAGTGCAAACCGGACTCGGCGTCCGCGTACTGGCCGGGGAACTGCAGCGGGATGCCGCCGGGCTGGACCCGGCCCCACAGCGTTCGGCGCGCGCTCCAGGCGAGCCCGCCGTGCTCGTCGATCAGGTCGGTCGGCGTGCCGATGGCGTCGGTGACGACGGACGCGAACCGGTCGCCGCCGGGACCCCGTTCGAGCTGGGTGACCGGCTCGTCGGTGCCCGGACGGCGCTCCCAGGTGGTCGTCCGGCGCACTCCGGCCGGGTCGGTGTGCTCCTGTTCGATGAGCACGAAGCCGTCCCACACGAACCGGGTCGATTCCGCGACGGAGCCGTCGGCCAGCAGCCGCTCCTTGGCGATCCGGCGGCCGAGCGGGTCGTACCGGTAGCGCCACTGGATGCCGTCCGGCGTGCGCAGACCGGTCAGCAGATCGCCGGTCCAGGCGTACTCCCACACCCGCACGCCGCCGGGATGCACCTCGCGGTGCCGGATCCGGCGGCCGAGGGAGTCGTAGTCCGACGACAGGCCCGGGCTGCCCGACCAGGCGGTCAGCTCGCCGGCCGGGTTGTAGCGCAGCTCCTCCCGGCCCGCCGGGGAGGACACCGCGACCACGCGGCCGGCCGGGTCCCGGGTGAAGGCGGTTTTCCCGGACAGGCTGTCCTGCACCGCGGCGAGGCTTCCGTCCGCGTAGTACTCGAGACCGCGGCGCTGCACCGGCGTTGTTCCACGGGAAACCTGCTGCGCGGTGATCAAGCCGCGAGGGCCGAACGCCTGCTGCAGGGTGCTGATCCCGTCGGTGTCGCGGGCGAGCACGCGGCCCTCGTCGTCCAGCCGGTACCGCACGGTGTGTCCCGCGGTAGTCAGCGAAACCGGCCGGTCCTCCTCGTCGAAGGTCCAGACGCTCTCCGCGCCGGAGGGCGTGCGTCGGCGGATGGTGCGGCCCTGCTCGTCGTACGAGAAGTGCACCTCGACGCCGTCGACCGCCTCGCGCACGACCCGGCCGTACAGGTCGCGGTCGAACTCCACCACCGAGTCCGCGGACTCTACCCGCACGACGTTGCCGACCGGGTCGTAGGCGTAGCGCACGGTGCGGTGCGGACCGCGGATCTCGACCCGGTTGCCGAGCAGGTCGTACTCGTTCTCGGTGACCGAACCGTCGGGCTCGGTCACCCGGACGGTCTGCCCGGCCGCGTCGTAGGCATACGTCCGGGTCCGGCCGTCGAAGTCGGTCTGCGCGACCAGCCTGCCGAGCGGGTCGTAGGTGTAGGTCCAGGTGCGGTTCAGCGGATCGGTCACCGACGTGAGCCGGAGCTCGGTGTCGTAGGTGTAGCTGGTCCGCGCGCCGGACGGGTCCACGACCGCGGTGACCACGTCGAACGGGCCGTACTCGCGCCGGGTCACCCGGCCGAGTTCGTCGACGTGCTCGATCTCGTTGCCCTCGCGGTCGTATCGCCACATGGCGCGCTCGCGGCGTACCCCGATCCGCGAGGCGGGTTTGCCGTCGACCGTCCAGCCCAGCTGCGTCCGTCCGCCGCCGACCTCGGGCACCGAACGCGGCCGGCCGAACTGGTCCAGCTCCTCGTCGGAGGCCTCGGCCTCGAATTCGACCGGGAAGCCGGGCAGCTCGGGTCCGGCGGGCTGGTCGTACCGGCGCTGCCAGGTCTTTCCGTTGCCGTGCACCGTGATCGCGACCAGTTCGGCGCCGTCGTGCTCCAGTTCGGCGAGGCTGCCGTCGGGACGGGCGATGGCGAGCGGCGTGCCGTCCTCGGCGTAGGTGTACTCGGTGACCCGGCCGAGCGGGTCGACCCGGCGGAGCAGATTGCCGTAGCGGTCCCATTCGGAGAGCGTCACGTTGCCCAGCGGGTCGGTCTCCCGGACCGGACGGCCCTCCGCGTTGTACTCGTACTCCGAGACGTGGCCGAGCGAGTCGGTGAACCGGGTGATCCGCGCGGCGGGGTGGTACTCGAAGGCGCCGCTGTAGAAGCCTTGCGCGCCTTCGGTGCGCACGCAACGGCCTTCGGCGTCGTAGATGTAACGGTAGACGACGCCGTTGCGGTCTTCCCAGCTCGTGACCCGGCCGTCCGGGTCGTAGGTGTAGCGCTTCGCCGTTCCCGAGGAATTGACGACCTCGGAAAGGCGGCCTTGATAGTTGTAGCGGTAGCCGCGCACCACGACGTCCGGAGCCGGGCCGGCCCCGATCATCCGCAGTTCGGTGATGCGGTGTCCGTCGGTGCGGAAGCCGACCTGGAGCCCGCTGGAATGCGTGAGCAGCGCGGGAACGCCATTGTCCGCATAGGACAGTTCGGTCCGCGAACCGTCGGCGTCTTCGATCGAACGCAGCGGCAAAGTCTTGCCCTCGCCGGAAAACCGCATCGTCCGATCCGGACGCACCTGCTCGATGGTGCAGCTGCCGTCAGCGTGTCGGGTCAGCGGCCAGCGCGCGCCCTCGATCGGCAGCACCGGCTCGTCCCCGGCCGGCATCGGGTAGTAGAGGATGACGCCTTCCGGCCCGTAGTACCGGAGATATTCCTCGCCGTACTCCAGCCGTTGGTCCACAGTGGACGCCCACGTCGAGCCGAACCAGCGCCCGGCGCGGTAGGACGAGCGATGCGTCCGCCGCACCAGCAGTTCCGGCAGATCGAGGTCGTAGTCCTCGACGAGCACCTCGCCGCTGGAGATGACGACCGGGTCGGTCAGGCAGGGCGGATCGGAGTCGCCCTCGTTCTTCGCGTTGGCTGCTTCGGTTTTGTCCTTGTCCTTGTCCTTGGCCGGATCGGAGCGCTCGTTCCCGCCGCGGTCGTT
The DNA here is from genome assembly GCF_046195355.1 of Amycolatopsis sp. VS8301801F10. Classification (NCBI taxonomy): domain Bacteria; kingdom Bacillati; phylum Actinomycetota; class Actinomycetes; order Pseudonocardiales; family Pseudonocardiaceae; genus Amycolatopsis; species Amycolatopsis sp. VS8301801F10. The sequence goes on along the minus strand of NZ_CP176065.1, from coordinate 1,313,260 downwards.
CTTGCCCGCCTCGCCGCCGGATCCGCCGTTGCCCTCGTCTTTCGGGGTTTCCCGCGGCGGCGGCTCGTGGTTCGCGCCGCCCCGGTGTTCCCCCGGACCGTCGTGGGCGCCGGAGGTGTGGGTGGAATCGTCCTTGACCGGCGGCGCTTTCTCGCCGCCGCCGGAGGTCTTGATGTCCTTCGGCTGGTGCGGCGCGTCCTTGCCGCCGGCCTTGATGCCCTTCATCGACTTGGCGACATCGTCGAACAGGCCGCGTGCCTTGGTGAGCAGTTTGCCGAGTTCCTTGAGCGCCTTGGTGAGGTTCTTGACCAGTTCGGCGATCTGCTTGGCGGTCTTGGCCACCAGGTTGACCACCTGCGGCACCACCCAGACCATGCCGATGCCGAGGGTGAACAGCACCTGCAGCGCCCACGAGATCAGGTGCGCCACGACCTGGGCGATGATGTCGCGCACGAGCATCCGCACCGCGCCGACGACGTCGCCGGCGGTCTTCACCCCGCTGGCCGCGCCCTCGCAGGCTTGCGCGGCGCCTTCGAGGGTCTTGGCGACTTCCTCGGCCTGCTTGCGGTAGGCGTCGGCGCTCTCGCCCTCCCAGGACTCGATGTCCTTTTTGACCTGTGCGGCCAGATCCTGTGCGACGGAACTGACCTCTTTGGACACGTTCTTCCAGGTCTCGGAGTACGCGTGGACCTGGTCCGGGTCCCCGGCCAGTTTGTCCAGCGCTTCCTTGAGCGGCCCGACGTGCTCGATCAGCCAGCCGACGCCCGCGGCGAGGATCGCGCCGAACGGGTCCATCACCGCGGCGAGCGCTTCCATGCCGACCCCGACCGCGCCCATCACCGTCGCGGCCCAGTCGCCGGACTCGATGCCGTCCTTCAGGCCCTTCCCGGCCTCGAGGATCGTGATGCCGGAGATCGCCGAGGTCGAGTCCTTCTTTTCGGCCACCAAAGGATTCGACATGTCCGGCCTTTCTCCGCGCTCACCACGATCTCTTGGGCGCGCAGCCGAATTCGCACGCACGGCCCCCGGAGCAGGTTACCGACCGGTCCGAAACGTTCGCCGGGGCGTTGCACGGAATTACCGCGGCAGTGCCCGCGGGTGCCCGAACCGCGGCAAACACGCCAAAACCCGCCGGGTGCTCCGAATCTCGGAGCACCCGGCGGGCCAGGGAAGTGGAACCGCGGGCCGGTGCCGGTCGGGGGAGGGGAGTGCAACGGCACCGGCCCGCGGAGTTCTCGGGTCGCGACCGGCGCGGGGCGGCCGGTGCGATGATCTTCAACCTAGCGTCCGATTACTGCGTCCGCTAGGTGTTCTGCCGGACATTTTTCGATTAATCGCGTTAAGTCTGAAGGGTGGCCGAGGGCGGCCCGTCGCGCTCGGGGGGACGGACGGACCAGCCCTCGGCCGGGCGAGGATGCCGGGCGACCGGACCGGTTGGGGCTTCCGGAGGTCGCGCGCTCGCCAGTCGGTCTCGGGTGGGGTGCTCCGCCCGGAAGCACCCCACCCGAAAGGTCAGGCGCTGACCGGACGCGGCTTCACCAAGGCGTGCCTGCCGGTGGTCTCGGCGGGTGATTCGGCGCGCCGGTTCTGCCCGGGAAGCGCCGGAACCGCGGCGCGGCGGCGGGTCGGCCGGTGCCCGGCGCTCCCGGTCAGCGCCTGCGGGGCCAGGCCTCCGGCGACCAGGTGCTCGTGCGCCACCTGCCACACCGAGCACGGGGCCTTGCAGCGGTGCCAGCGCGTCGAGCAGGTGGGGCAGTCGCCGCGCTCGTCGGGCTCGTGCGCCCGCAGCATCGCGCGCCAGCCCTCGGCGAGCCGGGGCAGTTCCGAGCGGGCGACCGAGACCAGCGACGGGGCGTCGGCGCGTTCCGCCAGGTCGGACAGCATGTCGAGGCGCTCCCACACGGCGTTGCGGAGAACCTGGCCGAGAACCTGATCCATGGAGAAACTCACCGTCACCTTTCCGCCATAGTGGCGGCTTCGTTGAGCGCGGCCCGGAGCTGGCCGAGCTGGCCGGACGTGAGGCGGGCGGTCTCCCCGGGAGGCGAAACCACGACGACCTCGTCGTCCTCGACGAACACGGTGACAGCGCGCTCGCGGCTGATGAGATCTCCGCACTGCACGCGCCACACGACCTGGCCGCCCTCGAAATGCCGCACGCCCGCGGTACGCGGGTCGGCGGAGACCGAAGCGGCGACGGCGGAAGCGACAGTAGGCGGCACCTGGCGTGCCGTGGCGATTCCCGGTGCGGGCCGAACGGACCGCACCGCGGTCCCGGCTTGTCCTCCACCGAGCGATTCCACGAACTCCACTGTCCCTCCACGCTTTCTCGTCCCGGCCGGTGCCCCTCGCGGAGGCGTCCGTGCCGGCAGATCTGTGTCGTCGGGTCCATCGCTCTCCGTGATCGCCGCGGGTGTCCGGGCGGTGACGGAGATCTGGCAACTACAGTGAAGTGAAACCGGGGGCGAGAGAAGGTCGAAACCGCGTCATAGCGGTGACCGGACCGCGTTCCACGGTAAGCGGTCGCCGGAGTTCGGCCCTGCCGATCAACGCGTGCGTCCGCGCGTTTCACAAGGTTCTCGCGGGTGCTTAGGGTGCTGATCAGACGCCCAGGAGACGGTGAGGGGGCGCAATGGCAATGGATGCCAGTGCTGGCAGTGGTTCCGGAGTCTCTCACGCAGACGCCCGGTCAGGCAGTCCGGTCCCGGCCGACGCCTGGGAACAGCCCGAGATGCGGGAGGCGCTCGCCGCCCGCGAGGTCAGTGCCGTGTACCGGCTGTTGCGCAAACACGGAGTATCGCAGCGCCAGATCGCCGCGATGACCGGCCAGTCGCAGTCCGAGGTGTCGGAGATCCTCAAGGGTCGCCAGGTCATGGCCTACGACGTGCTCACGAGAATCGCCGACGGCCTGGGTGTCCCCCGTGGATACATGGGTCTCGCCTATGACGAGACCACGGCGATACGGGTCGTCGGCGCGTCCGACGGCCGGCAGGCTGAGGAGGACGAGTCCGTGAAGCGACGGAGGTTCCTCGCGCACGCCGCCCAGGTCACGATGGGTGCGGCGGTGTTCGGTCCGGAATCAGGCACGTGGTCGGAGGCGCCCGCGCGCACTCCCGCCCCCGGGCGCATCGGCACGACCGACGTGCGCCAGGTGGAGGCGGCGACCAGAGCGTTGCGCGCGCTCGATTACCAGTACGGCGGCGGGTTCTGCCGCGACGCCGTGGTCGCCCAGCTGTCCTGGGGACAGCAGATGCTCGACGCCAGCGCCGCCGAACAGGTGAAGAACCGGCTGTACACCGCGATCGCCGACCTGCACAGCCTCGCCGGATGGACGTCGTTCGACACTGGCCTGATGGACTCCGCACGCGGCCATTTCGCGCAGGCGCTCGACCTGGCCAAGCAGGGCGGCGACCATCATCTGGTGGCGAACGTGCTGTACCGGATGGGCCGGGTCTACCTGCACCAGGACGCCGCGAACGACGCGCTGAAGCTGTTCCAGCTGGGCCAGATCGCCGCGCAGGAATCCGGTTCCGAGCTGGCCGTCGCCGTGCTCTGCGCCAACGAGGCGTGGGCCTACGCGATGATGGGCAACGAGGAGCAGTCGGTGAAGCTGCTCGGCCGGTGCAAGGACGAATTCGCCCGCGCCGACCTGGCCAAGGCCGAATCGTGGGTCAAGTTCTTCAACGAGACCGACGTCTACGCGATGACCGGCACCGTGCACACCGTGCTGGCGATGAAGAACCCCGAGCACACGAAGTACGCGATCCCGGCGCTGAGCCGCGCGGTCGACGCCTACACCGACGACATGGCGCGCAGCAAGGCGTTCATGCTCAGCGCGCTCGCCACGAATCACCTGCTCGAGGGCGATATCGACCACGGCGTGAAGATCGGCGGCAAGGCCATCGAATGCGCGGAAAGCATCAAGTCCGCGCGAGTCAAGGACCGGATGCGGCCGCTGCAGGCGGAGGCCGAGCGGCGGAGCAACAACCCCGACGCCCGTGACCTCGCCGACCGGCTCAAGATCTTCTACGCGGCCTGAACCGACCGGATTCGCCTTGCCCGAAGGCAGGTTCACCCCTGCGAAACTGCGCCGGGTGCTGGCGGCTGTCTGCGCTCGGCTCGGCCTCGATCCGGCGGGCGCGCGGCTGCTGCGGTTCACCAACAACGCGGTGTATGCGCTGAACGGGGCACCGGTCGTCGTGCGGATCGTTGGCTCCACCAGGCTGCGCCACCGCGTCGGCACGGTCGTGCGCGTCGCCGAGCATTTCGCCCGGCACGACGTGCCCGCGGTCCGGCTGCTGTCCGGGGTCGAGCAACCGCTTGACGTGCTAGGACATCTGGTCACCGTGTGGGATCTGGTGCCGTTCTCCGGACCGCCGCCGACGCCCGCCGACCTCGCCGGCCTGCTGCGCCGGGTGCACGCGCTGCCCCCGCCGGACGGCCTGCCCGCCTGGGAGCCGTTGCGTTCGATCGAGGCCCGGGTCGCCGACGCGGAGGAACTCACCGACGCCGACCGGCGGTTCCTGCTGGAGCGCTGCGCCGAGGTGCGGGACCGGCTCGACACCCTGGATTTCCCGCTGGCCAGGGGATTCGTGCACGGCGACGCGCATCCGGGAAATGTGCTGCCCGGTCCGGACGGCCCGGTGCTGTGCGATTTCGATTCCTCCTGCGTCGGCCCGCCGGAATGGGATTTGACGCCGCTCGCCGTCGGCCGGGAACGATTCGGCGACCCGCCTGCCCGATATGCGGAGTTCGCGTCGGCTTACGGCTTCGATGTGACATCCTGGGCAGGGTTTTCGGTGCTTCGCGCGGTGCGGGAGCTGAAGCTGACGACGAGCGTGCTGCCGATCCTGCGCAGTCATCCGCCGGTACGGGCCGAACTGCGCCGCCGGTTGGCGGACCTGCGCGCTGGCCGGACGGCTACCGCGTGGACGAGATACCGTTGAGCGGGATTCTGCACGTGCATTCGCCGACTGCAGATGACCGTTCGCCGCATTCCGTCGATGGCTCACTAGGTATCGCTGCGCAGCGATAATTCGGTCCGGCAGATCGCCCCAGTCGGCGTACTGCTAGTCCCATTGTGCAAGTTGCGGCTACCCGCCGTGACCTCGGCCGGTCAGGACACCGCGACGGGGGCCCGGGTGAGCACCACGGCGAACCCGAAGGCGAGCCCCATCACGGTCAGCTCCAGCGTGGCCCACGAAGCGAGCGCCGTGCGCTGGTGCCGCACGATGCGCGGCATCAGCCGCCACCGCACGTTGGCGGCCAGCAGCGCGATCGCGCCGGTGCACAGCACCTTCAGCACCATCAGCTGGCCGTACGGCGTGGTGAAGACACCCGCCCAGAACCCGATCGTCGGGTTGGCCAGGATTTCCACGATGCCGTTGAACAGACCGGTCGCCGCCGACAGCGCCAGGCACAGCGTCGCCAGTTTCGAAAACCTCGGCAGCGCGTGCGCGAGCAGCGTCCGGTTGGCCGCGAGCAGCACGATCATCGCGCCGAGGCCGCCGCACCAGGCGACCGCGCTCATCACGTGCAACTCCATCGAGATCATCGTGTAGTCGTGATAAGCCCAGTTCGACGCGTGCCCGGTGACCGGCAGCGGCAGCAGCGCGAACATGCCCAGGCCCACGCGCACCTCGGCGGGCACCTTCTCGCCCTTGCGCAGCGCGACGAACCCGAGCGCGGCGTGCAGCAGCGCGAGCACCGCCACGATCACCAGCGCCTTGCCCGCGCCGACGTCGGCGATGTAGCCGCCGATGTCGCCCGCGGTCAGCATCCGCTTGCCTGGTTTGTACTCCGCGGTCTGCAGGATCAGCGCGACCACCGCGGTCGCCGCCCAGATCAGCGCGGCGGCGACGGCGGCGGGACGGGCCCGGCGCAGCACCGGTTCGGTGAGCTTCGGCCGGTCGTAGCCGACCAGCACGGACAGCAGGGCCAGCCCGATCGTCGCGACCGCCGCCAGATCCAGCAGCACGCGCACGACCGGGATGGCCGCCGAGACCACCTCGCTGGGTTCCACCACGCCCGGAATGGGCGAGGACGCGGTGAGCGCGATGCCGATCAGCGCGCCCAGCAGTCCCGCCACGACCACGCAGGCGAGCGTGGCCCAGCGGACGGCGGAGGTGGTCTCGGCTCGCGTCACTGGTCCGCCTTGTCCGATCCGGGGTCGCGTCCGGTGCGCAGCGCGACGGTGAGGCCGATCGCGAGCAGCACCACCGCACCGGCGATCCACACCCAGATCGGCACGCCGCTCGACGACGAGGACTCCGCCGGAGCGGACTGGGCCGGAGCACCGGCCGCCTTGGCCGCGTCGCCCTTGGCTGGGGTGCCGGTGCCCGCGGTGGTGAGGGTGAACGGGATCTCGCCGGACACCGGATGCCCGTCGGCGGAGAGGACCCGGTAGCCGACGGTGTACTTGCCCGCCGGACCGAGCGGCCGCAGCGGCGCGCTGAGCACGTTGTTCTCCACCGTCACCGGACCCTCGGCCCACTGGCTGCCGTCCGGTCCGGTCACCGCGATCTGGTTGACGTCGGCGTTCTGCACGTACTGGTCGAACGTGAGCGTGACCTTCGCCGGGCCCTTGGCGAGCGATGCGCCGCTGGCCGGGTCAGAGTTGATCAGCACGTTGTGCGCCAGCGCCGGGGTGGCCGTGCCGAGCAGGGCCACCCCGGAAATCGCCAGCGCGAGAAGCGCTTTACGCATTACTTCGTTCCTTCGGTCTTTCCTGCTGCCGGGCGGCGGGAACGCAGCACCGCGCCCGCGCCGACGCCGAGTCCGAGCGCACCGACCACGAGGCCGGCCCCGCCGAGCCAGCGTGCCGTGTTGTCCGAGGACGACGCGGCTTCGGCGTTCTCCTCGGCCGCGGTGGTCTGCGCGTGGCCGCCGCCGTGCTCCGAGGACTTGGCGGCGAGCTTGACGGTCGGGGCCGGGTGCTCCGGCTCCTCGCCGCTGGGCGGGGTGGGCTGGTTCCAGTCCACCACTTTGCCACCCTCGTACGTCTGGATCGCCGGGAACTCGAGCTGGTCCACAGTGGACGGCAGCGGGCCGCCGCTGATCTCGAACTCCTGGAATTCGGTCGTGCCGATCTTGGTGCCCGGCTGCGCGGTCCAGACGATCTTCGTGACCGCCTCGGTGATCTTCGTGCCGGACGCGGTGGTCACCGGCTGCGGCAGCTTCGACTTGGTGACCTCGGCGGTCCAGCCGGGGATCGGCTTGGTGCGGATGTTGCCGATGCCGTAGTCCGGTTTGACGTCGATCTCGAGCTTGATCGTGCCGAGCTTCGCGTCCTCGTTGGGGACGCGGAAGAAGATCGTGCCGTAGCCGCCCTTGGCCGGCTGGTCGCCGTAGACGTTGGCGGACACGTGCGCGGACGCGAGACCGGCGCCGAGCAGACCGGTGGCGGCGACGGTCGCGGCGAGCACGCCGGCGCGCCGGAAGACATGGTGGGACACAACTGCTCCTGAACAGGGGTGAGCCGGCGAAGGGCGAAGCCTGCGCCGGAAAAAGGGGGGAAGGGTGGTCGTGCGTGGCGATCACGGTTAGAACCGGGATTAACACTCACGAGGGGTTCAGGAGCCCCCCAGGCGGCCCGCGCCGCCCCCGGACCCGGCGCAGTTCAACGGTCAGCAACGGCACCACGCCAGCCGCACGCGGCCGCGCGACTCCCCCCGCCGCCACCGGGACCGGCACCGGCCGGACCAACAACGGCAGGATCACCCGCACCACGTGCAGCACCGCGAGCAGCATCGCGTCCGCCCGCGCCAGCACCAGCGCGGTGAGCAGGGTCGCGACCGCGTGCGCCGCGGTCATCGCCCAGCCGTCCGGCGCGGCGGCGGCCCCGCTCGGGTCGTGTCCGCCGAGCGTCGTCAGCACCAGGTGCATGACCAGCTGTCCGCCGCCGAGGACGGCGATGGTGCCGAGCGGTCCGCGGGCCCGGCCGGCGAGCGCGGTGGCGGTCCAGCCGAGCAGGCCGGTGAGCAAAAGGGTGAGCGCGGGATCGGGCAGCCCGCCGTCGGCGACCGCGTGCGCGGTGACGGCGAGTGACGCCGAACTCAGCGCGAGCAGCCCACCGCGGACAGCGGCGAGTGCGCCGCGGTGCCGGGCCGGAGTGCTCATTCGGGCAGCTTAACGGCACTCCGGTGGGTGACTGAAGCGTCTCGAATGGTGAGCACCTGCGGAAAACGCACAGGTGGGCGGGTCTCGATCCGGTAAAAACCGTCCGGTGGGGCCGCTCGCTTCGGTTGCCGACCCCTGACGGATGCGAAACGGTGGCAAGCACAACCGAGAAGTGGGGGTTTCGACCGTAGCCGTTCCGGGTAGTCACTCTGCCGATTGATGGGCTACTCCGAACGGGTGACGTCCGGGGCTCGCAAGCTGGCGGGAGAACGAATACGGATGAACCTCTTCGAGTACATCTCGGACCGGTGGGGAAGGCTGCTGCTCCAGGCGTGGCTGCACACCAGCATGGTCGTGCAGTGCACGATCCTCGCCGCGATCCTGGGCGTGCTGATCGGCATCGCCGTCTATCGCAGCCCCATCGGCTCCGCCGTCGCCACGGCGCTGGCCAGCACGATCCTCACCGTCCCGTCGTTCGCGCTGCTGGGTTTGCTGATCCCGCTGTCGGGCCTCGGCTCGACCACCGCGGTGATCGCGCTCGTGCTGTACGGCCTGCTGCCCATCGTCCGCAACACGATCGTCGGCCTCGACGCGGTCGACCCGGCGATCACCGACGCCGCCCGCGGCATCGGGATGAGCCGGATCTCCGTGCTCACCCGGGTCGAACTGCGGCTGGCCTGGCCGGCGATCCTCACCGGCATGCGGGTCGCCACGCAGATGCTGATGGGCATCGCGGTGATCGCGGCGTACGCCAAGGGCCCCGGCCTCGGCGCGGAGGTCTTCTCCGGCCTCACCAACGCCGGGAGCACGAACTCCCTCAACCAGGCCCTCACCGGCACCGTCGGCGTCGTCATCCTCGCGCTGGTGCTCGACGGCATCTACGTCCTGATCAAGCGATTCACCATTTCTAGGGGTGTCCGTGGCTGAGCACACTGCGACCGAAGAAACCGTCTCCGGCGTCGAGATCGAACTCGACCACGTCACCAAGCGCTACTCCGGCACCCGCGCCCCGGCCGTCGACGACTTCTCGATGGTCGTGCCCGCGGGCAAGATCGTGGTCTTCGTCGGCCCGTCCGGCTGCGGCAAGACCACCACCATGCGGATGATCAACCGCTTGATCGAGCCGACGTCCGGCCGGATCACCATCGGCGGGCAGGACGCGCTGAAGCTCGACGTGGACACCCTGCGCCGCCAGATCGGCTACGCGATCCAGCAGGCCGGGCTGTTCCCGCACTTCACCGTCGCGCAGAACATCGCCGTCGTGCCCGGTCTGCTCGGCTGGGACAAGAAGAAGATCACCGCGCGGGTCGAGGAAATGATGGACCTGGTCGGCCTCGACCCGGCCGATTTCCGCGACCGCTACCCGCGCCAGCTGTCCGGCGGCCAGCAGCAGCGCGTCGGCGTGGCCCGCGCGCTCGCCGCCGACCCGCCGGTGCTGCTGATGGACGAGCCGTTCGGCGCGGTCGACCCGATCACCCGCGGCAACCTGCAGGACGAACTGCTGCGGCTGCAGACCGACCTGAAGAAGACGATCGTCTTCGTCACGCACGATTTCGACGAGGCGGTCAAGCTCGGCGACCGGATCGCGGTGCTCGGCAACCAGTCGAAAATCCTGCAGTACGACACCCCGGAGTCGATCCTGGCGAATCCGGCCGACGACACCGTCGCCGGTTTCGTGGGCGCCGGCGCTTCGCTCAAGCAGTTGACCCTGCTGCGCGTGCGCGACGTCGAACTGCAGCAGGACGCGCTCACCACGACGATCGACGAATCGCCCGCGGACCTGCGGGAGAAGCTCAGCAAATCGCGCAAGCCGTTCGCGCTGGTGCTCGACCAGCGGCGACGGCCGATCCGCTGGGTGCACGTGCGCGAACTGACCAACGCCACCTCGCTGGGTTCGGTCGGCAAACCGCTGCGCGACATCGTGAGCCTCCAGTCGACCCTGCAGGACGCGCTCGAGGCGATGCTCGCCGAAGGCGGTTCGGTTCCGGTCACCGGCGCGCGCGGCGAGTACGCGGGCACGATCAAGCTGGACACGGTCATCGCGACCATCCAGCAGCTGCGCGACGAGCACGCCGACGACCACGTCGAAGAGGACGGGGCCACGGCATGACCGCTGCCGTCGATACCGGATTCAGCACCGAGTCAGGCTCCCGGCGCGCGGAACGCGTCCGGCTGTTCGCGCAGCCCGCGGTGGTCGTGCTGATCGTCGCGGCGACGCTGGCCTGGGTGTTCGCCAGCGGGCTCACCGCGACCGAGAAGGAAACGCTCAACGCGACGTCGCTGCTCACCGCGCTGCGCGACCACGTGGCGATGACCGTCGTGGTCACCGCGATCGTGGTGCTGGTGGCGGTGCCGCTCGGCATCGTCGTGACCCGGCCGTGGGCGAAGTGGCTCGCGCCGGTCTTCCTGGCGATCGCGAACATCGGACAGGCCGCGCCCGCGCTGGGCGTGCTGGTGCTGTGGTTCATCTTCACCGGCGCGGTCGGCGGGCTCTGGGTCGCCGCGCTGCCGCTGGCGTTCTATTCGCTGCTTCCGGTGCTGCGCAACACGATGGTCGGCATCCAGCAGGTCGACCCGTCGCTCATCGACGCCGGCCGCGGCATCGGGATGTCCGCGCAGAAAGTGCTGTGGCGGGTGGAGTTCCCGCTCGCGGTCCCGCTGATCCTCGCCGGGTTGCGCACGTCGCTCGTGCTGGCGGTCGGCACGGCGACGTTCGGCATGTTCGTCAACGCGGGCGGGTTCGGCCTGTTGATCGACACCGGCTACAAGCTCAACCTCACCAAGGTGCTGATCACCGGTTCGGTGCTGGCCGTCGCGCTGGCGCTGCTGGTGGACTGGCTGGGCGCGGTCGCCGAGCAGTACTTCGGACCGAAGGGACTGCGCTGATGAACGTCCTGAAGAAAGCGGGTGCGCTGGTCGGCGCCGCCCTGCTCGCCGGGACGCTCTCGGCGTGCGGGCTCGACGTCAACACCTCGATCCCGTTCAAGATCGAACCCGGCTCGATCCGGCCGATCCCGGCGTTGAACGGCGTCCGCGTCGTCGTCGGGTCGAAGGATTTCACCGAGAACATCATCCTCGGGTACATGGCCGAAATGGCGTTGAGCGCGGCGGGCGCGGACGTCATCGACCTCACTGACATCAAGGGGTCGAACTCGTCGCGGCAGGCGCTGCTCAACGGGCAGACCGACGTGACGTGGGAGTACACCGGCACCGGCTGGATCAATTACCAGGGCAACGAACTGCCGGTGCCGGGCGGGGAGAAGGCGCAGTACGAGGCCACCGCGAAGGCGGACGCGGAGAAGTACGGCGTCACCTGGCTGAACTACTCGCCGCTGAACGACCAGTACGCGTTCGCTACCACCGAGGCGTACGCGGCGAAGAACAACCTGAAGACGACCACGGACCTGGCGAAATTCCTCACCGCGCATCCGGACCAGAACCGGTTCTGCCTGGAGACGGAGTTCACCAGCCGCCAGGACGGGTTCCCGGCGGCGGTCAAGGCGTACGGGTTCAAGAACCCGAAGATCGAGAACTTCGGGATCGGCACCATTTATTCGGCGGTGGCCAACGGCACCTGCCCGGTCGGCGAGGTGTTCACCACCGACGGCCGGATCTCCGGGCTGAACCTGCGCGTGCTCGAGGACGACAAAAAGGCGTTCCCGCAGTACAACGCGGCGGCGACGCTGCGCACTGAGTTCCTGAACCAGCATCCGGAACTCCGCGGGCCGCTGGAGACGGTGGGCGCGGCGCTCGACAACAAGCAGATGGTCGAGCTGTGCAAGAAGGTCGACGTGGACGGCAAGGACGCGGGCACCGTCGCGCACGACTGGATGCTGCAGAAGGGCTTCATCAAGTAGGGCCTCGTGCGTGGCTATGCCGGTTCTCACCGGCATAGCCACGCACGAGGTCAGATGCCCAAGCGGTGCAGCAGCTGCTCTTCCAGCCGTTCGAGTTCGCCGGTGACCGCGCGGTGCGCGGCCTTGCGCCGGGCCGCGGGCATGCGCTCGGCGGCGCGCACCGTGGCCGACAGCTGCTCCAGCGTCGACTGCGTTTCGACGGCGAACTTCTGGGCTTGCTCGGTCGCCTTCGCCGACTTCTTCAGCTCGCCCAGCCCCTGCACGAGGCCCGCGATCCGGGCGTGCAGAGCCGCGCCGCGGCCGGTGTACTCGCCGAGCTGATCGACGGCGACGCCGAGCTTGCGGGCCTGGTAGCGGTCGTATGCCTCCCGCGCCGCACCCGCCGCGCGGACCGCGTACGGCGCGAGCACCGGCAGCACCGCCGGCCCGAGCACCTTGGCCACCGCGACCGCGTTCTTCGCCTTCTTCGGGGTGAACCGGGCTTCACCCTCGTCCTGCTTGGCCTTGTCCTGCTTGGCCTTGCGCGCCATGGCCGTTACCTCCCACGCCTTCTCCGGATGAACTTACTGGTCCCCGACGGGATGGGCATGTCGGCTCGCGCGGGGAATGTCGTACCCACGATCTATTGTGATCGCTATGGGAGACGAGGTGTTGCTCGACGCGGGAGCAGTGAGTCGTTGCCGCCGCCGGGTGCACCTGGAACACGACCCGGCGATGCGCGACGTGCCGCTGCCGCCGCCGGATCCGACCGCGCAACAGCGCATCGACGACGCGACCGCGCACCGCGAGGAAATCCTCGAACAGCTGGTCGCGGCCTCGGGGCCGGACGCCACCTGGGCGCGGGTGCCGCGCACCGCCCCCGCGGGCGAGCGGGTGCGGCTCACCGAGCAGGCGTTCGCCGATGCCGCGCAGTACATCTGGGGCGCGTTGCTGCCGCCCGATCCGGCGAGTCACCGGCGCGGCGGCATCGACCTGCTCGTGCGGGTCGGCGACGGTTACGTGCCGGTGCTGGTGGTCCGGCACCGGATCACCGACCGCGGCCAGGGCGCGCCCACCACCGCGATGACGGAGCTGGACCCGGCGCGCCGTTCGCCGGACGAACTGCGCAAGGTGCGCTCGCAGCCGCGGGACCAGCTGCGGCTCGCGCATCTGCGGCGAATGCTGGAGACGTACGGAAAGGCGGCCGGCGGAGCCGCGGTCGGCGGGGTGATCGGTCTCGACGCCGATGTCGTCGTCTGGCACGACCTCACCGCGGGCACGTGGCCGGGCGGCCGCAGCGCGCTGGAGGAATACGACGCGCGTTTCGCGGACCGGCTCGCGGTGGCGACCGCGGCCGCCACCGGCGCCGAAGCGCTGGCCGCGCCTTCCCGCGTGCTCGAATGCCGCCGGTGTCCGTTCTGGGCCACCTGCGAGGTCGTGCTCACCGAAACGCGCGACGTGAGCCTGGTGGTGCGCGGCGAGGACGCGGGCGAGCTGCGCCGCGTCGGAGTGTCCACTGTAGACAAGCTGGCCGCGCTGGACCCGGCCGCCGAGCCGCCGCCGATGAACTGGACCGGCGGCACGTTCTCGGACGCGATCATGCTGGCCAGGGCGTGGCTCGCGGATCTCACGGTGGTGCGCCGCACGCCGGAGGTCGAGGTGCCGCGCGCGGACGTCGAGGTCGACGTGGACATGGAGAGTTTCGGCGATTCCGGGGCTTATCTGTGGGGGACGCTGCTGTCCGGAGCGGACATCGGCGTGCCGAGGGGCTATCGGGCGTTCGCGACGTGGGAGCCGTTGCCGACGGTGGACGAGGCCCGGTCGTTCGCCGAGTTCTGGGCCTGGTTCACCGACGTGCGGGAGCGGACTCTCGCCGCCGGACTCACTTTCCGGGCGTATTGCTACAACGCGCTCGCGGAGAACCGGTGGCTGTTCGGATCCGTCGAGCGGTTCGGGGAGTATCCCGGGATACCGGAGAAACGCACTGTGCAGTCCTTTGTGGACTCCGACGAGTGGGTGGATCTCTTCCGCAGCGTCACCGATCAGTTCCTGTGCTCGCGGGGCAAGGGGCTGAAGGTGATCGCGCCGGTCGCCGGATTCTCCTGGCGGGATCCCGAAGCGGGCGGCGAGGCTTCGATGCGGTGGTACCGGGACGCGGTCGGCATGGACGGCGAGGTTCCCGACGACGAGCAGCGGGAGCGGTTGCTGCGGTACAACGAGGACGACGTGCTGGCGACCAAGGCTCTGCGGGAGTGGATGACCTCGCGGGCGCAGGACGAGGTCCCGTACATGCTGGACATCTGACCGGAAGCCGGGGCGGGGCCGAGGGAGCCGGGAGTGTGCCGCGGTGTCCGGTCAGCACACTTGACCCGGCGGAAGGTTAATCGGCGGAGCGCAGTTCCTCGTTCTGGCGCTGGGCCTCGTGGAGCTGGTCCTCGAGGGCGACGATGCGGCAGGCGGCGTCGACGGCCGTGCCCTGGTCGACCAGTTCTCGCACGCGTGCGGCGAGGCGCAACTGCTGGCGGGAGTAGCGGCGATGCCCTCCGGACGAGCGCTGCGGCTCGATCAGGCCGGCCTCGTCCAGGCTGCGCAGGAAGTTCTGGCTGGTGCCGAGCATCTCGGCGGCCCGGCCCATGGTGTAAGCGGGGTATTCGTCGTCGTCGAACTTGTCGGCCCCGGGTGAACCGGCGGCCGGGGCATCGCGTGGGTCAGGGGTCATTCCACCTCCACATCACAAGGGACCCCGGATGCCGCGCGGCACCCGGGGTCCCAGGGTTGGGTTCCATCATTGTCAACCGGCCGTGAAGCCGGCCTCTGGCATCCGCGGGGTCCGTTCACCGGACATTCCGCGCGGAGATCGCTGATTCGTAACCGAGAACCACCTGCCAATCGGATGGGACTGCGGTACCCGCGCGGCACTCCTGCTCCGCCGCCGCGGGCGATCCAATGATGTGACCGTTCCCTTCTTTCCGGTGTTTCTTCTTGCGGTGTTGCACTCTTCTTGCGGTACTGCACTTTCGGTACTGCGACTGCCTGCGCCGTCACCGGCTGGAACCCTTTCCCTGCTCGGCCCCAGCACCCGTAACGCCGCTGGTCACTGCCCGGAGCCCGGTCCAGCATCGGCTCCGGCCACCTGACCGTTCCGCACTGCTTGGCTTGCCAGTGCGGTTCCTGCACTTGCGTTCACTTCACGGGCAGTTCGTCATCTCCCGTGCCTGATCGACATTGTCTTTGCGCTTACGAGGAGAAGATTACCCATCTCCGCAACCGAATGTCTACCCCAGCGACAGTAGATTTTCTCCTCTGCGCCCGGACGGGTTGCCGGAGGAGAAGAAAACGCAGCTCAGCCGGGTTCCGCTATACTCGTCGGCGAGTACTCGCTTACGAGGAAGGCAGCGCATGAAGCGGCGGAAGGTGGCCAACTTGCTGGGCCTCGCCGTGCTGGCCACGGTGTTCGAGCGGCCGATGCATCCGTACGAAGTCGCCACTCTCCTGCGGGAACGCGGCAAAGAGGGCGACCTGAAGATCAAATGGGGCTCGCTCTACACGGTCGTCGGCAACCTCGAGAAGCACGGTTTCCTCGAAGCGGTCGAGAACGTGCGGGAGGGCGCGCGGCCGGAGCGGACCGTGTACCGGATCACCGAGGCGGGCCAGGCCGAGATGGAGGACTGGATCGCCGAGCTGCTCGCCGTGCCGGAGGAGGAGCCGACGCGGTTCCACACCGGGCTGTCGGTGATGCTCGCGCTCACCCCGGAGGTCGTCGACCGGGAGCTGGAGCACCGGGTCGGCGAGCTGGAGCGGATGATCGGCGAGCGGGTCGAGGCGCTGGCGAAGATGCGGGCCGAGCTGCCGCGGCTGGTCCTTCTCGAGGCGGAGTACCAACTGGCGATGTGGCGCGCGGAGGCCGAATGGGTCCGCGGGCTGCGCGAGGAGCTGGCCACCGGCGCGATACCGGGGGTCGAGGAATGGCGGCGCTACCGGGAAACCGGGGAGCTGCCCGACATGGCCGCCTTCGTGGCGAACGAAGGCGAATAAAAAGGTCCCGGAGGAGGTGCTGGCACACCGCCGCCGGGACCGGAACCGTCGAACCGGAAACCGCGAGCGCGGAAACCCTGTCCTCAGGCTGCGTCGACCAGGATACGGGCCACCCTCTCGCGTCCACCGGTTCGGCACCGACCGAACAGGGAGAAATCATGGGGAACACCCAGGTCAAACGTCATCGCACGAAACTGCTGCCGGAGATGGAGGGGCCGGTCGCCCGGGCGTACGCGCGCGGGCGGGGAACCGAACCGCAGCTCGTGCAGTACCGCGAATCCGCCGAGATGCTGGTTTCGGAGCTGGCCGAAGGCTCCGACGTGCTCGAGGTCGCGCCCGGTCCGGGGTTCTTCGCGGTGGAGCTGGCCCGCACCGGGCGGTGCGCGGTGACCGGGCTGGACGTCAGCCGGACGTTCGTGCGGCTGGCCAAGGAGTACGCGCGGGAGCAGGGCGTCGAGGTGGACTTCCGCCGCGGCGACGTGGCGGCGATGCCGTTCGCGGACGGCTCGTTCGACTTCCTGATCTGCCAGGCGGCGTTCAAGAACTTCGCCGACCCGGTGGACGCGCTCGACGAAATGCACCGGGTGCTGCGGCCGGGCGGTGTCGCGCTCGTCCAGGACCTGAGCAAGAGCACCACGGACGCGGAGCTGGACGCTGAGGTCGCGCGGATGAATCTCGGTCCGGTGGCCACGTTCGCCACCGTCCGCACGCTCCGCGGCCTGCGGCGGCGGGCGTACACCCCGGAGCAGTTCACCGCGACCGTCGCGGAGAGCAAGTTCCGCACCTGCGAGGTGACCCCGGACGGGATCGGCCTCGAAGTGCGGATGCGCAAGGACTGACCCGGACGGGTGGCTGTGCCGCTGAGGGGTCGGCACAGCCACTCGACGGGAAGGTCAGCGCGGGGCCATCCGCAGCGAGCCGTCCATCCGGACGACCTCGCCGTTGAGGTAGTCGTGGTCGATCAGCGACAGGGCGAGCTGCGCGTACTCGTCCGGCCGCGCCAGCCGCTTCGGGAACGGCACCCCGGCGGCGAGCCCGGCGCGGAATTCTTCGCTGACGGTGGCGAGCATCGGGGTGTCGACGATGCCGGGGGCGATCGTCAGCACGCGGATGCCGTGCGAGGCGAGGTCGCGCGCGGCGGGCAGCGTCATCCCGACCACGCCGCCCTTGGACGACGCGTACGCCACCTGCCCGATCTGGCCGTCGAAGGCGGCGACGGACGCGGTGTTGATGATGACGCCGCGTGCGTCGTCGGCCAGCGGCTCGGTCTTCGCGATCGCCTCGGAGGCGATGGTGAGCACGTTGAACGTGCCGATCAGGTTGATCTGGATGACCTTCGCGTACAGGCCGAGGTCGTGCCTGCCCTTGCGGGACAGAATGCGCGCGGACGGGCCGATGCCCGCGCAGTTGACCACCGTGCGCAGCGGTGCGCCGGAGCCGGCCGCGGTGTCGACGGCGGCCTGCACCTGGTCCGGGTCGGTCACGTCGGCCTCGACGTAGGTGACGCCGTCGATCCGCTCGGCCTTCTCGATCGAGGGCGCGAGGTCGAGGGCGAACACTCGCGCGCCTTTCGCGGCCAGTGCCTTGGCGGTCGCGCCGCCGAGCCCGGACGCGCCACCCGTGACGAGCGCTGCGGTGTCGGTGATCTGCATCTTCAGCCTTCCTCCTGCTCTCGGTGCCGCGGTGCACCTCCGCGCCCAGGTTAACGCTCGTTCGCACCCGTGCCGGAGTGTGCCGCCTCACCCGCTTCTCGTCGCGAGGAGTATTCGGCCGCGACCGCTTCCGTTAGCGCTGAGGTCAACTCCGGCTGTCACCTTCAGCGTCATGAGCTCAGCTCGGATCGTGGTGGTAGGGACGGGATACGTCGGATTGACCACGGGGGCTTGTCTCGCGAGCCTCGGGCACCGCGTCACCTGTGTGGACGTGGACGTGGCGAAAGTGAACCGGCTGTCGGCGGGCCGGGTGGACATCCTCGAACCAGGACTGGCCGAATTGGTCGCCCGCGGACTGGCGAACGGGCGGCTGTCGTTCGTCGTCGGCGCGCGGGAAGCCGTTCGCGGCGCCGATGGCGTGTTCCTCTGCGTGCCGACGCCGATGGGTGCGGGCGGGTCCGCGGATTTGCGCGCGGTGGAGGCGGTGACCGCCGAGATCGGCGACGTGCTGCCGCCCGGCTGCGCGCTGATCACCAAGTCGACGGTGCCGGTCGGCACCGCGAAACGGATCGCCGCGATGGTCGGCCGGGACGACGTGCCGGTGGTCTCCAATCCGGAATTCCTGCGCGAAGGCACTGCGGTGCAAGACTTCCTGAACCCGGACCGGATCGTGGTCGGCTCGGATTCGCGGGCCGCCGCCGCGTGGGTCGGGCAGCTGTACGGCGATCTCGCCGCACCGGTCGTGGTCGCCGACGCGGCGAGCGCGGAACTGGTCAAATACGCGGCGAACTGCTTCCTCGCGCTCAAACTGTCCTATGTGAACTCGATCGCCGAACTCTGCGAACGGCTCGGCGCGGACATCGACCTGGTCACCGAAGGCATGGGCTACGACCGGCGGATCGGCCGCACCTTCCTCAAACCCGGCCCGGGCTGGGGCGGTTCGTGCCTGCCCAAGGACACCAGCGCGCTGGTCAAGGTCGCCGAATCGGTCGACTACGACTTCCGGATGCTGACCTCGGCGATCGACGAGAACATCGCCCAGCGCGACCGCGTCGTGGCGAAGATCGCGGGCGCCTGCGGCGGAACGCTGGCCGGCGCGCGGATCGGCGTGCTGGGCCTGGCGTTCAAAGCGGGTACGAACGATCTGCGCGATTCTCCCGCGCTGGCGGTGTCTTCGGTGCTGGGCGCGCTCGGCGCGGAAATCACCGCGTACGACCCGGCGGTGTCCGGCGGCATCGCCGGGATGACCGTCGTGGACGATCCGTACCAGGTGGCCAAGGACGCGGATGTCGTTGTGGTGCTGACCGAATGGGCCGAGTTCCGCAATCTCGACTGGGTGGCGATGGCGGACGCGATGGAGGGCGACGACGTCGTCGACACCCGCAATCTGCTCGACCCCGGGATGATTCTCGACGCCGGGCTGTCCTGGCAGGGCGTCGGCCGTCCGCGCGCGGCCCGGCGCCGGGTTCCCGTTTCCTGATTGGAGATCCGCCTCCGCCGCGCTATGCTTTCCGGCGGCATCGCGTGTCGGTCACCGGCTGGGTGAGGCATGGAGGTGCTGGGATGCCTTCTGGAGGCATTGCTTCGTGTCTGTTTCTCTTGAACTGAATCATCTGATGGTCCCGTCCCGGGACAACCGCGAATCCGCCGAATTCTTCGCGCACCTGCTGGGTTTCGAGATCGGGCAGGAGTGGGGACCGTTCATCCCGGTGGAAACCAGCAATGGCGTGCGGCTCGACTTCGCCACCGTGCCGGACGCCGATCGCAAGCTGCAGCACTACTGTTTCCTCATCCCCGAGGACGACTTCGACGCGTTTTTCCTGCGGTTGAAGGAAACCGGGGTCGCCTACCACGCCGATCCGATGGGCGAGCAGGTCGGCGAGATCAACCACAACCACGGCGGCCGCGGCGTGTATTTCCTTGACCCGGGCGGGAACGGGATCGAGGTCATCACGCAGCCGTACGAGCCGGAGCGCAAGCGGCCGTCGAGCTGGTAAGTCCTTTATGGACGGACGGCGGGGTGCGTCACAGCGGAAGCGAGGCCCACCCGCCGCCCGCGGCCAGCAAGGTCCGCACGCTCTCCGCGTGGTCGGAGAACGCGGCCAGGTCGGCGTGCAGCAACGCGGCCCGTTCGGAATCGAGCGGGTCCGCGTCGTCGCGCCACAATTCGAGCGTCCAGTTGGCGGCCAGCAGCATCGAGCGCACCAGCCCGGCGACCGCGGAGTCCGGCTGGTCGTACGCGGCGAGAATCTCGTCGCACGTGGTGAAGCACCGTTCCAGGCCGCGGACGGCTTCGGCGGGCGTGCCGTCCCAATCCGGTCCCGGCCAGGCGCACGAGCCCAGGGCGAGCCAGAGCTGCCAGCCGGCGGTCAGCTCGGCTTCGTCACGGGGCGTCCAGTGCGCGGCCATCTCTCGAGTGTGCGCCCCGGCGGCTGGTTTGCCGCCGGGGTTTTGGCCGAGGTCACGTGCGTGGCTGTTCCCACAGCCAGAATTCGATCCCCTGGTCGTCGGCACAATCCGCCGTTCGGCCGTACGGCGGATTCTCCACTTCGCCGGCCCGGCCGCCCGCCTCGCGCACCCGGTCGAGCGCGGCTTCGAGGTCATCGACGGCGAACATCAGCTTCCAGCCGGCCTGCAGTTCCGGTCCGCCCCACAGCCCGCCGGGCAGGCCGTGGCCTTCGATGCGCCACGCGGTCGGCAGGCTGCCCTGGCTGAACTGCCAGCCGAGCACCGCGCCGTAAAACGCCTTGGCCCGGGCGTCGTCGGGTACCTGGAAGGTGAAGTACCCGGCCTCGCCGTGCTGGTACGTGCGCTCCTCGGGTGCCTTCGCGCGCGGCGCGGCCTGCGCGACCAGCCACCGCTGGCCGTACGGGTCTTTGATCGCACCGTGCAGTCCGTGGCCGCGGTCCTCGACCGGACGCAGCAGTTCCGCGCCCAGTTCCACCGCCCGCTGCGCCGCGCGCCGAGGGTCGGGCACCTCGACCCGCACCATCGCGCCGCCCTCGGGGGCGACGACGTTGCCCATTTCCGGGAACTCCTCGGCGAGCATCAGCACGCTGCCGCCGATGGCGACCTCGGCGTGCCCGATCCGGCCGTCGTCCATCACGATCGGCTCGGACCGGCGTTGTGCCCCGAAGACCTCGACGTAGAAGTCGAGCGCGGCCCGGGCGTCGGTCACCGCGAGGTACGGCGTGAGCGCACCTACTTCGGCCGTTTCGGTGGTGGTCATCTCCGCTCCGTTCAGGATCAGGCGGCGGAGGTCGTCCCGCAGCTGCTCGGCGAAGGCCGGGTCGGGGTCGGCTGGAGTCGAGGGCAGCGCGAGCGCGTCGAACGGTTCAGCCATCACGTCCCTCCTTCTCCTGGTAGCCGCGGCGGAACGCGGTTTTGGCCCGCGTCAGCAACGCCTCTGTCGCATGGATGGTCCGGCCCAGATGCGCGGCGACGTCGCGCACCGGCAGGCCGTCGACGTACCGCAGGGTGAGCACCGCCCGGTGCGAGACCGTCAGAGATTCGAGCACCTGCCGTGCACGCAGGGCGTCGAGCTGCTCGTCCCAGGGATCCTCGACGTCGTCCTCGGCGTCGTGCACGAGCCGCAGCCCGCGCTGTTCCCGTTCGGCGCGCCGCCAATGATCGGCCAGCTTGTGCCGGGCCACCCCGATCAACCAGGGCGTGCTCACCGGCGGCGCGTGCTCCTTGCGGCAAGCGGCGACCGCGCCGAGGAACGTCTCCGACGTCAGTTCCTCCGCCAGCACGCGGTCGCCGCACCTCGCGAGCAGGTAGCCATAGACCTCCGGCAGGGCCTTCTCGTAGAGGCCGAGCAGCGCGAAGGCCGGGTCTGGCTGCACCCGAGGTTCCGTCACATCTCCATCGTCGTCCGGGAGCGGAGTTTTCCGTCGGGCGAATTCTCAGCGCGGGTCGGGGAGCTTGCGCGCCAGCCCGCTGACCAAGACTGCCAAGGCCGCAAGAATCCCGATGACCAGCACGAACGCCCCCTGGTACCCCATCGCGCCGGGCACGCTCAGGCTGGCGAAGAGGCTGCCCAGCACCGCGACGCCCAGTGCCAGCGACGTCTGCTGGGTCGTGGTCAGCACGCCGCCGCCGACCCCGGCCAGATCCGCGGGCACCCGGGACAGCACGACCCGGAACAGCGTGCTCATCGCGAGCCCGTTGCCGACGCCGATCAGCACCATCGCCGGGGCCAGCTGCCAGATCGACAGGTCGGGCCAGTCCAGCAGCGCGGTTCCGGCGAGCGCGATCAGCCCGACGGTGAGGATCAGCCCGCCGATCGGCACGATCTTGCGGCCGAACCGGGCGACGAGACGGCTGCTGACCAGGGAAGTCGTGAAGTACGCGACCGCCATCGGGGTCAGGGCGAGTCCAGCGCCGAGCGGGCCGAGGTGCAGGCCGTTCTGCAGGGTCACCGCGTAGACGAACATGAACGAGCCGAAGGTGCAGAAGAACGGCACCGCGACGGTCAGGCCGTGCCGCAAGCTCGCGGTGCGCAGCAGGGCCGGCGGCAGCAGCGGGGTGCCGCCCGCGGCCTCGAGATTCCGCTCGACGCGGGCGAAGCCGTACGCCGCGAACGGGAAGACCACCAGCAGCGCGATGCTCCACCACGGCCAGCCGAGCGCACGGCCCTCCATGATCGGGATCAGCAGCGACAGCAGCGAAACGGCCAGCAGCACGGTGCCCCAGCGGTCGACGCCGAGCGGGTTGCTCGCCCGGCTGTCTGGCACCGTGCGGCGCGCGAGCAGCAGCCCGATGACCCCGATCGGCACGTTGACCAGGAAGATCGGCCGCCAGCTCAGGTCCCAGACGTTGGCCGCGACCAGTGCGCCGCCGAGCAGCTGGCCGACCACGGTGGCGATGCCGCCGGTCGCGCCGAAGAGACCGATCGCGCGCGAGCGGCGTTCGCCGGACGTGCCGGCCTGGATGATCGACAGCACTTGCGGCAGCAGCATCGCCGAAGCCGCGCCTTGGGCGACGCGGGCGATGACCAGCGTGGCGGCGTCCGGGGCGACCCCGCAGGCCAGCGAGGTGAGCGTGAACAACGTCAGGCCGAGCAGGAAGAGCTTGCGGCGGCCGAAAGTGTCGCCGAGCCGTCCGCCGAGCACGAGCAGCACCGCGTACGCGATGCCGTAGCCCGCGACGACGAGTTCGAGGGTCGCGGTCGACGCGTGCAGATCGGCATCGATCGTGGGCAGTGCGACGTTGACGATGAAGAAGTCGATGATCGGCAGCGCTGCCCCCAGCAGCACGGTGATCAAGCCGGCGGACGAGAGGCCCGTCCTCTCCGGCGTCCCGGCGGCGGCGGTGACCGATGCCGGGGCGGTGGTGGTAGTCGTCATGAGTGCTACGTTCCGCCGCGCCAGACCCTGGTACCAGGTGTGCTTTTATCCTGGTACTGGGACTACCTGGTAACAGGGTCGAAGCCGTGCTTACCTGGTATTCGTGACCAGTGGCATCGAAGACCGGCTCCGCCGGACCGAACTGGGAGAGTTCCTGCGCAACCGGCGCGGGCGCATCACGCCGGAGCAGGTCGGCCTGCCGCTCGGCGGCCGCAGGCGCACGCCGGGGCTGCGCCGCGAGGAGGTCGCGCAGCTCGCCGGGGTGGGGGTCACCTGGTACACGTGGCTCGAACAGGGCCGCGACATCAACGCGTCCGAGCAGGTGCTCAGCGCGATCTCCCGCACGCTGCGGCTCGACCCGCACGAGCACGTGCACCTGTTCACCCTGGCCGGTGCGCCGCAGCCGGTGCCGGAGAAGAAGAACTGCTCCGCGATCACCCCGTCGATGCAGGACATGATGGTCCAGCTGGAGCCGTTCCCGGTCGCGGTCCGCAACGCGCGCTTCGACGTGCTCGGCCACAACGCCGGTTACGACTGGCTGATGGGCGGCGTCGACAAGATCCCGTACGAGGAACGCAACACGCTCGTCCAGTGCCTGCTCAATCCCGAGTGGAAAGAGCGGATGGTCGACTGGGAACAGAACGTGCCGCGGATGGTCTCGTCCTTCCGCGCCGCGATGGCCGAGCACATGGCCGAGCCGGGCTGGAAGTCGCTGGTCAAACGGCTGAAAGCGGAGTCGCCGTGCTTCGCGGAGCTGTGGGAGCGCCACGACGTGAACACCGAGCAGGCCAAGAGCAAGCGCTACCTGCACCCGGAAGCGGGCCTGCTGACGTTCGATTTCACCTACCTCTACGCGGGCCGCCGCTCGGAGATCCGGATGTCGGTCTACACCCCGGGCAACGCCGAGACGCTGGAGAAACTGCGCGAGTTCGTGCCCGCGACCGGATAGCGCAGGTGCGTCACGCCCTCGCCGACGGTGACGTCCGGCGTACCGAGGCGCACCGGGTCGAGCCCGAACTCGCCGAACAGCGGCACTCCGCCGCCGAGCAGTACCGGCACCAGATCAATCCGCACCGCGTCGAGAAGCCCGGCTTCCAGGCATTGCCGGGCCATCTCGCCCGCGTTCACCCCGACGTCGCGGCCGCCAGCCAGCTCCTTCGCGCGCGCCACCGCGGCCTCGATGCCCTCGGTGACGAAGGTGAACGGTGAGTCCTCCCACCCGGCAGGCGCTCGATGCGTCACCACGACCACTGGCCCGCCGAAGGGATGCGTCCCGCCCCAACCTGAGGTCATGTCGAACAGCCGCCGTCCGACGAGCAACGCCCCGGTCGATTCCAGCTGCGCGCGCAGCACCTTGGCGCTCGCCGGGGACATGCGCAGCACGCGGTCCGGCTGTGCGGTCGGCACCTCCTCGGAACCGCCGCCCATCCAGCCGAAGAGCAGATCGAACCCGGATTCGCCCGGTCCGGCCACGAACCCGTCCAGCGACATGCTCGCCCCCGCCACTACCTCGCCCATCACCGTCTCCGTTTCTGTCGTTTACCTAGTGAACGGAGCCGGACAAGCGCTCTCGACATACCGCGCCACGCGTAGCCCGATCCCGCGCTTCACGACGGACGCGGCCGCCGACCTTCCCCGGTAGCTTTCGCTGCATGCACTACTGGTGGCGGGCGCAGAACCCGTGGTTCGGGCGGGTGTTCCGGACCTTCGTGGTGCTCGCCTTCGTGCTCGGCGGCTCCAGCGCGTCCGGCCGCTGGCAGCACGCCTCGCACCCGTTGAGCGCGCTCGGTGCCGCGTGGCTGGCCGCGACCGTGCTCACCTTGCTGCTCGTGCACCGGTACCCGCTGCCGCTCTTCGTGCTCACCGCGGCCTCCGCGTACGCGTACTACCTGTCGCCGGAACCCGGCGGCCCGGTGATCATCGTCCCCACCGTGGCGCTCTTCGTGCTCACGCGGCGGCACGGCCCGGTGGTCGCCGGGAGCACCGGCGGAGCTGTTCTCGTGGCGGCGTACCTCGTCCACGTCGTTCTGAAGCAAACGTTTGCGGTCAGTGCTTGGGCGCTGTTCGCCGTGGTCTGGATGGCCGCCGTGATCGGCATCGCGACGGCGGTCCGGTTCCAGTTCGCGGCCGTCGCCGCCCGGCGTGAGCAGGCGGACGAGCATCGGCACCGGATGGCTGAGCAGGAGCGGCTTCGCATCGCCCGCGAGGTGCACGACGTTGTCGCACACAGCCTCGCGATGATCAACGTTCAGGCGGGCGTCGCGGCGCACGTCGCGGATCGGCGGCCGGAGCAGGCGAAAGAGGCGCTGCTCAACATCAAGGCGGCCAGCGCGTCCGCGCTCAACGACCTCCGCGCGACGCTCGCCGTGCTGCGTTCCGGCGAGAACCGTGCGCCCGCGCCGAGCCTCGCGCAGGTCGAGGAGCTGCTTGACCACGCGCGGGCCGCCGGGTTGGAAGTCGAGTTGCACGGCGAAGCTGGCGACCTGCCCGCACCGGTGGACGGCGCGGCGTATCGGATCCTGCAGGAGTCGCTGACCAACGTCGTCCGGCATGCCGACGGGGCACAGCGCGTCGAGGTCCGCTTCGAGCGCGAACCGGGCACGCTGGTCCTGCTCGTGCGCGACGACGGCCACGGCACCGTCCAGCCGACGCCCGGGCACGGTCTGCGCGGCATGCGGGAACGGGCGACGGCGCTCGGCGGCAGTGTCGAGGCGAGCGTTACCGGGCAGGGTTTCCAGGTGCGGGCGGAATTGCCCGTGGAGGGGGAGAAATGACCATCCGCGTCGTGCTGGCCGACGACCAGGCCCTGGTCCGCGCCGGATTTCGGTTGCTGCTGGACACCGAGGACGGCTTCGAGGTGGCCGGCGAGGCGAGCGACGGCGAGCAGGCCGTCGCGCAAGCGGTCGAGCACCGGCCCGACATCGTCGTGATGGACATCCGGATGCCCGGCACCGACGGCCTCGAAGCGACCCGGCGAATCACCTCGCACCCGGACCTCGGCGGGGTGAAAGTGCTGGTCCTGACCACCTTCGACGTCGACGAGTACGTCTACGAGGCACTCCGCGCCGGGGCCAGCGGCTTCCTGCTGAAGGACACCGAGCCGGTCGAACTTCTGCACGCGCTGCGCGTCGTCGCGGCGGGGGAGGCGCTGCTCGCGCCGACGGTCACGCGCCGGTTGATCGCCGAGATCGTCGGACGGCCCGAGCACCGGCGGATCGACACCTCCGCCGTGCGCGAGGTGACCGAACGCGAACGTGAGGTGCTGGCGCTGGTCGCGGGCGGATTGTCGAACGACGAAATCGCCGCCCACCTGGTGATCTCCACGGCGACCGCGCGGACGCACGTCAGTCGCATCATGACCAAGATCGGCGCTCGCGACCGGGCCCAGCTGGTGGTGCTCGCCTACGAATCCGGCCTCGTCACCCCGCGCGGCGGCTCGTCCTCGTGAGTGGCTATGCCGGTTAGAACCGGCATAGCCACTCACGAGCCCTCGCACGAGTGAGCTAAGCCGGGAGTGTGACTTACGCCGTGTCGGTGAACGCCCTCCCACCTTCGAGCGCCCTACCGGAAGAGCATCACCTCTCAGCGAGGGGTGTGGCGGAAGGAGTTCGGGTGGCGTGGGAAATCGTCCTGGTCGCCGCGCTGGCCCTGGTTTTCCTGGTCCGGCTGGTAGCGCAGCTCCGGCGGAGCTGACGGACGCCTGCGCGGCGGCATCGCGCGGCGCACCGGCGGTTCGGCGGTGCGGTCGACGCCGGATTCGGTGACCGGACGCGCCCGATGCGCGCCGCCGTTCGCGCGAGGGGCCATCCCGCGCGGCTGGCCGACCCACGGAGCGTCGTTCGGCAGCGGAGCGCCGTTCTTCGGCAGCTGCCCGTTCGGCACCGGACGCGGCCGAGGCGCCGGACGACGCGGCGGCAGCGGTTCGGCGGGAATCTTCGGGATCTCGGTGGTCACCTCGGCGGCGTCCACGTACTGAGTCTCTTCCCCCGGCGTTTCGACCGGCGGTTCCACCTGCGGCGCGGGCGGTTCCGGCGCGGGCGGAGGCGGCTTCGGCCGGTGCGACAACCGCCGCGCCAGCGAGTGGCTCGGCCGCTCCACGAACCGGTAGCTGAATTCGACCACGCCGAACACCGCCGGGATCACGATCAGCAGCGCGATCGGCAGCGGCACCGCCGGGCGCAGCAGCTGCAGCAGCACGAACGTGACCAGCATGTGCAGCAGGTAGATCGAATAGCTGCGCTCGGACAGCATGGTCCAGATCTTGCGCTGCTTCAGCCGGTCCTCGGCGAACATGCCCATCAGGAAGCAGGTGACCGCGAACGCCAGCGCGAGGTTGTACGAGCTGTCCACGCGGCCGACGTTGATCACGTCCGCCAGCACGTACAGCGACCACGCGCAGCCGCCGTACAGCGCGCCGGTCC
Source organism: Amycolatopsis sp. VS8301801F10 (assembly GCF_046195355.1). Lineage (NCBI taxonomy): Bacteria > Bacillati > Actinomycetota > Actinomycetes > Pseudonocardiales > Pseudonocardiaceae > Amycolatopsis > Amycolatopsis sp. VS8301801F10. Next base: position 1,285,853 of record NZ_CP176065.1, on the reverse strand, counting down.
AGAGCGGGATCTGCTTCTTGGTCGTCGCCCAGATGATCTGGCCGATCACCATCGCGGGCAGGTACGAGACGTTCACCGCGAACAGCGACCACGACGGCCCGAGCTGCGAGCGGCTCATCATCACCACGAAAATGAACGTCAGCTCGACCGCGATCGCGAGCCACACCCACCGGCGCAGCAGCGGCAGCACCGCCATCAGCAGCAGGTAGAAGATGACCTCGACGATCATCGTCCAGGCCACCGGCACCAGCACGACCTGCGGATAGATCAGGTAGTTGGCCAGCGTGGTGTTGGTGAAGACGGTGAGCGGGTTCAGCGTCTGCGCCTGGCCGGTCGACGGCGGGTGCAGGTTCACCAGCAGCAGGAATGCCGTCAGTGCCACCACGAACAGCATCGGCGCGTACACCCGGATGAACCGGTTGAGCGCGAATCGCCCGGTACCCTGGCGCAGCGCGATCGGCGTCACGACGAAACCGCTGACCAGGAAGAAGAACGGCACCGCGATCTGCCCGATGCCCTGCTTCGCCATGTGCATCGGGTCGCTCGTGAGCGCCTCGATGAAGTCGATGTACGGGGCTTTGTCGTTCTTCGCGATGACCCACGGATGGGCGATGTGGCTGTAGAAAACCAGCAGCGCGCCGAGGCCGCGGCCGATGTCGATGAAGACGATCCGGGTCTTCTTCGGCAGTGCGGGCGACGGTTCGGCCAGAGCAGCGGAATTCGGCTCGGCCAGCGTGCTCACCCCCGTCTTCCGCTACCGGCAACCTCGTGAAGGTTACCGCCTCGTACCCCCGGCCCGGGCGTACTCCCCGCAATTGGCGGCCGGCGCGGGATTCGTCACAACACCCGTTCTGGCCTCGGATTATGTAGCCGGCAGGTACGATCAGACAGAAATTCGTCCGTTTTTCACGAAGTAGCTCAGGAGTTCGGGGAGCGTGCAGCAGTCCAGTCTCGACGGGGCCGTCGAGCGTCCGCCGACCCTGCGCGCCGCTTTCCGCCAAGCCGCCCCGGCGATCAGCCTGTACCTGCTGTTCCAGCTCGTCGCGTTCGGCGTGCTGTGGATGATGAGCTGGAAGGCCGACGTGTCGCCAGGCCGGTTCATCGACGATTTCGACGCCAACTGGTTCGTCACGGTCGCGCAGCACGGCTACGACCAGCCGATCACGATCGGCGTCGACGGGCTTCCGGTCGAGAACAGCCTGGTGTTCTTCCCGCTGTACCCGGCGACGGTGGCGCTGCTGACGCTGGTCGGGATCCCGCCGCTGGCGGCCGGGATGACGATCTCGCTGCTGGCCGGATGCGCGGCGGCGTGGGGCCTGTTCGTGCTGGGCCGCGACCTGGCCGGACCGCGCGTGGGACTGCTGGTCGCCGTGCTGTGGTCGATCGCGCCGGGGTCGACGGCACTGCACCTGGCGTATTCGGAAGCGCTGCTGATGGCCCTCGTGGCCTGGACGTTCGTCCTGCTCTCCCGCCGCGAATGGCTGGCCGCCGGCGGACTCGCGGTGCTGGCCGGGCTGACCCGGGCCAGTTCCGGCGCGTTGATCGCCGCGGTCGGCATCGCCGCGCTCATCGCCGTTTTCCAGCGTCGCGACGGCTGGCGGCCGTGGGTCGGCGGGCTGCTCGCGCCGCTCGGCCTGCTGGGCTACCTCGGCTACGTCTGGATCCAGACCGGCCGTCCGGACGGCTGGTTCTGGCTGCAGACCGCCTGGCGGATGCGCTTCGATTTCGGCGTCTTCACCTGGCTCCAGGTCCGCGATGGCCTGACCTCGGACGAGGCGAGCTGGATCACCGTGACCGCGCTCGTCGTGCTCGCCGCGGTGATGTTGCAGTTCTGGACCTGGGCGACGCGGCTGCCGTTGCCGTGGCAGATCTACGGCACGCTCACCGTGGTGATCGCGCTGTGCTCCTCGAACTTCTTCCAGTCCCGCCCGCGGTTTCTGCTGCCGGCGTTCGTGCTGACCGTGCCGGTCGCGCTCCTGCTGGCGAAGCTGCCGAACCGGGTACTGGCGGTGCTGCTGCCGGTGATCACGATCGGAAGCGCTTGGTACGGCGCGTTCCTGCTGACCATCGCGCACGTGGCGCCCTGAGCCGCCACGTGCGCGATCAGGTCAGGGTGCCAGCCAGAGCGTGACGAATTCCTTCTCGTCCGCCTTGGCCGCGGCGATGATCGCCGAGTCTTCGAGCACCTGGTCGGCCGGACCGTCGTCGGTGACCACCTTCGGCGTGTAACCGAGCGCGCGGTACCCGGCGAGCACGGCGGCCGGGTCGTCGCCCAGCTCGGCGATCGCGCCCGGGTCGAACTCGCACACGACGTGCGGCCGGTCGCGGCGCAGCACCTCGGCCAGCCCCGCCAGCGCGCGATGGTCGCGGCCCTGCAGGTCGACCTTCACCAGGCTGATCCGCTGTTCGGTCACCTCGGGCACGGAATCCAGCCGCACCGCCGGGACCTCGACGCCGGAACCGTCGGTGGTGACGCGGTTGTCGCCGCTGTTGCCCGGGGTGGCCTGCGCCAGGTGCACGGTGCCGGGCTCGTCCCACGCGGCCGATTCGACCACGGTGACCAGCTCGCCCGCCGCCGGAGGCAGGTTGACCTCGACGTTGCGGCGCAGGTACGAGGCGTTGACCGGATCGGCCTCCACCGCGATCACCCGGGTCACTTCCGGAGTGGCCCGCAGCAGCCGCAGCGTGTGGTAGCCGACGTGTGCGCCGATGTCGAGGAACGCGCCGTTGGCCAGCGACGCCATCAGCTCGGCTTCGCTGTCCTCCCAGGACCGGTGGAACAGGATCCACGGGAGCATGACCTCGTCGACCGGCATCAGCAGCGCGCCGACGTCGCACTGGACGACGTCCGCCCCGCGCGGCACCGGCGCGTGCCGGAGCCGGGCCGCGTCGCGCATCGCGCTGACGTCGAGGGTCACCCGCTGGATGGCCTTCTCGTCGGCGTCGAGCCGTTCGTCGCGGCGCGCGAACATCTTGTGCACGGTCCCCGCCGCGGCTTCGACCTCCGCGCCGACGCCGTCGTAACCCTCGGCCAGCTTCGCCACGTCCGCTTCGAGATTGCGCAGCGCGAGAGCCGTTTCCGGGGCCTGGTGGCGCAACTCGTTGACCGTGCCGCGCAACGCTTCGAGCCGTTCGCCGAGCGTGCGCGTGGACAGCGCGGCCCGGCGCGATTCGTCGATGTTGCGTTCCAGCGCTTCGATCCGGTCCAGCAACCGCCGGTTGCTGTCCTCGGTGGCCGCGAGCAGCGCGCCCATCACGTGGCGCTGGTGCACGTCGTAGTGGTCGATCGCGCGCAGCACGGCCTTGCGCAGCGCGGGCGCCAGCGGCAGCCGCGACGGCGTGTCCGCTTCCGGACGCCAGCGCAACGCTTCGGTCGCCTGCTGCAGCGGGCTCAGCGGGTGCTCCGGCGGCGGTGCCGCGGCGCGCTGCCGCTCCTGCCACGTCTGGTGCGCCTGCTCCAGCTCCCGCCGCATCCACTCGGCCGCGGTCGCCATCGACCGTTCGCGCAGGATGACCTCGCGCGCCCGCTTGCCGCGGGCGGTCGCCTCGGCCGGGTCGTCGGCGATCTGCACCATCGCGGCCGCGGCGGCGTCCAGATCGGGATCGGCCCAGACCGCGTCGGCGTGGTACGGGTAGTTGCCCTCGCCGACCGGCACCAGCCGGTACGGGATCGGCCAGCCGGTGGACGCGTCGAGGAATTCCGTGGTGCTGGAGTAATCCGTCGAGATCACCGGCATCGCGCGCGCCATCGCCTCGGCGACGGTGAGCCCGAAGCCCTCGCTGCGGTGCAGCGAAACGTACGCGGTGCTGGTCTCGTACAGCTCGTGCAGTTCGGCGACGCTGAGGTAGCGCTCGATCAGCTCGATCCGGTCGTCTCCGCGGACCACCGCGCGCAGCCGTTCGGCGGCCTGCGGGTGCAGCTTCGCGTTGATCGCCTTGACGGTGAGCCGGACGTCCTCGCGGCCCGGGAACGCGCGTTGGAACGCTTCGACCGCGCCCCAAGGGTTTTTGCGCTCCGCGACGCTGTTGAAGTCGAACGCGAACAGGAACCGCACCGGCTCGCCCTTTTCGCGTGCGGGCGGGGACGGCTCACCCGGATCGCGCACCGGCACCGGGATCGTCTTGACCGGAATGGTCGAATGCGCGGCGAACGCCTGGCGGCAGAAGTCGCTGACCGTCCAGACCTCGTCGAGCATCCCGAACGCTTCGTGCTGCCACTGCGGGAAATCCTCGAGTTCCCACGCCCACAGCCCGATCCGGTAGCGGCCGGCTCCGACCTCGGGGTGGTTGGTCAGGATCGTGCGGGTCTGGTCCGCGTTCACCGCGAACACGCTGACCGGGAACCGCGGGTCGCCGACCGTCGCCGGCCGCTCGATTCCGGTGCGGTTCGAAACCGCCTTCTCCTCCAGCACCGTGACCACCGGGACGCCGCCGGTCTCGATCGCTTCGAGCACGATCCGGCCCATCTCGCCGAGCCCCAGCTCCGCGGTCAGGTAACCGAGCAGGTTCACGCCGAACTCGTCGTGCGGCGGACGGGTCGCGACCGGTTCGGACGGCAGCGCCCACTCCGGCAGGCCGGCCTCGGAGACGCCGGACCCGGCGCACCAGTGCCGGAACGCCTCGGCGTCGTCGCCGTAGGGATGCGGGAACGCCATCTGCAGGTCGATCCGCGACGCCCAGATCGCGTGCGTCAGCCGGTTCAACCCGGCCGCGGCCTGGCCCTGGTCCTCCGGGGTGGCGAGCCATTCGCGCAGCGCCTGCCCGCCGTCCTCGCCGTACGCGTGCGGCGGCGCGGGCTTCTTCTTGCGCTCCGCCTTGATCCAGCCCTCGCGGAACACGCGCCGCGCGAGCTTCGGCACCGGGGTGCCGTCCTGGAAGTCCTTGAAGCCGTACGGAATCGAGTCGAGCGACTCGGCGTACCCCGCTTCGCGCAGCTTCGTGCCGTACGAATCGCAGATGGCCCGAAGGTCGTCGTTGTGCGACAGCAGCACGCGCGGCTTGCGTGCGCAGTGGAAGCTGAGCAGCCACGGCTTCTCCGGCCGGTAGCCGCTGAAGTGGAAGAACCGCAGTTTCGCGCCGCCCGCGGTGAGGGTGCCGTCCTCGGCGCGCCCGATCGGCCGCTCGTGGAGGTTCCAGTAGGCGACGTCGAATCCGGGGTCGGTGACGACGTGGTGCCGGAACAGCGACGGCACCTGGTCGACCCAGCGCTGGTCGGTGAACAGCTGCTGCTCGGGCGCGACGATCGCGTCGTGGCGCAGCCGGCCCGCCCAGAAGTCGAGGAACGGCCCGGCGCCGCGGCCGACGCCGATGAAGCCGAGGTTGAACATCCCGGTGCCCATGATCACCGCGTCGTCCGGCTCCAGGCCGTCCTGCGGCAACGGGGTCAGGAAATGCGGCGCGAGCACGATGTCGTGCTCGCGGGCGAGTTCGGCGACCTCGGGGATCGGCGCGAACAGCTCGATGTCCGGGTCGAGGTAGATCGCGGCCTCGGACTCCTTCAGCAGCTCGCGCAGCAGATACGGCTTGACCGACGTGGCGAGTTCGGTGACCGAGTACGCGGTCGCCATCCGCAGGTAGTCGTCCTCGTCGATGCCGAACGCGGCCGGGCCGACGACGGTGAGCCCGTCGCCGGCCCGGTCCGACTGATCGCGGGGGGCGTCGATGACCGCGATGACGAAGCGGCCGCCCGGATGGTGCTCGAGGTAGGAGCGGGCCAGCACGCGCGCGGCCGGCACGTAGTTGCGGGCGACGATCGTGCAGGCGGTGGTACCGGGCTCAGGCATCGGCGGTCAGCACCGTGAGCTGCTGGTTCAGCGCGGTGGTGAAGTCGGTCTTCGTCTGGTCGGCGACCTTGCCGGACACCTCGACGCGGACGATCACGTTCCCGTGCGCGTAGTGCCCTCGGGACTGGGCCGACTGGCCTTCCTTCGGGTCGATCGCGGTGGCGTAAACGCCGTTCGGCGCGGTGGTGTCGCGCTTGGCCCCGTTCGTGACCTGGACCTCCATCAGCTTCTCGGCCGCGGTCTTGGCCGCGGCCGGGCTGCTGGCCTGCGCGAGGAACAGCGTGATCAGGTTGCCGTCGTCGAGGTGGTACACGACGAACTTGACCTTCGACGCGCCCGCCGCCTGGTAGGCGCTCAGTTCCTGCGGGTTGAGGTACTTCAGGGTGTCGACCTGCGAGAACGACGTGACGTCGTCGTGCGTCTCGGCCTTGCCCGGCATGCTCGCGACGCCGAGCGGGTCCGGCGGCTTCGGCGCGGCCGAACTCTGCGAGTGCTGCGCGGTGGTCTGCTGGGTGCCGCCGCCTCCGCTGTCGCGGCCCCACAGCCAGTACGCGCCGAACGCGATGCCGGCCAGCACGATGACCGCGCCGACGATCGCGCCGATCTTCTTGCCATTGCTCTTCTTCGGCTTGTCGCTGAAGTACTCCGGGCCCTGGCGGACCCATTCGGAGTCGCCCCCGGACGGGCCGAGCGGCGGAAGATCGCCGCCGCCCCACGGCGGGGTCTGGTCGCTTTCGGCCGCGTTCCACGGCTGCTGCTGCGGGAAGCCCGCCGGCGGCGAGGCCGTGCCCTGCGGGAACCCGCCGGGCGGGGAATAGTGCGCCTGCGGCTGGTGCTGCTGCGGCTGCACGACCTGGGTGCGTTCGGGACCGGCGTCCGCGGGCGGCTGCTGGGTCTGCCACGACTGCACGACCTGGGTGCGCTCGGCGCCGCCGTCGGCGGGCGGCTGCTGCGGGGCCTGCGGCGGCTGCGGCACCCCTCCGGGCGGGCTGACCGGGGCGATCACCTGGGTCGAGTCCGCGCTCTGGCTCGGCGGCGGCGGAGCGGGCTGGTCCTGCTGGCCGACGGCCGAGGACAGCACCTGATCACGCCGGATGCGATAGTCGTCCGCGGACAGTCGCCCTGACGCGAGCTCCTCGTCCAGCCGGCGCAGCTCCTCCTGCCAGGACACCAGGGCCCCCCTTATCTGTCGGCATGGCGACGGTCAATGCGTCGTCGCTACCCGATTGTGTGTGACGACGTGGGACATTGTGCACGGGTGCGACCCCACGTGACCTGGCGGGTCGCCTTGTGCGCTGGGGAATGTTCAGCTGGCGGGCAGCGCGGCGGCGACCTTCGCGCGGATCTGTTCCATCCGGGACCGCAGCGCCGCCGGATCCTGGCCGACCGGGCCCGACACGCCGATGCCGACCGACACGCCGCCGGAGGTGTACCAGAAGGCCAGCACGCGTCCGGCCGGGCTGCTCCCGGTGTAGAGCAGATCGGTGGCCGCCGGGCCGAGCGGGCTGCTGTCGAAGCCGCCGGTGACGAGGTTCTGCCGCAGGCCCTGGACGAGCTGACCGGCCTGGGCCTTGGACGGCGTGGGGACGGCGATCAGCGTCGTGCCGCCGTCCGGGCTGCCGTAGGCGTGGTAGACGAGCTGGTCCGCGCCCGCCGCGCGCATGAGGTTCGCGTCGGCATCGGAGACGGCCTTGGCCTGGACCGCCTTGTCCAGCGCCATGGTCGAGTTTTCCGGGCTCGGCGTGCCCGGCAGCGCGGGCAGCTTGTCCTCGAGCGAGGCCGGCTGGGTGTTCGGCGCGGACGCGGTGGCGGGCGGCGGCGTTGCCGAGTCGTTCGCGTCGTTCTTCGTGCCGAGGAACCAGATGCCGCCGGCGACCAGCGCCAGCACCACGAGCACGGCCAGCGACAGGAACAACCAGGTCGGCTTGGACCGGCGCGGTTTGGCGTCGTCCTCCCAGAGGCGGCGCGGCTCCGGCTGGGCGCCGTTCGCCGGGATCGCGCCGAAGACCGCGGTGGGCCGGTCGTCGGCGGGGCTCGGCGCGGTGGTCGGGCGGTCGGTGGAGAACGGGGTGCCCGGGGTGTGCGAGAAGGCGGGCTTCTCGGCCGAGGGGGCCGTCGTCGCGGAGTTCAGGAACGACTCCACCGCGGGCGGTTCCGGTGCGGGCATCGCCGGGTTGGTGCTGGCCCATCCGACGACGGGCTGGCTCGGCTGTTGCTGGCCCGGTTGCTGGCCCGGGGTGTGCCACTGCACGGGAGCCACGCCCGGCCAGGTCCCCGGCTGCGCGGGCAACTGCGGCTGGGGCTGGTGCGGTGCGGGCGGGGTGACCTGGCGCGGCGGCGCGGCCGGGCTTTGCGGCGGGGGGAAGAAAGGTGCGGCGGTGTCCGTGGACGGAGTGCTCGACGAAACGGTTACGTCCGGTCCTATCCGGCGCACGATCGCCGGGTCGTCGAACGGACCGCGTCCGGTCATCGTCGCGATGGTGTGCGGAGTGCCCGCTGGTTCCGGCGTGCTGCTCTCGGTGGAGGGGCTCGGGGCTTGCTGGCCGTCCGTGCCGGGAGTCGCCTGGGGAGCCGGGGCGCTCCAGGTCGGGGATCCGCTGTCCTGCCGCAACGGCGACGCCACTGGCGAAGCCGCCCCGCCGCCCGACGCCTCGGCGAGCAGTTCGTCGCGCTGGCGGCGGTGTTCGGCGTGTCCGAGGCGGCCGGCGGCCAACTCCGCGTCCAAGCGCCGGAGCTCTTCCTGCCAGCTCATCACGCAACCCCCTGTCACCGGTTCGGGCGATAGTGTTCCACGCGCCCCGGCTCCGTGGGGCTCAGGTGCGCAAGATCAGCCCAGATCAGGCACCCGGTTCGCGGCGGACGGGAAATCGCCGCGTCTCCGTACGATGGGGAGCATGTCCTCCGCGCGCGGTGCGCTCGCCGCCCTTGCCGTGGATCGGCTCGCCGGTCTCGACATCACCGCTGCCGAACTCGTCGAGGCCGGGGCGCGGGCTGTCGGCGAGGGCCTCGAAGCTCCCTCCCTTCCCGAACTCGCCGGTCTCGACCACCGCAATCACCAGGCGGTTTCCGTCGCCTTCTCGCACGTGGTCGAGGAGCTGGGCATCGAACTCCCGGCCGACGCGACCGCGGCGCAGTGGCAGCTGATGGGCGAACACCTCGGCGAAATGGTGCGCGGCGACGTCCCGCTCGCGGAAGCGGCGAAGAGCGTCAAAGCCCTCGACGGACGGCTCGGCCAGCCGGTCGCCCTGTCCGAATTGCGCCAGTGGCTGGCGATGCTCGCGACCTGGATCCCGACCGACGTCACGCCGGTCAGCTACTGCGAGCAACAGGTGCTGCAGCAGGCGCGGACGGTACTGGCCGGTCCCTGGCCGCCGGTCACCCGTTAAGCGGCAAAAACTGCCGTACATATGTTCTAAAATTGGCCGTGTACTGGGGAAACCATCCATCGGAAGGCGGCCGCCCATGAGTGCTCCGAAGTCGGCATACGTCACGCTGCCCACGTTCGTCGGGTACAGCGCCAGCAAGGGCCCGTCGCGTTCGTCGTTCGTCCGCAGGCAGCGCCGGTTGTACGAGGATCCGGCGCGGGCGGCGTTCAACTACTACCGGCGCGCGGCGAACGCGGTTCGGGCCGGCCGGGCGGCGCGGCAGGACGAGGTCGCCATGCGGGCGCTGGTCAACAACGCCGACGAGCGCACGCGGCCGCATTACGCCGCCATCGCCGAGGGCTGGCTGCGTTATCTCGGCAGGCGCGACCCGAAGCTGATCGAGGTCGGGCGGGCGAAGTTCTCGCTCGGTGAGCTGGAGATCGGCATCAGCCCGCAGCTGGGGCTGCGGAAGGCGAACGGCCGGCGGTTCGCCACCTGGCTGTACTTCAAGGAGGAGCCGCTCACCCGGGACGCCGCGCAGCTCGCGTTGTGGCTGCTCACCGAGGGCATGCCGGAGCTGCTGCCGGGCGGGGAGGCGCTGGTGGTGGACGTGCGCCGGGCGAAGGAGTTCACCTTGTCGGCGCGGGACCGGGAGCGGTTGCGGCCGTGGGCGTTCAGCGAGGCGTCGGCGTTCGTCACGCTGTGGCGTGCCGCATAACGCCTGGCGTGCATGACCGGCGGGGGTCTCGGGTAAGGAACCTGCGGACCGGGGGCGTTCTCCCCGGTCCGCGGGCCACCCGGTCGAGTGACAGCTTGGCGCTCGGCTCCAGTGGACTGGACAATCCTGGCCCCGGACACGAAGCTTTCGGCAGTTTCGAGCCCGGTCGATGACTTCGAGGTCGACAAGTGAACGCTGCTGCAGCCTGGGAGCCGCTCTCGCGAGTGGCCGACGAACCCGCTTGGTATTGGGTGCACGACAAGCTCAGGTTCTGGCCGAGCACCTTCGCGCACGATTGGCCTGGTTTCCATGAGCCGAGTCCGTCGGCTGCCTGGGATTTGTCGACCGGCGAGTACGACCGCGCCTCGGCCGAGTTCCGCCTGGGCCCGTACGCGGTGGAAGAGCACGACGTGGCCCGCGCGGTGCTGGCCGCGTTGCAGGAGATCACCGCCGAAGACGAGTGGCTGTGGGTGCTGCACTGGCAGCACCAGTCGTTCAAGTTCTGGCCGCACCGCATGCGGCCGGACGCGCCGTGGCCGGTCTCGGTCTTCCCGCGCGGCGACTACCACCTGTTCCTGGCCGAGGACTTCAGCTACGGCACGCTGGGCCACCCGTGGGAGCGCACCCTGTGCGTCTTCGGCGAGAAACTGCTTCCCGCGGTGGAAAAGCACGCTGACGGCATCCTCACGAACCAGCTGCGCCGGGACGGCCAGCCCTCTGCGCTGACCCGCTGAGCGAGGCCCGCTGCTACCGTCTCGCACGTGTTCGAATACCACGGCTGGGTGACCATCGCCGCCACCGCAACGGGCGACGACGACGCAGCTCTGCTGGAGCGCCTGGTGGAACGGGTCCACCGCTCCCTGCAGAACGCGACCCTGCTGGACCTGGTGGACCTCCGCTGGAGCGAAGGCCTGCCCATGCTCCATCTGGGTGGTCTAGACAAACACGGCGGAGCCATCACCCCCCAGCTCCTGGAAACCTTCGCCCGAGTAGGAGAACTGGCCCCCGGCTCCTACGGCCTGCTCCACATCTGGGACGACCAAGACCCAGAACACGACAACGCCTTCCAGGTGTACCGAATGGCAAGAGGCCAGGTAACGGAACAAAAAGACCCGCACCTGTCCCCAGTAGCCCCCACCGCCCTGGACACCTACGAGCTATAACCCAGCGGTCAAAACCTCCGCCTGGCTCCGCGCGTCTTCCGCCTGCTCCGCGCCTCTCCCGCCTGCGCCGCAAGCTCCGCGCCTCTACGGCTTGCTCCGCAAAGCTCCGCGCCTTCTTCCGCTTGCTCCGCAAGCTACAAAGCCCCCACCCTCGCAACCGCACCGCCCGCACCGTGGGGGTCCGGGGGGCTCGGCCCCCCGGGTGATATGGCGAAGGCCCCGTATCCACGCTTTTTGTGGATACAGGGCCCTCAGGACTGAGCGGATGACGGGATTCGAACCCGCGACCCTCACCTTGGCAAGGTGATGCGCTACCAGCTGCGCTACATCCGCGTTAACCGCTTGGTGCTCGGTGTTAAAGACACTCTATACCGTCGTCTCGATGACACTTTCGGGGGCCCCGGTTATTGGCTTGGACCTGCTGAGATGTGGTGCTTGCGCGTCACGTCGAGCGCACAAGGGGTGACGACGGGCGCTCTGCTCCGTATGGTGTCCCCAATCGACTTCAGTGGTGAGTCCTTCGGGGGAGGAGGTGCCTTGCCGGATGACCGAGCTGGGCACGGCGCCGCCACCAGCGGCCTCGGAATCCGACGAGCAGGCACTTTTGAAGCGGCTGCGCGACGGCGAGGACGCCGCGTTCGGGGAGTTGTTCGAGCTGCATGCCGCGGCCGTGCGCAGGTTGGCGCAGAGTCTCGCGGCTGATCGCTCCGAGGCGGAGGACATCACCGCGGAGACCTTCTTCCGCGTGCTGCAGGCGTTGCGCCGCGGTGCGGGTCCGCGGGATTACCTCCGGGCTTATTTGCTGACGGTCGCGCGCCGGGTGTCGTGGGAGTGGCACGGTGCTCGCCGCGATGTTCCGGTGACGGACGACGAGCTGACGTTCCGGGCGGGCGCCGGGGTGGACACGCCGGCGCGGACGGCTGAGCACACGTTGATCACGACGGCGTTCACGAGTTTGCCGGAGCGGTGGCGGACGGTGCTGTGGCAGACCGAGGTCGAGGGCGAGCAGCCGGCGATGGTGGCTCCGCATTTCGGGTTGTCGGCGAATGCGACGGCGGCGTTGGCGCGGCGGGCGCGGCAGGGGCTGCGGGCGGCGTATTTGCAGGCGCATTTGTCGGTGAACCGGGGTCCGGAGACGTGCCGGGCGGTGGTGGAGAAGCTGGGCGGGTTCACCGCGGGCAGTGTCACCGGCGCGGAGGCGGAGCGGATCAAGGCGCATTTGCTGGGGTGTGCGTCGTGCCGGGCGACGCAGGACGAGCTGCGGGACGTGTGTTCGTCGTTGCGGGCGCACGCCGGGGTGCTGGTGCTGGCGGTTCCGGCGTTGGCTGGGGCCGGGAAGGTCGCGGGTGCGGTCGCGACGGTGAAGAGCGTGGTGTTCGGCTCGAAGGTGAAGGTCGGGCTGGCGCTGGCGTCGACCGCGGCGGCGGGTGCGGTGAGTTTGACCGCTGGTCCGCTGGTGTTCGGGTCGCATCCGGTGCAGAACGTCGGGCTGGGCGGGGGTGCGCCGGAGCTGGCGTTGCAGCCGCCGGAGCAGCCTCCGCCGCCGGCGCAGCAGGGTCCGCGGGTGATTTCCGGGAAGCTGTACGGCAGTGCGCGGCCGGTGCACGTGGCGGTGCGTCCGGGTGTTTCGCAGCATGTGGGCGCGGCCGAGGTGCCGCCGTTGCCGCCGGTGCGGGAGCCGGTTTCCGGGGAGCAGTCCTCGTCGACGACGTCGGGGTCGATTGGCTCGACTGGCTCGACGCCGCGCGACGACCTGCCTGGTCAGGAGAGCGGTCATTCGGGTTCGCCGATGACGAGCCGGTCGTCGAGCACGGAGTCGCGGTCGGATCTGGACACGTCCACGAACTCGTCCAGTCCGGGCGTGTTGAGCACGACGACGGACGGCACGAGTCCGACGTACGCTCCGCCGACCTCGTCGTATGTGCCGTCGCCGGATTCGTACGTGCCGCCGTCGGTCACGTCGACGCCGGCCGGGTCGCGGCACGTCGCCCCGGCGGCTCCGAAGTCTTCGGGTTCCGCTGGCTCGGCGGACTGCCCGAAGTCGGCCAGGTCGTTCGAGTGGTTCAAGACTTCCCGGTCGTCGAAGCCGGCCAGGACGGACTCCACGTCCGGGCACGATGTCACCGGTTCGGCCGATTCCGCAGCGGACGCAAGCTCCCGAACAGCCAAAACCCGGCAAACCGCCAGTAACTCTGAGTGAGCACCTCGCGCTCGACGGCACGGTCACGGTAACGTTGACCGAGTTCGACGTCGCCCGGGAGGCAACAGGATGAACCGGCTGGTGCGCGGCGAAGACGGTCGCCATTGGGTGGTCCGTGCCCAGATGGAGTGGCGGGCTCCCGCCACCGCTGACGATTTCGAACACGACGTCGCGGGCAGTTACGGACCTGGCATCGCGATGATCGTGGTCATGGGTTTCCTGGTGATCGCGCTGGTGGTGTGGACGCCGGATGTGGTCAAGGTGCCCGCGTGGGTGCTGCTGGCGTTGCTGCTGGTGGTGCTGTTCTTCCCGCTGCGGTGGATCCTGCGCCGCCCGTGGACGGTGGTCGCCGAGACCGAGGGCGACGTCGCGGGCGACCGGCCGTCGGAGCGCTGGGTCGGCACGATCCGCGGCATGTTCACCGTGTCCGGCGAGGTGAAGCGGATCTCGAAGACGATCCAGCGGCATTCCCTCCCGGACTTCGACGGTCCGCTGCACCCGGTCGAATAGGCCTGGCCGGAACCGGGCAGGCGCGCGAGACTGGTGCCATGCCCGAGTTGCCCGAGGTCGAAGCACTGGCCCACCACCTGCGCGAACACGCCGTGGGGAGCACCGTTTTCCGGCTGGACGTCGCGTCGCTGAGCGTGCTGAAGACCGCGGTGCCGCCCTATACCGAACTGCACGGCCGCGAGATCACCGACGCGACCCGGCACGGGAAGCATCTGGATGTCGTGCTCGGCGACCTGCACCTGGTGGTCCATCTGGCGCGCGCTGGATGGCTGCGCTGGTCGGACGCGCTGTCCCCGGCTCCGCTGAAGCCGGGGAAGGGGCCGATTTCGCTGCGGGTGCATCTGGAGTCGGCTTCCGGTCCTGGCTTCGACCTGACTGAGGCGGGGACGAAGAAGGGGCTGGCGGTGTGGATCGTCGCGGATCCCACCGAGGTGGCCAGCGTCGCGCGGTTGGGGCCGGACGCGCTGGCTGTCGATGCTTCGCAGCTGCGGGAGTTGTTCCAGGGCAAGGGGACGCGGCTGAAGTGGGCGTTGACTGATCAGTCGTTGATCGCGGGGATCGGGAACGCTTATTCGGACGAGATCATGCATCGGGCGAAGCTGTCGCCTTATGCGACGGTGGGGAAATTGGACGAGGGTGCGTTAGAGGTTTTGGCCGAGGCGATTCACGAGGTGGAGACGGACGCGGTTTCGCGGTCGGTGGGGCAGAAGGCTGCGAGGCTGAAGGGGGAGAAGCGGTCTGGGCTGCGGGTGCATGCTCGGACTGGGCTGCCTTGTCCGGTGTGCGGGGATGTTATTCGGGAGATTTCGTTTGCGGATAAGTCGTTTCAGTATTGTGCGTCTTGTCAGACTGGGGGGAAGCCGTTGGCTGATCGGCGGATGTCTCGGTTGTTGAAGTAGGTCTCTCGGGCGGCTCGTCGCCTGGCGGCGACATTGCTATTGATGGGTTGCGTGGGGCACCCCGATTTTTCATTGTGCTGACGGTTCGGGGGTGCTTGTCAAGGCGGGAAAGATGCCTTGACAAGCACCCCCGAACCGCAGGGCGGCTTTGTATCGGGGTTGGGGGAGGGGATGGGTGCCTCGCTCGTTGGGTGCAGCGGTGGCGGTTCCCGTCGTCCTTTCACCGTGCTTCCGGTTGGGTGCGGGCCGTGAGGGAATCAGAGCCCGTGAGGGTGGCCCTCACGGACGTGGGTCGACGGATCGGCGAACTTCAGGGGTTGGCGTCACATCGTTAGGCCTTCGACTCGCATCAGCAGAAGTCGCTCCGCCCCCTCATGGCTCAGCCTTGTTAGGCCTCGGTCGTGCTTTGTCGGGAGTCGGCCTTGTCGGGCCTCGGTTGTGCATTGTCGGGATTCGGCTTTGCCGGGTCTCGGTCGTGCATTGTCGGGACTCGGGCTTGCGAGGTCTCGGTCGTGCTCGTCAGGATTCATCCTTGTCGCGGCGCGGTCGTCCATCGTCGGGATTCGGCCTCGTCAAGCTCGGTCTTCCATAGTCAGGCCCGCCAGGCCCGGTCGTCCATCGTCGGAATTCAGTCCGCATCCCCAGAGAACTGGCGTGCCGGAAGCGCCCACCCCAGCCCGGAGCACCAAGACCCACCATCCGCACCAGCCAAGCAATGAAGGGTCCCTTCACCCCTAACCATCCGTAGTGATGAACGGTCCCTTCACCCCACTCCTCAGCGACCCACAGCCACCTCCACCACCCGAATGGCGCAAGATCCTCACGCTCACCTGGAGTAACGGTAGGGTTTGCCCACCCTCGGTCGTCGCTACTGGACAGAAAGTGGGAAGCAGACCTTGCACCCGGTCGGTCGAGCGCAGAGCATGGACGTCGTGTCCGACTTCCCCTACGCGCTGGTCGTCCCGTGGGTCCTGGTCGGCATCCTGGTGATCGTGGTGCTGGTCCTCGCCTTCCGGGCGCGCCGGCCCAAGGGGGTCATCCAGGACGCCGTGCTCCAGGCCGTCCACCGGATGTCCAAGGCCACGCCCAATTTGCGGGCGGGGCTCGACGAGGAGGCCGCCAACCGGATGACGGCGGAGCTGCTCGAGGTGCTCGATTGTCTCGCCGTCGGCATCACCGACAGTGAAGGCACGCTGCTGTCCTGGGCGGGCGAGGCCACCGATCACTACCTGGACGTCGTCGAGGACATCGGGACCGCGTTGCGCAAACATCGCCGCGCCGTTGCCGACCACAACAAGATGCCGTGCAATCATCGCGGCACCTGCAAGATGAAGACCGCCGCGATCGTGCCCATTCTCGTCGAGGGCGAGGCCGAGGCCACGCTCATCGTGGTCGGGCGCACGCGCGGCAAGCTGGTGCAGATGGCCGAAGCCGTGGGCCAGTTCGTCTGCACGCAGTTCGAGCTGGCGCGGCTGGAAGAGTCGCGCAATCAGCTGCAGCAGGCGGAAATCAAAGCCCTGCGCGCGCAGATCTCGCCGCACTTCGTCTACAACGCGCTCAACACGATCTCCGCGCTCATTCGCACCGATCCCGAGGAAGCACGTGAACTGCTGCAGGATTTCGCGGACTTCACGCGCTATTCGTTCCGCACGTCCGGCATGTACACCACGCTCGCCGAGGAACTGCGCAACATCGACCGTTACCTGACCATCGAAAACGCCCGGTTCGGCGGCCGGCTCGAGGTGCGGATGAAGATCGCGCCCGAGGTGCTGAGCGTCGTGGTGCCGTTCCTGATCATTCAGCCGCTCGTCGAGAACGCGGTCAAACACGGCCTGGCCAGCAAGCCGAGCGGTGGCTGCGTCACGGTGATCGCGCGGGACGACGGGCACGAAGCGCTGATCACGGTCGAGGACGACGGCATCGGCATGGACCCGCGGCAGCTCACCGACCTGCGCAACGCGCACCGCACCGGCGCGCACGTCGGGCTCGGCAACATCAACCAGCGCATGCGGCAAGTGTTCGGCGAGGACTACGCGCTCACCGTCGAAACCGCGCCGGGCGCGGGGATGAAGGTCGCGCTGCGGGTGCCCAAGTTCAAGCTCGGCGTGCGGCCGAACATGCCGGACTACTCCGCCGACGTCCCGCCGCAGCCGCCCGCGCCGGTCGAGCCGGAGCCGGAACCCGACGGAGTGCACGGCTCGCGTTCGGGCATGCTGCCCGCGCACTGAACTGGTTAGCCTGGGCAGATGAGCGTCACCGACAAGCTGACTTCCCGCCTTCCCGTGCTCGGCGACCGGGGCGACCGCAAGGACGTGGTCGCCGTCGTGAAGCTGCACGGGGTGATCACGCCGACGCCGTCGCCGCTGGCTCGCGGTGCGATCAACCTCGGCGCCGTCGAATCCGCGCTCACCAGGGCGTTCGCGCACGACCGGCTCAAGGCGGTCGCACTGCAGATCAACTCGCCCGGTGGCGCGCCGACGCAGTCCGGACTGGTCGCGGAGCGGATCCGGCAGCTGGCCGACGAGAAAGGCGTGCCGGTACTGGCCTTCGCCGAGGACGTCGCCGCGTCCGGCGGCTATTGGCTGGCCTGCGCGGCCGACGAGATCTACGCGCACCGGACGTCCATGGTCGGCTCGATCGGCGTCATCAGCGGCGGGTTCGGGTTCACCGGGCTGCTCGAACGCTTCGGCATCGAGCGCAGGCTGCACACCGCGGGAGCGAACAAATCGCGGCTCGACCCGTTCAGCCCGGAGAAGCCCGAGGACGTCGAGTGGCTGAAAAACATGCACGGCCAACTGCACGAACTGTTCGTCGACTGGGTCAAGGAGCGCCGCGGCGACCGGCTGACCGACTCCGCCGACCTGTTCACCGGCGACGTCTGGCTCGGGCAGAAAGCCGTCGATCTCGGGCTGGTCGACGGGCTCGGCTCGCTGCGCGAGATCGTCCGCAAGCGGTACCCGGACGCCGAGATTTCCGTGGCGGAGCCGAAGAAACCGCTGCTCGCCCGGCTCGGCATCGGGGCTCCCGCGGCGGCGAGCGCGCTGCTGGACGCGGTGACCACGAAGGCGGCCTGGTCGCGCTTCGGGCTCTGAGCCGCACCTGAGTGGCGACTCCGGTACGCCACTCACCCGGTGCGCTCTCCAATCGGGTCTGGACAATGCACCTCGCAATCGGCAGGATGCGTCTCACTGTGAGTGCTCACGACGACACCCGGAAACTCATCGTCCTCGCCGTGGACGACGAGCTGGCCGGGCTGGACGAACTCAGCCACGGACTCCAGAACAACCCGCACATCCACCGCGTTTTCCAGGCCTCGGACGCCTCCGACGCGCTGCGGCTGTTCTCGCACGACGACCCGGAACTGGCTGCCCGGCGGGCCAACGGCCTGCCGACGGTCGACGCCGTGTTCGCCGACATCGACATGCCCGGCCTGTCCGGCATGGAGATGTCGCGCGTGATCGCGGCGATGAACCCGTCGCCGGTACTGGTGTTCGTCACCGGGCACGCCGAGGAAGCGGTGAACGCGTTCGACCTCGGCGCGGTCGACTACGTCCTGAAGCCGTTCCAGCAGGACCGGCTCGACCGGTCGGTCGCGCGCGTGCGCGAGAAGCTGGCCACGATCGCGGGCCCGCCCGCCGGCCAGGGCGGCGCCGAGCCGGTGAAGAACGACGACGAGGTCATCCCGGTCGAACTGGCCGGCACCACGAAGCTGATCCCGCGCTCGTCGGTGCGCTGGGTGGAAGCGCAGGGCGACTACGCGCGGCTGTTCACCACCGAGGGCAGCCACCTTGTCCGGATCCCGCTCGCCCAGCTGGAAGAACGCTGGGAGAAGGCCGGATTCGTGCGGATCCACCGGTCGTTCCTGGTCGCGCTGCCGCTGATCACCGAAATGCGGATGGGCCAGGGCGGCTACCAGGTCGTGATCGGCAACGAGGAAAAAGTCCTGCCGGTCAGCCGCCGGCACACCCGGGCGCTGAAGGACCGCATCGTCGGCTCCGGCCGGGGCGGCTAACCGTCGATGTCCTCGCCCGAAGACCCTTACCACCGGCTCTCGAACGGGGTCCGCAAACCGGACCCGACGCTGGGCGTGCGGCCGGAGGACCGCGCGGTGGTCGAACCGGTGCCGCCCGCTCCCGAACCGGCTCCGCGGTCCAGCGAACCCGCGCATGTGCGGCCGAAACGGGAAAAGGTCGTGCTCGCCGATCCGCGGCAGTCGTCGGGGCGGATGCGCGGGCGGATCGAGCTGGAAGAGCAGACCAGCTGGGGAAAACTGCTGGTCCGCGACCTGGTGAAGGTGCAGCTGCGCACGTCGGTGTGGCTGGCGGTGCTCGTGCTGGCCGTGCTCGGGACGCTGCCCGCGCTGTTCTACTTCCTCCCGGCGGTCTCGCGGTTCACCGTGATCGGCATCCCGATCCCGTGGCTCGTGCTCGGCCTGCTTCCGTTCCCGTTCCTCTTCGCCGTCGGCCTCTGGTACAACCGGCTCGCCGAGCGGCACGAACGCGACTTCGTCGACATGATCGAGAACTGACCCGCGCGGGGGATGCGTTCGCTGGTGGCGGCGCGTCCGGGAAGCGTGAGGTCGTGCGAGGATTCACGCCGTGCAGCTGACCCCGTGGACGTTGACCGGCCTCGCGCTGGTCGCCTTCGCGACCTACTACCTCGGCTTCCGCTCGTCGCGCGGGGCCACCAGCACGCACGACTTCCTCGTCGCCCGCCGAACCGTGCGCTCCAGCCGCAACGCCGCGGCGATCTCCGGCGAGTACCTGTCGGCGGCGTCCTTTCTCGGTGTCGCGGGCATGGTGCTCAAGCAGGGTGCCGACGCGACCTGGTATCCGATCGGCTTCACCGCCGGGTACCTCGCGCTGATGCTGTTCGTCGCCGCGCCGCTGCGCCGGTCCGGTGCCTACACGCTGCCGGACTTCGTGGAAGCCCGCCTCGGTTCGCGCGGCCTGCGCCGCTTCGCGACCGCGGGCGCGGTGTTCATCGGGATTCTGTACATGGTCCCGCAGCTGCAGGCCGCCGGTTTGACGCTCGCGCAGATCGTTCCGGTACCGGCGTGGGCGGGCGCGCTTCTCGTCATCGTTCTGGTCGCGGTCAACGTGATGGCCGGCGGGATGCGCGCGATCACCGTGGTGCAGGCGTTCCAGTACTGGCTCAAGCTGTTCGCGATCGCCGTGCCGACTTTCGTGCTGTGCATGGTTTTCTTCGCCGGGGGCGGCCCGGGCGGCGTGCGCGCGCTCGGTGCGCCCGCGCCGCCGGTGTTCCCGTCGGACACCAAGGTGACGGTGCAGACCGACGTGACCGTGAAGGTCACCACCGAGACGTTCTTCTACGCACACGGCCACATCGACGACGGTCCCGCGGGCGGCATGGCGCGCTGGTCGCCGCTCGTGCCGCACAAGGTTTCGTCGGGGACGACGCTGGAATTCGCCGCGGGCACCCCAGTTCCGATCGTGAGCGACGCGCCCACGTCGAACGACGCCTGGCTGCATCCGGCGTCGAACGGCATCACCGACCTGCTGCAGACGTACTCGCTGATTTTCGCGCTGTTCCTCGGCACCATGGGCCTGCCGCACGTGCTGGTCCGCTTCTACACCAACCCCGACGGCAAAGCCGCGCGCCGCACCACCGTGCACGTGCTGTTGCTGCTCGGGCTGTTCTACCTGTTCCCGACGATGCTGGGTGCGCTCTCGCGGATGTACGTGCCGCAGTTGCTGCTCACCGGCAACACCGACGCGGCCGTGCTGCTGCTGCCGACCGCGGTGTTGCCCGGCTGGCCGGGGCAGATCCTTGCCGCGGTGACGGCCGCGGGCGCGTTCGCGGCGTTCCTGTCGAGCTGCTCGGGGCTGCTGGTGAGCGTGGCCGGGGTGGTGTCGACGGACCTGCTGCCCGGCCGCGTGCGGGACTTCCGGGTCGCGACGCTGCTGGTCGCGATCTGCCCGATGGTGCTCACGCTGATCTTCCGGACCGAGGACATCTCGCTGTCGATCGGGATGACGTTCGCGCTCGCCGCGTCCACGTTCAGCCCGCTGCTGCTGCTCGGCATCTGGTGGCGCAAGCTCAGCTGGCCGGGCGCGCTGGCCGGGATGATCGTCGGCGGCGGACTGGTGCTCAGCGCGCTGGCGTACAACATCGTGTGCGAGTACACCGGAGACAAGACGCCGTGGTTCACCGTGCAGCCCGCGCTGATCTCGGTGCCCTCGGCGTTCCTGGCGACCTATGTGGTGAGCCGGCTGACCCGGTCCGGCCGCCCGGAACTGGTGAACGACATCATGCTGCGCCTGCACGCCCCCGACCCGCTCGGCCTGATGCGCGACCGCGCGGTCGCCCGGTTCGGCCAGGCCGACGAGAAGCTCCGCACCGGCCGGGGACGCCACCGCAAGGCTTAGCGGTTAGCGTTCCTCACACGCGTACAACGTCCTGACATGGGAGCATGGAACCTGTGGTGAGCCCTGCTGAAATTCCGACCGCTGAAGTCCGCGACCTGCCCGCGGACGTGGCCCTGCTCGACGTCCGCGAGGACGACGAATGGGCCGCCGGGCACGCCCCCGCCGCGGTGCACATCCCGCTCGGCGAACTGCCCGCGCGGGTCAACGAACTCTCCGAATTCCCCGAGGACGACCCGGTCTACGTGATCTGCCGCTCCGGCGGCCGCTCGGCGCGCGCCGCGGCCTGGCTGAACGCGAGCGGCTGGGACGCGGTCAACGTCGCGGGCGGGATGGGAGCCTGGGCCCGCGAAGGCCGTCGCATGGTGAGCGAAAACCCCGGCGCCGAACCCGAGGTTCTCTGACGGATGCCTGCCCAGTCTGGTCCCGAGCCGCCGGAATCCTCGGATCCGGCGTCGTTCGTCCCTGGCTTCGGCCGGGACGGAGGGGACGATTCCCGCGCGGACCGGGCTGGGCAGGGCTCCGGTGGGGCGGTTGCTGCTGGTCAAGGCGAGGCTGGGCGCGGTTCGCCGGGGGTGAGCCAGGCTGGGTCCGCTGCGGGCTGGGCTGGTGCGGCTTCGCAGTTCGGGGCGCATTCTGGCGGTGTTGACGCGGGGGCGACGGGCTCCGGTCAGCACGGCGGTATCGCGGGGTCCGGGCAACCGTCGCCGCAGTCCAGCCAGCTCGGCAGCGGTCCTGGGCAGCCAGGCCAGTGGGCGGTGCCGCAAGCCGGGCCCGCGCATCCTGGCCAGCAGTACGCCAATCCGTACCAGCCGCAATACCCGATGCAGGCCTACTCCCAGCACCCGGCGTACGCCCGGCCGTTCACCGCCGCTCCGCAGGGCGCGATCCACCGGCCTGCGCCGCAACAGCAGCCTCAGCCGCAGCCGCAACCGCAGCCGAGTCCGCCGAAGCGCGCGGCCAAACTGCGCTGGGTCGCCTCCCCGCCGCCGAGTGCCGTCCGCCGTCGCCGCGCCGTGCCCGCGGCGCCCTACTCCGGTCCGCCGTCCTATCCGGTGCCGCCGCGATGGGGCTTTCCGAACCTGACCTGGCGCCGTCCGACGAATGTGCCCGGTACCGCGTCCGGGGAAATCCGCCCGATCGACCGGATCCCGGTGCTCGCGCGGAGTCTCACGACGATCCTCTGGACGTTCGCCGTGCTCGCCGTGACCGCGGCGGTGGCGGAGAGCTGGCGGTACGCGCTCCTCGTGGAAAGCCGCGATTCCGCGCTGAACAGCGGCGTCGTCGGGTTCTCCGACGCCTTCGTCATGCTCGCCGGGCTGCTCACCACGATCTTTTCGCTGCTTCCCGCGGGGCTTTCGGTGTGGTGGCTGCTGGTCGCCCGGCAGGCCGCCGCCGACGAGGCCGGGGAAGTGCCGCCGCGGCCGGTGTGGCAGGTGCTCGTGGGCGTGCTGGTGCCGCTCGTGAACCTGCCGCTCGCGTTGTCCGTGGTCAGCGAACTAGAACACGCTGTGCTCCGCCGTCCCCGCGACGAACGGCCGAAGCCCTCGCGGCTGGTGCTCGGCTGGTGGGCGACCTGGGCGGCGAACTGGGTCCTGCTGATCGTCACGATCATCTGGCGGATCCGGCCGGGCGTGCAGGCGATGGCGGACAGCGTCCTGCTGGTCGCGCTCACCGACCTCGCCGCGGCCGCGCTCGCGATCGGCACCGCGCTGGTGATCCGGCGGTTCTCGCACCTGCTGATGCCGATCGCCCCGGAACGGCTGCGCGACCTCCGCGTCCTCAAGGTCGAGGGCGCGCCGGAGCCGGAACTGCGGACCGCGCGTCCGGTCGGCGCGGCGCGTTAGAGGTCGCCGAGCGCCGGTTCCAGCTGGCCGAACGCGACCGCGGCGGAATCCCGGATCTGCTCCACCAGTTCGTCCTGCTCGACGTCCTTCCAGATCAGATGCCAGACGTCGTCGAGAAGAATCCGCAGCACTGACGTGAGGTGCGCCCCGGCCGCCCGCGACAGCATGTCCCGGTCCGGATGCCGGTCCAGCAGCGCGGCGACGAGCTGGATCTCCCGGTCGACGTGCATGTCCCGGAGCGCGGACGTGAGCCGTTCGCTCTGCCGCACCATCCGCACGAAGGACACGTCCGCGAACCCGAGCATCGGACCTGCCTTGTCCAGCTCCGCGAAGCAGCCGTCCCGCACCGCGATCAGCGCTGGCGTCTCCGGAGCGGCCCGGACCAGGTTCGCCGGCCAGTCCACGAAGTCGTTCCGGATGTCGAAGACCAGGTCTTCCTTCCGGCTGAAGTGATTCGTCACGGTCATCTTGGCGACCCGCGCCGCCTCCGCGACCTCGGCGATCGTCACCTGGTCGAATCCGCGCTGAATGAACAGCCGGGTCGCCACCGCCGAGATCGTCTGCCGCGTCTCCTGCTTCTTCTGCTCCCTGAGGCTCACCCCGTCCAGTGTACTAGGTCCGACCTAAATTTGTGCTTGACCCATTCAATGGGTTCGACCTAATCTCAGGTCCGACCTAATGAAGGGGGTGAGGCAATGACCACGCAGCTGCCGGTCTCCGATTCCGGTCTTCGCCGGCTCGGCGGGGTGCTGATCCTGGGCGCGGTGCTGTCGATCCTGGACGCGACGATCGTGTCGGTCGGGGTGGGCGTGATGGCGCGTGACCTGGACAGTTCGCTGCCGACCGTGCAGTGGGTGACCAGCGCGTACCTGCTGGCCGCCTCGCTGACCATCCCGCTGTCCGGCTGGCTCGCCGACCGGTTCGGCGGTCGTCAGGTGTGGATCGCCGCCGTCGGCCTGTTCACGCTGGGGACGGTGCTGTGCGGCTTCGCCTGGTCGGCGCCGGCGCTGATCGCGTTCCGCGTGCTGCACGGACTCGGCGGCGGCCTCATGCAGCCCGTCGGCCAGGCGATTTTCGCGCAGGCGGCCGGTCCTCGGCTGGGCCGGATGATCGGAGTCGTCACGCTGCCCGCGACCGTCGCACCGGTACTCGGCCCGATGCTCGGCGGCGCGCTCGTCCAGGACCTGGGCTGGCGCTGGCTGTTCTTCGGGCTCGTGCCGTTCGGTGTCGCCACTTTGCTGCTGGCCGTCCGGGTGCTGCCGCGCGAGGAACCCGCTGGCACGCGCGATCCGCTAGACGTCCGCGGCCTCCTGCTGCTCCCACCAGGACTTGCCGCGCTCGGCTACGGCTTAGGCGAAGGCTCCAGCATATTCGCCGTCGCCGGTGCCATCCTGCTGATCGCGTACGCCGGACACGCTCGTCGTGCACAAGCGCCGCTGCTCGATCTGAAGTTGTTCGCCCACAAGGCTTTCACCGTCGCGAGTGCGAGCACCTTCCTGCTGGGCGCGTCACTGTACAGCTCGATGCTGCTGCTTCCGCTTTATGCCCAACAAATCCAGCACACGTCCGCCCTCGCCGCCGGACTCCTGCTAGCACCCCAAGCCCTGGGCTCCGCCGTAGTCCTCATCGCAGGCGGAAAACTGCTGGACCGCTTCGGCTCGCGAACAGTCATGCTCACCGGCATCGCACTGTCGTTGGCGGGCACGATCGCCTTCACTCAGTTCGGCGATTCCCCCAGCCCGACCCTGTTGATAACTTCGTTGCTGATCCGTGGGTTCGGCCTAGGCGCGACGACCACCCCCGGCATGACGATGCTCTACACCTCGCTGGAACGCAGCCAAATCCCGCGCGCGGCGAGCGCGATCAACGTCGTAAACCGCATCGGCGGCTCACTGGGCACGGCGATTCTGGTGGCTGTCCTGCACGCGCAACCACCGGGCGCCGCCGCGTTCGGCACCACGTTCACCTGGGCACTTGGCCTTTCCGTGCTGAGCCTTGTCCCCGCCCTCTTCTTCCCGAAAGGAACCCGCGCATGACGCTCCGCCTCCTGGCCGTGCACGCCCATCCCGATGACGAATCAAGCAAAGGCGCCGCGACCCTGGCCGGCTACGCAGCCGAAGGCGTCGACGTCCTGGTAGCCACCTGCACCGGCGGCGAACGCGGAGATGTGCTCAACCCAGCTTTGGATCGAGAAGACGTCCGACGAAACCTACCCGCCATCCGCCGCCAGGAAATGGCCGACGCGGCAAGGATTCTCGGCATCCGCCAAACATTCCTCGGCCACGAGGACTCGGGTCTGACCACGCCTTCCCCCCTCGGAAGCTTCGCGCAGATCCCGCTCGCGGAAGCGACAAAACCTCTGCTGGAACTAATGCGGGAATTCCGTCCACAAGTGGTGGTCACCTATGACGAAACCGGCGGTTATCCACACCCCGACCACATCCGCACGCACGAGATCACGACCGCCGCGTTCGACGAGTCCGACGACGGCACCCCGCGCAAGCTCTACTACCTGGCCACCCTCAGCCGCTCCTGGTTCGAAGCCATGCACGAAGCGACCCTCGCCGCTGGCGAAGAGTCCTTGATGGGCCCAGTCTTGGAGGAACTCCCGCCGACCGACGCGCTCACCGTAACCACCCGCATCCGCTGCGAAGACCACTTCGCGACCCGGGACGCGGCTTTGCGCGCGCACGCTACGCAGATGGATCCGGGGCACCCGTTTTTCGCGCACTCGCGCGAGATCGAACGAAAGACCTGGCCCTGGGAGGACTACCACCTGGCCCTCACGAACGGCCCAGTCAAGGTCGGCCCCGGACTGGAGGACGACTTGTTCGCAGGCTTGCGCTGACGCCCGCTCGCTGGTTGGTGCTGGTTCCGGCTGGCTGGCGGCGTGATTATGCAGCACTCACCGCCAGGAACGCGGAGTTGAAGCGACCGCGGGCAAGGTCCGTGACCCGCGCGGTCCGGTCGGTGGGGACCGGCGGTTTGCATGTAAGCCGCACGGATTCCCTCGCCGCTTCGCTCCGATTCCACCTCACGGCGGCGCGCGGTTTGTGCCCGAGCCGCGCGAACCTGCTCACCGGTTGGTGCGGATTCCGGCCGGTAGGCGGCGCGATTATGCAGCACTCACCACCCGAGCAAGCTCAAATAGTCACCGGCAAAGTCCGCAACCCCCGGATCACGAACTCCGGCCTTCGTTCCGGCTCCCCAGCCAGTCGCAAGTCCGGCAATCGCTTCGTCAACGCTGTCAACGCCGCCGCGATTTCCACTCTCGCCAGCGGGGCCCCGACGCAGTAATGGATCCCCATCCCGAATCCGAGGTGGGCGTTCGGCGAGCGGCCCACGTCCAACGTGTCCGGGGCGTCGAACACCTTCGGGTCCCGCGCCGCGGCGCCCAGCAGCGCGCCGATCTTCGTGCCCTTCTCCACCCGGTGACCGGCGATTTCCACATCCTCGGTCGCCGTGCGTTCGAACAGCTGCAGCGGCGAGTCGAAGCGGATCAGTTCTTCCACAGCCGAGTCCAGCAACGTTGGGTCGGACCTAAGTCGGTCCCATTCCGTGCGGTGGGTGAGCAGTGCGGTCACTCCATTGCCGATCACGTTCACCGTTGCCTCGTGGCCTGCCATCAGCAGCAGTACCGCGGTGGCGACGACCTCGTCTGGGGTCAGTTCGCTCGCGGTCAGGTCCCGCACGATCCCGCGCGGGGAACTGGCGACGACCTCGCGCAGGTATGCCACGAAATCCGCCGCGGCCTGTTCGGCGGCGTCGCGGCCGGCTTCGGGCAGGCCGTATTCGTACATCTTCACGATGGCGTTGCTCCACGTCACCAGCTGCGGGCCGTCCGACGTCGGGACGCCCAGCAGTTCGGCGATGACCGCTACCGGAAGTGGCTGGGCGAGGTGTTCGAGCAGGTCCGCGCTGCCGTCGGCGGCGATTTTCGCGGCCAGAGTGTCCACCATGGACTCCGCGAGTTCCGTGACCATCGGGCGCAGCCGTTGCACGTGCCCCCGGCCGAATTCGCTCGCGATGACTCGGCGCAGGCGGGTATGCGCGGGCGGTTCGTTCTCCAGCAACGAATTGCGGTGCAGCAGATTGAACGACGCGAACCGTTCGAGCGGTTGTGCGTCGGTCCAGATCCGGCCCAGTCCGCGGTGGCGCAGCACGGCGGCGGACGCGGCGTGCGAAACCGTGATCGCGATGCCTAGGCCGTCGTGCTGGTGCACCTCGCCTTCGGCGCGCAGCGCGGCGAACGCGGGATACGGGTCGGCGAGGAAAGCGGGATCGCGAGGGTCGAACACGCGTCGACTCTAACCCGCGAGCCCGAGCGGCCGGTCCCTTCGATAGCGTCTGACACCGAGTTCCAAGGAGGCTGAAATGGGTAAGGGCGCGCGTAAGAAGGGTCCCAAGCCGGACCGCAAGCCGAAGGTGCGCGACGTCTTCGTCGGGCAGCCGTTCGAGGGGCTGGCGGCGGAGCCCGAGCTGATCGCGCTGCGCGAGTTCGTCCCGTCGGCCACGGCGAAGCTGACGCTCGCCGACGGCGGCGACGTCACGCTCGGCACGGTGCTGCCCATGGCCGCCGCGGCGTTCGTCCGCTCGGACGGCGAGCGGTTCCTCGGCCTGCAGGTGCAGACGCGGTCCTCCGACATCAGCCGCGACCTCGGCCGTGCGCTGCGCTGGCTGCTCGACGCCGAACCGGGCGACGTGCTGTCGGTCCCGGACACGACGTCGCCCACCGACCCGGACGAGCACAACCGGCTCCAGGACCTGCTCGTGCCGAGCGCGGAGCTGGAGGTCGAACTTCACACCGACTTCGCGTGGTGGCTTCCCGAGGACGCGGACGCGACCGGCGACGTCGCGGTCTCCCTCGAGCGCGCGAACGCCGCGATCATGCCCACCGACCGGCTCGGTTCCGGTGCCTACTGGGTGCTCGCCGGCGAGAAGGCGCACCTGCGCTGGGTCCGCCCGGAACCGGAGAACCTGCTGCTGCAAGCGCTTGCGCGGCTGTCCGCGGCGGGCACGCTCGGGCTCGGCGAGGGCACCCGGTACGCCGGGTCGTTCCGAGCGCACGGCCTGCTCGTCCCGGTGTGGGACCTCGACCCCGAGGCGCACGCCCGCGAGTGGGCCGAGCCCAAGGACCAGCTCGGTGCCCGGCTGGACGAGGCGCTCAAATCACTCGACTCCGAACCGCTCAACGCCGCCGAGCGGCGGGCCCGCGACGGTCTGATCGGGCGGCAGCTCACCATCCGCTGAGTTATCCACCTGTGGACAACTCGACCCGGGTTGTCCACAGGTGGATGATCACCGCGTGATCCTCCACATCTGCACTCGCGACGCCTGGGCCGCGGTGCCCGCCGACGGCGAATACCGCGCGTCCTCGCTCGACGACGCCGGATTCATCCACTGCTCCGACCCGGGCACTGTCGCCCTTCCCGCCAACGCGCTCTACCGCGGGCAAACCGGCCTGGTACTGCTGGAAATCGACCCCAAGCTGGTCGACGCGCCCGTCCGCTGGGAGGACGGGGCACCGCCGGACCCGCGCGGAATCCTGTTCCCGCACATCTACGGCCCGATCCCGCGAAACGCTGTGGTGGCGGTCCACGATTTCCCCACTGACGCGGATGGCGCCTTGAAGCTGCCCGAGTCGCTTTCCGTGCGCTGACCTGAGTTGTCCACAGCTACGGAAAGTAGCGACGGAGACGGGACAACCCTCGGGGGCGCTCATGCGTGGTGGTGATGACGAGGAGCCGTCGCTCGACGTGGTCATCCGGGGAGGGGGCGATACGGTGACGGCAGCCGCACTGCCCTTGGCGAGCGGAGATCCGGCCTGGGCCGGCTCCCCGGCGGAAGCCGGCAGCGCCGCCGTCACGGACTTCGGCGAGTTCGTGACCGAGGCCCTGCCCGGTCTGCTCCGCTATGGCCACGTGCTCACCGGGAACCCGCACGACGCCGCCGACCTCGTCCAGACCGTGCTCGAAAAGATCGGCGCGCGCTGGTCGTACGTGCAGCAGAAAACCGGCGACCCGCTGGCGTACGTGCGGCGTTCGATGGCGAACGCGCACGTCAGCCGCTGGCGCCGGACGCGGCGGGAGAACCTCGTCGCGGACCTGCCCGACACGAGCCCGTGCGCGCCGAAGGATCCCTTCGAGCACGAGCCGCTGTGGCAGGCGCTGCGCGACCTCCCGCCGCGGCAGCGCACGGTGATGGTGCTGCGGTACTACGAAGGACTGTCCGAAGTGGAGATCGCCAAGGCGCTGGACATCAGCCAGGGGACGGTGAAAAGCCAAGCGAGCAAGGCGATCGCGTCCTTGCGGGCGAAACTGAAGAACCAGGAAGGAGGCGACGCCGGGTGAGCCAGCCCGACGATCTGGAACAGCGGCTGCGCGCCCTCCTCGCCGACGACCGGCTGGCCGTCGAACCAGCCGAGGACGCCGCGTCGGCCATCGTCGCGGGCGCGCGCAGGCGGCGGCGCAGACAGCGGATCCTGACGTCCGCGGCCGGGGCGGCGTGCGTCCTCGCGGTGGCTTCGGCCGGGCTGGTGGCGCTCCAGCTGCGCACCCAGCCCGCGACGACCGGCGTCGCCGCCCAGCAGGTCGCTTCCGCCCAGCCCACGCTGCCCTCTTCGGTACCCGAGCCGCCGTCGAGCGCCGAATCGACGCAGGTGCAAGCGCCGTCCGCGCCGATGGAGACCAGCGTCGCGGACCCGCCGGTGCCGCCCGCGCATCCGCACCGCACGAAGCCCGCGCCGCCGCAGACGACGCCGCCGAAGGCCGCGACCGGCGCGCTGGTGACCGCGGACGGCCTGGGCGCGGTGAAGCTCGGCATGACCGAGCAGCAGCTCGCGGACCAGGGCATGAAGCTCACGGCGGTGAAAGAGTCGGCGGGCTGCACTTACTACGACGTCAGCGGGGCCGGGGTGCCCGACGCGACGGCCGTCGTGTCGAAGGACAACGGCGTGGTCGCGGTGAAGCCGGACGGTGCCGCGCACACCCCGGAAGGCGTCGGCGAGGGGTCGCCGAAGGACCAGGTCACCGCGACCTATCCGGGCACGTCGGAGTCGGGGAGCGCGCTCGTGTCGCCGACCGGTGACCAGGGGGCGTATCACTTCACGCTGAACTCGGACGGGGCTGTTCAGGGCATCGAGGTGCGGGCGAAGACGCAGGACTGTGCCGGCTGAAAAATTTGTGGGAGCCGATGTCGATCTGGCTCCGCGCCGCTCGTGCAGCGGTGGCGGGCCGGTCGGCGGCCCGCGGGAGGACATCCCCGATGCGTTCGATCAGCGTCACGCTGAGCACCACTCTTGACGGCGTCGTCCAAGGCCTCGGTCGCCGCGACGAGGGCACTCGCGGTGGGTTCGACCTAGGCAGCTGGGGCAACGGCTACAGCGACGACGTGATGGCCCGTGAGATGGGGGACCGCCCTGGGGACAGGCTGTTCGGCCGGCGCATCTGGGAGGACTTCGCCACGGCCTGGGGACCGCGGACGGACGGGAATCCCTACACCGCGCACCTGAACGCGGCGACGAAGTAGGTCGGCTTCACGACGCTGGAAAACGCGGACGCTTGGCAGAACCCGGTGCTGCTGCGCGGCTCCGCGGTGGAGCTGAAATCCTTGCCAGGCAAGGATCTGTCGATCATCGGCAGCGTTACGCTCGTGCGCGCGCTGCACGCCGCCGGGCTGGGCGACAGCTACCCGTTTCTGATCCGCTGACGCTCGGCCGCGGCGCGCGGTTGTTCGAGGGACCGGGGCCACTGACCGAATTCACGCTCGGCGGAAACGTCGCGACCACCACCGGCGTGCTGATCGCGCAGTACGAGCGGCGCTGAAGTTATCCACATGGGGAAGCCCGGTTGTCCACACTGGGGACAACCGGGCTTCCGTCACACGTCAAGCGTTACAGCGCGCCACCGGCGACCGGGGGCATCCCGGAGTCCGCGCCGGCGTCGCCGACGGCCTCGCGGTGCAGGAACTTCTCGATCTCGTAGACGTTGTCACCCGCGCGGCGCGCGACCGTGACGAGCGTCGACATCTGGGAGATCTCCTCGACCTGCTCCTTGAGGAACCACTGGACGAACTGCTCGCTGATGTAGTCCTCCTCGGCCCGGGCGGCCTTCGCGAGCGCGGAGATGTCGGCGGCGACCTCCTTCTCCTGCTCCAGCGCGAGCTCGATCAGCTCGAGCGGGGCGGAGAACTCGTTGCGGACCTCGCCGGTGCCGGGGATCTCGACGTGGTGGTCGCGGTCGAGCATGTACTGGACGAGCGCCATCGCGTGATTGCGCTCTTCGACCGACTGCTTGTAGAAGTGCTTCGCGAGCTGCGGCAGGTCCTCGTTGTCGAACCAGACCGCGAGCGCGATGTACTGCTGGGAGGCGTTGAACTCGTTGTGAATCTGCGCCTGCAGCAGTTCGTAGAACTTGGAGCGCGGTTCTTTCTTCGTGAGGGCCATGTCCCTCACAGTACGTCAATCGCGCATTGTTTTCCACTTTTGGCTGGTGATCTCCACCCTATTAGGGTTACCATTCCTCAAGAAGGAAACACTTATTTTGGTTAGCCTTCCCTTAATGTGTGCGCCCTTATTAAGGAAAGGCTAACTTCCCTCGCGACGGCTCAGCGCCGCTTCGGCGGGGGATCGCGGCGCACCGGGCACGACATGCAGCGCGGGCCGCCGCGGCCGGACCCCAGTTCGGACCCGGTGATCGGCAGCACCTCGATGCCCGCCGCGGCGAGCCGCTCGTTGGTCTCCGCGTTCCGTTCGTACCCGACGACCACGCCCGGGGCCAGTGCCAGCGTGTTGTTGCCGTCGTCCCACTGCTCGCGCTCGGCGGTGACCGGGTCGAGGCCGGTGTCGATCACCCGCAGCCGGTCGATCTCCATCGCTTCCGCGGCGGCTTCGAGAAACGGCGTCGGGCCGGCGACTTTCACCCCGCCGTCGCCGGTCGGTTTGAGGGTGAACGCGGTCAGGGAATCGCGCGCGAGCGGATACATCACGACGGCGTCGACATCGACCATCGTGCATACCGTGTCGAGATGCATTGTCGCGCGCGATTGTTCGATCGGAACCGCGAGAACGGTATGCGCGAGTCCATCCGCGAATACGGAACGAGCGAGCGATTCGGCGCCGGCCGGAGTCGTCCGTTCGCCGACGCCGATCGCGACCACCCCGGGAGCCAGCAGCATCACGTCGCCGCCTTCGATCGGGGCGGAATGCGCGCCGTACGCGCGGGCGGCGTGGCGGAATCGCGGGTGGTAGGCGTAAATGAGGTCGAGCAGCGCCGTTTCCCGCCGCCGCGCGGGCATGGTGAGCGACGAGATCGCCACGCGGTCGCCGATCCACGCGGACGAATCGCGGGTGAAGAGCAGATTGGGCAGCGGATCGACGGCGAAGTCGCGCGGATGGTGCATCATCCGCACCAGCGACGCGCCCTCGGCGGACGGCAGCTCCTCGAAGGTCATGCCCGCCATCAGGACTTCGGCGAGCGTGGGCGCGTCGACGCTCGTTAGGTGCGACCTAAGGGAGTCCGCGAGGTCGGCGCCGAGGCGGCGGTCGTCCACCGCGGCGTGCACCCCGGCGGCGTGCGCGCGCTGGTCTTCCAGCGCGGTGCGGAGAACGTCGGCCAGCAGCAGCACTTCGACGCCGCGGCCGCGCAGGACGTCGGCGAACGCGTCGTGCTCCTGCTGGGCCCGGCTCACCCAGGGGATGGAGTCGAAAAGGAGCTTGTCGTTGTTGCGGGGCGTGAGCCGTTTCAGCTCGTTTCCCGGCCGGTGCAGCAGGACTGCCCGAAGAGGCCCGACTTCGCTGTCCACCCGGGGAGGTGCGGTCGTTTCGCTCGTCTCGCTCACGAAGTGCGAGCCTAATGAGCGGGCCTCACGGGAGCCAGGAAAGACGGCCTTTCAGCAACGAATAGCCGACGAAGGACACCACATCGAACAAAGTATGCGCGGCGATGAGCGGCCACAGCCGGTTGGTCCGCTGCCACACGCGGCCGAACACCAGGCCCATCACGAGGTTGCCGACGAACCCGCCGAACCCTTGGTACAGGTGGTAGGAACCGCGCAGGACCGCCGCGCCGAACAGCGACGCGTTCTCGCGCACGCCGAGTTGCCGCAGCCGCGTGAGCAGGTAACCGATCACGAGCACTTCCTCGGCGAAAGCGTTGCCGAACGCGGAAAGCGTCAGCGCGATCGGCCGCCACCAGGTATCGCCCAAAGTGGACGGTTGCACCGCGAGGCTGAATCCCAGGTGATATGAGACGAAGTACAGCGCGAGCCCGGGAATGCCGATCAGCGCGGCGATTCCGACGGTGATGAGCGCGTCGGAGCGGATGCGCCGGCTCAGCCCGATTTCGCGCAGTTTCAGCCCGGCCCGCCACAGCAGGTACAGCCCGAGCCCGCCCCAGCCGACCAGTTGCGCGGCGCTGAGCAGTTGCTGGAGCAGGTCCAGCAGGCTCGCCGCGGCGCGCGGGACGTTGAGCTGCACTTGCTGCTGCGCCAACGGGGTCGGCCGCAACAGAGAGTCCACAAGGGACAGCAGACTGCGCGCGCCGGACATCCCGAGCGTGATTCCGAAGACGAGGACCAGCTCGATCTTGACCGCCCGCCGCTGCCCGGGGTCGGCGAGCGGAGCCGGGAACGCCGGAAGTGCCGGATTGAGCCAGGAACGCAGGCCCGACGGCCCTCCGGAACGCTCTGTGGTGCGCATGAACGCACGCTACCGTCGAGGTATGCCGAGGACTATCGCCACCAACACGAAGGTCGAGCGCGCCGAACTGGTCGCGTTCCTGAAACCGCGTCACCGCGCGATCCTGGTGACCACCCGCGCCGACGGGCGGCCGCAGCTGTCCCCGAACACCTGCGGCGTCGACGACGAGGGCCGCATCGTCATCGCGACCTACCCGAAGCGCGCGAAGGCGGTCAACCTCCGGCGCGAGCCGAAGGTGTCGGTGTGCGTGCTGTCGGACGAGTGGAACGGCCCGTGGGTGCAGGTCGACGGGACCGCGGAGGTGCTCGATCTGCCGGATTCGGTCGAGCCGCTGGTCGACTACTTCCGCAGCATCTCCGGCGAGCACCCGGACTGGGACGAGTACCGCGAGGCGATGCGCAAACAGGGCAAGAGCCTGATCCGGATCACGATCGACCGGTGGGGACCGATCGCGACCGGCGGCTTCCCTCCGGAGCTGGCGGACGACTGAGGTCTCCCCTCACCGACGGTCAGGCTTCGCCGTGCTGGTGGCGGAGGAAGGGGCAGCCCAGCAGCCGCCGTAGTTCGGCGGCCAGCTGCGGCGGGCTGTCGACCGTGCGGGAGAACGCGAGGCGGACGTCGTGGTCGCCCGCCGTCGATTCCACGCGCAGGCGCAGGCCGTACCGGTCGAGGCCGAGCGGGCGGATCCGGCCGCCGCGCAGGTCCGCGGGCAGGTGCCGGGCCAGCTGTTCGACCACGTCCGGATGGTCGCTTTCCAAATGCCGCAGCCATTCCGCCTCGTAGTCGTGGAACGGGTCCGGCGGGGCCGCGCTGAACATGTGCGGCCGCAGCGAATGCGTGCCCTCCGCGTCGGCGAGGACCAGCGACGCCGGGGTGAGCCGGAGCAGCGTGAGGCCGTGGCCGACGTCGAGAAGCCGGTGGTCCGGCCGCTGCTGCGCGATCGACACCGCACGCGCGCGGGCCGAAACCGCCGTCAGCGGCCGGAGCCATCCGGTGATCCACAGCAGGCCGCGGACCGGTTCCCGCAGCGCCACCGGGGCGTGGTCGGCGAGCTCGACCATGACGGCGAGCTCGCCGCGCTGAGCCTGCCGGGACGCGGACACCATCGGGTGCTCGTCCGG
Source organism: Amycolatopsis sp. VS8301801F10 (assembly GCF_046195355.1). Taxonomy (NCBI): domain Bacteria; kingdom Bacillati; phylum Actinomycetota; class Actinomycetes; order Pseudonocardiales; family Pseudonocardiaceae; genus Amycolatopsis; species Amycolatopsis sp. VS8301801F10. Next base: position 1,251,165 of record NZ_CP176065.1, on the reverse strand, counting down.
CAGGAGAATGCTGACGCTTCCGCTGTGGTGCACGTGGTGCAGGACTGGCTCGACGCGTTCGGCCTCGCAGCCGGCGCTTTCGACGGTCGGCATGATCGTCGCCGGGCCGCCGCGGGTCGCGATCGTCTTGGCGCGTTCGGCGGGGTTCGGCGCGGGCGGGCGGCGCACGGATACGGGTGCCTCGGTCACGGCTCACCTCCTACTTAGGTGAGCCTAACCTGAATTGACGCGGGAAGGGAAGGGTGCGCGCGAAGATCACCCACGGGACGGGAAAACGCTGGTCAGTGGATCGGCTGAGCGAAGGGAGCGGGCGGACTCGGCCGAGTGGGCCGGTTGCCCCCGGTGGGGAAGGGCCTGAATAAGCGTCCGCAGAGCGAACGATTTTGTCCCCTTGCCGTACGCTACTAGCGTGTCAGTCGTGTCAAGCGCTGTGGAACTCACGCCACCCGGCCCCCGTGGAATTCCTCCCCTGTTCGCGCGGCTCGTCGACGACTCGGCGCTCTTCCCGCCCGCGGACGTCGCGATGCCGGAGGCGCTGCGCGCGCACTTCGAATCGCGCGCCGGGGAACACGCCGGGGTGCTCGGGGTTTTCCTGTGCCAGGCCTCGCGGCTGCCGGAGCTGATCACCGAGCTGATCAAGATCAAGCCCAAGGAGCCGCTGCCGCTGTCGCTGATCATCGACACCGGGCTCGGCGGCGTTCCGAAGGCGATCTCGATCGTCGAATCGCGCAGCGAGCTGCTGTCGCTGCGGATGGTGGAGATGCCCGCCCCGTCCGACGTCGACGAGGTGTGGCTCGAACGCGTTTCGGAGTTCGTGCCCGAGGACGTCATCCGGGTGGTCGAACCGCGCCGCGGCGTCGGCTGGCTGGACGGCGTCCGCAACGTGATCGAGCACGGCAGCTGGCCGAAGATCCGCTGCGGCGGCAAGGCCGGGGAGAACTTCCCCAGCGTGGACGAGGTCGCCGACTTCCTGTCCGTGGTCAGCGGTTCGCCGGGGGCGTCGTTCAAGGCGACGAACAGCCTGCACCGTGCGGTCCGGCACGTCGATCCGGAGACCGGCTTCACGCACCACGGCTTCCTGAACCTGCTCGTCGCGTCGGCGCGCTGCCTCTCCGGCGGCGACGTCCGCGCGGCGCTGGAATCGACCGACGGCAAGGCGCTCGCGGACGAAGCCCGCGCGTTGCCGGAGCCGGCCGCGAAGGCGGTCCGGGAGCTGTTCGGGTCGTACGCGGCGGCGTCGTTCGCCGAGCCGGTGGCCGACCTGGGTGAACTCGGGCTGTTGTGAGCAGGGAGGGGTCGCTGACCCTCGAACGCGGTCTGGCGCTGCTGCAGGCGGTGGCCGATTCGGGCGAGCAGGCGGCGACCATCTCCGAACTCGCGGTGGCCATCGGGGCGAGCCGCGCGGCGGTGTACCGGCTGCTGGTGCCGTTGGCCGAACGCGGCCTGATCTGGCGAGACGGCACGAAGGTGCGGCTCGGCGTCGGGGTGCTGCGGCTGGCCGGTCAGGTGCTGCCACAGCTGCGGGAGGCCGCGCGGCCGGTGTTGCGCGAGCTGGCCGAGAAAGTCGGCGCTACGGCGCATCTGACGGTGGCCCAGGGCGAGCACGCGCAGGCGGTCGCGGTGGTCGAGCCGTCGTGGACGAGCTACCACGTGGCGTACCGGGTCGGCAGCAGGCACGCGCTCGCCGCGGGTGCCGCGGGCCGGGCGATGGCGTTGCGGCCGGGCGGCACCGATCGGTGGAGCGTTTCGACGGGGGAGATCGAGGCTGGCGCTTCAGGCGTCGCCGCGCCGGTGCGTGGGGTGCCGGGGCTGCGGGCGAGTGTCGGGGTGATCTCGCTGGAGCCGTTGGACTCGGACGAGGTGGGGCCGTTGACGGTGGAGGCGGCTTTGAAGCTCGCTGAGGTGCTGCGGATCTAGCGGCGGGACGCGGCGACCAGCGGCCGGACCATGGTCAGCAGCAGCGCCAGGTCGACCGTGAACAGCAGCCGCTCGAACAACCCGAGCGTCACTTCCTGCTGCGCGGGCCCGGTGATCAGCGTGAATACGAAGCCGCCCAACACCACCGCCACGCTGGCGAAACTCGCGACGGCCAGCCCGCGGATCGTGGTGCGGCGCGGCTCCCACGGGCACGAGCGGCCGCCTCGACGGGTCAGCAGCCAGGCCGCCGTGGGGAGCGCGAGGAACGCGGCGAGGGCGGCGGCGTTGTGGAGCTGGCCGTCGAAGGAGCGGGCTTCGCCGTGGGGGTCGACCGGGACCGTCGCGCAGATCGTCAGGCCGGCGCACCACACGCCGAGCAGGACGACGACGGCGGGCGAGCGGCGGGCTTTGCCGAGCCCGGCCAGCAACGCCAGCGAGCCGAGCGCGAGGGCCAGGCACATGACGGCGAACAGCCGCGCGGCGGAGTGGTCGCCGAGCCTGCCGTAGACGTACTCCGACAGCGTCTGCCAGATCGGGCTGATCTGCGAGGAGAGCCGCAGGTGCAGGTCTGTGGCGATGACCACGGCCACCCCGATGCCGACCAGCGCGAGCCTGCCGTGCACCGGCGACACGGCGGCGCGGGAGGTGGTCGGCACGGGCGCTCCTCGGCGGTCATGGCGGAGGCCATGGCGTCACCGGGGGTTCACCTGGTCCTCGTTCGGGGGTTCCGAAGAGGTTACCTGGCGTTCCTGTGAAGCGGCGGTTACCAGAGCAGCTGGGCCAGCGCGAACGCGGCGAAACCGGCGAACACGAACCCGGCGACCCGCTGGATCAGCTTCGGGCGGATCCGGTCGCGGATCTTCGCGCCGATGAACACCGCCAGCCCGGCGACCGAGACCAGCGCGACGAACGCGCCGAGGCCGACCGCGAACGGGTTGCCGAGGCGAGCGACGAGACCCGCGGTCGCCAGCTGTGAGGCGTCGCCCCACTCCGCGGCGAAGAGCACGCCGAACGACGTGAGCGCGGAGCGCAGGAACGACACCGGTCCAGGACCGGACCGCGACGCGTCCTCGCCCGCCTCGCTGCCCTCGCTGAAGCCCTCTCGCAGCAGCAGGAACGCGCCGACGCCGAACATCGCGGCGACCAGCACCGAAACAAGAGTTTCCGGCAGGAGCGTGAGCAGACTTCCGAAAGCGACCGCGATCACGCATTGCACGGCGAACGCCACGCACACCCCGGCGAATACCGGCCAGGCGCGGAAACGGGTGGTGAGCACAAGGGTCGCGACGAGCGTCTTGTCCGGCAGCTCGACGGCCAGTACCAGGCCAAACGCGCTGAACAGAGCGATCAATGCGGGAGACATGGGTTCGTGCTCACCCCTTTCCCTGCAACGATAAAGGGGAGATTCAGAAAACCGCAAGCTGATGGGTTTCGCGAATTGCCTGATCAGGATTGCAGAATGCTCGCCGCCGGGTTGCCGGATAATTTTTTTCGGTGCGCCGAATTCTGTTTTCCGGCTGCGGTACGGTGCGGGTCATGTCTGCTGACCACGTCGTCGTGACCACCACCGTCGACTCCGAGGCCGCCGCGCGCACCCTCGCCGCGAGCGCCATCGAGGCCCGGCTCGCCGCGTGCGCCCAGATCGTGGGGCCGATCACCAGCGTCTTCCGGTGGGAAGGCGAGGTGCAGACGGCGGCCGAATGGCGGGTCGAGTGCAAGACGGCCGCGGACCGCTCCGGCGCGCTGGAGGAGTTCCTGAACGTGCGGCATCCGTACGACCTGCCCGAGGTCATCGTCACGCCGATCGTCGGCGGCAGCCCGCGCTATCTGTCGTGGCTGGTCGAGGAAACCCGCTGAACGCCACCTGATCGGGGGTAGCCGCGAGGTTCTCGCCGCGCGGGGGTTTCAGCAGGTCGGTGGGACGTTGGTCCCGGTGAGTTCAGGACGTGTTGAACTGGCTGGGGCGGGTGCGCGCGCGGAGGATCGGACACGTGGATGTCCTTGAGCTCGCGCGGTGGCAGTTCGGCATCACCACCGTCTACCACTTCCTGATGGTCCCGCTGACCATCGGACTTTCGGTGCTGGTCGCGGCCATGCAGACCGCCTGGGTGCGCACCGGCGAACTGCGGCACCTGAAGATGACGAAGTTCTGGGGCAAGCTGCTGCTCGTCAACTTCGCCATGGGCGTGGTGACCGGGATCGTGCAGGAGTTCCAGTTCGGGATGAGCTGGAGCGCCTACTCCCGGTTCGTCGGCGACGTGTTCGGTGCGCCGCTGGCGATGGAAGGCCTCCTCGCGTTCTTCGTCGAGTCGGTGTTCCTCGGCCTGTGGATCTTCGGCTGGGACCGGCTGCCTAAACGCGTGCACCTGGCCTGCGCCTGGGCGTTCTCGCTGGCCACGATGGCCTCGGCGTACTTCATTCTCGCCGCGAACTCGTGGATGCAGCACCCGGTCGGCGTCGAATTCGTGAACGGCAAGCCGACGATGAACTCGATCGGCGCGGTGCTCACGAACAACACGGCGCTCGCCGCGATCCCGCACACGCTCGCCGGCGCGTTCTCGGTGGCGGCGGCGTTCCTGGTCGGCGTGGCCGGCTGGCACCTGTGGCGGCGACGGTCGGCTTCGGACGAACACCGCGAGGTCTGGCGCTCGTCGTTGCGGCTTGGCGGCTGGGTCGGCGTGGTGGCGTTCGCGGTGCTGGCGATCACCGGCGACATGCAGGGCAAGCTGATGTTCGAGCAGCAGCCGATGAAGATGGCATCGGCGGAAGCGTTGTGCCATACGGAAAAGCCGGCGAGCTTCTCGATCATCGCGATCGGCGACGTGGCCAACGCGAACTGCGAGGACGTCAAGACTTTCAACGTGCCCGCGCTGCTGTCTTTCCTGGCGCACAACGACTTCTCGACCGAGGTCAAGGGCGTGGAGAACCTGGTTTCGGAATACCAGGCGAAATACGGCACGAACTACCCCGACGACCCGGCGCTCGGTTCGCTGGCCGGGAAGCCGATCGACTACGTGCCCAGCCTCCCGGTGACGTACTGGGGCTTCCGGATCATGATCGGCTTCGGCGCGATCTCCGCGGGCATCGGCCTGCTGGCCCTGTGGCTCACCCGGCGAGGCCGGATCCCCGGCGGACGCTGGTTCCCGCTGATGGTGCTCGGCGGCATCGCGACGCCGTTCATCGGCAACAGCGCGGGCTGGATCTTCACCGAGATGGGCCGGCAGCCGTTCGTGGTCGCGCCCAATCCGACCGGGGTCGAGGGCATGTGGATGTTCACCGCACAGGCGGTGTCGAAGCTGACGGTCGGCGAGGTCCTGACGTCGCTGATCTCGCTGACGGTGCTGTACGCGGTGCTGGGTGTGGTGGAGCTGTACCTGATGCGCAAGTACATCCGGGGCGGGGTGGACGCGGTGATGCCGCCTGCTGCCTCCTCCTCCGGGTCTGGCTCCGACTCCGATGATTCCGAGGATTCCGATGACCAGGCGCTTTCGTTCGCCTACTGACCCGGTGGAGCGGGCCGGGGTGCCGCCAGAAGACCCGGAGGGCCGGGTCTGGGCGCGGCCCGCTCCACTGGCCTGGACGGGGTTCGAACTGCGTGCCGGGATGGAGATGAGGGGGGTGGAGATGGACATGCTGTGGGGTGGGGTCTCGGGAGCGGTTGTGGTGGGTGGACCGGCTGTTGGTTCGGGTCGGTTCGGTGCCGGTTTGGGTCGCGCGTTGGCTGCCGCTCTTGGTCGGAGGTTCGCTGCCGGGCTGGGTCGGAGGTTCGCTGCCGGTTTGGGCCGAAGGTTCGCTGTCGAGCCGGACCGGCCGGTCGCTGCTCCGGGTCGATGCGGGACCGCTGCTGGCCGCTTCGTCGCTGCTCCGGGTCGTTCCGCCGCTTTGGGCCGGTCCGTCGCGCTTGTGGCCCGACCGGCGGTGGCTTCGGGTCGTTTTGCTGTCGCTTCGGGCCGCTGTGCCGCTGTTCCAGGCCGTTCCGCCGCGCTTGCGGCCCGACCGCCCGCCGCTCCGGCCCGATCCGCTATCGCCGCGCGCCGCTCCGCCGCTGCTCCGAGCCGCCCCATCGCCACCGCGGACCGACCCGCCGCCGCAGCGCACAGATCCGTCGCCCCGCTGGCCCGCTCCGCCGCCGCGCCGCACCCCTTCGCGCCCCCGGCCGCGGCACCGAACGCCCTCACCCCAGCTCACGGCACCCCGCAGCACCAACCGACGCGAACTTGTGCCCCAACCCCCTCCCGCGCGTACGCAGCCCCCACCCTCACCGGGGGGACGCCCCGTACCCAGCGTAATCGCGTCGTGGCTCTCGCGGGTTACCCACAGCAAATCTGTGGACAACTCGGCGGGTTGTGGATAACTCAGGGCCATCGTGGGGACAACCCGGTGGCCGACCGGATGATCCCGGCAAGCGCCGGACGAGGTGCGTGGACATGACACTCGAAACGCTGTGGTTCGCGATCGTCGCGTTGTTCTGGCTGGGGTATCTCTTCCTCGAAGGATTCGACTTCGGGGTCGGGATGCTGCTGCCGGTCCTCGGGAAGACGAACACCGAGCGGCGCGTCCTCGTCAACACGATCGGGCCGGTCTGGGACGGCAACGAGGTCTGGCTGATCGTCGCGGCCGGCGCGACTTTCGCCGCATTTCCCGGCTGGTACGCCTCGCTTTTCTCCGGCGCGTACCTCCCGCTGCTGCTCGTCCTCCTCGCGCTCATCGGCCGCGGCGTCGCGTTCGAGTACCGCGGCAAGGTCGACTCCGAACGGTGGCGGCGCGTCTGGGACCGTGTGCTCATCATCGGTTCGTGGATTCCGCCGCTGGGCGTCGGGCTCCTGCTCGCGACCACCGTGCTCGGCCTTCCGCTCGACGCGCAGGGCAACCGCATCGGCTCGCCGTTCGAGTCGGTCCGGTGGGACACGTTGCTGGGCGCGGTCGCCATCGTCGGGTTCTCGCTCGTGCACGGCGCGGCGTTCCTGGCCCTGAAAACCACTGGTGACCTGCGGGAACGTGCGCGCACCATCGCGCTGCGAGTCCTTCCGGTCGGACTGCTGCCGTTGGTTGCGTTCCTCGTGGTCGTCCAGGCCCGCGAAGGCAAACTGTGGACGCTCTTCTCGCTGGTGATCGTCATCCTCGCCGCGGTGGTGGCGTGGCTGCGGCTCTATGTCGACCGCGACGGGCAGGCATTCGCCGCGCTCGCGGTCGTCATCACGGCCGCCGCGGTGACCTTCTTCGGCGCGCTCTACCCGAACGTGCTTCCGTCCACATTGGACCCGGCGCACTCGCTGACCATCACGAACAGCGCGGTCAGCCACTACACGCTGACGGTGATGACCTGGGTCGGCGCGTTCGGCGCACCGGCGGTACTGATCTACCAAGGCTGGACCTACTGGGTTTTCCGCAAGCGCATCGGCGTCCAGCACATCCCGGCGGTGCACGCACCATGACGAAGCTTCCCGGCCGCGCACCCCTTTCCGCCACGAGGTCCACCCTGGACCCAGCGCGGCCGGGCAAGGGTCCGCTCGGCGCGCTCTCGGCCCTGGGGCCGGCCGCGCGCCGAGCGTTGATCCTGGTCGCGGTGCTGTCGTTCGGGAACGCGGTTTTCCTTGTCGGACAGGTATTTCTGCTAGCGGACCTCCTCGCGGACATCGTCTCCCGGGGGCTGGGGGAAGGGGGCCGCACCGTCCAGTTGACTGCTCTGTTCGCGCTCGTCGTGGGCCGCGCGGGCACCAGCTGGGCGGTGCGGGTTGTCTCCGCCCGCGCCGCCGCGACCGCGCAACGCGACCTGCGCGCCCGCGTCGTCGACCACGCGTTGCGCCTCGGCCCGGAATGGCTCGCCCGGCGCGGCTACGGCGAACTCACGACGCTCGTCACCCGCGGCCTCGACGCACTCGACTCCTACTTCCGCGAGTACCTGCCCGCTCTCGTCACCGCAGCCGTCGTCCCGCTCGCGGCAGGCGCGGCGATCCTGTGGACAGATTGGCCGTCGGCGGTGATCATCGCCGCGACGGTTCCGCTGCTGCCGATGTTCGCCGTCCTGGTCGGAAAATTCACCGCCGACCGCGTATCCGGCGCGACGGACGCGGTGCACCGGATGTCCGGCCTGCTGCTCGAACTGGTGCGGGCGTTGCCGGTGCTCACCGCGTTCCGCCGGGCTGACGCGCAGGCCGAAACCGTGCGGAAACTGTCGGAACGGCACCGACGCGCGACGCTCAAGACATTGCGGGTCGCGTTCTCTTCGGCATTTGTGCTCGAACTCGCGGCGACGCTGTCGGTCGCGTTGGTGGCTGTCGTGATCGGCGTGCGGCTGGTGTCGGGATCGCTCCCGCTGGCGATCGGACTCGGCGTGTTGATTCTCGCTCCCGAGTGCTACCAGCCGATCCGCGCGGTCGGCGCGGCGTTCCACGCAAGCGAGGACGGTGTGGAAGCGGTCCGCCGGGTGACCGCGGTGCTCGCGGAACCGGTCCCGGCCGAAGGGACGCGGACCGCCCCCTGTGGATCGTTGGTTGTGTCCGACCTAAAAGTCGCCCGGCGCGGCGGATTCGCTCCCGACGGCGAGAGTTTCTCCGTCCGGCGCGGCCAGCTCGTATGGCTGCGCGCCCCGAGCGGTGGCGGTAAATCGACAACGCTCGCGACACTGCTGGGTTTCGTACCGTCCTACGACGGGTCGGTAAAGGCCGGAGACGTACCGCTGGCGGAAGCCGACCTCGAACGGTGGCGCGCCGGGATCGCGTGGGTCCCGCAGTCGCCGGTTTTCAGCGGCGGCACAGTGCGGGAAGAACTCGCGATCGCGGGCTCGGACGTCGACGCCATGCTCGGCGAACTGGGCCTGCATGGTCTCGCCGACCGTCCCGTCGACCGGCTTTCGTTGGGACAACGCCAGCGCGTCGCCGTGGCTAGGGCGCTGCTGCGGGTTCAGTCGGGTGCCTGGTTGCTGCTCCTGGACGAGCCGACCGCGCACCTCGACGACGTCAACGCGCGGCGGGTGCTGGACGCCGTCGAGCGAGCCGTCGAAAACGGTGCGGCGGCGGTCATCGCTGCGCACGAGCGTTCTGCCGCAGTGGCCGTTTCGGACTCCTCTCCCATGGCAGCAGTAGAGTCCACTTCGGACAGTGCCGACGCGTCGCCGCTTCCCTGGCGGATGTTGCTCGACCGGCGGCTGTTCTCCGGTGCCTTGTTAGGTGCCTTGGCGCTCCTGGCCGGGATCGCCCTTACCGCGACTTCTGGGTGGTTGATCGCCAAAGCGTCGTTGCAGCCACCGATTTTGACCTTGACGGTCGCGGTCGTCGGGGTACGTGCCTTCGGGCTGGGCCGAGCCGGACTCCGGTACGTCGAACGGCTCGTGACGCACGACGCCGCCTTCCGGATCGCCGGACGGTTGCGCGTCCGGTTGTGGAACGCGTTGGTGCGCTTGGGTCCGGCGCGCAGCCTCGAAGCAGGGGAGAGCCAACGGCGATTGGTGACGGACGTCGACACGGTGCGGGATTTGCTGCCACGAGTCGTGTCGCCGCCGATCGTGGTCGGGTTGGTCGCAGCCGGGGCCATCGCGGTGCAGACGATGGTGCTGCCGTCGGCCGGTTTGGTGCTGGCCTTGACGGTTTTGGTGGGTTTGGCGGCTCCGGCGGTCGCGTTGCGCCTGGAACGACGAGCCACTTCGGCGCTCGCAGCCGGACGACGTGACGTCGCGGCGCGGGTGCTGGTGCTGTTCTCGTCGGCGGCAGAGCTGCTCGCTTACGGCCGGGCGGCTGCGCGTCGCCGCGAACTCGCTTCGACGGACACCCAACTGGCGGCCGACACCCGACGGCAGGCCTTCGGCGCGGGCGCGGCGGACGCACTGATCACGCTGGCGACCGGGGCGGCCGCGGTGATCAGCACGATGCTGGCCGCGGGAGCGGTCGGACGGGGCGAGTTGGCGGGGGTGATGGCCCCGCTGCTGGCGTTGGTGCCGTTGGCGCTGGCGGAGGTGCTGGCGCTGCTGCCCCAAGCGGCAGTGCACTGGGACACACTGCGGGCGGCTCGGGTCCGGCTGGATGCGGTGGTGGGCGCGTCGGCGCAGGGTGCGGCTGGTTCTGGCGGGCTCGAGGACGGGAGGCATCCGGAGGCTGCGGAAGACGGCGGGGCTCGGCTCGCGGCTGCTGCGGGTGGGATGGGCGAGACGGCACGGGGCGGTCGGCGCGGGTCGGACGCTGCGGCGGTCGGCGGCGGGCAGTTCGCGGCGGGGCTTGCCGGGGTAGAGGGCGTGCGCGGGGAGGCGGTTCGCGCGGTTGTGGGTGCGCGGGGCGGGTCTGCGGGTGAGCGGGGGCTGGGTCGTGCAGCTGTGGTCCGGCGGGGTGGGGACGAGGCCGCGTCCGGCGTCGGTCAGTCTGCTGGCGCGTTGGGCCTAGACGGCCAGGCCGGGGTCCGGTGCGGTGCTCGACCGGCGGGAGCGGGGGATGAGGCCGCGTCTGGCGTTGGGCAGGCTGCGGGTGAGCCGGGGCTGGACGGCCCAGCTGCGATCCGGTTGCGGGGTGCTGAGCTGGGGTGGCCCGGCGGGGAAGCGGTGTTGAAGGACGTCGACTTGAGCGTGCCGGCTGGGGCTTACGTGGCGGTCGTCGGGCCGAGTGGGGCTGGGAAGTCTACGTTGGTGGCGGCTTTGCTCGGGTTTCTTCAGCCTCGGCGGGGTGAGGTTGTCGTGCCCGCGAAGGTGGCTTGGGCGCCTCAGGAGCCGATGCTTGTTTCGACCACTGTGGCGGAGAATTTGCGGCTCGCGGATCCTCTCGCGGAGACCTCCGAGTTGCGGCGGGTGCTGGATCTCGCGCAGTTGCCGGAGTTGGATTTGGCGACGGTGCTCGACAGCGCCGGGGCCGGGTTGTCCGGTGGGCAGGCTCAGCGGGTCGCCTTGGCGCGGGCGTTGCTGGCGGCTTCGTCGGCGGAGTTGGTGTTGCTTGACGAGCCGACGTCGCATCTTGATGAGCCGACGGCTCGGGCGTTGCGGGCGACGTTGCGTACGGAGCTCGCTGGACGGACGGTCGTGCACGTAACGCACAATGCGGACGAAGAGCTGCAAGCGGACATCGTTTTCGAGGTGCGGGACGGGCGCGTCGTGCGGCGGGCGTTGCCTCGGGTGGCGGCGTGACGGAGGGTTGTTGGTGACGGTCACGATTTCGGGTCTGGGGCAGGGCGCCGCGCTAAGGTCGGAGTTGCTCATGGACCCGACACTTGCCGCGCGTGCCCTTTCCGCGGCCACGGAGATCACCAGCACCGCGCTGTCCGGGGACGACCCGGAGGGGGTGCTGGAAACTGTCGTGGCCAGGGCCGTCGAGCTGGCGGACGCCGATCTTGGCCTGGCGATGGTCAGTGCTGACGACGGGCGGGTCGTGGTCGAGGCGGCTTACGGGGTCGACGGCTTGCTCGCCGAGGGGCCGGCGGGCGACGCGGAAGGCGGGCCGGTCGGAGGGCTGCGCGGGCTGACGCTCGAGATGGAGTCCGCGGCGGGCCAGGTCGCGCGTGGCAGCGAGCCGATCGCGGCGGAGGACTTCATCGTCGATCCGCGCACGGCCCCGTATGTGCCGGACGAACTGCGCGGGTACGGGCCGTTCGCGGCCGCGCCGTTCGGGTCCGGCGGGCGGGTGCTTGGTGCGCTCACGGTGTATCGGCGGCAGGGGCGCGAGCCGTTTTCCGCGGGCACGGTCGAGATGCTCGCGGCGTTCGCGGCGCAGGCCGGAGTGGTGCTCGCGCTGGCCGAGGGCGCGAACGCGCGGCATCGCGTGACCCTCTACCAAGAGCGCGAACGCATCGCTCGCGAACTGCACGACGTGATCGTGCAACGGCTCTACGGCACCGGCATGCAGCTGGACCGCGTCCGCCGCAACATGCGGAAACGCTTCGCGCAGGCCGACGGGGCCCGGCTGTCCGACGCGATCGACCAGCTGGACCAGACCATCGAGGAAATCCGCGGCACCGTGCGCGCGCTGCGCTCCCCAGAACCGCGCCACGACCCCGGCAGCCCGACAGACCTCGCCGAATCCGCGCGCGGCGAAGTGCGCATCGCCGGCGAACTGCTCGGATATCCGCCGACCCTGGAGCTGTCCGGCGAGTTCGCCGACATCCCCGCCGAGCGAGCCGACCACATCCGCGCCGCATTGCGTGAGGCACTGTCCAATGTGGTCCGGCACTCCGGCGCGAGCGAAACCCGCGTGACGCTGACCCGCGACGCGGAGGGCGTGAAGCTTCGCGTGCGCGACAACGGATCCGGGGTACCGCAAGGGGTGGCGACCCGGGGGCTGCGGCATCTCGCCGAACGTGCGGACGCTGCTGGTGGCCGGTTTTTCCTCAATTCCTCGCCGAGCTTGGGTACGTTGGTCGCGTTTGATCTGCCGCTGGAGTGAGCGTTCCGGCGATCGCGTTGCTGCACAGGGGTTTCGCAGGTGAACCGCAGCGCAGCGATCGGTGGTAGTCGGCAGCGCAGCGATCGGCAGCGTCGATCAGTAACCGGCAGCGTCGACACGGCAGCGTCGACACCGCAGCGCTAAGGCTCTCGTCGCAGGCTGCGACGGTACGCCCGCCAGGACGCCGCACCAGCTCGCGGCTCGGTGCTCGCGGCTCGAGGCTTGCGGCTCGCGCGGCACAGACCGCGGTGGCCGTATTGTCTTGGCCTGCAAGGCAATACTCCGCGATTCGCCGAGTCCGAAGCGGCAGTTACCGCGCCGCGCGCGCACGTCGCGGTAACCACATCGCACCGAACTGCCGACTGCCTCGGACCCGTCACGCCAGCTGCACAGCTATGCCATTCGCGCAGCTCTGCACTGTGTCGTCGACCCCGCGTCGCGGCGACCTAGTGCAGTACCGAAATACCACCTCGGCCTAGCGCGGTTTCAGGCGTGCCACCTCGAAACTCGCTGCCTGAAACCCGCACTGAAATCAGCTGCCTCGCAACCGTCGTCTCGAATCCGCTGCCTCGGACCGCAGTGCACGCACTGCGTCTGCGTTTGTCCTGAATCGCTCGCAGCAAACACGCTGTCTCACCCTCGCGCCGCTGTGAACCCACCGCTGTGAACACACCGCGCACCAAGAGATTCAGCCTTCACGAGTCATCGAACACGCTCCTTCCTCGATTTCGTCCGCCTGCCACCGAGCCGTTCCCCATGGTAGCGAAGAATCGAACATCCATTCGGCACTCAATTGGGTGAACCGCTCTCCGGAAGTCGGCTACCCACAGCTCCGTCTCGAACGCCGAGAACCCCGTCCGCAGCAACGCGGGCGGGGTTCGGACGCGGATTCAGCAAAGGTCAGTCGCGGTTAGCGAAGAAAGCGCGAAGGTCGCCGGCGAGCAGGTCGGGGCGCTCCATCGCCGCGAAGTGCCCGCCTTCCTCGAAGCGGCTCCAGTGCACGATGTTCGTATTGTCGCGTTCGGCGAAGGCCTTGATGGTCTGGAAGTCGTCTTTGAACACCGCGACCCCGGTGCGCGCGTCGCTCACCCGCGGCTCGGCCTGTGCGCGGGCGTTCTCCAGGTAGCTGCGGCTCATCCCGGAGGCGGCGTTGGCGAACCAGTTCACGCTCACCTCCAGCAGGATGGTTTCCAGTGGTACGAGCGAGGTTCCGTTGCCGAAGGAGTTGAACAGCTCGCTGTAGGCGAGTAATCCGATCGGGGAGTCACTGAGGCCGACGGAAACCGTTTGCGGCCGTGAGGCGTTCATCGTGTTGTAGCCACCGACTGATTGAAACCATTGCATGTGCGCGAGACCGGCGTGCTCGGCCGGCTCGAGGCGTTCGAATTCGGCCGGATCGCCGGACGGGAACGAGAACAGCTGCAGGACGTGCAGGCCCAGGAAACCGTCCGGGTTCAGCAGGCCGAGTTCCCTGGCGACCATCGCGCCGTTGTCCGAGCCGTGGATTCCGTAGCTCTCGTACCCGAGGCCGCGCATCAGGCGGTCGTACGCGGCGGCGACGCGGGCGACTGTCCAGCCGGATTCGGCGACGGGCTGGGAGAAGCCGTAGCCGGGCGCGTCCGGGATGACGACGTCGAACGCGTCCTCGGCGCGGCCGCCGTGGGCGACCGGGTCGACGAGGCGGTCGATCAGGTCGAGGTAGTCGACCGACGAGCCGGGGTAGGTGTGCGCGAGCAGCAGCGGCGTCGCGCCGGGATGGGCGGAGCGGACGTGGATGAAGTGGAACGTCTGGCCGTCGATCTCGGTGGTGAAGTGCGGGACGGAGTTGATCCGCGCTTCGGCGGCGCGCCAGTCGAAGGCTCGCCACGCTTCGAGCGCCGTCCGCAGGTAGGCGTTCGGGGTGCCGGCGTCCCAGTCGTCGGTCGGCGACGGCTGCGGCAGGCGGGTGCGGGCGAGGCGGTCGTGCAGGTCGGCGAGTTCGGCGTCGGTGATCTCGACGGTGAAGGGGCGGAGGGCGAGGGCGGCGGTTGCGTTCGTCATGAGAAGGACACTAGGAGGCTATTAGGCTAAATTACTTCCTAATTGAATAAGGAGTTTCGATGGCTGATCCGACGGCGCGGTTGCTGGCGCTCCTCGCTCTCCTTCAGACCGCCGCCGGGCGGAGTGGCAGGGAGCTGTCCGAGCGACTGGGCGTCTCGGCCCGGACGATCCGGAACGACGTCGAACGGCTGCGTGACCTGGGCTATCCCGTCGAGGCGACGCGCGGGAACGTCGGCGGTTACCGGCTCGGCTCCGGTGGAAAGCTGCCGCCGCTTCTGCTGGACGACGAGGAGGCGGTGGCGGTCACCGTCGGGCTGCGGGCCGCGGCGGGCATCTCCGGGATCGAGGAGGCGGGCACGCGGGCGCTCGCGAAGCTCGAACAGGTCCTGCCGTCGAGGCTGCGGCCGACGGTCGACGCGCTGCGGTCGACGATCGACCGCGGGCCGGAGAACACCGGCACCGACGCGCCCGATCCGGAGGTCGACGGCAACGTGCTGCAGGAGGTCGCGCGGGCGATCCGGCACGTCGAATGGCTCCGGTTCGACTACGCGGACGAGGTGCGGCTGGTCGAGCCGTACCGGCTGCTCAGCTGGCAACGGCGGTGGTACCTGGTCGCCCGCGATCCGCAGGACGGCAGCTGGGCGACCTACCGCGTCGACCTGATGCGGCCGCGGATGCCGACGCGCCGCCGGTTCGAGCCGAATCCCTTGCTCGGCGGGGATTACACCGCCTTCGCGATGCGCACGATCGCGGCGAGCGGCTGGCTCGTGCACGCGCGCCTGCGCATCGACGCCCCGGCGGAGAAGGTGCTGGCAAGGATCAACCCGGCGGTCGGCGTCGTCGAACCCATTGACGACAACCACTGCGTGCTCGTCACCGGCGCGGACAGCCTGGACACCGTGGCTGTCTACAGTGGAATGCTGCGGATGGACTTCACCGTCGAATCGCCGCCGGAGCTGATCCCGCTGCTGCGGTTGCTGTCCGAACGCTACGGTCGCGCCGTCGCGGGAAGCTGATTCACTTGCCGCGCCGGGCAATCCACGCCGCGGCCTGGGTGCGGCGCTGCATGCCGAGCTTCGCGAGCACGGACGTCACGTAGTTCTTCACCGTTTTCTCGGCGAGGAAAAGACGTTCGGCGATCTCGCGGTTCGACAGCCCCTGCCCGATCAGCTCCAGTACGTCGCGTTCGCGATCGGTGAGGGCGGCCAGCTCGTCGGTCGGCGGATGGCGCAGCTTGTCGAGCACGCGAGCGGTGCTGACCGGGTCGAGCAGCGACCGGCCGGCGGCGACCTCGCGGACCGCGTTCACCACGTCCTGGCCGCGAACCTGCTTGAGCAGATAACCCGAGGCGCCCGCCATGATCGCGCCGACCATGGCCTCCTCGTCGTCGAACGCGGTGAGCATGAGGCAGGCCGGCGGATTCGGCTTGGACCGCAGCTCGCGGCAGAGCGTGATGCCGTCGCCGTCCCCGAGGCGAACATCCACGACCGCGACGTCCGGCTCGACGTGCATGGCCACCGCGAGCGCCTCCTCGACGCTCCCGGCCTCGGCGACCACCTCCAGGTCGGCCTCGTCGCTGAGCAGGTCGCGCAGGCCCCGCCGGACGAGTTCGTGGTCGTCTACAAGCAGCACCTGGATCGGCATATCTCCAGGTTACGGGGCGTGGGGTGGTTCGTCTTCCGGTCGTGCCGCAGGACACCAGGCGTTACCGCTCGCAGGCGACTCCGTCGCCGTCGCGGTCCAGGCCGGGACGGTAGCCGGGGTCGCCGCGGTGCAGAGGCGCGGCCCCAGCGGCTTTCGCGGCCGCGCAGTTTTTGTAGTATGCGCTGCTCGGCTGTTCGGGTTCCGGCGCGTCCTCGACCGGCGGCGGGGCGGCTTGTTCGGACGTACGCGGGGGAGGCGGCGGAGCGGGTGTTTCCTTCGGAGGGGCGGGCACCAGCACCGGCGTCGGCGCGGTGATCATTCCCTTACACGGCTCCGCCCACAATCCAGCCGCCGCTTGCTGGGCCGAATTCGCCGCGTTGCGCAGCGAATCCGAGACGACATTGCCAGCCAGCCGGGCGTATCCGGCGGAGAGCGCCGCAGTCGCGTAATCGCTACCGTCGCTCAAGGACAATGCGACACCGTCAGTGGTGTCCGTGGTGATCTTCACTGCCGCGCCAGCGAGCTTGTTGTTGGCCCAAACCACGGTTTCGCTCGCATAGCAGTTGTTTCCAGTCGCCACTTCGAGACCGAGGATGTGCACCGTGCGATGGCTGCCGTCGGAACCGGTCAGTTCGACGTTGGCGGCGTCGGTGATTTTGCCGACGGTGTAGGTCACCGGTGCCGGAGTGGCTGAGGTGGTTACCGGAGTCGTCGACGGCGGAGCGGCTGGTGCGGCAACCGGCTGCGGACTCGGTGCGGATTTGCCGAACACCGCGCCCAGAATGAAAAGAACCGCGAAGGTGCTGAGGACGACCGTCAGCCAGACCGGGAATTTCAGCTGGGGGCGCGCGGGCGTGGGGTCCATTCGGTATTCCTCTTCCTGAGGCGGCTGCCGAATGGTGTTCGCAAAAGCGGCGTTCAGTGTTACGCGTCAAGGGAACCCGGATTGCCGGGAGCGAAGAAGAAGTCACGGATGCGTCACAAAGGCAGCATTTCCCGTCCCGCCTGTGACGATTCGCCAGCTTCTCGCGATGGTCAAGGGAACCGTCCAGGAGAAAGCGCATCCACGATGGCCGACCTGATCGAACGACTGTCCCTGTCCTCGAGCGGACGGGTGTCCGCGCAAGGTACGGAGTTCACCGCGCTCGACGTGAAGACGACCGGACTGCACCGCGGGCGCGTCCTGGAGGTCGCCGCGATCCGGTTTCGCGGAGACGGGACTTTTCTCGGCGAGTTCGCGACAGTCGTCGCAGCGGATGCGAACCGGCGCAATCCGCACCGCATCACCGCGGCGGAGCTGGCTGACGCGCCGGCCCTGGGAGACATCCTCAGCCCGTTGTTCGAGCTGTGCCGGGGCGCGATCGTCGTGGCGCACGACCTGTCCTCGGTGGAAGGGCTCCTCGCTGAGATCAGCCAGTTGGGCGTCCGGCTGCCCCCGCTGCCGGCGATCTCGCTCAAGGACACCGCGCAGGCCGCATTGCCGCTGCCCAACTACCGGCTCGCCACCATCGCCCGCGCCTTCGGTCTCGAAGACTTCCCCGGTTATCTCGCCGAACCGGCCGCCCGGGCGTGCGCGCACGCGATGCTCGCTCTCGTCCGTACGCACGGGCTGCGCCAACCGCAGCCAGTGCGTTTTCCGGACTTGCCGCGGTATGCGAGCGGGGCGGCACCCGTGCGCCGGGCGGTGACCGGTGCGGAGAAGGGCTGGATGGCCGAGGCCGTGGACCGGGTTTCCGCGGGCGACGGCGGACCGGTCGCGCAGGCGTACCTCGATCTGCTTGCCGAAGCCGTTGGCGACCACTTCTTGACCGACGAGGAGGTCTGGGCGCTCGCCGACCTCGCGGCCGAGGCCGGGATGACCGAGTCGGAGGTACAGCGGGTGCACGCTGGCCTCGTCGCTGAGCTGCGCCGCGTCGCGGAGGCCGACGGGGTGGTGACCTCCGCCGAGTACCGCGAACTGCGGCAGGTCGCGGATGCGCTCGGGGCGATGGACGCTGTGGTGGATCTCAAGGTCACCACTAACGGAAACAAGCCGACGAGGGTCCTGGTGCTCGGGACGACGGCGGACGCGGACCAGTTGCGCGCCCGCGTGCTCTCGGAAGGCTTCCAACTCGCGAAGAACCTGACCGGTTCGGTCACGCACCTGGTGTACGACTCGGGGGTGCGCGAGTCCGAACCGCGGCTCGCCCGGGCGCTCGAACTCGGCGCGCAGGTCGCGCGGCTGGACGAGGCCGCGGTGCTGCTGGGATTCGCCCCGGCCCCGCGGCCGAGGCACCAGAAAGCACCGTCGAGCCGGGACCGGCTGCTCGGGCAGGTGCTGATGGGGATCGGAGTGATCCTGATGGTCATCACGGTGACCGCGATGTTCGACGGCGCCGGGCTGGGGCTGGGAATCGTGCTGGCCGGTTTCGCCGTCGGTGCGCTGGTCGGCGGCTGGTACCTCGACGAGACGAAGCGGGCGACGGCCGGGTCAGCGGGCTAGCGGAGGGAACCGCTTCTCGTTGCGGTCCACCTTTGCGTTCGCTGCTTCCAGCAGGTCGATTCCCAGTACATCCGCCAGCCGGACCAGGTACAGCATCACGTCGGCGATTTCGTCCTGGACGTTGAACTCCCGGTCCGGGTCCGAGCGCCAGTTCGCGGCTTCCTCCGGGGTCAGCCACTGGAACAGGGCGATCAGCTCGCCTACTTCGCCGGACAGGGCCATCGTCAGGTTTTTCGGGGTGTGGAACGGTTCCCAGTCCCGGGCGGCGGCGAAGTCGCGGAGGCGCTGGGTGAGGTCGTCTAGGGTCACTGGACCTGACTATCACGCGCAGTGCTCACCTGGGGTGTCCGGGTTGGGCCGAAAAGAGTACGCCGTTGGCCCACACGCCGGTTGCGAGCCATACGGCAGACTGTTCGCGTGAGCGTCCCCGACCCGGTCGAGTACACCGCCAAAATCGGTGCGGTTCTCGATACTGTGCGGCGGTTGCTCGACTCCGGCAGCCGGGCCGATCTCGCGCCGCTCGCCCGGCGGGCGGTGGACGACATCGTGGGCATGCTCGAGCAGCACGGTGATCTCGCCGGGGACCTTCAAGTGCGGCTTGACCAGGCGGTCGCGTTGTACGCGCGGGCCTGTGCGGCTCGGCCGCCGGATCCCGAGCAGCTCGCGGACTGGGTGCTGGAGGCGGCGTTCAGCGGGCGGGCGGTCGCGGTGGCCGATTTCGCGGGGGCGCTCGGGGACGCCGGGCTCGCGCGGATGAAGTCCATTGTGGACGAAATATTGCGCGGGAAGTCCGCCGAGAAGCGCGAGATCGCGGAACGGCTGCAGGAGGAGATCGCGGAGGCTAGCGGGGACGTCGACGGGCTGGTCGCCATTCTCGCGGCCAAACCGCCTCGGGTGGACGTCAGTCTCAAGATCGTGCGGGTGTTGCGGGCGGCTGGGCGGCACAGTGAGGCGATCGCGTACGCGGCTCGGGTGCTGACTCCGCAGCGGGCACGGCCGCGGCGGGCAGAGCAATCGCAGGCGAAGCAACTGCGGGCGGATCAATCGCGAGCGGAGAAACTGCAGGCAGAGAAACTGCAGGCGGAGCAACCGCAGGCAGAGAAACCGGAGTCGCCGAAAGAAGAACCCTCCATTCCGGAATACCGCGAACGGATCGAGCAGCTGATCGCGCAGAAAGAAGCCGCCGCGTACCGGGAAGCGGCGCAGTGCCTCAAAAAACTGCGCACCCTCCACAGACAAGCGGGCACGGCGGCGGAGTTCACCGGCTATGTCGCCGAGCTGGTGAACGTCCACCGCCGCAAAACCCGGTTGCTCGCGGAGATCCGGTCGGCCCGGATCGCGCTTCCGAAGGGCTAGATCTCGGCCAGTGCGGCGCGGTAGGCGTCCAGGTCGTAGTCCAGCTGGTCTTCTTCCTCGGTTTCGGTCAGCTGTCCTTCGAGGACGGACACCAACCGGTCGAGGACCTCGGTGCGGGAAAGGTCCTGCCGCAGCAGGTTCTGCGCGGCGGTCCACACTTCGGCGGGCTCGTCGTCCCACAGCTGGTCCACAATGGACGTCTCAAGGGCGAGCCGGAGACCGTCCGCGCCGTCGAATTCTTCCGCGGCGAGCGATTCGTGGTACTCCGGGTGTGCGCCGATCACCAGCAGGCGGCGCTGTTCCGGGTCGCCCGGGTCGAGGTCGGTCAGTTCCTCGTCACCGATCACTGTGGACAGTTCGGGCACCGCGAAACGACGGCGGGCCACCACTTCCAGTGCTTCGTCGGCGGATTCGGTGCCGTCGAGGTAGTCGCTGAAGTCCTCTTCCTCGTCGTCGTCCGAGAGGTATTCGCCGAGGTATTCGGTGACCTCTTCCAGCAAAGCGGCAGTGGCTGCTTCGGACAGTCCGGCACGAGCCGCGGCCCATCCGGCCCACGCCAGCACGACCGGTGCGACCGCGTCCTCGTCTTCCAGCTCGGATTCGCCGTCCAGCAAGGATTCGAGGAACCGCGCCAGCTTCTCCGGACCGACGCGCAGCGGGTTCGCCGGTTCTGCCCGGCAGCCGTGGTCCACCAGGAGGTTGGCGATTTCGCGGGCGGCGTCGGCGTCCGGCAAATTCGTGTCGGCGAGGAACTGGGCGACCGCTTCCTCGCGCTGCGCGGCAGTCCACTCGGCCACCGCCGGACCCTCGGAAGGCTCCGGCAGCGAACGCGCCCAGGTCAGCGCGATGGCGTGGAACCGCGCGTAGTCCTCGCCGATGTCCGGCTCGTCCAGTGCGTCCGTGGCCGCGATTCCGGATACCAGCAGCCGGTGCGCGTCGGCGGGCTCGACCTTTTCCAGCACGACCAGCTCGCCGTCTTCCTCGACCTGCGAGCGCATTTCGGCGAGCACCTCGTGCGGCTCCTCGATGACCACCAGGTCGCGCACCCGGCCGCCCTCGGTGAAGTCCAGCAGCGCGAGCAGGCCGAGCGAGTGGTCGCCGCGCGAAAAGACGCACAGCAACGACGACTCGTCGCCGTAGACATCCCCGGTGCGCCAGCATTCGCCGACGCTGACCTTCCCGACCTCGGCGGCCCACTCCGGCTCCGGAATGCCCCGGCCGAGCACGACGCCGAGCGCCTCGGCCGCCGCCGCACGCTCCTCTTCGGACTCGGCCAGCACCTTCAGCGCGGCCAGCAGCGCCGCCGCGCCGGGCGTGATCTTGCGCTGGGCGAACGCGATCAGCTCAAGGCCGAGCTGGTTTTCCGGTTCGTCCTCCACCACGACGTCCCGCCACTGCCCGACGACCTCGGAACCCAGCAGCTCGATGTCGAACGGGCCGGGCTCGGCCGCGACCGCGGAGAAGTCCCGCAGCACGTCCTTGAACAGACCGTTGACGCTGGGGGCGGTGGGTAGGGAACTCTTCTTGCGCGCGCGGCTCACCGGACTCATGCCGCACATCTTGCCTGGACCCGAAGGCGCGGCCTCAGCTGGTCGGCCCCGTCGTGCTCCGTGCCTTCACGCGCCGTTCGCGCAGCGCGTCGTCGAAGTCGACGACGAACGCCCCCGCGGCCATCGCGACCAGCAGCGTCAATCCCAATACCGCGCCGACCCAGGTCAGGACGATAGTCAACATCGTGGCCTCCTTCGCAGGTCAAGTGCGACATCCTGCTGTGTTTCAGGGTCGCTTGCGGACCGGCCCGCTGGTATCGGCCAAGTGGTTACGAAGACTCTGGCCGATCGGTCAGCAACTCCGGGGCCAGGTGCGGAACGAGACTGCTGAGGTGCGTGTGGGTGAATTCAGAGTTTCCGCAGCCGAACGCGGTTGATCGCGTGGTCGGCGTCCTTGCGGAGCACGAGAGTCGCGCGTGGACGGGTCGGCTTGATGTTCTCCATCAGGTTCGGCTCGTTGATGGTGTGCCAGAGATGCCGGGCCTCTTCGCGGGCCTCGTCGTCGGGCAGGCCGGCGAAGTGGTGGAAGTGCGAGGCCGGGTCGGCGAAGGCGGTGTGCCGCAGCTTCAGGAATCGTTCGACGTACCAGTGTTCGATGTCGTCGATGTGCGCGTCGACGTAAATCGAGAAGTCGAACAGATCCGAGACGGTCAGGCTCGGGCCGGGCTGCAGGACGTTCAATCCCTCGATGATGAGGATGTCCGGCCGTTCCACGACCTGTTCCTGGTCCGGGAGGATGTCGTAGGCCAGGTGCGAGTACACCGGCGCGGCCACCCGCTCGGCCCCGGACTTCACCTCGGTGACGAACCGCAGCAGCGCGCGCCGGTCGTAGCTTTCCGGAAAACCCTTGCGGTGCATGATTCCGCGCCGCGTCAGCTCCGCGCGGGAGTAGAGGAACCCGTCGGTCGTCACGAGGTCGACCCGCGGGTGGTCGGGCCAGCGGGCCAGCAGAGTGCGCAGGATTCGGGCGGTGGTCGATTTTCCGACCGCGACACTGCCCGCGATGCCGATCACGAACGGAGCCTTGGTGTTGCGACAGTCCTCGCCGAGAAATGTCGTGGTGGCCTCGTACAGTTGCTGCCGGGCCTTCACCTGGAGATTGATCAACCGCGAAAGCGGCAGGTACACGTCGGCGACCTCGGCGAGATCGATTTGCTCCCCGAGCCCGCGGAGCCGGACCAGCTCGTCCGCGGTCAGCGGCAGCGGAGTGGAGCTGCGCAGCTCCCGCCACTGTTCCCGATGCAGCTCTACATAAGGGCTGAGTTCACGGACCCGTGTGGGCATCGCACACTCCTCGGCCGTCGCCTGCGCTGGCTCCGTCTGCGCTACTTCCGTAACGCCGTATCAACGGTAGGGCTTACCGCGCGTGAACGCGCTGTGATGTGATGCACGCACCCCTGACCGGGGCAGGTATTCGATCACCGAAGGTGACCGTTGGCTCCGAAAACTTCCTGCCACGCGGCGGCGACCTGCCGCGCGCACGTGGCCGGTGCCACGCCGCCGACGCCGGTGCCGAGACCGGGCATCGCGATCGTCCGCACGGCCGAGGCGACCGAGCCGGAATCCAGCTGTCCGCGCTGCCATTGCAGGAACACCGCGCGCGCCGCGAGATACGGGTGGACGGTGTCGGCGGGCAGCCGCTCGCCGGGTTCGCGCATGGTCGGCGCGCTGATCAGCCACGCCGGTTCGGATTCGCCGGTCGGGACGATCACCGACTCGCCGATCGGCAGCTCACCGCCGTACGAAGCCAGTACCGCGCTGCGCACGCTCTGCTCGATGCCGGGAAACGCCCGCGCGTAAACCGCGTCGATCCCGCCGCGCATCCAGCCGTAGGAGTTGGTCGGGCTGACCACCGCCTGCGCGGCGATGTCGAGCACCGAACCGCGGTGCACCCGGACGGAGCCGCCGAAGTCCGCCACGGCGGAGGTCCACGCCGCGGCGAGCGGTTCATCGACGGCGCACAGCACCAATTCCGGCGTTCGGGGAGAACCCGGCGTACCGGCTTCCCCGTGCCCGGCGTGTGTGCCTGAGTCGGCGGTCACCGGTCCAGCATGGCAAAAAACGCCACCCGGCGTAACCGGTTTAGCCACCGGCTGTCCGAGTGAAAAGCGCCACGCACGCGGTCGCTAGCCTGAGGCTCGTGTTGCGGATCGCGTATTTCGGCCCTCAGGGCACGTTCACCGAGCAGGCCGCCCGCGCGCTCGCGCCGGGCGAGGACCTGACCCCCTACGAGACCGTCCGGCTGGCGCTGCAAGCCGTCCGCGACGGAGCCGCGGACGCCGCGTGCGTGCCCATCGAAAACTCCGTCGAGGGCGTCGTGCCCGCGACGCTCGACGGGCTCAGCGACGGGGATCCGCTCGTCGCCACGGCCGAGACGATCCTGCCGATCCACTTCAGCGTGCTCAACCGGCCCGGCAGCGGCGAAATCCGCACCGTCGCGAGCCATCCGCACGCGCTCGCCCAGGTGCGCGAGTGGCTGGAGGCGAACCTGCCGGACGCCACCCCGGTCGCCTCGTCGTCCACCGCGGCGGCGGCGGTCGGCGTGGTCGAGGGTGATTTCGACGCCGCGGTCTGCGCGCCGGTCGCGATCGAGCACTACCCGCTGGAAGAGCTGGCGACCGGCGTCGCCGACGTCCGCGACGCGCAGACCCGGTTCCTGATGGTGCGCCGTCCCGGCGAACTGCCCGCGCCCACCGGAGCCGACCGCACGTCCATCGTCGCGGCCGCGGTCAACCGCACCGGAACGCTGTCCGACCTGCTGGTGGAGCTGGCCGGCCGCGGGATCAACCTGACCCGGATCGACGCCCGGCCGACCCGCAACAACTTCGGCGAGTACCGGTTCTTCATCGACTTCGAGGGGCACATCGCCGAACCCCGGATCATCGACGCGATGACCGCCCTGCGCCGCCGCTCGCACCTGCGTTTCCTCGGTTCGCATCCGCGGGCGGACGAGGTCGCGGCCACCATCGAGGAGGGCGCGGGGAACCAGGATTTCCTCGACGCGCAGGCGTGGGTCGACGCCGTTTTGAAGGGAGAAGGCGCGTGAGGCTGCTGCTGGTCCGGCACGGGCAAACCGAAGGCAACGTCCGCCGCGCGCTGGACACCGCGCTGCCCGGCCCGCCGCTCACCGAACTCGGCCGCGAGCAGGCCGCGGCGCTCGCCGAGGAGCTGAAGGCCGAGCCGATCGTGGCGGTCTACGCGTCGGAAGCGGTGCGTGCGCAGCAGACCGCGGCTCCGCTGGCCGAGGCGTTCGGGTTCGACGTGCAGGTGATCGAGGGCGTCAAGGAGGTCGACGCAGGCGATCTCGAGGGCAACACCGACCTGGACTCGATCGGCACCTACCTGCGCGTGGTGAAGGCGTGGACGGAAGGAGACCTGGACGTCCCGATCCCCGGCGGCGAGACCGGCAGGCAGGTGCGCGACCGGATGCTCGGCGCGGCCGCCGAGCTGCGGGCCAAGCACGAGGAGACCTCGCCGGACGGGGCGGTCGTGCTGGTCAGCCACGGCGGCGCGATCCGGCTCGCCGGGGAATGGCTGGCCTCGAACGTGCCCGCCGAACTGGCGAACGAGGCGTTGATCCCGAACACGAAGTTCGTCGAGCTGGAAGCGACGGAGAGCGGCTGGGAGTGCCTGCGCTGGGTCGACACGCGCCTTTCGTGAGCGGTTGATCACTCGTGCGGGGAAACGCCGCGTGAACCCGGGTCCGGTGGGGAACTCACCGGATGCGGAGCAACCCCGTCCGGACCTGGCACGTCCTCCGGATGAAGGTTTCACCCAGTTAGGCGTTCACCAGCACAGCGAGGCGAGTGAGATGGCAAACACGAAGAAACCGTGGATTTCCCTGGTCTTCCTGTCCGCAGTGGGCGCGTCGGGGGCGCTGCTGCTTTCCGCCTGCGGTCAGGGCGCACCCGCCGCGAGCGGCCCGGCGAGTTCGGACACCCCGTCGAGCAGCCCGATGTCGTCGGCGTCGTCCGCGGCATCGTCCGCTCCTTCTTCCGCGTCGTCCGCGCCGAGCGGCGGCGCGGCGCCGGCCGAGAAACCGCCCGCCGACAACGGTCTCTGCAAGGCCGGCGACGTGTCCCTGTCGCTGGGCGGCGGCGACGCCGGCGCGGGTTCGCAGTACCGGTCGCTGCTGATCAAGAACACGAGCGGCAAACCGTGCACCATCCAGGGCTTCCCCGGCGTGTCGTACGTCGGCGGCGAGAACGGGGCGCAGATCGGCCCGGCCGCCGAGCGCGACGGTGCCAAGGGCGCTCCGGTGAAGCTGGCTCCCGGCCAGACCGCCGCCGCCGACCTGCAGTTCGCGCAGGTGCGCAACTTCGACCCGAGCGTCTGCAAGCCGACGCCAGTCAAGGGCCTGCGCGTGTACCTGCCGCAGGAGACCGCGTCGAAGTTCGTGCCGCTCGACGGCACCGGCTGCGCGGGCACGAACATCCCGGGCAAGCAGCTCGGCGTGAAGACCGTGCACAAGGCCTGACCGGACGCTCCGCGCGTGGGGTCAGCCCCGCGCGCAGAGCTGCTCCGCCTGTACGACGGCGGCCTGCCCGTCGCGGTTGTCGAAGCGGCTGCTGAGCACCATCTTGTTCACCGCGTCGAGGGCTTTGGCCAGCGGCTGGTAGTTGCCGTCGAAGGTCGCCGCCGCCTTGGCCAGCTCCATCGCGCCGGTGACGCGGTGCACCGCGTCGTCGGACATGCGGGTGAACTGGGCCGCGTCGGTGCCGCCGGTGGTGTCCGGGATGCGCCCGGCGCGGGCGAACGCGGTGCAGGCGGCCGCGGCGTCGACATTCGCTCCGGCTCGCTGGCCGGACAGGCCCCAGAGCAGCCCGAGCACGCAGCCGCCGAGCACGAACCCGGCGACGGCGGCCAGGACGAGCGGACGGCGAGCGGCGGGCGGAGGTGACTCAAGCTCGGTGTCGCGGTCGTCGTCGGGCAGCGGCGGAGTGTGGAGCGCGGTCATCACGTACCTCCGGGCGGCCGGGGTGAGGTGCCATTCCAGCACCAAAACCGCGCCGGATCACTGCTGCGAGCGGACTCCGTCCCCGGTCGAGGCCGTTTTGTCATCGAGCGGGTGCCCGCGCAGCGCGAACAGTGCATAGCCGGTCACGAACAGCAGCAGCAGGCCGGACGCGGCGAAGGTGTCGCCCGCCGAACCGAGCAGCTTCGTGAGCCATCCGCCGAGCAGCGCGCCGAGCGGGATCGCACCCCAGACGACAGTGCGCCAGACCCCGAGCACGCGGCCGAGCAGTTCGCCCGGCACGAGCGTGTGGCGCGCGGTCGCGAGCACGACGTTCACCGCCACCACCGCCGCCGCGAACACGCCGAACAGCACCGCGGACACCACCGGCTGGCGGATCAGGCCCATGCCGCCGAACCCGAGCGCGCAGAACAACACCCCGCCGACCAGGACCGCCCGGCGTCCGATGCGCCGGACCAGCCGCGGCGTCAACCCGGCCCCGAGCAGGCCGCCAGCCCCGCCGACAAACGCGAACGCGCCGAAGGTGGCATCGGACAAACGCAGGTCTTCCAGCGCGTACAGCACCAGCTGCGCCTGGGCCAGCTCGCTGATCAGGCTGAGCAGACCGGCGATCGCGAGCAGCCGCAGCAGCAGCGAATGCTTCCGCAGCCAGCGGAAGCCGTCCGCGAAATCCGCCCGGACGTGCGAGGTGGTTTCCTGCCGCGGCCGATAGCTGCCCGCCATGCCCAGCAGCACCGCGGCGCCGACCGCGAATCCGACCGACGAGAGCAGGAACGGGAAAACCGCGAACATCGCGAAGGTGGCGCTGCCGACCGGGCCGCCCAGGAACGTCTGGCCGACGATCTCGCACGCCTGCAGCTTGCTGTTGGCGTTCTCCAGCCGGTCCGCCTCGACCAGCGCGGGCGGCAGCACGTTCGCCGCGCTCTCCGCGACCGTTTCCGCGATCCCCACCAGCAGCGACGCGACGTAGATCGTCCAGATCTGCACCGAACCGAACGCGAGCAGCGCGGTGACCGCGGCGACCACCAGCGCGCGCATCGCGTTCGCAGCGACCATCGCCTTCTTGCGGTCGATCCGGTCGACCAGCGTGCCGGCCGGGATGGCGAACAGCAGCCACGGCAGGAACTGCACCGCCGACAGCGCGGCGATCTCCACCGGATCGCGCGTCAGCGTGGCGGCCAGCAGCGGGAAAGCGACCTTCGCGATGCCGTCGGCGAGATTCGACGTGCCGCTCGACGCGAGCAGCCAGCGCAGCCGGCTGTCCGTCTGACGATGCGCCACGAACCACCTCACGAGAAAAAGGAAACGCCCTGGTGAGGCCAGTCTAGGGAGAGTGGCGGCGGTCCGTGACGCTTTGGTGACCTTCGGTGGTTTCCGCGGTCGCGGGACGGTGGTGATCAAGGAAGAGCACCGGTCCGCCGCGATTCCGCCGAAATCAGCCCCAGCCGAGTTCGTGCAGCCGCTCGTCGTCGATGCCGAAGTGGTGGCCGAGTTCGTGCATGACGGTGATGAGCACTTCCTCGACGACGTCGTCCTCGGTGTCGCAGATGTCGAGGATCGGCTCGCGGTAGATCGAGATCCGGTCCGGCAGCGCCCCGCTGTAGTGGCTGGTGCGCTCGGTGAGCGCGATGCCGTGGTAGAGCCCGAGGATGTCCGGCGCTTCCTCGTTGAAGTCCTCGACCAGCACCACGACGTTGTCCATCGCCGCGGCGAACTCCGCGGGCACCTGGTCGAGCGCGTCGGAGACGAGTTCCTCGAACCGCGCCTGGCTCATCTCGACGGGCACTGTTCAGTTGCCCCCGCTGGAGCTGGAACTGGAGCTGGACTTGGGCGGCGGGCTCTGCTGCTGGCTCGACGCCCCGGCCGATCCGCTCTTCACGCTGCCGGTGACCGCCTGGAATCCGCTGCCGTCCTGCAGCGTGGCCGCGACCTTGCAGTTGACCTTGGTGGACCCGGCGTCCCAGCTCTCCTGCTCGCGCGAGTCCCAGCCCAGGGTGAGCTTCTTCGCCGAGAGATCGGCGCCGCCGGTGTAGTCCTTGGCGGCCTTGTTGCACTCGGTGTCGAGCCAGGACTTCTGGTCGTCCAGCTTCGGGTAGCCGTCCTTGAAGTGCGAGGCGAGGTCGAGCGTCGCGATGATCTCGTACGAATGCGGCTTGCCGCAGTCGATCGGGTCGCCGACCCCCTTGCCGACCAGCGCGAGGCAGGTGCCCGGGGCCCACACCATCGACTGGTCCTGGGTCTTCGCCGCGCCGGTGGTGGACTGCAGGGTGCCGCCCGGACCGGCGAACTGCAGTCCGCAGCGCAGCTGGCGGTCACCCTGCGCCCACTGCGCCGAGGTCGGCCGCAGCAGGTTGGTGGTGAGCTTGCCGTACGGGTCGAGCGGGTGGCCGAGGTACGGCCGCACGTCGGCGTTGCACTGCTGCTGCGCGATGTCCTGCCACTGGTCGAGGCTCGGGAACGGAGCCTGCTGCGGGTACTTCGCGCCGATGTCGACCACGGTGGTCACCTCGAACAGGTGCGGCTGCTCGCACGGCACCTGGTGCGCGTCCGAGGCGTCCTTGGCGTTCCAGGTCAGGCAGGTGCCCGGCGGCGAGTGAAACGCCTGCTGGGCGGCCTCGCTGAGCTTGCCCTCGCCGCCGCCCGCGCCTCCGGCGAGCGTGTCGGTCCAGGAGAAGGCGACGCTCAAGGCCAGCGCGATGACCGCACCGAGGAACACCCCGGCCATCACCACGCGGGTGGTCAGGGTCTGCATACGCGAAGGGAACCGCTCCGAGCGTTGAGACATCGATACCCATGATGCCCGCGCCGCATGAACCGCGCGTGTGCCGGGTCGATTAGGGTGGAACGCGGGGTTTGCAGTGCTGGGGGATTACGGAGCGCACATGACGCAAGACGACAACAGCGGCGTGCAGCCGCCCGAGGAGCCGAAGAAGCCGGGCTCGATGCGTTTCCAGGACGCGAACACGCAGCCGCGGCAGCCCTCGGTGGCCGAACAGCGGGCCCGCAAGCAGGCTCTCGCCGACCAGGAACGTGAACGGCAAGCGGCCGTCGCGGCACGGGAGGCGGCGGACGCGAAGGCGGCCACCAAACGCAAGATCCTGATCGGCAGCGGCGTCACCGTCGGTCTGGTCGGGCTGATCGCGACGTTCTACACGATCGCCAAGCCCAAGGAAGTCACTGCGGTCTGTACTGACGCCAACGGCGTCATCCAAGACGACAAGTACTGCGACGAGAGCTACGCCGTCGCCAACCACGGCCACTACAGCGGCGGCTTCTGGTTCATCCCGATTCCGGGCGGCGGATACACCCAGTACCGCTACAACTACGGCGGCACCGGCGGCATCGGCCAGCACGTCTCCGGCGGCAGCTTCACCGCGCCGTCGGGCAACACCAACGTTTCGACCAAGTCGGGAACCAGCATTCAGCGCGGCGGCTTCGGCATCAGCGGCAAGAGCGGGACCTCCGGCGGGACCGGCAAGAGCGGAGGCTCGTAGATGTATCGGGACCGGCGGGAACCACGCCGCGACTGGCAGCGGATCGTCGAGGAACAGGGCCTGGTCTACGGCACCCCGGCGCGCGACGGCACCGGCAAACCCCGGCCGTACTGGGACGAATCGGTGCACTACGTCTTCGACATGGACGAGGTGCTCTCGCTCGAGGCGGACGTCGAACTGCTGCATTCGATGTGCCTGGAGGCCGTCGACAACGTCGTGACCACCGAGCAGTACCACCGCTTCGGCATCCCGGAGTGGGTGTGGCCGCACATCGCGGAGTCGTGGAAACGCCAGGACCCGCACGTCTACGGCCGCTTCGACCTGCGCTACGACGGCAAATCCCCGGCCAAGCTGCTGGAGTACAACGCGGACACGCCGACCACGCTGCTGGAGGCGTCGCTGCTGCAGTGGCACTGGAAGACCGACGTCTTCCCGGAAGACGACCAGTGGAACTCCATCCACGAGAAGCTGGTCGAGCGCTGGGAGGAGATCGGCGGCAAGCTGCCGTCGAACGAACTGCACTTCACCTGGTCCGCGGCCGATCCGAGCGGCGAGGACCACGTGACCACGGCGTACCTGCAGGAGACCGCGGCCGAGGCCGGGCTCGACACGGTCGGCCTCGCGATCGAGGAGATCGGCTGGGACCCGGTGCTCAAGCGGTTCGTCGACCTCGCCGAGGCGCAGATGTCCACGGTGGTGAAGCTGTACCCGTGGGAATGGGTGGTCGACGAGGAGTTCGGCAAGTTCGCGGTGGAGACCATGCCGCGCACGCTGTGGGTCGAACCGCTGTGGAAGATGCTGCTGTCGAACAAGACGCTGCTCGCCGTGCTCTGGGAGAACTACCCCGGGCACCCGAACCTGCTGCCCGCGTTCGCCGACGACCCCGGTCTGCTCACCGAGTACGTGCGCAAGCCGAAGCTCGGCCGCGAGGGCGCGAACGTGCAGATCGTGGCCACCGGGTACGAGACGCAGACCGACGGCGTCTACGGCGCGGAAGGCTACGTCTACCAGGCGTTCGATCCGCTGCCGGAGTTCGACGGGTACCGTCCGGCGCTCGGTGCGTGGATCGTCGGGGACTCCTCGGCGGGGCTGGGGATCCGCGAGACCAGCGGACTTGTCACCGACGACGGCGCGGCGTTTGTGCCGCACCGGATCCCGGAGTCGTGATACAACCCTGGATGTCCGATTCCACCGGTGCGAATTGGCCATCCAGGGAGACTCCGTGACCACGACGCTCGCACTGCCCGCAACGTTCGGTTCCGACCTCGTGCGCGGCATCGGCGCGATCCTGCTGTACGGCATCGTCGGCCTGCTGCTGATGTTCGCCGGGTTCTACGCGATCGACTTCACCACGCCGGGCAAGCTGTCGAAGCTGGTCACCCGCGGCCTGCCGAACGCGGTGATCGTGACCGCGTCCGGACTGCTGTCGATGGCGTTCATCGTGGTCGTGGCGATCTACAGCTCCGCGAGCGACCTGACCGCCGGCCTGATCACGTCGCTGGTCTACGGCCTGCTCGGGGTCATCGTGCAGGTGCTGGCGGTGCGGCTGCTGGAGTGGGCGACCCGGATCGACGTCGGGTCCACGATCCAGAGCGAGAAGTTCGCGCCGGCGAGCATCGTCGTCGCGGCGGCGCACCTCGGGCTCGGGCTGGTCGTCGCGGTGGCGATTTCGTAGCTTTCGCGCACTGCCGCGCGGTCCCGTTCCCACTAACGTGGGAACCGTGCGACTCCTCAGGACGCCGGAAGACCGGTTCGCGGACCTGCCCGATTTCGCCTTCGAACCTTCCTACACCGACCTGTCCGACCCGGACGGCGGGCTGATCAGAGTCGGCTACGTCGAGGCCGGGCCGGCGGACGGGCCGCCCGTTCTGCTGCTCCACGGCGAGCCGAGCTGGTCGTTCCTCTACCGGAAGATGCTTCCGGTGCTCGCCGACGCCGGGCTGCGGGCGATCGCGCCGGACCTGGTCGGGTTCGGCCGGTCGGACAAGCCGGCGGAAATCGTCGACCACAGTTACGCGCGGCATGTCGAGTGGATGCGCCGGTTCTCGTTCGACGTCCTCGGCCTCGAAGAGGTCACCCTGGTCGGGCAGGACTGGGGCGGGCTGATCGGGCTGCGGCTGGTGGCGGAGAACCCGGGGCGGTTCGCCGGGGTGGTCGCGGCCAATACCGGGCTGCCGACGGGCGATGTCGATATGCCGCCGGTGTGGCACAAGTTCCGCGAAGCCGTGGAGGGCGCGCAGATTCTGGATGTCGGGCGGTGTGTGCAGTCCGGGTGCAAGACCGCGCTGCCGGAGGATGTCCGGGCGGCTTATGACGCGCCGTTTCCCAATGAGATGTACAAGGCTGGGCCGCGGGCTATGCCGGGGCTGGTGCCGACGCGGCCGGATGATCCCGCGTCCGAGGCTAATCGCGCGGCTTGGGCGGCGTTGACGGAAATGGATGTGCCGTTCTTGTGCGCGTTTTCGGACGGGGATCCGATTACCGGGGCCATGGGGCCGATTCTGCAGCGGTCGATGCGCGGGGCTTCTGGACTGGACCATCCGACTGTGGGTGGGGCCGGGCACTTTTTGCAGGAGGACGCGGGCGAGGTGCTTGCGGAGCACGTGGCGCGGTTTGTGCGGCGGTGAAGTCGTGAGTGCCTATCCCGGTTAGAACCGGCATAGGCACTCACGAGCCGGTCAGGACAAAGCCGCCAACGAGTCGAGCAGAATCTCCAGCCCCTCGCTCGCCTCGGCTTCCGTGAGCGTCATCGGCGGCCCGATCCGCAGGACGTTTTTGTGCAGGCCGCCCTTTCCGATCAGCAGGCCGCGCTTTTTCGTTTCTTCCAGCATTTGTTTCGCGGCTGCGGTATTCGGCGTCGTGGTGCCGGGTTCGACCAGTTCTACGCCGATCATCAGGCCCTTGCCGCGCACTTCTCCGACGAAGGGGTTGTTGGCCGCGCGCAGGCCTCGCATGAGCTGGTCGCCGCGGGCTTTGCAGTTTGCTTGCAGGTCGTGGTCGTCGATGTAGTCCAGGACGGCCAGTGCGCCTTGCATGGATACCGGATTGCCGCCGAACGTGGAGAACGACTCTGCCCGGAAGCAGTCCATCACGTCGCCTCGCGCGACCACGCCGCCTACTGCCAGGCCGTTCCCCAGGCCCTTGGCGAAGGTCATCAGGTCCGGCACCACGTCGTGGGCCTGGATGCCCCAGTAATGGTCGCCGGTGCGGCCCCAGCCGGTCTGGACCTCGTCGGAGACGAACAGGATGCCGTGGTCGTCCAGGACTTCCTTCATCGCCTTGAACAGGCCGTCCGGCGGGGAGCTGAAGCCGCCGACGCCCTGGATCGGCTCGGCGATCAGGCAGGCCACGTCGCCCGCGGTGGCGGTTTCCAGCAGTTCGACCAGGTCGGCGACGCAGGCGTCGATGTAAGCCGCGTCGGGCAGGTCGCGGAAGGGGCTGCGGTAGCGGTAGCCGCCGTGGACGTAGTTGACCTTGAGCGGGCTCAGCGACGACGCGGACCAGCCGCGGTTGCCGGTGATCGCGACCGTGCCGAACGAGCGGCCGTGGTAGGAGTTCCGCATCGCCAGCACCTGGTTGCTGCGGCGGTACTGGGTGGCGAGCATCAGCGCGGTGTCGTTGGCCTCGCTGCCGGAGTTCGTGAAGAACACCTTCGCGTCCGGGATCCCGGAGCGTTCCGCGATCCGTTCGGCCAGCTCGACCTGCGAGCGGATCAGGTACAGCGTCGAGGTGTGCAGCACGCCGGTGTCCAGCTGCTTGCGGACCGCGTCGCTGATCGCGGGGACGTCGTAACCCATGGCGTTGGTGAGCACGCCGGCGAAGAAGTCGAGGTAGGTGCGGCCGTTGGCGTCGGTGAGGCGGCGATCCTGCGCGTGCACGATTTCGATCGGCTCGTCGTACAGCAGGGACATCCAGGACGGGAGCACCGCGCGGTGGCGCGCGAGCAGGTCGTCGGTCATGTGAGTTCCCTCCGCTCCGGGTTCTAGCGAGTATGGGGAGCGCGGGAAACGGGCGACAACGATCAGACTGTCGGGTTGTCTTCGGGGCGCCGCACAGTGTGTACGGGAAACCGCGTCGAAGTCGTGGCTGGCCTGCGACTACCCTTCTGTCCGTGATTGACCCCAGGACTCTGCGCGAAGACCCGGAAGCCGTGCGCGCGTCGCAGCGTGCCCGTGGCGAGGACGAGGGAGTGGTCGACAAGCTGCTCGACCTCGACCAGCGCCGCCGCTCTGCGATCGCGACCGCCGACAAGCTGCGGGCCGAGCAGAAGTCCGTGTCCAAGCAGGTGCCGAAGGCCTCCGCGGAGGAGAAGCCCGCCCTGCTCGCCCGCGCCAAGGAGCTGTCGGCGCAGGTCAAGGCCGCCGAGGTCGAGCAGAACGAGGCGTCGGAGGAGTTCGACCAGCTGTTCCGGATCCTGCCGAACCTGGTGCACCCGGACGCGCCGATCGGCGGCGAGGACGACTTCGCGGTGCTGAAGACCGTCGGCGAGGTGCCGTCGTTCGACTTCACCCCGCGCGACCACCTCGACCTGATGGAGGGCCTCGGCGCGCTCGACATGGAGCGCGGCGCGAAGGTGTCGGGCTCGCGGTTCTACTTCCTCTCCGGCGTCGGCGCGCAGCTGCAGCTCGCGCTGCTGAACATGGCCGTGGCGCGCGCGACGGCCAACGGCTTCACGCCGATGATCACGCCGTCGCTGGTGCGTCCGGAGATCATGGCCGGCACCGGGTTCCTCGGCGCGCACTCGTCGGAGGTGTACCGGCTGCGCGACGACGACCTGTACCTCGTCGGCACGTCGGAGGTCCCGCTCGCGGGCTTCCACTCGGACGAGATCCTCGACCTCTCCGCCGGTCCGCGCCGCTACGCCGGCTGGTCGTCGTGCTACCGCCGCGAGGCCGGGTCGTACGGCAAGGACACCCGCGGCATCATCCGGGTGCACCAGTTCGACAAGGTCGAGATGTTCGTCTTCGCCAAGCCGGAGGACGCGGAGGCCGAGCACGAGCGGCTGCTGGGCTGGGAAGAGGACATGCTCGCCGCGATCGAGGTCCCGTACCGGGTCATCGACACCGCGACCGGCGACCTCGGCACGTCCGCCTACCGCAAGTACGACTGCGAGGCGTGGGTCCCGACGCAGGAGACCTACCGCGAGCTGACCTCGACGTCCAACTGCACCACGTTCCAGGCCCGCCGCTTGTCGGTGCGCTACCGCGACGACAACGGCAAACCGCAGACGGCCGCCACGCTGAACGGCACCCTCGCGACCACGCGCTGGATCGTCGCGATCGTGGAGAACCACCAGCAGCCCGACGGTTCGGTCCGGGTGCCGGTGGCGCTGCGCCCGTTCCTCGGCGGGCTCGAGGTGCTGGAACCGGTCAAGCGCTGAACTTCGCGAAGGCGAGACAACCTCAGATGGAATCCGACAGAGCCCTGATCCCCGCTCTGCGCAAGGCCGGTGCGCTGGCCACAGTGGACTATGCGCTGGCTTTCGCCGTGCTCGCGGTCGCGGGCTGGCTGCTTTTCACCGCGGAAAAGGGGACGCACGCGTCGTTCCGGTTCGGGCTGATCTCGATCGGCGGCGCGGCGTTCTGCCTCGTCGTCAACGGGGTCATGCTGGTCAGGGGGCGGGATCGGCGGCCGATGTTCCGGTCCGCGGACAAGCAGTTTCTCGCGACGCTCCGCCAAGGAGCCCTGCGGATCTGGCTGTTCGGACTGCTGCTCGCGGTGCTCGGCTCCGGCGTCATTCTGCTGGTGCCGAACTCGCATCCGTTCCGGCCGCGGGTGAGCGGAACCACGATGGCCATCGCGATCGCCGCCGCCGCGGCGGCCGTGGTGGCAGCCGGGGTTTCCGCGCTCGTCCTGCGCCGCGCGGTGCCGAAACCGTAACTGCCGGGTCGATCCTTCCTGTTCCGCGAGTGCGGAACCGCACTGGTCAGTAGGGTGCGGAGCGGAGGAGGCAGCTGATGAGGTTCAAACAAGCGGCGGTCGCCCTGGCGGCGGCCGCGACGCTGCTCGCCGGGTGCACGCAGCAGGTGAGCGGCGTGGCTTCGCCGGTGCCGGGACAGGGGCCGGTCACGCCGGTCGTCGACCCGTGCGCGTTGCTTGACGCGAAGCAGCTCGCCGGGCTCGGCTACAAACCGCAGGGCAGGTCGGTGAAGGCCAGCAAGGCGCAGCGCGCGCCGGCGATGTGCCTGTGGACCGCGACGGACACCGAGCACACGGTGGTCATGTCCGTTGGCTGGTCGGTGGACCTGAGCCTCGACGACTACCTCCAGGGTGCGCTCAAGAAGGCCGACCCGGTGCAGCTCGGCGGGTTTCCGTGGACGCGGTACGCCGGGTTCCTGGGCGGCAGCTGCGACCTGTACACGACGCTCGGACCCAAGTCGTTCGCCTTCGTGAGCGTGTCCTATCCGGACGACGCGCAGGCGTGCGAGCGGACGAAGAAGGTCATCCCGCAGGTCGCCGCGCATCTGCCGGGCGGGCAGCCCGCGCCGCCGATCACGCCGAGCACCCCGCCGGAGGGCACCGCGCCGAGCGGGCCGCTCGCGTCGGTCAACCCGTGTCAGCTGCTGAAGCCGGAGCAGGCGCAGCAGCTGAAAATGGTGCCGAACGGCGAACTGGACAGCTCCAAGGTCATCTCGCCGAACGTGACCTACTGCCTGTGGAAGGACACCGACGGCGACGGCGGGCAGAAGCCGTTCGAGGTCTGGGTCGGACCGGACGTGCCGCTGAAACGCTGGCCCGGCATGGAGGTCGCGCCGACCGAGCAGATCGACGTGAACGGCCGGAAATGGTCGCTGTTCCCGAACTTCAACGATTCCGGCGGCGTGATCTGCGCGGCCGGGCTCCCGGTTTCGGACACCGCCTCGATCCAGATCGTCAGCGGGCAGCTGGCCGACAAGAACAAGGCGTGCGACGCGATCAAGGCCGGAATTCCGATGGTGTCGGGGAATCTTCCGTCCTGAACTGTCTGCAGTGGACGATCAGTCGGTGACCCGGTCGGCGATGTACTTGGCGATCTCGAGCGCGCTCGTCGCCGCCGGGCTCGGCGCGTTGAGCACGTGCACCTGGTCCTTCGCGGACTCGATGAGGAAGTCGTCCACCAAAGAACCGTCCGGGCGCAACGCCTGCGCCCGCACGCCGGAACCGTGGCGCACGATGTCGTCCTCGGTGACCGCGGGCACGAGCTGCGCGAGGCTGGCGGCGAACCGCTTCTTCGAGAACGACCGCAGCACCTCTTCGAGGCCGGTCGGGTACGCGTACTTGCGCGCCAGCTTCCAGGCGCCGGGGAAGCGGGCGACGTCGGCGAGGTCCTTCACCGACACGTCCGCCCAGCGGTAGCCCTCGCGGCGCAGCGCGAGCACGGCGTTCGGGCCCGCGTGGACGCTGCCGTCCAGCATCCGGGTCAGGTGCACGCCGAGGAAGGGCAGCGTCGGGTCCGGCACCGGGTAGATCAGGCCGCGCACGAGGTGCCGGCGCTCCGGCTTCAGTTCGTAGTACTCGCCGCGGAACGGCACGATGCGCGCGCTCGGCTTGAGCCCGGCCAGTTCGGCGACGCGGTCCGCGTGCAGCCCGGCGCAGTTGACCAGCGCGTCCGCGTGCAGCACCTCGGAGCCGGTGGCCACCTCGACGCCGCCGCCGCGAGCCGGGCGGATGCCGAGCGCGGGCGTGTTCAGCCGCAGGTCCGCGTCCGCCTCGTCGAGCAGCCGCACGAGCGCCGCGCACACCGCGGGGAAGTCGATGATCCCGGTCGACTCGACGCGCAGCGCGGCGACGCAGGATACTTCCGGCTCGTACTCGCGGGCCTCCGCGGGGGTGATCCGCTTGGCCGGAACGCCGTTGGCCTCGGCCCGCTCGGCGAGCGTGTTCAGCGCGGGGATCTCCTCCTCGCGGGTGGCCACGACCAGCTTGCCGCAGACCTCGACCGGCACCCCGTACTGCCGGGCGAAATCCACAATGGACCGGTTGCCGCCGACCGACATCCGCGCCTTGAACGAGCCCGGCTTGTAATAGAGCCCGGCGTGCACGACGTTGGAGTTGTGCCCGGTCTGGTGCGCCGCCCAGCGAGCTTCCTTTTCGAGCACCGTCACGTCCTGGCCGCGCTGGGACAACTCCCAAGCGACCGACAGCCCGACGATTCCCCCACCGATCACAACTACGTTCCGCACGGCAGGGAAGGCTACGCGCTCTCCCGCGGCGCTGCGTACCCCCCGACGGCGTGGTACCCGTTCACTGGACCGGGGACAATCCGGCCAACTCGAGGCGCTGCCGCGGTTCTAGCTGCTTACCGGCGGTGTAAGCGGCGGCGAATCCGTCCGGTCCGAGTGCCTTTTCCGCGGCCGCGGTGACCTGCGCGACATCGTGCTGGCCGGGCACGGCGGTTCCGCGCACCGCGGCCGCCGCACCGAGCAGGGCGGCGGCGTCGGCGAACCGGCCTTCCTCGGCGAAGACCCCGGCGACGCCCTCGAACGCGGTGGCCAGTGACCCGTGGTCATGCCAGCGGTACGCGGTTTCGACCCCGAGCCGCATCCGGCGCCGGGCGTCGTCGGACCGGTGCTCGGCCACGTCGATCCAGCCGAGCGCGATCGACGCGGCCGCCCGCACGATGGCGGCCGAGAACGAGTCCGCCGCGCATTCGGCGAGCGCCTGTTCGGCGAGCGTCCGCGCGGTGGCCAGGTCGCCGGAGCGGCGGGCGAGACCGGACAAGCCGACGTGACCGCTGGCCCGCGTCTCCGGCATCCCGGTGCGGTGGGCCAATTCGACGGTCCGCTCGTAGTCCGCCTTCGCGCCGTCGAGATCGCCGCGCAACGCTCGGCTGTCGCCTCGGCGGCACAGCAGGTCCGCGTAGTCGTCGGTCGCGCCGAGCGTCTGCATGAGGGCCAGGGATTCGGTCATCGCGGCGAGTGCTTCCTCGTGGCGGCCGCGCAAAACCAGTAGTTGCGACAGGTGGTCGAGCGCCATCGAGAGACCCCAGCGTTCGCCGAGGGCTCGGTAGCGGGCTTCTCCTTCGCGCAGGCCACGTTCGGCTTCGTCGAGTTCCCCGGCGAGCATCGAGCGCAGCCCGTCGCCCATCGGCACGAGCGCGGTGAGCCACGGGTCGGGGTGGTTTTCGAGTCCGGACAGCCGGAGCCGCGCGGTGTCGTCTTCCGGCGGTCCGAGCACGACACCGGACAACATGAGCAGCATCGGATGCCGCGGCGTCCAGGAACTGTCCACTAAGTACTGCTCTACATAGGACCGATAGTTCGCCGTCTCGGCCGCTTCGGGAGCACCGGCGATCGCGGTCAGCAGGCACATCAGGAATTGCTCGCGGTGCTCTTCCGGCGGCTCCGCTTGGCAGTTGCGCACGATTTCCATCGACAGCGCCGCGCCTTCATAACGTCGTCCGCGCAGCCACCAATACATCGACAGCGCGGTGGCGATCCGCAAGGCAGTAGCCGGATCCGCCGCGGCCGACCACCGGAGCGCGGCCACGATGTTGTCGTACTCAGCGTCGATTTTCCGCAACCAGTCCAGCTGTTCCGCCGTGCGCAGCTTCGGGTCGGCTTCCTCGGCGAGTTGCCGGAAGGCTTGCGCATGGGCATGCCGGAAGCGCTCAGTCTCGCCGGCGGCGGCGAGCTTTTCGGCGCAGAACGCGCGAATCGTCTCCAGCATTCGGTAACGCCCGCCCGACGGTTCCACGAGCGATTTGTCGGCGAGTTCGGGCAGCAAGTCGACCGGGGCGGCGCACACCTGCTCGGCGTACCCGAGGGTCGCGCCGCCGGTGAAGACGGTCAGCCGACGGGCGAGACGGCGTTCGTCGGCATCGAGGAGATCCCAGCTCCACTCCACGACGCCGCGGAGCGACCGGTGCCGTTCGTCCGCCGTGCGGCTGCCGCGAGCGAGCAGGTGGAAGCGGTCGCCGAGCCGCGCGGCGATGTCGGCGACCGGCAGCGTGCGCACGCGGGCCGCGGCCAGTTCCAGGGCGAGCGGCAGGCCGTCGAGGGCGGTGCAGATCCGCACGACGTCGGCCGCCGTTTCGTCGGTCAGCCGGAACGCCGGGTCGCTCGCCCGGGCGCGGTCGAGGAACAGGCGGACCGCGGGGTAGCTCTCGACGGCCTCCGCGTCCGGCGGCGGAACGGCCAGGCGGGGGACCGGCGCGAGGTGTTCGCCGGTGATGCCAAGCGGTTCCCGGCTCGTCGCCAGCACGCGTAACCCGGGACAGGCGGGCAGCAGCTGTGCGACCAACCGGGCGGCCGCGGCGATGACGTGTTCGCAGTTGTCCAGCACCAGCAACGTCGCCTGGTCCCGCAACGCCGAGACCAGCCGGTCGACCGGGTCCTGGCGTCCGCGGGCCCCCTCGCGCAGGCCGAGCGCGGTGAGGACGGCCTGCGGAACGTCGTCGGCGACGTGCGGGGCCAGTTCCACGAAGACGCACGGCCCCGCATCGGCCGCGGCTTCGATGGCCAGCCGGGTTTTTCCCGTCCCGCCCGGTCCGAGCAGCGTGACGAGCCGGGCCTGCCG
The DNA here is from genome assembly GCF_046195355.1 of Amycolatopsis sp. VS8301801F10. NCBI lineage: Bacteria > Bacillati > Actinomycetota > Actinomycetes > Pseudonocardiales > Pseudonocardiaceae > Amycolatopsis > Amycolatopsis sp. VS8301801F10. The sequence continues at coordinate 1,210,855 of NZ_CP176065.1, read as the reverse complement.
CAGGAGGTCCGCGACCTGCCGCAGTTCGCTGTCGCGGCCGACGAAGCTGGTGAGCTGCGCGGGCAACGGCGCCGCGGCGTTCGCCGACTCGCCGCGCAAAGCGGCCAGGTGCGCCTCCGTCAGGTCTGGACCAGGGTCCGCGCCGAGTTCCTCGGCGAGCGTGCGGCGCGCGTCCTCGAACGCGGCCAGCGCCTCGGCGGTGCGGCCAGCCGCGTGCAGCGCCCGCACCAGCTGGGCCCGCGACCGCTCGCGCAGCGGGTGCTCGGCGACGGCGGTGCGCAGCTCGTCGAGGACGTCGGCGGCGCGGCCCAGCGAGATCTCCGCGTCGACCCGGTCGGCGGCCGCCTCGGCCCGCAGTTCAGCCAGTCGGGTGGCCTGGACCTCCACCGCCGGTACCGCGGGGATATCGGCGAACGCGGGTCCGCGCCACAGCGCCAGCGCCTCGCCGAGCAGGTCGCTGGCCCGCGTCGGATCTCCCTCGGCCAGTTCGCGGCGGCCCGCGCCGGCCAGCCGCTCGAAGCGATGCGCGTCCACTTCGTCCGGTTCGATCCGGAGGCGGTACCCCGCCGAGGTGAGTTCGATGGGCAGTTTCAGCGCCCCGCGCAGCCGCGAGACCTGCGATTGGAGTGCGTTGGCCGCGCCTTCCGGCGGGTCCTCGCCGTAGAGCCCGTCGATGAGCCGTTCGGCGGACACGAACCGTCCGGCGTCCGCCGCGAGCAACGCCAGCAGCGTCCGGCCTCGCGTCCCGCCCACGGCGACCGTCCCGCCCGCGCCGTCCCACGCGACGACGGCCCCCAGCACCCCGATCCGCATGCGGTGAGCCTATGCCCCGAACGGGTGCTTACCCGTGGGTTCTGTCCCCGAAACAGCCGGCAAGCGCGACTTCTATACACTTCGGCGCGACCCCGCGCAATGCGGGACACCCCGATGCACAGGAGATCTACAGTGGGCGAACCCGTCCTGCTCGGGAAGCCGACCGTCGGCGACGAGGAGCTCGCAGCCGTCGCCGAAGTGTTCCGTTCTGGCTGGCTGGCCGGCGCGGGCCCGGCGTGCCGTCGCTTCGAGGAGCGGTTCGCACAGGCCACCGGCACCGCGCACGCTCTGACCACCAGCAACTGCGGCTCCGCCCTGTTCCTTGGCCTGAAGGTGCTCGGCGTCCAGCCCGGCGACGAGGTGATCGTCGGCGACTACACCTTCCCGGCGACAGGCCACTCCGTGCTGCAGGCCGGCGCGAAGCCGGTCTTCGCCGACATCCGCCCGGACATCTTCAGCGCCGACCCGGCGTCGATCGAAGCGCTCATCACGCCGCGCACGGTCGGCATCCTGGCCGTCGACGTCGCGGGCCAGCCCGGCGACTTCGACGAGTACCGCGCGATCGCCGACAAGCACGGCCTGTGGCTGTTCGAGGACGCCGCCTGCTCCGCGGGCGCGACCTACCGCAACCGCCCGGCGGGCAGCCTCGCCGACCTGGCCGCGTTCTCCTTCCACGGCCGCAAGGGCATCACCGCGGGCGAGGGCGGCGCGCTGGTCTCGAACCGCGAGGACCTGATCGCGCACGCGCGCAAGATCCACACCTACGGCATCGAGCCCGCGTTCACCCGCGAGGGCGCGCAGGAACTGCCGATCCCGACGTTCCACGAGCTCGGCTGGAACTTCCGGCTGTCGGACATCCAGGCCGCGATCATGGGCGTGCAGCTCGACCGGCTGCCCGACCTGCTCGCCGCCCGCCGCTCGGTGGCCAAGCGCTACCACGAGGCGTTCGAGGACGTCGAGGCGCTGACCGTTCCGGTCGAGGCCCCGGACCGCGAGCACCCGTGGCAGGCATACTTGATGACGGTGGCCCCGGAGATCAGCCGCGACGCGCTGGCTCTGCGGATCCGCGAGCAGGGCGTGCAGTGCAACTTCGGCACCTACGCCTCCCACCTGCAGCCGGTGTACGGGCAGCAGCAGCCGCTGCCCGTCTCCGCCGACGCGTTCCGCCGCCAGCTGGCGATCCCGATGCACGCGGAACTCACCGACAGCGAAGTCGAGCGCGTGGTCACCACCGTGCGCGAAGCCGTGTCCGCTCTTTCCTGACCCCGCCGACCCTCCTGAGGAGAACCCATGTCCGACAAGAAAGTTTTCTTCACCGGCGCCGGCGGTTTCATCGCCTCGCACGTGATCCCGCTCCTGCTGGAGAAGGACTACACGGTCCGCATCTTCGACAACATGACCCGCGGCAACCGCGACCGCGTCAACGAGTTCGTCGCCACCGGCAAGGTCGAGCTGGTCGAGAAGGACGTGCGCTACGGCGTCGGCGTCCGCGAGGCCATCCGCGGCTGCACGCACGCGATCCACTTCGCCACCGTGTCGATCAACAAGTCGGTCGCGGACCCGGGCGAGTCGATCGACATCAACATGGTCGGCAACAACAACGTCTTCGCGGCCGCGGCCGACGAGGGCGTCGAGCGCCTGGTGTTCGCCTCCAGCGCCTCGGTGTACGGCGAGCCGGAGCGGCTGCCGATGCACGAGGACGACAAGCTGAACCCGCTGACCCCGTACTGCATCTCCAAGCGCGCGGGCGAGGACCTGCTGGGCTTCTACGAGCGCACCAAGGGCCTGTCCTGGAACGCGCTGCGGTTCTTCAACGTGTACGGCCCCGGCCAGAAGATCGAGGCGTACTACACCTCGGTCATCAACCACTTCATCCAGCGCCTGCGCGCCGGCCAGCCGCCGATCATCGACGGCGCGGGCGACCAGTCGATGGACTTCGTGCACGTGACCGACCTCGCCAAGGCCGTCGTCGCGGCGCTGGAGTCGGAGCAGTCGAACCTGCCGATCAACATCGGCACCGGCATCGACACCTCGATCGCCACCCTGGCGAAGATCCTGATCGAGGCGGTCGGCGTCGACGTCGAGCCGGTGTTCAACAAGCGCGACGTCCTCGTGTCGCGCCGCGCCGCGGACATCACCCGCGCCCGCGAGGTGCTCGGCTGGGAGCCGACCATCACCGTCGAAGAGGGCATGCGCGCCTTGGTGCGGGACTCCGAGTGAGCCTCTCCGTCGGCGCGTCTTCCGAGGGGAATGCGTAATGAGCACTGCGGGCCCGGCCGAAGGAAAGCCCATGCGGATCGTGGTGGTGAACAACTTCTTTCCGCCGCGAGTGGGCGGAAGCGCGCACATGTCGGCCTCGCTGGCCGCCGAGTACGCGGCCGCCGGGAACGAAGTGCTGGCGATCACCGCTGCCTACGGTGACGCGCCGGCGGAGGAGGAGCGCGACGGATACCGCGTCGTGCGCCTGCCCGCGGTGAAAATGCCGCAGCTCGGCCTGTCGATCGACTTCGACATGACGTTCGCGTCGATGCGGCCGGGCAACTGGCGGCGGCTGTGGAAGCTGCTGAACGAGTTCAAACCGGACGCGGTGCACCTGCACGGGCAGTTCTTCGACCTGTCCTGGATGGTCGGCATCTACGCGCGCCGGCACAAGCTGCCCGTTCTTCTGACCATCCACACGCTGCTGATCAGCGAGAACAAGATGTACGGCCGGGTGTTCCGCGCGCTCGACGCGCTGCTGGTCAACCCGGTCCTGAAGTACCTGCGCCCGCGCTTCATCATTCTCGACAAGCAGGGCGTGGACTACTGCGTCGACCGCTACGGCACGAGCGACGACAACTCCGAGTACTTCCCGATCGCGGTGGACACCGGGCATTTCGCGAAGCCGGTGACCAAGGACGTGCGCGCGGAACTGGAAATCGGGGACGCGCCGCTGATCGTGTCGCTCGGCCACGTGATCCCGCTGCGCGACCGGCTGCCGCTGATCGAGGCGCTGCCCGCGATCCTGGAGAAGCACCCCGGGCTGCGCGTGATCGTCGTGGGGCGCGTGTACCACGACGCGTTCCAGCAGCGGGCCAAGGAACTGGGCGTCTCCGACGCGCTGATCGTCACCGGCGCGGTGCCGAAGGCGGACGTGCCGGCGTACTTCGCGGCCGCGGATATCGTGACGCACGACCTCAACGGCGGCTGCGGCACCGCGTCGCTGGAGGCGATGCTGTCCGGCACCGCCACCATCGCGTCGGTCACCGAGGACAACTACCCCGGCATCGAACTGCGCAACGGCGAGAACATCCTGCTGGTGCGGCCGAACGATTCGGAGGCGGTCGCGGCCACCGTGCTGTCCCTTTTGGACAATCCGAAGGAACGCGCGCGAATCGCCGAACGGGAAGCCGCGATGGTCCGGGACAACTTCGGACTGGACGTAGTGGCCGAGGAACACCTGCGGGTGCTCACGAAACTGGTGGCGGACAACTGATGTTCTTCGACGACGAGCGCAGCAACCGGCTGCGCCCGATGATCCTGAACGACCTCGTTACGCAGTACATGAACGACGCCGAGCGGGCTGCCTTCCACGGCCTGCCGGAATCGTGCCGGATGCGGGAACGGGCCAAGATCGTCAGCCCGGACAACCTCACGATGGGCGAACACTGCTGGATCGGCGAGGGCGCGGTCCTCGACGCCAGCGGCGGCCTGGAAATCGGCGAGCACACCAGCATCGGACTGAACACGCTGGTGTTCACGCATTCGAGCTGGCTCGCGAACATGGCGCTGGAAAACTATTCCGGCAGCGACCTGATCGAACGCAAGCCGGTGAAAATCGGCAAGGGCTGCTTCATCGGCGGCCTCGTGGTGATCATGCCGGGCGTCACGATCGGCGACTTCGCGACGGTGCAGCCGAACTCGGTGGTCGCGAAGGACGTCCCGGAACGCTCGCTGGTGGCGGGCAACCCGGCGCGGGTGTTCCAGCGCTACGACGAGGAGTACATCGAGGCGGAGGTGAAGCGGGTCCGCGAGGAAAACGCCCGCCGCCGCGCGTTGTCGGACGACCCTTCCGGATGGGGCTCCCCGTCGGGAGACTTCAGCGGGAAGTGATCCGGACACGGTGCGTCACGCGCTGGCGGATGCTCCGGGTAACATGGGACACTGCTCTCAGTCACTGTCGGTGAAGGAGAAGTCATGAGTGTCCTGGAATGGCCTCACCACCTCCTGACCCTTGACGACTGGGCGGACCTTCCGGAGGACCCGAAGGTCCGGATCGAGGTTGTCGAAGGTGTTCCGTCCGTGTCGCCGCGTCCGATGTGGTTCCACTTGCGGTCCGTGACGCGGTTGGCTTTCCTGCTCGACGAGCAGCTCAGCCCGGAGATGAGCGCCGGCGCCGAAGCGGAGCTGCTCCTGTGCGAGAACCCGCTGACCATCCGCGTCCCGGACGTGCTCGTCACCTCGGCTGAGGTCGCGGAGGCCAACCCGGCGCGGATCGCGGCGGCTGATGCCGAGCTGGTGATCGAGGTGCTGTCCCCGGGCACGAAGCACGTCGACGAGGGCGCGAAGCTGTTCGAGTACGCCGATGCCGGGATCGAGCAGTACTGGATCGTGGATTTGGCTCCGCCGGTCAGCCTGATCGCGTACCGGCTCATCGACGGCGATTACGAGAATTTCGGCGAATACTCCGGCTCCGTCGAGCTGGAGGTCGCGGGCGCGCCGGTGAAGCTCGACCTGAACGCGCTTGTCGATCCGCGCGCGCAGCGCTGACCCGAGCACTTCCCGCACCCCATGCGTCGCCATTGAGAGCAGACTGACCAGCTATTACATCGACGCACGCCTCCCCTCCCCGTAACCTGGACAGCAAGACAACCGGGAAACAGAGGTGGGGCAGTGCGCGGGGACGACGAGTTCGCCGACTTCGTGCGGTCCTGTTCGGCTCGGCTCACGCACGCCGCCTATCTGCTCACCGGCGATCGGCATCAGGCCGAGGACGCCGCGCAGACCGCCTTCACCCGTACCTACGCCGCCTGGCCCCGGGTGCGCCGCAAGAATCCCTACGCCTACGCCCGGCGCGTGCTCGCCAATCACGTCATCGACCTCTGGCGCCGTCCGATTCGCGAATACGCCACCGAGGAAATGCCGGAACCGGAGAAAGTCCCGGACATCTCGCACGTGGTCACCGATCGGGAATGGCTTTCCGACGCGTTGGCCCGGCTCACCGCTCGGGAACGCGCCGTGGTGGTGCTCCGGCATTTCTTCGATTTGCCGGAACACCAAGTCGCCGAGGAACTGGGCGTGTCCGTCGGCACGGTCAAGAGCACCAATTCGCGCGCGCTCGCGAAGCTGCGCGTGGACGGCGACGCGCTGGTCGGGGAGGTGAGCGCATGACCGACGAACTCGACCGGTTGCGCGCCGCGCTTCAGGAAGCGCCCGCCGAACCCTTCAAAGAACCCGATCTCGACCGGATTTTCCGGGAAGGCGGGCGGATCCGGCGCCGGCGGCGGTTTTTGACCTCCTCGGGTGCGGCGGTGGCCGTGGTCGCCGTGGTGTTCGGTGCGGTGTGGTTGCGTTCGCCGGGCGGTGCGCCGGAACAGGTGCACGCGGCCGCGTCCCCGCCGCCGGTGGTGACGCGCGTGTCCTCGACGATTCCGGCCCCGGCTCCGACCACGGCTCAAGCGAAGCCGAAGCCGCTCGGCGAGGTGATTTCCACCGGCACTTACGCCGACGGCGCGGAACTTGTCTTCTACGCGACGGAAATCGACGACCCGGACACGCCGCCGAATGCCCAATTCGGAGTGATGGCCAGCCTGTACGAGCCGGACGGCAACCTGCGTCCGCTCTACCTCGCCAACGATTCCGACGGCATGGACCGCTCTTTCGGCTTCCACGCCACCTCGGGCGGGACGATCGTGTCCGACATCTGGGTGCCGGTGTACGGCTATTTCAGCGGACCGGCCGCGCGCATCGAGACCACAGTGGACGGTCGCACGGTGCCGGCGCACACGGCGCGCTGGAGCGAGGATCCGGACGTGGTCGTGTTCTGGTTCGACCAGGACGACGTGCCGTCCGCCGAGAGGGCGACCCCGCTGGTCGCCTACTCCGCGGACGGCAAGCGTCTCACCGAATAACTCAGGCGGCCTCGGCCAGCACCTGCGCCACGACCTCGTGCGACGGCAGGATCAGCGCCCGCTCGACGTCCGCGTCGACCTTGCCCTCCAGCAGGTCGACGAACCGGTCCAGCTGGGTCGCCAGCGGCTCGCGCGCGGTGACCAGTTCCGGGATCTCGATGACGGTCTGCTGCCGGTAGCCGAGCCCGTCCGGCGTGACCGAATCGTGCGAGACGTGCCGGTAGATCGTCACGTCGCGGCGCAGCAGATCGATCTCGACCATCCGGTCCAGTTCGGACACCATCAGCGACCGGACCTTGCGCTGCGCCAGCCGCGAGGCCGACACCGTGGCCAGCCCGGTGGGGAACGACAGCACCGTTTCGATGGTGTCCTCGGCTCCGGTGACCGACTGCGGGTGGAAGTAGCCCGCGCTGGAGGTGACCCGGCCCGGCGTGGCCCCGCCGAAGAACTGGATCGCCAGGTCGACGTCGTGCACCAGCAGGTCCCAGGCGACCCCGGTCTTGATCCGCGGCGCGTACGGGCCGTGCCGGCGCGCCATCAGGTGCACCGGTTCGTTCACCAGCGCCCGCGCGGTCATCACGGCCGGGTTGTAGCGCTCCAGGAGCCCGCACATCAGCGGAACGTCCTTTTTCGCCGACAGGGCAACGATTTCCTGCGAGAACTCGAGGCTGTTGCACACCGGCTTCTCGACCAGCATCGGCTTGCCCTGGCCGAGAATCTCTTGCGCCAGCTCGTAATGCACCTCGGTGGCCGAGGCGAGCACCACGGCGTCCACATCGGACAGTGAGCCGATTTCCGGAGTCCACTGGGTTTCGTAGCGTTCGGCGACCGCGCGGCCGGCTTCCTCGCGCGGGTCGATCACGCGGGCCAGGTCCACCCGGTCGTTCTGCGACAGGACCCGCGCGTGCAGCGAGCCCATGTTGCCGGTGCCGACGAGTGCGATGCGGTGCGTCATGCGCCGAGCACCTCGCGAACGACCTCGATGATCCGGTCCAGTTCGGACTCGGTCAGATGCGGGTGCACCGGAAGCGAAAGCGCTTGCGCGGCAACGGCGGAGGCCACCGGGAAGTCCTCGACCCGGGCGTCCGGGATCAGCGGGTGCCCGCGGTAGCAGTCGTAGTCGAACACGATCTTCGGGTAGTAGATCCCGTTGCCGATGCCCTTTTCGGTCAGCGCGGCGGCGAATTCCTCGCGCGAGAGCATCGCGTGCGGGCCGACCAGCACGGTGTACTGGTGCCACACGTGCTCGCGGCCGGGCAGCACCTGCGGCACCTCGAGGCCCGGCGTGCCGGCGAGCCCCTCCGACAGCCGCTTCGCGTTGGCCTGGCGGGCCGCGGTGAGCTGGTCGAGCTTCTCCAGCTGCGGAATGCCGACCGCGGCGTGCAGGTCGGTCATCCGGTAGTTGTGGCCGGCCATCTCGTACTGGTACCGGGCCTTCATTCCCTGGTTGCGCATCACGCGCAGCTTGTCCGCGAGCGCGTCGTCGTCCGTGGTGATCACGCCGCCCTCGGCGGTGGTCACGTTCTTCGTCGCGTACAGCGAGAAGCAGCCGATGCCATACGATCCGGCCTTGCGGCCCTCGAACGAGGCGCCGACGGCCTGCGCGGAATCCTCGACCACGTGCAGTCCGTGCTCGGCGGCCAGCGGCGCGAGCTTGCCCATGTCGGCGGTCTGGCCGTACAGGTGCACCGGCATCAGCACCTTGGTGCGCGGGCCGATCGCGGCCGCGACGGCGTCCGGGTCGATGGCGAAGTCGTCGCGCCGGATGTCGGCGAACCGGACCGTCGCGCCCGCCTCCAGGATCGCGTTCAGCGTGGCGACGAAGGTGAACGGCGAGGTCACCACTTCGTCGCCCGGCCGCAGGTCGAGTGCCTGCAGGGACGCGACCAGCGCGGTCGTCCCGTTGTTCACGGCGATGGCGTGTTTCGTTCCGGAGACGTGCGCGAACGCGTCCTCGAAACGCTTTACCATCGGGCCCTGGGCGATAGCGCCGGATCGCAGCACTTCGACGACCAGGTCCTCCGCAGCACGGACGTCGACCACGGTAATGGGGATCATCTGCAGTCTCTCGCTCTCGGCGGGCACTTTCGGCGCGTCCGGTACAGTCTTGCCTCGGCATGGCACGAGCCCCGAGTTCGGTGCAGTCAGCACAGACGCGGGCGTCACGATACTCGCCGACCACAAGTGGGCTTCCGGCTACCGTCCCGGCTCCGGCGGGAACTGAACAGGTAAGGCTGAGAACACGCGAATGAGCAGCGCACGCATCCTCATCACCGGCGCCGGCGGATCGGCCGCCTACAACTTCCGGGACGCGCTCGCCGTCGCCGGAAACGAGTACCAGGTCGTCGGCACCGACGTGAAGCCCTTCCACCTCGAGCTTCTCGACGTCGAGGCGAAATACCTGGTCCCGCCGGTGAGCGACCCCGGGTACGCCGACGCGATCAACCGCGTCATCGAAGCCGAGCGCATCGATTTCGTGCACCCGCAGCCCGACGTCGAGGTCGGCTATCTCGCCGAAAACCGCGACAAGCTGAACGCGCCGACGTTCCTGCCGGACGCGCGCGCCATCGCGTTGTGCCACGACAAGATGGCGTTCAACGCGCACATGAAGGCGAACGGCGTCTCGGTGCCCGAAGCCATCAAGATCGACTCGCCGGACGACCTCAAGGGCGGGCTCGAGGAGCTGCTGAAGATCAACCCGCGAGTCTGGCTGCGCGCCATCCGCGGCGCCGGCTCCCGGGGCAGCCTCCCGATCAACTCCTTCTACCAGGGCGACGCCTGGATCGACTACTGGCGCGGCTTCCGCGGCCTCGACTACGGCGACTTCATGGCCAGCGAATACCTGCCGGGCGAGGAGTTCGCGTGGCAGAGCCTGTGGCACGAGGGCGAGCTGATCACGTCGCAGGCGCGCTCCCGCATCGAATACATCTTCGGCAACCTGACCCCGAGCGGGCAGAGCTCGTCGCCGTCGGTGGCCAAGACGGTCAACCGCGACGACGTGAACAAGATCGGCGAGTCCGCGGTGCGCGCGGTGTCGGAGAAGCCGCACGGCGTGTTCTGCGTGGACATGAAGGAGAACGCCGCCGGGGTGCCGATGGTCACCGAGATCAACGTCGGCCGCTTCTTCACCACCAGCAACTTCTTCGCGCACGCCGGGCTCAACATGCCCGACATGTACGTCCAGCTGGGTCTCGGCAACGAGCTGCCCGAGCGTCCCGAGGTCTACAACCCGCTGCCCGACGACCTGTACTGGGTCCGGATGATCGACATGGGCTACCGCTTGGTCAAGGAAGGCGAATGGGCGTCGAAGCGGATCTGACCGGGCGGAAGGTGCTGGCCTTCGATTTCGACGGCACGCTGTTCCGGCTGCCGGTCGACTTCGGGGGCCTGCGCGCCGAGCTGGGACTGTCGCCCGAGGACAAGCTCGGCGAGCTGTTCCAGCGCTGGCTCGACGAAGGCGACACCGCCCGGCTCGACGTCGTGACGCGGTTCGAACGCGCTTGCGTGCCGGACGGCGAGTTCACCGACGGCGCCCGCGAACTGCTCGCGGAGCTGGCCTCGGACTACCGGCTCGCGATCGTCACGAGGAACTCGCGCGAGTGCGTCGAGGACGCGCTGGGCAACCTCGCCGAGGGGCTGCACGTCATAGGACGGGAGGACGTCCGCCGGCTCAAGCCGGATCCCGAGGGCGTGACCGCGGTGCTCCGGCATTTCGGCGCGGCCCCGGAGGAGGCGGTGCTCGTCGGCGACACCTTCCACGACGTGGAGGCCGCGCACGCCGCCGGCGTCCTCAGCGTGGTCGTGCGCAACGACGCGCTGAAGTTCCGTCCCGAGGGCGCGGACCGCTACCTCGGCACGCTCCGTGAACTGCTGCCCGCACGCGCGGGCTGAAACCCCATGGTTGGTACCGTCGAGAGTGGTCACCAGCCCCATTCGAGAAGGAAGTGCCGGGTAGACATGGCTGTGCAGGACAAGCTGAAGGAAGTCTTCATCGACGCTCTCCAGCTCGACGACGGGGTCGACGTCGAGAACCTGAAGTACCGCGACATCGAGGCGTGGGACTCGGTCGGCCACATGGCGCTGGTCGCGGCGATCGAGGACGAGTTCGAGGTCGAATTCGACACCGACCAGGTGATCGACATGAGCAGCTTCAAGGTGGCCGTGGACATGGTCAAGGAGCTGCAGGAGAAGGCGTGAGCACGTTCGCGGGGAAGGTCGCACTGGTCACCGGCGGTACCAGGGGCATCGGCCTGGCCACCGTCCGCGCGCTCGCCGAGGCCGGGGCCACCGTGGTGCTCACCGGCCGCGACGAGACCGCGGCCAAGGAGACCGCCGCTTCGGTCGGGCCCTCGGTCAGCGGCCGCGCGCTCGACGTCACCGACGCGAAGGCCGTCGCCGCCCTGGTCAAGGACGTGACGAAGGAGCACGGCCGGCTGGACGTCGCGGTCGCCAACGCCGGGATCATGGAGGGCGGGCTGCTCGGCATGATCCGCCCGGACGACGTCGACCGGACGCTGTCCACGAACGTCGCCGGCACGCTGCACACCGTGCAAGCGGCCGCGCGGGCCATGATGCGCAAGAAGACCGGCGCGATCGTGGTGCTGGCCTCGGTGGTCGGCGAGTACGGCAGCGCGGGCCAGACGGTCTACGCGGCCTCGAAGGCGGCGGTCGCGAACATCGCGCGGTCGGCGGCGAAGGAACTCGGCCGCTCCGGCATCCGGGTCAACGCGGTCGCGCCGGGCGTGATCGAAACCGCCCTCACCGAAAGCCTGAGCGAGGACGCCCGCGCCTCGAACATCGCCAAGACCCCGCTCGGCCGCCTCGGCCAGGCCGAGGAGGTCGCGGCGGTGATCCGGTTCCTGGCGAGCGACGAGGCGTCGTTCGTGACCGGGCAGGTACTGGGGATCGACGGAGGCTTGGTGCTGTGACGCTGGTGGGTGCGGGTTCCCGGCTGGTCGACGTGGCCGGGGGCCGCACGCTGGACGACGCGGAACTGACCGCCGAGCTGGGCCGCAAGAGCGCCGAGCTGGCCAAGCTGCCGACGGGCGTCGTCTTCGCCCGGATGTCCGTCGACCTCGACAGCGTGCTGACCTACCTGGGCGCGTTCGAGGGCGGCCGGGCGATCGCGCTGATCGACCCGGCGCTCGACGCCGACGTGCTGACCGGGCTGGTCGAGCGGTTCCGCCCGGCGGCCGTGCTCGCGGCGTCCGGCCCCGCTCCCGCCGGGTACACCACCCGCGGTTCCGACTGGGTGCGCGACTCCGCCGACGGCGTCGAGCCGCACCCTGACCTGGCCGTTCTGCTGCCGACCAGCGGATCCACCGGCAATCCGAAGCTGGTGCGGCTGTCCCGGCAGGGGCTGCTGGCCAACGCCGACGCCATCGCGCAGGTGCTGGAGATCGACGCGGACGAGGTCGCGCCGACCTGTTTGCCGCTGCACTACAGCTACGGGCTTTCAGTGCTGAATTCGCACCTTATTCGCGGCGCGACTGTGGTTATCGAGTCTTCCGGGGTTTTGGGCCGCGGATTCTGGGACGCGGTGAAGGAACACGGCGTGACTTCGCTGTCCGGCGTGCCCTATCACTACGAAATGCTGCGCCGGCTGAAGTTCGATCCGGCGAAGTATCCGACCCTGCGCACTCTCACCCAGGCGGGCGGGAAACTGCGGGACGAACTGGTCGCCGAATTCAACGACAAGATGCTCGCGGTCGGCGGCCGGATGTTCGTGATGTACGGCCAGACCGAGGCGTCCCCGCGGATGACGACGGTGCCCGCGGAGCGGCTCGCGGACAAGATCGGCTCGGCCGGACCGGCGCTGCCCGGCGGCTCGTTCGCCATCCGCCGCGACGACGGCGAGGAAACCACGCATCCCAAAATTGTCGGTGAGGTCCTTTACCGTGGACCCAACGTGATGATGGGTTATGCCGAGGACGAGGCGGGACTGAGCGCGGGCGACGAATACGGCGGCACGCTGGCCACCGGTGATCTCGGGTATCTCGACGACGAGGGGTACCTGTACATCACCGGCAGGCTCAAGCGGATCGGCAAGGTGTTCGGCAACCGGGTGAGCCTGGACGACCTGGAGCAGGCCGTGCGCACGGCGGCGGTGGGCATCGACGTGGTGGCCGCGGTGGCGGCGGGCGACAAGGTCGTGCTGTTCGCCGAACTGCCCGAGGGCGACGGCGCGAAGGCGATCTGCAAGGACGCGTCGCGGGCGCTGGCGGAGCGGCTGCACCTGCACGCCAGCGGGTTCGACGTGCGTCCGATCGACACCGTGCCGCTGCTGGCCAGCGGCAAGATCGACTACCGGTCGCTGGAAGGACGGGTATGAGTGTGTTCACGCGCTCGCAGGCGGAGCGGGAGGCGGCGCTGCTTCCCGAGCTCGCGGAGCTGACCGCGCACCACCGGGCGAACTCCGCCGGGTACGAGCGCATCCTGTCCTCGCTCGGGTTCGCGCCGGACGCGTCGTTCGCCGCGATCGCCGACCTGCCGTGGCTGCCGGTGCGGATGTTCAAAACGCACGACCTGAAGTCCATTCCGGACGCCGAGGTCTTCAAGACCCTCACGTCCTCGGGCACCACCGGGGCCGGCGCGTCGCGGATCTACCTGGACAAGGAAGCGGCGGCCGCGCAGACGAAGCAGCTCGGCGCGACCCTGCAGGAGGTGCTGGGCGGCGAGCGGCTGCCGATGCTGATGGTCGACACCGTCGGCATCATCAAGAACCGCCGGTCGTTCTCCGCGCGCGGCGCGGGCGTGCTCGGCATGGCGAACTTCGGCCGCAAGCACACCTACGTGCTGGACGAGAACGACAAGCCGGACGTCGAGGCGGTGCGGAAGTTCCTCGCCGAGTACGGCGACCGCCCGTTCCTGATCTTCGGCTTCACCTTCATGGTGTGGCAGTACCTGTACGAGGTCGCTCGCGAGCACAAGCTCGACCTGTCCAACGGCATCCTCATCCACTCCGGCGGCTGGAAAAAGCTGATCGACCGCGCGGTCGACAACAGCGAGTTCCGCCGCCGGTTCAAAGAGGACACCGGTCTCACCCGGATCCACAACTACTACGGGATGATCGAGCAGATCGGCACCGTGTTCCTCGAGGGTCCGTCCGGGAACTCCTTGTACTGCCCCGATTTCGCCGACGTCGTGATCCGCGACCCGGAGACCTGGGAAGAGCAGCCGGTCGGCAAGCCGGGCGTCATCGAGGTGGTGAGCACGCTGCCGCGGTCGTACCCGGGACACGTGCTGCTCACCGAGGATCTCGGGGTGTACAACGGAATCGACGACGGCGACTGGCCGGGCAAGCACTTCTCGGTGCTGGGCAGGCTGCCGAAGGCCGAGGCTCGCGGCTGCTCGGACACGTTCCAAGGAGCGGCCGCGTGAGCGCTCTGGATCAGCGTTTTCCGCTGGGCGGCCCGGTTTCGGCCGGCGCGCTGCTGGACGAGCTGCGCGAGGAACCGCCCGGCGGCAGGCTGACGGTCGGCGACCCGCGGGTGGTCGAATTCGTCACCAAATTCGCGCGCAAGCTGCTCGCGCCCGCGCTGGCACGGCGTTTCCCGGAGCTGGCCTCGCTGGGTTTCTTCCTGCGCAAGGGAGAACTCGCGAAGGCACTGTCCGCTTTGGAAACCGCGGGCGATGCGCTGCGGTTCCCGCGCGGGCTCGTTTTCCACGTGCCGCCGGCCAACGTGGACACCATTTTCGTGTACTCGTGGGCGCTGTCGGCGTTGGCGGGCAACAGCAACGTCGTGCGCGTGTCCTCGCGTTCGGCCGGTGCTGCGGAGGCCGTGCTGGAAGCGTTGAACGCGGCGCTCGAAGACGTGTCGCCGGAAACCGCGGCCACCATCCGGGCCACCCAGCGCATGGTCACCTACGACCGCAGCGACGAGGTCAGCGGCGCGTTGTCGCTGGCCGCGGACCTGCGGGTGATCTGGGGCGGCGACGCTTCGGTGGCCGCGCTGCGGAAGTACCCGCTGGCCCCGCACGCCCGCGACCTCACGTTCCCGGACCGGTCGTCGTTCGCGATCGCGTCGGTGCGCGGCTGGCAGGAAGCCGCGCCGGAGCAGCGCAAGGCCGCCGCCGAGGGCTTCTACAACGACTCGTACTGGTTCGACCAGGCCGCCTGCTCGTCGCCGCGCGCGGTGTTCTGGGTCGGCGACGAGGCGGGCGCACAGGCCGCCGGGCAGGAGTTCCGCGAGCTGCTCGCCGAGGTGCTGGCAGCGAAACAGCACGTCACCGAGCCCGCGATGGCGGTGCAGAAGCGGGTGTCGGCGTACGGCGCGGCGGTCGACGGGCTGGTGTCGTCGATCCGCTTCGACGGCAACGCGCTGGCGACGCTCGAGCTGGCCGACGCCACGGTGATGCCGCGCGAATGGCTGGGCGCGGGCACGTTCGCGAACGCCTCGGTGGCGTCGCTGGACGAACTGGTGCCGATCGTGCGGCGCAAAGACCAGACGGTGAGCCAGTTCGGGTTCACCCGCGAGGAACTGACCGGATTCGTGACGGCTCTCGCCGGGCGGGGGGTGGACCGGGTCGTGCCCTTCGGGTCGGCCCTCACGTTCGCCGGGGTCTGGGACGGCTACGATCTGCTGTCCGAGTTCAGCCGCCTCGTCACGGTACAGGCCTGAGGAGCTGAGAGGCAGTGACGACCGTTCGTACGCAGACGCCGGGGGACGACGCCCCGTCCACTGAGGACGGCGAAACCGCCGGAAAAACCCGCAAGTCCACCAAGGCGCGGGTGCTCGACGTCGTGCGCTGGGTCGCCATCCTCCTGGTGATCGGCTTCGCCGCGAAGAGCCTGGCGTCCAACTGGGACGAGTTCTGGCACACGCTGGCGGACGTCGCCTGGCAGTCGTCGGTGCTGAGCCTCGTGGCGCTGATGGTGTCGATCCTCGTGTCCGTCTGGGGCTGGCAGGTCCTGGTCGACCACCTGGGCGGCAAACCGGTCGGCTACGCCCGCGGCGCGCAGATCTGCCTGGTCGGCTCGCTCGGCAAGTACGTCCCCGGCTCGGTCTGGGCGTATCTGCTGCAGATGGAACTGGGCCGCAAGGCAGGCCTGGCCAGGGCCCGCATCTTCACCGGCTCGCTGATCCAGCTCGGCCTCGGCGTGGTGTCCGCGCTGGTCGTGTCGCTGCTCGCGGCCCCGGCGCTGTTCAGCAACAGCCCGCGCGCGATGTGGCTGTTCGTGCTGATCCCGGTGGGCCTCGCGCTGCTGCACCCGCGCATCCTGAGCTGGGGCACGTCGCTGGTCCTGAAAATCCTGCGCCGCCCGCCACTGGCCGAACCGCTCGGCTGGGGCGTGGTCCTGAAGGCGTTCGGCGCGTCCATGGGAGCCTGGGTGTTCCAGGGCGTGCACCTGTGGCTGCTGGCGAACTCGGTCGGCGCGCCGGGCTTCAACGGCCTGATCCTGTGCATCGGCGCGATGGCCGTCGCGATGACGGTGGGCACGTTCGCGTTCATCCTGCCCAGCGGCGTCGGCGTCCGCGAGGTCGCCCAGGTAGCGGTCCTGACGGCAAGCGGTTTGACGGTCGGCCAGGCAACGGCGTTCGCGGTGGCCTCCCGGGTGATGTTCACGGTCGCAGACCTGCTGACGGCTGGCTTCGCGGCGTTGGCGGCGAAGCTGGCGGCCCGCCGGGAAGCGCCGGTGGACGCGGTCTGATTTTTTTGTCATGACGAGGCCGCCCGGTTCAAGAGCCGGGCGGCCTTTCTTGTCTCAGCACTGGCCGCTCGCGCTTTCATCTCTTCAGCGAGCCGTTGCGGCACGATTTGGTCGGCTCGCTCCAGCTCGGGGTGCCGTTCGTCGGATGGTCGTGCATGCGGTGGTACAGCTCGTCGCAGATGACGGCAGAAAAAGAACAGCGGCAGGATTCCGAAAAACCCTGCCGCTGAACTAAACCTCAGCGATTCACCCGGTAAATCACCGCGTCGTCGTTGCGGTACACCTCTTTCAGGAACGGCAATCCGTCCAGTCCGATCAGCCCTTCATTCGCGTACGCGGGCTTCGGCGGTGCGGCCGGACGACCGAGGATCACCCAGTGGACATTGAGTCGCTCGACCGCGGCCCGGACCGCCGGGTTTGTTTCGTAGTCGCGGAAATGTGCGGCCAGCAGCACTGCGTCCGAGGGCGGGTTGGAGCCGTCGTCGTGGGCGGCGACTGTTCGGACGCCGCTGAGTGCGTAGGTCCACGGCGTGCCGTCGTAGCGGTCGTTCATTGCCCATTCTCCGGGCTTCGCCAGCTTGCCCAGTTCCACCATCGCGCGTTCCTCGCCCGGCGTGATGTTCTGGTTGCGCGGATCGGGGCTGTGGTAGCCGCCCGCGATGATTTCGCTGTTGGTGCGCGTGTACAGGCCCTTCGTGACGCCCACGAAAGCCAGCAGCACCACCGCGGCGAGCACGGCAGGCGGCACCTTCGACGGCAGCCGTTCCTTCAGCCACTCGTGCAGTGCCGCGACGCCGTGGCCCGCGATGAACGACAGCGGCACGATCGCCATCGTGATGAACCGGTACGGGTCGTCCCACCACGGCCGCGACAGCGCCATGACCAGCGGCGAGTCCGAGGACGCCACCGCCAGGTAGAACAGGCCGGTGATCAGCGCGGTCAGCCCGATCCAGCGCAGCGCGCCGAGCCTGCGGAAGAAAATGAACCCGACGAACAGCGCCGCGGACAGCCAGATCTGCGGGTGCGGCTCGAAATGCTGGAATCCGAGCAGCGCGCCGAGTGCGGTCGTCGCCCGCCATTCGCTCGGCCAGCCGAGATAGCCCCAGCTGCTCGCCTGTCCCAGCGCGCCGAACAGCTGCAGCGACGCCACGAGAACCGACACCACCGCGATCGGCAGCAGCGCCAGCAGATCCTTCCCGATCGACCGCCATCGTTCGATCCAGCGCTGCACTAGCAGCGGTCCGGCGAACAGGATCGCGCCGAACAACGCGGACGAGTGCACGCACAGCAATCCGATCGCGCCGAGCATCAGCAGGAAGCCGGTGTCCAGCGCCACGCGGTCGAGGTAGCGGAGCAGCACCACGGCGGCCAGCGGGGTGAGGGCGATGCCCAGCAGGAAGGGGAACAGCGGCCCGCGGTTCATCGACTCGTACAGGCCCATCACCGGCGCGGCCGACGCGAGCGCGACAGCTCCGGCCAGCACCGCGCGGCCGCGGAACGCCCGCACCATCACCACGAGAGAGAGTGCCAGCAGTCCGGGCAGCAGCGCGGTGTTTACGTCGAGCGTCAGCGGGATCGAACCGCCGCCGAGCGTGTACTGCACGGACGCGAGCAGGTGGTAGGCGTTGGGGTAGAAGGGCGGAGAACCGTCGCCGTACCAGTTCAGCCGGCTCATGCCGAAGAGGCTGCCGTCGCCGCTTTCGGCGATGTAGCGCACGCCGTTGGCCGCGTACGGCGCGTCGCCGCCCTGTGCGATCGCGCCGAGGTGGCCCATGCCGTGCACGGCCGTGTAGAACCCGATCGCGGTCGCGAGGACGAGGCACGCGCCGACCGCCCAGTTCGCTCGCGGCTCCCAGACCCGCGGTTCCGGCTCGTGCGGCCACCGGCGCGCGGTGAGCCGCCGGAGTCCGAACGCGACAGCGGCGAAGAGCACCGTGGTGAGCGCGAAGGTCCAGACGTTGAAGGGCAGCCCGATCGCCGCCGTCCACGGACCGGCCAAGCCCCCGATGGCATAGCTCAGCAGCGGCGTCAGCCCGGCCAGCAGCCAGCCGCGCAGACCGGCGGCGACTCCGGTGATGAGCCCGGGAATTCCGAGCACGAGCAGGCAACAGGCGATACTGGCTGCCACGGACAGCAGGGTGGGTTCGCTCGGCACAGTCTTCCTCAGGTCACGGGGCATCCGCCGGCCCCCGCCGTGGCGGATGGAAATCGAGGCCCAGACTAGCGGGCACCCACATACACTCGAACGGCTGATGTCGGCAGTGAGCGGCCGCGCGCTTGACTGGAACTCGTGAGGAGCGGTCCGCCAGGGGTCGGCCGGACGGGTGAGGGGCGCGGGAGGCTGGGGGCGCGTGGTTTACGCGGTCGCGGGGGGATGGCTGGCGCTGGCCGCGCTGGTTGTCGCCGCTTGGCGGCGGATGGGGCGGGACCGGCGGTGGCGGGTCGCGGTTCTTCTGCTCGTTCTCGGGTTTTCGCTGCTGCATCAGCTGTTGTTCGCCACCGCGACCGAGGACGCGTACGTCAGTTTCCGGTACGCGCAGAACATCGCCGACGGCAATGGCCCGGTATTCAACACTGGCGACCGCAGTGAGACGTACGCGAATTTCCTCTGGCTCGTGGTGATCGCGTTGCCACGCGGGGCTTTCGGCGCGGATGTGCCGGCCGCGGCCGTCGGGTTGAGCTGTGCGGCCGCTTTGGCGTGCGTGTTGACGGCGTATTTCCTCGCCAATCGCATTACCGCGCTCGGCTTGCCTGAAGGGGCTGAGCCTCGGCGTGCGGTCGGGGTCGCGGCGGCGTTGCTGACCGCCGGGGCGAATGGCCTCGCGGTGTACGGACTTTCGGGCACTGAGCTGCCGATGTTCGCGTTGCTCGTGCTCTGCGTCGCGTACGCGTTGGTGGCGGGCCGGCCGTTGGTCGCCGGGGTGCTCGTGGCCGGCGCGGTGATGACCCGGCCGGAAGGGCTCGTGCTCGCGGTGGTCGGCGCGGGGTGGCTGGTTTTCGCTGCCGCACGGGGACGGCACACCTGGTGGGCGCCAGTCGGGTTTGTGCTGGGCGCGCTGGTTTTCCTGGCTCCCTGGACGGCTTGGCGCGTCACCTACTACGACCGGTTCGGGCCGGACCCGAGCCTGCCGCCCGGGCCGGACTGGCCGTATCTGGGCGGGTTCGCCTTGGCGCACTTGGGTTTTCTCGTCCCGGCCGCGGTCGTGGCGGGGCTGGTGGCGGCGCGAGGACGCGCGGTGGAGGCCCGGTCGGCGTTGTGGCTGCTGCTGGCGCTCGCCGTCGGCCACACCGCGCTCGTGCTGCTTTTCGAGGAGGACCTGGGACTTTCGTGGCGGCTGCTGGTGCCGGTGCCGCCGTTGCTGGCGGTCGCCGCGGTGGCCGGGTGCGGCGTCCTCGCCCCGGTACCGAGTCCGCGGGCGATTTCCCGGGCGGTTCCCGCCGTCACCGCGGTGCTTACCGGGGTGGCGGTGGCGGTCTCGGTGTTCAGCCCTGAGGTGCTGGAGCGCGTGCGGGCCTGGAGCACTCAGGGCGCGCAGCTGGCCGAGGTCGGCGACTGGCTCGCCCGCTACCTGCCGCCGGGTTCCGTCGTGAGCGCCGGGTCGCCGGGGCTGCTCGCGAGCCGCGCGGGTTCGCAGGTGCTCGTGGTCGGGCTGGACGCGGAACGGCCGACGCTCGCCGTGCCCGGCCGGTCCGGGTACGCCAGCCGCCAGGATTGTGCCGACGACCTGCCCGCCTGGTACCGCGTCGCGACCTTCCGGCGCATCGGCACGCCGTTCTGGATCTCGGTGTACCCGCGCGCCGACGAGGCCAGCCGGCTCGTCGGCGAACTCGACCGCGCCCCGGACTTCCGCTACGTGTCCTGCCCCTGAAGTGTGGCGGAGCCGACCCGCGCGACCTACCGGCGAGAAACCTACGGTCCCGTAGCCTTGGTGCATGGCTGATTTCGTGTACCCGCCCGTCCTGGTCGCCGCGCGGCTGATGTTCCGGCTGCTCGACAACCGGCTCCGGGTGACCGGCGCCGAACACGTTCCCGCCCGCGGCGGCGCGGTGCTCGCCTGCACGCACGTCAGCTACCTGGACTTCATCTACTGCGGCCTCGGCGCCCGCCCGGCGAAGCGGCTGGTGCGGTTCATGGCCAAGCAGGAGATCTTCCGCAACCCGGTCGCCGGCCCGCTGATGCGCGGCATGCACCACATCCCGGTGGACCGCGCCGCCGGGCAGGCGTCCTACGACGAGGCCGTGGCACGGCTGCGCGCGGGCGAGGTCGTCGGCGTCTTCCCGGAGGCCACGATCAGCCAGTCGTTCACCGTGAAGGACATCAAGACCGGCGCGGTCCGGATGGCCGCCGAGGCGGGCGTGCCGGTGGTCCCGATGGCGCTGTGGGGCACGCAGCGGCTGTGGACGAAGGGCCGTCCGAGGGACCTCACCCGCAGGCACGTGCCGATTTCCGTGGTCATCGGCGAGCCGATGCGTCCCGGCCCGGAGGACTCGTGCGAAGCGCTGACCACGGACCTGCGCGCCCGGATGTCGGAGCTGCTCGAGAAGGCCCAGGCGGAGTACCCGGAGGCCCCGGAGAGCGACGCCGAACGCTGGTGGCTGCCCGCGCATCTCGGCGGCAGCGCGCCGACGCCCGAGGAAGCCGCCGCGCTCGACCGCCGCGAGTGAAAAGCGCCTAGAACCAGCGTTCCAGCACCTGCGCCACTCCGTCTTCCGCGGCCGGGCCGGTGACCTCGTCCGCCACCGCCAGCACCGTCGGGTGCCCGTTGGCCATCGCGACGCCGTGCCCGGCCCACTGCAGCATCTCGACGTCGTTCGGCATGTCGCCGAAGGCGATCACCGACGACTGAGGCACGTCGAAGCGCTCGGCGATGTCCGCGAGCCCGGTCGCCTTCGTCACGCCGTGCGCGGACAGTTCGATCAGCCCGCCCGAGGACGAGTACGTGACGTCCACCGCGCCGTCGAGCACCGCGCTCACCGCTTCGGCCATTTCCTCCGACGTCATCCCCCGGCGGCTGACCAGCAGCTTGATCGCGGTTTTCCCGAGCACCTCGGCGCGCGGCGCGGTCCGGCTCTCCTCGTCGCCCCACGGATTGTGGTACTCCGGCTCGATCACGAAATTGCGCAACTCGTGGTCCACCGATCCGGTGCTGATCCGTTCCGCCGCCAGCCGGCAGCCGGGCAGCGCCTTGTCGAGCGCCGAGGCCAGCTCGTGCAGCAGTTTCGGCTTGAGTTCGCCGTGCACCGCGACCACCGAATCGGTGCCGATGTCGAGCAGCACGGCTCCGTTGGCGCACACCGCGTAGCCGGTCAGCCCGAGCGGCCCGGCGATCGGCGCGATCCAGCGCGGCGGGCGGCCGGTGCACAGCACGAACGGCACGTCGTCGTCCAGCACCCGGCGCACGACCGACACCGTGCGCGGCGTCACTTGTTCGCTGGGGCCGAGCAGGGTTCCGTCGACATCGGACGCGATCAACCGGGGTTTCTCCACCCGTCCCATTCTCCCGGTCGCCGCCCGTTCGAGCGAATGTCAGTGCCGGACGTTACGGTCGGCGTCGTGCGAGCAGGCATCGTAATTCTTCCCGAGGACCGCTGGTGGGCGGCCGAGCCGAAGTGGCGCGCGGCCGAGGAGTACGGCTTCGACCACGCGTGGACCTACGACCATCTCGGCTGGCGATCGCTGGTCGACGGGCCGTGGTTCTCCGCCGTGCCCACCCTCACCGCGGCCGCCATGGTCACCTCCACGATCCGGCTGGGCACCTTCGTCGCCTCCCCGGTCGCGCGGCACCCGGTGCCGTTCGCGCGCGAGCTGATCACCCTGGACGACGTGTCCGACGGACGGTTCGTGCTGGGTGTCGGCGCGGGCGTGGACAGCGCGCGCTACGACGCGCGGGTGCTCGCCGCGCCGGAGCTGACCGCGCGGCAGCGGGCCGACCGCTTCACCGAGTTCGTCGAGGCTCTCGACGGGCTGCTGATGACCGACAACTTCGATTTCTCCGGCGAGTACTACACCGCGCGCGGCGCGCGGAACCTGCCCGGCACGGTGCAGCGCCCGCGGCTGCCGTTCCTGGTCGCGGCGAACGGTCCGCGCACCATGACGCTGGCCGCGCGGTTCGGGGCGGGCTGGGTCACCACCGGCCGCGGCGGGGACACCCTCGACGAATGGTGGACCGGCATCGAGGAGCTGGTGCGCACGTTCGACCAGCGGCTCGAAGCGGCCGGCCGCGAACCGGCGGGCATCCAGCGGCACCTGAGCCTGGACGCGGCCCCGGTGTTCTCGCTCAGCAGCGTCGCGGCGTTCCGGGAGGCCACCGAACGGGCCCGGGAGCTGGGCTTCACCGACGTCATCGCGCACTGGCCGCGTTCGAGCGGGCCGTACGAGGGGCACGAATCGGTGCTGGAGAAGGTCGTCGAAGAAGTGCTGCCGGGCCTCAAGGCCGAATAAGACCTCGGGACCGCGGCCGGGGAGGCCGCGGTCCCGAGGGTCACTTGACGATCGTGTAGATCTGCGCGCCGGGATTGCGGTAGACCAGCCGCAGGAAATCGCGGCCCGCCAGGTCGCGCAGGCCGGGGGAGAGCGGCGCGTCCTTGGCGATCGAACCGCTGCCCACCAGCACGTGGTGCACCTTCAGCCGCCGCACCGCCTCGCGGACGCGCAGGTCCAGGTCGTAATCGCGGAAGTGCAGGGCCAGGTACGCGGCGTCCGGCGAGATCGGGCCGCCGCCGTCGTAGTGGCCGGCCACCGGGTGCACGCCGGTCAGCGCGTACATCCACGCGGTGCCGTCCAGCCGGTCGTTGAGCACCTTCTCCTCGGCCGGGATGTTCATCCGGCCGAGGAAGTCCATCGCCGCGATCTCGTCCGGGCTGACCGGCGGCGTGACCTCGCCCTCCGGGCCGTTGTAGTACAGGAACGACACCGCGGTGGCGTTCGCGGTGCGGTAGAAGCCGCCGGTCAGGACCGCGGTCACGGCCACGACGACCGCCGCCGCCGCGACCCCGAGCCGCGACACCACCTTCGGCCGCGCCTGTGCCCAGCTGATCGAGCGGATCAGCTGCGCGGTCCAGCGCTGCAGTTCCGCCATGCCGTGCCCGGCGAGCAGGCACAGCGGGATCGCGGCCAGCGCCATCAGCCGGAACCGGTCGTTCCACCACGGCCGCGACAGCGAGATCACCAGCGGCGAGGCGCCGTAGGACGTGACCAGCACGAACAGCCCGGACAGCCCGATCGCGGAGATGATCAGCCAGCGCAGCCTGCCGAGCGCGCGGAAGCTCAGCACGCCGACCACGAGCAGCACGGTGAGCCAGAGCTGCGGTTTGTGCAGCACCTGCTGGAAGGTGGCGAGCATGTTCAGCGCCGACAGGACCGGCAGGTCCGAATTCCACGGCTGATACGGGTACGCGCCGTTGGTGAAGCCGATCGCGCCCAGGATCTGCAGCGCGGCGAGCGCGAGCGCGAACACCATGACCGGCACTGTGCGCACGATGTCGCCGCCGATCACGCGCAGCCCGCTGCGTCCCTCGGGCACACCGTCCACCCGAAGCCCGCGAAGCGAGCGGTACCAGCGCTGCAGCACCAGCGGAGCCGCGAAGAGCGTGCCGCCGAACAGTGCGCTCGAATGCGCGACGAGCAGGCCGTCCACCGTGAGCGCCAGCACCAGGCCGGTGTCGATGGCCGGGCGTACGAGGAAGCGCTGCAGCGAGACCACCATGAGCGGGGTCAGGACGACGCCCAGCGCGTACGGCAGCAGGCCACTCGACACCGACTCGTACGCACCCGTGGTGGCCGCAGCGGCGATGAGAGCGGCGCAGCCGGCGAAGACCGCACGGCCGCCCATCTGGCGGACCACCGCGACCATCGACAGCGCGAAGATGCCCGCGACCGGCATGGTGACGGCGTTGAGCGTGACTGGGATGGTCGTTCCGGAGATCTGGTACACCAGCGCGGCGACCAGGTGATAGCCGTTCGGGTAGAACGAGCCGTCCGGGTACCAGTTGATCTTGCTCATGCCGATGAGCGAGCCGTCGCCGGTGTCGGCGATGTAGCGGATGCCGTTCGCGTGGTAGACGGTGTCCCAGCGCTGGAAGACCGCCGTCGTCCCGCCGCGCGCGGACAGCACCACGGCGATCGACAGCGCGGTGGCCACCACGACGCACGCGGCGACCGACCAGTGCGCCCGCGTGCTCCAGACGACCGGGGGCTCCTCCGCGCCGGGGCTGATCCAGCCGCGGACGAGGCAGAGCCTGCGGACGCCCCACGCGACCCCCGCCAGCAGCACGGTGCAGGCCGCGGCGGTGAGCACGTTGTACGGGAGGCCGACGGCCGCCAGCCAGGGCCCGCCCAGACCGGTGACGGCGTAGCTGAGCAGCGGCGCCAGCCCGGCGAGGGCCCAGCCGCGCAGTCCCGCGGCCCTCCCGATGATGCCGCCCGGGACCACCAGCACGGCCAGGTAAGTGGCGACCGCGCCGAAATAAGTCCAGAAGGTGTCTGGTGCAGGCATGCTTCTCACTTGTGTAGTGCGGGTAAAACCCGGCGGGATGCCGAGGTCGGTTCGGGAGGCGGTCGCGCGACTGCGTACCCTGAGCGCCCGTGAGCGAGCACACGAACTCCGCCAAGATTACTGAAGACGACTTTCGCGGTTACGACCTCGTCGTCGTCGGGTCCGGTTTCTTCGGCCTGACCATCGCCGAACGGGCCGCGGCCGAGCTGGGCAAGAAGGTCCTGGTCCTCGAGCGCCGCCACCACCTCGGGGGCAACGCCTACTCCGAGATCGAGCCCGAAACGGGCATCGAGGTGCACCGCTACGGCGCGCACCTGTTCCACACGTCCAACAAGCGGGTGTGGGACTACGTCAACCGCTTCACCGAGTTCACCGGCTACCAGCACCGGGTCTTCGCGCGGGTGAAGGACCAGGTCTACTCGTTCCCGATGAACCTCGGCCTGATCAACCAGTTCTTCGGCAAGTCGCACACGCCGGACGAGGCGCGCGAACTGATCGCGAAGCAGGCCGCGGAGTTCCGGACCGAGGACGCGCAGAACCTCGAGGAGAAGGCGATCTCGCTGATCGGCCGCCCCCTCTACGAGGCGTTCATCCGCGGGTACACCGCGAAGCAGTGGGAGAACGACCCCAAGAACCTCGGCACGAACATCATCAACCGGCTGCCGGTCCGCTACACCTTCGACAACCGGTACTTCAACGACACCTACGAGGGTCTGCCGGTCAACGGCTACACCGCGTGGCTCGAGAAGATGGCCGAGCACGAGAACATCGAGATCCGGCTGAACGTCGACTACTTCGACGTCCGCGAGCACATCCCGGCGGGCACCCCGACGGTCTACACCGGGCCGCTCGACCGCTACTTCGACTACTCGGCGGGCCGGTTCACCTGGCGCACCGTCGACTTCGAGTCCGAGGTCGCGCAGACCGGCGACTTCCAGGGCACCTCGGTCGTGAACTACAACGACGAAGAGGTCCCCTACACCCGGATCATCGAGTTCCGCCACTTCCACCCGGAGCGGGACTACCCGAAGGACAAGACGGTCATCTTCCGCGAGTACTCGCGCTTCGCGAAGGAAGACGACGAGCCGTACTACCCGATCAACACCGCCGAGAACCGCGAGAAGCTGGAAAGCTACCGCGAGCTGGCGAAGGCCGAGGCGCGCGAGAAGAACGTGCTGTTCGGCGGGCGGCTCGGCACGTACAAGTACCTCGACATGCACATGGCGATCGGGTCGGCGCTCTCGATGTTCGACAACAAGATCGCACCGCATTTCACCGACGGTGCGCCCCTCGACGGGACGATCGATGCTTGAGAAAGACACCCCGCGCGGTGAAGTGGCCGTGCTCTCCAGCACGCAGAAGGTGCTGAAGAAGCCCGGCACGGTGCGGATCGCCCGGGGAATGTCGCTGTTCGGGGAGCACAGCGCGGGATGGTTCGCGCTGGGCTTGCTCGGAGCGGCGGTGGACCGCGACCGGCGCAAGGACTGGCTGGTCGCGGCGGCCGGAGTGGTGGGCGCGCACGCCGCGTCGATCGCCGTGAAGCGCGTCGTGCGGCGGCGCCGTCCGGACCATCCCAGCGTGGAGGTTCTGGTCGGCACGCCGAGCAAGCTGAGCTTCCCGTCGTCGCACGCGACGTCGACGACAGCGGCGGCGGTGCTCTACTCCGGATTGACCGGGCGTAACCTGGTCCCCGCCCTGGTACCGCCGATGCTCGCCTCGAGGCTGCTGCTCGGCGTTCACTATCCGACAGACGTTCTGGCCGGAGCTGCCCTGGGAGGCGCAGTCGGCGGTCTGATCCGACGGAAGCTGACCAAGAAGCGATGAGCGAAACGACCGACGAGCGAACCGAAAACGCGTCCGGTACGGCCGAATCCGCGGAAGCGAAGGAATCGGCTGCCGAGAAGACCGAGGTCGCCGAGGAAACCGAAAAGGCCGGGAAGACCGAACCCTCGGCCTCGGCCCCGGCGGCGGCCGCCAGCCCGAGTCCGGTGAGGCTCGTGCTCGGGGTGGTCAAGACCGCGCGGCCGAAGCAGTGGGTGAAGAACGTCCTCGTCTTCGCGGCGCCGTTCTTCGCGTTCTCGAAGGCGACGAACCGGACCGAGCTGGTCATCGACGCGCTGATCGCGTTCGTGGCCTTCTCGCTCACCGCCTCGTCGGTCTACCTGATCAACGACGCCGTCGACGTCGAGGCCGACCGGGCCCACCCGACGAAGCGCAACCGCCCGATCGCGGCGGGCATCGTCCCGGTCCCGGTGGCCTACGCCTCGGCGGTGGTGTTCTTCCTGGCCGGGCTCGCCGTGTCGTTCGCGGCGGACTGGCGGCTGGCGATCGTGCTGGCGGTCTACGAGGCCGTGCAGCTCGGCTACTGCTTCGGCCTGAAGCACCAGCCGGTGGTGGACCTGGCGATCGTCGGCTCGGGCTTCCTGATGCGCTCGGTGGCGGGCGGCGTCGCCGGCGGCATCGCGATGTCGCAGTGGTTCCTGCTGGTCACGGCGTTCGGCTCGCTGTTCATGGTGGCGGGCAAGCGGTACGCGGAGATCATGCTGTTCGAGCGGACCGGCGCGAAGATCCGGTCCTCGCTGAAGAAGTACTCGGCGAGCTACCTGCGCTTCGTGTGGGCGACGTCCGCGGCGATCCTGATCATGTCCTACTGCCTGTGGGCGTTCGAGATCCGCCAGGCGGAGCACAACTCGGTGTGGGCGGTCGTGTCGATGGTCCCGTTCGTGATCGCGGTGCTCCGCTACGCGGTCGACGTGGACGGCGGCAACGCCGGCGCGCCTGACGAGATCGCGCTGAAGGACCGCGTGCTGCAGGTGCTCGGCGCGACCTGGGTCGTGACCCTGTTCCTGTCGTTCTACCTGTGAACGGCACGCGGATTTAAACAGCTGGGATTCAGCTTCTCCACAGCATCGACGGTCACCCTCGGGGGTGGGAGCCGGGACACTCCGCCTCCCGCCCCGCTCAGCCCGGAGGACCGACGATGAACGACGACAAGAACCCCTCGCCTGGCGAGCCCGCCGGGCCGGAGCCTGCTGAGCAGTCCGGGGCCGCTTCCGGCGAGGGTGCGGCCGGCCCGCCGGGAGCCGAGGAGGCCACGCGGCCGAGCCAGCCGGTGCCGCCTGCCGAGCAGACCAGTCAGCTGGGCCAGTCCGCTTCGGCCGCGGAACAGCCTGGTCAGTCCGCTTCAGCCGCGGAACAGGGGGGTCAGTCAACTCCGGCCGCGGAACAGCCTGGTCAGCCCACTCCGGCTGCGGAGCAGGCGGGTCAGCAGCCGATTGGCCACTACGCTCACCCCGGCCCGTGGGGCATGCCCCTGAAACCGAAGCAGAGCGGCTTCCGCCGATTCGTCGCCCACCGGGCAACCCAGCTGGTCGCGGTGGGAGTACTGGGCTTGGTCGTGGGCGGAGGCATCGTCGGCGGCGTCATGGCCGCGACGCACCACCCCGGACGCCCCGGGATGAGCCAGCACCACGGCGGCCACCGCTTCGACGACGGCGGCCCCGGCCCGCGCCACCGCGTCCCGGACGGCGGCAACGAGCACAACGGCCCCGGTTTCGGCAACGGCGGCTGAGCGAGCAGCACGTTCGCCGGTCTCGAGCGCGACACCCAATCCGCAGTCCCCGGTCGCGGTGGGCTAAAGGGCGGCGAAGGTGTCGTTCAGGATTTTCACGATCGCGCGCGGGGTGCCGGAGATGAGTTCGGTTCGGCCCTCGGTCGTCTGGTAGGTGAGGATCCGGCCTGATTTCACGTCGGCGGCGAGGACGGGGCCGCCGGTGAGATGGCGGCCCTCGGTGCGGCGTGCCACGTACAGCTGGTGAGTGGCGTCGGCGGGCTGGTTCAGGGTCGCGGTGAGGTATTCGTGGCTGTTGGTCTCGTCGAATGGGTCCGGGGCCGCGTCGGACGCGGGCGTTACCGAGACTGAGCGCACGGGCGCGCCGGGGATTTGCGGGAGAGTATCGAAAAGCGTCGTGGCCAGGCGGGTCGGTGCGGCTGGCCGGATTTCGACCAGGCCGTCCTGTGCGGAGACCAGAATCGCGGTTTGTTCCCGCTGCGCGACGATAGCCGTTCGCTGGATTCCGCCGCGCAATGCGGACCAGGCGAAATACTCGCGTTCGGCAAAGGCGAGGACTTGCAGCGTGGCACGCAAGTGTGCGGACGGAGCGGCGTTTTCGGCAAGCCCGAGCTGGGCGAGCAGATTAATGGTGGCGTCGTGGAGTTCGCGGTGTGCGCCGGATTTGACCCAGACTCGTCCGGCGCGCAGCAGCGGATGCTGTTCGCCGAGGTCAAGCATGTCCCAGACGGCCGAAAGCGCTTCGACGGGCAGGGTTACGGTCTGCTCGACGTCCTCTCGCACCTGCGCCCCCCTCGGCCCTGGCTTTCGGCTGCCGTGAGCACGGTATCCGATTGATCACTCGCGTGGGGTTGGTGTCTGCAATTGAGAACAGGTAGCAGTGAGGAGAAAAGCAAACTCCGATAAGACGTAAAGACTATAGGCATCAATGCTCTGATCATTCCTGCTCTGGCCTTGGCGGCGGTAGACGTGTGTGATTAACCGACGATGGCCAAGCCTCCGCTCTCCGCCGCGACTCGCACCATTGGCGAGCGCGTGCGCGCGTTTCGCAACGACGCGGGGCTGAGCCAGGAACAGCTGGCCGAACTGGCCGGGGTGCACTGGACGTTCGTGAGCCAGGTCGAACGCGGCCTGCGCAACATCAATCTGCACAATCTGCTCAAATTCGCCGACGGTCTCGGCGTGAACCCGGCCCGGCTGGTGGACGGGCTGCGGCCGCCGTCCGGCGACTAGTCCACTGTGGACGGACGAAGGACCTGGCGCAGCGTGCCTTCCCGCAGCAAGAGAATCTGCGTGAGCACCTGCAGTCCGACGAAGAACGCGATCGACAGCCCGGCGTCGAGCGCGGGAACGTCGTCGACCGGCAGCCGGTAGGCCATCCCGATGCTCAGTCCACTGTGGACCAGACTGCCGACGCCCCACGCCACGGTGAGCCTGCGCCACACCCGGCGGAACGACGGCCGCTCCTCCCATGCCGCGTCCAGCCGGGAGCCGCGGCCGGGCAGCAGCGCGCGGGCCGCCTGATAGGTGGTCGGATACCGGCCGATGACCAGGCTGGCGAGCAGCCAGCCACCCGCCAGCGTGCTGAACCAGGCTCCGCGCACCAGCAGCAGCCGGGCATCGCCGGTCATCAGCGTGGTGGCCGAACCGACGGCCAGGAACATCAGGACGAGCAAGCCGATCCCGTCCACGCGACGCCGCGTGACCAGCTGGTACAGCACGCGCAAGGCGGGCGGCAGACCGCTCAGCAGCAGCGCCCACACCGGCGGGACCTCGAAGGCCCGGAGCAGGTAATAGCCGCCGACTGGCGCGCCGAGATCGAGCAGCAGCGCGGCCAGCGACGAGCGGAATTCGTTCCCCATGCCCCGAGTTTCGGCGCGGCGGCCGGCTCAGGGCATCGGCGAGCCGGTCAGCCCGGCATCCACCGAACGGTGGAGGCCGGGCCGGAAAACCTCAGACCGGCAGCTTGCGGAAGATCGGCCGCGGCACGTGCCGCAGGATCGACATCACCAGCCGGAACTCCGACGGCGACCACACGAGGTCCTTGCCCTTGCGCGCGGCCTCGACCGCGACGTCGGCGACCTGCTCGGCGGTCCGGGTCAGCGGGGCGTCCTTCATCCCGGCGGTCATCTTGGTCTTGACCTGGCCGGACCGGACGACGGTCACCTGCACGCCGTGCGGCGCGAGGGCCTCGCCGAGACCGAGGTAGAAGCCGTCGAAACCGGCCTTGCTCGAGCCGTACACGAAGTTCGACCGGCGGACCCGCTCGCCCGCGACCGACGACAGCGCGATGACCTTGCCGTGGCCCTGCGTCTTGAGCTTCTCCGACAGCGCCACGCCGGCCGACACCGCGGCGGTGTAGTTGACCGTCGCCAGCTCGACCGCCTTGCCGTGGTCCTGCCACAGCTCCTCGGCCTCGCCGAGCAGGCCGAACGCGACCACCGTGACGTCGATGTCGCCACCGGCGAACGCCTCGTCCAGCACCTTCGGGTGGGACGCGAGGTCCTTGGCGTCAAACGCCACAGTGGACACTTCGGCACCGCGATCCTTCAGGCGCTGCGCGGCTTCCTCCAGCCGCGGCGAAGGACGAGCGGCCAGCACGACCCGCAGCGGCTTCTCCGCGAGGTACTTCTCCGCGATCGCCAGCGCGATGTCGGACGTGCCGCCGAGCAGCAGCAGGGACTGGGGGTTACCGACCGCGTCGATCACAGTGCGAGCCTCCGGCTCATGTCAGAGGCGAAAACGCCTTCGGGGTCAACGGAAGCGCGCACCTTGCGCCACTCCTCCAGCCGCGGGTACATCTTCGCGAACGTCTCGGGCGAGGTGCGCGAGTCCTTCGCGGTGTAGAGGCGGCCGTTCGCGTCCAGGACCATCTCGTCCATTTCCTCGCAGAACCGGCTGAGCCCGTTCTTGATCGGGAAATCGACGCTCAGCATCCAGCCCGGCGCCGGCCAGGACATCGGAGCCGGGTTCGAGTCGCCCATCCGCTTGAACACGTTCAGGAACGAGTAGTGCCCGGACCGCGAGATGGCCCGGCAGATGCCCTTGAGCTGGTCTTCCGCGCCGAACGGCACGGAGAACTGGTACTGCAGGAAACCCTTGCTGCCGTACGCGCGGTTCCACTCGCTCAGCATGTCGAGGGGGTGGTAGAACTGCGTCAGGTTCTGGATCTTGCCGCGCGCGCCCTTCTTGGGCACCGTCTTCTGCCACAGCTCGTTGATCAAGCCGAAGGTGAGCTTGTTGCCGAGCCCGTTGGGGAACACGTCCGGCAGCGTCAGCAGCTGCGGCGCGTCGAACTTCAGCGGGTTGCTGCGCAGCTTCGGCGGCAGCTGGTCGAGCTTCGCGAGCGAACCGCGCGAGAACGTGGCGCGGCCGAGGCGGCTGTCGGACGAGATCAGGTCCGGCACCGACATCGAGTAGTCGTAGTTGAGGTCTGAACCATCGGTGAAGAGCCCGAGGGTCTCGTCGAGGTTCGAGGTGCGGTCGGCGTCCACGTAGAAGTACGCCGTTTCCGTCTTCTTCATCCGGATCGTCGCGCGGAGGATGATCCCGGTGAGCCCGATCCCGGCCACGGTCGCCCAGAACAGCTCCGAATCCGGGCCCTCCGGGGTGAGCGTGCGCACGTTCCCGTCGGCGGTGAGCAGGTCCATCGACACCACGTGGTTGCCGAAGCTGCCCGCCGAGTGGTGGT
The DNA here is from genome assembly GCF_046195355.1 of Amycolatopsis sp. VS8301801F10. Taxonomy (NCBI): domain Bacteria; kingdom Bacillati; phylum Actinomycetota; class Actinomycetes; order Pseudonocardiales; family Pseudonocardiaceae; genus Amycolatopsis; species Amycolatopsis sp. VS8301801F10. The sequence goes on along the minus strand of NZ_CP176065.1, from coordinate 1,178,523 downwards.
TCTTGCCGTGGATGTCGTTGGCGATCGCGCCGCCGATGGTCACCTGGCGGGTGCCCGGCAGGACCGGGACCCACAGGCCGTACGGCAGCGCCTCGCGCATCAGCTTGTCGAGGCTGACGCCCGCGTCGAGGTCGACGAGGCCGGAGTCCGGGTCGATCGAGTGGATGCGATCGAGCACGGTCATGTCGACGACCAGGCCGCCCGCGTTCTGCGCCGGGTCGCCGTAGGACCGGCCGAGCCCTCGGGCGATGACCCCGCGCGGGCCCGCGGCGGCGACGGCTCGGGCGATCGTGTCGACGTCGCGCGTGCTCAGCACGTCGGCGACGGTCCCGGCGGTGCGGCCCCAGCCGGTGAGCGTGCGGCGCTGTGTCTCGGGTGCTTGGGTCACACGACCAGGGTAGCCACGCCGAACACCGCCCGGAACGTGACCCTGAAGTGCTCGCTTCTACACTTTGCGCATCAAGGCACAAGCGTCCGAGCGTCGAAGTGGGTAATACGGACACTGACGCAATAGGCCGAGAAGGTAATCCAAGTGGTGGCTACAGAACCGCAGAGTGACCAAGCGCAGCCGGCTCCCGCGGGCCCCGGTCTGCTGGGCCAGCTGATCCGGTTCGGCGTGATCGGCGGCTTCTGCGCCCTGCTCGACCTGGGCACGTACTCGCTGCTGCGCGCGATCGGGATGGACGCCACCCCCTGGGTGGACCTCGCGCGCGCGATCAGTTTCATCGTGGGCACGACCACGGCGTTCTTCCTGAACCGGCGCTTCACGTTCGCCGACGGGCGGCGCGACGGGAACGCCCAGGTCGGCAGCTTCGTTCTGCTGTATGCCGTCACCTTCTTCGTCGCCGTCGGCGTGAACCAGCTCATGCTGCACGTGCTGCCGGAGTCGGGGTGGAAGGCCACGCTGGCCTGGGTGGTGTCCCAGGCAACGGCGACTGTGATCAATTTCGTGATGCTCAAGTGGGTCGTGTTCCGTGTACGGCCGGTAAAGGAGAACTGAGTTCGATGCCCGGTAAAGCAGCCCCGGTCGCGGAGGCGGCCCCCGCAGGCCAGACGCGGTTCGCCGAACACGCCCCCGAAGGCAGGCTCACGGCCCAGCGCGGGCTGTACGCCGGGCCGGCTCCGATCGTCAGCAAGGACATGTACGCCGAGGTCGAGCAGGGCAACGCCCAGCGCGAGCGCGGCAGCGTCACGCTCGAGCCGTCCGCGAAGGTCACCGGCAACACCTACTTCGGCCGCTTCCCGGCGAGCTACTGGCAGCGCTGGACCACCGCGACCGAGGTGAAGCTGGAAGCCGTCGTCACCGGCGACGGGCTGCTGTCGCTCGGCGCGTCCGACATGCTCGGCGACCCGCGCGTGGTCGACGCCCAGCAGGTGTCCGGCGCGAAGGGAGCCAAGGTCGAGCTGACCGGCAAGCTGGACAAGTTCCACGACGGCGGCGCGCTGTGGCTCGACCTCGAGACCGAGGGCGGCCAGACGCTGCGGGTCGAGCAGGTCCGCTGGACCGTCGACGCGCCGGAGTCGATCCGCCCGACCGCGGTCACCATCTGCACGATGAACCGCGCCGACGACTGCCTGAAGAACCTCCAGGCGCTCGCCGCGGACGTGTCCTCGCTCGACACGCTCGACGCCATCTACGTCGCCGACCAGGGCACCGACCTGGTCGAATCGCGCGAGGGCTTCGAGCAGGTCGCGAAGGACCTCGGCGAGAAGCTGCACTACATCAAGCAGCCGAACCTCGGCGGGGCGGGCGGCTTCACCCGCGGCCTGTACGAGGTGGCCGGGCACACCGAGACCGAGCACGCGAACGTGCTGTTCATGGACGACGACGTGCTGCTCGAGCCGGACCTCGTCGTGCGCATGACGGCGTTCTCCAACCGCGCGGCCAACCCGATCATCGTCGGCGGCCAGATGCTCAACCTGCTGCACCCGAACCAGCTGCACGTCGGAGCCGAGTACGCCCGGCTGAACACGCTGGAGCCGGGGCAGCCGGTGCAGCACTCGCTGTCGACGGCCGACCTGCTCGGCGTCGACGAGGACGGCAACCCGAACCGCCAGGAACGCCGCCTCGACGCCGGGTACAACGGCTGGTGGTCGTGCCTGATCCCGTACGAGGTCGTCAAGGCCATCGGCTACCCGCTGCCGTTCTTCTTCCAGTGGGACGACGCGGAGTACTCCTACCGGGCCCGCGAATACGGTTTCCCCACGGTGACCCTGCCGGGCGCGGGCGTGTGGCACGCGGACTTCCACTGGAAGGACTGGGACGAGTGGCACCGGTACTTCAACCTGCGCAACTCGATCATCACCGCCGCGCTGCACTCGCCGTTCAACCTGAACCTGCTCTCGCGCGTGCTGATGGCGCAGCTGGTTCGCTACCTGCTGGGCATGCAGTACGGCCTGTCCGCGACGCTGATCAAGGCGGTCGAGGACTTCCTGGAGGGCCCGGAGATCCTGCGCGACGGCGGCGTCGAGGCGATGAAGGAGATCCGCCGGATCCGCGACGCGTACCCGGAGACCAAGCGGCACAAGGCCACTGACGTGCCGGGCATCGCGTCCAACGACATCGGCATCATCAACAGCGCGCCGCGGCCGAGCATGCAGCGGCTCGTGCTGATCAAGCGGATCCTCGACAAGGTGCTCGGCCGCAGCCGGTTCGGGCTGGGCGCGGTGCCGGTCGACGAGGCGCACTGGTGGCACATCGCGCTGTTCGACACCGCCGTGGTCACCGACGCGTCGCAGGAAGGCGTGCGCGTCCGCAGCTACGACAAGGTCAAGATGTTCGACCTGGCCAAGCGCGGCGCGAAGGTGATCAACCGGCTGCGCAAGGAAGGCGCGAGCGTGCAGGAGCAGTACAAGCGCGCGATGCCGGAACTCACCTCGCGGGAGAACTGGAAGCGGCTGTACGAGCTGTGATTGCCTGAGCTGTCCGGGAAGGGCGTCTCGCGTTTCGGCGCGGGCGCCCTTTCTGTCTTTTTCGGTAGCTTTGAATTCATGGCCGACCTGGTTTCCCGCGCGCGAGCTCTTGCCGACGACCTGTTGTTTCCCGCGGCGGCCGAGGTGGACCGGCTGGGCGTGGTGCCGCGCTCGCATTTCGACGCGCTCGCCGAGGAGGGGTTCTACGGTCTCGCCGCACCGGATTCCGGGGTCGAACTGCCGCAGCTGGTCGGCGTGCTCGAAGCGCTGGCCGGCGGGTGCCTGAGCACCGCGTTCACCTGGCTGCAGCACCACGGGCTCGTCGCCGGGCTGGCCGCGACGGACCGGGAAGACCTGCGCGAGCGGTATCTGGCGGACCTGATCAGCGGGCGGCTGCGCGCGGGCGTCGCGTACGCGGGCGTGATCCCGACCCCGCCGCGGGTGCGGGTCCAGCGGGTGGACGGCGGTTACCGGTTCGACGGGGAAGCGCCGTTCGTGAGCGGCTGGGACGCGATCGACCTGCTCCAGCTGTCCGGGCGCGACGGCGACACGGTGGTCAACGCCCTGGTCTCGCCGATCGTCGGGCACAGCCTGGTCGCCGAGCCGTTGACGCTCATGGCCGCGCAGGGCACCGCGACCGTGCGGTTGAAGCTCGACAACCACTTCATTCCTGACGAATCGGTTTTCGCCAAGGTCAGCCACGACAAATTCGTGGCGGGCAATACGTTCGCGGCGCGGCTCAACGGATGCGCGCCGCTCGGTCTCGCCGAGCGCTGCGCTCGCTTGATCGAGGCGGCTGGCGAAGCGGAAACGGCAGCGGCGTTGCGGTCCGAACAGGACGAAATCCGCCGTCGCCTCGACGCCGGACTCGCTGATCCGGCGACGCTTCCGGCTGCCCGCGCCGCGGGTGCCGACCTGGCGTACCGGTCGGCGGGCGCGCTCGTCGCGGCGACGGGCAGCCGCGCGGTGCTGGCCGGGGCGCACGCTGGTCGGCTGGTGCGCGAGGCGACGTTCCTGTTGGTAGCCGCGAGCAGACCGGAGATCCGCGCCGGACTGCTGGCACTCGCCCGTCGTTAAACGGACAGGCCGAATTTGCCCTTTCGACTCAGATCGTCCACATAAGCGGCGGCCACGTGGACGAAATTCACCGAAACAGTGTTGCCGTCCCGGGTTTCCAGCGAGTGGACGCCGCCGTGTTTCAGAAGGTCCGGAAGCTTCTCCTCGACGGCTTCGGAACTGTCGGCGGTGAGCGGGAAGATCAGCGGTTCGCCGCCGGTAGCGAGGTGCAGGACGAGGGCTGGTTTGGGAGCTGTCATGAAGCCATGGCAGCAGCGGGTGATCAACGGGGGCAAGGGCGGTTCGCCGACAGCGGATCCGCTCACAGCGGATTCGCTCAGCCCGGAGCCGATAGCCTCGACGGTGCGCAGTGGACTACGGTTTCGCCGGGGAGAGACCGGATTTAGGGGTGGGTCGTGCCGTACACGTTGACGCTGTCACCGGCAGCGGTGGATCTCCTGCTGGCCGAACTCGGGCTCGGCCGCGCGCCAGTGCCGTTCGTGGTGCCGCACATCGGCATTACCGGCGAGGAACGCGCCGCGGTGCGCGACGCCGTTTTCCGCGATCTCGACAGCCGCGGCCTGCTGCGGCGGGGGACCATCGACGACGACGTCCAGATCGCGCTCGCCACGTTCGCCCAGCCCGGCCTCGCGATTTCCGCGGCGGCGAAGCTCGGCGACGAGCAGCTGTTCGCGCGCGTGGCGTCCAACGGCCAGTTCGCGGTGCTCGTCTGCCAGCGGGACGGGATGTTCGCCTTCGAGGAGGTCCGCCCGACCGGCATCGTCCCGGCGATCGTCGACCTGCTGCCGCTCACGCCGGCCGCACCGGGACAGTCGGTGACGGTCGCGCGGCCGTCGAAGCAGCCGGTGCGGGGCGACGCGTACGACCCGTTCGCCGGGGTCAGCGGGCCGCGGACGCACAATCCGCAGCTCCGGGCCGTCCAGCGGATCTTCGAGAAGCCGCGGCTGGCGGTCGGCCAGTTCACGCCGTACGTCCGCGACGGCGCTGGCCACGAGCGGGCTCTGCCGTCGCTCGCGTGGTTCGACACCGAACTCGGCCGCTACCTGCTGAGCACGCGCGATTCCAGCGACGGCAACCGCTGGCTCACCTACGCCCCGGCGGACAATGCCCGGCTGGCCCAACAACTGTTCACCCAGCTCGAAGGCTATTCGGCAAACGCCTGACCGGAGCGGCTCGCGTCGGTAAACTCCGGCGCATGAGCACTGATCCGCTGGCGGCAGGCGGGCTGAACGCCAAGGGCATCGCCGAAGCCGCGGCCGAAACGCACAAGCTGGCCGGCACCGCGAAAGCCGGCGGGTTCAGCATCGACGGCGACGCACTCGGTGACCTGCGCAAAGCGCTCACCGACATGGTCACCCGCCTCGAACGGCTCAAGCCGCAGACACAGGCGCTGACGACCGCGCCGAAGCTCGGCAGCCATCCGTACGGGCAGACCGTGGCCGAACACGACCGCAAGAGCGGAGCCGACGCACCCGGGTCGGCTCTCGACGTGCTGGACCAGTTCGGCCGGATCCTGCGGGAGGCCGACGAGGCCCTCGCGCGCGCCGGCGGGGTCTACACCGAGAACGAGAACCAGGCCATCGATTCCCATCGCACCGTGAAGGGCACCGAATGAGCACGCCGCAGCCGGGGCTCGCGCCGTCGGACGCCGACTACCTCGGGCACCCGCACCAGCAGCTGAAGTCGTTTGTCGAGGCGAATCTCGACGTGGAGCAGGTTTCCTCGGTGGCGCACGCGTACACCGAGGTGCAGAAAGCGTTCGAGGAGTTCGCCACGCAGCTGGGCGAGGCCGTGAAGAAGGCTTCGCACGCGTGGAGCGGCGAGGCGGCGGCCGGTGCGCAGGCGTATTTCGTGAGCCTCGCCGAATGGGCCGAGGCGAATAGCCAGAACGCGAAACTGGCCGCGCAGATCGTCGAGGAACAGGCGTCCGCCGCGCAGGTCGCGAAGCATTCGATGCCGGAAGCGGTGCCGTTCGACTGGTCCGAGGAATTCGACAAATGGTCGCACGCGAGCCCGCTCGAAATGGGCGACGCGATCGACGCGACGTTGAAGAAGCAGCAGGAGAGCCGTTCCGCGCACGAGCAGGCCGCGGAGACGATGTCGAAGTACGACGCTTCGCTGTACTCGTCGGGCTCGAAGCAGCCGACTTTCGCGCATCCGCCGAAGTTCGGGGTCGCCGCTGGCGGCGGTGCCGCGGTGGCGATGCCGACGGGTCCGGAGCATCACGACGCCGCTCCGGCTAACCCTGCTCCCGCTCCCACCCCAGCGCCTGCGGTGGCGGACGCCGGCTCGGCCTCGGCGGGCGCTGCCGCCGGTGGCGGGGGTGCGGTGGCTGGCCACGTGAGCGCCCCGACCGTCAGCGGCCCGAGCCAGTTCACCGGCGCCGTGCACCCCCCGATGCCGGACGCCGCGACCACCGCGGCGGGGTACGCCCCGCCAGCCGCCCCAGCCACCCCGAGCGGCGGCAACGCCGGGGCAGGCGGAATGGGCATGGGCGCGATGCCGATGGGCGGCATGATGGGCGGCGGCGGAGGCTTCGGCAGCGACGAGGAACACGAAAACAAGGTCGGCCGAGGCGGCAGCGGTTCGTTCGGCCCCGGCGACGGAGCCATGTCCCCCGGCGCGGCGGACGTAGCCGCGGGCGGAATGGGCGGCGCTCCCGCCCGCCCCGGCATGGGCTTCGGAGCCCGCCCGTACGACGACGGCAACGACCAGCCCGCGTTCGTGATGGAGATCGACGAAAACGAGGAATACGGCGGACACCGATCCGCGCCGCCGGTGATCGGGGAGTAGCTGCTGAATCCGTTGTGGACAGTGGGTTGTGCACTGTCCACAACGGACTCGTGCGGTTCAGTCCGCTATCGTGCCCCACCCGCGCATCATCCTGATCGCGCTGCTCACTGCCTTGACACCGTCTCGGAACCCGCGGATCGAGTTACGCAACGGTGCGCTCATGGCTTCCAGCGGCTTCATCTGAGTCAGAAACGTGCTCAGGACGGTTTCGGCTTCGGCCAACGGCGCGGTGACTTCCTCCACCGGCCCGATCGCCTGGCGTTCTTTTTCGAGCTGCTCCCGCAGGTCGTTCTCTTTGAGGAACGTGACGTAGGACCGCATGATCTGATCGGTTTCGAGAACCGTCGTCTCGAACTTCCGGGCCCGATTCTGGAAGTCGATCCCGAGCGGCTGCAGCTCGGCGGCGATTTCCAGCAGCAGCCGACGAGCCTCCGGCGGCGAGGCCTCGGTCACCGGCCGGGTAGACCGGTGTTCGTCCCTGGTCGGTGAACGCCATGTGTTTGAGCGACTGCGTAAACGGCTCGATGAAATCGAGCACGACATCGTCCGCTTGCGCGTAGCTGAGAAAGATCCGGATGGGAGGTTTGGGCGAAACCCGGCTCAATACCGGTAAAACTTCTCCGCCCGCCCCTGCCGAACCAGCTTCAGCCACTGCGCGAATGCCTTCGGATCCCGCTTCACGCCCACGAAATACAAGCCGAACCGCAGCACCTCGAGTGCCCCGATCTTCCGCATTCCCGGCTGCGACAGCAAATACCCGCGGTTGCGGTACGTGTAATACCGCTTGACCTCGTTCTCCGGGTCCTGCGCGTGGAATTTCCCGCCCAGCATCGGTTTAAACTCGTCCGAGCCGTCCGGGTGCAGGTAGGTCGTGCGCAGCGACGTGCCGAACGGCAGGCCGGACCGGACCAGGCGGCGGTGGAGTTCCACCTCGTCGCCGCGGAAGAACAGGCGCAGGTCCGGTACGCCGGTGACGTCCAAAGTGGACGCGCGGAACAGCGCGCCGTTCATCAAGGACGCGATGCCCGGCAGGAAATCCGTGCCCAGTTCGGCCGGCGAGCGTTTCCAGGTGAGGCCGCGGCGCAGCGGGAACGCGAGTTTCGCCGGGGCGTCGATGTTCGCCACCACTGGCGAGATCTCGGCGAGGCCGCGTTTTTCGGCTTCCTCCAGCAGGATCTCGAGCACGTGCTCGTCCGCGGGACGGCCGTCGTCGTCGGCGAGCCAGACCCAGTCCGCGCCGAGCGACAGCGCGTGCAGCATGCCGAGCGCGAAACCGCCCGCGCCGCCGAGGTTTCGGTGCGACGGGAGGTACGTGTACGGCAGCGGGAAGGACTCCACGACGTCCCGCGCGGATTTGTCCGGGCCGTTGTCGACCACGACGAGGTGGTCGACCGGCCGGGTCTGGGCGGCGATGATCTTCAGCGAGTCCGCGAGCAGCTCGCGCCGGTGCCGCGTGACCACCACGCCGACGACGGCGCCCTCGGGCAGCTCTCGCGTCTCGCCGGTCATCATTCCCCGCCGTTCGTCGTGGTCGCGGGCTCGATGCCGAGGCGCTCGAGACCTTCCTGGCTCATGTTCTCGAACGGGTCGCGGCCCTTGTACTCGGTGAGCACGTCGCGCAGCGAACCCTGCTTCTTGACGTGCCCCTCGTCCATCCAGATCGCGGTGTCGCACAGCTCCATCAGGAACTCGTCGGAGTGGTTCGCGAACACCAGGATGCCGGAGCGTTTGACCAGGTCCTTGAGCCGGTCGCGGGCCTTGTTGAGGAACGCCGCGTCGACCGCGCCGATGCCCTCGTCGAGGATCAGGATCTCCGGGTCGATCGAGGTCACCACGCCGAGCGCGAGCCGCACCCGCATGCCGGTGGAGTACGTCCGCAGCGGCATCTGCAGGTAGTCGCCGAGTTCGGTGAACTCCGCGATGTCGTCGACGCGCTTTTCCATCTCCTTGGCGCTCATGCCGAGGAACAGGCCGCGGATCAGGATGTTCTCCACGCCGGAGATCTCCGGGTCCATGCCGATGCCGAGGTCGAACACCGGCGCGATCCGGCCGACGATCCGCGACGAGCCGCGGGTCGGCTCGTAGATCCCGGCGAGCAGCCGCAGCAGCGTGGACTTGCCCGCGCCGTTGTGCCCGACGAGACCGACCCGGTCGCCCTCGCGGAGGCTGATCGACACGTCGTGCAGCGCCTCGATGATCGGCACCTTCTGGTCGGAGCTGATCTTGCCGCCGACCTTGCCGAGCACGCGCTTTTTCATCGAACGCGTTTTCGCGTCGAAAATCGGGAAGTCCACGTACGCGTTGTGGACGTCAATGCTGACCATCTGTCACACCCAATACGAGACGCGAGACCGGTAATTGCGCATGGCGACGAGCGCGAGCCCCCACCCGACGATGGTGATGCCGCCGACCACGACCCAGCTGGTCCAGGTCACCGCCTGTCCGATGAGCGGCGACCGCACCACCTGCATGTAGTGGTAGAGCGGGTTCAGCTTGATGATCGGCAGCGCCCACGACGCGCCGTCCCGCGCGCCGCCGGACAGCAGCTGGTCGACCGGCCACACGATCGGGGTGCCGTAGAACATCAGCTGGATCAGCGAATTGATCAGCTGCGGAATGTCGCGGAACCGGGTCGAGATGATGCCGAGCAGCAGCGCCGCCCAGCCCGCGGTGAGCGCGAGCAGCACGAAACCGGGAATGGCGAGGAAAATGTTCCAGCTCAACCCCGGGTGGCAGTACTTCTCGGGCAGGCACGCGCCGTCCGGCGACCCCAGCGAATACGGGGAATCGAGCGCCGAGAAGAAAATGATCAGCAGCACGACGTAGACGATCATGTTGTGCGCCAGCAGCAGCGTCTGCCGCCAGATCGTGCGCAGCACGTACACGCTGATCGGCGCGGGGACCTGTTTGATCAGGCCCTCGTTCGCGATGAACGTCTCCATGCCTTCGGTGAGGCAGCCCTGGATGAAGCCCCAGATGATGAAGCCGGTGGAGAGATAGGGCAGGAACACCTCGATCGGCGTCCGGAACAGCTGCGAGTACAGCAGGCCGAGACCGAGCGCGATGACACCCTGGCTGATGGTGATCCAGAACGGCCCGATGATGGACCTGCGGTAGCGCTGCTTGATGTCCTGCCAGCCGAGATGGGTCCAAAGCTCGCGGGCGGCGAAACCGGTCTTGATGTCGTCGATGGCACGCGCGAACGTCTTGCTGTCCGACGCCGGTGGAACCGGAGTCGAGACATCGGGTTCGGCTGCGTGAACCGTGCTGGTGGCATGCACGTGGACGAGGGTACCGATGGGACGAGGCGGGCTAGGCCCGACCCGTCGCGCGGCCGCCCCGATCGTTCTCACCCGTGCTGACCGGCGCAGTGTGCGCAACGTTACGATAAGCCAATGCCGGTCCCCGAAATCAGCACTTCGCACCCGGAGTCTGTTTCTTCCCGTGCGCAGTATCACCTGGTCGCACCTGTGGGCCACCCCAACTACGGCGACGAGCTCATCACCGCCGGCTGGCTGGGCTATCTCGCGGAGACCGCCCCGGACGCCGACGTGTGGGTCGACACGCACTCGCCGGGGCCGGCGAGCGTCCTGCTCGACGGCATTCATCCGCGGGCGAAGTTCACCGACACGTTGTGGCGGCTGTGCTGGGAGGCTCCGGACGAGGACCCGTGGCGCTCCGCCGCGTGGGTGCGCGACGCGGTGCACAACCCGGGCATGATGCCGCGGCTGCACCACAGCGTCGAGCTGCTGGCGAAGGCCGACGTGGTGCACGTCGTCGGCGGCGGGTACATCAACAAGCTGTGGCCCAAGCAGATCGGCTTGCTGGCGGGCGCGGTCGCCGCGGTCGAGCGTTCCGGCGGCCGGGCGGCGATGACCGGACAGGGCTTGCTGCCCGCCTGCGAAGGCTCGGTGCCGCTGGTGAAAGCGCTCGCGGACCGGTTCGAGGTGGTCGAGGTCCGCGACAGCGCGTCAGCGGATCTGCTGGGCCGCCCGATCGGCCTCGACGACGCCTTCCTCACCATCGGGCCGGACCGGTACGACCATTCCGAAGACCTGCCCGAAGTGATGCTGTGCCTGCAATCCGACCTGGTGGAGGTCGGCATCGGCGCGGTGGCGGGCGCGGTGCTTTCCATGCTGCGCGCCTGGAAGATCGATCCGGCGAAGATCGGCATTGTCGAGGGAGTGCCCCGAGTCGACCGCGAAGTCTTCGCGTTGCTCGAGCGCGAATTGCCGGGTGCTCGGTTTTATCCGTTTTCGCACATTTGGACGCACGGTCTTCCCGCCGGACCGGAACAAACCTGGATTTCCACCCGGTTCCACGTCCACATGCTCGCGGCCGCGGCCGGGGCCTCCGGCGTCGCGGTGAGCATCCACCCGGACTATTACGCCACGAAGCATCGTTCCCTGGCCGACCTCGGCTCGAACTGGACGCTGCTCGAAGACCTCTCGCAGGTTCCGGACCGCCCGAACGCGGGCGGCTACGCGGACCAGACGCTGGCGGACTTCAAGGAAAGCAAGCGGAAGATCGCCGAACAGGTTTACGCGCCCGTGATCCGCCCGGTCGAGGAGGAGCCGCAGCCGCAGCCGGAGCCGCCGGCGCCCGTGGAGCCGCCCGCCCAGCGGCGACGGTGGTCCCGGCGGATCCGGAACTGAACGGGACGGACGCCGTTACCGGGACGCGCCACTGAGCGATCCCGATTGAGGACTCGAACGGTCCGCAATCGCGCATAGCTTTCCGGCATGACCGACGATGTCACCCCGTTCCGCGTCCACGTCCCGCAGTCCGACCTGGACGACCTCAACCGCCGGCTCGCCAGCACCCGCTGGCCGGACCCCTTCGACGACCCGGCGTGGGAGCTGGGCATTCCGGTCCCCGAAGTCCAAGACCTCGCCGACTACTGGCGGCTGGGCTTCGACTGGCGGGCGCAGGAAGAACGCCTCAACGGCTTCCCCCAGTTCACCACCACCGTCGACGGCGCCAACATTCACTTCCTGCACCTGAAATCCCCTGAACCCGACGCTGTCCCGCTGCTGCTCACGCACGGCTGGCCCGGCTCGATCGTCGAATTCCTCGACCTCATCGGCCCCCTCGCCGACCCCCGGGCCTATGGCGGCGACCCGGACGTCGCGTTTCACGTGGTCGTTCCGTCCGTTCCCGGGTTCGCCTTTTCCGGGCCGACGCCGGACCGCGGGTGGGGTCCGGCGCGCACGGCGCGGGCGTGGGCGGAGTTGATGACCCGGCTCGGCTACCCGGAATTCGGCACGCACGGCGGCGACTGGGGCGCGTTGATCTCGCGCGAACTCGGCGTCCAGTTCCCCGACCGGATCATCGGGGCGCACGTGACGATGCTGCCGTCCGCGGTCGCGCGCAGCGAGGCCGACCTCGCCGGGCTCAGCGGCGCGGAGCTGGCGCAGGGACAGCGGTCGCTGGCGAAGTCACGGGCCTTCCAGCAGACCGGCCTCGGCTACGCGATGATCCAGTCCACCAAGCCGCACACGCTTGCCTACGGGCTCACCGACTCCCCGGCCGGCCAGCTGGCCTGGATCGCCGAGAAGTTCCGGGCCTTCTCGAACGCCGATCACGACCTGATCGACCGGGACGATCTGCTCGCCAATGTCTCGCTCTACTGGTTTACCCGCACCGCCGCGTCGTCCGCGCGGATCTACGCCGACCAGGACGGCCAGTGGGGCGCGCCGCCGCCGTCGTCGACCGTGCCGACGGCGGTCGCGGTGTTCCCGGACGACATCGGGCTCCCGCTGCGGCACCTGGCCGAGCGCACCGACCGGATCGTCCGGTGGACGGAATTCCCGCGCGGCGGGCACTTTCCGGCGCTCGAAGAACCCGATCTGCTGATCGGGGATCTCCGAGCGTTCTTCTCCGCGAAAAGCCAGAGGTAGCTAGAGGTACTGTCCGGTTCCGGTGATGCCGTGCCCGTGCCCCTCCCCGGGATGGCCGCCGGAGCCGGACGACCCCGCGGGCAGGCCGCGGCGCATCTGCTCCAGCTGCACCCGCGCGGCCATCTGCTGCGCGAACAGCGCGGTCTGGATGCCGTGGAACAACCCCTCCAGCCAGCCGACGAGCTGGGCCTGCGCGATCCGCAGCTCGGCGTCGGAGGGGGTCTCGTCCTCGGTGAACGGCCGCACCAGGCGTTCGAGTTCCTCGCGCAGTTCGGGTGCGAGAGCCTCTTCCAGCTCGCGCACCGACGTCTGGTGGATCTCCCGCACGCGGTTGCGGCTGGCGTCGTCCAGCGGCGCGGCGCGGACCTCCTCCAGCAGCTGCTTGATCATGGTCCCGATGCGCATCACCTTGGCCGGTTCCTCGACCAGGTCGCCGACGGACTCGTTCTCCTCGCCCTCGGATGCCGCCTGCGCGGTGCCGACCGGGACGCCGTCCGGCCCGACCACGACCACGCGCGGCGCCTCCGCGTCCCTGGCTGCGCCCGTTCCCCCGAAGTTCGGCTCGCTCATATGCTCCATCCCCGTCGGTCAGCGGTCCTGACCCGAGCCTAGCGGCCGTTCTGCCCAACCCCGCGGCAACCGCGAAACCGCACGTCCGTACGGTGTCCCCATGGCGTTCGACGTCGCTCGTATCCGTGGGCTCTTCCCCGCGCTTGGCGACGGCTGGATTCACTTCGACGGCGCCGCCGGAATGCTCGTGCCCGAACAGGTCGCTTCGGCCGTTTCGACAGCTATGCGGGCGCCGGTGTCCGGGCCGGGCGGAGCGTTTCCGGCCTCCCAGCGGGCGGAAAGCATCGTCACCGCGGCCCGCCGGGCCGTGGCTGATCTGGTCGGGGCGGACCCGGCTGCCGTCGTGCTCGGCCCGAGCGCGCCGGTCCTGTTGCGCCGTCTCGTCGACGCGCTCGCCGAACGCTGGACGATCGGCGACGAGATCGTCGTTTCGCGCCTCGACGAAGAGGCCAACATCGCGCCGTGGCGGCGCGCCGCGAAACGCGTCGGCGCGGTCGTGCGGTGGAGCGAGATCGACATCGAGACCTGCGAGCTGCCCGCGTGGCAGTACGAGAACCTCGTGTCCGCGCGGACGAAAGCGGTGTCGGTGACGCTGGCGTCCGGGTCCGTCGGGACCCGGCCGGACGTGCCGACGGTGATCGAATTCGCCAAGCGCGTCGGGGCGCTCGTCGTGGTCGACGCGACCTACGCGGCCCCGTTCGTACCGCTTGACCTGCAGGAACTCGGGGCCGACGTGATGGTCGTGTCCGCTCCCTCGTGGGGCGGCCCGTCGGTCGGCGCGCTCGTGTTCCGCGAGCCGGAGCTGCTGGAACGCATCGCGTCGGCGTCGCTCGACCCGGCCGCCACCGGTCCCGCGCGGCTCGAACTCGGCCCGCACGCGTACCCGCTGCTGGCCGGCCTCGTCGCGTCGATCGACTACCTCGCCGGACTCGACGACGCTGCCACCGGATCCCGGCGCGAACGCCTCGTGACGTCGCTCGGCTCGGCCAAGTCGTACCACGCGGGCCTGCTCGCGCAGCTGTCCACGGAACTGCGTTCGCTGCGGCACGTGATGGTGATCGGCGACGCGATGCGCCGGATCCCCGCGCTCGCGTTCGCCGTGGCCGGGGCGAAAGCGTCGCAGGTCGCCGAATACCTGGCGTCGCAGGGCTTGTGCGCGTTCGCCGACGACGGCACCAGCGGCGTGTTCGCGTCGCTGGGCGTCGGCGAGGTCGGCGGGGCGGTGCGGATCGGGCTCGCGCACTACTCCAACGTGTTCGAGATCAACCAGCTGGTGCGGGTGCTCGAAGAACTGCGCTGAGGCCCGCGTCAGGACTTCGCGGCGAGCAGGACCTTCCCGAAAATGCTGCCCTCCTCGAGCATCCGGTGCGCGGACGCGGCCTCGGCCATCGGCACCACGTCGCCGACGATCGGCCGCACCGAACCCTGTTCCACGAACGGCCACAACCGGTTCCGGACGTCCGCGACGATCGCCGCTTTCTGGTCGAGCGGACGGGACCGCAGCCCGGCCGCGAACACGCTCGCGCGTTTGCCCAGCAGCTTGCCGATGTTCAGCTCGCCCTTGACCCCGCCCTGCATGCCGATGATGACCAGACGGCCGTCCGCGGCGAGCGCGTCGATGTTGCGGTCCAGGTACTTCGCGCCCATGTTGTCGAGGATGACGTCGGCGCCGTTGGTCTCGGCGCGCAGCACCTCGACGAAATCCTGGTCCTTGTAGTTGATCGTGAGGTCCGCGCCGAGCTGGCGGCAGCGTTCGAGCCGCTCGGGCGAACCCGCGGTGACCGCGACGGTCGCGCCGAGCGCCTTGCCCACCTGGATCGCGTGCGTGCCGATGCCGCCCGCGCCGCCGTGCACCAGCAGGACCTCGCCCTCGGCGAGACCGGCGTGCATCACGACGTTCGCCCACACCGTGCAGGCCACCTCGGGCAGCCCGGCCGCGGCGACCGTTTCGACCTCGGCGGGCACCGGCAGCAGCTGCCCGGCCGGGACCGCGACGCGCTCGGCGTAACCGCCGCCGGCAAGCAGCGCGCACACCTCGTCGCCGACCTGCCAGCCCTCGACGCCCTCGCCGAGTTCGGCGATCGTGCCGGAGCATTCCAGGCCGAGGATGTCGCTCGCCCCGGGCGGCGGCGGATAGTTGCCTTGGCGCTGCAGCAGGTCCGCGCGGTTGACCGCGCTGGCCGTGACGTCCACCAGCACCTCGCCCGGACCGGGCTCCGGATCGGGCACCTCGGTCCATTCGAGCACGTCAGGGGCACCGGGTTCGCGGATCGTGATCGCGTGCATGCGCCCGACTGTATCCCGGGTCAGCCGAGGTCGTTGGTGCTGAAGGTGTTGCAGCTCGCGGGCTGTCCGGTGCGGTAGCCGGTGGTGAACCATTTCTCGCGCTGCGCCGAGGTGCCGTGCGAGAAGCTCGACTTGTCGACGTGGCCGTTGCCGAGGTTCTTCTGGATGTAGTCGTCGCCGATCCGGGACGCGGTGTCCAGCGCGCGCGAGATGTCGTCCTGCGTGACGTCCTGGACCAGCGGTTTGCCGGAGCTGGTCGGGGTTGTGCTGGCGTGGTTGGCCCAAACGCCCGCGTAGCAGTCGGCCTGCAGTTCCAGCCGGACCGAACCGGACGTCGGCCCGGTGCCGGTGCCGCGTTTGGACGTGCCGGTGAGGTTCTGCACGTGGTGGCCGTATTCGTGGGCCAGCACGTACGCCTCGGTGAACAGGCCGCCCTTCGCGCCGAAGCGGGTCTTCAGCTCGTTGAAGAACGACAGGTCGATGTACACGTACGAATCGGCCGGGCAGTAGAACGGGCCGGTGTCCGAGGTCGCGCCGCCGCAGCCGGTGCGCACGCCGCCGGTGAAGAACCGGGTGGTCGCCTTGCGGTAGGTCTGGCCGGAGCGGGAGAACTCCTGCGTCCAGTAGTCCTGGATGGAGTTGACGACCGCGACGATCGCGCAGTCGTGGTCGCGGTTCGCGTCCGCTCCGGTCTTGCACTTCTTCGCGAGCGTGCCGGCGTCCAGCTGCTGCCCGGACTGGACGTCGCTGAGCCCGAGCCCGCCGGCCGCGGGCGAGGTCCCGGTGCTGGGGACGCCGCCGAACTGGGAAAACAGGAAGTAGATGACCAGGCCGACGAGGCCAAGTCCGCCGCCGCCGAGGGCTACGCGGCCGCCGATGCCGCCGCCTCCGCCGCTGCCGCGCATGTCCTGGATTTCGGATGCGTCCAGATCCGCGTTGTCGTCGAATCGCACGCGGAAAGGGTAGCCGCAAACCCGGGAACAAGGCTGGGTGCGGCCCCTGCGCTGGGGCCGCACCCAGGTACTACCGAGGTTTCGTTGTCAGCGGTTGGCCACCGGCGGGCTCGACGTCCGGCGCTGCCTTCGCGGTGCCGAGGCCGCGAAGAGAAGCAGCGGCATAACGACGCCGGGTGCGCGTGGCCGATGCCGGAGCGCACGGGGTGCTCGTGCTGTTCGCAATCGCGACCGAACCGGAACGGGGCCGTGCCGATCGCGGGGACACAGCGGGCGGTCAACCGCGGGAACTACCTGCCATGCCACCACCTGGCCTTTCCCGGGGGGGAAACGCGGCCCGGCGTGCCCTTCGGCGCGCTCCGCGGATCCTCGTCGTCCCTCCGCTGCCTCCCGAGGATGCGCTTCTTCGCGCCGAGTCTCAACCTTTTCGTAACCCTCCATTGGGGGAAGTTCGGCCGGAAATTTCACGGCGGGCCGAAACGCCGGCGGCGAAACGGGCCTTCTACGCTTCCGGACATGAGCGATGACCAGGACGTGCGCTGGCTCGACCCGGCCGAACAGCACGCCTGGCGGGCCTACATCGTCGCGTCGCTGCGGCTGCGCCAGCGGCTGCACCGCGAACTGACCGAAACCCACGGCATCTCGCTCGCGGACTACGAGGTCCTGGTGTGCCTGAACCTCGCGCCGGACCGGTGCACGCGGATGACGGAACTGGCGGCGCAGCTGGGCTCGACGAAGAGCAGGCTGTCGCATCAGATCGGCAAACTGGAGGTCGCCGGGCTGGTCACGCGCCGTCCGGACCCGGAGGACAAACGCGGCGTGCTGACCGCGCTGACCGACGCGGGCCAGCGCGTATTGGACGAAGCCGCGCCGACGCACGTGCGCGGTGCCCGCGAGCACCTGATCGACCTGCTGACGCCGGACGAGCAGACCGCGGTGGCCACGGCGTTCACCCGGGTCCTCGAACACCTGGACGACGTCGAAGGACGGCGCGATACCCTGACCTAGAAGGAAGCGTGGCAGAGCGGCCGAATGCAGACGCCTTGAAAGCGTCCGTAGGGAAACCTACCGGGGGTTCAAATCCCTCCGCTTCCGCTTGACGCCTCGAGTGTCCGGCCCCGGATTCCGCGCCTGCCGCGGGAGACCGGGGCCGTTGTGCTTCGGGGCCGCGCGGTGACCGGTCGGTTCGATCGACTGGGTGAACGCTGAGGCGGCATTGGTCGCCCTTCCGCGGTGCCGGACCCGACGGCTGCGCGGGTACCCTGGCTGTGCTGTGCGCCGGGTTCCCGTGGAGTCTTCCGTCATTCGCGACGTCGGCTACGACGCCGCGAAGTCGGTGCTGGAAATCGGCTTCCGCGACGGCGGCGTGTACCGCTACCACCTCGTGCCCGAGCGGGTGCATCGCGAGCTGATGGCCGCCGACAGCATGGGGCGCTACCTCAACCAGGAGATCAAGCCGCGGTTCCCGGGACAGGCCGTGGAGTGATTGCGGGGTCAGGCTTTCTTGGCCTCGCGCTGCGCGATCCGCGCCTGGACTTCCGGGCGGCGCAGCGGCGGCACGGTCGCCGGCGGCTGGCGGCGCTGCGGGAGTTCTTCCAGCAGCCGAGCGGTGATCTGGGCGATTTCGGCGACCGCCGCCTCGAACGGTTCGCGCGTCGCGTCCGAAAGGGACTGCACCCCGGTCACCTTGCGCACGTACTGGCGCGCCGCGGCTTCGATCTCTTCGGTGGTGGCGGCGGGCTGCAGGCCGCGGAGCGTCGTGATGTTTCGGCACATGCGGTTCAGGGTACGTCTCTGCGGCTGACCGCATCACACTCTAGGGCCAACCTCGTTGACGGGGTCCGAGACAGCCCGGCAACCTTGATGAAGTGCCCCTCAGACCACGTTCTCCCCGGCTCAGCCGCCCCGTCCCGGAAGTTCCCGCCGACACCCCGATTCCCGAGCAGGCCTGGCTCCGCGTTCCCGTCGACGAACTGGTCACGCTCGTCTCCGTTGTCCTGATGGCACAAGGCTTTCCCGAAGAACGCGCGCGGCCCGCCGCGGAAGCGTTGTGCCACGGCGATCTCACCGGCGCGCCCGAAACCGGCGTCGGCGAATTGACGCGCGTGCATCTGCCCGCGATCGAGAACGGATTGGTCAGTCCGGCCGCGCAGCCACTGCTGATCGCGGACCGCGGGGCCGCGGCGCTTGTCGATTACCGCCGTGCGTCCGGGCTGTGGGCGGTGGGGGACGCGATGGATCGGGCGGTGCAGCGGGCTGGGCGGTTCGGGGTGGGGCTGCTGTCGGTGCGCGGGGTCGGGCCGTTCGGGCGGGTCGGGCATCACGCGGCGCGGGCCTTGCCGCACGGGATGATCGGGATGGTGATGGCGGCTGGAGGGTATGCCGATCAGCCGGTGCATCCGTTGGGGATGGCCGCTCCGGCTGGGGCTTATCCGGAGTTCGTGTTCGATGTCGATCTTGCTGATGCGGCTCGGGATCCTCGGTTCGCTGGGTTCGCGTTGATGGTGGACGTGCTGGCTGGGGTGTTGTCCGGGGTTGCCGATCATGAGCACGACACCGGGTTGCTGGTGTTGGCGATCGCGCCTACTACGTTGCGTAGTGCGGATGGGTTTTATCGGGCTGCCAGTGCGGTGTTCGGGAGCATGCTCGGGTGGGAGGGCGGGGCGCCCGTTCGGTATCCCGGGTGGCGGGAGGCTCAGTATCTGGAGCAGTGCCGGGCGTTGGGGGTGCCGTTGCCTGGGGCGGTGCGGAGGCAGTTGGATTCTTTGGCGTTGAAGGTTGGGTTGGCGCCGTTGACTACTGTGGGGTGAGTCGGCTCGTCGCCCTGGCGGGCGACATTGCGCCTCGTTGGTTGCGTGGGGCACCCCGAAGCCCCATTGTGCTGACGGTTCGGGGGTGCTTGTCAAGGCGGGAAAGATGCCTTGACAAGCACCCCCGAACCGCAGGGCGGCTTTGTATCGGGGTTGGGGGAGGGGCTGGGTGCCTCGCTCTTTGGGTGCACTGGCTGCGGTTTTGGGGCTGGGTGCCTCGCTGTTTGGGTGCACCGGTGCCTGTTTTTAGGGCTGTGAGGGGGCTCTGAGAGAATCTGAGGCTGTGAAGGTGGCCTCACGGGCCTGCTGGCGCAGGGGGGTCAGTGTTCTAGGGCGACGCGGGCCTTCTCGTTGCCTACCGCTACTACGTCGCCGTTTGCTAGTTGGCGGCCTCTGCGGGTTTCTACCTCGCCGTTTACGGTGACCTCTTCTGCGTCGATCAGGTCTTTCGCGTGTGAGCCGTTGTCCGCGAGGTCGGCCAGTTTCAGGAATTGGCCCAGCCGGATCGGTTCGCCGGTGATCGGGACGTCGCGCGTGCTCATCGCCGCATCATGTCACGGCATCGTGGTTGCTCGGTTGTACAGCTCGGCTACCTGGTCGTCGAAGTAGCTCGAGTACGAGACGTCGTCGGTGTAGCCGCCGCCCTCGTAGCCGCCGATCACGCCTACTACTGTGCCCGTTTTCGTGTCCGGCGACGGGTCCGCTACCAGCGGGCTGCCGCTCGTGCCGGTCGCGAAGCCGGGGCAGTCGACTCTTATCTGGTGTTCGTCTTGCTGCTGGGTGTGCGTTTCGCAGGTGGCCACCTCGTCCACGCCGTCCGGGTAGCCGGCCACGGTCACCGGGCGCGCGAAGGGGCCGTTCGTGCCCAGTTGGTTGGCTCCGGTCACCGCTTCCAGCGGTTCGGGCGAGCCGTCTTGGCGGGCGGTCGCGAAGCCGACATCCAGGTTGGGATCGGACGAATCTATCCAACCTTGGGCGACCAGTTCGTTCCCGACCTGCCAGTATCCGTAGGGCGCGACGCCGTCGTGGAAACCCGGGGCGAACGTGACATTGGCCAGGTAGCCGCCGCCTTCGCCGTCGTGGATGCAGTGTGCTGCGGTGAGCAGTTCGTCCCCGCGCGGGCTGTGCACGACGCTCGCGGTGCAGTAATGCGAGCCGTCGACGAACAGTGCGCCGATGGACGCGTGGATCGGCTTCGCCGGGGGCGACGTCGTGACCGTCGGTTCGTCCGCCGCGCGCTCAGCGCATGCCACGATGGTGCCGCTCGCACTCATTAGTGCGAACAGCCCGATCACCGTGCGCCGCATGCCACCTCCTGTACTGGTCCTCGTCACTAGTATCAGAGAACACGGTGAGACCAGGGTGGGGAGACGATGAAGGACTTCTCGAACAAAGTCGCAGTGATCACCGGAGCGGGCTCAGGCATCGGCCGGGCGCTGGCGCTCGAACTCGCGTTGCACGGTGCGCTCCTCGAACTGTCCGATGTCGACGCCGAAGGACTCGACGGCACCGTGCGCGAAGCCCGCGAACGCGGAGCCGAAGTGCGGGGCCATTCCCTCGACGTGGCGGACCGCGCCGCGGTTCTCGCCCACGCCGAGGACGTCGTTCAGGAGCACGGCCGGGTCAACCTCGTCGTCAACAACGCCGGGGTGGCGCTGGGCGCGACGGTCGAGGACATGACGTTTGAGGATTTCGACTGGCTGCTCGGCGTCAACCTCGGCGGGGTCGTCAACGGCACGAAGGCATTCCTGCCGCATCTCATCGCCTCCGGCGACGGCTACGTCGTCAATATCTCCAGCGTGTTCGGATTCGTCGGAGTGCCTACGCAGAGTGCCTACAACGCGGCGAAGTTCGCCGTTCGCGGATTCACCGAGTCGCTGCGCGAAGAAATGCTCGCGGCGCGGCATCCGGTCGGCGTCAGCTGCGTGCATCCGGGCGGGATCAAGACCAACATCGCCCGCAACGCCCGCGGCGGAGCGGGCGGCGACCAAGCCAAGGCAGCGGCCGGATTCGAGAAGATCGCCCTTACCACACCGAAGAAAGCGGCCGAGACGATCCTGCGCGGCGTGCGCAGGCGGTCCGCGCGGATCCTCATCGGACCGGACGCGTACGTGATCGACGCGATCCCCCGCGTGCTCGGTTCGGCCTACCAGCGTCCGCTCGCGGTTTTGGCGCGCCAGGGACTCAAACGCGTCGAGCGGAACGGATAACGCTTCGCGACTGTCCGCATTCTTGATCACTCGATAGAGTTGCATTTTCGCCGACGCGTGCGGAAATGCCGCAGAATGCTGCCAGTCCACTCGTGTGTCCGCACCCCGGAGGTAGCCCTCGATGCTGCGCCTTGCCGAGCGCCGATTGGCCGCGCCCGCTCACCGCGCCTCCGGGGAACTGGTCGACCGCACCGGCATCATCGCCGCGAGCCTGCCGCGCGAACCGCGCCCGCAGGACGAGGCCGCGCCGGAGACGAGCTGCGAATCGACCCAGCAGATCCCGGTCATCGCCGGATGCGCGCCGACCGAGGAACGCCCGCGCGCGGTGGCGTCCCGGCGGCGAGCCCGCGTGTGGGTGGGTGCCGGACTCGCGGTGCTCCTGGTCGGCCTCGGCTGGCTCGCCGGCGGTTTCTTCACCGGAACGCTTCCCGGCCAGCCCGCGGACGACGCCGTCGTGCAGGCCGAACAGCGCGTCCCGATCGCGGAGCAGCAGCTCCCGGCCCCGTCGTCGAGCACGCCCCCGGCGCCGCAGACCGCGCCGCCGGTCACGGTGTACGTCCCGGTGCCCTCGCGCCAAACCCCGGCGAAGCGACACAACCCGGCCCGCTCGACCGCCCCGCGCGCGACGGCCCCGGAACCCGCGGACCAGGCCGCCCCGCGCGCGGACCTCGAGACGCCCGCCCCGAGCAAGACCCCGGCGCGAACGGGCATCAGCGAGTTCCTCGACTGGAAACCCTGGCTCGACGCGGCACAGCGGATGGCTGGCGGACGCTGAGAAATCCTCCGGCGGGTGGCGGGCTGACTGCGGTTGGCTTGCTGGGGGTTCGCGGGGAGTTGGCCGGGTTTGGTCGGTGGTGGGTGGGTTGCGCTGACGGCTGGCGGACGCAGACAAATCCTCCGGCGGCTGGTGAGCTGACTGCGGTTAGCTCGCTGGGGAGTTGGCGGGGTTTGGTCGGTGGTGGGCGGGTTGTGGCTGTGGTGGGTGGGGTTCGCTGGTGGCTGGTGAGCGCTGCGAAATCCTTCGGCGGCTGGCGGGCTGACCGCTGTTGACTCGCTGGGGGTTCGCGGGAAGCTGGCCGAGTTCGGTCGGTGGCGAGCGAGTTATGGCTGTGGTGGGTGGAGTTCGCTGACGGCTGGCGGGTTCGCGGGCAACTAGCCGAATTCGGTCGGTGACGAGCGATTGCGGAGTTGCTGGGGCGCGGGAGTTTCGCCGGATCTATCCGGCAGCGAGCGGACTTTGGCTGTGATCGGCGAACTCGTGCATCCTGACGTCGGCCGAGCAGGACTGGGCTGGCCAACGCATCGCCGCCCGTCGGGGTCAGCCGATCCAGGCGTATTCGTGTTCTGGGCGTCCTGTCGCGCCGTAGCGGAGGCGCATTTCCACTGCTCCCGACTCTGCCAGCGCGGTCAGATAACGCTGCGCCGTGGCGCGGGCCATGCCGAGTTCGCGGGCTACTTCGGCGGCCGACAGCGGGGTCGGCGAATCTCGCAGTCGCTCCGAAACCAGGCGTGCCGTCGCGCTGGACTGGCCCTTTGGCGACGCCGCGCGGTCCTGGTCGTGCAGGGCGCGGAAGGCTCGGTCCACGTCGTCCTGGGACAGCGGGCGTTCGGTGCTGACCAGGCCGCGGTAGCGGGCGTACGACGTGAGCCGTTCCGACAACTGGCGCGTCGTGAACGGCTTGATCAAGTAGTTCAGCGCGCCCGCGCGGATCGCGGCGGAGATCGACGCGGCGTCGGTGGCGGCGGACAGCACGATGGTGTCCGTTTTCAGGTCGGGCAACACCGAAAGGCCGGGCTCGTCCGGCAGGTAGACGTCCAGCAGCACCAGGTCCGGGGCCAGTTCACGCACCCGGGCGCGGGCTTCGGCGGCGGTGTGCGCGACCCCGGCGACGGTGAATCCCGGTACTTCCGACACGAATCCCGCGTGCACGCCGGCGACGCGGAAGTCGTCGTCCACGATCAGGGTGCGGATCATGCGTCGGTCTCCTCGGGTCGGTCCAGCAGGCCGGGAAGTTTGGCGACGAACAACGCGCCGGTCGTCGTGCCGCCGGGGTCGGCGAGCCAGACGTCGCCGTCGCGGGCTCGGGCGGCTTGGCGGGCCAAGGCCAGTCCGAGGCCGTGGCCGGGACTGAGCTTTGTGGACACTCCCTCGTCGAAAAGCTTGTCCCGTAAGGCAGTGTCGACGCCTGGTCCACTGTCTACAACGGACACGTGCAAAGTGGACCCATCGGCCAGCAGCCCGACCTCGACCCACGCGGGTCGGCGCGGGCCCATGCGCGCGGCGTGCAATGCGTTGTCGACCAGGTTGCCGATCACGGTGCCCGCGGCGATCGGGTCGGTCACCGAGGCGGGGACCCAGGCGTCGTCGGCCAGCCGCAGTTCCATGCCTTTTTCTTGTGCCTGCTCGGTTTTCGCGACGAGAAGGGCTTGCAGGTACGGATCGGTGATCCGGTCGTCGAGCGGTTCTGCCCTCGAGGCGGTGGTTTCGGTGAGGGTTTGCAGGTATTCCTCGGCTTCGGCGTGGTGGCCGAGCTGCAGCAGGCCGGACAGCGTGTGCAGGCGGTTCGCGAACTCGTGCCGTTGCGCGCGCAGGCCGTCCGACAGCGAGCGGATGCCGTCGAGTTCCCGGGTGAGGGTGTCGAGGTCGGTGCGGTCGCGGAAGGTCAGCACGGTGCCCAGCGCGCGTTCCTCCCGTTGCACGGCACGGGAATTGATCACCAGGACCCGGTTCCCGGCTACCGCCAGGAGGTTGTCCACGGGACGTCCTTCGGCGACGGCTTTGTGCACTCGCGGGGACAGGTCCAGGTCCTCCAGCGGGGTGCCGACCGGGAGCGGGGTGCCGAGGAGACGTTCGGCTTCGTCGTTGCGGACGGTCACCCGGTGCTCCGCGTCGACGGCCAGGACGCCCTCGCCGATGCCGTGCAGGACAGCTTCGTGTTCGTACAGCAGCTCGGTCAGTTCGTGGGGTTCGAGGCCGTGCGTGACCCGGCGGAGACGGCGGTTGAGCAGGGCGGACGCACCCGCGCCGAGTGCCAGTGCCCCGCCGCCGAAGATCATCGTCAGGATCAGCAGCCGGTTGAACTCGCTGGTCAGCTCGCTGATCTCGTAGCCGACGCTCACCTCGCCGACGACGCGCGAGCCCTGCCGGATCGGGGTTTTGCTGCGGACCGACGGACCCAACGTGCCGGACCGGAACTCGCTCACCACATCGTTGCCCGCGATCACCTGTTCCCAGGGCGTGCTCACTTCCTGACCGACCAGATCCGGCTTCGGGTGCGCGAGTCGGATGCCGTGATCGTCGGTGATGACGACGAACAGCGCGTTGTTCTCCTTGGTCACTGCCTGCACCCGCTGCTGAAGCGTGGCACTGGGGTTGCGCGCGGCGGCGTCGGCGACGACCACCGGCTCGGTCGCCACCGACTTCGCGACCGCCAGCGCGCGTTCCCCGTACTGCTTCGACAGCGTCGAGCGCAGGAGCGAGCTGACCAGCGCGACGCCGAGGCCCACGACGAGGACCACCACGCCGATCTGCAACAGCAGCACCTGACGGGTGAACCGCATCCGCGGAAAGAGCGCCCACTTCGGCATGCCAGGGAACATACCCCCAGCTCAGCGCTGTGCGCTAAACGAGCAAAACGTGGAGAACGCGCAGAGCGCACGCAGAACGTCGACAAGCTTCTCCGTCACGACACCCGCTCTTAACCTGCCTCGAGCGAGTCCCCACCGTGACGAAGGAGTCACCTCGATGGCCCCACTCATCGAACTGATCGGCGCCACCAAAAGGTTCCCGAGCGGATCAGGTTCTGTCCACACCGCTGTCCGCGAGCTGACCATGACCGTCGAACCGGGGGAGTTCGTCGCCGTGGTCGGGCCGACCGGGTGCGGCAAATCCACCACGTTGTCCCTGGTCTCCGGGTTGCAGCCGCCGTCGGCGGGCCGGGTCGTCGTGCACGGCTCAGACGTGAAGTCCATTCCGGACGGCGTCGGCTACATGTTCCAGACCGACGCGGTGATGCCGTGGCGTTCGGTGCTGGACAACGTCGCGTCCGGGCCGCGGTTCCGCGGTGCGTCCAAAGAGGACGCCCGGAAGAAGGCGGCCGACTGGATCGCCCGCGTCGGTCTCGCCGGGTTCGAGAAGTACTATCCGCACCAGCTTTCCGGCGGCATGCGCAAGCGCGTCGCGCTGGCGCAGACGCTGGTCACCGAGCCGAAAATCCTGCTGATGGACGAGCCGTTCTCCGCGCTCGACGTCCAGACCCGCGCGCTGATGCAGGACGAGCTGCTCCGGCTGTGGTCCGGCACCGGCGCCGCGGTCATCTTCGTGACGCACGACCTCGACGAGGCGATCGCGCTGGCGGACAAGGTCGTCGTGCTGACCACGAGCCCGGCGACGGTCAAGGACGTCTTCGAGATCCCGCTGGAACGACCGCGCAAGGTGGAAGACCTGCGGCTCACCGAGGAATTCCGCAAGCTCTACTCCGACATCTGGGAATCGCTGCGCGGCGAGGTCGACAAGGCCCGCCAGAAGGGAGCGACCGGTGTCGCTTGAAATTCAGACCGCGCCGACGCCGGTCTTCGAAACCGAACAAGACATTCTTTCCCGCGCGAAGCGCTCCGCCGGACGGCACAAGCGCAACGTCTGGCTGCTGCGGCTGGCGATTCTCGTGGCCTGGCTGGGATTGTGGGAGCTGGCGGGCCGGTTCTGGATCGACCCGTTCTTCTATTCGATGCCGTCGAAGATCTGGCAACGGCTCACCGAATGGTTCACTACCGGAACCGACTTCGGGACCATTTGGTACCAGATCCTGGTCACCGTCGAGGAGGCCGTGATCGGCTTCGTGCTCGGCGCGGTCGCCGGCGTGATCTGCGGGGTCATCCTCGGCCGCAGCGCGTATCTCGCCGAGGTGCTGGCTCCGTTCATCAAGGCAGCCAACGCGATGCCGCGGATCGTGCTCGCCGCGTTGTTCGTGATCTGGTTCGGTCTCGGACTGTCCTCAAAGGTCGCGACGGTCTTCGTACTCGTGTTCTTCGCGGTGTTCTTCAACGCGTTCACCGGCGCTCGCGAAGTGGATCGCAACCTGATCGACAACGCTCGCATTCTCGGTGCGACGCGGTGGCAGGTGCTGCAGTCGATCGTTTTGCCCAGCGCGACTTCGTGGATTCTTTCGTCGCTGCACGTGGCGTTCGGCTTCGCGCTGATCGGTGCGGTCGTCGGCGAGTACACCGGCGCCAAGGCGGGCATGGGCTTCCTGATCGCCAACGCGCAGGGCACCTTCGACACCGCCGGGGTCTACGCCGGGATGCTGGTCATCATGGTCGTGGCGCTGTTCGCGGAATGGCTGATCGGTTCGGCCGAGCGCAAGCTGCTGCGCTGGCGTCCGCAGATGTCGGCCGACGACGGACGGCGGGACATCTGACATGCGGCTCAAAAGGACACTCGCGGTCGCGGCGGCCGCGCTGGTGACCGTGGCCGGGGTGAGTGCCTGCCGGGATTCCCGGGAGATCGACCTCGGCAACGGCGGGCGGCCGCACATCAAGATCATGGTCGGCGGACTGTCCAAAGTGATCTACCTGCCGGGGCAGCTCGCGAAGCAGCTGGGCGAGTACCAGAAGCAAGGACTGGACGTCGAACTGTTCGACCAGCCGTCCGGGGCCAACGCGGAAACCTCGCTGCTGGCCGGGGAAGTGCAGGGCGTGATCGGGTTCTACGACCACACGATCGACCTGCAGGCCAAGGACCAGTGCATCACCAGCGTGGTGCAGTTCGCGAATGTTCCCGGGGAAGCGGAAATGGTCGCGACCCCGAAGGCCGGGCACATCAAGTCCGGCGCGGATTTCCGCGGCAAGAATCTCGGCGTCACGTCGCTGGGTTCGTCGACGGATTTCCTCACCAAGGCGCTCGCCAGCCGCGGCGGGGTCGGCAGCAAGGATTACACGCCGGTGAAGGTCGGGGCCGGGCAGACGTTTATCTCCGCCCTGCAACAAGGTTCGATCGACGCGGGCATGACGACCGACCCGACGATCGCGCAGCTGACCAACACCGGACAGGCCAAGGTGCTCTACGACATGCGCACGCCGGAGGGCACGCGCGCGGCGCTGGGCGGACTGTATCCGGCGAGTTCGCTGTACATGAGCTGCGAAATCGTGAAACGTTATCCGGACGTCGTGCAGAAACTCGCCAATGCGTACGTGAATTCGCTGCAGTGGCTTTCCACGCACACCGCGGAAGAGGTGGCCGATCTGATGCCGCCGTCATTCGCGGGCGGGGACAAGGCGTTGTACGTCAAGTCGCTCAAGGACAGTCTGCCGATGTTCACCAAGGACGGCCGGATGGACCCGTCCGGCGCGCAGAACGTGCTGAAGGTGCTGGGCGCGTCGTCCAGCAACGTGAAGCCCAAAAAGGACAAGATCGATTTGTCCAAGACGTACACCACCCAGTTCGTGGACGCCGCGCACGCCCGTACGGCGCGGTAGTCCACTTCGGAAGGAGTCCGTGCCGGCCCGCCGCCTCCCCTGGCGGGCGGGCACGGACTTCCGGGTACGCAGAGGAGAATCAGGACATTTGGTGAAGATTTCCCGGGATGTGAATACCCTTCGAAAGTAGCTACCAGCCCGGGCGGGCGAAATTCAACACTGGTACGCGCAGGCACTCCCGTGACCAGATTGGACGCCCATGAGTTCACGATCTTTCCGTCGTCCCCTCGGATTGCTGGCGGCCGGCGCGTTCGCGGCCGCGACCCTCGTCGCCGGCGCGGGAGCCGGGCCCGTCGCCTTCGGCAAGCACTTCCACGGGAACCACTACTCCGGCGGAAACTGGGGCGGCTACGTCAGTTTCGGCAGTTTCACCACCGCGACCGCGGGCTGGACCGAACCGGCGGCGACCTGAAATTCCAGCAACGACCTGTTCGCGCCGTGGGTCGGCATCGACGGCGACGGATCGTCCACTGTGGAGCAGACCGGCGTCGCGACCGATTGTTCCAGCGGCAGCCCGCAATACCAGGCGTGGTACGAAATGTACCCGGCCGCGCCGGTGTACTACTCGGCGAGCGAGGCGCCGGTGAAGGCGGGCGACCACATCACCGCGACCGTCACGCGCAGCAGCAACAGCTACAAACTCGACCTGCGGAACGACACTCAGGGCTGGACCAAAACGACCACGCAGTCGTTGAACGCCAAGCACTCTTCGGCGGAGGCGATCATCGAATCGCCGACCGATTCGTACCCGGCGATCAACGGCGGCGTGAAATTCGACGGGGTCAAGTTCGACGGCAAGAACCTCGTCGACACGAGCCCGCAGGGCCTCAACGCGGACGACGGCGGCAGCGCGACCTGGGTCCCCGGTCCGATCGGCTCGGACGGTCAGAGCTTCTCGATGAACCGGCAGTAGCGGCGGAGCCCTGAGGGAAGTCCCTCAGGGCTCCCCTCACGGACGTTCGAACCGGTAAGCGCGTTCGACCCGGGAGACCTGGACGTCGAACGAGCGGTACCACTCGGCACGGCCCTGCTCGCGGGTTTCGGCGTGTTCCAAGTTGGTGCGCCATCCGGCGATGGAGTCTTCGTCCTGCCAGTACGACACGGTGATGCCGAGCCCGGACTCGTCGCGGACGGAGTTCATGCCGAGGTAGCCCGGCTGCTTCGCGGCGAGTTCGGCCAGATAGGCGGCGCGTTCGGCGTAGCCGCGGTCGCTGTCGGTGCGCCGGGACGTGAAGATCACCGCGTAGTAGGGCGGTTCGGGAAGCTCCATGCCCGGAGATATACCGGGCGGGCGCGGGCCGGGCCAGCGGGTTTCACCCCTGGAGTCCGTTGACTGCCCAGGCGAACACCATCAGCGCGAGCAGCAGCGAGATTCCGGCCTGGACCATCATGGTCATCTTCGCCCAGATCCGCAGCGGCATGACGTCGGTCGGGCTGAACGCGGTGGCGTTGGTGAACGACGTGTAGAGGTAGTCCAGGTACCGCGGTTCCCATTCGGCCTTGGCCATCGACGGGTCGCTCATCTGCGGGAACTGCAGGTCGGGGAAGTCCGCGTGGCCGGCCGCGCGCCGGGCCGGGCCGCCGCGGTCGAACTCCCAGTACCAGAGCGAGAAGACGACGATGTTGGTCCAGTAGATGACCACGCCGCTGATCAGCACTTGCACCGCGTGCCCGCGTTGCGCGCCCTGCGCGATCCCGATCACCAGCTGCACCGCGGAGGCGCCGTTGAGCACGCTGACGACGGCGAGCGCGGTCAGCGCCACCATGCGCTCGACGATGTTGAACTCGGTGACCCGGCCCGGATTCAGCAGCAGCAGCGCGACGATCAACACGGCGGTCAGCGACGGCAGCAGCCACCACGGGTGGAGCACCATCTCGTCGGGCAACGCGAGCTGCAGGGCGAGGGTTCCGATGACGACAGCCGCCGCGGGCCATCGGGTCTCGCCTTTGGTCGCCCGCCGCCAGGCAGGCACTGGTTCGTCAGCCACGTGGATACGGTAGGACGCGCTGCTGGTTATTGCGCGCTTTCAGCTGACGGCAGCTTCCTCGCGACGTCCGTGCGGCTTCGCGCGCCTAGCTTGCGAAGCACCTTCGCCACGTGCTGCTCCACCGTGCGCGGGGAGAGGAACAGACCGTCGGCAATCTGCCGGTTTGTCCGACCTTCCGCTAGCATCTCGGCGACTTCGCGCTCTCGCGGCGACAGTTCGCGACCGTAGCCGCGACGGCCGCGCTGTGACGGTGCCCAGGCACCGTGTTCGCGAAGCACGTGATGGCAGCGGCCAGCGTCGCGCGTGGCACCTAGCTGTACGTACGCAGCTGCGGCCTGGCGAAGCGCAGCGGTCGCGTCGTCTTGGCCGGCATCGAGCCGACAGCGCGCCGCGCGTTCACGCATACCGGCGGCCAGGTACGGCATCGGCAGTGCTGCGTACGCGTCGGCGGCGGTGTCGAAGAGCGTCGCAGCGGCTAGGTGTTTTGCGCGGGCGTTCGTCAGGACGGCGCGGCCAGCGTGCAGGGCTGCGCTGGCGAGAGGTGCGTCGCGGTCTTCGATGCCGCGCGCGAACTCTTCGACAAACGCGTCTGCGTCATGCCAACGGTCTGCGCGCGTGTACGCCTCCGCGGCGGCTGGGACGAGCGACGCTGCCCAAACCCACACGCCTTTACGACGTGCGGCGTCGACAGCTACATCGGCGGCTTCGCACGCTGCGGCGACGTCGTCGGTCGAGAGGTGGACACCGATCAACACCGAAGCCGCACACAACACAACGGGGATAGGGCCTTCGCCCGGACGGTGCGCCGAGGCGTCGGCCAAGTGTCTTCGTGCCGCGGCGAACTCACCGCGCACCGCAGCCAGCCCGCCCAGCACCAGCGACGTCTCCATCACGATCGCGCCCAGCGCCGGGTGCCGGGTACGGACGTCTTCGGTCGCTTCGGCCAGGCCGTCCCAGTTGCCGCGGAACCACGCGAGCCGGACTTCGGTGCCCTCGATCAGGCCCTTCGGGTACAGCGCACCGGCTTCGGAAGCCCGGCGGAGCCCCTCGGCGACCAGCTTTTCGGTCCGGTCGAGGTGACCGGCCCACGACTGCGCGTCCGCGAGGTTGCACCACAGCCGGGCCAGCTGCACGCGTTCGGCGACGCTCGGCGCGGTGTCCGGCATCGCCTGGAACTCCGCCCACGCCGAACCGTCGCCGATGTGCGAGGCGGTCGCGATCCGGTCGCCGGTGAGGGCCAGCCGCAGCTCGGGATCGGCCAGTCCGGAGTGGACTTCCCGGGCCCGGCGCATCCACTGCTCGTGCCAGGACAGCGGGGTGAGCCCGTCGAACGGCAGCGCGAGCAGGTTGATCCCGCGCGCGGCCAGCTCCGGCCGGTCCGACAGCTCGGCGACGGCGCGTTCCACCGCCGCGCGGCCCTGCTCCAGCCGGCCGGCGACCCGGACCAGCAGCATGCCCAGCGCGAGCCGGATCGTCCCGTGCACGGCCGGCGGCAGCGGCCGGTCCTCGAGCACCTTCTCCAGCGTCAGATGGACATCCGGCCGGAAGACGCGCAGCGCGACATCGCTGAGCTTCTTCGCCAGCCGGCCGACCGCGTCCTCGTCGGCCTTCGCGACAATCGCTTGCAGCAAGTCGATCGCGCGCGCGGTATCGCCGTGGGCAATCGCCTCGTCGGCCGCTTCTTCCGCGTAGCGCCGCCATTCTTCGACGCATCCGGCGGCATGGGCGTGTGCGGCGAGCAGGGACAGCGGTTGGCCGGGCAGGTGCATTGCCTTGGTATGAAACAGCTTTCGCTCGGACGCGCTGAGGCCATCGTACACCGCCTTGCGCGCGAACGGATGCCGGAAGCCGTAGCGATTGTCGTCGACCTCGTCCAGCAGACCGTCCGGTACCACGAATTCGTCCGCGGCCAACCCGGCCAGTTTGTTGAGCACCGACGGTTCGGCGGGAAGGCCCAGCACCGCGGCGGCTTTGGTGAGCTGCACTGCGCTCTCCGGCAGCGAGGACAGTTGCCTGGACACCGATTCGCGCAGCGCGGGCGGAACTTCCAGCCGGTCCAGCGCCGACTCGGTCAGTTCGACCCCCCGCAACGCGCGGAGAGTTTCCTCGGCGGCAAAAGGAATTCCGGCGGTGTACTCGTGCAGTTTCGCGGCGAACTCGGCGTTGATCCGGGCCAGTCCCAGCAGGTCGCGAGCCATCGCGGTGACCGCCGCGGCGTCCAGCGGCCCCAGCGTGACCTGTGCGCTGTGTACCTCAGGAGCCGTGCGGACGCTGGAGTTCCCGGTGCAGCAGGTGGCGACCACGCCCAGGCCCGGCGGCCAGTCGACGGCGAGAAAGCGCAGCAGGTCGCCGGTTCCCGGGTCGGCGCGATGCAGATCGTCGATGAGCAGGACGGTCGGACCGCAGGCGATCAGCAGTTCCCGGAACGCGCGGAACACGCGATGTCGTTGCGCACCGGCGTCCGGAAGCGGGTCCGGCGCGGGCGGCAGCACGTCGGCCAGCTCCGGCAGAAGCGGGCGCAGCGCACCGGCGACCGGGCTCAACGGCCCGAGCCGGTCCCCGGCCGAGCGCAACGCTTCCAGTATCGGACCGTAGGGAAAGGGTTCGGCCAGCTGCGGGCACGCGCCGCGCAGCACGCGGAGCCGGGAAAACTCCGGCCGCGCGGCGAGTTCGGAAAGCAGCCGGGTTTTGCCCATTCCGAGCGCGCCCTCGACCAGCACCGCGGCGGGCCGGTGCCCGAGAACCTCAGCGACGGCGGCGAGTTCGCGGTCCCGTCCGGCGAATGCCGCCGGGCGCGGACGCACGGATACCAACGTCGGAACGGCCGGCCACATCACGACCTCCCCAGCGAGCATCTTGTCCGTTTCGCCCGGAGCTTAAGCAGTGCGCGGGGCGGGGTAAACCGACTCCCGGCGGGGCGGCGGGCACGCTGCTCACACGTCTGCCTCCGTACGGTGACCAAATGGCAGAAGAAATCCCGGCGCACGGTCACGAAGAGTGCGAAACCTCGTGGAGTTCGCCGGTTCAGCGGAACAACCCGCGGACGACCGTTCCGGCGGCCAACGCTCGGTAGTCGCGCAAGTCCCTACTTAAGGACTGCTCCGCTACCTATTCTCGGACCCCCTTATTGCAGTGGATTGGACCACCGCCGCACGCTTCGAGGCCGGGGGGAACCGAACGCGAGGGAGAAGCATGAAAGCCATCAGATTCCTCGGTGCCGCAACCGCCGCCGCGGCGGTGACGGCGATCTTCGCCGGAGTCCCGGCCGCGAGCGCCGCCCCGCTCAACCCCGACATGGTCCCGGCGATGCAGCGCGACCTCGGCCTCACCCACAGCCAGGCACTCGCCCGGCTCGCGAACGAAGAGGCCGCGAGCAAGGTCGGCGCGGCACTGGAGAAGTCTCTCGGCGAACGCTTCAGCGGCACGAGCTTCAACGCGGCGACCGGCAAGGCCGTCGTCTCGGTGACCGACGCGGCGCTCGTCGACCAGGTGCGCGCGGCCGGCGCCGAGGCCCAGGTCGTCCGGTTCAGCGCCCGGCAGCTCGACTCGACCGTGCAGGCACTGAACGCGCACGAGAAGGCCGCGCCGAAGTCGGTCACCGGCTGGGGCATCGACACCGCGAGCAACCGGATCAGCCTGACTGTCCTCAAGGGACAGCGCGGCGCGGCCGAGCAGTTCGTCCGGCAGTCCGGTGTGGACAGTTCGGCGGTGACCGTGACGGAGACCTCGGCGGTGCCCAAGACGCACTACAACGTGCTCGGCGGGGACGCGTACTACATCGGCAGCTCGTCCCGCTGCTCCGTCGGATTCTCGGTGAGCGGCGGCTTCCTGACCGCGGGCCACTGCGCGGCACTCACCGGCGGCGGCGCGCTGTCCGGCTACAACCGGGTCGCGATGGGCCAGTTCTCCACCTACCGGTTCCCGGGCGCGGACTACGCGGCCGCGCGGGTCAACAGCAACTGGACCCCGGTCGGCCAGATCAACAACGGCACTCGGGTCGCCGGTTCCACCGAGGCGGCGGTCGGCGCTTCGGTGTGCAAGTCCGGCTCCACCACCGGCTGGACCTGCGGCACGATCCGCGCCAAGAACCAGACCGTGCGCTACCAGGAAGGCACTGTGACCGGCATGGTGCTCACCAACGCCCGGTCCGACCACGGCGACTCCGGCGGTTCGTTCATCAGCGGCAACCAGGCGCAGGGCATGGTTTCCGGCGGCGACACCGTCAACAGCTACTACTACCCGGTGAACGTCGCGCTGTCGGCGACGGGCACCACGCTCGTTCGCGGCTGAGCTCGGCCCCGAGGGAGTGCCCGCGCCGGTGCGGGCACTCCCTCGCGGGGTGTCCACAAGCGACAAAGGCGGCTCGAGTGCCTCCAGCGCACTCGAACCGCCCCTGTCGCATTCGCCGCGGGATCGGCAGGTCTTCTCACACGTTGCTGATCTCCTCGATCAGCCCGTCGATGTCGAAGTGCTCGCTCTCGGCTCCGAGCGGCACCAGCTCGTAGGAAGATTCGAGGAACGCCTCGAGGTCGGCGCGCTCCAGCTCGAACGACGCGTAGCCGTCGGGCGATTCGATTTCCAGCGTCAGCAAGGCCTCGTCCTGCGACAGGTCCGGCCGGATCCGCACGTCGCCGATCCCGGACGGTTCGTCCAGCCCGGTCACGAGCAGGTCGCGGGCGAACGTCCACTCGATCCACCGGCCGCGTTCGGTCCGGAACGCCACGGTGACCGCGTATGGCTCCGACACGTGGAAGGAGAGACGGGACAGCACCGGCGTAGTGCTCTCGTTCAGCAGTACGAACTGGGTCTGGTGTACGGCGTCGGTGGTGTGCACGGCTGCTCCTGGAGTCCTCCGGTCGTTCGCGCCTCGCGAACTGGTCGGCAGGGAGATGATCGGCCCGGGAGCACATGACGGCGTTCTGCCGACGTTCACGCGATCGGTTGCATCGGGCCGGAGGTGCGTAACGCCGGACACAGAACCCTTGCGGTTTCGGCCGGGTCAGGAAAGCGGCAGCGTGAGGCCCACTTTGACCCGGTCCATCGCCACGCTCGTGGTGAAGTGCCGGACGTTCGGGTTGTCGAAGAACATCCGCCGCGCGAAAGTCTCGAACGCCGCCATGTCCGGGCAGGTGACCACGAGCACGAAGTCCGCGGTGCCGGTGACGTAGTAGCACTGCTGCACGCAGTCGTCGGCCAGCACCTGGGCGCGGAAGCCGTCGAGCACCGCCAGGCTCTCGCGCTCCATCTCGACCATGACGACGAACGTCATGTCCAGCCCGAGCGCGGCCGGGGACAGCACCGCGACCTCCTTCTCGATCACTCCGGCTTCGCGCAGCCGCTTGATCCGCCGCTGCACGGCCGCGGCGGACAGGCCGACTTTGGACCCGATGACCTCGGCGATCGTGCGGGCGTCGGTCTGCAGGCAGGAGAGGATGGCGAGGTCGAGCTGGTCGAGGTCGGGAGTGCGCACACTTCAGGCTAACCGGGCGGACCGACAAAAAGCCTCGGGTTTACCACGCCGCCTGGCCGCCGAACGCAATACCTCCTATTGAGCGAATGTGGAAGAGGTCTCTTAGTGACGTGGAACACAACTGACCGGTCTACCCAGGGGTAGGCCATACAAGGGAGGCAACCGGCGACGTCCGCCAACCAGCCGGTCTGGGAGGTCCCGCCATGAGTGCTGTCCGGTCGCGCCACCGCGCCGCCGTCGTCGCCGGAATCGGCGGCGCGCTGCCCGAGCACGTGGTGACGAACCACGAGATCGCGGCCCGCCTGGACACCAGCGACGAGTGGATCCGCACCCGCACCGGGATCCGGGAGCGCCGCCGCGTCGCGCCCGGCCAGTCCACTGTGGACCTCGCAGAGGAAGCCGGCCGGGCGGCGCTCGGCCCGGACGGGCGCGCGGACGCGGTCGTGCTCGCCACCTCCACCGCCGACCAGCTGTGCCCGGCCACCGCGCCGCAGGTGGCGGCCCGGCTCGGCCTGGGCACCGCGCTGGCGTTCGACGTCAACGCGGTGTGCAGCGGCTTCATCTACGCGCTCGCGACCGCCGCCGGGTTCATCGCGGGCGGGATGGCCGAGCGGGTGCTGGTGATCGGCGCGGACGTCTTCACCTCTCTGGTCGACCCGGACGACCGCACCACGGTGCCGATCTTCGGCGATGGCGGCGGCGCGGTGCTGCTGCGCGCCGGCGAGCCCGGCGAACGCGGCGCGCTCGGCCCGTTCGACCTGCACAGCGAGGGCGAACTGGCCAAGCTGCTGTGGGTCGAGGCGGGCGGCGCGGCGCAGCGGGTGCCGCAGAACCCGAAGGACCGGTTCATGGTCATGCAGGGCACGGCCGTGTTCCGGCAGGCGTGCGCGCGGATGGCGGAATCCTCGCGCGCGGTGCTGGAGCAGGCCGGCTGGATGGTCGGCGACGTCGACCGGTTCGTCGGGCACCAGGCGAACATCCGGATCCTGCAGGCGACCGCGAAACAGCTCGGCATGCCCGCGGACGCGGTGGTCTCGAACATCGACCGGGTCGGCAACACGAGCGCGGCGTCGATCCCTCTGGCGCTCGCGGACGCGGTCGCCGACGGGACGCTGACGCCCGGGCACCGAGTGCTGCTGACGGCGTTCGGGGCCGGGCTGACCTGGGGTTCCACGGTGCTGACCTGGCCTGAGCTGCCCTGATCGAGCGCGGGCCCTAGGTCGTCCAGGTCCGCGTCTCGCGGTGGCGGCCGCGGAGGTGGAGTTCGCCGTGCAGCCGCCAGTGCTCCCGTTCGCCGCCGAGTGCGGCCTTCACCGTCGTTTCGCTGGCGAGCACCCGCGAAGGGACGGCTTTCGCGTGTTCGGTGAGCCGCGCGGCCTCGTTCACCGCGTCGCCGATCACCGTGTACTCCAGCCGGCTCGACGCGCCGAGCTGTCCGGCGAATACCTGCCCGGTCGCGACGCCGATCCCCAGGTCCAGCTCGCCTTCCGACAGCACCGCGTCGCGGATCGCGCGGGCCGCGGCGAGCGCCATCGTCGGGCCGTCGGACAGCCGGGTCGGTGCGCCGAAAACGCACAGCGCGGCGTCGCCCTGGAACTTGTTGACCAGCCCGCCCCGAGCGTCCACCGCGGACACCACGCTCGCGAAAAACCGGTTCAGCTTCTCGACCAGCTCCTGCGGCGGAGTGCGCGACGCGAGCGCTGTCGAGTCCACGACGTCCACGAACAGCGCGGTGACCTCGCGGACGTCGCCGGAGAGGGACGCACCGTATTCGAGCGCGTGCCGGGCGACGTCGGTGCCGACGTGGCGGCCGAAGAGATCGCGCATCCGGTCCTGTTCGCGCAGGCCGGCGGCGAGGTCGTTGACCGACGTCTGCAGCATCCCGATCTCGCTGGAATCGTCCACGTCGACGTGCACGTCCTTGCGTCCGCGCGCGATCGCGTCCAGTGCGATCCGCAGCCGGTGCAGCGGCGCAGCGACGGCGCGGGACAGGAGCGCGGTGCCGATCGCGCCCGTCGTCAGGCCGGTCACGGACAGCACGATCAGGCTCGCCGTCGGGTTCCCGTGGCGGCCGAGATCGGGCGGCGTGGTGACCAGCAGCACGCCGATCAGCGGCACGCCGCTCGCCAGCACCCAGGTGACGACCAGCCGGGTCAGCACGGTGACCGGAAGCGAACCGCGCGGCGGCAGGACGTCGAGCGCCATCGTCATCACCGGCCGCGCGACCCATTCCGCGGCCAGATAGGTGAGGCCGACCGTGGTCAGCCCGCCGAGGCCGATGGTGAGCGCGATGCCCGCCGCGTCGCCGATCGAGCCGAGCACGCCGGCCAGAATGCCCAGCGCGAGCGCGCCGATCAGCCAGAGAGTGCCGCTCACCACCGCCATGTCGAACGGCAGCCGCAACGCGCGTTTCGCCTCGTCCGCGGACGGCGGGCGGCCGATCGTGAACCACACCACGGTGCGGCGCTGCAGGTAAGCGGTCCAGAGCGTGCCGACGACGAGGGCCACCGCGACCACCCCGGCCGCGGTGACGCCGAGCACCCAGCCGCGATCGTCGACGTCCTCCGGCAATCCCTGCAGGAGCAGCAGCAACGCGACGACGCCAGCCCCGGCGACACTCGACCCGACGCCGAGCGCGGCGAAGCCCAGACTGGTGCGCAGAACCAGCCGGAACCTCCCCGCGATCATCGTGCGCACCAGCAGATCGTATGGGGTGGCGGGTCCGGGAGCGAAAAAGCTGTCGCTGTCCGGGTTCGCCGATGGTTAGCGTGGTCGCATGCAACCGCTCGACCCCGCCGAAATCCGCGCCTCGTTCGTCAACTGTTCCCGCGGGGAAGCCAAGTCCGTCACGCTGCCGGCGGACATCCCGTGGGAAAAGCGCGACTTCCTCGGCTGGCGCGACGTGAAGGCGCCCGGCCGGGCATACCTCGTCGTGCCGCACGGCGACGAGCTGATCGGCCTGTCCCTGCGCGCCGCGCCGCCGCCGAAATCGCGGCTGCGCAGCAACATCTGCGCGTTCTGCACCACGACGCATCCGCTCGCCGACATCGCGCTGTTCACCGCCCGCCTTGCCGGAAAACCCGGTCGCGACGGCAACACGGTGGGCACGTATTTGTGCGCTGACCTGGCGTGCAGCGCATACCTGCGTGGCGAGCTCAAGCCAGCGGTGCCACAGCCGAAGGAGTCGCTCTCGGAGGAGGAACGGGTCGAGCGGATGAACGAGAAGATCGGCCGGTTCGTGGCACGGGTGCTGGAAACCCGGTAACCGCGGTGCGGGTGCTGGTGACCGGGATGTCCGGAGCGGGCAAGACCAGCCTGCTCGCCGAACTTTCCCGGCGCGGGTACCGCACGGTCGACACCGATTACGGCGGCTACACCCGCGACGGGCTCTGGCGGGAAGACCGGATCGCCGCGCTGTTGTCGACGCCGGGTCCGTTGTTCGTCTCCGGCACGGTCTCGAACCAGGTGCGGTTCTATCCGCGCTTCACCGACATCGTGTTGCTCAGCGCGCCGCGCGAGGTGCTGATCGAGCGGCTGGCGACGCGAACCGGCAATCCGTACGGCAAGCATCCGGACGAACTGGCCGAGACGTTGCGCTATCTGGACGAGGTGGAGCCGCTGCTGCGCTCGTCGGCGACGTTCGAGGTGGCGACCACGGTGCCGGTGGCAGAGGTCGCCGACGCGGTGCTGCGCCGGGTCGGTTAGGGATTCAGAAATCCCACTCGCCGATCCGGCCCATCTTGCGGATCGCCGGGAACAGCGCTGAGGCCCGCAACGCCAGCCGCGAGGCGACGGGGATTTTCTCCAGTGTCTCGTCGCTCGCCCAGTCGGTCGCGTCCAAACAGGACACCAGGCGGAGGCCGTAGCGTTCGAGTTCGTGCGGATCGTCGATGCCCCAATGCAAAGTCGCGCCCGCACGGCGGACCACCGGGTTGATCGTCTGCGCCTTGATGCCGAGCGAGCTGAAGAAGTCGGCCACGATCCGGCCGGACGGGAACTTGCCGACGAGCCTGCGGACCAGTTCGGTGCCGGACTCCGCGGTGAGGTACATGGTGAGCCCCTCGGCCACGATCAGCGCCTCGCGGTCGCCGGGGACCTGGTCGAGCCAGCCGAAATCGGTGACCGACGAGCCGATCGCCGAATATCCGGGCCGCTCCGGGTAAATCCGGCCGCGGACGTCGACGACCTCGGGATAGTCCACGTCGAACCAGGCGACCGACGGCGGCGGGTCGAGCCGGTACACGCGGGTGTCCATGCCGCAGCCGAGGTGCACGACGATCGCGTCCGGGTGCCCGGCCAGCCACTTGGCGGCCATCTCGTCGATCGCGCGCGCCCGGATCGCGACGGAGACGGCGGAGTTCTCGTTCACGCCGAGCCTGCGGAAGTCGTAGTCGATCTTCTTGACCGCCTCGTCGGCGGCGGTGTCGCCGAGGATCGGGTCTTTCCGGCGGGCGTCGAGCGCGCGGCCGTACAGCGTGCCGAGGTTGGTCGCTTTTTCCTCGGTGAAGTGCACTTTCTCCACGACGGGACCCCCTGGTTGTCAAAGTTTTCACAAACTTGTGAAGACTGTAGCGCTGATTGCCGGGGGAGGCATCCCTCGTTGTTCAGGAAGACGCGTAGTCGTGGGCGTAGGTTTTCGCGTCCAGCAGGTGTTTGAGGGTGATCTCGCGGGCCGCCGCCGCGTCCGAACGGCTGATGGCGTCGAGGATCGCGCGATGCTCGGCCACCGCCTTCCGGATCTGCCCCGGCAGCCGCAGCGCGGCCCGGCGTTCTTCGCCGACCAGGGCGAGGACCGAACGGAGCAGGTCGGCGACGTCGTCATTGCCCGCGTTGCTCGCGATCACCCGATGGAATTCGGCGTCGGTCGCGATCACGCGCAGCATGTCCCCGGCCGCGGCGGCCTCCTCCATCTCCGCGACGTTGTCCGCGAGCCGTTGCACGACGCGGGGCGTGTGTTGCCGCGCGAGCCGCTCGGCGAGAGTCGGCTCGACGGTCGCGCGCAGGTCGAACAGCTTCTCGACCAGCTGCTCGTGCTCGGAAAACCAGCTGCTCAGCGGGCTGTCGGTGGTGCCTTGCTCGCGGACGTAGGTGCCCGACCCGGCGCGGATCTGGACGTACCCGATCGAATCCAGGACCCGCAACGCCTGCCGCAACGACCCGCGGCTGATGCCGAGCTGCTCGCACAGCGCGCGTTCCGCGGGCAGGCGCGAGCCCGGCGGAAGCTCGCCCGAGTCGATCATCGTGCGCAGATGGTCGACCGTGGCGCTCCAGACCTGCTCGGATTCGTGGGCCACGCCGCCCATCCTGGCAGCTGCCGCCCCGAGCCGCCGGAAATTGTCGGTGGCGGGTGTCACCATCTTCGGCAGCGGCTTCGGCAGCGGCTTCGGCAGGGAAAGGGAGGGAGCATGCCCGCGAAGTTCAAGGACCTGGCGTTGGACGCGCTCGATCATCAGGCACAGGCCGACTGGTGGTGCTCGGCACTCGGCTACGTCCGGCGCGGCCCGCCGGGGGAGCGCCCGCCGGACTGGCCGGTCGCGATCGTCGACCCGGCTGGCGAGGGTCCGCTGCTCTGGCTGAACCTGGTGCCGGAGAGGAAGACGGTGAAGAACCGGATGCACCTGGACGTATGGGGCGACCCAGCGGAACTCGCCGCGGCCGGGGCACGGATGGTGACCGAGCGAGGAGAGGACCGGGAGTGGCACGTGATGGCGGATCCGGAGGGGAATGAGTTTTGCGTCTTTGAGCGGTGAGGTGCCCGGCGGCGGTTGAGGCGTGGGTGAGGCGTGCGGATCGCTGACGCGGTGTTGCGGGTGGCGGCGGTTGAGGCGTGGGCGAGGCGTCGGTGAGCGGCGCGGGCGGATCGCCGACGCGGGTGTTGCGGGTAGTGGGCGGACGGAGTGAGGACGGAGGGAGCGGTTATCGGAAGGAGCTGCTGGCGGAATAGCGGGTATGGGAGGCGGTGCGGTCGGAGCGCGGGCGTCACTGCCGAGCTGATGCGCGTCGGCGCGTGCAGGAGGCGCAGACGGACGGAAGGAGCGGTTATTGGAAGGAACGTTGGCGGAGGGAGCAGCTGGCGAGGAGCGGTGAGGGTGTAGCGGTTGCGGGAGAGCAGTGCGGCCGAAGTGCGGGTGCCGCTGTCGAACCGGAGCGCGCTGGCGGACAGGTCAGTTCGCGGAGGATCCGTCGGGGGCGCACGACGGCCCGCCGGTGAGCTGAAGCCGCGACCGTCGGCAGGCAGGCAGGCAGGCAGGCAAGCAAGCTCAGCCGTGCCCGGGTCGATGCCGTCAAGTGTCTGACCGGACACATCGCGTCGCCGAGAGTCGGGGGTCCTGCTTAGGGTCAGCGGGTGAGTGCTTTATGACCTGGTGGCATGCCGTCGTCATCTTCATCGCCGGGGTGTGGGCCGGGACGATCAACACCGTCGTCGGTTCCGGGACGCTCGTGACCTTCCCGGTGCTGGTCGCGCTGGGGTATCCGCCGGTGACTGCCACGACGTCGAACGCGGTCGGGCTCGCGCCGGGCACGATCAGCGGCGCGTATGGCTACCGGCACGAGCTTGCCGGGTACTGGCCGCAGGTGGTGCGGTTCGCGGTCGCCTCGTTCTTCGGGGCGATCGGCGGCACCATTCTTCTCCTGACGCTGCCCAAGGACGCCTTCGAGAAGATCGTGCCGGTGCTCGTCGGGCTCGCCGTCGTGCTGGTGATCGTTCAGCCCAAGGTGTCGAAGTGGGTGCAGAAACGCCGCGAGGCCAACGGGCGCGAGCACCGCGCCGGGCCGTTGCTGTTCGGGCTGCTCTTCGTCATCGGCATCTACGGCGGTTACTTCACCGCCGCTCAGGGCGTGATGTTGATGGCCGTCATGGGCATGCTGCTGTCCGAACCGCTGCAGCGGCTCAACGGCGTCAAAAACGTGCTGTCCGCGGTCGTGAACATCGTCGCCGGCGCGATTTACGCGTTCGTCGCGCCGGTGAGCTGGCCGGTGATCGGGCTGCTCGCGCTCGGGTCCACGATCGGCGGACAGCTCGGGGCCAAGATCGGCCGCAAGCTGCCGCCTGCCGTGCTGCGCGGCGTGATCGTCGTGATCGGGCTCGCCGCGGTCGTGCAGCTGGTGCTCAAATAGCCTGGAATTCCTTGGCCGCGGCCAGCATCAGGTCGTTCTCCTCCGGCGTCCCGATCGTCACGCGCGCGCCCTCGCCGGGGAACGGGCGCACGATCAGCTTCCGGTCCAGCATGTGCTCAGCGAAAGCCGCAGTGCGTTCGCCGAGCGGGAACCACACGAAGTTCGCCTGGGTCGACGGGATCTCGTAGCCCATCGCCAGCAGCGCGTCCCGCACGCGGGTGCGCTCGGAGATGATTTCCTGGCACCGGGCGAGCAGTTCGTCCTCCGCGTCGAGCGACGCGATCGCGGCCACCTGCGCGATGCTGTTCACCGAGAACGCCACGTACACCTGCTGCAGCGCCTGCGCGATCGGCTCCGGAGCCACTGCGTACCCGACCCGCAGCCCGGCGAGCCCGTACGCCTTCGAGAACGTGCGCAGCACCGCGACGTTGCCGTGCGTCCGCGTGAAGTCGACGCCGTCCGGCACCTCGGGGTCGGTGACGAACTCCTTGTACGCCTCGTCCAGCACCACGAGCACGTGCGGCGGGACCGCTTCGAGGAACCGCTCGATCTCGTCCCGGTGCAGCACGGTGCCGGTCGGGTTGTTGGGGTTGCAGAGGAACACCAGCTTGGTGCGGTCGGTGATCCGCGCCAGCATCGCGTCGAGGTCCAGCCCGTGCTCCGGCGTCAGCGGCACCTTCACGCCCGTCGCGAGCGCCACCTGGACCACGATCGGGTAGGCCTCGAACGACCGCCAGCCGAACAGCACCTCGTCGCCGGGACCGCACAGCGCCTGGATCATCTGCTGGCACAGCGAGACCGAGCCGCAGCCGATCGCGAGCTGCTGCGCGGGCACGTCCAGCCGCCGCGAAAGCCGCTCGCGCAAGGCCTGGGATCCGTTGTCCGGGTACCGGTTCACTCCGGTTACCGCAGCCGTGATCGCCGCCTGCACGCTCGGCAGCGGACCGCCGGGCACCTCATTGCTCGCGAGCTTGACGGCCCCTTCGATCGTTCGGCCAGGAACGTACTTCGGCAACGAATCGAGGTCAGGGCGGGGGGCGAGGGACGGCATCGTCGGAACTCCTCGGTTTTCACGGGACGACGGGGTCACCGTATCTCGCCCCGGCGGATCCGGAAAGGTTCCCAATGTTCACCCAGAGGTGATTGCATGAGGCGATGACGTCGACGACCACCGTGGACCACCAGCGTACCGACGGCAGCACCCTGCGCCTCACCTTCGCCGAACCCGACGGCGCGCTTCGGGGCGGCCTGGTGGTCCTGCACGAGGGCAATGGAGTCACCGACGGCGTTTTGCTGCTGGTCAAAAGCCTTGCCGGCGAAGGCTGGCTCACCGTCACCCCGCACATCGAATCCGGCGAGCAGCTCACTCAGCGCGACTTGCTCGACGCCACCGACCGCACGCTCGAATGGCTCACCGACCGCGGCGTCGACGCCGATCTGCGCGGTGTCGTCGGCTTCGATCTCGGAGGCACGGCGGCGCTGGTGGTCGCGTCGCACCGCAAGCTCGGCGCGGCGGTGAGCGTCGGCGGCCAAGGGGTCGCGGAGCTGCCGAAACTGCTGGAAATCGCCGGTCGCCTGACCAGCCCGTGGCTCGGCATGTACGGCGACTCCGGGGACGAGGCGGGCGAGGCCGCGGTGGAGCGCCTGCGCGAGGCGGCGGCCTCGGCGAAAGTCGCGACGAACGTCGTGCGCTATCCGGGCGCGAACCACCGCTTCGACGCCGACCCCAGCGCGGCCGAAGAGGCCTGGCACCGCACCCTCGACTGGTTCGACGCGCACCTCCGCTGATCTCGCGGAAGCGACGGCGGGCGCCGCTCTTGTGTCCTTTGTGGAGGGAGGCCGGGCCCGGATGGGACGAGGTCGAAACGGACTTCCGGGGTTAGCATCGGCGAGTGACCGAGAACGCCGCTGTTCCCGAGGTGCTTTGGCGACCCGACCCGAACCGGGTCGCT
The DNA here is from genome assembly GCF_046195355.1 of Amycolatopsis sp. VS8301801F10. Taxonomy (NCBI): domain Bacteria; kingdom Bacillati; phylum Actinomycetota; class Actinomycetes; order Pseudonocardiales; family Pseudonocardiaceae; genus Amycolatopsis; species Amycolatopsis sp. VS8301801F10. The sequence goes on along the minus strand of NZ_CP176065.1, from coordinate 1,134,008 downwards.
GACTCGAAGATCGAAGCCTTCCGCCGCTGGCTGCGCGAGCAACGCGGCGTCGACCTCGCCGATTACGCCGACCTGTGGCAGTACTCGGTCGAGCACGTTCCGGAGTTCTGGACCGCGGTCGCGGAGTTCTTCGGCGTGCGCTGGCACGAGAAGCCGCGGGAAGTCCTGTCCGGCGCGATGCCGGACGCGAAATGGTTCGACGGCGGCACGCTCAACTACGCCGAACATTCACTGCGTCCGGGCACCGGCGGTGCCCCGAAGGCCGACGACGAACTCGCGGTGATTTTCCACCGCGAGGACGGGCTCGCCGAGCAACTCACCTACGGCGACCTCCGCGCGCACGTCGCCGCCGCGCGCGCCGCGTTGCGTGCTTTCGGGGTCGGCAAAGGCGATCGCGTCGTCGCGCTCGCGCCGAACTGCCCGCAGACGCTCATCGCCTTCCTCGCCGCCGCCAGCCTCGGCGCGATCTGGTCGTCGTGTTCCCCGGACTTCGGGATCCGCGCGATCGCCGACCGGTTCGCCCAGATCGAGCCGAAGGTGCTCATCGCGGTGAACGGATACGCTTACCACGGCCGGAAATTCGACATCCGCGACAACGTCCAGCGGCTGCGGGAACAGATTCCGTCGCTGGAAGCCACTGTTTTGGTGAAATACCTGGGAAACGAGACCCTCGACGGCGTCCTCGACTGGAACGCGGTGCTCGCCGAACACGCCGGCGGCGAGCTGGCGTACGAGCCGGTGGACTTCGCGCATCCGTTGTGGATCCTGTATTCCTCGGGCACGACCGGGCTCCCGAAGGGCATCGTGCAGGGCCACGGCGGCATCGTCGTCGAACACTTCAAAGCGCTGGGGCTGCAGAGCGACCTCGGACCGGGCGACCGGTTCTTCTGGTTCACCACCACCGGCTGGATGATGTGGAACTTCATCTCCTCCGCGCTCCTCGTCGGCGCCACGATCGTGCTGTACGACGGCAGTCCCGGCCATCCGGACCTGAACGCGCTGTGGCATCTGGCCGAGCAGCACCGCGTCACCTACTTCGGCACCTCCGCGCCGTTCATCCAAAGCTGCCTGAAAGCGGGCCTCGCCCCGGCCGAGCGCTACGACCTCAGCGCGCTGCGCGTGGTCGGCTCGACCGGTGCGCCGCTGTCTTCCGAGGGCTTCCGCTGGATCGCCGACGCGATCGGCCGGGACGTGCAGATCTGCGCGGTCTCCGGCGGCACCGACCTGTGCGCGGCGATCGTCACGTCCGCGCCGGACGTGCCGGTGTGGCTCGGCGAACTGTCCTGCCGCGTGCTCGGGGTGGCCGCGGCGGCGTTCGACGACCGCGGCGAGCCGGTGGTCGAGGAGGTCGGCGAACTGGTGATCACCGAGCCGATGCCGTCGATGCCGGTCTCGTTCTGGAACGACCCGGACGGTTCCCGGCTGCGCGAGGCGTACTTCGAGATGTTCCCGGGTATCTGGAGGCATGGCGACTGGGTCAAGATCACCCGCCGCGGCTCGGCGGTGGTCTACGGCCGCAGCGATTCGACGCTCAACCGCGGCGGCGTCCGGATGGGCACCGCCGAGTTCTACCGGGTCGCGGAAGGCTTCGCCGAGGTCGCCGACTCGCTGGTCATCGACACGTCGGCGGCGGGCAACGAGAACGGGCAGCTGCTGTGTTTTCTCGTACTCACGGCGGGCGCGAAACTCGAGGAAGTCGAGCCTGACCTGCGAAAAGAGCTTCGCGTCGCGCTGTCGCCACGACACGTACCCGATCGGTTCATCGTCGTTTCCGAGATACCCCGTACGTTGAACGGTAAGAAGTGCGAAGTACCAGTGAAGCGGATCCTCTCCGGAGTCGCGCCGGAGAGGGCGGTGAGCAGGGACGCGCTGGCCAATCCGGCCGCGCTGGCCCCCTTCGTGGAGCTCGCCGCGGACTGAACGCGCAAGCGGGGGGAAGCATGGCAGGGCCGTGCGTGTTGCACGCGTGGTGACGGGGACACGCGCGCAGCACACTTGGCAGGCGGCCGGCGTCACGTCGGTCGTCGCGATCACGTGGGTGACCAGGCTGGCCGGGCTGCTGGCGATCGTGTCCACGGTCGTCCCGGTGGGCCGCGACGTGCGCGGGCACGTGGCGAAATGGCTGGAGCTGCCGAGCGAAGCGACCACCGCGGCGGCCGCTGTGGCGCTGGTCACCGGTGTGTTGCTGATCATGCTCGCCGCCGGGCTCCGCCGCCGCAAACGCCGTGCTTGGCAGCTGGCGGTCGGTTTCGCGGCGCTGCTGGCGTTGTCGCACCTCGGGCTGCGGCACGTGTTCGGCGCGGGCGTGGTGTCGATGGTGCTGCTCGCCGGGCTCATCGGCACCCGGAGGTACTTCATCGCCCGGCCGGACCCGACCGTCGGCCGCTGGCGGGCCCTGCGGGTGCTGCTGCAGCTGGTGCTGGCCGGGTTCGTGCTCAACTTCGCGCTGCTGTCGGTCGCCCCCGCCCGGATGCTCGACCCGCTGAGCTTCGCCGACCGCCTGTCCCAGTCCGCGCTCGCGCTCACCGGGGTCAGCGGGCCCGCGGTGTTCCACGAGATGTGGTTCGAGGACCTGTCCGCGTCGATCGGGCTGCTCTTCAGCATCACCGGGGTGCTGGTGTCGGCGTACTTCCTGCTGCGCTCGGCCGAACCCGCGCCGGAGCTGTCCGACGACGAACTCGCGCGGCTGCACGAGTTGCTGAAGCAGCACGGGGAACGGGACTCGCTGGGCTACTTCGCGCTGCGCCGCGACAAGTTCGCGGTGTTCTCCAAGACCGGCAAGGCGGCCGTCACGTTCCGGGTGATCGCGGGGGTCGCGCTGACGTCCGCCGACCCGCTCGGCGACCACGAGGCCTGGCCGGGCGCGATCGAGGAGTACCTGGACATCTGCCAGCGCAACGCCTGGGTGCCCGCCGCGATGGGCGCGTCCGAACTGGGCGCGACGGTGTGGGCCAGGTTCGGCCTGGAGGTGCTGGAAATCGGCGACGAGGCGGTCGTCGACACCAAGACGTTCACGCTGGAAGGCCGCGTGATGCGCGGCGTGCGGCAGGCGGCGTCGCGGACGAAGCGGGCCGGCTACAAGGTCCTGGTGCGCCGGGCGGAGGACTTGCGTCCCGGGGAGCTGCCCGAGCTGGTGCACCTGGCCGCCACCTGGCGCGGCACCGAAACCGAACGCGGCTTCTCGATGGCGCTGGGCCGCATGGGCGACCCCGGTTCGGTGCTCGTCACCGCCGAACAGGGAGGCCGCGTCCGAGGCGTGCTGCAATTCGTGCCGTGGGGCGAGCGGGGACTGTCGCTGGACGTGATGCGGCGGGACCGCACCGCCGACAACGGCGTGAACGAGCTGATGATCTCGGAACTGCTGCTGTATTCGCGCGAACACGGCATCGACCACGTGTCGCTGAACTTCGCCGCCTTCCGTGCCCTGATGGAACAAGGCCAACGCATCGGCGCGGGCCCGGTCGCCCGGCTTTCGGCGAAGGTCCTGCACTTCTTCTCGCGCTGGATCCAGATCGAAAGCCTCTACCGGTTCAACGCCAAGTTCCAGCCCCGCTGGGTCCCGCGGTACCTCGTCTATCCGGGCGTCGGGTCGCTCCCGCGCGTCGGCATCGCGACCTTCGAAGCCGAGGGACTAGGCGGCCGTTCCCCCTGGTTGCGGCGGTTGCTGCAGCGTTGAGGGGGGTGCCTTCCGGAGGGGCTGGAGGGGTGTGTAACCTATCTGAGCAGTGGTCGTTAGGACCCAGGAGGCTTCGCCTAGTCTGGTCTATGGCGCCGCACTGCTAATGCGGTTGGGGGTAACCCCCCCTCCCGGGTTCAAATCCCGGAGCCTCCGCTGGTGCCTGTTTCGGCAGGTGCTAGGTTAACAACTGAACACGCGCCCGTAGCTCAGCTGGATAGAGCATCTGACTACGGATCAGAAGGTCAGGGGTTCGAATCCCTTCGGGCGCACTGTCTGGTCGAGACAGTAAGTCCAGGTCAGGGGCCTTGTTTCCAGTTATGGGAGCGAGGCCTCTGCCTGCGTCTAGAAGCAGAACGTCTCACAATTTATCACAGGCTGCTTGATCAGGCGGCTGCTTGCATGTCCTCGTAGACCTCGGTGCCTTGGCGAAGGTCTTCTGGGCGTGCCTCGACGTACCGCTTGTAGGTGAAGCTGGAGTCGTGGTGCCCGGCCCACTTCGACATGATGCTCACTGGGACTCCCGCGTGTTCCCCGGCAGTTCGCGAAAAGCGTTGTCCGACTTCGGATCCTTCTCGACCACCCTGTTGTTGGCGAGGACGCGTGCGACGGTGATGGAGATGGTCGTCAACTCGTAGTCGTCGCCGACCCCGTAGCAAGGCCCGCACCACCGGTGGCCGTGCTGGTCGCACGGCGTCGAGCAGTGGAACGGCATCACCTTCGGGCAGTTGTGGCGCGGCCTGCGCACCCAGCCCCACTGGCCCGACAGCGCCGTACCTGAGGTCGACGGTGCCGTGGAGGCTCGCAACCATCTCGCACACCACTTCCTGCGCGAGTACTTTCTGGTCGCGCCATCAGAAGCGCACCGTGAGGACGCCATCGATATGCTCGCCAGGATCGCTAACCGGCTCGACGAGTACAGCCGCACCCTCGGCGTGCCCCACGTCGAGGATCTGGACGATCAGATCCGCCAGGAGATAGAAACCCTGCGGCCGACGACCTGGTTCACGGACGCCACCGATCAGTACTGAATCGGTTGCTCCTGGCCGCCGTCGAATACGCGTCGTTCGAATACGAGACCCTGCCAGTAGCCCCGGATGCAACGCTGTCGAGGCGACCGGGGACAGGGGGTTGTGACGACAGTTTCGGATCAGGGGCGGGGGTGGGGGATGCCGGCCGAGCACGGTGCCGCCGTCCCGGACGTCCCCGGCGGCGACCAGGAGCTGTGGGCGCGAGCCGCGGCGGGCGACGTCGCGGCGTTCGGGGAGTTGTTCGACCGGCATGCCGGCGCGGTGTGGAACTACGCCTACCGGTTGACGGGTTCCTGGGCCACCGCCGAGGACCTGGCCTCGCTGACCTTCCTGACCGCGTGGCGGCGGCTCGGCGAGGTGACCCTGGTGAACGACAGCGCCCGGCCGTGGCTGTACACCGTGACCGCCAATCTGGCCCGTCGGGAGCAGCGTCGGCTCGGGCGGTTCGCGGCGGTGCTGACCCGGTTGCCGCGCACCAACGTCGTGCGCGATCACGCGGAGGACGTGGCCGGGCAGATCGACGCGGACCGGCGGCTGGAGGTCGTGCTGGGCGCGGTCGCGAAGCTGCCTCGGGCCGAACGGCGGGCTGTCGAGCTTTGTCTGCTGGGCGGTTTGTCGACCGCGGAGGCGTCCGCGGTGCTCGGGATCGCGGAACCGAGCGTGCGGGCGCGGATTTCCCGGGCCCGCGGCCGGTTGCGCGAGCTGCTGCGAGACACCGACGCACGTGTTGGAGAGGAGTTCTGATGTCCGACGAGCTCAACCTGCCTCCCGACCGGCCGATGCCTGATCTGCTGAAGGAAGCCATGTGGAACCGGCTCGTTCCGGAACTGCGCGGCCAGCGGCACCGGAAGCCGGGCCTGCCGCTGGCGGTCGCCGCGGGAGTCGGCGCGCTGGCCTTGGGCGCGACGCTGGTGTTCTCGCCGGTGCACGACACCAGTCCGGACGTGACCCGGTTTCCGGCCGGTGCCAAGCCGGACGCCGGGGACGCGCGACTGTTCAAGTCCTGTCTCGACAGCGCTCCTTCTTTCGGAGTCGAGTTGCCTGATCGGGAGAGTTGGCGCGCGACGTTCAAGGTCGATCAGGACGCGCGGCGCGGTTACCTCGTCCTCCGCAACGCCTCGCTCGCGGCGGTCTGCGTTCTCTATCGCAGCCAGGATTCCGGCGATTACGACCGCAATTACGGCCTGATGGTCACCGACGCCAGGAACTGGACCCACGGGCGAGAGAGCTACGCCTACCTCAGCGCCACCCGCCCGATCTGTGGTTTCACCAGCAGCGTCAATCCCGGCCAACCGAGCGTCGTGTTCGGGGTCGCCAGCCCCGACGTGGCGAAAGTCGAGCTGCACGGGCCGGGCGGTTCGATGACTCCCGCTTCGCTGAACGACGGCACTTTCGTCGTGAAATTCGTGGCGGGCACTTTTCCGCAGGACGATTACAGCCGAACATTCCGGGTGACCATGCGCGACGGGCAAGTTCACGACTTTCCGGGGAGATAGTACCGGACCGATCTGCTGCTGGGGGAAAGGCAATAATGACACTGGGTTTGACGACGCCTCGAGCAGGCCGGGAACACCTCGTTTCCGGCCGAAGACGGGTGGATTGGCTGTTGCTCGGAGCGGCGGCCGCGTCGGCATTGTTCTTTGTGCTGGCGCATGGACATCTGATCGACGATACTTACATCACGTTGAGCTACGCGCGCAATCTCGCGTTCCATGGAAATTGGGGATTGCTAGCCGACAGCACCTCGAATACGGCGACCTCGCCGTTGAACGTGCTTTCCCTGGCGGCGCTGACATTCGTGCTGCGGGACGCGGTACTCGCCGCGGGCGTGTTGTACGTGGTCTGCCAGGCGCTGCTGGTATTGGCGCTGCGGAGGGTGGGCGCGGCCGCCGGGCTTCCTCGCTGGTTCCCGGTTCTCGCGATCGCCGCGTTGACGGTGAACCCGCTGCTGGTGTCGTCGATCGGCATGGAAGTCGAACTCGGCGCGGCCGGACTTGCCTGGCTGCTGGTGTTTTCGGTGGAACGGCGGCCGTTCGCGTTCGGGTTGGCAGCCGGTGCGCTGACCTTGGTCCGGGTCGATCTGGCGCTCTTCGCGGCAGTGATTTTCCTTGTGCGCCGGCGGTTCTGGGTCGACGGCCTGCGCAGTGTGCAAGGCGCGGCGCTGGTCGCGGTGCCGTGGTTCGCGTTCAGCTGGGTCGTCTTGGGAGCCGCGGTTCCGGACACTCTCGTCATCAAAACTTTGCAGGGCGCGCGACAGGCTTGGGGGAAGTGGGAATTCGGCAACGGCGTCGGACTGTATTGGCAAAACATGCCAGGGCAAACGGTGCTCGCGTTCTTGTGCGTCGGTTTGGCGGCATTGGCCGGATTGCGCTGGCTGGTCCTGGTGTTGCGCGGCAACGCGGCCTGCCGCAGGCTGCTCCCGTTCGCGGCACTCGCGGTGGCCGGAGCAGTGCACAGCCTGGCGTACGTTCAGCTGAAAGTGCCGCCGTACCACTGGTATTACGGCCCCGGAATCGTCGCGGCGACGCTGTTCGTCTGCGCGGCAGCGGCCGGTTCCGCCCGCCGGGTCGAGCGCGCGGCTGGGACGGTTGTCGTGGTGGCTTTGGTCGGTGCCAGCGTGCTCGGCTACGCCGGGGACGGTTTGCCGCGCGCTTTCGCCCCGTTCACGTCGAACTACACCACGAGCGCGCAGTACGCCGAAATCGGCCGGGAAGCAGGCAGGCTGGCGGCCGGAAGAACGGTGGCCAGCGCCGACGAGATCGGCGTGCTGGCCTACACCTGCGACTGCGCGATCATCGACGTCTTCTCCGACCGCGGCCGCATGCCCGAGGCGATCGACGAACTGGAGGCACGGGCGGGACATCTGCCACGTGGCTTGCTCCGGGTGAACTTCGCGTTCTTCGACGACACCGTGCGGCCGCGCAAACTTGACCTCGCGTTGCGCCGGGTGTGGGGACCGCCGCCGCCGGATTACCTTGCCCACTGGACGATTTCCGCGCCGCTCTCCGGGCGGGCGGAGTTGTACCTGGTCGAGGCGCGGTAAACTCCGGCCGTGGCTTCCTTGCGCGGTGAACGGCTCGACGGGTCCGCGCTGGAAGCCGGCGCGGTGCGAGGCGAGGTTTTCGACCTCGAATGGCCGGAACCGCACCGGAAATGGATCGCGTCGGCCGAGGACACCTCGGCGGGCGGGTGTTATTGGCTGGGGCACCGGACGGACGCGGGCGATCGCGCAGTGCTCCTCGGGAGGACCGCGGGCGATCTCGACGGCCCGCTCGGAAAGTTGATGAACATCGTCGAGCCGGTCGGCACGATGCCGGACCGCGGCCGGGTCGGGGCGGCGGTGCGGCGGTACCTCGGGGAACAAGCCAAGCGGACGCGGGACTGGCCGCGAGTGCGGTGGACGGTGCGGGAGGCCGCGGTTGACGCGGCGGTCCTGCACTTCGCCGGGGCGTGGCTCGCGGTGAGCGAGCAAGCGCGGCTCGTCGCGGTCGGGAGCGGGTTTTCCCCGGCGGGATTGCGGTTCACCGAAATCAGCGGCGAAGAGTACGGAGTGGACTTCACCGCACCGCTGACGGTCGCGCAGTTGCGTCGGTTGCCGGTGTGGCAGATGCCGCAGCCTGAGACAGTGCACGAGGACCTGCTGAGGTTGCTGGGTTAATGATGCTGTTCAACTGCGTGGGCTGGGAACCGTAGCGAAGTTCGATGAGGCGCGTTGGTCAGCCGCCGCCTGTTTCCGTACTAAGTCGGCATGCCCAGGCCCTTTCCACGCCGTTCCCGCAAGCTGTTCCCGGGTGACTCCCAGGTCGCGGGACGGCAGGTACAAACCGTTGCGAAGCAGCTTCCGCGCATGGCCGAGTTCAATATCCTCCACCAGAATGTGGGCACCGATGTGCTCGGCCGAGTTTTCCAGCCAGCCGAAACTGCGGCGATCCGGCCGCGGCTGCGACCACCAGGTAGAACACCGGGTGGGCTCCTTCCACAAGGGACCGGGGCGGGCCGGGCGGCCAACCCATCTCCTGGTAGACGCGGGAACTCGCGGAAGCGCGGGGAAACATCACACGGTTGTGTGGTGTGTCTTCCGTTGCCAGTTGTGGACGGGCATGCTGGCAGTTAGCGGTCGCGCTCTTGACGCTTCGCCAAGATTTCGCTCGTACCGGCTGGCCACCCCGGAGATCGGCCGTCGCTGAGACACCTCCCGTTCACCTGCCCTGCTTAAGGTCGGCCGCATGTTGCGCGACGTGCGGGAGTACATCGATCGGCTCGAGATCGACGGGCATTCGGTCGGCGAGGACCACGATGACGATCCCGTGCTGATCGACGCGTTCGGCAAGGCGGTCGACACCTGGCGGGAGAACTATCCCTATGCCGAGCGGATGCCGCGCGAGGAGTACGACGAGACCAAGTATCTGCTGCAGGTCGAACTGCTCAAGCTGCAGAACTGGATCACCGAGACCGGCAGCCGGCACGTCATTCTGTTCGAGGGGCGGGACGCCGCGGGCAAGGGCGGGACCATCAAGCGGTTCATGGAACACCTCAACCCGCGGCACGCCCGGACGGTCGCGCTGGCCAAGCCCAGCGACCGGGAAGCGCATCAGTGGTATTTCCAGCGCTACGTCCAGCATCTGCCGACCGCCGGCGAAATGGTGTTGTTCGACCGGTCCTGGTACAACCGCGCCGGGGTCGAGCAGGTGATGGGGTTTTGCTCGCCGGAGCAGTACGAGCAGTTCATGCGCCAGGTGCCGCTGTTCGAGGAAATGCTGGTGGAGAGCGGGATCACGGTCACGAAGTTCTGGTTCTCGGTGACCCAGGCCGAACAGCGCACCCGGTTCATCATCCGGCAGGTCGACCCGGTGCGGCAGTGGAAACTGTCCCCGATGGACCTGCGGTCGCTCGGCAAATGGGACGACTACACCGCGGCCAAGGAGGCGATGTTCCTCCGCACGGACAACGATCTCGCGCCGTGGATCACGATCAAGAGCAACGACAAGAAACGCGCCCGGATCAACGCGATGCGCTATTTCCTGTCGCGCTTCGCTTACGAGGGCAAGGACGAAAAGATCGTCGGGCGACCGGATCCGCTGATCGTGAAGCGCGGGCGGGACGCGGTCGGCGACTGACCCTCCACAAAGGACGGTCAGCCCTCGAGGAACTCCAGCCGGTTGCCGACCGGGTCGAAGGTGTGGAACCGCCGCCTGCCCGGGATTTCCGCGGGATCGGCCCACGTCACCGACCGGCCGGAGGCTTCGATCGCGGCGGCGACGGCGTCTACGTCGACCACGAACGCCGGGTGCGCCTTGCGTGCCGGACGGAAATCCGCCTCGACGCCGACGTGCAGTTCGCCGTCCGGGCCGCCGACGCCGGGCACCTGGAACCAGCAGCCGCCGCGGGCCGCCAGCAGGGGCGGTTTCGGCAGTTCGGGCCAGCCGAGCACGCCGGTGTAGAAGGCGCGTTCGTCGTCCTCGGCACCCGCTGGGCAGGCGACCTGCACGTGATGAAGCATGCCTCGAAACCTACGCCAGCTCGGCCGGTTCCGGCTCCGGGAAGGCGTAAAACCGCACGGCCAGATCACGCGCCTCCTCGGCCGGACCGGGTTTGCGGGCGGCGTAGCGGTGCACCAGTTCCAGGTACTCCGCTTCGAACTCCTTCAAGTCCTGGTAGCGCAGCCGGATTCCGGCGCGGCTCCCCGCGGTCCAGCCGTCGAAGGTGTCGCGGCGCTCGGCGGCCCAGGCCATCAAGCGCACCTCGTGGTCGTACTTCGCGTCCAGGTAGGCGGCCAGCTTCGGCCGGTCCTCCTCGGGGAAGTCCTCCGGCCTCGCCTCGTTGGTGCTCTGCGGGAGGGAGTGCCAGCGGCCGTCGCGGGTGCGGCGCGTGTATCCCGCGTGGGTCAGCGTCAGCAGCGCGGCCGGGACGTCGATCGGGACCTGCGCGCGCAGTTCGGCCGAGGTGGCGGGCATCAGCCGCAGCAACCGCTGGTAGTTCGGGTTCGTGCGCACGGCGATGTCGCTCATGGTCAGCGGCCGCGGCCGCGCGTTCCCGGCGAGCAGGGCGCGGGCCCGCCACAGCAGGAACAGCGCGATCGGCACTTCCGCGACCAGCGCGGTGCCGAGGCTGGCCCACTGGTCGGGACCGCCCCAGTCGAGGACGACGTCGAACCAGGCGTCGCAGCACAGCAGCGCGGCGGTCGCGGCCAGCATCGGCACCGAGGCGCGGCTGCGGCGCATCCCGAGCAGCACCGACGCGGCGAAACACAGCAGCAGGACGATGTCGAACCCGACCCAGGCGACTCGCCACTGGCTCGTGTCGAAGTGCTCGGGCAGGGTCAGCCCGAGGTAGACGGTCCACGGCACCAGGAACACCGCGATCCCGGCGAGGAGGGCGAGAAGCACGCGTCGGAACAACACTCGGCCGACGCTAGCCGCGCCGGCGCCGGGGAACATCCGGGATGATCCCGGAGATCGACCCCGAGACCCGGCCTAGAGTGTCTACTGTGGACGGTTGGTGGCGAGGGCCTGCCAGTGGTCGGCTTCGGCGGTCGCGCCGCGGGCGCGCAGCATCCGGGTCAGGCTCAGCATGCCCTGCACGTCGCCGGTTTCCGCGGCGATCCGGAAGCAGCGTTCGGCCTGGGCAAGGTCGCTGCGGGCTTCGGCGAGATGGCCCAGGTTGGTGAGCGCGGGAATGCTGCCGTGCTCGGCGGCCTTGCGGTACCAGGCCGCGGCCTCGCCGTCGTCGCGGCGATTGCGGGCGAGGACGCCGAGGTTGGTCATCGCGGCCGCGTCGCCCGCCTCGGCTGCTTCGAGGTACCAGTTCTCCGCCTCTTCGAGGTCGCCCCGGCGATGCAGCAGCAGCCCCAGCCGCACCTTCGCCTCGACGTGCCCGCCCTTCGCACCGCGCCGGAACCACCGCTCGGCGTCGCCTTCCCGGTTCGCCCGTTCCGCTTCCCGGCCCAGCAGGCAGGTCGCGGAGAGTTCGCCCGCGTCCACCGCGGCTCGCCACCAGTGCGCCATCTCGTCCGGCGCGCCGAGTTCGCGCAGGACCACGCCGAGGTCCAGCATCGCCGTCGCGCTGCCCTCCTCCGCGGCGGCGCGGCACCAACCCTCGGCTTCGGCGTACCGGCCGTCTTCGACGAGGAGGTGGCCCAGCAGTCCGGCGGCTTCGGTCGCGTCGGCTTGGTACGCGGCGGCGTACCAATGCTCCGCGTCGCCGAGGCGACCTTGGTTTTCGCAGGTGCGGGCGTATCCGAGCATGCCGTGCGGTTCGCCGGCCTGTGCGGCTTCGTGGTACCAGCGGGCGGCCTCGTCGTCGGCGCCGCGTTCGGCCAGCAGGTGGGCCAGCGCGGTCATGGCGATCCGGTCCCCGCCGGAGGCGGCCCGGCGGTACCACTCCTCGGCTTCTGCCGACTCGCCGCGTTCGCGCAGGTCAGCGGCGACGCGCGTCATCGCGACGATGTTGCCGCCCTCCGCCGCCTTCCGGCGCAGGTAGTCATCGACGCGTGTGTTCCACTTCCGCAGCCGCCCGGGCATCTCGCACCCGCTCCTTTCCGGCTCCCCACTGAAGACAGTCGTTTCAAGCGGCGCGGACGTGACACCTTCGCGAGCGTTATCCACCCCCGCTGAACTGGGCTTTTTCGTTGGCAGCCCACAACTGGCCCAACGTGGTCCTTGCCACGGCCGCGGTGCTGCCGAGAGTGTCTGCGCGATTACCGGCCCGTTGACAGGCATACTCCGGCTCCCCGAACTCCCCGCCCGAGAGGATCACGCGCACCATGGCCCGGCCGTTCCCCACCAAGCGCACCGTGCTGCTCGCGGTCGTGCTGCTCATCGCTGTCGTCGGGTTTTGGTACGGCCAGCGCGAAGTCGGCGACTCCCAGTCCGAGGCGGCTCCGGCGTCCGCCGCGGACGCGACGAAGCAGCTGTCCGAGCTGAAGATCGGCGCGCGCGGCACCATGACCGGCTATTCCCGCGACAAGTTCAAGCACTGGGACAGCCAAGGCGACAACTGCGACACCCGCGAGGCCGTCCTCAAGCGCGCGGGCAAGGACGTCAAAACGGGCAGCGACTGCAAGCCGACGTCGGGCACTTGGCTGAGCGTGTACGACGGCCAGACCTGGACCAAGCCGACCCAGCTCGACATCGACCACATGGTCCCGCTCGGCCAGGCTTGGGTCAGCGGCGCGCGCGACTGGACGCAGGAGAAGCGCGAGCAGTTCGCGAACGACCTCACGCGCCCGCAGCTGTTCGCCGTGACGGCGAGCGTGAACCGGCAGAAGAGCGACAAGGCTCCGGACGAGTGGAAGCCGCCGCTGGTTTCGTTCTGGTGCACCTACGCGACCGACTGGGTCACGGTGAAGCACTACTACGGGCTGACGATCACCGATATGGAGAAGAACGCCCTGCAGGACATGCTGAAGCGCTGCCCAGCGTCGTGAGTGTTTATCCCGGTTCTAACCGGCATGAACACTCACGAGCCATGACAAGCTAGGCGGCATGGCGACCTTCGCACTCATCCACGGGGGCGGCGGCAGCGGCTGGGACTGGCACCTGGTCGCCGCGCGGCTCGAAGCATCCGGCCACGAAGTCGTGGCCCCGGACCTGCCCAGCGAGGACCCGCGGGCCACGCTGGCCGACTTCACCGACACCGTCGTCGCGGCGATCGGCGATGCGCAGGACGTCGTCGTGGTCGGTCATTCCTACGGCGGATTCACCGCGCCGCTCGTCGCGGAGCGGGTCGGCGCGCGGCTGCTCGTGTTCGTCGCCGGGATGGTGCCGGCGCCGGGCGAGGCTCCAGGGGAGTGGTGGGGCAACGTCGGCTTCTCCTCGAACGAGGGGCTGAGCACCGTCGAAGAGTTCATGGCGGACGTTCCGGCGGAGCTGGCCGAGGAGAACGAGCGGCGCGGCCGGGGCCAGAACAGCGCCGAGTACAGCGTGCCGTGGCCGGGCGAGCGGCTGCCGGACGTGCCCACGAAGGTGTTGATCTTCCGCGACGACCGGTTCTTCTCCGCGGACCTGATGCGCCGGGTCGCGCGCGAGCGGCTCGGACTGGAAGCCGACGAGATGGCCGGTTCGCATCTTGCGTTGCTGAGCCGACCGGACGAACTGGCGGACCGCCTAATGGCCTATTACGCGACAGTGGCTGGCTAACCAGGCGCTGTCCCAGTTGCGACATGTCACAACCGCGACAGCGCGAGCTAGTGACGTGAACCCCGGCTCGCCCCGAATCTTGTGCGATGACGTGGAGATCACGAGCCATCACTCTCGGCTGCACGGGCGCACTGGTCGCGGCACTCGGCCACGCGGTGCCCGCGGCGGCCGAGCCCGCGAGCGGTTCCCCGGCGCCTGGTCCCGGTGAGCGGCACACGGTCACCTTGCTCACCGGTGACGTCGTGCGAGTCGAAAGCGTCCAGGGCGGCAGGCAGATCGCGACGGTCCAGCCGGGCAAGGGGCGGGAGAACATCCGCTTCAGCCAGTCCGAAGTGGACGGAAAACTGCTGGTCGTCCCTGCCGACGCGATGCCGCTCGTGACGAGCCGCCGCCTCGACAAAGCCCTGTTCAACGTCACCGACCTGATCGCGCAGGGGTATGCCGACGAGTCGAGCCCGACGGTGCCGATGATCGCGCACTACGCCAAGGGCGTCTCGATCGCGTCCGCGCCGGCGCTCGCCGCCACCACGCAGGGCGCTGAACTGCCCAGCGTGAACGGCCGCGCGGTGCGCGAGGACAAGAAGCGCGCCGGCGAGTTCTGGCAGTCCTTCACCGGTCCGCACGCGGCTTCCGGCGCGGTGGAACGGATTACGCTGGACCGCAAGGTGCACGCGTCGCTCGACCGCAGTGTCCCGCAGATCGGGGCACCGGAGGCATGGGCGGCCGGGTTCGACGGATCCGGCGTCGCGGTGGCCGTGCTCGACACCGGCTACGACCCCAACCACCCGGACCTCGCGGGCAAGGTCGCCAAGTCGGCCAACTTCTCGACCAGCCCGGATGTCGTCGACCGGTTCGGCCACGGCACGCACGTCGCGGCGACCATCGCGGGCACCGGCGCGGCGGCGGGCGGCACGCGCAAGGGCGCTGCTCCCGGCGCGAAGCTGTACGTCGGCAAGGTGCTCGGCGACGACGGCACGGCCTCGTCTTCCGAAGTCCTGCAAGGGATGGAGTGGGCCGCGGCGTCTGGAGCCAAGGTGATCAACATGAGCCTCGGCGGCGGCGCGACCGACGGCACCGATGATCTCAGCGTCGGCCTCAACGAACTCACCGCCCGCACTGGCGCGCTGTTCGTGGTCGCTGCGGGCAACGACGGCCAGAACGGCGCGTCGACCGTCGGCACGCCCGGAACCGCGGACGCCGCGCTGACCGTCGGCGCGGTGGACCGCAAGGACGAGCTGGCCCCGTTCTCCAGCATGGGTCCGCGGCAGGGCGACCAGGCCGTGAAGCCGGACATCACCGCGCCTGGCGTGGGAATTGTCGCGGCACGCGCGGCGGGCACCTCGCTCGGCGAAGTGGTGGACCAGTACTACACCGCCGCGTCCGGCACGTCGATGGCGACGCCGCATGTCGCTGGTGCGGCAGCGATTCTGGCGCAGCGGTATCCACAATGGACCGCGCAGCAGCTCAAGGACGGGTTGGCCAGTACGTCGAAGCCTTCGGCGGAGCTTAACGCCTTCCAGCAGGGCGGCGGCCGAGTGGACGTCGCCGCCGCGGCAGTGCGTCCCGGTGTCTTCGCGACCGGCACGCTCAACCTCGGCCCGGTCACCAACGACAGCGGTCCGGTGCGCAAGGAAATCACTTACACCAACACGACTTCCGCGCCGGTCACCCTCACTCCGAAGCTCGACTTGCGGCGCGGTGACGGGGCCACGCCGGGTGAAGCGGTGAAGCTCGATAAGTCCACTGTGGAGGTTCCGGCCAACGGGACCGCGACGGTGGCGATCAGCGTCGACTCGGCCGCTTTGGTACCCGGCAACTACACCGGCAGCGTGCTCGTCGGCGCGGTGCACACGACGGTCGGCTTGGTGAAGGAACCGCCGAAGCACAAGGTGACCGTCACCGGCGTCGGGCGCGACGGCAAGGCGCATCCGATGGATATCCAGATCTTCGGCGACGACATGCGCTACGACATCGTCGGCGACGTCGTGAGCGACCATCCGTTCGTCACCGAACTGCCGGAGGGCACCTACTACGCCCGCGCGATGTTCCACACCGGATGGGCTCCGGACGAGGAACTCGCAATCGTGCTCAAGCCCGAGTTCTCCCTCACCGGCGACCTGAACCTGGTGATGGACGCGCGGAACGCGGTGCCGGTCGAGATCAAAACGCCGCGGCCGGCCACGCTGGAAAACATCATCAGCAGCTACGCGCACCGCGAATTCGGCTCGCGCAAGATCACAAACTACGTGATGGAATTCCCCGGCGTCCGGCACATCTACGTGACGCCGACGCAGAAGGTCAAGAACGGGACGTTCGAATTCGGCACCCGGTGGCAGCTCACCGCGCCGATGCTGACCGCGACCACGTTGCCGTGGGTCGGAATCAAGACCGAACTGTTCTACTACGCGGCGTCCCCGGCGATTTCCGGGTTCAAGTGGCTCAGCGTCGTCCCGGTCGCCGCCGACAAGCCGGAGCAATACGCCAGGGCACGCGGGAAAATCGCGTTGGTGACGCCCGCGAAGGACGGCACCGATCCGGATGCCGCGGCGAAACAGGCCGCTGCCGCGGGCGCCGCGATGGTGATGGTCGTCAGCCTGCCCGAAGAACACACGTACGGGCACTGGCAGCCACGCGGCGATCGGCTGCCGATTCCCGCCGTGCTGATCACGAACGACCAAGGCATGAAGCTGGCCGACCGCGCCAAATTCGGCTTCACGAGCCTGTTCCTGCAGGGCACGCCGGTGAGCCCGTACCTGTACGACATCATGCAGGTGACGCACGACCAGATTCCGCAGAAGATCGTCCACCAGGTCAGCGAACGCAACAGCGCGACGGTCACCGCGAATTACCACGCGACCGGCAAGGACGAGTGGCTTTCCGAACAGCGGTTCGGCTGGCGGCCGTGGGAAAAGACCGCGATCAACCAGTATCAGCGGTACGCGCACACCGGAACGGCCCGCGAGGAAATCGTTTCGACCGACGAGACGATCTGGCAGCACCGGGTGAACAACAAGCTCAGCTGGGACACTTTCCAGCCGCTGGCGGTCGGCATGCTCGAACGGCCGCGCACGTTCAGCCCCGGGCAGCGGGCGACGGAAAACTGGTACGCGCCAGTGGTCCGCCCGGCGATCCCGCGCGGAGCCGGACTGGAAACCTCGCGCACCGGCGACACGTTCGCCTTCCGCATCCCCGAATTCGCCGATCCGGAAACCTCGCACTACGCGTTCTCCGAGTCGGCCTGGGAAGAGGTGCCGGACCAGGTGAGCGCGAAGCTGTACCAGGACGGAAAACTCGTCAAGGAAGGCCCGGCGGCGTGGGGCAAGTTCCCCGCGTCGGCGGACCCGGCGAAGTACCGGCTCGACCTGTCGCTGACCAAGTCCACTCCGGACTGGGCGTACGGCACGCACACCGAAACGTCGTGGACCTTCGGGTCGAAGCGGCCCGCCGAAGGCAAAACGGAGCTGCTTCCGTTGCTGCAGGTGGATTACGGCGTGCAGACCGACCTCGCGCAGAAGGCCCGCGCCGGGCGTTCGCTGCCGGTCGAGTTCACCGTCCGCAACCAGGACGGCCTTGCCGCGCCGAAGAATCCGCGGCTGACCGTCGAAGTGTCCTATGACGACGGTCGCACGTGGACGAACGTCAAGCGGGTGGACGGCATCGGCGACGGCCGGTTCCGTGCCGTGGTCGACCATCCGCGGCTGGACCGCACCAACGGATTCGTCGCGCTGCGCGTGCACGGCTCCGACGCGGACGGGAACGCAGTGCGGCAGACCGTGCTCCGCGCCTACGGGCTCTCCTGAGGAAGAGGCAGCCGGATAACCCCTCGCGGTTATCCGGCTGCCGCGGGCTCGTCGAGCCAGCCCTGCCTGCTGACCTCCCACGCCAGCTGCATCCGGGTCTGCACGTTCATCCGGGACATCAGGTCGTGGATCCGCCGCTGCACGGTCCGCTGGCTCACCGCGAGCCGCGTCGCGATCGCCTTGTCAGTCACTCCCGCGACCAGCAACGACAACAGGTGCCGCTCGTCCCGGTCCGGCCCGGCGGTGCCGGGAGTGTCCTGCGGAGTCCCGTCCGCGCGCAGCGGCCAAGCGCGTTCCCAATAGCTTTCGAACAACGCGATCAGCGCGGCCAGCAGGCTGCTCTCGCGGATCAACGCGGCGGTCGGTTCGCCGGAGCCGTCGAGATTCTGCACCAGCGGGCACAACGCGATGGTCCCGTCGGCGATCGCCAGCCGCACCGGAACCACGGTCGACGACCGCGCCTGTTCGCCGTGCCGGATCCCGTGCGCGACGTTCTCGATCATCCCGGGCTCTTCCAGCATCGCCCGCTCGTAGACGACCCGGTACCGCACGCCGCGGGCGAGCGCGTCGTACTCGTCGGCGTTCTCGCCGGACGCCATCGCGATGTGCCCGGCCCGGCAGAACCACAGCAACTCGTGCCGCGCGCCGACCTGGATGTTCGTCAGCTGCTGCCGGATCGCCGCGCTGCCGGTGATCACCTCGACCAGCTGCGTCGCGTCCCGCCGCCGCGCACCCCCTCGATACTCCTCGGCCATCCGGCTCACCGCCGCGCGCGCCCACTCCAGCGATTCCTGCCCGCGCATCAGCAACGGCCCGAACGCGACATCCGGCGGCGACGGCGCGTACCGCGGCTCGTCCCCGGCGACCAGGCTGACCAGCCCCTTGGCGTGCAGCGAACGCAGGATCGCCGACACCTGCGCCGCGCTCAGCCCCAGCTGCTCGGCCACCTGACGCGGTCCGGCGTCGAACATCCCGACGAGGAGCCGGTAGACCCGCTCCTCGTCCCCAGTCACCCCGATTGCGTCCAGCATTCGGCGAGCGTAAGGCACCGGCAACGGGAGCGAACGAGACAAAACCGGACAGCGCGCGGCGGGGACCAGTCCCGGGGAACCGGACTAGAACCGGGCCTCACATCCCGATCAGGAGGCCCGACGATGCCCGGCTATTCCCACGACGAGACGTCTCCCGGCCCGGATGACCAGGCCTTCCCGAGAAGATCAAGCACCCGGCGTCCGGCGTTGTGGACCGGGCTGGCGGCCGCGGCGGCGTTCGTCACCGGGATCGTGTTCTTCCTGCTTCCGGTGACAGCCATCTACTACCTCGACGACGCCGGAAACCCCACCCACGTCCGGACGATCTACGGAACGCGCAACGACCAGATGCTGGGACTACCCGCGAATATCCTCGGTCCGGGCGATCCGCCGGAGGGCACCTGGAGCGTCCGGATCGGCTGCGGCACCGCACTCGACACCCCGGCCAGCCGACTGGGTGCCGAGCAGCACGGAGCGGAAGGCTGTGCGGAGGCGGAACGGCCGCGCATGATCGTGGGCTGGCTCGGAGTCGGTGCGGGATTGCTCGGCGCGGTCGGCGTCCTGGTGCTTCGCCGCCGTCAGCTGAGGCCGAACGCCGCCCAAACGCACTTCCCGCCCTCGGCCGGGTCGTAACCCCAGCGGCGGGACAGCGCGCGCACCAGCTGAAGCCCCCGGCTGCGCGCCGCGGACGGGGCCACCGGTTCCTTCAGCTGCGGAATGGAGGCAGACGTGTCGAAGACCCGCACCATCAGCTCGCCGTGCTCGAGCCGGAGTTCGAGCCGGTCCGGGCGGTCGCCGTGCTCGAAGGCGTTGGTGACCAGTTCCGAGGTCGCCAGCAGCACGTCGTCGCGCACCTGGGCGGGAACGTCGAGCTGGGCGAGCGCGGCGCGGACCTGGGCCCGCGCGACGGCCGGCGCGGTGACGTCGTCCGGAAGCTCCAGGCGCACGGTGGCGGCGGCCGCCCCGGTGCTCCTGGTCGGCATCCTCGACGTCGTCATGGCTTCTGCACCTCCCGGCCGCTGTGCTCGCATATGGTGTTTACCCAACCGGGCCGAAAGCGAATCAGGTGCCCTCGGTGAGGTCGGTCTCGGCCAGTCCGGTACGGAGCTTTTTCAGCGTCGCCGCGAGCAGCCGCGACACCTGCATCTGCGAAACACCGACCCGGCGCGCGATGTCCGACTGGCTCATCCCGGACCCGAACCGCAACGCCACGATCTTGCGCTCCCGCTCGGGCAGACTGTCCAGCATCGGCCGCAGCGCCTCGCGCAGTTCGGCCTGGCCGAGGTTCGCGTCCGGCGCGCCGAAGCGCGTGTGCGCGGAGTTCTCCAGCAGATTGTCCAGCGAGGCCCCGTAACGGCCCTGTCCCGCCCGCAAGCCCTCGTAGACGTCCTCGATCGGCACGCCGAGATGACGGGCGATCTCACTCGGCTTCGGCGCGCGCGAAAGCCGGACGGTCAGTTCCTCGCGCGCGGCCGAGATCGTCGCGTTGAGTTCCTTGAGCCGCCTCGGCACCCGGACCGACCAGCTGTTGTCGCGGAAGTGGTGGCGCAGCTCGCCGGAGATCGTCGGCACCGCGAAGGCCAGGAAGTCAGTTCCCTGCGTCGGGTCGTACCGGTCCACCGCGTGGATCAGGCCGACCGTCGCGATCTGCACCAGGTCGTCCATCGCCTCGTCGCGGTTGCGGAACTTCCGGGCGAGGTTGCGCGCCAGCTCGAGGTGCTCGCGCACCAAGGTGTCCCGGATCTCCTCGCGGCGAGGCGAATGCTCGGGCAGCTGCGTCAGCTCGTGGAACAGTGCTGCCACGTCGGTGGGCTTGTCGCCGCCGGCGGGGTTCGTCACGAGCTGGCCGCCTCACTCTCCCGGACCAGCTGCACCCGGGAGAGGTACCGGCCGTCGGCCGGGGTCACAGTGCGCCGCGCCGACGTCGCGAGCGCGGTCAGCAGCTGCCAGGACAGACCAGTCTCGTCGCCGTGGTCGGCGCGGTCGGAGACCACCGACACGGTGACCTCGATCCGGCCGTCCAGCCAGGAGAACACGCAGGTCAGCTTGCCGTCGGCGGCCGAGGGCAGCAGCATCGAACAAGCCTCGTCCACGGCCATCCGCAGGTCCTCGACCGCGTCCAGGTCGAAGTCCTGGCGCATCGCGATGTCGGCCACGATGGTGCGCAGGGTGGGCACCACGTGCGGGATAGCCGCCGTCCGCACCTCGATGAGCTGTGCGTCCTCGCGCTCGAGCGGGGCGTTCTCCTCCACGTGCTGTTCCTCTCTCCGGCGTGCTTCGCCAGTCTTTCGTGCCCGGTCTGCCACATGCCCGGGGGGTGAGCAAACCAAACCCGCGTTTGACCGCCGCGACCGGCGGGCATGTAGCGGTCGAGTGCTGATCCCGGGAAAGGTGGGGACGACATGGCTGACGTGAGCCGACTGCCGAACGTGGTGGCCGAGGAGTGGGAGTGGCAGCTTCAAGGCTCGTGCCGCGGAGCGGACAGCAGCCTGTTCTTCCATACCGACAACGAGCGCGGCTCCGCGCGCGAGCGCCGCGAGTCCCGTGCCAAGGCGATTTGTCACACCTGCCCGGTGCTGGCCCAGTGCCGCAAGCACGCGATGACCGTCGAAGAGCCGTACGGCATCTGGGGCGGGCTCGGCGAGATCGAGCGCCGCGAGCTGTTCATGCGCGAACGGCGGGCCAAGCGCAAGGCCGTGTCCGCCTGAGCTGACCGCCCTCCCTGCCCGCGCGCCCACCTGCGGTGCGCGGGTGCTGTGCGTCGTCCGGCCGCCCGCGCGCCGAGGGGTAGCCGTGTGCCGACGCGGCGGCAGTCACCCGCTGGGTTAGGGTTGGGTCTCCAGATGCTTTGGGACCGTGACACGGTTGCCGCTTGAGACTACAGGCGCGTACCGGCGCAGGAGCAGCGCCTGACGAGGAGAAACTGCATGCCCGCAGCCGACCAGAACGCCACTCCGCCCGGATTCGGCATCACGCTGGACACCGCGGCCGCCGAGCCGAGGGTGGTGGTCACGGGTGAGCTCGATCTGCTCACCAGCCCGCAGCTGCAGGAAGCTCTTGCCGGGTTGATCGCGGACAAGAATTCCCGTCGCGTGGTGGCCGACCTCACCGGGGTGACCTTCTTCGACTCATCGGCGCTGAACGTCGTCCTGCACGCCCAGCGGCAGGCCGGGGAACAGAACGTCGAACTCGAGGTCGTGCCGAGCCCGGCGGTCAGCCGGGTGATCGAGCTCACCGGCGTGGCCGAACACCTGAGCGTGTCGGAGGAACCTCCGGCCTGATCTCCCGATACGGTCGCGCGGTCCGAATCTGGCCCGCGACCTGGGGGATAACCAAGATGATGGGGCGCACGCACGCCCTGACCGGCTGGTGTGCGGGGCTCGCCCTCGCGCCCGCGGTCGGCGTCGGCTCGGTGCATCAGGCGGTGGTCTTCGCGGCCACCACGGCCGGGTTCGCGCTGCTGCCGGACCTGGACCATCCCAGCGCCAGCGCGACCCGCCTGTTCGGCTGGCTGACCGGCGCGCTTTCGTGGCTGCTGCGCCGGGTGTCTGCAGCTGTATACGCCCTGACGAAGGGGCCGCGCGACGAAAAGGTGACCGGCACGCACCGGCACCTCTCGCACACCCTCTTGTTCGCTATCGCCCTCGGCGTGGCCACCTCCGCTGGCTGTACCGCGGGTGGGGCTTGGGCCGTGCTGGGCGTGCTGTTGTTCGGTCTGCTGCTCGCGGTCGCCGCGCTAGGCGACTGGCTGCTGCTGCCGTATGGCGGCGCGGTGGCCTGGTGGTACTTCACCGCGCCGGACGACCGGGTGGCCCAGCTGGCGGACATCTCCGGCTGGCTCGGCGTAGCGGTCGCGGCCGGGTGTTTCGTGCACTGCCTCGGGGATTCGCTGACCGAGTCCGGCTGCCCGTTCCTGTTCCCGCTGCCGATCGCGGGGGAGACCTGGTACGAACTCCGCCCGCCGAAGCCGCTGCGGCTGCACACCGGCAAGAAGGTCGAGACGCGGCTGGTCTTCCCGGTGTTCCTCCTGGTGGGAGTGCTGCTGATCCCGGGCGTGTGGGACTGGACGGTGGCCACGGTGGAGCATCTGTTCGCGCCCCCGGCTTCGCAGACCGCGACTCAGTAAGCCCAGCTCACCCCCGCAGGACCTCCTCCGCGACAGCCGACCCGGAGCGCACCGCGCCCTCCATGTAGCCGTTCCACTCCACCGCGTACTCCGCTCCGGCCCAGTGGATCCGGCCGACCGGGGAGCGCAGCACGTCGCCGTAGCTGGTCCACACTCCAGGGGCGAAATGCGCGCCGTAACAGCCGCGGGTGAATTCCTCGGCACTCCAGTCCTTCTCCACGTACGCCTGCGGCTCGGCGGCCTGCGGACCGAAGTACCGGACGAAGGAGTCGAGCACGGCTCGGCGCCGCCGGTCGCCGGGAAGCCGCTGCCAGCGCCGGGCCTCCCCGCCTTCGACAAAGCCAAGAAGGATGCCGATTTCGCCGCCTGGCGGGGAAACGTCGAAGGTCACCTTGACCGGTCCGGTGTCGGAGGCGACCTGACCGTTCAGCCCCTGCTCGCGCCAGAACGGCGTCGGGTACGCGGCGAAAGTCTTGGCGACAGTGCCCGCGGGCAGTTTCTGGGTGAGCTGATCGCGCCAGGCGGGCAGCACCGGGTCGTATCGCAGGCGTCCGGCGAGCGTCGGAGGGAGGGCGACGACAACCCGGTCGGCGGGAAAGGTCTGGCCGGTGCGGGTGGTGACGGTGACGCCGGTCTCGTCGTGGGCGACCGACGCGACCGGGGTGGACAGCCGGACGTCGAGGCCGTCGGCAAGTCGTTGCGCCACCAGCACGGAGCCGCCGACGACTCGGTCCTGCTGCGCACCGCGGTCGACGGCGAGGAGGGTTTCCAGGTCCGCGTTGCTGACCGCGTAGAAGAGTGCGTGCAGCAGGGAAAGGTCGCTCGCGTCGGCGGCGAAGACGGCCTCGGCCGCGACTCGGAAGTACGCCCGGCCGCTCGGGGTGCGCAGGTTGCGCCTGACCCAAGTCTCGAAGGTCTGGCTGTCGAGCGTGCGAGCCTTCGGGTGCGTCCACGGCTGGGCGGGGTCGACGCGGCGAGCGAGCCTGCCGAAGCGGGCCATGCCTTGCGCGAGGTCGGCGAGCGCGACCGGGTTGAGCCGCGGGACGGAGCCCTTCGCTCCGGCGACGAGGGCGCGCTTGCCGCCGAGCTGGACGAGCATCTTGCCTTCGTCGTTCCAGGTGCGGAACGTCGCCAGGCCGAGTTCCTCGACGAGCCCGAGCATCCGGGTGTGGCCCTCGCCGATCCAGGTGCCGCCGAGTTCGATCGGACAGCCCTCGATCTCGCCGCCTTCAGTGCGTCCGCCGACCCGGTCGCGGGCCTCGAGGACGACCGTCTCGGCTCCGGCCTTGCTGAGTTCGCGCGCGGCGGAAAGCCCCGCCAGTCCCGCGCCGACGACCACGATCCGCACGGCTTGCTCCTTCGCGTTCGGCAGATTCGGTCAAGTGACCGAGTTGGTGCAGCGTAAGGAGTGCCGTGCGGGTCTGGCAAGGGGTCGTGGCACTATTTCGGTCAACTGACCGAAGGGGGGGCGACATGCCGTACGTGGAGGCTGCGGTGCGCCGGTCGCAGTTCATCGCGGCCGCGCGCACCGCGCTGGCTGCTCACGGCGTCGCCAAGACGTCCCTGCGCGTCGTCGCCGCGCAGGCGGACGTTCCGCTGGCCACCATGCAGTATGTCTTCCCCTCCAAGGAGAAACTGCTGCGTGCGGTGATCGAGGACGTCGTCGACGAAATCGCCGGCGTTCTCCAGGACTCGGCCGTCACCGGTCAAGGCCTGGAGAACGCGATCCGCCAGGGGCTCGAGACGTTTTGGACCCGGCTCGTCCGAGGCGGGCGCGAGCTGCAGTTGCTGCAGTACGAACTCACCATGTACGCCCTGCGCACCCCGGGCAACGAAGACCTCGCCCGGCTGCAGTACCAGCGCTACGCCGACGTCGTTGCCCAGTGGTGCCGGCAGGCCGCGGAGCGAGCGGGCGAGACTGCCGCCGTTTCTTTCGAGCACCTCGCCCGCATGATCGTCGCCGGGGTGGACGGCTTGATCCTGCAGTACGTCTGCGACCCCGACGACGCGCGGGCTCGCGAGGGCCGCGAGGCATTGGCGAACATGACGATCGGGCTGGCAAGGGGCGGTCAGGCCGATTCCGCGAACACCGGCGGCCCGGAGTAGTCCCGGGAGTGCACGATCCGCCCGTCGCGCACCGTCAGCACCATCGCGTACGTCGACACATACGGCTTGCCCTCGTACTCCCCGTGCAGGTCGTACTCCGCCACCAGCACCTCCGGGTCGCCGGTTTCGTGCACCACCACCCGGTCCGCCTTGGTGCTCCGCCGCCGCTCCCCGGCCTGGTGGAAGCGTTTGCGCAACTCCTCGCGGTCGCGCGTCACCTTCGGCACCCCGGCCGGCGCGAACGGGATTTCGACCACGACGTCGTCGGAGTACAGGTCGGCGAGGTCGTCCCAGCGGTTGCCGACGGCCGCGTCGAGGAAGCGCTGGAAGACCTCCTTCGTCCCGTACAGCGTGGTCGCCGCGCCGTGGTTCGGGTAGTCGCGGTACCGGGTGACCTCGCCGTCCCGCACGGTCAGCAGTCCGGCCGACGACGGGAGCCGGTAGCTGTGCCCGGTGTGCGGATTGCGGCCCTCCGCGACGAGTTCGACGGCGAATCCGTCCGCGGTTTCCGTAGTGGTGACCTCGACTTTCTCCAGGCCGATCCGGGCCGCGACGGCGCTGCCCGCGCCGAGAGTGGCCAGTACGGCGTCCCGCCCGACCGAGCGGTGGCCGGTGAACGGGATTTCGTAGACGGCGTCCTCGGCGAGAACGTCCGCGAGCGGTGCGGCGTCGATCGCGCTCAGCGCGTTAGCGACGATCTCGGCTACTTCGGACCTGGTGCGGGGCATCGGAAACCTCATTCGGGAAGACGGGCGGATAATCGGAACGGGGCACCCGCTTACGACGATACGGAGTTTGCACTCCGTTTGTCAACGAAGACCTGGAGATCTGAGACACGGTCAGAAGCGGCGGGTCTCGTTCCAAGGAAGAATCGGACGACCGCACCACTTTTGAGAGCAGAGGAGAGAGCCGGTGGAGAAGCCTGCGCTCCGCGCGGACGCGCGCCGGAACCGCGCCCGCGTGCTGGCTGCCGCCGAAGCAGCGTTCGCCGTCGACGGGCTTTCGGTGCCCCTGGACGACATCGCCCGGCTGGCTGGCGTCGGCGCGGGCACGGTCTACCGGCATTTCCCCAGCAAGGAAGCGCTGTTCCAGGCGGTTGTCGTGGAACGGCTGGAGCAGTACGGCGTCGAGGCGCAGGAGTTGATCGACTCCGACGCGCCGGGCGAAGCGTTCTACGACTACTTCACGCGCGTCATCGAGCAGGCGTCGCGTAACCGTGCGATCTGCGAAGCGCTCGGCGAGACAAGCGGTTCTGCGTACAAGGCCGAAGCAGCGGAGCGGTTTCGCGTGAACCTCACCGCGCTTCTGGAACGCGCGCAGGCCGCGGGCGCTGTACGCACCGACATCGACGGTGAAGACCTGCGCGCGCTCATCGTCGGCGCGCTCGCGGTGGAGCGGTTTACGCCGGACAGTCGGCACCTCGTGCGCGTACTGCTCGACGGCCTGCGCAAGGTCTAGCGGCGGCCGGTACGCAGGTGGATGCGTTCGCCGGATTTGCTGAAGAGGCTGAGTATTTCGACGTCGCCCTTGCCCGCGGCGCCGAACCAGTGCGGGATGTGGCAGTCGAACTCGGCCGCTTCGCCGTGTCCCATGATGAAGTCGTGTTCGCTCAGGCGGACGCGTAGCCGCCCGCGAAGCACGTAGAGCCATTCGTACCCGTCGTGGCTGCGAAGGTGGGGCTCCTCGTCGTGCGCCGGGATGATCTGTTTGTAGGCGCGGGGTTCTCCCTGTTGCCGGGACAACGCGATCAGCACGCGCCCGTCCTTCTTCGCGGGCTGCTGGGGCACGCGCGGGTCGACGATCCGGGGCGCGGCGACGATCTCGTCGAACGGGATGCCCAGCGCGGCGGTGATCGGCAACAGCAGCTCGAGGCTCGGCTTGCGCTGCCCGGATTCCAGCCGGGACAGCGTGCTGGTCGAGATGCCGGTGGCCCGCGCGAGTTCGGCGAGGCTGACGCCCTGCTTGTCCCGCGCCCGCCGCAACCGGGGCGCGATCTGCTCGAGCACGCTGTCGACGGTGGGGTGGTCGCTCATGCGGCGCAGTCAACCAACGTGTCCCGGAAACGGCAACGTTTTTTGCCGCTTCCGGTCGAGGCTTCCGATCCTGGTGGGGAAGGTGCTGACCCAGGCGACGCGGATTGAGGGCGCTCGCCGACCACGGAGGTTGACCGTTCATGACCAGCGAGACCGTCGAAAAGCCCCGCCGCTCCACGCGCCTGCCCATCGGCGTGTACCTGCTCGCCTTCAGCCTGTTCGCGATGGGCAGCGCGGAATTCCTTCTCGCCGGTGTGCTGCCCGCCGTGGCCGACGACCTTCAGGTTTCGCTGTCCTCGGCCGGGTTTCTCATCACTGCGTTCGCGCTCGGTGTCGTCGTCGGCGGGCCGCCGTTCGCCGTGTTCAGCCTGCGCTGGCCCCGCCGCACCGCGTTGCTGGTCACGCAGGGAGTGTTCGCGGTCAGCGTCGCCGCCGGGCTGCTGGGCACCTACCCGGTCTTGCTGGTGAGCCGGGTCGTCGCGGGGGTCGCCTACGCCGGGTTCTTCGCCGTCGCGTCCGTGACCGCGATCAGCCTGGTCACTCCGGATCGCAACGCCCGCGCCTCCGGAGTCGTGGTCAGCGGCCTGAGCGTGGCCATGGTCGCGGGAGGACCGGCGGGCACCCTGCTCAGTCATTTCACCCAGTGGCGCGGCGGATTCTGGGCGGTGGTCGCGCTGACGCTCGCCGGGGTCGTCGCCTGCTCGCTCGGGATCCCCGCGACGACCCGGCCGATGGCCCGGCCGAGCGGGGCGCGGGAGTTCGCCACGATCCGCACCCCGCGGCTCTGGGGCATTTACGGCATCACGATCCTGACCACGGCGGCGTACATGATCACGTTCAACTACCTCTCCGCGATGCTCGCCGAAATCACCGGCGTCCCCACGGTATGGATTCCCGCGGTTCTCGCGCTGTTCGGAATCGGCGCTTTCGTCGGCCTGTCCATCGGCGGCCGCATTTCCGACCGGCGGCCCCACACCGCGCTCCTCACCGGGGCCGGCGCGATCGTGGTCCTTTCGGTCGTCCTGGTCCTGGCGATCCACAGTTCGTGGGCGGTGCTTCCGACGGTGTTCCTGCTCGGAATCGCCGCTTTCGTGCTGAACCCCGCGATCTACGGCCGGGTCTTCGCCATCGCCGCCGACGCCCCGACGCTCGCCGGGGCCACCACGGTTTCGGCTTTCCAGCTGGGAATCAGCGCTACTCCCGTGCTGGCGGCAGCCGTGCTCACCCAAGCCCTCACCTGGGTCAGCCTCGTCGGAGCTGTCCTAGCCGCGCTCGCGATTCCGCTAATCGTTCGCGACCGCACCCTCGGCTAGCGGCAGATCACGCATCTTGCGAAGCGGTGAAGCAACGAGAATCGCCGACGCCGCAAGGATTCCGACGCCGCACACGTACAGCGTGACCCGGGTTGTGGTGAGTTCGGCGATGAAGCCGCCGAGCAGACTGCCGAGCGGAGCGATGCCGAAAACGACCGTCTGCGACACCGAAGAGACCCGTCCCAGCAGTTCGTGCGGGGTGATGGCCTGCTGGAAGCTGACGGTGAACACGCCGAGCACGATGATCCCGAAGCTCGACGCGATCCCGCCCGCGACGTACCAGGCAAGGCCCCACCCCGGCGTCGCGAAAGCGTTGGGCAGGAACGAAACGCTGTACACGGCACCGCCGATGAACAGCGCCCGCGCCGCGCCGAAGCGGGCGCCGAGCCGCCGGGCGACCGCGCTGGCCAGCAAGGCCCCGGTCAGCGAAACCGTGTTGACCAGGCCGATCATGAACGGTTCGAGGTGCAGGTCGCGGACCGAGAACACCACCGCGACCGCCATGAACATCGACTGGAACAGGCTGGAAACGGCGCTGTGGAGGGTGATCGCCCGCAGGATCGGATGGCGCAGCACGGTCTGCAGGCCTTCGCCGATTTCGCGGCGGAGATTCCGCTCGGCGGGTTCGGGCCGCGCATCCGGCGTGCGAATGCGGTGCAGCCAGGCGGCGGACCACAGGTAGGTCAGCGCGTCGACGGCCATCGCGCCCGCACCGCCGATGAACTGCACGATCAGCCCGCCGAGGCCCGGTCCGGCGATCGCGGCGACGGACAGGTTCGTCTGCAGCCGGGCGTTCGCGTCGGGCAGTTCGCCGCGTTCGACGAGGTTCGGCAGGTAGGTCTGGTGCGCGACGTTGAAGAAGACCGTGAACACGCCGGCCAGCAACACCACGGCGTACAGGTGGCCCAGCGACAGCGACCCGAACAGCGCGGCGAGCGGCACCGAGCCGATCAGCACCGCGCGGGCGAGGTCGGCGGTGATCAGCACCGGCCGGTTGCGCATCCGGTCGCACCACGCGCCGACCTGCAGCCCGAGCAGCAGGTACGGGAGCGTGCTGAGCGTCCGCAGCAGCGAAACCTCGGCCACGGACGCGGCGAGCGCCGTGGTGGCCAGCAGCGGGATCACCAGGAAGTCGATGCGGTTGCCGACCTGGCTGAGGCCGTCGGCGAGCCAGAGCCGCCGGAAATCCGGCGAGCGAAGATCCCCCTCATAGGGGTAGTGTTATATAAGTTGAGTCGGTAGATATCAAGTTGCACACTGCGTAACGACGCCTATGATCAACGCGACGAAACCCTCGTAGCCGAGTGACCGCGCGGCGAGGAGGTGCCGGATGACGGACACCGCTCCCACCTGGGGTTATGTCGTCGTGACCGGTCTCGCCGGGCTTGCCGGCGGGCTGCTCGTCGCCGCGCTGCTGGTCGCCGGTCGCACTCCGCGTCCGGCCGGAGAGTCGGTGCCGTCCACCCCGCCGCCCGTGCAGCAGGTGACGGTCACGGTGACCGGCCTCCCTCTGCCGCCGATCACCGTGACCCAGCGCCCGCCCGCGCCCCCGGCCCCGCCGCCGCGGACCACCACGGCCACGGTGTCGGTCACCCCGACCGGGTCGAGCCCGCCGGCGCCCCCGCCGACCACGCTGCGCCCGACCAGCGGGTTCGTCCGCGACGAACGCTGACGTCAGCCGACGTCGCGCCGCCGCCAGCCGGCCATCCCCGCGGCCAGCACGACCGCCGAAACGGCCAGCAGCACCACCAGCGGCACCGCGGTGAACACCTCGCCGGGCACCTTCGGCGGATGCTGGAACGGCGAGACGTCCAGCAGCGCCTGCGGCGCGTTGACGACCGGCCCGAACATGCTGATCAGCAACGCCAGCGCCGCCACGCCCCAAGCGGCGGTCGCCAGCTTCGGCAGCAGTCCGAAGATCAGCGCGGCCACCGCGACGATCACCCACGCCGCGGGCACCTGCACCGCCACGGCCGCGACCATGTTCCCGACCGAACGGCCGACGTCGCCGCCGCGCAGCCCGTTCGACAGACCGAGCAGCACGCCCCCGACGAGCACGAGCAACGCGCTGCCGAGGAACGCGAACACGAGGTGGCTCGCGGCCCAGCGCAACCGTCCCACCCGGGTGGCCAGCAGCGGTTCGAGCCGGAGCGAGGTCTCCTCGGTGCGCATCCGCAGCGTCGCCTGCACCCCGTAGAGGGAAGCGAGCATCGCGAACAGGCTCACCATGGTCGCGAGGAACGCGTCGACCAGTCCGTGCGAACCGCCGAGCCGTTCGAAGATCTGCCTGCTCTGCTCGGTGCCGCCGACCAGTCCGGAAATGCCCTGCGCGATCGTCCCGAACAACGCGCCGCCGACCGCGAGCCCGATCAGCCAGCCGAGCAGCGGACCTCGTTGCAGCCGCCACGCCAGCGAGAACGGCGACCGCAGCGACGGAGCCGCTTCGCTCGGGCCGAGCCGCGGCGGAAGCAGGCCGACACCGACGTCACGGCGCGGCAGCAGCGCGTAGGCCACGGCAACCAGCACGAGCGTGGTCGCGATGGGCAGAATCAGTACCCACCAACGTTCTTCGGCGAACGGCCGAATCTGCTGCGCCCACCCGAGCGGCGACAACCACGACAGCCAGTGCGCGTCGGTGGTCGAATCACCCGCGCCACGCAATAGAAACGCGACGCCAAGCACGGCCGTACCGATGCCGTTCGCGGTGCGCGAGTACTCGCCGAGCTGCACGGCCACTGCGGCGACGCCGGTGAAGACCAGGCCAGTGAGCGCGGTGCTCGCGCCGAGCGCGACAGAACCCGCCGCGGGAACCTTGGCCGCCAGCGTGACCGCTTGCAGCAGACCGATCAGCACGCTCGCCCCGCCGGTCACCGCGAGCGCGGCGGTGAGCGGTGCGTACCGACCGACCACAGTGGACGCCAGCAGTTCCGCGCGACCGGTGTCCTCCTCCGCGCGGGTGTGCCGGGTGAGCGTGAAGACCGCCATCAGACCGGTCAGCAGCGCCAGGAACCCGCCCATCCGCCAGGCGATGAAGCCGCCCGCCGTGCCGAGGTTGAACGCCGGGCCGTAGAGCAGCGCGAACGACGGGTTCGCGGCGGCCGACGCGATGAGCCCGGCCCGGCTTTCGGCGGTCGGATAGAACTGGTCGTAGCTGCTGATCGTGCCTACCGGGACGACGCTGAGCAGGACGATCCAGATCGGCAGGATGACCCGGTCGCGGCGCAGCGCCAGGCGGATCAGCGGCCCGGTGCCGGTGAGCGCGGTCATTTCCCGGCCTCGAGTTCGTCCGCGTAGTGGCGCAGGAAAAGCTCCTCGAGCGTCGGCGGACGGCTCTCCAGGCTGCGCACGCCGATCTGGGTCAGCTGGCGCAGCGCGTCCTCGAGCGAACGGGTTTCCACGTCGAAGCGGACGCGGTTGCCGTCCGTCTTGAGGTCGTGCACGTCGGCGAGCCTGGCGAGGCCGTTCGGCGGTCCGGCCAGCTCCGCGGTGATCGACGTGCGGGTGAGGTGGCGCAGTTCGGCGAGCGTGCCGGACTCGACGGTGCGGCCGTTCCGGATGATGCTCACCTTGTCGCACAAGGCTTCCACCTCGGCGAGGATGTGACTGGACAGCAGCACGGTGCGGCCCTGCGCGCGTTCTTCCTGGATGACCTCCTGGAAAGTGGCCTCCATCAACGGATCGAGGCCCGAGGTCGGCTCGTCGAGCAGCAGCAGGTCCACAGTGGACGCGAGCGCGGCGACGATGGCGACCTTCTGCCGGTTGCCCTTCGAGTACGTGCGGCCCTTCTTGCGCGGGTCGAGGTCGAAGCGCTCGACGAGTTCCGCGCGGCGCTTCTGGTCGAGGCCGCCGCGCAGCCTGCCGAGGAGGTCGATGACCTCGCCGCCGGAAAGGTTGGGCCAGAGGTTGACGTCGCCGGGCACGTAGGCGAGCCGGTGGTGCAGGCTCGCCGCGTCGCGCCACGGATCGCCGCCGAGCAGCCGGACCTCGCCGGCGTCGGCGCGCAGCAGTCCGAGCAGGACCCGGATCGTGGTGGATTTCCCGGCGCCGTTCGGACCGAGGAATCCGTGTACTTCCCCCGCGGGAACCTGAAGATCAAGGCCGTCGAGGGCCTTCACCCGGCCGAATGCCTTGCGCAGGCCGGAGATCGCGATGGCGTTTCCCATGATTCGGAAGCTACACTCTTTTCATGAAGTTGTGAAGTTAAGAAAACATCAGGACCGAGTGATCCCCTGGACGCTCGTGGGAGAGGATGGACGGATGACGACGCCTGAGACGAAGAGAGACGAGGACGCCGTCCGCCGATACGTCGAAAGCCTGGGCCTCGTGATGGCTCAGATCGGCATGCAGCGCATGTCAGCGCGGGTCTTCGCGGCGCTGATGACGACCGACTCGGGACGGCTGACTGCCGCCGAACTGGCGGAGCAGCTGTCGGTGAGCCCGGCCGCGATCTCCGGCGCGGTGCGGTACCTGGACCAGGTCGGCCTCGTGCGCAAGGTGCGCGAACCCGGCGAGCGCCGCGACCACTACCAGCTCTACGACGACCTCTGGTACGCCACCTTCCTCAAACGCGACCGTTTCCTGATCATGTGGCGCGACGCGGCCACCGACGGCATCGAGGCGCTCGGCGCGGACACCCCCGCCGGGAAACGGCTGGCGGAGATGCGGGACTTCCTGGCGTTCATGCTGGTCGAGGTCAACAACCTGTACGACCGCTGGCACGAGCTGCGGAAAAACCGGGACTAGCCGAGGTTTTCCAGTGTCGCGGCCAGCCGGAGGGCGAGGTCCGGCCGCGGCGGGCGTTCCTCGAAGGATGCGAGGAACGCCTCCTGGAAACACGCGCCGAGCAGCAGCCGGGCCGCGGCGTCGACGTCGAGATCGCCGCGCAGCCTGCCCAGTTCGACCTCGGCGGCGAGGTAGCCGGCGACGTGCTGGATCGGCAGGTCGGGGCCGTTTTCGAGAGTGTCCCGATGGGTGCGGAGCAGGTCTCGCGAGGAGAAGATCGAGACGGAGATCGGGAAGCTCGCGCAGTAAAAGGCCAGTGCCGTGGTGGTCAGCTCGGCGAGATTGTCGCCGAGTGCTGCCTTCTCGGGCTGCTCGGTGAGCCTCGCCGCCGTGGCGACGAGGTCGGGCAGTTCTTCTTTCAGCACTGCCAGGAAGAGTGCGGTCTTGTCGCGGAAGTGCTTGTACAGCAAGGCTTCCGAGTAACCCGCGGCCTGCGCGATCGCCTTGGTCGTGGCGTGCGCGTATCCCTGCTCCCGCATGACCGTCGCGGCTGCGGCGACGATCTCTTCGCGGCTTCCCATGCGTGCTCCCTGAGGGCCTTCTCAGTGTGGTGAGTGTTCACTTACCCTAGCTGGTAAGTGAACACTCACCCCTGCATGGAGGCCTCTCATGAAGATCACCGTCCTGGGCGCGAGCGGCCGGATCGGCGGCCTGGCGGTGCGGGAAGCGCTGGCGCGCGGATGGCACGTAACCGCCGTGGTTCGCGACCCCGCGCGGTTGACCGTCCCCGCGCACCCCCGATTGGATGTCGCGGTTCACTCGTTGACCGATCCCGGCTTGGCCGATGCGGTGACCGGCCGTGACGCGGTCGTCCTGGCCCTCGGCCCCACGGATCTCAAGCCGACGACGGTCAACTCCGACGGCACTCGCTCGGTGGTTGCCGCGCTGCGCGGTTCCCGGACGCGATTCGTGGTGGTGAGCGCGTCCGGCCTGCCCGCCGAGGGAGACAGCCTGTTCGCGCGACTGTTGTTGAAGCCGGTGCTGGGTGCGGTGCTCCGGAACGGATACGCCGACCTGCGGCGGATGGAGTCGATCCTGCACGAGGCTCCCGAGGTGCGGTGGACGATCGTGCGGCCGACGCGGCTGACCGACAAGCCCGCGCGGGACCGGGTGCTCAGCGAGGTCGGGCGGGATGTGCGGGGGAGTTTCCAGATCCCGCGGGCGAACGTGGCGCGGTACCTGCTGGACGCGGTGGAGGACGAGGCGCTGGTGGGCAAGACGGTGTCTATCGCTCAGGGGTGAGGCTGTCTGCGGTTGCGGACACCTCGCGGCTGGATTCCCTGTAGGTACTGAGATCGAGGGGGGAATCTGTCGGCCGTCGAAGACAGGTTTCCCCAACTTGTCCCCAGGGTTGTCCACAACTCGCATCGCCTGTGGACAACTCCCTCCGCGAGGCCGGATTTGTCGGAGCCCCTCGTTACTGTCGGAGGCATGGCAGTTCTTCGGCTGTTCCTCCTTTTCCTGATCGCACCCGTACTGGTCGCGCAGGCGGTTCGGGTGCGTCGGGCGACTCCGCGGCTTCCCGGCGCCACGGGGCCGATCGAGGGCACTCTCGGCGCCGGGCGACCGCTGCGGCTCACCGTCCTCGGCGAATCGACGGTGGACGGCGTCGGCGCGCTCACCCACGCCGACGCGCTCACCGGGCAGCTCGCGATGGGGCTCGCCCGCGCGTACCCGGACCGGGCGGTGCGGTGGCATGCGCTGGGCCGCACCGGCGCGTCGGCGAGGGTGGTCCTGGAGGAGCTGGTTCCGCGCGTGCGGGAGGCGGACGTCGTGGTGGTCGTCCTGGGCGTGAACGACACGCTGGAGCTGCATTCGGCCGCGCGGTACCGGCGGGATCTACTGGCGATCATCGTCGAGGTGCGGCGGCGGGTCGGCGACGTCCCGGTCGTTCTCGCCGGCGTGCCGCCGCTGGCGAGCTTCCCGTCCCTGCCCCGGCCGCTCCGGGACGTGCTCGGCGCGCGGTCCGTCGCGCTCGACCGGGCGGCGCGCACGCTGACCCGGCTGCCCGGGGTCACGCACCTCCCGTTGGCGCCGGGTCTGCTCCGTCCGGGAATGTTCGCCGCCGACCGCTTTCATCCCGGCCCGGAGGGTTACCGCGCCTGGGCCGCCGCGCTCTCGAAGGGGTTACCGATCGTCACTGACGGTTGGCATTCGGGGGAGGTGACGCCTCCGTCCTGACCGGCAGGTTCACAAAAACCTCAAAAACTTTGGCGCTCCGTGTATCTAGGCGCACCCTGGATGCGTCTTATGGGGCGAACCAAGGAAATGGAGGGCCACATGCCTGCGGATCAGAAGGACGAGCGGCAGCCGGGAACCACCGTTCCGCCCGTCAAGACGAGCCCCGCGCCTGGGGCGAACCGGGGAGTGCAGCCGGACGGCAACCACGAGCCGCTCGACGACACCGGTACTGCCAAGTAGCCAGACGGGCGGCGGCCGGGAGCCGAGGGGGCTGCCGGACGTCGTCAGCCGGAGAGAGTTCGGGGAGGAACTCTCCTCCGGCGGAGCCCGAAAGGGGAGCGGGCTCCCCTGGGGGCGGGGAGCACCGGTCGGCGAGGCTGAACAGCTCACGCCGACCGGTGCGCACCCGCACGAACGCACCGCGCCGACGCCCTGCTCGGCACAAGGGGGCGAGCAGGCCGCCGGCTGGTGCGAAGCGAGAGACGAAGGTGCCGACAGGACTGGCCATCCCGCCATTCCCGCCAACCCCGCCGGCCCGCCTCCGCTCGGCCCGGGTCTGGGGGACCTGGTCCCGGCCGGACGGGTTCGGAGGGGACCCGCCTGGCCGCTGAGCGGTTGGACGGCGGGGACGGCCAGACCTCGCGGATCAGCCCGCAGGCTGGCGCGGTTGGACAGGTTCGGGGAGGGGCCTGTTCGGTTGGCGGGTTGCGCGGGCTGGTTCGGCGGGACTGGCGGGTCGGCTTGCGGGCTGGCGCGGTTGGACAGGTTCGGGGAGGGGCCTGTTCGGTTGGTGGGTTGCGCGGGCTGGTTCGGCGGGACTGTCGGGTTGGCTTGCGGGCTGGCGCGGTTGGACGGATCCGGGGGAGGGATCGGTTCGGCTGGCGGGTTTCGCAGGCCGGTTTCGGCGGACCGAGGGTCGGCTTCGGAGCTGGCGCGGTTGGACCGATCCGGGGGGATCTGTCCGGCTGGCTGGCTTCGCGCGCTGGTTCGGCGGGACTGGCGGGCTGGCGCGGTTGGACAGCTTCGGGGAGGGGTCTGTTCGGCTGGCGGGTTCGCGGGCTGGTCGGCACGCGGGTCCGCTTGCGGACCGGCGCGGCTGAGCGGACCTCGGGGAGGGATTCGCGGAGCCGCGGGTTGCGCGGGCTGGTCCCGCGGGACTGGCGGGTCGGCTTCGGAGCTGGCGCGGTTGGACCGATCCGGGGGAGGGATCGGTCCGGCTGGCGGGCTTCGCGAGTCGAGCCGCGGGACTCGCGGGTCAGCTGGCCAGCCGGTCCGGCTGAGTGGACTTCGGGGAGGAGTCCGCGAAGTCGGCAGGTGCGCGCTAGCCGGGCTGAAAGGGTCGGCTTCCGGTCCGGTTCGGCGAGGCGGGTTCGGGGAGGAATCCGCCTGGCCAGACCGGGCCGGTGAGCTGCCCTGACGTGGTCGGCCGGGTGGTGCGCAAAGGCAGGCGAAGCCGGTCAGCCGGGAAGGGGCGGCGAACCCGGCTCGCAGCTTCCGGCCAGGCAAGGGCGGGCGGATTCGGGGGAGGGATCCGTCCGGCCGAGCCGGGTCGGCGGGGTGCGATGGGTCGTTGGGGGACTCATCGCGTCCGACGGAGCTGCCGGGACACGGCCGTGCTGGAGGGGGAGCCCAGCCGGTCGTGTCCCGGCAACCCCACCCGAAAGGGGCACGAACTGCCCAAACACCGGAAAACCACCGCAGCCAAGCCGCCCAGCCGGCTCCCAGGAAAAAACTCACCCGAAAAAAGTCAGAGATTGATGTATCCCAGAGCCAGTTGTTCGCTCCTCAACCAAGAGCCCACCCACCGGGCACACACCGTGCCCCTGGACACCATCCGCATCACCGGCACCACTGAAAGAGCGCGCACAATTCACGATCGATCCGTTACCCGACCGGAGAGGCGACCCGCGACGGGCCCGGCCGTGCCGACACGACCGGAGGCTTGCTCGCCCAGGGCGGCCCACCTCCGGAGTGAGGCAGCTACGGTGACCGACGTGCACACCACCGAGGTAGACCCGCCCTGGGAAGGCCTGACCGGCGCCGACTTGCACGCTGCTTGCATGGAAGCGGCGCGGGGCGGGGACCGGCGCGCCATGGCGAAACTCGTCGACGAGCTGACGCCGCTCGTGTGGCACGTCGCGCGCGCCAACGGGCTCGACCGGCAAGTGGCCGAGGACGTGGTGCAGACCGTGTGGCTCGCTCTGTTCAGCCAGCTGGAGAAGCTGCGCGACCCCCGCGCGCTCGCCGCCTGGCTGATCACCACGACTCGCCGGGAGGCGACCCGGCCCTACGGCAGGCGGGCACAGCCCGTGCCGCTGTCGGACGAGGTCGCCGCGACGCTCGAAAGCGATCATCCCGCGCCTGAGGAGGAAGCCGTCCGCGCCGACCGGGACCGCCGGGTCTGGCGCGCCTTCCTCCGGCTGCCCGCACGCTGCCAGGAGCTGCTGCGGCTGACCGTTCTCGCCGGCCGCGCCGAGTACCGGGCGGTGGCCGAGGCTATGCAGATGCCGCGCGGCAGCGTCGGGCCCACCAGGGGCCGCTGCCTCGACTCGATGCGCGATCTGCTCGCAGGAGAAGGGGGTGCCCGGTGAGCGACAACATCGGCAGGCCGGGACACGGCCACGCGGTTCCGGACGACGAGGCCATCCTGGCCGACATCGGCCGGTTTCTCGACGAGATAGACCCGCCGCCGGACGATCTGGTGCAGCGGGTCCAGTTCGCGCTCGAACTCGAGAACCTCGACGTCGAGGTCGCGCGCTGGGAACGGCTCGACGAACTGGCCGGCGTGCGCAGCACGGCGACCGGCACCATCACGTTCACCGTCAGCGACCTCACCGTGATGATCAACCTGACCAAAATCGGGAAGGTGCACCGGATCGACGGCTGGCTCGCGCCCGCGGGCGAGTACGACGTGGAGGTCCGGGTCGCCGATCACGGCACGTTCGCGACGGCGACCGACGAGGGCGGCCGGTTCGTGCTCGAAGGCGTCCCCTGCGGAACCACGCAGATCCTCGTGCACCTCGGCGCCGGCCCGCACCGCCGCACCGTCGTCACGCCGACCGTCGTGCTCTGAGAAACCCGGACGGGCGTTATGGAGAGTGGCGGAGGTGTGCTCCCATAGAGTCCGTGTCCGCGCCCGTCCATGATCGAACGATCGCGGCGGCGTCCGATCTGTACGCGCGCGGCCGGGCCGCCGCGTCCGACCAGCGGCCCGGCGTCGCGGTGCGGTTGTTCCGCAGCGCGCTCACGCGGCTGGCGCGCGTTGCCGAACCGCTGCCCGAGCACCGGGAACTGCAGGTCCGCGTCCTGGTGAGCCTCGGCGCGGCCGAGGCCGAGGTCTCCTCCACCGACGCCGGTCTCGTGCACCTGGAGACCGCGCGGCAGCTGCGCGACCAGCTCCCGGAGAGCAAGGTCGCGCGCGAACTGGGCTTGCTGGTCACCGGCCAACGAGCGGTGGTGCTGATGCGCGGCGGCCGGTTCAGCGAATCGCTCGCGGTCTACGACGCCGTCCTGCCCGGGATCGAGGCCGAATTCGACGACGGCCGCCGCACCCTGGTGATCATGCTGATGAACCGCGCCCTCGTGCAGATGGCGCTGAACCAGCCGAACGCCGCGCAAGCCGACCTGCAGCGCGCGCTCGAGTTCGCCCGCGAAAACGGGCACACCCGGCTCGAGGGCAAAATCCGGCAAAACCTCGGCGACCACGCGCAGCTCGTCGGCGACGTCCCGCAGGCGCTGTCCAGTTACGAACAGGCCGCGCGGATCCTGGTCACCGAATCGCCCGGTTCGATCCCGCTGATCCGGCTCGACCAGGCCCGCGCGCTGCTCACGGCGGGCCTCGCCGACGAGGCGGCCAGGCACCTCGACGAAGCGCTGCCGGAGTTGCGCGCCAACGGATCCGGCCAGCACATCGCCGAAGCCGAGGTCGCCCGGGCCGCGGCCGCGTTGCTGGAGGGTGATTTCGCGTTGGCGCGAAAGTCCGCCTCGGACGCACGCCGCCGATTTCTTCGCCGGGGCAACCGGACGTGGGCCGAGATCGCCGGTCTGGCGCGGTATCGGGCGGAGGCGCAGCAGGTGCTGTCGGACCGGGAGGCACGCTCGACCTCGCGATTGCCCGCCGAACTCGTCTCGATCGCCGAACGGCTGGCCGCGCTCGGACTGCGCGACGAGGCGGCGGTCGCGCGGCTCTTCGCGGTGCGCTTGCTGATCCGCCGCAGGGAAATCGCCGAAGCGTCGCTCGTGCTGAAACACGTGCCCGCCCCGCGCGCGACGTCGCCGGTCGACCACCGGATGCTGTTCCGGTTGTGCCGCGCGGAGCTGGCCGTCGCGGAGAACCGGCCGCGCGCGGCGCTCGCGCAGGCCCGTGCCGGACTGCGCGAACTCGGCACGATCCGCGATCGGATGGGCGGGCTCGATCTGCTGTGCGGCACGGCCGTGCACGGCGAGGAACTGGGCAGGCTGGCGATGCGGCTCGTGCTGCGGCGCGCCCGGCGGAACGCGGCGGGCGCCCGGCGGATGTTCGCCTGGCTCGAACGCACCCGGGCGCAGGTGTACCGGTACGAACCGCTGCCGGTGATCGAGGATCCGGTGCTGGCCAAGCACATCAACGAAATGCGGCACGTCCAGCGCACCATCCAGCGCGCCCGGCTGGCGGGCGAGCCGGTGAAGGCGCTGGAGCAGCGGTACGCCGAACTGCAGCGCGAGGCGAGCAGGCTCGGCTGGTACACGAGCCAGTGGGGCCGGCCGCGGCCGGTCGCGACGCCGGACGAGGTCGTCGCCGCGCTCGGCGACCGGGTGCTGGTGAGTTTGGTGCCCTACAACAACCAGCTGTACTCGGTGGTCGTCGACCGCGGGACGTTCCGGCTGCTCAAACTGGGTCCGCTGGACGACATCGTGGAGACCGCGACCCAGCTGCACGCCGACCTCGACGCGCTCGCGCCGGACCACCTGTCGCCGCTGATGGCCGAGACGGTGTCCGCGTCCGCGCGCCGCCGGGCGGAGAAGCTCGACGCGCTGATTTCCGCGTCGCTGGTCAAAACTCTCGACGATCGCGAGCTGGTGATCGTCCCGATCGGACAGTTGTACGCGATGCCGTGGGGCGCGTTGCCGTCGCTGCGCGGGCATCCGGTGTCGATCGCGCCGTCGGCGACCGCGTGGATCACCGCGAAACGCCCGGCCGAGGACGGTCCAGTGCTGCTGGCGGGCGGTCCCGGCGTGCCGGGCGCGGTCGGCGAGGTGAGCAAACTGCGCTCGGTGTACCCGGACGCGCACCTGGTCGAGGGCGACGACGCGACGAGTTCCACGGTGCTGACCGCCTTGGACGGAACCCGCTTGGCGCACCTGGTCGCCCACGGCGCGCACGAGCCGGCGAACGCGCTGTTCTCCCGCGTCGAACTCGTGGACGGCCCGCTGTTCGCCCACGAGACGACCCGGCTCGCCAACCCGCCGGAACGGGTGGTGCTGGCCGCGTGCGAGCTGGCGATGAGCCACATCCGGCCGGGCGAGGAAGCGCTGGGCTTCGCCGGAACCCTGCTGGCGAGCGGTTCGCGAACGGTCATCGGCGCGGTAGCCCGCGTCGGCGACCGAGCGGCGGCGGACACGATGGCCGACCTGCACCGGCGGCTCGCGGAGGGGACTTCCCCCGCGCTCGCCCTGGCCGAGGCTGTGGCGGTGGACCCGATGCGGCGGCCGTTCGTGTGTCTTGGGGCTGGCTGAGCACATCCGGCGGCTGCAGTCGGGCTTGTGCGCACGCACGGCGGATGGCGAAGCAGTTGCGGCGGCCGTTCGTGTGCCTTGGGGGCTGGCTGAGCGCACCGGCGGCTGCAGTCGGGCTTGTGCGCGCATCCAAGGCGGATGGCGGATGGCGAAGCAGCAAGTTCGCGGTGCGCGGCGATGTCGGGGAGCGGCTGGCCTGGCCTCGCCGATCGCGCGAGGGGAGGTGCGGTGGGGCTCGTGAGTGTTGGTGTCGATGAGAACTGGGTTTGCCGCGCACGAATGGGGCGGGCTTCGTGGGTGATTGGGCTCGGCCTCGCCGTTCGCGCGGGGTGGTTGTGCGGTGAGGCTCGTGAGCGGTCCCGCCGCTGAGAACCGGCACAGCCGCGCACGAGGATCGCCGCGGAGGTCAGCCCAGGAAGTCGGCCAGCGGGACCGGCGTCAAGCCGTCCTTTTTGGCCTGTGCCAGGAAGGCTTCGTAGTCTTCCTTGAAGGTCTTGCGGAAGTGCATCAGCACGATGTCGCCCGGCCGGAGTTTGTCGCCGGACTGGAACTGGACGACTCCGTCGTTGACCGAGGCGGTCCACAGGACCGTCGCGCGCATGCCGCACATCGCGGCGGCCTTCAGGGTGTTCTGGTCGTAGATGCCGAACGGCGGGCGGAACAGCGTCGGGCGCACGCCGAGGGACTTCTGGAAGTCGTCGGCGTCGTCGCAGATTTCCTTTTTCTGGAAGTCCAGCGGTTTGCCCTTGAGGTTCGGGTGGTTGACCGTGTGGTCGCCGAGCACCGCGCCGGTCGAGTCCAAAATGGCCTTGAAGTACGCCTCGTGGCCCTTCACGTACCGGTTGTTCAGGAACAGCACCGGATGCCCGCCGGACTGCTGGATCAGGCTTTGCGCCGCCGGGTCTTTCACCGCGCCGTCGTCCATGGTGATGAAGACGTACGGTTTGTCCGTCTGAATGCGGCGGACCACGGCGGCCTTGCCGTCCTGAATGGCCGGTGCCTTC
Organism: Amycolatopsis sp. VS8301801F10; assembly: GCF_046195355.1. Taxonomy (NCBI): domain Bacteria; kingdom Bacillati; phylum Actinomycetota; class Actinomycetes; order Pseudonocardiales; family Pseudonocardiaceae; genus Amycolatopsis; species Amycolatopsis sp. VS8301801F10. The sequence continues at coordinate 1,092,073 of NZ_CP176065.1, read as the reverse complement.
TGCTGCACGGTGCCGAACGGGTACGGACCGGGCGGCGGACCCGGGGTCTGGGCGCCCGGCGCGGGGTTCGCCTGTTCCGGGGATTGCCCCGAGTCCGGGCTCGAGCATGCCGAAAGCATCAGCACACCGGCCAATGCCGCTGCCAGCCACCGCTTCGCCATGCCGCTTCCTTTCCCTCGGGGTCACCCGAGGGGATGACGTCTGTGCTCCAGCGTTCGTTGATCGTTGTGGTGCAACGCACCCCGGTCAGGCAGCACGATTGCCCGCTTTCGCCAGCCGGGTGGCCAGAAATACGATCACGCCGCGCAACGCTGCCCGGGCTGCCGGCCCCGTTCCGGGGATGCGTTCGGTAAACGACCCCGACCACCTGAGGTCCGTGCCGCCGCTGGCGTTGGGAGTGAAGGCCACTTCCGCACGATAGTCGCGGACCGGGCTGAAACCGTCGAACGTGTAGATGTGCCGCCGATCCGGTACGTATTCGAGAGTCCGTTCGCGCGCCAGAACCGGCCACAAGCCGACTTCCCGGACAGCGCCGACCCGGCCGTCGTCGCCGAGCGCCGCCCAGCGGGACTGCCATACGAGCGGGCGCGCCCAGGACGACCACAGCGTCCCGTCGCTTTCCAGCCGGAACAGCACGGACGGCGGCGCGGCGCTCACCCGGTTCACCTCGTACGAGTACCTGCGACCCGGCATGGAAGCTCCCTGAACACGTTGTTGACCGAGCGACAAATCAATCCCGGACGGCCCCGGTAGGTCAAGATGGACCGGTGAGCCGCCCCGACTTCGCCGCGCCGCACTGGCTGACGCAGCTTTTGCGTTCCAAACCGGTTCCCATCCCGTGGAACATGGTCGCTCGCGCGGTGGTTGCGCTGGCGACTCCGCTGGCGGTCGCGTACGCGGCGGGCGACATCGCGGTGGGCGCGCTGATCTCCACCGGCGCGCTGCCGACCGTGCTGTCCGAGGCGGCCGGGGCCTACCGCTACCGCGCCCGGCGGCTGGGCGGGGCGACGTTCGCGGCCGGGATGGGGTACCTCGTCGGGCTGCTAACCGGCGGCATGCCCGCCTGGTCGATTCCGGCGATCGTGGTCGTCGCGGCGATTTCCGCGCTCATCAGTGCAGCGGGCAGCAACGCTTCGGTGGCCGGGCTGCAGATGTTCGTCTTCTGCGTGCTCGGCACTGCACAGCACGCGACCGGCGTACGCACCGAAGTGCTCTTCGGCTACTTCTGCGCGGGCGCTGGCTGGGGGCTGCTGGTCGCGCTCGGCACCTGGACGCTCCGCGCGACGAGCCCGGAACGCACCGCCGTCGCGCAGGTCTACATCGAACTCGCGGCGATGCTCTCCGCTGAGGACGAACCGACGTCGCGGGTCGCGCGCCATCAGCTGACCACCGCGATGAGCACCGCGTACGACCGATTGCTGGTAGCGCGCTCGTGGCTATCCGGCCGGGACGCGGCGTATCGGCGTCTGCTGAACCGGCTGTCCGCGACGACGCCCGCGGTCGAGGCATCAGTGGCGATGGTCAACGCCGGACAGCGTGCGCCGGACGAGGTCATCGACTACCTGACCCGCGTCGCTGCCTCAGTGCTGGCGAACCAGCCGCTGCCGCCCGCGCCCGAACTGCGGGACGAGAACGCCGACGCACTGGTCAGCGCGCTTTACGCCGGGCTGGCGCGAATCGGGAAGCTCGACGACCGCAAGCGCCGCAAGAAGGTCTCGCTGCTGCGTCGCTTGCGGCAGTGGGCGAGCGGCCTCTCCGGACCGCTGACCTGGCTGGCGACGCTGCGGCTCACGGTGTGTGTCGCGGTGGCCGAAGTGGTGGCGCTGCTGGTGCCGTTCGAGCGGTCGTACTGGATCACGCTCACCGTCGGTGTGGTGCTGAAACCGGACTTCGGCTCGGTCTTCGGCCGCGCGGTGCTGCGCGGGATGGGCACTGTCGCGGGCGTCGGGATCGGTGCGGTGGTGCTCGCGTTCGGCGCGCGCGGCTGGGTGCTCGTGGCGCTGATCGCGGTGTTCGCCGGCGGGGCCGCGGTGGGGAAGGTGCGCAACTACGGGATGCTCGGCACGTTCGTGACGCCGCTGATCATCCTGCAGATGGACCTCGCCAACACCGGCAGCTGGACCGTGGTGCTGGCGCGGCTGGTCGACACCGTGATCGGCTGCGTGATCGTGCTCGTCTTCGGCTACCTGCTGTGGCCGGGTTCGCGGCGGCCGACCGTCGGCGGACGGCTGGCGGACAGCTTCGACACGGTCGCCGAGTACGTCCGCGCCGCGATGGTGCTGAACTCGACCGCCGAATCGCGGCTCGCCCGGTCGCGGGCCCGGCGCGCGGCGTACCGCGCGCTCGCGGACCTGCGGACGGCGTTTCAGCAGGTGATCGTGGAACCGTCGCCAGCGGGGCGGCAGGCGGTGGCGTGGTGGCCGGTGATCGCGGGGCTGGAGCGGGTGACCGACGCGGTGACCGAGGTCGGCGTGACCATCGGCGAGGGCGCGCCGGCTCCGTCGCCGGCGGACATCGAGCTGCTCACGGACGCGCTGGCGGAGCTGGCTTCCGCGGTCCGCGAGCAGCGGGACCCGGATTCGGTGCCGATGCCGGACAACCCGCGCCTCGCCGGGGTGGTGGACCAGCTCGGCTCGACGTTCGACGCGGTGCGCGGCCCGGACCTGGTGGAACGGTCGCCGCTGCGGCTGGTGCGCCGGTTCCTGCCGTACCACCGGCGCACCTGAGCCGCGTCCCGCGCCGAGAGCGGCGGTGCGCGGCGGATTCGCTGGAGCGGAAGTCCGTGAGGGGAACCCCGAGGGAATCAGATTCGCTCAGGGCGGCCCTCACGGACCTCGGCGGGTGCGGATGCGACCCGGGCCCAACCTGGAGGCGGAGGGTTACTGCTGTCCGCCGGGCTGGCCGCCCTCGGGCTTCTCGCCGCCTTCATCGCGGTTGCCGGTGACCTTGCCGAGCAGGTCCTTTGCCTTGTCGACGCCGCCGTCGATCTGCGAATCGTGGCCGCTGACCTTGGACTTCGCGAATTCGGCCGCCTTCTCGAGACCCTGCTCGAGCTTGCCGCTGTTCTCGCGCAGCGCCTCGGCCGCCTTGTTCTTGAGCTCGTCGAAGTTGATGCCCATCGAATGCCTCCCCGGGGTTGGGATTGAGAGGCTTCAATCGTCACACACCAGGCGTTCCAGGCAAGTCAAGACACTTCGCCGAGCGCGACGGACCCGTCCAGTCCGGTGATCCGGCCGCCGCGTTCGCCGAGTGCGACGAGTCCTTCGCGGGCGTCGGGGGCGGTGAGGTCGATGCGGACGCCGGACAGCGCCGCGTCACGGGCCGCTTCCAGGGCGAGTGCGCCTTCGTGACCTGCGTTGATGGTCGCGGCGAGGCCGCCGGTGGACGCGAGCGAACCGCGGGCCGCGCCGAGCCGGCCGAGTGCGTCGTCGACGATCGGGAGCAGGGCGTCGCGGTTGCCTTCGGTCATCGCGCGCACCAGGTCCGGCGACGAGCCGGCGACGCGGGTGCCGTCGCGGAACGACCCGGCGGCCAGCGACATCGCGAGCGGGCCGCCCTGTGCGCCGACCGAGGCGAGGATCGCGGCGAACAGATGCGGCAGGTGCGAGATCCGGGCGACCGTCTCGTCGTGCGAATCGGCGGGCAGCGGCACGGCGTGCGCGCCGACGTCCAGGACGAGCCGGGTGACCTCGGCCCACGCCGTGAGGTCGGTTTCCTCCTCGACGCCGACGACCCAGGCCGCGTCGCGGAAGAGCATGGTGTCGCCGGCGAGCCAGCCCGAGCGCGACGTGCCCGCCATTGGGTGGCCGCCGACGTAGCGCGTGTACGGCGTGCGGCGGCGGACTGCGTCGAGCATCGGGCCCTTCACGCTGACCACGTCGGTGAGGATGCAGTGCGACGCGTGTTGCGCGACTTGGCGCAGCAGGTTCTCGATCGCGGGCAGCGGCACCGCGAGGACCACGATCGCGTCCGCGGCCGCGGCTCGCTGCAGTGCGGCTTCGGCGTCGGTGGTGACGTCGTAGCCGCCGCGGCTCGCCGCGTCAGCGTCCACTTCGGACACTGTGGTTCCCCAGACCGTCCTGCCGCTCGCCGCGGCCGCTCGCAGCAGGGAACCGCCGATGAGCCCGAGCCCGATTACGCATACGTCTCGCACGGGGCCATCCTGCCAGTGCGCGCAAGCGGCTACAGGACGGCGGCCAGCCGGGTGCCCTGGTCGATCGCCCGTTTGGCGTCCAGTTCCCGTGCTTCGTCCGCCCCGCCGACGAGATGCACCGGCACGTCGCCGAGCGCGCCGGCGAGTTCCCGGACAGATTCCTGGCCAGCGCAGACCACCACGGTGTCGACCTCCAGCAGCCGCGGTTTCCCGTCGACGGTGAGGTGCAGACCGGCGTCGTCGATCCGTTCGTAGGAGACGCCGCTGATCTTTTCCACGCCCTTCGCGCGCAGGGCCGCGCGGTGCACCCAGCCGGACGTCTTGCCGAGCCCGGCCCCGATCGGCGACTTCTTGCGCTGCAGCAGGTAGACCTGCCGCGGCGACGGTTCCGGCTTCGGCTTCGTCAGTCCGCCGGGCGCGAGCGCGGGGTCGGTGACGCCCCATTCGGCCATCCAGGCGGCGCGATCCAACGCGGGCGACGAGCTGTGCGTGAGGAATTCGCTGACGTCCACGCCGATCCCGCCCGCGCCGATCACCGCCACGCGCTCGCCGACCGGTTTGCCGTGCCGTACGACGTCGACGTACGAGAGCACCTTCGGATGGTCGATCCCGGGCAGCGCCGGGACCCGCGGCGTGACGCCGGTGGCCAGCACGACCTCGTCGAAACCGGTCAGGTCCGCGGCGGTCGCCCGGGTGCCGAGGTGCACCTTCACGCCGGTGACCTCCAGCCGGCGGGTGTAGTACCGGATGGTCTCGGCGAATTCCTCCTTGCCCGGAATCCGCCGCGCGATCCCGAACTGGCCGCCGATTTCGTCGTCGGCCTCGAACAGTTCGACGTCGTGGCCGCGTTCGCCGAGCGCGGTCGCGGTGGCGAGCCCGGCCGGTCCGGCCCCGACGACGGCGATCCGCTTGGCCCGCCGGGCGGGCAGCAGGTTCAGCGTCGTTTCGTGCCCGGCCCGCGGATTCACCAGGCAGGACACCGGTTTCCGGCTGAACGCGTGGTCGAGGCAGGCCTGGTTGCAGGCGATGCAGGTGTTGATCTCGTCCGTGCGGCCGGTTTCGGCCTTGCGGATCCAGTCCGGGTCGGCGAGCAGCGGCCGGGCCATCGAGACCAGGTCCGCGTCGCCGTCGGCGAGGGCTTGTTCCGCGACGTGCGGCAGGTTGATCCGGTTGGAGGTCACCACCGGCACCGAAACGTGCGGCTTCAGCTTGCCGGTGACCCAGGTGAACGCGCCGCGCGGCACCGACGTGACGATCGTCGGCACGCGGGCCTCGTGCCAGCCGATGCCGGTGTTGATGATCGTCGCCCCGGCGGCTTCGACTTCGCGGGCCAACGCGACGACGTCGTCCCAGCTCTGTCCGCCTTCGACGAGGTCGAGCATGGACAGCCGGTAGATGATGATGAAGTCCGGCCCGACCTTTTCCCTGGTGCGCCGGACGATCTCGACGGCGAACCGGCGGCGCTTCTCCGCGGTGCCGCCCCACGCGTCGGTGCGCCGGTTGGTGCGCTCGGCGAGGAACTGGTTGATCAGGTAGCCCTCGGAACCCATGATCTCGACGCCGTCGTACCCGGCGTCGCGGGCCAGCGCGGCGCAATCGGCGAACGCGCGAATGGTGCGGTGCACGCCGTACGAGGTGAGCGCGCGCGGGCGGAACGGGTTGATCGGCGCTTTGCGGCTCGACGCGGAAACGCTCAGCGGGTGGTAGGCGTAGCGGCCGGCGTGCAGGATCTGCAGCGCGATCTTGCCGCCCTCGGCGTGCACCGCTCCGGTGAGCAACTGGTGCTGCTTCGCCTCGGCGGGCGTCGACAGCTTCGAGGCCAACGGCAACAGCCAGCCGGTGCGGTTCGGCGCGAACCCGCCGGTGACGATCAGGCCGACGCCGCCGCGTGCGCGTTCGGCGTAGTACTCGGCCAGCCGCGGGAAGCGGGACGCGCGGTCCTCCAGGCCGGTGTGCATCGAGCCCATCAGGACGCGGTTGCGCAGCGTCGTGAAGCCGAGATCGAGCGGGGACAGCAGGTTCGGGTACTCGGTCATGTCAGTCCTTCTCGTCGGCCTTGTCGGCCCGCAATGCGGTCAGGATTTCTTCCAGCCACTCGACCTGGCCCTCTTCGACCCGGATCCCGCCGCGCAGCACGAGGTACTGGTGCAGCGGACGGCCGCGGAGCCGGTCCGGGGCGGGGAAGTCGCGCTTCTCGATCTGCCGGTAAAGGTCGAGCCGTTCGGCGTGCGCGTCGCGGTGCCGGGCGATCTCGGCCGCGACCGCTTCCGGGTCGCCGAACGACGCCCCGCGCACCTTCACCGCCAGCTCCTGCGGCCCGGCCTGCGGTGCCGGTTCGGCGAGCCACCGGCGCAGCTCGGCCCGGCCCGGTTCGGCGACGGTGTAGACCTTCTTGTCCGGCCGCCCGTCCTGGGCCACCACGTCGACGGCGACCTGGCCGGCCTCCTCCATCCGCTTCAGCACGCGGTAAATCTGCTGGTGAGAGGCGCTCCAGAACAGCCCGATGGACTTCTCGAACCGGCGTGCCAGCTCGTAGCCCGAGCCGGAGCGTTCCGAGAGCGAGACGAGGATCGCGTGCTCCAGTGCCATGCCGGACAGTGTCATATGCAACTAGGTGCAGTGCAACTGGGTGCAACCCACGTCACCCGCGGAGGGGGCAAAACGGGTCGATCGGTGCGCCGGAAAGGATCAAGATGGAGAGGTGCACCCGGTTCTGGAACTGCTCGCCGCGCGGATCGCCGAAGGAAGCGTGCCGGGGCGGCGGACGGACGGGCGCCGGCTCGCGCTCGCGGTCGAGGGCGGCAGCAGCCGCGGCACGTATTCGAGCGGGATGGTGCTCGCGCTCGACGAACTCGGGGCCACGCAGGCGTTCGACGACGTCTACGGCGCCTCCGCCGGCGCGCTCAACGCGGCGTGGCTGCTGTGCGGGCGCTCGCGCACCGGCGTGCGGACCTGGTGGAATCCGGCGGTCATGCGGCGGATCATCAACCCGCTGCACACCCTGCGCGGCCGGGCGGTGATCGATCTCGAGTACCTCGTGCACCAGGTCTACTCGGTGCTCGAACCGATGGATTTCCCGGCCATCCTGGCGAATCCGGTCGGCTTCCACCCGCTCGCGACCGACGCCGACACCGGCGAGTCGACCGATCTGCGCCCGTTCGTCGAGGACGTCGACGGGATCAAAACGGCGCTCGCCGCGTCGTCGTGCATGCCGGTGCTGGCCGGGCCGCCGATCGCGATGGGCGGGCGGAGGTTCGTGGACGCGGGGATCGCGGAGCCGTTGCCGTTCCGTACCGCGCTCAGCCAGGGCGCGACGGACGTGCTCGTGCTGCGGACCCGGCGCGAGGACGAACCTCCGGTGCCGCCGCCGCGCGTGCAGGACGTGGTCGTGCCGCGGTTTCTCCGCCGTCACGCGCCGGGCACCATCGACGCCTGGCGGACGCAGTACCGCCGGGATCTGGAGGACGAACGCCAATTGCGGGAAGATCCGCGGCTGGCGAGCGTTCGGCCGCCAGCCGGTGCTCCGGATGTCGTGGTGCTGGAACGGGATCCGGCCGTGCTGCGGCGTGCGGTGGAGCTGGGCCGGGAGGCGGTTTACGCGGCGTTGGACGGGCTGCGCAGGGCGTCGTGAGCGCGGCCTCGCACCGTGAGCCGTTGGGCGGCAAGGGAAACCGCGAGATACGGCAGGATTGCCGCACCGCCGACGCTGCGCACCGCGTCGATGGCGTAGTCAAGTCCTAAGTGGACGGAGGGCCCAGTGTCCGGACCGTCCCGCGTCTCCACCCGAGCCGGGTGGGAAACCCGCCTCAGGCCTCGGGTTTGCGGGCGACGCCGCCGATCACGCGCGACTCCGAGGGCGCCTTCGCGAACACCGTGTCGGCGTCCGGATGCCACGCCGGCGCGTACACCAGGCCCGGTTCGAGCAGCGGCCAGCCGCCGAAGAAGCGCTCGAACTCCGCTTTCGTGCGCAGGATGCCCGGGTTGGTGGTGGACTCGTAGTACTTGATGATGTCGACCAGCGCCTGGCGTTCGTTTTCGTCGACCGGGTTTTCGTTGGTCATCTGGGAAAGGATGAGCAGCGAGCCCGGCGCGAGCTGCTTGCGATAGAACTCGAGGATGCCGTCCGGGTCCTGTTCGTCCTTGATGAAGTGCAGCACCGCGTTGACGATCAGCGCCACCGGCTTCCGGACGTCGATCACGTCCGAATCGGCGACCCGGTCCCACAATTCGGCGGGCTGCAGGAGGTCGGCGGCCATCGCCTGGTGCCGCTCCTCGTCCGCGGTGTCGGCGAGCAGCACCTGCGAATGCGCGAGCGCCACCGGCTCGTTGTCCAGGTACAGCACGGAAGTGTCGTGCTCCGGGCGTTCGTCGTCGGCCACCTCGTGCACGTTGCCCGCGGTGGGAAGGCCGGAGCCGATGTCGACGAACTGCCGGATGCCCTCGCGCACGCTCTGGCGCACCGCTCGGCCGAGGAACTGCCTGCTGGTGCGGCAGTACTCGCCCATCAGCGGCAGCCGTTCGCGCACCTTCTCGGCGAAAACGCGGTCGATCGCGTAGTTGGTGGTGCCGCCGATGAAGTAGTCGTAGACGCGGGCCGCCGACGGCCGGTCCAGGCTGGCTTCCACCGCGCGCAGTGCTTCGTCCTGTGTGCTCATCGCCGTCCTCACGCTCGCCCTCGCGCTCATGCTAACCATGGCGCCGCGGTCAGCTCGGCCGGTAGGACTCGCGGTAGGCGTTGACCGAAGCCGTCAGCTGATCCATCGCGGCCCGCATCCGGGCCAGTTCGGCGTTGTCCAGGTTCATCGCGGCCCCGACGTGCGGCGGAATCCGTTCCGCCTTGGCGCGCAAGGCGGTTCCCTCGTCGGTCAGCCGGATGCGGACCGAACGCTCGTCGTCGGATTGGCGTTCGCGCTTGATCAGCCCGGCCTTCTCCAGCCGCTTCAGCAGCGGCGACAGGGTGCCGGAGTCGAGGTTCAGCGCGGCGCCGAGTTCCTTGACCTGCTGCTCGTCCTGCTGCCACAGCGCGAGCATCACCAGGTACTGCGGATACGTCAGGTCGAGCGGTTCGAGCAGGGCGCGGTAGAGCGCGGTGACTGCCCGGGACGCCGAGTACAAGCCGAAGCACAGCTGGTCGTCGAGCAGCAGCGAGCCGGTTTCTCCGGTGTCTGGGCTGGTCATCGGTGGCCTCCCGGATGGTTCTTCCGCCAGCTCTCCATCTTCTCTCGGCTGGGCGGGAAGGGCAACTCAAGTGCTCTATATCTCATTGAGGACACTTTAATTGTGCACAACTAAGTTGCGAGCTATGTTCATCAGGTCCGATCCGCTACCGGAGGAAGCCATGACCGCGAACCCGCAGAACCTCGTCCTCGAACCGGCCGCCCAGACGTTCGCTGAGGCCACCGACCAGCCTCCGTACCTTTTCCAGCTCCCGCCCGCCGAGGGCCGCAAGGCGGTCGACGGCGTCCAGGACGGCGCCGTCGAGCTCGCTCCCGCCGACATCGAGACGCTGACCGTCCCGGGTGGACCGAACGGCGACGTCGAGGTCCGGATCGTGAAGCCGGAGGGCGTTGCCGGGCCGCTGCCGGTGCTCGTCTATATCCACGGCGCCGGCTGGGTCTTCGGCGATTTCCACACCCACGAGCGGCTCGTCCGCGAACTCGCCGCCGGAGCCGGTGCGGCAGTGGTGTTCCCGGAATACAGCCGTTCGCCGGAGGCTCGTTACCCCGTCGCGATCGAAGAGAACTACGCCGCCGTGAAGTGGGTTGTCCAGCACGGTGCGGAGAAGGGGCTCGACACCACGCGAATCGCGATCGCGGGCGACTCCGTCGGCGGAAACATGACTGCGGCGCTGACGCTGCTGGCGAAGGAGCGCGGGGACGTGAAGTTCCTGCAGCAGGTGCTGTTCTACCCGGTCACCGACGCTTCCTTCGACACCGAGTCGTACACGAAGTTCGCCGAGGGCTACTTCCTCAGCCGCGAAGGCATGAAGTGGTTCTGGGACCAGTACACGACTGATGAGGCACAGCGCGCCGAGATCACCGCTTCGCCGCTTCGCGCCACTGTGGAGCAGCTCGCCGGACTGCCGCCGGCGCTCGTGATCACCGGCGAGGCGGACGTGCTTCGCGACGAAGGCGAGGCGTACGCCGCGAAGCTGCGTCAGGCGGGCGTGCCGGTGACGGCGGTCCGGTACCAGGGCGTGATCCACGACTTCGTGATGGTGAACGCGCTCCGGGAAACGCATGCGGCCGAAGCGGCGATTACCCAAGCGATCACGGTGTTGCGGGGCGCATTCGGCAACTGATCAGGAACGAACGGGCAATCCTGAGATTCCGCTGAGTTCGCCGGGGCCATTCCGGCGTGATCGACGTCACGTGATCACAACGAGGATGGCCCCTCGAACGTATCTAGAGCAGCGGGTCCCGCCTTCCGGGCGCGCGATCGGTCCTGGAGGTTCCCGTGCACCTGAGCGAAATCAGGCTGGATTCACCCGTCACGCTCACGGTGGTCGGCGTGCTCGCGTTCCTCGCCGTCGTCTCGGTTCCGTGGTTCTGGGACAAATGGCGCAAGCGCAAGCAGATTGGCCGCAGTGCCACCGTGCTGGTCGCGCTGTGTCTCGTGATCGTCACCCTTGGCTTGACCGGCAACATGATCGGCGGATTCTTCCCCACGCTCGGCTCGCTGCTCGGGACCGGCGCGTTCGCCGCCGAGGGGATCGACGTGGAGGGCGGCGACAACGGCGTCGACCTCGGCCGGGCGCGCGACCTCGGGGTGGCGCACGCGCGGGTCGGCAAGGGGACCATCGCGCACGTGACGGTGACCGGACGGCGCACCGGCCTGACCCGCGACGTCACGGTTTACCTTCCGCCGCAATACTTCCAGCATCCGTACAAGGCGATGCGGTTCCCGGCGATCGTCTGGATCCCGAACTACCCGTCCGGCCCGGAGGTCACCACCGCCCCGGTCGGGTACCACCTTCCCGAACAGCTCGACTCGGCGATCTCGAAGCACCTGCTGCCGCCGGTGATCGTGCTGATCCCGGACCCGACCGGAACGCCGAAGATCGGCCACGACACCGAATGCGTCGACGAGGTCAACGGAAGCCCCAACGACACCTACCTCTCCGCGGACGTCCGCGAATGGGGAATCCAGCGCCTCGGCCTCAATCCGGACCGGCGCGCGTGGACGATCGCGGGCTGGTCGTCCGGCGGCTACTGCGCGCTGAATCTCGTGACGCGGCATCCGCAGTGGTATGCGCAGGCGGCGAGCGTGAGCGGCTACGAAAAGGCACAGGTGGACGGCGAAACCGAGAACCTTTTCCGCGGCCGCAAGGACATCGAGGACGCGAACAACGTCAAGCTCAACGTCCGGCTGCACCCGGCCCCGCTGGAACTCCTCGCGATCTCCGGGGAGAAGGAACAGAACGAAAGCCGTGCGGTCGACCAGATGCGGGCCGCCGCGCAGCCGCCGGTGCAGTTCACGACGTGGCGGATTCCGGACGCGGGGCACAACATGAACACGTTCAAGGCGCAGCTGCCGGACGTCCTGACGTGGATCGGGCAGCGGATCCCGGGTCCGTCGGCTCCCGGGCCGCGGGCCGACGTGACCGGCGGGGTGAAGCCGTGGCCGCTGCCGAGCACGGGCGCGCGGGGCGGGCTGACCGCGGCGGAGCAGTGACGCTCAGCGGATCCCGGGCAGGTGCTTGACCACCTCGGTGACCTGGGCTTTGGCGGTGTCGTAGCTGACCGAGCGGGGATTCTCGGTGAGGACGGTGACGAGGTACCGGTTGTCCTTGACCAGGCCCGACGTGTGCAGGATGCGTCCGGGGTTGCAGCAGGACCAACCCTGTTTGACCGCCCAGGAAACGTCGCCGAGCGCGTCCGGGATGCCGAAGTACTGACGGAATCCGTCGGCACCGTTTTCGGTGGTGTCGCCCAGTGCCTGGAGAATCGTCGCGCGGTGCTGGGCCGGGGCCTGGTCCATCAGGTAGCGGTAGACGCGCGTGATGTCGGCGGCGGTGATTTCCGTGTCGCCCCACCGTCCCGGGTTGTCCGGCGGGGTGGTTTCGGCGAGGCCCAGTTCGGTCACCGCGTCCCGGACGATCTTCGTTCCGCCGCCCGCGACCCACAACCGGCTGGCGGTGTCGTCGTCGCTGCGGGACAGCATTTCCCGCACGGTGGCCGGATTCGTGCCGCGATCGAGGGCGTCGAAGGCGATGAGGAGCTTCACGAGCGACGCCGAGGTGTAGTGCCGGTGCGCGTCGACGGAAACCGGAGTCGTCCCTTTGGTGCGGTCGTAAACGACCACGCTGACGTGTCCTTGCGGGACGAGCGCGGGAAGTTCGGTGCTGAGTTCGATGCCCCGCTGGGGTGCCGAACTGCTCGGGCTGGGGGCACTCGAGTCGGTGGCCGGGGAGAGGCCGCCCGCCCCGGACGTCGGCGCGGCCGCGGTGACCACCTGCCGGTACGGCTCCGCCTCGGTGGCCAGGAACGCGAGAACCGCACCGAGAACGAGGCCGAGCAAAAGGAACGTGTTCGCCCTGCGCATGCCCCGACTTCCCCGATCACCTGATCAGGGTTCGCCGGATGGGGCGGGTTTGTGGGATGGCTCTCGGTACCGGCCAGTACGCGTGACGCTCGGGAGGGCTGCGGGCAAGCAGCGGCGGATCAGACCACGACGAGGCGTTCCACGAGCAGTTCGATCCGCTGCTCGGCGAGCTCGCGCGGCAGCCGTCCCGCCCGGGTCAGGGTCGCGATCCCGTGCAGGGACGCCCAGAACAACTCGGTGAACAGGCCCGGTTCGACCCCGTCCCCGGCGACCTCGCCGAGGGTTTCCAGCAGGGCGGCGAAGGCGTCCTTCAGCGGTTCGGGCGTGTCGTCCTGGGCGAACGCGAGGCCGCCGTCGAGCTGGAAAATGGCGTCGTAGACCGCTGGGTGGCTCTCGGCGAAGTCGAGATACGCGCGGGCGAGTGCGGTGACCCGGGCGCGCGCTCCGTCGACGTCGCGGGTCGCGGCGCGCACCGCCGCCGCCAATTCGGCGGCTCCGTCGAGAGCGACCGCGCCGATGATCTCGCGCTTGCCGCGGAAATGGCTGTAGAGAACGGGTTGGCTGTACTCGATGCGCTCAGCCAGCCGGCGCGTGGTGACCGCGTCCCAGCCCTGTTGTTCGGCGAGTTCGCGGGCGGTGGCCACGATGAGGCGCTCGCGCTCCGCCTGTTCGCGCTGCTTGCGGGCAAGTACCGACATGAGCCAAGCCTAGCACTGCTAGACAACCGAGCGGCAGCAATGTTAGCGTCGCTCCATCAGCTAGCACTGCTAGATTTTGGGAAGGTCATCATGCTCAGCGCACTCGCGGTCTGCACCATCGTGGTGGTCGGCGTGATGGTGGGGGTCGAGTTCTCGGTCGCCTTCGTCATCAACCCGATCCTCAACGGGCTCCCCGACGACAGCAATCAGCAGGGCCGCGCGCACGGCGGCCGGATGCTCGGCGCGCTCATGCCGTTCTGGTACTTCGGCTCGCTCGCGTTGAGCGCGCTCTGGGCGATCCTCGCGTGGGACCGGCCCGGCTCCGGCCTGGTGGTGCTCGGCGCCGGGCTGCTGGTGGCGAGCGTGGTGATGTCGATTCTGCTGCTCGTCCCGATCAACAACCGCGGCAAGACGTGGACGCCGGAGAACCGGCCCGCGGACTGGAAGGAGCAGATGAGCCGCTGGGACCGCTACCACTACGCGCGGGTCGCGGTGATCGTCGCCGCTTTCGCGTTGCTGGTCGCCGCGCTGGTCTGAGCCCGGGCGCGCGGTGCCTCACTCGGCCCTCGTCCGGCTCAGCAGCCTCAGCAGCCCCAGCCGGCGTTCGCCGGACGGCCGGATTCGGGTTTCGGCCCGGTTTGACCGGGGGTATTCCGTCAGGGTTGACCCACCGTCATGTCGGTACGGGAAGGACTGGAGTCATGGTTCGTGCGCATCGAGCCCGCGTTCGGGTGGAAGGGGTGCAGCCTGCTCAGGTGCTCGCCGTTCTGCTCGGGGTCTTGTTTCTCGCTTACGGCATCATCGGGCTCGTGAAGTCCGGGTTCGGGGATTTCACCGGACACGGTGTCACTTTGTGGCGGTTTTCCGCCAATCCGCTGAACAACGTCGTCCACGTGGTGACCGGCGTGATCGGCCTGCTGCTGGCGCTGGGTTCCGGCCGCGCGCGGACGTTCGGCTGGCTGCTCTTCATCGGGTACGGCGCGCTGTTCGTCTGGGGCCTGATGCTCGCCGGGACGATCTCGGTCAATCCGGTGTCCGGCCTCGGCAACCCGCTCAACCTCGCCGACGCGGACAACTGGCTGCACCTCGGCATCGCGGTTCTCGGCCTGCTGACCGCGGTTCTGCCGGCCCGGCACGGGGTTCTGCTTCCGGAGGACGAGGAACCCGTCGAGGTCGATCCGGCGGTTCCGCCGCGTCGTCCCGAAACCGGCGGGCACGGCTTGGCCCACTAACTGGTCCACAATGGAGTGATCGCGCAGCGGGATCGCTTGCCGGAGCCCCGGCAGCGGTCCCGCTCGTGCTTATTCCGCGGTGTCTTCCAATGCCCGGTCCACCAATTGTGCGGCCGCGCCGACGTACTGCGCAGAGTCGAGGAGTTCGGCCAGCGTGGCGGCGTCGACCGGGAGTTCCGGGGTGTCCGCCAAGATTTCCGCCAGCGGACGGTTTTCCTCGATCGCGCGCCGAGAAACGGTGCTGAGCAATTCTTTCGCGCGGGCCTTGCCGACCATCGGCGCCAACGCCGCCGACAGCCGTTCCGAGACAATCAACCCGTTGGTCAGCGCGAGATTCTCCCGCATGCGATTCGCGTGAACGTCCAGTCCCTTTGCCAAATCCACCGCCGTGTGCGTGGCACCGCCGGTCAGCCGCAGACATTCGCGCAACAGCTGCCACTCGGCCTGCCAGACCCCAGCCGAGCGTTCGTCTTCCGCCAACCCGGACTGCGTAACCCCCGCCGCCAGCACCGGCACCTGCAACGCCGCCGAGCGAATCAACGCGGACCGCACCGGATTTTGCTTGTGCGGCATCGCCGAAGACCCGCCGCCGCTCGCTTCGGTTGCTTCGCCGATCTCCGTGCGAGCCAGGACCTGAACGTCGACCGCGATTTTGCCCAACGCGGTCGTCACCCCAGCCAACGCGGAAACCAATTCGGCGACCGGCGCGCGATCCGCGTGCCACGGCAGAATCGGCGCGGTCAAACCGGTTTCCTCGGCGAAGGCGGCGACTAACCGTTCCGCGTAGTCGTCGGTGCCGTCGCCGTACTGGACGTACGCGGCCAATGTCCCGGCCGCACCGCCGAGCGACACCGGCAGCCGCAGCCGAGCGATCCGGCGGGCCGACTCCAGTACCCCTTGCCGCCAGACTGCTGCCTTCAGGCCGAAAGTCGTCGGAACCGCATGCGCGGTAAGGGTCCGCCCAGGCATGACCGTGCCGCGATGGGCACGCGCCAACGCGGCAAGGGCGTGCGCGATCGCCGTGAGGTCCGCGCTGACGAGCCGCAGCACGTCCCGCGCGACGAGCATCATCGCCGTGTCGACAATGTCCTGACTGGTCGAGCCACGGTGCACGTAATCAGCGACGTCCGGCACCTTGGCGGACAGCGCGCGCACCAAGCTGACCACCGGATTCCCGGTCGCACGCGCGTCGCGGGCCAGCTCGACGACGTCGAGTTCGCCCTCACCCAGCGACCGCGCCGCAGCGGTGATGCGCCCGGCCGCCTCGGCGGGGACCGTGCCAAGCCGCGCCTGCGCCCGCGCGAGTGCACCCTCCGCTTCCAGCATCGCGGCGACGAACGCCCGGTCCCCGGTTACCGCTTCGGCCGGGGTCCCGGCACGTACCGGGGAGAGCAAGCCGGAGTCAGGATCGGCGATCATGCCGTCCAGCATCGCACGCCGGGTGCTCGGCGAGGGGGTCGCTGAGCGCTCGGTGCCGTGAGCGGGGTGGTCTGGCTGGGGCACGGGCTACGCTGACCGGCTGCGACGGGCAGGATGGTGCCTCGCACCGCTGCCGGGGTGCGCTTGGCTGCCGACGCACGCATGGCTGGCGAGGCGCGCTTGGCTGCCGACGCACGCATGGTTGCCGAGGCGCGCTTGGCTGCCGGGGTGCGTGGCTGCCGAGTGCGCGTGGCCGGTGAGAGGTGCGTATGGCCGGTGCGGCGTGCGCTCGGCTGGACCCGACTGGACCCGGCTCATGGAAGCAATCGTCGCGCGCCGATCGCTTCAGCTGAACCGTGGCCGAACGCCGAACGCCGAGCGCCGAGCGTCGAGCACCGAGCACCGAGCACCGAGCACCGGGCGCCGGGCACCGAGGACCGGGCACCGGGCGCCGGGCACCGAGGACCGGGCACCGGGCGCCGGGCACCGAGGACCGGGCGCCGGGCACCGGGCACCGGGCACCGGGCGCCGAACGCCGAGCACCGAACGCTGAGCGAGTAGCCGCGCGCCGAGCATCCTCATCCCAGCCCAGGATTCACCGGCACCACGTCGCCTGACCCCGGATTCTCCACCGCATCACCTCGCCTCCACTTCCTCCGCTTCCCGCCAGCAGCTGCCCGTCCGCAGCCAAGCCCGTCACTCAAGCCCCGCCACCGAGCCCCACCACTCAAGCCCCACCACCGAGGCCGCCGCTCGTCTCACCGTCCGGTAGCCCCGTCCGTCACCTCCCTCAGCAGGTCTGCGTGTCCGTTGTGCCGGGCGTACTCCGTGGTCATCGACAGCAGCATCCACCGCAGCGAGAACGGCTCTCCCGTGGTCTTTCCGACCCCCTGTGCGTCCAGCGACGAAGCCGCCGCCACGATCTCCCGGCTTCGGGCGCACTCCGAGCGCCACAAAGCCAGTGCCTCGCCGAAATCTCCGTCCAGGCGGTCGAAGTCCTGGTCCGGGTCGTCGTCCGAATAGTGCAGCAGCGGGACGTCCTCGCCGGCGAACTGGATGCGGAACCACCATCGTTCGACGCCCGCCAAGTGCCGGACCAGGCCGTGCAGCGACATTGTGGACGGCGGGATCACCCGCGCCGACGCGGCTTCCTGGCTCAAGTCCGCGCACTTCAGCGCGAGGGTTTCCCGGTGCCACTCGAGGTAGGCGAGGAGCGTCTCGCGTTCGTCGGCGACGCGGGGGATCGGCGGGCGGTCGCTCTCGGCGACTTTGGACAGATGCTTCGGGATCTGGGTCATGAGACGAGCGTCTCACCCGCCACCGACAATTTTCGGCGCCGAGCCGTCGCATCGGGTGCACGGGACACCGGCCGCGCGCAGCAGTGGGCTAGACCACATGGCGGGGCCGGGTAGCCGCAGAATCCGTTTCTGTCGATGCGGAATTCAGGTGAATTCCGGTGTTGATCAGCACACTCAGGCACGGTTCCCGCAGCGTGTTGTCGCTCCGTCAGAGGTATCGTGATCGGCATTCCGGGGATTAATCTTCTCGGCGGCCCGGGAGCGCCCGCTCCGCCGAACGGCGGATGCTTCCCGGGGCCGGACGCACGAATGAAACGGTGAATACAGCGCCATGGTCGGAGCGAGTGTGCCGATGGTCGAGTTGTCGATGTACAGCCACGCCGGTGGGCAACTCGACCGGCTGTGC
Source organism: Amycolatopsis sp. VS8301801F10 (assembly GCF_046195355.1). Lineage (NCBI taxonomy): Bacteria > Bacillati > Actinomycetota > Actinomycetes > Pseudonocardiales > Pseudonocardiaceae > Amycolatopsis > Amycolatopsis sp. VS8301801F10. The sequence goes on along the minus strand of NZ_CP176065.1, from coordinate 1,074,323 downwards.
CGGGCAGTGGGATTCGATCCGGAAGAACGCCGGCACCTGGAACTTCTCCGGTTGTTGCTCGGCGAGTCCGGGGAATTGACCGTCGACGCTCCGGCGCAGTTCCCGTGCAATGTGGCGGACGACACCACGCCGGTGGAATTCTCGGTCGCATTCGACGCCAATGGCGATTGTGTGGTACGGGTTCTCGGCGAGACCGTCGGGGCCCCGGACCCGCGCTCGTTCCTCGCTCAGGTGGCCGAGGAGTACGGCCTGGTCACCGACCGGCTCGACGCGGTGGCCGACCTCTTCCTCCCGCACGAGGAGCGCCGCGGGCCGTTCACGCTGTGGTACTCGCTGATCTTCCGCAACGGCTCCGCACCGAAGATCAAGGTGTACCTGAACCCCCAGATCGGCGGCCCGACCATGGCGGATTCGCTGGTCAGCGAGGGGTTCCGGCGGCTGAACCTCAGCGAGGCGTTCGACCCGGTGGTCGAGCACGCGCTGCGCCGCGGCGAGCGCGACAACTTCACCTTCTTCGCGCTCGACCTCGACGACGATCCGCTGTCCCGGGTCAAGGTGTACGTCTCGCACGACGCCGCCGAGGCCGAGGACGCGGTGCGCGCGGCCGAGCTGGTGCCGGGGGCCGACCCGATGCTGATCCGCGAGTTCCTCGCCGTGCTGGGCGGCGGAAAAGGCCCCTTCGAAGGCCGTCCGCTGATTTCCAGTTATTCGTTCGTCGAAGGGATGGGCGGCACTCCCGGAAACTACAGTATTTATCTCCCGATCCGCAGTTATGTGCCGGACGACGAAGTGGCCCGGGCTCGCGTGCACGCCATTCTCGCGCAGTACGACTTCGACCCGACAAAACTGGACAAAGCGCTGGCAGCGGTTTCGAACCGGCCGCTGCGCGACGGTGTCGGACTGATCGCGCACGTGTCGTTGCGCATGGGCGAATTCGGTTCCGGAATCACGGTGTATCTGTCCTCCGAGGCTTATGCGGTAGCGCCGCCGAGAAAGCGGCCGGTGCTCGGCCGAATGACCTGACGCGGTAGTTTTCGGCTGTCACCCACAACTGGAGGAAACACCCTGATGCGGACCTTCCCGCCGTACCGTTCCCAAGTCGTCGCCGAAATCCCGGTCACCACTCGTGCCGAGCGGGAACAAGCACTCGCCGCGGCGGGCTACAACGCCTTCAACCTGCCCGCGAACAAGGTCAGCATCGACCTGCTCACCGACTCCGGCACCGGCGCGGTCTCCACCGCACAGGAGGCCGCCGCGGCCGCCGCGGACCGTTCCTACGCCGGGTCGGATTCGTTCTACCGCTTCCGGGACGCACTGGCCGACCTCACCGGATACCCGCACCTCCTGCCGGTGCACCAGGGCCGCGCGGCCGAGCGCGTGCTGTTCTCCAGCGTGCTCGAAAGCGGCCGGATCTCGGTCAGCAACACGCATTTCGACACCACCCGCGCGAACGTCGAACTGCTCGGCGCCCAGGCGATCGACCTGCCCTGCGCGGAGTTCGGCGACCTCGACAGCCTCGAACCGTTCAAGGGCAACATCGACCTCGACGCGCTCGAACGCCTGCTGTCCGGACCGGACGGTGCTCGCGTCGGCCAGGTGCTGCTCACCATCACCAACAACGGCGGCGGCGGACAGCCGGTCTCGATGGCCAACCTGGCCGCGGCGGCGAAGCTCGCGCGGGCGCACGGCGTGCCGGTTTTCCTTGACGCCGCGAGGTTCGCGGAAAACGCGTGGCTGGTCATCCAGCGTGAGCCGGGCTACGCGGACAAGACGCCGCGCGAGGTCGCGCGAGAGGCGTTCAGCCTGGTCGACGGCTGTGTCGCGAGCCTGAAGAAGGACGGCATCTCGCCGATGGGCGCGTTCATCGGCCTGACCGACCCGGAACTCGCCCAGGCCTGCGAAACCAACCTGATCGCCACCGAGGGCTTCCGCACCTACGGCGGCCTCGCCGCGCACGACCTCGACCGCGTCGCGAAGGGACTGCAGGAAGTTGTCGATCCGCACTACCTCGCCGCGCGCGCGGGCGAGGCGGCCCGGCTCGCGAAGCAGGCCAACGACGCCGGGGTGGACATCGTGCAGCCGCCGGGCATCCACGCGCTCTACCTCAACGCGGGTCGCCTGCTGCCGCATCTGTCGGCATCCCGGTTCCCCGGCCATTCGCTGGCCTGCGAGCTGTACCTGGAGGGCGGAATCCGTTGCGTGGAACTGGGTTCGCTCTACCTCGGCACCCTCGACGACCAGAACGAGCTGATCACCCCGGCCCCGTTCGAGCTGGTCCGGATGGCGCTGCCGCGGCGCGTGTACACCCAGGGCCACTACGACTACGTGGCCGAAATCCTGCGCGACATCGCGAAAAACCCGGAGCGGGTGCCCGGCTACCGGATCGTGGAAGCGCCGAAGATCCTGCGGCACTTCAATCTCCGGATGGCCCCGGTCCACTGAGGAAAGCGAACGAGGGGGCTCCCCGCGCCGGGAACCCCCTCGCTGGTCCGAAATCCCCGGCTCAGGCGGGCTGCGGGACCACCGTCATCGCGTGCTTCACCAGCCGGATCAGCGCGATCTTGCTCGAATCCCGCTGCCGCGCGTCGCACATCACGATCGGCACGCCGTCGGGCACCACGAGCGCCTCGCGGATCTCGTCGGGGGTGTAGCGGGGCGCGTTGTCGAAGCAGTTCACCGCGACGACGAACGGGATCTTCCGCCGCTCGAAGAAGTCGACGGCCGCGAAGCTGGTCTCCAGCCGGCGCGTGTCGACCAGCACGACGGTGCCGATCGCGCCGCGCGCCAGGTCGTCCCACATGAACCAGAACCGCTCCTGGCCCGGGGTGCCGAACAGGTACAGCACGTGCCGCGGCGAGATGGTGATCCGGCCGAAGTCGAGCGCGACCGTGGTGGTCTTCTTGTGCTCCACGCCGGAAAGGTCGTCGACGCCGGTGCTCGCCTCGGTGAGCACCTCCTCGGTGGACAGCGGCGGGATTTCGCTGACCGAGGCGACCATCGTGGTCTTCCCGGCGCCGAACCCGCCGGCGACGATGATCTTGACCGGGGTCGGCACCGACGCCGCGGCGTCTTCAGAGCTTGATGAGGCCATCGAGAACCGCCTGGAGAGTTTCGTGGTCCGGCACCTGGGCCGGCTGACGGGACGGGGCGCGGGTGATGACGAGGCCGCGGTCGATCAGGTCCCCGCACAGCACGCGCACGACGCCGAGCGGCAGCTTGACGTAGACCGCGATCTCGGCCACCGACAAGGGTCTGCGGCACAGCTGCGTGATCGCCAAGTGCTCCGGGCCGAGCCCGACCGGGTCCGATCCCTGCTGCAGCGTCATCACCTGGGTGGAGAGGTCGAGCTGGTGTTCGGACGGCGTCCGCCCGCTGGTGATGGTGTAGGGCCGGACCAGCGGCCCGGCGGCCTCGTCGTACCAGCCGTCGTCGCTCATGTCGCCTCCCGCAGCAGGTTCGCGGCCTCGCGCGGGGCCGACGCCAGGTAGTCGCCGACGCGCTTGACCAATCGGTTCATCTCGTACGCGATCATTTCGACGTCGATGTCCGCGCCGGCGAGCACGGCGAGGCACGCGCCCTGCCCGGCCGCCGAGACGAAGAGGTACCCGCGTTCCATCTCGATCATGTTCTGCAGCACCGGCCCGCGGTTGAACTGCCTGCTCACCCCTTTGGCGAGGCTCTGCAGGCTCGAGGCGATGGCCGAGAGCTGGTCCGAGTCGTCCTTGCTCATCCCGGACGACTTGCCGAGCAGCAGGCCGTCGGCGGACAGCACGATGGCGTTCTGCGCGCCGACGACACGGTTGACGACGTCGTCGAGCAGCCAGTTGAGATCAGGGGTGGAGTTCCCGTACTCGTTCATGCGGACAGACCCTGACTTTCGGTGTGGTGAGGTGTTCGGTCGTTATGAGTCATTTTGCCCGCCTCGCGCCCGGCGGGTGCCCTTGTGGAACGCCATCAGCGTCCGTGCGGTCGTCTCGCCCGCGTTGGTCACGTCGATGTCCTCGGCGGTCGGATCGTCCTGCAGCTGAGCGACCAGGTTCTGCTGCGGCTGGCGGCGCGGGAGCCGCGGCCGGTCGTCGCCCTGCAGCCCGCTGAGGTCGGGCTCCTCGGCGACCGGTACGCGCGGTGCCGCCGGGACGTCCGGGATCTGGCCCGCGGACGGCGGATACGGCTCCGGGGTGCGCGGGTTCGGCGTCGGAAGCGGACGGGCGGGGTACGGCCGCGGCGCCGGCTGCGCTGCCTCCGGGGCCGGTCGCTGCGCGGCGCTTTCCTGCGCGGGCGCGCCGACCTGGGCGAGCGCCGGGGCCTCGTCCGCGGTTTCGGGCGCGTTCGCGTCGGCCAGGTGGTTCGACGGGATCAGCACGGTCGCCCGGGTGCCGCCGTAACGCGACGGGTCGAAGGTGACCGTGATGCCCAGCCGGGAAGCCAGCCGCGCGACCACGAACAGGCCGAGGCTGGAGTCCGCGCGCAGGGCCATCGCGTCGAATTCGGGCGCGTCGGCCATCATCGCGTTGGCCCACTCGCGCACGCCCTCCTTCATGCCCAGCCCCTGGTCGGACACGTCGACCACGACGCCGCGCGCGACCATCCGGCTGGTCACCTCGACCTGCGAACCGGGCGGGGAGAACGACGTCGCGTTGTCGACCAGCTCGGCGATGAGGTGAATGGTGTCCGCGACCGCGGTGCCGACGATCGCGACGTCCGGCACCTGCTCGACCTGCACCCGCGAGTACTGCTCGGTTTCCGAGACGGCCGCGCGCAGCACCTCCATCAGCGAAACCGGTTTGCGCCAGCGCCGGCCCGGCTGCTTGCCGCCGAGGATGATCAGGTTCTCGGTGGTCCGCCGGGCGCGCGCGGCGAGGTGGTCGAGCTGGAACAGCGACGCCAGCTGGGTCGAGTTCTCTTCGCGGCTTTCCATTTCGTCCAGGATCTGCAGCTGCCGGTGCACCAGCACCTGGTTGCGGTGGGCGATGCCGAGGAACACGTTGTGCACGCCGCTGCGCGCCTTCGCCTCGCTCGCCGCCGCGTTGACCGCGGTCAGCTGCGCGGTGTTGAACGCTTCGGCCACCTGGCCGATCTCGTCCCGGCCGTGGTCCAGCTTCGGCAGCTCGGCCTCGATGTCCACCGGATCGCCGCTCTTGAGCCTGCGGACGATGTTCGGCAGCCGGTTGCGCGCCAGGTCGAGCGAGTCGTTGCGCAGCCGCTCGAGGCGCGTCATCAGGGTCCGGTCGACGAGCGAACGGGACACCCGCACCGCGACGATGATCGCGGCCAGCGAGGCGAGCAGGGCCACGATGCTGCCGATGATGGCGTTGCGCAGCTGCGCGTTACCGGAGTCGATCGCGGCGGCGGAAACCTGGTCGGCCTGTTCGATGGTGAGCTGGTTCAGACCTTGCGCGACCTGCGCGGTCAGCGCGTGCCAGTCGCCCGCCGAAACCGGGACGCTGTTCTGGTCGCTGCTGGTCCACGGACCGTGCTTGATCAGCGAGTCCTCGGCCGCGTTGAGCCGCTTCCACGCGTCGCTCGTCGAGAGCTGCTGATAGTGCTGGCGCACCGCCGGTTCGAGGAACGGCGAGATCTGCGCCAGCTGCGTGCGGTAGTAGCCGACCAGCTGGGAGAACTGGACGAAGTCGTCGGGGGCGAAGGCGCCGCCGGAGAACGCGGCCGACACCAGCGACGTCTCGCGCGACATCAGGTCGCCCGCCCGGAACAGCGAGGTCGCCGAGATCGCGCCCTGCACCGCGGTCGCGTCGGGGACGATGCGCGCCTGGGTGTCGAACAGCGTCGCCGCGGAGTCGAGGACGCCGTTGTAGTAGGCGTTGACCTGTGCGCGGTTGATGCTGCGGAAGTTGACCTGCGAGCGCAGCACCGGCAGCTGGTCGAGCTGCGCCTTGAGCGCGGTGACCTTGCCGGCGATCTCGTCCGGCGCGCTGGAAATGGTGGCCGCGAAGGCGTCCTGCAGCCCCTTCAGCTTGCCGTCGCTGTCCTGCTCCTGCTGCTGCAGCTGCTGCGGGCCGGAGCTGGGGCTGTCGAGGTACTGCAGGGCGAGCTGGCGTTCCTGCTGCAGCGACGACAGCGCGGTGAGCGCGGGGATCGAAACGTCCCGCACCGAGCCCGCGACGAGCCGCACGTACAAGCCGTTGATGAAGAAGGCCGTCGCCAGCACCGCCCACAGCACGAGCAGGGTGATGCTCGGGATCAGGACCGTCCGGGTCAGCCTCTTCCGGATCGACTTGTCGTACGCCTTGCCGGGATCGTCCTTGTTCTCCACGATGATTCACGAACTCCTGGGTCACCCTCGGCGAGAGTGCGGACACGGCCGGGGAAGCGGACACGCCAGTGGGTGCGAGTGGTCCTCGTCACGGAAATCTCGGATACACCCTTCGTAGGCCCACCGAACGGAACAGCCCCGGTTTCTATCACGAACGAGGGCCTCGTGGTTCCGCTGAACGAGCAGCCGAACGCCGTCTTGACGGCGGCTACCGACCGTAGCGGCGAGTTACCCCGGCGTTTTTCGAGGCCCCGGGCCTGGTTGCGGTTTTCGGACCAGCGGGCTGGGCTGAATGAGTGATTCAAAAAGTGTCCGGACACTCAGCCGAGGTTCCGCGTGGTGGAACTGTCGGCGAATTGACATGTCGACAACTACCGTCCACAGTGGACTAGTGCGGGATCCGCGGCGTGGGGCCGAGGAATGGGAGCAATTCGGTGCCGTCCTGAAGCGCGGCGAGAGTGCGCAGGACTCCGGCGCCGCCGGTGGCGACGTCGGCGGACAGTCGTAGCAGGCGGGTGCCGGGGAAGGCAAGGCCGCCGCGGAACGGGACCGCGTACCAGGAAAGCCGCGTCAGGTGCCGTTCGATCGCGTCCTGGGTGCGCCGGTCCGGGGCGCTGCTGAAGGCCAGTCCGGCGGCGAGCCCGCAGCGGCCGTTCAACAAGCCCGGATGGAGTGCGAACTCCCCGCGGCACGCGACGCGAAGCGCGGGCAGGCTGCGCGCGGCCTTCGCGTCGAAGCGGTAGCGCGCCAGTTGTTCGGTGACGATCAGGATCCCGGCGCTGCCGATTCCCGCCCCGCGCCGCGAACCCCGGTTGCCGTCGCGGACCGGCAGCGAGCCGTCCAGCGCCGGGACGCATTCCTCCAGATCGCGTTCGAGCGCCTGGTCGGCGAACGACAGCCAGGCCGGTTCGCCGGTGCGTTCGTAGAGGCGCAGGAACAGCAGCGCCGGGCCGGACCAGCCGTACAGCAGCCCGGCCTGCGCGGAAGCGCCCGGCGGTTCCGCGGTGTCGAGCGCCTCGGCGAGCCGGATGCCGATGTTCAGCGCCTGCCTGCCGAATTCGTTGTCGCCGCGGGTCGCGGCGAAGTGCAGCCGGGTCAGGCCGATGCCGGCCAGCCCGCTCGCGAGGTCGTGGCCGACGGTCTGGTCGACCAGCGCGCGCGAGGCGGCGAGGAGGGCGGCCGCGGCCTTGCGGTAGCCGAATTCCTCCAGCACGTAAGCGATTCCGTGGCTGCCGTCGTAGAAACCCGCGCGGCTGGGCTGGTGTCCTTCGACCGCGTCGAGGAGCCACTGCTCGTGCTCGGGGAAGCGGCCGGCTCCCGCGACGTGCAGCGAGTGCAGCACGCCCGCCGCACCGGTGCCGAAGGTCGCGCCGCCGACGCGGAACTGCTCGATGTCGCCGGGGAACAGGCGATCCGCGCGCTCCGGGGTCGCGCACGCCAGCAGGGCTTCGGCGATCTGCTTGCGCACCAGGCTCCAATCGGGACGGGGTTCGTCGAGTTCGGTGTGCGGGGGTTCGGTGCGCGGCGCGATGCGGTCGGCGTATCCGGCGGGCAGCGAAAACCGGCGTTCGGTGAGCTCGGCGGCCCAGCGGAGGCGGTCCGGCACCAGGTGGTAGAGCGGGGCCAGCGGAAGGAAGAGACGCAGCCGGAGGGCGGTTTCGTCGCGGTCGAAGCCGGTCAGCGACACCGTGCCGGAGCTGTCGACCAGGATGCTGTGCGGGTTTTCGAGGACGACACCGCGTTCGGCGGCTTCGGCGACAATGCGGTCGACCTGCGCCAGCACGGACAGCGCCTGTTTGCGGTAGGCGGCGAGGTCGGTTTCGGGGCAGTCGCGGCGGGTGAGCGGGTAATGCCGGGTGAGCCAGACGTCCAGCGGCAGGCCGGGGCGGTATTCCCGGACCAGGTAGTGGCGCTGCCCGGCGAGGTACGCGTGGGTTTTCGGGATGCCGGGGATGCCGGCGAGCCGCTTGAAGAGGTCGTGCTTGCGTTCCAGCCGCGCGACCGCGTCGACGCCGTCCGCGTCCAGTCCGGTGTAGGGCCAGGCTTCCTCCACGAGCACCCGCTCGCCGCCGCGTTCGGCCAGGTAGACGGCCGTGCCGTGGGCTCGGCGGAGCACCTCGACGACCGGGTGCGGCGGCACTGGAGCCTCGGTGTACTCGGCGACGCAGTCGGGAATCCGGACCCAGCTGGGCACGGAGAAGTCCGGGCCCTGGGGCGCCGGTTCGAGCGCGCTGCTCGGCCTGCGCAGAGCGGGCACGCGGGCGCCGCCGTGCTCGGTCCACAGGTGCACGAATCCGGCGTAATGCACGTGAACCGGGCATTCTCCGCAGCGGAGCGCGCCGTCGATATCCGGGCCGGGCTCGCCGGCGAGGAGTTCGGAAAGATCGTCGAGGATCCGTTCCAGCGCGTTATTGTCGGGAGGATAAATAGTGGCCAGCGCACCGGTTCCGCCGGTCGTCGGATATTCGGCATTGCGGTCGAGGAAAATCGAGCGGGAACGCAGGTGCCGGTGATGCAGGCGACGGTCCCGGCAGTACTCGCGGACGCGGTCCAGTACCCGGTCGACGTTGCCCGGTGCGGCGGAAATCTCCACGGCCCAGCCCTGTTCGGGCAATCCGGCGCCGACGGGGCGGAGGTAGCGCCAGTGCTCGCACTGCTCTACCGTCCATTGTGGACTGTACGGGGCGGCTGCCAGGTCATCGGCGGATACTTCCCGTCGGCGGTCGAAGAACCACGGATCGGCGAGGCAGAATGCCTCGTGCCGGACGTTCATAAAAGTGGATCCTTCCACGTGTGCGCTTCTCCGGTGCTCCGGCGACGGAAACCATTCCCGCACAGCTTCGCCGTCGCGCCAATCCGCCATTTCAGCGTTCGGCGGACCCAGGCGGGGCGAGGATAATTGCGGCGGTGGCGAACCGAGGGTGATTCCTTGTCGCCCGGTCGGGCGGGATTTCCGTGGCATTCGGGAATTGACGGAATGCCAGCGACCCGTTCCGGTGAAAGTGGCGCCGGCCACGCCGTCGGCCCCTCGCCCGTCCGGGCCCGCGGGCGAGGCGGGTACGTTGAGGCCGGCGGGCAAAAGGAGGAACGGGTGATCGTCGGGTTCGCGATAGCGGTCGCTGGATGCGCGGCGCTCGTCGCGCTGTGGAGTTTCGTCCAGGCCGCGCGCAAGAAGCTCCCGGACACCCCGCTGCTCGTCGCGCTCGCGGTGATCGAGGTGCTGCTGGTCGTCCAACTGGTGATCGGGATCGTGCTGCTCGCCGGCGGGCACCATCCGGGCAGCCTCGCGACCTACCTGGCTTACCTGATCGGCTGCCTCGTCGTGCTGCCGGTCGGCGCGGCGTGGGCGCTGGCCGAGCAGAGCCGGTCGAGCACGGTCGTGCTCGGCATCGCCTGCCTGGCCATTCCGGTGATGGTGCTGCGACTGAACGAGGTGTGGAGTGGAGCAAGCGCGTAAGACGGCTACCGGCCCCGGCCGGATCCTGGTCGCGGTGTACGCCATCTTCGCGCTCGCCGCGACGTCGCGGGCGGGCGTCCAGATCGGCACGAAGTTCCACGAGGCACCGCTGGCGTACGTGCTGTCGGCCTTCGCCGCGGTCGTCTACATCCTGGCCACGATCGCGCTCGCCCGCGGCGGCCGGACGTGGTGGCGGATCGCGCTCGCCGCGTGCACGGTCGAACTGCTGGGCGTGCTGACGGTCGGCACCCTGAGCATCTTCGACCGGCAGGCGTTCCCGGACGCCACGGTGTGGTCGGTGTACGGGCAGGGGTACCTGTTCATCCCGCTGGTGCTTCCGGTGATCGGCCTGTACTGGCTGCGCCGGACCCGCGTAACCGGCTGAGGAACAGTACGCGGAACTGTCCGTAGCGGCGGTCGCGGCAGAAGAACAGGTGGTCCCCGGCTACTTTCGCCGGTTCTGGTTCCTGGGCGCGGCCTCGATGATCGAGGCCCCGTCCCCACCGGAACCGCGGCGACGAAGCCGCAGAAACGAGAGACCATGCGTTTGCGCACCTGTTTGCTCGTGCTCGCTACCGCGCTTGGCCTAGCCGGATTCGCCGGTCAAGCCGCTGCGTCCAGCGGGCCGTCCTCGACCCCGGCGATCATCGGCGGCGGTTACGCCTCGAACGCACCGTGGGCCGCGCGGCTGTTCGTGAACGGGCAGCAGAACTGCACCGCCACGATCATCGCGCCGCAGTACATCCTCACCGCGAAGCACTGCGTCGCCTCCAGCGGGACCTACACCTTCCGCATCGGCAGCCTCGACCAGAGCAGCGGCGGCACGATGGCTACCGGGGCCGCGATCACGCGCTACCCCGGTGCCGCTGACCTGGCGATCGTCCGGTTGTCCACCTCGGTGAACGCGACGTACTCGCCGCTCGGCACGTCGACCGACGTCCGCGCCGGGCAGACCGTGCAGGTGTACGGCTGGGGCGCGACGAGCCGCTGCGGTTCGGAGATCAACTGCCAGTCGCGGTACCTGAAGGTGGCCAACGTGCGGGTCACGACGCCGTCGTGCAGCGACTACGAAGGCGGCGTCGCGGTGTGCGCGACCCGGATCGACGGCATCACCGCGGGCGGCGACTCGGGCGGCCCGATGTTCGCGTCCGGACGGCAGGTCGGCGTCGCCTCGACCAGTGACCGGCAGAGCAGCACCGCCTACACCAACATCACGCGGTACCGGAGCTGGATTTCGCAGGTCGCGGGCGTCTGAGCTGGTTGCCGTCTGAATTTGTCGGTGGTCCGGCCTAGGGTTGGCAGTGCGCACCGCTTCCGTTGCGCGGAGGAGGAGAACCATGCCCGACAAGCTGATCCCGGGGCCGGACCACCCGATCACCGTTGAGCCCAACCCCGCGCGGGTGGTGGTCAAGGCAGGCGAGAGGACCGTCGCCGACACCACCCGCGCGCAGGTGCTGCGAGAGGCGAACTACCCGCCGGTGCAGTACATCCCGCTGGAGGACGTCGACCTGGCGATGCTGGCGCCCACCGAGCACCGCACCCACTGCCCGTACAAGGGCGACGCTTCGTACTACAGCCTCACCGCGGTGCCGGACGGCGAGAACGCGGTGTGGGTGTACGAGGCCCCGTACGACGCGGTGGCTCCGATCAAGGGGCACGTCGCGTTCTATCCGGACCGGGTGGAGATCGAGGAGGTCGGCTGAGGGGTTCTTGGCGGGCTTTCGGGCGGTTGCTGGGCGCGGTTTTGGTCTGCCGGGTGGATCGGCGGGTTGGAGCTGCGGGTTAGGGCTGCGGGGTGGAGCTGCGGGGTGGAGCTGCGGGGTTGGAGCTGCGGATTGGCTGGGCTGACGGCAGGGTTTGGGTGAGTGCCGTTCGCTTTTGCCGCTCTGGTTCCGGTCGTCTCCGTCGCGGTGGCTTGCGGTTGGTGTCGCCGCCGTGGCTTCCGGTCGTTGTCGCCGCCGCCGTCGTCGCCCTCGGTTGCCGGGCGGGAATCGGGAGCGGTTCTTCGGTTGGCCCATGGCTGATCCGGGTTCGGTGCCGATCTAGTTCGCCGCTGCTTCGGGTTGTCGCTGCTCGGGGTCGGATGGTGGTCCGCTCTGTTGCCGTTACGGATTCGGTGGTGACCTAGTTCGCTGCCGCTGCGGGTTGCTGCTGCGCCGGGGTTGGGTGGCGCTCCGCTTTGCTGTTGTTGCAGGTCGGGTGCTGTCCCGGTTCGCTGCCGCTGCGGGTTGTTGCCGCGCCGGGGTTGGGTGGCGCTTAGCCCTGCTGCTGTTGCAGGTTCGGTGGTGACCTAGTTCGTTGCTGCTGTGGGGTGTTGCTGCGGCGGGGTTGGGTGGTGCTCTGCTCTGCTGCTGTTGCAAATTCGGTGCTGACCCGGTTCGCTGCCGCTGCGGGTTGCTGCCGCGCCGGGTTCGATGGTGCTCAGCTCTGCCGCCGTTCCGGGGTCGGTGCTGTTCCGTCTTCGGTGGTGCTGCGGTTCGCGCTGTTCCGGCTTTGCGGCGGTTCCGGGTTGCCACTGCTCCGGGTTCGGTAGTGCTCCGGTTCGCCGCGGTTCCAGATTTGTCGCTGCGTCGGGTGCGGAGGCGATCGCGGTGTGGTGCTGAGCAGTGCTGCGGTGCGGTTCAGCGATCGTCCTCGAGCCAGGACGCCTCCCCGGCCTGTTGCAGCGCGTTCCACAGCAGGTTGAGCGGATGGCTGTCCGGGTACGAGGACCGTTCGCCGCGCCGGGCGAACACGCCGACGAGCAGTTCGAGTTTCGGCTCGATGTCGTCGACGAGCCCGATGGTGCGCAATCCGGAGGCGGCGTGCAGACGGTTTTCGCCCGCGGCCTCGCCGAGCCCTTGGGTGACGAGCATGCAGCCGCGGATCAAACCCGAACGGAGCAGTTCGAATCCGTATTGTGCGGAGTCGATCTCGGCTACGATGTCGAGCCGGTTGCGGTAGTCCGAGCCGAACCAGCCGCGCATAAAGTCGTTGATCACACCGCCGCTGGGCACGACGAGCGGAAGCGTCGGCAATTGGCTGGTGGCAACGGTCTCGCCGGGTTTCGGAGTGTCCATATTGGTCACGATGCCGAGCCCGCTGCGCCGCCATTCGAGCACGTCGACGGAGTCGAGCGCGCTGGTCGTGACGACGCTGCCGCAGACCAGGTCCACGTCCTTGGCCAGCAGCCGGTCGATCAGGTCTTTGGTGCGCACGTGCACCACGTTCAGCTCGATGTCGCGGGCGCGGAACTGCTCGGCCACGAGATCGCCGGCGTGGGCCAGGCTGCCGAGGGTGTAGCGAGTCGCGCCGACGGTGAGCGTTCCGCCGAGTTCGCGACGGCATTCGTGAATAGTGTCCAGCCATTCGGTGAGAGTACGGCGAGCTTGTTGTGCGACGGCGCGTCCGGTGTCGGTAAAAAGAACGTCGCGACCGCGCCCTTGGCGGTGCAACAATGGTTCTCCGCACAATTCGGAAAAATTGCGGTTGAGAGTGTCGAGTTGTTTTTGCACACTGGACTGGTCGCGGCCGAGCGTGCGGGCGGCGGCGAGGGCGGTTCCGGTTTCCGCGACCGTGATCAGCGTGCGCAACTGGTCGAACGTCGTGTCGAGCAGTGCAGGCGAGGAGCGAAGGAGCCTGCTGAGCACGTTGAACGACGGCGACCGGAACGGGCTGGGTGCGGACATCTGGCAGGACTCGCCTTCTGCGTTCGCTTCTCGGACGACGGAGAGCCTAACCTGGCCTTCCTGATCTCGCGGCCAGTTAAAAAAATCTGCAGATAATATCGGCGAACCAGTGGACGGCGCAAGCAGTCGGCGGGAAACTCCGTGACGCTTGATTCGATTGCTGATCCAAGGAGTTCGACAGAAGTGAGTTCGTTCAGTTCCCCCGGCGCGCGGCGCTCCCGCACCCTGACCATCGGCGGGGGGCTGGGATTGGTCGGCGCGCTCAGCGGACTGCTGTGGGGTGCGATGGTGCTGGTGCGAGGCGAGGGCTTGATCCGCCCAGCCGTGCAGGAATACCTGCAGGCCGAAGGAAGGGACCTGGCCAAGAGCGGCCTGCTGACGGTCGACGATCTGACCGGAATCGCCATGCCGTCGTTCAACAGCCGCGCGGCGATCTGGCTGGTCATCGGCCTGGTGACCCTGGTGTCGGCGGCGATGGTGCTCGCCGCGCACAACTGGGCCAGGGTGGTGCTGACGGTATTCGCGGTCTTCGGCATCGGCCTGGGCCTGCGTGATCTCATCGACCTGAACCCGGCGCTGTTGAACGCCTTCGACACCCTCGCAGTGCTGACCTTGCTCGCGGTACTGGTGGTGCAGTGGCTGCCCGGAGCCAACCGAGCGGTACGGGCACGAAAGAACGCGGCTTTCGCCCGGAAAGCCGCAGCGCTCGCGGTCTGATGTTCTCTTTCAGGGGACGCGGTGTTTTGCGGGCGGCACGTCTGAGGGGTCGTGCCGCTCGGAAGCCCGCATGCCGAACCGCGCCGGAGGACGACTGTGTTGGGGCAGTCCCGGAGGGCGGCGCGGCAGTGTGGTGAGGGGTGTTTGTCTGCGAGGCGTTGCGGGAGGGGCGGCGTCTCGGAGGTGATCAGTTCGACGGACGGCTGCCTTGGCCGACGTTCTTCCGGGGACGTCCGCGGGTGCTTGATCTGGGCTTGCTGCATGGCGGATGACGGCTGATGTCCTTGAGGGATGGCTGCCTTGAGTGAGGGTGTCCGGGGGAGGGTCGGGTTGGCCGAGGTTCTTGCCGGGACGCGCGTGCGTGAATCGGCCCGTTCGAGGGGGGCGGGTGGGTGAAGCCGTGGAGGGGCGGCTGCCTTGGGCGAGGGTGTTCGTGTGTGGGTGGGGTTGGCCGAGGTTCTTGCTGGGACGTGCGTGGGTGGATCGGCCCGTTCGAGGGGCGCGGGTTGGTGATGGCCGAGGCCCTTGAGGGGCGCTTGCCGTGAGCGATGGTGCTTGAGGGGGGGCGAGCGTGGGGTGTTAGCCGACGTTCCTTCAGGGACGCCCGCGCGTGCGGAACCGGCCGTTCGAGGAGCGGGGGGGATGGCCGGTGGCGTTGAGGGTGGCTGCCTTGGGCGGTAGTGCTTGAGGGGGGGCGAGGGTGGGGTGTTGGCCAACGTTCCTCCGGGGACGCCCGTGCGTGCGGGAACCGGTCGTTCGAGGAGCGGGGATGGCCGGTGGCTGCCTTGGGCGATGGTGCTTGAGGTGGGGTGCTGGTCAACGCTGCGTCAGGGGCGTGCTTGGGCCGGGTTCGGTTGAGGGGAGCGGGTCTCAGTGATGGCCAACGTCCTTGCGGCGACGGTCGATCGAGCGATGGCGTCTTGCTCCAGATCCGTTTGAGGGGACGGATGCTGACAAGCGCTAACGCTCCTGAGCGGTCGGTCGCATGATTCGACCGGGCTTGTCGGGGAATGTCGCCGGAGGGGCGGCGTTCGAGGGGGCAGGCCGTGAAGGCAGCGCTTGAGGGGAGCGTTGCCGCAGGGGTGTTTCCACGCGAGGGGGAGTTCCGCCTCGCCGCTTGATCGGCGGCGAGGCGGGACCGGGACACCGGGTCACGGAGTCCCCGGGGGCGCGCGGCAGCCGACCAGGCACCATGCGCGTCGCACGCCGGTGAGCGCTGAGAGAGGTGGTCCGGCCGCAGATTCGGAGTTACGCTCCGAGCGTCGGCGGCGTCGGACGCATGCCGGTTTCCGGGTCGACGGCGGTGCCATCATCGGCGAAGAGATCTACATCTAAAACGTACTTCCGTTCATGCTCTTCGTCTTCTTCATTCTTGCCACGTTGCCCTCCGGGCGCTGCGGCTCCGGGCAAGCCCTTCCCGCCGGGGGCACCACGTTCCGCGGTGGTTCGGGAAGCCGGGCCTTCGCTGGTGCCTGCTCCGGAGCGAGGGCCTGCCTCGCCGCCGAGTCGGCCGGAACTGCCGCCGGGTTTGCCGGAGCCGGAGCCGGAGCCGGAGCGTCCGGAACCGCCTTCGGTGCCTGAGCGTCCGCTGCCTGGTTGTCCGGTGCTGATGCGTCCGGGACCGCCGCCGAGGCGTTCTGAGATGCTGCCTGGGCGTCCGTCGAGGGGGCTCGTGATCGGTGTGATGCCGAATTCGTTCAGCGGGCCGGGCGCGGAGGGGGTCCTCGTTCCACCGTGCCACGGAGGGGCCACGTTTGGTCCCGGGGCGGGTGGAGTGTAGCCGGAGGTGCTCGTGTGGTCGCTTCCGTTGCCAGGCAGGGTGTTCGGGGTTGAGGACGGGGTGCCAGGCGGGGTGTTCGGGGCCGATGCGGGGGTGTTCTGGTGGACAGTGCCCGGAGTGAAGGTCGAGCCGGTCCCGTCCGGTGAATGGTGCTGGTCGCTGGGAGCGGCCGGTCCGGGGTCGGCGGAGGGATGCTGCTGAATGGTCACGTCGCCGCCGTCGTAAGCGCCGATTTTGCCGTAGTCGACCTTCAGCTGTTGCGTGTTACCCTGACTGTCTGAGGTAAACTTTTCGTACGTATCAAGGTTTTTCTGCTGCGCGCTGTCGTGCTCGATGAGCTGGGACATGACGTCCGCGTTCATCAGGCCGATCGCCGGCGTCGGGCTGCCCGTGGGCGCGGGTGGGATCGGCGTGAGCTGATTCCGCAGGTTCTCGTGCAGGGCGATGCCGGTGGCGTGGGTGTTTTCGTTGGCCGCGAAGGCTTGGTGTGCGTCGATCGCCGAAGCGCGCACCGTGCGCAGCCGTTCGGCGACGAGGTCTGCGCCTTGGCCGGTCCAGGAAGACTCGAGTTTCGTCAGCGTTCCGGAGAGGTCCTGGCTCAGTGCTTCTTGCTCGGTGGCCAGTTCGCGGGCCATGGTCGCGCCTTCGCGCCAGCCGCTGGGTTCCGCGGCCTGCACCTGCTTGACGATGTCCTCGATCGGCACCGTCAGTTCCTGATGCTGGTCCAGGTACTGCTTGATCGGCTCCCAGAACTTCATGTCACCGCCCGGCCTTCTGCTTCAGCGTGGTGAGGACGTCGTTGGCGACGTCGGCCGCGAGCGGGCACGGGTCGACGGTCCCGAATTTGCTGGAGCCCGGGGTGACCTCGACGGCGAAGGACAGCCGATCGGTGACACCGACGTTGACGTCGCAGGTTTGGGAATTCGGGCCGGGCTGCGTGCTGTAGGCGACGGCGGGGAAGCCTTGGATCGGCTTGAGCACTTCGAAGCGCTTCATCTGCGGGCGGACGTTCACGTAGACATTGCTGAGGCCGTCGTTGTTCTTGTCGAAGAACGACAGGCCGATGAATCCGTGGGTGCCGGGGCTGGTCCAGTCGCAGGCGCGGACGGGGGAGGTGTCGGGCTTCCCGGGCACCGCGGAACCGAGCTGGCTGGTCAGTTGCTGCGGGGTGAGCGCCTGGCACGGATCGCCGGACAGCACGTCGTCCGGCAGCGGGTTTTCGACCTTCGGCGCGCCGCCGTAGGGCAGGCTCTGGGTCGACGGCGCGGAAGGCGTCGGGGTGCCGTCCTTGGGGGTGGAACAGCCGACGGCGAGGACAGCGACGCCGAGCACCGCGACTGTCGTGCGCAGTTTCATCCGATTTTTCCTGCAGAGTGAGCGCCGGGGTCGACGTTCTGGACGGTCTTGGTCTGGTCCTGTTCGTTCTGGTTGATCGCGGCGAGTGCTTTCTGGATCCGGTCGGCGAGCTCCTTGACGTAGCGCAATTGCAAGTCGATATGCCCGCCTCCGTAGGAGAACGCGCCTTCCTTCCCGTTGCCGTCGCCGACCATCGCGACGTGCATCGCCGTGGTCGACGGGTCCTTCGACGGCGGCTTCATCGCGCACAGTGCGGTGACTTTGCGCTTCATGGAAAGGAGCCGGTCCTGGTACTCCAGCAGATCCCGGAGGATCTCCTTGGCCGCACCGGCATCCAGGGAGAATCCGCTCTGGCGGGGCTGGGATTCCCAAGGGTGCAAGATCGAGAACTCGACGTCCTCCCACACGCGAAGCCCTCCCCATGTTCGGTGTCGGCAAATGCAGACAGCTAACAAAGTAGCTGATCACTCACTGCCTGTGTGACGTTCTCTAAAATGCGGAAGCCGACTAGACATTAATGCTCTAGTCGCAATTTCTATGCCAATCCGAAAATGCGCAGTTCAGGCCGACAAATGCCGGACCGCGGCCCGGTGGAGGTCGGGCAGCAGGGGGACGGAGCTGGCGGTCAACGGCACCGCGTCACAGCTCTAGGAAAGCGCCCGCTTCCACACTTCGGCAGCACAACGGCACAGCTCGGCCGGCTCCACTGCCGCTGGATCGAGCAGGCACTGCAGGGCGATGCCGCGGAGTTGTCCGACGATGGCCACGGCGATTTGCTCCGGGTCGACGTCGGCGCGGATGGTGCCCTCGGTGATGCCCGCGCGGATCTCCTCGCGCAAGTCGTCTCGGAAGGACTGGTCGCGTTCGCGGAAGATCGGGGCCAGTTCCGGGGCTGTCATCGATTCCGCCCACAGCACCAGGAAAGCCCGGCTTCGCACGTCCGGTTCGCTGAGCTGGGCGAGGTAGCCGTCGATCAGCCGCAGCAGCCGGTCCAGGCCGGGTGGCAGGTCGGCCAGGCCGGGGACAAAACCGGTCTGCGTAGTGCGGGCGAGTTGTTCCAGCAGTGCCTTTTTCCCGCCGAAGTGGTGGGTGACCAGGCCGCGGCTGTACCCGGCCCGCTCGCCGACGCGCGCCAGGGTCACGGCGCGCACGCCTTCCTCGACGACCAGCTCGGCGGCGGCTTCGAGCAGCGCGGCCGACGCCTGGTCGCGGCGTTCCTGTTGCGTGCGGCGGGGACTGGTCACGGGCAGAAACCCTACAACATACTTGCCAGCCGACAAGCAAGTATGCGTAGAGTTGGGTGCGACGAGAGGGAGGAAGCCCGATGACCGCAGTGTTCGTCCACGGCAATCCGGAAACCGCTGCCGTGTGGGAGCGGCTGCTCGCCGAGCTGGGCGACCGGTCGGCCAGCTGCCTGTCGCCGCCCGGATTCGGGGCGCCGCTGCCGGAGGGGTTCGGCGCGACGGCGCTCGAGTACCGCGACTGGCTGATCGCCGAGCTGGAGAAGTTCCCCGAACCGGTCGACCTGGTCGGCCACGACTGGGGCGGCGCGCACGTGCTCAACGCCGTCATGGCCCGCCCGGAGCTGGTGCGCAGCTGGGTCAGCGACACCGCGGGCGCGTTCCACCCGGATTACGTCTGGCACGACCTCGCGCAGGGATGGCAGAAACCGGGCGTCGGCGAGGAATCCGTCGCGGCGATGTTCGGCGCGCCGGTGGAAAAACGGGCTGAACGCCTGGTGCTCGGCGGAATGCACGAGTCGGTGGCCGCCAAGGTCGCCGAGGGGATGAACGACGACATGGCCCGCGCGGTGCTCCCGCTCTACCGGTCCGCGGCGCAGCCGGCGATCGCGGAGTTCGGCCGGGATCTCGAACGCGCGGCGGAGCGGCCAGGGCTCGTCGTGCTGGCGACCGAGGACCATTTCGTCGGAACGGACGAGCAGCGCCGCCGTTCGGCGGAGCGGGCCGGCGCGAAGGTCGCGGTGCTGGAGGGCCTCGGGCACTGGTGGATGACGCAGGATCCGGTCCAGGGCGCGCGGATCCTCACGGAATTCTGGTCCGAATAGGACAGTTCAGGCCCGCGCGACGAGACGGAACACCCGGCTGAGCCGCCGGTACGGATCTCGTCGCGCGGCCTCCGTCAGCGCGTCGATCATCGGCACACGTACATCAGCACCGCGTCGAATTTCGGTCTCCATGCCGTTCATGGTGCGCCCGAACCGATAGTGACGCGCGTCACATAACCCCCATGTCCAGAACCCGCCCGCTCCTCCGACCACTCCCCGAAAGACCCGAAACTGCGAGGAGCAAGACGATGAAGTTCCTGATCAGCCTGCACATCAACCAGTCCGTCCTCGACGCGCTCACCGGCGAGGAGAAGGAAGCCCTCGGCAACGGCGTCAGCGCGTTCATGGAGTCGACGAAGAAGTCCGGCGAGCTGGTCGCCGCGCAGGCGCTCGCCGATCCGTCGCAGGCCGCGGTGGTGTCGGTGCGCAATGGGCAGCCGGTGGTGACCGACGGGCCGTTCCTCGAGGCCAAGGAGTTCCTCGGCGGCTACTACCTGCTCGACGTCGAGAGCAAGGAGCGTGCGATCGAGCTGGCCGCGCAGGTCCCGGACGCCGCGATCGAGGGGCTCGGCGTCGAGGTGCGCCAGGTGATGTTCTCGGAAGGGCAACTGGACGCGTGACCGCCCGCTCCGTCGAGGACCTGCTGCGCGAACTCGTGCCGCAGGTTCTCGGCGTGCTGGTGCGCCGGTACGGCCAGTTCGAGGGCTGCGAGGACGCGGTGCAGGAAGCAGTCCTCGCGGCTTCTCAGCAATGGCCGATCGAAGGCGTGCCGGACAATCCGCGCGGCTGGCTGTCGACGGTCGCGTCCCGCCGCTATGTCGACCAGGTGCGCAGCGATCAGGCGCGCCGCGAGCGGGAGCTGGCGAACGCCACCGAGTCCGCGCCCGACGTGCCGGACACCGACGACACGCTGCTCCTGCTCTTCCTGTGCTGCCATCCGGCCTTGACCCCGGCGTCGCAGACCGCGTTGACCCTGCGTGCGGTCGGCGGTCTGACCACGGCGGAGATCGCGCGCGCGTTTTTGGTGCCGGAGGGCACGATGGTTGCCCGCATCAGCCGGGCCAAGCAGCGGATCAAGGCGGCGGGCAGTTCGTTCCCGGGTTCGGCCGGACCGGAGCGGCTGGGTGTCGTGCTGCAGGTGCTGTACCTGATTTTCAACGAGGGCTACACCGCGTCGTCCGGCAGCGATTTGCATCGCGCCGACCTCGCGTACGAGGCGATTCGCCTGGCCAGAATGGTGCACGCGCGGCTGCCGGACGACAGCGAGGTGACCGGCCTGCTCGCCTTGATGCTGCTGACGCACGCTCGCCGAACGGCCCGCACGACACCGTCTGGTGACCTGGTTCCGCTGGCGGATCAGGACCGTTCGACGTGGGACCGCGCGATGCTCGACGAGGGCACTGAGCTGGCGAAAGCCTCGCTGGGCGGTTCGAAGCTGGGTCCGTATCAGCTGCAGGCCGCGATCGCCGCGACGCACGCCGACGCGGCGACCGCGGACGAGACCAACTGGCGGCAGGTGCACGCGCTTTACTTGATCCTGGAACGGATCGCGCCCAATCCGATGGTCACGCTGAACCGCGCGATCGCGCTCGCCGAGACCGACGGGCCGCGCGCCGGGCTCGCGCTGTTGTCCACATTGGACAGCGAGGAGCGGATGGCGCGGCATCACCGGTTGCTGTCGGTGCGGGCGCATTTGCTGGAGAAAGCCGGGGATTTGGCTGGCGCGTACGAGAACTACCGGCTCGCCGCCAAGGCGACGGCGAGTATCGCGGAGCGGCGTTTCCTGACGGCCCGGGCCAGCCGGGTGAGGCCGCGTCCGTAACGGCTTCCTTGGCGCCCCGCGGAAAGTCAGAGTTCGGTGAGCTGATCTGTCGCGTGCTGATAGGCATCGGCGGCCCGGGCGAAGTAGTCGAACAGGACCGCCACCTCCTCCGGCCGGTAACCGCGCAGGATCTCGCCGATGCTGTCGCGAGCCGGGGCGAGCGCCTTGTCCAAGCCTTCGGGCTGGTGAAGCGGCTGGACGACGACCTTGCGCCGGTCGCCGGGGTCCGGAGCGCGGCGGACGTAGCCGCCCTCTTCGAGGCGGTCGACCAGGCGGGTGGTCGGGCCGGTGGTCAGACCGGCCAGGCGGCCCAGCTCGCTCGGGGTCATCGCGCCGTGCAGCTCCAGGATGTTCAGTGCGTACAGGTCGGTCGCTCCCAGTCCCACGGCCCGCGCGCTGGCCTGGGCATGCAGCAGCACCGCGCTCAGGTAGCGCCGGTAGACCGCCGACGGATCCTCGGCTGTTGACATCCCGCCTCCCTTCCCATAATCTCTTCCTCAACGAAGAGAAATCTCCAGAGCAGTTACTTCTCTGGAGAAGATACCATGGGGAGACATCATGAACGCACTGGACACCGACGTCGCTGCCATCACCGCCGTGCTGGATCGGCTGGTCGCCGCCTGGGATAGCGGGGACGGCGCCGCGTACGCCGCGGAGTTCACGTCCGACGCCACCTACATCACCTATGTCGGCACCCTCTACCAGGGCGCGGACGAGATCGGCCGCGCGCACCAAGCGCTCTTCGACAGCTTCCTCAAGGGCACGCGGCTGTTTCACGAGGTGCAGAGCATTCGCCACGTCGGATCCGATTCGGCGCTCGTCGTCACCCGGGGCGCGACCGGCAAGGGATCGAAGCCCGCTCAGCTGGACAAGGTCCAGACCTACAGCCTGGTCCGCACCGAGGCCGGGTGGAAGGTCGCTGCCTTCCAGAACACGAAGCGCAAGCCGTTGCTGGAGGCGGTGTCTTTCAAGTTCCAGCCGGCGAGCAAGCCGGCCGCCGGCTGATCTGCGGGAGTGTCATGTCTTCGCTTGCTGTCGTCGCCGCGACCGGGCGCACCGGCCGGCTCGTGGTCGAACGCGCGTTGGCCGCCGGGCACGAGGTGACCGCCATCGCCCGCGAGCCGGGGAACCTCGGCCTCGAGCATCCGCGGCTCACCCGCCGCGCCGCCGACGCACTCGATCCGGAGTCGCTGCGCGGGGCACTGGCCGGGCACGAGGCGGTGGTTTCCGCGCTCGGCTCGACCGGCCGCGGTCCCACCACCGTCTACTCCGCCGGGACCGCCAGCATCGTCTCGGCGTTGCCGCCAGGCGCGGCTGGTGGCGATCTCCTCCGCCGGTCTCGCGACGCCGCCGGACGCCGGGCCGGGCGCGCGGGCGGTCAGCCGGATTCTGCGCTGGGTGCTGCGGCATCCGTACGCGGACATGGCGCGGATGGAGAAGTTGCTGGCTCACTCCGGGCTCGCGTGGACCGCGGTGCGGCCGAGCGGATTGACCGATCGGCCGGGAACGGGCCGTCCCCGTGTTTCCGTCGGCTCCGCCGAACGCCTCGGCCCGCGCACGGCTCGGGCCGATTTGGCCGCCTACGTGGTGGATCGCCTCGCCGATCCGCGGATTTTCGGCCGGGTGGTCGCGATCTCGTCGTAGCGGGTAGCTTCGCGGGGTGTCCCGTACGGTGCCTGCCGAGGTCATGCGCGTCTCGATCGTGGACCGGCTCTTCGCCCGCGCCGGCGACGAACGGCCGTTGTTCACCCAGCAAGACCACCAGCGCGGCGTCGAGCACACCCTCACGTGGGCGGAGTTCGCCGCCAAAGTCCGGACCGTGGCCGGGCAATTGCGCCGGATCGCCGAGCCAGGCGAGCGTGTCGCGATCCTCGCGGGACAGGAACTTGCTTACCCGCTGGCGTTTTTCGGCGCCCTCGCCGCCGGGATGATCGCCGTTCCGCTGATGCTGCCGGGCAACCGCGCGCAGGCCGACCGGCTCGATGGGGTCCTCGCCGACTCCGGCGCGCGGGTGTGGGCGACGTCGTCCGCTGTCGCGGCGAAGGTGCGCGAGTTCGGCGATCCCGGCGACCTCGTGGTGGTCGACGAGTTGTCCGGACCAGGCATCGATCCGATTCGCGTGGATCCGGAAAGCCCGGCTTACCTGCAGTACACGTCGGGGTCGACGCGCGAACCGGCGGGCGCGGTGATCCCGCACCGGGCGATCGTCGCGTCCTGCTGGCAGGCCAGCCAGGCCTACGCCTCCGACGAGCAGACCACCTGCGCGGGCTGGATTCCGTTCTTCCACGACATGGGCCTGATCCAGCTGCTGTGCCTGCCGGTTTACGTCGGCGGCCGGTCGGTGTTCATGTCGCCGGCGGAGTTCGTGCACCGGCCGCGGCGCTGGCTGCGCCAGCTCTCGGACTATCCGGCCGTCTTCACCGCGGCCCCGAATTTCGCCTACGACCTCGCCGCCGACGTCGGCGGCGAGGAGGGCCTCGACCTCTCGGACGTCCGGGTCGCGCTCAACGGAGCCGAGCCCGTCCGGCCACGCACGGTCGAGCGGTTCCACGAGGTGTTCGGCCGGTACGGATTTCGCGCGGAGGCGCATCGGCCGTCGTACGGGCTGGCCGAGGCCACCGTGTACGTCGCGAGCGCCGGAGAAGAAGGGCCGCGCGGCGCGGTGCTCGACCGGGAAGCCCTTGCCCAGGGCCGTGCCGTCGAAACGCCGGACGGACAGCCGGTCATGTCGGTGGGACGGCCGGTCGGGCAGCTCGTCCGGATCGTCCACGACGGACGCGAGCAGCCCGAGGGTGAGGTCGGCGAGATCTGGGTGCACGGGCCGAACGTCGCGTCCGGCTACTGGGGACGCGGCGACGCGGAAGCGTTCGGCGGAGTCCTCGACGGGCTCGAAGGCTGGCTGCGCACCGGCGACCTCGGGGTTTTCCACCGCGGCGACCTTTACGTCACCGGCAGGCTCAAGGACCTGATCGTCGTCGACGGCCGCAACTTCCATCCGCAGGACCTCGAGGCGGCGGCGGGCGAGGCGCATCCGGCGATCCGCCGCGACCGGGTCGCCGCGTTCGGCGTCGCCGACGAACGGGGCGAGGGCGCGATGGTGGTCGCGGAATGGGCCCGCGGCGCGGAAGCCGAGGTCAAGGACGTGACCCGGGCGGTCCTGCGAGCGGTGTCGAGGGAGCACGACCTCACGCTGCGCGCGGTACACCTGGTCCCTTCTGGCGGACTTCCGCGCACTTCCAGCGGAAAGGTCGCCCGGTCGGCCGCCAAGGCGCGTTACGGTGGCGTGCGTGGGTGATCACTGCGCCGAGGTCACGAAGGTCGTCAGCGACACCTTCCGGCTCGACCCGGCCCTCGTCGTGCCCGACGCTCCGCTGGAGGAGCTCGGCATCGACTCGAAGGGCCGGATCCGGCTTCTCGCGGCGCTGGAGATCTACTACGACGTGTCGATCGATCTGGACGAGCTCGATCGGTTCACCGACGTGGAATCCGTGGCGGACGTGCTCGCGGAGGCCCTGGCAACAAGCCGAGCTGAGGAGAAGCACTGAAATGAGCGGTGGGGGCGGGTACACCGCGACAACCCAGGCGTTGTCGAACGCGGCGAAGAACATCGGTGACCTGGCGGAGAAACTGCTTGACGACAATCCCGACCTGGAGAACTCCGAGCTGACCAAGGAGAAATTCGGCCGGGTGCACCAGGCGCACGCCGACAAGTACCTCGAGGGAACCAAACAGCTCTGGGGCGCGCTTTCCGGCTACAGCAAGGCCCTCGAAGCGTTCGGCACGAACATCGGCACCGCCGGATCGGCCTACGGCACGAACGAGGACAACCAGGCCGGCACCATCACCAAGACCGGCAACGGCGTCGACGGGATTCTCTGATGGCGGACGAAAACCAGCCGAAGACGTGGCCGGATGTCAAGAAACTGCTCGACGACTCGGCGGTGCCGCCGGCGTTGAAGGACGGCCTGCTTCGGGCGTGGGTCAACGAGCATCCGAACCCGGGCGGCGAAGAGGGCGACGAAGTCGCCAAGTACATCAAGTCCTACGGGCGGACGTTCATCCTGATTCCGAACGACCCGTTCGCGGCGCCGGGCGGGGCCCCGAAGCTCGAGGAGATCTACGAGGAAGCCCGGCGGAAGGGCCAGCAGAACAGCTACAACCAGGACGCGAAGCGCAAAGAGGTCGACAAGGGCAAGGACGAGCTCGGCAAGAAGCAGCCGCCCGCTCCCGGCGAGGGCAAGGACGCCGGGGCCACCGGCACGAAGACGTCCGACGAAATCTTCGACACCGCGGCCCCCGCGCTGCGAGTGTTCGAGACCTTCGGCGGGCTGCTCGAGAAGATCCCGGACGACTGCAAGGGGTCCACTCGCAAGCTCGACCTCGACAAGGACATCCGCGGCCCGTTCGACGAGCAGCGCGGGATCAGCTTCGAGGGCTTCGTCAACGACGCCATGCATTTCAAGCACGGCTCGGAAACCGTGAAGTCGACGCTGACCGAGACCGGAACCGAACTGGGCACCCTGTTCGGGACCTGGACCGGAGCCGGCGCCGACGCGGCCGCGGACCGGTACAACGAAAGCATCCAGAAGAAGGCCGCGAAGCTGGGGGACGACCTCAGCCACGCCAGCGAAGCGGTGCTGCACACCACGAAAACGCTGTTCGACCTGTGCAAGGGGAAGGCCGACCAGGTCATCGCGCTGTACCGCGACCAGGTCGGCAAGGCGGACTACACGATGGCGCAGAAGGTCATCGCGGTCGCCAACGGCGAGCACGGCAGCATCGAGGACCTGGCCCAGATCGCCGGCTGGATGGACTACAACTTCGGCACCAACCTGGTCGACACCCTCAACGACCAGGGCTGCTGCAACGACGACGAGATCCAGAGCCACGGCAAGGACCTCGCCAAGCAGTGGATCATGAACCAGTTCAACCCCGACATGTGGGACACCATCTACCAGGGGTTCGAGAAGGCCTGCAAGGACGCGAAGGACCTCGTCGACAAGGCCTACGACGCCCTCGACAAGGAGATGGGCAAGCTCAAGAACAAGTTCGAGGGCGCCGAGGACGGCGGGGCTGGCGGCGCTGGCGGTTCCGGCGGTCCTGGCGGCGGTGGGCAGGGGCCTGGCGGTGGCGGTCCCGGCGGAGGCGGCCAGAGCGGCGGGCAGGGGTCCGGCGGTCCGGGGTCTGGCGGTCAGGGCGGCTACGGAGGCGGTCCGGGTGGCGGCTTCGGCGGTGGATCCGGCGGTCCGGGGTCTGGCGGTCAGGGCGGCTACGGAGGCGGTCCGGGTGGCGGCTTCGGCGGTGGATCCGGCGGTGGAACTGGCGGCGGGTCCGGTTCGGACATTCCGCAGGGTGACCATTCCGGCGGGACCGGGGGCGGTTTCGGCGGCGGCACGGGAGGCGGCACCGGCGGCGGATCCGGTTCGGGAGGCGGGTCTGGCAGCGGCTCCGGCGGGGGCGGCGCGAAGGTTCCCGAACTCGATGTTCCGTCCGATGCGCCGGGCGGCGGTCCCCTCGGTGGGGGTCCGGGTGGCGGGACTGGCGGTGGCGGTCCGGTGGACGGTCCGCCGATCAAGACCGACTCCGGCGGCGGGTCCGGTTCCGGAGGGCCCGGCTCGGGCGGTTCCGGCGGCGGGCAGGACCACGGCCAGTCCGAGGAAGAGGCCCGGCAGCGGGCCGAGCAAGAGGCGAAGCAGAAGGCTCAGGCCGAGGCGAAGCAAAAGGCCGAGGCCGCGATGGAGTCGTTGAAGAAGGACGCGCTGGGCAGCCACGGCGGCGCTCCCCTCGGCGGGCCGGGCGGCGGCGAGCCCGGTTCGACTGGCGGGGACGGCAAGGGCCCCGACGGCAAAGGCCCGGACGGAAAGGGCCCTGACGACAAGGTTCCCGGCGACGACAAGGCTCCCGGCGAAAAGGGCGGCGGCGGTTCCCCCGGCGGTGGTCCGGTGGACGGTCCGCCGATCAAGACCGACCCCGCCGACGGCGGGGTCGGCGGCGAGGACGGAAAGCCCGGCGACGACAAGGACCACGACGGCAAACCGGACGACGGCAAGCCGGATGCCGACAAGAACCACGACGGCAAGCCCGACGAAGACGGCCGCGATGTCCTGAAGGTCAAGCAGGGCGACAAAACCTTCGAGATGTCCGAGCCGGACGCGGACGGCAAGATGGACATCAAGATCGGCGAGGGTTCCGGGCCGGTCAAGGACTTCAAGATCGACTGGTCCGACGACAAGTCCGCGTCCGACGGCGGCCAGCCCGACGTCCACCACCCCGGTCCGGACGGCAAGATCCACCTCCGCGACGGCGACACGAAGATCACCGCCGAGCGGCCGGACGGGCCGAACGGGCCGACCGTCGTCACGGTCGACGACGGCAAGGGCAACCCGACGACGTACACGCTCGGCGAGGAGGACAAGCGTCCGGTCGACCACGGTCCGGAGACACCCGGCGACAGCACCGGCCGCCACCACGCGGGCGACGATCCCGGCCAGCATCCCGGCGACCACAAGGGACCCGAGGCCAACGGGCACGGCGGCGCCTCGCCCAGCAGCAGCCACCCGGTGCCTCCGATGGGCGGTCCGGGTCCGGAAATCTCGCACATCGGCGACCCGTCCGGCGGGCACCCGGTGTACCCGGCGGGAGACGGTCCCGCCCAGGGGGCCTCGCACACCGGCGACCCGTCCGGCGGGCACGCGGTGCATCCGGCGGGAGACGGTCCCGCCCAGGGGACCTCGCACGGCGGCGGCCACCTCGCGGGAGCACCCGTCCAGCCGCTGCACCACGGGGTTCCGAGCGGAGCGCCGGGGCATCCGATCGAGGGCGGGCCGGGTCCGGAGGTCTCGCACACCGGCGGTCCGGGCGTGCCCGCTGGCGCGCCGAGCGCTCCGCTGCACGGCGGGCCGGTGGTCGGGGTCGACCACACTCCGGTGTCCGGCACCCACTCCGGCGGCGGTTTCCCGGCCCCGGCGAGCGACCATTCCGGCCAGCCGGGTCAGTCCGGCGGCGCCGGGATGCCCGGCATGGGTCCGATGGGCGGCGGGCACGGCGGCGGTGGCGGCGGTGGCGAGACCGAGCGGCGCGCGGCGTACCGCGTGGAGGGCGCGGTCTTCGACAACCTCGCCGAACCCGCCAGCCGGATCACTGGTTCACTCGACGATGACGACGACGCGCCGATCATCCGGACCAGGTAGGGGAGGGACGCATGAGCGAAACCGCCGCGATGAAGGCCGAACTGGACGCGCTGGTCCGGGAGCAGGCCGACCGGAGGGCGCTGCGCGAGCAGAAGGCCGAGGAGATCAAGGCGCGGTCCCAGGAGTACATGACCAAACAGGTGCAGGCGGCCGAACGGTACGTCCAGCACCGGCGGGAGCTGGGGAAGCGCAAGACCAAGTCCGGGTGGAGCACGGACCGGCCGAGCACCGATCCGCCCTCGGCGTTCGATTCCGACGAGTTCGGCAACGAGCCCGGTTCGGCGTCCCCGTTCGCGGTGACCCCGAATCAGCCCGCCCTGCGGAGCGAGCCGCCGCGGCGTCCGGCGCGTCGCCCGCGTCCAGTGGAAGACGATGAGGACGACGACGCCTTCCTCAACAACCGTTGGCGCGATTGAGGTTCTGCCTCGGGAGGGGGCTCGCCTGCCCCCTCCCGGAGGTCAGATCCGCACCAGCATTTTCCCGACGTTCTCCCCGCGCAGCATCCCGATGAACGCGTCCACGATGCTGGAAAACCCTTCTGCCATGGTCTCGTCGACCAGCACCTTGCCGCTGCGGACGTGCGGGATCAGGAATTCCTCGAACTCCTCGCGCGCGTCGAGGTGATTGCGCACCAGAAACCCTTCGATGCGAAGGCTTTTCCCGACCACGTCGTACAGATTGTGCGGCGCGCTCGGCGGCGTGCGCAGGCTGTTGTACTGCGCGACTGAACCGCACCAGGCGACGCGGCCGTAGTCGCGCAGGGCGTCGATCGCGGCGGCCAGGTGGTCCCCGCCGACGTTGTCGAAGTACACGTCGATGCCGTCCGGAGCCGCTTTCGCGAGCAGGTCGGTGACCGGGCCGTCGTGGTAGTTGAAGGCGGCGTCGAAACCGAGGTCGCGGGTCAGGTGCTCGACCTTCGCCGCGGATCCGGCGCTGCCGACGATGCGTCCCGCGCCGAGCAACCGCGCGAGCTGCCCGGCCGCGCTGCCGACCGCACCGGCAGCGGCGGAGATGAATACGTCATCGCCGGGGCGGACCTGTGCGACCCGGGTCAGGCCGACGTACGCGGTGAGCCCGGTCCCGCCGAGAACGCCGAGGTAAGCGCTCAGCGGAACGCCGTCCGCCGGGACGATCGTCCGGACGTCGGCGCTGGTGAGGACCGCGTGGGTCGCCCAGCCGTGCCGGTGGAACACCGTCGTGCCGACCGGCAGCGCCGGCTCCTTCGACTCGACCACCTCGCCGATCGAACGGCCCTCCAGCCCCGCGCCGAGTTCCCAGCCGCCCCATTCCATGAACTCGCGCATGTACGGATCGACGGACAGGTAACGGTTTTCGACCAGCACCTGTCCGGCAGCGAGGTCCGGCAGCGGCTGGGTGACGAACTCGAAGTCGGCGGCACTCGGCGCGCCCTCGGGGCGGCGGACCTGGCGGACGGCGGTCAGGGACACGGGATCTCCTTAAGGAAGGGCTCTGACCAGCAAACTTAGGCAGCTCGGCGGCGTCCCGGCAGAGGTCCGGATCGATGGACCGGGCCAATCCATGAATCCTGTTCATGGCTGCGGCTAGGCTGGTCGCATGGATGCTGTCGACCTCACGCCGGGCGAGCTGCGCCTGCTGCTCGCGGTGGAGCGCACCGGCAGCTTCACCGCCGCGGCCGCCGAGCTGAGCCTCACCCAGTCCGCGGTCTCGCACGCCGTACGGACCTGCGAACGCAAGGTCGGCGCCATCCTCTTCGACCGCGGCCGAACGGGCGCCCGCCCGACCGCCGCCGGGGCCCGCGCACTCGTGCACGCCCGGCTGATCCTGCGCCAACTCGACGTTCTCCGCGCCGAAGCCCGCGGCGCGGCAGCGGGAACCCTCACCGGACCCCTGCGGATCGCCGCTTTCCGCAGCGCTGCCGCACACCTCCTGCCCGCAGCCCTGGAACGCTTGACCGCCAAGCATTCCGGCCTGCACCCGCAGGTCCTGATCGTCCCCGAAATAGGCCGCGGCACCGCGGGCGAGGTCGCCGACGGCCGCGCGGACGTCGCCATCGCCACCCTCAGCGAAGAAGAAGCCCCGCCGGCCGGATTGGTCGCCGGAGAACTGTTCCGCGAGCCGTACTTCCTGGTCAACCCGGCCAGCCGCGCCGAATCGCGCAGCCTGCCGTTGCTCGACTGGCCGGAAAACTGCTCCTCGTACACGCGGTCCTGGTGGGCCCGGCAAGACTGGCTGCCCTCGGCGAAAATGGAGGTCGCCGACGACGGAGTGGTCCTTTCCATGGTGGCGCAAGGAATCGGCATGGCGATCCTGCCGAAACTCACCCTCGCCGCCATCCCGCCGGGAGTCGCGGTCACGCCGATCGCCGACCCGCCCACCCGGAGAATCGGGTACGTGGCCACCTACGCGGGCGCGCAATCCCTTGCGGTGCGCGAATTGGTCCGGGAATTGCGCGCGGTCGCCGAAGCGGAGTTCCCCGGCGCGGCTTGATCCTCGACAAAGACCATCGTCCCCGGGAATTTGACCCCTCCCGCGCGCCCGAACGGAGGTTGTGCCTCCCCTCGCGGCGGTCAGACTTGAGGCACGCGGGCAATGGCCCGCAGCCGGGCATTGGCCGAGCCCATGCCGGTAACCGCCTGTTCGGTGCGTGCTGCTCGTCGTTCGTTCGGCCTCCCCGGCCAGGCGGGAGCGAAGGAGGACGGATGAGATTCGCCGGAAAGGCACCCGCGGTCTTGGCCGCTGTCGTGGGGGTGGTGCTGTCGCTGGCCGGATCGGCGGCGGTGGCCACCAAAGCGGGCGCGCCAGCTTGTTCGCCCGGCACCACCGTGACTACCGACGACGGACCGGTGTGCGGTATCGCGGGTGCGGAGATCAAGTCGTGGCAAGGGATTCGGTATGCCGCACCGCCAGTGGGCGAGTTGCGTTGGGCGGCACCGCAGCGGCCCGCGCACTGGACTGAGCCGTTCGCTGCTACCGAGGAGGGCACCGAGTGTCCGCAGCCGCCCGGTACCGGTCCCGGGTCGGCCAACGAGGATTGCCTCAACCTGACCGTGCGCGTCCCGGCCAACGCGGGTCCCGGTCCGCTTCCGGTGATGGTGCAGATCCACGGCGGCGGATTCCTGCTGTGGAAGCCGACGGACGCGAGTCGTCTCGTGACCGCGGGGCACGTCATCAGCGTGGAGTTCAATTACCGGCTTGGGATTTTCGGTTTCCTGGCGCACGAATCGTTCGGTGCGCACGCGGGCAACTACGGCCTTCAGGATCAGCAGGCCGCGCTTCGCTGGGTGCAACGCAACATCGCGAAGTTCGGTGGCGATCCGCACAATGTCACGATCTACGGCGATTCCGCGGGCGGTTCGAGCGTCTGCGCCCACACCGCTTCGCCGGCCTCGGCCGGGCTGTTCAAGCGCGGGATCAGCCAAAGCGGGGAGTACAACTCGCTGCTCGGCGTCGACATCATCTGGCAAACACAGGACTGCAAAGCACAATTGCCCACTGAGAAACAAGCGCGGGAAAAGGGTGCCCGGTTCGCCGCGGCGCTGGGCTGTTCCACCGCCGCCTGCCTGCGTGCGCTGCCCGCGGAGACGGTGCTCAAACAGGCCGACCACGGAAGAAATCCCGACAATGGAACGGTCGCGCCGATCGTCGACGGCAAGACTCTGCCGATGTCACCCGCCGAGGCTTTCGCCACCGGGCGAGTCAATCACGTAGCGCTGATGCACGGCGTCGACCGCGACGAAACTCAACTCCCATACGCCGCCACCGAAGCCGATTACGAGAAATTCATCAAGGAACAGTACGGAAAGCACGCCGATGAGGTCCGCGAGACGTATCCGCTCAAGCGGTATCCCGCGCCAGCC
Organism: Amycolatopsis sp. VS8301801F10; assembly: GCF_046195355.1. Lineage (NCBI taxonomy): Bacteria > Bacillati > Actinomycetota > Actinomycetes > Pseudonocardiales > Pseudonocardiaceae > Amycolatopsis > Amycolatopsis sp. VS8301801F10. The sequence continues at coordinate 1,042,158 of NZ_CP176065.1, read as the reverse complement.
CCGTATCTCGCCTACCGGACCGCCGTCGCCGACTCCAACTCGGTGTGTCCCGCGCTGCTCAACGACGAGCGGCTCTCGCGGCACCTCCCGGTCTTCGCCTACCAGGTCGACGACACCGATATCCCGCCGCAGTTCTTCGTCGACCCCGCCAAACCGAACGGTGCCTACCACGTCGCCGAATGGCTGCTGATGTTCCCGAACGGCGTCCAGCTCACCCCCAACCAGCAGGTGCTCGCCGACCAGATTCTGACGCAGTGGGCCGGTTTCGCCCGCACCGGAAACCCCACTGTGGACGGTGCGCCGCAGTGGGATCCTTACACCAAGGACAATCCCGTGGTCCTGGCGCTCAACGCCGCGGGAGACAGTCAGCTCACCACGGAGATCCCGAGGCAGCATCACTGCGCGGAACTCTGGAACCCGTTGACTCCCTTCGCACACCACCGATAGGGCTCCGATAACCAGCTGTGCGGGAAGGCAAAAGCTGCCCGCACAGTCGCGATCCCGGCTTCTCGCAACGTTTTCCGAACTCGGCTGACAGCGTGGACCCCGCCGACTACCGTGGAAGGTCCGTCGGGGGGACACGCTGGCCAGTCAGGGTGGAGGGGACGGCATGGGGCAGCGCATTGGGCACGGCTGAAACCGATCTCGCGGACAGATCGGCGCGTTCTTTCCGTGGAGCGGTCTCGCTGTCGCGGTGGAATCTGTGGAACCAGCGGCCCAGTTTGATCGCCTACTGTCTCCTGATCGAAGCCGTCGCGGCAGTAGCGACCGTGACCGCTGCCCGCGCAGAACACTTCTCCGGCCGGGACCTGCTCGTCTTCGGCCTGCTGAGCGGATGCGGTCTGCTGCAGGCCGAACTGGGCCGCGAGGTCGAACGGCTCCGGCTCAGATCCGGCACCCCGCACATCAACTTGACCTCGGTGTGGAGCTTCGCCGGCGTGCTCTTGCTTCCGTCGGCCCTGGTCACTGGACTCGTCGCGATCCTCTACCTCTATCTGGCCACCCGAAGCCCGTACCGCGTCCGCCGCGTCTCGGCCTTTCGCGTCGTGTTCAACGCCGCCTTGGTCGTCGTCACCTGCCAGGCCGCCGCGGCCGTCCTCTCCTGGACCGCGACTCCGAGCCTCAAGTCCGTTCTGCACGCGGGCTGGTCTGGTTTCGGCGACCTCTTTCTCGCGACCGCCGCCTACTTCGTCGTCGCCGCCCTGATCACCGTCCCCGGGCTCAACGCGCCGGACCGGTCGCTGCGCACCCTCTTCGGCGGCTGGGGAGACAACCTGCTCGAAGCCGCGACCCTCTGCCTCGGCATTCTGACCGCGCTCGCCGTGACGACCATGGCTGAGCTGGCCCTGTGCGTCCTGCCGCCGCTGCTCGTCATCCACCGCGCGGTTCTCGTGAAGCAGCTGGAAATCGCCGCGACCACCGACGAGAAGACCGGCCTGCTCAACACCACTGGCTGGCACGCCCTCGCCGCCCGCGAACTCGGCCGGGCGCAGCGAACCGACTCCAGTTTCGGCGTGCTGATGGTGGATCTCGACCGCTTCAAACGGATCAACGACGAACACGGCCACCTCAGCGGCGACGCCGTCTTGCGTGCCGTCGCCGCCGCGATCACCGGCGCGGTGCGCGAGTACGACTCGGTCGGCCGGTTCGGCGGCGAGGAATTCGTGGTTCTGCTGCCCGGCCTCCGCCAACCCGGCATCCGGGTGGTCGCCGAACGGGTCCGCGAAGCCATCGCGCGGCTCGTCGTCGAGGTGCCCGCCGCGAACGGCCCGAAGACGATCGACGGGCTCTCCGCGTCGATCGGCCTCGCGACCTATCCGGAGTCCGGAACTGCGCTCGAACGCCTGGTCCACGCGGCCGACCAGGCGCTCTACCGGGCGAAGAACACCGGCCGCAACAAGGTCGTCAGCAGCGCCGACCTCGGCTGAGCGGTATTGCCCCGGCCCTCGAAATGACATACGGTTCCGCCACTGACACGCGATTCCGCAGAGGTGGTCGATGACCCGACGCGCACTGGTCCTCGGTTGTGGCGGCACGCTCGGCTTCGCCTGGACCGCCGCCGCCCTCGCCGCGGTCGAGGACCAGCTGGGATGGGACGCGCGCGACGCGGACGTCCTGGTGGGCACCTCGGCGGGCGCGGAGATGGCAGCGTTTCTCGGCTCCGGAATCGGGGTCGGCGAGATCATGGCCGCGCTCGGCGGAGAACCCGCCGACGAACGCCTCCGGCGGCATCTCGCACAGCATCCGGGCAAACTGCCGCCGTGGCCGGCACCGGTTTGGCCTGGCCTCGGCCTCACCGCCGCGGCGCTGCGCGGCCGGGCCGACCTGCTGGCCGGACTGGCCGGTGTGCTGCCCAAGGGCCGCGGCGACGCTGGGTGGCTGCGTGCCCTCGGGACCGCGCTGGCCACTGCCGACGGCTGGGTCGAGCACCCGCGGACCTGGCTCGTCGCGGCCGATCTCCGCACCGGCGAGCGGGTCGCGTTCGGGAATGCGCAGCGGACCGAGCTCGGCACCGCGATCGCCGCGTCCTGGGCCATTCCGGGATGGTTCCCGCCGGTCGCCGTCGACGGCCGCGAGTACGTCGACGGCGGCACCGTCTCGCCGACCTCGGCGGATCTCGTTCTGGAGACCGGCGTCGAGGAGGTCGTGCTCATCCCGCCGATGTCCACCTCCGGCGGCGCGCCCGGCCGCGGTTTCGCCCGCGTCGAACGGCTCGCCCGGCACGCGATGACCCGGCGCGTCGATGCCGAGGTCACGCAACTCCGCGCCGCCGGTATCCGCGTGCTCCGCATCGAGCCGGGTCCGGCCGAACTGGACGTCATGGGCCCGAATTTCATGGACCTCCGCCGCCGCGCCGACGTGCTTCGCGCCTGCCGCGCCCTGACCCCGCCGCGCGTGCGCGCCGCCATCGAGCAAGGAGCGACCCCGTGACCTACCCCAAGATCGACCTCGCCGGCGCGTCCGTCGCGATCACCGGCGGAGGCGCCGGAATCGGCCGGGCAGTCGCGAAGTTGTTCGCCGGCAAGGGAGCCCGCGTCGCGATCGGCGACCTGAACCAGGCGGCCGCCGGGGAAACCGCCGAACGGGCCGGCGGCACCGCCCACCACCTCGACGTCGCCGACCGCGACTCGTTCGCGTCCTTCCTCGCCGCGGCCGAGAAGGCTCACGGACCGCTGCGGGTGCTGGTGAACAACGCCGGGCTCATGCCGAACGGCGGATTCCTCGAACTCGCCGACGCCACCGACCGGCTGCAGATCGACGTCAACCTCGGCGGGGTCCTCAATGGACTGAAGCTGGCGCTGCCCGGCATGGTCGAACGCGGTTCCGGCCACGTCGTGAACGTCGCCTCGCTGGCGGGCAAATTCCCGGTCAAGGGGCTGGCCGTCTACAACGCGACCAAATTCGCCGTGGTGGGGCTGACCGCCGCGACCCGCCTGGAGTTCGCGGACGCGGGCGTCAGCATCAGCGCCGTGCTGCCCTCGGCGGTGGACACCGCGCTCGCCTCCGGCCTGGACATGCGGCCGATCCCGAAGGTGCGGCCGGAAGACGTCGCCAAGGCGGTCGTCGATTCGGTGCGCCACCGCCGCGGCGAAATCGCCGTCCCCGGCTACGTCGGCCTGCTCGCCGCGGCTGCCGGAGTCACTCCCGAGCCGGTCCTCAACCGCATCCGGCGGCTGGTTCGCGACGATCGCGCACTGCACGCCGACCGCCCGGAACGAGCGGAGTACCGGGCGGGTCTCGAAGCGCAGCAAGGAACCCGCCGGTAGCCGGTTCGTTTTCCGGATAGCCCGGGAGTTCGGTTACGCGGCTAGACCGTTTCCGCCACACGCTGCACGGTGGAGTAAAGCCCACCTTCCGGCGCGGAGAGGCCGGGAACCGAGCAGTGAGATTCAGCGGTGTCTTCGGGAGCAGATTCCCCTTGCGGCGTTGGCCACAGACGACAGGGAGAACTCCGCTGATGTCCGAGACAACCGAACGGGCGCTGCGCCCTGGCGACCTGGCGATCCGATGCGGGGCCGTCGGCTCCCTGGTACTGGTGAGACTGCGCGGCGCGCTGGACCTGGCCACCGCGGGCGAACTGGCCGAAGTGCTGGCCACGCAGCTGCGGACCGGCCGCGACATCGTGCTCGACTGCACCGGCCTGGACTTCATGGCCGTCGTCGGGATGTCGCTGATGATCGACACCCACCGCGCCGCTCACGTCCGCAAGCAGAAGCTGATCGTGGTCACCGGCGGCAACCGGGCCGTGCTGCGCCCGCTGCGCGTCGCCCGGGTCGATGTCATGCTCCGTCTCGCCGGCACCATCGACGACGCGTGCGCCCAGCTGGGGTACGCCGGGGGTGGTTTGGCGCTCGGCGCAAGCGGGTAACCGGGGGGTCCTTGTACGGTGCCGGCCGTTGGGAGCCGGCGTGGACGAAGGGCCGCCGACGTATGTCCGCTCCTGGGCGCGTGGTGTTCGACAGCGACGACCTGGAGCGCACCGAAGCTTTCCTCAGCAGCTCCTACGCCCCGATGCGAATCGGCAGCGGCAGCCGCGACGCAGGCGCCCACATCACCCGCGTGGCCTCGGACACCGTGAGCGCCGACAAGCTCGACCTGCACTTCGACATGAGCTACGACGTCGACCCGCTAGGCCGGATCTGCCTCTGCGACATCGAAGCCGGCACCATCGAGGACCACCAGGTCGCCGGATGGGCCGAACCCGCCGATTTCGCCCCCGGCGACCTGTTCTCCTTCGCCCCGCCCGACCGCCCGTACTCCGGCCGGATCTGCCGGGCGCGCTACACCATCACCATGCTCGACCCGGACCTGCTGACCCGCGTCGCCGGGACTCAGCAGCCAGTACGATTGCTGGACCACAAACCGATTTCCCCCGCGGGCGCCCAGCACCTCCGGGCCGCCACCACCTACCTGCGGGACCAGGTCCTGGCCGCCCCGGACATTGCCGAGCACCCGCTGCTGGCCAGCACCGCGAGCCAGCACCTCGCGGCCGCCGTGCTCGCGGCTTTCCCCACCACCGCACTGGACGAACGCGCCGGCACCGACCTCGACGCCCACCCGCAGGCCTTGCGCCGCGCCATCGCGTACCTCGAAGCCAACCCGGACCGCGACCTCACGGCGACCGAACTGGCCCAAGCAGCGGGAGTCTCGGCACGTGCGGTGCAGCTGGCGTTTAGACGGCACCTCGACACGACGCCGATGGCTTACCTGCGACGCGTGCGTCTCGACCATGCGCGGGCTGAACTGCGCGCGGCCGCGCCCGGTTCAACGACGGTGACTCAAGTCGCGGCGCGATGGGGGTATACGCGGCCCAGTGCGTTTACGGCGCATTACCGGGCTGCTTATGGGGAGCTTCCTTCGCAGGCTCTGCAAGGGGATGCGTGACCGCGAGGGATAGTCGGTCCGGCAGCTGGCCGGGCGAATCCGGGGACAACAAGCTCCGGTAAATGCCGGAGAGTGTCCGCCGGGATCAGTTGACGCAGAGGGCGGGCACATTTGCGGTTATTCCGGGCACCTCGGCCGTGTCGTCCCGCGATGGAGAAGGCGCTGCGGGACGTCGTGAAGTGCCGCTGGCAGCCCTGTGCCGGGTTCGCGGATTAGTTCAGGCTGGACGCGAGGGGGCTGCTTTGTCGCGCCCGTCGGTCGCGGCCCGTGCCGCACGCCCCGCGCGCGGCCTCATCTTCCCGAGACTCTCGCTATCCGCCCTGCGAGGGGAAGGGCCTGACGTCGGGGCCGGGACTCGCCGTCGGGCGGTGGGTTCGCATTGTTTCACTCAGGTGTGTTCCGAGAATCCGCTATTTCTTCCTTGCTGGTAACTAGGTCGGGTGAATTGCTGACAGGTGGCGCTATTTGTGCATGGCAGCGGCAGTGCGCGTGGCACCGTGGTGTCGGGGAATATTCCTTCGACCGGTTTTGCCTGGTCAGCGCGGAAAACGCGGGTATTGCCAGGGTCGAATCGGTCCGCGCAATAGCGATAAAGCGCAAGGAGTGTGCGCGGCGGTAAGCGCCAGGTGTGGTTATATGTTGCCGCATCAGCAGGGTTCCGGTGCGGGTATTGCACCGGCCGAGCGGGAACGTTCGTCGGCTGGACAAAGGATCGGCGAGATCCGGGGCGGTGAAGAGAGTGCGGAAGCAAGCACGGCACACCACGGGTGTCAGTCGCTTCTTGCTGCGCGCGCTCGTCGTCGTCGGTGGCGCGGTCGCGGCCACGGCGGTGGCATGGGCGGTCGCCGGCGGCACGGCCGGTGCGGACACCCTGCTGCCGCCTGGCCTGATCGGGCCGGATACTGCCGGTGCGCCGGCGGCCGCGGTGCTGTCCGCGGTCGACCCGGGTCCGGTTGAGGGCGAGCTCGGTCGGCTCGACGAGGTGGTCCACGACGTCGCCCGGCCGGTGCGCCGCTTGCTCACCGCCGCGGCGCGGGTTCAGCGTTCCCAGGCCGCACACGATGTTCCCGGCCAGGCTCTTTCCGTCACCAGCGGCGTGCTGAAGGCGACCGCCAAGGGTTTGCTGGGCGACGAAACCGAGTCGATGCCCCGGCGTGCCGCGCAAACCATGTCGGCTCCGGTCGAACCGGTGTCCACTGTGGACCGTCCTGCGGTGCGCGGCGACGGTGCAGCGGTCGCGGCACCGGACATTGTCGAGGGCGCCACCATGGTCGGCACGGCCATTCCTGAGCGCTCCGCGTCCGAGGTCAGCCCTGTCGACCGGGGTGACGTTCGGTCACCCGCGGAAGTCGAGCGCGAAACCGGCGCGCGGCACGGACAGCTGCCCCTGCCGCTGCCTCTGCCGCCGTCTCCGAGCGCCGGTTCGACCGCCACGGTGACGGCTGCGCACGGCGGTAATGACGGTTGCGGCGCGACTCTGTCGGGCAACCCGGCGCGCCACCAGTCTCGAGCTGAAATCCGCCGCCCCGCGGCCCATCGCTCGGTGGCGAATACTGCCTGCCAGCCTGGCGTAACGCCAGACTGAAGCGCGCTTTCCGCACCGGGACGGCGATTCGGCGGATCAGCCCGTGCTCTCCTGGTTTGCCGGCCAGATGCCCCTTGATTCCCTTTTCGCGCCGCGTGGACTCTTGCCGCGCGTTGTGCAAGTGCCTTTTTACTGAAGATTCCACTGATTTCTAAGGAGTATTTCTCATGCGTAATTGGACGAAGCTCGGTCTGCGGGCGGCCCTCGTCGCCGGCGGCCTGCTGATGCTCGGGACCGGGATCGCGTCGGCGGACGAAAACGTCAACCCCGACCTCCCCGCCTCGCCGCTGGATCTGCACGCCGACCCGGCCGCGGTCGCCAGCCTGGCCGAGCGGCTTCAGCAGCTGGCTCCCGCGCACCTCGACAAGGCCGCCTCGGTGCCTTCCGCGGTGCGCGAGGTGGTGCCGAAGGTCCAGGCCATGTCCAACGGGGTGCTGACCCCGCAGTCCGCCTCGTCGGTGTTCACCGTGCCGGCGCAGCTGCTGCGGTCCTCGCCGGCGGCCAGCGCGAGTTTCGACGAGCCGGAAATCAACGCCCCGGTCGGGAACGAACTGAAGGTCACCGATCTGCCCACCCTTCCGCTGCTCACCGAACTGCAGAACTCGGTGCCGCGGCCGGCGGGCGGCACGATCACCCCCGTCAACGGTGATCTCCCGGCCCTGCCGCTGCCCCTGCACGGAGGGGTGAGCACCACGCCCGACGCTCCCGGCGAGGGGCACCTGGCGAATGTCCCCAACGTCCCCAACGTACCCGTCGCTTCGGCTGCTCCGGTCGCGCCGGTGCGGCCAGTGACCCCCCAGACGCCGCAGCTGCCCCGGACCCCGGTGATGTCCCCGATGCCGGGCATCCCCTCGGCCGCGGTTCCCGGCCGCGGGGACCGGGCGGACGTTCCGAACCAGGGTTCGCCGCTGGCCGGTATTCCGTTGCTGGGACAACTGCCGCTCACTGACTCGGTGCTGCCCACGCGGCTGCTGAACCGGCCGGACAGCGTGAAGCTGCCGCTGGTGCCGCAGCTGCAGCGAATGCCGCTCGACGGGGGCACTTCCCCCTTTTCCGGCGACGAGGTGACCCCTCAGTCGGCAGTGCAGAAACTCGCGGCTCGGCTGAGTGGGCTCGTCCGCAAATGACCGCCCGTTGACGCCCGGGAAGGGGTCGGAGAACCGTTGCTTCCGACCCCTTCCCGAGCGGTGCGATTACCTCGGAATTCGAACCGCCCTGACCCACAGGGCTTTTTGGCATGGGCTTCTTCCCGTGCGGCCGGGGAATCCCGATTTCCAAATTTCAGTTAACACGATAGTGGAACCAAGTGGAAATTGCTGCCGGGCAACGATAAATTACTTATTGCGCGCAGCGTTCCGGAACGCTCTGGTGAGAAAGAATCACCATTCCTTGCCAATCTCTCAGTCTCCAGGAGTAACCTCATGTTGAAGAAAATCGGTTTCCTGACCACCGCGATGGCCGCCGGCGCCCTGCTCTTCGGCGGGATCGCCTCGGCCGGCACCCCGGACGAGCACCACCACCACCACGGCCGGGACGGCCAGGTCGGCTTGGTGAACCTGAGCAACACCGACGTGCTGCACAACGTCAACGGCACCCTCGGCGTCTGCGGCAACGACGTCAACGTTCTCGGCGTGCAGGTCCCGATCCGCGACTCGCTGGACGGCATCGGCGTGCCGGTCCTTTCGCCGGGCGAGAACTCCGCGCAGGGCATCTCTCCGTACAACTGCGCGTCGGGCAGCACGGTCGACGGCGGCAGCATCCAGCACGGCTGAGCCCGCGCGCCCGGCCGGGCCGTGGTGGGCGGACCGGCCGGAGCCTGGGATTCAGCGGTGCAGGTGCTTCGGCGGCTCGGAACCGGGCCAAGGCTCGGCTGCCCGAGCCGTCCGAGCCTGCCGGACAGTCACGACCGCGTCGACGCGGGTGGGGTTGGTGCGCCAGTGTTGGGTGCGCCAACCCCGCCCGGCGCGACCGGGCACGCGGCCGGAGCCCCCGTCCGTGCCGTGCGTTCGCTTGTGCCGATGGCCGCGTCGAACGCAAAGACAATCCACTGTGGACAAAGCTTGCGCGGTGCGGCAATCGCCAAGGAGCGGGTCGGGGGACTGGATTCCGCGCGGTTGCCGTTTTCCGTGCTTGAGCGAAGCAGCATCCTGATCTGGTGTGCACAGTCTCGCGAAGGCAGTCCGGTTCTCAACGCACGACCAGAAACCTTCGCTCGAGCGTGACACCCGTTTCCTCTTCCCGGAATGTGCTTCTCGGCATCGCGGCGACCGGTCACCTCCGGTCAGGCGGTATGCGGATAAGGAGTCATGCGTAGTGGGTTATCAGATACTGGTGGCCGCTGCCGTGCTGTACGCGGTGGGAATCGTCGCGCAAAGCGTCGCGGCCCGCCGTGCCGGCGGTTCGTCCGGAGCCGGTGTCGGACTGCTCGCCCGGTTGGCGACCGATCCGCTCTACCTCGCAGGCTTCGCCGGTCAGGCCGGCGGCTTCGCGCTCGCTTTCTTCGCCCGCGCCTCGCTGCCGCTCTACCTGGTGCAGACCGCTTCGTCCTCGGCGATCGGCCTGGCCACCGTCTTCGGGGTGCTGGTTCTCGGATGGCGGATCCGGACCGCGGAAGTGCTGACGCTGGTGCTGCTCGCCGCGGGATTGGTTCTGCTGGCCGGGGTTTCGGCGCCCTCGACAGCCGGGGACCTCGGTCTGGGCGGGATCATCGTCGTGGCCGGGACTGTCGTGGGCATCGGGTTGGCGATGATCCCGGCGGGCCGGACCGCGACGTTCACGGCGCCGGCGGTCCTGTCCGGATTGTCGTTCGCTGTCGTGGCGGTGGCGAGCCGCACGCTGGCCCATCGGGATCTGTTGTCGTTGCCCACGAATCCGCTCACCTGGCTGGTGCTCGCGGGGGCGGTCCTCGGCCAGGCGTCGATGGCCGTCGCGCTTCAACGCGGCCCGGCCGCGGCGGTGGTGGCCACGGCGGACGCGACCACGATCGTGCTGTCCGCCGTCACCGGCATCGCCGTGCTGGGCGATCGGGTGGTCGACGGCGGCGGTCCCTGGGTCGCTCTCGGTCTCGTCGTCGTGGTGGCCGGGGTGCTGCTGCTGGGTTCGCAAAGCCGGGCCGCCGCGCGGACCGGGCGCGTCGCCGGGGAAACCGCATGACCGGCCGGCCGCTGGCGACCGTTTCGGTGGATCTGGACAACCTGTGGGCGTACCTCAAGACCCACGGTGATCCTGGTTGGCGGGACTACCCCAGTTTTCTTCCGGCGGCTGTGCCCCGGCTGCTCGACGTCCTCGGCGAGCAGCACCTGAAGGCGACGGTGTTCGTGGTGGGCGCCGACGCCGTCCGCGAAGACGGGGCCAAGGCGGTCAACGAGTTCGCCGCGGCCGGACATGAGATCGCCAACCATTCCTTCGGCCACGAGCCCTGGCTGCACCGGTACTCCCGCGACCGGCTCGCCGACGAGCTGAGCCGGGCCGAGGACGCGATCGTGTCGGCAGGCGCGCCGAAACCCTCCGGCTTCCGCGGGCCCGGTTACAGCGTCACCCGCGACCTCGTCGAGCTGCTGATCGAGCGCGGCTATTCCTACGACGCCAGCACGCTGCCGACCTGGATCGGCCCGCTGGCCCGCGCTTACCACAACCGCGGCGTGCCCGCGGCGGCCCGGGACGACGGCCGCGGCGAGCTGTTCGGCGGGTTCTCGCGGGTGCTCGCGCCGGTGCACCCGTATCGCTGGCGAACGGCCGAAGGCAACGCGCTGGTCGAGCTTCCGGTGACGACCATGCCCTTGCTGCGCACCCCGATCCACGGTTCCTATCTCGTCCAGCTCCACGAGGTCTCCCCGCGGCTGGCTCGCGGGTATTTCCGCACCGCGCTGCGGCTCTGTCTCGCCCGTGGGGTCACCCCGTCCCTGCTGCTGCATCCGACGGATGTCCTCGAGGGCAAAGAGGCACCCGGGATGGAGTTCTTTCCCGGAATGGCGGGGGGAAGCCGGAAGACCGCCCTGGTGCGCTGGGCGCTGCGTACGATGCGCGAACAGTTCGAGGTCGTCGGCACCGGTGCGTACGTCCGCCGAAGCGTGGTGCGGCGCGAGCGTTCGACCGCCCGGCTGGACCGGGGAAGATGAACGCGTTCACCGTCGTCCTGCCTGCCGAGCGCGACCCGCTCGCAGCAGCGCTTCGGGTGGTCGCGTACGCGACCATGGCGCTGGCGCCGGTCGAGGGTTACCTGGCGGCCGTGCATCCGCAGGTGGGCAAGGTCGCTCCCGCGTTGCTGATCGTCGGGTGGCTGGTGTTCCGGATCCGGCACCGGACGCTTCCCCGGCTGACGCCGCTGCAGGTGGTGCTCGCCCTGCTCGGTGCGGTCGTGGCGACCACCGCGGCGGTCCACTCGGCGGAGGTGTTCACCGTCGAGTACGCCGTGCGCTGGTTTCCGTTCCTCCTGGTCACCGCGGTGCTGGCGGATATCGGCGGGCGCGAGGTCCCCATTCGCGGGCTGCTGCTCGCGATGGCCGCGGGGGCGACCGTGGCGGGTGCCGGCGCGTTGTACAGCCTGATCGTGGAGGGGAATACGCGAGCCAGCGGCCCGCAACCCGACCCGAACGATCTGGCCTATTTCCTCGTGGCCGCGGTTCCTCTGCTCTTTCTGACCCCGCGCGTTTCGCGTTCCCGCTTTTTCGTGAGCACGCTCGCCGGGACCGTTCTGGTGGGCGGTGCGGTCGCGACTTTCTCCCGGGGCGGCGCCCTTGCCTTGGCTGCCGCGCTGGCCTGGTTGCTGGTGCGCCGCGTGCTTCCGTGGCGAGTGCTCGCCGCGGCCGCCGGTTCGGTCGTCGTGCTGGGCCTGGGCGCACTGCTGCTCGCCGGCCCGCAGCTGGAGCGGGCCGTGCAGGAGAAGACGTTCATCGCCGCGACCAATGTGGACACTCGGGAGCTGCGCTGGCAGGCCGCGGCCCGGATGGTGGCGGCGCATCCGGTGCTGGGCGTCGGCCCGGGTTCCTTCCGCACGCAGTACGCCGCCGCCTCGCACAACGCCGAGATCGACGAGCAGACCCCGGTGGCGCACAACATGTATCTCGAGGTGGCGGCCGAACTCGGCCTGCCCGGGTTCGCGTTGTTCGCCGGGGTGATCGGCGTCGCCGTGCTTGGCAGCGAGCGGGCGGTCCGGTGCGCCGAGCGCCCGAGCCCCGCGCGGACGGAGGCGATCGTGCTCCAGGCCGCCCTGCTCGCCGTGCTGGTGGCTTCCGCGTTTCTGTCCGAGCAGTACTACCTGCCGTTGTGGTCGCTCGCCGCGCTCGGCGTCGCGGCCGGAATCCGAACCGGAAAGGCTGGTGCCGATGCGTGTCCTGCACGTGATCAGTGAGATGGGAGCCGGCGGGGCCGAGACACTCGTCGCGGGCATGGCGGTCCGCGGCCAGGAGTACGGCTGGGTGTCGGCGGTCGCCAGCGGCGGCGGCTTCCGGGCCGACGGCCTGGCCGTGGCCGGTGTGGAGACGTTCCCGGTTCCGCTCGCGCGCCGCAGCAAGCTCGGTGTGCTGCGGGCTGCCGCCGCGGTGCGCACGGCGTCGGCCCGGTTCCGGCCGGACCTCGTGCTGGCCCACAACGTCGGGGCGAGCCTGGTTTCCCGCTTGGCACTGCTGCCCAAGCGAGCGCCGTTGCTGACCGTGTTCCACGGCGTCGCCGACAAGGATTTCCCTGCGGCCGCCCGTATTCTGCGGTACACCTCCGACCGGGTAGTCGCCGTTTCCCCGGCCACGGCTGCCCGGCTCGCCGAAGCAGGCGTGGACACCCCGGTGGAAATCCGCAACGCGGTCTTCGCGCAGCCTCCGGTCTTCGGGCGGGCGGAGACGCGGGCGGCGCTGGGGGTCGCCGACGACGTGCCGGTCGCGCTCTGCCTCGCCCGGCTGGAACCGCAGAAACGCCATGACGTGCTGCTCGATTCCTGGGCGCGACTCGACGGCGACGCGGTTCTGTGGCTGGCCGGCGACGGGAGCCTGCGCGCCGAACTCGAGCGCCGCGCCGAGGCGTTCGACGGCCGGGTCCGGTTTCTCGGCACTCGCCAAGACGTGGCCGATCTGCTCGCGGCCGCCGATCTCACGGTGCTGACCAGCGACTGGGAAGGCCTGCCGCTGGCCGTCCTCGAATCGATGGCCGCCGCGCGACCGGTCGTCGCGACCGACGTCGGCGGCGTCCGCGGCGTGCTTTCCGGCGGAGGCGGGCGGGTGGTCCCGCCCGACGACCCGGTTGCTGTCGCCGAGGCGCTCAACGAGCTGTTGTTCGATCCCGCCGCCCGGGCGCTCGCCGCCGCCGAGGCACTGCGCACCATCGAGCGCGAGTACGACCCGCACCCGTTCATGAAAGCCTACGACGAACTGCTGCGCACCTCCCTCGGAGGCACGCGGTGACGAAGTTTTCCCGCTCGACGGCGGTGGCGGTCGCGGGCGCGCTCATCGTGGGGTTGGCAGTCTTGCTTGTCGGCCTGCTGCGCGGCGGCACCTATCAGGGCCGGGTAAGCCTGCTGGCCGAACCAGTGGACCAGACCAGCGGGCAGTACGGCGAAGTCGTTTCCCTGGCGATGCCCGCGGTGGTCGAACTCGCGCGAAGTCCTTCGGTGCTGCGGTCGGTCGCGCCGGGTTCCGGGTACTCCCCGGACGAGCTCGGTCCCCGGATCTCGGTCGAGCTGGTGCCGGCGTCCGGATTGGCGCGGGTGTCGGTCCGGGCGCCCTTGGCGGAGCAAGCGAGCACCATCGCGGAGGCGCTGGGCAAAGCGATGGTCGACGCCAACCTGCTCGCGCCCGTGGCCCGCTTGCGCATGCTGGATCCGCGGCCCGAGGTGCTCGCGGTGGACGCGGACGTGCCGCTGGTGACCGGGCTGGCCTTGGTCGCCGCCGTCGCGACAGGGGTCGCGATCGTCGTCGCCGGTCGGCTGAGAGCGGCGCAGCCGCGCGGCGGCCCGGCTTCCGTGCGCCGCGCGCTCGCCGCGGCCGGTGTCCATCGCCCGGTCGCGGTGCTGCGCGGCAGCGATCCGGCCACGCCTGATCAGCTGGCCATGCTCGGTCGCGCGGCCGGACTGCCGCTGCGCGTGGTTCCGGTCGCGCCGGAACTCGCCGAAACGGCGGCCAAGCTCGCGGCCGCGCTCCCGGAGGACCAGACGGACGAAGGCAGCGCTGCGGTGGTGGCGGTCGCGGACAGCCAGCGGCACACGGAACTCACGGCGACGCTCGGCGTCCTGCCGGCCGGCGCGGTCCTCGTAGCGGTGGTGGTGGCATGCAACTGAGGCGCAGCACCGAACTCGCGGACGGCGCGGCGGAGGGGAAGCCGCGGTTCGGCCTTCCCGGCCGCGACCGGGCCGCCACCCTGAGCGTGGCGCACCGAGCCATCCTGATCGTCGCCGTCGCGGTCGGCTCGGTCAGTGCCTGGCACGCCCTCGCGCCGTCGTGGCGGGTTCCGCTGCCGACCTCGGCGAACCGGGCCGAGGAACGGCTCCAGGATTTCCGCGACGCGCTCTACTTCCCCATCCGCGAGTTCCTCGCCGGTGGCAATCCCTACGACCCCGCCACGATGTTCGCGCACTGGCCAGTACGCCAGGACTTCAACCTCTACCAGCCATACCACCTTCTGCTGCACGCGCCGTTCGCGCTGGCCGGGTACCGGACCGGCGCGGTGGCCTTCACCGTGCTCAACTTGCTGCTGCTGTGCGCGCTCGCGGCCGTGGCCGCGCACGCCGTCCGGCGGTTCGTCCCCGTTCCGTTCGCGACCACGGCGATCGTCGTCGCCGCCTTGCTGGTGACCAGCCAGGTCGGCAAAGCACAGCTCTATGTCGGCCAGATCAATCCGCTCGTCGCGCTCGGTGCGGCAGGCGCGCTCGTGGCACGGAAAGACTCCCCGGGCTGGGCGAGCGCCGCCCTCGCGTTCGCGTGGCTGAAACCGCAGTACGGCTTCCCGCTGGCGGTTCTGCTGTTCGCGCGAGGCTCTCGGCGGGTGGCTGTAGCCGGCACCGCGGCGGCAGCGCTGGCGAGCCTGCCGGTGGTGCTCCTGCTGGTCGTCCGCGGCGGGGGCATCGGCCCGTTTCTCGATGTCGTCCTGCGAAATCTCACCCATGCACAGGCGACCGACTACGGCGCGGTGGATTCCCTTACCTCGCAACGGATCGACGTGGCCGCTGTGGTGTTCCGTCTCACCGGCTGGGCGCCGTCCGGCGGAGAACTGGTCGTGCTGGCCGGGGTGCTGGTGCTCAGCGCGGTGCTCGTGCGCCGGCTCGACCGCGCCGGTGCGGTCCCCGTGGCCGACCTGCTCACCTGCCTCGCGGTCGTGGTATGTGTGGTGCATCAGCCCGGCGACGTCCTGATCGCCGTGCCCGCGATGGTGGCCGTGGCCGCGCGGCGACGGCCGCATCGGGACGCTGTTCTGCTCGGGGTCCTGGCGCTGGCGGTGCCGTTCGCGCATCTGCATTTCGTGGATTCGGCAGTGGCGGCCGCGCTCGGTGCCCGGGCCGCGGTCACCCTCGACGGCGTCGCCGTGGTCGCGGCCTGGTGCCTGGTGGCCTTCGCCGCTGTCCGCCTGACGCGCGCGCGGGTTCCAGCCGGAGGCACCGGATGAGCAGTGGGCTCGGAACCCGGGCGGTGCGGGGTTCGCTGTGGCTCGGCGCGGCGAACCTGGTCAGCAAGAGCAGCCAGATGCTGGTCACCCTGGTGCTGGCCGCGGTGCTGGCCGAAGCGCAGCTCGGTGCGATCGCCTTGGCGGTGTCGCTGGTCAACCTCGGTCAGGTGGTGCAGTCGATCGGCGTCTACGACGTGATCAGCCGGACCGGGCGGGATCCCCGGCGGATGGCCGGGACCATGCTGACGATGAGCGCGGCGGCCGGGGTGCTGCTGGCCGCCGCGCTCGTGGCCGCCGCGGGACCGATCACCGCGTTGCTCGGGACCCCGGGGGCCGCCGGGCTGGTCCGGCTGGCCGCGGTCGGGCTGCCGTTCTCGGCCGTCGGCGGTGTCCAAATGGGACTGATGCACCGCGAGCTGGACTTCCGCCGGCGGCTGCTGCCCGACGGCGGCAGCGCGGTGCTGGGCGCGGTGGTCACGATCGCCCTCGCCCTCAGCGGCGTCGGTCCGGCCGCGCTGGTGATCGGCCTGGTGTGCACGGCGGTGGCGCAACCGCTGCTGGGCGCGCTGGCCGGCGGTGCCGTACGGCCGCGCTGGGACGCTGCGGCGGCCGCGGAAGCCGTGCGCTGGATCGCGGTCGTGGGACCCGCGGCCGTCGTCGGGGCGTTGCTCGTCAACCTGGACTACCTGGCGGTCGGGCACGTGCTCGGCCCGGCCGCCGTGGGGGTCTACTCACTCGCTTACCGGCTGGCTTGGGTGCCCTACATCATGGTGGCGGTCGTGCTGGGGGCGGTGGCCTTTCCGCTGCTGGCCAGGTTGTGGCGGGAAGGTGCTCCGCTGGCCGAAACCGTCACGCGGTTCACCCGCGCGGTGCTCGTGGTCACCGGCGGCCTGTATCTCGCGCTGGCCGTCCTTTCCGACCGGATCGTGCTGCTGGGCGCGCGCTGGAGCGATTCGGCCGGCCCGCTTCTGCTGCTGGCCGGCTACGGAATGGGCTTGTGCCTGCTGCAGATCTGGTACCAAGCGGTGAAAGCCACGGGAAACGCCCGGCGGTACCTGGCACTGGAAAGCACCCACCTGGCACTGCTCACGGTGGGCCTGGCGCTGTTTGTCCACAAGGGAATCGACGCCGTTGCGGCGGTCCAGTTCGGCGCGGTCTGGCTGGTCGTCCCGCTTGCCTGGGCCGCAATGCGGAACCACGGGGTCGCGCCGTCCTCGGCCGAACTGGCGGGAATGGTCCTCCGGGTGCTGGCCGCGGGGGCGGTCAGCGCGGTGCCCATGCTGGCGCTGGACCACGCCGGGGTCTTCGGAGCTGGGGACTCGCTGACCGGTGCCGTCGCCGAAGCCGTGCTGCTGGTCGCTGGCTACGCCGGGGCGACGCTGCTCCTCCAGCGCGGTGAACTGGCCGCACTGCGCCGAGGCGGGTACCGGTGAAGGTGGTACACGTTTCCCAGCCGGTATCCGCCGGGGTCGCCGTGGTCGTGCTGGAACTCGCTGTGGCGCAACGGGATCGCGGCTGGTCGGTGACGGTGGTATGTCCCTCTTCGGGCTGGCTCGCCGAGCGCGCTCGCGACCTCGGGATCGAAGTCTGTGCCTGGACCGCGACTCGTTCTCCCGGGCCGGGCGTGCTCGCCGAAACGCTGCGGTTGCACCGGCTCCTGGCCGGCCTGGCACCCGACGTGGTGCACCTGCACAGCTCGAAAGCCGGGCTGGCGGGCCGGCTCGCCCTGCGCGGCAGCCGTCCGACGGTGTTCCAGCCGCATCTGTGGTCTTTCGAGACCGCCCGGGGACCGCTTCGGCGGATGTCCGCGGCGTGGGAGCGGCTCTCCTCCCGCTGGACCGATCTCGTCGTGTGCGTCAGCGACGACGAACTCGCGGCCGGACAGCGCGCGGGCATCACCGCCAACGCCGAAGTCGTCTGCAACGGCGTCGACACGGTCTGGTTCGCCCCCGGCGATCGCGTCGCCGCCCGGCGCGAGCTCAACCTGCCCCAGCACACCCCGATCGCCGTCTGTCTCGGCAGGCTCGCCGAGCTGAAAGGGCAGGACCAGCTGCTGTCGGCCTGGCCGGAGGTGCTCCGGCGGGTGCCGGACGCGAAGCTCGTCCTCGTCGGCGACGGACCGATGGGTCCGGTCTGGCGGGAACAGCACCCGGTCGCCGCCCACGAATCAGTGCGGTGGATGGGCCACACCGACGACCCGGCGGCGTTCTACACGGCCGGCGACGTGGTCGTTCTTCCCTCTCGCGCCGAAGGCATGGCCCTGGTGCCGTTGGAAGCGATGGCGTGCGCCCGGCCGGTGGTCGCCTTCGACGTCGGCGGAATGCGCCAGAGCATCGCCGACGCGGGAGCCGTGCTGCCGCCCGGCGACCTCGCCCTGCTGGCCGATGCCGTGGCCACCCGGCTCGCCGATCCGGAACTGGCCCGGCGGGAAGGCCGGCGCGCACGGCGGCGCGCGGAGCTTTCCTTCGACCGCCACCGGATGACCGACCAGATCACCGCGCTCGTCGACAAACTCACCCCCGCGGAGCGAACCCGATGACCCGCATCGCCTATCTGCTGACCCAGGACCGGGGCGGCCCGGTCGACCTCACCGTCCGGCTCGCCGCGGCCTTGCTCGCCCAGAATGCCGACGTGCGGGTATTCGGCCCGGTTCCGGCCCGCGGAGCCGAGTCGCTCGGAGCGCACCACGAGCCGATTGTCGTGGCGGACAAGGAAAATCTCGCCGCCGCGGCGCGGGCACGTAGGGCGGTCCGGGAGTGGGAGCCCGACATCGTGCACGCGCAGGACCGGCGCGCGGGACTCGTGCTCGCCGGTCTGCGCCGGGCTCGCCGGCGGCCGATTCTCCTGCAGACCTACCACGGCGTCCCCGACGACGTGACCGAACCGTGGTTCCGTGGTGTGCGGGGTGCGGCTGGACCCTCCGCGTACACCCGAGCGGTGCTCGCCGGCGACGCGGCTGTCGCCCGAATGCTCGATCGCACGATCGTGCCCGCCGAGACGATGGGACAGTTCCTGCGCCGCCGGTTGCGGGTGCCGGCCGGACGCCTGGCCCGGATCGGCAACTGCGTCGAACCAGCCGAGCCGAGCCCGCCGGCCGGGCCGGTGCGGCAGCTGATTTTCGTGGGCCTGCTCGTGCCTCGCAAGGGAATCCTCGACCTGCTCGCCGCGCTCGCTGTGCCCGGAGTGCTGCCCGCGGGAGCGCGGCTGACCGTCGTGGGCGACGGCCCGCAGCGCACGGAGGCCGAACGAGCCGCGCAGGCGCCTCCGTTGCGCGGCCGGGTCGCCTTTCTGGGCTTTCGCCCGGACGTCCCGACGTTGCTGGCGAACGCGGACGCGCTGGTGCTTCCGTCCACTATGGAGCAACAGCCGCTGGTGGTGGCGGAGGCGATGGCTGCCGGGAAGCCCGTGGTGGCCACCGACACCGGCGGTGTCGCCGACCTGCTCGGGCCGGACGGCTGCCGCTATCTCGTCCCGCCGGGCAACGTATCCGCTCTCGCGGAACGCCTCCGCGCGCTGTTCGCCGATCCGGCACCGGGCCGGATCGGCGCTGCGCTCGCGGCTCGAGCCCAGGAACGGCACACCCCGGACGCGTGCGCGCGCCGCCACCTGGAGCTGTACGCGGGGCTGGCCGCCCGATCGGGCGTTATTTCGGTTTGACCAACACCAATCCGTCGGCGGCCGCGAGCCGCACCGGAGCGGGCGGAGCCGATGAGGTCGGCGAAGCGGACGGCGTCGCTTGCCGCTGCTCGCCCGCGGCGACGAGCCCGGGGGGAGGAGTGACGGTCTGGGTGGCCGAGGTCGGGTTCACCGCGACCCAGCCGTTGGTGAACGTCCGGGTCCAGACTCCGTTGGCCAATCGCCCGGCGGCGTCCACGGCTTCGCCGAGACCGCTGTTTTGCAGAGGGGACCACTCGGGGTTGCGGTAGTCGTCGGTCGTGGCCGGCGTCCAGCACGTCCGGGGACCCGCGAGCAAGGCCGCGCTGGCGTATCCCGCGCGGTCCTGTTGCTCGGATCGCGTCCGGGTGACCAGGAGCAGCCGCGACTCGCCGAGCGCGGCCTGTGCTCGCATCTCCTGGAACTCGTTGCCCCGGAAGGTGAGCAGGCCGCCGCTCCCGGCGTCCTCGCGGAAACCGAAGTTCTCTTCCATCGCACCGCCGAACCGGGAGTGCGCGGTCCACCGGCCCGGGGTCAGGTGTGTCTCCGACACGTTCGGGACGAACTCCTTGCCCGCTTTTTGGAAGGCGTCTCCCACCAGGGAGAGAAAAGCGTCGAGGCCGTCGCGCAGCTTCCGGTCGGTTTCGCTCGCGCTCGAAGTTCCGGCGAGGACCGCGGCGGAGTAGTGGCTCAGCGAGTTGAAGTCGTTGTCCGCCAGCACTCCGTCCCATCCCTGCTGCTGCACCTCGGAGACGACCGCGGAACTCCAGGCCTGCTGATAAGCCGGGTCCCAGACGGTCATCTGCCAGTGCCGGGGATAGCCCTGCCATTCGATCCGGTTGCCGTGGTTGTCGGTCGCGAACCATTCGGGATGCTGCTGTTGTGCTGCGACGTAACCGATGCCGGTCGGCAGGAACTGCGCGTCCTTCCCGTCGACCACCGCTCCGGGGTAGTTGCGGGTGCTGGAAAGATCCTTGTACACGAGGACCTTGATCTGAGGGTTGAGTTCGTGCAGCTTGCGCATCGCCGCGCCCTGGTCCGCGTTGAGCACCACCACTTCGTAGCGTTGCGCGGCCAGCTTCAGCGCGTTTTGCGAGGGCGGCTGGCCGATGCCGTACCACCACGCGCAGGGCGCCAGCGGCTCCGGCGGGGGCGCCGAGGTCACCTGCGCCGCGCTTTCGGCGCATCCGGCCAGACCTCCCGCGGCCAGCACGAGCACGGCCGCCAAGATCGCCCTCCGGCGATGCGCACGGGTCAGCATTGCCTTCGGCACAACAGTTCTCCTACGGTGAGGACGACGATCTTGAGGTCCAGCCAGAGGGACCAGTTGGCGATGTAGTAGTTGTCGTAGCGGGCTCGTTCCGCGATCGACGTGTCCCCGCGCAGGCCGTGGACCTGCGCGAGACCGGTCAGCCCGGTCGGTACCCGGTGCCGCGCCCAGTATAGGTCGTAAATCGTGGAAAACTCGTCCACGAACACCGGCCGCTCCGGGCGCGGCCCGATCAGCGCCATATCGCCGCGCACGACGTTCCACAGCTGCGGCAGTTCGTCCAGCGAGGTCCGGCGCAGCAGCCTGCCGACCGGACCGACCCGCCGATCGCCGGCCACCGACCAGCGCGTCGCCGAATCGTCGACGTCGGCCGTGCGTACGCTGCGGAGCTTGTAGAGCACGAAGGTCCGGCCGTCGACCCCGACCCTGGTCTGCCGGAAAACGACCGGGAATCCGCTCTCCAGCGCGACGGCGAGCCCGCACAGGGCGATGACCGGAGCCAGGACGACGAGCGCGAGGGCGGCCACCGCGGTTTCGAGCACCCGCTTGATCCGCCAGCTGAACCGACGGGTCGGGGCGCCCGCCAGCCACACCAGCGGATAGCCGCGGAGCCGGTCCGTGCCGGTGCCGTCCGGCACGAGCGGGAACAGCCGGGGCAGCACCAGGATGACGCATCCGAGCCGCTGCGCGGTGATGGCCGCTTCGACGACGGCGTTGTCGCTGGCAGGGGAGTGCGCGAGCACGACGGTGCCGACGCCCAGCCGGGTGATGGCCTCGGCGAGATCGTCGCCGATCCGTTCGACCGGAATCTCCCCGTGGCCGGTTTCCGGATCAGAGGAGGCGAATCCGACCGGCAGCAGGCCGAACTCCGGATGCCGGAGCATGGTGCTGATGAGGTCGCTGCTGCAATGGGGCGCGCCCACCACGATGGCCCGGTCGCAGCGCCGCAACCGGCGGCGGCCCCACCGCCCGAATGCGAACACCCAGGGCCGCGCGCATTCGCTGACAACGGCGAAGACCAGCACCAGCGACGGCGCCGCGGCCATCTCCGGCCCGCGGTGGCCCGCCACCAGCGTGATCCCGGTGAGAAGTGCGAACGCCGCCCCCGAGGCGGCCGCTGACCGCGGAAAATCCTGCAGCCAGGACAGCCACAGGCGACGGCGGTGCACCCGCGCCGCGGTCCGCGCTCCCCACAGCGTCAGGCCGGCCGCCACTACATCCAGGACACCGGCATCGGTGAGCATGATCGCCAGCAAAAGCGCGCCGAGATCAACCGCGACCAGCAACACCGCGACGGCGTTGACGCGGGACAGCAACGGACGGCTCCCGGCCGCGCCGGACGTCCGGCCCGCCGGTCTGCCGCGGCGCTGGAACGGGATGCGCGCCAGCACCGGCGTCTTCAGTTCCGTCACCAGCGTCGCCCTTCTTCGCGTTCGCGAAATTGTTTCATCGCCATCGCGTTTCCCTCTCTGCTAAACCCGTCAGTCAGGGGTGCATTCGGTTCCATCGAGTGGATCTTGCGGGGAAAACCCGCTAAACCACTCGATTGAGGGGTACGGTAAACCCCATTCCGGTGAGGGCCTGAAACAGCGTGTACATCGATCGGTGGCTCCTTTCCCGGCGCATTTCGCGGGCCCCTCAAGAAAGCAACCAAGATAGCCGAATATGAGCTGGCGGCCGAACGAAGGCGGACGGCCGGTATCGCGCCGAGAACCGGATAGGGGTTTTGTGAGAGCGGAAGACACGAGCCTGGTCACGAGGACGAAGACGGAACAGGCCACGGGACGGACAGCGGGGCGGGCACACGTCGTTCTGCCCGCCTTCAACGAAGAAGCATCCTTGCCGCCGCTGCTGCGCCGGCTTTCCGACGTGGCGCTCGCCGAGCAGCTCACTGTCTGGGTCGTCGACGACGGTTCGGCGGACAACACGGCAGCCGCGGCCGAGGCCGGTTTCGGCGAGTTGGACGTGCGGATCGTGCGGCACCTGGTCAATCTCGGGCTGGGCCGCGCGGTGCTGTCCGGTCTCCGCGCTGCGCTGGAGGTGGCGGGCCCGGACGACATCGTCGTCGTGATGGACGCCGACGACACGCACGATCCGGGACTGATCCGCCTGCTGTGGAACGAAATCGCCGCCGGCTCGGACGTCGCTATCTGCTCCCGGTTCGTGCCCGGCGGCGACGACCGGACCGCCCCGCTCGGACGGCGCCTGCTTTCCCGCGGCGCGGCTCAGCTTTTCCACCGGGCTCTCGCCGTCGAGGGGGTCCGGGATTTCACCAGCGGATACCGTGCCTACCGGGCCAGCCTGCTCGCGCGGGCGTCGGCGCACTGGGGGGAGCGGCTCATCGAAGAGCAGGGTTTCGCCTGCATGGTCGAGCTCTTGCTCAAGCTGCGCCATTGCCGGCCGGTGATCACCGAAGTTCCGCTGGCCCTGCGGTACGACCGCAAACAGGGACCGAGCAAACTGAAGCTCCGACGGACGATCGCGCAATACCTGAAGCTGCTGGCCCGCGACCGGCTCAGCCCGGCGCCGTACCGAAAGTTGTGACCCGCCGGTGACGACCACCCCCGCTCTGTCCCACGTCGCGGTGATCGGCGGCGGAATCTGCGGCCTCACCGCCGCCCACCGCCTCGCCCGCCGGGGCGTCCGCGTGACCCTGATCGAGGGGAGCGCCCAGCTCGGCGGCCTCGGCACCTTCTTCCGGCACGGGAACCGCTGGGTCGAACGCTTCTACCACTGCGTCATGCCCTCCGACGCCGCGCTGCTCCAGCTGCTGGACGAGCTGGGCCTGAAGGACTCGGTGCGGTGGCGGAAAACGACGATGGGGATGCTCGTCGACGGGGAACGGCACCGGTTCAACTCGGCCCTCGACCTCCTGCGGTTCACCCCGCTCCGGTTTTTCGACCGGTTGCGCTTCGGCGTCGTCTCGCTTCTGCTGCGGCGGCTCGGGCGCGGGCGGGACCTCGACACGCTTCGGACCGAGGACTGGCTTCGCGGTCTCTACGGCCGGCGCGTGTGGGAGGACCTGTTCGCCCCGATGTTCGGCTCGAAGTTCGGTCCGGCCTTCGGCGACGTTCCCGCGCTGTACCTGTGGCAGCGTCTGGGCCGGGAACGCAACGTCGCCACGCGCGGTTACCCCGACGGCGGCTACAAGACGATCATCGACGCGTTGCGCGAGTCGATCGAGAGCGCGGGCGGGACAATTCGCTTGTCCAGCCCCGTTCACCGGCTGTGCCACACCGCGGAAGGCTGCTCGCTGACTTTCACCGACGGCGAATCGCTCGCCGTCGACCGGGTCGTCTCGACCGTACCGCTGCCGCTGCTGCGCCGGCTTGCCGACAACGACCTCGCGACCCGGCTGCCCGGGACCACGCTGGCATACCAGGGGGTCGTCACCGCGGCGTTGTTCCTTCGCCGCCCGCTCACCGGCCACTACTGGACCCCGGTGCTGCGCTCCGGCACCGATTTCGACGGCGTGGTCGAGATGTCCGCGCTCGCGGGCAGCTACGAGAGCGCACACCTCGTTTATCTCATGCACTACACCGACCGCGAGTCGAATCTCTACCGCGAGCCCGACGATGCCATCGCGGCACGGTGGACGGCTCAGCTTCTCCGGGTGCACCCCGGTTTGCGGGCGGCCGACATCGAGGACGTGCGGGTGTTCAAGGCACCGTTCGTCGAACCGGTGTACCCGCGGGGATACCTCGCCCAGCGGCCGCCCGTAGTGGTCGACGGCACGAACGTGCTGCTGGCGACCACCGCGCACGTCTACCCGGACGTGACGAGCTGGAATTCCAGCGTCGCGCTCGCGAACGAAGTGACGGACCTGATCGCTGGCCTCGAACGGCAGAAGGTCGGGGAACCGGCCTGAGGAAGGGCGGGCTCACCCCGCTTGGATCAGCTTCTCGATCGCCTCGGCGGTCCGCCGGCTGGCCGCGCCGTCCCCGTACGGCGAGGGCAGATCGCGAAGGCGCTCACGATGGCCGGCGACATCGTCGAGCCACGCCGCGGCTTCCGTGCTGATCCGCGGCCCCGGGACGACCAGCGCGCCGAAGGTGCCGAAAATCTCCGGCCGCTCGGTACTCCGGCGGACCACCACCACCGGTCGCTTGAGCACACTCGCTTCTTCCTGGATGCCACCGGAATCCGAAATGATCAGCGCGGCGGCGGCGGCCAGCGCGAGGAACGTCGGATACGGCTCGGGTTCGAGCACGCGAAGCGGCCGCAGGAGCGGGGTCAGGCCGAACCGTTCGAGGCTCCGTTTTGTTCGCGGGTGCAGCGGCAGCACGACCGGCAACGGCAGCCGGGCGAGTTCCCGCAGGACCGTGGTCAGCCGGTGTGGATCGTCGACGTTTTCCGGCCGGTGAATGGTGGCGAGCACGTACTTGTCCTCGGCAAGTCCCCGGGCAGCCAGGATCGCGGCCCGGTCCGCCGCGCACGGCAGTGCGGCCCGAAGTGCTTCCACCACCGTGTTTCCGGTGACGGCGATCCGTTGCGGGGCAACGTTTTCCTTCAGCAGGTTCTGCCGGTTGAGGCCGGTCGGCGCACAGCAGAGGTCGGCGAGGTGGTCGATCAGGACGCGGTTGTGCTCCTCGGGCATCGTCCGGTCGTGGCTGCGCAGCCCGGCCTCGACGTGAACCAGCGGCAGGCCCTGCGCGTTCGCCGCCAGAGCGCCGGCAAGAGCGGAGGTGGTGTCACCCTGCACCAGCACCACCCGATCAGGGTGTGCGGCAAGTGCTTCGTCCACCGCGCTGATCGCCCGACCGAGTTGAATTCCGCGCCGCGCACTGCCGATTTCCAGTTCGTGAAACCGGTGTGAAGCCGGAAAACCCGCGTCCAAAAGCGTGCAGAGAGATGGATCGTAGTGCTGTCCGGTGTAGACGACCGCGCAGTTCTCGCCGTACCACCGCACCAACGGCGCCAGCTTGATGAGTTCCGGCCGGGTCCCGCACACCAGCACGACTCCGAAACCGGTTCGCTCCGGCGAGGAGACGGCCAGGCGCGTACTTTCTCCTCTGGCAGAGCGTGTTTGCGCGTCGGTCGACATACGGCGAGTTCCCCTTTCCCCGGCAAGTCGCCCGCACGCTACCGCGAAAGCTCGCGGGGGAGCGGCCAATCAGCCCATCGAGTACATCTTCCGCGTGGCTGCCCAACGGGTCCGCTGGGTCCATTTAGGATTCCAGTTGGATAGCGGCCGACAGAAACGAGTACCGCTTTGTTCACGAAATCTGCGATCCTGGCGGCGGTGTTGCTGCTCACCGCGGCCACCACGGCTGCCCCGCGCGTGGACGCGGCGCAGGGCGTGCTCCTTCCGGACCTCCGCCAAGCACCTCCAGGGTGTCCAGGCGGATACGCGGGCGATCCCGTGCAGTGCGGTGATTGGGACGTGTGCCCAGTCGTCGATCCCAGCGCTCCCAACGGCCGTTGTGTCGGCGAGACCGCCGCCAAGGCAGTGCGGCTCCGGTTCACCAGCTCGGAGGAAAACATCGGTGACGGGCCACTGCTGCTGTACGGCAACCGAAGCAGTACCGAAAACAGCAGAATGTCCGTCCGCCAAGCACTCCGCGCGGCTGACGGCTCGATCCCGCCCGACTACGCCTCGGCTCAGCAGGCCACCCGCGGGTACACCTACTACGAACCGGCGATGGCACACCAGCACTGGCACCTGATGAACTTCGAACACTTCGCCCTGATCTCGAAAACCGGTGCGACGATCGTCACCGACCGCAAGAACGGCTTCTGCCTCGGCGATCGCTATGCCTTGCCGGACGTCAGCGATCTCGAGCACGTACCCGGCGAAACCGGAGCGGACGCCGAACTGGCCGAACGGTTGCGGGCCAACAACTGCCGCCACCAAGAACCAAACGCGCTCGACGTGGTCGAAGGCATCTCCGTCGGCTCCGGAGACGACTACACCTACCAAGTCGACTTCCAGTGGCTCGACATCACGCACGTGCCCTCGGGAACCTACGACCTGGTGAACACCGTGAACGACGACCGGACCCTGGCCGAGAAGAACTACGACAACAACTCGTCGTCGGTAAGCCTGTCCATCGAATGGCCGCGGGGAATGTCGGCGGAAGGCCAATCGATCCGGCAGGCACCGGTGGTCCGGTTTCTTCGCAGCTGTCCGGGACAGGCCCGCTGCTCCTGACCAGTTCTGTGCCCGGGTCGATTGGGCACTCCGCCGGGCAGTCCGCGGAAGCGGCCGCGACGACGTTCAAGCCTTGAAGGAAAGGTACCCGCCAGCGGATTCCACGTGGCGACCCGGTGGGCCCGCTGCGGTGGCGGGTGTGCGGTCGATCTTGCAAGCAGTAGCAGCGGGTGTTGGCTTGGCGTTCGGTCGAGGGCTGCCCAGCAGATCGGACAGCTCTTGTGGGTCGCGTTGTAGGTCCGGCTGGCAACAACACTTCCATCGCCGACACTTCCCAAGACGCCCAGTCCGACACCCGGTGCTTCAGCTGCGACTACCTGCAGCGCCTGAACGAGGCATTTGCCCCCGATTCCGGCAGTTGTGCTAATACCCCCAGCGCCACGGGACTGGGCGGAGCGGCGCACTACTGGACCTACGACACCACTGGCAACCGGCTTACCCAGACCTCACGCGATCCAGGCACTGGACACCACCGGCCCCAATGGCAGCAGCCACTCCGCCTACACCTACGACCCCTCCGGCCGCACCCTCACCCAAGGACCCGCGGGCGCAGGACAGACCTTCACTTACGACGCCGACGGCAACCTCCTGCTCACCAAGGGCCCGACCGGCACCACCCTGAAACTCAACGACCTGGAACTGTTCCGCGGCACCGGAACTTCCACCACCGTCGGAACCCGGTTCTACACGTTCAACGGCGCACCCATCGCCGAACGCGACGCCAACGCCGGCCTGACGTGGTCGATGACCGACACCCAGAACACCGCCTACGCCACCGTCAAAGCCGACACCCTCGCCGTCACCCAACGCTGGCAAGACCCCTACGGCGTCCCCCGCGGCCCGGCCCCCTCCCTCTGGCCGGACAAACACGGCTACCTGGGCGGATACCGCAACACCACCGGCCTGACCCACCTCGGCGCCCGCGAGTACGACCCGGCGCTCGGCCGCTTCACCACCGTCGACCCGGTGCTCAAGACCGACGACCCGCAGCAGATGAACGGCTACTCCTACGCCAACGACAACCCGATCGGACTGACCGACCCGTCCGGCCTGTGCCCCGGCGTCCCCGACGGCGCGTGCCGCCGACCCGACGGCTCGATCGGCGGCGGCGACGCCTGCCGAAACGGCGGCTGGAGCTGCGACAGGCCAGACAACCCCAGCTGCGGTTGCCGGGCGGCCCAGCAGCACCCTGCCAACCACGGCGCTCCCGCGTCGTCCGGCGGGCACGGCCAGGCAGCGCCGAAGAAGCACGCGGCATCCGGCGGCGGTGGGTCCGACGGCGGTGGTGAGAAGAAGAGCAGCGGGAACTGGTTCCTGAATGCATTGAGTGACATCGGGGAGGGCCTTTACGAGGTCTCCGGGTTGCAAGACGTCGTGGACGGCTGTTTCCGCGATCCCGCAGTCGTCGGGTGCATTAAGGGCGTGCTCGAGGTCGGGGTGTGGTTCGTCCCCGGCGGCGCCGCGGCCAGAGGCACTGAACTCGCCGTCTCCGGCGGTGCTCACCTCATCGAAGGCGAGGTCGGCGCGGAAGGACGTGCCGTTGCCGAAGATCTCGCGGCAAGTTGCAAGCTCAACAGCTTCGCCGGCGACACGCCGGTACTCATGGCCGACGGGACGATGAAACCGATCGAGCAGGTCAAGGTCGGCGACAAGGTCCGCAACGCCGAGCCCGACAACACCAGCACCGAGATCCACACCGTCACGGCTCTGCACATCACCGACACCGACCGAGATTTCGTCGACGTCACCATCGCCACTCCCAACGGCCCCAAGAAGATCACCAGCACCGCCCACCACCGCTGGTGGGACGTCACCACCCACAGTTGGACCGACGCCGCCGATCTCCGGCCCAGCGATCTTCTCGACACACCCGGCGACGGCCACGCTGCTGTCCAGACCCTAAGCCGTTACGCCACTAGCATCCGTACCTACAACCTCACTGTCGACACCACCCACACGTACTATGTGGCGGCGGGCGCGACCCCCGTACTCGTTCACAACTGCAATGAAAGGGATCCTGTCCATGGTGGTCTTGAGGACGCCGCCTATGACCGAATAGATAATGCGTACGGCCCAGACATAGCCGATGGTGTCGATTACCAGGTAAAGAGGATGCATGACGGCTCCGCCGCTTCTGCGGATCATGATCTTCCTGGCATCGGGCATGACCCCGATGCGTTGGCCGCTTACTTTGCGTCGTGGCGAGGCAAGATGACGCATAAGGATACTAAGACCGGATCGAGCGTGGCATACGACTCCAGGCTAGGCGTACTAATTGTGACGACTGGCCGTAATATTCACGGCTACAGGTACGCTCAGGGTGCTTTTGAAAGTGGGAGGTATGTGACCCCATGAGGACAAAAGTCGCTGCCACGGCGACTCACGGCGGATTTCTTCTGCGGTTGACGGAGGTGCAAAAAGAGTTGATCTGCGAGGCGCTCAGATTCCACGCAGATCGCCCTGACGGGGACCGCCTATCGGTTGTGCGCATCGGTGCCGATCGCGCGAGCACTGTTCGGATAATGAAAAAAGTAGCCGACTCGAATTCGAAGCTCCAGATAGATGAAATTCATGTGCTGTTTGCGGCATTGGTCTCCGCTCCGGTCTTGATTCCTTCCGAGGAAGCGTTCTATGAGAGAATCGGGTTCTTTAGAGAGCAGGCATTTGAATTGGCTGGCGGGTTGGCAAGTGCCTTTGGGTGACGCTTGACCGGACCGAAGATTCTTCCGGCCGCGCTTGACGAGGCGACACGTGTCCAGTTGGTGGTGCATACACGCCGTATTTCTCAGCCATTGCCTCGACTTCGACGTTCTCCGGGACCGCGTCGTGAGCGCTCGGCGAGTACGCTTCGATAAGAGTCGGCTTGCTCTCGCATTAGGTCGAGAGGGGACGTTGCCCGCGTGGACGAGCAACGGGTTCACATGCGGGACGACGGTTGCGCTCGACACGATGTTCTCGAGGTCCTCCCGCGGGTGCGCCAGGCACTGCGGTTGTCTTCGGCGTAGCCGCCACGGAAGTCGGGTGCGTGTCGGCCGCGCTGCGGAGCGAGAGGGCTGCGTCCCAGGCGCGCTGAGGCGCAATCGCTCTCCTTTCGGTGGCTGGCCTATCGCAGAGCAGGCGAGAGTCGCTCGGCATCCAGGTCCGGATACTCAGCATCCAGCGGCCGGAAGCAGGGCCGCATTGGGTATAAGGGAGATCTGCGGCCTGTCGTAGTTCGTGTAACCGGACGGCAGGTTCGGCAGCCGAGACAGGAGTGTGCAGCGAGGTGCCCGGATGTCGTTCGCGATGCCGGGTTACCGCTATGGAGCAGCTGCACATATTGCGCCGACGCACTAGCAGCCGTACCTCTTGAGGGCGGTCTGTGCGTTGACGTCGTAGTCGCCGACGCACAGGTCGACCGCGTTGTACTCCTTCTCCATCGCGTCAGCGGTCTGCTGCAGGTTGAATCCTTGTTCGCGGAACTTGAAGTAGCCGGTGAACCCTGCGGAGATGCTGACGCTCGCGGCGAGGGCGACGCCGGACCACTGGAACGCCGGATTGCCCAGTCCGGCGCTGGTGAGACTGGTGCCGCTGACCTGGAAGTTTGAGTGGGCCGCCTGGGGCTCGAACCCAGAACCTACGGAGACAAAGGCCAGGTCAGTGGCTATTTCTCGTCATCTGCTGATCTTGGCCCTCACCTGCGTGGGGGCGCTCCGAGGGTGATCATGCTCGGTCGCCGGTTCTCGTCGTTTTCGATCGTTTTCCGGGGGAAAACCGGGGAGTTGATCATGCTCTCTGACGGTGCCTGACGCTCGCCCGCTTAGCCCGCAGCTTACCCATCCACACTTCCCCCTCACCCCGATACGAAGCTCACACGCGGTCGGTAGGGCCGGGTCAAGGCACGCTTTCCAGCCTTGACGCGGTGCTACCGACCGTTGTCACGATCAGGCTTCGGGGTGGCTCTAGGCGATGCTTCTGCGTAACAGGTCGAGGATCATCGGCGACTGTTTCCGCATGGGTGGGATGTCCGGTTCTGGCGCGAGGGCCATACGTGCTGTTGGCGGGCGGCGTTGGGGTCCGGCACCGCTGGCGGCCGCGCGGCCCGGCCGGTGGGCGGAGCGGAGCGGGAGCCCGCCGTGCCGGGATCGCGGCGGCTGCCCAGGCGAGGGGCTACGGACCGCAGCAGGCGCGCCGCCCGGCGGCGGGCCCTTGATCCCGTAGAGCCAAGTTCGGCAACGTCTCACAACTTTGCAGAAGGCCGTCTTCGACGGTTACCACGTCTCGTATAGAAGCTGTTTCTAGTCATACAGACCTAGGGAGTAAGAGTGCGATTAGTATCGTTGGATATTGTCAACCTGCGCAGCATCGAAGCTCAACGCCTGGATGAGTGCGGCAATTTCAATGTGCTAATCGGAAAGAATAATTCCGGCAAATCAAATCTCTTGTCCGCGGTAGCGTCATTCTTTTCATTCCTTTCCGGCGGGAATCTCGCGGAGAAGGATCCCATCTTCGGAAAGAGCGCAGACTTTTTCAATAAGGACGATGCAAGGCCTATCGGATTACGAGGCAAAATTCAAGTTGGTTCCGAAGTTCTTTCCGGCGTGTATGAGCGGATTGCCGAAGAGTTTCCGCAGGTAAAGCAAGCCATTCCCGCGGTCGGCGAGTGTGATGTGCTGTGTATTGATATTGAGTATCTAACCAAGCCTTTCCGTACCGGATACATCAAAACCATATCTCATCAGCCTTGCGAAAAGGACGGGAGCCCATCCGGCGAGCCGATAAGTCTTGTGAGTGTCCCTTTTGTCACAGCGAAGGATTTGGCATCCAGAATAATCCAAATCAAAACGATGTCTGACGACGCTAGCGTGCTCGAAAACCGTCCTATGGACAACGACGAGTGGGTCATGTTTAAGAGAGGGCGTTCCTTACCCTCGTACTCGTATGGAAACCTAAGCAAGGAGACTCTTGATGAGGTAACTTCGATGGCGCTTCGATCTGATGACCTTATTGAATTTTCTAGGCAGGTCCAATCATATGTTATTCAGCTGCGTGCTCGAGTTAGCGATCTCGAATCGAAAAAGTTAGAAAACGCCGTCGATGCATTCGCGGGAGAAATTGACTCCGTTCCTAACTATGTAAAATATCTGGTCGCCAAGCTTGCCGAGATCCGTGTTCTTCACCTTGCGGATCGCAGAGAACCGATTGGATCAATTGAAGCGGGTCAACTCCTGCGACTCAAGATGAGTAGGGGAGGGGGGCAAACGCTACGAAATATTCAGGAGACGGTTTCGAGTCTGCTCGGTGTGGAAATAGACGCATTTGCGAGCGATACACCACGGCGGCCGCGTCCCATGGGATCGCGAAGGATAGCTAATTTGCCAGATGCGGAGTTGGACGTTGACGACTTTCTTGTGCAGGCAAATGGTTCCGGGATTCGAGAGGCGTTGCGGCTTGTTCTAGACCTGGAATTCCAGCAGCCAGACTTGTTGCTAGTTGAGGAGCCTGAAGTTCATCTACATCCGGCCCTCGAAGTTGCTATGATGCGTTACCTCAAGGGCGTGAGCTATTCAACGCAAGTGTTCTTGACTACACACTCGACTAACTTTCTTGATACAGGGGATTTACGCAATATCTACATGGTCCAAAAAGGCGTCAATACGCAGGTTAAACGTTTGAATGTGGACGATGTTGACATCGAGGTGTCAAAAGAGCTTGGAATCCGCCTTAGCTCAGTTTTTATGTTTGATCGTCTCATCTTTGTTGAGGGTGTATCGGACGAACTTGTGCTGCGAGCTTTTGCTCATACGCTTGGCATCAACCTGGGGCAAGCTAACGTTGGCTTTGTGGTTATGGGAGGAGCGAGGAACTTCACTCACTACGCTGCCCAGGCAACCTTGTCTTTCCTCGGTAAGCGACAGGTCAAATCATTCTTTGTTATTGATCGCGATGAGAAGCAAGAGGTGCAGATTGATAGATTGGTGGCGCAACTAGAAGGACAAGCAGAATTGCACGTGTTGACTAGGCGGGAAATTGAGAACTACCTGCTTGTGCCGGGTTCTATTGCATCTTTCATAAAGGAAAAATCTTGGCGGTCCGCAAAGCGTGAAATTTTGGTCGACCCAAGCACGGTATTGCAAAGGCTGCCCGAAGTGGCGGACGGCCTCCAGAGTACTAGTATTTTGAAGCGCCTCGCATCGCAGCTATGTCAAGTTTATAGAATAGATCGAAACAGGCTGTTCGAAGAATCAAGTGAATCAAGCTTGGCTGACGCGGCGCAATTAGTAGTCAAGGATCTCGAAGCGGCGATCTCTGATCTTCGCCGGGAA
Organism: Amycolatopsis sp. VS8301801F10; assembly: GCF_046195355.1. Classification (NCBI taxonomy): domain Bacteria; kingdom Bacillati; phylum Actinomycetota; class Actinomycetes; order Pseudonocardiales; family Pseudonocardiaceae; genus Amycolatopsis; species Amycolatopsis sp. VS8301801F10. The sequence goes on along the minus strand of NZ_CP176065.1, from coordinate 1,009,222 downwards.
ATCCCTGAACTTGTGTCTCGGGCGCAAGATGAGGTGACCTCAAATTGGGACGGTTTGAAGTTGGAAATGGCACCAGGGCACGAAATACTCGACGAGCTTATGAAGGATCACGGCTTACGGTTTAATAAAGATCGAGACTCTGGTCACTTGGCGGCACTTGTGCCAGTCGAAGAAGTTGCGAGCGAGATTGAGTCGCTTCTGCGTAAGGTTACTCAGTAGCTGTTCAGCTGCCGATTCCTATGGTTTCGTAGAGTTAAAAGCTTTCGGAAATCTAGGTAAAGTATGGAGGCCGGTGCAGGTTCAGTGCATGCTGGAGGCGCAAGCTGATCGATTCGTGAATTCTTAGTTCCTTCAGGTCGCGAGGTTTTACCCAGCAGACTTCTTTGCTCTCACTGCTGGTTTTTAAGTCGCCACCTAGCATCGTTGCTCTGAAGCAAATTGAGAATTCCTGTCTAATCTCACCGTTCTCATATGAAATAATGTGGTTCGGATTGGAGTATATGCCGACGAGGTTGGTTACCTCGCACTCGATACCAGTTTCTTCGCGGACCTCGCGGACGGCAGCTTGGGTGAGGGTTTCTCCTAGCTCCAGCTGTCCGCCGGGGATTGCGTAGAGGTCGTTGTCCGTCCGTCGGATCATCAAAAATCCGTCTCGCGTCGTCCTGGATGAACACGGAAACCGCGACGGCGATGCTGTTGGCTTTGGGGGCGTTCGGGTCGTTGTAGTAGTCGACGCGTGCCATGTGGTGCCTCCTAGATGGTGGCGGGCTTGGCGAGGTTCCAGACGGTCTCGAAGGACGGTCGGCCACTGGCAAGTCCGGTGTTCGCCAGCACGGTCGGCGGACTGCGCGACCCGAACAACGTCCTGCGGGTGATCCGGGAGATCCGCGGTGGCGACGACTTCATCTGGCTGACGTCGCACAACTTCCGGAAGACGACGGCGACCGCGCTGGACGACGCGGGCATCCCGACCCGGCTGATCGCGGACCACCTCGGCCACTCACGGGTGTCGATGACGCAGGACAACTACCTGGAGCGGAAGGCCGTCAACCCGGTCACGGCGTTGGCCCTGGAAGGCCTGCTGGATAATCCGTCCCAGCCCAAAACCGGGGATAAACCGGGGAGCCGATCTTGAGCGCAGGTCCGAAACAAGCCGCTGACCTGGAAGTTTGAGTGGGCCGCCTGGGGCTCGAACCCAGAACCTACGGATTAAAAGTCCGCAGCTCTACCAATTGAGCTAACGGCCCGCGCGCTCAGTCTAGCGGGCTGTGCCCGGCCCCTTGCCGGGGCCCGGCACCTCCTGTGGCTACCGGAGCTTCGCCACGAACCGGGCGAGGTCTGCTGCGTACGCCTCTGGCTGGTCCATCGCGATGAAGTGGTGCCCCGCCGGATTGTCGACCGGCCAGTGGACGATGTCCGACTCTCGCTCAGCCAGCCGGCGGATCCCCGGCACTCCGCTGTACACCCCGGTCGGTGCGGTCTTCTGTCCCCGCGGCCAGGCGAACCCGGTGCTTGAGTAGAACGACCACGACGACGTCCCGAACGTCTCCGTGAACCAGTACACGCTCAGGTTCGTCAGGAACGCGTCCAGCATCTCGTCCAGTCCTCGCCCGCCGGCGTTGAACTCGTGGAACTTCTGCGCCATCCACGCCAACGCGGCCGCGGGCGAGTCGTTCCAGCCGTACGCGAACGTTTGCGGGGCGGTCCGCAGCAGGGCGTGGTGGTCGACGCCGTTCATCCAGTCCTGGGACATCATCTCGGTGAACGCCAGGCGCTCCGCCGAGTCCAGATCGGGCAGGTCGGCGTCAGTGGGAATTCCCAGGCCAGCGGTGAGGTAGACGCCGAGCACCGGACCGACCTGGGCGACTTCCGGGGCCACGTATGCGCCGTAGTCGCCGCCTTGGACGACGTAGTCGCGGTATCCCAGGCGGTCCATCAACGCGGCCCACGCGCGGCCTACCCGGGCGGCATCCCAGCCGGGGCCGGGGGCGGAGGAGAAGCCGAAGCCGGGCAGGGACGGGACGACGACGTGGAAGTCCGACAGGTGCTCGAGCAAGGCCGCGAACTCGACGAACGAGTTCGGCCAGCCGTGCGTCAGCAGGACCGGCGTGGCGTCCGGTGCGGCCGACGGGACGTGCAGGAAGTGCAGGTCGACGCTGTCGATTTCGGTGTGGAACTGGGGGAATTCGTTCAACCGGGCCTCGTGCGCGCGCCAGTCGTAGCCGGTGGCCCAGTAGGCCGCGACCTCGCGCAGCCAGTCGACGGGGACGCCGCGGTCCCAGCCATCGCCGGGCAGCTGGGCCGGCCAGCGGGTTTGGGTGAGCCGGGCGCGCAGGTCGGCGAGGGCGGCGTCGGAGATGTCGATGCGGAACGGGCGAATGGTCATGGCCAAGACGCTAGAGGCCATGTAGGTCAGCTATGGTCCTAGATCATGAGTGCGGCGCGGTTGTTGCAGTTGCTGTCGTTGCTGCAGACCCCGCGGCAGTGGCCGGGCAGCGAGCTGGCGCAGCGGCTGAACGTCGAGGGGCGCACGGTTCGCCGGGACATCGAGCGGCTGCGGGAGCTGGGGTATCCGGTCGAGGCGACGATGGGCGCGGAAGGCGGATATCGCCTGGTCGCGGGCAGTGCGATGCCGCCGTTGCTGCTTGACGACGAGGAGGCGGTGGCGATCGCGGTCGGGTTGCGGATGGCGTCCGGACACGCGGTGACCGGGATTGACGAGGCCTCGGTGCGTGCGCTGACGAAGCTGGAGCGGGTCTTGCCGTCCCGGCTGCGGCGCCGGGTGAGCGTGGTGAGCGGCGCGACCGTGCCGCTGCCGCTGAACGACGGGCCGCGGGTGGATCCGGAAGCGCTCACGGCCTTGGCCACCGTGATCGCCAACCGCGAGCGGCTGCGGTTCGGCTATCTCGCCAACGACGGCAAGGCGACGAAACGGCTGGTCGAACCGCATCATCTGGTGTCGTCCGGCCGGCGCTGGTACCTGCTGGCCTTCGACCTCGACCGGGACGACTGGCGGGTCTTCCGCGTCGATCGGATCGAAAACCCGCAGGCCATCGGGATCCGGTTCACCGCCCGAGACCTGCCCGCCAAGGACCCGGCGGAGTACGTGACCAGGAAATTGCACACCTCCCGCCCGACGCATCGTGCGGTCGTCACCGTGCACGCGCCGGCCGACGAGGTGGCGCGGAGGTGGGGCGCGGCAAGCGAAGTGACCGCGGTGGACGCGCGCACCTGCCGGGTCGTCAGCCCGGCCGACACGCTCGAGTGGCTGGCGTTCCGGCTGACCAGCCTCGGCCGCGAGTTCGAGGTGCACGAACCCCCGGAGCTGGCGGAGCACCTGCGCGAACTCGGCGGCAGGGCGCTGCGGGCGGCCGGGACCGCGTGATCACACCGCCAGTTCCGCCAGCGATTCCCGCAGCTTCCCGGTCACTTCCACCGGCCGCCGCGATTCGCGGTCCACGAATACGTGCACGAAATTCCCCTCCGCCACCAAGGTTTCCGAGGCGGTGTACATCCCGATCTCGTACCGCACGCTCGACCGGCCGAGATGCGCCACTCGCAACCCGATCCGCAGCGTGTCCGGGAAAGAAACCGAGGCGTGGTAAGCACAACGCGATTCCACGCACAGCCCGATCACCGGTCCGGACTCGATGTCGAGACCGCCGCGTTCGATCAGCCAGGTGTTGATGACGGTGTCCATCAGCGAGTAATGCACGACGTTGTTCACATGGCCGTAGACGTCGTTGTCCTTCCAGCGCAACGGAACCGTCTGCCAGTACGGGTAGCTCACCACAGCTCCACCGAATCCCGCAGAATCCCCGCCAGGTCCTCTTCGGACGGAGTGCGCGGCGCGGTGGCCAGCAACCGTTGCTGCTTCAGCGTTCCCGCCACCAGAGAGTCCACATCGGACTCCGTATAGCCGACCGCGCCGATCCCGGCGGGCAGGCCGATCTCGTTCATCAGCGAGGTCAGCACGGCGGGCAGGTGGTCGGCGAAGTCGCCGGACCATTCGAAGTCCGGGGCCAGCAGCCGGGCGACGCGCTGGTGCCGTTCCGGGTTCGCGGCGTAGGTGAACCGGAACGCGGCGGGCGCGGTGAGCGAGACGGCCATGCCGTGCGGCACCATCGCTTCGTCGCCGGGGTAGCCGTCGGGGTGGAAATCCCGGACCTGCCCGGCGATCGGGTAGGCGTTGGCGTGCGGGATGTGCACGCCGGCGTTGCCGAAGCCGAGCCCGGCGAACGTCGCGGCCAGCGCCATCGCCTCGCGCGCGGCCAGGTTCTCGCCGTCGCGGACCGCGGCGGGCAGCGCCCACGACAGCAGCTGCAGCGACTTCTCCGCGAACATGTCCGCCAGCGGGTTCGCCCCGCAGTACGGCACCCGCTCCTCCGGCCGTTTCCGGTCGAACTCGGTGTAGGGCTTGGCGGTGTAGCTCTCCGCGGCGTGGCACAGGATGTCCATCCCGCTCGCCGCGGTGACCCCGGCCGGCTGGCTGACCGTGAGCCGCGGGTCCACGACCGCCAGCGCCGGGCGCAGCCGCAGGTGACTGATCCCGCTCTTCACCCGCAGCGACAGCACGTCCAGCACGCACACCGTGGTGCTTTCCGACCCGGTTCCGGTCGTCGTCGGCACCGCGACCAGCGGCTTCAGCGGGTTCGCCGGCGCTCGGCCGCCGCCGACCGGCGCGTTGACGTAATCCATCAGCTCGCCGTCGTTGCTGGTCAGGAGGTTGGCGGCCTTCGCGGTGTCGATGCTGGAGCCGCCGCCGACCGCCACGAACGCGTCGTACGGGCCGGTGCCGCGGGCGAAATCGACGGCCTTCTGCATGCTGACGTCGGTGGGCTCGACGTGCACGCCGTCGAAAGTCTCGGCCGCGATCCCGTAGCCGCGGATGCCCTCGGCGATCCGCTCCGGCCAGCCGGTCGCCGCGACGACCGGGTCGGTCACCACCAGCACGCGGCGCGCGCCGAACTGGCTCAGATCGTATCCGATCTCGTCGCTCGACCCGCTTCCGTATTTGAGCGCCGGAGCCCCATAAGTGAAAACAGTCTCATGTTCGGCGGGTGTCACGACGGCGTCCTCCCAACTGGTGGGCGGCCCGATCCGGCAATCGGCACAATCCGGCGGCGAGTTGCTCAAGATCACTTGACGCCGGTTCACGGTGCCGCCCTAAGCTCTCCTCATTAGATACCAAGTGGGAACCACCGTCGCGCAAACGGCCGTACGCGTCTTGAACGAGGCCCGGGTCCGCCGGGTGTACGCGGTCGTCGGTGAGTCGTTCCTGGAATTGCTCGACGCGCTTCGCCGCGAGCGCGACGTCACGCTCGTTTCGGCCCGCCATGATTCGGGCGCGGCCTTCATGGCGGAGGCCGAGGGCAAGCTCACCGAACGTCCCGCCGTGCTGCTCGCCAGCCGCGGTCCGAGTGCTGCCGCGCTGGTCATGGGCGTGCAGACGGCGTACCAGGACGAGACGCCGATGGTGGTGCTGCTCGAAACCCCCGCGCTCGACCCGGTGCTCACCGGCGAGGTCCCGGCGTCCGATTCGACCGGGATGTTCGAATCGATCGCCAAATGGTGCGTCCGCGCGGACGATCCCGACGACGTGCCGCATCTGCTCGCCGAAGGCCTCGCCCGGTGTCGCGAGGGTCGGCCGGGCCCGGTCGTGATCGGGGTGCCGAGCGACGCGTGGGGCGTCCCGTACGACTCGGCCAAACCGGTGGCGAAGGTTCGCCCGCCGGCCACCGGAACGCTGGGCCGTTCGGCGGAAGCGGTGGCCGGGCTGGTGGACGAAGCGCGCTACCCGGTGGTCATCGTCGGCGGGCGCGCGCGGTCGGCGCGCGACGAGCTGATCGCGGTGGCGGACGAACTGGCGCTCCCGGTCTACAACGCTTTCCGCCGCCAGGACGCGTTCCCGGAGAACCATGCGCGCTACGCCGGACACCTCGGCCTCGGCATCCCGGCGCGTCAGCTTGACGCGCTCGAACGGGCCGACCTCGTGCTCGCGCTCGGCACACAGCTCGACGAAGTCACGACGCAGGGCTTCCGCTACCCGACTCCACAGCAGACGCTTGTCCTTGTCGGCACTGGCATCGACGAACAGCGCCGTCGCGGCCTCACGTTCCGCGTGGACACTGAGGTCGAGCCGTTCCTGAAGGAGCTGCGCGCGATCGCTTCGCCGCGTACGCGCAGAGCGTCGGCCGCGAACGCTGCCGTGCACACCTTCATGACACCGCCGAACACAAGCAACAACACGCGCGTACATCCGGTCGATGTCGTGCGCGCGCTGCGAAAGCTCGCGCCCGAGGACACCATCGTCACGAGCGACGCTGGCAACTTCGCGCAGTTCATGCACCGCTACTGGTGCTTCACCGCTCCGCGTAGCCAGCTCGGTCCGAGCAACGCCGCGATGGGGTACGCGGTGCCTGCGGCGGTAGCGGCCAAGCTCGCCGAACCGCGGCGCGCTGTGGTCGCGATGGTCGGCGACGCGGGCACTCTGATGACAGGGCAAGAGATCGAGACCGCTGTGCGTTACCGCGCGCCGGTGATGGTGGTGGTGTTCCAGAACGGCTTGCACGGTCCACTCGCGATGCATCAGGCGCGTACGCATGGACGGCTGTCCGGAGTAACAATCCCGCTGACGGACTTCGCGTCGTGGGCGCGCGGGCTCGGCGCGGCGGGGTACACGGTGGACGATCGCGAGCGGCTCGAACCGATCATCGCGAGCGCGCTCGTCCGGCAGCGGCCGTGTGTGATCGATGTCCGGACCGACCCGGATGTGGTGACCCCCGACGTGCGGCTGAGCACGCTTCTCGGAGCCCCGCGTCCTTCCGGGACCTGAAATCTTCCTGAGAACACAAGGAAACGCCGGGAATGTTCGGTAGCTGGCGGGGGTTGGCTCAGGTAACCTGAGGGCGTTCCCGGGGTTCGGCATCCGGACCCGGTTCGCCCGGCGAGGTTCGCCGGCGTTCGGTTGGGGAAATTCCCGGGTGGACACGTTTCCCGGCTCGGTTCGCGGCCGTTCGGCGCGTTTCAGGGGTGGGGACAACCGGTTTCGGCCGGATTTTGTCGGTGCCGGATGGCACCATCGCGGTCATCCCCCGCTCGGGGCGGGGAAGGAACGAGGGGAGTTCGTCATGGCCGACGAAAAGGACGGGAAATCCCGTACCGCGGGGACCGCTGCTCGCGGCCGCGCCCGGTCCGGCGCGCTGGTGTCGGTAGTGCGCGAGGAGCCGGAACAGGGCCAATCCGTCGAGGTGCCCGCGCAGACCCGGTCCGGAGTGGTCCCGGTGCTGTTCAGCGCCAGCGCGGAGGCCCACGACGTAGCCGTGGTCGCGCCCGACCAGGGCGCTGACTGGCGTTCGCCGTTCGGCGCGCCGCTCCGCCACGCCAGCGGGGAGTGACCCGGTCTCGCGAACTGGGGTGAGTCGGCTTGTCCGCGCCCGCTCCGCTGTGCTTTACTTTAGTTGGTCTCGATTTTTGTGTTCGTGGTTTAGCACGCTCGCAGAACTCAGCGGGCGTGGGCTTCCTCTCCGGAGAACGCATCTCGCCCGTGTCTGGGCCCAGGACGTCGGTCGGCTTCCTGTTTTGGTGTTATGTATGGAGATTGTTTAGATGACTGAGGGCACCGTGAAGTGGTTCAACTCCGAGAAGGGGTTCGGCTTCATCACTCCCGACAACGGCGGCGGCGACGTCTTCGTGCACTACAGCGAGATCCAGGGCAACGGTTTCCGTACCCTTGAGGAGAACGCTCGCGTGCAGTTCGAGATCGGCCAGGGCCAGAAGGGCCCGCAGGCCACGTCGGTCAGCCTGATCTGACCTGCGTCTCATCGCTAAGTCGCCACCACTCCCGGTCGCGGGGGTGGTGGCTTCTTTCGTCTCTGCCGCCGGAGCGCCGCCGATGCCGTCTCACGATGCGGATTGTGTTGCGCGGCAAGGCTTTCTGTGCCTGACCGGCCATTGTGGATCACCCGATCGTGGCGCGCCCGGGTGGTCGTACGCTCCGCGGACATGAGCGAAAACACTTATCTCGTCACCGGGATGTCCTGCGGCCACTGCGCACAGTCGGTCACCGAAGAACTGACCGAGCTGCCCGGGGTCGAGAACGTCTCCGTCGACGTCGAGACCGGACACGTGACGGTCCGCAGCGCCGAAACCCTCGACGAGACCGCTGTCCGCGCCGCGGTCGAAGAAGCCGGCTACACCTACGAAGGGCTTGCTTCCCTCGTTTGAACGATAGGTAGCCACGCCGGAACCCAGGGTAGGCTCTGGCCGGCGTGGAGGCACGGCCGATGCAACGTCCGTGCAACCCTTTCCTCCGCGCGGCCGGACGCGTGTGCTGGTCCCCTGGCGGCAGCGGACTTGGGGGGATGCTCGATGGGGGAAGTCGTTGCGGGAATCGTGGCGAACCCGGCGTCCGGACAGGACATCCGAAGACTCGTCACGCAGGCGTCGGCCGTGCCCGTCGAGGAGAAGGCCAACCTGGTGCGCCGGCTGCTGTCGGCGTTCGCGGTGACCGGCGTCGACCGCGCGCTGCTGTCCTCCGACCTCGGCGGCATCTCCGCCGCGGTGCTGCGCGACCTCGGCCGCGATCCGTTGCCCGAGGTCGACTTCTGCGACGAGGACACCCTCACCGGCACCGCGCAGGACACCATCAACGCGGTGCGCCAGATGGTCGACGCGGGAGCCGGCGTGATCGTGTGCCTCGGGGGCGACGGCACGGCCCGGGTCGCCGCCAAGGCCTGCGGTGACGTGCCGCTGCTCGCGCTGCCGACTGGTACCAACAACGCGTTCCCGCAGGCCGGGGAGGCCACCGTGGCCGGGCTCGCCGCCGGGATGGTCGCGAGCGGCCAGGTCGACGCCGACCTCGTGACTCAGCGGGTCAGCATGCTTGAAGTCGTCACCAAGAACCGCCGTGAGATCGCGCTGGTGGACGTCGCGGTGTCGATGAACAAACACGTCGGCGCGAAGGCGCTCTGGGATCCGACCGCGCTCACTGAGCTGTATTGCACCTTCGCCGAGCCGGACGGCATTGGCTTGTCGAGCATCGCCGGACAGCTGTGTCCCAGCTCTCGCTCCAGCGCGGACGGTGTGGCGCTTCAGCTCGGTCCGGTCGACAGTTCCGCGTACGTGGTGCACGCCGCGATCGCGCCCGGTGTCGTGCGTCCAGTCGGCGTACGCGGTTGGGGAGTGCTGCGTCCCGGCGTACGCGTGGACCTTGCCGCAGGTGGCGGCGTTATCGCGGTTGACGGAGAACGCGAACTGGAGCTGAAGAACGGCGAAGGTGCGTACGTGGAACTGCGCGCCGACGGCCCGTGGTGCGTCGACGTACGCGCGGCAATGGCCGAAGCGGCAACCCAGGGGTTGCTACGCAGTGCTGCTACGAGCAGAACCGGCGAGAAAGGCCGAAGCCACGGTCGGTGCGCTGGCTGAGATCACGTGCAGGTGACACCTTCCGGGTGTCGTGTGCTGCGGCTTGCCCGACCGGCTACCTTCTGCGAGTGGCACACGGGGAGGATCGGGGATGAGCAGCACTGCGACGCGGCCGGAAACGACTGCCGAGCCCCCACCGGAGGAATTTCGGGGCCGCAGCGGAATCGCCGGCCTGCTGGACCTGCCCGGCCAGGCGGTGCGCGCGGTCGTCAGATCCACGACGACCACGCCCGGCAAGCTTTCGCTGATCGCGGTCGCGCTGGTGCTGCTTTCGCTGGTGGCCGGACTCGTCGGCGTGTTGTCCGTGAAAGACAAGGACAACACGATCAACGGCCTGATCGAGCACCGGGAACCTCTCGCCTCGGCCGCGCAACAGGTGTTCCGCTCGCTGTCGGACGCGGACGCGACCGCGGCCAGCGCCTTCCTTTCCGTCGGCACCGAACCGCCCGCGCTGCGGAAGCGGTACGAGCAGGACATCGCCGAAGCGGGATCCGCGCTCGCCCGCGCGGCGTCCGACACCGCCGAGGTCGGCGACGCCGCCCACCAGGTGGACATCCTGAACCAGAAGGTCCCGGTCTACACCGGGATCGTCGAGACCGCGCGCGCGAACAACCGGCAGGGTTTCCCGTCCGGCGCTTCGTATCTGCGCGAGGCTTCGCAGCTGATGCGCACGACGATCCTGCCCGCCGCGGACGCGCTCTACCACGCGCACACCCAGAAGCTTTCCGACGAGCAGGACAGCAGCAGCGACGTGCCGTGGGCGGCGGTCGCGCTGGTCGTCGCGCTCCTCGCGGCGCTGGTGGCCGCGCAGATCTACTTGACCCGGCGGACGAACCGGGTGCTGAACATCGGGCTGCTCGTGGCCACCGGCTGCATCGTGCTGTCGCTGCTGTGGGGCGCGGTCGCGCTCGTCGTGCAGGGCAGTCTCGTCGCGACCGGGCGCACCGACGGCACGTCGCAGGTCGACATCCTGGTGCGGGCCCGCATCTACGCGCTGCAGGCCCGTGCGGACGAAACCCTGACGCTGGTCGCGCGCGGCGACGGCGGCGCGTACGAGCAGCAGTTCATCAAGCTGGCCGAGAAGCTCGTCGGCGCCGACGGCAAGGGCGGTCTGCTCGGCGAGGCGCGCGGCCTCGCGTCCGGCACCACGGGGGAGCAGAAGATCGAAGCGGCGGAGCAGGCCGCGCGCGAATGGTCCCTTGCCCACCTTCAGGTCCGCCGCCTCGACGACGGCGGCCAGTACCAGGAGGCGGTCGACTTCGCGACGAGCGTCAGCCCGAACAGCGCCGCCGCCGCGTTCGCCCGGCTCGACACGAACCTGCAGGCCGCGATCGACGTCTGCCGCCAGGAATTCCTCGACAGCACCAGATCCGGCGACAACGCGCTCACCGCACTCGCGGCGGGGGTCGGCGTGCTGGCGGTGCTCGCGGCGGGCGGTGTCACAGTCGGCGTGCGAGAGAGACTGAGGGAGTACCGGTGATCCGGTCGCGGCACTTCATCCGGACTGCCGTGCTCGCGGTGGTCGCGATTCTCGCCGCCGCCTGCGGGACGGCGGCCCAGCCGATGGAGGCCGCGCCAGTCACCGACGCGGCCTGGCCCACCCCGGCGGGCGTCGGCGGGCCGGACGCCGCGGCCGGAGGCGATTCCGACACCAGCTGCAATCCGCTGGCCAGCCTCGCGCCGAATGGCCTGGACACCTCCGGACCGAGCCTGCAGAAGATCAAGCAACGCGGGAAGCTCATCGCCGGCGTCGACCAGACGACCTACCTGTTCGGCTTCCGGAATCCGAAGACCGGCCAGCTCGAGGGCTTCGACATCGACCTGGTCAACGAGATCGCCAAGCAGATCTTCGGGTCCGACGGGCACGTGCAGTACCGGGCGATCACGTCGTCGCAGCGGGAAACCGTGCTGAAGGAACACCAGGTCGACGTGGTGGTCCGGACCTACAGCATCACCTGCGCCCGCCGCAAGCAGGTGCAGTTCTCGTCGGTGTACTACGTGGCCGGGCAGAAGATCCTGGTGCCGAAGTCGTCGAACGCGCAGTCGCTGACCGACCTGGCCGGGAAACGCGTGTGCGCGGCGGCGAAGTCGACCTCGCTCGCGAAGATCGCCACCGACCCGGCCAAACCGGTCGCGGTGTCGGTGCCGAACTGGTCGGATTGCCTGGTGATGCTGCAGCAGGGCCAGGTCGACGCGGTGTCCACGGACGACACGATCCTGGCCGGCATGGCCGCGCAGGACCCGACGGTGAAGGTCGCGGGCGAGAAGATGACGCAGGAGAATTACGGCGTCGGGATCCCGAAGGACGAGGAGGACCTGGTCCGCTTCGTGAACGCGGTGCTCGAGAAGATCCGCGGCGACGGCACCTGGGCGAACAGTTACCAGAACTGGGTCGGCGCGCGGCTGGGACCGGCGAGCCCGCCGTCCCCGCAATACGGGTGACCAGGCCGGTCTCGCGGCGCGAGTTGTACGTTTTGAGCGGCAGGTTTGCCGCGGGGAGCTCGGGAGGTAGTTGTGTCGGAGGAGGCGCGCCGTCCTCGGCACGCAGCACCGGAGGGGGACGGCGACGAGGCGAAGGCCGCGGACCAGCCGTCCGGGCGGGGCGAGGCCGAGTGGACCCCGCCGCCGCCGGTGCGCTGGGACACCCCGGAACCGTCGGTGTCCGGACGGCTGAACCCGCAGGCGGATCCCGACGCGGAGACGTTGATCAGCGCTCCGGTTCAGCGTCCGCAGGGTGCTCCGGCCGGGCAACCCGGGCAGCAGGCTCAGCGGGGCGCTCAGCCAGGTGCTCAACCGGGCCAGGCCCAGCAGCCGAACCAGCCCGGACAGCCAGGCGCGGCCGGACAGCCCGGTCAGCCCGGACCGGCCGGTCAGCAGCCGCGGACGCAGGGCCGTCCGGCTCCGCGCGCTGGCCAGCCGATGCCGCAAGGCCGTCCGCAGGGCCAGCCGCCGTCGCAGAGCCAGCCGTATCCCGGTCAGCCCGCGCCGCCGTCGCAGGGCCAGCCGTACCCGCCGCAGTCGCGCACCGGGCAACGGCCAGTGCCGCCGAACCGCCCGCAGCAGACGCAGGGCAACCGGCCGTCCCGGCCGCCGGAGAACCGCGCCACCGGCCCGAACTCCGGTCCGATCCCGATGGGCGCCGCGGCTCAGGGCAAGCCGCCGGCTGACGGCGGGGACGCCCCGACGCGTCCGCCGGGCGACCTCGCGCCGGTGATCCTGCCGCAGTCGAACCAGCCAGTCGCTCCGGTCGACCCGGCCGCGCCGATGCCGACCAGCGTGCTGGCCAGCCCGACGCCGCACACCCAGAGCATCATGCCGCCGACCCCGCGGGTGGCCCCCGCCGACGGCGGCCCGCTGCCCGACCACGGCACGGACAGCGTCCTGCCCTCCGGAGGCAGTGAGGGCCACGGCACCGGCACGCACGGTTCTCAGGGCTCGCAAGGCACCGGCACGGGCACCGGGACCGGTTCGTTCCCCGGCACCTCGCGGCGCACCGGCTCTCGCGGCACCCGCCGCTCCCGGCGCGGACGGCTCGGCGCGGGTCTCATCGACGTGCCTCCGGTGCCGTACCGCGATCCGTCGACCGCGGTGCTGGCGAACCCGGTCGTAGCCGAGGACAAGCGGTTCTGCGGCAACTGCAGCGCGAAGGTCGGCCGCGGCAAGGACGGGCAGCCGGGCGAACCCGAGGGCACCTGCGAAAAGTGCGGCACGCCGTTCTCGTTCGTCGCGAAGCTGAAGCCGCACGAGCTGGTCGGCGGCCAGTACGAGGTGCTCGGCGCGCTCGCCTACGGCGGTCTCGGCTGGATTTACCTGGCCAAGGACCACAACGTGTCCGACCGCTGGGTCGTGCTGAAGGGCTTGATCGACACCGGCGACTCCACCGCGATGGCCGCCGCGGCGAACGAGCAGCGGTTCCTCGCCGAGGTCGAGCACCCGAACATCGTCAAGATCCACAACTTCGTGCAGCATCCGGACCCGCAGACCGGCAACACCGTCGGCTACATCGTGATGGAGTACGTCGGCGGCCAGTCGCTGCGCCAGCTCGCGCTGCAGCACCACCGGGAGAGCAACCGGCCGGAGCCGCTGCCGATCGGCCAGGTCATCGCATACGGCCTGGAGATCCTGCCCGCGCTCGGCTACCTGCACAGCCAGGGCCTGCTGTACTGCGACCTCAAGCCGGACAACGTCATCCAGACCCGCGAGCAGCTCAAGCTGATCGACCTCGGCGCGGTGCGGCGGATCGACGACTACGAGAGCCCGCTGTTCTTCACCACCGGCTACAGCGCGCCCGAGCTGGCCTCGCAGGGCGCGTCGGTGTCCTCGGACCTGTACACGGTCGGCCGGACGCTGGCCGTGCTGAGCTTCGAGTTCGCCGGGTACACCCGCGAGTACAAGAACACGCTGCCCGGGCCGGACCAGGTGCCGTTGTTCGCGCTTTTCGGGTCGTACTACCGGTTCCTGAAGCGGGCCACGCACGCTGATCCGGATCGGCGGTTCATCGCCGCGGACGACATGGCGGACCAGCTGACCGGGGTCTTGCGCGAGATCATGGCGCTCGGGACCGGGCAGCCTCGGCCTGCCGCGTCGACGGTGTTCGGGCCGGAGAGCCGGACGTTCGGCGTTCATCTGGTGGTGCCCGAGCAGGGGGAGCGGGTCCCGTTGCCGGATGCGGCCGAGGTGGTTGCCGGGCTGCCGATTCCGCAGGTCGACACGGACGACCCGGCCGCTGGTGTGCTCGCGACGACGACCGCGCTGGATCCGCATGAGGCGATCGAGGCGTTGGCCACCGCGCCGCGGGAGTCGATTGAGGTGCGGTTGCGGATCGTGCGGGCTCGGATCGAGCTGGGCGAGTTCGTAGAGGCTCAGCGGCAGCTGCAGGCTGCGCAGTATTTGGCGATCCGGCATGGGTTTCCGCATGACTGGCGGATCGACTGGTATCGCGGGCTGATCGAGCTTGCCGGTGGGCGGCCGCGGGTGGCGCACGTGGCGTTCGACGCGGTTTACGACGACCTGCCCGGCGAGATCGCGCCCAAGCTGGCGTTGGCGGTCAGTGCTGAAGGGGTGGGGGATTACTTTGGCGCGGCTCGGTTTTACGAGCTGGTGTGGCGGACTGACCGGACTTATGTGAGTGCGGCGTTCGGGCTTGCGCGGGTGTATCTGGCGCAGGGGGCGCGGGAGAGTGCGGTGGAGGTGCTGGAGGGGGTTCCGGCTACTTCTACGCATTACGTGGATGCGCAGGTCGCTGCGATCAAGATCAAGACTCGGGCTCAGGGAGTCGGTACCGGCGAGCATCCGACTGTCACGGAGGGCGACCTGGTCGACGCTTCGGGGCGGTTGCAGCGGCTCAACCTCGACGCCGAGCGGCACACGCGGCTCAGCGCGGAGGTGCTTGAGGCGGCTTACGACTGGTTGAAGGTGCCTGGGCAGGTTAAGTCCGGGGCTTCGAAGGTGCTGGGGTGCGAGTTGGAGGAGCGGGACGTTCGGTTCGGGCTGGAGCGGTGTTACCGGTCGTTGGCTCGGTTGACGGACAACGCTAGTGATCGGATTGCGTTGGTGGATCGGGCTAATGCGATTCGGCCTCGGACGTTGACCTGAGTTGGCTCGTCGCCTGGCGGCGACATTGCGCCCGGGTGGTTGCGTGGGGCACCCCGAAGCCCAATTGTGCTGACGGTTCGGGGGTGCTTGTCAAGGCGGGAAAGATGCCTTGACAAGCACCCCCGAACCGCAGGGAGGCTTCGTATCGGGGTGCGGGGGAGGGGCTGGGTGCCTCGCTCTTTGGGTGCATCGGCTGCGGCTTTAGGGCTGGGTGCCTGTTGTCTGGGTGCACCGGCTGCGGGTTACGGGTTGATGTCCCACTCGCGTTTGTTGCGGCGGTGCTGTTCCGCCAGCTTTTCCAGTGCTTGCGGGTCGCCGTGGGTGCTGAAGTGTTCGAAGCCCACCGCGATGAACACCGCCCTGGCGTTGACCGCCACTGGGCCGTCGGGTGCGTCTAGGTGGCCGTCTGCGCTCACGTAGATCTTTCGGCCTGCGATGCCGTCCAGGCGGGCTTCGATGTACAGCGTCGACCCGACCGGCACCGGGCGGCGGAAGTCTGTCTCCAGCTTTCCCGTCACCGCGGGGCGGTGCAGCAGGTTGCCTACCGTGGAGCCGAGCGCCTCGTCGAAGGCGCAGGCCAGCAGGCCGCCGTGGGCTAGGCCGGGGGCGCCCTGGTGGGCGGAGGTCACGGTGAACTTCGAGTGCACCGTGTAGCCCTCGCCGATGGCTGAGCGCAGGTGCAGGCCGTCGTCCACCTCGTCGCCGCAGCCGAAGCATTCGGCGAAGTGGGCGCCTAGTTCGGTGCCGGGCGCGGGGGCTTTCGGGTGGATCTCCGGCGGCTCCACCGGCACCGGCGGCCACGGGCCGGAAACAGGACTCATGCGACGACGTTAACCCGGCGGAAGGACCCGCCGGCACCCGCCCTGACCGGCTCGTCTGTCTTTCTTCAGCGCAGGGTAGTCGGAAAATTCCGCACGGTAGAAATTTCGCGACTCATCCTGCCAGCTTGGTTCAACGGGTCAAGACTGGGGAAATGTGCTCCTACGGATGGACCGGGACGTGTGCAGGAGGAGGTCACCGCCGGGATGAGTGAGCCAAAGACGGGGAAACCCGAGGTCGATCAGAGAACAGTCAAACGCGCGGTGATCGCGTCCGCGATGGGTAACGCGACCGAGTGGTACGACTACGGCGTCTTCACCTCAGGGGCGATCGCGACCAGTATCGGAACACTGTTCTTCCCCGGCGAGGGCAACGCGGTGCTGAAATCGCTCGCCCTGCTGGCCGTCGGCTTCATCGTGCGACCGTTCGGCGGAGCGTTCTTCGGCCCGTTGGGGGACAAGCTCGGCAGGCAGAAGGTCCTCGCGCTCACCATCCTGCTGATGTCCGGCTGCACCTTCCTGGTCGGCGTGCTGCCGACGTATTCGGGCGGATACAGCATGGGCATCGCGGCCCCGATCGCGATCTTGCTGCTGCGGCTCGTCCAGGGTTTCTCGACCGGCGGCGAGTACGGCGGCGCGGCGACGTTCATCGCCGAATACGCGCCCACCAAACGGCGCGGTTTCTTCGGTTCGTTCCTGGAGATGGGCACGCTGGCCGGCTACGTGCTCGGCAACTCGGTCGTGCTGATCACCTACCTGTCGCTGTCGACCGAGCAGTTCGACTCGTGGGGCTGGCGGATCCCGTTCTTCATCGCGCTTCCGATCGGCGCCATCGGGCTCTACCTGCGGTCGAAGCTCGAGGACACGCCGGAGTTCCGCCGGCTCGAGGCGGCGGGCGAGAAGGCGAAGAAGGCTCCGCTCAAGGAGACCATCCAGCGCAACTGGCGGATGATCCTGAACCTGATCGGGATCGTGCTGCTGCTGAACATCGCCGACTACATGCTGCTGACGACCATGCCGACGTACTTCACGTCGACCCTGCACATCGGCGACACCGAATCCAGCCTGATCATCATCGGCGTGGAAATCGTGCAGTTCGCGCTGCTGATCCCGCTCGGCGCGCTGTCCGACCGGATCGGCCGGAAACCCTTGCTGCTCACCGCGGCCATCGGGTTCATCGTGCTGAGCTGGCCGAGCATCAAGCTGATGCAGAGCGGCAGCCTGCTGTGGCTGATCGTCGGCTTCCTGGTCGTGGCGATCCTGCTGGCGCTGATGCTCGCGGTCATCGGCTCGACGTTCCCGGCGATGTTCCCGACGCGCGTGCGCTACGGCTCGTTCGCCATCGGCTACAACATCTCGACGTCGCTGTTCGGCGGCACCTGCGGCGTGATCGTCACGGCGTTGATCGACGGCACCGGCAACGCGGACTGGCCGGCGTACTACCTGATCATCGCCGCCCTCATCGCGCTCGTCCCGATCATCAAGATCCCGGAGACGGCCCGGGTGCCGATCGAGCAGATCGACACCGCGGACACCGGCGGCAAGCTCGCCGGAGCCAGCAAGTGAGCAGCTGAGCCAACGCGAAACCGCCCTCCGTCCATTAAGGACAGAGGGCGGTTTTCGTTTCGAAGTCAGCTGTTCTGCGTCGCCTCGACCGCCTGCGGAGCGAAGCGCTTGCGGGCCCAAGCTGCCAGGCCACCGGCGACCACGACGGCAACAACGGTTTCGATCATCAGTGCGACGAGCACCATGGTGCTTCCTCCTCAGGTTCTCGGGCCGGCCAATGGCGTGCCGGCTGAGCGACTGGTTCGACGACCGCTCCGGCCGCCACTGAGAACATCGCCCCGAAAGCCCGGGATATTTCGTCGAAAACCCACTGAATCCGGTGACGTCCGCCACTCTTGCCGCGAATGCGTTTCAGCCGGAGGTCGAGCTGGGTAACGAGGTGCTTCCCGCAGGTGAACGCAGGGACCCGGGGGCCTGTGCGGTCGTGGTCGGATGCGCCCGCGGCGGTTCCGGCACCCGGGACGCACCCGCCCGCGAACCGGTCGGCTCCGTCGGCGGTTCCTTGCCCGGCGAGCCAGGGCTCACCTTCGGACCGGGCGTCGGGAGCTGTACCGGACCCGGCGGAACCTTCATCGGCGCGACCGGACTGGACGGGGCGGGCGAGACGGTGGCGAGTCCCGGTCCGGCCGGCATGACCGGAGGCTGCTCGGCCCCGCGGTTGCCGACCGCTAGACCGGCCACCACGAGCACCGCGACCGTCGCGGCGGAGCTGCCCGCGACCGCCCAGCGCTTGCGTTTGCGGCGGACGGCGGCGCCGCGCACGATCACGTCCGCCGCGTCGAGTCGCATCGGCGGGCCGTCCGGCGTCCGCGCGAACAAGGCGCGCACGTCGTCGGCGTCTCTGTCGTCGGGGACCATCTCGTTCACCTCCCTCCCGGGACGGGCAGTGCCTCGAAATGCGGGCCCAACCGGGTCCGCAGGGTGGCCAGACCGCGCGCGGCCTGGCTCTTCACCGTTCCGGTCCGGCAGCCGAGAGCCGCGGCGGTCTCTTCGACCGACAGGTCCTCGAAGTACCGCAGCACCAGCACCGCGCGCTGGCGCGGGGCCAGCGCGGCGAGTGCCTGCTGGATCAGCTGGTCGTGTTCGGTCTCGGCGGCCGGAGCCGGAACGTCGGGTGGTGCGTCGGTGAGCCGCTCCCGTTTCCAGCGGCTGCGGCGGTTTTCCGCGAGGAAAGTGCGCAGCACGATTTTGCGCGCGTAAGCGTCGAGCGCGTCGTGCCGGGCCAGCCGCGGCCAGGCGAGGTACAGCTTGAGCAGCGCCGCCTGCGCGAGATCTTCGGCCCGGTGCCAGTCCCCGCAAAGCAGGTAGGCGGTAGACCGCAGGCTGTGCGCGCGCTCGCCGAAGTACCGGGCGAACTCACCGTCCCACGGTGAGCTCTGCCCGGACGCCGGACGGGAGCGGGAGGGCACCGGGCGATCAGCCCCAGACCGAGGGCAGGTGCAGGTCGCCGGTCGGGCCCGCGGGCACCGCGGTCGGGACGCGCTTGGACTTCGCCGGCTGACCCGGCGCGGCGACCTTCGGCGCGGCCGTCGAGCGCTGTGCCGGAGCCGGGGCTGCGGTGGGAGCGCCGGGCGAGACTGCCGGGGCTCCGGTCTTCTGCGGGGCCGGCTGCGAGACCGACGGCGGAGCGTCCGCGGCGAAAGCGACCGCGCCGCCGGTCAGCGCGCCTCCGGCGAGCAGCAGCGAACCGATGGCGAGAGCGAAGCGAACACGCACGAGTTTCCTCCTGGTTCAGGCGAGCGCCGGGTGGCGCTCCTCTGCTCTAGTCATGCGGTCGGCCCTCGCCGGGGTTGCATCGGATTTTTTCCGGCCGGGACAGCCGAACGGCCGGGAGCGTTGGAGAGCTCCCGGCCGTCCGGTTGGTGCTGGTTCGCCTGCGCTCAGGCGGCCAGCGCCGACAGCTTGGTCCACGCCGCCCAGTCGTAGGTCCAGTCGCTGTAGTCGCCGTCCTTCGCGCCCAGCTGCTGGGTGCTGCCGGAGATCTCCACCGGATCGCCGGGAAGCACGCTGTCGTAGTAGGTTTTCGCGTTCGCCGGCGACAGGTTGAGGCAGCCGTGCGAGATGTTCTTCTTGCCCTGCGCCCAGATCGACGCCGCGAGGCCGTGGATGAACTCGCCGTTGTTGGAGATCCGGACCGCCCACGGCACGTTGACGTCGGTGTAGTTGTAGCGCGGGTTGCTCATCGAGTACGTCGCGTGCTTCGACATCACCACGTGCGTGCCGCTGTGCGTGACCCGGCCCGGGTCGGAGTCGAGGCCGTAGCTCACCGGGAAGTCCATGACCTGCTGGCCGTCGCGGATGACCTGCATGGTGTGTTCCTGGGTGTTGCCCTTGACGATCTGCGAGCGGCCGATGGTGAAGCTCGCGGAGACGTCCTGCTTGCCGTAGACGCCGTCGCCCATCGAAACGCCGTAGATGTTGGCCGAGACGACGACCTTCGTGTTCGGCTTGAAGTACTCCTTCGGCCGCCAGTGCACCGAAGTGTCGCCGTTGAGCCACGCCCACGCGCCCTCGGTCTTCGGCGTGGTCTCCACCGACAGCGCGCGCTCGACGGAGGCCTTGTCCTTGACCGCGCTCGGGAACGTGAGCGCGATCGGCATCGCGATGCCGTAGGTCTGGCCGTCGCCCACGTTCAGGCTGCCCTGCATCTGCCTGCGCGGCTTGACCGTGGTGAACGAGCCGTTGATCTGGACCTGCTTGCCGTCCTCGCCGGTGGCCTGGCCGGACCAGGTGTAGGTCTTGCCGTAGCCGAGGTCTTCGGTGCTGCTCCAGCTCTTCTTGTCCGGGGACTGCTGCCCCTGCACCTGTTTGCCCTCGGCGTTGGTGAGCGTGACCGCCCCGAGGGTGCCGCCCGTGACGGTCACCTTCGCCGGTGCGCCCGGTGCCACGTCGCCCGCCCCGGAAGCCGGCGTGAGCGCCACGGCCGCCGGTTTCGCGGGCGAGGCAGGCGCCTCGGTAGGTCCGCCGCCAGCGGTCCCGCCCGCGTTCACGCTCGACCCGCCGCTGCTGCACGCCCCGAGCGTGAGCGCGGCGATCAAGCCCAGCACCGCGACGCCGGCCCGGCGGCGTGCGAAGTGTCGGATTGTCACACCGATCCCCAATCTCCCCTTGGTACCCCGAACACCAAGACGTCCCGGCCTGCCATCGCGTTCACCGGATAAGGGGTGACCAGCATCACACTGCGCCGAGTAATCATCACGGAGGCGGTTCGATCGACCGCGCACTGTGCATCCTCGAAGTGTGCTGGGGGTACTGGATCAGACTAGCCAGGCGGCCGACCGCGCTGCGTAAACGGCGATACGACGTTCCGGTGATGCGCGCACGACGGAACCGATCCTTGCGATCAACGGGGTTCAGATTTGGTGAGATCCCGGTAGGCTGCTGACCAGGCCGTCGTTTTGCGTGTTCGTGGCTTCACACTCGCGGAACTTCTGACGCGAGCCGTGGGGCCGAAAAGCTCTTCGCTCGTCTCGTTGGAACCGCCCGGGACGGCCTGGGTGCCGCTTCGGTGGCATTCGAAGCGGATCTGTTACGAGGAGTACAGCGGTGGCGCAAGGCACTGTGAAGTGGTTCAACGCGGAGAAGGGCTTCGGCTTCATCGCGCAGGACGGCGGCGAAGGCGACGTTTTCGTGCACTACTCGGAGATCGAGGGACGCGGCTTCCGCACCCTCGAGGAGAACCAGCGAGTGGAGTTCGAGGTCGGCCAGGGGCAGAAGGGCCCGCAGGCCCAGAAGGTCCGCGCGATCTGAGTCAGGCCCGCGCGTTTTCTCAGGCCTGAATGAAGGGCCCCGACGGGATTTCCCGTCGGGGCCTTTTTTCATTGCGGGTTCCGTTGTGGGGAATGGTTGGAACGACGGTTGCCGCGGTTAGGGCTGGGCGGGGTGGGGTGCGGCGCGGCTTGCTCGGGGCCGGGTTGGTTCGCCGGGCGGGTAGGCCGGGTGCGTGGGGTCTTGGGGTCGGCGGCTGGATGGCGCGCGGGGCCGAGCACGTACGGGCGACGCCGGATCGGTTGGTTGCTCGACTGTGAGTGGGTACGCGAAGCCGACCCGATCGGGTGGTGCGGGCCGCTGTGGTGGGTGGGTTGGCACTCGCTGGCCGGGCTGGTGGGCGCAACTGAGTTGCCCGCCCGGGCTTGCGGCCGCGGTTGAGCTGGCTGCCGGGGCTGGCGGCTGCGGCGGAGTTGGCCGTCCGGATTGGCGGCTGCGGTTGAGGTGGCGGCCGGGGCTGGCGGCTGCGGCGGAGTTGGCCGTCCGGGCTGGCGGCTGCGGTTGAGGTGGCGGCCGGAGCTGGCAGTCGCGGCTGAGTTGCCCTCCCGCGCTTGCGGCTGCGGTTGAGCTGGCTACCGGAGCTGGTGGCCGTGGCTGAGGTGGCCGGGCGGGCTGGCGGCTGCGGTTGAGCTGGGTACTGGAGCTGGCGGCTCCGGCTGAATTGGCTGGCGGTCGCGGCGGAGTTGGCCGTCCGGGTTGGCGGATGCGGTTGAGCTGGCTGCCGGAGCTGGTGGCCGTGGCTGAGTTGGCTGGCCGGGCGGGCGGCTGCGGCGGAGTTGGTTTGGCGGAGTTGGCGGCTGCGGTGGGAGTTGGCCGCCTGAGTTGGTGGTTGCGGCGGAGTCGGTTGGCGGGGTTGGCGGCTGCGGCGGAGTTGTTTGCCTGAGCCGACGGCCGCGGTTGAGGCGGCCGCCGGAGCGCTCGATGTCCGCCTGCCGCGGCCCGTCCCGCCGCACCGCCCGGTCCCCGCCCGAGGCCGGCCAGCCCGTCAGCGGAATCGTGGACCGTCCCACTCATCGGGAAGCCAGCCGTCGTCCGACCCTGGAAAAGGGAAAACCCCCGGCCGTCGGGGGAAGCCGGGGGTTTTCGTTCAGGGGGCGGGGTCAGCGTCCGACGAGGGGCTGGTCGAACGTGCCCGCCGGGATGTGGAACTCGTCGGTCATCGCGTCGGAGTGGCGGCGTTCCTGGGCGGAGGCGGCCTGGCCCTCCCACGAGAGGCGCTCCAGGATCCATTCCTGCGCCAGTGCCTGCGGGGTCAGGTTCCGGGCGACGGCGAGGTCCTTGAGCTGCTGGCTGGCGATGAGGTTCATGCGCAGCTGGTAGACCTGCGCGTCGCCGAAGCGGCTGCCGGTTCCGGTGCTCTCCGGGTCGGAGTCCGGGGCGAGCGCGGCGAGGTAGCTGGTGAGCTCCTTGTCCTCGACGACTTCGTCGCCGGCGGCCTTGGCGGCATTGCGATGCCGCCCGCTCGAGACGGCTTTGAGATTCGTGCGGCTGCTGAGGCGGCCGAGGGAGGGAAGAGGCACGCGGACACGATAACGGTTGGGTCTCGGCAAAGAAACCACTGTGAGCCACGACACACGCATTTCCGTGCCCGGCAAGCCTAATTCGATCACCTGTTCAGCCCAGTCGGTAAACACATTTCGCGACTGTCTGTCGATCTCGGTACCGAGAGCAGATCCGCAGGTCAGCGCCGGGTGCGGAAATGGAGAGACCCCCGCGCCAGGGGGAGGAACGCGGGGGTCGGAGGGGATCTCCACAGGCGCTGACCGGGGGTGTGTCAGCAACACCGATTGTTGCACGAGTTCCGGGGATCGGCGAGGGGAAGCCGGGAGAAATCGTTCTGCGCGATCTTGGAATGCGTTACCAGGGAAGCTTCGGAGAGTGTTCGCAGGTTCACTCTCCGGGGGGCTGCCGGTGCTGCTCGCCGCTGGTTAGCCTCGCGGCCAGTTGTTGCGAACCGCATGGAGGGGCCATGAGCGGATCGGTCGAAGTTCGTCAGTTCCTCCTTCGGTACGAAGGTGCCGACGGGGGGAGCACGTCACTGTCCGGCGGCGTGCCGGCGCAGCGCGGGTCGTCGGAAGGGCAACGAGTCTCCGACGACCAGGTCCGCCGGGCCCGGCTCGCCGTCGCGGCCGGTGCGCTCGACGTGGAGGACTGCGCGCAGTTGCTGGAGATGCTCGGGCTAAGTCCGGGCGACGACGGCCAGGCGCCGGTGCAGCGCTGAACCGGGCTGTCGTCGCGTGAGCTGAGGCCGGCTCGACCCGGGGAGAGCGGTCGGTTGGTGAATATTTGCCTCGAAGTCGTGTCTCGATGGCCGGGAAGCACGGGCTGGACCGGCCTGGATTCCCGGCGGGCCGGGCCGTCTCCGGCGTAGAGTGGCGTGGCGCACACCGATCGGCTGGCTCGGCTCCGTGGCGGGCGATCGGCGGGCAGCGGCGCGGTCGGGTCGCCAGCCTGGGCGTTACCGCAGGTCGGAGGCTTGTCGATCGCTTAAGGAACCCCCCGTGCACGGCCCCCGGAACGTGCCCTATGCTTGTAATCGCTCCCAGGGGAACACCTGAGAGCGCGGTCGGTCGGTCCTCCGAAACCGGTCGGGCTCCCATCGTTCAGCGGCCTAGGACTCCGCCCTTTCAAGGCGGCAACGCGGGTTCGAATCCCGTTGGGAGTACGCAGTACCAGTAAGGCCCTGTGGCGCAGTTGGTTAGCGCGTCGCCCTGTCACGGCGAAGGTCGCGGGTTCGAGTCCCGTCAGGGTCGCAAGATCGTTCGGCTCCTAGCCGGCGTTCCCGGCCAGGTAGCTCAGTTGGTACGAGCGTCCGCCTGAAAAGCGGAAGGTCGCCGGTTCGACCCCGGCCCTGGCCACAGCGAATTTCGGTGAAGCAGCCCCCATCCCGCCGGATGGGGGCTTTTTCGTCGCCGGGCCGCGGTACGGGCGGCGGGCGTGGAGCTGGCGGAGAGTCACCGTCGGGCAGCGGTTTCGCCATTCGGAAGCAGTCTTGCCAACCTTCCGGCTCGCTCCCTAGCCTCGATGACATCTCAAAGGTCTGGACCACTGGAGGTCGAGAATGCCGGGAGAGATGGGGCGGCGCGGTTTCCTGGCCGGGTCCGCGGCGGTGGGGGTCGGAGTGATGAGTCCGTTCGGGGCTGAGGCTATCGAAGCGCAGCCGGGGGTGGCGGTTTACGCGAACAACGTCGGGTACGCGCCCGGCGCGCCCAAGCGGGCGGTGCTGGCGGCCGAGTCGTCGCGGGCCATTCCGAGGTTCACCGTCGTGGACGTCGCCACCGGGAAGGCCGTCTTCACCGGGAGCCCGCGACCGGCGGCTCAGGTGCCGGGATGGGACGACCGGCATTACTGGACCGCGGACTTCTCCGCGCTGAAGACCGAAGGCGAGTACGTCGTGCTCGCCGCGGACGGGCGGTCTCAGCCGTTTCGCGTCGGCCCGCTCGTGCTGGAGCGCTACACGCTCTCCCATGTCGTGCACTACTTCAAGGGCACCCGCAGCTCGGACCGGTTCGACCGCCAGGACCGGCAAGCGCCGATCGGCCCCAAGGGCACGCAGGTCATGGACGCCCACGGCGGCTGGTACGACGCGACCGGCGACTTCGGCAAGCACTTCACTCAACTGTCGGACCGCAGCTACTTCAACACCCTGCAGATCCCGCTCACCGCCTGGGTGCTGGCCAAGGCGTACCAGCGGCTCACCGCGCGCGGCGACACCAACTTCACCCAACTGCGGACCTGGCTGGCCGACGAGGCGCTGTTCGGCGCCGACTACCTGCGCCGGGTCAAGCTCGCGGACGGCACGTTCGTCATGTCGGTTATCCAGCCTGGTCCGCCGAAGGACCCGAAGCTGCGATACGTCCTGGCGAACAGCGACGGCGAACCCGTCCAGGTGAATTACCGCGAGGGCGGCGGGGTCGCGATCGCGGCGCTGGCTGCGGCGACCACGCTGGACGCGTCGGGCGACTACTCGCACGAGGAGTATCTGGCGGCGGCGGAGGCTGCCTTCGACTTCCTGGAGCAGCGCAACGTCGAGATGACCAATGACGGCAAGGAAAACATCCAGGACGACTACGGTGCGCTGCTGGCTGCGGTCGAGTTATACCAGGTGACCAAGAAACCAGTATACCGCGAGGCGGCGGATCGCCGGGCGCGGAATTTGGTGCGGCGCTTGGTTTCCTGGAAGTCCTACCGGGACTACTGGCGTGCGGACGACGGCGACCGGCCGTACTTCCATCCCTCGGACGCCGGCCTCCCGGTGCTCAGCCTGCTCGCATACGCCGAGATCGCCGACGCGGCAACGGTTTCCGAGGTGCTGAACGTGGTGCGGCGGTCGCTGGAGTTCGAACTCGCGGTGACTGCCGAGGTGCCTAACCCGTTTGGGTATGCACGGAATCTTGTGCAAGATGGGGAGGGTAAGAGGTATAGCTCGTTTTTCTTCCCGCACAACGTCACTCCGCGCGCGAAAGACCAGTGGTGGCAGGGCGAGAACGCACGGATCGCGTCGCTGGCGACCGCCGCTCGCCTTGCCGCGCAACGGTTTTCCGGCGACTTCGCGGCACGCCTGCGCTCGTACGCGGCTGACCAGCTGAACTGGATCTGCGGCAGCAACCCGTACGGCGTGTGCATGCTCGACGGCAACGGCCACGGCAACCCGCAGTACAGCTGGCTCGGGTCGTGGCAGTTCCTGCCGACGGCGGGCGGGATTGTCAACGGCATCACCGGCTTGAACGAGGACGGCAGCGGAATAGCGTGGGACCGCGGTTACGTGGTCACCGGAAAGGACGACGATTGGCGATGGGATGAACAATGGCTGCCACACTCGACGTGGTACCTGTACGCGGTCGCGGTGGGTGACTGAGCTGGGTCGGCTATGCCTGTTTTTTGGTGACCTGGAGATGTGCGGAGGTTTCGCTGGTTCTCGTCACGAAGGGTGAGATTCGCGGAGCGGGGTCTTGCTCGGGGTGAGCTGCATCGTGCCGGATGGTGCCTGGATTTGCTCGCGGTGGAAGGCGATCTAGGCCGTCGGATGGTGGGTTGCATCTGCCTGCGAGCCAGTGGCCGGTGCGGGTTAGTTGGCTGCGCTGGCACGGTGATGCCGGGCTTCTCGCGGGAGTGTGCCGCATTCGCGGACCACGAGCCGTGCCCTGGCGTGGGTTTCGTCGTGCAGGGACGAGACCGATCGTGCGGCCCGGCGGGATCTCGGTGGCGAGCGTGCACGGGTAAGCCGTGGGCGTTGGTTCAGCGGCCATGGCATTGACCGTGCCCGGGACGAATCGTGCAGGTCGCCGTGGGCTCGCGGTCGTTGGTTCGGCGGGCTGCGGAGTTTGGTCGTGCCCGGTAGGAAGCTGGCTCGTCTGCCGATGGTGGGTTCAGCGAGTTACCGGGGTGGTCGTGCCCGGTACGGGTTCACGCCCCGGCGCGGTTCGTCGTGCGTGCGGCTTTGGCGAGTCGGCACGAGCTGGCAATGGTGGCTGGCTTGCTGCTGGTGTTTGCGGGAGTGGTGCCAGCGTTCCGCCGGGGTGGTCGTGCCCGGTAGGGGTTCGGACCCGGCGCGGTTCGTCGTGGGGGCGGCTTCGGCGAGGCTGCACGAACTGGTAACGGTGGTTGGCTTGCCGGGTGCCGGGTGCCGGGTGCCGATGGGCGTGGGGTCAGCGGTTCGCCGGGGTGGTCGTGTCCGGTACGGGTTCGAGCCCCGGCGCGGTTCGTCATGGGTGCGGCTTTGGCGAGTCGGCACGAGCTGGCAACGGTGGCTGGCTTGCCGCGGGTGTTTGCGGTCGTGGTGTCAGTGGTTCGCCGGGGTGGGAGTGCCCAGTTTGGATTGCGCCATGGCCCGCTCGTCACTGGTGCCCGCGGCGGCTCCGGCGCGTTGCCGAGTTTGGTCGGGCCGGGGCGGGTTGGTTGCCGCGTGCGCTCGTGGTTGTGGCTTGAGCGGGTGGGCGCGCCCTGGGCGGAGTTGCCGCCGTGGTGCGCGTGGCGTGTGCTCGCGGGCGTGGCTTCACCGGCTCGCCGAGCTAGTCATCCCCGGCGCAAGCCTGCCCTCGGCCCGCCGCGTGAGCCCGCCGACGGCAGAAGCGGGAGGCGCAGAGATCGTGCCCGGCACGGAACTGAATCGTGCCGGGCACGGACATCGTCGTCAGATCAACGGGCCGCGGAACTTGGTCGTCCCCGGCACGAGCTGCACAGTCCCCAACCCGCCGTGAGCATTCGCGTACTCCAGCTCCCGCGACAGGTCGCCGACGCCGTTCGTGGCGGGCTGTGGCAGCAGGTTCAGTGTGCTCAGCACCCCGAGGGCGTTGCCGTCGCGGTCGAGGAAACCGCTGCCGGAGTCGCCGGGGATGCCGGGGGTTACCGTGAAGACCGTGTGGCTCCAGCCGTTGCCGGTGTCGCCCAGGCTGGTGCCCTGTTTGGGGGACAGCTGGGTGATTCCGCCGCGGAGTTCGGAGTTGCCGTAGCTGAGCACGGTGGCCAGTTGCTTCGTTCCGGTGGTGTTGACGCCGGTCGGGCCGCCCCAGAACGGCAGGCTCGGGTTCACCTTTGCCACGTCCGAGGGATCGATCTTCACGAGCGCGAGATCGTTGTACTGGCAGGTGTTCGCGTCCGCCTCGTGGCGGGACTGCATGGTCAGCCACGAGTTGTAGACGAGCGTTCCGGGCTTGCTCGCCCCGGCGATCTCGACCGGGGTGCCGAGCGGGAGCGAACCGGCCGAGCAACCGTTTGTTTCGGTCGAACCGCCGGTGCCGGAGCAGTGCGCCGCCTGTCCGAGAAACACGTCGGTTCCGTTGCTGTACACGAAGTTCGAGGTGCATTGCGCCCCGTTGGTGTGCGTCTGCACCCCGGGGTGCACGGCGGCGGTGTCCGCGGGGGCCCAGGTCGGGGTCGCGGCCCACGCCGTCGCGGGCAGCAGTGCGGCGGCGGTCGCCAGTGCCGTCACCGCACTGGCCCGGGCCAGTGGTCGAGGGGTCTTCATCGGGCTCCCTTCGAAAAGGCCAGCACTCACTCGGACGTGTGCTACTGACTGGTAGGCATCGCCGATACATCACACCAGAGAGTGGTGCCAGTCACAACCGTTGTGACCCTGGGTGACTGTTGACCTAGAGCTAGCTGGAGGTTGCAGACTGTCCGGCATGGCTGCGGAATGGAACATCGAGGCAGTGGACGTCGACGCCTATCTCGCGCGCGTGGGACAGCGCCGGGAGAAACCGTCCATAGCGGCGTTGGAGCGGCTGGCGCGGGCGCACGTCGAGGCGATTCCGTTCGAGAACGTCGACGTGGTGATCGGCCGGCATCGCGGGATCGATCTGGACGTCGTGAGCGAGAAGATCGTCGGACGGCGTCGGGGCGGGTACTGCTACGAGCAGGCCGGGTTGTTCGCGGCTGTCGCCGAGCAATTGGGGTACGAGGTACAGCGCACCGTCGCCCGCGTGCAGCCGCATAAAGACGGGCCGTACACGCACATGACGCTGCTGATTACCGTTGAGGGGCAACAGTTTCTCGTCGACGTCGGGTTCGGCGACGGAATTCTCGTGCCGCTGCCGTTGATCGACGGGGCGGTAGTCGACCAAGCCGGGTGGCCGCACCGGATGTCCCTGCGCGACGGCTGGTGGGTGCTGCAGCGGCAGGACGGCGACGGGTGGGAGGACCTGCACGAGGTGCTTCCCCTGGTGCACAGCCGGCCGCTCGACTACCGGGTGTTCCACCACTACACGTCCACCCACCCGAAGTCGCCGTTCACCGGCCGGATCGTGGTGATGCGGCTCGCGCCCGGACGGCTTCGCCGGCTGCTCGGCCGCGAATACCAGGAGAAGCACCCGGACGGCACGGTCGAGAAGCGCACGATCGAACCGGTCGATCTCGGCAAGACGCTGGAGGACCTCGACGTCTTCCTCACCGAGGACGAACTGGCGGCGCTGCTCGAGACCTACTGAAACAGCTCCGCCGCAGCCAGCGGCCGTCCCAGGTGATAGCCCTGCGCTTGGTCGCAGCCCAGTTCCCGCAGCAGCGCCAGTTCTTCCGCCGTCTCAACACCTTCCGCGACCACCGTCAGATCCACCGCGTGCGCCATCGCGATGATGCTCGTGACGATCGCGGCGGCGTCGCGGGAATCGGCGATTCCGGTGATGAACGAGCGGTCGATCTTGAGGGTGTCCAGCGTCAGCCGGCGCAGCTGGGCCAGCGACGAATAACCCGTGCCGAAATCGTCGATCGCCAGCAGGACACCGAGAGAACGCAAGGCGGACAACACTTCCGCGGCCGCCGACGTGTCCCGCATCAGCGCGCTTTCGGTGACCTCCAGCGTCAGCGAGCCGGGCGGCAGGCCGGTGGTGGCCAGTGCGTCGCGGACCGCGGGCACCAGGTTGGGGTCGTCCAGCTGGCGCACCGAGAGGTTGACCTTCAAACTCAGATCGAGGCCGCGGCCGGTGCGCAGGGCGGCCAGCTCGCGGGTCGTGTCGCGCAGGACGTACTTGCCCAGCACGTTGATCAGTTCGCTTTCCTCGGCCAGCGGGATGAACTCCGCGGGCGAGATCGCGCCGTGTTTCGGGTGGGTCCAGCGCAGCAGCGCCTCGACGCCGACCATTTCGCCGGTGCGCAGGTCGACCACCGGCTGGTAGGCGGGCCATAGCTGTCCACTGTGGACAGCGTCGCGAAGGTCCTGTTCCATGCGCAGCCGGCGCTGCATGCGCTCGCGCAGGGCGACGTCGAAGAATTCGAACCGGCCGCGGCCGCGGGCTTTCGCTTGGTACATCGCGACATCCGCGTCGCGCAGCAGATCCTCGGCGCTGCGGCGGTCGTCCGGTTCGACGAGGACGATGCCCATGCTCGCGTCGAGATGCAGCTGCCGGCCGTGCACGGAAACCGGCTCCGCGAGAACGGATCGCAGGTGCGCGGCGAACACCCCGACCTGCGCCTTGCCGGTCGTCGCGGACGTGACCACCACGAACTCGTCGCCGCCCAGCCTGCCGACGACGTCGTCGGGGCCGGTGGCTCGGCGAAGGCGTTCGCCGGCGATGCGCAGGACCTGGTCGCCGACCGGATGGCCGAGGGAATCGTTGATCAGCTTGAATTTGTCCAGGTCGAGGAACAGCACGGCGGCCGGCGCCGCGCCGTCGCGGCGGTCGAGCCGGTCCAGGACCAGGGTGCGGTTGGCGAGCCGGGTCAGCGGGTCGTGGGTGGCCTCGTGGGCCAGCCGGGCGCTGATCGCGCGCCGTTCGGTGATGTCGGTGAAGGACGTGACCACCGTGACGCCCTTCGGGTCGTCCGGGTCGAGCAGCCGCGAGGTCAGCGACACCCACACGTCGCGGCCGTCGGGACGGCGCAGGCGCACGACCAGGCCGTTGTGCGTGATCCCAGTGCGGCGCGTGTGCATCGACGGCAGTTCGTCGTCCGGGATCCGGTTGCCGTCCTCGTCGAACAGCACGAGCGTCGTGCACGGCACGCCGAGCAGCTCCGCCTCCGGGACGCCGAGAATGCGGCAGGCCGACGGGTTCGCCGACTGGATCAACCCGGTCGGGCCGATCACCAGCACGCCCTCGTCCAGCGCGGCGACGACCGTCGCGTAGTGGTGTTCGACGCGCCGGCGTGCGGTTTCGTCGGTGCAGACCAGCAGGAATCCGTCGACGGTTTCGGTCGCGGACACCCGGACCTGACGCGGCGAGCCGTCCCGGCCGCGGTGGGTTTGCTCGACGACGCCGTCGCGGATGGCGGCCGGGTCCGGGTCGATGCCGAGCACCTCGTGCACCCGCCTGCCGAGCGCCTCGGCGGAGGGCCAGCCGTAGACGGTCTCCGCGGCCGGGTTCCAACCGGTGACGATGCCGTCGGCGGTGATCGTGACGATGGCGTCGCTGACGTGCGTGACCAGCGCTTCCTGTGCGCGGACGGCGGCCGCGGCGGCGTGTTTGACGGTGCTGTCGCGGATCACCACTTGGAACGACGGCGGGTTCGAGTCGCTGGTGCGCACCGAAACGGTTTCCGCCACGAATTTGCTCCCGTCCAACCGTCTCAGCACTGCTTCGCGCGGTTCCGCGCTGGGATCCTCCAGCAGCTGCGCGGATTCGGCGGCCACGAAGTCCGCGAACTCGCGGCTCACGACCTCGTGCGCCGCTCGCGCCGCGAACAGGTCGAGCGCGGCCTGGTTGGCGTAGG
The DNA here is from genome assembly GCF_046195355.1 of Amycolatopsis sp. VS8301801F10. Taxonomy (NCBI): domain Bacteria; kingdom Bacillati; phylum Actinomycetota; class Actinomycetes; order Pseudonocardiales; family Pseudonocardiaceae; genus Amycolatopsis; species Amycolatopsis sp. VS8301801F10. Next base: position 977,909 of record NZ_CP176065.1, on the reverse strand, counting down.
TGACGACGCCGCCCGAATGCACGCAGATCGCGTCCGGGCTCTGCTCCATCAGCAGCTGGTAGCGGTCGGACAGCTCCGCGAGCTCGGACTTCTCCGGCGCGGTTTCCGCGACCGCCGAGGCGACGCCGAGCAGGCCGGTCGTGTGGTCCCGTTCGCCGACGGTCCGCGCGTGCAACCGGATGCGGCGCGGGGTCCCGTCGGGGCCGTCTTGCGGTTGTTCGAGTTCGAAATCGCGGCCGGGCGGGGTGCGGCGGAGGTTCGCGGTGAGCGGCCGGAGCAGCTCGGTGAGCCGGTCGCACAGCTCCTTGCCGGTCGCGCCGGGGAGGCCGAGCACCGCGTCGAGGCCGGGCAGCCACGTGAGGGTCGCCGGTTCGGAGGCGTGCAGGGAGAACAGGACCCCCGCGCCGGCGTCCGGCCGCAGGCCCGCGAGCTGGGCGCGCCGGGTGATTCCACCCGGTTCACCGGCCAGGGCGTCAGCCTCCATGGTGCTTCCGATCCCCCTTGTCGGCGTATGGCCCGTCGATTACACCACCGAGTGAAGCCTGTGTATATCCGCACGGGGAGCCGCTTGCATCACTCGTCTGGACGCCGACGGGGGGTGCTATCGGGCGACGCGGGGCACGCTGCGCAGTCGCGGACCCCATACGAGCAGGCCGAAGTGGGCCGCGCAGGCATGGCCGAGGACGGTCACGACGGAGGCGAGCGTGGCCGGATCGTCGGTCACGTAGACGCCGATAACGAATAGCTCAAGAGCGGCGATCCCGGCGATCCGGGCCCGTCCGCGCAACAGCGCGACGAGCACGCCGGCGGTGGTGAGGAAGCCGTAGCTGACCCCGATGTCGAGCCAGCGGCCCGCGGAACGCGGCAGGACGTCGGTGTGGATCAAGGCCATGACCGGGAGTTCGGTGGCGATCGTGGCGAGCACGTGCCCGCTGAAGAAGACCAGAGCCGTCCGGAACCCGCCGAATCGCCGCTCGAACGGCGCGACGGCGATCGCGAAGATCACCGCGTACGGCAGCCAGCCGCCGTCGGCGATCCAGAACGCGCTGGTCAGGAGTGCGGTGAGCGGGTGGCGCGCCATGTTGTGCGCGTCCGTGCTGGAAACCGCGAGGAGTTTGCCGGTGAGCTTGGGGCTGCCGAACCGGATGAGCAGCGAGGTGCCGAGGAGGAGGACGAGGTAGCCGAAGGTGAACGGCGTGGACCGCGGGCTGGGGACGAAGCTGAGCCAGGCGCGCTTCGGTCGCCAGCTGGCGGGGACGGCGGCCAGGAACGCGGGCTGGACGAGGTCGAGCGGGTCGTTCTTCGTCAGCAGGGCGGTGGTCGCCGGGGAGCCGAGGACGTCGGCCGAATGGGTTCCGCCCGTGCGGGTCGCGGCTGGTTCGAGGACCTCGGCGGACGCTGCCGCCGGGCCGGGGCCCGGTTCGGCCGGAGCCTGCCTGCGCGGCCACGGCAGAGATCGCCACTTCCGGGGAGTTCCGGTGGTGGCAGCACTGCGTGCCGGGCGGGGTGCCGGGTCCGGCTCGCGCAGCGACATGCGTCCAGGGTGGCTGGGCATGCTGGGATTTTGGCCAAGAGCAGCTGTGAATGCGCTGTGATTCACACCCGCTAGAGTGAGCACTCTGGGTAGAAGGTTTCCCTCTTTGTCACCCGCTCAGTGGCCTCATCCGGTAGGAATAGGCCACTCCTGGTGAAAGGTCTCGCTGGTGAACGACGAGGTTTCGGTCGCCGAGCTGCTGGTGCGCGAAGGACACGAGCGACGGATTCCGCCGCCGTCCCGGTCCCGGTGGCGCATGGTGTCGGTGATGCTCGCGGTGATCGTCGGCTGTGGTGCGGCGGCGATGCTCGTCTCGTACGGGACCACGGCGAACGACGGGGCCGCCCGGATCACCGAGATGCGCGTGATCGAAATGCCGGACCGCACTGGCGGCGCCGGCGGCGTCGATGAGACCAACCCGCCCACGCCCACCGGCGAGGAGACCGAAGAGGGCACTGCCGGCGTCGGGGACGCGCCTTCGACCAAGGCGAACGTCAATCCGTTCGGCGAGCACAGCACCCCGGACCATCCGGCCGATTCCGCGCCGGCGCATCCGTCGTCCAGCGAACGGCCGGAGACCACCAGCCCGACCGGGCCGACGCAGCCGTCGTCCAGCTCGGCGAGTCCGCCGAGTTCAAGCCACCCGTCGACGCCGAGCAGCCATGAGCCGCCGTGCGTGCTGAACCTCATTTGCCTGTGACCCTGAGCGCGCGCTGAGCTTGGTCCGCGCGATACCGCGGAACCCGGCATGATCGGCCGCGTGCCGAATACAAAGCTGCGCTCCTGGCTCCTCGAAGGCGAGCACAAGCGCGCCCAGCAGATGACCGGTGGCAAGCGGGAGACCAAAAAGGCCGAACAGCCGTGGTGGAAGGTCATGTGCCTTACCGGCGTCGACTACTTCTCCACGCTCGGCTACCAGCCGGGGATTGCCGCGCTCGCGGCCGGAGTGCTGTCACCGCTGGCCACTGTGGTGCTGGTGGTGCTCACGCTCGCGGGTGCGCTGCCGATCTATCGCCGGGTCGCGCGGGAGAGTCCGCATGGCCAGGGGTCGATCGCGATGCTGGAGAAGCTGCTGTCCCGGTGGGGCGGCAAGCTGTTGGTGCTTGCGTTGCTGGGGTTTGCCGCTACGGACTTCGTCATCACGGTCACGCTGTCCGCGGCGGATGCGACTGCGCACGTGATCGAGAATCCGTTTGTTCCGGCTGCGCTGCATGGTGGGCAGGTCTGGATCACGTTGGTGCTCATCGCGTTGCTGGGGGCGGTGTTTCTCAAGGGGTTCGCTGAGGCGATCGGGGTCGCGGTCGTTCTCGTCGGGGTTTATCTGGCGTTGAACGTCGTGGTGGTGGTTACCGCGTTGGCGCACGTGTTCGGGGCGCCGCAGTTGATTGTGGACTGGCAGAATTTGCTGATCAGCGAGCATCCCAATCCGTGGTTGATGGTCGGGGTGGCGCTGGTGGTGTTTCCCAAGCTCGCGCTGGGGTTGTCCGGGTTCGAGACCGGGGTTTCGGTGATGCCGCTGGTTCGCGGGGACAGCGGGGACACTGAGGCGGATCCGGTCGGGCGGGTTCGGAATACGCGGCGGTTGCTGCTTACCGCGGCGTTGATCATGAGCGCGTTTTTGATTACGTCCAGCTTCGCTACTGCGGTGTTGATTCCGCAGCAGGAGTTTCAGGCTGGGGGGAAGGCTAACGGGCGGGCGCTCGCCTATCTGGCGCATAGTTATCTCGGTGATGGGTTTGGCACGGTTTACGATGTCAGCACTATCGCGATTCTGTGGTTTGCTGGGGCGTCGGCGATGGCGGGGTTGCTGAATATCGTTCCTCGGTATCTGCCGCGGTATGGGATGGCTCCGGATTGGGCTCGGGCTACTCGGCCGTTGGTGATCGTGGTTTCGGTGATCGCGTTCGTGATCACGTTGATTTTTGACGCTGATGTCGAGGCGCAGGGCGGGGCGTACGCGACTGGGGTGTTGGTGTTGATCTCGTCCGCGTCCGTTGCGGTCGCGTTGTCTGCTCGGCGGCTCAAGCAGCGGGCGTTTTGGGGTTATCTCGTTATTACGCTGGTGTTTTTGTATACGACGATCGCCAATATCGTGGAGCGGCCGGAGGGGGTGAAGATCGCTGCGTTCTTTATTGGGGCGATTGTGGTTACCTCATTGGTCTCTCGGGCTACTCGGTCGTTGGAGTTGCGGGTTGAGAAGGTTGAGTTCGACGCGGCTGCGCAGCGGATCTTGGACAAGGCGGTGCGGTCCGGGGCGGTTCGGATCATTGCCAATGAGCCGGATGCCCGGGACGAGGCGGAGTATCGGGAGAAGGAGCGGGAGGCCCGGGAGGACAACCATATTCCTCGGGACAGTGCGTTGTTCTTTCTCGAGGTGACTATCTCGGATGCTTCGGATTTTGAGACTACGTTGCGGGTGCATGGGGAGAAGCGGGCCGGGTATCGGATTTTGCGGATGAAGAGTCCGTCTATTGCCAACGCTATTGCTGCGGTGTTGTTGCATGTTCGGGACGAGACTGGGGTGCAGCCGCATATTTACTTTGCTTGGACGGAGGGGAATCCGTTCAAGTTTTTGGTTCGGTATTTGTTTTTTGGGGATGGGGATGTGCCTCCGGTTACCCGGGAGGTGTTGCGGAGGGCGGAGCCGGATCCGCAGCGGAGGCCGTTGGTGCATGTGGGGTGAGGGGTCGGCTCGTCGCCTGGCGGCGACATTGCTGTTGATGGGTTGCGTGGGGCACCCCGAAGCCCAATTGTGCTGACGGGCGGTGGGTGCTTGTCAAGGCGGGAAAGATGCCTTGACAAGCACCCACCGCCCGCAGGGAGGCTTCGTATCGGGGTGCGGGGGAGGGGCTGGGTGCCTCGCTGTTTGGGTGCAGCGGTTGCGGTTTTGTGTGCTGCTTACGGCAGTAGGTCTTTCTCGCGTTTTTGGCCTAGGTGGTTGAAGAGCAGGTTTAGTGCGAAGGCCAGTATTGCTGCGACGGTGATTGGGCTCCCGCAGATTGTTCGCAGCCAGGCTGGGAAGTGTTGGAAGAACACCGAGTTGCCGAAGCGGTCTAGGCCGAAGGCGGGCAGCAAACCGACGCCGATCGCCACGGAGGCCACGAAACCGTTGTGGTTGCCGGAAAACTCGACCTTCTTGAGTGTCTGCACGCCGACCACCGCGACCATCGCGAACATCACTACCGCGACGCCGCCTACGACTGGTTCCGGGATCGCGGCGATGAACGCGCCGATCTTCGGCACCAGGCCCATCACGATCAGCATGCCGCCGGTCGTCGCGACCACCCAGCGGCTGCGTACGCCGGTCATTTGCACCAGGCCGACATTCTGTGCGAACGCGGTGTCCGGGAAGGAGTTCATGAAGCCGCCGAAGATGGCTGACAAGCCGTCGGTCGCCAGGCCGCGGGAGAGGTCCGCAGGGGTGACCGGGCGGCCGGTGATCTCGCCGACCGCGATCAGGTCCGCGGTGGTTTCGGTGAACGACACCAGCATTACCACGCACATCGACACGACCGCGGCGACCGGGAACGTCGGTGCTCCGAAGTGGAATGGCGAGGCCAGGCCGAACCAGCTCGCGTCGCCGACGCCGGAGAAGTGCGTGCGGCCCAGGGGAATCGCGATCAAGACACCGGCGATGAGGGCGACTAGCGGGCCGATCTGGCCCAGGAAGCCGCGCAGGACACGGGTGAACAGGACGACCAGTGCGATCACGCCGAAGGCCAGTCCGAGGTTCGCCGGATCGCCGTAGGACGGGTCGCCGGTGTCGTGGCCGCCGATCATCGCCGTGCCGGGGCCGAGCAGGGAGATGCCGATGACCAGCAGCAAGCTCCCGGAGACCAGCGGCGGGAAGAACCGGATCAGCGCGGCGAACGGCCGGGCGATCAGCAAGCCGAAGACGCCCGAGGCGATCATCGCGCCGTACACCGCGGTGAGACCGTACTGCGCGGCGATCAGGATCATCGGGTTGACCACGGTGAACGTCGCGCCCGCGACCACCGGCAAGCGGACGCCGAACAAGCGTCCGATGCCGACCGACTGGACCACAGTGGCCAGTCCGGCGACGAACAGGTCGGCGTTCACCAGCAGCGCGATCGACGCGTTGTCCAGGTGCAGCGCGCTGCCGATGACCAGCGGCACGGCGATGCAGCCGGTGTACATGATCGCCATGTGCTGCAGTCCGAGCAGGAGCAGCCGTCCGGCGGGAAGGCTCCGGTCGACCGGGTGCGCGGCGTGGGTCATGAGCGGCTCCTTCTGTGTGGTCCCGCCGGATTATCGCTGCACATACCGCCGGTTTGTGTGTGACCATGCCAGCATGACTGCACGACCTCCGTTCCGTGCCGATCATGTCGGGAGCCTGCTGCGGCCGCCGGTGCTGCGCGAAGCGCGGCGCGACCACGCGGCGGGGGAGATCTCCGCCGAACAACTGCGAGCCGTCGAGGACGACGCGATCCGCGACGTCGTGAAGATGCAGAAGGCGGCCGGTCTGCGCTCCGCGACCGACGGAGAGTTCCGCCGGGCCTCCTGGCACATGGACTTCATCTACCAGCTCGGCGGCGTTTCGCGCAGCGACGAGCGGCTGCACGTGAAATTCCACAATCTGGCAGGCGACCTCGAGTTCAGCCCGCCGGGCCTGCAGGTCGACGGCAAGGTGCGGCTGGACAAGCCGATCTTCGCCGACCACTTCGAGTTCCTGAAGGCGCACACCGACCCGGGCATCACCCCGAAGCTGACCATCCCGTCGCCGAGCATGGTCTATTACCGCGGCGGCCGGGCGGCGGTGAGCGAGACCGTGTACCCGGAGCTGGACGAGTTCTTCACCGACCTCAGCGCGGCGTACGCGGAGCAACTGCGGGCGATGAGTGGGCTGGGCTGCACGTATCTGCAGCTGGACGACACGAGCCTGGCGTATCTCAACGACCCGAAGCAGCGCGAACTCGTCGCCCGCATGGGCAGCGACCCGGACACCATGCACCTGCGCAACATTTCGACGATCAACGCCGCGCTCGCCGGAAAACCGGACGACCTGACCGTGACGACGCACCTGTGCCGCGGCAATTTCCGCTCGTCGTGGGTGGCTTCCGGGAGCTACGAGTTCGTCGCCGAGGCGTTGTTCGGCGACCTGGCGGTGGACGGTTTCTTCCTGGAGTACGACGACGAACGCTCCGGCGGCTTCGAGCCGTTGCGGTTCGTGCCGAAGGGAAAGCGGGTCGTGCTCGGGCTCGTCACCACCAAACGGCCGGAGCTGGAAGACCCGGACGCGCTGGTGCGGCGGATCGAGGAAGCGTCGCGGTACGTGGACGTGGACCAGCTGTGCTTGTCGCCGCAATGCGGGTTTTCGTCCACTGAGGAGGGAAACGACCTGACCGCCAGTGAACAGCTCCGGAAGCTGGAGCTGATCGTTTCGACGGCGGAGCGGGTCTGGGGCCGCTCGTGAAGGGAACCTTCACGGACGTTCGGTGAGGTAGCGCGACAGCTGGGCGGCCCCGTCCAGCATCGCGTGCGCCCGAGCAGCGAGCCGGGAACGCCAGGTACGCAAGGCTTCTTCCAACGGCCCGACCCCGCCCGCGTGCCGGACCTGCTCCAGCACCGCGGCGATCCGGGCGAGCGGGTAGCCGCCGCGGCGCAGTTGATGTGCGAGGCGGGCGTCGCGCACCGCGGCCGGTGGGTAGCGGCGGTTTCCGGCTCGGTCTCGCTCCGGGTGGACGATCCCGGCGGCCTCCCATTTGCGCAGCGTGGCGGGATGCACGGACAGCTGGTGCGCGAGCGCGCCGATCGACGGCACGGTCTGGCGTACGTCCGGTTCCTGGCTCAGGTTTCGCAGCGCGTGCTCCACTTCGGTCAGCGTGTGGCGGTCGCGCAGCAGTTCGGCGTGGCCCTCGTCGATCAGCTGGAACGCGGTGTCTTCCGAACGCTCGTTGACCGCGCGGAGGATCGCTGCCGCGCGGGCGTGACCGAAGCCGGGGCGCAGGGCGAGGAAGGCGCGCAACGCTTGCGCGTGGTGTTCGGTGTACGTCCGGTAGCCCTGCGGTCCGCGTTCGGCGGGAGGGAGGATGCCGTCCTCCTCGTAGTTGCGGACGGCCTGGGTCGACAAGCCGTGCTCGCGAGCGAGGTGCTTCGGCCGCATGTCACCTCCGGTTTGAGGGTTTCCCGCCATTCAACCAGGTGATTCGCAGCAAAGTGCCAACGGAGAGTTCAACGATACGGTCAAAGCAATGCAGACCTTTGACGATTTCCTCGCCCGCCGTTCGCCGACCCTGCTCGGGCTGGGAGAGCCCACGCACTGGGCCGAGGCCTTCCCGTTGTTCCGCAACGAAATCTTCCAGCACCTCGTCCTCGAACACGGCTACCGCTCGATCGCGCTGGAGAGCGACTGCCTGGCCGGACGCCTGGTCGACCGCTACGTGACCACCGGCGAAGGCGACCTCAACCAGGTGCTCGCCACCGGGTTCAGCCACGGCTTCGGAGCGTTCCCTGCGAACCGGGCGCTGGTCGAATGGCTGCGCGACCACAACGCCGGCCGCGAGCCCGAGGACCAGGTCCGCTTCCACGGTTTCGACGCTCCGCTGGAGATGGCCAGCGCGCCCAGCCCGCGCGCGGTGCTCACCGAACTGCACGGTTTCCTGTCCCAGCACCTTGACGCCGTGCCGCACGACGTCGCGACCATCGAGCGGCTGGCTGGCGACGACGCGGCCTGGGCGGACGAAGCGGCGATGTGGGACGGGGCGAAGTCCATCGGGGACAGTCCAGAAGCGCGGGAGCTGCGGTTGATCGCCGACGATCTCGCCGGCTTCTTCGAACGCTCTCGCCCGGCGTTGCCCGACGGCGGAGACCTGCTCGCCCGGACCGCGGTCGGGCTCTGCCGCTACCACTCGCTGATGGCCGATACCTCGTCGGAACGATTCAGTCGGCTGGGGGCGCAGCGCGACGCGATGATGGCGGACAACCTGCTCGCGCTGCCGGGCACCTTCGTCTCCGCGCACAACCAGCACCTGCAGCGGCGCGCGGCCTCGATGATGGGTGCGCAGTGGTGGAGCGCGGGCGCGCAGGTCGCGCACCGGCTCGGGGACCGGTACGTGTTCATTGCCACCGATTTCGGCTCCTCCGATGCGGTAGGGGACCCCGCGCCGGGAACGCTGCAGGCGTATCTCGCCGCGACGGTGCGGGACCGTGAACTGGTCGAAACCGCCGGAATCGACCCCGGGCTGCCCGCGCGGCCGGGCGACGGACGCGGGTATCTGCCGTTCGACGCGGTCGAGGCGGCGGACGCGATCGCGTTCCTGCACCGGGTGTGACGGCCGCTCCTCGACGGCCTCGGCCGAGGTGTGCTCAGATGGAGCCGAGATGTCGGGAGGAGCGAGATGAGCACCGAGACCGTTCTCGTCGTCGGCGGTGGGCAAAGCGGATTCCAGGCCGCGGCGTCCTTGCGGGACAAGGGGTTCGCCGGCCGCGTGGTCCTGATCGGCGACGAGCCGGGGGTGCCGTATCAGCGGCCGCCGCTGTCGAAGGCGTACCTGGCCGGCAGCGCCGGCGTCGAGCAGCTGGTGCTGCGGCCGGAGGACTACTTCGCCGAGAAGGACATCGAGCTGGTCCGCGGCCGGGTCGCCGCGATCGAACGGGACGCGGCGAAAGTCCGGCTCGAGGACGGCACGGAGCTGGGTTACGACCATTTGGTGCTGGCCACCGGCGCGCGCAACCGCGCGTTGCCGGTGCCCGGCGCCGACCTCGAAGGCGTCCTGACGCTGCGCACCCGCGCGGACGCCGACCGGCTGCGGGCTTCGCTGGACGCGGCGGGCGACGTCGTGGTGATCGGCGGCGGGTTCATCGGACTGGAGTTCGCCTCGCACGCCGGTCGCCCGGTCACCGTGGTGGAGGCGCAGGACCGGCTGCTGGCGCGGGTCGCGTCGCCGGAGATCTCGGAGTTTTTCGCCGAACACCACCGGGCGGCCGGGCACACGGTGGTGCTGGGCGTCGGGGTGACCGCGCTGCACGGGTCCGGCCATGTGGAGTCGGTCGAGCTTTCGGACGGGCGGCGGCTGCCTGCGGACCTCGTGGTCGTCGCGGTCGGCGTGCTGCCGGAGACGGCGCTGGCCGAGGCAGCCGGGCTCGAGGTGCGCAACGGCGTGGTCGTGGACGAACACCTCCGCACCGCGGACCCGAAGATCTTCGCGATCGGCGACTGCGCGTGCTTCCCGTGTGTGCAGGCCGGTGCCGCGACCCGGTTGGAATCCGTGCAGAACGCCGTGGACCAGGCCCGTTCGGTGGCCGCGGCGATCACCGGGGAACCGGCGCGGTACGACAGCCTGCCGTGGTTCTGGACCGACCAGACCGGCGCGAAACTGCAGATCGCGGGCATCCTCGCGGCCGCGGACCGGACCGTGGTGACCGGTGATCGGTCCGCCGGGAAGTTCTCCGTGCTGTCCTTCCGCGACGACGTGCTGATCGCCGTCGAATCGGTCAACCGAGCCCCGGACCACATCGCCGCGCGCCGGTTGTTCGCCGCGGAACCACGTCCGGCGTACGCGGATCTGGAGGCCAGCTCGTTCGATCTGAAAGCACACCTGAAGTCGCGCACCGCGGCTTGATCGGAGGTTCCGTTGCGCACGCAGGTCGCCGTGATCGGCGCTGGCCCGGCTGGGTTGCTGCTGTCGTATTTGCTGCACCAGGCGGGTGTCGAAGCGGTCGTGCTCGAAGCCCGCGACCGCGAGTACGTGCGGCAACGCGTGCGCGCCGGGGTGTGCGAACAACCGACGGTCGACCTGCTGACCGAGATCGGCCTCGGCGGCCGGTTGGCCGCGGAAGGCTTGCCGCACGAGGGTTTCTCGCTCCGGTTCGACGGTGCTGACCACCGCATCGCGCTCACCGAGCTGACCGGAAAGTCGATCACGGTGTACGGGCAGCAGGAGATCGTGAAAGACCTCGTGGACGCGCACGAGGCCGCGGATCTGCCGCTGCACTTCGAAGTTTCGGACGTTTCTCTGTCCTCATTGGACACTTCGCGTCCGGTGGTGCGTTACCGGGATGCGTCCGGGGTGGAGCAAACCCTGGAATGCGACGCGGTGGCAGGCTGCGATGGCTTCCACGGCGTCTCGCGTCCGTCCATTCCGGACGGTGTGCTGACGACGTTTGAACGGGAGTACCCCTTCGCGTGGCTGGGGGTGCTGGCGCAGACCCCGCCGTCGCACGAGGAGCTGATCTACACGCATCATCCGCGGGGATTCGCCTTGCACAGCATGCGTTCCCCGGACGTCACGCGGCTGTACCTGCAGGTTGCTCCCGGAGAGGACCTGGCGGCGTGGTCGGACGACCGGATCTGGACGGAGCTGTCGACCCGCCTGGCGGTCGAGGGCGAGTTCACCCTGCAGGAGGGGCCGATCCTGGACAAGGGCATCACGCCGATGCGAAGCTTCGTAACCGAACCCATGCGCCACGGCCGGTTGTTCCTGGCCGGGGATGCCGCGCATATCGTCCCGCCGACCGGAGCCAAGGGAATGAACCTGGCGGTGGCGGACGTCGTGGTGCTTTCGCGGGCCCTGGTTGCTTTGCTGCAGGGGGATTCGACGCTGGCGGAGTCCTATTCGGACACTTGCCTGCGGAGGGTGTGGCGGGCGGAGCATTTCTCGTGGTTCATGACGACGATGCTGCACGTGGACCCGGATGCGGACGCGTTCGCCCGGCGGCTGCAGCTGTCGCAGCTGAGGTACACGGCCTCGTCTAGGGCGGCGGCGACGAGTTTGGCCGAGAACTACGTGGGGTTGCCGTTCGCCTGAGCACGCCAACCTGGTCAACCCAAGGTTGACGCCCGTCAATCGTCAACCTACAGTTGACGGCATGACCGACTCCGTGAAACTCGACGACCTCATCAGCGCCATCAAGGCCAACAACGAAAAAGACGCCCTCGCCCAGCTCACCGACGCCGTGTACGTCGGTCAGCATCTCGGCGAGGTCGCGGACCACCTGATCGGCCACTTTGTCGACCAGGCCCGCCGCAGCGGGGCTTCCTGGACCGACATCGGGGCCAGCATGGGCGTGTCCAAACAAGCCGCCCAGAAGAGATTCGTGCCGAAGAGCGACGATTCCTCCGGCGGGATCCAACGGACGTTCGGGCGCTACACCGACCGGGCGCGGCACGTCATCGTGGCTGCTCAGCAGGCGGCGATCGAGGGCAAGAGCGCCGAAATCGACACCGTGCACCTGGTGCTCGGCCTGCTTTCCGAACCCGACGCACTGGCCGCGGGCGCGATCGTCGCCCAAGGCGTGACGTTGGAGGCGGTGAAGGAAGCCGCGGAGGCGAAGCTGCCGGAACCGGTCGACGACGCGCCGGATCCGGTGCCGTTCGCTCCGGCCGGCAAGAAGGCGCTGGAACTGACCCTGCGCGAGAGCTTGCGGCTCGGGCACAACTACATCGGCACCGAGCACATTCTTCTCGCCTTGCTGGAACAGGGCGAGGGCGCGGGGTACGAAATCCTTGCCGCACTGGGGGTCGACAAGGGCAAGGCCGAAACGAAGATCAAGGAATTTCTCGCGGAAATCCTCGGCACCTTGGGGAAATGACCGCCATCGCGCTCGCGGTGCTGTTCGTGCTGACCCTCCTCTAGCAAAGAAGGGCTCTCCCCAGACCGGGGAGAGCCCTTCCGCAGCACCAAAATCAGGCTTCGACCTCGGACTGGTCCCCAGCCCACAGCGTGTGGAACGAGCCAGGGCGGTCCACCCGCCGGTAGGTGTGCGCGCCGAAGAAATCGCGCTGTCCCTGCACCAGCGCAGCCGGCAGCCGGTCCGCGCGCAGCCCGTCGTAGTAGGCCAGGGCGGTCGAGAAGCCGGGCGTCGGGATGCCAAGGCGGACCGCCGTCGAGATGACCGAACGCCACGAGTCCTGCGCGTTTTCGACCGCGGTCCGGAAGCCGCCGGACGTCAGCAGCGTCTCCAGCCCCGGCTCCGCGGCATAAGCGGACGTGATGTCGTTCAGGAACTTCGCCCGGATGATGCAGCCGCCGCGCCAGATCGCGGCGACGCGGCCCAGGTCGATGTCCCAGCCGTACTCCGCGGCACCCGCCTGGATCTGGTTGAAGCCCTGCGCGTACGCGACCACCTTCGACGCGTACAGCGCCTGCTCGACGTCGTCCGCGAAGGTCTCCAACGCAGAGCCGATGAGCGGCGTGCGCGTCGGGCCGCCCAGCCCGCGGGCCGCCGAACGCAACCCCGTGGACCCGGACAGCGACCGGGCGAACACGGCCTCCGCGATGCCGCTGATCGGCACGCCGAGGTCGAGCCCGATCTGCACGGTCCAGCGGCCGGTGCCCTTCTGCTCCGCCGCGTCCTCGACCACGTCGACGAACGGCTTGCCGGACGCGCCGTCGACGTGCTTGAGCACCTGGGCGGTGATCTCGATCAGGTACGAGTCGAGCCGTCCGGTGTTCCAGGCGCCGAACACGTCGGCGATCTCCGCCGGGGAGTAGCCGGCCGCGCCGCGCAGCAGGTCGAACGACTCGGCGATCAGCTGCATGTCGGCGTACTCGATGCCGTTGTGCACCATTTTGACGAAATGCCCGGCCCCGTCCGCGCCGACGTGCGTGCAGCACGGTTCGCCGTCGACCTTCGCCGAGATGTCCTCGAACAGCGGGCCGAGCGACTCGTAGGACTCCTTCGACCCGCCGGGCATGATGCTCGGCCCGTGCAGCGCGCCTTCCTCGCCGCCGGACACGCCGGTGCCGACGAAGTGCAGGCCGCGTTCGCGCAGCGCCTGCTCCCGGCGGCGGGTGTCCGCGAAGTGCGCGTTGCCCGCGTCCACGATCACGTCGCCCGGCTCCAGCAGCGGCGCGAACTCCTCGATGACGGCGTCGGTCGGGCCGCCCGCCTTCACCATGATCACGATCTGCCGCGGCCGCTCCAGCGCGTCGACGAACTCCTGCGCGGAGTACGCCGGGATGAAGTCGCCTTCGTCGCCGAACTGCTCGACGAGCGAGCGGGTCCGCTCCTCGGAGCGGTTGTGCAGGGCGACCGTGTGCCCGTGCCGGGCCAGGTTCCGCGCCAGGTTGCGGCCCATGACCGCGAGGCCGGTGACCCCGATGCTCGCCTTCTTGCTCATCCGAAACCTTTCCGAAAACCTCTGCCGGATTCCGAGCCTAGTCAACCCTCGTGAGTGGCAGTCCCGGTTAGAACCGTGATTGACACTCACGAGAAGCAGCGGATCGGGCCCCCGTTCCAGGCCAGCATGTCCTTCAGCGGAGCCACGAGATCGAGTGGCGCACCCCACCCTGCGCCGTCGAGTTCGGCGTACGCCCGGTGCAGGTTCCCGGCGAGGCGCTCCTGCTCGGTCAGCTCGGCGAACCGGCCGAGGTCGGTCGCCTTCGCCTGTTCCAGCGGCGAGCGCCCGGCCGCCTTGCCGGTTTCCGCCGCGCGCTGGACCAGCTCCAGGTAGTCGTCCACCGCGTCCACCGTCTCGAGCCCGCACACCGGGCCGTGTCCGGGCAGGATGACCGCCGGGTCGAGTTCGCGGATCACGTTCAGCGCGGCCCGCCAGCCCGCCACCGACCCCATCAGCGCGAACGGGCTGCCGCCGTTGAACACCAGGTCGCCCGCGTACAGCAGGCGCTGCTCGGGCAGCCAGGCCAGCACGTCGTTGGTGGTGTGCGCGGCGTGCCCGGGGTGGATGAGGTCGATCCGCGTCTGCCCGGCGTAGAGGGTGACCGTGTCGTCGAAGACCAGGTCGGGCACGCGCAGTTCGAGCGTGCCCCAGTCGCTTTCGGTGAAGACGCCCTCGTACCGCTGGATCCCGTCGGCCAGCAGCGTCTCGCGGGTCTTGCGGTGGCCGACGACGGTCGCGCCGCCGACCAGATAGTTGCCGTTGGTGTGGTCGCCGTGGTGATGCGTGTTGACAAGCGTTGTGACCGGGCCGACGGTGTCGCCGACGGCCGAAAGCAGCGCGCGCGTCCGCCGTTCGGTCGCGCATGTGTCGATAAGCACAGCGTGCCCGTCGGCGTCGACGAAGCCGCAGTTGTTGATGAACCAGGAACCGTCGGGCTGGACGTAGCCGAACGCGCCGTCTGCCAGCTGTTTGACGCTCGCCGCGTCAGGGGATCGATCGATCACGCGCACACTATGCCGCCCGCGCCGCCGCTGCGGGGCGTCGGCGGCTCAGCTGTGCCCGGAAGTCTCCTCTTAGTCCGAATGGAGTAGCCGAGATGTCCGCGGCGCCCGGAACTCGCTGCTCCGGCAGGGTGACCTGCCGGGTGACTGGCGTTCTCGCGCATTTCCTGAAACGCTGCCGGATGTCATCATCGAACTCCGTTGGGTCGCAGTGGCCTGGGTGGTTCGTAGTTCGCGGTCCGGCGGAGAGCCCGTCGGCAGGAGTGGTCCAGGAGAGCAAGGGGAGATGGCGAGCACCGTCACCTCGCGCCGCAAGCAGCTCGGCAATGAGCTCAGGCATGCTCGAAACGCCGCGAAGATGACGCAGCAGCAAGTCGCCGAGGTACTCGGCTGCACCCAGGGCAAGGTCAACAAGATCGAATCCGGTGCGGTGGGGGTCAAGCTCGGAGATGTGCGGACCATGCTGAACGCGTTCGGGATCAACGGCGAAGAAGCCGACACTCTGATGAACCTGGCCCGGGCCGCGGCCGGGCAGCGCGGCCACTGGTCGGGCTACCGGTCGGTGGTGCCGCACTGGTTCCGCACCTTCACCGACCTCGAGCCGGCCGCCGCGGAGATCCTCACCTGGCACGGCGAGCGCGTGCCGGGGCCGCTGCAGTCCGAGCACTACATGCTCAAGCAGTTCACCGAGGCGGGAGCCACCGACGTCACGTCGCTCGTGCGCAACCGGCTCGACCGCAAGGCGGTGTTCGACCAGCAGCAGCCGCCGTACTACCGGTTCATCATCAGCGAGGGCGCGCTGCGCCGCGCGCCCGGCGGGTTCGCGCCCGCGGTGATGCTGGACCAGGTCGAGCACCTGCTCGCACTCGACCGGCACCCGCGCGTGTACGTGCACGTGCTGCCGTTCAGCGCGAAGCTCGCCGCGGTGCCCAACGACTTCACGATCATGCGGTTCCCGGACCGCACCCGCGACTTCGTCTACATCGAACACTCCGCGGGCGGGCTGTACCTCGACGACGTGAAGGACTTCAACATCTTCGTGGACTCGTGGGACCGGCTGCGCGGTGCCGCTCTGGAGCGGGGCGAGACGCGGCAGTTCCTCAAGGAGCTGGCGGAAAGTTACCGCGCGCAGATGACGTGACCAGTGCTTCGAGCACGGGCACGGTGTCTTCGGCGGCGGGGAGCGCGTTGATCTCTGCTTGGACGCGGCGTGCGGCTTCGCGGTAGCTGGGGTCGGCGAGGATCTCCGCGGCGGCTTGGCGGATTTCGTCCGGAGTGGACGTTTCCGGGTCGAGCGCGCGGCCGACGTGCAGCTCGGCGCAGCGCCGGGCGTTGCCGGGCTGGTCGGCGCCCATCGGGAAGAGCAGCGACGGCAGACCGTGCGAGAGCGCTCCGATCACGCTGCCGGACCCGGCGTGCGAGATCATCAAATCGAGGCGGGGCAACAGTTCGGCCTGCGGCACGAACCGTTCCACGCGGACGTGCGGCGGTTGCGGTCCGAACTCGGCGGGGTCGATCTGGGTGCCGACGGTGGCGGTCACGTCGGCGTCCAGCTGGCCCAACCCGGCGAGAGTGCGCTCGATGAGGTCGCCGGACTCCAGGTTGAAGTTGGTGCCGAGCGTGAAGTAGACGTGCGGCCTCTTGGCGGGCGGGCGGGGCGCGACCGGATCTCCTTGGCGGAACGAGAAAGTGCCGGGCGGCAGCGGCGAGCCGGGGTCGCGAAAGGACGGCGGGAGCGGCGAAAGCACCTGGCCGCGGGTCAGCAGGTTCAGCTCCGGATCGTCCGGCAGGCCGTGCGCGGCGCGGGCCTCGGCGAGCGGTTCGGCGAGAAGTTCCTTGCGTAGCAACGTTCCCGCGGCGAGCACCAGCACGGTGGCGCACGGCAGGCCAAGCACCTCGGCGGCGATCGCGGCGGAGAAGTCCACCTCGTCCCGGACGATCAGGTCCGGCCGCCATTCCCGGGCCAGCTCCAGCAGCACCGGCACGTGTTCGCGCGTCGCGCGGCGGGCGAACAGCTCGCGGATTTCCCAGTCGTCGCGCGCCGGATCGACCGGCGGCATCGGTTGACGCGTCGCCTCGATCTCGCGAGGTTCGTTGACCGCGAAGGTCGTGAACCCGGCCTTGGCGAGCGCGGGTACGTGCGAACCGCCGCCGGCGACGGCTACCGTGTGGCCGCGCGCGAGGAGCGCTCGCGCGACCGGAGCCATCGGATCGAAGTGGCCGCGACCGCCGACGAACGAGAAGAGGATGCGCATCCACCGCAACCTAGTAGCCCGGACGTACCAAGGTCGTGGCATTTTCGGGCGGTTGCCGGGGGCGGCGGCGCGCGGCCGCGGCGAGTCGGCACACTGGTATCCGCACGGAAGGGGAAGCTGATGACTCAGGCACCGGATCCGGAAGCCCCGGAGGGCGTCGACCTCGATCGGCCGAACGCGGCGCGGATTTACGACTGGTTCCTCGGCGGCACCGCGAACTGGGCGATCGACCGCGAGTTCGGCGAACGCGCGGTCCAGACCTTTCCGATGATCAAGACCATCGCCAGGGCCGGCCGCGAGTTCCTCGGCCGCGGCGTGCGGTACATGGCGCAGCAGGGCATCGACCAGTTCCTCGACATCGGCTCCGGCGTGCCCACGGTCGGCAACGTGCACGAGATCGCCACGTCGGTGAACCCGAACGCGCGCTGTGTCTATATCGACAACGAACCGGTGGCCGTCGCGCATTCGCAGATCCTGCTGGAACGCGAGGGCGTCGCCGACCGGCACGCGGTGCTCCAGGGCGACCTGCGCGACCCGGCCGACATCTGGCCGCGGGCGCTCGACACCGGCGTCCTCGACCCGAAGCGCCCGATCGGGCTGATCATGGTCGGAGTGCTGTACTTCATCAGCCGCGACGAGCCGGCGCTGGAGATCGTGCGGAAATACCTGTCGCTGCTGCCTTCCGGCTCGTACTTCCTGTCCTCGCACCTGACCGACGACGGCGTGCCGACGAGCGACGGCGAAAGCCGCGAGGCGATCCACAAGCAGTACCAGCAGTCGAGCACGCCGTTCCACTTCCGCTCGCGGGCGGAGTTCGCGGAGTTCTTCTCCGGACTGGAGCTGGTGGAGCCGGGCATCGCGTGGGTGTCGGACTGGCATCCGGAGGCGGGCGAATCGAGCGCCGGCGACCGGATGGCGGACGATCCCTCGTTCAGCGGCGGGATTTGCGCTCTGGGCCGCAAGCCCTGACTCTCGCTCGCCGGCTCCCGGGCCGCTCGACCCGTGGTCTGGACCGCCGGAGGTGGTCTGGACCTGCCAGCGGTTCAGGGTGCGGATACGAAAACGCTCCCCGGCAACGGACTTCCGGGGAGCGTGGACGATGCGGATTGCGGCTCAGCCGAGCCCGTGAAGCAGCGGTACTCGTGTCTCGCGACGGTGGCGGGTGCTGTGGACGGCGTCCGCTTGGCGCGGAGCCGGTACTTCGATCTCGGTGTCCACAACCATCGGGCTGCGCAGCGGGGCCTGGATCAGGCTGAACCCGAACCGGTTGCGCAATTCGTGATTGATCCCACGCCGGCCGCGAGTGTGTTCGTCCTCACGGCGGAAAAGCGTGGTGAGCCGTACGGCCATGGGATCACACCCCCAGTTCGGATAACGGGAACCGGCGCGGGTCGGCGCCGGCCGGATCGGGGTGGTTCGCGCTCGGCGGGTCAACGCCGGGCACCAGGGAAACCGCTCCGTTGCGGCGTCTCCACAGGGTCGTCACAGCACCTGGACCAGCGCCGATTCCGGCGAGGCTGGCGGATGGGCTCGCCGGTTCGAACGGGTCGGCTCGCATCCGCACTCCTCCCCGTTGTCTCGCGGCTGTTCCGCCGCCCGGGCCGGGTGCCCGGGCCGGTGCTGCCGGTGTTGGGCTGAATGTCGCAAGCCATTCACCCACCACTGACGCCCCGATCGCTGCGATTAATCCTACTCCTGGAATAATCTTCATGTCGAGATCGGGTCGAGTTGATCACCCGCTTGGCCCTGCGGTTTGCTCCGTAGTGACGCAAAGAAGCCGGGGACGTGCACCAGAACGCACGCCCTGCACAAGGCTCGGAGGTGGACGACCCATGGCGGATTATCCGTCGCCCCAGGATTACGACCCGGACACGGCGGAGTCGCTGTTCGCGGCCGCGGCCTGGGCGAAGTCGTTCGCCAGCGAACCCAACGGCGGCAACTGCGTCGAGGTCAACCTCTCCCGTCCCGGCCTGATCGGCGTGCGCGACACGAAGCTCGCGGCGAGCCCCGTGCTGGTCTTCGACCGCGGCGAGTGGGACGCCTTCCTCGTCGCGGTCAAGGCCGGCCAGTTCGACCTGCCGCCGAGCGACTAGTCCACCACGACGAGGTCTCGGCGGAGAGCGATTCGCAAACAGTCACTCGATCGGGTGGACTGCGGATTCGCTCTGATCACCGTGGGTGCCGGGGGTTGTGGGCGCAATGTCGGTTTGGCGAGGGTCGCCAGCTGAGTAGGTTGGGCGGCCCGACCCCACGGAGCGAGCCATGACCCCACTCCACTACCTCTCCGCCGGCGAAGCACTGCACCTTTTCCGGACCCGGCAGCTGTCGCCAGTAGAGGTGATGCGCGCGGTGGTGGAACGGGCGGAGCGGGTCGAGCCGGACGTCAACGCGTTCGCCGAGCGGATGTTCGAGCAGGCGCTGCGGGCGGCGGCCGGCGCGGAGAAGCAGTACGGCCCCGGCGGCCAGCCGAGGCCGCTCGAAGGACTGCCGATCGCGGCGAAGGAAGAACAGCCCCTGGCCGGGCATCCAGTCACCGAAGGCACCCTGCTGCGTCCGCCTCGGACGGCACGGGAGACCGCGATCGGCCTCGGCCGGATCCAGGCAGCCGGCGGCATTCTGCACGCTCGCACGACGACGTCCGAGTTCTGCTGCATGCCGTTGTCCCACACGCGTCGCTGGGGAATCACGCGCAATCCGTGGAACCTCGAGACCGCGGCGGGCGGCTCGTCCGGTGGTTCGGGCGTGGCGCTGGCGGCCGGAACCGCTTTCCTGGCCACCGGATCGGACATCGGTGGCTCGCTCCGCGCGCCCGCGTCCTTCACCGGCGTGGTCGGGTTCAAACCGCCGCACGGCCGCAACCCGGTGCTCCCGCCCGCCGGACTGGACACCTACTACCACCACGGCCCGATGGCCCGGACCGTCGCCGATTGCGCGCTCCTGCAGAACGTCATGGCGGGCGAGGACCCGCGTGATCCGCACTCGCGGCTTCCCGCGGCGCGGATCGAATTCGGCGACGTGCGCGGGCTTCGCGTCGCGTGCTGCCCGGTGCCCGGCGATTTTCCGGTGGACTTGGAGGTCGCCGCCAATACCCGTGCCGTCGCGCAGGCGCTGGAGTCGGCCGGTGCGGTGGTGACCGAGATCGAGCTCGACTGGACGCTCGACCTGGTTAAACAGGCTCTGTGGGCGCACTTCGGGACCGGTTTGGCCGCCGAGGTGCTCGAACTGGACCGGCAGAACCCGGGCGTCATCACCCCGTACTGCCAGGCTTTCGCGCGCAAGGGCGTCGAGAACATTGTGGACGCTGAGACTGGCCGCGCCGTCGAAGCGGCGATCCGCGAACGCCTTGACGCGGTGTTCGCGCGCTTCGACGCACTCGTCGTGCCGACCCTTGGTGCCACTGCTTTCGAGGCTGGCGAGGATTACCTTTCCGCGCAGGTTGTGGTGAATGGTGTTGCGCTGGAACACTTTTCGGACGCTTCGCTCACTCCGGCGTTCAACGTGTGCAGCGAACATCCGGTGCTCGCCGTGCCTTCCGGTTGGGCGAGCAACGGCGTGCCGACCGGGGTCCAGGTCGTCGCGGGCAAGTACGAGGACGGCACGGCTTTCCGCGTCGGCGCGGCGATCGAGCAGACTGTCGGTGCGGGTTTCGCGCGGATTCCGTTAACCGGCCAGGAATTCCCGCAGATGCGCTACGACCTGTGAGGGTTGTTCCTCGGGCAGGAAGTGTCCGCATTCTTCGAGACCGATTCCGGTGACGTCGTCCGCGTAGTCGCGCCAGATTTCGTGCGTGGGCAGGCTGCCGAGCAGACCGGCCTTGCCCCACATCGCCAGCACTGGCTGGGTGAGGCGTTTTCCGGCGGCGTAATCGGCGTCGTCCAGTTCGGCGTCGTCGGGGAACGAAGCGCGGTAGTCGTCGAAACCGGCTCGGAGTGCGCCGGGGGCTTCGAAGGCGCGTACGTACTCGGCGACGTCTTCGGCGGGCAGCCCGTGCCGTTGGAAGGTCCAGCGCTCGAAGAAGTATCCGAGGTAGGCGGCGATGTTCTGGCCCGCCAGCAGTTCCGGCAGGTCTGGCTGGAGGTGGAAAAGCCAGTGCCAGTAAGCCTTCCCGAGGTCCTTGTCGAGGCGGCGCCACATCTCCCGGGTCGGCGCGATGTCCAGCACGGCAAGCCGTTCGACCTGGTCCGGACGGTCGAGTGCCCACCGGTGCGCGACCCGTCCGCCGCGATCGTGCCCCGCGACGGCGACCCGGTCGAACCCGAGCTGCTCGGCCAGCTTCGCGACGTCGGCGGCCATCGTGCGCTTGTCGTAACCGGCGCGGGGTTTGTCGGTGCGCCCGTATCCGCGCAGGTCGGGAGCGATCACGGTATGCGTCTCGGTCAACGGCCCGGCCACGCGGCGCCAGCAGTGCGACGTCTGCGGCCAGCCGTGCAGGAGGAAGAGCGGCGGACCGTCGCCGCCGCGGAGGTAGTGCATGCGCAGGTCGCCCACCTGGGCCATCGCTGATTCTAACCGGCTCATGGGGTTAGACGGTAGCGCGGGTTCTCACCGGTTTCAATGGTTAGAATGAGCGACATGGAGTGGGTGTTCGACGCCGGACGGCCGTGTCTGCACCTGGTGAACACGGTGCGCTCCCGGCATCTCCCGGAGGGCATCGAGCTGCTCACCGGCCCGGACGCGCTCGCGGAATGGCTCGACCTCGCCGGGTTCGGCAGCCTGCCGGTGACCGCCGCCCAGGTGGCTTCGGCGAAGGAATTGCGCGAGGCGGTGAACCGGCTGCTGACCGCCAAACCGCTGGCCGCCGACGTTCGCCTGATCAACGACGCGCTCGCGGCCGCCCCGAAACCCGACCGGCTGCTGCTGAAAGACGGCGTGCTGCAGCGAGAAGCGCAGGTGCCGACAGATCCGGTGGCGACGGCGTTCGCCGTGCTAGCCGCGGACGCGGTCGACCTCGCGACCGGAGCGGAGGACGTCCGGATCTGCGCAGCGGATGACTGTGGCTTGCGATTTGTCGACACCTCGCCCCGCCGGACGCGCCAGTGGTGCTCGATGTCCCGCTGCGGGAACCGGGCGAAGGCGCGGGCGCATTACGAACGGACGAAGAACCGGTAAGCCCGCGGGTGTTCGCGCAGCCGCGGCGGCGTACCCGCAGGGATCGCCAAAGCCGGACACCGCAAAATCACCGCGATCGCGAAAGCCCACGCGCCCCGCATGGGCGAACGGCTGGTTGAGGCGATCTTGCCGCGCTGGCCGAGCAGACCGTCACCGTCCCGGGCACCGCGGACACCGTCCTGCCCAGACTGGACGACAGTCTGAAAACCGTTCTGCAGCAAAGCAAACTGGTCGCCGAACAGGTCGAGGGGATACTCGATGCGCACCCTCTTGCCGGGGTCCTGACCTCGACGCCCGGCATCGGAGTCAGGACCACCGCCCGCATCCTCCTCGAAATCGGCGACGCCTCCAACTTCGCCAGCTCCGCACACCTCGCCGCCTACGCCGGCATCGCTCCGGTCACCCGCATCTCCGGCGCCAGCATCAAGGGCGAACACCCGCCAAGAAGCGGCAACCGCACACTCAAACGCGCGTTCTTCCTCGCCGCCCTCTCCGACCCCACCAGCAAGACCTACTACGAGCGCAAACGCCCCGAAGGCAAGATCTGCCTCGCCCGACGCCGCTGCGACGTCCTCTGCGCCACCGAACCAGCCCCCGCTGCGGCTTGACAAACCACATAGGAACCCCCGGAGGAGGGTGGGGCTGCGCTGGCGGGGCGAAGGGGAACGTCCCGGGTGCGGATCAGGAACAGCTGCCGGTCGAGCTTCGACCAGCGGAGGTTCGACATACTGGAGAACGGTTTCCGGACGGTTTCGATGGTCTCGAACAACGTGCTGATCGTCTCGTTCGGACCGAACCCGGCGATCATCGCGCGGTAATAGCGTTCGAATTCCGGCCAGGTCGGCGGCAGATCCCGTTCTCGCGCGCCGAGGATCCGGCCAATGCCGCATATTTGCGCGGTGCCTGCCACCCTCGCGGTCGGGAGATCGCCGTCCGGGAGATGCGCGCCGAGTGCGGGTTCGTAGCGCAGAGCACCGCGCTGCTGGCTGAACAGGTGCATCGGGGGGATCCAGCCGCCGGAGGCCCTGAGCGCGTAGTACTCGTCAAGCTCCGAAGTGGACATTGGTCGGCCGAAGAACCGTTGTGCGCCAACGGGGACCATGACCAGCGTAGCGTGCACCGTACGCGCCAGGATTGAACGAGCGGTGCGGTTTCCGCAACGCTCGGCCTCCGCTTGCGCGCCCTTTGTCATCCCGCACCCCGGCCGCCACCACCGGATGCGCGACATGCGGCACGAGTACCTGCCCGGCGAGCAGCAGGTCGCCGAAGTAACGCCACGTCGCCCTGCCGCGGACGACCGGCGGGGCCGTCTTAGCCGCGCGCGCCATGCAGCAGCATCATCAACGGCTCAGCAGCCGGAACGTCCGTGCCGGTCGCGAGCCGTCGCAACTGCAGTCCGGCGATCAGTGCGACCACCGGTCCGGCCACTCGCTGCGGGTCCGGCAGGCCTAGCGCGGTGAGAATGGTGATGGCCAATTCGTCATACGCCGCAAAGCATTTCGCGGAAGCCTCGTGCAATCCGGGGTCTCGCGCGGCTTGCAGGTACAGCTCGTGCGGCGCGAGTTCGTCCGTGCCGAACGGCAGTTGTTTGATCACGTGCTCGACGACGGTCGCGGCTTGTTCGAGGCTCAGCCCCTGCTCGCGGTACGTCTCGACAATCCCCGCCAGTTTCGCCGTTTCCTCCTCGGCGAACAGCAGCATCGCCTCGCGCAGCAGCTCGGTCTGGCTCGGGAAGTGATACGTGAGCGTGCCGAGCGAAACCCCGGCCGCGGCGACGATGCGCCGGTTGGTGAGTCCGCCGACGCCCTGCTCGCCGACCACTTTCAGGGTGGCGCGGAGGATCGCGTCGCGAGTGGTCACCACCCCGGCGCGGGGCGTCGGTCCGGCCATCGCAGCACCTCTTCCAGTTGCGCGGCAACGGAAACGAGCCGCTCCTCGGAATGCGACGGGCCGAGCAGCTGGGCGCCGAGCGGCAACCCGTCCGCGGTCAGTCCGGCGGGCACGTTCACCCCGGGCCAGCCCAGCACGTTCCACGGCCAAGCGTACGGGCACGCGGCGATCATCGTCTGATCGGTCTGCCAGCCGGAAAGCCCGTCGAACGACCCGATCGCGGGCGGCGGGGTGGCGGTGGTCGGCGTGAGCAGGACGTCGATGTCGCCGAACACTCCGCCGATCCGGCGGCGCAGCACCGGTTCGAGCGAGCGGGCGAGTTTCAGCGCGGGTCCGGCGAGCAGGCCGCCTTGCTGGGCGTTGCTGCGCGTGCGCGGGTCGAGCGCGGACGGTTCCGGCACGCGCCGGGCCCAATCCCGCACGCCGGTGAGCGACCGCGGCAGGAAGGTGAGGCCGATCAGGCCGTATCCGGGTTCGACCGGCACGATCTCGTGCCCCAGCCCGGCGAGCGTTTCGGCGGTCTGCCGCACCGCCGCCTCGACTACTGGGTCGAGCCTGGTTTTGGTGGCGGTGAAGGGAATCCGGGTGGAGAGACCGATGCGCAGCCGTCCGGGTTCGCGCCGCGCGGCGCGTTGGAACGACGTGCCGGTGCCCGCGGTGACGTCGAGCAGCGCGGCCGCGTCGGCGACCGTCCGGGCGAGCGGGCCGAGCACGGTGAGGCCGTGGAACAGTTCGCCGTCGGTCGGGATCCGGCCGCGCTGGGTCTTGATCCCGACGAGCCCGGTCCACGCCGCCGGGATGCGCACCGAACCGGCCCCGTCCGACCCGAGCGCGGCGGCCACGATCCCGGCCGCCACCGCCGCGGCCGACCCGCCCGACGACCCGCCCGGCGTGTGCGCGGGCTGCCACGGATTGCGCGTCGCGCCGAAGGCCTGCCCCTCGGTGAACGGCCATTGCCCCAGCTCAGGCGTGTTGGTCTTGCCGATGATGACCGCGCCGGCCTGCTTGAGCCGCGCGACCGCGGGCGCGTCCGCCGTCGCCGCCGGAAACTCGCCCGGACAGCCGAACGCGGTCGGCAGCCCGATGAGGTCGACGTCGTCCTTGATCGCGACCGGCATCCCGAGCAACGGCGCGCGATCGCCCTCGGCCCGACGCTGATCAGCCGCGGCGGCCTCGGCGAGCGCGGCTTCGTCGCGCAGCACCCGGAACGCGTTGAGCACCGGCTGGCTGGCGTGCGCCCGCGCGAGCGCGAGTTCGGTGAGCTGCACGGCCGTGACGTCGCCGGACTCGAGCGCGGCGGCCTGGTCGGCAAAGGTCGTGAACTCTGTCGTCGCGGAAGGCATCGGCGGCTCCCCGTTCTCTCGTTCGCTCGAACGAACGTAGCACGACGACGGCTGGGAGGCACCCCTGACGACGGCCGCTCGCGGTGGTGCTCGATGAGTGCCGGGGAAGCTATTCGCCGCCCGCTGGGGTCGACCGGGCAGCCAAAGCCGCGAACCCGGCCACCGCCGGGTAGAGCCACCTAAACTGCACGTCACCAGCCCGGCCAGCGTACGGAGGATCGATGACGTTCGACTTCGCCCGGTTCCCCTCCCTCGACGGCTTTCCCCGCGCCGGTCTGCACCACGGGCCGACGCCGCTGGTCCCGGCGCCGCGGCTTGGCGAAGCGCTCGGCATTCCTCGGCTGCTGCTCAAGCGCGACGACGTCCATCCGCTCGGCGTCGGCGGCAACAAGCTGCGCAAACTCGACTTCCACCTCGGCGCGGCGCTCGCCGACGGGGCCGACACCGTGCTCACCTTCGGCGCGGTGCAGACCAACCACGGCCGCCAGACCGCCGCAGCGTGCGCGAAGCTCGGGTTGCGTTGCGAGCTGGTGCTGACCGCCGAGGTGCCGCGTTCCGGCGATGCGTACGAGCGGTCCGGGAACGTCCCGCTCGACCATCTCTTCGGCGCGCGGGTGCACATCTGTGCGTCCGGCACGGAAGCGGCCGCGACCTACGAACGATTGCTCGCCGAAGCTGCGGACGAGGGCCGGAAAACCAGGACGGTCCCAGTCGGTGGGTCCGACCCACTCGGCGTTCTCGGCTATGTGGATGCCGCTCGCGAGCTGGCGGTCCAGCTGGCCGACCTCGGCCTGGACCGTGCCCGAATCGTCGGTCCACATGCCAGCGGGGCCACGGCGGCCGGACTCGCGCTCGGTACGGAGCTGCTCGGTTCGCTGGACCTGGACATCGCCTGCGTCAGCCACCCGCTCAACGAGGCTGTGGACAACTTGACCCACCTCACCGCCGGCGCCGCGCAGTTGCTTGGGTTCGACCCACCGAAGCTGGAGCACGTCTGGCTCAACGACACGACGGTCGGCGAGGGGTACGGCATTCCGGCGTCCGGGACCTGGGAAGCGATCCGGTTGTTCGGCCGCACGGAAGGCGTGGTGCTCGACCCGGTCTACACCGGAAAAGCCGCCGCCGCCCTGGTGGAATGGGCGGCGGCGGGACGGTATTCGCCCGAGGAGACCGTGGTGTTCGTCCACACGGGAGGGCTTCCCGGATTGTTCGGCTACGCGCCCGAATTCATGACCGAGGCGCAGAAGTAACGAGCACCGCGGCGCGGGCGGTTTCGGTCCGCACCGCGATGCGGAGCAGGACCAGCAGCAGCGCGACGTTCGCGATCAGCGTGAGCCGCTGCGTCGCGCCGACCGGCAGCACCTCGGTGAGCACGTGGAACGGCTGCACCCCGGCTTCGTCGAGGCGGACGAACAGGAAGCTCAGCGCGAACAGCCCGACCGCGGCGAGGCCGAACTTCAGCCAGCGCACCACGAACACGCGCTCCGCCGTGCCGCGCAACGGTTCCAGCATCGTGATCGCCGCGCTGGGCAGGCTCGCGAACGCGATCAGGCACGAGTACAGGTGGATGTCACCGCTGAGCGGATTCGGGCTTTGCGGGTAGCTGGCCGGAAAAATCGCGGCGACCGCCAGTCCGAGCGCCCACAGCATGAGCAAAGCCTTGGTGCTGAACGTCATCGGCACGCCGCCGGCGATCAGCGCGCCGAGCACCGCGAGAGAACCCACGGCCACCGACAGCACGCTCGCCCCCAGCATGCCCTCCCCGCGGTCGGTGATCGTGTAGCTCGAAAGCGTGTCGTAGATCGGATCGTGCGAGCTGATGATGTGCAGCACAATGATCGTGAACAGCCCCCAGGCGATCGCAGCGAGTGCGGTCAGGCGCCATCCCCGGACGCCTCGTGAGTTCACCATGTAGCCAGATTGGCGGTTCCGCGGCGTTTCGTGATCAGGGAAAACCCCTGATTCAGCCCCTACCCGGTGAAATCGGCGAGGACGAGCACCTGGTCGTCGTGCCGTTTGGCGCGCGGCCAGCGGACCGCGTGCGGGTCGCCGTTTTCCGCGGCGCGTACTGCGTCGAGCACTGCTTCGGGGCCCTTGTTTTTGGCTAGCTGCAGGACTTCTTGCCAGGTGAAGAGTCCGTATTCGTCAACTCCGATCGCGACGCCGTCGGTGGCGATGAGGACTGCGTCGACGTCATCGCGGGGCCAGCTGCGGCGGACTGCTTGGTGGGCGGCGGAGGGGTCGGCTTCGGCTACCCAGAAGCCGTCTTCGGCGTTGCGTCGGCGGCGGACGTCTTTGCCGGTTTGCAGGAGGCCGTTGGTGCGCAGGGAGAGCAGCCGGTCGTCGGAGACCACGTCGGTGCCGAAGTGTCCAAACGCGACTATCGGGCTGTCGGCGAGGACCAAGGCTTCGATCGTGGTGTCGTTCCAGCGGAGGATGGAGACAGTGCTGGAGGGGGAGTTGCCTGGGGTCAGGGCGTGGGTTTTTGCTACGGCGGTGATCGCGGTTGCCAGGGCTTGGCTTAGGTCTTGGGTCGGGTGGGTGGTGAGTTCTTCGGCCAGTCGGTCGCGGAGGAGGTGGGCGTACCAGCCGCCTGGGGGGAGAGCTGGGGTGGGGGAGGTGGCTCCGTCCAGGACCAGGATGGAGTGGTCCAGGAGGGCGATGTGGTCTTCGGTGGGGCGGGGGTGGCCGTCGGAACCGACACCGGCTCGCTCGGCGGTCGAAATCTCGGGCACTGGTCGACTGTAGCTCGGGGGGTGGTCTCGGGCGGCTCGTCGCCCTGGGGGCGACCTTGCCGATGAGTGGTTGCGTGGGGCACCCCGAAGCTTGATTGTGCTGACGGTTCGGGGGTGCTTGTCAAGGCGGGAAAGATGCCTTGACAAGCACCCCCGAACCGCAGGGAGGCTTCGTATCGGGGTGCGGGGGAGGGGCTGGGTGCCTCGCTGTTTGGGTGCGCTGGCTGCGGTTGACGGGTGGGGCTTGCGCCCCAATGCGGCCTTGAGGTGCATGCGGGGCGGTGTGGTGGGTCGTGAGGGGAACCGTGGGGCTCGCGGGCGGTGGCGTCAACTTGGGTTGACAATAGCCGGATGTCAACCTATGTTGACACTATGACGG
The DNA here is from genome assembly GCF_046195355.1 of Amycolatopsis sp. VS8301801F10. Lineage (NCBI taxonomy): Bacteria > Bacillati > Actinomycetota > Actinomycetes > Pseudonocardiales > Pseudonocardiaceae > Amycolatopsis > Amycolatopsis sp. VS8301801F10. Next base: position 949,581 of record NZ_CP176065.1, on the reverse strand, counting down.
AAGCGACGGATTTGGCCGCTCGCGCTGGTGACCGGGATCCCCGGGTGGGGCTTCGGGCGGTGGCTGCGCTTAGGCGGTTGCTTGAGCAACTGGAGGCGGTGCAGGTGCGCAGTGCTCGGATGCACGGCTGGTCTTGGCAGGACATCGCGGCCGAGCTGGGGGTCAGTCGGCAGGCCGTGCACAAGAAATACGGGAGGCATTGATGTTCGAGAAGTTCACTCATGACGCCCGGAGAGCGGTTGTCGAGGCGCAGGCCGCTGCGCAGGAGGCGGGGGCGCGCGAGATTTCCGCGGAGGCTGTTTTCGCTGGGCTCGCGCGGATCGAGAACGGCGAGGCCGTGCGGTTGCTGCAAGCCCTCGGGGTCTCGCGCGAGGACGTCTTCGCTGAGCTTGCCCGGGTGCGCCGCCGGGGTGGGATCAGTGACGCCGATGCCGAGGCGCTCATCGAGTTGGGTATCGACGTTGATCAGATTGTCGAGCGGGTCGAGCAGACGCACGGGCCGGGCGCGCTCGCGCAGGCCAGTCGGCCTGCGAAGCGCACTCATTTACCTTTCACCGAGGACGCGAAGAACGCGTTGCAGATGAGCGTGCGCGAGGCGCATGATCTCGGCGACAAGCATCTCGGGCAGGAGCATTTGCTGCTCGCGCTGGTGAAACAGCGCGGTCCAGTCGCCGATTTCCTCGCCGCGCGCGGGATCGATTATCCGGCGGTCCGGCAGGCCGTCGGCAAGCGTTAATGCTGTTTTCGCTCGTGTGCCCCGGTGCGCCACGTGACCAGGGGGAGCAGGGCCTGGGTCAGCGGGCCGATGCTGAGGGCGTACAGGACGGTTCCCACGCCGACCGTGCCGCCGAGCAGCCAGCCCGCTGCCAGGACCAGCACCTCGATGCCGGTCCGGACCAGGCGGACGGACCAGCCGGTCCGGGCGTGCAGGCCGGTCATCAGGCCGTCTCGCGGGCCGGGGCCAAGGCGGGTGCCGACGTACACCGCGGTCGCCAGTGCGTTCAGTACTACGCCGCCCACCAGCATCAGGATCTGCCAGACCAGTACGTGCCGGTCCGGCAGCACGGCACGCACCGCGTCGACGGTCACCGCGATCACCACCACGTTCGCGACCGTGCCGATGCCGGGGCGCTGCCGTAGCGGGATCCACAGCAGCAGCACGAACACCGAGGCGATCGCGGTGACCGTGCCGAAGCTCAGGCCGGTGATCTTGGTGAGGCCCTCGTGCAGCACGTCCCACGGGTCGAGGCCCAGGTGGGCGCGGGTGAGCATGGCCATGCTCGCGCCGTAGAGCGCGAGGCCGGCAATCAGCTGGACACCCCGGCGCGCGGGGGCTCGGCGAAGACTGAGGGGACTGAGGTCGGTAACTGCCACTTCTCCACTATTGGCCACAACTGGCCTGATCAACCATGGCCAATACGCGATAATTGGCCTTATGGAACCTCTCGGTGGACGCATTTCGGGACGGCGATTGGCCACCTTGCTGGGGGAATGGCGGCAGCGTGGCTCCCGCCAAGGTGCGTCCGACCTCGCCGCGGCGGTCGAGTTGCACGTGCTCGACGGGCAGCTGCCGATCGGGACCCGGCTGCCCGCCGAGCGCGAACTCGCCGACGCGCTCGGCGTCAGCCGTACGCTCATCGGCGCGGCGCTCGACCGGCTGCGGGCGGACGGGCTCGTCGCCAGCCGGCGCGGAGCTGGGTCGTGGGTGGCTGGCGTCGGGCACCGCGACGAGGCCGACGCGGTTCGCGACGACCTTCTCGACCTCGCGCGAGCCGCTCCGCCCGCGGTGCCCGGGCTGATGGCCGCGTTCGACACCGCGCGCCGGGATCTGGCCGAGTACGTCAGCGGCAACGGATATCTCACCGGTGGCCTGCCTCGGCTGCGTGAGCGGATCGCCGAGCGCTACACCGCGCGCGGCCTGCCGACCTCGCCGGACCAGGTGCTGGTGACGTCCGGCGCGTACTCCGCTTTCGTGCTCTGCCTGCGGATGCTGGCCGGGCCCGGCGACCGCGTGCTGCTCGAACAGCCGACGTATCCGAACGCCATCGACGCCGTCCGCGCGACGCACGCGCTGCCGGTGCCGGTCGCGCTCGATCCGGTGCACGGCTGGGATTTGCCCGGGATCGAGGCCGCGCTGCGCCAGGCCGCACCCCGGTTCGGCTACCTCGTGGTGGACTTCCAGAACCCGACCGGTCTCCGCCTCGACGCGGCGGGCCGGGAACGGCTCGGCGGCCTGCTCGCCCGGACCCGGACGCCGGTCGTGGTCGACGAATCGTTGGTGGAACTGGATTACGAGGGCGATCCGGTCGACGGCCCGCCGCCGCTGGCCGCGTTCGGCGGGGATCTGGTGCTGAGCGTCGGATCGGCGGCGAAATCGCAGTGGGGCGGGTTGCGGCTGGGCTGGATCCGGGCCTCGACGGACCTGCTGGACCGGTTGCAGTCGTCGCGGTTCGCGGTCGATCTCGGCGCGCCGGTGTTCGACCAGCTCGTGCTGGCGGCGCTGCTGGAACCGGAGGGCTACGAGGTGCTCGCCCGGCGCCGTGCGGAATTCCGGGAGCAGCGGGACATCACGGTCGCGGCACTGCGCAAGTACTGTCCAGAGTGGACATTCGAGGTGCCGTCCGGCGGCTTGTCGGTGTGGTGCCGGTTGCCGGAGCCGATGAGCACGCGGCTGGCGGTGTCGGCGGCGAACCACGGGGTGCAGCTGGCGCCCGGGTCGAGGTTCGGGGTGCACGGCGGAATGGAGCGCTGGCTGCGGCTGCCGTTCGGGCTGCCGCGCGAGCAGCTGCCGGAGGCGGTGCGGCGGGTGAGCGCGGCGGCGGCTTCGGTGCGCGGCTGCGCGGATGTGCCCGCGGAGCGGATTCCGGTGACGTAGCGCGGTTTTCTTCCCGAAAAGTGAACAGCCGGTGCACCGGATGGGATCCAGCCACTCCAGGGAGGGTGGCGGTCACCTGTCCGGCGCACCGGCCGATCGTCCGAGGCGCTTCCCGGCACAGCCCCTCGAAGTGCCGGGAAGCGCCCTCGGTTCAGGCGGGCTTCGGTTGGCGCAGGCCCTCGCTCGGCGCGGTGAGCGAAAGCCTCCGGAGCACGCCCGTGGTGGGTCCCGGCGCCGCGGGGGCAGCGCGGCGCCGGGACCAGGACCCGATCCGGCCGGGCGCGGTCGGCCGGTCGGGAAGTGCGGTCATGGTTCAGCCCCTGGATTCGGTGTGGACTACTGCGAAGGGGTGAGCCCGGCGCGGCGAACGGGCGCGCGCGATCAAGAAGTTGATCTTGAGGTGGACGGAGCTCTCCCCGGGTAACCGGTCGGGCGGTCAGTCCGGAGAGGTGGTCGGCAGGGCGGCTTCCCTGCCCGCGCCGTCGACCTCGTGGTCGCGGCTGACGCCGATGAGCTTGAGCTGAGTGACGGTGTCGCCGTCGCCGGACAGCGCGGACAGCTGGCGCAGGCCACCGTGCCCGTCGTGTCCTGGTGAGACAGTCGACGCGGGCGCGGCAGGCGCGGCCGGTGCCGCGGGCAGGCCTTCGCCGCCGCTGCTGCCGCCTCCGGCCTGACTGCGTTGCTTGACCGGTGCCGCGGGCTGAGTCTCCTGCTTGGCGGCAGGTTCCTGCGCGAAGAGGACGCGGGTGGCCACGGCGTGCGCGACCGGGGCCGGCTTGCTGACCTTCACCGCGACCGGTGCTTCCGGCTCTTTCGCCAGCTTGGCCGCCGGGACGGAGGCAATGACCGATCCGCTTGCCGGCGGAGCCGGAGCGACCGGGGCGACCGGCGGCTCGACGACTCGTACCGGCGCGGTGTCGAGCACGGTGTCGACCGAGGTGGCGGTGGTGTGCAGGGTCGTGTCGACGGTTCCGAGGATGCCGTCCAGCAGTCCGGGCTGGACGGGTTCCGGGCTGCCGAGGAGTCCGTTCAGGAGGCCCGGGCCGGATCCGCCGAGCAGGCCGTCGAGGAGGCCTTGCTGCGGTTCGCGGCTGTACTGTTCGCTGCTTGAACTGCTTGAACTGCTTGGACTGATTGCACTGCTGATGCTGCTGAGCAGGCCGGGCTGCGTGGTGGCTTCGGGCGCGGGGGCGCTGGCCGGAGCGTGGTGCTTCGGTGTGGCCGGGCTCGCCGGTTTGGCGGGCTTGGTGGCTGGCCGGGGCGCCGCGGCGCTCGGGCTCTCCGGTTCGCTTGCGGCCACGGTGGTCGGCCGGAAGCTCACGTCCGGCCGGGAGGCGTGGGCGGAGGCCTCGAACCGGTGGAGGCGGTTGTGCTTCGCGCCGGTCGCCGTGCCGGGCATGGCCCAGGTGAGCGTGCCGGACGTGGCTGTTCCGGCGTAGTGCTGCTCCGGTTCGGTTTCGTGGGCTTCGGGGGCTTCGTGCGCCGAAACGATCGGACGGTCCGCCGGATCGTCCGTCGTCGCGTTCGCCTGCGACAACGCCGCCCCGAGCAGCCAGCCGGCCAGGGTGAGCCCGCCGGCGACGGCGATCCGGGCGGCAGGGCGGGCGAGCGGAGCCGCCCAAGCGCGGGGCCGCCGTCGCGCGCCCGCGCGCGTGAAGGACGAGCCGGGCCTGGCGCGGTCGGCCATCCCGAGCAGCGCGGAACCCGCGGTCCCGAGCGGACTGGACGCGGACGTCGCGGAAGGTGCGAGGCCGCACGGAGTCGCCATGCCGGTCACGCCACCACCACCGTCCGCGCCTGAAGCTCGTGCCACCGCACGAGACTGATCTTGCTGGGGCTCTCTTCCGGCCAGGTCGCAGGTCCCCCGGGGCTGCCCTCTTTCTAGCACCGGACGCGAGTCTTTCATCTCTCCCGCGCTCGATCCACCCCGTAAGGCGGAACGTCCGCACCGGCTCTGGTGTCCGATCTGCCCTAGTCGATCACCCTGCGTCGCGTCAACCGGGCCGGATGCGGCCATCCGGGCGGCCGGTTCGCGGAGCGAAATCGGGCGTCGACCCGACGTTTCCGCCGCCAGGACACTCTGGGTACCCCCGTTCCCGCAGTGGCCACGAGCGGCCGCGCGGCAGTCGTCAGACGAGTTTCCGCAGGCGTTCGACGGCTTCGTCGATCACCTCATTGCGCTTGCAGAACGCGAACCTCAGCAAATGTTTCCACTCGTCCGGGTGATCCGTGAACACCTTGACGGGTACCGCGGCGACTCCGGCGCGTTCCGGCAGCGTCCAAGCGAGTTCGGCGGCGTCGGCGAAGCCGAGCGGACGCACGTCCGCCGTCACGAAGTACGTCCCCGCACTCGGCCGGACGGCGAATCCCGCATCGGCCAGACCAGCGGACAGCCGATCACGCTTCTCCTGCAGGCTCGCGCGCAGGTTTTCGACCCACTCAAGCTCGTTGTCGAGCGCGTACGCGACAGCTGGCTGCAGCGGTCCGCCGGAGACGAAGGTGATGAACTGCTTCGCCGCCTTCACCGCGGCCACCAGCTCCGGCGTCGAACAGATCCAGCCGATCTTCCAGCCGGTGCAGTTGAACGTCTTGCCCGCGCTCGAAATCGCGACGGTCCGCTCGCGCATTCCGGGGAAGGACGCGAGCGGAAGGTGCTCGGCGTCGTCGAAGACGAGGTGTTCGTAGACCTCGTCGGTGACCGCGATGAGGTCGTGCTCGACGCACAACCGCGCGACTTCCTCCAGCTGCGCGCGCGAAAACACGGTGCCGGTGGGGTTGTGCGGCGAATTCAGCAGCACCGCGCGGGTTTTCGGCGTGATCGCGTCGCGGAGGGCGTCGAGGTCGAGTTCGAGCTGGCCGTTCTCGGTCTCGACCAGGCCGATCACGCGCCGCTGCGCACCGGACATCGCGACCGCCGCGGCGTAGGAGTCGTAGTACGGCTCGACCACGATCACCTCGTCGCCGGCCTCGGTCAGCGCGATCAGCGACGCCGCGATCGCCTCGGTCGCACCCGCGGTGACCAGGATCTCGGTGTCCGGGTCGTAAGTGGATCCGTAGCGCTGGCGGTGCCGGCTGATCGCGGCGCGCAGCTCCGGGCGGCCCGGTCCCGGCGGGTACTGGTTGTCGCCGCCGAACAGCGAGTTCTTCGCCGTTTCGAGCATTCCGGCGGGCCCGTCGGTGTCCGGAAAGCCCTGGCCGAGGTTGACCGCGTCGTGCCGGACGGCGAGCGCGGTCATCTCCGCGAAAACCGTCGAGGCAAACGGGCGGAGGCGGGGGACGAGAGCTGGTTCACGCACGAGAACGCATCCTCACGGACAATGGCGGGGTGGAGCAACTCACCCCTGCCAAGGTCACGCCCGCGGATCCGCCCGGCGGCGCCGCCGGCGAAGAGGCGAAACGGCGCGGCCTGCGCAAGATGAAGCTGGTCGCGCTGTCCTTCCTGCTCGGCGCGACGATCGTGTTCCTGCTGACGAGCTGGGCGGAGTCGGCGGGCTGGCCGGGCTGGGTCGGCTACGTGCGCGCCGCGGCCGAGGCGGGCATGGTCGGCGCGCTCGCGGACTGGTTCGCGGTGACCGCGCTGTTCCGGCATCCGCTCGGACTGCGCATTCCGCACACCGCGATCATCCCGAACAAGAAGGACCAGCTAGGCAACAGCCTCGGCGAGTTCGTCGGCTCGAACTTCCTGTCTCCCGATGTCATCCGCGACAAGCTCCGCCGCGTCGAGGTCGCCAGCAGGCTCGGCAGCTGGCTGTCGCAGCGCGACAACGCGGAACGCGTGACGTCGGAACTGGCGACAGTCGTGCGCGGAGCGGTGACGGTGCTCCGCGACGAGGACGTGCAGGCGATCATGGAACAGGCCGTGGTCAAGCGCGTGATCGACAAGCCGTGGGGCCCGCCGCTCGGCAAAATCCTGGCGGGCGTCTTCGAGGACGGCGCGCACCACAAGCTGGTGGATTTGATGTGCGACCGCGCCTATGAATGGGTCCGGGACAACCACCAGACTATGCTGCGAGTGGTCTCGGACCGCGCGCCGAGCTGGTCGCCGAAGTTCGTCGACGAGATGCTGGCGGACAAGGTGTACGGCGAGGTCCTGACCTTCGCCTGGGCCGTGAAAACGGACGTCAACCACCCGATGCGCCTCGCGCTGGACAAGTTCCTCGGCGAGTTCGCGCAGGACCTGCAGACCGACCCGAAGACCATGGAGCGGGCCGAGCAGGTCAAGGGCCAGATCGTGAACCACGGCGAAGTGCAGAAACTGATCGGCAACGCCTGGGCGACGGCCAAGGAAATGCTGCTGAACGCCGCGGAGGACCCGTCGAGCGAACTGCGCCAGCGCGTCCGCGGCGGCCTGGAATCGCTGGGCAAACGCCTGGTGGACGACCCGACGATGACCTCGAAGGTGGACGGCTGGGTCGAGGGCGCGGCGGTCTACCTGGTGACCCACTACTCCCGCGAGATCACGACGATCATCACGGACACGGTGGAACGATGGGACGCCGAGGAGACCTCGCGGAAGATCGAACTGCAGGTCGGGAGGGACCTGCAGTTCATCCGGATCAACGGGACCGTGGTGGGTGCGCTGGCCGGGCTGGTGATTTACGCGGTGGCGCAGTTGCTGTTCTGACGGTGCTGGTCGTCGCGGGGTAGCCGGGGGACGGGTGGTTGGGCCGGTTCGGGGTAGGCGTCCTGGCGCTCTGCGGAAGTCGGTCGCGGGCTCGCCATTTCGGTCCGGATGGAGGACGTGTGGGGGAGATGTTTGGCGGCTGCTTGCATGCCCGCCGGTTCGTTCTGCGCCAGGCGGGTGATGGGTTTTCGGCGGCTGCTCGCACGCTTGCCGTTTCGTTCTGCGCCAGGCGGGTGAGGGGGTCTTCGGCGACTGCTCGCATGCTTGCCGGTTCGTTCTGGTCTGAGGCGTGTGAGGGAGATCTTTAGCGACTGCTCGCACGCTTGCCGCTTCGTTCTGCGCCAGGCGGGTCAAGGGTTCTTCGGCGACCGCCCGCACGTTCGCCGCTTCGCTTCGGGTGGAGGAGCGCGGGGAGATGTTCGGCGGCCGTCCCTTGCCTCATGTGGAGGCCGCAGGGAAGTGCGGCACATGTCAAAACCGAATGGCGTGGGATGGGCCGCTCGCGGTCAGCACTCGTCGGTCGGTGGCCGGCTGTGCTGGCCAAGCCCGGTGCGATTCGGGACGGCTGCCGCATCCCCGCTGGCGATCGAGGTGGATTTCGTTGTGGTTGAGCGGGATTCCCCACCGCGTCCGCGCTCGCTTGCTTGTCGGTGACGCCAGCGGAGCGCTGCCCGAAAGCACGCGTGCCCCGGCGCTTCAGCGGTGGTGCCGAGCGTGGGTCCCCAGCTGCGAGCGGGTGCGGCGGGTGCCCGGACGAATGCGCGCAGTCCTATACCACAGCGGCGGCCCGCTCAAACCAGTTGTCCACAGGAAGCTGAGTTATCCCCGGGGTTATCCACAGGAATTCACGGTGATGGCCTAATCCCTGTCCACAACTTGTGGGGATCCGGGGCATCTGCACGTGCACATGTGGTGTGTGTGTGGACAAGTTGTCCACAGGGGCTTAGTTGTGCACAGCCGCCGTGCGGGCGCGCCACGAGCGGGCTTTTTCGCGGTTTCCGCAGACTCGCATCGAGCACCAGGTGCGGGAGCGGTTGCGGGATTCGTCGAAGAAGGCCCACAGGCAGTCGTCGGCGGGGCAGATCTTCAGGCGGACCCAGTCGCCGCGGATGGCCAGGCGGGTGGTCGCGGCCAGGGTCGCGGTGACGGCGTCCGGGGTGAACAAGGCCGGGCCGGTTTCGGTGAGGGTGAAGCGGAGCGGGACGTCCAGCGTGGTCGCGGGCAGCCGCGGATCGCCGACCGCGGCGCGCAGGCTGTCTCGTACGGCGCGGGCTTCGGCGGGATCGTTCGGTGTCACGTCGCGGTCCGCGGCCCACTGCCGCCAGAGCTCCGGATCGTCCAGCAGGTCGTCGCCCCGTTCGATGTCGACGGTGTTGAGAAAGGCGACCACCAGGGAAGCGTCGGTGTGCACCTGCCCAGTGTACGGGCGAAAGCTATTGCGACCTGGCTCCCTAACCGACATACTCGCTTTACTGGTTACGAGACGACGAGAGGATGGGGCACACGATGGGTGCGATTCCGACTTTTGGCGGCGTTGCGATCGACTGTCCGGACCCGGGGGCGCTCGCCGGCTTCTATCGTTCCCTGCTTGAGTGGGACGAACCCAAGATCGCTCCGGACAACCACTGGGCCACGCTCGTCGACCCGCGCGGCGGCGTCCGGCTGGAATTCCAGCGGGTGGCCGATTACCGCGCGCCCGAATGGCCGGGGCAGGACCAGCCGCAGCAGGCGCATCTCGACCTCGACGTTCCCGACCTCGAGGCCGCTCACCAGCGCATTCTCGGCCTGGGTGCGAAGCTGCTCGACGATTCCCCGGAGACGTTCCGCGTGTACGCCGACCCGGTCGGCCACCCGTTCTGCCTCTGCGCCTGCTGACACGGCGCGGCGAATCCGCGTAGGGTCGGATGCGTGATTTGTCCGAAGTGTCAGAACGTGATGCGCACGGTCGACAAGAACGGCGTCCACATCGAGCAGTGCGACGGCTGCCGCGGGATCTTCCTCGACCGCGGCGAGCTGGAGCAGATCGCCGGTGCGGAGAGCGCTTTCTACCGGCAGCAGCCACCGCCGTACGGCCGTCCCGATTCGCCGCGTCCTTATCAAGGCGGGTACTCGGATTCGCCCCGGCCGTATCGGGGCGGGCATTCCGATTCGCCGCGCCCGTACCGAGGCGGGCACGCGGACTCGCCGCGCCCGTACCGCGGCGGCTACGGCGATTCGCCGCGGCCGTACGGCGGACGCCGCAAGCGCAGCTTCCTCGAGAACCTCTTCGACTGAGTTGTCCACCGTTCCGGTAGCGCTCGACCTGCGGATCTGTCCGGCCTGTGGCGATCGGGCGAGTTGTCCACAGGCCGACGGAAACCTCCTGCGGTGCGCGGAATGCGGGCATCGGTGGCCGTTCCGGCGGCTGCCGTTGTTCGCGTTGACCGGGCCGAGTGCGGGCGGCAAATCGACAGTCGGGCCGAAGCTGGCGCAGCGGTTGGCGGGCGAGGCCATCGTGCTGGAGCAGGACGTCCTGTGGACCGGCGCGCTGCGTGACGACGTCCCGGGAAATCCGGCGTTTCGCGGTGCCTGGCTGCGGATGGCGGCGATGCTGCATCAAAACGGCTGGCCGGTCGTGCTGTGCGGGACGGTCGCGCCGCAGGAGCTGGAACCGTTGCCAGAGCGCGTTTTTTTCTCGGACGTGCACTATCTCGCGCTGGTCGCGGACAACGAGACTCTCCGGTGCCGATTGCGCGCCCGGCCGGCGTGGCGGGAGTGGGACGAGCCGCGGATCGAGGAAATGCTCGAGTTCAACCTGTGGATACGCGGGCAGGTCGAGTCCATCGACACCACCGAAGCCCGGCTCGACGACGTCGTGACCGCGGTGGAGAAGTGGGTCCGGGCCAGAATTGGGTCGGACCTAGGAATTAGGGCAGAAGCGGGAAGTGCCTAGGTTCGACCTAGGCACCCTTCACGACTCTTCCGCGCGGACCCGCTCGTCGTAACTCCGTAGGCAGTCGCGGATTCCCGCGCTGTGCTCGACGGTCCAGTCGCAGAGTCGGCAAAACGGCTCACGAAGTGCGGCGGAAGCGCTGATTCGCGGAGGACTGGCGCGGGGTGCGCAGACGCGGGCCGGCGAGCGCGACCTGGAGGGGCTGCTGCGCGGGCTGGCGGGTTGAATCGGCGGCGATCAGCCGCAGGGCCAACGGTTCTCGGATTGCGGATCGTCCAGCCAGAAAGTCTGTTCCTCGCTGGTCACCGTGAGACCGAAGCGCGATCGGCCAGGGCGGCCCAGTGATTCCCAGCGGCGATGAGCGTCCTCGGCCAGATCCCACAACGCGCGCGGACCTCCTTGCGCTACCTCGAAACCGGAGTCCGTGCGGCGGGTGCGGGCCCACGAACCGTCCGGATGGGACAGTGCGAAAGCGCCGTCCACGCCGACGTGCACCGGGCGTACCTCCGGCAGTTCGAGCGACGCGAAGAACTCGAAATGTCGTTGTGGTTTAAGCACCTCTGACATCGACAGCTCGGTCGGCCGCCATTGTGTGTCGTCCGCGGGCGGCAATTCCGCGAGCGGCGGCAGGCGATGGGCGCGCAGGGGCATGAAGCGGCCGTCGCGGGCCAGGACCTGGCCTTCGGCGGTCGTGCCTTCGCCGGCGGTGAGGCGGACGAGTCCGCCGCCGAGCGGGCGGTTCAGCGTGGTGACGATATGTCCGCCGGGGATGGTTTGCTCCAGCCAGGCAAGGGGAATCCGGGTTACCGACGCGGTGCACAGGACCCGGTCGAAAAGCACTCCGGCCGGGAAACCGAGCGCCCCGTCGCCGATGGCGCATGCGGGGGCGTAGCCGCAGGAGGCAAGGCGTTCCCGCGCGGCGGCTGCGATGACCGGATCGATGTCTACTGTGGACACTTGGCCGGAACCGCAGCGGTGGCACAGCAAACCCGCGTTGTACCCGGTTCCGGTGCCGATCTCCAGTACCCGATCGCCGTCGCGAACCAGGAGTTCTTCCAGCATGATCGCCATGATCGCGGGCATGCTGGACGAACTGGTCGGCGTGCCGGGGACCGGCCCGTGCGCGCGGGCGCGGTCCCAGAGCGCCGGGTCGTCGTCGAGCTGGGTGACGAGGACGTCGCGCGAATAGACGCGGTCCAGCCAGTCCGGATCGCCGCGGTCGACCGCCGCCCAGCGGTTGCCCGCGGGCACGAAAAACCGCGGCAGGAAGGCGTGCCGGGGGACCGTGGCGAAGGCTTCCGTCCAGGCCGGATCGTGCAGCACGTCCTCTTCGACGAGGTGCCGGACCAGCCGTCGGCGCAACCGTTGAGCCCGCATAAGCCCAGGGTAACGGGGTGAGCGGAAGCACACCCGATGGTTGCAAGCAGGGTGCTTGCAATAGCTAGCACGCGAGCGTACTGTCGAGTAGGTCGCGAGGAGGTGACCGGATGACAGAACCCGGCGGAGCACAGCGCCCGATGGACAAGGTCGCGGACATCGCCTCCGACATCGGCGAGTACATCCGCCAGCAGCGCAGCTCCGCGAAGATTTCGCTGCGCCAGCTGTCGAAACTCGCCGGAGTGTCCAATCCGTACCTGAGCCAGATCGAGCGCGGGGTCCGCAAACCCAGCGCGGAGATCCTGCAGCAGATCGCGAAAGGGCTGCGGATCTCGGCCGAAGCGTTGTACGTGCAGGCCGGGATTCTCGACCTGCCGACCGGCGGCCCGGTCGGCGACGCGATCCGCGCCGACGCCGAGCTGACCGAACGGCAGAAGCAGGTCCTGCTCGACGTCTACGAGTCCTTCCGGCGCGAAAACGCCGCCGCGAACACCGCACCTAAGACCACCCAAGAGACCACTGAGGAGTCGGCATGACCACGCCCAAGACCGAGGATGTCCGCAAGGCCGTCAGCACCGCGCTCGACCAGGTCCGCACCCCGCTGCTCGCCGCGCTCGGCGCGGGCAACCTGGCCAGCCAGGCCGTGACCGACGCGGTCGCCAAGGCCCGCGCCAACGTCACCAAGAACACCGAGGCCGCCCGCAAGGGCCTCGAGGAGCTGCCGACCGACGTCGAGAGCCTCCGCGAGAAGCTCGACCCGGCCGAGCTGCGCAAGGCCATCGACGAGTACACCGAGGCCGCGCTGAAGCTGTACAACAAGCTGGCCGAGTCCGGCGAGCAGGCGTGGGACAAGATCGCCGCGCAGCCGCAGGTCAAGAAGGCCCTTGAGCAGCTGGAAGACGCGCTGACCGCCGCGCAGGAGCGCGTCGAGGACCTGACCGAGGAGACCCGCGAGCGCGTCGACGGCGTGCTGGCGAAGGTCACCAAGCGCACCCGCTCGGCCGGCGAGAAGGCCGCCCGCAAGGTGACCGAGGTGGCTGGTGAGACCGCGGACGCCGTCGAGGAAATCGGCGAGAACGTCGCGCACGAGACCCGGTCGGTGGCCCGCAAGGCCGCGAACCGCACCGCGCCGAAGACCGCTTCCCCGGCTCGTCGCACGACCACGAGCACTAGCGCGACGGCCAACGCGAAGAAGCCGGCCGCGCCGAAGACGGAGAAGTGACGGAGAAGCACTGACTGCGGTTTTGGGCGCTTCGGTGCCCTGATCGTGGGGGCGGCTCGGTTCGCGACGGGGTCGCCGAGGGCGAGAATTGAAAATCGAGGGGTCGTACGGCGGCCGGGTCGAGGTTTGACCCGGCCGCCGTGTGCTGTTTGGGAGGGTTCGGCGCGGGGGTTTCGGGGCCGGGGGGTGCCGGGCTGCTCGGGCGGCCAGGGATGGGCGGCGGGAGAAGTTGGGGCGGGCCTAGCTCGGGCCGGGTGTCGTTGGGTTCGGCCTAGCCCGGGAGGTGCGTTGGTGGGTCCGACCTAGCTTGGGTCGGGCGTTGTTGGGTTCGGCCCAGCTTGGGCCGGGCGTTGTTGGGTTCGGCCTAGCTCGGGCCGGGTGTCGTTGGGTTCGGCCTAGCCCGGGAGGTGCGTTGGTGGGTCCGACCTAGCTTGGGCCGGGTGTTGGTGGGTTCGGCCGAGCTCGGGGCGGGTGTTGGTGGGTCCGACCTAGATCGGGCGAGCGTCGTTGGGCCGGGCCTAGCTTTGGTGGCGTGTTGGTGGGTTCGGCCCAACTTGGTGGCGCGTTATTGGGCCGGGACTAACTTGGCGGTCCTCCTAACTTGGCGGGGCATCGTTGGGCTGGACCTAGCTTGGGGCGAGTGTCGGTGGGTCCGGCCTAGATCGGGGGAGTGTCGTTGGGCTCGGCCTAGCTGGGGCGAGGCATTGGTGGGCTCGGCCTAGCTTGCGGGAGCCGTCATTGGGTCGGACCTAAGCTCGCGGTGAAACGGTGGGTCCGACCTAAGTCGAGCAAGGCTCAGGCTCGACCCGGTCGCCAGGACCCCGCCAGGCGCCCGGCGGCTGTCGAAGTGGTCCTCCGGAGTGACCGTTGTCACCCGATTCCCGCGGCGGGATCAACCGCAGCCGACCCCGCTCAACCTGACCCTGACCAGCAGTCACGTCGCGTTGCCGGGTTTGGGGGAGCGGGCGGCGTGGGCGGTTTGCCGTAAGCTGGGCGTCGTGCTGGTTGCCGAATGGATCCTCGAGGTCATCCACTGGGGCAGCGCCTTGGTCGGGCTCTTCGCCTTCGTTCACGCGCTGCTGCAGCGGGCTGACGCGTACTCGGCGGCCGACCGCAAGACCAAGCCGATCTGGATGCTGATCACCGGCGGGGCCACGCTCGCCCTGGTGCTGTTCCAGATCCAGGGGCCCGGGTTCATCTTCTGGGTGCCCGCGATGGCGGCGGCGCTCGTCTACATCGTCGACGTGCGGCCGAAGCTCATCGAGGTGCAGCGGGGCCACCGCAACTGGTGATCGTCGGGCCGGGCGGATTACATTCGGGCCGGTGACCACCTGGACTATCGCTGGAAGCCTCACTGTCGTCCCCGCCCCGACTCGTCCTGACCTGCTCGCCGAGCCCGTCGCCAAGGCGCTCGCCGCGATGCCCGCGCCGGACGAACTCGGCGTTACCGAGATCGATCCGGAACTCGCTGACACCGCCGCGTTCTGCGAGGCGTACGGGTCGCCGTTGGCCGCGTCCGCGAACTGTGTCGTCGTCGCCGGCAAGCGGGCCGGGGAGGTTCGGTTCGCCGCGGCGCTCGTGCTCGCGACGACTCGCGCCGACGTCAACGGCGTCATCAAGCGTCGGCTCGACGTGCGCAAGGCGTCTTTCGCGCCGATGGACGAGGCCGTTTCCCTCACCGGCATGGAGTACGGCGGCATCACGCCCGTCGGGCTGCCCGCGGACTGGCCGATCCTCATCGACCAGGCCGTCGCGGACGCGCCGGAGCTGGTGATCGGCAGCGGGATCCGCGGCAGCAAGCTCCTGATCTCCGGCGCGGCGCTCGCGGGGCTGCCGAACGCGGAGGTCATCGACGGGCTCGCGCGCTGAACTGTCCATAGTGGACGAATCAAGTCCGGCCGAGAGCGAGATGGCCGCGCAGAATGCTGAAGCGCCAATCGGGGGCAGCCCGGCTGTTCTCGAGGTGCGCAGGCAGGAGTGCGAGACGGCCGTGCAGAACGCTGAAGCGCCGGTCGAGGTCGGTCCGGCTGTTCTCGAGTGGCGTAGGCAGGAGCGCGAGACGGCCGCGCAGAACGCTGAAGCGCCGGTCGAGATCAGCCCGGCTGTTCTCGAGGTGCTCAAGAAGGAGCGCGAGACGGCCGCGCTGGATGCCGAAGCGCCGATCAAGGTCAGCCCCGCCGTTCTCGAAGTGCTCAAGCAGCAGCGCGAGGCGATGCTGTCCGCACTGGACGAAGACCGTCCGGTCTACGGCGTCAACACCGGTATGGGGCGGCTCTCGGGCACCCGGCTCACCGCTGAGCAACAGAGCCGTCATCAGTGGAATCTGCTGGTCGGCCGGGCGGTCGGTGGCAAGCCGTGGTTGTCGGCGGAGTTGACTCGGGCGTTGCTGCGGATGCGGTTGCGCGGGTTTCTCCGCGGGGACGCGGCGGTCAGTCCCGAGCTGGTCGTCTTCCTCGCGGACCGGATCAACGACGGGTTTCTTCCCGCCGTCCCCAGGGACAGCCTTGGCAGTGCGGGCGAGATCATCCCGCTCGCGCACGCGTTCCAGACCTTCGTCGGGCTCGGCACGGTCCTCGAAGAAGGCGCCGAGATCCCGGCGGCGGAAGCGTTACGTCGGCGCGGAGTCAGGCCGTTCGTGCTTGGTCCCAAGGAAGGGGCGAGTCTGATCCAAGGCTCGCCGCTGGCCGAGGCGTACGCGTGGGTCTGCGGCAAAAAGCTACCGCGGCTGATCGATTGGCAGACGCTCTGCGCGGCGATCACCGTGGACGTTCTTGGTGCGCCGCAAGCGATTTACCGCGGCACCCGTATCGAGAGGCTCATCGAAGGAGGTGCCACGAGACCAGGAGTCGTGCAGGCGCCGATCTCGGTGCGCGTCGGGCCGAAGGTGCTCGAATACGTCAGCCAGACCGTCGCGGAACTGCGGGAAACTCTCCACGAATCTTGGGAGACACCGGCGGACTCACCGGGTTTCGTGAACGGCGAGTTCGTCCCGACGACTGGCTACCACGCGGCGGCGCTCGGGCTTCGGATGGACGCGGTCAAGGCAGCGCTCGTGCACGCGGCGGAGGTCTCGGTACAGCGCCTTCATCGCCTGCTCGACCCGCAGTTCAGCGGTCTGCCGCCGCAGCTCGCGGTGGATCCGGGGCCGCAGGCCGGGCTTACGCCGTTGCACAAACGCGCGGCTGGCGAGTTGCACGCGATGCGTCGGCTGGCTGCTCCGGCGACGCTTGGGTCGCTCGACACTTCCGCTGGTCAGGAGGATGTGCAAGCGTTTGCCAGCCAGGCTGGGGCCGAACTCGAGACCGTCATCGGACACTTCTTCGCCATCACCGCGTGCGAGCTGATCGCCGGACGGCAGGCGCGGTATCTCCTCGAAACCCCAGGCGCGCCGAAGCTCGGCGACACGTACGCCTGGCTTGCGGCGAGGATCGAGCCGGTGGTGGTCGACCGGTCGCTGGGGCCGGAAATCGACAAGCTCGCCGAGGTGTGTCGTGAGTGGCGATCACGGTTAGAACCGGGATCGCCACTCACGAGTCCCGACGGGCCTGCTGGAGCGCCAAACCACGAGGCGTAGCCAGCTTGGTCAGCAGCGCGAACAACCCCTCGCACACCAACGCCAGGAGCACCACCGCCAGGCCGCCGCCGAAGATTTCGCCGTGGCCCTGCTCGCCGAGGGCGAAACCGTCCACGATGTACCGGCCCAGGCCGCCGCCGTCGTTGACGATCGCGCCGATCGCGACCGTCGCGACCAGTTGCAGGAACGCGACTCGCGCGGCGGCCACGATCACCGGCGACGCCAGCGGCAGTTCCACCCGCAGCATGATCTGCCATTCGCGATATCCGGTGCCGCGCGCCGCGTCGACCACGTCCTGCTCCACCTGCACCACGCCGGCGTAGGTGTTGGTGAACAGCGGCGGCAGCGCCAGCGCGACCAGCGCGAGCAGCAGCGGCCAGAAGTCCGTGTTCGCGCCCCAGCGGCTGGCCAGGAACCAGAACAGGATGATCAGCCCGAAGCTCGGGATCGCGCGCCCGATGTTCACCGCGCTGCTGGCCAGGAACTGGCCGCGCCGGTAGTGCCCGAGGACCAGCGCGAGCGGGACGGTCAGGATGATCGAAAGCACGAGCGCCAGCGCGGAAAACCACAGATGCTGCACCGTCCGGAACGGAATCCCGGCCGGATCGGTCCAGCTCCAGCGGTTCGGGTCGGCGAGCCAGTGGCTCAGCTGCTCGAAAAAGCTCATCGCACGGACCTCCGCGCCCACGGGGCCAGCGCGCGTTCGCTCAGCCACAGCAGCAAATCGACCAGCACGGCGAGCGCGATCGACAACACGACGCCGACGATGATCGGGCTCGGATTCGGGACCGTCGTCTGGATGCCGGCCCGGATGAAGTAGCCGAGCCCGCCCTTGCCGAGCAGCGACGTGACGGTGACCAGGCCGATCGTCGTCACCGCGGCCACCCGCAGCCCGGCGATCACGACCGGCAGCGCCAGCGGCAGCTCCACCTGCCACAACAGCCGCCGCGGCGTGAAGCCCATGCCGACCGCGGCTTCGCGCACTTCGGTCGGCACCTGCTGCACGCCGGTCACGATGTTGCGGATCAGGATCAGCAGCGTGTACGTCGCGAGCGGGATGACCGAGGTGGCGAAGGAGAACCCGAGCAATGGAACCAGCAGCGCGAACGCGCCCAGGCTCGGGATGACGTAGAGCGCGCCCGCCACGCCGACCACGAACGGATAGAACCAGCGGTAGCGCAGGCACAGCGTGGCCAGCGCGAGCGAGAGCACGAGGCCGACGCCGAGCGCGGTCGCGGTGAGGGCGATGTGCTCGCCGAGCCGCTGAAGAATCGCGTCAGCGTTGCGTTCCACCCACCGCCATTCGAAGAGGGGACGGCTGCTGTTGGCCAGCAGCGGGGTCACGGACGCGTGCACGGCGCGACCTTACCCCGATCGAGCGACATTATTCCGCCTCGTGAGATTCCGTGGCGAGGATTCCTCACCAGTGGTTTCTGTCGGGGGTCGAGGTTAGGGTCCATTCCCACTAACGAGTGAACTGAGGAGTGTGGGGACACGTGCGCTGGACCCGGAATATCCGAGTGGCCGCGCTGTTGGCGACGGCAGCGCTCGGTTTGACCGCGTGCGGTGGGGGAAGCGACCAGCCGGCCGCGCCGAGCAAGGGCGGCGCTCCGATCGTCGTCGCCTCGTTCAACTTCACCGACAGCCAGATCCTGGCCGAGATCTACGCGGGCGCGCTGGAGGCCAAGGGCTATCCGGTCACCCGGAAGCTGAACCTCGGCTCGCGGGAGCTGGTCTACCCGTCGCTGAAATCCGGCGAACTGCAGTTCCTGCCGGAGTACCAGGGCGCGGCGATCACGACCGGCTTCGGCAAGGAAGCGACCAAGGACGCCAAGTCCGAGCACGAACAGCTGGAGAAGCTTTTCGCGCCGGAGGGCGTCGGGCTGCTGAACTACGCGGCGGCCGAGGACAAGAACACCTACCTCGTGAAGGCCGACCTGGCGAAGTCGAAGGGCATCGCGTCGATCAGCGACCTGAAGAAGCTCGACAAGGTCGTGATGGCCGGTGCGCCGGAGTGCGAGAAGCGGCTGCCCTGCTTCAAGGGCTTCAAGGACGTCTACCAGCTGACGAACATCACCTTCCAGACCGTGCAGGAGGCCGGGCCGCGCGTGCAGCAGCTCAACTCCGGCGCGGTCACGGTGATCCCGGTCGACTCGGTCAGCCCGCTGGTCGGCGACCCGCAGTACGTCGCGCTCAAGGACGACCTCGCCATCGTGCCCACCGAGAACGTGGTGCCCGCGGTGAACAAGAAGGTGCTCGACGAGCGCGGTGCGGACTTCGCGAACGTCGTCAACGCGGTCAGCGCGAAGCTCACCACCGACGGCATGCGCGAGCTGAACAAGCGCGTCGACGCGGACGGCGAGCCGGCCGCGGACGTGGCGAAGGACTGGCTGAAGCAGCAGGGGCTGGGCTGAGTCGTCGTGAGCGGCGATCACGGTAAGAACCGGGATCGCCGCTCACCACCCCCATGTGCGAAGGTGGCCTCGGCGGAACCCCGAGGAGGAAACGACATGGGCAAGGTCACGGCCACCGCGGAGCGCACGATCGACGCGCCGGTGGAACGCGTGCGTGAGCTGGTCGCGGACTACGCCGAGACCCGGCCGAAGCTGCTCACCGAGCACTACCGCGACTACGAGGTCACCGAAGGCGGCGTCGGCGCCGGCACGAAGGCCCGCTGGAAGCTGCAGGCCACGTCCAAGCGCGTGCGCGACGTCGCGGCCACGGTGACCGAGCCGTCGCCGGGCACCTTCGTCGAGACCGATGCGAACTCCAGCATGGTCACCACCTGGACTGTCACCCGGTCCGGCGCGGGTTCGCTGGTCCGCATCCAGACCAGCTGGGACGGCGCGGGCGGCATCGGCGGGTTCTTCGAGAAGACGTTCGCGCCGGGCGGGCTGAAGAAGATCTACGACGGCGTGCTCGGCAAGCTCGCGGAGATCGTGTAGCGCTTGCCACAACTCCGGGGACAATCGGAATGCGCGCCCCGGTTTCTCCGTTGGCCGGATAGCCGGGGCGCGCGCCCCGCTTCAGTCCAGCTTGAACGAAACGGAGTTCGACGGTGAACGCACCCGCAACGCCCGCCAAGGCGACCGAGATCCGGCTCGCGGCCCGTCCGCACGGCGTCCCGACCATGGACAATTTCGACATCGTCGAGACCGAGGTGCCTAAGCCGGGTCCCGGGCAGATCCTGGTGCGCAACCTGGTGATGAGCGTCGACCCGGCGATGCGCGGGCGGATGAACGACGTGAAGTCCTACTCGCCGCCGTTCGTGGTGGGCGAGGCCATGCAGGGCGGCGCGGTCGGCGAGGTCATCGAGTCCACAGTGGACGACTTCGCGGTCGGCGACCACGTGCTGCACCAGGCGGGCTGGCGCACGCACGCGGTGCTCGACGCCAAGCGAGCGGTCAAAGTGGACGATTCCGTCGCGCCGCTTTCGACCTACCTCGGCGTGCTCGGCATGCCGGGCCTGACCGCGTACGCCGGCCTGCTGGTGAGCGCGGAATTCAAGCCCGGCGACACGGTTTTCGTCTCCGGCGCGGCCGGTGCGGTCGGCTCGCTCGTCGGCCAGCTGGCGCGGCTCAAGGGCGCCAAGCGCGTGATCGGCAGCGCGGGTTCGGCGGAGAAGGTCCGCCACCTCACCGAAGACCTCGGCTTCGACGCCGCTTTCAACTACAAGGACGGGCCGGTCGCCGAGCAGCTCGCCGCGGCCGCTCCGGAAGGCATCGACGTCTACTTCGACAACGTCGGCGGCGAGCACCTGGAAGCCGCGATCGCGTCGATGAACCTGCACGGCCGGATCGCCATCTGCGGCATGATCTCGCAGTACAACGCCACCGAGCCGACCCCGGCTCCGCGCAACCTGGTGCAGCTCATCGCGAAGCGGATCACCATGCGCGGCCTGCTCGTGCTGGACCACTGGCACCTGATGCAGGAGTTCGTGGCCGAGGTCGCGCCGCTCGTCGCGTCCGGGGAGATCAAGTACTCGGAGACCTTTGTGGACGGTATCCGCAACGCGCCGGAGGCCTTCCTCGGTCTGCTCAGCGGGGCGAACACCGGAAAGATGCTGGTGCGCCTCAGCTCCTGACGATCGCGTCGGCCAGCTCGGGCAGCGTCGCCGCGGTGCAGGTCGCGGCGGGCAACCCGGGCAGCGGATGGACTCCGGGACGCGCGAGCAGCGCGGTCCGGAGTCCCGCTGCTTGCGCCCCGGCGATGTCCCAGCCGTGTGCGGCGATCAGCACCGCCTGGCCGGGTTCCGCGCCGAAGGCGCGCAGCACCTGAAGGTACGGCTCGGGCGCGGGCTTGAGCCTGCTGACTTGCTGCGCGGAGAAGATTCGGTCGAATTTCGTTGCCAGGCCAGCGTTTTGAAGCTGCGCTTCTGCGGTCGCGAGCGGCGAATTCGTGAGGGCGACGACCTGGTGCCCGGCCTGGCGCAAACGGTCAAGGCCGGGCACGACGTCGGCGTGCGCGGGCAGCGCGCGCAGGCCGTCGCCGACCTTCACCAGTTCGAGGTCGGTCAGCTCGTGCCCGTGCCGGGCGCACACGGCGGCCGCGGCCTCTCCGGCGATCTGCGCGAAATCGCGGTACTGGCCGGTCGCGGTCACCGTGAGCACGGTGTGAATCGCGAGGGTGAACCATTCCTGGCGGGCTTCCGGGTTCCCGGTGAGCTTGGTGAACAGCGGGTCGAGCGCCTTCAGGTCGAGCAGGGTCTCGTTGACGTCGAACACGCACAGCATCGCGCCTCCTGCCGGTGAACCGCTCGCGTACCAGGGTCCTCCGCCGGGCGCGGGCTAGGCAAGCGCGGTGATCAGTTCAGCCAGAACTCCCTGCCAATGGCGGCGCTGCTGCTCCCGTTCGGCGGCGTTGGCGAGCCGTTCCTGGTGGATGCGCAGCATCGCCTTGTCCGGGCCGCTGGCGCGGACGGCCAGCTGCAGCGTCGTCTCGTGCGACCAGCCGGCCGGCTGCCAGGTGAGCCGGATCCGGTCCAGCTCGCGGAAACTTCGCGTCTCGCCGCGGATTCCGTCGGCGGTCTCGTAGCCGACACCCGGTTCGGCTTGGACGGTCACCCCCTCACCGAGCCAGATCGCCACGCCCGCGGGCGAGGTGATGAAGTCCCAGACGTCCTCGGCGGAGCGGCCGATCGTCTTCGAGACGCCGATCTGCCAGCCCGCGTCCTTGGTCAGCCCGACGCTCATCGGGGCACCGCCGCGATTGCGCTGACCTCGACGAGCGCGCCCGGTACGGCGAGCCCCGCGACCCGCTGGGCGGTCACCGGCGGCGTCGCACCCGCCAGCGCCGCGGCGGCGACGGGATAAGCCTTGGCGAGATCGACGTCCGCGACCAGCAGGATGTTCAGCAGCACCACATCCTGAACGGTCGCGCCCCCGGCCGCCAAGGCGGTTTTCAGGTTGGCCATCACCCGCTCGACCTGCGCGGCGACGTCGGAGCCGCCGACAAGCTTCCCGCTGGCGTCTACCGCGTTCTGGCCGCCGACGTAGATCGTGGTCGCGCCCGGCGGGACGACGGCGACGTGGGTGAAGGCGGGGGACTGGACGAGCCCTTCGGGGCGGAGCAGCTGAGTCATGAGAACGAGTATGACCGGGTACCCGGTCGGATTCTGTCCTAGTTTGCGCGAGAATCGAGACCATGACCACGACGAGCCGTCGCCTGGAGACGCTGGCCCTGCTGCAGGCGCGTCCGGGCATCTCCGCCACCGACCTCGCGGCCCGGCTCGGCGTTACCGAGCGCACCACCCGGCGCGACATCGCCCAGCTGCGCGAACTCGGCTACCGCATCGACGGCGAACCGGGCCGGGCCGGCGGTTACCGGCTCGCGCACGGCACCGCGATGCCGCCGCTGCTGCTGGACGCCGACGAGGTCGCCGCGGTTTCGCTCGGCCTGCAGGCCGCGGTGGCGGTCGACGGGCTGGAAACCGCCACGGTGACCGCGCTGGCCAAGCTGACCCAGGTGGTGCCGACGCGCTGGCAGGGCAGGCTGGCCGCGCTCGCGAACGTGGAATCGTTGCCGGGCAAGCCATTCCGGAAATCCGCGCGCGACATTCTGGTGCCGCTCGCGTTGGCCTGCCGGGCGGGCGAAGCGGTCCGGATCCGGCATCGGGCCTTGGCCGCGCCGACGGCGAAACCCGTTGACGTTCAGCCAGATCGGCTCCTGACGATGCGGCGGCAGTGGTATCTCGTCGCTTGTCCACGCGGGACAAGCGAGTGGAAAACCTTTGCGGTGGACCGGATCGAAGCAGTGCAGCCGCTCGGGATCAAGCTGCCCGCGCCGGAGCCACTGTCCACTGTGGCCGATCTGCTCGCCGACGCTGGGTGGCGGCATCGCGTCCGGGTCCGGGTGCACACTTCAGCCGAGCTGGTCCGGGAGCTTGTCGACCCCAGCGTGGCCACCGTGGTCGAGGACGGCGACGAATGCGAACTCCGGTTCGGCACCGACGATCTCGACTGGGCCGCCCGCTGGCTGGCTTTCCTGGACGTGGATTTCGACGTCGTCGAACCGGCCGCGCTCACCGATCGGTTGCACGCCTTCGGTTCCTGGCTGGCCGCCCGCTACGTCACCACTCCGCCGGACTGATCGCCGGATTGCCCGCGCGGTAAGCCTCGATCACGATCCGCGCCGCCCGCCGCGACTTGGCCACGACCTGCTCCGTCGGGTAGCCAAGCCATTGGTAGACGCCGTTGAGGTAGAAATCGCCGTAGCCGTAAGCCTGGGTGTGGAGCTGCTCCATCAGTTCCAGCGCGGTCGCCGGGTCCGGCGCGATCGCGAGACAGCGCAGCAGCGACGCGTCGACCAGTTCGCGGCGGGCCTCGTGCAGTTCGACGTACTGCACGTCGGCCAACTCCGAGGCGAAGAAGACATGCAAGCCGATCCGGGTGTCGATCAGGTACTTGGTGTGCGCGGCTGCGACGGCGGCCAGCGCGGCACCGTCGTCGGTCTCGGCAGCCGCTGCCTCCTCGGCGAGTTCGCGAAGCTGGCGCGCGGCGACCGTGCCGACCGCGGCCAGCAACGCCGCTCGGTCCGGGAAATGCCGGTACGGCGCGGCGGCGGAGACCTTCGCCCGCCGCGCGGCTTCGGCGACCGAGAACCCGGCGATCCCGTTCTCCGCGATCAGTTCGAGCGAGACGCGCACGAGCTCGGCGCGCAGATTGCGATGGTGGTACTGCGCCGCCATGTCGTGCGTCACACCCGATCGTGCTCGTGTCGAGGAATAAGCCGACGCCCACGCTAGTCGATGTAAGAGGGTTCTTACATCGATTTACGTCCCGCACCGGACGGGACGCCCAGGAGGGATTCATGACCACGACCACCTCCGCCATCGCCGCCGCGGCGCCGGGCGGACCGCTCGCCCCCACGACGATCGAGCGCCGTGACCTGCGGCCCGACGACGTGCTCATCGACATCGCCTACGCCGGCATCTGCCACAGCGACCTGCACCAGGTCCACCAGGACTGGGGGACCGCGATCTTCCCGATGGTGCCCGGCCACGAGATCGCCGGCGTGGTCGCCGCGGTCGGCTCGGACGTCACGAAGTACCAGGTCGGCGACCGGGTCGGGGTCGGCTGCATGGTCGATTCCTGCGGGGAGTGCGAGTACTGCCGCGCCGGGTCCGAGCAGTTCTGCGTCAAGGGCAACGTGCAGACCTACAACGGCGTCGGCTTCGACGGCGAGAACACCTACGGCGGATACAGCCGGCAGATCGTCGTGAAGGACGCGTTCGTCTGCCGGATTCCGGAAGGCATCTCCCTCGACGTCGCCGCGCCGCTGCTGTGCGCGGGCATCACCACGTACTCGCCGCTGCGCCGCTGGGGTGCGGGACCGGGCAAGAAGGTCGCCGTCGTCGGGCTTGGCGGGCTCGGGCACATGGCGGTCAAGCTGGCCGTCGCGATGGGCGCGGAAGTCACCGTGCTCAGCCAGAGCCTGAAGAAGCAGGAAGACGGCCTCCGGCTCGGCGCGAAGGACTACTACGCGACCAGCGACGAGTCGACCTTCGAGACGCTCGCCGGGCGGTTCGACGTCATCCTCAACACCGTCTCGGCGAAGCTGCCGGTCGACGCTTACCTCAGCCTGCTGCGCGTCGGCGGCGCGATGGTGAACGTCGGCGCGCCGGGGGAACCGTTGGAGTACAACGTCTTCTCCCTGCTCGGCGGCAACCGCGTGCTGGCCGGTTCGATGATCGGCGGCATCGCGGAAACGCAGGAGATGCTGGACTTCTGCGCGGAGCACGGCGTCGGCGCGGAGATCGAGACGATCAGCGCGGACCAGGTGAACGAGGCGTACGCGCGGGTCGAGAACAGCGACGTGCGGTACCGCTTCGTGATCGACGCCTCGACGATCGGCGCGTGAGCCTCGGGGCCGTGGTTCCGGGGCGGACCCGGAACCACGGCTTCAGGCCGCTTTGCGGCGGTCGCGCAGCTCGAACACGCCATAGGCGGCGTAGCCGAGCACGCCCAGCCCGCCGATGGCGATGCCGATCCAGTTCCGGCCGTTGTTTTCCGATTCCTGGTCCTCGCGGCCGCGATTGACGCCGCGGGACACGCAGGTGTCCCCGGCGCGCATGGTCTCCCCGCCGCACGTGACGTCGGTTTGGTTCAGCGAGACCAGGCTCAAGACCAGCAGCCCGGCGAAAACGACCAGCAGTCCCCAGAATTTCACCCATGACCAGAGCACTACATGACCATAGTCCGGTTGCCGTGCACCAGAACACGTCCTTCCAGGTGCCAGCGCAGGCCGCGGGCGAGCGTGATCTTCTCGATGTCCCGGCCCTTGCGCACCAGGTCCTGCACCGAATCGCCGTGGTCGACGCGGATCACGTCCTGTTCGATGATCGGACCGGCGTCGAGGTCGGCGGTGACGTAGTGGCAGGTCGCGCCGACGAGCTTCACGCCGCGGGTGTGCGCCTGGTGGTACGGCTTCGCGCCGACGAACGACGGCAGGAAGCTGTGGTGGATGTTCAGCGCGCGCCCGGCCCACGCCGCGCACAGTTCCGCGGGCAGCACCTGCATGAACCGCGCCAGTACGATCGCGTGCGGGTCGTGTGCGTCGACCAGTTCGCGGACCTTGGCGAACGCGGCCGCCTTGCCCTCCGGGTCGCCGGCCGGGAACGGCACGTGGTGGAACGGGATCCCGTGCGCGCGGGTGATGTCGGCGAGCGAATCGTGGTTGCCGATCACCGCGGCGATGTCGACCTCCAGCTCGCCGGAGGCGACCCGGCCGAGCAGGTCGTACAGGCAGTGCCCGGCCTTCGAAACCAGCACCACCGCGCGCGGGCGTTCGCCGGTGTCGCGCACCTGCCAGCTCGACTCCGCGGACAGCTCGCCGGCCACCTCGCCGAACCGCTCGCGCAGTCCCGCGGCGTCGAACGGCAGCGAGTCGGCACGCACGACCTGGCGGGTGAAGAACCAGCCCGAGTCGGGGTCGGTGTGGTACGCCGCCTCGACGATCATTCCGCCGTGGTCGGCGAGGAAGCCCGAGATGCGGGCGATGATGCCGGTGCGGTCGGGGCAGCCGAAGGTGAGCACGTAACGCTGGGGATCTGACACCCGCCCATTCTCTCCGGCCGCTGGTCAGGGCGCTGCGAGGGGCTCCAGAAGGGTGGCGTCGCCGACTTTCCCGGCGTGGTTCGGACGGCCCCACAGCGCGCGGTAGACGTCGTCGGCCGGGCCGGTGAGTGTGACGTCCGGGACGCCTTCGCCCAGCGTCGGCGGCTGATCCGGGTGCAGCAGCACGGTCCACGTCCGCGTGTCGGTGGAGACCTGGACGATCCCGCTCCGCCCGCTCGGCCGGCCGCGGCGCGGGGTCAGGAAGGCGAGGAACTCGTCGATGCCGTCCTCGGCGAATTCGGTGCGGTACCGGGTGACCGGCGGCGTGGGCAGTGCGCTTTCCGCGTCGAGCCGGTGGATGGCGAACTCGTGCGCGAGCCGGCGCGTCCAGTCTCCGACGGTGACCGGCTCGCCGTGCGGGAACGGCGAGCGCAGCGGGGTGTCCGCCGGACGGCGCAGCGCTTCGCGGACGGCCATCCTTTCGCCGTCCCAGCAGCCGAGGGTGTCCTCCCAGGTGCTCGCGCGCGGCGGCTCAGCATTCCGGTCGGTGATCGCCGCGACCGTGTACGAGAGCACCGCCGTCAGGTGGGTCACCAGGTCCCGCACTGTCCACTCCGGACAGTTCCGGACCGGCGCGGCCGGACCAGCGGCGAGCGCCGCGGTCTTGATCCGGTCGGCGTGGATGTCGATCGCTTCCAGCAGACGTGGCGCGTCCATGCCTTGACCGTAGCCTGCGCGCCCGCACTCGTCGGCCGAATTCGATCAGCGCGACCAGCAGCAGCCCGAGCAGCAACGACAACAGCAGGCCGTAGACCGGGCGGTCGGCGAACGCGGCGCCTCCGGCGAGCCCGATCAACGCGCTGTACCCCGACCACAGCGCCGCGCCCGCGGCGTCGAGCGGCACGAACCGGCGCAGCGGGTAGCCGAGGCTGCCGTTGGCCAGCGCGCTCGCGACGCGGCCGCCGGGCAGGTAGCGCGCGGCGACGATCAGCAGCGGCGCTTGCCTGCGGACTTGGTCGCGAGCCCATTCGTAGCGTTGCCGCCCGGACGGCCCGCGCTGCAGCCAGGCGACCGCGCGCGGTCCGGCGGCGCGGCCCACGGCGTAGCCGAGACAGTCGCCCGCCCACGCACCGGCGGCGGAGACGACGACGAGCAGCGCGAGCCTGCCGAGGTCCGGTCCGATCAGGACGGCGACGGTCACCACGGTGGTCTCGCTCGGCATGAACGGGAGCAGCGCGTCCAGTCCGGCGATCGCGAACACGAGCACCCACAGCCAGGGCGAGCCGAGCGCGCCCCGGATCAGCTCGGTGACGTGTTCCAGCAGTTCCACCCGCTCATCGTCAGCACTGAAGGTCACCACGGGATGACCCAGCGGGGTGCGGGTGGTGAACAGGTGGGTTCAGCGCGGCGCGACGCTCTCCCAGGCCACGGTCAGCTCGCCGAGCCGGCGGCGGTCCGGATTGCCGAGCACCGGCCAGCCGCGGTCGGCGAGCATGGCGACGGTGGTGGTCCAGCGGGCGCGCACGCCGAACGACCGGTGCGGCGCGGCGGCCGCCCAGCATTCGTCCAAAGTGGACATCAGGGCGTGCACGCGTTCGCCGGGAACGTTGCGGTGGATGAGGATCTTCGGCAGCCGTTCGGCCACTGTGGACGGACGGTCGAGTCCGGCGAGGCGCAGCGACAGGGTCAGCGTGCGCGGGCCGTCCGCCCCGACCAGGACCCAGGCGACCAGCCTGCCGATCTCGTCGCAGGTGCCCTCGACGAGCAGGCCGTCCGGCGGCATCGCGTCGAGCATCAGCTGCCACGCGCCGGGCACCTCGTCCTCGGCGTACTGGCGGAGCACGTTGAACGCGCGCACCAGGACCGGCCGCGTCCCGGCCAGCTCGAAGCCGCCGCGCCGGAAGTCGAGCCGCGGCGGATCGGCGGCGGGCAGGGCGGCGGCGACGCGCTCCGGGTCGAGTTCGAGCCCGAGCACCCGGACGTCCGGCCGCACGCGCGCCAGCCAGCGGGCCAGTTCGACGGTGGTGACCGGCGACGCTCCGTAGCCGAGGTCGACGACAAGGGGACTTTCGCCCCGGCGCAGCAGCCGCGTGACGGCCGGGTCGCCCGCGAGCCAGCGGTCGACCCGGCGCAACCGGTTGGGATTGGTGGTGCCCCTGGTCGGGGCTCCCACCGGGGTCAGGCGTGCTCGGCCAGCCACTGCGCGGTGAACTCGTCCTCGTGCCGCAGCAGGTTGACGACCTGCTCGGAGACGAACTCCTCGATCCGGCCGCCGAACAGCGGGATCCGCACGACGACCTCGCCGGTGGTGCGGAGCAGGACCTTGCCGCCCTTCGGGGAGAGGTACGTCGAGGCGCTGATCTCGCCAGGCACGCCGCCGACGCTGACTTCGGACCGGCCGGTGTACTCGTCGCCGGACCGCTTCCAGGTCTGGGTGCGGTTGACGATGATGTCGCCCTTGTGCAGGGCGCGGACGGCCTGGGGGAGTTTGGCCGCCTTGATGCCGTGCTGGAGTTCGTAGCGCACGGAGCCGCCTTCGGCGGTGTAGGCGAGGAGTTTGGCGTCGTCGCCGCCGAGGGCGGCGAGGCGGGCGCGGAGTGCTTCCTCTCCGGCTACAGCGGTGAAGACGGTTTCGAGCGAACCATCGAATTCGCCGCGGTGCTCGATGCGGGATCCCATGCAGCGGACAGTACCGGGCGGATGCGGCGGTCAGCTGCGGTAGCGCTCTCTTGGCGCTGAATAGCGGGCGCCGTCCGCCCCGCCGAGAATTCTCGGTAGCGTCAGTCACCGTGGACATCGCTGAAACGCCTGGTCTGACCCGTCTCGCCGAGTACACGACCCTCCGTCTCGGCGGGCCGGTGCGCCGGTTCGTCACCGCGACCTCCCCGGCCGAGCTTGTCGCTGCCGTGCGGGAGGCGGACGAGTCCGGCGAGCCAGTCCTGCTGCTCGGCGGTGGGTCGAATCTCGTCGTCGGCGATGAAGGCTTCGCGGGGACCCTCGTGCGGATCGCCAATACCGGCTGGACTCGCGACGGCGACCTCGTCGAGGCAGCCGCCGGGCAGGAGTGGGACGCGTTCGTCTCCGCGCTGGTCGAGAGCGGTCTTGGCGGGCTCGAGTGTCTCTCCGGGATCCCCGGGTCGGTCGGGGCGACGCCGATCCAGAACGTCGGGGCGTACGGCGGCGAGGTGGCCGAGTCGATCGTCTCCGTCGAGTTGTACGACCGGGCCGCGAAGGAGGTGCGGACGGTCAAGGCCGAAGAACTCGGCTTCGCCTATCGCACCAGCGTGCTCAAGGGCACCGACCGCGGCGTGGTGCTCAGCGTGCGGTTCCGGATCGACCCGAGCGGGCAGTCCGCGCCCATCCGGTACGCGGAGCTGGCGCGCACGCTGGGTGTCGAAATCGATGCGAAAGTCCCCGCCGCGCAAGCCCGCGAAGCGGTGCTCGGGCTGCGGCGCGGCAAGGGCATGGTGCTCGACCCGGCCGATCACGACACCTGGAGCGCGGGCTCGTTCTTCACCAACCCGATCGTTCCCGAAGCGGAAGCGGCGAAGGTGCTCGCGAGGATCGCGGAGTCGACCGAGGGCAGGATTCCGCAGTACCCGGCCAGCGGCGGGGTGAAGCTGTCCGCCGCGTGGCTGATCGAGCGGGCTGGGTTCGGCAAGGGTTACCCCGGACCGGGCGGGCGCGTCTCGCTGTCTACCAAGCACACTCTGGCGCTGACCAACCGCGGCCAGGCCAGCACGGAGGACCTGCTCGCGTTGGCTCGCGAGGTCCGCGACGGCGTCGAAGCCCGGTTCGGGGTGCGGCTGTATCCGGAACCACTGCTGATCAACTGTTCGCTCTGAGGACTCCCGGGGTAACCCGGGCGAGCCAATCGAGAAGCAAACCGGCAGCAACCGGGCGCCGGGTGAAACGTCTTGCGGGATGGAGAGGAATTTCCGCTTCGCAGGTAACGTCGAATCGCTTACCGGCGCTGAGGTGCGTGGGAGATGCCGGTGCGGGGGACAAGTGGAGGTAAGACCGTGATCGAGCGCCGTACGGTGTTCAAGGCCGTTCTCGCGACCGGCGCGGCGGCGCTGGCCGCCGCGTGCTCGGGCGGAAGCAACGACGGAACCGCGTCGCCGCAGGGCGGCAGCGGCGACAACGGCGGCAAGCCGGCCGCCCCGGTGGCGAAGCTCACCGCGACGCCTGCCGCCGGGGCCAAGGACGCGAGCGTGCGCGAGCCGGTGGTGGTGAAGGTCACCGAAGGCAAGCTGACCGAGGTCAAGCTGACCAACGAGGGCGGCGACGAGATCAAGGGCGAACTCGCCCCGGACGGCCTGTCCTGGACCAGTTCCGAACCGCTCGGCTACGGCAAGACCTACACCTACTCGGCCAAGGCGACCGGCACCGACCAGCGGCCCGCCGAGCTGAAGGGGTCGTTCGCCACGGTCAGCCCGGCCAAGACGGTGCGCGCCACGCTGAACCCGGGCGACGACGCCGAGGTGGGCGTCGCGATGCCGATCAGCGTGAAGTTCAACGGCGGCGCGCCGAAGGACCGGGCCGCGGTCGAGAAGGCGCTCAAGGTCAAGACCAGCAAGAACGTCGAGGGCTCGTGGGCCTGGCTGTCGCCGAACCAGGTGGACTGGCGGCCCAAGGAGTACTGGCCTGCCAACACGACCGTCGAGGTCGAGGCCAACCTGTACGGGGTGGACCTCGGCGGGGGCGTCTACGTGAAATCGGACGTCAGCACCAAGTTCAAGATCGGCCGCAACCAGGTGGTCAAGATCCACACGCCGGACCATGTGATGAAGGTCTACCGCGGCGGCGCGGAGAGCGCGAGCTACCCGTGCTCCAACGGGCTCGACTCGGACGTCCAGCGCAACACCCCGAACGGCACCTTCATCATCATGTCGAAGGAGCCGCACGCGGTGTTCGACAACGCCCGCTACGGCTACACCAACGTCAACAAGAAGTGGGCCTGCCGGTTCTCCAACCACGGCGAGTTCATCCACGAGAACCAGGACAACGCGGCCGCGATCGGCAAGACCAACAACTCGCACGGCTGCGTCAACCTGCTCGAGGCGGACGCCAAGGCCTACTTCGACTCGGCGATGATCGGCGACCCGGTCGAGGTCACCGGCTCGCGGCTGGGCAGCCCGACCAACTCCGACGTCAAGGACTGGTTCTACGACTGGCCGACCTGGAAGTCGATGTCGGCCGCGAAGTGATCCGCTAGCGGTCTGCTAACAAGTAGAAGTGAACACTGAGGTGACCGGGGCCGGCGGCGTGCGGATCGCACTGCGCGCCGAAGGCCCGGAGAACGCGCGTCCGATCGTCTTCGTGCACGGCTGGGCCCAGTCCGCCGCTGCCTGGTCCGCTCAGCTGGCCGATCCGGCGCTGAACGAGCGGTTCCGGCTCGTCGCGATGGACCTGCGCGGCCACGGCGGCTCCGCCGTCCCCGCGTCCGGCTACGACGATCCGGCGCAGTGGGCCGGCGACCTCGCCGCGGTGCTCGACTTCGCCGGTCCGGGCGCGATCGTCGTCGGCTGGTCCTACGGCGGGCTGGTGATCGCCGACTACCTGCGCGAGCACGGCACCGCACGGCTCGGCGGCATCGTGCTCGTGGGCGCGATCACCGAGATCGGCCGCAAGCGCGAGGGCGGCGCGACCGGGCCGGTCATGCGGGCCGCGCTTCCCGCCGCGCTGTCCGAAGACGCCGAGGTGGCGATCCCCGCGCTGGTCGAGTTCACCCGTGCCCAGGCCAGCCCGAAGGTGCCGGGCGCGTACGCGCAGGCGATGCTCGGCAGTTCGCTTTCGGTGCCGCCCGCGGTGCGCGGCGCGCTGTTCCGGCGGGACATCGGCAGTGGTGACGTGCTCGCCGCCGTCGACAAGCCGGCGCTCGTGGTGCACGGTTCGGCGGATGAGGTGGTGGATCCTTCGGCGGCAGAGTATTCGGCCGGGAAGATTCCGGGGGCGGTCCTGCGTTGGTTCGTTGAGGCCGGGCATCTGCCGTTCGTCGAGGAGCCGGAGGACTTCAACTCCGTGCTGCGGCGGTTCGCCGGGGACGCAGCCGAATAGCAGGAGTGACCAGGTGACCCTCAAGGGATTCATCGCTGAGCCGCGCCGGATCGCGGTCTTGTCCGTGCACACCTCCCCGCTCGAGCAGCCGGGCACCGGCGACGCCGGGGGGATGAACGTGTACGTCAGCCAGACCGCGCAGGAGATGGCGCGGCGCGGCATCGAGGTCGAGGTGTTCACGAGGGCGACCTCGTCGGAGCAGCCGCCGCTGGCCGAACTGGCTCCCGGCGTCACGGTGCGGCACGTGCCGGCCGGGCCGTTCGAGCCGCTGGCGCGCGACGAGCTGCCCGCGCAGCTGTGCGCGTTCACCTCGGGCGTGCTGCGCGCGGAGGCGTTTCACGAACCGGGCTACTACGACCTGATCCACTCGCACTACTGGCTGTCCGGACAGGTCGGCTGGCTCGCCAGGGACCGCTGGGGCGTGCCGCTCGTGCACACCGCGCACACGCTGGCCAAGGTCAAGAACGCGCTGCTCGCCGATGGCGACAAACCCGAGCCGCGGACGCGGGTGATGGGCGAGGAGCAGGTGGTCGCCGAGGCGGACTGCCTGGTCGCGAACACCCAGGTCGAGGCTCGGCAGCTGGTCGACCTCTACGGGGCCTCGCCGCACGCGGTGCACGCGGTGCCGCCGGGAGTCGACCTCGAACGGTTCACGCCCGGGTCGCAGCTGGAAGCGCGCCGCGAGCTGAACTTGTCGCCGGACGCGGTCGTGCTCGCCTTCGCCGGCCGGATCCAGCCGCTCAAGGCGCCGGACGTGCTGGTGCATGCGGCCGCGGAAATGCTGCGGCAGCGGCCGGAACTGGCTTCGCGGCTGGTGGTTCTGGTGGTCGGCGGACCGTCCGGCACCGGACTGGAGCAGCCGCAGGCGTTGCGGGAATTGGCGGTGTCGCTGGGCATCGCCGAGCAGGTGCGGTTCCTGCCGCCGCAGAGCGGATCGAAGCTGCGCACGGTGTTTCGCGCGGCCGACGTCGTCGCGGTGCCGAGCTACAACGAATCCTTCGGTTTGGTCGCGCTCGAAGCGCAGGCCTGCGGTACGCCGGTGGTGGCGGCGGAGGTCGGCGGATTGCCGGTCGCGGTGCCGCACGGGGTGTCCGGGCTGCTGGTTCCGTCGCACGGCGCGGCGGACTGGGCCGACGCGCTCGCCGCGGTCGCGCTGCGGCCGGACCGGCGGGCGGAGCTGGCGTCCAACGCGGTGCGGCACGCGCAGCGGTTTTCCTGGCGGCGCACCACGGATTCCTTGCTCGACATCTATGCTCAGGCGACCAGAGCGTTCCGGCAGGCGCTGGAACTGCGGGCGGAGGTGGCAGTGTGAGCCTTGACGCGACTATCAAGTCCACTTTGGACTCAAGTGGGCTCAAATACGACCGTCGCGGCGAAGGCCGTTATTTCGTGACGTTGCCGGGAACCAAGAAGCTGCAGACCAACTGCTGGCTCGTGGACGGCGACCACGCGTTCTCGGTGGAGGCGTTCGTCTGCCGCCGCCCGGACGAGCGGCACGAGGACGTGTACCGGTTCCTGTTGCAGCGCAACGCCCGGCTCTACGGCGTGCACTACACAGTGGACAGTCTCGGCGACATCTACCTGGTCGGCCGCTTCGGCAAGGAGACGGTGACCGAGTCCGAACTGGACAAGATCCTCGGCCAGGTGCTCGAGGCCGCCGACGGCGATTTCAACATTCTGCTGGAAATCGGCTTCGCCACGTCGATCAAGCGCGAATGGGACTGGCGGGTCTCGCGCGGGGAATCGCTGGCGAACCTGCAGGCGTTCAAACACCTCGCCGAACCCGCCGGAGGGCACGAACCGGGGTTGACCGAGTCGTAACCGATTCCGTGCAACGGGTCCGCCCGCCCGGCCCGTCTCACCGCCAACGACTGGAGGGAGACGGGAATGCGGACTCGATGGAGATGCGTGCTCGCGGGCGCCGCGCTGGTGCTGCTGGCCGGATGCAGCGGCACCAGCACGGATTCGGCGAGGTCGGCTGTCGCGCCCGCGCAGCGGCAGGAGCAGGGGGCGGCGCCGAAGCAGGGCAACGCGCAGGCGTCGGTGCCCGAGCCCGGCGCGACTGATCGCAAGCTGGCGCGCAGCGCGCGGCTGGAGCTGACCACGCCGAAGACCGACGACGTCGTCTCGCGCGCCAAGGCGATCGCGACCGGAGCGGGCGGCTACCCCGGGCAGGAGAGCGCGACGGAGGATTCCGCGTCGCTGACCCTGTCGGTGCCCGCGGAGAAACTCGACGGCGTGCTCGACCAACTCGGCGGGCTCGGCCAGGTGAAGCGGCGGGAAATCAGCGCACAGGACGTGACCGCGCAGGTGGTCGACGTGGACGCGCGGCTGGCGACTCAGCGCGCGAGCGTCGAGCGGATCCGCGCACTGCTGGCGAAGGCGCAGTCGGTGTCCGAGATCGCGTCCGTCGAAAGCGAGCTGACCAGCAGGCAGTCCACGCTCGAGTCGCTGGAGCGGCAGCAGGCGTCGCTGGCCGGCCGGGTCGCGATGGCGACCGTGTCACTGTCGGTGACGCGGCAGGAGGCTCCGGCGGCGGCCGAGTCGAGCGGTTTCCTTGCCGGACTGGCCGGGGGATGGGACGCGTTCGTCGCCTTCTGCAGCGGGCTCGTGCGGGTGCTGGGCGCGCTGCTGCCGTTCTTGCTCGCGTTCGGGATCCCGGCGGGCGCGGTGTTCTGGTGGCTGCGGCGGCGGCGCAAGGCCAGGCCAGCGGAGTGAGGGCTGGCGGAACGGCTCGAGGGAGGGGGGAGTCGCGATCTCGAGCCGTCCCGCTGCAGGTCCCGCCTTGCTGGACCCGGTGACGAGGGGGATGCCAACGGGGCCGGCGGGCCGCGGCTCGGCAGGGGGGAGACGAGCCGCGGTCACTGCCCGTGATCAGCCGGGAGTGCGTGGAATCCGGCTGAGCGGGACATGCCCAACCTGTCAGATGTCGACCAGTAATCACAAGACTACTGGTTACTCCGTTCGAGTGAACTTTACTGACGGGGATAACAGTGTGCAGCGCCTTGCACCCTTTGGCCTGCTTGTCGGCAACCCGGCTGCGTGCCGGGTGAAGGTGTTACTATCGGGTAACACACTCTGGGTAGAGGGGTGGACGCACTACTGGCAGCGCCGGCCCGCTCTGGCAGGCTGGTGGCCATGGCCGAACTTGGGACCCTGGTGCTGCTGCGGCACGGACAGAGCACGTGGAACGCGGAAAACCTGTTCACCGGCTGGGTGGACGTGCCCCTTTCGGAGACCGGCGAGCGCGAAGCCCGGCAAGGCGGGCAGCTGCTCGCCGAGGCGGGGCTGCTGCCGGACGTGGTGCACACGTCGCTGCTGCGCCGGGCGATCAGCACGGCGAACATCGCCCTCGACGCCGCCGACCGGCACTGGATCCCGGTCAAGCGCGACTGGCGGCTCAACGAGCGGCACTACGGCGCGCTGCAGGGCAAGAACAAGAAGCAGACGCTGGACGAGTTCGGCGAGGCGCAGTTCATGCTCTGGCGCCGTTCGTACGACACGCCGCCGCCCGCCATCGACCCCAAGGACGAGTTCAGCCAGACCGGCGACGCCCGGTACGCCGACCTCGGCGACCAGGCCCCGCTGACGGAATGCCTGAAGGACGTCGTGGCCCGGCTGCTGCCGTACTGGGAGTCGGCGATCGTCCCCGACCTGCGGGCGGGCCGCACCGTGCTGGTGGCCGCGCACGGCAACTCGCTGCGCGCACTGGTGAAGCACCTCGACGGAATCTCCGACGACGCCATCGCCGCGCTGAACATCCCGACCGGCATCCCGCTGCGCTACGACCTGACCGAGGACCTGAAGCCGGTCAAGGCAGGCGGCGAGTACCTGGACCCGGAGGCGGCGAAGGAAGCCGCCGCCGCGGTGGCGAACCAGGGCCGCTGAGGCCGATTGTGCTGTCGTGAGCGGCGTTGCCGGTGAGAACCGGCAACGCCGCTCACGAGCCGTCGCCGGAGATCGCCCTCATCCCGGACACCTTCCACTCGGTGCCCTGCCGGACGAGGTCGAGGTGGACCGGCAGCCGGTTTTCGCCGGAATTCTGGCCGCCGGTCGTCGTCACCAGTGCGGACAGCACGGCCGACGCCTTTGTCCCGTCCGGGCTGAGCTCGGTCAGCGCGGCCGTCGAATCCGGGCCGTAGGCCGCCTTCTTCCCCGTCTTCCGGATGCTGGCCACCGTCTCCTGGCGGCTCGCCCGGAATTGCGACAGCAGCGGCTCAGCGGAGACCTTTTCCCAGCTCTCGTAGTTGCCGTCGATGTTCTGCGGGTCGATGGTCATCAGGATCCCGCCGTCCCGGACGGCGGCGTCGACCGCGGCGTCGCGGGTCGCGGCCAGGCCTTTCGCCGCGCTCGGGGCGGCGGTGAGCTGCCCGCGCGGGTCGAAGTTCAAATCCCGCAGCTGCCAGTGCCCGTTCGCCTTGCCCGCGGTGACCAGGATGAGCGCGACGCTCTGGTTTTTGGCTCCGTCGGGGCGCTTGCTGTGCTGCGCGGCCACCACCAGCATCCGCGCGTGCTCCGGCGTCAGCTCGGCCAGCCCGGTTTCGAGCACCTGCGTCCGCGTGGTCACCGGTTCGGTGCGGACCTCGGCGAAGGTTTTGTCGAACTGCGCACGGGCCGCGCCGGCGAGGTACTCCTGCTCGGTTTTCGCGACCTCGTCCGGCTTCGTGGAGTCGTAGCTGAACGCCGTTTCCACGGCCTTTTTGACTCCGGCCACCGCGTCGCTGGTCGCGTTGGCGTCCACATAGGCCGCATTCGCCGGTGCGGGAGCAGGAGAAGGCGCGGGTTGCGGGGACGCGGCGCATCCCGCGGCGAGCAAGGCCGCGGCGAGAACAGCGCGCCTCACAGCAGACCCGCCTCCCGCGCGAGAGCACCCGCTTGGAACCGCGACGTCGCACCCAGTACATCCATCAATTCGGCCACTCGCCGACGGTACGTCCGCAGCCCGACGCCCATCGCCCGGCCGCCTTTTCGTCGGTGGAACCGGAAGACAGCAGTTCCAGCAGCTGCGGCGTGTACTGCCGCAAT
The DNA here is from genome assembly GCF_046195355.1 of Amycolatopsis sp. VS8301801F10. Lineage (NCBI taxonomy): Bacteria > Bacillati > Actinomycetota > Actinomycetes > Pseudonocardiales > Pseudonocardiaceae > Amycolatopsis > Amycolatopsis sp. VS8301801F10. The sequence continues at coordinate 912,338 of NZ_CP176065.1, read as the reverse complement.
TCGGCGAACCGCGTCTCGTACGCCTCCATCGCGGTCGACGAACGCCAAGCGGCCTCGAACAGCGACGAAATCCCGCGCACCAGATCCGGCGCGGTGACGACGCGGTAGCCGGGACCGGCGGCGAGGATGGCGATGCGGCCGTCGAGCAGGATCGTCTCGTTGATCTCGTGCGCGCTGATCCGGACTTCCGCGCCGAAGCGGCGCAGCGCACGCAGGTGTTCGGAGCCGGCCGGGTCGAGCAGCACGCGCGACAGGTAGACCTTGCGGACCCGCAGCTTCGGCCGCGCGGGCAGCTCCCGGGCGAATTTCTGCATCGCGGAAAAGGTGTGCGGATCGTTCGCGGCGCAGGCGAACTCGTCGGCTCCGGCGAGCAGGTGTCCGGCTCGTTCGACCAGTTCCCGCTCGTCGCGCACGTTCGCGATTTCCTCGGCTCGGGGCACGCCGACCAGTGTTCCCGCGTTGGCAGCTTGCTGCCAAACCCACTGCGGGCGGCGGCCGGAAAGCACGCTGAAGACATGACCGGAACGACCCTTCCCGCCGCTGCCGCGGGCACCTGGCAGCTCGGCTCCCGCACCGTCAACCGGCTGGGCTTCGGCTCGATGCGGCTCGGCGGTTCGCTCGACCCGAACGCGCCGATCGACGCCGACCGCGCGATTTCCGTGCTGCGCCGGGCCGTGGAGCTGGGTGTGAACCACTTCGACACCGCCGCGTTCTACTTCGGAACCACCTGGTCGGCGAACGCGTTGATCAAGGCCGCCCTCGCGCCGTACGACGATGACCTCGTGCTGACCACCAAGGTCGGCCCGTCGCGCGACGAGTCCGGCCAGTTCCGGCCGTTCGCCCGTCCCGACGAACTGCGCGGCCAGGTCGAGCAGAACCTCCGCGAACTCGGCCGCGACCGGATCGACGTCGTGAACCTGCGCATCGGCACCGGCCTCGAGCGCGGCACCGGCTCGCTCGCCGAGCACTTCGGCGCGCTGGCCGACCTGCGCGCCGAGGGGCTGATCGGCGAGCTGGGGATTTCCAACGTCAGCGCCGAACATCTCGCCGAGGCGCAGGCGATCGCGCCGGTGGTCTGCGTGCAGAACCAGTACGGGCTGTCCGCCCGCCGCGAGGACGACGAACTGCTGCGGCTGTGCGGCGAACAGGGCGTGGCTTTCGTGCCGTTCTTCGCGGTCGCGAGTGGACAGTCCGACGAACGGGTCGCCGAGGTCGCGCGCCGGCACGGCGTGACGGACGCGCAGGTGCGGCTGGCGTGGACGCTCGCGCAAGGTCCGCACGTGCTGGCGATCCCGGGCACCAGTGACCCCGCCCACCTGGAGCAGAACGTCGCCGCGGCGGCGCTGAAGCTGTCCGACGAGGACCTCGAAACCCTCGAAGCGAACTGAACGCGGACCCGATCGTTTTGGCCGAAACATCTCGATCGGGTGAACGGGGTCTGACCCCGAGGCGAATATGTACCCCTCAGGTGTCACTCGCCTCACGACAGGGCTTCCAGGACTAGGCCGGAAGGCTACCGGGATGCTTACGATTCCCCCGTGACCACGCCTGTTGTCCTGCTGACGGCCATCGGCGCTCTTGTCGTCGGCGCGGTCGCCGGGTTCCTCGCGGCCAAGGTGCGGGCCCGGCGCGAGGCGGCCCGGCCCACCGGCCCGACCGTCGCGGAGCTGCTGGAACGGCTGATCCGCTCCTCGAACAACGGCGTCATCGTGCTCAACCGGTTCGGCGACCTGGTGCTGCACAACCCGCGGGCGTACGAACTCGGTCTCGTCCGGGTGAACCAGGCCGATCCGCGGGCGCGCAAGGCCGCGGAGCAGGTGGTCGAGACCGACGAGCCGATGGAGGTCGACCTCTCGCCGCTGGAAAGCCGCGGCCGCCGCCAGCCGGAGGCGGTGCTCGGCGAGGTCCGGCCGCTGGGCGACGGATTCACCGTCGTCGAGGCCGTCGACCACTCCGAGGCCATCCGGCTGGAGGCGGTCCGCCGCGACTTCGTCGCGAACGTCAGCCACGAGCTGAAGACCCCGGTCGGCGCGATCGCGCTGCTCACCGAGGCCGTGCTGGACGCCGCGGAGGACGTCGAGGAGGTCCGCCGCTTCGGCGGCAAGATCCTGCGCGAGTCCACCCGGCTCGGCCAGCTGGTCACCGAACTGATCGCGCTGTCTCGCCTCCAAGGCGCCGAACGGCTGCCCGACCTCAACGTGGTCGAGGTCGACGCCGTCGTGCGCGAGGCGCTCGGGCGCACCACGCTGTCCGCGGAGTCCGCCGACATCACCATCACCACCGACGCGCCGAGCGGCCTGCTCATCGAGGGCGACCGGACGCTGCTGGTCACCGCGCTGTCGAACCTGCTGGAGAACGCCGTCGCGTACTCGTCGGCGGGCAGCCCGGTGTCGATCTCGCGCCGGCTCGCCGACGGCATGGTCGAAATCGCGGTGACCGACCGCGGCATCGGCATCGCCGAGGACGAGCAGCAGCGCGTGTTCGAGCGCTTCTACCGCGCGGACAAGGCGCGGTCGCGCGCCACCGGCGGCACCGGACTCGGACTGGCGATCGTGAAGCACGTCGCGGCCAACCACGGCGGTTCGGTCGGCCTGTGGAGCCGTCCGGGCACCGGGTCGACGTTCACCCTGCGCATCCCCGCGCACGTGCGCACCGAACCCGCCGACACCGCACGCAAGGCCGCGCCCGCGCGGCCGGACAAGACCCCCGAGCGGACACCCCGGCTCGTGGCAACCGGGCAGGAAATCTCCAGCCCAGACCATGGAGGAAACCTGTGACGAGGGTTCTCATAGTCGAGGACGAAGAGTCCTTCGCCGACCCGCTCGCCTTCTTGCTGCGCAAGGAGGGCTTCACCGCGGCGGTCGCGGTGACCGGCCAGCAGGCGCTGGAGGAGTTCGACCGCAACGGCGCCGACATCGTGCTGCTCGACCTGATGCTGCCCGGGATGAGCGGCACCGACGTGTGCAAGCAGCTGCGGCAGCGTTCCGCGGTGCCGGTGATCATGGTGACCGCGCGCGACAGCGAGATCGACAAGGTCGTCGGGCTGGAACTCGGCGCCGACGACTACGTGACCAAGCCCTACTCCGCCCGCGAGCTGATCGCCCGGGTGCGCGCGGTGCTGCGCCGCGGCGGCGAGCCGGGCAGCGACGGCGAACTCGCGCCGCTGGTGCTGTCGGCCGGACCGGTGCGGATGGACGTCGAACGGCACGTGGTGACTGTGGACGGCGGCGAGGTTTCGTTGCCGCTCAAGGAGTTCGACCTGCTGGAGTACCTGCTGCGCAACGTCGGCCGGGTGCTCACCCGCGGCCAGCTGATCGACCGGGTGTGGGGCGCGGACTACGTCGGCGACACCAAGACCCTCGACGTCCACGTGAAGCGGCTCCGCTCGAAGATCGAGCCGGACCCGGGTTCGCCGCGGCACCTGGTGACCGTGCGCGGGCTCGGCTACAAGTTCGAGACCTGAGCAGCGGTTCGGTCCGGGAAGGACTCCTTGCGGGAAGCTGACGCCCGCGAGGAGTCCTTCCCGGCTTTTGTCCGGGTTTCAGCGCACACCGTGCCGGTTCGCGCACGCTGAGTCGATGTGGATCCGAGTGGAGTTGGTTACAGTTTCGAGACCTGGCACTGGGACCGGTACGCTGAATCCTCGTGCGCCTAGGGGTACTCGACGTCGGTTCCAACACCGTCCACTTGCTCGTGGTCGACGCCCACCGTGGCGCCCACCCGACCCCGATGCACTCCGAGAAGACGATGCTGCGGCTGGCCGAACAGCTCACCGGGTCCGGCGAACTGAGCCGCCCCGGCGAGGACGGCCTGGTCCGGGCGGTCGAATCGGCCAAGGCCGCGGCCGCGCGGCTCGGCTGCGAGGACGTGCTGGCGTTCGCGACGTCCGCGGTGCGCGAGGCGAAGAACTCGGCGAAGGTGCTCGCCAGGGTGAGCGCCGAGACCGGCGTCGACCTGCGCGTGCTGTCCGGGGAGGACGAGGCGCGGCTCACCTTCCTCGCGGTGCGCCGGTGGTACGGCTGGTCGGCCGGGAAACTGCTGGTGCTGGACATCGGCGGCGGGTCGTTCGAGGTCGCGATGGGCCGCGACGAGGAACCCGAACTCGCCGAATCGCTTCCGCTCGGAGCCGGGCGCACCACCCGCACCCGCTTCCGCCACGACCCGCCGACGCGGTCCGAGGTCGTCGCGACGTCGGCCTGGCTCGAGGACCAGCTCGCCGGGCTCGCGAAGAAGGTCGCCGCGCAGGGGCTGCCGGACCGGGTCGTGGCCACGTCCAAGACGTTCCGCTCGCTCGCCCGGCTGACCGGGGCGGCCCCCTCGGCGGCGGGCCCGCGCGTGCGCCGTACGCTCACCGACACCGCCCTTCGCCAGCTCATCGCCTTCATTTCGCGGATGACCGCCGCGGATCTGGCCCAGCTGGAAGGCGTCAGCGCGAGCCGGTCGCATCAGCTCGTGGCGGGCGCGCTGGTGGCGCAGGCCGCGATGCGGGCACTCTCCCTCACGGAGTTGGAGATTTGCCCCTGGGCGCTGCGAGAGGGTGTCATCCTGCGGCGGTTGGACCACGCCAACGGTGCGGACGAAGCCGGAACCGCGGTCGCTGGCGTTTCGGCGAGTGGGGAGGACCGGTGACAGCAGCGGACTGGACTTGCCCGACGAAGACCAGGCACGGTGAAGAGGTGACGGACATGCACTGCACGGTGTCGATCGCGCGCGGCTCCGGAGGCAGGTGTGCCCGAGTGACCACAACCAACCCCGAGCGCGCTTTGGACAGCACGGTATGACGGACCAGACCGGCGGCGACCAGCCCCAGAAGACCGTGGCCGAACTGCTCGCCCAGCACGGGCAGCAGGTCGACGGCGGACGGCGACGCAGGCGCAGGGCGGCCGATGACGAAGACGAGGCCGCCCCGCGGCGCTCGGGCCTCACCGACACCGGGCCACAGGCGATCATCGACCGCGTGGCGTCCGAGGGCGGCACCCCGCCGCCGCCTTCGCGACCGCCGGGCGGCCGCCGTCGTCCGGACGCGGGCCCGCGTCCCGCCCCGCAGGAATCGGGCCAGTACCCGCGTCCGGGGCAGCAGCCGTCGGGGCAGTACCCGGCGCCGCAGGAGACCGGGCCGCCGCCGGTGAACGGCCAGCCGTCCGGGCAGTACCCGGTGAACGGCCAGCAGGACTCGGCGTACGTGCGCCCGCCTGCTCCGCCGCAGGAATCCGGGCAGTACCCGCGCCCGGCCAACGGACAGCAGGATTCGGCCTACGTGCGTCCGCCGGCGCCGCCGCAGGAATCGGGCCAGTTCGCCCGTCCCGCGCCGCCCGCGGCCGGTCCGCAGGGCACCGGCTACCTGCGTCCCGCCGCGCCGCAGGAATCCGGGCAGTACCCGCGCCCGGCCAACGGCCAGCAGGATTCGGCCTACGTGCGCCCGCCCGCCCCGCCGCAGGAATCCGGGCAGATGCCGGTGCCGCCGCGCGGCCGTCCGCCGCGTCCGCAGGCCGCCGACGAGGAGACCCGCGGCGCGGTGCCGCCGGTCCGCCGCCGTCCGGCCCCGCAGGCTCCGCCGCCCCCGCCCGAAGGCGGTTTGGCGGCCCGGCTCGACGGTCTCGACGGCGACGCCCCGGAACCGCCCGCGACGCCGATGGCGAGCGGCGCGTTCCCGGCTCCCGGAGCCCCGGCCGCTCCTCCCGGCCGGCCGCGGCGTGCTCCGGCCCGCCGTCCGGCCCCGAAGCAGGAGCCGCACACCGAGCAGTTCGACGCGATCGACGGCCCGCCCGCCGAGCCCGTCGCCGAGGACGCGCCGCCCGCGGGGCTGGCCGGCTGGCGGAAGCGGCGGCAGGCGGAGCAGCTGGAGGACACCGAGGTCGGCATGATGCCGGCCGTCCCGCCCGCCGGCGCGGAACCCGCGCCGGCTGAGGATTACGTCGAAGACGACTACGTCGACGACGGTTACGAGGACGAATACCCGCCCGCCGCCGCGGATTACGACGCGGGCCCGCCGACCGCGGGCTACCCGGCCCCGATGCCGTTCGCGCCGGGCGGCAAAGAGCCGGTCGAGGACGATCTCGCCGAGTACGAGCGCGAGTTCGCCGAGCCGTCCGGCTACCCCGAGAGCCAGCCGGACTTCGAGGGCGACGACGGCTACGGGTACGAGCAGGCCGAAGGCTACGAGCACGCCGAGGGCTACGCCGAAGGCGACGAGTACGACGACTACCCCGAGGAAGCCGTCGCCGAGGACGCTCCGGAGGCCGAAGCCGAGCCGGAACCCGCGGTGTCCGCGGGCAAGCAGTGGCTGACCCTGGCCGGGCAGCTGGCGCTGGGCGTCGTCGGCGGCGCCGCCGTGTGGCTCGGCTTCAACTGGCTGTGGGTCAACCTCGCGCCCGCCGCGCTCGTGGGAGCGCTGCTGGTGATCGTCGCGCTGGTCTGGATCGTGCGGAAGATCCGCCGCGCCGAGGACCTGCAGACGACGCTGCTGGCGATTCTCGTCGGCCTGGTGGTGACGGTGTCGCCCGCGGCGCTGTTGCTGGTGGCCAAGTAGCGGGTCGCCGAGGACGCTGGGGCAGGATGGGCGCGTGAGTGAGAGCGCGCCCGTCCCCGTGGGCCTGAGCACCGCCTCGGTGTGGCCGCTGCGCGCGGGCGCGGCGTTCGAGCTGGCCGCGGATCTCGGCTACGACGGCGTCGAGGTCATGGTGTGGGCCGACCCGATCAGCCAGGACGTCTCGGCGATCCGGCGCTGGTCGCGGCGCACCGGGATGCCGGTGCTGTCGATCCATTCGCCCTCGCTGCTGATCACGCAGCGGATCTGGTCGCCGGACCCGGAGGTGCGGCTGCGCCGGTCCGTGGACGCCGCGCTGGAACTCGGCGCGCGCACGGTCGTGGTGCATCCGCCGTTTCGCTGGCAGCGCCGCTACGGCGACGCGTTCGGCGATCTGGTGGAGGAGCTGGAGGACGCCAGCGGGATCCACGTGGCGGTGGAGAACATGTTCAAGGTCCGCCCGCCCGGCGGTTCGCGGGACGCGCGGGTGTCGGCGTTCCGGCCGTCGATCGACCCCACCGACGTCGGATTCCGGCACTACACCTTGGATCTGTCGCATTCGGCCGCGGCGAGGATGGACGCGCTGGCGCTGGCCGACCGGATGGGGGCGGGGTTGAGCCACGTCCATTTGGCGGACGGGACGGGGATTCCGAAGGACGAGCACTTGATTCCGGGGCATGGCGGGCAGCCGTGCGCGGAGTTGCTGGAGAAGCTGGTCAGCGACGGCTTTTCCGGGCAGGTGGTGCTGGAGGTGAACACCCGGCACGCGCCGGGTGCGGCGGCGCGGGCGCGGGCGCTGGCGGAGGCGTTGCTGTTCGCCCGGTTGCACCTGGGGCAGTGATCCGCGGGTGATCTTGCTCGGCTGTCCGGGCGGTCCCTGCCCGGCTCGGCTCGCAAAGGCGGCCGCGCACCGTAAAGTGCGGGCGTGACCTCGTTGCCATCGCCGTCTGCAGATTTCGCCGGACCCGGTTCCACGCGCCGTATCGCCGTGGCCGGTTGTCCGTGAGCGCGGCCGACGACACCGCGACCGCCTTCGACGCGGCCACCGCAGTCCGGTCGCTCGGGGATGGCACGTTCACCGCGACGTTGCGCGCGGAATGGGCGATCGGGGTCCATCCGCACGGCGGGTTTCTGGTGGCGCTGCTGGCGAAAACCGCCGCCGCCGCGTTGCACGAACGCGGGGACGCGACGGTCGATCCGCTCGCGGTGAGCACCGAATTCCTGCACGCGCCCGCGCTTGGGCCAGTGTTGCTGCGCGCCGATGTGCGCAAGGTCGGCCGCCGGGTTTCGGTGGTGGCGGTGTCGCTCGAACAGCGCGGGCGGGCTTGCGTCGAGGCGAGGGTCACGGTCGGCCGGTTGCCGATGCGCCGTTCCGAATGGACGGACCTGCCGCAGATGCCCGCCGAACCGCCGCCGAGCGCGCCGCAGCTCGGCAAGGACACTCCGGAAGGCCCGTTCCACCTGTCCGCCGCCTGCGACGTGCGGCTGGACCCGGCGACCGCGGGATTCCTGTCCGGACGCACCGGCGACCCGCCCCGGCTGCGGATGTGGGCGCGTCCGCGCACCGGCCAGCCCGACGTGTACTTCGCGCTGCTGGCCGGCGACCTCAACCCGCCGGTGGTGGCGAACCTCGGCAGGCACGGCTGGGCCCCGACCGTCCAGCTGACCTCGCTGCTGCGCACCCGCCCGGCCCCGGGCTGGCTGCGGATCCTCGTCGAATCGCGCTCGGTGCACGAGCCGTGGTTCGACTCGGACGCGACCGTCGTGGACGCACAGGGCCGCCTCGTCGCGCAGGTGCGGCAGCTGGCGCTCGCCCCGGCACCGGGCGGCTGAGCCGGGTTTGGCACGCTGAAGCACATGAGTGTGATCGCGGTGCTGGGTGCGGGAAAGATCGGCGAAGCCCTGCTGTCGGGCCTGCTCAACGGCGGCCACGAGCCAGGCGACCTGCTCTTCACCGAACGGTACGAAGAGCGGGCGCGCGAGCTGGAGACGCGCTACCCGGGCATGAAAGCGGCGACTGTCGCGGACGCGGCCCGGCGGGCGGACATCCTCGTGGTCGCGGTGAAGCCGCAGGACATCGAGCCGGTGCTGGACGAGCTGGCCCCGCTGCTCGGCACGGGGTCGCTGGTCGTCTCGCTGTGCGCGGGACTGCCGACGACGCTGTACGAACGCCGGCTCGCCGAGGGCGTCCCGGTCGTCCGCGTGATGCCGAACACCCCGATGCTGGTCGGCGAGGCGATGAGTGCGATCTCACCCGGCAAGCACGCGACCGCGGAGCATCTCGCGACGGTCAGGGAGCTGCTGTCGCACGTCGGACAGGTCGTCGAGGTGCCGGAGCGGCAGCAGGACGCGGTCACCGCGCTGTCCGGATCCGGTCCGGCGTACTTCTTCTACCTGGTCGAGGCCATGATCGACGCGGGCATCCTGCTCGGGCTGCCGCGGGCGCTGGCCGGGCAGCTGATCATCCAGTCGGCGGTCGGCGCGGCGAAGATGCTGGCCGAGGGCCAGGACCACCCGGTGCTGCTGCGCGAGGCGGTCACGTCCCCGGCCGGGACGACGATCAACGCGATCCGCGAGCTGGAGAAGCACGGCGTCCGCGCGGCGCTGCTCGACGCGATCGAGGCCGCCCGCGACCGTTCGGAGGAGCTGGGCCGAGCCCACGAGAACTGAGCGCTCGGCGGGCCGATTCCGGCAAACCGGACTCTGCTGGGCCGTCTGGGCTACGTGAAGCCCCAGGTGAGGGCCCATCCTGGTGACAGGCGTCGCACGAGTCCCACCTGTCCCGCTACCCTCGGAAGAGCACGTGCGTGTCGATACCACAGGTGGGGAAGCCTCGTGGCGCGACACGTGTCGAAGGACGCGGTAAACATGTCGCCGAACAAGAGGGAGGATTTGCCCGCCGTAGGGCAGGTCCAGTTTTTGACAGTCGCCGAAGTGGCCACGCTGATGCGGGTCTCGAAGATGACCGTGTACCGCCTGGTGCATTCGGGGGAACTTCCCGCGGTCAGAGTCGGGAAGTCCTTCCGGGTGCCGGAAAAAGCGGTGCACGAGTATCTGCAGGGTGCTTACTTCGACGTCGGGTGAGGGCTCCGCGCGGCTCCGCCGCTCCGGTGAGAGCGGTGGCGGGGCGGGGCCCGGGAGGTCGCCGGGCATGCGTCAAACCATGCCCGCCGACCGGCCCGCGCCGGGACGCTAGTAGCCTGGTAAACCGCTCGTGCCTGTGCGCTCCACCCGTTGGACGCTGCGCCGGGCAGCGTGACCGACGACCATAGAGGAGCGCCCATGGGTTCCGTGATCAAGAAGCGCCGCAAGCGCATGTCGAAGAAGAAGCACCGCAAGCTGCTGCGTCGCACGCGAGTGCAGCGGCGCAAGGCCGGCAAGTGAGCCGTCCGCGCGGTTGAGGTTTCGTGGCCCGTCCAGTCTCTGGACGGGCCACACTCATGTTCGGCCTTTTCTACGCCCGATCGAGTGAGGCGCGGATCGCAATCCGGGCACCGCTGTTAAAACCAGGTAAGCCCTGGTCAGAAGCCCGCTCTCGGCCGGTAACATGGCAGGCGCATCAGCGCGATGCTTCCAGCGAGTGCAGGTTCGCGCACCCCGAGTGATCACTCCGTCTTGCACACTGCTGCCGATCAGGGAGTTCCATGGCCTCGAACATCGTGCTCGTCACCGGGGTCGCCGGCGACCTTGGCGGGAAGCTGCTCGCCAGGCTCGGCGCGCATCCGGATCTCGAGCGGGTGATCGGCGTCGACACCGCCCCGCCCGCCAAGGACATCCAGAAGCGGATGGGCCGCGCCGAGTTCGTCCGCGCCGACATCCGCAATCCGCTCATCGCGAAGGTGATCAGCAGCGCCGAGGTGGACACCGTCGTGCACACCTCGTGCACCGCGCATCCGGCCGGGCCGAGCCGGCGCGCGGCGGTCAAGGAAGTCAACGTCATCGGCACCATGCGGCTGCTCGCCGCGTGCCAGCGCGCGCCGAAGGTGCGCAAGCTCGTCGTGAAGTCCAGCGCCGCGGTGTACGGCGCGGGCGCGCGGTCGCAGGCGGTGTTCACCGAGGATTCGGAGCTGATCCCGCCGTCGTCCAGCGGCTACGCGAAGGACGCGGTCGAGATGGAGGGCTACGTGCGCGGCCTCGCCCGCCGCCGCCCGGACCTGACGATCACCCTGCTGCGGTTCGCGAACATCATCGGCCCCGAGGTCGACACCGTGCTGGCCCGGTACTTCTCGCTGCCGGTCGTGCCGACGGTTTTCGGGTACGACTCCCGGCTGCAGCTGCTGCACGGCTCAGACGCGCTGTCGGTGCTCGAAATGGCCACGCTGGAAGACCGGCCGGGCGTGTTCAACGTCGCCTCCGAGGGCGTGCTCACGCTGTCGCAGGCGATCCGCCGGGCGGGCCGGGTCGGGCTGCCGATGCCGCGTGCGGTGGTGCCGTCGGTCGGCAAGCTGCTGCGCGGCGCGCGGGTGGTCGATTTCTCGCCCGACCAGGTGCGGCTGCTGAACTTCGGCCGCGCGGTCGACATCACGAAGCTCAAGAAGGAATTCGGGTACACGCCCCGCTGGACCACCCGCGAGGCGTTCGACGATTACGTGGCCGGCGCAGGTCTGCGTCCGGTGCTCGACGGCGGCGCGCTGGCCGGGCTGGCCGGCAAGGTGCTCGAGGCCGCCGCCACCGGGCAGGCGCGCCGATGAGCCACGCGACGAGGGTCGGAAGCGAGGCGAATCCCGTGAACACCGCTGCTGAGGCACAGGTCATTCCGCTGCACGGACCCGGCCGGGAGAAACCCGCGGAGACGCCGGAGCGGACCGAGGAGCGCGTGGACGCGCCGGTCGTCGAGTTCCCGGCGCAGCCGTCCGGTCCGGTGCGCGAGCCCGCGCCCGATCCGCTGTCGGAGTCGGTGCGCGGCGCGCTCACCTTCCTGCGCCATCGGCTCACCGGCGACTACGAGGTGGACGAGTTCGGCTTCGACGCCGAACTCACCGAGACGCTGGTGCTGCCGCCGCTGCGCGCGCTGTACGAGAAGTGGTTCCGCGTCGACACGTTCGGCGTCGAGAACCTGCCCAGGGCGGGCGGCGCGCTGCTGGTGTCCAACCACTCCGGCACCTTGCCGCTCGACGCGCTGATGACCGCGGTCGCGGTGCACGACGAGACCGGCGGACGGCACCTGCGCGGCCTCGGCGCGGACCTGGTGTTCAAGCTGCCGCTGGTGGGGTCGTTTGCCCGCAAGTCCGGGCAGACGCTGGCCTGCAACGCCGACGCCGAACGGCTGCTGGCCAACGGCGAGCTGGTCGGCGTGTGGCCGGAAGGGTTCAAGGGCGTCGGGAAGCCGTTCTCCGCGCGGTACAAGCTGCAGCGCTTCGGCCGCGGCGGGTTCGTGTCCGCGGCGATGCGCGCGGGCGTGCCGATCATCCCGGTGTCGGTGGTCGGGGCCGAGGAGACGTACCCGAAGATCGGCGAGCTGAAGGTGCTGGCGCGGCTGTTCGGGCTGCCGTACTTCCCGGTCACGCCGTTCTTCCCGCTGCTGGGCCCGCTCGGCGCGGTGCCGCTGCCGACGAAGTGGTCCATCGAGTTCGGCGAGCCGATCCGCACCGACGACTACGGCCCGGACGCGGTCGACGATCCGATGCTGGTCTTCACGCTCACCGACCAGGTGCGCGAGTCGATCCAGCACTCGCTGTACCGGCGGCTTTCCCAGCGGCGCAGCGTTTTCCGCGGCTGAGTTTCCGCCGGGCAGGTGCTGGACTGTTCCGCCTTCAGCGGCGGCGGTACGCCATCCCCGCGGCGACCGCCCCCGCGACCGCGCCCGCGCCGAGCACCGACGGGACTCCGATGCGGGCGGCTTTGCGGCCGGTGCGGAAGTCGCGGATTTCCCAGCCGCGGGCGCGGGCGACGTCGCGCAGGCCGCTGTCCGGGTTGACCGCGACCGCGGTGCCGACGACCGACAGCATCGGGACGTCGTTCTGCGAATCCGAATAAGCCGTGCAGCGCTTGAGGTTCAGGCCTTCCCGCGAGGCGAGCGCGCGGACCGCGTGTGCCTTCGCGCGGCCGTGCAGCATGTCGCCGACCAACCGTCCGGTGTAGACGCCGTCCTTGGTTTCCGCGACCGTGCCGAGCGCGCCGGTGAGGCCGAGGCGACGCGAGATGATCGCGGCGAGTTCGATCGGCGTCGCGGTGACGAGCCACACCCGCTGGCCCGCGTCGAGGTGCATCTGCGCGAGCGCGCGGGTGCCGGACCAGATCTTGTCCGCCATCAGCTCGTCGTAGATTTCCTCGCTCATCGTGGTGAGCTCCTCGACCGTGCGACCGGCCACAAAGGACAGCGCGCGCTCGCGGTGGGTCTTGATGTCGGCCTTGTTCTCGCGCCCGCCGATGCGGAACTTCACCTGGTCCCACACGAAACCGGCGAGGTCGGCCGAGGTGAAGAACTTGCGCGCGGCGAGCCCGCGGGCGAAGTAGAAGATCGAGGCGCCCATCATCATCGTGTTGTCCACGTCGAAGAAGGCGCCCGCGGTGAGGTCCGGCGGCGCGGGCGGAACCGTCGTCGCCAGCTGCGCCGAGGAGGACGCGGCCTCCGCCGACGCTTCTCCGGCGAGCGTGGCGAGCCGCTCGAGTTCCTGACTCTTATCCTTGCCACGCCAAGCTGACACGCACACCGCCTCCAGGTTCGGGCACGTCCCGGCGGACGACGCCGACCGGGTCCTGCAGGACAGGGTAGCGACCGGGCGACTCACCCGTTGGAGATGTGGCCCGCGCCTCGGATAGGGGTTGCCGGGTTGTGCTGATCATGGCCCGGGACAGTGGCGAAGGTCGCGTCAGCCGACGACGACCGGCGGGAGTCCGGGCAGCAGCGGCGGGATCGAAACGACCGGCGGCGGCGCGGGCCGCGTCGGGATCCGGGGTGCGGTGGGGGCGGTGATCGGCGGCGGGACGCTCGGCGGGGCCGGAGGGTGCGGGACCTCGGCTGTCGTCGGGGTCGGGGTCGGCGTGCTCGAGTTGCTGACGGTCGGCGACGAGACCGAGCGCACCGGCAGCGGGGAGTCCGACGGCGGAACGCTCGACTCGGGAGCCGCCGGTGGCGGGCTGCTCGGCGTGGAGCCGCCGGGCGACAGCGGCTGCTGCGTGCACGCGCCGTGCGCGGGGAGCAGGCCGAGTTCGTCGGTGGTGCCGGTGGTGATCTGGTAGCAGCTCAGTCGCGAGCCGAGCGCGGAAGTGCGCTGCTGGACCCGGTCGAGCAACAGGCGGGCCTGCTGGAACTCCTCGCGGGCGGACGCCGGGATGCCGGTCTGCTCCGCTTCCAGCTGCCGCGCCTGGCTCTGCGCCCACGATTCCAGCGACGTCAGCCGAGTGCGGTTGCCGCTCGTCGTGGCCAGTTCGGTGAGTTCGGCCACGCCCGCGCGGACGTCGCTGCCGAAATCGTGCAGCGCGGTTTCGTAGGCCGCCGGGCTGGCGTCGTTCATCCGGCTCAGTTCGGTGACGCGGTTCGCGGCGAACTTCAGGTGTTTCTCGGCTTTGGCCTCGTCGTCGAAGGTCAAACCGAGCGACGTGACCTCGCCGGCTCGCTTCACGCTGTACAGCGCGTCTCCGGGCAGGGCGTCTCGCGAAAGCAGCAGGGTGAGCCCGCCGAGGCCGAGGATCAGCGCGAGGCCCGCGGCGGCGAGGTCGGCCATTCGCGGCCGCCACCGGCGGCGGGGAAGCGGTTCGCCGATGCGGCCTTCGATCTCGGCGCGGATCCGGGCCCGCGTGGCGGGGTCGGGGGCGCCGGCCTGGCCCAGTTCGCGCAGTGCGCCGACGAGGGCCAGCTCTTCGGCGAACTCGCCGGCCCGCTGCCGGGGGGAAGCATTGATCGCGTCGTCGAACCGCTCGCTCTCGGTCCGACCACGCGAAAACCACCCGGGCACGCCCACGGTGCTGCTCCGTCTCCACCCAACGCCCGGCCCTGACCGCCGGTCTGGGTGAGAAACGATTAAGAAAGCGGAAAAGTTACGGTTGTTCGTTGAACGATCAACGCAGGCCGGTCGGCAGCAGCTGCGCGAGCCGCCGGACCGCCCGGTGCTGCAGTGCCTTCACCGCGCCCTCGTTGCGGTCCATGATCTGCGCGGTCTCGGCGACCGACAGCCCCTGCAGGAACCGCAGCACGATGCATTCGCGCTGGTCCTCGCCCAGTTCGGCGACACAGCGCAGCAGCTCGGCCCGGGTCGCGCCGGCGATCGCCTGCTGTTCGGGGCCGGCCTGGGCGGCCGGGCCGACCGGTCCGCCGGGCACGCCGCCCGGTTCGGCGACCTCGTCGGTGACGACCTCGAGCCGGAACCGGCTGGACTTCACGTGGTCGAGGATCAGGTTGCGGGCGATGGTGACGAACCACGCGCCGACGTCGCGGCCCTGGTAGCTGACCGACGTGATCCGGCGCAGCGCGCGCAGGAAGGTCTCGCTGGTGACGTCCTCGGCCAGGTCGCGGTCGCCGAGGCGGAAGAGCGCGTAGCGGTAGACGACGTCGACATACCGGTCATAGAGCTGGCCGAACGCGGAGGAGTCGCCCGCCTGCGCGGCCCGCACCAGTTCCCACGCCTCGGCCTTCGCGACCTCGGCGGCGTCCGGTTCGGGGCCGGTCTTGGGCAGCGGCACGGCGGCCGCGGACGAGCCGAACACGCGGTCGGCGAACATCGAGACCGGGCCGCGGTGCGCGGCGGACAGGGTGATCGGACGGGTCATCGGGCGGCACCTCCGGCTGTCCCTGGTGCGGCCGGGCGCGTTCCCGAGCGCGCGAAGGCAGGCCGCGGCGCGTGTCCCACACCCTCGTGGACCGGCAGCTTCGGCACGACGACTCCCTTGCTCGGGTCACCCGGTAGTGATCAACGCCACCCGGCGACGCAGTGCAGCATACGTGTTGTTACCGCGAAGTAGGTAGTGTCCGGGTCAGGCAGAGGTGCGACGATCGCGCGGCATCCCCATTACGGGTGACAAGATGACGAATCCGCAACGGAACGAGAGGGGTGGGGGTGGACCGGATCAGCACCGCCCACGGCGTCGCCGGCCTGCTCGCCGATGCGGCCAGCCGCTGGCCGGAACGCACGGCGATCACCGAGACGGGCACGGGCAGCACGCTGACCTGGCGAGAGCTCGACGAAGCGGCGCACGCGCAAGCACGCCGGCTGGTCTCCTCCGGCGTCGCGCCGGGCGAACCGGTGGTGCTGCGGCTCCCGACTTCGGCTGACTTCGCGGTCGCCCTGTTCGCCGTGCTGCGCGCGGGCGGAATCGCGGTGCCGCTCTCGCCGCAGGCGCCCGTGCCCGAACTGGAGCGCTTGCTGGAGCACTGCGGCGCGAAACGCGTCGTGCAACGCGACAACGCGGAACTGCCCGAGGGCGTCACCAGCTTGCCGCCGCGCAGCGACGAGCCGGGCGACCCGGTCGATCTCGGCCGTTCCGGCGAGGACATCGCGGTCATTTCGTACACCTCCGGCACGACCGGCCCGCCGCGCGGAGTGCTGCTGTCGCACCGCGCCTTGCTGGCCAACCTCGACCAGCTGTCCCAAGTGGACGGGGTGACCGAGCACGACGACCGGGTGCTGGTCTCGATCCCGCTCTTCCACGTCTACGGCCTCGGCCCGGGGCTGCTCATGGCGACCGCGGTCGGCGCGACGCTCGTGCTGTCCGAACGCTTCGAAGCCCGGCGGACGCTCCAGGACTGCGCCGAGCACCGCGTCACAGCGATCACCGGCGTGCCCGCGATGTACAACGAATTCGCCGCTCTCGAGCCGGAAGAACTCGCCCGCGGGCTGGCGACGGTGAAGCGGCTGACCTCCGGTGCCGCGCCGTTGCATCCGAAGGTGCTCGCGGCGATCCGCGAGGCCGCCGGGCTCGACGTGTACGAGGGCTACGGGCTCACCGAATGCGCGCCGGTGGTGACGTCGACGCTGGTCACCGGCTATCCGAAGCCCGGCTCGGTCGGGCGGCCGCTGCCCGGGATCGAGCTGCGGCTGGTGGATTCCGACGGATCGGCCGACGACCTGCCGCTCGACCCGGAGGAACCGGACGACGTGTTCGAGGCCGGCGGCAGCACCGGGCTGGTGTCGGTGCGCGGGGCGAACCTGTTCTCCGGGTACTGGCCGGACGGCGCGCACGGGCCGGACGCGGAGGGCTGGTTCCGGACCGGCGACGTCGGCTACCTCGATTCCGACGGCGACCTGCATCTGGTCGACCGGGCCAACGACTTGATCATCGTGAACGGCTTCAACGTTTTCCCGCACGAGGTCGAGGAAGTGATCGCGCAGCTGCCCGGGGTGGTCGAGGCCGCCGTCGTGGGCGTGGTGGACGAGCGAAGCGGCGAAGCGGTGAAGGCGGTCGTGGTGCCCGCCGAAGGTGCGGCGTTGTCGGAGCAGCAGGTGGTGGACCAATGCGCCGCGCATCTCGCCGGGTACAAGGTGCCGCACACCGTCGAGTTCGCCGAGACGCTGCCGCATTCGGCGACCGGGAAGCTGCGGCGGCTGAAGCTACGCTGAGTCTGTGCACAAAGTGACCGTGATGAGCCGCGAAGGGTGCCACCTGTGCGAGGTGGCCGAGGCGGACGTCGCGCGGATCTGCGGCGAGCTGGGCGTGCCGTGGGAGACCGCGGACGTCGACAGCGACCCGGAATGGCGGGCCGAATACGGCGACCAGGTGCCGGTGATCCTGATCGACGGGGTCGAGCACGGGTACTGGCGCGTCGAGGAAGAACGGCTGCGCGCGGCGTTGCGGTAAGCAACCCGTAAGCGGTTCGAACGGGCTCGCGAGGGCCCGACCCGCCGAAGATGGTGGGGTGAGTGCCTTGAAAGAAGCCCCGCCGACCGCCCGGCCGCGCCTGTCGCTGGGCCTCGCGACGTTCCTCGGGCTGGTTTCGCTGGCCGTCGCGCTGGGTGTGGGACATCTGGTCGCCGGTTTCGTCGGGTACAACGCGTCGCCGTTCGTCGCGGTCGCGGACTTCGTGATCGCGCACAGCCCGCACGCCGTCGTGGTGTGGGCGGAGCAGACGATCGGGACCGCCGACAAGACCGTGCTCAAGATCGGCCTGGCCGTGGTGCTGCTGGGCTTCGCGGTGCTCGCCGGACAGCTTTCGCGCCGTCGTCCGCTGCCGGGCCAGTTGCTGGTGGTCGTGGTCGGCGCGTTCGGCATTTACGCGGTGTTCGAGCGCACGGACGTCGGGCAGCTCGCGTTGCTGGCTCCGGTGCTGGCGCTGGGCGCTGCGCTGCTGGTGTTCACCTGGCTGCATCGCCGGGCCTTGCCGGCGGAAACCGAACCGCGGCAAGGACTCAGCCGCCGCCAGGTGCTGCGGCGCGGCGCGGGAATCGCGGCTGGCGCGGGCGTCGCGGCGATCGTCGGCGAGGTCGTGTCCACCACCAGCAGCGCGACCGGCTCGCGGGCGTCGATCGGGCCGCTGGTCGCTGCCCGGAAGGCCCCGCCGCTGCCGCCGGACGCGGATTTCCACCGGCTCGGGTCGCCGCCGTTCATCACGCCGAACGGGAGTTTCTACCGGATCGACACCGCGTTCGTCGTGCCGCAGGTGCGGGCCGAGGACTGGACCCTGAAGATCCACGGCATGGTCGACCGCGAGGTGAGCTTCTCCTACGCGGACATCCGGAACCGCCCGCTGGTGGAGCGGACCGTGACGCTCACCTGCGTCTCCAACGAGGTCGGCGGCGACCTGATCTCCACCGCGAACTTCATCGGCGTGGACCTGGCCGACCTGCTGGCCGAGGCGGGCGTGCAGGCGGGCGCGCAGCAGATGTACGCGACCAGTGTCGACGGCTTCACCTGCGGCACCCCGGCCAACGTCGCGCTCGACCCGGCGCGCGGCGCGATGCTGGCGATCGGCATGAACGGCGAGCCGCTCCCGGTCGAGCACGGCTTCCCGGCGCGGATCGTGATCCCCGGGCTGTACGGGTACGTGTCGGCCACCAAATGGGTCACCGACCTGGAGTTCACCACCTGGGACGCGCGGCAGGCGTACTGGCTTCAGCGGGGCTGGGCGGAACAGGCCCCGATCAAGACCGAATCGCGGATCGACGCACCGGCCAGCGGGACGTCGGTGCGCGCGGGCAAGGTCCGGGTGGCGGGGACGGCGTGGGCGCAGCACGTCGGGATCGCGAAGGTCGAGGTGCGGGTCGACCAGGGCGGGTGGCTTCCGGCGACGCTTTCGGCCGAGGTCAACAAGGACACCTGGCGGATGTGGTGGGCCGAGGTGCCGGTGCCGCCGGGCAGCCACACGGTGACGGTGCGGGCGACCGACCAGTCCGGCTACACCCAGACCGACCACCCCGCGGACCCGGTTCCGGACGGCGCGACCGGGTGGCACACGGTGCCCTTCACCGCCGCCTGAGCGAGCGTGGTTGTGCTTCTGGTCATGCGGATGACCAGTGACTTTGTGCATGCGTTCACAAGTGGACTACCGTAGGAACCCGTCCCCGCGAGGGCCGGTATCGAACCGGACGGAAGCCGTGGGGTCAAGGGTTGGTTTTCCACTGCCGGTCGAGGCAGCTGGGGGACAGCGCGGGCACGAAGCCGGATTGAGGAGAAGTCAGCGTGGTGACACAGCGGGGCGGGCGCAGCGGTGCCGAACCGCCGGCCACGCCTCCCCGCGACGAATCCGATTCGGCCGAACCCGCCCCGCCAGCCGCGCGCCGGTCCGGCGGACGGCACGCCGCGGGCAGCCGCCGTCGCGCGACGGTGACCGAGAACGGGTTGGCGCGCAACGGAAACTCGGCGGGCCCGGAGAACGGGAACGAGCAGGTCGCCGGTGGCGGCGCGCACGCCGCGGGCAACGGCCGGGCCGCCGCGTCCGGCAACGGCAACGGCCGCACCAGCCGCGCCGCCGCCCGAGCCGCCGCCGAAGCCCAGGCCGAAACCGCCGCGGAGACCGACGCCACCGGCCGCACCCGCCGTCCGGCCCGGGCAGCGCGCACCGCTCCGGACGCCGACAACGCCCCGACCGCCGAGATGCCCGCCGTCTCCGACCCCGAAGACACCGCGGTCCGGGCGAAGCAGATCCCGGAGGCCGCCGTCGCCCGGCTGGCCGTTTACCTGCGGATCCTCTCCGGATTGGCCGAGCAGGGCGCGACCACCGTCTCCAGCGAGGAACTCTCCGCGGCAGCCGGCGTGAACTCCGCCAAACTGCGCAAAGACCTCTCCTACCTGGGCTCCTACGGCACCCGCGGCGTCGGCTACGAGGTGCAGGTGCTCGTCAGCCAGATCGAGCGGATCCTCGGCCTCACCCGGCAGCACCGGGTCGCCGTGGTCGGGATCGGCAACCTCGGCCACGCGCTCGCCAACTACGGCGGCTTCCCCGGCCGCGGCTTCCCGGTCGAGGCGCTCTTCGACCTCGACCCCGATCTGATCGGCGTTCCCGTAGGGGGACTGCCGGTCTCGCACATGGACGACATTCCTCGCGTCTGCTCCGAACGGGAGATTTCCGTGGGGATCATCGCCACACCTCCTACCGCCGCGCAGTCGGTGTGCGACAGGCTGGTAGCGGGCGGCGTCCAGTGCATCCTCAACTTCGCGCCGGTAGTGCTCCAGGTGCCGGCACACGTCGAGGTCCGCAAGGTCGACCTGGCCGTCGAGCTGCAGATCCTCTCGTTCCACGTGGCTCGGCGCGCCGACAGCGCGGCCGGTGCGGCCGGGGAAAACCAGGGGAATACCGGGTTACCCGGCACCGGCCTGCCCGCCGACAATGGCAGCGGACGAAACGGCGCCGGCACGGACGGCGGTCTCGGAATGGTGGTGCGCTGATGAGCGTGTTGGCGGTCGGGCTCTCCCATCGCAGTGCGGATCTCGGCACGCTCGAGCGTGCGGCGATCCCGGCGGACGAGCTGACCAAGGTCCTGCACGACCTGCAGCAGGCGGAGCACATCAGCGAGGTCATGCTCGTCTCGACGTGCAACCGCATCGAGGTCTACGCCGTGGTCGAGACGTTCCACGGCGGCGTCAACGACGTCTCGGAGGTGCTCTCCCGCAAGGCCGGGATGGAGCCCGCCGAGCTGTACGACAGCCTGTACGTGCACTACGCGGGCGCGGCCGTCGAGCACCTGTTCTCCGTCGCTTCGGGCCTCGACTCGATGGTGGTCGGCGAGACGCAGATCCTCGGTCAGGTCCGCTCCGCGTACGCGACCGCGCGCGACGCCGGCACGGTCGGCCGCACGCTGCACGAGCTGATCCAGACCACGCTGCGCGTCGGCAAGCGCGTGCACTCCGAGACCGGGCTCGACCAGCTCGGCGCGTCCGTCGTGTCCGAGGCGCTCGCCGCCGCGGGGGACATCGCGGGCAAGCACGCGCTGATCGTCGGGGCCGGTTCGATGGGCGCGCTCACCGCTTCGCAGCTGCGCAAGGCCGGGATCGCCGAGATCACCGTGGCCAACCGCACCGAAGCCAACGCCGTCCGGCTGGCCGAGAAGATCGTCGCGGAGGGGATTCCGGCCCGTTCGGTGCCGTTGACCTCGCTTGCCGAGGCGGTCGAGCTGGCCGACCTCGTCGTGGCGTGCACCGGGGCGCAGGACGCGGTCTTCCTCGCCGGGCACGTGCCCGCGCGCGTCGGCCGTCCGCTGGTCGTCTGCGACCTCGGGCTGCCCAAGGACGTCGACCCCGCGGTCGCCGAACTCGCCGACGTCACCGTGGTCGACCTGGAGACGATCCAGCGCCGCATGCGCGACGCGGGAGCCCCGACCACCGAACGGCAGACCGCCAAAGCCAACGGCATCGTGCTCGACGAGGTGCGCGAGTACCTCGCCGGACAGCGCAGTGCCGAGGTCACGCCCACGGTCACCGCGCTGCGCAGGCGCGCGGCCGAGGTGGTGGACGCGGAACTGCTCCGCCTGGACAACCGGCTGCCGGAACTCGACAGCCAGGTTCGCGAAGAGGTCGGCCGCACGGTTCGCCGGGTGGTCGACAAGCTGCTGCACGCGCCGACGGTGCGGGTCAAGCAGCTGGCCGCCGAGACGGCCGACACCGACTACGCCAACGCGTTGCGGGAACTGTTCTGCCTCGACCCGCAGGCTCCTGCGGCCGTGGCGAGCCCGTCAGCGCCGGAATCCGAGAAGAAGCGGTAAGTGACCAGAGTCATTCGCATCGGCACGCGGGGCAGCAAGCTCGCCCTCGCGCAGACCGGCATCGTCGCCGACACCATCCGCGCCACCGGGGCGGAGGTGGAGATCGTCACCGTCACCACGCCCGGCGACCTCTCCAGCGCCCCGATCTCGCAGATCGGGGTCGGCGTGTTCACCTCGGCGCTGCGGGAAGCGTTGCTGCGCAATGAGATCGACGTCGCCGTGCACTCCTACAAGGACCTGCCCACCGCGCCCGAGGACGGCCTCGTGCTGGCCGCGGTGCCGCCGCGCGAGGACCCGCGCGACGCGCTGATCGCCCGCGACGGCCTCACCCTCGGCGAGCTTCCGCCGGGCGCGAAGGTCGGCACCGGCGCGGCGCGGCGGATGGCCCAGCTGCGCGCGCTGGGCCTCGGTTTGGAAATCGTGCCGATCCGAGGCAATATCGATACCCGCATGCGCAAGGTGACCGACGGCGAGCTGGATGCCGTGGTGCTCGCGCGTGCCGGACTGGCCAGGGTCGGCCGGGTGGACGAGATCACCGAAACCCTCGACCCGATCCAGATGCTGCCCGCCCCCGCGCAGGGGGCGCTGGCGCTGGAGTGCCGGGCCGCCGACGTGGACATCGAGCACCTGCTCGCGTCCGCGGTGGACGACGAGAGCACGCGGGTCGCGGTGACGGCCGAACGGGCTCTGCTCGCCGCGCTCGAAGCAGGGTGCAGCGCGCCGGTGGGTGCGCTCGCCGAGATCGTCGAGGACCTCGACGACGAGGGCGCGGTGGTGGAACGGATCTCGCTGCGCGGCACCGCTGCCGTCGAAGGCGAGAACGGCGGCGTCGACATGGTGCGGGCTTCCGCGATCGCCGGGATCGGCGAGGCGGAGAAGCTCGGCCGGGAACTGGCCGCCGAACTGCTTGACCTGGGAGCCGGGGCGCTGCTCGGCCCCGCGCTGTGACGCCAGCCGTCACCGACCCGCACGACCTGCCCGACACCAGCGGCCGGAGCGCCGGCCGCCCAAGAGGAGAAGAACACCAACGATGACCCCTGCTCGCAAGACCGCCGGGCGCGTCGCCTTCGTGGGCTCGGGCCCCGGGGACGCCGGGCTGCTCACCGTCCGCGCCCAGGAACTCCTGGCCAAGGCCGAGGTCGTGGTGACCGACCCGGACGTGCCCGCCAGCGTGCTCGCCTTCGCCGCCCCCGGAGCCGAGGTCCGCCCCGCCGTCGGCGAACCGTCCGACGTGGCGAAGGACCTGACCGCCGAGGCCAAGGCCGGCCGGCTCGCGCTGCGGCTGGTCTCCGGCGACCCGCTGACCAGCCCGGCCGTCGTGGCCGAGGTCCAGGCCGTGGCTCGCACCTCGGCCGTGTTCGACGTCATCCCCGGCGTCGCGCCGGGCACCGCGGTCCCGGCGTACGCGGGGGTCGCGCTCGGCGGCACCTACACCGAGGCCGACGTCCGCGGCGAGGTCGACTGGGGCGCGCTCGCCGCGTCCCCCGGCCCGATCGTGCTGCACGCCACCTCGGCGCACCTGGCCGAGGCGGCGAGCCAGCTCACCGAGAAGGGGCTGCCGCCGACCACCCCGGTCGCGGTCACCGCGAACGGCACCATCAACACCCAGCGCACGCTGGACACCACGCTGGCCTCGGTCGCGAACGACGCGGGCGAACTGGTCGGCCCGCTGGTCGTGACGGTCGGGCAGGCCGCAGGGCAGCGGTCGAAGCTGTCCTGGTGGGAGTCGCGGGCGCTGTACGGCTGGAAGGTCCTGGTGCCGCGCACCAAGGAGCAGGCGGGCGAGATGGCCGAGCGGCTGCGCGGCCACGGCGCGACCTCGCACGAGGTGCCGACGATCTCGGTCGAGCCGCCGCGCAGCCCGGCGCAGATGGAGCGGTCGGTCAAGGGCCTGGTCGACGGCCGGTACCAGTGGATCGTCTTCACCTCCACCAACGCGGTGCGCGCGGTGTGGGAGAAGTTCGAGGAGTTCGGCCTGGACGCGCGCGCGTTCTCCGGCGTGAAGATCGCCTGCGTCGGCGAATCGACCGCGGCGAAGGTGCGGTCGTTCGGGATCATCCCGGAGCTGGTGCCGACGGGCGAGCAGTCGTCCGAGGGGCTGCTGGCCGAGTTCCCGCCTTATGACGACGTGCTGGATCCGGTGAACCGGGTTCTGCTGCCGCGGGCGGATATCGCCACCGAGATCCTGTCGGCTGGTCTGGTCGAGCGTGGTTGGGAAGTCGACGACGTCACGGCTTACCGGACTGTGCGGGCCGCTCCGCCGCCCGCCGAGACTCGCGAGATGATCAAGACCGGCGGGTTCGACGCGGTCTGTTTCACCTCGTCGTCGACCGTGCGGAACCTGGTCGGTATTGCCGGGAAGCCGCACACGCGCACGCTGGTGGCGTGCATCGGGCCGAAGACCGCCGAGACCGCGGTGGAGTTCGGGCTGCGGGTGGACGTCCAGCCGGAGAAGGCCGACGTGCCGCACCTGGTGGACGCGCTCGCCGAGCACGCCGCCCGGCTTCGTGCGGAGGGCGCGTTGCCGCCGCCGCGCAAGGCCAAGCGGACTCGGCGCAGCTGAGTCGGCTCGTCGCCTGGCGGCGACATTGCGCCTCGATGGTGAGGCGGGGCACCCCGATTTTTTAGCGTGACTACGGCGCGGGGGTGCTTGTCAAGGCGGGAAAGATGCCTTGACAAGCACCCCCGCGCCGTGTTTTTGGCTTTGTATCGGGGGCGGGGGAGGTGTGGGTGCCTCGCTTGGCGGGTGCATCGGCTGCGGGGGAGGTGGGGCCTCGTTGTTGGGTGCATCGGATGCGGGGTGAGGGTGAGCACCGCCTGCCGGGCGGATTTGTCGCGGAGTACCTTGGAGTTGTGTTCCCTGAGCAGCGACCCCGCAGGCTTCGTTCCACTCCGGCAATGCGCAGGTTGGTCAGTGAGACCACGTTGCGGCCACGGCAGCTGATCCTGCCGATGTTCGTCGCTGAAGGTCTTGACGCGCCTCGGCCGATCGCCAGCATGCCCGGCGTCGTTCAGCACACTCGCGACACCTTGCGCAAGGCCGCGGTCGAGGCGGTCAACGCGGGAGTCGGCGGGCTGATGCTCTTCGGCATTCCGGAGAAGCGGGACGCCCAGGGATCCGGCGCGGTCGACGAGAACGGCATTCTCAACGTCGCGCTGCGGGATCTGCGCAGCGAACTCGGCGACTCCACCGTGCTGATGGCCGACACCTGCCTGGACGAGTTCACCGACCACGGGCACTGCGGGGTTCTCGACGCGGACGGGCTGGTCGACAACGACGCCACGCTTCGGTTGTACGCCGACATGGGCGTCGCGCAGGCGGAAGCCGGTGCGCACGTGCTCGGGCCCAGCGGGATGATGGACGGGCAGGTCGGCGTGATCCGCCGGGCGCTGGACGAGGTCGGGCACAGCGAGACCGCGATTCTCGCCTACACCGTCAAGTACGCCAGTGCCTTCTTCGGGCCGTTCCGCGAGGCCGTCGACTCGCAGCTCAAGGGCGATCGCAAGACTTACCAGCAGGACTTCGGCAACGCCCGCGAGGCGCTGCGCGAGATCGAGCTGGACCTCGCCGAGGGCGCGGACATGATCATGGTCAAGCCTGGTCTGTCCTATTTGGACATCGTGAAGGCGGCCGCCGACATTTCGCCGGTTCCCGTCGCGGCGTACAACATCTCCGGCGAGTACGCGATGGTCGAGGCGGCCGCGGCGAACGGCTGGATCGACCGGGAGAGCACCGTGCTCGAGGTGCTCACCTCGTTCCGGCGCGCGGGGGCGGACCTGATCCTGACCTACTGGGCGGCCGAGGCCGCGGCCTGGCTGGACTGAGCCCGGGTAGGGTCTTCCGGGTGGCCGAGAAGGACAAGAACACCCCGAAGCCAGCCGAGGTGACCCCGGACGATCTTTCCGGGCTCACCGACGACGAGCGCCGCAAGCGCGGGCGCGCGCCGGATCCGGTGCTGCCGGGGCAGGCCGCGCCGAAGGCCAAGCCGCCGACGCCGGTGCACGTCGCGTTCGTGCTCGCCATCGTGGCCGCGGTGATCGTGGTGGCCGGTCAGGTGGTCACCGTCTTGCTCAAGCAGCAGCTGGTCGACCGCGCGATCGAGCAGGTTCGGCAGAGCGGTCAGAAGGTCGACGTCGCTCAGGTGCAGGCCAACGCCACCACCCTCGTGTGGGCCATGCTGATCGGCGCGCTGTGCTTCGGCGGGCTGCTCGTGCTGTTCGCCTGGAAGGCCCGCGAGGGCACGCGGTCGGCGCGCAGCATCGCGACGCTGCTGGCGGTGCTCGGCATCGTGTTCGAACTCGGGGTGATCCGCAGCATTTTCGCGCTCGCCTCGTCGCTGGCGCTGGTCGTCATGCTGATCCTGCTGTACCTGCCGAAGGTCGCGGACTACTTCCCGAAGGTCGGCAAGAAGCTGTAATGGCGGCCAGGACCCTGTACTCCGAGGCCGGTGTCGGCTGGTCGGCGCTGGTCTGGGGCCCGTTGTTCGCGTTGCTCGGCGCGCTCGCGGAACTGACCACCGGCGGGCCGGCGCACGTCGTCGGCTGGGTGCTGATCGGGCTCGCCTTGTTCGGGCTGACGCTGCCGTGGGTGTACGCGCGGCGGCGGTTCCTTTCGCTCGAGGTCACCACCGAGGGGCTGCGGCAGGGGCGGGAAACGCTGGCTGCCGAGCGGATCGCCTCGGTGACCGACGTCGGCGCGCCGGTCGGGGCGCGGGTGCTCGGCGGTGGCTGGTCGGCGCCGCGGAAGTACGACGAGGTGCCGGTCGAGCTGGACGACGGCACGGTGGTGCTCGCCTGGGCCCGCGACGGCGAAGCGCTGAAGACCGCGCTCGCGGAGCTGGCGGCGAAGAACCGACCCGAGGAACAGGCCGATGACTCCCGGAACTGAACCCCCACGAGGGACGCGGAACGGCGGCGAACCTGAAAGGCTGGACCCCGTGATCGACCTACCCCAGCCGACCGGAGCCGGGCTTTGGCCGCCGGAGGAACCCCAGCCGCAGGCGAAACTCAACCAGCCGTGGCGCGCGTTCGTCGCGCTCGGCGAGGTCGTGGTGGCCGGATTGGTGCTGTGGGCGGCGTTCGCGCTGTGGCACGCCGGGGTCGTCCCGGTCGTCACCACGGCGGGCGACGGCACGCCGCTGACGTCGCATCGGTACTTCGGCGGGCACATCGCCGGCGCGCTCGGGCTCGGCACGCTGTCCGCGATCCTGGTGGTGGACGCGGTCCGGCAATTGCTGCTCGCGGTGCGGGCGCGGCACAAAAAGAAGAAGGACTGATTACACAGCTGTCCCACAGGGAACCAACAGCTGACTGCTAAGCAGGCCCCGCAGTCTTGCCGCCATGACGCGGCTGCGCAACCGAACCTGGGTGGTCAACGGAGTCCTTGTCGTGCTGCTCGGCGGCGCGGGTTTCGGGATTTACCAGGCCTTTTCCCCGAGCAGTTCGACCGCGCAGGCGCAAACCCGGACGACGCCGGTCCGGCGCGCGAACGTCTCCCAGACCGTGTCGGCGGCGGGCACGATCGCGAGTACCTACACCGGCGTCGCGAACTTCACCGCGTCCGGCAAGGTGACGAGCATCGACGTGAAGGTCGGCGACGTCGTGAGCGCCGGGCAGAAGCTCGCGACGATCGACTCTTCCCAGGCGAGCAAACAACTTCAGGTGGCCAAGGCCAACCTCGCGGTCGCCGAGGACAACCTCGCCACGGCGCAGGCGCAGAGCAGTACTACGGCGCTTCAGGCCAAAGTGGATCAAGCGCAGCTGGACGTCGACAACGCCGAATCGGCGCTCGCCGCGACGACGTTGACCGCGCCGGGGGCGGGGACTGTCACCGCGATTAACGGGACTGTCGGGCAGCAAACGGGCAGTGGCTCCGGCAACAGTTCCGCGGCGGCGTCGTCTGGTTCCACCGGGCAACAGTCGTCCAGCAGCAGTAGCAGCACTGGCTTTATCGACATCACCGACCTGGGCAGTCTCGTCGTCAATACCTCGGTGGCGGAAATTGACGTGAGCAAGGTGAAAACTGGGCAGAAAGCCACGGTCACGTTGAACGCGACGCCGGATCAACCGTTGCCGGCGACCGTTTCCAGTATCGATCTGACGCCGACCACGAGCAGCAATGTCGTCAGTTACGGCGCGAAGCTGACGTTGTCGAATCCGCCGTCGGGTTTGCGGCCCGGACAGTCGGCGAGCGTCGTGATCACCGTCGCGGAAGCCGATGGCGTGCTGAGCGTTCCGGCCGCCGCGGTGCGGACCAGCGGGACGACGAGCGTGGTCACGGTGGAGCGGAACGGGCAGCCGGTTTCGCGGCAGGTCGAGGTCGGGGTGCGCGGAGAGTCCACTGTGGAGATCAAGTCCGGGCTCGAGGAGGGCGACCAGGTGGTGTTGACGGCCGCGTCGCCGACCACGTCGAGCGGCTCCGGGCAGCAACGCACGGGCGGCACGGGCGGTCTCGGCGGCTTCGGCGGCGGACGCCAAGGCGGCGTCGGCGGTCTCGGCGGCGGGGGCCGGGGATGAAGCCGGTGATCGCGGTCTCCGGACTGCGCAAGACCTACGGCAGCGGAGAAACGGCGGTGCACGCGCTGCGCGGCGTGGATCTGCGGGTGTGGCCGGGCGAGTACGTGGCGATCATGGGCGCGTCCGGGTCCGGAAAATCGACGCTGCTGAACATGCTCGGCTGTCTCGACACGCCGAGCTCGGGCCGGTACCTGCTGGACGGCTTCTCGGTCGCCGACCTCAACGAACGGCAGCTTGCCTTGCTGCGCAACCGAAAGATCGGCTTCATCTTCCAATCCTTCAACCTCGTGCCGCGCACCAGCGCGTTGTCCAATGTGGAATTGCCAATGGTCTACAGTGGACTCAAGCGCGGGGAACGGCGCCGCCGGGCACTCGCCGCGCTGGAGCTGGTCGGGCTGACCGACCGGGCCAAGCATCTGCCGAACGAACTGTCCGGCGGACAGCAGCAGCGGGTCGCGGTGGCGCGGGCGCTCGTCGGCGGACCGGCGTTGCTGCTCGCCGACGAACCGACCGGAAACCTCGACCACGCAAGCACTGTCGACGTCCTCGGTGTCTTCGACCGGCTCAACGCGCTCGGCCGCACGGTCGTGGTGATCACGCACGAGGACGAGGTCGCGCAGCACGCGCACCGGGTCGTGCGAGTCAGTGACGGGCGGATCGTGTCCGACGAGGCCCGCGCCGGGGTGGTCGCGTGAACTTCGTCGAGATCATGCGGTTCGCGGTGCGCGGGCTCGCGTCGAACAAACTGCGTTCGGTGCTCACCACGCTCGGCATCACCATCGGGGTGGCGTCGGTGATCTTGTTGGTAGCAGTGGGAAACGGGGCTTCGGCGGCGATCACCGCGAGCATCCAGGGGCTGGGCACGGACGTGGTCAACGTGTCCCCGGTGCGCGGCGGCGGGCAGGCCAGCCAGGTCCGGCCGCTCACCGTGCAGGACGCGCACGCGCTGGTCGACCCGGTGGGCGCGCCGGACGTCAAGGCGGCGGCTCCAGTGGTGAACACCAGCGCGACCGCGACGTACGGGCAGACTTCCTATGACCTGTCGAGCGTCGTCGGCACCGAACCCAGCTACTTCACCACCACGAACCGCCAGATCGCCGACGGTCAGCTGTTCAGCGCCGAGGACGTGACTCAGGCGCGCAAGGTCGTCGTGCTCGGACCGACGACCGCGCAATCGATCTTCGGCGCGGGCGAACCGGTCGGCAAGAACGTGTTGCTCAACAGCATCCAGTTCACCGTGATCGGCGTCTTGCAAACGAAGGGCAGCACCGGGCTGCAGAACGCCGACGACGTCGCGATCGCCCCGATCAGCGCGGTGCAGAACTCGCTCGCCGGCTACGGCGGGCTGAACCAGATCGCGGTGCAGGCGGCCACCGCCGACTCGATCGGGCTGGCCCAGGCCGAGGTCACCGCGATCCTCGACGCCCGGCACGGCATCCAGACCACGGCGAATCCGGACTTCCAGATCCAGAACTCCGCGCAGCTGCTGCAGACCCGCACGTCGGCGATCGAGACGTTCACCGTGCTGCTCGGCGCGGTCGCGGCGATCTCCCTGCTGGTCGGCGGGATCGGCGTCACGAACATCATGCTCGTCACGGTCACCGAGCGGATCCGCGAGATCGGCATCCGCAAGGCGATCGGCGCGCCGCGCTCGGCGATCCTCGGCCAGTTTCTCGCCGAGGCGACCATGCTGAGTCTTTTTGGCGGACTGCTCGGCGTGCTGATCGGCGTGGTCGGCAGCCGGTTCAGCATCGCGGGCATCCAGCCGGTGGTGGTGCCGTCGTCGATCGCGCTGGCGTTCGCGGTATCCGCGCTGATCGGGCTTTTCTTCGGCAGTTTCCCGGCGAACCGGGCTTCGCGGCTGCGGCCGATCGACGCCCTCCGGCACGAGTAGGAGCGTCATGTCCGCGTCGACCACCCAGCCCGTCCCGACTCCGCCGGAGGAGCCCGCCCGTCCGGAAGACCTGATCGCCGAACCCGCCGTCCAAGGCGATCTCACCGCGGAGCTGAAGCAGGTCGCGCGGCCGTTCGGCAAGCCGACGCTCGTGCTCGCCGGGCTGCTCGTGCTGGCCCTCGCGTTCGCTGGCGGCGCGTGGACGCACGCGGCGTTCGGTCCGTCGAGCACTGCTTCCACCGCCCGTCCTGACCCGGCAGCGGGACAACCGGGCGGACGCACGGCGGGCGGTCGCGGCACGGTCGGCACCGTGGAGAAGGTCGACGGCAGCACGGTCACGCTGAAGACCGGGCAGGGCAGCGAAGTCACAGTGTCCACTTCGGACAAGACGACGGTCGGGGTGACTCAGCCGGGCAAGCTCAGCGACCTCAAACCGGGACAGACGGTGACCGTGCAGGGCCGCACCGGATCCGACGGTTCGGTGACCGCACAGGCGATCGTGGCGCAGCCGGGCCGTTAGGGAACGTCGTTGAGCGCGATGATCGCGACGTTCAGCGCGGTCGTGTAGAGCAGCCACGCCAGATACGGCACGAGCAGCAGCGCGGCGACGCGGGACCGGCGGTAGAACAGCGCGATCGTCACTATCACGGTGAAATCGAGCAGCACGATGTCGACGCACGCGATTTGCGTGGAGCCGCCGGCGAAGAACAGCGAGATCCACATCAGGTTGAACAGCAGCCCGATGCCGTACGCGGCGAAGCCCTGGTTCTCGCCGTCAGTGCGCCAATAAGTCCAGCCGGCGACGGCGAGCACGAGGTACAGGACCGTCCACACCGGACTGAACAGGGACGAGGGCGGGGCCCAGTCCGGCAGCACGTACCGGTTGTAGGCGTCCGGCGCGGAGGTCGCGGCCAGCGCACCGACCAGCGCGATGACGCCGACCAGCCCGACGAACACCGCGAGCATCAGCCACGGATTCCGGCGATGTGTGGGCGCCGTCACGTTTCCTCCATGGCTCGCCCCGTCCATGCGCGCTCATCTTAGGAGGGGTGCGGCCGGTGTGCCGGGTGGCAAACGGGTGGCAGCTTGGGCGCCGCCGACACCCGAACGGAGGATTTGCAAGACTGGGACGGTGAGCACTGGCACCGAGCAGTCCAAAGCATGGTTCGCACGCGCCAAGGCGGCCGTTCCGGGCGGGGTGAACTCGCCGGTGCGCGCCTTCAACTCGGTCGGCGGCACGCCGCGGTTCATGGTCCGCGGCGAGGGCCCGTATCTGTGGGACGCCGACGGCAACCGCTACGTCGACCTCGTCTCCTCGTGGGGCCCGATGATCCTCGGGCACGCACACCCCAAGGTGGTGGCCGCCGCCCGCGCGGCCGCGGAACACGGGCTGTCCTTCGGCACGCCGACGATCGGCGAGGTCGAACTGGCCGAGGAGATCATCGGCCGGGTCGGTCCGGTCGAGCAGGTGCGGCTGGTCAACTCCGGCACCGAAGCCACGATGAGCGCCATCCGGCTGGCTCGCGGTTTCACCGGCCGGGCCAAGATCGTCAAGTTCGCCGGGTGCTACCACGGCCACGTCGACGCGCTGCTCGCCGAAGCCGGTTCCGGTGTCGCGACGCTCGGCCTGCCGACTTCTCCGGGCGTCACCGGCGCGCAGGCCGCGGACACGATTGTCTTGCCGTACAACGACCTTGCCGCGCTGCGGAAGTCTTTCGCGGAGAACGAGGGCCAGATCGCCGCGGTGATCACCGAAGCGGCCGCGGGCAACATGGGCGCGGTGCCGCCGGATCCCGGTTTCAACGCAGCACTGCGTGACCTCGCGCACGAAAACGGCGCGCTGCTGATCATGGACGAGGTGATGACCGGCTTCCGCGTTTCGCGCGCCGGCTGGTTCGGCCTCGAAGGCGTGGCCGGCGACCTCTACACGTTCGGCAAGGTGATGTCCGGCGGGCTGCCCGCCGCGGCGTTCGGCGGCCGCGCGGACATCATGGCGAAGCTCGCGCCCGGCGGTCCCGTCTATCAAGCGGGCACGTTGTCCGGTAACCCGGTGGCGGTCGCTGCGGGTCTCACCGCGCTGCGCGAAGCCGACGACGCTGTGTACGCGAAGCTCGACGCCAACGCGAAGCGGCTCGGTGGGCTTTTCGACAAGGCGCTCAGCGAAGCGGGCGTCACGCACACTGTGCAGTTCGCGGGCAACCTGGTGAGCGTCTTCTTCACCGACCAGCCCGTACGCAACTACGCGGACGCGCAGGCCACCGAGACATGGCGCTTCCCGGCGTTCTTCCACGCGCTGCTCGAAGCAGGCGTGTATCCGCCGCCGAGCCCGTACGAGGCATGGTTCGTGAACGCCGCGATGGACGACGAAGCGTTCGCGGTCATCGAAGCCGCGTTGCCCGCTGCGGCGCGCGCGGCGGCTGAGGCGGTTCGCCCATGACCACCGTCGTGCACATGCTGCGGCACGGTGAAGTCCACAACCCGGAGCAGATCCTCTACGGGCGGCTGCCGAACTTCCGGCTGTCGGAGCGCGGACAGCGTCAGGCGCTCACCGTCGCGGAGTCGCTGGCTGGGCACGACCTCGCGTACGTCGTCGCTTCGCCGCTTCAGCGCGCGCAGGAGACAGCGGCACCCATCGCGGGCGCGCACCGGCTCGACATCGCGACTGACGAAGGTCTCATCGAAGCGGCGAACGTCTTCGAGGGCCAGCGCGTGGCCGTGGGCGACGGAGCGTTGCGGCAGCCGAAAGCGTGGCCGCACCTGGTGAATCCGTTCAAGCCGTCGTGGGGCGAGCCGTACGTCGAGATCGCCCACCGCATGCTCGGCGCGGTGCACCGTGCCCGCGTAAAGGCCGAAGGGCGCGAAGCGCTGTGCGTGTCGCACCAGCTGCCGATCTGGACGCTTCGCCGGTTCCTCGAGGCGAAGCGGCTGTGGCACGACCCGCGGCAGCGGCAGTGCTCGCTCGCGTCGCTCACCAGCCTGGTGTTCGACGGCGAACAGCTGCTGGAGATCGTCTACAGCGAGCCCGCGGGCACCACCGACCCCAAGGTGACCGGCGCATGAAACGGCGGCTGCTCGGGATGCTGCTGGCCGCCGCGCTCGTCGTGACGGGCTGCTCGACCGGCAAGGACGCGGTCGTTTCGGGCGGCACCTTCACCTTCGTCTCGCCCGGCGGCAAGGTCGACATCACGTACCCGGTGAACGAGCGCCAGAAGGCCCCGGCGCTGGCCGGCGACGACCTGATGCACGAGGGCAAACAGCTCTCGATCGAGGACTTCCCCGGCAAGCCGCTGGTGATCAACCTATGGGGCCAGTGGTGCGGCCCGTGCCGCGCCGAAGCGCCCGAGCTGGAGACCGCGAGCAAGCAGATCGCCCCGCTCGGCGCCCAGGTGATCGGCCTCGACGTGCGCGACCCGGCCCGCCAGGTGGCCCAGGACTTCGTGCGCGACCGCGGCCTGACCTACCCGTCGATCTGGGACCCGTCCGGCCGCGTGCTGCTGCAGCTGGCCGGATACCCGCGCAACATCATCCCGTCGACGCTGGTGCTCGACAAACAGCACCGGGTAGCGGCGGTCTTCCTGCGGCAGGTGCTGGCTTCCGACCTGGTCCCGGTGGTGCAGCGGCTCAGCGCGGAGAAATAGCCTCGTGAGTGTTTATCGCGGTTAGAACCGCGATAAACACTCACCAGCCCCAAGCCCCGCCCTAGCCGCACGCGCAGGCCCCGCGAGGCGAGGCACCCGTGCGCAGGTCCCGGCCTGGGCTCGTCGTGAGCGGCTATCCCGGTTAGAACCGGCAACGCCGCTCACGAGACGCTCACGAGGCAGGACGAAGGTCCCGGCCCCGTTGTGGCGTAGGTCCTGTGAGCGGGCCCCGCCCGCCTCACGTCCAGCTCACTGCCTACTCTCAAGTGCGTGAACTCCGTGTCCGAGCTGGCGCTCTCCGGGCCGCTGCTGCTCGCCGCGGGTGTCGCGCTGGTGGCCGGGGCCATCTCGTTCGCGTCGCCGTGCGTGGTGCCGCTCGTGCCCGGGTACCTCGCCTACCTCGCGGCTCTCGTCGGCGCAGACGCCCCGGCGGTGCGCGACGGCGAGGAACGCAAGAAGGGCCGCTACGCCGTCCTCGGCGCGGCGGCGCTGTTCGTGCTCGGGTTCACCGTGGTGTTCGTCGCGACCATGGGCACGCTGGTCTGGCTCGCGAACACCTTGCTGGTCAACGAGGATCTGCTGCAGCGCATCGGCGGCATCCTCACCATCCTGATGAGCCTGGTCTTCCTCGGCTGGATCCCCGGGCTGCAGCGCGAGGTCCGCTCGCACCACGTGCCCGGCGGCGGGCTGTGGGGCGCGCCGGTGCTGGGCGCGGTCTTCGGGCTCGGCTGGACGCCGTGCATCGGGCCGACGCTCTCGGCCGTCACCAGTCTCGCCAGCGCCACCGGCGGGGCCGCGGTCCGCGGGTACGTGCTGGTGCTCGTCTACTGCCTCGGCCTCGGCGTCCCGTTCCTGCTGATCGCGCTCGGCGCCCGCTGGGCCGTGCGCGCCACCGACTGGCTCCGCCGCAACGGCCGCCGCGTGCAGATCTTCGGCGGGGCGCTGCTGATGGTGGTCGGCATCCTGCTGGTCACCGGGCTGTGGGGAGACGTCATGGGCTGGCTCCGCAACTCCGTCGCCTCCGATCTCGAGCTGCCGTTGTGACCACTACCGAAGCGCCCCCGAAGAACCCGAAGCCGTACCGGCCGTCCGCGGCCAAGCAGTTCCTCGCGTTCCTGCGCAACACCTGGCGCGGCCTGACCTCGATGCGCACCGCCCTGGTGCTGCTGTTCCTGCTGGCGCTCGCCGCGCTGCCCGGCGCGTTGCTGCCGCAGCGGCGGCTGAACGCGCCGAAGGTCGACGAATACATCAGCGCGCACGGCTGGTGGGGTTCGCTGCTCGACAAGCTGGAGTTCTACGACGTCTACTCCAGCGTCTGGTTCTCCGCGATTTACCTGCTGTTGATGATCTCGCTGGTCGGCTGCCTGACGCCGCGCAGCTTCGAATACCTCAAGCAGATGCGGGCGAAGCCGGTGCTGACGCCGCGCAATCTCGCGCGCATGCCGCACCACCGGATCGCCCGCACCGCGCGTACGCCGGAGACGATCCGCGAGGACGTGCGCAAGCAGCTGTCCGGCTGGCGGCGCGTCGAGCGCGAGGAGGACGGCGGCGGGTTCAGCGTGTCGGCCGAACGCGGCTACCTGCGCGAGACCGGCAACCTGCTCTTCCACTTCGGCATGCTCGGCCTGATCGTCTTCTTCGCCCTCGGCAAGCTCTACAGCTACGAGGGCCAGGTCATCGTGCAGGCCAACGGCGGCCAGTTCTGCAACTCGGGCATCTACAACTACGACTCCTTCGAGGCCGGCCTGCGCGTCGACGGCACCGACCTCGACCCGTTCTGCGTGAAGGTAAACGACTTCACCGCCCGCTACACCGCCACGAACCAGGCCGACTACTACCACTCGCACATCGAGTACCAGTCCGGCGAGGACCTGCAGACCGGCGCGTGGAAGCCCTACGACCTCGAGGTCAACGAGCCGCTGCGCACCGCGGGCGACCGGGTTTACCTGCTGGGCAACGGTTATTCGCCGCAGTTCACGGTGACCTTCCCGAACGGCGAGAAGCGCACCCAGAACACCCAGTGGATGTACAGCAACCCGGCGACGATGCTGTCCGAGGGCGCGACGAAGTTCGACCAGCCCGGCATCACCGACGAGATCCAGCGGCGCACCAAGCAGCTCGCGATCACCGGGCTTTTCGCGCCGTCGTCGTTCATCCACGGCGGCGTGCTCACCTCGACCGCGCCGCAGCTGAACAACCCGATGGTCGCGGTCGACGTGCTGCGCGGCGACCTCGGGCTCGACGCGGGCCGCGGCCAGTCGGTGTTCTCGGTCGACCAGTCCCGCGTCCAGGACGGCCGGCTCAAGCGGGTCGCCCGCAAGAACCTCGCGGTCGGCCAGGAACTGACGCTCGACGACGGCACGAAGGTGCGGTTCGACGGCGTCAACAAATGGGTCAACCTGCAGATCTCACACGATCCGACGCAGGGCTACGTGCTCGGCTTCGCGATCGTGATGTTCGCCGGACTCGGGGCATCGCTGCTGGTCAAGCGGCGTCGCGTCTGGGTGCGGGTGCGGCCGGGCAAGGACGGCGGCGCGAGTACCGTGATCGAGGTCGCGGGGCTCGCGCGCACGGATCAAGCCGGATACGGCGAGGAATTCCAGCGGATCAGCGAACGGCTGGTCACGGGCCGGAAGGGCAGCTGAGGCATGGAAATCAACGAGACTCTCTCGCAGTACAGCGACCTGCTGTACACGACGACAGTGGCGATTTACGTGCTGGCGCTGCTGTTCACGCTCTTCGAGCAGGCGTTCGGGGCCAAGGGCCGGCTCGCCGCCGAGCGCAGCCGCCAGCGCGTGCTGGTCGGCGCGGGCGGACCGGACTCCGACGACGCCGCCGACTCCGCGATCGAGGACGGCGACGCACCGGTCGAGCCGGAAGCCCCGCGCGCGGTCGGCCGCGCCGAGCGGATCGGCCGGATGGGCGCGGCGCTGCTCGTGCTGGGCGCGCTGCTGCAGCTGTCGGCGATCGTGCTGCGCGGACTCGCGGTGCACCGCGCGCCGTGGGGCAACATGTACGAGTACGGCATGGCGGTCACCTTCATCACCGTCGTCGCCTGGCTCGTGGTGATCAAGAAGTTCCCGGTCCGCCACCTCACCGGTTTCCTGCTGCTGCCCGTCGTGATCCTGATGTTCGTCAACGGCACGATGCTGTACACGGTGGCCGCGCCGGTCGTGCCCGCGCTGCAGTCGTACTGGCTCGTGATCCACGTGTCCGCGGCGATCATCGGCTCCGGCGTGTTCCTGGTGCCCGGCGTGGCGAGCGTGCTGTACCTCTTCCGCACCGCGCAC
This sequence comes from Amycolatopsis sp. VS8301801F10, assembly GCF_046195355.1. NCBI lineage: Bacteria > Bacillati > Actinomycetota > Actinomycetes > Pseudonocardiales > Pseudonocardiaceae > Amycolatopsis > Amycolatopsis sp. VS8301801F10. Next base: position 875,403 of record NZ_CP176065.1, on the reverse strand, counting down.
GACCGCGACCCGGCGAAGTTCGCCAAGTTCGGCCCGAAGCTGCCCGCCGCCGACGTGCTCGACCGGATCGCCTACCGGGCCACGATCGTGGCGTTCCCGATCTTTACTTTCGGCGTGCTGTGCGGCGCGGTGTGGGCCGAGGCGGCGTGGGGCCGGTTCTGGGGCTGGGACCCGAAGGAGACCGTCGCGTTCATCGCGTGGGTCATCTACGCGGCATACCTGCACTCCCGGGCCACCGCGGGCTGGCGCGGCACCCGCGCGGCGGTGATCAACATCGTCGGGTTCGCCGCGACGATCTTCAACCTGTTCTTCGTCAACCTGGTGACCGTCGGACTGCATTCCTACGCCGGAGTGAGCTGAGCCGGGGGTCCGCCACCCGGACCGGGCCCCGGGCGACTACCGTCGTCGTCAGGGGCCCTTCGACGTACCCGGGAGGTTGGCAACGGTGACCGGACCCAGTGAAGAGACTGCCGGCGAACAGCAGTCCGAGCAGGCCCAGGAACCGGCTGCCATGTTCTCCGAGGAACGCACCGATTCGACGCCGCACCCCGGCACCGGGCCGTACGACGCGCAGCCGACGCAGGTCGTCGATCCGCCGCCGCAGGGCGGCTACCAGCCGCTGCCGCAGCCGGGCGGCTACCAGCCGCACTACGACCAGAACCTGCCGCCGCTGCAGCCTCCCGTGCAGCAGCCACAGCACGCCGTGCCGCCGGGGTACCAGCAGCCCGCCGCTCCGGCAGGCACGCCGGTTCCCGCTCCGGGCGCGGTGCCGATGCCGGGCGCTCCCGCCGCCGCGCAGGGGCTGCCGCAACCCGCGTCCAGCGCGGACGAACTGGCCACCGCGCACCTGGTGAAGCAGCAGAAGCGCACGCCGCAGTCCGGCTGGCGCAAGGCGGTGTACCTGGGCAGCGGCAAGCTGATCAACCCGGGCGAGAGTCCCGCGGACACGCGCCGGCGCGAGCTGATCGCGCGGGTCAACCAGCCGCTGCGCGGGTGCTACAAGATCGCGATGCTGAGCCTCAAGGGCGGCGTCGGCAAGACCACGACCACGACCACGCTCGGCGCGACGTTCGCGTCCCTGCGCGGCGACCGGGTCGTGGCGGTGGACGCGAACCCGGACCGCGGGACGCTGTCGCAGAAGATCGCCATCGAGACCACCGCGACCGTCCGCCACCTGCTGCGGGACGCGGACAAGATCACGCGCTACAGCGACGTCCGGTCGTACACGTCGCAGGGCTCGAGCCGCTTGGAAATCCTGGCCAGCGAACAGGACCCGGCGGTGTCGGAGGCGTTCTCCGAGACCGACTACCGGCGCACGGTGAACCTGCTCGAGCACTTCTACAACATCGTGCTGACCGACTGCGGCACCGGTTTGATGCACTCGGCGATGAAGGGCGTCCTCGACGTCGCCGATTCGCTGGTAGTGGTGTCCTCAGGTTCGGTCGACGGCGCCCGCAGCGCCTCGGCGACCCTGGACTGGCTGGAGGCGCACGGCTACGGCGACCTGGTGAAACGCTCGGTCGTGGTGATCAACTCGGTGCGCCCGAAGGGCAGTTCCGTCGACCTGGACAAGCTGGCCGCGCACTTCGGCGCGAAGGTGCGCTCGGTGTGCCGGATCCCGTTCGACGCGCATCTGGAAGAGGGCGCGGAGATCGAGCTGGAGCGCCTGGGCGGGGACACCCGGCTGGCGCTGCTGGAACTGGCCGCGACGGTCGCGGACGGCTTCAGCGGACGGGTTTGATCGCGGGGCTAACCCCCTGGCAGGGTTTGATCGCCCGCTCAGGCTCCGCACCCAAGACCCGAGATCGCGCTGGTTTCTGGACTGAGCGATTCGACCGGCCCCCAGGCCGGGCGAATCGGGAGGGAAGAAACCAGCTCCCCGGCGATCTCGGCGCCCCGGCGGAGCCGGGGCAATCAGATTCAGTCGGTCTCGTCTCGGCGGTTGCGCTGCTGCTCGGAGAGCTTGCGCAGGAATTCGGGATCGTCGTCGGGAGCGACGGCCGGGCGGCGCTGCGGCACGCTGATCCGCTGCGCGCCGAGTGCCCGCCACAACAGAACGGCGATGGTGATCGCGCCCACCGCTGCGAGCAAAGGAATCATGCCCCGGGGTCCTTCCGTCGTGCTGGCCCCCCACATTAGCCGCAATCCAGGTTCAGGGAAGTTCTCCGCGGCCACGCCGCGAGATCGCGCCGGTTTCTGGACTGAGCGATTCGACCGGCCCCCAGGCCGGGCGGATCGGGAGGGAAGAAACCGGCTCCCCGGCGATCTCGCCGCGACGACGGAGTCGGCGCGATCAAACACAGAAGGGTCGTGACCGGCAAGCGATGCGGGAGGCACCCCTTGCCAGTCACGACCCTTCGGCGTACTGCGAGACCCGCGGGTCAGATCTAGCGGGTCAGATCTTGCGGGTCGGCTCGCTGGCGTCCGTGGTGAGTTCGGCCAGCAGGTCGTTCACCTCGGACTCGCGGAACCTGCGGTGTCCGCCCGGCGTCCGGATCGAGCCGATGCGGCCCGCGGTGGCCCAGCGGGTCACGGTCTTCGGGTCGACCCGGAACAGAGCGGCCACCTCACCCGGGGTGAGCAACCGTCCGCCCATGGTTGCGGTCATTTTCCGCCTCCTTAACGCCCAACTTGCTATACCGGGGGCATCGGGCGATTTCGCCCGTCGCGCCCGGGTGGCCAACGCGGCAATCGTGGCACTTCACCCGTCGGGTACTCGAACGGTTGTCCTTGGGTAAAGAGCCCTTAAAGTGCAAAAGGGACATAACTCAGCAGATTCTCAGGATTGCTCCGGGCCCGTTCGCGCCCCGCTGACCAGGCATTTTCCGACCAACCGCAGCGCGATCCGGGTAAAGACCAAGCAAAGGCCGGGTCTTGGCGGCTTCCGGCGCTGAGGTTGCTGTGACGCAGGAGACAATCCGGGGCCTACCGGGATGCGCCTCCCGCGCGGGCGCGCCGCATAATGAGCCGGTGGATCAGCTGGACCGGAAGATCATCGCCGAGCTGCGGGCCAACGGCCGGGCTACCTACGCCGACCTCGGCCGGACGGTGGGGCTCTCCGCGTCGTCGGTGCACGAACGCGTCGGGAAGCTCGAGGCGGCGGGCGTGATCACCGGGTACCACGCGATGGTCGACCCGAACACGGTCGGCCTCGGCGTCACCGCGCTGGTCGGCATCCATCCCACCGACACCGCCACGGACGAGGACGTCGCCGCCGCGCTCGGCGAACTGCCCGAGGTGGAGAGCTGTTACGCGGTCGCGGGCGACGAGGCCTTCGTCGTCAAGGTGCGTGTTTCCACGGTGGACGAGCTGGAACTCACCCTCGGCAGGCTCCGCCGCATCCCGGGCGTCGGCCGCACCAATACGACAGTGGTGCTCTCCACCCGGTTCGAGGGCCGCCCCAACAACGCGGGCCTGGACGAAGACCCGGCGAGCGGGGCGTAGCCTGTTTCGGTGTGAGCGAGACACCGGACAATCTGCCCCGTGACCTGACGGTGTACTTGATCGCGCGGTTCGCGCTCGTCGCGGTGGTCGCGGTCGTGCTTTCGCTGGTCGGCGTGCCGCTGCTGGTCGCGTTGCTGATCGGGCTCGTCGTCGGCCTTCCGCTCGGCCTGCTGCTCCTGCGCGGCCTGAACCAGCGCGTGACGGCCGGGCTGGCCAAGCGCAACGAATCCCGCGCGCGTGCTCGGGCCCAGCTGCGGTCGCAGCTGCGCGGCGAGACCCCGGCCGACGACTCCGCGGCATGAGCAAACCGCACAGCCGCGCCTGGGTCCGCGAAGCCGTCCGGATCATCGAGGCCGACGCCAACCGCAGCGCCGACACTCACCTGCATGTTTTCCCGCTGCCTCCGGAATGGGGCATCGACCTTTACCTGAAGGACGAGTCGGTGCATCCGACCGGCTCGCTCAAGCACCGGCTGGCGCGCTCGCTGATCCTGTACGGCCTGGTCAACGGCCAGATCGGGCCGGACACCGTGCTGGTCGAGGCGTCCAGCGGCTCGACCGCGGTGTCCGAGGCGTACTTCGCGCGGATGCTCGGCCTGCGGTTCGTGACCGTCGTGCCGCGGCGGACGAGCAAGGAAAAGATCGCGCTCATCGAGTTCTACGGCGGCGAATGCCACTACGTCGACGCGGCGCCGGCGATGTATCCGGAGGCCGAGCGGCTGGCCGCCGAGTGCAACGGGCATTACCTCGACCAGTTCACCTATGCCGAGCGCGCGACGGACTGGCGCGGCAACAACAACATCGCCGAATCGGTGTTCGCGCAGATGCGCGCCGAACGCCATCCGGTGCCGTCGTGGATCGTCGTCGGAGCGGGTACCGGCGGGACGAGCGCGACGTTCGGCCGCTACGTCCGGTACAAGCGGCACACCACGAAGATTTGCGTGGTGGACCCGGAAAACTCGTCGTTCTACGGGGCTTGGGAAACCGGTGCGCTGGACTACGCGACCGGGATGCCGTCGCGGATCGAGGGCATCGGACGGCCGCGCTGCGAACCGTCGTTCGTGCCCGGCGTGATCGACGAGATGTTCCAGGTGCCCGACGCCGGTTCCCTGGCCGCGATCCGGTTGCTGCGCGAGCGCACCGGGCACTGGGCGGGCGGTTCGACCGGGACCAACCTGTACGGCGCGTTCAAGCTGATCTCGCGGATGCTGGCGGAAGGTCAGGCGGGTTCGGTGGTGACGCTGCTGTGCGACGGCGGCGAGAGGTACGCGAACACGTACTACTCCGACGAATGGCTCGCCGAGCAGGGGATCGACCTCGCGCCGTACCGGGCGCGGTTCGACGAGTTCCTGCTCACTGGCCGGTTCGACGCCTAGCCTCCTGGTAGCCCAGCGTCAGCACGACTATCAAGCGGCGCAACCGGTCTTCGAAGTCGAGACGGGACCCGGCAAGACGCGGGTCCTTGATGGCTTCTCGGACGGCTTCGTTCGGGTGCGCCAGCGGCCACATTCCCGCGGTGAACATGAAGATCGCGGACGACAGTTCCTGCGCGGTCTCCGCGGAAAGGCCGGGCAGCGCGGCGTGCAGCAGGTCGGCGGTGCGGGCATTGTGCTTCGCCGACCGCAGCTTGTAATCCCGCGCGATCTCCGTCGAGACGTTGCGCTCCAGCACGTTCGCCAGCACGCTGATCAGTTCGCACAGCATCGGTCGCGTCGCGAGTGAACGGGCGAGGGTCGCGGCGACCTCCGACAGATCGCCGTCGAGGGTGAGCGAGTCGAGCCACGCGCCGCGGGCACGGTCGAGCACCTCCAGGTAGACCGCCTCGCGGGTAGGGAAGTAGCGCGCGACGTTCGACGCCGACAGTCCTACTCGGCGGGCCAGTTCGCGCATGCTGACCTCGCTGACGGACGACTCCGTCATCAGCTCTTCGGCCGCGTCGAGGATCGCCTCGCGGCGGGCTTCCACCTGCTCGGGACTGCGGGCGCGCTGGAAGTCGGACACGTCCCGGAGTGTAACAGAACACTGCTCTCTTGATAAAAGAACAGTGTTCTGTTAGCTTCGAGAACAAGAGAGCAGTGTTCCGTTAACCTCGGCAGGAGGTCCCGATGCGCACCTATGACCAGCTTTTCCTCGGCGGCCGCTGGACCGAACCCGCGACGACCGGCGCCTTCGAAATCCGTTCGCCGCACGACCGCTCGCTGGTGGGGCGTGCTCCGAAAGCCGCGACCGCGGACGTCGACCGTGCGGTGGCGGCGGCTCGGCGGGCGGTCGAACCGTGGGGGAGAACTCCGCTAGCCGAGCGGTTGCGGCTGGTCGAGCGGTTCAACGAACTTCACGCCGCTCGCGCGGACGAGCTCGCCGAGCTGATCACCGCGGAAAATGGCTCGCCGAGCTGGTTCACCGGCTGGACGCAGCACAACCTCCCGGAACGCACGGCCGCGTGGCTCGAGATCGCGCGCGAGTTCTCCTGGGAGGAGACGCTGATCGACGAGGCGGGCAACCGGACGCTCGTGCGGGCCGCGCCGGTCGGCGTGGTGGCGGCGGTGATCCCGTGGAACTCGCCGCATTCGGCCGCGCTGGTGAAGCTCGTCCCGGCGTTGTTGGCGGGCAATCCGGTGCTGCTGAAGGCGGCGCCGGAAACCGCGCTCGACGCGATGGTGCTGGCGGAGATCTTCGAGCAGGCCGGGTTCCCCGAGGGGGTGGTGAGCGTGTTCGCGGCGGACCGCGACGTGAGCGAGCACCTGGTGACGCACCCCGGCGTGGACAAGATCGCGTTCACCGGTTCGACGGCGGCCGGGCGGCGGATCGCGTCGCTCGCCGGCCAGCAGCTCAAGCGGGTCGGGCTGGAACTCGGCGGCAAGTCCGCGGCGATCGTGCTCGCGGACGCGGACCCGAAAACCGTCGCCGAAGGCATCCGGAGCGCGACGTTCGCCAACAACGGCGAGATGTGCGTGGCGCACACGCGGATCTTGGCGGCCCGCGAGCGGTACGCCGAGATCGTGGCCGCGCTCGCGGACATGGCGAACGGGCTCGTGGTCGGCGACCCGGCGAAACCGGACACGTTCGTCGGGCCGATCGTGCGGCAGGACCAGTACGAGCGCGTGCTGTCCTACCTGCGGCTAGGCGTCGAAGAGGGCGCGCGGATCGCGGCCGGCGGACCCGAGCCGCTCGCGGATCCCGAGCTGGCGAACGGGTTTTACGTGCGTCCGACGGTGTTCGCCGACGTCACGAACGACATGCGGATCGCGCGTGAAGAGATCTTCGGGCCGGTGCTCGTGGTGATCCCGTTCGACACCGAAGAGGAGGCGATCCGGCTCGCGAACGACTCCGACTACGGCCTCAGCGGCGGCGTGTGGACGGCGGACGCGGAACACGGGGTCGAGATCGCGCGTGCGGTCCGCACGGGAACGTTCCACGTCAACGGCGCGCCGCGGCACGGGAGCGCGCCGTTCGGCGGGTTCAAGGCGAGCGGGGTCGGTCGCGAGTACGGCTCGCACGGGCTGGCGGAGTTCGTGGAGTGGCAGGCGATCGCGGTGGGCCGCTAGCAGCGGCCCTGACCGGCTTCGGAGGAACGGCTCGGCGAGCAGGGGATCGACCAGCCGGGCGCGGTTCGACGAGTTCCTGCTCACCGGCCGGTTCGAGGGTTAGCCGTTCAGCAGTTTCGCGACGGCTTCCGGGTCGTCGTACATCGCGTTGTGGCCGGTCGGGAGGACGTGGACCAGCCACTGCGGGTCGGCTTCGAGCCGATTCCGGAGTCCGGTGAAGGGCGTGCCTTCCCAGCCGGAGCAGTAAACGAACTCGCGCCGGGGAACCTTGGCGAACTCCCCGGTGAGCCGAACCGTCTGGAGCAGCGAAGCGAGCGGATGAGGACGGCGGCGCGGATCCCGGCCGTCGCGTTCGGGCGGGCGGACGGCGTAGCCGGTGTCCACGGCACCGGCTACGAACGCCTGCCGGTACGCCTCGCTGGTCGATGACCAGCACGAGTCGCCGTCGCTGGGCACGTAGCCGTCGAGGTGCACGACCCGGGAAACCCGGCCGCCGGCTCGGTCGGCCGCGGCGGCGATCACCAGCCCGCCGTAGCTGTGGCCGACGAGTGTCGCGTCGGCAACGCCGGTGCGGTCGAGGAGGGCGAGGACGTCGTCGGCGTGGGTGTCGAGGTTGGCGCTCGCGACTGTCGCGGCGTCGTCGTCCGGCCGCAGACCGGTCAGAGTCAAGGCGTGCACGGTGTGCCCGGAACGCTCCAGAAACGGCGTCACCGGGTCGAACACCCAGCCGCCGTGCCACGCACCTGGCACGAGAACGAACGTCGACATGCATTTCTCCCTTGGACCGCAACGATTTCTTCGAGAGAAAGCTTTTCAAGGACTCCGGATGGCTCGGTAACGCTAGAATGCCAACCGATGCCCGTTCCCCGCCAAACCACTTCGTACCTGTGGCCCTCTGGCGGCAGACACCTCTGGCCGTCCGGTGAAACGAGCGAGCTGCAGTCACACGAGCGGGGACACCTCGTCTACGCGGCCCGCGGCGTTCTCGTCGTGCAGACCGAGTACGGCACGTCGCTCGCCCCCGCCAACCGGGTCGCCTGGACGCCCGCCGGGTTCCCGCATTTCCACCGCGCCCACGGCGACACCGACATCCGGATCGTCTTTCTCGCGCCGTCCTTGGCGCGGCTGGTCTCGGACCGCCCGGCCGTGTTCCGGACCTCCGGCCTGGCCCGGGAGGTCCTGCTCGCGCTGACCGGCCCCCGCAATTACGAGGGCTCCGGCTACCGCGGCTCCGCCCTCGCCCGCCTCCACCGGGTCCTCGTCGACGAACTCCGCGAAGCACCCGACCCGCCGCTGCAGCTGCCCGCGCCCCGGGACGACCGGCTGCGGGCGATCGCCGAGAGGCTGCACGAGAATCCGGCGGACAACGCCACGCTGGCCGAACTCGGGAAGTCGGTCGGAGCCAGCGCACGCACCCTCAGCAGGCTGTTCCATGACGAACTCGGCATGACCTTCTACGAGTGGCGTACCCAGCTGCGGATTTACCACGCGCTGGTGCTGCTCGCCGACGGGCACGACACCGTCCGCACTGCTTACGCTTGCGGCTGGGCCAATCCCAGCGGCTTCATCGCGGCGTTCACCGCCGTCATCGGGACAACGCCGGGGCGTTATCGGAGCGGCCGCTAGAGCGCCAGCGCGACCGCGCTCAGCACCGCCCAGGCCAGCATCGCCATGCCGGTGTCGCGCAGGGCCGGGATCAGCTCCCGGCCCTTGCCGCCCCCGCCGACGGCCTTGACCGGCTTCAGCAGCAGCGGCGCGGTGACGAAGGTGATGAACAGCAGCGGGTGCCAGATGCCCATCAGCACGGTGAGCGCGTACGGCACCGTCACGAGGGTCAGATAGAGCTTTCGCGTGCCGCCGTCGCCCATGCGCGTCGCGAGGGTGCGCTTGCCGGACTCGATGTCGGTGGGGATGTCGCGCAGGTTGTTCGCCACCAGCACCGCCATCGAGAACGAGCCGACGGCCACCGCGCAGCCCAGTGCGTCCCAGCTGACCCGGCCGGCCTGCACGTAGACCGTGCCGAGGACCCCGGCCAGGCCGAAGAACACGAAAACCGCGAGTTCGCCCAAACCGTAGTAGCCGTAAGGCTTTTTGCCGCCGGTGTAGAACCACGCGCCGAGGATGCACAGCGCGCCCATCGCGAGCAGCCACCAGTAACCGCTCAGCGCGACGAGCGTCAGGCCGAGCACCCCGGCCAGTCCCAGTGAAGTCAACGCGGCGCGCAGCACGGCTTTCGGGTTCGCCGCGCCGGAGCCGACCAGACGCAGCGGGCCGACGCGGTGTTCGTCGGTGCCGCGGATGCCGTCGGAGTAGTCGTTGGCGAAGTTCACGCCGATGATCAGCGACAGCGCGACCAGCAGAGCGAGCAGCGAACGCCACCAGGAGAACGCGTCGAGCGCGATGGCCGCTCCGACGCCCGCCACGACCGGCGCGATCGCGTTCGGCAGCGTCCTCGGCCGAGCGCCTTCGATCCACTCACTGACTGTCGCCATGGGTCCATTCAACGCCATGCGATCTTCACCCGTTCGGTGAACCCGCTGAGTGCGTTCGGAGGGCGGCGACCACGGCCTGCCGGTCGATCTTTCCCGGGCCGCGCAAGGGGAGCGCGTCGGTGAACTCGATGCGTTTCGGGGTGGCGGCGGCACCTAGCTCAGCACGGACGGCGGCTCGCAACGCGTCCGCCGAGGACGACGCCACCACCATCGCGACCACCGCCTCGCCCCACTGCGGATCGGGAACGCCGACGACACACGCGTCTCGCACCCCGGGCTGCGCGCCGAGCAGCCGTTCGACCGAGGCGGCGGACACCTTGACCCCGCCGGTGTTGATGACGTCGTCCGCGCGCCCGAGCACCTCGACGCGTCCGTCGGGCAGCAGCCGACCGCGGTCGGAGGTGCGGAAAGAGCCGTCCCGGAACGACTCCGCGGTCAGTTCCGGGGCGAGCCGGTAACCGTGCGAGAGGACCGGGCCGGAGATCCACAGCCGCTCATCGGCATCGGGCGCCACGTGCACACCGTCGAGCGGGACGCCGTCGTAGACGCACCCGCTGGCGGTCTCGCTCATCCCGTACGAGGGGATGATCCGCACACCCTCCTCAGCTGCCTGTGCGCGCAGCTTCGGGGACGTGGCGGCGGCACCCAGGATGATGCCGTCGAACGCCTTCGCGGCGGCCAGGCCAGCGCCGCCGTCATCGAGCAGCCGGACTAGCTGGGTCGGCACCAGCGCGGTGTAGCGCGGCCCGTTCTCCGCCAGCACCGGCGCGGCCGCGGCGGCGAATTCGTCCGGACGGAAGCCGGTGCCGGTGAGGAAGGCCGGTTTCGTGCCCGCCAGCCGCGCGCGGATCAGGACCTGCAGGCCGCCGATGTAGTGCGCGGGCGTGGCGAGCAGCCAGTGTCCGGGACCGCCGAGCCGGGCGTGCGTGGCCGTCGCGGACGCGGTGAGCGCGCGCGGCGACAGCAGCACCCCCTTCGGCGCTCCGGTGGACCCGGACGTGGCGATCACCACGGCGGTGTCCGGCTCGACCGGCTGCTCCGGGGCCATCGCTTCGAGCAACGCCGGGGCCGCCGGATCCGCCGAGTTCAACGGCAGCACGGCGGGGCCGCCGTCGAGGGCGGACGCGAGGGCCGCGTCGAGGGCGGTGAGGGCGGCGGCGCTGCCGTCTAGCCAGGAAAGGTGCACCGGGGCCTCCGCGGGGGTCGTGAGTGTTTATCCCGGTTAGAACCGGGATGAACACTCACCAGGTCAGTAGTAGTACGGGTAGTCGGACCAGTCCGGATCGCGCTTCTCCAGGAACGCGTCACGGCCTTCGACGGCCTCGTCCTGCATGTACGCCAGCCGGGTGGTTTCGCCGGCGAACAGCTGCTGTCCGACGAGCCCGTCGTCGATCGCGTTGAACGCGTACTTCAGCATCCGCTGCGCGGTCGGCGACTTGCCGATGATCGTCCAGCCCCATTCGAGCGCGACCCGTTCCAGCTCGGCGTGCGGGACGACCTCGTTGACCGCGCCCATCCGGTGCATTTGCTCGGCGGTGTAGTCGCGGCCGAGGAAGAAGATCTCCCGGGCGAATTTCTGCCCGACCTGCCGGGCGAGGCCCGCCGAGCCGTAGCCCGCGTCGAACGAGCCGACGTCGGCGTCGGTCTGCTTGAACCGCGCGTGCTCGGCCGAGGCGAGGGTGAGATCGCACACGACGTGCAGCGAATGCCCGCCGCCCGCCGCCCAGCCCGGAACCACGGCGACCACGGGTTTCGGCATGAACCGGATCAGGCGCTGGACCTCGAGGATGTGCAGCCGGCCCGCCCGCGCCGGGTCCACCGTGTCCGAGGTCTCCCCGCTCGCGTACTGATACCCGGAGCGTCCGCGAATACGCTGGTCACCGCCGGAGCAGAACGCCCAGCCGCCGTCCTTCGGCGACGGGCCGTTGCCGGTGAGCAGGACGCACCCGACGTCCGCGCTCATCCGGGCGTGGTCGAGCGCCCGGTAGAGCTCGTCGACGGTGTGCGGACGGAAGGCGTTGCGGACCTCCGGACGGTCGAAAGCGATCCGGACCACCCGTTTGCCGGAGCGGGCGTCTCGCGAACGGTGGTAGGTGATGTCGGTGAAGGAGAACCCTTCGACCTCGGACCAGGCGGCGGGGTCGAACAGCTCGGAAACTCGGGCGTCATCCACGTTTGGGAGAATAGGACCTGTGGACATGATCGCTGTGCCTGACGCCGCCCCCGGGGAGAGCCCGTCGGACGGCGCCCTACCAGGGGCCTGCCGGTGAACCCGTCCACCGCGCAGGCCAGGGTCATCGTCGACGAACTCGTCCGCAACACCGTCTCGCACGTCGTGTTGTGTCCAGGATCTCGCAACGCGCCGCTGTCCATCGCGCTCTACGACGCCGCCGCGTCCGGACGGCTGCAGCTGCACGTCCGCATCGACGAGCGCGGCGCGGCGTTCCTCGCGCTCGGCATCGCGGCGCGCACCGGCCGTCCGGCGGCGGTGGTCTGCACCTCCGGCACCGCGGCGGCGAACTTCCACCCGGCCGTGCTGGAGGCGGACCGGGCTGGCGTGCCGCTGATCGTGCTCACCGCCGACCGTCCGCCGGAGCTGCGTTCCGCGGGCGCGAGCCAGGTGATCAACCAGTACGAGCTGTACGGCGACGCGGTCCGTTACTTTGACGAGCTGGCCGTGGCCGAACGCCGGGCCGGGCAGAACTCCTACTGGCGCAGCCAGATCTGCCGCGCGTGGAACGCCGCGTACGGCGAGTGGCGCTGCGGGCCGGTCCACTTGAACATCCCGTTCCGCGAACCGCTCGTTCCGGATCTAGACGATGACGGCGAGTGGTACGAATCGCTCGAAGGCCGCCCGGACGGCGAACGCTGGACCGAGCTGCCCGACTTCGGCGCGCTGCCCTCGTTCGTGGTGCCCTCGGCGCGGCACGGCCTGGTGATCGCGTGCGACACCGGCGCGCAGGCGGCCAGCGAATGGGCCGAGCAGCACGGCTGGCCGGTGGTGTCGGAGACCGGCGGGCTCGGCCTGTCCGGCGCGACCGCGATGTCGTCCGGCGCCTGGCTGCTGGGCGTCGAGGAGTTCATCTCGCGGCACCGTCCCGAGCAGGTGCTGTGCCTCGGCCGGCCGACAGTCTTCCGGCAGGTCCAGAAGGTGCTGTCGGACCCCGAGGTCGAGGTGCTGCTGGTGCGGCCGGATTCGGACTGGCCCGCGCCCGCGCACAACGTCCGCCAGGTCGGCCAGTGGTTCGCCGAACCGACGAAGCCCGCCGACCCGGAGTGGCTGGCGAGCTGGCAGCGCGCGGACGCCGCGGCCAGCCAGGCGGTTTCGACGGCGCTGGCGGCCGAGCCGTGGCCGAGCGGCGTACGGGTGGCGACCGAGCTGGTCGACGCGCTGCCGGAAGGCGCACTGCTGGTGGTCGGCTCCTCGAACCCGACGCGGGATGTCGCGCTGGCTGGCCGGCTGCGGCCGGACGTCCTGGTGCACCGCAACCGCGGCGTCGCCGGGATCGACGGCACGGTGTCGACGGCGATCGGCGCGGCCACCGTGCATCGCGCGCCGTCGTACGCGCTGCTTGGCGACCTGACCTTCCTGCACGACGCGTCCGGGCTGCTCACCGGGCCCGCGGAGCACCTGCCGGACCTGACGATCGTGGTGCTGAACGACGACGGCGGCGGCATTTTCTCGCTGCTGGAGCAGGGCGCGCCGGAACACTCGGCGAGCTTCGAGCGGGTCTTCGGCACCCCGCACGGCGCGGATTTGGGTGCGCTGTGCGCGGGCTACCGGGTGCCGCACGTGGTGGCTGAGACGGTGGAAGAGTTCCGTGCCGCGTTGCGGCCCGCGCCGGGTCTGCGGGTGGTCGAGGTCCGGGTGGACCGGGCGCAGCACCGGAATCTCCACGCGCGGCTGAAATCCGCGGTCGCGGAAGCGGTGGGGACGGTTTAACCCGGCGGGGGCCGGTGAACAATGGGGGATTTCGTGCACGAGGCGGACCTGCGCCCGCGAGGCCGGTGGGCCTGGTTCAACGCGGCGGTGGCGGCACTGGCCCTGCTCGGGCTGGTCTGCTCGTATTTCTCGTCGTTTCTGGTGATGGCCAGCGACAACTGCTTCGCCGGGGACAGCCGGGCGATCTGCAGCGCGGCCGGGCAGCAGGCGGTCGCGTCGCTGCCGTGGGTCGGCTGGTTCGCGGCGATCGGCGGGTCGTTCGCGATGGCCGGGCTGGCCGTGCGGCGCGGCTGGGGACCGTGGCCGGGGCTGTACGCGGGCCCGATCCTGTACGGCATTCCGATCGCCATCGCGTGGTGGATCGCCGAATCCGGGTGATCTTCCCAGTGGGTAAGAACCCGTCGTTCGGACGTACCTGTGGGGTTCTCGCGTGGATACGTTCGGTCGCATTGGCCACCTTGGAGGAACCATGCGATCGAGAACTCGGGCCGGAATCGGGGCGGTTGCGGCTGGAGTCGCGACGGTGCTGCTGGCGGGCACCGCTTCGGCGGTGCCGGCACCGGGCGCGCCCGGCGTCGGCGACCCGTACTACCCGAACGCCGGCAACGGCGGCACCGACGTGCAGCACTACGACATCCGCGTGAGCTACCAGCCGGAAACCGACGTCTTGTCGGGCACCACGACGCTGCTGCTCACCGCCACGCAGGACCTGTCGCGGTTCGACCTGGACTTCGCGCTCAAGGCGTCGAAGGTCCTGGTGAACAACCGGCCCGCGCAGTTCACGAACTCCAACGGCGACGGCGAGCTGGTGATCACCCCGGCGCAGCCGCTGCTCAAGGGCCAGTCCGCGACGGTCGTCGTGAGCTATTCCGACAGCCCGTCGACGGAGAAGGTCGGCGGACTGAACACCTGGAAGAAGGGCGCTTTCGGCGCGCTCGGCATCGACGAGCCGCAGAGCTCGCAGTGGTGGTTCCCCGCCAACGACCACCCGACCGACAAAGCGACCTACGACGTGTCGATCGAGGCTCCGGACGGGCTCGCCGCCATTTCGAACGGCACGCTGGTGAAGAAAACCAAGAAGCGTCCCGGCTGGACCCGGTGGAACTGGCGCAGCACCAAACCGCAGGCGACTTATCTGACGTCGTTCATCGTCGGCAAGTACGACGTGGTCCAGTCCACCACCCCGGACGGCAAACCGTTCGTCACCGCCTACGGCGCGGACCTCGGCGATTCGCTCGACGCGGCCAAGGCGAGCGTGGAGCGGACGCCGGAGGTCGACGAGTTCCTGGCGACGCAGTTCGGGCCGTATCCGTTCGAGGCCGAGGGCGGCGTCGTGACCAGCGGGATCACCTTCTCGCTGGAAAACCAGACCCGGCCGACCTACGGCGCGCGCAACTTCGCCGCCGGCTCCAACACCACGCTGATCGCGCACGAGAACGCACACCAGTGGTTCGGCGACAACGTCTCGCTGGGCAAGTGGAGCGACATCTGGCTGAACGAGGGCTTCGCGTCCTACGCCGAATACCTGTGGTCCGAGCACCAGGGCGAGGGCACCGCCGCGGAACTCGCGCAGTACGCGTACGACTCCTACGCCGCCGACAACCCGTTCTGGCAGGTCCTGCCGGGCGACCCGGGCGAGCCGAAGCAGTTCGACCGCGCGGTGTACGACCGGGGCGCGATGGCCGTGCAGGCGCTGCGCACCAAGGTCGGCGACCAGGCGTTCTTCTCCATCCTCCAGCAGTGGCAGGCGGCCAAGAGCGGCAAGGACGCGGTGATCCCGGAGTTCGTGGCGCTCGCCGAGAAGGTGTCCGGCAAGCCGTTGCAGGAGCTGTTCCAGACCTGGCTGTTCACGAAGGGCAAGCCCGCGGTCGGTCCTAATGGGACGGTCGCGGCGGCCAAGTCGTTCGCGGCGGTTCCGGCGAAGCCGAAGGCGTGGGACCAGATCCAGGCGAACCACCGGGCGCTGGCGGAGGCCGGGCAGCACTGAAATTCGCATGCCGGGCCGCGGGATCCTGGAGAGTTCCGCTCTCCTGAGGAGGATTCGGTGGCGTTGAAAGTGCGGGCGCAGCTCCGTCACGCTCGGCTCGACGGCCGGGAGTGGCGGGTGCTGCGCCCGGATCCCGCTCTGGATACCGCTGCGCTGTACGAAAACGACCCGTGGCCGAGGCTGCGGGCGGCACCCGGCCCGGCCGCACCCGGTGCGGGTCCTGGGAGCGGAAACGGCGCACCACGCGTGCACGGAGCTGTACGGGTCGGCGGGGAGAGCTGGTGAACACCGACTGCCTGCATGTGCTGTACCGGGCGCACTGGCTGCCGCGTGCCCGGCTGGTCGGCGTACCCGACTAAACTCTCGGTGTGGCAGCCAGGAGTGTGCAGGCACGGCGGATCGCGTGGTTCGCCGTGTTGGGCGTAGCTGTGCTGCTCACCGTGATGTGCGGGAGCCTGGTTTTCGCCGCGTTCCGCAACGACAGCGCGATCGAAGCACACCTGGGCACCGCGAACGCGACGGTCGAGTCGGTGGCCTTCGACCGCACGATCATCCAGTACCAGACCCCGGACGGCATCGTGCACAGTCCGCCGACCGGGGTGCTGTATCCGTCCGGTCTCGCCGCCGGTCAGCTGGTGGCGATCGAGTACGACGCGACCAACCCGGAACTGACCCGGGTCGCCGGCCGGACCGCGACGTTGACTCTGCTGCCGGTCGGGATGACGGTGCTGATCACGTGGCTGGTCGCGGGCCCGCTGCTGTGGTGGCTGCGCCGGCTGCTCAAGCGGGACCGGTCCGCTCCTGCTCCGGTCCCCGCGAAGGTCTGAGTTCGGGCACCTCAGCTACCGACGATCGCCGTCTCCTGCCACCAGCCCAGTACCTCGTCGGCGACCCCAGGCGCGGCGACCAGCAGCCCGTCCGTGGGCAGCGCCGCGTCCTCGCCGCGCTTGTCCAGCACGACCGCGCCTGCCTCGATCGCCATCGCGACTGAGCCCGCGACGTCCCATTCGTGGTAGCTGTGCAACACCGCCGCGGCCGCGTGGCCCAGTGCGACCTGGGCGATCGACAGCGCGGCCGACCCCAGCACCCGTACCCCGGCGTGGGCGGCCGCCGCTCGTTCGATGAACTCGCCCATTCCCGGCCACGGGCCCTTGCGCGCCAGTTCGGTGCAGACGATGGCTCCGGCGGTGCCCGCGCGGTCGACCAGCTTCAGCGGTTTCCCGTTCGCCCGGGCGCCGCGGCCGCGGGCGGCGGCGTAGATCTGTGCCCGGTACGGGTCGGCGACCACGCCCACGACCGGGCCGCTCGCGTCGACCAGGGCGAGGCTGTACGCGCACCACGGCACTCCGGCGACGTAGTTCGCGGTGCCGTCCACCGAGTCGACCACCCAGCGGTACTCCGCGACGTCCGCGCCGTGGTCGGCGCCGAATTCGTGGCCTACCACCGGGATTCCGGGGAACTCCGCGGTCAGCACGCGGCGGGTGTGCCGTTCCAGGATCCGATCGGTGTCGGTGACCCAGTCGAACGGCGAATCCAGCGTCGCCGGGTGCGCGCCGCGGCCCGCGGTCGCGGTGATCACGTCGGTGGCGTCGTTCGCCAGCCGCCCCGCGATCTCGAGCGCTCGGGAGAGCAGCCCGGGTTCGACGGGCCGCGACGGCCTGGAGGACAAGAGGGTCATGCCTGCTTAGTCTGGGCGTTCCTGGTGTCCGGGACGCGACCGGAAGATGACATGTCGTGGCGAATTCTTCACCGGTCGGCGCCCGCGCGCGGACGCCGCGGAGTGTTTCGCCACCGTTGGCCGGTCGGTTACGCGGGATTGGCCCGCCCTGCCTGCGGTTTTGCGACAGTGACGCCGTGCGAGTCGCCATAGTCACCGAAAGTTTCCTGCCCCAGGTGAACGGCGTGACGAATTCCGTGCTGCGGGTCGTCGAGCACCTGGTCGAATCCGCGCACGACGTGCTGGTCGTCGCGCCGGGGCCGGGCCCGGCGAGTTACCGCGGCGCACCGGTCGTCCGCATCCCGGCGCTGGACTTCCCCGGCGTGAACTCGCTGCCGATCGGCCTGCCGACGCGCACCGTGCTGACCGCGCTGGCCGATTTCGGCCCGGACGTCGTGCACCTGGCCTCGCCGTTCGTCGTCGGCGCGCGCGGGCTCGCCGCGGCCAGACGGCTGCGCGTGCCGTCGATCGCCGTCTACCAGACCGACATCGCCGGGTTCGCCACGTCGTACGGCTTCGGCATCGGCGCGCGGGCGGCTTGGCGCTGGGTGCGCCGCCTGCATTCGCGAGCCGACCGGACGCTCGCGCCGTCGTCGGACTCGATCGAACAGCTGAAGCTGCACGGGGTTCCGCGCGTGCACCGCTGGGCGCGCGGCGTGGACATCAGCCGGTTTTCCCCGGCGCACGCGGACCCGGCGCTGCGCGCGGAACTCGCGCCGAACGGTGAGCTGCTGGTCGGATTCGTCGGACGGCTCGCTCCGGAGAAGGAGGTCGACCGGCTGACCGTGCTGGCCGGGATGCCGGGCGTGCGCGTGGTCGTCGTCGGCGACGGACCGGAGCTGCCGGCGTTGCGGGAACGGTTGCCTGGCGCGGCTTTCCTCGGCGCGAAGTACGGCGACGAGCTGTCGGTCGCGTACGCGAGCCTCGACGTTTTCGTGCACACCGGGCCGCACGAGACGTTCTGTCAGGCGGTCCAGGAGGCGATGGCGTCCGGGCTGCCGGTGCTCGCGCCGGACGCGGGCGGCCCGAAGGATCTCGTCCTGCCAGGCCGGACCGGTTATCTGCTGCCCGCGGACCGGGAGTCGTTCGGCCCCGCGCTGGTTTCCAAAGTCGAGGACCTGCGGGACGCGGCGTTGCGGGCCCGGCTGGGCGAGAAAGCGCGGAAAGTGGTCTTGGGCCGGACGTGGCCCGCGGTGTGCCGGGAGCTGGTCGGGCACTACGAAGCGGTACAGGGCCGAGTCGCGCGTGCGGCTTGAGCCATGCACATCGTCCAGCTGGCGAACTTCTACGGACCGCGGTCCGGCGGATTGCGGACCGCGCTGAACCACCTCGGCGCGGGGTACGTCGCGAGCGGGCACCGGGTGACGCTGGTGGTGCCGGGACCGCGCTACGCGGTGGAAACCTTGCCGACTGGGGTGTGCCGGTATTCGTTGCCTGCCTTGCGGATTCCCGGCACCGGCGGATATCGCGCGGTGGATCCGCAGCGGGTCCGTTCGGTGCTGCGGCGGCTGGAACCGGATCGGCTGGAGGTGTCCGACCGGCTGACGTTGCGCGGGATGGGCGTCTGGGCGCGGCGGAACGGGGTGCCCAGCACGGTGATCTCGCACGAGCGGTTGGACCGGTTGCTGGAGCAGTTTCTGCTGCCCGGTGCGATGGCCCGGCACGTCGCGGATGTCGCCAACCGGCGGATGGCGGCGTCGTACGACACGGTGGTCTGTACTACCGCTTTCGCGCACGCGGAGTTCGAGCGGATTGCCGCGTCCAATGTCCGGCGGGTGCCGTTGGGGGTGGATCTGGCGACGTTCGCGCCGTCGATGCGGGATTCCGGGTGGCGGTCGGCGTTGGCTGAGGGCGCGGACGCGTTGATTGTCCATTGTGGGCGGTTGTCGCCGGAGAAACACGTTGAGCGGAGCGTGGATACGGTCGCCGAGCTGACCGAATCCGGCGCGAGCGTGCGGTTGGTGATCGCCGGGGACGGACCACGGCGGCGGGCGCTGGAGCGGCGGGCTCGTGGATTGCCGGTGACGTTCCTGGGTTTTCTGTCCGGGCGCGGAGAAGTGGCTCGATTGCTGGCCAGCGCGGATGTTTCGCTGGCACCGGGTCCACATGAGACGTTCGGGTTGGCGGCGTTGGAGGCGCTCGCTTCGGGGACACCGGTGGTGGTGTCGGCATCCTCGGCGTTGCGGGAGATCGTGCGACCCGGGTGCGGGGCGGCCGTCGACGATCACGCGCCCGCGTTCGCCAGCGCGGTGACCGGGTTGCTGGACAGCCCGGAGGAGCTTCGGCGGGCGGCTGCGCGGGCGCGGGCGGAGGAATTCGCCTGGCCGAACTCGGTGCGCGGGATGCTGGCCGCGCTCGGCTGACGACCAGCGGGTCAGGTGCGGTAGCCGGGGTGGATGCCGGGCGTGAGGCCGCGGTCGGCGGCGATCCGGGCCAGCAGGTCGCGCAGGGTCGAGCGTTCCTCTGTGGACAGTGCGGAAGTCAGCTCGTTTTCGTGCGCCGCGGCGGCTTTTGCCAGTGCGGCCATCGTTTCCTGGCCTTTGTCGCTGAGGAAGACCGCGTAGAGACGCCGGTCCTGTGGATTGCGGCGGCGTTCGATCAGGCCCTGCTGCTCCAGACCGTCGACTAGCGCGACCAGCCGGGTCGGCGGCGTGCCCAGTTCCGCGGCCAGCACCTGCTGGCTCTCCCCGGGACGCCGCGCGATCGCCCGGAGCAGTCCGGTCTGCGGCGGGGTCAGGCCCAGGTCCGCGACGCGTTCGGCGAAGCGCTGGGTCGCGTGCGCGCCCAGCTGGGCCAGCAGGAAGGCGCTGCCGAACTGCGGAGGTCCTTGCATGCCCTGAACCGTATCGTTTGACAATCCATTACACCAGTGTAATCGTTCTAGCAGTGAAACTAATTGACCTGGAGGTTTGCCATGACGACCATGACTCGACCGCCGAGCGGCCCGCCGTTGCTGGCCCCGGCGCTGGCGCTCGGGGTGCTGACCGTCGCGTCGGCGGTGCTGGGAGCGGCGGGGACGCGGCCGGATTCGAGCGCGGCTGAGGTCGCCGCGTATCTCGGCGGCAACCAGGGCGTCGTGCGGTTGCTCGCGTTCGCGGTGTTCGGCGCGTCGGTGCCGTTGGCGATCTGGGCGGCGACGGTCTACCGCAGACAGCGGCGGCTCGGGGTCGCGGCGCCGGGCGCGGTGATCGGGCTGGCCGGCGGCGTGCTGTCCGCGGCGGCGCTCGCGATGAGCGGGCTGATCACCTGGACCGCCGCGCAGGCCAGCGAGACCCCCGCGGTGGCAAGGGCGTTGACCAGCCTCGCGTTCGCCGCCGGCGGGCCGGGTTTCGTGGTGCCGCTGGCGTTGCTGATCGCCGGGCTCGCGGTGCCCGCGTTGTTCCTGAATCTGTTGCCGCGCTGGATGTCGATCGCCGGGCTGGTGGTCGCCGCGGCCGCGGTGCTGGCCTCGCTGTCGTTGCTGACTCCGGCGCTGTACCCGCTGATCCCGGTCGGCCGCTTCGGCGGGCTCGTCTGGCTGGTCGCCGTCAGCGTCCTGCTCCCGCGCGACCGCGCGGCACGGACGGACTAATCTCGGACCCATGCCCCGAGCGAGCCTGGACAAGGATCCGCATGAAGTCGCCGCGATGTTCGACGGCGTCGCGTCCGGTTACGACCGGGCGAACTCGTTCATGACGTTCGGGTTCGACCGGCGCTGGCGCACCACCACGGCGCGCGTGCTGGACGCCAAACCGGGGGAGAAGGTGCTCGACCTGGCGGCGGGCACCGGGGTGTCCACCGTCGAGTACGCGCGCGGCGGAGCCTGGTGCCTCGCCGCCGATTTCTCCGTCGGGATGCTCAAGGCGGGGCTGCACCGGAAGGTGCCGATGGTCGCCGCGGACGCGATGTGCCTGCCGTTCGCCGACAACAGCTTCGACGCGGTCACCATCTCGCTCGCGCTGCGGAACTTCGTCGACACCAAGGGCGCGCTCGCCGAGATCCTGCGGGTGGTCAAACCGGGCGGCCGGCTGGTGATCTGCGAGGTCTCGACGCCCACCTTCGCCCCGATCCGGTTCGTCTACCGGCGGTTCATCCTCAAGCTGCTGACCTGGGTCGGCAGCCGGTCCTCGACCAACCCCGAGGCCTACTCCTACCTGGCCGAATCGATGCTCGCCTGGCCCGATCAGCGTGGGCTCGGCGAGATCATCGCGAGCGCGGGATGGACCGAGGTGGAATGGCTGAACCTCACCTTCGGCGTCGTCGCGATCCACCGCGCGCGCAAGCCTGCCTGACTCCGCCTTCCTCCCCTCCACCGCCCTCAATGGAGTGGCCGCGCCACGCTGTATTTTCGAATGTATGACGACTTCGCGCCGCCGCAGCCCAGACCACGACGCCGAAGTGATCGTGGTCGGGGCCGGACCGGCTGGTTCGACCGCGGCCACCTACCTCGCCCGGGCCGGGGTGGACGTGCTGCTGCTGGAGAAGACCGTCTTCCCGCGCGAGAAGGTGTGCGGCGACGGGCTCACGCCGCGGGGTGTGAAGCAGCTGATCGATCTCGGGCTGGATACCAGCGAAGAGGCTGGGTGGGTGCGCAGCCGGGGGCTGCGGATTCTGACCGGGGATCTGACGCTGGAGTTCGATTGGCCGGATCTCACTGATTATCCGCCGTACGGGGTGTCTCGTACGCGGCATGATTTTGACGATTTGCTGGCCAAGACCGCGGTGAAGGCTGGGGCGCGGTTGTATGAGCGGACCACGGTTACTGGGGCGATTACCAACGCGTCCGGCCGGGTTGTCGGGGTCGAGGCGAAGGTGGGGCCGGAGAAGACGCCCGTCAGTTATCGGGCGCCGTTGGTGTTGGCTTGCGATGGGGTTTCGGCTCGGCTGGCGTTGAGCGTCGGGATCGACAAGAACGAGAAGCGGCCGATGGGGGTCGCGGTTCGGCGGTATTACAAGAGTCCCAAGCATGATGATCCGTTTATCGAGGGTCATCTTGAGTTGTGGGACCGGTCTGATCCCCGGAATCCCAAGTTGCTGCCCGGGTATGGGTGGGCGTTCCCGCTCGGCGACGGGACGGTCAACGTCGGGCTCGGAATGCTGTCGACGTCGGCATCGTTCCGGAATACCGATTACCGGGCGTTGTTGCGGCAGTGGCTGGACGGGACTCCTGAGGAATGGGGGTATCGCGAGGAGAACGCCATCGGCAAGGTCGGCGGGGCTGGGTTGCCGATGGGGTTCAACCGGACTCCGCATTACCGGGATGGGCTGCTGTTGCTCGGCGACGCCGGCGGGATGGTCAGTCCGTTCAACGGCGAGGGGATTTCCGCGGCGATGGAGTCGGCGCAGCTCGCGGCGGAGGCTGTGGTGCAGGCGTTGGCTCGGCCGGAGGGGCCGTCTCGGGAGCGGGCGTTGGAGGGGTATCCGCGGGCTGTCGCCGAGTTGATGGGCGGGTATTACCGGCTCGGGAATGTGTTCGCCAAGTTGATCGGGAAGCCCAAGATCATGCACGCGGCTACCAAGTACGGGTTGCGGGTCAACAAGATCCTTCCCTTGGTGTACAAGGGGCTTTCCGGGTGTTATGACGCTCGGGGCGGGGACGGGGTGGATCGGTTGATCTCGGCGTTGGCTCGGGTTACGCCTAGTCCTCGGTGAATCTTCTGGGCGGCTCGTCGCCCTGGCGGGCGACATTGCCGGGTTTAGTGGTTGCGTGGGCCCCCCGATTTTTTAGTGTGACTACGGCGCTGGGGTGCTTGTCAAGGCGGGAAAGATGCCTTGACAAGCACCCCAGCGCCGTGTTTTTGGCTGTGTATCGGGGGCGGGGGAGGGGTGTGGGTGCCTCGCTCGTGGGTGCACCGGCTGCGGGTGGGGTTGTGGTGTTACCCGGGTGGAGCAATGGTTGTCCGGCCGGTCAGTGTGATACGTCACAAGATCGAGTCGCCTTGGTGGGCTGGCGCGGTTGTTCAAGGGGGCTTTACCGCTGGTCTCGCTGGTGCGCGCAGGGGTGGGCCTGGGGAAGGGGGCGGTCAAGTTAGGTGGGCCTTAGTCCGCAACCCCTCGGGACAAGAGTGTGACTCACGTCCTACACTCCCCCCATGCTTTGTGAATCGCTTCACAACCGCGACGTGTCGCTTGTGAACTATTTCACAAGCGTGCGATGGTCCGGACACGGGCCGTAAGGGCGCCCTGACCCTCGGCGGTGTGACCCAGCTCCCTTAGGGTCGCCACCGAGGACTCGGACCACCACCCGAGAACAACCCGCAGCGGCGCGGAAAGGATGGCGAAGACCCCGTGCTGATGGTGCCCGTGCTGGCGCAGGCCGATCCCGGACCGGCGGCGCCCGGACTGAACGTGTATCTGCCGCTCGTCCTGCTGTTCGTGCTCGCGGCGGCGTTCGCCGTGTTCTCCGTGCTGCTGGGGCCGCTCGTCGGGCCGAAGCGGTACAACCGCGCGAAGACCGCGGCCTACGAATGCGGCATCGAACCGTCGCCGCAGCCGCTCGTCGGCGGCGGCCGGATGCCGGTGGCCTACTACATCACGGCCATGCTCTTCATCCTGTTCGACATCGAGATGGTGTTCCTCTACCCGTTCGCGGTGAACGCCAACGCGCTCGGTGTCTTCGGCCTGGTGGAGATCGTGCTGTTCATCGTGACGGTCGGGTTCGCGTACGCCTACGTGTGGCGGCGCGGCGGCCTGGATTGGAACTGAACCCATGGGCCTGGAAGAAAAACTCCCCAACGGCATCCTGCTGGCCAGCCTCGAGGGACTGGTCAACTGGGCACGCAAGAACTCCCTGTGGCCGGCGACCTTCGGGCTCGCCTGCTGCGCGTTCGAGATGATGTCGGTCGGCGGTTCGCGCTACGACATCGCGCGGTTCGGCATGGAGCGGTTCTCCGCCACGCCGCGGCAGGCCGACCTGATGATCGTGGCCGGCCGGGTGACCCAGAAGATGGCCCCGGTCCTGCGCCAGATCTACGACCAGATGGCCGAGCCCAAGTGGGTCCTCTCGATGGGCGTCTGCGCCTCGTCCGGCGGCATGTTCAACAACTACGCCGTGGTGCAGGGCGTCGACCACATCGTCCCGGTCGACATGTACCTGCCCGGCTGCCCGCCGCGGCCGGAAATGCTGCTCGACGCGATCCTCAAGCTGCACGCCAAGATCCAGGACGAGCCGATCAACGCCCGCCGCGCCGCGATCCGCGCGGCCAGCGGGGCCCGTACCGAGCTGATCCCGTCCTCGATCAAGTACGCGAAGAAGTGAGCACCGGTGCCTGAGAACCCCGAAGAGAACCCGCGGACCGGCGGCCCGCAGTCCAGCGCGGAACGGCCCGAAGCCGGGCTCGAACCCCAGGGCACGCGGCCCGCCGAACCAGTCGTCGCCGGCCGCGAGCGCAAGGGCATGTTCGGCGTCCGCGGCAGCGGGGACACCTCCGGTTACGGCGGCCTGCGGCTACCCGCCTACAGCCCGCCGCCCGCGGAGCGCCCGTACGGCGGCTGGTTCGACGAGTTCGCCGACGAGTTCATGGCCGCCTTGGCGGACAACAAGATCCCGCCTTCGGCGATCCTCCAGACCACCGTCGACCGCGGCGAGATCACCTTCTACGTCAGCCGCGAGCACCTCGTCGACATCGCCAGGGTGCTGCGCAACGACCCGGGCCTGCGCTTCGAAATGCTGATCGCGGTCACCGGCGTCGACTACGGCGTGGACGTCCCGCAGCGGATGCACACGGTCTACGACTTCCTGTCGATGACCTACCGCCGCCGGATCCGGCTCGAAATCACCATGGACATGGACGACCTGCACGTCCCGTCGCTGGTTCCGGTCTACGCGACCGCGGACTGGCACGAGCGCGAGGCCTACGACATGTTCGGCATCGTCTTCGACGGCCACCCCGGGCTGACCCGCATCTTCATGCCGGACGACTGGGACGGCCACCCCCAGCGCAAGGACTACCCGCTCGGCGGGATCCCGGTCGAATACAAGGGCGCGGAAATCCCGCCGCCAGACCAGCGGAGGTCGTACTCGTGACCAGCACCAACGAAACGACGGAAGCCGAGTACGCGGAAGTCCGGGAGACCACCGAAGGCCCGGTCTACCACGTGTCCGGCGGCGACTGGGACGAGGTTCTCGGCGACGCCCAGCACGACGACCGGATGGTCATCAACATGGGCCCGCAGCACCCGTCGACGCACGGCGTGCTCCGGCTCGTGCTGGAACTGGAAGGCGAGACGATCACGCAGCTGCGCGCGGTCGTCGGCTACCTGCACACCGGCATCGAGAAGAGCGCGGAATTCCGCAACTGGACCCAGGGCGTCACCTTCGTGACGCGGGCGGACTACCTCGCCCCGCTGTCCAACGAGATGTGCTACTGCCTCGGCGTCGAGAAGCTGCTGGGCGTCAAGGCCCCGCCGCGCGCGGAGCTGCTGCGCGTGCTTCTCCTGGAACTCAACCGGATCACCTCGCACCTGGTGTTCATCGCGACCGGCGGCATGGACCTCGGCGCCACCACCGCGATGACGCTCGGCTTCCGCGAGCGCGAAGAAGCGATGCACCTGCTGGAGTACCTGACCGGCCTGCGGATGAACCACGCGTTCATCCGGCCCGGCGGGCTCGCCCAGGACTTCCCCGAGGACTGGGCGGAGAAGGTCCTCGACTTCTGCAAGCTCATGGACAAGCGGCTTCCGTTGTACGACAAGATGTTCACCGGCCAGCCGATCTGGCGCAACCGGCTCAAGGACGTCGGCGTGCTGCCGCTCGACGCGTGCCTCGAACTCGGCGTCACCGGCCCGGTGCTGCGCGCCGCCGGCCTGCCGTGGGACTTGCGCAAGACCGAGCCGTACTCGCGCTACGACGAACTCGAGTTCGACGTGCCGACCTCGACCGACGCGGACAGCTGGGCGCGGTACCTGCTGCGGCTGGAGGAAATCCACCAGAGCCTGCGGATCATGAAGCAGGTCGCGAAGATGGCCGAGCCCGGCCCGGTCATGGTGGAGGACAAGAAGATCGCCTGGCCCGCGCAGCTGTCCATCGGCAGCGACGGCATGGGCAACTCGCTCGCCCACGTCAAGAAGATCATGGGCCAGTCGATGGAATCCCTGATCCACCACTTCAAGCTCGTCACCGAGGGCTTCCACGTGCCGCCGGGCCAGGTCTACGCGGCCGTCGAATCGCCGCGCGGCGAGATCGGCGCGCACCTGGTGTCCGACGGCGGCACCCGTCCGCTGCGCGTGCACCTGCGGGAGCCGAGTTTCGTGAACATGCAGGCGATGCCCGCGATGGCCGAGGGCGGCCTGGTGGCCGACCTCGTCGTCGTGATCGCCTCGATCGACCCGGTTCTGGGGGGAGTTGACCGATGACGAACCCGACCGCAGTCCCGGAGCCGGGACCGCACGACGCGACGAAGACCTACGCCGCCGCGGCAGCCGACACCGATGTCGCGGCGATCGCGCCCGACCCGGCCGTCGCCGAGGGAATCCTCGCCGACACGCCGGCGGCGGACGTGTTCGACGCCGACACGCACCGCGAGGCGAAGGAAATCATCGCCCGCTACCCGATGTCGCGGTCGGCGCTGCTGCCGATGCTGCACCTCGTGCAGTCGGTGCAGGGCTACGTGAGCCAGGAGGGCATCGCCTTCTGCGCGCGGCATCTCGACCTGACCGACGCCGAGGTCAGCGCGGTCGCGACGTTCTACACGATGTACAAGCGCCGTCCGTGCGGCGAGCACTTGGTGAGCGTCTGCACCAACACGCTGTGCGCGGCGCTGGGCGGCGACGACATCTACAAGAAGCTCCAGACGCACCTCGGGTCTCCGGAAAAGCCGCTGGGGCACGAGGAAACCGCCGGCACGCCGGGCGAGCCGGGCTCGATCACCCTGGAGCACGCGGAATGTCTCGCCGCCTGCGACCTCGGTCCGGTCATCCAGGTGAACTACGAGTACTTCGACAACCAGACGCCGGAGCAGGCGGTCGCGCTCGTGGACGCGTTGCAGGCAGGCAAGAAGCCCGCCCCGACGCGCGGTGCGGCGCTGACCGACTTCAAGGGCGCGGAGCGGCAGCTCGCCGGGTTCTGGCCGGAGGACGAGGCCGCTTACCGCAGTGCGGTGGACGGCCCGTCGCAGGCGGCCGAGACCCTGCGCGGCGCGCAGCTGGCCGCCGACCGCGGCTGGTCCGCCCCGGGCATGCAGGATGTTCCGCTTCCTGAAGTGGAGAAGAAGTAAATGGCTGATCCCATCACTCCGGTCCTCACGAAGCGCTGGCTGTCCCCGGAATCCTGGCGCATCGAGACCTACGAGGCGCTCGAGGGCTACACCGCGGCGCGCAAGGCGCTGGCCGCCACGCCCGAGCAGCTCGTGCAGGTGGTCAAGGACTCCGGCCTGCGCGGCCGCGGCGGCGCGGGGTTCCCGGCGGGCGTGAAGTGGTCGTTCATGCCGCCCAACGAGGACAAGCCGCACTACCTGGTGATCAACGCCGACGAGGGCGAACCCGGTACCTGCAAGGACATTCCGCTGATGATGGCGGACCCGCATTCGCTGATCGAGGGCTGCATCATCGCCTCGTACGCGATGCGGTCGCACCACTGCTTCATCTACGTCCGGGGCGAGGCGCTGCACTGCATCCGCCGGCTCAACGCGGCCGCGCGTGAGGCGTACGCGAAGGGCTACCTGGGCAAGAACATCTTCGGCAGCGGCTGGGACCTCGAGCTGACCGTGCACGCCGGGGCCGGCGCGTACATCTGCGGCGAGGAAACGGCGTTGCTGGACTCGCTCGAAGGCCGCCGCGGCCAGCCCCGGCTCAAGCCGCCGTTCCCCGCGGCCGCCGGGCTGTACGCCGCGCCGACGACGGTGAACAACGTCGAGACCATCGCGAGCGCGCCGTACATCGTCAACGCCGGTTCGTCGTGGTTCCGCGAGATGGGCCGGGAGAAGTCGCCCGGTCCGAAGATCTACTCGATCTCCGGCCACGTCGAGAAGCCCGGCCAGTACGAATGCCCGCTCGGCACCACGCTGCGCGAGCTGCTGGAGCTGGCCGGCGGCATGAAGGACGGCATCCCGCTGAAGTTCTGGACCCCGGGCGGATCGTCGACGCCGATGTTCACCGCCGAGCACCTCGACGTCCCGCTCGACTTCGAGGGCGCGGCCGAGGCCGGTTCGATGCTCGGCACCACCGCGGTGCAGGTCTTCAACGAGACCGTTTCGGTGCCGTGGGCGGTCATGAAGTGGACGCAGTTCTACGAGCACGAATCCTGCGGCAAGTGCACGCCGTGCCGCGAGGGCACGTACTGGCTGGCGCAGATCCTGGAGCGGATGGTCGAAGGCCACGGCACCGAGGAGGACATCGACACCCTCCTCGACGTGTGCGACAACATCTTCGGCCGCTCGTTCTGCGCGCTCGGCGACGGCGCGGTGTCGCCGATCCAGAGCGGCATCAAGTACTTCCGAGACGAGTTCCTGGCCTTGTGTGAGAGCAACAAGCGCGAGTTGGTGGGAGCGCAGGCATCATGACGATCGCGCCCGACAAGCCCGAAACGGCTGAAACCCCGGTCCCCGAGGGCTATGTCAAGCTGACCATCGACGGCGAAGAGGTCATCGCGCCCAAGGGCGAACTGCTGATCCGCACCGCCGAGCGGCTCGGCACGAGCATCCCCCGGTTCTGCGACCACCCGCTGCTCGACCCGGCGGGCGCGTGCCGCCAGTGCCTGGTCGAGGTCGAAATGGGCGGCCGTCCGATGCCGAAGCCGCAGGCCTCGTGCACGATGACGGTCGCCGACGGCATGGTGGTCAAGACCCAGCTGACCTCGCCGGTCGCGGACAAGGCGCAGCAGGGCGTGATGGAGCTGCTGCTCATCAACCACCCGCTGGACTGCCCGATCTGCGACAAGGGCGGCGAATGCCCGCTGCAGAACCAGGCGCTCGCGCACGGCCGCGCCGAATCGCGGTTCGTCGACACGAAGCGCACGTTCCCCAAGCCGCTGCCGATCTCGTCGCAGGTGCTGCTGGACCGCGAACGCTGCGTGCTGTGCCAGCGCTGCACCCGGTTCTCCGACCAGATCGCCGGCGATCCGTTCATCGCGCTGCTCGAACGCGGCGCGCACCAGCAGATCGGCACCGCGGAAACCGCGGACGTGCTCGACCTCGCCTCGCGCACCACCGGCGGCGAGCCGTTCCAGAGCTACTTCTCCGGCAACGTGATCCAGATCTGCCCGGTCGGCGCGCTCACCAGCGCGGCGTACCGGTTCCGGTCGCGGCCGTTCGACCTGGTGTCGGCGCCGAGCGTGTGCGAGCACTGCTCGTCCGGCTGCGCCGAGCGCACCGACTTCCGGCGCGGCAAGGTCCAGCGCAAGCTGGCCGGCGACGACCCGGAGGTGAACGAGGAATGGCTGTGCGACAAGGGCCGGTTCGCGTTCCGCTACGTGCAGGCCGGTGACCGGATCCGCCGTCCGCTCGTCCGCAACGCCAGCGGCGAGCTGGAAGAGGCGTCCTGGACCGACGCGCTCCGGACCGCCGCGGAAGGGTTGCTCAAGGCCCGCGAGGGCAAGGGCGGCGCGGTGCTCACCGGCGGCCGGCTGACTGTCGAGGACGCCTACGCGTACTCGAAGTTCGCCCGGGTCGCCTTGCGCACCAACGACATCGACTTCCGCACGCGCGCGCATTCGGACGAGGAGCTGGCGTTCCTCGGCTCGACGGTCGTGGGCACCACGCCGGAGACCGGGGTGACGTTCGCCGAGATCGAGAACGCCCGCACCGTGCTGTGCGTGGCGTTCGAACCCGAGGACGAAGCGCCGATCGTGTTCCTGCGGCTGCGCAAGGCGGCCCGCAAGAACCGCACCCGCGTTGTCCACTTGGGACAGTGGACGACCTCCTCGGTGCGCAAGACCTTCGGCGAACTGCTGGCCTGCGTTCCCGGCGGCGAGGCGGCCGCGGTGGACGGCATCGCGCAGCACGCGGCCGACGTCGACGCGGCGCTCAGCGGCGAGGGCGCGGTGATCCTGGTCGGCGAGCGGGCGGCGGAAATCCCCGGCCTGTTCTCCGCGCTGCTGCGGCTCACCGAGCGCACCGGAGCCCGGCTGGCGTGGATCCCGCGCCGCGCGGGCGACCGGGGCGCGCTCGAAACCGGTTGTGTGCCAACGCTTCTGCCCGGCGGCCGCTCGGTCACCGACGCGGCGGCCCGTGCCGAGGTCGAAAAGCAGTGGGGCGTCGAGCTTCCGGCCGAACCGGGACGCGACGTCACCGGCATCCTCCAGGCCGCTTCGGGCGGGCAGCTGGATGCGCTGGTGGTCGGCGGCGTCGACCCGAACGACCTGCCGGACCCGGACCTGGCCCGGCGCGCGCTCGACCACGTCGGGTTCGTGGTCAGCCTCGAACTGCGGGCGAGCGAGGTCACCGAACGGGCCGACGTGGTCCTGCCGATCGCCCCGGCGGTCGAGAAGGCGGGCAGCTACCTCAACTGGGAGGGCCGCCGCCGCGAATTCGACATCACGCTGGAGGGCACGGGT
The DNA here is from genome assembly GCF_046195355.1 of Amycolatopsis sp. VS8301801F10. NCBI lineage: Bacteria > Bacillati > Actinomycetota > Actinomycetes > Pseudonocardiales > Pseudonocardiaceae > Amycolatopsis > Amycolatopsis sp. VS8301801F10. The sequence continues at coordinate 844,808 of NZ_CP176065.1, read as the reverse complement.
TCCCTTTCCGACGGCCGGGTGCTCGACACGCTGGCCGTCGAAATGGACGCCGACCTGTTCACCCAGACCCCGGCCGCCGCCGCGGGCGACTTCGCGAAGCTCGCGCCGGTCGCCCCCTCGGTGGCCGCGCCGTCGCTCACCGCCCCGGCTGCTCCGGTCCCGAACGGCAAGGCAGTGCTCGCCACCTGGCGGCAGCTGATCGACAACGGCTCGCTGCAGGACGACGAACCGCACCTCAAGGGCACCCAGCGGCCGCCGGTAGCGCGGCTTTCGGCGAAGACCGCCGAAGGTCTCGGCGGAACCGTCCGGGTGTCGAACGAGCGCGGGTCGATCACCCTGCCGGTCGAGGTCGCCGACCTGCCGGACGGCGTCGTGTGGCTGCCCGGCAACTCCGACGGCTCGGCCGTCCGCGCCGCACTCGCCGCCGGACACGGCGCGCTCGTGCAGATCTCCGGAGGTGACCAGTGAGCCCGCAGCTCACGCAGTTCCTCGCCGAGTACCCGGACGCGGCCGAACGCGCCCGGCTGCTCGCCGACGACCCGTGGTGGCTCGTCCTGCTCAAGGCGGTCGTGGTCCTGCTGATCGGGCCGGTCCTGACGATCTTCCTGATCGTGTGGGAGCGCAAGGCGATCGGCCGGATGCAGAACCGGCCCGGCCCCAACCGGGTCGGCCCCGGCGGCTACCTGCAGTCGCTCGCCGACGCGATCAAGCTCCCGTTCAAGGAGCAGATCATCCCGGACACCGCCGACCGCAAGGTGTACTTCCTCGCCCCGGTGCTGTCCGCGGTCCCGGCGCTGATCGCGTTGTCGGCCATCCCGTTCGGCCCGGTGGTCTCGATCTTCGGGCACCGCACGGTGCTGCAGCTGATGGACCTCCCGGTCGGCGTGCTGGTGATCCTCGCCTGCTCGTCGGTCGGCGTGTACGGCATCGTGCTGGCCGGCTGGTCGTCCGGTTCGCCGTATCCGCTGTTCGGCGGCATGCGCTCGGCGGCGCAGGTGATCTCCTACGAGATCGCGATGGGGCTGTCGATCGTCGCGGTGATCCTGTACTCCGGTTCGCTGCAGACGTCGGAAATCGTGCAGGCGCAATCGCACGGCTGGTACTTCTACATGCTCATCCCGAGCTTCGTGATCTACGTGATCTCGATGGTCGGCGAGACGAACCGCGCGCCGTTCGACCTCCCGGAGGCCGAATCCGAGCTGGTCGGCGGGTTCCACACCGAGTACAGCTCGATGAAGTTCGCGATGTTCTTCCTCGCCGAGTACGTCAACATGGTGATCGTCTCGGCGTTCTGCACCACGCTGTTCCTCGGCGGCTGGCGGTTCCCGTTCGTCGGCGACGATTCGGCGCTGAACCAGAACTGGTGGCCGATCCTCTGGTTCTTCGCCAAGACCTTCATCCTGCTGTTCGGCTTCATCTGGCTGCGCGGCACGCTGCCCCGGCTTCGCTACGACCAGTTCATGCGGCTGGGCTGGAAGGTGCTGGTCCCGGTCAACCTGGTGTGGATCGTGGTCGTGGTCGCGATCAAGACGATCCAGTGGAGCTGGCCGCAGATCCTCATCGGCGTCGGCGTCGTGCTGGTGGTGCTCGTGCTGCTGAGCCTCGCCTTGCCGGACAAGAAGCTGCCCGAATCGGACTACGTGGACCTGGCCGGAAGCGGCTACCCGCTGCCGCCGCTGGACCTGCGGGTCCCGGACGCGACGCCGCGGCAGAAGGCGCTGGCCAAGGCGGAGGCGAAGGCCGCGCGGCGCAAGCCGGCCAGCGTCGCCGCGGCGGCCGCACAGGAAGGAACGGAAGATGGCGGCAACTGACTTCCTCAATCCCATCAAGGGATTCGGCGTCACCTTCGGGATGATGTTCAAGAAGGTCGCGACCGAGGAGTACCCCGAGGCCGGTGCCCCGGCCGCACCGCGCTACCACGGCCGCCACCAGCTCAACCGGCATCCGGACGGGCTGGAGAAGTGCGTCGGCTGCGAGCTGTGCGCGTGGGCGTGCCCGGCGGACGCGATCTTCGTCGAAGGCGGCGACAACACCGAAGAGGCGCGGTACTCGCCGGGCGAGCGCTACGGCAAGGACTACCAGATCAACTACCTGCGCTGCATCGGCTGCGGCCTGTGCATCGAGGCGTGCCCGACCCGGTCGCTCACCATGACCAACTTCTACGAGCTGGCCGACGACGACCGGCAGCGGCTCATCTACACCAAGGAAGACCTGCTCGCCCCGCTGCTGCCGGGCATGGAGCAGCCGCCGCACCCGATGCGGCTCGGCGACAACGAGCAGGACTACTACGTGAACGGCCCCGAACTGGCCGCGGGTGTCGTGAGCGGCGATCACGGTTCTAACCGTGATCAGCACTCACGAGGCGCAACGGAGGCCCACCAGTGACTGCCGCCTCTCTCTTGCCCCTTCTCGCGCAGGCCCCGGCGGCCAGCGTCGACGCGTCCGTGACGACCGGCGAGGCCATCGCGTTCTGGATCCTCGGCCCGCTCTCGCTGCTGGGCGCGCTCGGGATGATCTTCTCCCGCAACGCCGTGCACTCGGCGCTGTGGCTGGTGCTCACGATGCTGACGCTCGGCGCGCTGTACATGACGCAGTCCGCGCCGTTCCTCGGGTTCACCCAGATCATCGTCTACACCGGCGCGATCATGATGCTGTTCCTGTTCGTGCTGATGCTGGTCGGCCGGGACAGCTCGGACTCGGTGGTCGAGGTGCTGCGCGGGCAGCGGCTCGCCGCCGGGGTGCTCGGCATCGGGCTCGCCGCGCTGATCGCCGCGGGCGTGTTCCGCGCGATGGTGAACGTGACCCCGGCCCAGCCGCTCGACCCCTACCAGCAGACCGGCGGCGGCCCCGGCGGTCTCGGCAGGCTGATCTTCACCCAGTACCTGTTCCCGTTCGAGCTGACCTCGGCGCTGCTGATCACCGCCGCGCTCGGCGCGATGGTGCTCGCCTTCACCGGACGCAGCAGCAAGAGCAAGCTCTCCCAGCGCGAACTGGTCAAGCTGCGCTTCCAAGGCAAACACGACCGCCCGTCGCCGCTGCCCGGGCCCGGCGTGTTCGCCACCGCCAGCTCGGTCTCGACCCCGGCGCTGCTGCCGGACGGTTCGGTCGCGCCGGAATCGCTGTCGGAGATCATCGAATCCACCTCGGCGATCCGGCTCATGCGCGAGCGCAAGCTCATCGCGGACGAGGGCCCCAAGCCCGACGCGCACGCACTGGTCGGCGGTTCCGAAAAGGCCGCGCCGGCCGAGGAAGAAGAAGGGGAAGGAAAGTGACCCCGAGCTACTACCTGCTGCTGTCCGCGCTGCTGTTCTGCATCGGCGCGGTGGGCGTGCTGGTCCGCCGCAACGCGATCGTCGTGTTCATGTGCATCGAGCTGATGCTGAACGCGGTGAACCTGACCCTGGTCACCTTCGCCCGCATCAACGGCGGGCTGCACGGCCAGGTGATGGCGTTCTTCGTGATGGTGGTCGCGGCCGCCGAGGTCGTGGTCGGACTGGCGATCATCATGGCCATCTTCCGCACCCGCCGTTCGGCCTCGGTCGACGACACGAACCTGCTGAAGTACTGAGGGAGACGACCGAGTGACCGCATCATCGTGGCTGCTGGTGGCCCTTCCCGCCCTCGGCGCCCTCGTTCTGCTGCTCTCCGGCAAACGCGCGAAAGCGTGGGGGCACCTGCTCGGCTGTGCCACCGTCACGCTCGCCTTCGTGTACGCCGTGATCCTGTTCTTCTCCACCGACAGCCACACGGTCACCGACACCAAGGTCTACTCGTGGATCCCGGTGACCCAGTTGCAAGTGGACTTCGGGCTGCGCATCGACGCGCTGTCGCTGACGTTCGTGCTGCTGATCACCGGCGTCGGCATGCTGATCCACTTCTATTCGATCGGCTACATGGCCGACGACGAGGGCCGGTACCGGTTCTTCGCGTACCTGAACCTGTTCGTCGCCTCGATGCTGATCCTGGTGCTGGGCAACAGCTTCGTGACGCTGTACCTCGGCTGGGAGGGCGTGGGTCTCGCCTCGTACCTGCTGATCGGCTGGTATCAGAACCGCCCGTCCGCGGCCACCGCGGCGAAGAAGGCGTTCCTGATGAACCGCGTCGGCGACGTCGGGCTGGCGCTGGCGATCTTCCTGATGTTCAAGTACGTCGGGTCGACCGGCTACGCGCAGGTCTTCGAGGGCGTGGCGCAGGGCAAGATCCCGCCGGGCGCGGTCACCGCCATCGCGATCCTGCTGCTGCTGGGCGCCTGCGGTAAGTCCGGCCAGTTCCCGCTGCAGGCGTGGCTCCCGGACGCGATGGAGGGCCCGACCCCGGTGTCGGCGCTCATCCACGCGGCGACGATGGTCACCGCGGGCGTGTACCTGGTGGCCCGCTCCAACGTCATCTTCACCGCGACGCCGGACGGACGGCTGGTCGTCACCCTGGTCGGCGCGGTCACGCTGCTGCTCGGGTGCATCGTCGGCTGTGCCTACGACGACATCAAGAAGGTGCTCGCGTACTCGACGGTCAGCCAGATCGGCTACATGATGCTGGCGGTCGGTCTCGGGCCGGGCATTTACGCGCTCGGCATCATGCACCTGGTGGCGCACGGCTTCTTCAAGGCCGGGCTGTTCCTCGGGGCCGGTTCGGTCATGCACGGCATGAACGACGAGGTCGACATGCGCAAGTTCGGCGGCCTCGCCAAGAAGATGCCGATCACCTTCGTCACCTTCGGCCTCGGCTACCTGGCGATCATCGGCTTCCCGTTCCTCACCGGGTACTACACGAAGGACGCGATCATCGAGGCGGCGTTCGGCCAGGAAGGCTGGCGCGGCTGGGCTTTCGGCCTCGCCACGGTGCTCGGCGCCGGGCTCACCGCGTTCTACATGACGCGGCTGATGATGATGACCTTCTTCGGCAAACAGCGCTGGAAGGACATCAAGAGCAGCGACGGACGCGACTTCCACCCGCACGAGTCCAAGCCCATCATGTGGGTCCCGATGGCGATCCTGGCGGTCGGTTCGGTCGGCGCGGGCGCGTTCTTCGCCATCGGCCACCGGTTCGTGGACTGGCTGGCCCCGGTGGTCGGCCAGTTCGAGGAGGCCGAGCACACCCCGATCCCGTCGTGGACGGTCCCGGCGGCGACGCTGGTGCTGGCCGCGCTCGGCGTGCTGCTGGCGGTCTGGCTTTTCCGTCCCTCGCGCGACGTTCCGCTCGAGAAGCCCGAGCGGGTGGCCTGGCCGGTCCGCGCGGCGCGCAAGGACCTGTACGGCAACGCGCTCAACGAAACCCTGGTCGCCCGTCCGGGCACCTGGCTGGCGCGGGCCCTGGTGTACGTGGACAACCGCGGCGTCGACGGCGCGGTGAACGGCCTCGCCGCGGCACTCGGCGGCGGGTCCGGGCGGCTGCGCCGGACGCAGACCGGATTCGTGCGGTCGTACGCACTGTCCATGCTCGGCGGCACGTTCCTGCTTCTCGCGGCCCTTCTGCTGGTGAGGTTCTCCTGACATGACTTGGCTTCTGGCGCTCATCCTGCTGCCGCTGGCCGGCTCGCTGGTGCTGGCGTTCCTCAAGGGGAACGACCGGGCCGCGGTCGCCACGGCGCTCGCCGTGTCCATTGTGGAGTTCCTGCTGGTCATCCCGTTCTGGGCGAGCTACTCGCCCTCGGGCGAGCGCATCCAGCAGGCCACCACGATGGACTGGATCCCGAGCTTCGGCATCCACATCTCGTTCGGCACCGACGGCATCTCGCTGATCATGATCGCGGTGATCGCGCTGCTGGTGCCGATCGTCGTGGGCGCGCTCGGGCTCACCGACAAACTGCCCGCGGGCCGCAGCGCGGGCGGGTTCCTGTCGCTGATCCTGCTGCAGGAGGCGATCACGATCGGCGTCTTCGCGGCGACCGACGTGTTCCTCTTCTACGTGCTGTTCGAGATCATGCTGATCCCGATGTACTTCCTGATCGGCGGCTACGGCGGCGCGAACCGGCAGTACGCGGCGGTGAAGTTCTTCCTGTACTCGTTCCTCGGCGGCCTGATCATGCTGGCCTCGGCGATCGGGGCGTACTCGCTGGCCTCGGACAAGATCGGCAAGGGCACGTTCGACTGGGCCACGCTGGTGACGGTGGTGCGCGACGCGCCGACCGGCACGCAGATCTGGCTGTTCCTCGGTTTCTTCCTCGCGTTCGCGATCAAGGCTCCGCTGGTCCCGTTCCACACCTGGCTGCCGGACGCCGCGGGCGAAGCCCCGATCGGCGTCGCGGTGCTGCTGGTCGGCGTGCTGGACAAGGTCGGCACGTTCGGTTTCCTGCGGTACTGCCTGCCGATGTTCCCCGACGGCAGCAAGGCGCTCGCGCCGCTGGTGCTGATCCTGTCGGTGATCGGCGTGCTGTACGGCTCGATCCTCGCCGCCGGGCAGCAGGACATGAAGCGGTTCATCGCCTACGTGTCGATCGCCCACTTCGGGTTCATCGCGCTGGGCATCTTCACCTTCAACGAGCAGGCGATGGTCGGCTCGGTGTCGTACATGCTGAACCACAGCCTCTCGACCGGGATGCTGATCGTGGTGATCGGCCTGATCGTGATGCGCGGCGGGTCGAGCCGGATCTCGGACTACGGCGGCATGGCGAAGGTGACCCCGCTGCTGGCCGGAATGCTGTTGCTGGCCGGGCTTTCCGCGCTGTCGCTGCCCGGGACCAACTCGTTCGTCAGCGAGTTCCTCGTGCTGCTGGGGTCCTTTGTGGACCAGCCGGTGTACACGATCCTGGCGACCGTGGGCATGGTGCTCGCCGCGGCGTACGTGCTGTGGCTGTACCAGCGGATCATGCAAGGCCCGGTTCGCGGCGACGCACTGGTCGGCGTCGGAGGAGGACCGGGCACCGCGATCGCGCCGGAACTCGGCGCGCGCAAGGCCATTACCGACCTGGGCACACGCGAGATCGCGATCCTCGCGCCCCTGGTCATCCTGATCATCGGACTGGGCTTCTACCCCAAGCCGATGCTCGACACGATCACCCCGTCGGTGCAGGCGACGCTGTCTGCCGTGCAGGGAGGCAAGTAAACCGTGCTCGACATGTTCCTGGCGCAGGCGCCGGCAGCGCCGCTCGAAGTGCCTTCGGTCGATTACGCGGCCGTGCTGCCGATGCTGATCGTCTTCGGCGTCGCGTGCATCGGCGTGCTGGTGGAGGCGTTCGCGCCGAAGTCCATGCGGTGGGGGATCCAGGTCACGATCTCCCTGGGCGCGATCCTCGCTTCCGGGGTTTCGCTGATCCTGTACGCGACTGGTTCCACGGCCACGAAGGCCGGCACGACGACGTTCTCCGGGTCGATTTCGGTGGACCGGCCGTCGTTGTTCCTGTGGGGCACGTTGCTGCTGCTCGGCCTTGGCGCGGTGTTCCTGATCGCGGACCGGAAGGTCGAGCCTGGCGGCGCGTTCGTGGCGCAGGCGGCGATCCGGCCGGGGACGGTGCAGGATCGGGCACAGGCGGCTACTACGTCGCAGACTGAGGTTTTTCCGCTGACGCTATTCGCGCTCGGCGGGATGATGACGTTCTGCGCGGCCAACGATCTTTTGACGATGTTCATCGCGTTGGAAGTGCTTTCGCTGCCGTTGTATCTGATGTGCGGTCTTGCTCGCCGTCGGCGGCTGATTTCGCAGGAAGCCGCGGTCAAGTACTTCCTGCTGGGCGCGTTCTCTTCGGCGTTCTTCCTGTACGGGCTCGCGCTGCTGTACGGCTACGCGGACTCGGTGAAGCTGGCCGACATCGCCCACGCGGCGGCTGGGTCGGACCGGTCGGACACGTTGTTGTTCGCGGGTCTCGGTCTGCTGGTGGTGGGCCTGCTGTTCAAGGGTTCTGTTGGCCCGTTCCACACCTGGACGCCGGACGTCTACCAGGGTGCGCCCACGCCGGTTACCGGATTTATGGCCGCCTGCACGAAGGTTGCTGCCTTCGGCGCGATTCTGCGGGTGCTCAGCGTCGGGTTTTCCTCGACGAGCTGGGAGTGGCGCGGGGTCATGTGGGCGGTGGCCATTATTTCGATGGCGCTCGGAGCGATTCTCGGCCTGACGCAGACTGACGTGAAGCGGATGATCGCGTATTCGTCGGTGGCGCACGCTGGGTTCTTGCTTGTCGGGGCGATCGCGATGACCGAGGACGGATTGTCCAGCACGCTGTTCTATCTGCTGGCTTATGGGTTTACTACTCTGGCTGCGTTTGGCGTGGTTAGTTTGGTGCGGGATTCCAGTGGGGAGGCTACGCATCTTTCCGCTTGGGCTGGGCTTGCCAAGCGGTCGCCGTTGTTGGCCGGGGTGTTCACGTTCCTGTTGCTGGCGTTGGCTGGGATTCCGTTGACCAGCGGGTTTGTCGGGAAGTTCGTGGTGTTTTCGGCGGCGTTGTCGGATGGGATGGCGCCGTTGGTGGTTATCGCGCTGGTGTTCAGTGCGGTGGCTGCGTTCTTCTATCTGCGGGTCATTGTGTTGATGTACTTCTCGGAGCCTGCCGCCGATGGGCCTACGGTGACTGTGCCGGGTGGGTTTACTACGGCGGCTATTGCTTTGGGGGTTGTGGTTACGTTGGTGCTTGGGGTTCTTCCGGCGTTTGCGTTGGACTGGGCTGGGGCTGGAGGGTTCGCTTCGTAAGATGGGTTTCGCGAAAGGGCCGTCACAGTGTGTTGCTGTGACGGCCCTTTCGATTGGGGGGAGAGGAAATGAGCGGAGAGATATCCGAAAGCTGGCGCATCTCGCGGGACGCGGTGAACCGGGTGCGCACCCTGATCGAGAGTCAGGGACAAGTGATGGCGGAAATCCCGGGGCACGCGGACTTCGGCGAGGACTTCCACGTCATGCTCGTGGAGAACCAGCGGAGGACCGGCGAGGTCTTCGCGCTCCAGGTCAAGGGCGGGAAGTCCTATCGCCGCGCCGGCGGTTACCAGGTGAGCGTGGGAAAACACGGCGATTTCTGGCGTAAGACCACGGTGCCGGTCATCTGTGTGGTGCACGATCCGGAACTGGACAAGCTGTTCTGGGTCAATGCCAGCGCGGTCCTTCGCCGGCAGCCCACGACGACCACTCTGCATCTTCAGCCGGACCAGGTGCTCGATGCTGAGTCATTTCCGGCATTCATCGAGTCTGTGCGCGCCGACGTATCTCCGCGCAACGAGTTCCTGCGTGCGCTGTCCCGGCTCTCCGGTGCTGAGCTGCAGCAGCAGGACTACGTCGGCTACTTCCAGAACGAGTCGGGCGAGCCGATGGTCTTCAGGCAACGCCGAGGTGAACCGTTCGGGAGTGTCTTCCACTCGGACGTCGACTGGGAGGAGGTGCGGACTTCGGCTGTGCCCTCAGAGGTGGCCGATACGGTCTCGAAGCTCGTCACCGAAGCCGAGATGTCTGCTGGATTCGAGGCCGGGGAAATAAGCAGCCAACTTTCTCCAAGCCACCTCAACTTGTTCGAGAACCTGGTGCTGTCCGGCGGCGGCCTCATCACTGATAACGCCGAAGGGCACTGGCTCCGGAGTTGTCTCTCGGCAAGCTGCTACCTCCGAGACCTCCCACCGGCAAAGATATGAAAGCGGCCCGCGTCAGCAAGATGCGGGGCCGCTTTCAGGCACGACTGTCAGGGGGTTGGGGAGCAGGCGGTGTGGCCGACCGTGACCGAACCCGTTGCGCCGGACGCTGGGGCGAAGTCGATGCGGAGCATCGTCAGGGTCATGCTTCCGTCTCCGGGCAGGGTTTGGAGGTTGAAGACCGCATTCGCCAGCAGCGTTCCGTCCGACTTCGTCAGGGGCTTCGTGTAGTTCGCGGGGATCGGCGAGGGGAGGCCGGTGATTCCGGTGAGGCCGCTCAGGGTCCAGTTCGCGTTGGTGCCGGTTTGGGTTGCCTTGCAGGTCACCGTGTACGACGAGATGCGGATGCGTTTTCCGCCTGCGCTCACCAGTGCCGACAGTTCGAAGTTGTTCCCTGTCGCGGTCGACGTCGTGGTGGTGACGTCGTTGCCTGGGTCGGTGACTTCCGTGGTGCACGAGGACGTGCCGCCGCCGAAGGTGACTCCTGGTTTGGACACCAGCGGTGCGGTGGCGCTTGTCGGGCCTTCTACCGCGCACGGGGCCTGGGCCGGGATGGAGATCGTGGCGCCGGCCTTTGTGAAGTTCGCGTTGCCCAGGTCGGCGACGCCGGCCGGGGTGTCCGCGGCGGCGGTCCCGGCAGCGGCGAGCAAACCGGTGGCGGCCAGTGCCGCGGCGGCCAGTGCGGTGCGCTTGATGATCATGTTCGTCTCCTCGCTGCTGTTGCTGCTTCCAGCACTATCCGCAGGTCCGAATCGCCCGTTGCGCCCTTGGCTGGCGATCACCCGTCCGGGAGCGTGGATCAACCCGTTCGTGGGCTGCCGGGAGGCTGCGGCGGCAGTGTCGCGTTCGTCACCGTTTCCGCAGGACAGCGGGTAAAGGCAGGCCGCGGGGCAACCACTACCCTGAAGGGGGTAACCGACTGGCGAAGAGCGCCACGAGAGAGCGGAGCCGACGTGTCTGTGTCTTCACCACCTCCGGGGGCGGCCCGGGATGGCGCTGTCGAGGACCTGCGCGCGACCGTCGGGCTGCAGATCCAGGACGAGCCGCTGCTGCGCGCTATCGCGGGCGGGCTCGCGGACGTCGAGACGATGCTGCGGGACGTCGTGAAGAGCGACGTGCCGGCGGTGCACGACGCGGCGTTGCACCTGGTCGAGGCCGGGGGCAAACGTTTTCGTCCGCTGTTTACGCTGCTGTCCGCGCAGTTCGGGCCCAAACAGGGCGAGCAGGTGCTGATCGCGGCCGCCGCGGTCGAGCTGGTGCACCTGGCGACGCTGTACCACGACGACGTGATGGACGAGGCGACCATGCGCCGCGGCGCGGAGAGCGTCAACTCGCGCTGGGACAACACCGTCGCCATCCTCACCGGCGACTACCTCTTCGCGCACGCCTCCCGGCTCGTCGCCGACCTCGGCACGGACGCCGCGCGGATCATCGCCGAGACGTTCGGCGAGCTGGTCAGCGGGCAGATGCGGGAGACCGTCGGGCCCGGTCCCGGCGACGATCCGGTCGAGCACTACCTCACCGTCATCGCGCAGAAGACCGGTTCGCTGATCGCGACGTCCGGGCGCTTCGGCGGCATGATGTCCGGCGCGGCCGAGGAGCACATCCAGGCGCTGCGCCGCTTCGGCGACATCATCGGTGCGGCCTTCCAGATCTCCGACGACGTCATCGACATCGCCTCGCCGTCGGTCGAGCTGGGCAAGGCGCAGGGCACTGACCTGCGAGAAGGCGTCCGCACGCTGCCGATGCTGTACGCGCTGGCCGATCCGGACACCGACCCGCGGCTCGTGGAGCTGCTCGCCGGCCCGATCACCGACGACGCTCTGGTGGCCGAGGCGCTCGAGCTGCTGCGCCGTTCCAGCGGCCTCGAACGCGCGCGGGAAACCCTTTCCGACTACGCTTCCCGAGCACGTGCCGAGCTCGCCTCGCTGCCCGCTTCCCCCGCGCGCGACGCTTGCGAGTCGGTCGCCGACTACCTGGTCGCGCGAACGTTCTAAAAGGGGCGTAGAAATGTCCATTTTCGGGCAGGTGTGGCTCTGGAGCCTGCTGGCCTTCATTGTCGGCGCGGTGCTCGCCTGGCTGGTGCTGGCGCGTCCGGCGCGCAAGCGGGTACACGAACTGGAAACGGAACTGGCGAGCGCGCACGCCGACACGGCCCGCGCCGCGGCCAGCACGCCCGCGCGCACCGCGGTGCTGCCGCCCGCGGAGGACTGGACCAGAGACCGCCGCGAGCACGCTCCGACGGAAGTCATCCAGGCGACGAGCGCGTTCGAGCCGGAGGCCGAGTACGACGCGGAGTACCGCACGGCTCCGGAACCAGCTGCCGCCGGGAAGCCCGCGGACTCGGCGGAGGACGACGTCGACGAGGCGTTCGCGCAGGCCGAGGCCCGCGAACAGCAGAATGGTCTTTTCGACAGCGCACCGGCCGAGACCGCTCCGGAAGACTCCGGTTCGGCCTACCGCGCCGCGGCCACCGAGTACCTGCAGCCGGCCGACACCGGTTCGCACCGCGTCGCCGAACCGGCCGAGGAACACGACAGCGGCTACCACCGGGTCGCGGAACCGGCGGACGAGCACGACAGCGGCTATCACCGGGTCGCCGAACCGGCGGAGGAGCACGACAGCGGCTACCACCGGGCTCCGGAACCGGCCGAGGTTCCCGCGGCGGACTACTCCGAGCCGGAGCGTCCCGATGAGCAGGAACAGAGCCATTCCCTGACCGGGCCCGCCGACGGATTGTCCTCTTTGGAGCGACGGCTGGACCCGGCTCCGGTGGACGGCGCCGCCGCGGAATCCGAGCCGGTCTCGCTGTTCCGCCCGGGCCCGGGCCGAGCGGCCGAGCCGGAGCCGGACTGGTTCAGCCAGCCGGACGGGGCGCAGCGATCGCCGTTCGAGGAACCCGCCGAGCCGGCCGTGGGCCACCTCGAAGAGGATTCGACGACCGACCACCTGATCCCGAACGCCGAACCGCCCGCCGAGTCCACAGAGGACACCGCGGAAAGCAGCCAGGGCCTGCCGAAACGGCAGCGCCGCGAATCTCCGCGCGGAGGCTTCGACCCGCCGCGGCCGATCCAGCCGTCGATGCGCCCGGTGGAGCGCCGCGAACCGGATCTGGCAGGCGGGCACAGCGGTTCGCTGTTCGAGCCGTCCGTGCAGCCGAACCAGGCCGCGATGGCCGCCCCGGAACCGCCGCCCGCGCGGCAGACCGCGGATGACGCGGTGCCGCCGGGACCGTTCGGCCCGGGTTCGGCGATGCCGCGGCCGGGTGGCGGCCGTCCGGCGGAGGGGTTCACGGTGAAGGCGAGTGTGACGGCGTTGCGGTATTGCGGGGAGGATTCGCCGCAGTTTCCGAAGATGGTGGCTGAGGTGTGGTTCCGCAGTGCCGCCGATGCTGAGCGGGTCGGGTTCCGGCCCTTGCACTGAGTCCACATAAGACAGAGGCCGCCCTCCCTAATCCGGGAGTGGCGGCCTCTGTCGTAAGTGGACTAAAACCTACGCGACAGTCCAGGTGTCCTTGCCCCGCAACAATCCCTGCAGGTCCGGTTTCCGCGCCGCACGCGCCTGCTCCACCTGGGCTCGCGCCGCGTCGTCGTAGGTGGGGCGTTCTACCTGGCGCAGGATGCCCGTCGGGACGTGGTTCAGGTTCTGGTCGCCCAGGCGGGAAAGCGCGAAGGCGTACGACGTGTCGGCGATCGACGGATCGTGCACCACCAGGTTTTCCTCGCCGATTTCCGCGACCTTGCCGACATCCAGGCCGCCCCAGTCGCCGCGGCGGACGCCGAATTCGCCTTCCGGGCCGAAGCGGATCGGTTCGCCCGCGCGGAGCGGGATCAGCCGGGACGCGGCTTCGTCCTTGTCCTTCAGCACATCGAACGCGCCGTCGTTGAAGATCGGGCAGTTCTGGTAGATCTCCACCAGCGCCGAACCGCGGTGTTTCGCCGCCGCTTCAAGAACTTCGGTCAAGCCCTTGCGGTCGGAGTCCAGCGCGCGGCCCACGAACGACGCTTCCGCGCCGATCGCCAGCGACAGCGGGTTGAACGGCGTGTCCAGCGAACCCATCGGCGTCGACTTGGTGACCATGCCCTGGCCGGACGTCGGCGAGTACTGGCCCTTGGTCAGCCCGTAGATCCGGTTGTTGAACAGCAGGATCTTGATGTTCACGTTGCGCCGCAACGCGTGGATCAGGTGGTTGCCGCCGATGGACAGCGCGTCGCCGTCGCCCGTCACGACCCACACCGACAGGTCCGGGCGCGTCGTGGCGAGCCCGGTCGCGATCGACGGCGCGCGGCCGTGGATCGAGTGCATGCCGTAGGTGTTGAGGTAGTACGGGAACCGCGACGAGCAGCCGATGCCGGAGATGAAGACGATGTTCTCGCGCTTGAGCCCGAGCGTCGGCAGGAACGACTGCACGGCGTTGAGCACCACGTAGTCGCCGCAGCCGGGGCACCAGCGCACTTCCTGGTCGGACTTGTAGTCCTTGGCCTTCTGCGGTTCGTCGGTGGTCGGCACCAGGTCGATGCCGCCGAGCTGCGGCAGCCCGAGATCGATGGCGGTCACTTGACGCCCTCCGGAACGAGGTTGGCGATGATGTCGGCGAACACGTTCTGCAGTTCCTCGGCCTTGAACGGCAAGCCGGCGACCTTGGTGTGCGAATGCACGTCCACCAGGTACTTCGCCCGCAGCAGCAGCGAGAGCTGACCGAGGTTCATCTCCGGGACCACGACCCGGTCGTAGCGGGCGAGCACCTCGCCGAGATTCTTCGGCAACGGGTTGAGGTGGCGCAGATGCGCCTGCGCGATCGGCATCCCGAGCTTGCGCACCCGGCGGCAGGCCGCGCCGATCGGGCCGTAGGACGAACCCCAGCCCAGCGCCAGCACGCGCGCCTCTCCGGACGGGTCGTCGACCTCGAGGTCCGGCACGTCGATGCCGTCGATTTTCGCCTGGCGCAGCCGCACCATCTTGTCGTGGTTGTCCGGGTCGTAGGAGATGTGGCCGGTGCCGTCGGCCTTCTCCAGCCCGCCGATGCGGTGCTGCAGCCCGGGGGTGCCCGGGATCGCCCACGCCCGCGCGAGCGTCTCCGGATCGCGCACGTACGGCCAGAACTCGCCGGATCCGTTGTCCGAGTTGGGTTCCGCCGCGAATTCCACCCGCAGGTCCGGCAGGTCCTCGACATTCGGGACCAGCCACGGTTCGGAGCCGTTGGCGATCGCGCCGTCGGACAGCAGCAGCACCGGCGTGCGGTACTTCAGCGCGATCCGGGTGGCCTCGATCGCCGCGTCGAAGCAGTCGGCGGGCGAGAGCGGCGCGACGATCGGCACCGGCGATTCGCCGTTGCGGCCGAACATCGCCTGCAGCAGGTCGGCCTGCTCGGTCTTGGTCGGCAGGCCGGTGGACGGCCCGCCGCGCTGCACGTCGATGATCACCAGCGGCAGTTCGGTCATCACGCCGAGGCCGATGGTCTCCGACTTCAGCGCCACGCCCGGACCGGACGTGGACGTGATGCCCAGCGCCCCGCCGTAGGACGCGCCGAGCGCGGCCCCGATGCCGGCGATCTCGTCCTCGGCCTGGAAGGTGATGATGCCGTAGTTCTTGTGCTTGGACAGCTCGTGCAGCACGTCCGAGGCCGGGGTGATCGGGTACGTGCCGAGCAGGATCTGCAGCCCGGACTGCTGTCCGGCGGCCACGATCCCGTATGCCAGCGCGGTGTTGCCGGTGATCTGCCGGTAGGTGCCCTTGTCCAGCTTCGCGGGCGCGACCTCGAAGGTGGTCGCGAACGATTCGGTGGTCTCGCCGTAGTTCCAGCCTGCCCGGAAGGCAAGGATGTTGGCCTCGGCGATGTCCGGCTTCTTCGCGAACTTCTCGCGCAGGAAGCGTTCGGTGCCCTCGGTCGGCCGGTGGTACATCCACGACAGCAGGCCCAGCGCGAACATGTTCTTGCAGCGTTCGGCGTCCTTCTTGCCGAGGCCGGTGTCGGCGAGCGCGCCCTGGGTCAGCGTCGACATGGCGACCCGGTGCACCTGGAACGGCGACAGCGAATCGTCGTCGAGCGGGTCGGTCTCGTAGCCGACCTTCACCAGGTTCCGCTTGGTGAACTCGTCGGTGTTGAGGATGATCGTCCCGCCGTGCGGCACGTCGCGCACGTTCGCCTTGAGCGCGGCGGGGTTCATCGCGACGAGCACGTCCGGCCGGTCGCCGGGGGTGAGGATGTCGTAGTCGGCGAAGTGCACCTGAAAGGACGAGACGCCGGGGATGGTGCCCTGCGGCGCCCGGATTTCGGCCGGGAAGTTCGGCATGGTCGACAGGTCGTTCCCGAACGCCGCGGCCTCCGAGGTGAACCGGTCGCCGGTCAGCTGCATCCCGTCGCCCGAGTCGCCGGCAAACCGGATGACCACCCGGTCCAGCTTGTTCACCTCGGTGGACCGGGACGCGGTCAGCGCGCCGTTCCCGGCCGCGCTGCCGTTCGCACTGGTGCTCATGGGTCAGGGAATCCCTCTCTCCCGGCGTGCTGCGGGCCCGGGTCGGCTCCCCGGGGAGCCCGCCGAGGCCTGCTTCCGAGGTTACTCGCCGCGCCCTGGCCTCGGCCCGAGTCCGGCTCAAGTGTGGGGTGTGCAGACCGAATGCCAGCCGGGGTGCCCTCGATCGTAGGGCGTCTGGCGCCGCGGTCCGGAGTGACGCGCGTCTCGTGCCGCCGGCGCGGCACTGACCAGCAGTTTGCTCCAGGTTGAGGGTTCCCGGAATGTGGGAATTTGTGCGCGGCCCGGCTCAGCGGCCGCTGATGCGGGCCTTCATCGCCGCCAGCCGCTCCGCGAATGCCGGTGCGGCCAGCGATTCCAACTGTGGACCGAGTTCGGCGTCGACCGCCGCGGCGTGGTCGGTCAGGCCGCTCGTCTGCCGCATAGTCCGCTTGGTGGACACCACGACCTCGCGCGGAGCGGCGGCCGCCGGGGCGGCGAGGTCGCGGGCGGCCTGGACCAATGCGTCGTGGTCGCCGTCCACCAAGCGCAGCGCGAACCCTGCCCGGACCGCGGATTCCGCGGTAAGGGTTTCGCCGAACAACGCCATCGCGGACGCCTGCTGCGGGCCGAGGATTCGTTGCGACATCCAGGTCATGCCTCCACCGGGATGCAAGCCGAGTTCGAGGAACCGAGGGATGAACTTGGCGTGCGGTCCCACAAGGCGGACGTCGGCGGCCAGCGCGAGGTTCAGACCAGCGCCGACGGCGGCCCCGCCGACCGCGGCGATCGTCGGCAGGCTGCAGCCGGCCACGGCGAGGAAGCCCGCGTACACCGAACGCAGCCCTTCCGCGTCGGCCTTGCCGAGCGCGGTGAGGTCGGCACCCGCGCAGAACGCCGGCGGGGCGCCGGTGACGATCACGGCGTGCACGCTCTCGTCGGCCTCGGCGCGCGCGACCGCGGCGGCCAGCTCGGCGGAGAGGTCGAGGGTGAGCGCGTTGCGGCTCTTCGGGGCGTCGACGGTGAGCAGCGCGACGCCCTGGTCGTGCTCGCTGTGGATGCGGTCGGTCATGCCGGTCAGCATCGCATCGTCGTGAGTGGCGATCACGGTTAGAACCGCGATCGCCACTCACGACGGGGTCGGCGGCCTCTCCAGCAGCCGAGACAGCACCACGGTCGACACCGTCCGGTCGATGATCTCCAGCCCGCGCAGCCGCTCGAGTGCGGTCTCCAGGTGGTGGATGTCGGCGGCGCGCAGGTGGACGATCGCGTCCGCCGCGCCGGACACCGTGTAGGCGGCGACGACCTCGGTCAGCGGTTCCAGCCGGGCCCGGATGCGGCCGGGCGTGACGTTGCCCTGGCAGTGCACCTCGACGAACGCCTCGGTGCCCCAGCCGAGCGCCTCCGGGTCGACCACCGCGGTGAAGCCGCGCAGCACGCCGGTTTCCAGCAGCCGGTCGACGCGTCGTTTCACCGCCGGGGCGGACAGCCCGACCACTTTGCCGATCTCCGCGTAGCTGGAGCGGGCGTTGGCCACCAGGCAGGAAACGATTCGCTGGTCGATGGTGTTCACACGCAATGTTTAGCACGCAGGTGCGCAGTGAACAGCGATTGATTGCGAGATTAGGTCCACCTTAGCCTGGTTGCATGCAGGGAGAGGTTGTGCCGCCGCGGGTGCCCACGCCCCGCCGTTACCTGATGTGCCCGCCGCGTTATTTCGCCGTCGACTACGCGATCAACCCCTGGATGGACCCCTCGAAGCCGGTCAGCGCGGACGTCGCCGTCGCGCAGTGGACCGAGCTGCGCGACACCTATCGCCGCCTCGGCCACACCGTCGAGGAAATCGACCCGCAACCCGGCCTTCCGGACATGGTGTTCGCGGCCAACTCGGGCACCGTCGTGGACGGGCGCGTGCTCGGTTCGCGGTTCCGCGCCCCGCAGCGCGCCGCCGAGGCGGAGCACTTCCGCCGCTGGTTCCTCGAACACGGCTACCGCGACCTGACGATGCCGGAGAAGATCAACGAGGCCGAGGGCGATTTCGCCTGGACCGGCAAGCTGCTGCTGGCCGGCACCGGCTTCCGCACCGACCCGGCCGCGCACGCCGAGGCGCAGGAGGTGCTCGGCGTCCCGGTCGTGTCGCTGCGGCTGATCGACCCGCGCTACTACCACCTGGACACCGCGCTGTTCGTGCTCGCCGAGGCGACGGACACGACGACCGCGCAGATCGTCTACTACCCGGACGCGTTCTCGCCGGGCTCGCAGCGCGTGCTGCGCCGGATGTTCCCGGACGCGGTGCTCGCCACCGCGGCCGACGCCGAGTGCTTCGGGCTGAACGGGGTGTCCGACGGCCGCAACGTCGTGTTGCCAGTGGAGGCGACCGACCTGGGAGCGCGGCTCGCCGAGCGGGGTTACGAGCCGGTGTACGTGGACATCTCGGAGCTGCGGAAGGCCGGCGGCGGGCCGAAGTGCTGCACGCTGGAGATCCGCAAGTAGGTCAGTGCGGGTACTCCGCCGGGTCGATCGCGCTCTGCTCCGGGAACGGCCCGGAGGGGAGCGCGGCCGGGTCGATCTTGCGCACGGTGAGCTCCAGGTTGGTGTGGGTGTACCCGTTTTCGTCGAGCTGGGCGGGAACGCCGAACTTCGAGAACGAGCAGTCGCGGGTGAAGCGGCCGGTCGCGGCGTCCCAGTCGGAGCCGCCGGTGCTGTAGGCGGTGTAGTGGCCGTTCGCGATGCCGCCCGCCGAGGCGGTGGCTCCGGCCTTGACGTACACGGTGAACACCGGGCGCGAGCCGTCCGCCAGCGTCACGGCCTGGTCGGTGCCGGAGAGGTTCTTGACGGAGATGGTGTTCTTGCCGCCGCCCGCGCCGGTGACGACCGTTTCGTTCGCGAGGCCGCGGTTCGGTTCCGGCTGGGGGCCGGGGAACAACGGGCCGAGACGGTAGGGGTGGGCCGGGTCGGCGGTGGCCAGTTTCGCGAGGCTTTCGCGCAGGCCCGCGACGGCTTCGTCGCGGCTCAGCACCGACATCGCGGAAGGGCCGCCGCACAGCTTGTTGTCGAAGGTCGGCGCGATGACCTTCGGGAGCGCGCTGGCGCTGACCACGTTGAGGTCGGTGCGCAGCTCCCGGTGGGCGGCGCGGACGGCGTCCGGGGGCGCGGCGGCGTCGAGCTGGCGGACGGCCTGGTTGAGCGCGTCGCTGAGCGCCGTGCCCGCGTCCCGGAGCGCGGCGGCGGTGGTCGCCCGTCCGAGCCGCTCGACGGCCGGGGTGATCGACGCGCCGAGGTCGGTGAGGAGCTTCTGGTAGCCGGCCGGGTCGAGCGGGGCCGAGGAGGCGGTGCTGCTCGGCGGGAGAGAGGTCGTGGGGCTGAGGCTCGCGGGAGCGCTGCTCGGCGCGGGTTCGGCAACCGGGTCGTCGTCCGAGCGGGTCGTCAGGTGGATCACCAGCGCAGTGCCGAAGACGACGACCACGATGGCCGCGGCGATCGGCCGGGGGGACAACTGCAGGCGGGAAAAGCTGGGCACTGGCCGATTTTTCCGGGCGGGACGGAGGTGCCGGGTCGGTAGTTTTGCCGAGTCCGGCTGCTTCGGCGCCCGGCCGGGGAAGCCGCGCAGGCAGCCCGCCCGGATGGCGGCGGACGCGGTGCTGGGCGGGGCACTAGCACCGCAATCATTGAATCTTCACCCAAACGTGTGAAGATGGCAGCTGTCTACAAGTGTGGACGTATTCCGATTTTCCTGCGTAAGTGTTTCCCCTGTGCTGGAAGTGTGCTGTTGACCATGGGATCGGCGCCGGTAACTACTCCGTTTGCGAATCCGATTAATCGGGTACGGTACGACGGACGGGAGGCGGCGCGATGATCACCTTTGCGGTGCACGGCATTGGCAAACCCCAGCGGTCGCTCGATCCGGGCGAGGACGAGCGGTGGATCACCGTCGAGCAGTTCGACACGCTGCTGGGCGTCGTCTCCGGGACGGGTGCGCGGCTCACTTTCGACGACGGCAACTCCTCCGACGTCGAGATCGCGCTGCCCCGGCTGGTCGAGCGCGGGTTGTATGCCGAGTTCTTCCCGTTGGCCGGGCGGGTCGGCGAGCGTGGCTATGTCGACCGCGACGGCCTGCGGCAGCTCGTGGACGCGGGGATGCACGTCGGGTCGCACGGCTGGGACCGGCTGGATTGGCGGAGGTTGGACGGTTCGTTCGCGGTGCGCCGGGAGCTGGACGAGGCGCCGCGGTTGCTGGAGGAATTGAGCGGTACTCCGGTGCGGCGGTTTTCGCTGCCGGAGGGCCGGTTCGACCGGCGGGTGCTGACGCATTTGCGCGAGGCCGGTGCGACGCGGGTGTACGCGAATGTCGGCGGGGTGCGCGGGGCGGCGCTGGTGCGGCCCCGGACGGAGATCCGGTCGGACCTGAACTCCAGCTGGGCCGAGGCGGTGAGCCGCCGTCCGCGTCGGTTCCCCGGGCGCTGGGCTTCCCGGCCCGGGCGGTAGTGCGGCCAAGGCAGGCGAGGTTTTCCGGGCTGGTCGGTTCGGCGGGAAAAAACACCCTCTTTCGGCGGGTTGTGACCGCATCCGTTCGGCGGCATCCTGAGCGCGCGCCGCCGTAAGGAAAGTTTCCTAATAAACAGGGAGCGTCGATGCGGAAACTCGTCCTGCTCGCGATTCTGGCGATAGCCGCCGCTGTCCTGCCCGCCGCGCTCGCCTCCGCGGCGACCCCCGCCCCGGAAGCGGTTCAGGCAGGCCCCACCGCGGACCAGATCCTCGCCAAGGTGGCCTCCTGCAAGCAGATCTCCAACGGCAAATACAAGACCGACGAAGACTCCGGCAGCGCGACCGTCCCGGTCTGCGACGCGGGCAAGGCAGTCTTCTGGAAAGCCGATATGGACATCGACTGCGACGGCCAGCGCACCACCCAGTGCAACGAGAACACCGACTGCTGCTTCTACCCCGACACCGCCTTCCCGCAGTCCGACGGGAAACCGCTCAACGCCGCCAAGCTCCCGTACATCGTCGTTCCCAGTTCGAGCGGCATCTGGAATTACGCCAACTCCGGCCTCCGCGGCGGCGGGTCTTGCGCGGTGATCTACAACGGCAAGGTCGAGTACGCGGTCATCGGAGACACCGGGCCGAACAAGATCATCGGCGAGGCGTCGTACGCGACGGCCAAGGATCTGGGCATCAATCCGGACCCGAAGAACGGCGGGGTCGACTCCGGCGTGACCTACGTGTGCTTCAAGAACTCGACGGTGAACCCGATCGAAGAGCACGCCGCGGCCACGAGTACGGGACAAAAGCTGGCTTCCGCGTTCGTCGGCGGAAACTGAATTTTTCGAAGCTTCGGAAGGCAATCACTGCCCTTTCCGGACAACCGTGGGCAAATTCCCCTGCCGGTACGGCCGGATGGGGTAACCGCCGGACCGGTGGGCGGGTCAAGGCGGGAATCCGTGCGGCGACACGGGTTCCCGCCTTGTTTCGCGGAACCGGTAACGAAGCCCGTCCGCGCTCCGACCAATGAGCAGCGAGCGGTCGGGCGGAGGTTCCGTTGTGAAGATCAGCGTCTTCGGGCTGGGATACGTGGGGTGCGTATCCGCGGCTTGCCTGGCGGGAGAAGGACACGAGGTCGTCGGGGTAGACGTCAATCCGGCGAAGGTGGATCTCGTGCGGGCCGGCAAGGCACCGGTGGTCGAGGAACGGATCGGGGAATTGACCGCGGAGGTGGTCGAGTCCGGGGCGTTGCGCGCGACCACGGAGGTGGCCGAAGCGATCCTCGAGACCGACGTTTCCCTGGTGTGCGTCGGCACGCCGTCCGCGCCCAACGGGAGTCTTTCCACCGAGTATCTGCAACGCGTCGCCGAGGAGATCGGGGTCGCGTTGAAAGAACGAAAAGCATTGGGGCGCACTGAGATCCGGCATACCGTCGTGTTCCGGAGCACGATGCTGCCGGGCACCTGTCTCGGGTTGCTCGTGCCGATCTTGGAAAAGCACAGCGGCGGTACCGCGGGGGTCGACTTCGGGGTCGCGGTGAACCCGGAATTCCTCCGCGAGGGCACCAGCGTGCGCGACTTCTTCCAGCCGCCGAAAACGGTGATCGGCGAGTTCGATCCGGCCAGCGGCGACGTCGTGGCGAAGCTGTACGACGGGTTGCCCGGCGACGTGTTCCGGGTGCCGATCCCGGTCGCGGAGATGACGAAGTACGCGGACAACGCTTTCCACGGCGTGAAAATCGGTTTCGCGAACGAACTCGGCGCGATCTGCCGGGCGCTCGGGCTGGATTCGCATCAGGTGATGGACGTGTTCCTGGCCGATCGCAAGCTCAACATCAGCCCGGCGTACCTGCGGCCCGGATTCGCTTTCGGCGGCTCCTGCCTGCCGAAGGACCTGCGCGGGCTGGTCTACGCCGCGCGGCAGGCGGACGTCTCGGTGCCGTTGCTCGCCCACGTGCTGCCGTCGAACGCCGAACATCTCCACCGCGCGTTCGAATTGGTCGCGCGGACCGGGAAACGCAAGGTCGGGCTGTTCGGCTTGTCCTTCAAACCGGGCACCGACGATCTGCGCGAGAGCCCGCTGGTCGAACTCGCGGAACGCTTGCTCGGCAAGGGATACGACCTCAAGATCCACGACGCCAACGTCAGCCTTTCTCGGCTGATGGGGGCCAACCGCGAGTACATCGAAAGCCGGCTGCCGCATCTCGGGCAGCTGCTCGCCGGGTCGGTGCGGGAGGTGCTCGACCACGCCGAGGTGTGCTTGATCGGCACCTCGGACCCGGAGGTGCTGGCCGCTCTGCCGCACGGGAGCGGGCCGCTGCTGGTCGATCTGGTCCGCGTCCCGGACGCCGCCGCGCGCCGGGCGGAAGAGGGGTACGTCGGCCTTGCCTGGTGAGGGCTTTTCCGAAAACGAAATCCTGCGGAACCGGGTCGCGCTGATTCTCGTGGAGAATCTGTCCGTGCCGTTCGACCGGCGGGTGTGGCAGGAATGCCAGACCCTGCGCGACGCCGGGATGACGGTGCACGTGATCTGCCCGCGGGGCACGAAACGGGACACCGAGGCCGAGATCGTCCTCGACGGCGTGCACATTCACCGGTATCCGCTCCAGGCGGCGACCGGCGGGCCCGCCGGGTACGCACGCGAGTACGGATCCGCGCTCTGGCACACGTTCCGGCTCGCGCGCAAGATCGGCCGGGTCGACGTCGTGCACGCCTGCAACCCGCCGGATCTGCTCTTTCTCGTCGCCCGGATGCTGCGAAGACGGGGCGCGAAGTTCATTTTCGATCAGCACGACCTGGTGCCGGAACTGTATTTGTCTCGGTTCGACCGCGGGCAGGATTTCCTTTACCGCGGCGTTTGTGCGTTGGAACGCGCCACTTATCGCGCGGCCGACGTCGTGCTGGCGACCAACGAGAGCTATCGGCAGGTCGCCCGGATCCGCGGCGGCAAGCGTCCCGAGGACGTGTTCGTGGTCCGCAGCGCGCCGGTCGTGGAGCGGTTCCACGAGGTTCCGGTGGAGCCGGAACTCAAGCGCGGCAAGCCGAATCTGCTGTGCTACCTCGGCGTGATGGGCCCGCAGGACGGCGTGGACTACGCCCTGCGCGCGCTCGCTTCCCTGCGCGACGAGGTGGGACGCGACGACTGGCACGCGGTGTTCGTCGGGGCGGGCGACACGTTCGACGAGATGGTCGCGTTGTCGCGTGAGCTGGGTTTGTCCGGGCAGGTGGAATTCACCGGCCGGGTGTCGGACGAGGATCTGCTGCGGTATTTGTCGGCGGCGGACGTGTGCCTTTCGCCGGATCCGCTCAACCCGCTCAACGACGTGTCGACCATGAACAAGGTCATGGAGTACATGGCCATGGGCAAACCGATGGTGTCGTTCGCATTGCGCGAGGCGCGGGTGTCGGCGGGCGAGGCCGCGCTTTACGCGCCGGCCAACGACATCGCGGAGTTCGCGAAGCTCGTCTCCGTGCTCCTGGACGACCCGGAGCAGCGGGAACGGATGGGGAAGCTCGGCAGGGAACGCGTGCGCGGACCGCTCGCCTGGGGAAATTCGCAGGCGGCGTTGATCAAGGCGTACGAGCGTGCGCTGGGTTGAGCTGGGTCGCGTTTCGAACAAGGTTCGGCCGGATGGTGTAACCAACCGGTGCGGTGCCGCGACGGGGTCAATGACCCGTGCGTCGGCCCGTGAGGGGAGACCTGGTTTTGAGTGACGAAACAATACGCCTCTCCGTCGTGGGGAAGGTGGTGCGCCGGCGCTGGCGAGCATTGCTGTTGCTCGCGGTAGTCGGCGCGGGTGTCGGGGCCGGGGCGTCCACCGTGCTTTCCCCGGGCTACGAGGCGCAAGCCAGTGTGCTGCTGCAGGGGCCGCGGCAGCCGGACGAACTGCTGACCGAAGCGCAGGTGGCGACCAGTTCGGTGGTGCTCGACCGGGCGTCCGCGGCGCTGGGGCTCGGGATTCGCGGCACGGATCTGCAGAAGTCGGTCGCCGCGTCCGTCGCGCAGGGCAATGTCGTGACGATCACCGCGAAAGGCTCCAGCCCGGAACGCTCGCAGCAGCTGGCTGACCAGGTCGCGGGCGAATTCGTGAAGTATTCGACGCAATTGCTCGGAAATTCCGCCGACCAGGCCGCGCAGCTCGCGCAACAGCAGAAGGAAGCGCTGCGGCAGCAGATCACCCAGACCAACCAGCGGATCCTCGACCTGTCGAAGGCCGTGGCGAACGGCGATTCCGTCGAGGGCGTGCAGGCCCGCACCACATTGCAGGGCTTGCGGACGGCGCTGGAACAGGCGGTCAACAACCTCAACGCGGCGGACGCGGCGACCGGCGCGGGCAACATGGTCGTGCTCGGCCCGTCCGAACGGCCGTCTTCGCCGTCCGCGCCGACGCTCCCGCAGTTGACGGCCGGCGGCGCGGTGCTGTTCTTCGTGCTCGGAGTTCTGGCCTACCTGTTCGGGGCGCGGACGGATCGGAGACCGCGCAGCGAAGGCGAAATCGGGGCCGCGCTGGGTGCGCCGGTGCTGGCGAGCATCGACATCCCGGCGGCTTCGGACGCACCGGTGAAGTGGTGGCGGAAGGCGGTCGGAAACGCCCAGCCGTGGAATCTGCCCGAGGTGCCGGCGTCGGCGGACGAAGCGGCGCGCGAGGTGCGGTACCGCCGCGTGCTCGCGCGGCTGGGCGCGGACCGCGACGGAGTGTTGCGGCTGCTGATCCTTGTTCCGCGCGGGGACGCCTCGGCGCGGAAGGTCGCGGAGCAGTTCGCGGACACCGCGCGCGGCGACCGCCTTCGCGTCGAGGTGGCGGTAACGGAAATCGAAGTGGTACCCGGGGCGCAGCCGATCGTGCCGGACGGAACGGCAGGGGTGCTCGTGGTGGTGTCGCTCGGTTCGCACAACGCGTGGGAATTGGTTTCGATTTCGGAGGCTTGCTCGGACGCCGGGCACGAAATTCTCGGTGCCGTGCTGGCCCGGGAGGTTCACCTGGCCGGCGGGCCGAAGCCGGCCGCGAAGCAGCGCACCGGCGAGCTGGCGGGTGCGCGATGAGCGCGGGACAGGTCCAGCCGCTGGTCGACCTCCAGCGGCTGGTGGTCGCGCTGCGGCGCAAGCGGCGGTTCTGGCTGACGACCGCGCTGGCCGGGTTGGTCCTCGGCTGCGCGGTGGCGATTCTGCTGCCCGCGCCGCCCACCGCGGTCACGAAGATCATGGTGATCCACCCGGACGATTCGCCGACCGACAGCGGCACGCTGATGCGTACCGACGTCGCCGTGCTTTCGACGGCGAACATGGCGGCGGACGCGCTGAAACGGATCAACAGCACCGAATCGCCGTCGGATTTCCTGAAGGATTACGCCGGGCTCGGTCTCACCAACAACGTCTTGCAGGTGACGGTCAAGGCGAAGACCAAGGACGACGCGGTCGCGAAGGCGAAAGCGCTCGCGGACGCGTTCATCGCCAATCACACCCAGCGCACGCAAGCAGCCGCGACTGGCCGCTCGAAAGCGTTGCTGCAGCAGCGGGATCAGGCGCAGGCGCAGCTGGCGGACATCGACAACCAGGCGGCGACGGAGGTGGCGAAGGGACGCAACTCCAACGCGGGCGCGCTGGAGCAGCTGTACACCCAGCGCGCGAACCTGGTGTCGAAGATCGCCGATCTGCAGAACCAGGCGCAGCAGGCCGGGATCGGATCGCCGGAGGTTATCGCCGGGACGCAGATCGTGGACGCGCCGGCGATTCAGCCGGTCTCGAAGCTGAAGGCTTACGGCACGCCCGCCGGGGTCGGGCTGGCGCTTGGCCTCGCGCTCGGTCTCGCGTTCGCCGCGGTGACCGCGCTGGTCCGGGACCGGCCGGTCTTGCGCCGCGAAATTTCGCAGCACCTCGGGGCTTCGGTGATCGCGCAGGTCGGCGTGAAACCGATCGGCCCGGCGAAGCTGTGGCGGCGGTCGAAGGCGGTCACCGACACCAGCCGGGTCGCGCTCACGCTCGCGCGGGCGGCTCGGGAGGACCGGGCTTCGCTGTCGCTGCTGGAAATCGGCGCGGCCGCGACCGCGGCGGAGCTGGCGGTGGAACTCGGCCGGTCGCTGGCCGAGGACGGTCCGGTGGTGCTCGTGGACGACCTGCCGGGCAAGGACGTGTCGAAGCTGCCGGTGGAGGGGAACGTCCAGGTCGTCGAGGCCGGCGACCCCGCGGTGGCGCGGGCGGTGCGCCGGGTCGGGGTCGGCACGGCCGCTCCGGGCACGGCGTGGACCGATCTGTCGGCGCTCGGCGCGGAGACCGTGCTGGTGGTGCGTGCCGGGTTCGCGAACACGCAGTGGCTGCACACCGTCGCGCGGCAGCTCGCCGACTGCGGCGTGCCGATCCTCGGCGTGGTGCTGGTCGATCCGGATCCGAAGGACCGCACTGACGGCACCCTCTGGGATGGGCTGCACACCGCGTTGCGCGGGCGGGCCGCGGTGGTCGCGAAGAAACGGCGCGAGGTGGTCGAGCTGGAACTGCGCGACGAGACCAGGCCGATCGAATGGCCGACGAAGCGGGACACCGAGCGCAGGCTCCGCCCGGTCACCCGGATGGACGTGGATCCGGACGCACCGACGAGGCGGCTCAAACCCGTCCAGGAAAGCTAGGGGGAACCACACGCATGTGCGGCATCGCGGGCGCGTACAGCTGGCCGGACGGCGGCCCGCTCACCGACCGGCTCACCCAGTGCCTCGCGCACCGGGGCCCGGACGGCGACGGCCGCTACGACCACCGGGAAGTCCACTTAGGACACCGACGGCTGTCCATCGTGGACCTGTCGGAAACGGGCGCGCAGCCGATGACCGCCGAGGGGCTGGCCCTGACCTACAACGGCGAGCTGTACAACTCCCCCGAGCTGCGCGCCGAACTCGAAGCCGCCGGGGTCCGGTTTCGCGGCACCTCCGACACCGAGGTCCTGCTGCGGGCCTGGCGGGAATGGGGCACGGACTGCCTGCCGCGGCTGCGCGGGATGTTCGCCTTCGCGGTGTACGACGAACGCACCGGCGAGCTGGTGCTCGCGCGGGACCAGCTGGGCATCAAGCCGCTGTTCTTCGTGCGCCGCGGAGGCGGGGTCGTGTTCGCGTCGGAGCTGAAAGCGCTGGCTCGCGAACTCGGGGACACGCTGAACGTGGACCAGGCGGCGATGATCGCGTCGCTGCTGTACTACTGGGTGCCCGACAGCCGGTGCGCTTACCGGGAGGCGGAGAAACTGCCGCCGGGGACCTGGCTGCGGTTCCGGCCGGACGGCAGCACGGACACCGGGACTTACTGGTCGCTCCGCCAGGTCGCCGAGGAGGGCGCGGAGTATCGCGGCGAGGTCGACCTGCATGCGGTCGTCGAGGATTCCACCCGCAAGCATCTGCTGTCCGACGTCCCGGTGGCGACCTTCCTTTCCGGCGGTCTGGACTCCAGTTACCTCACCGCGCTGGCCGCGCGCGAGCAGCCGGGGATTTCGGCTTACACCATCGGTTTCCGTCCCGAGGACGCGAAATTCGAGGCGATGCCGGACGACCTGCGGTACGCGCGGATCGTCGCCCGGCGGTTCGGCGTGGACCTGCACGAGATCGAGATCGCGCCGGACGTGCAGGACCTGCTGCCGCGGATGACGCACCACCTGGACGAGCCGATCGGCGACCCGGCGGCGATCAACTCGTACCTGATCTGCTCGGCGGCGCGCGAGGCCGGGGTCAAGGTGCTGTTGTCGGGGATGGGCGCGGACGAGCTGTTCGCCGGGTACCGCAAGCATTTGGCGAACCTGCTGGCGCTGCGGTACCGGCGGGTGCCCGGGGTGGCGCGCCGGGCGATCGGGGCGGCGGTGGACCGGTTGCCGGTCGCGTCGGCCACGCGCGGTTACCGGTCGGTGCGGTTCGCGAAGCGGTTTCTGTCCTTTGCGGACCTTCCGGAGGAAACGGCGTTCCGGCGCAGCTACACCATGTACGACCGGACGGAGCTGCTCGAGCTGGTGTCGCCGGATCTCCAGTCCGAAGTGGACGATGTGCTCGCCGAGCACGCCGACATCTACTACGACACGACGCTGACCGACCGGGTCAACCGGATGTGCCTCGCCGACGCGCGAATGTTCTTGCCGGGCTTGAATCTCGCCTACACCGATCGGTCCACTATGGCCGCTTCCACCGAGGTGCGAACGCCCTTTGTGGACATCGAAGTGGTCCGGGCGGCGTTCCGGGTGCCGGGCCGGGAGAAGATCACCCGCCGGCAAGGCAAGGTGGCGTTGAAGAAAGCGGCCACGGCGATCCTGCCGGACGAAATCGTGTACCGGCCGAAGGGCCTGTTCAGCGCGCCGCTGCGGGCGTGGATGAGCCGGGACCTCGCGCCGCTGGTGCGGGAGGTCATCGAGGACGGCGTCCTGGTCGAGTCCGGATTCCTGCGACGCGATGCCCTGCGCAAGCTGGTGGCCGAGGACGCCGCCGGGCGCGAGGACCGCGCGAAACACCTTTGGCACGTGCTGACCCTCGAGTACTGGTACCGCGGTGCCCTCCGCGGAGAGCGGCTAGGAGTCCAGTGAAACAGGTAGTGCAGAACTACAAGAGCGGCGAGCTGGCCCTGCTCGACGTCCCGGTGCCGGCGTGCAAACCGGGCGGCGTGCTGGTGCGCAGCCAGTACTCGCTGATCTCGACCGGCACCGAGATGATGAAGGTGTCCGAGGCGGGAATGTCGTTGCTGGGCAAGGCCCGTTCGCGGCCGGACCAGGTCGCGAAGGTGATGCAGAGCGTCGCGACGAATGGGCTCGCCGCGACGTATCGCAAGGTGTCCGGAAAACTCGATTCCTATACGCCGCTGGGTTATTCGCTGTGCGGCGTGGTCGAGCAGGTCGGCGAGGGCGTGGACGACGTCGTGGTCGGCGACCTCGTGGCGTGCGCCGGGAACGAGCACGCGCTGCACAGCGAGCTGAACTGGGTGCCGAAGAATCTGTACGCGAAGGTGCCGGCCGGGCTTTCGCCGCGGCAGGCGGCGTTCGCGACGGTCGGCGCGATCGCGATGCAGGGCGTCCGGCGGGGCGAACCGCAGCTCGGCGACCTCGCGCTGGTGATCGGGCTCGGCCTGATCGGGCAGCTGGTGGTGCAGTTGCTGGTGGCGAGCGGGGCGCGCGTGGTCGGCGTGGACCCGGACGCGCAGCGCTGCGAACTCGCCCGGAAACTGGGCGCGCTCGCCTGCGGGCATCCGGCGTCCGGCGAGATCGACCAGGCGGTGGCCGAACTGTCCGGCGGACACGGCGTCGACCAGGTGTATCTCGCCGCGGGAGGGGCGTCGAACGATCCGGTGGAGCTGGCCGCGCGGCTCGCGCGCGACCGCGGCCGGGTGGTGGACATCGGCAAGATCTCGCTGAACCTGCCGTGGAACGCCTACTACGAAAAGGAACTCGACGTCCGGTTCTCCCGCTCCTACGGGCCCGGCCGCTACGACCCGGCCTACGAGCTGGAGGGCCGCGACTATCCGATCGGCTACGTGCGCTGGACGGAACGGCGCAACCTCGAATGCTTCCTCGACCTGGCCGCACGGGGCAAGCTCGACGTGTCGCCGCTGATCAGCCACACCGCGGACTTCGCGGAAGCCGTCGAGACCTACCGGGCGCTCAACGAGGGTTCGCTGAAGGCGGTCGCGGTGTTGTTCCGCTACCCGGACGCGCCGCCCGCGGAGGCCGAAAGCGTGGTGTCCGCGGTTCCGGTGGCTCCGGTCGTCGACCAACGGACGGATCCGTTGCAGTGGCTGCGGATCGGGTTCATCGGCGCGGGCAACTACGCGTCGTCGATGATCCTGCCGCATCTGGCCGGGGACGAGCGCGTGCTGCTCACCGACGTGGTCACGACCTCGGCACTGTCCGGGGCCAACGCGAAACGCAAGTTCGGCTTCGTCGCGGCGAGCACCGACGTGGACGCGCTGCTGGAGGACGACGAGGTCAGCACGGTCTTCGTGGTGACCCGGCACAGTTCGCACGCCGAGCTGACCCGGCGGGCGCTGCTGGCGGGCAAGGCGGTCTTCGTGGAGAAGCCGCTCGCGTTGTCGGAGAAGGAATTGCGCGGCGTCGTGGACGCGGTGGCGGAATCGGGCAACAACCGGTTGCAGGTCGGGTTCAACCGCCGGTTCGCGCCGCTGCTGGTCGAGGCGAAGAACCAGTTCGGCCCGCGGGTCGGCCCGGCTTCGGTGCGGTACCTGGTCAACGCGGGACGGCTGGACGCGAACAGCTGGTACAACCAGGCCGATTCCGAGGGCAGCCGGTTCGTCGGCGAGGGCGGGCACTTCATCGACACGATCAGCTGGTTCCTCGGCAGCGACCCGGTTTCGGTCTACGCCGCCGGCACTCCGGGCAACCACGACCTGCAGGTGCTGCTGCGCTACGCCGACGGCTCGACCGCGACGATCAGCTACCTCACCAGCGGCAGCACCGCGTTCCCCAAGGAAACGCTGGAGGTGCTCGCGGACGGCAAGGTGCTGAAATTCGACGATTTCGTCCGCGCCTCGGTGTACGGGCGCAAGCGCTGGACCAGTTCGCGGCTGCCGAAGGCGCGCGACAAGGGCCAGCAGGCCGAACTCGACGCGTTCATCACCGCGTTGAAGACCGGCGTCGCGATGCCGATCAGCCTCGACTCGCTCGTGTCCACGACGCTGGCGACCCTCGCCGTGCACCGCAGCCTCGAAACCGGCGCGCCGGTGCGGTTGGAGCGGTGATGGACCCGTCCTGGTACCTGCGCCGGCTGTCCGCTATGGGACCGGCGGAGATCGTCGGCCGCGTCGGCGACGTCGTGCGCAAACAGCGGTGGCGCGGCGAACCCCGGCGGCGGCCGGCCTGGTCGGCGACCCGGACGTTCCCGGCTTGGCCCGCCGAGCCGCGGCTGCCGGCGACCGGACGGGACCGGCTGGTCGCGGCGGCGGACCGGCTGATGGACGGGCACGCGGAGTACTTCGGCGTCGCGCGGGACGACCTCGTCGCACCGGACTGGGCGTTCGATCCGAAGACCGGCCGCCGCGCGCCGGGGGACCGGTACTCCTTCGAGATCCCGTACCGGGACGAGAACGCGATCGGCGACATCAAGCAGATCTGGGAACCGTCGCGGCACCAGCATCTGACCGTGCTGGCCGCGGCGTACCGGGCGACCGGCGACGACCGATACGCGCACCGGGTGGCCGATCACCTGAAGTCGTGGTGGGCGGCCAACCCGCCGATGCGCGGCGTGCACTGGCTGAGCGGGATCGAACTGGGCATCCGGCTGCTGTCGTGGGTGTGGGTGCGCCGGTTGCTCGACGGCTGGTCCGGCGCGCCCGGGCTGTTCGAGGACAATCCCGAGGCGCTGCGGCAGATCTGGCACCACCAGCGGTGGCTGGCGGCGTTCCCGAGCCGGGGCACCTCAGCCAACAACCACGTGCTGGCCGAGGCGGCGGGACAGCTGGCGGCGTCGTGCGCGTTCGACTGGTACCCGGAATCCGCGCGCTGGAGGTCCGCCGCGATCCGCTCGCTGGACTTTCACTTGCGGGCCAACACCTTCACGTCCGGGTTGAACCGCGAGCTGGCGACCGAGTACCACGGGCTCGTGCTGGAGCTGGGCCTCGCCGCCGCGTTGGAAGCGGGTCCGCGGCTGCCGCGTTCGACCTGGCTGGAACTGCGGGCGATGTGCGACGCGCTCGCGGCCATGGTGGACTGTGCCGGGCGACCGCCGCGCCAAGGCGACGCCGACGACGGCTACGGCCTGATCGTGGACGGACCGGGTTCGGACCGTTGGCATTCGCTGCTGGCCACCGGCGACGCGCTGTTCGGCCGGGCGGAGTGGTGGCCGAAGATGCCCGCTGACGACGTGCGCACCGCGTTGTTCTCGGCGCTGCGTTCTCGGGTGCCGCAACTCGACAACGCCCGCCAGCGCCCGGTTTTCTCGGACGCGGGCATGACCATCCTGCGCAGCGACAACGGTCCGGAGATCTGGTGCCGCTGCGACAGCGGGCCGCACGGCTTCCTCGCCATCGCCGCGCACGCACACGCCGACGCGTTGTCCATTGAGGTCCGGCACGACGGCGTCGACATCCTCGCCGACCCGGGAACGTATTGCTACCACGGCGAACCCGAATGGCGCGCATACTTCCGCTCCACGCTCGGCCACAACACGCTGCAGCTCGGCGGAGTCGACCAATCGGCTTCCGGTGGCCCGTTCCTGTGGACCCGCCACGCGAACTCGCGCACCCTCGCCGCGACGCCCACGCAATGGCAGGCCGAACACGACGGGTACGCCCCGGCGCTGCACCGCCGCACCGTGGAGCTGTCCGGCCGGACGCTGACCGTGGTCGACGAGGTGACCGGCGGGGGGTCCGGCAAACTCGCCTTCCACCTCGGCCCGCTGCTGGCCGTCGAGCTGGAGGGCAGCACCGCCCGGCTCACCTGGCCCGGCCGCACCGCGACGATGGAGCTTCCGCCGCAGCTCGCCTGGACCGCGCACCGCGGCGAGACGAATCCGCCGCTGGGCTGGTACTCGCCCGGCTTCGGCCGCCGCGAACCCGCCACCGCGCTCGTCGGTTCCGGTCCGGTCACCGGACCGCTGACCACCGTGCTCCGCCTGCCCTGATCTGGAGAGGATCCACCGTGCGAAGGACATTGCTGCTGCTGGGAGCGTTGCTCCCGCTCACGCTGGCTTCGTGCAGCTCGTCCGGAGCCGCGCCCGCTCCGGTCGCCGGATCGACTTCGCCGCAGGGTCCGGTCGCCGCGGTCTGCGACCACGTGCCGCCGGGTCCGGCGACCGCGCCCGCCGGAGCTGTCGCGGTGGATCCGGCCGTGGTGGACGACTTGTCGACAAAGACGAAGAACTCCCCGGCGGGCACCACGTTCTGGCTCGCTCCCGGCACGCACCGGCTCACCGACGACGAGTACGCCCAGGTGCAGCCCAAGGACGGGGACGTCTACCTCGGCGCGCCCGGCGCGGTGTTCGACGGGCGCAAGAAGAACCGGTACGCCTTCGCGGGCGCGGCCAAGGACGTCCGGCTCGAATCGTTCACCGTGCAGGGCTTCACCGCGCCGCGCGACGAGGGCGTGGTCAACCACGATTCGGCCCCCGGATGGGTCATCCGGCGCCTGACGGTGCAGGACAACGACGGGGCCGGGCTGATGGCCGGGCCGAAGCAGCAGATCCTCGACAGCTGCCTGCGGCGCAACGGCCAGTACGGGCTGAACGCCTACTCCGGCACCGCCGCGGTGACCGGGCTGGTGCTGCGCGGCACCGAGGTCACCGGCAACAACACCGCGAACTGGGAAGCCAAGGTTCCCGAGTGCGGCTGCACCGGCGGCATGAAGTTCTGGGCGGTGGACGGCGCGGACGTCGTCGGCAACTGGATCCATGACAACCGCGGCACCGGGCTGTGGGCGGACACGAACAACAACGATTTCCTGATCGAGGGCAACCTGATCGAGAACAACGACAGCGCCGCGATCATTTATGAAACCAGCTACAACGCGATCATCCGCAACAACACGTTCCGGCGCAACAACCTGCCCGACGGCCGCGCGCACGCCGATCGCGGCGACCCGTTCCCGTCCGCGACAATCTACCTTTCCGAATCCGGCGGCGAACCCCGGCTGAAGGCCCGCACGAGCGAGCTGGAAGTTTCCGGGAATCTGCTGCAGGACAACTGGAACGGCGTCATCCTGTGGGAGAACGCCGACCGGTTCTGCAATAGCCCGGCCAACACCTCCAGCGGCTCGTGCACGAAACTCGTACCGAATGTCAGTACCTGTTCCGCCCCGGCGATCTCGCAGAAACCGCTGTACAGCGACTGCCGGTGGAAGACTCAGCGGGTCGTGGTGCAGCACAACCAGTTCACGCTCAACTCGAAGGCGCTCGGCTGCGAGGAGATCTGCGGCCGGATGGGCGTGTTGTCGAATTTCGGCAGCTATCCCACCTGGTCGCCGTACCAGGGCGCGGTGATCCAGCAAGCGATCACGTTCCAGCAGGGCAATTCCTGGCACGACAACGCTTATGCCGGTCCGTGGACCTTCGTCGCCCGGGAGATGAGCAACATCATCGGCATCGGCGAATGGCAGAGCGCGCCGTACCACCAGGACGCGAATTCGAGTTACCAGCCGAACGGGGGTGGCTGACGTGGCTGAATTGACCGCCGCCCTGCCGGCGAAAACAGTGCCGAAGGCGGTAAGCGCGGCCTGGGCGTTGCTCATTCTCAACACGCTCGGCTCGACCGGCGCGCAGACGGTGATTCCCTTGCCGCGCACGGTGATCCAGCTGGTCACCATGGGCGCGCTGATGACCGCGTTCCTGCTCGCGCTGGTGCTGAACCTGCGGATCAAGATCCGGCCGAGCGCGTACCTGATGCTGCTGTCCTTCCTGCTGCTCACCGCCATTGTGGCCAGCGTGCACCTGGAATCCGGCTTCGGCGCGCTGTTCCGGTGCTTCCGGTTCACGGTGTTCGTCGCGACGCTCTGGCTGCTCAGCGGCTGGTGGGACGGGACGTTCACGTTCGTGCGCGCGCACATCCGGATGTTCGGCGCGGTGCTGCTGTCGGTCGTGCTCGGCTTGGCGATCGCGCCGGGCAAGGCGATGCCGGACCTCTACGGCGGCCGGCTTTCCGGCGCGGTCTGGCCGCTGACGCCGCCGCAGGTCGGCCAGTACGCGGCGGTCATTGCGGGTCTCGCGGTGCTGATGTGGCTCGGCAAACGGACGGACGCCAAGAGCGCGTTGCTCGTCGTCGTGCCGTCGCTCGGGGTACTGCTGCTCACGCACACCCGCACCGCGACGCTCGGCCTCGTCGCCGGGCTGGTCGTCGCGCTGCTGTCGCTAGGCCTGGTCAGCGCGCGGGCGCGGAAGGTGTTCGCCGGGATCGTGCTGGTCGCCGGGTTCGCCGCGGTGGTGCTGGGCGGCCTGCTGCAGGCGTGGTTCCTGCGCGGGCAGAGCACCGACGATTTCTCCAGCCTGACCGGCCGCGCGAAGGTGTGGGACGCGTTGCTGTCCGCGCCGCGGAGCGGATTCGAGTACCTCTTCGGCGTCGGCCTCACCGACAAGTCCTACGACGGCCTGCCGATCGACAACAGCTGGCTGGCGATCTACCACGAGGAGGGCTTGGTCGGGATCGGGATCGTCGCCGCGTTCCTGCTGGTGCTGATCGCGATCGCGGTGCTGCGCCCGCCGTCGCTGGCAAGGGCGTGCGCGATTTTCCTGATCGCGTACTGCGTTTCCGCGTCCTACACCGAAGCCGGGCTCGGCGACGCGTCGCCGTATCTGCTGCATCTGGCGGTCGCCGCGTCGTTGCTGGCCACCGGCGAGGCTCCAGCGAGGGAGAAGCTGGCGTGAAGGTTCTGGTGGTGCACAACCGCTATCGGTCGGAGCAGCCGAGCGGCGAGAACAACGTGGTCGACGCCGAGGTCGCGCTGCTGGCCTCGGCCGGGATCGACGTGCGGCGGTTCGAGCGGCACAGCGACGACATCGCGTCGATGCCGGTGGCGCGCAAGGCCTTGGTGCCGCTGCAGGTGCCGTGGAACCGCGCGTCGCGGACGGCGTTGCTGGCCCAGCTTCGCCGAGAGCGACCCGATGTCGTGCACGTTCACAACACCTTCCCGCTGCTGTCGCCGTCGGTGCTGGCCGCATGCGCCGAGGCGCGCGTGCCGGTGGTCGCGACCCTGCACAACTACGGCCTCGTCTGCCCGCCCGGCACGCTCTACCGCGACGGCCGGATCTGCACCGACTGCGTCGGCGGCCTGCCGATCCCCGCGGTGCGGCACGGCTGCTACCGCGGGTCAACCGCGGCGACCGTGCCGATGGCGGTAAACCTGCTGGTCAACCGGGATCGCTGGCGAACCGGCGTGACCCGGTTCTTCTGCATCTCCGACGCCCAGCGCCGCCTGCTGGTCGACGCGGGCCTGCCGTCCGCGCGGATGCGGGTGAAGCACAACTTCGTCCCGGACCAGGGCCGCCGGCGAGTCGGCGACGGCGAGCACCTTCTGTTCCTGGGCCGGCTCACCGAGGAGAAAGGCATCCCGCTGCTCCAAGCGGCGTGGGAGCGGTACACGGGCAAGCTGCCGTTGCTGATCGCCGGGACCGGGCCGCTGTCCGACAACGTCGCGGCCTGGGCGGCGGGACGGGAGAACGTGTCGTACGTCGGCCTGCAGGACCGGGCTTCGTGCCAGGAACTGATCGCGCGCGCGGCCGCGGTGGTGGTGCCGTCGACGTGGCTGGAGGCGTTCGGTCTCGTGGTGGTGGAGGCAATGGCCGCCGGGGTGCCGACGGTCGCGCCCGCGCACGGTGCCTTCGAAGAGCTGATCACCGACGGCGTCACCGGCTTGCTGCACACCCCCGGCGACGCGGCCGCGCTCGCTGGCTCGCTGCTCGAGGTCGCCGAGCGGAACCAGGAGATGGGCGAGGCCGCGCGGCGGCGGTACGAGGCGGATTTCACCCCGGAGGTGGGGCTGAAGCGGTTGCTCGAAGGCTACGAGGAAGCGATTTCCACGGTATGAAGGAAGGCGTGCGCGACCGACTGAAGACCTCGCCCCCGGCGCTTCCGGTCGTTCTGCGCACGCCGTCGATGGTCTTGGCCGTGCTCGGCTTCCTGACGCTGATCGCGCTGGGCCTGCGGTTCGCCGGACACTCGGTGCCGAGCGCGTTCGACGCCCCGCTCCTGCCCGGCCCAGACCTCATCGGCGACCCGTGGTGGTACTTCGCGACGGCGATCGACTTCTGCGGCGAACCGTTGGGCGCGACGCTGATCCTGGCCTTGGTGCTCGGCGGTTGCCTGCTGACAAACCGGCTCCGGACAGCGGTGCTGACGGTGGTCGGCTGCGGGTTGACGGTCGTGGTGACTTCGGTGCTGAAGCCATTGACCGGGCGGACGATCCACGGCAGCTACCTGTCGTTCCCCAGCGGCCACACCGCTTTCGCGACCGCTTTGGCGGTGATCGGGGCTTACGTGCTGGCCGGGCGGTCTGGCCGGAGCGCGGCAGTGGCGTGGACGGTGGGGCTGGCTGTGGTGTCCGGGTTCCTGATGGCGTGGGCGGAGGTCGGGCTGGGCGCGCACTATCCGACCGACACGATCGGCGGTTTCGCGGTGGCGTTGGCGATCGTGCCGGTTACCGGGTATTGGGTGGACCGGCTCGCGGACGGGAAAGGGCGAGTCAGGACTTCCGGCGAAAAACCGGCCTGACCGCCCGCCCTCCCAGCCACGGTGACGGGTCCCCCGCCTCCAGCGCCTTCCGGTACACCACGCAAGCCGAAGCGACCACCTCCACCGTCCGGTCGATGTCCCGCTCCGTCATCGCCGCACTGACCACAAAGGACGGTGCCAGCACCCCGTTCTCCAACAGGCACCGCAGGAACAACGTCCGATACTCCTGCGAAGGCCGGCCATCCGCGTCGAGAGTCGCGAAGACCAGGTTGCTGTCCCGTCCGCGCACCAAGACCCGTTCGCCGACCCCATGTGCGGCCGCCACCTCGGTCACCCCGGCGGCCAACCGGGCACCCAGAGCGTGCAGGCGGGCCGTCACATCCTCTGCCGCGTAGGCGTCGATTACCGCCATCGCCGCGGCCAGCGCTGGGGTTTCCGCGCCGTGCGTCGTGGACAGCAGGAAAACCCGGTCTCGCGAATCCCGAAGCCCGCCTAGCTCCATCAAGTCTCGCCGACCCGCCAAAGCAGCGACCGCGAAGCCGTTGCCGAGCGCTTTGCCGAACGTCGAGAGATCCGGTGTCACTCCATACAAGCCTTGCGCGCCGTGCTCGGAGTACCGGAATCCGGTGATCATCTCGTCGAAAATCACCAACGCGCCATGCCGATGCGCGAGTTCCCGCAGCCCGGCCAGATAACCGTCCGGCGGGGCGACGTCCTTGGTCGGTTCCAGGATCAGGCACGCCACCTGACCGTGGTACTGGCGCAGCATCTGCTCGGTCGCCGGGAGATCGCCGTAGGGGAACGGCACGGTCATCGCCATTGTCGCGGCGGGGATTCCGGCGGACATCGGGGTCGTGCCGATGAACCAGTCGTCGGTGGAGAAAAACGCGTGGTCAGCGCAATAGGCGACCAGCGGCCGTCCGGTGGCGGCGCGGGCGAGCCGGACGGCGGCGGTCGTCGCGTCGGAGCCGTTCTTCGCGAACTTCACCATGTCCGCGGTCGGCACCGTTTCCAGGAACTGCTCCGCCGCTTCAAGCTCCACAATGGACGGACGGACGAAGTTGTTGCCCCGTTCCAGCACGTCGCGGACGGCCGAGGTCACCCGCGGATGCACGTGACCCAGGCTGACCGCCCGCAGGCCGGAACCGTATTCGAGGTACTGGTTGCCGTCGACGTCCCAGACGTATGCGCCGCGGCCGTGCGAGATGACCGGTGCGAGATGTTCCGGGTATTGGTCCTCGCCTTTGGCGTAGGTGTGCGCACCGCCGGGGATGGCGCGGTGCAGGCGTTCGTTCGCGATCCGGGAGAGTGGCAGGTCCATGACGGGTCACCTCAAGGCATCGGCCAGCGAAGGGGCCGACGCGTCGCGTTCGGACAGCAATGCCGCGGGCAGCGGCCACGGGATGGCGAGCTCCGGGTCGTCATGCGCGATGGCGACGTCCTCGGACGGGTCGTGCGCGCGGTCGATCCGGTACGACACGTCGGCGATGTCGCTCAGCGCCTGGAAACCGTGTGCGCATCCGGCCGGGAGATAGATGCTTTCCTGAGTGTCGCCGGAGAGGCGAAACGTTTCCCGGCGAAGGAAGGTCGGCGAATCCGGCCGCAGGTCGACCACCACGTCGAACACCTCGCCGAACGAGCACCGCACCAGTTTCGCCTCGCCGGCCCCGGACCGCAGGTGCATCCCGCGCACCACGCCGCGCACCGAGCGGGACACGCTGTCCTGCACGAACGCGTCCGGATCGATGCCGACCGACCGGGCGACGTCGGCGTCGAAGGTCCGCGAGAAGAAGCCGCGCTCGTCACGGTGCGGCGTCGGCTGAAAGAGCCACAGGCCGGAAATCGACGGCACGGGAACGGCTTTCACGACACCTCCGCGGGAATGAGCGACCTCGACAACAGGGCGAACTGATCCTTCAACTGCTGATTGCAGGCTTCGTTGCGAGCGGCGAGTTCCGCCTTCAATTCCGGAGCCCGCCGCTGCAATTCCTCGAACTGCCCGATCAGCCGCGGCACATCGACCGCCCGGGCCTCCTGGCAGAACTCGCCGAGCCCCATTTCGGCCATCAGCACGTCGTTCTTCTTAGCGTATCCGATCGCGACCGTTGGCCTCCCGACCTTCAACGCGCACAACACATTGTGGTACCGAGTAGCCACCACCGTGCCGACCTCGGCCATCGAGCGCATCAGCTCGCCGAGCGTGCCCGGGACGGCCGCGGAGAGCAGCGGAGAATCGACCGTTTCGACGATCTCGTCCACCACCTCGCGATCGATCCGGTCACCGATGAAAAGCCGGACCGGCCGCTCTTGGCTGACGAGATACCGTACGAATTCCGTCATCGCGTCCACGTACGCCCGGTAAATCTCCTCGCCGCGCGCCCGGTCGTCATTCCCGCCGTAGTAAGCCATCACCCCGACGCCCACCGCACGCGGATCCTCGACGGCGGCAGGAGTCGGCAGCGCGAAGGCGAGATCGGGATACACCCGGTCGTCAGCCACCCGAACCCCCATGTCGGCCATCGCCGACCGCGACAGTTCGTCGCGGAAGGACCGATACGCCGCCAGCTGGGACGCATACCGCACCAGAAACCGCGTCGCGGGCACCTGAATCCGATCGGCGCCCACGCTGACCAGCGCGACCTTCGTCCGCCCCAGCCGCCCGCACAACGAGAGCAGAAAGAGCGCGTACGGAAACCCCCACGGCCGCAACGGAAGCGTCGCCTCCAGCACGCCCATGCCGGGAACGATCACCACGTTCTGCCGCCGGACCCACCACGCCGTGCGGAAAACGTCGACGACCTTGCCGAGCGCTTTCGTCACGATCGACCGCAGTCCGGAAGCGTGCCGGTACTCGCCGCTGTACCAGTTCAACCGCACCGCTGGGATCCCGTACCGCGCCTGGATGGTGTCCGCCCCACCGCAGAACGCGGACACCTTCGCATACGGATGTTCGGAGCGCAGGAAGCCGAGCACCGCCTCCAGCGAGCCGTCATTGCCGAGGTTGCCTGAACCGAGCAGTCCGAAGACTCCGACTCGAACAGTCACGGCACCCGCCGTTCGCGCCCGGCGACCACGCGGTCGACAGTGAGGTTGAGCTCGGCCGCGTGCACCGGAGCACGGTCCTCGACGCGTTCCCCGCCCCCACCGGGTCGCGCCCGGCTGGCAAACCATTCGACCAGCGCGAGGTAGCAGGCGCGACGTTCGCCCGACGACAGCGGCGCGGAGCGGATTCCGTGCACGAAACCCCAGACGTACTCGGCGAGCAGCCGCGCGGTCGGGTTCAGCAACGCGTTGCCGCGCTTCGGATCGAGGTTCGCGCACCGGGAGCGTTTGCTCGGGTTCGCTCGCTCGGCCCGGTCCGGATGGTCGCGGCGGAAGTACAGCAGCTCCGGCACCTGGTAGAACGGCCCGTGCAGCGCCAGTTCGGCCACGTAGGTGCGGTCAGCGTGGTGGTAGCTGTCCATCGGGGTGACCCGACGCAGCACCGCCGTGCGCATCACGCCGTAGAAATCGTCGCCGCCGGGCTCGAACAGCAGGCTCTTGAACCGCACCGACGGCCGGGGCGCGTCCGTCTTGTGCCGGTAGTCCAGCGGTACGGTCACCGCGCCGTTCTCGTCGATGATCGCCTGGTGCGAATGCGCGAGGATCGTCTCCGGCCGCGCGTCGAGCGCTTCGACGCACTTCGCCAGCAGCTCCCGGCCGTAAAGATCGTCGTGCGAAGCCCATTTGAACAGTTCGCCGCGCGCCTGCTCGAGCAGGATGTTGTGGTTCGGGGTCGCGCCGATGTTGCGCGGCTGGCGCAGATACCGGATCCGCGAATCCTCCTGCGCGTACTTCCGGGCGATCTCCTCCGTGCCGTCCTGCGACGCGTTGTCGGAAATGATCAGCTCGAAATCCTCGTAGGTCTGCCCGAGCAGCGCGTCGAGTGCTTCGCTGAGGAATTCCTCTCCGTTGTAGACGGGCAGACCGATGGTCAGCCGGGGCACCGTGCTCATGCCGGTTTCATCTCCTCGGAAGCCGAATGGAGTTCTGCTTGGCTGAAGGAACCTGACGCGGCGGGAAACTCGGTCGCCGCCGCGAAGTGGTCGCGGAGCGCGCTGCGCAGCTGCCACCACCACACGGCCGAACCGGTGAGCGTGGCGGCCGCGACGCCCCACTCCGAGCCGCCCGCCCCGCCGAGCACGGCCCCGATCAGGCCGAACACGACGTAGCACGCGGACGCGATCAGCTGCGACCGCAAGCTCCGCCGCGCCATCCCGAGCGCGCGCAGCCCGGCCGTCGCGCCGGTGGTGAAGCTCGCGCCGACGACCGCCATCGTGACCGCGGGGACCAGCGGCGACGAGCTGTCCCAGAGCGAACCGAGCACGAACCGGCCGGCGTCCTCGGGGACGAAGAACCACAGTCCGAGTCCCCAGATCAGAGCAGCCGCCGCCTGTGCCGCACCGAGCACCACGCAGAAGTGCCACAGCCGATGCGGCGATTGCCGGAGCACCCGCGCTCCCTCGGCGACAGTGACGAGGGAAAGTCCCATGAGCAGCGCGAGAAACGGGCCGAGCAGCTGTTCCGCCCCGCGTACCGTGCCGACCGCCGCCAGGCCGGAAATCGCACCCAGTCCGTACGCCCGCAGCTGCGACGAACCGCTGTTGCTGACGTTCTCCACGAGATAGCGCACACCGAGGTCGCGATGGTCCCGCAGCCATCCGCGCACCCCGCCGAGCCGCGGCAACACGCTCGTCTGCACCCAGCCGAACGCGGCCGCGACCCCGGCCGAACAACCCCAGGCCAGCAGAAACGCGACCACAGTGTCGTAGCGCGCGGCCAATACCAGCGCGGGGAACAACGCGACGGCCTGGATCCCGTCGTTGACGAACGCCTTGTGTCCGGTGCCCTGCGCGAAGAACCCGAACCGCCACGCGTCCTGGACCAGCAGGAACGGCAGCACCGCACCGAGCGCCACGAACGCGGCGCCGAGCGCCCCGCCGACCGCGAGTCCAAAAAGGACACTTACCAGCCCGCTCGCGATGCCCACCACAAAAGCGGTCCCGAC
Source organism: Amycolatopsis sp. VS8301801F10 (assembly GCF_046195355.1). Taxonomy (NCBI): domain Bacteria; kingdom Bacillati; phylum Actinomycetota; class Actinomycetes; order Pseudonocardiales; family Pseudonocardiaceae; genus Amycolatopsis; species Amycolatopsis sp. VS8301801F10. Next base: position 802,173 of record NZ_CP176065.1, on the reverse strand, counting down.
GGCCTGGCCCACCGCGGTCCGCCAGCTCGCCCTGGTGACACCGGAGAAGCGGACCATCAGCGGGTCGGTGGCGAGGCCGCGCGAGACGTTGAGAATGACGCCGTAGGTCACCCACGCGATGCTGAACAGGCCGAACGCCGTCGCGCCGAGCGAGCGCGCGACGTACAGGCCGACCACGAAGTTGGTCAGGCTCGAAACAGCCTGGTCGCCGAGGCCCCAGCTGAGCCGTCCCGCCATCGCGCGGACGGCTCGCGAACGCAGGATCGACGGCATGGCCTCACTCCTTCAGCAGTCCGGCGGCCTGAAGGGCATCGGCCGCCGCGGCTACGGCGCCGAACGGCAGGTCCGCCCGTTCGGCGATGTCGAGGAGGCTGTGGTCGCCGTCGGAGAGGCTGAGCACCCACAGCATGGCCAGCTGCGCTTGTTTCGCGTCGCTGCGCCCGCCGAGCGAGTCGTACAGTCCGCGCTTGCCGAGCTGCGGCTCGCCGTACGGGCTGAGGTTCACGTAGCGCCGGTTGCGGTCCAGGACGGAAAACGCCGTCCGCAAGGTGTCGAGGGTGTCGGCCATCGCGTCTGGGTCGACGAAGGACGGGTTGTCCGCCGAGGTGTGGTACTCCGGGTAGCCCGCGTACGGCGTGCGCGTGAGCGAGCCGACGCCGAGGTTGAACCCGGGGGAGCAGAACTGGCGCTCGTCGTACCCGTACGGCGAGAAATCGCGGATCTCGTGCGGTTTGTCCTTGAGGACGTGCGTGAAGACGCGGTCGATGTCGGCGTCCCCGCGGCGGCTGCGCTTGTACGTGAGCGAGCCCCGGTCCCCGGCGCAGGCCAGCACCACGCCGTGCTTGACCTGCTCGATGCGCTCGAAATTGCGCGCCAGCCAGGTGATCGCGCCGATCGTGCCGGGCATGAACAGAAACCGGTAGGTGTAGTACGGCTTTTCCTCGGCCAGCGCCCGCGCGAGCGCGACGGCGACCGCGATGCCGGCGAGGTTGTCGTTGGCCAGCGACGGATGACAGACGTGGCACGAGACGAGCACTTCGTCGCACACCTCGCCCGGCACGACGTGCTCGGCGTAGGTGAGGTGGCCGTCAGCGAGCGTCGAATCGATTTTGACGTGGTAGTCGCCGTCCGGCAGCGTGTCCAGAACCTCCTGCGCGAGGCAGAAACCCCAGGTGGGGGAGTAGTAACTGGTGCGGTACGGGATCAACGACGGCTGCTCGGGCAGCGTGTGCAGGTGCGTGCGCAGTTCGGTGAGGCTGACGACCCGGTCGACCGGGACGCTGTAGCCGACCACGTGCAGGTTCGACTTCCGGAAGTCGATCACCCGCCGTCCGGAGGAATCCGCGACGAAGGCGTCGCGGATGTTCCACTCCGGCGGCACGGTCCAGTCCAGCACCTCGGTGCCGCTGGGCACCTCGTACCGGTCGAGCGGGAGGTGCTCGCCGACGACGGCCAGCGTCTGCCGCACGCCGTCGCCGGTGATGCTCCGGCAGAACGGGTACAGCCGTTCCACCAGGGCGTGCATCTCGGGCCCGGTGCGCATCAGGCGTGCCGCAGGGTGGCGTCGACCGCGCCGGCGGCCTGCCGGTCGCTCAGCCAGTTCAGCCGGGTGAAGCGGTGCTGGAACTGGGCTTGGGTGAGGCTGTGGCGGCGGTAGGCGTCGAACAGTTGCAGCGCGCCGTCTTTCACGCCCCACTTGCAGTCGAAGGCCGGGACCGCGTCGCGGAACCGGGAGAAATCGACGCGGTACGAGCGCGGGTCGGCCCCGGCTTCGCCGGTGATCCGCAGCTTGGCACCGGGCACCGCCGCGACCACCTCTTCGGCGATCTCGGCGACCGTCACGTTGTTGCGTTCGGTGCCGATGTTGAACGCCTTGTTGTGCACGGCTTCGCGCGGTGCTTCGAGGGCTGCGGTGAAGGCGTGGGCGATGTCGTCGGCGTGCACCAGCGGCCGCCACGGCGTGCCGTCGGAGAGCACGAGGACCTCGCCGGACAGGTAAGCGTGGCCGACCAGGTTGTTCAGCACGATGTCGGCGCGCAGCCGCGGGGAGAAGCCGAACGCGGTGGCATTGCGCATATACACCGGGGTGAAGTCGTCGTCGGCGAGTTCGGAAACCTCGGCTTCCACGCGGACCTTCGACTCGGCGTACGGCGTGACCGGCCGCAGCGGTGCGTCCTCGTCGACCAGGCCGCTGCCGCCGGAAGCACCGTAGACGGAACAGGTCGAGGCGTAGAGGAACCGCGAAACCCCGGCGGCCTTCGCGAGTTTCGCGAGCTTGACCGACGCGTGGTGGTTGATGTCGTAGGTCAGTTCGGGGGCGAGCGAGCCGAGCGGGTCGTTCGACAGCGCGGCGAGGTGGATCACCGCGTCGAAGCCCTGGAGATGCTCGGCTTTCACGTCCCGCAGGTCGACGGCCAGCCCGACCGGATCGCGCGGGGCCGGGCCGAGCACACAAGCGGCGAACAAGCCCGAGTCGAGGCCGACGACCTCGTGCCCCGCCGCGGCGAGCACCGGCGCCATCACCGTGCCCAGATATCCCGTGTGCCCCGTGAGCAGCACGCGCATGCCTTCAGCCCCTTAGGTCGATGACGAGTTTGTTCGCCTCGAACGCCTCGGCATAGCGTTCTTGGCATTCGATTCCGCGAATCCGCGCGAGGCCGAGGAACGCCTCGCGGTCGTACCACGGCCGGTGCTGCTGCGAGCCGTAATGCTGGTGCAGCAGTTCGATCTTGCGCTGCATGACCTCGTCCGACATCGGCGCGTACGCGGGCAGCCGGCCGAGGTCCCCGTCCCACTTGACGATTTCGTAGCCCAGCGTCAAATGCCCGCGGAACACCGTGGGCACGAGCTGGGCGAGCCCGCGGTGATCCTGGTGGGCGTCGATGGTGCGGGGCGCGAACACGACGTCCGGATCGGTGCGGCGGCGGAGGTCCTCCAGCGCGTTCTTGGCTTCCTCCCAATGCGAGGGGAGACGGCCGTCCGGCAGCTTCAGCACGGTGACGGTCAGCTTGGCACCCGGGCAGAACGCGGCCAGCGCGGCGCGTTCCTCAGTCTCCCGGTCGGTGCCGCCGCCGGACAGCACCAGCGCGTCGACCTGAAGCCCGGGACGCTGTCCGCAGATCTCCAGCAGCGTGCCACCCGCCCCGATGGCGATGTCGTCGCAATGCGCGCCGAGCGCGACGATGCTTTTCAGCTCGGCACCGAGGCGGATCACGCTCCCACCTTCTCGCGTTCCCACAACGCCCACGGCCGGTCGCCATGCGCGTACGCGGCGTCGAGTGCGTAGCGTTCCTTGACCGTGTCGGTCGGCTTCCAGAACCCGCGGTAGGGGTACGCGAGCAGCCGGCCGCGCTTCGCGAGTTCGCCGCACCCGTCGGCGACCAGATCGCCGTTCTCCGGGATGTGGTCGAAAATCTCCTGCCGCAGCACGAAATAGCCGCCGTTCTCCCACAGCGGGAGTTCGCTGACCGGGGTGATCGCACCGATCCGGCCGCCCTCGTCCATCTCGACGCAGTGGAACGACGACTGCGGCGGCACGACGAGCATCGACGCGCCCGCGTCGCTGTTGCTAAAGCGTTCGACGATGTGGTCCAGCGGCGCGTCGGTGAGGACGTCGGCGTAGTTGGCGAGGAACATTTCGTCGCCGTCGAGGTGGTCGCGCACGCGGCGGAGCCGTTCGCCGATCGGCGATTCGATGCCCGTCTGCACGAAGGAGATCGTCCAGTCGGCGATGTCGGTGGACAGCAGTTCCGGTTTTCCGCCGCGCAGCACGAAATCGTTGGACGTCGTTTCCTCGTAGTGCAGGAAGAAGTCCTTGATGTGGTGCGCGCCGTAGCCGAGGCACAGCACGAACTCGGTGTGCCCGAAATGCGCGTAATAGCGCATCACGTGCCAGATCAGCGGGCGCGGCCCGACCATCGCCATCGGCTTGGGCACGTCGGACGCCTCGCTGCTGCGCATCCGCATGCCGTAACCGCCGCAGAACAGAACGACCTTCACTTCACTTCCACCTCGACGATTTCCAGGCGCGGAATCGGGAAGACGAGCTTGCCGCCCCAAGCGCCGACGTAGGACAGCTGTTCGGTCAGTTCGTCCCGCAGGTTCCAGGGCAGGACGAGCACGTAGTCCGGCCGGTCGGCGGCGATCCGGTCCGGCTCCACGACCGGGATCCGGGTGCCCGGCGTGAACCGGCCGTGCTTGTACGGATTGCGGTCCACCGTGTAGGCGAGCAGGTCCGGCCGGATGCCGCAGTGGTTGAGCAGGGTGTTGCCCTTGCCGGGCGCGCCGTACCCGACGGTCGTTTTCCCGGCTTTCCGCGCGGCGAGGAGAAATTCGAGCAATTCCAGCCGCACGCGGGTGACCCGGTCGGCGAATTCGGTGTACCCGGACAGTTCGTGCAGCCCGGCGGCTTTCTCCCGCGCCAGCACGTCGGTCATTCGCGTGCTCGGCTCCCCGGCGACCGCGGCGGGCCGCGCCCAGAGCCGGATCGAGCCGCCGTGCGTCGGCAGGAGTTCGACGTCGACCACGGTCAGTCCGCCGCCCGCCAGCGCTCGCCGCGCGGATTCGACGGTGTAGTACTGGAAATGCTCGTGGTAAATCGTGTCGTACTGGTTCTTTTCGATCAGCGTGAGCAGATGCTGCACCTCGATCGACACCCAGCAGTCGTCCGCGACGAGCGCGCGCAGCCCGCGGGTGAACCCGCGGATGTCCGGAATGTGGGCGTAGACGTTGTTCGCCACGACCAGGTCGGCCGGACCGTGTTCGGCACGCACCTGCAGGCCGGTCTCCTCGGAGAGGAACGCGGTGTGCGTCGGCACCCCAGCCTCACGCGCGGCCTGCCCGACGTTCACCGAAGGTTCCACGCCAAGACAACGGATTCCGCGTTCCACGACGTGCTTCAGGAGGTATCCGTCGTTGCTGGCGACCTCGACGACGAAAGACTGGTCGGTCAGCCCGAGCCGCTCGACGGCGGCGTCGGTGAACCGTTTCGCGTGTTCGACCCACGAGGTGGAAAAAGACGAGAAATACGCGTAATCGGTGAAAGTGTCGGCCGGGTCGAGCAACGGCGGGAGCTGCGCGAGCCAGCATTCCGTGCACACTTCGAGATGCAGCGGGAAAGTCGGTTCGGGTTCGGCCAGCTGGGCGGCGGTCAGGAACCGTTCGCACGGCGGGGTCGCGCCGAGGTCGACCACGCTGGCGGTTCTTTCCGAACCGCAGAGTCGACATGTGGTCATGTACCAGGCTCCTCCGGTCGCGAACGCGAGCTGCGTAGGGCAGGTCGATCCGCGCCCGGCCGTCGTTACAACGGGCCGGGAAGCTCACCGGAGTCGATTCGGAACCGAGACAATGACGGCGGCGGAATGCCGCGAGCTGCTGCGACGAACGGGTGGGCGGCCGGTGCCGGATGGCGCAGCCGCCACCCGTTCGTCAGCGGATCACAGCTTTTCCGCCGCCGGGATGACCTCGGTGGCGAACCGTTCGAGCACCGCCGGGTCCGGCACGCCGTGCGCCCAGCCGGTCGCGACGCTGAACCCGAGTTCCGCCAACCGGCCCAGTTCATCCAGCAGTTGCCCGGTTTTCTCGCCCTTTTCACCGGTGTCGAGCCGCAGCGAAGCGGTTTTCGTGATCTCCGCGTAGTCGCGGCCGACGTCCTCGCAATGCTGCTTCAGGACCTCCAGCTTGCGCGGAAGATCCGGTCCGGGCAGCAAATTGCAGATGTCGCCGTATTGCGCGACGAACCGCAGAGTCTTCTTCTCGCCGCTGCCCCCGATCAGGATCGGCGGGTGCGGACGCTGGATCGGCTGCGGGCTGTTGAGCAACCGCTCACCGCTGACGTGCGTGCCGGTAAAGGGTTCGTCGCCCTCGGCCCACATCTGGTGGACGTACCGGAGCGCGTCCTCGAGCTGTTCGAACCGTTCCTTCATCGGCGGGAACCGGAACCCGAGCGCACGGGACTCCTCCTCGTTCCACCCCGCGCCGATGCCGAGGATCGCCCGCCCGCCGGACAGCACGTCGAGCGTCGTCGCGGTCTTCGCGAGCAGCCCCGGGTGCCGGTAAATGACGCCGGAGACGAGCGTGAGCAGTTTGACGCGCTCGGTGTGCGCGGCGAGGAAGCCGAGCGTGGTCCAGCCTTCCAGCATTTCGTGCTCCGGCGGGCCGTAGCTGGAAATCTGGAAGAAATGGTCCATCACCGAGAGATATTCGAACCCGGCCTGGTCCGCGGTCCGGGCCACCCGCGCCAGGTCCGCGCCGAGCGCCGCCGGGCCGTTCGGCCAGGTCTGCTGAGCCAGGTGCAACCCGAGTTTCATGCCAACTCCTTAACCGCCGGAATGATGTCGTGCGCGAATATCCCGATCCGGTCCTGGTCGAGCCCGCCGGGCAGCGGACCGATCATCGCCTGGACGCCGAGCCGGTGCAGCCTGCGCGCCTCGGCGAGAAATTCGCCGGTTTTCTCCCCGGACGGGCCGATGTCCAGGTAGTGGTAAACCGTCTTGGTGATCTCGGCGTAGTCGCGCCCCTCGGTTTCGCAATGCCGCTTGAGCACGTCGAGCTTGCGTTCGAGATCCGGGCCGTTGCCGATGTTGCAGCAGTCGCCGTATTTCGCGACCAGCCGCAGAGTCTTCTTCTCCCCGCCCCCGCCGACCATGATCGCCGGGCGGTGCGGCGGCTGCGGGCTGTTGAGCAGTCTGGCGGCGGTGAAATGCTTGCCGGAGAACGGTTTGTCGTCCTCGTCCCACATCTGCCGGACGTACCGCAGGTTTTCCTCGAGCAGTTCGAATCGTTCCGAGACGGACGGAAACGGGAACCCGAGCCCGCGGGCTTCCTCCTCGTTCCACCCGGCTCCGATGCCGAGCATGGCCCGCCCGCCGGACAGCACGTCGAGCGTGGTGACTGCCTTCGCGAGCAGACCGGGATGCCGGTAAATCGCGCCGGTGACGTAGGTGAGCAATTGCGCGCGCTGGGTGTGCCCGGCGAAGTAGCCGAGCGTGGTGTACGCCTCGAGCATCGCGCGGTCGCTCGGGCCGACGCTGGGAATCTGGAAGAAGTGATCCATCACCGCGAGATAGGCGAACCCGGCGTCGTCCGCCGCCCGTACCGCCTCGGCCAGTTTCGCCCCGAGCGCGGCGGTCCCTCCCGGCAACGTGAAGTCGGGGACCTGGAGACCAATTTCCATACCCGACACCGTATACCTGGAGTAACTTCATGCGAGCGGTCAGAAATCGCGCACGATGTTGATGGTGCCGTGCAGCGGATCGGTCACGTACACCGTGCGCGTGCGCTGATCCACCGCGACGTCGCCCGGATTCACCCCCAGGCTCAGCTCGCCGGTCAGGGCTTCCGTTCGACCGTCCACCCGCGACAGTCCATTTTGCCCGCCGTTGGTGTACACGACCTCGCTGCCCTGATGCACCGCGAGCGACGACGCCTCGCTCCGCAGCAGCACGGTATTGACCTGAGCCCGCGCCGATCCGTCCACAATAGACAGATGGTGGATCGCCGAATTCGCCACGAACACCAGGCCGCTTCGTTCGTGGACGCCGATTCCGGTCGGAGCGGCGCCCACCGGAACGCTCGCGGTGAACGTTCCCGAATCGAGGTCGCAGATCTCGACCGAGTTCGTGGTCGGGCTGGTGCAGTAGGCGCGCCGCCGGCCGCGGTCGAGCGCGATTCCGGCTAGACCTGGCTTCGGCGCGGGCAGCAGGTCCCGCAGGGTGAGACTAATGCTGTCGAGCACCGCGAACGTGCCGGTCTCGCCGCTCACCGCGTACACGAGGTTGGCCTGCGGATCGGACGCGAGCGCCGACGCGCCCGCCCCCGCGCTGACCACGCTCAGCAACCGGTGCGTCTGACTGTCGAAGGCGAGCACCGTGCCGCCGGGCGGGTTGGCGACGTAGATCCGGTCGGTGTCCACCGCCACGTCGCTCGGCTCCCCGCCCACCGCCAGCGCGGACACGACCCGTCCCGCGTCCGGATCGAGGACCAGAACCGCGCCGGAGGCCTGGTCGGCCACGTAGACGAGCCCGGTGACCGGACTCACCGCGAGCGCCGAAAGCGTCCCGCCGACCTGCACGCTGGTGACTCGCTCGGCCGCCGCCGCGCTACCGCCGACCAGTGCCGCCGCACCAGCGCTGACCAGGCCGAACAGCCCTCGCCGGGAGAACTGGGAACCGCGCATCGCTCACCTGCCCCGGTCGGTTGGCTTGCTCGCCGACCCTAACTCGGACAAGGATCGGGCGAAGGAACTTCGCGTCCCCCGATCGCGTTGTTTCCAGTGAGTAACCCACCTTGCGGCACCTGCCAGAGCGGACGGAGGCGAGCGCGCGTGCACAAGCATCACAACGGGCTGAAGACGGCGATGCTGCTCGGTCTGCTCTCGGCGATCATCATCGGGATCAGCGGGCTGTTCGGCCGAACAGCCCTGCTCATCGGCCTGGTCGTGGCGCTCGGGATGAACGCCTACGCCTACTTCAACTCCGAGAAAATGGCCCTGCGCGCGATGCACGCGCGGCCGGTGTCGGAGGTCGAGCAGCCGGCGATGTACCGGATCGTGCGGGAGCTGGCGACGTCCGCGCGGCAGCCGATGCCGTCGCTGTACGTGAGCCCGACCGCGGCGCCGAACGCCTTCGCGACCGGACGCAACCCGCAGCACGCGGCGGTGTGCTGCACCACCGGGATCCTGGAGCTGCTCGACGAGCGCGAGCTGCGTGCGGTGCTCGGGCACGAGCTGTCCCACGTGTACAACCGGGACATTCTCATTTCGTGCATTGCCGGTGCGCTGGCGAGCGTGGTCAGCGTGCTGGCGAATATCGCGTTCTTCTTCGGCGGGAACGACCGCGAGGGCAACCCGTTCATGTCGCTGCTGCTGGTCTTGATCGGGCCGATCGCGGCCGGGGTGGTGAAGATGGCGGTGAGCCGGTCGCGGGAGTATCAGGCGGATGCTTCGGGGGCTGAGCTGACCGGGGATCCGCTGGCGTTGGCCTCGGCGTTGCGGAAGCTGGAGCGGGGGACCCGGGCCGCTCCGCTGGTGCCGGAGCCGGCGGTGGTGTCGCAGTCGCATTTGATGATCGCGAATCCGTTCCGGCCGGGGGCGGGGCTGAGCCGGATGTTTTCCACGCATCCGCCTATCGAGGATCGGATCCGGCGGCTCGAGGAGATGGCTCGGGGGGTCTGAGGCCGGGCCGCGAAGGTCCCGTCACTCCCACGCCGCGGTGTCCGGGTCGACTCCGTGCGCGGCCGCATTGGCGAAGATCGCATCTCGCAGCCAGGTGGCCAAGCCGGGCGCAAGCGCGTTGTAGTACTCGGTGTACCCGGGCTCTTCCACGAACTTCCGGGCGATGCACACCTGCATCGAATGGGAGCAGTCGAAGTACTTCGACAACGTCGCGCGATGGCGCTCGGCGAGAGCGTTCGCCTCGGCTGAACCCGGCTCGACGCCAGCCTTTCGCGCGGCAGCAAGGTCGGCGTGGAGAGTCTCGTGTTCGGCCGCGGCCTCTCGCCAGTCTTGCGGGGTCAGGTCAGTGGTCCGCTCGCGGTATTCCGCCCACTGTTTGGTGTCGCCCCATTGCTCAGCGGCCTCGTCGACCCACTCCGGATTCCAGTCGGCACCGAAGATTTCGACCTGCTCCTCAGCGGTCAGCTGCATCCCGCCCCGGGTCGCCGCTGCCATCCGGTCCACTGCGGACACCATGTGCTCGAGCCGCGCGATCCGGTCGCGCAGTTCGCGCCGCTGCCGGGTCAGGTGGGTGTGCGCGTCCACTGCCGGGTCGTCCAGCAGCCGGCCGATCTCCGACAGGGGGAAGCCCAGTTCGCGGTACACGAGCACGCGATGCAGCCGCGCGATGTCCTCGGCGGAGTACACGCGGTAGCCGGACCTGGTGCGCCCGCTCGGGCGCACCAGGCCGACCGCGTCCCAGTGATGCAGGGTTTTGACGCTCACGCCGACCAGCGTCGCCGTGCGTCCGACAGTGAGGCCGTCTTGCTCAGGCACGACCCCAGTGTCGCAGGTCACGGCCGCGGAACGTCGATCCCCACGGCGCGCATCCGCTCCGCGACGGGGCCGTCCGGATCGATCGGCACCGCCGCGGTCATCACGACGTTCGTGCCCTCCGGCGTGACGACCGTCAGCTCGCGCGAGTTCCACGGCATCAACTCCGGTCCGCTGGTGCACCCCGGCGTGATCTCCTCACACCGCTTGGCGATCTCGTCGAGTTCGCTGAGCACACAGGAGAAACTGATGCGCACCTCGCTCGGACCGGCCGGAGTGCCCGGCCGGAGCAGCACGTCCTGAAACGCCCACCGGCGAAGGTGCACGATCTCGCCGGGAAGGGTGAACAGGTTGTCGAAGCCGAGCCCGCGAAGCCAGAAGTCCGTGGAAACGTCGAGGTCGGCGGTGGGCACGATGGGGAACATCGGCATCCCGTAGAAGCCGAGGTAGTTGCCCGGGGAAACCGCGTCGTAGGCGGGAGTCGGAACCGGGCCGCGAAATTCGTTCATGCCGACGAGCGTGCAGCCTCCTGTCGCAGGAGGGTCAAGTCCGACGGTCAGGCGAGTCCGCTGAGCGTGCGGTCATCAGTAGGGGACTGGCGTCGGGAGGAAGTTGCATCCTTGGTGCTGGGTATCACGGCTGACCGAAGCGAGAACACAGATTTCGCGCCAGCGAAGACTTCTAGCGGTTGATTTTATGGCTCAGTGGGGGTGGGCCGACGCGCGTGGCGAAGTGCCTGGGCGACGCCTCCGTCTGCGGCCACTGTGGGGCGGACAGCCGGAACCGGCTGCACACAACCGCACAACACAAAACCACCCCCGTGACCGGTTCGTGCTGGTCACGGGGGTGATGTGGCTGGTGTGGCAGGTGAGGGATTCGAACCCCCGAAGGCTGAGCCGTCTGATTTACAGTCAGATCCCTTTGGCCGCTTGGGTAACCTGCCATGGCCGGGCGAACCGGCCGGGAAGAAGGATACCCAACGGTCCGGACGGCCGGTCAACCGGGATCCCCCGGCGCTACGCTGGGGGTCCCTGACGAGCTGAGACAAGGTGTGAGGACACGTGGCGGATCCCTCTTTCGACGTGGTGAGCAAGGTCGACCGCCAGGAGGTGGACAACGCGCTCAACCAGGCCAGCAAGGAACTGGGCACGCGGTTCGACTTCCGCGGCACCGGAACCGGCATCAGCTGGTCCGGCGAGGAAGCCATCGCGATCGAGTCGGAGACCGAAGAGCGCGCCCTCGCGGCGGTAGAGGTCTTCAAGGAGAAGCTGATCAAGCGGAACATCTCGCTGAAGGCCTTCGAAGCTGGCGAGCCCGCGATTTCCGGCAAGATTTACAAGATCAACGGCAAGATCCTGCAGGGCATCGCGTCGGACAAGGCGAAGCAGATCGCGAAGTTCATCCGCGACGAGGGCCCGAAGGGCGTGCAGGCCCAGATCCAGGGCGACCAGCTTCGGGTGTCGGGCAAGAAGAAGGACCAGCTGCAGGAGGTGATCTCCCTGCTGAAGGGCAAGGACTTCGAGATCGCTCTGCAGTTCACCAACTACCGGTGACCCGCCGGCGCTGCGGATGCCCGAGGCGTCCGCAGCGCCTTACGAGGCCGTGAAGGTCCAATCCCCGTCGTAAGCCTCCACCGCGACAAACGCCTGTCCGTGCAGCGGAAACTCCCCGTCGTACGGAATGAGCTGGTTCACCACCAGGTCGAGCCGTCCGTCGCACAAGGTCCAGACCCCGGTGTGGCCTCGCGAGTTCGTCGTGAACTTCCCGCGCGTCATGCCCGGCGGGATCGCCAGCACCGCGTCTCCGTGGGCGCTGTGCGGTTTGCCCGGCTCGACGCTCGGCAGGCCGCGGTAGTCGGTGATCGTCGCGGTCCAGGCGGCGTCCGCGGTGATGTCCAGTTTGTGCACCCACTTGCCGCCGAGCGAGACGTTGAACCAGGCCGTCCCGTGGTAGGGATCACTGGCGTTGACCAGCAGGCTTTCGGTCCCGTCCGTCTTCACGGCGAGGTGCCCGTCGCACTTCGGGCAGTCGAACTTCAGGAAGCCCGCGACTCCGGAAGGCCAGGTCAGCGGCACTGTCGCGTTCCCCTTGCCCTGATGGGTTTCGGTGGGGGCCTCGGCGAACCGCGGCTCCTCCAGTTCCGGCGGCGGGAGCACGGGGGCGGGCGCGTGGCTGGGTGCGGCGGGCCGCGGGCGCACGATCGCGCCGATGCCGGTCGGCTGCAGCGAGCACGACGCGGTGAGCGCCACCGCCGCGCAGACGGCGGCCAGGCGAGTGCGGCGCATGATTCCCCCTACCGTGCCCCGGCGGGGCCTCCCGATGATCTTTCGTCACGCTCCGCCCGGTCGTTACGCGGCGGGTGGCCCTGAACAGCCCAGCGTTCCCCTCGAAGGAGTGGAATCACGCGGGTGACCAGGGAAGATCGCAGGTTGCGAGCCGAACACGTGGTGTAATCGCCCGTCCGGTCGTGAGAGGAGTTTCTGGATGCGCCGCTGGACTCCCGTGCTTGCCTTCTTCACCTCGCTGGCGGTCCTCGTGACCGCGCTCGCGCCCGTCGCGCAAGCCGCCGAGAAGAAGCTGCTCGTGCCGGGCTTCGGCTCGTACCCGCGGCTGATCCGGCTGGAGTACTCGCCCTTCGGGCGCGGGCACATCATCGCGTCGCTGACCAGCGAGGACGGCAACGGCCGGTTCGCGCCGATCCTCGAGAGCACCGACGAGGGCGCGAGCTTCCACCAGATCAGCGAGATCCGCGACCCCGACGCCAGGTTCGGCCAATGCTGCGGAACCCTCTACGAGCTGCCGCAGCGGGTCGGCCGGATGCGCGCGGGCACGCTGCTCTGGGCGGCGACCTACCGGCAGGACTCCGGCCCGCAGCGCCGGATGGGGATCAAGGTGTGGGCCAGCCGCGACGGCGGCCGCAACTGGCGGTACCTGTCCGAGGCCGCGCTCTCGCACAACCACGACGGCATCTGGGAGCCGGAGTTCACTGTGGACGCCGGCGGCACGCTCTGGCTGCACTACGCCGACGAGACGCAGGCCCCGAAGTACGGCCAGGTGCTCAACCGCGTCGCCTCGACCGACGGGATCACCTGGGGCACCAAGCAGCTCACGATGGCCATCGGGCCGTCCCGGGTGCGGCCGGGGATGCCGATCATCCGCAGGCTGCCCGACGGCCGGTACTGGTTCGGCTACGAGATCTGCAACTACCGCGACCGCTACTGCGATCCGTATTACAAAATCTCCGCCGACGGCGCGAACTGGGGCGACCCGGCCGACCCCGGCACCCGCGTGAACACCGCGAGCGGCAACTACTTCCAGCACGCCCAGACCACCACGCTGTTCCCCGGCGGCCCGAACGGCGTGCGGCTGGTGATGGTCGGCCAGATCTACACGACCGCCGACGGCACCCCGGTGTCCGGAAACGGGCAAACACTGCTGGCCAACGACAATTTCGGAGCCGGGAACTGGTACGAACTCCCCGCGCCGGTCCACATCACCGGCATCTACAACAACTACTGCCCCAACTATTCGTCCACTGTGCTGCCGGTCGACGACGGGAAGAACGTGCTGGAGATCGCCACCGAGTACGCGCACGGCTGCCAGGCGTTTTTCGGCAAGGGCCCGGCGTTCTGAGTTGAGGGAAGCCCCAGCCGGCCTCCGAGCTCACTCGGTACGGTGAACACCACCACCGCACGTGAGGAGGGGCTGTGAAGGGCATCGTGCTCGCCGGGGGCAGCGGAACCCGTCTGCATCCGATCACGCAGGCCGTGTCGAAGCAGCTGCTGCCGGTCTACGACAAACCGATGATCTACTACCCGATCTCGGTGCTGATGCTGGCCGGGATCCGGGAGATCCTGATCATCTCGACGCCGGCCGACCTGCCGAACTTCCGCCGCCTGCTCGGCGACGGCAGCCAGTTCGGGCTGTCCTTCTCGTTCGCGGAACAGCCGAGCCCGAACGGCCTCGCCGAGGCGTTCGTGATCGGCGCGGACTTCGTCGGCGACGATTCGGTCGCGCTGGTCCTCGGCGACAACATCTTCTACGGCCAAGGCTTCTCCACGACCCTGCGCACCGCCGCGACCGACCTCGACGGCTGCGTCCTGTTCGGTTACCAGGTGAAAGACCCGGAGCGGTACGGCGTCGGCGAGATCGACGAGAACGGCAACCTGCTGTCCATTGAGGAAAAGCCCGAAAAACCGCGCTCGAACAACGCGATCACCGGGCTGTATTTCTACGACAACGAGGTCGTCGACATCTCCCGCAACCTGAAGCCCTCCGCGCGCGGCGAGTTGGAGATCACCGACGTCAACCTCTCCTACCTGCGCCGCGACCGCGCCAAGCTGATCGAACTGAGCCGCGGCTTCGCCTGGCTCGACACCGGCACGCACGATTCGCTGCTGGAGGCGGGCCAGTTCGTGCAGGTGCTGGAACACCGGACCGGGGTGCGGATCGCGTGTCTGGAGGAGGTGGCGCTGAAGATGGGCTTCATCAGTCCGGACGAGTGCTATGCGCTGGGCGCCAAGCTGGCCAAGTCGGGGTATGGGGAGTACGTGATGAACGTGGCCACCCTCGCCGGGGCGCAGAGCTGATTCTTTCCGCAGGGGCACGGTATCGCGCACCACCGACAGAACCGCGGAACAACGGCAAGGCCCCGCCCCTCCCAACCCCGGGAAGGACGAAGCCCTGCCTCAACCACGGATCAAGCCGCCTGCGGAACCTCCGAAGAAGCCGGCGTCAAAGCCAACTCCAGCACCTCCCGCACGTTGGCCACCGCGTGTACGTCCAGCTGCGACAACACCTCCGCCGGCACGTCGTCCAGATCCGGCTCGTTTCGCTGCGGGATGATCACCGTCTTCATCCCCGCCCGGTGCGCGGCCAGCAGTTTCTGCTTGACCCCGCCGATCGGCAGCATTCGGCCGGTCAGCGACACCTCACCGGTCATCGCCACATCCGCCCGGACCACCCGGCCCGACAGCAGCGACGCCAGTGCGGTCGTCATCGTGATGCCCGCGGACGGACCGTCCTTCGGCACCGCGCCCGCCGGGACGTGCACGTGGATTCCCCGCTCTCGCAGGTCTCCCACCGGCAGTTCCAGCTCCGCGCCATGCGAGCGCAGGTACGACAGCGCGATCTGCACCGACTCCTTCATCACGTCACCCAGCTGCCCGGTCAGCTGCAGGCCCGAAGCCCCGCTTTCCGGATCGGCCAGCGACGCCTCGATGTACAGCACGTCGCCGCCAGCGCCGGTGACTGCCAAACCCGTTGCCACGCCTGGCAAAGACGTCCGCTGAGTCGCCGTCGGCAGTGACGATTCCGGTACGTGCCGCGGGCGGCCGAGGTAGGTTTCCAGGTCCGAAGCGGACACCGTCAGCGGCAGCGAGACCGAACCCAACGCCACCTTCGTCGCGATCTTCCGCAGCACCTTCGCGATCGTCCGGTTCGCGTCGCGCACCCCGGCCTCGCGGGTGTACTCCGCGGCGATCCGGCTGAACGCGTCGTCGGTCAGCACCACGTCTCCCGACGCCAGACCGGCCCGTTCGAGTTCGCGGGGGAGCAGGTGATCCCGCGCGATGGTGACCTTCTCGTGCTCGGTGTAGCCGTCCAGCGTCACCAGTTCCATCCGGTCCAGCAGCGGGCCGGGGATGGTCTCCAGCGCGTTGGCCGTCGCCAGGAAGACCACATCGGACAGATCCAGTTCCACCTCGAGGTAGTGGTCGCGGAACGTGTGGTTTTGTTCCGGGTCAAGCACTTCGAGCAGCGCGGCCGTCGGGTCGCCGCGGTAGTCGGCACCGACCTTGTCGATCTCGTCGAGCAGCACCACCGGGTTCATCGAGCCGGCTTCCTTGATGGCCCGCACGATCCGGCCGGGCAGCGCGCCGACGTACGTGCGCCGGTGGCCGCGGATCTCCGCCTCGTCCCGGATGCCGCCCAGTGCGACCCGCACGAACTTGCGTCCCATCGCCTTCGCGACCGATTCGCCGAGCGACGTCTTGCCGACCCCGGGAGGACCGGCGAGAGCCAGCACCGCACCGGAACGCCGACCGCCGACCGGGCCGAGGCCCGATTCCGCGCGCCGCTTGCGCACGGCCAGGTACTCGATGATCCGTTCCTTGACGTCGTCCAGACCGGCGTGGTCCGCGTCGAGCACGGCCCGCGCGGCGGCGATGTCGTAGACGTCCTCGGTCCGCTCATTCCACGGCAGCTCCAGCACCGTGTCGAGCCAGGTCCGGATCCAGCCGCCCTCCGGCGACTGCTCGGACGTCCGCTCCAGCTTGTCGACCTCGGCCAGCGCGGCCTTGCGGACGGCGTCCGGCAGGTCGGCGGCTTCCACGCGGGCGCGGTAGTCGTCGTCGGCCGCGGTGCCGTCGAGTTCGCCCAGCTCCTTGCGGATCGCTTCGAGCTGGCGGCGCAGCAGGAATTCCTTCTGCTGCTTCTCCATCCCGTCCGCGACGTCCTTGCGGATGGTCTCGGTGACCTCCAGCTCGGCCAGGTACTCCCGGCTCCACTCGAGGGCCTTCTCCAGCCGGACGCTGACGTCGAGCGCGCTCAGCAGCTCCAGCTTCTGGTCGGTGGACAGGTACGGCGCGTTGCCGGCCAGGTCGGCGATCGCGGACGGCTTCTCGACCTGCTGGACGGCGTCGATCATCTGCCAGCCGCCGCGTTGCTGCAGCACCGAGATGACCACGGCCTTGTACTCCGCGGCGAGCTGCGCGGTGCGGTCGTCGGAAGTCTCTTCGGCGGCGTCGGCGTGCACCCAGCGGGCCGCGCCGGGGCCGTCGGCGATCCGGCCGACGACGGCGCGCGCGGTGCCGCGCAGCAGCACGGCGGACTTGCCGCCGGGGACGCGGCCGATCCGTTCGACGGTCGCGACGGTGCCCAGTTCGGCGTACTCGCCGTGCACGCGCGGCACGATCAGGACTTCGGCCTTGCTCGCCGCGCCCGACCGGATCCCGGGGAACGACGCGGTCGCGGGGGTTTTGGCTTGTGCGGACTCCACTGCGGCCCGGGTCTCTGCGTCGCCGAGGTCGAGCGGGACCACCATGCCCGGCAGCACGACGTCGTCATCGAGCGGGAGGACGGGCAGGAGGCGGGGGTCGGACATGTGCACTCCTCGAATAAGTTGAGTCTAAGGTGCTCAACTCTCCGAGGGGTGGGTTTGTTTCCCAGGGAGTGTTCGCTGGGAGAGAAGTCAGGGCTTGACCGCGACGGCGCCCCAGGCGAACGGCCGGACCTCCGCGGCGAGCTCCGAAACCGGTTCGTCCGGCCGCCAGTCCGGCAGCGCGCTCATCCCCGGCTCCAGCAGCGGCCAGCCGCCGAACCACGGCCGGATCTCGTCGTCCGAGCGCAGGTACGCCGGGTTCGACGTGTCCTTGTACGCGTCCACGAACCGGCGCACCTCGGCGGCCCGGTCCGGCGGCGCGTCGTCCCGGCAGGTGGCGTGCGTGACGGCCAGCCACGAGCCGGACGCGAGCTGATCGCGATAGGCGGCGACCAGTTCGTCCGGCCGGTCGCCGGGGCCGAGGAAGTGCAGCACGGTGATCATCAGCAGGCAGACCGGCTGCGACCAGTCGATCAGCTCCTGGGTGACCTCGTCGGAGAAGATCGCTTCCGGATCGCGGATGTCGCGCTCCACGATGCCGGCCCATTCGGTCGCGTTCTCGTCTTCCAGGATCACCCGGGAATGCGCCGCCGCGACCGGTTCGTAGTCGACGTACACGACCCTCGCGGGCAGGTGGTCGCGCACGATCTCGTGCACGTTGCCCGCCGTCGGCACGCCCGAGCCGAGGTCGACGAACTGCCGGATCCCGGCGTCGAGCGCGGCCCGCACGACCCGGTTCATGAACGCCCTGTTCTCCCGCGACATCGGCCGGATCAGCGGCCACACCTTCTCGACGCGGCGGCCGAATTCCCGGTCCACCGCCCAGTTCTGGGTGCCGCCGAGGTACCAGTCGTAAATCCGCGCGGCGGACGGCTTGTCGACGTCCACGCCCTGCGGTGCGTCCGGCGCGGTCATGGCTTGCGCGCCACTGCGCACCAGGCGAACGGGCGGGCCTCCGCCTCGACGGCGTTCAGCTCGCGCTCCGGCCGCCAGTCCGGCAGATGCGTGATCCCCGGCTCCAGCAACGGCCAGCCGCCGAAGAACGGTTCGATTTCTTCGCGGTCGCGCAGCCACATCGGATTGCTCGTCTTGCGGTACTGCTCGACGAACCAGCGCAGCCCCTCCAGCGCCGGACCGCTGCCGTCGCCCTCGCTCATCTGCGAGATCGCCAGCCAGCTGCCGGACACGAGCTTGTCGCGGTAGGCGCGCACGATGGCGTCCGGATCGTCGTCCGGGCCGACGAAATGCAGCACCGCCATCAGCATCACGCACACCGGCTGGCTGAAATCGATCAGCTCGCGGGTGCGCGGGTGGTCCAGCACCGCCCGCGGGTCGCGCAGGTCGGCCTGCACGATCCCGGCCCAGTCGGTGGCCGCCTCGTCCTCGAGGATCAGCGTCGCGTGCGCCACGGCCACCGGCTCGTAGTCGACGTACACCACGGTGGCCTGGTCGTCGTCGCCGAGCGCGGCCTCGACCACCTCGTGCACGTTGCCCGCGGTCGGCACGCCGGAGCCCAGGTCGAGGAACTGGCGGATGCCCGCGTCCAGCGCGGCCCGCACGACCCGGTTCATGAACTCGCGGTTCTGCTTCGCGCCGGGCCGGGCGAGCGACCACATCTTTTCGATCTTGCGGCCGAACTCGCGGTCCACCGCCCAGTTCTGCTTGCCGCCCAGGTACCAGTCGTACACCCGCGCGGCCGAGGGTTTCTCGACGTCGACGCCTTCCGGCGCTTTCGGTGCGGCGTCGGGCTTTTCGGTCACTGGGACTCCCCTCGGAACGGCCTGGCAACCGCCAGACTAGCGAGAACGCACGGCGGGCCGGCGTTGCCAGCCGGTCCACAGCGGCCGGTAGCCCTGCGCGTACCAGAACGGCGTCGACCGCGGGTTGGCCACGGCGTGGTGCAGCAGCACGACATCCGCGCCAGCCTCGTCGAAGACCTGGTGCGCGTGCGCGGCCAGCGCGGTGCCGACACCGGACGAGCGGGCCGCCTCGGAAACCGCCAGCGACGACAGGTAACCCACCCGGGAGGCGGCGACCCGGTGCCGGATCCAGCCGGTCTCGTCGGGCATCTGCAGCACGACCATGCCGAGCGGCCGGCCGTACAGCTCCGCGATCCACACCTGCGGCTCCGGCCGTTCGAGGTGGCGCAGCAGCTCCTTGGCGATCAGCTCCTCTACGCCGGGACGGAGCGTGACCCGGCCGAACTGCGCGTCGTACCGCTGCAGTTCGAGCTGCAGGGCGACCGCGGTGGAGAGGTCGTCCGGAGTCGCGTGCCGGATGCAGACGCCCGGCGTCGCGTCGGGTCCGGCGGCCAGCCGCTGCGCCGGGCGGACGGCGAGCACGCCGACCGGGGCGAAGCCGTGCCGGAGAAGTTCGGTGGCCCCGGCGGTGTCGCGGCTGGGCCGGGAGAGCACCGCGGCGCACTCCGTATCCCCCACTCGGGCGAGGGACCGCAGGTGTTCATCCCATCGAGTGAGCAGGGCGTCGAGTCCGGCGGCCGGATCGGGACCGGCGAGCTGAACCTCCAGCCGGTGCTCGACCAGCGCCCGCCACATCGAGCGCGGGCTGTCCGGGCCGAGTCCGGTGCAGGTGCTCAGTCCCGCCGCGGTGGTGTCGCCGACCTCGGCGGAAAGCAGGGCGGAATCCCCTCCGACCTCGAAGGGGAGCGGCGCGGGAAGCAGCGCGTCCACCGTGGCGATGCGCGCCGCATGGCCGGTGGCTGTCACGTCGTTGTGCATGCCGCCATTGTCCGCCGGTCCGGCCGGAAAAGAGCCCCAGAACACTCGCCGGCCCGGGGGTTCCGGGGTGAACCGGGAGTTTCACTCCTTGGTCCACGCAGGTCAGAGAAGAACGCCCATTGTTAACCCTGGGGTGATCTCCTACTGTCTCGAAAGGGACGCCGGTACGCCCTACGGGGTAAGGTGGCGCCCTCGCCCACACCTGACGTCACGGACGAGCGCGACCGGGCAGCCGGGAAGGAAGGTCGGATGCCGGACAGCAACGCCCATCCCGGTGCCGCGCCGGAGGCGATGGGCTCGGGAGGTGCTGGCTCCGCACCGGCCGAAGGCCGCACGGACGAGAGCCGCTTTCGCGTTTACACCTTCTTCGTGCTGGGCCTCGGCCTGCTCGCGGCCCTCGCCGTCGGCACCTGGCTGCCGTTCCACGGTTCGGCCAAGCTCTGGTGGATCGGCCCGGTGCTCGCCGTCGCGTTCCTGCTCGCCGAACAGCTCGGCATCAACGTCGACGTCCGCAGCGGCATTTCGTGGACCATCTCGTTCACCGAGATCCCGCTGGTAATCGGTTTCTTCGTCGCCCCGTTCGAAGTGGTGCTCGCCGCGCATCTCGTGGCGGGCATCGGCACGCTGCTGGCCCGCAAGGTCGCCGGCCGGGTCCTCTACAACGCGGGCGCGTTCCTGCTCGAAATCACCGGCGCGTTCGCCGTCGCCGGGCTCGTGCACCTGGCCATGGGCGGCGGGCCGACCATGCCGTGGGTCGCCGCGCTCGCCGGAACGCTCACCGCGCCGCTGGTCAGCACGCTGCTCGCGCTGGCCGCCGTGCGCGTGCTGCGCCGCCGGATGCGCGTGAGCACCGCGATCCGGCTGACCGGCCGCATCCTCGTGGTCGGCTTCGTCAACGCTTCGGTCGGCCTCACCGGCTACCTCGTCATCGCGAGCACCCCGCAGGCCTGGCCGCTGGTGCTGGCGGTGTTCCTCGGACTGACCGCGCTGTACTGGGCGTATTCCGACCTGCTCCGCGAACAGCGGGACATGGAAGCGCTGTCCGACGTCAGCCTGATGGTCGCCCGGTCCGGCCAGCAGGCCGCCGCTCGGCCGGCGAGCCGCGGCGAGGAACTGGTCGGCGGGGTCGACGTGCGCGAATGGGCCACGATCGCCGAGCGGATCAAGGACCAGCTGGCCGCCGGACGCGTCGTGCTGCGGCTGCGCCTGGAGGCCGACGACCCGATGCGCGTCGTGGTCGCGGGCAACGAACTGCCGCCCGCCGACCCGGCCCACGACGACCCGCTGCTGCGCCTTCCCGGTGCGCACGTCCGGCACTTCCGGATCACCGAGGCCAATCCGGACGTCCGCGCGGCGCTGCTGGAACGCAGTGCGCAGGAAGCGCTCGTGGTGCCGTTGCGCAGCGCGAACCAGCTGCTCGGCGTCGTCGAAGCGCACGACCGGCTCTCGCGCTGGCGCGGTTTCGGCAAGTACGACGTCCAGCTGCTCGGCACGATGGCCAGCCACCTCGCGACGTCGCTCGACAACCGGCGGCTGCTCGCCACGCTCCGCCACGACGCCTACCACGACCCGCTCACCGGGCACCTGAACCGGCCGGGATTCCAGCAGGTCTCGCGGGATCCGCTGCGCGAATCGGCGGAGGTCGTGGTGCTGCGGATCGACCTCGACGTCTTCTCCACGGTCAGCGACGCGCTCGGCTACTCGTGGGCGGACCGGATGGTCATCGCCGCGGGCACGCGCATCCGCGGCGCGCTCGGCCCGGACGTCCCGCTCGCCCGGCTCGAAGGCGCGTCCTTCGCCGCGCTGCTCGTGGACTGCTCGATCGAAGACGCCCATCGCGCCGCCGAACGGCTTCGGGTCCAGCTGTCCGAGCCGTATCCGGTGGACCGGCTTTCCGTCGAAGCCAACGCGATGATCGGCTACGCCAGCTCCGCGGACGACGCCGGCGAGGTCGACGTCGACGGCCTGCTGCAGCGCGCCGACGTCGCCGTCCGCGCCACCCGCGGCGGCGAGGAAGTCCGCGGCTACGTGCCGAGCATGGGACAGATCTTCCTGCGCCGGTTCCAGATGGTCACGCAGTTCCGGCAGTCGCTGGAAGACGGCCACGTCTCCGTGCACTACCAGCCGAAGGTGACGCTGCCGAACCGGCAGGTGCAGGGCGTCGAGGCGCTCGTGCGCTGGGTGCACCCGGAATTCGGCAGGCTCGGCCCGGACGAATTCGTGCCCGCGATCGAGGCGGCCGGCCTGATCGGCGTGCTGACGTCGTTCGTGCTGGAACAATCGCTGAAGCGCGTGCGCAAGTGGCTCGACGAGGGCCTGCGGATCTCCGCGGCGGTCAACCTCTCGGTGCGGAACCTCTCCGACGACGACTTCCCGGCGAAGGTCCAGCGCGAACTGGAACGCTTCGACGTGCCGCCGGAACTGCTGACGTTCGAACTGACCGAGTCCGGCGTGATGTCCGACCCGCAGAAGGCGCTGCCGATCCTGCGCGAACTGCATTCGCTGGGCATCGTGCTCGCGGTGGACGACTTCGGCACCGGCTATTCGTCGCTCGCGTACCTGCGCCAGCTGCCGGTGGACCAGGTCAAGATCGACAAGAGCTTCGTGCTCGGCATGGGAACCGATCTCGGCGACCTCGCGGTGGTGCGGTCGATCGTCGAACTCGGCCACTCGCTGGGCCTGACGGTGGTCGCGGAAGGCGTCGAGGAGGACGTGGCGCGCGATCAGCTCGAGGCGATGGGATGTGACGTGGCCCAGGGCTACCTGATCTCGCGGCCGCTGCCGGAGGACCGGCTGGAGGCGTGGCTGCAGGCCCGCACGGCACGTTCGCCGGGACGGCATTCGGAGACCGTGCTGACCCTGCTGACCTGAGGTTTTGCGGTTAACCGACCCCGGTTGCACGGGTACTCCGGACGGGTTGCTAATCTTTCCAAGTCCTCGCGAGAGGCAAGGCCCCTTTAGCTCAGTCGGCAGAGCGTCTCCATGGTAAGGAGAAGGTCTACGGTTCGATTCCGTAAAGGGGCTCGCGAGTAGGCGAGCTATGTCCGCGGAAAGCGCGGGCCTGGCTCGCTTCGCGGCGTCCATCTGGGGGTCGAACCCCCAGACCCCCGCCAGGGGGGCTTGCCCCCCTGGACCCCCCGGCTGGGTCACCTTGGCTTGGCGGGTTGGGTCAGGTGGGGTGGGTGTCACGTAGGGCGGTGTAGCTCAGTTGGCAGAGCAAGCGGCTCATAATCGCTGTGTCGCCGGTTCAAGTCCGGCCACCGCTACGCGGTAACGACGGGGCTGGCCCCCGGATCTGAGAGAGAAGGAAACGCTGTGGCTGCCACCGACGTGCGACCCAAGATCACGCTGGCGTGCGAGGAGTGCAAGCACCGCAACTACATCACCAAGAAGAACCGGCGCAACAACCCGGATCGCCTGGAGATGAAGAAGTTCTGCCCGAACTGCGGTACGCACCGGACTCACAAAGAGACCCGCTGACGCAGGCGGTCTTACCAGCTTCGACAAGCCGTCCCGGCACTCGCCGGGGCGGCTTTTCGCTGTCTACTGGCCAGTTCTGGCACCCGCGCGGGGGCGCGCCCGGGTTCGGTTAGCCTCTTCGCGTGCCTTTGGACCAGTCGTTCACCGGGCGGGAGTACCCGTCGGACAGCAAGTACTTCGTGAGCCGGGAGAAGATCCGCGAGTTCGCCGACGCGATCGAGGACCCGAACCCGGTGTACCGGGACCCGGAGGCGGCCCGCGCGGCTGGCCACCCGGACGTGCTCGCGCCGCCCACCTTCCTCACCATCCTGAACCTGCCGAAGATCAACGGCATCGTGTCCGACCCCGCGCTCGGGCTCGACTACTCCCGGATGGTCCACGGCGACCAGGGCTTCCGCTACGAACGCCCGGTGCACGCCGGCGACGAGCTGGAAATCTCGGCCACGATCGAGTCGATCATGGCGAGGGCGGGCAACGACTTCATCAACCTCCGCGCGGAAATCACCGACGCGGACGGCAAACTCGTGTGCACGACGCGGGCGCAGCTCGTGGTTCGGGGGGCGGAAGCGTGAACGTCGGCGACGAACTGCCTCCGCTGGAGGTCCGCATCACCCGCGCGCAGCTGGTCCGCTACGCCGGCGCCTCGCTCGATTTCAACCCGATCCACTGGAACGAGAACTTCGCGACCAAGGTCGGCCTCCCGGACGTGATCGCGCACGGCATGCTCACGATGGCCGTGTCCGGCCGCATCGTCACCGACTGGCTCGGCGACCCGGCCCGCCTGGTGGACTTCAGCACGCGCTTCACCCGCCCCGTCGTGGTCCCGGACAACGACGAGGGCGCGCTGGTCGAGGTGACCGGCAAGGTCGGCGCCCTGACCGACGAGGGGCTCGCGCGGATCGACCTGACGGTGAAGTTCGAGGGCAAGACCGTGCTGGGCAAACCGCAGGCTCTCGTCCGCCCCTGACCCGGCAAAAGTCCGTGAGGGCCACCGTGAGGGAATCAGATTCCCTCACGGACCTCGGCCCGCGCGCTCTCCGGAGACAGGGCGGGAATCCCCGCGCGGCACCCGCCGGGCCGCCTCAGTGCACCCCGAGCACCGACTCCACCACGCCAGCCATCCCGGCCTCGCCCCGCGCGTTCGGGTGCAGGGCCGCGGCCGAGGACGTCGGGACGACTCCTTCAACCCACTTGACGTCCGAATTCGCGCAGACGTCGTGGCCCTTGCTCGGCTCCGCGGTGTCCGCGAACCCGGCGTCGTGCGATTTGGCCTGATCGGACAGGGCGTCGTTGAGCTTGCCGAGCGCGTCTCGCAGATACGCCACGTCGCCGGAGCCCAGCGGCAGAACCGGCCAGCAGCCGTCGCCGTCCGGGAGGACCGTCGGATAGCCGACGACCACGACCCGCGCCTTCGGGGCCTTCTTGTGGATCTGCTCGAGCGCGGTGCCGACCTTCTTCGCGGTCTCGCTGATCCGGTCGGCCAGTTCGTCCTTGCCGCCCGCGGTGAGCCGGTCCTTGCACGGCGAGGCGTTCTGGTGGGCGGTCACACAGGTCTGCGCCAGTGCGATGAATCCCACATCGTTGCCGCCGATGCCCAAGGTGACGAGCGTCGTGTCCGCGGTGACCGAGTCGAACTGCGGCGGATTCGAGCCGTTGCGCGTCGACTGCGAGTCGGTCAGGTCGTCGGTCGTCGCGCCGCTGCAGCTGACGTCCACGAACTTCGCCGGCTTCAGCTTCGCCGACACCAGGTGCGGATAGTTGTTGTCCGACCGCGCGCAGCCGGCCGGCGAGCCCGCCTGCTTCCCGGTGCGCGGAGCCGACGTGTACGAGTCGCCGAGCGCGACGTACCGGCCGCTGCCGCCGCCGGTGTCCGCGCCCGAGGGCGGGGCGATCGACGAGTCGTGCTTCGACTTGTAGTAGCCGACGGCCAGCAGCGCCCCCACGACCACGAGGACGAGCAACCCGCATCCACCGCTTTTGTTTGCCCCCACCCGACCGTTCTACCGGTCCAGCCCCTCGCCGACGACCCGCTTACGGGTGATCACGCAAAGACAGCGGCGTGGAGTTCGCCCGCCAGCTCCAGCGCGTGCGGGACGGTTTCGGCCACATAGTGCAGATCGACCAGCGCTTCGGTGATGCCGTCGGCCTCGGCGGCCTTCAGCAGGGCCGCGACGTCCTCGACGGTCGAGGTCTTCGAGCCAGGCGTCGGGTTGATCCGCAGCACGCGGCGCAGCGATTCCGGGTCCCGACCGGCCTTCTCCGCGGACTCGACCACCACCGCCCACTTCTGCCGCAGCAGCGGGAGCGGGAGCCCGGCGGGCAGCCAGCCGTCGGCGATCCGGCCGACGCGCCGCAGCGCCGCGTCCGACGCCCCGCCCAGCAGCACCGGCGGGCCGGGCTGCTGCAGCGGACGCAGGCCGATCAGGGAGTCCGGGATGTCCCAGCGCTCGCTCCGGTGCCCGGCCGGGTCCTCGGTCCAGAGCGTCCGCAGCACCTTGACCAGTTCGGCCAGCCGCGCGCCGCGATGCTCCCACGGCACGCCGGCGGCGGTGTACTCGTCGCGGAGCCAGCTGAGCCCGAGTCCCACGTCGAGCCTGCCGCCGGACAGCAGATCCAGTGACGTCAGGGACCGCGCCAGGAGCACCGGCGAGTAGAGCGGGCCGTTGAGGGTGCTCGACCCCAGCCGCGCGGTCTCGGTCGAATTCGCCGCGATGGTGAGCGCGAGCAGGGGGTCGACGAAGCGGACGAACTCCGGCGGGTACGGCTGTTCGGGGGTACCGGACGGGTAATAGGTCTTGGGGGCGACCGGGGTCAGCACCCGGTCCCCGACCCACAGCGAGGCGAAGCCCAGCCGCTCGGCTTCGGCGGCGAAGCCGGCGATGGCGGAGGGGTCGGCGAGCTTGCCGTACTGCGGCAGAGCGAGCCCGAGCCGGAATGTGGTCACCGAGTCTCCTTGATCAGAGTTTCGCTTGCGGGTCAACGAAGATCATCTCGCCGGGAGCTGATCTTGGCTTCCGGGCGGGGAAAATCGCCAGGGCGGAAGCGATTTCCCTTGCCGTGCCCAGTGATCCGGAGCGGTCGCGAAGCCGGGCGGGGCGGCGGTCGCCGGCGGCTTTACGATTAATCGGATAACGGGGCACGGGCCTATGTTCGCACGATCGGGTGATCTTCGCCGCGCATTCCGGGATGCTGTCCGGAGGCCCCGGAGGGACCCCCGCCGAGCCGCCGCGGCGCCGTCGAGGGGGCTGGGTTGCAAGGCTTCATCCGGCTTGCCGTAGACTTCGGAACTCGGAACGCACTACGGTCATCCCCGCCGGATGGTGGGGACGATGGAATGCGTCCTCCGGAGCCAGGGTGACCGGGCTCCACAGGGGTGTAGCTCAATTGGCAGAGCAGCGGTCTCCAAAACCGCAGGTTGCAGGTTCAAGTCCTGTCACCCCTGCGTACGGGAACTGGTGGAGCGGAGGAGTGGTCGTGAGCGACAGCGACGCCAGCGGCGAGCACGAGCAGGACGATTCGGGCAAGCGGCCCGGAGTCGAATCCCGCCCGGTGTCCGCCGCGGCTCGGCGCGAACGCCGCGCTTCCGCTCGGCCGGCAGGCAAGTCCGAGGCACGGCCGGGCTCGACCCGTCCGTCCGGCAAGGCGGGCGACAAGGTCGCGAAGCCCGCCGACGCCAAGGGCGCGCCCACCCCCAAACGGGACCGGAAGCCCAAGAAGGCCTCGGTGTTCGCCCGGTTCACGCGGTTCATCCGCGAGGTCTGGGCCGAACTGCGCAAGGTCATCTGGCCCAACCGCAAGCAGATGGTCACCTACACCGCGGTCGTGCTGGTGTTCGTGGTGTTCATGGTGGCCCTCGTGAGCGGCCTCGATCTCGGCTTCAAGGAGCTGGTCGGGCTGGTCTTCGGCTGACGCCCGCAGGGCGCGCCACCGCGCTGGCCGGGCCCCGGTCCGGCCCGGCAAGCGATCAACTGAGAGGACGGAACGTGACCTCCGACAACGGCACCGAAGCCGGTCGCGACCTGACCGAGCTTTCCGACGAGCAGGCGCAGGCGGCGCCCGGCGACGAGGAGTCTGCCGAGCCCGTCGAGGTGCCCGTCGCCGAGGACGAGGTCGCCGCCGAAGAAGCCTCCGCCGACGAGGCGGACGACACCGACGACGCCGCCGAAGCCGACGTGACCGAGCCCGCCCCCGAGGCGGACGACCCGGTCGCCGCGCTGCGCGCCGAGCTCAAGGCCGCGCCGGGCGAGTGGTACGTCGTGCACTCGTACGCCGGTTACGAGAACAAGGTCAAGACCAACCTCGAGACGCGTACCCAGACCCTGGACGTCGAGGACTACATCTTCCAGATCGAGGTCCCGACCGAAGAGGTCACCGAGATCAAGAACGGCCAGCGCAAGCAGGTGCAGCGCAAGGTGCTGCCCGGCTACATCCTGGTCCGGATGGACCTCAACGACCAGTCGTGGAGCGCGGTCCGCAACACCCCGGGCGTCACCGGGTTCGTCGGGGCCACCTCGCGGCCGTCGCCGCTGACCGTGGACGAGGTGCTGAAGTTCCTCGCCCCGCAGGTGGAGAAGGAAGCCCCGGCCAAGGCGGCCAAGGGCGGCGAATCCGCCGCGGCCGCGCCGTCCGGTGCGCCCGCCGTCGAGGTCGACTTCGAGGTCGGCGAGTCGGTCACCGTCATGGACGGCCCGTTCGCCACGCTGCCCGCCACGATCTCCGAGGTCAACGTCGACGGGCAGAAGCTGAAGGTCCTGGTGTCGATCTTCGGCCGGGAGACCCCGGTCGAGCTCTCGTTCAGCCAGGTCTCCAAGATCTGACGGCCGGGCCATCCCGGTCGGCAGTCCCCGCGTACTGGCAGGTGTGCGGGGGACTCACGTCAGTTGAGAAGGACACAAGGTAATGCCACCCAAGAAGAAGAAGCTTGCGGCGATCATCAAGCTGCAGATCAAGGCGGGTGCGGCCAACCCCGCGCCGCCGGTCGGCCCGGCGCTGGGCCAGCACGGCGTCAACATCATGGAGTTCTGCAAGGCCTACAACGCCGCGACCGAGTCGCAGCGCGGGGACGTCGTCCCGGTCGAGATCTCCGTGTACGAGGACCGGTCGTTCGACTTCAAGCTGAAGACGCCGCCGGCCGCCAAGCTGCTGCTCAAGGCCGCGGGCGTGGAGAAGGGCTCCGGCGAGCCGCACAAGACCAAGGTCGCCAAGGTCACCTGGGACCAGGTCCGCGAGATCGCGAAGACCAAGGAGACCGACCTCAACGCGCACGACATCGACCAGGCCGCGAAGATCATCGCCGGCACTGCCCGCTCGATGGGCATCACCGTCGAGTAATTGCCCCGACTCCGTCGAGGCGGCGTGATTTCGCGCCAGCACGAGTGGGAGGGCTGATGTGCTGCCCGTACCACTACTGATCCGCTGACTTACTAAGGACAGAAGCATGACCAAGCACAGCAAGGCCTACCGCCAGGCCGCGGAGCTGATCGACAAGACGCGTCTCTACGCGCC
This sequence comes from Amycolatopsis sp. VS8301801F10, assembly GCF_046195355.1. Taxonomy (NCBI): domain Bacteria; kingdom Bacillati; phylum Actinomycetota; class Actinomycetes; order Pseudonocardiales; family Pseudonocardiaceae; genus Amycolatopsis; species Amycolatopsis sp. VS8301801F10. Next base: position 773,366 of record NZ_CP176065.1, on the reverse strand, counting down.
GCTCGAGGCCGTGAAGCTGGCGAAGGAGACCTCCAAGACGAAGATGGACGCGACCGTCGAGGTCGCGATGCGTCTCGGGGTCGACCCGCGCAAGGCCGACCAGATGGTCCGCGGCACCGTGAACCTGCCGCACGGCACCGGTAAGACCGCCCGCGTCATCGTTTTCGCCGTCGGCGACAAGGCCGCCGAGGCCGAAGCCGCCGGCGCGGACGCGGTCGGCACCGACGAACTGATCGAGCGCATCCAGGGTGGCTGGCTCGACTTCGACGCCGCGATCGCGACGCCGGACCAGATGGCCAAGGTGGGCCGCATCGCCCGCATCCTCGGCCCGCGCGGCCTCATGCCGAACCCGAAGACCGGCACGGTGACCCCCGCGGTCGAGAAGGCCGTGAAGGACATCAAGGGCGGCAAGATCAACTTCCGCGTCGACAAGCAGGCGAACCTGCACCTGGTGATCGGCAAGGCGTCGTTCGACACCGAGAAGCTGGTGGAGAACTACGCGGCCGCGCTGGACGAGATCCTGCGCGCCAAGCCGTCGTCGGCGAAGGGCCGCTACGTCAAGAAGGTCACCTTCACCACGACGATGGGCCCGGGCATCCCGGTCGACCCGGCGCGGACCCGCAACCTCCTCTCCGAGGAAGCCGCGGTCTGAGTCGCACATCACGCGAAAGGGTGGTCACGCTTCGTGCGTGACCACCCTTTTTTCGTGTCTCATGGACGTATGCCAACGACGTTCCTCGCCCCCGACGGGCTCCAGCTGAGCTACACGGTCTGGGAGGGGGACGGACGGCACCGGCGGCCGGTCGTGCTGCACCACGGTTTCGCCGCCGATTCCCAGGTGAACTGGGTCAACCCCGGGGTCGTGGACGCGCTGGTCAAGGCCGGGTTCACGGTGATCGCGCTGGACGCGCGCGGGCACGGCGCGTCGGAGAAACCGCACGACCCGGCGGCCTACGGCGAGGACATCATGGCCGCGGACCTGACCGCGCTGTTCGACGAACTCGGCCTGGACGAGGTGTGCCTGGCGGGCTATTCGATGGGCGCGATCGTGTCGCTGCTGGTGGCTACGCGTGACCGCCGAGTCCGCTGCCTCGCGGTCGGCGGGGTCGGCGCGGGAATCGTGGACTTCGGCGGGGTGGACGCCCGGGTGATCAACCGGAGCCAGATCGCCGCCGGACTGCTGGCCGAAGACCGCTCGCAGGTGCCCCCGGCGGCGCGCCCGTTCCGTCGGCTGGCCCGCCGGGCAGGCGCGGACGTCGAAGCACTGGCCGCGGTCATGCACGCGACCCCGCACGGCCCGATGCGCCTGACGAACCTGTCGGCGGCGACGCTGATCCTGGCGGGGGAGTCGGACGAACTGGCCACGCAGCCGGAACGCCTCGCCGCGGGGATCGCCGGTGCGCGCCTGGTGCGGGTGCCGGGAAACCACATGGAAGCGGTGGCACACCCGGCCTTCGCGGCGGCGCTGGTGGACTTCTTCGCGTACTCGGACACCGGGGAGACCCGGTTGCCGATCAGCTCTCCTGCGTGAGGGTCAGCTCGGGGTGGAGGTCGCCGTCGGCGGAGGGCATTTCTCCGGGCCGGACGAATGACCGGTGATCAGCCACTGTCCTTTGTCCACTTTGGTCACCTCGAACACGCCCAGCGCCGGACCGCCGCTCACGGTGAACGAACAGGAATCGATCTTGACCACCGGCGGCGGAGTCGGACCCGAGACGTAGGACGGGAGCGATTCGGCGTAGTCGTTGACGTTCTTCACTTGCGCGTGGAGCTTCTCGACCGCGACCTTGCAATCCGGCTGGCCGGTGGTGTCTTTGGCGAACTTGTCCTGGATGTCCTCGCGGAAGCGCCCGCAGGCGTCGTCGACCCGGCCCTGGGCGATGTTGTGGTAGACGAACCGCACCGCCTCGTTCGGGTTGGTCGAGAAGATGTGGTTCGTGTGGTAGGTCCCGCCGCCCTCGGCGGCGATCTGGGCCGAGGTTTTGCCGTCGTCGCTGGGAAAGATCTGGTGATAGCCCCAGTTGACCAGGATGCCCAGGATGACCAAGGCGATCACCCAGCCCAGGATTTTCCCGCCCAGCCGCTTCACCCAGCGCGGCACCGGGCGGCGGTTGCGCGGCGGTTCCTGGTACTCGGTCAGCGCACCTGGCTGATGCGGCGGGGCAGGCGGCTGCCCACCGGCGAGCGGCTGGCGGTTTCCGGCCGGGACCAGACCAGCGTCGGGAGCCGGGGCCGGTTCGGCACCCTGTTGGGCCTGGGTGAACCGCAAGTACTCCTGGAACCTCTGGAATTCCTGGAACTGGCGCAGCTGCTCCGGATCCAGCTGCGGCGCGGCCGATCCGCTCGGCTGCGGAAGGTTCGGCGCAGCCTGCTGCGGCTCGTTCGCAGCTGGCTGAGCGGGAGGGCGCGGCGCGACCTCGCCCCCGCCGGGTTGCGGCAGTGCGGGCGGTTGCGCCGAGGACCCACCCGGGCCGGGAGAGGGGAGGTCTTCCGGCTTTCCGTGATCACGCTGTTCCGCCACGTCACCAATGATGCCCGCTCCGCCGCGATTTCCCGAGACTGCCCCGGTTCTCGCAGCTCAGCGAGGGGGCGCCGGACAACCCCGGGAACCCCTGCCGTATGCTGGTCGACGGTTCTACCAAAGACCGCTGGTTCTCTCCGGATTCCCGGGGAGCGAAGGCTCCGCAGTTTGGCGGACGGCCCGCGCAGGAGGAACGAGGCCCTAACCCTAGCCGTCCTGGCTGGGCAACGCCCCGCGTCTTGCTGCGCGTGGGCGTTTTGTCGTTCGGGGGCGCCTCCGCCGAAGCCAGTGGTGACACTAGCCAAGAGAGGAGGCGACCATGGCGAAGCCCGACAAGGTGGCGGCCGTCGCCGAGATCGCGGAGAGCTTCCGCAGCAGCTCGGCCACCGTCGTTACCGAGTACACCGGCCTCTCCGTGACTCAGCTGTCCCAGCTGCGCCGCGCTCTCGGCACCAGTGCCAAGTACCGGGTCGCGAAGAACACCCTCGTCAAGCGTGCCGCTGAGGACGCCGGTCTCGAGGGCATCGAGGACCTGTTCGTCGGCCCGACCGCGATCGCTTTTGTGCACGGCGAGGCAGTCGACGCCGCGAAGGCGCTTCGCGACTTCGCGAAGGAAAACAACGCGCTTGTCATCAAGGGCGGCTACATGGACGGCAAGTCGCTGTCCGTGGACGAGATCACCAAGATCGCCGATCTCGACAGCCGCGAGGTGCTGCTTTCCAAGGCGGCGGGCGCGTTCAAGGCGAAGCTTTCCCAGGCCGCCGCGCTGTTCCAGGCGCCGGCGTCCCAGGTTGCCCGCCTGGCTGCCGCGCTGGAGGAGAAGCAGCGCAACGCCACCGGTACCGAAGCAGCCGAAGCACCCGCCGAGAGCTGAACCACCCCACCCCGAACGTCTCGTTCGTTTTTCTGAGAGGAAGCCATCATGGCGAAGCTGAGCACCGCCGAGCTGATCGACGCCTTCAAGGAGCTGACCCTTCTTGAGCTGTCCGAGTTCGTGAAGGAATTCGAAGAGGTCTTCGACGTCACCGCCGCCGCCCCGGCCGCCGTCGTGGCCGCCGCCCCGGGTGCCGCCGCCGGTGGCGCCGAGGCCGCTGCCGAGCAGGACGAGTTCGACGTCATCCTCGACTCGGCCGGCGACAAGAAGATCCAGGTCATCAAGGTCGTCCGCGAGGTCGTCTCCGGTCTGGGCCTGAAGGAGGCCAAGGAGCTGGTCGAGGCCGCTCCCAAGGCGCTCCTGGAGAAGGTCGACAAGGAGGCCGCCGACGCCGCCAAGGAGAAGCTCGAGGCCGCCGGCGCCAAGATCACCATCAAGTGATCCCGGGCGCGCAAGCGCCTGCAGCACCACCTCGAAAGGGGCGGACACCCGACACGGGCGTCCGCCCCTTTTGCTGTCCGAGACAAAAAAGACGCACAGTCGCCACCTCGGCCCTGGGCACCCTCGTTCAGGCGAATCAACCGGGCGCTGGCCGGTCCCGGGTCACCCCCTGTTTGTCGCGTTTCCGCCGGTTAACCCGTCAGGGTGAGCGGCAGGCGGCCATCTGGCTCTGCGCCCGAACGTGACGTGCACTACCGTGCTGCCAGCGGTCGCCGTACTGGATCCCCGGCGCGTGAGACGTGCACGGGGGCTGGCCAGAGAACAAAACTGGTGAGTAACCTGTTCGCGCTCAGCTCGTTGCACCTGGTTGAAGCGGAGTTCGCCGCGCGAGCTCCGCCGCTGCCAGCGGGTGACGGGGCGGCGGTGCGCGACGACGCGGAACAGCTCCTGGAGGTGCGATGGGTGCCGAGGTGGTCATCGAAGGTCTGACGAAGTCCTTCGGAAAGCAGACCATCTGGCGGGACGTGACGCTGACCCTGCCTCCCGGCGAGGTCTCGGCGATGCTCGGCCCGTCCGGAACCGGCAAGTCCGTGTTCCTGAAGTCGATGATCGGCCTGCTCAAGCCGGATCGCGGGCGCTGTGTCATCAACGGCGTCGACATCGTCACCTGCTCCGAGCACAAGCTGTACGAGATCCGGAAGCTCTTCGGCGTCCTGTTCCAGGACGGCGCGCTGTTCGGCTCGATGAACCTCTTCGACAACGTGGCCTTCCCGCTGCGGGAGCACACGAAGAAGTCCGAGACCGAGATCCGCCGGATCGTGCTCGAGAAGCTCGAGATCACCGGTCTGGCCGGCGCGGACAAGAAGCTCCCCGGCGAGATCTCCGGCGGGATGCGCAAGCGCGCCGGCCTCGCCCGCGCGCTCGTGCTCGACCCGGAGATCATCCTGGTCGACGAGCCGGACTCCGGTCTCGACCCGGTCCGCACGACCTACATCTCCCAGCTCTTCCTGGACGTCAACGCCCAGATCGACGCGACGTTCCTGATCGTGTCGCACAACATCAACCTCGCCCGCACGGTGCCGGACAACCTCGGCATGCTGTTCCGCAAGGAACTCGTCATGTTCGGCCCGCGCGAGGTGCTGCTGACCAGCGACGAACCGGTGGTCGAGCAGTTCCTCAACGGCCGCAAGCTCGGCCCGATCGGCATGTCCGAGGAGAAGGACAGCGCCCAGATGGCCCGCGAGCAGGCCGAGGCCGCCGCCGGGCACGGCGACGTGCTCAACGAGGACGTGCGCGGCGTCGTGCCGCAGATGCAGGTCAGCCCGGGCGTTCCGGAGCGGGCCGGGGCGAAGCGGCGGATGGACCGCGTCATGCGGATCCTGCACACGCTCCCGCCGAGCGCGCAGGAGGGGATCATCGAATCCCTGACGCCGGAGCAGCAGCGGTACTACAACGTGCGGCCCAACCCCGGCGCGTTCCACCACCAGCACGGTCCCGAGGCCACCCAGCAGCTGCCCCCGGTCAGCGGCCCGGGTCCGGTGCCCAACCAGCACCAGGGACAGCTTCCCGCCGACCAGGTCGCGCGCATTCCGGGCGCGGACCGCCGGTCGCCCCGGCACGGGCAGGGTGGCGCGTGACCACCAGCACGGCCAAGATCCCCGGCTACGGAATGCTGCGGGAGACCGGGAACCTGTTCGCGCTCGGCCTCGACATCGTCCGCGGCATCTTCCAGCGCCCGTTCCAGTTCCGCGAGTTCATCCAGCAGGCCTGGTTCGTCGCGAGCGTGACGATCCTGCCGACCGCGCTCGTCGCGATCCCGTTCGGCGCGGTCATCTCGCTGCAGTTCGGCGCGCTCGCCCGCCAGCTCGGCGCGCAGTCCTACACCGGTGCCGGTTCGGTGCTGGCGACCGTGCAGCAGGCCAGTCCGCTGGTCACCGCGCTGCTGGTGGCCGGCGCGGGCGGCAGCGCGGTCTGCGCGGACATCGGCGCGCGGACCATCCGCGAGGAGATCGACGCGATGGAGGTGCTGGGCGTCTCCGCGGTCCAGCGCCTGATCGTGCCCCGCACGCTCGCCATGATGCTCGTCGCGCTCCTGCTCAACGGCATGGTCAGCGTCATCGGCGTGCTCGGCGGCTACTTCTTCAACGTCGTGCTCCAGGGCGGCACCCCGGGTGCGTACCTGTCCAGCTTCTCCGCGCTCGCGCAGCTGCCCGACCTCTGGGTCGGCGAGATCAAGGCGCTGATCTTCGGCTTCATCGCCGCGGTCGTGGCGGCTTATCGCGGCCTGCACCCGAGCGGCGGCCCGAAGGGCGTCGGCGACGCGGTGAACCAGTCGGTGGTCATCACGTTCCTGCTGCTCTTCGTCGTGAACTTCGTGATCACGCTGATCTACCTGCAGCTCGTGCCCGGAAAGCTGGACTGACCATGACGTTCCTCGCGGGGGCGAAGCGGATCGCCAACCGGCCGCTGGAGACCCTGGACACGCTCGGCGACCAGATGTCGTTCTACGGCCGGGCTCTGCTGTGGACGCCGCGCACGCTGCGCCGCTACACCAAGGAAGTGCTGCGGCTGCTGGCCGAGGTGAGCTTCGGCTCCGGCTCGCTCGCGGTCATCGGCGGCACGGTCGGCGTGATGGTCGGCCTGACGCTGTTCACCGGTGTTCTCGTCGGCCTGCAGGGCTACTCGGCGCTGAACTCGATCGGCACCTCGGCCTTCACCGGCTTCCTCACCGCGTTCTTCAACACCCGCGAGATCGCGCCGCTGGTCGCCGGGCTGGCGCTGTCGGCGACGGTCGGCGCGGGCTTCACCGCGCAGCTCGGCGCGATGCGGATCTCCGAGGAGATCGACGCGCTCGAGGTGATGGGCGTGCCGAGCCTTCCGTACCTGGTGACCACGCGGATCATCGCCGGGTTCGTGGCCGTGATCCCGCTGTACGTGATCGGCCTGCTGAGCTCGTACCTCGCCTCGCGGCTGGTCGTTATCTATATCTACGGACAATCCGCGGGTACCTACGACCATTACTTCGATCTGTTCCTACCACCGCAAGACGTGCTCTATTCGTTCATCAAGGTGCTGATCTTCAGCGTTTTGATCATTCTTTCGCACTGCTACTTCGGGTACCGGGCCAGTGGCGGACCGGCCGGGGTCGGCGTGGCCGTCGGCCGCGCGGTGCGGCTTTCCATCGTCACGGTTTCGGTCGTGAATTTCTTCATCGGTTTCGCGATTTGGGGAACCGACGTCACGGTGAGGATTGCGGGATGACCACACTACGGCGCAGGTTGCTCGGCCTGCTGCTGGTGGCGGTGCTCGTCGGCGGGATCGCGCTCAGCATCGCGATGTACGACAAGGCGTTCAGCAAGTTCGTCACCGTGAAGCTCGACGCCGGCCACATCGGCAACCAGCTGCTCAAGCAGTCGGACGTGAAGGTCCGCGGGTTGATCGTCGGTTCGGTGCAGGACATCAAAGCGACCGCGGACGGCGCGGAACTGACGCTGGCGATGGATCCGGAATCGGTGAAGCTGATTCCGCGGAACGTGTCCGCGCGATTCCTTCCGAAGACGTTGTTCGGCGAACGCTATGTGTCGCTGGAGATTCCGAAGGACCCGTCGGCCAAGACGCTTTCCCAGGGCGACGTGATCACCCAGGACCGCACCTCGAGCGCGATCGAGCTGGAGCAGGCGCTCGAACACCTGATGCCGGTGCTGCAGGCGGTGCAGCCGCAGAAGCTGTCCAGCACCCTCACCGCGATCTCGACCGCGCTGCAGGGCCGCGGCAAACCGCTCGGCGAAACGCTTTCGCAGCTCGGCCAGTACCTCGGCGACCTGAACCCGCACGAGCCGGAACTGCAGCACAACCTGAAGGCGCTCGCGGAGTTCTCCGGCCACCTGAGCAACGCGACGCCGGATCTGGTGCAGAGCCTGGACAACCTGAGCACGACCACGCGCACCGTGGTCGCCGAGCAGGCGAACCTCTCGAGCCTCTACGGCAACCTCACCACCGCTTCGCAGGACCTGCAGTCGTTCCTGGAAGCCAACTCGCAGAACCTGATCAGCCTCGCCCGCACCGCGCGCCCGACCGCCGAATTGCTCGCCAAGTACTCGCCGGAGTACCCGTGCGTGCTGAAGCAGATGGCGAAGGTCGTGCCGGTCGCGGACGCGGCGCTGGGCAAGTACAACGGCAAGCCGGGGCTCAACGCGACCATCGAGGTCGTCGTCAACCGCGGGCCGTACAAGCCCGGCGAGGAGCCGCGGTTCGAGGACAAGCGCGGTCCGCGCTGCTACGACCTCAACCCCGCGCCGGACCCGTTCCCGCAGCAGCCGCCGGACGGCCCGTTCAAGGACGGCACCAAACAGGGCGCGGCGCCCAGGACCGTCGGCGAGGGCCTGAACCCGGCCAACTTCAAGGGCGACGCGGCGGGCCTCAACGGCGGCGGGGCGGCCGGCGGCAACCCGGTCAACACCGCGGCCGAGAACAACTTCCTCGCCGCGCTGGTCAGCCCGGAGATGGGGATTTCGCAGGACCAGTTCCCGGGCTGGGGCTCGCTGCTCGTCGGCCCGCTCTACCGGGGCACGGAGGTGACGGTCAAGTGAGGGGACTCGCCGCACCGCTGATCAAGCTGTCGATCTTCGTGGTCGTCACGGTGCTGTTCACGACCGTGCTGGGCATCAGCATCGCGAACATCAACACCACCAGCACCAGCGCCTACTCCGCGCGGTTCACCGACGCCACGCTCCTGCTGCCGAACGACGACGTGCGCATCGCCGGCGTCCGGGTCGGCCAGGTGAAGGACGTGAAGATCGTCGACAAGCGCCAGGCGCAGGTGGACTTCGAGGTCGACGCCGGGCGCAAGCTCCCGGCGGGCGTCACCGCGCAGATCAAGTTCCGCAACCTGGTCGGCCAGCGCTACGTCTCGCTCGGCGAGGGCGACGACACCAGCGGCGCGACGCTCAAGCCGGGCGACACCATCCCGCTCGAGCGCACCACGCCCGCGCTGGACCTGACCGAGCTGTTCAACGGCTTCAAGCCGCTGTTCACCGCGCTGAACCCGGCCGACGTGAACAAGCTGTCGTACGAGGTCATCCAGGTTCTGCAGGGCGAGGGCGGCACGGTCGAAAGCCTGCTGTCGCACACCGCCTCGCTGGCCACCACGATCGCCAACAAGGACCAGGTGATCGGCCAGGTGATCGACAACCTCAACTCGGTGCTCGACACGGTCAACCAGCACACCCCGCAGCTCAACGACCTGATCGTGAAGCTGCAGCAGCTGGTGTCCGGCCTCGCCGCGGACCGCAAGCCGATCGGCGACGCGATCGAGGGGCTGGGCAACCTGGCCACCACGACGGCCGGCCTGCTCACCGACGCGCGGCAGCCGTTGAAGGACGACATCGCCGCGCTGGGCAAGCTCACCACGAACCTGAACCAGAACGAACCGCTCGTCGAGCACTTCATCCAGTTCATGCCGAAGAAGGTCAGCGCGCTCACCCGCACCGCCGACTACGGCTCGTGGTTCAACTTCTACTCCTGCGAGATGACCGGGACGGTCGGCGTGCCGGGGCTGCTGCCGCCGACCGACTTCACGCTCGCACCGGTGAACCGGGACAGGTGCAAGCCATGAAGTCCTTCCAGAAACGCAATCCGATCCCGATCGCTCTGGTCGGCATCGCGGTGATCGTGCTCGGCCTGGTCGCCGCGATGAACTCCGAGGACCTGCCGGTGATCGGCGGCGGCACCACCTACAGCGCGGACTTCTCCGAGGCGGCCGGGCTGCAGAAGGACAACGACGTGCGGATCGCCGGCGTGAAGGTCGGCAAGGTGTCCGACATCAAGCTGGACGGCGCGAGCGTCAAGGTGTCGTTCAAGGTCAAGGACGCCTGGATGGGCGACAAGACCACGGCGGCGATCAAGATCAAGACGCTGCTCGGCCAGAAGTACCTCGCGCTCGACCCGCAGGGCAACGGCACGCTCGACCCGGGCAGCCCGATCCCGCGCGACCGCACGATGTCGCCGTACGACGTGCTCGACGCCTTCCGCGGCCTGTCGCAGACGGTCGACGCGATCGACACGAACCAGCTGTCGAAGAGCTTCGAGGCGATCACCCAGACGTTCTCGAACACCCCGCAGGACGTGAAGGGCGCGCTGTCTGGCCTTTCGAAGCTGTCGGACACGATCGCCAAGCGCGATTCGCAGCTGGCGAACCTGCTGGCCAACACGCGCCAGGTGTCGCAGACGCTGGTCGACCGCGACGCCGAGGTGCAGAAGCTGATCACCGACGGCAACCAGCTGCTGGACGAGATCGGCAAGCGCGAGCAGGCGATCAAGACGCTGCTGGACGGCTCGAAGCAGCTGTCGGCGCAGCTGCAGGGCCTGGTCGACGACAACGACGGCCAGCTGAACCCGGTGCTCACCCAGCTCGACCAGCTCACGTCGATGCTGCAGCGCAACCAGGATTCGCTCGCGCAGGGCATCCAGAAGTTCGCGCCGTTCATCCGGGTCTTCAACAACACGATCGGCACCGGGCACTGGTTCGACAACTACATCTGCGGCCTGGTGCTTCCCTCGGTCGGCCCGCTCAATCCGGAGGGGTGCAACTCCCAATGACCGACACCCGCTTCGGCCAGTCGCTCACCCGCGGCTTCACGATCGCGATCGTGCTCGCGCTCGTGGTCGCGGGCGCGCTTTGGTGGACCCTCAAGGACGCCGGCCGCAACCACCTGACCGCGTACTTCGCCGGCGCTGTCGGCCTTTACGAGGGCAACAGCGTCCGGATGCTCGGCGTGGACATGGGCACGGTGACCAAGATCCAGCCGATGGGCAACCAGGTCCGGGTCGACCTCGAATACGACCGCTCGGTCGCGGTGCCCGCCGACGCGAAGGCGCTGATCGTGGCCCCGTCGCTGGTCAGCGACCGCTACATCCAGCTCGCCCCGGCCTACACCGGCGGCCCGCGCATTTCCGACGGCGCGACGATCGGCCTCGACCGCACCGAGGTGCCGCTGGAGGTCGACCAGCTCGCCGCCAGCCTCGCCAAGGTCAGCGAGACGCTCGGGCCGAACGGGGCCAACAAGAACGGTTCGCTCTCGGACCTGCTGAACACCGCGGCGAACAACCTCGACGGCAACGGCAAGGCGCTGCACGACACGATCACCAAGCTCGGGCAGGCGTCCGGCACGCTGGCCGGCAACAAGGACGACCTCTTCCAGACGGTGCAGAACCTCGGCAAGTTCTCCCAGTCGCTGGCCAACAGCGACGGCCAGGTGCGCCAGTTCGAGAGCCAGCTCGCCGACGTGAGCGGATTCCTCGCCGGGGAGAAGGACAATCTCGCCCAGACCGTCCAGCAGCTCGGCACCACGCTGCAGTCGGTGCAGGGCTTCATCGAACGCAACCGCGGCCGGTTGAAGTCCAATGTGGACAAACTGGCCAGCGTGACCAAGGTGCTCGTGGACCAGCGCAGCTCGCTCGCCGAGATCCTCGACGTCGCGCCGGTCGCGCTGTCCAACATCGTCGGCGTCTACAACGGCTCGTCCGGCACGCTCGACGCGCGGCCGAACCTCAACGAGCTGACCGCCCCGCCGCTGGTGATGGTCTGCAGGCTGCTCAAGCAGACCTCGGTGACCAAGCAGCTGCTCGGCAACGCCTGCGACGGCATCGCCAAGGTGGTCGACGGCGTGGTTCCGCTGCCGTCCGCCGCGCAGGTCGTCCAGGCGATGCAGAACGGCCAGCTGCCGCCGCTGCCGCTCCCGCTGCAGGGCCAGGTCTACGGGACGCAGGGGAGCTGACGTGAAGCGACTGACGAAGTTCGCCGCGGGCGGGGCGCTCGCCACGGCGGCCGCGCTCGTGCTGAGCGGCTGCGCGTTCAACGGCGTCTACGACGTCCCGCTTCCCGGCGGGGCCGACCTCGGCAGCCATCCGTACACGCTGAAGATCCAGTTCAAGGACGTGCTCGACCTGGTCCCGCAGTCCGGGGTGAAGGTCAACGAGGTGCCGGTCGGGCAGGTCAAGTCGATCGGGCTGACGCCGGACGGCTGGCACGCCGAGGTGACCGTCGAGGTCAACGGCGACGTCAAGCTGCCCGCCAACGCGATGGCCAACGTGAAGCAGTCGAGCCTGCTCGGCGAGAAGTACGTGGAACTGGCCTCGCCGGGCGGAAACGAGGCGACCGGGGAACTCGCGAACGGGGCGACCATCCCGCTCGCGCGCACCGGCCGTGACGTCCAGGTCGAGGAGGTGCTCGGCGCGCTGTCCCTGCTGCTCAACGGCGGCGGCGTGGAGCAGCTCAACACGATCACCAAGGAACTCAACAACGCCACCGCCGGCCGCGAGCCGGACATCAAGGCGCTGCTGGCCAACGCGAACGAGCTGGTCACGAACCTCGACAACCAGTCGGCCAACATCACCCGCGCGCTGGACGGCCTCAACCGGCTGTCCATGACGCTGCGGGACCAGAAGGACAAGCTGGTCGGCGCGGTCGACAACCTGGGTCCCGGCCTCGGCGTGCTGGAGCAGCAGCGCGGCCAGCTGGTGACGATGCTGAACGCGCTCAACAACCTCTCCGGCGTCGCGACCGACACGGTCAACAAGAGCAAGGCGGACCTGGTCGCCGACCTCAAGGCGCTCACGCCGACGCTGCGGAAGCTCGGCGAGGCGGGCAGCGACCTGCCGAAGGCGCTGGAAATCCTGCTCACCTATCCGTTCACCGACCAGGCCTACAACGACGTCAAGGGCGACTACTTCAACCTGTTCGCCAAGGTCGACCTGAACCTCAAGGACGTCATCGACAACCTCGGCCGCAGCAGGCAGAACGGGCTGAACGGGCTCCTTCCCGCGCCGGGGCTGACCGGCGGCGTCGAGGGCACGCCGGCGAACCAGCCGCCGCCGCTGTCGTTCCCGGGCAGCCAGCCCGCGCAGCAGCACCAGCAGGCTCCGTCCTCGACCGGCGGCCAGGGCGGCGGGCAGCCGGCGCAGAGCGGGTTGTCCGGCCTGTTCGGGGTGCTTTCCGGAGGTGCTGGCTGATGTTGCTGCGCAGGACGAAAATCCAGCTGGTGGTCTTCGCGATCATCTCCGTGGTGGCCATCGTGTACGCGCTGATCCGGTTCGCCGGCCTCGGCACGGTGTTCGGCGGCAGCGGGTACACGGTCAAGCTGCAGCTCAACGAGTCCGGCGGGATCTTCACCAACGCCGAGGTCACCTACCGCGGCTTCAACGTCGGGCGCGTCGGGCAGCTGCGGCTGACCCAGACCGGGCTCGAGGCCGACCTGAACATCGACCCGTCCGCCCCGCGCGTGCCCGCCGACCTCGACGCGGTCGTCGCCAACCGGTCCGCGGTCGGCGAGCAGTACGTCGACCTGCGGCCGAAGAACGACCAGGGCCCGTACCTGGCGAGCGGTTCGGTGATCCCGGCCGCGCGCACGACCACCCCGGTCAGCACCGACCGGCTGCTCGGCGACCTCGACTCGCTGTCGGCCTCGGTGCCCACCGACGCGCTGCGGAAGGTCGTCGACGAGTCCTACGACGCGTTCCGCGGCACCGGCGGCGATCTGCAGAAGCTGATGGACACCGCGCGCAGCTTCACCGCCACCGCGCAGCAGTACCTGCCGCAGACCGTGCAGCTGCTGCAGGCCGGCGGCAAGGTGCTGGACACGCAGAACGACGAGGCGTCGAACTTCGCGTCGTTCTCCAGGAGCCTCAATCAGCTCAGCGGCACGCTCAAGAACTCCGACGGCGACCTGCGCAAGCTGATCGGCGTCACCCCGCAGGTGGCGACCCAGATCAGCCAGGTGGTCAAGGAGACCGGGCCCGGTCTCGGCGCGCTGACCGCGAACCTGCTGACCACGGCCAACCTGACGGTGACCCGGCTGGACGGTCTCGAACAGGGCCTGGTGACCTATCCGGCACTGGCGGCCGCCGCGCCGTCGGTGGCCCCCGGCGACGGGACCGCGCACCTCGGCCTGGTGCTGAACCTGTTCAACCCGCCGTCGTGCACGAAGGGCTATCTGCCCTACAGCCAGTACCGGCCGGGTTCGGACACCTCGGTCCGGCCCGCGGACGACAAGGCCTACTGCGCCGAGCCGAAGGGCAGCCCGATCAACGTCCGCGGTTCCCAGAACGCGCCGTACAACGGCGTGCCGGTGCAGCCGTCGCAGCAGGACATCGCGGCCAACCGGAACCGGCCCGCGCAGCAGCTGCAGGAGCAGCGCGACGCCCAGGTGCCCGGCGTCGTCGGCAGTCCCGGTGTCTCGCTCAACAGCCTCGGCGCGCTGCTCGGGGTCGGCTGACCGGGATTTGATGACAGTTACCTACTCTGGAGTGTTATGAGTGCCGAGCACGCGGTCGCCGAGGAAGAGGCGACCGCTGACACGCCCGAACCGGCAACGGAGGCGGCGAAGGAAAAGTGGACGCTCCCCGGATCGCCGCGCGTCTGGCTGCTCGGGTCCGGGGCGTTCGCTCTCGCCGCGCTGGTGGTGGCGATCGTGTTCGGGATCATGTGGCTGGTCGCGGAGATGGACGGCGACCGGGACCTCGCTTCGGCCCGCGACGACGTGCTCAAGGACGGCACCGCCGCGGTGCTGGCCTACACCCAGGTCGACTACCAGAACCTGGACGCGTACTTCCAGAAGCAGAAGGACGTCTCCAGCGACGACATGGCCAAGCAGATCCAGCAGGCCCAGCCGAACTACTCGAAGGCGCTGACCGACCAGAAGGTCAAGGTCACCACCACGATCCAGGACATCGCGGTCGAGGAGCTCAACGACCACGACGGCAAGGCCAGCTTCCTGGCCGCGATCAGCACGGACACCTCCGCGGGCGGCAAGCAGGCCACCAAGGCGCTGCGGCTCGAGGTCCAGATGACCCGGGTCGACGGCAAGTGGAAGCTGTCCGGGATCGACCAAGTGCCGCTCGTCGCCGCCGGCCAGTAGCTTCACCCGCAGATCGGAGTTCCGCAGTGCCCCCCTCCCGTCGCCAGCCACCGCGCAGCAGCACGCCACCGGCCCGCCGGCCGAAGGTCGCCGGGCTGCGCAAGCCGTCGGACCCGGCGGCGCCGGCGGCCTCGCCCAAGCCGCGCCCCCGGCCGCGGCCGCTCCCCGACGCGGACCCGGCCGAGGCGACCCAGGAGCTGCGGATTCCCCGCGGCGGACTGGCGCGCCCGGAGAAGACCGAGCCGGAGAAGACCGAGGTCGCGGAGACCTCCGTCGAGGAAGACGCCGTCGCCGAACCCGAGGTCTCCGGCGGTGCCGGCGAAGCCCCGGCCGACGAGGTCGACGCGCTCACCGGCGAAACCGTCGAGGACGAGAAACCGGCCCGCCCGAGCCCGCGGCGCAAGAAGCGGGACACCGGCTCGGAGAAGCCCTCGGACGTCGAGCAAGCCGAGACCAAGGCCCGGGCCGACGAGGACGCGCCCGCCTCGGTGCCGGCGCAGCGGTCCGCGGTCAGCCGCAACACCGTGCGGGTCGCGCTGCTGCTGGTGGCCGGACTGGCGCTGGTCGCCGCGGCGGTCATCTTCCAGGTGAAAGGCTCGGACGCGGCCGATTCGACGAGCAACCGCGCGGTGCTCGACGTGGCGAAGACCGCGCAGGTCAAGGACCAGGTGTCGAAGGCGATCGAGACGCTGTTCTCCTACGACTTCAACAACATCAAGAAGACCGAGGACGCGGCCAACCAGCTGCTCGCGACCGACCAGGTCAAGGCGAGCTACAACGCGCTGATGGGCCAGGTCAAGAAGCTCGCGCCGGAGCAGAAGGTGGTCGTGACCTGCAAGGTCACCCGCAGCGCGGTGATCCGGCTGAACGGCGACCTCGCCCGGGTGATGCTGTTCATCGACCAGACGTCGACGCGCGCGGACACGAAGCAGACCGCCGCCGGGACGGCGCAGATGCACGTGGACGCCCAGCTGCAGGGCAACACGTGGAAGATCACCGACATGGACACCTACAAGGCCGCCGGACCGGCCGCGGGCGCGCCCGCGCCGTCCGCGCCCGCTTCGGCTCCGCCGTCGAAGTAAGGGGTCTTAGCCAGCGGTCACGGCCCGTTCCCGGAAGCTCCGGGGGCGGGCCGTTGCCGGGTCAGCGTCCGGAACGCCGTCCGAAGCGGCTCCTGCTTCAGCTCGTCCGGGGTTTCCGGCACCGCCAAGGGTTCCGGGCCGGTCGCGGCCAGCCGGTCCAGGAGAGCGACCGTGAGACCGTCCAATTCGGCCCGGAGCACGGACAGGTCGGGGCCCCCGCCGGGCCGGTCGCCGGGACGCGCGGTCCAGTGCGCGAAGAGCCGGTGCTGGACCTGCTTGCTCGCGGCGATCTGGTCGGAGAGGAATCCGGCGGCGAAACCCGGGTCGAGACCCCTTTCTCGGGCGAGCACCCGGACGCGGGCCAGCTCGCGCTGTTCGCGGACCGGATCGTCGACCGGCCGTCCGGCCCCGAACTTCGCGGCGGCGACCTGCTCGCTGATCGCCAGCCTGCGCAAGACCAGTTCGGGAAGCGACGCGGCGGGTTCCGGCATCGGGCGCACCTCCGGGAAGTTCGGGCCCCGCCCAGTTGATCACCGGCACGCGGGCGCCGCCAACCGCCGCGCGAACCCCTGCCCGGGAGCCCGGAATCCGGGTCCGAGCTACCGGGCGATCCCCTATTCGACTATGCCGCTCGGCGCACGGCCGCTCGCGGAATGTGATCCATCCCGCGCCCGCCGCGCCGCCGCGGAATCCGCCGCCGCACCCGCGCTCAGCCCGCTCACCTGCACCGCCGCCCGGCCGACCTGCGCGGCTATTCCGGAGTACCCGGCGGTAACCGCGAGGCTCGCCCCGGCGGTCACCCTGCGCTGTCCGGGTTCAACGCTGCGCCAACCGGCGGGAGAGCCGCGCGGCATCTTGACTCCAAAGCCGCGTGGGTTCACGCTTACTGCCAACGGTCACGGCCGGGGAACGCGAACCTTGCGGGAGGGGCGCGAAAACCCGGTGCGAACCGGGAGCCGAGGACGCAGTGAGGCTCAGGGAGACGCACTGCCCGAAGGTGACGCGATGCAGGCTGGGCCCCGTCTGGAGTGCCCCCTGGACAGACCGCGCCATCCGGGCTAGACTGCTTCTTTGCGCTGCCCTCTTTCAGGCTGCCCGGAGCCGGTAGTTAGGATAGTGGGCACACGGCACCCCTGACAGTCCGCGACAGCTGTTGCCATCGCGGCTGCTCACCGCTCATTGTCCCCGGAAGGACGCATCTTGGCAGTCTCTCCCGCGAACCAGGCCACTGCTGCGACCACCTCGGCTGAATCCCGCGCGCAGGCCACGGGAATCCCCGGAGCGCCCAAGCGGGTCTCCTTCGCGAAGATCCGCGAGCCACTTTCCACCCCGAACCTGCTTGACGTCCAGATCCAGTCGTTCCAGTGGTTCACCGGCGACGAGGCGTGGTTCGAGCGCCGCGTCAACGAAGGCGAAGAGAACCCGGTCGGCGGTCTGGAAGAGGTCCTCAACGAGATCTCGCCGATCGAGGACTTCTCGGGCTCGATGTCCCTGTCCTTCTCCGCTCCGCGCTTCGACGAGGTCAAGGCCTCGATCGAGGAGTGCAAGGACAAGGACATGACGTACGCGGCCCCGCTGTTCGTCACCGCCGAGTTCGTCAACAACAACACCGGCGAGATCAAGAGCCAGACGGTCTTCCTGGGCGACTTCCCGGTGATGACCGACAAGGGCACCTTCATCATCAACGGGACCGAGCGGGTCGTCGTGTCCCAGCTGGTGCGTTCTCCGGGCGTGTACTTCGACAGCAGTGTCGACAAGACGACCGACAAGGACGTCTTCAGCGTGCGCGTGATCCCGAGCCGCGGCGCGTGGCTCGAGTTCGACGTGGACAAGCGCGACACCGTCGGCGTCCGCATCGACCGCAAGCGCCGCCAGCCGGTCACCGTGCTGCTGAAGGCGCTGGGCTGGACCACCGAGGCGATCCGCGAGCGCTTCTCGTTCTCCGAGACGCTGCTGGCCACCCTCGAGAAGGACCACACCGCAGGCACCGACGAGGCGCTGCTCGACATCTACCGCAAGCTGCGCCCGGGCGAGCCGCCCACGAAGGAGAGCGCGCAGACGCTGCTGGAGAACCTGTTCTTCAAGCCGAAGCGCTACGACCTGGCCAAGGTCGGCCGCTACAAGGTCAACAAGAAGCTGGGCCTCGACACCCCGTACGAGACCGGCACGCTGACCGAAGAGGACATCGTCTCGGCCATCGAGTACCTGGTCCGGCTGCACGCCGGCGAGGACAAGATGACCAGCTCCGCCGGCGTCGAGGTGCCGGTCGAGACCGACGACATCGACCACTTCGGCAACCGCCGCCTGCGCACCGTCGGCGAGCTGATCCAGAACCAGATCCGGGTCGGCCTCTCCCGCACCGAGCGCGTGGTGCGGGAGCGCATGACCACCCAGGACGTCGAGGCGATCACGCCGCAGACCCTGATCAACATCCGCCCGATCGGCGCGGCGATCAAGGAGTTCTTCGGCACCTCGCAGCTGTCGCAGTTCATGGACCAGAACAACCCGCTGTCGGGCCTGACGCACAAGCGGCGTCTTTCGGCGCTCGGCCCGGGCGGTCTGTCCCGTGAGCGCGCCGGCATGGAGGTCCGCGACGTCCACCCGTCGCACTACGGCCGGATGTGCCCGATCGAGACGCCGGAAGGCCCGAACATCGGCCTGATCGGCTCGCTGTGCTCCTACGCGCGGGTCAACCCGTTCGGCTTCATCGAGACGCCGTACCGCAAGGTCGTCGAGGGCCAGGTCACCGACCAGGTCGACTACCTGACCGCGGACGAGGAGGACCGTTACGTCAAGGCGCAGGCGAACGCGCCGCTGACCGAGGACGGCCACTTCGTCGAGGAGAAGGTCCTCGGCCGGCGCAAGGGCGGCGAGGTCGAGCTGATCGACCCGCTCGAGATCGACTACATGGACGTGTCGCCGCGGCAGATGGTCTCCGTCGCCACCGCGATGATCCCGTTCCTGGAGCACGACGACGCGAACCGCGCGCTGATGGGCGCGAACATGCAGCGCCAGGCCGTTCCGCTGCTGCGCAACCAGGCTCCGTACGTGGGCACCGGCGTGGAGCTGCGCGCCGCGGTCGACGCCGGGGACGTCCTGGTCGCCGAGCAGGCGGGCGTGGTCGAGGAGCTGTCCGCGGACATCATCACGATCATGCACGACGACGGCACGCGGAAGAGCTACGGACTGTACAAGTTCCGCCGCTCCAACCACGGCACGTGCTTCAACCACCGGCCGATCGTCAACGAGGGGGACCGGGTCGAAAAGGGCCAGGTCATCGCCGACGGCCCGTCCACCGAGAACGGTGAGATGGCGCTCGGCAAGAACCTCCTCGTCGCGGTCATGCCGTGGGAGGGCCACAACTACGAGGACGCGATCATCCTCTCCGAGCGCCTGGTGCAGGACGACGTGCTGACGTCGATCCACATCGAGGAGCACGAGATCGACGCCCGCGACACCAAGCTGGGCGCCGAGGAGATCACCCGGGACATCCCGAACGTCTCCGAGGAGGTGCTGGCCGACCTCGACGAGCGCGGCATCATCCGGATCGGTGCCGAGGTCCGCGACGGCGACATCCTGGTCGGCAAGGTCACGCCGAAGGGCGAGACCGAGCTGACCCCGGAGGAGCGGCTGCTCCGCGCGATCTTCGGCGAGAAGGCGCGCGAGGTCCGCGACACCTCGCTGAAGGTGCCGCACGGCGAGACCGGCAAGGTCATCGGCATCCGGGTGTTCTCCCGCGAGGACGACGACGAGCTGCCCCCGGGCGTCAACGAGCTGGTCCGCGTCTACGTGGCGCAGAAGCGCAAGATCCAGCCGGGCGACAAGCTCGCCGGCCGGCACGGCAACAAGGGTGTCATCGGCAAGATCCTGCCGGTCGAGGACATGCCGTTCATGGAGGACGGCACCCCGGTCGACATCATCCTGAACACCCACGGTGTTCCGCGACGGATGAACATCGGCCAGATCCTCGAACTGCACCTCGGCTGGCTGGCCTCCCAGGGCTGGACGATCGAGGGCAACCCGGACTGGGCGAAGAACCTGTCGCCGGAGCTCTACGACGTCGCGCCCGGCACGAACACCGCCACCCCGGTGTTCGACGGCGCGAAGGAGGAGGAGCTCACCGGGCTGCTCGGGGCGACCAAGCCGAACCGCGACGGCGAGCGCATGGTCAAGGAGAACGGCAAGGCCACGCTGTTCGACGGCCGCTCCGGCGAGCCGTACCCGTACCCGGTGTCGGTCGG
The DNA here is from genome assembly GCF_046195355.1 of Amycolatopsis sp. VS8301801F10. Classification (NCBI taxonomy): domain Bacteria; kingdom Bacillati; phylum Actinomycetota; class Actinomycetes; order Pseudonocardiales; family Pseudonocardiaceae; genus Amycolatopsis; species Amycolatopsis sp. VS8301801F10. The sequence continues at coordinate 753,294 of NZ_CP176065.1, read as the reverse complement.
CTACATGTACATCCTGAAGCTGCACCACCTGGTCGACGACAAGATCCACGCCCGCTCCACCGGCCCGTACTCGATGATCACCCAGCAGCCGCTGGGCGGTAAGGCGCAGTTCGGCGGCCAGCGCTTCGGCGAGATGGAGTGCTGGGCGATGCAGGCCTACGGCGCGGCGTACACGCTGCAGGAACTGCTCACGATCAAGTCGGACGACGTGGTCGGCCGCGTCAAGGTGTACGAGGCGATCGTGAAGGGGGAGAACATCCCCGAGCCGGGCATCCCGGAGTCGTTCAAGGTGCTCCTGAAGGAGCTCCAGTCGCTGTGCCTCAACGTCGAGGTGCTCTCCAGCGACGGCGCGGCGATCGAGATGCGCGACTCCGACGACGAGGACCTCGAGCGCGCCGCGGCGAACCTCGGCATCAACCTGTCCCGCAACGAGTCGCCCTCGGTGGACGACGTCGTGCACTGATTCGGTGTCGAGCGGGAACCTGCCTCCCGCGGGTTCCCGCTCCACCGCCGACCCCTCCTCTAGCCGAATCAACCCCAAGGGGATCTAGACGTGCTGGACGTCAACTTTTTCGATGAGCTCCGGATTGGCCTCGCCACCGCCGACGACATCCGTCAGTGGTCCTTCGGCGAGGTCAAGAAGCCGGAGACCATCAACTACCGGACCCTCAAGCCGGAGAAGGACGGGCTCTTCTGCGAGAAGATCTTCGGTCCGACCCGGGACTGGGAGTGCTACTGCGGCAAGTACAAGCGCGTCCGGTTCAAGGGCATCATCTGCGAGCGCTGCGGCGTCGAGGTCACTCGCGCCAAGGTGCGCCGTGAGCGGATGGGCCACATCGAGCTGGCCGCGCCGGTCACCCACATCTGGTACTTCAAGGGCGTTCCGTCGCGCCTTGGCTACCTGCTGGACCTGGCGCCCAAGGACCTCGAGAAGATCATCTACTTCGCGGCCTACGTGATCACCGGCGTGAACACCGAGCTGCGGCACAACGACCTGCCGACGCTCGAGAACGAGATCGGCGTCGAGCGCAAGAACCTCGAGACGAAGCGCGACGCCGACATCGAGGCCCGCGCGCAGAAGCTGGAAGCCGACCTGGCCGAGCTGGAGGCGGAGGGCGCGAAGTCCGACGTGCGCCGCAAGGTCAAGGAGGGCGGCGAGCGCGAGATGCGCCAGATCCGCGACCGCGCCGGTCGCGAGCTGGACCGTCTCGAGGAGGTCTGGACGACCTTCACCAAGCTCGAGCCGCGGCAGCTGATCGCCGACGAGCTGCTCTACCGCGAGCTGATCGACCGGTACGGCGAGTACTTCACCGGCGGCATGGGCGCGGAGGCGATCCAGAAGCTGGCGACCGAGTTCGACGTCGCCGCGGAGGCCGAGAGCCTGCGCGACACCATCCGCAACGGCAAGGGGCAGAAGAAGCTCCGCGCGCTGAAGCGGCTCAAGGTCGTCGCCGCGTTCCAGGCGACCGGCAACGACCCGCGCGGCATGGTGCTCGACGCCGTCCCGGTCATCCCGCCGGACCTGCGCCCGATGGTGCAGCTCGACGGCGGCCGGTTCGCCACGTCGGACCTGAACGACCTGTACCGCCGCGTGATCAACCGGAACAACCGGCTCAAGCGGCTGATCGACCTCGGCGCGCCCGAGATCATCGTCAACAACGAGAAGCGGATGCTGCAGGAGGCCGTCGACGCGCTGTTCGACAACGGCCGCCGCGGCCGTCCGGTCACCGGTCCGGGCAACCGGCCGCTGAAGTCGCTGTCCGACCTGCTGAAGGGCAAGCAGGGCCGGTTCCGCCAGAACCTGCTGGGCAAGCGGGTCGACTACTCGGGCCGTTCGGTCATCATCGTCGGTCCGCAGCTGAAGCTGCACCAGTGCGGTCTGCCGAAGGACATGGCGCTCGAGCTGTTCAAGCCGTTCGTCATGAAGCGGCTGGTCGACCTGAACCACGCGCAGAACATCAAGTCCGCCAAGCGGATGGTGGAGCGGTCGCGGCCGCAGGTGTGGGACGTGCTCGAAGAGGTCATCACCGGCCACCCGGTGATGCTGAACCGCGCGCCGACCCTGCACCGGCTGGGCATCCAGGCCTTCGAACCGCAGCTGGTCGAGGGCAAGGCGATCCAGCTGCACCCGCTGGTCTGCGAAGCGTTCAACGCGGACTTCGACGGCGACCAGATGGCGGTGCACCTGCCGCTGTCGGCCGAGGCGCAGGCCGAGGCCCGGATCCTGATGCTGTCGGCGAACAACATCCTGTCGCCGGCGTCGGGCCGTCCGCTCGCCATGCCGCGACTGGACATGGTCACCGGCCTGTTCCACCTGACCCGGCTGAACGAGAACGCCGAGGGCGCGGGCAACGCGTACTCCTCGCCCGCCGAGGCGATCATGGCGTACGACCGCAAGGCGCTGAGCCTGCACGCCCCGGTCAAGATCCGGATCACCGACCGGCAGCCGGCGAAGGCCGACGAGGCGGCGCTCGCGGAAAAGGGCTGGGAACCGGGCAAGCCGTGGCTGGCCGAGACGACCCTGGGCCGCGTCCTGTTCAACGACCTGCTGCCGGCGGACTACCCGTTCATCAACGAGCCGATGCCGAAGAAGCGGCAGGCGGCCATCGTGAACGACCTCGCCGAGCGGTACTCGATGACGCAGGTCGCGCAGACGCTGGACAAGCTCAAGGACGCCGGTTTCTACTGGGCGACCCGCTCGGGCGTCACGGTCGCGATCTCGGACGTGCTGACCCCGGTCGGCAAGAAGGCCATTCTCGACGAGTACGAGGGCAAGGCCGACCAGGTCGAGAAGCGGTACCAGCGCGGTCAGCTGTCCCACGCCGAGCGCAACAACGAGCTCGTCAAGGTGTGGACGCAGGCGACCGAAGAGGTCCACAAGATCATGGAGACGGCGCTGCCGGACGACAACCCGATCGCCATGATCGTGAAGTCGGGCGCCGCCGGCAACATGACGCAGGTCCGTTCGCTGGCCGGGATGCGTGGCCTGGTGTCGAACCCGAAGGGCGAGTACATCCCGCGCCCGATCAAGGCGAACTTCCGCGAGGGCCTGTCGGTGGCGGAGTACTTCATCGCCACGCACGGCGCCCGGAAGGGTCTGGCGGACACCGCGCTCCGTACCGCGGACTCGGGTTACCTGACCCGTCGTCTGGTGGACGTTTCGCAGGACGTCATCGTCCGCGAGATCGACTGCGGCACCACGCGCGGCATCATGATGCCGATCGGCGAGGACCTCGGCGACGGCAAGATCGTGCGGGACCAGCACGTCGAGACCTCCGTGTACGCGCGGAACCTCGCGACGGACGCGGTGGACGCCAAGGGCAACGTCGTGCTGAACGCGGGCGACGACATCGGCGACCCGGCCATCGAGAAGCTGCTCTCCAGCGGCATCACGAAGGTCAAGGTCCGTTCGGTGCTGACCTGCGAGTCGGCGGTCGGGGTCTGCGCGACCTGCTACGGCCGTTCGATGGCGACGGGCCAGCTCGTCGACGTCGGCGAGGCGGTCGGCATCGTCGCCGCCCAGTCGATCGGCGAGCCGGGCACGCAGCTGACGATGCGTACGTTCCACCAGGGTGGTGTCGCCGGTGACGACATCACGACCGGTCTGCCCCGTGTCACCGAGCTTTTCGAGGCCCGGGTGCCGAAGGGCAAGGCTCCGATCGCGGACGTCGACGGCCGCGTGCGGATCGAGGAGAGCGAGCGGTTCTGGAAGATCACCCTGATCCCGGACGACGGGTCGGAGGAGATCGTCTTCGACAAGCTGTCCAAGCGGCAGCGGCTCGCGAACACCCCGAACGGCCCGCTGGGCGACGGCGACCACGTGCACGTCGGCCAGCAGCTGCTCGAGGGCACGCCGGACCCGCACGAGGTCCTGCGCGTCATGGGCCCGCGCGAAGCGCAGATGCACCTCACGGACGAGGTCCAGAAGGTGTACCGGGCGCAGGGTGTGTCGATCCACGACAAGCACATCGAGGTCATCGTGCGGCAGATGCTGCGCCGCGTGACGATCATCGACTCCGGCGCCACGGACTTCCTGCCGGGCGAACTGCCCGAGCGGACGAAGTTCGAGGCGACGAACCGGGCCGCGGTCGCCGAGGGCGGCGAGCCGGCTTCGGGCCGTCCGGTGCTGATGGGGATCACGAAGGCGTCGCTGACCACGGACTCGTGGCTGTCGGCGGCCTCGTTCCAGGAGACCACGCGAGTCCTGACCGACGCGGCGATCAACGGCCGCTCGGACAAGCTCGTGGGCCTCAAGGAGAACGTCATCATCGGTAAGCTCATCCCGGCCGGTACGGGCATCAACAAGTACCGGAACATCCAGGTGCAGCCGACCGAGGAGGCCCGGGTCGCGGCGTACGCGATCCCGTCCTACGACGACGGTTACTACACCCCGGACGTGTTCGGTTCGGGCACCGGCGCCGCGGTTCCGCTGGACGACTACGACTTCGGTCGCGACTTCCGCTGAACCTCGCGTAGCTGAACGAAAAAGCCCCCGGTCCTCGTGGCCGGGGGCTTTTTCGTCGCGGTGGGTAGCAGGTCCGGAGACGGTACTTGTACGGTCGCGGCCCGTTTCCGGCTGGCATACCTTCGCGCGCGTGGCTGATGTCGTGCCCTTCACGGACAACTTCTCCGATCTCTCCAACGCCCAGGGCTACCAGTTCGAGTTCCGTTGCGAGCGCTGCGGGAACGGATACCGCTCGGCGTTCCAGCGGGACGCGATGGAGACCGGGCGCAGCATGTTGCGCGCGGTGGGTTCGTTCTTCGGCGGGACGCTGCAGCAGTTGAGCAGCTCCGCGGACCAGTGGAAATACGACCGGGCGACGAATTCGTCGGCGAAGGACCGCGCGCTGACCGCGGCCGTCGAGGAGATCACCCCGCGCTTTCGGCAGTGCCGGGGCTGCAGTGACTGGATGTGCGCGGATCAGTGCTGGAACGAGGAAATCGGCCAGTGCCTGCGGTGTTCGCCGAGCGTGGCGGAGGAGATTTCGCGAGCACAGGCGGCGGCGCAGCGGGATCAGATCTGGGACAAGGCGCGCGAGAAGAACTGGACCGGTGAGCTGGATCTGGACACTCGCGCGAAGCTCACCTGCCCCGGCTGCGGGCTGAAGGCGGACGGCGGGAAGTTCTGCACGGGGTGCGGGAGTTCGCTGACCCCGACTGTCCACTGTGGAGAGTGCGGCAAGGAAGCCAAGGCGGGCGCGGTGTTCTGCGCGGATTGCGGGCACCGGCTCTGACCGGCGCGGGCGCGGCCGAGGGGACCCGGCCGCGCCCGTTTCCTCACATGTCCAGGTTTTCCTTGGTTTCCTTCGTCGTGTGGTCCCCGGCCTCGTCGCTCGCGCCCTGGGACTTCGTGATGTCGCGGGTGTTGCTGATCGTCTTGTCGACGAAGTCGAAGGCGCCCTTGCCGACGTAGGACGAGCCCTTGCTGAGGTCGGTCGGGTTCACGCCGATGACCTGCTTGACGGCCTCGCCCGGCGCGTTCTTCAGCGCGTCGACCGCGGCGGTGCCGAAGGCGCTTCCCTTCGTCCCGGTGGCGTTGGCGACCGCGCCGGCGAGCGCCTTTTCCGTGCCGGGGGTGATCCGGGCTCCGGACGGGGTGAGCTTCGAGCCCTGCTTGACCATCTCGTCGGCCCACTTGGCGAGGAACGTCAGGAACTTCTCGATCAGCTGGCCGAGTTTGCCGAGGTGGCTGGTGACCCGGCTGACCGTGCTGGCCACGCGGGCGACCGACGCCGTCATGGCCGCCGCGACGGACGAGCCGAGGCTGACGACGGAGGCGGCGAGCGCGGGCAGCCACAGGTAGATCAGCCAGCTGACCAGTTCCGAGATCAGCGCCTTGACGACTTCCTCGATGACGGTCATCACCATCGACCACATCTGCAGCGTCTCGGCGACCGCGCCCGCGCTGGAGCCGATGCCCTTGATGCCCTCGGAGAACTGGGCCAGCGCCTTCTTCGCGGCGGCGCCGCCCTCGCCCTGCCAGTCCTTGAGCGCCTCGTCGCCTTCCTTGACGAAGTTGTCGGCCAGGGTGACGAAGCCCTTGCCGATCTCGACGAAGTTGCCGGACGCTTCCTTGAGAGCAGGACCGTCGCCGGTCACGAAGTGCAGGGCGTCCTGCAGCGGCTGGATCAGCTCGATCAGCATGTTGAGGCCGTTGCTGACCAGCCAGCCGACCGGGTCGAGCGCGAAGCTCGCCAGGTCCACCGCCGCGCCCGCGACGAAGCCGGCGCCGTCCTGCACCAGCTGCCCGCTGGCCGAGGCGAAGTCGCCGAAGCTCTTGGCGTCGCCGTAGTTCTCGATGGCGCCGGAGATCGTGTTGACGCCCTTGCCGACGAACGGCGTCTTCTTGGCCGCTTCGAGCGCGTCGTGGCCGAACCCGTCTTCGTGCTTGATCTTTACGCCGTCGGCGACGCTGTCCTGTCCCATGAGTTCCCCTTGCTCAGAGCGGTCCGTCGATCTTCGCGTCGAACTTGCCGAAGGTCATGACGGTGTCCTTCTCGTGCCCGTCGTAGATCTCCGCGGCTTTGCCGAGCTTTTCCTGAAACACCTCGACGCCGCTCTTCATGGCCTCGAGCAATTGCTTGAGCTCTTCGAGCTTGCCGGTGTAGGTCTGCTTGGCGACCAGCCCGATCAGGCCCCACGATTTGTCGCCGACGTCGGCCTGTCCCACGAGGTTGCCGAACTTGCCCGCCTCGCTCTTGTAGTGGTCGAGGCCGGTCGAGTACTTCGTGATGGCGGTCGTGACGACGCTGTGGGTCATCGGTGGTCCTCCTCGTCGTTGAACAAGTTCTTGAGGAACTGGTCGCCCGCCGAAGCGGGAGGCGGCGGCGGGGGCGCCTGCGCCGGCCGCTGGTCGGTGCGAAGCAGGTTGTTGTTCGCGAAGTCCTCCTCGTCGCGAATCGGCGTCGCCGGCCGCTGCGGCTGCGCCTCCGGGAGGTTGGACTCCAATTCCTCCACGGTGGTTCCCAACCCGGCCGCTTGGGCTTCGAGAACCTGCTCGGACACGTTCAGCCCGAAGGCCGTGCCCACGTGCTCGTCGACGATGTTCGCCTGCTTGCGCGCGGATTCGGCGACGGCCTGGTGCAGCGTCGCCAGGATCGTCGCCGCCAGCTGGTCGGGCTGCTGGCGCAGCGCGTCCGGGGAGAGCCGGAGGTCCTTGACCGAACCGCTCGGGCCCGCGACCACGGTGACCGCCCGGTCCGGCGACATCACCTGCGCTTCGAGCGCGTTCAGTTCCTCCTGCATGTCGCCGACCTTCGCGAACTGCGCCTCGGCCTGCTTGAGCTTCGTCTGGAACTTCTCGAACTCCGCGACGAGTCGGTCCATCTCTTCGGACACGGCGGTCACACCTTCCCTGCACCTCGCTGATGTGCGGGATTATGCCGCTTCTGTCGCCTTCGTGCTTCAAGAGTGCGGAATCCGGACCGGGTGATCACCGCAGGTCAGCAAACCGGCTGGCTACGACGGCGATTCGACCGGCCGGGATTCCTGGAGCCGGCGCAGGAGGCGGACCCGGCGCGGGGCGCGCGGGCGGAAGATCGTTTTGAAGAAGAGGAGCCCGAGCGCGACCGGGACCAACCCGGCCAGGATCGTCAACGCGACGGCGTCGTTGTTCTGGAACACCGTGTTCCACCAGATCGGGCCGATCCGCACCGGGACGACGTCGCCGCGCTCCGGCAGCTGGCCGAGGTGCCAGGTGGTGACGACCTCGCGGGTCTGGGCGCCGGCTGGGTAGGTGCCGCGAACCGCGGGGGACTGGCTGTCGCAGATCTGGGTGCGGTTGAGCCCGCAGGAGCGGCCGCGATCGCCTGCGGTGGAGTCGGTGACGGTGAGCTGGACTTCGCTGGCGAGACCGGCGGCCGCGGCGATGCCGTTGGCGATCGGCAACAGGCCGAGCACCACCATGGCCGCGGCGAGCAGGGAGCGCGTGAGCACAGTCGTCGGCGAGAGCGGTTGGCGGTCCATCGTTTCGCGGTACCGGTTCACGCGGTTCCGCACGAAGCCCCGGCTGTCTCCGAACCACCGGTCGTAGCTGGTTTCGGCACGGCTGAACTCGGTGCTGGGCCAGAGGTTCGGCGCCACGGCCGCGGCGAAAACGGCCAATCGGCGGGCGTTGCCGAGCAGCCGTTCTTCGTTGAGACCGTCCGCTTCGGCGGTCCACAGCGCGTCGCGCTCGAACACGACCTCGTGGACCCGGAACCACAGGTCGCTCAGGAGCAGTGCGCGGACTTCCGGGGTGAGCACCCGGGCGGCGAACTCCGGATCCTCGGCGGTGACCTCGAACCTCCGGTCGAACTCCGGGTCCACCGCGAACTTTTCCAGCTCTGCGGTCGTTTTCGGAGTGCCGGCCTGGATCCGGGTGATCCGGGCGTCCTCGAACGGGGTGGCGTGGTCCGGTTCGAACGCTCCGGTGCGCGGGGTGATCCGCAGGACCGGGCTGTGCGGGATCCGCAGTTCGGTCATCGTGTAGATGCCGCCGAGGCGATCGGCGACCCGGTCGGCCGCGGAACCGTGACTGCTGAGCGGGTATTCGACGCCGAGCAGCCGATGTCCTTGGTGCTCGAGTTCGACCACCCGGCGCAGGGACAGGCTGTCTTGCTGGTCGAAGGCCACGGTGCGGCCGCTCTGAGGCAGGACTCCGAACGTCGCTTGAGCGGTGGCGCCGAGGCGACGCAGCCGCCCGCGCTGTCGGACGGATTGCCAGACCACGAAGGCGACGAACGCCACCGGCAGCGCGATCCACACGGCCAACGGCGCGTGCACGTCCATGCTCACCGCGAACCAGGTCATCGTCGTGCCGAAGAAGACCAGGCCGGTCGCGATGTTGCTGAGTGCGGAGGTGACGGTGCCGCCGCCCTCGACCCGGCCCGCTGTCCACAGCAGGAGGAATCCGGCGAGGTAGCCGACGGCGATGTACCAGGGGAACGGGTCTGCCATTGGCCGGATTATGCCGTTTCGGTCCGGTTCCCGCGCTCGAACCGCAGCTCAGTCGGCTCGCCGGGACCAAGAGTTCCCGGGATTCGATCACGAAACGGTAACGAACATATCCGGCGAACAGCCCTCGCTCCGGCGGCCGAAGCGGCGAACCTGCTTTGGGCCGAACGGAGCATCGCAGGTCAGCGCCGTCGCCTCGGCCGGGCGGACGACGCGGGGCGGGCAAGTCGGCCCAGTTCGTGGGATATTCACCCCTTCGGTCGATGTTCCCACGATTGATCACCGCATTGACAGTGCGTGCGGTTCGCCAGAGTATTTCGCGCATGTCCTTTCCGGTTGCCCTGGTGTGGCGTCTGCACGTGGATCTGCGCCAGCAGGCCAGTGCGCTGTGTAGGGATTCCTGACCTCTTCTCCCGGCCGCGTCCGGCTGGCTGATTTCTCTTGCCCCGCAACGGGTTCGTCTACCCGAGGGGAATAAACGCTTTCTCTGTTCCGGGTGCGTTTCACGCTGCCCGAAGAACGGGGAAAGAAGTGCCTTCGCGGGCGCTTCACGGGAACACAAACAGGGAGACACAATGCGATTCAGCTCCTCATCGGGCGCCCCGCCCCGATGGCGGAAAGCGCTGACCGTCGCCGGTGCGGCCGCGCTCGCGATCGGTGCGGTGACCTACACCGGGTCCGCCACCAGCGCCTACGCCGACGTCCAGGTGGTCACCGACGCCAAGACCGCGTCCGACGGCAAGCAGTACTGGGTGCAGAACCACCTGGTGGGCAAGGACCTCGCCGCGCAGGCGCGGTCCGCGGACGGCACGCCGAAGAAGTGGCTGCTGGTCTGGGCAGGCGACGAGAACATCGCCGACACCGCGGTGAAGGACGTCAAAAACCTGCCGGGTTCGCTCGGCGGCGGTCTCGGGAAAATCAAGAATGCCTTGCCTGGCCCCGATTTCCTCGCGGTGATCGACGCGACGCAAGGCTCGCCGACGTACGGCAAGGTGGTGAACACCGCGACCGTCGGCCCGCTCGTCGAAAACGAGCCGCACCACATGCAATACGTGTGGCACAAGGGCGACACGATTTACGCCGGTGCGTTGTTCGCCGCGGCGACGTACGCGTTCGACGTCAGTGCGTTGCCCCAGTTGAAACTCAAGGGCATCAGCCTGCCGACGCAGACGCTCGGCGGTTCCGTGCCCGACGCGTACTGGGTGCTGAAGGACGGCACCGCGTACGGCACGTACATGGGCGGTCCGGTCGTGCCCGGCCCGTACGCCTACCAGGACGGCTCCACGCAGATCGGCAACGGTTTCGCGGGCAGCCCGGGCGAGGTCGTGCGCTTCGACAAGAACGCACAGGTGCTGTCGCAGAGTCCGGCGGCTACCCCGCAGGGCGACAACGCGAAGCTGTGCGACAACCTGCCGCAGCTGGGCAAACCGTCCTGCGCGAACCCGCACGGCATCCAGGCGCGCGAGGACCTCAACACCCTCGTCACCAGTGACTACGCCGAACCGCGCAACATCATTCTCGACCCGGTGAAGCAGCCGTCGCCGTATCTGCGCCGTCCGACGATCCGCACCTGGGACATCTCCGACCGCAACCACCCGAAGCTGAAGGCGGTGTCCTACCTGCAGGACGGGCCCCGGGCGAATCCGGCGGACCCGCTGCACTCGGAAAGCCGCGCGGTCATGGAGACCACGGTGACGAACCTGCCCGGCCACAAGGGCGCGTTCGCCGAGACGATGCAGGGCGGCGCGATCTTCTACACGCCGGACATCACGGCGAAGGAGCCGCACTGGATCGAGGTGTTCGACGACGGCACCGCGGGCAAGCCGATCTACTCGCAGAACGATTCCAACGGCGCCAGCTCCAACGGCGGCTGGCTGCAGACCAGCCCGGACGACCGGTTCCTGTACCACGCGGTGCAGGGCAGGCAGAAGGGCGCGCTCGGCCCGGACGACCCCGGCACCACCGGCGGCGTGTACGTGCTCGACATCCAGAAGCTGGTCGCGGCGGGCGACAAGGTCGAGGACATCAAGGGCCGCGTCGACACCAAGGAGAAGGCGCAGCAGGGCGGCGGGGGAGACCTGCCGACCGTCGTCGGCTCCGCGCCGATCAACCCGGGCGTGCCCGGGGCGGGCCCGCACTGGGGCGCGTACGACAACTTCGCGCTCGGCCAGGACGGTTTCTACCACGAAACCCAGCAGCCGCAGCACATCGCGATGTCGAACTACTTCGTCGCCCGGTCCGGTTTGGACGGTGACCACAAGGTCAACCTGCTGAACCTGTCGCCGGACGGGAAGGTCGCGGTCGATCAGAACTTCCGCGACGAGTTCACCGGCCAGGTCGGCATCAACTTCAACCGGAAGTCGTGGCCGCACGGGGACTTCGGCAACGCCAAGCCGCACTCCGAGCTGTTCGTGGTCGCCGACCAGAACGTGAAGTAACTCCCTTCCCGGCGCGCGGGCGCCCGTCCGCGCGCCGGGATTCTCCCCGAAGAAGGTCTCCATGGATCACCACGTCACTCCGGCGCCCACCGGATCGTCCGGTGTGGACAGTGCCGCGCTGGTGCTGCGGCTGATACTGCTGCTGGCGACGGCTTTCCTCGCCGGCACCGGGATTCTGCGTCCGCTCGTCGGCCCGCTGCCGCGCAAGCTGTGGCTCACCACCGGCGCGCTGGGCGTCGGCTCGGCGGTGCTGGCCGGGGTGTCGGCGGCGACGGTCGACGTCAACCTCATCGCGCTGATCGTGCACATCGTGCTCGCGCTGGCGGTGCCGGTGCTGCTTCGGTGGCCCTCGGCGGGTCGGTGGGCTTCGCTCGCGCTGGTCGTGCTCGTGGTGCTGGAAACCTCTGTCGACGGCACAGGCATCTCCTTCGCCATCGACACCGTGTACGTCGCTGCGGCCGCGCTGTGGTTCGGCGTGACCCTGTTGTCCGCGTGGGTGCCGGTGGAGGAGTGGCGCTCGACGCCGTTGCGCGTCGGTCCGCTGTCGGTCAGCCTCGCCGGACTGTTGACGCTCGCGGGCGTCGTGCAGCTCGGCGTCTCCGGAGTCGCCTTCGACCGGCGGCTGTACGAAACGCTCTTCGGCCTCTCGCTGATCGTGGTGGTCCTGCTGCCCGCAGCAGTCACCGTGGTGTCGGCGATCTTGTTGTCCCGCAACGCTTCCCTTCGCGGCTACCGCTACGGCGTCGCCGGGGTCGCACTCGGCTTCGTCGCGTGGAGTGCGCTCGCCGCGGTGCCGCAGCCAGCGCCGCTGCCCGTGCCCGGGGTACCGCTGCTGGCGGACGCGAAAGTCGGCGGCGCGACCGTGCCGGTGCTGGTCAGCCCGCAACGGCCAGGTCGCAACCTCGTGCACTTCCCGGCGAGCGCGGGCCCGGACCTGTCCGCTGGCGTCGAAGGCGGGATCGTCACCACCGCGGCGGCGCGTGCCGGTGCGGAAGGCAGCTGGGCCGAGGTCGAACTGCCGCCCGGACGCAGCACTCTCGTGGTGCACAAGGGCGACGCGACCACGACGATCGACGTCGACGCGGGTACCGAGGCCGGCCCGACGGTCTCGGACGCCGACGCGCCGGAATGCGCGGAAGCCGCGCTCGGCGGTCTGGTGGCGGAGAAACGCGACGTGCTGACCAGCTGCCCCTCGGACGCGTTGTCGCCGGAGGACCGCGGTTCGCTGGTGAAACTGGTCGAATTCCTCGCCTCGCGGAAGCCGTCGGCGATCACCTTGGTCGAGGACCGGTCGCCGCGTGGCGTACAGGCCGCGCAGCTCGTCCGCGACACCGCTGCCCGTGTCGGTCTGCCGGTGCGCCCGGACGCGGCGGCCGACACCGCGCTGGTGGTCGTCTCCGGCTGGAGCGACGGGTACCTCGCGATGAGCCGCGCCGCCGAATCGCAGCGGCTCAAACCGACCCACCAATTCGGCCTGTACCTCGCGCCGTGGCTGCTCAACGGACCCATCGTGAACACCGTGGCCAGCGCCGCCATGCCGCTGCGCTTCGACCCGCGCGACCAGCTCGCGGTGAGCTACGCGGTGGCCGTCGGCAACAGCTTCGGCGGGGAAAGCCCGTCGCTCGGCGGGTTCCGGACCTGGCTCGGTCCACAGTGGACCGCGGTGAACGGCGAGGTGCAGCTGTTCGCGGCGGCGCAGGTCAACGCGATGCCGATGTATCCCAACGAACCGCACGCGCCCGGCATGCAGGCCGCGCGCGACTACGCCGGGCAATGGATCCCCGACGGAACCATCGTCCCGATCAGCGGCGCGCTCCGCTGACCCCGCAGTTCCCCGAAGAAAGGAAACCCCTGATGAAACGCACTGCCGCCCGGATCCTGCTGCCGCTCGCCGCGGCCGGGGCGTTCGCCGGATTCGCCGGGGGAGTGGCCAGCGCCGCCACTCCCGCCGCCCCCGCTGCCCCCGGCACGCCCGCCGCGGGACTGCCCTCGCTGCCGACCGGGAGCCTTCCGTCGCTGCCGACGGGCGGCCTCCCCTCGCTGCCGACGGGTGGCCTTCCGTCGCTGCCGACGGGTGGCCTTCCGTCCCTGCCGACCGGTGGCCTGCCCTCCCTGCCGGGCCTGCCCGGCCTCCCCGGCGCGCCGACCGGCGGCGGCCCGTCGGTCTGGGTCGTTCCCGGCCTCGACGCGGGCAGCGTCCTCGGCCCGACCACGCAAGCCCCGGCCCAGCTCCTCGCGCCGGTGTTCAACCTCGTCACCGCCGTTTCCTGAGCACAGAAGGAGAAAAGCCATGAAGAAGACTGTCGTCCGAGCCGTCGCCGCCACCGCGCTCGCCGGAGCCGCCGTGCTCGGCGCCGCCGCGCCCGCGCTGGCCGCCGCTCAGGACCAGCCCGGCGTCACCGTCGTCGACGAGCCGGACACGTCGAATCTGAACAACATCTGGACGTTCGCGCCGCTGGGCGTGCCCGTGCTGGGCCTGATCCAGTCGCTGAACGGCGTCCCCGGCCGGATCCTGCCCGGCTGACCCGGCTCCGCCGGTGGTTCCCCTCGTCCCCGGGAACCACCGGCGGCCCGGGCGGGGCCTGGCGAAAGAAGGAACATGGACAGACAGCTGATCGGCCGGCTCGCGATCGCCGGCATCACGGTGGCCGCCGTCGCCGCGACCGTAGTGATCCTCGGCGCTGGCGACGACTCCGCGCCCGCTCCGGCCGCCGTGGCCGCGCCGGCCGCCGAAGCGCCGCAGCGCGCCCCGGACCGCACCGTCACCCGCACCCTGGCCCCGACGACGTCGACCGCCCCGGCCGCACCCGTTCCGTCCAGCTGGCAGATCACCTACGAACTCACCGGCTCCGGCACCGCCACCGTGGTTTACGACGACAACGGCCTCGGCCTGGTGCACCAAGAGCTGTCCGTGCCGTTGCCCTGGAGCAAGACGCTGACCTGGCCGAAGACGGCCGTCGCGCCGACCGTGCAGCTGATGGGCCAGTCGAGCGGACCGGTCGAATGCCGGGTCTCGGTGAACGGCGTGCTGGCGCGGTCCGCGAAAGCCGCCGACGGCGAGGTCGCCACCTGCGCGGGACGGCTCAGCTGAGGTCCTTGGAGAACCAGTGCTCGGCGTACCGGTCGTCGTTGAACGCCTCGACCTCCGCGTAGCCCATCGACGCGTACAGCGCGCGTGCTTCGACCAGATCGTCCCGGGTGTCGAGCCGCATCCGGGACGAGCCCAGCCGCCTCGCCGCCTCTTCGGCCGCCGCGACGATCAGCTTTCCGCCGCCGTGCCCGCGGTGCTCCGGGCGGATGTAGACCTTCGTCAACGCGCTCAGCCCCGGCTCGACCATCCGGACCCCGACGCAGCCGGCGGGCTTCCCGTCCCGGTAGGCCATCAGGAACGCCCCGGTCGGCGCGACGAGGTCGGCGCTGGGCTCGTCGGCCAGCGCCTCGTCCACCTCGGCGGGGGTGGCCGGGCGGCCGTAATACCGCGACGCGACGTCGTCCAGGTACTCGCGCAGGATCGCCGCGGCCTCGGGGTGTCCGGGCGCGATTTCGCTGATCTTCCAGTCCACGTCCCTCATCTTGGGGAGGCCGTCCACCGATTTGCCCGGCAGGTACCGTGCAGAACGGCAGGGGAACCGAACGAGGAGGCGACATGGACGGCAGCGAGAACGTCGACCAGCCGGGGGACAAGAAGACCGGCGGCAGCCATGCCGCGCCGGAGGGGGCTGGAGTGCACCCGCTGATCGATCTGTCGCGCGACCCCAATCCGGGCAAGCCCGACCACGCGAAGCCGGACGAGGACTGACCCGCGGCCCGGCCCGGCGGGGGCCCGCCGCCGGGCCGGGTTTCGCGCTCTGTCCCGGTGCGGCGATCGTCGCCTCGGGACCGCTCCATTGTGGAGCGCCCAGCGGCGCTTCTCCTTGCCGCTGACGAATTTCTCTCGCGTTCTTAACGCCGCACGCGCACCGCGGATAAACCCCGATGAGGACTTCGCGGGATCCCGACTCGGCCCGCGCGCTCCCCTCGCCGGGTGAGTTCGCCGCAGCCGCTCTCGCACGCGACGCGCAGCGTTCTTCGCGGACCTCGGCATCCCGCCGCCGGATCCAGTGCGGCAGGTCACTCGGGTTGCTGAGAACCCCGGCTCCTCTGCCGCACTCAATGCGGCGCCGGGGCGCGGGCTCGGAAGCGGGTCCATCCAGTGGTCGCCCCGTCCCGGCATCCGAGCCGGAGTGCGCTCTGACCGCGGCAACTCCCCCGGGAATAGCGTCCCGCCGCACGGCGTTCTGCATCCCGGGAAGTCCCGCGCGGCGCCGTCCCAAGGCCCCGATCTGGGGTTACGATGACCGGTCGGCGACCGTAGCGACCCCCCGCCCGGACCGCTCCGCGAGTGGACGGGTATCTTTGGAGACCGTGCCCGGCAGGCGTCGGGCCGCTCCGCGTGCCGTTGGGCATGAGCGGGGTGCTTTTGCACCCGGTTCACCGGCCTCGCCACGTGGGGTTCCGACGGAAAATCCCTCCGGGAAGTTACCGGTCGCGAGACCGTGACGCGGGCCGACACGCCCGACCGCGGGGACCGGTGAAGACACGAAGAAGCAAGATCACGACAGGAAGCTGGTCCATTGCCCACGATCCAGCAGCTGGTCCGCAAGGGCCGCCAGGACAAGGCTGCCAAGCAGAAGACCGCGGCCCTCAAGGGGAGCCCGCAGCGTCGTGGCGTGTGCACCCGCGTGTACACCACGACCCCGAAGAAGCCGAACTCGGCCCTGCGCAAGGTTGCTCGTGTGAAGCTGACCAGCGGCATCGAGGTCACCGCATACATCCCCGGTGAGGGTCACAACCTCCAGGAGCACTCGATGGTGCTCGTGCGCGGCGGTCGTGTGAAGGACCTGCCGGGTGTTCGGTACAAGATCATCCGCGGTTCGCTCGACACCCAGGGTGTGAAGAACCGGAAGCAGGCGCGCAGCCGTTACGGCGCGAAGAAGGAGAAGAGCTAATGCCTCGCAAGGGTCCGGCGCCGAAGCGGCCGCTGATCTCCGACCCCGTCTACGCCTCCCCGCTGGTCACCCAGCTGGTGAACAAGGTGCTGAAGGACGGCAAGCGGTCCCTGGCCGAGCGCATCGTCTACGGCGCGCTGGAAGGCGCTCGCGAGAAGACCGGCACCGACCCGGTCGTCACGCTGAAGCGCGCGCTCGACAACGTGAAGCCCACCATCGAGGTGAAGAGCCGTCGCGTCGGCGGCGCCACCTACCAGGTGCCGATCGAGGTCAAGCCCGGCCGCTCCACCACGCTGGCCCTGCGCTGGCTGGTCTCCTTCTCGCAGCAGCGCCGCGAGAAGACGATGATCGAGCGGCTGCAGAACGAGCTGCTGGACGCGAGCAACGGCCTTGGCGCCAGCGTCAAGCGCCGCGAAGACACGCACAAGATGGCCGAGTCCAACAAGGCCTTCGCGCACTACCGCTGGTGATGACCGCCCGGCTGCCGATAGAAGCCATGCCGGGCCCCACGTTCGAGACAGGGGAACATTCTCGTGGCACGTGAAGTGCTGACCGACCTCAACAAGGTCCGCAACATCGGCATCATGGCGCACATCGACGCCGGTAAGACCACCACCACCGAGCGGATCCTGTTCTACACCGGGATCAACTACAAGCTCGGCGAAGTCCACGACGGCGCCGCCACGATGGACTGGATGGAGGAGGAGCAGAAGCGGGGCATCACCATCACCTCGGCTGCGACCACCACCTTCTGGAACGACTACCAGATCAACCTGATCGACACCCCCGGGCACGTCGACTTCACCGTCGAGGTGGAGCGCAACCTGCGGGTGCTCGACGGCGCGGTCGCCGTCTTCGACGGCAAGGAAGGCGTCGAGCCGCAGTCCGAGCAGGTCTGGCGGCAGGCGGACAAGTACGACGTCCCGCGCATCTGCTTCGTCAACAAGATGGACAAGCTGGGCGCGGACTTCTACTACACCCTGAAGACCATCGAGGACCGTCTCGGCGTCCGGCCGCTGGCCATCCAGCTGCCGATCGGCGCGGAGAACGACTTCGAGGGCGTCATCGACCTGGTCCGGATGAAGGCTCTGGTCTGGCGCGGCGAGGTCAAGAAGGGCGAGGACTACGCCGTCGAGGACATCCCGGCCGAGCTGGCCGACCGCGCGGCCGAGTACCGCGAGAAGCTGATCGAGGCCGTCTCGGAGACCGACGACGCGCTGATGGAGAAGTTCCTCGAGGGCGAAGAGCTGTCGCAGGACGAGATCAAGAACGGCATCCGCCACCTCGTCGTCACCCGCGAGGCGTTCCCGGTCCTGGCCGGCTCCGCGTTCAAGAACAAGGGCGTGCAGCCGATGCTGGACGCGGTCATCGACTACCTGCCGTCCCCGCTGGACGTGCCGCCGGTCGAGGGCCTGCTGCCGGACGGCGAGACCCCGGTCACCCGCCACGCGACGACCGAGGAGCCGTTCTCCGCGCTCGCGTTCAAGATCGCCGCGCACCCGTTCTTCGGCAAGCTGACCTACATCCGGGTCTACTCGGGCAAGGTCGCCGCCGGAGCGCAGGTCGTCAACGCGACCAAGGAGCGCAAGGAGCGCATCGGGAAGATCTTCCAGATGCACTCCAACAAGGAGAACCCGGTCGACGAGGCCCTGGCCGGCCACATCTACGCGGTCATCGGCCTGAAGGACACCACCACCGGGGACACCCTGGCGGACCCGCAGAACCCGGTCGTCCTCGAGTCGATGACCTTCCCGGACCCGGTCATCAAGGTGGCCATCGAGCCGAAGACGAAGGCCGACCAGGAGAAGCTCTCCCTGGCGATCCAGAAGCTCGCCGAGGAGGACCCCACGTTCCAGGTCAACCTGGACGAGGAGACCGGTCAGACGATCATCGCCGGCATGGGCGAGCTCCACCTCGAGGTGCTCGTCAACCGGATGAAGTCCGACTACAAGGTCGAGGCGAACATCGGCAAGCCGCAGGTCGCCTACCGCGAGACCATCAAGAAGACCGTGGACAAGCTCGACTACGTCCACAAGAAGCAGACCGGTGGTTCCGGCCAGTTCGCGAAGGTCATCGTGAAGCTGGAGCCGCTCGAGCGCACCGACGGTGCTCTCTACGAGTTCGACAACAAGGTGACCGGTGGCCGCGTGCCGCGGGAGTACATCCCGTCGGTCGACGCGGGCGCCCAGGACGCGATGCAGTACGGCGTGCTGGCCGGCTACCCGCTCGTCGGGTTGAAGTTCACCTTGTTGGATGGCGCGTACCACGAGGTCGACTCTTCCGAAATGGCGTTCAAGATCGCCGGTTCCATGGCGATGAAGGAAGCCGCGAAGAAGGCCGGCCCGGTCATCCTCGAGCCGATGATGGCCGTCGAGGTCACGACTCCCGAGGACTACATGGGTGACGTGATCGGCGACCTCAACTCCCGCCGTGGCCAGATCCAGGCCATGGAGGAGCGCGCCGGTACCCGTGTCGTGAAGGCACTGGTTCCGCTGTCGGAGATGTTCGGCTACGTCGGCGACCTGCGGTCCCGTACCCAGGGCCGGGCGAACTACTCCATGGTGTTCGACTCCTACGCCGAGGTTCCCGCGAACGTCGCGAAGGAAATCATCGCGAAGGCGACGGGGGAGTAATCCCCTCCGCTCGCGGGCATTAAGGGACTCTCCTGAACGTCCGCAGCAACGACGAAGGAACATTCGCGGGGTGGCAGCCACGCTGCCCCGCGAGCACAAGCAAATCCAGTCCAGGAGGACATTCCAGTGGCGAAGGCGAAGTTCGAGCGGAGCAAGCCGCACGTCAACATCGGCACCATCGGTCACGTCGACCACGGCAAGACCACGCTGACCGCGGCGATCACCAAGGTTCTGCACGACGCGTACCCGGAGCTGAACGAGGCCCGTGCGTTCGACCAGATCGACAACGCGCCGGAAGAGAAGCAGCGCGGTATCACGATCAACATCTCGCACGTCGAGTACCAGACCGAGAAGCGGCACTACGCGCACGTGGACGCCCCCGGTCACGCTGACTACATCAAGAACATGATCACCGGCGCCGCGCAGATGGACGGCGCGATCCTGGTGGTCGCGGCGACCGACGGCCCGATGCCGCAGACCCGCGAGCACGTGCTGCTGGCCCGCCAGGTCGGCGTGCCCTACATCGTGGTGGCGCTGAACAAGGCCGACATGGTCGACGACGAGGAGATCCTCGAGCTCGTCGAGCTGGAGGTCCGCGAGCTGCTGTCCTCGCAGGAGTTCCCGGGCGACGACGCGCCGGTCGTGCGCGTGTCCGGCCTCAAGGCCCTCGAGGGCGACGAGAAGTGGGGCCAGGCGGTCCTCGACCTCATGCACGCCGTCGACGACAACGTCCCGGACCCGGTGCGTGACCTCGAGAAGCCGTTCCTGATGCCGATCGAGGACGTCTTCACCATCACCGGTCGCGGCACCGTCGTGACCGGTCGCGTGGAGCGCGGCCAGGTCAACGTGAACGAAGAGGTCGAGATCGTGGGTATCCGCGAGAAGTCGACCAAGACCACCGTCACCGGTGTCGAGATGTTCCGCAAGCTGCTCGACTCGGGCCAGGCGGGCGACAACGTCGGCCTCCTGCTCCGCGGCATCAAGCGTGAGGACGTCGAGCGCGGCCAGGTCGTCGTGAAGCCGGGCACCACCACCCCGCACACCGAGTTCGAGGGCCGGGTCTACATCCTGTCCAAGGACGAGGGCGGCCGGCACACCCCGTTCTTCAACAACTACCGCCCGCAGTTCTACTTCCGCACCACGGACGTGACCGGCGTCGTGACCCTCCCCGAGGGCACCGAGATGGTCATGCCGGGCGACAACACGGACATCAGCGTCGTGCTGATCCAGCCGGTCGCCATGGACGAGGGTCTGCGCTTCGCCATCCGCGAGGGTGGCCGGACCGTCGGCGCGGGCCAGGTTACCAAGATCATCAAGTGACGTCGGCGCCCTGAATTCGGGTCAATACACCCCCGAGTTCAGGGCGTCAACTCACGTGTGCGACACTATTCAGGTTGCTCGTCCTGGGGCGGCCGAATCCTTACGGGTTCCGGCCGCCCTGGCACGAGCGGCCACGGTCCGTGGAGCTCTTCCTTCGGGTGAGGCTAGCGGGCAAAGGCCAGTAGGGACGACCTTCGCGTCGGCCCGCGGCCTCCTCACGTAGAGGAAGACCAGGCAAGACGACGATCCTTAGGGATCCGTCTGTGCGGCGGGCGCGACACGCCCGACCGCGTGGACCGGGGACAGGGCCGTTGAACTGCTGAAACCCGGGTTCCGGCCCAGGTTGACGAGACAAAGCGGCACGAGACGACAAGGAACGCAGCCACCATGGCGGGACAGAAGATCCGCATCCGGCTCAAGGCCTACGACCACGAGGCGATCGACACCTCGGCGCGCAAGATCGTGGAAACGGTCACGCGCACCGGCGCCCGTGTTGTCGGGCCGGTGCCGCTGCCTACCGAGAAGAACGTTTACTGCGTCATCCGCTCGCCGCACAAGTACAAGGACTCGCGCGAGCACTTCGAGATGCGCACGCACAAGCGTCTGATCGACATCCTCGACCCGACGCCGAAGACGGTGGACGCGCTCATGCGCATCGACCTCCCGGCGAGCGTCGACGTCAACATCCAGTAAGCGTTGGGCGAGCGGCGGAGATAAGAACTCATGTCTGACAGGCAAATGAAGGGCATCCTGGGCACCAAGCTCGGCATGACCCAGGTCTTCGACGAGCAGAACCGGGTCGTCCCGGTCACTGTCGTCAAGGCCGGTCCGAACGTGGTGACCCAGGTCCGGACCACCGACAAAGACGGCTACGCGGCCGTGCAGCTGGCGTTCGGCGCGGTCGACCCGCGCAAGGTGAACAAGCCGCGCACCGGCCACTTCGAGAAGGCGGGCGTGACGCCGCGCCGGCACCTCGCCGAGCTGCGCACCACCGACGCCGAGACCTACGAGGTCGGCCAGGAGATCACCGCTGAGGTGTTCGAGGCAGGCACCACGGTCGACGTGACCGGTACCAGCAAGGGCAAGGGCTACGCCGGTGTCATGAAGCGCCACGGCTTCAAGGGCCAGGGCGCGAGCCACGGTGCGCAGGCCGTGCACCGCAAGCCGGGTTCCATCGGCGGCTGCGCCACGCCGGGCCGCGTGTTCAAGGGCCTGCGGATGGCGGGCCGGATGGGTAGCGACCGGGTCACCACGCAGGGCCTGACCGTGCACGCGGTGCGTGCCGAGGACGGCCTGCTGCTGATCAAGGGCGCGGTGCCCGGTCCCAAGGGCGGCCTGCTGTTCGTGCGCAGCGCCGCGAAGGGTGGTAACTGACGATGACGAGCGTCGAGCTGAAGACCCCGGCCGGTAAAGCCGACGGCACCGTCGAGCTCCCCGGGGAGATCTTCGACGTGCAGGCCAACGTCGCGCTGATGCACCAGGTCGTGGTGGCCCAGCTGGCCGCCGCGCGCCAGGGCACGCACGACACGAAGACCCGCGGTGAGGTCTCCGGTGGCGGCAAGAAGCCGTACCGGCAGAAGGGCACCGGTCGCGCCCGCCAGGGTTCGACCCGCGCGCCGCAGTTCGCCGGCGGTGGCGTCGTGCACGGCCCCACGCCGCGCGACTACACCCAGCGCACCCCGAAGAAGATGAAGGCCGCCGCCCTGCGTGGCGCCCTCTCCGACCGGGCTCGCGCCGGCCAGCTGCACGTCGTGACGGAACTGGTCACCGGCGAGAAGCCGTCGACCAAGTCCGCCAAGGCGGCGATCGCCGCCGCGACCCAGGCCAAGCGCGTTCTCGTGGTCCTGCACCGCGACGAGGAGCTCGCCTGGGTGTCCGCGCGGAACCTGCCGTACGTGCACCTGATCTGGGCTGACCAGCTCAACACCTACGACGTACTGGTCAACGACGACGTCGTGTTCACCAAGGCCGCCTACGACACGTTCGTGGCAGGTCCCGTCCGCGGGAAGGTCGTCAAGGCCCTCGCGCGTTCGAGCGAGGTTTCGGAAGGGAGTGACGAGAAGTGAGCTCGGTCGCCATCCCGGACCCCCGCGACATCCTGCTCGCGCCGGTGATCTCCGAGAAGTCCTACGGGCTGCTCGAGGACCACAAGTACACGTTCATCGTCCGTCCGGACGCCAACAAGACCCAGATCAAGATCGCGGTCGAGAAGGTGTTCGGCGTGAAGGTCGTCAGCGTCAACACGGCCAACCGCCAGGGCAAGCGGAAGCGGACTCGTACCGGCTTCGGCAAGCGCAAGGACACCAAGCGCGCCATCGTGACTCTTTCGCCGGAAAGCAAGGCGATCGAGATCTTCGGCGGACCCACCGCGTAAAGGACTGAGCTGAGTATGGGCATCCGCAAGTACAAGCCGACGACCCCGGGTCGTCGCGGTTCGAGCGTCTCGGACTTCGCCGAGATCACCCGGTCCACGCCGGAGAAGTCGCTGCTGCGTCCGCTGAGCAAGACCGGCGGCCGCAACGCTTCGGGCAAGATCACCACCCGGCACAAGGGCGGTGGCCACAAGCGCGCCTACCGCGTGATCGACTTCCGTCGCCACGACAAGGACGGCGTGCCGGCCAAGGTCGCGCACATCGAGTACGACCCCAACCGCACCGCGCGCATCGCGCTGCTGCACTACGCCGACGGCGAGAAGCGCTACATCATCGCGCCGGACAAGCTGAAGCAGGGCGACACGGTCGAGAACGGCCCGCGCGCCGACATCAAGCCGGGCAACAACCTGCCGCTGCGCAACATCCCGGTCGGCACCGTGATCCACGCGATCGAGCTCCGCCCCGGCGGCGGCGCGAAGATGGCCCGGTCCGCCGGCGCCCGCGTGCAGCTCGTCGCCAAGGACGGTCCTTACGCCCAGCTGCGTCTCCCCTCGGGCGAGATCCGCAACGTGGACGTGCGCAACCGCGCGACCGTCGGCGAGGTCGGCAACTCGGAGCACTCGA
This sequence comes from Amycolatopsis sp. VS8301801F10, assembly GCF_046195355.1. Lineage (NCBI taxonomy): Bacteria > Bacillati > Actinomycetota > Actinomycetes > Pseudonocardiales > Pseudonocardiaceae > Amycolatopsis > Amycolatopsis sp. VS8301801F10. The sequence continues at coordinate 729,985 of NZ_CP176065.1, read as the reverse complement.
ACATCAACTGGGGCAAGGCGGGCCGCAACCGCTGGCGCGGCAAGCGCCCGACTGTCCGCGGTGTCGTGATGAACCCGGTCGACCACCCGCACGGCGGTGGCGAGGGCAAGACCTCCGGTGGCCGTCACCCGGTGAACCCGAACGGCAAGCCCGAAGGCCGCACCCGCAAGAGCAAGCCGTCCGACAAACTGATCGTCCGCCGCCGGCGCACCGGCAAGAAGCGCTGAGCAGGGAGGTAGAAGCACATGCCACGCAGCCTTAAGAAGGGCCCGTTCGTGGACGACCACCTGCTCAAGAAGGTGGACGCTCTCAACGAATCGGGCAAGAAGACCGTGATCAAGACTTGGTCGCGGCGCTCCACGATCATCCCCGACTTCCTCGGGCACACGATCGCGGTGCACGACGGCCGCAAGCACGTCCCGGTGTTCGTCACCGAGGCGATGGTGGGTCACAAGCTGGGCGAGTTCGCCCCGACGCGGACCTTCAAGGGCCACATCAAGGACGACCGCAAGTCGCGCCGCCGCTGAGCGGGCCAGAGAAAGTTAAGGGAAGCAGATGAACGCCCAGTCAAACGCCACGGCCACGGCAGAAGAGCTGCCCACGGCCGTCGCGCGGGCTCGTTTCGTCCGGGACGCGCCGATGAAGGTGCGCCGGGTGATCGAGCTCGTCAAGGGTCGTAGCGTCAGCGAGGCCTTGGCCGTGCTCCGGTTCGCGCCGCAGGCTGCCAGCACGCAGCTCGCGAAGGTCATCGCCAGCGCGGCGGCCAACGCCGAGAACAACCTCCAGCTGGACCCGGAGACGCTCTGGATCAAGTCCGCGACCGCCGACGAGGGCCCGACCCTCAAGCGCATCCGTCCGCGGGCCCAGGGCCGTGCGTACCGGATCCGCAAGCGCACCAGCCACATCACCGTGGTGGTCGAGTCGCGGCCTGCGGAGAAGAAGAGCAACAAGAAGGCAGGTGGCCGGTAGTGGGCCAGAAGATCAACCCGCACGGCTTCCGCCTGGGTATCACCACTGACTGGAAGTCGCGCTGGTACGCCGACAAGCAGTACGCGGAGTACGTGGCCGAGGACGTCAAGATCCGCAAGCTGCTCTCCACCGGCATGGAGCGCGCCGGCATCTCCAAGGTCGAGATCGAGCGCACCCGTGACCGCGTCCGCGTCGACATCCACACCGCCCGGCCGGGCATCGTCATCGGCCGCCGCGGCGCGGAGGCCGACCGGATCCGCGGCGCGCTGGAGAAGCTGACCAAGAAGCAGGTCCAGCTGAACATCCTCGAGGTGAAGAACCCCGAGGCCGACGCGCAGCTGGTCGCCCAGGGCGTCGCGGAGCAGCTGAGCAACCGCGTGGCGTTCCGCCGCGCGATGCGCAAGGCGATCCAGACCTCCATGCGCTCGCCGCAGGTCAAGGGCATCCGCGTGCAGTGCGGCGGTCGTCTCGGCGGTGCCGAGATGTCCCGTTCCGAGCACTACCGCGACGGCCGGGTCCCGCTGCACACGCTGCGCGCTGACATCGACTACGGCTTCTTCGAGGCCAAGACGACGTTCGGCCGCATCGGCGTGAAGGTGTGGATCTACAAGGGCGAGCTCGTCGGCGGGCTGAAGGCGCGCGCCGAGCGCGACGCCGCCGCGTCGGCAGCGGACCGCGCGCCGCGCCGCGACCGCGGCGACCGGCCGTCCCGGCCGCGTCGTTCCGGTTCGTCGGGCACGACCCCGACCTCCACCGAGGCCGGCCGCGCCGCCGCGGCCGCGAAGAGCGACACCGCTACTGAGGCGGCGGCCCCGGCCACCGAGACCGCAGAAAAGACGGAGGGCTGAGACGTGCTCATCCCGCGCAGGGTCAAGCACCGCAAGCAGCACTCCCCGAAGCGCCACGGTGCCGCCAAGGGCGGTACCAAGGTCAACTTCGGCGAGTACGGCATCCAGGCGCTTGAGCACAGCTACGTGACGAACCGGCAGATCGAGTCCGCTCGTATCGCCATGACCCGTCACATCAAGCGTGGCGGCAAGGTGTGGACGACGATCTACCCGGACCGCCCGCTGACCAAGAAGCCGGCGGAAACCCGCATGGGTTCCGGCAAGGGTTCGCCCGAGTGGTGGATCGCCAACGTGAAGCCGGGCCGCGTGATGTTCGAGATCAGCTTCCCGAACGAGGAGACCGCCCGCGAGGCGCTCCGCCGCGCGATCCACAAGCTGCCCATGAAGTGCCGCATCGTGACCCGGGAAGGTGAGTTCTGATGGCTAACGGAGCCGCACAGGCATCCGAGCTGCGTGAGCTCACCGCCGAAGAGCTCGTGCTGCGTCTGAAGGAATACAAGGAGGAGCTCTTCAACCTCCGCTTCCAGATGGCGACCGGGCAGCTGGACAACAACCGTCGGCTGCGCACCGTCCGCACGGACATCGCGCGGATCTACACGGTCATGCGCGAGCGCGAGCTCGGCCTGTCCGTGGCTCCCGACGCCGAAAGTGAAGGTGCCGCATGAGCGAGGCTGCCACCGAGAAGACCGTCCGCAACTACCGCAAGGTCCGCGAGGGTTACGTCGTCTCGGACAAGATGGACAAGACGATCGTGGTCGAGCTCGAAGACCGCAAGAAGCACCCGCGCTACTCGAAGGTCGTCCGCACCACCTCCAAGGTGAAGGTGCACGACGAGAACAACGAGGCGGGCGTGGGCGACCGGGTCACCCTGATGGAGACCCGGCCGCTGTCGGCCACCAAGCGCTGGCGTCTGGTGCAGGTCGTGGAGAAGGCCAAGTAAGCAGGGCTCTTCGGAGTCCTTGGTTCCGCAAGGCTCGCCGACAGGCGAGAACCAGCGCGACATACAGGAGTTGACGTGATCCAGCAGGAGTCGCGGCTTCGGGTTGCCGACAACACCGGTGCTAAGGAAATCCTTTGCATCCGCGTGCTCGGCGGCTCCGGGCGGCGCTACGCCGGCATCGGCGACATCATCGTCGCCACCGTGAAGGACGCCATCCCGGCCGCCGGGGTGAAGAAGGGCGATGTCGTCAAGGCAGTCATCGTCCGCACGGTGAAGGAGCGCCGTCGTCCGGACGGTTCCTACATCCGGTTCGACGAGAACGCCGCCGTGCTCATCAAGAACGACAACGAGCCCCGGGGCACCCGCATCTTCGGCCCGGTGGGCCGCGAGCTGCGCGACCGAAAGTTCATGAAGATCATTTCGCTCGCGCCGGAGGTGCTGTGATGAAGGTGAAGAAGGGCGACACGGTCGTCGTTATCGCCGGCAAGGACAAGGGCGCCAAGGGCAAGGTCATCCAGGCCTACCCGGACCGCGAGCGCGTGCTGGTCGAGGGTGTCAACCGGATCAAGAAGCACACCCGGATCACCCAGACCCAGCGCGGCGCGCAGTCCGGCGGCATCGTGACCCAGGAAGCGCCCATCCACGTCTCGAACGTGATGGTCGTGGACTCGGACGGCAAGCCGACCCGGGTGGGCTACCGCATCGGCGAGGACGGCAAGAAGGTCCGGGTCTCGCGCCGGAACGGCAAGGACATCTGACATGACCACCGCAGAGAAGATCGTGCCGCGTCTCAAGACCCGGTACCGCGAAGAGATCAAGGGCGAGCTCCAGAAGGAGTTCTCCATCCCCAACGTGCACCAGATTCCCGGCGTCACCAAGATCGTCGTGAACATGGGTGTCGGGGACGCCGCCCGGGACAGCAAGCTGATCGACGGCGCGGTCCGCGACCTCGCCCTGATCACCGGGCAGAAGCCGGAGATCCGCAAGGCCCGCAAGTCCATCGCGCAGTTCAAGCTGCGCGAGGGCCAGCCGATCGGCGCGCGCGTCACGCTGCGCGGCGACCGGATGTGGGAGTTCCTCGACCGGCTGCTGACCATCGCGCTGCCCCGTATCCGCGACTTCCGCGGTCTTTCGGCCAAGCAGTTCGACGGCAACGGCAACTACACGTTCGGTCTCAACGAGCAGTCGATGTTCCACGAGATCAACCCGGACGACATCGACCGCCCCCGTGGCATGGACGTCACCGTCGTCACCACCGCCACCACCGACGACGAGGGCCGGGCGCTGCTGCGCAAGCTCGGTTTCCCGTTCAAGGAGAACTGAGATGGCCAAGAAAGCGCTGATCAGCAAGGCCTCGAAGAAGCCGAAGTTCGCGGTGCGCGCCTACACCCGTTGCAACCGGTGCGGGCGTCCGCACTCGGTCTACCGCAAGTTCGGCCTGTGCCGGATCTGCCTCCGGGAAATGGCGCACGCAGGTGAACTGCCCGGCGTTCACAAGTCCAGCTGGTAAGGCTCGAAACTCTATTCCCAGTTCGCCACAGGCCCCGCCGACCCGGCCGGACACCGTTCCGGCCGGGCGAGGCGGGGAACCAGGCGAGAAAGGTTGACAGGTCACCATGACGATGACCGACCCGATCGCAGACTTCTTGACCCGTCTGCGCAACGCGAACTCGGCGTACCACGACGAGGTCGTGCTTCCGCACTCGAAGATCAAGGCGAACATCGCCGAGATCCTCAAGCGCGAGGGCTACATCGCGAGCTACCGCGACGAGCCGGGCGAGAAGCACAAGAACCTGGTCGTCGAGCTGAAGTACGGCCCCAACCGCGAGCGGAGCATCGCCGGCCTTCGCCGCGTCTCCAAGCCGGGTCTGCGGGTCTACGCAAAATCGACCGAACTGCCGTCCGTGCTCGGCGGCCTCGGCGTCGCGATCATCTCGACGTCCGCGGGTCTGCAGACCGACCGGCAGGCCAAGCGCAACAACGTGGGCGGCGAAGTCCTCGCCTACGTCTGGTAAGGAAGGGGGCACAGACATGTCACGCATCGGAAAGCTGCCGGTCTCCGTCCCCTCCGGGGTCGAGGTGACCATCGACGGCCAGAACGTCAAGGTCAAGGGGCCGAAGGGCACCTTGGAGCACACTGTCGCCGAGCCGATCACCGTCGAGCGCGGCGAGGACGGCGCGCTGCTGGTGAAGCGCCCGGACGACGAGCGCACGAGCCGCGCCCTGCACGGCCTCACCCGCACGCTGGTGAACAACCTCGTGGTGGGCGTGACCGAGGGCTACGAGAAGAAGCTGGAAATCCACGGCGTCGGTTACCGGGTGCAGGCCAAGGGCTCGGACCTCGAGTTCGCTCTCGGCTACAGCCACCCGGTGAAGATCGAGGCTCCGGAAGGCATCACCTTCAAGGTGGAGTCGCCCACCCGGTTCTCGGTGTCCGGCATCGACAAGCAGAAGGTCGGCCAGACCGCCGCGGTCATCCGCAAGCTGCGCCGCCCGGACCCGTACAAGGGCAAGGGCCTGCGCTACGAGGGTGAGAAGATCCGCCGCAAGGTCGGAAAGACGGGTAAGTGATGAGCGACACGACTACCACGAAGCGCAAGCCGGTCGGCAAGGACATCTCGACCCGCCGCCGCGTCGCCAAGGCCCGTCGGCACTTCCGCCTCCGCAAGAAGATCAGCGGCACGCCGGTGCGTCCGCGCATGGTCGTCAAGCGGTCCTCGCGGCACATCACCGTGCAGGTGATCGACGACCTCGCCGGTCACACGCTGGCGTCGGCGTCCACCCTCGAGTCGGACCTGCGGTCCTTCGAGGGCGACAAGAAGGCCAAGGCGGCCAAGGTCGGCGAACTGGTCGCTTCGCGCGCCAAGAACGCCGGCATCGAAGCCGTGGTGTTCGACCGTGGCGGCAACGCCTACCACGGCCGCATCGCCGCGCTCGCCGACGCCGCCCGCGAGGCGGGGTTGAAGTTCTGATGCACATGCTCGTGAATGGAAGGAAAGCCTGATGCCGGGACGTACACGGCAATTCGGCGGCGGCCAGGGCGGACCGGGTCAGGGCGGCAACGACCGCGGTGACCGTCGGGACCGTCGCGACCGGCGCGACGGCGGCCGTGGCGGGGCGGCCCAGGACAAGACCCCGCACCTTGAGAAGGTCGTGACGATCAACCGCGTCGCCAAGGTCGTCAAGGGCGGTCGTCGCTTCAGCTTCACCGCTCTGGTGGTCGTCGGCGACGGCGACGGCCAGGTCGGCGTCGGCTACGGCAAGGCCAAGGAAGTTCCCGCGGCCATCGCCAAGGGCGTCGAGGAAGCGAAGAAGAACTTCTTCCGCGTTCCGCGCGTCGCCGGCACCATTCCGCACCCGATCCAGGGTGAGGAAGCCGCCGGGGTCGTGCTGCTCCGTCCCGCCTCCGCTGGTACCGGTGTGATCGCCGGCGGCCCGGTGCGCGCGGTGCTGGAGTGCGCGGGCGTCCACGACGTGCTGTCGAAGTCGCTCGGCTCCGACAACGCCATCAACATCGTGCACGCGACGGTGGCGGCCTTGAAGGGCCTGCAGCGTCCGGAGGAGGTGGCCGCTCGCCGCGGTCTGCCGCTCGAGGACGTCGCCCCGGCCCGGATGCTGCGCCAGCGTGCCGGCCAGGGGGTCTGACATGGCTCAGCTCAAGGTCACTCAGGTCAAGAGCAAGATCGGCACGAAGCACGCTCACCGCGAGTCGCTGCGCACCCTCGGGCTGCGCAAGATCCGCCAGAGCGTCGTGCGTGAGGACACCCCCCAGGTGCGCGGCCTGATCCACACCGTCCGCCACCTGGTGGAGGTCGAGGAGGTCCAGGCATGACCGCCATCAAGATCCACCACCTTCGTCCGGCTCCTGGCGCCAAGCGCGACAAGATCCGCGTCGGCCGTGGTGAGGGCTCGAAGGGCAAGACGGCGGGCCGCGGCACGAAGGGCACCAAGGCCCGGAAGAACGTGCCCGCCGGGTTCGAGGGTGGGCAGATGCCCATCCACATGCGGCTGCCGAAGCTGCGTGGGTTCAAGAACCGGTTCCGCACCGAGTACCAGCCGGTGAACGTGGGCGACATCGCTCGCGTGTTCGCCGACGGGGGCAAGGTCGGGCCGGAGGAGCTGGCTGCGAACGGGCTTGTGCGCAAGGGCAAGCTGGTTAAGGTGCTCGGGAACGGGGACCTTAACGGGGTCAAGCTTGAGCTGACCGCGCATGCTTTCTCTGGTTCTGCCAAGGAGAAGATCGAGGCTGCTGGTGGTTCGGCCACCGTTAGCTGATCTGGCTTCGGTTTAGAGCGGGCCCGTCCGGGATTTCCGGGCGGGTCCGTTTTTTTATCGGCTCGTCGCCCTGGGGGGCGACATTGCCGTCGTCTTGGGTTGCGTGGGGCACCCCGAAGCCCAATTGTGCTGACGGTTCGGGGGTGCTTGTCAAGGCGGGAAAGATGCCTTGACAAGCACCCCCGAACCGCAGGGAGGCTTTGTATCGGGGTGCGGGGGAGGGGCTGGGTGCCTCGCTCGTTGGGTGCGCTGGCTGCGGTTGGGGCTGAGTGCCTCGCTCGTTGGGTGCAGCGGTGGCGGTTTAGGGCCGGGGGCTCGCGCCCCTATGTCGCGTTGGGGTGCATCGCGGCGGTGGGTGTGGGTCGTGAGGGGATCAGGGGCTGTGAAGGGTGGCCCTCGCGGACCTCGGCTGGTCGTGAGGGGAGCCTGAGGGACGCCGGGGGCGTGAGGGTTCTCCTCGCGGGCTTGCCTCGGGTGCGTTTTCCGTGCTGTTGCGCGGAATCCCGTCTAACGGCGCGGGCCGAACAGGTGATCATCTGTGCTCCGACCGGCCTCACCTGCGGCTCTTGGTTGCTTGATCGGCTCGTGGTGAGACGTAAAACGCACACGCGCTGCAGGTGGCCCATGCGAAGCTGTTAGAGTCGGCGGCACGCTTCCGGGCCTGTTTGCCCTGAAGCGTTCCTGGCTTGCCAGTGAGTCAGACATCCCGCCGGTCTCGTACCGGCCAAGCCGATCGTCGGTTGGGACGACCGACGACGCCGAGGAGGTCCCCCGCGTGCTCAGCGCATTCCGCTCGGCTCTCGCGACGCCGGATCTACGCAAGAAGATCCTGTTCACGCTAGCCATCGTCGCGGTTTACCGGATCGGTGCAACCATCCCGGCTCCGGGGGTCTCGTTCGCCGCCGTGCAGGCCTGTACCGCACAGGCCGACCAGCAGGGCGTGTACCAGCTGCTCAACCTCTTCAGCGGCGGCGCTCTGCTGCAGCTGTCGCTGTTCGCGACGGGCATCATGCCCTACATCACCGCGAGCATCATCATTCAGCTGCTCACCGTGGTCATCCCGCGGTTCGAGGAGCTGAAGAAGGAAGGCCAAGCCGGCCAGAACAAGCTGACCCAGTACACCCGGTACCTCACGATCGCGCTCGCGATCCTGCAGGCCACCGGCGTGGTCGCGCTGGCCGACCGCGGAACCCTGTTCCAGGGCTGCTCGCAGCCGATCATCCCGGACAACAGCATCTACTCGCTGACGCTGATCGTGGTCACCATGACCGCGGGCACCGCGGTGATGATGTGGCTGGGCGAGCTCATCACCGAGCGCGGCGTCGGCAACGGCATGTCGGTGCTGATCTTCCTGAACATCGCGGCCCGCATCCCGGCCGAGGGCGCCAACATCATCAGCAACGGCGGCGGCGTCGCGCTGGCCGTGGTGTGCGCGTTCGGCCTGGTGATCATCGCCAGCGTCATCTTCGTCGAGCAGGGCCAGCGCCGGATCCCGGTGCAGTACGCCAAGCGCATGGTCGGCCGCCGGATGTACGGCGGCACCTCGACCTACCTGCCGATCAAGGTGAACCAGGCCGGTGTCATCCCGGTCATCTTCGCCTCGTCGCTGCTGTACCTGCCGCAGCTGCTCAGCCAGCTGATCGGCGACCCGCAGAGCAACTCGGGCTGGCAGTCCTTCATCCAGAACTACCTGGTCAACCAGAGCAGCTGGGTGCACATCCTGCTCTACTTCCTGTTGATCATCTTCTTCACCTACTTCTACATCACGATCACGTTCAACGTGGACGAGCGTGCGGAAGAGATGAAGAAGTTCGGCGGCTTCATCCCGGGCATCCGGCCCGGCCGTCCCACCGCCGAGTACCTCAGCTTCGTGCTGGGCCGGATCACTCTTCCCGGCTCGCTGTACCTGGGCATCATCGCGATCCTCCCGAACTTCTTCCTGTCCCTCACCGGCAGCGGGAACAACCAGAACTTCCCGTTCGGTGGCACGGCTGTGCTGATCATGGTCGGCGTCGGGCTCGACACCGTGAAGCAGATCGAAAGCCAGCTGATGCAGCGCAACTACGAAGGGTTCTTGAAGTGACGCGACTGGTTCTCGTCGGACCGCCCGGCGCGGGCAAAGGCACGCAGGCGGTTGCCCTGTCCGAGCAGCTGCGGATCCCGCACATCTCGACCGGCGACCTCTTCCGGGCGCACGTCGGCCAGGAGACCCCGCTCGGCCAGGAGGCCAAGCGGTACCTGGACTCCGGCGAACTGGTCCCGGACTCGGTGACCAACGAGATGGTCCGCGAGCGGCTGGCCGAACCGGACGCGAAGGCGGGCTTCCTGCTCGACGGGTTCCCGCGCAACACCAAGCAGGCCGAGGTCCTCGGCGAGATGCTGAGCGAGGCCGACACCAAGCTCGACGCGGTCATCCAGCTCGACGTGGCCGAGGACGTCGTCGTCAGCCGCCTCATGTCGCGCGGCCGTTCGGACGACACCGAAGACGTCATCCGCCGTCGCCAGCAGGTGTACGTGTCGGAAACCGCGCCGCTGCTCGAGTACTACGCCGACATCCTGGTGAAGGTCGACGGCGTCGGCGAGGTGCAGGAGATCTCGGACCGCGTGCTGAAAGCGCTGCGCGACCGCACGTGAATCTCGGAGGATTGCGTGTTCTGCAAGTGCTCCGCCGCGGGCGCATGATCGAGATCAAGACCCGCGGCGAGCTGGAGGCCATGCGGGCGGCCGGTCTCGTCGTCGCCCGCACCCTCGCAGCCGTGCGCGAACTCGCCCGGCCCGGCGTCAGCACGGCCGAGCTCGACCAGCTGGCCGAGCAGACGATCCGCGACGCCGGCGCGGTGCCCTCGTTCAAGGGCTACCACGGATTCCCGGCGTCGATCTGCGCGTCGGTGAACGAGCAGATCGTGCACGGCATCCCCTCGGACAAGCAGGTGCTCGCCGAGGGCGACCTGATCTCGGTCGACTGCGGCGCGATCCTCGACGGCTGGCACGGCGACTCCGCGGTGACCCTGGAGATCGGCGAGGTCAGCGAAAAGGACCGGCAGCTCTCCGAAGCGACCAAGCGCGCCATGTGGGCCGGCATCGAGGCCGTCCGCGCGGGCTCCCGGCTCACCGACATCTCGTTCGCCGTGCAGACCGCCGCCCGCCAGGCCGGCGAGGACGACGGCCGCGAGTACGGCGAGATCCTCGAGTACGGCGGCCACGGCATCGGCAGGCAGATGCACATGGAGCCGTTCCTGCCGAACGTCGGCAAACCCGGCAAGGGCCCGCGGCTCAAGCCCGGCATGGCGCTCGCGGTCGAGCCCATGCTGACCGGCGGCAGCGGCGAAACCCTCGAACTGGACGACGGCTGGACGGTCGTCACCGTCGACGGCTCGCGCGCCGCGCACTGGGAGCACACCGTCGCCATCACCGAGGACGGTCCCTGGGTGCTCACCCTGCCCGAAGAGTCCTGAGCGGCCACTCACACGGGTCTACTTGCCCCCCGGTCGACGGGGTACTGCACGGGTTGCGTACACTGTCAAGTCGGCGCGCTCATGCGCCGGTTCCAGCATGCTCGTGAATTCTCGCGAACCACATGGACCCGGGGCCGAGTGTGGCCGAGCACCACCCAGTAAGCAAGGACTCGAGCTCAAAGCCGATCACGCTGTGCACATCAAGCGTGCATCAGGGATTGCGGAGGACATGGCTAAGAAAGACGGGGCCATCGAGGTCGAAGGCCGCGTGGTCGAGCCGCTCCCCAACGCGATGTTCCGCGTCGAGTTGGAGAACGGCCACAAGGTCCTGGCACACATCAGCGGCAAGATGCGGCAGCACTACATCCGCATCCTGCCCGAAGACAGGGTTGTCGTGGAGCTGTCGCCCTACGACCTCTCCCGTGGTCGCATCGTCTACCGCTACAAGTGATCACGCCAGAGCTGAGCAGAGCAGGAAGCAGGAAGACGTGAAGGTCCAGCCGAGCGTCAAGAAGATCTGCGACAAGTGCAAGGTGATCCGCCGTCACGGCCGGATCATGGTGATCTGCGAGAACCTGCGTCACAAGCAGCGTCAGGGCTGAGAACCGCACTGCAGCAGGCCGCTTGACGGCTAACCCACCCTCCCCGTACCTGCCGGGCCGCGAAAGCGGTCCGGCGCACCCCCGGACTTCAGGCCGGGGCCGGGACACCCGGGGCGCAAGCCACGGGCACGACAGGCGAGTCGGTTCCGGAACCGGACGGGGAGCAGACCTGAAGACAAACTCGATAAAGGAGCACCAGTGGCACGACTCGCTGGCGTCGACCTTCCCCGCGAGAAGCGGTTGGAGATCGCGCTGACTTACATCTACGGGATCGGCCGTACCCGCTCGAAGCAGATGATCGCTGCTGCCGAGCTGAACGCCGACACCCGCGTCAAGGACCTCAGCGACGAGGATCTCGTCAAGCTGAAGGACTACATCGACGAAAACTTCAAGGTCGAGGGTGACCTTCGCCGTGAGGTGAACGCCGACATCCGGCGCAAGATCGAGATCGGGACCTACCAGGGTCTGCGCTGGCGTCGCGGTCTGCCGGTGCGCGGACAGCGCACCAAGACCAACGCCCGCACCCGCAAGGGCCCGAAGAAGACGGTCGCCGGCAAGAAGAAGGCTGGCAAGAAGTGAGCACCCAGGGCAAGAAGGTCGTTCGCATGGGCGGTTCCGTCCGTCGCTCCACGGCTTGTGTCTCGCCCAAGGCGCTCTACGCCCGCCCGATGGCGCTGCGGAACCTCTACACCGACGCCGGATCCATCATCCGCCGCGGGCAGCAGGAAGCCGTCGCCGCTCACCAAGAGAACGCGCGTTAACAGGAGAACCCTCAGACAATGCCACCCAAGAGCCGCACTGCGGGGGCCAAGAAGGTCCGCCGCAAGGAAAAGAAGAATGTCGCGCACGGTCACGCGCACATCAAGAGCACCTTCAACAACACCATCGTCTCCATCACGGACCCGACCGGCGCCGTGATCGCGTGGGCCTCCAGCGGCCACGTGGGCTTCAAGGGCTCGCGCAAGTCGACCCCGTTCGCCGCGCAGATGGCCGCCGAGAACGCCGCCCGCAAGGCGGCCGAGCACGGCATGAAGAAGGTCGACGTTTTCGTGAAGGGCCCGGGTTCGGGCCGCGAGACGGCGATCCGCTCGCTGCAGGCGGCCGGCCTCGAGGTCGGCACCATCCAGGACGTGACCCCGCAGCCTCACAACGGCTGCCGCCCGCCCAAGCGGCGCCGGGTCTGAGGAACGGGGAGGAGTACTAAGAAATGGCTCGTTACACCGGCCCCGCGACGCGTATTTCGCGTCGCCTCAAGGTTGACCTCATCGGCGGCGACCAGGCGTTCGAACGTCGCCCCTACCCGCCGGGCCAGCACGGCCGCGGGCGCATCAAGGAGTCCGAGTACCTCCTGCAGTCGCAGGAGAAGCAGAAGGCTCGCTACACCTACGGCGTTCTCGAGCGCCAGTTCGTCCGGTACTACAAGGAAGCCGTCCGGCGTCCGGGCAAGACCGGTGAGAACCTGCTGCAGATCCTCGAGTCCCGGCTGGACAACGTGATCTACCGCGCCGGCATCGCCCGCACCCGCCGTCAGGCGCGGCAGCTGGTGAGCCACGGCCACTTCCTGGTCAACGGCGTCAAGGTCAACGTGCCGTCCTACCAGGTGACCAAGTGGGACATCATCGACGTGCGGCCGAAGTCGATGGGCATGCTGCCCTTCGTCGCGGCCAAGGAGTCCTTCGGCGAGCGTCCGGTTCCGGCGTGGCTGCAGGTCGTCCCGTCGAACCTCCGCGTGCTGGTCCACCAGCTGCCGGAGCGCGCGCAGATCGACGTTCCGGTCCAGGAACAGCTGATCGTCGAGCTTTACTCGAAGTAACCGGTCTCTGCGACTGGTTACGGGCGGCGGCGTCCAGTGCGCCGCCGCCACGCCATCCCTTCGACGTCATATGGCGGGCGTCGTCTGGAAAGGAATTAAGGAATGCTGATTTCCCAGCGGCCGGCTCTCAGCGAAGAGACGGTCAACGAGACCCGCTCCCGGTTCACCATCGAACCGCTGGAGCCCGGCTTCGGCTACACGCTCGGCAACTCGCTGCGGCGCACGCTGCTGTCGTCCATCCCGGGCGCGGCCGTGACGAGCATCCGCATCGACGGCGTGCTGCACGAATTCACCACCGTTCCCGGGGTGAAGGAAGACGTCACCGACATCATCCTGAACCTGAAGGAACTGGTCGTGTCCTCGGAAGAGGACGAGCCGGTCACCATGTACCTGCGCAAGCAGGGCCCGGGTGAGGTCACGGCCGCCGACATCGTGCCGCCCGCGGGCGTCACCGTGCACAACCCGGATCTGCACATCGCGTCGCTGAACGGCAAGGGCAAGCTCGAGATCGAGCTGGTCGTCGAGCGCGGCCGCGGTTACGTTCCGGCCCTGCAGAACAAGCAGGCGGGCGCGGAGATCGGCCGGATCCCGGTCGACTCGATCTACTCGCCGGTGCTGAAGGTGACGTACAAGGTCGAGGCGACCCGTGTCGAGCAGCGCACCGACTTCGACAAGCTGATCCTGGACGTCGAGACCAAGCCGTCGATCACCGCGCGCGACGCGGTGGCCTCGGCGGGCAAGACGCTGGTGGAGCTGTTCGGTCTCGCCCGCGAGCTGAACGTCGACGCCGAGGGCATCGAGATCGGCCCGTCGCCGCAGGAGGCGGACACCATCGCCGCCTACGCGATGCCGATCGAGGACCTGGACCTCACCGTCCGGTCGTACAACTGCCTGAAGCGCGAAGGCATCCACACGGTGGGCGAGCTGGTCTCGCGCAGCGAGGCGGACCTTCTCGACATCCGCAACTTCGGCGCCAAGTCGATCGACGAGGTCAAGCTGAAGCTCGTCGGCCTCGGCCTCGCGCTGAAGGACAGCCCGCCCGGGTTCGACCCGTCCGCGGCTGCCACCAGCTACGACGGCGAGGGCTGGTCGGAAGGGGTCGCCGGCATCGGCGGCGGGATTTCGGACGACGGCCACGACGATGGCCAGGACTACGCAGAGACCGAGCAGCTCTGAGGCCTCGTGCCCGGACGCTGTGAGCTGAACTAGGAGAAAGTCATGCCCACCCCTACCAAGGGAGCCCGGCTCGGCGGGTCCGCCGCGCACGAGCGGCTGATCCTGGCCAACCTGGCCACTCAGCTGTTCGAGCACGGCAAGATCACGACGACCGAGGCGAAGGCCAAGCGGGTCCGCCCGCTGGCTGAGAAGCTGATCACCAAGGCGAAGCGGGGCGACCTGCACAACCGTCGCCTGGTGCAGAAGGTCGTCCGGGACAAGGACGTCGTGCACAAGCTGTTCGCCGAGATCGGTCCGCACTTCGCGGAGCGCGCCGGCGGGTACACCCGCATCACCAAGACGATGCCGCGCAAGGGCGACAACGCCGCCATGGCCGTCATCGAACTGGTCGCGGAGAAGACCGTGACGTCCGAGGCCGAGCGGGCCCGCAAGACCAAGTTCGCCAAGGACGAGGTCGCCGCCGCTCCGGTCGCCGAGGAAGCCGCTGAGGCTCCCGCCGCGACCGAAGAGGCCCCGGCTGCCGAAGAGGCTCCGGCCGCTGACGAGGCCGCTGCCTCCGAGGGCGACGCCGACGCCAAGAAGGACTGAGTCCTGCCGGCACTGTCTGAACCGGACGAGCCCGCCGCTCCCCACGGGGAGGGCGGGCTCGTTCGTCTGCGCTTGGACGTGAGCTACGACGGCACGGATTTCTCCGGCTGGGCCCGCCAGCCCGGCCGGCGCACCGTGCAGGCCGAGCTGGAACAGGCCCTGCACCGCCAGCCGCCGGGGGAGTCGGTGCCGAAGTCCGTGGTCGTCGCGGGCCGCACGGACGCCGGGGTGCACGCGACCGGTCAGGTCGTGCACGTCGACGTCGTCCCGTTCGCGCCTGGCGCGCCGGGCCGGATTCCCGTTGACGGGCAAGGAATCCCGGACCTGACGCGCATGCGCGGCCGGTGGAACAGACTTCTGCCCGCCGACGTGCGGGTGCTGAACGCGCGCGTGGCCCCGGCGGGTTTCGACGCCCGCTTCTCGGCGATCCGGCGGCACTACCGGTACCGCGTCTCAGACGCTCCGTGGGGCGTCGATCCGTTGCGCCGCAACGACACTCTGGCTTGGGGCCGTCCACTGTCGACAGAGCGGATGAACGCCGCCGCTGAGGCTTTGCTGGGCCTGCAGGACTTCGCGGCGTACTGCAAACAGCGCGAGGGCGGCACGACGATCCGCGAGCTGCAGCGTCTGGAGTGGACGCGGATCGACGAGCACCTGCTGGAAGTCCGGGTCAGCGCGGACGCGTTCTGTCATTCGATGGTCCGCAGCCTGGTCGGCGTCCTGCTGCTCGTGGGGGACGGGCGGCGCGGAACCGATTGGCCCGGCGAGGTTTTGGCGAGCGGGACGCGGGACAGCGCGGTCGCCCCGGCGCACGGGCTGACGTTGACGGCGGTGGATTATCCGCCGGACGAGCTGCTGGCCGCGCGGGCGGAGCAGACCCGGAACGTGCGGTCGTCGACTGAGCTTTAAGCCGGATCGGGCGGAAAAGAGCAGGCCAGGTGATGACTTTGCGGTCGAACGACGAGATGGAGCGTGCGCTCGCGTTGCTTGACGAGGCAGACGGGGTGAGCAAGCACGAAGCGGTGGTGCGAGCGATCGCGGACGCCGCGGCCCGCCGGGTCCGGGACGATCAGGTGCGCGAACTTTCCAGCGAAGGCCGCTCCCGCTACGCCGCCCTGCTTGATCGCCTGGCACAGTGAACATCGTGTACCTGACGCAGGACGCCTATCCGGGCGTGCCCGAGAAAGCCGCGGCGCTGCTGGAATCAGCCGCTGATCGACGGGAACAAGCGGCTCGGCTGGATGTCGGTGTACGTCTTCTACGGGGCTGAGCGGTTCCGGCATGGACGCGCCGGACGACGACGCGTACGACCTGATGATCGCGACGGCGACCGGGACCCTGCCCTATCAGTCGGTGGCCGAACGCCGGAAATGATAAAAGGCCTCCTCGCGGAATCCCGCAAGGAGGCCTTCACCGTTCTGCCCGCTTTCAGTCGCCTCGGCGAACCGGGCCGAGCAGCTGCTGTTCCTTCTGCGTCGTGACCAGCCGCAGTGGACGCCACAGGTTCGTGCCCAGCGCGACGACCTGGTCGTCCTTCAGCGTGGTCAGCTGGCGCATCATCTGCGGCGGCAACCGCCAGATCCGGGCCGCCAGTTCGGCCTGTCCGGCGGGCAGCCGCTGCATCAGCACGAGGTCCGCGGCGTTCGCCGTCGTGCCCGCCTGCGGGTGCAGGTACGGCAGCACGTACACCGTGGTCTGCCACGGCGACCGGGGCGGGAACAGGTCCTGCGGGGTCGGTCCGCCGTCGGTCACCACGAGCAGCGGGGCGTCCTCGGACGGGCGCGGCAGTTCGACCGGCGAGAGGCGACGGATCTGCACCAGCGGAGACGGGCGTCCGTCGCGGCTTCCGGCGGCCTGCTGCAGCACCTGCCACGCCGCGGGACGGCCGGTGGCCACTACGACCCACGCACCGGTCGCCATGGCGCGCAGCGCGACCTGGCGGGCCAGGTAGAGGCCGCCGACGAGCACGATGCGGGTCGGCTGCGAGCGCAGCGCGGAAACCGTCAGCGGCTCGCCCTTGAGGCCGGAACCGAGGACGACGCCGCCGCGGTCGCCGGACGGGCTGATCGCGTCGAGCATGGCCGGGTCGACGGTGAACTCCGGGGCGAGACCGGTGTTCTGCCCGGCGTCGCGAACTCGAGTGCTCATGCCGCCGCCTCCTTGAGGAGTTTCACGCTGGTTGCCGAGGAGACGACGGCATCAATAACGATGATTCGCTGGCAAGCGGCGCTCATGCGGTCCCTCCGATCGGCAGCGTCGCGGAGAACGCCGAGATCTGCATGCCCTTCATCGGCGTCAGGTCGACGTCCAGCCGTTCCGCGATGCTCTGCAGCCGCTGGTCGGCGGCGTCCAGCTCGCGCGGGTTGCGGGCGCTGAGCCGCACCACGCCGCGCAGGCCGATGCGGCCCTCGTCCGCCGACGGCGAGATCGCCATGGCGACCGTCGCGGACAGCGCGCGCACACTGGTCAGCCCGTTGAGGCTGCCGCTGATCTTGCCCTTGGGCCAGCCGGTGATCGCGTAACTGGAGTGCCCGATGCCGGCCGCGGTGACGCCGGTCCAGCTCTCCTGCAGGCTGACCTTCTCGTTCGAACCGGCGACCGCGGTGAGCTCGGCCGCCGAGATGCTGGCGCGCAGCAGTTCGTCCGGGTCGAGCGGCCGGGTCGGCACGCCCTGGGACTCCAGCGCGTTGCGCACCCGCGACAGGGCGCCGATCATCGCGCGGTGCGCGCCGACGACGCCGCCGCCGCGTTCCCGGATCGCCTCCGGGCAGCGCCGCGGGTCGAGCCGGACCGCGATCCACGTGGTCCGCCGGGCCGCCGCGGGCAGCGGGCCGAGCACCTCGAGGTAGGAACTGAGCGCCGGGGCGTCCGCGGGCATCGCGGCCGAACCCGGGTAGCTGTGCCAGATCATCTGGATGGAGTCCAGCAGCACGCCGCGGTCTTCCAGGCACGGGGCGAGCGCGGACAGCGGAAGGCTGGGCGCGCCGCCGGCCTGGGAGATCATCGCCGGCATCGGCTCGACGAGCAGGACCGCGGTCCAGGTGCCGTCGTTCCAGGCGATGCCGACTTCCTGCCGTTCGTGGTCGACCGCGTGCGCCACCACGAGGTCCGGCACGGCCAGCCGCAGCAGGCTGACCCGCGCGTCCTCCGGGCCGGTGACAGCGCTTTCCTCGGCGAGTTCCTCGATGCTGGTCGGCGGCGGAGGGGTCGCCACGCGGCCGTGCGAGCGGAACCGGTACCGCAGCGTCAGGGAGAGCCACTGGGTGAACCAGCGGCCGCCCACGCGCAGGAAAGCGAGGATCAGGCCGAGCGCGGCGACGCCGATCGCGACGTACTTGAGCTGCATGTTGATCGCGAGCAGCACGAGTCCGATCGCGACGCCGACTTCCAGCACGACGAGGTTGACCACCGGCAGCGGGCCGAGCGAGATCCCGCCCGAACGCCGCCGCGAGGGCGGGGCCATCCGGAGCGCGGTCGCGGCGCCGCCGGTCGGCGCGGGTTCGCTGCCTTCCGCGCCGCCGCCGCTGTTCGGGCCACCGGGGCCGCCGGGACCACCTGGTCCGCCGCCGCCGGGACCGCCCGGTCCGCCGGGACCGCCCGGACCACCCGGTCCGCCGGGACCGTTGCCGCCGGGACCGCCCGGGCGAGGAGCGTTAGGCCCGCCGCCGCCAGGACGTCCGGTCCGCGGGCCGGGAGGACCGGCAGGACCCGCGGGCCCGCCGGGACCGCCCGGGCCGCCGGGTTTGGGGCCGCCGGGACCAGGCTTGGGTCCGCCGGGACCACCGGGTCCGCCAGGCTTGGGACCGCCCGGCCCGGGAGCGCCGGGAGCCGCCGGAACGCCGGGACCAGGACCTCCGGGACCAGGACCGCCGGGCTTGGGAACGCCGGGTCCGGGAGTGACCGGTCCGCCGGGACGACCGGGACCGCCCGGTCCGCCGGGGACGCCCGGAGGGGGAGTGCGAGGGGGCAGGCCGGGTCCGCCGGGAGCCGCGCCGGGTCCGCCGGTTCTTCCGGGCCGCTGCGGCGGACCCGGGGGACGTCCCCCGGGAGGCGGTGGCGGCCCCTGCGGACCAGGCGGACGTGGAGGCGTGCTGACGGACATCCGCGCGTTCTCTTCCCCTCGTGAGTGCTGCGTACCCGGAAAGCCGGTCCCGGGATGCCTGACCCTAACCGGAGTTGGTAGAAACCCCACACCAGACGGTCCCCGTACGGCTATCCTGCGGAACCGTACCGCGACGGGGAGGACTGTAGGTCGAGAATGCCATCAACACCCACGACTAAGTCTCAGGTTCAGGCATACAAGTTCGTCCTGCGCCGGATGCAGTCCGCGCTGGTCCGCCGCGACGCCGTGATGTTGCACGACCCGATGCGCTCCCACGGGCGCGCGACCGCGGTCGGCGTGATCCTCGGCGTGCTCGGCGCCGTCGTCTTCGTGCTGTGGGGCCTGTTGAGCCCCGCGCCGTCGGTGCCGTCGTCGGACAACATCGTGATCGGCGAGCAGTCCGGCACCGTGTATGTCGTCACCGGGAATCCGGCGCGGCTGATCCCCACGTTCAACCTCGCGTCGGCGCGGCTGATCCTGATGGCCCAGAAACAGCAGGGCGGGCAGGGGCAGCAGGGCGGCCAAGGCGGCCAGCAGCAGGCGGCGGAGGTGAAGAACCCGACTGTCGTCTCGGATGAACAGCTGAAGAACATGCCGCGCGAGAAGCTCACCGGCATCCCGGACGGCCCGCAGCTGATCCCGTCGGCGGACCAGCGGATCTCCCCCAACTGGGCGGTGTGCGACGAGGTGGTGCTCGACCCGTCGCTGCCGCAGCCGGACTCGGTCAACAAGACCAACACGGACGTGATCGCCGGCATCGACAAGCTCGGCGGCGAACTGCAGGAGAACCAGGCGCTGCTCGGCGACGCGGGCAACGGCAAGACCTACCTCATCTACCGGCTGCCCGCGACGCAGAGCCGGCCGAACGCGAACACCGTGCGCGCCGAGGTGCCGTCCGGTTCCAACGACCCGGTGCGGTCCGCGCTGCATCTGCCGGCGAAGGCGCGCAAGGTGTCGCAGGCCTTCCTCAACGCCATCCCCGAGGTCACCAAGCTGGTCCCGCCGCCGGTGGCGGGCGAGAACACGACGCCGTCGAGCAGCTTCGACGGCCTGACCGTCGGCAACGTCTTCTCGACCCAGCCGACCGGCGGGGCGCAGGAGTTCTGGCTCATCGCCAAGAGCGGCATCCAGAAGGTGTCGCCCGCGGTCGCGGACATCGTCCGCACGGCCAAGAGCGGCGGCACGGCCACCACTCCGACGCTGGGCCTCGACAAGATCAACAACGTCAAGGTGCTGCAGCCGGGCGATCCCGACTACGTCAGGGTCGACGACTACCCGAAGGTCGTCCCGACCGTTCTCGAGGCCACCCAGGGCTCCCCGGTGGCGTGCCTCGGCTGGTCGCTCAACGCCGACCACACCCAGGCGCACACCTCGGTCTACATCAACAAGCAGATCCCGGTCGAGAAGAACGCCGACGGCACCTCGAAGATCCTCAGCGTCAGCAACACCGGCCCGAACGGCGTGCCGATCACCGGTTTCTACATGCCGACCGGGTACGGCGCGGTGGTGCAGTCGGCCACCGAATCGGACAAGACCTTCGGCAAGGGCCCGATCCAGCTGATCTCCGACCGCGGCATCCGCTACGGCGTGCCGGACGCGGCGACCGCGGAGGAACTAGGGCTGAACAACCGGCTGCCCGCGCCGGAGTCGATCATCGGGCTCCTGCCGACCGGGGCGTCGCTGAACGTGCAGAACGTGATGAAGCAGTTCGATTCGGTGCCGATCGACCCGAACGCCGGCTCGTACAAATCGCAGGCGGCCGGACAGCAGCAACCGGCCGGGAACTGACGGCGGGTCCCGTCCGTCACACTCGGACATAGCCGGGTGAGCGGAGGGACGAACGTGGCAGCGCCGGGAAGCAGTCCGGGAACAAGCGCCGTGCGGATCGACGGCGCGATCGTCGGCGGCTACGCGGCGAAAGTCGCGCGGGCGGCCGACGAACTGGAAACCGCCGCGGGCGAGGTGGGCGCGACCACTGCCGAGGCCTACGGCGAGCTGGCCGCGCGGCTGGGCGTGCCGGAGTCGTACGCGCAGGCCTCGCAAGCGTTGCGCGGCCAGCTCACCGCCGGGGTGGCCGCGCTGCGGTCGGTCACCGCGGCGCTGGAGCAGCTCACCACCGGCCACACTGAACGGGACGCCGACGCGGCCGAGCGGATCGAGCGCGCCGGGAGGATCTCGTGACGGAACCGTCTTTGGCGTACGTGACCGAGCTGGCCCGCGAACTGGGCGTGACCGATCCGGTCGCCGCCTACTACCGGCCGCTCACCGGTCGCTGGGAGGAACTGGACGCGGAGGCCGAAAGCCTGCGCGGCGCGGCCCGCACGGCGGCCCGGGTCTCCACGGATCTCGCGGAGGATCTCGGCCGGATCGACGCGTCGTGGTCCGGCCCCGACGCGGACGCGTTTGTCGCGTACCTCGGGGAAATCCGCGCCGCGAGCGAGGGAGCGGAGGACGCGCTCGACGCACTCGCCGACTCGATTGATCAGCTCACCGAATCGCTGCGCAAGATCGCGGGCGCGGCGGAAGAGGTGCTGGTCGACGCTGCGGATCTGCTCTCCGAATCGGCGATGCTGCCCAGCGGCGGCGCGTCCCGGGCGCGGTCGCAGCTGCGGGAAACCGAACAGTCGCTGAAGTCGTTGCACGAAGCCGCCGAGGACGTGCTGCGGGAGTTCGGCCGGTTGTGTGCGGGGGTGGACGCACCGGCCGGGAGCCCCTCGAGCATCGAACTGCGGCACCACTATCCGGCGCAGCAGTTCCGGCTGCACGACGCGGACGCCCCCGCGGCCGCTGCCGGAGAGTCCACTGCGGCCTCCTCGGCGTCCACTTCGGACGATTCGGTGACCCCGTCGGCGGCGGAGAATCCCCATCAGGGCAAGGAAACCGCCGCCGATCCGCGGTTGGAACAAGGCCAAGCGGGCATTCCGCCAGTCGAACCGGCCGCCCCGGCCGCGCAGCCCGCGGGGAACCAGGGTTCCGGTACGTCGATGATGCCGATGATGGGCTTCGCCGGAATGGGCGGCGGAGGCGGTGGCAGTTCGCAACACAAGCCGAGGCAGCGCACACCGGCGAAGACGTCCGAGATCTTCGGCGAGCCCGCGCAGGTGACCCCGCCGGTGATCGGCCAGGACCCGCCCGCCCGGCGGCCGGAGAAGGACGGGAAGCCGCCGAAACCCGGAAAGTGACCCCGGAGGGCCGCTGTCGCGATATTCGTGGCGAGCGGCCTTTTCCGTGCCCGGCAAGGGGATCGGACGAAAGAGGGCCGCTCTTCGCGGTGGTTGCGGAGAGCGGCCCTTTTCGGTGCCGGAGTTCTCGCGCCGGATCGGTTTCGCCGGATCGTGTGCACCACGGACAGGGTGATCAGCAGTGCCGCCGGTTCCGGAGGGCCGCCGCCGCGACATCCGCAGTGAGCGGCCTTTTCCGTGCCCGGCAAGGGGATCGGATGAAAGAGGGCCGCTCCCCGCAGCGTTCGCGGAGAGCGGCCCTTTTCGGTGCCGGAAGTTATCGCGCCGGGGGAGACGAGCCGGATCGGTTTCGCCGGATCGTGTGCACCACGAACAGCGTGATCAGCAGTGCCGCCACGCCGCCGCCGGTGCCGGCGAGTGCGACGATCATCGGGGTCGAGCTGATGCCGTCGGCGGGCGGCAGCTTGGCCTCCTGCACCACCGGCTTCGGCAGCGTCAGGTTGCCGGTGTCGCCGGGCAGGTTCGCGGTGAGCGCGGCGACCGGGTCGATCACGCCGTAGCCGACGAAGTTGTCGCGTCCGCCCGGCGCGGCCGGGTGCTGTGCGGTCGCCTTGAGCCGCTTGACCACGTCGCGGGCGCTCAGGTTCGGGTACATCGAGCGGACCAGCGCGGCGACGCCCGCCACGTACGGCGCGGCGAAGCTGGTGCCCTGGATCGGCGACGGGTTGCCGTTCGCGATGGTCAGGTTCGCGAGCCCGGTCGAATGTTCCGCCGGGTCGAGCGACACGATCTTGGTGCCCGGCGCGGCGACGCCGACCCACGGGCCGTGCACGCTGAACGGCGCGACGCCGCCGTCCTCCTGGATGGCCCCGACGGACAGCACGTCGTCGGAGAACCACGGCGGCGTGACGATCGACTTCGGCTTGTTCGGGTCGGCCTGGTCGTTCTGCGGGCAGTTCTCCGAGACGTTGCCCGCGGCCGCGACGACCACGATGTTGCGCTCGGCCGCGTAGTGCACCGCGGCCTGGACCTTGCGCTCGCCTTCCTGGATGTCGCCGGGCGCGGTGCCCGCGCGGCAGTGGTCGACCGACATGTTGATCACGCCGGCCTTGCCGCTGTCGGCGATGCCGCGGATGATCTGCGCGAGCGTGTTCAGCGTGCCCGCGGTGCCTTCCTTGGCCAGCTGCCGGTTGTCGCCCTTGTTGTCCTGCTGGGGCGCGGTGCCGCTGCCGGTGCCGCCGCCCGAGGACGGAGGCAGCTGGCTGTTGCTGCTGCCGCCCGTCGGAGGCTTGTTGTCTCCGCTCGCGGGCGGCTGGCCGGTTCCTCCCGACGGGGGAGCCGAGGGCTGCTGCGGCGGAGGGCTGTCGTCCTTGGCGTAGTTCTCGCTCAGCTGCCGGTAGGACACGATGCGCGCGTCCGGGGCGACGCCGATGAAGCCGACCTTCGGGTCCTGCGGATTGCCCGCGATGATCCCGGCGACCTCGGTGCCGTGGCCGTCGCAGTCCTGCAGGCCCGGCTCCGCGCCGTTGTCCGGGGTGGCGACGTAGTCCCCGCCGCTTTCCACCCGGCCCTGGAACCACGGATGCGGCGTGACGCCGGTGTCGATCACGGCGACCTTCTGGTTGCCGCCGACCGATCCGGTCGCCGCGCGGACGATTTCCTGCGCCTTCTGCAGCTGCAGGTAGTCCTGGCCCCACGGGCGGAAGTTGATCTCGACGTTCTGCCCGAGACTGCGCTGCACGCAGTCGTTTTTCTTCTTGTACGTGGTGTCCGGGCGGCCGCTGTCGGCGGGCGGCGCGTCGCCGGGACCCAGCGGCGGGGGAGTGGCCCAGGTGCCCGCGGGCGCGTCCGCCGTCTGTGCCGAGGCCGGAGCGGCGGCGAACGGCGACGCCAGCCCGAGCCCGGCCGCGAACAGCGCCACCCCGGCCCGGCCCGGAAGGCCGAGCCTGCGGGGGAAGGAACGTCGGGAGCCCATCGCGGCGCTCACTTGAGGTTGAGGTGGCGCAGCGTCGAGTAGAGGTCCATCACGCCGAGGGCGAGCGGGAGCACTACCGCGATGCAGATCGCCTCGATGATCTCCACGGTGCGCCGCAGCGGCGGCGAGAAGCGCTGGTCCGGGAAGACGACGCCGACCACGAGGGCGGCCGCGGCGATCAGGATCAGCGCGCCGAAGACGTACAGCAGCCGCTGCTCCGCGGTGGCGGAGAAGAACAGCCAGCCGAGCAGGATGCCCGCCGCGGCGACCATGCCGGTGGTGAGCAGCGCGATGGCCTGCGCGCCGTTGGCGTAGGCGCGGGCGCGCAGCAGCAGGACCAGCGTGGCGACGACGCCGAGGATGATGCCGAAGACGTTCGGCGCGGTGGCCGCGAGAACCGCCGCGACGGCCGTGGTCGCGCCGCAGCCGATCATCAGGCCGGTCATGTAGTCGTGCGCGACCGCGGTGCGCTGCTCGATCGCCTGGTAGTCCGGGAAGCCGGAGTCTTCCTTGAGTTCCTCGGCGGTGCTCGGCACGTACGGCAGCGGCAGCTTGGCGAGCCAGATGGTGGCGCGCGGCAGGAAGGAGATGCAGCCCAGCGCGACGGCGACCGTGCCCGCCGCGACCGACGCGGTGTCGGCGCTGGTCACGAGCGTCGCGACGAGGAAGGCGAGTGCGCCGAACACGCCGGCGGTGGCGGTGGCGATGAACACCCGGATGCCCGCGCCGACCACGAGGATGCAGACCGACGAGACGATCAGCACCAGCACCGCGCCGAGCAGCAGGTTCGCCCGCACCGACAGTCCGGGCACGATGTAGAACCCGCTCACGAACGCCAGCGGGAGGCCGCCCGCGGAGGCGATCAGCACGCCGGTGGCTTCGGCCTGGTAGGCCTTGGCGAGGGTGGCGCCGACCGCGACGCAGGCGATCGCGCCGAGGCCGCCGGCGATCGCCGGGCCGAGCGCGGAACCGCCGTAGAGGGAGCCGCTGAAGAACAGTGCCAGCGCGGCGAAGAACAGCGCGAGACCGCCCGCGGCGTGGCCGAACCGGCGCGCGGTTTCCTTCGTCCACGGACGGAAGGTGTCCGGGTCGGCCTCCGCGATGGCGTCGACCACGTCGTCGTACATCGGCGGCGGCGGGTTCTCGTTCCGCTTGCGCAGCTGCAGCAGCTCGCCGTCGACCACGCCGAGGGACGCGAGCGTCCGGCTGGGGTCGAGCGGGGCGTCGCCGAGCTTGGCCAGCGCCCACCCGCCGTGCCGGGCCCCGCCGTCCGGAGTGACCTCCTTGGCCATCTCCAGAAGCATGGGCAGCAGGTCGGCCACCGCCACGTCGGCCGGAAGCGCGACGTCGATGCGCGTCGTCGGTGCGACCACCGTGACCCTGCTGAATACCGTCGTGCCCGTTGCCACTAGATCCCCCGCTCTGAAGAGTCAGCTCCCGGGGAACTTATACCGAACCTGGGGACAGGTTTCAGCGCGTCTCCGCAAATCATCGGCGAAACTACCCGTCCAGGCCGGGCTGGGCCAGATCGACCAGCGGATTCGTCCGCCTGGTCCGATAACTGTCGGTGGCGGTCCTTACACTCGGGCGCACTGGGAGGACAGGTCCCGCCGGGGCCTGAGGAGGGGGTGCGAGGTGCCGATCCTGGAGTTGGCCGGATTTCCGGGACGACGTTCGATAGGTTGTCCCGCGCACCCGGGTGCAGGCGTCGAGCAGGAATAGAGGGGTCCTTCGAGATGAGCACGCTGCAGTTCAAGAAGTCGCCGCGGCTGGCCGCGCCGCGCCCGCCGGGCGGCGAGGTGCATCTCGAGCCGCCGCCCGAGGTGCCCCGCACGATCCCGGGAAACATCGTCGCCAAGGCGATTCCGGGCGTGATGATCTTCGCGTCGCTCGGGATGATGGTCTTCATGTTCACGGCGGGCGGCAAAAACCCGACCACGATCATGATGAGCGGCATGATGCTGATGGGCACTGTCGGCATGCTCGCCGGAGGCGGCGGCAAGGGCGGTGGCCAGAAGAAGGCCGAGATGGACGAGGACCGCAAGGACTACCTGCGGTACCTGGGCCAGATGCGCGACCGCGCCCGCGAGGCGATGGTCGACCAGCGGGCCGCTCTCGAATGGGTGCACCCGGACCCGCAGTCGCTGTGGTCGCTCGCGGCGAGCCGCCGGATGTGGGAGCGCAGGCAGAACGACCAGGACTTCCTGCACCTGCGCGTCGGCCGCAGCTCGCACCGCCTCGCCACCCGGCTGGTCCCGCCCCAGACCGGCCCGGTGGACGAACTGGAGCCGATCGCCACCCTCGCGCTGCGCCGGTTCGTGCGCGCGCACTCGATCGTGCCGGACCTGCCCACCCAGATCACCCTCCGCGGTTTCGCGGCGGTCAGCATGCAGGGCGAGCGGCACCGCACCCGCGCGCTGACCCGCGCGATGCTGGCCCAGCTGGTCACCTTCCACAGCCCGGACGACGTGATGATCGCGGTCGCCACCGCGGGCCGGGCGAAGCAGGAGTGGGAGTGGGCGAAGTGGCTCCCGCACGCCCAGCACCCGACGCTGTCGGACGGCATCGGCCAGCTGCGGATGATGGCGGGCTCGCTCAAGCAGATCGAAGACTGGCTGGACGAGGAGCTGCGCGACCGGCAGCGGTTCTCCCGCAACGCGACGCCTGCCCCGGACCAGCCGCACATCGTGATCGTCATCGACGACGCCGAGGTGACCCGCGAGGAGCAGATCATCCTCGAGGAGGGCCTGGTCGGCGTCACCCTGGTCGACCTGTCCGATTCGATCGGCAACCTCGCCGCCCGGCGCGGCCTGCGGCTCGTGGTCGAGGAGGAGCGGCTGGGCGCGCGCAGCGCGGGCGGCGTCGAATGGTTCGGCCGTCCGGACAAGCTGAGCGTGGTCGAGGTCGAGGCGCTGGCCCGGCTGATCGCGCCGTACCGCGTCGGCGGGGGCGGCGGAACGGACGTCAGCGAGGAAGAGCCGCTGCTGTCCAACCCGTCGCTGCTGGAGCTGCTCGGGATTCCGGGCGACCCGATGACGTTCGACGTGCAGCAGGCGTGGCGGCCCCGGCCGATCCGCGACCGCTACCGCGTCCCGTTCGGGGTCGGCGAGTACGGCCAGCCGGTGGAGCTGGACATCAAGGAGGCCGCGGCGGAGGGCATGGGCCCGCACGGCCTGTGCATCGGCGCGACCGGTTCCGGCAAGTCGGAGTTCCTCCGCACGCTGGTGCTGGGCATGCTGGCCACGCATTCGTCCAGCACGCTGAACTTCGTCCTCGTCGACTTCAAGGGCGGCGCGACGTTCCTCGGCCTGGACAAGGCCCCGCACGTGTCCGCGGTCATCACCAACCTCGCGGACGAGGTGACGCTGGTCGACCGTATGAAGGACGCGCTGGCCGGCGAGATGAACCGCCGCCAGGAAGCGCTGAAGAACGGCGGCAACTTCAAGAACGTCTGGGAGTACGAGAAGGCCCGCGAGAACGGAGCCGACCTCGACCCGCTGCCCGCGCTGTTCATCGTCTGCGACGAGTTCTCCGAGCTGCTGGCGGCGAAGCCGGACTTCATCGACCTGTTCGTCGCCATCGGCCGGCTGGGCCGGTCGCTGCAGATGCACATGCTTCTCGCGTCGCAGCGGCTGGAAGAGGGCAAGCTGCGCGGTCTCGACTCGCACCTGTCCTACCGGATCGGCCTGAAGACGTTCTCCGCGGCGGAATCCCGCGCGGCGATCGGCGTGCCGGACGCGTTCGAACTGCCGTCGGTCCCCGGTGGCGGTTACCTGAAGTACGACACCTCGACCCTGGTGCGGTTCAAGGCTGCCTACGTGTCGGGCCCGTACCGGCCCGCCGGCATCAAGGCGGCCGGTCCGGCCGCGACGGTGGTGCGCGCGGACAAGCGGCCGCAGCTGTTCGTGCCGGACTTCGTGGAGCTGCCGAAGGAACCCGAGCCGGAACCGGTCGTCGAGGAAGAGGCTCCGAAGCAGCAGGAGTCCGAAGAGGCGGTCGAGCCCAGCGAGCTGGACGTGATCGTCAGCCGCCTGGTCGGGCAGGGCCCGCCGGCGCACGAGGTGTGGCTGCCGCCGTTGAACGAGCCGAACTCGCTCGACACGATGCTGCCGAACCTGAACCCCACCGACGACCGCGGGCTGTCCCCGGTCGGGTTCTTCGGCAACGGCAGGCTGCAGGTGCCGCTGGGCATCGTCGACCGGCCGTACGAGCAGCGGCGCGACCTGCTGTGGGCGGACTTCTCCGGTGCGCAGGGCCACGGCGTCATCGCCGGCGGTCCGCAGTCGGGCAAGTCGACCATGCTGCGGACGCTGATCATGTCGATGGCGCTCACCCACACCCCCGAGGAAGCGCAGTTCTACTGCCTCGACCTCGGCGGCGGCACCCTCGCCGGCCTCGCGGACCTTCCGCACGTCGGCGGGGTCGCGGTGGCCCGGCGCGAGCCGGACAAGGCGCGCCGGATCGTGGCCGAGCTGACCACGCTGCTGACCGAGCGCGAAGGCCGGTTCGGGGCGCTGGGCGTCGACTCGATGACGGAGTTCCGCAACCGGAAGCGCCGCGGCGAGATCACGCCGGAGCAGGACCCGTTCGGCGACGCGTTCCTGATCGTGGACAACTGGCGGGCGCTGCGCGACGACTTCGAGGAGCTGGAGACGTCGATCACGCGGCTGGCCACGCAGGGTCTCGCGTACGGCGTGCACGTGATCATCTCGGCCAACCGGTGGGCCGACCTGCGGCCGGCGATCAAGGACATGCTCGGCACGCGGTTCGAGCTGCGCCTCGGCGACCCGACGGAGTCCGAAATGGACCGCCGGATCGCGGTCAACGTCCCGGCCGGGCGGCCGGGCCGCGGCCTGACCCGCGACAAGCTGCACCTGCTGACCGGGCTGCCGCGGATCGACGGGTCGAGCGATCCGGAGACGGTCGCGGCGGGCGTGGCGGACGCGGTCGCGAAGATCCGCGGCGCATGGCGCGGCCGGGTGGCCCCGCAGGTGCGCCTGCTGCCGGAGATGGTCACCTACGACGAGGTGCTGGCGATCGACCAGAAGCGGGACACCAAGCTCATCCCGATCGGGGTGAACGAGGAAGACCTGCAGCCGATCTACCTCGACTTCGACGCGGATCCGCACTTCTTCGCGTTCGCCGACGGCGAGTCCGGCAAGACCAACCTGCTGCGGCAGATCGCGCGCGGCATCGCCGACCGCTACACGCCGCAGGAGGCCGTGATCCTGCTGGTCGACTACCGGCGCACGATGCTCGGGTTCCTCGAGGGCGATTCGCTGCTCGGCTACGCGGTGTCGTCGGCCCAGCTGGACAGCATGGTCCAGGACGTGCACGGGTCGATGACGCGGCGGCTGCCGGGTCCGGACGTCACCCAGGAGCAGCTGAAGACCCGGTCCTGGTGGACCGGTCCGGAGCTGTTCATCCTGGTCGACGACTACGACCTGGTGGCCACGCAGTCCACCAACCCGCTCAAGCCGCTGTCGGAGTTCCTCGCCCAGGCGAAGGACGTCGGCCTGCACTTGATCGTGGTCCGGCGCACCGGTGGTGCGTCGCGGGCGGCCTACGACCCGATCATCGGCAAGCTCAAGGAGCTGGCGGCCACCGGCATGGTGATGAACGGTTCGCGCGACGAGGGCGTGCTGATCGGCAACATCCGGCCGAGCGCCATGCCGCCGGGCCGGGGCAACTTGCTGAGCCGCAAGAACGGGAAGCAGCTCGTGCAGGTGTCGTGGATCCAGCCCGACTGACCGACTGGGGAGCCGTCGCGGTTGACGGAAGGGGCGCCCGGTGACGGTGCGGGTCGCGGTCGACTTCGGGACCTCGAGCACCTGTGTCGTCGTGTCGGTCAACGGCCGCGAGCCGCAGGTCGTGGTGATCGACGGGCAGCCGCTGATGTCGTCGGCGGTGTACGCGGCGTCCGACGGCACCCTGTTCGTCGGCCAGGAGGCCGAGCGGCAGGCGGCCGTCGACCCGTCGCGGTACGAGCCGAATCCGAAGCGGCGGATCGACGAGGGCGATCTGCTGCTCGGCGATTCGGTGCTGCGGGTCATCGACGTGGTGCACGCGGTGCTGGACCGGGCGGTCGCGGAGGCGCGGCGCGTCGCGGGCGACGTCGAGGTGGATCTGCTGGTGCTCACCCACCCGGCGGACTGGGGCGCGATCCGCACCCGGCTGCTGCGCCAGGCCGCGGGCCGGCTGGCGCGCGAGGTGGCGCTGGTGCCGGAACCGGTGGCCGCGGCGGTGTACCACGCGGCCACCTTCGCCCCAGAGGCCTCGCCGGGCGGGCGGACGGTCGAGTTCTCCGGACGTCCTGGCGACGCGCTGGCGGTGCTCGACCTCGGCGGCGGCACGGTCGACGTGAGCGTCGTCCAGCGGTCGCCGGAGGCCGCACGCGCGGCCCGGGCGCCGGGCGCGCCGCCGCAGCGGGGCGGGTTCCAGGTGCTGGCCACGCGAGGAGACCCGAGTTTCGGCGGGGCGGACATCGACCAGGCGTTGCTGGAGCACGTCGGGTCGCTGGTGTCCGGTACGGATCCGCAGGCGTGGCAGCACCTGGTCGAGGGCCGGGAGCTGGCTGAGCGGCGGCGGCGCCGGGTGCTGCGCCAGGACGTCCGCGGCGCCAAGGAGACGTTGTCGCGGCACACGTACACCGATGTGCCGTTGCCGCCGCCGTTCGCGGACGCGCACGTGACCCGGGCGGACCTGGAGCGGCTGATCGGGCCTCAGCTCGGCCGGGTGGTCGAGCTGACCAGCGCCGCGATCGCCGACTCCGGCCTGCGCCCGAAGCAGCTCGCGGCGATCTTCCTCGTCGGCGGTTCGAGCCGGATCCCGATGATTTCCCGGCTGGTGCACGAGCGCACCGGCGTGGTGCCGACGAGCCTGGACCAGCCGGAGACCGTCGTGGCGCGCGGCGCGCTCCGTGCGGTGCTGCTGGAACCGGACCGCACCGGCGCGCTGCCCGGTTCGTCGATCCCGGGGCAAGCCGACCACCGCACCGAGATCGTCCGCGGGGACGCGCCGGTCCGGCGGGGTCCGGTGCCGAACGCGCCGCCGCGGAGCGCTCCGCAGCCATTGCCGCCGCGCGGCTTCCCGCCCGCGGACCCGGCAAGGGGACCGCAAAGCGTGCCGTTCGGTGCGGTAGCGCCCGCCGGCCCGAGTCCACTGCAGACTGGACCGGGCAAAAACGCGTTGGGGCAGAACGGTTCTGCGAACGGAGCGTTCGCCGTTCCCAGCGCGGACGCGCCGGGCGGCTCCGCGGGCAAGGCGAAGAAACGCCGCCGGCTGTGGCTGATCACCGCGGCGGTGGCCGTCGTGGCGTTGCTCGCGGGCGGAGTCGTTTACTTCGTCAGTCGCGGGGACGACTCGGATCAAGGCCGTTCGTTCTCCCAATACGACTTCAGCCTCGTCGCGCCGAGCGACTGGATCCAGACCACCGACGAGGTCGCGGACCGGCAGGTCATCCTGCACCCGCAGGACGCGGCCAACGGCAACGATCTCGTGCTCGCGCAGGAGTTCGTGATGGACTACGACGCGACGGCCGACCGGCAGAAACTTGTCGAGGCTTTGCGGTCCGGGGTCAGCGGAAACGCGAACTACACTGCGTTCCGCCCCGATCTGACTTACGGTGGCCGGACCGTGATCGGCTATGTCGAGAACAAACCGGAACGGATTACCGTCCGCTGGTACGTGCTCGTGCAGGGCCGGATCCGGGTGCACGTCGGCTGCCAGTACCAATCGCCCGCGGTACAGCAGCGCGTCGACGCCGCGTGCGAGCAAGTGGTGCGCACGTTGAAGATCACCAGCTGAAGGAGCGAGCGCCTGTGCCGTCCGAACCGGAATCCGCGCCGGCGGCATTCACCCGAGCGGGACAGGACGCCGTCACCTTCTCGCGCCGCGTCGCGAGCACCGCGCTCGCGCGCAGCGAACGCCACCGCGGCGAAAACCGGGAATTGCTCAAGGAGTTCGGCAGGCGCCGCCTTTCCGGCGCCGCGGAACCCGCGCCGTCCGCGTTGCGCGGGGCCGCCCGCCGGTTCCGCGCGGCCCGCGGATTGCCGATGCCCGCCGAGCCCGTGGCGCCCGAGCCGGTTCCCGTTCGTCCCAAGATTTCGCCCGAACAGACCCGGACGAGTGAAGAGGACGAGGACTTTTCGCAGTCGCGAATCATGAGCCGGGACTCCTGAAACTGTCCGGGAACCGGCTGTGCGTGTGCTAACCACGCTGGTGGACAAGCTTTTTTCGGCAGCTCCGGCACGCCGTTCACCCGGCCGTTGCCAGTCGGTTCCCTTGTCCCGCGTTCACGCAAGCAACTACTTGCGAAGAAGTCGCGACAAGTGTGAACCGAACTGGCAATGTCTTCGTCGTAGGTGCAGTGCCGGAAACACCAGCCGGCACGCACAACCACTGACGAAGGGGGTAGCTCCCATGGCTGCTGGCGGTTTCACTGGGGATCCGAAGGAATTCACCGCGGCGGAAGGTCGCGTCGTCGACGCGACCAGCCGGATGAACAAGAACCTGAGCGACCTGCGCTCGAACATCGAGGCGACCCGCGCGGGCTGGGAAGGCGACGCGCAGCGTGCCTTCGACAACGTCATGCGCCGCTTCGACGACGCCGGCCGCGGCCTGAACGACGCGCTGCACCGCATCGGTGAGCTGCTCCAGGAAGCGGGTTCCACCTACGCCAAGAGCGAGGCTGCGCAGCACGAGCACATCAACTCGCTGAACAAGGGCTTCGGCGTTCTCGGCTGATCCAGATCTTTCCGTTCCAGATTCGCCTTCATCTTCCATTCTTTCTTCTGACAGGAGTTCGACATGCCTGACGGCCGCATTGTTGTTGATCCGGGTACCATCCACCGCGCCGCGGAGGACTGCACCGCCACCGGTGGCGAGCTGAAGACGCTCTTCGACAACCTGAAGAGCGACCTCAACCCGCTGACCCACAGCTGGACCGGTGAAGCGAAGGACCAGTACATCCAGGCCCAGAACGAGTGGGACCAGAAGTTCGACGAGCTGACCCAGCTCCTCGCGCAGATCGCCGCCGTGCTGCCGCAGATCGCCGACGGCTACCAGGCGACGGACCGCTCGGTGCAGAACCTGTTCTGAGCCAAGCTCCGAAACCACGGCGGGCCGGGCGCCTTCGGGTGCCGGCCCGCCGTTTTCGTGTGCCGGAAACGCGTTTCGCCGCTTAACGCGGGCGTCGACGGAATATTCTGTCTTGGAGTTGAGCCGCCGCCCGGTCAGTTTCCGCCGCTCAGTGCGGTGCCCCGACAGAATATTCCGGCTTGTCGTTGAGCACCCGCACCGTCACCTTCTTCGGCTGCCCGCCGACCTGCACCGTGCAGTCGAACGTGGTGCCGTTCTCGATCGGCTGCCCGGACGGGCACGCGACGTTCTTCACGTCCGGCTCGCCGTAGTTCTCGTTCAGCACCCGGGAAACGCCCTCCTGCAGCGACTTCTGGTCAAGGGTGTCCCCGCTGAACACCCCGGCCGCCCACGAGATCCCGGCCGCGGCGGCGAGCACCACCACGACCGCCCCGGCGATCAGGAACGGTTTCTTCGACCGCGGTTTTCCGGGCGTGGCCGAGGAAAACGCGCCGAGCCCGCCGTACTCGGACGGCTGGAACCCGCCGCCGTAAGGGTTTCCGGGCGGCTGCGGCCCTGGCTGGACCGGGGTCGGCTGGCTGGGCGCCTGGCCGGGCCCGCCGTACGGCGCGGGCGCCGGCTGGCTCTGCGGCTGACCGTAGGGCTGCGCCGGATAACCCTGCTGCGGATACTGCGCCTGCGGAAACTGGTGAGGTTGCGCCCACTGGCCGCCCGGCTGGCCGGAGCTGTCCACTTCGGACGGATAACCCGGCTGCCGCGGCGGCGTGTTCGTGCCCGGCTGCCACCATTGCGGCTGCCCCTGCGGGTGCTGGTCGGGTGGCTGGGTCATCGGTGGTCACCTCGGGGATCGGTCGGCGCGGGGATCGGCGAACGGGCGCGCATCAGCGGCCCTGCAGTTCGCCGAGCCTGCGGTAGAAGTCCTGTTTGGCCGCGTCGTCCGCGAGGACGGTGACCTGGGAGGCGTCCGGCACCGTGGGCAGGTCCGAGGAGGTGGCCTCGCCGGTGAACTTGAACTCGTAGCGCAGTTCGACCTTGTGCCCGTCGCCCTCGAACTTGGCCGCCATGGTGAACGCGGCGAGCGAGCCGTCCGGCTTCAGCGTGATGGTGCTCGGCACGACCGCCTTGCGCAGTTCCGGCCCGACCTGGTTGAGGAGCTTGTCCGGAAGCAGTTCGACGCGCCGGTCGAGGAAGATCGGGAACGGCACGTTCACGCTCAGCTGCTCGGTGCCGTCCGCGGAGCTCTTCGCGCCGCGCAGCGCTTTCTTGTCCGCCTTGTACGCGCTGTCGACCGCGTCGCCCATCTTGCACGCGATCTGCACCCCGCCCCACGCGCACGGCTGGACGAGCCCGGCCTCCGGCTTGGGCATCGACACCCACGGCGTCGGCGCGAGCGACTTGTAGGCCGGGCCGAGGTAGAGGTACTCGACGGCGCCGTCGGCCGGGGTGAACGAGTCGAGGAACTCGTTGGGGTTCTTCTGCGACCGGTTGTGCACGATGCGGCTCTCCGGGCTGCCGGTGCGCGCCGAGGTGACGATGTTGTGCAGGTACTTGTCGTCGAACTTGAAGTACCGGTCCGCGGAGTTGGTCACATTGCGCGGCTCGACGATCGTGTCCGCGAGCTTCGACATGGCCTTCTCGAACTTCGCGCCGACGTACGCGGCGGCCTGGTCGCCGTCGGGCAGCGCGGTGCCGGCGCGGGCCTGCCCGCACGCCGTCGCGAGTGCCAGCACGGCGGCGACGGCTCCCGCCGTCCGGGCGGCTCGGGTCGTCCTCGCTCGTGTCTTCAACTGCTGTCCCCAGGTGCTCGTCGTGCTGGCGCGGCTGCGCGCCCGAATCGTCTCATCCTGGTCCGACCCGCGCGGCGGCGTGGTGGTTCCGGGAGCTGGTCGGGTAAGCTGCGACCGGCCGACGAGGCGCCTTCGCACCCCCCGCTGCACAGCAATGGGACCACAGGGGTATCTTCATATGTCGTTGTGCGTTGCGGCGCGTCAGCGCTCGGCCCGCACATTACCCACACGCAATGACGACGAGGTAGACCCTTGCCCACGTACAGCCCCAAGCCCGGCGACGTCACTCGTGCCTGGCACGTGATCGACGCCGAGGATGTCGTGCTCGGACGGCTCGCGACCGAGGTCGCCACGCTGCTGCGCGGCAAGCACAAGCCGACCTACGCCCCGCACGTGGACACCGGTGACTTCGTCATCATCGTCAACGCCGAGAAGGTCGCTCTCACCGGTAACAAGCGCGAGCAGAAGTTCGCGTACCGGCACAGCGGTTACCCCGGCGGTCTGCGGAAGCGCTCCTTCGGCGAGCTGCTCGACACCAAGCCCGAGCACCTCGTGGAGAAGGTGGTCAAGGGCATGCTGCCGAAGAACAAGCTCGGCCGCGCCATGGCCAAGAAGCTGAAGGTGTACGCCGGCCCGCAGCACCCGCACGCCGCGCAGCAGCCGCAGGCGCGCGAGATCACCAAGATCGCGCAGGTCGCGCAGTGAGTGAGGAACAGTTGACCAGCACCGAGACCGAGGTCGTCGCTTCGACCGAGACCCCCGCCGAGGCCGTGGCGACCAGCGAGTCCGCCGCCGCTCCGCGCCCGTCGCGTGCCGCCGGTGGCAACGCGCAGACGGTCGGCCGCCGCAAGGAGGCCGTGGTCCGCGTCCGCGTCGTGCCGGGTACCGGTGAGTTCAAGCTCAACGGCAAGTCGCTCGAGCAGTACTTCCCGAACAAGGTGCACCAGCAGCTCATCCGCGAGCCGCTCGTGACCGTCGAGAAGCCGGACTCCTTCGACATCTTCGCCAACCTCAAGGGCGGCGGGATCTCGGGCCAGGCGGGCGCGCTGCGTCTCGCCATCGCCCGTGCGCTGGTCGAGGTGGACGCCGACGACCGCCCGGCCCTGAAGAAGGCCGGCTTCCTGACCCGTGACGCGCGCGCCACGGAGCGGAAGAAGTACGGCCTCAAGAAGGCCCGCAAGGCCCCGCAGTACTCCAAGCGCTGATGCTTCGTTCGTGGGCGAACCCTGCTCGCGCCTGACGGCGCTTCGCCGGGCTCACTCCGCGATCACATTGGGGGTCGAACCCCCAAGCCCCCGCCAGGGGCAAGCCCCTGGACCCCGGCGGCGTACGTAGGTCTCACCTTCGTGCGCCGCCGGTTGCGTTTTGCGGCCCCGATAGCCCCCCTGCCCTTCGGCTGGGCGGCTGCGTCGAGGGCTAGACTTTCGGTCTTGCAGTTCGAGGAGAGGGATCAGATGGCTCGACTGTTCGGCACCGACGGGGTACGCGGTCTGGCCAATGCCGACCTGTCCCCGGAGCTGGCCCTGTCGGTCGCGGCGAGCGCCGCCCGGGTGCTGGCGGCTCACGACCGTTCGCACCGTCCGGTGGCCGTGGTCGGCCGCGATCCGCGGGCGAGCGGCGAGATGCTGGAGGCCGCCGTGGTGGCGGGCCTCGCGTCGGCCGGTGCGGACGTCCTGCGGCTCGGCGTGCTGCCGACCCCCGCCGTCGCGTACCTCGTCGGTGCGCTGGAGGCGGACCTCGGCGTGATGATCTCCGCCTCGCACAACCCCATGCCGGACAACGGCATCAAGCTCTTCGCCGCCGGCGGGCACAAACTGCCGGACAGCATCGAGGACGAGATCGAAGCCGGGCTCGGCGCGACCGGCGTCACCCGCCCGACCGGCGACGGGGTCGGCCGCGTGACCGACGTCCCGGACGCGCTCGACAAGTACATCGAGCACCTGGTCGCCGCGACGCCGCACCCGCTGACCGGCCTGAAGGTCGTGGTGGACTGCGCGAACGGCGCGTCGTCCGCGGCCGCCCCGGAGGCGTACCGCCGGGCAGGCGCCGAGGTCGTGGCCCTGCACGCGGAGCCGGACGGCATCAACATCAACGACAGCTGTGGCTCGAACCACCCGGACCTGCTGCGCGCGGCAGTCGTCGAACACGGCGCCGACCTCGGCATCGGCCACGACGGAGACGCCGACCGCTGCGTGGCCGTCGACGCCGCAGGCGAACTCGTGGACGGCGACCAGATCATGGCGGTCCTGGCGCTGGCGCTGGCCGAAGAAGGCGCGCTGGTCAAGGACACCCTGGTCGCGACCGTGATGAGCAACCTCGGCCTGCACCTGGCGATGAAGGCGCACGGCATCACGGTCGTCACGACCGCGGTGGGCGACCGCTACGTGCTGGAGGAACTGCGCGCCTCGGGCCTGGCCCTCGGCGGCGAACAGTCCGGCCACGTGGTCCTCCCGGCCCACGCCACCACCGGCGACGGCCTCCTGACCGCGATGCGCCTGATGGCCCGGATGGCCGCGACGGGCAAACCGCTGGCCGAACTGGCCGCGGTGATGAACCGGCTGCCGCAGGTGCTGGTCAACGTCCCGGTAGCGGACAAGGCAGCGGTCGCCGATTCCGCCGAGGTCCGCGACGCGGTCGGCGAGGTAGAAGCCGAACTCGGCGAGGAAGGCCGGGTCCTGCTGCGGCCGTCGGGAACCGAACAGCTGGTGCGGGTGATGGTGGAAGCCCCGGCCCACGCCACGGCCCAGGCAGCGGCGGACCGGCTGGCTGGGGTCGTGTCCGCGGTCTCCTGACCGAAATATGGTGAATACTCTGCGCCACCAGTGATCCGGCAGGTACATTCCGCAATGCGGGACTGACCGGGGAGGGGCGATGTACCACCAGAGTGAGGTGCCTCCGCATTTCGCCAGAAGCCTGGCGGCGATGGAGGAGGTGCGCGCACAGTACAGCGCTGACCACGAGCGCGCGATCGCCGACGACGAGGCCCGGCAGGCCGCGTTCGCGAAGCTGGTCGAGGAACACCGCGCTCAGGACGCACAGTCGCAAGCCGACCGCGAAGCCGCGCTCGCTGCTGCCGCCGAGGGAACCGAGGAAGACCGGGCCGCGTCGGAACAGGCAGAACGGACCGCCCAGCGGGTTGCCAAGCAGGTTGCCGAGGACGACGCGGCCGCCGCGATGTTCCGGGTCGAGGACGACACCGAACCGGTCGCGCCGGCAGCCGCTCCGCCGTCGGCGTCTCCTCCGCCCGCTTCGGCGGCCCGGCACCGGGCATGGGAGGACGACGACTTCTCGGCCACCAACTGGATTGACGCAGAGTAGCCGCGGGCGCGAGGGGAGAGGGCGACGATGGCGAAATTCCACATTGAGCCGGACCAGGTCAAAAAGGTGGCGAACGACGTCTCGACGATGAGCACCTCGTTCAAGGAAATCAAGACTTACACCGCGCAGTCCCAGCTGGCGCCCGCGCATTTCGGGAAGATCCCGGGCCTGTCCGAGGCGGCCGGAGCCTATGTGGCGAAGATGCAGGCGCTCGGCGACTCCGCCGCGAAGGGCAGTGCTTTTCTCGGCGGTTTCGCGGAGCGGCTCAACACCTCGGTGACCTTGCACAGCGAGAACGAGCAAGAGAACGCCTGGGGCGTCACGAACGCCGGCAAGGGAGCCTGACTGTGACTCCGCCACCGGACCAGGGCTCCGGTCGTCTCGGCGACACGATCATCGCCCCGCTGCAGCCTCCCGCGGACGTCCATCTCGACGACACGTCCGACAACATTCTCAAGCCGCTGGCCGGTTTCCGGGAAAAGATGACCGGCAAGCTCGTGCAGCCGTACACGCGGTGGATCCAGCATCCGTCGCGGAACCTCGGGCTGCGGTTCTCCCCGCCGTACGGACAGGGGGACGAAGAGAACCGGATGCTGAACGAACTCGGCGGGTTCGGGTTCGGCTATCTCTGGGGCGCACAGGGGCGCGCGGCCAACCTGGGCAAGGCGGCGAAAGCCGCGCAGGACGACACCGCTCAGGTCAAGCAAGGCCTGACCGCCGCCTGGCAGGGCAAGGCCGCCGATTCGGCAGCCGAAAAGCTGGACGATTTCAGCAAGGCCTCCGGCGAGTACCTCGGCACGGTCAACGGGTTCAGCCAGCTGCTTCAGCAGTTGTGGCAGACGGTCCGCAAGCCGATCGTCGATTTGGGACAGCTGCCCGAAAACGGCGGACAGGCGCCCAAGAAGTTCCTGGACGCGCACAAGCCCGAGGACACCGACGGGCTGCTGATGTTCATGGACCGGCTCGACGACGCGATCAAGTGGGGTCGCCAGAACGGCAACGCTCAAGGGGACATCGAAGTCATCTGGGGCGATGCGCGGAGCAAGTCCGAGGTGGCTCGCAGCCAGGAGGACGGCACCGGGCCGATCAATCCGCAGGACATTCGCAATATGTCGGTGGATCTGGACGTCCACTTCAACTCCAAGTGGTCCGACATGTTCTGCCGTCAGATGGACGAGTACTGCCAGCAGTACTCGGACGCGATGGATTGCTTCCGGCAGTACATCCGCAACGCCCACACGGCGGCGACGAACGCGTTGCGGGCGTTCTCCGACGGCCTGAACGTGCCGACCGATCCGTTCGGCCGCCTGCAACTCGGCGCGGACAGCGGCAGCGGCGGCCACGACACCGGCAAGGGCCGGAACGACGGCGGTGGCGGGGACACCAAGCCGCGCTCGTCCGGTGGCGGAGGCGACACGAAACCGCAGGAGGCCACGGTTCCGCCGCAGGTCGGTCCGACCCCAGCCCCGCCGCAGACTCCGCCCGCGCAGCCGGATCCGAACCAGAATCCGGTCACGCACAAGCCGCTCGAGGTGGATCCGTCGACCGGGCAGCCGTATCCGATCGACCCGCGGACCGGGGAAGCGGTCAAGACCGAGCACGAAGCGCCGGACACCGTGACGGTTCAGCACGGTGACCACAAGATCACCATGTCGGAGCCGGACTCCCACGGGAAGATGGCGGTCTCGATCGGCGACGGGACCGGGCACGACAAGGCGTATCAGCTCGATTTCGGCGACCCGGCCGCCAAAACCCCGGGAACCGGTGCTGACGCGGCGCAAGGGGATCCGGCAGCTCGTCCTCACGACGCTTCGGCACCGCCCGCGCACGACGCTCCCGGCGGCCCGGTCCACAAACAGCCGGACGGCACCGCGCCGACGGCTGACCCGAACCAGGTGCACCGCCCTGGCCCGGACGGAAAGATCCACATCGAGGACGGCAACCTCAAGATCACCGCCGAGCGCCCGAACGGGCCGGACGGGCCGACCGTCGTGACGGTGGACGACGGGTCCGGCGAGCCGACGAAATACACCCTCGACGAGCACGGAAAGATCGATCCGGCTACCGGACGGCCAGTCGACGGCCTGACCGCTCAGCAGCACGGCGGCGGTGCCACGAGCCCGGCCGCGCCTGCCAACGAACTGCCCGCGGAGCACGTTCGCGAAGGCCAGCGGGTCGTAGCTGACGCTGGCGCGGCTGCCGGACCTGCCCAGGCCGTGGCCGAGCACGCTGCCGCGAGGTACGAGCACGCGACGACCGGGCAGGCAGCGGACGGGCACGACCAGGCAGCCGGAGAGCAGACCGGACGGCACCACGCGCAGCCCGTCGCCGCGCAGGCAGCCGCGACCCCGGCCTACGGGACTCCGGTGGCCAGCGGCCCGGATGAGTCCACTACGGCGCAGTCGGTGCTGGACCCGTTCAGCAGCGACCCGGGGCTGGGCCACGTCCC
The DNA here is from genome assembly GCF_046195355.1 of Amycolatopsis sp. VS8301801F10. NCBI lineage: Bacteria > Bacillati > Actinomycetota > Actinomycetes > Pseudonocardiales > Pseudonocardiaceae > Amycolatopsis > Amycolatopsis sp. VS8301801F10. The sequence goes on along the minus strand of NZ_CP176065.1, from coordinate 689,407 downwards.
GTCCGACCCCGGTCTCGGGGATTCGGCGGTTCCGGCCGGCTGGGAGCAGGGCGGAGCGGATCACCCGGCCGAACTCGGCACCGCGCCGACCACCACGGATCAGCAGCAAGGCCAGTCGATGGGCATGATGGGCAGCCCGATGATGGGCGGCGGAGGGCAAGGCAACTCCGCCGATCAGGAACGCGGGACCAGCGGTTACCGGGTCGACGGCGGCCTGTTCGGCACCGCGCCGGGCGGCAGCCGGATCAGCGGGTCGCTCGCCGAGGAGGACGAAGGACGGCGCTGATCAGGCAGCCGGTTCCTCGTCCTCCGGAACCTCGATCGGCGCCCGCTTCACATCCGCGTCCAGCAGCGGCAAGTACTTCTCCGTACCCGTCAAATGCGTGAGAAAGAACGCAGTGAACAGCGCCTTCACCAGTTGCTGAGTCGCCCGCTGCGGTTTGCCCTGCAGGAACAGCTGGCTCCAGTGCCTGCCTTCGGTCACCGCCAGGTGGGAGGACTTCGCCAGGGTTCGCAGCTGCACCGGGCCGGCCCACGACTGGGCGATGGCGTCCGCGTGGCCTACTGCCGGGGCGACCAGGTCGCCGTCCACGGCCAGGTGCAGGCCGGGGGCGTTGACGACCTTCGCGGCGTCCGTCGCGGACGGGAAGGTCTGTGCCGCGGCCACCGTCGCTACCGCGCGGACCTTCGGGCGGGCGTCGTCGCCTGCCGCGGCGGACTGGGCGGCTGCCAGTACTGCCGAGCCGGCGCCGGTGGAGTGGCCGGCCAGGCCCAGTTTGTCCGGGTCGACGCTGATGCCGTCCGGGCCGAGGCGGACCGTGGTGATGACGTCGAGCGTCGTCAGCAGGTCGCCGGCCAGCAGGCGGTGCGACGGGAGCGGGCCGAGCTGGGTCGCGGGGGCCGCGGCGACCACGCCCCAGCTCGCGAGGTGGTGCAGCAGCTGCCGGTAGCGCGTGGCGGGCTGCAGCCAGCCGTGCCCGAACGCGATGGCCGGGAGGCCGAGGCCTTGGCGCGGGGTGAACACGACGCCGGGCAGTCCGACCAGGGCGAGGTTGCCGCGCAAAACCTCGTGCGGACCTGGGTGGGACAGCTCCGTGAGCAGCTGCTTGGGCTTGCTGGCCATGCGCGTGACCTTACTGCCCGTGCCCGGTCCCGGCCCGGTGCGCCACCCCGATCGGTTTAGGGGTCCGCCGCCGCACTGCGCGCCGACCCGGTCAACGGTTGTCCGGAGGACGGCTCGCCCAGCTCAGCGGCACTGAAAACCCCGCTCTAGGGACCGGAGTAGGGGACTGGACTTGTCTCGTTACGCTAGTTCGCGTGTGTGGAATCGTGGGATACGTCGGACACCGCCCGGCTCTGGACGTCGTGCTCGGTGGGCTCCGCCGCATGGAATACCGGGGCTACGACTCGGCGGGCGTGGCGGTGCTGGACGGCGCCGGCGCGCTGACCGTCGAGCGCAAGGCCGGCCGGCTGGCCAACCTGGAGGCCCGGCTCGACGAGGTCGGCCGCGACGCGTTCGCGGGCACCGCGGGCATGGGCCACACCCGCTGGGCCACGCACGGGGCCCCGATCGACCGCAACTCGCATCCGCACCGGGACACCACCGGTCGCGTCGCGGTGGTGCACAACGGGATCATCGAGAACTTCGCCGCGTTGCGCGCCGAACTCGAGGCCGACGGCATCGAGATGGCCAGCGACACCGACACCGAAACTGCCGCCCACCTGGTCGCCCGCGCCTACACCGAGGGCGACACCAAGGGCGACCTCGCGGCCAGCGTCGGCGCGGTATGCCGCCGGCTCGAGGGCGCGTTCACGCTCGTCGTGACGCACGCCGACGAGCCGGACACGATCGTCGCCGCGCGCCGGTCGTCGCCGCTGGTGGTCGGGGTCGGCGAGGGCGAGCACTTCGTCGCCTCCGACGTCGCGGCGTTCATCGAGCACACCCGCGAGGCCGTCGAGCTGGGCCAGGACCAACTGGTCGTCATCACCCGCGACGGTTACCAGGTCACCGACTTCCACGGCGACGCCGCGCAGGCCAAGCCGTTCACCGTCGACTGGGACCTGTCGGCCGCCGAGAAGGGCGGCCACGAATACTTCATGCTCAAGGAGATCGAGGAGCAGCCGGAGGCGCTGGCGAACACGCTGCGCGGGCACTTCGAGGCCGGCCGGATCATCCTCGACGAGCAGCGCATTTCCGACCAGGACCTGCGCGACGTCGACAAGGTCTTCGTCGTCGCCTGCGGTTCGGCGTATCACTCCGGTCTCGTCGCCAAGTACGCCATCGAGCACTGGTGCCGGCTGCCGGTCGAGGTGGAGCTGGCCTCGGAGTTCCGCTACCGCGACCCGGTGCTCGACCGCGACACGCTCGTCGTCGCCGTCTCGCAGTCCGGCGAGACCGCGGACACCCTCGAAGCCGTGCGGCACGCGCGTGAGCAGAAGGCCCGCGTGCTGGCGGTCTGCAACACCAACGGCGCGCAGATCCCGCGCGAGTCCGACGCGGTGCTGTACACGCACGCCGGGCCGGAGATCGGCGTTGCGTCGACCAAGGCGTTCCTCGCGCAGATCGCCGCGAACTACCTCGTCGGCCTCGCGCTGGCGCAGGCGCGCGGCACGAAGTACCCGGACGAGGTCGCCCGCGAATTCGCCGAGCTGGAAGCCATGCCGGCCGCGGTGCAGAAGGTGCTGTCCACTGTGGACCAGACGCGTGAGATCGCGCGGCGGATCTCCGACTCGCGCGCGGTGCTGTTCCTCGGCCGGCACGTCGGGTTCCCGGTGGCGCTGGAAGGCGCGCTGAAGCTGAAGGAACTCGCGTACATGCACGCGGAGGGCTTCGCGGCGGGCGAGCTGAAGCACGGTCCGATCGCGCTGATCGAAGAGGGCCTTCCGGTCGTCGTCGTGATGCCGTCGCCGAAGGGCCGCGCGGTGCTGCACTCGAAGCTGGTGTCGAACATCAGCGAGATCCAGGCGCGGGGCGCGCGCACGATCGTGATCGCCGAGGAGGGCGACGAGACCGTGCGCCCGTTCGCCGACGAGCTGATCGAGGTGCCCGCGGTGCCGACGCTGTTGCAGCCGCTGGTTTCCACCGTGCCGCTGCAGGTCCTGGCCGCGGAGATCGCGAGTTCGCGCGGGTACGACATCGACAAGCCGCGTAACCTGGCGAAGTCCGTCACCGTCGAGTAAGACCGGGAGCCGCCGCCGTGCAAGGAATCTGGACGACAGAACGGATTCGCGCGGCGGAGGACCTGCTGCTCGCCCGCACCCCGGACGGCGAGCTGATGCGCCGGGCCTCCTTCGGCCTCGCCGCCGAGGTGGCTGGGCTGCTGGCCGAGGACACCGGCGGCGTGTCCGGCCGTCGGGTCGTGCTGCTGGTCGGCTCGGGCAACAACGGCGGCGATGCGTTGTGGGCTGGCGCTTTCCTGCGTCGGCGCGGGGTCGCGGTGGCCGCGGTATTGCTGAAGCCGGAGAAAGCGCACCCGGCCGGATTGGCCGCGCTGCGGCGCTCCGGTGGTCGCGTGGTGTCCATTGCGGACAGTCCACAGTGGATTAAACGGGCGGATGTCGTCGTGGACGGCATCGTTGGTATCTCAGCTCGCGGCCCGCTGCGTCCGGAAGCGGCTGAACTGGTCGCGCAGATCGAAGCGCCGGTGGTGGCGGTTGATTTGCCGAGCGGCGTCGACCCGGACACCGGCGTGGTCGACGGCCCGCACGTCACCGCCGCGCGCACGGTCACCTTCGGTGGACTGAAACCCGTACATGTGCTGGCTCCGCAGGAATGCGGCGAGGTCGTGCTGGTCGACATCGGCCTGCGGCCTTGGCTGGGCGAGCCGGATCTGCGGCGGCTGGACCTGTCCGACGTCGCCGAGGTGTGGCCGATTCCCGGTCCGGAGGACGACAAATACACCCAGGGCGTCGTCGGCATCGCGGCCGGATCGGCGACGTATCCGGGAGCTGCGGTGCTCGCGTCCGGTTCCGCGGTCCGCGCGACGGCGGGCATGGTCCGCTACGCCGGACACGCCGCGGACGTCGTGCGCTCGCGCTGGCCGGAGATCGTCGCGACCGGCTCGGTCACCGATGCGGGCCGGGTGCAGGCGTGGGTGGTCGGCCCCGGCATCGGCACCGGCGGGGAAGGCCGGGAAATCCTGCGGCACATCCTCGGCCAGGGCGTCCCGGTGTGCGCGGACGCCGACGCCACCACGATCATCGCGAACACCCCCGAAGTCCTCGACGCTCGCGATCCGGACACGCCGCTTGTGCTCACCCCGCACGCGGGCGAGTACGAACGCCTGATGGGCCGCCGTCCGGGCGCGGACCGAGTCGCAGCGGCACGCGAAGCGGCGAAGAAGTACGACGCTGTCGTGCTGCTGAAAGGCCACTGCACTGTTGTCGCGGCCCCGGACGGCCGCGTCGCGGTGAACACCCCGCATGGTTCGTGGCTGGCCACTGCTGGTTCCGGTGACGTCCTGACCGGCCTGGTCGGCTCGCTGCTCGCCGCCGGGCTGGACCCGTGGCTGGCCGCCTCGGCCGCCGCGCAGGTGCATTCGCTGGCGGGTGCGCTCGCCGCGGAGGACGTGCCGACGTCGGCGTCCGGTCTGGTCGACGCGATCCCGGCCGCGCTGCGGTTGGTCCGCGCGACCGCATAGTTATCGAGTTACGTGTTAACTCGGCTCGCGATATCTGGTAAGAACGAGATGTGAGTCGAGACACGCCAGGACGGCCGAAGACGCGCCCGTCCGACGCCGCGGTGGAGCAGCGGCGTCAGGAGATCCTCGACTACGTCATCGACCAGGGCGAAGTCCGGATCGACGACCTCACCGCCCGGTTCGGCGTCAGCCTCATGACGATGCACCGCGACCTGGACGACCTCGCCGACAAGCGGCTGCTGCGGAAGCTGCGCGGCAAGGTCGAGGCGTACCCGGCGCTCACCATGGAGACCGCGAGCCGGTTCACGCTGCACTCGGCGGAGAAGGAAGCCCTCGCCGACCTCGCGATCCAGCAGGTCGAGCCGGGCCAGGCGGTGTTCGTTGACGACTCCACCACGTTGTTCCCGCTGGTCGAACGGCTGGCCAAGGTCGAGCGCCTCACCGTCATCACCAACTCGCTGCAGGCCGCGCGCCTGCTGGGCGCCGGCGTCGACGTGCTCCTCGCCGGCGGCCGCTACGACCCCGAGTACGACTCCTGCTCCGGCCCCGACGTGCTCGCGCTGCTCGAGCGGATTCGCGTGGACATCGCGTTCGTCTCGGTGAGCGCGGTCGCGGTGGGCAGGCTGTTCCACCCGGTCCGCGACTACGCCGAGCTGAAGAAAGCCGTGCTGCGCGCCGCGAACCGCAACGTGCTGGTGCTCGACCATTCGAAGTTCGGCCGCACCGCGACGTACGCGCACGGCACCGTCGGCGATTACGACCTCCTGATCACCAGCGAAGCCACTCCGACCGAGGAGATCGAGGCGGCGCTGAACGCGGGAACGGCGGTCGAGGCCGCGGAGTACGTCGAGGAGGGGCAGCTTTATGACAGCTGAGCTGGTGGCCGGGGTCGATTCGTCGACCCAGTCGACCAAGGTCGTGGTCTGCGACGCGCGCACGGGCGAGGTCGTGCGGACCGGCCGGGCGCCGCACCCGGACGGGACCGAGGTCGACCCCGCAGCGTGGGCGCAAGCGTTTGCGGACGCCACTCGCGACGTTCTCGACGGGGTCAAGGCCATCGGCGTCGGCGGTCAGCAGCACGGCATGGTCACCCTCGACGAGGCCGGCGAGGTGGTCCGGCCCGCGTTGCTGTGGAACGACACCCGCTCCGCGCAGGCGGCCAAGGACCTCACCGACGAGCTGGGCGGGCCCGGCGTGTGGGCGAAGTCGGTCGGGCTGGTGCCGGTCGCCAGCTTCACCGTCACCAAGCTCCGCTGGCTCGCCGAGCACGAACCGGAAAACGCCGACCGCGTCGCCCGCGTTCTGCTGCCGCACGACTGGCTCACCTGGCGGCTGCTCGGCCGTCCGGAAACCGCGGTGACCGACCGCGGCGACGCCTCCGGCACCGGCTATTTCTCCCCAACCGACAACACTTATCGCCAGGACGTCCTCGCGCACGCGTTCGGCGGCCGCACCCCGGAACTGCCGACCGTGCTCGGCCCGTCCGACGTCGCCGGACACACCAGCGACGGCATGCTCGTCTCCGCGGGCACCGGCGACAACATGGCCGCCGCCCTCGCGCTCGAACTCGCCCCGGGCGACGCGGTGATCTCGATCGGCACCAGCGGCACGGTCTTCGGCGTCACCGAGACCGGCGCGGCCGACGCGAGCGGCCTCGTCGCCGGATTCGCCGACGCCACCGGCCGGTTCCTCCCGCTGACCGCTGCCCTCAACGCCGCGCGTGTGCTCACCGCGGGCGCGGCGATGCTCGGAGTCGACCTGGCCGAATTCGACCGGCTCGCACTGGCCGCCGAACCCGGCGCGGGCGGCCTCACGCTGCTGCCGTACCTCGACGGCGAGCGCACCCCGAACCTGCCCGGCGCGACCGGTTCGCTGCACGGGCTGACCAGGGCGAACATGACACCGGAGAACGTCGCGCGGGCGACCGTCGAGGGCATGGTCTGCGGGTTGGCCGCCGGGCTCGACGCGGTGCGCGCGCAGGGCATGGAGGTGAAGCGCGTGCTGCTCATCGGCGGCGGCGCGCAGTCCGCCGCGGTGCGCGCGATCGCGCCGATCGTGCTCGGCCTGCCCGTCGTGATTCCCGAGGTCGGCGAGTACGTCGCGCTGGGGGCCGCCCGGCAGGCCGCCTGGGCGCTCGCGGGCACCGCCGAACCGCCCGCGTGGACCGGAACCAAGAACCAGCTCGTGTTGGACGGGCCGACCGGGGCGCTGCGCGCCGCGGGCATCGAGATCCAGCAACGCCACCTCGAGGCGCGCGAGGCCGCGCACGGGGTTTCCGCGAAATTGGGAGAGGACTGACCGATGGCCAGCATCACCTACGACAAGGCGACCCGGCGCTATTCCGGGACCGAGCGTCCCGCTGTCGACGCGCTGGACCTGGAAATCGCCGACGGCGAGTTCCTCGTGCTGGTCGGCCCGTCGGGTTCGGGCAAGTCCACCGCGCTGCGGATGCTCGCCGGGCTGGAGGACATCGACGAGGGCGCGGTCTGGATCGGCGACCGCGACGTCACCCAGCTGCCGCCGCGTTCGCGCGACATCGCGATGGTGTTCCAGAACTACGCGCTGTATCCGCACATGACGGTCGCGCAGAACATGGGCTTCGCGCTGAAGATCGCCGGGCGGCCGGCGTCGGAGATCAAGCAGAAGGTGCTTGACGCGGCGAAGCTGCTGGACATCGAGCAGTACCTGGACCGCAAGCCGAAGGCGCTGTCCGGTGGTCAGCGGCAGCGGGTCGCGATGGGCCGCGCGATCGTGCGCGAGCCGCAGGTCTTCCTGATGGACGAGCCGCTGTCGAACCTGGACGCGAAGCTGCGCGTCTCGACCCGTACGCAGATCGCCGCGCTGCAGCGCCGGCTCGGCGTCACCACCGTTTACGTGACCCACGACCAGGTCGAGGCCATGACGATGGGTGACCGGGTCGCGGTGCTGTCGGACGGTCTGCTGCAGCAGTGCGACACCCCGCGCGCGCTGTACGACCGGCCCGCAAACGTTTTCGTCGCGGGCTTCATCGGCTCCCCGGCGATGAACCTGGTCGCCGCGAAGCTGACCGCGGACGGTGCCGAGGTCGGCGGCGTGCAGGTGCCGCTCAAGCCCGAGGTCCGGTCCGCGGCCGACGGCGACACGGTCACCATCGGTTTCCGCCCGGAGTCGCTGGAGGTCACCACCGACACCGCCGGCGCGCTGCCGATCAAGGTCGAGCTGGTCGAAGAGCTGGGCTCGGACGCTTACGTCTACGGCAAGCTCGGCGCGGGCGTCGCGGAAAGCGCCGAGGGATCGTCACGCAACGTGGTCGCCCGCGTCGACCCGCGTACGCCGCCGGCCATGGGCGACACCCTGCACCTGCGGATCCGTCCGGACGAGCTGCACGTGTTCTCCGGCACGTCCGGCCAGCGTCTCTCCTGAGCCGATAGCGTGGGAAACTGGCAGTCGTTATGACTGCCAGTTCTCCGCACGCCGAGACGGTGATCGATCTCGGCGCACTGCGGCACAACGTTTCTTTGCTGGCCGCCCGGGCCCCCGGTGCGGCCGTGATGTGCGTGGTCAAGGGCGACGGGTACGGCCACGGCGCGGTCCCCGTCGGCCGCGCCGCGGTCGAGGCTGGCGCGAGCTGGCTCGGCACCTGCTCGCTGCAGGAAGCCCTTGACCTGCGGGCCGCGGGCTTGTCGGTGCGGCTGTTCAGCTGGCTGGACGTGCCGGAGCTGGATTTCACCCCCGGCATCGAGGCGGACGTCGACCTCGGCGTCAGCTCTCTCAGCGAGCTGGCCCGGGTCGACGCCGCGGCGGAACGCGCCGGAAAGCGCGCCCGCGTGCACCTGAAAATCGACACCGGGCTGTCCCGCAACGGCTGCCCGCCAGCCGACTGGCCAGCGCTGGCCGAGGCGGCGGCCAACGCGCGCGGCGTCGAGGTCGTGGCCATCTGGTCGCACCTGGCCTGCGCCGACGAACTGGGGCACGCGTCGATCGACGCGCAGGCGAAGCTGTTCGCCGAGGCCTACGACGCGGCTCGCGCGGCCGGTCTCGACCCGATCCGGCACCTGGCCAATTCCGCGGCCACGCTCACCCGGCCCGACCTGCACTTCGACCTGGTCCGCCCGGGCATCGCGATGTACGGCCTCAACCCGGTGCCCACCGACGACGACCTGCGGCCGGTGATGACGTTCCGGTCGACCGTGGTGCTCACCAAGCCGCTGGCGGCCGGTGACTCGGTCTCCTACGGGCACACCTGGACCGCGCCGGAGGACACCACGCTCGCGCTCGTGCCCGTCGGATACGCCGACGGGGTGCCGCGCACGCTGTCCGGGCGGATGGACGTCTGGCTGGGCGGGAAACGGCGGCCGGTCGTCGGGCGGATCTGCATGGACCAGCTCGTGGTCAACGTCGGCAACGAGGACGTGCCCCGGATCGGGGACGAGGTCGTGCTGTTCGGGGCCGGTCGCTCCGGCGAGCCGACCGCACGCGAATGGGCGGACAAACTCGGCACCATCGACTACGAGATCGTCACCTCGATGTACCGGCCGCGCGTACGCCGCCGGTATGTGGGGGAGCGGGCGTGACTCCGTCGACGCGGCTGTGGGCGATCGTCGGCGGAGTCGGAGCGGTAGTGACGGGTGCGGCAGCGGCAGTTGTCGCGTCGCAGCAACGCAAACCGACCGAGGACCCGTTCGCCGACGAACCGCTGGGCGAGCTGAAGCCGGACCGTACGTCCACTGTCGCAGCTGAAGACGGTACGCCGCTGTCGGTCGAAGAGATCGATCCTGAAGACGGCGAGAAGCCGGAGCTGACTCTCGTCGGCGTACACGGCTTCGCACTTTCGCGGCTCTCATGGCACTTCCAGCGTCGCGACTTCGCTTCGCTGCGGCTGCCCCGCGTACGGCAGGTCTACTTCGACCATCGCGGACACGGCCTGTCCGGAGAAGCGTCCACGGAGACGTCGACGATCGAACAGCTCGCGCACGACCTCGACAGCGTGCTGCGCGCGATAGTGCCCGAAGGACCGATTGTCCTCATGGGACATTCCATGGGCGGCATGGTGATCATGGAGCTGGCCGCGCAACGGCCAGACCTCTTCGAGGACCGCGTCTGCGGCGTCGCCTTCATCGCGACCGCGGCCGGCGAGGTCGGCGCACGCGGGTTGCCGAGGCCGTTGCTGTCCAAGTACAACCCGCTCACGCGCGGCGTCGGCGAGCTGGCTGGGTGGCAACCCGGGTTGGTGGAGTTCGTGCGCGCGGCCGGCGGTCAGCTGACCCGGCAGGCAGTGCGCCGGCTCGCGTTCGGCAGCCGCGACGTCTCGCCGCGTTTGGTCGACTTCATGCTGGAAATGCTCGCTGTCACGCCGGTGCGCGGGCTGATCAACTTCGTGGACACCCTCGGCAGCCACAATCGCTACGCTGTGCTGGCCGGGCTGAAACACGCGCAGGTGCTGGTCATCGGCGGCGACTCGGACCGGTTCACGCCGTTCGCGCACGCCGAGCGGATCGCCGCCGAGCTGCCGGACGCCGAGCTGGTGCGGGTGCGCGGAGCCGGGCACATGGTGCAGCTCGAACAGCCCGAGCTGGTGAACAGCCATCTCATCGACCTGCTGCAGCGCTGTGCCGGCAGCGCCGCGCCGAACCGGCGAAACTGGTGGTGGACAAGGTGATTCTGGAAACCCCCGAGGACACGATGGCCTTCGGGCGAACGCTGGGCGCGGCCCTGCGCGCGGGCGATCTGGTGCTGCTGGACGGTCCGCTCGGGGCCGGGAAGACAACGCTGACCCGTGGCATCGCGGACGGGCTCGGCGTCGGCGGGCGGGTCAGTTCGCCGACCTTCGTGCTGGCGCGAGTGCACGCCGCCGGTGCGGCCGGAGTGCCGCTGATCCACGTGGACGCGTACCGGCTCGGCGGCGATCTGTCCCAGTTGGACGACCTCGATCTGGACACCGACCTGGAATCGTCGGCGGTGGTTGTCGAGTGGGGCGAGGGCAGCGCGGAGCGGCTGTCGGAGGACCACCTGGTGGTCCGGCTGACCCGGCACGACGACGACACCCGGACGGTCGTGCTGGAACCGCACGGCTCCTGGACCACCCGGGTCGCCGAGCTGCGAGCGGCCTAGCGCTTCCCGTCCGGCATCCGCTACGACCCGGTTTTCGACGGTTCCTTCGTCAGCGCGTGGTTGAGCGCGGTCAGGAAGGCCAGCAGCCGAGGGCCGAAGCGTCGCAGGTCATCGTCCTGTTCGACGCCGCCGTACCAGGAGAGGCCGGCCTGGCCGTCCGCGTCCGGGTCCACCTCGGCGAACGCGCCGAGCCAGCGTTCGGTGTCGCCGAGCACCACCGCGTACGGCAGAGAACGGGAGAACACCATCTCGCGGTCCTCCGGGCGTTCGATGTCTTCCGCGCGCACCCGGTGCAGGTAGCGCAACAGCCCGCGGATCTGGCCGGCGACTGCGCGGCCGCGGGCGGTGCGGGACGGCAGCAGCGCGCGAGCCGCGGCGAGACCCAGGCCGGCGAGCGCCACCGCGACGCCCAGCAGCGCGTGCCCGACGGTGAACGAAAGCACCGCCGTCGCGACCAAGCCGAGCCCGAACAGCAGGATGCCGGGCAGCGCCAGCACCCCGCGCGAGGTGTCCGGACGACGCGAGAACCATTGGCTGGCAACGACGTCCCGGTACATGGAGTCCTGGATCGGTGTCGCGTCGAGATCGTTCAGCCGGGACAGCAGGACGGTGTCGGTTCCTTCCGGCAGCAGCGTTTCATAGACCACCCGCTCGAAATCGCGCAGGTGCTCGTCCGGCGGGTTCCGCCGGGAGATCTGCCAGTCCGGACCGGGAAGCTCGGCCAGCCACAGGTAATTCCGCACCGCCAGATCGACGACGGTGGCCGCGATGTCCACCGGGTCCACCGACTCGTCCATCACGGTGCCGATCTGCCCGGGAAGCACCCCGTCCGGAGAAGCGAACCAAGTTCGGCCGTTTTCCCGCAAAAGAACTTCAATTGTGGTATCGCCGGTGCTGGTCGCGAGTTCGTCTTGCTTTCGGCGCCGCCATACGAATAGCGTGGCGGCAATCAGCAAAACGGCAACCACGGCGAAGCCGATGACGGACGGCAAGGTGAGCGAGAATGCCGCCGCCAATGCGCTGGCCGGCACGAAATCGGCATTCGCCGGCGCGGTGCCCGGCGGCAGCCCGACCGACAGTTCCATCCGCGCGCCCGGCGGCAAATCGTTCTGCTGCAGCCGCAGCACGCCGGTGTGGTCGACCTCGGACAGCGTGCACGGCTGGTTCGCGCCGACCGAACAGGTCACCGGCGCCATCTGCCGGGCCGGGGCGAGGAAGGACGCCTTGATTTCCTTCACCGGCTGGTCGAAGCCGCCCGCGACGAGCGCGCGCACCTGCTGGCCGCCGCCCTGGTCGGCGAGGGCGCCGGCGAGCGTGTAGGCGACGGTGGATTCGCCCGCGCCGAAGGTGAGCGTCAACTGGTCGTCGGCCTGCGCGACGGCGGCGCCGCCGGTGGCCTTCGCGTCCCGCATCGTGTAGCGCAGGTCCTGCCCGTCGTCGGCGGGCAGCCGCAGCGGCAAGGTGGACACCAGCCGCTGTCCGCCTGGGACAGTCACCTTCTCGGTGACCTGGAAGCCGCCGTCGCGCAACAGTTTAAGTGCGATTTCCGCAGTCGCTTCGGGGGCCGCTTGCGCATTCTCGGAATGCCGCCCGATTCCGGAGAAGGCCGCCGCCGGACTCAGGCCGGAGAGCACCGCCAATGCCGCGATCGCCGCCGCGGAAACCCATTTCCTCGCCACGGCAGCAGAGCCTAGAGCACACCGGCTAGGCTGGGTGCCCCGGCGGTGAAAAAAGCCGGATTACGCGAATCACGCAATCGCAGGGGGAACGATGACCTGGCCACCGCAAGGCGGTCCTTATCCGGTTCCGCCGGGAGCCGCCCCGCTCCCGCCGCCGCGGCCGCTGCCGCCGGGGATGCCGCCGGGCGCCGGGATGCCAGGCGGCGCGATGGCGGGGCCGGGGATGCCGCCGGGACAGCAGTTTCCGGGCGGGCCGCCGGCTCAGCAGTTCCCTCCCGGACCGCAGTTTCCCGCTGCCGGACCGGCAGTTCCGCTGCCGCCGCCTGCCGCGCCGTTGCCGCCGCCGCAGGTCGCTCCGGCACCGGGACCATTCGCCGCGTCCCCTGGGGTGCCCGCGCCGGCATTCGACGCGGGCACCCGGCTCGACGGCTACCGTGCAGGGCGCCCGCCGAAGAAAAAGCACGCCGGGGTGATCGTGCTGGTGTCGGTGCTCGGTGCGATCGTGCTGGTCCTCGGGGGACTGGCAGCGCTCGGTGCGGCCGTGCACAAAGACAAGCGCGTCGACGCGGCGAGCACCACGCCGCCGACGTATTCCTCAATCTCCAGCGAAACGCCGTCCACCCGGTACCCCACCGAAAGCAGCACTTCGGCCACGACCACCTCGGCAAGCAGGGCAACCCGCGCAACCACCAGCCACTCGGAACCGGCGTCCGAGGCCCCGCCGGCGCCCCGCGGCCCGCGACCAGTGAAGGAGACCGCGCGGAACCCGCTGTTCGCCAGCGCCGACGCCGGATTGCGAAACGTGGCGTGCACGCTCAGCCGCTGGAGTTCGGACCGGGCAGGCGCGGAACGGTTCTTCCAGTCCGGCATCCGCTGCCTGAACACGGTGTGGGCGCCGGTGCTCGGCGACGCCGGCCTTCCGTTCGACGGCCCGAACCTGGTGGTCGCGCAGTCCGGCCAGATGCAAAGCCCGTGCAGTTCGTCCGGTGACAATTTCGCCGCCTACTACTGCCCGACGAACGGGACCATCTACATGCCGATGGACAAGCTCCAGATCGAGGAATACGGCGCGCATCCCGGCGTCTACCTCGCGGTGCTGGCCCACGAATACGGTCACCACGTGCAGAACCTGTCCGGCGTCGAGGAGGCGATGAGCGAGCAGCGGTATGACGCGGGGGCCGACTCCGCCGCCGGGCTGGAGCTGTCCCGCCGTCTGGAACTGCAGGCGCAGTGCTTCTCCGGCATGTTCCTCGGTGCGTCGTCCAGCGCGGGCGGGTCGATCGACCGCAACATCTACAACGAGGCCTGGAACTCCGAGGACCGCGGGGACCACGGCGGCGGTCCTCGCGACCACGGCACCGACGAGCACTCCGCCGCCTGGTGGCGCCAGGGGGCGACGAAGAACCGCACCCAGCAGTGCAACACCTGGACGGCGAACTCCTCCGACGTGGCCTGACCCGCCGCGACGAGCTGCAAGCGGCCTGAACGCCAACAAGGGCCCCTCGAACGCGAGGGGCCCTTCTCAGCTCGGCAAGCGGTTACTGGCTGGCCCTGGCCGCCGCGTCCTCCGAAGCGGACAGTGCCGGAGCAGACCCGAGCAGCGGCCTCTTCGCGGTTTCCTTCAGCTTCAGCAGCGTGAGTACGCCGACCACGCCCGCGATCATCAGGTAGTACCCCGGCCACTTGAGGTCCCCGGTCGCCAGCACCAGCGCGCTCATCACCAGCGACACCGTCCCGGCGAACGCGGACACGAAGATGTTGAACGAGATCGACAACCCGCCGTAGCGGACCTCGGTCGGGAACAGCGCGGGGAGCGTGGACGGGCAGGTCGAGGAGAAGCAGATCAGCAGCAGTCCCATCAGGACCAGGCCGAGCAGCACCGAGAGCAGCGACCCGCTCTTGAGCAGCAGCACCATCGGAAGGCCGAGCACGATCAGCCCGCCGGCGCCGACCCACAGGATCGGCTTGCGGCCGACCTTGTCGCTGAGCCTGCCGAGCAGCGGGATGAGCAGCACGCCCAGCCACAGCACGCCGATCTGCAGCCATTCCGCCGCGGTCGCCGAAATGGCCTGCCCGCCGTTCGCGGACATCGTGCGGTCGTCCTTGAGGTAAGTCGGCATATAGCTGGTGAGCATGTAGTTGGTGACGTTCCAGGTCACCACGAGCCCGCCGGCCAGCAGCATCGTCGGCCAGTACTTGCTGAAGATCGTGCGGACGACGTGCTGGGACTCGGCGTCCTCGCGCTTGCCGGATTCGTCGAGCAGCTGCTGGAAGGCCGGCGTCTCCTCGAGCTTCGTCCGGAGGTAGACCCCGACGATGCCGAGCGGAAGCGCCACCATGAACGGGATCCGCCAGCCCCAGGTGTCCATGAAGGCCGGCGTGGAAACCAGCGGGAGCACCGACGAGACGGTCGCGCCCAGCGCGTAGCCGATGAAGGTGCCGAACTCCAGGAAGCTGCCGAAGTAGCCGCGACGGCGGTCCGGGCTGTACTCGGCGATGAACGTCATCGCGCCGGCGTACTCGCCGCCGGTGGAGAAGCCCTGCAGGACCCGCGCGCAGACCAGCAGGATCGGCGCGGCCAGCCCGATCGAGGAGTACGACGGGATCAGTCCGATCAGGAACGTGCCGGTCGCCATCAGGATGACGGTCACCGCGAGCACCTTGGTCCGGCCGATCTTGTCGCCGAGCGGGCCGAAGAACAGGCCGCCGAGCGGGCGGACCAGGAACGCCACCGCGAAGGTCGCGAACGTCGCGAGCTGGGCCAGCGCGGGATTGCCGGGCGGGAAGAACTGCGCCTCGATGGTGGTGGAGAGGTAGCCGTAGACCCCGAAATCGAACCACTCGGTGATGTTGCCGACCGCGGCCGCGCCGACCGCCCGGCGCATTGTCGCGTCGTCCGTGACGGTGGCGCCGCCCGACGGCCCCCTCCCGTCTGCTGCCTCTGTCACATCGCTCCCTTCGCGTTTTCAGGACTCACTGCGCAGAGCCCCCGCCATCACCTACCGCGAGCGGTCCAAAGCCTAACGTGATGCGTCTCACTCCCGCTCGGGGGTAGCGGAGGTAACGCCGACCGGGGAGCATGCGTTGTAGCAGGTAGATACCTGTAAAACCCCATCAACTCGCTCGCGTCGGCCAGCGGATCACCCGGATTCGCCGACGGCAGTGACGCGCGCAACCCGTGAGGAGGAGCCGCAATGACGGCAGTATTCGTGGCCATCGCAAGCTGTGCAACCGCGGGAGTCGCTGTAGCGGCCACCCTCGCGTCCTACGCGCAGCGCAAGTGGCGGGTCCGCGCCGTCGAGGCGTGACCTGTCTTAAGGCTTGACGATTCCGACGGCCAGGCCGAGGCCGACCAGGTCCTGCGGACGCAACCGCAGCTGGTCGGCCACGGCCGGCACGTCGGTCATCGGGCGTTTGAGGATCGCCGCCGCGGCTTCCGGGGAAGTGACCGAGAAGTAGGCGTCCGGGGCGATCCATGTCGCGCCCGCAGCGGCGAAAGCCAGCGCGCCACCCGAACCGCCTTCGCCGATCACCAGCGTCGTGACCGGCACCGCGGCGGTGGCGATCGCCTCGAACAGTTCCGCGATCGCTGGTCCTGCCCCGTTTTCTTCCGCTTCCGCGTCGTTCGCCGCGCCGGGAGTGTCCACCAGGGTCAGCACCGGAATCCCTAGCCGGGACGCCAGCCGCACGAGCCGGGCTGCGGTACGGAATCCGGCTGGACGCGTCGCGGTGCCGCATTGTGCGGCGTACGCGATCGCGCGGCCTTCTCGCCAGCCGAAGCCACATTGGACGCCTTCGTCCACATGACCGGCACGGTCGCCTTGTACGTTCTCTCGCCAGTCGAAGTACGCGTCGAGGTACTCGGGTGCGCGCGCTCGCGAAGAAGCGCGCGCTGCGCGTACGGCGTCCCAGCCGGTCTCGGGCAACGCGGCGTCGCGACGGGCGTTAGGCGGGGGAGCGGGCTCTGTCGACGGCGAAGCCAACAGCTGTAGCCAGCGCGCGAGTACGGGACCCAGTTCTTCGGTCTCAACGAGACGGTCGACCTGACCCCACTCCAGCTTCGCTTCGACGGTGTACGCCTCGGCCGGAGACGTCGCTGGCCGTACGCGAGAGCCCGCGAAACCGACCTGTGCGTCGGGGAGTCCTAACACGACATCAGAACCGGCACCGAGCGTCGCCCAGCCGCCGCCGGTGGATGGATCGCGCAGGACGGAAATCTGCGGGACGCCCGCCGCGCGTGCTTCCGCGGCGGCGCGCGCGATGCGTTGGAGCTGGGAAAGCGCGCGCATGCCGTGCTGCATCCGGCTGCCGCCGGTCGCGACCAGTGAAACCACCGGCAGTCCACGCTCCTTCGCGTGGGCGAAGGCGGCCTCGACGCGGTCGCCGGTCTGCTGGCCGATCGAACCGCCGAGGAAGCCGAACTCCCAGGCGATCAGCACCGTCGGCACGGCACCGATCCGGGCTTCCCCGACGACGACCGATTCGGTCTCGCCGGTGCGCGCGGCGGCTGCGGCCCGAGCCTGGAGATATCCCGGCCAGCCGAGCGGATCGTCCGCTGGAGTGTCCGGAAGGGACAGGTCGGTGAACCCGGTGGAGATGCCGGCCAGCAGCTCGCGCGCGGTGGTCCTCATCCCAGCGCTCGTTTCATGACCTTGCCCATGTCGTTGCGCGGCAACGCATCCAGGTACCGCACGACGCGGGGCCGCTTGTGCGGGGCGAGCAGTTTCGCCACGTGGTCGGCGAGTTCCTCGACCGTCGGGCGCGCGCCGTCCGGCACGACCCACGCGACGATCCGCTCGCCGAGGTCGTCGTCCGGTTCGCCGGTCACCGCCGCCTCGGCGACGTTCGGGTGTTCCAGCAACGCGTTCTCGATCTCGCCCGCGCCGATCTTGTAGCCGCCGCTCTTGATCAGGTCGGTGGCCTTGCGGCCGACGATGCGGACGTATCCGTCGGGGTCGCGGGTGGCCATGTCGCCGGTGCGGAACCAGCCGCCGTCGAGCGCGGCGGCGGTCGCGTCCGGGCGGTTGAGGTACTCGGTGAACAGATTCGGCCCGCGGACCTGGATCTCGCCGACCGCGTCCGGCTCTTCTACCGGAGTCCCGGTCTCGTCGACCAGCCGCAGATCGACCCCGGCCAGCGGAACGCCGACCGAACCCGGCTTGCGCTCGCCGTCGGCGCGGACGCTGGTGTTCATCAGGGTTTCGGTCATGCCGTAGCGCTCGACGACCTGCTGCCCGGTCGCGGCGGTGATCCGCTGGTGGTCGTGCACCGGCAGCGCGGCCGAGCCGGACACCAGCAGCCGCGCGGACTTGAGCGCGTCGGCGAGGGCTTCGTCGGTCGCGACCGCTTCGGCGATGCGGTGGTACATCGTCGGGACGCCGAACAGCATCGTCGCGCCGTTCGCGAGTTCTTCGGTGACGCCTTCGAGCGAGAACCGCCCCAGGTGCCGGACGGAGCCGCCGCGGCGCAGCGGTCCGAGGATGCCGAGGATCAGGCCGTGGACGTGGAACAGCGGCAGGCCGTGGACGAGCACGTCGTCGGCAGTCCACTGCCAGGCGTCCTCGAGCGCGTCGAGCGTGCTCGCGATCGCGCGGCGGGGGAGCACGACGCCCTTGGGCGGGCCGGTCGTGCCGGAGGTGTAGACGATGAACGCGGGCGCTTCGGCGTCGGGCTCGCCGGACGGCGGCTTCCCGTCGCCCTCCAGCGGAATGTCGCGCCGCGGCAGGTCCAGCGCGGCAGGCAGTTCGACGCCGGGTTCGGCGAGCACCAGCGCGGGCTCGCTGTCGGCGAGGATGTGGCCGAGTTCGCGTTCGCCGATCTTGGGGTTGAGCGGCACCACCGGAACTCCGGCGAGCAGCGCGGCGACCACCGCGACGCTCGTGTGCAAGGTCGGGGTCGCCCAGACCGCGATCCGGCGGTCCGCGGGCAGTTCGGCGGCCAGCGCCCCGGCGACCGCGCCGAGTTCGGCGTAGGTGAGCTTTCGGTCGCCGAAGCGCAGCGCTTCCTTGCCGGATCCGGCGGCGACTGCGGGAAACAGCGGATCGGGCACTTTCGCGGACCTCCTGCGTCACCGGCACCTGGAACCGCACCGTACCGCCTGGCGGCGGTCGCCACCTGCGATGCGATTCACAGATCCTGATTGTCAGGGGTACCCAGGTTCAGGCGAGATTATCGAGCAGCGCGCGCACCCGCTCGACCATCGTTTCGTACCGGGCCGGGGCGACGTTCACGTACCGCTCGCCGCCGTCGGTTTCGGAGAACGAGAACAGGTAGCGCCCGTGCTCGGTGTCGTAATACGTGCAGATGTCGCGCCCGCTGATCCGCCGCCCGCCGAGCCCGTCGCGTACGCCCGCGGTGATCTGCCCGCCGCCGGCGCGGGGCAACGCGGCGATGTCGAGCAGATGCCGGACGTCCTGTCGCGCCGGACCGCCGTCGATGGCCAAGTTCAACGCCGATTCCGGCACCGACACGGCCTGCCCTCGCGCAGGCTGGACTCGCGGCAGCTCCCGGATCAGGTCCTCCGCCAGCGCCTCCGCCCGGGCGGGCCGCAACACCACCGTGCTGGTCGACGGCATGTGACAGGCCAGCACCGCGTCCTTGCCCAAGGCCGCGACGACCAGCCGATACCGCCGCTCCCGCCCGCTCTCGACGGTCGCCGACAGCTCACTGGCTCCCCGGCACAGCACGGTCATCGTCCGGGCGAACGTCTCGTCCAGCCCACCGCGTCCCCAGACCCCTTGGTCCGCCATGGCGCTCACCGCGGCTTCGCGGTACGCGCGCATCTCCTCGGGATCGCGCCACAGCGGGTCGGGCGCGAGCGCCGCCGGGAGCGAAACCCCAGCCAGTTCCGCCGCGAGGGGCAAGCAGTCGGCCGGGAGCACCACCTCGCGGGTGAGCACGAGCATCGTCAGAGCCCGATCACCGGCGGAACCGCCTTGGGAAGGTCCCCGATGAGCGCCGCGTCCGGGTCTTGCTCGACCAGGTAGTCGGCGGTTTCGTGGACGAGGTCTTCTTCCCCTTCGCCCTTCTGCCCGTGGCCCATCGCGCCCATGCCTCCCGGTGCGCCCGCGCGCCCGTTGGCTCCCGCTGCCGCGCCACCTCGTGCGAGGCTCTCGGCGTTGGGCCCGACGCCGGTTCCCGCTCCTCGGCCGACGTTGTTGCCCGCGTTCCCGCCGCCGTTGCCGTTGCCGTTGCCGAGGCTGCCTCCGTTGCCGCCGCCGGTTCCCGGGAGCCCAGGGGAGTAGAAGCTGTTGCCGCCGCTGGGGTTTCCGGTGCTGTTGTTGAACGACCAGGAGCTGGGGTTGCTGGTGTTGGTGGGGTTGCCAGTGCTGGTCAAATCCGGCGGAACGTAACCGGACGTCCGAGTGTCGTCCGGCAGATTCGCAGGCGGCACGTGCCGCCCCGACTCCGGCGGATTGCCGGGAGGCGGAGTGTAGCGCCCCGGATCCCACCGATGGGTCTCCGAGGGAGGCAACGTCCCCGGCGGACCGGTGCGATCGTTGGTGTGGTCTTGGTGGGTGGTGCTGCCGGTGTTGTCGCCGGTGCTGCTGGTGTTGCCGGTATTGCCGCTGACGTAGCCGCCCTCGGAGTAGGTGCCGCCGGGCCCGCCCGGGGTGTAGTGCGTGGGCAGGTGAGCGGTCCCGGTGCCGCCGGGCTGGGTGATGGTGAAGTCACCGCCTGCGGAGGGGAGAGCGAGCTGGCCGTATTGCGACGGGTCTGCCCAGCGGGCGGAGTTTTCCGTGGACTCCCCGTGATACGCCTGGTAACTGTTGACGACCTCTTGCGCCTTCTTCTCCCACGCCTCGATTTCGTCGGCCCGGTTGGACATGAACGACAAGGGAGTGTCGCTGACCCAGTCGTCCGCCGGCTTGTCTCCGAGATCGCCGACGGACTCGATTTTGCTGCGCAGCCCGTCGAAGGAACCGCCCTGGCCGGAGTAGAGCGCCTGGGCCTGTGCGAGGTGCTGGCCACTGGTCTGGGACGCCTGGACCAGCGGTCCGGCCCCGACGTAGGCCCGGCCGGCGGCGTCGCCCTTCCAGTACTCGTCCATCGCGCTCTGAAGCTGCCGCATCTCGTTGGCGATGTCCTCGTGCTGCGCGGAGAGCGCCGCGGACTGGTCGGAACCGTGGAACATGCCGCCGGAACCCTTGCCCGATTTGACCAGGCGAACGATTTCCTGCGGGGTGAGGTTGGCCATCAAGCACCTGCCTTGATAGTGGTGACGGCAGCGGCGGCGGTTTTCGTCGCCAGCGCGCACGGGTCGTCGTAGCCGGGGAAAGATTTGTCGAGCATCACGGAGGCGGTGAAGGTTTCGTCGTCTTTGATCCCGACCGCGATCTGGCAGCCGCCGCGCTTGCGGTCGTCGGTGGTGCCCGCGAAGACGGCGGGATAGCCGTTGACGTCTGGAGCGACCTCGAAGTAGCCGGATTTGCTGTCGCTGTTGGCGTAGGCGCCGGCCAGGCCGCCCTGTCCGGGGAGCAACCCGAGGCCGACGCTGTTGTCCCGGTCGTCGTACCAGGTGCACAGGGGCGCGACGAGACCCTGCCCTTGCCGGTGGCGGACGGCGTTGATGACTTCGGTCGCCTGGGCTTGGCTGAGCAGGGAGCAGGGGTTCTGCTCGTATTTGGTGGCGTCGAGCGGGTTGTTCACCTTGGGCACGCTGCGCGTCGCGCTCGTCGGCGAAGCCGACTCTGGCGTCGCTGCGACCGAGGTCCCCGGAGTCGAGGAACAGGCAGTCAAGGAGAGCAGAAGGAGACTCCCGGCTGCGGCGAAGGCGACCGGTTTTGCTGACTCAGGCCCGGTGGCCACGGAGTTGTCGGGGTCGCGAACGCGGATGACCTCCAGCACGATGCGGTTTGCCATCAGGCCCCCGCCTTGATCGTGGTGAGAGCAGCCGCAGCTGTTTTCACCGCAAGCGAGCACGGGTCGTTGTAGAGCGGTGAGGTCGTCCGGAGCGCGACCGAGCTCGTGAAGGCCTCGTCGTCTTTGATTCCGACGGCGATTTGGCAGCCGCCGCGTTTCCGGTCGTCGGTGGTGCCCGCGAAGACGGCCGGGTAGCCGTTGACGTCGGGGGCGGGTTCGAAGTATCCGGATTCGCTGTCGCTGTTGGTGTAGGCGCCGGCGAGGCCGCCCTGCCCGGGGAGCAGTCCGAGGCCCACCCGATTGTTGTCGGCGTCGTACCAGCTGCAGATAGGAGCGACGACGCCTTGGCCTTGGCGGTTGCGGACGGCCTTGATGACCTCGGTTGCCTGGGCTTGACTGAGGAGAGCGCAGGGGTTCTGCTCGTATTTGGTGGCGTCGAGCGGGTTGTTCACCTTGGGCACGCTGCGCGTGGTGCTCGTCGGTGCCGGCGACGACGCGGCTGTCGCCGGAACCGGATTGCCTGGGTTCGAGGAGCAGGCGGTGACGGCGAGCAGGACGAGGCCGCCGGTCGCGGCGAGGGCGAAAGGCTTCACCGGTTCATCCTTGCTTGCGCAGGCTGGCGGTATTGGCGTGGTCCTGGTTCTCGTACTTGGCGATGGCGTCTTTCAGCTTGTCCGCGTAACCCTGCGCGTAGGCCCGCTGTTGCTGAAGGCTGGCCACATATGCGTCAGCATGACCGTCGGCGGCCTTCTTCTGCATCGTGCTGGCCGGATCATCGGCAGGTGGGGGCACGATTTTCAACTGCCCGCCCGCTTGCGCCATGTTGTCGAGCTTGTCCGCGATTTCCTGCCACTTGGGCTGCAAGGCCTTCATCGCGTCGATGTCCATGTTGAACCCGCCACCAGCCGCGGCGGCGTTCACCTTGGCGTCTTCGGCCGCGCGCTGCTGGTAGACCCGCACGCCGTTGGAGTTCATCGCTTCGCCGAACTGCTTGTCCTGACGGTCGCGTTTGGCCTGCTCTTCGGGGTCGACGTACCCGGCGCGCCCGTCCACCGGCTGGCTGCTGCTGGACGGCTGCCCATTGCCCACGATGACGCTCCCCCTCGCTCCCGGCCGACTGCCGATGCTGTGACTCAGCTTAATCGGTCGAGGTTCCGCGTGCGGACAAAATCCCCCAAGCCGGGCAGGTCTCAGGAGCTTGCTCGGAGGGTGGCGACGACCGCGGCAGCTGCGTTGACGGCGACTGCGCAGGGGTCGCCGTAAGACGGGGACCGGGGGCGGAGGACGACTGAACTGGTGAATGCCTCCTCGGCTTGGACAGAGACGGCGATCTGGCAGCCCCCTTCCGATCGGTTGTCGACGACGTTCGTGAAGGCCGCTGGGTACCCGCCGATCGGCGGGGCGGTCTCGAAGTAGCCGGTGCTGCTCCCGTTTTGGTAGGCGGCGGCGAGGCCGCCAGGGACCGCGACGAAACCGATGGTCAGGGAGCTGTTCTTGCTGTCGTTCCAGACGCAGGCCGGGATGGTGGCTCCGGCGGTCGAGCGGTTGCGGACGGCGTTGAAGACCTCGGTGACCTGCGGGAGCAGAGCGCACGGGTCCTGTTCGAATTTCCGTATGTTCAGCGGCTGCGGCATCTCGGACGGCGGGGAAGATTCCACCACCGGCGGGGTGGGAGCAGCCGAGCAACCAGCCAAAACCAGCACTCCGCCGAGCAGTGCCCCCAAAGTCAGCTTAGTCACGGAAAGTATTCTTCCGGACCCCCGAAACCCACCCGCCCGCTCCCCAGTCCCCATCGGACCAGCGCTATCCTGGGAAATCGTGCTGGTATTGGCGATCGACACGGCTACTCCGGCGGTGACGGCGGGCATCGTTGCCGTCGACGAGGCTGGGCTCGTCACCCGGGCGGATCGCGTCACGGTGGATCTTCGGGCGCACGGCGAGTTGATCGCCCCGCACGCGTTGGCTGCTGCGGAGGCGGCGGGCGTCACGCTTCGCGAGCTTGACGCGATCGTGTGCGGCGTCGGGCCGGGTCCCTTCACTGGACTGCGGGCTGGCATGGCCACGGCGGCTGCGTACGCGCACGCGCTCGGCATTCCGGCGTACCCGGTGTGCAGTCTCGACGCGATCGCGGCGGACGTCGTACGCACGGAGAAGCCGTTTCTCGTCTTCACGGACGCGCGGCGTCGCGAGGTCTACTGGGCTGCGTACGACGCTTCGGGCGTGCGTACGGACGGTCCCCACGTACAGCGGCCCGCGGACATCGAGACTGACATTCGCGTTGCGGCGGGCGACGGTGCGTTGCAGTACGCGGCGGCGGTGGGCGTGGTGCCGATCGAGCCGCGGTTTCCGTCGCCGGCTGGGTTGGTGCGCGTTGCGCGTACGGCGCTTCTCGAGCGCGCGGAGCCGGAGCCGTTGACGCCGTTGTACTTGCGTCGTCCGGACGCTGTCGAGCCCACGGCTCGCAAGAGGGTGACCGCGCTGTGAAGCTCGACCAGTTGCGCCGCGCTGACGTCGTGAGGTGTGCGGAGATCGAGAAGATCCTCTTTCCCGGCGACGACCCGTGGAGTGCGCGCGCCTTCCATTCCGAGCTTGACCAGGGGCATTACTACCTGGCCGCGCGGTCGGACGACGGGAAGACGCTGCTGGGGTACGCGGGGCTCGCGGTGGTCGGGCGCCGCGGAGATTACGAAGCGAGCGTCCACACGATCGGCGTGGTGCCGGAGGCGCAAGGGCAGGGCATCGGCAAGGCGCTGCTTCGCGCGTTGCTGGCGCGCGCGGACGAGCTGCACGCGGCTGTGTTCCTCGAGGTGCGTACGGACAACGACCCCGCCGTGAAGCTGTACGAAGCGCACGGTTTCCAGAAACTCGGCATCCGGAAGCGTTACTACCAGCCCTCCGGCGCTGACGCGTTCACCATGGCCCGCCCCGCGCAGGCCCCGGCACGAGACGAGGTGGCCGGCTGATGGCGCGCGTCATCATGGGCATCGAAAGCTCCTGCGACGAGACCGGCGTCGGCCTCGTCCGGCTGCACGAAGACGGCACGGTCGAACTCCTCGCCGACGAGGTCGCGTCCAGTGTGGACCAGCACGCTCGCTTCGGCGGGGTCGTGCCCGAGGTCGCCAGCCGCGCGCATCTCGAAGCGATGGTGCCGACCGCCGAACGCGCATTCGCCACGGCCGGGCTGAAACTGTCCGATGTGGACGCGATCGCGGTGACGGCCGGGCCGGGTCTCGCGGGCGCGTTGCTGGTGGGCGTTTCGGCGGCGAAGGCGTATGCGACCGCGCTGGATGTGCCGCTGTACGGCGTGAATCACCTTGCCGGGCACATCGCGGTGGACACGTTGCAGCACGGC
Source organism: Amycolatopsis sp. VS8301801F10 (assembly GCF_046195355.1). Classification (NCBI taxonomy): domain Bacteria; kingdom Bacillati; phylum Actinomycetota; class Actinomycetes; order Pseudonocardiales; family Pseudonocardiaceae; genus Amycolatopsis; species Amycolatopsis sp. VS8301801F10. Next base: position 664,784 of record NZ_CP176065.1, on the reverse strand, counting down.
CCGTTGCCGACGCCGGTGTTGGCGTTGCTGGTTTCCGGCGGGCACACGCAACTGTTGCGAGTGGACGACATCGCGTCGGCCATCACCGAGCTTGGGTCCACTGTGGACGACGCGGCGGGCGAGGCGTACGACAAGGTCGCGCGCGTGCTGGAGCTTCCGTACCCGGGCGGGCCGCCGATCGACAAGGCGGCCAAGCAGGGCAACCCGAAAGCGATCGCGTTCCCGCGCGGGATGACTGGCCCGCGTGACGCGAAGTTCGACTTTTCCTTCTCTGGTTTGAAAACCGCGGTGGCGCGCTGGGTGGAGAACGCCGAGCGCGCGGGCGACGCGGTGCCGGTGAACGACGTCGCGGCGTCTTTTCAGGAAGCAGTCGCGGACGTGCTTACCGCGAAGGCGATCCGCGCCGCGCGCGAACAGAACATCGGAACGCTGGTGATTTCCGGCGGCGTGGCAGCGAATTCGCGGCTTTCGGAGCTGGCGGCGGAACGGTGCGCGGAGGCGGGGATCGAACTGCGCGTGCCGCGGCCCCGCTTGTGCACGGACAACGGCGCGATGATCGCGGCATTGGGGGCGCACGTGGTGGCGGCGGGCCGGCCCGTGGCGCCGCTGGACTTCTCGGCGAACCCGGGACTTCCGGTCAACGTTGTGTCCCTTTAGGACTCACCAGAGCGGCGGACGCCTCGGAAACCCCTAGCAGGGCCTCGATCGCCAAAACAGACTGAGCGGCCGCGGAACCGTTTCCGTACGGATTCGCGGCCGTCGCAGCGCTGATCTCCCCGCGAAGAAGGCGCGCGGCGGTGTAGGTGATCAGCTCCGTGTCAGTGCCGACCAGCCAAGCGCAACCGGCTTCGACGGCCTCCGGGCGTTCCGTAGTGTCGCGCAGCACCAGCACCGGCGTGCCGAACGTCGGCGCTTCCTCTTGAATACCACCGGAATCCGTCAGCACGAGCGACGCCAACCGCAGCGCACGCACGAGGTCGGGGTATTCCAACGGCTCGGTCACCGTCACTCGCGGGACCCCGCCCAGCACTTCCTCAACCTGTTGTCGCACAGCCGGATTCGGGTGCACCGGGAAGAGCACCTGCACGCGCGGATGAGCCTCGACGATCTGGCGCACGGCGGTCAGCGTGCGCGTCAACGGCTCACCCCACGACTCGCGGCGATGCGACGTCACCAGCACCAGCTGTTCGCCCGCTTCGGCGATTCCCATCTCCAGCAAGGCAAGCGCCGGATCGCGAGCGGGCAAGTCCCGCGCGGCCACCGCCAGCACGGCGTCCACGACTGTGTTGCCAGTACGCGTGATTCGCTCCGCCGGTACGCCTTCGGCCAGCAACGCCGCGCCAGCAGCCGCCGTCGGGACCAAGTGCAGCGCCGCGATCCGCGAGATCATCTGCCGCGTTCCCTCCTCAGGGAACGGCGCCGTCAGATCGTGCGTACGCAGTCCGGCTTCGAGGTGCACCACCGGAATGCCGAGCCAGAACGCGGCGAGCGCGCCGGCCAGCCCGGTGGTGGTGTCGCCCTGCACGACGACCGCGGACGGCTGGTACCGCCGTAGTGCGGCGTCGAGCGCGGGCAGCAGACCGGACACCAGTTCCGCCTGGGTGCCGGACACCCGCGGCGGCACGTCGAGCCACGCGTCGATCTCGACCTCGAACGGGGCCAGCGCCTGTTCGACCATGCCCTGGTGCTGACCGCTGTGCACCACGAGCGGCCGCAACCCGGGCCGGGCGTCCAGGGCCAGCGCGAGCGGCGCGAGCTTCACCGCTTCCGGCCGCGTGCCGGCCAGCAGCATCACGTCCAACGTTTTCACCCTTCGAGTGTCCCGGGAATCCGGGCTGCCGGCGGGTTCGCGCCGGCAGCCCGGATTCTTCAGCCGTCCAGGCGGGCGAACCGCCGATTCCGGCGGCGGACGGCGATCAGCGCGGCGATCCCGAGGAGCACCAGCGCCACGCCGACCGCGACCCACCAGCCGACGTCGGCGCCGGTGGCGGCGAGGGTGCCCACCCCGCCACCGGCGACGCCGACCCCGGCGCCAGGCATCTTGTACATCGGTCCATCACCTCACCAGGGTCAGGCGGCCGAACGACGGCGGGTGAAGCGCAGGCCGACCGGCACCGCGATCGCGGCGACCACGCCGAAGCCGATCCACATGCCGGCACCCGAGGCGAGCGGCATCGGCGGAGCGGCCGGGCCGCAGGTCGCCGAGGACAGGATCACGTCGCCCGAGCCGAGCGCGCCCAGCGCGTCGCCGCCGAGCAGCTTCAGGTGCAGCGCGTTGACGGTGAGGCTGCCGTCGCTGTTCTTGATCTGCTCGTTCAGGATCAGCGTCGCCACGTGCAGCGGGCCGACCTGGACCTTCAGTGCGGTGTTCGGGGCCGGGTTGGCGTCGACGGCGCCGAGGCTGCCGAGGCTCGCGCCGACCAGCGTGGTGCTGCCCTTGACGCCTTCCTGGGTGGCGGTGCAGACGGCCTCGACCGCCTTCGCGCCGACGTCGCCCACAGCGGCCTTGAGCAGCGGCAGCCCGACGTCGGCGACGGACGCCTTCGAGGTGACCGCGCCGGAGTTGTCGTCGCGCACCGCGGACGTGGTGATCACGCCGGTGGTGAGCACGCCGGGAACGTTCGCGGAGACCGCGGTGTTTTCCGTCGGGCCGCCTGTGTTCGCGGCCGCGAGCGGGCCGAGGTGGACCGCGGGCTGGCCGAGCAGCGTCACGTTGACGTCGACGCCGTAGGCCGACCCGTCGCCGGGAGCGGCGCTGGCCGGAGCGGCTCCGGCCAGGGCGATGCTCGCCACGACAACGGCGAGCATTCCGCCTCGTCGCACGAGGTGTCTCTTCACTGGTCCTCCGATTTTTCTCAGGGCGAGCCGCTGCACGGACGAATCCCGCTGAGCAAGAGTCGGCACGCGGATCGGTTATCGGCGGAGGTTTCCGGAATTGCACAGTTTTTTCGCCAGATCACCACATCGGGTGATACGGAATCCGCATTTCCCCAGGTTGCGTGAAGCATCACCCGAACGGAGTAGCAAGCATAGGTAAGAATATGCCGAAAGGTGCTCGGGCGTCCCCGGAACGGGGCTGCCCGGCGAAGGGCGGACGCCGGCGCGGACACGACCGTGGCAGGGCCCGCCCCGGTGCCGCTGGGTTTCTTCTCGAGAGGGTCGTCGTGACAGCAGTCAACGCGCCGGTGTCAGGCGCATCCCGGTTTCCGCTGCTCATCGCGGTGTCCGGGGTGCTCGCCGCGGGGGTGGTGCTGGTGCTCGTGGAACGCGGGTACCGCGAACTGGAGGTGCGGCTGGCCGGGGCCATCCTCCAGGTTTTCACCTCATCGGGGGTCTATGTGGCCGGAAACCGGGAATCGGTCTACTTCGGGTTGTCTAGCGATACTCCATTCGGGTTGCGGATGACTCCGGAATGCTCGTCGGTTTTCCTTCTTCTACCCTTGATATTAGTGACCGCCGCACTTCTGTGGTTCCGGCCGAGGAATGCCCGCCGGCTCTTTTTCTCGCTGGGGATTGCCGCGATCGCGGTGATTCTGGTTAATCAGTTACGGATTCTCACCATCGTCGGGCTGGTCAACGGGCTCGGCACCGACGAGGGCTACTACTGGGGCCACACCCTGCTCGGCTCGCTGGTCAGCGTCATCGGCGGTGCGATCTCGCTGGTGCTGTTCGTCTGGCTGGCGACCCGGAAGACGAAGGCCGAGAAGCGGGCCGCGGCGTGAGCGACTCCGGCCTGAAGATCCTGCTGTCGGTCACGCAGGCGTTCGCGCTCACCATGAGCGTCGCGTTCCTCGTGTACGTCGTGGTGATCGTCGTGCCGTACCTGCGCCGCAAGCCCGCGCCCGTCGGCGATCCGGACGACTTCTCCTGGCACTTCTTCGTCCCCTGCCGCGACGAGGAAGTGGTCATCCGCGAGACGGTGAAGTACCTGCGCGGCACCTTCCGTCGCGCGCACGTCTGGGTCGTGGACGACGACTCCGACGACCGCACCGCCCGCGTCGTGCGCTCGGTGTGGCGGCGCAACGGCGGTTACGACCCGAACCTGCACCTGGTCGCCCGGCAGCGTCCGGAAGCACGCACGGGCAAGGGGGACGCGCTCAACGCCGCCTACCGCGAACTGGACGACTGGCTCGGCCCGGACGCGGATCGCGACCGGGTAGTGGTCGTGGTCGTCGACGCGGACGGCCGTCCCGCGGCCAACTGTCTCGAAGTCTGCGCGGCGGACCACTTGTTCGGCGATGAAACCGTCGGCGCCGTCCAGCTCGACGTCCGGATGAGCAACGCCCGCAGCCGCCCGCCCGGCCGCACGTGGTTCTCCCGCGCCTTCGGGCTGAAGCTCGCCCAGTTGCAGGACTTGGAGTTCCGTACCGCGATCGCGGCGATCCAGACGTCGCGCGGCTTCACCGGCACGATCTCCATGGGCGGCAACGGGCAGTTCACCCGGCTGTCCGCATTGGACTCGATCGCCGGCGAGGAACTGGCCCCGTGGCGCGGTTCGCTGCTGGAGGACTTCGAACTCGGCGTGCATCTGCTCACCGCGGGCTGGCGCACCGGGTTCACGCCGGATTCCTATGTGGCGCAAGAAGGTCTGTACAGCCTGCGGCGATTCCTGGTGCAGCGCACGCGCTGGGGGCAGGGGACCATGCAGTGCATGCGGTACCTGCGCCGGATCTGGGACTCGCCGCATGTGTCCACTTTGGGCGCCGCGGAGATGATGTATTACCTGGCGCAGCCGTGGATGCAGCTGCTCGGCTCGCTGCTGTACCCAGTGCCGTTCATCATGCTTCTCGTGACCACCGCCGGCCATCCCGGTCAGGTGTGGACGTGGTTCACCAACGGTGCCTGGATTCTCTTCGCGATCTACGGTTCGTTCGGGCTGCTGCCGTTCGTCGTCTGGGGACCGATTTACCAGATGAAATGCTTGCGCAGCAAGAACATCTTCCGCGGGCTGGGCATGGGCCTGCTGTACGCGGCCTACATCTACACCTTCTACATCACGTCCTGGCGCGCGCTGTTCCGGCTGGTGCGCGGTCGTAACGGCTGGGCCAAGACCCGGCGTAATACGGAGGCTAGCGCGGGCGTGAAAGTGGCGCTGGACGCGTGAATGCCCGGGCCGCGTGCGTGCGGCCCGGGCATTCGGAAAGGTTGATCAGGACGCCGGTTCGAGGTCCACGTCGTCGCGGCTGACGTACGCGACGCGGTGGCCGAGCTGGATTTCCACGTACTTCGCCTTGCCCTTCACGACCTTGTTGGTCGCGACGTCGAAGGACGCCGAGTAGTACTCCGAGCCGGTCAGCCCGCCGACCGAGTACTTCTGGCCCGCGCCGAGCTGATACGGCAGCGGCTTGAGTTCCTGCACCGGAATGTCCTTCGGGTACGCCCCGGCCTCCGGGTACGCGCTGCCGTAGACCGGCACGGCCGCCTTGCCTTCCTTGGGCGTCGCGACGAATCCGCCGGCCGGATACGCGGTGGGCGCGTCGCCCGGGTTGCGGAACCAGCCCTTCTGGCCCAGGTACCAGATCGCGGTCCAGTCGTCCTTGGTGTCCGCGACGGCGTACTTCTGGCCGGTGGCCGCGCGGCTGCCGATGTCCGCGACGTCCATTGTGGACGGATTGGGTCCGTGCATGCCCACATCGGACAGCAGCGGCGCGGACTCGCTCGGCTCGGTGTGCAGCACGACCGAGCCCGAAGCCCGCTCCGGGCAAGGGTTTCCGGACCCGATCTTGTCGCAGCCGGTGAACACCGGACGGTTGGCGGAGAACTCCGGCGCGATCATCACCAGGTCGGAATCCGGCGCGCCGTCGTGCTCCAGCGGGGCGCCGAGCAGGTCGAAGTAGTGCGCCCAGTCCCAGTACGGACCCGGGTCCCAGTGCATGCTCTTGATCTTGTCCGCGTTCGGGCCGGGCACGTTGTCGTGGCCGAGGATGTGCGCCCGGTCCAGCGGAACGCCGAAGCGGTGGGCGAGGTAGCGCACGAGCTTGGCGGACTGGCGGTACATCGCCTCGGTGAACCAGGTGCCCTGCGCGGCGAAGCCCTCGTGCTCGACGCCAAGGGACTTCGCGTTGAGATACCAGTTCCCGGCGTGCCAGCCGACGTCCTTGGTCGGCACGTGCTGGGCGATCTGGCCGTCCGACGAGCGCACGGTGTAGTGCCACGCGGTCTGGCCCGGGGTTTGGGCCTGCTTCAGCACCGAGTCCCAGGTGCCCTCGGTGTCGTGGATGACGATGTAGTCGATCTTCTGGTCGCGTGGCCGGTCGGCCTGGTCGTAGTTGCCGTAGCTGTCGCCGATCTTTTGGAACGGCGCGGGCACCGATTCGCAGGACAGCGACCGCGGGCACTCGGTGGCCGGCGGCTTTCCGGCACGCAGGCCGAGGCGGTCCGCCTGGGCCCGGTCCGGGGTGACGCCGGAAGCTGCGGCGAGTTTGACGGCCTGGCCGTCGTCGGTCGTACGCGCGACGCCGCTGTTGATGGTGGCGAAGACTTCGTCGGCGAAGGTGCGGGCGCCGGTGACGTCCTCGGAGCCGCTGTAGCGCGCGACGGCTCCGTACCAGTCCTTCGCGTTGTCGCTCTGGACGCCCAGCTCTCGCTGGTACTCGGCCAGCAGCGCCGCACCGCCGCGAATGTTCGCTTCGGCGTCCGTACGCAGCTTCGCGGCGTCGGTGTGCAGCAGTTCGGCGGCCTGGTCGATGGTCTGACTGCCGGGCGGGGGAGCCGGGGCTTCGAGCGGCCGCAGGCGCAGGGTCGGGCGAGAGTCGTCGCCGCGGGGGTCTTCGTCGGGATTGTCGAATTCGCTGGTGCGCAGGCCGGCGGTGCGCACGTCGGTGAGGTGCATCGGGCCGTACCCGGCGGCGGTGCTGGGCGCGCCGGAATGAGTGTCCCAGCGTGATTCCAGGTACGAGACGGCCAGCAGCACGTCCGCCGGGACGCCGAATTCGGAGGCGGCGTCGGCGAAGGCGCGCTGCCGGGCCTCGTTGGCGGGCTGCGCGGAGGCGGGCACGGTGACCGCGATCGCGGCCAATGCCAGCAGCCCGGTGGTGGCAGCGGCCAGCCGCCACGGGAGTGAGCGGGGCATAGGAGGACTCCAGGAGTGAGATGCCTGTCTGTGCGGATCCAACCAGGTGTCGCCGGGAGTCGGGGATGGTTTTCCGCCAGATGGGGCCGAACGGGCACGCGGCGGCGCCCGGGCGGCGCGGTGCCTGGTGGAGGGGCTCGCGCGCACCCTGGAACAAAGTGGCCGGTCAGCGGCTTCCGGCTCAGGATTCACCAGGTCCGGCGGACCCTCCTTGCGAAGCTGGCACTCACGTGGCTAGAGTGCTAATCGAACGGCCCGGACACGCCCCGGCACCCGCGACGGCGGGGGTGGTATGAGCCGTAACCAGTCATCATGCCGACGCTTTCGACGACCGTGGAGGTCAACCCGGTGAGCGTGAACATCAAGCCGCTCGAGGACAAGATCGTTGTCCAGACGAGCGAGGCCGAGGAGACGACCGCTTCCGGCCTCGTCATCCCCGACACCGCCAAGGAGAAGCCCCAGGAGGGCAAGGTTCTGGCCGTGGGCCCGGGCCGCATCGACGACAAGGGCAACCGCGTTCCGCTGGACGTGGCTGTCGGCGACGTCGTCATCTACTCCAAGTACGGCGGCACCGAGGTCAAGTACAACGGCGAGGACTACCTGATCCTCTCCGCCCGCGACGTGCTGGCCGTCATCAACTGACGCGTCACTCGCAGCGCAAGGACGCCCCGGGCCCCGCTCATGCCGGGGTGCGGGGCGTTTTGCGTCGCACGACAACCGAAAGGTAAGCGGAAAGCGTTATGCCCAAGCAGATCAGTTTCGACGAGGACGCTCGTCGCGCGCTCGAGCGCGGGGTGAACAAGCTCGCCGACGCGGTCAAGGTGACCCTCGGCCCGCGCGGTCGCCACGTCGTCCTCGACAAGAAGTTCGGCGGACCGACGATCACCCTCGACGGCGTCACCGTCGCCCGCGAGGTCGAACTCGACGACCCGTTCGAGAACCTCGGCGCGCAGCTCGCGAAGAGCGTCGCCACCAAGACCAACGACGTCGCCGGCGACGGAACCACCACCGCCACGGTGCTGGCCCAGTCGCTGGTCAAGCACGGCCTGCGCAACGTCGCCGCCGGCGCCAACCCGACCGCGGTCGGCAAGGGCATCGAGGCGGCCGCGGAGAAGGTCGTCGAGGTCCTCAAGGCCAAGGCCACCCCGGTCAAGGGCCGCGACAACATCGCCCAGGTGGGCACCGTCACCTCGCGGGACGCGGCGATCGGCGCGCTGCTCGGCGAGGCCGTCGAGCGCGTGGGCGAGGACGGCGTGATCACCATCGAGGAGTCGTCGACGCTGGCGACCGACCTCGTGATCACCGAGGGCGTCCAGTTCGACAAGGGCTTCCTGTCGGCGCACTTCGCGACCAACCCGGAGGACCAGAAGGCGATCCTCGAGGACGCCTACGTCCTGCTGCACCGCGAGAAGATCTCGGCGCTGGCCGACCTGCTCCCGGTGCTGGAGAAGGTCGTCGAGGCGAAGAAGCCGCTGCTCATCATCGCCGAGGACGTCGACGGCGAGGCGCTGTCCACCCTCGTGGTGAACTCGCTGCGCAAGACGATCACCGCGGTCGCGGTCAAGGCCCCGTTCTTCGGCGACCGCCGCAAGGCGTTCCTGGACGACCTTGCCGTCGTCACCGGCGGCGAGGTCATCTCCGCGGAGATCGGCCGCAAGCTGTCCGAGGTCGACCTCGGCTCGCTGGGCAAGGCCCGCCGGGTCGTCGTCACCAAGGACGACACGACGATCGTCGACGGCGCGGGCACCAAGGACGCCATCGCCGCGCGGACCGCGCAGATCCGCAAGGAGATCGAGACCACCGACTCCGACTGGGACCGCGAAAAGCTGCAGGAGCGGCTCGCGAAGCTCGGCGGCGGCGTGGCCGTGATCAAGGTCGGCGCGGCCACCGAGACCGAGCTGAACGAGCGCAAGCACCGCATCGAGGACGCCGTGGCTTCGACCAAGGCGGCCGTCGAAGAGGGCATCCTGCCCGGCGGCGGTTCGGCGCTGGTGCACGCGGTCAAGGAGCTGGACGGCGACCTCGGCCTGACCGGCGACGAGGCCACCGGCGTGCGCATCGTCCGCGACGCGCTCACCGCGCCGCTGTTCTGGATCGCGACGAACGCGGGCTACGAGGGCGCGGTCATCGTGAACAAGGTCCAGGAACAGGGCTGGGGCCAGGGCTTCAACGCCGCCACGGGCGAACTGACCGACCTGATCGCGGGCGGCATCGTCGACCCGGTGAAGGTCACCCGCTCGGCCGTCGCGAACGCGGCGTCCATCGCCCGGCTGGTGCTGACCACGGAAAGCTCCGTGGTCGAGAAGCCGGCCGAGGAAGAGCCGGAGGCCGCTGGCCACGGGCACGCGCACTGACGCTGGGTTGTTTTTGACGGGGCGGCACTCCTTGGGGGTGCCGCCCCGTTGGCGTTGGCTCCGTTTGGTGTTGGTCCCGTTTGGCGTCGTCGATCGGCCAGATCGCCACCTCGGGAGCGGAGGCGGTCACCTGGACCGCCGTGCTCCTGGTGCAGTTCCCGTAGCGGCTCGTCAAGGCGGGCCCCGATTTAGGTTATGCCGTAGAGTTTTCGCGACTCGCCAGCGGCTGCGCAGACGCACCTCGCTTCGGCCCCGCACGGTTGCCATCCACAACTCCGTGACGCTGTGGACAAGTGCGGTCGAGGACCGGGTTCCGGGGACCAGGGCCGATAGACTGGGACCGGGGGGCCAAGCGGAAGGTCGGGGCTGGTCAGGCGGTGAACCCGCCGTCCACCGTGATCGACGTTCCCGTCAGGTACCGCCCGTCCGGGCCGGCCAGGTAAGCCACCGCCGCCGCGATGTCCGACGGATTTCCGTAGTGCCCCAACGCGATATGCGCCAACTGATCGCCGGAGTGCGGGCCGTCCGCGGGGTTCATTTCGGTGTCCGTCGAGCCTGGGTGGACCAGCATCGCCGTGATACCGCGTGGTCCCAGGTCGCGCGCCAGCCCCTTCGTCATCCCGACCAGTGCCGACTTGCTCGCCGAGTACAGGCTCAAACCGACGAACGGCGAACGCTCGGCCAAGTCGCTGCCGATCGACACAATCCGGCCGCCGGGAGGCATGTGCCGCACCGCGGCCCGGGCTGCCACCAGTGGTGCCTTGACGTGGATCGCCAGCGTTCGGTCGATCGTTTCCGTGGTCAGTTCGTCGACCGGCGCCGACGGGAAGATTCCGGCGTTGTTCACCAGCACGTCCAGTCCGCCGAGTTCGGCCGCGGTCTGGTCGACCGCGCTGGTCACCGCGTCCGCGTCCGCGACGTCCGCCTGCAGGGCGAGACCTCGCCTGCCCAGTTTTTCGATGGCCGCGACCACGTCCGCCGCCCGGTCCGCGGCGCGTTCGTAGGTGATCGCGACGTCCGCGCCGTCCTCGGCCAGCCGGAGTGCGATCGCCGCGCCGATCCCGCGGCTTCCGCCGGTGACCAGTGCGACCTTGCCGTCCAGGGTTCCCATGCCCCACCTCTTTCTGTAGTGATGACTAAATAAATAGCCGCGTACGATGGGCTGGGTCAAGACTTCTGTATCGCTCACTAAAGAAGGTGGTCCATGTCACCCCGCGGCCGCCCCCGCGCGTTCGACCGCGAGCACGCGCTCACCCAGGCCATGTTCGTGTTCTGGGAGCGCGGTTACGAGGGAGCGTCGCTGGCGGAGCTGACCGAGGCGATGGGGATCAAGCCGCCAAGTCTGTACGCGGCCTTCGGGGACAAGGAAGCACTGTTCCGCGAAGCGATCGAGCGCTACCAATCCGTGTACGGCCAGCACACGATGCGCGCGCTGACCGAAGAGCCGACAGCGCGCGCGGCGGTCGAAGCGATGCTTCGCAACAACGCTTGCGCGTACGTGGAACCTGGACATCCGAAGGGATGCATGGTGGTTCTCGCGGCCACCAACTGCACGCCCGCCAATGCGTCCGTGTGGAAGTTCCTGGCCGCTTCGCGCGACGAAGTGCGTCACCAGATTCGCGCGCGCCTTCGTCGCGGAGTGGAAGAAGGCGACCTCGCGGCCACTGTGGACATTGACGCGCTCGGTGCGCTGTACGCGACTGTCTTTTATGGACTGACCCTGCAAGCGCGCGACGGCGTCGACCTCGACTCGCTGATGACCGTCATCGACCTCGCGCTCGCGCTGTGGCCCGAAAACGGCGGAGGGGCGGCGTCCACTGTGGACACCGCCCCTTCCGCGCCGGGATTGAAGCCAGTCGTGCGATAAGTCAGAGGTGCGCCATGGTCAGCGCGCGTTTGTCCTGTTTGATGATGTGGTCTCGTTCCGATTCGGACAGTCCGCCCCAGATGCCGTAGGGCTCGTGCACGGCGAGCGCGTGCTTGCGGCACATCTCCAGCACCGGGCACGACAGGCAGATCGCCTTGGCCCTGGCCTCGCGCCGCGCCCTCGCCGGTCCCCGCTCTCCGTCCGGGTGGAAGAAGGATCCGCTGTCCATCCCCCGGCACGACCCCTCCAGCTGCCAGTCCCACATGTCTGCGTTGGGGCCGGGGAGCCTGCGCGTGTCTGCCATCCTGACCGCCTCCGTCATCCGGTCGATGCCATTAGCTGCTCTGCTGTGGTGCCGATACTCCATTCGGTGCAACGGCGGTAACGTTAGAAGCGCGCCAATAGTTGTTCAATAGATCGGCGGCGATTCAGCCGTTAGGCATCCCCCAGATGTGTGAGCAGGGCTTTTGGCTCGGGTTGCCGGGAGTCCGGGCGGGCTGGATATTGACCGGGTGGGATCCGGATCAGGCGATGGAGAACCCACCCTGCCGGTGGCCTCGGTCGCCCGCCGGCTCGGTGTCGCGCCGTCCACCCTGCGTACTTGGGACCGTCGCTACGGTCTCGGCCCCAGTCGGCACACCGACGGCAGGCACCGCCGCTACGGCAGCTCCGACATCGGCCGTCTCGAACTTATGCAGCGCGCGCTCCTTCGCGGCGCTTCGACAGCGGAGGCCGCGCAGTACGCGTTAGAGCAGATGCCGCGCGCGGATTTCGTGCCAGCGCCCGCCGAGCCTGTTGAAGCGACGCAGACGAAGGCGGCGACTGATGACGTCGAAGTCCCTTCGCGGCTCGCGCGTCGCCTTAGTACTGCTGCGTTGGCCATGGACGTCGGCGCGGTACAGCGAATGCTTGTCGACGCCATCAGCGAGCTAGGCGTGCTTCAGGCGTGGTCGGGCGTGATCGACCCTGTTCTCACCGCGCTCGGCGCGCGGTGGCGAGGCGTGCACGCGGGCGCGGAAGTGGAGTACCTGCTCGCTGAGTGCGTGTACGCGGCTTTAGTGCGCGCGACACCAGTCCTCGACGAGCCTCGGAACCAACGGCCGGTCCTTCTCGCGTGCGTGCCGGACGAACGGGACAACATGCCGGTGTACGCGCTCGCGGCCGCTCTCGCCGGGCGAAGGATCGGCGCGCAGCTCTTCGGCATTGCGCTGCCTCAAGAAGTGTTGGCGGTAGCGGTCCGGCGAAGCGCGCCCGCGGCAGTGGTGTTGTGGGCGAATCGGGCGGAGGCAGACCCGCGCCTCTTCGCGCGCGTGTCCCGCGGCCGGCAGCGGACCCGGCTGTTCGCCTGCGGCCCCGGCTGGGATCCGGCGCTGCTGCCGCCGAAGGTTGAGCTGCTGCCGGATCTTTCCGCCGCGGCCGACCGCGTGGAGCACGTTCTTGTCGGTGCTCCGCGCTAGAAAGGTCGAGTGGACGAAGAAGCGCTGACGGCCCTCGCGTTCGGCCCGGACGCCGGGTCGCCGGATCCGATCCCTCGCGACGGCTCGCCAAGGCAATGCCTCCTGGCGGCGATCGTGCTGGGCGCACGAGGCCGGTACGCGGCGGCCGCGGAGTTGCTCGACCCGCTCCGGCGAGACCGCGACCCGCTGACGGCTTCACTGGCGGCGAGCACGCTGGCATCGCATCGGCGGCAGCTGGGGGCTCACGTCGCGGCACGGAAGCTGGACGGGGAGGCACTGCTGGCGGTCGGGCTGCGCGGGAAGGGAGCGCGAAGTGCGGCGACGACTGGCGGCCGTTCGAGAACGGCTAGCGGCGGCTCGGGAAGGGCTGGCGGCGGTTCGGGAACGGCTAGCGGCGGCTCGGGAGGCGCAGGTGGTGGTTCGGGAACGGCTGGCGGCGGCTCGGGAACGGCGCGCTCGGGCTCGCTTGGCGTTGGCTTGAGTTCGGCAGGCGCGAGAACGAGTTCGGTGGCGGCGGCCGGTGTGGGCGAGCGTGGTGCTGGCGCGGAAGCGGGATCCGCAGCCACCGCATCGGCGTCGTCCGCACCAGGGCCCACTCAGGCAGCCGTCCGTACCCACGCACCGGCCACCCCGAGCCAAAGCAGCCACGTCACATCCGCCGAAGACCCGTACGGGCTGGACCTCCCAGGTGCCCGCGCCGATGCTCTCCTCGGCTTGGCCGCCGACAACCTCGCCCTCGGCCGCCTCTCCGCCGCTCGCCGTCTCGCCATCCGGGCCGCGCAGGCTGACCGGCGCTGGCGGGCGACCATCCGCGGCGGCTGGGTCGGCGCTGAGATCGAACTCGCCGCCGGGCAGCCCGAAGCCGCCGTCGCTCCGGCTCGGCTGGCCTACGAGACCGCCGTCGGTCGTCACGCTCGGCGACACATCGTGAAGTCCGGCATCGTCCTCGGTGTCGCCCTGCTTGCCGCCGGACAGGATGGCGCGCGGGAACTCGTCCTCGCAGCTGCCGCCGACGCCGAAAAATATGAACTCGACTCACTTAATTGGGTGGCCGCTCGCGTAGCCGCGGACCTGGACCCCGACCGGGCTGAGGAGTATCGATTCAGGAGCCGTCAGGTGTTGCACGCAGTGTTACGGCACACCGATCCTTGTGTGATGCGCATCGCACACGAATCGCCGTGGGTGCCCGTCGGACCCGGGTAGGCCTGCGGGAACGGGCGTTCCGGCATCCGGGCTAAGAAACTTCAAAAAAAGCCACCGGATCGTGTCAAGGTTCGGGCTAAAGCGTCCGATAGGGGAAGTGGAATGTCACCCGGCTGCAGGAAGGAAACCCCGTGACGACGGTCTTGATCTGCGACGACCGACGCAGTGTCCGCGAAGGGCTCACCCGTGTGATGTCCGCGGTGCCTGGGGTCAGTCGCATCGACTGCGTAGCGCACGGTGACGAGCTGCTGGCCCGGTACACCCGTCAGCCGGTCGACGTCGTGCTGGTCGGAACGCAACGTGCGGTCCCGACGGGCGTCGAGGCCACCCGCCGGCTCGTCTCCGCGAACCCCCAGGCGAACGTCATCGTGTTCGGAGCCCCGGACGACGCGGGCAGCATCGCGGCCGCCATCGCTGGCGGAGCGCGCGGCTACCTGCGCTGGGACGCTTCGCGGCCCGAACTGGTCGCCGCGCTCGCGCACACCCTGGCCAGCACCTCGGTGCCCGCGCCGCGGCAGCCGTCCGACCCGGGCGTGCAGCTCACCGAGCGCGAACTGCAGGTGCTTCGCGGCATGAGCCAGGGCAAGAGCAACGGCCAGATCGGCCGCGAGCTGTACCTCTCCGAGGACACGGTCAAGACGCACGCGCGGCGGCTGTTCCGCAAGCTTGGCGTCCGCGACCGCGCCCAGGCCGTGGCGCACGGCTTCCGCCGCGGTCTCGTGTCCTGACCGAGGCCGGGCAAGCCAATACGGGACTTCCGATCCGGTTCCCGCGGTGACGAACGGGCCAGGGCTGACAGCCCTGGCCCGTACCTGTTGTCCTGGCCTCTGCTCCCGTGCCCGCCCGCGTCCCCACCGCGTGACGGCACTGCCCCAGTCCGTCTGCCTGCGACAATCGCCGCCCGGCCGCGCCCGGCGCGCCGGTCACCACCTCTGGCGGTTGTCTGGTAGGACTCCGACGGTACGGTAGCTGTGACCGGCGCAGGACGGGGACGACCACGCGCCGGATTCTTTGCACGCCTACACGTAACGCTGGGACTGTTGTCTGCGATGGCCACTGTGGGGGATGGACTGGACGAGCCGGTCGCCGCCGCTGTCGAGGGAGACCCTCAGGCAGTCGAGCGGTTGCTGGCCGCCATTCGTCCCCTTGTGGTGCGGTATTGCCGCGCCAGGGTAGGCAGGCAGGAGCGTTCGTTCGCTTCGGCAGACGACGTTGCGCAGGAGGTGTGTCTCGCGGTGCTTACGGCCTTGCCTTCGTACCGTGACCAGGGCCGCCCCTTTCTGGCGTTCGTCTACGGAATCGCCCAGCACAAGGTGGCCGACGCGCACCGCGCCGCGGCCCGCAACCGGGCGGAGCCGGTCGCCGAGATCCCGGACGAGATCGAGGGCGGCGTCGGCCCGGAGCAGCGTGCTCTGCAGGGTGAGCTGAACGAGCGGATGGCGCAGTTGCTGCAGGTGCTGCCGGACAAACAGCGGGAAATCGTCGTTCTGCGGGTCGTGGTCGGGCTGTCGGCGGAGGAGACGGCGGAAGCCGTCGGTTCCACGCCGGGCGCCGTCCGCGTCGCCCAGCACCGGGCGCTCGCCCGGCTGCGCAAGGTGCTTGCCGCCGAGGAGGTGATCTGAGTGACCGATCGCGAAGACCGGGACAGAGACCTGTCACCTTCCGCCCAGGCCGGCGGCCTGACCGGGTACGAAGCGGAAGCCGACGGCGACCTTACGGCCATCCAGGCCGACGACGCACTGCTCGACGCGCTCGGCGGGACCGATCCGGCTGTCGCCGACGGGCTCGGTGACCAGGAACTGAACGCGCTGCTGCTCGCGTGGCGCCGCGACATCGACAGCGAGCCGCTCGCCGAGCTGGTCGACGTCGACACCGCGGTCACCACGGTGAAGACCGCCACGCTGGCGCGCAAATACCAAAGCCGCGGCCGCCGTCGCCGCTATCTCGTGCCGGTGGCCGCCGCGTGCGCCGCCGCCGCCATCGCCTTCACCGGCACCGGCCTCGCCGCGCGCGACGCCCAGCCCGGCGACACGCTCTGGGGCCTCACGAAGGTCCTCTACGCCGACCACGCCCGCTCCGTCGAGGCCGCCGCCGCGGCGAAGCTCGACCTGGAGAAGGCGAACCTGGCGCTGGCCGACAACCGGCTCGCGGACGCCCGGCGCGCGCTCGCCGACGCGCAGGCCGCGCTCAACCAGGTCACCGACGCGGACAACCGCAACCAGCTCCTGCAGCAGCACCGCGAACTGGCCGCTCAGCTCGGTCAACCGACGGCTCCGCCCACCGGGCAGACCCCGTCGTCGCCGCCCGTCGTTCCGCCCGCGCACGACCCGGTCAGCAGCGCCGCGCAGCCGCCCGGCCAGTCGACGTCGCTGCCGGGCACCGGCGGCGGGCACACCAATCCGCCGCCGGTCACCTCGGTCACGCCGCTGCCGCCGGTCACGTCCACTCCGAGTTCGCCGCCGCCGTCGCCGAGCGCCACCCCGAACGATCCAGGCACGGGCAGCAGCCCGCGCAACGAGTCGTCACAAGGGGCGCAGACCCCGAACGGCACCAGCGGCTCCTAGCTTTTCCGAAGGTCCCGGCACGCACCGTGCCGGGACCTTTTTCGTACCGACGGGGGAGGCACGATGCTGGTTTTCGGAGAGCCCTTCGAGACCTCGCACGGGACGGTCCTGATCACCGTCACCCGGCAAGGCCGTCGAGGCGGGCCGGGGCGTGCGATCGGGCTTTACTCGATCACCGAGGACGGCGTGACCTGGACGCCCGCGGTCGACCAGGGCCGGATCGCGCTGATCGGCGTGTGCACCGGTTTCGTGGCCGCCGCCTTGGCGACGCTGGCCGTGGTGCACCGTCCGCCGTGGCCGAACCTGTCCGAGCGGGCGCTGATCGCCAAGGCGGAGAGCGCGAAGCACCGCCGCTGACCACGGTTGTCCACAAGTCGACTTCCCTGTGGACAACCCTTGTGGACAACGTGCCCGCACACGAAGAAGACCCTGGTGGCCAAGCTCACCAGGGTCGTCCTTGCTGGGGCGAAACGCTCAGTACGCGCTTTCGTTCGCGGTGACCCCGTCCGCGAAACCGCGGCAGTAGTCCCAGCTCACGTAGTCGGTCGGGTTCGGGTCGAACGCCGGCTCGTGCGGGCGCATCCGGCCGTCGGACAGCAGCTGCTCCAGGCTCGCGCGCAGCAGCGTCCAGTCGTGGTAGTGGGGTTCGTCGCACTCGCCGCAGTCGACCACGATGCCGCGAACCCCGCGAGGCTCCAGCAAAGCCTGGTACACGGCGAGGTCGGACAGGTCGGCCAGCAGCTCGGTGCGCTCGTCCGCGCTGATCGGCTCTTCGAGGTGGTCGTCGGGGTCGGGGATGGCCCGGGCCGGATCGTCCGGGTCGTCCGCGAACGGATCGGGGGGCAACACATCGTGCGGCACGGCCTGCACGCTACCCGCCGGGCCACCCGCCCGGGCCAGGGCCCCGGGCCGGATATCATGAGGGGAAGGCCCGAGGCCCCTCGGCCCACGCCCGGCACCGCTGCCCGCGACTCCAGCCCACTCCCGCCAGGAAGGCCCTTCGCCCCTCATGACCAGCGAAAGCATCACCTCCGCAGTGCCCAGCAAGTTCGCGATGCTCGGCTTGACCTTCGACGACGTGCTGCTGCTGCCCGCGGAATCGGACGTGGTGCCCAGCGCGGTGGACACGAGCACGCAGCTCACCCGCAACATCAAGCTCAACATTCCGCTGGTCTCCGCCGCGATGGACACGGTCACCGAGGCGCGGATGGCGATCGCCATGGCCCGCCAGGGCGGGATCGGCGTGCTCCAGCGCAACCTGCCGATCGACGAGCAGGCGGCGGCGGTCGAGGTGGTGAAGCGGTCCGAGGCGGGCATGGTCACCGACCCGGTCACCTGCTCCCCGGACGACACGCTCGCCGAGGTCGACGCGCTGTGCGCGCGGTTCCGGATCTCCGGCGTCCCGGTCACCGACGCCTCCGGCGCGCTCGTGGGCATCATCACCAACCGCGACATGCGGTTCGAGGTCGACCACACCCGCCTGGTGAGCGAGGTCATGACGAAGCCGCCGCTGGTGACCGCTCAGGTGGGCGTCACCGCGGAGGCCGCGCTGGGGTTGCTGCGCAGGCACAAGATCGAGAAGCTGCCGATCGTCGACGGCGCGGGCAAGCTGCGCGGCCTGATCACGGTCAAGGACTTCGTGAAGACCGAGCAGTACCCGCGGGCTTCGAAGGACCCGGACGGCAGGCTCATCGTCGGCGCGGCGGTCGGTGTGGGCCCGGACGGGCACAAGCGCGCGATGGCGCTGGCCGAGGCAGGCGTGGACGTGCTGATGGTCGACACCGCGCACGGCCACTCGCGTGCGGTCGTGGAGACCGTGCGGCTGCTGAAGAAGGAACTGGGCGACACCGTCGACATCGTGGGCGGCAACGTCGCCACGCGGGCCGGCGCGCAGGCGCTGGTGGACGCGGGCGTCGACGGCGTGAAGGTCGGCGTCGGCCCGGGCTCGATCTGCACCACGCGGATCGTCGCGGGCGTGGGCGTGCCGCAGATCTCCGCGATCTACGAGGCGGACCAGGCGTGCCGTCCGGCGGGCGTCCCGGTGATCGGCGACGGCGGCATCCAGTACTCCGGCGACATCGCGAAGGCCATCGCCGCGGGCGCGTCCTCGGTCATGCTCGGCAGCCTGCTCGCCGGCACCGCCGAATCGCCGGGCGACCTGATCCTGGTGAACGGCAAGCAGTTCAAGGTCTACCGCGGCATGGGCTCGCTGGGCGCCATGCAGTCGCGCGGCGAGGCGAAGTCGTACTCCAAGGACCGCTACGCCCAGGACGACGTGCTCAACGAGGACAAGCTGGTGCCGGAGGGCATCGAGGGCCGGATCCCGTTCCGCGGTCCGCTGTCGAACGTCGTGCACCAGCTCGTCGGCGGCCTGCGCGCGGGCATGGGCTACGCGGGCGCGGAGACGATCGCCGCGATGCAGGAGGCGCAGCTGGTCCGGATCACCGCGGCCGGGCTGAAGGAAAGCCACCCGCACGACATCACCATGACGGTCGAGGCTCCGAACTACACGACCCGCTGATCGACCCTGTTCGCCCGCTCCGCCTTGCCGCCACACTGGATCCCCAGGTGACGGCGAGGGGAGCGGGCGAATGCGGTTTTCCCGGAGGTTCGTGCTGACGGGGGCTATCACCCAGCTCGAGGGCACGAATCAGCACGCGAACGGCGACCTCGAACAGATCCGCACCGACTACAAGCACCTGTTCGCTCAGGAATCCGTGCTGCGGACCGATTCCACCGCGCGCGTCTCGTTCTGAGCGCGGTTCCACCCGAGCAACAGCAACGGCGTCGCCAGCATCAGCGCGCCCGCCAACCCGAGCGCACCACGCGTGCCCAGCCACGTCGCCACCAAACCCCACAACAGGGTCAGCCCGGCAGTGCTGGCGCTGCCGCTGATCCGCCACGCGGACAACATTCGGCTCACGTACCCGTCTTCGGTTTCTTCGAGGCGGTATGTGGCGAGGACCGTGTTGTACGCCGCCGCGCAGACGATCAGGCCGAACTCCACCGCCATCACCCAGAACAGCCCGCCGATCCCCGGCGGCACGAACGCCAGCAGCACGACCCAGCACGCCCGGGCCGCGGCGAGGACCGGCAGCAACCGCACCCGGCCGTAACGCGGCACCAGCCGCCGGGCGAGCCGGGAGCCGGCCAGTCCGCCGAGGCACGGGACGCCGAACGCGAGCCCGTACTGCCAGACCGGCAGGCCGAGTTCGCCGAGCAGCAGCACCGCGAGCACCGGGGAGGTGGCCATGATCAGGCCGTTGACCAGGCAGGTGTTGAGGAACAGCCGCCGCAGCCGCGGGTGCCGGAAGAGGTATCGCCAGCCTTCGACCAGGTCGGCGGGGCGGAACGCGGCGGGGCGGGCGGGTTTGGGTTCGCGGGTGCGGATGGTCGAGAGCGAGAGGGCGGACAGGAGGTAGCTGATCGCGTCCAGGAGCACCGTGGCCAGCGGGCCGAAAAACCCGATCGCCGCGCCGCCCGCCGGCGGACCGAGCGCGGTCGCGGTCCACAGCGTCGTCTCGAACCTGCCGTTCGCGGTCAGCAGGTCTGGACCAGTCGCCAGTGCTTTCAGATACGCGCCGCTCGCCGAGGTGAACGCGATGTTCGCCGCGGCCACGACCACCGATACCGCCACGAGCTGGGCGAACGTCAGCAGGTCGAGCAGATACGCGGGCAGCAGCGTGAGCAGGGCGGCGAACCGGAGGAGGTCCATCGCGATCAGCACCGGCCGTTTCCGCCGGAATTCCACCCACGGGCCGAGCGGCAACGCGGCCAGCGAGCCCGCCGCCAGCCCGGCTCCGGCCAGCAGCGACACCTGCGCGGCGCTGCTGTGCAGCACCCGGACCGCGATGATCGAGAAGGCGTCGAGCGCGAAGTAAGTGCCCGCGATGCTGACCGCATAAGCCAGCCACAGCCGGTGAAAGTCCTTGCCCAGCGCCAAATCCGCCCCTTCGTTCAGCCGGGCAGCCAACCATCCGCCCGCGCCGGTGGCAAACAACCGCGCGCACAACCGGTGGTTGTCGCCACCGCTACGGTCCCCCGCGCGCAGGTCACCCGCGCCGACTCGCGACAATGGACCGCGAAGGCGGCAGGCGCGAGAAGGGACATCACGTGCGGGATCTGGTCGAGATCGGCATGGGCCGCACCGCGCGGCGGGCGTATGACCTCGATGACGTGGAGATCGTGCCGTCGCGGCGGACGCGGTCCTCGTCGGTGGTGTCCACTGCCTGGCAGATCGACGCGTACCGGTTCGACCTGCCGCTGGTCACCCACCCGACCGACGCGATCGTGTCGCCGGGGACCGCGGTGGCGATCGGCGAGCTGGGCGGCCTCGGCGTGCTCAACGCCGAAGGGCTGTGGGCTCGGCACTCGAACGTCGAGGAAGCGATCTTCCGCCTCGTCCGCGCGGCCGAGGACAGCGACGACCCGGCCGCGGTCGTGCGCGAGCTGCAGGAACTGCACGCCGCGCCGATCCGGCTCGACCTGCTGACCGAGGCGATCAAGACGGTCCGCGAATCCGGCGTGACGGTCGCCGCTCGGGTCAGCCCGCAGCACGCCGCCGAGCTGACGCCGGACCTGATCGCCGCCGGCGTCGAGATCCTGGTCGTGCAGGGCACGATCATCTCCGCCGAGCACGTGCAGCGCGACGCGGAACCGCTCAACCTCAAGGAGTTCATCGGCCGGCTCGACGTGCCGGTGATCGCGGGCGGCGTGAGCGACTACCGCACGGCCATGCACCTGATGCGCACCGGCGCGGCGGGCGTCATCGTCGGGCACGGCTACACCGAGGGCGTCACCAGCACCGACCGCGTGCTCGGCATCGGCACCCCGATGGCGACGGCGATCGTGGACGCGGCCGCCGCGCGCCGCGACTACCTGGACGAGACCGGCGGCCGGTACGTGCACGTCCTCGCCGACGGCGGCATCACGACGTCCGGCGACATCGCGAAGGCGATCGCCTGCGGCGCGGACGCGGTCATGCTCGGCGCCCCGCTGGCGACCGCGTCGGACGCTCCGGGCCAGGGCCTGTACTGGACCGCCGCGGCGGCGCACCCGTCGCTGCCGCGTTCGCGCGTGGTGGCCGGCCCGGACTCGGACTACGCGGTGGACCTCAAGACGCTGCTGTTCGGCCCGTCCTCGGACGCGGAGGGCGTGGTGAACCTCTTCGGCGCGCTGCGGCGGGCGATGGCGAAGACGGGGTACTCGGACCTGAAGGAGTTCCAGCGCGTCGGGCTGACCGTGCGCGGCTGAGGCGACTCGCGAAAAAGGCCCCCCTTCGCGGGGGCCTTTTTTGTGCCCGCCGGTCCGAAACGCTCCCTTCTCCGTTATACTTTCGTTATATTCGGAGTTCGGTGTCGCGCCTGAAGGGTGAGCGGATGGCACTGCTGGGGGAGTCCGCGTCGACCTGGTGGCTCGGCGGCATCGTGGTGGGCAGCCTGCTGATCCGGCTGCTCGCGCTGGTCGTGGCGTTGCGCGGGACGGAACCGGCGGAACGGCCGGCCATCATCCGGGCGCTCGGCGAGCTGTTCCGGTTCGCGCCGCGGCGCAAGACGCGGTGATGTAACCCGTCAGTAACTTACCTCTGGTCAGCCGGACTTCCGGGGGTTACTCTCTTTCCTGTGACTGCCAGTAACACCACCACCGCGCGGCAAGAACCCGACTACGACGTCCTCGTGGTCGGTTCCGGGTTCGGCGGCAGCGTCGCGGCGTTGCGGCTGACCGAGAAGGGCTACCGCGTCGCGGTGGTCGAGGCGGGCAGGCGGTTCGCCGACGACGAGTTCGCCAAGACGTCCTGGGATCTCAAGCGCTACCTCTGGGCGCCGCAGCTCGGCTGCTACGGCATCCAGCGCATCCACATGCTCAACGACGTGATGGTGCTGGCCGGCGCGGGCGTCGGCGGCGGTTCGCTGGTGTACGCGAACACGCTGTACCGGCCGCTCAAGCCGTTCTACCGAGACCGGCAGTGGGCGCACATCACCGACTGGGAAAGCGAACTCGCGCCGCATTACGACCAGGCCAGCCGCATGCTCGGCGTCGTCACGAACCCGACGATCACGCCGTCCGACGTGGTGATGCGGGACGTCGCGAAGAAAATGGGCGTCGAGGATTCGTTCCACGCCACGCCGGTCGGGGTGTATTTCGGCAAACCCGGCGAGACGGTGAAGGACCCGTACTTCGGCGGTGCCGGACCGGATCGGGTCGGCTGCACCGAATGCGGTTCGTGCATGACCGGGTGCCGGGTCGGCGCGAAGAACACGCTGGTGAAGAATTATCTGTACCTCGCGGAAAAGGACGGCGCGCAGGTCATTCCGCTGACCACGGTCACGTCGGTCAGCCCGCGCGGCGACGGTTACGAGATCACGCTGCAAAAGACCGGTACGCGTTCGCGGCGGTTCCGGACGACGGTCACGGCCTCGCAGGTGGTGTTCGCCGCGGGTACTTGGGGCACGCAGAACCTGTTGCACCGCATGAAGGACACGGCCACGCTGCCGAAGTTGTCGAAGCGGCTCGGAGAATTGACCCGGACGAATTCCGAAGCCATCATCGGCGCGGCCCGGACCACGGTGGACCCCGAACAAGACTTCAGTCGCGGGGTCGCGATCACCTCGTCGATTCATCCGGACGAAAACACGCACATCGAACCGGTGCGGTACGGCAAGGGCAGCAACGCGATGAGCCTGCTGCAAACCGTTGCCACCGACGGGTCTTCGCTCGTTCCGCGCTGGCGGCAGGCGCTGACGTTCCTGGTCAAACACCCGGTGCAGTCGGCGAAACTGCTGAATGCGCACCGGTGGAGCGAGCGCACGGTGATTCTGCTGGTGATGCAGAGTCTCGACAATTCCATCACCACCTACACCCGGCGCGGCCTTTTCGGACGGCGGAAATACACGTCGAAACAGGGCCACGGCGAGCCGAACCCGAGCTTCATCCCGGCCGGGCACGAGGCGAACGTCCTGACCGCGGAACGGATCGGCGGCATGCCGGGCGGCACCTGGGGCGAGGTTTTCGACATCCCGCTCACCGCGCACTTCATCGGCGGCGTGCCGATCGGCGACAGCGCGGAAACCGGCGTGATCGACCCGTACCACCGGGTTTACGGCTATCCCGGATTGTCCGTTGTGGACGGTTCGGCGATCACCGCGAACCTCGGCGTGAACCCGTCGCTCACCATCGCCGCGCAGGCCGAGCGGGCGTTCTCGTTCTGGCCCAACAAGGGTGAGGCCGACCAGCGGCCGGAGCAGGGCAGCGGGTACACCCGGATGGATCCGGTCGCGCCGAAGAACCCGGCGGTTCCGGCGAACGCGCCCGCGGCACTGCGCCGCTGACCTAAGATCGTCCGGTGACTACCGCGGCGCTGGACCGGATCCGGAAACTGCACGACGAATGGGCTCGGGTCGCCGAGGCCCTGCCGGCCTCGGCGTTCGGCGAGCCGAGCGCGCTGCCCGGCTGGACGCGGGCGCATCTGCTCACCCATCTCGCGCGCAACGCCGACGGCCTCGGAAACCTGCTGACCTGGGCTGAAACCGGGATCGAGCAGTCGATGTACGGGCCCGGCAACGCCCGGGACGACGAGATCTCCGCCGGTGCCGGTCGCGCCCCGGCGGAAATCGTGGCCGACCTGGTGGCGTCTGGAAACCGGCTGACCGACCACGCCGCGCGGCTTTCGGACGAGGCTTGGTCCGCGCCCGTGCGGCACCGGCACGGCGGTGCGCTGACCGGTGCGGACGTGCTCACGCTGCGGCTGTCCGAGACCACGATCCACCTCGTCGACCTCGACGCCGGCCACGATTTCGACAGCGTCACCGCGCTGCTCGGCGAGCATCTCGACGCGGTGGTCGCGACGATGATCCGGATGTGCCCGCGTCCGCTGCCCTCGTTCCGGCTCACCGACGGCGTCCGCACCTGGACTTTGGGCGAGGGTGGCGAGCTGGTCACGGGCACGCCGGGGACGGTGCTGGCTTGGCTGACCGGGCGCGGCGACGGGTCCGCGCTGTCCGGGCCGGTGCCGGAGATGGCTCCGCTGCTCTGAATCAGCCGGTTCGCCGGGCAGCGGCGAGTTGAGGAGGGCCTGGTGACCGTTCGGAGGGCTCCCGCCTGGTACGGAGTCCGATGTGGACAGTCCGGTTCCCCTCGACGCGGACCGCTTTCCGCTGCTCGCGCATTACTGGCCGGACTGTTCGCAACCCACCCATGGTCTGAGGCGTCTGAATGAACATGACACTGGGGAGAAGGACGTTCTTGCGCGCCGCCGGGTTGACGGCGGTCGGCGCGGTGGCCGCGGCGTGCACGGCGAAACCGGGACCACCGGTACCGCAGACGAGCCCGACGACGAGAACGTCCGTACCGCCGAGCACCAGTTCGAAGCCGTCCGGGCCGCCGGACTGGAACGCGTTGCGCGGCAAGCTCTCCGGCGATCTCGTACTGCCTTCCGACGGCGGATTCGCTACCGCGAAGCGGGCGTTCAATCCGCTTTTCGACGGGCGTAATCCAGCGGCGGTAGCGAAATGCGCGAAACCGGAGGATGTGCAGGCCTGCGTCGAAGCGGCCGGCGGACGGGTCCCGCTCGCCGCGCGCAGCGGCGGGCACAGCTATGCCGGGTATTCCGCGCCGGACGGCGGGCTGGTCATCGACGTCGGCGGAATGGCCGGCGTGGACGTCCAGGGTGACCAGGTGGTGATCGGCGCGGGCGCGAAACTCGGCGACGTCTATGCGGAACTGGCGAAGGCGGGTCGTTGCCTGCCTGCCGGTTCGTGCCCGACTGTCGGTATTGCCGGACTCACGCTCGGCGGCGGAATCGGCGTATTGACCCGGAAATACGGCCTGACCTGCGACCGATTGCAGTCCGCGCAGATCGTCACGCCGGACGGCAAGCTGCGCACCGTCAGCGCGCAATCCGACGACGACCTGTTCTGGGCGCTGCGCGGCGGCGGAGGCGGAAATTTCGGCGTGGTCACGTCGTTCACCTTCACCACGGTGGAAGCACCGACCGTCACGGTGTTTTCGCTCAAGTTCCCTTCTGGTTCGGCGAACGACGTGGTCGACGCCTGGCAGCGCTGGCTGCCGAGCGCTCCGCCCGAATTGTGGTCGAATTGCGTGGTTTCCGGCGGTCCGAGCGGAGCGTGCCGGGTCGGCGGTGCGTTCGTCGGCAGTTCGGCGGGCCTGAACTCGGCGCTCAGCGGATTGTCGGCGACGCCGTCCAGCCGCACGATGAAAACCCTCGGCTACGGCGCGGCGATGAACTATTTCTCCGGCAGTTCGGAGCGGCAGACCTTCGTGGCGTCGTCGCGGATCATCGCCGATCCGGTCGACGGCGGGAGGATCGCCGATCTCGCCTCCGGGCACAAGGGAATGGACTTGCTGATCGACGGCCTCGGCGGTGCGGTGGGCGAAATCGCGCCGACGGCCACGGCCTTCCCGCACCGGAAAGCGTTGGCCAGCATTCAGGTCTACGCTCCGGCCACGGCGAGCAGTCAGGAGAACGCACGCAAGTCAGTGTCCACTGTGGTCGCTGGCTTGGCGGACGCGGGCGCGCGCGGCGGCTACGTGAACTACATCGACCCGGAGTTGCCGGACTGGAAGTCGGCCTATTACGGCGACAACGCGGCCCGGCTGGACCAGGTGGCGAAGAAGTACGACCCCAACGGGGTGTTCAAGTTCGCTCAGTCGGCATGAGGCGGGGACGGCGATGAATCCGTAACCCTCGCATCGGCGATGTCGCGTGCACCCGCGGCCGTTGCCCGCCTCAGGTCCACTGTGGTCAGAGTTCGACCCCGGTGAAGACCGTGACCCGTTCCTCGGTCAGGTCGTGCATCGCCGACAGCACGCCCTCGCGGCCGACACCCGAACCCTTCACGCCGCCGTACGGCATCTGATCCGCGCGGTACGACGGCACGTCGCCGATGATCACGCCACCGACCTCAAGTTCCGCCGACGCGTGGAAGGCCAGCTGCACGTCGCTGGTGAACACTCCGGCCTGCAGCCCGTACGCGGACGCGTTCACCGAAGCGAAAGCCTCGTCCACTCCATCCACAATGGACACTGCGAGCACTGGCCCGAAGATTTCCTCCGACCACGCCTTGGCATCCGCGGGCACGTCGGTCAGCAGAGTAGGAGCGACCGTTGCGCCCGAACGGGTTCCGCCGGTCAGCACCCGTGCGCCACCGGCCACCGCTTCGTCGACCCACGCGATGATCCGTTCCGCGGCCGCTTCGTCGACGACCGGGCCGACGTCAGTGTTGCGGTCGTATGGATCGCCAGTCTGCTGCGCTTCGACGGCTTCGGTCAGCGCGGGTACGAATTCGTCGGCGATCGCCGCGTCCACGATCACTCGCTGCACCGCGATGCACGACTGGCCCGCCTGGTAGTTCCCGAACGTCGCAATCCGCTGTGCAGCACCCTCGACGTCCGGCCAGTCCCGCAGCACGACCGCCGCGGCGTTGCCGCCGAGTTCGAGGACCACGTGCTTGCGGGCCGCCGCGTCCGCGATCGACCAGCCGACCGGGCCCGAGCCGGTGAACGACACGACCGGCAGCCGCGGGTCGGCGACGAGAGCCTGAGTCTCCTCGTTTCCCAGCGGCAGCACGGAAAACGCGCCCTCGGGCAGGTCGGTCTCGGCCAGCAGCTCGCCGAGCACCAGCGATGACAACGGCGTGCGCGGCGCGGGCTTGACGATGATCGGCGCGCCGACCGCCAGCGCGGGAGCGACCTTGTGCGCCACCAGATTCAGCGGGAAGTTGAACGGCGCGATCCCGAGCACCGGCCCGCGCGGCACCCGGCGGGTCAGCGCGAGCCGGGCGTCGCCGGACGGGTCGGCGTCGAGCCGCTGCACGTCGCCGCTGAACCGGCGCGCCTCCTCGGCCGCGATCCGGAACACCGACACCGCGCGCTTGACCTCGGCCTCGGCCCACTTCAACGGCTTGCCGTTCTCGGCCGTGATCACCTCGGCGAGTTCCTCGGCCCGCATCGCGAGCCCGCGCGAAACGTGCTCCAGCGCGGCCGCGCGCTGATGCGCCGGAGTGCGCCGGAACTCCTTCGCGACCGCGGCCGCCGCGGCCACCGCCCGCTCCACCTGGTCAGCGCCGGGCACCGCGACCGTCGCCACTTCGCTGCCGTCGAACGGATGGTGCACCACGAGGGTGCTCGCGCCCTGCTCAGCCTGACCGGCGATCCACGCGGCCCGCGGCTGTGGGGTGATCGTGTCCATGGGCTCAAGGTATTAGGGAGCGCCACGCCCAGCACGCCGGACTCGGTCCTTCGATTGTGGCGGGCGTCCTGGGCCTGAGATGACATTTGTCGGGGGTCTCGCGCGCTCGCCCGGCATATCGTCAGCGCATGACCAACTCGGTGGCCTCTCGCTGGTCCGAAAGCCCGCTGCGGACCTTCTTCGCGCGCGTCGGAACACCGCGTCGTCCGGTGCTGACCGGCGCGGTGTTCCTCGTGACCGCGGGCGTGCTCGTCGCCCAGCTGGCGGACCCGTCCCTCTTCGACCGCTTCAAGCGCGACGCCACCGCGATCGACGCCGGAGAGTGGTGGCGGCTGCTGACCGGGATGTTCTTCCAGGACGGGAAGCTTCTCGGCGGGATTTTCAACCTGGCCGCCCTCGCCGTCGTGGGCACGCTCGCGGAATGGTGCCTCGGCCGCGTGGCGTGGTTCGTCCTGTACTTCGGCTGCGGACTGTTCGGTCAGTTCCTCAGCTACGTCTGGCTGAACCCGGTGGGGGCGGGGAACTCGATGTGCGTCGCCGGGCTGCTCGGCGCGCTCGCCGTCGTGGTGTGGCGGGCGCGCGACGCCGAGCCGCCGCAAGGGCTCTACCGCGCCGCGCTGCTGATCGCGCCGCTGGCCGTACTCGACACCGTGCTGCACGACAACCACGGCATGCCCGCGCTGCTGGGCATCGCCTTGGGACTGCTGCTCACCGGTTTCGGTAAAGGTCGCGCAGCAGCAGGATCTCCGCGCAGTGATGGATCATCTCTCGGTTGATGTGCAGGACGAGCGTGGCCATCGGCAGCTCCGCGTACGGCCCTTCAGCCGGACCGCAGGGGCGGGCCAACGCTTCGGCGTCGAGGCTGCGTACGCCGGCGATCCAGGTCGCGTACGCGTCGTCGAGCTGCTTCAGCGCTTCGTCGGCTGAGCCCGCGTACGGGAAGTCCTGATAGGACATCGCTGGCCCGCCGAAGTGCGACGCGGAGCGCATGCCCAGCACGCCCACGATGATGTGGGCCAGCCGCCACGAGATGGTGGTCACCGGCGGCGGGGTCGGCTCCGGGAACGAGAAGTCGACGGTGAAATCGCCGGTGCCTGGATCGTTCTCGCTCGTGCGAGGGTGCACCGTCCAGCAGTTCGCGACCGGCTGCCAGAAGTACTCGTCGTCGGTCAGCCCCTCCAGCTTCGGGCGCACGTGGTGCTGCCAGTGCCAGTCGAGCTGCTCGGTCAGTTCGTTGGTCCAGTCGTTGGTCATGGGGGCACGGTAAGCCGGTTCGCGGACAGCGGCTGTCCTCATTCCGGGGGCATTGCCGACGTGACAGGGCCCACCTGGGACGATGGTGGCAAAAGCGCTGATACCTGGAGGTCTTGGGTGGCCACTCCCACCGGTCCGGTACTCGTCATGGACTTCGGGGCGCAGTACGCGCAGCTGATCGCCCGTCGCGTGCGCGAGGCGCAGATTTTCTCCGAGGTCGTGCCGTCCAGCTCGACCGCCGAGGAGCTGCTGGCCAAGAACCCGTCCGCGATCATCCTGTCCGGCGGCCCGTCGAGCGTGTACGCCGAAGGCGCCCCGGCGATGGACCCGAAGCTGGTCGAGGCCGGCGTGCCGATCCTCGGCATCTGCTACGGCCACCAGCTGCTCGCTCGAGCGCTCGGCGGCGTCGTCGAGCCGACCGGCGTGCGCGAGTTCGGCCGCACCGACGTGCGGATCGTTGGCGAAGGCGGCGTCCTGCACACCGGGCTGCCCGGCCACCAGACGGCGTGGATGAGCCACAACGACAGCGTCACCAAAGCCCCCGAGGGCTCGGTCGTCACGGCCAGCTCCGACGGGGCCGAGGTCGCCGGCTTCGAGGACGTCGAGCGGCGCTTCGCGGGCGTGCAGTACCACCCGGAGGTGGCACACTCGCCGCACGGCCAGGAGGTGCTGCGCCGGTTCCTGTACGAGATCGCCGGCGTGAAGCCCGGCTGGACCACTTCGTCCATTGTGGACGAGCAGGTGGCGCGGATCGCTTCCCAGATCGGCGACGGGCGGGCGATCTGCGCGCTGTCCGGCGGCGTCGACTCCGCGGTCGCGGCCGCGCTCGTGCAGCGCGCCATCGGCGACCGGCTGACCTGCGTGTTCGTCGACCACGGCCTGCTGCGTGCGGGCGAGCGCACCCAGGTGGAGCGCGATTTCGTGGCCGCCACGGGCGTCAACCTGGTCACCGTGGACGCGCGCGAGCGGTTCCTGAACGCGCTGGCCGGCGTCACCGACCCGGAGCAGAAGCGCAAGATCATCGGCCGCGAGTTCATCCGCGTGTTCGAGCAGGCCGAACGCGACCTCAAGGCGCAGGGCGACTACCGGTTCCTCGTGCAGGGCACGCTGTACCCGGACGTGGTCGAATCCGGCGGCGGCGAGGGCACCGCGAACATCAAGAGCCACCACAACGTCGGCGGCCTGCCTGACGACCTGCAGTTCGAACTGGTCGAACCGCTGCGGCTGCTGTTCAAGGACGAGGTCCGCCGCGTCGGTCTCGAACTGGGGCTGCCGGAGACGATCGTGCAGCGGCAGCCGTTCCCGGGGCCGGGTCTCGGCATCCGGATCATCGGCGAGGTGACCGCGGACCGGCTGGAAACCCTGCGCGAGGCCGACGCGATCGCCCGCGAGGAACTCACCGCGGCCGGGCTGGACCAGCAGATCTGGCAGTGTCCGGTGGTGCTGCTCGCGGACGTCCGCAGCGTCGGTGTCCAAGGCGACGGCCGCACCTACGGTCACCCGATCGTGCTGCGCCCGGTGTCGTCGGAGGACGCGATGACCGCCGACTGGACGCGGCTGCCGTACGAGGTGCTGGAGCGGATCTCGACCCGGATCACGAACGAGGTGTCCGAGGTCAACCGCGTGGTGCTGGACGTGACGAGCAAGCCGCCGGGCACCATCGAGTGGGAATGACGTGAAAACGGGGCCTGGACTTCCAGGCCCCGTTTTTCGTTGTCTTACGGCGTCTTACGGCCGTCGCTTGCGGAACGACGCGCCGAGCATCAGGATCCCGCAGAACACCGCGCCGCCCGCGATGATCCAGCGGAAGTCGAAGGTGGGCAGCCAGCTGGAGCCGTCGGTGAGGACGTAACCGGAGACCAGCAGCGTCGCGACCCCGACGATCAGCGTGATCCAGTCGACCCCGCGGCGGCGAGCCGGGGCCTCGGGCTCGTCGTAGGAGTACGGGTTCTCAGCCACGGCGCACCTCCACCTGGCCCACGCCGTTGGTGACGTGGAGCGTGATCTTCTGTCCGCCGACGTTGTCGTCGCCGTTGTCGGTCCCGGTGATGGCCGGCTGGCCGACCCCGTTGGACGTGCGGTTGAGGCAGTCGACCTCGCCGGCGCTGTTCTCGCAGGTGAAGGTGACGTCCGCGGTGCGCGGCACGATGACCTCGGTGCTCCCGGCGCCGTTGGAGATCGTCGTGGTGATCGGCTCGCTCGCGGCCAGCTGGGTCAGGTCGATCTTCATGTTGCCCGCTGTGTGCCGGTATACCGGCTGCAGTTCGGCCACCGTACGCGGGGTCGCGGACAGGTCGCCGACGCCGCCGCGCACGTCGATGTTGTCGAACGCGCTGGTCGTGAGCACCATCCCGGCGACCGACAGCGGAATCGCGAGCCCGATCAGGCCGCGCGCGCCGCGAGCGAACGCCCCGGCCACGAGCCCGACGCCCAGCACGGCGAGCGTCATGCCGATGATGTGCCGCAGGGAGAACCAGTCGAACCCGTTCAGCGCGAGCGCGACGCCGACGCCGGCCACGATCACCGCGACCCCGAACGTGGCGGGCCCGATCTTGGAGTGCCGCCGCGGCGGCTTGGGCGCGGAGTCGTTGTAGTCGCCGCTCGGAGGCGGCGGCGGGACCGATGCCGCCGGGTCGGGCAGATCCCAGCCCGCCGGATCGGCGGCCAGCGGATCCCAGCCCGGCGCCGCCGCCGCGGGAGTCGGGGTGTCGCTGTTCATCGTGAAAGCTCCGGTTCCGGAAGCGACCCCGTCCGCCGCGAACGCGACGACCGGCGCCGGTCGGTTGTCCTGCCCGCGGGTGCGATGCAGGAGATAAAGGCACGTGGCGAGCAACGCGAACCCGATCAGGCCGCCCCCGTCGAACCAGCCGCCCCCGAAAGTCCACCCGACGACCGGAATCACCGCGATGGTCAGCACGGCCGCGAAGGCTTTCGTCATGGTCGACCGGCCGCGCCCGAGCATCGCCTCGAAGCCGGAGACCTCGTCGCCCTCGGCGGGGAAGAACAGCCACCCGAGCAGGTAAAGCACCAGCCCGAACCCCCCGAAAACGGTCGCCGCCGCCAACGCGACCCGAATCACCACGGGATCGATCCCGTAGCGATCCCCCAGCCCAGCCGCGACCCCCGCAACCTTCCGACCCGAGAGCGGCCGCCGAGGCCTGCTGGCCCAGAAGTCCTTGACGGTCTCCTCGAACCCGTTCAGCGGGTTCGTACGGGGAGGCCGCACGTCGTTCGCACCACTCATGCCGTACAGCATGGTCGACGTCCGGGGGCGGCACATCGGGGAAGGTCCCTGAGGTTGTCCCCGAGATGTGTCCCTGGGGAGAAGCGGGTCCAGCTTGACCGCCAAGCCTTCAGCGGTCGGTGCCAGTGCCTACGGTGACATCGATGATCGCGCGAGGACGAGTCGCGACTGCCAGCGTGAGCATGCATGATCCGCTTGAACCGGAGCCACAACGCCAGCGTCCAGGCCATCTCCTGGTTTCTGGGGCGCAATAACGTTGTGGGGATTTATGCTGGAAACTGCATTCGACCTGGCAGGAGTCGCCGCGCCATTGACAGAATTGCTGCAGGCTGCGGTGTCAGCCAGGGCTAGTGCTACGCCGAATGCCCGGCTGCGCGTCGATTCGCGGTCACGTGCTTCCTGCTTCTAGCTTTTAGGGAGAAGTGGATCCAACTTGTCGGCCAGGTCTTCGGCGCTCTTGCACGCCGCGTCGGTGTCGGTTCCTCCGGTGACGTCGACGATTGCTCGCGAATTGGGCTCAACGGCCAGCTTCAGCATGCACTGACCACTCGAACCCAGAGGCTCCCGTTCTTCGAGCACGGGGCGGCTGCCGTTGATCTTTCCGGTACGAGTTCTGCTGGGATTGACGACGTTGTCTGTGTAGCGCTGGCCGTCTTGAAGGGTGAGGCCGACCACGGTGGCGTCCGGGCCGCCCCCAGGCTTCTGCGCGGCGCAGGAGCGTTTTGAATCAGCGACAGAAGGCCTTGCCTTGGCGTATCCCCATCCGGTGAGGAGCTGGTCGAGTAGTGCGCACTGGTTCCTTGCGGAGAAGGGATTTCCGGACGAGGACGGGCGCGCGGATGGAATGGAGGGAACCGTTTGTCGTGGTGCTGCGACGCCGTCGACTGAGCTGTCGCACGCAGTCAGGGCAATCGCGGCCGCGCCGAGCAGGGCCAAGAGGCGTGGTCGCGTCTCTGCCATTGGATTCTCCGCTCAGTTCTTCGGGAGCAGAGGTTCCAGCTTGCTGGCCAGGTCTTCGGCAGTCCGGCACGAGGCAGCTGTATCCGTGCCGCCGGTGACGTCGAGGACCGCACGCGAATTGGGCTCGACCGCAAAAAACATCGAGCACTGGCCGCTGGATCCCAACGGCTCGGGGTCCTCCACGAACGGCCGCCCGTTGAGCTTTCCGCTGCGAGCTTTGCTGGGGTTTCGAATATTGTCCGAGTAGCGCTGACCTTCTTGCAGGAGGAGCCCGATGGCGGTGAAATTAGTTTCTTTCCCGCCTTGCGAGCCGCAAGACCTCTGTGCTTGCGCCTCTGTCGGGGTCGCTTTCGGAAATCCCTTCCCGCTGAGAATTTGATCCAGGAGGGCGCATTGGTTCCTCGAGGCAAAGGGGTTTGCCGGTGAAGAGGTGGGCGCGGACGAAGGCGCTGGCGTGCTAGGTAGTGCGTCACCGTTGACGGAGCTGTCGCACGCGGTCAGTGTTGTCGCCGCGACACCGAGAGCGACAAAGGAAACCAAGATACGCAATTTTTTCACTTACCATCAATTTTCTTGTTGAGCTCCGCGAAGGATACGGAGTGCGCATGCTCTGTTTCTTGGTAGTTTTTGCGCGCGATGGCGAGGGCTTGTTGCGCCGCGTCGACGGCATCTCGCATCAGTACAAGGTTTGGCAGCATCGCGTCGCCTCCTACGCTCGCCACTTGCACGTTAAAATTCGCGACAGCCACCCCGTAGTCGAAATTCCCCATGCCTGCGGGGAGGGACAATACGCCTAATTCGCGGATCATTCTGTTGTATCCGTGCATGAAGAAATCGCAGGCCTTCATGTATGCGTTGAAACCCGCTTCATTGACCGCGAACGAACCGTTCTGCGCCAACGTCTTCAGCGTGTTTCCTGCGTTCTTCATTTTCTGCGCGGCGTCGTGGCTTCCGGGCCCGTCAGTGAACCCAGCCAGAAAGTCGTTGCCTGCGGTGCCGGCGGCGGGAGCACTTCCGGCCGCCGGGGCCGCATCCCATTCGTATCCTGACATCGGCTGCTCCTGTGTCTGCGCGCGAGGGTGCGAAGGCTATGAGGAACGTGGCGAAGGATCCTTCGAGGGGATCAACCGCCGAGAACCGGAGGTGTGATCTTCTCCCCGTCCGGTCCTCGTTCCGGCTTCACCTCGAAGACCTCGTCCGGATCGACCTGTGTCGGGATCTTGTTCTTGTGTTCCTTGTCCTCTTCCTTCTTCTTCCCGGCACCGGAGCCCGCAGCCCCAGCCCCAGCACCCGCCCCAGCAGCACCAGGCTTACCGCCCTTACCAGCGTTCGCCGCCGCAGTCGCGCCCCGTTCCAGCCGTTCCGCCGCGCCCTTCCCGGCGCTTTCACCCGGCTTCCCGGAACCACCCGAACCAGTCCCGCCGGTCACCCGGCCGCCGGCGCCGCCTCGGCCGGAGCCGCCCGAGCGGCTGCGGGGCGTCTCTTCGCTGGGGGTTCCGGTCCCGCCGCCGCCGAGTGCCAGGCCGTCGGGGGACAGGCGGCCGAGTGGGCCGGGGGTGGTCCGGGGAGGGTTTCCGCCGGTCAGGCCAGTGTTGCTGAGCGGTCCGGTACCGGTGTTGACGCCCGGCCCGGGGGCATAAGGCACTCCGGGCGGGGAGACCGCGGGGTTTCCGACGGAAGGCGGGCCGAACGTGTTGACAGCGGGCCCGCCGAGTGGCGGATTCGAGAAACCGCCACCAGGAACACCCGGGCCGGCCGGACCGCCAGGACCGACATAAGGCCCGCTGGAAGCCCCGCCAGGCACGGTCACCGGCGCGGCGCTGCTGGCGTGCGTGCTGTCGTTGTTCATCTGCGGCGGCGGCGAGTAAACCGGCTGCGTGGTCGACGTCTCGTGATACGTCGAGTCCAGTCCGTGCATTACCTGGACCGCCTGCTGGTGCGCCGCGTCGGCCTGTTGCTGTTTGGCCGCGATGTCGTTCAGCGCGATCACGCCCTGCAACGGGTTGCCGTTCTGGAACTGCTCGGTCGCCTTGGCCATTTCGGCCTTTTGGTTGAACCCGGTCGGCTCCGGCATGTTCTTGTGCGCGTAATCGGCCGCCGCGGACTGCTGGGAGTAGCGGTTCGACACCAGCTGCATCGCGTTGCCGGTTTTTTCCGTGTGGTCCGCCGTGCTCTGGAAGAACGAATGCGCTTGCGCCGCGGCCGTGCCCTGCCATTCGGCGCCGGCGGTGTTGGCCGCGTCGCGGAACTGGTTGGACACGTCGGCGAGCCAGTTGCCGTAGGTGTTCGTCACGCGGCTGCGGTCGTTGATGCTCTCGAAGTTCAAGCCCTCGTTGACCATTTTGTGCAGGTCTTCGTGGCTGTACGACGCGTAATTCGCGTCCGGCGCTGGCGCGTCGCTCCGGGTTTGCTGGCCCTGGAGCAGCTGCTGGCCCTGCTGGACCGAGTACTGCGAGGCGTCCTGCTCCGTCGCGCTGCGCGTCTCCGGCGAATCCTCGCCGACGGAGAAAATCTGGTGCACGTTCTGCGTCCGGGCGTAGTAATCGCCTGCGGACTCGACGTGCTCCGCGCGATGTTGCTCGGTCATCCGGCCTCCCCGCCCCGTGTACGCACTGTGATCGCTCGCCCCCTGCATCGTACCGAGTCCCGGACGGCGGCAGGGAGGTTCGCGGAATTTCCTCGCCGGCGGCCGTCTGGGGGAATGGATCAGGGCCTTCCCCGATGTCCGGGCCGCTCCCGCGTGTGACGATGGGACTCGTGCAGGACTTTCTCGACATCAGTGCCCCAGGGCGGGTTTCCCCGGTTTCCGAGGAGCCCTCGGCACTCCTGTCCTCCCCGGCGATGGAGGTCGCCGAACCCGAAGCGCGGCCCAAGATGTACCGGCGGCGCTCCGGGCGGGCCGTCGCGGGCGTAGCGAGCGGCCTCGCCGACCACCTCGGGGTTCCGGTCGTCTGGGTGCGCGTCGTGTTCGCGCTGCTGGCCGCGCTCAACGGGGCCGGCCTGCTCGCCTACGGCCTGCTCTGGGTGTTCGTGCCGCAGAGCGCCGAGGAAAGCGAAACCGCGCCCAGGGCCCGCGACCGGCAGCAGGCGTACGGGCTGATCGCGCTCGGCATCGGGCTCGCGATCGCCAGCAGCACGCTCACCGGGGCCATCCGCGGCTGGGTCGCGGTGCCGCTCGCGCTCGCCGCGCTCGGTGCGGCGGTCGTCTGGCGGGAGGCGGACGAATCGCAGCGGCGGCGCTGGCGCGTCGGGGCCCGCGACGGCCTGGTCGGCGAGGGCGGCCGGCTCGCGGCGTTCGTCCGGATCCTCGCCGGGGTCGCGCTGGTGGCCACCGGCATCGGCTTCGTCGTGTTCGCCAGCGGCGACTTCGACCAGGTCAAATTCGCCCTGATCGCGGTGCTCGCGACCCTGATCGGCGTCGCGGTGCTCACCGTTCCGTTCTGGCTGCGGCTGGTCCGCGACCTCGGCGAGGAACGCCAGGCCCGCATCCGCACCGACGAACGCGCCGAAATCGCCGCGCACCTGCACGACTCCGTCCTGCAGACCCTCGCGCTGATCCAGCGCCAGGCCGACCAGCCCGCCGAGGTCGCCCGTCTCGCCCGCGGCCAGGAACGCGAGCTGCGCGGCTGGCTGTACGGCCCCGGCGGCTACGGCAAGCCCAGCGACAAACGGACCAAAGAAGAGGAAGAAGGCACCCGCCAGCAGCTGTCCGAGGCGCTCGCCGCGGCGTGCGGCGAGGTCGAGGACCAGTTCGCGATCTCGGTCGGCCAGGTCGTGGTCGGCGACGCCGAGCTGAACCCGCCGCTCACCGCGCTGGTGCAGGCGGCCCGCGAGGCGATCGTCAACGCGGCCAAGCACGCCGGCGTCGCCGAGGTCAGCGTGTTCGCCGAGGTCGAGCCCACCGAGGTCACCGTGTTCGTGCGCGACCGCGGCAAGGGCTTCGACCCGGACGTCGTGCCCGCCGACCGGCACGGCCTCGCCGACTCGATCCGCGGCCGGATGGAACGCCACGGCGGCACCTGCAAGCTGCGCACCGCGCCGGGCGAAGGCACCGAAGTCCAGCTCGCCATGCCGGTGAAGGCGGGCAAAGGGGTGGCGTGACCTCGCTATGCTCGGGGGCAGGCGAAGCGAGGGAGTGGGCAGTCGTGACGGATAGCCAGCGGGAACCGGTCAAGGTCTTCCTCGTGGACGACCACGCGTTGTTCCGCGCGGGAGTGCGCACGGAACTCGATTCGATCACCGACGAGGTGCAGGTGGTCGGCGAGGCCGGGTCGGTCGCCGAAGCGGTCGCCGGCATCGCGCGCACCCGGCCGCAGGTCGTGCTGCTCGACGTCCACATGCCCGACGGCGGGGGAGCCGAGGTGCTCCGCCGCGTCCGCCCGGAGCTGCCGGACGTCGTCTTCCTCGCGCTGTCGGTGTCCGACGCCGCCGAGGACGTCATCGCCGTCATCCGCGCCGGTGCGCGCGGGTACGTCACCAAGACGATCTCGTCGCAGGAACTCGTCCGCGCGGTGGTCCGGGTGGCCGACGGCGACGCGGTGTTTTCCCCGCGCCTGGCCGGTTTCGTCCTCGACGCCTTCGCCGACCGTCCCGGTTCCGCGCCGATCAACGACCCCGAACTGGACCTGCTCACCCCGCGCGAACGCGACGTCCTGCGCCTGCTCGCCCGCGGTTACGCGTACAAGGAAATCGCGTCCGAGCTGTTCATCTCGGTGAAGACGGTCGAGACGCACGTGTCGAGCGTCCTGCGCAAGACCCAGCTGTCGAACCGCTACGAGCTGTCCCGCTGGGCCTCGGACCGCCGCCTCGTCTAGGCCGGAGTCAGTTCCTCTTCCGGAGTCACCTCGGCCTTGCGCTGCAACCGGGTCAGCGCGACGCCGAGCAGCACCACGACCATGCCCGCGATCACGCGCAGGTTCAGCTGCTCGTGCAAGAACACCGCGCCCAGCAACACCGACACCACCGGCAGCAGATAGCCGACCACCGACGCGGCCACCGCGCCTTCGCTCGCCAGCAGCTGGTAGTTGAGGGCGAACGCGATCCCGGTCGAACCGAGACCGAGGATCACCACCGCGATCAGCGCGCCCGGGCTCAGGTGCACCGGCGTCAACCCGCCGAACGGCATGGCCAGCACCAGAAAACCGGTCGCCAGCAGCATTTGCCCGGCCGCGATCGCGTACGGCGAGGAGCCGGTGTTCGACAGGTACCGGCCTTCGTAGACGAACGCGAATCCGTAGCTCGCCGCGGCGGCGAGGCAGGCCAGCGCGCCCCAGCTGAGCAGTCCGGACGCCTGCCACGGCGCGAAAATCAGCAGGATCCCGCCGAGCCCGATCACCAGTCCGGCGATCCGCGTCGCGTTCATCCGGTTCGACACCCCGAGGAACGGGGCCACCACGAGCACCCAGAGCGGGGTGGTGGAGTTCAGCACCCCGGTGATGCCGGAGTCCACAGTGGTCTCGCCGACCGCGAAAAGCAGGAACGGCAAGGCATTGTGAAAGAACGCCGCGACGAGCAGGTGTCCCCAGGTGCTCCGTCGCGCCGGCAGGCTCCGCCGCCCGATCAGGCACAGTGCCAGCAGCACCGCCGCGCCCAGCACGAGCCGCGCGAGCACCAGCTGCACCGGGGAAAGCGCTTCCAGCCCGAGCTTGATCCAGAAAAAACTCGATCCCCACATCAACGCGAGCGCCGCGATCCTCAGCAGCGTCTTCGTCTCGCCCACCCCAGGTTCCTCCTTCGCCTCGGTAGCCAGCTTCGCCGCGCCGAGGCGTAAGAACAAGCGAAAATAACTGCAGGGACAATTAAGCAAACCTGTAGGATCAGGACCATGCTCGATGTACGGCGCATGCAGGTGCTGCGCGCGGTGATCACGAGCGGTTCGATCACTGCCGCGGCGAGGAATCTCGGCTACACGCCCTCGGCGATCAGCCAGCAGCTGGCGGTGCTCGAACGCGAAGCGGGCACGCCGTTGCTGGAACGCGTCGGACGCGGAGTCCAGCCGACCCCGGCGGGAACGCTGCTGTCCGAACACGCCGAGACGCTCAGCGCGGAGCTGGCTCGCGCCGAAGCCGCGCTCACCGAGTTGAAGGAAGGCCGTACCGGCAAGCTCGCCATCCGCTACTTCGCCACCGCGGGCGCGACGATGGTGCCGTACGCCGTGGCCGCGCTTCGCCGCGAACATCCGGGCGTGTGGCTCGACCTCAAGCTCATCGACCCGGGCGATCCGCTCACCGAGGTCGAAGAAGGCCGCGCTGACCTGGCGATCATCGTGTATCCGCGGCCGTCGGAGCCGGGGCAGGGCATCGAACTGGTGCCGCTGCTGGACGATCCGTACCGCGCGGTGCTGCCGCGCGCGCACCGGCTGGCCCGCAAACGCGTCCTCGACCTGGCTGATCTCGCCGACGAACCGTGGGTCGGCGTCGATCCGATCCCCGGCGCTTGCCGGGCGATCCTGCAAGGGGCCTGCGCGTCCGCCGGGTTCCATCCGAACGTCGTGGTCGAGTCCGAGGACTATCCGTCGGCGCAAGGGTTCATCGCCGCCGGACTCGGCGTGGGGCTGGTTCCGGAGCTGGGGCTGGGCACGCCGCATCCGGGCGTGGTGGTGCGCCGGGTCCGCAATCCGCAGCCGAGCAGGCACATTCACGCCGCGGTGGCCGCGCGCGTCGTGGGCAGCCCGGCTGTGCGGACGTTCCTCGAAGCCATGCAAGAGGCGATCGAGAACGTCGCCTGACGCCGGCTCAGACGAACAGCAGCTGCGAAACGCCGATCCCGATCAGAATCGCGCACAGAATCGCCGCGACGGTGAGGATGATCCGGCGCCGTGCGGCGGCCTTTTCCCGGACAGCCTGCGCGGCCGCGGCCTGCTGCGCCGGAGTGGGCGTGTAGCGGGCGGTCGGCTGCTGCATCGCCTGCTGCCGCATCGGCTGCGGGGGTGCGGGGGCCTGCGGCACCTGCTGGACCGGAAGCTGCATCAGCGGAGCGGGTTGCGGTGGCTGTTGCGGCTGTTGCGGAGGCAGGATGTGCTGCGTGGCGTCCGGCTGGATCTGCTGCGTGGGCTCCGGAACGTTGGGCGGCTGCGCGGGCAGCGGCCGGGACGCCGGAAGGGTCGGCAGCGCGGGCGCGGTCGGCGGGATGAACGCGGTCTGCTCGCGCCCGACGGTGATCGCCTTCAGCGCGTGCACGGTGTCGTCCATGGTCGGCCGGGCCGCCGGGTCGGCGCGCAGCATCTTCTGCAACGCGCCAGCGAGCGGCCCCGCGTTCTCCGGCGGCCGTTCCGGGGACTGGCCGTCGTCGCCGAACGGCGGCACGCCCTCGACCGCCGTGTAGAGCGTCGCGCCCAGGGAGAAGACGTCTGCAGCTGCAGACGGAGGCGCGCCGCGCGCGACCTCGGGCGCCACGTAGGCGGCGTGCGGACCACCGCCGGTGATGCCGATGTCGGTGAGCTTGACGCTGCCGTCGTCAGCGAGCAGCACCGTGTTCGGTTCGAGCGTGCGGTGGACGATGCCCGCCGAGTGAATCGACGCCATCGCGTCGCCCAGCTGGATGCCGAGGAACGCGGCCTGCTCCGGGGTGAGCCTGCCGTGTTCGGCGAGGAACACCGACATCCCGCGCGACGGGATGTACTCCATCACCAGCCACACGTCCGGGCCGTCGGGCAGCACGTCGTACACCGTGATCGCGCACGGATGATCGATCCGGGCCGCGGCCTTGCCCTCTTCCATCGCCATCGCGCGGGCCTGCTCGGCACGCTCCGGCGGCAGGCCGACGGGCAGGTACATGCGTTTGACGGCGACGGTCCGGAACAGCCGCGTGTCGAACGCGAGCCACACGATGCCCGCACGGCCGCGCCCGATCGGCTGGTCGAGCCGGTACCGCTCCCCGACGATGCTGCCTTCTGAACTCAATGCTGTCCCTGGATCGCTTAGCTGGTCGCGCTAGCTGTCGGCGTCACCGGATGCGAACTCTCCGGCGGCTTCGGCTTGGTCTCCGACTGCTTGGTCTGAGACACCCGCGTCTGCGACGGCTGGTCCTGCGTCGGAGTCTCCTCCGCACTGGTAGACCGCCGCGAGTGCCGCGTCGACTGGGTCTCGCGGGTCGCGCTTTCCCGGAAAGACGTAGGCGGGGACGTAGTGGTTGCTTCCGAAGGCGGCTGTGTGACGGACGTCGGCGCGACCGCGGACGACGACGCGGGCGGGGCGGGCTGCGAAGCGTCGGGCGGATTGCCCGGGGTCAGCAGCCACACGCCGAGCGCGACCAGGCCGACGACCACGATGCCGCCGATGATCGCGGGCTTCTTCCACGCGCCGGGCTTCTCGTCCTCGTCGTCCTCGGGCGCGGTCTGCACGCGGGTCCGCGGCGCGGACTCCTCGTCGTACGGATCGTCCTCGTAGTGCTCCGGGACCGGGACCGCGCGCGTGGCGGCGAGGCCGTTGCGGCTCGGGTCGCCGTACAGCGGCGGCTCCTGGTGGTAGCCGTCCTGCTGGTAGCCGTGGTCGTCGTAGTCGTTCTCCGGGTAACCGGAGGCCGGCGGGTACGGGGCCTCGTCGTAGTACTGCTGCGCGCTCGGGTCGTACTGCTGGGTGACGCCCGGTTCGTCGAGCAGCGTGCCGGAGTGGCTGGCCTGCTCGTCGTCGGGATGCAGCAGACCCGCGGCGGCCGCGCCGCCCGCCGCACCGAGCGCGGCCGCGCCGAGGGTGCCCGAGGACGAGGCCATCACCGTGTCGTCGGCCGGGCCGCCGAGCGGGGTCTCGCCGCGCGCGACCGCGGCCAGCAGCTCCTCGCATTCGTCGGCGGTGGGCCGGTGCTGGGTCTCCGGGTGCAGCAACACCGCGAGCACGCTCGCCAGGGGACCGGACTGCCGCGGCGGGTTGATCTGCCCCGCGGCGACCGCGTGCAGCAGGCTCAGCGTGTTCTCGGACAGGCCGAACGGCGGCTGTCCCTCGCAAGCGGCGTACAGCGTGGAGCCGAGCGAGAAGACGTCCGACTCGGGCCCGGGGTCGCCGCCGATCGCGACCTCAGGGGCCAGGTACGCGGGGGTGCCGGCGATCATCCCGGTCTTGGTGACCGTGACGTCGTCCTTGGCCCGGGAGATGCCGAAGTCGGTGATCTTCACCGTGCCGTTGCCGGCGAGCAGGATGTTGCCCGGCTTGATGTCGCGGTGCACGATGCCGACCGCGTGCGCCTCGCGCAGGGCGGCGGCGATCTGCGCGCCGATCCGCGCCACCTCCAGCGGCGGCAGGGTGCCCTTTTCCTGCAGCACCTGCGCCAGGCTGGTGGAAGCCAGGTATTCCATGATCAGGCAGGGCTGGCCGTTGTCGTCGGTGACGACGTCGAACACGGTGATCGCGTTCGGGTGGTGCAGCCGCGCGGCGATCCGGCCCTCGCGCATGGTGCGCTGCCGGGCGTCCTCCGCCTCGTGGTTCTCCAGCCCGGGCTGCAGAAGCAGCTGCTTGATGGCGACCGTACGGCCCAGCACCTCGTCGTGGGCGCGCCAGACAGCCCCCATCGCGCCGGAACCGATTTTCCCGACGATCCGGTACCGGCCGGCGACCAGACGACCCTCGTCGCTCACGCGACCTCCCTTTGGGGCTCCGACTTCCCGGGGCGGGACTGTTCTACCCCAAAGGGGTGAGTTCGAACCCGCCGCAGCACCGGAGCGTAGGCACCTGCTGTGGACCGTGTGCCGGTTTTGCCGAGACCGACCCGTGACAAGGCTAGGCGCTCACTCTGCGCACACGCACGCGGCACACGTCGGGCAGCTGGACATAACCACGTTCGCGCAGGTCAGGAGTAGACCGCGGACAGGACGCGGGCCTGGGAGATCACATCCTGCTCGACGACGTCGAACAATTGGGTCACCCGCAACAGGGTTCCGTCGGCCTGGTGGACGAGCGCCACGGCGAAGACGGAACCGTCGTCCTGGACGTGCGCTTCCTGGACGTCGATCGAGTCGGCCCCGCTCCACGCGCGGACCAGA
Organism: Amycolatopsis sp. VS8301801F10; assembly: GCF_046195355.1. Taxonomy (NCBI): domain Bacteria; kingdom Bacillati; phylum Actinomycetota; class Actinomycetes; order Pseudonocardiales; family Pseudonocardiaceae; genus Amycolatopsis; species Amycolatopsis sp. VS8301801F10. Next base: position 621,630 of record NZ_CP176065.1, on the reverse strand, counting down.
TCGCCCGTTTCGCCGCGCGCGACGCTCGGGGCGAGCAGCGAAAGCGCGTTCTCCGGGTGGTGGTCGATCGAGGCGTAGAACTTGCGCACCGCTTCGAGCTTCACCGGATCCGGCGCGGCTGCCGACGAGGTGGCGGACTTCTTGTGCGATTCCGCCGAGGACGGCGCGCTCGACGAGGAAGCCGAGGTGCCGGAAGTGGTTTCCGGCGTCGTGGTGCCCGAATTCAACGGCGTCGTGGCCGCGGAATCGGTGTGCTTGGACGGCGTCGTGCTTTCGCTCTGTCCCGACGTCGTGCCGCCGGACGAGTGGACCTTGCGCTGCTGCGGCACGGCCTGGCCGCCGAGCGCTGCCGCACCGCTGAACCCGGCGGGCATCGCGGCTCCGCCGGCGACCGGCACGGTGGGCCGCGGGCCTCCGCTGAGCAGGGAGGCCGTGACGACGGCACCGGCGACCAGCGCGCCCGCTCCGACGAGCCCGGCCAGCTTCGCGCGGCGGGCGAGCTTGCTTTCGGGCTCTTCGACGGGCACCTCGTCGCGGGCGACCGGACGGCGGGCGCGCGGCGGCAGGTACTTCTGCGGTTCGCGGACCACCTGCTCGAGGTATTCGCGGTCGGCTTCGGCCACGTTCTCGAGCAGTTCCGGCGGGATCACGTCCTCGACGCGCACGGCGTCGGGTTCTCGCCGGGTTCGCTGCCGTTCAAGCACGAAAGTCCTCGCTCTGGGGGTTCGGGGCAGGACCCGGCGCGGTGGCGGGGTCCTCGGGGCGGTCCGGGCGATTCGTGGTCGGATCCGGTCCTCGTAGTCGCCAGGTAACCCTGTGCCGACAGGCGTCCGCCAGACTCCGTCGCCGGAATGCCGCCGTCGTACGACGAACGGCAGCTTATGTCACCCAACCGGACGAGGGAACAACCGCTCACCGCACCGCACGTGCATCGGCATTTGCAGACAGTGTGCTGGTCAGCGACCGTCGCCGGTGATCTTCCCGTTGTCGTCGAAGGTGAGGGTGCGCTGCTCGGTGCTCTTGCTGCCGTCCTTGTGCGTGACCTCGACGGTGTTCACCGTGGTGCCGTGCTGCGGGTCGATGGTGACCTTCTTGACCTCGAAGTACGCGACGTCGGCGTACCGCTTGCGCAGCCCCTGCGGGCCCTCCTGCTTGAGCTCGCCGGACGTGACCGACGAGGCCTCCGACGGGTCGGTGGTGACCGTGTTGAAGAACTTCTCCGAGTTGTTCCCCATCGTGTTCGCGTCGTTGGTGGTGAAGTACGTCGGCTCTTTCGTTTCCCGCTGGGCGGGAGTGACCGGCGGCTTCTCCGGCGGTTCGCTCGACGAGGGCGAGTCCGTGGTCGTCGGCGCGGACGTCCAGCCGCCGGTGCTGGTCCCGGGGCCGGCCGAGGTGGTCACGTCGGCCGAACTGCTGCTCGCGGAGCTGTTCGGACCGGTGCCCTGCTGCGGGTGCGTGCCGTTGTCCGAGGTGACGCCGTCGGGGCTGGTGCTGGAGTTGTCGCGCGGGACGGTGCCGCCGATCCCGCCGTGCTGTCCGTTCGGAAGCAGCGCGCTGAGGTTCGGGTTGCCGCCGTTCTGCCTGCCGGGCCAACCGCCGCCGCCGATCGCGTCGGTCGTCGTGGCGGTGGGTCCGCCGACCAGGAACGTCCCGGCGAACAGCAGCCCGACGACCACCGCGCCGGACGCGCCGGTGGCGAACCACGCGGCCTTGCGCCAGGTCTTCGGCGGGGTGACGGACGCGGGCACCGAGCCGAGGTCGAACGTGCCGAGGCCGTCCAGCAGCGGCGCGGAGTACACGCGCACCTCGTCGTCCTGCTGCTCGTGGTCTTCCCTCGGCGAGACGGCCGGTTCGCCGAGGGTGACGCGCTGGCGGCGCGGCGGCTCTTCGGCGACCGGATTCAGCTCGACGCGTTCGCGGGGGCTTTCCGGCCGGTTGGCCAGCGCGGCGGAGGTGGTGGCGACGCGTTCCTGCCGGGTGCGCCGGGCCGTCGGCTGCGGGAGCGCGCTGTGCGGCGGGGCGAAGGCGCGGTGCTCCTCGGGAATCCGGTCCTGCGGGGGAGCGAAGGCGGCCTGGGACTCGGCCCGGCGGCTGGGGGAGGCGGCCTGGGACTCGGCCCGGCGGCTGGGAGATTCGGAATGCCGGGCGGCGGGACGGCCCGGGGGTTGCGCGGTGCGGCTCTGGGGTACGGCGGTCTGGCCGGGGGAAACGGGTTCGGCCAGCCGCTCCGGGGCGGAGGCGCGGCGGCCCCTCGGTTCGATCGTCGCCCGGCGGCGCTGCGGCTGCGGCAGCGGGGGATCGCTGATCGGCAACGTGCCGCTCGCGGTGGGGAACACCGGCTGGTTCGGAGCCGGGCGGTTCCCGTCGTCGGGCACCCGGTTCGCACGCGGAGCCGGTGCGCCGCGCTGCTGCGGATTCTCGCTGCCCCGCGGCGCCGGAGCAGTGGTGACGGCTGGCGCGGCCCCGGTGCGGTGCCGGTGATGCCCGGCGGTGCGCGGCGGCACCACCGGCGTCCAGGTGCCGTCGGCGCGGACGCGGTGCCGTCCGGGAACGGTGACCTCGGCGTCCGGCATCGCGCCGGGACGGCCGGCGTGCCGCGGACCGCCCATCGTGTTTCCCGTCATGCCGGTCCGACCCCTCCGCGAGAGGGGCGTGACGGCGCCGGGGGGCTCGTCAACCCGAACGGAGCAGGGGCGAGGAGAACGGCGCTTGCGTCCACACTTGCGAACTCCCGAGCAAATGCACGCGCACGCGGAGAACGGCGCGCGGAGCCGCAGCTCCCGCGCGTCCTCCGGGCATAGCCCGGCGCAGACGCCAGGATCCTCACGGACTTCACAGTAGGAAACCGGCAGGCGAATGTCTTCACCCATCCTGCAACTTGCACCGGTTTCACTCGACCGGGCGCGCCCGAACGGGCGGCACGTCACGCAGCGCAGCGTGTCGCCCGGTGTTTGCCCAGTTCGGGGGCTCGTCAGCCGCCGCTGCGGTACTTCGCCTGCGTCGACTGAAGGGCCTTCATCGACGTCGCGCCGCTACCGACCGCGATGACGATGGCCAGCACGTCCAGCACGACGTTGCCGGAAGTGAGCAACCAGGCGAACAGCGAGGCCGCGGTGGCGCCGCCGGCCAGTGCCCAGCGGCTGCGCACGTACTGCGCCACCGGAGCCCCGCCCGCCCGCTTGCCCGCCGCGTTGTTCAGCAGCGCCAGGTAGCCGACGTGGCCGAGGGACGCCAGCACGCTCGCGATCGCGATGATGACGGCGATGAGGTTAATCATGTGTCCAGTCTGCCCGTTTTCCCTGCCGTGCGAATCGGGGATGCCCCGGATACCGCGTCAGCGGCCGAGCCTGCCGCGGCCGAGGTTCAGCAGCAGCAGTGCCAGCTGACGGCCCTCCGGGCCCAGTTCGCGGTAGCGCGCCAGCACGTCCATCTCGCGGTTGTAGACGATTTTCGTGCCGCCCGCGGCCATCCGGGCCGCGCCGATGGTCTTCGACACCTCGACCCGGCGCTTCACGAGCCGGAGGATTTCGGAGTCGAGCCAGTCGATCTCCTCGCGAAGCGACGAGATGTCCTCGCCTGCCGGGGTGTGCTCGGCGGGCTGTCCGTCGGCGTTCTGCGTCTGCGCGTTCATCGGGACCTCTCTGAAGTCCGGACTTCCCTTGGCCCAGGGATGGCGAAAGCCCCGGGTCCAGTGGACTCCGGGGCTGCGGGTGATGGCGGGTGGGGCACTACGCGATCACGGGAGCCGGAGTCCGGGTCCCGTGAAAAAATCGCTCGCTGCTGTGCCGCACGGATTCAGTATGGCACAGGCGCGCCCGGCCGCTGCCGCGCCGTCCGCGCCCGCGCGTGCAGCACCAGGCTGATGAACAGCCAGAACAGCGGCATCGCCGGCCAGAAGAACAGCGCGCCGCCGATCGCCCAGCGCACGATGAGCAAGGTCGCGAGCACGGCGGCGATGCCGAGGTGGACGCGCAGCGCCGGATGTTCGCGCAGCGCGGCCCGGGTCAATGGCCAGCCGCCGCCGCGCGGACGGACCGGTGCCGGCCGGGGGAGGTCGGCGGTGAGTTCGCCGAGTTCGTCGGTGTAGCGGGCGGCGTAGACCGTGCGCAGCCGCTCCTCTACTTCTTCGAGCGTGAGCCGTCCGTCGGAACCGGCGGACTGGATGGTCTCGGCGACGCGTTCGCGGTCGCTGTCGGAAGCCCTCAACCGGGCGGGAATCTTGTCGTCCATGCCATTCGATGCTCCGCGCCGCGGCTTCGGCGCGCGTCGGGCGCGAGGCGACACTGCGGCGTACGTCGGCAAGCGCAGGCCGACCCGTGGCTGTTCCGGGACTGTCGTACCCCCGGGGTAGCGTTGACAGACGATGGACACCCTCTTCGATCTCCCCGCAGACCCGCCCGCCCGCGCTGCCCGGCCGGGAACCGCAGACCTGCTCGAGGACCTCAACCCCGCCCAGCGCGAGGCGGTGACGCACGCCGGAGGTCCGCTGCTGGTCGTCGCGGGAGCCGGATCGGGCAAGACGCGCGTGCTCACGCGCCGGATCGCCTACCTGCTCGCCGAACGCGGAGTGCATCCGGGCGAGATCATGGCGATCACGTTCACCAACAAGGCCGCCGCCGAGATGCGCGAACGCGTCGCGGCGCTCGTCGGCAAGCGCGCGAACGCGATGTGGGTGTCCACGTTCCACTCGATGTGCGTGCGGATCCTCCGCCGCGAGGCGAAAACGCTCGGCATGTCGTCGAGTTTCTCCATCTACGACTCGGACGACACGAAGCGGCTCATCACGCTCGTGGCGCGTGATCTCGACGTCGACCCGAAGAAGTACGCCGCGCGCACGCTCGCGGTGCACATCTCGAACCTGAAGAACGAGCTGGTCGATCCGGAAGAGGCGGCCTCGAAGGCGGCCAACGACCTGGAGCGCCGCGTCGCCGAGGTTTACGCCGAGTACCAGCGCAGGCTGTCGAGCGCGAACGCGTTCGACTTCGACGACCTGATCATGCAGACAGTGTCGCTGCTGCAAGCGTTCCCGGACGTCGCGGAGTACTACCGGCGGCGCTTCCGGCACGTCCTGGTCGACGAGTACCAGGACACCAACCACGCGCAGTACACCCTGGTGCGCGCGCTCGCCGGGACCGAAGCCACGGACACCGGGATCGAGCCCGCCGAACTGTGCGTGGTGGGTGACGCGGACCAGTCCATCTACGCCTTCCGCGGCGCGACCATCCGCAACATCGAGGAATTCGAACGCGATTTCCCGAACGCGCACACGATTCTGCTGGAGCAGAACTACCGCTCCACGCAAACGATCCTGTCCGCGGCCAACGCGGTCATCGCGCGCAACCCCAACCGGCGCGCGAAGCGGCTGTGGACCGATTCGGGCGACGGCGAGAAGATCGTCGGCTACGTGTCGGACAACGACCACGACGAGGCCGCGTTCGTCGCCGGGGAGATCGACTCGCTGGCGGAGAAGGGCGAGGCGGACTACTCGGACGTCGCGGTGTTCTACCGCACCAACAACCAGTCGCGGGTGTTCGAGGAAATCTTCATCCGGCTCGGCCTGCCGTACAAGGTCGTCGGCGGCGTGCGGTTCTACGAACGGCGCGAAGTGCGGGACATGATCGCGTACCTGCGCGTCCTGGCGAACCCGGACGACACGGTCAGCCTGCGGCGGATCCTCAACGTCCCCAAGCGCGGCATCGGCGACCGAGCCGAGGCAGTCGTGGCGACGCACGCGGAACGGGAACGGATCTCGTTCTGGGCCGCGTTGCGCGACGCGGTCGACGACAAGGTGGCGCTGCTGAACCCGCGCTCGGCCAAGGCGATCACCGGTTTCGTGACGCTGCTGGACGAACTGCGGGAAATGGCGTCGTCCGGCATTGAGGTGCACGACCTGCTCGAAGCGATCCTGGAGCGCACCGGTTACCGCGCGGAGCTTGAGGAATCGGACGACCCGCAGGACGCGTCGCGCGTCGAAAACCTCACCGAACTGGTGACGGTGGCCCGGGAATTCGCCGAGTTCACCGCCGAGGTCACGAACGACGAAAACGCGGAACTGGTCTTGGACGACGGCGTCCCCGCCCCCGGTTCGCTGCCCGCCTTCCTGGAGCGGGTTTCCTTGGTCGCGGACGCCGACTCGATCCCCTCGCCAGACGGCGGCGAGGAAGGCGACGGCGGCGCGGGCGTGGTCACCCTGATGACCGTGCACACCGCGAAGGGTCTGGAATACCCGGTCGTCTTCTGCACGGGTTGGGAGGACGGGGTCTTCCCGCACATGCGCGCCCTGGGCGATCCCGCGGAGCTGGCGGAAGAACGCCGCCTGGCCTACGTGGCGATTACCCGTGCACGGCAACGACTTTACGTATCCCGGGCCCTCACCCGGTCGGCGTGGGGACAGCCCCAGATGAACCCGGCCTCCCGCTTCCTGGACGAGTTGCCCCCGGACCTGGTCGACTGGCGCCGCCTGGAACCGTCCTCGCCCGGCTTCGGAAACTTCGGCTCCTCTTCGGGGTCTTCGTCAGGCCCCCGAGCCGCGACGACGTGGGGTCGCCGGTCTTCGTCGTCGACGTCTTCGAGTTCGCCGTTCGGGAAGGCGTGGAAGGACACGGTGGCGCTGAAACTGGACGTCGGAGACCGGGTAAGCCACGACAAGTACGGCCTGGGCACAGTCATTTCCTGCGACGGCGTAGGCCCGCGCGCGACGGCGACGATCGACTTCGGCGCTTCGGGCAAGGTCCGGCTGATGCTGATCGGAAGCGTGCCGATGGTGAAACTCTGACGGTCGCTGGTTTTTCAGCTGCAACGGCTGCTGTTGCAGCAGCTGTGGTGGACGTGGCCGTGGCCGTCGCTGCGGTGGTTGCAGTTGTGGTTGGTGCGGGTTGTGGCTGCGGCTGCTGTCGCGGCTGCGGTGGTTGAGGTTGCGTCTGCGGTTGTTGAGGTTGCGGCTGGAGCGGTCTTGAGGGTTTGATCCTCCGTGCCGTGCCGTGCCGTGCCGTGCCGTGCCGTGCCGTGCCGTGCCGTGCCGTGCCGTGCCGTGCCGTGCCGTGCCGTGCCGTGCCGTGCCGTGCCGTGCCGTGCCGTGCCGTGCCGTGCCGTGCCGTGCCGTGCCGTGCCGTGCCGTGCCGTGCCGTGCCGTGCCGTGCCGTGCCGTGCCGTGCCGTGCCGTGCCGTGCCGTGCCGTGCCGTGCCGTGCCGTGCCGTGCCGTGCCGTGCCGTGCCGTGCCGTGCCGTGCCGTGCCGTGCCGTGCCGTGCCGTGCCGTGCCGTGCCGTGCCGTGCCGTGCCGTGCCGTGCCGTGCCGTGCCGTGCCGTGCCGTGCCGTGCCGTGCCGTGCCGTGCCGTGCCGTGCCGTGCCGTGCCGTGCCGTGCCGTCGAAAGCTGCAATCCGGGCCCAGATTCCCCTTAATCCCACTCATCGGAGCCGGTCCGCCCAAGCTGACTTGCCGCGGCACGTACTGGCCACGCGTCAGAACTCGTGCCGCCGCCTCGCAATGCCGCCTGCGCGGCTTCAAACCATCTCTCCGGCCCCCAACCACCGGTGCGGTTCCGCCGGTCCGCACGGGCTTGCTGAGACCGCCCGTACCAGCTGCCGCGATGCCCTCTCCCGCCCGTCCTGGACATCTTTCGCCGGACCGAGTGAACCCTCCAGCGAACCCGCTGATCTTGTCGGTCCCCTCCGGCATACTGAACTTCATCGAACACAAGTTCGATGAAATGCGGTAGACTGTGGAAGGGGCGCAGGGGATGGACGCGGTGCTGTTTGGGGTATTCGCAGCTGGGGTACAGGAGTACTTGAGGAGAGTCGCGGGGACGGTTGCTGTGGGGACGGCGACCCGGCCAGCTCGGGACGTGCCAGGGGATGTGGCACGGCTGGCCGCGGCATGGCGCGCGCTGCTGCGGCAGCACGCTTTGGGACCAGACGGCAGATGTGTCGTCTGCGGAGGAACGTCGCGCGCCGACGAGGGCATCGCGCGATGGCTGCCGTGGCGAAGACGCGCGGACCTGTGCACGGTGTGGCAGGTAGCCGTCGCCTACTTCGGCCGCCGCCTGCCTGGCAACGATCCGTGACGCCATCAGGCGTGGAGACCACTCGCATCAACGGCTCATGTCTGAGTGGCTCTGCGTCGAAAGCCAGCCAGTAGCCGCAGGGCCTTACCGTGGCCGCTGACGAGCTGGCCACGTACGCACGCTGGCACCACCAGAAATCCTTGCGTACAAAGGCATTTCCGCCGCTAGCCGTCTCGAACGATCCAAGCGGGGATCAAGCTCGAAAGACGGCCTGCGGCGGGGAACCGCTACCCGCCCTGGGGCGAGAAATGCGGGTCAGCTCAGATGTTCACGCCGCGGGCAGCGAGCCACGGGCGCGGGTCGATCTTCTTGGTGCCGTCCTGCCACACCTCGAAGTGCAGGTGCGGGCCGGTGCTCTCGCCGCGGTTGCCGATCTCGGCGATCTGCTGACCGCACTTGACCTTCTGGCCCTCGCGGACGGAGAAGCTGTTCATGTGGCCGTAGACCTGGATGGTGCCGTCGTCGAGCTGGATACGTACCCAGAGACCGAAACCGCTGGCCGGGCCGGCCTGGATGACGGTGCCGTCGGAGGCGGCGTAGATCGGGGTGCCGATGGAGTTGGCGATGTCGATGCCGAGGTGGCTCGTGCCCCAGCGAGCGCCGAAGCCGGAGGTGAACGTGCCGTGAGCGGGCAAGCAGGTCTTCGGGCGGGCAGCCTCTTCGGCGGCCTGGCGCGCGGCTTCGGTTTCCGCCTGCACACGGGCCTTGGTGACCTTGGCGCTGTCGGCCATCTTCGCCGCTTCGGCGGAGGCATCGACGGCGTGGCCGGTCGGCAGCAGTTCGGGAGCTCCCCCGGAGCCCGCGCTGCCGAGGGTGAACGAAGCGCTCGCGTTCTGTGCGTTGGCGAGCGGGGTGACTGCGGCGTCAGAGTCGCCACCGCTGGTGGACTTGAGGGTCTGCCCGGCGGCGGCTGCGGCGAACGCGCCAGCCGCGACGGCGGCGACCACGACCCGCCCGCGAAGGGCGGAGGAGGGCGGAGCGATGCGGTGCTGGCCCCGGACGCGAACGACGGCACCGTCCAGTGCGTCTTTCAGCGCCGGGGAAGGGGCTTGGCCGCCGGGGGAGCGGTGTGAAGCCAAGACAGGGCCTTCCATCGTCGGGGGAGTCGGGGCGGAAGCGAACTCGGGCGGGGGATCCCGTGAACGAACCTCGGGGGTGATTCGCTCAATGTCCTGCTTCGTGACCTGACTGTAATGGGGACCGGAGGACAGTAACGAAGCGGCGCCTCAATGAGCAAGACGCGACCCGGCTTTCGGCCGAACGAGTGGCGCGCATCGAGCGTCTAGCTGTGGAAACTACCCAAAGTTAACCGGGAACTACTTGGCTGGTTGTGGTTTGAGACACATACCTTCGGATGGCCCAACGCGTCCGAAGGCCCTCCCGGCGGCCGCGCGGACGAAATAACCGGCCACCCGGGTGCGTTGAAGCAGTTTCACGCCGAATCTTGTGATGCCGCTCACTCTCGATGGTCCCGTCAGCTCCTCTCGAAGGCTTCGCCCGCGACGCTTCGGCTCGCCTCTCCGGCGGGGAATCCCCGTTAGGTTTCCTGGGCCACCGCCCTGGGGGACTCGGCCCGCCTGCCCGTCCGGCGTGCCCCGCCCCGCCGGACCAAGATCGTCAACTGTCTCCACGGCGTGCCGACACCCCGCCGCGCCTGTGCCAACGAGGCAAGCCCCGGCTCCCCGAACTGCCCGGTCCCACCAGTCGCTTGCCCAGCCCGCCGAAGCCCGTCGCGGGCCTCCGCCAGCGGTGCGGCCGGATACCTGTCCTCCCAGGCAGGCCCGTCTCAGCCCCAGGTCCGGGCGGATCGCGACCTGCCGAATTTCGGTCGCGGCTCCCGTCACGACTCGGTTGGCTGCCCGCCTTCCCTGGCAGGCCCTGGCAATTCCTGTCCCCGGCGGGTCGCCCCGTGACCCGCCGGATCCTGCCGCGGTTCCGTCCGCGACCCGGCTGATTGCCCCGGCAGGCCATGGCCGTCCCGCCCGGTCTCGACGGATTCACTATGCGATTTGGCAGTCGCGGCCTGCCGACGACTCGGCTGGTTGCCTGCCTTCCCCGCGGCTGGCCCTGGCGTGTTTCTGTCCCCGGCCCCAGCAGTTCATCCCCACGAGCTTCCGGATCGTGTCGCGGTTCCCCTCCGCGGTCCGGCCGGTGACCTGTCTGGCCTGTTCCTGTCCCGGTCCTGGCGGATCGTCCCCACGATCTGCCGGATCCTGTCGCGGCTCCCTCTGCGATCCGGCCGGTGACTTGTCTGGTGTTTCTGTCCCGGCCCCGGCAGTTCATCCCCACGATCTGCCGGACCCTGTCGCGGCTTCCTCCGCGATCCGGCCGCGACTTGTCTGGCTGTTCCTGTCCGGGTCCTGGCGGACCGTCCCCACGATCTGCCCAAGCCATTCGCGGATCCGGCTGGTCGCCCACCCCCGGCGGACCCTGGCCGTCTCCGTTCCTGGCAGGTCCTCCCCGGCCTGCCAGGAACGGAGATCGCGGCTCCCCTCCGCGACGTGGCCGTCACCTGCCCTCCCCGGCAGGTCCCGGCCCTCCACTTTGGTCCCGGCAAGCCGTCCCCACGACCTGCCGGCACCCGTCGCGGCTCCCTCCGCGACCTGGTCGGGTGCCTGTCCCGAACAGGCATCCGACCTCGTCCATCGCCCCCGCGACGTGTCCCCGTGCTTCGTCCCGCGCCGGTGTGACGCCCCGAACGCCACTCCCTTACGCGACTTCCCCGAAGTTTTTCTCGACGCTCCCTCCGGCACTTCGATCCCTCTGCCGTCGAGACCTCCGGCCCGCGCCCCTCTTACGCGGATCGGCGGATTTTTTCTTCGCACCCGTCAGACGCGCGGGGACCGCCGGAGGTTCATCCGGCGGGGAATTCACCTGGAAGTGCGTTCCGGCCTGGTCGAGGCGGCCCTGCTGTCCCCGCGCCGGGAGCGGTCCTTGCTAGCGTCGCGAGCGATGACTCCGCCGACCCCAGAGCCCCGCGACGGCGATTCCGCCTCGGACACCCCGGACACCCCGGGCCGTCCCGCCGGACCCCGGCGTCCCAGCCTCGCCGAGCGCAAGGCCGCCGCCCGCGCTCGAGCCCGCCGTGCCGCCCATCGCGCGAAATCGGATCCAGCCGACTCGTCCGGCCGCCGCGGGACGGGTTCGGCTGACTCGTCCGGTCGCGGTGAGACGAAGCCGGGGGAAAGCTCCGCGGACTCGCCTCGCCGTGGCGAAGCCGCTTCCGCGGAAACTCCGGGCGGCCTGTCCGGTCGTGGCGCGCCGACCTCAATGGAGGGGGCCGGCGAGCCGTCCCGGGCTGGGGTGATTTCCGAGGGGAGCCCGGCTGGGTCTGCGACGGGAAACCCAGCCGAATCATCTCCTCGTGGCGGAGCAGCTTCCGCGGAAAGCCCAGCTGCCCCATCCAATCGCGACGAGCCCGCAGCGGAAAGCCCGACGAGTCGAGAAGCGGCGTCCCCCGACACCCCCTCAGCCAAGCAGCAACGCGACGAGGCACACCTGACCAGCCGTCAAAAGCCCGTCTCCATCCCGGCCGAGCCGAGGTCCGCACCTCGAACCATCCCCAGCCGCCGAGAGGCCAGCCGCCGAGAAACCAACCGAGACTCAAACCGCCAAGACCCGAATCAGGTCAAGGCCCTCCTGGACCTCACCGACCAACCCCCCTCCCCAAGGCTCCGAGCCGCCACCGCCCTCCTCGGCGTCGGCGCCCTCGCCTTGGCCGCCGGTGCCATCGCCCCGGTCTCGCCCGACGCCAGGCCCGGCTACCTCTCCTGGCCCCTGCTCGTCATCCTCGCCATCGTTCCGGCCGGGGTCGCGGTCGCGGCGGCTCGCAGTGGGCGGCACGGGCTGGCCGCCGGGCTCGTCGCCGGGCTCGCCGCTCTCGCGCCGGGGCGGCTGGTTCTCGATCTTCAGTTCCTCGTCAACGGCTCCAAAACCATCCGCCCCGAGCTGTATCTCCCGGACCGGCTCCTCGACCGCAGCGGGGTCGGTCTCGGGTTCTGGCTGCTGATCGCCGGGCACCTGCTGACGCTCGTCGCCGGGATAGCGGCCGCGCGGGTGGTGCGCGAGCGGAACGAGATCGCTGGCGGCGACGACCAACGCCGCTGGCGGCTGATCATTCCGCTGCTCGCCGTGGTCGCCGCGGTCGGATTGCTGATGACTCCCGTTCTCTCGGACGATCCGTTTCTCCTTGCGCGGTCAGCGTTTGAAGGTCCTGGGCTGGCACTCGCCGGGTACCTCCTCCTCGCCGGCGCGCTGCCGGTCGCGGCGGTGCTCGGGGTTTTCGCCGGATCCGACGGCGTCGCGCGCGGGACGCTCGGCGGGATCGTCGCGGCGGTGCTCGCCGTCGCGGTGCCGACGTTCGTCGCCGGGCTCGCCGTGCCGGGGCTGGCGGTTTCGACCGGCGCGTATCTCGCCGTCGTGCCGATGGTGCTGGTCCTCGTCCTCACTCCACTTGCGACACCGCAGCAAACCCAAACCGAGCGCACCGACCTGGCCGGCGAGGCCCGCGTCCCGGGGCTCACCATCTGGCGCACGCTCACCGCTCTGCTCGCGGTGCTGACCGGCATCGCGGCGGCGATCGGTGCGCTCGCCCCGCAGCTCGGCAACAGCACGGACAGTCCGGCCCGCTGGCAACTGCTGGTCGCGGCGATTCTTGTCGTGCTGCCAACGCCTTTTCTTCTCGCTCGCCGCACCGCGCCGGTCGCGCGCGGGATGCTCGCGGTGTTGTGGGCCGGTGTCGTTCTCGCGGGGACGGCAGTGCTCAGCACGGCCATCACCGCCTCCGAAGCGACTGGGCTCGGCGGGCTCGGCGGCGCGATCGACTACCACCTCGGAGCGGGAGCCGTTTTCGCCGCGATCGCGCTTGGTCTCGCCGGGCTTACCGCTTTGGCCGCGGTGATCACCGGGGTCGTGGAACGCGACGACACCGGGACCGAAGGGGCGCGCTCCACCGCGGCGATTCCCGCCGGAATCACCGCGATACTGGCGATCGCGACGTTCGGCACGCCGGTATTCACCGCACCTGATTACGCGACGCCCGGGCTTTGGTCCGATTTCGACACTCCGTCGTGGGGATTGCTCGCCGCGCTGCTCGTCGTTCTCGGAACGCTCGGATTGAGCCTTCGTTCGCGGCCCGGCGCCGCGGCGGCAGGAGCAGCCGGCGCGGCCTTGCTGCTGGCCTTGCACGCCGCCGAGGTTCCGCTGGTCAGTTCCGCCTTCGACGGCGCACGGCCGGGAGCGGGTTTCTGGCTCGGAATCGCCGCGGTGCTGGCGGCGGCCGGCACCGCTGTCGTCGGTGCGAAGAAGTGAGCCCGCGGCGCGTAGTCCTCGTGGAGCTGGCCGAAGAAACCGCGGCGATTCCGCTGGCGCGATTACTGCGCGACGCCGGTCTCGAAGTCGTCCACGTAGGACACCTCGACACGACGGAAAAGATCGTGCGCACCACCGAACAGGAGGATCCAGACATTCTGGGCCTCCTCGGCGGTCCGGCGCCCGAGGGGCTCGCGGAAGCGCTCGCCGGCACCGCGGTGATCGAGCTGGGCGGCGAAAGCGCCGAAAAGGCCGCCGAAATGCTTGTCGGTGGGCGGTCTCACACCCTCGGCACACCCTCTGACCGCGTACGGTGACCGACTTCACCAGGTGCGGCGTCCCCTGCGTCTGCGCTGGTCGCTAACCTCGACTGGTCCGACAGCGCGGTCCGGAAAACGGACCACCACAGTGGCGTGTCGTCAGGAGACTGGAGTAGTGGACCTCTACGAGTACCAGGCGAGGGATCTCTTCGCCGCCCACGGAGTACCGGTTCTGCCGGGCGCCGTGGCAAGCACCCCGGAAGAAGCCAAGGCCGCCGCGGAGCAGATCGGCACCCAGGTCGTCGTCAAGGCGCAGGTGAAGGTCGGCGGCCGGGGCAAGGCGGGCGGCGTCAAGCTGGCCCAGACGCCCGACGAGGCGAAGGAGAAGGCGGAAGCCATCCTCGGCCTCGACATCAAGGGCCACATCACGCACCGCGTGCTGGTGGCGGAAGCCTCGGACATCGCGTCCGAGTACTACTTCTCCTTCCTGCTCGACCGCGCCAACCGCACCTTCCTCGCGATGGCGTCGTCCGAGGGCGGCATGGAGATCGAGCAGCTCGCGGTCGAGCGCCCGGACGCGCTCGCCAAGATCCCGGTCGACGCGATCAAGGGCGTCGACAAGGCCACCGCGCTCGAGATCCTGAAGGCCGGCCACTTCCCGGCCGAGATCATCGACGAGGCCGCCGACGTCGTGGTGAAGCTGTGGGAGACCTTCGTCTCCGAGGACGCCACCCTGGTCGAGGTCAACCCGCTGGTCCGCGACCCGCAGGACAAGATCATCGCCCTCGACGGCAAGGTCACCCTCGACGAGAACGCCGCCTTCCGCCACCCGGAGCACGAGGAACTCGTCGACAAGCAGGCCGAGAACCCGCTCGAGGCGAAGGCCAAGGCCAAGAACCTCAACTACGTCAAGCTCGACGGCGAGGTCGGCATCATCGGCAACGGCGCGGGCCTCGTCATGTCCACTTTGGACGTCGTGGCGTACGCGGGCGAGAAGCACGGCGGCGTGAAGCCCGCCAACTTCCTCGACATCGGCGGCGGCGCGTCGGCGGAGGTCATGGCGGCCGGGCTGGACGTCATCCTCAACGACACCGACGTGAAGAGCGTGTTCGTGAACGTCTTCGGCGGCATCACCGCCTGCGACGCGGTCGCGAACGGCATCGTCGAGGCCCTGAAGATCCTGGGCGACGAGGCCACCAAGCCGCTGGTCGTCCGCCTGGACGGCAACAACGTCGTCGAGGGTCGCCAGATCCTGGCCGACGCGAACCACCCGCTGGTCACCGTGGTGGACACAATGGACAACGCGGCCGACAAGGCTGCCGAGCTCGCCGCGGCAGGTGCGTGAGATGTCGATCTTCCTCAACGAGAACAGCAAGGTCATCGTCCAGGGGCTCACCGGCTCCGAGGGCATGAAGCACGCGACCAAGATGCTGAAGTCCGGCACCAACATCGTGGGCGGCGTCAACGCCCGCAAGGCAGGCCAGACGGTCACCATCGAGGGCAAGGACCTCACCGTGTTCGGCACGGTCGAGGAGGCCATCAAGGAGACCGGCGCCGACGTGTCGGTCATCTTCGTGCCGCCGAAGTTCGCCAAGGACGCGGTCATCGAGGCCATCGACGCCGAGATCCCGCTGGCGGTCGTCATCACCGAGGGCATCCCGGTGCACGACTCGGCCTACTTCTGGGCGCACGCGGTCGCGACCGGCAACAAGACCCGGATCATCGGGCCGAACTGCCCCGGCGTGATCAGCCCCGGCAAGTCGAACGCGGGCATCATCCCGGCCGACATCACCGGCGCGGGCCCGATCGGCCTCGTGTCGAAGTCGGGCACGCTGACCTACCAGATGATGTACGAGCTGCGCGACATCGGCTTCTCCACCGCGGTCGGCATCGGCGGCGACCCGGTCATCGGCACCACCCACATCGACGCCCTCGAGGCGTTCGAGAAGGACGCCGACACCAAGGTCATCGTGATGATCGGCGAGATCGGCGGCGACGCCGAGGAGCGCGCCGCGGCCTACATCAAGGAGAACGTGACCAAGCCGGTCGTCGGCTACGTCGCGGGCTTCACCGCCCCCGAGGGCAAGACGATGGGCCACGCGGGCGCGATCGTCTCCGGCTCGTCCGGCACCGCCGCGGCGAAGAAGGAGGCCCTCGAGGCCGCCGGCGTCAAGGTCGGCAAGACCCCGAGCGAGACCGCGGTTCTCGCCCGGGAGCTGTACAACAGCCTCGGCTGACCAGCAACGACACCACTGGCGGAGGCCGGGCACCGACACGGTGCCCGGCCTCCGTCGTTTCCGCCCGCAACCGATCCGGCGGTCAGTGCGTCCAACGTCGCGGACGCCCAGTGCGGATGCGCTAGCGTGCAGTCACTCGTGAGCGGGGGACGCCGCCGGTGCACCCCGGGCATTTCAGGATCCCGAACCGCCGGTCGATGAGACAGGAGAGCTTCCGATGACCTTCCCCAGTGGCGGGCCCGGCTACCCCCAGCAGGGCCAGCCGTCCCAGGGACCGCCCCCGACGGGCGGGTTCCCGCAGCAGCCCCAGCCGCAGCAGGGCCCGCCCGCCTCGGGTGCCGGAGCGCCGCCGAACCTTCCGCTGCTGCTGACCCTCGGCGTGGCCGGGCTCGGACTGGTGCAGTACTTCCTCGGCTTCGCGGCCGAGGCGGGCACGGCCGGGCAGCCGATTCTGTTCCTGCTCGCCGGCGGTCTCCTGGCGGCGCTGAACCTGCTGCCCAAGGGGCCGAAGACGCTGCCGTTCGCCGCGCTGCTCAGCGTGCTCGGCGGGCTGGGCGCGCTCGACGCCGTCATCTCCGGGCGGACGTCCGCCATCGTGATCGTGGTGCTGATCCTCGGTCTCCTGCAGATGGCCGCGGCGGTCGCCGTGCTGCTGTTCGAGTACGGCGTGCTCAAGCCGCCGACGCCGCAGCCGTCCGCTCCGGCGTATCAGCAGCCGTACAGCCAGGGCCAGTACCAGCCGACGCAGTACCAGCCGGCTCCCGGCCAGCAGGGCCAGCAGACTCCGGGGCAGCAGCCGCCGGCCGCCCAGCAGCCGCCCGCCACGCCGCCGCCGGGCGGACAGGCCACGACGTACGCGCCGCAGCAGGGCCAGTTCTTCCAGCCGCCCGCCGAGCAGAACAAACCGGGCACGCCGCCCGGAGGTTTCGGACAGCAAGGCTGAAATCCCTTCGCTTCACCCACCCGCTGTGACTCTCCGTGTCACAGCGGGTGTTTTTATTGGCCCGGTGCCACGACCGGGTGGGCGTTGGATTCGCCACGTCCGCCCGGCGGCGTGCCTCACCCGGACGGCCGAGCGCGGATGTCATGGTCGAGGACATGCAGGTGCTCACCAGTCCCGGACGCCCCGCGGGCGACGAGCCGGTGGGCGACTCCGTGGACCAGGATGTCCCGCAGGCGCCCCGGTTGCGGGTGTTGCTCGTCGCGGCGCTCGGCCCGCTCGTCCTCGGCTACGCGGCGGTCGTCACCCTGCTCGCGCTCGTCGCGCTGACCGCCGAGCACGCGATCGTCTCCGCGGGCGGCGTGCTGCGGTCGGCGGGTCCTGGCTGGCTGGCCGTCTACCAGGTCGAACTCGGGATCGGCGGCCATCCGCTCGGCATGCTGCCGTTGCTGCCGACGGTCGGTGTCGTGCTGCTGGTCGCGCGGGCGGCGGCCAAGGCCGTACGACGGCTGCGCTGCGCGAGGCTGCGGCACGCGGTCCCGTTGATTGCCACGATTTCCGGTGCGCATCTGCTGTTCGGCCTGCTGATTTCGCTGCTGTCGATCGGCGAACCGGTGCGGGCGAACGTCGCGCTCGCCTCGGTGGTGCCCGCCGTGCTCTCCGGACTCGCGGCCACCGCTGGGGTGCTTCGCCGGTTCGGCATGCCGCAGGTGCTTGCCGACCGGCTCGACCCGCTGGCTCTTCGCGGTCTGCGCGCGGGCCTGCTCGGGTTGTTCGCACTGCTGGCCGCTGGCGCTCTGACGCTGACCGCGGCCATGGCGCTGTCCGCGCGCACGGTGTCCGGGCTGTTCGAGCCGTCGTTCGGGGCCAGCTTCGGGCTGTTCCTGCTTTCCGTGCTGTACCTGCCGAACGCCGTGGTCGCCGCGATGTCGTTCGTGAGCGGGCCCGGGTTCAGCATCGGCGACCTCGACGTGCACCTCATCGGCTACCGCGGCGGTTCCGTCCCCGGCGTGCCGCTGCTTGGCGGCATTCCCGAGCACGCCGCGGCGTGGTGGCCGGCCCTGCTGGTGCTGCCGCTGGCGGTCGGGGTGCTGGTCGGCTGGTCGGTCCGGGCGGTGGACGAGGACCCGGCGGCGCGGCTGCGGGTGGTGGTCGTCGCGGGCGCGGTGGTCGGGTTCGGCTGCGTGCTGCTGGGCACGCTCGCCGGCGGACGGCTCGGCGACGGTCCGTTCGACCCGGTCAGCGTGCCGGTCGGGGTGGCGTCGATCGTCGCGTTCTGCTGGATCGTGATTCCGGCCGGGTTCGTGGCGTTCTTCGCGGGGGCGCACGCACCGATGCGGCCGGTCGGGTCGCTTGAGGTGGAGGACGAGGTCGAGGCTGGGTCCGAGGTTGCTGAGGATGCCGAGTCCGAGGTCGCGGACGAGGTGGAGGAATCCGAGGCCGCGGAAGAATCCGAGGCTCCAGCGGAGGACGCGGCGGAGGACTCAGCGGAGGACGACGAGGACTTCGACGCCGAGGCCGACGCGGAACTGGGTCTCGACCTGCCGGAGGACGAGCCGGAAACCGAGGCCGCCGCGAGCGAGGACGAGCCGGAAGACAAGCCCGAAACCCCCGCCGAACAGGCGGAAGCTGTGACCGAGTCCACCGAGGACTCCGGCGACGAGAAGCCCGCCGAGGACGACCGTTAGGGTTGGGGCGACCTGGTGAAGCGCCGTGCGCCCGAGGCGCACCGCCGTGCAAGGAGCCCGTTCTGGCCAGCCGCTTGGAACTGCCTACTCCGGTGAAGATCGTCGTGCTCGCGTCCGGTTCCGGCACGCTGCTGCAGGCGGTGCTCGACGCCGCCGGGCAGCCCGGGTTCCCGGCCACTGTCGTCGCGGTCGGAGCCGATCGCACCGGCATCGAGGCGCTCGCGCGAGCGGAACGGGCGGGAGTGCCGTCGTTCACCGTGCGCGTCGCCGACCATCCGGATCGGGACGCGTGGGACCGCGCGCTCGCCGAGGCGGTCGCGGCCTATCAGCCCGACCTCGTGGTGTCCGCCGGGTTCATGAAGATCCTCGGGCCGGAGTTCCTGGCGCGGTTCGCGGGCCGCGTGATCAACACCCATCCCGCGCTGCTGCCGTCGTTCCCCGGGATGCACGCGGTCGCCGACGCGCTGGCCGCCGGCGTGCGCGTCACCGGATCGACGGTGCATTTCGTCGACGCCGGGGTGGACACTGGCCCGGTCATCGCCCAGGAGGCGGTGCCGGTGGAGACCGACGACACCGAAGACGTCCTGCACGAGCGGATCAAAGCCGTGGAACGCAGGCTGCTGGTTGAAACGATCGAGCGACTCGGCCGTGGTGGGTGCACCGTGGACGGACGAAAGGTGAGGTTTTCGTGAGCACAGCACAGGGACGGCGCCCGGTCCGGCGCGCGCTGATCGGCGTCTCGGACAAGGCCGGCCTGCTCGAGCTCGCGACCGGCCTGCACGCGGCCGGCGTGGAGATCGTGTCGACCGGCGGCACGGCGAAGGTCATCGCGAACGCCGGGGTCCCGGTCACGCCGGTCGAGCAGGTCACCGGGTTCCCCGAGTCGTTCGACGGCCGGGTCAAGACGCTGCACCCGCGCGTGCACGCCGGGCTGCTCGCCGACCAGAGCAACGACGACCACGTGGCGCAGCTCAAGCAGCTCGACATCGCGGCGTTCGACCTGCTCGTGGTGAACCTGTACCCGTTCCAGGAGACTGTCGCGTCCGGCGCGAGCCCCGAGGACTGCGTCGAGAACATCGACATCGGCGGTCCCGCGATGGTGCGCGCGGCCGCGAAGAACCACGGCAGCGTCGCTGTCGTCGTGGACCCGGCGCGGTACGCGTGGGTGCTTGAGCAGGTCTCCGCGGGAGGCTTCGAACTCTCGGACCGCAAGCGGCTCGCTGCGGCTGCGTACGCGCACACGGCTGCGTACGACACCGCTGTCGCGTCCTGGTTCGCCAACGCGTACGCGCCTGCCGACGACAGCGGTTTCCCGGACTTCCTCGGCGCGACGTGGGACCGTGCGGACGTACTGCGCTACGGCGAGAACCCGCACCAGAAGGCGGCGCTGTACCGCGGCGCGCAGCCGGGCCTCGCGCACGCGGAGCAGCTTCACGGCAAGGCGATGTCGTACAACAACTACGTCGACACTGACGCCGCGCGTCGCGCTGCCTTCGACTTCTCGGGGCCGGCTGTCGCGATCATCAAGCACGCCAACCCGTGCGGGATCGCGGTCGGTGCGGACGTCGCCGAAGCGCACCGCAAGGCGCACGCCTGCGACCCGGTGTCCGCGTACGGCGGCGTGATCGCCACGAACCGGCCGGTGAGTGTCGCGGCGGCGGAGCAGATCGCCGAGGTGTTCACCGAGGTCGTGCTCGCCCCCGACTTCGAGCCGGAAGCGCTGGAGATCTTGCAGCGCAAGAAGAACGTGCGGCTGCTGAAGCTGCCCGCGATCGAGAACGCGGCCCCGGTGGAGTTCCGGCCGATCTCCGGCGGCGTGCTCGTGCAGACCGCCGACGCGATCGACGCCCCCGGCGACGACCCGGCGAACTGGAAGCTGGCCACCGGCTCGCCCGCCGACGAGAAGACCTTGGCGGACCTGGAATTCGCGTGGCGGGCCCTGCGCGCGGTGAAGTCCAACGCGATCCTGCTGGCGCACGAGCAGGCGACCGTCGGCGTCGGCATGGGACAGGTCAACCGCGTCGACTCGTCGCGGCTGGCGGTCTCGCGAGCGGGCGACCGGGCGAAGGGCTCGGTCGGCGCGTCGGACGCGTTCTTCCCGTTCCCGGACGGGCTCGAGGTGCTGATCGAGGCCGGCGTGCGAGCCGTCGTGCAGCCCGGCGGGTCCATCCGCGACGCCGAGGTGATCGCCGCCGCCGAGGCCGCCGGGATCACGCTGTACCTCACCGGAACGCGCCACTTCGCGCACTGATTTTCTTGCTGACCGGCCGGGACCTGACGGGTCCCGGCCGGTTTTTCATCCCTCGCGCAAGATCGCGTAGACGACCTCGTCGCGGTAATCGCCGTCGCGCCAGGTGACCTGGCACAGCAGGCCTTCGCGGTGGAAGCCGGTCTTCTCCAGGGTGTGCTGCCCGGCGAGGTCCTCGCTGTCGACGAAGGCCTCGAGCCGATGCGCGCGGGTGTGCCGGAAGACCTGGTCGACAAGCAGTTGGTAGGCCTTCGCGGCGGTGCCGTGGCCGCGGTAATCCGGCAGCAGCGCGACGCCGACCCGGAAACATCCGCCGGCGGGCCCGCCCCGGTCGGCGGCCTCCCAGGTGGCCATCCCGGCGACGACCGAGTCGACAGTCACCGCGACCGCGCTCGACGCCGGGCTGAGGAAGCCGTCCTCGGCGAACCGGCGCCGTGCCCTCGGCCCGGTGAAACTCGTCCACTGGAAGGTGCCGGCGCCGTCCGGGTCTGTGGAGAACCGGTCGAGCACCGGCAGGTCAGCTTCGGTGAAACCCCGCAGGGCGATGTGTCCTGTCTTCATCAGGGTTCCCAGTGTAAAGAGCGGTTTTCCCGGCGTCCGGTGATCTTCCGGGTTCTTTCCCCCGCGCGCGCTTGACAGCCGGGGAGGGGGCGGGTGAGACTGGGTGGTGTCGAACGGGTGTTCGATTCTGTTCGGCGCAGTGGTGTGTTTTTGGATGTGATTGCTGGGTGACCGTGCGGTTTCCGCACGGATGAGGATGCGGAACCGCCTTCCCCGCGGTGTGTCGGCGTCCGTCCCGGGCTTGGTGTGACGGCCTTGCCCGGGACGGACCGTCGGCTGCTCGGAGGAAGGAGGAACCGGTGACGACCGAAGCGGCTTCGGGGACTGCTTCTTCGAGGGTTGCTTCTTCGGGGATTGTTTCGGAGGTCGCGGAAGCTTCGGGGGCTTGCGCGGCTGGGGGGACTTCCGCGGGCGGTGCGGGCGCGGCTGGTTTTCCTGGAGCGGGCGAGGCTTCAGCTCTGGCCGGGATGGCTCCGGGGGTTTCGGCGAGCGGTGCTTCGGTCTTGGCCGGGACGGTTGCGGGGGCTTCCGGGGCTAGGGGAGTTCCGGAAGCTGTCGGGGCGGCTTTGGCGGCGAGCGGTGCTCGGTCTTTGAGCGGCGCTGTGGCCTTGGCCGAGGCTGCTTCTGCGGTTAGGGAGGCTCCGGGAGCTGTCGGGGCGGCTTTGGCGACGAGCGGTGCTCGGTCTTTGAGCGGTGCTGTGGCCTTGGCCGAGGCTGCTTCTGCGGTTAGGGAGGCTCCGGAAGCTGTCGAGGCGGCTTTGGCGGCGAGCGGCACTCGATCTCTGGGCGGATCGGTGTCGGGCGTGGGCGGTGCCTTGGCCGGGGCTGCTTCCGCAGGGGGTTGTGCGGTAGCTGAGGCGGTGCAGGGAGCAGTCGGAGCTTGGTCTCCGGCCGAGGCGCCTTCGGAGGCGAGCAGCTCTTCGGCCGTGGCCGGGAAACTGGGCCCTTCAGTCCTGCCTGCTGGCTCCGTCCCGACCGAACTCCTTGGCACCGCGGGAATTCCGGCCCGGCAGAAGAAACCTGGCCGGTCACCGCGGGAGGCCTTTTCCGACGCGGAAACGCAGGCTTCCGCGCCCACGAGCGTGCCGGAGGCGCGGCCGGCACGCTCGTGGGAAGTACTGGTTCCGTGGTCGGCGATCGAAGCATTGGCGAAGGAACGGACGCCAGTCGCCGCGATGTCCGCAGGTTTTTCATGGGGGGAGAAGGAATCCCGCGCTCAGCTGAGTTCTCTGGCCGCGGCATTCGAACCCCGGATCCCGGCCAACCCCGGTGGGGCGGCGGAGACTGGCTCGCCAGCCATGCTTCGTTCACAGGTCTGGTCGGCTCAACCCGGTCGTGAGCTTGGTCCAGGGACGGCATCGGCTGCCGACTCGCGACCGGATTCACCGGCTCCGCTCACCCCGGCGAGTCAGCCTGGTCCGGCTGCTCGCCCGCCATCTTCGACTCGGATTCGCTCGTCTGCTGAACGAGATTCGCCACCGCAGCCAGCGACTCCAGCCGACTCGAGCCTGGGAACTTCCTCCGAGCCACCGGTCCCGCTTCGTCCGGAAGCTCCTTCCGGCTCGCTGGCCGAGCCTGGTCTGGAAGAACAGCCCGAGTCTCCGCTCACCCCTCCGACTCCGCTGCGCCCGCCGAACCCGTCAGGCCTGGCGACTCCGGAACTGTCGGAACTGTGTCCTCCGACCCGCGTTCATCCCGCTGATCCGGCGAACCCGTCGGGCCTGGCATCTCCGGAACTGTCGGAACTCCGGCCCCCGGCGCGGCTCCGTCCCGCTGATTCGGAGGGTCCGGCGACCCCGTCCGGCCTGGCATCTCCGGAACTGTCGGAACTCCGGCCCCCGCCCCGGCTCCATCACACCGCCTCGGCGGATTCGGCGAACCCGTCCAGCCTGGCATCTCCGGATCCGTCGGCACTCCGTCCTCCGACGCGGCTCCATCCCGCTGATCCGGAGGGGCCGGCAAACCCATCCGGCCCGGCACATCCGGAACTGTCGGAACTCCGGTCCCCGGCGCGGCTCCGCCCCGCTGATCCGGAGGGTCCGGCAAACCCGCCCGGCCCGGCACATCCGGCACCGTCGGAACTCCGCCCCCCGCCCCGGCTCCACCCCGCCACCTCGGCGGATCCGGCGCACCCCCTGGCCAAGCTGACCGCCCTCCCCGGTGTCAGCACTGCCAGCACCGTCGCTGCCGAGCGGGCTTCCCGGGCCGACTGGGGGCAGGCCGCCGGGCGGATGCTTCCGGTGGCCCCCGCCTTAGCCGATCTGCTGCCTGGGGCGGGGTTGCGGCGGGGGAGCGTCGTCGCGGTTCACCACTCCACGTCGCTGCTGTTCGCGCTTCTCGCGGAGGCGACCTCCGCCGGGGCGTGGGCAGCGGTGGTCGGTGCTCCGTCGCTGGGGATCGTCGCGGCGGCCGAGCACGGAGTCGTTGTTTCGCGGCTCGCGTTGGTTCCTCGGCCAGGGGCCGAATACCAAGCGGTGATGGCCGCTCTGCTCGACGGCGTCGACCTCGTTGTCACCGAGCCTCGTTCAGTCCGGCCGGACGTCGCGCGGCGGCTCGCGGCGCGGGCTCGGCATCGCGGGGCCGTGCTGCTTTCGCTGGGGCACTGGCCTTCCGCCGACGTCGAACTGCACTGCACCCCCGGCGCCTGGACCGGGGTGCTCGAGCACGGTGCCGGACATCTCCGTTCCCGCCCGGTCGAAGTACACGCCCGCGGGCGCGGCGCGGCGGCCCGGCCCCGGTCGGCATCGGTGCTTTTGCCCGGTCCGGACGGGCGGGTTTCCCGCGGCGAGAAGCGGGTCGCGGCACGGGAGGAAGCAGTCGGGTGAACTACACTGTCCACAAAGGACAAAAGGACCCGCGGCGCCATCCAGTGCGGATGCTGGTTTTGTGGTGCCCGGACTGGCCCGCGGTCGCCGCTGTCGCCGCGGCGGGGGGCGTGCTTACCCGGCCGGCGGCGGTGTTTCACGCGAACCGGGTCGTCGCGTGCACCGCGGTCGCGCGGGCGCGGAACATCCGGCGCGGCATGCGGCGGCGGGAAGCGGAATCCCAGTGTCCCGACCTGGCGGTGTTCGGCGTAGACGAGGCGCGGGACGCGCGGTTGTTCGAGAACGTCGCGACGGCGGTGGAGGAACTGGTCGTCGGGCTGGAAGTGGTGCGGCCCGGGCTGCTCGCGGTTCCGGTCGCGGGGGCGGCCGGGTATTTCGGCGGCGAACCGCGGCTCGCGGAGAAACTGGTGGACCAGGTGGCCGCGGTCGCCGGGGTCGAATGTCAGGTCGGGATAGCGGAAGGGCTGTTCGCGGCGACCCTCGCCGCGCGGCAGGGGACGCTGGTCGAACCTGGGCGGGCGGCCGAATTTCTCGCTCCGTTGCCGGTGACCGAACTGGACCAGCCGGATGCCGAGCGGGCGGATCTGGTCGGCCTGCTCGTCCGGCTCGGGTTGCGCACGCTCGGTGCCTTCGCCGAACTCGGCGAGCGCGACGTGGCCGCCCGGTTCGGGCGCACCGGCGTGCTCGCGCACCGGCTGGCCCGGGGGCTGTCCGACCGGCCGCCGTTGCGCCGCAGCCCGCCGCCGGAACTGTCGCTCGCCGAATCGTTCGATCCGGTGCTCGCCAGGGTGGACGTAGCGGCGTTCATGGCCAAAAAACTCGGCGCGCGGTTCCACGCCGCGCTCGCTGATCGCGGGCTCGCGTGCACTCGATTGGGTATATACGCGACCACCGAGAACGGCGAGCAGCTCGGTCGCGTCTGGCGTTGTGCGGAACCACTTACGCCGCAAGGGGTGGCGGACCGGGTCCGGTGGCAGTTCGAGGGCTGGCTCAAGGCCGCGCCCGGCGAACGGCCCACGGCCGGGGTCGCGCGGTTGCGGCTCGAACCGGAAGAGACTGTCGAAGGGAGGTCATTGCAGCTGGGGCTGTGGCGGGGGAGCGATCCCGGCGCCGGCCCGGGCGAGGACGAGGAATTGGCTGCCGAACGGGCGGGCCGGGCATTCGTGCGAGTGCAAGGTCTGCTCGGTCCGGAGGGCGTGGTCACGCCGGTGCTCGACGGCGGACGCGATCCGGCGAGCCGGGTCCGGCTCATTCCGTGGGGCGATCCGCGGGAACCCGCCGGACCGCCGGACGCCACGTGGCCTGCCCGGTTGCCGTCCCCGTCTCCAGCGACGGTGCTGGAACAACCGTTGCCAGTCCAGGTCATCGACGCACAGGGGCGGCCAGTCGGCCTCACCGCGCGCAAACGGCTGACCGCGCCGCCGCACGGACTGTGCGTCGCGGGCGGGCCGCCGAGGCCGATCACCGGATGGGCCGGTCCGTGGCCGGTCACGTCGGGCCGTCGTTCGACCGGGCCGCAGCAAGCCCGGTTGCAGCTGCTGCTCGCGGCAGGGGAAAACGAGGCGCCGGAGGCGGTGCTCGTCCTCTGCTCCGGAACGGAAAATCCAGTGTGGACAGTAGAAGGAAGCTACGACTGAACCGACCTGCCAAGAAACCCTGCGGAGACAACGAAAGGAAACCGCATCTGATGGAGCACGAACTGCCGGTGCCCCGCGTCCCGGCCGAACCGCCGTGCCCGTGCGACCCGGTGCCGGTCGCGCTGCTGATCCCGGAACCCCGCCGCTCGCCTGAGAACCGGATGGACTGACGATGGGCTGGAACAACCCGCCGGTCCCGTGGAAGGACCTCGCGCGGGCGCTGTCGGGCGGGATGCCGCCCGGCGACCACGGCGACAGTCCCGCGTGGGGGCGCAAACGCGAGGCGTACCGCCGCCCCGCCGACATCCCGCCGCCGCGCAGCGACCTGGAAGCCGGGCCGCGAGTGGCGTACGCCGAACTGCACTGCCACTCCAACTTCAGTTTCCTCGACGGAGCCAGCCACCCCGAGGAACTGGTGGAGGAAGCCGCGCGGCTGCGGCTCGACGCGATCGCGCTCACCGACCACGACGGCATGTACGGCGTGGTCCGGTTCGCCGAGGCGGCCAAAGAGCTAGGCGTCGCAACGGTATTCGGCACCGAGCTGAGCTTCGGGCTGTCCGGGCCGCAAAACGGCGTCGCCGACCCGGAAGGCGAACATCTCCTGCTGCTGGCCCGCGGCAGCGACGGCTACCGCAGCCTGTGCCGCGCGATCACCGCCGGCCAGCTGCGCGGCCACGACGACGAAAAAGCGGAACGGGCCGAAAAAGGGCGTCCGATCTACGATTTGTCCGCCGTGGCGGAGGAAGTCGCGGGGAAGTGCGCGGTGCTGACCGGATGTCGCAAGGGATCCGTGCGTTCGGCGCTGGTGCGCGAAGGCGCGGACGCGGCGTTCGCCGAACTGCGGCGGCTGGTCGACCTCTTCGGCCAGAACCAGGTCTACGTCGAGCTGATCGACCACGGCCAGCCGCTCGACAGCACACACAACGACTTGCTCGCCGAGATGGCCAGCGAACTCCAGCTGCCCACCGTCGCGACCACCGCCGCGCACTACGCCCGCCCGGAACGCGGCCGGCTCGCGGACGCCGTCGCCGCCATCCGCGCCCGGCGCAGCATCGACGACCTCGAAGGCTGGCTGCCCGGTGACGCCGCCGCGTTCCTGCGTTCGGGCAACGAAATGGCGGAGATCTTCCAGCGCTACCCGGGCGCGGTGCAGCGGTCGGCGTTGCTGGGCATGGAATGCGCGTTCCCGCTGGAGCTTCTCGCGCCGGAGCTGCCGCCGTTCGACGTGCCGGACGGCGAGACCGAGACCACGCACCTGCGCAACCTCGTCAAGGCGGGCTTCGCCGAGCGTTACTCGGGCAAGGCCCACGCGGACAAGGCCTGGCAGCAGATCAAGCACGAGATGGGGGTGATCGAGGAGCTAGGGTTCCCGGGGTACTTCCTGATCGTCTGGGACATCGTCCGGTTCTGCCGGGAAAGCGACATCCTTTGCCAGGGAAGGGGTTCCGCGGCCAACTCGGCGGTGTGCTACGCGCTCGGCATCACCAAGGTCGACCCCATCGAGTACCACCTGCTCTTCGAACGGTTCCTCGCACCCGACCGCGACGGTTACCCGGACATCGACATCGACATCGAGTCCGACCGGCGCGAGGAAGCGATCCAGTACGTCTACCGCAAACACGGCAGGCTCAACGCCGCGCAGGTCGCGAACGTGATCACCTACCGCGCCCGCTCCGCGATCCGCGACGCCGCCCGCGCACTCGGCTACTCGTCCGGCCAGCAGGACGCGTGGAGCAAGCAAATCGACCGCTGGGGCGCCTTGCGCAGCACGGAGAAAGACCACGACCACGACATCCCGAACGACGTCGTGCAGCTCGCCTTCGCACTCGAAGACTTCCCGCGGCACCTCGGCATCCACTCCGGCGGCATGGTGATGTGCCGGGAGCCGGTGAGCCAGGTGTGCCCGGTCGAATGGGCGCGCATGGAAAACCGCAGCGTGCTGCAGTGGGAGAAAGAGGATTGCGCCGCGGCGGGCCTGGTGAAGTTCGATTTGCTCGGGCTCGGCATGCTCTCCGCGCTGCACTACATGCTCGACCTGGTCGAGGAGTACAAGGGCGAGAAGATCGATCTCGCCGAACTGGACCTCAACGACCAGAACATCTACGAAATGCTCTGCCGCGCGGACGCGATCGGCGTGTTCCAAGTGGAGAGCCGGGCCCAGCTGGCGACGTTGCCGCGGCTGCGGCCGAAGGAGTTCTACGACCTGGCCGTGGAAGTCGCGCTGATCCGGCCCGGTCCGATCCAAGGCGGTTCGGTGCATCCGTACATCCGCCGCAAGCAAGGTCGCGAGAAGTGGGAGTACGACCATCCGCTGCTGGAGAACGCTCTGTCGAAGACGCTGGGAGTGCCGCTGTTCCAGGAGCAGATGATGCAGATCGCCCTGGACGTCGCGAAGTTCACTCCGGCCGAGGCCGACCAGTTGCGGCACGCGATGGGATCGAAACGGTCGCAGCGGAAAATGGAGCGGCTGCACCAGCGGTTCCTCGACGGGGCCATCGCCAACGAGGTGGACGCGGAGCTGGCGGAGAAAATCTTCCAGAAGCTCAAGGCCTTCGCCAACTTCGGCTTCCCGGAAAGCCATGCGCTGAGCTTCGCGCATCTGGTGTTCGCGAGCGCGTACTTCAAGTACTACCACCCGGACGCGTTCTGCGCGGGCCTGCTGCGGGCGCAGCCGATGGGGTTCTACTCGCCGCAGTCGCTGGTGGCGGACGCCCGTCGGCACGGCGTCACCACGCTCGGCCCGGACATCAACCGGAGCCTCCCGCACGCGACGCTGGAAGCGTTGCCGGACAAGGGAAAGCTCCACGCGGTGCGCGGCGGGCTCAGCACTGTCCGGACGATCGGCGAAACGCTGGCGAAGGAGATCGTGGCGGAACGGGAGGCAAACGGCCGGTACGAGAGCATGTCGGACCTCGGCCGGCGCGTCCGGCTCACCACTCCGCAGCTGGAAGCGCTGGCCACCGCGGGCGCGTTCAGCGCGTTCGGCCCGGACCGGCGGCAGGCGTTGTGGTCCGCGGGCGCGGTCGCGCAGGACCGGCCGGAGAAACTGCCCGGCACCGGCGTCGGCGTGGACGCGCCGATGCTGCCCGGGATGGACGGGCTCGACCTCGCCGCGGCCGACGTGTGGGCCACCGGGATCTCGCCGGACAGCTATCCGACGGAGTTCATCCGCGACCGGCTCGACGCGCTCGGAGTCGTCACCGCCGATAAGCTGCTGGACCGGTCCGACGGGGAGCGCGTGCTCGTCGGGGGAGCGGTCACGCACCGCCAGCGGCCGGGGACCGCCGGCGGAGTCACGTTCCTGAACCTCGAGGACGAGACCGGCATGGTGAACGTGATCTGCACCCTCGGGCTGTGGCAACGGTTCCACCGGATCGCGCGGGGCAGCGCGGCGCTGCTGGTGCACGGAGTACTGGAAAAAGCGGATGGCGTCGCGAGCGTGCGCGCGCAGAAACTGGAGCAGCTGAGGCTGCGGATCCCCACGAGATCGCGGGACTTCCGATGAGCGGCGGACAGTTCGTGGACACACGCCTTCCGGCCGCTCGCAGCCACCCCGTCGATGAGGCGGCGCCGGGGCTGATGTCATCCTGTCCGGGTGACCGAGACCGGCGAGGACTACACCGAAGCACGACTTTCCGGCCAGTGGTGGGAAAAACGCCAGTTCGCGAATTGCGATTTCACCGAGGCGGACCTGCGCGACCTGCGCACCCGCGGCTGCACCTTCGACAACTGCGACTTCACCAAGGTCGACCTCGCCGGTTCGCGGCACGACGCGTCGGCGTTCCGCTCGTGCACGTTCGACCGCTCCGTGCTCGCAGACAGCCGCTGGTCGTCGTGCTCGCTGCTTGGTTCGTCCTTTGTGGACTGCCGATATACCGGGATCGCGCTGACCGAATGCGATCTGTCGCTGGCGTCGTTCGCGCGCGGCCGGTTGCGGAAACTGGACCTGTCCGGCCTGCGGATGCGGGAAGTGAACCTCAACGAGGCGGATCTGACGGATTCCGACCTGCGGGGCACGGATCTGTCCGGGTCCCGGATGATCGGCACGAGGTTCCCCGGAGCCGATCTGCGCGGCGCGGTGGTGGACGCGAACGGGCTGGTGCAGGCGGATCTGCACGGCGCGTACGTGGACGTCGAACTGGCGGTGGCGTTCGCCGCGGCACACGGCCTGGTCGTCAAGTAAACCGTTTCCGGGCACGGAAAAGGGGCGAAGCCCGCTGGCCCCGCCCCTGGTCCGCGTCCTCAGTCGATCGGCGGTTCGCCCGGGTCGAGTTCGATCAGGTCGCCCTCGGCGAGCAGTTCTTCGATGCTCGCCGGAAGCAGGTACGCCGACCCGCCGCCCGGCTGGTTGAACCACGGGATCGCGACCCCGGCGAGGGTTTCGAGCGGCCGCTGCACGCGGTACACGTGATACGGCCGGTTCACCCACTCCGGCACCAGCGAACGCTCCTCGAACGGGGTGCCCGCCGCGTAGGTCAGGTTGCCGTTCGGGCCGCCGAAGCGGTCCAGTTCGCTGCCGGCGGGCAGTTCGCGCAGTTCCTTACCGCGGAACAGGGTCAGCGGCGGTTCCCCGGACAGCGGCGCGATCGGCCACTGCCCGCTGCCGCCGGTCCCGTTGGCACGCACCGGTTCCTCGCGGCGCACCGGCGGTTCCCGCCGCGGCGGCGGGCCGACCGGCGGGGCGACCTGAGTGGGCGGTGCGCTGACCGGCGAGGCGACCTGGGTCGGCGGGGCGCTGACCGGGGGAGCCACCTGGGTCGGTGGGCTCACCGGTGCCGCGACCTGCGTCGGCGGTGGGGGCGGCGGAGTCTGCCGGACCGGCGGCGCCGGCGGTTCGTCGTCGGCCAGCAGCTGATCGGCGGGCGTGAACGCGGTCTGCTCCTGCGGCGGCACGTTCTCGCGCGGCCGGACCGGGAACGAGCCCGTCGCGACCTCCGGCGACAACGTCGCCACCACGGGCGGCTTCGGCGCGTCCGCGACTGGCTGCGCAGCCGGCACGGGGGCTTCCGCCGCGACATACCCGTCGGGGTGCAGCAGCACCTTGCCGAGCATGAACGCCGCGGCGTCCTCCGCGTCGCCGAACACCGCCGGGTTGATCAGCTCGCCGTCGTACCAGCCGACGCGCCAGCCCTCGCCCACCTGCTCGACGCTCCACCCGCGTTCGGTGGGGCCGCCGAGCCGGTACGCGGCCTCGGGCACGTTCAGCTCGTCGAGCTTCGCCTGCAGTTCGGCCAGCTCCGGCTGGGCGGGCTGCTCCCGCCGCGCGACCGGGGCCGGTTCGGCCTGCTCGCGTGCCGCGCGCCGCCCGCCGGACGTCGGGGCCACCGGCATCTCCGGCACCGGAAGCCCGCCGGGGATCTCGGACCCCGGCATGATCATCGCGGTGGGCGGGCCCGCGTCGTACTCGGGCTCGCGGCGGTTGTCGTCTTCGTAACCACCGGAGTGCGTGAACAGTTCGGCACGCTGCTGCTCGTCGTCGTCGCGGGACGGTTCGTTGCCGTGCGTGAAGAGCACCGGCTCCTCGTGCCCGTCGTCGACCGGCTGGTGCACGTCGGTGTCGTCCTCGTCGTCGGCCGGGTGGCCCGGCCCGGCGCCGTTGCGGCCGGGGACGAGGTCGTGGTGGACGTCGGTGTGGTCTTCGTCGTCGTAGCGGTCGTACTGAGCGCCGTCGAAGTCCTGCTCGAACGGCGGCTCGGCGGCACGCTCCGGCGCGGCGCCGTGGCGGCTCTCGGCCTCCTTCTCACGGCTCCGACCGTGCGCGGCGGCGAGGCCTGCCGCGGCCAACCCGCCAGCCGCGGCGACCCCGGCCGCAGCCGCGCCGACGTGACTGCCGTGCTCGTCCGCGGGTTCGGCCGGACTGTCGGGCTCGGTGCCGCGTCGTCCGCTGTCTTCGGCGTTCAGCCGCACGTCGTCCCGACGGCTGTCGTCCGCTTCGGCGTCCGGCTGGGCACGCCGACGGCCGCCCTCCTGGTCGCCGGGGCGAGCGTCGTCCGGTGCGCTGCGCCGACCGGCTTCCGGCTCCGCGGTGTGGCGGTTCGGAGCGGGTTCGTCGGCGGAGTCGTCCGCGCCGATGAGCCCGTCGGCGCCGATGACGCCATCCGCGCCGACCAGCCCGTTCTGCGCGCCCGGAGCAGCGGGCTGCTCGAACGTGCCGACGCCGGGGATGTTGCTCCCGTGCGCGTCGAGGTGGTCGTCGTACGCGCGGGCGTCGTCGTAGCCAGCCGCCTCGCGGGCGCGGTCGTCGACGTGGTGCGCGGACTCGTCGTAACCCGCTTCGTCGTGCCCGTGCTGACCGGCTTCGTCGTACCCGTGCGGTTCGGCGTAAGCACCGGCCTCGTGGGAGGCCGCGTCCTCGTACCCGTGCTGGTCGTCGTACGGCTCGGCGTCGTATCCGCGGGCGTCGTGCGGCGCGGATTCGTCATAACCGACGTGGCCAGGCTCTTCGTAGCCTTCGTCGTGCTGGTCGTAGTGCTCGACGTGGTCCCGCTGGTCGTAACCGTCCGCGTGGTCAGGCTGGTCGTAACCGGCCTGCCCGTGCTGGTCGTAGGCCGCGTCGGGGTGACCTTGCTGGTCGTAGCCGTCGGCGTCGTGGTGGCCGGGTTCGGCGTAACCGGCGGCGTCGGGGTGCTCGGCGTAGCCGGCCTCGTGCGGGTGGCCGGATTCGGCGTGGGTGCCGCTCGCGGCCGCTCCCGCTGCCCCGGCAACGCCCGCCGCTCCTACCGCGGCAGCGGCGGTGCCGAGTCCGTGCGACCCGCCGGGACTGTCCGGCCCGGAGACCGGCGCGGACACTCGCGTGCCCTGCGGACCGCTCGGTGCCGAGGAACCCGGAGCGGGCCGGTCGCGCCTGTCCGCACCGCCGCGGGATGGCCCGGCGGGCTCGAAGTGCTCGTCCGAGCCGCGGTCGTCGAAACCGGGCTCGTCCGTGGTGCCGGGGCCGCCGAAGTCGTCGGCGGGGTGGAAGTTGTCGGGACCGTCCGGTCGGCCAGCCGTTCCGGGCCTGCCGGAGTCGCGGTGGTCGAATTCATCGGCGGTGCCGGGCCTGCCGGGGGCGCGGTGGTCGAATTCATCGGCGGGGCCGGGCCTGCCGGGGCCGCGGTTGTCGAACTCGTCGGCCGCGGCAGGCCTGCTGGGGTCGTGGTGGTCGAACCCATCGGCTGGGCCGGGCCTGCCGGAGTCGCGGTGGTCAAACTCGTCGGCGGTGCCGGGCCTGCCGGGGGCGCGGTTGTCGAATTCGGCGGCTGGGCCGCGCCGGTCGGGGCCGGGGGTGCCGGTCGCATCGGGCCTGCGGGAACCGGGGGTGCCGAACTCGTCCGGGGAGTCGAATCCGTTGGCTCCGGGGCCATCGGCGGTGCCGTGGCCGCTGAAGTCGTCGGCGGGGTGGAAGTTGTCGGGATTGCTCGGGCCGCCGGATCCGCCGAGTGCGGCTGCGCCGAGACCGGCTGCCCCGAGTCCCGCCGCGGCCGCGCCGACTCCGGCTGCGCCAGTGCCAGGAGCGACGGGGGCCTCCGCGCCGGGGCCGGAACCCGGTCCGTTGGCGTCGAATCCGCCAGCGCCGCCGGGACCGCCAGGTCCGCTCGCACCGCCGGGGCCACCGGTGTTGCCGGGTCCGCCCGGTCCGCCCGCAGCCCCCGCGTTACCCGGACCACCGGGGCCGCCAGGCCCGCCAGCCGCACCCGGTCCGCCTGGACCACCGGCGCCCGGACCGCCAGGTCCACCAGCGCCAGGGCCACCGGCAGCAGGCCCACCAGGCCCACCAGGCCCACCAGGCCCACCAGGACCAGCGGCACCCGGCCCGCCAGCCCCAGGACCACCGGCCCCAGGCCCGCCAGCCGCACCCGGCCCGCCAGGACCACCGGCCCCGGGACCACCAGCCCCGGGACCGCCGGGAGCGGGACGCTGCTGCGGAGTCTGGCTCCCCCGAGTCAGATAAGCCGCCGCCCCTTGCAGGGTCAGTTCGTCCACCTGCGGAAGCTGGAACCCGTTGGCCCGGATGTGCTCGATCAGGTCCGCTTCCGGCGAGACGCCGTACGTGCGGAGGTAGAAGTTCACCGCGGCGGGCCAGATCCAGTGGCCGTCGCTGTGGAAGGCGACCGGGACCGTCGCTTCGGGGGTCTGGGCGAGACGGTCGATGTCGTAGCCGCGGTCCTGGACCACGACGGGTGCGTGGTCGAGGTAGTCCAGCAGCCGGTCCTGCTCGTCGACGTCCAGGTCCGGGCGGTTGATGACCGGGCGGCCGGCCGGGCCGATGGTGTCGAAGATCCGTGCGATGCGGAAGTGCGGTCCGGGCTGTTCCGGGCCGAGGCCGGACATCCGGCGGATCAGCCACTCGGGCACGTTCTCCTCGGTGCGGGGGAACATGCGCAGCTCGTCGGAGTACGCCTGCGGCGGCGGGGCGAGGTGCCACTGCGGCTCGTCGCGGTTGTACTCGAGGTTGTAGCTGGAGGGGTGGTCCAGCTGGTAGCGCGCGTTGAACCAGGTGCCGCGGCCGTCGCGGTACATGCCCGCGCGGAGTCTCCCGAAGAGGGTCGCGATGTCGTGCGTCGCGATCCATTCCTGAGTGGAGCCGTCCTCGAGCACGATCTCGCCGGTCAGCTCGTGGTACCTGCCGACGGCTCGGTACTCCGCGGAGACTTTGCGCCAGTCGCGCGGGGCGGCGCGCAGCAGGGCCAGTCCGATCTGCTTGACCAGAGTGTCCTGCTCCGTCGCGTTCAGCTGCGTCGTCGGTTGTGCCACAGAGAACATTTTGACTGTTCGCGCGCACGAACGCACCCCGCATAGGGCTTTTGCCACCCTCGGACCGGTGGACGTGCCCGCTGACCTCGGCGGACGCGATATGGCACGGGTCACACGCCCGGGTGGGTGATGCGGTGGAGCTTCTCCAGCTTAAGACCCGGGACGGCTGATTCCACGGAAGACGCGCGGGCCGATCGGGTGGTGTCGCGGACACACAGAGTGCAGAACCCACTCCTGACCGGCGGGCTCCGGCGGCTCTGCGACAATGGCCGCCGTGACGGCGAAGATTCTCGACGGCAAGGCCACGAAGAACGCCATTTTCGCAGAGCTGCGCCCGCGCGTGGCCGCGCTCGCGGAGAAGGGGATCACCCCGGGGCTGGGCACTGTGCTGGTCGGCGACGACCCCGGTTCCCACTCCTACGTGAAGATGAAGCACGCGGACAGCGCGAAGATCGGGGTCAACTCGATCCGCCGCGACCTGCCCGCGGACATCTCGCAGGAGAAGCTCGAGGCCGTCATCGACGAGCTGAACGCCGACCCGGCCTGCCACGGCTACCTCGTCCAGCTGCCGCTGCCGAAGCACCTCGACGCGAACCGCGTCCTGGAGCGCATCGACCCGGAGAAGGACGCCGACGGCCTCGCGCCGATCAGCCTCGGCCGGCTCGTGCTCGGCGAACCGGGCGCGCTGCCGTGCACCCCGTACGGAATCATCGAGCTGCTCAAGCGGCACGGCGTCGAGCTGAACGGCGCGCAGGTCACCGTGGTCGGCCGCGGCATCACCGTCGGCCGCACGCTCGGCTTGCTGCTCACCCGGCGCAGCGAAAACTCCACCGTCACGCTGTGCCACACCGGCACCCGCGACCTCGCCGCCGAGGTGCGCCGCGCGGACATCGTGATCGCCGCCGCGGGCGTGCCCGGGATCATCAAGCCGGACATGGTCAAGCCCGGCGCGGCCGTGCTGGACGTCGGCGTTTCCCATGTCGACGGCAAGCTCACCGGCGACGTCGACTCGGCGGTCGCCGAGGTGGCCGGCTGGCTGTCGCCGAACCCCGGCGGCGTGGGCCCGATGACGCGGGCGATGCTGGTCACCAACGTGGTCGAGGCTGCGGAACGCGCGGCCGCCCGCTGATGGCGATGACCGGGCACCGGCGCCGCGGCGACCGCCCCTGGCTCGTCCACGTGCCGTTCGCGGTGATCATGCTGCTGCTGGCGGCGGCCGTGGTGCGGGCGCTGCAGTACCACTGGCGCGAGGGCGCGGTGCTGGTCGGCGTGGCCCTGTTCGTGGCTGGTGTGCTGCGCGCGGTGCTGCCGGAGGAGCGCGCCGGGCTGCTCGCGATTCGCGGCAAGGTCGTCGACATCCTTACCTACGGCGCGTTGTGCGCCGCGGTGCTCTTCATCTCGCTGACGATCGTCGGCGGACCTTTCGACGCCTCCTCCTGAGCAGCCGTCAGGACGCGAGCGCGAGTTCCTTCTCGACTCGCGCCTCGCGCCGGTCCAGCAAGCCGGACACCGCGGCGATCGACACGCCGAGCACGGCCAGCAGCGCGCCGACCCAGTTCGGGGCCAGCAGGCCGAGCCCGCCCGCGATGACGAGGCCGCCGAGGTACGCGCCGATCGAGTTGGCGATGTTGAACGCCGACTGCACCGCGGCCGAGACCAGCGACGGCGTGCCGCCCGCCTTCTCCATGATCCGCGCCTGCATCATCGGGCCGATCATGAAGCCCGCGACGCCGACGAAGAAGATCGTCACCGCCGCGCCGACCTTGCCCTGCGCGGTCACGGTGAAGATCGCCAGCACGGTGGCGAGCGCGAGCAGCGCGACGTACAGGCTCGGCATCAGCGCCTTGTCCGCGAGCCGTCCGCCGAGGTAGTTGCCGATCGTCATGCCGACCCCGGCCAGCGAAAGCAGCACCGTGACGTTGGCAGGCGAGTATCCGGCGACGTCGGTCAGCATCGGCGCGATGTAGGACATGCAGGCGAACACGCCGCCGAGGCCGAACATCACGATCGCCAGCGCCAGCCACACCTGCGGGCGGCGGAACGCGCCCAGTTCGCCGCGGATCGACGGGTCGGCCGGGCGGCCCTGGTGCGGCACCAGTTTCGCGATGGCGGCGATGGCGAGCAGGCCGATCACCGCGACGACGCCGAACGTCGCGCGCCAGCCGACCTGCTGGCCGAGCAGCGTGCCGAGCGGGACGCCGATGACGTTCGCCAGCGTCAGGCCCATGAACATCATCGACACGGCCTTCGCGCGCTGGCCCGGCTGCGCGAGGCTGGACGCGACGACCGCGCCCGCGCCGAAGAACGCGCCGTGCGGCAGGCCGGCGAGGAACCGGAACGCGATGCCGAAGTCCTGGTTCGGCGAGAGCGCGAACAGCGCGTTGCCGACCGTGAACAGGCCCAT
Source organism: Amycolatopsis sp. VS8301801F10 (assembly GCF_046195355.1). Taxonomy (NCBI): domain Bacteria; kingdom Bacillati; phylum Actinomycetota; class Actinomycetes; order Pseudonocardiales; family Pseudonocardiaceae; genus Amycolatopsis; species Amycolatopsis sp. VS8301801F10. The sequence goes on along the minus strand of NZ_CP176065.1, from coordinate 584,724 downwards.
CATCGCCAGCAGCATCGTTTTGCGCGGCAGCCGGACGGCCAGCGCGGTGAGCAGCGGCGCGCCGATCACCACGCCGAGCGCGTAGGCGGAGATGAAGTAGCCCGCGGACGGGATGTCGATGTGGAAGTCCGCGGCGGTCAGAGGCAGCACACCCATCATCACGAACTCGGTGGTACCGATGCCGAAGGCACCGACGGCGAGCGCGAGCAACGCGACGGGCACGGCTCTCCCTTCCTGAAGAAATCGTTTTCTCATCGCCTGGGTCACAGGCTTCTGAAGCGCTTTAGAACGAGGGCAAAAAACTAGACAGCCCCGACGTCGTCGTGCTGTCTCGCTCTAGTTCAACCGATGGAGGGCGGCCTTGTCATCCCGGTATCCGGGTGAGGCCCGCCACGTAGCGCGACGGTTCAGCGCGGCGCGGCCAGCACGCCGTCGAGCAGTCCGGGGAACAGCGCGTCGAGATCCTTGCGGCGCAACGAGTTGTACCGGGTGGTGCCTACCTGGCGGCCGGCGAACACCCCGGCCTGGCGCAGGATCGCGAGGTGGTGGGTGAGTGTGGACTTGGTCACCGGCACCTCGAACCCGCTGCACGAGAGCTCCGTTTCGGAGTTCGCCAGCTGCCGGACCATCGCCAGCCGGACCGGGTCGGCCAGTGCGCGCAGCACTCCTTCGACGGTGATCTCGTCGCGGTCCGGGTAGGCGAGCGGGGGCAGGGGCGCGGAAGCGGGCATGTGTCCATAGTACGACGGCTGTCGAAATTGTCAGCGGCTCCGTGTACGGTCGTCATCGAACTACGACGTTCATCGAACTACCCGTTCAGTTCTCATTGGGGGGACATTCATGTCCAGCGTCTCGTCTTCGGCCGCGGCCCGGAACTCGGTGCTCGCGTTCGGGGCCTTCGGCGTCGGCACCAGCGGCTACATCGTGGCCGGCCTGTTGCCGGCGCTGACCTCCGAGCTGCACATCTCCGCGACGGCGGCGGCGCAGCTCGTCACCTCGTTCGCCATCGCGTACGCGGTGGGCTCGCCGCTGTTCGCCGCCGCCACCGGCCGATGGGAACGGCGCACCCTGCTGGTCGCCGCACTCGCGGTGGCCGCGGTCGGGAACATCTTCGCGGCCGTCGCGCCGGGGTACACCACGCTGCTGATCGCGCGGGTCGTCACGGCGATCGGGGCCGCCGTCTACACCCCGGCTGCCACCGCCGTCGCCGCTGAGCTGACCACGCCGGAACGTCGCGGTCGCGCCGTTTCGCTGGTGTTCGGGGGACTCACCATCGCGCTGATCTTCGGCGTTCCGTTGGGCAGCGTGATCTCCCAGCAGTTCGGTTACGCGGGCGCGTTCCTGTTCGTCGGCCTCCTGTCCCTGCTCGGTGCGCTCGGCGTGCGGGTCGCGCTGCCGAAGGTCGCGCCGCCGCCGGTGGTCGGGCTCGCCGAGCGGTTCGCGGTCGCGCGGGACAAGCGAGTGGTCGCGCTGCTGGTCACCACCACGCTCGCCTGCCTCGCCGCGTTCATGGTCTACACGCTGGTGTCGCCGGTGCTGTCCGCGACGGCGGGCGTTTCCGGCGGGACGATCACGGTGCTGCTGTTCTGCTACGGCATCGGCGGTGCGATCGGCAACTTCGCCGGAGGTCGCGCGGCTGACCGCTGGGGTGCGCGCAAGCCGCTGCTGATCGTGCTGATCGGCTTCACCGCGGTGATGGCGCTGCTGCCGTTCACCGCGACGACCGTGGTCGGGGCCGGGATCACGTTGTTCGTGTGGGGCTTGGCGAACTGGTCGTTCAGCCCGCCGCTGCAGCACCGGCTCATCGAACTGTCGCCGAGGCACGCCGGTCTCGCGCTGTCGCTCAACGCGTCGGCGATCTACCTGGGCGTCGGGCTGTCCGGCGTCGTCGGCGGTGCGGTGCTGACCTCGGCCGGACCGACCGTGCTGCCGGAGGTCGCCGCGGTCCTCGCCGCCGCGGCGATGCTCGTGATCGTGTTCTTCTGGGGCGCGCGCAAGCGGGTTGAGGTCCGCGAGAAGGTCACGGTCTGAGAAGCTGCCGGGCGTGGCGGAGGTACTGGAAACCGTGTCCGGGCACGGCGGCGAACTGGTGCTGCGGCGCGACGGCGCCGAGTTCGAGGTGATCGAAAACGGGATGTTCCTGATGGACACCCGCAACGGCGAGTCGGAACGGCTGCTCGTGACCGGGGCGGCCGACCGGCTCGCGCCCGGCGCGCGAGTGCTGATCGGCGGCCTCGGCGTCGGGTTCTCGCTGCGCGCCGCGCTGGATCATTCCGCGGTCGGCTCGGTGGTCGTGGTGGAACGCGAACCGGCGGTGATCGCCTGGAACCGCACCGGTCCGCTGCGCGAGGTCCACGGCGCGGCGCTGGACGATCCGCGGGTGACGGTGGTCGAGGCGGATCTGCTGGAGTGGCTGCGAACGACGACCGAGACGTTCGACGCGCTGTGCCTGGACATCGACAACGGTCCAGAGTGGACGGTCACCGAGGGGAATGCCTCGCTGTACGCCGATTCCGGCTTGGCCGGGTTGTCTCGGTTGCTGCGTCCGGGCGGAGTGCTGGCGGTGTGGAGCGCGGGCGCGGCACCGGGGTTCACGGCTCGGTTGCGGGAGCGGTTCGCCGAGGTGGACGTGGTGGAGGTTCCGGTGCCGCGCGGAGAACCGGACGTGGTCTGGTTCGCGCGAGGCTTGTGAGTGTTTATCGCGGTTCTAACCGGGATAAACACTCACGAGTCAGTTCGCCTTGGCGGCGGCCTTCGCGGCCTTCTTGAACGCGCGCACCTCGCCGAGCGTCTTGGCGTCCGTCACGTCGGCAATGGACCGACGCGAGCCGCGGTCGCCGTACGCACCCGCGGCTTCTCGCCAGCCCTTCGGGGCGACGCCGCGCTGTTTGCCCAGCAGCGCCAGGAAGATCTTCGCCTTCTGCTCGCCGAACCCGGGCAGCGCCTTGAGCCGCTTCAGCACTTCCTGGCCGTCCGGCTTGGGGCGGCCGTCGAGCCAGATGCCCTCGGTGCGGCCGTCGTAGTTCTCGATGATGTGCAGCGCGAGCGCGTGCACCCGGCGCGCCATCGAGCCGCCGTAGCGGTGGATCGCCGGCGGGACCACGCACATCTCGACGAACTTCTCGACGTCCGTCGCGGCGATCTTGCGCAGGTCGAAGCCGTCCATCCGGTCGGCGATCTTCCGCGGGCCCGCGAAGGCGTGCTCCATGGGGTACTGCTGGTCCAGCAGCATTCCGGTGAGCAGGGCGAACGGGTCGTCGTTGAGCAGCTTGTCGGCCGCCGGGTCGCCGGTCAGGTGCAGTTCGCGCAGCATGGCGTCATCTTCGCACAAACCGCCCGGTCAGCCGCGTGCGAAGCGGGCCGGGGTGGTGCCGAGGTAGCGGCGGAAGTGCCGGGTCAGGTGGGCTTGGTCGGTAAACCCGGCGGTGGTGGCGACGGTCGCGGGCGGGGTGCCGTCGAGCAGCAGGCGGCGGGCGTGGTCGACGCGGCGGCCGGTGACGTACCGGTGCGGCGGCAGTCCGAAGCGGCGGCCGAAGGCGCGGACCAGGTGGACCGGGTGCGCGCCGAGCACCTGCGAGGCGTCGGCCAGGGTCAGCGAATCCGGCAGGCGTTCGTCCAGGAGGTCGCGCAGGTCGTCGGCCAGGCTGCGGTCGGGCGGCGGGCTCGTCGGGCGGCCGAGGTGGGTGCGCAGCCGCTGGGCGACCAGGGCCAGGCGGCTTTCGGCTTCCAGCGGTTCGGCGAGTGACTGGTGCAGCTGGTGGATTCTGGTGCGCAGCAATGGATCCGGCAGGCTCGGCTGGTCGACGGCGGCCCCGATCAGGTCGTCGCCGAGCACGTCGGCGTCGAGGTAGAGCACGCGTTTGCGGAAGCCCTGGCTGGTCGCGGCGCGCCCGTCGTGCGTGACGTTCGGCGGCAGCAGCGTGACGGCCGTGCCGAGTGCGCCGTGGTGGTGCCGGTCGAGGTCGTAGCTGATCACGCCGTCGTCGACGATCAGCAGCGTCCAGGTGTCGTGCGTGTGCGCGGGGTAGGCGTGATCGGTGAACCGGGCGTGGAACGCCTCGGCGATCCCGGGCACCGAAGGGCGCCAAGCCGACACCGTCATGTTCAAAACGTACAAGACCTGCGCGCGGCCCCGAGCCGATGCTGTCCGGCATGACCCGATTCGACACGAAGATCGCCGTGCTGCTGCGGGACGACTTGGCCTCGTGGCAACGGCTGAACGTCACGGCATTCCTGGTGAGCGGCGTGGCCCACACGACGCCCGAACTGATCGGCGAGCCCTACCTCGACGCCGACGACACGGAGTACCTGCCGATGTTCCGCCAGCCGGTACTCGTGTTCGCGGGCGCCGCCGAGACGCTCGCGCTGGCGCACAGCCGCGCGCTCTCGCGGGGTCTGCGGTTCTCGATCTTCACCGACGAACTGTTCCAAACCGGCAATGACGTCGACAATCGCGCGGCGGTGCGGGCGGTGCCGCGGGAGAAACTGGCGTTGGCCGGGATGGCGGTGCACGGGCCGAAGAACGCGGTGGACAAGATCCTCAAGGGCGCTCGGCTGCACGGCTGAATGGCGAGTTGCCGAAGCGGCGGAGCGTCGCGCGCAGGATGTGATCGATTGTGCTGCTATGACTCCGCCGCTCACGGCGAACTAGTTAAGCCTCCGCGAAAACCGCGAAAACCTGCCGTACCCGGTCGCCCTGATCGAGGGTTACGTGCTGTGCCGTCGCCGAGCTGAATCCGGCGTCGGTGGCCAGTGCGGCGGCTTCCTCGAGGGTGCCCGGGACGCGCAGGTCGCGCGGGACCGCCTCGGCGAATTTGCCGGTCGGCTTGAAGCGTTCCGCCGACACCATGCTGAACGCCAGCTTTCCGCCCGGGCGCAGCACTCGCCGCCAGTCCGCCAGGGCGGCCGGGCCGAGGAAGTGCAGTGCGGACGCGCAGACGACCGCGTCCGCCTCGCCGTCGCCGATCGGCAGCGGTACCGCTGAGCCGACCTGCCAGGTGATCCGGCCGTCCGGGTCGCGGTCGGCGGCTTTCGCGCGGGCGATCTCGATCATCGTGGGGGAAAGGTCGATCGCGAACACCGCGGCGGGTTCCAGCCGCAGTGCTGAGAAGGCCGCCGCGCCGGTGCCCGCGGCGACGTCGACCAGCAGGGCGGGCTTCGGGGCCAGGCCGTCGATCAGCCGCTCGGCCACGTACGGGTGGAAGGTGTCCTCGTCGTATCCCGCCGCGTCGGCGTCGAAAAGTGTGGTCACTCCGTCACCGTAGTGCGGTTGACCAGTGATTATCCGGGCAACCGGCGGCGGCCGGCGAAACCGAGGTCGGCCCGGTGGTACCAGGACAGCTCGCGGTCGCCTTCGAGCCAGCACAGCAGCACGTCGTCGCCGTCGAGGGAGGACGGGAAGTCCACGAGCAGCGGGGCGAACCCCTTCAGCTCGGCCCCGGTCGCCTGGATCGCGGTCATCAGGTCGTCCAGCCGGGCCTGCGCGGCCTTCCACTCCGGCAGGCCGCCGAGGCTGGTGTCGCGTCCGCCCGGACGCAGGGACGCGGCGAGTTCGGCGGCGTCGGCGCGGACCCGGATCAGCTCGGCGAGCACGGGAAGCAGCCGGGCGAGTTCGGCGCGGGCCTCGGCTACGGTGAACAATCCCATCTGCAAATACTCTCACCGGGCCCGCGCCGTCCCGCCGCTACCTGCGCCGGCGCGCCAGCGTCGTCGCCAGACCCGTGCCGACCAGCAGGAATCCGGTGCCGAGCAGGGCACCGGAAACCAGCCAGCCGCCGAAGCCCGCCGCCACCTCGTCGCCCGGCAGCAGGCGCAGCAGGTCGTATCCGGTCCGCGGCGACACGAGCGTGACCACCCCGGGCAGCACTCCCCAGACCAGCCCGCCGACGACCGGCCCGGCCGACGACCACGCGCCGAGCGCGGCCACGCCGACCAGCAGCAGCGCGCCGATCACCAGCAGCGTGGCGCCGAGGCTGTCGCCGTGTTCGGCGAAGGTCGCCGCCACCTTCGCCTGCTGGCGGAAGCCGCCGAAGGCCAGCACGCCGATCGCGATCGGCGTGAGCACGAGGCCGGACAGCCCGCTCAGCACGCGGGCGGCGGCGCGGCTGCTCGGCTGCTGCGCCATCGCCGGTTGGGCGGGGTAGGGCGCGGGGTACGACATGACGGTGACCTCCCAGGCTGTGGTTACGCGATGGGATGATCGCCGGGCTCGTCCGGTTCCCTCGGGCGGGGCCGGATCGTGCCCGGTCGGAGGGCCGGGTCAAGGGTGGTAGAGACTTGATTCCGACCACTTCTGGAACCATCCAGCTCTGTTAAGCAGTACGCTTGTACCGCTATCGGAGAGCGAAGAAGCGAACGCGAAGATCCGCGGAAGGAGCACCGCTGCTCATGGCCAAGATCAAGGTCCAGGGCACCGTCGTCGAACTCGACGGCGACGAGATGACCCGCATTATCTGGCAGTTCATCAAGGACAAGCTGATCCACCCGTACCTGGACGTCAACCTGGACTACTACGACCTGGGCATCGAGGAGCGGGACCGCACCGACGACCAGATCACGGTCGACGCCGCCAACGCCATCAAGCAGCACGGCGTCGGCGTCAAGTGCGCCACGATCACGCCCGACGAGGCGCGCGTGGAGGAGTTCGGCCTCAAGAAGATGTGGGTGTCCCCGAACGGGACCATCCGCAACATCCTCGGCGGCGTGATCTTCCGCGAGCCGATCGTCATGCGGAACGTCCCCCGGCTGGTACCGGGCTGGACCAAGCCGATCATCATCGGCCGGCACGCGCACGGCGACCAGTACAAGGCCACCAACTTCAAGGTCCCCGGCCCGGGCACCCTGACGATGACCTACACCCCGGAAGACGGCTCCGAGCCGATGGAGTTCCAGGTCGCGAACTTCCCCGAGGGCGGCGGCGTCGCGATGGGGATGTTCAACTTCCGCAAGTCGATCGAGGACTTCGCGCGCGCGTCGCTGCAGTACGGCCTCGACCGCGAGTACCCGGTCTACCTCTCGACCAAGAACACGATCCTCAAGGCCTACGACGGCATGTTCAAGGACGTGTTCCAGGAGATCTTCGAGACCGAGTTCAAGGCCGACTTCGACGCCAAGGGCATCACCTACGAGCACCGGCTGATCGACGACATGGTCGCCGCGTCGCTCAAGTGGGAGGGCGGCTACGTCTGGGCGTGCAAGAACTACGACGGCGACGTCCAGTCCGACACCGTCGCGCAGGGCTTCGGTTCGCTCGGCCTGATGACCTCGGTGCTGCGCACGCCGGACGGCAAGACCGTCGAGGCCGAGGCCGCGCACGGCACGGTCACCCGGCACTACCGCCAGCACCAGCAGGGCAAGCCGACCTCCACGAACCCGATCGCCTCGATCTACGCGTGGACCCGGGGCCTCGAGCACCGCGGCAAGCTGGACGGCAACTCCGAGCTGATCGGCTTCGCGAACAAGCTGGAGCAGGTCGTCGTCGACACCGTCGAGGGCGGCAAGATGACCAAGGACCTCGCGCTGCTGGTCGGCAAGGACCAGGAATGGCAGACGACCGAGGAGTTCCTCGCGACGCTGGACGAGAACCTGGCCAAGAAGATCGCGCAGGGCTGATCTTTCTTTAGCCGTTTGGGAGAAGGGCACCTCGGAGGAGTCTTCCGAGGTGCCCTTCTCTTTTTTGTGACTCTTCGTGTTGTGTCGGTGACCGGATTGGCACCTCCGGGTGGAATGGCGGCCAGAGCCTGTCCGGGCGCGGGCGGAATGCCTACTCTGGACGAGGGGTTTTCGCGACTGAGGAGCGGCCGTGATTCTGGGTTTGCCCAAGAAGACACTGATTATTATCGGGGTCATCGCCGCGGTCGTGGTCATCTACGCGTTCGGCCAGAAAGGCCAGGCCGACGCGCAGGGGTCCCCGACCGGGTGCAAGGTCTCGGTGACCGCCGACGTGCTCAACGCGCGGGAAACCGCAGCGGGCAACGGGAAAGTCGTCGGGAAGTACTTGCGTGGCGCGGAATTCGACGCACAACCCGTGGTGCAGAACGGCTTTCGGAAGATCGCCGACACCAAGTGGGTCGCGGACAGCTTCGTGACGCCGCTTCCCGGGGCCAAGTGCTGAGTCCGGTTCGCACTGGCTGAGTGCCGGGGCGTTCGGTGCGGATGGGTTGCCGCGCTTGGGTTCGCGGGGTTGCCGGGTTGGGTGCGACACGTGGTTCGCCTGGGACTGAGCGGTGAGCTTGGTGCGGTGGGGTTGTCCCGTGTGGTGGGACAGTTTTCCGTTGTCCGGCTAGGAATGCCGAAGCGATCCTGGTGCTGGCGTCCGGAACGATGGGCGCCGCCACCGCCGGTCGGTTGAGCCGATGCGTCCGGACGGCTTCGGAAACGTTCGCGATTGCCGGACGCATTCCCCGCGCCCGTTCTGGTTCGGTTCGCTGTGCGCGCCGGGGTATCGAGGCGAAAGCGTTCAGCGCGGGCGTGGTTTGCGGTGCGGAACTCGCGATTATGCGTGATTCAGCATGAGTCCTTCTTCCGCGGCGAGCACTTCCCCGGAGAACTCGGCGCGGGCTTCGGCCACTGAAACCGCCCGGTCGGAACCCGGCCAGAAATGCGTGAGCACCAACGTCCGGACATTCGCCGCGGCGGCGAGCCGGCCTGCTTCGGCAGCGGTCATCAGGTAGCGGGGACCGTCCGGTGGCGCGCCTTGCAGCGTGGCTTCGCAGAGGAGGACGTCGGCGTCGCGGGCCAGGTCCGTCAGGTGCGGAGCGGGACCGGTGTCGCCTGAGTAGGCGAGGGTGTAGCCGGAGGTGGTGAGCCGGACTCCGTAGTTCGGCACGTGGTGCGGCAGGAGTGCGGTGGTGAGCCGGAACGGGCCGAGGTCGGTCTCCGGGCCGAGGTCGTGGAGGTCGAAGATCTCGTCGGGGGCCGGGTTGGGCTCCATCGCGGCCAGCCGCCGCACGCTGCCGGGGGTGCAGTGCATCGGGAGTTTGCGGTCGGTCGTGTAGTGGCGGGCCCGGCCGAGCGCGCTGACGTCCGCGAGGTGATCGGGATGCTCGTGGGTCACGACGATCGCGTCGAGCCGGTCGGCGGGGACGTGCCGGAAGAGCTGCGGCGCGGCTCCGTAGCCGAGGTCGAGCGCGACGTGGAAACCCTCGTGGGACAGCAGGAATCCGGCGCAGGCGCGACCGGGTTCCGGCCAGGCGCCGCAGCTGCCGAGGACGGTCAGTCGGGGCATGGCGGTCATTCTGGACTCATCCGACCGGCCGGGCCCGGAAATTGTCGGACCCGGCGGGTAGCGTGCGCGGGGTGCTGATCGTCTCCACTGTCAACGTCAATGGCCTCCGGGCCGCCGTCAAGAAGGGCTTCGTCGAGTGGCTGGCCGCCACTGAGGCGGATGTCGTCGCGTGTCAGGAAGTGCGGGCCGAGGCCGCGCAGCTGCCCGCGTCCGTCGTCGCGCCGGAGGGGTGGTTCGCCGCGCACGCGCCCTCGGCGGTGAAGGGGCGCAACGGGGTTTCGCTGTACAGCCGCGTCGAGCCGGACGAGGTGCGGACCGGGTTCGGCGAGCCCGAGTTCGAGGACAGCGGGCGGTACCTGGAAATGCACCTGCCCGGCGTGGTGGTGGCGAGCCTGTACCTGCCGAGCGGCGACGTCGGCACCGAACGGCAGGACGAGAAGGAGCGCTTCATGGCCGCGTTCCTGCCGTACCTGGTCGAGCTGCGCGCGAAGGCGGCCGCGGAGAGCCGGGAGGTCGTCGTGGTGGGCGACTGGAACATCGCCTACGACACCGTCGACCTCAAGAACTGGCGCGGCAACCAGAAGAACTCCGGCTTCCTTCCCGAGGAGCGCGAGTGGATGGGCCGTGTCTACGAGGCGGGCTACGTCGACGTCCAGCGCCGTCTCGATCCCGAGGGTCCCGGCCCGTACACGTGGTGGTCCTACCGGGGCAAGGCGTTCGACAACGACTCGGGCTGGCGCATCGACTGCCAGCTGGCGACTCCCGGCCTGGCGGAGAAGGCGACGTCGGTGGTGGTCGAGCGGGCGGAGTCCTATGACCAGCGCTGGTCGGACCACGCGCCGGTCACCGCGACCTACGACGTGCCGTTCCCGCGCTGAGCCGGTTGTCCTGCTGGTGACCAGCGGATGAAAACCTGCTGAGGGTAGTCCGGGTTTGTTCCGCGGGGTGATTCTGTCCGGTTCGGCCGGGGTCGAGGACACTGTGCGTGGTTCCGCGAGCGGCGCACGGCGCTGACCACCGACGACACCGAGACGGCAGGGGTGCCCTCGGTTACTCCCCGAGTGGGCGCTAGCCTCGGCTCCCGAGTTGATCAGATCCGACAGGTCTTGACACGCTCGGTAGTTTTCTGACCAGTAGCACGTCGAGAACTCATCCTTACGGGTGAGGGGCTCGCTCAGACAGTCACCTCGCGGGAGGCACTCCGGTGCGCAACCCAGGCCGGTTCGTGACACGGTCCACGCTGGCGCTCGGCCGTCCAGCGCTTCGCTCGTCCGTCACCCCGTCAGGGGCGGTCGGACGGACGCCGGTCCGCGACGCGGTGCGGGACGGTCGCGGTGCTGGCAGCCGTGCCCTGGCGGTCGCGAGCGGCCGGGTGCTGGCGGTGCTGGCGACGATCCTGGTCGCGGCCGCCGGAACGGGTGCGACGGCGTTCGCGGACGACAATGTGGTCCGGGCGGAAACGACGTCGACCGGCTTCGGGATGCTCGGACCGGTCGGCTTGGTCGCGGTGGGCTTCGGAGTCCTCGGGATGGCACTGGGCGTCCTCCGGCAGCGGCGCAAGGCCCGCGCCAAGGCGCTCGAGGCGATAGCCGCCGGGGCCGAGGAGCCGCCCCTGGAACCGGCTGCGCTGAATCTGCGGCAGTCCTAATCGGCTGGCTGGTTGCTGAGATTCTCGCGGCGCGAACCGCTCCCGCCCAGGCTCTGGAACCGGCTCCGGCTGCGCTGAATCTGCGACAGTCCTAATCCGCTCCCCGGTCCTCCCGCAACCGAGATCTTCCGCGGCACCGGACCGTCAAGCAGCGGTGAAATCCTCGGCTCCTTCCCCTGTCCGCAGGCCTGCTACGCCGCGCATCGGCAGCTCCTTCCCGGAACCAGATACCCAGGCGCAGGCCGCCGAAACGTCCTGTCTGCCCGTCCGTTCCGCGAACCGCCGGGCCCGCGGCGAAGCCTTCTCCGCAGCCTGAAAGAATCTCGGCGTGTCTGACGAACAGAACGGTCGCCTGCGGGTGCTTTCCGGGATTCAGCCCACTGCCGACTCCTTCCACCTCGGCAACTACCTCGGCGCCCTGCGTCAGTGGGTGCGGCTGCAGGACACCCACGAGACCTTCTACTGCGTCGTCGACCTGCACGCGATCACCGTCGAGCAGGACCCCAAGGTGCTGCTGGAGCGGACGCGGCGGTCGGCCGCTCAGCTGCTCGCCATCGGGGTCGACCCGGCGCGCAGTGCGCTGTTCGTGCAGAGCCACGTGCCCGAGCACGCTCAGCTGAGCTGGGTGCTCGAATGCCAGACCGGCTTCGGCGAGGCCGGGCGGATGACCCAGTTCAAGGACAAGGCCGCCAAACAGGGCAGCGACCACGCGAGCGTCGGCCTGTTCACCTACCCGGTGCTGATGGCCGCCGACATCCTGCTGTACCAGACGAACGCGGTGCCGGTCGGCGAGGACCAGCGGCAGCACCTCGAGCTGACCCGCAACCTCGCGCAGCGGTTCAACAGCCGGTTCGGCAAGACGTTCGTCATGCCGGAGCCGTTCATCGTCAAGGACACCGCGAAGATCTACGACCTGCAGGAGCCGACGGCGAAGATGAGCAAGTCGGCGGCGACCGGCAACGGGCTCATCGAACTGCTCGAGGACCCGAAGCGCTCGGCGAAGAAAATCCGTTCCGCGGTCACCGACACCGGCCGCGAGGTCCGGTTCGACCGCGAGGAGAAGGCCGGCGTCTCCAACCTGCTCACGATCTACTCGGCGCTGACCGACCGGACAATCGCCGACCTCGAAACCGCTTACGAGGGCAAGGGTTACGGCGATCTCAAGAAGGATCTCGCCGAGGTGCTCGTCGACTGGGTCACGCCGCTGCAGGAACGCGTTCAGTCCTATTTGGACGATGTCGCCGAGCTGGACCGGATCCTCGCCGCGGGTGCGCACCAGGCGCGCGAGGTCGCGTCGGCCACGCTCGCGTCGGTGTACGAGCGGATCGGGTTCCTGCCCGCCGGCTGATCGCGACCGGTAACCGGGCGGGCACGCTCGCGTTGCGGCGCCCGGTTGCCGTGGTTAGCGTTTTACAGTGGCGAACGAGACCGGTGACAAGGAAAAGCTGCTGCCCCGGCTGCGGCGGAAGTACCCGTGGCTGGATCACCTGATCCGCGCCAACGACTCCTTCAACGAAAACTACGGCAACCATTACGCGGCGGCGATCACGTACTTCAGCGTGCTGTCGGTGTTCCCGATCTTCATGGTGGCGTTCGCGATCGTCGGCATGGTGCTCGGGCACAACACCGCGGTGATCGACCAGATCACGCACGGGATCGACAGTTCGGTGCCGGAGGGGCTGCGCGGCCTGGTCAAGCAGATCACCGACGCGGCGCTGAAGTCCGGCAGCGGCATCGGGATCTTCGGGCTGCTGCTGGCGGCCTACTCCGGCATCGGCTGGATGGCCAACCTCCGCGACGCGCTCACCGCGCAGTGGGGGCAGGAGAAGAAGACGGAACCGTTCGTCAGCAGGACGATCAAGGACCTGCTGTCGCTGATCGGGCTCGGGCTGGCGCTGATCGTGTCGTTCGCGATCACCGCCGCGGGCAGCGGCCTCGGCGAGCTGCTGCTGGAACTGGTCGGGCTGGAAGGCCAGGGATGGGCGAAGTTCCTGCTGCACCTCGCGACGATCGTGCTCAGCCTCATCGCCAACGCGCTGGTCTTCCTGTGGGTGATCGCCCGGCTGCCCCGGGAGCACGTCGAACTGCGGAGCGCGGTCAAGGGCGCGCTCATCGCCGCGGTCGGATTCGTCGTTTTGCAGCAGGTCGCGACGATCTACCTGGCGAGCGTCACGAAGTCCCCGTCGGCCGCGATCTTCGGGCCGGTGATCGGGTTGCTGGTGTTCGCGAACCTGGTTTCGCGGTTCCTGCTGCTGGTGACGGCGTGGACGGCGACCGCGCGGGAGAACCAGCGACGCGTCGTGCAGCCGCCCGCTCCGGTGGTGCTGGAGCCGCGGGTGACGGTGCAGCACGGGCTCGGAATCGGCTCCGTGGCGGGCGCGTTCAGCGCTGGCGCGCTGCTGGCTTGGCTGGGCAGGCGGAAGAACTGACACCGGGAAAAGGGCCTCCTCGAGCGAATCGAGGAGGCCCTTTCTCTTGACCGGAGTTACCCGCGCACGTTGCGTTTGCGCTGGTAGCTGAGGACGAACCCGGCGATGATGATCAGGAGCACCACCACCGTCAGGATCCAGCCGGTCGTCCCGAACGGGTCCGGCTTCTCCGCCGCCGCGGTCGTCGCGCCCGCGGGAGTGACGCCCTTGTCCGACATCGGGGCGGCGTCGGAGGACAGCGGCTGGTAGGCGATCTGACCGACCGGCTGCGCGCCGTTCTTCTCCAGTGCGAAGCCGTAGTCGAGCAGTTTCGCCGCCTGGTCGACCACCTTCGTCGGGCGCTGCTCGGCCCGCATCAGCACGATCGCGAGGCGGTGCCCGTCGCGTTCCGCGCCGCCGACGTACGTGTGCCGCGCGTCGTCCGTGAAGCCCGTTTTCCCGCCGAGGAAACCGGGGTACACGCCGAGCAGCTTGTTGTCGTTGAACACCGGGATCGGCGGTTTCCCGTCGACGGCCGGGATCGTGTACGTCTTCGTCGCGACCGCCTTGGCGAACTCCGGCTGCTTCATCGCATAGTGGAAAACCAGGCTCAGGTCGTACGCCGAGGTCGACATGCCCGGTCCGTCGAGGCCGGACGGGGACGCCGCGCGGGTGTCGGTCGCGCCGATGCGGGCGGCGAGCGCGTTCATCTTGGTGACCGTCGCGTCGACGCCGCCGAGCGCGGTCGCGAAGGCGTGCGCCACGTCGTTGCCCGAATGCATCAGCAGGCCGTGCAGCAGCTGGTCCACCGTGTAGTGCGCGCCGGCGGCGATGCCGACGCAGGTGCATTCCTGCTCGGCGTCCTCCTTCGTCGGGACGATGACCTGCTCCGGCTTCATCTCGGTGACCACCACCAGCGCCAGCAGCGTCTTGATCAGCGACGCCGGCCGCTCCCGCGCGTGCGGGTCCTTCGCCGCGACGACCGCGCCGGTGTCGAGATCCTGCAGCACCCACGACGCCGAGGTGTCGCCCGCGGGCAGCGGCGGCGCGCCCGGCGGGAGGATCGGACCGCAGCCGCCGAGCCGGTCGCCGCCGACGGGCTGGGCGGGCACCGGAAGCGGCGGCGGGACGGTCTGGCCCGGCTTCGGCTTCTCCGAGGTGTCCACCGGGGGCGGCGGGACGGCGTGTTCGGTGCATTGCTCCGCCAGCGCCGGTGCGGCGAGGGCGACGGGCGCGGCGAAGACTGCGAGGGCTGCGGCGAGTGTCGCGGCGAATGCTCGCTGCGACCGGGCGAAAGCGGGGTGCACCCACGCAATCTAGCGCCGATGGTCCGGCGGCATACTCGAGACATGCGCATTTCCCGAGGTACCGCGATCGCCTTGTTCGCTTTCGGCATCTGGTCCTGGATCATTTGGATCACGTTCGCCAAGAATCTGTGGGCCAGCAACCAGTCGTGGGCGGCCGACGGTTCGCCCACCGGGTACTTCATCGTGCACGCGGTGCTGACGGTCGTTTCGTTCGTGCTCGGCACCGCGATCGGGGTGCTCGGCTGGCGCGGCATCCGGGCGACTTCGCGGGATCGCGCGAACACCTGATGCGGCGAAGCGACCTTTGGCCGGTGGCGGGGCGCGTCCGGGCGGCTTAGTTTCGGGCGAGACGACCATGGAGGCTGAATGTCCCGTTTACGTCGATTGCTCGTTCCCGTCGCGGCGGCTGGGATCGCCGCCGGTGCGGTGGCCGCGCCAGCGTCCGCCGCACCCGCGCCGTCGTGCGATGCCACCAGTACGCAATACAGCTACGTCGTGCTGTACCAACCGGGTGAGAAACAGAGTTCGGTCGATGCGGAGCTGGCCGCCAAATGCGGCAAGCGGATCGCGTACTACCCGGAGATCGGAGTCGCGGTCGCCAGCTCGCGCAACGCGGACTTCGCCGAGCGGATCGGCGTGAAACGGGCGTACTCGGGAGGCAAGGACGTCGCCGCGCAGGCCGCCGCCCGCGCCGGACTGCGCTCGGCGGTCGGGACGCTGGAGCGGACGGAGAGCGTCGCCACTAGTGACGATTTGTCGACTCAGCAGTGGGACATGCGGGCCATCCACGCTCCCGAGGCGAACAAGATCAACCCCGGTTCGCAGTCGGTCACCGTCGGAGTGCTGGATTCCGGCATCGACGCCAAACACCCCGCGCTCGCGCACGCGGTAGACCCCCGCTCTTCGACCGGCTGTGTCACCGGCGCGCCGGATGCCTCCGCGTGGACCCCGACGAACTCCGACCACGGCACGCACGTCGCCGGCACCATCGCGGGCAAGGACGTTAAACGCGGCTTCACCGGCATCGCGCCGGGCGTGCGTTTGGCGTCCGTGAAGGTGGTGAGCGACGAGGGCTACATCTTCCCCGAGGCGGCCGTCTGCGGCTTTGTCTGGGCCGCGCAGCACGGTTTCCAGGTGACGAACAACAGCTACTACATCGACCCCGGGATGTTCTACTGCCGCAACGAAGCGGGCGACGCTGCTGCGTACGAGGCCGTACGGCGCGCCGTGACGTACTCGACGCAGCGCGGAACTCTCAATGTCGCCGCGGCGGGGAACTCGGGCTTCGACGTCACGAAGCAGACTGTCGACCCGAACCGTCCACACAAGATCGACTCTTCGTGCGGCATCCTGCCGAAGGCGATCGACGGAGTGGTAACGGTGTCTGCGGTTGGTTACGCGGGCACGAAGTCTTCGTACTCCAACTACGGGGCGGTCACGGTTACCGCGCCAGGCGGGGATTTCGCGCAGCAGCCGCCTTCTGGACAGGGCGAGGGCTGCACGTTGTCGACGGTGTTCAACGGCGCGTACGGCACTAAGTGCGGCACTTCGATGGCTTCGCCGCACGCGGCTGGGGTCGCGGCTTTGCTGGCGTCTACGCACCGGAACGCGCCACCGCAGGCTTTGACGGCTTTGCTTACCGCGGAAGCGGATCCGGTGGCTTGCGAGGTGTCGGCTTGTGAAGGGCCGAAGCAGGACAACTCGTATTACGGGCACGGTTTGGTGAACGCGCTGGACGCGGTTCACTAACCGCGGCAACGAAAACGGCCCTCGTCCCGAATGCTCGGGCGAGGGCCGTTTTCTTGGCTCAAAGATCAGACGCGCTTGAAAAGCAGCGCCCGCTTCACTTCCTGAATCGCCTTCGTCACCTGGATGCCACGCGGGCAGGCGTCGGTGCAGTTGAACGTCGTGCGGCAGCGCCACACGCCCTCACCGTCGTTCAGGATGTCCAGCCGCTCCTCGGCGCCCTCGTCGCGGGAGTCGAAGATGAAGCGGTGGGCGTTGACGATCGCCGCCGGGCCGAAGTACGAGCCGTCGTTCCAGTAGACCGGGCAGGACGACGTGCAGCAGGCGCACAGGATGCACTTGGTGGTGTCGTCGAACCGGTTGCGGTCGGCCTGGGACTGGATCCGCTCGCGGGTCGGCTCGTTGCCGTAGGTGATCAGGTACGGCTTGATCGCCCGGTATGCCTCGAAGAACGGGTCCATGTCGACGTAGAGGTCCTTCAACGTCGTCAGGCCCTTGATCGGGGCGATGGTGATCTCGGTCTTCTTGCCGCTCTTCTCCAGCAGGTCCTTCAGCAGCACCTTGCAGGCCAGCCGGTTGATCCCGTTGATCTGCATCGCGTCCGACCCGCACACGCCGTGCGCGCACGAGCGGCGGAACGCGAACGTGCCGTCGATGTAGTCCTTGACGTAGAACAGCAGGTTCAGCACGCGGTCGGTCGGCTGCGCCGGGACGTCGTAGGTCTCCCAGTGCGGTTCGGAGTCGACCTCCGGGTTGAACCGCAGGATCTTCAGCGTGACCTGGATCGGCGTGTGCTCGTCGGACGCCTTGGAGGAGGGCGCCTCTGGGGTGGCCGTCGTCATCAGTACTTCCGCTCCATCGGTTCGTAGCGGGTGAAGGTGACCGGCTTGTAGTCGAGCCGGATGTCGGCCGACAGCCCCTCGCCCTGCTTGTAGGCCATGGTGTGCCGCATGAAGTTCGTGTCGTCGCGGTTCGGGTAGTCCTCGCGGGCGTGGCCGCCGCGGGACTCCTTGCGCGCGATCGCGCCGACGACCAGCACCTCGGCCAGCTCCAGCAGGAAGCCGAGCTCGACGGCCTCGAGCAGGTCGGTGTTGTACCGCTTGCCCTTGTCCGCCACGGTGATCCGCTGGTAGCGCTCCTTGAGCGCCTGGATGTCGGTCAGCGCCTGCTTCAGCGTGTCCTCGGTCCGGTACACCGAAGCGTGCGAGTCCATCGTCTGCTGCATTTCCTTGCGGATGTCGGCGACGCGCTCGTCGCCGTGCTCCGACAGCAGCAGGCTCAGCTGGTCCTCGACCAGCTGGGTCGGGTTCTCCGGCAGCTCGACGTGGTCGTGCGACAGCGCGTACTCCGCGGCGGCGATGCCCGCGCGGCGGCCGAACACGTTGATGTCCAGCAGCGAGTTCGTGCCCAGCCGGTTCGACCCGTGCACCGACACGCAGGCGACCTCGCCCGCGGCGTACAGGCCGGGGATGACGTGCTCGTTGTCGCGCAGCGCCTCGCCGTGGACGTTCGTCGGGATGCCGCCCATGACGTAGTGGCACGTCGGGAACACCGGCACCGGCTCCTTGACCGGGTCGACGCCCAGGTAGGTGCGGGAGAACTCGGTGATGTCCGGCAGCTTGGTCTCGAGGACCTCGACCGGGAGGTGGGTCACGTCGAGGACGACGTAGTCCTTGTTCGGCCCGCAGCCGCGGCCCTGCAGCACCTCCTGGACCATCGACCGGGCGACGATGTCGCGCGGCGCGAGGTCCTTGATGGTGGGGGCGTAGCGCTCCATGAACCGCTCGCCGTCGGCGTTGCGGAGGATGCCGCCCTCGCCGCGCACCGCCTCGGAGATCAGGATGCCGAGGCCGGCCAGGCCGGTCGGGTGGAACTGGAAGAACTCCATGTCCTCGAGCGGAAGGCCCTTGCGGAAGATGATGCCGAGGCCGTCGCCGGTCAGGGTGTGCGCGTTCGAGGTGGTCTTGAAGATCTTGCCCGCGCCGCCGGTGGCGAACACGATCGACTTCGCCTGGAACACGTGCAGCTCGCCGGTGGCCAGCTCGTAGGCGACCACGCCGGAGGCGACCGGGTTGCCGTCCTCGCCCTCGGAGAGGATCAGGTCGAGCACGTAGAACTCGTTGAAGAACTCGGTGCCGTGCTTGACGCAGTTCTGGTACAGCGTCTGGAGAATCATGTGGCCGGTGCGGTCCGCGGCGTAGCAGGCGCGGCGCACCGCGGCCTTGCCGTGGTCGCGGGTGTGCCCGCCGAACCGGCGCTGGTCGATCTTGCCCTCGGGCGTCCGGTTGAACGGAAGGCCCATCTTCTCCAGGTCGAGGACGGCGTCGATGGCCTCCTTGGCCATGATCTCCGCGGCGTCCTGGTCGACGAGGTAGTCACCGCCCTTGACGGTGTCGAAGGTGTGCCATTCCCAGTTGTCCTCTTCGACGTTCGCCAGCGCGGCGCACATGCCGCCCTGTGCCGCGCCGGTGTGGGACCGGGTCGGGTAGAGCTTGGTGAGGACCGCGGTGCGGGCGCGCTGACCGGACTCGATGGCGGCGCGCATGCCGGCGCCGCCCGCGCCGACGATCACCACGTCGTACTTGTGGAACTGCATAGGGAAAGACTCCGCTAGCTAGTGGTGGGTGCGCCTCAGGAGGCAGGCATCTCGGGGTCGAACGTGAAGATCACCATCGTGCCGACGGCCAGGATGAGCACCATCGAGACGTAGAGCAGGATCTTCAGC
Organism: Amycolatopsis sp. VS8301801F10; assembly: GCF_046195355.1. NCBI lineage: Bacteria > Bacillati > Actinomycetota > Actinomycetes > Pseudonocardiales > Pseudonocardiaceae > Amycolatopsis > Amycolatopsis sp. VS8301801F10. Next base: position 565,664 of record NZ_CP176065.1, on the reverse strand, counting down.
CAGAACCGGGTGGAGTCCTTGCGCGCGTAGTCGTCGATGATCGTGCGCAGGCCGTTGCCGCCGTGGATCTCGGCGAGCCACAGCATGGCCAGGTCCCAGAACTGCCAGAACGGCGAGGCCCAGCGGCCGGCGACGAAGCCCCAGTTGATGCGGTGCACGCCGCCGTCGAGGATGTTCATGATGAACAGGTGGCCCAGCACCAGGATGATCAGCGCGAGCCCGGAAATGCGCATGAACAGCCAGCTGTAGAGCTCGAAGTTGCTGCGCCGGGCGGCCGGGCGCCGCGGCGAGCGCGGCTTGTCGAGGATCAGAGCGTCGGCCATGGGATCAGGCACCCCCGAAAAGCGTCTCGACGGTGCGCTTCAGCATGAAGAACGCACCCGGAACCATCACGACCACCCACACGACGCCGATGACCCAGAGCATCGTCTTCTGGTACTTCGGGCCCTTGGCCCAGAAGTCGACCAGCAGGACGCGCAGCCCGTTGAGCGCGTGGAACAGCACCGCGCCGACAAGGCCGACCTCGAGCAGGTTCACGATCGGCGTCTTGTACGTCTCGATGACCTGGTCGTAGGTGTTCGGCGACACGCGCACGAGCGCGGTGTCGAGCACGTGCACGAACAGGAAGAAAAAGGTCAGCACGCCGGTGATGCGGTGAAGCACCCAGGACCACATGCCGGGGTCGCCCCGGTAGAAGGTTCCCTGCCGGCGTGAGGCACCCGCCCGATCGCTAGCTCCTGCCCCGCTTTCGGTGGCAGTGCTCGCCGTGGTGGACATCGGTGAACGGCCTCCAACGTCATGACTGTCGTGCCCGGGTGACCGGTGAGGTCCGCACCCGAGGCCGGGGTCGGTCCACTGGGGACAACTCCGGCGACGGTGCCGAGATCAGGGGCCATCGAGCGTGGATGCATGGATGCTAGACCCGACCCCAACGCGCGGCTCACCTCCGGGTTCCTCTCTGTGATGGACCAGACACCGGTGACCACGGCAGACCACTCGGACGTGTGGTCTGGAGCACGTCTGAGCTGGCCATGAGGGGAACCCGGAAGGACGCTGCTTCCCCCAGGGGTCCCTTCGCGGACTTTCGGGGGCCACGGTGAGTGAGCGCGGGCGGCAGGGCGGCGGCAGTTGATCACGGTCGGCGCCGGAATGGTCGCGGATCAGACCTCCGAGTAAACGTTTGTGTTACGTAGCGTGCCGTTCCTATGGCGGTTACCCGGCGGTTGGGTACGGTCTGCCAGTTGAGCCCGGCGACCGTGACCGGGCCGTTCCTGGATCGTCCGCTGGATCAGCGGGGAGGGAGACACACGTTGCGTCGCATGCGTGGAACCGCGCTGGCCGCCGCGACCATGGCTGGGGTGCTTGCACTGGCCGGGTGCGCGAAGGACACCGGGGGAAGCAACAACAACAACGCGTCCGGTTCGGACGGCAATTCGGGCTCGAACTGCATCACCGCCCCGAAGCCGCCCGCAGCGCCGGCCGCCGCCACGAGCAGCAGCGCCGCCTCGGGCAAGGTCGACGGCAGCAAGCTCAAGGTCGGCCTGGCCTTCGACGTCGGCGGCCGCGGTGACGCTTCCTTCAACGACGCGGCCGCCGCGGGGACCGACCGGGCGAAGTCCGACCTCGGCGTCCCGACGGTCAACGAGAGCACCGCGAGCGCGAGCGAGAGCGAAGCCGCCAAGCAGCAGCGGCTCGAGCAGATGGCGCAGTCGGGCCTGAACCCGATCATCGCGGTCGGCTTCGCCTACGCGCCGTCGGTGAAGACGGTCGCCGCGAAGTACCCGAACACCAAGTTCGCGATCGTCGACGACGACTCGATCAGCCTGCCGAACGTCACGCCGCTGGTCTTCGCCGAGGAGCAGGGCTCGTTCCTGGCCGGCGTCGCCGCCGCGTACAAGAGCAAGAAGTGCCACGTCGGCTTTGTCGGCGGCGTGAACACCCCGCTGATCCAGAAGTTCGAGGCGGGCTTCCTGCAGGGCGCGAAGGCCGTATCGAGCAAGATCAAGATCGAGGACGAGTACCTGACGCCGGCCGGCGACTTCTCCGGCTTCCAGGACCCGCCGAAGGGCAACGCGAAGGCCGCCGCGGAGATCTCGCGCGGCGCGGACGTCGTCTACCACGCCGCCGGCGCCTCCGGTAAGGGCGTGTTCGACGCGGCCAAGCAGAACAACGCGCTGGCCATCGGCGTCGACTCCGACCAGTACAACCAGAAGACCGTCGCCGCCGACAAGGACATCATCATCACCTCGATGATCAAGCGCGTCGACGTCGCGGTCTTCGAGTACCTGCAGGCCGTCGCGAAGGGCGACCTGAGCACGGTGCCGAAGCGCTTCGACCTCAAGTCCGACGGCGTCGGCTACTCCACCTCCGGTGGCAAGGTCGACGACATCAAGGACGTGCTGGACGGGTACAAGGCCCAGATCGTCTCCGGCGCCATCAAGGTCTCGGACAAGCCGGCCAAGTAACGCTCACGACGCGGCAGGGCTCGGAAGGATCTTCCTTCCGGGCCCTCACGCGTTTCCGACAGAACGGGATGTCCCCTCCGATGACCGAGATCGAGGCCGAAGCCGTCCCCGACCGGGGCGTGCCGGCCGTCCAGTTGACCGGGATCACCAAACGGTTCCCCGGCGTCGTCGCGAACTCCGACGTCAACCTCACCGTCGCGGCGGGCGAGGTGCACGCGCTGTGCGGCGAGAACGGCGCGGGCAAGTCGACCCTGATGAAGATCCTGTACGGGATGCAGCAGCCCGACGAGGGCAGCATCGCCATCAACGGCGCCGAGGTGAGACTGCGCAACCCGCAGGACGCCATCCGGGCCGGGATCGGCATGGTGCACCAGCACTTCATGCTCGCCGACAACCTCACTGTCGCGGAAAACGTGTTCCTCGGCGCGGAATCGCTGCACGGCATCGGCCGCGCGGCGCGGGCGCGGCTGCAGGAGCTGGCGAAGCGGACCGGGCTGCACGCGAAGCCGGACGCGCTGCTGGAGGAACTCGGCGTCGCCGACCGCCAGCGCGTCGAGATCGTCAAAGTCCTTTACCGCGGCGCGAAAATCATCATCCTCGACGAGCCGACCGCCGTGCTCGTGCCGCAGGAAGTGGACGCGCTGTTCGCCACCGTCCGCGAGATGCAGGCCGACGGGTACACGTTCCTTTTCATCTCGCACAAACTGGACGAGGTGCGCGCGATCGCTGACACGGTGACCGTGATCCGGCGCGGCACCACGGTCGGCACCGCTGATCCGAAGAAGATCACGAGCCGCGAGCTGGCCGAGATGATGGTCGGGTCGGAGCTGCCGAGCCCGGAGACGCGCGAGTCGACGGTGACCGACCGCGCGGTCCTGCAGGTGCGCGAGCTGCGGCTGTCCGCCGAGGGGTCCGAGCGCAACGTGCTCGACCACATTTCCTTCACCGTGCACGCGGGCGAGGTGCTCGGCATCGCGGGCGTCGAGGGCAACGGCCAGACCGAACTGGTCGAGACGATCATGGGGATGCGCAAGGCGAGCGGCGGCCACATCGAGCTGACGCCGCCCGACGGCGAGACGCACGACCTGGTCAAGCTGGGCACGCTGGCGCGGCGCGAGGCGGGCATCGGCTACATCGCCGAGGACCGCACGCGGCACAGCCTGCTGCTCACGCAACCGTTGTGGGTCAACCGGATTCTCGGGTACCAGACGCGGGAACCGGTGTCCGGCGGGCAGTTGCTCAACATCGCGGGCGCGCGCGAGGACACCGAGCGGATCGTGCGCGAGTACGACGTCCGCACGCCCGGCATCGACGTTCCGGCCGCCGCGCTGTCCGGCGGCAACCAGCAGAAGCTGATCGTCGGGCGCGAGCTGTCCGGCAATCCGGTGCTGCTGATCGCTTCGCACCCGACGCGCGGGGTCGACGTCGGCGCGCAGGCGCTGATCTGGGAACAGATCCGCCAGGCGCGTGCCGACGGGCTCGCCGTGCTGCTGATCTCCGCGGACCTCGACGAGCTGATCGGGTTGTCCGACACCATTCGCGTGATGCTGCGCGGGCGGCTCGTGAGCGAGGCGAACCCGGCCACCGTCACTCCGCAGGAACTCGGTTCCGCCATGACCGGCGCCGAAGAAGGTGAAGACTCATGAGTTCGTGGCGCACGCGGCTGTTGCCGCCCCTGCTCGCGATCGCGTTCGCGGTGATCCTGTCCGCGATCGCGCTCGTCATCTCCGGCGCCGACCCGTTGCAGGCGTACGGGACGATGATCGGCCAGCTGTTCAAGGGCTCCACCGCGGTCGACACGGTCAACCTCGCGACGGTGTACTACCTCTCCGGCCTCGCGGTGGCGATCGGGTTCCAGATGAACCTGTTCAACATCGGCGTCGAGGGCCAGTACCGGTTCGCCGCGGTGGTCGCCGCGATCATCGGCGGGGCGCTGCAGCTGCCGCCGGTTGTCCACACCATCGTGATCCTGCTGGTGGCCATCGTTTCCGGTGCGCTGTACGCGACGATCCCGGCGGTGCTCAAGGTGACCCGCGGCGTCAGCGAGGTCATCTCGACGATCATGCTGAATTCGATCGTCGCCGGCATCATCGCGTTCCTGATCAACGCCGACCAGTTCGGCGTGCAGACCGGCAACAACATCGGGACCAGGGTGATCGCGCCGTCCGGCCGGATCCCGGGCATCCCGGTCGGGTCGGGCACGCTGTTCGGGTTCGTGCTCATCGCGATCGTGATCGGCGGCGCGTACTGGTTCATGTTGAACCGCACCAGGTTCGGCTTCGAGCTGAAGGCGAGCGGCGAGTCCGCGACGGCCGCCGCGGCCGGCGGGGTGAGCGCGAAGAAGATGACGCTCATCGCGATGCTGCTCTCCGGTGCGGTGGCCGGTCTGGTCGCCATGCCGGAACTGCTCGGCCGCGACTACTCCTACGGCATCACCGCGACCCAGATGTACGGCTTCACCGGCATCGCGGTCGCGCTGCTCGGCCGTAACCACCCCGGCGGCATCGCGTTCGGCGCGCTGCTGTGGGCGTTCCTCGACACCTCGGCGGTGTCGCTGGAGCAGATCAACGTGTCCAAGGAAATCGCGACGATCATGCAGGGCATCATCGTGCTCTCGGTCGTCGTGGCGTACGAGATCGTGCGCCGGGCCGACCTCGCCGCGGAACAGCGCCGGGTCGGCAGGGCGCTCGCCGGCAACGGCCGCAAGGGCGCCTCGGTCGCGGAAGGCGGTGCGGTGTGACCACCACGACGGAGTTTTCCCGGCCGGGACCGGAATCCGGGACGCCGATGCCGGTCAAGCGCAAGCGGCCGCGGATCCCCGGCTGGCTGCGCGGCGTGATCTGGGCCGTGGTCGCGATCGCGGTCATGTCGACCGCGTCGTACGCGACCGGCGTTTCGGCGCTGACGTCCAGCAACACCGCGTCGACCGCGCTGCGGCTGGCGTTGCCGATTCTGCTGTGCGCGCTGGGCGGGCTGTGGGCCGAGCGCGTGGGCGTGATCAACATCGGCCTCGAAGGCATGATGATCCTCGGCACCTGGGGCGCGGCCTGGGGTGCGTACTACGGCGGCGCGTGGGTCGGCCTGCTGGCCGCGATCGGGTTCGGTGCGCTGGGCGGGCTGCTGCACGCGGTGGCGACGGTGACGTTCAATGTCAACCACATCGTCTCCGGCGTCGCGATCAACCTGCTCGGGCTCGGGGTCGCGAAGTATCTGGCGAACCTCATTTTCGAGCCGCTGTCGGGCAACCCGCGCCAGTCGCCGCCGGTGCCGAAGTTCGACACCTACTCGGCGGCCGGATTGTCGGACTGGCTGGGTTCGCTGGAAGACCAGCAGCGCGTCGGATTGTCCGATGTCGCGGGCATTCTGCGCGGTTTGGTGACCGGGGTCGCGCCGCTGACCATGATCGCGATCCTGCTGATTCCGGTCAGCTACTGGATTCTTTGGCGCACGCGGTTCGGCTTGCGGCTGCGTTCGTGCGGCGAGAATCCGGTCGCGGCGGAGTCGCTCGGCGTGAATGTTTATCGGTACAAGTACGTCGGCGTACTGATTTCCGGCGGCTTCGCGGGCATGGGCGGTGCTTCGCTGGTGCTGCTCAAGGGCGGCGCGGATTACCTGGAGAACCAGACCAATGGCCGCGGGTACATCGGTCTGGCCGCGATGATTTTCGGCAACTGGCGGCCGGGCGGGCTGCTCGGCGGTGCCGCGCTGTTCGGGTACTCCGACGGTCTGCAGCTCGCCGGCGGCGGCGACGCGGTGCTGGCGCTGCTGTATGGCGCGGTCATTCTGCTGGCGATCATCGTGATCGTGCAGCTGATCCGGAAGCGCTGGCTCGCGGCCGCGCTGGGTGTGGTCGGCGCTGGGATTCTGTACGCGATCTACTGGACCAACGACACTCTGCCGAGCGACTTGATCCCGTACACCGCGCACTTCGTGACGCTGATTGTGCTGGCCGTTGCGTCGCAACGACTTCGGCCGCCCAAGGCGGACGGTGCGCAGTACCGGCGAGGTGAGGGCGACTGATGTCCGAAGTGGACTGGGAAGCTTTGCGTGCGGCCGCGGTTTCGGCTGCTTCGCACGCATACGCGCCTTATTCGGGACTGCATGTCGGCGTCGCGGCCATTGTGGACGATGGTCGGCAGGTGACCGGGTGCAACGTCGAAAACGCTTCGTACGGCTTGGGTTTGTGCGCTGAGTGCACAATGGCCGGACAATTGCGACTGTCCGGCGGCGGCCGTCTTGTCGCGGTGGCTTGCCGAAGCGGCTCGGGTGAGCTGTTGATGCCTTGTGGACGGTGCCGGCAGATTTTGTTTGAACTCGGCGGTTCCTCTTGCCTAGTCGACACTCCGCGCGGGGTGCTGCCGATGTCGGAGGTGCTGCCGGACGCGTTCGGTCCGGAGGACTTGCCGTGACTTTCACTGCGGTAGACGTGATCCGGACCAAGCGGGATGGCGGACGGCTGAGCGACGAGCAGATCGACTGGGTCGTCGACGCCTACACCCGCGGGGCGGTCGCGGAAGAACAGATGGCCGCACTGGCCATGGCGATTTTCTTGCGCGGCATGGACGACGGCGAGATCGCGCGCTGGACGGGCGCGATGATCGACTCGGGTTCGCGGCTGTCGCTGGACGTCGCGCGCCCGACGGTGGACAAGCACTCGACCGGCGGGGTCGGCGACAAGATCACCTTGCCGCTGGCTCCGCTGGTCGCCGCGTGCGGTGCCGCGGTGCCGCAGCTGTCCGGTCGCGGACTCGGCCACACCGGCGGGACCTTGGACAAACTGGAGTCGATCCCCGGCTGGCGCGCGGCTCTTTCGCTGGACGAAATCGCGGCCCAGCTGAACTCCGTCGGCGCGGTGGTCTGCGCGGCGACCGAGGGATTGGCTCCGGCGGACAAGAAGCTGTACGCACTGCGGGATGTCACGTCGACGGTCGAGTCGGTGCCGTTGATCGCCAGCTCGATCATGAGCAAGAAAATCGCCGAGGGTGCTTCCGGCCTGGTGCTGGATGTGAAGGCGGGCTCCGGGGCGTTCATGAAGACCGTGCCGGAGGCGCAGCTGCTGGCGCGGACGCTGGTGGACATCGGCACGGCGCACGGGGTGGCCTGCACGGCGTTGATCACCGACATGAGCACGCCGCTCGGCCGAGCGGTCGGGAACGCGGTCGAGGTCGCGGAGGCGGTTGAGGTCCTTCGCGGCGGCGGCCCGGCTGACGTCGTCGAGCTGACGGTGGCGCTGGCTCGGGAAATGCTTGCGCTGGCGGGTATTTCCGTCGATCCGGCTGAGGTGCTGGCTTCGGGTGAGGCTTACGAGGTGTGGGCTCGGATGATCACCGCGCAAGGCGGAGACCCGTCGGCTGAGCTGCCGCGTCCGGCTCACGTGCACGTTGTCACCGCGCCGGAGTCGGGAGTGCTGACATCGCTGGACGCCTATGCGGTCGGCGTCGCGGCTTGGCGGCTCGGGGCCGGTCGGGCGCGGAAGGAAGATCCGGTGCAGGCCGCGGCGGGGATTTTGTGCCACGCGAAGCCGGGTGACCAGGTGGTGGAGGGGGAGCCGCTGCTGGAACTGCACACGGACACTCCCGATGCGGTGCCTGCTGCCCTCGCTGCTCTGGAAGGCGGGTTCACGGTAGGGGCGGAGGCTCCTGCCGCGCGGGGGATCGTGCTGGAGACGGTTCGGCCCTGACCCCTCGAAACGACGAAGCCCCCGTCCAGAACTCTGGACGGGGGCTTCGGTCATTCAGCTGTCAGTCGGTCGACTCGTCCGCGTCGCCGCCGGCCTTGGCCTTCGCTTCAGCGGCCTTGGGCGACCGCCCGTTCCGCGAGCTGCGGCGCGGCTGCCGCGGGGCGGGCGGCGGCGGGGCGATCTGCTGCACCGCCGGGCCTCCGCCGAGCATCAGCTCCGCGAAGGTCGCCATCGCCTCGTCCAGCTGCCCGCCGATGCGGCGCACCGATTCGTCGTTGCTGCGGCGCACCAGCGAGTCGACCGCGTCGGTGTCCGGCTGCTTCGCCAGCGTGCCTTCGACCTTCGACAGACCGCTGCGGACCGAGCCGTCCAGGTCGCCGATGCGGCCGGTGACGTCGTCTTCGACCTTGTCGATGCGGCTGGACAGGTCGTCGAGACGCTGGGTGATCGTTTCGAGCTTCGTGCCCACCGCGTCGAGCCGGGCGGCCGGGTCGATCATCTCGCCGGTGTCGGACACGGCGCTCTTCAGCGCGTCGGTCGCGGTGGCGATGCGTTCCTTCGTCGCGCGGTCCAGTTCGTCCACGCGCGAGCGCAGTTCCTGGTCGGTGGTCTCGATCCGCTCGCGCAGCGACGCCTCGGTCATCTCGATCCGGTCGCGGATCGGGCCCTGCGTCGCCTGCGGCAGCGACTCCAGCTTCGCGTCCTGCTTGTCCAGGTGCCCGCCCAGCTCGTCGAGCCTGCGGTGGATGTTCTGCAGCTTGTCCTCGAGCCCGTCCATCCGGCCCGCGACACCCTCGAACCGCGCCGCCACGCCGTCGAGGCGTCCGTCGAGCTGGGCGAAGGGCTTCGCCAGCTTGTCGACGATGCTCTCCACCGCGTGCGTGAGCGCGGCGATCGCGTTGTCCTGCGACTCCAGCCGCGTCATCGCCTCGTCGAGGCGTTCCGCCAGCACCCCGACCTCGGTCCGGTCCGGCAGTTCCGACAGCCGCTTGCGCACCGCGCCCAGGGAGTCCACCGGCGCGAGCCGGGCGTAGATGTCGTCGAGCGCGTCGAAGATCTGCTGCTGCTCGCTCTCACGAACCTCGGCCGCGCGCACCAGCATGTTGCGCATCCGGTCGAACGACGGAGCGGCAATGTGGTTGTCAGTGGTCACTGCGGTGTCCTTCGTCGGCGGGGAAAATGGAAGGGACTGACCCGAGCTTATCTATGAAGAAAATTGCTGTGCGTATGGCCCCCGGGGAACGCGGATAAGGGGCGCGCCACCCGGATGGCCGATTCCTTGCGCACAGTGCTGAGCAGAGGGTTGTTCCGGTGCTCTCGGTTACGGCCAGGCAGGGGAATGACAGCGAGGCTACCGTTGGAGCATGTCGGACGTAACCCCGCTGAGCGCGGAGATCCTGCGCCGTGCCCCCAAAGTCCTGCTCCACGATCACCTCGACGGCGGCTTGCGCCCCGGCACGGTCGCCGAACTCGCCGACGATCTCGGCTACCGGGACTTGCCCGCGACGGATCCGGCCGAGCTGGGCCGCTGGTTCCGTGCCGCGGCGGACTCCGGTTCGCTGGTGTCGTACCTCGAGACGTTCGCCCATACGTGTGGCGTCATGCAGACGGAGGAAGCGCTGGTCAGGGTTGCCGCGGAAGCGGTCGAAGACCTGGCCGCGGACGGGGTGGTCTACGCCGAGCTGCGGTACGCGCCGGAGCTGTTCGTGGAACGCGGGCTGTCACTCGATGCAGTGGTCGAGGCGGTCCAGGAGGGCTTCGCCGAGGGGACGCGGAGGGTAGCCGCGGGCGGCGGCCGGATCCGGGTGCGGACGCTGTTGTGCGGCATGCGCCAGCACGCCCGCGCGCTCGAGATCGCCGAACTGGCGGTGCGCTACCGCGACGCCGGGGTGGCCGGATTCGACATCGCCGGACCGGAGGACGGATTCCCGCCCACCCGCAATCTGGACGCATTCGACTATTTGCGCCGGAACAATGCGCATTTCACTATTCATGCCGGCGAGGCGTTCGGGCTTCCGTCGATCGGCGAGGCAATCCAGTACTGCGGCGCGGAACGGCTCGGGCACGGCGTGCGGATCGCCGAGGACATCACCACCGACGCGGACGGAAATGTCCATCTTGGACGGTTGGCCGCCTACGTCCGGGACCGGCGGATCCCGCTGGAAATCTGCCCCTCGTCGAATGTCCAGACCGGAACCGTGCCGTCGCTGGCCGAGCATCCGATCGGCCTGCTCGCCCGGCTGCGCTTCCGCGTCACCGTCAACACCGACAACCGGCTGATGAGCGGTTGCACGATGACCAGTGAATTCGCCGCGCTGGCCGAGACGTTCGGCTTCGGCCTCGACGACTTCCGCTGGTTCACCATCAACGCGATGAAATCCGCGTTCCTCGATTTCGACGAGCGGCTCGAGGTGATCGAGAACGTCGTCAAACCCGGGTACGCGGCGCTCGGCTGATTCCCGGCCGTCCCCCAGCGGCGGTTGCGGTCGTTAGCCATGCCAACTATCGTTCACCATGTAAGACATAATTCTCAAATAATGAGACGGTGGAAGGAATGGCGCAGGTCGAGGCCGGGGAGCAGGTGCGGCAAAAAGGCAGTTCGCGACGGTGGCTGATCCTCGCGCTCGGCCTCGCCGCGCAGACCGCCAGCTGCTCGTTCCTTTACGGGCTGCCGTTTCTCGTGCCCGCCATGCGCGAGGCCGACCAGCTGACGCTGGCGCAGGCGGGCACGGTCGTCGCGGCGCCGAGCATCGGCCTGCTGCTGACGCTCATCGCCTGGGGCGCGGCTGCGGACCGTTACGGCGAGCGCCTCATCATGGCGCTGGGCCTGGGCGCATCGGGGTTACTCCTCGTGTACGCCGCCCTGTGGCACCACCCGGTCGGCCTTCTCTTTGGGGTGTTTCTCGTAGCCGGTGCGTGCACGGCTTCGGTGAACGCGGCGAGCGGCCGGGTCGTGATGGGCTGGTTCGCGAAATCCGAGCGCGGCGTCGCGATGGGGATCCGGCAGACGGCCCAGCCGCTGGGCGTCGGAGTGGCCGCACTCGGGCTGCCGCCGCTGGCCGCGCAGTGGGGTTTCCAGGCGGCCATGCTGCTGCCGGCCGTGCTCGCGATCGGCGTGGCGCTGCTGGTGGCGGCGTTCGTCGTCGACCCGCCGCGGCCGCCGCGCGCGGCGAAGGGGGAGCGGCCGCCGTCGCCGTACCGCAAGCCGTGGTTGTGGCGCGTGCACGGCGCGAGCGCGCTGTTGGTGGTGCCGCAGTTCGCGGTGTCCGCGTTCGCGCCGGTGTATCTGGTGTCGCAGCATCAATGGACCGCCGCGCAGGCCGGGGTGTTCGTCGCGGTGGCTCAGGTGCTCGGCGCGCTCGGGCGGCTGGCGTCCGGGTACTGGTCGGACCGGGTCGGCAGCCGGTTGCGGCCGATGCGGCAGCTCGCTGTCGCCAGTGTGGTCGTGATGTTGCTGGTCGCGCTCGGAGACGCGACCTGGCTGTGGCTGGTATTGGCCGCGCTGGTGCTGGCGGCGGTGATCACGGTGGCGGACAACGGTCTTGGCTTCACCGCGTCGGCGGAACTGGCCGGCGTCGCATGGTCGGGGCGGGCGATGGGGACGCAGAACACCGCGCAGAACATCGCCGCGTCCCTGACGCCGCCGTTGCTGGGGCTGGTGATCGGCGACAGTCGGTACGCGCTGGCGTATTGCGTGGCGGCGGTTTTCCCGTTGCTGGCAATAGGTTTGGTGCCGGTACGCGCGGAGTCCGAAAAGGACTAAGCGCGCAGGCCGTCGAGAAAGAACGCCAAGTGCCGCCGCCAGGTTTCGGGTGATTCGCGGATCAGCTGCGACATCGCGGAGACCAGCGGGGCCAGGTCCGCGGGTTCGAAATCGGCGCGCAGCTGCCCGGATTCCTTTGCCCGGTCGATAACCCGCGCGGCGTGCTCGAAACCGGCGCGGCACGCTTCCAGCACGGCCGGGCTCAGCGGCAGCCGCCGGGCAAGGGCGTCGCTGAGCCCGTGGTCCTTGGCCTGCAACGCGAACAGTCCGTCGAGGAATCCGGTGAAGCCCTGCCATGGGTCCGGTTCCGCGAGCGCCTTCGTCGCCAGCTCGTCCAACGCGGCGAGCTGTGCGGGCAGGATCGCGTCGACGAAGGCTTCCCGGGTCGGGAAGTGCGCGTACAGCGTGCCGATGCTGACTCCGGCGCTGCGGGCGATCTGCTCCAGCGGCGCGTCGAGGCCCTGCTCGCCGAACGCGCGCGTCGCGGCGGCCAGCAGCTTGTCGCGGTTGCGGGCGGCGTCCGCGCGCAACGGCTTCGATCCGGTGGCCATGGGTCCCATCGTACAAAGTTGAGGGCACCCTCGGGTTTTGTGGTAGCTTGACGGAAGTCGAGGCAGCCCTCGATTTACCTCTGGGGAAGGAAGACAAGCCATGACCGCACGCCCGACCGCTGTCGTTCTCGGAGCCGGACCCGGCCTCGGGATGTCGATAGCCCGCCGGTTCTCCGGCGAGGGATACCGCGTCGCCCTCGTCTCGCGGACCGCTGAGCGGCACCCGGCCTACCTGGCCGAACTCGACAACGCGGAAGCGTTCGTCGGCGACGTCCGGAACGGAATCGGCGCGACGCTCGACGAAATCGCCGGACGATTCGGCGGCATCGACCTCGCCTACTACGGCCCGGCCGCGATCGAGCCGGACAGCATGCCCACCGACATCGCCGACGCGACCGTCGACGCCGTCGAGAAGGCGATGAGCTGGGTGTACCCGGCGGTGGAGGTGGTCGGCAAACTGCTGCCGGGCATGCTGGAGCGCGGGCGAGGCGGATTCCTGTTCGCCGGCGGGCTCAGCGCGGTCCGGCCGATGCCCGCGCTCGGCGCGCTCGCGGTGTCGTCGGCGGCGCTGCGGAACTACGCGCGGACGCTGCACGAGGGGCTGGCCGGGACCGGCGTCTACGCGGGCAGCCTGATCATCGGCGGCTTGGTCGAACGCGGCGACATCCACCGGATGGTCGTTGCCCAGCGGGAAAAATACGGCGACGCCGGCGGGCACACCCTGGATCCGGATGCGATCGCCGACGCCGCCTGGAAGATGTTCTCCGCCGGGGACCCGGCCGAGAGCGTGTTCGACGCCCTCTAGAAGGTTCAGACCACCGTGAGGCGGTTCTCGAAGTCCTCCACCAGCTTGCGCCAGGCGCTCTGCTCGGCGTCGAACGGAGCGCTCGGCTCGAGCCGGCTCGGGTCCGGCCGCAGCACGAACGACACCAGCCAGCCGAGGCTTTCGTTGGCCGCCAGCGCGGTTTCGACGGTGTCGTCGCCCGCCCATTCGGCGGCGTCGGTGATCAGCTCGACGGCCAGTTCCAGCTGGGTCGGGTCGATCGACTCCGGGCCCTCGGCGATGTCCTCGTCGAGGCCGGGGAACACGTAGGTGTTGTCCTGGTCGACCTCGATCTCCAGCTCGTCGGCCGCCGCCTTCTCGCGCACCTCGTCCCAAGTGGACACCCCGGCGAGGTCGGTGTCGGCGAGTTCGTCGCCCGCCTTGATCGCCTTGAGCAGCGCCTTCGGCGAGCTGAACACGTCGATCTCGCCCTCGGTGCCGAGGAACACCGGCTTGTCGTCGAGGTAGCAGCGCAGCGTGTAGTACTCCGCGCCGGAGGTGACGATCTTGATCGGGTCGATGCCGACCTCGCCCCAGAAGCCGACCGGCTCGTCCTCGGCGTCCTCGTCGTCGGCGTCGACCGCCTCGAGGTCCTCCGGCCCGCCGTCCTCTTCCCCGGCCTCCGCCTCGGCGGATTCCTCGTGGAAGGCGGCCAGCTCCTCGGCGGTCTGCTCCAGCACCGCGGCGTCGACGTCCGGCACGGTCACCAGGTTGTCGATCGCGTCGAGCACGGTGTCCCACTTCTCGGAGACGGCCTTCGACAGGTCGTTCCACAGCGCTTCGCCCTCGCGCCCGGTGAACGGCAGCCGGCCCTGCTCCAGCAGCGAGAAGCCCTCGTACGCGTCGAGGACCTCGTGCACCTCGTCCAGCTCGCACACGTCGGCGAGCGAACGGACGATGCCGACGATCTCGGCCAGCTCGCCGATCGTCCACGAATCCGGCTCCTCCGCGACCAGCTCGGGCACGCCGACGAGGTCGTAGGAGTGGTCGTCGTCGGGGATCAGCTCGGGCACGTTCAGCGCGGGCACCGCGTCCCACGCCGGGTGGTCCAGCAGGTCGTGCTGCTCGGCCGTGCGCACGAAGGCGGCTAGGTGCGCGGCGTCCGGGAAGGCGTACAGGTCGTCCTCGTCGCCGAGGAACGCTTCCCACTCCTCGCCGTCTTCCCGCCACCGCGGGGCCCAGAGGGTGACCACGTCGCCCTGCGGCAGCCCGAGCTCGATCGGGATGATGTCCTGTGCCATTTGCCGAATCCTCCGCGAGTACCGCCCGTGTGCGCGCCCGCCTGTCCGTTCCCCTCCGGCAGCGCGCGGTACCGGAAGCCTACGGGTTGGGGCAAGCACCCGCGATCTCCCCCGCACCCGGAACCGGGGGCGGGATGGCACGATGGGGGCCGCGATGACTCTCACCGACCTCCTGCCAGCGGATCCCGACGCAGATTCCCTGTTCGAAGCCTTCACGACGTGGACGGGCCAGCGGGGCATCGAGCTGTACCCGGCGCAGGAGGAGGCGGTGATCGAGGTCGTCTCCGGGGCCAACGTGATCCTGTCGACGCCGACCGGCTCCGGCAAGAGCCTCGTGGCGGTCGGCGCGCACTTCACCGCGCTCGCACACGGCAAACGCAGTTTTTACACCGCGCCGATCAAAGCGCTGGTCTCGGAGAAGTTCTTCCAGCTCATCGAGATCTTCGGGGCCGATCAGGTCGGCATGATGACCGGCGATTCGAGCGTCAACGCGGACGCGCCGATCATCTGCTGCACCGCGGAAATCTTGGCGAACATCGCGTTGCGCGACGGCGTCGGCGCCCCGGTGGGCCAGGTCGTCGCCGACGAGTTCCACTTCTATTCGGAACCGGACCGCGGCTGGGCGTGGCAGGTCCCGCTGATCGAACTGCCGAACGCGCAGTTCGTGCTCATGTCGGCCACGCTCGGCGACGTTTCGTTCTTCGAAAAGGACCTGACCCGGCGGACCGGACGGCCGACCGCGGTGGTCACTTCGGCGCAGCGGCCGGTGCCGCTCACCTTCCGGTACGCGCTCACGCCGCTGCACGAGACGATGTCCGAGCTGCTCAACGGCGGCCAGGCGCCGGTGTATGTCGTCCATTTCTCGCAGGCCGCGGCCATCGAACGGGCGCAGACGCTGATGAGCATCAACGTCACGACCAAGGCGGAGAAGGAGGCGATCGCCGATCTGCTCGGCGACTTCCGGTTCTCCGCCGGGTTCGGCAAGACGCTCTCGCGGCTCGTGCGGCACGGCATCGGCGTGCACCACGCCGGCATGCTGCCGAAGTACCGGCGGCTGGTCGAAACGCTCGCGCAGTCCGGGCTGCTGAAGGTGATCTGCGGGACGGACACGCTCGGCGTCGGCATCAACGTGCCGATCCGCACGGTGGTGTTCTCGGCGCTGACGAAATACGACGGCGTGCGGCAGCGGCATTTGAAGGCGCGCGAGTTCCACCAGATCGCCGGACGCGCGGGCCGGGCCGGGTACGACACCGACGGGTACGTGGTCGTGCAGGCTCCGGATCACGTGGTGGAAAACGCGAAGGCGTTGGAGAAAGCGGGCGACGACCCGAAGAAGAAAAAGAAGATCGTCCGGAAGAAAGCGCCGGAGGGCTTCGTCAACTGGACCGAGAGCACGTTCGACCGGCTGATCGCGGCCGAGCCGGAACCGCTCACGTCCAGCTTCCAGGTCAGCCACTCGATGCTGCTGAACGTGATTTCCCGGCCGGGCAACGCGTTCGACGCGATGCGGCATCTGCTGGAGGACAACCATTCGGACCGTCCGACGCAGCGGAAACTGATCCTGCGGGCGATCGAGATCTACCGTTCGCTGCTCGCCGCCGGGGTGGTGGAGAAGCTGCCCGAACCGGACGCCGAGGGCCGCATCGTCCGGCTGACGGTGGACCTGCAGTTCGATTTCGCGTTGAACCAGCCGCTTTCGCCGTTCGCCTTGGCTGCCATCGAACTGCTGGACATGGAGTCGCCGTCGTACGCGCTGGACGTGGTGTCCATTGTGGAATCCACTGTGGACAACCCGAGGCCGGTGCTGTCGCAGCAGCAGTTCAAGGCGCGCGGCGAGGCTGTGCAGGCGATGAAGGCCGACGGGATCGAGTACGACGAACGGATGGAGCTGCTCGAGTCCGTCACGTACCCGAAACCGTTGGAGGAACTGCTCAACGCGGCTTACCAGTCTTATCGGGCCGGGCATCCGTGGGTGGCGGATTACGAGCTTTCGCCGAAGTCGGTGGTGCGCGATATGTACGAGCGCGCGATGAACTTCGTGGAATACGTGGGCTTTTATCAGCTCGCGCGTTCCGAGGGGTTGGTGCTGCGCTATCTCGCCGACACCTACGACGCGCTGCGGCACACCGTTCCGGACGAGGCGAAAACCGAATCGCTGCAGGACCTCATCGAATGGCTCGGCGAATTGGTGCGCCAGGTCGACTCGAGCCTGCTGGACGAATGGGAAGCGCTGCGGCATCCGGACGAGGAGGGCCCGGTGTCGCACCGGCCGCCGCCCGAGCCGCCCGCGGTCACGCGCAACGAGCGGGCGTTCCGGGTGCTGGTGCGCAACGAGTTGTTCCGCCGGGTGGAACTGGCCTCGCGCCGGGCTTACGACGAACTGGGCGCGCTGGACGCCGCTTCCGGCTGGGACGCGGACGCGTGGGAAGACGCGATCGAGGACTACTTCGACGAGCACGATTCGCTCGGAATCGGCCCGGACGCGCGTGGTCCGGCGTTGCTGCTGATCGAGAAGGAGCCGGACCTGTGGCGGGTCCGGCAGATCTTCGACGATCCCGCCGGCGACCATGACTGGGGAATCAGCGCGGAGGTCGATCTGCGCGCCTCGGACGAGGTGGGCAGCGCGGTGGTGCGGATCGTGGACGTTAACCAGCTTTGAGCACGCGCTTCGGCCGCCGGGCGAGCGCTACGACGAGCATGAGCAGCGAAAGCGCGGGCATCGGATAGCCGAGCGCGATCCCGGCGGCGGTGTCCGCGATCGGCGCGGCGATCCCGGCCGCAAAGACCCAGACCGGCGCGGTCGGCGGCTTGACGGCGGCGGACCACGGCGTGCGCGACCACGGTTTGGCCACCGAGATCCAGACCTGGAACGCCAGACCGCTCGCCATCAGCGCGGTGCCCGCGGCCTGCTGCCAGCCGGGCCTGCCGGTCGCCGCGGCTTCGGTGAGCGCGGGGGAGAGCAGGAAGATCCCAGCGTACAGCTGGACGAGCGTCAGCCCGAACTTGACCAGCACCCACCAATGCCGGAAGAAACCCCAGGCTGTTGCTCCGGCGAGAAGCAGGCCGGTGAAGGCGGCGGTGTTCGCCATCGGAGCGAGCAGCACGGTGTCGAGGTGCTTGGCCATGGTCATCGCCGGGCCGGGTTGTTCTCCGGAAAGCGCGACCAGGGCCAGCACGAAAAGGGCGAGGGCTTGGCTCATCCACGCGACCGAAGAGATTACGTGGAGCCACACCAATGTCTGCCGCCAGCGCGGGGATACCCTAGTCACCGGGCCAGTTTCGCGGGTGCCGGGGCGGGGGACATCCGGTGAAAGCACCCAAATCGACCCTGAGATCAGCTTAGGCGGCGCGGCCACAGCCTCGAACGGGCCAGCAGTGACGTCGGCGTCGCCCGGGTTTCGCATCGCGATTGGCCGAACGCCACTCCGCGGTCCCCGATGAGGTTGAAGTCCGAAGAGGACAGTTCGATCGGTTCGGCGGCGATGACGTGACCACGGTGGCGCCCTCGACGGCGGTCGCACCGGCGAGGGCAACAGCGAAATCCCGGAACCGGCGTCGTCCAGTTCGCCGGGCAGGCGCTCGAAAACCGTGACTTGCCAGCCGACTCGCGACAATCCGAGAGCCGCGGCCAGCCCGCCGACAACGATCGCCCCTCAGGACAGGGCGGTTCAGGCGCTCATCAGCATGGAACGCGCGTCCAATCCGTCGAACCACAGGCCGATCGCCAGCCCGGCGGCGGCTTCCAGCAGGGCGGCGCGGTCGAGGCCGCCGGCGGGCAGGGGAGTGCAGCCCAGGTCCTGGACCAGCTCCGTTGCCACCGCGACGGCCTCCGGGGCACCGCACAGCGGGACGCCGAGCGGGCGGCCTTCGAACAGCGGCGGGGTCATTCGCCAGACGTCCACGTGGGCGAGGTTGAACGCCTTCACCACCAAGGCGCCGGGGGCGTATCCGGCGATCCGGGCGGCCACCGGTTCGCCGGTCGCGCCGGGGGTGTTGGTGCAGTCGACGAGGACTTTGCCGGTGAGGTCGAGCGGGGTGAGCAGGGCTTCGAGGGCGGTGGTGGGGACGGCCAGCAGGATGGCGTCCGCTCGGGCGGCGGCGTCGGCCCAGTCCAGGACCTCGGCGCCGAGTTCGGCGGCCAAGGCGGCCGCGCCGGCGGGGGAGCGGCCGGACACGGTCAGCTCGTGCCGGGTCCATTGGCCGCCGAGTGCGGACGCCATGCCGCCGGTGCCGAAAAGTGCGATGCGCATGGGAAGGTCTCCTGTCGTCGCGCGGTTGTACGGAAGCGACGTTATGGACCCCGGCAGGAACCGAAAGGTAACCATGGAATTCGTCGCCGACTGCCGCACCCGGCTCGCGTTCGACCTGGTGGCGAACACCTGGCACCCAGTCGTGCTGTGGACGTTGAAAAACGGCCCGCTGCGGCACGGCGAACTGCGCACGCGCATCGGCGGGATCAGCGCGAAGGTGCTCACCGAGGCGCTGCGCAAGCTGGAACGCGACGGGCTCGTCGAGCGCGCGGACGGGGCGTATCGGCTGACCGAGCTGGGGGTGAGCTTTCTGGGGCCGATCGAGGGGTTCGGGCGCTGGGCGGAGGAGTACGGGGATCGGGTGGTGGAGGCGCAGAGCCGGGTGTCGTGAGTGGCGATGCCGGTTCTAACCGGCGCCAGCACTCACGAGGGCAACGGCCTGGCCCGCGCCAGCTCCAGCAGCGGTACGGCCGCCGCGGCGTCGGTGACCAGCGTCGACACCAGACCAGACCGCAGCACCGCGTCCACGGCTTCGGCTTTCGGGCGGCTGTAACCGATCGCGATCACCTCGGGGACTGCCATCAGTTCCTCGTGGCTGATTGCCAGCACGTGGTGCGCCAGCCCGGTGCCGAGTGAGTTGCCGTCTGCGTCGAACAGCCGCGCGGCGACCTCGGCGGTGGCGCCTCGGGCGGCGATGGCGGCTCGTTCGGCCTCGTCCAGCGCGTCGTACACGGTGGATTCCCCGGCCTCCCACGAACCGATGCTGACCACGGCCTTCGTGAGCTTTCCGAACTGCGCGAACGTTTCCGCGATGCCCGGCTGGTGCCGCAGGATCTCGGTGGTCCTCCGGTCGGGCAGGACGAGCGGGCCGAAGATCGGGTACGAATCGCCGCCGGACACCGAGGTCACGCGGCTGACCGTTTCCACCGAACGGCCGCGCATGTCCATCCCCGCCTGCACCCCGCACAGCTGCACGATCGGGCAGCGCGGCAGGGTCCGGATCGCCTCGGTCATCGCGTTGACCGACCTCGCCCAAGACAGCCCGATCACGTCGTCCGGGGTCGCGATCTCCTCCAGCAGCCGGGCGGCCAGCGCGCCGACCTGCTTGCGGACGACCTCCCTCGGCTCCTTTTCGGATGCTCGTTCGAGCACGAGCACGCGGTCCAGCCGGTAGGCCCGGCGGATCTCGTCGGACAGTTCGACGTCGATCGGCGCGGGCAGGTCGAACTCGATCCGGACCAAACCGGACTCCAGCGCCGTGTCCAGCATCCGCGCGACCTTGAACCGGCTCATGCCGAACTCGTCGGCGATCTCCAGTTTCGAGGCGCCCTGCACGTAGAACCGCCTGGCCATGGTCGCCAGCAGCAGCGTCTCGGTCAGCGGCAGCGGCCCCTTTTTCCTGCTCACATGAGCAGGATAGCGCAAAAATGAGCTGTGCTGGTTGACGGATCCGCAGGCTGCGGCCTCTAATGCCTACGCATGTTACCTACGGCATAAGTCAATATCGCTCAAATGAGCATCTTGGAAGGTGATGACGCATGCGCGCCGCGATCGTGGACCGGCCCGGGGAGATCCGGGTCGGCGAGGTTCCCGATCCGAAGCCCGGGGAGCGCCAGGTCGTCGTGAAGGTGGGTGCCTGCGGGATCTGCGGCACGGACCTGCACATCGCCGACGGGCATTTCCCGCCGACCCCGTATCCCATCGTTCCCGGGCACGAGTTCTCCGGGGAGATCGTCGAACTCGGCGCGGACGTGCCCGCCGAGTGGAAGGTCGGCGACCGGGTCGCGGTCGACCCGTCGATCTACTGCGGATACTGCCCGCCGTGCCGGTCCGGGCACGGAAACCTCTGCGCGAACTGGAACGCCACCGGCGACACGGTCAACGGCGCGTTCGCCGAGTACGTCGCGGTGCCCGCGGACACCTGCTACCGGATGCCCGACTCGATGACCTGGGAACAGGGCGCGCTGGTCGAACCTGTTTCCTGCGCGGTGCACGGCGTGCGCCGGATCGGCGTGGAGGCGGGTGAACGCTTCCTCGTGGTCGGCGCGGGCACGATGGGCCTGATCATGCAGCAGCTCCTGCTCCGCGCCGGCGCGCACGTGACGATGGTCGACCGCAACGCCGCGCGCCTGCCTCGCGCGACTGACCTCGGCGCGGCCGCGGTGGCCTCCGATGTGTCCGAATTGGACGATGAACGCTTCGACGCCGCCGTGGACTGCACCGGTGCGGCACCTGCCATCGAAGCGGCTTTCAACGCGCTGCACCGCGGCGGCCGCTTGCTCGTATTCGGGGTCGCCCCGGCCGAAGCCCGCGTCGCGCTTTCGCCGTTCCGCATTTACAACGACGAAATCACCATCGTCGGTTCGATGGCCGTGCTGAACAGCTACGGCAACGCGCTCGACCTCGTCGCGAACGGCTATATCGACACCGAAGCGCTGATCACCGACACCCTTCCGCTCGAGCAGTACCCCGAGGCGCTGGCGAAGATGCGCAGCGGGTCCGGCCTCAAGATCCAGGTGCTGCCCGGAGGTGGTGGCGGTGCGTAAACTCCTGTGCCTCCTTGCCGCGACAGCGTTGTTAGTGACGGGATGCGCGGGAGCCGGGGCGCTCGGCACCGGCGGGCGGACACTGGTCGTCGCGATCGTGTCCAATCCGCAGATGAAGGACGCCATCTCGCTCAAGGGCGAGTTCGAGCAGGCCAACCCCGGGATCAAGCTCAAGTTCGTGTCCCTGCCGGAAAACGAGGCAAGGGCGAAGATCACCGCGTCCACCGCCACCCAGGGCGGCGAGTTCGACGTGGTGATGATCAGCAATTACGAGGCTCCGCAATGGGCGGCCAACGGCTGGCTGGAGAACCTCGAACCGCACATGAAGGCGACGCCGGGATACGACGAGGCCGATTTCATCCCGAGCATCCGGCAGTCGCTGTCGTATGAGAACCAGATGTACGCGGTGCCCTTCTACGGCGAATCGTCCTTTGTGGTCTATCGCAAGGACCTGTTCGAGAAGGCCGGGCTGACCATGCCCGCGCATCCGACATGGCAGCAGATCGCCGATTTCGCCGCGAAACTCGACGACAAACAGGCTGGCGTCGCCGGGATCTGCCTGCGCGGCAAGCCGGGCTGGGGCGAAAGCCTCGCGCCGTTCACCACGGTGGCGAATACCTTTGGCGCGCAATGGTTCGACAAGGACTGGAACGCGAAACTGACCAGTCCGGAGTTCACGAAGGCGGCGAACTTCTACGTCGATCTGCTGCGGAACCACGGCGAAGTCGGGGCCTCCAGCGCCGGGTTCACCGAATGCGGTACGAAGTACGCCCAGGGCAACGCCGCGATGTGGTACGACGCCACGTCGATGACCGGCACCACGGAAGACCCGAAGACCAGCCACGTCGGCGGCAAGAACGGCTACGTCGCCGCGCCGGTGGACAAAACGCAGGCGAGCGGGTGGCTCTACACCTGGGCGCTGGGCATCCCGAAGGTCGGCAAGAACAAGGACGACGCCTGGAAGTTCATGGCGTGGATGACGAACAAGGAGTACGCGAAGAAGGTCGGCGAGACCTACGGCTGGAACCGGGTTCCGCCGGGCACGCGCAAGTCGACCTATGAGATCCCGCAGTACAAGGAAGCCGCGAAGGCCTACGCCCAGCCCACGCTGGACGGCATCGCGTCGGCCAACCAGCAGAAGACGATGGTGAACCCGGTGCCGTACCCGGGCATCCAGTTCGTCGGGATCCCGGAGTTCCAGGACCTCGGCACCCGGGTGAGCCAGCAGCTGTCCGCCGCGATCGCCGGTCAGACCTCCGTCGCCGACGCGCTCGCGCAATCGCAGAAATACGCGGAATCCGTTGGAAAGTCGTATCAGGAGGTGCAGCGATGAGCACCCTCTCCGTCCCCGCCGGAACCGCGCCGGCAACCGCGAAGCCCGTCGCGAAGAAAGTCACCGGTTCGGCCGGGAAACGACGGCTGCCGCTGCTGCCCGCGCTGATCTTCGTGATCGCCGTGACGCAGATTCCCTTCCTGCTCACGGTGTTCTACTCGTTCCAGTCGTGGAACCTGGTGCGCCCTGGTTCGCGGCATTTCGTCGGCTTCCGCAACTACGTCGACGTCTTCACCGACACGACGTTCCTCGGCGCGCTGCTGAACACCGTCGTGCTCACCGTGGTTTGCGTGTTCCTGTCGCTGCTGCTGGGACTCGGGCTAGCGGTGCTGCTGGACCGCAAGTTCCTCGGCCGTGGCTTTGTCCGGACGCTGCTGATCACGCCGTTCCTGATCCTCCCGGCGGCCGGTGCGCTGCTGTGGAAGACGACGGTGTTCGACCCGACGTACGGCCTGCTGCATTTTGTGTTCGGCACGGACACCGACTGGCTTTCGCAATTCCCGCTCGCTGCGGTGATGGCGCAGATCGTCTGGCAGTGGACACCGTTCATGACGCTGCTGATCCTCGCCGGGCTGCAGAGCCAGTCGAAGGAGGTGCTGGAGGCGGCGTCGGTGGACGGCGCGAGCCGCTGGCGCACCTTCGTTTCGATCACGCTGCCGCACCTGTCGCGGTTCCTGCAATTGGCCACGCTGCTCGGCGCGATTTACATCGTGAACAGCTTCGACGCGATTTTCCTGATGACGCAAGGCGGTCCGGGCACGGCCAGCACGAACCTGCCGTTCTACATTTACCAGCGCGCGTTCGAAGGCTTCGACATCGGACAGTCGTCCGCGATGGGCGTGGTGGTGGTCATCCTGACGATGATCGTCGCGACCTTCGCGCTGCGGCTGATGTTCCGCGCGTTCTCCGTGGACGGAGGAGTCAAGTGACCGCAACCGCCACCGCCTCGCCCGCCGCCACCGGCACCACGCCGTCTCCGCCGCGCCGGACCAAACGCCGCTACGGCCCGGGCACGCTGACCGTCGCGACGTGGATCATCGCGATCCTCTTCGTTTTCCCGTTGCTGTGGATGATTCTCACCGCGTTCAAACAGGAAAACGACGCCTACACCGATCCGCCGAAGCTGTTCTTCACCCCGACGCTGGACCAGATTTCGAACGTCCTCAACAGCGGTTTCCTGCCGTACCTGGGAAATTCGGCGTTCGTCACGGTGATTTCGACGCTGCTCGTGCTGCTGCTGGGAATCCCGGCCGCGTACGCGCTGTCGCTGGCTCCGGTCAAGGGCACGAAGAACGCGCTGGGTTTCTTCCTGTCGACCAAGATGCTGCCGATCGTGGCCGCGATCATCCCGCTGTACGTGATCTCGCAGAACACCAATCTGCTGGACACGGTGTGGGCGCTGATCATCCTGTACACCGCGATGAATCTGCCGCTCGCGATCTGGATGATGCGGTCGTTCTTCCTGGAAGTCCCCGGCGAAATGATCGAGGCGGCGCGGATCGACGGGGCGAACCTGCCGACGTTGCTGCGCAAGATCATCATGCCGGTGGTCGCGCCCGGGATCGCCG
Organism: Amycolatopsis sp. VS8301801F10; assembly: GCF_046195355.1. NCBI lineage: Bacteria > Bacillati > Actinomycetota > Actinomycetes > Pseudonocardiales > Pseudonocardiaceae > Amycolatopsis > Amycolatopsis sp. VS8301801F10. Next base: position 541,444 of record NZ_CP176065.1, on the reverse strand, counting down.
CGACCGCGCTGATCTGCGTGATCTTCTCCTGGACGGAGTTCTTCTACGCGGTCAACCTCACCGCCGCGAGGGCCGGCACGGTGCCGGTGTTCCTGGTCGGCTTCATCACCAGCGAGGGCCTGTACTGGGCTCAGCTGTCCGCCGCCGCGCTGCTGGCCTCGCTGCCGGTGATGATCGTGGGCTGGATCGCGCAGAACCACCTGGTGCGCGGGCTGTCCATGGGCGCGGTGAAGTAAGGGAGAACGCAGATGTCCGCTGAAGTGATTTACGACCAGGCGTCGCGGATCTACCCGGGAAACCCGGGCGTCCGCGCGGTCGACCAGCTGAGCCTCGAAGTCCCGGACGGCGAATTTCTCGTGCTGGTCGGACCGTCCGGCTCGGGAAAGTCCACCGCGCTGCGGATGCTCGCCGGACTGGAGGACGTCAACGAGGGCACCATCCGGATCGGCGACCGCGACGTGACGGACCTGCCGCCGAAGGACCGTGACATCGCGATGGTGTTCCAGTCCTACGCGCTGTACCCGCACATGACGGTCGCCGACAACATGGGTTTCGCGTTGAAACTGCGCGGTTTCTCGGCGGCCGACATCAAGAAGCGGGTCGACGAGGCCGCCGCGATGCTGGACCTGACCCGGTTCCTCGACCGCAAGCCGAAGGCGCTATCCGGCGGACAGCGGCAGCGGGTCGCGATGGGCCGGGCGATCGTGCGTGAGCCGAGCGTGTTCCTGATGGACGAGCCACTGTCCAATCTGGACGCGAAATTGCGCGTCGAAACCCGCGCCAACATCGCGAAACTGCAGCAACGGCTCGGCACGACGACCATCTACGTCACCCACGACCAGGTCGAGGCCATGACGATGGGCGACCGGGTAGCTGTGCTGAAGGACGGCGTGCTGCAGCAATGCGCGTCGCCGCGGTCGCTGTACGAGAAGCCGGCGAACTCGTTCGTCGCCGGGTTTATCGGGTCGCCGGCGATGAACTTGGCGACGCTGCCGTTGTCCGACGGCGGTGTGCGGCTCGGCGACCTGGTGGTGCCGCTGCCCACCGAAGTACGGACCCAGGCGGCGGGGCTGTCCGAGATCGTCTTCGGCATCCGCCCGGAGTCGCTGCGTCTGGTCGGCGAGGCGGACGAAGGTTTTGAACTCGTGGTGGAACTCGTCGAGGAACTCGGCGCGGACGCGTACTTGCACGGCAAGGTCGGCGACGACCGGTTCGTGGTCCGGGTCGACGGACGGACGCCGCCGCGGATAGGCGACAACGTCCGGGTGGCATTGCGCGGCGAAGGCGAGACGCACGCGTTCGATCCGAAGACGACGCTGCGGCTGGGCTGAGTGCGTCGTGAGTGTTCCTCCCGGTTCTAACCGGGAGGAACACTCACGACCCCCTAGCTCCCGCGGGGGAGACGCTTCCCTCTCTCGCCCGATCCTCTCCGCCTCGGTCCAGGCGACGCTTAACGCATGTCGTCGAAGCAAGCCAAGTTGAGCAAATGGCCAGGCTACGCCGCCGCGGTCTGGGGCGTGGTGTTCGCGATCCCCAGCTTCGTCTGGGCGACCGGCAGCACCTTCGGAGCGCAGTCCACGGTGTCGCCGTCGCTGGTGAAACTCGCGCAGGACCGGGTGCCGTGGTTCGTGGCCGTCCTGGTGCTTACCGGGCTGCTGAAGGTTTTCGGTGCGGTGGTCGGCGTCAGTCTGACGCAGCCGCGCGGCCGCTGGCTCAGCCGAGTGGCGGTGTTCTGCGGCGGCGGTGCCGCGATCCTGCTGACCTGGCACGGCGGGCTGTTCGTCGTGCAGGGCGTGCTGGTCAAGACAGCAGCCTTGGTCGTTGAATCAACTGAGCTGGTCAACTGGTATCTCTACCTCTGGGGACCGTGGTTCCTCGCTGGGGGTCTCGCGTTCGCCGCGGCTGTCGCGCAATACGTCCGGCACCGCGCCGACCGGCGCACGTTGACGCGTTACGGAGCGGTCGGCGCGCTGGGTGCCTTGGCCCTGTCGGTGTGGCCGGGGTGGCGACCGGCATCGGGTGAGTCAGCGGAGAACTCCCGCGAGGACGGTGGCCGCCATCTGGCGGACGGCTTCCTCGCTCGGCGGCTCCCCGGTGCGGTCCGCGAAAAGCAGATGGCCTGCCCCGATGAGCGTCGGAGCCAGCGTCCGCACGTCGGCGTCCGGGGCCAGCCTGCCGAGAGTTCGTTCCGCGGCAAGGTAATCCGCGAGTACGTTCGCCGCGTCCGTCGCCAGCGGAATCCCCGGACCCGGCCGCGCGGCCCGGAGCCGGTGCCGCAGTTCGTCGCGGAAGGTGATCAGGGCGACGATCGACACCGCGACCGACGAGAAGACCTCGGTGAGCAGTTCGGCCACCGTCTCGACCACGTCGCCGGTCCCGGCGTGCAGCTCGCCCGCCCGGGCTTCGAGGCGCTGGATCCGGTCGAGCACCAGTGCGGCGAGAAACGCGTCGAAATCCTCGAAATGCCGGTGCAGCACGCCCTTCGCGCAATCCGCCTCGGTGGTGACGGCGCGGCTGGTGAGGCCGCTCGGGCCTTCGCGGAGCAAAACCCGTTCCGCGGCGTCGAAAAGCTGGGCGCGGACGTCGCGGAGATGGATCCCGGTGGGCAACTTCACGGTCCTTCCTGGCCATAGTGGGCGCTTGCCCACTATGGTGGGCACATGCCCACTTTACCTCGTCCCGAACCGCATCAGCACCGGACCATGGCGGAGTCGTTCGGCGTTGATCCCGAGCGCTACGACCGGGCGCGCCCGCGTTACCCGGACGAACTGGTGACCGCCGTGCTCGAGGCCAGCCCGGGGAAGGAGATTCTCAACGTCGGCTGCGGCACCGGCATCGAGGGCCGGCAGTTCCACGCCCGCGGCGCCGTCGTGCTCGGCGTGGAGCCGGACGCGCGGATGGCGGAGTTCGCCCGGCGCGATTTCCCGGTCGAGGTCGCGAAATTCGAGGATTGGGACCCGGCCGGGCGGACTTTCGACGCGCTCGTGTCCGGGCAGGCCTGGCACTGGGTCGACCCGGCCGCGGGCGCTGCCAAGGCCGCGCGGGTGCTGCGTCCGGGCGGCCGGTTCGTCGCGTTCTGGCACGTGTTCATGCCGCCGGAAGAAATTTCGCGGGCGCTGGCGGACGCATTGCGCCGGGCGATGCCGGACTCGCCGTTCAGCGGCAACTACCTGAAAAGCCCCAGCGCCGACGCCTACCAGCCGATGCTCGACAAAGCCGCGGACGGCTTGGCCGGGACCGGCGCGTTCGGCAAGGCGGAGAACTGGCGGTACGACTGGACGCAGGACTACCGCCGCGACGAGTGGCTGGACCTGCTCGCCACGCAGGGCGGCGTCACCGTGGCGACGCCGGAACAGCGCGACCAGGTGCTGGCCGAGGTCGGCGCCGCGATCGACGCACGCGGCGGCCGACTGACGACGAATTACTCGACCGCCGCGGTGACCGCCGTCCGTATTCCGGGGTGAAAGGCCGGTCCCCGGCCGGAAACCGGGGACCGGTCCGGTCACTCCTCCAGCGAAAGCGCTTGGCTCGGGCAGATGTTCACGGCCTCGCGCGCCTTCTCGACCAGCTCGCCGTCCGGAGTGTCGTTGAGGACGATGACCGTGCCGTCGTCCTCGCTCTGGTCGAACAGCGCGGGCTCGGTGAGCACGCACTGGCCCGCGCCGACGCACTTGCCGGTGTCCGCGATGATCTTCATGATGGCCTCTTCCTGGCTTGTGGTGGGAGCACTCTGATCTCTACCAGGTCACCGGCAGCTGGTACAGGCCGAAGATCGTGGCGTCTTCCTTCACCGGGATCTGGTCGACCGGCAGCACGCTCTTCAGCGTCGGGATACGGCGGAACAGCGTGTCGAACACGATCTGCAGCTCCATCCGCGCCAGGTTCTGGCCGAGGCACTGGTGCGGCCCGAACCCGAACGCGACGTGGTGGCGCGCGCCGCGTTCCAGGTCGAGCTTCTCCGGGCTTTCGAACACGTCCGGGTCCCAGTTCGCGGCGTAGCCCAGCACGAGCACGCCCTCGCCGGCCTTGATCGTGACGCCGCCGATCTCCACGTCCTCGGTCGCCACCCGCGCGGTCGCACCCTCGACGATCGTGAAATAGCGCAACAGTTCCTCGACCGCGAGGAGCGTCTTGCCCGGATCGGCCTCGATCGTCGCGCGCTGCCCGGGGTTCTCCAGCAGCCCGATGGTGCCGAGCGAGATCATGTTCGCGGTGGTCTCGTGCCCGGCGACCAGCAGCAGGAAGGCCAGCCCGATCATGGCGTCGTGGTCGTAATTGCCTTGTTCGCGGCGCTTGACTATCTGCCTGCCGAGCAGGTCGTCGGTCGGGTCCTTCTCCTTCGCCGCGACGAGATCGCCGAGGTACCCGCGCAATTCCTCGGACGCCTTCTTGCGGTCCTCGACCGTGGTGCTGCGGCGGATGAGCGCCATCGTGCGCTGCTGGAAGTAGTCGTGGTCGGCGTACGGGACGCCGAGCAGTTCGCAGATGACCAGCGACGGCACCGGCAGCGACAGCTTTTCCACCAGGTCCGCCGGTTTCGGCCCGGCGAGCAATTCGTCGATCAGGCCGTCGACGATCTCCTGGATCCGCGGCCGCATCGCCTCGACCCGCTTGACGGTGAACTCGCCGAGCACCTCGCGGCGGGCCTCGCCGTGCTCGGGCGCGTCCATCGAGATCATGGCTTTTTGCTTGGTGTTGGTGAGGATCGCGGCCCCGCCCTCGGCCAGGAACGGGAAATTGGGCAGGAACCGGTCCGAGGAGAACCGGCGGTCGCCGAGGATCTGCCGGGCTTCCTCGTGCCGCGAGGCCACCCAGGCCTCTTTGCCGCCGGGGATCCGCACGCGGGTGAGCGCACTCGTCTCGCGCATCCGGACGTACTGCTCCGGCTGCGAGAACGGGCAGGTGCGGGCGACCGGCATGCGGAGTTCTTCAGTGGCAGTCATCGTTTCCCCTTCACCAGGTCACCGGGAGGCAGTACAGCCCGAAGACGCCGGAGTCGTGTTTGAACGGCAACTCCTCGACCGGCGCGGCGAGACGCAGCGTCGGGACGCGGCGGAACAGGGTGTCGAACACGATCTGCAGTTCCATCCGCGCGAGGTTCTGACCGAGGCACTGGTGCGCGCCGAAGCCGAACGCGACGTGGTGCCTGCCGCCGCGGGAGATGTCGAACTGCTCGGGCTCCGGGAAGACCTCGGGGTCGAAGTTGGCCGCGTAGCTCAGGCCGAGGACGCCTTCGCCTGCCTTGATGGTGACGCCGGCGATGTCGACGTCCTCGAGCGCGACGCGGGTGGTGGCGAATTCCGCGATGGTGAAGTAACGCAGCAGTTCCTCGACGGCGTCGAGGGTTTTGCCCGGATCCTCCTTGATCGCGGCGAGCGACTCGGGGTTCTCCAGCAGGGCGACCGTGCCGAGCGAAATCATGTTCGCGGTGGTCTCGTGCCCGGCGATGAGCAGCAGGAACGCCAGCGATACGAGGTCGTCGTGGTCGTAGGCGCCCTCCTCGCGCTTCTTCTCGATCTGGCGGCTGAGCAGATCGTCCGCCGGTGCGGTTTCCTTCGCGGACACCAGGTCGGACAGATACTTCTGCATCGCTTCGACCGACGCGCCGCGCTCGTCGGCGGAGACCTCTCGGTTGAGGAGCCGCGAGCTGTGCTTCTGGAAGAAGTCGTGATCGGAGTACGGCACGCCGAGCTGTTCGCAGATCACCAGCGACGGCACCGGAAGCGAGAGCGCGGACACCAGGTCGGCGGGCTTGTCCCCGGCCAGCATCGCGTCGATGTGCTGGTCCACGATCTCCTGGATGCGCGGCCGCAGCGCCTTCATCCGCTTGACGGTGAACTCGCCGACGACGCCGCGCCGCGCCGGGCCGTGTTCCGGCGCGTCCATCCCGATCAGCGACGGACGCAGCCGCGGGCGGCGCTGCACCCCGTCCTTGAACAGGATCGGGAAGCCGGGGTTGAAACGGTCCGAGCTGAAGCGCGGGTCGTTCAGCATCGCCCGCAGATCCTCATGCCGGTGCAGCACCCAGGCGCGCTGGCCGCTGTGCTCGAGCTCGACGTAGTGCGCGCGAGCGTCGCGGAACCGGTCGTAGCCCGGCGGCGGCGCGAACGGGCAGGTCCGCTTCATCGGGAACGCGGCCTTCTCCGGCTGGGTGCGGACGGGCTGGGCGACTTCGGTCATCTGAACCCCCTGTGGTGGGTTTGCCCCGTTACGGAATGAATGTGGAGGATTACATTCCGGTTCACTGCCCAAGGTACCGAAGTGGAGGATCGCCGTCCACTAGCATCGGGGTGACAATCACTGTCTCTTGCCCGGCCGCCGGCACGTTTGCGCAGCTGACCCGGCATGCGAGAATGCGCGCCAACCGGAAAGACGGAAGGCCGGGCATGAGTGCAGACCCCGAGACGCCGCTGCGAGCGGACGCGCAACGCAACCGCGACCAGATCATCGCCGCGGCTCGCGGCATCTTCGCCAGCCACGGTCCCGAGGTCCCGATGGAGGAGATCGCGCGCGCGGCCGGCGTCGGAGTAGGCACCCTCTACCGGCGTTTCCCGGACCGCGACGCGCTCATCCGCGCGGTCGCGGTGGACAACTTCGCGGGCGTGCTGGACCACGCCAGGCGGCTGTCGAGGGAAGCGCCGACGGCGTGGGAAGCGTTGGTGCAGCTGCTCTACCACGGCGCGGAACTGCAGTTGTCCATGCAGCTGGCCATGTTGTCGCAGCGCGCGCACGAAATTCTCAAGGACGACCCCGAGGTGGCGCACCTGCGCGAAGCGGTGCTGCTCGAGGTCGAAGGGCTGGTCGGCCGGGCGCAGGCCGAGGGGACGCTGCGCAAGGACGTGGGTGCGGGAGACGTCGCGGTGCTGTTCGCCCGCCTCATCCGCCAGCTGCCCGCGCATCGGCTGAAATCGCCGGAGATGGCGACGGCCCGCAACATCGCGATCATGATCGACGGCCTGCGAGCTGGTCCGGCTACGCCGTTGCCGGGGCGGCCGATCGGCAAAGAAGATTTGCTCTGAGGCGTTTCTTCAGACGTGACGGGCCGTCTGGGGTTGCTCCCGCGGGGGTGATCTCACAACGGGCCATCGCGTCGCGGGCGGAGACGTCTTACCCCGTGAAAGCCGGTGCGGAGCCACCGGAAAACACGGGAGGGGACGAATCATGAAGAACATCCGCCGAATCGCCGTCGCGGTCGCCGTCGCCGGGGGAGCGGCCGCTCTCTTCGCCGGGACCGCCAGCGCCACGACCGCGGACTCGTCGGCCTTGCAGTGCACGGCGAACCAGTTCAGCACCAAGCTCGTCTACGGCGGGGCCGGCGCGGGCCAGCGCAACGCGGCGCTGCAGTTCACCGCCAACGAAGGCGAGCGGTGCCTCCTGCCTGGCCGGGCCGACGTCAACCTGGTCGGTGCGCACAACGTCCTCGTCAACAACGAAGCGCCGGTTGACGCGCCGCCAGTGCTGATCGCGAACGGTTCGTCGGCGTACGTGCCGCTGCACTGGACCGCGATCGGGTCCGACGACGAGCAGGAGACGCCGAACGCGGTGACCATGACCGCCCCGGCCGACTCCAACCCGCACGGGGACCCGATCGACCCGAACGTGACGGTGGACTGGACCTTCGGCGCGGTGGACGCCGGCTCCGACAGCCACAACCTGGACGTCGGCACCCTGACGGCGGGCGAAGCGCCTGCGGCGTAAGGGTTTCCGGGAGTCAGTCCGCCTGGGTGAGTGCTTCGAGAACCCGCTGCAGCACTTCCCGGGCGGCGTCTCCCTCGGCCGCGACTGTCCACAGTAGATCCGCGACCTCGTGGTACGGGTCGACGTCGCTCGCGATGTGCTCGCCTTCGGGGGTTTCGACCATCGCGACGTCGTCGACGACCCAGAAGTCGGCGGTCACCGGATAGGGCACGACGACGTCCGCCGGGATGATGCCGAAGCGGATGTTGGGGGTGCCGAGCAGCGCGAGCAGCTTGTGCACCTGCCCGATCATCACCTCGCGCGGCGCGTTCGGATACCGCAGCGCGGCCTCGGAGGTGAGCAGTTCGATGGTCCGGCCGGGTTCGTAGAGGATCTGCTGGCGCTGCATCCGCGCCCGGACCGCTTCGGTGATGTCCTGCGCGCCGCCGTGGATCCGGGCGTGGGCCAGCAGCGTATGCCGCGCGTACTCCGGGGTTTGCAGTAATCCGGAGACAATTCGGAGGTCTACCGCCCGAATTCGTAGCGCTCTGGCTTCTCTTGCTATGGATTCCTCTTGTCTGGCCCGGTGTCCGTCGCGGACTTTTTCTTTCCAGCTGGCGTGCGCGTCGCGGACCTCGACCAGTTGTTCCCGCAGTTGCGCGGCAAGTTCCGGAGGTCCGCCGACCGCGGCGACCCAGGCTTCGAGGTCGTCGTCGCCGACGGTCTGCCTGCCGTTCTCGATCTTGCTGACCTTGGGCGCGTTCCAGCCGATGGCCCTGGCGAAATCCTTTCCCGTCTCGTAGCCCGCGTCGACCCGGAGCCGGCGCAGGCGATCGCCAAGCTCTGCCCGGCGTTTCTCGAAACTGGTAGGCACTCGCCCTCGCTAACGCATGCGGAATTCCTCGAACCCGATGGCATCTTCCCACACCTGGGGTCGAGTTTCGAGAAATCCGGGGCGTCTAGTGCGTCTGAATCGCCGGGATGCCCTTGCCTCGCCTGCGCCGGTCGTGGTGCTCAGGCTTCCTGCGGGAAGAATTTGAGCAGGCCGGCCGGGATTTCGACGGCCGTTTCCGTGTCCGGAAGGCCGCGTTCGCGCAGTTGGCGCAGTGCGTGGGCGTCGGTGACCCGGTAGCCCTGGACGACGTACGTGCCGCGGTTGGTGCGATAAGCGTTGGGGCAGTTGCCGCCCGCGCTGGTGGTGCCGAGGAACTCGAGGGCTAGTGCTTCTTCGGGTTGAGCGGGATGCAGGGTCATGTGGAGTCCTCCTGACGTGCTGCTGCGCCTCTGCCGGACACGGGGCGTCGAAATTTCCCCAATGGCTCATGTTGGCAGAGAATTTCGCGAAAGGATAGAGCTGTGGCGCGAAATGTTGGGCCGTGCGCTTCGGTCAGGAGAGCTCGGCGAGCGTGAGCGTCAGCGCGTCGACGAGGTGGGCTCGGGTGCCGGAGTAGACGTTGATCCGCAGCCCGCCGGTGTCGTCCGGGCTGACGAAACTCAGCACGCGCCCGCGACCGGTGAGGTCGATCGCGGACAGCGGGGTGCTGTGCGTCCGGCTGCCGTCCGGCCCGCGAACCGCGACGTGCATCAGGTGCACCGCGTCGCGCCGGGCCCGCATCAGATGCCGCAGTTCGTCCGCGCTGGCCGACGATTCGGCGAGCGGATCGGCGGCGGCGCTGTCGTAGTAGTCCTTGGGCACCTTGAGCGGCCGGAGCTTCGCCGGAGCGCAGCAGGGAAGCAGATCGACGAGGCTGCCGCTGATGTCGCGCGGAGAGACGGGTTCGAGCTGCACGGACCGGTTGTCCGTCACGAGCCGCACGGCCTCCCGCCCGGCCGCCGCGACGAGAATCGCGCCGTTGTCCCCGCGCCGGGCGCGGAAATCGCTCCAGGAATACACCTCGCGCCGCGCCTCGGCGAGAAGTTCGAGAGTGTCGCGCAACCGCGGACTGGGCGCACCGCTCGCCGCGAGCCCGAACCGGGCCAGCAGCCCGTACGACTGGACCCGGAGCTTGTCGGCGAACTCGTCGGTCATGAACATCGGCGCGTGCTCGACCACGACGGGCGGATCGCCGAGTTTCTCGTGCCCCCACACGGCGAGAAACGCCAGCCGGGGCATCCGGACCGGTCTCTCGAGGATCGGCATCGCGGCGCCCCTCAGCCGCCGATGGTCGGAGGAGTCGGCGGCAACCCGGTCCGCGGGTCGACGGTGCGCTCGCCGTCGTCATCGTCGTCGAAGGTGAAGGCGGAGTCGGTTTCGAGGCCGTATTTGCGGTGGTGGTCTTCGCGGTCTTCGTCTTTGCCTTTGCCCTGAGCGGGGGTTATTCCGCCGATGCCGGGGGCGCCTCGGGAACCGGGGGCGCCGGCGGTGCCGCGTGCGGAGGGGTTTGCTGCGCGGCCTTCTTCTCCTAGGCCGGTTCCCTTGCCTGGTCTTGGGGGTGGACCGCCTGGTCGGCCGCGGGGTTCGCCTGCGCGGTCGCTTTCCCCTTTCGCGATTCCACCGGTGGCGCCCGCGGTTCCGGGTTCGTTTTGCGGGGGAATGCCGACCAGCCCAGGCGACGAGGTGCTGTTGCCGGATTCGCCGGGGCGGGGCGCGACGGTGGCCGCCGCCGGATCCGGTGCCCATCCGGAAACTGTTGTCCGCTCGTCAGTTCTTGGCTGCGGTGCGATGTCCGGGCTGGGTTTTCCGCTGGGCCCTTGCGTTCTGCCGGGCCCGTGCTGCGTTGCGGACGGCCCGCTGTCCGGCGGCCCGCTGACGGACGGCCCGCTGACGGACGGCCCGCTGTCCGGCGGCGCGGCGGTCGGCGGAGGACCTTCCGGCGGATGCCCCGAGTTTCGGGGTTTCGGGAAAACCGGCGCCTCGTCAGGTCCTTGCCGCGACTTCAGCCGCGAGCTGACGGTGTCGCTCCGCCCGCCGAAATCGTCAAGCCGCCCGTAGTCGGATTGCAGCTGCTGGCTGCCGGTGCGGGCATGCTGGACGTAAGCCTGATAGCGGTCGACGTTCTGCTGGGCCACCGCGTTGTAGTGGTTGATCTCCTTCTCCGCGTCGGTGTCCCACGGAGTGCTCCGGTCGATAAAGCTCAGGTGCGGCGGCTGGTCCGGCATCGGCTGAAGGGAGGTTTTCATGGCGTCGAACCCGTGCGCGACGTCGGACAAATTGGCGCCGTTGGTGGTGTAGATCGCCGCGGACACGGAGGCGATTTCCGCCAGGGCCCGAATCCGGGTCTGCGCGGCGTCCGCGGCCCGGCCGGTCCAAGCGGATTCGAGTCCGGTGCTCATCCGGGCGACCAGGTCGCTGGCCTCGTGGTGCTGCTCGCCGAGATCGGCGGCGCGGCCGGCGCCCCGGTGCCAGTCGGACGTGCCTGGTCCGGCGAGCACTTTGTGAGCCAGCTCGGGTGCGGAGAGGGCCTCGGCGCCGGTATCGGCTTGGAGTACCGCGGAATAGAACTTGCCGAGATCGTCGATGCGCTCGCCGACCCAGTGGCCGACGTCCTCGAGGATCGAGAAGAAGCCCATCACGAACCCGCCCGCTGCCGGAGATTGCCGATGACCATGTCGGCGACCTTGGCCGTCAGTTCGCACGGGTCGGCTTTTCCTGCTTTGCCGCGGCCGAGGTTCAGCGCGGCGTCGACGGTGTAGTCGTCCGCGATTCCTACGCTGACATCGCAGGAATCATCGAGGCCGATGCCGGTGTAGATCGACCAGGCGACGGCGGGCAGTTCATGGATCGGCGGCAGCGGCCGCCACGTCGTCGTCTTGGGCTTGGTGTTCTGATAGACCGAACTCAGGCCCTGGCGCGTGCGAACGTCGTAGAAAACATTCAACCCCGCGCCGGACTCCAGGTTCCCCCATCGGCAGGACGGCCCGGTCGCCGAGATGTTTTCCGGTTTAGGCGGGGTGGCGGTGGTTCCGAGGATTTCTTTGATCTGCTCCGGCGTGAGCGCGTCGTGGCAGGGGTTTCCGGACAGGACCGAGGGCGGCAAAGGCCGATCGACTTTCGGCGCTCCCGCATAGGGCAGCGAGGCGGCGGCCGGCGACGGGGTCGTCGGCACGGACGGTGCGGGTCCGCCGGAGCAACCCGCAGTGAGGGCAATTGCTCCGATAGCGACGAAAAATGGCGCTGACGAGTGACGGTTCATCCCGCGAAGCCCTTCGCCGAGGCTTCGGAGCCGGCGGCTTTCACGTCAGCGGTCGCAGTTTCCTCGGCTCTTTCGGTGAGGCCGAGTGCTTGCTCCAGTTTCCGGACGAGCTGGTCCGCGTAGTCGTACATCCGGGTGACAGCCGCCAGGCCCGCGCCGAACGCGCCGTCCTCGGACCCGTCGCCGGTTAACCGCCGGTTGTAGCCAGTGCTTGCCGGCTCGTCCGCGGGCGGCGTCAGTTTGGTCAAGTACGCGGCTGTATTGCGCATGTCGCCGAACTGTTCCCGGGCTTGTCTGGCCAGGTTGAGCATGCTCCGGGCGTCGTCGCGGCTCATCGTGAAACCTGGGCCGGGCGGGGGTGTTCCAGAGTCGGTGATGGTGAAGGTGAAGTCCGGCAACCAGTTCTTACCTGCGGCAGCGGCAGGCTGGTCCATGTCCTCGCCCTCCCCAGAACCCGGCGGACATTTCGCGCGACTGTCGGTTCGGTGCCTCACGGCGCTATTCACCGTAGCCGACGGCGCACGCTTAGTCGTGCGGGCGGAGAGAATTTGCAGGAAATCGGCGAGCGATTCGCGCAATTGGGCGAATGCTACTGTTCGGAGGTAATGCAGCTGCGGAAATCTCTGTCCGGAAAAGCGGCGACGCGGCTTCCTGGGTGCGGGGCGGTTCACTCTACTCCTTCTTGGTCGGCCGCCCAACCTAAATACCAAGCCTGCCCGCCGCGCAATTTTTCGAAAGATCGCAGACAAAAACCTCCGTTCCGGGGGTAACCGGAACGGAGGTCTGGGTGAACTCGTCTGTCAGACGCCCATGGGGTGCCAGACCGTCTTCGCTTCCAGGTAGCGCCGGAGGCGGGAGAGGTCTGGCTCGGCCGTCCAGTCCGGTTCGGCGTCCGGGACGGACAGGACCCGTTTCACCGTTCCGGCGGCTTCCTGGGCCAGGGTGACGCGGTCCTCGGGGGTCGCTCCCGTCGGGTCCAGTGCGTTGACGTCGCCGTGGGAGGCCAGCCATGGGCCCAGTTCCGCGGCGCGGCCGGTGAGGATGTTGGCGACCCCGCCGGGGACGTCGGAGGTGGCCAGTACCTCGGACAGCGTGATGGCGGGCAGAGGACGGTCCGCGCTGGAGACCAGGACCGCCGTGGAGCCGGTGGCCAGCACGGGGGCCAGGACGGTCACCAGGCCGAGCAACGAGGACGCTTGCGGGGCAAGGACTCCGACGACCCCGGTCGGTTCGGGCGTGGTGAAGGAGAAGTACGGCCCGGCGACCGGGTTGGCGGCGCCGAGGACCGACGCGATCTTGTCGGTCCAGCCCGCGTACCAGACCCAGCGGTCGATGGCGGCGTCCACCAGGGACTCGGCCTTTTTCGCGGCGACGCCTTCGCAGGCGGCCACCTCGGCGGCGAACTGGGCGCGACGGCCCTCCATCACCTCGGCGACGCGGTAGAGCACCTGGCCTCGGTTGTATGCAGTTGCCGACGCCCAACCGGGGAACGCCTTGCGGGCGGCGGACACCGCGTCGCGCAGGTCTTTGCGCGACGCGTGGGCCGCGTTGGCCAGGAAAGCGCCCTGGGAATCGGTGACCGGATAGACCCGGCCTGATTCCGAGCGCGGAAATTTGCCGCCGATGTACAGCTTGTAGGTTTTGGCTACCGAAATCCGGTCAGACATTGAGGTAGGCCTCCAAACCGGTGCGTCCGCCTTCGCGGCCGAAACCGGACTCCTGGTAGCCGCCGAAGGGTGCGGCGGGGTCGAAACGATTGAACGTATTGGCCCAGACCACTCCGGCCCGGAGCTGGTTCGCCATCCACAGGATGCGCGAGCCCTTCTCGGTCCAGATGCCCGCGGACAGCCCGTACGGCGTGTTGTTCGCCTTCGCCACGGCCTCTTCCGGCGTACGGAAGGTGAGGACCGACAGCACCGGGCCGAAGATCTCCTCGCGGGCGATCCGCATCGACTGGTGGACTTCGGAGAATACCGTCGGCGCGAAGAAGAATCCGCGGTCCGGCACCGGGCACGGGCTGGTCCAGCGTTGCGCGCCTTCCGCGTCGCCGGATTCGACCAGGCCGCGGATCTTCGCCAGCTGCTCGGCCGAGTTGATCGCGCCGATGTCGGTGTTCTTGTCCAGCGGGTCGCCGAGCCGCAGCGTGGACACCCGGTAGCGGAGCTTCTCCAGCACCTCCTCGGCCACCGATTCCTGCACCAGCAGCCGCGAGCCCGCGCAGCAGACGTGGCCCTGGTTGAAGAAGATCCCGTTGACGATCCCCTCGACCGCCTGGTCCAGCGGGGCGTCGTCGAACACCACGTTCGCCGCCTTGCCGCCGAGTTCCAGGGTCAGCTTCTTGCGGGTGCCCGCGACGGTGCGCTGGATCAGCTTGCCGACCTCGGTGGAGCCGGTGAACGCGATCTTGTCGACGTCCGGATGCTCCACAATGGACGCTCCGATGTCGCCGGCGCCGGGCAGGATGTTCACCACGCCCGGCGGCAGCTCCGCCTGCTGGCAGATCTCGGCGAAGACCAGCGCGCTGAGCGGCGTGGTCTCGGCCGGCTTCAGCACCACGGTGTTGCCGGTGGCCAGCGCCGGCGCGATCTTCCACGCCAGCATCAGCAGCGGGAAGTTCCACGGGATCACCTGGCCCGCGACGCCGAGCGGCTTCGGGTCCGGGCCGTAGCCCGCGTAACCGAGCTTGTCCGCCCAGCCCGCGTGGTAGAAGAAATGCGCGGCCGCGGTGGGCACGTCGGAATCGCGCGACTCCTTGATCGGCTTCCCGTTGTCCAGCGTCTCCAGCACCGCCAGCTCGCGCGAGCGTTCCTGGATCAGCCGCGCGATGCGGAACAGGTATTTCACCCGTTCCGTGCCCGGCATTTTCGACCAGACCGACGTGTACGCCTTGCGCGCGGCCTTCACCGCGGTGTCCACATCGGACTCCGACGCGGTGCCGACCTCGGCGAGGATCTCCTCGGTGGCCGGGTTGACCGTCTTGAGCGGCTCGCCCGAACCGTCGACGAACTCGCCGTTGACGAACGGCTTGTAGTGCTCTTTCAGATTGGCCAGTGCGCGCGATTCCGGGGCGGGCGCGTATTCGAAGATGCCCATGTCAGTCCACCGTCACGTAGTCGGGGCCGCTGTAGTGGCCGTCCACCTGGGTGCGCCGCTGCAGCAGCAGGTCGTTGAGCAGGCTCGACGCGCCGAACCGGAACAGCTCCGGCGTGAGCCACTGCTCGCCCGCGACCTCGTGCACGGCGACGAGGTACTTGATCGCGTCCTTCGTCGTCCGGATCCCGCCCGCGGGCTTGACCCCGCGCAGTTCGCCGGTGCGCTCGTGCCAGTCGCGCACCGCCTGCAGCATCACGTGCGTGACCGGCAGCGTCGCGGCGGGCGACACCTTTCCGGTGGACGTCTTGATGAAGTCGCCGCCCGCCAGCAGCGCGAGCCAGGACGCGCGGCGCACGTTGTCGTACGTCGCCAGTTCGCCCGTTTCGAGGATCACCTTCAGGTGCGCCGAGCCGCAGGCCTCCTTCACGGCGCGGATCTCCTCGAACACCTCCAGGTAGCGGCCTTCGAGGAAAGCGCCGCGGTCGATCACCATGTCGACCTCGTCCGCGCCGGCCTCGACGGCCTGCCGGGTGTCGGCCAGCTTCACCTCG
Organism: Amycolatopsis sp. VS8301801F10; assembly: GCF_046195355.1. Taxonomy (NCBI): domain Bacteria; kingdom Bacillati; phylum Actinomycetota; class Actinomycetes; order Pseudonocardiales; family Pseudonocardiaceae; genus Amycolatopsis; species Amycolatopsis sp. VS8301801F10. The sequence goes on along the minus strand of NZ_CP176065.1, from coordinate 525,990 downwards.
CGGCTCGTGCGGCCGGCCGGGAACCCGGTGGCGACGCTCGCCACCCGCACCCCGCTGCCCGCGAGCGCTTCGACGGCCGTCTCCACCAGGTCCGGGTACACGCACACGGCCGCGACGCGCGGGCAGTCCTGCCGCTCAGGGTCCGGCCGCATCGCCTTGGCGGCGAGGCCGCGGACCTTGCCGCGCGTGTCGGCTCCCTCGAGCGTGGTCAGGTCGACCATCGACACCGCGGTGTCGATCGCCCACCGCTTGGCTTCCTTTTTGATGCTCCGGGTCGCGAGTCCGGCCGCCCGCTGCTCGACGCCGACCTGGTCGACACCGGGCAGCCCGTGCAGGAACCGCCGCAGGCTCGCTTCGTCGCGAGTGACGTCCGTCAGCGGCGACGGGGTTTCCGGCGCCGCTGCCGGGCTGGTGGTAGCTGTCATACCGCTGAGTGTAGGTGCGCGACAGCAGGCGCCGGAGCGCTCACCGGAATCTGTGGACAGCTGGTCACCGGCTCGCGGTTGTCCACAGCCGCGAGCCGTGAGCGGCGATTTTTGTCGGTGTCGTGTGCAGTCGGGGTCAGGACTCGAGCCGCGGGGCGTTCAGGTCCTTGGCCGGTTTGCGGTAAACGACGACGCCGCCCCAGAAGCCGAGGCCGTTGATCGTCACGGTCGGGGCGGTCGGCGGCGCCGGCGGCGCGCCGGACTTGTCCTCCAGCATGAACGCTCCCATGAAACCGATGCCGGTGACGTTCACGTTGATGTCGTCGGGGACGGTGATCTCGATCCCGCCCATGATCGCGATGGCGGTGATCGTGCACGACTTCTCCGCGAACCGGGCGCTGCGCAGGTCGATCTCGGCACCGCCCCAGAACGCGAAAGTCGTGTGCTGCTGCGGCAGGACCCAGCTGCCCTTGCGCACGGCCCCGGACATGACGCCGATCGACATGGCGGAACCGGGGTGCCCGCCGATGCGGTTGTCCGGCAGCCCAAGCGCGCGCGACGGAGCGGGCTGCAGCGAGGCCGACGCGGCGGTGGCGACCGCGGCGCTGCCGGGCAGGTCGGCGGTCACCGGCTTCAGGTCGGCGAACGTCTTCGCGGAGTAGACGCTGGAGAGCCGCTCTTCCAGCTCGTCGATCGTGATGCGGCCTTCGGACAGGGCCTGGTGCAGGACTTGCGCGACCTGCTCCCGATCAGCGTCCGACACGCGCATCTGGTCCGGGCCCGGCGTGGCTGGGTCTTCACTCACCTGGGGCAGCCTAGCCCTGTCGGGTCGGGCTCGGGTCCATCTAACGATGGATAGCGGGATCATGGAGTGATGGAATCTGCGTTGGTGGGGGCCCTCGTGCTTCCGGACGGGGCTGTGGTGCGGGGCCGCGGGCTGGGGAAGCCGAAGCCGGAGGGGCCGGAGCCGGAGTTCGGGTTGTATGTGGGATCGCGGCGGATGCGGGCCAAATACGACGCTTCATTGGGGTGGGAGCGGCGGTGGGTGGTTTGGCCGGACTTTTCGCTGCCGCGGGATTGGGAGGGGGCTCGACGGGAGATCGTGGGGCTGCATGAGCGGGCGGTTGCCGGGGAGGCGGTGGAGGTGGCTTGCCTTGGCGGGGTGGGGAGGACCGGGACTGTGCTGGCTTGTTTGGTGACGTTGGGCGGGGTGGATCCGAGAGGGGCTGTGGAGTGGGTGCGGAGGGAGCATCATCCGCGGGCGGTTGAGACTCCTTGGCAGCGGTGGTGGGTTGGGTGGTTTTCTCGGGGGAGGTAGGGCGGCGGGCGGCTCGTCGCCCTGGGGGCGACATTGCGCCCAGTCCGGCGTGGGGCACCCCGAAGCCCAAGTGTGCTGACGGTCGGTGGGTGCTTGTCAAGGCGGGAAAGATGCCTTGACAAGCACCCACCGACCGCAGGGAGGCTTCGTATCGGGGTGCGGGGGAGGGGCTGGGTGCCACGCTCTTTGGGTGCATCGGTGCGGTTTTAGGGCTGGGTGCCTCGCTGTTTGGGTGCATCGGTGCCTGTTTGGGGCCGTGAGGGGAATCAGGGGCGGCGAGGGTTCTCTCGCGGAAGTAATCGGGCCCACGAAGGTGCGGGGGAAAGAGTGGCGTCTTCGGGGGCGGCGGCTAAGTTGTCGCCATGGATGTGCATGTCGTCGATCACCCGCTGGCCAAGGCTCGTCTCTCGACCATGCGGGACGCTCGGACCGACAGTGCTGCGTTCCGGGCCGCGCTGCATGAGTTGACTGTCATGCTCGTCTATGAAGCCACTCGGGATGCTCCGGTGCGTACTGAGCGCATCCACACCCCGGTCGCGCGGACTGATGCGTATCGGCTGGCCAGTCCGCCTCTGCTGGTTCCGGTCTTGCGGGCCGGGCTGGGGATGGCTGACCAGGCGCACAAGCTGATCCCGGACGCGCAGATGGGGTTCGTCGGTCTCGCTCGCGACGAGGAGACCCTTCAGCCGACTCCGTATCTCGAGTCGTTGCCTGAGTCGCTCGCGGACCGGCCGGTGCTGGTGCTTGATCCGATGCTCGCCACTGGCGGTTCGATGGAGTACACGATTCGCCTGCTCACCGATCGTGGTGCTACTGACGTCACCGCTATCTGTGCGCTCGCCGCGCCGGAGGGGCTCGCGCATCTGGAGCAGACTGGGCTGCCGGTTCGGGTCGTCACGTCGAGCATTGACGAGCGGCTCAACGATTCCGGGTTCATCGTGCCGGGGCTCGGCGACGCGGGGGACCGGCAGTACGGCGCTAGATGAGCCAGCCGGAAGCGTTGGCCTGCAAGGCTTTTTCGTACGCGTCGGAAACGCTGAAGCTGTCCGGCAGGCGGCCGGACAGTTCCAGCGACACCAAGCCGTGCACGAAACCCCACAGGCTGACGGTGATCAGTTCCGGCGCGACGTCCTGGAACTGGCCGGACGACACAGCGGTGCGGACCACGCCCATCAGCGGGGCCAGGGTGGCTTGCGCGACCTCGTCGGCCTCGGCGTTGGGTTCGAAACCCGGCACCGAGCGGCTGAACATGATCGCGTACAGGTGCGGGTCGGCGAGGGCGCTTTCGCGGTAGGCGATGCCCAGGCGCACGAGGTCGGTTACCGCGTCCCCGGACAGCGGCACCCTCGCCAGGCGGGCGCCGAAGCGGCGGAAGCCTTCTACGTACAGTGCGTTCACCAGGTCCGGCTTGCTGCCGAACAGCGAGTACACCGCGGTGGTCGACGTGCCCGAGTCGGCGGCCAGTTTTCGCAGCGACAGGGCCTTGGGGCCGTCGGCGGAGATCAGTTCGCCTGCCCGGTCCAGGAGCTTCAGCCGGAGGGTTTCGTCGTGCGTTCGGGGGCGGGGCATGTACCCAGCGTAACGCAACAACGTTATAAAACGCGAGCGTGACCACTGGTTTCGGATTTGACCTGGAGTGCACTCCAGGTCGTACTGTCGGGCGCATGAGCTACTCGATAGCGGAAGCCGCACGACGTAGCGGCCTGTCGATCGACACCCTCCGGTACTACGAACGGATCAAGCTTCTCGAACCGCCCGCCCGCGATTCGGCGGGGCGGCGCGCCTACTCGGACGAGGACCTGAACTGGCTCGGCTTCCTCACGAAGCTGCGGCTGACCGGGATGCCGATCAAGGCCATGCGCGAGTACGCCTCGCTGCGCCGGCACGGGGTGGCCAGCGCGGGACGGCGCAAGGCGATCCTCGTGGAGCAGCGGCAGTCGGTCGCCGACCGGATCGCCGAGCTGCAGGGTTGTCTCGACATTCTGGACTACAAGATCGCCAACTACGAGCAGATCGAGCGCAAGGCCTTCGGCGTCGCGCCCGAGATGGAGGGAATTTCCGCGTGATCGGTACGAGGAAGCTCGGCGCGCTGGAGGTCGGGGCGCAGGGGCTCGGCTGCATGGGGATGAGCGCGGCCTACGGCGTACGCGACAACGACAGCGAGTCCATCGCCACCGTGCACCGGGCGCTGGAGCTGGGGGTGACCCTGCTCGACACGGCCAACGTGTACGGCGCGGGGGAGAACGAAAAACTCGTCGGCAAGGCCATCGCCGACCGTCGCGACCAGGTCGTTCTCGCGACGAAGTTCGGCATCGTGCACACCGACGAGGGCATGGCCGCGCGCGGGGACGCCGCGTATGTGAAGCAGTGCTGCGACGAATCGCTGCAGCGGCTCGGGGTCGACCACATCGACCTCTACTACCAGCACCGCGTCGACCCGAATGTCCCGATCGAGGAGACCTGGGGCGCGCTCGCCGAACTGGTCCAGGCCGGGAAGATCCGCTATGCCGGGATTTCCGAGGCGGGTGCGGAGACGATCCGCCGGGCGCACGCGGTGCATCCGGTCACCGCGCTGCAGAGCGAATGGTCGCTGTGGACGCGTGGCATCGAAGGCGAAATCCTCGACACCTGCCGGGAGCTGGGTATCGGAATCGTGCCGTTCTCGCCGTTGGGCCGCGGGTTCCTGACCGGCGCGGTCACCTCGGTGCGGGAGCTGCCCGAGGGCGACATGCGCCGGGGCCTGCCGCGGTTCGCCGAGGACAACTTCGCGCGCAACATGGCGATCGTCGAGGCGCTGCGCGCGCTGGCCGCGGACAAGGGCGTCACGGCGGGGCAGCTGGCGCTCGCCTGGGTGCAGGCCAAGGGGGCCGACGTCGTGCCGATCCCGGGCACGAAGCGGCGGAAATACCTGGAAGAGAACGTCGCCGCGGCCGAGCTGGAACTGTCCGAAGAGGACCTCGCGGCGATCGAGAAGGCCGCTCCGGCCGACGCGGTCGCGGGCGAGCGGTACCCGGAGGCGCTCGCGCGCGTCACCGGCAAGTAGCCGCCGGGCCGGTGCCCCGCCTCCGCCGCGGGGCACCGGTGTCCCGGGGACCGGGTACGTTCTGAGGGATTTCTGAGATCTTCCGACCACTCTGATCGCCGTCAGTTCAAGGCGACGCGGGAGGTCGGTGTCATGGCGGACGTGCTGGACTACCTGGTGGTCGGAGCCGGGCCGGCGGGATTGCAGCTCGGGCGGCAGCTGGGCGGGGCCGGGCGCGGTTACCTGGTCCTGGAGCGCGGGTCCGTGCCCGCCGCCTTCTTCACGCGCTTTCCCCGGCACCGCACGCTCATCTCGGTCAACAAGAAGCACACCGGCTGGACCGACCCCGAGCTGAACCTCCGGGTCGACTGGAACTCGCTGCTCGACGACGGGCCCGACCCGCTCCTCTTCACCGACTACAGCGCCGAGATGTTCCCGCCGGCGGACGCGTTCCTGCGCTACACCGCCGATTACGCGGCGAAACACGACCTCAAAATCCGGTACGACACCGAGGTGACACGAATTTCGCGCGCGGACGACGTCTTCACGGTCGCCGCCGCGGACGGGGAAACGTTCCGTGCCCGGCGGCTGATCATGGCGACCGGCGTGACCAAACCGTATGTCCCGGATGTGCCGGGGATGGAACTGGTCGACCAGTACTCCGATTACGACACCGATCCCGAGCAGTTCACCAACCAGCGCGTTCTCGTGCTGGGCAAGGGAAATTCGGCGTTCGAGACCGCTGACAGCATCAACGCCTACGCCGCGGTGCTGCACGTCGCGGGTCCGCGGCCGGTCAAGCTCGCGTGGCGGACGCACTTCGTCGGGCACCTCCGCGCGTTCAACGCTGGCGTGCTCGACATGTACCAACTCAAGCTGCAGCACGCGATCCTCGACGGCGACGTCCGCGAGATCACCAAGGACGACGACGGCTACCACGTCAAATTCGCCTTCGCCCGCGCCGATGAACTCGTCAAAGAGATCCGTTACGACCGGGTCATCGCGGCGACCGGATTCCGGTTCGACGCCTCGATGTTCGATGAGGATTGCCGTCCGGAACTGACCATCAACGACCGGTTCCCGGCACAGACGTCGTCCTGGGAATCGGTGAACGTGCCGGGACTCTATTTCGCCGGGACGATCACCCAGGCCCGCGATTTCAAGAAGGCCACCAGCGCGTTCATCCACGGCTATCGCTACGGCGTGCGCGCGCTCTGCAAGGTGCTTGACGAGCGTTACCACGACACCGAATGGCCAAGCACGGTGGTGGCCAACAAAACCGGTGAACTGGTCGACGCCGTGATCGGCCGGATCAACCGTACTTCCGCGCTGTATCAGCAGTTCGGCTTTCTCGCCGACGTCCTCGTGGTCGACGGCGACCAGGCTCGCTACTACGAGGAAGTTCCGGTCGACCGATTCCACGACACCCCCATCGGGCAGAGCGCCAACGCGTTCGTGATCACCCTCGACTACGGACCGGACCACGACAAGATCGACCCGTTCGACTTCACCGTCACCCGCGCGAGCCAGGACGTCGCGAACGATTCCGGCGAGGGCCATTACCTGCACCCGATCGTCCGGCATTACCAGGGCGGCGAATTGGTCGCGACCCATCACGTCACCGAGAATCTCGAAAACGAGTGGAACCGTCCGGTGCACGTGGACGCGTTGGCGGCCTTCTTCACGAAGCAGCTCTGACATGCGCACGATCGCGGAGCTGGAAGCCCTCGCGCGGGAACGGATGGAACCAGCGCACTACGACTATTACGCCGGTGGCGCGGGCACTGAAGCCACCTTGCGGGCCAACGAGGAAGAATTCCGCCGCCGGGTGCTCGTGCCGCGGGCACTGCGCGGAGTCGGCAAACGCGATCTGGCGGTGGAAATCGCCGGATCGCCGTTGTCAATGCCGATTTTGGTGTGCCCGACGGCATTCCACCGGCTCGCGCATCCGGACGGCGAACTCGCGACCGCGCAAGCCACCGCGGAAGCGGGCACCGTCTTCGTATGCAGCATGGCTTCGACGACGGCGGTCGAAGACGTCGCCAAAGTCGCGGACGTGTTCTGGTTCCAGCTATACGCCCAGTCAGACCGGGAGTTCACCGAAGCGGTCATCAGCCGGGCGGAGAACGCGGGCGCGCGGGCATTGGTGGTGACAGTCGATTCCGCGATACACGGACGGCGGGAACGCGAATACCGGCACGCCTTCCATGATCTCCCGCCCGGGTTGGCCGCCGAGAATATGCGCGACGCGACGGGTCGCGTGCGGAACATCGAAATGCCCGCCGACCTGACTTGGGAAGACCTGGACTGGTTGCGCGAAGCCACGAAAATGCCGGTGCTGCTCAAGGGAATACTGCATCCGGAGGACGCCCGACGCGCGGTGGCGGCCGGAATCGACGGGCTCGTAGTGTCCAATCACGGCGGCCGTCAACTCGACGGTGCGATTTCAAGCCTCGCCGCCCTGCCGGACATTGTGTCCGTTGTGGACGGTCAACTGCCGGTGCTCCTCGACGGCGGCGTGCGGAGCGGCGCGGATGTCGTCAAGGCGCTCGCCCTCGGCGCGGACGCGGTCGGCGTCGGCAGGCCGGTGCTGTGGGGGCTCGCCGCGGCGGGTCAGGAAGGGGTCGCTGAAGTGCTCGAACGGTTGCGCGAGGAAACAGACACCGCGCTCGGGCTGTGCGGCGCACGCACGCCCGGCGAGCTGACCCCGGACCTGGTCCGATGAAACGGCTCGTGCTCGCCGGGGCGGCCGGACTGGTCGCCACGAGCCCGAGGTGGCTGCCCGGCCGCGTGGTCTCGCTGCGGAACCGGATTTTCGCGCTGGTCAACGGGAACGAGGGCTACCAGGTGCCGGTCGAGGACTTCCGCCGGGTGTACGCCGATCCGGCGGCCGACGGGCGCAGCGAGGGGGCCGCGCTGTCGGACCTGTTCTGGTACTGGCTCGCGCCCGGACCGCAGGTGCACCAGGAACACCTCGAACCGGGCCCGCGCTACGACGAGGTCGCCAAAACCACCCGGACCATCCTGGTCAAGCCGAAGGCGGAAGCGCAGGCGCTGACCGAACGGGTCGCCGCGCGCGTGCTCGACCGGATCGAAACCGGGCCGGGGCGGCTGATCCGGCTGCGCGACGAGATGATGCCGGTCTGGGCCGAGCTGTACTACGAGCTGGTGTTCGGCGAGGAATGCCCGCCGGAGGCCCGGGACCTGATCGTCGGGCACGCCGACGACGTCGTGTCCGCGCTGAAGTGCGTGCGCCCGCGCAACATGCGCCGTCGCGCCCGGCTCACCGAGTACCTGCGCCGCCGCCTCGACGACGTGCCGCATCCACTGCCGTCCCGGCTCACCCGCGAGGAGCAGGTGTTTTACCTGCAGGGCACGTTCTTCAACACCGCGGTCGTGCAGATGTCCGAGGCGATGGCGCATCTGCTGATGGTGCTGGCCGAACACCCGCAGGTGCAGCGCCGGCTGGCGGAGAACCCGGACGACGACGAGTATTTCGACCGCGTGCTGGACGAATGCCTGCGCACCTACCCGCTGTTCGGCATCGCGCACCGCATCGCCACCGGCGACATCGAACTGGCCGACCGGACCATCGACGCCGGCACCGTGCTGCTGTTCAACTACCCGGAATTCCACCACGCCGGAGTAGACCGGCCGGACGAGTTCGACCCGGAACGCTGGGCTGGTTGCCCCGCGCACCAGCCGAGAAATTTCCTGCCGTTCGGCGTCGCGCAGAACCGGCCGTGCCCCGCGCGCGGTCTCGCCCCGGTGACGATGCGCGTGGTCACCCGGGAATTCCTGCGCCGGTTCAGCCTCGCCACGAGCGCCGCGCACACCCGGTCGATCCCCAATCGCGGACCGGTTTTCCTCGCCCCGCGCGGATCGCGGAGAAATCCCCGGACCCCGCTGGCCTACCTGGCCGTGCGCGATCGCTGGGAAGACGTGTGGCGCAGCCTCGCGCAGCTGGTGTTCGGCACCTACATGGTGGTCGACGCGCGGCGGCTGCGGTTGTGCACCCAACACTTCCAAGGAGGAACCCGATGAGTGCCGCCGAAGCCGCACCCGCGTTTTTCCTGGCCGCGGTGGTGATCCTGGCCGCCTGCCGGGCGGTGAACGCGCTCGCCGTGCGGCTCGGGCAGCCGCCGGTGGTGGGCGAGATGGTCACCGGCGTGCTGCTGGGCCCGTCGCTGCTCGGGCTCGTCGCGCCGGGCGTGCAGGAATGGCTGTTCCCGGATTCGGTGCGGACGCTGCTCTACCTCGGCGGCCAGATCGGGTTGGTCATCTACATGTTCGGCGCGGGCTACGAATTCCGGCTGAGCGCGCTCAAGGAAGGGAGGAAAACCGTCGCCGCGGTCTCCGCGGCCGGCACCGTCGTGCCGCTGGCGCTCGGCGTGGGGGTGAGCGTGCTCGGCGCGAACTGGGCCGGAATCCTGAAACCCGGGGTGTCGCCGGTGGTTTCGGCGGCGTTCGTCGCGGTGGCGCTCGCGATCACGGCGTTCCCGATGATGGCGCGGATCATCACCGAACGCGGGCTGGGCAGCACGAGGTTCGGTTCGCTCGCGCTGGCCTGCGGTGCTCTCGACGACGTCCTCGCCTGGATTCTGCTGGCGGTCGTGCTCGGCATGCACGCCGGCACTGCCGGCCCGATCGCGACGGCCATCGGCGGCGGCGTGCTGTTCGTGCTGCTGGTGTGGCTGGTGGTCCGCCGGATCGTGGCCCGGGTGATGGACAATCCGCGGGTATCGGTGGATCAGCGGATGCTCGTCACCGCCATGTTCCTCTTCGGTGCTGCCTGGTTCACCGACATCATCGGCCTGTACGCGGTGTTCGGCGCGTTCATGCTCGGGCTCGTGTTTCCTCGCGGCGAGGCGGCCGACGCGGTGCTCGCGCGGATCATGCCGGTCGGCCGGGTCGTGTTCCTGCCGCTGTTTTTCACCTACTCCGGCCTGAACACGCGATTCGCGCTGCTCGCCGACCCGAAGCTGCTGCTGTTCGCGCTGCTCTGCATCGCGGTCGCGGTGCTCGGCAAACTCGGCGCGTCGTGGGGCGCGGCACGGGCGACCGGCGAACCGCAACCGGTCGCGGTGCGGATCGGCGTGCTGGTGAACGCGCGCGGATTGATGCAATTGGTCGCACTGAACGTGGGGCTGTCCGCCGGAATCGTTTCGCCCGCCCTGTTCACCGTGCTGGTGCTCGTCGCGCTCGTCACCACGATCATGACCTCGCCGGTGCTCGGCTGGCTGGACAAACGCGACGCCCGCCGGTACGCGGACGGGGAAATGCCCGAATTCCTCCTCACCGGGCGAAGCTGAGCGATTGCCTACGAAAGTCGAGGGTCGGATGGCCGGATCACTGCGAGTATGGACCTGTGCACGATGAGGCAGAGACCCCGGCGGCTTCCCGGGTGCTCCTGGTCGAGGACGATCGCGACCTCGCCGGGATGCTCGTCGAATTGCTCGCCGGAGAAGGTTACGAGACCGAAGTGGCCCACGACGGCCAGCGCGGCCTGCATCTTGGGCTCACCGGACGGTACGAGGTGGTGATTCTCGACCGGCGGCTGCCGGTGGTCGACGGCCTTGCGGTGCTGGCCCAGCTGCGCCGCCGGGCGGTGCCCGCGCGGGTGCTGGTGCTGTCCGCGCTGGGCGAGCTGGCCGACCGGGTGCACGGCCTCGACACCGGGGCCGACGACTACCTGGTGAAACCGTTCGAGACCGACGAACTGCTCGCCCGCGTGCGCGCGTTGTGCCGTCGCGACACCGAGCACGCCGAATCCCTCCCGCTCGGCGCGGCGGCGCTCGACCTGCAGCGGCACGAGGTCGTGCTGCCGCGCGGCGAACGGGTGACGCTGTCCGGCCGCGAGTTCGAGCTGTTGCGCACGCTCGCCCAGCGGCCGAAGGCAATCCACCCGCGCGCGTCGCTGCGGGCGGGGGTGTTCACCGAGTCGGCGGCAGAGTCCATTGTGGACACCTATGTGTACTACCTGCGGCGGAAGCTGGGCCGGGACGTGGTGAAGACCGTGCACGGCCTCGGCTACCAGATCGGGGCGGTGTGACCACCGTCGTCGCCCCGGAGGCGCGAGCGCTGCGGCGCGCGCGGCGGACCATCGCGAGTCAGATCGCCGTGGTGATCACCATGGTCGTCCTCGCCGCGGGGGTGATCGCGTACTGGGTGCTGCTGCGCGGGCAGGCCGCGGAGACCGAGCGGCAGCTGGAGTTCGCGCTGGGGCACGGACTTTCCGCGACCCCGCCCGGATGCACTTACCTGGTGACGCCGCGGGGGCACGCTCCTGCCGGGCGGCTGCCGTTCACGCCCCCGCCGGTGCCGCCAGTGCCGAACGACGGCGACGCGGTGACGGAAGAACGCGTGCTCGACGGTGCGACGTACACCATCCGCACGGTCAACCGCGGCGGCGAGGTCTGGCAGGCGTATTTCAACGAGCACTACCTGATCTCCGACCGCGAACAGCTGTTGTTAGGGCTCGGGGTGGCCGAGCTGGTGGTGCTGCTCGCGTCGGTGCTCAGCGGGTATCTGCTGGCCGGGCGGGCGATCCGGCCGTTGGGCGAGGCGTTGCGCCGGCAACGAACGTTCGTCGCCGACGCGTCCCACGAGCTGCGGGCGCCGCTCACCCGGTTGCACACCCGCACCCAGCTCCTGGCCCGGCGTGGCGCCGCCGGACCGGACGAGCTGGAAGCCCTGGTCTCGGGCACCCGGGAACTGGGTGCGGTCGTCGACGATTTGCTGTTGTCCGCGCAGGCTGGTTCCGAGCGGCCGCATCTGGAGCCGGTGCAGCTGGCGGTGCTGGCGGAACAGGCCGTGGCGGCGGAATCGGACCGTGCGAACGACCGGCAGGTGGACCTCCGGCTGAGCCGTTCGCCGGGGTTGGAGGACGTGGTGCCGGGCGTGCCGACCGCGTTGCGGCGAGTGCTGTCCGCCTTGCTGGACAACGCGATCGGGCACACACCACCGGGCGGGTCGATCGAGGTGATCCTCGCCAACCCGGACGCCCGGCACGTCGAACTGCGGGTGTGCGACACCGGCACGGGCTTCCCGCAGCACGAAGCGGACCGGCTTTTCGAGCGGTTCGCCCACGGGCCGCACGGCGAGGGCCGCCGGTTCGGGCTGGGGCTGGCGTTGGTGCAGGAGGTCGTGACCGGACACGGCGGGACGATCGCCGCGGTCGGAAAGCCCGGGGTGGGCGCGACGTTCACGTTGCGCTTTCAACGGGCTTGAGCTTGCCGGCCTGGAACTTCTTGTACAGGAAGAAATAGAGCTTGATGTACTGGCCGACCAGGACGGCGTTGATGATCGTGCCCTCGCGGATGAAATGCGGTCCGCCGAGGAAGAGCAGCCCGATGCCGGCCGAGAGGGCGAGCAGTGTGCAGTCGAAGACGGTTTTGATGTTGCCCCATTTCCGGCCTGTTTTCTTCTGCAGGGTGTTGACGAACAGGTCGATCGGCATCAGCATGAGATTGGCGCGGATCATCAGGAAAAGTCCGAAGGCCAGCATCGCGTCGGCGAGGAACAGCAGCGCGAGATTAGCCGCGTAGGGCGCCAGGGAGATCCATTTCGTCGCCATCAGGTTGAAGTCGAGCAATGCGGCCAGGAGCAGCGCCGGGACGAGCGAGAGCAGGTGGCGGAGCTTGAACGCCCTTGGCAGCACTAGGAAAGTCAGCCCGAGCATGAGCACTTCGAGCAGGAGATTGAACGTGCCCTGGCTGAGCGGCGGGAGCACGAGCGTCATCGTGCGGGTCAGGCTGCTTTGCGGGGAAATGCCGATCCCGGCCCGGATGGCCAGGCCGAGACCGAGTGTCAGCAGGTAGATTCCGGCGACATAGACAATCCAGCGCCGTACCACGTTGCCGTTGTCGATGACTCCCGCGTCTTTGTCGTAAGGCACGACCGCGACCTCCTCGTCGAGGGTTACTTCATGAATCCGAAACGGTCGAGCGAGATGAACAGGGTCAGGAGTTTGTTGACGACGGGCTCGCCCTCGTTGTGGTTGCCCAGCTTTTCGAGGGCGGCGTCGACCGAGCGGGTCGCGTCGACGAGTTCGGCGAGGTCCATGTCGGCCATTACGCCGTAGAACTCCAGCGGCAGACAGGCTTTCTGCTCGCCCTCCTCGGTTACGAGGCAGCCACCGACCAGCGTGTCCAGCTGCTTCAGGTTGGCGCACATCTCCGCGCTTTCGCTGCCCACGCTCACGAAGTACGCCGACGGGGCGGGCCAGAACGTCGATACCGCGCCGCGGTCGATGGACACGCCTTTGAACAACCCGGTGACGATGTGCCGCTCTCCGTCGGCGTAACGCTGCACGACCGCGATTCGATTGAGCCGCACGCCTTCGTGTTCGGGAACGACCGTGCCGTCGCGGAACGGTACCCAGATCTCCTGGGCGAACTTGAGATGTCCGCGGCCGTAGACGTCGAAGAGCAGTACCTTCGCCTGATCGCCCTCGGGCGAGATTTCGCTCGGTGTCAGGTCGAGTTGTTCGGGTGCCAGGTCGGCGAGGCCCGGCTTCGGTTTCTTGGCCAGGCTGGAGTAATCGATGCCGACGCGGTTGAGCAGCTTGCGGTCGCGGGCCACCAGTTCGCCGCCCTTGAACACGTATCGCGGGTTGATTTTCGCGAGGCTGTCGGTGAGAACGATGTCCGCGAAGCGGCCCGGGCTGAGCGAACCGAGGTCACGGTCCTTGTGGAAGGAACGGGCGGCGTACAGGGTGCCCATTTTGATCGCCTTGATCGGCGGCATGCCCATCTCGATCGCCAGCGAGATCACCCAGTCGATATGGCCTTGCCGCAGGACTCGATCCACTGAAATGTTGTCGGCGCAGAGTTGGAAGTTCTCCGCGGGCCAGCGCCGTTTCACGATGGCGCGCAACATGGTCCGGATGACTTCCGGGCTTCCGACACCGAACTTGATCTGCGTGTTGAGACCGTACCGGACGCTCTTTTCGATGTCGTCCTCGTTCCAGACGTCGTGGTTGTTGTCGACGCCGATCGCGGGCAGGTAGTTCAACAGCATGTCCGGCAACGCCGTGACGCCCCAATGGCAGTTCACGAATCCGGAATTCGCCCGGCCCAGCGCGGCTTTGCGGAAGTCGTCGGCGTTCCCGGTCATGTAGGAGAGGTGCGCCAGTTCGCCCAGGCCGATCACCGGATCCATCTTCAGCATGGCCTCGGTGACGTCCGTCGAGGTCTTCTTCCCCGGTGCGAACGCGTAAAGCCGGTACGGCAGCTTTTCGTGGTCAGCGAACAAGGTCTGGACGGCTTCCACCGCCTCGTCTCCGGCCGCGCTGGCGAAATCCAGGGTTTCCCCGAAGACCGTGGTCGTTCCGCTCGGGACGATCGCCTCGCCGAACGCCGCCGGATGCGCCAGCTGGGACTCGAAATGCAGATGCGAGTCGATCAATCCGGGGATCGCGTAAAGCCCTTCGCCGTCGAAAACCTCGCGCACCCGCACGATCGACTCGTCGGGGTTCAGCGCGATGATCCGCTGCCGGTAAACGAGAAGCGAGCCGGGGCAGACACTTTCCGTGTGCACGTCGACGATGTGAAGATTGCGCAGCAGCAGGTCCGCTTCCTGCTCTCCGGCGAGAATGTCGAAGATCGTCCGCACGTGATCTTCTTGCGCGGCAACGTCTTCCGCCGCGAGCGGGGGATAGGTCGGCGATTCCAGCACGGTTTCCTCACTTCGATGTCGTTGGTGCACTGATAGAACCCGCACCGCACCGTTGCTGACAAGCATTCATTTTCGTACGACGCGTACTCTTTTTTCGTACACTTAGGAGGTCCGCCCGTGCTCCACTCCCGGTTGCTGCAGTACATCGACGAAGTGGCGCGCCTCGGGTCCATCCGCGCGGCCGGTGCGCGGTTGCACGTCGCGCCGTCGGCGATCAACCGGCAGATCCTGCTGCTGGAGGCGGAACTCGGCGAGCAGCTGTTCGACCGCCTGCCGCGCGGGATGCGCCCGACGCCCGCCGGGGAGGCGCTGCTCGCGCACGTCCGGCGCACGCTGCAGCAGTACCGCGAGACCGTCGCGGACATCCGTGACCTGCACGCGCTCGGCAGCGGCGAGGTCGTGATCGCCACGATGACCGGGCTGGCCAGCAGCGTCGTCGCGACGGCCGCGGCGGCGTTCCGCGGCAGGCACCCGCGAGTCCGGATCTCGATCCGCACGATGACGACGCAGGACATCCTGCGTGCCGTGGAAGCCAGCGAAGCCGACCTCGGGCTCGGCTTCAACGTCCCGCCGTCCGCGCATCTCGAGGTCTGCTGGCAGATGAACACGCGGCTCGGCGTCGTCGTCGCCCCGCACCACCCGCTCGCCGGGCCGGATCCGATCCCGCTCGCGCAGTGCCCGCCCTACCCGCTGATCTTCGCCGACCGGTCGATGGTCATCCACGGCATCGTCGCGGAAGCGTTCGCCAAGGCGGGTCTCGACATCGAACCGGCCTTCCACACGAACTCAATCGAAACGATGAAACGCCTCGCGGCCTCAGGAGACGCCATCGCGTTCCTCAGCGAATTCGACATCGCGGAGGAAATCCGAGACGGACGGCTCGTCTTCCGGCCGGTTCGGGACGCGTTCAGCAACAACGTGGTTTCGTTGGTACGGCGGGAGAAACATGGACATGGCTTGGCGAGTCTGTTGCTGGCGGAGGACATCGTGGGTGCGCTGACCCAAACCCAGACCCCGCGACCGTAACCCTCAGTCGGTGAGCGGGTCCGTCGGCAACAACGCCCGCAACCGCCGAGTCGTCGCCTCATACTCCACATACGCGCGTGAATTCTCCGGCCCGCCCGCGGCCATCAGCTCGTCGTGCGCGATCGCCTGCTCCGCGATCACCGAAGCGAGCAGGAGCAAAAACCGCGTCGAACGTTCCGAGCGGAGGGCCATCTCGGCGGAACCGGGAAGGCCGCGTTCGGCGAACCCCTCGAACGCGGCCGTGTTCTCGCGTTGCTTCTCCGCCAGCAACCGGCAGGTCGCCGATTGCTGGCGGAGCTGGTCGGCATAAGCCAACTGCGGCGAAGCGGCATCCCCGGGCTGGCTCACGCCCGCCATGATGCCTGGTCTTCGCCGCGGCCACCTACTGGATCGGTTCTCAGAACACGACGACCGTGAACACCGCGGAGGCGGCGGCGGTGAACAGGGTGGATTCGGGGTGGAAGACCCGCAGGGTCAGGGTTCCGGACACGTTCAACCGGACACCGAGGTCGAAGTCGTGGTCCGGGGCGCACGAGGTGGAGGCGAGGTTCACCCAGACCCCGGCGCGGATTTCCTGCTGCAGGTAAAGGATCCCGTCGTCGTCGGCGCGTCCCGCAGGGCCGGTCGCGAAGCGGCCGTGGACCCGGATCTGCTCGCCCTTGCGCACCTTGGCCTTGACCGGCACGGCCTTGAGGTGGACGGGCTTCTTCTTCGCCATCTGGTGCGCGGCGGGAACCGCGGCTGGAGCCGTGGCCTGGGCGGGCAGGGCCGTCGCGCAGAGGCCGCTGAGGGCGAGGGGCAAGGCGAGACCGGCCCATCGGGCGCGGTGCCGCATCGAGGTCGTAGTCATGAACTCCAGCGCAGTGCACCGCCGCCCGCTTCGCCGCCCCATTCCCTCGACCGTCGGGTGACAGCCACCGGCAAGAGGGACCAAGAAGTTTCGTGACAGTGTTTTAAAACAGTGTTATGGTCGCTTCGCACCCCAAGGAGGCGACCATGCACGGCCCAGTCCAGTTGTTCACCGTCATCGCGCTCGTATCGCTGCCCACCGTCATGTACGGCGGCTACGCGCTGAGCGGCGTCCTGCGCCGCGGAGACCTCACCGAGAAGCAGCGCGGGTTCTTCCGCGCCGGGCACGCGCACGCCGGTGTGCTGCTCGTGCTCACGCTCGCCGCGTTGCAGCTGGTCGAGCACGGCGGACTCGGCGACACCGCGCGCTGGATCGTCTGCTTCCTGCTGCTGTTCGGCGTGCTCGCGCAGTCCGGCGGATTCTTCCTCGCGATGCTGCGCACCCGCGTCGGCATGAGCGTCACCACCGGCGGCGCGGTGCTGCTCGGCGCGGCGATGCTGCTCACCGCGTACGGCGTCGCGTTCCCCTGACAAATCGGCTGGCGCCGGGTCGTTAAGCTGGATGACGTGCCTGAATACCTGTCAACCGCGCCTGTCAAGGGGACCCGAGACTTCCTCCCCGCCGAAATGTCCGTCCGCACGCAGGTGTTCGGCCATCTCTACGACGTGCTGGAGCGCTACGGCTACCTCCGCTACGACGGCCCGATCCTGGAGCAGGCGGAGGTCTACGAGCGGAAGTCCGGCCAGGAGATCGCCGACCAGCAGCTGTACACGCTCACCACGCGCGGCGGCGAGCGGCTCGCGCTGCGCCCGGAGATGACGCCCTCGGTGGCCCGGATGATCGCCGGCCACGCGAAATCGCTGTCGTTCCCGGTGCGCTGGTACAGCCACCCGAACTGCCACCGCTACGAGCGTCCGCAGCGCGGCCGCGTGCGCGAGCACTGGCAGATCAACGCCGACATCTTCGGTTCGGAAAGCGCGAACTGCGAGATCGAGATGTTCGAGCTGATCCACGACCTGATGGGAGCGGTCGGCGCGACTTCGGACATGTTCGCGGTGCGGGTCAACGACCGGAACCTGCTGTCGTCGGCGCTGACCGACGTCGTCGGCATCTCGCCGGACCACCTGCCGCAGGTGTTCGCGCTCGTCGACCGGTGGGAGAAGACCTCGGCCGAGGACCACGCGGCGAGCGCCGCCGAGATCGGGCTGTCGGACAAGCAGTACGAGAAGCTCGCCGAGACCCTCGGCGCCGGCCCGGCGCTGCTCGACGAGCTGCCCGAGACGGTCAAGGCCGAATCGAACCTGGTCAAGGTGCTCTCCAGCAGCGCGGCGAGCCTGGTCCGGTACGAACCGCTGATCGTGCGCGGGCTGGCGTACTACACGTCGACCGTGTTCGAGGTCTTCGACACCTCGCCGCAGAACCGCCGGGCGCTGTTCGGCGGCGGCCGGTACAGCAACCTCGCCTCGATGTTCACGAAGGAGCAGATCTCCGGCATCGGGTTCGGCATGGGCGACGTGACGCTGATGGACTTCCTCGACACGCACGGCCTCACGCCGCGGCCGCGCAGCGAGGTCGACGTCACGGTCATCCCGGTCACCGAGGAGCTGGCGGACCCGGCCCGCGACGTCGCGACGGCGCTGCGCAAGGCGGGACTGCGCACGTCGACCCCGCTGGAACTGCGCAAACTGGGCAAGGAGCTCACCCGCGCGGACAAGGCGGGCGCGGTCGCGGTCGTCATCGTGGGCGAGGAGGACTGGGCGGCCGGCCGGGTGACCGTCCGGAGCCTGGCCACCCGCGAACAGCAGCAGGTCGCGGTGTCCGACGTGCCGGCGACGGTGCTCGGGATGGTCTCGCCTGCCTGATTTCCCGGGGCGGGCGCCGGTCTTCGGGCCGGCGCCCGCCTTCTTTATCCGCCGAGTGGCGGATCCGGTGCGGTTTCGTCACCCACCGCAGTCGGCTGTCGATGAATCAGCCGCCGCGCCGCTCTATCCACAATGGACACTCCGGGGCCGGTCCGTTGGGCCGGACGGGGCGGGGGTGGCCCGCTGACCGGGACGCGGGCGGTCCGGAATCCAGGTTTCTCACGCTGGACGGCCCTGGTCGGCGCCCTCGGAGTTGAATCGAGCACGCTTGGTTGTCATCGCAGGGTCGTCATGATCCGTTCTTTGTAGTACCCTTGCGTAGTCGAGGTTGATCGCCTTCGTTGCGAACCCTCGATTGGCCTGTTGCCGGAGGTCGACCCCCAGGGCTTCCGGTGACAGGCCTCTTTACTTTCCCTGGTACGGCTTCCGGCCCGCCCGGCCGCTCACATGAGCGTCGCGGCGAGGGTTCCGCCGAGTTCGGTCACCGCTTCCAGCGCGGCTTTGTCCGGTTCGCCCGTCACGAGCACGGGCTCGGCCACCCGGGTCCAGCCGAGCCCGGTCGTGATCGCGTCGAGTTGCCGCACGGTCCCGGACGTGTCGTTGTTGCCGTGCACGTACGCCCCGAACGGACGGCCCTTCGTCGCGTCCAGGCACGGGTAGTACACGGTGTCGAAGAAGTGCTTCAACGCGCCGCTCATGCTGCCGAGGTTCGCCGGCGTGCCCAGCAGATAGCCGTCCGCGGCCAGCACGTCGGCCACCGTCGCGCCGAGCGCGGGACGACGGACGACGTCGACGCCTTCGATGTCCGGATGCTTCGCGCCGGCGAGCGCGGCCTCGAACATCGCCTGCATCGACGGCGACGGCGTGTGGTGCACGATCAGCAACGTTGGCATGGTTCTCCCGTCAGCGCAGCAGCGCGGTGATCTCCTCGCGGACCGCGTCGAGCACTTCCGTCGCGCCGCGCCGCGCGTCGGCGAGCCCGCCGGTCACCGGAGCCACCACTTGCAGGTACGCCTTCAGTTTCGGTTCCGTGCCGGACGGCCGCACCACGACGCGCACGCCGTCGCCGCTCAGCCGGAGCACGTCGGCGTCCGGCAGGAGGTCTTCGAGCGTCACCGGCACCCCGCCGAGCGTGGCCGGCGGGTTCGAACGCAACGCGGCCATGAGCCGTCCGCGCACGGAAAGATCGGTGACCCGCAACGACACCTGGTCGGTGAGGTGCACACCGTGCCGCGTTGAGATGTCGTCGAGCACGTCCAGCAGCGTGCGGCCTTCGGCCTTGAGCGTCGCGGCCAGGTCCGCGCCCGCGACCGCGGCGGCGATGCCGTCCTTGTCGCGAACAAAACTCGGATTCACGCAGAGCCCGAGCGCTTCCTCGTAGGCGAACACCAACCCCTCGCCCGCGCGGACCAGCCATTTGAACCCGGTCAGCGTTTCCGCGTAGCGCGCGCCCTTTTCCTTCGCCACTTCGCCGAGCAGCGAAGAGGACACGATCGTGGTGGCCACCAACGGATCCGGACTGTCCGTTGTGGACAAAAGGTGTGCTCCGAGCAGGACGCCGGTCTCGTCGCCGCGCAGCATCCGCCAGCCGTCCGGGCCGCGGACGCCGAGCGCGCACCGGTCGGCATCCGGGTCGAGCGCCACCGCCAGGTCAGCGTCCACTTCGGACGCCAGAGCCAGCAGGAGATCGGTCGCGCCGGGTTCCTCGGGGTTCGGGAACGAGACGGTGGGGAAGTCGGGGTCCGGTTCGGACTGGGCGGAAACCAGGTGCACGTCAGTGAAACCGGCGCGGGACAGCGCGGCCCGCAGGGTTTCCGCGCCGACGCCGTGCAGGGCCGTCGCGGCGATCCGCAGCTCGCGCGTCGTGCCGCGGGGCAGCGCGCCGACCGCGGACAGGTACGCCTCGCGCGGGTCGACGATCTCAGCGCCGGGCGTGCGCGGAACGCTCCGGGCGGCCGGGGCGGACTGGATCGCGCGCTCGATTTCGCCGTCGGACGGCGGCACGATCTGTCCGCCGGTGGAGTCGTAAAGCTTGTATCCGTTGTCCGCGGGCGGGTTGTGCGACGCGGTGATCTGGATGCCGGCGACCGCGCCGTAGTGCAGCACCGAGAACGCCAGCAACGGCGTCGGCAACGGCTGCGGCAGCACCTTCACCGCGAACCCGGCGGCGGTCAGCACCTCGGCGGCGGCCGTGGCGAACGCTTCCGAACCGTGCCGCGCGTCGCGGCCGACCACGACCACGCCGCCCGCGTGCCCCTGCGCGTCGAGCCACGCTGCGACGCCCGCGGTGGTTCGCGTGACGACCGCGACGTTCATCCCGTTCGGACCCGCGCGCACCGGCCCGCGCAGCCCCGCGGTGCCGAACTCCAGCGGTCCGGCCATCCGGTCGGTAATCTCGTCGATCGCGCCGGGCTCTTTGCCCATCGCGCGGGCGAGGGCGGCGGTCAGTTCCTCGCGCGACGCCGGATCCGGGTCGTCGGTGATCCAGCGGTAGACGGAATCGCGGAGGCGGGAATCGAGGCTGTCGGACACCCGGGCCAGCTTACGCGGATCGGGAAACCGGGTAGCGGCTGACGATACGCTCGGGTGGTGCGCATTCTTTTCACTTCCCTCGCGTCTTACGGACACCTCTATCCGTTGCTGCCGCTCGCCGTCGCCGCGCGCGACGCTGGCCACGACGTGGTTTACGCGACCGCGCCCGACTTCCACCCGAGCCTGGAAAAGGCCGGGCTCGAACCCGTCGCCGCCGGGCTGACGCTGCAGGAAGCCTTCGGCGAGGTCTTCGCCGGAGACACCCGCAGCCGCTACGAGGTCCCGCCGGACGAGCTGAACGAGGCGATCGGCAAGGCCTTCGGACGGCTGCTGCCGAGCCGGTTCATGACCGACCTCGCCCCGGTGCTCGCCGAGCGGAAACCGGACCTGGTCGTGTACGAAATGGGCAATCCGGGCGGCGCGTTCGCCGCGCACCGGGCGGGGATTCCCGCGGTCGGGCACGGATTCGGCCGGGTGTCCTCCGGCGGCCCGATGGAGCACATCAGCGACCAGATCGACGCCTTCGCCGCGGAAGTCGGACTCGCCGGCAGCAACCGGCTGTTCTGGGGCCATCCGTTCGTGGACATCTGCCCGCCGTCGGTGCAGGCGCCGGAGTTCCTCGCCGAGGCCAACCGCGTGCCGCTGCGGCCGGTCGGCTGGAGCGAACCGGGCGATCTGCCGTCCGGCATCGAAGGCCGGGACCGCGGCCGTCCGCTGGTGTATTTGACGCTCGGCACCACCGGGGCCAGCCAGGCGCACCTGCTGACCGCGGCGTTGCAGGGGCTGGCTTCGCTGGACGTGGACGTGCTGGTGGCCACCGGCCCGGCCGTCGACGTCGCGGCGCTCGGCGAGGTGCCGTCGAACGTGCGGCTGGAGGCGTGGGTGCCGCAGTCGGAACTGCTGCCGCACGTCGATCTGGTGGTGCACCACGGCGGGAGCGGGACCACGCTGGGCGCGTTCGGCGCGGGGGTGCCGCAGCTGCTGTTGCCGCAGGGCGCGGACCAGTTCACCAACGCGGACGCCGTGGTGGAAGCCGGTGCGGGCGCGAAGCTGGTCGGCGACGAACTGACGACGGACGCGGTCCGCGAGACGGCCGGCCGGTTGCTGGCCGATCGCACGGTGGCGGACGTCGTGCGCGAGCTGGCCGCGGAGGTCGCGGGGATGCCTTCGCCGGAGGAAGTGGCCGCGCAGCTGCCGCAGTACGCCTGAGTCGTGAGTGCTGGCGCCGGTTAGAACCGGCGCCAGCACTCACGAGGCTCACGCGCGGGCGACGAGTTCCTTCAGCAGCGAACCCATCCGCGTCGCCGACTGCCGTCCGGCCTCGAGGACTTCCTCGTGGTTGAGCGGCTCGCCGGTCATGCCCGCGGCCAGGTTCGTGACCAGCGACAGCCCGAACACCTCGAGCCCGGCCGCGCGGGCGGCGATCGCCTCCAGCACGGTCGACATGCCGACCAGGTCGGCCCCCATGGTGCGCAGCATCCGGATCTCGGCGGGCGTCTCGAAGTGCGGCCCGGGCAGGCCCGCGTACACGCCTTCCTCTAGCGAACCGTCGATCTCCCGCGCCAGATCGCGCAGCCGCTGGGAGTAGAGATCGGTCAGGTCGACGAAGTGCGCGCCGACGATCGGCGAACGCGCGGTCAGGTTGAGGTGGTCGGAGATCAGCACCGGCTGCCCGACGTTCATGCCCGCGCGCAACCCGCCCGCCGCGTTGGTGAGCAGCACTGTCCGCGCGCCCGCCGCCGCGGCCGTGCGCACGTTCTGCACGACCGGGTCGATGCCCTTGCCCTCGTAGAAATGCGTACGGCCGAGCAGGACCAGCGCGCGCTTGTCGCCGATCCGCAGTGACCGCACCGTGCCGCCGTGGCCGACGGCTCCGGGCGGGGTGAAGCCCGGCAGTTCGCCGAACGGGATCTCCGCGTCGGCGGTTCCGATCACGTCCGCGGCCGGACGCCAGCCCGAACCGAGCACCACGGCGATGTCGTACTTCTCGACGCCGGTGCGCTCGGCGATGACGGCCGCGGCCGCCTCCTCCAGGTTGCTCATGCCGCCGAGCGTATCCGGGCGCCGCGCACGACGAGGAACGCGACCAGGCCGAACGGCGACAGGAAGATCGTCAGCAGAAGCAGCGGGCTGACGATCCACCACGGGATCCGGTGCGTGCGCGCCTCGAAGAACATCCAGCGGGCGATGAACAGGTCGAACGCGATGAGCTGCGCCCAGACCAGTGCGGCCCCGTACGACGTGCTCAGAAATCCTTGCAGCACCCCGAGATCCGGCCGTTGCATCGCGTGCCACAGTTCGCCGAAATGCGGGATCGCCAGCACGAAATACCAGGCCAGCGGCAGCAACGGCACCCACGGCGAGGCCAGGATCCGGCGGGTGCCGCGCCATCCGGGCAGGAAGATCATCAGCGCCCAGAACGGCACCGCGACCGGGAACGTCCAGGCGAAGACGGTCAGGTCGCTCACCGGACCGCCTTCCGGACCGGTGCCAGCACCGACGCCGCGGCAGCCGCCGCGATGACGCCGACCAGCAGACCGGCGGCGGCCAGCGTCGTGCCGCTCGGGTAGATGAGCGGTTCGCCGCGTTCGGCCTGCCACAGGATCAGGGCGACGAGTCCCGCGTAGCCGACCGAACCCGTCCAGACCAGCCGCACCCGCACCGCGCTTTCGCGCAGCCGGGGAAGCCGCGTCGCGAGCACCGCGAGCCCGAAGGCCAAGAGCGGCAACGCTTGCAGCGCGTGCAAGCCGACGAAGTGCGCGATCCGCAGGTCGCCGCCGGTGGTGCTCCAGCCGAGCAGCGGAAGACCGGGGCCGCCGTCCGCGACGCCGACGCTGTGCGCGCCGATGAGGTCGGAATGCCCGGTGGCCTTGATCTCGGCCCGTTCGATCGGGGTCGGCCGGGTCATGGTCGCGCCGAGGCCGGCGCCGATCAGCGCGACGACCGCGCTGGTGCGCACCGCCCAGTACACCGCGCGGTCTTCAATGCGGGTGAACATGAGCACGACGGTGGTCACCAGCGTGGCGAGCCAGAGTCCGGCCACCATCACGCCCATGGCCTGGAACAGCGCGGCGTCGAACGGCGAGGTGTTCGCGAAGTGGCTAGGCCGGACGCGAGCTGCTTGGAACACGATCGCCACGTACTCGGCGGCGAACAGCACGACGGAGACGGTCGTCGCGACGCTCGCGACCTTGCGCAGCCTGCCGCGCAGCAACGAGACGAGCCAGCTCCAGGTGAAGTAGTAGAGCCCGCCGGAGACGGCGAACTTGAACGGCTTCGCCCACACCGGCGCGCCGAGCAGGGTCCGGTGGTCGAGCAGCATCGCCGCGACGGTCAGCACGGTCGCGACGCCCATCGCCGCGGCGAACCACAGCGACGGGCGGTGCCAGGTGCGCATCCGTGCGGTGATCAGCGTCGGCGGCGGGTCGACGGTGGTGGTCATGGTGGTCCTCCCAGAATGGATAGTGAAGCTCTCCGTTATGGGAAGTTAAACTATCCATACTGAGAAGTCCTCAGGGTTTTTCCCGGAAGTAGGGTCGAGCGGGTGCGGATGGCAGAGCTGAGCGCCGAGTCCGGGATCCCGGTGGCGACGATCAAGTACTACCTGCGGGAGGGGCTGCTCCCGGCCGGGGAGCGGACCAGCCCGAACCAGGCTCGCTACGGCGAGGAGCACGTGCGGCGGCTGAAGCTGATCCGGGCGCTGGTCGAGGTCGGGGGGCTGTCCGTGGCGACCGTGCGGGAGGTGGTCGCGGCGGTGGATTCCGATCGGGCCGCGTACAACGTGCTCGGGGTGATGCAGCGGGCGTTGACCGGGGCCGTGGTCGAGGTTTCCGCCGAGGACCGGGAGTGGGCCTGGGAGCTGTTGTCCGCGCTGGCCCGGGAGCACGGGTGGAAGTTCGGGGACGACAATCCGGTGGCGGAATCGTTAGTGGGGACTGTGTGCACTGTCCGGGCGTTGGGGCATCAGGCTTTGCTGGATCAGATCGGGCGTTACGCGGAGGTCGCCGATCGGATCGCGGAGGCTGATTTGGATACGCTCGAGGCTGGGGTTTCGATGGATCGGATTGTCGAGGCCGCGGTGGTGGGGACTGTTTTGGGGGATCGGTTGTTCGAGGGGTTGCGGAGGTTGGCGCAGGCTGCGGAGACTGCGCGGCGGTATTCGGAGGGGTGAGATTTCTCGGGCGGCTCGTCGCCTGGCGGCGACATTGCGTCCGGAGCGGTTGCGCGGCACCCCGAAGTCCATTGTGCTGACGGTTCGGGGGTGCTTGTCAAGGCGGGAAAGATGCCTTGACAAGCACCCCCGAACCGCAGGGAGGCTTCGTATCGGGGTGCAGGGCGGGGGCTGGCTGCTTGGTTGGGTGTGCGTGCTGCTTGCTGTTTGTTATGAAGATGCCGGGAAAGACAGTGTCGGGGCTATTTGGCTGAAGGTTGCGGAGCCGGTGTCTTCTTGTTCTGACGGGACTGTCAGGGAGAGCAGCCAGGCCGCGGTTCCTGATTGCTTGATGAGGGCGAAGGTTGCCCGGGTGATTACCGTGTCTGGTTTTGCCGAGTGGTTTTGTGCTCGTTCCACTGCTCGGTAGGTCAGTTCGGTGCCGTTGGGGGTTTCGTGTTCCGGCTGGGCGATGGTGAACGAATCCTGGGACGAGGCCAGGCGCAGTGCTTCTACCGCGTCGTGTTCCGAATACTTCTCGTAGAAGTTCGGGATGCGTTCCAGACGCAGGGATTGGCGGCCGTCCGGGGAAAGGTATTGCACTACCGTCGAGGTGCCGAATACTGATTTCCTGGACGCGATGAAGCGTTGCCATCCTTCGGGGACCGAGAGGGTGTATTCGCTGTCTCGCGTGACGTTTGCCGTCGAGCTTGCGTTGGCGTGCTGCGGTATCAGCTTCAGCGGCTGTGCGGAGCCTCCGACTGTGCCCAGGGTGGCCAGCACTCCGGTTTCCGGGCCTTGCGGCGGCAGCAGGTCCTGGCCGCTCACCACGCGGGCCAGTGCGAACCCGCCGCCGCAGGCCAGGGCGAACAGGACCATGGAGGCGACCGCCAGCAGTGCCGTCGCTTTGCCGCTGCGGCGTGGGGGCGGCGGCGGGAGCGGGGCGGGCAGCGGCGGCGGGGGCGGCAGCTGCGGAGCAGGGGCGGAGCCGGTGTTTCCCGAGCGCAGGAACGGCAGCGGGCCCGGGTCCGCTGCCAGTGCGGCGGGCTGGTCCGGCGAGTCCGGTTTCGGGGCGACCGTCTTGATCACCTGGGTGTCGGTGGCGTCCAGCTGGGCGGCCGTCTTCTTGCCGTCCGGCGTGCGGAACAGCTCCGGGCCGAAGAGGTCCAGTGCGGCCTTGTTCTGCAGCGGGTACAGCCGGTGGCGCACCTCGCGCAGGGAGATCCGCTTTTCCGGCTCCTTCTTCATCAACGCGGTGATGACGTCGGCCAGCGGGCCCGGCTTCGGGCGCGGGACCTTGCCGTTCACGACCTTGCCGACGGTTTCCAGCGGGTCGCCGTCCGCGTCGTACGGGGGTGCTCCCTCGACGGCGGCGAACAGCGTCGCGCCCAGGCCCCACAGGTCGGCGCTGGGGGTGACCGCGCCGCCCGAAGCCACTTCCGGCGAGATGTAGGCGGGAGAACCGAGCATGATCCCGGTCCTGGTCATGGTGGCTTCGGAGACGTTGCGGGCGATGCCGAAGTCGGTCAGTTTGATCCGGCCGTCGCTGGCCACCAGCACGTTGCCCGGCTTCACGTCGCGGTGTGTGATGCCCGCGTCGTGGGCTGCTTCGAGCGCGGCGGCGACCGCGATGCCGACCGCCGCGGCCTGTTCGACCGTCAGCGGGCCGTGGTCGCGCAGCAGGTGCGCGAGGCTCCGCGACGGCAGCAGTTCCATCACGACGAACGGCGCGTCGTTCTCGCGGGCGACGTCGTGCAGCGTGATCACGTTCGGATGCGACAGCACCGCGATCGCCCGTGCCTCGCGCAGCGTGCGCTCGCGCAGTTCGTCCGCTTGCTCCGCCGGGATGCCCGGCGGCACCTTCATCTCCTTGACCGCCACCGGACGGTGCAGGAACTCGTCGTAAGCCGACCAGACCGTGCCCATCGACCCCGACCCCAGAACCGACCGCAGCCGATAGCGTCCGGCGACTACCCGTTGCTGCTCGCCGCCGGTCGACGGCTCGGCGTTCGCGGAGCCGGTGCTGTCGGTGTTGCCGGGCTGGTCCAGGTCGCTGTTCTCCGAGGGCACCCCATGATTGTGGCCCACGGCACCGGCACTGTCCGACCCAGCACCGCTACCCCTGAGTTCACCCGTACGGGGGGCGAGCAGAGTCACAGGTGCGGGTGGTGGCCTGCCTCTACCATCACTGGGTATGACGAACGTGGCTGGTCCGGAGTCGGCGCCGCACTCCGAGCCCGGGCTCGCGCTCGCGGCGGAGTTCCCCGCCGCGGACCGCGCCCAGTGGCAGGAGCTGGTGGCGGGAGTGCTGCGCAAGAGCGGCAGGCTCCCGGAGGATTTCGCGGGCGCGCCGGAGAGCAAGCTCGTCTCGCGCACCTACGACGGCATCGAGATCCAGCCGCTGTACACCGCCGACGACGCGAGCGGCGACCTCGGCTTCCCGGGGCTGCCGCCGTTCGTGCGCGGGGCCCGGCCGGAGGGCGTCGTCGACACCGGGTGGGACATCCGGGTCCGGCACCAGCGCGAAGACGTCCGCGCGGCGAACGCGGCGATCCTCGCCGACCTCGAAGGCGGCGCGTCCTCGGTGTGGCTGCGGCTCGGCGAGGGTTCGCTGCCGATTTCCGCGCTCGCGGACGCGCTGAACGAGGTGTACGTCGGTCTCGCGCCGATCGTCCTCGACGCCGGCGCGGAGTACGAAACCGCTGCTCAGGCGCTTCTCGACCTCTTCGCCGAGCGCGAGATCCCGGCCAGCGAAGCCGTCGGCACGCTCGGTGCGGACCCGATCGGCACCTCGGCGCGGACGGGGCGTTCTCTTCCGCTCGGCCCGGCCGCCGAATTGGCCGCGAAGGTTGCCCCCAAGTACCCGAAGGTGCGCACGATCGTCGCCGACGGACTGCCGTTTCACGAGGCAGGCGGCTCCGACGCGCAGGAACTCGGCGCGACGATCGCGTCCGGCGTCGCTTATCTGCGTGCGCTCACCGAGGCCGGGCTGGACGTCGCCGCGGCCGCCGCGCAGATCGAGTTCCGGCTCGCCGCGACCGCGGACCAGTTCCTCACCATCGCCAAGTTCCGCGCCGCGCGCCGGCTGTGGGACCGCGTCCTCGAGGTCTCCGGTGCGGCCGCGGAAGCCCGCGGGATGCACCAGCACGCGGTCACGTCGCCGTCGATGTTCACCCAGCGCGACCCGTGGGTGAACATGCTGCGCACCACCGTGGCCTGTTTCGCGGCCGGGGTCGGCGGCGCGGACGCGGTCACCGTGCTGCCGTTCGACGCGGCGATCGGCCTGCCGGACGCGTTTTCCTCGCGGATCGCCCGCAACACCAACGCGATCCTCATCGAAGAGTCGAAGCTGGGCAGCGTGATCGACCCGGCGGGCGGCTCCTGGTACGTCGAGAAGCTCACCGACGAACTCGCCGAAGCCGCGTGGCGCGAGTTCACCGCGATCGAGGCCGCGGGCGGGATCGAAACCGAACTGGCGTCCGGCGCACTGGCCGGACGGCTCGCGCAGACCTGGCAGAAGCGCGCGAGCCGCCTCGCCACCCGGCGCGATCCGCTCACCGGCGTCAGCGAATTCCCGAACCTGGACGAAAAGCCGGTCGCCCGCGAACCGCTTCCGTCCACTGTGGACGGAGGACTGCCGCGGCACCGGTACGCCGAGGAGTACGAGAAACTGCGCGACGCGTCCGACGCCTACCTCGCCAAGCACGGCGAGCGGCCGAAGGTCTTCCTGGCCACGCTCGGGCCGGTCGCCGCGCACACCGCCCGCGCGTCCTTCGCGACGAACCTGCTGCAGGCGGGCGGCATCGAGGCGGTGAACCCCGGCGCGACCGACGACCTGCCCGGCGCGTTCCGCGAGAGCGGCGCGAAAATCGCCTGCCTGTGCGGCACCGACGCGGCGTACGAGGAACAGGCCGCGTCCGTCGCGGCGTCGCTCGGCGCGGACAGCGTTCTGTTGGCGGGCAAGGGAACCTACGACGGAATCAGCGGCAATCTGTACGCCGGGTGCGACGCGCTCGAAATCCTGACCAGCCTCCACGCACAGCTGGGAGTCTCCGCATGAGCATCCCGAATTTCGCCGACATCCCGCTCGGCAAGCCGGAACCGGGCGACCGCGCGGCGTGGGCGCAGGCCGTGCAGGACGCCACCGGCAAGGGCCCGGACGCGCTGGCCTGGGAAACCCCCGAGGGCATCGGCGTGAAGCCGGTCTACACCGCCGCCGATCTGTCCGATGTGGACTTCCTGAACACGTACCCGGGCATCGCGCCGTACCTGCGCGGGCCGTACCCGACGATGTACGTCAACCAGCCGTGGACGATCCGCCAGTACGCCGGGTTCTCCACCGCGCAGGAGTCGAACGCCTTCTACCGCCGCAACCTCGCGGCCGGGCAGAAGGGCCTGTCGGTCGCGTTCGACCTCGCCACGCACCGCGGCTACGACTCCGACCACCCGCGCGTGTCCGGCGACGTCGGCATGGCCGGCGTGGCGATCGACTCGATCTACGACATGCGCCAGCTGTTCGACGGCATCCCGCTGGACAAGATGTCCGTCTCGATGACGATGAACGGCGCGGTGCTGCCGGTGCTCGCGCTCTACGTCGTCGCGGCCGAGGAGCAGGGGGTGAAGCCGGAGCAGCTCGCGGGGACCATCCAGAACGACATCCTCAAGGAGTTCATGGTCCGCAACACCTACATCTACCCGCCGCAGCCGTCGATGCGGATCATCTCCGACATCTTCGCCTACACCTCGCAGCACATGCCGAAGTACAACTCGATCTCGATCTCCGGCTACCACATGCAGGAGGCCGGGGCGACCGCCGACCTGGAGCTGGCGTACACGCTCGCGGACGGCGTCGAGTACATCCGCGCGGGCGTCGACGCGGGGTTGGATGTCGACAAGTTCGCGCCGCGGCTGTCGTTCTTCTGGGCCATCGGCATGAACTTCTTCATGGAGGTGGCGAAGCTGCGCGCCGCGCGCCTGCTGTGGGCGAAGCTGGTGAAGCAGTTCGATCCGAAGTCGCAGAAGTCGCTGTCGCTGCGTACGCACTCTCAGACGTCCGGCTGGTCGCTTACCGCGCAGGACGTCTTCAACAACGTCACGCGTACGTGCGTCGAAGCGATGGCCGCCACCCAGGGGCACACGCAGTCGTTGCACACCAACGCTCTTGACGAAGCGCTCGCGCTGCCCACCGACTTCTCCGCACGGATCGCGCGCAACACACAGCTGTTGCTGCAGCAGGAATCCGGCACCACGCGCGTTATCGACCCGTGGGGCGGTAGCGCGTTTGTCGAGAAGCTCACGTACGACCTCGCGCGCAAGGCGTGGGGCCACATCACCGAAGTCGAGAGCGCGGGCGGCATGGCGCGCGCGATCGACGAAGGCATCCCGAAGCTGCGTATCGAAGAAGCAGCCGCGCGTACGCAGGCGCGCATCGACTCGGGACGACAGCCGGTCATCGGGGTGAACAAGTACCAGGTCACCGACGACGAGCAGATCGACGTGCTGAAGGTCGACAACGCGGGCGTACGCGCGCAGCAGCTGGAGAAGCTGCGTCGGCTGCGCGAAGAACGCGACTCGCAGGCCACCGAGGACGCGCTGCGCCGCCTCACCGAAGGCGCGCAGAACAACGGCAACCTGCTTGAGCTGGCCATCGACGCCGCGCGCGCGAAGGCCACCGTCGGCGAGATCTCCGACGCCCTGGAGAAGAACTGGGGCCGCCACTCCGGCCAGATCCGCACGATCTCCGGCGTGTACCGGGAAGAGGTGGGGAAGTCGGACAACGTCGAGAAGGCCCGCGAGCTGGTCGACAAATTCGCCGAAGAGGAAGGCCGCCGTCCGCGCATCCTCGTCGCGAAAATGGGCCAGGACGGTCACGACCGCGGCCAGAAGGTGATCGCCACCGGCTTCGCCGACCTCGGCTTCGACGTCGACGTCGGCCCGCTGTTTTCCACCCCGGCCGAGGTCGCCCGCCAGGCGTCCGAAGCCGACGTGCACGTGATCGGCGTGTCCTCGCTGGCCGCCGGGCACCTCTCGCTGGTGCCCGCGCTGCGCCGCGAGCTGGCCGAACTGGGCCGCGAGGACATCATGGTCGTGGTCGGCGGCGTGATCCCGCCGCAGGACTACCCCGAGCTGCGCGAAGCGGGAGCGGCGGCGATCTTCGGCCCGGGCACGGTGCTCGCGGACGCCGCGATCGACCTGCTCCAGCAGCTGGCCGCGCAGGAGTCCTGAGCCTTGCCGCGGCGGATCGACGTCGGCGAGTACGCCAAGGGCGTGCTCGCGGGCGACCGGGGGACCCTGTCCAAGGCCATCACGCTGGTCGAATCACACCGCGAGGACCACCGGCGGCAAGCCCAGGAACTGCTGGTCGAGCTGCTCCCGCACGCCGGCGGGGCGCAGCGCGTCGGCATCACCGGCGT
Organism: Amycolatopsis sp. VS8301801F10; assembly: GCF_046195355.1. Taxonomy (NCBI): domain Bacteria; kingdom Bacillati; phylum Actinomycetota; class Actinomycetes; order Pseudonocardiales; family Pseudonocardiaceae; genus Amycolatopsis; species Amycolatopsis sp. VS8301801F10. Next base: position 494,714 of record NZ_CP176065.1, on the reverse strand, counting down.
ACCCGGAGTCGGCAAGTCGACATTTATCGACCAGCTCGGCACCGACCTCACCACCGCCGGGCACCGGGTCGCGGTGCTCGCCGTCGACCCCTCCTCGACCCGCACCGGCGGTTCGATCCTCGGCGACAAGACCCGGATGGCACGGCTGGCGGTCGACCCGAAGGCGTTCATCCGGCCGTCGCCGACGTCCGGCACGCTCGGCGGCGTCGCCCGCGCCACCCGCGAGACGATCGTGCTGATGGAGGCGGCCGGTTTCGACGTCGTGCTGGTGGAGACGGTCGGGGTCGGGCAGTCCGAGGTGACCGTGGCGAACATGGTCGACTGCTTCCTCTTCCTGACCCTGGCGCGCACCGGCGACCAGTTGCAGGGCATCAAAAAGGGCGTGCTGGAGCTCGCGGACGTCATCGCCGTCAACAAGGCCGACGGACCGCACGAACGCGACGCCAAGCGCGCCGCGCGCGAGCTGCAGGGCGCGCTGCGGATAATCTACGGCAAGGACGCGCTCTGGACGCCGCCGGTGCTCACGTGCAGCGGGCTCGAAGGCAGCGGCCTCGACGAGGTGTGGGCGGCGATCGGGAAGCACCGCGAGGTGCTCACCGAATCGGGTGATCTTGGCGAACGGCGCAAACGACAGCAGGTCGACTGGACGTGGTCGATGGTCCGCGAGCAGCTGCTCGACCGGCTCACCGCGCATCCGGCGGTCCGCGCGCAGGTCGCCGACGTGGAACGAGCGGTGCGCGACGGGGAACTCACCGCCACGCTGGCCGCGCAGCGGATTCTGGCCGCGTTCGCCGAACCCTCTTCTTGAACGTTGTCCAAGAAGAGAAAACGCTCTGCGCACAAGTGGCTTTTGACCGTCTTAGGGGCTGGTTGCGCCCGACGGTCGTCGGCACGGGGCGAGCGGACCCGGCTCCACCGCGTGGCGGCTGACGCGTCCGCGTTCCGACGGGCACAATGCACGGGGACGGCGTAGAAGGGAAGTCATGGCGAAGGTGCGGGGACTGCTGCTGGCCGGTCTGCTCGGCGTGCTGCTCACCGGGACGCTGCCGGCGGCGGCGGCCGCGGCGACCTCGGCTCCGGCCTCGGTCACCGTGGCGGCTGAGACGGCGATCACGCAGGTGAACGCGCTTCGCCAGGCCCCGCCGGGACCGGTGCTCGACCCGTCGCAGACCGACAAGGCCAACGCCGACAAGACGAAGAAGAACCTCATCGCCGGCGGCGCCGCGGTGGTGCTGCTCGCCATCGTGTTCTTCGGCCGCCGCCACCGCATCAAGCGTCGCAAGGCCCAGGGCGGCTGAGCTTTCCGGCGTTCACCCACGCCGAACTTCGTCAGCCGTTCGCCGCAGATCTTCTACCGGCCGTCTTGGTCGGAGCGCACCGCACCGCCGCTTGCCACCTGCATGGTGCACGATCGACTGCGATGCGTAAGACAGATCGATTGGCACGTTGCGTGTTCCCCTGCGCTCGTGTTGCGGGAGGAGGTGCGGCGTGACGGTGCTGGATTCACGGCCGGACGTTCCAGGCGACCACAACCCGATCGCGGCGCCCGGCGCGCTGGTGACCGACGCCGGCGTCAGCATGGCTCCGGTGGAAGACCTTGGCGCGGGCCGCGGCCCGTTCTGGCTGGACGACTGGCTGCGCGCGAACGCGACGGACGTGCTCGCGTGGCGGCGGCACATCCATGCCCACCCCGAGCTGTCGCGCGACGAGTTCGCGACGACCGAGCTGATCGTCTCGCTGCTGCGCCGCGTCGGGCTGAAGCCGTGGGTGCTGCCCGGCGGCACCGGCGTGGTGTGCGACATCGGCAAGGGCGAGCGCTGCGTCGCGCTGCGCGCGGACATCGACGCGCTGCCGCTGACCGAGGACACCGGCCTGCCGTATTCCTCCACCACCGAGGGCGCGGCGCACATGTGCGGCCACGACGCGCACACGGCGATCCTGCTGGGCGCCGGCCGCGCTCTGGCCGGCGCGCCCGAGCTGCCCGGCCGCGTGCGGCTGATCTTCCAGCCCGCCGAGGAGGTCATGCCCGGCGGCGCGCTGGACATGATCGCCGCGGGAGCCCTGGAGGGCGTCGAGCGGATCTACGGCCTGCACTGCGACCCCCGGCTCGAAGCGGGCAAGGTCGGCACCCGGGTCGGCGCGCTGACGTCCGCCGCCGACCTCATCGAACTGCGCCTCACCTCGCCCGGCGGGCACACCTCGCGGCCGCATCTGACCGCGGACCTGGTGTACGCGCTCGGCACGGTCATCACGTCGCTGCCGTCGGTGCTGTCCCGGCGCGTCGACCCGCGGTCCGGCACGGTGCTGGTGTGGGGCGCGGTGCACGCCGGACAGGCCGCGAACGCGGTGCCCCAGGACGGCGTCCTGCGCGGCACGCTGCGGACCGCCGACCACGAGGTGTGGAAGGCGCTGGAGCCGCTCGTCGCGTCGTCGGTGGAATCGCTGCTGGCCCCGACCGGCGTCGGCTTCTCGCTCGACTACCGGCGCGGCGTGCCGCCCGTCGTTTCCGACGCGGAGTCGACCGCGCTGATGCGCGCGGGCGTCGAGGCGGCGGTCGGCGAAGCGGGGCTGGCCGGGACGGAACAGTCGTCCGGCGGCGAGGACTTCGGCTGGTACCTGGAGCACGTCAGCGGGGCCTTCGCCCGGCTCGGCGTGTGGTCCGGCCCGCCCGCACCGCAGGCCGACATCCACCGCCCGACGTTCGTCCTCGACGAGCGCGCGCTGCTCGTCGGAGTGCGCACTTTGGTGCACACCGCGCTGGCTTCGCTGGCCTGAGTTATCCACAGGGGCCGCGCCAATGTGGATAACTTGGGCGGGTGAGAGGTACCCCTCGTCCGGGGGTGTCAGCGGGGAGTTACGCGGCGTGGTCTAGACCGCCGATGCTCCGCTGCGGTGCGCTTACCGAGAGTCAATTCGGACTTCCGTGCTGCCCGGGTGGGACGGTGGCCCGTTGGCTCCCGAAGGTGGAGTTCGTGTTGCGCGGCAACGGCTTTGGCGAAATCCGGGGCCGTTCGCGACCCGTCGTTGACCTGATTTCTGCCGTCGTCTTCGGTGACGCACCGCGATTTTTCCTGCGCACTGAGGTGCCGGATGCCCGTGTGGGTGAGCCTCTGCCGTGTGGTATTGGACGGCTGTCCGGCGGGCCGGGGAATCGTCCGGAGACGCAGAGTTATCCACAGGGAGGCGCCGTTGGGGACAACTTTCGGCCCTCTGCTAGGCGGGTGTGGATGACTCCGGAAACGAGCGTTCCAGGCAGCCCGCGGCGAGGTCGGGACGGCGGGGTTGCTTCGTCTCTCGAACGGCTGAACGCCGGACGCAAACGGTCCGTGAAGGTTCCCCTCACGGACCGTCAAGCGGAAGGCGTCAGCCGCTGATCCCGGTGCACGGCCGGGTGCGCAGATCGTCCACGTAATCCGCCGGGGCCCCGGCCGCCTCCGCGGCGTCCGCCAGCACCCCGAGATACCGCGCCGAGGGCAGGCCGCCCTCGTAGGCGTCCAGGACGTACAGCCAGGCCAGCACCGAGCCGTCCATCGTCTGGACCCGCAGCCGGATCTTCGTGTGCATTCCCAGCTCGCCGCCTTCCCAGCGGTCGAGGCGTTCCTCGTCGAGCGCGGTCACGTCGTACAGCACCACGAACACCCGCGACGACGGGTCCTCGACGATGGTGGCCAGCGCGCCTTCCCACCCGATGTCCTCGCCGCCGAAGGTCAGCCGCCAGCCTTCCAGCCAGCCGGTGCCTGCCATGGGCGAGTGCGGGGCGCGCTCCAGCATCTGGGCGGGCTCCATGTTGGATCCGTAAGCGGCATACAACGGCACGCGGCACAGCCTAGCGACCTCTGTTCTCCCCGATCGGATGCACATGCCGTGTCCGGGCACTTCGCTTGCCGGTCAGGCTCGCCGCGTAGGGTCGAGGCCACCGCCAAGCACGTGTGACAGAGGAGGACCCAGGTGACCAGGATCGTGATCATGGGTGGCGGCCCGGCGGGCTATGAAGCCGCCTTGGTCGCGGCGCAGCACGGCGCCGACGTGACGATCGTCGAGCGGGACGGCCTGGGCGGTGCCTGTGTCCTCTACGACTGCGTGCCCTCGAAGACGTTCATCGCCTCGTCCGGCGCGCTCGCGAAGATGCACGACCTCGGCGAGCTCGGCATCAACACCGACCTCGCGGACACCACCGTCGACCTGCCGACTGTGCACGGCCGGGTGAAAGGCCTCGCGCTCGCGCAGTCGGCCGACATCCGCGCCCGCGTGCAGCGCGAGGGCGTTCGCGTGATCACCGCCGAGGCCCGGTTCGCCGACGACGAGCCCGGCCTGGCCACCCACACGGTGGAAGTCACGCACTCCGACGGGAAAGTGGAATCGCTGTCCGCGGACGTCGTGCTGATCGCCACCGGGGCCACCCCGCGCGTGCTGCCCGGCGCGGTGCCGGACGGCGAGCGGATCCTGGACTGGCGGCAGCTGTACGACCTCACCGAGCTGCCCGAACACCTCGCGGTGATCGGCTCGGGCGTCACCGGCGCCGAGTTCGCCTCCGCGTACACCGAGATGGGCGTGAAGGTCACCGTCGTGTCCAGCCGGGACCGCGTGCTGCCGCACGAGGACGCCGACGCCGCCGCGGTGCTCGAAGAGGTCTTCACCCAGCGCGGCACCACGGTGGCCAAGCAGGCCCGGGCGGAACGCGTCGAGCGCACCGAGAAGGGCGTCGAAGTTCACCTGGCCGACGGTCGCGTGATCGAGGCAAGCCACGCGCTGATGACCGTCGGGTCCATCCCGAACACCGCCGACATCGGCCTCGACCGCGTCGGCATCGAGCCCGGCCCCGGCGGCTTCATCGCGGTGGACCGGGTGTCACGCACGAGCGTGCCCGGCGTCTACGCGGCGGGCGACTGCACCGGCGTGCTGATGCTCGCGTCCGTGGCGAGCATGCAGGGCCGCATCGCGATGTGGCACGCGCTGGGCGAGGGCGTCGCGCCGATCAAGCTCAAGACTGTCGCGGCGAACGTGTTCACCCACCCGGAAATCGCGACCGTCGGCATCAGCCAGCAGGCGATCGACTCCGGCGAGGTGCCGGCGCGCACGATCATGCTGCCGCTGGCCACCAACGCGCGCGCGAAGATGGAAGGCCTGCGCCGCGGTTTCGTGAAGCTCTTCTGCCGCCCCGCCACCGGCGTGGTGGTCGGCGGCGTGGTGGTCGCGCCGTCGGCGAGCGAGCTGATCCTGCCGATCGCGCTGGCCGTGCAGAACCAGCTGACGGTGGACCACCTGGCGCTGACGTTCTCGGTGTACCCGTCGCTGTCCGGGTCGATCACCGAAGCGGGCCGTCAGCTCATGCGGCACGACGATCTGGACTGATTTCCCGCGTCCGGGCAACCCCGTGCCGCAGCTCGCGTCTTGCGGGGTGACCAGGTGCGGCACGGGGAAGGGACGAGGGTGCGCAAGAGCGCGATTTTCGCGGTGGCGGCGGCGATCGGACTGGCCGGGACAGCGGTTCCGGCGGTGGCGGCGGACGGTCCGGCTCCGGATCCGGTGACCGTGCAGCTGAACCGGGACACCGCGGTGCTGCACGGCCACGTGAACGCCTACCAGCGCGGCTCCGAGCCGAACCAGGCGTTCGCCTACTGCCCGGGGGCGAACGCGGGCACGGCGGAGTTCAGCTCGCCCGTGCTGAAGTTCTCCCAGTACTTCTACGGCGAGATGGTCGGGGTGAAGGCCACGATGAGCGCGCACGCGGACCTGGTGCCCGGCACCGGACCCGGCAGCTATCCGCTCACCCTCACGTGCGCCGGGAAGCAGTACCACGCGACGTTCACCGTGCCCGCCGCGCAGGTGTCGCGCGTGCCCAAGGGCGCGGCGAAAGCGGGCGACGGGAGCCTCGCCGGCTAATCGGCCATGCTTGCCGAAAACCGCCGGAAAAGTGTTTCCGGCGGTTTTTTCGTTCCCGGGGCAACCCCGCGGCGGGCGGAGACGTCTTGGTGGTTGTCGGAACGAAAACGCCCGGGCCGCAGGGGGAACTGCCGGCTGGGCGCGGATTCGCCGCTGTTTTTCTGCGGGGTGAATCGTATTTTCAGCAAGGGGAGTGTCATGAAGCGTACCGTTGTTTTCTCCGCCCTCGTCGCCGCCGGAATGCTTTCGGCCGCACCGGCTTTCGCCGCGGAGGTGCCCACCACGCCGCCCACGACGAGCACCGCCACCACGCCGCCCTCGTCCCCCACCGAGGAACCGCCGGACGGCGACGCCGGCGTGCCCAAGGCGTTCATCCGGGTGCTGCCGTCGTCCGGCCACGCCGGGGACCGCGTCACGGTGCGCGTCGGCTGCGAGGCCTCGGAAATCAAGAACCTGAAGTCGGCGGCGCTGCAGTTCGGCAAGCTGCACCCGGCCGGTCCGCAGAACGATCCGGCCAAGGCCCCGATCTCGCAGGGCGCCGCGACCGTCCGCAGCGGGGTGAAGCCCGGGACGTACCAGGTTTCGTTCTCGTGCGGCAGCGCCGACGTCACCACGAAGTTCACCGTGCTGGGCGCGAAGCCCTCCCCCAAGCCGACCGCTCCCGCGCCGAAGCAGGTCAGCAAGGTCCCGTCCGGCGCGCCGCAGACCGGCGGCACGGACGGCCCGGTCGCGGACGACCAGTCGAACCTCGGCCTGCCGATCGCGGCCGGCGCGATGGGCGTGCTCGCCCTCGGCGGCACCGGACTGGTGGCGGCGCGTCGCCGGCGTGGCTGACTAGTCTCCTGGGCCTGGCTGCTTTTCTCGGTTTCTCGCTTTCTCGCGGCCAGGCCTGGGGCGGATCGGGGGAATGACGATGAGGAAGACACTCGCCGCGGCGTCCGTCGCGCTCGCCGCGCTGCTGACCGGATGCTCGGCCGGGTCGACGACCGCGGCGCCCGCCTCCAGCGCTCCGTCCGTTTCGGCGGCCGGCATGCCGAAATCGGAGCCGGTTTCGCTGGACATCCCGCGCATCGACGCGCATTCCAGCCTGGTGCCGCTGGGTCTCAATCCCGACAATACGGTGCAAGTCCCGCCGGTCAGCACGCCGCTGCAGGCCGGGTGGTACGAAAACGGCCCGACGCCCGGCGAGGTCGGCCCCGCGGTCGTGCTCGGACACGTGGACGGAAACAAGCACAAAGGGATCTTCTACCGGCTCAAGGAAATGAAGCCGGGAGACGACGTCGACATCGCCCGCCGCGACGGCACCACCGCGCACTTCGAGGTGACCAAAGTGGACCAGGTGCCCAAGGACGTCTTCCCGACCGACGCGGTCTACGGGGACACTTCGGACCCGCAACTGCGCTTGATCACCTGCGGCGGCGCGTTCGACCGGGCCGAGCACAGCTATGTGGACAACATCATCGTGTACGCCCGCCTGGTCAACGGCGGGCACTGAAAAGCCGCCCCCGGTTTTTGTCGGTCCCCGGTGCGACACTGTGGCGGTTGGCACAATTCCGGGAGGCACCCATGATCACCAGGACAGAACCGTGGCCCGCGGGCACCCCGTGCTGGGGCGACTTGATGGTGCCGGACCGCGACAAGGCGGTCGCGTTCTACGAGTCGCTGCTCGGCTGGACAGTCGAATCCGGCGGCCCGGAGACCGGGTTTTACGGAATGGCGCAGATCGCCGGCAAGCCGGTGGCGGGAATCGGCCAGCTCCCGCCGGAGCAGGCAGGCATGCCGCCGACGTGGACGACGTACCTGTCCGTGTCCGATGTGGACAAGACAGTGACCGCGATCGCGGAGGCGGGCGGACAGGTGGTCGCCCCGCCGATGGACGTCCTGACCGAGGGCCGGATGGCCATCGCAACCGACCCGACCGGCGCGACGTTCGGCCTCTGGCAGCCGGGTCGGCATTCCGGAACGCAGGTCACGCTGACGCCCGGGGCCCCGGCGTGGAACGAATGCATGACCCGCGATTTCGCCGCGGCGAAGCAGTTCTACGGGGATGTGTTCGGGTACGGCTTCGGCGACATGTCGGGGCCAGGTTTCACGTACGCGACTCTGGACGTCGACGGCCGCCCGGTCGGCGGCCTTGGCGAGCTGTCCTCGGACAGCCCCGCGCAACCCGGATGGGTGACCTACTTCTGGACCGCGGACGCGGACAAGTCGGCGTCGCGAATCACCGAACTGGGCGGGACCGTGGTGAGCCCGCCGGTGGACACGCCACACGGCCGAATGGTGGTCGCGACGGACGACCAAGGGGCGGGCTTCTCGCTGATGGCCCCCAACGCCCAGTCCGGCACTCAGGACGGGTGGGGGTGAGGGGGAGGCTGATGTGGTCCTGGTGGGTGATGGCTGGGGTGAGTTGGCTGGGCGGTGATACGGAGGGCTGAGTTTGGGGTGGTTTGCGCCGCGCCGGGTTGTGTCGGTTGGTGCGGTGGGTGTGCCGAGTCGTGCTGATTGGTGCGCTGGGCGGACTGTGCCGGGTGCGTGCCGATTGGTGCCGTGGGCCGAGCGGGCCTAGCTGGGTTGTGCCGCTTAGCGCGCGAGGTCGTGCTGCTTGGTGCGCGGGTGGAGCCGGGCTGTGCCGTCGGCGCGCTGGGCGGGATGATCCGCGCCTGGTCGTGCTGGGCGAGGCGAGCTGTGCTGCTTGGCGCGCGGGGCGGGACAGTGCCGATTGGTGCCGTGGGCCGAGCGGGCCTAGCTGGGTTGTGCAGGTTGGCGTGAGGGCGGAGCGGGCCTAGCTGGGGCCGTGCAGGTTGGCGTGCTGGCCAGAGCGGGCCAAGCCGGGGCACGCCGATTAGCGCGGGCGGTCCGCGCGAGGTCGTGCTAATCGGTGCGCAGGTGGAGCCGCGCTGTGCCGGTCGGCGTGCTGGGCGGGATGGTCCGCGCCTGGTTGTGCTGGCTCGCGTGCTGGGCGAGGCAGGCTGTGCTGGAAGGTCCTGATTGGTGCGCGGGCGGCTCGAGCCGGGCCGCGTCGATTGGGTTGCTTGGCGGTCGGGCCAGGCTGCGTCGATTGGTGCTCTAGGCGGGCCGTGCAGGTTGGCGTGCTGGGCGAGGCGGGTCGAGCCCGGGCGTGCCGAATAGCGTGGGCGGTTTGCCTGCGCCAGTTCGTGCTGATTGGTGCGCGGGTGGAGCCAGGCCCCAGGCTGTGCCGGTCGGCGTGCTGGGCGGGAGGGTTCACGCCTGGTTGTGCTGGGCGAGGCGGGCTGTGCCGGGCCGTCCTGATTGGTGCGCGGGTCGGCTTGAGCCACCTGCGCCGGTTGGCTTGCTGGGCGGTCGGTCTGCGTCGAGTGTGCGCTGGGTGGGCCGTGCAGGTTGGCGTGCTGGGCGAGGCAGGTCGAGCTGGGGTGCGCCGGTTAGCGCGGGCGGTCCGCGCGAGGTCGTGCTGATTGGTGCGCGGGTGGAGCCGGGCTGTGCCGGTTGGCGCGCTGGGCGAGGCGAGCCGTTCTGCTTGGCGCGCGGGGCTGGGCCGTGCTGGGCCGTGCAGATTGGCGGGCCGGGCCGATTGGTGTGCTGGGCAGCGCAGGCCAAGCTGGGGCCGTGGCGATCGGCCCCGGGGACCGCGGACCAAGCCGCTACCTGCCAACCCGAACCGTCGCCGGAGCGAGCCATGCGCAGCCATTCGCGTCGGAAGCGGCGGCGAGGTCGGCGCATCCCACCGAGCGCCGAGTCAGCGTGCCCCAACGCGCGGGCCGCAAACGCCCGTGAGGGGAACCCCGAAGGAATCAAATCCCCCGAAGTTCCCCTCACCGCCCTCAACCAAGCCGCAAGCCCTAGCCCCGCCAACTCAGGCAGGCATTCCCGGAAGGATCAGTCCTCCACCCAGTCGAAGGTCTTCGTGACAGCCTTCTTCCAGTTCCGGTATTCCTTCTCCCTCCGGGACTCGTCCATCGACGGGTCCCACTGCTTGTCCTTCGCCCAGTTGGTCCGGATGTCGTCCTCCGACTCCCAGAATCCCACCGCCAGCCCGGCCGCGTACGCCGCTCCCAGTGCGGTCGTTTCGTTCACCACCGGGCGGATCACCGGCACGCCCAGGATGTCCGCCTGGAACTGCATCAGCAGCTCGTTCACGACCATCCCGCCGTCGACCTTCAGCGACTTCAGCGGGACGCCCGAGTCGGCGTTCATCGCGTCGATCACCTCTCGCGACTGGAACGCCGTGGCCTCCAGAACCGCCCGCGAGAGGTGGCCCTTGTTCACGAACCGGGTCAGGCCGACGATCGCGCCGCGGGCGTCCGAGCGCCAGTACGGGGCGAACAGGCCCGAGAACGCCGGGACGAAGTACGCGCCGCCGTTGTCGTCGACCGTCCGGGCGAATTCCTCGATCTGCGCCGCCGACGAAATCAACCCCAGGTTGTCCCGCAGCCACTGCACCAGCGAACCGGTGACCGCGACCGAACCCTCCAGTGCGTAGACCGTGTCGTTCGAGCCGATCTTGTAGCAGACCGTCGTCAGCAGGCCGTTCTCCGACAGGACCTTCTCCGTGCCGGTGTTCAGCAGCACGAAGTTGCCGGTGCCGTAAGTGTTCTTGGCCTCGCCCGGCGAGAGGCACGCCTGGCCGAACGTCGCCGCCTGCTGGTCGCCGAGGATGCCCGCGATCGGCACCTCGGCCAGCGCTCCGCGCGGGCGGACCTTGCCGTACACCTCCGACGACGACCGGATCTCCGGCAGCATCGACAGCGGAATCCCCATCTCCGCCGCGATCTCCTCGTCCCACTTCAGGGTGTCGAGGTCCATCAGCAAAGTGCGCGACGCGTTCGTCGGGTCCGTCACGTGCACGCCGCCGTCGGTGCCGCCGGTCATGTTCCACAGCACCCAGGTGTCCATGTTGCCGAACACCAGATCGCCCGCCTCGGCCCTGGCCCGCGCGCCCTCGACGTTGTCGAGGATCCACTTGATCTTCGGGCCGGAGAAATACGTCGCGAGCGGCAGGCCGGTCTTGGAGCGGTAGCGCTCCTGGCCGCCGCCGAGCGCTCCGAGCTCGGCGGCGATCTTGTCGGTGCGCGTGTCCTGCCAGACAATCGCGTTGTACACCGGCTTTCCGGTCTTGCGGTCCCACACCAGCGCCGTTTCGCGCTGGTTGGTGATGCCGACCGCGGCGATGTCGGTCGGCCGCAGGTCGGCCTTGGCGAGTGCGCCCGCCGCGACCGCGCGGGTGTTTTCCCAGATCTCCTCGGCGTTGTGCTCGACCCAGCCCGCCTGCGGGAAGATCTGCTCGTGCTCGCGCTGGTCGACCGCGACGACGCGGCCGGAGTGGTCGAAGATCATGCAACGCGTCGACGTGGTGCCCTGGTCGATCGCGGCGACGTACGAAGTCATGGATTCCCTCCGGAAAGCTGGGTCAGGTCAGGTTGTGCACGGCCAGGTACACCAGCGCCGCCAGCGCGGCGCCGACGAGCGGCCCGAGGACCGGCACCCACGAGTAGTTCCAGTCCGGGTCGCGCTTGCCCTTGATCGGCAGCAGGAACGCGTACGCGATGCGCGGGCCGAGGTCGCGGGCCGGGTTGATGGCGTAGCCGGTCGGCCCGCCGAGGGAGATGCCGATCACCAGCACGACGAACGACACCCCGGCGTAGCCGAGCGCGGTGTTGCCGAACGTCGGCGTCCCGTCCGCGGCGGTCTTGAACGCCGGCGTCAGCAGGATCCAGCCGACCAGCACGAAGGTGCCGATGATCTCGGTCACCAGGTTCCACGCCTTGTTCCGGATCTGCGGGGCGGTGGAGAAAATGCCGAGCGTCTCTTCCGGATTCGGGTGGTCGTCGAACTGCAGTTTGTAGGTCAGCCAGCACAGCACGGCGCCGAGAATCGCGCCGAGCATTTCCCCGATCAGATAGAACGGCACGTCCGCCCACGAAACCTTGCCCGAAATGGCCAGGCCGAGCGTGACCGCGGGGTTCAGGTGCGCGCCGGTCGGCGCGGCGAGGCTCGCCCCGGCGAACACGCCGAAAGCCCACCCGAACGTGATGAACAGGGTTCCGGCCTGGAAGCCGTTGTTCTTGCGCAGCACCACGTTGGCGACCACGCCGTTGCCCAGCAACAGGAGCACTGCCGTGCCCAGCAGCTCCCAGACGATGATCGCACCCGGACTCAGACTTGGACTCACGCTTTCCGCACCTCCACACTGGACAGTCTGTGCAGGGCCGATCACGTCCGGCCACCGCCTCGTAGCCGACCCCAGTCCGCGGCACGTTACCGGTGCGTACGCGCGCAATCCATAAGCCGGGCGAAGCAATGTGACCATGATCGTCATGGGTTCCGCCACACGTGTCACCTCGGGGTCAGCAGACGATCACGCAAGCGTGCGATGCTGGGGAAGGTGGAGCACGAGGAGGAACGAGTGGTGACGAACTCGCAGAACGGCAGTGACCCGGCCCGGCTGGGTCCGGCGGGCCGGGAGGAATCCTGGCGGCGCTTCGGCGACGAGACCTTCGATCTGGTCGTGATCGGCGGCGGGGTCGTCGGCGCGGGCACCGCGCTGGACGCGGCGACCCGCGGCCTGCGGGTGGCCCTCGTCGAGGCCCGCGACCTGGCGTCCGGCACGTCGAGCCGGTCGAGCAAGCTCTTCCACGGCGGCCTGCGGTACCTCGAACAGCTCGAGTTCGGCCTGGTGCGCGAGGCACTGCACGAGCGCGAGCTGATGCTGACGAAGATCGCGCCGCACCTGGTGAAGCCGGTGAGCTTCCTGTACCCGCTGACGCACCGGATCTGGGAGCGTCCGTACACCGCCGCCGGGCTGCTGATGTACGACACGATGGGCGGAGCCCGGTCGGTGCCCGGCCAGAAACATCTCACCCGGGCGGGTGCCCTCCGAATGGTTCCCGCGCTCAAGCGGTCCGCGCTGATCGGCGGCATCCGGTACTACGACGCGCAGGCGGACGACGCCCGGCACACGATGACCGTCGCGCGCACCGCCGCGCATTACGGCGCGGTGGTCCGGACCTCCACCCAGGTCGTCGGCTTCCTGCGCGAGGCGGACCGGATTTCCGGCGTGCGCGTGCGCGACGTCGAGGACGGCCGCGAGACCGAGATCCACGCCGGCGCGGTGGTCAACTGCACCGGCGTGTGGACCGACGAACTGCAGCGGCTCTCCGGCGGCCGCGGCCGGTTCCGCGTGCGCGCCAGCAAGGGCGTGCACATCGTGGTTCCGCGCGACCGGATCGTGTCGGAGTCGGGGATGATCCTGCGCACCGAGAAGTCGGTGCTGTTCGTGATCCCGTGGCGCAACCACTGGATCGTCGGCACCACCGACACCGACTGGAATCTCGACCTCGCCCACCCGGCGGCCACCAAGCACGACATCGACTACCTGCTCGAGCACGTGAACTCGGTGCTCGCGACGCCGCTGACGCACGACGACATCGAAGGCGTGTACGCGGGTCTGCGGCCGCTGCTGGCCGGGGAGAGCGAAGAGACGTCGAAGCTGTCGCGCGAGCACGCGGTCGCGCGGGTCGCGCCGGGCCTGGTCGCGATCGCGGGCGGCAAGTACACGACGTACCGGGTGATGGCGGCCGACGCCGTCGACGCCGCGGTGGTCGACCTGCCGGGCCGTCCGCCGTCGTCCATCACCGACAAGGTCCCGCTGCTCGGCGCGGACGGCTACCACGCGCTGGTCAACCAGGCCGATCACCTGGCCGCGGAGCACGGGCTGCACCCGTACCGCGTGCGGCACCTGCTCGACCGTTACGGCTCGCTGGTGCACGAGGTGCTGGCGCTCGCCGCGGACCGGCCGGAGCTGCTCAAGCCGATCGAGTCGGCGCCGGATTACCTCGGCGTGGAGGTCGTGTACGCGGCCAGCCACGAGGGTGCGTTGCACCTGGAGGACGTCCTCGCCCGGCGCACGCGGATCTCCATCGAGTACGCGCACCGCGGCGTCGACTGTGCGGAGCAGGTCGCCCAGCTGGTGGCCGGAGTGCTGGGCTGGTCGGAAGACGAGACCAGGCGCGAGGTCGAGGTCTATCGGGCGCGCGTCGAGGCGGAGCGGGATTCGCAGCTGCAGCCGACGGACGAGTCGGCGGACGCGCTGCGGGCGGCGGCTCCGGAGGCTCGGGCCGGGTTGATCGAGCCGGTCAGCTGAGAGTGCCTCGTGAGTGTCGGGGAGAACCGGCACTCACGAGGGCTCGGGTTTTCCGGGCTCACCGCGCGCCCGCTTCGGACGCGAGCCGGTCAGGTGAGAAAGCCTCGGGAGTGCTGCGGAGAACCGGTACTCACGAGGGCTTGAGCACCCACCTGATCAGCTTTTCCCCGCTGGGCGAGGGCCGCTCCTCGGGGCCGACTCGCCGGAACCCGGCCCGCTTCGCCACCACCTCGGACGCGGTGTTGCTTTCGTCGTGCCGGTAAGCGATTTCGTGCAGGCCCAGCCGGGCGAATCCGAACTGGATCGCGGCCGAAAGCGCTACCGCCGCGATGCCTTTGCCTCGTTCGGCCGGGTGTGTCCACACCGACGCCTCGGCGGTGCCGAAGTCGAGGTCCAGGTCGCGCAGTCCGACCTCGCCGAGCAGCCGGCCGGTCGCCGGGTCGGCCACGGCCCACGAGCAGCGCTCGTCGCACGCCCACTGCGCGGCGCGCAGCGTCACGTACTCGGTGGCTTCGTCGGGGGTGCGCAACTGGTAGTTCAGCACGTACCGCCGATGCTGCGGGTCCGCGAACGCCTCCATCAGCGCGGGCCGGTCGTCGAGATGCCGGTCCGCGCGGAGCTGGCGCAGGCGGTACGCGCCCGCGTTGATTTCCACGGGTTCCACGACTCGAGCCTAACCGTCTCCAGGCGCGAAACGGCTGCGTGCCGCGTCACGGCCGGGGCGGACGAAGGGTGAAAAATCCTTGCCGCTTCGGGCAGTACCGGGGAAAGACCGCCCCGGCGCGAAGATCGTCCTGGCAGCGTTGCCGGGTATGCCGGACAATCTGACCCAGCTTGCCGCCGACCACGCCCGCCGACACGGATGGGCCGACCTTCCCGCCTTCCTCGCCGACGACCGGACCTGGACGTTCGCCGAGGTCTACGCCGGAGCCGCGCGCGTCGCCGGCGGTTACCGGGCCGCCGGACTGCGCCGCGGCGACCGCGTGCTGCTCGCGCTTCCGGACAGCATCGAACTGGTCTGGTGCCTGCTCGGCGCGTGGCAGGCCGGAATCGTCGCGATTCCGGCGAATGTCCAGATGAGCCACGACGATCTGACCCGCGACACCCGCACCGCCGAACCCGCGCTGATCGTCGCGGACCCGGAAACGGCGGGCTGGCTCGCCGGCGTCGACCTCGCTCCGACCACCGGCGCGGAGCGGCTGGCGGCGGCGGATCCGGAGACGGAGTTCGCGCCGGGCGGAGACAATCCGTCGCACGCGATGTTCACGTCGGGGACGACCGGCGCGCCGAAGCTGTGCTTCTATCTTCACCGCAATTTCGATCCGTCGATGTTTCGCACGGACGGCGTCGGCACGGTCGCGCTCTCGGTGTCGCGGATGTATTTCGCCGGTGGCCTGTATTCCTCGGTGATGGCGACGATCTGCACCGGCCAGACGTCAGTCCTCTCGCGGCCGCGCGCGACCCCGGCTGCCGCGCTGGAGTTGATCCGCCGCCACAACGTCGCGACGCTTTTCGCGCAGCCGAGTTTCTACGCGCGTCTGCTGCTGGAGCCGGGGCACGCCGAGACGCTCGGGCAGTTGCGCGGCGCGATGTGCGCGGGCGAAGTGCTTTCCGCTCAGCTGCGCGAGAAGCTGGTGCCGATTTTCGGGGACCGGCTGGTGAACCTTTACGGCGCTACCGAGGCTGGTGGGTACGCGATGGGGCGGCCAGCGGATTACGCCGACCCGTCGGCGGTCGGGCCGGTCTACGAAGGCCGTTCGGCACGCGTAGTGGTTGACGGACACGAGGTGGCGACCGGAGTGCAGGGCGAGCTGCAAGTTCTGGTCCCGTTCGCTACGCGCGGTGTCGCTCGCGGCAGCCTCGGCCCGGATCAGGTGACCGACACTTGGTGGTCGACCGGCGACCTCGGGTCGATCGACGCACAGGGTGTCCTCCACGTCTACGGACGGCTCGACGACGTCGAGGTGATCGGCGGACAGAACGTGGTCCCCGGCGAGGTCGAACGGCTTCTCGAAAGTCACCCGAAGGTGCGGGAAGCAGCGGTGAGCGCGGTGCGGCGCGAGGCGGGGGACACGACCTTGCGTGCGTACGTGGTCGCGACCTCCGGCACGGGCGACGAGGACTTGAGCGCGGAACTGATCGCGCTGGCTCGTGCGCACCTGTCGTGGTACAAGGTGCCGCAGGACGTGGTCTGGTTGGAAGCGTTGCCGCGCAATGGAAACGGCAAGGTGTTGCGCCGGAAGCTGCGTGTGGCGGGCGGCCAGTGACTTAAGCGGGCGATGGGACCTCCGCGTGCACGGCGGTCCCTTCCCCGCGTGCGGACTCGATGGTCAGCGAGCCCGCGACCCGTTGCACGCGCTGGCGCATCGCTTCCAGGCCGAAGCCGGTGCCGTCGCCGCGGTCGCCGGGGGCGAAACCTCTGCCGTCGTCCCGGATGTCGAGCATGACCAGGTCGCTGGTGTAGGTGAGGGTGATGTCGATCCGGCTGGCGTGCGCGTGTTTTTCCGCGTTGGCCAAGGCTTCCTGCGCGACCCGATACAACGCCACTTCCAGCTCCGGCAGCAACGGCCGAGCATCGCCTTCGACGGTAGCGGTCACCTTGGCGCCGGAGGTATCGGACACTCGGTTCGCCAAGCCTGCCAACGCTTCCGGCAGGTGCGAGTCCGCCAACGGTTCCGGCCGCAACGCCTGCACTGCCCGGCGCGCCTCAGTGAGACTGTCCTTCGCCAGCGCGTGCACGTGGTCGAGGTGCCGTTGCCGGTCCGCGGCTTCGGTGGCCCGGTCGGCGGCCTGCAATTGGGTGACAATGCCGGTCAAGCCCTGGGCGACGGTGTCGTGAATTTCGCGGGCCATTCGCTGCCGCTCGTCGAGCACCCCCGCCTCGCGGGCTTGGGTGAGCAATTGCGCTTGCAGCGCCGCGTTTTCCGTCAACGCCGTTTCCAGCTGCGCGTTTGATCGCGCGAGCTTTTCATTGGTGCGACGACGTTCCTCGTTCTCCGCGCCGACGAACCATGCCACGTACAGAATCGGCCCGACAATCGACACTGCCGTGATCCACGGCGGCGACGGTTCCCAAATCCCCTTGGCCAGCAACGGAACTATCGCCGTAGCGGCTGCGGCGAAGATGCTCCAGCGCGTCGGGAACAACACGAACGCGATCGGGTAGCCGATCGAAGCGAAGGCAGTGAACGGGTCCAGCCGAGAAGCGAGCACCGTCGCGCCAGCTAGCAGCACAATAAAGAACCCAATGGCCAGCCACGGTTTTCGCGTGCGGCGCGGGAAAACCGGGATCAGCATCAGCAACCACAGCCCGCTCGCCGCGGCGAGAAGCATGGTTGTGCGCCATTGCGCGGAATCACCGTGCGGCTGACCGGCGGCGATGATCGTGCACACCGCGAGCGCCAGAATCCCGACCCCGGCGAACACCGGGCCTGCCCATCGTTCGGCCCTCGGATCGACCGAACCCGGCCGCAGCCCCATCATCGGGCCGGGCCGCGGGCTCAGCGCCGCCGCCATCCGCTGAACAGGATCAAGAGCAACGGCAGCGCGAACACGATCAGCAGCCGACCGCGCGTGACGATGAGCACGAGGACCGCCAGTGCGATCGAGAGCGGCACCGAATACCGCCACACGAACGCGCTCAGCTTGCCGTTCCCCGCGGCCGGGACGACCGGTTCCGGCCGGGCCGTGGCCAGCAGCGCGCTCGGCCGCGGCGAGGGGAGGTCGTCGAACAGCGGCACCAGTTCGCTCACCAGCTTGGCCGACGTGACCTTCGCCGAGCGGCTGCCGTACTCGTCGATGTCGAGGCGTCCGGTGCGGACGTGCTCGGAGAGGACGTCGAGCGCGTCCTGGCGTTCGGCGTCGCTCAGCCGCAGGTCAGCCATGGTCCGCCTCAGCGGTCCAGCCGGCGCTGGCGCCGGTGCTCGTCGCGCATCGCGCGGAACTCCTCGCGGCGTTCGCGATGCCGGTCGTGGCGGTGGTGGTCATGGTGCTCGAAACCCTTGCCCCAGAGCGCGCGGCCGACCGCGGTGAGCGCGATCGGCGCGAAGATCACCGGCCATCCCGCGGCGCCGGTGGCGATCAGGGCGATCGCCGCGATCCAGACCAGCGGAATCAGCGCGGCGACGACGCGTTGCCCCGGCGACCACTCCGGCTGCCGGGCGGCTACTTCGCCGGACGCCGCGGGCTGCGGCACGGGCATCGGCGCCGCCGCGGCCGGTTCCGGCGCCGCGGTCGCGCCGCCGAACACTGGATGCGGCACCGGCAGGTCGGCGAACAGCTCGCTCAGTTCGCCCCGGGTCTTGGCCGCGGTGATCCGGGCGGAGCGTTCGCCGAACTCGTCGATGTCGATCCGCCCCGCGCTCATGTGCTCGCCGAGCGCGTGCAGCGCGGACTCGCGCTCCCGGTCGCTGATCCGCAGCTGCGGAGACGGAACCTCAGTCACGTAGTCGATGGTAGGCCGCGCGAGCGCGCGGCACCCACGACATTCAGCACAACTTCAGTCCTTGAGTTCCAAGAGTTGCGTTCCCTGCGTGACCGCGGAGCCGATCTCGACCGAAAGCCCGGTGACAGTGCCCGCTTTGTGCGCGGTTACCGGGTTTTCCATCTTCATCGCCTCGAGCACCACGATCAGCTCGCCCGCCTCGACGTGCTGGCCTTCCTCGACCGCGATCTTCACGATGGTGCCCTGCATCGGCGCGGTGACCGCGTCGCCGCTCACCGCCGCCTTCGCGCCGCCGGCCCGCTTGCGCGGCTTGGCCTTCGTCGCCGCGGGCGCGCCGCCGCCTTCGAGGGCGAACCCGCCCGGCAGCGAAACCTCGAGCCGGCGTCCGCCGACCTCGACCACGACGTTCTGCCGCGGCGCCTCTTCCTCGGCCTCGACGTCCGGCGCGGTGAAGGGCTCGATCTGGTTGTCGAACTCGGTCTCGATCCAGCGGGTGTGCACGCTGAAGCCGTTTTCGTCGCCGATGAACGCCGGGTCGTTCACGATCACGCGGTCGAACGGCAGCACCGTCGCCATGCCCTCGACCTCGAACTCGGCCAGCGCGCGCCGGCTGCGCTCCAGCGCGTTCTGCCGGTCCGAACCGGTGACGATGAGCTTGGCGAGCATCGAGTCGAACTGGCCGCCGATCACGCTGCCGGATTCGACCCCGGAGTCGACGCGCACGCCCGGGCCGGACGGGGCGACGAACTTGGTGACCGTGCCCGGAGCGGGCAGGAAGCCGCGCCCGGCGTCCTCGCCGTTGATGCGGAACTCGATCGAGTGGCCGCGCGGCGTCGGGTCCTCGGTGATCCGCAGCTTCTCGCCGCGCGCGATGCGGAACATCTCGCGCACCAGGTCGATGCCGGTGGTCTCCTCCGACACCGGGTGCTCGACCTGCAGCCGGGTGTTCACCTCGAGGAAGGAAATGGTGCCGTCGACCGCGACGAGGTACTCCACGGTGCCCGCGCCGTAGTAGCCGGCCTCCTTGCAGATGGCCTTGGCGGACTCGTGGATCCGGGCGCGCTGGTCGTCGGACAGGTACGGCGCGGGGGCCTCCTCCACCAGCTTCTGGTGGCGGCGCTGCAGCGAGCAGTCGCGGGTGCCGACGACGATCGCGTTGCCGTGCTGGTCGGCCAGCACCTGCGCCTCGACGTGCCGCGGCTTGTCCAGGTAGCGCTCCACGAAGCACTCGCCGCGGCCGAACGCGGCCACCGCCTCGCGCGTCGCGGATTCGAACAGCTCAGGGATTTCTTCGCGGGTGCGGGCGACCTTCAGGCCGCGGCCGCCGCCGCCGAACGCCGCCTTGATCGCGACCGGCAGGCCGTGTTCGTCGGCGAACGCGATGATCTCGTCGGCGTCCTTGACCGGCTCCTTGGTGCCGGGCACCAGCGGCGCGCCGGCGCGCATCGCGATGTGCCGCGCGGTCACCTTGTCGCCGAGGTCGCGGATCGACTGCGGGCTCGGCCCGATCCAGGTCAGGCCCGCGTCGAGGACGGCCTGGGCGAAGTCGGCGTTCTCGGAAAGGAAGCCGTAGCCGGGGTGGACCGAATCGGCGCCGGACCGCTTGGCGGCGTCGAGGATCTTGTCGATCGCGAGGTAGCTCTCGGCCGCGGTGGTCCCGCCGAGGGCGAACGCCTCGTCGGCGAGACGGACGTGCGGAGCGTCGCGGTCCGGGTCGGCGTACACGGCCACGCTCTGCAGGCCCGCGTCCTTCGCGGCCCGGATCACGCGAACCGCGATCTCGCCCCGGTTCGCGATCAGGACCTTGGTCACCGGACCGCCCGTGCTCGCGGTGTCCTGCTCGCTCACCACATACCTCCCGTGCCCGTCGCCGCGCTGCTGGTCAACCGGGAGTCTACGGACCCCGGCGGGGCCTGGATTGAGAGGTGGACCACCCAGTTCGGTCCTGTTTATACCCGTCCGGCGGGGGCCTGATGCCGCAGTTCGGCCGGGAGTTCGGAGTCGAGCACGATGACGTCGTAGGGGTTGACCTGGTGCACCAGCGCCAGGTTCTCGGTGTTGACCAGGATCCACGGCTGGTGCTCGCCGCAGCAGTCGACGAGCCGGTCGAGCGCGGTGAACGCGACCAGCGCGGTGCGTCCGTCCGGGGTGCGGCGCAGTTCGACGTTGGCTCCGGTCTGGCCGTCGGTGGTCGGGCCGGCGGGCCCGGTCGGCAGGTAAAGGGCCGGGGGAAGATTGGGGTTCGTCACTCCGACAACATAGACGGACACGGTGCGCGAGGTCGCTTACAGTCTCGGATATGCGGACTAGGCCGAAGCGCGTCCCGCGATCCGCGCTGCTCACCGCCGTTCTCGCGGCGGTGGCCACGGCGGCGGCGCTCGTCGTGGCCGTCGTGCTGCGCCCGAAGCCGGACGGCGCGGTCACCATGGCCCCGCGCGAGCCGGCGGCGGCTCCGGTGGAGGGATCGGCCTCGACCTGCGGCAACGGTCCGTGCCGGCAGCTGGCCGCGGTGAGCGTCGGCGGTACCCCGGTCGTGTTGCTGGCGGACGCCGCGGGAGGCTCGGGACGGGTCCAGGTCGGGAAGGAGCCGGGCACCGAGTTCGAACTGGCGATCACGAACCTGGGCGCGAAGCTGACGGAGACTTCCTTGCGCTGCATCGACGGGTCGACCGCCGCGTGCCTGGTCCGCGGCGACGCGGCCGGCGGCTCGTACGGGGAACTGCTCACCGAATCCGGCGGGGTGTGGCGAGACTACGGCAAGCCGTATTTCTCCGACGCGGGCTCGCTGTCGCTCTACGACGTGAGCCAGGACGGCCGTCCGGACGTGATCGTCGTCCGGCACGAATGCCCGCAGGCGGTCTCCGGTTCGCCGCGCTGCCAGGCGGCTCCGGTGGTGGCTGAGGTCTACGAACTCGACGGCGAGGTGATGGGGTGCACGAGCACCGTCACCTCGCCGTCGAATTTCCGGGGCTGGCCGGACGTCGAGCTGAGGAAATCCCAGCTGCGGCGGTGTTCCGGCAACTCGTGAGCGGCAATCCCGGTTAGAACCGGGATTGCCGCTCACGAGGCGTCAGGCGGTGGCGGGCCGGGCCGCGCTGCCCTCGTCGCGGTGGTTCGGGCGAGCGGTGTGCGTGCTGAGGATTTCGTCGTCGAGCAGGCCCTCGCTGCGCGCGACGATCGTCGGGACCACGATCTGGCCCGCGACGTTCGTGGCCGTGCGCATCATGTCCATGATCGGGTTCACCGAGTAGATCAGTGCGATGCCGAGCGCGACCTGCTTGGCGTCGAGACCGATGAACGCGGTGGTCAGGGTGAGCGCGGTCAGCCAGCCGGTGGTGCCCGCGGTGGCCAGCGCGCCGACCACGGCGACGACCACGATCCCGACGTACTGGCCGAAGCTCAGCGGCACCCCGGCGAGGTTGGCGATGAAGATCGCGCCGATCGCCGGGAACACCGCGGCGCAACCGTCCATTTTGGTCGCGCTGGCGAGCGGGGTGGCGAAGGCGGCGTACCCGGGGTCGACGCCGAGGTTGACCGCGGACTGCCGGGTCAGCGGCAGCGTCGCGGAGCTGGACTGCGACGCGAACGCGAACTGGATCGCGGTGCCCGCCTTGGCGAAGAACGTCAGCGGGCTCACCTTCGCGACGAACTGCAGCAGGATCGGGTAGACCACGAAAAGGACCAGCAGGCAGCCGACGTACACCGCGAGCGTGGTCGACAGCAGCGGGCGGAACAGCGCGTCGCCGTAGTTGGAGACGGCGGCCCCGATCAGGCCGACGATGCCGATGGGCGCGAGGCGCACGATCCAGCCGAGGTAGCGCTGGATGATTTCGAAGGCGCTGGTGGTGAACTCGACGAACGGCTTGGCCTTGTCGCCGAGGCTGTAGGCGGCGGCGCCGATCACGACGGCGAGGAAGAGCACCTGGAGCGTGCTGCCCTCGGCGAAGGCGGAGAAGAAGTTCTCCGGCAGCAGGCCCTTGATGAAGGCGTCCCAGGAACCCCAGTGGCTCATGCTCTTCGCGGCCTTGTCGGCGTTCTTCGCGGTGGCCGCGACGCCCTCGCCGAGCCCGCCGGAGCCGGGGTTGAACAGCTTGCCGATCGCGATCCCGATCAGCGAGGCGATGAACGACGTGATCGCGAACCACAGCACGGTCTTGCCGCCGAGCCGCGCGGCGGTGCGGCCGCCGCCGAGGCCGCGGAGGCTGTTGATGCCGACCACGATCGCGGTGAAGACCAGCGGGATCACCGCGATCTGCAGCAGGGTCGTGAAGATCGTGCCGATGTGGTCGAGGGTGTCGGTCAGCCAGCCGGCTTCGGTCGTCCGCGCGAGCACGCCGAGGCCGGCGCCCACGACAAGCGAACCGAGCACGGCCGCGGCGAACACGCGCGGCTTGGTGTACGTCCTGACGAAGGACATGTGCCACCCCAGAGAGGTCGAGAGTTTCCGCTGACCCGGGTGCGGGCCGGAGTCGACTCTCCCTGATCACTCGTCCGAGTGACACATCGTCCCAATATGTGAACTAGTTCCACATTTCGGTGACGCTGACGCCGACCTCGGCGAGGAGCTGACGCAGCAGCGGAAGACTGATCCCGATGACGCTGGACGGGTCCCCTTCGACGCCCTCGACGAACCACCCGCCGAGCGCGTCGAGCGTGAACGCCCCCGCGACGTGCAGCGGTTCGCCGGTCGCGACGTAGGCGTCGATCTCGGCCTGGCTGGGGTTGGCGAAGTGCACGGTGGTGGACCGGGTGCCGGAGGCTTCCTTGGTCCGCTGCCCGCCGTCGAGCCGGACCACGGCGTGCCCGGTGAGCAGGACGCCGGAGCCGCCGGCCATCCGGGCCCAGCGCTCCTTCGCGACCTCGGCCGTGGCGGGCTTGCCGACCATCTCGCCGCCGATGGAAAGCATGGAATCGCAGGCGACGATCACGGCGTCGGGCTCGGAGACCATCTCGACCACGGCGTTGGCCTTGGCTTTCGCGAGAGCCAAGACGAGTTCGGCGGGTTCGGGATCGGTGAGCGCGGCCGCGACGGCATCCTCGTCGACACCGGACACGACGACGGCCGGATCGAGACCGGCACTCCGCAACACAGCGAGACGGGCGGGGGACTGGGAGGCGAGGACTAGACGCACGGTCGAACGCTACCTCGGCGGGTGGGGGCGGTGGGGTCTGGCCTGGGAGGGGTGGGAGGTCGTGTCGGCTGGGTGAGGGGGTTGCGGTGGGTGGCCTGGGGGGGTTGCGTGGGTGGTTCGGGGTGGCTGGGTTGAGTGTGCGGTGGGGCGTGGTCTGGGCGGAGTGGGAGGGTTTCGCACCTAGGCAAAGGGAATGCGGTGGGCGGCCTGGGCCGGGTGCGTGGCCGGTGGTTCGGCAGGGGCGGCTGGGTGTGTGCGGTGAGTGGTTCGGCAGGGCGGCTGGGTTGTGTGCGGGGTGGGGCGTGGCCTGGGCAAAGTGGGCGGTTGCGCCACCTAGGCGAGGGGATTGCGGTGGGCGGCCTGGGCGGCGGCTGGGCCGAGTGCGTGGCCGGTGGCTCGGCAGGGCGGCTGGGTTGTGAGTGGCTCGGCAGGGCGGCTGGGTTGTGAGTGGCTCGGCAAGGCGGCTGGGTTGTGTGCGGGGTGAGTGGCTCGGAGGAAACCCGGGGCGGGTGCGAGGTGAGCGGGCAGCTGTTTCCGGGCATCGGGAGACCGCGCGGCCGCGGATGCGGAGACCGCCGCGCGGATTCGCAGTGCATCGCGATCGCCACTTCACTGCCGGGTGGCGGGGCCGCGCTCGGGCCGCGGCCGATCGGGGTGCGGCTGCGGGGTTTCTGCCTCTGCTTGCATTGGGCAGCTCAATGAGTCCAGGCGTGGTTTCTCCGCCGCGACTTGAGCCGCCCGAAACCGGCCGACTCAAGATCGCCGATCAGCCGGTAGCGGCCGCTGATCGGGGCGTCCTGGTCGTGCCTGCCGTTCGGCTCTCGCCGCGCTCCTTGCTTTGCTCAGCCTGGCTTGCCCGCAGGAAGTTCCGGCCGACGCGCGTGCTCGCCTCCTCTCTGCTCGGCCTCTCCTCCCTCAGCGCCTGCCCGGCTGGGTTTCGGCCAGCCGGGCAGGGTGAGGTCAGCCGTTCATCGTGCTGGCTCCGGGGTCGGGGCGGTCGGGGCTGGCGTACGCGGCCGAGGCGTTACCCGGCGCAGAGCCGCTGCCGACAGGACTCCCAGTACCAGCACCGCGATCGGCAGGATCAGCGTTGCGCGGGCGGCGTCGGTCAGTCCATTGTGGACAACCTCGCTGGCGAGGCGGCCCGCTTGTTCGGCGAGGTCCGCCGGGAGGCCGGGCATGGGGGCTGGGCCTCCGGAGGAGCCGAATTCGCCGGTGGAGGCGGCGGCGTGCGCGATGCCTTCGGTGAACGGGGCTCGGTACTGTTCCGGCAGTTGCGCGGCCGCGGTGGCGGCTTCGCTCGTGATCGACGCGCTGATCCTCGCCTGCAGGAGCACGCCGATCGCGGCGCTGCCCAGGACTCCGCCTACCTGGCGGGCGGTGTTGAAGATGCCCGACGCGGTACCGGTGAGCCGCGGTTCCACCGACGCCATCGTCAGGTTGCTCATCGGCGAGAAGATGCAGCCGACGCCCAGGCCGCACACCAGCAGGGCCGGGATCAGTGCCCACGGGCTCGTGTCCGGCCGCGCTTGCAGCGCGATGATGCCGACGCCCGCGGCCAGCAGGGCCAGGCCGCCCATCACCAGGTATTTGCCGTTGACCTTGTCCGAAGCGCGGCCGACGAACGGCGCGATCACGCCGGACAGCAGCGACATCGGGGCGGTGAGCAGACCGGCCATGGTGGGGGAGAGGCCGAGCACCGTCTGGATGTAGATGATCAGCGGCAGGAACATGCCGGTCATCGTGAAGCCGACCGTGGTCGCGGTGAGCGTGCCCGCGGAGAAGTTGCGGTTCGCGAACACGGCCAGCGGGACCAGCGGTTCCCGGCGGTTGTAGTGCTGCCACAGCACGAAGGCGATCAGCAGGACCACGCCGGCTCCGATGATTTCGAACACCGTGATGCCGCCGAACACCGTGCCCCAGTCATACTGCTGTCCATTTTGGACACCGAACACGACGCAGAAGAGCCCCGCGGCCGACAGCAGGATGCCGATCAGGTCGAACGAATGCGAGTGCTTCGGCTGCCAGTCCGGCACCAGCCACAGGGTCAACGCGATGGCGACGACGCCGATCGGCACGTTGACGTAGA
Organism: Amycolatopsis sp. VS8301801F10; assembly: GCF_046195355.1. NCBI lineage: Bacteria > Bacillati > Actinomycetota > Actinomycetes > Pseudonocardiales > Pseudonocardiaceae > Amycolatopsis > Amycolatopsis sp. VS8301801F10. Next base: position 469,047 of record NZ_CP176065.1, on the reverse strand, counting down.
AAATCCACTCCCAGCCTAGGTGCTGCACCAGCACGCCGCCCAGCAGCGGGCCGGTGATCGTGGCCAGGCCGGCCACGCCGCCCCACGCGCCCATCGCCGCGCCGCGTTTCGCGGGCGGGAAAAGGTGGCTGATGAACGCCAGCGTCTGCGGCGTCATCAACGCGGCGCCGAGGCCTTGCACCGCGCGGGCGGCGATCAGCATCTCGACGTTGCCGGACAGCCCGCACCACAGCGACGACGCGGTGAACACGACGAGCCCGGCGACGAACACGCGCTTCGGGCCGAAGCGGTCGCCGAGCCGGCTGGTGAACAGCATCGGCACGGCGTAGGTGAGCAGGTAGACGCTGATCACCCACACCACCGAGTTCAGCCCGGCTCCGAGGTGCTGCAGCATGGCGGGCACCGCGATGGACACGATCGTGGTGTCCAGCAGGATCATGAAGAACCCGATACAGAGCGCGCTCAGCGCGGCCCACGGGTTAACCGGTCTTGCGTTCATCGTTTTCCTTGAGCTTGAGTTTCTTGTCCTGGAAAGGGATCCGGCCGCTGCTGAGGTCCGCGAACAGCTGCTCGATCCACGCGAGCTCGAACTTCCGCTGTGCCGCGCTGAACCGGAAGTCGAGCCAGTAGATTTCGGGGGTGCCGTCGGATTCCAGCTGCTTGACGATCACCTCGTCGGCGGCCACGCCCGCGCGCAGCCGGGTGATCCGGTGCTCCAGCTCGAGCAGCGCCACGTCGCGGCCGAGATCGTCGATCACGGCGAGCCCGCTGAGCACGTCGCTGTAGTCCGGCACCACGTCGCCCAGCATTTGCCGGGCTCGTTCCTGGAAGGCGTCTTTGCCCGCCGCGGTCATCGCATACACCGTGCGCTCCGGCCGTTTGCCGTCCCGCTGGGTTTCCACCACGTCGACAAAACCGTTGCGCTGCAACCTGTCCACCGTGTGGTAGAGCGAGCCCGCCTTGAGCTTTACGCGGGTTTCGACGTGCCGTTCCCGCATGAGCTGGGCCATTTCGTACGGGTGCATCGGCCGCTCGTGCAGCAGCTCGAGCACGGCGACGCCCAGCGCCGTGAGCTTGGCCGCGACCATGACGGTGTTCCTCCAGAAGATCCAATCGGGTGACCCCACGTGGGTTATTCCACGTGGACTATACGGTGTGGAGCAAGCTGCGGTCCAGTGTGATGTGCGCTGGTGAGCAGCTTGTCGCTGACGGTGATGGGTGCTGCGAGATGGGGAGAGCGTAACCAGCAGCACCGACAAAAACTGGCGATCGCCTGTTCGACGGCCCTTTCGCGGCCCTCGGCGGCCTGGCGATCCGATCCGGTGGCAGCACGGAGCCCGCGCAGTTTCTCGGTCCGCCGCCTCTTCGTCACCGAAGAGAGCTGGATCCCGGCGCGGGAACCCGGCCTGCGCGCCTACTACCGCGACTACCTCGTCCGCGCCGGAATGGCCGCGGACGAGGTAGCTCGTCTTCGGAGCAGGCTCAGTCGGTGACCTGGTGTAGCTGCCGAGCCCGGCGGCTGCCCAGCGAGTACCAGCCGGCGATCCCTGTGCCGACGGTGAGCGCGGCCGCGCTGATGCCCAGCGACCAGTGCACTCCGACCGCAGAACCGAGCAGTCCCACGGTGAATCCGCTGCCCGCGCGAAGACCGTTGGCGGACACGCTGTACACGCCGATCACGCGCCCGCGTTCCTCCGGTTTCGCCAGCAATTGCACGACGGTCTGGCCGATCGACATCGACGCCAGGTTCGCCACGCCGCCGATCACCAGCAGCGCCACCGCGATCGGATAGCTGGCGGTCATCGCGAAGAACAGGCTGGAGATCCCGTAAATCGCCGTGCTGAGCACCGCGGCGGGCACGCTCGGTTTGATCTTTCCGGTCGCTTCCAGCAGGATCCCGCCGATCACGCCGCCCGCGCCGTTGGCGAACAGCAGCACGCCGTACGCGGTTCCGGCGCTGCCCGCGCCGAGGTCCTGGGCGAAGATCGGCATCGAACTCTGCATCGAAGCGCCGACGAAGAACGCGCCGAGCCCGGCGAGGATGATCATCCCGACCATGGTCGGATTGCCGCTGATTTCCTTCAGCACCCGCACCGAATCCCGCAGCCCGACTCGCGGCCGGCGAATGATTCCGCCGTCTCGGGTGTGTCCGGTGAACTTGGTGCGGAACAGGAAAACGGTCAGCGGCAGGTAGAACGCGACGTTCACGAAAATGCCCGCCACCGGTCCGAGTCCGAGCAGCAATGCCGAACCGACGACCGGGCCGAAGAGAATTCCCAGACTGCGGAAGGTGGCATTGAGCCGGACTGCGCTGGGCAATTCCGTGGGGCCGACGAAATCGTGCAACATGAGCTGCTCGCCCGGTCCCCAAATCGCGCCCGCGCAGCCGTGCAAAATCAGCAGTACGCAGGCATTCCACACCTCGAGGGTGTCGGTGACGATCAGCACGCCCCACGCCACGGACACGGCCATGAACAGCGCCTGAGCGGCCTGGATGATCCGGCGGCAGTCGTGCCGGTCGGCCAGTCCGCCGAAATATACCGAGAACAGCAGGAACGGCACCCAGTGGCTGATTACCTCGAACCCCGTCAGTGCGGGCGACTGGAATTTCTCCCACAGCACCCAGTAGGTGATGACGTGTTCAATATTGTCGGCCATCATGGCCAGGCCGGTGCCGATCAGATACGGACGGCAGTCCTTGTTGTACAACGCCGCGAATTTGCGCGGGGCCGCCGCGGCAACCTCGGCTTCGGGTCGGTGCGCTGGCACCCCGCACGCGGAACACATGACTGAGAACCCCCTAGTGAGCTGGTACCCGTAACGCTAGACGAGACGTTGCGTCTTGGCTAGACTTCCGCACGTGGGCGACGTCACTGAGCCCGGCGAGCGCCGGCATCACGGGAACCGGTACGGCCGCAGCGAGAACGCGCGCCGCGCGGTGTTGCACGCGGTCGACGATCTGCTGGTCGAGGTCGGTTTCTCCCGGCTCACGATGGAGGGCATCGCGGCTCGGGCGGGAGTCGGGAAGCAGACCGTCTACCGCTGGTGGCCGTCCAAAGTGGACATTCTGCTGGAAGCGCTGGGCGACGACCTCGTCGAGGAACTCTCCCCGCCCGACTCCGGCGACCTGCGCAAGGACCTCCGCGCGCACCTCGCCGCGATCGCGTCCTTCCTGACTACGGCCGACGCTGGCGCGGTGTTCCGCACGCTGCTCGGCCAGGCCCAGCACGACCCGGACCTGGCGCGGCAGCTGCGTGAGGTGCACCTCCGCGCCCAGCACGTGCGCGACCGGCTCCCGCTCGAACGCGCTGTCGCCCGCGGCGAACTGGGCTCGGGCGTCGACCTGGAGAGCGCGGTCGAGCAGCTCGTCGGGCCGATCTATTACCGCGTGCTGGTCACCGGCGCGCCGGTGCCGCCGGAATTCACAGATGGCCTGGTTGAGCGATTCCTCCGGGAGCACCGGCCCGAGTAGGCTCCTGGAGACATGGGAACGGTCTGGTGGCTGGTCGGGCTGGCTGTCGCCGCCGCGGTCGTGGCCGGGATCGCCTGGGTTTTCCGGGACCGCGCGGGCGGGCTGGACCAGCGGCTGCGCGCGGCCGAACAGGCTTCGCGCTGGCGATTCCTGCAGCAGCGGTGGGAGTCGGAACCAATGGCCCGGCTCGCGACCGTCCAGCAGGTGCACGCGCTCACCCAGAACGGTGGCTGCCAGGTCCGGATCGTCTGGACGGACAGTTACCACGCCGAGGACGTCGAAATCGAGCACGACCAGGCCGACGCTGGCGACTATCTGTTGCTGCGCGGGGTCGGGCCGCTCGGTTCGATTACCCGGGAGGAGCTGCTGGCGCACGCGGGTGCGGACGCGCCGGATTGGGCTCAGCGGGGGCGGTGAGGCGTTCGCCCCGCCGTGCTGGAGCAGGTGCCGAGGCCGAGGCGGCGGTTGCGACCACCGCGGCGAGTGCGGCGTTGTCCGGGTCGCCGCGGACGACGCCGGGCGCGGCCGCCCGGGCTGGGCTCAGCGGGAGCGGCGAAGCGTTAACCCCGGCGTCACCGCGCACGAAAACCTCAGCGAGGCAAGGACGAGGCCCGCCAAGCCCCGTCGCCCGCCGTCACCGGGGCGTGTATCGCGGCGGCCCGGTCGCCCCACCACGAGGTGCGACGACGTGCCGGAGCAGGTGCCGAGGCTGACGCCGCGGTGGCCACCACCGCGGTGAGCGCGGCGAGTTCGGCGTCGTCCGGGTTGCCGCGGACGACGCGGAGCAGGGGGGTGTCCGTCATCGCGGCCTCACAGGGGGATGTTGCCGTGCTTCTTGGGCGGCAGCGATTCGCGCTTGGTGCGCAGCAGGTTCAGCGCCTTGGCGATGTGGCCGCGGGTGTGCGCGGGCACGATCACCGAGTCGACGTAACCGCGTTCGGCCGCCGCGTATGGGTTGAGCAGAGTGTCCTCGTACTCCTGGATCAGCTCGGCGCGCAACGCGTCCACGTCGCGCCCCTCCGCCGCCGCGTTGGCCAGGGTCTTTCGGTGCACGATGTTCGCCGCGCCCTGCGCGCCCATCACCGCGACCTGTGCGGTCGGCCAGGCCAGGTTGACGTCCGCGCCGAGGTGCTTGGAGCCCATCACGTCGTACGCGCCGCCGTATGCCTTGCGCGTGATCACCGTGATCAGCGGGACGGTCGCTTCCGCGTACGCGTAGATCAGCTTCGCGCCGCGGCGGATGATGCCGTTCCACTCCTGGTCGGTGCCGGGAAGGAAGCCGGGAACGTCCACAAAGGTCAGAACCGGGATGTTGAACGCGTCGCAGGTCCGCACGAAACGGGCGGCCTTCTCGGACGCGTCGATGTCGAGGCAGCCGGCGAACTGCGTCGGCTGGTTCGCCACGACGCCGACGCTCTGCCCGTCGACCCGGCCGAACCCGACCAGGATGTTGGGCGCGAACAGTTCGTGCACCTCGAGGAATTCGCCGTCGTCGAGCACGCGGGTGACGACCTCGTGCATGTCGTACGGCGTGTTCGGCGAGTCCGGGATGAGCGTGTCCAGCTCGCGGTCGGTGTCGGTGACGTTCTCGAAGAAGCCGGCGGGCGGCTGGTTCGCGTCGAACTCCGGCGGCTCGGACAGGTTGTTCTGCGGCAGGTAGGAGAGCAGTTCCTTGACGTAGGCGATGGCGTCCTCGTCGTCGGAGCCGAGGTAGTGCGCGACGCCCGACTTGGTGTTGTGCGTGCGCCCGCCGCCGAGTTCCTCGAAGGTGACGTCCTCGCCGGTCACCGTCTTCACGACGTCCGGTCCGGTGATGAACATCTGCGACGTCTCGTCCACCATCACGACGAAGTCGGTGAGCGCGGGGGAGTAGACGTGTCCGCCCGCGTTCGCGCCCATGATCAGCGAGATCTGCGGGATCACGCCCGAGGCCATGGTGTTGCGGCGGAAGATCTCGCCGTACAGGCCGAGCGAGACGACACCCTCCTGGATCCGCGCGCCGCCGCCCTCGTTGATGCCGATGATCGGGCGGCCGGTCTTGATCGCCAGGTCCATCACCTTGACGATCTTCTCGCCGTAGACCTCGCCGAGCGCGCCGCCGAACACGGTGACGTCTTGGCTGAACACGCACACCGGACGCCCGTCGACGGTGCCGTAACCGGTCACGACGCCGTCGCCGTACGGGCGGTTCTTCTCCAGCCCGAAGTTCGTCGAGCGGTGCCGCGCCAGCTCGTCCAGTTCGACGAACGAGCCCTCGTCGAGCAGCAGATCGATCCGCTCGCGGGCGGTTTTCTTGCCCTTGGCGTGCTGTTTCTCGATCGCCCGCGCCGAGCCGGCGTGCACGGCCTCGTCGTAGCGGCGATAGAGATCCGCGAGCTTGCCGGCCGTCGTGTGGATGTCCGGTTCTCCCTCGGGCGGCGTCCCGAGCGGCTGCGTCGCACTGCTCATGTGGCGGAGCTTAGCTACTGCGCGGTTGCCGCGCGTGTGGCGTAGGACTCCCTCAGCGCTGCGGGACGACCGGGGTGTCCGTTGATGGTGTCTATCGCGTGCCGGGCACCAGCGGCGTCAAGCCGCCCTCCGCGACCGCTCTCCGGCCCTATGGTGGGGGCGTGCTGCTCGCCGACGCCTCGGTCCGTTCGCTCGGGCCTGCCGACCTGTCCGCTTGCCTCGACCTCGGAACCGATCGCGGGTGGCCGCGCGAAGAGCGGAAATGGGCGATGCTTCTGGACGTCGGCCGCGGATTCGGCATTGACGCTCCGGACGGCGGTCTCGCCGCGGCGGCGGTGCTCACCCGGACCGGGCCGACCGCGTCGGTGTCGATGGTTGTCGTGGCGGAGCGGTTCGCGCGGCAGGGGCTCGGGCGTCGGGTGATGGCGCGGGCGCTCGACGAAGCCGGGGACGCGGTGGTCTCCTTGCACACCACGGAAACCGCGCGTCCGCTGTACGAATCGATGGGCTTCGAGTTCGACGGCGGCTGCACCGACCATCGCGGGCGGTTCACCGACGACGGCGGTCCGGCGGCGCGGCCGATCGGTCCGCCGGACGTGGCGCGAGTGTACGAATTGGACAGTGCGGCCCAGGGCTTCGCGCGGCGGGAGTTGCTGCGCCGCATGCTGTTCGAGGCCGAGCACGTCCACGTGACCGACGACGGTTACGCGCTCGGCACCACGCAAGCCGGGGTACTGGTGATCGGTCCGGTGGTGGCCGCGGACGAGGACCAGGCTCGCGCGCTGATCCGCGGCATCGCCCGCACCACATCCGGGGATCTCCGGCTCGCGGTGGATCATCGGTTCCCGGAGCTGTCGGCGTGGTGCGAGGCGCGCGGGCTGGCGGTGCACGGTCCGGCACCGCGGCTGGTGCTTCACGGAAAAGCGCTGCCGGGCCCGGCCGAGATGCGGTTTTCGCCGTACAACACTGCTCTCGGCTAGCTGTACCGCTTCCTGACCTCGGCGCGACGCTCCTCCGACCACGGCTCCACCTCGACCCCGAAGGACGCGGCGAACAACGCGTTCAGCTGCTCGTGCCGTGCGGTCAGCAAGTCCGGCAGCTGATCCGCCAGCTCCGCCGGGACGGTCTGCGTCAGCTCCACCCGCACGCCGTCCAGCGGGTCCGCCGTCACTTCCCACCGCACGCGACCAGCTGGTTTCCCGTCGTGCAGCCAGGTGTAGGCCAGCACCTCCGGCGACCGCGACTCCAGCACCTCCGCCCCGGGTTCGGGCTGGGGCAGCCGCTTCCAGACGTCCTCGGCGGGCGGCCAGACCAGGTCCCGGCGGAACCGGAGCACCCCGCCGTCCAGGACCTCGCCGTCCTCCAGGCCGAATTCCTCGAGGTAATGCACCATTCGCGCGTGCCAGTCGGTCGGCGGCTCCAGCGTCCGGCCGTCCAGCGCGGCTTCGAGGGAATCGAGGCAGGCGACCCAGCCGGTGACGTGCCGTCCCGCGCCAAGCCGGGCGATGTCCGGTTCGCCGCGGTGGAAAACGTGCGTGAAGACGAGCTTGCTGCCCGCGCCGTCCGCGGACACCTCGATCCGGATCAGGTCCGAGTTCCAGGTGAACTCGAAGACCTCGGGCGGCCGGTAGCCGACGATCTCGCCCTCGCTGACGTCCCCGGTTTCGGTGAAGGTGAACGCGATCTTCCCGCCTGGCGCCGGGGATTCCGGCAACCGGACCGCGGCCGGGAACCAGTGCGCCAGTTCCTCCGGCGAGGTGACCGCGCGCCACACCTTCTCCGGCGGATGCGCCAGGGTCCGTTCGAGGGTGACGCTCGGTCGTCCGCCGGGAGTGGTTCGCAGGATCGCCATGCCGGTATATAACCACGGAGGTATATACGGGTCAAGCGGTCAGATGCGCCGCATACCCGGTCTGACCTGGGGCGACCTCGGGAAGCAGGACGAGCCGCCGGTCGTAGTCGCCGCCGTCCTGGGTGCGGTACGGCAGCGGGTCGGTCGTTTCCAGGGAGTGCAAACGTTTGCGCAGCCGCTCGACCACGCAGTCGAACTTCTCCGGCGTCATCCGGTTCGTGCCCGTCACCTTGAGCGGCGGCAGGACCGTCATGCCGGTGTAGAAGAGCGTGCCGTGCTGGACGTTGAACAGCAGGTCGTCCAGCGAACCGTGCGCGCCGCGCGGGCCGAGGCTGTCCTCGTGGGCCCCGGCGGTGACGATGACCATCGCGCGTTTCCCGGCCAGCACGCCGTTGCCGTAGCGCAGGGTGTGGCCGGTTTCGTCGCGGTAGTCGTAGCCGTATCCCTGCACGAAGACGCGGTCGAACCAGCCCTTCAGGATAGCTGGGGTGTCCGCCCACCAGAGCGGAAACTGCACGACGACGGTGTCCGCCCAGTCGAGTTTTTCGTGCTCGATCCGGACGTCCTCGGGGACGGTCGCGATCTCGTCGACGATCGGGTTCCACCGCATCGCGTAGAGGTCGGATTCGCGCACGTCGTGGCCGAGATCGCGCAGGGTCGTGACGCCTTCGTCGCGAAGCGCGCCGTTGAGCGAGGCAGGGTCGGGGTGGGCGTAGATCCACAAGACGTTCATGACGCCAGGGTGCAACCGGCGAAACGGCCAAAACAGTGGCCCGATGGCCACCTTGTGCAAGAATCGGGCCATGGCGGTCTTTCGGCATCCGGAGCGGCACAAGGTCGCGGTGCTGGTGCGGCACGGCATGCTGGTGATGGAGCTGGGCATCGTCCACCGGCTCTTCGGCCAGGCTAAATCCGCTGAGGGCGAGCGGTTGTACGAGGTCGTCACCTGCACGCCCGAGCCCGGGGACATCCGCACAGATTCGGACTTCGCCATCCCGGTCGCGCAGGGTCCGGAGGCGGTGGCCGAGGCCGACACGGTGATCGTGCCCGCGTCGTCGCTCGAATACGAGCCCGCCGGACACCAGCTGACCGAGCAGCTCAAGCACGCGATGAACCTGGTGCGCCCGGAAAGCCGGATCGCCTCGATCTGCACCGGCGCGTACGTGCTGGCCGCGATGGGCCTGCTCGACGGCCGCCGCGCGACCACGCACTGGCGGTCGGCCTGCGAGTTCCAGCTGGAGTACCCGCGGGTCCGGCTTGACGCGGACGTGCTCTACACCGAGGACGGCAACGTCCTCACCTCGGCGGGGGTCGCGTCCGGCATCGACCTCTGCCTGCACATGATCCGGCGCGACTTCGGCGCGGCGGTCGCCAACGAGGTCGCGCGCGGCACAGTCGTCTCGCCGCATCGCGAGGGCGGCCAGGCTCAGTTCATCCGCCGTCCGGTGCCGGAGCCGAGGTCGTCGTCCACTTCGGCCGCGCGGGCGTGGGCGCTCGAACATCTCGATCAGCCGATCACGCTGCGTGACCTGGCGATGCGCGAGTCGATGAGTACTCGGACGTTCACCCGGCGGTTCCGGGACGAGGTCGGGATGTCCGCGCTGCAGTGGCTGACCCAGCAGCGAGTGGAGCGCGCGCGGCAGTTGCTGGAGGAAACGGAGCTGCCGGTCGACCGGGTCGCCGCGGCGTGCGGCTTCGGGACGGCGGCGTCGCTGCGCCAGCACCTGCAGGCCGCGCTCGGGGTATCGCCGAGCGCCTACCGGACGACCTTCCGCCGCCCGGCCTGAACGCGGCGGTCCGTGGCAGCGCTGAGCACGACTGCCACGGACCGACCCCCAGCGGCACTCATCCTGGCGAGCGAAGCGGGGTGTTCGGTACCCCGGTGACCAGGTCTTACAGAATCTGACACGCGTCAGGAGACGACCGTCACCAGCACGTACACCGGACGCCGGGTCGAGAAGAACTCCGCGCCGGCCGCGTCGACCATCTTCCAGCCGATCCAGCAGCGCCCCGGCGCGGGCGAAGCGGTCAGCGGGACGCTCACCATCACGTGGTCGCCGGGCGGGGTGTCGCCGATCAGCACCCGGTCCGGGGTGCGGCACGTTCCGGGGCCCGCCGGCAGGTCCATCCGCTGCAGGTACCGCTGATGCCAGGGCACCGAGCCGGTGTTCTGCAGCTCCCACACCTTCTGGACGGTCTCGCCGACGTGCAGCACGGTGCCGTCGGGCACGGTCACGTCGCCGACGAACTTGGAGTTGTCGCCGGGGACCCGCGCGCCGACGTCGACCAGGCCGCCGCTCTTCAGCTTCGGCACCACGATCGCGGCGACGCCGGCGAGAAGGACGACGACGAACACGACCGCGGCCAGCGCGTACTTGCGGCGTCGCCGGGGCTTCTCCGGGACGGCCGGTTCCGACGTGATCAGCACCGGTTCGGTCGACGTGACCTCGGCCGTTGTGCCGATCGCGGCCCCGGCCGGTTCGGGTTCCGGCGGCACGCCCTTCAGCTCTTCCCAGCGGCTGCGCCACTGCTGTTCGTCCGCGTCGCAGGCCCGGACGAACTCGCGCGTGGTGTCCCACGACGGGAACCGGGTGCCGCGGACCGCCTCGTGCAGTGTGGTGTGCGAGATCCGCCCGGAGCGGTCGGCCATCTTGCGGAACGACGGATTCCCGGCCCGCGCGCGCAGCGCGGCCAGTTCCGCGGAGAGCACCTCGGCGGCAGATTGCCCGTCGCCCATTGCTCTCCCTGGTTGTCAGATCCGCTGGTCGGACCCAGTCTGACATTCCAGTTCGGCACAGCTGGGCGCACCCCGGCCGCGGCCCCGGCAAGGCGATGGCGGCCACGATCCGCTTGCGGAACACAGGTCCTCCAAGATCGGCCGGGAAATGCGCTCAGGTGGGAGCGGCATCGAGGAGGCGCCCCGGAGAGCGGCCGGCAGGTGAACAACTGGCGACCACTCATCCGGGGCGTGACCCTGGGCGGGTCAGCGGGCGAGCAGGTCCCGCAGAGATTTCGTAACGCTGGCGGGGGAAGTCTCGGCCATGAAATGCCCACTGTGCACGGTTTCGTGCACCAGATCCGGTGCCCACGCGCGCCAGAGCGCGACCGCGTCGTAGCCCAGTGCGACACCCCAATCCTGCTGCACCACCGTGGTCGGCATCTTCAGCTGATTGCCCGCGGCGCGGTCGGCGCGGTCGTGTTCGACGTCGATGCCCGCGGAGGCGCGGTAGTCGGCGACGATCGACGGGACCGCGTTCCGGCTCGCTTCGAGGTACCGGGCGCGGATGTCGGCCGGGATGGCCTCGGGGTCGGCGCCCCACTGGTCGAGGAAGTAGCTGAAGAACGCGTCCGGGGCGCCGCTGATCAGCTGCTCGGGCAGACCGGGCGGCTGCGCCATCAGGTAGAGGTGGAAGGCGACGGACGCGCTGACGCCGTGCAGCACGTCCCACATGTCCAGTGTCGGCAGCACGTCGAGGATGGCCAGGTGGGACACGTGGTCCGGGTGGTCGAGGCCGGCGCGGATCGCGACGAGCGCGCCGCGGTCGTGCCCGGCGAGCGCGAACTTTTCGTGGCCGAAGGCGCGGGCCAGTGCGACGACGTCGGCGGCCATGGTGCGCTTCGAGTAGGTCTCGCCGTCGTCGGCCGGCTTGTCGCTGTCGCCGTACCCGCGCAGGTCAGGGCACAGGACGGTGTGGTCGGCGGCGAGGTCGGCGGCGACGTGCCGCCACATCAGGTGGGTCTGCGGGAAGCCGTGCAGCAGGACGACGGGCGAGCCGGAGCCCGCGACCGCCACGTTGAGGGACACGCCGTCGGCGACGGGCACTCGCTGGTAGTCGAAGTTCATGCGGCCCAGAGTGCGCCGGGCCGATCAGCAACCGATCAGCAACGAGCGAGCTGATTACAGTACGGAACCGATGACCATCTCGTTCTCGGTGCTGGGCCCCTTGGCGGCCTCCGACGCGCGCGGGCCGGTGGCGTTGCCCGGGCCGCGCCATCGCGCCGTGCTCGCCCGCCTGCTCGTCGCGCGCGGGAAGGTGGTTTCGACGGACGCGCTGGTCGACGCGTTGTGGACCGAGCCGCGGGCCGGCGCGGTCGGTGCGGTGCAGACCTTCGTCGGCGCGTTGCGGCGTTCGCTCGAACCGGACCGTCCGCCGCGGACGCCGGCGAAGCTGCTGGTCACCGCCGGACCGGGGTATGCGCTGCGGGCGGAACCGGAGCAAGTCGACGCGTGGCGCTTCGAGGCGCTGCTGCGGGGCACGCCGTCGGTCGCGCAGCTGGACGAGGCGCTCGGCTGGTGGCGGGGCGAGCCGTACGCGGAGTTCGCCGACGAACCGTGGGCGCGCGCGGAACGGGCTCGGCTCGACGAACTGCGGTTGCTCGCGCTGGAACGGCGGGCGGCCGGGCTGCTGGATCTCGGCCGCGCCGCCGAAGCGGTACCGGACCTGGAGTCCCTTGTGGACGCTCACCCGATGCGCGAGGAAGCGTGGCGGTTGCTGGCGCTCGCGTTGTACCGGGCCGGCCGGCAGGGGGACGCGCTGGCCGCCTTGCGTCGGGCGCGGGCCGGGTTGGCCGCGGAGCTGGGGGTCGACCCCGGCCCGGCGTTGCGGCAGGTGGAGCAGGACATCCTCGCGCAGGCTCCGCAGTTGGCACCGGCCGTTCCGGGCCGGTTGGCCGGGCGGGACCAGGAGTTGGCGCGGCTCACCGAGGTCGCGGCGGAAGTGGCTGAGCGCAAGCGGTTCCGGCTCGTGCTGGTGTCCGGCGAGGCAGGCGCGGGCAAGACAGCGCTGGTCGAGGAATTCGCCGCGCGGTTGGGCTGGACCACGGCGTGGGGCGTGAATCCGGACGGTGCCGGGGTGCCGCCGGCTTGGCCGTGGACGCGGATTCTCGCCGCGCTGGGCGAACCGGTCCCGCCGCGGACGACGGGTGGCGACCCGGCGGTCGCGCGCTTCGAATGGCATCAGGCGATGACCGCGCGGATCGCGGAGGTCGCCCGCCGGGGTCCGCTGCTGGTCGTACTGGACGATTTGCAGTGGGCGGGCGAGGAAACCCTGGCGCTGCTGACGTCGATGACCGCGGCGCCGGTGCTGTTGATCGCGACGTATCGAACGACCGAAGTCTCCGCGGAACTGACCGCGGCGTTGGGCAGGCTCGCGCGCGCCGATCCGGTTCGGCTGTATCTGAGCGGACTTTCGGTGGCGGCAGTGGCCGAGTTGGTCGGTCCCGAGTCCGCTGCGGTGATTCATCGGCGGTCCGGCGGAAACCCGTTCTTTGTCAAGGAACTTGCCCGCGCGATGGATGCCGAAGGCGATCTGCCGGACGGGGTGCGCGACGTAGTCCGGAACCGGATCGCCGCGTTGCCCGACCACGTACGTGCGGTGCTCGGGAAAGCCGCGGTGATCGGCGCGGACGTCGACCTCGGCCTGCTCGGTGACGTCCTCGACGAGCTGGAAACTGCTGTGCAGGCAGGATTTCTGACCGAAAGCGGCCCCCGAGCGTTCCGGTTCGCGCACGCACTCGTCCGTGACGCCGTGTACGACGACCTTTCACTGGCTCGGCGCGCGCAGCTGCACCGTGAAGTCGGCGAGGCTTTGGCGAGCCGTCGACCGTCCGAGATTTCCTTGCTGGCCCACCACTTCCTGCTCGCCGGAGACGACCGCGGCACCGCCTACGCGCAAGCAGCCGCAGAACGCGCCGAGCGAGATTTCGCGCCCCACGAAGCACTTCGGCTCTGGAAAGCTGCTTTGGCGCAAGGCCCGCGTACGGTGGAATTGCTGATGGGATTAGCCCGGACGTCTGCGGTCACCGGCTCCTTGGCCGCCGCCCGCCGCTACCGCGCCGAGGCATTGGACCTCGCTGGCGACGATTCCGCTTTGACCATCAGGGTATTGACCGCGTACGACGTGCCGGGAATCTGGACTGAGAACGACGACCCGGTGCTGGCCCGCCGCATCGCCGACGCGGCCGAACGCGTCCACACCAACGATCCGCTCGTCCGCGCCAGCTTGCTGGCGACCATCGCGTTGGAACTGCGCAACGAAGGCGGTCAACGCGCGTACGACGCGGCTGTCGAAGCAGAAAAACTGGCGCGCGCCGCCGAAGATCCAGCGCTGCTGGCGTTGGCGCTGAACGCCCGCTGGACGCAGACTTTCACCCGCGCCGGCCTGGCACCGGAACGCGCCCGGATCGGGGAAGAACTGGTCGAATTGGCTGCCCGGCACCGGTTGGTGACCTTCGAGGTGCTCGGGCACCTGGTGCTGATGCAGGCCCAGTCAGCGCTCGCCGACTTCGCCGCCGCCGACACTCACGCCGCTGCCGCGGACCGGCTGGGGGAGCAGTACGACCTGCCGCTCGTCAGCGTGTTCACCGACTGGTTCCGCGCGCTCCGCTTGGCCGTCACCGGTCCGGTCGCCGCCGCGGAAGCCGCCTACCGCGGTGCCGCGGCCCGGTTGCCCGGCAGCGGAATGTCCGGAGTGGACCGCGGCCTGCTGCCGCTCGCCCGGCATTGCCTCTACGTCCAGCACGGCCTGGAGTCCACAGTGGACTTCACGCTCCCGCCGGATCGGCCGGACCTGTTCCTGGAACTGCGCGCGTGCCTCACCGCCGCGACCGGAGACGCACGCGAGCTGTACGCGCGACTGGCCCCCGCGGAGAACGAACTGGCCGGAGCCGGTTCCGGCATGGTGACGCTCGGCCCGGTCGCCTATTACCTGGGGGAACTGGCCGAACGCCTGGGATTGCCGCCCGGCGAGCACTACCGCAAGGCCGCCGAAGTGGCCCGCCGCGCGGGTGCCGCGCACTGGGTCAGTCGACTACGTACCATTTGCCGCCGCGATTCTCCATGACCGCGTCGCCGAGGTCGCTGTCGGTGAACTTGACGGAGGCTTTCACCGCGCGCGCCGGGATTTCGACCCGCTTGGCCCCTTCCTTGATCTTGGACCGGTCGACCGTGGCGCTCTGCAGGGCCTTCTTCTGCGTCGGGGAGATCAGCTGGAACGCCATCGGCATCGTCTTCTCGCACGGCCCCATGCCCTGGTCCTCCGCCTGCTTGGCGGCCGGGCCGGCGATCTCGCAGACGGTCGCGAGGTCCTCCCGGCCCGCGGCGTGCATGAAGGCCTCGTACCGCTCGACCGCGTCACCCCCGGTCCCCGCTGCGGCGGCTGACGACGACGGCGCCGCCGAGGTGGACGGCGACGGCTTTGCGCTCGAGGACGACGCGGGCGCGGCCGAGGAAGTGGGAGCCGGGGCAGCGGTGCTGCCGCTTTCGCCGGAGCAGCTGGCGATCAGGAGCGCGGCGCCCACGGCGAAAACGGGCAGGATGCGAGCGGACATGGCGTGCCTTTCCCGTCAGGAAGAATGCTCCGGAGCATAAGCGACAGACGGGCGCTGCGTGCGGAAACGGGAATCTTGGCCGCGGCTCTTCACCGAATCCGGCGGTCAGTTCGCCGGATGCCCCGCCCCGGCGTAGTCGTCCCCGGGCCGGTGGAACGTGTGGATCTGGATCGCCTGCCCCTCAGTCGGCGCGTTGATCATCAGCCCGTTGCCGAGATACAGCCCCACGTGGTGAATGCGCGTCGCCGGGCTGCCGTAGAAGACGAGGTCGCCCAGCTGCGGTTCCTGCCCGCCCGGAACCGGCGGCACCGAACGGAACTGGCTGTCCGCAGTACGCGGCAGGGAAACCCCGGCGCTGTCGTAAGACGCCTTGGTGAGACCCGAGCAGTCGAACCCGGCCGCGCCCGCGTCGGGGCCGTTGCCGCCCCACACGTACGGCAGGCCAAGCTGACCCAGCGCGAATCGCGTGGCGTGCACCGACGGCGCGTTCGCCTTCGCCGGGTCCAGGGAGAGCGTCGCGTACAGCTGGGCGTAGCCGAGCACTCGCTGCCGGAACAGCTCCATGCCGCTGCCGTTCTGGTATCCGGCCACGGCCTTCCACCAGCCATTGCCCGCCGACAAATCGACACCGCTCGCGCACAGCGCGCGACCGGCGGCGACGGACGCGGCCGACGGGTCGGACAGCGCGGGGTGCGCGATGCCCGCGATCTGCGCGCCGTACTTCTTCCATTGCTGCGCCGAAAGCCCCATCGGCTCGCCGGGGCTGCGGCCGTGGTTGTTGCCCGCGACGCCGAGGCCCGCCAGCGTGACCCACGACAGGTGGCAGTCTGGGCGTTCCTTGCGCATCGTCAGCTCGCCGTTGGCGTACCCGAGCAGCGCGGGGGCCGGGATGTCCAGCGGCCCGGCGAGCGAATCCGCCCACTTCTGCAGCGGGGCCGGACCGCCGCCTCCGCCGGCCGCGCCCTGCGCCGGTTCCTGCGCTTGCACCGGAGCGCTCGCCTGCAGCACGGACGGACCGCTGACCGGAGTCTGCGTGGGCGCCGGCGCGGTCAGCGCGGCCTGCGTCGGAACGGGAGCGGGCTGCTCGCGTCCGGCGACCAGCCAGCCCGCGGTGGCGAGCCCGGCGACCAGCGGCAACGCCACGAGCCCGCGATACAGCGCGCCGCGAGCCCAGGCGGGCTTCGGCGGCGCGTCGGCGGTGGGGGTTTCCGGCGGCACGGCGTCCAATCTAGAAGAGCGCACCTCTGGCTAACGAGCGAACGGCTTGCACGTTAGGGGGACTCTCATATTGTGGGCACATGGCTGAACTCGACGCGGCGCGGCTGCGGGACGGACTCGGCGGCCGCTACGACCGCCTCGACGTCGTGGAGACCACCGGTTCCACCAACGCTGACCTGCGGGAAGCCCTCGCCGCGGGAGCGGAGGACCGGACCGTTCTGCTGGCCGAACACCAGACCGCGGGAGTGGGTCGGCGGGCTCGTTCGTGGAGTTCGCCGAAGGGTGCCGGGCTGTACCTGAGCATCGCGCTGCGGCCCGCGGGCGTGCCGTTCTCCGCGCTCGGCTCGCTGTCCGTGGTCGCGGGGCTCGCGGTGCACGCGCTCGCCACCGATTTGGGGGTCGACGTCGCCCTCAAATGGCCTAACGACGTGCTCGCCGGACCCGAGCGGGCCAAGTGCGCGGGCATCCTCGCCGAGGCCGTCGGCACCGGCGACCCGGCCGTGGTGCTGGGCATCGGCCTCAACGTCCTGCCGCTCGGCGACGACGTCCCGGCCGGTCCGGGCGGGCTGCCCGCGACCTCGCTCGCCGAGCAGGGCGCGACCAATACCGACCGCACCGAGGTCGCGCTCGGCCTGCTGACCAGGTTCGACGACCTCGAACGCCGCTGGCGGACGGCGGGCGGGGACCTCACCGAGGCCGGGCTGCTTGGCGACTACCGGGCCCGCTGCGCGACGCTCGGCCAGGACGTCCGGGTGCAGCTGCCGGACGGGTCGACGCTCACCGGCCGCGCCGCGGACCTGGACGCGTCGGGCCAGTTGCAGGTCGACGTCCCCGACGGGCGGCGGCTGACCGTTTTCGCCGGTGATGTGGTGCACGTTCGCCCTGCTTGACCGGAACGGGCGCGCCCGCGCGAGGTCCGCGCCGGTACGGTGGATCCACCACATCGGCACACATTCGCAGGGGAGCGCCCGCCGTGGCCTATCCGGACGATTTGCTCAGCCAGAACGAACGCGTGGTGGTGCACAGCCACCCGCACTTCAAGATGCTGATCTTCCCGTTCCTGGCGTTCGTGCTCACCGTCGGAGCGGCGGTGTGGCTGCTCGTCATCGCCAAGGACTTCGCCGGGCCGTGGAACAACATCACGATGATCGCGGTCGCCGCGATCGCGCTGATCTTCGTGGTGTGGCTGTTCCTCGCGCCGCTGGTCCGCTGGCGCACGACGCATTTCATCGTGACCACCGACCGGCTGATCGCGCGCGAGGGCGTGCTCAAGCGCACCGGCATCGACATCCCGCTGTCGCGGATCAACAGCGTCCAGTTCGAGCACGGCCTGCTCGACCGGATCTTCGGCTGCGGCACGCTGATCATCGAGTCGGCCTCGGACGAACCGCTGCGCTTCGATGACATTCCCCACGTCGAGCACGTGCATACGGTCATTTACCGCGAAGTCAACGACAATCCCTACGACGACTACCACGGCGCGCCCGGCCCGCAGGACACCGAACCTCTGCCCCCGCGCGGCCGGGAACCGCGCGGAAGGAGACGCTGACGTGGGTGCTCGAGAGGTCGGCCTGCCGGAACGGGTCCCCGCGAGCGGGTTGCCGCCGCGGGTCGAGATCTGGGAGGTCGGGGCGCGCGACGGGCTGCAGAACGAGAGCTCGGTCGTGCCGGTCGAGGTCAAGCTCGAATTCCTGGACCGGCTCGCCGGCGCCGGGCTGAGGACCCTCGAGGCGACCAGCTTCGTGCACCCGAAGTGGGTGCCGCAGCTCGCCGACGCCGAACAGCTGCTCGCCGGGCTCGACCGCCGCGACGGCGTCCGCTACCCGGTGCTGGTGCCGAACGACCGCGGCCTCAACCGCGCGCTCGACGCCGGTGTCGACCACATCGCGATCTTCGCCAGCGCCACCGAGACCTTCGCCCAGCGCAACCTGAACTCGACCTTCGACGACCAGTTCGGCATGTTCGAACCGGTGGTCACCCGGGCCCGCAAGGAGGGCCTCGAGGTCCGCGGCTACCTGTCGATGTGCTTCGGCGACCCGTGGGAGGGCGTGGTCGACGTGCAGCAGGTCGTGCGGGCGGGCAAGCGGCTGCTCGACTTCGGCTGCTCGCAGCTCTCGCTCGGCGACACCATCGGCGTGGCCACCACGAACCAGGTCACCCGGCTGATCGAGGCGTTCGGGGACACCGCCGACGTCTCCAAGCTCGCCGTGCACTTCCACGACACCTACGGCCAGGCGCTGGCCAACACCGAGGCCGCGCTCCGCGCCGGGGTGTCCACTGTGGACTCATCGGCCGGCGGGCTCGGCGGCTGCCCGTACGCCGAGTCGGCGACCGGCAACCTGGCGACCGAGGACCTGGTCTGGCTGCTGGAAGGGCTTGGCGTGGAGCACGGCGTCGATCTCGGCAAGCTCGTGGAGACCAGCTCGTGGATGGCCGGGCAGCTGGGCCGTCCGTCGCCGTCGCGGGTCGTGAACGCGCTTGCCGGATAGCACTCCCGAGTTCGTCCCGCTCAGCGCGGAGACGTGGCCGTTGTTCGAGCAGCTCTTCGGTCCCGGCGGGGTGCAGGGCGGCTGCTGGTGCACGTTCTTCCGGCTCGCCAACCAGGACTACCGGGCCGCCGGTCGAGAGGGCCGCAAGGAGCACCTCCGCGCTGAGGCGCGGGACGGGAAACCGTTGGGGCTCTTGGGCATTGTCGACGGCGAACCGCTGGGCTGGGTGGCCGTGTCGCCGCGGAAGGACAATCCGCGGCTGGCCTCTTCGCGGGTGATGGCGTCGGACGAGCCGGGCGCGGTCTGGTCGGTGACGTGCTTCTACCTCCACCGCCGCGGCCGTCGGCGCGGGCTGGCGACGGCGTTGCTGCGGGCCGCCGTGGACTACGCGGTGGAACAGGGCGCGGAAACCGTCGAGGGGTATCCGGTGGAACCCGGGCCGCGGTCGACCTCCTCGGACCTCTACCACGGCACCACCGGCATGTTCGCCGACGCCGGGTTCGAGGTGGTCGAGAAGCGCGGCGCGGCCCGCGCGTTGGTGCGGCGGCGCAGCACCGTCGCCCGATAAGGTGGGTTTCCCGCCCGCCCGGAACCTTCCGCGGCGGGCGAGCGTCCGACCCGGTGCCGGCACGACCGAGAAGAGGGTGCCAGTGTCCGACCAGCCCGAACCGGCAGACACCGACGTCGCCACCGGCCCGGTGCGCGTGCCCGCCCAGTACGGCGGGCTGCTCGAACGCGGCTTCGACGAGGTGCCCACCCCGCCGGCGGGCACCGGCGTGCTGCCCGCGCAAAGCCGTCCGCCGGTCGGTTCTCCGCGCACCGACCGGGAAAGCGTGCTGGCGTTGTTCGCCGTGCACATGTTCCCGCTCGGGCATTTGCCGGTGGCCGCGGACCGTCCGGACCGGCAGTTGCCGCTGCCCTCGGACGGGGTGGCCCGGCGGCCGTTGTTCGACCATCCGGAATCGGCGTTGCTTGACGACACCGCGGTGCTCGGATACGTCAAGCAGGGCTTCCGCCGTTCGCCCGCGCCGCCGGTGGATCCGGAGCCGCCCGAGGCCGTCGTCAACGGCTACGTGCCGCCGGAGGGTCCCGAATGGGAGCGCCGGTTCGTGGTCGGCGCCGAGTACGTGTGGCCGCCCGCGGAGGGCTGCGTCGAAGAGCCGAATCCGGTGGTACTGCCGGAAAACACGTTGCTGGACCGCTTCGGCAGCGATCACGGCCGCGTGTTCGCGCCGGACGGCACGCCGTTCGCCCAGCGCGCGTTGCCGCCCGCCGCGCTGCGTTCTGGCTACCGCCGTTACCGAGTGCTGAAGCCAATGCCGGTGTGGCAGGCCACATCGGCGGAGTGGTTCGACGGACCGGGCGGCGGAATCCGCTACCGTGCGGTGCTCTCCGCGGACGAACTGGTCACGCTGGGATTCCTGGTCGACGTCACGCGGGAGGCACGATGAACACCCAGTCGATCCGGAAGTGGCTGGACGTCATCGGGGTGCCCGGGGAAGTCGTGTCGATCGGCCGGGAAGCGGACAACACGTGGTGCCTGCTGCCGATCTCCGACGGCGGCTGGGAAGTGTTCTGGCGCGAGCAGGGCAACCGCTACGACTGGGCCGCGTTCACCTCCGAACAGGTCGCCTGCCACTACCTCTTCGGCAGGCTGACCTGGTCGCAGGTGGCGCGCGGCGCGGTCGGCGTGCTGCCCGGGGCTCACTGACGGCGCAGCACGGCCAGCGCTTCGTCGTGCAGGAGGCCGTTGGTGGACAGCGCTGAACCGCCCTCGTAGGTCTCCGCGCCGGAAAGATCGGTGAACCGGCCGCCCGCCTCGGTGACGATCACCTGCGCGGCGGCGACGTCCCACGGATTCACGATGCACTCGGCCGCGACGTCCATCGCGCCCTCGGCGACGAGGCAGTGGCTCCAGAAATCCCCGAAGGCGCGGGATTCCCAGCACGCCTCGGTGAGCGCGAGGTACTTCTCGCGGGAGTGGTACTCGGTCCAGCTGTTCAAGTCCGTCGTGGACAGATAGGCGTCGCCGAGCGTCGCCACCTTCGACACCGAAATGCGGCGTTCGCCCGCCGCGTCGCGCAGGTGGGCGCCCTCGCCGAGAGCCGCCCACCAACGCCGGCCCAGCAGCGGCGCGCTGATCATGCCGACCACCGGCGTGCCGTCCTCGACCAGCGCGATCAGCGTCGCCCACACCGGGACGCCGCGCAGGAAGTTCTTGGTCCCGTCGATCGGGTCGATCACCCAGGCCCGGCCCTCGCTGCCCGCGGAGCCGCCGCGTTCCTCGCCCGCGACCGTGTCGCCGGGCCGTTCCGTGGCGAGGATTTCGCGGATCGCGTCCTCGACGGCGGTGTCGGCGTCGGTCACCGGCGTGCGGTCCGGTTTCGCGGACACCGCGAGGTCGAGCGCACGGAAACGGGCCGTGGTCAGCGCGTCGGCGGCGTCCGCCAGCCGGGTGGCGAGAGCGAGGTCATCCGAGTAGGCAGGCACGGTCACGATGGTTTCACGCCCGTTCGCCGTAAGGTTGGCCAGGTGAGCATGGTCCTACTTGCCGAAGACGATCCGGCCATCGCCGAGCCGCTGTCGCGCGCGCTGCACCGGGAGGGGTACGAGATCGAGGTCGTCACCGACGGCCCGGCGGTGCTCGCCGCGACCGCCGCGCACCGGGTCGACCTGCTCGTGCTCGACCTCGGGCTGCCCGGGATGGACGGGCTGGAGGTGTGCCGCAGACTGCGCGCGAGCGGCACCGAACTGCCGGTGCTGATGCTCACCGCGCGCACCGACGAGGTCGATTTCGTCGTCGGCCTCGACGCGGGCGCGGACGATTACGTGGCCAAGCCGTTCCGGCTCGCCGAACTGCTGGCGCGGATCCGCGCGCTGCTGCGCCGCCGGGTCCCGGAAGTGCTGGAGGCCGGCGGCGTCCGGATGGATCTCGGCGCGCGACTGGTCACTGTGGACTCGCACGAGGTGCAGCTGGCGAACAAGGAGTTCGAGCTGCTGCGCGTGCTGATGAGCCGGGCCGGGCAGGTCGTCAGCCGCGACGAGATCCTCGCCGAGGTGTGGAACGACCTCGAGTCCAAGACGTCGAAAACGCTCGACATGCACATGTCCTGGCTGCGCCGCAAACTCGCGGTCGCCGCCGACGAGGCGGCGGGCAGGCAGGCGAAACCGGCGCACTCCGACGCCGAACGGCGCATCGCGACCGTGCGCGGCGTCGGGTTCCGGTTCAATGTCGAGTAGCCGCCGATGAGCATGCGCCGCCGGATCCTGCTGGCGATCCTCCTCGCCGTGGCGGTGACCGCGGCCGTGCTGGGCATCCCGCTCGGCGTCACCGCGTGGCGGCTGGTGGAGAACCTCAACCGGGAGAGCCTGGCCGAACGGGCGCGCAACATCGCCGCGACGGTGGACACGCAGGTCGCGAACGGCCAGGAAATCGACCTGGAGCAGTTCCGGGTCGGCGTTCCCGACGGCGGCATGCTGATCGTGCGCGCCGAGGGCTTCAGCGAAAAGCACCTCGGCGCGAACCCCGGCCCGGACCCGGTGGTCGAATCGGTGCCGACCGCTCGCAGCGGCACGGTGCTGCTGGCGATCCCGAGCGGCCCGGTGCGCACGAAGCAGACGCAGGTGACGCTGCTGGTCGTGCTGTTGGTGGTCCTGTCGGTCGGCACCGGCACGGTGGTGGCGACAGTGACCGCGCGCCGCCTGGCGAAACCGCTCCGGCACGTCGCGGACCGAGCCTCCCGCCTGGGCGGCGGCGATTTCCGCCCCGACCCGAGCCGCTACCGCGTGGCCGAGCTGGACATGGTCGCGGAAGCATTGGATACGTCGGGGTCGGCTTTGGCACAGCTCGTGCAGCGGGAACGGCAGCTGGTCGGGGATGTCTCGCACCAGCTGCGCAGCCGGTTGACCGCGCTGCAGCTGCGGCTGGAACCGTTGACCAGCCACGAGGATCCGGACGTGGTCGAGGAGTCCCGTGCCGCGCAGGAACAGGCGGACCGGCTGGCCCAGGCCCTGGACGAACTGCTGGCCGCCGCCCGAGCCGCCCGCGAGGTCGACGCCGAGCCGGTGGATCTGCCGGTGACGCTGCCCGCGGTCGCGGAGGAATGGCGACAGTTGCTGCGGGTCGAGGGCCGGAACCTGCGACTGAAGGTCGCGGACGGCTTGATGGTGCGCGTGACCCCGGCGCGACTGCGCGAGGTGATCGGGGTACTGCTGGACAACGCCCTCCGCCACGGCGCGGGAACGGTCACGCTGTCCGCCCGCCGCGGTGATGCCGAGGGAACGGTAGTGATCGAGGTCGCGGACACCGGGTCCGGGGTGCCGGACGAAATCGCGCCGCACATTTTCGAACGCGGTTTTTCCGGCGGAGGTTCGACCGGGGTCGGGTTGGCTTTGGCCCGTGCCCTGGTCGAGGCGGACGGCGGACGACTGGAACTGTCGAATAAGCGACCGGCGATTTTCAGTCTGTTTTTGAAGGTGCCGCGCCCGGGCGAGGTGGGGAAATTGCAGTGGCCCGCGGAGCCGGTTCCTCGCTGAGGATCCGGACTGCTTCCCGCAGCTCGATCGCGACGCGGTGCGGCGGTCGACCTTGCGGCCACGCTCGATGATGGCTGATCCAGAGCGTGCGCAGCCCGACGTTGTGCCCGCCTGCGATGTCGAGGTCAGGGCTGTCGCCGATGACCCAATCGCCGGGAGTCAGCGTGGTCCCGCAGTTCTGCGCAGCGAGGCGGAAGATACGAGGGTCGGGTTTGCGCAGGCCGACGGCGGCGGAAACGCAGTAACCGTCGACTGCTTTCGCGAGGCCGGTGCGATGCAGCTTCGCTAGCTGATTGTCCTGCATCCCATTAGTGACGATGCCGATTCGCCATCCGGCGGCGCGCAGGGTGCCAAGATCGGCCAGTGCGTTCGGATAGAGCTGCACCAGTTGCGGAATTCTCGCGCGATAGCTCGCCCACAACTGTTCGGCAGGCTCGGCCAGAGCGAACTTCTGCCGGACTTCGGCGAAGAACCGGTCCATCGGACCTCCCCGCCGCGCCGCGATCAGCCAGCTCGCCGCGTCGTCGGGAAGCCGGTGCCGCGCGGCGAATTCCGCCGCCCAGCGGGAAAACGCGCCGCTGAGGTCGGTCAGCGTGTCGTCGAGGTCGAACAGCGCCAGCCGGGTCACCGGGGAAGCCGGGTGACCCCGTCCTTCCGCCGTTCCCCCAGCTCGTCCGGGAACACCCACTTCTTGAAGCCCCAGAACCGGAACACCATCGCCAGCAGCATGCCGATGATCGACCCGCTCGCGAAGTCCGCGACCTCCTGCACGAACCGCGACACGTGCGGCACTTCCAGGTGCATCCAGTAGCGCGAGATCAGCAGCGGAATCAGGTTCACCACCACCGCGACGCCGCTGATCAGGAAGAACAGCGTCGCC
Source organism: Amycolatopsis sp. VS8301801F10 (assembly GCF_046195355.1). Lineage (NCBI taxonomy): Bacteria > Bacillati > Actinomycetota > Actinomycetes > Pseudonocardiales > Pseudonocardiaceae > Amycolatopsis > Amycolatopsis sp. VS8301801F10. Next base: position 444,823 of record NZ_CP176065.1, on the reverse strand, counting down.
TCGTGGGCGCGTTCGCGGCCGCCTCGGGTGCGGAACGACCATTCGCGGTTGAGCACGTACGACACGATCGTCGCGACGATGATCGCGATCGCCTTCGCGGTGGTCGGTTTCGACTCCAGCACGCTGAGCTTCAGCAGGTACCAGACGCCGTTGTCGACCAGGAAGGTCGTGCCGCCCACGATCGCGAACTTCAGCAGCTCCCGGTGCTTCACGAGCACGGAGCGCAACGGCTCGGGCGTGCGGGCGAGCACGGTTTCGACGACGGTCACGTAACGCAGTCTAGAGAATTCGAGGTCACGCCAGGTCTCAGGCGGCCTTACGGTCCGGAATATCCGGATTGTCATTCCGCGCTGATTCCGGCCGGGCGCCCTCCGTGGGGAACACCCACTTCTTGAACGCCCACCAGCGGAACAGCGTCCCCAGCAATGTGCCCAGAAGCATCCCGCTGACGAAGTCGGCGGCCTCCTGCGCGACCAGGCTCACGTGCGGCGCCTGCAGCTGCAGGACGTAGCGCGAAACCCACTGCGGCAACGCGTTCAGTCCGAGTGCGACCCCGCTGATCAGGAAAAACAGCGCCGCTTCGTGCGCCCGCTCGTGGCCGCCGCGGGTGCGGAACGCCCATTCGCGGTTCGCCACGTAGGAGAAGATCGTGGCGATCAGCACACCGACGATCAGCGCCGTGACCGGATGGGTCCGCAGCACGGTGAACTTCAGGACGTACGTGATCGTCAGCGTGATGACGAAGCTCGTGCCGCCGACCAGGGCGAAACGGACCAGTTCACGGTGCTTCGCCAGGAGTTCGCGCACCTCGCGGACGCTACTCCGTGAACCAGCCGAAGAATCCCCGGGGTTCGACCGACGGCGGACGTTTGCCGTGGTTATCGGGTTTGCCGGGCTTTCCGTCCGAGCTGGGGTCCGGCGGCGCGCTCGTGGTGGCGGCCGGGCTGCTCGACGTCGGGTCCGGCGTGTCGTCCTCGTCGGACGGCGTGGACGGCGGCGTGACGCTCGGCTTCGGGTGCTTCGTCGAACTCGGCGTGTGGCTCTTCGAGGTCGACGTCGTGGGCGGCAGCGGCACCGACGTGGACGACAGCGGTCCGATCGTCGGGTCGTGGCACATGTTCCACCAGCAGCCGAGGTCCACCGGGACCGGTTTCGCCGACGCGCTGCCGAGCGACGCGTTGACGGTGACCGTGAGCGGGCCATCGAACGGCTTGCGGTCCACCGTCACCAACAGGTCCGCTTTCTCGCCTGGAGCCAGCGGTTTGGCACTGGTGCAGCTCGTGCTCGTCGCACCGGACGTGCAATTGAACTTCTTCAACCCAAGCTGCCAGGTGGTGCTGTGGTCGAACGTGATCGTGACCGGCTTCGTGCTCTGCCCGGTGTTGTACGCCGTGGCGTGGATCTCCGGCTGCAGCTTCCACGGCAGGCCGAGCGGCCAAGCGGTCAGTGCCAGAGCGTCCTTCGGGGCCTTGACCTTCACCTGCACGCTGACGGTGACGTTCACCGAAGCACCCGCGGTGACCGAACCGGTCACCGTGCCGCCGCTCGCGTTCTCGTCCGCCTGCAGCCGGAACATCAGCACCGCCGACTGGCCGGGCTGCAGTCCGCTGCCGGTCTTGCACGTGACCGTGCCCGTGCCGCCCGGGCACGCGACCTGCATCGGCCCGGACTGCGCGGCCGCTTCGCTGGAGTACGTGCCTGCCGCGCCGCCGCCGTTCGCCGGAACGGCCCGGACTCCCCGCGGCAGGTTCAACGTCGCCTGGACCGGATCGGACACCGAACCGCCGTTGTTGCGCACGGTGATCGGCAGCTCGACCGGCCTGCCGCCCGGCTGGAGTTCGACCCCGCTCGGCGGCATGGACGCGGACAGCTGCGGCGGCGCGGCAGGCGGCGGGTTCTGGGCCGGCGGCTGAGCGGGCGGAGCAGGGGGAGCCGCCGGGGGTGCCGCAGGCGGGGGCACCGCTGGAGGCGCGGGCTGGGCAGGCGGCGGTGCCGGGGGAGCGGGCGGCGCGGCCGGGGGTGCTGGGGGAGCAGGCTTCGGCGCCGGTGCGGGCGCGGCGGCCGGCGGCGGTGCGGGTGCCTGCTGAGCAGCCGGAATGGTCTGCGTTCCGCCGCCGGCAGCCAGTGCGACCGCCACGGCGGCCACCATCGCGGCCCCGGACATGGCGACCCCGGCGAACTGCCGCGGCGCGGACGCGGCCGCGGCCGCACCCGCCTTGGCCCCGCCTGCCGCGGCGGCTCCAGCACCGACCGCGGCGGCACCGGCGGTAGCCGCGCTCGCCTTGGCCGCACCGATCGTGGCCAGGTAGCCGAGAGCGGCGCCGCCGAGGACGATCGGGGCGATGATCGCGCGCAAGCTGCCGTTGACGTCGGCCAGCTCGGCCGCCAGCACCCGGCACTTCTCGCATTCGTCGAGGTGGTTCTCCACCTGCGAGCGCTCGCGTTTGGACAGTCCGTCGCGGGTCCAGGCCCCGAGCCGGTCGGCCGTCGCCCGGCAACGGTCGGCACCGGTTTCCTGCAGGTGGACCTGCAGGTACGCCTGGCGAAGCCCTTCCCGGGCGCGGTAGGCGAGCGCGGACACGCCGTTCGCGGTCAGCCCGAGCAGCGGCGCGACTTCAGCCGGGCTCTGCTGCTCGATTTCGGTGTGCCACAGCACTGCCTGCCAGCGTTCCGGCAGCCGCGCGAACGCCTTCGCGGCCATCGTGCGCTCGAGGCCCGCGACGGCGGTGTCGGAGAACGGCACGGTGAGCGCCTCGCCGGCGGCCCCGCCGACCTCGCTCATGTCCTCGTTGAGGTCGATCCGACGGTCACGGCGCGTCTTGTCGTACGCGGTGTGCCGCAGCGCGGTAAGGAGGTACGCGCGGAAGGCGCTGTCCGGGCCCTTTCCGCCGCGCAGCGTGTCCAGCACCTTCGAAAACGCCTCCGACACGAGGTCGTCGGCCTCCGAGCTGGACCGCGCGAGCTGGCGGGCGAGGTTGTGCGCGGCGCCGCTGTGCCGCTCGTAGAGCGGACCGTAGGACGCGATCTTTCCCGCGCGCACCTCTGCGATCAGCTCGGCGTCGCTCTTACCGGAGAGATCGGCGGGAACGGTGGACACGGGGCTCCTTTTTAATGCTGTGCGCGCGGCGGACTCCACGCGCTTTACTCCCTACAACGCACACCAAGTGTGACGGATGCGGCGACACTCGTCACGCCGTGGTCCGGCAGATGCCTCAGGAGGCGCAGCAAGTTCACCTCCTCGTCTGGTGATTACGCGAAAAAGATCGGGGAAAACGCGTCACGAGGACTACGCCGCGGCGTCCCCTCCGTGATTGGGGACAAGATCGACAGGTACCGGAAGGAGCTGGGGGTTCGGTGGACGTACCGGCTACCGGGGCGCGGTTCGGCTCCGCGGGCGACTCGTCGGGGGACGAGACGCGTGCGCGGTTCGAGCGGGACCGCCATTTGCGGGCATTGCGAGCTCGCTGGCGAACAGCCAGCCTCGCGGCCGGCTGGCGTTTCCCGAGCGACTGGGCACTGCCCGAGGTGGACGCGGTGTGCGCGGCAGTCGTCCGGCACGGTTCGACGGGCGCGGAAAACGCCCTGGCCGGGCTGGGCCGGGCACGGGCCGCGGCGGGAGCGGGACTGTCGGAAACGCTGTCCGACCTGGCCGCTTTGCACGCGGTGCTCGCCGATCCGGACGCGGTCGACGGATTCGTCGCACCGGACGTCGACGCCACTCCGGCTCGCCTGCTCCGCGTGACCGCGCTGGCCTGGGCGGATGTCGCGACCGACCAGCTCGTGCACACCGAGGTCACCGACCCGCTCACCGGCCTGCCGTCCGCGGCGTACCTGCGGACCCGGCTCGGCGAGATCTACCGCGGCGAGGTCAGCGAAGCGCACGTGCTGCTGACCGTGTCGCTCGACCTCACGTCGGTGTCCGGCTGGCCCCGGCTGACCGCGATGATCCTCGCTGCGGACGCCGTGCGAGCCGTGTTCGACACCGGCGAGTGCTACGCGACGCTCGGCCCGTCCGCGGTCGCGGTGCTGGCCGAACGCAACGAACGTCTCGCCACGCGCGGGGTCGCGCTGCGAAGGGCGCTCAACGAACGCCTTTCCGTGGACCCGCAACTGCGCGACGTCGCCCGTCCGCTCGTGTCGGCCGTGCGATTGCCCGGGACGCACGACCGGGCGTGCGAGCTGCTGACGGAATTGGCGCACAGCTGAGTGCCGGTCACCCTTCCTGACCAGCATTCCCGCCCTCGTGCTTTCCTGGTGTGGTGACCAGGACCGTACCCTCCGCTGCCGACGGCGAAGCTCCGGTGAATCGATCCGGGCAGCCCCGGCTGGCTCTGCGCCGATCGCTGGCGCGGCTGTCCGTGCGCCCGCGGTCGATGCTGATCTTCGCCGTGTTCCCGCTGCTGGCGATCGCGGTCGGGTTCTGGGGCTGGACGCACGACTGGAACCTGGGCGTGGACAGCGCGGTCTACCGGGCGGGCGCGCTGCAGCTGCTGCGCGGCGACAACCTCTACGACGCGAACACGCTGCCCACCGAACCGGGCTGGGCGCTGCTCCCGTTCACCTACCCGCCGACCGCGGCGCTCCTGTTCGCCCCCCTCGCGCTGGTGCCGGTGCAGGTGGCCTGGGGTTTCCTCACCGTGGTCTCGCTGGCCGCGCTCGCGCTGTCGATCCGGATCGCGATCGGCGCCCTGCCCCGCCCGGCCGCCGACGCCCCCCGCTGGTGGGCCTCGCCCGCCCGGTCGACCATCGTGTTCTTCCTGGTCTTCCTGGGTTTCGAACCGGTGTGGCGGACGATTTTCCTCGGCCAGATCAACCTGCTGCTGATGGCGATGGTCCTGCTGGACCTGCTGGTGATCTGCGCCCGAGGCAGCCGCTGGGGCGGCGTGCTGGTCGGCCTGGCCGCGGCGATCAAGCTGACCCCCATCGTGTTCATCGGCCACCTGCTGGTGACCGGCCGCTGGAAAGACGCCCTGCGCGGACTGGCGACGTTCGTGGGCATGCAGGCGCTGCTGTTCCTGGTCAACCCGCACGATTCGTGGAAATACTGGACCAAAACGCTCCCCGACACCGGCCGCATCGGCCCGGTGCACTGGGCGGGCAACCAGTCCCTGAACGCCCTGATGAACCGCGCCACGGACCTGGCCCCGTGGGCCTCGAGCGCGGCCATCGCCATCGGCCTGGTGCTCGCCGTCCCGGCACTGTGGCTGATGCTGCGCTTCCACCGGCGCGGGCAAGCGCTGGCCGCACTCCTCGTCACGGCGTTCTGGATCCTGCTGATCTCGCCGGTTTCCTGGTCGCACCACTGGGTCTGGGTCGCGCCGCTGGTGGTGCTCCTGGTGTCCCGGCTGCCGAAAACCACCCCGGCGACGGCCTGGAAACGGTGGCTGGGGACGTTCCTGGTGGCGTTCGTGTTCGTCAGCTGCGTGCTGCTGATCTTGCCGAACGGCCGGAATGTCGAACTGCACTGGAAGGTATGGCAGAACATCCTCGGCGACGCGTACATCCTGACCCCGGTGGTGCTGGCCCTCGCCCTGGCACTGCGGTGGTGGTTCCAGCGCCGGTCTCGCATCCGGACCGTCTCTTCTTAGCTGCCTTTGCCCTGGTGAGGGGCTTCGGTGCGGTTTTTTGTCGGTGGTCGTGGTTACTGTCTGGATCGCGGTGGTTACGCGGCCGTCCTGATTCGCGGACGGGCACGGCCATCGTTCTGGTCCGGCGTTGATTCGGGCAGATCAACCGAATAGTGAGCTATGTTCGCCGAGCTGCGGTGGAGGTTGGCCAGGGCTGCCTGGTGTTTTCGCCGGGCCGGTTCGGCGGGGCGGCGGGTGACTGTGCGTTCGCTCCCGTCGGGACCTTGGCGCCGCAGTTGGTTTCGTCGACCTTCGCCTGAGGGATGCGATCGCCGTGTCGAGGAACTCGCCTGATCCTCGATTTGCCGACCTCCGGATCCGTCGTTTTCGCCAGGCTTCAACCGGGGCCTCCGGAGGATGCGCTCGCCCGGCACCACCCAGCCGGTGCTGCCGATATCCGCCGCCTTAGCCGGTTCTCGCCGACCGGCATGCGGTCGTCGGCCTGACCCTCGCCAAGCCGATCCCTAGCTGCCTGCCATGCCGTCCGACAGCCGCCGTGTCGGGCGGGAGTCCGGTGTGGGTCGAGGTCACCTCGGGCACCGCAGCCACCTGGCCTGTCGTGCCGACCGACCACCGCCGGGTCGGCCGGGAGTCCGGTGTGGATCGAGGTCGTCCCGGCGCTGCCGTGCCGGTTCCGGATCGGTGGGTGGCTCCAGCTGTCTGCCACCCCAGCCGGTGCTGCCGATATCCGCCGCCTTAGCCGGTTCCCACCGACCGGCGTCCGGTCGTCGGCTCGATCCTCGCCGGGCCGACCCCAGCCACCTGTCTCGCCGTGCCGTCCGACAGCCGCCGTGTCGGTCGGGAGTCCCGCGTGGATCGAGGCCGTCCCGCACCGCCCCGCCGGTTCCGGAGCGGTGTGGGCGGCTCCAGCTGCCAGCCCCCCAGCCGGTCCTGCCGATATCCGCCGCCTCAGCCGGTCCCCGCCGACCGGCGTCCGGCCCGGCCCGCCCCTCGCCAGGCCGATCCCAGCCGCCCGCCGCGCCCACCGGCCACCACCGCCACCTCTGCCGGGTGTCCGCTGTAGACCGAGGTCGCCCCGCCCCCGCCCCGCCGGTCCCGGAGCGGCGCGGGTAACTCCGGCTGCCGCTGCCCCTCGCCGGAAGCCCGCTATGGATCGAGCCCGCCCAGCACCACCTAAGCCCCTCCCGTCACCGGCCGTCTCCGCCGCAGGTCGCCGGTGGTCCGCCAGTTCTCGCCCAGTAACCTGGACGGCGCTATGGACAAACGAACCGGTCTTCCCATCGTCGGCATGGTGGGCGGCGGGCAGCTCGCCCGCATGACGCAGCAGGCGGCGATTTCCCTCGGCCAGTCGCTGAAGGTGCTGGCGGCCGACGAGGGCGACGCGGCGGCCCTCGTGGCCAGCGACGTCGTCATCGGCCACCACACCGACCTCGACGCGCTGATCGATTTCGCCCGCCAGGTCGACGTGGTCACCTTCGACCACGAGCACGTGCCCGGCGAGCACCTGCTGACCCTCGCCACCGAGGGCTTCGTCGTCCGTCCCGCGCCGACCGCGCTCGGGTTCGCGCAGAACAAGCTCGTGATGCGCGAGATGATGGCCGGTCTCGGCGTGCCCGGCCCCGCGTTCGCCGAAGTGTCCACAGTGGACGAAGTGGTGGCGTTCGGCGGCGAGCACGGCTGGCCGGTCGTGCTGAAGGCGTCGCGCGGCGGGTACGACGGCCGCGGCGTCTGGATGCTCGACACCGCGCAGCAGGCCCGCGAGACCGTTCCCGAACTCCTCAACGCCGGCACCGAGTTGCTGGTCGAGGAAAAGGTCGCGATGAAGCGCGAGCTGTCCGCGCTGGTCGCGCGTTCCCCGTTCGGCCAGGGCGCGGCATACCCAGTGGTCGAGACGGTGCAGACGAACGGCATCAACACCGAGGTCCTCGCCCCGGCGCCGGGGCTGGCCGAGGCGCGCGTGCAGGAGGCGCAGGAGCTGGCCCTGCGCATCGCGGCGACGCTCGACGTCACCGGGCTGCTCGCGGTCGAGCTGTTCGAGACCGAGACCGGCCTGCTGGTCAACGAGCTGGCGATGCGCCCGCACAACTCCGGCCACTGGACCATGGACGGTTCGCGCACGTCGCAGTTCGAGCAGCACCTGCGCGGCGTCCTGGACTACCCGCTCGGCCGCACCGACCTGATCGCGCCGGCGTGCGTGATGGCGAACGTGCTGGGCGCGGACGTCTCGCCGCAGATGAGCCCGGACGAGCGCGTGCACCACCTGTTCGCGCGGTTCCCCGAGGCGAAAATCCACCTCTACGGCAAGCAGGACCGGCCCGGCCGCAAGCTCGGGCACGTCAACTTCATCGGCGACCGCATGGAGGACCTGCGCGATCGCGCGCTGCTGTCCGCGCACTGGCTGTCCCACGCCGTCTGGCTCGACGGCTACGAGATCCACTGAAGGGGAACACAATGGCGCCGCAGGTGGGCGTGATCATGGGCAGCGACTCCGACTGGCCGGTGATGGAGGCCGCGGGGCAAGCGCTGGACGAGTTCGGCGTCGAGTACGAAGTCGGCGTCTACTCGGCGCATCGCACCCCGCAGCGGATGCTGGACTACGCGAAGTCCGCGGCCGACCGGGGCATCCGCACGATCATCGCGGGTGCCGGCGGTGCCGCGCACTTGCCGGGCATGGTCGCGTCGGCGACGGTGCTGCCGGTGATCGGCGTGCCGGTTCCGCTGAAGTACCTGGACGGCATGGACTCGCTGCTGTCGATCGTGCAGATGCCCGCCGGCATCCCGGTCGCCACCGTGTCCGTCGGCGGGGCGCGCAACGCCGGTCTCCTCGCGGTCCGCATCCTGGCCGCCGCCGACCTGCAGCTGCAGGCGAAGCTGACGCAATTCCAGGAGGACCTGGAGCAGCTCGTTCTCGACAAAGACGCCAAGCTTCGCGAAAAAGCGGGCAAGTAGGTGCGCGCGGATGCCGGTCCGGCCCCGGCATCCGCGCACCCCGCCAGCTCAAGCCGGGTCAGGCAGCCGCTTCCGCAGCTCGCGCTTCAGCACCTTGCCCGCCGCCGACACCGGGATCTCCTCCACGAAATGCAGTTCCCGCAGGCGCTTGTACGGCAGCACCTTCTCGTTCACCGCCGCCATCAGCTGCTCGGCATCGACTGAGGAATCCGGCTTCCGCACCACGAACGCCACCGGCAGCTCGCCGACCTCCGGACTCGGCCGTCCGACCACCGCCGCGGACAGCACGCCCGGCGACGCGCTCAGCAGCTCCTCCAGTTCGCGTGGGAAGACGTTGTATCCCTTGTACAGCAGCATGTCCTTCTTGCGATCCACAATGGACAGATAGCCGTCTTCGTCGAGCACGCCGATGTCGCCGGTGTGCAGCCATCCGTCGACCAGCGCGGCCGCGGTCTCTTCCGGACGGTTCCGGTATCCGCGCATCACCTGCGGCCCGCGCAAGCACACCTCGCCCTCCTGCCCGGGCGGCAACGGCTCCTCGCTGCCGTCCGCGACGAGCTTGACCTCGGTGTCGAAGATCGGCCTTCCGACCGACCCGACCTTGCGGACGCCGGACCGGTAACTCGGCGAGATCACCGCGCCCATCGTCACCTCGGTGAGCCCGTATCCCTCGGCGATCACGACGCCGGGGAACCGCTGGTGCAGCGCCCGGATCATCTCGTGACTCATCGGCGCCGCACCGGAGCCGATGTTGCGCACCGACGACAGGTCGGCAGTGTGGAACGCGGGCGTCGCCAGCAGTGCCGCGAACAGCGCGGGCGCGCCGCCGATGGTCGTGACCTGCAGCCGTTCCGCGTCCGCGACGTACGCCGCCGGGTCGAACCGAGCGTGCAGCACGGTCGTCCCGCCGCCCAGCAACGGCCCGTTGAGCCCCGCGATCACCCCCATCGCGTGGAACCACGGCGTCAGGTTGATCGCGGTGCCGGTGCCGAGCCGGGTCGGCCATTCGTCCGGGCTGCCGATCTGGTCGATCGTCAGGTCGCCGTTCGCGTCGAGCGCCGGTACTGACCCCGTCGACCAGCAGGTGTGCTGCAGCGTGTTCGTGACGACATTGCGATGCGTGAGTTCGACCCCCTTGGACCGCCCCGTCGTGCCACCCGTGTAGGCGAGGTGGGCGAGGTCGCGGTCCACGTCGATCGCCACCTCCGGCCTGGTCGCGGGCTGGTCCGCGAAGAACTCGCGGAACTCGACGCTCCCCTCGCCGAGCTCTCCGGTCGGCGAGACGACGATCGTCAGCCGCGCCGGAATCCGGTCGGCGACCGCCGCGAGCGTGCCCGCGACCGGCCCGAACGTCACCACCGCGGCGGCCCCGCAGTCGGTGAGCTGAAAGGCGAGGTCGTCCGGCGGGAGCAGCGGGTTCGTCGGGCTGAACGTCGCGCCCGCCAGCAGAATGCCGTGGTAGGCGATCGGATACGCGAGACAGTTCGGCAAATGCACGGCGACCACGTCGCCCCGCCCGATGCCGCGGGCGAGCAACGCCTGCGCGAACTGGCAGGCGGCCTGCCAGGTCTGAGCGAAGGTGAGCTGGTCGTCGCCCATGGCGAACGCGACGCGGTCGCCGTAGCGCGTCGCGGCGCCGGCGAGCACCGAACCGAGCGGCACCTGGGGGTAGTCAAGGGAAGCGGGCAATCCGGGCGGCGGGGTCGACGCAGTGGCAGCCATCACTTGACCATACGAACGGTGAGGCCGAGGACACAAGCAGCGAGCCGCCGCGTTCGGAGTGAACGCGGGCTAACATCGGGGGACTTTCTCCCGTTTCGCTGCAGAAGAGGTGACTGAAGGTGGCCGAGGGCCTGTATCAGCTGGCCGAAGAGCACGAGGAACTGCGCGCCGCGGTCCGGGCTCTAGCCGAAAAGGAGATCGCGCCGTACGCGGCGGAGGTCGACGAGCAGGAGCGCTACCCGGTCGAGGCCAACCAAGCGCTCGTCAAGGCGGGTTTCAACGCCGTCCACATCGGCGAGGAGTACGACGGCCAGGGCGCCGACGCCATCGGCGCGTGCATCGTGATCGAGGAAGTCGCCCGCGTCGACGCCTCCGCGTCGCTGATTCCCGCGGTCAACAAACTGGGCACCCAGCCGATCATCCTGTCCGGTTCGGAGGACCTGAAGAAGCTGGTCCTGCCGTCAATCGCCTCGGGCGAAGCCTCGGCGTCGTACGCACTGTCCGAACGAGAGGCCGGTTCGGACACCGCGTCCATGCGCACCCGCGCCCGCCTGGACGGCGACCACTGGGTCCTCAACGGAACCAAGTGCTGGATCACCAACGCAGGCGAATCGTCGTGGTACACGGTCATGGCCGTGACCGACCCGAACGCGGAAAAGAAGGCCAACGGCATTTCCGCTTTTGTCGTGCACAAGGACGACCCAGGTTTCTCGGTAGGCCCGAAGGAAAAGAAGCTGGGCATCAAGGGCTCCCCGACCCGCGAAATCTATTTCGAAAACTGCACCATTCCAGCGGACCGCATCATCGGCGAACCGGGCACCGGCCTGAAAACCGCCCTGCGCACCCTGGACCACACCCGCCCGACGATCGGCGCACAAGCCCTCGGAATCGCCCAGGGCGCCCTGGACGCGGCTGTCGCGTACGTCAAGGAACGCAAACAGTTTGGCAAGGCAATCGCGGATTTCCAAGGAATCCAGTTCATGCTGGCCGACATGGGAACGAAAATCGAAGCCGCCCGTCACCTGGTGTACGCCTCCGCCGCAGCGTCCGAACGCGGAGACAAGCGAGCCGGCTTCACGGCGTCGGCAGCCAAGGCCTACGCGTCCGATGTAGCAATGTCGGTAACCACAGATGCGGTGCAGCTGTTCGGCGGCGCAGGCTACACGCGCGACTTCCCGGTGGAACGCATGATGCGGGACGCGAAGATCACGCAGATTTATGAAGGCACGAACCAGATCCAGAAGGTCGTCATGGCCCGGGCTCTGCTCAAGGGCTGAGCCTCCGGTACTGAAGAGCCCCGCTTCCCGGATCGGGTGGTGGGGCTCTTTTGCGCGCGAACACCCCGCCTCTAGGAGAGTGACTTGGCTACTGTTGTGGCTGGAGACCGTGAAGTCGCAGGGGGAAAGACCAGCACAAGGACACACCCGCGCTCGGGACGGAATTTTAATGGCCAAAGGACGAGAGTGGTGCGCTGGTTGCCGTCCTGTAGGTGTCGAAGCTTTCGAAAGGGCTCAGCGCGGTCTAAACGCGGCAACAACGGTGACAGACCTGATCGTCGCCAATCCAAAGCAGCGGTCGGGTAAGTGACCGCGAAGGCTCGCCTTGCCGATGAGGGCGTGGCCCGGTTTGCTCTGTTCGGCGTAGTGCACGGTGGGGTGAGTTCGCCGGTTTCCGCCACCCCGCTGTGAGCAGTTGGTTACAGTGGCAGCCGGAGGGTGTTGGCGGCTGCTTGCCTGGTCGGTAGGCAGCGTGCGATGCAGGGGAGGGCGGGCGTGGCTGAGAACGACCCGGGCAAAGCGATAGAAACGACGGGCTGGCTGACCGGGTTGCCGATCACTGTGGTTGGTACGGCGATGAACGTGGCCAAGGGTGTGTCGGACGCCGCCGCGGTGGCATCCGCCGTCAAGTCGGGAGCGGGATTCACCCTGAGCCCTGACGAAGCGCGCTCGCTGCTCGAGCGGGCAAAGCGGCTTCGCGACAACGCGGCAATGATGCAACCGAGCGCGGAAGCTCTGACCAGACTTACCCCGCCGGCGGAAGACCCCGGCAGTGTCGGATTCAACCAGCAGGCGGTCAACGCGTTCGAAGCAGGGAAGAGCGCCAACGAGAACATGCAGCGGTACATGGCAGAGCTGGTCAGTCGCCTGGAAAAGGCGTTGGGCATCGTCGGCGAATCTGATGGCCAGGCAGCCGCGGACGTCAAGGCCGCAGGCAAGAGCGAACAGGGTGGAGGACTGGCGGTATGAGGGCTCGGTTATTACCGTGGGCGGCAGCTACCGGGGCCGTGATTGCGCTGGTTGCGGGGTGTTCCGGCGGTCCCGCGCCTAGTCCGGCGTCCTCCTCGGGGGGTGTTCCGGCATCTTCCGCGGGTACCGGGAAGACGTTGCCGTATGCCGGTGCGCCCAAGGTCGACAGTCCACTTCCTGATTCGGCTTTGTCGGGGCATCCGTGTGATAGCGGGCTTACGCCGGATCAACTGGGACGGATTCTGAACCAAAAACCACAGGGCGTGCATGATGATGAGGCCGCGCTTGGTGCGCAGTGTCATTGGAAAAACAGCGACGCAGGCGCGATAGTGAGTGTTTTGTACAGCACGAAGACCGCCGATGGATTGAGCGCGGTCTATGCGAACACGAAGCCGAAATCCACGGTTTGGCGCCCCCTTTCCCCAGTGCAGGGCTTTCCTGCGGTTGCGCATTCGACATACAGTGCCGAAGGGTCGAAGTCTTTTTGCCAGGTGAGCGTCGGCGTCAGTGATCAGCACACCGTCGACGTGTCGATCACGCTTGGCAAGGCAAAAGTCGGGAAAACCGATCCATGCGACGTCACTGCCCAGGTCGCGGACATGGTGGTCACCAACCTGAAGCAGAAGGCCGGTGCGTGACCCATGGGGTTCTTCGACTTCATCGGCGAAGGTGCCAAGTGGATTGGTGACCGGATCAGTGACGCGGACGACTGGGTCAACGATCGGCTCAAAGACGCGGGGAACTGGTTTTCCGATTTCTACCACGGGAACCTCGGCGATCAGGCCGTTCCGGCTCCGGTGATTGTGCAGCAGGTTCAGCAGGGGCCGGGTACGTCTTCTTGGGACAGTGGCAGTTCCACGGTTCAGAAGATGATCCAGGAACATCACCAGAACAGCGACGACGCGCAGCAGATCACCACCATGCTGGAATCTGTCTGGACTGGCGACGGTGCGGATGCGGCTCGGGCGCGGCTCAGGCCATTGTCTGACGCCTCGTCTACTTCCGCGCAGGCTTATGTGGTCAATGGGCAGAAGCTGGTCGACACTACGCATGGCTATAACGACATGAAGATCGCCTTGCAGGCCATGCCTCCGGTGCCTCCGCACAAGAATCTTTGGGACCAGGGGACTCCCTGGGACACCGACACCGAGAAGCAGATCAACGAGTACAACGCTGCCGCCAATCACAACGTCGAGCGGTATCAGAAGTACGCTGATCAGGCCAAGACCAACGGCCAGGGGCTGAACAGCAATTACGGTCAGGTCGCTGGGTTCGACGGGCAGAATCTCAAGATCGATTCGGGTGGCGATCACGTCAACGGCAAGGACGGGTCGCACGAGAAGGCTTACCGGGGGCCGGGGGCCGACAGCGGGCCGGGGGCCAGCGGGGGACTTGGGAACGGGCCTGGGGTCGGCAGCGGGCCGGGGGCCGGTGGAGGGTTCGGGAGTGGACCAGGGAGCGGGCCTGGGACCGGCGGTGGGTCTGGGAGTTGGTCGGGCACCGGTGGGCCAGGTGCTACTGGCGGGCCTGGTGCGGGGGTGTTTCCGCCGGGCAGTGTCACGGTGCCGCCGGGGGCGCGGGACACGGACGGGACTTCTACGTCTGGGTGGACTCCGCCGTCGGTTGAGCGAGGGGCGCAGTGGTCTCCGCCGGCTCCGGCTTCCTTTGGGGCTGGGGGCGGCAACAGCGGGTCTGGCACCAGCAATGGCTGGGCTCCGACGCCGGGTGGGTTTGGGCCGTTCGGTGGAGGGGGCGAAAACCCGGGACGCAGCGGGGGGATCGCGGCGCGGCTCGGTGGCGGCACAGGGGCCGGGGCAGGAGCCGGGGTTGGCGCGGGCGAGGAAGGCGCCAGGGCCGCGGCAGCCGGGAAGGGTGCGGCTGGTGCCAAGGGCAGCCCGGGGATGGGCGGCATGGCCGGCGGTGGAAAAGGCAAAGCCGAAGAAGACAAAGAACACCAGCGCAAGTACGGCATCGAAGACGACTCCGCGTTCTCGCTCGTCGACGAGAACGGCGAGCGGGCCCTCGACCCCCGTACCGGGTTGCCTCCTACGCCTCCGACGATTGGTGGTTGAGGGGCTCGATGACGATCATCGACAGACCGCTGCGGATGCCGCGGTCGGTGTTTTTGGCGCTTTGGCACGAGGAAAAGCTCGGGAAAGCACCGGTGGTGGTCGAGGACACCCCGATGTACCTCACCGAGAAAGGCGCGGCCGAGCGGGCGAAGCGGACGCGGGATCTTCTTGCGCAGCTTGGGGAAACGGCAGCAACCGCAGTGCGCGGTACGTTGAAACTGCTCGCTACCGCGCGGCATGAGGTGTACGGGTGGACTGACTTCGGCACCCATCAGGAAGACAACGGCGCGATTCTCGTCGCGGCGACCAAACCGGAAGCCGTTCGGCTGATCACTGACGCGGAGTTCGTTCAGCTCGACCCGGTGTCGCCGGACGAGCTCGCCGCGTGTTTGGTCATGGCGATGCCGGAATGCCCGCCCGCCGCGGTTCGGGCGATGCGGGTCAGCCGGGCGTATTACGACGGGGGCGGCAGTTCCGATCCGCTGGCGGAGGAGGGCGGCGACGCGGACGAGCTGCGGTATCTGATGCGGGCGCCGCGGGACGCGGTGCATCAGTTGCACGCCGCGGTCCGGGACGGGCGGGGCGAGCGGAGGTACAGCTCGCCGTTGTCCGTGCTCGACCTCAGCGGGCGGGGGCGGGTGCTGACCTTCCAGAGCACCCGGGACGACGACGCGCAGATCAGTGTTTTCCCGGGAAACCGTGCCTCCTTGATCGATGCGGTAAACCGGAAACTCGTCAGTTTGCGATAAAAACCAGTAACCGCGTTTCCCTTTCTCGTGTTCCGCGTTAACCAAGGCGTCGGGTTCACAGAGAGGTGAAACGGAATGGGCGTACGCGCGTTCGGACGGGGCATGGTCCTCCTGGCGGCGACGGTGGTCGCGCTCGGCGGCGGGACGGCGGTGGCATCGGGGACGACCGGGAAAGAACCGACCGGTCCGGTGCAGCCGAACATCATCGCCGCGGCGATCTACTCGGTCGCGCAGCCGACGATCGCGCCGCCGGGGGCCAACGACTGGAGCTGCAAACCCTCCGCGGAGCATCCGAACCCGGTGCTGCTGTCCAACGGCACCACGGCCAACGCGTACGAGAACTGGGCGAACCTGTCCCAGCGGCTCGCCGACGAGGGGTACTGCGTGTTCGCCGGGAACTTCGGCGGGTCGCCGGGGGCGTTCCTGCAGACGGTCGGGCCGGTGGCGGGGACCGCGGGCCAGCTCGCGACCTTCGGGGACAAGATCCTCCAGGCCACCGGGGCCTCGAAGCTCGACATCGTCGGGCATTCGCAGGGCGGGATGAACCCGCGGTACTGGATCAAGTACCTCGGCGGGGCCAGCAAGATCGGGAAACTGATCGGGCTGTCTCCGTCCAATTACGGCACCAGCCTGTTCGGGCTGCTGACCGCGATCCAGGCGATCCCGCCCGCGCGCGACCTCCTCGGCGTTCCCTGCCCGGCCTGCAACGAGCAGTCCACCGGGTCCGCCTTCCTCAAAGACCTCAACGCGGGCGGCGACACGGTCGCGGGCGTCGACTACACCGTGATCCAGACCAGGTACGACGACGTGGTCACCCCGTACACCAACGCCTTCCTCAAGCCCGCGCCCAACGTGAAAAACCTCGTCCTGCAGGACGTCTGCGGGCTCGACTACACCGACCACCTCGGCATCACCTACGACCCGATCGCGCAGCGCGAGGTGCTCAACGCCCTCGACCCGCAGCACGCGAAGAAGCCGAATTGCGTGTTCGTGCCCCCGGTGATCAGCTGAGATACCCCCGCGCCGGGGTACAAACGCGAACACTTTCGCCGACTCGGTTGTGCCGGCTCCGGCTCCGCTGTCACAGTCGGTGACATGTTCTGGCTGCTCCCCGACACCTGGACGCCGCACGACGAGGCCGAGCTGGTCGCCGGATGGCGGCTCTGGCTCGAGCTGAGCGACCGCGCGTGGCCCACCGCGTCGTGGGACGGCACCCCGTCCGGCGCGGTGGGTCCGCTGCGCGAGCTGCTCGACGCGTGCGACGAAATCGAGCGCACGTGCCGGGAAACGGCCGAACCGTCCGCGGAGTTCACCGACCTCGTTCAGCCGCTGGTGCTGTGCGCGAGCGCGGTGCTGTGCCTGTGGTGGGACGACCACGCGCCGCTCGATTCGGCGCGCGCGAAGGCGCTCCACGAGGACCTGCGCCGGTTTTCGGCCCTCGCGGAGCGCGTTCTCACGCTGTTGTCCGCCCACGGCGGCTGGACGGAACTCGACGTGGCCCGCCGCCGCCCGGCTTGAGCCGGTATTCGGCGAAATTCGTGACTAGCGTGCCCTCGCCTTGGGTGAGGGCGGGCAGTGCCTGTTCCAGTTCGTGTGCCGAGGCGGCCGGGAGATGACCGTCCACAGTGCACCGGTCACCGGTGAGCATTGGCTCGCCGGGCACTGCGCGCAGTTCGACGAGTTTGCGTAATACCGCGCTGACCGCGGAGGCCGGGGCTTCGAGTTCGAAGGCGTGAACTGGTTCGTACACCCGGGTTCCGGCCTGGCGAAGAGCTTCCTGCAGCACTAACCGGGTCATGCCGCGGAAATCCCCGGCGGTGCTGACTGGCGGGTAGAACGCGGTGTCGGTGAGGGTGACTACGCAGTCGATCACTTCCCGGCCGTGCAAGCCTTCGCGCAGGATCTCGTGCACGGTGTCCTCAATGGCCGTGTGGAACGAAAGCGGCAGCGAGCCGAGTTCGACCTCCAACCGGTAGTCGGTGCCGGAACCGGGCGGACCCGGTTCTACGCGAAGGCCGACGGTGGCCCAGAAGAACACGCGCTCGTCCGGGGCGGGGTGGCGCACGCGGTGTCCAGTCCCGTGCAGCCGCTCGACCAGCAGCGGCCGCGATTCCTCGAATTCGGCGGTAATGCCGAATTCTTCGGCAAGGGTGGTCCGGATTACTTCCTTCTGCACTTCGCCGTACAAGCGGACGGTGATTTCCTGGTCGCGGCGGCGAATGCTGATCAATGGGTCCTGTTCGGACAACCGGGTCAGTGCGGTGTACAGCGCGCTGGTTTGGTCCGGATTTGCCGGGTACACCAGCGTTTCCAGGCTCGGCGGGGCGAAGAACCGGTCCTGGGAAAGATCGGCGCTTTCGCCCAACCGGTCGCCGATCCGGATGTCCGGCAGGCCCCAGACCCGTGCGACATCTCCCGCCAGCGCCTCGCCGGGCACCGGGTTCGCGCCGTGCTCGAACACCCGTACGGCGGAGGGGCGGCCGACACCTTCCGCGCCCACCCGTCGGAACGGTACTGGTCGCCGTGCGGCGAGCGAGCCGGAAAACATGCGCACGTAGGCGATTTTCTCGCCCGAACGGCCGCGTTCGATTTTGAAGACGGTGGCGTCGAGCGGTCCGTCTCCGCGGCGTTCGCGGGACGGCAGCAGTTCGTAAACCCCGGCGATGAGGTCGCGAACGCCGGCGCCGGTGACCGCGGAGCCGAAGAAGACCGGATACACCGAGGCGGCGGCGACCTGCCGGGTCAACGCTTCCCGGTAATCCACTGAGGACGCGGTACCGGCCACATAGGACTCGACGAAGGCGTCGTCTCCGGCCAGTGCGTCAGCGAGTCGTTCGTCGAAGGGCAGCGGCACCGGGTGTGCGTCAGCGGTGCCGAGGTCCATCACGGTGCTCATCGCGACACAGTGCGGGGAAAGCTTGGTACGCAAGGATTCCAGCAAGGAAGCCTCGCGCGCCCCGGTGCGGTCGATCTTGTTCACGAACACCAGCACCGGAATGCCGAGCCGGACGAGCGTGCGCATCAGCACGCGGGTCTGGGCTTGCACGCCTTCCACCGCCGACACCACGAGCACCGCGCCGTCGAGCACGCCGACAGCGCGTTCGACCTCGGCGATGAAATCCGGGTGGCCGGGGGTGTCCACGAGGCTGAGCCGGTGGCCAGGCGTGCTGACCGCTACGACGGCGGACTTGATCGTGATGCCCCGCCGGCGTTCGAGGTCGAGCGAATCGGTTTGGGTGTCGCCGTCGTCGACGCGACCGGCGTGGTCGATCACGCCGGTCTCGAACAGCAGACGTTCGGTGAGGCTGGTTTTACCTGCGTCGATGTGCGCCAGGATGCCGATGGTCAGTGCTTTCATGCGAGCGGAAGTCCTCGGATGCGGGAGACAGGCCGAACTGGGGTCGATCGGACTGTCGGCGCATCGGAACTCCTCGCGGGTCGGGAACACGAAAACACGGCCGCGAGCAGCGCACACCCGCGGTCAGCGGCACGGTACCGCCGGGCGCGGCCCGGTGTACAGCGAGTTTTCGGTGCCTGTCGGTTTCCTGTCGATCACTGGCTGACACCCCCGCGGCGGTGTTCAGTGCCTTACCGTGGGCCGGGTCAGTTGAATTTTCACCTATCGGGGAGCTGTCTCCATGTTGACTCGAGTCAAGGACGTCGCGCTGCTGCTCGGCCGGATCGGCATCGCGGTGGTGTTCTTCGCCCACGGCCTGCAGAAATGGAACAGCGGCGTGGGCGCGACCGCGGACATGTTCAGCCAGATCGGCATCCCGCTGCCGACCGTCTCCGCGTTCCTCGTGATCGTGCTCGAACTGCTCGGCTCGATCGCGTTCGTCGTCGGCTTCCTGCTGCCGGTGGTCGCCATCGGCTACGCGATCAACATGGCCGGCGCGCTGATCTCGGTGCACGCCGCGCACGGCCTGACCGGCGAGGGCGGCTACGAACTGGTGCTGGTGCTCGGCCTCACCGCGCTGGCGCTGGGCTTCAACGGCGGCCGGCTGTCCCTGGACCACGTGCTGTTCCGGCGTCGTCGCCAGGGCGCGGCCGAACTGCAGAACGCCTGAGGAGAACCGCCGCTCACGCGGTCAGGTCGGCGGTGGTGCGCTCGGCCTCGCGGCGGGCGGGCAGTTTCGCCGGGTCGGCGTTCGTGACCTGGACCAGGTGCGCGCTCGCGGCGAGCGGGACGAGCAGTCCGTCCAGTACGCCGTCCGGCACCGTCCAGTCCAGTGTGGACAAAACTCGGTCTGCCGCGGTCAGGCCGAGTTTTGCCGCGCGGGCAGTGGCTTCCGCCCATACTTCGTCCACTATGGAGGAACCGAGAGCGGGCGTGTCGCCGGGGGTCGGCTGCATCGGGACGAACTGGTCGCCGGACATCCGCGCCTCGGTGAGGTAGTCGAGCGCTCCGCCGGACGGCGGGGTCGGCAGGCCGCGGCCCATCGGGTCGAGCGACACCACCGCGACGGCCGGGGCGTCGATCTCCTCGTCCGGGCTGGTGAACACCACCCGCGCGCCTTCGGTCTCGGCGACCACGCGGGCCCCGCACCACCACGCGCCGAGCAGCACGCCCACGGTCTGCCAGTGCGCGGGCAGCCGCACCGCGACGGCGTCGCCCGGCTCCACGTCGAACTCGTCGACCAGCCAGTTCGCCGTTTTCGCGGCCCAGTTCTGCGTCGTCGCCACGGACAGTTCGACGCGGCTGCCGAGCCGGTCGTCGTAGTGCGTGATCAGCGGTTTCGCCGGGGAGGCCAGAAGCGGGCGCAGCAGCTGCTCGGTGAGGCTCATGCCTCCAGGCTAGTCGCGGGGTCAGTCGACGCAGGGCACGCCCGGGATTCCGGAATCCAGGCCCTGCGGCACCGCTCCGGCCGCCGCGCCGCCGCCTCCGGTGCCCGCCGGAGCGCTGCGTCCGGCCAGTCCGGCCACGAACTTCTGCACCGCGGCCGGGTCGATCTCGACGATGCTCTGTCCGTCCTCGCTGCGGCCGTTCGTGGTGATCACCGGGATCGTCGCGAAGGTCAGGTCGCCGGACGCGACGCCCTTGACCTGCTGGGCGAATTCGAGCACGTCGAGGCTGTCGTCCAGCACGAACGACCGGTGCACCGCGTCCATCAGGCTGTTCAGCGTGCTCGGGTTGGTGAGCGTGCCCGCGGACAGCACCTTGCGCAGCGCCGAGGACAGGAACGCCTGCTGCCGCTTGATCCGGTCGAGGTCGCCGTTCGGCAGGTTCTTGCGCTGGCGCACGAACGACAGCGCCTCGCCGCCGCTCACGGTCTGCACGCCGCGGCGGAAGTTCGCCCCGGAGTCCTTGTCCGACGTCGCGTGGTTGAGGCACACCGGCACGCCGCCGACGGCCTCGGTGATCAGGTAGAACCCGAGCAGGTTGACCTCGGCGTAGTGGTCGATGCGGGCCTGGGTGAGGTCCTGCACGGTCTGGACCAGCGCCCGCCGCCCGGCGGCGTCCGAATCGCGCGCGATCTTCGCCTGGTCGTGCTCGCCCCGCGCGCGTTCCTCCTGCTCGGCGTGCGCCTTGGCTACGCCGTACGCGGAGTTGATCTTCGCTTTGCCGCGGCCCGGCACGTCGACCCAGCTGTCGCGCGGGATCGACACCGCGGACGCCTTGCCGCCGTTCTTCGGGATCCGCAGCAGGATGATGGTGTCGGTGTTGATCCCGGCCTTGTCCTCGGTGCGCAGCGACTTCAGCATGCTCAGCGGCAGCGGATTGCCCTGCTGGTCGGTGCGCGCGTCGCTGCCGACGAGCAGGATGTCGGTGCCGCCGTCGTCGGCGGGCGGGGCCGGGGGCTCTCCCTCGCGCGGCGTGAGGACGTCGGCGGTCGCGACGTTGTCCTGCAGCTTGTCCTTGGTGACGTACGCGTAGCCCGTCCCGCTCAGCGCGAGCAGCGAGACCAGGCCGATCGCGACGCGGCGGGTGACCCGGGCGACCCGGCCCGTGCGGCGCCGCGGTTCCGGCGGCGCCGGGTTCGACGGCTGGGGGAGGTCGACGCGCGGGTGCGGCGAGGGTTTCCACTCGGAAGCGGCCTCGTCCTCGGCGGCGGCACTCTGGGTTGCCGGCTCGGCGTCGGTTTCCTCGGCGGCGGCGCCCTCGGTTACCGGCTCGGCCTCGGTCTCGGCGGCTGGCTCGGTTTCCTCGGCGGCGGCGGGTTCAGCGGCGGCGTGCTTCGGCTCCGGCTTTCCGTCGGATCCCCGGTTCGAGGCGTCGGAAACCGCCGGACTGTCGGCGGAATCCGCCGTCCGGTCCGGTTTGTCCTGGTTTTCGCTCACCCCGGCTACCTCCCCGCTCACCAGCGTACGGCCTGCGGCACGCCACCACGCTGGGTGCTCGACTCTAGTTGACGCAGGGAACATCGCCCGCCGTGATGAGCGGCGCGGGTGAGTTCGAGGGGCTGGACGAGGGCGGTCCGGACGGCGCAGACGAGGGCGGGGCCGCAGGGGTCGTCGGAGTCGTCGGAGTCGCCGGGGGAGCCGAGGACGTCGTGGCCGGCGCTGCGGCGGTGTCCCGCGCGTCCTTGCCGAGGATGACCCGGACGTGCCCGGCGGCGACGTCGGCGTCCGGCTCGGCCTGTGCGCTGCCGCCGAGGGCTTGGCGGACCAGGTCGGCGGCGGTCTCGTCCGACGGGTGGTAGCGCAGCACGGTCGTGGAGCGGGTGGACAGCTTCGTGCTCGTGCCGAGCTGGAAACCCTTGCCCTGCAACAGGCCCCGCAGCTGCTCGGCGGCGCCCGAACCGGAGCCGTCGAACAGTTCGACGGTGACCTGGCCGGCTCCGGGCAACGGCGCGTCGCTGGGCGGCGGGGCGCTGCCGTCCGAGGTCAGCCGGTTGACCTCGGCGCGGACCTTCGCCGGGTCGACGCGCAGCACGTCCGCGCCGCCGATGACCGCGTTGCCCTCGGTGGGGATGGTGTGGAATTCGACGTTTCCGCCGGTCAGCCCGCGCATCTGGGCGGCGAACTCGGACAGGTCCCAGCCCGAGGACAGCACCACGGACTTCTTCACCGCCTCGATGAGCTCCGCGATCCGCACCGGGTTGGCCAGCACCTCGGACGAGAGCACCTTGTTCGCCAGCCCGGACAGGAACGCCTGCTGGCGCGCGATCCGGTCGAGGTCGCCGTTCTGCAGGCCGTAGCGCTGCCGGACGAACGCGAGCGCCTGCACGCCCTCGATGGTCTGTTTCCCGGCGGGCAGGTCGACGCCCGACTTCTTTTCCTTGACCGGGTTCTTGAGGCACACCTGCACGCCGCCGATGGCCTTCGTGACCTCGTAGAAGCTGGCCAGGTTCACCTCGGCGTAGCGGTCGATCATGCCCGGTTTGCCGATGAACTTCTCGAGCGTCGCGACGAGGTTCTTGCGCCCGGCGAGCTTGGCCTTCTCGTCGACGTCCTTGAGGTCGGCGTTGCCCTTGGCCTGCAGCGTCTTGGCGGTGTCGTTGTAGGCGTAGACGTACGCGCTGTTCAGCTTGTGCTTGCCGAAGCCGCCGGTGATCTCGACGTAGGAGTCGCGCGGGAAGGAGATGGCGATCGCGTGCTCCCCGTTCTGCGGGATGTGCACGAGAATCATCGTGTCGGTCTGCTTTTCGCCGTCCGATTCGCCGGCGTGCAGCATGTCGAGCACCTCGCGGGGCAGCGGGTTGCCCTGCGCGTCGGTGCGGCTGTCCTGGCCGACCAGGAGGATGTCGATCGCGCCGTCGAGCGGTTTCGCGTGCGCTTCCTGCTCGCCGAAGATCGCCGTGGTGGAGAAGCCAGCCCGCGGGTCGCCGATGAACTGCCAGCCGTACCAGGTCAGCGCCAGCACGACCACGGACACGACGGACAGCAGGATTTTCCCGCCGCGCCGCAGCACGACGACCGCGCCGCGACCGCGGTGCGCCGGCAGCGGCGTCCCCGGCCATTCGGCCACTTGTTCCTCCCCAGGATGCCCAGCGCGTTTCGCGCTTTGCCGAACTCTACCGAGCCTCAGGTAAGCCACCCGTAGGCTGGTGGCGAGATTGCCCGGTCGGGCGGAAGGGTGGATGAGGGATGCGGGTCCTGGTCACCGGCGGTGCCGGGTTCATCGGTTCGCACTACGTGCGCCAGGTGTTGTCGGGGGCGTATCCGACCCTGGCCGATGCCGAGGTCGTGGTGCTGGACAAGCTCACTTACGCGGGCAACGAGGCGAACCTCGCGCCGGTCGCGGACAGCCCGCGGCTGCGTTTCGTGCGCGGCGACATCTGCGACGCCGCACAGGTCGCCGAGCTGATGACCGGCGTCGATCTGGTCGTGCACTTCGCCGCGGAGTCCCATGTGGACCGCTCGATCCTCGGGTCGGCGGACTTCGTGCTCACCAACGTGCTCGGCACGCAGACCTTGCTGCAGGCCGCGCTGGAGGCGCGGGTCGGGAAGTTCGTGCACGTCTCGACGGACGAGGTGTACGGGTCCATCCAGGACGGTTCGTGGTCGGAAGACCACGTACTGGAGCCGAATTCGCCGTACTCGGCTTCGAAGGCGTCGTCGGATCTGATCGCCCGCTCGTACTTCCGGACGCACGGACTGCCGGTGTGCGTCACGCGGTGCTCGAACAACTACGGCCCGTACCAGTTCCCGGAGAAGGTCATCCCACTGTTCGCGACGAACCTGCTGGACGGCAGGAAAGTCCCGCTCTACGGCGATGGTCTGAACATCCGGGACTGGCTGCACGTGGACGACCACTGCCACGGAATCCAGCTGGTCGCCGACGGCGGCCGCCCCGGCGAGATCTACAACATCGGCGGCGGCACCGAACTGACCAACCGGGAGCTGACCGAACGCCTGCTCGCGGCGGTCGGCGCCGGCTGGGAAATGGTCGAACCGGTGGCCGACCGCAAGGGCCACGACCGGCGGTACTCGGTCGACATCACGAAGATCAGCGGCGAACTCGGTTACGCTCCGCGGGTGTCGTTCGAGGACGGTCTGGCGGAGACGGTGCGCTGGTATGCCGACAACCGCGCGTGGTGGGAGCCGCTGAAGGCCCGCGCCGCGCTCGGCACGTCCTGAAACCCTTGTCGCAGTAGTCGAAGTAGTCGCAGTAGGGAGGTACGCCGGTGCGGCTGGCAGTGCTCGTTCCCGGCGGTTCCGGCCAGGTCGGCCGGGACCTGGTGAACACCGCGGGCCCGGAAACGGAGGTGCTGGCGCCTTCGTCGGCGGAACTGGACGTCACGGCGACGGGCCAGGTGATCGCCGCGGTCGGGGAGCTGGCCGAGCGGGCCGCGGCTGCCGGTGCGGTTCCGGTGGTGATCAACGCCGCGGCTTATACGGCGGTCGACGCCGCGGAATCGGACGAGGCACGGGCGTTCGCGGTGAATGTCGACGGGCCGCGAGTGTTGGCGGCGGCTTGTACTTCGCGACGCGTGCCGTTGATTCACCTCTCCACGGATTACGTTTTTCCCGGGGACGGGGATCGGCCTTATGAAGTGGATGACGCTCTGGGGCCGAAGAATGCTTACGGGCGGACCAAGGCCGCAGGAGAGGATGCGGTACTCGGGTCGGGCGCGTCGGCTTGGGTGGTGCGGACCAGCTGGGTTTACGGGAAAACCGGGGCCAATTTCGTCGAGACCATGCGGCGGTTGGAGTCGGAGCGGGACGAGCTGTCCGTGGTGGACGACCAGGTGGGAGCGCCTACCTGGTCGGCTGATCTGGCTCGGGGGCTCTGGGAGCTTGCCGGAGCGATTGCCGCCGGCCGGGGGCCCGCGGGGAAGGTTTTGCACTGCACCGGCGGCGGCGAGACTTCCTGGTACGGATTCGCCCGCGCCATTTTCGAGGAGCTCGGCGCGGATCCGGACCGGGTCAAGCCGTGCACTACCGCGGAATTCCCGCGTCCGGCCGCTCGCCCCGCTTACTCGTTGCTTTCCAACGCTTCTTGGCGGGACGCGGGACTGACTCCGCTGCGGGAGTGGCGGACGGCCTTGACCTCGTATCTCCACGGCTGACCGGAGAATGCCCCAGCGGCATTCTCCGGCTTAAGACTCGGTTGCCTGCCGGTATGCGTCCAGAGTGCGCAACGCCGTGTTGTGCCAGGTGAAGCTCGCCGCGTGGTTTCTGCGGGCGGTGGACGTCGCCAGGCCGTGCGGGTCGGTGACGGCTTGGCGGAGTGCTTCGGCGAGGCCGGCTACGTCGTCGTAGGGGACCAGTGTGGCGCAGTCTCCCGCTACTTCGCGCAGGGCGGGGATGTCGGTGCAGACGACGGGAACATCCGACGCCATTGCTTCCAGCACCGGCAGTCCGAAGCCTTCGTCCCTGGACGGGAGAACCAGGGCAGCGGCACCGGCCACTACCGTCCGAAGGTCCACATCGGACAGATAGCCGGTCTGTCCGGACCTCGGCAGCCTCGGGAACGGGCCGGGGCCCGCGAAAACCAGCGGCGGCAGATCCGGCGCGGCGGCATGGGCGGCCGCCAGCCAGTCCAAGCCCTTGCGCGGTCCGGCAGCACCGGCGAACAGCAGGTATTTGTCCGGCAACCGCAGCTTCGCCCGCACCCCGTCGTCCGGCGGGCGGGCGGTGAACCAAGCCGGATTCACCCCGAGCGGAGTGGCGATGATCTTCGACCGGTCGACGTCCAGCTTTTCCGCGACCAAGTCCGCGACCGCCTCGGTGGGGGTGCAGATGACGTTCGCCCGGTGCGCACCCCGGCGGACCAGTTCCGGCAGCGTCCGGTCGGAGTGGGCCAGTTCCTGCGGGGCGTCAAGGAAAGCCAGGTCGTGGATCGTCAGAACTCCGGCGGCGCGGAGGCGGCCGGGGAGGACGAAGTTCGTGCCGTGTACGACATCGGTCGGCCCGGCGAACAATTCGACCGGCGGCAGCTGGGTGCGCAGCCAGGTAGCCCGCAACAGCCTCGCCGAAACCGGCATTCCCCGCGCCTGCACTCCATGCGGCAACACATGACGCAGTTTTCGCCAGCCCCGCAAGGTGAACGCGACCGCGCGAAGGTCCACTTCGGACAGGGAAGCCAGCTCTTCGCTCAGCGCGGCGGTGTACCGGCCGATTCCGGTCCGGGAACCGAGCAGGGGAGTGCCGTCTAGCAGGACGCGCAGCGGACGGTCAGCCACGGCGCAACCGCTCCCGCGCCACCTTCGTGACCCGCCCCGCCGCTCGCCTCGCCAGTTCGCCGGGGCCGCCAGCGGCGAGATATTCCCGTACCAGGGCCAAATCCCGCCGGACCATCGCGGTGCCGCGCACTGGTTCGCTGACGGTCAGGTCCGCACTCCCGGGCAGCCGGTCCGCGGCCGGACGCGGGTTGCGGCAGAACTCCACCAGCGGCTTCAGCGCCTCCGGCCAGGCGTACCGCTGCGCGACGACCCGGATTCGTTCGACACAGGCGTCGGCGAATTCCCTGTCGTACAACGACTTTTCCAGTGCGTCCGCCAGCGCGCCGGCGTCTTCGGCGGGGACGACCACGCCCAGGCCTTCCGCGCGGACCAGGTCGGCGAACGCGTCCCCGTCCGTCGTCACGATCGGCAATCCGGCCCACAGGTAGTCGAGAACCCGGGTGCGGAAAGCGAAAGTCGTCTCGACGTGTTCGTAATGCGTTGTCACCCCGCAGTCCGCGTCGAGCAGCCAGTTCTGCCGCTCCGAATACGGGACCCATTGTTCGTTGAAGAAAACGTTCTTGTCGGTGAGGCCCAGCGAATCCGCGAGCCGGATCGTCCGGGCGCCGATGTCCATCTCGGCGACCTCGGGGTTCGGGTGCTTCATGCCGAGGAACACGAGACGGGCGTCGTCGCGGCGGTGGCGGAGCAGGTCGAAGGCGCGGATCAGGGTCAGCGGGTCGAACCAGCTGTAGACGCCGCCCGCCCACAGCACGACGCGGTCGGATTCGCCGATGCCCAGCGCGGAACGCAGGCCGGGGCCGGTGCGCGTCGGGGCTTGCGGGGAGAGGCCGAACGGGACGACGGCGAGCAGCGACTGGGTGGTCGGGTCCGCGTCGTAGAGCCGAGGGGACAACCGGCCGAGCGCGGCGAGGTGGCCCAGCCAGAAATGGCGCTGGCGTTCCGAGGCGCACAGGAAGAAATCGGCGCGTTCCAGCTGGGCGTCGAGGACGCGGGTGACCCCGGCGAGGTCGAGCGCGCGCTGGTCGTCGGGGGCGTCCTTGCCCTGTTCCAGCAGCTCCAGGTGCATCGGGTCGTACACGTCCGCGACCACGATCTTGTGCTCGTGCTGCTTCTTCAGCGACGGCGCCAGCTCCAGCACGTGTCCCTGCAGGATCACGACGTCGGCCCATTCGATCGGGCCGTCGAGGTCGCGGTGTTTGCCCGAGCTGACCTGGAAGGGCGCGGGCGGCGGCGAGACCAGCGGGTTGGTGGTGATGAGGTGCACGTCGTGCTCGGCCGACAGCGTCGAGGCGATGTTCCACGCCCGGATCGCCGGGCCCGCCATCCGCTCGGTGATCGAATCGCCGGTCAGGACGAGGATCTTGCGCCGCTGTCCGAAGACGTCCTTGATGCCGAACGCTTCCACCAGGATTTCGTGCGCCCGCAGGTAGTCCGGCAGCGGGTACGCGGGCTCGAGTGCCTTGCGCAGCAAGGGAAGCAGGTCGGCATCGGTACGCACGCGCGCGGCCTGCTCGACCGCCCGGGACTCCGCCAGCGAAGGCATCATCTCCACGAACCGGTCCACCGCCAGCACTCCGGCGAGCGTGGTGCGCGGGACCGAGATATCCGAGGTGTCGACTGGGCCGACGCCCTTCTCCAGGTCCAGCTGATCCGGGTCGATGCCGCCGCGTGCGGTCGCCCGGCGGACGGCCAGCGCGAGCGCCGCGGGGAGGGCGCGCGCCAGGGATTCGTCGGAGAGGTTTTTGTACAGCGCGGCCAGCGCGTTGCGTTCCAGCAGGAAGGTCTCGCGGCCGGTGTCCGGCGCGTCGACGGCGGCCATGGTGCCGTGGTGGCGGTGGTAGGTGAGCGATTCCGGCACGTAGCGGACGCGCCAGCCGCGCAGGTTCAGCCGCCAGCCGAGGTCGACGTCCTCGTAGAACATGAAGAAGCGCTCGTCGAAACCGCCGAGTTCGGCGAACACCGACGCGCGGACGAACAGCGCCGAGCCAGTGCCGAAGAGGACGTCCTTGGCGACGTCGTGCTCGGCTTCGGGCACGTCCGCGAGGGGGCTGCCCGCGTGGCGTTTGTAGCCCATGCCGAACCAGGTCAGACCCGCGTCCACGAAGTCGGTGCCGGTGCCGTCCCAGTCGAGGACCTTGCTCGCCACCGCGGCGACGGTCGGCTGCGCGCGCAGCTCGGCGACGGCCGCCGAAACCCACGCCGGAGCGGGCCGCGCGTCGTTGTTGAGGAAGCCGAGGACGGTGCCGTTCGCGTGGTGCGCCCCGAGGTTGCAGCCGCCCGCGAATCCGGTGTTGACCGGCGATTCGATGAGCCGCACGTCGGGCACCGCGGCGCGGATGCGGGCCGCGTCGTCGCCGCCGGAAGCGTTGTCGACGCAGATCAGCTCGACATTCGCGTAGTCCAGGTCGGTTCGCAGCGCCCGCAGGCAGGTGATGGTGTCGTCGGCGCCGCGGTAATTCACCACGATCACCGAGACGAGCGGTTGCGGGTCCCCCACTGCCAAGACGAGCTCCTCCGTCGAATTTCCGCCCAGCTTAAAGGCCAGCCCAGGCATCCCAGATCGCGCCTCGGCCCAGCGCCGAGATCCGGCTTACGCGACCGCGTTCCCGCAGCGTGCGGGGGAGCCGGAGAATGACCTCCGCCAGCACCCGCAGCCGCAGCGCCGGGTCGAAGTTCGCCGCGTCCGGACGGCGCCGGCGCAGCGGAAGCACCGCGGTGAGCGCGGCGAAGCGGGCCAGCTCGCGGACCGCGACGGCGGCGGGGGCGCAGCGCAGCAGCATGAGCAACCGGTTGCGTTCGTTCCAGCGGTGAAATCGCGGTGAACCGGGCTTCGTGCTGGCCCCGTGCAGGTGCTGGACGCGTGCCTTCGGCGCGGCGGCGACGTGCCATCCGGCCAGCCGCAGCCGCCACGTGGTGTCGGTGTCCTCGTAGTAACAGAAGAAGCTCGCCGGGACCCCGCCGACCGCGCGCACGGCGTCGGTGCGCAGCAAGGCGGCACCGCCGCAGAAGCCGAACACCTCGTCGCTGGGTTCGGTGAGGTCGGCGCCGTGGCCGTCGGCGGTGAGCCGGACGCCGATGGACTGCGTGCTGCCGTCGGGCAGTTCGAGCCGGGAGGTGACGGCGGCGGCGAGCGGCTGGGCGTCGAGGGCGTCCTCGAGGTTGGCGAGCCAGTCCGGTTCGGGGGCGGCGTCGTCGTTGAGCCAGGCGACGCGCGGGGTCTCGATCCGGTCGAGGGCATGGGCCATCGCGCCGGCGTATCCGGTGTTGCGGCGCAGCCGGAGCACCTCCGGACGGCTGGGGTGCGCGGCGAGAATCCTTGCGGTGCCGTCGGTTGAGGCGTTGTCCACCACGAGTGTCCGATGTGGACGGTCCTGGGCGGCGAGCGCGTCGAGGCACGCGGCGAGGTGGTCTTCCCCACGCCAGGTCACCACGACGACGGTGGTGCCGGATTCCGCGCTGGTCACCTGCGAGAGAATAGCGGCGTGCCCGAACTGGTCGTGATCGCCGAGCAGCTGCTCGCCCCCGTTCCGGGTGGCACCGGCCGGTATACCGCCGAACTGCTGCCCGCGCTCGCCCGCACCGCGCCGCCCGGCTGGACCGTGTCCAGCGTGGTCGCGCGGCACGCGGACGTCTCCGCGGCCCGGATCGAGGGCGTCGAGGGGCCGCGCGTGCTGCCGTTGCCGCCGAGGGCGCTGGTCGCGCTGTGGCAGCTGGGCCTGCGCTGGTGGCCGGGAGGTGCCGCGGTGCACGCGCCGACCCCGTTCGCGCCGCCCCGTGCCCCGGCCGGACGAACACTGACCGTCACGGTGCACGACACGGTGCCGTGGACGCATCCGGAGACCCTGACCGCGCGCGGCGTCAGCTGGCACCGGTCGATGATCGCGCGAGCGGCGCGGCGGTCGTCCGGGCTGATCGTGCCGACCCGGGCGGTCGCCGACGAGCTGGCGGTGCTGCTGGACGTGGACGTTCCGGTGCGCGTCG
The DNA here is from genome assembly GCF_046195355.1 of Amycolatopsis sp. VS8301801F10. Lineage (NCBI taxonomy): Bacteria > Bacillati > Actinomycetota > Actinomycetes > Pseudonocardiales > Pseudonocardiaceae > Amycolatopsis > Amycolatopsis sp. VS8301801F10. The sequence continues at coordinate 414,444 of NZ_CP176065.1, read as the reverse complement.
TGCCGCACGGGGTGACGGTGCCGGAGGGGACCGCTGAGCTCGACCTGCCGTCGCGGTACGTGCTGGCGGTCGGGACGATCGAACCGCGCAAGGGCATGGACGTGCTGGTCGACGCGGTGGCGCAGCTCGACGGCACGGACGAGGTCGGCGACGTCGGCCTGGTGCTGGCAGGCCAGCCCGGCTGGGGCGGCATCGACCCGGTGCGGCTGGCGGCCGACCGCGGCCTGAAATCGGTGCGGGTACTGGGGAAAGTGACCGACGCGCAACTGGCGACGGCGCTGCGCGGGGCGAGTGTGCTGGCGATGCCGAGCCTCGCCGAGGGCTTCGGGCTGCCGCTGCTGGAAGCGATGGCGATCGGGGTGCCGGTGGTGCACACGGACGTCCCGGCGCTGGTGGAGGTCTCCGGCGGAGCGGGGCTGGTGGTGCCGCGCGGCGACGCGGACGCGCTGGCGTGGGCGCTGAAAGAGGTGCTGCGGTCGCCGGACAAGGCGGCGGAGCTGGCGAAACTCGGCCGGGAGCGGGCACGGACGTTCACCTGGCGGGCCGCGGCGGAGGCGGTTTGGGCAGCGCATCGGCGGTCTGGCTGACGGCGTGGTCGGGGGCGGCGGCTGGGCGGATCGCTTCGGGTGGCGCGCGAAGGGTCCGGCGGTATCGGGCAGCTGCACCGCGGGTCGAGCCGGTGGGTTCGGGCTGCGATCGAGGTGACACGGATGGGTGAACCCAGACGGGTGAGCGCAGGTGGGCGAGGGTGGCGGCGCCTGGAGTCGGCGGCAGTTTGCCGGTTCCTGACCTGTGCGGTGGGTGACCGCCGTACTCTGCACTCGTGACCGGTGATCCCCGTGTGCTGATCGACGCGACCGCGGTGCCCGCGGATCGGGGCGGGGTCGGTCGTTACGTGGACTCGCTCGTCGGTGCGCTCGACCAGGACGGGGCTCGGCTGACGGTGGTCTGCCAGCCGCGTGACCTGCCGCTTTACGGTCAGCTCGCGCCCAGTTCCCGCATTGTCGCCGCCTCGCCCGCGACCTCGACGCGCACTGCCCGGCTGACCTGGGAGCAGGCCACCTTGCCCCGGCTCGTGCGCCGGCTCGCGGCCGACGTCGTGCACTCGCCGCACTACACGATGCCGCTCGCCAGCCCGGCCGCTTCGGTGGTCACGCTGCACGACGCGACGTTCTTCACCGACGCGGTCCTGCACTCGTCGGTCAAGGCCCGGTTCTTCCGCGCGTGGACGGCCACCGCGCTGCGCCGGGCGACACTGTGCGTAGTTCCCAGTCACGCGACCGCGGTAGAGCTGGCTCGGGTGACCCCGGTGCGGCGGGCGGAGCTGGAGATCATCCACCATGGCGTCGACAGCGAGCGGTTCCATCCGCCGTCGCCGGAGGAGGTCGCGGCGGCGCGCAAGGCGATCGGGCTCGGCTCGACGCCGTACATCGCGTTCCTCGGCGCGCTCGAACCGCGGAAGAACGTGCCCGCGCTGATCCGCGGTTACGCCCGCGCGGTCGCCGGGCAGCGGGACGCTCCGGCGCTCGTACTCGCTGGTCAGCCGGGTTGGGACACTCAAGTCGAGCGTGCGCTGGACGCGGTGCCGCACCGGCTTCGCGTGATCCGCGCGGGTTACCTGCCGTTCGGCACGCTCGCCGGATTCCTCGGCGGCGCGGAACTCGTGGCGTATCCGAGCCTCGGCGAAGGCTTCGGACTGCCGGTGCTCGAAGCGATGGCCTGCGGGGCCGCGGTACTGACCACGCGCCGCCTTTCCCTGCCGGAGGTCGGCGGCGACGCGGTCGCGTACTGCGGCGTCGGCGCGGGCGATGTCGCCGCGGCGCTGACGGAATTGCTGGCCGATCCGTCGCGTCGCTCGGTGCTGGCTTCCGCGGCGCAGCGGCGGGCCAAGGAATTCTCGTGGACGACAACGGCGGATCGGCACCGCGAGGCTTACGGAAAAGCCTGGCACCAGCATTTGCGCAACCGTTAACGGAGCCGGTAAAGGGCTTCCGCGTTGGCGTGCGCGATCTTTTCCCGGTCTTCCTCGTTGGGCAATTTCTCCAGGAATTCCGTGACCGCGGTGGCGTTGACCTGATGGAACGGGTAATCGCCGGACAGCAGGATCCGGTCGGCGGTCGTGTATTCGAGTGCGTTGCGCAGCATTCGGGGCACGAGCATTCCGCTGGTCGCCAGGTGGATATTGGTGCGGAAATACTCGGAGACGCGCCGCTCGAGATGCGTGGCCGTATGCGACATTAACGCTGAGGAAGACCGTACCGGCCCGCGATCGTGAACGTCAATAGCGGAAGTGAAGGGGCTTAACTACACTGCCCGGAGAGGAACGAAGGGAACCAGCCGATGGCCGAACAGGCACCGCGGGAGCGCTACCGCGCGCAGGTCCGCGAGGAGATCAAGCAGCACGCGCGACAGCAGATCGCCGAAGCGGGGCTGCCCGCGCTGTCGCTCACCGCGATCGCCAAGCAGATGAGCATGACCGTCCCCGCGCTGTACCGGTACTACCGCGGCCGGGACGAGCTGATCACCGCGTTGATCCGGGACGCGTTCCGCAGCCTCGCCGACACCGTCCGGGCGGCGGCGGATTCCGGGGCGGACCTGCTCGCCCTGGCGCACGTCATCCGGGATTGGGCCAAGGCCGATCCGCAGCGCTACTTCCTCCTCTACGGCACGCCGGTGCCCGGCTACCACGCGCCGCCGGACACGACGGCGATCTCCAGCGAGGTGATGGAAGTCCTGCTCGAGGCGAGTGCGCGGGAGGGCGAACCGGAGTCGACGCCCTTCCAAGCCCACCTGGAAACCCATCGGGAGTGGGTCGGGCGCGACACCGTCAGCACCGGCGCGGCACGGCTCGCGCTGGCCTTCTGGACCCGCCTGCACGGGGTGCTGTCGCTCGAATTGGCCGGCCACTTCACCGGGATGAAGTTCGACCCGGGCCTGCTGATCGACGACGAACTGGCGCAGTTGAGAGGTCACGGCGGGTGACCGGGTCGGTGGGCTGACGTAGCCGTCCGTGAGCAGTGGACAATGGCGCGGTGACTGAGCAGCGCACGTATGGTGACCGCGTCGGCGTCGTGACCGTGACCTACTTCCCCGGCGAAACGCTCGAGAAGTTCCTCGACACGCTCGACAAGGCGACTGACCGCGACGTGCACGTCGTCGTCGCCGACAACGCGTCCACCGACGGTGCGCCGGAGAAGGCCGCCGAACGCGAGAACGTCACGCTGGTCAGCATCGGCGAGAACGTCGGCTACGGGACGGCCGCCAACCGCGGCGTCGCGGCGCTCGACGACAGCTACGGCTGGGTCGTCGTGGTCAACCCGGACCTCGAATGGGAGCCGGGTTCGCTCGACGCGCTGCTCGAGGTCGCCCAGCGCTGGCCGCGCGGGGGCGCGTTCGGGCCGCTGATCCACGACCTCGACGGGACCGTCTACCCGTCCGCGCGGCTGCTGCCGTCGTTCGGGCGCGGGATCGGGCACGCGGTGTTCGGCAAGATCTGGCCGGGCAACCCGTGGACCCGCGAATACCGCCAGGAGAACGCCGCGCCGACCGAGCGCACGTCCGGCTGGCTGTCCGGCTCCTGCCAGCTCTTCCGGCGCGAAGCGTTCGACTCCGTCGGCGGCTTCGACACCCGCTACTTCATGTACTTCGAGGACGTCGACCTCGGCGACCGGCTCGCGAAGGCGGGCTGGCAGAACGTCTACGCGCCGTCGTCGAGCGTGATGCACATCGGCGGCCACTCGACGGCGCGCGCGTCGGCGAAGATGCTGCGCGCCCACCACGCGAGCGCCTACCGCTACCTCGCCGACCGGCACCAGGGACTGCGGTGGAAGCCGGTGCTGGCGGCGGTGAAGCTGGGGCTGGCGCTGCGGGTGAAGCTGGAGACGCGCAAGGGCTGAGGTCCGCAAAGGACACCCGGCCTTCCGGATGCTCAGCCGCGGCAACCCTTCGCCGTCGTCAAGATCAGCCGCGGAACCCCGCGAAGATCACAGCCCGTCGAGCCGGCGGGACAGATTGGACCGTCCGCTGTTCTGCTTGATCGTCGGGACCAGGCCGGTCATTTCCTCCTCGGCCGGTTCCTTCAGCGGGCTCGCCACCGGCTTCGCCTGCGGGCGCGGGACCAGCGGCGTCGTCGGCTGCGGACCGGCCGGGCTCGGCACCGTCGGCTGCGGCGCGGTGTTCTGCGGGCCCGGGACCTCGAGCGGCCGCGTCGGCGTCGGCTGGGCCAGCGGATGCGGCGACGGCTGGGTGCGCGTGCCCGCGGCCAGCGGATGGTCGTTCTCTTCGATCAGCGACGCGGGCAGCTGCGTCGTCGTGTCCGGGTCCAGCCCGGAGACCACCGAGGCGGAGATCTGCTGGGTGCTGGAGGAATCCATCGGAGACGTCATGTTGTCCGGCGTCACCACGAAGGCGCCGCGGGATCGTGCGCGTGCGAGCAGAGCGTCCGCGCGATCGCGGGGGTCCATTCCCCTCGGCCTCCCGACTGACCCGGGGCCTCTCGGGAAAGGCCCGCCTGTTTCCTGTCTAGGGTAGGCCCTCGGGGCCCGCGCCGCCCACGTTTCCCGCGGCTTGTCGCTCAGCGGTGCGTGATACAAAGGAGATTTCTGTGACGTCCGAGGTCGAGGTCGACGCCGTCGTACTGGTCGGCGGCCAGGGCACGCGGCTGCGCCCGCTCACGCTGTCCGCGCCGAAGCCGATGCTGCCGACGGCGGGCACGCCGTATCTGAGCCACCTGTTCTCCCGCATCCGCGCGGCCGGGATCCGGCACGTGGTGCTCGGCACGTCGTACCGGGCCGAGGTGTTCGAGGAGTACTTCGGCGACGGATCCGCGCACGGTCTCGACCTCGAGTACGTGGTGGAGGAAGAGCCGCTCGACACCGGCGGCGCCATCCGCAACGTCTACGACCGGCTCCGCGCCGACCACGCGATCGTCTTCAACGGCGACATCCTCTCCGGGGCCGACCTGCACGCCCAGCTGCGCACCCACCTCGACTCCGGCGCGGACGTGACGCTGCACCTGCAGCGCGTCCCGGATCCGAGCCGGTTCGGTTCGGTGCCGACCGACCCCGACGGGCGCGTCACCGCCTTCCTGGAGAAGACGCCGAATCCGCCGACCGACCAGATCAACGCCGGCTGCTACGTCTTCCGCCGTCCGGTGATCGAGACCATCCCGGCCGGGCGGCGGGTGTCGGTCGAACGCGAGACTTTCCCCGGGCTCCTCGAAAACGGCGCGCATCTGCACGGATTTGTCGACGCTTCGTACTGGCTCGACGTCGGCACCCCGGAGGCTTTCGTCCGCGGCAGCGCCGATCTGGTCCGCGGCGTCGCGCCGACGTCCGCGCTGACCGGCCCGACCGGCGAGTTCCTGGCGTTGGACGGAGCTTCCGTCGCCGCCGGAGCGAAACTCGCCGGCGGGACGACGATCGGTGCCCGGGCCGTCGTCGGGAAGGACGCGACGGTGTCCGGTTCGGTCGTGTTCGACGACGCGGTGATCGGCCCGGACGCGATTGTGGAGAATTCGGTGCTGGGCCGCGGCGCGCGGGTCGGCGAGGGTGCGGTGCTGCGCGGCGTGGTGCTCGGCGACGGCGCGTCGGTGGGCGCGCGCTGCGAACTGCTCGACGGCGTGCGGATCTGGCCCGGCGTTTCGGTGCCGGACGGCGGCATCCGGTTTTCGAGCGACGCGTGATGGAGTGGCGTCCGGGGTTTCCGGTGGATCTGGCGCAAGTGCTGGGTCCGCTGAGCCGTGGGCGCGGGTCGCTGAACTTCCGGCGCGAGCGCGGCGTCTGGTGGCTGGCCGCGAACACGCCCGGCGGCAAGGGAACGCTGGCGCTGCTGCACCGGCCGGACGGCGTCGTCGAGGCCGAGGCTTGGGGCGAGGGCGCGGAGTTCCTGCTCGACGGCGTGCCCGCGCTGCTCGGCGCGGACGATGACGACACCGGATTCGTCGCGCACCACGACGTGATCGCCGCGGCTCGCCGCGATACGCCAGGGCTGCGGCTCGGTTCGACCGGCCGGGTGTGGGACGCGCTGGTGCTGGCGGTCCTCGAACAGAAGGTGAGCGGCAAGGAAGCGATCCGCTCGTGGGCGGAGCTGTGCCGGTGGTTCGGCACGCGCGCTCCCGGGCCGGGCCCGGACTTCCTGCGGGTGCCGCCGGACCCGGTCGCCATTCGGTCCATTGTGGACTGGAACTGGCACAAGATCGGGGTGGACGTGAAGCGCCGCTCGGCCCTGATCGAGGCGGCACGGGTCGCTCCGCGGCTCGAAGAAGCGGTGCAGTTGCGCGGGCTCGAGGGACGCGCGTGGCTGCGGAAGGTGCGCGGCATCGGCGTGTGGACGGCGGCGGAGATCGCCCAGCGCGCGTGGGGCGATCCGGACGCGGTCAGCTTCGGCGACTACAACATCCCGGCGGTGGTCGGGCACACGCTGCTCGGCCGGAAGATCGACGACGCGGAGATGGCGGAGGTGCTCGCGCCGTACGCACCGCAACGACAGCGAGCGATCCGGTACCTGGCGGCAGCCGGGGCTCGGCGGCCGCGGTTCGGGCCGCGGATTGAGCTGCGGGATTACCGGGCGATGTGAGTGCCTGACCGGCGTGTCGCGGTCTGACTACCGACCGGGGCCCTGCGGCGGGTACGGATACTGCGGGTTCTGCGGCGGGACACCGGGCTGTGGCGGGTACTGGGCACCGGGCTGCGGCGGGTACTGCGGGCCGGGCTGCGGATAGCCGGGGTAGTTCTGGACGGGATAGCCCTGCTGCGGTCCCGGCGGGGGATTGCCCTGGCCGGGCGGCGGATAGCCCTGCTGCGGCGGGAAGTAGCCCGGCGGCGGGCCTTGCTTCTTCTTGGCCGAAGCGCGCACGATCGCGAATACCAGGCCTGCTATCAGCAGCAGGATGATGAGATGCCACGGTTGTACAGCCATGAAGACCCTCCCCTGGTCAAGGCTTTGTCGCAGGACGAAGCGGGTCAGCCCTGCGGATTCTGCGGCGGATATTGCTGCCGCGGGTGCTGGCCCTGCGGCTGCTGACCATACGGAGCACCGGGCCCCTGCTGCCCCGGGTACTGTCCCGGCCCAGCCTGCGGCGGCTGCTTAGGCCGCCCCACCGTGAATTTCAGGATCAGGACGACCACCAGCAGCAGGACGAGCGCGCCCGGCAGGACGTAGTTCAGCATGAGGTTCCCATCGGGTCGGGCACGGACAAAACCAGATGCTAATTCCTCGCCGCGATCAGCGCAGGGCTGCCGCCGCGATCGCCACGCCTTGTTCTGCTGACAAGCCCAACCCCCGGATCACCTCGGCGTACGTGGCCGCGGCGGCTTGGGCTCGGGAGAGTGTCTCGTCGCCGGTCGCGCCGACGAAAGTGCCTGCTCTGCCTCGGGTTTCCAGCAGACCGGCTTCCTCCAGTTCGCGGTAGGCGCGGGCCACCGTGTTCGGGGCGATGCCCAGTTCCGCGGCCAGTCCGCGCACCGTCGGGAGTTTCGTGCCGACCGCGAGGGTGCCGTCGTTGATCTGGTTGGCCAGCGACGTCCGGACCTGTTCGAACGGCGGAACGGGCGAAGCCGGGTCGTAGGTGATGCTCATCGTTGCCGCCGTTTCTTCCGGATGCTCACCACAATGCCCAGCGCCAGCAGCGCGAACGCCACCGCGAAGCCGATCAGCACCACCCATCCGCTGATGGCCGCGCCCGTGTCGCCCGGGTGCAGGTGCGGTCGCGCCAGGTCCATGCGTCCAGGTTAACGGGCCGCCGCGAGCAGTTCGGCCAGATCTTCCGAACCCGCGGGCAGCGCGTCCACCGGCCACCAGCGCAGGTCGTCGGACTCCTCGCTGCGCACCGGTTCCGCGCCGGGCGGTGCGTGCACGACGTATCGGACGTCGAAATGCCTGGTCGGGACGCCGAGGGAGCAGGTGATCGGGTGCACGTCCAGGTGCACCGGCGTTTCGCCGATGACCAGGCCGCTCATGCCGGACTCCTCGGTCGCCTCGCGCAGCGCCGCTTCGGCCAGCGACGCGTCGGACGGTTCGCAGTGCCCGCCGAGCTGCAGCCAGCGGCCGACGCGCGGGTGCAGGGTCAGCAGGACCTGCGTGCCGGTCGAGTCGAGGACCACCGCGGACGCGGTCAGGTGCCCGGCTTCGCAGGAGCGCTGGCAGGTGTCCGGCCGCGAAGCGAGAAAGCCGAGAAATGCTTGCCGCAGCGACTCTTGCGCCGGTTCCGCCGGCTTCCAGCCGCTCAGCTCGGCGACGGCGGATTCGTGCAGGGTCATCGTTCGATCAGCCAATCGCCGGTGGTCAGCGGTCCGCGTGGGGGAGCGGGTTCGGCCGCGTGCCCGATCGCGACCGCGCCGAGCGGATGCCACTGGTCGTCCAAGTCCAAAGTGGACCGGACGAGGTCGGCGGCGAAAATGGTCGAGCCGATCCAGCACGAGCCGAGGTCCTCGGCGGCCAGCGCGACCAGCAGGCCCTGCACGGCGGCACCGGCGGCGACGGTGAACATGGTGCGCTCGTGCCGGTTTCGCCGGTCGTCACGATAGGTGTGCGCGCCTTCGGGCACCAGGAACGGGATCACCAGTTCCGGCGCGCGATAGAGAATGTCGCCGCGGGACAGGCGTTTCGCGATTTGCTCCGGGGTGAAGCCGTCGCTGGTCAGGTCGGCTTCCCAGGACGCGCGCATCGCGTCGAGGAGTTTGCGGCGCAGGCCTTCGTCGCGCAGCCAGAGGAACCGCACCGGGTGCGTGTGGTGCGGCGCGGGCGCGGTGAGCGCGGACGCGACCGCGCGGCGCATCGCTTCCGGATCCACCGGCTCGTCGCTGAACTGCCGGACGGAACGCCGGTGCGGCACGGCTTCCCGGCGGCCCTGCGCGAGGGCTTCATTGGTGCCCAAGCGAAAGAGGTCGGTTTCGATCGGGCGGATCAGGTCGCGCGCGGTGGAGCCGTCGTCGTGGATCCGCAGTCCGCGCACGACCGCCACCGGCAGCCCGCCGAGCTTGCCCTTGACCAGATCCGCCGCGGCGGCGATCTCGTCCGCGATCGCGATTTCCGTGACCGCCAGCTCGTTTCCCTGCGAATCGACCTGTCCGGCGTACCCGTGCAGCACGCGCAGTCCGGACGCGCCGATCGCGGCGTCGGTTTGGCCGACTCGCCAGGCCCGACCCATGGTGTCGGTGACGACCACGGCCACCTCGACGCCCAGCCGTTCCCGCAAACCGTTGCGCAGTGCCAAAGCGGACGCGTCCGGGTCCGCGGGCAGCAGCGCCACCTCGTCGCCGCGCACGTTCGACGCGTCGATCCCGGCCGCCGCCTGGACGATGCCCAGCTGGTTCTCGGTGATCATCGTGCGCGCGATCCGGGCGACCACCCGCACCGATTCTTCCTCGACCAGCTTGCGCCGCGCCGCGTCCCGGGCCTCGGGATCGCTCGGCACGCGCACCAGCCGGCCCTCGATCTTCGAAAACGCCTTGCTGGTCACCACGACCACGTCGCCGGAACGCAGCCACGGCGCGGCGGCCACGATCGCACCGGTCAGGTCGTCCCCGGGACGGAACTCCGGCAGTCCGGGGACCGGCAGGATCTCGATCTTCTGGGAAGCGTGATCAGGCCGCGCCGAATCAGACACTAGAAACTCCAGCCACGTCGAGCGCCGCGCGGACCATGTCCGCCGTCGCGTCCACATCGGACATCAGCAGCGGCACCGCGCGCACGTCCACGCCGGGCACCGTGACCTCGTGATCCTCTGGCGCGACGAGCCAGCCGTCGAGCACGCCGCCTTCCGAACGCGCGCCGTAATGGCGGCCGACCGCCTCCGCCGAGGTTTCCACGCCGATCGCGGTGAGGCACGCGTCGGCCATGCCGCGCAACGCTTTCCCGCCGATGATCGGCGACACCCCGACGACCTTCGCGCGGGACTTCCGCAGCGCGTCGCGCACCCCGGGCACCCCGAGCGTCGTGCCGACCGACACGACCGGGTTCGACGGCGCGAACAGCACGACGTCCGCCTCGGCCAGCGCTTCGAGCACGCCCGGACCGGGCTTGGCCTCGTCGTTGCCGACCGCGACGATCGAATGCGCGGGCACGCCTGCCCGGTAGCGCACCCACCACTCCTGGAAGTGCACGGCCTTGCGCTGCTCCGGGTTCTCCGGATCGTCGATCACGACGTGGGTCTCGACCCGGTCGTCCGTCATCGGCAGCAGCCGCACGCCGGGCTGCCAGCGGTCGCACAGCGCCTCGGTGACCTGGGACAGCGGATAACCCGCGCGCAGCATCCGCGACCGGATCAGGTGCGTCGCGATGTCCTTGTCGCCGAGCCCGAACCAGGTCGGCTCCGCGCCGTAGGCGGCGAGTTCCTCCTTGACCGTCCAGGTCTCGCCCGCGTGTCCCCAGCCGCGTTCGGTGTCGATGCCGCCGCCGAGGGTGTACATGCAGGTGTCGAGATCCGGGCAGATGCGCAGGCCGTGCATCCACACGTCGTCGCCGGTGTTCACCAGCGCGGTGATCTCGTGCGGAGACTCGGCCGACCCTTCCGAGCCGATCGCGGGCAGTCCGAGCGCGGTCTTGACCCCGAGCAGGAAGCGGGCGCCGCCCACCCCGCCAACCAGTACGACGATCTTCACGACTGGCGATCCTCGCACGTCCGCGGCGCCGGGCCCCAGTACCGGTACCTGTGGTGCTCCGAACAGCCCAGCGCGGAATACAACGCCAGCGCGCCGGTGTTGCCCACCGCCACTTGCAGGACCCACTTATCGGCGCCGTGCGCGCGGCCCCAGTCGGCGAGCGCGTGCAGCACCGTGGTGGCCAGACCCCGGCGGCGAAACGCCGGTGCGACCGCGAGGCGGGCGACGTGCAGCCAGCCGTCCACGATCGCGCCGCGCACCACCCCCGCGGTCGTCCCGTCGGCTGTCACGACGCCGTAGCCGACCTTTCCGGTGGTCACGACGTGCCGCTGGGCGGGACTCGGCTCAGTGGTGTTCTCGGCCAGTTCCCACCATTCCGGCGTCGCCTGGTCGAGCACCTCGGCGCCGCGCGAAGGCCCGGACGGCAGCGGACCGGTCAGTACCGAAACCCGGTATCCGGCGGCGTGCTCGACCTGCTCGCGCCAGCCCGCCGCGGCCACCTCGCGCTCCAGTTCGCTGTCCTCCAGCACCTGAACCGCGGGCGGAATGCCGCGGGCGTGGGCGAAGTCACACACGGCCTCGAGCGCTTTCCGGACCGGGCGGCCGGGGTCGCCGACGGCGAGTGCGCTGTTCGCGCGCCCGGTGAAGCCGTCCGCCCAGCGCAAAGTCCATTCCCCGAGCGGCTCCTCGACCACCGCCGGCCACGCTTTCGCGCACACGATTTCGAGCTTTTCCCGGGTGTTCACGGTTAGATTGTGACGGAGAGAGCTGTCCCGTTCCGCAGGAGAACCCATGAGCTACGCGCGCAAGGACGACCGGCACAACGATGAGCTTGTCGACGAGATCGCCGACGGGTTCAAGCGGACTCTCGAGGAGAAACGCGAGGACGGCAGGCCCGCCGGACCCGCCTTCACGATTACCGGCGATGCCCGGAACGCGCCGAAACCGCGTCGCCGGGACCGCTGAGCGGCGCGGATCCGCCCCGTTTCCAGGGGTGGGATAAGGGTCGCCTAACCACCACCGGGGGCCAGGGAAGCGCGTAATGTCCGCACCGACCGGCCCAGCAGGAGAAGCCAGGAGTACGCAGTGACCTACGTGATCGCCGAGCCCTGCGTCGACGTGCTCGACAAGGCGTGTATCGACGAGTGCCCCGTGGACTGCATCTACGAGGGCGAGCGGATGTTGTACATCCACCCGGACGAGTGCGTCGACTGCGGCGCCTGCGAGCCGGTCTGCCCGGTCGAGGCCATCTACTACGAGGACGACGTCCCGGACAACTGGTCCGACTACACCAAGGCGAACGTCGACTTCTTCAACGAGCTGGGCTCGCCCGGCGGTGCCTCCAAGGTCGGCAAGACCGCGCACGACCCGGGGTTCATCAAGGCTCTGCCCCCGCAGGGCGAATGACCCGGCTGCCCGACTTCCCCTGGGATTCGCTCGCCGAGGTCAAGGCCCGCGCGCAGGCGCATCCCGGGGGCATCGTCGACCTGTCCGTCGGCACGCCCGTCGACCCGGTGCCGGACTCGATCCGCGCCGCGCTCGCGTCGGTGTCGGAGATCCCCGGCTACCCGGCCACGCACGGCACGCCTGAGCTGCGCGAAGCGGCCGTCACGGCGGTGCGGCGGCGGTACGGGATCACCGGGGTCGAACCGGACGCGGTGCTGCCGACGATCGGTTCGAAGGAGGCCGTGGCCTGGCTGCCGCGGCTGCTCGGCTTCGGACCGGGCGACGTGGTGGTCATCCCGGAGCTGGCGTATCCGACGTACGAGGTCGGCGCGCTGCTCGCGGGAGCCGAGGTGGTGCGCGCGGACGGGCTGACCCAGCTCGGCCCGCGCCGCCCGGCGATGATCTGGCTCAACTCGCCGTCGAACCCGACCGGCCGCGTGCTCGGCGTCGACCACCTGCGCAAGGTGGTCGAATGGGCGCGCGAGCGCGGCGCCGTCGTGGTGTCCGACGAGTGCTACCTCTCGCTCGGCTGGGAGGCGGAACCGCTGTCGGTGCTGCATCCGTCCGTCCACGGTGGACAGACGGACGGCCTGCTCGCGGTGCATTCGCTGTCCAAGTCGGCGAATCTCGCGAGCTATCGCGCCGGTTTCGTGACCGGCGACCGGAAACTGGTGAAGACCCTGCTGGAGGTGCGCAAGCACGCCGGCATGATCGTGCCGCGTCCGGTGCAGCAGGCGATGGTGGCCGCGCTGACCGACGACGAAGCCCTTGCCGAGCAACGCGAACGCTACCGCGCGCGGCGCGTGGTGCTGCGGAAGGCGTTGCAGGACAACGGGTTTGAAATCACGCATTCCGAGGCGGGGCTGTATCTCTGGGCCACCCGAGGGGAATCCGCGCAGGCCACGGTGGAATGGCTCGCCGAGCGCGGGATCCTGGTCGCGCCGGGCACCTTCTACGGTCCCGCGGGCAAGGAGCACGTGCGGGTCGCGCTGACGTCCACGGACGAGCGCATCGAGGCCGCCGCGGAGCGGTTGGCGCAGGGCTAGCGCCTGCGCAGTCCGTGCGGAGAACCCTGGGAGGGTGTTGCGGAACCTGGGTGGTTAGTTGTTGCTTCTGCTGGGCGGCGGGCTGCTTCGGTTTCGATGGGCCGTGGGGTTCGATGTGTTCGTCGGCGAGGCGAGCGGCCATCAGCCGGATCTTCGCGAACTGGATCATGGCCTCGGCGTGCGCTGTCTTGCGTTCGTAATCGCGGGTCAAGCGTCTCCCGCCTCGTCAGCCAGCTGACGGTTCGTTCCACCACCCACCGTCGGGGCAGCACCTGGAAGCCTGCCAGATCGGCGTTGTGCGGCACCGCCACGATCTCGACGTTCTCGTTCTCTCGAGCCCAGGCCACGAGCGTGGCGTCTTTCGAGTTGACGCAGCCGCCGTCCACCCACACCAGGCCGGGCAGCGGAAACCGTGCCCGGATCCCGCCCAGGATGCGGCGGTCTCCGGGCCGGTCCTGCACCGCCGCCGAGGGCTGCGGGTCCCGCTCGTCGCGCACGCGGACCGCGTCGCGCAGCACGTCGTGGATCCGCTGCCAGATGCCGTCCGCGGTCCAGGCCGCGAACACCCGGTACGCCGTGGTCCACAGCGCGAGATCACGCGGTGCCATCCGCCACGCGCACCCGCTGGCCAGCACATCACTGATCGTGTCGATCACCAGCCGACGCGAATGCACCCGCGGCCGCCCGCCAGACCCGGATGAGCCCTCGGCAGCAGCGGCTCGAGCACCGCCCACTGCGCATCGACCACCACACCGAACCGGCTACCACCATCGACACACCGAGCCGATCATCAAGTTTCACAACACCCTCTGCGGGAAACTGATTCGCCCCAGGGCCCCCGCATGCACTTCGCGGGAGCCCAGCCCTCCAGCGCGCGCTCGCCTCGCCTGGGGTTCTCCGCGGCGGCTCTCCCCCGCGACGCGTGCGCCTCTCCCCGACCTCGGCATCCCGCCGGTCCGGCCTCAGTAGTCGCGGCCGGTGAAACCGCGGTAGACGAACCGCGTCAGCGCCTCCACCGCTTCCTCGTCCGACGGCGGGGTCCAGCCCGCGGGCGGCGGGCTCATCAGCCACATCTGCGCGAAGTTGTGGATCAGCTGGTACATCATCGCGATGCTGAGCTGGGGGCTCGCCGGGAGCCGGTAACCGGCCGCGGTGACGTATTCGAGGTGGCGTTCGACGTCCACGGCCTCGCTGACGCCGAAGTTCGCGTAGGTGGCGGCGAAGTCCTCGTTCACCATCGCCGCCTGGTGCAGCGCGACCATGGTGGGCGCGTTCGCGCGGTAGAAGTTCCAGTACTGCCGCACGTGCCAGCGGACCGCGGCCGGGTCGCTGAAGTCGGACAGGTGGTCGTCGCGCGTGGCCTGCTCGTCGCTGGCCGCGGACAGGTCGGCCAGCAGCGCGACCAGCAGTTCCTCCTTGCTCGCGAAGTGGTTGTAGAACGACCCCGCGGCGCGCCCGGCTTCCTTGGTGATGTCGGTGATCTTCGTGTTCAGGTAGCCCTTGGCCGCGAACACGCGCTTGGCCGCTTCCTTCAGCGCCGTTTCCGTTTCGGCGGCTTTGTCCCGGCGGCTCGTCGCAGTCATCCCGCACCTCCCTTGACGCGAACGCTATCAGCGGGCACTCTGAATCCAGATTCACTGAATTCTAATTCACTGACAAGAGGCGAGGACATGACGGTGCTGGTGGCGGGAGCGGGCCCGACCGGGCTCACGCTGGCGATCGAGCTGGCGCGGCGCGGGGTCGGCGTGCGCGTGGTGGACAAGGCGGAGGAGTACTTCATCGGCTCGCGCGGCGACGGGCTGCAGCCGCGCACGCTGGAGGTGTTCGAGGATCTGGGGGTGCTGGACGCGGTGCTCGCCGCGGGTGCGCCGCCGTTTCCGATGCGGGTGTACCTGGACGGGGAGTTCACCATGGCGCGGCGGATGGCCGAGCCGGTCGAGCCGACCCCCGCGGTGCCGTATCCGAACGCCTGGGTCCTCGGCCAGTCGCAGACCGAGGGGATCCTCCGGGACCGGCTGGCCGAGTTCGGCGTGCGGGTGGAGCTGAACACCGCGCTGACCGGGTTCGCCCAGGACGAGGAGGGGGTCACCGCGGAGCTGTCGACGGGAGAGACGGTGCGCGTGGACTACCTGGTCGGCGCGGACGGCGGGAAGAGCTTCGTGCGCAAGGCGCTGGGGATCGCGTTCGAGGGGACCACTGACGAGTCGATCCGGATGCTGCTGGGCGACGTCTCGGCGGAGGGGCTCGACCCTGCCTCGGGGTACTGGTTCGCGAAGGCGGACGAGCCGATGTCCGGGGTCGCGTTCACGCCGCTTCCGGGCACGCCGTACTTCCAGTTCGCCTCCCCGCTCGGAGACGGCGACGCGGGAACCTCGCTGAGCGCGTTGCAGGAGCACCTGGACCGGGTGTCCGGCGGCGGGGTCCGGCTGCTCGACCTGGCGTGGTCCACGGTGTGGCGGCCGAATATCCGGCTGGCCGCGGCCTTCCGGCAGGGCCGGGTGTTCCTCGCCGGGGACGCCGCGCACGTCCACCCGCCGACCGGCGGACAGGGGCTGAACACCGGCGTGCAGGACGCGTACAACCTCGGCTGGAAGCTCGCCGACGGATCGCCGGAGCTGCTCGACAGCTACGAGGCGGAACGGCGCGCGGTCGCGGCGCGGGTGCTCGGGGTGAGCAGTGCGTTGCTGGAGAAGTACAAGGAGGGCGCCGAGGACGCGCACGAACGCGGTCCGGAGACGCTGCAGCTCGATCTGACTTACCGGGGCGGACCGCTGTCCCCGGCCGGCACGGGGGCGTTGCAGCCGGGCGATCGGGCCCCGGACGCGCCGCTCGTGGACGCGAACGGCAAGAACGTGCGGCTGTTCGAACTGTTCCAGGGTCCACATGCGACAGAACTGGTCTTCGGCGACGGGCCGCTCGGGACGGAGCATCCGGCGTATCGAATTCTGCCGAAGGGGGCCACGGGGGAGTTCGTGGACGCGGGCGGGCACGCGTATGCCGCGTATGCGGGTGCGCTGGGGAAGCGGGTGCTGGTGCGACCGGACGGGTACGTGTGGTCAGTGTCGTGAGTGTTCATCCCGGTTAGAACCGGGATGAACACTCACAAGACCGCGTGCTCGGCGGCTTCGATGCGGTGCCATACGTCGAGCCAGGTGGCGCGGGCGCGGGCGCGTTTGGCGAGTTCGTGCTCGACGATCCGGCCCGCGACGAAGCCGATCTCGGCGTCCGCGTTGGCCAGCACGCCGCGTACCTTCTCCGCGGCGAAGACCGCGTCCTGGTGCTCGCCCAGCACGGTCTGGAATTTGCGGGTCGCCTTGATCAGCTCGGCCAGCTTCGCGGCCTGCTTCTTCTTCGCCGCGGACCGGGCCAATTCGGCGGTGTAGCGGAGTTTCTTGCCGTGGATGCGCAGCGCGTGCAGGTCGTCGTCCGGGGGATTCGGGGGAAGGGCGGCGACCGCGCGGGCGAGTTTGCGGTACGGCTTGCGCACGTCGGCGGTCAACCCGGGCTTCTCGGACGGCGTCTCGTCGATCTCGTGCTCGGCGGTGCGGGACAGCTGGGCGATGCTCTGCAGCAGGGTCGCGTACCGGGGGCTCGACAGCGCCCGGTTCAGCCGGCGGCGGGCGGTGGCGCGTTCGGAGACGAAGCGGGACACCAGCCGTCGGCCGGCGGGCTGGTCGCGGACGTCGAACTCGGCGATCACCTCGCGCAGGTGGCCGATCAGCACGTCGTAGTCGCGGACCTCGCCGAGCACCTGGCCCAGCCAGCCGAGGTCGGCGCGCACCGGTTCGGCGGTGGGTCCGACCAGCGCGCTGGTCGATTTCAGCACGCTCCGCATCCGCCGCTGCGCAACGCGCATCTGGTGCAGTTCCTCCGGATCGGCCCCGGCCCGGGCGCCCGGTTCGCGGGCCAGCAGTTCGCGCAGTTCGTGATCGAGTTTGGCGCGGACGTGCGCGGCCGCCGGGGCCCCGGGCCCCGCCTGCACCGGTTCGGCGGGGAGCCCGAGAGCGGCCGGCGTCGTCGGTTCCGGAGTTCGGCGGCGGCTGGTCGCTTCGGAAGTCACCTGGTCAATGGTAGGTGAACGACGTTTCGACAGAGACCGCCGAAACAGCGAGAGGGTGCGCTTCCGCAGGGGGAGGCGCACCCTCTCGAGGGCTGGTTCAGTTGGCGTGCAGTGCCTCGTTCAGCTGGATGCCGACACCGCCGCGCGGCACGACCTCGACCGCGCCGGTCGCCGAGTTGCGCCGGAAGACCGCGCCGGAGATGCCGGACAGCTCGCGTGCCTTCACCGTCTTGCCGTCGACCTCGACCTTGGTGCCCGCGGTGACGTACAGCCCGGCCTCGATCACCGAATCGTCGCCGAGGGAGATGCCCGCGCCGCCGTTCGCGCCGATCAGGCAGCGTTCGCCGATCGAGATCACCTCGGTGCCGCCGCCGGACAGCGTGCCCATGATCGACGCGCCGCCGCCGACGTCGCTGCCGTCGCCGACCACCACGCCGGCCGAGATGCGGCCCTCGACCATCGAAGCGCCGAGCGTGCCCGCGTTGTAGTTCACGAAGCCCTCGTGCATCACCGTGGTGCCGGACGCGAGGTGCGCGCCGAGCCGCACGCGGTCCGCGTCGGCGATGCGGACCCCGGCCGGAACGACGTAGTCGACCATCCGCGGGAACTTGTCCACGCCGTACACGGTGACCGCGCCGCGCGACCGCAGCCGCAGCCGGGTCTGCTCGAAGCCCTCGACCGGGCACGGGCCGTGGTTCGTCCACACGACGTTGGCCAGCAGGCCGAAGATGCCGTCGAGGCTCTGCCCGCGCGGCTGGACCAGCCGGTGCGACAGCAGGTGCAGGCGCAGGTAGACGTCGTGGGCGTCGGCGGGCGCGGTGGCCAGGCTGCCGATCGTGACGCGCACCGCGACGACCTCGACACCGCGGTCGGTGTCCGGGCCGAGCAGCGCGGCCGCGGACTCGCCGAGCAGCTCGGCGGTCTGCTCCGCGGTCAGCCGTTCGGTGCCGCTGGCGCCTGCTTCGACCAGCTTGGGATGCGGGTACCAGGTGTCCAGCACGGTTCCGTCGGACGTGACGGTGGCCAGCCCGACGCCGACGGCGCCGGTCGTTTCGGGGTCAGGGGTCTGCTCGCTCACGCCGGTCACGGTAGCCGAAGCGGGCCGGATCAACCCGTGGTGGCCAGCTGGTTCACCTTCTGCTTGACCTCGGTCAGCGCGGCCGAGATGGAGACGAGCGCCTGCGTGCACGCCCCGCCCGGGGCCGGCACGGTGGTGCAGCCCGCCTGGCGGAACGCGCCGACCGCCTGGTCGATCGCGGTCGCGTCGCGGTCGAGCGGCTCGTTGACCGTCTTGCCCGCTTTCGCCAGCTTGTGCACCGAACCGGCGGTGTTGCCGACCTCGGTGACGTATTTCTCACAGCCCTTGGGCAGCTGCGTCTGCGGCCCGGTGAAGCAGGCGTCGGCCGACAGTGCGTCGAGCTTGATCGGCAGGGCGTCCGGACCCGGATCGCCGGCTCCGGGACGGGCCTTGGGCCCGGCCTCGTTGCTGCAGCCGGTGAGGACGAGGGCGAGGACGCCGAGAGCGACCAGGGAGCTTCGCGTGCGCACGTCCTCACGGTAGCCCCCGCGCCGGCTGGGTACGGTGCCGGTATGACCTCCCTTGACCTGCGCGCCGATCCGGCCGACCTCACTGCTGCCCTTGTGGATGTGTTCAGCGTCTCCGGGGAGGAGGGGCGGCTGGCTGACCTCGTGCAGGCGGCGTTGGTGGAGCAGGCTCCGCATTTGGAGGTGGTGCGGAATGGGGACGCGGTTCTGGCGCGGACCAATTTGGGGCGTCCGTCGCGGGTGATTCTCGCTGGGCATTTGGATACCGTGCCGGAGAATGCCAATCTGCCTTCTCGTCGTACTGGGGCTGGGGACGACGAGGTGTTGCACGGGCTGGGGTCGGTGGACATGAAGGGCGGGGACGCGGTGTTTTTGCATCTCGCCGCTACCTTGCCGGAGCCTCGGCACGATGTGACGTTTGTTTTTTATGACAATGAAGAGGTCGAGGCGGTTCGGAACGGGCTTGGGCGGATCGAGCGGGAGTTGCCCGAGTGGCTGGCCGGGGATCTCGCGATCGTGGGGGAGCCGTCCAACGGGGTGATCGAGGCTGGGTGCCAGGGGACCTTGCGGGTCGAGGTTCGTACGGCTGGGGCTCGGGCGCATACTGCTCGGGCTTGGATGGGGGTCAATGCGATTCACGCCCTTGCGGAGCCGTTGGCGCGGTTGGCCGCGTATTCGCCTCGGGTAGTGGAGATTGACGGGCTTACTTATCGGGAAGGGCTGCAGGCTACTGGTATCGCCGGTGGGGTGGCTGGGAATGTCGTTCCCGATGCGGCGGTGTTGACGGTTAATCATCGGTTCGCGCCGGATCGCAGTGCGGAGCAGGCGGAGGCTCACGTGCGGGAGGTGTTTACCGGATTTGACGTGACCTTGGTGGATATGTCGCCGGGGGCGTTGCCCGGGTTGTCCGCGCCTGCCGCGGCGGAGTTGGTGGCTGCGGCTGGGGGGTCCGCTGCGGCTAAGTTGGGGTGGACGGATGTGGCTCGGTTCGCGGCGTTGGGGATGCCTGCGGTGAATTTCGGGCCGGGGGATCCTGCTTTGGCGCATACGCAAGGGGAGAATGTTCGGGTTGGGGAGATTCGGGGGGTTGCGTCTGTGTTGAGGGCGTTTTTGGGGTGAGGCGGCTCGTCGCCTGGCGGCGACATTGCCGGTTAGTGGTTGCGTGGGGCACCCCGAAGCCCGATTGTGCTGACGGTCGGTGGGTGCTTGTCAAGGCGGGAAAGATGCCTTGACAAGCACCCACCGACCGCAGGGAGGCTTCGTATCGGGGTGCGGGGGAGGGGCTGGGTGCCTCGCTGTTTGGGTGCAGAGGCTGCGGTTTTAGGGCTTGGGTGGCTCGCTTGTTGGGTGCAGTGGTGCGGTTTTAGGGCTGGGTGCCTCGATGTGTTTGTGCATCGGCGGCGGTTTGGGGCGTGAGGGAATCAGGTGAGGGTTCCCTCACGGCGAAGGGCCGCCGGGGGTCTCCTGGCGGCCGTGCGAGTGTTGGGCTGAGGCCGGGGCGGCGACGTACGCAGCACCCCGGCCCACAGCAGCTTTTTAGCGGCCTTGCAGCGATTTCACGTTGTCGCCGAAGGTCCAGCCTCGGGAGCCGTCCCAGTTGATGGACCAGTCCATCAAGCCCTTGAGGCCTGGGACGCTTTGGTAGGCCTGCGAGACCAGGCCTGGGTCCATGTAGCCGCCGCCTGCGCCTGGCTGGGCGGGGAGGCCGGGGACCTGTTTGTCCACCGGGACGCGGATCGTAGTGCCTTGTACGGTGAGGCCCTTGTCCAGGCACTGCGTCTGCACGGTGAAGCCTTGCACGGTTCCCGCTTCGTAGCTGTCTCCGGAGCAGCCGTACATCGAGCCGTTGTAGTACTGCATGTTCAGCCACCACAGCTGGCCGTTGTCCGCGTACTTCTTGATGATCGGCAGGTATGCGCCCCAGATTGATCCATAGGTTACCGAGCCGCCGGTTACGTATGCTGTTTCTGGGGCCATGGTCAGGCCGAAGCCGGACGGCATTTGCGAGAGTACGCCGTCGATGATGCGTTCCAGGTTTGCTTGCGAGGCGGACAGCGAATTGATGTCGCCGCTGCTCGACAAGCCCGTTTCGATGTCGATGTCGATTCCGTCGAAATTGTACTTCTTCAGGATCGGCACGATGGTGCTCACGAACTTGTCGGCGACCGAGCTGGAAGACAAATCAATGCCTGCTGCCGCGCCGCCGATGGACATCAGGATGGTGGCTCCGGCGTCTTTGGCCGCGCACATTTCCGCGGGGGTGGAGACCTTCACCGTCGAGTCCATGCCGTCTTCCCACTGCACGGTGCCGTCGGAGAGGATCACCGGGAAGGCGGCGTTGATGACGTTGTACCCGTGTGCGGCGATGCTGGGGTCGTTGATCGGCACCCAGCCCATGCCGGGGTGGACGCCGTTCGCGGCTCCGTCCCAGTTTTCCCAGTAGCCCTGCAGCACCGGGCCGGATGGTCTCGGTTTTACCGCGCAGGTGTCCGAGTTCGGCGCCGCTGAGGCGGGCGCGATTCCCGTCAGCGGCAGTGCGAGCAGGGCCGCCGCGGCGGTCCAGAACCAGCGCGATTTCCGTCCGTTCATCACGGCTCCCGTCCCCGGTAACGGTGTTGCCGCAACGGTAAGCGGCGGGCCGGGGGCTGCCTACCCCCGATCGTATGGTCTAGACAAATTTCGGGCTGTTGGTCTGGACAAGTGCGCGAAACGCGGACCAGCCGGGCACGAGGCGCCGTGCCCGGCTGGTTCAGAGAACAGCTATCCCGCGGTTGCTGCGTCAGCAGGCCCCGTTGTCGGTCCAGACGGCCCAGGAACCGGGTGCGCCCGGCTCAGCGCCGACGGAGTACCACGTCGAGGTCCACTTGTGGTTGTTGTACGAGACCACGTCGCCGGGGCCGTAGAACGTGTTCGCGTCCCACGCCGCGATGCCGCCGCAGCCCGGCGGGTTGCCGCTGCCCACGGTCAGCGTGAAGTCCGACGTGTGGGTGGCGTTCGCGCCGGTCGCGGTGATCGTGATCTTGCTGGTGCCCTTCGGCGTGCTGGCCGTCGTGGCGATCGTGACGGTCGCGGTGGCTCCGGACTGGATGGTCGCCGGGTTGAACGTCGCGGTCGCGCCCGAGGGCAGGCCGCTCGCGGTCAGCTTCACCTGCTGCGCCGCGCCGTTGGTGATCTTGGTGGTCACCGTGGACGTGGCCGACTGTCCGGGCTGGACGGTCGCGCTCGTCGGCGACAGCGCGACGGAGAAGTCGTTGTCCTTGGGCGGTTCGCCCGAGCAGGTGGCCTCGCCGGAGACCGCGCCGACCGAAACCGCGTCCCACGCCGCCTTGGTGGCGTTGAACTCGGTGCAGCTGCCCGGGAACAGGTCGACCGCCGCCTGCAGGGTGGCCTTGCGGGCCGCCTTGTGGTTCCAGGACGACGTCTTGTGCAGCAGGCCGTTGTAGAAGATCTTGCCCGCCTTCTGGATGCCGACGCCGGTGACGCTGCTGTTGTTGCAGGTCGGGCTCGACGGCTGGCCGTCCGACGGCGAGCTGCCCTCGGCGAGCAGGTAGAACCAGTGGTTCTGCGGGCCCGCGGCGGCGTGCACCTCGGTGTTCGGGATGGACGACGAGTAGCAGTTCGGGTCGCCGATCTGGCCCGGGTTGTACATGTAGCGGATCGGGCCCTGGCCGACCAGGTTGACGCCCTCGCCGACGGTGAAGTCCGGCTTGTCGACCGGGTTGTTCGCGTAGAACTCGGTCAGCGCGCCGAAAATGTCGCCGGTGGACTCGTTGAGCCCGCCGTTCTCGTTGCCCGAACCCGCGCCGCCCGGCGTGTTCTGGAAGATGCCGTGGCCGAACTCGTGGCCCACCACGTCCATCGACGTCGCCTGGCGCTGGTTGTCCTGCGAGTGGCCGAAGTGCGTGGACGAGCCGTCCCAGTACGCGTTGACGTCGTTCAGCCCGACCGAGGCGGGGAACCCGCGGCCGTTGCCGTCGATGCCGTTGCGGCCCAGCCAGTCCTTCAGCATGTTCCACTCGGTCTGCACGCTGTACAGCGTGTCGACGCACCCGGTTTCGAGGTCGGTGCCGCTGCCGTTGCCCCAGTTGTTGCTGGACTTCGTGAACACCGAGCCGTTCTCGCGGCCGCAGCTGATGCCCGACCGGTTCGGGTCGCGCATCGAGTAGGAACTGCCGGAACCGGTGGTGTCGATGCTGACCTGGCCGACGTAGTAGCTGTTGCCGTTGCCCGCCACGGCGGGGGCGGCGGCGTTCGCGGCCGACTTGGCCGGGCTTTCGGCCTTCACGTCGTCGCGCTGGTCGAGGACCTTGCCGGTGGCGGCGTCGACGAAGACGTGCAGGTTGCTCGGCGCCTTCGCGGTACGGCCCTTGACGACGACCTCGTAGGCCAGTTTCGGCTGTGCGCCGCCGAGAACGACCAGATCAGGCTTGCTCACCGCGCTCACGGTCGGCAGCTGGCCGCGGGCGACCGAAGCCGCGCGCGCCGCGTCGACAGTGGGCTTGGTGCCCACGGTGATGGCCGCGCTCTCGGCGGAGTCGGTGCCGCGCACGCGGCCCGTTCCGTCGGCGACGATCACCGCATCCCCGCCGACGACCCGGAGGCCGTCGTAGGTGCGCTCGTAGGAGTTGTAATACAGCCCGGCGTCGCCCAGGGTGGTGCTGACGCGGTGCAGGCTTTCGGCCGAGCTCTTGCGGAGCCCGACGGCGCCTGCGGCGGCAGCCCGGTCGGCGGCCGCGATCGCGGTGGCCTGCGGGTCTGCGGAAGGTTGGGCGGGGGCCGCGGATGCCGGGGTCACCGGCAGCGCGAGCAGGGAAAGGGCGAGACCGGCGACACTTGCGATGCCGGTGGCGAGCCCTCTTCTGGACGTCATCGACAGTCCTTTCGGGGTACACGATGGGGAAAAGCGCAACGCGTTGAGCTGGGCTGATCAGGCCGCGGACACCGTGAGTAAAAAAGCGCTCACGGGGGCGGTCAATGCGCTGAACGGACCAGCGGGACCCCGGGGGCGATCAGGACTATTCCCCGCAAGTGGCCTCGTAGCAGGGAAAACGCCGGTTTGGGACGGTCCGGGCGACTTTCGTAGGTAGTTGCCGACAACCGGCCATTGGTAGGAGGACCGGAACCCGCTGGTGGTCCGCTTTCCCGCGTTCAGCCGCGGGCAACCGAGCCGTCACGCTCTGGTGCCGACGCGGGCGCCCGCCTCGGCCGAACGGCCCGTAGGCTTGGCTGGTGAGCCAACAGTCTGAGTTTCCCGACGGCCAGTACCCCGAACGTCCGGTGGAGCGGCACAAGGGCCCGGTGGTGCTCCGGCGCGATCGGCGCGACCAGGGCAGCACGACCGACCAGCGGCTGCTCGACTCGCGGGGCCCGAGCGACTGGGTGCACACCGACCCGTGGCGCGTGCTGCGGATCCAGGCCGAGTTCGTCGAGGGGTTCGGCGCGCTCGCCGAGGTTCCGCGCGCGGTGACCGTGTTCGGTTCGGCACGCACGAAACGCGACAACCCGGAGTATGAACTGGGCCGCAAGATCGGCGCCGCGCTCGCCGACGCCGGCTTCGCGGTGATGACCGGCGGCGGTCCGGGCGCGATGGAAGCGGTGAACCGCGGCGCGAACGAGGCCGGCGGGTTCTCCGTCGGGCTGGGCATCGAGCTGCCGTTCGAACAGGGCCTGAACCCGTGGGTCGACCTCGGCGTGAACTTCCGGTATTTCTTCGCGCGCAAGACCATGTTCGTCAAGTACTCGCAGGCGTTCATCTGCCTTCCCGGCGGATTCGGCACGCTCGACGAACTGTTCGAGGCGCTCACGCTGGTCCAGACCAAGAAGGTGACGAAGTTCCCGGTCGTGCTGTTCGGCACCGAATACTGGGGCGGGCTGTACGACTGGATCGCGAAATCCGTGCTCGGCGGCGGGAAAATCGGCGAAAAGGATCTCGACCTGCTGCACTTGACCGACGACATCGACGACGCGGTGCGCGTCGTGCAGGAGTCTTATCAGGCTTGGGAGGACACGCACTGATGCGGATCTGTGTGTTCTGCGGTTCGGCGCGGGGCTTCTCGCCGGAGTACGCCGAGGCGGCGGCCGGCGTCGGAAAACTGCTGGCGCAACGGGGAATCGGCCTCGTCTACGGCGGCGCGAGCGTCGGCACCATGGGCGTGGTGGCCGACGCGGCGCTCGCCGCGGGCGGCGAAGTGTTCGGCGTGATCCCGGAAGTGCTGTCGGACGTGGAAATCGCGCACGGCGGTCTCACCGAATTGCACGTGGTCCCCGACATGCACCAGCGCAAAGCGAAAATGGCCGCGCTGTCGGACGCGTTCGTCGCGTTGCCCGGCGGGGTCGGCACCCTCGAGGAATTGTTCGAGGTGTGGACGTGGGCGCAGCTCGGGATCCACCGCAAGCCGATCGGGCTGCTCGACGTGGCCGGGTATTACTCGCCGCTGGTGGAGTTCGCCGATCAGATGCTGGAAAAGGGCTTCCTGCGCCCGGAAACCCGGCAGCTGATCAGTGTCGCCTCGGACGCCGAGAAGCTGATCGACCTCATGGCCCGTTCGGCCGGATAGCGGTTCACGACGCTTTTTCGTCCGGTCGTTTGTGGTAGGTGTCGACGTATTCCTGCCCGGACAGTTCGAGAATGGCGTACATGATTTCGTCGGTCACCGACCGGCGGATGGCCGAGGACGAGTCCTGGCCCTCGTACCGCGAGAAGTCCAGCGGTTCGCCGAACCGGACCTTGATCTTGGCGAGCCGCGGGATTTTCGCGCCGTTGGGCTGGATGCCCTCGGTGCCGAACAACGCGACCGGGACCACCTTCGCGCCGGTGGACAGCGCGAGCGCCGCGACGCCGGTGTGCCCGCGGTGCAGCCGTCCGTCGAGCGAGCGGGTGCCCTCGGGGTAGATCGCGAACACGCCGCCGTCGGTGAGCACCTTGCGGCCCGCCTCGAGCGCGGCGAGCCCGGCCTGTGCGTTGCCGCGTTCGACCGGGACGTAGCCGAGCGCGTCGAGCGACTTCGCGATGAACCGGCCCTTGAGGCCCTTGCCGGTGAAGTACTCGGCCTTGCCGAGGAACCGGACCTGCCGCGGGGTGGTGAACGTGATCACACCCGTGTCCAGCGCCGCCCGGTGGTTGGAGGCGAGCAGCACCGGGCCGTCTTCGGGGATGTTCTCCACACCCTCGACCTGAGGCCGGTAGAGCGCGCGGACCAGCGGTCCGAGCACGAAACGGACGAGCAGCGGCAGCAAGGGTTCTCCCTCCGGAGGATCGGGCACCTGCTCCAGCATGGCACGATCGCCTCCATGAGCTGGTTTCACCGTCGCACCTGGCAGGAGCCCGGGTGGAGCGCCGCGGACATCCTCGCCGCCAAACGCGGCCGGACGGTGTCGGTCGTGCTGCCGGCGCTGGACGAGGAGGAGACGGTCGCCGCGGTGGTCGCGTCGGTGCGCCCGCTGCTCGGCGGGGTCGTCGACGAGCTGGTGGTGGTCGATTCCGGCTCCACGGACGCGACGGCCGAGGTCGCTGCGGCCGCCGGGGCGCGGGTGGTGCGCCGCGAGGACGTCGTCCCGGAGCTGCCCCCGCGTCCGGGCAAGGGCGAGGTGCTGTGGCGCTCGCTCGCCGCGACGACCGGCGACGTGGTGGTGTTCCTCGACTCCGATCTGGTCGACCCGGACCCGGCGTTCGTGCCGTCGCTGCTCGGCCCGCTCCTCACCGAGGACGGCGTGCACCTGGTCAAGGGCTTCTACCGCCGCCCGCTGCGGCTGGAGAGCACCGGCGGCGGCCGGGTGACGGAGCTGCTGGCGCGCCCGGTGCTGTCCGCGCTGCGCCCGGCGCTGGGCGAGCTGGTGCAGCCGCTGGGCGGCGAGTACGCGGGCACGCGCGAGTTCCTCGAGTCGGTGCCGTTCGCCGGCGGGTACGGCGTGGAGATCGGGCTGCTGCTCGACGCCGAGGAGCGCTACGGGCTGGACGGATTGGCGCAGGTCAACCTCGGGGTGCGCAAACACCGCAACCGCTCGTTGCTGCAGCTCGGCGTGATGGCCCGGCAGATCCTCGGCACCGCGCTGGCCCGCTGCGGGATGCCGAGCGCGGAGGCGGCGCGGTTCACCCAGTTCGTGCAGGTGTCCGGCGAGTGGGTGCCGGACGTGACGGAGGTGCCGGTGCTGGACCGGCCGCCGATGCGGGAGGTGCTGGCCGCCCGGCAGCCGTAGTGTCCACAGAGGACACCAGCCGGGTTTCATCGAGAAGTCATCGGCGCGCGCTACCTTCGGGGACCGATCCGATTCGACGCGCGGGGGCGATGGACGTGGCCGACAACCAGCTGGACGCCGGGACCGTGAACCGGGTGAAACTGCGCGGCCTGGTGCTCCGGCAACCGGACCGGAATACCGTGCGGGTCTTCGCCGACGACGGCACGCGGGAGGGCTGCGCGATCGGCTGGGCCGAACTGGCTCCGCATCCTGAGCGCCGCCGCCCCGCGTGGCAGACGTTCTACCGCAGCGTGCCCGGCGACGATTCCAGCTACTGGAGCGGCGGGATCGCCCGCCGGGCCGGATACCAGCCGTTGGAGTACGGGGGAAGCGACGAACTCCGCTTGGCGATCGACGAGATCCTCACGCTCGCGCGCTGGGGCGATGTCCTGGCCGACCGCGAAGTCCGCTCCGGCCGGACCGGGAGTTACACCGCGACGATGGATCCGGCGCAGGCCGAGTGGCTGGCCGGGCTCGACGCGCCGAAGGGGGTCACGCATCTCGGCGGCGGGCGGGTGCGGCTGACCGCTGTGGTGGTCGCGCTTTTCCGGGGTTCGCCGGATCCGCAGCCGCATGTCGACGCCAACGACCTCTTCCACCTTGATCCGCTGGACGAGCCGATCCGGCTGGTCCGGGAGCGGTGAGCGCGCGACGCCCGTCCTCCAAGACGAGTACCTGGTCGAACCCGGCGACGTGCTCCGGCCGGTGCGTTACCAGCACGACAGTTCCCCTCGCCTGAGCGAGAACCCTCGCCAAGACCTCGTCGCCGTGCGCTGGGTCGAGGCCTTCCACTGGTTCGTCGAGGACCAGGACCGGCGGTGCGGCG
Organism: Amycolatopsis sp. VS8301801F10; assembly: GCF_046195355.1. Classification (NCBI taxonomy): domain Bacteria; kingdom Bacillati; phylum Actinomycetota; class Actinomycetes; order Pseudonocardiales; family Pseudonocardiaceae; genus Amycolatopsis; species Amycolatopsis sp. VS8301801F10. The sequence goes on along the minus strand of NZ_CP176065.1, from coordinate 386,685 downwards.
AGCACGGCGCGGGCGAGGAGCAGCCGTTGCCGTTGCCCGCCGGAGAGGGCGTCGCCGTCTTGGCCGGTGTCCCGGTCGAGCGGGAGGTCGAAGCCCGCGGTTTCGCAGGCTGCGCGCAGGTCGTCGTCGGTGGCTTCCGGCCTGGCCAGCAGCAGGTTTTCGCGGACGGTCGTGGCGAAGACATGTGCGTCGGCGAGGGCTCCGGAGATCACGGCGGGGTGTGGTCCGGCCACGGGACGGCCGTCGACGGTGATCGAGCCGGACGTGGGGGAGACGAAGCCGAGCAGGACGTGCAGCAGGGTCGTTTTTCCGGCGCCGGACGGGCCGAGGACGCCTAGGCGGGTGCCGGGCGGCAGGTCGAGATCGATGCCGTCGAGTGCGGCGCGGCGGCCGGGATGCTGGACGCGGACGTCGGTCAGCCGGAAATGTCCTGGGCCGGCGATCGGTTCTGGGGCTGGTTTTGGTGCGGCGAGAACGGCGCGTACCCGGCGCAGCGAAGCCCGGATTTCGGGGATCCGTTCGGCGGCGGTGAGCAGCGGCAGGACCAGCTCGAACAGCGCCATCGTGGTCAGGGTGAGGGCAGCGGTGACCGGGAGGCTCGCCGGGCTGAGCAGCGCGACCGCGGCGGTGGTAGCGAATTGCACGGCGATTCCGGCAGCGGTGGTCAGGGCGAGGCGGGCGCCGGCGCGGCGGGAGTCCGCGGCCAGTTTGCGGATGACCGTGGTGGCGCGGGCTTTTTCCCGGTCTTCCCAGCCGTAGGCGATCAGTTCGTCGCGGCCGAGGACGAGTTCTACGGTGCGTTCAGCGAGTTCCTGCCGCGGCTCGGGTGCTTTGCCGCGCGGAATGCACAGGAGGCTCGTCGCGAGCAGTCCAATGAGGACGATCCCGGCGAGCGGAAGGCTTACCAGCGCGGCGAAAATGACCACGGCGAGACCGACGGTGGCTGCCACGATGGCTGGTAGCGCGAGCCGGAGGATAGCGTCCTGTACAGCGTCCACATCGGACACCAGACGGGTGACCAGGTCCGCGCCGGAGTGTTCGGCGACCCGGCGGGGGAGAAGCGCCTGGTACACCCGCGTCCGGAGAGCGCCGAGGTAGCGGAGGACAACGTCATGTCCGGCAAGGCGTTCGGCGTAACGGAGCCCGCCGCGCGCCAATGCGAAGACTCGCACGGCGACGATTGCCAGGGTAAGCGCGGCGAGCGGGGGTTGTTCGGCGGCGCGCAGGAGCAGCCAGGCCGCGGTGCCGGTCAACCCGAGTCCGGCGAGTTCGGCACCGACGGCGAGCAGGGTCGCGCGGGCGAGTTTCATCTGGTCATCCCGTGTTTGAGTTCGACCGTCCGCGTCGCGAGCGCTGCCAACGCCGGTCGGTGCGCGACCAGGACCGCGGTGCGGCCGGGCAGCAGTTCCTTGGCACCGGCCAGCACGGTCGCTTCCGTTCGCGCGTCGAGGCGGGCGGTGGGTTCGTCCAGCAGGACCAGTCCGGCTTCGGTACGGGACAAGGCGCGCGCCAGGCCGACGCGTTGCCGTTGCCCGGCGGACAGTCCTGCGCCGAGTTCGCCGAGCTGTGTCGCGTAACCGTCGGGGAGGTCGGTGACGATGTCGTCGACCCGGCGGCCGCCGGTGTTTTCCATCAGGGAGCCGCGGAACAACGTCGGACGCTGGGGCAGCCACGCGGTGTCGCGCAGCCACGACGAGTGGTCGAGGGTGCGCAGGTCGACGCCGTCGATCAGGACCCGGCCGGAGGTCGGCTCGACAAAGCCCAGCAGTACCGCGAGCAGGGTGGACTTGCCGGAACCGCTCGGTCCGACCAAGGCGAGATGCTCGCCGGGCGGAATAGCCAGGTCTACTTCGGACAGTGCGCGGGTTTCGCCGTAGTACACGGAAACCTGGTCGAAAACGATCTCCGGCGGGCCAAGGCGACGGGTCTGCGTGCCGGATCGGCGGACTGCCGTGGGCGCGCTGAGGATCTCTTTCAGCGCGGTGAGTCCTTCGGCGGCGGCGTGGAACTTCGCTCCGGCGGCGCGCAGCGGCAGGTACGCCTCGGGAGCGAGAACCAGGATCAGCATCGCGGTGTGCGCGGTCATCGAACCGGACAACAGTCGGAACCCGATCGGTACCGCGACGAGTGCGATCGACAGTGTGGCAACGAGTTCCAGCACCAAGGCGGATAGGAAGGCGACTTTCAGTGTCCGGATGGTCGCGTCGGCGTGCGCATCGGCCATCTCGCGCACGACGCGGGTCTGGGCTTGTGCGCGGCCGAACAGCTTGAGCGTTGGCAGGCCGCGGACGACGTCGAGAAAGTGCCCGCCGAGCCGGGTCAGCAGTGTCCACTGTGTACGCGCCTTCGTGTGCGCGCCGATCAACGCGCCGAAGAGCGGGATCAGCGGAACGGTCGCGGTGACGATCAAGGCGGAAGTCAGGTCGGCGGCGAAAAGCCTGGCCAGTACTGCGATGGGCACTACCGCGGACAGCACCATCGCGGGCAGGTAGCCGGTGAGATACGTGGCGGTGGCGTCGACCCCCTTGGTGATTCGGGTGGCGGTCACGCCGGGGTCGCCGGTCGCGTCGAGCAACCGGCAACGCAAGCCCGCTTGGGCTGAAGCCGCGAAGCGACTGGTGAACAGGCCCTGCGCGACGACGAGCAGAAGCCGCGCACCGACCGCGACGCACAGTGCGACTGAAACGCCGCCGCCGGTGAGCAGGGTCGCCAGCCCGTCAGCCTGAACGAGCACGAGAACAGCGGTGCCGACGGCCAGCAGGGCGAGCGTCGCGAGGTAACCGCGGAGACCGGGGAGAGCGGGCATGGCGAGGCTCCTTCAGAAGTGCAGCAACGACTTCTCGGTGACCGGACGGCGATGGGCTCGCCAGGTCAGCCACTGCACGACGATCAGTACGAGGAGCGTGGGCGCGGCGAACCAGCCGAGCACCGCGGCCATGTCCGGGGTGGTGGCGGCCTGGTCGACGGTCAGCTGGTAGCCCGTGGTGGAGAACAACACGGTCGGGAATCGCAGCACGCCGACCAGCAACGCCGGGCAGGCGCTCAGCAGCATGGCCGCGGGCAAGGCCAATCGCGGGCTGCGGAGTCCGAAAAGGACGGTTAGGTATGCCGCGAAGGCGAGAACGACCACCGCTAACGCGGCCCACGAAGCGCCGGAAACCGAGAGAGCGCCCCAAACTGTCGCTGTCACCAGGAAAACCCCGACCGGGAACAGGAACGACCGAGCCAGCCGTCGAACGCGTCCGGCAATCTCCGCCGGACCGCGCACCGCGAGAAAAGCCAGGCCCTGCAAGCAGAACAACGCGACGAACCCGAGCCCCCACAACACCGCGTACGGATTGAACAACGCCAGCACGTCGTCCAGCGGGCGACCTTGCGCGTCCAGCGGCAGCCCGCGCACGAGATTGCCGAGGAACAGGCCCCACGAAACCGCCGTGACCAGCGCTCCCGCGGTAATGGCGAACGTCCACCCGCGCCGGTCGCCCCCGGGACGCCGGCTCCGCAACTGCACCGCCGCGGTGAACGTGACCAAACCCAGCAGCAACAGCACGACCAGCACGTAAGCCCCGGCGAACACCCGCCCTTCCAGATGCGGGAACGCCCCGAACAGCACGCCGACCGCCGCGACCAGCCACACCTCGTTGGCCAGGAAGAACGGCCCGACCGCGCCGAGCACGCGCCGTTGCCCGGCCTCGTCGCGCGAGCGGGAGAGCGCGGGCAGCAGCATTCCGACGCCGTAGTCGTAGCCCGCCAACGCGAAGTAACCGCCCAGCAGCAAACCGAGCACACCCCACCAGATCGTCACCACGGGTCACACTCCACTCAGGACAGGAAATTCAGTTTCGGCGGCGGCCGCCGGACCGCGTTTCGCGATCCGGGCGAGCAGCACCCCGTCGGCGATCGCCAGCACGAGGAACAGCAGCGTGAAAGCGATGAAGGAGAACAGGATCTGCCCGCCGCTGACGTCGGCGACGGCGTCCGCGGTGCGCAGCTTGCCCCACACCAGCCACGGCTGACGGCCGATCTCGCGGACCAGCCAGCCCAGGATCGCCGCGAGGAACGGCAGTGCGATCCCCGGAACCATCAGGAACAGCACCAGCCGAGCCCGCAGCAGCAGGTCGCGGTACAGCAGCACGGTGCCGATCAACGCCGCGAAGAACGCGAAAAAGCCGACGTTGATCATCATCCCGAGCGGCAGCCCGACGGCCACCGAGCCGGTGAACTTGCCCGGCTGATACCCGGCGACCTCGGCGAACTGCGAGAATCCGGCCTGGACCACCAGCACGCTGCCGAGCAGCGACGTCACGACGCCGATCCGCAGCGACCGGCGGAAGAAGTCGATCTCGCTGGTGCGCTTGAGAAAGTGGTACGCGCTGACCCCGGTCACGAAGAACCCGCCGGTCAGCAGCGCGGCCCCGAGGACGTGCGGCAGCGCCGCGACCAGCGCCGGATTGGTGAACAACGCGCCGAAGCCGTCCAGCCGCAGCACGCCGTTCTCCATCCGCGAGCCGACCGGGTTCTGCAGGAACGAGTTGGCGACCATGATGAACAGCGCGGAGGCGTACGCGGTCAGCGTGACCATCCACAGCACCGCCAGGTGCAGCCACTTGTTCATCCGGCCCCGGCCGAAGAGCCACACTCCGAGGAACGTCGATTCGAGGAAAAACGCCACCAGCGTCTCGATCGCGAGCGGCGCGCCGAAAACGTCCCCGGCGAACGCGGAAAGCCCGGTCCAGGTCATCCCGAACTGGAATTCCATCACGATTCCGGTGACGATTCCGAGTGCGTAGTTGACCACGTACAGGCGGCCCCAGAACGCGGTCATCCGGTGCGGCTGCTCGCCGCCGCGGAGTGTCGCGCGGGTCTGCAGGATCGCCACCATGGTCACCAAACCCAGGGTGAGCAGCACAAACAGGAAGTGGAACGAGGTGGTGGTCGCGAACTGGAGTCTCGCGATCGGCAGTGGGTCCATGCCGACGGAGCCTATAGGTAGCGAGGCTACATGTAGCGGGGAAACCCATGAGATCGGGGTGATCTCAGGGTTTTTCCCGGACGATCGTGCGGGCTTCGGGGATTAGCCTGCCAAGGTCAAGATGAGTAGACTGGCGACCTATGAAAGCGGACACGTTGCGCGGACACCTCGACGCGTTGCTGCTGGCGGTCCTCGACGGCCGCAAGCTGCACGGCTACGCGATCATCGAGGCGCTCGCGCTGCGCAGCGACGGAGCGCTCGACCTGCCCACCGGCACGGTGTACCCGGCGTTGCGCCGGCTCGAGCGCGCGGGCTGGCTGGCCAGCGAGTGGGATGTGGTGTCCGGCCGCAAACGGCGCACCTACCGGCTCACTCGCGCCGGGCAGCAGGCGCTGGCCGCGGAACGGGCGCAGTGGCGGGAGTTCACCACGGTGATCGGCGGAGTGCTGGAACCATGACCACGACAAGCCAGACCGCGCTCGGTCCCGTCGAGACCTACCTGGCCGAACTGGACCGCGCGCTGATCGGCCGCCGCGGCCCGAAGGCGGACCTGCTCGCCGAAGCACGCGACGGTCTGCGGGACGCGGCCCAGGCGTACCGCGAAGGCGGTTGGAGCGAACTCGAGGCGCAACGCCGGGCGATAGCGGATTTCGGTCAGGTCCGCGAGATCGCCGGTGACTACCAAGCGGAACTGAGCATGCACAACGGCGTGCGGACGCTGTGGCTGCTCGTGCTCGGAGTGCCCGCGATGCAGACGTCGTGGGAGCTGGCGCGCGTTTTCACCTACGGCGCCTGGTCGCGGCTGACCACGCCGAACCCCGGCTGGTACCTGTACGTCACGCAGTTCACCCACGCCGCGATCTACGCCGTGCCCGCGCTCGGCCTCCTCGCGCTGCTGGGCACGCGGTTCCTCAGCCGCCGCTTCGACGGGGTCCGCACGGCCAGGTTCTGCCGGGCGCTCGGCGCGATCGCGGTGGGCCTCAACCTGTTCTCCGTGCTGCTGCTGGTCGGAGCGACCGGGGTGGTCGACGCCGCGCGGCTGTTCCTCAGCGGTCCGTGCGGCCTGCTGATGGTCGCCTGGGTGGTCCTGTCGTTCCGACTTGTCGTGCTAGCGCGACGTTCCTGGCGGCGGTGTGCCACGATCGTCGCGTGACGACCGCGCTGATCTACCTCGTAGTCATGCTGCTGGTGGCCGCCGTGGTGTTCCTCCTGGCCGCTGTGGTGTTCGGCCGGGGCGAGGAACTGGCGCCGCTGCCGCCGGGCAGCTCGCCCACCCGCCTGCCCGCCGAGGACATCACCGGCGAGGACGTCCGCCAGGTGCGCTTCCAGCTCGTGTTCCGCGGCTACAAAATGTCCGAAGTAGACTGGGTGCTGCGCAGGACCGGGGTGGAACTGGACGAACTGCGCGAACGGGTCGCCCGGCTCGAGGCCGCGCTGCAGCCGCGCGAAGGGGCGCACCGGAGGCCGGCGGGTGAGTGACCTGGTGCTGTCGGTAGACGTCGCGGCACCGGCTGGCACGACCTGGCTCGCACTCACCGACTGGGCCCGCCAAGGCGAGTGGATGCTCGGCACGTCAGTACGCGTCATCGAGGGCAACGGCCGCAGCGTGGGCTCGAAGCTGGCGGCCTTCACCGGCTTCGGCGGCATCGGCTTCACCGACACGATGGAAATCACGACCTGGGAACCGCCGCTGCGCTGCACGGTGCGCCACCTGGGCAGCCTCGTACAGGGAACCGGAGTGTTCCAGGTGCTGGCCAAGGGTGCCGGACAGTGCACCTTCGTGTGGGCCGAACACCTCAAACTCCCGTTCGGCCTCCTCGGCCGCGCCGGCTGGCCCCTGGCGCGCCCGGCGTTCGCCCTGGGAGTACGCCATTCGCTGCGGCAGTTCGCGAGGTTCGCGGAAAACTATTCAATGGGGGAACAATGACGGATCTGCTGGGCGAAGACGGCGTCGCCCGCTGCAGCTGGGGCAACTCGGCCCCGGACTACGCGGTGTACCACGACGAGGAGTGGGGAGTCCCGCTCCACGGCGAGGCGGAGCTGTACGAACGCCTGTGCCTGGAATCGTTTCAGTCCGGCCTGTCCTGGATCACCATCCTGCGCAAACGCGAGAACTTCCGAAAAGCCTTCCGAGGCTTCGTGCCGGAGAAGGTCGCCCGCTTCGGCGAGAAGGACATCGAACGCCTGATGCACGACGCCGGAATCGTCCGCAACCGCGCGAAGATCGAGGCAGCGGTGAAAAACGCCCGCGCAGTAGCAGACCTGGACATCCCGCTGGACAAACTGCTGTGGTCCTTCGCCCCGGCAAAACACCGCCGCCCCCGCACCATGGCAGACGTACCGGCAATCACCGACGAGTCCAAGGCAATGGCAAAAGACCTGAAGAAGCGCGGCTTCGCCTTCCTGGGCCCAACCACCTGCTACGCCCTGATGCAGGCGACCGGCATGGTAGACGACCACGTAAAAGGCTGCTTCCGCGCAACCTAAAGGCCCGCGAGGCCACCCTCACGCCCGCGGAGCCCCCGAGGTTCCCCCCCAGGCCCCTAAAACCGCAGCCGCTGCACCCAACGAGCGTGGCACCCAGCCCCTCCCCCGCACCCCGATACGAAGCCTCCCTGCGGTTTGGGGGTGCTTGTCAAGGCATCTTTCCCGCCTTGACAAGCACCCCCAAACCGTCAGCACAATCAAGCTTCGGGGTGCCCCACCGCAACCTTCTTTTCCGCGGCGAAGCCGCTCATCTTTTCAGCGGCGAAGCCGCTGATCCTCAAAACCTTCACTCCCCCCGAAACTGAGGCTTCCTCTTCCCCACAAACGCCTCCACCGCCTCCGCATGATCCTTCGTCCCACCCAGCTCAGTCTGCGCAGCATCCTCCGCAGCCAACGCCTCCTCCAGCGAAGACTCCGCGGCCACCGCCAACACCCCCTTGATCTTCGCGTAAGCCACCGTCGGCCCGGCCGCGAGCTTCGCCGCCACCTTCTGCGCCCGAGCCGCCAGCTCCTCGTCCGGCACGACCTCCCCGACAAGCCCGATCCGCAACGCCTCGGCCGAGTCCACCGTCCGAGCCATCAACATCAGCTCAGCAGCCCGCCCGTACCCAATCAGCCGCTGCAACGTCCAAGACGCCCCCGAGTCCGGCCCCAGCCCCACGTTCGCGAAGGCCATCAAGAACGACGACGACTCAGCCGCGATCCGCAGGTCACTGGCATACGCGAACGCCGCCCCGGCCCCGGCCGCGGTGCCGTTCACCGCCGCGACGACCGGCTTCGGCATCCCGGTGATCGCCTTGACGATCGGGTTGTAGTGCTCGCTCACCGTGTGCAGCGGGGCCGGGTCGTTCGCCTGCAGCAGGCCGACGTGCTCCTTGAGGTCCTGTCCGGCGCAGAACGCCTTGCCGGTGCCGGTGAGCACCACCGCGCGGACGTCCGGGTCCTCGGCGGCCGCGCGCAGCTCGGCGAGCAGGCGCTCCTTGAGCTCGACGGTCAGCGAGTTGTACGCCTCCGGCCGGTTCAGGGTCAGGGTGCGCACGCCGTCGGCGTCGGCGGTCAACAGGACGTCGGATGTGGTCACGAAATGCTCCTCTGAAGCTGCGGCTCGGGTTCTCGGTACTGAGTCTCGCACCCTCGGCGGGCGGCATACCAGCACCGATGCGGCGGCAAATGATCGGTCCGCGTTCGCGCCCGGGCGCTGATGAGGGACAATGGGGGACGAGACCCGGCTGGCATGGGAGTGCGCGACCCGGGCGCGCCGGTTGAGACGGAGGGAGCACGCTATGGCGGCCATGAAGCCCCGGACCGGAGATGGTCCCCTCGAAGTGACCAAGGAGGGGCGGGGCCTCGTCATGCGGGTGCCACTGGAGGGTGGCGGCCGGCTGGTCGTCGAGCTCTCCGCGGAGGAAGCGAAGGACCTCGGAGCCGCACTGCAGGAGGTCACTGGCTGACCTGCGCTCTCCCCGCTCTGTCCACTGTGCACCCCGGTCTCCTCTTGGAGGCCGGGGTCGGTTCGTCTGCGCCCTAAGGTTGCTCGCTGTGCGTAACTCGCTACCACCCGTTCCCACGAAGCTGCCCGAAATCGAGGTCGTCGCCGCGACGCGCCGCGGAGTGCCGCGAGCAGTGCTGGTCGCGCCGGCCGAGGCGGAGGAAGGCGCGTCGTACGGGGCGAGCGGACGCACCGCCGAAGTACGCGAAGTGCCCGAAGACGGCGATGGTCCACGCTGGGTGGCCGGTATCGGCGAAGGCGCGCCGAAGGACTTTCGATCGACCGGTGCCGCGTTGGCGCGCGCGTTCCGCGAAGCGGCGGAGAACAGTCCGATCCGGACAGTCCAGGTCGTACTGCCCGAGGACGCGACAGCGGAGCACGCCGCGGAGTTAGCGGTGGGACTGTCGCTGGGCGGGTATCGGTTCGTGGTCACCACGACAGAGCCGAAGCCGCCGGTGCCCGCCGTACGCCTGGTTGTCGCGCACGAGCGCGCTGTGCCCGCGTACGCGGACGCTGTCGCTCGCGTACGCGTTCTCGCGGCGGCTGCTGCCTTTACGCGCGACCTCGCGAACACGCCGTCGAACATCAAGAACCCGGCGTGGCTCGCGAACACCACGGCGAAGGTGCTGGGCCGCACGGTCGACGTGACGGTGCGAGACGAGAAGTGGCTCGCGGACAACGGGTTCGGCGGAATTCTGGCAGTCGGCGGCGGTTCGGCTTCGCCGCCGCGGCTGATCGAAATGACGCACAGTCCGCGCGGCGCGACGAAGCACCTGCTGTTCGTGGGCAAGGGGATCACCTTCGACACCGGCGGCCTTTCGCTGAAACCGGCCGACGGCATGCACCTGATGCGCACCGACATGGCGGGCGGCGCGGCCGTGATCGCCGCGATGCGCGCGATCGGGGAGTTGAACCTGCCGGTGCGCGTCACCGCGCTGGTGCCCGCGGCGGAAAACCACGTCTCCGGCGGCTCGTACCGGCCGGGCGACATCGTGCGGCACTACGGCGGCCAGACCACCGAGATCGGCAACACCGACGCCGAGGGCCGGATGGTGATGGCCGACGCGCTCGCCTACGGAATCGCCCAGCACAAACCGGACCTGATCGTCGACGCCGCCACCCTGACCGGCGCGATGAAGGTCTCGCTCGGCCTGCGCACCGGCGGCTTCTTCGCGACCGACGACGACCTCGCCGAACGCCTGCTCAAGGCCGGGGCCCGCGCCGGGGAGTCGTGGTGGCGGATGCCGCTGGTCGAGGACTACGCGACCGGCATCGAAGGCGAACTCGGCGACGTCCGGCAGGCCCCCAACGGCCCAGGCGGCATCATGGCGGCCCTGTTCCTGCGCGAGTTCACGGCGGGGCTGCCGTGGGCACACCTGGACATCGCGGGCCCGGCACGCGCGGACAAAACGTACGACGACGTGGTGCCCGGTGCTTCAGGTTTCGCGGCGCGGACGTTGGTGGAGTTCGCGGCTTCGTACGAGGGTTGATCCTGCGGGTTGCCGGGCAGGTCCCGCGCGTGCGCGAGGGACGTATGACGACGTTGCGCGGTTTCCTGCGCGGGCTGATCCCGGAGCTGTTCTTGCGGGAGTTCACGGCCCGGTCTCCGGACGCACCTGGGCATCGCGGGCAAGACGTCTGACGACGTGGTGCCCCGTGCGCGGTTTCCGCGGGGCTGCCCTCGCTCCGGACGGGGGCACCATTCCTGCGGGCGCGGCGCATCCGGGTTCACGGCGCGCGGTTTCCTGCGCGGGCTGATCCCGGAGCTGCCCTCGCTCCGGGAGTTCGCCCTCCCCGGCCCAGGCTGGAGCTTCCGCCGCGGCAGTCCGCCCGTGCTACTTCTTCCCCGCCAGCTCGTCCTCGCGACGCGTCAGCACGATCGGGTCCCCCTCGGTGATCGCCACCGTGTGCTCCGAATGCGCGGTGCGCGAGCCGTCGGCGGAGCGGATGGTCCAGCCGTCCGGGTCGTAGACGATCTTGTCCGTCGTGGCGGCCAGCCAGGGTTCCAGCGCCAGCGTCAGGCCGGGGCGGAGTTTCATGCCGCGGCCTGCCTTGCCGCGGTTGGACACGTGCGGGTCGCCGTGCATCGTGCGGCCGATGCCGTGGCCGCCGAACTCGGTGTTGACCGGGTAGCCGTAGCTGGTCGCGACCGCTTCGATCGCGGCTGAGATGTCGCCGAGCCGGTTGCCCGCGCGCGAGGCCTCGATCGCGGCTTCGAGTGCTTCCTCGGTGGCCCGGATGATCCGCTGGTCCTCCTCGGCGGGCGTGCCGACGATGACTGTGCGCGCCGAGTCGGCCGCCCAGCCGTCGATGGTGACCGCGATGTCCGCGGTGAGCACGTCGCCGTCGCGCAGGGTGTAGTCGTGCGGCAGGCCGTGCAGGACGGCGTCGTTGACCGACAGGCAGATGACGTTGCGGAACGGGCCCTCGCCGAATGACGGCGCGTAATCCCAGTAGCACGAGACGGCCCCGCGCCGCTTGATCATGCCGCGCACGTGGTGTTCGAGGTCCATCAGGTTGACGCCGACGTCGGCGAGCTTGCCGACCTCGGTCAGCACCTCGGCGACGAACCGCCCGGTCACGTGCATGCGGTCGATTTCCGCAGGCGTCTTCAGCTCGATCACGACTACCCTCGCGTCTCAGGTTCCGGTATTTCTATACCGGAAACGGTAGCACGGCACCGGGATACAAATACCACCCTGGCCGCTAGCCCGTCCGGCCGAGCACGTGGTCGCGGAACGCTTGCACGGCGGGCGAAAGCGGTTCCCCGGCACGCCAGCCGAGCCCGATCGTCCGGTGCACCGGCGGGTGCAGCGGTACCTCCGCGACCCCGGCCGGCGAACCCGGCTCGAAGCGCGGCAGGAGCGCGACGCCCAGCCCGGCCCCGACGAGCCCGCGGACGGTGTCGGATTCCTGGCCCTCGAAGGCCACCTTCGGCGTGAAACCGGCGGCGGCGCAGAGGTCGTCGGTGATCCGGCGCAGGCCGTAGCCGTGTTCGAGGAGCACGAACGGCTCGTCGGCCAGCTCCGCCACGCGCACGCTGCTCCGTCCGGCCAGCCGGTGCCCGGCGGGAACCGACAGGTGGATCGGCTGCCGGTCGAGCACGACCGTCTCCAGGCGTTCGTCCTCGACGACCGGGGCGAGCAGGGCGAGATCCAGTTCCCCGGACGCGAGCCGGTCGACTATGTCCTGCAGCGAACCCTGCACGAGGGAGAACCGGACGGCCGGGGCCTGCTCGCGATACGCGCGCAGCAATCCCGGCACGAGAGACCGGCCGAGCAGGTGCAGAAACCCGAGCACGACGTGGCCGCTCGCCGGTTCGATCTCCTCGCGGGCGAGGCGGGCTCCGGCGTCGACCACCGGCAGTGCGCGTTCCGCCGCGTCGGCCAGCAGTTCGGCGGCGCGGGTGAGCCGGACGCCGCGGCCGTCGGGCACGGTCAGCGGCGCGCCGAGGGCCTGTCCCAGCGCGGCCAGCCGCCTGCTGACTGTGGGCTGCGGCACTCCGAGGATCTCGGCCGTGCGAGTGACGTTTCCGGTGTTTCGCAGCGTGGCCAGCAGACACAGGTGCGGGACGAGCTGCGCGGTGAGGCTCTCATTCGGCACGGTATGAATCATCGCAGATCGACGTATTAGACGTATTGATTAGCAAGGCTTACTTTCGGGCTCATGCTCTCCTCTGCTCGCCGGGTGAAGGTCGCGGTCGCCGCCGCGGGATTCACGTCGTTCGCCCTGCTCTACGCCCCGCAAGCGGTCCTGCCGCAGCTCGCCGGCCAGTACCGGCTCGATCCCGGCGGCGCGGCGCTCACGGTCAGCGTGGCGACCGGCGCGCTGGCGATTTCGGTGCTGCCCATCGCCGCGCTGTCCGAAGCGATCGGGCGGCGGCCAGTGATCATCGCGTCCGTGGTGCTCTCCTCAGTGCTCGGCCTTCTGCTGCCACTGATGCCGAACTACTCCCTGATGCTGGTGCTGCGCGCGGTGCAGGGTGTCGCGATCGCCGGTTTTCCCGGCGTGGCAACGGCTTACCTCGTGGAACGGCTCGGCAAGACCGGCGTCGCGGCCGCGGTCGGGGCGATGATCGCGGGCAACACCATCGGCGGCATGACGGGTCGGCTGGCCACCGGGTTCACCGCCGGTCCGTTCGGCTGGCGCGGCGCGCTGTACGTGGTGGCCGGGCTATCGCTGGTCTGCGCGGTCGTGACCGTGGTGCTGCTGCCGCCTTCGCCGGTCAAGACAGGGGAGCGGCAGGGCCTTCGCGACATCGGCGTCGGTCTGCTTTCCGCGGTGCGCCGGCCGGTGTTGCTCGCGCAGTACGCCGTCGCGCTGCTGGCCATGGGTTCGTTCGTCGCGCTCTACAACGCGGCCGGGTTCCGGCTGACCGGCGAGCCGCTGAACCTGTCGCCGGCGATCGCGTCGCTGGTGTTCGTGTCGTACGCGCTGGGCTCGGTTTCGTCGGCCACGGCCAACCGGCTGTCCGCGCGGATCGGCCGTCGGCAGGCGTTGGTCGTCGTGCTGGTGCTGACGGCGGTCGGCGCGCTGCTGACGATCCCGGATTCGCTGCCGCTGATCGTCGTCGGCTTCCTCGTGCTGACCACGGCGTTCTTCGCCGCGCATTCGATCGCGAACAGCTGGGCCGCGGCCGACGCCCCGGAGAACGCGCGCGGCCAGGTCGGCGGGCTGTACATGCTGATGTACTACCTGGGCAGCAGCGTCGGCGGCGGGATCGGCAGCGTCGTCTACGGGAGGGCCGGGTGGAGCTGGCTGATCGTGGCCGTCGCGGGGTGGCTGGTGCTGGCCGTGGCGGCGGTGCTGGTGGGCACCAAGGCGCGGTGGAGGGAGCGGGTGCTGGTGGGGTCGTGAGTGCTCATCGCGGTTCTAACCGTGATTGCCGCTCACGAGCACGCCGTGGCCACCAGCAGGCCTCCGCCGACCGGCAGCAGCGCCGGGATCAGCCGGGCGTCCTCGCGGACGGCCCGCGCGACCTCGCGCAACGCCATCGTCTCCGGATCGCGCCGGGACGGGTCGGTCAGCCGCCCGCCCGCCAGGACCTGGTGGAACACGATCACCCCGCCGCGGCGCAGCAGTGCGACGCCCTGTTCGTAGTAGCCGGGGTACTCGATCCGCGCGGCGTCGACGAACACCAGGTCGTACCCGCCCGGCGTGAGCCGCGGCAGCACGTCCAGCGCGCGGCCGACGATCAGCCGCATCCGGCCCGGCGGATAGCCCGCTTCGAGGAAGGTCTTGCGCGCCGCCCGCTGGTACTCCGGCTCGACGTCGATCGAGGTCAGAACGCCGTCGGGAGCCATCCCGCGCAGCAGGTACAGCCCGCTCACGCCGGAGCCGGTGCCGACCTCCACGACCGCCCGCGCGGCGACCGTCGCGGCGAGAAACCGCAGCGTCGTGCCTGCTCCGGGGGCCAACGGGGCGCAACCGAGGTCCGCCGCGCGCATCCGCGCCGCGGCCAGCACGTCGTCGTCGGGCAGGTACCCGTCGACCTGCTCGGCGCCGACCGCCCCGGTCTCGGCCGCCGCCTCTGTCCCCGAACTCACGCGCGAAGGTTAGCGCTGGTTGTCGATAAATCAGCGAAGGCTCCCTGGTATGCGCCTTCCGGCCCCGGTTAAGCCCCCGAAAACCGGGTAAAGGCCAACTTCTCAGGCTGCTCTCAGATCGGTCTCATGAGTTCCATAAGGAAGGCCGACAAACTGAGTCTCAACCGCACGGGAACACCGTGTGCCCGGCCCGCGTTGGCAGAGGTGAAGAGGAGTTGACCCAGATGGAGGTGCCTGCTCCCCTGATGCAGAACGCCGAACTGCCGGAAGCCGCTCCGGTGACCGTGGACGCAGCCGAGGCGGCCTGGACGCCGCCCTCGTGGGACGAGGTCGTGCGCGAACACGCCGACCGCGTGTACCGGCTCGCCTACCGCCTCACCGGCAACACGCACGACGCCGAGGACCTGACCCAGGAGACGTTCATCCGCGTCTTCCGGTCGCTCGCGTCGTACAAGCCCGGCACCTTCGAGGGCTGGCTGCACCGGATCACCACGAACCTGTTCCTCGACATGGCGCGCCGCCGCTCGCGCGTGCGCATGGAGGGACTGCCCGAGGACACCGACCGGATCGTCGGCGACGACCCGAGCCCGGAGCAGCACTACAGCGACACCCACCTCGACCCCGACCTGCAGGAGGCGCTCGACGAGCTGCCCCCGGAGTTCCGGGCCGCGGTCGTGCTGTGC
The DNA here is from genome assembly GCF_046195355.1 of Amycolatopsis sp. VS8301801F10. Taxonomy (NCBI): domain Bacteria; kingdom Bacillati; phylum Actinomycetota; class Actinomycetes; order Pseudonocardiales; family Pseudonocardiaceae; genus Amycolatopsis; species Amycolatopsis sp. VS8301801F10. The sequence goes on along the minus strand of NZ_CP176065.1, from coordinate 371,508 downwards.
GATGTGGAAGGACTGTCGTACGAGGAGATCGGGGCGACGCTGGGCGTCAAGCTCGGCACCGTGCGCAGCCGCATCCACCGCGGCCGCTCGGCGCTGCGCGCGTCGCTCGAGCGCCGTCGCGCGACCCGGGAGGAATCTGCGAAGGTGTCCGTATGACCGGCTGGCGTTTCGCCGAATCCCACCTCATGCCCGACGCGGTAGTCGCACTGGTCGACGGCGAGCTGACGCCGGCCGCCCACGACCGTGCCCTCGCGCACCTCGCGCGCTGCCCGGACTGCGCGGCCGAGGTGACCGCGCAGCGGCAGGCGGTCGCGGCGGTGCGGGAGGCCGGTGCGCCGTCGATGTCGGCTGGGTTCCTGGCCAGTCTCCGCTCGATTCCGGAGCACACCGAGCTGCCGGGGTCGCCGGACAATCTCGCGGTGACCGCCGACGGCCAGCTGGTGGCTATCCAGCGGCCGGACCGGGTGGCTGGGCTGCGGGACGCCGGCGTGCTGGGAGGTGCGGCGCCGTTGGGAACAACCGCGCCGCTCGGGCAGTCGGCGACCGTGCTCGGCGGCGGGAGGTTCGCTTTCAGCCGGAAGCGGGCGGCGCAAGGAGCCGGGGTCGTGGTGTCCGGGCTCGTGCTGAGCGCGCTCGCGCTCGTCGGGACCGCGGCGGATAGCGGGGAAGGGACTGCGGGGACCGGGCCTGCTCGGGTGCCCAATGCGAATTTGCTGCCGGCGCGGATGGCTGTGCCTCAGGGCGGGGCTTCGGCTGAGGAGTCGCAGGCGCCGGGTGCTGGGGAGTCGGATGTGGTTCGGGCTGGGGCTGCGTTTGCTGGTCGGTGAGTCTTTCGGCTCGTCGCCTGGCGGCGACATTGCCGGATTTAGCGGGTGCGTTGGCCCCCCGATTTTTTAGTGTGACTACGGCGCTGGGGTGCTTGTCAAGGCGGGAAAGATGCCTTGACAAGCACCCCAGCGCCGTGTTTTTGGCTGTGTATCGGGGGTGGGGGAGGGGTGGGTGCCTTGCTTGTCGGGTGCATTGGTGCGGTTAGTGAGGGCGTTTGGGTTCTTGGGGGCTGACGCCCCAAGCGGTATGGGTCGGGCGGGGCAGGCAACAGGCATTTCACTGCGGTCTGGGCACACTCTCCCTAGGCTTGGGTATCGTCGTCCCAGCCGAACTGAACCGCATCCCGGGGAATGATGACCGACCAGCCGAACGCTAATTCTGATCAGTCCGGTGCCGTCGGAACGGACCGGCTGGGGCCTCGGCCGCTTGAGCGGCCCGCGGTTGACCAGCAGCAGGCTGCCGTCTTCGGGCGTCCGCACGGGGTCGAGGGGGCGTTCGACAAGCTTTACACCCCGGTGCCCAACGGGAACGGGCAGAAGCTCAATCTCGCGCCGCCCACGCCGGAGTCTCTCGCGGAGGCGTTCAGCCGTCCTCCGGGGGCGGAGGGCGTGCGGTTGCAGCGGCCGCTCGAGGCTTCCGGGGACAGCGCTGCTTCCGAGGATCCGTTGTGGACTGACCCCAGCGATCCTTGGCGGGATCCGGCGTCCGGGGCGGTGCTGGCGGGGCCCGCGGTCGTTCCCGAGGAAGACAAGTCTGAGGGGCCGAAGCTGCCCAGCGGGGCGCGGTTGAGCCTGCCGGAGGTGTTGTTCGGGCGGCGCGTGCAGCCGAAGGCGCTGGCCATGCTCGGCGTCGTCGCGTTGCTGATCGGCGCGGTGGGCGGGCTGGTCGGCTGGTGGGTCGCGGACACGGGATCCGCGTTGACCGGCAGCGCCACGATTTCCGAGGCCGAGGCGGCCAAAGAACGGCCGCCGGGATCGCTCGCGGACATCGCGCGGCGGGTGGCGCCGGCGGTGGTTTCGCTCGAGGTGGTCAAGCCGGGCGCGGACAGCGGCGAGCAGGGTTCTGGCGTCGTGATCGACCCGCAGGGGTACGTGCTCACCAACGAGCACGTGGTCGCGAGCGCGGTCGGCGACGCGGCCACGAAGATCACCGCGGTCTTCAACGACGGGACGCGCACCGAGGCCAAGATCGTCGGCGCGGATCAGAAGACCGACCTCGCCGTGGTGAAGGTCAACGTGACCAACCCGGTCGTGATGCAGGTCGGGAAGTCGTCCAACCTGCAGGTCGGGGACGCGGTGATCGCGGTCGGCTCGCCGCTGGCGCTGCAGAACTCGATCACCGCGGGCATCGTCAGCGCGCTCGACCGGCCGGTCACCGCGGGCGGCGACAACGGGGCCGCTCCGGTCACCTATTCGGCGATCCAGACCGACGCGGCGATCAACCACGGCAACTCGGGCGGGGCGCTCGTCGATTCGACCGGCGCGCTGGTCGGCATCAACTCCGCGATCCGCTCCTCCAGCTCCGACGGCGGCAGCATCGGCATCGGGTTCGCCATCCCCAGCGACTACGCCATCAAGATCGCCAAGGCGCTGATCAAGGACGGCAAGGTCAAACACGCCGACATCGGGATCAACGCGGCCTCGACGGTCGCCGGCTCGTCCACGATGGGCGCGCAGGTGCGCAACGTCGCGCCGGGCGGACCGGCGGCGTCCGCGGGGATCAAGGAAGGCGACGTGATCACCAAGGTCGGCGACCACGTCGTGCGCGACTCCGCCGAGCTGACCGTCGCGGTGCGCAGCCACGACCCCGGCCAGGTCGTCCCGGTGCAGCTGGCCCGCGACGGCGCGCTGCTGGTGGTGGACGTCACGCTCGGGGCGGACTGACACTCGTTCTTGCTGACCCGGTCACAGGCAGGCCGACCCCCGCGCGGCACGCAACCGGCGAAGCCATCCGGCCGGGACGGTGGTCGGATCAGCAACGATCGGCACAGCAGCTGTCGTGCGACGTTCGGGCCTGCCCGGACCCCAAACGGCCCGGGTAGTCTTGGGCGGGGCAGCACCGAGCGGAGGTTTCACGGGTGTTCGACAGTGTCGGCTGGGGCGAGATCCTCGTGCTCATCATCGCCGGGCTTTTCATTCTCGGACCCGAACGGCTGCCCGAGGCGGCGGCCTGGATGGCGAGGAGCGTCCGCAAGGCCCGCGACTTCGCGACCGGCGCGCGCGAGCAGCTGCGCGAGGAAATGGGGCCTGAGTTCGACCAGTTGCGCAAACCCCTCGAAGACCTCCGCGGCCTGCGCAACCTCGACCCGAAGCGCGTCGTCACGCAGCATTTGTTCGACGGGGATTCGGATCCGCTCGGCCTCAACGGATTCAAGAACGACCTCAACGGATCGAACGGCTCCCACGGCACGCCGACGATCAAGCCGCAGACCGCGATCCCGCAGCCGGAGCCGCTGAAACCGGGCGAGCGGCCGCCGATCGACCCGGACGCCACCTGAGCGGCGAAGCCGACGCGCGACGCGCTGATCAGGCTGGGTAGCCTCAGGGCATCAGCTCAACCGACCCTGGAGGTTCCCGATATGTCACGCCGTGCGGCTGCGCTGGCCGGAACGATCGCTGCGGCCGCCCTCGCCGTCGCCGGGTGCAGTGCCGACGACGAGCCCAGCACCAAGGCGCCCGCTACCTACACTTCGGTGCCCGCCCCGGCGATGCCGTCCTCTTCGGCCCCGTCGAACGCTCCGTCGAGCGCTCCCGGCAACGGCGGAGCCACCGGCGAGCAGCCGAACGTGAAGCGCGGCGCGGAGACCGGCGAGGCAGGCGTCGACGTGCTGGTCACCGTCTCCTACCAGGGCGGGAAGGTCACTCCTCCGGCCGGGGTCGTCGACGTCAAGGTCGGCAACAAGGTGAAGATCAAGGTGACCTCGGACAAGTCGCAGAACATCGACGTCCAGGGCCTGCCGGACAAGTCGGCCGACGTGTCCGCGCAGAAGCCCGAGGACATCGACTGGACGGTGACGAAGCCGGGCGACACCAAGGTGACGCTGCGCGAATCCGGCACGCTGCTGGTGACGGTGCACGCTTCCTGAGCGCACGAACAGAGGCGTGCACCTGGAGAAGGTGCACGCCTCTTGTGCTGCGGGAGAATCAGCGCCCGGCGGGGCTGACGTTCAGCATCATCCCGGCCAGCCCGCGCGCCCGGACCGACAGCTGCTTCGCCGCGTCCTTGAGCACCAGCGAAGCCGGCGCGTCCGGTTCGGCCAGCACGATCGGCGTGCCCTCGTCGCCCTGTTCGCGCAGCCGCGGGTCCAGCGGGACCTGGCCCAGCAGCGGCACCGTGGAGCCCACCGACTTCGACAGCGAATCCGCCACCGTCTGGCCGCCGCCCGCGCCGAACACCTCGATGCGCTCGCCGGCCGGGGTCTCCAGCCACGACATGTTCTCGATCACGCCCGCCACGCGCTGCCGCGTCTGCATCGCGATCGCTCCGGCGCGCTCGGCCACCTCGGCGGCGGCCTGCTGCGGCGTGGTCACCACGAGGATTTCCGCGTTCGGGATCAGCTGCGCCACCGAAATCGCGATGTCGCCGGTGCCCGGCGGCAGGTCCAGCAGCAGGATGTCCAGGTCGCCCCAGAACACGTCGGCGAGGAACTGCTGCAGCGCGCGGTGCAGCATCGGCCCGCGCCACACGACCGGCGTGTTGCCCGGCGTGAACATGCCGATCGAGATCACCTTCACGCCGTGCGCCTGCGGCGGCATGATCATCGTGTCGACCTTGGTCGGCTTCTCGCGCGCGCCCAGCATGCGCGGCACCGAGTGGCCGTAGATGTCCGCGTCCACCACGCCGACCGACAGCCCGCGCTCGGCCATCGCCACGGCCAGGTTCACCGTCACCGACGATTTGCCGACGCCGCCCTTGCCCGATGCCACGCAGTACACCCGCGTCATCGAACCCGGCTGCGCGAACGGAATGACCGGCTCCGCCGCGTCGCCGCGCAGCGATTTGCGCAGCTCGGTGCGCTGCTCGTCGCTCATCACGTCCAGCTCGACCCGCACGTCCGCGACGCCGGGGAGCTTCGAGACGGCCTTCTTGGTGTCCTCGGTCAGCGTCGCCTTCAGCGGACAGCCCGCGACCGTGAGGTAAATCCCGACGGTGACCAGCCCGTCGTCGCCGACCGCCACGTCCTTGACCATGCCGAGGTCGGTGATCGGTTTTTTGATTTCCGGGTCGTACACGTCCTTCAGCGCGGTGCGGACGTCGTCAACGCTGGGGAGCTGCTGTGTACCAGTCACGCTTCCATCGTACGTACTGCCCAGTTCAGCTTTGCTTCGCCTTGCGCGGCTTGGGGTCCACGTCGAGATCGTCGCGCAGCCGGTCGAGTTCGCTGCGCAGGTAGTCGCGGGTCGCGACCTCGCCGATCGCCAGCCGCAGCGCCGCCAGTTCGCGGGCGAGGTACTCGGTGTCGGCCTTGGTCTGCGCGACGCGCGTGCGGTCCTCCTCCAGCGACACCCGGTCCCGGTCGTCCTGGCGGTTCTGGGCGAGCAGGATCAGCGGCGCGGCGTACGCGGCCTGCGTCGAAAACGCCAGGTTGAGCAGGATGAACGGATACGGGTCCCACCGCAGCGACACCGCGGCCAGGTTCAGCGTGATCCAGACGACCACGATGAGCGTCTGCCAGAACAGGTACTTCCCGGTGCCGAGGAACCGCGCGATCCGCTCGGTGAACCGGCCGAAGGTGTCCGGGTCGATGTTCAGCCGCAGCCGGGCCTGGCTGCGCGGCTGGTCGAGCCTGCGGCCGGTCCTGAGTTCAGCCACGGTCGGCCTCCTGGAGATCAGCACCGTCGGCGACGTCGTGCAGTCCGGTTTCGCGCCAGTCGTCGGGCAGCAGATGGTCGAGGACGTCGTCGACGGTGACGGCGCCGAGCAGGTGGTCCTCGGCGTCGACGACCGGGCCGCACGCCAGGTTGTACGCCGCGAAGTACCGGCTGACCTCGGACAGCGTCGCCTCCGGGCGCAGCGCGGTGAGGTCGGTGTCCACCGCGCTGGCCACCAGTTCGGCGGGTGGTTCGCGCAGCAGCCGCTGGAAGTGCACGACGCCGACGAACCGGCCGGTCGGCGTTTCGGTCGGCGGACGGCACACGAACACCATGCTGGCGAGCGCGGCGGGGAGGTCGGCGTTGCGGATGTGCGCCAGCGCCTCGGCGATCGTCGCGTCCGGCGTGAGCACCACCGGTTCCGGCGTCATCAGGCCGCCGGCGGTGTCCGCCGAATACGCCAGCAGCCGTTTGACCGGCGCGGATTCCTCCGGCTCCATCAGCTCCAGCAGCCTGCTCTGCTCGGCCGGGGCGAGTTCGGCGAGCAGGTCGGCGGCGTCGTCCGGGTTCATCGCCTCGAGGATGTCGGCGGCGCGTTCCTCGGCGAGATAGGCCAGCAGTTCCTTCTGGTCGTCCTCGGGCAGCTCCTCGATGACGTCCGCGAGCCGCTCGTCGTCCATCGCGTCGGCGACCTCGTGCCTGCGCTTGATCGGCAGGTCGCGCACGGTCGCGGCGACGTCGACCGCGCGCATCGTGTCGAACAGCATCAGCAGCTGGGCCGCGCCTTGCGGCTGCCCGGTCAGGTCGGTGAGGCCGAGCCCGGAGACCTCGCTCCAGGGCAGCACCCGCATCGCGGTGCGCCGCCTGCCCAGCGCGAGCCGGGTCGACCGCTCGCGCACGGCGAGCTTGGCCAGCACCCAGTCGCGGGTGCGGGTCGGCTCCATCGCCGCGTCGACCACGGTCACCCGGGTGTCCGCGCCGGTGAGCGTCGCGTGCGCGTCGAGGAGCTGGCCGCACACGAGAACCTCGTTGGGCCGCTGGTGGAAATGCCGCATGTTGACCGAACCAGTGGCCAGCGTCACGGCGTTCGGTTCGATCGAGGTGACCCGCAGCATGGGCACGAAGACCCGCCGCCGGGTCGCCAGCTCCACGACCATGCCGAGGATCCTCGGCGGCTGCTGGTCCAGCCGGAGCCCGGCGACGACGTCGCGGACCTTGCCGATCGACTCCCCGTCGGGCCCGAACACCGGCAGACCCGCGAGCTGTGCTGCGTAAACCCGGTTTGTGCCTGCCATGGGGCCGACACTATCGGCTGGCGCCCGAGTGCGCTCGCGCCGCGACTCGGCGAATTCTCAGCCGGCCATCGCCCATCGGGTCAGCACGGGCAGCGCGTCGGCGGAGGGACCGTCGTCGTCCTCGGGCAATCCGCCGAAATCCACCAGATCCTGGGCGTGCCACAGCCGGTTCTGCACCGCGCGGACGAGCGTCCAGGCCTTGGCGCGGTCGCGGTCCAGACCGCTCGCGGCGAGCTTCGAGTCCAGTGTGGATTCGCTGAACCGGTTCCACAGCAACGAAAGCGCGCCGAATTCGAGATCGCCCGCGATCGGCTTCGGGTCGATCACCAGCCACGGTTCGCGCGTGCCGGACAGCACGTTCTCGTAGTGCAGATCGTCGTTCACCAGCGCGTTTCCAGATTCCGGACCGAGATCGCGGCAGACCTCCAGTGCCGCGTCCAGCTCCCGCCGGGGGAGCGGTTCGCCCAGGTCGCGCCACGATCGCGGCAGCTGTTCGAGCAGTTCCTCCGCGACGCCGGACAGCGTGCGGGTGAGCGCGGCGGGCGCGGGCACGGCGAGCCGCCGCGCGAGTTCGCTCAGGATTTCGACGGCGGGCAGCAGCGGTTCGCCCTCCAGCGTCCGGCTGTCGTCGAGCCGTTCCAGCAGCATCGCGCCGTCCTCGGGCGCGGATTCGTGCAGCAGCACCGCTCCCCGACCGGCCCACGTGGACAGTGCGAGCGGCTCGTCGCGGGATTCTTCTTCCACCCAGCCGAGTTTCAGCACGACGCGGGAGCCGTCCGCGCGCCGGGCGGGCTGGACGACGCCGACGTAGCCGTGCCGGGCGGTGTCCTCGAACTCCAGCTCCCACTTCCGGGCGTACCGCCGCGCGAGCGAGGGCAGCGACGCGAGCCACGGAACGGCTTCCGGACCGAGCACCTTGGGGGCGCGTTCAGCGAAGGCGGGCGGGATTTCCAAAACGGTCACAACGCCCATCCTGGTCGGCCGCGCAAACCGTTTCCGGGGCTGTCGCGCGCGCGTACAGTGAACGGACAAGGGTTTTGGCGAACCCGGGAGCTGCCATGATCGTCGAGGTTGCCAGCGCAGTGGCCGTCGCGGGCGGGGTCTGGCTCGCCTCCGCGGTCCGCGTGGTCAAACAGTACGAACGCGGGCTGGTGTACCGGTTCGGCCGGGTGCGGCCGCTGGTCCGCGAGCCGGGGCTCGCCTTCCTGCTGCCGGTCGCCGACCGCCTGCAGAAGGTGAACATGCAGGTCGTGACGATGCCGGTGCCCGCGCAGGACGGGATCACCCGGGACAACGTCACGGTCCGGGTGGACGCGGTCGTGTACTTCAAGGTGGTCGACCCGGTGCTGGCCGCGGTTCACGTGCAGGACTACCGGTCGGCGATCGGCCAGGTCGCGCAGACGTCGCTGCGGTCCATCATCGGCAAGAGCGACCTGGACGACCTGCTGTCGAACCGCGAGCGGCTCAACGAGGGCCTCGAGCTGATGATCGACAGCCCGGCGCTGGACTGGGGCATCCACATCGACCGGGTGGAGATCAAGGACGTCGCGCTGCCGGAGTCGATGAAACGCTCGATGTCGCGCCAAGCCGAGGCCGAACGCGAGCGCCGCGCCCGCGTGATCTCCGCGGACGGCGAACTGCAGGCGTCGCACAAACTCGCCCAGGCCGCCGCGACGATGGCGGACACCCCGGCGGCGCTGCAGCTGCGGCTGCTGGAGACGGTGGTGCAGGTGTCGGCGGAGAAGAACTCGACGCTGGTGCTGCCGTTCCCGGTGGAGTTGCTGCGGTTCCTGGACGCGCGGACCGACCCCGCGGCGAAACCGGCCGCGAAACCGGCCGCGAAACCGCCGGAACCGCGGACGTCCGCGGAGTCGGAACCGGAGAAGGTCGGCAACGGCCAGGTCGCCCCGCGCGAGGGCGAGGCCAGCGACGTGCCGGATCAGCTGTCGAGGTAGCCGTTGAGGCCGAGGACCAGCAGCGTCCCGAAGAATCCGACCCACAGCGCGAGCGCCACGTAGCCGAGCACGACGGCCGCCAGCGCCATGGTGCGTCCACCGGCTTCGTTGCGGCTGGCCTTGGCCAGCGCGACGTGTCCCATCGCGAGGCCGGGGACCGCGAGAACGAAGGTCGCCAGGCCGAGCAGCGAGCACACGAGCGCGCCGGTCGCGAGCCCGCTGTCGCTGGTGCGCGGGTACGGCTGGTAGGCCGCGCCGTACGGGGGCGGGGCCGGGAATCCCTGGTACGCGGGCGGCGGCGCGAACGGATCCGGTTGCGGCGCAACAGCCTGCGGCACCGCGGCGGGAACCGGTGGTTCGCCGGGCAGCACCGCGACCGGGCCGGGGTCGGGCGCGGTCCAGCCCGGCGGCGGAACGGGCGAGCCGGCCTCCGCGGTGGGCGAGAGAGCGTCCGCCGGGGCCTCGTACGGCGCGGGCTCGGCCGGCGGCTCGTACGGAGCGGGGTCCGCGGTCGGCGGCGGGTCGTACGGCGCCGGATCGCGGTCGGACGGAGTGGTCATCGGGGCTCCCTCGGGGTGCCGGGTTCGAAGGACGACGCTACCGGGAATCGCGGCGGCATCAGTCGAAAATCCCGGACTGGACCAGTGCGCGCACGATCAGCGGAGTGACGATGCTCCAGACGATCAGCGCCGCGTAGCCGATCACGAATCCGGCGAGCGCCAGCGCGCCGCCGGCGCCGCGGCCGCGCCGGGCCCGGTGGAACGCGACGTGCCCCATCACGATCCCCGCGACGGCCATCGGCGCGCACAGCACGAATCCGGCGATCGAGCAGATCAGCGACCCGAGGGCGAGCCCCGCGCCGGGCGCTGGACCCCGCGGCGGATAGGGCTGATGCTCGTAGGACGGGTGCACGTAGCTGTCGCGGCCGGAGGGCTCGTCCCGGTCCTCGCTGGCCTCGCTCATCGGGATCCTTCTCGCGGTTTCGGGTGGATCAGCGCCTTGTCCGCACCTTAACGGGGGAAACCGGGGCGCGGCGTGAGCACCCTCATAGCCGCTCCGGCGGGAACCAGTCATACTCCCCGGTAACCCAGCGCCGGGAGCCGGCGTCGCCGCCGAAGGGAGCCCAGTGATGGCCCGTCTCGCCCGGACCGCCGGCCTGACTGACGTGCAGCAGGAGATTCTGTCCACGGTGCGGTCGTTCGTGGACAAGGAGATCATTCCGCACGCGCAGGCTTTGGAGCACGCCGACGAGTACCCGGCGGAGATCGTCGAGGGCATGAAGGAGATGGGCCTGTTCGGGCTCACCATCCCGGAGGAGTACGGCGGCCTTGGCGAATCGCTGCTGACCTACGCGTTGGTGGTGGAGGAGATCGCGCGCGGCTGGATGAGCGTGTCCGGTGTGATCAACACGCATTTCATCGTGGCGCACATGATCACCCGTCACGGAACGCCGGAGCAGAAGCAGCATTTCCTGCCCCGGATGGCGACCGGCGAGGTCCGCGGGTCGTTCTCGATGTCGGAGCCGGACCTCGGTTCGGACGTGGCGGCGATCAAGACCCGGGCGCGGCGCGACGGCGACGATTACGTGATCGACGGCGCGAAGATGTGGCTGACCAACGGCGGTTCCTCCAACCTGATCGCCTTGTTGGTGAAGACGGACGAGGGCGCGGAGAAGGCGCACCAGAACCTCACCACATTCCTGGTGGAGAAGCCGTCCGGGTTCGGCGAGGTGCTTCCGGGGCTGACGATCCCGGGCAAGATCGACAAGATGGGCTACAAGGGCGTCGACACCACCGAAGCGGTGTTCGACGGCTTCCGCATCGGCGCGGACAAGGTCCTGGGCGAGGCTCCGGGGAAGGGCTTCTCGTACATGATGGACGGCGTCGAGGTCGGCCGGGTGAACGTGGCCGCGCGGGCGTGCGGGATCGCGATCCGGTCGTTCGAGCTGGCGATCGCGTACGCGCAGCAGCGTTCGACGTTCGGCAAGCCGATCGCGCAGCACCAGGCGATCGCGTTCAAGCTGGCGGAGATGGCGACCAAGGTCGAGGCCGCGCACCTGATGATGGTGAACGCCGCCCGGCTCAAGGATTCGGGTGCGCGCAACGACGTCGAGGCCGGGATGGCGAAGCTGATCGCCAGCGAGTACTGCGCCGAGGTGACCCAGGAAGCGTTCCGGATCCACGGCGGCTACGGCTACTCCAAGGAATACGAGATCGAACGCCTCATGCGCGAGGCCCCGTTCCTGCTCATCGGCGAGGGCACCAGCGAAATCCAGAAAACCATCATCAGCCGCGGCCTTCTGCGGGATTACAAAGCCTGACCCCGCTTCGCCGGAGTTCGCGCGCTCCGCCGGTTCTTGACAAGATGGAACCCTCGGACCGGACGAGCGCAGGTGATGATGGTGAGCAGTCCCTTTGGTGGCGGTCAGGGCCCGGCCGGGCTGCCGCGGCTCCCGACGCCGCCCACCGGCTGGCCGATCGGGTCGTACTCGACCTACGGCGAGGCGCAGCAGGCCGTCGACTTCCTGGCCGAAAGCGAGTTCGCGGTCACCGACGTGACGATCGTCGGCGTCGACCTGATGCTGGTCGAACGCGTCATCGGCCGGCTGTCGTGGGGCCGGGTGCTCGCCGCGGGCGCGATGTCCGGCGCGTGGTTCGGCCTGTTCGCCGGACTGCTGCTGGGGATGTTCGTCAACCAGGGCGGATTCACGCTGCAGCTGCTGACCGGGCTCGTGCTGGGCGTGCTGTCCGGGCTGGCGTTCTCCGCGATCGGCTACCGCGCCTCGCGCGGCCGCCGCGATTTCTCGTCGGCCAGCCAGCTGGTCGCCGGCCGGTACGACGTGCTGTGCCAGCCGCGCAGCGCCGAGCAGGGCCGCGAGCTGCTCGCGAAGCTGGCGCTGCGCCCGCCGCCCGCGACGGCATAACCGCCCACGGGACTTTTTCACCCGTCTTCCCGATGGTTCGCGCGCACCTGGCTGAATCGTTACCGACCCTGCTTGCGGCCGGTGATCGCCGGGCATAGGTTGACCGACACCGGTTGGCCGGTCGTGTCCTCCAGCGCGGCCTGCCGGCAACTGGCACGTCGGGGTGCTGGCTCGGGTCCGCCTCGCCGCGGCGTGCTTTCTGGGGGCGGTGTCGGAAGACGCCGGGTGCACATGGGCGAGGAGGCTTGGATGGGGAAGAAACGGCCCAGCGGAAAGAAACGGGGGCCTACGCGCGCGGCGGCACTGCTCGCCGCGGGCTTGGTGAGCACCGGCCTGGTGGCGGGGTGCGGAACGGCTTCGGGGACGACGATCAACGTCTACTACTCCCCGGAGGACCATTTCCAGACGGTCGTCGACAACTGCAACAAGACCGCCGCCGGGCGGTACCGGATCGTCTACAACAAACTGCAGCGCGGTTCGGACGACCAGCGGATCCAGATGGCGCGCCGGCTCGCCGCCGGCGACACGTCGATGGACGTGCTCGGCCTCGACGTCACCTGGGTCTCGGAGTTCGCCGAGGCGGGCTGGATCGACGAGTGGACCGGGGAGCACAAGGCGGCCGCGTCCGAGGGCGTGCTGAAGGGCCCGCTGGAAACCGCGACGTATCAAGGAAAGCTGTACGCCGCGCCGAAGAACACCAACGTGCAATTGCTCTGGTACGACGACCGCATCACCCCGTCCCCGCCGAAGACGTGGGACGAGATGATGCAGATGTCGCAGCGGCTCAAGAGCGAGCACAAGCCGTATTCGATCGTGTTCACCGGCGCGCAGTACGAGGGCCTGGTCGTCATCTACAACACGCTGGTCGAATCGCTCGGCGGGCACATCCTGTCCGACGACGGGAAATCCGTCGTGATGGACGAGGGCGCGGTGCAGGCGCTGGAGCTGCTGAAGAAGATCACGTCGTCGGGCATCACCGACGCGTCGCTGACGAACCAGAAGGAGGACGACGTCCGGCGGACGTTCCAGCGCGGCGACGCCGCGTTCGAGCTGAACTGGCCGTTCGTGTACGCCTCCTACGCCGAGGAGAAGCCGAAGGACCTGTCGCACTTCAAGTGGTCGGTCTATCCGCAGGCGAAGCCGGGCATTCCGGCGAAGAGCACGATCGGCGGGTTCGACCTGGCGGTGAGTGCCTACTCGCAGCACAAGCCCGAGGCCTACGAAGCGGCGTTGTGCCTGCGCAGCAAGGAAAACCAGAAGGTGTCCGCGATCAACGACGGGGTGCCGCCGACCATCGAGTCGGTGTACCACGACGACACCCCGGTGGACCCGGCCAAGCCGGTGTCGGCGGACAACCCGAACATGGCCGAGAAGTACCCGATGCGCGACGCCATTCTGTCGGCGCTGAAAACCGCCGCGGTGCGCCCGCTCACTCCGGTGTACCAGAACGCGTCCACGGTGATGTCGAAGATCCTTTCCCCGCCGTCGGCGATCGATCCGCAGACGACCGCGCAGAAACTGCGGGAACAGCTCGATGACGCGCTCCAGTCGAAGGGAGTGATCCCGTGACCGTCCAGGATCCCGCCGCGCCCGCCCACGAAGCGGCGCACCGCAAGGGAAAGCCCGCGCTTTCCGAGGGCAAGAAGGCCGAACGGCGGCTCGGGCTGTGGCTCTGCGCGCCCGCGTTCCTCGTGATGATCGCGGTGACCGGGTACCCGATCATCTATTCGGTCTGGCTTTCGCTGCAACGCTACGACCTGCGGTTCCCGGCGAAGCACGAGTTCATCGGCTTCGACAACTACGCCGCGGTGCTCACGAATTCCTACTGGTGGACCGCCTTCGGCACCACGATGTTCCTCACCGTCGTGTCGGTGGCGATCGAATTCGTGCTCGGCATGGGGCTCGCGCTGATCATGCACCGCACGCTCGTCGGCCGCGGACTGGTGCGCACCGTCGCGCTGATCCCGTACGGCATCGTGACGGTGGTGGCCGCGTTCTCGTGGTACTTCGCCTGGACGCCCAAAACCGGGTACCTGGCGAACCTGCTCGGCGAAGGCGCCGCGCCGCTGACCGACCAGTGGCCGTCGCTGTTCATCATCATCCTCGCCGAGGTGTGGAAGACGACGCCGTTCATGGCGCTGCTGCTGATGGCCGGGCTGGCGCTGGTGCCGGACGACCTGCTGAAGGCCGCGGCGATGGACGGCGCGACCGCGTGGCAGCGGTTCACCAAGGTGATGCTGCCGGTGATGAAACCGGCGATCCTCGTCGCGCTGCTGTTCCGCACGCTCGACGCGTTCCGCATTTTCGACAACATCTACGTGCTGACCGGCGGCGCGCAGGACACCGGATCGGTGTCCATGCAGACCTACGACAACCTGGTCAAGGGGCTCAACCTCGGGATCGGCTCCACGATGGCGGTGCTGATCTTCATCACGGTGGCGATCATCGCGTTCCTCTTCATCAAGGTGTTCGGCACCGCCGCGCCCGGCACGGACGACGGGGGGAAGCGCTGATGGCCATCGGAGGTGCGGTCACCACCGGCCGCAAGGTCGGCTGGGGCCTGCTCGACATCCTGGTGCTGGTGTTCGCGATCGTCCCGGTGCTGTGGGTGCTTTCGCTGTCGTTCAAGACGAAAGCGACGCTCACCGACGGCAATTTCATCCCGACGGAATGGACGCTGCAGAACTACGCGGACATCTTCCAGACCACGGAGTTCCTGCACGCGCTGGTGAACTCGATCGGCATCGCGGTGATCTCCACGGTCATCGCGGTGGTGCTGGGCACGATGGCGGCGTACGCGATCGCCCGGCTGGATTTCCCCGGCAAGCAGGTGCTGGTCGGGCTTTCCCTGCTGATCGCGATGTTCCCGCAGGTCTCGCTCGTCACCCCGCTGTTCAACATCGAACGCGGGCTCGGCCTTTTCGACACCTGGCCGGGGCTGATCCTGCCCTACATCACGTTCGCGCTGCCGCTGTCGATCTACACGCTGTCCGCGTTCTTCCGGGAAATCCCGTGGGAGCTGGAAAAGGCGGCGAAAATGGACGGCGCGACACCGGCCCAGGCGTTCCGGAAGGTGATCGCGCCGCTGGCCGCGCCGGGCGTGTTCACCACCGCGATCCTGGTGTTCATCCTCTGCTGGAACGACTTCCTGTTCGCCATCTCGCTGACGTCCACCGAGTCGTCGCGCACGGTGCCCGCCGCGTTGTCGTTCTTCACCGGGTCCTCGCAGTTCGAGGACCCGACCGGCCAGGTGTGCGCGGCCGCGGTCGTGATCACGGTGCCGATCATCCTGTTCGTGTTGTTCTTCCAGCGTCGCATCGTGGCGGGGCTGACGTCCGGTGCGGTGAAGGGCTGACCCATGGCTGAAATCGTTCTCGACAAGGTTTCCAAGCGCTATCCCGACGGCGCGCTCGCGGTGTCCGAAGTGGACATCACGATCGCCGACGGGGAGTTCATCATCCTGGTCGGCCCGTCCGGCTGCGGGAAGTCGACCACGCTCAACATGGTCGCCGGCCTGGAGGACATCTCCTCGGGCGAACTGCGCATCGACGGCAAGCGGGTCAACGAGAAGGCCCCGAAGGACCGGGACATCGCGATGGTGTTCCAGTCGTACGCGCTGTATCCGCACATGAGCGTGCGGGAGAACATGGCCTTCCCGCTTCGGCTGGCCAAAGTGGACGACAAGATCGTCCGGTCCAAAGTGGAGGAAGCGGCGAAGATTCTCGACCTGACCCAGCATCTCGACCGCAAACCGGCCAACCTGTCCGGCGGGCAGCGGCAGCGCGTGGCGATGGGCCGGGCGATCGTCCGCAACCCCAAGGCGTTCCTGATGGACGAGCCACTGTCCAATCTGGACGCCAAACTGCGCGGGCAGATGCGGACATCGGTGTCGAAGATCCAGAAGCAGCTCGGCACGACCACGCTGTACGTCACGCACGACCAGACCGAGGCGATGACCCTCGGCGACCGCGTCGTGGTGCTGCGGGCCGGATACGTGCAGCAGATCGGTTCGCCGCAGTTCCTCTACGACAACCCGGCGAACCTGTTCGTGGCCGGGTTCATCGGCTCGCCGTCGATGAACTTCGTTCCCGCGACGCTGGAGAACGGCCAGCTGCGCAGTTCGCTGGGCATCACGCCGCTGACCGACCGGATCCGCCGGATGGCCGAGGCGGCGAACGCCCCGCGCGAGGTGATCATGGGCATCCGCCCGGAACACTTCGAGGACGCCGCCCTGGTCGAATCGGGCCGCGAGGGCGCGACCTTCACCGCGCACGTGGACGTGCTGGAGTCGATGGGTTCGGAGAAGTTCGCGCACTTCACCGTGGACGGCGAAACCGCGACCTCGGCCGAACTCGCGGAACTGGCCGCGGACAGCGGTTCGGCCGACGTCCCCGGCGCGGAATCGCTGATCGTCGCCCGGCTGTCGGCCGAATCGGCGGCCGCGGAGAACCAGGACCTGCAGATCTGGTTCGACGCGGACAAGGTGAAACTCTTCGACCCGTCCGACGGCCGGAACCTCACCTACTCCGACTGACCTAGCGGTCCGGGAGGGGCTCCTTGAAGGAATTCACGGAGCCCTTCCCGGACGCTCAGGGGATCCGCGAAAAGATCGTCGCCGCGGCGGTGCGGGCGGCGGGGCAAGCCGCCTCCCCGCCGGCGCCGCTGGTGTCGACCACGCTCACTGTCGCCTGCTCCGCGCGCCCCGGCGTGGCGGGGGAGGGCTGCACCGTCCGCACCCGGCAGAACGCCCCGTCTGCCGCCACCCGGGCCACCCGGTTGCCGAGCGTCTCCGCCGGCCCCGCCGGAGCCTGCCGCACCACCGCGAACTCCAGGCTCACCTTGTCGAGGATGCAGGAATGCCCGGCGAGCCCGGCCGTCGCGTCGCCGCCCTGCGCCCCGGACGCGCTGAGAATCGCGCACGAATCCACCCGCCCCCACGAGCGGTCCGGCAGGTGCGGATGCCGCACCCGGTTGCCGGTCACCGCGTCGAGCACCCCGCCGACCACGTCGTCCGCGGCGGTGCACCGGTCCTCGGCGCTGCCGCGGTCGTCGCCGTCGGTGATCGAAACGGCCAGCCGGACCCCGTCGGCGAACGTGATGGCCCGCCCGCACGTGCGTTCCGGCACGAAACCGGCCTGCTGCACGGAAACGCCGTCCGGCACCTTGCCCGGATACGCGTAGGCCTGCACATTGGGATCGCGTTCGGCGGCGAGCGGACCGATGGTGACCGTCCGGGGGCGCCCGGCCTGCACGAAATCCGCCTGGCACGCGGTGAACGACGAATCGGGCGTGTCGGCGGTGGAGTTCTTGAGCCGCTTCGGGTCCAGCAGGCTGCAGTAGTCGAGCGTGGCGAAGTCCCCGAGCGCCGAGATCGCGGTCAACGGCACCGGCGCGGACTGCGCCTGCTCCGTCGTCGGGGCAGACTCCGCGGAACATCCGGCTCCCGCGAGAAGCACCGAACAGCCGACGGCGAGGACTCCGAGTGGGTTACGCACGGGGTGCAGTATCACCGTGAGTGGCGAAAAATCCAGCCCCCGCCGGGAAATCCCACACTTCGCTGAGTCATCACCGCTGGTGGGAGAGGTGCCGACGGAACCAGTTTCGCCGCACGACGGCGATGGCAAGCTGCTGCGGTGCCCCGTGCTCTCGATCAGCCGTCCCCCGTCAAGGTCGTGTTCCACCTCCCTTCCGAGGACGACGATTGGCCGCCGGTGAGCCGGGAAGGGCTGTGGGCGGTTCCGCTCGACCGCCCGGACCACGTCCGGCTGGCCAACGTTCCCTGGTTCGCCCGGAACGCCGCCGAGGGCGACGTTTTCCGCGTCGAACGGGACGAGGAGGGCGTGCTGCGGCCGGTCGAACGGGTGGAGTGGTCCGGGAACTGCACGATCCGGTTGATTGTCCGGGCGGACGGCCCGTTCGCGGGCGACCTGGGCCGAGTGATCGACCACTTCGCCCCGTTCGGCTTCGAGGGCGAAGGGCTCAGCCAATTCGCCATGGTCGGGTTCACGGTCCCGCCGGGAGCGGACCTCGCCGGCGCGAAGCGCGCGCTCGAAGCGGGCAAGGCGGACGGTTCCTGGGCCTACGAGGAGGGCTGCGTCAGTGAGGAATGGCTGGCGGCAGGCCGCTGACCTGCGAGTTCCCGCATCGACCCCGAGGTGCTCCCCCTACCGGACCCCACCCCCTTAGGGGTCCGGATCGTCCCGCGGAGCGATGTGCCCGGCCGCCGCGCGTGGTGACATAGAGGTACGAACCCAAACGGGAGGGGAACACGATGTCCGCACCTGTCACCAACCGGCTGAGCCGGCCGCGAGAGGGGCGCATGATCGGCGGCGTCTGCGCCGGGCTCGCCCGTCGCTTCGGGACCACGCCGGGCAAGGTCCGGGTGCTCGCGCTGCTGTCGTGCCTGCTGCCGGGGCCGCAGTTCGTCGCGTACCTGATCCTGTGGGCCGTCATCCCCAGCGACTGACCTGCCGACGCGAGGCCGGGCGAGCTGCCTTGAGGGGGGACGGCTCGCCCGGCTGGCCACCAGCCACTGAGAACGATCGGCCCTCTTCCGCTGACACACGGGAGGGGGCCGGTCTCATTTCCGCTCGGCGGAGAACCGCTCCCAGGCCGATTGCCGCGTCACCCCGAGCGCCTCGCCGATGCGTGCCCATGCCACGCCGCGCGTCCGCAGCAAATCGACCTGCTCCTGGATCCGCGCGTCCGTCTGCGCGCTGACCTTCGCCATCCGCGGGATGCTCTCGAGGATCTCCTCGTCCGATTTCCGCTCCCAGAGCGTCACCTCGGGCGTCCCCGGCTCGTGTTTCCCGGCCAGGATCTGTGCGCAGAGTCCGACGCAGCCGTCGCAGATGTAGACCCCCGCGCCGGCGATCAGTTTGGCCACCTCGTCGGCCGGTTTGAGGCAGAACGAGCAGTACGAAGTCATCGCGAACCTCCCAGTGTCAGGACTAGCCTGACACGTCAAGGTCAGCCTGACAAGTCACTGCTGGGACCGCAGCGTCTCGATGACCTCCTCGTCCCAGCGGTGCGTCCGGATCAGCCGGTACCGCTCGCACGCGACCCACAGATACGCCTCGGCCTCGGTGCGGTCGCCGATCAGATCGGCCTGCCGCAGCATCGCCACCACCGGCGTGAATTCCTCGTCGAACCAGCGTTGCGCGATGGTCGCGCGGTCGGTGAACCGGCCTTCGTCCTGCATGAGCCGGAAACCCCACGCTTCGACGTGCTCGCCGAGCTGGGCGTAGTTCCACGGATCCGTCATCAGCACCGAGGCGCGGGCGTGCCCGGACAGCGGGACTCGTTCCAGGAACAGCCGCCGGTAGTCCTTAACGATCAGGTCGCCGCGATAGCGGATGCCGCTCGGGTTCAGCTTGGTGCGCACGACCGTCACCGAAGCTTCTATTGTGGACAGTCCCTGCGCCAGCGCGACCGAAACCCGGTGGTGGCCGTCGATGATGAAGTGCAGTTCGCCGACCCGGTACACCTCGATCGGCGGGATCGCCTCGCCGCGGCGGGCGGCCAGCGCGAGGCGTTCCCAGCGTTGCCGGACGCGAGCGGAGGTCGGGCGGAAGCGGCGGTCGAAATCGCGGCTCCGGTCGACGGTGCCGACGATCGAGTCCAAGGCGATCACCCGGGTCCCGATTCGCGCCTCGCTGACGTAACCGAGCGCCTGCACCACTTCGTGGAACGGCAGCATGATGTTGACGTCGTCGGGTTCCCGGCGCAGCCACGTGGAAAGCCGGGACAGCACCTGCCGACGGCGGGCCCGGAGGAAGTCGTTTTCGGCGTCGGCGCGCGGGAAACCGGTCGGTCGGGTCATCGCGGGAACTCCATCACCTGATAGCCCACCACATTGCGGATCCGGGTGCGGCCGGCCACGCGGTCGGGCACCGGTTCGCCGTGCGGATGGATGTGTCCGTGCAGCAGCCACTGCGGCCGCAGGGTCTCGATCGTGCGGTGCAGACAGGTGAAACCTTGGTGCGGCGGGTCTTCGCGGTCGCCGAGATGCCGCGGCGGCGAATGCGTCAGCAGGATGTCGATTCCGTTGCCGTCCCGCCATTTCCGCCACCGGAACCGCCGTTCCAGCCGCCGGGCGCGGCGTGCCTGCTGCCGTTGCGTCCACTGATTCGGGCCGTCGCGGTAGCGGATCGAACCGCCGAGTCCGGCGATCCGCAGCCCGGCGACGTCGACGATCCGGCCGTCGGCGTTGATCCCGCCCGCGGGGCCGGGCCATTCGGTCGGGAAACCGTCCTTCATGGACAGTCCGCCGTAGCGGGTGAAGCCGCTCAGGTCCGGGTCGTGGTTGCCCGGGACGAACACGCACGGCACGTCGAGCATGCCGGCGAGGAACTCGAGATACGCGAACGGCAGATCGCCGGCGGCGACGACGAGGTCGACCCGCAGCGAGCGGACCGCGGGGGTCCACAGCCGCTCGTCGGCCTCGTCGGCCACCACCAGCGCTTTCGGCATGCGCCAAGGTTACGGCGCGCGCGGCGTCACTTCATGCCGTGCGCGAACCCGGGGTTGAGCGCGATCATCGCGACGATGCCGACGATCCAGACGAGGCACAGCGCGAGAGCCCAGAACTTGAGGTTGGACAGCAACCGGGACATGACGAGACAAACCTCCTGCAACCGGGGGAAGAAAAGGGGGACCGCGAGGGGCGGCTACAACCAGCCGTTCTTCCGGAATATTCGGTACAGCAGCAGACAGATCGCGAGAATGACCGTGACCACGATCGGATAGCCGAACTGCCAGTGCAGTTCGGGCATGTAGTCGAAGTTCATGCCGTAGATGCCCGCGATCATCGTGGGCACCGTGATGATCGCCGCCCACGCGGTGATCTTGCGCATGTCGGTGTTCTGCTGCAGCGAGATCTTCGCGACGGTCGCGTCGACCAGGGTGCTGAGCAGTTCGTCGAACGCCGCCACGCGTTCGGACACGGTGGCGAGGTGGTCGGCGACGTCGCGGAAATACGACCGCACCTCGTCCGGCACCAGCCGCGTGTAGCCCTCGGCGAGCCGCGACACCGGCGTGGCCAGCGGGACCACCGCGCGCCGCAGTTCGAGCACTTCCCGCTTCATCAGGTAGATCTGCTCGGCGCTCACCGACGAGCGCGGCGCGAAGACCTGCGCCTCGATCTCGTCGATGTCCGCCTCGATCCGGCTGGTGACCTCCAGGTAGTGGTCGACCACGTGGTCGGCGATCGCGTGCACGACCGCCGCCGCGCCGAGGGACAGCCGCTCCGGATCCTCGTCGAGGTCACGGCGCAGCCGGGCCAGGCCGGAGTGGTTGCCGTGCCGGACGGTGATCACGAAATCGCGGCCGAGGAACACCATCAGCTCGCCGGTTTCCACGATCTCGTTCGCCGTGGTCGGCGACTGGTGCTCGACGTAGCGGACTGTCTTCAGCACCAGGAACAGCGTGTCGTCGTAGCGCTCCAGCTTCGGCCGCTGATGTGCCTCCAGCGCGTCCTCGACGGCCAGTTCGTGCAGGCCGAAGGTGTCCGCGATGCCCTGGATCTGGTCGGAATCGGGCTCGTGCAAGCCGATCCAGACGAAACCCGCGTGCCGCTTGCGCACCTCGCGGATCGCCTCGGCGTGCGTCCAGCGTCCGGGCAGCCGCTTGCCGTCGACATACACCGCGCAGTCGACGACATAGGCCGACAGCGGCACCGGGATCGGCCGGTCGAGATTGGCCTTGGCCCGGTTGTTGCCGCGGCCGCGAAGGCCGCCTAGCGAGGGAATGGCAGGCATGGGTTCTCCTGGGCAGACGTCGTGAAGCACGAAGACGACGGCCAGGCGGACTGCGGCGTCCGTCCGGCGGCACCGTGAGTTCCCGGACGCGGGCCTACCAGGAGGAAAAACGGCCGGCCGGCGAGGCGGGAACGCACGTACTACTAGGGAGCGGACTATCACCACTGCTCATGAGCGGTCCCTCACCTCCTTTCGGCCGGGGCACGCCAAGGCGTGCGAAGTGGCAGGGGTCGCGTTGACGCGCGATCACCGATGGTCGAGGGTACTCCTCACCACGGATACGTGTCGCACCTGGTTCGGCAGGTGTTACCCGGACAGGAGGCGCAAGCGTGCAATTCGGCCGGTATTACGAGGAGTTCGAGGTCGGCGCGGTCTACAAGCACTGGCCCGGCAAGACCGTCACCGAATACGACGACCATCTGTTCTGCTTGCTCACGATGAACCACCACCCGCTGCACCTGGACGCGCACTACGCGGGCGAGACGACCGATTTCGGCAAGAACGTCGTGGTCGGCAACTACATCTACTCGCTGCTGCTCGGCATGTCGGTGCCCGACGTGTCCGGGAAGGCGATCGCGAACCTCGAGGTCGAATCGCTCAAGCACGTCAAGCCGACGTTCCACGGCGACACGATTTACGGCGAGACCGAGGTGCTCGACAAGACCCCGTCGAAGTCCAAGGACGACCGGGGAGTGGTGTACGTCGAGACGCGAGGGTACAAACAGGACGGCACCATCGTGTGCATTTTCCGGCGCAAAGTGATGGTCCCGAAGCGGTTCTACGGCGACACCCGCGGCGGGGAGCAGCCCGGCCGTCCGACGCCGCACGAGTGATCGATCCGCCGCGAAGAGGAGCACGGGTGGCTATCGCCCTGGAAGAGATCAAGCGCCGGTTGCGCAACTTCGCCGAGGTGGAGGCGCGCGGGGTTTCGCCGCTGTATGACCACCTCGCGACGCACGCGGCCGAGGACGACGACGTCGCCGCCCTGCTGACCGACGCCCGCGACGGCGAAGCGCGCGGCACCTTGCTGTTCGCCGCCGCGCACCGGCTGGTGCAGGCGGATCCGATCCACCCGCTGTCGCGGTACTACCCGTCGGTCGGCGGGTTCGACGGCGTCGACGGCGAGACCTGGCCGTTGTTCCGCTCGTTCCTGCTGGAGCGCGCGGGCCAGGCCCGCGAGATCATCTCGACGCGCTACACGCAGACGAACGAGGTGCGCCGCGCCGCGCTGCTGTACCCGGCGGTCGCGGCGGCGGCGAAGGAGGCGGGCGGCAAGATCGCGCTGCTCGAGGTCGGCTGCAGCGCGGGCTTGCTGCTGGGGCTCGACCGGTTCGGCTACCGCTACCAGTGCGACGGCGGCGAACAGCTCACGGCCGGCCCGGCGAAGGCCGCGGTCGGGCTGCACTGCTCGATCGACGTCGCCTCGGACGCTCGGTTGCCGAAGCTGCCCAAGAAGGTCGCGGTGGCGGCCCGGGCCGGGCTGGACCGGGCTCCGGTGGACCTCTCGGACGAGGACGAGCTGGCGTGGCTGGAGGCGTGCGTCTGGGCGGATCAGGTCGACCGGATCCGGCTGCTGCGCACGGCCGCCGCGGAACAGCGGAAGCACGCCCCGGAGCTGATCGCCGGTGACGCGGTGGACGACCTGGCTTCGGCGGCTTCGCGGCTGCCCGCGGAACTGCCGTTGGTGGTGCTGACGAGCCACGCGCTGGCGTACGTCGGAGACCGGCGCGCGGATTTCGTGGCCGAACTGGCGCGGCTGTCCTCGACCCGGCCGGTGTGGTGGGTGAGCCAGGAGTTCTACCGGGCCGGGCTGGAGACGGTTCTTCCCGGCCGGGACGACCTGTCCTCGATCGGCGAGCCCGCGATGGCGGTGCTGGGGCTGACGACCTGGGCGGACGGGAAGCCGCAGGCCCGCGCGCTGGCCCGGACGGCTCCGCACGGCCAGCGGATGACCTGGCTCTCGTGAGCGGCGATCCCGGTTAGAACCGGGATCGCCACTCACGACGCCGTCCTGCACCGTGCGTAACCTGTGTCACACTCGCCCCGTCAGTCACACCGCTCCGCGGCGGCCGGGCTGGGGCTACCGATGCGCGTCCGGCAATATCGAATACGCGTTCCGCGCATTTTCCGTGCTCATCGCGGATGCTTGAACGCCTGCGAAACTTTCTGCCAACTCCGCAATCCGTTCCGAATCGCGGACGCGGCCCCGGGCAATACGGAATTGACCGCTCCGGGCTACGCGGCGGGCAACGCATTCCAGTCACGCAACGTCACCAGGAGCTGGTCCACCAGGTGGCCCGCTTCGTCTAAATTGACCAGTTCGGCCGAGTTGACCCACCGCGCGTCGGTGGCGTCGTCGCCCGCGGTGAGGGTTCCGCCGGTCCACGTGCATTCGTAGTCGTGGATGTCGTAGGAGCCGCGGACGACCGAGCCGGTCAATGTGTGCGGTCTCACGTCGAGCCCGGTCTCCTCGCGGAGCTCCCGGATGACGGCTTCGTGGTCCGTTTCGCCCGGTTCGACCCGCCCGCCAGGCAGCGACCACTGGCCTTTCCCCGGGTCGTGCGCGCGCCGGATGAGCAGGAGTCTGCCCTGGTCGTCGAACACAATGCCGCCGACGCAGCGCTCGAGGCCGTCCATCCCGCGACGGTAACCGACCCCGGGCGCACCCCCTAGCGTTCGGGAACCTGTACACGGAGAGTAGCCGTACGGTACACTTCGAGCGCCTGGCTGACCCATGCGCGGGACTTTCCTCCCGCGTGAGTGGTCAGTGCGGTACAACGTAGAAAGTCAGTTTTCCGGGTGTCATGGAAGAGACGGGATTGATCGCTGTGAACGCGAAGAAGCTTGCGGGACTCGTGGGTATCGCGTTGGTGCTGTTCTTCGTGATCGCCCAGCCGGGCCATGCTGCCGGTCTTGTCAGCAACATTGTTGACTTCCTCCGCAGCTCGGCCGAATCGGTGATCACGTTCGTCAGCAACATCTTCCACTGACGGCAGGGGATACCCTCGGACCATGTTCGCGCCACGCGACCCTGACGAGTACCTCCTCGACACCGAGCGGCGGGTCATCCGGATCCGCCGCCACTGGGCGGTGCTCCTCTGGGACACGTTCGAGGCAGCGGCGCTGCTGATCGTGTGCGTGCTGGTGTCGTATCTGCTGCCGCCCTCGATGTGGGTGGTGCAGAACATCCTCTGGTACGTCGCGCTGGCGGTGGTGCTGCGGTTCGCCTACGTGATCATCGAGTGGTGGGTCGAACGGCTGGTCGTCACCGACAAACGGTTCGTGATGACCACCGGCGTCTTCACCACCAAGGTGCTGATGATGCCGATCAGCAAGGTCACCGACCTCACCTACCAGCGTTCGGCCTGGGGCCGGATGCTGGGCTACGGCACGATGGTCGTCGAATCGGCGGGGCAGATCCAGGCGCTGAACCGGATCGACTACCTGCCGCGGCCCGAGGAGTTCTACGACACGATCTCCGAGCTGGTGTTCGGCGACAAGCAAAAGCAGGCCGAACGGTTCTCGATGATCAAGGCGCAGCGCGCGGCGCGGGGCAAGAAGCCGGTCGGCTGACGCCGGAGCGCGTCGGCACTGGTCCCGGCGCCGGGGTGACGCAGCGCATCGTTGAGAATGAGTCCGATGCGCATCGACCTGCACGCCCACTCCACGGCCTCCGACGGTACCGACAGCCCTGCCGAGCTCGTCGGCGCTGCCGCGCGGGCCGGTCTCGACGTCGTCGCGATCACCGACCACGACACCACCGCGGGCTGGGAACCGGCCGCCGCGGCCCTGCCCGCCGGGATGACGCTGGTGCCGGGTGCGGAACTGTCGACGGTCTCGATCGACCCGGAAACCGGCTACGAGATCAGCGTGCACCTGCTCGCCTACCTCTTCGACCCGGCCGCGCCCGCGATCGTCGAGGAACAGACGCGGCTGCGCGTCGAACGGCGCACCCGGCTGCGGCGGATGGCCGAGCGGATGGCCGCCGACGGCCTCCCGGTCGACGCCGACGAAATCCTGGGCCTGCTGCCGGAGGACTCGCCCGCCGGCCGGCCGCACCTCGCGCAGGCGCTCGTCCGCGCCGGGCTGGTCAGCTCCGTCGACGAGGCGTTCGGCGACTACCTGCACAGCCGCCGCGGCTACTACGTCGCGCGCCGCGACACGCCGGTCGAGGAAGCGATCGACATGGTCACCGCGGCCGGCGGGGTGACCGTGATCGCGCACCCCTTCGCGTTCAGCCGCGGCGCGACGATCAGCGAGGACACGCTGCGCGACCTGGCCGCCCGCGGGCTGACCGGCGTCGAGGTCGACCATCCCAACCACGATCCGGCCACCCGGGCGCGCACCCGCGAACTGGCCGACGAGCTGGGCCTGGTCCGCACCGGGTCGAGCGACTACCACGGCACGAACAAGACCATCGGGCTCGGCCAGGAAACGACCGAACCGGACCAGCTGGAGGAATTGGTGGGGCGGGCGACCGGCTTCCAAGTGGTGAAGGGCTGAGATGGCCGTCTCGGATTTCTTCGACGCGAAGCTCTTCATGAGCGCGACGATCACCCTCGTCGTGATCATGGACCCGCCGGGCACGGTGCCGGTGTTCCTGAGCCTGGTCGGCCGCAAACCGATGGCGACGCGGGTCAAGGCGGCCCGGCAGGCGGTGCTGGTGTCGCTGCTGGTCATCTCGCTGTTCGCGGTGGCCGGGCAGGCGATTCTGGCGTATCTGGGCATCGGCATCCCGGCGCTGCAGGGCGCGGGAGGGTTGCTGCTGTTGCTGATCGCGTTGCAGCTGCTCACCGGCAACGCGGGCAGCAACGAGCCCGAAGCGACCGAGGACGTCAACGTCGCCCTCGTCCCGCTCGGCACGCCCCTGCTGGCCGGGCCGGGCGCGATCGCGGCGACCATCGTGTTCGTCCGGCAGGCGGACGGTCATGTCGGCGCCTACATCGCGCTCGCGCTGGCGATCGTGACCGTGCATTTCGTGCTGTACACCTGCATGCGGTTCTCCGGCGTGGTCATCCGGCTGATCAAGGAAAGCGGCATCACGCTGCTGGCGAAGATCGCCGGTCTGCTGCTCGCCGCGATCGCCGTCGAACTGGTCGCGAATTCGGTGCAGGGCTTCATCGCGGGCGGCTAGCTTGGCGGCCCACGCCGGAAAGTGTCGGTGGGGGTGCGTAGCGTGGGCGGCGATGGAAGGGGGCGGCGTGAAAGAACAGCTGGGGTTCGACTTCGGCGTCGAGCAACCGCAGCGGCTCACCAAGGTGTCGCCGGCGCGGCTGAGCACCTTTGACGATTGTCCGCGCCGGTACCGGCTGGCGTACCTCGATCGGCCGACGCCGCAGCGCACCGGGCCGTGGGCGCACAGCACGCTGGGCGCGGTGGTGCACAACGCGTTGCGGGCGCTTTTCGACCTGCCAGTGGCGAAACGGACGCCGCAGCGGGCGATCGCGCTGGTGGCCGAGCACTGGAAGGACGCCGGTTTCGCGGACGACGACCAGGCCGCGCGCTACCGTGCGCGCGCGAAAGGCTGGGTCGCGGAGTACGTGGAGGACAACGACGTCAGCGACGATCCGGTGGGCCTGGAACGCTGGGTGTCCGCGCCGGTCAGCACGACCGGCGGCCGCCCGACGATGATCATCGAAGGCCGAGCCGACCGAATCGACCAGCGCGGCGGCGAACTGGTGATCGTGGACTACAAAACCGGCCGCCGAGCGCCGGACGAACACGAGGCCCGTGCTTCGCAGGCCTTGGCGATGTACGCCGTGGCGGCCAGCCGCACCTTGCGCATGCCGTGCACGAAGGTCGAGTTGCACCACCTGCCGTCCGGCACGATCGCCGCGGCGGAACACACGCCGGAAACCTTGAAGCGGCACCTGGAACGCGCCGAGGAGACCGCCGGAGATCTGCGGTTGGCAGCAGATACCCTGGACGCGGGCGGCGACGGAGACACGTTGTTCCCCGCCCGCCCCGACCGCCGCTGCGCATGGTGCGACTTCCGCCCGAGCTGCGTGGCGGGACAGCAGACCGCCCCTGCCGCGCAACCGTGGGATTTGCTTGCGCCGTAGGGGTTTCCCGAGATGTGGATTGGACCCGAGGATCGTGGCGGCACCGAACATGGAGGAACCGGCCCACGGTGAGGCTGCTACTGCCCCGGGTGGTGATGCCAGGGGCGCCGGGGTTCGCGGTGCGGGGATTGAAGATCGGGACGCTCACTGGGCGGCTCAGGAGCGGGGCGTTCGCGGTGCCGCGGGGGAGGATCTTGCCGTGGTGAGAAATGGCGGTGAACTTCGTGCGGAGGGCCGTGCTGGTGATGCGGCGGGTCGTCGCACGGCTGCTGGCCGTGCGGCGGTGAGTGGTGGTGCGGGGGACGGGGTGGCGGGTCAAGTTCGCGGGGTCGCTGCCGGTGTGGTGGGGGATCGCGGTGTGCGTTCTGGTGGGGGTGCGAGGGGTGTCGGCGGCTCGGTGGAGGGGCGTGCTGATGCTGCGGGCTTGAGTGATGGCTCGGCTGTGGACGGCGGTGCTGCGGCGGTGAGTGGTGGTGCGGGGAACGGGGCTGCGGCTCAAGATCAGGCGGCTGCCGCCCGTTCGGCAGGGGACCGCGGTGTGCGTTCCGGTGGCGTTGCAAGGGGTGTCGGCCCCGCGGCGGGTCGTTCTGATGCTGCGGGCGGGAATGGTGCTTCCGCTGTGGACAGTAGTGCGGTGGCGGATCGTGCGGCTGTGAGTGGTGGCGGCGCGGAGAATGGGGCTGCGGCTCAAGATCGGGCGGTCGCTGCCGGTGCGGCGGGGAACTGCGGTGTGCGTTCCGGTGGGGTTGCGAGGGGTGTCGGCGCGGCGGCGGGTCGTTCTGATGCTGCGGGCGGGAATGGTGGTTCCGCTGTGGACAGCAGTGCGGTGGCGGATGATCGTGCGGCTGTGAATGGCGGAGCGGAGAACGGGGCTGCAGCTCAAGTTCGCGCGGCCGCTGCCGGTGCGGTGGGGGATCGCGGTGTGCGTTCCGGTGGCGTTGCGAGGGGCGTCAGCGGCGCGGCGGAGGGTCGTGCCGACATCGCGGCCACCAATGGCGGTTCGGCTATGGACGGCGGTGCGGCGGCGGATCGTGCGGCTGCTGGTCGTGCGGCTGTGAATGGCGGAGCGGAGAACGGGGCTGCAGCTCAAGTTCGCGAGTCCGCTGCCCGTGCGGCGCTCCGCGAGTCGGCGAATGATCGTGCAGCTGCGAGGCGCACCGCTGCGATTATCCATGACTCAGCGGCAAACAGTCACACCGTGAGCGATGCGGCGGAGGCTCAGCGTGCCTCGGCGGGGGATGCTGCGGTTATCCATCACTCGGCGGCCAACGGTGCGGGAAGCAACCACGAGGCTGCGGTTATCCAGGAAACCCGCGCGCACGATGACGCGACCGGCGGTGATGCGGCGTCAGCCAAGGCAGCATCTGAGCACTTTGGAGCGTCCGCGAGGCGCAAACCCCGCGGGCGGTGGTGGCGTGGGTTCACCGGGTCGGTCGCTGCGGGGATGGCAGTCTTGGCCGTCGGGGTGCTTGTCGTGGGCTTGTTGTGTCTCGTGAACGGGGCACCCGGGCCTGGCTTGCTCAAGGTGGTCGGGCATCCGGTCGCGGCCGTCGGGATGCTTGCGCTGCAACGGATTGCCGACCACCGCACCGGGAAAGTGGCGGTGGGGGCGGGGGTTGGCGTGCTGGTCGTCGCGGGAGTGGCGTTCGGGGTGTTGTGGTGGTTCTGACGCCAGGTCAGCGCAGGGCGGCCAGGGTCGGGCCGCGTTGTTCCAGCAGTATCGGGCCCAGCGCGGTGAGGCGGACTGGGCCGGTGTAGGCGCCGCGGTCGACGCCTACTGTGCGGAGGGTCGCGCCGTTCGTTTCGTTCAGTACGGCCAGTCCGCCGCGGATCGGGACTACCAGTTGGGTCGCGAAGGTGATTCCTGGGCCTAGCGTGCCGTCCAGGGTCCAGCGGGGCGACAGGTCGTCTCGGGACAGCGCAACGGTTTTGGAGCCGCTGAACCAGTAGATCCCCGCCGCGGTGCGGGTCGTTGCTTCGGTGCCGCCGACGGGGTCGTTCGCGGTGTCCGCGGCGGGGAGTTCCATTGGGTAGGCGGCTTTTTGCGAACCGTCCGCGCCGTAGACGACGTACAGCTTCTGGTCCGGCAGCAGCACCCCGGTGAGGTCGCCCGACATCGCGATGACCCGGGCTCGCTTGCCGGCCAGCAGGGCGGTGTAGGTGACCTTCGGTTCGTCCTCGTGCTCGGCGGTCGCCTTGTAGACAGTCAGCCGGTCCGTACGGTCGCCGGGGCAGCGTTCGATCACGCCGATTTTGTCGGCGGCCACTGCTACCGTGCCGTAGGTGCAGTTGGGGCGCGGTTGCTTGTTCGCATTTTGCAGGAACGGGACTTTGCCGTACTCCATGCTCTTCACGAGATCGTCGCGCCACGTGTCGAGAAGATGTTTGCCGGTCGTCGTGACGTGGCTGCCGTCGTTGACGAGACGGGTGCCGAGTTCGGCGTCGCCGTTGCGCTGGGCGGTGATGCGGCCGGTGGCGGGGTCGAGCTGGGTGACCTCGCTGCAGCCCATGGTCTTGTGGTACACCGCGTTCACCCGTCCCCATGCAGTGTCCACAGTGCACAGTTGCAGGTTCTCGCGGGTGTAGTGCCAGCGGATCTGCCCGGTGAGCGGATCGCGGCCGGCGACCTCGCTGCCGTCCGCGGTGGTGACGGTGTCGGACTGTCCGATCGGGATCGGCGTCGCCGAACTCGGGGCCTGCCACAGCTGCGTCATCGACCCGGGCACCGAGGACGGCGGCGCGGGGAGCGCGTGCGGCGGATCCGCGAGCGCGCGGCTGGTGTGCAGATTGTCGCTGGTGGCGGCGACGATCGCGGCGACCACCGCGACCACGACGACGATCGCCCCCGCGATCAACCGGTCCCGCCCGCGATTCCACGGCGAACGGCGGGCTTTGCCGGGCGGCGCAACGGGATCTGCGGCGGGTTGGCGGGGGAGGAGGTTTTCGGAACCGTACGACCTGGCGGCGGTGCTGCCGCCCGCGGCGGGTTCGTCGGTGACGCGCGCGATCGGGCCGGTTTGCTCCTCGGCGGTGACCGGCGGGATCGCGGGGGTGGCGTCTGAGGCTGAAGCCTGGGCGGCCGGGTCTGCGGATTGGGGGCCGCGAACTGGCGATGCGGCGGGAGGGCTGCTCGGGGTTGCCGCGGGGGAGTCTGCAGCTGGTGCGGGGGTGTTTCCTGTGGAGGGGGAGGCGGCCTCGGTGGGCTTGTGTGCTTCGGGGGAAGCTTGGGCCGGGTTGGCGGTGACCGGGCTGCTTGAGGTTGCGGCAGGGGAGTCTGCAGCTGGTGCGGGGGTGTTTCCTGCGGAGGGGGAGGCGGCCTCGGCGGGCTTGTGTGCTTCGGGGGAAGCTTCGGCCGGGTTGGCGGTGACCGGGCTGCTTGAGGTTGCGGCAGGGGAGTCTGCAGCTGGTGCGGGGGTGCTTCCTGCGGAGGGGGAGGCGGCCTCGGTGGGCCCGTGTGCTCCGGGGGAAGCCTCGGCCGGGTTCGCGGTGGCAGGGCTGCTTGGGGCTGCTGCCGGGGTGTTTCCTGCGGAGTTGGCGGCCTCAACAGGCCTCTGTGACCCGGCGGAAGCTTCGGCCGGGTTCGCGGCGGCAGGGCTGCTTGGGGTCGCGGCAGGGGAGTCTGGAGCTGGCGCGGCAGATCCGGGGGTGTTTCCCGCGAAGGGCGAGGACGCCTCAGCGGCCCCGGGCGATTCCGCATGAGCCTGGGCCGGGCCTCCGGCTGGTGCGGCAGCGCTTCCCGCAGAGCCCGGGACGGCCTCAGCGCGTCCGGATCCGGCGGAAGCCTCGGCAGGAGTCGGCAGCCCGGCGGTTGCGGAGGACTGGTCAGCCGACGGCGAAGTCGGACCGGCCCCCGCAGCACCTCCCTCCGAGACGTGCGCCCCGGCCGGAAAGTCCGGCCGGGGGCGTTCGTCGGGATTCGCGGGAGTGCCCGCTACGTTCGATCCGGGTTCGGGGGGCGTTTCGTCGGTGCCGTTCCCGTGGTCGTTCACGTAACTGACTCCCGGTGTGTCGCTCAGTCTGCCGACGCAGGTGTATCAGATGCGGACGGGCGGCGGCGACGGCGGCGGCGGGCCGGGCGTTCCGCGGTCTCTCCGGAGTCGGACGTCGTCGCGGGGGTGGCGTTGCCGGTGGAGGTCGCCGGGCCGGTCGCGTCTGCTCCCGAGCGGGTGCGGCGGCGCGTCCGGGGGCGTTCTTCCTGCTGGTCCGACGCCGTCGAAGCGGTGGCGTCCGCGGCTTCTACCGCCGCGGCCGCACGAGCGCCGCCTCGGGTTCGTTTGCGCGGGGTTCGGTTGCGTTTGCGCGGGGCTTCCTCTTCCGAAGAAGCAGAAGCGGCAGAACCTCGACGGCCGCCGCGGCGTTTGCCGCCCAGGTCTTCTTCCTTTTCCGCGGACAGGCCGGCTCGCGTGCGCTTCGACAGCGGCAAGCGGCCCTTCGTACCCTCCGGGATGCCCAGGTCGCTGAACAGGTGCGGCGACGACGAGTACGTCTCCACCGGCTCCGCCAGGTCGAGGCCCAGCGTGTCCGAGATCAGTTTCCAGCGCGCTTCCTCGTCCCAGTCGACCAGGGTGATCGCGACCCCGGTGCGGCCCGCGCGGCCGGTGCGGCCGATGCGGTGCACGTAGGTCTTCTCGTCCTCCGGGCACTGGTAATTGATCACGTGCGTGACGTCGTCGATGTCGATGCCGCGCGCCGCGACGTCCGTCGCCACCAGCACGTCGACCTTGCCCGAGCGGAACGCGCGCAGCGCCTGCTCGCGCGCGCCCTGTCCGAGGTCGCCGTGCACCGCGGCCGCGGCGAAACCGCGTTCGACCAGGTCGTCGGCGATCTTCTGGGCGGTGCGCTTGGTGCGGCTGAAGATCATCGTGAGCCCGCGGCCCTCGGCCTGCAGCGCCCGCGCGATCAGCTCCGTCTTGTCCATCGAGTGCGCGCGGTAGACGAACTGCGCCGTGCGCTCGTGGATCGCGCCCGCGTCGTTCTCCTCGGCCCGGATGTGCGTGGGCTGGTTCAGGAACGTCCGCGCGAGCGTGATGATCGGGCCCGGCATCGTGGCGGAGAACAGCATCGTCTGCCGCTCGTCCGGCACCATCCGGAGGATCCGCTCGATGTCCGGAAGGAAGCCGAGGTCCAGCATCTCGTCGGCCTCGTCGAGGACGAGCCCGCGGATCTTGCCCAGCACCAGGTGCTGCTGTTCGGCCAGGTCGAGCAGCCGGCCCGGCGTCCCGATGACGACGTCGACGCCCTTGCGCAGCGCCTCGATCTGCGGCTCGTACGGCCGCCCGCCGTAAATCGCCAGCGTGCGGATGCCGAGGTGCTTGCCCGCGCCCTTCAGGTCGTTCGCGACCTGGATGCACAGCTCGCGCGTGGGCACCACGACCAGCACCTGCGGGGTGCCGTCGCCGGGCACCTGCACGCGGTGCAGCAGCGGCACGCCGAAGCCGAGCGTCTTGCCCATGCCGGTGCGGGCCTGGCCGATGAGGTCGTCGCCGGCCATGGCCAGCGGCAGGGTCAGTGCCTGGATGGCGAACGTGTGCTCGATGCCCGCCTCGGCGAGCGCTTTGACGATTTCGGGTTTCACTCCGAACGACGCGAACGTCGGCGACTCCTCGGTCACCGGGGCACCGGCCTGCAGCGGGTGCGACGTGTCCAGCGCGGCCGGCCCGTTTTCGCTGTGCTCGAGGGCGACAGCGGGGCTGGCCTGCGCGGTTTCGGTCTGTTCGGTTGTGGACTGTTCTGCGGTCAGGGTGATCGCCTCTCTCGTGACCAGCGCGCACAGGCCGGTTGTCACTCGACACTCGACCGGGGGCCTGACTCGCACCGCGGCCTCTGCGATGGAGGCCAGTGGTGCCGGAGCCGCCCTCCCGGGAATGCCGCTGGGAGGCGTGCACGCACACTTGCGGCGAACCCCGGCTGCCCTGGTGGCACCGGCCGTTCGCCTGGTTCCCGCCGCTCCCGGGACCCTTGAGAAAAAGGCGGTCCGGCGCGGCGAAGCTTCTGTTTATCCCTCCCCACTCTACCTGGTCAGCCGTTTTCCGGGGAATACCGGGAGCGGCGGCGCGGCGTGGGATCGGTCTCTTCGCGGCGCGGGCCTGCGGTTCGGCGATACCCTCGTCGCCGTGACCGACCCCGCCGTGCCCGCAGAGCCCGCCGCATCCCCGCCCACGATCAGCGAAGGCGTCGTCGACCTGCTCGGCGTGATCGCCTACCTGGAGCTGTCCGCGTTCGACCGGATGGCCGAGGACGCCCGCAGCGCGCCGACGCTCGCCGGCCGCGCCGCGCTCGCCTCGATGGCGGCCGCCGAGATCGGGCACCTCGATCTGCTGACGAAGCATCTGGCCGCGAACGGCGTCGCGGTCGAGGACGCGATGGCCCCGTTCGTGTCGCAGGTGGACGCCTGGCACGCCTCCACCCGGCCCAAATCGTGGCTGGAGTCGCTGGTCAAGGCGTACGTCGGGGACGGGCTCGCGGCCGACCTCTACCGCGAGATCGCGAACTGGCTCGACCCGGAGACCAAGGAGCTGGTGCTGACCGTGCTCGCCGACACCGGGCATTCGGCGTTCGCCGAGCGCGAAGTCGCGGCCGGGATCAAGGCCGATCCGAAGGCCCGCGACAAGCTCGCGCTGTGGGGGCGGCGGCTGCTCGGCGAGGCGCTCACCCAGGCGCAGTACGTGGTGGCCGAACGCGATGGCCTGGCCGAACTGATCGTCGCCGGGTCCGGCGACCTCGCGGGAATCGGCGCGCTGTTCCGCCGGTTGCAGCAGGGGCACACCAAGCGCATGCAGGCACTGGGGCTGGGCTGAGCCGAGTGGTCGCGAATCACCCGCTGGTCGCGCGCCACCGCGGCGGCCCGCTTCGGTTAGCCTTGCCGGGCGTAGTCACAACGAGTTTCCAGCGGAGGTCCCACGTGGAGGTCAAGATCGGCATCAAGGACACGCCGCGCGAGCTGGTGGTGTCCAGTGGCCAGACTCCCGAAGAGGTGGAGAGGCTGGTCGCCGAGGCGCTGACGGCCGGTGACGGGCTCTTCCGCCTCAACGACGAGAAGGGCCGCAAGTACCTGGTCCCGTCCGACCGCATCGCGTACGTCGAGATCGCCCCGTCCGACGTCCGCAAGGTCGGGTTCGGCGTCGGCGACTGAGCCAAGCCGTACACGAAAGGCCGCCCCGGAGATCGCTTCCGGAGCGGCCTTTTCGCGTAATCAGCCCTGGTCAGGCAGGGTCAGGCGGGGTCAGGCGGGTCAGGCAGTCGCTTCCTCGACCTCGGCCAGCGTCTTCGGGACCGCGAACGGCGGCGTGGACGTGCCGGTGAGCCGGTAGCGGCCCCACGGGTCGGGATCGGACAGCTCGCCCTCGGCGGTGTGCTCGCCGACCCGCACCTCGCACGCCTTCTTCCGCCCGCCGATCGCCTCGGCCAGCTTCGGGTTCGCGGCGACGCGGCCGTACCAGTGGTAATACCCGTCGATCGGCTGGAAATAGCCGCGCAGATCGACCTCGGCGGACACCTGCTCGCCGTCGACGACCAGCGTCGCGGTGCCCGTGTAGCCGTCTTCGTCGCTCATCCGGAGTCCTCTCGTCAGCCTGCGTCGCTGTTCGTGCCTTCTTCGGTGCGTCCGAGCTGGACGACCTTGTTCTCCTCGAGCGGCAGGTTCGGGTCGATCACCACGCCTTGCTGGCGGGTGAGCCCGTCGATCGCCGCCCAGATGATCTGGGTGAGGTACTCGACCACCGAATCGCGGCCCATCGAACGCCGGTCCAGCCACCATTCGCCGGTGCTCTGGACCATGCCGACGATCCCGTGCGCCCACGGTTCGGCCGCGCCGGAGTCCATGTTGAACATCCGCATGTAGTCGCCGAGCAGGGCGGTCAGCGCGGTGGCGATGACCTCCTTGTCCTCCGCGACGACGTCCGAATCGACGGTTTTGCCCGGCAGCCCGCCGTGTGCCAGCAAGCGGTACAGGTTCGGGTGTTCTTCGATGACGCCGAAGAACGCGTCGAGCGCCATCCGGATCCGCGGCACCGGCGCGAGTTCCGCGTTGATCGCGGGGATGAGCCGCTCGAACAGGATCTCCGTGCCGCGCTGGCCGAGTGCGACGTACAGGTCGGCCTTGTCCTCGAAATGCCGGTACAGCACGGGTTTCGTGACGCCGGCTTCCGCGGCGACGTCCTCCATGCCGAGTTCGGGACCGTGCGCGTCGAGCGCGCGCAGGGCCGCTTCGACGAACTCCGCGCGGCGCGCGATGCGGTGCTTGCGCCAGCGATCGCGGCGGGCGTCCCCGGTGTCCGCCGGATCTTTCCCGGTGTCGGCCGCCTGCTTGCCGGACTGCTTGCTGGAGCGCTTGACACGTTCGATCACGGCGGTCATGCTACCAGAGGTAACTGTTACCACGGGTTACATGTTCTGTGGGAGCAGGCGGTACGCGGCTTCTCGATTCAACGGCGAGTCAGGCGCTGGAAGGGGCTGATGATGACGCGGACGCTCAAGGTGACCGACCGGGAGGCGACGGCACAGCGGTTGCTGAAGTCGGCGGCGAACAAGTTCTACGATCCGGACGTCGACATCGACTGGGACGCGCCGCTGGTCGAGGGCAAGCGGTACATCCTGCCGGAGCGCTCGTCGCTCTACGGCACTCCGCTGTGGGACCGGCTGAGCCCGGAGCAGCGGATCGAGCTGGGCAAGCACGAGATGGCCAGCATCGCGACCACCGGGCTGTGGTTCGAGATCCTCTTGATGCAGATGCTGCTCAAGGAGGTCTACGAACAGGACCCGACGACCGCGCACGCGCAGTTCGCGCTCACCGAGATCGCCGACGAATGCCGGCACTCCACGATGTTCGCGAGGATGTCCGCGCGGATCGGCTGCCCGACCTACGGCCCGGTGCCGGTGCTGCGGCAGCTCGCGAAGCTGATGCCGACCATTTCCTACGGCCCGGCGCGCTACGGCGCGATCCTGGTGGCCGAGGAGGTGCTCGACCGGCTGCAGCGCGAGCAGATGAACGACGACCAGATCCAGCCGCTGGTCCGGATGGTCAACCGGATCCACGTGCTGGAGGAGGCGCGGCACGTCACCTTCGCCCGCGAGGAAGTCACCCGCGGCATGGCGAAACTGGGTCGCGCGGAGGTCGCCTACCAGCAGTTCAGCATCGCGCTGATCTCGTACTTCGTGACGCGGGCGTTCATCAACCCGAACGTCTACAAGGCGGTCGGGATCCGGCCGCGCGAGGGCGTCGAGACGGCGCTCAACAACCCGCATTGGCGCGCGACGATCGCGTGGGCGGGGGAGAAGATCATGCCGTTCCTGCAGGAGTCCGGGCTGGTCGGGTTGCCAGGGAAACCGTTCTGGCGCAAGTCTTTCCTGTTGCCGGAGGGCAAATGACCACCGTAGAGCGGCTTCGCAATCCGGCTCGCGAGCATCGGTTCGTGACCAGCGACGGCTGTGCGCTGCACGTCGAACTGAGCGGTCCGGCCGACGCCGCGGTGACGCTCGTGCTGGTGCACGGCTGGACGCAGGACCACCGCACGTGGGACGGCGTCATGGAGCACCTCGGCCCGGGCGTCCGGACGTTGCGCTACGACCTGCGCGGGCACGGCGGTTCCGCGCCCGCGACCAAGGAAACCGGGACGATTCCGCGGCTGGCCGACGATCTGGCCGAGCTGATCGCCGCGCGCGTGCCGTCGGGTCCGCTGGTGCTCGCCGGGCATTCGATGGGCGGCATGACCATGATGGCGCTCGCCGAGCGGCATCCGGACCTGGTCCGGGACCGGGTCGTCGGAGCGGCGTTCGTGGCGACGTCGTCGGGGCAGATGGACCGGATCACGTTGGGGCTGCCCGGAATGGCGGGACAGTTCTCCGCGCGGTTCGAGCGACGGCTGGCGAAAGCGTTGTCGCACCGCAAAGGCGAGCGGCTGCCGTTGAGCCCGGCGATGGTGCGTTCGGGCGCGCGGTTCCTCGTTTTCGGCGACCACCCCCGGCGCGCCGACCTCCGGCTGGTGGCGGATCAGCTGCTGTGCGCGCATCCGGCGAGCCTCGGCGCGTTCCAGGACGCGATTTCGACGCACGACCGCCGCGTCGCGCTGGCGACTTTGCGCGGCACCCCGTCGGTGGTGCTGGCCGGGGAAAAGGACCGGCTTTGCCCGCTGCCGCACGCGAAAGTGATCGCGGACGAGTTGCCGGACGCGGAGTTTGTCCGTTTTCCCGGCGCCGGGCACATGTTGCCGCAGGAACGGGCGGGCGAGGTCGCGAAACGCATCGGGGCGCTGCTGCGGGTTTCGTGAATGTCTTTGCCGGGAGGACCGGCATGAACACTCACGAGAGCCACGCATTCGTGACCGTGCGCGTTCGCCTTTTCCGCGCTCGTACCTGACTGTCGGCTGTTCCTGGTCGCCCGGCGCTGTCACGCTGGGTGGCTGGGATGTCGCCGACGGGACAGGACGGGCATGGGGCAGCCGCTGAGCGCGCACGTCAACCGGAGCCTGATGGCGATTTCCCGGCGGGCGGAGAGCGTGGACCGGCATACGCTGGCCAAAACCTTCGTGGTGGCCGGGTCGTTCTCGGCGATTCTGCATTCCGCCGACCATCAGATCCTTTACGGCCGCCGCGGCACCGGGAAAACGCACGCCCTGCTCTATCTGGCCGATCTGGTCGAGGAAACCCACGACGTCGCGGTGTACCTGGATTTGCGCACGATCGGCTCCACCAGCGGCCTGTACGCGAATCAGCAGCTGCCGGTGCCGCTTCGGGGCACGCAGTTGCTGGTCGACACGCTGGAAGCGGTGCACGAACAGCTGCTGACCACCGCGATCGAGACGAGAGTTTCCGACCAGGAAGGCCTGCTGCAGGGCCTGGACGAGCTGACCGAGGCGGCGACGACGGTCGAGGTCGTCGGCAATGTCGAGCGCGAGACCACGGTCGGCGGCTCCGCGGAGCAGGCGAGCAGCGCCGGAGCGTCGGCGTCCTGGGGGCCGGGCGGTCCGCGTGGTCAGGTGACGATGTCGGGCAGCAGCCGGCAGTCGGTGACGGCCTCGGATCGGTTGCGGCGCACCGGAACCGAGCATCACCAGGTCATTTTCGGTCCGCTCAGCCGGGCGCTGGCGCGGGTCACGGCCGCGCTGGCGCCGGCCCGGCTGTGGCTTTTGCTGGACGAGTGGAGTTCGATTCCCCTTGAGCTGCAACCATTGCTGGCGGATCTGCTGCGCCGCAGCGTGCTCCCGACGCGCGGGACGACGGTCAAGATCGCGGCGATCGAACGCCGGTCCCGGTTCCGAGAACCGGGCTGCGAGGGCGATTACGTCGGGATCGAGGTCGGTGCGGACGCGGCGTCGGCGGTCAGCTTCGACGACGTGCTCCTGTTCGACCACGGCCGGAGCCAGTCGAGGCAGTTTTTCGCCGAGTTGTTCCTCAACCACGTACGACCGCGGATGCCGGTGACCGACGACGCCGCGGAGTTCGTGGCCACCGCGTTCAGCCGCACGGCCTTTCCCGAACTTGTCCACGCGGCCGAGGGCGTGCCCCGCGACGCGATCAACATCGCCGCGCTGGCCGCGCAGCACGCGAACACGGCGACGATCGGGATCCGGCACGTCCGGCAAGCCGCGCAGGATTGGTATCTGCGGGACAAATACGCCGCGATCGCCGGGAACGAACCGGCCTTGACGACGCTTCGCTGGCTGGTGGACGAGGTGGTCGGCCGGCGGCGCTCCCGCACTTTCCTGCTCGACCACGCGAGCGGCGCGCACGACGAGACCATGCGCGATCTGTACGACGCCCGGCTCGTGCACCTGGTGCGGCGCGGCATCGTCAACCGGAAGCGGCCGGGAACGCTCTACGACGGGTTCGCCATCGACTACGGCTGCTACGCCGCCTTGTTGTCCGAGGGCGAACAACCGTCCCGGAGAAGCAAATCCGACACCTGGCTGACCGATCCGAGCGGCGCGCTGCCGGACAGCGTCCATCTCGAGCAACTGCTGGTCGAACTGCCCGGCGCGGCGAGATCGGTGCCCCGCCAGCGAAAACCGCGCGAATGAGCTAGCGGAGCCGTTCGAGCGCGGCGACGGTGGCCGGGACGTCCTCCCAGATCGGCGAGTGCCCGGTCTCGACGGGGACGAGTTCGCTGTCCGGCAGATGGTCGACGAGGTGCTGGGCGTCCGCGAGGGTGCGGGCCCGGTCGTGGATTCCGTGCAGCACCGCGACCGGGCAGCGGATCGACGCCAGCCGCGGCGTGAGGTCCAGCTCCCGTTGGCTCGTCAGGACTTCCAGCGCGGCTTCGGCCGGGACGCGGGCGGCGTAGCCGAGAAGTTCGGCGCGCAGCTCGGGCGGCAGCGGTCGAGCGAAGGACCGGTCGAGGATCGCCGCGTGCAGTTCCGGACCCCAGTCGGTGGCGATCGTGGCGAGGATCCGGTCGACGTCGCCGTGGCCGCGCATGTGCGCGCCGGTGTTCGCGAGCAGCAGCCCGGACACCAGTTCCGGCCGGGTGGCCGCGACCGTCGCCGCGATACAGCCGCCAGTGGAGTGTCCGATGAGCGTGACCGGGCGGCCGCGCTGCTCGATCCGGTCCGCGACTCGCGCCGAGACGTCCTCGATCCGCCACGGGCCGGGCGCGGTCATCCAGTCGACCGCGTCCAGCTCGCCGGGCAGCGCGGCCGCCAGCGGCGCGTAGATCCGCGGGCTGCAGAGCGTGCCCGGAACCGCGACCACGCGCACTGAGGTCAGCTGTCCTTGAGCGGGAACCCGCCGCCGATGCCGCGCCACGCGAGGTTCGCGGTGAGCGCCACCGCGTCCTCGCGGCTCATCGACTGGTTGTGCTGCAGCCAGTAACGCGCGCTGACCTGGCTCATCCCGACCAGGCCGACCGCGAGCAGCCGGGCCTTCTCCTCGTCCAGCCCGGCGTCGGAGGTGATCGTCTCGGTGATGGCCTCGACGCTGGCCGAGGTCGCGCGGTCGACCGCCTCCTGCACGGCGGGCTCGCCGCGGAGGTCGGACTCGAAGACCATGCGGAACGCGCCCGCGTCGTTGTTCACGAAGTCGAAGAACGCCCCGACCGTGGCCGGGACGCGCTGGCGGTTGTCCGTGGTGGAGTTCAGCGCGCCCTGCACCCGGCCGACGAGGTCGTCGACGTGGCTTTCCAGCAGCGCGATGTACAGGTCGAGCTTGCCGGGGAAGTGCTGGTAGAGGACGGGCTTGCTGACCCCGGCCTCCTCGGCGATCTCGTCCATCGCCGCCGCGTGGTACCCGTGCTCGGCGAAGACGCGCTGCGCGGCCGTCAGCAACTGGGCCCGGCGCTCGGTCCGGGGCAACCGGACGCCTCGTTGCAGTCGCGCCATCTCCGTCATTCTTCCTCCGTCCGCAGCCTTCGCCGGGCGGGTTCACCACCGCGTGAAGTGAATCTGACATTACTCGTGGGTACGCCCGAAATGCCAAGGGTGAGGCATCCTGGACTGGTGACGACCACGACCTCCCGCCCCGCCGCCGCGGGGACGGTCCGCCCGCCGGTGACCCAGGTGCCATTGTCGACTACGCCCCTTCCGCCGCTCGACGGGGCGCTGCCGGCTTGGCCGGGAACGGTCGAAGACGGCCTCCACGTCCGGCACACGCCCGGTCCGGACGGCACGCCCGCGGTGTACGTGCACGGGCTCGGCGGCTCGTCCACGAACTGGACCGACCTCGCCGCGCTGCTCGCCCCGACCGCGTCCGGACAGGCTGTTGACCTGCCCGGATTCGGTTATTCGGAGCCCGCGGAGGGGTTCGCGTACAGCCTCGACGACCACGCCGAGGTCATCGCGGGCCGGCTGGAGCGGATCGGGAAGCCGGTGCACCTGCTCGGCAACTCGATGGGCGGCGCGATCTCGCTGCTGGTCGCGGCGCGGCGGCCGGAGCTCGTGAGAACTCTCACCCTGATTTCCCCGGCGATGCCGGACCGCCGCCCGGACCCGCGCCGGCTGTCCGATCCGCTGATGGCGCTGGCCTACCTGCCGGTGGTCGGGGCGAGGGTGCGCCGCCGGATGGCCGGGATGACCCCCCGCGAACGCGCCGCGCAGGTCATCAAGCTGTGCTTCCACGATCCGTCGCGGTTCCCGGACGCCCGGCTCGACGAACTGGTCGAGGAGCACGCCGCGCGCGCCGGGTTCCCGTGGGCGCTGGCCGCGATGGAACGGAGCACGTTCGGCATCTTCCGGCGCTGGACCGCGCTCGGCGCCGCGTCGCTGTGGTCGGTCGCCAAACAGGTCCAGGCCCCGACGCTGGTCGTCTGGGGACTCCACGACCGGGTGATCTCGGTCAAGCGCGCGCTGCGGACCGCGCGGGCGATTCCGCGCGCCCGGATGCTGGTCCTCCCGCGCACCGGACACGTTGCGCAGATGGAGCGTCCGCAGGCGGTCGCGCGGGCCGTGCTGGGTCTGTGGGAGGGCGCGGACGACGGCTCCTGGTAGCCCGAACGGGGGACCGCGGATCGCCGGGGAGCCCGCCAGTCGCTGCCGGGAACGTCGTCGCCGTGTGGCACCCTGGGTCGGTGGACCGGCTGAAGCAGGACGCGCGAGCGAAGGACCGGCGGGGCCCGACCGCCGGGTCGGCCCGGCGTTCCGGGGCTTCCGGGTCCGGCGATCCGGAGGCTGATTCGCCGCGCGTCGGCCAGTACCGGCCCGCGCGGAAACCGGCCCAGCGCGTCGGCGACGACCGGTACCGGCCGGGCGGCAGGCGCACCAGCGCGGAGCCGCTCGCCGCCGCCTGGAAACCCAAGGACGGCGGTTCCGAGAAGCGCCCCGCTCCGAAGAAGAAGCAGACGCCGTTCGCCCGGTTCGTGAAGACGTACGGCTGGCGGGTGTACGCGCTGCCGATCCTGGCGGTGATCACCGTGCTGGTCGCGGTCAACACCGCCTCCGGCCCCTCTGACGCGGGCCTGGCCGGCAGCGGAGGCGAGGTCGCGTCGGGCGACACGTCCTCGGGCGCGATCGACGGGGCGGGCGGCATTCCGGAGAACCCGGCGCAGCCGGTGAACCTCAACGTGCCGACCGCGGATCTGCCGAGCGGTGGCCCGTTCACACAGTCGGGCAAGGGCACCTGGCACGTCGTGCCGGGGTCCGGCGACGTCGTGGGCAAGAGCGGGAAGCTCTACACCTACACCGTCGAGGTCGAGGACGGCATCGATCCGGCGAGCTACGCTGGCGACGACAGCTTCGGGACCGCGGTGCAGGGCATTTTGTCCGATCCGCGCAGCTGGACCTGGAACGGCGAGATCCGGTTGCAGCGGGTCGACTCGAGCTATCCGAACCCGAGCTTCCGGGTGAGCCTCACCACGCCGGACACCACGCACCGGCCGGACGCGTGCGGGTTCCAGATCAAGTTCGAGGCGTCGTGCTACCGGCGCAGCATGGGCCGGGTGCTGATCAACTTGTCGCGCTGGGTGCGCGGCGCGAAGGTCTACGGCTCGGACATGACGGGGTACCGGCAGTACGCGATCAACCACGAGGTCGGGCACGCGCTGGGCAACAATCACGTGGGCTGCCCGGGAAACGACCAGCCGGCGCCGGTGATGATGCAGCAGTCGTTCGGCGTGGCCGACGACTACGTCGCGATGCTCAACAACATCCCGGGCGGCGACAAGGGCAAGGTCGCCGCGGACCACCGCGTGTGCAAGCCGAACGCGTGGCCGAACCCGACTCCGCCGGGCCAGTAACAACGTCCCACGATCTGAGAGCAGGGAAGTGTCCCTTGCGGGCGGGCGTTGAACATACTGGGATCGACTACGCGACCCGCGCGAGTATGGAGGACCCGATGTCAGACACGGCACTGCCGCCGCTCGTCGAGCCGGCAGCCGAGCTCACCAAGGAAGAGGTGGCCCGGTACAGCCGTCACCTGATCATCCCGGACGTCGGGGTGGTCGGGCAGAAGCGGTTGAAGAACGCGAAGGTCCTGGTCATCGGTGCGGGCGGCCTGGGAAGCCCGGCGCTGCTGTACCTGGCGGCGGCCGGCGTGGGCACGCTCGGCATCATCGACTTCGACGTCGTCGACGAATCCAACCTGCAGCGCCAGGTGATCCACGGCCAGTCCGACGTCGGCAAGCTCAAGGCCGCGTCGGCGCAGGAGTCCATCGCCGAGATCAACCCGCTGGTCAAGGTGCACCTGCACACCGAGCGGCTCGAATCGGCGAACGCGCTGGAGATCTTCGCCCAGTACGACCTGATCCTCGACGGCACGGACAACTTCGCCACCCGCTACCTGGTCAACGACGCGGCGGTGCTGCTCGGCAAGCCGTACGTGTGGGGTTCGATCTTCCGGTTCGAAGGCCAGGTGAGCGTCTTCTGGGAGGACGCCCCGAACGGCAAGGGTCTCA
Organism: Amycolatopsis sp. VS8301801F10; assembly: GCF_046195355.1. Lineage (NCBI taxonomy): Bacteria > Bacillati > Actinomycetota > Actinomycetes > Pseudonocardiales > Pseudonocardiaceae > Amycolatopsis > Amycolatopsis sp. VS8301801F10. The sequence goes on along the minus strand of NZ_CP176065.1, from coordinate 327,561 downwards.
ACTACCGGGATCTGTACCCCGAGCCGCCGCCGCCGGGCATGGTCCCGTCCTGCGCCGAAGGCGGCGTGCTGGGCGTGCTGTGCGCGTCGATCGGCTCGATCATGGTGACCGAGGCGATCAAGCTCATCACCGGCATCGGAGAGCCCCTGCTGGGGCGGTTGATCTCCTATGACGCGCTGGAGATGAAGTACCGCGAGGTCAAGATCCGCAAGGACCCGGAAACCCCGAAGATCACCGAACTGATCGACTACGAAGCCTTCTGCGGCGTCGTGTCGGACGAGGCCGCCTCGGCCGCCTCCGGCAGCACCATCACCCCGGCGGAACTCAAGGCGAAGTTCGACTCCGGCGAGGACTTCGCCCTGATCGACGTCCGCGAACCGCACGAGTACGAGATCGTGAACATCAAGGGCGCCACGCTGATCCCGAAGGACCGAATCCTCTCCGGCGAGGCACTGGCGGAACTGCCGCAAGACAAGCCCATCGTCCTGCACTGCAAGTCCGGCGCCCGCTCGGCAGAAGCACTGGCAGCCCTGCACGCGGCCGGGTTCAAGGACGCCACCCACCTGGGCGGCGGCGTCCTGGCCTGGGCCAGGCAGATCGACCCAAGCCTGCCGACCTACTGAGCACCAGCAGTCCGTGAAGGGCTCCTAGAGGGACACACCTCCCCTCAAGGAGCCCTTCACGGCTTTCAAGGCCCGTCAGGGCCGCCTTCACGCCCCTAAAACCGCCGCCGATGCACCCAAACATCGAGGCACCCAGCCCCTCCCCCGCACCCCGATACGAAGCCTCCCTGCGGTTCGGGGGTGCTTGTCAAGGCATCTTTCCCGCCTTGACAAGCACCCCCGAACCGTCAGCACAATCAAGCTTCGGGGTGCCCCACGCAACCCATCAATAGCAATGTCGCCGCCAGGCGACGAGCCGACCCCAACCCCCGACCAGCGCGTCTCCCCATCCCCCACCCCCCACCGGGGTAACCTCCCCCTTTGTGCGGTCAACCCTCGAACGTCCCTCCAACCGCGTCTGCTCCGCGTTCGGCAGCGACGCCGACGCCGTCACCCTCCTCCCGGACTCCGAAACCTGGCACGCCGGAGAAGTGGTCTTCAAACGCGTAACCGACCGCTCCCAAGCCCTCTGGACCGCCCGAGCCCTGGACTTCGCCGAGGACCCCGGCCTCCGCATCTCCAAGCCGATCCGCTCCCGGGACGGCCGCTGGATCGTCGGCGACTGGTCCGCCTGGCGCTACCTCCCCGGAACGACCGAACACCGCTGCGACGAATCCGTCCTGGCCGCGGTCCGGCTGCACCGCGCCACCGCGGACCTGCCCCGCCCGGACTTCCTCTCCTCCCGGGACGACCGCGACGCGATAGCCGACCGCATCGCCTGGGAAGAACAAGACCGCCCCCTCCCCGAGGAAAAAGGCGGCCGCTGGTTCGAAATCCTCGCCCCGGCCCGCCGCCCAATCAAGCTCCCGCACCAGGTCGCCCACGGCGAACTCCTCGCCGGGCTGCTCTTCGACGGCGAGGCGGCCCCCGGCGTAGTCGATTTCGTCCCGTACTACCGCCCCGGCGAATGGGGCGCGGCGATCGCCGCGGTCGACTCCCTGAGCTGGGGCGGAGCCACCGGAGCCCTGCTGGAACGCTGGGCCCACCTTCCGGAATGGCCCCAGCTCCTGCTGCGCGCGATCCTCTTCCGCCTCGCCTCCCACGCACTGGACCCCAAGTCCACGAACGCCGCACTGGACGGCCTGCGCGCCGCGGCCCGTGAGGTCAGCGCGATCCTCTGACTCACCGCGCACTCCCGCTGTGACGGCGGGCAATGTCAACTGCCTGAAACATTCCGGCGCTTTGAGGTAACACGGCGTCCTTACCGTCGGGTCATCGCCGACTCGAGGAGCGCCTGTGCCGCACGTCGACACACATTGCCCGTACTGCGCTCTGCAGTGCGGGATGCGCCTGGACGAGACCCGGGTCACCCCAAGGGATTTCCCGGTCAACGCGGGCGGCCTGTGCCAGAAAGGCTGGACCGCCGGTTCGCTGCTGCGATCCGGTGCCCGGCTGACCTCGCCGCTGCTTCGCCGAGACGGTGAACTCCAGCCGATTTCCTGGGACGAGGCGCTGGATTTCGTCGCGGATCGGCTGCTCGCCTCGCGCCGGGACCACGGGGCGGACTCGGTCGCCGTGTTCGGCGGTGGCGGTCTCACGAACGAAAAGGCTTACCTGCTCGGGAAATTCGCCCGAGTCGCGCTCGGAACGTCGCAAATCGACTACAACGGCCGGTTCTGCATGTCCTCCGCCGCGGCGGCCGGGATGCGCGCGTTCGGGGTCGATCGCGGACTTCCGTTCCCGGTCACCGATCTCGCGAACGCGGACGTCGTCCTGCTCGCCGGAGCGAACCCGGCCGAGACGATGCCGCCGTTCATGCAGCATCTGGACAGCGCGGAACTGATCGTGGCCGACCCGCGCCGCACGCCGACCGCCGAGCGCGCCGCGTTGCACCTCGCCCCGGCTCCGGGAACGGATCTTGCCCTGGCGCTGGGAATTCTGCACGCGGTGGTTGCCGAGGGGCACCTCGACAAGTCCTATGTGGATCTTCGGACCTCCGGGTTCGACGAGATGTGGCGCATCGCCGCGACCTGGTGGCCGGAACGAGCCGAGCGGGTGACCGGGGTCTCCGCGGCCGATCAGCGCCGGGCGGCGGAGATGCTGGCCCGGGCAGGCAACGCCTATGTGCTGACCGGGCGCGGGACCGAGCAGCACGCGTCCGGCACCGCGACGGTCGGCGGGTGGATCAATCTCGCGCTGGCGCTGGGACTGCCCGGCCGGGCGGGGTCTGGCTTCGGCTGTCTGACCGGACAGGGCAACGGTCAGGGCGGACGCGAGCACGGCCAGAAGGCGGATCAGCTGCCGGGTTACCGCAAGATCGACGACCCGGCGGCACGGGAGTACGTCGCGAAGGTCTGGGGCGTGCCGGCGGAAAGTCTGCCGGGTCCGGGACGTTCGGCGGTCGAGCTGCTCGACGCGCTGGGCGATTCGATCAAGGCGTTGCTGGTGTTTGGCAGCAATCCGGTGGTGTCGGCCCCGCGCTCGTCCCGGGTGCAGGACCGGTTGGCCGCACTGGATCTTCTCGTGGTGGCGGACTTCGTCCTGTCCGAGACCGCGGAGCTGGCCGACGTGGTTTTCCCGGTTCCGCAATGGGCCGAAGAGGAAGGCACGTTGACCAACCTCGAAGGCCGGGTCCTGATGCGGCAACGGTCGATTGAACCGCCGGACGGGGTGCACAGCGATCTGTCGCTGTTGCGGGGTCTCGCGGTCCGAATTGGACAGCCGGCCGAGAAGTTTCCCGACGATGCGGCGGAGGTCTTCGAGGAGCTGCGTGTCGCGTCGAAAGGCGGAGCCGCGGACTACTCCGGCGTGACCTATCAACGGCTGCGATCCGGGGAAGCGTTGCACTGGCCGGTTCCGGACGAAACGCACCCGGGTACGCCGCAAATGTTCCTCGACGGATTCGCGCATCCGGACGGACGGGCGCGGTTCGCCGAGGTTGACCACAGTGGACCGGCCGAACTTCCGGACGAGGTGTTTCCGTTGCAGGCCACGACCGGCCGGGTGTTGCAGCACTATCAATCCGGTGCGCAGACGCGGCGGATCGCGGAACTGACGGCGGTGGTGCCGGAGGTGTTCGTCGAGGTGCATCCCGATACCGCGGCGCGGTCCGGACTGGCCGACGGGGACCGCGCGGTGGTGCGGTCGCGGCGCGGCGAAACCGTCGCGCGAGTGCGGTGCGTGCCGTCGATGCGGGCTGATCTCGTCTTTATGCCGTTCCACTTTCCCGGTGCGGCGCGGGCGAATCTGGTGACCAATCCGGCGCTCGACCCGGTGAGCCGGATGCCGGAGTTCAAGGTGTGCGCGGTGTCGTTGGCGAGGGCGGAAGCATGAGCGCGCGAAACGTCGTCATCATCGGGTACGGGATGGCCGGGGCCCGGCTGGCGGACGAGATCCGGCGGCGCGATCCGGAAGGCGACCGGGTGCGGCTGACCGTGCTCGGCGAGGAGCCGCATCCGGCGTACAACCGGGTGCTGCTGTCCACTGTGGTCGCTGGCGGGATGAGCCCGGACACGGTGCGGCTGCACGATTCCGGGTGGGCCGCCCAAGCACGGGTCGATCTTCGGCTCGGCACGCGGGTGGTGCGAATCGATCCAGCGCGCCGGGTGGTCGGCACGGAAACCGAAGAATTCCCTTACGACGCAGTCGTTCTCGCGACCGGAGCCGCACCTTGGCTGCCGCCGGTCGAAGGGCTCGAACTCGGGCCGGAGGTCGTCGCGTTCCGCACTCTGGACGACTGCGCGCGCATCGTGGACGCGGCACGTCCGGGTGCGCCGGTCGCGGTGCTCGGCGGCGGGCTGCTCGGTTTGGAGGCCGCGCGAGGGCTGGCCGGTCGCGGCGCGAACGTGACGGTGGTGCATCCGCAGCCGCACGTGCTGGAGCGGCAGCTGGATTCCGGCGCGGGCCGAGTGCTGGCGCGCCGGTTGGCGGAGCTGGGCGTGACGTTCCGGTTCGAGGTGACGGCCGCTCGGCATCTTCCCGGCGACGGCCTCAAACTCGACGACGGAAGCTTCGTTCCGGCAGACCTCGTGGTCGTCGCGGCCGGGGTGCGGCCGGAGACGTCGCTCGCCGAAGCCGCCGGGCTCGCGGTGGACCGGGGAATCCTGGTGGACGACCTGCTCCGGACCAGCGACGGCCGGATCCACGCGCTGGGCGACTGCGCTCGGCACCCGGGCGCGCCGGCGGGATTGGTGCAACCGGCGTGGGAACAGGCCACCGTGCTCGCCGATCTGCTCACCGGCGCGGACGCCACCGCGCGCTATCGCGGGACACGCACGGTGACCCGGCTCAAAGCCCGCGACATCGATCTCGCCGCGCTCGGCGAAACGCAGGTGACCAGCGACGATGCCGCCGCCGAGGTCGTGACCTTCGACGATCCGTCCGGCGGACGGTACGGCAAGCTCGTCGTCCGCGGCGACCGCGTGACCGGCGCGATCCTGCTTGGCCTGCCGGACGCGGCGGCGACCGTGACACAACTGCACGACCGGGGCACCCCGGTGCCCGAAGACCGGCTCGCGGTGCTGCTCGGCCGTGCGTTGCCCGCGGGCGCGCCAACGGCGGCGAGCCCGGCCGATCTTCCTTCGTCCACAGTGATCTGCCGCTGCAACGCGGTGACCAAAGGCCGGCTGATCGAAGCCTGGCGGGGTGGCGCCACCGACGCTGCCGCACTCGCCCGCACCACCCGCGCGACCACCGGATGCGGCAGCTGCCGCGACACGGTCGGCGCGGTCGCGGACTGGCTGGCCGCGCAATGACCGCCCCCGGTAACGAGGAGGACGCCATGACCCGCCGTTGGATCGAGCACTGGGATCCCGAGGACGACGAGTTCTGGGAGACGACCGGCAAGCGAGTCGCCCGGCGCAATCTGTGGTTTTCCGTGTTTTCCGAGCACATCGGCTTCTCGATCTGGACCCTGTGGTCGGTCGTGGTGCTGTTCATGGGCCCGGCCTACGGGTTCAGCGCGGCGGACAAGTTCCTGCTCGTCTCCACGCCGACGGTGGTCGGCGCGATCATGCGGATCCCGTATACCTTCGCGGTCGCGCGGTTCGGCGGTCGCAATTGGACAGTCATCAGCGCGGTGCTGTTGCTCATTCCGACGGTGCTGACCGCCATCGTGCTGCACCCGGGCACCTCGCTCGGCACGTTCGTGGTGATGGCCGCGCTTGGCGGCGTCGGCGGCGGCAATTTCGCGTCGTCGATGGCGAACATCAACACCTTTTATCCAGAGCGGCACAAGGGCTGGGCACTCGGGTTGAACGCCGGTGGCGGAAACCTCGGGGTCGCGGTGATTCAGCTTGTCGGCCTGCTCGTCATCGGTACCGCGGGTGCCACTGCGCCGCGTCTGGTGCTTTACATCTACCTTCCGCTGATCGTCATCGCCGCGACGTGCGCCGCGCTGTTCATGGACAACTTGGCCAGTGTTCGCGGGGACACCAAAGCAATGCGCGAGGTAGTCCGTTATGGACACACCTGGGTGATGTCGCTGTTGTACGTCGGCACGTTCGGTTCCTTCATCGGCTACAGCTTCGCCTTCGGTTTGGTGCTGCAGAACCAGTTCGGCCGAACCCCGTTGCAGGCCGCCGCGGTGACCTTCCTCGGTCCGCTGCTGGGTTCGCTGTCGCGGCCGATCGGCGGATGGCTGTCGGACCGCATCGGCGGCGGACGGGTCACCTTCGCGACCTTCGGTGCGATGGCGCTGGCGACCGTGGTGCTGGTGCTGGCTTCCTCGACGAACTCGCTGGCGACGTTCACCGCCGCGTTCATCGTTCTGTTCGTGCTCACCGGAATCGGCAATGGGTCGACCTACAAGATGATCCCGGCGATTTTCCAGGTGAAGGCGCGCGCGGCGATTCAGGCCGGTGCGGACGAGGCGACGGAATTGCGCAACGCCCGGCGGCTTTCCGGGGCGTTGATCGGGCTGGCCGGCGCGATCGGCGCGCTGGGCGGGTTGTTCATCAACCTCGCTTTCCGGCAGTCGTTCGCCGCCGCGCACAGCGGAGTCCCGGCGTTCATCGGATTCCTGGTCTTCTACGCGGTGTGCGTGGGTGTGACGTGGTTCGGCTATCTGCGCAAGCCGGCGGTGCGCGCGCAGGTGGCGTTGGCAGGAGCGGAGGTCTGAAATGCCTACAGTGGTGGTTGCCGGGCACGGAATGGTCGCGCACCGGTTCGTGGAGGCACTTCGCGCGGCAGACTCGGCGGGCGAGTGGCGGGTCGTCGTCTTCGGCGAGGAAAACCGTCCCGCTTACGACCGGGTCGCGCTGACTTCCTATGTGGACAGCTGGGATCCGGCCGCGCTGGCGTTGCCGGGCTCGGATTACGCCGGCGATGACGCGGTCGACCTTCGGCTAGGCGAAGTCGTCGTGTCGGTGGATCGCGCCGCCAAGACGGTGACGACGGCTTCCGGACACGTTGAGCCGTATGACTCGCTGGTGCTGGCGACCGGTTCTCGTCCGTTCGTCCCGCCGGTGCCGGGCCGGGATCTGCCGGGTGTGTTCGTGTACCGGACGATCGAAGACCTCGACGCGATCCGGGCCGCGGCCCAGCGACAAGGACGCGGCCGTCGAGCCGCGGTGGTGATCGGCGGCGGCCTGCTCGGCTTGGAAGCCGCGAAGGCCTTGCGGGACATGGGTTTGTCGCCGCACGTCGTGGAGATGGCACCGCGGCTGATGCCGTTGCAGGTCGATGACGGCGGCGGCGGGCTTTTGCGGCGGCTGATCACGAACCTGGACGTGACCGTCCACACCGGAACCTCGACGGACGCGATCGAGGCCGACGGTTCGCGGTTGCTGGCTCGGCTGGGCAACGGCACGGAGCTGGACGTCGACCTGGTGGTCTTCTCCGCCGGGGTGCGGCCGAGGGACGACTTGGCCCGGGAGTCCGGTTTGGACGTTGGCGAGCGCGGCGGCGTGCTGGTCGACGCGACGTGCCGGACTGCCGACCCGTCGGTCTACGCGATCGGCGAGTGCGCGGCGGTCGAAGGCCGGGTGTACGGCATCGTCGCGCCGGGCTACGCGATGGCGGAGGTGGTCGCGGCGCAGCTCACCGGCACGACGGCGAGCTTCCCCGAACCGGACACCGCGACGAAGCTGAAGCTGATGGGCGTGGACGTCGCCAGTTTCGGCGACGCGCACGCGGCCACCGAAGGATCGCTGGAAGTAGCGGTGAACGACGCCGTCGCCGGGACGTACAAGAAGCTCGTGGTCACCGACGACGGCCGGACGCTGCTCGGCGGGGTCCTGGTCGGCGACGCCGCGGAGTACAACACGCTGCGGGCGCTGGTCGGCCGTCCGTTGCCGGCTGACCCGGGTGCGTTGCTCGCCCCAGCTGGCGGCGGTGCGGCGGTGGGCGTCGACGCGTTGCCGGACGAGGCGCAGGTCTGTTCCTGCAACGGGGTTTCCAAGGGCACGCTGACCCGGGCGATCACCGAGGACGGCTGCGATTCGGTCGGCAAGTTGAAGGCGTGCACGCGGGCGGGGACGTCCTGTGGTTCGTGTGTGCCGATGCTGGCGAAGCTGCTGAACGCGTGCGGGGTCGAGCAGTCGAAGGCGCTGTGCGAGCACTTCACGCAGTCTCGCGCGGAGCTGTTCGAGATCATCCAGGCGACGCGGATCACCACGTTCAGCGAGCTGATCAGCCGGTATGGCACCGGGACCGGTTGCGCGGTGTGCAAGCCCGCGGTGGCGTCGATTCTGGCGACGCTCGGCAACGGGCACATTCTCGCCGGCGAACAGGCCGCGCTGCAGGACACGAATGACCGGTTCCTCGCGAACATGCAGCGCAACGGCAGTTATTCGGTGGTGCCGCGGATTCCCGGCGGCGAGATCACGCCGGAGAAGCTGATGGTGATCGCGCAGGTCGCGCAAGATTTCGGGCTGTACACGAAGATCACCGGCGGACAGCGGATCGACCTGTTCGGGGCCACTGTGGACCAATTGCCGGACATCTGGCGGCGGCTGGTCGACGCGGGCTTCGAATCCGGACACGCGTATGGGAAGTCCTTGCGGACGGTCAAATCCTGCGTCGGCTCGACCTGGTGCCGATATGGCGTGCAGGACAGCGTGGGGCTGGCGATCGATCTGGAACTGCGGTATCGCGGACTGCGCTCGCCGCACAAAATCAAGGCCGGCGTTTCCGGTTGTGCGCGGGAATGCGCGGAGGCGCGCGGCAAGGACTTCGGCGTGATCGCCACCGAACACGGGTGGAACCTTTACGTCGGCGGCAACGGCGGAGCGACGCCGCGGCACGCGGAACTGCTGGTGTCTGATGTGGACACCGAAACGCTGGTGCGCACGATCGACCGGTTCCTGATGTTCTACGTGCGCACGGCGGACCGGTTGCAGCGCACGGCGCCGTGGATCGAGGAGCTGGACGGCGGCCTCGACCACTTGCGCGCGGTGATCGTGGACGACAGCCTCGGCATCTGCGAGGACCTGGACGCCGCGATGGCGAAACACGTCGAGGGCTACACCGACGAATGGCGAGGAGTGCTGGAGGACCCGGACAAGCTGGCGCGGTTCAGTTCGTTCGTGAACGCGCCGGGGACGCCGGACCCGTCGATCTCGTTCCGCGCGGAGCGGGAGCAGAAAATCCCGGTGCTGCTGGGACTTCCGGAGGTGCGGCGATGACCATGACTTCATCCTGGACCGCGGTTTGCGCGGCCTCGGACATCCCGGAGTTCTGCGGAGCCGCGGCACTGATCGACGACCAGCAGGTCGCGGTGTTCCACACCGCTGGCGGCTGGTACGCACTGTCCAACTGGGACCCGTGCAGCGGGGCGGCCGTGTTGTCGCGCGGGATCGTCGGCGACGCCGGGGGAGAGCCGGTGGTCGCGTCGCCGGTCTACAAAGAACGGTTCTCGCTGGTGACCGGTGCGTGCCTCGACGCGGAAGGGGTTTCGGTGCCGGTGTATCCGGTTCGCGTACGGGACGGGGTGATCGAGGTGGGCTCGCCGTGACCGACGTCCGGCCGCTGGCCGGGTTCACGGTGGGAATCACGGCAGCGCGCCGGGCTGAAGAGCTGGGCGCGCTGCTTGTGCGCCAGGGTGCCGCGGTCCGTTATGGACCGGCGATCCGGATCGTGCCGCTCGCCGACGACACCGAACTCCACGCGGCGACGATGCGGTTGCTGGAGTCGCCAGTGGACATCGTGGTGGCGACGACCGGAATTGGTTTCCGGGGCTGGATCGAGGCCGCGGAAGGCTGGGGTCTGGCCGAAAAGGTGCTTGAGCATTTGTCGAACGCTTCGCTGCTGGCTCGCGGTCCGAAGGCGGCCGGGGCGGTGCGGACGGCCGGGTTGGCGGAGGACTATTCGCCCGCTTCGGAGAGCAGCGCGGAGCTGCTGCAGTACCTGACAAACTCCGGAGTGGACGGACGGCGGATCGCGCTGCAGTTGCACGGTGAGCCGCTGCCGTACTTCGCGGAGACGCTCCGGCAGGCGGGGGCCGAGGTGATCGAGATCCCGGTGTACCGCTGGGTGGCCCCGGCCGATCCGGGACCACTCGACCGGCTGTTGGACGCGGTTCTGGAGGGCACCATCGATGCTTTGCCGTTCACGAGCGCGCCCGCGGCCGCGTCGACCGTCGCGATGGCCCGGCGGACTGGTCGCCTCGGTGCGTTGATCGAGGTGTTGAGCAACCGGGTGGTCGTGGCGTGCGTCGGCCCGATCGCGGCCGGGCCGCTCGCCTCGCTGGGCATTCCGACTGTCCAACCAAGACGGTCGCGGATCGGCGCGCTGGCGAGAACGGTCGGCGACGCCTTGGTCGCCGCTTCGCCGACGCTGTGTGCCGCCGGGCATGTACTACAGATCCGCGGCACCGGCGCGCTGGTGGACGGCGAATGGCGTGAGATCGCGCCCGCCCCGATGGCGCTTCTGCGTGCTCTCGCACGCCAGCCTGGCCGGGTGGTCGCGCGCCGGGAGCTGTCCGCCGAGCTACCGTCCGGTGGCGAGGCACACGCGGTGGAGACGGCGATCGGCCGGTTGCGGACGTCTCTCGGCGGCGCCGGCGTGGTGCAGACGGTGGTCAAGCGCGGTTACCGGCTGGCAGTGAATCCCGGCGACACCCCAGCGTCGATGGGCTAGCCTCGGTGCGGTGCGGATGGTCCCGATTCCGCCGGGAACGGTGACGCTCACCGACCGGCGGACAGAACGCAGCTGGACAGTCGACGTGCCCGCGTTCGAACTCGGCGCGTTCCCGGTCACCCAGGAGGAATACCACGGCGGTGATGGGCTGCCTGCGGTCGAAGTGTCCTGGTTGGACGCAGTGCGGTTCTGCAACACACTGTCCGAACGCGACGGATTGCCGCTCGCGTACCTGGTCGAAGGCAACGAGGTGGAGTGGGACCGGTCGTCGCCCGGCTACCGGCTGTCCACCGAAGCCGAATGGGAGCACGCTTGCCGCGCCGGCACCGAGGGCCCGAGGTACGGCGAGCTGGACGAGATCGCCTGGTATGAAGGAAACTCCGGTGGCCGGCTGCATCCTCCCGGCGAGAAGCGGCCGAACGCCTGGGGTGTCTACGATCTGCTCGGCAACGCCTGGGACTGGTGCTGGGATCTCTACGACCCCGCCGTCTACGGCGAGTATCGAGTGCTCAAGGGCGGCGGCTGGGCGGATGAGCACTGGAGCGTCCGGGTGTCCGTGCGCCGCCGCAGCCATCCGACGTTCCGGGTGGACGACGTCGGCTTTCGCGTCGCACGGTCTGGTTAGGACTGTGCGGAGTCCCACCAGGACAGGATCCGGGTGCCGTACAGCGTCAGCCATTTCGAGGGCTGTCCGGCTGGGACGTCGACCTCGAACCACATGTCGCCGGGCAATCGGCCGTCCTGCAGCCAGGTTCCGTCCGGCTGGCGGGCGGCGCGGACTCGTTCCACCGCGTCGGCGAGGCGCGGGTCGGGCGGAATGTCGTCCACGATGGCGGCTTCGCGGAAGTACTCGAGCGCGTTGATCGCGCTGTAATGCCACCGCACCGGGTACGCGAAGTGGTCGACCCAGGACGCGACCTGCTCGCCGGTCGAAAGGCGGTACAGCAGTTGGCGCTCCAGCAAGTACTCCTCGCCGGCTCGGCGGGCGGCGTGCGTCTCGTCGGTGCCGCCGGTCGCGATGTCGTAGGCGAGCAAGCCTTTCAGCGCGTTCAACGTCGAATGGAAGGACGAGCGCTTCGATCCGTCGACCCATTCGCAGTTCCACCCGCCGTCGGCCATCTGGTGCTCGGGGAACCAGTGGGCGAGCCGGGAAACGTCAACGCCGAGCCAGCCGCCGTTCGCGAGCGTCCAGGCATTGATGCAGACGTCGACCTCACCGTCCCAGTACGGCAGATCGTGGTATTCCCAGCGGGCATTCTCGGCGATCAATTCAGCGGTGCGATTGGCGCGCAGCACCGCCGGATCGAGGCCCCATTCGCGCAGGGTGGTGAGCGACCATGTGGTCGCCGTCCACGGTTGTCCGGTATCGGGGCCGGGCGTGAATTGCGCTGGGAAGAAAGCGCCGCCGGCCCACTGTCCGTCCGGGTCCTGCCGGGCGAGGAGCTGGGCGCCGAAACCCTCGGTCGCGATCTTGTGCCGGGTGGCCGTCCAGACCTCGGGCAGCGCGTCCGCTAAGTCCCGTTCGACCTGCCAGCGCAGCGTCGGGTCTGAGTCGAGCAGCCATTTCAGCACGTCGAAAACTCTAGTCCGGTGGTCAAGCCCAGGTCACGGAAAAGTCCTGGTAACCCCGGGCGGACGCGGCCCGGGCCGCCTCGTCCTCGGCGGCTGCGCGGTCGGCGCGGCGGAGCGGATCGAATTCGGTCAGCGTGAAGGCCAGCCGTTTGCCGGAGACCTTCATGCGCCAGGTACCGAGGATCTCGCCGTCGACCAAGAGCGCGCCGGGGCTGCCGAGAATTTTCCACACTTCTTTCGCGCGTGCTTTATCCGGAACGAGGACGGCTTTGTCCCGGCCCTGCGTGTACGGATCGAGCGGCGGAAGAAGACGTACTCCGGCCGGCGAGGGCGGGTTCTCCAACGCGGTTAACCGATCATTCGGGAGGAAGGCGCGCCGACCGTCCACTTTGATCTCGGTGACCGCGGAAGGCCAGGTTTCGCTGAGGCAAGTTTTCGCAGTGCCGACGAAACCGGCCGCGTCGCCCGGAGTCGCGGGTCCGTTGAAGCGCAAATACTGTTCAAGAACTCGCGAAACCGCCGCCGGAACCGGGCGCGTGGACATCCGTCCGCGATCCTCCAGCGGCGCGAGCGTCGCCGGACTCTGCCCGGCTTCGAGCCGCGTACCGCCGTGCAGAGAAGCGATGCGCATGAGCTGTTCGTGCACATGGGTCGCGTTGCAGGGACGGCACCACCGGCTGAACGCGGGCGGCAGCAGCTTCGTGATCGCGGCGCTCACCGTGCCCTTGGTCATCGGCTTGGTGACTACTTTGCGAATCGCCCGCGCGGTCGTGAAAATGATGTCCACAGGGGACTCGTCCGCGGCCTGAATGTCTTTCTTCTGCCACAACATTCGCGCCAGCGCGTCCGGATCGTTGAGCGGCACCAGCGCGGCCGTCAATTCCGGCAGATCCACGCGCCGGTGGAAATGCGGCGCGCCCCGGTGCGACCACACCAGGGCGAGCCGCGGATCGTCCACAAGAGACTCCGGCCTGACCGGATCCGGCATCCGGGCCGCCAGCGAGAGCAACGCCGTGTCGCGCATGCTGTCCTGCAACCCCAGGTCCAGCAGCGGCAGGTCGTACGGATCGGCGACGGAGCGGTGCAGCCCCTGCTCGGCGATCCGGTACGCCAGCGCCTGTTCGCGTGACACCTCCAGCATCCCGGCCTCCTTCAGAGCGTGTAGTCGAAGGTGTACGACACGGTCGGTTCGCCGAGCACGCCGTGCACCGTGCCGGTGCCGCTGATACCGGCCAGCTCGCCGGTGCCGGAGCCGGGCACGACCTCGAAGGTCGAGCGGATGCTCTTCGGGTCGAAACCCCACTCCTGACGGACGATGAACGTGCCGCGGCGGCCGTCGACAGTGCCCTCGAACCGGTCGTAGCCCGGCGACGTGGTCGCGCCGCCGTCGTAGCCCTCGCCCGGGTCGTACAGCAGGTAGTCGCCGGTGGCCGCACCCTGGATCACGCCCGAGTACTCCATCGCGGCGTGCACGTAGGCGACGCGCGGGCCGCCCTCCTCGCCGCTCGCCACGTGCTCTTCCCACTTCGTCATGCCAAACGTGTTCATGCCGAGCACTCAACCACGCATACCTGCCATCTTGTGTCAGGTATTTCGGTCATACTTGGCGCATGCGTGCCGGACGTCTGCTCACCGTGCTTCTCCTGCTGCAGAACCGCGGCCGGATGACCGCCGAGGAACTGGCCGCTGAGCTGGAGGTTTCGGTCCGGACGGTGTACCGGGACATCGAGGCGCTGTCGGCGTCGGGCGTGCCGGTGTACGCCGACCGCGGCCGCAGCGGCGGGTACCAGCTCGTCGACGGCTACCGGACCCGGCTGACCGGGCTCAACGAGGACGAAGCCCAGTCGCTGGCGCTGGCCGGGCTCCCGGTGGCGGCCGCGGAGCTGGGGCTCGGCACCGTGCTGGCGGCGGCGCAGCTGAAGCTGTACGCCGCGTTGCCGCAGGAGCTGCGCAGCCGCGCCGGCCGCGTCGCCGAACGGTTCTACCTGGACGTTCCCGGCTGGCATCGCGGGATCGAGAGCCTGCCGACGCTGTCCGCGGTCGCCGACGCGGTGTGGGCCGGGCGGCGGGTCCGCGTCCGGTACGAACGGTGGGGACAGCGCGAGGTCGAGCGGGTGCTGGAGCCGCTCGGGCTGATCCTCAAAGCGGGCAACTGGTACCTCGCCGCCCGGTGCGAGGGGACCGATCGCACCTACCGGATTTCGCGCATCCACGAGCTGACCGACCTCGGCGAGGAGTTCGAGCGACCGGCGGAATTCGACCTCGCTCGTTACTGGCAGGAGTGGTCCGAGCAGTTCGAACGCCGGATGTACCCCCGGAAGGCGACAGTCCGCCTCTCGCCGCGGGCCCAAGCTCTCGTACCGTTCTACGCGGGAAGCGTCGGCGCGCGGGCGCTTCGCGAGGCAGTCGCCGCCGGAGCGGAACCGGACGGCGACGGATGGTTGACGATCGACCTGCCGGTCGAACCGGGAGAACCGGCGATCGGCGAACTGCTCCGGTTCGGGCCGCATCTGGAGGTGCTCGCGCCGGAGGACCTGCGCACGGAGCTGGCGGCGGCGATCCGGGAGATGGGGCAGGCGTATGAATGAGCCGGGCGGGGTTCCGGGTTGGCGGGCCTTCGCTGAGTCTGGATCGGCGAGTGAGACGTGCCGCCGCGGTGTGGTGCGGAGGCTGCGCGGGCGGGATGCTGTTGGCTGCCTGGCGGGTTTCGCCGGATACGAGTCGAGCGGATCGATGCGCTGAGCACGGCGCGTCCTTCGCAAGAGATGGAGCTGTCGGATGGCTGAGCTGGACGGCGTGCGGATCGGCGTCACGGCCGAGCGGCGCGCGGACGACCTGATCGGCGCGTTGCTCCGGCACGGCGCGGAAGTGCGGCACGCGCCGACGATCACCATCGTGCCGCTCGCCGACGATCCGGAACTGCGCCGCGGCACCGAAGCCGTGCTCGCCGCGCCGATCGACCTCACCGCGGTCACCACCGGAGCCGGGTTCCGCGGCTGGCTCGACGCGGCCGAAGGCTGGGGACTTCGCGAGGCGCTGGTGGACGCGCTGTCCGGGTCGCGCATCTTCGCACGCGGACCGAAAGCGGTCGGCGCGGTGCGGGGCGTCGGCTTGCGCGAGGAGTACTCCGCGCCCGGCGAGACCAACGAGGAGCTGTTCGGCGCGCTCACCGAAGCCGGTGTCGCGGGCGCGCGCGTGGCACTGCAACTGCACGGCGCACCGCTGCCGGAGTTCAGCGATCCGCTCGCCGCGGCCGGGGCGTCGGTGCTCGCGGTACAGCCCTATCGCTGGCACACGCCGCCGAATCCGGAGCCGGTGTTCTCGTTGATCCACGAAGTGTTGTCCGGAGAACTGGCCGCCTTGGTGTTCACCAGCGCTCCGGCCGCAACGAATTTCCTGGCACTCGCCGACGAATCCGGCCGCGGCGCGGAGCTGCGCGAGACCCTGCGCGGTGGCACGGTCGTCTGCGCGTGCGTTGGTCCGGTTACTGCGGCACCGTTGGAGGCGGCCGGAATCAGCACGCTACAGCCGGAGCGTCAGCGGCTGGGCGCGTTGGTGAAGCTGGTGGTCGCGAAGCTGGGTTAGGACGCTTCGGCCTGCTGTCGTCCCGCGGCTTCTTCGCTGAGACCTTGCCGCCAGTAGCCGGTGAAGCAGATGGCTGTCTTGTCGAAGCCGCGCTCGCGGACAAGGTGTCGCCGAACGAGCTTCACGACGCCTGCTTCGCCGGACACCCACGCGTACGGCGTGCCATTGGGCAGCTCGGCCGCGCGTACGGCCTCTACGAGCGCTTCGCCGTGCGTACGCGCACCTCGGACCACCCAGTGCACTTCGACCGCACCGTTGGTCTCGAAGGTCTGTCGCTCCGCGCGGTCCGGAATCTCGATGTACACCGACGCGCGCGCTGACTGCGGCAGCCTCTCGAGAATGCCGCCGATCGCGGGCAGCGCGGTTTCGTCGCCGACCAGCAGCTGCCACGTCGTCCCGTCCGGCACGTCGTACAGCCCGTGCGGCCCGAGGAACGCCACCCGACCGCCGACCTCCGCCTGCCCGGCCCACGTCGACGCCGGGCCGCCGCTCTCCTCGTGCAGCACGAAGTCGACGTCCACCTCGCCGGTCTCCGGACGCGCCGCGCGCACGGTGTACGTCCGCATCGGCGGCCGGACGTCGTCGGGCATCGCGAGGTACCGGCGATACCAGGACAGAACGTCGTCGTCACCCGTCTCGGCGGGCGGCAGGTTCGGCTCCTCGTCGCCGGGGAGCGGGAAGAACACCTTCACGTACGCGTCCGGCGCCACCGGGCCCGCCGCCGCGAGACCGGGGCAGTCGAAGGTGATCCGAGCCATGTGCGGGGTGACCCGCCGGACCGCGGTGACCCTGCCGTGGTGGTAAGTGAGGACGCCCATGAGGTGAGGCTAACCTAAAACCGGCGGGGCGGGCTATGGCCGGGGAGGATGGCGGAGGCCACGCTTTCCGGTGCCGGCGGGCGGCTGGGTGTCCGGTCGTGAGGGGGACCGTCACGGACTCTGCTTCACGGAGGGTTCCCCGCACGGACTTCCGCGGAAGCTCCGCCGTGGCTCGTCCCGGCCGCGCTGCGGCGTGGCACCGAACGCGATTCGATGCCCAGCAGGCACACCGGGTGGCCGCCGAGGTGCACGTCCTGCACCGCTGAACCGGCACCGGGTGCGGTAGCCGGCATCTGCCGGGCCTCGGTGTGGTCCGAAAGGCTCTAGAACAACCCGGGCGGCTCGTCCTCGTTCGGGCGCCAGCGGTAGTTCCGCCGCGGTAGGCGGCATCTGCCGAGCCTCGGCGTGGTCCGAAAGGCGCTAGAACAACCCGGGCGGCTCGTCGGCGTCAGGCTCGTCCCCGTTCGGGCGCCAGCGGTATTTCCGCAGGTCCACCTTCTCGCCGTCCGCCAGCACGCCTTCCGCGCGCAACCGTTCGAGCTGTTCGTGCAGCAGGTGCGGCGCGGGGGTGCCGTTCGCGCGGAGGACGCGGTGCCAGGGCAGGTCGTGGCCGTCCTCGGCGAGGACCCGGCCGACCATGCGCGGGGAGGGGGCGCCGGAGAGCGCTGCGACGTCGCCGTACGTCGCGACTGTCCCCGCGGGTACGTCGGCGATGACTGCGCGTATCCGCTCGTGCAGTTCGTCGTTCATGACCCGGCTGAGGATAGTCCCGCCGAGGGGTGTGCCGGTGCGCCACCCGGGTGAGTGGGCATGGTTCCATCGCTGATGTGCACGTGCGGAGAGCAGGGAACGGGCAGGCGCGGCTGGTGCGCCCGCCGGTCCCTGTCACACCCACGTTCACCTGGGACGAAGACGCTCGCCGGCTGCTGTCGGCGCCGGCCGGGTTCCGTCGGGTGCTCGGCGGGCCGGGCACGGGCAAGACGGCCTTGCTCGCCACCGCGGCCGCGCGCCGGATCGCCGAGGGGGCGGATCCGGAGAGCGTGCTGCTGCTCACGACGTCCCGCCGGGCGGCGGACGCGCTGCGGGCCGACCTCACGCGGCGGCTCACGTCGGATCCGGATCAGGAGTCTCCGCTGCCGCGCACGGTGAGTGAACCCCTCGTGCGCACAGTGCATTCGTACGCGTTTTCCTTGCTGCGCCTGGAAGCTCGCGCCGAGGAACTGCCGCCGCCGCGGTTGCTCGCCGGGGCCGAGCAGGACGTCGTCGTGCGCGAGCTGCTGGAGGGCGACCTGGAGGAGGGCGCGACCAACTGGCCGGAACAGCTGCGTCCGGCGCTGACCGTGCCCGGGTTCGCCGAGGAGTTGCGCGACCTGCTGATGCGGGCGGCCGAACGCGGGCTCGGGCCGGAGGATCTGACCGAACTCGGGCATCGCCAGGACCGCGAGGAGTGGGTCGCCGCCGGGCACTTCTGGGCGCAGTACGAGGAGGTCACCCAGCTGCAGGGGGCGGGCGGCAACGCGCTCGGCCTGCCCGCCGCGCCCGCGCTCGACGCCGCGGAGCTGGTGACGTCGGCGTTGCTCGCACTGGAGGACGACGAGGAGCTGCGCGAACGCGAGCGCGGCCGGGTCCGGCACTTGTTCGTGGACGACGCGCACCACCTGGATCCGTTGCAGGTCCAGCTGATCCGCACGATCGGGCACACCGCGGAGGAGTTCGTGGTGGCCGGCGACCCGGACCAGTCGGTGTTTTCCTTCCGCGGCGCGGACCCGAAGCTGTTCGCGGACGCCGACAACGACGGCGACCGGACGGTCCTGCTGACCACGTCGCACCGGCTCGCCCCGACGGTCCGGGCGGCGGTCGCGAAACTCGGCGCGACGTTGCCTGGCGCGTCACCGCATCGGAAGTTGGTTACGCCGCAAGGGAAACGCGGTGGCAAGGTTCGGGTGCGATTGATGCCGACCCCGGCGGCGGAAGCCAGCTGGATCGCCGATCAGCTGCGTCGGGCGCATCTCGTCGACGGCGTGCCCTGGTCGGAGATGGCGGTGCTGGTGCGGTCTCCGGCACGGACTTTCCTTGTGCTGCAACGTGCTTTGCGGGCGGCGGGGGTCCCGATTGGATCGGCGACCGAAGAATTGCCGTTGGCGAAGCACTCCGCGGTACGGCCGTTGCTGGCGGTGTTGCGGATCGCCGCCGAGCCGGAACTGCTCGACGTCGACATCGCGGAGATGCTGCTGTCCTCGTCGCTCGGCGGGGCGGACCCGTTGGCGTTGCGGCGATTGCGACGTGGTCTGCGCCGGCTGGAGCTGGCGGGCGGCGGGCAGCGGTCGAGCGACGAATTGCTCGTGGAAGCGTTGCGCGGCGGGGACATTCTCGTCGGCCTCGCGGACAACGAGGCGTTGCCGGTGCGCCGGGTCGGCAATCTGCTGAGTGTCACGCACCAGGCGGTGAGCCGCGGGGAAAGCGTCGAGCAGGTGCTGTGGGAGCTGTGGCAGGCGAGCGGACTGCAGGAACGGTTGCTGCGGTTGGTGGATCGCGGCGGCTCGCTCGGCGCGCAGGCTGATCGCGACCTGGACGCTGTGGTGGCGTTGTTCGATTCGGCCGGCCGGTATGCCGACCGGTTGCCCAAGGCGAGCGTCGCGGCGTTCGCGGATTACCTGTCGTCGCAGAACATCGCGGGCGACACGCTCGCTCCGGCGGCGATTCCGGGCGAAGGGGTTTCGCTGCTGACCGCGCACGCTTCGGCGGGTCGCGAGTGGACAGTGGTAGCGGTCGCCGGAGTGCAGGAGGGCGCGTGGCCGGATCTGCGGCTGCGCGGTTCGCTGCTGGGCGTGGAGCGATTGGTCGACCTGCTGTCCGGAGTGGACGAACACGACAAGGTGTCCGCCATCGCGCCGATTCTCGCCGAGGAACGGCGGCTGTTCTACCTCGCGGCGAGCCGGGCGCGCCGGACGTTGCTGGTGACCGCGGTGGCCGGAGAGGACGAACAGCCGTCCCGGTTCCTCGACGACCTGGAGGAGAACGGCGCCGACGACGGCATGCTCGACTCCCGGATGAAGCCGCCGGGCCGGTCGCTCGTGCTGGCCGAACTGGTCGGCGAGCTGCGCGAGGTCGTGTGCGACGACAAGGCGGATCCAGACCGCCGGAAGCGGGCGGCGAAACAGCTCGCCCGGCTGGCCGCGGCTGGGGTTCCGGGCGCGCATCCAGACACTTGGTACGGGTTGATGGAAGCGTCCACAGAGGACCCTGTGCACGGGCCCGGCGACCTGATGCGGATCTCGCCGTCCACTGTGGAAATCCTGGTGAAGTGCCCGCTGCGCTGGTTGATCGAGCGGCACGGCGGCAGCGATCCGGCGCAGCTGGCGGCGGTGACCGGAACTCTCGTGCACGGTCTGGCGCAGGCGATCGCGGGCGGCAGCACTGAGGAGCAGATCCAGGCCGCGCTGGACGAAGCGTGGGTGCGCGTGGACGCTGGCGCGCCGTGGTTTTCCCGGCGCGAGCGGTCCCGGGTGGAGCAAATGCTGCGCAACTTCGTGTCGTGGCTGGAAAAGTCGCGGCAGGAGCTGATCGAGGCCGGGGTCGAACAGGACATCGAGGTCGAGTTGCCGATGGGCGACGAAGAGGTGCGCGTGCTGCTGCGCGGGCGCGTCGACCGGGTCGAGATGGACAAGGACGGCCGTCCGGTCATTGTGGACATCAAGACCGGCAAAGTCCCGGTCTCCAGTGCGGACGCGGAGAAGCATCCGCAGCTCGCGGCGTACCAGCTGGCGGTGCTGCTGGGCGCGGTCGAGGGCAAGAACACGCCTGGCGGCGCGAAACTCGTGTACGTCGCGAAGGGGAACAACAAAACCGGGGCGACGCAACGGGACCAGCCGCCGATGGACGAGGACAGCGGGCGCGAGTGGCTGGAACTCGTGCGCTCGGCCGCTGCCGCCGCGGTCGGTCCGGACTACCAGGCGCACGAGAACGCCGACTGCGACCGGTGTCCGGCGCGTGGTTGCTGCCCGTTGCGTCCGGAAGGGCGTCAGGTGACCGGACCGTGAGCCCGGTCGTTGTCGCTAACCCGGTCGGACCCGCGGAAATCGCGGACGCGCTGGGCTTGCACCGTCCGACGCCCGAGCAGGCGACCGTGATCGCGTCGCCGGTCGAGCCGTCGCTGGTCGTCGCGGGCGCGGGCGCGGGGAAGACCGAAACCATGGCCGCGCGCGTGGTCTGGCTGGTGGCCAACGGAATCGTCAGCCCGGAACGGGTGCTCGGCCTGACCTTTACCCGGAAAGCTGCGCGTCAGCTCGGCGAGCGGGTGCGGGCGCGGTTGCGGCGGCTGGCCGGTTCGGGGCTGCTGGAGCGGATCGATCCTTCGGGCGCGTTGCGGGCCACTGTGGTCGCTGGCGAGCCGACGGTGCTGACCTATCACGCGTATGCCGGACGGTTGCTGTCGGAACACGGTTTGCGGCTTCCGGTGCAGCCTGGGGTGCGATTGCTTTCGGAGACTTCGTCATGGCAGCTGGCGCACCGCGTGGTGTCCACTTGGGACAATGACCTGGACACCGACCGGGTGCCGCCGACGGTCACCGCGCAACTGCTCGCGCTGGCCGGTGAACTGGGCGAGCACCTGATTTCGACGGAAAAACTCGGGCAGTACACCGAGTGGCTGTGCGAGATCATCGAAAACGCTCCACGCGCTAAAGGCCAGCGTGCGTCGCTTCCGGTGAAGCTGCAGGAAGTGCTGGCGGCACAACGTTTTCGGCTGGCTTTGCTCCCGTTGGTCGAGGATTACCACCGGCGCAAACGCGCGGAAGGCGCGCTCGACTTCGCCGACCAGATGTCGCTGGCCGCGCAGCTCGCCGAGGGATATCCGGCGGTGGTCGCGGGGGAGCGCGAGCGTTACGGTGCGGTGCTGCTCGACGAATACCAGGACACCGGGCACGCGCAGCGCGTGCTGCTGCGGTCGTTGTTCGGCGGCGTCGAGCATCCGCCGATGCCAGTGACCGCGGTCGGTGACCCGGCGCAGGCGATTTACGGCTGGCGCGGCGCGAGTGCGGCGAACCTGCCCCGATTCACCACGGACTTCCCCCGCCGCGGCGAGGAACGGCTCGAAACCGCGCACGAATTCGGGCTGCTGACCAGTTTCCGCAATCCGCCGGAGATTCTGGAATTGGCCAACGCGATCTCGGAACCGTTGCGGCAGCGGGGACTCGGCGTCGAACGGCTGCGGGCGCGGGACGGCGCCGGTCCGGCGGACATCGCGGTCGCGCTGCTGCCGGACGTGCGCGCGGAACGCGAGTGGGTCGCCGACCAGATGGCGCAGCGGTGGCATGCGGAGAAAGAGGAATCCGGCAAGCCGCCGACTGCCGCGGTGCTCGTGCGGCGACGGGCGGACATGGCTCCGATCGCGGCGGAAATGCGGATGCGCGGGCTGCCGGTGGAGGTCGTGGGCCTCGGCGGGCTGCTGGACGAACCGGAGGTCGCCGATCTCGTGTCCACGCTGCGGGTGCTGGCCGATCCGCTGGCGGGCAGCGCGGCGGCCCGGCTGCTGACGGGCGCCCGCTGGCGGATCGCGGCGGCGGACGTCGCGGCGTTGTGGCGGCGGGCCAACGAACTCACCTCGCCCGAACCGCGCGCGAAGGAGGGCGAGGAACCGGAACTGGTCGCCGAACGCGCGGAACAGGCCGGGCTGATCGACGCCGTCGACGAACCCGGTGCGCCGGAACGGTATTCCGCGGAGGGATACCGCCGGATTCGCCGCCTGGGCGCGGAATTGACCGCGCTGCGGCGTCGGCTGGATCAATCGCTGCCGGAATTGGTGGCGGACGTCGAACGCACGATGCTGCTCGACGTCGAATCGCTCGCCCGCCCCGGTTCGGCGGGCCGCGCGCATTTGGACGCGTTCGCGGAAGTGGTCACCGATTACGCGGAGACCGCGCCGACCGCGACTCTGCTGTCCTTTGTGGACTACCTGAACACCGCGGCACACGCGGAAGACGGCCTCACGCCCGGTGAGGTGCAGGTGGTTCCGGATCGCGTGCAGGTGCTCACCGTGCACTCCGCCAAAGGGCTGGAGTGGGAAGTGGTGGCTGTTCCGCATTTGGTCGCCGAGGTGTTTCCGGGCAAGCGCCGTTCGTCCTCGTGGTTGCGCACTTCTACTGCGCTGCCCGCGCATTTGCGCGGTGACGCGGCGGACCTGCCTAAGCTGCAGATCGCCGAAGGTTATGACCGCAAAGAAGTGCAGGAAGCGCTGGAACTGCACGAGGAAGGGTTCGTCGCGCGAGAAGCCGACGAGGAACGACGGTTGTGTTACGTCGCGCTGACCCGCTCCGAGCGCGCACTGCTCGTTTCCGGACATTGGTGGAACGAGAGCAGTACGCGAGCTAAAGGGCCGTCGATCTTCCTGTCGGAAATCGCCGAGGTGATGAACGAGGCCGATCCGCCGCTGGGCGTGGTGGACGTCTGGGCCGACGAACCGGCAGAAGACGAGGAGAACCCGCTGGTCGCGGATTCCCGGACGGCGCGGTGGCCGGTGGATCCGCTGGGCGACCGGCGGTCCGGCGTGGCCACCGGGGTGGATCTGCTGCTGGCGGAAATGGCCGCGCTGGAAGAAGAACCCGAACCCGAGGCAGAACCGCTGCCCGCGGCCGACGACGACGAAATCCCGCTGCCGCCGGAACCGGAAGACGACTACCCGCCAGACGACGAATACTTCGAAGACGACGAGGACGTCGTTGATCCGGAGGACCCGGACGGCTGGGCCGCCGACACCGACGTCCTCCTCGCCGAACGCGCCCGCTCGCAGTCCACTGTGGATCGAGTCGCCTTGCCCGCGCAGCTGAGCGTGAGCCAGTTGGTCGACCTGGCGTCCGACGCGGACGCTTTGGCGCAACGCCTGCGTCGACCGCTTCCGTTGCCGCCCAACACCTTCGCGCGCCGCGGCACCGCGTTCCACAGCTGGCTGGAGCAACGGTTCTCCGGCGACCGGCTGCTGGAAATCGACGATCTTCCCGGCGCGGCGGACGTCGGCGAAGCACCGGACACCGATTTCGAAGCCCTGCAAGAGGCTTTCGAGAACAGTGAATGGGCCGACCGGGTTCCGGTGGCGGTGGAGGTGCCGTTCTCCGCGGACGTCGAAGGCATCACTTTGCGCGGCCGGATGGACGCGGTGTACGCGGACCCCGACGGCGGCTGGACCGTCGTGGACTGGAAGACCGGCTCCGTCCCGTCCGAAGAACGGTTGCCAGCCTTGGCGATTCAGCTCGGGGCGTACCGGCTGGCGTGG
The DNA here is from genome assembly GCF_046195355.1 of Amycolatopsis sp. VS8301801F10. Classification (NCBI taxonomy): domain Bacteria; kingdom Bacillati; phylum Actinomycetota; class Actinomycetes; order Pseudonocardiales; family Pseudonocardiaceae; genus Amycolatopsis; species Amycolatopsis sp. VS8301801F10. Next base: position 303,640 of record NZ_CP176065.1, on the reverse strand, counting down.
GCGGCGCTGAAGAAAGTCCCGGTGGACCGGGTACGCGCGGCCTTCCATTATGTCCGACATGGACACACGCTGCGCCCGGCCGATCTGCTGGACGCGGAAGGCCTGCGCGCCTTGCTGCGGAACGTGCCGCAGGAGTAAAAGCTAGGCCCGATCGCGCACGGTCAACGCCCAGCTCACCAACGGCCACTGCAACGGCAGCCGCAGCCACGCCACCGCGCGGTCCCGTGCCGGACGCCCGCGGCGCTGATAATCCAACGCCATTTTCACATTCCCCGGAAAGACCCCGACGAACAGCAGCGCCGCCGCCAGCCCGCCCAGCCGACGCGTGCGCGGCAAGGCGATCCCGGCGGCGACGGTCATCTCGGCGACGCCCGAGGCGTACGTCCAGGTGCGCCGGTCACCGGGCAATTCCTTCGGGACCAGCGCGTCGAACGGCTTGGGCCGGACGAAGTGCATAACGCCCGCCCCGGCGAGGAGGACGGCGAGAAAATGCGCCGGACGTTGCGACGCGCGAGGCTCGGACATGCGGCAAGCCTGCCACAGCAAGAACCTCGGGACGGATGTGCGGGTGCTCCGATTGGGTTATCCTCCCGGCTGTGAGTGACGCCGAACGCCCGCGGGGAGCCGGTGCATGAAGGCCTTGAAACGGCTGCCCCTGAACGTCCGGTTGAACGACCGGCCCGACCACGAGCTCGTCGGCGTGATCCGGATGCCGGAACTCACGGTCAGCCCGATGCGGTCGATCGTCAAGCGGATCATCGGCGCGCTGCTGGCCCTGCTCGCCACGGTGCTGATCGTCTACCTCGACCGGGACGGCTACCGCGACGCCAACGGCGACGGCCTCTCGCTGCTCGACTCGCTCTACTACGCGACGGTTTCCCTCTCGACCACCGGCTACGGCGACATCGCCCCGGCCACCGCGTCCGCGCGGCTGGTGAACGTCATCGTGATCACGCCGCTGCGGGTGCTCTTCCTCATCGTCCTCGTCGGGACCACCCTGGAAGTGCTCACCGAGCGCTCCCGGCAGGCGTTCAAAATCCAGAAGTGGAGGACGAAGGTGCGTGACCACACCGTCGTCGTCGGTTTCGGCACGAAGGGCCGCTCGGCGGTCAACGCGCTGCTCGGCGACGAGGAGGTGCAGGCCAACCGCGTCGTGGTCGTCGACACCGACCAGCAGGCGCTGGACGCGGCGAGCGCGCTCGGCCTCGTCACCGTGCACGGATCGGCGACCCGGGCGGACGTCCTGCGCGTCGCCGGCGTGCAGCACGCGCGAGCGGTGGTGGTCGCGCCGAACCGCGACGACACCGCCGTGCTGGTCACCCTCACCGCGCGCGAGCTGGCTCCGAAGGCGCACATCGTGGCGTCGGTGCGCGAGGCGGAGAACGTGCACCTGCTGAAGCAGTCCGGGGCCAACCAGGTCGTGGTGTCGAGCGAGACCGCCGGACGGCTGCTCGGGATGGCGACGTCCAGCCCGCTCGTGGTGGACATGGTCGAGGACTTGCTCACGCCGGAGTCCGGCCTGGCGATCGCCGAGCGCGGCATCGAACCGAGCGAGGAAGGCGGCTCGCCCCGGCACCTGGGGGACATCGTGCTCGGCGTGGTGCGCGACGGGGTGCTCTACCGGGTGGACGCTCCGCAGGCGGACGCGCTGGAACCGGGGGACCGGCTGCTGTACGTCAAGAAGGTCACGCAGGTCGACCACATCGAACGCTGAGGTTCGCCGGATTTCGCTTCCTCGGCATCGCGCGCCGGGACTACTCGCGCGCATCCGCTGACTCCGCACCCGCTGCTGAGCCGACGCCCATGCCGCATTGGGGTGCATCGCGAGCCCCGATGTGGCCTTGGGTGCGTCAGACGCACCCAAGGCGGAATGGGGAGTGGCGGTGCGGCGAGTGGAACCGGGGTCGGCCGGGTGGGCGGCGGATGCGGTCTGGGGCGGTGGCGGGTGCGGTGTCTCGGGTGGTGGGCACCGTGATGGATGCGGTCTCGAGCGGCGGCTGGGGCGGTGGCGGGTGTGGTGTCTCGGGCCGTGGCGGGTGCCCTAGTGGGTGCGGTCTCGAGTGGTGGCGGGCTCCGTGGCGGATGCCGTCTCGGGTGGTGGCGGGGATGCGGCCTCGGGTGGCGGCGGGTGCTGTGGCGGATCCGGTTTCGGGTGGCGGCCGGTGCCCTAGTGGGTGCGCTCTCGGGTGGTGGCGGGCTCCGTAGCGGATGCCGTCGCGGGTGGCGGCCGGTGCCGGAGCGGATGCGGGCTCGCCCGGGGTCCCCCGTGCGCGGGCACCTCACTGGGTTTTGCCCCCGGCATCTGGAAGCATGGCGTCGTGCAGGTTTCCGACCCCCCGCATAAGAGCCCCGTCAAGCGGGGGCTGCAGGTGGGCATCCCGGTCGCGGCCGGGGTGCTCGTCGTGGTCTTGGCGTGGCTCGCCGGCCCGGGGCTGCTCGGCATCCACCCGAAGTCGCCCGGCGCGCCGGTGGACGCCCAGATCACCAAGGCCGTCGACTGTTCCGTTCCCGGGGCGGCCGAAACGGTCTCGTTCAAGCTCGGCGGCAAACCGCGCCAGGGCGCCCTCGACAGCTGCGGGCACGGCAAGGACGAGCACCTCCAGGTGCTGGTCTCGGACGACGCCCCGGCGGACGGCGTCGTCTCGGTCACCATGCCGGACACCACCGCGGGCGCGCAGGACCTGCGCGCGCCGATCGCGCTGGCGCTGCTGGTGTTCGCCTGCTTCTGCGGCGGGATGTACGCCTACCTGGTGATCCGCGGTCCGGGCAAGCTCGCGCTGCTCAGCTGAAGCCGCGACCACTACGCCCGTAGTGCCGCAGGCGATCAGCTGACGTCCGAGGCGGACGCGGCGAAGGTGTTGCAGTCCGCGATCCGGTTGTCCTTCGCCCCGGCGCGCCACCACTGCGCGTAGTGCGCGTTGGTGCCGTGGTCGTGGCTGCGGGAAGTGTTGTCCCCGCGCGTTTCCTGGTCGTTCCAGGCCTTGTTGTACATGTCGCGGGTGATCGTGCCGCCGCGGTCGACGTGCGCGCCGAGGAACATCCCGGAGAAGCACTGCGCCTGGAGTTCTTTGCGGCGCGACATGTCCAGGCCCTCGGGGCTGTTCTGCCCGGCCGCGTAGATCTTCTGCCACGCCGCGTCCATGATGCCCGCGACTTCCTGCACGTGGTGGCCGTACTCGTGGGCGAACAACGCCAGGTAGACGCCGGGGTTGTTGCCGTACTGGTCGGTCTGCAGGCCCTTGAACGGGACGTACAGGTTGTTCTCGCAGTAGTACGCCGCGGTGGCGATGCCGACCTGGATGGTGCCGCATTCGGTGTCGAAGCTCGGCCCGGTCGGGAAGTGCAGCGCGGGCGGCGTGAACGGCAGGTGGTAGGACTCGAGGAACGGGCCCCACGCCGCGTCGAGGCATTTGCTCGCCGCGGTGAAGAACGCTTCCGCGCCGTCCTGCGTGCTCGTCCACGGCGGCAGGTTGCAGACGCGGTTCTGCAGGCCGGCGTTGGGGTCCTGCAGGATCGGGTGGTCGGCCAGCTTGAGGATCTTGTGCGGGCCCGCGCTGGTCGAGGTGCCCGGGCTGTCCGAGGGACTGGTCGGCGTGCTCGAAGCGGTGGAGGAACCGCTGGTGGGCGGCAGTTCGTAGGCGGACGTCGGCGAGGGCGGCGCGGCCTGGTAGCCGGCGTTGCTCGGCCCGGAACCGCGGTTGAGCGAAACGATCGCGACGACGCCCAGCGCCAGCACCGCGACCGCGCCCAGGCACAGCCCGACGATCAGCCCGGTCGGCTTGCGCGGCGGCACCGGATAGGACGGCGGCTGCTGCCACTGCGGACCCTGCGGCGGCGGACCCTGGTACGGCGGCTGCTGTCCCTGATACGGCGCCTGTCCGGGCTGGGCCTGGTAGGAGCCTTGCGCCTGGCCCGGGTACTGGCCCGGCGGCACCGGTCCTTGGCCCGGCACCGGCGGCGGTTGAACGGTCCCGCGTGGCGGCACCTGGCCGTAGGGCGGTTGCGTCATCAGGGCAGTCCCGGTGGGTCTCGGCGCGGGCCGGGCGTTCCCCGGCTTGCCGTTCAGCATATCGGGGGACCCCCGGCCCTCCGCAGCACTTCGCCGGACTGGCTGCCCGCCCGGACGTCCCCCCAGGTCTGGCCGGGTGCGGACGGCTCTGGAAGAGTGACGGCAGCAACCGCAGGGCTGTGCAGACGAGGGGCTCCGATGACAAACGCACCCGGTGCGCCCGGGCAGGGGGACGACACGCCTACGCCGAGCCGGGGCTTCGCCGGTCCCGACCCGGACGCATCCGCCGCCGCTCCGCCGAAGACCGGCGAAACGGACACCCCGTCCGGCACGAACGCCGGAAGTTCGCCGTCCGGCAGCGAAAACGCGGCTTCGGCCGGGGCTCATCCGCCCGCCGAGGCTGGGCAGGCCAGCGCGAATCCGTCGCCTGCCAGCGAAAACCCGGCTGGCGCGGCTTCGCCGCCGGGTGGGGAAGCTTCGGGGATTTCGTCGTCGGGCAGTGCGAATCCGGCTGGCGCGACACCGCAGCCGGGTGGGGAAGCGCCGGGAACGTCGTCTTCCGGCAGCACGAACCCCGCTGACGCGACACCGCAGCCGAGCGGCGAAACCCCAGCCGGAACCACTCCGGCGCAGCCGGGCGCGGCTTCTCCCGCCGGAGAAACCCCGCCGCCCAGCGTCTTCCCGCCGCCGGACGCGCCGCCGCCCTCAGCCGGTGGCCAGTGGCAATCCCCCGGCCAGCAACCGCTTCCGCAGTACCCCGGCCACGGCCGTCCCGCCCCGGGCTGGAGTCCGAACGGGCTGGGCAAACCGGGCGTGATCGCGTTGCGCCCGTTGAACCTCGGCGACATCCTCGACGGCGCGATCACCGCGATCCGCCGGTATCCGCTGCTGATCCTCGGGGTGTCCGCGGTCGTCGCGGTGATCTCGGCCGGGCTGAACCTCGTCGCGACGCTGTGGCTGCTGCCCGATTTCAACCGGGTCACCCAGCTCGGCCCGGCCGCGACGCCGCAGCAGCAGCTCGACGCGGCGTACAGCCTGCTGGGCTCCGCGCTCACCGCGCTGGTGCCGACGCTCGTGATCTCCATGCTGGCGCAGACTTTCCTCACCGGCTTCCTCACCGTGGTGATGGGCAAGGCGGTGCTCGGCCGTCCGGTCGACTTCGGTTCGGCGATGCGTGAAGCCGCGCCGCGGCTGCTGCCGCTGCTGGCGGTCACCGTGCTGTACACGCTGGCCACGATGGTCGCCGCGGCCTTCTGCCTGCTGCCCGCCGTGGTGCCGTACGTGTTCTGGTCGCTCGCCGGTCCCGCGCTGGTGCTGGAACGCGGCACCATCGGGCAGGCGTTCACGCGGTCGCGCCAGCTCGTCTCGGGCATGTTCTGGCGGGTGTTCGGGGTGCTGCTGCTGGCCGCCGTGATCGGCTGGCTGATCTCGGCGATCATCGGCGTTCCGTTCAGCCTCGGCTCGGGCGGGTTCACCGCCATCTTCGACCCGCAGGCGGGGAACCTGCCGGAGGTGACGACCGGCGGTCTGGTGCTGCAGTCGGTGGGCAAGGTGATCGCGGAGACGATCGTCATGCCGTTCACCGCGCTGGTCACCGTGGTGCTCTACATCGACCAGCGGATGCGCCGCGAGGGCATGGACATCGAGCTGGCCAGGGCGGCGGGCATCCAGCCGCCGCGGCAGGCGTGGTGATCGGTTTTCCCGCCGACGTCCCGGTCGACATCGACCGGGACCCGGCCCGGCTGCGGGCGGTCCAGGAACTGACCGACCCGAATTACGCCGCCGCGCGGCCAGGTCTGCTCGAACAGTTCTGGCAGTGGCTCGGGCAGCGGATTTCCGAGCTGTTCAACGCGTTGTCCGACGTGCCCGGCGGCCCGTTCGGCCTGCTGCTGGTGCTGGGCTTGCTGATCGTGCTGATCGTGGTCGTGCGGCTGCGGGTGGGCAAGGTCGGCCGGTCGGCGAAGACGTCCGGCGAGGTGTTCGGCGGACGGCGGCAGACCGCGGACGAATACCGGAAAGCCGCCGAGGAAGCCGCCGCGCGCGGCGAGTTCGCGGACGCGGTGCGGGACCGGTTCCGCGCGCTGGTGCGGGGGATGGAAGAGCGCGCGCTCCTCGACGTCCGCTCCGGCCGGACCGCGGACGAGGCCATCGCCGAAGCCGGAAGGTTCCTGCCGGAGCTGGCGGTTGAACTGACCGCCGCCGCGCGGCAGTTCGACGACGTGCACTACGGCGGACGGCCGGGCACCGAAGCCGGATACCGCGCCTTGTCCGAAGTGGACGAACGCGTCCAGCGCGCGCGACCGGTTTTGGCGGACGCATGAGCACGGCTGTTTCGCCGGATCTGCGCCGAATCTGGCGTGGCACCCGGGTTCCGCTGGCGCTGCTCCTGCTGATCGTGCTCATCGCGCTGGCGATCGTGCTCAGCCGCGGCGACCAGACGAGCGGCGAATTCGACCCCGGTTCCTATGAGCCGCGCGGCAGCCACGCTCTCGCGCATTTGCTGGAGCAGGAAGGCGTTCAGGTCCGCGCGGTGCGTTCGCTCGCCGAGGCCCGCGAGGCCGCCGACAGCGGAACCCTGCTGGTGACCAACCCGCAGCTGGTGCCGAAGGACGGGTTGGCCGAGCTGCGCCGCCGGGTCGCGCACCTGGTGCTCGTCGCGCCCGGATCGAAAGCGTTGGGCATGACCGCGCCGACGGCTTCCCCGGTCGGGGCGGGAGAAGTGCGTACGCTGCAACCGGATTGCACGGTCGGCGCGGCGGTCAGCGCGGGTTCGGTCACGCTCGGCGGCCGCCATTACCGCACGGACGACAAGACGGCGCGGGCTTGCTACCGCGACGGCGGCGAGCCGACTTTCGTGCAGCTGGCGGACCGGACCGGCACGGTGAGCGTGCTCGGCTCGGCGGACGCGTTCACCAACGACCAAATCGCCAAGGACGGCAACGCGGCGTTCGGCATGCGGTTGCTGGGCGATCACCGGAAGCTGGTCTGGTACGTACCGTCCACAGCGGACCCCGCGCTGGACGACGAGAAGAAACCGTTTGTCGACCTGATTCCGCCCGGCTGGCGGTACGGCGCGCTGACCGCGGGAATCGCGATCGTCCTTTTCGCACTGTGGCGGGCGCGGCGGCTCGGGCCGGTGGTGCGCGAACCGCTGCCGGTGGTCGTGCGGTCGGCGGAAACGGCGGAGGGCCGGGCCCGGCTGTACCGGCGGGGCGGCGCGACCGGGCACGCGGCGGAAACCTTGCGCGAGGCGGCCCGGACAAGGCTGCGGAAGAGACTGGGATTGCCGCGCGACGCCGGCCCGCCCGCGGTGGTGGAGACGGTGAGCGCGCGGACCGGCCGGGCGCCGAACGAGGTCGGGGCGGTGCTGTACGGCCCGTCGCCGTCCGACGAGGCGGCGCTGGTGCGGCTGGCGGACGAACTTGACGCGGTGGAACGAGAGGTGGAGCGTTCTTGAGTACCGAACAGAAGCAGGACGCGCGGGCGGCCCTGATCGCGTTGCGCGCCGAGGTCGGGAAGGCCGTGGTCGGCAACGACGCGGCCGTCACCGGGCTCATCCTCGCGCTGCTCTGCCGGGGGCACGTGCTGCTGGAAGGCGTGCCAGGGGTCGCGAAAACGCTGCTGGTGCGGGCGTTGGCCGCGTCGCTGGAGTTGAAGACGACGCGCGTGCAGTTCACGCCGGACCTGATGCCGGGCGACGTCACCGGGTCCATTGTGTACGACGCGCACAGCGGTGAGTTTTCCTTCCGCGAGGGCCCGGTGTTCACGAATCTGCTGCTGGCCGACGAAATCAACCGGACGCCGCCGAAGACGCAGTCGTCGCTGCTGGAGGCGATGGAGGAGCGGCAGGTGTCGATCGACGGCGTCTCGCGGCCGCTGCCGGATCCGTTCGTGGTGATCGCGACGCAGAACCCGGTCGAGTACGAGGGCACTTACCCGCTGCCCGAGGCGCAGCTGGACCGGTTCCTGTTGAAGCTGACCATGCCGGCTCCCTCGCGGGAGGACGAGATCGGCATTCTTTGGCGGCACGCCCAGGGTTTCGATCCGCGGAATCTCGCCGCCGCGGGGGTCCGTCCGGTGGCTGGCGCGGCGGAACTCGCGGCCGCGCGGGAGGCGGTCGCGAAGGTGACCGTCGGACCGGAAGTGATCGGCTACGTCGTCGACCTCTGCCGCGCGACACGGGAGCTGCCGGCGGTGCGGATCGGCGTTTCTCCGCGTGGCGCAACGGCTTTGCTCGCCGTGACGCGCGCGTGGGCCTGGCTGTCCGGCCGGGATTACGCGACGCCGGACGACGTCAAGGCGCTGGCCCGTCCGGCGCTCCGGCACCGGCTCGACGTGCGGCCCGAAGCCGAACTCGAAGGCGTGACCGCGGACGGTGTCCTCGACCGGGTGCTGGCCTCCGTGCCGGTGCCGCGCTAAATGGCCGTCACCGGGCGGCTCGGGCTGCTGGCGCTCCTGGGGGCGCTGGTGGTCGGGCTGCTGTTCCCGTCCGGCACCGGCGTCGCGGTGGTGGGCGCGGTGCTGCTGGTGCTGGTCGTCGTGGATCTCGTCTTGGCCGGGAGCGTGCGGGCGCTGCGGTTTTCGCGCAGCGGCACCACTTCCGTCCGGCTGGGGGAGCCCGCCGAGGTCACGCTGACCGTCACGAACCCCGGCGGGCGCACCGTCCGCGGCTCGCTGCGGGATGCCTGGCCGCCGAGCGCCGGTGCGGATGACCGGCACGCGCTGGTGGTTCCTGCTGGCGAACGGCGTGCGCTGACGACCGCGCTGCTCCCGACCCGCCGAGGCGACCGTGTTGCGGCCCGGGTGACCGTGCGCGCGGTGGGCCCGCTGGGATTGGCCGCGCGGCAGGGTTCGCACGAGGTGCCGTGGACGGTCCGGGTGCTGCCGCCGTTCCACAGCCGCAAGCATCTGCCGTCGCGGCTGGCGCGGTTGCAGCAGCTGGACGGCCGCAACGCGGTGCTGATTCGGGGCCAGGGAACGGAATTCGACTCCCTGCGCGAGTACGTGATCGGCGACGACGTCCGGTCGATCGACTGGCGCGCGACGGCCCGCGCGTCCGACGTGATGGTGCGGACGTGGCGTCCGGAACGCGACCGGCAGCTGGTTTTGGTGCTGGACACCGGCCGCGTCTCGGCGGGTCGAGTCGGCGACGCACCCCGGTTGGACGCGGCGATGGACGCGGCGCTTCTGCTGGCCGCACTGGCCTCCCGGGCAGGGGACCGGGTCGACCTGGTCGCTTACGACCGCCGGGTGCGGGCGTCGGTGCCGAATGCTTCGACGCCGTCCTTGGTGAACGCCTTGGCCACGATCGAACCGTCGCTGGTGGAGACCGACGCCCGGGGCATGGTGGCGGAAGTCTTGCGCCGCACGCGGCGGCGGGCTTTGGTGGTGCTGCTGACCGGGCTGGAACCGGCCCCGTTGCAGGAGGGGTTGTTCCCGGTGCTGGGATCGTTGACCGCTCGGCACGAGGTGCTGGTGGCTTCGGTGGCGGATCCGCGGGTAGCGGAGATGGCAGCTTCGCGCGGATCGGCGGAGGCGGTTTACGACGCTGCCGCGGCGGAACGGGCGCTGGCGGACAGGGAGTCTTCGGTGGCTTGGCTGACCCGGCATGGAGTGGGGGTGGTGGACGCGGTGCCGGAGGAGTTGCCGCCTGCGCTGGCGGACCGGTACCTCGCCCTGAAGGCGGCGGGCCGGTTGTAGGTCCGTGAGGGGAATCTGAGCCCCGCCGGGTTCCTTCTACCCCGCCTCCGGAAGGGCGTCTCCGGCGGCCCGCCGGTCCACATCCCCGGTTTCGCCGTCCAGTGCGGCCCGCCTTCCCAGCGTGAACACGTACGTCAGGAACAGCAGCTCCACCACCGCCCCGATGCCGATCCTCAGCCACGTCGGCCAGCCCGACGGCGTCACGAAGGCCTCGATCACCCCCGACACCAGCAGCACGCACGCCAGCCCCAGCGCCATCACCACCACTGACCGGCCCTGTTCGGCCAGCGCCGCGCTGCGCGAGCGGCGGCCCGGGTCCACCACCGTCCAGCCGAGTTTCAACCCCGTGCCCGCCGCGATGAAGACCGCGGTCAGTTCCAGCAGGCCGTGGGGCAGGAGCAGGCCCAGCAGCACGTCGCCGCGGCCGGCTGAGGACATCAGGCCGATCGCGACTCCGGCGTTCAGCGAGTTCATCCACAGCGCGGCGATCACCGGCAAGCCCAGCGCGACGCCCAGGAACAGGCACGTCGCCGCCACCCAGGCGTTGTTCGTCCACACCTTCGCCGCGAACGACGCCGCTGGGCCGTCCGAGTAGTACGTCTCGTATTGGCCGCCCGGCGCGGTCATCGCCTTCACCTCGTCCGGCGACACCAGCGACGCGCGCACCTGCGGGTCGCCCGCGATCCACACGCCCAGCACCGCCATCACCGCGACCGACAGCAGCGCCGCCGGGATCCACCAGCGGCGGCTCAGGTACACCGCGGCCGGGAAGCGGCGGGTGAAGAACAGGGCCACCTCGCGCCACGCCGGGCTGTGCGAACCGGCGACCGCCGAACGACCGCGCGCGACCAGCGCCGACAGCCTGGCCAGCAAGGCCGGGTCGGGCGCGGTCGAGCGGATCATCGACAGGTGCGTCGCCGTTCGCTGGTACAACGTGACCAGCTCGTCCGCCTCCGGACCGGTCAACCTGCGCCGTCCGGCGAGCTCGCCGAGCCGGTTCCACTCCGCGCTGTGCACCGCGACGAACACGTCGACGTCCACCGGCCACCTCCTCCACCGCAAGGATAGAGGCAGGCGCTCTACGCTGGCCTCGTGCAGGAAGAGTCCGATCTCGTCACCGGTGAGGCCGTCGTCCTCGACCTGCGGGTGGCGAAGCTCGCCAGCCGCGCGGTCGCGATGCTGCTCGACGTCCTCGTCCAGGCCGCGTTGCTGCTGCTCGTGCTCGTCGCGCTGACGCTGACCGCGGGGTCGTTCGACTCGGCGCTCACCGTCGCGCTGATGCTGACCGTGTTCGTGCTGGTCGTGATCGGCTACCCGGTGCTGTTCGAAACGCTCAGCCGCGGCCGTTCCCTCGGCAAACTCGCGCTCGGCCTGCGCGTGGTGCGCCTCGACGGCGGCCCGATCAGCTTCCGGCACGCGCTGACCCGCGCGCTCGCCGGCTTCTTCGTCGACTTCTGGGCGCTCGGCTTCCTCGGCGCGGTGGCCGTCATCGTGTCGCTGTCGTCGTCGAACGGCCGCCGCGTCGGCGACTATCTCGCGGGCACCCTGGTGATCCGCGAACGCGTGCCGCAGTCCGCGCAGGCGATTCTCGCGGTGCCGCCCGGCCTCGAAGCGTGGGCCGCGCACTTCGATCTCAGCGGCCTCACCGACAACCTCGCCATGGCCGCCCGCCAGTACCTCGGCCGCTACCACGATCTGCGCCCGGAAGCGGCCGCGTCGCTCGGCTTCAGCCTGGCACAGCAGATTTCGGCGGCGATCGGGGTGCCGCTGCCGCACGGGATGCCGCCGTGGGTCTTCCTCACCGCGGTGCTGGCCGAACGCCGCAACCGCGACCACGCCCGGATCGCGCCGCCGCAGTACGGTTCCTACGCGCCGCCGCCGGTTCCGCCTCCGGCACCGCCGAAGTCCGACAATCCGTTCACCCCGCCGAGCTGAGGACATGCTCGCCGACGACGTCACCGTCACCACCGCGCAGGACGGTCAGCTGACGGTCATCGAGCGCATCGTCACCGACGCACCCGCCAGGCACCGCATCGCCGAGCGGGTACCGGTGAGCGACGACGAGGACCGGCTTTATTCGATCACTGATCTCCAGATCTCCGGCGCTGCTACCGCCGACGGAACGACGGTCACGGTCACCGGGCCAGCCACTGTCAGGTACACAGTGGACGGTGCGGTCGCGGCTGGGCAGGTTCGGGTTCAGCTCACCGGAGGCTGGGATCGTTCGGTCGACCGCGTCACCGCCACCTTCAGCGCGCCGGGCGTGTCCACAGCGGACTGTTACGCCGGTCGGCCGGGGTCGTCTCGGCAGTGCACGTTTTCCGAACTCCGCCGCGGGGGCGCGCATGCCGAGCAGAACGTTCTGCGCCAAGGGGATCGGATCGAGCTGGCCGTCCAAACCGGACCGTTGCCGGAGAACGCCCGGTTTGTCCCCACTGGACCGTTGGCCGCCTTCGCGCCGGGATTCCCGACTGTCCTCGGTGGTCTCGCGTTAGTGCTTTACCTGCTCATCGGCGCCGGTGTGCTGCGTCGCCGCGCCAGGCCGCGTGGGGAACTCGACCTCACCGGCACGGTCCTCGATCTCGTCGCCCGCGGGCATCTGCGCATCGCCGACGGTCGGGTCAGCCACGGCGAAGCCGATCCGCTCACGCCGTTCGAACTAGCGGTCAAGACGGCCTTCCCGCCGGGTCCGCTCTCTGCCGCGCGGCCGGATCAGGCGCAACTGCGCGCCCTTCTCGACGCCGAAGCGCATCGCCATGGCCGGCTGTCCGCGAGGCAACCGCACGTCCGCCTAGCCGGGCTCCTCCTGGCCGCTGCGGGCATCGTGACGACCGTCGTCCTCGCCCTCACCGTCGGCGAGGCGCTGATCGGCGTCGCGCTGCTGATCGCCGGAATCGCCACCTTCCTAGCCGCTCCGCTCGTTCAACCCCGCCGTGGCCGCGCGCTGGGCGCTCCGGCAGCACGAGCCGAATCCCCGCTGGCCGCCGAAATCGACGCGATCCAAGCACTGGCCGAACGACGCTCGGCGGTGTCCGCGCAATGAAACTCGCCGCTCTGCTGCTGATCCCGCTGCTCGCCACGGCGCAAGACCCGCCGTCGCTGCCCGGCCTGCCGCAGAGTGTCGAAGTAGCGCTGAAGGTCCAGCACGACGGCAGCCTGTCCGTCACCGAAGCGGTCTCCGTACCGCGCGACACCTCGATGAGCCGCACCATTCCGTTGCGCGCCAACGGTCGCGTCCTCGGCATCCGCGACCTCAGCATCGAGGGTGCGGGCAACGCCGAATCCGGCACCGACCAGGTGACCTTCTACCTGCGCGGCGGAACGTCCGTGCTCCGGTACACAGTGGACGGTGCGGTCGGCACGAGCCTCGGCGTCGAGCATGTGACCTGGGACGTCGCCAGCGGCTGGGACACCCGCCTCGAACTGGTCCGCGCGACCTTCGCCGCGCCCGCCATCCCGGACGCGCTCAGCTGCCTCGCCGGACCGCCCGGCTCGACGACCCGCTGCGGCGCCGCACAGATCGACCACTCCGGCCTCACCCGCGTCTCAGTGCCGAACCTCCAGCCCGGATCGCGCGTACAGCTGACCGCCGAACTTCCCGGTGGCACTGTCGCCGCGACCGAGCGGCTCGTCCCCGACGGCCCCTTCGCCGCGAGCGCGCCAGTGTGGTGGGCCTGGCTAGCCTTCGCCGTGCTGTCGATCGCCGGTGTCGTCACAGTGTTCGTACGCCGCCGACGAGACCGACAGCCCGGTCGCGCCACCCCCGTACAGCTCCTCGACCACGGTCGCTTCTCTTCTCCGGACGGCGTGCTCCCTGGACACGTAGGACTGCTTCTCACCGGACGCGTCAGCTCCGTCGATCTAGCCGCGACAGTGCTCGACTTATGCGTCCGTAACTATCTATGGGTCAGCGAAGACGGCCTGCGCAACTGGACCCTCGTACGTCGCAACCCGCCCGACGCACACCTAACCGCCTTCGAACGCGCGGTGTACGAAGCCGCTGTGCCCGGCGAAGCCGCGACGCTCGCCGAAGTACGCGAAGCAGGCGTACGCGAACTGGTCGCGGACACGGTCCGTCGCGGCTGGCGCTCTCCGAAGCGGCTGTCGAAGATCGGCCCGCGGCTATGTGGGTACGGCGTCTTCCTCACTGTCCTACTGGCCTTCACCGTCGGTTACGCACAACTCGGGTTGGTGCTTCTCGCCACCGGCCTCGCGGTGACCGCCGCAGCGCACCTGCTGCCGACGCGGACGAAGGCCGGACTAGACCTCCGAGACCGCCTTCTCGGCCTCAACGCACAGCTGCTCGCCATGGAAGCGCCGGACGACGAACTGCTCGCCTCTCGCGCGCTCCCGTACGCGTACGCGCTGGGGGAAGCGGACGCTTGGCTAGTTAACGCTTGTTCGCTCACGGCGTACTGGTACGGCACGTCCGGCGAGGACGTTGTGCCGTTGGTGCGGACCAGGGGATTCGCGGCCGCACTGACCGTCGCGTTCGAGGGCGCGAGGCACCTCCGACCGGACGAGCCGAAGACGCCCGCGCCTGCGTAGGGTGGAGGCATGGCCGATCCCGAGCTCTTCCGTTTCACGATCGACAACGGTCTGCGCGTGGTGCTCGCTCCTGACCCGACCGCGCCGGTGGTCGGGGTCAGCGTGCACTACGACGTGGGCTTCCGTTCCGAGCCGGAGGGGTTGACCGGTTTCGCGCACCTCTTCGAGCACCTGATGTTCCAGGGCAGCGAAAGCCTGGAGAAACTGGCGCACTTCCGGCACGTGCAGTCCAGCGGCGGCACCTTCAACGGTTCCACGCACCCGGACTACACCGACTACTACGAGGTGCTGCCCGCCGCGGCGCTGGAACGCGCGCTGTTCCTCGAGGCCGACCGGATGCGCGCGCCGAAGCTGACCGCGGAGAACCTGGCGAACCAGATCGAGGTCGTCAAGGAGGAAATCCGGCTGAACGTGCGCAACCGGCCGTACGGCGGATTCCCGTGGATCCTGCTGCCGCCGGTGCTGTACTCCACTTTCGCCAACGCGCACGACGGTTACGGCGCCTTCGAAGATCTCGAGGGCGCGACGCTGGACGACTGCGCCGCCTTCTTCGACACCTTCTACTCGCCGGCCAACGCGGTGCTGACCGTCGCGGGCGACTTCGAGGTCGAGGAGGCGAAGGCGCTCGTCGAGAAGCACTTCGGCGACGTCCCGCACCGGCCGGCTCCGGTGCGCCCGTCGTTCTCCGAGCCGCTGCCCACCGCACAGCTGAACGGCGAGCACACCGACCCGCACGCGCCGCTGCCCGCGCTGGCCGTCGGCTACCGGATGCCGGACCCGATCAACGACCTCGACGGCTACCTCGCCTACCTGGTGCTGGCCGGCGTGCTCACCGACGGTGACGGCTCACGGCTGCAGCAGCGGCTGGTGCACGTCGAACCGCTGGTGGTCGACGTCGGCGCGGGCGCCGGGCTCTTCGGCCCGTTCGAGGCGCGCGATCCGGACACCTTCACCATTACCGCGATCCACCCGCCGGACGTGCCGCGCGAGCGGGTGCTGGCCGCGCTGGACGAGGAGCTGGAGAAGCTCGCGTCCACGCCGCCGGACGAACAGGAACTGAAGAAGGTCACCGCGCGCTGGGCGGCGAGCCTGCACGCGGAGCACGACCGGCTCGTGTCGCGCACGCTGGCGCTCGGAGCGTTCGAACTGCTCTACGGCGACGCGTCGCTGGTCTACCAGCTCGCCGACCGGCTGTCCGCGGTCTCCGGCGAGGCCGTGTCCGCGGCGGCGAAGGCGCTGCGCCCGGACGCGCGCGCCGTGCTCGTCGTGAAGCCCGCAAGCACCGAAGGGACGGAACAGTGACCTCGGCTGAACAGGTCAAAGCCGCACACCGCAGCGCCGAGGAGATCGGCCGCACCGCCGCCGGACCGCGTCCGCTGCCCCCGCTCGGGCACCAGCGCGCCGCCGCCGATCTGTCCCATGTGGACACCGAGCTCTCCAACGGGCTGCGCGTGCTCGCGGTGCGCAAGGCGAGCGTCCCGATGGTCGAACTGCGGCTGTGGATCCCGTTCGCGGGCGAGGACCGGATGCACGCGGCCACCGCGGAGGTGCTCGCGGAAACCGTGCTCACCGGCACCGCGCGGCGCGACCGGGTGGAAATCGACGCCGAGGTCGCGCTGATCGGCGGCGACCTCAACGCGGGCGTCGACCCGGAGCGGCTGTACTTCGGCGGCACCGCGCTGTCCGACGGTCTGCCGACGCTGCTGGACGTGCTCGGCGACGTGCTCACCGGCGCCACGTACGGAGACGCGGAGGTGGCGCGCGAGCGGGAACGGCTGATCGAGCGCATCGCGGTGTCGCGCACGCAGCCGCGCACCATCGCGCGCGAAGCCCTGCAGAAGCACCGGTACGGCGATCACCCGGCGACCCGCGAGGTTCCGCAGGCGGAGGACGTCGCCGAGGTGACCGCCGAGCAGGTGCGCGCGCTGCACACCGCCTCGGTGCTGCCGCGCGGTGCGGTGCTCGTGCTGGTCGGAGACCTTGACCCGCAAGAGGTTCCGGCCGAGCTGGAGCGCGCGCTCGGCGGCTGGAAGTCGGACCGTTCGGCCGTCGTGCTGCCGCCGCTGCCCACGCTGACCGGCGGCAACGTCCTGCTGGTGCCGCGTGCCGGTGCGGTGCAGTCGCAGATCCGGCTGTCCGCGCAGACGGTGCCGCGCGTCGATCCGCGGTACCCGGCGCTGCAGCTGGCGAACCTGGCGTTCGGCGGGTACTTCTCCTCGCGGCTGGTGGAAAACATCCGCGAGGACAAGGGATACACCTACGGCGCGCACTCGGGCTTCGAGTTCACCGGCGACACGGCAGTGGTCAATGTGGACGCGGACACCGCCAACGAGGTCACCGCGGCGGCGTACCTGGAAACCCGGTACGAGCTGTTCCGGCTGGGCACCGTGCCGCCGACCGCCGAAGAGGTGGAATCGGTGCGGCAGTACGCGATGGGCTCGCTCGTCACCGGCACGTCGTCGCAGGGCGGGCTCGCCGGGCAGCTGATGGCGCTGGCGTCGAACGGCCTCGGCATCGAGTGGCTGCAGAGCCACCCGGAGCGGCTCGCGGCGGTCACCGCGGAGCAGGTCGCCGAAGCCGCGGCGGAGTTCTTCGCGCCGGGCCGGTTCACCGGGGTCGTGGTCGGCGACGCGGACCTGCTCGCGCCGAAGCTGGCCGCGCTGGGAGTTTCGGCAAGCGAGAAGGACTGATGAGCGTTCCGTTCGAACTAGGGGCCCTGCCGACGCTGTCCCGTTCCACAGTGGACCGGCAGGAAACCTTGCGCACCAACCCGGAGCGGCTCGCCGCGAAATGGTCGGAAGCCCGCGTGGTGCTGCTCGACGACACCGGCCGCACGCCGGTCGTCGAGGGCAGCTGTTCGCTGGCCACCCGCAAGGCGATGGACTTCGGCACCGAACCGCCCGCCGACGCGGTGTTCCTCGGCGAGTGGGAAGACATCGATTACTGGTCGCTGCCCGGCAGTATCGAGGGCGACGTCGACACCGTGCGGCTGGCCGGCAGCTGGGGCGTGATCGAGGAGGTCCCGCGCGCCAACGGCGAGCTGTGGGTCGAGCTGCGAGGCTACGGCGAGCAGCTGGACGACACGTCGGCCGGGCTGTTCACCACCGCACAGGCACTGCGGAACTGGCGGCGGCAGTCGCGGTTCTGCAGCCGCGACGGCTCGCCGACGCAGCTGATCCAGTTCGGCTGGGCCAGCCGCTGCGAAGCCAAGGGCCACGAGGAATACCCGCGCACCGACCCGGCGGTGATCTGCCTGGTGCACGACCTCGACGGCGTCAACGGTTCGCACGTGCTGCTCGCGCGGCAGCCGATCTGGCCGCCGGACCGGTACTCGGTGCTCGCCGGATTCGTGGAGGCGGGGGAGTCCCTGGAGGGCTGCGTCGTCCGCGAAATCCGCGAGGAGGCCGGGATCGAGGTGCGGGACGTGCGCTACCTCGGCAGCCAGCCGTGGCCGTTCCCGCGCTCGATCATGCTGGGCTTCACCGCGCGCGCGGACCGCGACGCGCCGCTGGTCCCGGCGGAGGGCGAGATCGAGGAAGCGCTGTGGGTGTCCCGGGAGGACGTTCGGGCGGCGTTCCGCAACGCGGGGACTGGGGTGCCGACGCCGATCGCGGGTGGTGCGTCGAATCTGTTGTTGCCGGGCAACTCGTCGATCGCCCGTGTGATGTTGAAAGCGTGGGCGGAAGCCGAGGAGTAGCTCTTTCGGCGATGTGTGCCTCTGGGCCTCGTGAGCGGCGACGCCGGTGAGAACCGGCCTAGCCACTCACGAGGCCCTGTTGCGTCGTGGCCTCCCCGCCCCGGACCACGCCCTGCCCGCGGTCCGCCTCGGCCAACCCTGCGCGTTCGCCCGGTCACCCTGCGCCTAGCGCGGACATCTCGCGGTATCAAGCCGTTACCCCGCTGTTTCCCGAGCCCATTGACGTCCTGTGGCCGCGCTCACTACAGTCCCGGAAAACCGTCTGTAAAGTTTCCTAATAAAGGAGCAGCCAGGTGCGAGCCGGCAGTCCGCGAACGTTGCGCGAGATGAACGACCGCGCGGCGATCGAGGCGTTGCTGCGGAACGGGCCGATGACCCGGGGCGAGCTGGAGGCCGTCATCGGGCTGTCCAAACCGGCCACCGCGCAGCTGCTCACCCGGCTTGAGCAGGACAATCTCGTCGGCAAAGCGGGGGAGCGCGCGGGCGGCGGGCGCGGGCCGCGGGCTCAGCTGTGGGCGGTCAACGGCGCGCTCGCGCACGTCGCGGCCGTCGACCTCACCCCGCGGGTCGCGGACTTCGTGGTCGCCGACGTCGCCGGAGCCGTGCTCGCCGAGTACCGCGTGCAGCTTCCGGTGGCCGAGGACGCGGACGTCGTCGGTTCGTTCGGCCAGGCGCTGCGCCGGGTCGCCAAGTCCGCGGGCCTGCAGCTCGACGATCTGGCCAATGTGGTCATCGGCGCGCAGGGCGCGTTCGACCCGCGCACCGGTTTGCTGTCCTCGGCCCCGCACATCCCGGGCTGGCTCGGGTTCGACGTGCCGAAGCGGCTGAGCGACGAACTCGGCGTCACGGTCAAGATCGAGAACGACGTAAACCTTGTCGCGGTTGAGGAAATGACCGTCGGCAACGCGCAGGACGTCGACGACTTCGTGCTGGTCTGGCTGTCCGAGGGCGTCGGCGGCGCGGTCGTCATCGGACGGCGGCTGCTGCGCGGCGCGACCGGCGGGGGCGGCGAGATCGACTGGATGCGCGTTCCCGATCCGGCCACTGTGGACACTGGCGACAGCTGGCCGTCGGCCGGAGCGCGGTACGGCAACCTGGTCGACTCGTCCGCGATCGTCCGGCTCGCCAAGGCGCACGGCATCACCGCGGACAGCGGATGGGATGCCGTCGCGCAGGCTCGACGCACGGCACACCAAGGGTTTCTGGACGATCTCGCGCGGCGCGTCGCCAGCGGGGTCGCGAGCCTCGTCGCGGTCGCCGACCCGCAGCTCATCCTGCTGTGCGGCGAGACCAGCCGCGCCGGCGGCGACGAGTTCGCCGGGATCGTCGCGGAAAAACTGCACGAACTGGTCCTGCCGCGCACGCCCGTCGGCGTCGCTTCGGTGCAGGGCAACGCGGTGCGCGCCGGTGCGCTGCAGTCCGCGCTCGCCACCGCCCGTGAGGACGTCTTCGGCGTCGTCACCCCCACGCTCCTCGGGCCGCGCCGGTCCGCCGGAGAGCAAGCCCCGTCCCCGACCGAGTAGACCCACCCTAAGGACAGGAGGGTTCATGTCCGCTCCGACCCGCATCCGGAGAATCGCGCGCAAGCGCGGATCTCTGCTGCTCAGCGCCTTCGCGGCGAGTTCGCTGCTGGCGACCGCCGCGTGCGGCGCCGCCGCTCCCGCAGGCGGCGGCGACGCCGCGGCCCCGCCGAACAAGGACGACAAGCTCACCATCACCGTCTACAGCAAGTTCACCGACCGCGAGTACGGCGTGGTCACGAAGGCGCTGGACAAGCTCAAGGCGAAGTTCCCCAACATCACCATCAAGCACGAGGGGAACCAGGACGACGACAAGCTCACCCAGTCGATCCGCGGCGGCAACCCGCCGGACGTGGCGATCTCGTTCTACACCGACAACCTCGGCGCGTGGTGCTCCACCGGCAGCTTCCAGGACCTGAAGCCCTACCTCGAGCGCGACAAGATCGATCTCGAGCAGATTCCGCAGGCGGTCCGCGATTACACGTCGTACCAGGGCAAGCGGTGCGCGATGCCGATGCTCGCCGACGTGTACGGGTTCTTCTACAACAAGGCGCAGTTCGCGGCCAAGGGCATCGCCGGTCCGCCGAAGAACACCACGGAACTGTTCGAGGACGTCAAGAAGCTCACCGAGTTCAACCCGGACGGTTCGATCAAGACCGCGGGCTTCCTGCCGTCGATGCCGTTCTACGCCAACCAGGCGCAGTACTGGGCGCCGAACTTCGGGGCCAAGTTCATGGGCCCGGACGGCAAATCGTCGCTCGCTTCCAGCCCCGGCTGGAAGGAGATGTTCCAGTTCCAGAAGAAGCTCATCGACTTCTACGGCGGGCACGAGAAGGTCGAGAAGTTCAAGGCCGGTCTCGGTGACGAGTACTCGAAGGACAACGGTTTCCAGACCGGCAAGCTTTCGATGATCTACGACGGCGAGTTCCGCACCGCGTTCATCAAGGACCAGGTGCCCTCGCTCGACTACGGCACCGCGCCCGCCCCGGTGCTCGACAGCCTGGCCGGCCAGTACGGCGGCGGGTTCGGCACCGGCACGATCATCGCGATCCCAAAGGGCGCGAAGAACCCGGGCGCGGCGTGGGAGCTGATCAAGCAGGCCTCGCTCGACACCGACACTCTGGTCGAGATGGCCAACGGCCTGAACAACGTGCCGAGCACCAAGGATTCGCTCAACTCGCCGAACCTGAAGATGCCGCCGCAGTTCAAGACCTTCACCGACATTTACAACAGCGGCAAGCTGGTCGCCAACCCGACCACGCCGATCGGCGACGCGTTCCTCAAGGCGGTCAACGACTTCGCCGAGAAGTGGCAGGCCGGGTCGGTGCCTGATCTGGACGCGGGCCTGAAGAAGGTCGACGCGCAGATCAACGACGAACTGGCGCAGAAGGGCGCCGGCGGATGACCACGCTGACCACAGCGGAAACCGGAACCCCTGTCGCGTCGAACCAGGCGCGGCGGGGGTCTCCCCGGGCCAAGCGCCGGCGCACGGTGTTCTGGTTCATGGCGCCGGCCGCCCTCGGGTTCCTCATCTTCTTCGCCTACCCGCTCGGCGCGACGCTGTTCTACTCGTTCACCCGCTACGACCTGATCAACCCTCCACAGTGGATCGGGTTCGACAACTACGTGCGCATGTTCACCAGCGAACCGCTGGTGAAAACCGCCGCGTACAACACGTTGTGGCTGGTGATCATCCTGACGATCTGCCGAGTGCTGTTCTCGCTCGGCGTGGCGTCGGTGATCTCGCGGCTGAAGTCGGGCGTCGGCATCGTGCGCACGCTCTGCTACCTGCCCGCGCTCGCCCCGCCGGCGGCCGCGACGCTCGCGTTCGTCTTCGTGTTCAACCCGGAATTCGGTCCGGTGAACCGGTTCCTGAGGCTGGTGGGCATCGACGGCGGACTGTGGTTCAACAGCCCGGAAATGTCGAAGCCCGCGCTGACGCTGCTCGCGCTGTGGGGTTCGGGCGAGCTGATGATCATCATCCTGGCCGCGTTGCTGGACGTTCCGGCCGAGCAGTACGAGGCCGCGGAACTCGACGGGGCCGGTCCGGTGCGCCGGTTCTGGCACGTGACGCTGCCGTCGATCTCGCCGGTGCTGCTGTTCGGCGTGGTCAACTCGATGATCTACGCACTGCAGTTCTTCACCCAGGCGATCGTCGCCGCTTCTGCTTCGGCGGGTACCGCGGACGTCGCGGGCAACTCGAAACTGATTGGTGCGCCGGAAAACTCGACGCTGACGTATCCGATCTGGCTGTACGTCCAGGGTTTCCGGTACTTCAACATGGGTTACGCGGCCGCGATGGCGGTGCTGCTGTTCCTGGTTTCGGCTGGGTTCACCTGGATTCTGGTGCGGCAGATGCGTAAGACGCAACATCAGGAGGACGGAGCATGACGACGCTTTCGGCACCACCGCGTCCGGCTCCTCCGGTGCATCCGCGGGAAAAGTTCAAGCGGCGCTGGGACAAGAACCTGTCCTTTGTGGCCACCCACGCGGTCGGCATCGCGCTCGGCGTGATCTTCATGCTGCCGCTGCTGTTCGTTCTCCTCACCTCGGTGATGAAGAGCGACCAGGCGATGACCTCCAGTCTGTGGCCGACCGAATGGCATTTCGAGAACTTCGTCGAGGTGTTCAAGAAGGCCCCGCTGCTGGAGTACTTCGGCAACAGCCTGCTGTACTCGGCGCTGGCGACGATCGGGGCGCTGGTCTCGGCGATCCCGGCGGCGTACGGACTGGCGAAACTGCGGTGGCGCGGGCAAAACCTGTGCTTCATGCTCGTCGTGGTCGCGATGATGCTGCCGCCGCAGGTCACCGTCGTTCCGCTGTACGACCTGTGGGTGCGGCTCGGGTTCACCGGCACTTTGGTGCCGCTCATCGTGCCGTACTTCTTCTTCGACGCCTTCTCGATCTTCCTGCTGCGGCAGTTCTTCCTCACCATTCCGAAGGACTACCTGGAAGCGGCGAAGATCGACGGCTGCAACGAGTTCCGGGTGCTCACGCGGGTGCTGATCCCGATGGCGAAGCCGGGGATCGCGGCCACCGCGATGTTCTGCTTCCTGTTCACCTGGAACGACTATTTCGGCCCGCTGCTCTACACGGGCGAGAACAAAGACAACTGGCCGCTTTCACTGGCGATCGCGTCCTTCCGAGGCATGCACCACGTCGAATGGAACCTCACGATGGCCGCGACCGCGCTGATCATGCTGCCGGTGATCGTGCTGTTCGTGTTCGCGCAGAAATCGTTCGTCAAGGGCATCACGTTCACGGGAGTCAAGGGATGAAACTGGCAGTGGTCGGCGGTGGGTCCACCTACACGCCGGAGCTGATCGACGGCATCGCCGGACGGCGGGCCTCGCTCGACGTCGACGAGATCGTGCTGATCGACCCGGACGCCTACCGGGTCGAGGCGGTCGGCGATTTCAGCCAGCGGCTGCTGAACCACGCGGGGCATTCGGCTCGCGTGCGCACCACCGCGAACCTGGAGGAGGGGGTCGACGGTGCGTCGGCGGTCCTCATTCAGCTGCGGGTCGGCGGTCAGAAGGCACGCGCGTCGGACGAGACTTTCCCGCATCTGTGCGGGTGTGTCGGCCAGGAAACGACCGGTGCGGGCGGCCTGGCGAAGGCGCTGCGCACGGTGCCGGTGGTGCTCGACATCGCCGAACGCGTGCGCAAGGTCGCCGGCGACGACACCTGGATCGTCAACTTCACCAACCCGGTCGGCATCGTCACCCGCGCGCTGCTGCAGGAGGGGCACCGGGCGGTCGGCCTGTGCAACGTCGCGATCAACCTGCAGCGCAAGTTCGCGAAGCTGCTCGGCGCTTCGACCGGCGACGTTAAGCTGGTCCACACCGGACTGAATCACCTGAGCTGGGAGCGCGGCGTCCTGGTCGACGGCGTCGACCGGCTGCCGGAACTTCTTGCCCAGCACGCGGAATACCTCGGCGAAGAGGTCAGCGTGCCGGTCGAGTGGATGCAGCGGATGCAGGCCGTGCCGTCGTACTACCTCAAGTACTACTACTCGCACGACGCGCAGGTCGCGAAGCAGCAGACCGAGCGGCCGCGGGCCGAGGTGGTCAGCGACGTCGAGGAAGAACTGCTGAAGATCTACCTCGACCCGGAGCAGGTCACGAAGCCGGAGTCGCTGGAGAAGCGCGGCGGCGCGTACTACTCGGAGGCGGCGGTGCAGCTCGTGCACGCGCTCACCTCCGGTGGTGCCGCCGAGGAGCACGTGGTGAACGTCCGCAACAACGGCACGTTCGACTTCCTTCCGGACGACGCGGTGATCGAGGTTTCGTCCACTGTGGATTCCGCGGGCGCGACCCCGATCCCGCAGTCCCCGGTCGAGCCGCGGTTCGCCGGACTGATCGCCGGGGTCACCGCGTACGAGTACCTGGCACTGGACGCCGCGATCAAGGGCGGCCGGGACCGGGTCGCGGACGCGCTGCTCGCGCATCCGCTGGTCGGCCAGTACGCCAAGGCGGACCAGCTCGCGGACGAACTCGTCGCACGCAACCGGGATTTCCTGCCCTGGGCGCGGGCATGAGCGACGCCGTCGTCGCGATCGACGGGGGGAACAGCAAAACCGAGGTGCTGGTGGTTTCGCGGGACGGCGTCGTGCTCGGCGCGTCCCGCGGCCCCGGCGTTTCTCCCCAGCGCGTCGGAGTCGACGGATGCGTTGCCGCATTGGAAGAATTCGTTCAGGAAGCCCTCTGCTCCGGCGGCTTGCCGACTGAACCGCCGTTCGCCGTGCACACGTCGGCCTACCTGGCCGGCCTCGACTTCCCCCGCGAAGAAGAGGCACTGCACAAGGCTTTGTCGGCGCGCGGCTGGAGTTCCACTTTGGACGTCGGCAACGACGTGCTCGCTTTGCTGCGAGCCGGAAGTTCCGACGGCACCGGGGTAGCGGTGGTGTGCGGCGCGGGCATCAACGGCGCCGGCTTCGCCCCGGACGGCCGGTCGTATCGCTTTCCCGCGCTGGGCAAGGTGTCCGGCGACTGGGGCGGCGGGTACCGGCTGGGCGAGGAAGCCCTGTGGTGGGCCGTCCGCGCCGAAGACGGCCGCGGCCCGCGGACGGCGTTGGAGTCGGCGGTGGCGGAGTACTACGGTGCCTCGACGCTGCTGGATGTGGTGCAGGGCCTGCACTTCGAGGAAATCGACGCCGCCTCGATCCACGGCCTCTGCCCGCTGCTGTTCGAAGTGGCCGCGGCCGGTGACGAGGTCGCGCAGGACGTGGTGACGCGGTTCGCCGAGGAAGTGAGCCTGCTGGTGGCCGCGATCATGCGCCGCCTGGACCTCACGACGTCATCCCCCGAGGTCATCCTCGGCGGCGGCGTGCTGACCGGCGTCGGGGCGTCCGTGATCGCGGACATCGAACGGCGTTGTCTGAAGGTGGCACCACGGGCGCAGGTGCGCGTGGTGGAAGTGAACCCGGTTGTCGGAGCCGCACTGTTCGGTTTGGACAAACTCGGGGCTTCTGACGCCGCGAAAGCCGCGCTGAAGGCTGCGACGCAACGCGCGTGAGAAGTGGGGTGGCTGCCCGAAAAGCAGCCACCCCACTCTCGCCTCAGGCGGTGAGGTTCTTGCCCGTCTCCAGAACGGACTTCAGGTCCGACAGGACCCACGCCCAGCCGCCGCCCGCGTTCTCGCCGGGACCGGCGTTGATGTCCTCGTGCACGCCGGACACGAGAGCCGCGTGGTTCGGCGCGCCGGTGACGTCGTGGGTGACGGTGAGCCGGGTGCCCGCGGTTTGCGTTTCCTCGATGTCGTAGGTGAGCGTGGTGTACGGCTCGGCCACGAGGCTCGGGTCCATCCGCAGTTTCCACGTGATCACCAGCTTGCGCGGCGGGTCGACCTCGAGCACCTCGCCGTCGAGGAGATCGCTGGTGAAACCGGAATCGACGAACTCCTGCGTCGGCCTGGTGCGGTGCTTGCCGCCGCGCTTGAGGTCGAACTCCGCCAGTCCGGTGTAGCCGTACTTCTGCGTCCACTCCGGCTTCGTGATGGCGTCCCACACCGCCTGCGGGGTGGCCTTGATGTAGACGCGGTTGACCTGAACGGTCGTGGTGTCGCTCATTTTCCGGGCTCCTTGTAGGTTTCTTCGGCTTCCAGCTGAGCTTTGAGGTCCAGCAGCGCCGAGGTGTGGTGTGCGGTGTACTTGTCGATCCAGCGGTCGTGGATCTGGCGGATCGGGACTGGGTTCAGGAAATGCCGTTTCTCCCGCCCCTCCTTGCGCGAGGTGACCAGTTCGGCCTCCTCGAGCAGCTTGAGGTGTTTCATCACCCCGAACCGGGTCATGTCCACTTCGGACTCCAGCTCGGTGAGCGTGCGGCCGTCGCGCTCGTAGAGCAGGTCGAGCAGGAACCGGCGGGTCGGATCCGCCAGAGCCTTGAAAACCAGGTCCTCGTCGGGCACGCACCGAGGATAGGTGACCAAACGGTCACATGTCAACCGGAAGAACGGCCGCTGGTCTCCGCGCGAGCGGAGTCCAGCGGCCGGAGGGGGAGCGCTAGAGCAGTGCGCCGAGCGGCAGGATCAGCGCGATCGCCACCACCGAGATCACCGTCTCCATTACCGACCAGCTCTTCAGCGTCTGGCCGACCGACATCCCGAAGTACTCCTTGACCAGCCAGAACCCGGCGTCGTTCAGGTGCGAGAAGAAGAGCGATCCGGCGCCGATGGCCAGCACGAGCAGCGCGTTGTGCGTCGGGTCCAGCGTCGCGGCCAACGGGGCCACGATGCCCGCCGCGGAGACCGTCGCGACCGTCGCCGAGCCCGTCGCCAGGCGGATCGCCACCGCGACCAGCCAGCCGAGCAGCAGCGGGGACAGGTTCGCGCCCTTGGACAGGCTGGTGATCACGTCGCCGACCCCGGCGTCCACGAGGGTCTGCTTGAACCCGCCGCCCGCGGCCACGATCAGCACGATCCCGGCGATCGGGCCGAGGGAATCGCCGATGATCGACGACAGCCGTTCCCGGTTCAGCCGCGCCGGGCGGCCCAGCACGACCATGCCGACGAGGACCGCCAGCAGCAGCGCGACGAGCGGGTCGCCGATGAAGTCCAGGACGCGGCGGACCGGGTTTCCCTTCTCCGCCAGGATGTCCGCGAGTGCCTTGGCCAGCATCAGGACGACCGGCAGCAGCACGGTGGCCAGCGTCGCGGCAAAGCTCGGCCGGTGCTTTTCGTCGGCGCCCCCGGATTCCGGCACTAGCCGGGCGGGCGGCGCGGCGTCCGGCACCATCTTCGCGGCGAGGCGGCCGAACAGCGGTCCGGCGATGATCACCGTGGGAAGCCCGACCAGCAGGCCGAGGCCGAGGGTGAGGCCGACGTTGGCGTTCAGCGAACCGGCGGCGGCCAGCGGGCCGGGGTGCGGCGGGATCAGGCCGTGCAGCACCGACAGCCCGGCCAGCGCCGGAATTCCCAGCAGCAGCACCGGTTTCCCGCTGCGCTTGGCGACCAGCAGCACCACCGGGATCAGCATCACGAGGCCGATCTCGAAGAACATCGGCAACCCGATCAGCGCGGCCACGAGCGCCATCGCCCACGGCAGCCCCGGCCCGCGGACCCGGCCGAGCACGGTGTCCACGATCCGGTCCGCGCCGCCGGAATCGGCGAGCAGTTTCCCGAGCATCGCGCCGAAAGCGATCAGCACGCCGACCGAGGCGACGGTGCTGCCGACGCCGTTCGTGAAGCTCTTCAGCAGTTTGTCGACCGGCATCCCGGCGACCAGGCCGAGCACGCCGGAGCCCAGCGTGAGCGCGAGCAGCGGATGCAGTTTGACCTTGCTGATCAGCACCACGATCACCGCGATGGCGAGCACCGTGGCGAGGATCAGGCGGGTGTCGTGGCCGGTCCAGCCGGCGGCGAGGGTGGTCATGCGCGCTCCTGGTACGCGGCGAGGGCCGACTTGACGAGTTCGGCGGGAGGACGGCTGATGTCGAAGGTCTGGCCTGGCTCGTCGGGCTCGAGCGGTTCGAGGTCGGCGAGCTGGGAATCGAGCAGCGAGACCGGCATGAAGTGGCCGCTGCGGGTCTTCATCCGCTCGGCGAGCAGGTCGCGGGAGCCGTGCAGGTGCAGGAACCACACGTCCCAGCCGCCGCGCAGCACGTCCCGGTAGCGCCGCTTGAGCGCGGACGAGCTGACCACGCCGCCGCTTTCCTGGTGCTCGGCGATCCACAGCGCGATCGCGGCCAGCCAGGGCTCCCGGTCCTCGTCGGTGAGCGGATGGCCCGCGGTCATTTTCTCGATGTTGGCCTTGGGGTGGAAGGTGTCCGCCTCGGCGTACTCGACCCCGAGCTCCTCCGCGACGGCTTTGCCGACCGTCGTCTTGCCCGAGCCCGATACGCCCATCACCACGATGACCGTCATGCGCACCTCCCACGTCTTTGTGCCCTGGAGAGTCAAACTCAAAAGTACTACTTAATCAAGAAGAAGTAGTACTTAATCGAGTCAGAGGGTTAAGTTGAGCCGGTGGGGAATGATCGGCACGAGGACATGCTCGACGAGCTCGGCGCGGCCATCGCGAGCGGCGAGCTGGCGCCGGGCGCGGTGCTGCGCTCGGAGGAGCTGCAGGAGCGGTACGGGGCTTCGCGGACGGTCGCCCGCGAGGTCGTGCGGGTCCTCGAGACGATGGGGTTGACCAGCAGCCGCCGCCGCGTCGGGGTCACCGTCCGCGAGCCGGCCGAGTGGAACCACTATGACCCGAGGCTGATCCGCTGGCAGCTCGACGGCGCGGACCGGCCGGCCGCGCTGCGCACGCTGACCGAACTGCGCTCGGCCGTCGAACCGTGTGCCGCGCGGTTCGCCGCGATCCGGGCGACGCCGGAGGAACGCGGCCGGCTTCGCGCGCTGGCGGTGCATCTCCAGCGCACGGCGCGCGCCCGGGACCTCGACGCCTTTCTCGGCCACGACGTCGCCTTCCACGATCTGCTGCTGTCCGCGTCGCGGAACCCGATGTTCGCGCAGCTGTCCTCAGTGGTCGCCGAAGTGCTCGCCGGTCGCACCGGGCACGGCCTGATGCCGGCAGAACCGCAGCCCGAGGCGGTCGCGCTGCACGTCGAGGTCGCCGAGGCGATCGACCTGGCCGAGCCGGAGCGGGCCGAACGCGCCATGCGCGACATCGTGGAGCAGGCACGCGAGGAAATCGCCGCCGCGGTGTCGAGTAATCTCGGCGGCTGAATCGTCCACGTTCAGGGGGCTACAGGTGAGCGCGGCGCGCGCGATCGGCTTGATTCTGGGTTTGGCCGCCGACGGTGCACTCGGCGATCCGCGGCGACGGCCGCCGGTCACCGCCTTCCGCCGGGCGGTCGCGGCCACCGGCTCGCGCCGCGCGGCGGGCTTGGGGATCGCGGGCGCGGCAGTCGCGGCCGGGGTGCTGGCCGAGCGCGCCGGCCGGCGCAGCCCCGTGCTGCAGGCGACCGCGACGGCGGTGGCGACCTGGGCGGTCGTCGGCGCGGCCGGGCTCGCCACGCAGGGCACGGAACTGGCGCGCGATCTCGAGGAAGGCCGTCTCGATCCGGCGCGCGACACACTGTCCGAACTGGACCCGCGCGTGACGGACGGGCTGAGCACGATCGGGCTTTCCCGTGCGTCCGTGGAAACCCTGGCCGAGAACACGTCCGAAGTGGTCGTTACCCCGTTGCTGTGGGGCGCGGTCGCGGGAGTGCCCGGATTGCTCGCGGCGCGGACCATCGGCTTGCTGCGCCGGCTGCTTCCCGGACATTGGGTGCTCGACCGGCTCGACGAACTCGTGCACCTCCTGCCGACCCGGGCCGCCGCCGCGCTGACCGTCGCGGGCGCGCCGGTGGTCGGTGGTTCGGCGGGCGGCGCGTGGCGGGCTTGGCGGCGGGACACGATCGCGCATCCGAGCCCGAACGCCGGTCGCGTCGAGGCCGCTTTCGCCGGGGCGCTGGAGATCCGGGTCGGCGGGCGGACCGAGTATCCGCACGGCGTGGTGGAGTTGCCGGTGCTCGGGGGTCGGGCGGAATCCGGACGCCGGGCACGTGACGCGCGCGGTGGAACTGTCCCGGGTGGTCGGTTGGCTGGCTGCCGGAACGTCGGTGATCGTGGCCGTGCTGTCCGGAATACGCCGCCGAAACCCTTGAGCCGTCAGGGTTTCAGGTGGGCGATGGCTGCCGCGTCGCCGTAACCGTCGCGTTCGGACAGTCGCGCCTTGATCCGCTGCCGGTCTTCGGATTTCTTGTTGCCGCCGTACTTGAACTTCGCTCGCACGTCGGTCACCGTCAGCTCGACGCCGCGAATCCCGGGCAGCAGCCGCCGGTCCGGAGCGTCCACAGCGGACACTGGGGTGCGTTTGCCGTCCGGTTCGAAGTGCGCCAGCTGGTGGTTCAGCAGCGCGGCCTTCTCCTCGGGATCGTCGATGACCCGGACGTCGCAGGCCAGTTGCACGCTCGCGTAGTACGAAGTCGGCACGCCGAGCGCGGGGTCGTCGGCGGTGTTCCAGTCCGAGCGGATGTAGGTGTAGTCGCCGGTCACGGTCAGCAGGGCGCGCGGGTGTTCCTCCAGCAGCGGCCATACCGGGTTCGGCCGGGCGAGGTGCAGCCGGACGGTCGCGTCGCCGTCGAAGACGAAGTGCGTCGGCACGACCACGGGCAGATCACGGCCGCGGCCGCCGGCGACCAGTTCGCCGAAATCGTGTCCGGCGAGCCATTCCCGCCATTCGTTCTCGTCCGCGGTGTCCCAGGGGTGGATCAGCATACGGCCAGTATCAGCGGCGGAAGTGGCCCGGACAAAGAGCCATTTTCCCGAGAAACGACCAGGCCACTCAGGCGGTCGGAGAGTACTCGTCCTCGGAGTCTTCGGCGAGCATCTCCGCGACGGACTTGCGCCGGCCGCGCTGCGGGCGCTCGGTCGTCAGCGCGCCGCCCGGACGCAGTTCGCGGATCGTGAAGTACAGCCAGCCCAGCAACGCCATCGTGCCGAACGCCAGCCACTGCAGCGCGTACGAGAAGTACGGGCCCGACTCGAGCTGCGGCAGCGGCAACGCCTTGAGCACGCCGGGCTGGCCGTTGTCGAGCTGGAAGTACCCGGGCCGGATAGTGAGGCCGGAAGCCTTCGCCACCACGCGCGAGTCGACGGTGTAGCTCTGCAGCTTCCCGTTCGTCGACGCGTCGGCAAACGCTTCGCGGTTCTTCGGGTCTGTCTCGTCGCTTCGCACGCGCGCGACGACCGTCACCTGTCCGCCCGGCGCCGCCGCGTACGGGAGCACGCCGGAGTCGCTGTTGAGCCCCACGTAGCCGCGGTCGATGAGGTACACAGTGCCGTCGGTGGCGCGAAGCGGCGTAAGGACTTCGTACGCGCCTTGGCCCTGGACAGTGCGCAGCCGCGCGACGACTTCCGCCGAAGGCAAGTACGTGCCGGTGATGGACACGAGATGCCACTCGGTGTTCTTGTCCGGCTTCGTCCCCGGCGGCAGCAGCTGGGCCGCGGGCGCGGGTTTCGCGGTGAACGACGTGGTCAGCGCGTTGTTCTGGGTGACCTGCTCGCTGTCGCGCCGGAACTGCCACGGGGCCAGCAGCGTGTAACAGCAGATGGCGAAGGTGAACACCACCACTGTCAACGCCAGCCATCCCGGCCGGAGCAGAAACCGCAACCGCACCCCTCTACGGTAGGCCGTCGCGTTCCGTGCGCGCACCCGGACCGGACGTCACGCCTGTTCGCGGACCCAGTCCAGCAGTCCCGGCACGCTTCGCTCGATCATCCCGAGCACGTCCTCGAAGCCGTCGTCGCCGCCGTAGTACGGATCCGGCACCTCGGCGCCCTCCGGAGCGGACGGGTCGAACGAACGCAGCAGCCGCACCCGCGAAGGGTCTTCGACGCGGGACTTCAGGAAGTCAAGGTGGCTCCCGTCGGCGGCGAGAAGCAGATCGGCTTCGAGGTCCTCTTCGCTGACCTCGGCCGCGACGTGCTCGGTGGGGTAGCCGTGCGCCTTCAGCGTGGCGCGCGCCCGCCGGTCGGCCGCCTCGCCGACGTGCCACGGCCCGGTGCCCGCGCTGGACACCCGCACGGCGTCGGCGAGGCCCGCGTCGGCGAGCTTCTTGCGGAAGACCAGCTCCGCCATGGGCGAGCGGCAGATGTTTCCGGAGCAGACGAACACCAGCTTGGGCATGGCCAGCAGTGTTCCAGAGCAGTCGTGCGAGGATCCCCAGGTGCCTGCCTTAGCCGAGATCATCGCCGTCCTCGAACGCAGTTACCCGCCCCGGCTGGCGGAAAGCTGGGACGCGGTCGGGCTCGTCTGCGGAGACCCGGCCGAGAACGTCGACCGCGTGCTGTTCTGCGTCGACCCGGTCGAGGAGACGCTCGCCGAAGCCGAGGAGATCGGCGCGCAGCTGATCGTCGCGCACCATCCGCTGCTGCTGCGCGGCGTGCACGGCGTTCCCGCGGACACCGCGAAGGGCTCGCTCGTGCACCGGATGATCCGCGGCGGCATCGCGCTCTACTGCGCGCACACCAACGCCGACTCGGCCGACCCCGGCGTGTCCGACGCGCTCGCGCAGGCCATCGGCCTGGAGGTCGACCGGCCGCTCGACCCGCACGAACCCGGCGGAGCCACCGGGATCGGCCGGATCGGGCACCTGCCCGAGGCCGAGCCGTTCGCCCAGTTCGTCCAGCGCGTCGCCGACGCGTTGCCGGCCACCGTGCCCGGCGTGCTCGGTGCGGGCGACGCGGACCGGCCGATCCGCACCGTCGCGGTGTCCGGCGGCGCGGGCGACTCGTATCTCGCGAAGGCGACGGCCGAGGGCGTCGACGCGTACGTGACCGCGGATCTGCGCCACCATCCGGCCGGCGAACACCTCGCCGCCGCCGGAACTGTGCCCGCGCTGGTCGGCCTGACGCACTGGGCCAGCGAGTGGCCGTGGTGCGGACAGGCCTCGGCCCTTGTCGGCGCGGCCTTTGCGGGTACCGTCGAAGCTCACGTCTCCACGCGGTGCACCGACCCGTGGACCATCCGCGCTACCGCCCAGTAACTAAATCAGGGAGCACAGTGAAGGCCGACCCCGCCGTCCAGCGTCAGCTGCTCGAACTCGCGAAGGTGGACGCCGAGCTTTCGCGCGTCGCGCACCGCCGCCGCACTCTGCCCGAGCTCGCCGAGATCGAGGCGGGGGAGAAGACCGTCCGGGAGAAACGCGACGCGCTCGTGTCCGTCGAGACCGCGACGTCCGACCTCGACCGGGAGATCGCCCGGCAGGAGAAAGAGGTCGAATCGGTGCGGGCGCGCGAGGACCGCGACCGCAAGCTGCTGGAATCCGGGTCGGTCGGCGCCAAGCAGATGACCGACATCGAGCACGAGCTGCAGACGCTCGGCCGCCGCAAGGGCGCGCTCGAGGACGACCTGCTGGAGCTGATGGAGCAGCGCGAGGCGCTGGGCCTGGACGCGCAGCGCACCAGCGCCGAGGTCGAGAAGGCGGAGCAGGAAGTGCGGGCCGCGCAAGCCCGTCGCGACGAGGCGTTCAAGGACCTCGACACCACCGAGGCCCGGCGCAAGGAGGACCGCGCGAAGCTGATTCCCCGGTTCCCGGAACCGCTGCTCAAGCTGTACACCCGCGTCCACGAGCACAAGGGCATCGGCGCGGCGCTGCTGCGGGCCCGCCGGTGCGGAGCCTGCCAGCTGGAAATCGACCGCAACGCCATTTCCGAGATCAAGACCGCGCCCGAGGACGCCGTCGTGCAGTGCGAGAACTGCGGCGCGATCCTGGTCCGCACGCTGGAGTCGGGCCTGTGACCGAACGGGCGATCGTCGAGGCCGACGGCGGTTCGCGGGGCAACCCCGGCCCGGCGGGGTACGGCGCGGTCGTGAAGGACGCGGCCACCGGCGAGGTGCTCGCCGAACGCCACGAGTACCTCGGGGTCGCCACGAACAACGTCGCCGAGTACTCCGGGCTCGTCGCCGGGCTCGCCGCGGCCGCCGAACTCGGAGTGTCCATTGTGGACGTCCGGATGGATTCGAAGCTCGTGGTCGAGCAGATGTCCGGACGCTGGAAGATCAAGCACGCCGCGCTGCAGCCGCTCGCCGCGCAGGCGCGCGAGATCGCGGCGGGCTTCGAGCGGGTCAGCTACACCTGGATCCCGCGTGCGGAGAACTCGCACGCGGACCGGCTGGCGAACGTCGCGATGGACAGCGCCGGCTCCGGAGCGACCTCGCCCGCCCCGGTTTCCGAGGCGCGACCGAAGGACCAGGCCGCCGAGCCGGACCGGGTGTCCCCGGCGGGCTGGACCGGCGCCCGCGGCACGCCCACCAAACTGCTCCTGCTGCGGCACGGCCAGACCGAGATGTCGGTCGGCCGCCGCTACTCCGGGCGCGGCGACGTCCCGCTCACCGAGCACGGCCGGGGTCAGGCCGCCGCGGCCGCCAAACGGCTGGCCGCGATGCCCGGGCTGATCGGCGAGGACGGCGAACCGGCTCCGATCGTCTCGTCGCCGCTGATCCGCACCAAGCAGACCGCGCAGGCGGTCGCCGACGCGCTCGGCGGCCGGGTCGAAACGCACCCCGGCCTCATCGAGACCGACTTCGGCGAATGGGAGGGCCTCACCTTCGGCGAGGCCGCCGAACGGGACCCGGAACTGCACCGCTGCTGGCTCAGCGATTCCTCCTGCCCGCCGCCCGGCGGCGAGAGCTTCGACGCGGTCCACGAGCGGGTCGGCAAGGCCCGGCGCGACCTCCTCCAGCAGTACGACGGGCGGACGGTCGTCGTGGTCAGCCACGTGACGCCGATCAAGACCCTGCTGCGGATGGGGCTGGACGCCGGGCCGTCGCTGCTCTTCCGGCTGCACCTGGACCTGGCGTCGCTGTCGATCGTCGAGTTCTATCCGGACGGCAACGCCTCGGTGCGGCTGGTCAACGACATCTCGCATCTGTCCTGACCAGGACATCTGTGAGGTGGATCACGGTCGGGGATGACGTGTGAAACGGCCCGGATGAGGTATTGGCTAGAGTGCGGTGTCGACCGCGGCGCCGCGGCGCAGGTCCCGGCCGGGACTTCAAGGGGGGCGCAGGCTCGTGCGTTTCTTCGGCAGAATCCGCAAGTGGAAACAGTGACGAGGACATGACGGCTAGCGCACTCACCGCAGTATCCGAGCCCGACCTGCCGGGGGAGGAGACGACCGACCCGCCCGCGCGGTTCAAGCTCAGCTGGCTGGCGTCGACGCTGGCGGTGCTGGCCGGCGTGGCCGCGATCGCCTGGCACACCACCCGCTACGGGCACTGGATCGTCGACGACGCGGCCATCACGTTCTCCTACTCGCGCAGCGTCGCCGATGGCCTCGGCCCGGTGCTCGCCCCCGGCCAGCCGCCGGTGGAGGGCTTCTCCGACCCGACCTGGATGATCCTGCTCGCGCTGGGCAAGGTCGTCGGCCTGTTCGACAAGGGCCTGCTGTTCGGCATCCCGGACTACGTGCTGTTCCCGAAGCTGCTCGGCCTGTTCTTCGCCGCGGGCATCCTGGTGCTGTGCCACCTGGTGGCCCGGCAGGTGTTCCGCAGGCACGCGTGGGCGATCACGCTGGCCACCGGCCTCGGGCTGGCGGCGATCCCGTCGTTCGTGATCTGGGTGGTCTCCGGCCTCGAGAACTCGCTGTTCGCGTTCTTCACCACCGCGCTGGCCGCGCTGCTGTTCACCGCGCTGCGCAAGGAAAACTCGCTGTCGTTCAAGGTCGCGATCGGCGCCGGCGTGCTCGTCGCCGCGGCCGCGCTGACCCGGCCGGAAGGCCTGATCTACGCCAGCGCGTACCCGATCGTCCTGCTGTTCGGCGTGAAGCGCGAGGGTTTCTGGCGGAGCTTCCGGCCCGCGCTGGCGTCCGTCGCCGCCTTCGCCGTGCTGTTCGGCGGCTATGTCGTCTGGCGGTACACGGAGTTTCACCGGCTGCTGGCGAACCCGTCGGTCGCGAAGAAGCAGGGCCTGCCGACTTTCGCCTCGATCATCCGGCCGCACCAGCTGGTGGAGTACGCGGGCATCGCGCTGACGCTCGTGCTGCTCGCCGCGGTCATCTGGGCGCTGGTCAAGGTGCCGTGGCGACGTCCGCTGATCGGGCTGGTCACGCCGCTCGCGCTGGGCGTGATCGCGTACGGCGTGATGGTGCCGGACTGGATGGCGCAGTACCGCTTCGCGACGCCGGTGTGGGTGCTGGGCACGCTGTGCGGCGTCATGGCCTTCGCCGAGCTGCTGCGTTCGCTGGCGAAGGTGCAGTGGCGCGCGGTCGCGGCGCTCGTGCTCGTGGCCGCGGCGGTCCCGTCGGCGATCGGCTTCGTGCAGCACGACGAGGAATTCGTGAAGAGCCCGACCGTCCCGGCCTGCCTGATCGCCGACCGCTTCGGCCGCGGCTTCAACACCTACGCGGACATGCTGGGCCTGCAGCACGCGTCGCTGCTGCTGCCGGACCTCGGCGGCTCGTCGATGACGAGCCGGCTCGAACTGGTCGACATGGCCGGCCTGGTCAACGCGCCGATCGCGGACCTGACGCACAAGGAAGACATCGCCGGCCTGCGCGACTACGTGTTCGACACGGTGAAGCCGACGTTCATCCACTCGTGGGGCCCGTGGGCGGACGGCAACGGCATCAGCGTCGACCCGCGTATCGACCGCGATTACGTCCCGATCCTCGTGTACCCCGGCCCGGGCAAGCGGCAGGGCGACTTCGTCCGCAAGGACGCGGTGACCGACCCGGCGAAGCTCGCGGCGGTTCAGCACTACGCGCAGGTGACCATGATGGACGTCGAGGCACAGCGCTTCGGAGACGGCCTGGACGACTGCGGCCCGACGTTGTCGCGGGGAAGCACGATCGCTCCTCGCGGCTAGAGGGCCAGCCACAGCGCGCAGGTCGCCGCTGCCAACGACAGCGGCGTGGTGAGCGCCCCGAGCCGCAGGAACTCGCCCACCGGCGGGTGTTGTCCATGCCGGACCACGACACGTCGCCACAGCAGGGTCGCCAGCGAGCCGAGGTACGTCGCGTTCGGGCCGATGTTCACGCCCAGCAGCACGGCTAGCAGCACGCCCTGGTTCGGGTGCGGGCCGAGGACCGACAGAAGGATCAGTGTCGCGGGCAGGTTGTTGACGACATTGGCCAGCACCGCCGCGACGGCCGCGGCGAGCAGCAGTTCGGGCAGCCCCGCCGTCGTCGGCAGGATGGTGCGCAGCAGACCGCCGAGGACGTGTTCGTCGACTGCTTCGACCACGACCGCGAGAGCGAGCACGAAGAGGACCAGCAGCGGGGACGCCTCGGTGACCACCTGCCAAGGCCGGATCTTCCGCTCTGCCAACGCTTTGGCGGCCAGGACGAGCGCGGTCAGCGCGGCGATCCAGACCGGTTCGACGTGCACGAGCTGTCCCGTCGCGAAGCCGACCAGCATGACTGCTAGCACGACGAGGGTGAAGACCGGTGCGCGCCGGTGTTCGGGCTGGCGCGTGCTGACCGGTTCCCGGAGGTCCTTGCGGAAGAACCAGGCGAACGCGGCGAGTTCGACGGCGAGCGTGACGAGCCAGGGCAATGCCATCAGCGCGGTGAAACCGGCGAAGGTGAGGCCGGACGCGGTGAACGCGAGCAGGTTCGTCAGGTTGGAGACGGGGAAGAGCGTGGACGCCGAGTTCGCCAGGTGCGCGCACGCGTAAACATGCGGACGTGCGGTGAGTTTCAGTTCCGCCGCGGTGGCGAGGACGACCGGGGTCAGCAGGACGACTGTGGCGTCGAGGCTGAGCACGGCGGTGACGATCGCGGCCGCGGCGAAGGTGAGCAGCAGGAGCCGAGGTTGCCGTCCTCGGCAGATTTCGGCGAGTTCGGCACCCAGCCAGGTGAAGACGCCTTCCGCCGCCGCGAGGTGGCTGACCAGCAGGATCGCTGCGAGAAAGCCCATCGTCGGCAGCATCTGGACGACCCGCTCGCCTGCTTCGTGCGGCGAGGTCAGGCCGAGCGCGAGTACGGCACCGGCGGCGGGGACCGCGAAGACGGCTTCCGGCAGGCCGCGCGGACGCGCCATGGCGAACCACAGCGTTCCGGCCAGAAGCAGCAGGGACAGGGGACCGTTCACCCCCGAACGCTAGCCGCCGGGAAAATTCAGATCCCCGCCGGTTCCGGCACTCCCGCGCCGCGGGCCAGCACCCGCTCCTTCTCCCGGATCACCGGCAGCACCTCCCTGCCGAAGTGCTCGACGTCCTCCAGGTAGTGCAAGAACCCGAGCAGCAACAGGTTCGCGCCGCGCTTTTTGTACTCGATCGCCCGGTCCGCGATCTGTTCCGGCGTCCCGATCAAGCCGGTCCGGAAGCCGTCGTTGTATTGCACCAGGTCCGCGAACTCCGAATCCGCCCACATGCCCTTGGCGTCCGAAGTGGACTTGCCGGCCTGCGCTACCGCGGAACGGAATCCTTCGACGGCGGGCACGTTCGCCTTCGCCACGATCTCCCGCAGCACCTCGCGGGCCTCGGCTTCGGTCTCGCGGGCGATCACGAACCCGTTGAGCCCGAACCGCACCGCGTGGTCGTTCTCCGCGGCGTACCCGCGCACCTCGTCGACCTGCTCGCTGAACCCGGCGAAATCCTTGCCATTGCTGAAATACCAGTCCGAAACGCGGCCGGCGAGCTTGCGCGCGGCGGTGGAGTTGCCGCCCTGGAACACTTCCGGATGCGGCCGTCCGGGACCGGCGACCGGTTTGGGTTTGATGTCGAAATCGTGGATCCGGTAGAAGTCGCCGCGGAACTCGGCGTGGTCGTCGGTCCACAATTGCTTGAGCACCCGGATGAACTCCTCCGAGCGGCGGTAGCGCTCGTCGTGTTCGAGCCACGGTTCGCCGAGCCCGGTGAACTCGTCTTTGAACCAGCCGCTGACCACGTTCACCGCGGCCCGGCCGCCGGAGATGACGTCCGCGCTGGCGACGAATTTCGCCAGCACGCCGGGCTGCCACAGTCCGGGATGGACGGCCGCGATGACCTTCAGCCGCTGCGTCGCGAGCAGCAGCGCCAGGCTGAAACCGGTGGATTCGTGCTGGTAGGCAGCGCCGTAACTGGCGGTGTAGCGGACCTGGGTGAGCGCGTATTCGAAGCCGTTGTTCTCGGCGAGCACGGCCAGTTCGCGGTTGTACTCGTAGCCCCAATCGGTGCGCTGTTCGATGTCGCTGGTGACCAGGCCGCCGCTCACATTCGGGACCCAGTAAGCGAATTTCAGAGGTTCCTGCTCTTCGGGTGCGGTCATGGCGGGAGTGAAACAGCGGGCCGGAATGGGGTCAACGCGCGTCCACGCGATGGAATGTGCCAGCCCGGACCCGGGGCCGGGCGGTCTCCCGGGTACGCTGTTTCGGCGGACGAGCTGGCAGGACGGTCGCGGCCCGGGGTCTCCCGGTCCGAGGAAAGTCCGGACTCCGCAGGGCAGGGTGGTTGCTAACGGCAACCCGGGGCGACCCGCGGGACAGTGCCACAGAAAACAGACCGCCCCCGTCTCGCGACGGGGGTAAGGGTGAAACGGTGGTGTAAGAGACCACCAGCATCCCGGGTGACCGGGATGGCTCGGTAAACCCCACCCGGAGCAAGGCCAAGAGGGAGTTCGCTCCTGCGCAGGCGATCGAGGGCGGCCCGTCCGATGCCTGCGGGTAGGCCGCTGGAGCCTGTCGGCAACGGCAGGCCGAGATGGATGACCGTCGCCCGGTCCGCCGCGAGGCGGCCCGGGAACAGGATCCGGCTTACATGCCAGCTCGTCCGCCCGATCGCTACGATCGGGCGCATGGGTCAAGCCGTCGCCGCCGCTGTCGCCTTCCGGACCACTTTCGACGCTCTGCACGCCCCCGTCTACTTCGCTCCAGAAACCCAGCAGCGGCTCGCCGCCGCCGGGCTCAAACCCGGGTCGATGACCTACTTCGCCAGCCGCGCCGCGGCGATGGGCCAGGTCGGAGCGGGCACAGTCACCGCGACCTTCTACAGCTTCAGCCCCAGCCTGATCGCGCACTTCATCCCGCGGGTCTGGACCATCGCGAGCCCCGAAACAGTCCTCGAAGCCCGGCTCGCCGCCGTCGACGAGATCTACCGCAGGCTGTTCGGCGACGAGACGCTCGCGTCCGCCGAAGTCGCCGAAGCCGCGGCGCTTGCCCGCGAAGCCACCGAAGGCTGCCGTCCGGAAGGGCGCCCGCTCTACGCCGCCCACGCGGACCTGGCGTGGCCCGAACAGCCGCACCTCGCGCTCTGGCACGCGATCACGCTGCTGCGCGAGCACCGCGGAGACGGGCACGTCGCCGCCTTGACCACCAACGGCCTGTCCGGTCTCGAAGCACTGGTCACGCACAGCGCGACCAGCAACGGAACCCCGCCGGACACAGCCAAGCGCACCCGCGGCTGGAGCGACGAGGAATGGGACGCGGCCGCGGCCCGGCTGTCCGTGGACGGAATCCTCGACGCGGACGGCGCGCTGACCGAGCGCGGGCAGGAGTTGCGCGAACGCGTCGAGACGGCGACGAACGCGGCGGCGGAAGGTCCGTGGCGGCACCTCGGCGAGGAGAAGACGGCTCGGCTGGAGCAGCTGTGCGCTTCGCTCAGCCGCCGGGTGATCGAAGCCGGCGCGATCCCGAGCGCGGCGTTCCGGGCCTGAGCCGCGGGACGGTCCGGAACTGCCCGGGATCACGCTTTGTAGTGAACAAATGCGCACATCGGACGTGATGGTGACCGTTATCGCATCAGAGAGTGATCAATTCCGGATTGTTTTCCAGTCCGGTTGTCACTCACCGGACTCGCGGCGGAACGCCGATCGGGGCATGCCACACTGGTGCCTGCCCGACACGCCGGTCCGGAGCGCACCGAGAGTGAGCGTCGCGCGTTTTGCGGAGCCGCACCGCCGGAACACTGCGCAATCCGGGTGGCTTGGGTTATTCCGGAGCACCCTTGCCACGATGATGGAGGGCGAGGAATCCTGACCATCGGACCGCAGTACCCGCCCCATGACCACAAGTCGACATCCACCGATATCTACGCAGCGCGCTTTGACCATTACCCCTTGTAACGCCATGATGGTGTTCGTAGCTTCGCCGAAGCCAGAACAGCACGGCGCCAGCCGTGCACCGGGAGTATCGCCATGACCAGCATGACCGCCCTCGAGACGTTTGTGGCCGAAGGGATCAGCACCGGCAACGTCCGGACCTGGCTGCTCGACAACATCATCCCGCTCGTGCTGCTCGCGGTCGCTCTGCTCCTGCTGTGGCTCGGCGGCGGCAAGGGCGACAACGCGGGCGTCATGCGGCGGCTCGCCGGCGTGGTCATCGCGCTCGCGATCATCGGACTCGCGGTCAGCGGCGCGGGCGTGAACGTGGGCCAGTGGATCGCCGGCCTGTTCACCGGCTGAGGCGGAGCAGGCGTGCGGATCAGGACCGATGACGAGGTGTACCGGGTCGATGCCGTCTGGCTCGGCCCGCCGAAGGCGACTTTTCCCTGGCGAGCCCGCTACGTCGCGTGGCTCGTCGGCATTCCGGTCTTCCTGGTCGTGCTCACCGTGGAGCGGTGGGTCGGCTGGAGTTTCGGGTTCTTCTCCACGGCGTGGGCGTTCGTGGCCACGATCGTGATCACCAGGCTGATCACCGCCAAGATCAGCCACGAGCGCCCGCTGGGCGCGGTGATCGCGATGATGGGCCAGGAATTGCGCACGCCGAGGGAGCGGACCTCGGGCACCGGCGGCGCGGTGAGCGCCAGCCGGGTCCGGGTGCGGGCGCAGCGCCCGCTGCCGAAGCACAAGAGAAGGCGGCAGTACCAGCACCGCGACCCGCGTCGCGGAGCCGGTGCGAGTGCCGGGAAACAGGGAGCACCACGAGCGCGCCGGAGCCGCCCCGCGGCTCGGGCCGGGAGGTAGTCGTTGTTCGGTCGCGGCGGAAGCCGAGGGAAGCGGGAGCAAGACGTCCCTGCCGGTGCGTGGACCACGCCCGCGGGAGGCCGTCCTCCGTCCGGCGGCAAGAAATCCGGCGGCAAGGGCCGCAGGCTGCCCGGTGAGCAGGCGATACCGGCGTACACGCCGTCGATCGCCGCGCGCAGCATCGACGGGCACCTGCTGCGCACCGGATACGAGGTGTACGCCTGGTACCGGCTCGCGCCGCAGCGCTGGTCGTTCCGTTCCGATTCGCAGCGCCGCGACCTGATCGCGGCCATCGCCGGCCAGTACGCCGAACTGCAGGGCCGCTGGCTGCACCTGCGCGTCACCAACCGGCCGTACCCGATCCGGATGTGGGCCGAGGCGCACGTGCACAACGCGGTCGGGCGGCCGAACGACGTGCCCGGCGCGCTGTCGTTCGACGACTACCTGATCGGCGAGCAGCAGCAGCTGATGGGCCGCTCGATGGCGGAGAAAGAGGTCTATCTCGGCGTTCAAGTGCAGACCCGGCGCATGGTGGACCGCGCGGTCGAACGCGCCGCGCCGGTGCTGCGCCGGATCCTGCCCGAGGCGGTCGACGCCGAACTGGCCGCGCTCGACTCCGAGATCGAGCACCTCGACCAGGTCATCGGCAGCGCCGGGCTGGAAGGCCGTCCGGTGCACGCCGAGGAGATGTCCTGGCTGATGCACCGCTCGTGCTCGCTGGGCCTGCCCGCGCCGCGCAACATGCCCGCCGTGCCAGGAGCGGCATGGGAGCCCGAGGACCTCGCCAGCTTCACCGACGCGGCGGATTTCCACGCCGACCCGTACGCGCCCACGGTCACCGTGCGCGGCCGCACCGGGTCCAACGCTGGGGTGTCGCGGCATCTCGCGGTGCTCACCGTCGGCCAGATGCACGGCCTGCAGATCCCCGAGGTCGACGACCCGTGGATCCAGCACGCGGACCGGCTGCCGGCGGCCGTCGAGGTGTCCGCGCGAATTTACGTGCGGCGGCCGGAAGAGGTGTCCGGCGAACTGCAG
Source organism: Amycolatopsis sp. VS8301801F10 (assembly GCF_046195355.1). Lineage (NCBI taxonomy): Bacteria > Bacillati > Actinomycetota > Actinomycetes > Pseudonocardiales > Pseudonocardiaceae > Amycolatopsis > Amycolatopsis sp. VS8301801F10. The sequence continues at coordinate 261,315 of NZ_CP176065.1, read as the reverse complement.
CGGCAGATGAACAAGGTCCGCTCGCAGGTCAAGCACTACACCGACGAGCACGAGCTGGAACCGCCGCAGTCGCTGGCCCGGCAGGCCGGCCGGGTGCTGGAGATCGACGACGAGATGACGTCGGGCTTCACCGCGCTGGCCACCCGCGTGCGGTCGTGGTGGCGCCTGGCGGTGTCCGGCCCGACCGAACGCGACGCGCTGCGGCTGGCCCAGCAGCTGCTGGATCTGTACAAGCCGAAGATCGCCATCGAGCATCCGGAAGCGCAGTACGCGATGGCCCGGGAATTCATCCCGGGCGAGCCGCTGGCGTCGGGCGCGTACATGCGCCGCGGTTCGGTGGTGTGGACCGCGTCCGCGGTGCCCACCGCGACCGCCGAGGTCGGCGACCGGCGCGGCATCCTGCTCGGCGAAACGGTCACCGCGACGAGGCGTCCGGTGGCCTGGGACCCGTGGATGGCACAGGAAATCCGCGACGGATCCGGCCTCACCGCGATGGTCGCCGGGCTGGGCGGCGGCAAGTCGTTCCTCGGCGGCGGCATCGTCTACAAGACGCTGCGGGCCGGGGCGCACTGGACGATCCTCGACCCGTCCGGCCCGCTGTCGAGGCTGTGCGAGCTGCCCGAACTCCGGCCGTACGCGCGGCCGATCAACCTGCTCAACGCCCAGCCGGGCATCCTCAACCCGTACCGGGTGGTCGCCGATCCGCTGATCGAGCACTTCATGGACGAGGAGGACCCGGAACGCTCGTGGCGGCGCGAAAAGGCGCTGGCCGGAGCGACCCGGCGGCGGCTCGTGCTCGACGTGCTCACCGGCGTGCTGCCGTACGAGGTGTCGCGGATGGCGCAGACCCGGATCGTGCTGCTGCGTGCCGTGCGCGCGGTCGGCGGCCGGTTCGACGCCGACCCGGGCCAGGTCATCGACGCGCTGCGGCGGGATTCGAGCGAGCACCACGAGCACGCGGTCGTGGTCGCGGACTTCCTCGACGAGATGCGCGAGCGGATGGCGCTGCTGATCCCGGAGACCGACGCGGACCCGTACTCCGAGACCCGCGACGACCGGATGACCGTGCTGACCATGGCGGGGCTGACCCTGCCGAAGGACGGCGTGCCGCGCGAGTACTGGACCGACGCCGAATCGCTCGGCGTGGAAATGCTGAACCTCGCGGCGTGGCTGACCCAGCGGTCGGTGTACGAGAAGCCGAAGGAACTGCGCAAGGGCGTCTGGATCGACGAGGCGTTCTTCCTGTCCGAGGTGCCGACCGGGCGCGTGCTGATGAACCGGTTCGCGCGCGACTCGCGGAAGTGGAACGTCCGGGTGCTGCTGTCGTCGCAGATCCCGGCGGACTTCCTGAAGATCCAGGGTTTCGTGGCGCTGCTGGACTCGGTGTTCGTCGGCAGGCTCGACGACGACGACGCGCAGGCCGACGCGCTGCGGTTGCTGAAGGTGCCGGTCGGGGTGGGCTACGAGCAGGTCGTCGCCGCGCTCGGCCGCCGCCCCGGAGCGCAGCGCGGGCTGGAACGCGACATGGAACCCCGGCAGTTCATCTTCGGCGACGGAGCAGGCGGCGTGGAACGGATCCGCGTCGACTTCTCCGGCCCGCATCTCGACGCGTTGCGCGCGGCGATGGACACCACTCCGGGCTCGCCCGACGCGCGCGGCAAATCCGGCAAGGAACTCGTGGCGCCCCACGAGGACGAGGCCAAGCCGTACGTCCCCGCCCCACCGGAGGACGACGAGCTGGAACACGACTTCGAACTCCAAGCGGAACTCGAGGTCGGGCTCGCCGACGAGCAGCTGCTGGGCTCGCCGGACCCGCTCGCGTCCGAGACCGGCGAGGTGGAGGGTGCAGTGCGCGACGGACGGCAGGAGGACCGGCACGCCCGGGCCGGCGGCAAGAGCGGCGGCACCGGAAGGGATGCCGCATGAACCCCGGTGATCCGGGCCGGCTCGCACCGGCCGTGAGGAGGCCTGCGTGAACACCGTCTTCACGCTGGCGTCCGTCCTCGCGTTCGCCGCCGGCTGGCACGCGCTGCGCAAACGGGTCAAGGAAGGCCCGAAACCGGTTGGCCGCCGCCCGAGCAGGCGCGCGTCGCTGCTGGCCGTGGTGGCGGTGATCGGGCTGCAGACTGTGCTGTTCGCCCCCGCGGCGAACGCGGCGGCGTGCGGGGAATCGCCGAACCCGGAAAGGCCGGGGGCGGGGATGGTCGGCGCGCTCGACCCGCCGGAGGGACACGGCGAGCCGCAAAGCGCCTACATCGACTACAGCTACGCGGGCATGGTCTGGAACACCTACCAGACCAACTGCACCGCGCTGTCCGCCATCGCGTCCCCTAGCTCGACCATCGACACCTGGGCCGGGAACCAGCTGTTCAACGTCGGCAAGAACATCGTCGGCGCCACGAACTCGCTGCACTACACCGTTCTCGAGGGCGGGCTGCTGAACCCGATCTACAACGCGGTCAAGTCGGGCGCGGAGAAGGTGTACAACAACATCTACGCCCAGCTGTTCGGCCTGGTCGCGCTGATCTTGTCGATCATGTTGTTCCGCAACATCTGGCGCGGCGACCTCGCCGGGGTCAGCAAGCGGGCCCTTTACGCGATGGCCGGGGTCTGGCTGGCGGCGTCCTCGCTGGCGATGCTGCGGTATTTCGATCCGATCGACAAAGCGATCGTCCAGACCACCACCAACATCCAGGCGGGCTTCGTCGATTCGTCGCAGGACCGGATCGTGCGCGACATCCTGCCCACGGACCTGCACAACCAGGTCGTCTACGACAACTGGCTGCGCGGGGAGTTCGGCTCGCCCACCGCTCCGCAAGCCCAGCAATACGGCAGGCCGCTGCTGGACGCGCAGGCGTTCACCCGGGACCAGCTGGTGAACGGCGACGACGGCAAGCAGAACGTCGTCGACGCCAAAAAGGCCGCCTTCAAGGACATCTCCACCAAGCTCGGCCCCGCCACCGGCTACTTCACCGGCGAGGCCGGCGGCCGTACCGGAGCCGGGTTCCTCGCCCTCGGACAGAGCCTCGTCTACTCGCTCTTCCAGTTGCTGGCCAAGGCTTCCGTGCTGCTCGCGCAGGTGCTGATCCGCCTGTTCGCGCTCACCGCGCCGCTGATCGGGCTGGTCGCGCTGCTGAACCCGGAGATCCTGCGCCGCGTGCTCAAGGTCGCCGGCGGCATCGCGTTCAACCTGGTCGTGCTGTCGGTGCTGGCCGGCGTGCACGCGCTGCTGCTGCAGGCGATCTTCGCCGCGGGCGACGGGCTCAACCTGCTCACCAAGATGGTCCTCGCCGGGCTGATCACGGTGCTGCTGTTCCTCGTCGGACGCCCGGTGCGGCGGCTGTGGCAGATGGTCGAGATGTCGGTCAGCATGGTCGGCGGCGCGGTGCCGACGCCGGGCGGCGGGCTGTTCTCCCGGTTCCGCCGGAAGAACGAGCCGACGCCGCAGGACCAGTTCTGGCAGAACGTCCGCGACACCGACGACGTCGTGGACGGCGACCAGCGCGGCCCGATCGGCGCGACCGTCGGCGGCGGCCGGTACCGGCCCGAGGCGGCGGTTTTCGCCAGCTCGCAGCGGCTCGACAACGGCTCCCGGGCAGCCCGGCCCGCCGCGGCCTGGTCCGGTGCTCCGTGGCCGGGCGCGGTCGGTCCCGCGCAGTCCGCCGCGGGTGCGCTGCCCGCGGGCGGCCGGGGCGGCGCGCCGGTGTTCGGCCAGTACCACCCGGTGGCCGGTGCGCCCGGCGACTACGTGATGGCCGGCGCGCGCTGGCCGGTCAAGGAAAGCCGTCAGGTCGACACGTCCCCGGTCGCCGACCGGCGGTGGAGCGACGAGCCGGAACCGGTGGTCGTCCCGTCGCGGATGGCCGCGCCGGACCGCGGTTACTCGGCCCCGGCCCCGGACCAGCCCGGGTTCACCGTGCCGACGCAGGGCATCCGGGCCCAGCCGCGCCGGGTGGACCCCGAGGTCGTGGCCGGGAAACCGGTGTTCGTGCTGTACCGCCCGTCGCGCGGCATCGAGGTCCGCGACACCGACCAGGTCATGGGGCGGTAGCCGATGCCGATCCGCACCAACCGCGGCCGGACCGCGGTCTACCGCCGCCTGTGGGGTTTCCCGCTCCGCTCGCCCCGGCACCTCGTGGGCACGCTGGTGTTCCTCGCCGTGGTGATCACCGCGCTGGGCGTCGGCCTGCCCAAGGTGCTGGGCAAACCGGCGTCCGCGCATCCCGGCGCGGCTCCGCCGAACTCGTCGGCCGGCCCGCGCACCGGCGTCGCCGCCCCGGTGCCCAGCACGGAAACCCTGCCGACCCGGCTGACCCAGCCGCTGGTCACCCCGACCTCGGCGGCTCCGAACCCGGAGGCGCTGAACGTCGCGAAACAGTGGGCGACCGCCTGGGTGCGGCATCCGGCGGGCATCTCGAACGCCGACTGGCTCAACGGGATGCGCGCGCTCACCACCGACGAGTACCTGCCCGTCATGTCCACTGTGGACCCGGCGAACATCCCGGCGACCAAGGTCACCGGGGAGCCGACGGTCGCGCAGTCCTACTCCAGTTCGGTCAAGGTCGTGGTCCCCACCGACGGTCCGAGGCTCAGCATCACCGTGGTCAAAACGGCCGCGGGGTGGCGAGTGTCGGACTATGACCAGGCGAGCTGACCGTGAAGCTGGCCATTCTCGTCTCGGTGGTGATCGCCGCCGTTTTCGCCACGGTGCTCACCACCAACGTCGTGCAGAAGGCGGTGACCGACCAGCAGCAGGCGGCCGCCGGCGGGATCGCGCTGACCTCGTGCGACGCCGCGATCGGCCCCACCCAGCCCGGGCAGCCGGAGCAGGGCGGGGCGGACGCCGCGGAACTCGACCAGGAGTCGCGCGGCACGGTGTCGCTGATCATCGCGATCGGCAAGCAGCGCAACCTCTCGCCGCGCGCGTGGCAGGTCGCGATCCAGGCCGGGATGACCGAATCGCGGCTGCACAACCTGAACTACGGCGACCGCGATTCGCTCGGCATCTTCCAGATGCGCCCGTCGATGAACTGGGGCAGCGCGGCCCAGGTCACCGACCCGAACTACGCGATCAACAAATTCTTCGACGTCCTGCTCGGCGTCCCGGACTGGGAGAACCTGCGTCCCGGCGACGCCGCGCAGCGAGTCGAGCGATCCGGTTTCCCGGACCGCTACCACCGGTGGGAGGCCATGGCGGCCACGCTGGTGCAGAACCTGGGCCAGGTCGCCGACGTGGTCGGCTGCGGGCAGGGCATGGGAGCCGCACTGCCGCCGAGCCAGGCCGCGGCGCAGGCAATCAAGTTCGCGCTCGGCGAGCAGGGCAAGCCCTATGTCTGGGGCGCCACCGGGCCGAATTCCTACGACTGTTCCGGCCTGATGCTGCGCGCCTACGAGTCGGCCGGGGTGATCCTGCCGCGCGTCTCGAAGGACCAGTACAAGGCGGGCGCGATGCTGCCGGTGCGCGACGCACAGCCCGGCGACCTGATTTTCCTCGCCACCGACCCGGCCGACCCGACGACCATCCACCACGTCGCGATGTACCTGGGAGACGGCAAGATCGTCGAGGCCCAGCAGACCGGCGTGCCGGTGCACGTGCGCCCGTTCTCGTTCGACGAGCACGAAGTCGTGCCGCAGGCGGTGCGCCCCGGCGTCTAGCATGGGTGCGGGAGGCACCGGCTCTTGACCCGCGGATGCCCAGTGCCGCGGGTCCGGATTCACCCCGAAGTCGCGGCCTGTCCACGAGCACGTGGCCGCGCGCTGGCAGAGGATGGCACACGTGGCACGGAAATTCGGCAAGCGAGGCAAGACCGGCCAGAGCGAGCCCCAGGACCCGGCGGCGCTGTTCGGCGCACCGCAGCCGCCGCGCCAGTCCGCGCACCCCGCGTCCAGCACCCCGCTGGCGGACCTGCTGAACCAGGGAATGCCCGGCGTGGACAGCGGGTACGTCGTCCTGCCGCGTTCCCTGGCGGAAGGCATGTCGCTTCCGTGGCAGCAGCAGATGGCGGCGCTGCTGGCCCAGTTCCACGGCGAGCACGCCCGGCTGTCGTGGCCGGTGTACCGGGTGGTCCCGTCGCGCTACGAGCGTTTGGTCGATCTCGACGAGGAACAGCTCGCGGAGGCGGGCTACCTGGTGGAGATGGACGCCGAGGGGGAGATGGTCTACCGGGAACGGAGCGGCCGCAAGGTCCAGGACCCGGACCGGACCACGGTGCTGGTGTCCTGCCTGGACCCGATCCCGCGCCCGGCCGCGGCGGGCCCGGTGCCGCCCGGGGAGGCGCCGCCGATGGGCCCGCTGGCCGCGGCGGTGCCGATGAACATCGGACCGGCCCCGGTGTGGCGATCGGTGCCGCATGGTTCGGAGGGTCCGGCTGCTTCGGCTGGCCCGGCTGCTTCGGCTGGTTCCGCTGCTCCTGCTCACGATCCGGTGGCAAACCCGCCGGAACAGCCCCCGGCAGCCGCGCCGTCTCCTCCGCAAGAGCCGGTTCCGCCGACCGGTCCAGAAACGACCTCGATCCCCGACGAACCCGCCCAGCCCGGCCCGGCTGCCGCGGACCAGGCCGAGCCTGCCGCTCCGCCCGCACCGGAAGGTGCAGCACCGCCTGCCGTTTCCGACACCGGCGGGACGCCCCCGGTGCCTGCTCAGTCGGGTGCGCCAGCGCCGGGTGATCCGCAGTTGCGCGCGAGGCAGGCTTGGCAGCCGAAGCCGTACGTGCATGAGCCGCGTCAGCCCGCACGTGCGGGAGAAGCGTTGCCGCCGCAGGGAAATCCAGTCGGCGGGGTCCCGGCGCACGGTCGGCAGGAGGCAGCCCCCGCGCCCGGGTGGCAGGGACAGAACCCGGCGGTCCAGCAAAGCCAAGCTCCTCAGCCCGGGGCGCAGCAGTACGGCCCGGGCTCGGCTTCCGCACAGCACTCTCCACCGTCGGCGACCCCGCCGCCCGCCGCTGCTCCGCAACAACCCCCGGCGCAGCCAGCAACCCCGCCGACGAATCAGCCCGCTTCCGGTGCGGCGCAACCACTCCCGAGTCTTCCGGCGCAGCACCAGCCGCCGACAGCTCCTGCCGCGGAATCGGCGAGCCCACCTGCAGCCGGTGCGGCGCAGCCGGTTGCGAATCCTCCGGCGCAGTACCAGTCGCCGACAGCTTCTCCCGCGCCCAGCACGGAACCGGCACAGCCTGCTCCGGCCGCGGCGCAACCGGCCCCGCCTGCTCCCGGTGTGGAGCCGGTGAATCCGTCTGTGCCTGGTGCGGCACAGCCGGTTCCGCCTGCTTCCGGCGTGGAACCGGCAAACCGGCCTGGTCCGGCTGCGGCGCAACCGGTCCCGCCTGCTCCCGGCACGGAACCGGCACAGCCTGGTCCGGCTGCGGCGCAACCGGCCCCGTCTGCTCCCGGTGTGGAGCCGGTGAATCCGTCTGCGCCTGGTGTGGCACAGCCGGTTCCGCCTGCTCCTGGCGTGGAACCGGCAAACCGGCCTGGTCCGGCTGCGGCGCAACCGGCCCCGTCTGCTCCCGGTGTGGAGCCGGTGAATCCGTCTGCGCCTGGTGTGGCACAGCCGGTTCCGCCTGCTCCTGGCGTGGAACCGGCAAACCGGCCTGGTCCGGCTGCGGCGCAACCGGCCCCGTCTGCTCCCGGTGCGGAGCCGGTGAATCCGTCTGCGCCTGGTGTGGCACAGCCGGTTCCGCCTGCTCCTGGCGTGGAACCGGCAAACCGGCCTGGTCCGGCTGCGGCGCAACCGGCCCCGTCTGCTCCCGGTGTGGAGTCGGTCAATCCGTCTGCGCCTGGTGGCGCGCAGCCGGTCCCGCCTGCGGTGCAGTCTCAAGTCGCGCCTGCGCCCGGCGCGAACCCGCCCGAACCTGGTGTTGCGCAATCGGTTCCGCCTGCTGCGCAGTCCCACGTCCCGCCTGCTTCCGGTGCGGAGTCGGCGAATCCGCCCGCGCCTGGTGTCGCGCAGCCCGCCCAGCCTGCGGCGCAGCATCCAGTCCCGCCCGCCTCCAGCGCTCAGCCGAATCCTCCCGCGGCAGGTGCACCGTTCCAGCTGCCGCAGCCCAGCGGGCGTCGGCGGTCCAGCGAGACCGGCCCGGACGGGCGGGCGTTGCCGGTTTTCCCGGGGCAGGAGGCCGGGCCGTCTGGGCCGCCGCCGGCGCGGGCGTACCGGGACGAGTTGCCGGTCTTTCCGGGCAAGGAGTCCGCCGTCCCGCCGGTACCGGATCACGGTGCCCCAGCGGACGACGCGGCCACCCCGCCCCGCGGCATTCCGGTCCGGGACGCTCGCGGGTGGTTCGACGAGCACCCCGACCACGAGGACGACGGTCCCGCCGACTTCGGGCCCACCGGGCAGCCCACGGAGGTCCCGTTCCGCTGGCGCAAGTGAGCGGGCAGGTGTCAGGCTGAACCCATGTCTGACGACCCGAACCCGGACCAGGGCTGGTACTACAACACCCGCACCCACGAAGTCGAGCACCTGGAACGCAGCCGAGGAGTCGACCTCCTCGGCCCCTACCCGGACGAGGCCACGGCCCGCCGAGCGCTCGACATCGCCCGCGAGCGCACCCGCCAAGCCGACGCCGCCGACCGCTCCTGGGACGGCGACTGACCCGCTGGACCTGCCAATCCTGGTGGGGCGGGAGGCGGGGCAGCACGCCTGCCGTCCGCGTGGGGCGGTGGCTGGCTGTCGGCAGCGGGAAGCCTTGCCCGCGCGGTTTTGGTGGACAGGGCAGCACGACACTGCCGCCCGCGCATGGGCGGCAGCTGGCTGCCCGCAACCCGCCCGCGCGGCTCCGGCGATCTGGGAAGCGGGACGTGGCGTCGCCGACCGTGCGGGGCGGTGACCGGCTGCCGGGAGCGGGAAGCCCTGCCCTCGCGACTCCGGCGGACTAGGAAACAGGGCCAGCGTGACGCAGTCGGCGGGCCGGGGTGGTGACTGGCCGCCCGCCGCGTGTCTCCGGCGGGGTTAGCAGTGCGGAACCGCTGACGGGCCGGGGCGGTGACTGGCCGCCCGCCGCATGCCTCCGGCGGCCCAGCAGCACAAAAACCGCCGACAGGCGTGGCGCAGCAACTGACCGCCCCCAGCGTGACCCAGGCGGCCCAGCAGCACGAAACCGCCGACCGGACAGCACAGTCCGGTCGGCGGTGGGAACCTCAGCGAATCACCCGGCCACCAAAGCCGGGTCCAGCACGAACTCCGGATCCACCTGCTGCTCCAGATCCGCCCCCACTCGCCCGTTCCCCCAGGCTCGCGCGTTGCGCAGGTGGAACTCCACCCCCTGCCGCTGGTACCGCGCCCAATCCCGCGGCGTCGCGTCCACCAGGTCCTGCATCGCGGCCAGCGTCGCCAGGTTGCGCGGCTCCAGCTCGCCGATCGGCCGGGTCTTGCCGCGTTCGGCGGCTCGGACGTGGCTGGACGTCGTCATCCAGCCCAGCAGCGCCGAGCCCAGTTGCTCGGTCAGGAAGTCGACATCGTCGCCGTCGGTGACCTTGTTCCCGACCGCTACCAGGTGAACCCCGAAGTCCCGCGCGTGATCCGCGTACTGGCGGTAAACGCCCACGCTGCGCAGGGTCGGCTCGCACACCAGGAACGTCACGTCGAAGCGCGTGAACAGGCCCGAGGCGAACGCGTCCGCGCCGGCGGTCATGTCCATCACCACGTACTCGTCCGTGCCGTCCACCAGGTGGTTCAGCAGCAGCTCCGCCGCGCCGACCTTCGAGTGGTAGCAGGCCACGCCCAGGTCGTCCTCGTCGAATTGGCCGGTCACGCCCAGCCGGACGCCGCCTAGCGGGCGGAAGCAGGCGTCGAAGATCGGGTTGTCTTCGAAGGGGCGCACCAGACGCGAGCCGCGGCCGGGCGGGGTCGTTTTGATCATCGCGTCGGCGGACGGGATTCGCGGGTTGTCGCCGCGCAGGTATTCCTTGATCAGCGGCATGTGGTCGCCGAGGGTCGGCCACGCCAGTGCCTGCTCCTCGGTCGCGCCGAGGGCCACCGCAAGGTGCTGGTTGATGTCCGCGTCGATGGCGAGCACCGGTTTGCCCGCTGCGGCCAAGTAAGAGACGAACAGCGACGAGAGCGTGGTTTTCCCGCTGCCGCCCTTGCCGACGAACGCGATCTTCACCGATCCGGCCCCTTCTGAAAATGAAGACGATTGTCAATGTCAGGCAGGCTACACCCGACCGGCCCGCGCCCGAACGGGCGATCACCGGCGGTTCGGCGGGATAGTGTTGGACCGTGCCGCCACTCGTGCTGAGGACACCAGCGTCGGGAGGGGACTTCGGTCGTCTCCGGGCGGAGTTCGCGCTGCCGGAGTCGTTCGGGCCCGCGGTGCTCGCGGAGGCCGAAACGGCGGTGCTCGATCCGCTCGCGTCGGCGGGCGGCCGCGAGGACGCCACCGACCTGCCGTTCGTCACGATCGATCCGCCCGGGTCCAAGGACCTCGACCAGGCGATGGTGCTGGAGCGGCGCGGCAGCGGGTTCCGGGTGCAGTACGCGATCGCGGACCTGGCGGCGTTCGTCCCGCCGGGCGGGGCGCTCGACCACGAGGCACGGCGGCGCGGGCAGACGCTCTACCTCCCGGACGGCAACGTCCCGCTGCATCCGCCGGTGCTCTCCGAGGGCGCGGCCAGCCTGCTGCCGGGCGAGACCCGGCCGGCGGTGCTGTGGACCATCGACGTCGACGAGGCCGGGGAAATCGTCGCCACCCGGGTCCGGCGGGCGCTGGTGCGCTCGACCGAGCAGCTCGACTACGAAGGGGTCCAGTCTTCGCTGGACGCCGGGCGGCCGCATCCGTCGGTGGCCGCGCTGCCCGAGCTGGGCCGGTTGCGGCGCAGTCTCGCGGTGCAGCGCGGGGCGGTCGAATTACAGTTGCCGGAACAGGAAATCAGCGGCGACATCGACGGCGGCTGGGTTCTCGCGCGCCGGCCGCGGACGGTCGTCGACGCGTGGAACGCCGAAATTTCTTTGCTCACCGGGATGGCCGCGGCGCGGATCATGATCGACGCCGGGATCGGGGTGCTGCGGACGCTGCCGTCCCCGGAGCCGGACGCGGTGGAATGGCTGCGCCGGTCCGCGGCGGCGGTCGGGCTGGCGTGGCCGGTCGAGCTGACCGTGTCCGAGTTCCTGTCTACTTTGGACCCTGGACAGCCCGCGTCGATGGCGCTGTACGCGGACACGACGCGGCTGTTGCGAGGTGCGGGCTACACGGCCTTTGCCGGGGAATTGCCCGCGGTTACGACGCACGCGGGAATCGGCGGGGCGTACGCGCACGTCACGGCACCGATTCGGCGGCTCGTCGACCGGTTCGGCACCGAGGTGTGCCTGGCGGTGACGGCTGGCCGCGAGGTGCCGGATTGGGTGCGCGAGGCATTGTCCGAGGTGCCCGCGCAGATGTCCGCTTCGGACAGTCTGGCGGCGCGGGTCGAGCGTGCGTGCATAGACCAGGTCGAAGCGTGGGTACTCGCTGAGCATGTGGGTCGCGAGTTCACCGCGGTGGTGCTGCGTGCGGACGAGACGCGGGCGGAGATCCTGGTCGAGGATCCGCCGGTGATGGCGAAGTGCTCCGGCGAGAACTTCCCGGAGGGCGAGCGGATCGGGGTGCGGCTGACCGAAGTGGACGTCGAGCAGCGGAAGGTGTCGTTCGAACGGGTATGAGGAACGCGGAACTGGTCGATGATCTCGGCGAGCCGGTGCCGATCGAGGGCCCGCCGCGGCGAGTGGTGTCTTTGGTGCCGTCGCTGACCGAGGCGGTCGAGGCGAGCGCGCCGGGACGGCTGGTCGGGGCGACGGATTACTGCACGCATCCGGCCGATCTGGACGTGGAGCGGGTCGGCGGGTCGAAGTACCCGAAGCTGGACCGGATCCTGGCGCTCGAGCCGGATCTGGTGCTGGCGAACTCCGAGGAGAACCGGCCGGAGGACGTGGAAACCCTGCGCGCCAACGGGATTCCGGTGTTCGTGATGGCCGCGGCGGAGTCCGTGCCCGCCGCGCTGGGATCGTTGCGGCGCATTTTCGGGCAGGTGTACGGCATCGACGAACCGGATTGGCTCGACACCGCGGACGAGCTGTGGCGCGACGTGCAACCGGTGCGCTACCGGGCGGTGATTCCGGTGTGGCGCAAACCGTGGATCGTGCTGGGCCGCGACACTTTCGCTGGAGACGTGCTGCGCCGGGTCGGGGTCGAGAACGTCTACTCCGGACACTCCGAGCGGTATCCCCGGCCGTCGCTGGAAGAACTCCAGAAGACCGGGGGCGACCTGGTCGTACTGCCCGACGAGCCGTACGAATTCACCCAGGACGACGGCCCCGGCTTCTTCCCGGAGATGCGCCCGGTGCTGGTTTCCGGGCGCTACCTCACGTGGTACGGACCGTCCCTCGTGGACGCCTACACGGCGCTCAGAGAGTCAGTCCGGTAAGGACAGTCACGCGCTCCTCGGTGAAGTCCGCCATCGCCGCCGCCGGGCCTTCGCGCCCGACACCGGAGTCCTTCACGCCGCCGTAAGGCATCTGGTCGGCGCGGAAGCTCGGCACGTCGCCGACCAGCACGCCGCCCACCTTGAGCCGCGCGGACACGTCGAACGCGGTCGGCAGGTCGCGGGTGAACACGCCGGTCTGCAAACCGAAGCGTGACGCGTTGATCCGCTCGACGCCGTCGTCCACAGAGGACACCCGGACCAGCGAGACCACCGGGCCGAACACCTCGTCCGCCATCACCGAAACGTCCTCGGGAACCTCGGCGAGCACGGTCGGCTCCACCGTCGCACCCGTACGGCCGCCGCCGGTCAGCAGTTTGGCGCCGGCGACAACCGCGTCGGTGACCCATGATTCGACCCGCGAAGCGGCCGCCTCGTTGACCAGCGGGCCCACGTCGACACCGTCCTCGCGCGGATTTCCGGTGCGCAGCGCGGCGACCTGCTCCAGCACCTTCTGCTGCAGTTCGTCGTAGACATCGGTGTGCGCGTACACCCGCTGCACGGAAATGCACGACTGTCCGGCCTGGTACATGGCGAACGTCGCGATCCGCTGCGCGGCGAAGTCCAGGTCAGTCCAATCCGGACAGACCAGCACCGCGCCATTGCCGCCGAGTTCCAGCGCGACGTGCTTGCGCGGCACGCTGTCGCGGATCGCCCAGCCGACCGGCACCGAGCCGGTGAACGACACGACCGGCAGTCGCGGATCCTTGACCAGTTCGGCGGTCGCCTCGTTGCCCAGCGGCAGGATCGACCAGCTGCCCGCGGGAAGATCGGTCTCGGCGAGGATTTCCCCGAGCAGCAGCGCGGTCAGCGGCGTCGCCGGGGCGGGCTTGAGCACGATCGGCGCGCCGACCGCGATCGCCGGGGCGACCTTGTGCGCCACCAGGTTCAGCGGGAAGTTGAACGGCGTGATGCCCAGCACCGGACCGCGCGGCACGCGCCGGACGAGCGCGAGCCGTCCGGTGCCGCCCGGGTCGGTGTCGAGGCGCTGCAGGTCTCCGGAGAACCGGCGGGCCTCCTCGGACGCCCAGCGGAACGTCGAAACCGCACGGCCGACCTCGCCGCGCGACCACTTCAGCGGCTTGCCCGATTCGGCGGTGATCAGCTGCGCGATCTCCTCCGTCCGCTCGGAAAGCCGCCGCGAGATGTGGTCGAGCGCGCCCGCGCGGACGTGCGCGGGCAGCGTCGCGTACTCGTCGGCGACGTCCGCCGCGGCCTGGACCGCTTCCTCCACTTCGGACGGTCCGGGCACATAGTGCGCACCGGCTTCGGAACCGTCGAACGAATGCCGGACGACGGTCGTTTCGCTGCTGGTTACCGGCTTCCCGGCCACCCAGAACGGGAAAGTCACTTGCGGGCCTCCGTGGCGATCGCGTACTCGAGAACGGCGAGGCCTTCGTCGAGCAACTCGTTGGACAGGGACAGCGGGGGAAGCAGCCGGACGACGTTGCCGTATGTGCCGCAAGTCAGCACCACGACGCCCTGTGCGTGACAGGCGGCGGCGATGCGCTTGGTGAGGTCAGCGTCCGGTTCATTCGTGCCCGGCTTGACGAACTCGGCCGCCAGCATCGCGCCACGGCCGCGGACATCGCCGATCACGCCAGTTTCCGTTGCCAGCGCCCGAAGTCGCGGCAGTACCAGCTCCTCGATGCGCTTCGCGGAACCGGTGAGGCCGTCGTTACGCATGGTCTCGATCGCGCCGAGCGCCGCGGCGCACGCGATCGGGTTGCCGCCGTAGGTGCCGCCGAGCCCGCCCGGGCCGACCGCGTCGAGCAGCTCCGCGCGCCCGGTCACCGCGGCGAGCGGCAGGCCGCCCGCGATGCCCTTGGCCGTGCAGACCAGGTCCGGGACGACGTCCTCGTGCTGCGAGGCGAACCAGTTTCCGGTGCGGCAGAAGCCGGTCTGCACCTCGTCGGCGACGAACACGACGCCGTTCGCCTGGCACCACGCGGAAATCGCGGGCAGGAAGCCGGGCGCGGGCTCGATGAACCCGCCCTCGCCCTGGATCGGCTCGAGCACGACGGCCGCGACCTGGTCGCCGCCGATCTGCTTCTCGATCCGGTCGATCGCCTGCCGCGCGGCCTCCGGGCCGGCCAGCCCGTCGCGGTACGGGTACGAGCCCGGCACGCGGTACACCTCGGGCGCGAACGGGCCGAAACCGTGCTTGTAGGGCACCGATTTCGCGGTCATGCCCATGGTCAGGTTGGTGCGGCCGTGGTAGGCGTGGTCGAACACGACGACCGCCTGGCGGCCGGTGGCGGTGCGGGCGATCTTCACCGCGTTCTCGACCGCTTCCGCGCCGGAGTTGAACAGCACCGACTTCTTCGCGTGGTCGCCCGGCGTCAGCTCGGCCAGCGCCTCGCACACCTCCACGTAACCCTCGTACGGGGTCACCATGAAGCAGGTGTGGGTGAACAGCGCCGCCTGCTCGCGCACCCGGTCGACCACCTCGGGCGCGGAATGCCCGACGCTCGTCACCGCGATCCCGGAACCGAAGTCGATCAGCACGTTGCCGTCGGCGTCGGTCAGCAGGCCGCCGCTGGCGGAGGTGATGTAGGCGGGCAGCGTCGACGCGACCCCGGCGGCGACCGCGTTCGCGCGGCGTTCCTGCAGCGCGCGGGACGCGGGTCCGGGGATCTCGGTCTGCAGCCTGCGCTGCCGGGGCGCCGGAGCCTGCGGCTCGGCGGCGGTGCTGGTGGTCACGGCGCTCCTACGTCGCGGGTCGTGAGTGGTGATCCCGGTTAGAACCGCGATAGGCACTCACGAGCTTTGAACTGGTCCACCTCAGGATGGGGCTTGCCCCGCCTGCCGTCAGCTGGCCGTTCTGTCCAATTCGGCAGCTACAATTGGCCGTTATGGCACTCACCCTGCGGGCGCTGGCCGCCGAACCCGCGCTCGGCCTGCGCGTGGTCGCGGGCGAGGCCGGGCTGGACCGCCCGATCGGCTGGGTGCACCCCACCGAACTGACCGATCCGCAGGTCTTCCTCGAAGGCGGGGAACTGCTGCTCACGACCGGTCTGACGCTCTACAGCGCGACGTACGCGCCCTACATCCGGCGGCTGGTCGACGCGGACGTCGCCGGGCTCGGTTTCGGTGTCGGGCTCAGTCACGCCAAGGTGCCGGACGCGTTGGTCGCGGTCGCCGACGAGGTTGGGCTGCCGGTGCTGGAGGTGCCGCGGAAGACGCCGTTCATCGCGATCACGCGCGCGGTGTCCCGGTCGGTCGCCGCCGACGAGTACGCCGCGACAGTGCGGATCGGCCGGGCGCAACAGGAGCTGACCCGGACCGCGGTCGGCCGCAGCGGGGCCGGGGGAGTGGTGCGGCGGCTCGCGCGGCTCATCGACGGCTGGGCCGTCCTTTACGACTCTGCGGGACGCGTGCGCGAGGCGTCATCGACCAAAGCGCGCGGCGTCAAGCTGGACGTCACCGGGCTACGCGCGGGCACCCGCGTGGTGTCCCATGGAGACGACGAGGTCGTCATCCAGACTCTGCATACGCGGGGTGCGTTGGCGGTGGGTACTGCGGAACCGTTGGACAGCACCGGACGCTACATCGTCAACACGGCCGTCTCGCTGCTTTCCCTTGCGCTGGAACAGGATCGGGCACAGCGGCTCTCGCTGTCCCAGCTGCATACCGGAGTGCTGGAGCTGCTCGCCGCCGGACACAACGAGCTGGCCCGCGAGGTGGTACCGGATCTTCCGCCCGAGCCGTGGACGGTACTCGCGGTGGCCGGGAGCAAGTCCGCCCGGAACACGTTGTACGAACGCTTGGAAACCCTTGCTGGGCAAGTGTTCGCCGCGCATCGGGGAGACAAGCTGATCGTGCTGGCGGAGAACGACGACGTGAGCGCGATCGTCGCGGAAACCGGGGAATTCCACAGTGGACTGTCCGCTGCGAGTGAATTCCCCACTGCGTTAAGGCAAGCGGAAGAAGCGGCCGAGGCGGCGCGAACCCAGCGCGTGGAGCTGCTCCGCTACGCCGACCACGCCGGAGCCGGACTGCTCGGCTTGCTCGATCAGCAAGCCGCGCAAGCGTTTTCCGACCAGCTCCTCGCGCCGGTGCGGGAATTCGACCGGACCGGCCGCGGCGACCTGGAGCTGTCGCTGCGCTGCTGGCTCGAACACCACGGCCACTGGGACCTCGCCGCGACGAAACTCGGCGTGCACCGGCACACCTTGCGCAACCGGGTCGCCAAAGCCGCCGAGCTGCTCGGCCGGGACCTCGACGCCCCCGGCGTCCGCGCGGAACTGTGGTTCGCCCTGCAGGTCCAGATCAGGTCGTGACCAGCAGCGTGATCGGGGAATCCCCGCACCGCCGCAACGTCATCCCGTCCGGCGCCGTATACGGTTCCGCGCCGGACGCCCACCAGGCGGGCACGTCGATTTCGCGCACCAGCGACCCGGTCGCCTTCCGCACGCTGTTCGACACGATCACCCGGCCCTGCGCGTTGAGCAGCGCGGCGGTCCGGCCGAGCGCGCGCAGCCGGCGACTCACCGTGCGCTCGAACTCGCGCACATACACGTCCGCACCAACGACTCCGGCGAATTCCTCACCGCGCGTGACGGGAACGGTGAAGGTGAGCGTGTACTCGTCGGTGCAGAGATAGTCCACGTATGGCCCATTGACATGCCGTCGCCCGCTGTCGCGCGGGACGGTGAACCACGATTGCCGCGTGTAGTCCAGGAAATTGGGGCTTTCCGGATCGAGGCTGATGAACAGCTGTTCCGGCGACCCGTCGTCGGTGCGGCAGGAGGTCCACCATTCGAAACCGAGTTCCTGATCGGCCAGGACGTTCGGCGCGCTCACGAAGCCCGCGCCGACCACGAGGCCGCCGAGCGCCTCGATGACCTGCGGTCGGATCTCGTGCAGTGCTTCGGCGGACAGGTCGCCGGACTCGGCGAGCAGCGTCTCGGCGGCGGCCAGAACTGGTTTCAGGCGCGCGAAAATCTCCTCGACGAGGGAGGAAACCTGGGTCACTACCTCTTCGCCGGTCAGCGTGCGGGTGTCGGGCACGATGCTCACCTCGTGGTGCGGGTCATCGGAGCTTACGGCGTTTCGAGGGTCAGGTGCAGATCTGCGAGCCGGTCGAGCGCGCCGAGGAGGTGCTCTTCGGTCAAGGCGCGCGCCCGTTCGCCGTCCGCCGAGGCGATCGCGGAGACGATCGCCTGGTGCTCAGCGTAAGACCCGCGGCAGGTTTCCTTGTCGCCGAGGGGCGCCCAGAGCAATACGCCGTGTTCGCTCTGCAGCTGAACTTCCTGGTTGGTGAGCCGCGGGGACTGCGCGGCGGCGGCGACTTCGAGGTGGAAGTGCCGTTCCGCGCGGGTCGCCTCGGGTCCGGTCGCGCCGAGGAGGTCTTCCGCGGTGAGCCGCAGCCGTTCGAGATCTTCGGGGGTGCTGCGTTCCGCGGCGAGTTTCGCCGCCGAGCCCGCGACGGCGAGGTAGTGGTCGCCGAAGTCGCGAAGTTCAGCCATTGAGACCAATCGCAGGCGCTCGGCCCACGAACTCTGCGCTGGCCAGTCGGGCGTGCGCACGAAGCTGCCGCCGCCGCGTCCGCGCCGGGTTTCGACGAGGCCCTGCTGCCGCAGCACCGCGAGCGCCTCGCGCACGGTGACCGTGGAGACGCGGAACTGCGCGGCGAGTTCGGCCTCGCTCGGCAACTGCTCGGCGTCGTCGAGGAGACCGAGCGTGATGGCGTCGAACAGCCGCGCCGCGACCGCCTCCGCGCGCCCCACCTGTTCCAGCGGAGCGAACATCGCCAGTCGTGCGCTGTTCGACATCTCCTTGCGCATCGTTGGTCCACCCGTCTCGGCATCCGTTGGAGCCAATCCTGCCCCAGGGCCTTGTCATTTGAAATATGGAGTTATATGTTTCATCCTGCCACGGAGAGTCAGGAGGCGCACGCGTGCAGGAGTTGAAGCACTACGTCGGCGGGACCTACGTCGACTCGCTGTCCGGAAAGGTCGCGGAAATCGTCGACCCGGTCACTGGACGTGCGTACTGCACCGCGCCGGTGGCCGGCGCCGAGGACGTGGACCGCGCGCTGAAGGTCGCCGCGGAAGCGTTCGAAAGCTGGCGCGAGACCACCCCGGCGCAGCGGCAGCTCGCACTGCTGAAGATCGCCGACGCGCTCGAGGCGCGCGGCGAGGAGATCATCCGCGTCGAAGCGCGGGACACCGGCAAGCCGTTCGCGCTGACCATGGAGGAGGAGCTGCCCGCGGTCATCGACCAGGTGCGCTTCTTCGCCGGTGCCGCGCGCGTTCTCGAAGGCCGCTCGGCCGGCGAGTACATGGAAGGCCACACGTCGTTCATCCGCCGCGAGCCGGTCGGCGTCTGCGCGCAGGTGACGCCCTGGAACTACCCGCTGATGATGGCGATCTGGAAGATCGCGCCGGCGCTCGCCGCGGGCAACACCATCGTGCTCAAGCCGTCCGACACCACGCCCGCCTCCACGCTGCTGCTCGCCGAGATCTGCGGCGAGCACCTCCCCGCCGGCGTGTTCAACGTGATCTGCGGCGACCGCGACACCGGACGAGCGTTGGTGGAGCACGACATTCCGGCGATGGTGTCGATCACCGGCTCGGTGCGGGCGGGCATCGAGGTCGCCGGTTCGGCGGCGCACGACGTCAAGCGCGTGCACCTCGAACTGGGCGGCAAGGCCCCGGTGATCGTGTTCCCGGACGCCGATCTCGAAGCCGCCGCGGAAGCCATCGCCGCGGCCGGGTACTTCAACGCCGGCCAGGACTGCACCGCCGCCACCCGGGTGCTGGTACACGACGACGTGCACGACACGTTCGTCAACGCGCTCACCCGCCAGGCCGAGGCGAACAAGACCGGCACCGGCGACGACGTCGCGTTCGGCCCGCTCAACAACGCCGCGCAACTGGAAAAGGTCTCTGGTTTCATCGACCGGCTGCCGGAGCACGCGACTGTCCACTGTGGAGGACGGCGCTCCGGCGACGAGGGCTACTTCTACGAGGCCACCGTGGTTTCCGGCGTCCGCCAGGACGACGAGATCATCCAGAACGAGGTCTTCGGCCCGGTCATCACGGTGCAGCGGTTCACCGACGACGACGAGGCGCTCAAGCACGCCAACGGGGTTCCCTACGGCCTGGCCTCCTCGGTGTGGACCAAGGACCACCAGCGCGCCATGAAGTTCTCGGCGAAACTCGACTTCGGCTGCGTGTGGATCAACACGCACATTCCGCTCGTGGCCGAGATGCCGCACGGCGGGTTCAAGCGGTCCGGCTACGGCAAGGACCTCTCGCTGTACGGCCTCGAGGACTACACCCGCGTCAAGCACGTGATGAGTGCGCTGTAGCCGTCGTGACCAGATCCATCGGAAGGCCTGTCATGCCCCATCAAGCCCCCGCCGAGACCCGGCCGCCGGGAAGGCGTCCGCAGTCCGCGCAGCCGGCGATCCGGCTCACCGGACTGGAAAAGCACTTCGACAAGGTGCGTGCCGTGGACGGGGTCGACCTCGACATCCCGCCCGGCGAGTTCTTCTCGATGCTCGGCCCGTCCGGTTCCGGCAAGACCACCGTGCTGCGGATGATCGCCGGATTCGAACTGCCCACCGCGGGCACGATCGAACTCGAAGGCAAGGACGTGAGCCAGCTGGCTCCGTTCGACCGCGACGTGAACACGGTTTTCCAGGACTACGCGCTCTTTCCGCACATGACGGTGCAGCAGAACGTGGAGTACGGGCTGAAAGTCAAGCGGGTAGCCAAAGCCGAACGCCGCGAGCGCGCGAAGGAAGCGCTGCGCACGGTGCGGCTGGAGGACTACGGCGACCGCAAACCCTCGCAGATGTCCGGTGGGCAACGGCAACGTGTAGCACTTGCCCGCGCTCTAGTGAATCGCCCGAAAGTGTTGCTTTTGGACGAACCCCTTGGCGCGCTTGACCTCAAGCTGCGCCAGACCATGCAGGTCGAGCTCAAGCAGATCCAGCGCGAGGTCGGCATCACCTTCGTCTTCGTCACCCACGATCAGGACGAGGCGCTCACGATGAGCGACCGGATCGCCGTGTTCAACGCGGGCCGCATCGAACAGGTCGGTACTCCGGTCGAGGTGTACGAACGCCCGGCAAGTGCTTTCGTGGCAGGGTTTGTCGGCACGTCGAACCTGCTCAGCGGGCGTAGTGCGGAGGCGGTGATCGGCAGGCCGGGCGTGTACAGCATCCGGCCGGAGAAGATCCGCATCGACGGAGACCTTGCGTCTCCGGCCGGTCCCGGAGAGACTTCCGCGACCGGTTCGGTCACGGATGTCGTGTATGCCGGTTCGACGGTGCGCTACGCTGTCGCGCTCGATGCCGGGGGCCAATTGTCCGTTGTCCGCCAGAACACCAGCGAGCCGACCGAGTTCGCCGACGGTCGCGTCCGCCTGCGCTGGCGCCGCGAACACAGTTTCCGGGTCCCCGAAGCCGGCTAGTTCCTCACGGGAAGGTTTCTCTCGCTATGAAGAACAGGAAGACGCTGCTCGCAGGGCTGTGCGGCGTGAGCCTCCTGCTCGCCGCCTGCGGCACCTCGGGCTCCGACTCCAAAGCGGGGTCGGCGCCGGGCGCACAGGGCTTCACGCCGCCGAAGCTGAACGCGCTGACGCAGCTCGGACAGCCGGAAGGCCAGCTGAACGTGCTGGCGTGGCCCGGCTACGCGGAAAACGGCTCGAACGACGCGAAGGTCAACTGGGTCACGCCGTTCGAGCAGCAGACCGGCTGCAAGGTCAACGTCAAGCCGTTCGGCACCTCCGACGAGGCCGTGACGCTGATGAAGACCGGGCAGTACGACGTGGTTTCCGCGTCCGGCGACGCCTCGCTGCGGCTGGTCGCCTCGGGCGACGTCGAGCCGGTCAACACCGCGCTCGTGCCGAACTACAACGACATCTACCCGTTCCTCAAGAACAAGTCGTGGAACAGCGTCAACAACGTCGCCTACGGCATCCCGCACGGCTGGGGCGCGAACGTCCTGGCCTACCGCACCGACAAGGTGCAGCCGGAGCCGAAGTCGTGGTCGCCGATGTTCGACGAGAAGTCGCCGTACAAGGGCAAGGTCATCGCGTACGACTCGCCGATCTACATCGCCGACGCCGCGCTGTACCTGATGGCGCACCAGCCTGACCTCGGCATCAAGAACCCGTACGCGTTGGACGACAAGCAGTTCAAGGCGGCCACCGACCTGCTCAAGAAGCAGCGCCCGCTGGTCGAGGAGTACTGGTCGGACTACCTCAAGGAAACGCAGTCGCTCAAGAGCGGCGACGGCGTGATCGGCACGGCCTGGCAGGTGACGGTGAACCTCGCGAAGAGCGAGGGCGCGCCGGTCGCGGCCACGGTGCCGAGCGAGGGCGCGACCGGCTGGTCGGACACCTGGATGGTCGCCGCGAAGTCGCAGCACAAGACGTGTGCGTACAAGTGGATGGACTACATCACCAGCCCGAAGGTGAACGCACAGGTCGCCGAGTACTTCGGCGAGGCCCCGGCGAACTCCAAGGCCTGCGCGGAGTTCAAGGACAAGTCGCTGTGCGACACCTACCACGCCAACGACGCCGCGTACGCCGCCAAGATCCAGTACTGGACCACGCCGATCCCGCAGTGCCTCGACGGCCGCACGGACGTCAAGTGCAAGGACTACGGCGACTGGACCCGGGCCTGGACCGAGATCAAGGGTTGATCGACTCTCGCGGATGCCGGTTCCCACCGCGCCGGCATCCGCGAGTCCGCCGGGGGCTGCGGGCCCTCCCCAATGTTCCCGCAGCCCTCGGCTTTTCTCCCTTCCGCACCCGAAAGCGCTAAGACATGACCGCCGTGAGCCCGCCGAGTCACCGCATCTCGGCTTTCTTCCACCGCAAACCCCAGCTGCGCCTCGGCCTTCTCCTCACCGCTCCGATGCTCTGGCTCGGCCTGGCCTACCTCGGCGCGCTCGCCGCCCTCTTCATCACGGCCTTCTGGTCCACCGACGTCTTCACCGGCAAGGTGGTCACCGACTGGTCCTTCGACAACTTCGTCACTCTTTTCAGTGATTCTGTGTACCGCACGATCACGTTCCGCACCGTCGGCATCGCGCTGCTGGTGACCGTGATCGACGCGGTGATCGCGTTCCCGATGGCCTTCGCCATGGCCAAGCTCGCGTCGCCCAAGGCGCAGCGCGTGCTGGTGATCATGGTGATGACGCCGCTGTGGGCGAGCTACCTGGTGAAGGCGTACGCGTGGCGGACCCTGTTGTCCGGCAACGGGGTGCTGAACTGGCTGCTGGACCCGCTCGGCCTGTCCGGCCCGGGATACGGCGTCACCGCCACCGTGATCACGCTGTCCTACCTCTGGCTCCCGTACATGATCCTGCCGATCTACGCGGGCCTCGAACGGCTTCCGGTGTCCCTGGTGGACGCTTCCGGCGACCTCGGCGCGAAATCGTTCCGCACGTTCCGCTCGGTGATCCTGCCGCTGACCTTCCCGGCGATCGTCGCGGGCTCGATCTTCACCTTCTCGCTGTCGCTCGGCGACTACATCGCGGTGAAGATCGTCGGCGGCACCTCGCAGATGCTCGGCAACGTCGTGTACGACAACATCGGCGCGGCCAACAACCTGCCGTTCGCCGCGACCGTCGCGACGGTTCCGGTCGTGATCATGCTCGTCTACCTGGCCGCGGTGCGTCGCACCGGTGCGCTGGACAACCTCTAGGAGACCGCCGTGCGGATGTCGAAACCCGCCCGGGTGCTGTTGTGGACCGCGCTCGGCGCCGGATTCGCGGTGATCTATTTCCCGCTGCTGGTGGTCCTGCTGAACTCGGTGAACGCCGACACCACGTTCGGATGGCCGCCCAAGAGCTTCACGCTGGAATGGTGGGGCCGGGCGATCACCAACGAGGGCGCCCTGCACGCCTTGTGGACCAGCGTCGTCGCCGGGCTCTCGGCGACCGCGATCGCCTTGGTGCTCGGCACGATGGCCGCGTTCGCGTTGCAGAAGTACCGGTTCTTCGGCCGGAACTCGTTGTCGCTGCTGGTGATCCTGCCGATCGCGCTGCCCGGCATCGTCACCGGCATCGCGCTGAACAACGCGTTCCGGACGATCTTCGGCCTCGACCTCGGGCTGATGACGGCGATCGTCGCGCACGCCACCTTCTGCATCGTGGTGGTGTTCAACAACGTGGTCGCCCGGTTGCGCCGGATGGGCGGGAATCTCGAAGAGGCGTCGATGGACCTCGGCGCGGACGGCATGACGACGTTCCGCCTGGTGACGTTCCCGATGCTGCGGTCCGCTTTGCTGGCAGGCGGATTGCTCGCGTTCGCGCTGTCGTTCGACGAGATCATCGTGACGACGTTCACCCTCGGCACCGGCATGGAAACGCTGCCGATCTGGATCTACAACAACCTGTTCCGGCCGAACCAGGCCCCGGTGGTCAACGTGGTCGCGGCGGTGCTGATCATCGTCTCCACGGTGCCGGTTTACCTGGCACAGCGGCTTTCCGGCGGCGACAGCTCCAGCGGCGGCCGGATCTAGCTCGGTACAAGTCCGTGAGGGGAACCCTGAGGGAATCAGGGTTCCCCTCACGGCTTTCAACGGAAGCTGTCGGTCGCCTCGCGGAGAGCGGCGAGAATCCCCGGGTCGGTGACCGCGTGCCCTGCGGACTCGGTGAGTTTCAGCGTTGAGCCAGGCCAAGCCCGATGCAGCTGATACGCCGTGATCGGCGGGCAGACCGCGTCATAACGCCCCTGCACCAAAACTCCCGGGATTCCGGCGAGTTTCCCCGCGTCCCGGATCAGCTGGCCTTCTTCGAGCCAAGCACCATGTCGGAAGTAGTGCACCGCAAGGCGAGCGAAGGTCAGCGCGAACTGCGGATTCGCGTATTGGTTCACAAAGGACTGTTGCGGCAGCAATGCCACCGTCGCGCCTTCCCAGACACTCCAAGCGATCGCGGCCCGCTCCCGCACCGCGCGGTCGGGGGAGTGCAGTAGTTCCGCGTATCCCGCGAGCGGATCTTCCCGCTGCTGCTCGTTCAGCGGCTCCAGGAAGTCGTCCCACTCCGCGGGGAAGAGATTCGCCGCGCCACCGCGGTAAAGCCAGTCCAATTCTCGCTGGCGCACGGTGAAAACGCCGCGCAAGACCATTTCGGACACTCGCGAGGGATGGGTTTCCGCGTACGCCAGGGCGAGCGTCGAACCCCATGATCCGCCGAACAGCTGCCAGCGCTCGATGTTCAGCCGTTCGCGCAGCTTCTCCATGTCGGAGACCAAGTGCCACAACGTGTTCGCCGACAGGTCGTCGCCCGCGTTGGGCGTGCTGCGGCCGGCGCCGCGCTGGTCGAACAGGATGATCCGGTACGCCTCGGGGTCGAAGTGCCGCCGGGTCATCGGGGCGGTGCCGCTGCCTGGCCCGCCGTGCAGCACCACCACCGGTTTGCCGCGCGGGTTCCCGGCTTCCTGGCAGTAGATCCGGTGCCCGTCGCCGACGTCCAGCATGCCGTCGGCGCGCACCGGGGTCGGCGGGTAAAGCTCGTCCATGCCGGACACTCTTCCCGAAGCCAGGCGCCGCCGCTCCACGTGGGGGTCGGGAGTGCCAGCACTCATGAGGAAAAGGGTGGGGGCCCGCCCCCGCCGCCGGGCTGAGCGGGCCCCCGTCTGTGATCGCGGTCAGCAGCCTGGTGTCGCGGCTACGTTCGCGAAGCCCTTCCCGGCGTTCGTCACCTTGTTGCTGGCGCAGACCTTGTTCCCGGTGGCCGCTTTGACCACGTAGAACCCGTAGGCCGAGGGCGCCTGCACGTCCGCGGTGTTGTCCGAGAAGGTGTTGTTCCGGCCCCAGCCGTCGAGCTGCACGTGGACCTCGAACGCGCCGTAGGTCGCGTCGTGCACGAAGACCTTGCTGCCCTTGTTGCCGGTGACCAGGTATCCGTTGCCCTTCACGTCGACCCAGCTGTCGGCGTAGTTCTCGCCGCTCTGCCCGGTGCCGTCGAAGGTGTTGCCGCGCAGTTCGCCGCCGGTGGTGCCTTCCTTGACGTCGATCGACTCCGCGCGCACGTTCGGCCCGATCTTGTTGCCGATCGCCTTGTTGCGGTCGCTGTGGTCGGGCTGCCCGTCCGGCCAGTTGCTCTTGGCCGAACCGAAGTAGATGCCCTCGCCGAACCCGCCGTTTTCCTTGCCGGTGTCGGAGATTTCGGAGTTCTGCACGACGTTGTCGCTGCTGCCGTGCTGGAAGTGGATGCCCTCGTTGCCGATGCCGGTCACCTTGAGCCCGTCGACCAGCGTGTGGTTGACGCCGAGCGCCATCACGCCCTTCTGGCCGCCGGTGACGGTGAACCCGGACAGCGTCCAGTAGCTGCCGGTCAGCTCGATGGTGCGGCCGCCGGACGCCTGCACGACCGCGCTGCGCGGGCCGGTGAGGGTGATCCGCCCGTTCGCGGTGCCGTTGGCGGCGGCCTTGAAGTTGCCGGTGTAGGTGGTGTTCGCGGCCAGCTGGATCGTGGTGCCCGGCTTGGCCGAGGCCAGCGCCGTCTTCAGCTCGGCGGAGTTCTTGACCGGGACGGTCCCGGCCGACGCCGCGGGCGTGGCGAGTGCGAGCAAAACTGCGGCTCCGGCGGTTGCCGCCAGAACTCGATCGCGGACGCGCATTCCAACCCTCCTCGTCGAGGCTCGATGACTTCGGATGCGGCGTGCGCTCACGCTAAGACATCGGGAGAACACTGGTCAAGTACATGATTGATGTTCATGGATGTGAACAGGGTGAACAAGGGGTGGCCGGAAAGTGTCGCCCGCCTCTGTTCCGGCCCGGCTTGCTCGGAGTTAACCCGAACCTCGGTAGCTTTTCCGCGGAATGCCCGAACTGCGGCAAGAAAGGCTTCGCGAATGTCCGCGGTCAGCTACCTCGAGTCCATTGTCGTCGGCGCTTTGCAAGGCGTGTCGGAATTGTTTCCGGTGTCCAGTCTCGGGCACAGCGTCCTGCTGCCCGCGCTCGTCGGCGGCAGCTGGGGACGCGACCTGAGCATCGGAAAGGATTCGCCGTATCTCGCCGTGCTCGTGGCGATGCACGTCGCCACCGCGATCGCGTTGATCCTCTTCTTCCGGCGCGACTGGGTGCGCATCGTCACCGGCCTGTGGACGTCGATCCGCCGCCGCGAGGTCCGCACGGCCGACCAGCGGCTCGCGTGGCTGCTCATCCTCGCCACGATCCCGGTCGGGATCGCCGGGCTGCTGCTGGAAAGCCTGCTGCGCGACGTCCTCGGCAAACCGGTGCCGTCGGCGATCTTCCTTGCCCTCAACGGCGGGGTGCTCTACGCCGCGGAGAAGTTCTCCCGGAAGCCCAAGGCGGAGGTCTCGCGGGTCGCGCGCGAGGAGGAGACGATCGACTTCAGCGCCGAGGACACGATGGTGCTGCGCGCGGTGACCGTCGACGAGGCCACTGACGTCCGGCTGTCGAAGCTGAGCGTGAAGGAGGCCGTGCTCATCGGTTCGGCCCAGATTTTGGCTCTGCTGCCCGGAATCAGCCGCTCCGGCATCACCATGGTGGCCGGCCTGCGGCGCGGGCTCGACCACGAGGACGCCGCCCGATTCGCCTGGTTGCTGGCGACCCCGGTGATCCTCGCCGCGGGTGCGCTGAAGATGCCGACGCTGTTCACCCCGGAGAACAAGCCGTCGCTCGGCCCGGCTCTGGTCGGCAGTGCGGTGGCCTTCGTGGCGTCCTACATTTCTGTCCGTTTTCTGACGAAATACTTTGAAACGCGCACCTTGACCCCCTTCGCCATCTATTGCGCGGTCGCCGGAATCGGCAGTCTGGTCTTCTTCGGGGTGTCGGGGGCGGCGTAAGGCGCAATTTCGGCGGGTGCACACTGAACGCATCGAAATCGTGCCTGACCTGCCGCCGCTGAGCGGATCGACGTTGTTGACGGCCTGGACCTTCGACGTCCCGGCCGTCCTTGTCGCGCTCGCGTTCGGCGTCGGCTACCTCGCGGCCGCTCGCCGTCAGGAGTGGACCGCCGGCCGGACGATGGCGTTCCTCGCCGGGCTGGCCACGCTCGTCTTCGTGACGTGCTCGTTCCTCGGCGTCTACGACACGACGCTGTTCTGGGTCCGCGCTACGCAGAACACCGTGCTGCTGATGGTCACGCCGTTGCTGCTCGCGCTCGGCGCGCCCGTGACGCTGCTGATGCGCACCGCGCCGCCCACGCTCGCCGCGTGGCTGCGTACGCACGGCCGTGGTCGCTTCGCGCAGTTCATCACCTTCCCGCTGTGCGTCACCGTGGTGCTGATCGCGCCGTTCCTGCTCATCTACCTCACGCCGCTGTACGAGCTTTCGCTGGAGTCAGCGGTCATCGGCGGTCTCGTACGCGTCGCGCTTGTCCTGGCAGGCTTCCTGTACTTCTACAGCCGCGTACAGCTCGATCCGACGCCGCGCCACGGTTCGCACCTGGTGTCGGTGTGGATCTCGTTCACCGAAGTGGTGTTCGATGGCGCGCTCGGGCTCGTGCTGTGGCTCGGCCCGCTGCTCGCGCCCGCGCATTACGACGCGGTGCACCGCGACTGGGGACCGGACCGGCGCACCGACCAGATCATCGGCGCGGGCGTGCTGTGGATCGGGGGAGACGTCGCCGGGCTGCCGTTCGTCGGCGCGCTCTTCCTCCGATGGGCGCGCGACGACGAGCAACGCGCGAAACGGCTCGACCGGAAACTGGACGAGGAGGCAGCGGCGGGCGAGGCCCCGGCGAAGGGATTGTGGTGGGAAAACGATCCGGAACTCGCCGAACGGTTCCGCCGCTCGTGAGTGCTGATCACGGTTCTAACCGCGATCAGCACTCACGAGGCAGCTCAGTGGAACGCGTGTTCCGGCGCCGGGAACTCGCCGCGCCGGACGTCCTCGGCGAACGCCGTGGCGGCGCTCTGCAGCACCCCGGCGACGTCGGCGTACCGCTTCACGAACCGCGGCGCCTTGCCGCGGCGCAGCCCGGCCATGTCCTGCCAGACCAGCACTTGGGCGTCGCAGTCCGGACCGGCCCCGATGCCGACCGTCGGGATCTTCAGCTCGTGCGTGACGCGCTTGGCCGCCTCGGCGGGCACCATCTCCATCACGACCGCGAAGGCGCCGGCTTCCTGCAGGGCCAGCGCGTCGGCGAGCAGCTTCTCCGCCGCTTCGCCGCGCCCCTGCACCCGGTAGCCGCCGAGGTTGTGCTCGCTCTGCGGGGTGAAGCCGATGTGGCCCATGACCGGGATCCCGGCCGAGGTGAGCGCCTCGACGTGCGGCGCGAACCGGTGCCCGCCCTCGAGCTTGACCGCGTGCGCGCGGCCCTCCTTCATGAACCGCACAGCCGTGGCCAGCGCCTGCTCCGGGGACAGCTGGTAGGAACCGAACGGCAGATCGGCCACCACGAGCGCCCGTTTCACCGCCCGGGTGACCGAGCGGACCAGCGGGAGCAGTTCGTCGACCGTGACCGGCAGCGACGTGTCGTAACCGAACACGTTGTTCGCCGCGGAGTCGCCGACCAGCAGCACGGGGATGCCTGCTTCGTCGAAAAGCTCGGCGGTATACATGTCGTAAGCGGTGAGCATCGGCCACGGTTCGCCGCGGTCCTTCAGCTCGCGCAGATGATGAATCCGGACTTTTCGCGGCTTGCTCGGACCGGCGCCCGTCGCCGGGCCGGTTCCGTAAGGGGCAGCCACCTCGCCGGAGGCGCCGTCGGGTTGGGCAGACTGGGCAGACATCGTCGTCGACCGTCCTTCCCTCGAGGCCTCGCGGAGGTCCCCGGGTCGTGGAGTCAGTACCGGACACAGCGTGACACGCGCGCCGGAGGGCCCCAAGGTCGTGCGACCAGCTTCACACGGCCGGGTAGCGACAACCGTTTTGCTTCCTGTGACGTCTTGTTAGGCATCGGGCCGATATGCGCCCGGTGGTGAGAAGGTCCGGCGCGTCCCCTGACCCGGGTGCGCCGCAAGAAAGCCCGGCTGCCGCCCCACCCCCTCCCTCAACGGAGCGGCTGCGCCGCACAGGAAGGATCCGATGGGAACCCCAGTGAGCGCCCGCTCGCGCAGCCTCGGCTGGAAGGCCCGCGCCGGCGGTCTCGTGGCCACTGTCGTGCAGCTGGCAGCGCTTTTCTCGGTCGTGCTGCTGCTCGCCGGCGGACGGCACGGGCACCTGCTGAACGGCATCGACATGGCCTTCGGCGTGCTGAGCGTGCCGACCAGTTCGAGCCTGGTGATCGTGCTGCTGCTCGTCGTGCTCGGCGCGGCGTTGCGCAGGCGCAAGAAGGCCGCGCTGTACGTGCTGGTGCTGTTCCAGGTCGCCGGGCTGGTGACCACGCTGATCCTGCAGGCGCTGCTGCTGTGGGCTCCCGACCTGCTGACTCTCAACGCCCGGCAGATGCGGCACATCCCCACGCAGGTGGGCGCGCTCGCCGTCGCCGACGTGATCTCGATCCTGCTGATCGTGTTCCTGCTGTCGCTGCGTCCGGCGTTCCCCGCCCGGCTCGCCCCGGGGGCCTGGTGGAACGGGCTCACCGTGCTGTTCGTCGGGTTCCTCGGGGTGATCGTGCTCGGCTGGGCACTCACCGAGGTGTTCCCGGGCAGCCTTGGCGACGCGTGGGAGCGGTTCGCCTGGGTGGTCAACCACGCCACCGGCGAGAACTTGCAACTGCGCCGGATCGGCGTCGGCGAAGGTCCGGCGTGGATCGACGTGGTTCTCGACCTCGGCGCGACCTTCGTGTCCACCGCCGCGCTGTACACGCTCTTCCGCGGCGTACGCAGCCGTCGCATTCGGACAGACGACGAAGAGCTGCAGTTGCGCCGTCTGCTGGGAGAGTTCGGCGAGGACGACTCTCTCGGCTACTTCGCCACGCGTCGCGACAAGAGCGTCAAGTTCGCGCCCAACGGCCGCGCCGCGGTGACGTACCGCGTGCTCGCTGGCACCACAGTGGCGAGCGCGGACCCGATCGGCGACCCGGACGCGTGGCCGGACGCAGTGCAGGCGTGGCTTCACGAAGCGCGTACGTACGGCTGGACGCCAGGCGTGCTCGGCGCGAGCGAGAAGGGCGCGAAGGTGTACGCCGCGGCGGGGCTGCGCGCGCTGCAGATCGGCGACGAAGCGGTCCTCGACGTCCGAGAGTTCTCGCTCACCGGCCCTGAGCGGAAGTCCGTGCGGCAGGCGGTGAAACGGATTCAGCGCGCCGGGTACACCGCGCAGGTCCGGCGGCACAGCGAAATCCCCGAAGACGAGATGGTGCAGCTGCTCGCTCGCGCGCAGCAGTGGCGTGTCGACGAGACCGAGCGCGGTTTCTCGATGGCGCTCGGCCGCCTCGGCGACCCGAGCGACGGCCGCAGCGTGATGGTCGAGGCGTACGACGGGCGCGGCGAACTGCGCGGCCTGCTGTCGTTCGTGCCGTGGGGCCGCCGGGGTCTTTCGCTCGACCTGATGCGCCGTGACCGGGACGCGGAAAACGGGCTCAACGAGTTCATGGTCGCCGAGGTCGTCGCGGCCGCACAGCACATCGGCGCGCAGCGGATCTCGCTGAACTTCGCGATGTTCCGCGCGGTGTTCTCCGAAGGCGAGCGCATCGGCGCCGGCCCGGTGCTGCGCGCGTGGCGGGCGGTGCTCGGCGTCGCGTCGCGGTTCTTCCAGCTGGAATCGCTGTACCGCTCGAACGCCAAGTACGGCCCGGACTGGGAACCGCGGTTCCTCTGCTACTCCTCGGCGCGCCGGCTCCCGCGGGTCGGCATCGTCGCGGGCGCGCTGGAAGGCTTCGTGCCCACCGGACGCGCGCGGTCGCTGCGGCTGGAGAACGTGGGGGAGGACTTCGTCGCCCAGGTCCGGCGGATCGACGAGGAGGCGGCGCAGGTCGTGCCGCGCGCCAAGCGTCGTCCGGAACAGGTCCGCGTGCGAGTGGCCAAAGTGGACAAACTGCGGGAACTCGGGGTCGACCCGTACCCGGTCGGCTTCTCCCGCGAAGACCACCTCGGCGACATCGCGCACGCGTTTTCCGGCCTGGAACCGGATTCGCACACCGGAAAACGCGTCCGGGTGGCCGGGCGGGTGCTCGCCCTGCGCACCCTCGGCGGGCTGTGTTTCGCGCGGATCAAGGACTTCTCCGGCGAACTGCAGCTGATGCTCGACGCGAAGGTCCTCGACCTGACCGGCTGGCGCACGGGCGTAGACCTGGGCGACCACGTCGGCGTGAGCGGCGAGGTGATCACGACCCGCCGCGGCGAGCTGTCGGTGCTCGTGGACGAATGGACCGTCACCGCGAAGTGCCTGCACCCGTTGCCGGACAAGCGAAAGGGCCTGACCGACCCGGAGACGCGCGTCCGCCAGCGTTACCTGGACCTCGCGGTGAACCCGGACTCCGCGAATATGCTCCGCCTGCGCTCGACGGTCGTCCGCGCCGTCCGCGAACGCCTGCACCAGGGCGACTTCCTCGAGGTCGAAACCCCAATGCTGCAGACCATTCACGGCGGCGCCAACGCGCGGCCGTTCGTCACGCACATCAACGCGTACGACATGCGGATGTACCTGCGCATCGCTCCGGAGCTGTACCTGAAGCGGCTGTGCGTGGCCGGCGTCGAGCGGGTTTTCGAGCTGAACCGCAACTTCCGCAACGAGGGCGTGGACGCGACCCACAACCCGGAATTCACGATGCTGGAGGCGTACCAGGCGTACGCGGACTACAACGCGATGCGCCACCTGATGCGCGACCTGATCCAGTACGCCGCCGAAGCAGCGTACGGCGCACAGATCGTGCGACGCCCCGACGCCGACGGCCGCATCGTCGAACACGACATCTCCGGCGACTGGCCCGTGATCCCGGTGCACAAAGCCGTGTCGGATGCCCTTGGCGAGGAGATCGACTCAGGCACACCGATAGCCACGTTGCGAAAACTGTGCGCCGCCGCCGGAGTCCCGGCCCCGGAAGAAGCCAGCGCGGGCGACCTGGTCCTGAAGGCACACGAGCACCTGGTCGAAGGCTCGACGGTCCTGCCGACCTTCTATACGGACTACCCCACCGAAGTCTCGCCGCTGACCCGCCAGCACCGCACCGACCCCCTCCTGGCCGAACGCTGGGACCTGATCGCCTTCGGCTCGGAAGTCGGAACCGCGTACACGGAGCTGACCGACCCGCTGGAACAGCGCCGCCGATTGGAAGCGCAATCGCTGCGCGCGGCGAGCGGTGATGTCGAGGCGATGGAGCTGGACGAGGACTTCCTGCTGGCCCTGGAACACGGCATGCCCCCAACGGGCGGTTTGGGGCTGGGGGTGGACCGGCTGCTGATGATGCTGAGCGGGACGTCGATCCGGCAGACGGTGCTGTTCCCGTTCGTTCGTCCGCAGGGGTGAGGCTGGGTTCTGCCGGTCGGGTTCGCGTCTGCCGATGGGCAGGTCGGGGCTTGGGGTGGACCGGTTGGCGGTGATGGTGAGCGGGTCGTCGGTTCGGCAGATGGTTGCTGTTCCCGGTTGTTCGTCTAGCAGGGAGGCTGGTCTCTGTCGGTCGGGTTCGCTCCCACGTGGTTAAACGGGGTTGCGGCGGCGCGGGCGCAGTGCTGATCTGGCCCCGCCAGCCGCCAGCCGCCAGCCGCCAGCCGCCAGCCGCCAGCCGCCAGCCGCCAGCCGCCAGCCGCCAGCCGCCAGCCGCCAGCCGCCAGCCGCCAGCCGCCAGCCGGAATCCAGCGCCCGCGGAATTCCGCTGCTTCCCCCGGCCCCGCAAATGTCGGCACTTGCCGACACACGCCAGCCCCACAACCGGCCCCGCCCACCCTGCCCGTCCAAACCCCGAGGTCCCCGGCCCGGAGGCAGGTATTGGCCGTCCGCCAACCACGATCCGGTAGCCTCCACCAGGGATTCGGTGCGTGAGTTCGTGGTAGCGGATGGTGTCCGGAACCTCCGGTAAGTCACGGGTGTGACACCATCCGGCACTTCGTCGCAGAGATTCGCTTAGGGTGGGCAAGTGCATGCTGCGCGGGTGGCTTCGATAGTCCTGCTCGGACTGGGTTTGGCGGGCTATTCCGCGTGGCTGCTGGAGTTCTTCATGCAGACCGGGGTGTCGCTGACCGACCAGCCGGTCTGGGATTTGTTCTACGCGCAGCCGGTCTTCCCAGTCCTGACGGCCATCGGCGGCCTGGCCTTCTTCCTCACCGGCCCGGCCCTGATGCGGCTCGCGCCAGTGCACTGGACCGGGCGGCTGACGTCAGCTTCGGTGTCGGCGTTCGGGATCGTGCTGATGGTGTACGCCGGGGTCCCGGAGACCGTCGTGACCCCGCATCTGCTCAGCGCGGCCTTCGTCCTCGGCGCGCTGAGCCTGGTGTTCTGGTGGCCCGAGGGCTGGCGAGGCTGGGCAGTCGGCGGCCTGGTGCTCGTGCTGATCGCGTGGGCGCTGGTGGTGGTGTCGACGCTGGCCGGGCACCTGGAGGGCGTGTTCACCCGGGTTCAGCTGGTGGTGCACGCGGTGGAGATCGTGCTCGGTGGCGCGTACGTCGTGCAGACTCCCGTTCCGGTCAGCGGCCGGAAATTGTCGGTGGCGGGTGCGATGCTGCGGAGCAACAGACACCGGAAGTGAGGCCACCATGGCTGGCAAACTCTCCCCGACCCCCGACGAACGCAGCGGGCTGCTCGGTTTCCTGGCACAACAGCGGCAGGCGATGAAGATCGCAGCGTACGGCCTGACCGACGACCAGGCGCGCGCCGTGCCCAGCGCGAGCGCCCTGAGCGTAGGCGGCCTGCTGAAACACGTGTCGTCCACCGAAAGCGGCTGGATCGACCTGGTGCTGAAAATCGAGCCGAAGCCCTTCGCCGAAAGCATGGCGGCCTACCAGGAAAACTACCGCCTGGGCCCGGACGAAACGCTGGATTCGGTCATCGCCGCCTACGACCAGGTAGCGGCCAGGACCGAAGAGGTCATCACGGGGATCGAGGACCTGAACCAGGAAGTCCCGATCCCGAAGGACGTCCCCTGGTTCCCGGACGACGCGTCGGCCTGGTCCGTGCGCTGGGTGCTGCTGCACCTGATCGAAGAAACCGCCCGGCACGCCGGCCACGCCGACATCGTCCGCGAGTCCATCGACGGAGCCACCGCCATGCCCCTGCAAGCCGCGGCAGAAGGCTGGCCGGAGACGGCGTGGCTGAAGCCGTGGAAACCGGGGGAGTGACGCTGCTTTTCGCACCGGGCCCATCGCTCGGTTAGCTGCGCTGTCCGGATTGGTTTTCCGGCAACTGCTGGCTGTCGAGCGCTTTGGATGGCAATGACCCGGCCAGCTGGCGCACTGCGGCGAGCGCCGACCGGGCATTCGGCTGACTAAGTGCCGCGCTCCGGCCGTGTTGGTTGAGCGATCGCCGAGCCAGCCGTTCTTGACCACTAGTCGGATCGGTGGCCTGGTCGGCGAGCGGTCTGCACGGCCGGTTCGTTCGGCTGGCTGGATTGCGGGTTGGACGGAGGCCATCGGCTGACTGACAGCGATGGGGGCGAGCTGCCGACTGGGGCAGCTTCGGCCACCCGCGTCCTTTGCCCGGCGAGTTCGGTGCGCTCGGTTGGCGTCCAGCGGCACTGGGGGTGCGGCGGGAATCCGACCGAGCACATCCAAACTCCCGACGGACCAAGACCTTCCGTTCAAGAACCGAGAGCAGACCGGTCCCCGCGGCCGGTCTGTCAGAACAGCGTCGGCTCCTCCGGAAACGCTCCCTCGATCACCAGCATCCGCCGTTTGGTCTCGACGCCGCCCGGAGCCGAAAAGCCGCCCGTGTTCTTGCCGGCGCCCAAAACCCGGTGGCACGGCACGATGATCGGAAACGGGTTGTTCCCCATCGCCTGCCCGACAGCCTGCGCGGATCCCGGCGCACCCAGTTGATGCGCGATGTCCCCGTACGTCAGCACTTTCCCCGGCGGAATCGCACGCGCGACGTCGTACGCGCGCCGGTTGAACTCCGGCACATCCCGGTAATCCAGCGGAGCCGCACGCAAATCGCGAGCCTCCCCCGACAACAGGGCGACGACATCCTCCACCACCACGCGCAACTCCTCCGGCACCGGCGACTCCACCGCGTCCGGAAAGCGTTTCGCGAGGTTCGCGCGCGTCCGCTCAGCCGTGCTGCCCGGAAGCGCGGTCCCGATCACCGCACCGTCCCGCCAGGCGAGGCCGCACGCACCGATCGGGGTGTCGAACACCGTGTACCCAACCGTCATACCGCCCAGCGTACGACCCGGCACCGACAGAAACTGGCGAGAAAACGACACGACCCTGCAGCCCCCGCCACCCGCAGTGGTGAGCCCGGAAGTGCAGCAGTCAGCCGAGTCGGAAACCGGTCTGTGGAGCCGGAAATCCCAGTCAGCCGGACTTGCCCAGCCGACTTCGCCGCGGGCACGCACTCGCGACAGCCCGTTCGGCGGCGCGATGGCTACGACCTGGTGGTGACGCACGGCGGCGACGGCACGGTCAACGAGGTCGGCAACGGCCTCCTCGCTGATTCCAGCCGCGCCTGTCCGGCTAACCTCGCCGACCGCGCCTCAACCAACGCCACCGACCGGGTCAGTCCGCAGCCGCGCGCCCCCAACGCCACCGGCCGGGTCAGCCCGCAGCCGCGCGCCCCAACCCCAACGACCGGGGCACCCCACCGGCCGCGCGCCCCTCAACCACCGCGGCCACAACCCCCGCTCAGGCCTTCCGCTCCCGCCACCCATTCGTCATCGGCAGCCGCCGGTCCCGGCCAAATGCCTTGAACGTGATCTTCGTGCCCGGCGGGTACTGCCGCCGCTTGTACTCCGCTCGGTCGACCATCCGCACTACCCGGTCGATCGTCTCCGGGTCGAAGCCCGCCTCGATCAGGTCCACGTACCCGCGGTCGTTCTCGACGTAGTCGTCCAGGATGTCGTCCAGCAGTTCGTAATCCGGCAGCGAGTCCGAGTCCTTCTGGTCCGGCCGCAGTTCCGCCGACGGCGGCTTCGTGATCGAGTTTTCCGGGATCGGCGGCGTTTCCCCTCGCTTGACCGCCTCCTCGTTCCGCCACCGCGCCAGCTGCCACACGTGCGTCTTGAACAAGTCCTTGATCGGCGCGAACGCTCCGACCGCGTCGCCGTAAATGGTCGAGTAGCCGACGGCCAGTTCGGTCTTGTTGCCGGTCGCCAGCACCAGGTGTCCGTCCAGATTGGACAGAGCCATCAGTAGCATCCCGCGCACCCGAGCCTGGATGTTCTCCTCCGCGAGCCCGGTCAGCCGCAGCTGGTTGACATAAACGTCGACCATGTCGCCGATCGGCTCGACCCGGTAGTGGGCACCGATCCGCTCCGCCAAGTCCGAAGCGTCGTCCCGTGAGTGCGAGGACGAGTACTTCGACGGCATCGAAACGCCGTACACGTTGTCCCCGCCGAGTGCGTCCGCCGCGAGTGCCGCGCACACTGCCGAGTCGATTCCGCCGGAGAAGCCGAAAGTGACCGTCGAGAAGCCGTTCTTGTGCACGTAATCGCGCAGTCCGACGACCAGCGCCGACCACACCTCGGCCTCGTCCGACAGCGGTTCGCTGATCGTCGGAGCGACCAGCGGCGAGTACTCAGCCAGTGGCGAGTCATTCAAAACCCGCCGGTGCACTTCCAAGCCCTCGAACGAGCCCGTGGCAGCCGCGCCCGAAGCGGGCAGGTCCAGGTCCAGCACCAGCAGGTGCTCCACGAACTGCGGCGCCCGCGCGAGCAGCGTCCCGTCCGCACCGACCACCAGCGAGTCGCCGTCGAAAACCAGATCGTCCTGTCCGCCCACCTGGTTCGTGTACACGAGCGGCGCACCCGCCTCCGCCGCTCGCCGGGCGATCAGCGGCAGCCGCTGTTCGTCCTTCGACCGTTCGTACGGCGACGCGTTCGGCGCGACCACCAGGTCGACCCCGGCCTTGCCCAGCGCGGAGATCGGGCCGCCGTCCTGCCAGATGTCCTCGCAGATCACCATGCCGATGTCGACGCCGTGCAGCCGCAGCACCTCAAGCTCGGTGCCCGGCTTGAAGTACCGGTGCTCGTCGAACACGCCGTAGTTCGGCAGGTGGTGCTTGAACTGCCGGGCCACGACCTCGCCGCGGTACAACGCGGCCGCGGCGTCGCGCGGGCCGACCTCGTCGTGGTCGAGGTAGCCGACGTACGCGAGCACCTCGCCGCAGCCCGCCTCGTCGAGCCGGCGGGCCAGTTCGGTCACCGAACGCCGGGACGCTTCGGCGAACGTGCGCCGGAGCGTGAGGTCCTCGACCGGGTAACCGGTTTGGGACATCTCCGGGAACACGACGACGTGCGCGCCCGCCTCGGCGGCCTTGCGGGCCCACTCGACGGTGAGCGCGGTGTTCCCGTCGATGTCGCCGACGGTGGTGTTGACCTGGGCCAGTGCGATGCGCAGTTGCGGCATACCGCCATTCTGTCCCACCGCACCGACAGAAACTACGCGGAGGTGAGCCAGAGAACGGCGAAGGGCTCCTCACCCGCGGCGAGGAGCCCTCCGAAAGAAGGAATCAGGATTTCTTCATCCGCATCATGCTGCGCACCTTCTTCACCGTCTGCTCGAAGTCCGAGTCGAAC
This sequence comes from Amycolatopsis sp. VS8301801F10, assembly GCF_046195355.1. Taxonomy (NCBI): domain Bacteria; kingdom Bacillati; phylum Actinomycetota; class Actinomycetes; order Pseudonocardiales; family Pseudonocardiaceae; genus Amycolatopsis; species Amycolatopsis sp. VS8301801F10. Next base: position 223,372 of record NZ_CP176065.1, on the reverse strand, counting down.
GGGTTGTCGTGCACCAGGTACGTCCACGTGGTGTTCGCCCGCCGCACGCCGACTTCCTCGAGGTCGAGGCCGTTGTCGGTGATCTCGGCTTCCTCAAGCGTCTTCGCCGCCCGCGACGCGGCTTCGGCGATGATCTTGTGGAACTCCGGGATCGCCGCGCGGTGGAACTCGTCCAGCGGCGTCTCGCGGGCCAGCGCGCGCAGGTGGATGCTCTCGCGCACGTCGGTGAGGTACGCCAGGTGATCCGACCACAGCTGGTCGAGGTGGAACAGCCGGACCTCGCGGCACACCTGCTCGAGCCGGTCGGAGTCGTCCAGTTTCTCCTTCAGCTCGGCGAACTTCTCCGGCTGCGCCTTCTCCAGCTCCTCGGCCGCGAGCCCGGTGTGCAGCACCTTGTCGCGGTGTTCCAGCAGCTCAGCGCGCTGCCGCTCGATCAGCCGGGTGTAGCGCCAGGTGTTGCGGTGGATCTCCAGGTCGACGCCCTCGGCGACGCGCTGGGCGTGGTTGAGCTGCCGGTGCGCGGCCGGGTCGGTGATCTCGCCGGTCTCCGGGTCCGCGTCGATGCCGTCCGGCAGGTCCGGCGCGTTCGACAGCACGAGGTCGTCGTTGAGGCTCGCGAAGAAGATCGCGCTGCCCGGGTCGCCCTGCCGTCCGGACCGGCCGCGCAGCTGCCCGTCGAGGCGGCTCGACGGATACCGCGCGGTGCCGATCACGTGCAGCCCGCCCAGTGCGGCGACCTCCTCGCGGGACGCGCCGTCGCTGCCGCCGAGCCGGATGTCGGTACCGCGGCCCGCCATCTGCGTGGACACGGTGACCGCACCCTTCTTGCCCGCCTCGGCGATGATCGCGGCCTCTTCGGCGTCGTTGCGCGCGTTCAGCACGACGCACGGCAGGTCGACCTTCGCCAGCTTCTCCGCCAGTTCCTCGGATTCGGCGACGTCCTGGGTGCCGACGAGAATCGGCCGCCCGGTCTCGTGCACCGTCCGGATCTCCTCCTCGATCGCGCGCAGTTTCTGCGACGGCGAGGCGAAGACGCGGTCCGGCAGGTCCTCGCGGACGTTCGGGGTGTTCGGCGGGATGACCGCGACCTCGAGCTTGTAGAACTCGCGCAGCTGCTCGGCGACCGCGACCGCGGTACCGGTCATGCCCGCGACCTCGGGGTAGCGCGCGAGCAGCGCCTGCACGGTGATCGAGTCGAGGATTTCGCCCCGGTCGGTGGCCGTGACCTGCTCCTTCGCCTCGACCGCAGCCTGCAGGCCGTCCGGCCAGCGCTGCAGTTCGGCGACGCGGCCGCGGGCGGCGTTGATCAGCTGCACCTTGCCGTCGCGGACCAGGTAGTCGACGTCCCGGGTGAGCAGCGCGTGCGCGTGCAGCGCGACGTTCACCGCGGCGAGCCGGTCCGAGCCGGACTCGTCGTACAGGTCGACGCCGCCGAGCGACTTCTCCACGACCGACGCTCCGGCGCTGGTCAGCCACGCGTTGCGGCCCTCGGAGTCGGTCTCGTAGTGCAGGCCGAGCCGCAGCCGCCGGACGATCTTGGCGACCTCCTCGTCCGCGTCGTTGTGGTCGATCGAACCGGCCATCACCAGCGGCACGCGCGCCTCGTCGACCAGCACCGAGTCGGCCTCGTCGACGATCGCCACCTCGGGAGCCTTCTGCACCAGGTCGTCGGGGTGCGTGACCAGCCGGTCGCGCAGCACGTCGAAGCCGATCTCGGCGACCGCGCCGTAGGTGACCTCCTTGCCGTAGGCCTCCTTGCGCTCCTCCTTCGCATGCGCCGGTTCGACCCAGCCGACGGTGACGCCGAGCAGGTCGTACACCGGGCCCATCCACTCCGCGTCGCGGCGGGCGAGGTAGTCGTTGACCGTGACCACGTGCACGCGGCGGCCGCGCAACGCGTATCCCGCGGCGGCCAGCGCGCCGGCGAGCGTCTTGCCCTCGCCGGTCTCCATCTGCACGACGTGGCCGGTGAGCAGGCCCATGGTGCCGAGCAGCTGCACGTCGAAGGCCCGCTCGCCGAGCTTGCGCCGGGCGGCCTCGCGGCCGAGCGCGCAGATCTCGATCAGCTGGCTGTCGGTGAACGAGGCGGCCCCGCCGATGGAGTCCCGCAGCTCGCCCGCGCGCTCGGTCAGCTCGGCGTCGGCGAGTTTCTCCAGCTCCGGCTCGAGCTTCTCGACGGCGGGCAGCAGCGCTTCGTAGCGGGTCAGCTCGACGCTGCCCGGCCGCTGGATGATCCGGCGGAGCCGCTTGCCCACTCGGCTGATCAGTGCCACCCCTGGTCTCCTCGTGTCGATGTGTCTCCGGTCGCACCCGCACTGCCCAACGCGCCGACGGTGCGTTCGAGTTCCGCGCCCGGATGGCACGATCAAACCGTGTCCCGTCATCCCAGCGCCAGCCCGAAAGTCCATCCGATAGTCGTGTTAGCGGCTGCCGGCGTGCTCGCGACCACGCTCGCGGCGTGCGCGTCCGACTCCGGCCAGGCCGCGCCCTCGCCGACGGTCGAATCGCACGCGCCGGTCGGCCCGGTGCCCGCCGGACTGGAGCGGTTCTACGGGCAGAGCATGACCTGGTCCGCCTGTGCACCCTACGCGACCTCGGACGACGCCCGGTCCGCCTTCAAGACCCAGGGCATCGAGTGCGCCCGCCTCACCGTTCCGTTGAACTATGACAAACCGGACGGGCAGACGATCGCCATCGGCGTGCTGCGGCACCGCGCGAGCGAGGCGGGCGGCAAAATCGGTTCGCTCGTGGTGAACCCGGGCGGACCGGGCGCTTCGGGCATGGTGGCCGCGGCGAGCCTGCTCGACCAGGTGTCGAAGTCCGATCTCGGCGACCGGTTCGATCTCGTCGGCTTCGACCCGCGGGGGATCGGCGCGAGCGAACCGCAGATCAAATGCCTGACCGGACCTGAGCGCGACGCCGACCGTGCCGACGACAGCGAGACCGACGGTTCTCCCGCGGGTGTCGCAAAGCAGGAAGCGGAACAGAAGGACTTCGCCGCGAAGTGCACACAGCGGACGAAGTACGGCGACGACATGCTCGCGCACGTCGGTACGCGCGACGTCGTGAAGGACATGGACGTGCTGCGAAGCGTCCTCGGCGACGAGAAGCTCACGTACCTCGGTTACTCGTACGGCACGCGCATCGGCTCCACGTACGCGGAGACCTTCCCGAAGAACGTGCGCGCGCTCGTTCTCGACGGCGCTGTCGACCCGACGCAGAGCCCAGAAGAGTCGCTCGTCGCGCAAGGCCAAGGCTTCGGCGGCGCGTTCAACGAGTTCGCGAAGTGGTGCGCGGCGCGTCAGGACTGCGCGCTCGGCCACAACCCGGCCGACGCGACGAAGCAGTTTCAAGACCTCACGCGCCGGCTGATCGACTTCCCGGTTCCGGTGGGCGACGGCCGCAAGCTCTCGTACGAGGACGCCACCACCGGTGCCATCCAGGCCCTCTACCAGCAGAATCTCTGGGAGTACCTGAACACCGGCCTCAACGAGCTGAAGCTGCAGCGCGGCACCACGCTCGAGAAGCTGGCCGACATCTACAACGAGCGCAATCCGGACGGCAGCTACGGCACGACGCAGGACGCCTTCACCGCGATCCGCTGCGTAGACGACCCGCGCGTCACCGATTCGAAGCAGATCCTCGAAGCCCAGGAGAAGTACGTAAAGGCCGCGCCGTTCCTCGATGACGGCCGCGAAGCCAGCTCCGCCCGCGACGCGTGCGCGTTCTGGCCGGTGCCGAACACGTCGAAGCCGCACGAGCCGAACGTCGAAGGCCTGCCGAAGACGCTGACGATCTCCACGACGAACGACCCCGCGACGCCGTACCAGGCGGGCGTGAACCTCGCGAAGGCGCTGAAGGGCTCGCTGCTCACCTTCGAGGGGACTCAGCACACGGTGTTCCTGCAGGGCAACGCGTGCGTCGACAAGGCGGGCACTGCTTACCTGATCGACGGGACGACGCCTCCGGACGGCACTCGCTGCAAGGCCAACTGAGGTTGGTGGCTCGCTTGGGCGAGCCACCAACCGGCGCTTGTCAAGGCTGCTGATCCGTCAGCAGCACCTCGTACATCACCGGGCTGTCGCGCTCCGTAGCCGGCGGCACCTGCAGCCACATCCGAGCGAAGCGGCGCGGCTCCGCGGCCGTCACCCAGACCTTCACGTTCACGTCAGCGCGGATCTGCGGTACCAGCTTCGCCGCGACCGCCTGGGGAACGGTTCCGCCGACGCGGTAGCCGTCGACGTGCTGGATCGTCTCGCGGATTTCGGTCTTCGGCTGCTGGAGCGAGTCGAGGAGACGGACCAGGCCGCCGTGCGGGCCGAGGAACCGGTCGACGGTGAAGGGCGTGGGGCCGTTCGTTTCGCGACCCTTCGTGTCCTTTGTGGTCGCGGTGTGCCCGGAGACGGTGAACGAGAACGACCGATCGGTGAATTCCGCGCTTCCGCTCGCCTGGCCGCCGTTCTTGAGGTTCGCGTTGCCGACGAGCTTCGTCATCGGCAGGCCGGGCAGGACCCCGTTGACGCCGACCGAGAAGTGCAGGCTCGAGACCTGGGCGAAGTTCGTCTTGGCGGCGGCGAGCAACCCGTCCGCCGCGGGCAAGGGGGGTGCCGCGGTGCAACCGCCGACCAGCCCGAGGAGCAGCAGCGCCGGCAGGACACGTCGGCTGAGCATGGCCGAAAGCCTACTCGGCTGGCCCGATCCTTTCGGATAGTGTCCTTCCGGCCACTGTCGACAACGCTTCCGGCACACCAGACTGACTGCTCGTGACCGTTGAGACTCGTCCCGCCCGCCGCCTGCACCGCGCCTGGTTCGTCGCGGCGGCCGCGTTCGTCGCCCTCCTCGCCGCCGCCGGCTTCCGAGCCGCGCCGGGTGTTCTGATCGATCCGTTGCACGAAGAGTTCGGCTGGTCCCGCGCCACGATCGGCTCCGCGGTCTCGGTCAACCTCGTCCTGTACGGCCTCTTCGCGCCCTTCGCCGCCGCGCTGATGGAGCGGTTCGGCATCCGCCGGGTCGCGGCTACCGCGCTGTGCGTCGTCGCTCTCGGCGCGGGCGGCACCGTCTTCATGAGCGCCAGCTGGCAGTTGATCCTCTGCTGGGGCGTGCTCGTCGGCCTCGGCACCGGCTCGATGGCGATGAGCTTCGCCGCGATGGTCGCGACGCGCTGGTTCGTCCGCCACCGCGGCGTCGTCACCGGCGTGCTGACCGCTGCCGGGGCGACCGGACAGCTGATCTTCCTGCCGTTGATCGCGTCGCTCGCGGTGGACGACGGCTGGCGGACGGCGTCGATGGTCATCGCCATCGCGGCTCTCGCGGTGGTCCCGGTCGTGCTGTTGGCCGTACGCGACCACCCCGCCGACATCGGCACTGTCGCGTACGGAGCGCCCGAAGGCACCGAAGTGGAGCGTCCGGCACCAAAGGTCGGCACTGTCCGCCGAGGACTGTCCGTGCTGTTCCAGGCCGCGCGCACCCGGACCTTCTGGTTACTCGCTGTCGGGTTCGCCATCTGCGGGGCGACCACGAACGGGTTGGTCAGCACGCACTTCGTCCCGGCCGCGCACGACCACGGCATGCCGCAAACGACCGCGGCCAGCCTGCTCGCGCTGGTCGGCGTCTTCGACGTGGTGGGAACGATCGCGTCGGGATGGCTCACCGACCGCGTCGACCCGCGGATCCTGCTCGGCGTTTATTACGCGTTGCGGGGAGTTTCGCTCGCCCTGTTGCCGCAGCTGTTCACGGATTCGGTCCAGCCGAGCATGTGGGCGTTCATCCTCTTCTACGGCCTCGACTGGGTCGCGACCGTCCCGCCGACGGTCGCGCTCTGCATCCGCGCCTTCGGCGAAGCCGGTCCGATCGTGTTCGGCTGGGTTTTCGCCTGCCACCAGCTGGGCGCGGCGTTCGCGGCGTCCGCCGCCGGCGCGGTGCGCGACCAGCTCGGCGATTACGCGGTCGCCTGGTACGTCGCCGCCGGGCTCGCGGTGATCGCCTCGGTCGCGTCGTTGTCGATCACCCGATCAGGGAAGACCCGGAAACCCCAGCTCGCGCAGGTGGCGTGACCTCGCCGCCGTGGTGGGTGACCCGTGAAACATGGCGTTAACACGTGCTGGTTAGGGTTCGGCCATGGATCGCCAGCAGGAATTCGTGCTCCGCACCTTGGAAGAGCGCGACATCCGTTTCGTTCGCCTGTGGTTCACCGACGTGCTGGGGTTCCTGAAGTCCGTTGCGGTCGCGCCCGCCGAACTGGAGGGCGCGTTCAGCGAGGGCATCGGGTTCGACGGCTCGGCCATCGAGGGCTTCGCGCGCGTCTACGAGTCGGACATGGTCGCCAAACCCGACCCGTCCACGTTCCAGGTGCTGCCGTGGGAGACCCCGGAGGGCGGCCCGTACTCCGCCCGGATGTTCTGCGACATCGCGATGCCCGACGGATCGCCGTCCTGGGCCGACCCGCGGCACGTGCTGCGCCGCCAGCTGTCGAAGGCCAGCGAAGCCGGGTTCACCTGCTACGTGCACCCGGAGATCGAGTTCTTCCTGCTCGCCAACCTGCCCGACGACGGCAGCGAACCCGAGCCCGCCGACAACGGCGGCTACTTCGACCAGGCCAGCCACGCCACGGCGACGCACTTCCGCCGGCACGCCATCGAGACCCTCGAGGCCATGGGCATCTCGGTCGAGTTCAGCCATCACGAGGGCGCGCCCGGGCAGCAGGAAATTGACCTTCGCTACGCCGACGCCCTGACCATGGCCGACAACGTGATGACGTTCCGTTACGTGGTCAAGGAGGTCGCGCTGACCCAGGGCGTGCGCGCGACCTTCATGCCGAAGCCGTTCACCGACCAGCCCGGGTCGGGCATGCACACCCACGTAAGCCTGTTCGAAGGCGACCGCAACGCGTTCTACGACGCGGAGGACCCGCACGAGCTGTCCGAGACCGGCAAGGCGTTCGTCGCCGGCGTCCTGCACCACGCCAAGGAAATCTCCGCCGTCACCAATCAGTGGGTCAATTCCTACAAACGGCTGATCAGCGGCAGCGAGGCGCCCACGACGGTGTCGTGGGGGAGGGCGAACCGGTCGGCGCTCGTGCGCGTGCCGATGTACTCGCCGGGCAAGGCGTCGTCGCGGCGCGTCGAAATCCGGACGCTCGACTCGGCGTGCAATCCGTACCTGGCCTACTCGGTGATACTGGCCGCGGGGCTGAAAGGCATCGAAAAGGGCTACGAGCTGCCGCCGCCGGCCGAGGACAACATCTGGCAGCTGTCGGACTCCGAGCGCCGCGCCGCCGGTTACTCGCAGTTGCCGCAGAACCTCGGCGAGGCGCTCGCCGAGATGGAGAAGTCGGAGCTGCTGCCGGAAGCGCTCGGCGAGCACGTTTACGACTTCTTCTTGCGCAACAAGCGGGTCGAGTGGGACAACTACCGGAGCGCGGTCACTCCGTACGAGCTCCGGACCCTGTTGCCGATGCTCTGACGCGGGCCCCGGGCCGTGCTCCGACGTTGGGGAGGCATCGGAACATGGGAAAAAGACTGCCCGCCGTACTCGCCGCACTGGTCGCGGCGGCGGGCTTGGCCACCGCGCCGCCGGCGGTCGCGATGGCGGCTGAACCCGAGATCGACGCCGCCGGGCTGCACTTCGACCTCGACCGCGCCGACATCCCGTCGCTGCAGCGCCGGATGGCGTCCGGGCAGCTCACCGCGACCCGGCTGACCAGCGCGTACCTCGCCCGGATCCGAGTGCTGGACCCGAAGGTCAACGCCGTCCTCGCGCTCAATCCGGCCGCGCTCGCGCAAGCCGCGGCCAGCGACGTCCGGCACCGCACCGGCCACACGCTCGGCCCGCTCGACGGGATCCCGGTGCTGGTCAAGGACAACGTCGACACCCGCGACCAGCAGACCACCGCCGGTTCGCGCGCGCTGCGGAGCCGCCCGGCCAAGGACGCCACGCTGATCACCCGGCTGCGCGAGGCCGGCGCGGTGATCCTCGGCAAGGCGAACCTGTCGGAATGGGCCAACTTCCGCGCCGCGAAGCCGACTTCCGGCTGGTCCGGGGTCGGCGGGCAGACCAACAACCCGTACGTCCTGGACCGCAACCCCTGCGGTTCGTCCGCCGGATCCGCGGCCGGCGTCGCCGCGTCGCTCGCGCAGGTCGCGATCGGCAGCGAGACCGACGGGTCGATCGTGTGCCCGGCCGGGATGACCGCGACCGTCGGGCACAAGCCGAGCCTTGGGCTCGTCAGCCGCACCGGTGTCGTGCCGATCTCCGCGGAACAGGACACGGCGGGACCCATCGCACGCAACGTCGTCGACACCGCGCTGACGCTCTCGGTGCTGCAGGGCCGCGACCCGTCCGACCCGGCCACCCTGCGCTACCCGTCGACCCAGCCCACCGATTACGCGAAACTCCTCCGCCCCGGCGTCCTGCGCGGCGCGCGAATCGGCCTGTGGCGGTTGCCGGTGCTCGGCCCGGACACGGACGCCGTGGTCAGCAAGGCGAAGGCTGCGCTGGAACGCGCCGGCGCGACGGTCGTCGAGGTCAGCCTGCCGTACCAGGACCGGCTCTCGGAGCTGGAGTTCCCGGCACTGCTGACCGAGTTCCACCGCGACATCGACGCCTACCTCGCCACGCGCCCGACCGGGCCGCGGAACCTGGCCGACCTCATCGCGTACAACCGCGCTGACCCGCTGGAACGCACCTGCTTCGCTGGTCAGGAGCTGTTCGAGCAGGCGCTCGCCGCGCCCGGCCCGCAGGATCCGACCTATCTGAAGAACCGGGCCGAGCTGACCGACCTCGCGCGCCGGTCGCTGGACGAGACCCTCGCGAAGCACGGCCTGGACGCCATCGCGTCGCCGACGAACCCGCCCGCCTGGAAGACGGACTGCAAGGTCGGGGACAACGACGTGATCCCGTCCTCGACGCCGGCCGCGGTGGCGGGGTATCCGGACGTCACCGTCCCGGCCGGTTCGGTCGGACCGCTGCCGGTCGGGATTTCGTTCATGGGCGGACAGTGGACGGACGGGAAGATGCTCGCGCTGGCCGCGGACTACCTGCGGGTCGCGCCGGTGCGGGTTCCTCCTCGGTATCTGCCCACGTTGCCTCGGTAAGCCGTTCGGGGTTGCCCGGAGTGGGTGAAGGTTTGTGGCCGCCGGTCAATGCACTGCATTGACCGGCGGTTTGCGTTACGGGCGAGCTGGCTCTTGCCGGAAGTTGCCGGGCAGCGCTCTGACCTGCTGAGTTGGGCTGGCTGCCCACTTCTGCGGCAGCGGGAGGTTCGTCCGATGGGGGAGACCTGGGTCACTTGGAGCCCTTCCGCGGCCCCTCCGCGCGCGGTCCGCGGGTCTCGAACCGGCCGGATCCGGCCGCTGGCAACGCTCTGACCAGGCGCGATGCCGTTAAGTGACCCCCCTGTTTTCGGGTGGTTGGAAGGCATGTAATCTTCTCTTCGTCGCCAGGAACACCGGGTCGGCGGGGCCGAAAGCCTCACCGACTAGGAGCCAGGGCCGAGCGGGTTGACACCGCGAAACGGACCAGGTAATGTTCAGCGTCGGCCCACGAGCGGCCGCCGACTCCCTACGACTAACCTCGTAGGTACCGGCATGCTCGACCAAAAGCTTGAAATAACGCATCGAGCTTGGCCTGGTTGATTCCGGGGCTGGTTCGGGGTGTGTTGCTTGAGAACTCAACAGTGTGCTAGTGAACTAAGCCAGTAGAGCTTATATGAAACCCCCTCGTCGGGGTTTCCTTTGAGAATATGATTGAGAGTAGTCTCGATCGAACTGTTCATTGTTGGAGAGTTTGATCCTGGCTCAGGACGAACGCTGGCGGCGTGCTTAACACATGCAAGTCGAACGCTGAACCGGTTTCGGCCGGGGATGAGTGGCGAACGGGTGAGTAACACGTGGGTAATCTGCCCTGTACTCTGGGATAAGCCTGGGAAACTGGGTCTAATACCGGATACGACCACTGGGGGCATCCTCAGTGGTGGAAAGTTCCGGCGGTATGGGATGAACCCGCGGCCTATCAGCTTGTTGGTGGGGTAATGGCCTACCAAGGCGACGACGGGTAGCCGGCCTGAGAGGGTGACCGGCCACACTGGGACTGAGACACGGCCCAGACTCCTACGGGAGGCAGCAGTGGGGAATATTGCACAATGGGCGCAAGCCTGATGCAGCGACGCCGCGTGAGGGATGACGGCCTTCGGGTTGTAAACCTCTTTCGCCAGGGACGAAGCGAGAGTGACGGTACCTGGATAAGAAGCACCGGCTAACTACGTGCCAGCAGCCGCGGTAATACGTAGGGTGCGAGCGTTGTCCGGAATTATTGGGCGTAAAGAGCTCGTAGGCGGTTTGTCGCGTCGGCCGTGAAATCTCCACGCTTAACGTGGAGCGTGCGGTCGATACGGGCAGACTTGAGTTCGGCAGGGGAGACTGGAATTCCTGGTGTAGCGGTGAAATGCGCAGATATCAGGAGGAACACCGGTGGCGAAGGCGGGTCTCTGGGCCGATACTGACGCTGAGGAGCGAAAGCGTGGGGAGCGAACAGGATTAGATACCCTGGTAGTCCACGCTGTAAACGTTGGGCGCTAGGTGTGGGCGACATTCCACGTTGTCCGTGCCGTAGCTAACGCATTAAGCGCCCCGCCTGGGGAGTACGGCCGCAAGGCTAAAACTCAAAGGAATTGACGGGGGCCCGCACAAGCGGCGGAGCATGTGGATTAATTCGATGCAACGCGAAGAACCTTACCTGGGCTTGACATGCGCCAGACATCCCCAGAGATGGGGCTTCCCTTGTGGTTGGTGTACAGGTGGTGCATGGCTGTCGTCAGCTCGTGTCGTGAGATGTTGGGTTAAGTCCCGCAACGAGCGCAACCCTTATCCTACGTTGCCAGCGCGTCATGGCGGGGACTCGTGGGAGACTGCCGGGGTCAACTCGGAGGAAGGTGGGGATGACGTCAAGTCATCATGCCCCTTATGTCCAGGGCTTCACACATGCTACAATGGCTGGTACAGAGGGCTGCGATACCGCGAGGTGGAGCGAATCCCTTAAAGCCGGTCTCAGTTCGGATCGCAGTCTGCAACTCGACTGCGTGAAGTCGGAGTCGCTAGTAATCGCAGATCAGCAACGCTGCGGTGAATACGTTCCCGGGCCTTGTACACACCGCCCGTCACGTCATGAAAGTCGGTAACACCCGAAGCCCATGGCCCAACCCGCAAGGGAGGGAGTGGTCGAAGGTGGGACTGGCGATTGGGACGAAGTCGTAACAAGGTAGCCGTACCGGAAGGTGCGGCTGGATCACCTCCTTTCTAAGGAGCACAACACATCCCGGTCCAGCGTGGCTGGGAGTGGGCTCGGTTTAACATCCGAATGCGGTGTTGCCGGGCTTGCTCAAGGAATTGTGGAACTACTGGTTTATGTGAACTCGTGGTGGCGCTGCCGCCGGTTAGTACTGATCGCTTGCGATCGTGGAATCCCGGGGTGTGGTGCCGGGCGGTGTTCATGTTTGCTGGCGCGCTGTTGGGTCCTGAGGCAACACACGTTGTTTCTGGTGTGGTGTTTGAGAACTGTAGAGTGGATGCGAGCATCTTTGTGGTCAAGTTGTTAAGGGCACATGGTGGATGTCTTGGCTTCAGGAGCCGATGAAGGACGTGGGAGGCTGCGATATGCCTCGGGGAGCTGTCAACCGAGCTGTGATCCGAGGATTTCCGAATGGGGAAACCCAGCACCAGTGATGTGGTGTTACCCGCCGGTGAATATATAGCCGGTGTGGAGGGAACGCGGGGAAGTGAAACATCTCAGTACCCGCAGGAAGAGAAAACAAAAGTGATTCCGTGAGTAGTGGCGAGCGAAAGCGGAAGAGGCTAAACCGTTTGCATGTCAAGCTGTCAGGCGTTGTGCAGGCGGTGTTGTGGGACCCACCTTGGAGAGACTGACATTTCTCCGGATGTACGCGATGGTTAGCGGAACGCCTTGGGACGGGCGGCCGGAGCGGGTGAGAGCCCCGTACGCGAAAGCTGTCGTCGTAGGTCTTGGTGGTGTTCCCGAGTAGCAGCGAGCTCGTGGAATTTGCTGTGAATCTGCCGGGACCACCCGGTAAGCCTAAATACTTCCTGGAGACCGATAGCGGACGAGTACCGTGAGGGAAAGATGAAAAGTACCCCGGGAGGGGAGTGAAAGAGTACCTGAAACCGTGTGCCTACAAGCCGTCAGAGCCTTCGGGTGATGGCGTGCCTTTTGAAGAATGAGCCTGCGAGTTAGTGCTGCGTGGCGAGGTTAACCCGGGTGGGGTAGCCGTAGCGAAAGCGAGTCTGAATAGGGCGAATGTAGTCGCGTGGTCTAGACCCGAAGCGGAGTGATCTACCCATGGCCAGGGTGAAGCGACGGTAAGACGTCGTGGAGGCCCGAACCCACTTAGGTTGAAAACTGAGGGGATGAGCTGTGGGTAGGGGTGAAAGGCCAATCAAACTCCGTGATAGCTGGTTCTCCCCGAAATGCATTTAGGTGCAGCGTCGCGTGTTTCTTGCCGGGGGTAGAGCTACTGGATGGTCTAGGGGCCTTACCGGGTTACCGAAATCAACCAAACTCCGAATACCGGTTAGTGAGAGCGCGGCAGTGAGACGGCGGGGGATAAGCTTCGTCGTCGAGAGGGAAACAGCCCAGAACACCAGCTAAGGCCCCTAAGTGTGTGCTCAGTGGGAAAGGATGTGGGATTGCCCAGACAACCAGGAGGTTGGCTTAGAAGCAGCCACCCTTGAAAGAGTGCGTAATAGCTCACTGGTCAAGTGGTCCTGCGCCGACAATGTAGCGGGGCTTAAGCACACCGCCGAAGCTGTGTCATTCACACAATACATCCGCGAGAGCTTTCGGGCTCTTGTGCAGTGGTGTGGATGGGTAGGGGAGCGTCCTGCATCCAGGGAAGCGGCCGCGGAAGCGAGTCGTGGAGGGTGCGGGAGTGAGAATGCAGGCATGAGTAGCGAATGCAGAGTGAGAAACTCTGCCGCCGGATGACCAAGGGTTCCTGGGCCAGGCTAATCCGCCCAGGGTAAGTCGGGACCTAAGGCGAGGCCGACAGGCGTAGTCGATGGACAACGGGTTGATATTCCCGTACCCGAGCATGTGCGCCCATGGCGAGGCGGTTGACACTAACCACCCGAAGCCGCGGACGATGTCTTCGGACGGAGTTCGTGTGTGGAGCGTGGGACCTGATTCCGTAGTAGTCAAGCGATGGGGTGACGCAGGAAGGTAGCTCCGCCAGGCGATGGTTGTCCTGGTGTAAGCGTGTAGGCCGTCATGTAGGCAAATCCGCATGGCATATAGGCTGAGACGTGATGCGTAGCCGTTTGAGGCGAAGTGGGTGATCCTATGCTGTCGAGAAAAGCCTCTAGTGAGTGCATGCACGGCCCGTACCCCAAACCAACACAGGTGGTCAGGTAGAGAATACCAAGGCGATCGGGTGAACTGTGGTTAAGGAACTCGGCAAAATGCCCCCGTAACTTCGGGAGAAGGGGGGCCAAGCGCTGTGATGCCCCTTGCGGGCGGAGCGGTGGTTGGCCGCAGAGACCAGCGGAAAGCGACTGTTTACTAAAAACACAGGTCCATGCGAAGTCGCAAGACGATGTATATGGACTGACGCCTGCCCGGTGCTGGAACGTTAAGAGGACCGGTTAACTCCTTCGGGGGTGAAGCTGAGAATTTAAGCGCCAGTAAACGGCGGTGGTAACTATAACCATCCTAAGGTAGCGAAATTCCTTGTCGGGTAAGTTCCGACCTGCACGAATGGCGTAACGACTTTCCGGCTGTCTCGACCACAGGCCCGGCGAAATTGCATTACGAGTAAAGATGCTCGTTACGCGCGGCAGGACGGAAAGACCCCGGGACCTTTACTATAGTTTGGTATTGGTTTTCGGTTCGGCTTGTGTAGGATAGGTGGGAGACTGTGAAGCGGTGACGCTAGTCATTGTGGAGTCGTTGTTGAAATACCACTCTGGTCGGATTGGGAATCTGAACCTCGGACCATGATCTGGTTCAGGGACAGTGCCTGATGGGTAGTTTAACTGGGGCGGTTGCCTCCTAAAGGGTAACGGAGGCGCCCAAAGGTTCCCTCAGCCTGGTTGGCAATCAGGTGTCGAGTGCAAGTGCACAAGGGAGCTTGACTGTGAGACAGACATGTCGAGCAGGGACGAAAGTCGGGACTAGTGATCCGGCACCTCCTGGTGGAAGGGGTGTCGCTCAACGGATAAAAGGTACCCCGGGGATAACAGGCTGATCTTGCCCAAGAGTCCATATCGACGGCATGGTTTGGCACCTCGATGTCGGCTCGTCGCATCCTGGGGCCGGAGTAGGTCCCAAGGGTTGGGCTGTTCGCCCATTAAAGCGGCACGCGAGCTGGGTTTAGAACGTCGTGAGACAGTTCGGTCCCTATCCGCCGCGCGCGCAGGATACTTGAGGAAGGCTGTCCCTAGTACGAGAGGACCGGGACGGACGGACCTCTGGTGTGCCAGTTGTCACGCCAGTGGCATGGCTGGTTGGCTATGTTCGGAAGGGATAACCGCTGAAGGCATCTAAGCGGGAAGCCTGTTCCAAGATGAGGTATCCCACCCCTTTGCGGGTTAAGGCCCCCAAGAGACGATTGGGTTGATAGGCCAGAAATGGAAGCACAGTAATGTGTTGTCGAGTTGACTGGTACTAATAGGCCGAGGACTTGCCTACGAAGATGTTGCGCATCCACTCTACGGTTCTGAAACACCACACCGGCCCCACCATGTGGGGGGTGTGTGTTGTTTCGGAGTGTTTCGGTGGTTTTAGCGTCAGGGAAACGCCCGGTCCCATTCCGAACCCGGAAGCTAAGCCTGACTGCGCCGATGGTACTGCAACCGAAGGGTTGTGGGAGAGTAGGACACCGCCGAACTTAACGTGACAGTCTGGGCCCCGGTCCGAGAACCCTCGCTGGTTCTCCCGGGGCCCAGACTCATTTCCCGGTCGGAAAAGGCCCGGACCCCCGCGTGGGTCCGGGCCCTTTGTCGTGTCCGGGTCACAGCGACAGCCCGCGGCCGCGCACCGGAGACGAGAACACCAGCGAGGTCGTCGTCTCGCCGTAGCGTTGGGCCTGTTCCACGAAGTGCTCCAGCTCCGCGGTCGTGCGGCAGTGCACACGGAGCAGCCAGCATTCGTCGCCGGTGACGTGGTCGGCGTCGGTGATTTCCGGCAGCGGCAGGATCGTCTCGCGGAAGCGCGGACCGTCCAGGCTGCGGACTCGGACCCGGACGATCGCCTGGATCGGGCGGCCCAGCTTCTCCGGATCCACGCGGGCCGCATAGCCGGTGATCACCCCGCGCTGTTCCAGCCGGCGTACCCGTTCCGTCACGGCGGGAGCGGACAGCGAGACCCGGCGGCCGAGCTCCGAGAACGTCAGGCGGCCGTCGGTCTGCAGCAGCTCCAACAGGTGCCGGTCGACATCGTCCAGGTCCATCGCGGCAACTCTCTCCAGGAACTCCAGGCCAACTGCCGTCCAGACCCGGGAAACCCTGGTGAGGACGGCGGAACACCTGGATCTTCCCCTGTCCGGAACCCGGACCGGAACGAGAGGATCAACACCGTGAAACCTCGCATCCTCTCCCTCCCCAGCGAAGCCTCCAGCGCCGTCGAGTACTTCGGGCGCGAACTCGCCTTCGAGGTCGACCCGGTCGACCTCGCCCTGGACCTCGCCGACGGGCGCACCGACGGATATGTCCTCGTCGAGACCCGCAGTCCGGGGGCGTACGCGGAAGCTCGCCTGCCGGGCGCGATCTGCTTGCCGTACCGGGAAATCACCGAGGAAAGCACCCGTGACCTCGACCGGAATCTCGTCTACGTCTGCTACTGCGAGAGCATCTACTGCAACGCCGCCACCCAGGGCGCATACCGGCTCGCGCGGCTCGGCTTCACGGTGAAACGGCTCTCCGGCGGCATCACGACCTGGCTCGCCCACGGCTACCCGACGGAGGCCGGATAGGCCGTACCCTGGACGCCGTGACTCGTCTGCTCATCATCCAGCCCGATGCCAGCGATCCCATCGGCCCGCTCGGGGAGTGGCTCACCGAGGCCGGCGCGGAACTCGACGTGCGGCTGCCGCCGGAGCAGGAGCTGCCGGCGAGTCTCGACGGGTACGACGGGGTGGTCTGTCTCGGCGGCGGCATGGGTGCGCTCGACGACGCCGAACACCCCTGGCTCGCCGACGTCCGCAAGCTTCTCGCCGCCGCGGCGGGCAACGCGGTGCCGACGCTCGCGATCTGTCTCGGCTCGCAGCTGCTCGCGGTCGCGATCGGCGGGCAGGTCGCGGAGGGCGGGTCCGGGCCCGAGGTCGGGCCGGGGCTCGTGTCCAAGAAGGACGCCGCGTGGGTCGATCCGCTCTTCGCGGACATGCCCTTCCTCCCGGATGTCCTGCAGTTCCACCGCGACGTCATCACCGTCCTGCCGCAGAGCGCCGAGCTGCTCGCGTCCACGCCGAAGTACCCGCACCAGGCCTACCGGATGAACCGGTGCGTCTACGGCGTCCAGTTCCACATCGAGACGACGCCGGACGTCGTCCGCGCCTGGGCCGAGGCGGAGCCGGAAATGGCAGAACTCACCCGTCCGGGCGCGCTGGAGGACGACACCTTGATCTCAGCGCACGCGGACATCGCCGAGACCTGGCGTCCGTTCGCGCGCCGGTTCGTCCAGTTGGCCGCCGGTCAGCTGGAGGCGGCTCCGGAAAGTCAACGCCAGTTGCCGCTGGCTTAACGGATGACGTCGGAATCACTTACGGCGAGTTAACGGTTCACCCAAACGGTCAGGTACCTTGCGAGAGGTATTTCCGTAGGGTTCGGAGGTCGGGGTGGACCCCTCGCTGCTCGTTGTCGTCGTGATCTGCACGGCGCTGGTTTTCGATTTCACCAACGGCTTCCACGACACGGCGAACGCGATGGCGACCTCGATCGCCACCGGAGCACTCCGGCCCCGCGTCGCCGTCGCGATCTCCGCGGTGCTGAACCTGGCCGGCGCGTTCCTGTCGGTCGAGGTCGCGAAAACGATTTCCAGCGGACTCGTCGACGAGACGAGGATCGGGCCCGCCATCGTGTTCGGCGGGCTCATCGGGGCGATCGTCTGGAACCTCTTCACCTGGTACGTCGGCCTCCCGTCGAGTTCGTCGCACGCGCTGTTCGGCGGCCTGATCGGCGCGACCTGGGTGTCCGCGGGCGCGGACTCCGTCCACTTCAGCAAGATCGTCGACAAGGTGCTCGTCCCGGCCGCCGCGTCGCCGGTGATCGCGGGGGTGGCGGCGGCCGCGGTCACCTACTTCGTTTACCGGTTCTTGGTGCGCAAGCGCGGCGGGCGCGGATTCCGGGTCGGACAGATCGTTTCCGCGTCGCTGGTTTCGCTCGCGCACGGCACCAACGACGCGCAGAAGACCATGGGCGTCATCACGCTGACGCTCGTGGCCGCGGGCAGCCTCCCCGCCGGGTCCGCGCCGCCCGTCTGGGTGATCGTCAGTGCGGCGTCCGCGCTGGCGCTCGGCACCTATCTCGGCGGCTGGCGGATCACCCACACCCTCGGCAAGGGCCTCACCGACATCGAAGGCCCGCAGGGATTTTCCGCGCAGACCAGCAGCGCGGTCGTCATCCTGCTGTCCTCGCACCTCGGTTTCCCGCTGTCGACCACGCACGTCTGCTCGGGCGGCATCATCGGGTCCGGCGTCGGCCGTCGCGAGGCTCCGGTGCGCTGGCGGATGGCCGGCCGGATGGTGCTCGCGTGGCTGTTCACGCTGCCCGCGGCGGCGATCGTCGGCGCGGCGGCGGGCAAGATCGCCTCGCTCGGCGAGGCCGGGACCATCGCGGTCGGCGTCGCCGGAATTCTCTTCGCCGCCGGGATCTACCTGCTCTCCCGGCGCAAACCCGTCACCGCGCACAGCTTCCAGGTCCCCGAACCCTCTGCCGCCGATACCGAACCGGACCGCCTGGCTGCCTGAACCGCCCCGAGTCCGGCTACGGTGTGAGCGATGGCAGAGCGCGCGCGGACCACAGCTTCGGCGGCCAGGTACGGCTTCACCGACACCCGGGCCGACGGTCAACTGCGCGCGGCGGGCTGGTGGACCGAAGGCGGACCGGCCGAGGGCGCCGCCGATGTCCTTCTCGCTCTTTCCCGGGCCGCGGATCCGGACCTCGCGCTGGCCGGGCTCGACCGCATCCGCGAGGCCGACGAACCCGGTTGGCCTGAGCTGGACAGCACGCTCCGCGAGAACCGCACCTTCCGCGGTCGCCTTCTGGGCGTGCTCGGCACTTCCACCGCGCTGGCGGACTTCCTCGTCGCCAATCCGGGCGAGTGGCGCTGTCTCGCGGACAACCGCTGCACGGACCCGGCGAAGTTCGCCGAGCGGCTGCTCGAGCGCGTTCGCCAGGACGACGGGACGTACCTCACCAGGACCGCTGCCGAACACGCGCTGCGGGCCGGCTACCGCGGGCTGCTGCTCGGCATCGCCGCCGCTGACCTCGGGCACCTCGTCGAACCCGGGCTGGAACACCCGCAGTTCCGGGATGTGGCCAGCGAACTGACGACGCTCGCCGAGGCTGCGCTGCAGGCCGGGCTCGTGGTCGCCGAGCAGGAGGTCGGCGCGTCCGCCGAAGGCTCGCTCGCGGTGATCGCGATGGGCAAGACCGGCGGCCGCGAGCTGAACTACGTGAGCGACGTCGACGTCATTTTCGTCGGGGCCGGCGACCTTGCCGTCGCGACCCGGCTGGCCAGCACGATGATGCGGCTGGTCGGCAACGCGTGCTTCGAGGTCGACGCGGCGTTGCGGCCGGAAGGCAAGAGCGGCGCGTTGGTGCGCACGCTCGAAGGGCACACCGCGTACTACCAGAAGTGGGCGAAGACCTGGGAGTTCCAGGCGTTGCTGAAGGCGCGTCCGGTGGCCGGCGACGCCGAGCTGGGCCGGCAGTACGCGGAGATGGTCGCGCCGATGGTGTGGTCGGCAGCGGACCGCGACAACTTCGTGACCGAGGTCCAGCAGATGCGCCGGCGAGTGGAGGAACACGTCGCGTCGGAGCATCTCGAGCGCGAGCTGAAGCTGGGCCGCGGCGGGCTGCGGGATGTCGAATTCGCCGTGCAGCTGCTGCAACTCGTGCACGGCCGGGTGGATCCCGCGTTGCGCTCGCCGTCCACTTTGGAGGCGTTGGCCGCGCTCGGCGACGGCGGGTACGTCGGCCGCGCGGACGCGGCGGAAATGGGTTCGTCGTACGAGTTCCTGCGCACCGTCGAGCACCGGCTGCAGTTGCGTCGGTTGCGGAGGACACACCTGTTCCCCGCTGCGTCGGACACCGATGAGCTGCGGATTCTCGCGCGCGCGTGTGGCATTCGGCCGGTGCGTGGGCGTAGCCAGGGCGAGGCGCTGCTTGCCGAGTTCCGCCGTCACGCACAGGGAATTCGGCGGCTGCACGAGAAGGTTTTCTACCGTCCGCTGCTGCAGTCGGTGGCGAATGTGCCGACGGAAGCGTTGCGGCTCACCACGAAACAGGCCGCCAGCCGGCTCGCCGCGCTCGGGTACGCCGCGCCGGAAGGGGCTCTGCAGCACATCAAGGCGTTGACCTCCGGGGTGTCGCGGCGCGCGGCGATTCAGCAGGCGCTGCTGCCGGTGTTGCTGGACTGCTTGGCCGATACGCCGGATCCGGACGGTGGGCTGCTCTCGTATCGCAAGGTGTCCGAGGCGCTGCAGGACACGCCGTGGTACCTGCGGGTGCTGCGTGACGAGGGCACTGTCGTCGAACGGCTGGCGTTCTTGCTCGGGACGTCGCACCTGGTCCCGGATCTGCTCGTGCGCGCGCCGGAAGTGCTGCAGCTGCTGGGAGATCCGGCTCGGTTGACCGGACGTACGCCAGCCGAAGTGGCGACGTCGCTTCGGGCGGCCGTACGCCGTCAACCCGGGTTGAGTGCGGCGGTCACCGCTGCGCGGTCGCTGCGTCGGCATGAGCTGCTTCGCGTCGCGTGCGCGGATTTGTTGGGACTGCTGGATGTTCCGTCGGTCTGCGAAGCGCTGTCGAGCGTGTGGGTGGCGGTGCTGCAGGGCGCGTTGTCGGCGGCTTATCGGCAACGGCAGGCTGAGCTGGGGCGCACTCCGGCGACGATCGCGGTCATCGGCATGGGGCGGCTTGGCGGGGCGGAACTGGGCTACGGCTCGGACGCCGACGTGCTTTTCGTCTGCGAGCCCGCCGAAGGGGTTTCGGACGCCGAGGCGGTGCGGTTCGCTTCGTCGGTCGCGGAGACCGTGCGGAAGATCCTGGGCGCGCCGAGCGCGGACCCGGCGCTGATCGTCGACGCCGATCTCCGGCCGGAAGGGCGCAGCGGGCCGCTGGTGCGGACGCTGGAGTCGTACCGGGCGTACTACCAGCGCTGGGGCGAGGTGTGGGAGTCGCAGGCCTTGCTGCGGGCCCGGTTCGTCGCCGGCGACGACGAGCTTGGCCAGCGGTTCATCGAGATGATCGACCCGCTGCGTTATCCGGAAGGCGGGCTCGGCCCGACCGACGCGCGCGAGATCCGGCGGATCAAGGCCCGGGTGGAGACCGAACGGCTTCCGCGCGGCGCCGACCCGACGCGGCACACGAAGCTCGGCCGGGGCGGGCTCGCCGACGTCGAGTGGACTGTCCAGCTTCTGCAGCTGCAGCACGCGCACGAGGTGCCTGGCCTGCGGACGACGTCGACGCTGGACGCGCTGACCGCCCTGGCCGAGGCCGGTCTCGCCTCAGCGGAAGCGGCGGACTCGCTGCGTGAGGCGTGGCTGCTGGCCACGCGCGTGCGGAACGCGACGATGCTGGTGCGCGGCAAGGCGGCGGACGAGGTGCCCGGCACCGGCCGCGACCTGGCCGCGGTGGCGCGAGTGTTCGGCTACTCGGTGGACGACGACCCCGGCGAGTTCCTCGACGCCTACCGCCGTGTGACGAGGCACGCGCATGCCGTGGTCGAGGAACTCTTCTACGACAACTAGCCTGGACGTCGTGACCGACCGCGAACCGTTCCGCACCCGGATCAAGGTGCGCCACTACGAACTCGACACGCTGGGCCACCTGAACCACGCCGTGTACCACTCGTACGGCGAGGTCGCGCGGCTGGAAGTCTTCGAGGCGGCGGGCGGCGACGCCCTGCACGAATCGCGGCTGGCGCCGGTGCTGCTCGAATCGAACATCGTCTACCGGCGGGAACTGCGCGCGGGCGACGTGGTGGACGTGACCTGCGACGCCTCGTTCGGCGACGGCAAGGTGTTCTGGATGACCTCGCGCATCCTCAAACTGGACGGAACGCTGTCCGCCGAGATCAAGTGCACGCTGGGGCTGATGGATCTGGACAAGCGCAAGCTCGTGCCGGATCCGAGGGGGCATTTCGAGCGGGCGGGGATCGACCTGAAGGTGTTGTCCACTTCGGAGTGACCGCGGTTCGCCGTGGCCAGTGCCGAACGCCTGCCTGCAAATCCTTGCCCCGGCGGGAAACCGGTCAGTCCATCCGCATCCCGTGCCACACCAGGTCCACCACCCCCTCCGTCTCGGTCTTCCAATCCCCTTGCGGGCTCAGGAAAAACAGCCCGCCAAGGCCCCGCATCAGCGTTTCCGTCTTCAGGTCCGGGCGGATCGTGCCCGCTTCCGCGTTCGCCTTGCGCAGGGTGTCCAGCGCGTCGAGCATCCGGGCGTACGCCTGGGTGGGCAGTTCGCTCTGCGACGCGCGCAACGCGTTGGCCAGCCCGCGTTTCGTCATCATGTAGTGCGCCAGGTGGTCCACGATCCAGACGCGCAACGCCTGATCGGGGGAATGGTTGGCGAGCAATTCGGGCACGATCTCGACGAGCTGGTTCACCTCGCGTTCGTAAACGGCCAGCACCAGCGACTCCGGCGTCGGGAAGTGCCGGTACACCGTGCCGACGCCGACGCCCGCTTCCTTGGCGACCGCGTTGAACGACACTTCTCCCGCGCGGCTCACGGTTTCCGCCGCCACCGCCAGGATCCGTTCGTGGTTGCGCCGGGTGTCCGCCCGCCGCGGGCTCACCGGCATCGCGCCTCCCGCGTTGCTTCGCCTGACCTGACCTGACCTGACCTGATTTGACCTGACCTGGAGCCGCTCCAGCACGACCTGGAGTAGCTCCACTTCGTTGCGTAGCGGATTCTAATCCGCTAGCCTCGGTCAAAGCGAGCCAAGCGGATGAATATCCGGTTTACCCCGGCGGCTCGTGTTCCCGAAGGGCCGTCACCACCACCATCACGCCGCAGGACGTCCGCCGCGGACGGACTGCGGGAAAGCGAACCCTACTGTGGACATTTCCCTTGAAGTCAATGGAAGAACCGAGCAGCTCGGCGTCGAGCCGGGAGTGACCCTCCTGGACGCGCTGCGCGAGCGGCTCGGCATCACCGGCCCGAAGAAGGGCTGCGACCGCGGGCAGTGCGGAGCCTGCACCGTGCACGTCGACGGCAAGCCGGTGCTGTCCTGCCTCACGCTCGCCGCCGCCGTGCGCGGTCCCGTCACCACCGTCGAAGGACTGTCCACTGAGGACGAGCTGCACCCGGTGCAGCAGGCGTTCGTGGACCAGGACGCGCTGCAGTGCGGGTTCTGCACGTCCGGCCAGGTGATGTCGGCGGTCGCCGCGGTGCGCGACGACGTGTCCGACGTCCGCGAGTTCATGTCCGGCAATCTGTGCCGGTGTTCGGCGTACCCGAACATCGTGCGCGCCGTGGAGCAGGCGAGGCAGGCCGATGCGACCGTTTGAGCTGACCGCGCCCGCCACCCTCGAGGACGCGTTGGGCAGCGCGGGCACCTACCTCGCCGGCGGCACCACCCTCGTCGACCTGATGAAGCTCGACGTTCTCACCCCGCAGAAGGTGCTGGACATCAACGATCTGCCGCTGCGGGGCATCGACACCGCCGAAGGCCTGCGGTTCGGCGCGCTGGAGCGGATGGGCGACATCGCCGCGCATCCCGGCGTGTACCCGGCGATCTCGCGCGCGCTGCTGCTGAGCGCGTCGCAGCAGCTGCGGAACATGGCGAGCATCGGCGGAAACCTGATGCAGCGCACGCGATGCTCGTACTTCCGCGATGTCGCGATGCCGTGCAACCGGCGTTCTCCGGGCAGCGGCTGTTCGGCGATTGCCGGCGTCAACCGGATGCACGCGATCTTCGGCACCAGCGATTCGTGCGTGGCCACGCATGCCAGCGACGTCGCGGTCGCGCTGGTCGCGCTCGACGCGGAGGTCGTGCTAGCTAGTGCCGAGGGCACCCGGACGGTCGCGCTGACCGACTTCTACCGGCAGCCCGGCGACACCCCGGAAATCGAGCACGACCTGCGTCCCGGCGAGCTGATCACCGAGGTGCGCGTTCCGCGGCTCGACTGGGCGGAGAACTCGACGTACGTCAAGATCCGCGACCGGCAGTCGTACGAGTTCGCGCTGTGCTCGGCGGCGGTCGCGCTCGACGTGCGCGACGGGAAGATCGCCGACGCCCGCGTGGCGGCAGGCGGAGTCGGGACGGTGCCGTGGCGGCTGCCCGCCGTGGAAGAGGCACTGCGCGGCGCGGAGCTGACCGAAGATGCCTTCGCCGCGGCCGCCGCGGTGGCCGCGGAGGGAGCGAAGCCGTTGTCCGGCAACGTGTTCAAACCTTCGCTGCTGAAGCGGACGATCGTCCGCGCGCTGCTCGAACTGACCGAAGGGAGCCGGGCATGAACGCGCGGCTGGACGCTCCGCGGAAAGTGACCGGCCAGGCCGATTACGCGCTGGACCGCACGTTCCCCGGCATGCTGTACGGGTACCTCGTGCTCAGCACGATCGCGCACGGCGAGATCACCGCGATGGACGTGACCGCGGCGAAGAGCGCGCCCGGGGTGGTGCAGGTCTACAGCCCGTTCGACCCGCTCGAGCTGCACCCGTTCAAGTCGCAGCTGATGGGCGACGTGTGGTTGCCGCTGCACGACCGGGACGTGGTGTTCTACGGGCAGCCGATCGGCCTGGTCGTCGCGGAGACCTTCGAACAGGCGCGGGACGCGGCCGGGCTGATCGAGGTGTCCTATCTGGAAAAGCCCGCGCTGACGTCGATGGAGGACGGGCTCGCGACCGCGGAGGACGCCCCGGAGAGCCGGGGCAGCGAGCCGTCGATCGAGGTGCTCGCCGACGGCGTGGAGTCCATTGCGGACGCGTTGGCGCAAAGTCCCGTGGTCGTTTCGGAGACCTATCGCACCGCGACGCAGAACCACGCGGCGATGGAACCGCATTCGGCGGTCGCGAAGTGGGACGGCGGCGAACTCACGCTCTACAGCGGAAACCAGGCCAGTTACCTGCAGGCGATGGAAATGGCCGGGGTGCTGGGCATCGAGCCGTCGGCCGTGCACGCGGTGAACCCGTACGTGGGCGGGGCGTTCGGCGGCAAGGCGGGCACCTCGGCGCCGGCGATGCTGGCCGCGGCCGCCGCCAAGGCGCTCGGCCGTCCGGTGAAATGCGCGCTCACCCGCGAGCAGGTGTTCACCGCGACGGCGAACCGGCCGGCCACGGTGCAGAAGATCGCCTTGGGCGCGGACCGCGACGGCACGCTGATCGCCGTGCAGCACGATTCCTGGTCGGCCACGTCGATGAGCCGGTCCTTTGTGGAGCCGACGTCGCACGGCACCTCGCGCGAGTGGTACGCGACGCAGAACCTGTCGATCAGCCAGAAAATGGTGCCGCTGCACATTCCGCCGGGCACGTTCATGCGCGCGCCCGGGGAGGCGTCGGGGTCGTTCGCGCTCGAAAGCGCCATCGACGAACTCGCGATCGCGCTCGAGATGGACCCGATCGAACTGCGCAAGCGCAACAGTTCGCTCGCTCCTCCCGGCGTCGATCTGCAGTGGTCGAGCAAGCATCTCGACGAGTGCTACGAGATCGGGGCGCAGCGGTTCGGCTGGGCGAACCGGTCGCCGCGCGGGCACGTCGACGGGGACTGGCTCGTCGGCATGGGCACCGCGACCGCGATGTTCCCCGGGCTGCGCTTCCCGGCGACGGTCGAGATCAAGCTCAACGCGGACGGGACCGCGGACGTGTCCACCGGCGGGGCCGACCCGGGCACCGGGCTGCTCACCGTGCTGGCCACGATCGGAGCCGAATCCCTCGACATCGACCCGGACCGCGTCACCCCGCACCTGGGCGACTCCCGGTTCGCGCCGGGCGGCATGTCCGGCGGCTCGACCGCGACGGCGAGCACCGGCACCGCGATCATGCTCGCGGCCACCGAACTGCTCGACGAACTGGTGGCGCTCGCCGCCGAACCGGGCGCGCCGTTCGAGGGCGAGGTCGTCACGTACGCGGAAGGGCTGCTGCACGGCAACCGCGGCACCATGCCGTTCGGCGAGCTGCTGCGTGCGCTCGGCCGGGAATCCTTGTCCGCCAAGGGTTCCTCCGCGCCCGGCGAGGAGATGACGAAGCACTCGTTCAGCTCGTTCGGCGCGCAGTTCTGCGAGGTCCGGGTGCACCGGCTGACCCGCGAGGTCCGGGTGTCGAGGATGCTGGGCGTCTTCGACGGCGGCCGGATCATCAACCCGACGCAGGCCCGGAGCCAGCTGTCCGGCGGCATGATCTGGGGCGTGTCCGCGGCTCTGCACGAGGGGCTGGAGGTGGAGCCGAACGGACGCCCCGCCAACGCGGACTTCGCGAGCTACCTGCTGCCGGTCAACGCCGACATCCCGGAGATCGACGTCCAGTTCGTGGAGTACCCGGACACGCTGCACAACGCGGTCGGAGCCCGCGGAGTCGGCGAGATCGGCGCGGTGGGCATGGCGGCCGCGGTGGCGAACGCGGTGTGCAACGCGACCGGGATCCGGGTGCGGAGCATTCCGATCATGATCGAGGATCTGCTGGTGGAGTGACCTGGAGGGGGCGTCCGGGGCGGACGCCCCCTAGCCGGGGTTGCTCGGCTGGCTGCCGGGTTGTGGCGAGGGGAGCGCTCGGCGGGGTTGGGGCCGTTGACGGGCGCGCTTGGGGCTGTCTCGCGGCGGCGGTGCCGGGATGCGGGCTTGGCGGTTCTGCGGCGGGCGGGCTGGCGGTGCGGGAAGGGTGCGTTGGCGTCTCGGCGCGGCGTCCGCCGGTTGGTCTGCGGTGGGCGGCGGTGCGAGGGAGTTAGCCAGCGTGGGGCTGGCTTGGCGGGCGCTGGTAGGGCTGTGGCGGGGCGGGCAATGCGGGCGAGCGCTCGTGAGTGCGCGTTTGTCTCGGTGCGGTGGCTGGTTGGTGTGGGCCGGGTGGTTGGTGGCGGGCTAGCTGGCGTGCGTTGTTTCGGCGTGGCGGGTCGGCGGGCGTTGGTGGGGCAGGCAACGCTGGCGAGTGCTCGCGAGTGCGCGTTTGTCTCGGCGCTGCGGTGCTTAGCGGCGGGCTAGCCAGTGTGCGTTGTGTCGGCGTGGCTGGTGGGTCGGCGGCGGTACAGGCAGCGCGGGGGAGTGCGCGCCGTTTCCCGGTTCAGCCCCAGCTGAGCGGATCCGCCGCTCTGGAGGGCGGCCAGCACTCGCCTCGTACGCCCTCGCCGAGTCCGGTGCACTCGAACCGGCACCCCGAACGGGCGCGGTTTTGCCATGGCCCGAACTGCTCCGCGGCCCCATTCACCCCTTTGCTCGCCTCCGGAGAATTGTCCTCAGCTGTGCGGGCGACGCCTGGCCCGAGTGGTGCGGGATGCGTCCTCCGCAGGTCAGCGGCCAGATTCTGGTCGCCATTTCCCTCTGCGAGAAATTCGCTGGTGCCTCCGTCCCCGGGAGGTATGGTTTCGTGGGCACTTGTTCGGGGAGGCTGGCGAATGGACGCAGCACCGGCCGGGAGTGCGGACCTGCCGCGAAGAGGCGGGGTCGGCTCGTATCGAGGATCCGAACCGGGCGTTCCGCTGATCGGCCGGGACGCCGAATTCGCTGTGCTGGCAGGGGCGATTGACGCCGCGGGGGGTGGGCGCGGGGGTGTCGTGCTGGTGCGCGGGCAGCCGGGGATCGGCAAGTCCCGGCTGGCCGCCGAGGCGATCGGGGCGGCTCGGGGCAACGGATTCGCCATTGTCGAGGGGCGGGCGGACCCGTTGTTGTCGGGCCTTTCGTACGCGCCGATCGTCCAGGCTTTCCGCGGCCATCTGAGTGAATCCGCCGGATTATCTCCGGAGCCCGGTAATCTCGGCGCATTGTTCCCCGATCTGCGTCCGGTTTCGCCTGAAGCCGGGGATCCGGGACTGCAGCGCACCCGGATGTGCGAAGCGGTGCTCGCGGCGACCCGGCAGCTCACTGCCCGCGGTCCGGTGCTGCTCGTGGTCGACGACCTGCATTGCGCTGATCGGGGGACCATCGAACTGCTGCACTACCTCGGGCGCAACGCGGAGGAACTGCCGCTGCTCGTGATCGGCTGTTTCCGTTCCGGCGTGGACAACGAGGCGCTCGACGCGATGGCGGAGGCGACCCGGCGGCATCCGGCGGGGCAGCTGCTCGAACTCGCCCCGCTCACCGACCAGGCGGTGCGCGATCTGGTGCAGCACGTCCTCGGCACGCCGCCGCCGCTCGCGTTGCTGCGTGCGGTCACGTCGCGGGCGTCGGGGGTCGCGTTGTTCGTCGTCGCGCTCACCCGGCATCTCGCCGCCAGCCGGATGTGCGGGCCGTTGCCCGAGGTGATCCGGGACGTGGTGCGGGAGCAGATCGGCCGGCTCGGCGAGGTGGACCGGCGGCTGCTGGAGGTGGTCGCGGTCGCCGGGACGCACGGTCGTCCGGAGGTGCTGGCCGACGTGTCGGGAATGAGGCTGCCCGAACTGCACGCGACGTTGCGGCGGCTGGTGGGGCGGCGGCTGGTCGTCGAGCAGCAGTCGGCGGTCGAGCCGCTTTACCAAGTGGCGCATCCTCTTTACGCCGAGGCGGTTTATCACGAACTTCTGCTCGCCGAGCGCAGGGCGCTGCACGCGGCGATCGGGGCGGCGCTGCACCGCGCCGACCGCACCGTCGCGGCCGCCCCGCACTACGCGGCTGGCGGCGACAGCGTTCCGGTGGACCGGGCGATCGAGGCGTTCAGCGCGGCGGGCGCCCGGGCGCTGACCGTCGGGGATTTGGACGAAGCCGCCGAGTATCTCGCCGCCGCGCTCCGGCGGGCGCGGGATGCGCGTCCGGACGCGGTGCCGGCGTTGCTTGTCGATTTAGCGAGATTGCAACAGGGCCGTGGCCGGCTGGACGAGGCCGCCGAACTGCTGCAGGACGCGGTCGCGCTCAGCGAACGGCGCGGGCAGGACACCGAACGGCGGCGGGCGTGGCGGCATCTTCAGGCGTTGCTCGAGGTCGAGCGCGGGAACCTGCCCGCGGCGGTCGGGCTGGCCCGGGCCAGCGGCCGGCGTCCGGACACGGATCCGCCGACGCGGTTGCTGGTCCACTGGATCATCGCGCTGCGGCACGGCGATTTCCCGGAACTGGCGGTGATTTCGCAGGAACTCGTCGCGCTTCCGTCCACAAGCGACACTCCGGCGGCGCATTCGGTCGCGCATCTCGGGGCCGGTGCGCTGGCGGCGTTGGCGGGCGACGTCGAAACGGCGGTCGTGGAATTGCGCAGTGCGCTGGAGCTGGCACTGCGCTGCGGCGACGAAGGGCCGCGGCTCGCGTTCGCGCCGCGGATGATGCTCAACGGTTTGTCGACCCTGCGCGGGGACCTCGTCACGGCGATCCGGGTCGCGGACATCAGCACCACCCCGGCGGTCCGGCAGTGGCTTCCGTCCGCCACGTGCTACCTGCAGACCATGCTCGCCACCACGCGCTACTTCGCCGGCGACCTGCGCACCGCACTGTCTGAAATGGACAGCGCGGTCGCCGAGGCGCGCCGGGTCGGGCAGGACCGGCTGATGGGGCGAACGCTCGCCGGGCGGGCTTTCGTCCGCGCCGAACGCGGGAACCTCGACGAGGCGGCGGCGGATCTGGCCGACGCGCGCCGGCATTACGACCCTTCGCAGATCGACATGCTGGATGCGTTCGATCTGGCGGCGACGGCCTTGGCGGTGCGGCGCGGGGTAGCGGCGCAGGCCCCGGCACTGACCGACACGCTGCCGTTCGGCGACACGCAACTGAACTGCCTTCGGGTTTCCTTCGCCGGATACGCCGCGGTGCAGCGGGGAGATCTCGCCGAAGCGGACCGGGTGGTCGGCCTGCTCCGCGCGGCGGGCTCCAACGCGCCGGTGCTGCACGCGCTCGCCGACCGGCAGCAGGGATTCGCCGCCGCGGCCCGGGGGAACGCGCCGGAGGCGGTCGACCGGCTGCGTGGTTCGGCGACCGTGCTGCGCGGCTTCGGGATGAACCTGCTTGCCGCGCAAGCGGAAGTGGAACTGGCCGAGCTGCTGGACCCGCCGGAGGCGGAGGTGGTGACGTCCGCGGCGACGGCGGCGTTCACCGCGGCGGGGAGCACGCCCTGGCCGGAGCGCATCGTCAAGCGAGGGCATTCGGTGCAGAGGTCCGGGCCGCTCACCCGGCGGGAATCGGAGATCGCCGTGCTCGTCGGCAAGGGGCTGTCGAACGCGGACATCGCGTCGGCGCTGTTCCTCAGCGAGCGGACGGTGGAGACGCATTTGCGCAACGTCTATCGCAAACTCGGGTTCACCTCCCGGGTGCGGCTGGCGCACTGGGTGCAAGACCGCGCGCGGTAACGCCAAAAAAGGAATATGCCGAAATGCGCCGCTGCCGAGGAGAGAAGCCGAGACGGTGACGTCGCGGTGACGGATTCCGCTGACACTGCCCCAGTGGTCCAGTGATCGGGAGGGTCCTCGATGGAGCAGCACGTCCGGGTGCCCGCGCCGGGACCGGCCGCACCCGAACCCGTGGCGAGGCCGGGCGGAAATCCTCTCGAACCGGACATTCGACACTTCATGGAGCGCCGCTTCGGCCAGGACTTCAGCCAGGTGCGGGTGTATTCGGACCGGAGCGCGGCCGAGTCGGCGGCCTGGCTGGGCGCGAAGGCTTACACGGTGGGCGAGCGCATCGTCTTCGGTACTGGGGAATACCGTCCGGAGACGACCTCGGGCAGGCGGTCTCTCGCGCATGAGCTGGCGCACGTCGTCCAGCAGCGCCGGGGCGGCGGACCCGCCGCGGGGCACGCGCTCGAACGGTCGGCGGACGGAGCGGCGGACGCGGTCGTCAGCGGCGGGCCGGTAACGGTCTCCGGAGCCAGCGAGCCCGGTCTCGCCCGGCAGGCCGAGCCCGACGCCCGGGTGGTGGTCACGAACCTCCGCGGCAACCGGATTTTCGGAGCCGCGCGCACCGCGGTCTCTCTACTGTCCGCGCCGCTGAGGTTGCTGGGGTGGGCGATCACCGGCGCGGCGGTCGGGATGCGGGCCTCCGGCAACGCCGGTGCGGTAGTGGGGGCGGGGGCCGGGCAGGACACGATGGTGTTCGTGAACCTCGAGTCCGGCGAGGTGACCACCGACGTCATCGGCTACGCCGAACTCGGGATCGGCGTGACCGCGGGCGGCAGTGAAGCGATCGTCCTGGCGCTCCGGCTCGGTCCGGCCGGCCGGGCGGGAAATGTGTCCGGGGCGTACGCGGGCGGGAGCGTGAACGTCGCGGCGAAACTGCTCGCCGGGGTCGGTTTTTCGGTCAGTACTGGGCTTTTCTCGGGGGAGGAAGGCTGGGTGGCGGCCGCGTTCAGCCTCGGCGCCGAGGCGGGTGCGCGAGCGTCGGGGAGTTACGGCGTGAGCGTGACGGACACGGTGGCCCCGGCGATCGCGGCGTGGACGCAACGGGTCGCGGCCGGGCTGGCGTCGGGAGTGCAGACGGCGGGCGCGATCGGACAGGGCGTCGGCAGTGTGGTGGCGCAGATGTTCGGCAGCGTGCTCGGCATTCTCGACCCGGCCAACTGGAATCTCACCGGGTACACGCCGGCGGAGCAGCAGGCGTGGCGCGAATTCGGCGGGTATCTGTCCCGGGTCATCACCAGCACGACCCTCGACCGGTTCCTCGCCGGGGAAGCTCAGGGGGTGCCGGTGTCGCGGCGGATCGCGTCGATCGGGGATGTCGGAATATTC
Source organism: Amycolatopsis sp. VS8301801F10 (assembly GCF_046195355.1). NCBI lineage: Bacteria > Bacillati > Actinomycetota > Actinomycetes > Pseudonocardiales > Pseudonocardiaceae > Amycolatopsis > Amycolatopsis sp. VS8301801F10. The sequence goes on along the minus strand of NZ_CP176065.1, from coordinate 192,382 downwards.
ATTCGGGTCTCGGAGGCCATCAACGCGCGGTACCGCCGAATGGCTGGCGGCGCGTTGCGGCCGGGTGACGAAATCTGGCCGGCGAGCGCGTTCACCGAGCGCACGTATCTCCAGTTCCTTGCTTTCCTGCGGGATCAGCGGCTGCTGGCCGGGGCCGGTCCGGGAGGTTCGTTCGCGCCGGTGCGGGAGCGGCCGTGAGCGAAGTTACGTGGTAGCACGGATGGCGCGGCGACGGGCCGGTCACGATCATCGGAAGACGAGGATCGAGGGGGTGTCGGTTCGGATGGTCGGTTCGCGGATCAAGACGTACGAATCGGGAGAGGGAACTGGAACGGCGGCAGTGCTCGTGGTGCAGACCTTGCCGTCCTTCGCGGTGGACGGCGCGGCCGGAGCGCGGCCGCTTTCCCGCGCGGCGCAACGGTTGGTGACTTATCTGGCGCTGCGCGACCGGCCCGTGCTGCGGGCTGAGGTCGCGCACGCGTTGTGGGCGGATTCGTCGGAGGAACACGGTGCGGCGAGCCTCCGCACCACGTTGTGGCGGATCGGCCGGGTGCATCGGGATTTGGTGCAGGCGACCGGGGAACGGCTGGCGCTCGCCGATACCGCGGCCGTCGACGTGCAGGCCGCGTCGAATCTGGCGCGGTCGCTGGCGTCCGCGGCCGCGGAGCTTCCCGGCGACAGCGTGCCGGTGATCGGCTTGCTGTCGACCGATCTGCTGCCGGACTGGTACGACGACTGGCTGTTCGTTTTCCGCGAGCGGTGGCGGCAACTTCGGTTGCACGCACTGGAATGCCTGGCCGGACGGCTCGGCGAAGCGGGCCGGTTTTCCGAGGCGATCGACGCCGCGCTCACCGCGGTCGACGCCGAACCGTTGCGGGAGAGCGCGCATCGGTGCCTGATCCGGGTGCACCTTCTCGAAGGGAATCGCGGCGAAGCGGTGCGGGCTTACCGGGCCTTGGCGGAGCTGCTGCACACCGAACTCGGCGTGCGGCCCAGCCCCGGCGTACGGGCTCTGCTCGCCTGAGCGAAGTGACGGTGCGGTGACGGGGAACCGTTGTACTGCACCACATGGCAGGTGCGGACCCGGAGCGAATCGCGCTGCACGTCCTTCGGGCGTGGTGCACGTCCGACGGACAGCTGCGGGTCCGCGTCACGACTACCGCGGACGTGCGCGCCGACGCGACCGCGTCGGAGGTTTTCACGAGCCGCGAACAAGTTCTCGCGTCCGTGGACCGCTGGCTGAGCCGGATCGGCGCGCCGGACGGCGACGTGACGCCGCGGTGACGGAACCAGAGCACGCTCACGACCACGGCCGAGCAAGCCGCGGAGGGAGACGGCCATGCCCATCACGCCCACTTTCCCGGGTGTCTACATCGACGAGCTGCCCAGCGCGGTTCGGACCATCACCGGGGTGCCCACCTCGGTCGCGGCTTTCGTCGGCACCGCCTCGCGCGGCGTGCCGGACGTGGCGGTCCACATCACGAGCTGGGAGGACTACGAACAGCAATTCGGCGGCCTCGATCCGGCGAGCGACCTCAGCTACGCGGTCTGGCAGTTCTACCAGAACGGCGGCAGCGAGGCCGAAATCGTGCGGGTGACCGGCACCGCGCCGCCGAAGACGCCGGACGCCCAGCCGGACGCTCAACCGGACGCCGAGCCGGAGGCCGAGGAGCCTAAAAAGCCGGATAAGGCCGTCGCCGCGACGATCGCTTTGCCGGGCGGGCCGACCCTGCACGCGTCCGGCCCGGGGAAATGGGCCAACGGAAAACTGCTGGCGCGCGTCGACTACAACACCGCCGAGGACAAAGACAACAAGCTGTACAACCTGACGATCCGCGACGCGACCACCAACGTCACCGAGCAGTATCTCAACGTCAGCATCGACCAGAATTCCCCGCGCGCGTTGAAGAACGTCCTCGCGTCCTCGACGTTGATCGGCTCGGCTGACGCCCCCGAGAAGCGGCCGTCCGAGCACAGTTCCACGGATCTGGAGGACGGCGCGGACCCGTTCCTGAACAAGGATAAGAAAGGCGTCTGGTACACCGCGGCGGATCAGGGCGACGACGGCCCGAAGCTGAGGCGCGCGGATTATCTGGGCGACCCGGTAAAGCAGTCCGGCCTCTACGCCTTGCTCAAGACCGACATCTTCAACATGCTCTGCCTTCCGGGCGTCCCGGGGCAGATCGGCAATCCGGACAACGTGCTGCAGGAGGCGCTCAAACTCTGCGTGGACCGCCGGGCGATGCTGATCGCGGATCCGGATCCGAAGTGGCAGACCGCGCGGGCGGTCGCCGACGATGTGAAGAAGGACAATTTCGTTCTGAACAACGATTTCGCGCGCAACGCGGCACTCTATTTCCCGCAGGTCAAACTTCCCGATCCGCAGCAGGAGAATTTCGTTCGCCCGTTCCCGCCGTGCGGGATGATCGCCGGAACCTGGGCCCGCACGGACGTCCAGCGAGGGGTCTGGAAGGCGCCGGCGGGCACCGAGGCGACGCTGAACGGGATCAGCGGTCTCACCGTCCGGCTCACCGACCTGCAGAACGGCATGCTCAATCCGCTCGGCGTGAACTGCCTGCGCGGCCTGCCTTCGGTCGGGAACGTGATCTGGGGCGCGCGCACGCAGCGCGGCGCGGACGTGCTCGCGAATCAATGGAAGTACCTGCCGGTGCGGAGGTTGGCGCTCTTCATCGAGGAGAGTCTGTTCCGCGGCACGCAATGGGTGGTCTTCGAGCCGAACGACGAACCGTTGTGGTCGTCGATCCGGCTCAACGTCGGCGCGTTCATGAACACGCTGTTCCGGCAGGGCGCTTTCCAAGGGCGCACGCCGAAGGACGCCTATCTCGTGAAATGCGACGCGACGAACAATCCGCAGAACGACATCGACCGCGGCATCGTCAACATCCTGGTCGGGTTCGCCCCGCTGAAGCCCGCCGAGTTCGTGCTCATCCACATCCAGCAGCTCGCCGGCCAGATCCAGGTGTAGCAGGAGGCAGACGTCATGTCCGACAGCAAGACGAAACGGCGCGATCCGTACAAGAACTTCCGCTTCCGGGTCAAGTTCAGCGGCGGCGACTATCTGCTCGGAGTCAGCAAGATCACCGGGTTCAAGCGGAGCACCGAGGTGATCAAGCACCGGTCCGGCGGCGATCCGGCGACGAGCGCGAAACTCCCCGGTCGCACCGAATACGACGCGATCACCCTCGAACGCGGCGTGACCGCGGACAAGGCGTTCGCGCAGTGGGCGAACCGCGTGTGGAGTTTCGCCAATTCCGGGCAGGGACTGGAGACCTCGCTCAAGGACTTCCGCCGCGACCTCATCGTCGACGTGTTCGACGAGGGCGGCCAGAAAGTGCTGTCCTATCAGGTTTTCAACTGCTGGGTGTCGGAATGGCAGCCGGTGTCCGATTTGGACGCCAACGCCAACGCGGTCGCCGTGCAGCACATCAAGGTCGAGAACGAGGGGTGGGTCGCCGAGGAGGTCACCGAACCGCAGGACGTGTCCTTCGAAGACCCGGCGTGATGGCCGCGTTCACCGAAGCGAGCCTCCTGGACGTCTGGGAGGCGGCGCACGGGCTGAGCGGGGTGCGGCGGGCGCTCGCGCTGGCTGTCGCCGCGGGCGCGGAACCGGCCGGGGTCGGCGATCTCGCGGTGGGCCGGCGGGACGAGTTCCTGCTGGCGCTGCGGGAGCGGTGTTTCGGGACCGCCTTTCCGTGCCTGGTGGATTGCCCTTCGTGCGGTGCGGAACTCGAGCTGGAACTGTCGAGCCGGGATCTGCGTCCGTCGCAAGTGGACTCTGCGCCGGTGTTGGCGGTTGCCGGGTACGAGGTCGAGTTCCGTGCGGTGACGAGCCGGGATGTGCTGGAGGCCACCAGCAGACGAGCGTTGCTCGAACGGTGTGTGGCTGGCGAACTGCCGGAGGCGGTGCTCGCCGCGTTGCCGGAGGCGCTCGCCGCGGCTGATCCGCAGGCCGATGTCCGGATCGAGCTGGACTGTGCGGTGTGCGGTCATCGCTGGGCTTCGCCGTTCGACATCGCGGGTTATCTGTGGACGGAGCTGGAAGCTCGCGCGCGGCGGCTGTTGTACGACGTGCACGCGCTGGCGCTCGCGTATGGCTGGTCGGAGGCCGAAGTGCTGGCGGTGAGCCCGGGACGGCGCCGGCGTTATCTGGAACTCGCGGGGACTGTGGCATGAACGATTTCGTGGACCGGTTGCTGGGCCGGATCGACGCGCCGCCGATTCGGCCGCTGGTGCCGACGTTGTTCGAACCCGCGAGTCCGGTGGGTGCGGAACCTGAGCTGCCGATGGGGACGTTCACCGAAACGGTGCCGAAGCCATGGGCGGCCAAGGAAACCGAGCACGTCCGCGAAATGTCGCTCCGGGAGCGGGTCGAACGCATCCGGGAAACTCCGGGGCTGCGAACGGAATCGGTGGAACACATCCGCGAAGCCCCGATGCCGGTGCCGGGCGAACCCGGTATGAAGACTCACGAACGTGTTGTCGAGTCTCGGACGCATACCGACCGCGAGACCGCCGGGTTCAGCTCGGAGCGCGTCACCGAGTCGTTGCTGGAGCGCGAAGTGCGGACCGAACAGCTGGAGCGGGAGACGGTGCCGCAGCCCGTCCGCGCAGCGGAGGCGCAAGCCTCCCCGGAATTGCCGCCGGGATCGCCGCCGGTCGAGCTGGAACGCGTGGTCGAAACGGTTCGCGCGCATCCAGTCGCACGGCAACGGCCGGATCCGCCACCGCCGCCGCAGCCGGTGCTGATCCGGCGGCACAACGCACCGGCGGAGCCTGAGGTGCACATCAGCATCGGCCGGGTCGAGGTCACCGCCCGTCCCGCGCCGACGTCGGCGCCGAAGCCGCAGAAGGAGCGGAAACCGTTGCTGAGCCTGGACGACTACCTCCGGGGGCGGGGATGAGCGACGCCAACGCCATCGAGGCGGTGACCGAGGCGCTGGTTCAGCTGGTCCTCGAAGGCGCCCGCGAGGTCGAAAGCGGCGCGAAGGTCGAAGCGCGGCCGCCGCACGAGACGCCGGGGCCGAGCGGCGATCCGCAGCTGAACCTGTTCCTCTACCAAATCGGCATCGACGAGGCGCTGCGCAACGAGGATCCCGTCGGGCTGCGGCCCGGCGACCACGGCGATCCGCAGCTGCCGCTCGTCCTGCATTACCTGCTGACCGCGTACGTGCCGGGCGGCGCGGACACCATCGCGCACCGGATGCTCGGCGGCGCGCTGCGGACGCTGCACGAGCATCCGCACCTCAGCCGTGCGCGACTCCGGCAGGTGCAGTCGCCCAGCGACGTCTCGGAACAGTCCGAGCTGATCCGGCTCACCTGGCAGTCCTTCGCGGAGAAGGACATCTACTCGCTCTGGTCGGCGTTTCAGACCAGCTACCGGCTCACCGTCGCGTTCGAGGCCGGGCCGGTGCTCATCGACAGCCGCCGCCCGCCGCGGGCACCGGTTCCGGTGCTGCGCCGGGGCGCGCAAGACCGGGGCCCGGAAGCTGCCGCCAGCGTCGAATCGCCGTTCCCGCAGCTCACCGCGGCGGTGCCGGTCGCGGTCGGCGCCGACGGGCGCGAGCACGAGCAGGCGTCGGTCAAGCTCGGCGGGCGCGTCGTGCTGCGGGGCGCGCATCTCGATCAGGCGACCGAGGTCCGGCTGTCGCATCCGCTGCTGGCCGATCCGGTGTCGATTCCGGTGGTGCCGGGCAACGCGGCCGAGGTCCGGTTCGAGCTGACGGTGCCGCCGCGCGCGTTTCCGGCGGGCCTTTGGTCGGTCGCGCTGGTCGCCGGCACGACGGTGACCAACGAGGTTTCGCTGGCCGTCGCGCCGGAGATCACCAGCCGGATGCCGATGACCGTGCGCCGGCACGGAACCGGCGCGGTAGTCCGGATCGCCTGCCGGCCTCCGGTGCGGACCGGGCAGCCGGTGCTGCTGGTGCTCGGGTCGCGGTCGGTGCTGGAGCGGCGCGCGGTCGCGGCTCAGCCGGAGGATCCGGTGACCGGCGCGGACCTGACCTTCGACGTTCCGGACGCGCCGGTGGGCACCCACCTCGCCCGGCTCCGGATCGGGGGCGTGGACAGCCTGCTGGTCGACCGGACGGGTCCGAAGCCGGCGTTCGACGCCACCCAGACGGTGACCATCACATGACCTGGGAAGCAGCCAACGGGCGTTTCCTCGCCGCGTCGCTGGAGTGGCTGCGGGAGGTGATGCGGCACCCCGGCGAAGCGATTCCGACCGACGCCGTCGAGGAAGCCGAGGCAAGCGGTCCGCCGCCCGCGCTGGCGGTGCTGGCGGCGCGGCTCGGGTTGTCCCGGTTCGAACGGGACACCCTGCTGTTGTGCGCGGCGGTCGAGCTGGATCCGTCGATCGCGGGGCTTTGTGCCGAAGCGCACGGCAACGCGCACATGGCGTATCCGACGTTCGGGCTGGCTCTGCGCGTGCTGCCCGATCCGGCGTGGGAAGCCGTGTCGCCGCAAGGAGGTTTGCGGTACTGGCAGCTGGTCGAGGGGGTTTCCGGGCAGGGCGTGGTGTCCGCGCCGCTGCGGGCCGCCGAGCGCGCGGTCGACTACCTGAAGGGGCTCAACAGTCTGGACGACCGGCTGACTCCGCTGGTCACGCCGCTGGTGCCGGGTGAGTTGTCGGCTTCGCAGCAGCGCGTCGCCGAGGAAGTGGCGAGCCTGTGGGCGCTCGCGGGCCCGGTTCAGCTCACCGGCGCCGACGAGGCGGCCAAACGACAGGTCACCGCGCATGCCGCGGAGATCTCCGGGCTGGCGGCGTATCGGCTCGAGGCGGCCGCGTTGCCCGCGCAGCCGGTCGAGCTGGATCTCCTGGCTCGGCTGTGGCAGCGGGAGTCCGCTTTGCTGCCGCTGGCGTTGTATCTCGAAGCCGACGAGACGGAGGCAGCCAGCCGGTTTCTCGACCGGATCGCCGGACCGGCGGTGCTGGCCGTGCGGGAAGGCGGGCCGGGGCTCCGGTCGATCGAGGTCCGCCCGCCGACCCCGGCGGAGCGCGCGCTGGCGTGGCGGGAGGCGCTCGGGTGCGAGCAGGCGGTGATCGATTCGCTGGCCGCGCAGTTCTCGCTCGACCTGCCGGGGATCGCGGCGGTGGCGGCGGTCGCGGGAGCCGATCCGGAGAAGGTGTGGCAGGAATGCCGGATCCGCACCCGGCCGCGGATGGACGGCCGCGCGCAGCGGCTCGAATCGAGCGCGAGCTGGGACGATCTCGTGCTGCCGGAGCAGTCCCGCCGGTTGCTGGGCGAGATCGCCGACCAGGTCGGGCAGCGCACGCGGGTGCACGAAACGTGGGGCTTCGGCGACCGCGGGCTCGGCTTGAGCGTGCTGTTCACCGGGCCGAGCGGAACCGGCAAGACGATGGCGGCCGAGGTATTGGCGAACCGGCTGGCGCTGGACCTCTACCGGATCGATCTGTCCACAGTGGTCAGCAAGTACATCGGGGAGACCGAGAAGAACCTGCGGAAGCTGTTCGACGCGGCCGAGGGCGCGATCCTGTTCTTCGACGAGGCGGAATCGCTGTTCGGCAAACGCGGCGAGGTCCGCGACGCGCACGACCGGTACGCCACCATCGAGGTCGACTATCTGCTGCAGCGCATGGAAGCCCACCGCGGGCTGGCGATCCTGGCGACCAACATGCGGTCGACGCTGGATACCGCGTTCCTGCGGCGGCTGCGCTTCGTGGTCGAGTTCGTGTTTCCCGGCCCTGCCGAGCGAAAAACCCTGTGGCAGAAGGCGTTCCCCACGCGGGCCCCCTGCGAAGACCTCGACTTCGACCGGCTGGCGCACCTGCAGACGAGCGGCGCGATGATCCGTAACATCGCGCTCAACGCGGCCTTCCTCGCCGCGGCCGCCGGGTCGCCGATCACGATGGAGACCGTGCTGGCCGCGGCGCGCACCGAGTTCCGGAAACTCGAACTTCCCGTGCCGGAACGGGATTTCCGCCGGTGATCTCGATCCGGATCGATCGGGTGGTGCTGACCGGGCTGGCTGAGGAGCCCGGTCAGCTCCGCGATGCCGTGCGGGCAGAACTGGCCCGGTTGCTGGCGGACGAGCCGCCTCGGGGGTGGCGGGCGTCGCGGCGGCGTCGCGTCGTGGTGCCGGAATCGTCGGCGGGAACCCTCGCGGAAGCGATCGCGAGTGCGATTCACCGCGGAATTCGCGAGGTCGCCGGCTGAGCGGTGACGCCTCGGTGACGCGGTCGCGGCACGCTTTGGGCCAAGGCGTTCCGCCGTTCGCTGGGGAGGACTACGACGATGACCACCTTTCCGCAGAGCCTGAATCCCGTCCGGGGCGGGTTCGTGCTGGTGGATCCGGACAGCGGGCGGGCGTCGAAGACGATTCCGTTCCAGTACAACCCGGACACGCTCACGCGCACGCTGCAGGTGCAGGGCGTCGGCGGGGAACCGGGCGACCGGCTGGAAGCGTTGCGGCTCAAGGGTCCTTCGCACGAGTCCTACAAGTTCGAGGCCGAGTTCGATGCCACCGCCGCTCCGGACAAGTTTCCCGACGGCTTGTTCCCGGTGCTTTGTGCGCTGGAGAAAAGCCTGTCGCCGACGTACGCGCAATTGCTGAATGAAGACCAGCTGGCCGGACAGGGCCAGTTGGAAATCGTGCCGGTGGAGGCCCCGCTGACGGTGCTGGTGCTCGGGCCCAAACGCGTGCTTCCGGTGCGGATCACCGACTTCAGCGTCACCGAGGAAGCGTTCGACGCCGCCCTCAATCCGATCCGGGCCAAGGTCAGCGTCACCGTCCGAGTGCTCACTGTGGACGATCTCGGCTATCCGCATCCCGGCGATCCGGGGGCGCGAGCCAAGGGCGGAACGCTGTACCTGACTTATCTCCAGCAGAAAGAACGATTCGCCGACCGCGTGACCAATCCGGTGACCGACGTCGGCGTGCCGACCGTTTAGGAGGTGCTCGATGTTCTCCGCGACCAGTCGTTACTACGGCCTGCCCACCGCGGTCCGCGACCTTCCGGACGGCCGCTCGGTCCGCTTCGTCCAGCGGAGGTTGCTGCCCCAGCCGGAGCAGCTCGCGCAGATCGGCGAGCGCGTGGTGAAGCCCCGCGACCGGCTCGACCGCATCGCCGGCGAGGTGTTCGGCGACGCCGAGCAGTACTGGCGGATCGCCGACGCGAACCGGGCGATGGACCCGGACGAGCTGACCGCGGAGCCGGGCCGCCGGTTGCGGATCACGCTGCCGCCCGGGATTCCGGCGGGAGGGACCGGTGGGTAAGAGCTTCCAGCTGCACCTGATGATCGGCCGCACCCTCGCCGTGCCGGTGCCGCACGAACTGGTCGACGCGTTGCAGTCCGTGCAGGTCACCTCGGCCGCGGGCGAGCGCAGCGGATTCCAGCTGACCTTCGCGGTGAGCCGGAATTCCCTGCTCGCCCGGACGTTGCTGCCGTCCGGGCTGCTCGATCCGCCCGCGCGGGTCGTGCTCGCGGTGATCGTCGGCGGCTCGGCGGACGTGCTGATGGACGGGGTGATCACCCGGCACGAGATGAGCCCTGGCTCCGGTCCCGGCGAATCGCGGCTCACGGTGACCGGCGAGGACCTCACCGCGCTGATGGAGCTCCGGTACGAGCAGGACATCTTTCCCGGGATGCCGCTGCACGTGCGGGTGCTCAAAATCCTGGCCAAGTACGCGAGGTACGGCATCGTGCCCGCCCCGGTGCCGGTGCTGTTCGGGGAACCGCAGCTGCCGCAGGAGAGGGTGGACGGCCAGTCCGACACCGATCTCGGCTACCTGCGGGGGCTGGCCAAGGACGCGGGGTACGCCTTCTACCTGATCCCCGGGCCGGTGCCGGGCGCGAGCGTCGCGTACTGGGGTCCGGAAGTCCGGGCCGGGGTCGTGCAGCCCGCGCTCACCGTGGATTCCGGGACCGCGACCAATGTGGAATCCCTGTCGTTCGGCTTCGACGGGATGTCCCGGACGCAGTACACGATCCGGATCGCCGAGCCGAGGACCAAGATCGGCTTCTCGATTCCCGTGCCGAGCGTTTCGTTGCTGCGGCCGCCGCTGGCGGTGCGTCCCGCGGTGGCCTTGAAGGAGGAACCGTTGCTGGACCTGGCCGGACGGCCGACGCCGCAGGTGTTGCTGCGTGCGCTGAGCAAAGCCGCGAAGGGCTCGGACGCGGTGACCGGACAGGGAAAGCTCGACGTGCTCCGGTACGGCCACGTGCTCAAGTCGCGTGCGCTGGTCGGCGTGCGGGGCGCGGGGCTCGCGTACGACGGGCTCTATTACGTCAACCGGGTCACGCACGAGATCAAACGCGGCGAGTACAAGCAGAGTTTCGGCCTGACCAGGGACGGTTTCGTCCCCTTCTCCCAGCAGGTGAGCGCATGACGACCGAAGGAACGCGGTTCGACGGCACCTACGAGGGCGTCGTGGTGTCCAATGTAGACCCGCTGGGACTGGACCGGCTGCTCGTGCGGGTCGTCGACGTACTGGGCGACAACGCCATCTGGGCGGCGGCGAGCACCGCGGCTCCGGGCATGAACGTGGTGCCGCTGGTCAATTCCGGGGTGTGGGTCGAGTTCCAGGGCGGCGACATCGGCCGCGCGGTGTGGACCGGCTTCCGGCGCGACGTGCGCGAGGAGGGACCGCCGATCGCGTCCAGCATCGTGCCGGGCGTGCCGCAGGTGGTCATCGGCACGCCGCTGACGCCGTTCGGCCAGCCGCCGCAGAACTACCTGCTGATCACCCAGCAGCCCGGTCCGACCGGCGGGATCCAGTTGCAGATCATGGGGCCGTCCGGGCCGTACGTGAAGCTCAACGAGACCGGGATCGAACTGTCCTGCGGCCCCGGTCTCGCCTCGATCCGGCTCGCCGGGACCTCGGTCGTCATCAACAACGGCACGTTCGTCGTTCCGAACTAGGGGGTGCGGGCGTGCCGGGCTTTCTGCTCCACAGCGGAATGACGATGACCTGTCCGCACGGCGGCGCGGTGACCGCGATCCCGGCGGGCCCGCCGGCGGCGCTGGTGAACGGAATGCCGGTGCTCACCACGAAAGACCAGTTCGTCGTCACCGGGTGCACGCTGACGCCGCCGTGCACGACGGTGCAGTGGACGAACCTTTCGTCCCTGCTGGCGGGCGCGACTCCGGTGCTCACGCAGCTTCCCCCGGCCGGACAGGGCGGCGGCACCTGCCTCGGCTCTCTTTCGCCCGGACCGCCGATCGTGGTTCTCATGCAACAGTTCGTGACGGGAAGGTGACCACTGTGGACATTGATTTCCCGCTCCATTTCGACGAACGCGGCCGCGTCGCCGAAGCGGGGTACGCGAACCACGTGCTCGACCTGATCGAACAGCTGCTCTTCACCACGCCGGGGGAGCGCGTGATGCGTCCGGACTTCGGCTGCGGACTGCTGGACCTGGTGTTCGAGCCGAACAGTCCGGAGCTGGCGGCGGCGGTGCAGGCGTCGGCGGAGGGCGCGTTGCACCGCTGGCTGGGCGACCTGATCACGGTGCAGCACCTGGACGTCACCGCGGAGGAAAGCGCCTTGCGGATCGAGATCGGCTACGTCCTTCTCGCGACCGGCGAACGGCGCGAGGACGTCATCACCGGGAGGGCGGCATGATCGGCTGTGCGGACGAGCGCCGCCGGGCGGACGTGCGCGTCGCGGGCGGCAACGGCATCGACTCGGTCAGCGTGAGCGACGACGGCAGTTCGCTCACCGTGGGCTTCTTCGGCAAAGCACCGGAAGACCTGGGGCCGGCCAACTTCCGGATCGACGGTGGACGGCGCGTGAGCGGGATCGCCGTCGTGGCGGTCGAACTGTGGGGGAGCGACGATCCTGACCTCGCCGACGCGGTGCGGCTGACCGTCGACCGGGCCGGAGATCTGTCCACCTACCGGTTGTCCATTGTGGAGGCCGGGCCGATCGGCAAACCGGGGACGAGGCCGTATCCGGGCTTCGATCCGCGCTATTCCTTTGTGGACTTCACGTTCGGCAGCTGCGGCGACGTCGACTGCGCGCCGGTCGAGGAAAGCACCCCAGCGGCGGACGCGGCGGTCGAGATCGATTATCTCAGCAAGGATTACGCCAGCTTCCGGCAGCTGCTGCTGGACCGGTTGAAGCTGACGATGCCGTCCTGGACCGAACGACACGTCCCGGACGTCGGCATCATGCTCACGGAACTGCTCGCCTACGAGGGCGATCGGCTGAGCTACCAGCAAGACGCGGTGGCCACCGAGGCGTACCTGGACACCGCGCGCCTGCGGGTTTCCGTGCGGCGGCACGCCCGGCTGGTCGACTACCTGATGCACGACGGATGTTCCGCGCGGGCCTGGGTGTGCATCGACGCGGCCGAGCAGGTCACGCTCCCGAAGCGGACTTTCCGGTTCAGCACGGTGGACAGCGATTCCCGCGGCGCGGCGGAGGTGTTCGAGCCGGTCCACGACGAGCCGGTCGAACTGCGCCCGGCACGCAACCGGATCAGCCTGTGGACCTGGGGCGACCACGACTGCTGCCTGCCCGCCGGGGCGACCTCGGCCGCCCTCGTGGACAGCGACCGGGCGTTGTGCCTGGTGCCGGGCGACGTGCTGCTCTTCGAAGAACTGATCGGGGTTCCGTCCGGTCTTCCGGCCGACGCCGACCACACGCACCGGCAGGCTGTCCGGCTGATGTCGGTCACCGAGACGACGGACGAGCTGTATCAGCAGAAACTGCTGGAAGTGACGTGGGCCCGGGAGGACGCGCTGACGTTCGCGTTCTGCGTCAACGCCCGCGGTGGACCGGACTGCGTCGATCTCGAAGTCGGAGTGGCCCGGGGGAACGTGGTGCTGGTCGAGCACGGCCAGCGGATCCGCCCGGAATCCCACGAGGTTCCCGATCCCGCGCCGGAGGAACCGCAGTGTCCGCGCGAGTGCGGCTGCGGTTGCGGAGAAACCGAACCGGTACCCGCTTATCCGCCGCTGCCGGTGGTCGTGCAGCCGCAGTTGCGGCACCAGCCGGTCACCCAGAGCGTCCCCTTCCCGGATCCCGCCGGCGTCGCGGCCGCGCAGGCGCAGTGGCTGGTCGGGCTCCCCGGCCGGATCCGCGCTCGGCTGACCAAGCTGTGGCGAAGTGAACTGTCCGAAAAGGACATTGAATTCGTCACCGTGCTTTTCGGGACCAAGCTGGTGAAGAAGCTCGGCCTTCGTGACCACCCCCGACGCGCGCTCCGGTATCTGCTGGCGTGCTTCGACGACTTGCTGGAAACGAAGCTGGAGCGGCTGAAAGACCTCATCCGCCAGGCCCGCGCGGGCTACGTGCTCACCGCGGCGAACGAGGGGTGGGAGATCGGCCAGAGCTGGGGCGCGGCGGAAGGGGACAAGCTGGACGAACACCGTGCGGCGTTCCGCGGTCCGGCAAGTCTCGCCACGCGACCGGATCCGCGATTGGCACTGCCGGCGGTCACCGTCACCGACCGAAACCACGAGGTTTGGCTGCCGCGACGGGATCTGCTCGACAGCGGCCCGGCCGACCGGCACTTCGTCGGCGAGGTCACCGACACCGGCGCGACCGTGCTGCGGTTCGGCGACGGCCGCAACGGCGCGAAGTTTCCGTTGGGCGGTCAGCTCAGCGCGGCGCTGCGGGTGGGAACCGGGCTGGCGGGGAACGTCGGCCGCGAAGCGATCAGCAGCATCGTCTTCGACCACGTCGACGTGCCCGGCATCCGAAGCGTGCGCAATCCGTTGCCTGCCGTGGGCGGGGTCGATCCCGAACCGGTGTCCGAGGTCCGCCTGCGGGCCCCGCAGGAGGTTCGCCGCCGGCTGCTGCGCGCCATCACCGCGGACGACTACGCGACGCTGGCCGGTGCTTCCCCGGGCATCCAGCGGGCCGCGGGCGATTTGCGGTGGACGGGCAGCTGGTACGAGGCGCAGGTCGCGATCGATCCGCTCGGCCAGGAGGTCGCGCCGAGCTGGCTGCTCGACGAAACCCGCGCCGCGCTGTTCCGCTACCGCCGGATCGGGCACGACCTTTCGGTGTTCAGCGCGACCCTCGTCCCGCTCGAGCTGACCCTGCGCGTCGAGGTGCTGCCCGACCACCTCGCCGGGCACGTGCGCACGGCACTGCGGCGCGCGCTCGGCGCGTTCTTCCAGCCGGATCGCCTCACCTTCGGCACCCCGGTCCGGGTCGGCCAGCTCGTCGCGGCCGCGGCGGCGGTACCCGGCGTCCGGCACGCCGAGGTGACCCGGCTGGAGCGGCTGTTCGGCCCGCCCGGCACCGCACTCGCCACCGGCGTCCTCCCGATCGGGCCGCTCGAGGTGGCGCAACTCGACGACGACCCGGCCCGGCCCGAGAACGGGCGGCTCACCCTCGACCTGGCAGGCGGACGATGAACTGCGGCACGGGACAAGGCCCGACGACCCCGGCGACGACTTACCAGCGACCCGGCTTGCCCGCGCTGTCGCGGCGGATCGGCACGTACGCGCGGTTCCGCCAGTCGATGCTGGCGCGGCTGGCGAGCCGGGAGGCGCTGGCTCCGCTCACCACGCGGGACCCGGACGATCCGGCGATCGCGCTGCTGGACTGCTGGGCCGTCGTCGGCGACGTGCTGACCTTCTACCAGGAGCGGATCGCCAATGAAGGCTATCTGCGCACCGCCACCGAACCCGAATCCCTCCTCCACCTCGGGGCTCTCGTCGGCTACACCCCGCGGCCCGCGCTGTCCGCGACGACTTACCTGGCGTACACGCTGGATCCCGGTGCGCGGACGGTGATTCCGGCGGGTACCCAGGCGAAGAGCGTGCCCGCGCAGGGCCAGCTGCCGCAGACCTTCGAGACCGCGGCGGAACTCCAGGCCCGCGAGGAATGGAACGCGCTGCAGGTGGCCACCGCCGAGCCGGTGGACGTCACCGCCGTAACCGCCCGGCAGATCCCCCGGCTCGGGATCCAAGGCACCACCGCGGCGCTCAAGCCGGGAGACCGGTTGCTGCTGCTGTTCGGCGCCTTCGCCCCGGCCGTCCGGGTGGTCGCCGAGGCGACGCCGGATTTCCCGGCCAACCGGACCACCGTCAAGCTGGTCACCTCGGGCATCGTGCTCGACGACCTCAACCAGACGATCCGCGACCTCGTCGAGGAGATCGCCACCGCGGTGCGGCTCCAGCCTCCGCCCTCGCCGTGGGTCGACCCCACGGGCACCGCGTTGACCACTGCCAAGACCTATTTGGAGAGTCTCGGCACCTCGGCCACCGCGAACCTGGTCCTGGCCCGCACGGTCTACCAGTTCAGCGCCGAACTGGCGGAACAGGCCGCGCTCGCCCGGGCGCACGCGAACTGCGCGATCCAGGACTGGTTCCGCGATTTCGTCGGACCAGTCTCGGACACGGCAGACGCGCTGCTGAAGCTCTGCACCGCGGCGTTGCGCGAAAGCGATCCGGAGCTGCGCTACCTGACCGAGTTCGGCAGAGAATTGTTCTGCACGTCGCCGGGATACCGCTTCGACGGCTGCGGCTGCGGCTGCGGTTACGGCACCGATTGCGACCGGGCGGCGGCGCTGCTCGGGCTCACCCCGGTGCTGCCGTGGCTGCGGCGAGAGCCGTCCCGGCCGCCACGCAAGGCAATCGATCTACCATCCACAGTGGACCAGCTGTTCCACCCCAGTTCCGACGTGCACCCGAAACTGCTCATCGCGGCCGATCCCCGGCTGGGTGCGAATCTGCACCACGCGTGGGCGAACGAACAAATCGCGCCGCCGCCGGAGCTGTCCGGCGTACAGGTGCTGCGGACCCGGGCGGTCGTCCTGGACCGGCCTGCCGAAGCGATCGCGGACGCGGCGGGCACCACGACCATGTGGCTGGACGCGGTGTACGACGGCATCACCCGGGGCAGCTGGGTCGTGCTGGAATCGGCGAACGGCGAGCAGTCCTCCGCGCGGGTGACGGCGGTGGAGCTGGCGACGGTCAAGGTCACGGTCCCGAACCAGTCCGCGCCGATCGGGACCAAGCAGTTCACCAAGATCACCGTCGACCGGGTCGTCTTCCCGGTTCCGGCGGCGGGCACGGTCGTCTGGGCGAACGGCGAAGCGCTCACCGCGATCGGCGACCCGATCACCCAGGACGTGCGGGGCGACGAGATCGAACTCGCCCGGGTCTACGACGGGCTCCGGCCGGGCCGATGGCTGGTGGTGGCGGGCGAACGCACCGACGTGCCGCACACCAGCGGGGTCCAGGCCGCCGAGGTGACGATGGTCGCCGGGATCCGGCAGCGGGTCGAACCGAGCCGGCACGGCAGCCGGGTCCGCACGTTCCTGTCGCTCGCCACGGCGTTGTCCTACCGGTACCGCCGGGACACGGTGACCGTCTACGGCAACGTCGTGGAGGCCGACCAGGGCGAGACGCGCACCGAGGTGCTCGGCAGCGGCGACCCGGGCGTGGCGAATCAGGTTTTCCCGCTGCGCCAGGCCAATGCGGACAACCCGCTCACCTTCCGGCCGTCCGCCAACGCCTCCGGCGCGGAGAGCACGCTCGCCGCTCGCGTGTCCGGCGTGCGCTGGCACGAAACCGAGGGGCTGGTCTGGTCCGGGCCGACGAGCCACGACTACGAGGTGTCGCTCGGCGCGGGCGGGACCCGGACGCTTCGGTTCGGGGACGGCGTCCACGGCGCACGCATCCCTGCCGGCGTGGAGAACGTGACGGCGGTGTACCGGGTCGGCGCGGGCCACGACGGGAATGTCGCGGCCGGGCAGATCAACCAGGCCACCGGCCGTCCGCCGGGCGTGCGTGCGGTGACCAACCCGCTGGCGTCCGGCGGGGGAGCGGACGGCGACGGACCGGCGGACGTCCGCGCGTCGATCCCGCTGCGGATGCTCGCGCTCGATCGGCTGGTGTCCATCCGCGACTACGAGGACTTCACCCGCGCCCGGGCGGGGATCGGGAAAGCCAAGGCGGTCAAGCTTTCCGACGGCGGACGGCGGGTCGTGCACGTGACGGTCGCGGCGACCGGGGACGCGCGGATCGACCCGTCCTCCGGCTCGGTGGTCGCGCTGGAAGCGGCGTTGGCGGGCTTCGGCGACCGCGGCGTCGAGGTGCGGGTCGCGGTGCGGGAACGGGTGCTGCTCGTGCTGCGCGCCGGGATCAAGGTGCTCCCGGACTACACCTGGGAACTGGTGGAACCCGCGGTGCGCGCCGCGTTGCTGGACGAGTTTTCCTTTGCCCGCCGCGAACTCGGCGAACCCGCGTTCCTCAGCGAAGCGTTCGCCGCGATCCAGGCGGTGCCCGGGGTCGACTACGCCGCGATCACCGTGTTCGACGGCATCGCGGGCGACGTCACGCCGATCGAACTGGCCACGATCGCGGGCCGGCTCACCGAGGCGAAGCCGTGCGTCGGGGCGTCCGGGGCGCGGTTCGAGGAGGTTTTCGACGAGGTGGGCTATGTGGACGGGTTCGACACGGACACCTTGACGACGATCGCGCTCCGGCACGGGCTGACCGTGGACGAACTGGTCCGGTTGAACCCGGATCTCGATTCGACGGAGCTTGAGGAGGGCCAGCAGCTGACCGTGGGGCGCGGAATCCGGCCCGCCCGGCTCGCCGTGCTCCCGGCCGGGGTGCCGGAAGCGCTGATGGTGGTGAGGATCCCATGACTCGCAATCCAGACCGGCTCTACGAGCTGATGCCGTCGGTCTACCGGCGGCGCGACGAGGAGAACGCGGGGCCGCTGAAGGCGTTGCTCGGCGTAATCACCGAACAGGCCGACCTGATCGCCGCCGACCTGGACGCGCAATACGCGGACTGGTTCATCGAGACCTGCCAGGACTGGGTCGCGCCCTACCTTGGCGACCTGGTCGGGTACCGGATCCTGCCGGGCGCGGACGAGACGCTCGCGACGGGTTCGGCCGCGGCTCGACGGCTGCTGTCCGCTCTCGCGCCTCGCCGCGATGTCGCGCACACCGTCGGCAACCGGCGGCGCAAAGGCACCTTGGCGTTGCTGGAACAACTCGCCGAAGACGTCGCGGAATGGCCCGCGCGGGCGGTCGAATTCCGGCAGCTGCTGGCGGTTTCGCAGGCTGTCCGGCTGCACGGCCGGGACCCGCGGGCGGACCGGCGGCGGCTGACCCGGGGCCAGCTGGCCGACCTGCACGGGGCCGACGCGCTCGACCGGCTCGACGGGCCGTTCGACGAACTGGCGCATTCGATCGACGTCCGGCGGATCACTTCGCATCGCGGGACCGGACGGTACGGGATCCCGGAGATCGGCCTGTACGTATGGCGGCTCAAGCCGTATTCGATCACGCACGGGCCCGCGTACTGCGAGGATCGGGCACGCACCCGATTCACCTTCAGCATTCTCGGCAGCGACACTCCGCTCGTCGTCTCCCCGGTTCGGGAACCGTCGCCGAATCACCTCGCCGACGAAACGAACGTGCCGGTTTTCATTCGCAGGCAAGCTTTCGCCGAGCGACCGGCGGTCTACTATGGACCTGGCAAAAGCCTGTGCGTCTACCTGGGCGACGGGAATCCGGTGCCGCTGGCCGACATCGTGCCCGCGGATCTGTCCGGCTGGCGTTACCGGCCGGCGCACGGGAAGGTCGCGCTCGACCCGGTGCTGGGCCGGATCGCCTTTCCGGTCCGGCAAGCCCCGGAAGCCGGAGTGTGGGTCGACTACCACTACGCGTTTTCCGACGACCTCGGCACCGGGGAGTACCCGCGCGCGACGGAACCGTCGGACCACGTTTACCGCGTCGGCCCCGGGCACCACGAATTCGTCATGGAAGCCGTCGAGGAATGGCAGCGGGACAAGGAAACCGACCCGTCGGCGCGCGAGGCGGTCATCGAATTCACCGACAGCGGGGCGTATCAGGAACAAATCAAGCTGACCGTCGACCGCGGCGACTGCCTGACGTTGCGGGCAGCGAGCGGGACGCGTCCGGTGTTGCGGCTGCTGGACTGGAACAGCAACCGTCCGGACGCGTTGCGCATCGTCGGGACCGACCGCGGCGCGAAAGACGATCCGCTGCCCAAGGTCGTCTTCGACGGGCTGCTGATCACCGGGCGCAGCGTGCAGGTGCACGGTCCGGTCGGGCAGTTATCGTTGCGGCACTGCACATTGGTGCCCGGCTGGTCGCTCGACGCACAGTGCTGTCCGGAACACGAGGAAGAGGCGAGCATCGAACTCGCTGACACTCCCGCCTGCCTTTGCGTGGAACGCAGCATCCTCGGCACGATCCTGGTCACCGCCGACGAAGTGCACCGCGAACCCAACCAGATCCGGCTCGCCGACAGCATTCTCGATGCCACCGGACCCGGCCTCGCCGCGCTGTCCGGACCGGACGACGGATGCGCGCACGCGGTGCTCACCGTGCGCCGGTGCACGGTGTTCGGCTCCGTGTTCGCGCACGCGGCCGGGGTGCTCGAAAACTCCATTTTGGACGGTCGAGTGCGGATCGCCCGGCGCCAGGACGGCTGCGTGCGGTTCTGCTGGCTGCCGGAAAGTTCGCGCACGCCGCCGAGATTCCATTGCGAGCCCGAGCATTCCGGCGATCCGGCCCGAGTCGTCCCTCGGTTCACTTCGGTTCGCTACGGCACCCCGGGTTACGCCCAGCTCGCGCGATCCGGGCCGGAGGAAATCAGCCGCGGCGCGGAGGACGGTGCGGAGATGGGCGCCTTCCACGACCTGTTCCAACCGCAACGCGAGGACAGTCTCCGGCTGCGGCTCGCCGAGTACACCCCGGCCGGCACGGACGCCGGCATCCTGTTCGCCACTTAGGAGACCGCCATGCAAGCCGACTTCTCGCGCCGCACCTTCGACTCGCTGAAGCACTTCTCCGCGGTCCTGGCGCAGCAGGGCCGGGTCCAGCTCGACGCGGACGCGAACGAGCAGGCCGCGATCCTGCTGTACCAGCTGCGGACCACGGTGGCCGACCTGCTCGGCCAGTCCGCCGCGCCCGCCGAGGCTCCCGGGTTCCGCATCGACCCCCGCCCGGACCACGCGAAAATCACCGACCTGGGGATCTCGGCCGGGCGGCTGTACGTCGACGGGCTGCTCGTCGAGAACGACCGGCCCACGAGCTACTGGACGCAGCCCGAGGGCTACCTCGACCAGGACGCCGACGACCCGCTGCCCGAAACCGGGCCGTTCGTGGTGTACCTGCGGGTGTGGGAACGGCTGGTCACCGCGCTGCAGGACCCGGCGATCCGCGAGATCGCGCTCGGCGACCCCGGCCCGGACACCGCGGCGCGGGCCAAGGTCGCCTGGCAGGTGGCCTGGTGCGCGGGACAGAGCGGCGAGGATTTCGCGGACTTCCTGCGCTCGCTGAACCCGGAGCCCGGTCTCCTTGCCGCCCAAGCGAAACACCCCGGCGACACCGACGCCTGCCACCTCCCGCCCGAGGCCCGGTTCCGCGGGCAGGAGAATCAGCTGTACCGCGTCGAGGTGCACACCGGCGGACGCGCGTGGACGGATTCCTTGCCCGTCAAGGGATTCAACCGGACTTTGCACGGCGCGACCTTCAAATGGTCACGGGAGAACGCGTCGGTGGTGTTTCCGGTCGTCTCGGTATCCGGTGCCACGGTGACCCTCGGCACGCTGGGCCGGGACAGCAAACTGGACCTCGACGTCGGCGACTGGGTCGAACTGCTCGACGACGCCTCCGCCACCCGCGTCGCGGACGACGTCCCGGCAGGGAACCGGCCGGAATCGGCGCCGCCGCTGCGGAAAGTCGTCGCGATCGACCCGGCGGACCGGCTGGTCACCCTCGATGACGACCTCGGCGAGCACTGCGGCCCCGGCTCCGATCCGGACCTGCATCCGTTCCTGCGCCGCTGGGACCACCTCGCCCCGGCCGACAGCGAGGACGGCGCGGTGCCGCTGGTCGAGAACACCTGGATCGACCTGGAGGACGGCGTTCAAGTGCGGTTCGAAGCCCCGCCGAGGACGTCGGCGGACGTAGCGGCCGGACAGGGCGGCACCTACCGCCGCGGCGACTACTGGCAGATCCCGGCCCGCACGGTGACCGGGGACGTCGAATGGCCACGCGGCGACGACGGTCCGCGCCCGGTCCCGCCGCACGGCGTCGAATACCACTACGCGGTGCTGGGCGTGCTCGACGCGAACGGCACGGTGACCCATCCGCCGGACACCTTCGAACCGCTCTTCCGGCAAGGCCCGAACCCGGCCGCGCCCGAGCCACCGGCGGAGAAGCCGAAGCCGGCACCCGAAATCGACGCGCCGCCGGTCGCGCACCCGACCGATTCGGTGGTGTTCGCGGCGGAGAAAGCAGCCGGGGCGACCGCGCCTGCCGAGCCGAAAGCCGTTTCCCCGGCACCGACTCCTCCGACGGGTTCCGCGGGCGCGGGCGGCAACGGTTCGGCCACGGCCGCATCGACCGCGACATCGACGCACTCGGCCGGGGCCGCTGAGCCGGAGCCGAGTTCCTCGGTGGTGACGCACTCGGCTGAGGCCGCTGAGCCGGAGCCGAGTTCCTCGGTGGTGACGCACTCGGCCGGAGCCGCTGAGCCGGAGCCGAGTTCCTCGGTGGTGACGCACTCGGCCGAGGCCTCCGAGCCGGATCCGACTTCCTCGGTGGTGCCAACCTCCTCCGCCGTCCCCGCGGCGGACGACACCACCAGCACTTCACCGACCACCCCCAACCCGCCCGAACCGTCCACCGAGCCGGAGAAACCAGCCATGCCGCAACCGACCACCCCACTCGGCGACCACTTCACCTCCTGGCTGCGCACCGTCGTCCCCGGCCTGTGGTCGGCACTCGTCGCGTGGCTCGTCTCGCTCGGCCTGCCCTCGTCGGTGACCGACGCGGTGGCCGGGCTCGGCAACCAGGTCATCGTCCCGCTCGTGCTGGCCGTCGTGTACGCGCTGCTGCGGCAGCTCGAACCGAAGATGCCGCCGTGGCTCACCAGGGTCCTGCTGGGGTCGAACCGGCCGCCGAGCTACGCCGAAACCGAGGCGGACCATGCGCTGGGCTGACTATTCCGCGGGCACGCCGAGCCCGTCCGCCCTCAAGGCGGCCGGTTTCGGCGGCGTGATCCGCTACGCCGGGCTGGGCCGCGGAAGGAAACGGCTCACCGGAAGCGAGTACCGGACCCTCGTCGGCGGCGGGATCACCGTCGCGCTGGTCATCGAGCTGGGCACCGACGACGCGTGGGGAAACCGCAACGACGACGATTTCGCCCGCGGCGTCGCGTTCGGCCAGGCTGGCCTCGCCGACGCACGCGGGATGGGCGTCCCGGACTCGGTGCTGATGGCCTGCGCCGCCGACAGCCACGCGGCGGCCTATCAACTCGACGACGTCGTCCGGTTCGCGAGCGGATTCGCCAGCGTGGTCGGCCGGGGCCGGGCCGGGTTCTACGGGTTTTCCGAGACGCTGCGCGCGGTCCACGACGCCGGGGTCGTGTCGTGGTACTGGCGCTGCGGCTCCCAGCCCACGGCCGCCGAACGGACCTGGACCCATCTGTGGCAGCGCAACGACGGCAAGGTCGAGGTCGACTCGATCACGTGCGACATCGACGAGCAGTACATCGAGCTTCCCGGCGGCGGCGCCGGGCCCGGCCCCGCCTCCAGCAACGACGAGGAGACTCTGATGCTGATTCCCGCAGCACCGAACGGCGACCACTTCTACATTCCGCTCGCCGGCCGCCCGCCGTACCTGTACCTGTTCTGCGGGTATGGGGACACCATCGAGATCAAGCAGATGGACTTCGTGCGGGCGAGCAAATCCGGCAGCGAGGGCGACTACGTGCCCGGCTCGCAGATCCGGAACTTCACGTTCCTCGCCGACCGCCCCGGCCCGCTGGACCTGCGCAGCGTGGCCGCGGCCGGCGCGGTCGGCATCTCGATCTGGTACCAGGCGAAGCATTCCTTCACCGCGTACGTCGGCTGAGGCCCGTCCGGGAAAGCACGGTGGGCAGGAAGAGCTTCGTCGTGCCGCAAACTCCGCACGGCGGTCGAGCGGTCACCGTCGGTTCCGGGGATCGGCCAGGCGTGGCGCGGGGTGCCCGGCCGGGGTTGCGAGACCGGCCGAGGTCGTGCCCGTGCGGCCCCGGCGGGGGCGACATTGGGGCAACGATGGCTCTGCGCGGCCCTTGCGAGCAACGACATTCACTGCTTCGCGTCTTTGGGTTTAGAGATTCGCCAATAGACACGGGGAGCAGGAAATGGGATTCACCGCGCTGAAGTCGATGAAGCTGGTCATGGTCGGCGGGGCGGTCGCCGCGACCGCGTTGCTTTCCGCCTGCAGCGGAAACAATGTCGACGGAAATGGTTCCGCAGCGAAGGGCATTTCCGGCGCGGCCGCGGTAAAGCAGAACCCGCAGGGCGGCTCGGCCGGGGCGGCGGCCACGTCGAACGGCGACGTCAACTGCAGCGAACTCGGCGGGCAGGTCGGTCCGGCGGGCGGCAAGCAAATGGATCTGATCGCGGTGCAAAGCGCCAACGGAAGCATTCCCGGCTGCACTGAAGCATTCAATGTAATGACGAAGTATTACGAATTGGCCCCGACTCAGGGGGAAGGCCCCGGCCACCGCGTTCTCGGCATCGAAGGGCACTGGGACTGCGCGTTGGGCGCGGAAGAGGAATTCACTCAGGGCGTCGTGAACTGCGGAAAGGACGGCGGTGCCGAGTTCATGATCAAGACTGCTCCGACCCGCGGCGGCGCGGGCCAGTCCGCTGCCCCGACGCGCCGCTTCCCGAACACGACGCAGACCGTCCAGTTCACCGGCTTCGACCGTTCGGTCAACATGGCCCAGTTCCAGCTGGTCACCTGGAAGAAGGGTGGCCCGGACAACGGCCAGTTCGTGCCGAGCGACGCCAAGACCTACCGTCTCCCGGTGAGCAAGACCGCGCAGGTCTTCGGCGCGGCCGAGCTGTGCCCGGGCGGCGAGGTCGCCCTCGACCCGCAGGGCCGCGGCACGAACCCGTGCGCCGAGCAGGCGCTGATGGAGGCGCTGACCGGCTCGAACCCGCTGCACGCCGAAATCCACGTCGACCAGAACGACAACATCGACGTCGTCAAGGAGCTTTACCGCCCCTGAGCGGAGAACTGACGCGAACCGGCGGCCAGGAGCGATCCGGCCGCCGGTTCGCGTTACGCGGAAAGCTGGCGTTGTCCCGCATCGAAACTGCGCAACGCGGCGCCCACGGCCGCGGCGACAGTGATCTCGTAAACCTCGTCCTCCTGGTATTTCGTGCTCAACTCGGCGAAATCCGCGTCGTTGAGCCGGTAGGACGCATCGCGGACCTTCGCCGCGAACGGCTGCAACGGCGCGGGCAAGCCGTCCCCGGTGGCCGCCGCCTTGCGCAGCGCCTGGTCGGTCACCGCGGGCGCGGTGAACACGGAATACCGCATGTTCTCCACCGGATCCGCATGCGTGCCAGCCGGCCCGCCGGCGAGCAGGAAACCGGGGAACCGATACCCGAACCGGTGCAGCGCACGGGTTCCGCTCTCCAGCTGCCCCTCGCGGAGCACGAAACCGAACGCGTTCGCGAGCCGGTTCACGATGTTCCACACCAGATTCACCCGCAGCGCTTCGCGAATCGCCGCCGACGGAAGATCCGGCAGCTCGAGCTGGTCCGGATTCCGCGTGACGGTCTCCAAGAACGCCCGGATGGTGCGCACTTCCGGCCGCGCCGCCTCCGGTCGCGACGGGTCGATCTCGCCTTGTCCGGCGATCCGGGTCAGCTCCGCGTGCGAGTCGACGCAGAAGGGGCATTCGTGCAGCAACGCCGTGGACATGGCGAGAAACTCGCGTTCCCCGGCCGTCCAGTACGACGGGCCGCGCATCGCCGGAGCGGTGAGATCCAGCAGCGGCCGGGTGAGGAAACCGGGACGGTACAGCAGCATCTTCACGATGTCCGGCGGCTGTTTCGACGTGATCGACAGGAACAGCTTGGCCCGCAGCCGATGTCCGTTGTCGAGAATGGACAGTCTCATCAGGACTCCAAGGTGGCTGAGCGACCGGCGAGAAAACGCCGGTCGGCTGGGTTGACCGCGAGTTCGTGGGCACGCCGGTAGGCGGCCATCGCCTCGCCCGAGCGGCCGAGACGGCGCAGCAGATCGGCGCGTGCGGCGTGCATCAGGTGATACCGGTCGAGCCCGCCGATCCCGTCGATGAGCGCCAGCCCTTCCTCCGGGCCGGTGGCCATCGCGACCGCGACGGCGTGGTTCAACGCGACGACCGGCGACGGATCCATCTCGGACAACCGCCGATACAGCCCGGCGATCGCCGCCCAGTCGGTGTCCGCCGCGGACCGGGCCTGCGCTTGCTGGACGGCGATCGCGGCCTGCAGCTGATACGGCCCAGGCGTCTCGAAGCGCAGCGCCCGGTCCAGCAGCCTGACCGCTTCGGCGATTTCGTCGTGGTCCCAACGACTTCGGTCCTGGTCTTCGAGCAGCACTACGTCGCCGTCGCGGGTATAGCGAGCAGCGGTGCGCGAATCGTGCAGGAGCAGCAGCGAAACCAGGCCGAGCGCCTCCGGTTCGTCCGGCATGAGCGTCGCGATGAGTTTCGCCAGCCGGATCGCTTCCTGCTGCAGTTCGCGATGGTCCGGCGAGGTGTAGCCCTGGGTGAAGATCAAGTACACCACCGCCAAGACCCCGGACAGCCGCTCGGGCAGCAGATGATCGGCCGGCACCGCGAGGCTGATCCCGGCGTCGCGGATCTTGCGTTTGGCCCGCACCAGCCGCTGCGCCAGCGTCGCCTCGCTGACCAGGAACGTCCGCGCGATCTGTGCCGCGGTCAGCCCGGCCACCGCCTGCAGCGTCAACGCGACGCGCGCCTCCTCGGCGAGCGCGGGATGACAGCAGGTGAAGATCAGGCTGAGCCGTTCGTCGCCGATCGCGAGCAGGCTGTCCTCGGACACCTCCACCGCGACCTCCGGCCGTTCGCCGAGCTGGGCGAGCTTCTCCTGGCCGCGGCGGGCCCGCCGGAGCCGGTCGATCGCGCTGTTGCGGGCGGCGGTCAGCAGCCACGCCACCGGGTCGTCCGGCGGCTCGTCGCCCCAGCCGCGCAGGGCGAGCGCGCACGCGTCCTGCAGCGCGTCTTCGGCGAGTTCGAAGTCGCCGAGGACACGGACCAGCGCCGCGAGCATCCGGGCCCGGTGCTCGCGGTAGGCCTCCCGCAGCAACGCCGAGGTCATGCCTGGTGCGACAGCCCGGGCACCCCGGCGACCGGCCGCACCTCGACGGTGCCGACCTCGGCCATCGGGCACAGCGCGGCGAGTTCGAGGGCTTCGTCGAGGTCGCGGCAGTCGAGGACGTAGACGCCGCCGAGATGCTCGTGGGTCTCCGGGAACGGCCCGTCGGTGATCAGCGTCTTCCCGTCGCGGACCCTGACCGTGGTCGCGGTGTGCTCGCCCTGCAGCGGATGGCCGGACACGAACACGCCGCGTCGGCGGCATTCGTCGGCGAACGCGTTCACCCTGGCCAGCGCGTCCGGGAAGGCCGGATCGCCGGGTTCTGGACGGTCGCAGTCGTAGATCGCCAGCAGGTAGAGCATGTGTCCTCCGAGGGCCGGTCCGGCGTCGTCGCAATGGAAGACGAACGTGTCGACGGTAACTCGACAGCGCGGGCTCGGCTTCTCGGAAAAATTCCCGGAAGACGGAGAACGGCGGGCCCGGGGGAGCCCGCCGTTCTCGTCAGGAGGGGATCAGCCCTTCTGCCACAACGCTGGCGCGTTGGGCGGTTCCCAGCCCGGCTGGGCGGTGTGGCCCTGAAGGCACACGTAGCCGACCCCGTTGAACGTGACCCGCGTGCCCGCGGGGTAGGACTTGCCCGCGGCCCAGGTCGTCCCGCCGGGCTGGCCGGTCGGCGACGTCGGAGTCGTCGAGGGCCCGCCGGTCGGCGTCTGCTGGACGTTGAGCACGAAGTCGAACGCGGCCTCCTTGGCGTTGTTCGGGGCGTCGCGGACCGTCATGAGCAGCCGCGAGTCGAAAATGGTGTCGGTGTTGTTGCGCGGCTCGCCCGGGAAGTACAGCTGCGTCGTCAGGATCGGCTCCCCTGGCGCCTGCACCTTGACGTGGATGTGCCGCGTCCGGCCGGGGTAGAGGCCGGGCACGATCGTCGTCAGCTTGAACTCGCCGAGGTCGTTCGTGTACTGGTGGCCGCGGAAGGTGTAGCCGACGTTGTCGTACGCGCCGTTCACGTCCGCCTGCCAGAAGTCCAGCAGCGCGCGGCGGATCGGCTGGCAGGACAGCCCGAACACGTACCCGCTCACGGTGAGCCGCTGGCCCGGGGTGTTGCCGTCGACGAGCACGCTGCGCTCGGGCGAGTTCGGCTTGAAGTACGGGCCCTCGGTCTGGTCGATCGTCGGTTCGTCGCCGTCGTGGCAGTACGGGGTCGGCTCGACCTTCTGCCCGCCGGCGAAATTCGTGCGGGCCAGTGCCGGACCGCCGACGAGTGCGACCGGCGCGGCGACTCCGGCGGCCAGCGCGGCCTTCAGCACTGCCTTGCGGCTGAACTTCCTGTCTTCGTCCATGCCTGCTCCTCGGTGGGGGCTGGGGATTCCCCTCGACGGTAGGGAGAAGATCAGCCCGCAGCGATGGACGGAGTCATGCAGTCGTGGTGAATCTTCGGGGCGGTGTCGCCGGTGCGGCGGAATCCGCCGGGGCTCAACCCGGTTTCGCGCCGAAAGAACCGACAAAAGTAGGCTGGATCGGCGAATCCGACGCGGCTGGCCACCTGCCGCACGGACAGATTCGTCCGCAGCAGGAACCGTTTCGCCTCCTGCGTCCGCGCTTCGCGCACCAATTCCGCCGCGGTGCGCCCGGTCGCCGCCTTGACGGCCTCGGTGAGGTAGCCGGGCGTGACGCCGAGCCGTTCGGCGTGCGCGCGCACCGACCACAGTCCCAGCTCCGATTTTTCGGCCTGCTGCGCGAATTCCGCCGCTACCGCGCGAGCGCGGGCGGGCGCCGGGGCGGGCGGGATGCCGGGCAGCCGTCCGGCGCGCACGATCAGCACGTGCAGCAGCGCGCGCAGCACGGATTCGGCGTCCTCGCCGCCGCGGCGGAACTCCTCCTCGAGTTCGGCGATCAGCCGCGCGGTGCGGTCGTGTTCGGCCCGGTCCAGCCGCAGCCACGGCCGTTCGCGCAGCCTGCGCAGGGTTTCGCGGTCGGCTGGATGGTCGAAGAGGAAGTCGTCGGTGAACAGCACGACCGAGCCGGCGAGTTCGCGCGCCTCCCAGTGGTGCACCTGGCCCGGGGTGACGACGCCGAGGTGCGGCGGGCTCAGCTCCCACCGGGTCAGGTCGACCACGTGCGCGCCGGTCCCTCCGGTGACGAGCACGATTTCGTAAAACGTGTGCCGGTGCGGGAATTCCGCCCTCGACAACGGCCCGACCGCGTCGAAAGAGCCGACCGCGAACGGCACCGCGTCGGGTGCGGGCACCTCAAGCCGGTGCAGCGGAAGTTCCCCGGTCTTGACCGGTCGGCAGCACATTCCCGGGGGCACCGTCGTCCCACGCATCAGTCCGTCCTTTTCGCCGGTTTCGGAACGAAAAGTCTAGACCAATTTCGCGGCAGGCACCTCCGACGGAAGTATCAGTACTGTGCCGGATGGTCACGGCCGACGACGGTCGCGTGCCGCCTTCTCGCGGCCGGATCAGTAACTGGGCGGAGTGACGCTCACGAGGAACCGGGCGGTGGTCCGGCCGTCGTTGCGGAAGCGGTGCGGGACGGTCGAATCGAAGTGGCAGCTGTCGCCGGTCTTGAGCACGTGCGTCTGCTCGCCGACCTGGACGGTCAGCCGTCCGGCGATCACCACCACGCATTCCTCGGACGGATGCGAGCGCAGTTCGTCGGACGAGACCCCGCCCGGTTCGAGCACGCCTTCGAGCACCTCGAGCTTCGCGCCGCCCGGTGACGCGCGGGTGTAGGTGATCGCGTGGTGCGGCGACGAGATCCGGTACCGGTCGTCGTGCCGGATCACCGCGACGGTTTCCTCCTCCGGCTCCTGGAACAGGCTGAACAGCGGGATGTCGAGCACCTCCGCGATCCGCCGCATGGTTTCCAGGCTGGGGTCGGTGACGCCCCGCTCGACCTGGCTGATCAACCCGGTCGACACCCCCGCCTGGTCGGCGAGCTGGCGCACGGTCAGCCCGCGCAGGGTGCGGAACTCGCGGATCCTCGTCACGGTCACCCGATCATTATCGTCAAACGGCGCTCCGGCGCAGGTCACCGGCCTCGGCGGAGTCCGCTGAGCGGGCGCCCGCGCCGACCTCGGCCGCCGTTCGCGACGGCGGCCGGGTCACGAGGCTGACCGCCACCGTCACGATGAGATTGACGACGAGCGCGGGCAACCCGACCACGGTCCCCGGCGGCATGGTGTGCGCGACGAGAGAGCCGAGCGCGGGTACGCCGACGATCAATCCGCCGCACAACGCACCTGCCGCCAGCCCCACTGCGGTGACCCGGCGCCACAGCATCGAAAGGAACAGCGCGGGGGCGAGCTGTCCGACGGCGCTGTAGACGTTTGTCATGATGCTCAACAGTTTTTCGTTGCTGTGCGCGACAAGAAGTACGGAAAGCGCAGTGAAAACGAGGACGCCTACGCGCATCGCGGTCAACGACGAGGCCCATTTTTCTGAACGGGCCCCGAGTACGTTGCGGGTGAACAGACTGCTGGCCGCCAGCACCAGCACCGCGGTCGGCACGAGTGCGACGAGAATGCCCGCGCCGCCGAGCAGTCCGATGACCCATTCCGGATACTTCTCGCGGACGAAAATCAGCAGCGACGCGTTGGCCTGCTTGTCGGTCAGCTTCGGCAGCGCGAGCACCGCGGCGAGCGCGATCATCACGATCAGAACGTAGAACAGCGAATACAGCGGCTGGACCACCTGGTTGCGGCGGATCGTCGCGACGTCCTTCGCGCTGTAGGACACCTGGAACATGTGCGGCAGCGCGAACGAGCCCAGCGGGGTGAGCAGCAGGAAACTCATCCACCACCAGGTGTTGGTGGCGGGCGAACCGTGCAGCCCGGGCAGGGTCGCGCCGCTGGGATGCGCTTGTTTCATCGCGTCGAACACGCCCAGCGGTCCGCTCGCCCCGGCCGCGTCCGCCGCGCCGATCGCGACCACGAGCAGGATCGCGATCAGCAGCACGTCCTTGACGATCGCGGTGAACGCGGCTCCGCGCATCCCGCCGACCAGCACGAACCCGGCGACCAGCGCCCCGCCGGCGATGACGTAGACCAGCGCCGGGACCTCGCTGCCGAACAGGCTCGCCAGGATCAGGCTCAGCCCGGTCAGCTGGACCTGGGCGTAGAGCAGCAGCGCGATGATGCCGAATCCGGCGACCAGGCCACCGAACCAGCGGGCTTCGAAGCGGACGGTGAAGTAATCGGCCATGGTGACCAGGCCGTGCTGCTTGCCCGCGCGCCAGATCTTCGGCACCACCCAGTAGCCGACCGCCGCGGTCAGCACGACGGTGCCGAGCACGTAGAACCCGGGCGCGCCGTTGCTGAACACGCCCTGCGACGCACCGAGCAGCGCGAACGTGGTGAACGTTTCGCCGACCAGCAGAAACCAGAACAGCCAGGTGCCGAACCGGCGTCCGCCGACCGACCATTCCTGCAGATTCATCGCCCGGCCGCGCGCGGCGGCGACGGTGCCCCAGACAATCGAGCCGACCGCGATGAGAAGAGCGAGCGCCAGTGCCATCGCGTCACACCCGGTCCAGCTCGCCGCGGCGGCGGTCGATCGCGTAGACGAGACCGATCGCGCCCGAGCCGATCAGCACGCCGGCGGTCATCCACACCAGCAGGAACGGGATCGAGCCGAACACGTAGTCGATCCGGTTGACCAGGGGGATCGCCGCGACGCACCACACGAACGGGACGCCGAGCAGAAGCCAGTGCCAGCGGCGGGGTGCCTTTCGGGTCATGATCGCTCCTCAGCTCGGCCACGTCTTTGTGTTCAGCCTGGATGAATCCGCATCAGTGTGAGCGATGACTTGTGTTGCGTCAATGACGACAATCGTGGATCCGCGAGAGAGCCTTGCGCAGTGGAAGTGCCCGATGTTCACTGTGGCTGACCGCAGGAAGACCGGAGGCACGCATGATCCTCACCGCCGCGCGGCTGCTGACCGACGCGTCCGCCCCGCTGATCCACGACGCCGCCGTCGCGGTCTCGGAGGGCGCGATCACCTATGCCGGGCCACGGAATTCCGCGCCCGACGGCCCGGTGACCGACCTCGGCGACGTCACCCTGATGCCCGGATTGATCGACTGCCACGTCCACCTCTGCCAGGACCCGGGCTCCGGCGAGGTCACCCTGGAAATGTCCGGCGACCAGGACGCGCTGACCCGCCGGATGACCGCCAACGCGCGGCGCTTGCTCGACGCCGGGGTCACCACCGCCCGCGACCTGGGCGCACCGGGCACCTTGGGCACCCGGGTACGGGACCTGCTCGCCGCGACCCCGGAAGCCACCCCGCGAATGCTCGCCGCGAACGCGCCGATCACCGTCACCGGCGGCCACGCCGCGTCGATGGGCGGCATCGCGGACGGCGTCGACGAGGTCCGCGCGATGGTCAGGCAGCACGCGGAGGACGGAGTCGACCTGATCAAAGTCATGACCACCGGCGGCTTCATGACCCCTGGCAGCCACCCGGCGGAAGCCCGCTACACCGTGGCCGAGTTGACTGCTCTGGTGACCGAAGCACACGCGTGCTCGCTGCCGGTCACGACGCACGCGTTGGGCGTCGAAGGCATCGAACGAGCCGTACTCGCCGGTGTCGACTGCATCGAACACTGCGGCTGGGTCACCCGTACTGGCACCGAATTCGACCCGCGGATCGCCGAGATGATCGTCGCGCGCGGAATCGCGGTCAGCCCGACCATGAACACCGCCTGCACCGCCGCGGACTACATGTGCCCCTGGGACGAACGCGCCGCCGTGATCGGCAACCTGCGCGCGCTGATTGCCTTGGGAGCCACCATCGTCGCCGGGACCGACGCCGGAATCCCGTTGGTGCACTTCGAACGCTACGCCGACTGCCTGGACACCTTCGCCGAAGCCGGAATGACCCCGCGGCAAGCGCTCGCCAGCGCCACCTCGGTAGCCGCCCGCGTGTGCGGCCTGGCCGAGGTCACCGGTCGCGTGGCCCCGGGTTTCCGCGCGGATCTCATCGCGGTGGACGGCGATCCGACCGAGTCGCTGGCCTCCCTGCACCGCCCCCGTTTCGTTATGGCCGACGGTGTTCGGCACGAAATCCGCGACACCGATCCCGGAACCGCCGATTCAGCGGCCCGGGAACGCATCCGCCGGAACCTCGAACTCGGCGCCGGGCGCGGTGGCGGCACCCACGTGTCCCGCCCGCGTGAAGCCCCGCCCGTCTCGTGATTGACTGGCCGCATGGCCGTACTTCCGCATCCGGGTGCCCGGGGTCCGCTGTGACCTCCGAACCGGCTGCGGCCACCCGTCCGCGCAACCGCAAGCAGCTCATCGTCGAAGCGGCGGGCCGGGCCTTCAGCGAGCGCGGGTACCACGCGGCGTCCATGGAGGAGATCGCCGCCGCCGTCGGGATCACCGCCGCGGCGCTGTACCGGCATTTCCCGAACAAGTACGCCCTGTTCACCGAGTGCGCGAACGTGATGGCAGACCGCCTGGTCGCCGCCCTCGACGCGGTGCCCGCCGCCGCGCCCGCCGCGGAGGTCCTCCGCCCGCTGGCCCGGGTCACGGTCGCCCACCGCGAGTCCGGCGGCCTGTACCGCTGGGAGGCCCGCTATCTCGACCGAGCGGACCGTCGGGTCCTGAGCGCGAAGTTCGCCCGAGTCGTCGCGCGCGTGACCGACGTGGTGCGGCCGTCCCCGGACGCGGACCTCCGCGCCGTGGCCGCACTCGGCGCGATCGGCTCGATCACCATGCACCGCACGTCGATCGCTCACCACCGCGCAGAAAACCTGCTGACCGAATCGGCCCTGCGCCTCGCCACCTCGACGACTACCCCGGCCGCGCCGGTCGTGGAACTGCCCGCCCAGCCAGTCCCGCGAACCCGCCGCGCGCAAATTCTCGCCGCCGCCGTGCCGTTGTTCGAACGCGACGGATTCGCCACCGTCACGAACGCCCGAATCGCCGAGGCCGTGGGCTTGGTGCCGTCCGCGCTGTACCGGCATTTCCCCAACAAAGCCGAAATCCTGGCCGCCGCGTGCCTGCAAGCCGCGGGGCTCCTGGCACAAGCCGTGGAACAAAACCTCCACGGCACCACCGGCGCCCGAGCCTTGCCCGTTCTGGCCGCCACCTACGTGGCCTACAGCTTCGAACACACCGCCCTGACCAACGTCGCCGCCGCGGAACTGGGCGGCCTGCCCACCGCGTTGCAACGCCCGCTGATCCTTGCCCAACGCGAGCACATCGCTGTGTGGGAACAACAACTCCGCCTGGCCCGCCCGGACCTGGACGCGCACCAAGCCCGCGTACTGGTGCACGCGGGCTTCGGCGCGGTAGTGGAAACGGGCCGGCGGCTGCGGTGGGAGGACACCCCCGAACACCGCGCCGCCGTCACCGCGTTCCTGTTGAGCGCATTGGGACTTTAAGCACCCGGCCGATTCGCCGTGGGGAGCGTGATCGGCGTCTGCGTCGGCGAGGTGCCGTTGTTGAGGTACAGCATGGAAATGCCGCGGACGAACTGGTCGAAAAGGTAGAAACTGCCCGGCATGATCTTCGTCGCCCCCTCGCGGAACGCGACATACGCGGGCCATTCGATCCGCACCAGCGCCGCCTGCGCGTAATCGCGGGGGAGCCCAAGCCAATCGCCCATCTGGTCATTGAGAAGATAGCGGACCAGCTCGTTGACGAACCCGGAATCGAGCCCGAGCGTCGGCTTCTCGATATAGCCGAGCAACGTCTTCGCCAGGCTGACCCCTTCCTCGGTCGGCCCGAGCACCGGCCACAACATCTGCTGCGCCTGCGCTTCCGCGTCCGCCCACGTCTTCGGAATGAACTGCTCCTGCACGCCAAGCAGATGCAGTGCGACCTGCCAAGCATGCAGATCCGCGTCCTGCTCCGCGGCCGACAGCTTGATGTTCCACTTGAGCATGTTGCTGCGCGCGAACGTCGCCACGGAATGGAACGTCCGCAGAATGTCCCCATTGCTGATCGGCTTGGGCTGATCCGCGCCCGACTGGTATTTCGCCGACGTCGGCAGCAAATTCCGCACTACTGCGTGCACCAGCCGCGTCTTGTTGGCCGTCACGACGAAATGCCCGTCCGGTGCCCACGCCTTGGAGTTGTGCAGATCGTAGCCGAAAGTGAAAGTCTTGGCCGCCCGCTGCTTCATATCCGCGCCGCCGGCCGACCAGTAAACCGCCCGAGCCTCCCGCGGAATGACGGTGCTCATGATCCCGCTGCCGAGCGTTTCCGAAACGAACAAATAACTGCTCAACCGGGTATAAAGCTTCTCCGACGCAGCAAGCTTGCCCGCATCCGCCCACGACGGCAGCTTGTTGACCTGCCGCAGATACGCCACCAGATAATCCGGCATGCCCGCAGGCAACGGCGCGTTGTTGTCGATCCAGCCCTGCCAAGCGGTGTTGACCGCCGGTATCTTGCCCTCCTTGAGCAACGCCGCAGCGACCGCATCCGCACTGTCGTCCCACACCTGAAACGGATCGGCCCCGGTCCCACTCCCGGCAATGGACCCCTTGCCTGACCACGCCCACGCAGTGCCGGTGGTGCCCGCCATCCCCGCGATGCCCAACGCCGCGCCGAGGGTCAGCACCTTCCTTCTGCTGAGATTCTCCATGTACTTGTCTGCCTCTCTGGTAGGCGTCGTTGCCATCCCATCACCGGCCAGGGGCTGCTCGCCGCCCCCTGTCGACAGTCTAGGAAGAAGTGATTTCTCATTAACATAACGGTGCTGGTCGGCTGGTGGCAAGAGGTGTCGTCGCTCCGGATCACCGGTCAGTGCCGAAGAAGCGGCCCGCCCCCGGGAAGCCGCGTGCTCTCCTCGGTCAGAAAGTTCCGCAAGAGCCGCGGGTCAGCTCCGCCCGCTCCGGCGCGACGAGCAGTTTCACCGGCAACGGCGCACAGCCATACCCAGGCAGCACCGTCTGCAACGCCCGCCCTGGAGAAGATCGTCCATCAGCCACGCATGACCACGAAAAAAGGCCGAACACGAGATCCGTACGCGCCGGTCTTCGCGCCTTGGCCATGACCGGCGCACGCATCAAACGAAGGACAAACGCGAATGGCCCGCCAGCAATATGCTGACGGGCCATTCGTGCGGTACAGGTTCAGATCACACGTCGTAGTACAGCGAGAACTCGTACGGGTGCGGGCGAAGCCGCAGCGGGTCGATTTCGTTTTCGCGCTTGTACTGGATCCACGTTTCGATCACGTCGGGCGTGAAGACACCGCCCTCGAGCAGGTAGTCGTGGTCCTGCTCCAGGGTGTCCAGCACGGTGCCCAGGTCGCCCGGGACCAGTTTGACGTTCTTGGCCTCCTCGGGCGGCAGCTCGTAGAGGTCCTTGTCGATCGGCTCCGGCGGCTCGATCTTGTTCTTGATGCCGTCGAGCCCGGCCATCATCATCGCCGAGAACGCGAGGTACGGGTTGCCCGACGAGTCCGGGCAGCGGAACTCGGCGCGCTTGGCCTTCGCGTTGTTGCCGGTGATCGGGATGCGGACGCAGGCGGAGCGGTTGCGCTGCGAGTACACCAGGCTGACCGGTGCCTCGAAGCCCGGCACCAGGCGGTGGTAGGAGTTCACCGTCGGGTTGGTGAAGGCCAGCAGGCTCGGCGCGTGCTTGAGCAGGCCGCCGATGTAGTGCCGCGCCGTGTCGGACAGGCCCGCGTAGCCGGACTCGTCGTGGAACAGCGGCTGGCCGTCCTTCCACAGCGACTGGTGGCAGTGCATGCCCGAGCCGTTGTCGCCGGCGAGCGGCTTCGGCATGAACGTCGCGGTCTTGCCCGCGGCGAACACGGTGTTCTTCACGATGTACTTGAACAGCTGCAGGTCGTCGGCAGCGTGCAGCAGCGTGTTGAACTTGTAGTTGATCTCCGTCTGGCCCGCGGTGCCCACCTCGTGGTGCGCGCGCTCGATCTCGAAGCCGGAGTTCGTCAGCTGGCGGACGATGTCGTCGCGCAGGTCGGCGAAGTGGTCGACCGGCGGGACGGGGAAGTAGCCGCCCTTGAACCGCGTCTTGTAGCCCTGGTTGCCGCCCTCGGTGTCGGCGCCGGTGTTCCACCAGCCCTCGATCGAGTCGATCTCGTGGAACGACAGGTGCTCGGCGTCCTCGAAGCGGACCGAGTCGAAGATGTAGAACTCCGCCTCCGGGCCGAAGTACACGTTGTCGGCGACGCCGTACTCCGAGATGTACTGCTCGGCCTTGCGCGCGATGTTGCGCGGGTCGCGGCTGTAGGCCTCGCGGGTGAACGGGTCGTGCACGAAGAAGTTCAGCGAGAGCGTCTTCGCCTTGCGGAACGGGTCGATCCGCGCCGTCTCGGGGTCCGGCAGCAGCAGCATGTCGGACTCGTGGATCGACTGGAAGCCGCGCACCGAGGAGCCGTCGAAGGCGAGACCCTCTTCGTACGCCTCCAGGTCGAACGCCTTCGCGGGCACCGTGAAGTGCTGCATGACGCCCGGCAGGTCGCAGAACCTGACGTCGATGGACTCCACCTTCTCATCTGCGATGAGGCGCTGAATGTCGTCTGGAGTAGTGGGCACCCTCGGTGACTCCTTCTCGTTCGTTACCGGCGGCTGTACTCTCTTCGGCTCACGCTAAGAGGGCGGTGTTGCCCGACCGTCACCCGAATGTTTCGCCGGTGTTAACGGGCCGCCGTCCGTGTCCAGTCGACCAGGCCGGATGTGGTCCGCGCCACCGGCATACCCTGGACGGGTGGCGAGATGGACGGGTGAATGGCTGCCGGGCGTCGGCGACGGCTCCACCGCGGCGGGTCCGCGCGAGGCCCCGAAGTGGCGCGGCGAATCGATGGGCCTGCCCGAATCCGGCGTGGGCGCGGTGGCCGGCGGCGGTTCGCGGTTCCTCGCGCTCGTGCTCGACCTGGTGCTCGCGTCCCTGATCACGGCCCTGTTCGTGCGCTATGACCTGCAGAACGCCGCCGCGATGCAGACGTTCAACCTCTGGGCGGGCGCGGTCTGGGCGGTCATCACGGTCATCCCGGTCACGTTCTTCGGCTTCACTCCCGGCATGGCGGCACTGGGCATCCGGGTGGCGCGCCTGGACGGGGCGGCGATGGTCGGCCCCTGGCGCGCGCTGGTGCGGATGGTGCTGACCGCGCTGCTGCTCCCGCCGCTCGTGCGCAACGCCGACGGCCGCAACTGGCTCGACCGAGCGACCAACACGGTCGTCATCCGGATGCGCTGACGCTGGTCCGAGGGCCGGAGCGGCCGATGCCAGGAACCGCAAACCCGCACCCTCGAACGCGAAGAACCCCCGGTCGGCAACAGACCGGGGGTTCTCGGCGAGCAAGCGTCAGCGACGGCGGATGGTGCGCTGCACGTTCCGCATCTTCGCGCCCGCGGGCATCGGGCCCTTCGGCATCGCCGCGCCGCGCGAGCCGAGGGCGGCCAGCTTCGCTTCGAGGGCGTCGACCTGGGCCGGCTTGAGGTTGCGGGGCAGCTTCGCCAGGTGCGACTGCAGCTTCTTGAGCGGCACCTGCTTGTCGTCGTGGCCGATCGTCACGTCGTAGATCGGGGTGTCGCCGACCAGCCGGGACACGCGCTTCTTCTCCTGCGCCAGCAGGCTCTTCACCCGGTGCGGGGCGCCCTCGGCCACGAGGATCACGCCGGGGTGGCCGAGCACGCGGTGGACGGCGTCGAGCTGGGTCGTGGCGGCGACGGTCGGCGTGACCTTCCACTTGCCGCGCATGTTCTCCAGCGCCCAGGCTCCCGCGCCGGGCTGGCCGTCGGCCTTCCCGTAGACCGTGCGCTGCACGCGCCTGCCGAAGATGATCACGGCGAGCAGGATCCCGAGCACGATGCCCAGCGGCAGCAGCGTCCACTGGATGTCGAAAAGGAAGCCGATGCCGAACAGCACACCGGCGACCACCACGATCGAACCGACCATCCAGGGGATGAGCATCGGGTCTTCGCGGCGCTGCATCTTGAACGCCTCGAACAGCTGCCCGCGCCGGGCCTTGCTCGCAGCGCGCTTTTCCCGCTTGGCCTGCTTGGCCGCTTCCTTGTCCTGCTTGCCCGCCATATGACCAGGATACGGCCGCGTGCCCGGCCGGGAATCCGTCGGCCCCCTCTGCGAGGATCGCGGGGTGGCCATCGCATCGTCTCCCCAGAGCCGGCAGAGCCGCGCGAGCCTGCTCGACGGGCTTGATCCCGAACAGCGCGCCGCCGCGGCGGCCCCCCGCGGCCCGGTGTGCGTCCTCGCCGGCGCGGGCACCGGAAAGACCCGGACGATCACGCACCGCATCGCCCACCTGGTCCGATCGGGCCACGTCGCGGCCGGACAGGTGCTGGCTGTCACCTTCACCACGCGCGCGGCGGGGGAGATGCGCACCCGGCTGCGCGGCCTCGGGGTCGACGCGGCGCAGGCGCTGACCTTCCACGCCGCCGCCCGCCGTCAGCTGCGCTACTTCTGGCCGCGGGTCGTCGGCGACCGGCCGTGGGATCTGATCGACAACAAGTTCCGGCTCGTCGCGCAGGCCGCCCAGCGCGTCCGGCTGAGCACCGAGACCGAAGTGCTGCGCGACCTGGCGAGCGAGATCGAGTGGAGCAAGGCGTCGCTCGTCTCGCCGGACGACTACCCGTCGGTCGCCGCGCGGATGCAGCGCGACACTCCCGCGCCGGTCGCGCAGGTCGCCGAGGTCTACCGCTGGTACGAGGAGCTGAAGACGAACGCGCAGGTCCTCGACTTCGACGACCTGCTCCTGCAGACCACCGCGGTGCTGGAGAAGCACGAGGCGGTCGCGGCCGAGTTCCGCGACCGGTATCGCTGCTTCGTGGTCGACGAGTACCAGGACGTCACGCCGCTGCAGCAGCGGCTGCTCGACGCGTGGCTCGGCGGCCGCGACGACCTCACCGTCGTCGGCGACGCCAACCAGACCATCTACTCCTTCGGCGGTGCCTCGCCGAAGTCGCTGCTGGAGTTCACGCGGCGATTCCCGGAGGCGACCGTCGTGCGCCTCGAACGCGACTACCGGTCCACGCCGCAGGTCGTCGCGCTCGCGAACCGCGTGATCGGCGCCGCGCGCGGACGTCCGGCCGGGTCGCGGCTGAAGCTCGTCGGGCAGCGGCCGGACGGTCCGGAGCCGCGGTTCGCCGAGTACGAAGACGAGGCCGCCGAGGCCAGCGCGGTCGCGCGCCGGGTCCGAGAACTGCTCGACGCGGACGTGCCGGCGAGCGAGATCGCGGTGCTGTTCCGGGTGAACGCGCAGTCGGAGGCGTACGAGCAGGCGCTCACCGAGGCCGGAATCCCGTACCTGGTCCGCGGCGGCGAGCGGTTCTTCCAGCGCACCGAGGTGCGGCAGGCGATGGCGGCCCTGCGCACGGCGTCGATGGAACCCACCTCGCTGGAACTGGTCACCGCGGTGCGTTCGGTGCTCGCGCGGGTCGGGCTCACCGAGCAGCCGCCGTCGGGCGGAGCGGCGAAGGAGCGGTGGGACGCGCTGCTCGCGCTGGTGGAGCTGGCCGAGGAGCTGGCGGCGTCGGTCGAGGATGCGGACTTGCCGCGCTTCGTCGCGGAACTTGAACAACGCGCGGCGGCCCAGCACCCGCCGACCGTCGAGGGTGTCACGCTCGCGTCGCTGCACGCGGCGAAGGGCCTCGAGTGGGACGCGGTGTTCCTCGTCGGGCTGTCCGAGGGCACGATGCCGATCCTGCACGCGGACGGCGACGACGCCGCGATCGAAGAGGAACGGCGGCTGTTCTACGTCGGCGTCACGCGGGCCCGGGAGCACCTGTCGCTGTCGTGGTCGCTCTCGCGCGGGCCGGGCCGGGGACGCAACCGGCGCCGGTCGCGGTTCCTGTACGGGCTGATCCCGGAGGACCACCCGGCGGCGCGGGTCGCCCGCTCGCAGCAGGTGGCGAAGCCCGGGTCGAACGCGGCCCGCTGCCGGCTGTGCGGCGGTCCGCTGGTGCAGACCATGGAGGTCAAGCTGGGGCGGTGCGGGAAGTGCCCGTCCACAGTGGATGAGGATTTGCTGGAGAAGCTGAAGACGTGGCGCGGGGAGCGTTCGCGGGAGTTGAAAGTCCCGGCGTTCGTCGTGTTCACTGACGCGACGCTGATGGCGATCGCCGAGCAACGCCCGACCGACGACGGCGCGCTGGTGTCGATCTCCGGGATCGGCGCGACGAAGCTCGAGCGGTTCGGAGCCGAGGTGCTCGACGTCGTCCGGTCGTCGATGCGATCTTGACCGCGTCTTCGCGGTGATCGGTGCGGCGAACCTGCAGCTCGGGGGCGATCTTCAGCTTTTCGGCAGAGATTTGGGAAAATAAGTTGCCCCGGTTGCGCCGGGGCGCATAACCTGCGTAGGCACCCGGGCGAGAGCCCGGTCTGGGGAAGAACACGACGGTTGCCGCCTCGGGCGGCGCAGTCCGACAGAGAAAGGCGGTGCCGGTGAAATGATCAGCAATCTGATGTACGCGAACCCTGGCACCGGTCTGCCTGTCTGCACGACCGTTGACGCCCCGCGCCAGGGCACCGGTGTGTCCACGTTCGCGCACATCGACGGAACGCGTCGTCACATCGACGGTTTGCGTCGCATCGAGCGCAACGGGGCCCCGGCCGGCATCACTCTCGCGAGCGCCGCCGTTGTTGCCGCGTACCCGCAGGTTGATGTCGATCTGCCGACCATCAAGCAGTTCCGTGTTCCGTTGTCGATACGGGAGCGAAGTTCCTGACCTGACGTCAGGACTCAAGGCTCACGAAGGCCGCGGAACCGGTAACCGGATCCGCGGCCTTCGTGTTTTTGTGGCTGCACAACAAGAAGGAACAAGTTGTCCAGTTCGATCGCCCACCGCCACACCACCACCGCATCGCAAAGGAGCATGGAAATGTCATCCGCCATCGCCCTCGCCGAGGGCCCCTTAGCCGAAGGGCTCGACATCGGCGACCTGCTCGACGGGGTCGCCGAGCCGGAACTCCCCTGCCGCTCGCGAGACGCGGACCTGTGGTTCGCCGAATCGCCCGCGGAACTCGAGCGGGCCAAGGCTTTCTGCGCCGCCTGCCCGGTCCGCGAGGCCTGCCTCGCGGGAGCACTGGCCCGGCGTGAGCCGTGGGGTGTCTGGGGAGGAGAAATCTTCGAACGCGGCGCGGTGATCGCCCGCAAGCGGCCCCGCGGCCGTCCGCGCAAGAACGCCGCCCTCGAACCCGCCGCAGCAGCCCGGAGCGCAGCCGCATGACCGTCGACCTCATCACCACGCGCGATTTCGAGGCCCGCACCGGAAAACCGGTCCGCGTACAGCCGAAACCCAAGCAGAACAAGCTTCAGGAGACCACGAAGATGTTGCTTCACGAAGAACTGTCCCGAGCACGAATACGAGACCTGATAACCGAACACGAAGCCCAACGCCCATGGCGCAAGGCACGAGCCGCCCGCCGCTGGTCGCGGGTAGCCCGCTGGGCGACCAGCCGAGCGGAGCGATACCAGCCACCCAACTAATGCGGGTGGGCTCGGTTAGGCGGGGCCTGGGTTTCGACCTGGCGTCTGGCCTGATCAGCCGCTGTGTCCGGGAGTCGGTGCCCGCCAGCCAGGATTGCCTCCAGTCCTGGCTGGCGGGTGTCGGCCGTTTGACTTTGCCTCTAATGCGGTGCGTTCGGTCGGGCGGGTCTGGTTTCTGGCGCGGCTGTAGTCTGGTCGGCCGTTTTGGTCGGGGAGTCGGTGTCTGCGGTCTGGTGGTGAGTGCCAGCTGTCCGGGTCTCGCTGCTAGTGCGGTGCGTTCGGGCTGGCGGGCCTGGTTTCTGGCGCGGCTGTAGCCTGAGCGGCCGTTTTGGTCGGGGAGTCGGTGCCTGCGGTCTGGTGGTGAGTGCCAGCTGTTCGGGTTTCGCTGCTAGTGCGGTGCGGTCGGTCTGGCGGGTCTGGTTTCTGGCCCGGCTGTAGCCTGGTCGGCCGTTTTGGTCGGGAAGCTGGTGCCCGCGGTCAGGAGTGCCTTCAGTCCTGGCTGGCGGGTGTCGGCCGTTCGGGTTTGCCTCTAATGCGGCGCGCTCGGTCGGGCGGGCCGGTTTCCGACTCAGCCGTAGCCTGATCGGCTGTTGTGTCCGGAGTGGGTGTCCGCAGCATGGATTGCCTCCAGTCCTCGCCGCGGAGCACCGGCCATCCGGATTTCGCCGATTCCGGGTCGGTTCGGCGAGCCAGCTCCGGTGTCCAGTTGCGCGGCGAAGCTCAAGGCCGTGGTCTCGACTGGGCGCGCGTCGTCTGGCCATGAGCCGCGGGGCTGGGATCAGGTTTCGCTCGATCCAACCGTCCGTCGGTTTCGCGAGCAGGTGCTTAGCCCAAGAGCGTCCGCGCACCGGTCCGTCGCACGACTTAGCCGGAACGAGCCTGGAAGGTCCGTCGGGGGATCGTCCAGGCTCGTTCTCGTCCCGGACCGCGGACGGGTGTTCAATGAGCCCGTGTCCGGACATACGCACGACCACATCGACTGGGCTGATCGGCTCGCCCTCCTCCGCGCGGCCGATACCCTCGACGCTCCTGCCCAGGCCGCCATCGCCGCACGCCTCGCCGCGAAACTCCCCGCCAATCCGACGGTGATCGACCTGGGCTGCGGAGCCGGCGGAATGAGCACCCACTTCGCCCAAGCCCTGGCCGCCCGCGATGGTGGCACCATCGTCCTGGTCGACGCGACTCCCGAACTGCTTCACGAAGCCGAACTCGCCGTCCGCGCCGCCGCCGGTGTGCAGAACGGCTCGGCGCACACCAATGGTCGGGTGCTCAACCTAAGTACTGAGCCATCGAGCCCGGATTCCGCAGCAGCCGCGGGCACCGCCTCGGCAGTCGAGGTCCAGGCGGTTGTCGCCGACCTCGCGGACAGCTCCCTGCCCGACTTGCTGCCCACCGCGGATCTCGTATGGGCGTCGCGAGTCGTGCACCACCTCCCGGACCAACAGGCCGCGATTGGCACGCTTACTGCAGTCGCGAGGTCGGGCGGCGTAGTCGCGCTAGCTGAGGGCGGGTTGTCTTTTTCTTGCCTCCCTTGGGATCTCGGACTCGGACGGCCCGGCCTAGAGGACCGGTTGCAGGCCGCGCAGGCTGAATGGTTCGTCGGAATGCGCGAGGGCATCGACGGTGCCGTGCCGATGCCCTACGGCTGGACAGTCGCGCTCGAACGCGCCGGACTCGCTGACGTCAGCTCGTTCAGCGCGCTGGTGGACCACCCCGCCCCTGGTCCGGACGGTCTCACCGACTACGTGCACCACCACCTTTCCCGTCTCGCGACGCACGGTGCCGAGAACCTCTCGGACGAAGACCGCGCGACGCTCGCTGCCCTGCTCGACCCGGACAGCCCTCACTACCTCGGCAACCGCCGAGACCTCTTCCTGCTCGGCGTACGCACCGTGCACCACGGACGCCGACCATGACCGCGCCCGACCCCACCTGCTCACGGTGCGGCCGAGCCCGCGCCGCCGAAACCGATCCGCTCGCGACTCTGGCCTGGGTGAGCACCAAGGAAAACGGCGAACACCGCTGGCTCTGCCCGGACTGCGCGCGCACCCATGTCCGGGACATCGAGGGCAAGCTGCCCGACGAGTACTGGTGACAGAACTGGACGCGAAACCAGATCCGGGCCGCAGGCTGGCGAGCGTTCGGGCCGGGTTGCGTGAAGTCCTGTCTGGATGGCTGCGCGCCTAGGTCCGGGACGCGGACTGGCGGGCGAACGTTCGGGCCGGGTTGGGTGAGGCCCGGACTCGATCGGCTGCGCGACCGGGTTTTGGGACTCTGGCTGGTGAGGGTTCCGGGTTGGATGAAGTCCTGTCTG
Organism: Amycolatopsis sp. VS8301801F10; assembly: GCF_046195355.1. NCBI lineage: Bacteria > Bacillati > Actinomycetota > Actinomycetes > Pseudonocardiales > Pseudonocardiaceae > Amycolatopsis > Amycolatopsis sp. VS8301801F10. Next base: position 148,536 of record NZ_CP176065.1, on the reverse strand, counting down.
GATGGGTTGCGTGACCAGGTCCGATGCGCGGGCTGGCTGGCGAGCGTTCGGGTCCCGGACGCGCCCGGCCCGAATCCGGCGCACCGGCAGCGATCGGCCTTGCGGATGCCCGGGCGTCCCGGATTGGACGGAGCCGGTCTTGGCGTGACGGCGGCAGCGCGCGTGGTGAATCCCGGCCGCTGGATTGCGTCCGCAGCTACGACGCGATCGCGGGCCCGATGCCTCGCCCGGCCGGATCCCCGCCTTGAGCGCAACCAGGTTTGGAGGGCCAAAGGTTGCCGCCCTGGTATCGCCGAATGCCAGCCACGTTCGCGGGGTTGAAGGGGCGAGGACTGACCGGAGCGCTAATAGCAAGCAACGGCTCCACCCAATCCGGGCGTCAGGTTCGAGTCATGCGGCACTTCCTGTCTTGTAGACGGCGCGCACTTTCGGGCGCGGAGTGCGCGCCGCGTGGCGGTAGGCGTTCAGGAGTTCTGTGCTCATCTCCTCTGGGGATTCCCGGAGTTGGCGTGGGGTGCACCGGAACAGCACGGTGCCGGTCGCGGCTAGGGCTAGGTGGCTGAAGTCTTCCGGGCCCGCCGCGGTGCGGTAGCGCCATGCCAGGCCGATTTCGTCCCACCAAGCGTCTGCGGTGCCGAGTCGGCGGCCGCGGCGGTCGCAGACTGCTACGTTCCATTGCGGGGTCGGCAGCGGGGTTCGTTGGAGGACCCGGAGTGCTTGCCCGTGCGCGAAGGTTTCTTGGTCGTCGAGATTGCGCAGAACCGTGCGTACGGCTGCTGAACCGCGCTGGTTTCCCGTGTTCAGTTCGGTCGTCAGTTCGGCGCGGTCTGCCAGGCCCCAATACAACGGCAGCGAGACCAGTCTCGCGATCTCGTCCGGGTCGTTTTCCCGCCGGGCAAGGTCTAGTGCGGCGCGGGCGGCGCTTGTGTAGGGCAGGCCGTCGATCACGACGGCTTTGGGCATCCGGGCGGTGCGGTACGTGATGACGCTCGGTTCGTTGGCCGGCCTTCGGTTGTGCGGCACCAAAAGATGGATCTCCGGCGTGCGCGGATGGCTGATTCCGTGTGCGCACAACGCATCCGTGCCGGTGATGATGGTTCCGCGGCCGTACCGGGCAACGGCTGCGTGCAGGAGTTCTTCTCGGCTCGGAGGTTTGTCGTGCACGAGGTACACGCCGGAGTACACCTGTCGCCACGGGCCGCCCGGGCCGGAGAGCTGTGCGGCTCTTCGGTCTGAGATTCCCGCGACCCGCAGGTGCCGCCGGTGGAGTACGCCGTGGGAAACAAGATCGCCGAAAGCGAGGGAGTCAGTGCTCGTCGTAGTCGTCATACTTCGAGAATGACGCGTTGATCAACTCCGCGAAAGCACCCTGCGCAATCTGTGGACAACTCAGCGTTGTCCACCCGGCTTGTGGATAACTCAGGCGGCGAACCCGGGCTGCCAGCGTTCCACGATGCCGCGAGCGGGGATCTCGGCGTCGAGCTGGCAGAGGATGCCCGTCGAGCCCGCGGTGACCCGGTGGATCATCAGGTACTCCGGCGGCAGGTTCAGCGAGCGGCCGACGTGGAAGTCGTTGCTGCGCGAGTCGCCGACGCGGCCCGCCTGCCGCTGCATCCAGCGGCGCGTGAAGTGGAACGTCGGCTCGGCCAGCGGCTCGGTGAACGGCGCGAGATAGGCCAGCACCTCGTCCGCTTCCAGCGACGAATCTGCCCGCACGAAACGGTTCTCGCGCAACAGCCGCATCAGTTCGGCGGAGTGTCCGTCGAGGGCGAGCCGGGTGATTTCGCCCAGGTGCCGCGGGATTCCGTGCGGCAGCTTCGCGACCCCGCCGAAGTCGATGACGCACAGCCTGCCGTCGCTGGTGAGCATGAAGTTGCCGGGGTGCGGGTCGGAGTGCAGCAAGTGTGCCCGCGCCGGCGACGAGTAGTGGAACTCAGCGAGCAGCCGTCCGGCGAGGTTGCGGGTGGCCGGGTCGCCGTCCGAGATGATCTTGGCCAGCGGAGTGCCGGTGGCCCACTCGCTGACCACCACCTTCGGCGCGCTCGCCACGACGCGCGGGATCAGGAATTCGGGGTCGCCCTCGAACGCCTTCGCGAACGCGCGCTGGTTGTCGGCCTCGGCGAGGTAGTCGAGTTCCTCGTCCATCCGCTCGGCCAGCTCGGTGAGCAGCGGCTTCACGTCGGTGCCGGGGATGAAAGCCTGGAACAGCCTGCTGAAGCGCTGCAACTGGCGCAGGTCGCTGCGCAGCGCCTCGTCCGCGCCCGGGTACTGGACCTTGACCGCTACCTCGCGCCCGTCGTGCCACGTCGCGCGGTGCACCTGGCCGATGCTCGCGGAGGCGGCCGGCTCGTCGTCGAAGTGCGCGAACCGGCCGACCCAGGACCGGCCGAGCTGCTCGGCGAGCACGCGGTGGGTCTGCCGGGCAGGCATCGGCGGCGCGGCCGACTGCAGCTTCGTGAGCGCCTCCCGGTACGGCTGCGCCATGTCGTCCGGCACCGCGGCCTCGAACACGCTCAGGGCCTGCCCGAACTTCATCGCGCCGCCCTTGAGCGTGCCCAGCACCTCGAACAGCTGCTCAGCGGCCTTGGCGGAGAGCGTCGCGCTCACCTGCTCAGCGCTCTGCCCCGCCAGTCGCTTGCCCCAGCCGCCCACCGCTCGTCCGGCGATGCCGAGAGGAAGGCTCGCCAGCTTCGCGGTTCGGGCCGCGCCGCGGCGCGGCATGGCGGAATCGCGGTCTCCGGTACGGTCGCGAAAGTCGGTCACTCTGCGATTCTGCCTTGGCGAGCACGAAGCCCGCAGCTTGCTGACGGCACCCAGGTGTGTGCTACGTCTCTTGCGGCACCTCCTCGGCAGCCTCCTCCGCCGGTGCGGGGCCTTCCTCGACGGGAACGGGCGCTCCGCAGCCGCAGTCCGGGTGCGGCTCCCAGACCCGGCGGTGCACCTTTCCGTCGAAGTTGTCGATCTCGAGCGTGGCGTTCCAAGCCGGGGGCGGGGTTTCGCTCGGCGAGAGCAGCCGCATCGCCTGCGCGACGGCGAGCGAGGCGCACGCGTGCACGGCGCCGAGGTCAGCCCGCGGGATCCGGCCTACCAGCTGCGTCGCGATCCTCGGCCACGACAGATCCGCGTCGGTCCGGTGCAGGTCGCAGCAGCGGAGGCAGGCGCTGCGGCCGGGCACCACGAGCGGACCGACGATGCCCGTGCCCTCGCACACCCGGACCGGCAGGTGCGAGGTGGCCGAGTCGACCAGTTCGGCCACTTCTTCCGGCGGCGGGACGAGCGTGTCGGTGAGCAGCACGAGGTCGGGGAGGCGGCGCTGGTTGCGGGCGGTGGTGACGTCGGGCGCCACTCGGGCGACGACGGTCCGGATCGCCCGTTGCCTTGGTTGGCCCAGCTCAGCGGGGGTGAACCCGGAACCGAGATCGGCTTCGGTGACCGTGCCGGACGCGCGGATGTCGAGGTGCCCGACCCCGGACGTCGCGAGCAGCGCGGCGACTGCCACGGCGATCCGTCCGCTCCCGTGGACCGCGATGAGGCTTTGCCAGCGCCGGTCCGTGAGAGCTGGCTGGTAGTGCCGGGCCCGCAGCGACCACAAGCCGGTCTCGACCCGTTTCATGTTCTTCTTCGCCGCTTCGGTGACCAGGCCGAGTGCGGTCAGCTGCTTCAGCAGCAGGTGGAACTGGTCCCGGTGTTCGCCTACAGCGAGCAGGACGGCGTCGAGCGCGCGGCGTCCGTCGAGCCTGCGCACGCTGTCGACAATCGCCGCGGGCAGGCCGCCGGCGATGACGCCGTGGCGGGGGTCGAGGCCGAACTGGATCTCGTCGCCGTCGCGTTCGAGCACGTGGAGGCCCGGAAGCAACGTCGGATACGCCGGGAGGAGCACGTCCGGCGGCGGGACACTGGACAAGGTCATGCGGTCAGCTTGGCAGCTCCGGAATGCCACTCGCGGGTGAGAAGCTGAGTTGTCCACAGGGAAATCTTGTTGTGGACAAGTCTGGGCTGTGACCTTTCGGCGCTCCAAGTTGTCGGTGCTGAGCCTTACCGTTGTCGGGTGGTCGAAGCACGGACGCCCTCGCTGAGGGGCAGGGGCGAAAACGCCCCGTCGGACACTTCTCAACACAAGGTCGAGGTGCGGCGCAGCCAGCGCAGGCACCGGACGGTCACCGCGTACTGGAATGACGACACCCTGGTCGTCCTGATCCCGGCACGGATGACGCGCAAGGAAGAGAAACACTGGGTCGCGGAGATGGAGCGCAGGCTGCTGCGCTCGGGAGGACGGAAGGCAGCGCCGCCCAAGGCGCCGGACGCGGCGTTGCTGGCGCGCTGCGCGATGCTCGGGGCGAAGTACCTGGACGGGAAGGCGCTGCCGGCCAGCGTGCGGTGGGTGCCGCCGATGCGGACGAGGTGGGCGTCGTGCACTCCGGTGGACGCGACGATCCGGGTCAGCGAGCGGCTTCAGCGGGTGCCGCAGTGGGTGCTGGATTACGTGCTGGTCCATGAGCTGGCGCACCTCCGGGAGCCGGGGCACGACGCGGCGTTCTGGGAGCTGGTGAACCGGTATCCGAAGACGGAACGGGCGATCGGGTATTTGGAGGGGCTTTCGGCGGCTGCTGGGTGGGGGATTTCGGTGGAGGACTGAGGCTGGGGCTGGGGGCTGGGTTGGGGAGGGGTGGCTGGGCAGGCGGGTGGGGATGGTTCGGGCAGGCAGGCGACGGCGGCTCCGGGCGTGCTGGGCGGCTCAGGGATGGGCAGGAGAGGGCTGCGCGGGGCGGGCGGCGGCTTCGCGGACGATCGGGGGGTTTGTGCGGACGGGAGCAGCTGGCTGGGGCTGGGCGCGTGTGCCGGAGGGATGGGTGGTGGTCGCGGCTGGGAGGGGCCCGGAAGGCGTCTGCGGTGGAGCCGTCGGGGACAGCTGGGGGAGGAGTTGTGGATAGCACCGCCGGATGGAGCCGTGAAAGGTAGCGGTGGGGAGTTGTTGTGGGGAGGAGGCCGTTGGAGTGAACGGCAGCGATGGGGAGGAGTTGCGGGGAGACGGCGGACGGATCGGCCCGTGGACGGCAGCGGTTGGGCGGGATTCGTGGACCGCGGTGGCTGGCTGGAGCGGTGAACGGCAGAGGCGATGGAGTGGACAGAGGCGGTGGGGTGGAGTCCCGGACGGCGGCGATGGGGGAAGCGGTGAGCGGCGGCTAGGTGGAGCCGTGAAGGCGGTGGCTGGGTGGAGCCAGGGAGCGGCAGCAGGGCGGAGTGGTGAACGGCTGCGGGGCGAAGCCGTGGAAGGCAGCTGCGGATCGACCGTGAAAGAGCTCTGAGGGGCTGGGCATGCTCGGCGGATGTTGGGCGTGCAAACGCCGCGCGGACCGTCTCAAGATGGTGAGACGGTCCGCGCGGTGGGTGTGGCCGGGTGGGAAGGCGGGGCTCAGGAAGGGGAGTTGCCTTCGTCCTTCTTTCCCTCGCCCTTCCCCTCGTCCGTGGGGGGCTCGGCACCGGAATTCTCGGTCCCGGAGTCGGCGTCCTTGGCCTCTCGGGCCTCGCGCTCGGCCTTCTCCGTGCGTTCCAGTTCCGCGATCGGGTCGAGGTCCGATTCGAGGCCTGGCTGTTCGGCCATCCGGTCGGCGAAGTCCAGGGGTTCGTCCAGGTCTTCGGCGGTCGGCATGAGGTCTGGGTGCGACCAGAGGCCGTCGCGTTTTTCGAGGCCGTGGCGGTCTCCGACGAGCTTCCACAGGGAAGACGCGGCGCGCATCCGGCGCGGGCGCAGTTCCAGGCCTACCAACGTCGCGAAGGTCTGTTCGGCTGGGCCGCCGGTCGCGCGGCGGCGGCGCAGCGTTTCGCGCAGGGCCTCGGCTCCCGGGAGGCGGTCGCCGATGGCCTCGGCCACCACCACGTCCACCCAGCCTTCCACCAGGGCCAGCAGGGTTTCCAGGCGCTTCAGCGCCGCCTGCTGTTCGGGCGTGGTCTGCGGTTCCAGCAGGCCGGACGACATCGCTTCCTCGATGCTCGCCGGGTTCGCCGGGTCGATGCTTCCGGCCAAAGACTCCAGCGCGGAGGTGTCGACAGTGATTCCGCGGGCGAACTCCTCGACCGTCGCCAGCAGGCGTTGCCGCAGCCACGGCACGTGCGCGAACAGTCGCTGGTGCGCGGCCTCGCGCGCGGCCAGGAACACCAGCACCTCGCTGGCGGGCAGCTCCAGGCCCTCGGTGAACTTCTCGATGTTCGCGGGCAGCAGCGCCGACGTCGTGGCCGGGCCCAGCGGCAGGCCCACCTCGGTCGACGTGAGCACTTCCTGCGCGAGCTGCGCCAGTGCGTTGCCGAGCTGGGAGCCGAACGCCATCCCGCCCATCTGGCCCATCATCGACAGCAGCGGGCCGGCCGCCTGCTTGGCCTCCTCGGGCAGCGCCTGCATCCACGCCCCGGACACCTGCTGCGCCACCGGGTCGCACAGCCGCTGCCAGGTCGGCAGCGTCTTCTCGACCCAGGTGCGCGCCGACCACGACACCGTCGAGGTCGCGCCCGCGGGGAGGATCGTCGCCGCGTCGAGCCACAGTTCCGCCAGGTGCGCGGCGTCGCGGACGGCGGTGGCGGAGTCGCCGCCGCTCTCGGACGCGAAGCCGATCTTGGCGTCGTCCCGCCCGCTCAGGTTCTGGAGTGCGATCTGCTTCGCCAGGTCGTAGTTGACCGGCCCGCTCGACGAGCCCGCCTGGCTCAGCATCTGGCCCAGCTGGCTCAGCATCTGCCCGAGCTGGTTGAACGCCTCGGCTCCGCCGGGCTGGCCCGGGTTCGAGGGGTCGTTGTCGCCTCGCTTGTCGGGATCGGGCGGTCCGAAGCCGAACGGGGGATTGCTCATAGCTCCACCGTACGCGGGTACGACCCGGCTCAGCGCGTCAACCGTGGCCTTCACCGGGAAGCGAACACAGTCACCGTACGCTGTCGCTCGTGACAAAACCGGACGAGGACACCGCGAACCAGTCCCGCCGCGCCGAGCCGTCGCGCGCGCCGGCCCGCAGCGACCGGCGGCTGACCCGCCGCGGATGGACGATGCTGGTCAGCGGCGTGCTGTTCCTGGTGTTCGTCGTGGCCGGGTTTCTGGTCCAGGTGCCGTATGTCGCGATCAGCCCCGGGCCCACCTACGACACCCTCGGCCGCGACGCCGCGGGCAACCCGGTGATCCAGGTCAAGGGGCAGCAGACCTACGGCACCAGCGGCGAACTGCGGATGACCACCGTCTCGCTCAACGACGGCATCAACCTCTTCACCGCGCTCGGCCTCTGGGCCAGCGGCCGCTACGCGCTCGCGCCGCGCGAGGAGTACTACAAGCCGGGCGAGACGAACGAGCAGGTCAAGCAGGAGAACATCCAGCAGCTGCAGAACTCGCAGAGCAACGCACAGGTCGCCGCGCTGCGCCACCTCGGCTACCCGGTGCAGGTCGTCGCGAAGCAGATCGTGTCCGGCAGCCCGGCCGACCACATCCTCGCCCCCGGCGACAAGCTCATCGCGGTCAACGGCAAGCAGGTGCGCGAGGCGGGCGAGGTCGCCGCCTCGATCGCCAACACCAAGCCGGGCGACACCGTCCAGGTCACCTTCCAGCACCTCGGCCAGCCGGAACGCACCGTGCCGGTCACACTCGCCCAGCGCGACGACCGCACCCAGGGCTTCCTCGGGCTGACCGCGGTCGACCGCGCGGTCGCGCCGTTCTCCGTCGACATCTCGCTGCAGGACGTCGGCGGCCCGTCGGCCGGGCTGATGTTCACCCTCGCGATCATCGACCGGCTCACCCCGCCCGGGAAGCCGGGCAGCGACCTCGCGGGCGGCCGGCACATCGCGGGCACCGGCGAGATCAGCGAAACCGGTCAGGTCGGGCCGATCGGCGGGATCTCGTTCAAGGTCGTCGGCGCGAAGGAAGCGGGCGCGACCGACTTCCTCGTCCCCGAGCACAACTGCGCCGAGGCCAAATCGGCCGCGCCGGAAGGGCTCAACCTGATCAAGGTGACCAACCTGGACGACGCGCTCAAGCAGCTGGACAACCTGAAGGCCGGTCGCCCGACGGCGCACTGCTGACCGACCCCACCAAAAACAGAAGGGCCCGTTGCGGAAGCACCGGGCCCTTCTGTTTTCGGAGCGAGATCAGGGCTGCAGGGTCGCCTTCAGCGCTTCCACCAGGTTCGGCGCGAGATCCGGGCTTTCCACCAGCTCGTCGACCGCGGTCTCGTCCTCGTCGCCCGGCTGGACGCCGCGCAACCGCATCACGCACGCCGCGTCGCCTTCGCGCAGGACGGCGGCCACCAGCCGGGCCTCGGTGCGGCGCGGGTGGTCCGCGGCGGCGCGGCGGAGGCTTTCGGCGTCCGCCTCGGCGATGCCTTCGAGTTCCGCCTCCGCGTCCGGGGGCAGCACGATGATCTCCTGCGCCAGCGCGCAGCCGACCACGATCTCCGGCCACGCGATCCGGCCGAGCGATTCGGCGAGGTCGCCGTCCGGCAGCGCCTCCTGGGCCACCGGCGTCAGCGGGTTCGCCCGGTCGAGCTGACCGGCCAGCTCGGGCTGCTCGTCCAGCAGCGCCGCGGTCGGCACCAGCGCGAACAACTGCGGCGGCTGATTCCAGCCCGCGGACGCGACGAACTCTTCGACTTCCCGGGCCAGCCCGGCGACAGGGTGGGCGGCAGACGGCTCACTCGGTGGCATGGCGACCATCGTGTCAGGCGTCCCCGCGACGCGCCGCGCGTGCCCGGTTTGGGCGGTCCCGGGAACTCGCGGCACCATCCGTAGAGTTAGAGGTCACGGGGGACACCGCTGTCCCCGGAGAACGTGTTCACGAAGACAGGAGCATTGCCGTGGCGACTCGGCCCCCGGTGAGCCTGAAGCTGTCCCGGCGCAGCCGGATCCTTCTCATCATCGCCGCGGTGATCGTGCTGGCCCTGCTGGCCGGCGTCCGGTTGCTCGACACCTACGTGGACTGGCTGTGGTTCGGCGAGCTGCAGGCGCGGTCGGTGTTCACCACGCAGGTGGTCACCCGCATCGTGCTCTTCTTCGCGGTGGGGCTGCTGGTCGGCGGGGCGCTGGCGGTCAGCCTGCTGATCGCCTACCGCACGCGTCCGGTGTTCGTGCCGGTGTCCGGCCGCGACGATCCGCTGTCGCGCTACCGCTCGGTGATCGTCAGCCGGATCCGGCTCTTCGGCATCGGCATCCCGGTGCTCACCGGCGTCATCTCGGGCGCCTCGGCGAGCGGGGACTGGCAGACGATCCAGCTGTTCCTGAACGGCACCTCGTTCGGGCAGAAAGACCCCGAGTTCGGCATCGACCTCGGCTTCTACGCCTTCTCGCTGCCGTTCGTGAACTGGCTGCTCGGCTGGCTGTTCGTCACCGTCGTCGTCTCGTTCTTCGGCGCGCTGATCGCGCACTACATCTTCGGCGGCATCCGGCTCGCCGGCCGCGGCGGCCAGCTGGCCGGCCCGACGCGCGCGCAGCTCGCCATCACGGTCGGGCTTTTCGTGCTGCTGAAGGCGGTCGAGTACTTCTTCGACCGGTACAACCTGCTGCTGTCCGACCGGAACATGCCGCTGTTCAACGGAGCCACCTACACCGACCTCAACGCGGTGCTCCCGGCGAAGCTGATCCTGCTGTGCATTTCGGTGATCTGCGCGATCGCCTTCTTCGCGGGCGCTTTCCTGCGGAATCTGCAGCTGCCGGCGATTTCTCTGGTCCTGCTGATCCTCTCCGGCGTCCTCGTCGGCGTCGCCTGGCCGGCGATTCTCGACCAGTTCTCGGTCAAGCCGAACGCCAACGAGAAGGAAGCGACGTCGATCCAGCGCAACATGGACGCGACGCGCGCGGCCTACGGCCTCACCAACGTCAAATACGAGCAGTACCCGGGCAAGACCGAAACCACCGCGGACGCGGTGAAAGCCGACACCGGCACGGTCTCCAACATCCGGCTGCTCGACCCGAACATCCTCAGCGACACCTTCACCCAGCGCGTCGGCCGCGAGAACTTCTACGGCTTCCCGTCCAAACTGGACATCGACCGGTACACCATCGGCGGCACCACGCAGGACTACATCGTGGCCGCCAAGGAAATGAAGACCGACGGGCTCACCGGCAACCAGAACAACTGGATCAACAAGCACATGGTCTACACGCACGGCAACGGCTTCGTGGCCGCGCCCGCGAACACGATCGACCGTGCGGTGAAGGATTCGAACTCCGACGGCGGCTACCCGATCGCGACCACGAGCGACACCAGCAACCCCACCGGCGCCGGCTCGGTCAACGGCCAGCCGGGGATCAAGGTCGACCAGCCGCGGATCTACTACGGCGAGCTGACCAACCAGTCCGACTACGCGATCGTCGGCGGCACCCCGGGCAAGGCCCCCGGCGAATACGACACCGACGCCCAGCGCGGCTACCTCTACCAGGGCAAGGGCGGCGTCTCGCTCGACAACTGGTTCAACCGGCTGATGTTCGCCGCCGAATACCGCGAACCGAAGATCCTCTTCTCCGACGCCATCGGCGACGGCTCGAAGATCATGTACAACCGCGAACCGCGCGACCGCGTCGCGAAGGTCGCCCCGTGGCTCACCCTCGACGGCGACCCGTACCCGGCGGTGGTCAACGGCCGCATCCAGTGGATCGTCGACGGCTACACCACGCTCGACAACTACCCGTACGCCCAGCAGACGCAGCTCGGCGAGGCCACCAACGACTCGCTCAACGGCGTCACCAAACAGGCGAACAACACGATCAACTACATCCGAAACTCGGTGAAGGCGACCGTCGACGCGTTCGACGGCACCGTGAACCTGTACTCGATCGACGACAACGAACCCGTCCTCAAGGCGTGGGAGAACGTCTTCCCCGGCATCGTGAAACCCAGCTCGGAGATTTCGCCGGAACTGCGTTCCCACTTCCGCTACCCCGAGGACCTGTTCAAGATCCAGCGCGAACTGCTCGCCCGCTACCACGTGGAGAGCCCGCAGGAGTTCTACGCGCAGCAGGCGTTCTGGAGCGTCCCGCAGGACCCGACCGAGGACGGCAGCTCCACCACGGCCGGAGCCAACGTCGCCAACCAGCCCGGCTACTACGTCCTCGCCAACGCGGCGGGCGAAGGCAGGCCGACGTTCCAGCTGACCAGCGCGCTCACCGGCCTGCAACGGCAATACCTCTCCGCCTGGATGTCCATCTCCTCCGACCCGCAGGACTACGGGACCATCCGCGTCCTGCGGCTGCCGCCGGCCAGCGGCGCCAACCAGGTCGACGGACCCGTCCAGGTGCAGAACCGGTTCCAGAGCGACCCCCGCGTCGCCCAAGACCGGACCCTGCTGAACAACCCCAACGTCATCCCCATCTACGGAAACCTGATCACGCTGCCGGTCGCCGACGGATTCCTCTACGTCGAACCCGTCTACATCCGCCAGCGCAACCAGCTGAGCTACCCGCAGCTCGCGCGCGTGCTCGTCTCCTACGGAGCCAAGATCGGCTTCGCGTCCACCCTCAACGAAGCACTCGACCAGGTCTTCGGCAAGGGCACCGGCGCGGCGGCCACCACCCCGAAGGAAGGCGAACCCGGCACCACCACGACCCCGCCGACCTCCAGCACCGCCCCGCCGCCGCCCAGCACCGGCGGCAGCAACCCGGCCATGGACAAAGCGGTCGCCGACATCCAAGCCGCGCTCGCCAAGCTCAAGGCGGCACAGCAGTCCGGCAACTTCGCCGACCAAGGCGCCGCGCTCCAAGCGCTCGACGCCGCCACCAAGGAATACAACTCCGCCAAACCCACGACGCCGCCCCCGTCCAACGGCCCCACCTCCCAGCCCGGCGGGTGACGTCGGTTACGTAATAGGCACCTGCTTTGCGCCTCCGGGAAACCAAGGCGTAAGGTAGGTCCTACGACGCGGGGTGGAGCAGCTCGGTAGCTCGCTGGGCTCATAACCCAGAGGTCGCAGGTTCAAATCCTGTCCCCGCTACAGAGATGGGAGACCCATCCTCGCCTACTGCGCGAGGGTGGGTCTCTTTCGTCATTGCCCTGGGGGTCGAACCCCCAGACCCCCGCCAGGGGGCAAGCCCCCTGGACCCCCTGAGTGGGTGCGTTGGGTGGGTGGGCTTCGGTTGGTCTTCTCTTGCGTTGGGTTGCCTTTGCTCGCGGAGCGAGCTTGGCCGGGTGGGGGCTTCTCGGTTTTGGGTGCGGTGGGGTGGGGGTGGGGCTGTGTCTTTCGGGGGGTTGGTTCTCTCGGGGCAAAGTCGCCTTGAGGGCAAAGGGTTGGGCTTGGGGTGGCAGGTTTAGACCTCTTCTTTTGTCTTGTGTAGAGGGTCGGGAAGTGTTGGGGGAGTTGGAATATTCCGGTGCCGGGGGGGGCGGGGCTGGGGGGGTGGGGTGTGGGGGCGTGGTGTTTTTGTCGGTGAGTGTGGGGTTTTCGTCGGGGGGTTGGGGGGCGGGCGGTGTTTTTGCTGGTTGGGGGCGTTTGTGGGGGTGGTGTTCGGGGGGATTTTCGGGGGTGTAGGGTTGTGTTTACAACGACGCGGGGTGGAGCAGCTCGGTAGCTCGCTGGGCTCATAACCCAGAGGTCGCAGGTTCAAATCCTGTCCCCGCTACTTGGAAACCAGTCGGGGCTCGTGCGGATGCACGGGCCCCGACTTTTTTGTGCGCCATTTGGCCGTCGCTCGGGTGGTGGTTGCGGCGCGGTGATCGTTTCGGCGGTGGTTGCGGAGCGTGGCAGAGTCTATTGTGGACATACCTGCGGACTGGGCTGTTAGAGGGGTTACCGCAGGCCACAATGGACTGATTCGTGACCACTGTGGACACAGCGGCGGATAAGTGGGACCGTAGAGGGGTGTCCGAATTGAATGCAACCGCCGCCGCTCTGCTCGGTCTGCTCCACGACGGCCCCGCCACCGGCGGGCAGCTCGTGTCGGGCGCCGACGAGCGCTTCGGCGCCTTCTTCAGTGTCACCCGCAGCCAGGTCTACCGCGAGCTCCCGGCGCTCTCGAAAGAGGGTCTCGTCCGGCTCGGCAAGCAAGGACCCCGTTCGAGCCAGCAGTACGTGCTCACCGCGGCGGGCAAGAAGGCCTTCAAGACGTGGCTCACGTCCGAGGCCGGACCCGACCACCTGCGCAGCCCGCTCATCCTGCGGCTCGTGCACGCCGGCTCCCTGACGGCCAAGCAGCGCACCGCGCTGCTCGACAGCGCCCGCACCACCTACCAGGCGCAGCTCGAAGAGGCCAAAAACGCCACCAAGACCGCCGACGGCCCCTACGCCAAAGCGGTCGCCGAGTTCGCCCAGGCGCAGGCCAAGGCCGCGCTGAAGCTGCTCGACTCGATCCCGCAGGCCTGAGCTCAGGCCCGGCCCCACGACCGGTTCGCGACCGGTCGTGGGTTTTGCCGTAACCTTGTCCGACGTGAGCGATGAGTTCGATGCGGCCCTGAAGGACCTGACCGGCAAGCTGACGCAGATCGAGTCGGTGATGGACCTCGAAGCGCTGCGCGCGCAGGTCGCCGAGCTCGAAGAGCAGGCGTCCAGCCCCACCCTCTGGGACAACGTGGAGGAAGCCCAGAAGGTCACCAGCCAGCTGTCCCACCGGCAGGCCGAGCTGCGCCGCGTCTCCGAACTGCGCCAGCGCCTCGACGACCTGGGCGTCCTCTACGAGCTCGCCGCCGACGAAGGCGACAGCGGCAGCATGACCGAGGCCGAAGGCGACCTCGCCGACCTCGCCAAGGACATCGACGCGCTCGAAGTCCGCACCCTGCTGTCCGGCGAATACGACGACCGCAACGCCGTCGTCAACATCCGCTCCGAAGCAGGCGGCGTCGACGCGGCCGACTTCGCCGAAATGCTGCTCCGGATGTACCTCCGCTGGGCGGAACGCCACGGCTACCCCACCGACGTCTTCGACATCTCCTACGCCGAAGAAGCGGGCATCAAATCCGCCACCTTCAAGGTGACCGCCCCGTACGTCTACGGCACCCTCTCGGTCGAACAGGGCACCCACCGCCTCGTGCGGATCTCGCCGTTCGACAACCAGAGCCGCCGGCAGACGTCCTTCGCGCACGTCGAGGTCCTGCCCGAGGTCGAGGAAGTCGACCACGTCGACATCCCGGAAAAGGACATCCGCGTCGACGTGTACCGCTCGTCCGGCCCCGGCGGGCAGAGCGTCAACACGACCGACTCCGCGGTCCGCCTCACCCACCTCCCGACCGGCATCGTCGTCTCGTGCCAGAACGAGAAATCGCAGCTGCAGAACAAGGCCGCCGCGATGAAGGTCCTCCAGGCGCGCCTGCTGCAGCGCAAAAAAGAGGAGGAACGGGCCGAAATGGACGCGCTCAAGGACGGCGGCTCCAGCTGGGGCAACCAGATGCGCTCCTACGTGCTGCACCCGTACCAGATGGTGAAGGACCTGCGCACCGAATTCGAGGTCGGCAACCCCAGCGCGGTGCTCGACGGCGACATCGACGGCTTCCTCGAGGCCGGGATCCGCTGGCGCAAGCAGGCGAACGCGGCCTGACCGCCCGAGCAGCGCCGGAACGAGGCGCGGGTCACCCAAGGCACCGGCAACCCGGGCTTAACGGGGCCCATGGGTAGTATGCCGAACCGTGATCCGGCTCGAAGAGGTTTCCAAGGTCTACAAGACCTCGACCCGTCCCGCCCTCGAACGGGTGTCGGTCGAGATCGACAAGGGTGAGTTCGTCTTCCTCATCGGCCCGTCCGGCTCCGGGAAGTCGACCTTCCTGCGGCTGCTGCTGCGGGAGGAAGTGCCCTCCAAGGGGCGGGTCATGGTGTCGAACTTCGACGTCGCCAAGCTCGCCCGGCGCAGGGTCCCCCGGCTGCGCCAGACCATCGGCTGCGTGTTCCAGGACTTCCGGCTGCTGGCCAACAAAACCGTCGCGGAAAACGTCGCGTTCGCCCTCGAGGTCATCGGGAAACCGCGGCCCACGATCCGCAAGGTCGTGCCCGAGGTGCTCGAACTCGTCGGCCTCGACGGCAAAGCCGACCGGCTGCCCAACGAGCTCTCCGGCGGCGAGCAGCAGCGCGTCGCGATCGCCCGCGCGTTCGTGAACCGCCCGCTCGTCCTGCTCGCCGACGAGCCCACCGGGAACCTCGACCCGGACACCAGCCAGGACATCATGCTGCTGCTGGAGCGGATCAACCGCACCGGCACCACCGTGCTGATGGCCACGCACGACCATTCCATCGTGGACTCGATGCGGCGGCGGGTCGTCGAGCTGCAGCTCGGTCGCGTGATCCGCGACGACGCCCGCGGCGTCTACGGCATCGGCCGCTGACGCACCCCGCCCTTTTCCGCCCCGACCCAAGGAATTACGAGAGCGATGCGTGCCAGTTTCGTCTTCAGCGAGGTCGTCACCGGTTTGCGCCGGAACGTCACGATGACCATCGCGATGATCCTCACCACCGCGGTCTCGCTCGCCATGCTCGGCGGCGGTCTGCTCGCCGTGCGCACGATCGACAAGATGAAGGCGAACTTCCTCGCCGAAGTCGAGGTTTCGGTCGCGCTGGTCGACGACGTGAGCGCGAACGACAAGAACTGCACGCAGGCCCTCTGCAACGGGCTCCGCCAGTCGCTGCAGAACAACCCCGGCGTCGAATCGGTCGTCTACGAGAACCGCGACCAGGCCTACGACCGCTTCAAGAAGATCTTCGCGAGCCAGCCCGAACTGCTCGAGCTGACCGGCCCGGAGGCGCTGCCCGCGTCGCTGCAGGTGAAGCTGAAGGACCCGGACCGGTCCGACGCGATCATCAAGCAGTACACCGGCCAGCCCGGCGTCAAGAAGGTCGACGACCAGAAGAAATTCCTCGACCGCGTGTTCAACGTCTTCAACGGCGTCCGGAACATCGCGTTCGTGATGGCGCTCATCATGGCCGTCGCCGCACTCCTGCTGATCGCGAACACCATTCAGGTTTCGGCGTTCACGAGGCGGACGGAAGTCGGCATCATGCGCCTGGTGGGCGCGACGCGCTGGTATACCCAGCTGCCGTTCCTCTTGGAGGCGGTGGTCGCCGGCACGGTCGGCGCCGTGCTCGGGGTGGTGTTCCTGCTTCTGACGAAGCTGTCCTTCCTCGACACGGTCTTCACCGGCGAAGTGTTCCCGCAGATCACCACCCTTGAGGTGCTGTTCCCGGTCGCGCCGATCCTGCTGGCGGTGTCGATCGTGATCTCGGCGATCACCGGCTACGTCACGCTGCGGCTGTACGTGCGCCACTAGCCGCTCTTCTTCGCACCCGAACCGCCCGGCGAACGTTTTCGCCGGGCGGTTCGCGCGTTTCAGCCGCCTTCGCCCAGCACCTTGACCGCGCGCGCCAGGAGCGCGCGCAGCAGCTGCTCCTCTTCCGGCTCGAACTCCGCGGACAACCGCGCCTCCACGGCGAGCGCGGCTTCGTTGGCCTTGCGGAAGACCGCGTGCCCGGACCGCGTCAAGCGCGCGATGAGCACCTGCGCGTGCACCTCCGACGGGGTGCGCTCGACCAGGTTCTTCGACTCCAAAGTGGACAGCAGGGACGTCATGCTCTGCGGGGTCACGCAGCACACCCGGGCCAGCTGCGCCCCGGACAGCGGCGCGACCGACAACGCGTGCATCGCCGCGTACTGCGGAACCGACAGCCCGAACGGCTTGAGGACGCGGCCTTTCTCCGCCATCAGGGCCACCTCGGCGCGCTTGAGGTGATTGCCGAGTCGCGGGTCCAGCTTCTCCGCGATCCGCTCTTCGACGCCCATTGCGACCTCCTAGCCCGCCTCCAAGCTATCAGCCTTCGAACACTCCCTCGGCCCCTGCGACTTGACATCAGCGTGCGAATGCTGCTTCGATCGCTGTTGTCTATCAGGCTTCGAATGGTTTAGGTGGGGGATCTTCATGGGGGTCATCGCCGCGCCGCGGCGGGTCGAGCCGGGCCTCACGTTGTTCGCGGTATGCGCGGCGATCGTGCTGGTCCCGGTCACGGCGACCGGTGCTTCGCTCGCGCTGCCCGACATCAGCGGCAGCCTCGCCACCAGCCTCTCGTCCGCGCAGTGGGTGGTGAACGCGTTCTTCCTGACCTTCGCCAGCTTCATGGCGATCACCGGTTCGCTGGCCGATCTGACCGGACGGCGGCGGATGTTCGCCGCCGGCATCGGGCTGTTCTGCGCCGCGATGCTGGCGGCCGCGTGCGCGCCGGCGATCGGGGTGCTGATCGCCGCCAGGGCGCTCGCCGGGATCGGCGCGGCCTGCGTGATCACCGGCGGCAGCGCACTGCTCGCGCACGCTTTCGAGGGCGCCGCGCGCACGCGGGCGTTCGGCGTGTTCGGCACGGCGATCGGGCTCGGCCTGGCGTTCGGGCCGCTGGCCGCCGGGGTATTGGTGACGTCGCTGGGCGGCTGGCGGATGTTCTTCGGCATCGCCGCGGTGGTTGTGCTGCCGTTGCTGGGGGTGGTGCCGAAGCTCGCCGAATCGAAGGACGCGCATCCGGCCGGTCCGGACTGGCCGGGTGCGCTCGCCTTCACCCTCGGGCTGTCGCTGTTCGTGCTCGCGCTGGTCGAGGGTCCGGAACTCGGCTGGGACAGCCCGCTGGTGCTGGCCTCCTTCGCCGGGTTCGCGGTCCTGCTGGCCGGGTTCGTGGCGATCGAACGCCGCGCGGAACACCCGATGATCGACGTGTCGTTGTTCGCTCAGCCGCGGTTCCTGGCGATCTGCGCGATGCCGGTGCTGCTGGGATTCGGTTTCGTGGCGCTGCTCATCGTGCTGCCCGCGTATTTCATGGCGGTGGACGGCGTGAGCGCGCTCGCCGCCGGGCTCCTGCTGATGCTGCTCACCGGGCCGACGCTGGTCGTGCCGGTGGTGGTCGGTTCGATCGCGCACCGGGTGTCGCAACGGCTGCTGCTGGTGACGACTCTGGTGCTCGTCGCGGTCGGGGCGGCCTGGCTGACGGTGGTGCACCCGGGTGCGGAAACCGGGGAGATCGCCGGGCCGCTGCTGTGCGTCGGGGCCGGGTTCGGCGTTTCGCTGGCGATTCTCGACGGCGCTGCGGTGTCGTCGGTGGAACCGGCTCGGGCCGGGATGGCGGCGGGGGTGTTCAACACGATGCGGCTGGGCGGGGAATCCGTCTCGATCGCCGTCCTGGGCTCGCTGCTCGCCGCGGTGACCCAGTCCCGGCTCGGGTCCGGATTGGGGCCGGAGCGGGCGGGCGCGATCACCGCGAAGCTGCTGCAAGGGGAAATGACCGGCGGTGCACCGGCGGCTGCTGCGTACACGAGCGCACTGCACGTCGGGCTTTGGACCATCGCCGCAATATCGACGCTCGGCGCGATCGCGGTCGGGCTGCTTACCAAGGAAGGGGAAATGGCATGAGTGCACGGGTTTGGCTGATCACGGGGGCTTCGTCGGGATTCGGCCGGGAGCTGGCGGTCGCCGCGCTGGCGGCGGGGGACACCGTCGCCGCGGCGGTGCGGCGTCCGGAATCGGTCGCTGACCTGGTCGCGAGTGCGCCGGACCGGATCTCGGCGGTGCGGCTCGACATGACCGACGAGGCGCGGATCGAGCCGGCGGTGGCCGAGGTGCTCGACCGGTACGGCCGGATCGACGTGCTGGTCAACAACGCGGGCCGGGGACTCATCGGAGCGGCCGAGGAAGTCACCGCCGCCGAGCTGCGGGCCCTGATGGACCTCAACTTCTTCGGCCCGGTCGCGCTGACCAAGGCCGTGCTGCCGCACCTGCGGGAGCGGGGCAGCGGCGCGATCGTGCAGATGAGCAGCCAGGCCGGGCGGTTCGCGTTCGGCGGCGTCAGCGCGTACGCCTCGACCAAGTTCGCGCTCGAAGGCTGGTCGGAGGCGCTGGCGGAGGAACTCGAGCCGTGGGGGGTCCACGTGCTGATCGTCGAGCCGGGCGCCTTCCGCACGGCGTTCAACGAGCCGGGAGTGCTGCTGTTCACGCAGGAGGGCGGGGCGTACCGCGAGCAGCTCGGGCCGATTCGCACCCACCTGGCCGAGGTGGCCGGCCGGCAGCCGGGCGACCCGGTCAAGGCCGCCGAGGCGATCCTCGCCGCGCTGGCCGCCGAACGTCCTCCGCTGCGGCTCGCGCTGGGCACGGACGCGGCGGACAACGTCGCGGCCAGCTACGAGCGCGGGCAGGCGGAGCTGGCGGCGTGGGAAAAGGTCGCCAGGAGCACTGACTTCGCTGGGTGACCGGCCGTAAACCGGCGTGCTTGATCACCTGTGCGGCACGTAAACTGGCCGGTATGCCCAAGGAACGTGGACAGAAGGTCATCGCGTCGAACCGCAAGGCTCGGCACGACTACTCCATCCTGGACACCTATGAGGCCGGGATGGTGCTGCAGGGCACGGAGGTCAAAAGCCTCCGGGCCGGCAAGGCCTCCCTGGTGGACGCGTTCGCGACGGTGGACGACGGCGAGGTGTGGCTGCGCAACGTCCACATCCCGGAGTACACCCAGGGCACCTGGACCAACCACATGCCGCGGCGCACCCGGAAGCTGCTGCTGCACCGGCGCGAGATCGAACGGCTCATCGGCAAGACCAAGGAAAGCGGTCTTTCGCTGGTGCCGCTGTCGATGTACTTCAAGGACGGCAAGGTCAAGGTCGAGATCGCGCTGGCCAAGGGCAAGAAGGCCTACGACAAGCGGCAGACGCTGGCCAAACGCGACGCGCAGAAGGACATCAGCCGCGCGATGGGGCGGGCGCTGAAGGGCCGGTTCACGGAGTGAGCGCCGGCCCGGCCGCCGATGCCGACGTCCCGGGCTGGATCGCCGGGCTCGGCCTCGACGGGATCGTCGACCTGCACGTCCACTTCCTGCCGAAGTCCGTGCTGGACAAGGTGTGGGCCTATTTCGACCGCGCCGAGCAGCACTACGGCACGCCGTGGCCGATCCACTACCGCACGCCGGAGGCGGAGCGGATCGAAACGCTGCGCGCGCTGGGCGTGAAAACGTTCGCGCCGCTGGTGTATCCGCACAAGCCGGGCATGGCGGAGTGGCTCACGTCGTGGGTGCTGGAGTTCGCCGAGCAGGTTCCGGAAGCCGTGCCCACCGGCACGTTCTATCCGGAGCCTGCTGCGGCGTCCTCAGTGGACAGTGCGTTGCGCGCGGGAGCCCGGTGTTTCAAGGCACATGTGCAGGTCGGAGCGTACGACCCGCGGGACGAGCTGCTCGACCCGGTGTGGGGCTCGCTGTCCGACGCGGGCGTGCCGGTGGTGATCCACTGTGGACACGGGCCGTTGCGCGGCGATTTCACCGGGCTCGAGGTGTTCGAGGAAGTCCTGCAGCGGCATCCGCGGCTCACCGCCGTCCTCGCGCACGCCGCGATGCCCCAGTTCACCACCGCGTTCGAGCTGATGGCCCGCTATCCGCGAGTGCATCTCGACACCACCATGGTCGGCGTGCCGTTCGCGGAGGCGATGTCGCCGCTGCCACCGGACTGGACGGCCCGGCTGGCGGAGGTCGCCGACCGCGTGGTGCTCGGCACCGACTTCCCGAACATCCCGTACTCCTACGCCACGCAGCTGCGGGCGATCGCCGGCTGGGCGGCCGACGATCGCCTTGGCGAGCCGTTCCTGCGAGCGGTGCTGCACGACACCCCCGCGAAGCTGCTCAGCGTTTGACCGGCACGAGGGCCCGGCTCAGCGCCACTTGCCGTCCAGCCAGCGCGTACCCGGCCGCGACCAGCGCGACCCAGGGCAGCGGACCGGTCAGCAGATGGTCGCTCAGCGGGGCGAACCCGTGCGCGGCCAGGCCGAGGAGACCGCCGGAGGCGAGCAGGCCGGCCAGCACCAGCTGCGGCGTCCGAGCGGTCACGACCAGGCCGTCCGGCTGCGTTTCGAAGCGCTCGAACAGCCGCAGCAGGCCCAGCAGCACCGCGCCGCACACGGCGAGCCAGGCGGGCGCCATCAGGAACCACATCGACGAACCCGGGGCCGGCGTCGAGTAGCCGAGGCCGAGGACGGTCACGCCGGAAACCACGACCAGCGCTGGCATGTGCCAGAGATAGACCGACATGAACCGCGGGCTGAGCCAGCTGAGCGCGGCGGTGACGCGGGGGAGCGAGACGAGCTTGTCGCGGAAGGCCAGCAGGAATCCGATCTGACCGAGCGCGAGGAACAGCAGCAGGACGGTCGGCGGGCTCATGTTGGACACCGGCGCGCCCGGCATGCCGATCATGCTCGCCGGGTACGGGCCGAACGCGACCAGCAGGGCCGTCACCCCAAAACCTGCTGCGGACACGGCGAGCGCGGCCCGGCGGCCGAGCGAGCCTAGGCGGCCTTCGACGTAGTGGAAACCGAGCTGGTGCACCGCGACCCAGACGATGACGGCGTTGGCGTAACCGATCAGGCCGAGGTCGGAAAACCTTGCTACGTCAACGAGAACGCCCAATCCAGCGAGCACCGCTGGCACTGCGAGACCCCAGCGCCGATGTGCGGCGACCATCAGCGGCGTGAGCAGCACGGTGAGCAGGTAGACCGAGAGGAACCAGAGCAGCTGCGCGGCGATCGCGCTGGCCACCTGGACCGGTTGCGGCGGAACTCCCATGCCCTGCAACAGATCCGGCACGACGAGCCACACCGCCATCAGCGGCAGAACGGGAACGAGCAGCCGCCGCACGCGTCCGGCGAACCAGGCGCGGGTGGGTTCCGCGCGGCGCAAGGAAATCAGGTTTGCCGCGCCACCAGCGAAAAAGACCAATGGCATGACCTGCGAAGCCCACGTGATGATCCACCAGCCAGGTGTCGCGAGGGCGTTGCCGGTGGCGAGCGTGTTGCCGGAGAAGGAAAGCACCGGCATCGTCCAGTGCTGCGCGACCACCGCGAGGATCGCCCCGGCACGCACTACGTCGAGAAATGTGTCCCGGGTCGCCCTGGTGCCGCGGGTCTGCAGCTGGCTCGTCGTCATGCTGACGAGCTTGTCGGTTTCCGGGCTGCTAAACAGCGGTGCAGACCACCGAAAACGGGGTCGGGTCAGCAGGAGGCGAAAGGTGGGGTTCGCCCTACTCGGCTAGGAGAGGGTGTCCGGCTCCGGTTCGGACTCGTGCGCCTGCACCCGGTAGGCCCAGCCGTTCTCGGTGAGGCCGAGTTCGTACCGCGTCTCGATTTTCGGGCCGCCGTGCAAGTGGATGTGGCGCACGACGGTGCCCGGAACCGGTTCCTCGTCGGCGAGTTCCTGCACCCGGCCGTCGAGCGGGCCGCCGAAGAAGCGGACGCTGCGGTCGGACATCGGATTCTCCTCGCTCGGTTCGGGCGGCATCAGTCCATGGTAGGCGAGGAACCCGGCGCGGGGCTGCCGTCAGTTCGAGTGAGGGGGGTTACCGGCCGAGGTAGGTCAAGACCGCGCGAACCCGGCGATGTTCTTCGGAACTGGCCTCGAGACCGAGCTTCGAGAAGATGTTGCCGATGTGCTTTTCGACCGCGCCGTGCGACACGACCAGCGAGTTCGCGATGGCGTTGTTGGACAGTCCCTGCGCCATCAGGCCGAGTACTTCGGACTCGCGCGCGGTGAGCGAATCCAGCGGGTTGCGGCGGCCGCGGGCCATCAGCTGGGCGATGACGTCCGGGTCGATGGCGGTGCCGCCGTCCGCGACGCGCCGGACCGCGTCCAGGAACTCGTCCACGTCGGCGACGCGCTCTTTCAGCAGGTAGCCGACGCCGCCGGCGCCGCCGGACAGCAGCTCGACGGCGTAGCTTTCCTCGACGTACTGCGAGAGCACGAGCACCGGCAGGCCGGCGATCTCCTTGCGCGCCGCCAGCGCCGCGCGCAAGCCCTCGTCGGTGAACGTCGGCGGCATCCGGACGTCGACGATCGCCAGGTCAGGACGGTGTTCGGTGATCGCGCCGAGCAGGTCGTCGCCGTTGTCGACCGCGGCGACGGTCTCGATGCCCTCGTCGGCGAGCAACCGGGTGACCCCGGCCCGAAGCAGCACGGCGTCTTCGGCGATCACTACCCGCATCAAGGCCCCCAGGTCCGTGAGTGAAAAGCTCCCGGAGGCTATTCACTCACGGCCGGGTCACCATTGACACGGCAGGTCCGCTCTGATGACCGTCGGCCCGCCGACCGGGCTGACGACGGTGATCACGCCGTCGATGGTCGCCGCGCGGTCGGCCAGCCCGGCGAGCCCGCCGCCGGGGCGGACCTCCGCGCCGCCGTGGCCGTTGTCGGTGATCTCGGCGATGACGTGCGTGTCCGAGCGCCACACCTTCACCGACGCCTCGGTCGCGCCGGAGTGCTTGGCGATGTTGGTGAGGGTCTCGCCGACGATGAAGTACGCCGTGGTCTCGACCGCGGCCGGCGGGCGGGGCTCGACGTCGACGCGCACGTCCACCGGGATCGGCGACTTCGCGGCCTGCGCGGACAGCGCCGCGTCGAGACCGCGGTCGCCCAGCACGGCGGGGTAGATGCCGCGGGCGAGGTCGCGCAGCTCCGAAACGGCGAGCTTGGCGTCCGAATGGGCTTCGTCGATCAGCTCGCGGACCGCGTTCGGGTCGTTGTCGAACTTCGACTTCGCCCGGCCGAGGCTCATCGCGACGGCCACGAGCCGCTGCTGGGCGCCGTCGTGCAGGTCCCGCTCGATCCGGCGGCGCTCGGCTTCCGCGGCGTCCACGCCCCGAGCCCGCGACGCCTGCAGGTGCTCGGCCTTCTTTTCGAGCTTCTTCGTGCGGTTCGGGCCCAGCAGCGACAGCGCCAGGTTCCCGTGCAGCCAGCCCAGCCACGGCGTGACCCAGATCGCCATCGGCAGCAGCACGATCGACGCGAGCGCGATCGGCAGCTCCACGATCGACAGCGGGAACGCGGCCATCAGGTACGCCAGATCCCGCCAGGTCGTCGGGTCGGACAGCCGGGTCAGCCAGCGGCGGGTCAGCGGCTGCCCGTCCAGCGGCAGCCGCTCCACCGGGGTGAGCGGGGTGCCGAGCATCCGGCGGGCCCAGCGCCGCTCCAGGTCGCCCGACCAGCGGATGAACCCGGTGACGGCCAGCAGGATCGGGAAGCCGATCCAGATGATGAGCGTCGCCGTGCCGACCGTCCCGCCCACCACGATGAAGATGAACTGCACCAGCCGCAGCACGAACGACGGGATCATGTACCCGATCGTGCGAGCCGGATGCGGACGAGGGTGCTCCGGAGGCGGGTCTTGCGCAGTCATCCGGCCACCGTGATCCCGTCGATCTCGTTCCACGAGCGCTCCATGCGCCGCCGCTGGGCGACCGTGGGCCGCAGGAACGCGGCCGCGAACGCCGCGTGCCCGGCCGCCAGCCCCTTGGTCAGGGCCACGGCGATCGCGGCGAACAGCACCCCCAGCGCCGCCCACGGCAGCGCGGTCACCGTCGAGTCGACGACGAACCACGGCACATCGTAGCTCGGGAAGGCGTAGACCCCGTCCGGAAGGAAGCGGTAGTAGACCGGCAGCGCGACCAGGCCCAGGCTGACCGCCCACACCGTCACGACCAGCACGAACTCCATCAGGCCCAGCGGGAAGAGCAGGAGCAGGTAGGACAGGTCCCGCCAGGTCGCCGGGTCCTTCACCCGCGTCAGCCAGCGCTCCTTCTGGCCCGACGGAGGCAACGGCAGATACGGATCGTCGACATACACGTCCAGCAGCGCGAACACCCGCCCCCGCTCGACCCGCCCCGCGGTCCGCGCGAACAGCACGAGCAGCGCGAGCAGCGGAACCCCGAGCCACACGACGACCGTCCCCAGCCCAGCCGACCCCAGCGTCACGATGACCGCGAACGACAGGAGGCCGAAAGGCAGGTTGAGCAGCAGATACGCCAGCGCCCCACCCAACGGCGGAGTGCGGCGCCCGAAACTGCGACCGGCGGGCACGGTGACCATGGCGAGGCTCCCTCACTGCGGAAACTGACCTGCTCAGCATGGCCGGGCGGGCACCGGCCAACCAGGGGGCGAGCGGGCATCTTCGAGGTGGGGACAGCCCTACCTCCCGCGCAGGCCGATGCCGGAATTATCGGGTTGCCGGACGCGTTATGATGGGGGAGTTAAGAACACCTGCAAGGGGGTGAACGGTTTCGACTCTGGACGTTGAATCAAGGGAAGCGTGCCGGTGCAGGCGAGAGACCACCGCAAGCGTCATCGCAACCTAATAAGCGCCAAGGCCAATAGCCAGCGCGACTTCGCTCTCGCTGCCTGATCGCAGTAGAGCAAGTCTGTCGGCCCGGGGTCGCCTCCGACCCGGTCGCCGGCATCAGCTAGGAGGCTCACCTCCAGTCCCGGCCACGGGGCCTGGCAGGGAAGCAAACAGTGGCTGGGCCCGTCACTTCAGCTTGTTCGCGTGACTGAAGGGGCCAAGCAGAGACACAGCGGACTGCGCACGGAGAAGCCTTGAGGATGCGCTAGAGGACCCGGGTTCAATTCCCGGCACCTCCACTCGATTCGCGGGAGAGCCCTGCCACGCTTGCGCGTTGGCCGGGGCTCTTCTTCGTATCTCCCCTTGGGGGTCGGACCCCCAAACCCCCGCCAGGGGGCTGCGCCCCCTGGACCCCCATCGTGGTGGTTGCGTTGGGTGGGTTGGGGTGGTTTCGTTTGGTGGGAGGGTCCTGCCGCGCTTGTGTGTGGGCCGGGCTCTTTTTCGTATCTTCCTTTGGGGGTCGGACCCCCAAACCCCCGCCAGGGGGCTGCGCCCCCTGGACCCCCATCGTGGTGGTTCCGTTGGGTGGGTTGGGGTGGTTTCGTTTGCGGGAGAGTCCTGCCAGCGCTTGTGCGTGGGCTGGGCTCTTCTTCGTGTCTTTTCTTGGGGGTCGGACCCCCAAACCCCCGCCAGGGATGCGGTCCCTGGATCCCCGTCGTGGGGGTTCCGTTGGGTGGGGTGAGTGAGTGCGCTGGCTGCGGGGTTAGAGGGCGTTGTTTTGGTCGGGGTGGGGGGCGTTGAGGTCGCAGTACGAGTAGAGCTCGGTCTTTTTGTCGTCGGTGTTTTGCGGGATGTGCTGAAGCGGGACGATCCAGGTGCTGCGTTCACCGGGGGAGCAGGACGGGCTTGCCGGGGGTTGCTGGGGGCTTCCCGCCGGGTTGCCTTTGCCGTCGGGCGGGGCTAGGTCTCCGCCCACGATTTTGCCGTTCGCGTCGCGGAACACGACGGCGGTGCGGCGGCTGGAGAGTGCTCGGCAGTTGGCCGATTTTTCTGTGTAGCGGACCGTGTCGGCTGGAGGGGATGCCGGTACCCGGTCGGTGGCTTCGTAGGTGTCTGTTGCCGGGGTGTACGAGCCGAGTGCGCCCTTTGCTAGCCAGGTGGTGGTCTGGATGTCGACATCGGCCGAGTCGACCTTGTCGTTTCCGCCGACGTTGATGAGTGTCCTGCCGATGCCGACGTGTTCGCCGGGGAGCATGACGGGGATTTCCATGGTCATCGGCGCGCCTTGGATGGGGCCGGGCGGCAGGCCGTTGACCGAGACGATGACTTTGAGCGTGACTTTGGTTCGGTAGGCGATGTGATCGCTGGTATTGCGCAGCACCGCTCCCATGCTCGCCAACCCGGATGACGACACGCCTTTTTCCGCGACCTCGATCCCGCCCCCGGTGGGGCCGGTTTTCGCCGACACCGGTTGTTCCTTCACCGAATTCGGGATGTCGCAGGGCTTTGCCGCCGATCCGTCGCCTCGGGTCAGCACTACTGCGACAACGCCCGCAGCTGCCGCCAGCAGTGCGACGATCGTGACCAGGAGGAGTTTGCGTGTGGTCATTCGTAGTACCGCTTCTTCAGCTCGTCCACTTGGGACTGGAAGTCCTGGATCAGCTTCGCGGCTGCTTCGGAAGCGTCCGCGGCGAACTGCTCTTCGGAGAACGGCTCGAACATCGACTCGATGAACGCGTAGTGCCGTTTGACCGACTCAGGAACAAAAACCATCCCGGACTGGGTCGCGTACTTCTGATCGTGCTCCTTGATCGTCAGCTCGACAGCCTTGTCTTTGATGTCTCTCGCGTGTTGCATCAGCGGATTGAAGGTCACAGCTTGCCGTCCAGAGCCGGGTCGAGCCGCGCGCGGCGGTACAGTTCGTCGCTCGCGGACTGGTCGGCGCTGAGCTGCTGTGCCCAGCGCCGCGGCGGTGTCCTCCAGGTTGGTTCGGTTCCCTTAAGGAACTCGGTCACGGTCTCGTGGAGATTGAGATACGTCTGGTACACCGGACCGAGTGCGCCGCCGAGGACTTGATCGCAGCTGCCGATCGCGTCGCCGTAGTCGGCCGAGACCACCGGGAAATCGATCTTCTCCACTTTCTCCAATTCATACAGGCCGACGCCGAATTCTTTGCCTTGATGAACCATTTCCCGCCCCCTCAATCCTCTTCTGTCTTCAATGTGGCTAGTGCTGACTGTTCGGCAGCTGCTGTGCGCGGGCCCGCCCCTCCGATAGCGGGTCGGCCGCCAGCAGGCAAAGGGTGAGATACCCGGGATTGCCGGGTCCGCAAGCGATGTGGACCTCGCCGTGGGCGTTGTCCCGGAGGTAGATGGGGCGGCCGCAGTTGAGGCTGTCCACTGCGGTCAGCGGCATGCTGGTGGTCCGCCCGCCGCCGGCACGAGTAGCGACGAACAGCTGGTGGCTGGGTTCCCGCCGCGACGCCATCAACGCGCGGAGCTGGTCAGCGGGGCCGGTGGGAGGGTGGTGACGCCTGTTCGATCATCTGCATCCTTCCCCTTGCGGCTAGCCCCGCCGATAGCACCACTAACCCGAACCGATAGTAGTCAACTAACCACGTTGTGTCCTGGAGGTACGGAGATCATTGAGCGCCAGAGTTTCGAGTGTGTTCACTGGCGTCCGACCCGGGTGCTTTCCACCTGCGTGACTGTGGTCCCGAGGCGGCCAGCAGTGCGGATACGGTTGCCGGATGCGGCTCCTGAGGGCCCTCTCAACCAGATCCCGGGAGCCCGGGTGACCGACCAACAGCGCAACGGGACGCCGTCTGGAGGGTCTTCCTCGTCGAAGGTCAGATCACCCGCACACGTCGAGCAGGGAAGACATCCGATCAGGGAGGCACGTCATACCTGACGTTCTCCTCCACCGCCCGAGCGCTTGAGCCCCATCCCTTTGAAGGAGTGGGGCCCAAGTCGTTCCCGCCTGCTCGAAGCGGTCAGTTCTTGTCGACCAAGTGCCGGGTGACCCGGATCAGATCGAGGCCGCAGTGGGCGGCCAGCTTGTCCTGGAAAGTCTTGTCGTCCTCGGTGAGCACTGTGTTTTCGCGCAATGTCACGACGATCAGCGGCCGTGCAGGAGCATCGACAGCCTCGCGCACCGCGGCCCAGAGAAGGTCACGAAGAGTGTGCGGTTGCCCCCAACAGACATAACGCTCGACAGAACCGTTTGTAACGGTGACGTGCATTGGCTTTTCCGCGAGGGTGCCTGGAACTGTTCGCCACTCCTGGCCCAGGGCTTCCCGGACAGGGATCTCGATGTCGGTCAGCTTCTTCACGGCGTACTTCGCGTACTGCCCGACCCCTTCGAGCGCTCGGGCGTACTCCTTCATCGGCCCGTCCTTCAACCACACTCGCATGCCCTCGGCGGTGAAGTGGTCGGCCAGTTCCCCGCCGATAGCCGGATCGTCTACCCACAGCGAGTACTGTTCGGTCTTTTGCCGGTCGCTCATCGACTCCCAGTCCAAGGCATGGACCTGCCGGTATAACTCCCGGCAGACCACCTCCCGGATCTCGTTCGGCAGCTTCGGTATCGACATCCGCCCTCCCTAATGGCCGGTTCCGGGCATCGCGGCGCGCACTGCCGCTTCTACCTGCTCAGCAGTCGTCGCTGGGTCGTCGTGTTCCCATGCCCTGATCACGGTCCAGCCCTCGGCCTCCAGCATCGCAGTGGTCTCGGCGTCACGCCTGCGATTCCCCTCGATCTTTTCCCTCCAAAACGCAGAGTTCACGGAGGAAGGACGGTGATGTTCCGGGCAGCCGTGCCAGAAGCAGCCGTCCACGAAGACCGCCACTTTGGCGCGGGGAAAGACGATGTCCGTGGTGCGTCGTGACTTTTTGAGCGGGCGGACGGAGACTCGATAACGCAGCCCACGCCGGTGCAGCAGAGAGCGCAAGGCCAGCTCGGGTGCTGTGTCACGGCCCCGATTGCCTTTCATCGACGCGCGAACCCCGGGAGAGGACGCCCATGACCCGTCCGGCATCCGCGCCGGCGTGACGAGCCCGGCTTCCCTCGCCCTGCGCCACCCCTCGGCGAGATTGCGGGCCCGGGTCTGGTGGGACACCACTCCCAGATCCCGGGTGTGTTTCCGGCTACCGTCGAGCCAGCGCAGACGCGCCGACACCGACGTTCCTGCTCGGTCTGGGAGCAACTCGACCGAAGCTCTGGCGTAGCGGTCCCCGCCGAGACTGACCATGCGGCGATGCCTGCCGCCTGCCGCGCGGTCCTGTTCGGCAGTGGTCTCGGCGGCCGAGCGTCCCTTCGGCGCCTTCCATGCCCGGCCCGCCGCGGTCACTTGGTTGGCTCAACCTCTTCCAGGCATTTGGCGACAGCTTCGGTGAACACTTGCCCGAGAAGAACGGGGACCGCGTTGCCCAGCTGCCGCATCTTCTCCCCGCGGGGTCCGCTGAGCTTCCATTTGTCAGGGAACGTCATCACCCGTGCGGTCTCGCGCACGGTCATGTAACGGTGGCGGTAGCGATAGCCGCTTGGGTCGCTGGGATCCTTCACCCGGTCATCGGTGAGCAGTACGGATTCGCCGCCAGGGACGCCGTGCACCCCCGCCTTGACCGTCTTGGCGGGGCGGTCCATCACGTTTGGCGTGTGCCCGGGGTAGATCCGCGCGTCCGGCCAGCCGATGTGGTCTCTGAACCCGCCCGCGTAACGTTCCTTCCGGTCAAGCTGATTCCACGGGACCTTAGGCAAGGGGCCTTCGTCGCCTAACCCCTGGAGGGCGTCGCGGAGTGTGCGCCACGGCAGGAGATCGTCGTCGGGGATCACCCGCGGCAAGCTGGCTTCGACACGGGAACGGACGTGCTTGGGGACGTCGGTGTGCCGTTCCCAGTACTGTCCGTCCCGGATCGATCGCAACAGAGCGGCTTCCGAGTGCCTCGGTCGGACTAGTTCCCGGAACCGGTCCGGATCGATCCCGAGATCCGCGCGGAACGCGACGATGATCACCCGATTACGAATCTGTGGGACGCCGTAGTCCGCCGCGTTCACCGGGGTCATGATGACGTCGTATCGCTTGGTCGGGTCGACCGCGGAGAGCCTTGTCGCGCGGAGTGCCGCGTCGTGGGTCTCCCAGTGCGTAGCGGGGTCCCGCTCCAAGAAGGGGAGGCTCAGTTCTCGCAGAATGTATTCGAAGTACGGTTTGAACGACGGCCGCAACAAGCCCCGGACGTTCTCGCAGATCACAGCCTTCGGCTGAATCTCGCGGACAGCGCGGAAGAGTTCGGGGAACATGTTCCGGCGATCCTCGTCGCCCTTCGCGACGCCACCCAAGCTGAACGGCTGGCAGGGGGGTCCCCCGGCCAATACGTCCACTTTGCCCTGCAGGTACTGCATCTTCAGGTCCTGCACGTCCCCGGCTACCAGGGGCCACGGCTGACCCGGCTCCGGGATGATCTCTTCGTCGCCGCGGGGCTTCACGTCGTTCGCCTCCAACGTGGCGCACGCGTGCGGGGCGAACTCGTTGAGCAAGAGCGGTCGGAAACCCGCTCTGTCCACGGCCATGGCCAGTCCGCCACCCCCGGCGAACAGCTCCACCGAGGTTCGGTCTGCCATCACGTCTCCACTGTGTGCTGAGGTACTGGCGGAGCCTAGCGCACCGTCCTCTGGGAGCCACGCATCAACATGAGCGATCGTGGTGACGCGGTCGTTTGTCAGGGTTGTCATGTCTCGCTGGTGCTCAGTGCTCATCGACAAGCGCGTAGGAGGGCTTGCTGGTGTCCACCGTCCGCCACTGCAGCGCTCCGATGTTCTTCCTGGTGGCGCTGCTCGGAAGTCGCAGAACAATCGCCATCACGACACCGTCTGGGTCGTGTTCGACGACACCTGGCGGCTCCTCCCCGCTCTTGCCCTTGGCGACGATCGGGTAAAGCAGCATCTTGCCCGTCGTTGGGCCGACCTTCATGGCGTCGAGCGCCGTGCGGTGCACGCTCGTCGAGTTGCCGCGAAGGCGGTTGTTGTCGTCGACGGCGCGCCCGTGCAGGCTCAGCACGCGTTGGCCCCGGAGGATCGCTTGCCTCCCCTTTTTCTGTTGCGGCAACACGACCCGCCAATCCGTGATCGTCTCCGGCCCTAAACCGCTGATCCACGCCAGGTCGGGCTTGAAAGTCATCGGGTTCGCCCAGACGAGTTTGCTGAGCGCGGTAACCATCTCGGCCTGGGTCACGGTCCCGACGAAGGCGTTGAACGACGAGCCCTTGTCTCCCGTGAGGGTCTCCTCCACCGACGCCGCGGCGATCAAAGGCACGCAGGCGTCGATGTTGTTTTCCAGTGCCGCCTTCTCGCTCAGGGCGGGGTAACCCGAGCTCGGTTCCTTGCTGCCGGTCCGTCGCTCGACCAGAACCGCGTTGTACATCTTCGACGCGGCCGTCGGCCGTAGCCCGCGGCTGCTCACCAACGGAGGCACTTCGGCCGGGGTGCAGATCGGCCTTCCGTTCTCGTCGGTGTCGGCGTAGGCCGCCAATTCCTCGCGAAAACTACGCTCGTCCAGGCAGATCGACGCGAAGGCGTCTCGCAGTCGTTCGGTGATGAACAACCGGACCAGGTCCTGGTAGCCCTTGCGGAAACCGAACCAGCGACCCATCTGCATCAGTGAGTCGGCGTTCTGCGCGGCCCGGACGTAGTACGAGACGGTCAGGCCCTCGACGGTGAAACCGCGGGCGAGTTTATTGCCACCGACCAGGATCCGCCACACGCCGTGGTGGTCGAAGTTCACCTCGTCCTGTTCGATGTCCTTGTCGCTGTTGACCACGAGCACCGGGTTGCCGTTCGGGCTCGCTTTGCGGGCGACCTCGCCGAGATACGGGACGAGGTCTTCGAAAGAGCCGGGGACAGCGGCGTTCCCGGCCCTGGCTTTGGCCACGGGGAGCAGGTCAGCCTCGAACAACGAACGGAGCCGGGAGTGGCTGGTCGGCGAGAAGTACCCGGCCTGGCCCCAGATTGTCTTGATGTTCTCCGCGGTCTGCCGATGGGTATCGGTGCCCATGGCCTCGTGAACCAGCATCGTGTGGTGCTTGAAGCTGTCGCTGCCGTGTGCTTGCCGGTACAGCTTCATCGCGCCGCTGAGCACGAAGAAATCAATCGCCTCGCGGAGGTATCGGTCGTCATCAGGGTCTTCGACGAGCCGCACATGCGCTTTCTCGTTGGAGTTCTCGAAGGTCTGCTCCTCCGAGGGTACGTCGGAGTCGAGGTCGTTGAAGTCGTCCGCACCCATGTAGCCGGGAGGGCGCTCCAAAGAAATCAGGAAGTCCTTGGGGAAGATGTCCTGTGCGTCGCCAGGATCGATGAACACGTTGGCGAACGGCGTGGCCGTGTAACCGACGTACTGTCCCCTGGGGAGCATGCCCAGCAAATCGGAGATCAGCCCGTTGATCGCGGTGCGCTTCGCCTTGTCCTGCCGTCGTTGCCTGGGGTTGGTGGTGTTGACCGACGCTTGATCTGACTCGTCGTCGATGATCAGAGCGGGGATCTGGTGCAGCCGCGCGGTGATTCGCTTGAGGTCCTTTACCAACTTGCCCAGAACGTCCTTGTTCTTCTTGACGATCATCAACCGAGCATCGGTGGCGAGCAGGTTGTCGACGTGGTTGAGCGGCTTCGACCGGTCCCGTTGCTCGAAGTCGAGTGCCGCGATTCCCTGCCGCAGGCTCTGGAAGTCGAACCGACGGGTGGTCATCCGGTGGATGTCGGGTTTGCCGACGTCCACTGGACGACATCCGTGCTTGACGAACCTGCCACTGAGCCAATCTGCGTCGTCCTGGTAATCGACCGACGAGAGTGCTTCCGCGCTGTCGAGGTCCACACCGCGCAGGATGTTCTCGTGACCGACCAGTTCCATGTCTACCCGTCGCTGGGTCTGCTCGCGCAGCATGTTGGTCGTGCCGGTCAGCACGATGATCAACCGGTATCCGGCGTCGATCGCTTTGGCGATGACCCCGGTGAAGTTCGCCGTCTTGCCGCTCTGCACGTAGCCGACGACCAGTCCCTTGGCCTGGTACGGCTCGACACGGGTCGGTTCGCTGAGCCGTTCCACCACATGCCGGGTGGCGTTGTCCAGGCTGGCTATCGCGTTCGCGTCCCAACGGCCGCTGGCGCGCAGATGATCCGCGTAGTGACTCCAGTAGAAGCTGCGCTTCTCCACGAGCTCCTTGTCGTACCAGGGATCCCACTCTTTAGCGATCACCACGGTGCCGTCGCCCCCGTGTACGGGGAACATGGCCTGGAACAGCCGCGCGGTCTCGGCGTCCACCCCGAGTTTGTCGATGATCGCCGCGCGGCGCTGCTTCGAGTTGGCCGGCGTGCCCGCTGTCCACTCGCCGTCCCCGATCCGAGCGTTGTCCCACTTGGCGAGGTAGACGTGGAGGTTGTTGCGCAACTGGTCGTCAGACGGGGACGACGTTTCGAGGTAGGCACGCAAGGCGGAGTCGGAGATCTCGGCCGGGTCTCCGAGATCCTCGGCATGGAACCGGGCGAGGCGTCCCAGCTCGCGGGGACCGCTTTGGTCCATCGACAGCAGCGCGGCCAGATAGGAATTCGCCAGGGTCTCGGACATCGTCACTTCTCCTCGGGGCCTAGCGCGGCCGACAGGGACGTGGTGGGCGTGGGCACGGGCGCGAGTCCGGTGAGGTCGACGCGATAGCGTACCTCCACGAGCCGGTTGAGCGTGACGCCAGCGTGTTCCAGCACCTGCGGGGTGAGTGTCGGGAACCGCGCGTCGACGGCGTAGACGGTCGAGGGGACCCGCCGTGTCCAGCGGGTTTCGCACCGAGCGGCCAGCTCGTCGTTCCACCCCCAGTCAGCTAGACCGGCTTCCAGGCCGTCTCGGTCGGTACCCGCCCCGACCGCGGCGCGTATCTGGTCGATCAGGCCGCCCAGACGCCAACCGGCACCGGCCCCGGCCTGTGTGAGCTGGTGGGACACCAGCCACAGCGGTCGGTCGCCCGTGGGCACGAGCTGGCTCAGCGATTCTATCCAGTGGGTGCGGCGCTCGCTGCTGGTCGTTTTGACTTCCACGTCGTCGTCCGGCAGGCCGAAGTCGTGTTCCTCGCCAGACGGACCGCGCCACCCGGCCAGCGCGACAGCCACGCCCTCCGACTGGATGAGCCCTTTCAGACTGAGCAGCTCGCCGAAAAGTCCGATCTCGCGCTCGCGAGGGAACCCCTGCTCGTTTTTGAGCAGGCTCGCGAAGTCACGCAGTGCGCGGCGCAACGCGTCGGTCGGGCGCATCCCGTCGCACTGCACGTGGTCGGCGATCGAACATAACAGCGGGTAAGCCGTGCGGAAGAGGTCGGGGACCGTCACCACGACCTCGAAACAGCGACCGATCTCTTGGTGGGTGAGACGGCTCACGACATGCTGAAGGCCGGTCGCGGGCGCTTCGGTCATGCCAGGACTGTGAACGCGTAGACCCAGGTGACCTTCCGCCGGGGTCGCGAACAGCCAAGCGGCTGGATCGCCCTCGATGGGCTTGAGATAGGGGACGCCGGCTTTGAGGACCTGATCGAGATGAGCGGGGGACAGGTGCCGCTCGGGCAGGGCGGTCATCGGCGCTCCGCCCGTACAGCGGTGGTCAGCACCGACTTCCAGAGCTCAATGTTGTCCTTGTCGCGAGGACCGAGGTATTCGCCCTGGAACACGTCCTCCATGAGGAGGTAGAGCATGGTCTTGATGAGCGGCAGGTCGTTCAAGCCCGCGTGGCGGTCGCCGAGCAGCATCTTGCGGTAGCGCTTGTTGAGCCAGATCGTTTGCTCGTCACGGTCGATGTCGAAAAGCTGGTCGTCGTCGAAGTCGCGCCAGCGGAGGTCGATCGGATCCGACTCGAGGGCCTCGATCTCCGATTCGATCGTGTCGCGGAGGCCGGGCGTGAAGCCCCGGCCTGGCCGGATCATCGGTTTCCGTACACGGCGACGTTTGTTGCCCTCCTGGTAGACCCTCTCGGCTACGGCGAAGTAGTCGTCGAAGGTGGTCCCGTCCTCGGCCCGGGCCGACGCGCACGCCATGCCGAACTCTGGACGGACCTGGACCCGCGACTTCTCGGGGTTCATCCGGAGGAGCGACTCGACATCGCTGTCGATCTCGACCTCTACCCTGGCCAGCTGAAGTTTGGGGTGCTCGACATGTACGCCTTCCCAGCCGCCGGGCTGCAAGAGACGGTTCCGACGGTAGAAGTACATGCCCTGGTGGTCCGCTGGTCGCCCGCCGAGTTTGAACTGGCGCGCGGTCGACCGCGGCGGCCAGATGTGGCAGCGGAAGGTCAACGAGTGGTCGCCTGCCGTCGCGACGAGGTCCTTGGGGTAGTCCGTGGCGCCTGTGCGGTGGTAGTCGAACGGGTTGAGCGGCTCGACGCGGATCCTCGAGGTGGCGTCGAACCCGACGTCCCGCACGTCGATTTCGATGACGACGCGGGCGTTCTCGAGAATGCGGTGGAACACGAGGCCGAGGTGGTCGGCGATGAGCGAGATCTTCCGCGAGATGAACTGTTCGACCTGCTCGGGTTTGTCAGTGGCGGGGAAGCCGCCGACCTCGTCCCACCGGACGATGGTGCCGCTCCCGGTGTCGGGAAGCCCTCGGTCTTGGCCGAGTTCGGTCGCCGCGAAGTAACCGGGGACGATGTCGCAAAGGAAGCGTGACCTGGCGTTGTTAAGACTCCAGCGGCGCCCGACCGCGGGCGAGTCCTTCGCCTTGGAGAGCAGGGTCAGCTGGCGAGCCTGACTGAACGAGGCTGCTTTGAGCCCCAGTCCGAACCATCCGAGGTCAGCGGCGTCGTAAGTCCGGCGACCGCCGACAGTCATCGCGTCGTTGATGCGGTCCGGCGTGATCCCTCGCCCATTGTCGACGACGTAAAGAGACCGCAGTCGCCCGCTGTCTCGAACGAAGCGAATGAGGACATGGGTGGCTTCGGCGTCGATGGAGTTGTCGACCAGATCGGCGAGGGCTGTCTCGAACGAGTGATTATGGCCGATGGCTTCCATTGTTCGAGGGTCCGGGGGAAGCTCGAAGCTCTCGTCGGTGGGGACGCTCGCGGTCCATCCAGCCATCGTCATCTGTTGCCCACCCCTCGCCGGTCTTTCATTCACACCTAAATAGGCGTGCTCGGCCTTTGTGTTACACCGGCAGCATAACCCGGTAATCAAGGGGGCACTCCCAGTTGCCGAGGGCAAAGTGTGCCGTCGCGACAGAAAGGGTTCTCTCACCGGGTTTGGCTCAGGTGCCGGGCATGGGCGGCGCTGTGCC
The DNA here is from genome assembly GCF_046195355.1 of Amycolatopsis sp. VS8301801F10. Classification (NCBI taxonomy): domain Bacteria; kingdom Bacillati; phylum Actinomycetota; class Actinomycetes; order Pseudonocardiales; family Pseudonocardiaceae; genus Amycolatopsis; species Amycolatopsis sp. VS8301801F10. Next base: position 112,203 of record NZ_CP176065.1, on the reverse strand, counting down.
GATGGTCGGCGAGGGCGAGTAGGGCATCACGAGGAGGTTGTCAACCAGGGCTGCTTTCACCTGTAAGAGTCTTCGTGGCTGTGTATCGTGGCGGCCGCCAGGCGTTCGTCGGCTTCACTGCACGCTGGCAGCCTCTTTGGCGGGTGCGAATCCCTCTCCGCAGCTGGAGGTCGGGCCGGAGGGTGACCTGACTGGTCATGGGTCCCCTCCGGCCTGGCCTGTGGTGTGCTTGCTACGGCTTTGTTGCGGTAATCGTCAAACTCGTCGGATTTTTCGCACAGCGCGCGGCTCGTTCCCGGTCGGCCGGGGCGACGCTGTCGGACGGCTTGACCAGGGACCAATCGACGTTCGTGAAGCCTGCGGTGTGCAGGACGTCCACGATCGTCGTCGTGGGCCAGTGGTGTACTTCGATTTCCGTGGGCGGCGTGGTGCGGACAGCTACCTTGAACTTGTCGCCTTCGCGCGGGTTTTCCGGGCGGTAGGTGCGGAAGCCGGCCGCGGTTTCGGATTCTTCGCTGGAGTCGGCATTCGCGCTCAGGACCACCAGTCTGCCGCCCGGTTTCAGGTTGGCGTGCATGGTTTTCGCCATGGTTTGCATGGTTTCCCGCGTGTCCGCGTAATGCAGGACGTGAATGGCCGTTACCACGTCGAACTCGCCTTGGTGCGGCATGGAAGCCAGGTCTTGGACTTCGTAGGCGATGCCTTGCGGGTTTCGCGCTTCCGCTTGCCGCGCCAGGGCGATCATGCCGGGCGACAGGTCGGTGCCCACCACTTGTGCGGCGCCTAATTGCTTGATTCGGCGGGTAAAACTGCCTTCCCCGCAGCCTACGTCCAGTACTCGCCGGCCGCGCAGGTCGCCTAGGAGGTCTTTGAACGAGGGCCATTCCAGGTTTTCCCGGACGAAGCTGATTACCGCTTCGACGTCGGCGAAGGCGGTGGCTACCTGGTCGTACTGGTCGACGGATTCCGTCATCGAGTGTCTCCGTGCTCAGGCCGGGCGGATTGTGGCGTAGCCCTGGCCGGGGTCTGGTTTCAAGGCTGAAGTGTCCGAGAAAATGACGTTCGCCAGGGGGAGTGGCTGGTGGTAGAAATTCAGGGAGGCGTCTACGTCGAAGATTCTGCAAGAGGAGACGAAGAACGGCAGTTCGGCGATGAGGTATTTCTTCGCTTCGGCGATTTGGTCCGGAGCGGCCTCGGCGGTGAGGCCTTTGGCGGCCAGGACTTCTTTGGTCATTTCTGTGCTGGCCGACGCGAGGGCCGGGTCGTCCGCGGTGAGGGTCGCGCAGTGTGCCAGGACCTCGGCGTAGACGGGGTCTGCCGATAGTTCGGACATGCGGTGCAGGCTGTCGGCCGGTCGGGGGCCGCCTAGGTCGGTCCAGGCTCGGAGTACCCGGTTGCGCAGGACGTTGGTTTCCGACCTGGCCTTCTTCGCGGCCTTGGACTCGTCGTAGCCAAGGGCGGTGAAGGTGTGTTTCAGCGCGCTGTCGGGAATGATGACGTCGATTTGCTTGAATTCCGTTTGCAGCCAGTCCAAAGTGGAGCGCAGGCGGTCGACGTTGAAGTAGCTGTTGCCTGGGCTGACGCCGAAAACCGCGTGGCGGCGGGATTCCCATACTTCGCGGCAGGACGTGGTCAAGGGCTCCACGCGGAAACCGTTGCTGATCATGTCCAGCGTCCCGTGCCGGGGGTGGCCACGGTGTCCAGGTAGGTGCGGCGCAGTTCCTCCCGGACGATTTTCCCGGTCGCCGTTCTCGGCATGTCCGAAGCGGTGATGACTACGGGGTCGGCCAGTTCGGGGAGGCCGGTGCGGGCTCGGGACCAGTCGGTTTCGTCCAATCGTCCGTCCCGGGTGGCGACAATGGGGAGGGGAACGTCGTTCTCCCGGGGGAGAATGGCCACGTCCGAACCTTCCGGCAGGCGGTCTACGAGAGTGTCTTCGAATTCCAGGTAGCCGATTCCGGACGCGTAATTCACCTCGCGGTCCACGATCTTGAGGGCTCCGGTCGGGGTGAGGATGCCGATGTCGCCGGTGTTCCACCAGTCGCCCACCAGTTTTTCTTTCCAGCGTTCGGGTTCGCCGTAGTAACCGGCGCAGCGGGCCTTTGTTTTGGCGAGGACGAGGCCGGGGCGGCCGCGTTCGACCGGTTCGAAGGTGGTGGGATCGACGATCTTGAGAGTGACGAAACCGGGCATCGGGCGGCCTACGACGCGCGGGCCGGGTTTGTGGTCGCGCGGGCGGTTCGCGGCGCGGCGCGAGAGCACGGTCATGCCCATGCCGCCGGTTTCCGATTGGCCGTAGCCGTCGCGCCAGAGCGGGAACGGGTGCCGGGACGCGTTCAGGAAACGGCGGATGACCGGCCAGCGGATCGCGTCGAAGTTTCCGGCGAACAGGCGGATGTTCGCGAACGGATTGTTCGCGCCGGTGCGGATCAGCGGGGCCATCGCCGCGTAGTCGATGGGCAGCGCTTCCATGAAAGTCGGCCGGTACTGGCGAAAAACCCGGTCGACCACTTCCGGGGAGCTGTCGTCCATGGCCAGCACGGTGGCCGGCGAGAGGGTCAGCACCGAATAGATCCAGGTGAAAGCCCGGGCGTGCACGTAAGGCGTGAACATGGCCACTACGTCGTTGCGGCGGAATGTCAGGGGCGGGAAATGGCGGCATTCCAGCCTGGCCATTTGTTTCTGAATGGTGGCCGGCGGGAAGATGATCAGCTTGGGGATGCCGGTGGTGCCGGAGGTGTGGGTGAGCATCAGGAGTTCGTCGTCGCGGCGGGGTACGGGACGCAGGTGCGGTTCCGCTTTGAGGTCCGCGTAGGTCTGTGCGTGCGGGGAGTCGCCGTTGAGGCTGAAGATCTTGCCTTCGAGACCGGGGAACACCGCGGGCGTGATTTCCGCGCGTTCGATGCGTTCGGCGTCGGTGACGACCGCCGCCGGTTCTACTCGGCGGATCAGGCTTTGTGCGGCTTCCTTTCCCAGCAGGCCGGACAGCATCACCGCGACCGCGCCGATCCGGGCGATCGCGGACGCCAGCAGAATGCAGTCGAAATGATTCGCTTTGTACACGACCACCCGGTCGCCGGGTTTCACGCCCGCTTTGCTCAAGATGCCCGCGGAATCGCGGACCAGGGCCGCCAGCGCGGGCAGGTCGAGCGTCGAACGGCCGTCCCGGTCGAGGTCCAGCGGCCGGGACAGGTGGAACGTCATGGGCTTGCCGGAACTGCTTCGGTGATCGAACAGTTCGCCCAGGCTGAAGGCCCAGTTCGGTTTCATCGGTGAAATGCTCCTATGCGGTGCTGTTCGGCAGCACAAGGCCGGTTGCCGCCCTCGTCCGAATGCGGGCAAGGGTCATCGCAGCGACTCGAATAGCGCGAATCGCTGTGGGGAAATGCTGAAGCTGGCAGAGCAATGCCGATCCGGGCGCCGCCCCCGCGATGCCCGGATCAGTGAAGATGGCCTACCGGTGGCCGGTAAGCGAACAAGCGGAAACGTGCTGAAGCGAATCCACTCAAGCCCCCTGATGTTTTGAGTTTCGCTTTAACCCTATTAGAGCTATACCTGAGCGGATAGTGACTGTCAATCGTCCGTTGGAGGCGCTCAATGCGGGTATTGCGACAAGTGGGGGACCTCGCGTGGTGACGCGGAAGTGTCGTTGTGTCGGTTTTGTCGTGGCTGGAAAGAAGTGGTTGCGCGGTTGCGCTTTTCGGTTAAGGTATGCTGGTCCGGGCGGACGTTCTGGGGATGGCCGTTTTATTTCTGGGGGAATTGCCGTGAGGTTGTCATGCCGGGCGGGTGCCGCCGATGTGCGTCGTGAGCGTGGCGGCTGTCGCGGCGACGGCTTCGGCTAGCTCGGGAAAAGTCTCTTCGCACGGACCGTCCTCTGGGCAGAGGTGGCGCAGTGTCACGCTGATCGCGGCCATCGGGCGGGCGCCGTGGTCGAACACCGGGGCGGCGACCGACGCGAAGCCCGCTGTCACGTGCCCGTCTTCCACCGACCAGCCCAGGCGGCGCTCGGCCGCCAGGGTGCGGCGCAGCGCGGCCAGCGAATTGGGTCCGCGAGGGGTGCGCAGGACGAACGACGCGGCGGCCGGGAACAAGGCGCGGACGTGCGCGGCGGGCAGGTGCTGCAGCATCGCGCGGCCGGAGGCGGTCAGGTGCGCGGGCAGCCGGACGCCGACGTCGGTGACCAGGGTTTCCGGGCGGGTGGGGCGCTCCTTGATCAGATACAGCGATTCGTTGCCGTGCAGGACGCCGAGATGCGCGGTGTGGCCGACGCGGTCGACCAGTTTGCGCAGCAGCGGTCCGGCCAGCCGCTCCAGCGGGTCGTGGCGCAGGTAGGCCGAGCCGAGTTCGAAGGCGGCGATGCCGAGGCCGTAGCGGCGCTCGGCGGGCAGATGGGTGACGAAACCGGCCGAGGTCAGCTCGTTGAGCAGGTGATACGTCGTCGACCGAGGCAAGTCCAGGTCGCGGGCGATGGCCGCGGCCGAGACCGGGCCGGCGTGGCCGGCGAGCAGGCGCAGCACGGAGAGCCCGTTGCGCAGGGCCGGAACGTCGGAACTGCTCACTGGGGACTCCTCGGTCTCCTCCGGATGGCGCGCGAGGGGACCCCTCGCACTGCCCGAACGGAGTATGAGGGGTCCCTTCGCGCCGGTGGTCGAGGCTCTCGCCACGTGTTGTCTTGGATACCAGACACTACCGCGAACTCCGCTCTGTCGCGCCGGCCCGCCGGAGGGTGCAATGGCGGCATGCCGGAACCAGTCCTCCTGAGCTCGAAGCCGATGACCGCGGCGCAGGTCGTCGACATCGTCCGTGGGCACGCGCACGTCGGGCTCGCCGAGACGGTCGAGAAGAACCTCGCCGCCACCCGCCAGCACATCGAAGACCTCGCCGACGCCACGTCGCCGACCTACGGGGTCTCGACCGGGTTCGGCGCGCTCGCCACGCGCCATATCCCCGTCGAGAGCCGCACCGCGCTCCAGCGCAGCCTGATCCGCTCGCACGCCGCGGGCGCCGGGCCCGCGGTGGAGCCGGAAGTGGTGCGCGCCTTGATGCTGCTCCGCCTGCGCACGCTGGCCAGCGGCTACACCGGGGTTCGCCCGCAGACGGCGCAAACGCTTGCGGCGCTGCTCAACGCGGACATCACGCCGGTCGTGCACGAGTACGGCTCGCTCGGCTGCTCCGGCGACCTCGCGCCGCTGGCCGCGGTCGCGCTCGCGTTGATGGGCGAGGGCGAGGTGTTCCACGCCGGTGCGCGGAAGCCCGCTGCGGACGCGTTGCGGGCGGCCGGGATCACGCCGATCGTGCTGGCCGAGAAGGAGGGCCTCGCGCTCACCAACGGCACCGACGGCATGCTCGGCATGCTGCTGCTCGCCGCCGCCGATCTGCACCGGCTGCTGGACGTCGCGGACATCACCGCGGCGATGAGCGTCGAGGCGCTGCTCGGCACCGACCGCGCGTTCGCCGCCGATCTGCAGGCGCTGCGTCCGCATCCCGGGCAGGCGACCAGCGCGGCGCGGATGTTCGCGGCGCTGCAGGGGTCGAAGATCGTGGAAAGCCACCGCGGTCCGGACTGCAACCGCGTGCAGGACGCGTACTCGCTGCGGTGCGCGCCGCAGGTGCACGGCGCCGCGCGGGACACGCTCGCGCACGCGGAACTGGTCGCGGACCGGGAACTGCAGTCCGCGGTGGACAATCCGGTGGTGCTGGCCGACGGCCGGGTGGAGTCGAACGGCAACTTCCACGGCGCGCCGGTCGCGTACGTACTCGACTTCCTCGCGGTGCCGGTGGCGGACGTGGCGAGCATCGCCGAACGCCGCACCGACCGGATGCTCGACCAGGCGCGGTCGCACGGGCTGCCGCCGTTCCTCGCGCACGACCCCGGGGTGGACTCCGGGCACATGATCGCGCAGTACACGCAGGCCGCCGTGGTCAGCGAGCTGAAGCGGCTCGCGGTGCCCGCCTCAGTCGACTCGATCCCGAGCAGCGCGATGCAGGAGGACCACGTGTCCATGGGCTGGTCGGCCGCGCGCAAGCTGCGCAAGGCGGTCGACGGCCTGACCACCGTGCTCGCCGTCGAACTGCTCACCGCGGCCCGCGCGCTCGACTTCCGCGCGCCGCTTCAGCCCTCGCCGGTCACCGGACGCGTCCGGGACCTGCTGCGCACCAAGGTCGAGGGCCCCGGCCCCGACCGGCACCTGGCGCCCGAGATCGCGGCCGCCGAAGAACTCGTGCGGTCGGGCGCTGTCCTGGCCGCGGCCGAACTGGAGGCCTGAGCATGACTAGCACCGCCCGTACCGTCCGCGCCGCCCGCGGCACTTCGCTGACCGCGAAGAACTGGCAGACCGAGGCCGCGCTGCGGATGTTCCACAACAACCTCGACCCGGAGGTGGCCGAGCGGCCCGAGGACCTGGTGGTCTACGGCGGCACCGGCCGCGCCGCCCGCAACTGGGCGAGCTTCGACGCGATCACCCGTGAGCTGACCGCGCTGGAGCAGGACGAAACGCTGCTGGTCCAGTCCGGCAAACCGGTCGGCGTGTTCCGCACGCACGAATGGGCGCCGAGGGTGCTGATCGCGAACTCGAACCTGGTGGGCGACTGGGCGACGTGGCCGGAGTTTCGCCGGCTCGAGCAGCAGGGCCTCACCATGTACGGCCAGATGACCGCTGGTTCGTGGATTTACATTGGCACGCAAGGCATTCTGCAGGGCACCTACGAGACGTTCGCCGCGGTGGCGAAGAAGCGGTTCGGCGGCACGCTGCGCGGCACACTCACTGTCACCGCCGGGCTCGGCGGCATGGGCGGCGCGCAGCCGCTGGCGGTCACGATGAACGACGGCGTGGCGTTGTGCATCGAGGTCGACGCCCAGCGCGCGCACCGTCGCGTCGAGCACCGCTACCTCGACGAGGTGGCCGACGACTTGGACGACGCGATCCGGCGGGTCACCGCGGCGAAGAAGGAGCGGCGGCCGTTGTCGGTCGGCGTGGTCGGCAACGCCGCCGAGGTGCTGCCGGAGCTGCTGCGCCGTGACGTCGAGGTGGACATCGTCACCGACCAGACCTCCGCGCACGATCCGCTGTCCTACCTGCCCAAGGGCATCAGCGTGGACGACTGGCAGGACTACGCGGCGAAGAAGCCGGACGAGTTCACCGACCGGGCGCGCGAATCGATGGCCGACCACGTCGACGCGATGCTCGGCTTCCTCGACCGCGGCGCCGAGGTGTTCGACTACGGCAACTCCCTGCGCGGCGAGGCGAAGCTCGGCGGCTGCGAGCGTGCGTTCGACTTCCCCGGCTTCGTGCCCGCCTACATCCGGCCGCTGTTCTGCGAGGGCAACGGGCCGTTCCGCTGGGCCGCGCTGTCCGGCGATCCGGAGGACATCGCCGCGACCGACCGCGCGATGCTCGAGCTGTTCCCGGAGAACGAATCGCTGGCCCGCTGGATCAAGATGGCCGGCGAGCGCGTCGCGTTCCAGGGCCTGCCCGCCCGGATCTGCTGGCTCGGCTACGGCGAGCGGCACCTGGCCGGCCTGCGCTTCAACGAGATGGTGGCCAGCGGCGAGCTGAAGGCCCCGGTCGTGATCGGCCGCGACCACCTCGACTCGGGCAGCGTGGCCTCGCCGTACCGCGAGACCGAGGGCATGGCCGACGGTTCCGACGCGATCGCCGACTGGCCGCTGCTCAACGCACTCGTCAACACCTCGTCCGGGGCGAGCTGGGTGTCCATCCACCACGGCGGCGGGGTCGGCATGGGCCGGTCCATCCACGCCGGGCAGGTGAGCGTCGCGGACGGCACGGCGCTGGCCGCGCAGAAGCTGGAGCGGGTGCTCACGAACGACCCGGGCATGGGCGTCATCCGGCACGTCGACGCCGGGTACGACCGCGCGGCCGAGGTCGCCGACGAGCGCGGGGTGCGAGTGCCGATGCGGGAGCAGGCGTGACCGCATCCGGGCTGCTCGGCGAGATCGCCGACGTCGGGCGCGACACCCGGCGCGGCGGTTACTCGCGGCACGCGTTCGACGCGCCGGAACACGACCTGCGCACGTGGTTCGTCGAGCGCGCGCAGCAGGTGGGCCTCGACGTTGAGACGGACTGCAACGGCAACCTGTGGGCGTGGTGGGGTGCTCCCGGCGCGGACGCGGTCGTCACCGGCAGCCATCTGGACTCGGTGCCGGGCGGTGGCGCGTTCGACGGGCCGCTCGGCGTGGTGAGTGCGCTGGCGGCCGTGGAAGCGTTGCGGGCCAAGGGGTTCCGTCCGGTCAAGCCGTTCGCGGTGGTCGTGTTCGCCGAGGAGGAGGGTGGACGTTTCGGCGTACCGTGTCTCGGTTCGCGGCTGCTGACCGGGACGATCGACGCGGACCGGGCGCGGGCGTTGCGGGATCCGGCCGGCATCACGTTCGCCGAGGCCGCGGCGAAGTCCGGGCTGGACGTGGACCGCGTTGGCGCGGATCCGGACCGGCTCGGGCTGATCGGCCAGTTCGTCGAACTGCACGTCGAACAGGGCCGGGGGCTGATCGACGTCGGTTCGCCGGTGGCGGTCGGCAACACGGTGATCGCGCACGGCCGGTGGCGGTTCTCCTTTGTCGGCCAGGGCAATCACGCCGGTGCGACGCTGCTCGCGGATCGGGTGGACCCAATGCTGCCCGCCGCCGAAACTGTGGTGGCGGTGCGGCGGTTGGCGCGGAAAATGCCGGACGCGCGGGCGACCGTGGGACGGCTGGTGCCCACGCCGGGCGGGACCAACGTGATCGCGTCCACTGTGGACCTGTGGCTGGACGCGCGGGTGCCGGGCACTTCGACGCCGGAGCTGGTCGAGGAGATCACCCAGGCGGCGAAGGCGGCTGCCAAGGAAGAGGGGTGCGAGCTGACAGTCGCGCGCGAGTCGTACTCCGACGACGTGGTGTTCGACGAGGCGTTGCGGCGGTCGCTGGGGGAGTGGCTGGGCAATCCGCCCGAGCTGCCCACCGGTGCCGGGCACGACGCGGCGATCCTGGCGGGATTCGTGCCGTCCGGGATGCTGTACGTCCGGAATCCGACCGGGATCAGCCACGCGCCGGAGGAATTCGCGGAGGCGGACGACGTCGAGGCCGGCGCTCAGGCGCTCGCCGAGGTGCTGGAGCGGCTGGCGAGATGACCACGTACTGGTGCGAACGGGCCTGGCTGCCCGACGGGGTCGCGGAAGCGGTCCGGATCGAGATCGCCGACGGCCGGATCGTTTCGGTGACCGCTGACGCGGAGAAAACCGGGTCTATCCTCAACGGACTGACGCTGCCCGGGTTCGCCAACGGGCACTCGCACGCGTTCCACCGCGCGTTGCGGGGCCGGACGCACCACGAGCGGGGCACGTTCTGGACGTGGCGGGAGCGGATGTACTCGCTCGCCGCCCGGCTCGATCCGGATTCGTACTACCGGCTCGCTCGCGGCGTCTACGCGGAGATGGTGCTGGCGGGGTACACGAGCGTCGCCGAATTCCACTACCTGCACCACGGACCGGGCGGCAAACCGTACGCGTCGCCGAACGCGATGGGCGACGCGTTGCGGCAGGCCGCGCGGGAGGCCGGGATTCGGCTGACGCTGCTCGACACCTGCTACCTCGCCGGTGGCATCGGCGTGCCGCCGGACGAGGTGCAGCAGCGGTTTTCGGACGGTTCCGCCGAAAACTGGGCAGAACGCGTTGCGCTGTTGAAGGAAGACGACCTGTTCCGCGTCGGTGGAGCGATCCACTCGGTGCGGGCGGTGCCGGAGTACGAGCTGCCGAAGGTGGACAACGCGGTGCCGGAGGACCGGCCGCTGCACATCCACCTGTCCGAACAGCGGGCGGAGAACGAGCAGTGCGAGGCCGCGTATCGCTGGACGCCGACCGGGTTGCTCTGGGATTACGGCGTGCTCGGCGAACGGCTCACCGCGGTGCACGCGACGCACCTGACCGAGCAGGACATCAAGTGGCTGGGCGAATCCCGAAGCGGCGCGTGCTTCTGCCCGACCACCGAACGGGACCTCGGCGACGGCATCGGACCAGCGCGAAGCCTGCTCGACGCGGGCGTGCGGCTCAGTATCGGCAGCGACAGCAACGCGGTGGTCGACGCGTTCGAGGAGACCCGGGCGCTGGAGCTGGACGACCGGCTCGCCAGCGAGGAACGCGGCCGGTTCACCGCGGAAGAGCTGCTTGCCGCCGGGACCGAACATGTCTCCGCGGGCTGGCCGGAGACCGGCACGATCGCGGCTGGTGCTGGCGCGGACCTGGTCACGGTCGCGACGGACACGGTGCGCACAGCCGGGATCGAACCGTCCGGCGTGCTGTTCGCCGCGGCGGCCGCGGACGTCCGTACCGTGGTGGTGGCCGGGCGGGAAGTGGTGCGCGACGGTGCGCACGTGCTGATCGAACGACCGGAAACCTTACTGGCCAAGGAGATCGAGGCGCTGTGGCAGTTCTGATCACCGGAATCGGCGAGCTCACCACGAACGACCCGGAGCTGGGCAAGCTCCGCGACGCCGCGCTGGTGCTCGACGGCGAGACCGTCGCGTGGGCCGGTCCGGCCGCGCAGGCGCCGGACGCCGACGAGCGGGTGGACGTCGAGGGCCGCGCGGTGCTGCCCGGGTGGGTGGACAGCCACACCCACCTCGTGTTCGCGGGCGACCGCACCGCCGAGTTCGAAGCACGGATGGCCGGACAGGCTTACGCGGCAGGCGGAATCGCGGTCACCGTCGACGCCACGCGGGCGGCTTCGGATGAGCAACTGGCGGCGAATCTGCGTCGACATGTCGAGGAAGCGGCTGCGCAGGGCACCACTTGCCTGGAGACGAAGACCGGGTACGGGCTCACCGTCGCCGATGAGGCTCGGTCGGCGCGGATCGCTGGCGAGGTCGCGGACGAGGTGACCTTCCTCGGAGCGCACCTCGTGCCGCCGGGTGCGGACGCGGAGTCCTATGTGGACCTGGTCTGCGGCGAGATGCTGGACGCGGTCGCGCCGCACGTGCGGTGGGCCGATGTGTTCTGCGAGACCGGTGCGTTCGATGAGGCGCAGTCGGCGCGGGTGCTCAAGGCGGCGGCGGAACGCGGGCTTGGGCTGCGGGTGCACGGCAATCAGCTCGGCGAGGGTCCCGGCGTGCGGTTGGCGGTGGAACTGGACGCGGCGAGTGTCGACCATTGCACGTACCTGAGCGATGCCGATGTTGAGGCGCTCGCGTCCTCCAACACGGTCGCGACGGTGTTGCCCGCGTGTGACCTGTCGACGCGGCAGTCTTTGGCTCCGGCGCGGCGGCTGCTCGACGCTGGCGCGACAGTCGCGTTGGCGAGCAACGCGAATCCGGGCAGTTCGTACACCACGTCGATGGCGTTCTGCGTGACGACAGCCGTGCTGCAGATGCGGATGACGGTGGACGAGGCGGTGTGGTCGGCGACCGCCGGCGGGGCGCGGGCGCTCCGTCGCGAGGACGTCGGGTATCTGCGGCCGGGGGCGCGGGCGGATGTGCACGTGCTCGACGCGCCGTCCACCACGCATCTCGCTTACCGGCCCGGGGTCCCGTTGACCCACGCGGTGTGGCGGAAAGGGGCAAAGCTGCGTTAATCCGGTGGCGACCGAGTCCGCGGCTGCGCTAACGTGAAAAGGGAACAGGACGCGCGAAAGACCATTGTCCGGTATGGGTTAGGCTGGACGACTGATTCGCTCTGTTTCCGAGTGCCCGGCTTAGGCGGGCCAGCCCAGTGCGTCCCTCTCGAACCAGAACGTTGGTACGGAAGGGACCTAGCTGATGGCGGATAACGCTGACAACACTGTGCTCGTGATCGGGGCCGGGCTCGGCGGGCTGTGCCTCGCACAGGGGCTGCGCAAGGCCGGGATCCCGTGCGAGGTCTACGAACGCGATGCGGCGCTGGACGCGCGCCGGCAGGGCTATCGGCTGCACATCGATTCCCGTGGCGACCAGGCTCTGCGGGAGGTGCTCCGGCCGCACCTGCACGAGCTGTTCCTGGCCACCTCGGGGCAGCCGCGCAACGTCACCACGATCTACGACAGCCAGCTGACGCCGCGCATCGAGTTCGTGCTGGACGACGGTGAGGTCCAGCGGAACGTCAACCGGTTCACCCTCCGGGAGATTCTGTTCGCGGGCCTGGACAACGTCCACTTCGGCAAAGAGTTCGTGCGCTACGAGGAGTGCGACGACGGCGTGATCGCGCACTTCGCGGACGGGACGCAGGCGCGCGGCGCGGTGCTCGTCGGCGCGGACGGGGTGAATTCGCCGGTGCGCCGCCAATACCTTCCGCAGGCGCAGGTGGTCGATACCGGATTGCGCCAGCTGTACGGGAAGATCCCGCTCACCGCGGCGAACCGGGAACTGTTCGATCCGGCCATGTTCTCCGTGTTCAACATTATTTCCGGGCCGGGGAAAGCGATGATCGGGGTCGCGCCGGTCGACTATCCGGAGCCGATCGCCGACGCGTGCGCGCGGCTCGCGCCCGATGTCCGGCTCAGCCCCGACGAGCCGTACATGACCTGCGCTTTCGGTGCGCGCACGGAAATCTTCGGGCAGACCGACGACGAACTCCGCGCTCTGTCCGGCGACGAGATGCGGAAGCTCGTGCTCGACCGGGTCGGGGACTGGCATCCGAAGGTGCGCCGGATCGTCGAAAGCTGGGTTCCGGAAACGGTATTCCTCGTCTCGATCCGAACCAGCGTGCCGATCGGGCCGTGGGAGCCGTCGCGGATCAGCCTGGTCGGCGACGCGATCCACGCGATGAGCCCGGCCGCCGGGGCCGGGGCGAACACCGCGATGCGCGACGGTGCCGCGCTCGCGGCCGCGTTGCACAGCGGCCAACCGGACGCGATCGGGAAATACGAAGCGGAAATGCGCGAGTACGGCTTCGCCGCGGTCCGCGAATCCGCGGCGAATGGCGCGCAGCACCTTGGACAGAACCCCTTGCCGGAAATGTCCATTCTGTAAGGCTCGGGAAGTGCGCGGGGGCAGAGTTCCCGCCCCCGCGCGCGGGCCGGAACCGTCAAGGCGACGATGGAAAAGGACCAGCAGGTGAACGGCGGAAAACCAGCGCCTGCGGCAAGAACACGTTCATTCAGAGTTCAACTACTGGCCACCCGCTGAGGGATCTGGAGTCCCCGCCGGCGTCGGTACCGTCACTCCCGCAGGACACTCCGACCAGGAGAGCGGGCATGGACTTTTCTCTCATCGTCCTGGTGGTGATCGTCGCGGCGCTGGCCTTCGACTTCACCAACGGGTTCCACGACACGGCCAACGCGATGGCCACTTCGATCGCCACCGGTGCGCTCAAGCCCCGGGTCGCGGTCGCGATTTCCGCGGTGCTGAATCTCGTCGGCGCGTTTCTTTCCATCGAGGTCGCGAAAACCATTTCCGGCGGGATCGTCGACGACGCCAAGGTCACGCCGGTGGTGATTTTCGCCGGATTGGTCGGGGCCATCGTCTGGAATCTCGTGACGTGGCTGGTCGGGCTGCCGTCGAGTTCGTCGCACGCGTTGTTCGGCGGGCTGATCGGGGCGACCTGGATCGCCTCCGGTGCGGACGCCGTGCACTTCGCGAAGGTCGTCGAAAAGGTGCTGATCCCGGCCATCGCGTCGCCGGTGGTGGCGGGCGTCGTCGCGATCGCCGGCACCTTCCTCGTCTACCGGATCACCGCCAAGGCACGGCAAGACGTCGTCGGCAAGGGTTTCAAGACCGGCCAGGTGCTTTCGGCGAGCCTCGTTTCGCTCGCGCACGGCACCAACGACGCGCAGAAGACGATGGGCGTCATCACGCTCGCGCTGATCGCGGGCGGTTCGCTCGCGCCGGGGTCGAGCCCGCCGGTCTGGGTCATCCTCGCGTCCGGTTTGGCGATCGCGCTCGGCACCTACTTCGGCGGCTGGCGCATCATCCAGACGATGGGCAAGAAGCTCACCGAAATCCAGACGCCGCAAGGTTTCGCCGCCGAGACGAGTTCCGCGGCGGTCATCCTGGCCTCGTCGCACCTCGGCTTCGCGCTGTCGACCACGCACGTCACCTCGGGCGGCATCATCGGCTCGGGGCTCGGCCGGAAGCTCGCCGAGGTCCGCTGGGGCGTCGCGGGCAGGATGGTGCTCGCCTGGGCGCTCACGCTGCCCGCCGCCGCGATCGTCGGGGCCGTCGCCGCCGCGGTTTCCACGCGCGGCAGCTGGGGAACCGTCCTCGTCGGCGGTGTCGGGGTGCTGCTCGCGCTGGGCATCTGGCTCGTGTCGCGGCGCAACCCGGTCACGCCGGCCACTGTCAACAACGATCCGGAGGCTGCCGACGCCGCCCCGGTCGCGGCCTGAGGGAGCACGACATGGCGATCAACTGGGGTGCCCTCGGCATCGTTTTCGTGGTGGCGCTGGCCGCGGCGGTCGTGCTCACCGGGCTGTTCGCGTACGGGGTGCGCGGGCTGTCCGAGCGCGTGATCGCCCGCGCGAACGGCGGCAGCGGCACGGTTCAGCTGACCGGCGCGGTCGCGTGCTTCACGATCTGCGCCGCGGTGATCGGGTACGGGATCTACCTGATCGTGGCCTAGCCGAGAGCCGCCTCCGCGCGGGTTCGCAGCTCTTCCGGAAGCTCGTCGAGCAGCGGTCGCACCGTTGCCCGGCGAGTTTCGTTCAGGTGGGCCAGCACGTCCAACGCCGGGGCCCACAGCGATTCGTCCGCCGCGGCAGTACGGACCAACGAGGGCAGCCGGTCGTCGCCGAGCAGGCTGAGCATGTGGTCGATCCGGCTCCGGTCGTCCAGCACGTACGCGGTGTGCAGGAGGCCGGCGTCGTCCAGCAGGCCGACGCAGCGGCGGACCGTGTCGTCCGGCAGGTGGCCGACAAACCGGCCGAGCGTGATCCAGTCCTCGCGGCGGGTCAGTTCCTCGGCGACCGCTACGACCGTCTGCACCGGGATCCGCGTGATGATCGCCGTCGCGCGCCGCGGATCCAGCTCCGCCGCGACCGACGCGAGGAACTTCGGCGACAGCCGTTTCGCGACGTCGACACCACGGGACACGTCGACCAGCCCGGCGATCCGCGCGCACAGCAGCGGGCCGAACACCTTCTCCGCGATCTTCGCGGTCACCCCGGCCGGCAGCAGTCTGCTCGCCAGCGCCATCCGCTCCAGCACGACGAGGTTCGCGTCGAACAGCGTGGTCGTCACCTGCTCGCGCAGCAGCCGCACCTCTCCCTGGTCGACGTCGGCGAGGTAGCCGAGCCGGGCGGGGTCGACATCCAGCACCCGGGCGAGCTTCAGGATCTCGGGGTTCACAGGCCGACCGCCTTCCGCACCGCGCCGCGCAGCAGCGCCGGCACGTACTTCAGGCTTTCCTCACCCGCGCGGGCGAGCGCCTGCGCCTGCCGGTGCCGGGCGTCCCGCAACGCCGCCGCCAGATCCTGTTTGTGCTGCTCAGGAAGGGATTCGATGCCGTCCGGCAGCGGAGCGCCGAGCTGCTCGGCCAAGGTGCGTTCAGCCATGGTGACCCATCATGCCGCACGATCCCGCCCTTGACTTTCGGCAGTGGTGACGAATCGGGCGGCCCTTGTAGCGTCAGCGGAATGAAGGAAGCGACGCGAGTTCGCTGGCGCGTGGCGTTCGACGTGCTGCTCTGGGCCGCGTTGTGCGGATTCGTCCTGCTCGACGCGTCGAACAGCGCGAACAGCTGGGAACTCGCCTACGGCCTGGCGTCGGTCACCGCGGCGATGGCGACGGCCCGCGTCTATCCGGCGTTCGCGCTGGCGGTGGCGATGGCGACGGCGCTCGTCATCGCGTTCGGCTGGGGCGGCCGGGTGGCGGTGTGGGAGTTCTTCCTGATCGTCGTGATCTCCTACCTGGCCGGTCTGCGGCTGGCCAGGGCGCGCGTCGCGATGACCTGCTTTTTCGCGATCGCGGCAGCCGGGATTCCGCTGGCCTTGCTGCCGACCTCGAGCTTCGACGCGTGGGGCGCGGTGCTCGGCACGCTCGCGTTCGCCGGGGTCGCGCCGTGCCTGCTCGGCCGGCACGTGCGGTTGCGGCGCGAACTCGCCCAGGACGGATGGCGGCGTGCCGAGGAGATGGAGAGCCGGCACCGGCTGGTCGCGCAGGAAGCGCGGTTGCGGGAACGGGCGCGGATCGCCAGCGACATGCACGATTCGCTCGGGCACGAGCTGAGCCTGATCGCGGTGCGGGCGGCGGCGCTGGAGGTCGACCGCGAGCTTGGCGAGAAGCAACGCGAGGCCGCCGGACAGCTCCGGGCGGGCGCGGCGACGGCGACCGAACGGCTGCGCGAGATCATCGGCGTGCTGCGCGAGGACGCCGCGCCGGTCGAGCCGGTGCAGGGCGATCTGGGGGAGCTGATCGACCGCGCGCGGGCGTCCGGGATCGAGATCGGCGCGCGGATCGCCAACCTGGACAGCGCGCCGCCGATGGTCGCGCGGGCCGTCTACCGCGTGGTGCAGGAAGGGCTCACGAACGCGGCGAAGTACGCGCCCGGCGCGGCCGTCACGGTGGTCGTGACCAGCACCGGCGAGGCGACCGACGTCCGGGTCCGGAACGCGCCGCCGCCCGCCGGACCGCTGCCCGGCCGGTCCGGGCAGCGGGGGCTGATCGGCCTGCACGAGCGGGTGCGGCTGGTCGGCGGCAGCCTGACCGCGGGCCCGGCGGGCGGCGGGTTCGAGGTCGCGGCCAGCCTGCCGCACGACTCCGCGCCCGCGCCGGAACAGGACGACGATGGGATCGGGCAGGCCGCGCGCGAGCTGGAACGCGCCCGGCGCGCCGTGCGGTCGAGCCTGGTGCAGGCGATCGTGGTGCCGTTGGCGCTGTTCGGGGTGGTCGTCGGCGGGGCGGGCGTGACGTTCCTGGTCCAGTGGTCGTCGTCGGAGCTGCCGCCGGATGCGTACGCGCGGATCCGGCTCGGCATGCCGCGTTCGGCGGTCGAGCCGATGCTGCCCGCCCGCCAGCGCACGACGTTGCCCTCGATCAACGTGCCGCCGCAGCCGCCCGGAAGCACCTGCGAGTACTACGGGGCCGGCCGGAGCTGGCTCAACTTCAACTATGCCGTCTATCGACTGTGCTTTGTGGACGATCGAGTGGCGAGCAAGGATCTCTACAGTGAGGACGAACAGTGATCCGCGTACTGCTGGCCGACGACGAAGCGATGATCCGCGCCGGCGTGGCCGCGATTCTGGCCTCGGACAAGGAAATCGAGGTGGTGGCCGAAGCCGCGGACGGACGGGCGGCGGTCGAACTGGCGCGCGCGAACCGGCCGGACGTCGCGTTGCTCGACATCCGCATGCCCGGTCTCGACGGGCTCGCCGCGGCCGAGGAGATCCGCAAGCTGCTGCCGGACACCGGCGTCCTCATGCTGACGACGTTCGGGGAGGACGAGTACATCGAACGCGCGCTGGGCCTTGGCGCGAGCGGGTTCCTGCTCAAGGCGGGCGATCCGCGTGAGCTGCTCGCCGGGGTGCACGCGGTCGCCGACGGCGCGGCGTTCCTGTCGCCGAAGGTCGCGCACCGGGTGATCACGCGCCTGTCCGGCAACCGGTTCAGCCGGGCCGCGACCGCCCGCGAACGGGTGAGCGTTTTGACGAACCGGGAACGGGAAGTGCTGGTGCTGCTGGCCGAAGGACTGTCCAATGCGGACATCGCGGCGCGGATGTTCGTCGTGGAGGGCACGGTGAAGGCGCACGTGAGCACGATCCTGACCCGGCTGGACGTGCGGAACCGGGTGCAGGCCGCGATCACCGCGTTTGAAGCGGGGCTGGTTTAAAGCTTCGGCGGTTGCCAGCGGCTGATGCCGGCTCCGACCCGGGTAGTGACCGCTGCGGGGAGCAACCGGGTGAACGCGGTTCGCAGCGCGACTGCTACCGGGTTGCGGAGGAGTGGCCCGCTTGCCCCGGCCTGGATCGACGCCTTCGCGACCTTCTGCGTGCGCGGCCGACGTTCCGCGTCATAACGGCGAAGCGCTTCGTCCACTGTGGAATCTCGGACGTGCGATGCCAGCACCACCGCGTCCTCCAGCGCCTGGCAACCGCCTTGTCCGAGGAACGGCGGCATCGCGTGCGCGGCGTCTCCGAGGAGCGCGATGCGGCCGCGGGTGTAGCTGGGCAGCGGTGTCGCCAGGTGATGCGTGTCGTGCAGCAGGATTTTCGGCGTGGCGTCGATGAGCTGCGGAATCGGGTCGTGCCAGTGCCCGTACTTCGCGCTGAGGTACGCGCGGATGTCGTCGTGCCGGATCCCGGCCGGGCGGGCTTCGGAGACCCACCAGTACACCTCGTCGTCCAGCAGCGGCAGGAGCCCGACTTCGATGCCCGCGGCCCACGTCGTGCTCAACGTAGCCTTCAGCGGCAGTTTGGCGATGCCACGGAACGCCGCACCACCGCTGTACTCCACGCGCGCGGCCGGGAAAAGCGCCTGCCGGATCGGGCTGTTGATCCCGTCTGCCGCCACGATCAGGTCCGCTTCCATCGAGCCGGAATCGTGGTGCACCACGCCGTTCTGCTCGACCCGAGTCACCTCGACCCCGGTCTTCAGGCATTCGTCCGGCAACGCTGACCGCAGCGTTTCGATCAGGTGCGCCCGGTGAATCGCGCCCAGCGGCAATCCGTGGCTGCGTACGAAGAGGTCCGCGTCCCAGTCGGCCAGCCGACGCCCGCGCCAGTCGACCAGACCGCCACCGCGCTGCGCCGAGAGCCGCGGCTCGACTCCTAGCTCGGCCAGCGCTCGCTGCGCGTTGGGCCACAACGAGATTCCCGCGCCGATGGCGGTCAGCTCCGGCGCCCGTTCGAGCACCGTGACCTCCCAGCCGACCCGGCGCACTCCGATCGCCGCGGCCAGTCCGCCGATGCCGCCCCCGACCACGACCGCGCGTCGCGTAGCCATGCCGACCTCCTCTACTTCTGTAGAGGACTCTACACCTGTAGGGTGCCGGGAGTGGAACGGAGAGCTGTGCTCGGCGACGCGGCCATCGAGGTCATCGCGGCCGAGGGCATGCGCGGCCTGACCCATCGCGCCGTCGACCGGGCGGCCGGGCTGCCCGCGGGCTCGACGTCGTACTACGCGCGCACCCGCCTCGCCCTGCTGGAGCTGGCCGCGGACCGGATGGTCGCGCTGGACCAGGCCGAAGTCGCGCCGCCGGAAGGGAAACTCGCGGAGTTCCTGGGCGCGATGGTGCGCCGGTCGATCACCGCCGGCCGCACCAGGATGCTGGCGCGGTACGAATTCGCGCTGGAATCGGTCCGGCGGCCGGAACTGCGCGCGCGATACGACGCCGGCGGGCTGGAATTGCGCCGCCGGTGTGCGGAAGTGCTTGCCGCGGCGGGGTCTCCGGCTCCGGAGGACCACACGCGGGTGCTCATCGGATGGCTCGACGGATCGATCTTCGACGCATTGGCGGGCACGGGCTCCGTCAACCCGCCGACCGAAGCCGAACTGGTTGCCGGAGCCCGTGCCGTGCTCGCCGGATTGGGGTTGCCGGACGCCTGACCGGCCCTGCCGGGATCCGTGAGGGGGAACTTTCACGGACTCTGATTCCCCTCACGAACCTTCCCGAAGGGCGGCTCAGGCGTCGCGGCGGTTCAGCAGCGCGGTCCCGGCGCCGATGCCGGCGACCGCCCAGCCGAGGCAGATCAGCACGCCGACCCAAGGTCCGTACGGCGGCAGGCTGCCGAGCAGCGGATTCACCTCGCCCGGCGGCACCATCGCGTTGATTCCCGCGAAGGCCGGGAAGTAGTCCAGCGCCCCGGGAAACACGTACGACGACATCAGCATCGGCAACGGCAGCAGCAGCACGATCACCACCACCAGCGTCCCCGCCGCACTGCGCAGCACGAACGAAATCCCCAGGCACAGCACGCCGAGCAGGGCGAAATACGCCCCCATGCCGAGCGCGGTGGCCGCCCCCTGTGCCAGTGACGTGGGACCCCCAGCCCCACGCATCAGCACCGAGGCGACCCCCATGCCCAGCGCGGCGACCACCACGCCGTAGCCGAACAGCACCGGCACCAGCACCACGGCCTTGGCGGCGGTGACCCGCGGCCGCACCGGAACCCATTGCAGCGTCGAGCGAATCGACCCGCTGGTGTACTCGCTGGTCACGAACAACGTCGCCACCGCGAGCACGCAGAACTCGACCAGGTAGATCGCCCCGGCGTTGACGATGCCGTGCGCGGTCTGCTGCCGATCGCTGCCCGCGTGCTGGGAAATCCCCGAAACGACCGAGTAGAACGCCATCAGCAGCACCCCGCCGGACAACGAGAGCCACGTCGCCCGCACCGACCAGAACTTGGTCCACTCCGCCGAAATCGCCAGCTTCGTCATGCCGTAACCCCGTATTCCACCGATCCGGCAGTCAGTTCCATGTACGCCTGCTCCAGCGAGGCGGTCCGTTCCGTCAGCCCGTGCAACCGGACGCCCAGTTCGTGCGCCAGGTCCCCGATTTCGGCCGCGCTCGTCTCGTCGACGAGCAGTTCGCTGTCCTCCCCGGGCACGACGGTCCGGCCGCTGCTCCGAAGCCAGTCCGCGAGTTTCGCGCGCTCGGCCGGATCCGGCACGCGCACCGCGACCGAGCGGCTCGAGTTGCCCGCGATGAAGTCGCCGATCGCCGCGTCGGCGAGGATCGATCCCTTGCCGATGACCAGCAGCCGGTCCGCGGTCAGCTGCATCTCGCTCATCAGGTGGCTGGACACGAACACCGTGCGTCCTTCGGCGGCGAGCGAACGCATCAGCTGCCGCACCCAGCGGACGCCGTCCGGGTCGAGGCCGTTGACCGGCTCGTCGAACATCAGCACGCCCGGGTCGCCGAGCAGCGCGCCGGCGATGCCGAGCCGCTGGCTCATGCCGAGCGAGAACGTCCCGGTGCGCTTGCCCGCGACGTCGCTCAGCCCGACCGTCGCGAGCACTTCCTCGACGCGGCTCGCGGCGATTCCGTTGCTGCGCGCCATCGCGAGCAGGTGTTTGCCCGCGCTGCGGCCGGGATGCACGGCTTTCGCATCCAGCAACGCACCGACTTCCCGCAACGGATACCGCAGTTCGGCATACGGTTTGCCGCGGATCAGCGCGTCGCCGGAGTCCGGCCAGTCGAGGCCGACGGTCATCCGCATGGTGGTGGACTTGCCCGCGCCGTTCGGGCCGAGGAACCCGGTCACCGTGCCTGTCTCGATGACCGAGGTGAGGCCGTTGACCACCGTTTTCTGGCCGTAGCGCTTCGTCAATCCGCGAAACGTGATCATAGGGCGAAGTCTGCGCCCGCGCGGGGTGCGCGGACATCAGCCGACCGTCGCGGACCGACCCCGACTTTAGGCAGGGGTCAGCGCGACCGGCGGGTGGTGTGCCGGGTCGGCTTGGCGGTCGCGGGGTCTTCCGGCCACGGGTGCTTCGGATAGCGGCCACGGAGATCGGCGCGGACGGCGGCGTAGCCGGTGCGCCAGAAGGATTCGAGATCGGCGGTGACCGCGGCCGGGCGGCCGGCGGGGGACAGCAGGTGCAGCACCACCGGTATGCGGCCGTCGGCGAGGGACGGCGTGGCGGTCCAGCCGAACGTCTCCTGCAGCTTCACCGCGAGCACCGGCTGGTCGCCGTGGTAGTCCACGCGGTAGTGCGAGCCGGACGGGACCTCCAGCCGGTCCGGGGCGAGTTCGTCGAGCCGCGCGGCTTCGGGCCAGGGAAGCAGTCCGCGCAGGGCGGTTCCGGCGTCGACGTTCGCGAGGTCGGCTCGGCGGCGGACCTTCGACAGATCCAGCCAGCTGTCCACATCGGACAGCAGCGACTCGTCGGTCACGGACGGCCACGGTTCGCCCAGGACGCGATGCAGGAAAGCCAGGCGTTCGCGCAAGCGCGTGCCGTCTTGGCTCCAGCGCAGCAAACCGAGGCCTTCGGCGCGGAGCCCGGCGACAACTGCGTCGTGAACGAGCTGCGGATCTGGGTTGCGCAACGGCTTTTCCGACAACACGATCGCGCCCAGACGGCGGACGTGTCTAGCGACGACATCACCGTCCCAATGCACTTCGTCCACTTCGGACACCAGAGTCGGCGCGGCTCGGACGGCGAGTGCTTCGTCGGCGGTCGCGGCGAGCCGGATGGTGCCGTGGACGCGGCCCGGGTCGCGGGTGGCTTCGGCGACCGCCAGCCATTCGGCGTCGGCCAGCCCGCTGCCGGTGGGCAGTTCGGCCGCGGTGCCGCTGGCCATCAGATACACCGGGGCCGCTCCCGCGCGCCGCCGTGCCAGGCGTTCCGGATGCGCGAGAGCGACGACGAATGCGGCGTCCGGGTCTGGTTTCGCTGGCGAATTGACCAGTGCGGCCAACCGTTTCGCGTCCCGCTGCCAGCGGCGGGCCGATTCGTCGTGCGCGGAACGGAGCCACCGCAGTTCGGCTTCGACGTCGGTCAGCGTCGCTCCGGCATCGAGCAGCGCGACCACTTCCGCAGCCGCCCGAGCGCCAACGGCCTCGGCACCGTCCAGCAAGGCGCGCGCCAGCCGGGGATGCAGGCCGAGGTCGGCCATCTTCTGCCCGCGCGGCGTGACCGCACCGTCGGCCGTGGTCGCGCCGAGCGTCACGAGCAGGCTTCGCGCGGCGGCGAGCGCGCCTTCGCCGGGCGGGTCCCACCAGGCGAGGCCGGTTCCGTCCGGAGTGGACCAGCAGGCGAGTTCCAACGCGAACCGTGCCAGTTCGGCGGTGCGGATTTCCGGCTCTGGATACGCGGGCAGCGTCGCCTGCTCGTGCTCCGGCCAGCACCGGTACGCCCGGCCTGGTGCTTCGCGGCCTGCCCGGCCAGCACGTTGTTCCGCTACCGCCGCGGAAACCCGCACCGTAGCGAGTCCGGCGAGACCGCGTCGATGGTCCACCCGGGGTACGCGCGCGAGACCGGAATCCACGACCGCGCGGACGCCGGGCACGGTCAGGCTCGACTCGGCGACGGCGGTCGCGAGAACTACCCGTCGCCGGTCGCGCGGCCGCAGCGCTTCGTCTTGCCGGGCAGCGGAAAGCCGTCCGTGCAGCGGAAGCACGTCCGCGTCCAGAGAACTCAGCAACGCCGACGTACGCGCGATTTCCCCGGCACCAGGGAGGAACGCGAGCACATCACCGTCCCCTTCGGACAGTGCTTTTCGGACCGCCGAGGCGACCGCGGCTTCCGGGCGTTCCCCGCGCGCCGGAGCGCGGTAGCTCAGCTCAACCGGATACGTGCGGGCGTGTGCGGTGATCACCGGGGCGTCGCCGAGCAACTCGGCCAGCCGTCCGGAGGCGACCGTCGCCGACGTCGCGAGCAGCCGCAGGTCGTCGCGCAGCCCCGCGCGGACGTCGAGGAGCAAGGCGAGCAGCAGGTCAGCGTCGAGATGGCGTTCGTGGCATTCGTCGAGCAGGACCGTCGACACCCCGGCCAGTTCGGGATCGTGCTGCACCCGCCGCACCAGCAGCCCCGACGTGACCACTTCGATCCGCGTCCGCGACGACACCTTCCGGTCGCCGCGAACGGCGTACCCGACCGTCTCTCCGACCGGCTCGCCCAGCAGCGCCGCCATCCGCCCGGCCGCGGCCCGAGCGGCGAGCCGACGCGGTTCGGCGACCACGACGCGTCCTTCGCCGCGGTTCAGCGCGAGCGGCACGAGCGTGGTCTTGCCGGTGCCGGGCGGCGCGACGAGCACCGCGGCGCCGTGGTCGTCGAGCGCGCTCAGCACGGACGGCAGCACCGCGCGGACGGGCAGGTCCGGCAGCGAGGCGAGGTCGGTCACTGCTCGGTGATCTCCGGTGGATTCGGCAACGGGTAGTTCGACGGCCCGATGTTCGCCTCCAGCGACTTCCGCCAGGCCCCGGTCGACACCATCTTCCGGATCGCGTCGTCCACCGCGTGCTGGCCCTCGGTGTCGCCCTTGCGCAGGCCGACGCCGTACCGCTCGGTGGAAAACGGGCGGCCGACCACCTTGAGCAGCTCCGGGTTCTGCGCGGCGTACCCGGCGAGGATCACCGCGTCCGTGGTCACCGCGTCGACCTGATTGGCCAGCAACGCGGTGACGCAGTCCGGATACCGCGGATACTCGACCAGCTTCACCATCTGCGCGAACTTGTCCTTCACCATCTGCGCGGGCGTCGAGCCGGCGACCGAGCAGAGCCGCTTGCCGTTGAGGCTTTCCGGCCCGGTGATGTCCGGCGAGGTGAGCCGGACCAGCAGGTCCTGGCCGGTGCTGAAGTACGGCCCGGCGAAGCTCACCTGCTGTTTCCGCTTGTCGGTGATCGAATAGGTGGCCACGACCAGGTCGACCGCGCCCGAGGTGAGGTCCGTTTCGCGGCGCGCCGGGGTGGTCTCGTGCCAGGTGATGCGGTCCGGTTCGACCCCCAGTTCGCGTGCGACGAAAGTAGCGACATCGACGTCGAAACCGGCGAGCCTGCCGTCCACGGTCCGCTGCGAAAGGCCGGGCGCGTCGAACCGGATTCCGATGGTCAGGTGGTTGCCGTCACGCGCCCGGGTGGGAAGCGGATCGTCCTTGGACACCGTCGACGAACCGCAGGAGACGCAGCTGACCAGCAGAAACACTGCGGCGACCACTGCGCGTAACCGCATCGGTGCCTCCGCTTCGCCGGTTGGCTGCTCACATAGTTCTCAGGTCAGACGGCTAGCCTAAGCGCGTGCGCCGACTGCCCCAACCTCTACTCGACACCATCGGCACGCTCGCCCGGCTCGGGCTGGCCGCCGTGTGGCTCGTGTCCGGCGGCCTGAAGATCGCCGACCCGGGGCAGACGTACATCGCCGTGCAGGCCTACGACGTGCTCCCGCACGCGCTGGTGCGGCCGGTCGCCACCGGGCTGCCGCTGCTGGAGCTGGTGCTCGGGCTGCTGCTGCTCGCCGGACTGGCCACGCGCTGGGTCGCGGCCGCGTCGCTGCTGCTGCTGGCCGTGCTGGTCGCGGGTATCGCGCAGTCGTGGGCGCGAGGGCTGAGCATCGACTGCGGCTGCTTCGGCGGCGGCGGGCGGGTGAACGCCGGGCAGACCGAATACCCGCAGGAGATCCTGCGCGACACCGGCTTCGCCCTGCTCGCGGTGTGGCTGCTCGTCCGGCCGCGCACGTGGCTTTCGGTCGACGGCTGGCTCGGCTGGGGCAAGGGCCGGAAGCCCGGGAACTCCGGCGAGGTCCCGGACGACTACCCCAAGAGCATCGCGGAAGGGAATTAGGAACAGTGGGTGGAGCTGCGCGCAACGCGCGGAAAAGCCGGCAGCAGGCGGCGGCCGCGAGGTCGGTCGCCCAGGCGCGGGGCTCGAACAGCGACCGGAACAAGATCATCGCGATCGTGGCCGCCGTCGTGGTGGTCGCCGCGCTCGTGATCGGCGGCGTGCTCTGGATCAACTCGAGCAAGAACGCCACGCAGGACAGCGCGATCCAGCCGGGCACGACCTCGGCGCTCGGACCGGGCGTGGTCGAGAAGCGCGACGGGGCCGTGGTGACGGTCGGCAAACCGGGCGCGCCGAAGACGATCGACCTGTACGCCGACTTCCTGTGCCCGTACTGCGCCAAACTGCAGCAGGACTTCGGGCCGCGGATGGAGAAGGCGATCAACGACGGCCAGCTCGCCGTGCGCTACCACATGGTCATCCTGCTCAACAAGAACTCCGACCCGCCGGGCTACTCGCTCGACTCGGCCAACGCCGCGCTCGCCGCCGCCGACCAGCAGAAGTTCACCGCGTTCCACGACGCGCTGTTCAAGAACCAGCCGCCGGAGGGCGGCCGCGGGTACGACAAGGCGCAGCTGATCAAGCTCGGCCAGGACCTCGGGATCAGCGACCCGAAGTTCGCGGAGACGGTCAACGCCGGCACCTACGACCAGCAGCTGCAGGCGGCGTTCCAGCAGATCCAGAACGACCCGAAGCTGCAGCAGGACTTCGGCAACGGCCAGGTCGGTTTCGGCACGCCGACGGTCGCGGTCGACGGCAAGGCGGTTCCCGCGCAGGGCGACTGGCTGTCGAAGATCCTCAACGGCTGACCTGATCCGGTCAATTCGCCTGTCCGGGCACAACCCGTCCGCTAACCTGGGCCGCAGGGTTCAGGGGAGGGGCGGGTTGTGTCCGGTTTTCATGTCGACGACGGCGCGTACGAGAACTACGCGAAGCAGGTCGACCCACTCGGCGACGAGGTGCGTTCCGCGGCGAAGGCACACCTCGGTCCGCACGTGACGCTGTCCGGCGACGGGTTCTCCGCGATCGGGGACGAATCCGGGTTCGCCGGCGCGTACGGCGCGCGGATGCGGGCGCTGCAGGAACGAATGCACGCGCTCGGCGGCGGCTGGCACGACGTCGGCGAGGCGGCTCGGCGCACGCAGGGCAACTACGCGGCGGTCGAGCAGGAACACGGCGACGCTTTGCGCAGGCTTTCGTGAACGCTCCGGTCGATCATCTGGTCCGGAACGGGCTGGACACTACGAATCAGTTCGCCGCGAAGCTGAAGCACGATCCGGCGGCGATCAACGGCGCGCGCGACGGGCATGTCGCGCTGCAGACGACCGTCGGCCAGGCCAACCAGCACGCGGGTGCGCAGCGGGTGAACCTGGCGCAGGCCAGTTCCGGGGCGACCTCGGAGCGCGCGGTCGCGACGTCGAAGGATCTGGAGAAGGAAGTCCAGGACCTTCTCGACGAGAGCGCGGAAATCGAGCGGGCGGTCGCGGAGGCGGCGGAGACGCTGCACGTCGGCGAGATCCGCAACGATCAGGTCCGGGACCAGATCCTGCGCGAGATCGCGTCCTCGATGAAGGCGCTGGCCGCGGTCAACGGGATCCAGCCGCCGGAGAGCCGGGCGGCCGCGGCTCGGCAGATTCTGCTGAAGCTGCAGACGAAAATCGGCGAGCTGACCGGGCAGGCGGCGACGTTCACCGAGGAGACCCTCGGAAAGCTGACCGGTCTGGGGCAACGGCTCGGCGGGTCGGAATCGACGTCCGCGAGCAGCGCGACGACGACGGTGCCGCAGGCGTTCAACAACAACGGCGCGCACGTCAGCCACGGCGGTGGAGGCGGCGGAGACAGCGGTGGCGGTGGAGGCGGTGGAGGCGGCGGCGGTTATGCCGGCAAACCCCGGTTGCCGGTCGCAGTTCCGCCGCAGCCGGGCAGCGGGGTCGGGATCAACCTGCCGGGCGGGAAAACCGTGATGGCGCCGAACGAGACCGCGGCCAAGGCGGTCCGGGCGGCGTTGTCTCAGCTGGGCGTGCCGTATGTGTGGGGCGGAACCGCGCGCGGGCAGGGGCTCGACTGCAGCGGGTTGACCATGACGTCCTATCAGGACGCTGGATTGCAGTTGCCGCGGACGGCGAAGCAGCAGACTGTTGGGGCTGAGGTGCCTTCTATCGATCAGTTGCTGCCCGGGGACTTGGTGGTGTGGTCCGGGCACGTCGCGATGGTGATCGGCGACGGGCAGATGGTCGAGGCCGGGGATCCGGTGCAGATCAGCAAGATCCGGACGACCAACGCCGGGCAGCAGTTCATCGGGTTCTACCGGCCTACGGGGTGAGTGGTGGCTGAGTTCGACATGGACCGCGCGGTGGCGCGGGTGATGGAGGAGGCTTCCCGGACTGGGGAGGCGGCCGCCGCTCGGTTCGAGCGGGCCGGGCCGGTGGTGGGGAAGGCCGCTGCTGGTGGGGTTTCCGTCGAGGTCGCGCCGGGCGGGTTGCTGACTGGGCTGACGTTGACGCGGGCCGCGTTGCGGAGCGGGTCGGAGGCGGTGGCTTCGCAGATTTTGGAGTTGTCGCGGCGGGCTGAGCGGCGGGCTGGGGATCGGATGCATCAGGTATTGGCGCCGGTGCTGGGGGCGGAGGCCGTGACCGCGTTGGGGTATGCGGCGTTGGCTGAGGATGACCCGGATTTCTATGACGAAGAGCCGGTGGCGTGGTGAAGACTCGGGAACTGATTGAGCAGGCTCGTTCTCGGGAGGCTGCGCTGGTGCAGGTCGCCTCGCTGATGGCGGAGGCGCGGGGATCGGCTCACGCGTTGGACGGGTCGGTCGAGGTGACCGTGGACGCGCTGGGGTCGTTGAAGCGGTTGTGGCTCGCGCCTGCGGTGGCGGAGAGGGATCCTTCGCGGGTTTCGGCGTTGGTGCTTGAGGTCGTGCGGGTCGCGATGGCTGAGGCTGAGCAGGATTGCTACAACCGGGTGGGATTGTTGCTGGGGGAGGAGGCGGGGTTGCTGGTGGAGGCGTTGTCTGGGAAAGCGGCTCCGGCTCGATCCGCGGATGATGATCCTGGGATGACGGTGGAGGAGTTTCAGCGGTTGCGGGCGGAGAGGGTGGGGGAGAGGCGGTTTCCTGCTCCTGCTCCTGCTCCGGCTTCGGTTGAGTCCGCTGTGGAGGAGGGGTGGGAGGATTTTGATCCGGCTTCTTTGCGGTCGGATCGGTGAGTCATTCGGCTCGTCGCCCTGGCGGGCGACATTGCGCCCGGATGAGTGGGTGCGTTGGCCCCCCGATTTTTTAGTGTGACTACGGCGCTGGGGTGCTTGTCAAGGCGGGAAAGATGCCTTGACAAGCACCCCAGCGCCGTGTTTTTGGCTGTGTATCGGGGGTGGGGGTGGGGTGGGTGCCTCGCTTTTTTGGGTGCATCGGTGCGGTTGGGGGGCGCGTTGGGGGCTGGCGCCCCCACTGCGAGCGTCGAGGTGCCTGGGTTGTGGCTCCAGCTTCGTTACAGCAGGGGTGGGAGCGAAGCGATGCGGGCGTCTGTACCAGCGCAGTCTGGCCGGGGCTCTTGCGCAGTTGCTCTCGCACCGCCGAACAACAGGCGTTGCGTCCACCTGTCGAGCCCTGCGGAGGATTAGAGCCTCCGCGCCCGAGCCGCGCCCGGTCACGCCCGAGCCGCGCCTTTCTCGGCCGGGCCGGAGCCGCCCGCACCGCTGAACGCACCTCCGCCGCCGGAGTCTGCGGGCGGAGGCGGTGAGGAGGGGTGGAATCCGTGCTGGATCCCACCCCCTTGCTAGCCGCGTTCGATGAGGTGGCCTACTACTTCTGGGCCTGGGTGGGCGTGGCCCGAGCCGTCGCGGCGGAGGTCTACTTCTGGGAGTTCTACTGGGTCTCCGGTGCGGCTCGCGCCTGCTGGGCGCGGGCCTACCCAGGCGACCTGGACCGCGGTTTCTCCCTTCAGGAAGCGGTGCGCTCGCACGCCGCCGGTGGCTCGGCCCTTTGCGGGGTATTCGCTGAAGGGCGTGACCTTGACGCTTTGGCCCGTTGCGGTGACGACCATTGGTTCGCCGTGTTCTTCGTCGTCCGTCCGGATGGCTCCGAAGAAGATCGCGGTGGCGTTCGCGGCCAGTTTCATGCCTGCCATGCCTCCGCTCTTCGTGCCTTGCGGGCGGATCAGGCTCGCGGCGAAGCGCAACAGGGACGAGTCCGACGAGATGAAGGCCAGGGTTTCGTTTCCGTCGGTCAGCCAGGTCGCGCCGATGATTTCGTCGCCGGGCTTGAGGCTGATGACCTCGAATTCGTCCGAGCGCACTGGCCAGTCCGGGGCGCATACCTTCACCACGCCGCCGCGCGTGCCGATGGCCAGGCCCGGCGAGTTGCCTGCTTGCTCGCCCAAGGGCGCGATTCCGACTACCCGCTCCCCCTTTTCCAGCGGTACCAGTTCTTTTGCCGCCATGCCGCCGCGCAACGACACCGTGCCTGCTTGTTCTGGCAACACCGGCAGGGGCAGCACGTCCGTCTTGAACGCGCGGCCTCGGCTGGTCACCAGAAGCACCTGGCCGCGCGCGGTGGTGTGCACGACGGCTGACACGGCGTCGTGTTTTACGCGGCCGTTTCGGCGGCGGACTTCCGATGCCTCTTCCGATTCCGCAGCCGTGCGGGCGACCAGGCCGGTGGCCGACAGGATCACCTGGCACGGGTCGTCCGCGACTTCCAGCGGGCCGGACGGCTTCGACGCGGCCAGGACTTCCTTCAGATCGCCGTCGATGAGGCGGGTGCGGCGGCCGGTGGGGAAGTCCTTCGCGATCTTCGCCAGTTCCGTCGACACGAGCTTCTTCAGGACCGACTCGTCCTCGAGGATCGTGGTCAGCTCGGCGATTTCCGCGCGCAGCTTTTCCTGTTCGCTTTCCAGCTCCAGGCGGTCGTACTTGGTGAGGCGGCGCAGCGGAGTGTCCAGGATGTAACTCGCCTGGGTCTCGGACAGCTTGAACTTCGTCATCAGGCCGTCCTTCGCGGCGGCCGCGTTTTCGCTTTCGCGGATCAGCCGGATGACCTTGTCGATGTTCAGCAGCGCGATCAGCAGACCGTCGACCAGGTGCAGCCGCTCTTCGCGCTTGCGCCGACGATAACGCGTGCGCCGCGTGACGACCTCGTAGCGGTGTTTCAGGAAGACTTCCAGCAGGGCCTTCAGGCCGAGCGTCTGCGGCTGGCCGTCGACGAGCACCAGGTTGTTGATGCCGAACGACTGCTCCAGCGGCGTGAGCCGGTACAGATCCGCCAGCAGTGCCTGCGGGTTGACGCCCACCTTGCACTCGATGACCAGCCGCGTGCCGTTCTCGCGGTCGGTGAGGTCCTTGACGTCCGCGATCCCGGTGAGCCGCTTGGACTTGTTGACCTCGTCGGTGATCTTCTCGATCACCTTCTCCGGCCCGACGCCGTACGGCAGCTCGGTCACCGTGATGGCCTGCCGCCCCCGGCTGCCCTCCAGCGGGCCGGTCTCGACGTTCGCGCGCATCCGCACCACGCCGCGGCCGGTTTCGTAGGCCTTGCGTACCTCGTCCAGCCCCAGCAGGCTGCCGCCGGTGGGCAGGTCGGGGCCGGGGATGTACTCCATCAGCTTGTCGAGCGTGGCGTTCGGATGGTTGATCAGCCACCGCGCGGCGCCGATCACCTCGCCGAGATTGTGCGGGATCATGTTGGTCGCCATGCCGACCGCGATCCCGGACGTGCCGTTGACCAGCAGGTTCGGATAGGCCGCCGGCAGCACCGAGGGCTCTTCGAGCGAACCGTCGTAGTTAGGCCGGAAGTCGACGGTGTCCTCGCCCAGCTCGCCGACGAGCAGCATCGCTTCGTTCGACATCCGGGCCTCGGTGTACCGCGAGGCGGCCGGTCCGTCGTCTGGGCTCCCGAAGTTTCCGTGCCCGTCGATCAACGGGGCGTTCATCGAGAAGTCCTGCGCCAGGCGGACCATCGCGTCGTAAATCGCGGTGTCGCCGTGCGGGTGGTATTTGCCCATGCAGTTGTGGACGACGAAACCCTCGGCCGCGAATTCGTGGTCTTCCGTGCCGACCTGAATGTCGTAAGTGACCTGGGGTTCGACCGGTTCGACGGAAACCACTTCGAGGAACGAGAATCCGTTCAGCGCGTCGAGCCGGTCCGCGAGAGGCGAACCGATCCTGCGCAATTTCTCGATCCAGCCGTCCTGGCGCGCCCGCGAAAGGCGGAAAGAACGGTCGGCCAGCGCGGTGCCGTGCCGGTCCTTTCCGTAGCGGACCGTCGCGCCGCTCGTCGCCGACAGCGACGCGCGGAATGCGGTGCCGGAAGTGTCGCGGAACCAGCCGCCGCCGCGATGAGCGGCGGAGAACTCGGCCATGACTTCCTTGTTGGGCAGCCGGTCGTTCCCCTGCTTTCCGCCGTACTCGTAAGCGATTTCCGCGAGTGTTTCGAGGCTGTCCTTCTTGTAGCCGACAGTGATCCACGGCAGCATGAGGTGCGCCAGCGCGGACGCGTCGGATCCGCTGACGGACAAGCCCAGCAGCGTCTTGTGGCCATTCTGCCTGGGGTTGCTCCAGTGATGGCCGTGGATGCCGAGGTCCGCGAGCATCGCGTACACCTGCCGGACGAGCTTTTCGCTCGTGCTGACGTAGACGATCTCGCGGTGGTTCTTCCGGACGTAGCCGTCGCCGTCGAAAAGTCCGGCGAGATACGGAGCCCACGAGGTCCGGTCCGAGAGGACTTCCGCGGGCACGTGCTTCGCGTCGCTGAGCGGTTTGCCCGCCGCGAGCAGGCCGTCGTGCCGGGCGAAGGTGAGGATGTGCTGGTCGCGCCATTCCGGTTTCGCGGCGGCCCGGCTCCCCCGGGACACTCGCACCCCGTTGGCCTGTGCCCACTCGTACACGGCGTCAAGCGGCTCGCGGTCGCACATGTGGATGCGGACTCGTCCGTCGGCGGTGATCAAGCCGAGCAGATAGGCGTACCGGTCCCCGCCGCGCGGCAGGCTTTCCCGCCTGCTGTTTCCGTACGCGACGGTCAGCCTGCCGGTCAGGTCGCGAGCGGCCGTCCAGTCCAGCGTCGAGTCGTCCGCCACCGTCCGGAACCGCTGCCCGGGGGTGACGAGCATGGTGTGGCCGTTCGACCAGGTGATGCGGACGAGTTCGTCCGGCGGGTTCTCGTACACCTCGGCGACGGGCACCGCCTTGCCGCGGCTGTCCAGCACCTGGTCGCCGATCTCGAGGGATTCGATCGGCCGGAGACCGCCGGGGGTCGACACCAGCGCGCCGCGCACGAAACAGTCGCCGACCACGCGGGACGACTTCACGTACGCGTGCGTCGGGCGGTAGCCGTTCTCGTTCATCGAGAACAGGATGCGGCGGTGCACCGGCTTCAGGCCGTCGCGCGCGTCCGGGAGGGCGCGCGAGTGGATCACCGAGTACGCGTATTCCAGGTACGAGTCTTCGATCTCCGTCTTCAGCGGGTTGTCGAAGACCTGCGCGCCCGGCGAGTCGAACGCGCTCGGGTCGACCCGGGTCACCGGGGTCTTGCTACGGCGAGCCATGGCTCACAACTCCTTGGGAACGAACGGAAAACTCAGACGTCGATGGCTTCGCGGTCGACGCGGTCGGACGATTCGACCAGCCAGTTGCGCCGCGGCTCGACCTTTTCGCCCATCAGCAGTTCCAGCGCCAGCTCCGCGGCCTCGACGTCCTCCAGCGTGATCCGCCGGACCGAGCGCGTCGCCGGGTTCATCGTGGTTTCCCACAGTTCGTCGGCGTCCATCTCGCCGAGGCCCTTGAACCGCGGCACCGGCGTGACGACCTGCTTGCCCGCCGCTTCGAGTTCGGCGACCTTCTGCTCCATCTCGCGCTGGGTGAAGGTGAAGACGGTCTCCGAACCGCGGCCCTTCGTGGTGATCTTGTGCAGCGGCGGCATGGCCGCGTACAGCCGGCCGTCCTCGATCACCGGGCGCATGTACTTCGCGAAGAGCGTGATCAGCAGCGTGCGGATGTGCGAACCGTCGACATCCGCGTCCGCCATCAGGATGACGCGGCCGTAGCGCATCGTGGACAGGTCGAACGTGCGGCCGGTGCCCGCGCCGAGCACCTGCACGATCGACGCGATCTCGGCGTTCTTCAGCGTGTCGCCGAGGGACGCCTTCTGCACGTTGAGGATCTTGCCGCGCAACGGAAGCAGCGCCTGGTACTCCGACACCCGCGCCATCCGCGCCGAGCCGAGCGCGCTGTCGCCCTCCACCAGGAACAGTTCGCTGCGCGAGACGCCGGTGGTGCGGCAGTCGACCAGCTTCGGCGGCATCGCCGCGCCCTCGAGCGCGGTTTTGCGCCGGGCGGCGTCCTTCTGCTGTTTCTGGGTGAGCCGCACGCGCGCCGCGTCGACCACCTTCTGCAGCACGATTTTGGCCTCGGACTTGGTTTTCCGGTCCTCGGTCCAAGCCCGCACCTGCTTGTCGACGATGCCCTGGAGGACGCGCGTGATGCCCGCCGTCGACAGTTCGTCCTTGGTCTGCGAGGTGAACTGCGGCTCCGGCAGCCGGACGTGGATCACCGCGGTCATGCCCTCCAGCACGTCCTCGGTGGTCGGCGGGTCCTCCTTCGCCTTCAGCAGCCCGCGCGTCTTGCCGATCGCGTCCACGATCGCCCGGGTGACCGCGCGGTCGAACCCGCGCCGGTGCGTGCCGCCGTGCACGTTGCGGATGGTGTTGGTGAAGCACTCCACGGTGCGCTCGTAGCCGGTGCCCCAGCGCAGCGCGACCTCGACCTCCGCGTGTCGCTCCACATTGGACTGCATGACGCCGTTGGCGTCCGCCGCGTTCTCCTTGTAGGTGCCCTCGCCGGTGATCATCAGCGTGCCGCAGACCGGCTTTTCGCTGTCCGGGGCGAGGAAGTCGACCATGTCCGCCAGCCCGTTCGGGAAGTGGAAGGTCTCCTCGTTGATGGTGTCCTCGAACGTGGTGCGCAGCACGTAGGTGACGCCGGGCACGAGGAACGCGGTGTTGCGCAGCTTCGTCCGCACGCCTTCGACGTCCAGCGCCGCGCCGGTTTCGAAGTACCGCGCGTCGTACCAGTAGCGGATGGACGTGCCGCTGCGCTCGCCGCGCTTCATCTTGCCGACCAGGTTGAGCCCGGAGCGGCGGGTGAACTTCGCCTTCGGGCCGGGGCCGGCGAACACGCCGGGCACGCCGTGCGCGAACGACATCTGGTGGACCTTGCCGTTCTGCTTCACCGTGACGTCGAAGCGGTGCGACAGCGCGTTCACCGCCGAAGCGCCGACGCCGTGCAGACCGCCGGACGTCTTGTACCCGGAGCCGCCGAACTTGCCGCCGGCGTGCAGCCGGGTCAGCACCAGTTCGACGCCGGAGAGGCCGGATTTGGCGTGCACGCCGGTGGGGATGCCGCGGCCGTCGTCGTCCACTTGGACGCTGCCGTCGGCGTGCAGGGTGACGACGATGCGCGTGGCATGGCCCGCCACCCCCTCGTCGGTGGAGTTGTCGACGACCTCGGAGAAGAGGTGGTTGATGCCTCGGCTGTCGGTGGAGCCGATGTACATCCCGGGGCGCTTGCGGACCGCCTCGAGTCCTTCGAGGTGGGTCAGGTCGTCGGCCCCGTACAGAGTCTCAGCGGTCACGAGGTCGTTCTCCCGGATCGAGGCGTGCTGTTCGGTGGGCAAACAGGTGGCCGGAGCAGGGGGCCCCGGGCCGTCACCGTACTGCAGGATATCCGCACCCCCTGACAGGAACTGGCCGCTGCGCCCCCGACGGCGTCCGGAGGCGTGTCCCAGGTCACCGGTATAGTCCTGCAGGAATACATCTTCCACGCGAGTAGTTGTGCCGACAAGCAAGGTAGGAAGCAACCGGCTAGGGAGCGGTCATGCAGTTCGGAATCTTCTCGGTGGGCGACGTCACGACCGACCCCACCACGGGCGTCACGCCCACGGAGCACGAGCGCATCAAGGCGATGGTCAGGATCGCGCTCAAGGCCGAGGAGGTCGGTCTCGACGTCTTCGCCGTCGGAGAGCACCACAATCCGCCGTTCGCCGCGCCGGCGAACCCCACCGTCCTGCTCTCGAACATCGCG
Source organism: Amycolatopsis sp. VS8301801F10 (assembly GCF_046195355.1). Lineage (NCBI taxonomy): Bacteria > Bacillati > Actinomycetota > Actinomycetes > Pseudonocardiales > Pseudonocardiaceae > Amycolatopsis > Amycolatopsis sp. VS8301801F10. The sequence continues at coordinate 77,024 of NZ_CP176065.1, read as the reverse complement.
GCGCGGACGGAGAAGATCGTCCTCTCCACGTCGACCACCCTGATCACCACGAACGACCCGGTGCGGCTGGCCGAGGACTACGCCATGCTGCAGCACCTGGCCGACGGGCGGCTCGACCTGATGATGGGCCGCGGCAACACCGGCCCGGTCTACCCGTGGTTCGGGCAGGACATCCGCCAGGGCATCCCGCTGGCCGTGGAGAACTACGCGCTGCTGCACCGGCTCTGGCGCGAGGAGGTCGTCGACTGGGAGGGCAAGTTCCGCACCCCGCTGCAGGGCTTCACCTCGACGCCGCGCCCGCTCGACGGCGTGCCGCCGTTCGTGTGGCACGGTTCGATCCGCAGCCCGGAGATCGCCGAGCAGGCCGCGTATTACGGCGACGGGTTCTTCGCGAACCACATCTTCTGGCCGACCTCGCACTTCCAGCAGCTGATCGCGTTCTACCGGCAGCGCTACGAGCACTACGGGCACGGCAAGGCCGACCAGGCCATCGTCGGGCTCGGCGGGCAGGCGTTCATCCGGCCGAAGTCGCAGGACGCGTGGAACGAGTTCCGGCCGTACTTCGACAACGCGCCGGTGTACGGGCACGGCCCGTCGCTGGAGGACTTCACCGAGCAGACGCCGCTGACCGTCGGCAGCCCGCAGGAGGTCATCGACAAGACGCTGACCTTCCGCGAGCACTTCGGCGACTATCAGCGCCAGCTGTTCCTGATGGACCACGCGGGGCTGCCGCTGAAGACCGTGCTGGAGCAGCTCGACCTGCTGGGCGAAGAGGTCGTGCCGGTGCTGCGCAAGGAACTGGAAGCGAAGCGCCCGGCGCACGTGCCGGAAGCGCCCACGCACGAATCGCTCAAGGCGGCTCAGGCCGTCACCGCCTGACCCGGGTTTAGGGGAGAAGGTCATGACTGCACGCACTGTCGCCGTGGTCACCGCGGGCTTGAGCCAGCCGTCGTCCACGAGGCTGCTGGCCGACCGGCTGGCCGAGGCCACCCGCGCCGCCCTCGTCGACGACGACGTGACGGTGAAGGTGTTCGAACTCCGCGACATCGCGGTCGACGTCACCAACAACATGCTCACCGGGTTCCCCAGCCCGCAGCTGCGGGAAGTGATCGACACCGTGACGCACGCCGACGGCTTGATCGCCGTGACGCCGGTGTTCACCGCTTCCTACAGCGGGCTGTTCAAATCGTTCTTCGACGTGCTGGACAAGGAAGCGCTCGACGGCAAACCGGTGCTGCTCGCCGCGACGGGCGGTACGGAACGGCATTCGCTGGCGCTCGACTTCGCGCTGCGCCCGCTCTTCGCCTACCTTCGCGCGACTGTGGTCCCGACCGGCGTGTACGCGGCGTCGTCGGATTGGGGCAGCGTCGAGGCGACGGGTGCGTTGCAGCAGCGGGTGGAGCGGGCTGGCCGCGAGCTGGCTCGGTTGGTCGCGGCGGCGCCGGAGGCGAAGCCGGATGACGAGTACGCGTCGGTGTCGTTCGAGCGGTTGCTGGCTGGTGAATAACGGCGGCTCCTAGTGGTTTCGCGGCGTCGGGTTCGCTGATGGGGGACCGGTGGGCCTCGAGGGTGATCCCGGCGTCGCGCAGCTTCGCGGTAAGCAGAAGACCTTCAGGTCAACCTGCCGGGGCCTGGGCGATGAGGACGGTGGCGCGCGTGGACCACCCCAGCGCCGCATAAAGCTGTTGCCCGGCCGCGGTGGCGACGAGAATCCCGGTGGTCGCGCCGTGTGCCACGGCGTTTTCCGCGAGGGAACTCATCACCACGCTGCCGAGACCGCGGCGGCGATGTTCCGGCACGGTTTCGATCCGGTCCGCGATCGCGTCGGTGCCGAGCACGGCCATGGTTCCTCGCGCCGCGACCCCCGAATCGGGATGGCGCAGCACGGTTTCGCACACCGTTGCGTGCCTGGCGGTCGTCCGGGTGTAGGGCGGCGGTGCGGTACGCGGTGGATGTCGGCGCAGCGGGATCGTCATGAGTGCTTCGCGTGCGTCCCGCAGCTTCAGCCCTGCCTCGCGCATGATCGACTCGGCTTCCTCCGGCCGGTTCGTCGGCACGGTCAGCCAGGTCGGGCGTGCGGCGGCAGCCACCTCTTCGGCGAGGCCGCGCAGGACCTCCGGTTCGGCGGACACCGCGCGACGATCTCGCGGTGCCGATCCGGTTGTTCGAGCAGGACGTGCAGCCCGCCGCGGGTTTCTTCGGCGGGACGGAATCCTCGGGACGCGCCCCATCCCGCCTGCCAGCGGCGGATGAGGTCAGGCAGTGATTCGACCACGCTGAGCAGCTAAGCATCCGGCACCGACAAAAACCGGCCGGTCCGCCTCGGGGGTCCAGTATGGACAGTCCAGCTGGCAGTACCGCGATCCCGGCGGCACACTGGCCCGATGGGATTGGGCAAGCCAGTGCGCCGGGTGCTCCTGTCGGTCGTCGGCGGGGCGCTGGTGGTCGTCGGGGTCGTGCTGCTCGTGCTGCCCGGGCCGGGACTGCTGCTGGTGCTCGCCGGGCTGCTGGTGCTGGCCTCGGAGTTCCCGGCGCTGCAGCGATTCGTCGACCCGGTGCGGACGCGGGCGATGAAAGCGGCGGAGGAGAGCGTGTCGTCGCCGCTGCGGATCGCCGGTTCGGTGCTGGCCGGGCTGGCGCTGCTGGCCGCGGGCATCGTGTGGGGGACGGTGCGGTCGCTGCCGCTCAGCGGGTGGAGTACCGGGACCAGCCTGATCCTGTCGAGTTTGATCTTGTTCGCGCTGCTGATCTGGAGTTACCGGCGGGTGCGGGCGAAGCGGGGAGCCTCAGGCGAGCACGGCGGCAAGGCCTAGGCAACCGCCTCCGCCGAGCGCGACGTCGGCGGTCGCTTGCGCGACAGGGTGGTCTTTCAGCTCCACGGGGGGACTAGAAAACCCACGCCCTCGCAAGGAAAAGCACCGTGAGCGCGAGAGAGCCGACGCACGCGGCGAACGGCACACCGGAAAAGAGAAGCGCCTGGACCCGCGAACTCGCAGGCCCAGGCGCTTTCCCTGACCTCAGGACGCGTACAGCTTCGCCACCTCCGCGGCGGACAACGCCCGGTCGTACAGGCGCACCTGGTCAACCGCCCCGTTCAGGAAGTCCACCGGGTTTCCGCCGTACTTCCCGCGGCCGATCACCGTGTGTCCGGTGGACGCCTCGCCCAGGCAAACGCTGCGCGACGCGGCCAGCTGGCCGTCCACGTACAGCGCCAGCTGCCCGGTAGCGGCATCGCGGACCCCGACCAGGTGGTACCAGCGGCCGGCTTCCGGTGTGAGCGGGGCGAGTGCCCGGGTGCCCACGAAGCTGAACGCCAGCTTGTGGTCCGCGCCGGAATACTGCAGGAAGAACGCGCTGTGGTCGTTCCCGTCCTGGCTCACCACGGTCTGGAAACCGTCGCCGACCGCGGTGAACTTCACCCATGCGGCGACGCTGTAGCTCAGGTCGGTCTTCACCAGCGCGGCACCGGTGTCCGCGTACTGGCCGGAGCCGTTCACCGCCAGGGCCGAGCCGCTGTGGCCGGCGGTCCAGGAAGCGCCGCCGACGAGCGTCGCGTCGTGATGGCCCACCGGGTCCGCCGCGGTGGTGCCGCCGTTCTCGTCGAACGGGTACGCGGCGATTCCGTCGATCCCGGGCGTGCCGGGCGGGATCACCGGACCCTGTTGCGGCGAGCCGTCGACGCCCTTGATCACCGACAGGTTCGCGGCCCGGACAGCGGCGAAGTCCATCTTCTTCACTTGCCGGTCGTAGGTGAAGAAGCCGTTGACCTCCTTCTCCACGTCGGTGGTTTGCGTGTACACCCCGGCCGACACGCCGCATTGCCGTCCGGCGAGCAGCAGGCGTTGCTGGAGTTCGGCGTAGCGACGGGTGAGCGTGGCGCTGTCCGGCTCCATCTCGTACGCGAAGCTGCCGGCCGGGTCGAACTGGTGTCCGTCGACCTTCAGTCCGAGGCCGCCGTATTCGCCGTCGACCGCGGCGCGGTGCGCGTCCGGCACGGGGGTTCCCGGGCCGGTGTAGGTGTGGTCGTCGTAGAGATCGCCGCGGCCGCTGTCGGGTTCGGACCGGCAGCAGTTCACGCCGGACTCAGCGTCCACCAGCCGCGTCGGGTCCCAGGCCTTGACCTGGTCGGCGATCCGGCCGACGGCGTAGTCGCCCCAGCCCTCGTTGAACGGCACCCAGGTGACGATCGACGGGAAACTCCGGTGCTGGTCGATCATCCGGTGCAGTTCGGATTCGAAGTTCGCCTGCGCCGCGGGCGTCGCGTCGATGTCGTCCTTCATCGCGGGCATGTCCTGCCACACCAGCAGCCCGAGTTTGTCCGCGTAGTAGTACCAGCGGTCCGGTTCGACCTTGATGTGCTTGCGCACCATGTTGAACCCGAGCGCCTTTTCCTGTTCCAGATCGAACTTCAGCGCCGCGTCGGTCGGTGCGGTGTAGATGCCGTCCGGCCAGAAACCCTGGTCCAGCGGGCCGAGCTGCATCACGAACTTGCCGTTCAGCAGCATCCGCTGCTTGCCGTCCGCGGTCTTGCCGACGGACACCGACCGCAGCCCGAAGTACGAGCCGACGCTGTCGCCGGAGGACAGGGAGACGCGCAGGTCGTACAGGAACGGATCGTCCGGCGTCCACAGACGCGGCTTGTTTATCTTGAGCTTCAACGGAGTGTTCGCCGGTCCGGACGCGACGCCGACGACACGGCCGCGGTCGTAGGCGACGGCTTGCACGCGTTGTTTCACCGGGCCGCCCACGACGGCGTTCACCGTGACCGAACCGCTGGCGACGTCCGGGGTGGTGTCCACCCGCGAGAGGTGCGCCGGGGCCACCGGTTCCATCCAGACGGTCTGCCAGATGCCGGACGTCGGGGTGTAGAAGATGCCGTCGCCGGGTTTGCGCTGCTTGCCGAGCGGTTGCCCGCCCGCGTCGTTCGGATCCGTGACGCCGACGACGATTTCCTGGTCTTTCCCGGTGGTCAACGCGTTGGTGACGTCCGCGGAAAACGCGTCGTACCCGCCGGTGTGCCGGGCGACCTGATGGCCGTTGACCCACACCGTGGTGTCGTAGTCGACGGCCTGGAAGTGCAGGAGCAACCGCTGGTCCCGCCCGCCGACGTGCCAGTTCTTCGGCACCTGGAAGGTCCGCCGGTACCACATCGACGTTTCGTGCCGCATGATTCCGGACAGCGCCGATTCGACCGGGTACGGCACGAGGATGCGTTCGTCGAGGCTGCGCTTGATCGGCGGCGAGTCGCCCGGTTTGGCGGCGGAGAATTCCCAGACGCCGTTGAGGTTTTGCCAGTTGTCCCGGGTCATTTGCGGCCGCGGGTATTCGGGAAGGGCGTTGTCCGGGGAGACCTGGTTGGTCCACGGGGTGGTCAGGGGCGGGGTGAGGCGGTGCCACTGCGGCGGATCGGCCGCGGCGGCGGGGACACTCGACAACCCGGACACGGCCACGGCGAGCGCGGCGGCTGCCGTGGCCAGGCGGCCGGGTCTGCGGGCAGGACGGACCATCGTCGAACCTCCTACTGACAGGTGGATCAGCGCGGATGGAACTGCACGGGTCAGGAGCGGCGGGAGCGGGCCAGCAGCCGCTGGATCACGACGACAACCAGCAGGAACGCGCCGCTGACCACCGTCTGGTAGTTGGAATCGAGGGTGCCGACCTGGTTGATGACGTTCTGGATCAGCGTCTTCAGCAGCACGCCCACGAGCGTGCCGAGTACGGTTCCGGCGCCGCCGGTGAGCAGCGTTCCGCCGATGACCACGACGGAAATCGCGTCCAGCTCCGTGCCGACGCCGAGCACGGTGACGCCCGATTGCAGGTACGCCGCGGTGAGCACGCCGGCGAATCCGGCGAGCGTGCCGCTGAGCGTGTAGAGGGTGATTTTGGTGCGGGCCACCGGAAGACCCATCAGCAGCGCGGACTGTTCCGAGCCGCCGAGCGCGAATACCGACTGGCCGAACCGGGTCCGGCGCAGCAGCAGGCCGCCGAGTCCGAAAAGGACCAAAGCGAGATACACCGGTACGCCGACACCGAGGATCTTGCCTTGCCCCAGCCAGAGCAACGCTGATCCCGGCTCCACTTTGTACGTCGTCGCGCCCTCGTCGGTCAAGGCCAGCAAGAGCCCGCGAGCGAACAACAGCGAGGCGAGCGTGACGATGAACGGGGCCATTTTCGTGCGGGCGATGAGGAGCCCGTTGAGCAGCCCGATGAGCCCGCAAACGACTAATGGCAGCAGGATCGCCACGACCAGGCCGTATCGGGAGCCGTACGCGGCCAGCACGCCGCCGAGCGCGTACACCGAGCCGACGGACAGATCGATCCCGCCGGAAATGATCACGAACGTCATGCCCAGCGCGAGCACTGCCAGGAAAGAACTTTGCAACGCGAGGTCGCGCAGGTTGTCCGCGGATCCGAAGCGCGGGAAGGCAAACCACGCGACGGCCACGCCGAGCACGAGCACGACGGCCGCGCCTTGGCGTTGCAGCGCTGCGGCGAAGGCCGCGCCGCGTTCGGACGGCGGGGCGGCGGTGGTCGCGATCATCGCGTGCTCCGTTCCCGGGCGACGTACACCGCGGCGACGATGATGGCGGCCTGCACCATTTGCGCGGCGGAATCCGGCAGGTCGTGCTTGATCAGCGTGGCGTGCACCAATTGCATGAGCAGCGCGCCGCACACCGTGCCGAGCACGCGCACGCGGCCGCCGGTGAGCGGAGTGCCGCCGACCACCACCGCGGTGATCGCCGAAAGTTCCATCAGCAGGCCGAGATCGTTGGGGTCGCTCGCGCCGAGGCGGGCGGTGGACAGCACCCCGGCGATGGCCGCGAGCGCCCCGGACATGGCGTACACCCCGATCAGGACCCGTTTCACCGGCAGCCCGGCGAGTGTCGCGGCGGGACGGTTGCCGCCGACCGCGACCAGGTGCCGTCCGAAGGTGGTGCGCCGCACCAGCAATCCGGCCAGCACCGACAGGACCGCGGCCACCAGTACCATGATCGGCACGCCGAGGACGTCGCCGCTGCCGAGCGCGAGAAAGTCCGGGTTGTGCAGCTGCACCAGCTGTCCGTGCGCGATCACGAGCGCTAGCCCGCGACCGCCGACGAGCAACGCCAGCGTCGCGATGATCGGCTGAATGCCCAGCTGGGCCACCAGGAATCCGCTGAACAACCCGGAAACGACCCCGGCGATCAGCGCGACCGCGACCACCATCAGCGGCCCCGCCCCGAGATACAGCGGGACGAGCGCCGCGGCGACCGACATCACCGAGCCCACCGACAGGTCGATGCCCTCGGTCCCGATCACCAGCGCCATGCCGAGCGCGACGATGCACACCGGCGCGGCCTGCACGAGTTGCGTGCGGAAGTTGGCCGCGGAGAGGAAGTTCTTCGTGAAGGCGATGTTGAACAACAGCAGCACGACCACGGCCAGGTACACGCCGTAGTTCTGCAGCCAGGTCGTGACGCGGGCGCGGTCAGGTCTCGTCAGTGTCGCGGTCGACATCGTTGTCACCCCCTGCAGCTATCGCCGCCAGCACGTTGTCCTCGGTGACCGCGTCGCCGGCCAGTTCGGTCGCGACGCTTCCGTCGCGCAGCACGACCACCCGGTCCGCGCCGTCGAGAATCTCTTCCAGTTCGGACGAGATCAGCAGCACGCCGAGCCCGTCCTGCGCCAGTTCGTCGATGAGCGCCTGCACCTCGGCTTTGGCTCCCACGTCGATGCCTCGGGTCGGCTCGTCCAGCAGCAGCACTTTCGGTCCGGTGGCGAGCCAGCGCGCCAGCAGCACTTTCTGCTGGTTGCCGCCGGACAGTTCGGACACCTTCTGCTCCGGGCTGGACGCCTTGATCCGCAACCGTTCCATGAACGTCTTCACCACACGGTCCTGTTTGGACCGGCTGATGAAGCCGAAAGTGGACAGCCGCGGCAGCGCGGCGAGCACGATGTTTTCGCGGACGGACAGGTTCGGAATGATCCCGTCCGCCTTACGGTCCTCGGCCAGCAACGCGATCCCAGCCCGCATTGCCGCGGAGATCTTCCCGCGCTTCAACGGTTTTCCCGCCAGCAGCACGGTTCCACCGTCGAGCGGGAACGCGCCGACCACCGCCCGCGCGGTCTCGCTCCGGCCGGACCCGAGCAGTCCGGCCAGTCCGACGACCTCGCCCGGCCGTACGCTCACCGAAACGTCGTGCAGCTTGTTCCCGCCGGACAGATGTGTGGCCTGCAGCAACGGTTCCTTCTCCGCGTGATGCTCCTCGCCGAACGCGGTGACACCCTCGGCGCGGATCTGCCGGATCTCCCGGCCGAGCATCATCGACACCAATTCGAGGCGGGGCAACGGCTTCAATGGTCCACTGTGGACTACGCGGCCGTCGCGCAGCACAGTGACGCTGTCGCAGACCCGGTACAGCTCGTCCATCCGATGACTCACGTAAAGCACCGAAATGTCATCGGCATGCAGCCGCGCCAGCACCTCGAACAGAGTGTCCACTTCACGCGGTTCGAGCGACGACGTCGGCTCGTCCATTACGACCACACCGGCCTTTGTGGACACCGCACGAGCGAGCGCGACCATCTGCTGCGCCCCGACCGCGAGCGTGTGCAGCGGACGCCGCACATCGGTGTCGATCCCGTACCCGCTGAGCAGTTCGCGTGCCTGCTCGTTCATCGCGGACCAGTCGATCAATCCGGTGCGGGTGCGCGGTTCCCGGCCGAGGAAGACGTTGCTCGCCACGCTCATCAGCGGGACGAGGTTGACCTCCTGGTAGATGGTCGAGATCCCGGCGCGCTGCGCGTCGATCGGACGGCGGAACTCGACCGGTGCGCCGAGGTGGCGGACCTCGCCCTCGTCCGGCCGGTACACGCCGGTGAGCACTTTGATCAACGTGGACTTGCCCGCGCCGTTTTCCCCGACCAGCGCGTGGACTTCGCCGCGGCGCAGGCGGAAGGAGACGTCGTCGAGGGCCACGGTGCCGGGGAACCGCTTGGTCACCCCGGACACCTCGAGCACCGGTGCGGTCATGGTCGCCGCCTGGGTGTCGGCCGTGCTCGTCATCAGTACGCGTTCCCGACCTTCTGGGCCGCGTTCGATTCGTCGTAGGAGTCGTCGCTGATGACGATGCTCGGCGGGATCGGCTTGCCGTCCTCGAACTGCTGCAGCGTCTGGAACGCCAGCTGGCCGAACCGCGGGTTCGATTCGATCACCGCGTTGTAGCTGCCGTCCACGATCAGCTGCACCGCGTTGCGCGTGCCGTCGACCGACACGACCTTGACGTCCTTGCCGGGGTTCTTGCCCGCGGTCTTGAGCGCGTTGACCGCTCCGATGCCCATCTCGTCGTTCTCCGCGTACACCGCGGTGAGGTCCGGGTGGCTCTGGATCAGCTGCTCCATCACCGACTGGCCCTTGGAGCGGTCGAACTCGCCGGTCTGCTCGGCGACCACGGTGAGGCCGGGCGTCTTGGCCAGCTCGTCCTTGAAGCCCTTGGTGCGGTCGGTGGTCACGTTGTTGCCCGAGGAGCCGAGCAGGATCGCGACCTTGCCGTTGCCGCCGGTGGACTTCGCCAGCGCGGCGGCCGCGCGGTGGCCCTGTTCGATGAAGTTGGAGCCGATGAAGGTCAGGTAGTCGGTGCAGGGCTTCGACGTCACCTGCCGGTCGATGGTGACCACCGGGACCTTCTTCGCCTTCGCCGCGTCGAGCGCGGGCTGCAGGCCGTCGGAGTTCAGCGGGGCCACGATGAGCAGCTGCGCGCCGCGGTCCAGCAGCGATTTGATGTCCGAGATCTGCTTGTTGAGGTCACTCTGCGCGTTCGTGGTCAGCAGGTGGTCGGCCGGGATGCCGAGCTTGCCCGCCTCGGCGCGGATGGACTGGGTCTCGGCGATCCGGAACGGGTTCGCCTCCTTCTCCGACTGGGAGAAGCCGACGATCGCGGTCTTCGGGTCGAGCTTCGGGTAGCCGGTCTTGTCGAGGGTGCAGCCGTCGGCGGACGGCGCGGCGGACGCGGCCGAGGCGGCCGGACCGGAGCCGTTGCTTTGCGCGGCCGGGGTTTCCTCGCGGCTAGTGCAGCCGGCGAGCACGAGTGCCGTGGCGGCGCCGGCGACCAGAGCGAAGCGGGCAGGGACGGACGGGGACACGGCGGACTCCTCGCAGCCGACGACTGGGGCAACCCGCTCGGCGTAGTGACGTCCGTCACGACGCTGAGCTGCGGCTATTTTTACATCGTTGGAACAACGTTGTAAACAGGCACAACGTCGCTACACTACGTGGTCGTCGGGGCTGCTGCCGAGAGCCTCGCGGGCTCGTGATGGGCTCTGGGCGGAGAGATGAGGAGTCGGCGTGGCCGTGACCTTGAAGGACGTCGCGACGCTGGCGGGCGTTTCGGTGAAAACCGTGTCGAACGTGGTGAACGGCTACGCGTTCGTGAAGCCCGAGAACCGGCGGCGCGTCGAGGAGGCACTGGCCGCGACCGGGTACCGGCCGAACGTCGGCGCGCGCAACCTGCGCCGGGGGCGGACCGGGTTCCTGGCGTTGATGGTGCCGGAGCTGAGCATTCCGTACTTCGGCGAAATGGCCGGGCTGGTGATCACCGCCGCGCAGCGTCGCGGGTGGAGCGTGCTGATCGAGCAGACGCAAGGAACCCGCGACCGGGAACGGGCCACTGTGGACTCGCTGGGCCCGCATCTGGTCGACGGCGCGCTCGTGCATCCCGAAGCACTCGAGGCGGCGGATTTCCCCGCTGCGGACGGGCAAATCCCGTTGGTGCTGCTGGGCGAGCACGCGGTGGACGTCGCGCTGGACCGGGTGGCGATCGACAACGTGCGGGCCGCGCAGGTGGCGGTGTCGCATCTGGTGTCGCTCGGCCGTCGCCGGATCGCCGCGATCGGCGCGAACCCTCAGCGCGGGACGTCGTCGCTGCGGCTCGCGGGCTACCGGGCCGCGCTGGCCGACGCTGGGTTGCCGTGGGTGGATTCCTTGGTGGAGCCGGTCGCGAAGTATCACCGCGCCGAGGGTGCGGCGGCGATGAAACGCTTGCTGGCACAGGAAGAACCGCCGGACGCGGTGTTCTGCTTCAACGACCTGCTGGCCGTCGGCGCGTTGCGTTCGGCGGCCGAACAGGGGCTCCGGGTTCCGGAGGACATCGCGATCGTCGGCTTCGACAACACTGAGGAGAGCGCGTTCAGCCTGCCCGCGCTCACCACGATCTCGCCGGACAAGGCGGCGATCGCCGAGGCCGCGATCGACCTGATCCACCGCCGCCTCGCCGGTACCGAGAGCGCTGAGCCGCGTTCGGTGCAACCGCCGTTTTCCCTTGAGGTAAGGGAAAGCACGGTCGCCTCCTAGAAAAGCCGCACCGCCAGCACGAGAATCACCGCGCTGGACAGCAAGGCGGTGCCGAGCCGTCCGCGCGGACCGGTGAGACCGCGTCCGAGCAGCGCTCCGCCGACCGCCAGCAGCAGTTGCCAGCTGGCCGAAGCAGCGAACGCGGCTGCCGCGAACACGGTGCCGTTGGCCGGTCGCTCGCCGAGGACGAGCGCGGTGAAGTAGATGACGGTGGTGGGGTTGAGCAGGGTCAGGCCGAGCAGGGTCGCATAGGCCCGCAGTGGATGCGGTTCCGGTGCTGCCAAGGGCGATTCGGCGGATCGGTAACGTCGGATGGCCCGAACCGCGGTCCATCCGGCGAGCATGAGCAGTGCGACGGCGGAGGTCAGGCGCAGCGGAACGGTGATCGGGGCGAGCAGCGGAGCCAGCGCGGTCCCGCCGGCGGTGGCGAGAACGGCGTAGACGCCGTCCGCGGTGGCCACACCCATTGCTGCGGCCGCTCCGACCCGCCACGATGTGCGAGCGGTGAGTTCGACCAGGTAAACGCCGATCGCGCCGACCGGCATGGCGATCCCGTACCCGGCGATGAGCCCCGCGACCAGCGCGGCGCTCATCGCACTGCCTGGCGGGTCCCTTCCTGAGCCGTCTGCTGCTTGCCGCTTTCGAGCGGGCAGCGGGACGGACGATGGCGGGCCGGTTCGGTGGTCATGGCCGGAATACTCGGCTGTCCGAACGCGGCTGGGCAACTGAATTTACCGCTGCTCGCCGCGCACCGCGACCTTGTCGATCACCGCAGCCACCGCCTCCGGTTGCGAGAGCAGCGAATAGTGACTGGCCGCCAGCTCGACACAGTCCGCCCCAGCCCGCTTCGCGAGCCACCGCTGCAGGTCCGGGTGGAGAATCCGGTCCTCTGTGGACACCGCGTAAGCGGTCGGCAGGTCACGCCAGGCCCCCGGACCCGCGGGCGCGACGAAGCAGTCGGCGCGGGCGCGTCGTTGCACTGCGGCCAGCGCGGCGGCTCGTTCGGGAGGCAAATCGGCGGCGAGGGCGTCGTGGAAGTGGTCCGGGTCGAGCGACGACCAGCCGTCTTCGTGGAACACCATCGCGGCACCACCGGGGGCGTCCGGGAAGTGGGCGTTCAGCGAAGGCACGGTCTCGCCTTCGTCGGGAACATACGCCGCGAAGTAAGCCAGCGCGTTGACCTGCGGATTGTCCTTCGCCGCACCGGAAATCACCGCACCGCCGTAGGAATGGGCGGCCAGCACGACCGGGCCGCCGAGGGCGGCGATTTCCCGGCGGACCTCGGCGATGTCGTCGGCGAACGAAGTCATCGGCAGGTGTACCGCGCGGGCCCGGTGCCCCTGTCGGTGCAGTGCCGCGATCACCTCCAGCCACACCGACCCATCGGCCCAGGAACCGTGAACCAGAACGATTTCCGCCATGAAATGCCTCCCTTTCGTCTGAAGGCAAGCCAACCACCGGCGGTCCGAGGGCATTCCTCGTTCAGCGAAACAGGGCGGATTCCGACCTCGATCGGAGTCCGAACGGCGCTATCCGGCGCGGAAACCTTGACAGCGAATGCGGCGGCCGGGACGCGCCCGGCCGCCGCTCGCTCATCCGGCTCAGCCGGCGTGGTCGTAGATCCGCTGCTGCGGACCGGAGACCGCGCTGAGCCCGTTGGCCCACAGCCGCTGCACGCGGGAGGCTTCCTGGGCGTTCGGGTTGGCGTTGTGGCAGGACGGGCCGGGGCCGCCGCCCGACATCAGCTCGGAGCACGGGCCCGAGTAGTGGTCCGGCAGGCCGAGCGCGTGGCCGGTCTCGTGCGCGGTGATCCGCGTGTTGTCGTATTGGCGGGCCTGGGTGTAGTCGATGAAGATGGTGCCGTGGCCGTGCCCGTCGGTCTGCGCGTACGAGCCGCGCGGGTCGTTGCCCTCGACGTACCGCAGCGTGGCCCCGGACGACCGTTCGACCAGCTTCACGTTGGTCACCGCGCGGTTCCAGTTCGCCGCGCCCGCGTTGATCGCGGCCCGGAACGACGGCGCGCCGGACGTCGAGTAGTAGACCGTGGCGGCCGCGACCGCGGAAGGAGCCGGAGCGGCGACCGCTACGGCGCCCGAGAGCGGGGCGGCGGCCAGAGCGAGTGCCACCGCGCCGGACAGCACGAACTTCCTGGACATAAGAAAGCTCCTGGGGGGATAAGGGAGTTTGCCGGGTTTGCGCGCGCTCAACCCAAAGTAGGCAGAAGCTCCCGGATTGTGACCCCCCTTTCGTACGGTCCGGCAAATGGTGATTTCCCAGCACTAACGACGGGTTGACAGCCCGGTCGTGAGTGGCGTTCGCGGTTAGAACCGTGAACGCCACTCACGAGAGGTCACCACGGCTGCATCTCGTCGTCGTCCTCGCCCGCGGCGCGCCGGCGGTGCGGACCGGACGTCGGCCGCGGCGGTTCGGGCGCGGCCGGGGGCGGCGGCGGGGTGTTGCCGGGAGGCGGCATCGGCGGACGGCTGTGCGTCGCGCCGCCTGGCGGAGGTGTCGGGCGTCCGTAGGCCGCGCTGCCCGGCGGCGTGGTGCTGCCCGGCGGAGGTCCCGAATAACGCGCGGGCGGCTCGGCCGGTGGTTCCGGCTCTTCCTCGGGCTCCGGCAGATACGACTTGACCACGGTCATCATCTCGCTGTCGCCGGCGATCGGCTCGAACGCGTTGATGACGTCGCGCGACACCTGGCGCTGGGCTTTTCCGTAGGCGTCCATGATCGAGGCGGTCAGCCGGGCGCCGCCGTGCCGCAGGGCGCGGTCGTCGATTTCGAGGTTCTTGAGCGCGCCGTTCGGAGTCACCGAAACCGACACGAGCCCGTCGCCCGATTTGGCGCGGCCCTCCGCGGTGCTCAAGGTCTCCTGCAGCGCAAGGCTTTTCGCCTGCATCTCGTCAATCCGCCGCTGGAAGTCGTCCAGCCACCCCTGATCGTCCACCGGCGAACGCTATCGACCGCCCTCGCCCAGCCGGTGAACCCCGGATGGCTGACGGACGACGAAACGACCGACATCCGCGGCGGGCCGGAGCGGGACCGGGCAGGCCGAGCGGTAACAATGGGCAGGTGTCCGAAGAAGTCCAGGCCCGCACGCGCAACCGCTGGGGCGAGGGCGAACGGCTGCGCGGGGAAATCCTCGCCGCGGCCAGCAGGCTCCTGTCGGAACTCGGCGGCGAGGACGCGCTCACCATCCGCGGCGTCGCCCGTGCCGTCGGCATCGCCCCGGCCAGCATCTACCAGCACTTCAGCGACCGGGCCGCGCTCGTCGCCGGACTCGTCGAGCACGAGTTCGGCCGGCTGCGGCTCGCGATGGAAGCGGCCGAATCCCGGGTGCCCGCGGCCGATCCGGTGGGCCGGGTCCGGGCGCTGCTGCACGCGTACTGCCGGTTCGCGATGGACAACCCCGGCCACTACCGGCTGATGACCGCCAACGGGGCCAGCCGCACGTCGCCGGAGGTCCGGCCGCAGGGCCCGACGATCGACCTCATCGACCGGATCACCGCCGCGTTCGCCCGCTGCGCCGAGTCCGGGGCCGCGCTCCGCGTGCCCGCCGACCGGGCCGGGGTGATCGCGTTCGTCGGCGCGCACGGCCGCGTCGCGCTGTTCCATTCGTCCGGAAAACAGCCGAACGAGGACGCCGTCGTGAGCTTCGCCGACGAGCTGCTGTCGCTCATTTTCGCTTGACCCACGGGCGTTTTCTCCCGTTTGCCACCCTCGTCCACGGCCATCCCGGTGATCTTGACCCGCGCGTCTGGTCAGTCGTTCACCACATCTCCTAACATGTGTTCGGTAAGTATCCGAACGATCGTTTGGCGACTTCTCCAGGAGGCGGTCATGGCCGACGCCCGGCCGGCAGAGCGGTTCCCGATGGCGCGCGGGCGCTGCCCGTTCGATCCGCCGCCCGGCCTCGAGCGCAAGCTGCGCGACGAGCCGGTGTCGCGCGTGCGGATCTGGGACGGCAGCGAACCGTGGCTGCTCACCCGCTACGAAGACGTCCGCGCGATGCTCGCCGACCCGCGGGTGAGCGCCGATCCCGACCGCGCCGGCTATCCGGCGCAGACGCCCGGGATCAAGGCGCGGCGCAACCGGTTCAAGTCGTTCATCGGCATGGACGACCCGGAGCACGCGGCCCAGCGACGGCTGCTGACCGGCGATTTCATGGTGAAGAAGGTCCAGCGGATGCGGCCGCGGATCCAGCAGATCGTCGACGAGCTGCTGGACGGGATGCTGGCCGGGCCGAAACCCGCCGACCTCGTGCAGGCGTTCGCGCTGCCGGTGCCGTCCCTGGTGATCTGCGAACTGCTCGGCGTGCCGTACGACGACCGCGAGTTTTTCCACCGCTGCAGCAAGATCCTGGTCTCCCGGGAGGCGACTGCCGAACAGTCGCTCGCCGCGGCCGAGGAACTGCTCGACTACCTCGCGCGGCTGGTGGAGAAGAAGATCGGCGATCCGGCCGACGACGTGTTCAGCCGGCTCGCGACGGGTCAGGTCGCGACCGGTGCGATGACCGTCGAGGAAGCGGCGTCGATGGGCCAGCTGCTGCTCGTGGCCGGGCACGAAACCACGGCGAACATGATCGCGCTCGGCACGGTCGCGCTGCTGGAGCACCCGGATCAGCTCGCCGCGGTCCGCGACGGCGACGACGCCTTGCTGGCCAACGCGGTCGAGGAGCTGCTGCGCTACCTGACGATCGTCCACTCCGGACGCCGCCGCGTCGCGCTCGAAGACCTGGAGATCGGCGGGCAGACCGTGCGCGCGGGCGAGGGCCTGATCGCGGCCACCGACGTCGCCAACCGCGACGAGACGCAGTTCCCCGAGCCGGACAAGCTCGACGTCACCCGCCAGGCCCGCCACCACGTCGCGTTCGGCTACGGCGTGCACCAGTGCCTCGGCCAGCCGCTCGCGCGGGTCGAACTGCAGGTGGTGTACCGGACGCTGTACCGGCGGATCCCGACGCTGCGGCTGGCCGCGCCGCTCGAAGAGCTGAAGTTCAAGCACGACATGGTCGTCTACGGGGTGCACGAACTCCCCGTGACCTGGTGAAAGGAGCCGGGAGATGAAGGTGGCGATCGACCAGTCCCGCTGCGTCGGGGCCGGGCAGTGCGTGCTCGTCGCGCCCGAGGTGTTCGACCAGCGCGACGACGACGGGATCGTGCTGCTGCTCCAGGAAAACCCGCCCGCGGAACTGCACGCGAAGGCGAAGGAAGCGGCGCAGCTGTGCCCGGCGCTCGCGATCGAGGTGGACGGCTGAGCCGGCGGCCCCGGCGGTCCTTTATCCTGTAAGGGGAAAGGGGTCGCCGGTGGTCGTGTTCGCGGGGCAGGGCGACGCCCGCCGTTCGATGGAGCTGCTGTGGCGCGCGGGCAGCGAACCGCGCAGCGCGCCGGGGCCGAAACCCGCGCTGAGCGTGGACCGCATCGTGGCCGCGGCCATCGAACTCGCGGACGCGGAGGGCATGGCGGCGCTGTCGATGCGCGCGGTCGGCGAACGGCTCGGGCGCACGGCGATGGCGCTGTACACGTACGTGCCGAGCAAAACCGAGCTGATCGACTTGATGTGCGACCAGGCGTTCGGCGATCTGCGCGCCGACCACGACCTGTCCGGCGGCTGGCGTCCCGCTTTGCTCGAACTGGCCGGCGACCTGTGGGAATTCCATCTGCGGCACCCGTGGCTGCTGCAGGTTTCCTACGCGCGGCCGGTGCTGGGCCCGGGGGAGTTCCGGATGCAGGAAACGGTGCTGCGGGTGCTGTTCGCGACCGGCCTGCCCGCCGGTCAGGTGCGCCGGCTGGTGGGCGCGCTGCTCAACGTCGTGCGCGGCGCGGTGCAGATCGCCGCCGAATCGCGGCTGGCGCTGAAGGAAACCGGACTGTCCGATGAGGACTGGTGGCATGCGCGGACGGCAGCGCTCGGCGAGCTGGCCCCGGATCTGGCGCAGCGGTATCCGAACGTCGCGCGGCTGGGTTCGGAGGGTGCGCCGCCGCCGGCCGGGGTGTCCTATTTGGAGCATGAGGCGCGGTTGAGTTTCGAGGCCGGCGTGGCGGTGCTGGCGGACGGGATCGAGGCGGCTGTCGCTCGGGTCTCGTGAGTGGTTATCCCGGTTAGAACCGGGATTGCCACTCACGAGGGCTTGCGCGCCTCGATCAGGTACCGAGTAGTCGTCGCGACGAACGGCCCCTTCTGCAGCTCCTCGTGCAGCTCACGCAGCCGCGGCAGGTATTTGTCCACAGTGAACCCCGGGACCATCCAGATCACCTTGCGCAGGAAGTAAATCACCGCGCCGACGTCGTGGAACTCCGTGCGCAGTTCCTCGAACCGCAAATCCACCACCTCGAGCCCGGCCTTCTCCGCCCCTGCCTTCGCGTGGTCCGGATGCCGGCCGTTGCGGACCTCCGGCGGCTGCGGCCCGAGGAAGTACTCGACCAGCTCGAACACGCTCCACGGCCCGACCTGCTGCGAGAGATAACTCCCGCCCGGCTTGAGCACGCGCGCGATCTCGTCCCACCAGACGGTGACCGGATGCCTGCTGACGACCATTTCGAACGTGTTGTCCTGAAACGGAAGCGGCGGCTCGTCGGTGTCCGCGACGACGGTCGCCCCACGCGGTTCGAGCAACGCGGCGGCCTTCTCGATGTTCGGCGGCCACGATTCGGTGGCGACCGTCAACGGCGGCAGGACCGGCACTCCCGCCAGCACTTCGCCGCCGCCGGTCTGGATGTCCACAACGGACTGGACGTCCCGCAGCCGTTCGCCGAGCAACCGCTGATAGCCCCAGGACGGCCGCTGCTCGCTGGCCCGGCCTTCGAGCCAGGAGAAATCCCAGCCGTCCACGGAGACTGACGCGGCTTCGGCTACCAACTCGTCGAAAGTGCGCATAACTCGATCGTCACAAATTCTGCTCGGGCGGGCCACTCGATTTCCGCTGCGGAGGAGGTGGCACCGGCTTCGCCGTGACCACCGCGGCCAGCGGCACGACAACCAGGCCGCGTTTCGTCTCGACGGTGCACGTCTCGGCGTCGCGGGCACGCAGCGGACCAAGGGCGTCGGTGAACCCGCCCTCGATCCGGTACCGCACCACAACCCGCGTGCCCAGCGGGAGTTCGGTCAGTGGCGTCACCGCGACAGGTGGGCGTTCAGCTCGTCGTCGCTCGGCTCCACGAGGTGGCTGCCGTCGGCGAAGACGATGGTCGGGATGCGGCGCGCGCCGTCCTGCAGCTGGCGTACGCGGGCTTCGGCGGCGGGGTCGGCCTCGACGTCCACGTAGTCGTACTCGACGCCTTTCGCGTCGAGCAGCGCACGGCTGCGTTTGACGTCCGGGCACCAGCTCGCGCCGTAGACGATGGGGTTGCTCATGACACTGCCTCCGAGGTGACGATAGCGGGTTTTTCTGCGGCCGCACCTGGCTCCGGGTGGCCGAGGAAGGTAAGCCAGTCGCGGAACACGCGGTGCACGGCCTCCGCACCGACGGGTTCGCCGGGTGCCGGGAATTCTCGCGGATACAGCAGGAATCCGCGTTGCTGCGGTCCGCCGAGCGCGCCGTGCGAGCCGACGTGCCGTTCGAACGGCGAGGACTGGTCGGAGTCCGGGTCGTACCGGCTGTTGATCATGATGTCCGCACAGTGCGGGAAACTGTCGACGCGCTGGACCAGCTCGGCGGCGTACGGACCGTAGTCGGCCAGCGGGTCCTCGCCGATCACGACGCCGGTGGCGAGCCGCTTCAACCCGTCCCGGCCCAGCACCACCGGACCGAATTCGCGGCTGCGGACCAGCAGGAATCCGACGCCGTCGTGGTCGACCAGCGTCGGCAGCAGATCCGGGTACTCGCGTTCGATCGTCTCCAGCTCGACCCGGCCCTCGTGCTCGGTGAACGACACCATCGCCAGATGCCCGGACACCACCGCGACGACCCCGGGCGCCACCCGCGTGACCTGGCCCGGCGAGCCGGTCGCGGTGCGCGGCCGGTTCTCCGCTCCTTCCGCGCCTTCGACCCGGGCCCGCAGCCGGCGCGCGATCAGGCCGCCGCTCGCGCTCGCCTCGGCGAGTGCCGCGTTGACCTGCCAGCTCTCCGCCTGCCGGCGCTTTCCTTGTTCGGCAACGGGTTCGCCGCCGCAGAGCCGTCCGATGAGCGCTTCGATGGTCTCGCCGAACCGGTCGACGAACGCCTGGCCCTGGGTTTGCCCGTGATCGGAGAGCCCGACAATGTGGTACTTCCGCGGCGAAAGCCGACCGGCCCGCTGCAGCCGGGCGAACTGCTGGTCGATCGACCGCAGCACCTCCAGCGTGTCGAACCGTTCGATGCCGGAGTGGTGCGCGACCTCGTCGTAGCCGAGGAAATCCGCGTACACCACCGGCCGCCCGGCGAGCATGTCGCCGATGATCGCGGAGACCACGACGTCGCGCGCGATCACCGTCGTGCCCGGCCGGGCGAGCGGGTAGATGCCGCCGCGCGGGATCCGCGGCAGCACGCCGGCGCGGCGCTGCTTGGCGGCAGCGGACAGTTCGCGGACGACGTCGGCGAGCGCGACGCCGAAGGTGCGCAACACGTTGACCGGATTGGCGAAGTAGGCGCGATAACCCGCGCCGACCCGGTCCCGGCGACGCTTGCGCGGCGTCAGCACCGGCACCGAACTCATGGTCAGGCTGACGTGCGGGGCATCGCCGGAGAACAGGTTGCCGTGGCTCGCGCCGTCGATCGACAGCAGGCCTCGTCCGTCGCTGTGTCGCCGCTCGATCTCCGCCGCGTCGGCCGGGTGCGCGCACGCCATGACGTGGTCGCGATCCTTTTCGTACCAGCGGAAACCGAGGATGTCGTGGTTCGAACCGTGCAGGATCCCGCAGACGCTCGCACCGGTCTGCGAACTCCAGTCGGTGTGCCAGCGGGTGAGCGAATGCGTGCCCTCGGACAGCCACTTGGCGAAGGTCGGCATGTCGCCGTCCCGGATGGCGCGGCGGACAGTGTCGTAGCCGAGCCCGTCGATCTGCAGGAAGACCACGCCCGGCGGTTCATCGGCGAAATCGGTGCGGTGCTTCGCTTTCCGGCGACGGCGAGCGGCGCGACGGAAGAAGATCTCGTCCTCGTCGACGGCCAGCACGCTGGAGATCACCGCGCCCGCCGCGGACATCGCGACGGTGATGACGACCGCGGTCGAGAAGCCATGCAGTTCCACGCCGGGCACGGCCTGCAGGATCGCCAACGCGGCGGCGCTGAGCAGGACGTACGTGCCGACGCCGAGGGTGAAGTACGCGATCGGCCACGCCACCCGCACCACGAGCGGCCACACCACGGAGACGAGCAGCCCGAGAAGCAGCGCGCACACCGTCGGCTGCCACCACGACTGCATCGTGAACCCGTCGAGCCACGCGTCGAGCAGCCGCAACGCACCGGTGACCGCCACCCAGACCAGCAGGACCCGCGCGACGACCCGGCCGCCGCGCAACAACCGGCCCTTCGCCGGAGCAGGGGTCGTCATCGGTGTCCTCCCGTCTGATGGGCCGCCCGTTTCTTGGAGATCAGCGTGGTCAGCACGGTCACCAGCAGCACCAGCGCGGTGGCGAGCAGCGTCGCGATCAGCGGCGAGTCGAAGATGCCGCCGCTGAGGATGCCCAGCAGCGAGTACGCCACCGCCCACAGCACGCAGGCCAGGAGGCCGGACGGCAGGAACTTGCGCCAGGGATAGCCGAGCGTGCCCGCGGCGAGCAGCACGGGGATGCGCCCGGCGGGTACCAGGCGGCCGATCACCACGAGCTGCCAGCCGCGCCTCGCGAACTGCTCGCGGCCCTTCGCGAGGCGTTCGGCCTGCTGGCGTCGTTCGACGAAGCGCAGCAGCGGTTCACTGCCGAACCTCGGGACGGCGAAGGTGATCACGTCGCCCAGGTACGCGCCCGCGACCGCCAGCAGGATGACCAGCGGGAGCGAGAGGTGGTCGGTGGTCATCGCGACCGCGGCCGCCGCGCCGACGAGCGCGCCGGTCGGCACGATCGGGATCACCGAGCCGAGCAGTACTCCGCCGAACAGCGCCGGGTAGCCGATCGCTGACGGGTCTGTCCAATTCACCCGCGCTCCTCGCGGGCAGGGAGCAGGACGTCGGAGCCGGGGCGGGTGTGCAGGACCTCGGTGTCCAGGCCTTTGCGGCGGACGTGGTGCGCGAAGGTGCGCGGGGGTTCCACGAGGAGCCGGCGCATTTTGGCGGTGCGGTGCAGGCCGGGGACGGCGAGGGTGCCCCAGTGGACCGGGACCGCCGTTCGGGCCCGCAGCAGGGCGGCGGCTTCGGCGGCTCGTTCCGGGGTGAGGTGGCCGGGGCCGAGGTTGGGGCCCCAGCCCCAGACCGGGAGGAGCGCTACGTCTACCGGGCCCAGGTCGGCCATGCCGGGGAAGAGGTCGGTGTCGCCTGCCGAGTAGATCCGCTGGTTGTCGCCCTCGAGGAGGTGGCCCAGGGCGGGGCTTTGCGGCCCGTGGGTGAGGCGGGGGCCCCAGCGGTGGCCGGAGTGGACCGCGGTCGTGGCGGTGATGCGCAGGTCGCCGGAGGTGATGGTTTGGCCTGGGGAGAGTTCTTCCACCTCGGTGAAGCCCTGTTTGGCCAGCCAGGAGCCGGCGCCTCTGGGGACGACGATTCTCGTGGCCTTGCCCAGGAGTTTCAGGGAGGGGAGGTGGAGGTGGTCGCCGTGGAGGTGGGAGATGAGGACTAGGTCCGCTCCGGTCCAGGCTGAGACGTCCGGTTTCGGGACTACTCGGGTCAGGGGGCCGATCCAGCGGGTGAGGACTGGGTCGGTGAGGGCGACCTGGCCGGCTAGTTCCACGCGGGTGGTCGCGTGGCCTAGGAAGTGGAGGGTTGGGCTGGTCACGGTTCGAGTATTGCCGGAGGTGCGCGGGGACGCTCGGCGGAGTGGTGGGGCGCACCTGTTTCGGGGGGTGTTTCGGCTCGTCGCCCTGGCGGGCGACATTGCCGGTTGATGGGTTGCGTGGGGCCCCCGAAGTTTGATTGTGCTGACGGTTCGGGGGTGCTTGTCAAGGCGGGAAAGTCGAATTCAGACTGACGCTCCCAAACCGAATCTCGGAGTTCTTGCAAGTCAGCGCGCTTGACGAGCCCAAACTCGCCGCGTCCGCTCGACCGCTGACTCGCAAGGCCGAGCCGATTGCTCACGATGAGGCCGTGACCAGCTCGACCACGCGCAACAGCCGCCACTCGTCACGCACCGCCACCCCTTGGGGGGTATGGCCCCTCGCCGCCCCGGAGGCCGCACCGGTTAGGGATAGCACCTCGCGGTCTGTACGAAACTCCGGCGATTGCCGCGGCCCACATCAAGATCCTCGCCGGTTACGGATCTTGCCGCCACGGCGGAGGCAGGCGATTTGCGGAATCAGGGGCCGGGATGACGGCTGCCTTGCGAACGAGCTGTTCGGCCGGGTCGCCCGGCTGGGACGCAGCTTCACCATGGGGCTCTCGCGCAACTTGGATCGCGAGGCTGAACCATCGGCCCGCCCGAGCGTCGACTTTGATCTGACGAAAGCACATGCGCGCGTCGAGCTTGAGAAGCACAACAGATACGAGTACGAGCCCGAGGCCCGCCAAGGCCACGATGCACGCGATAACCGCGAGCCACACACCCACCGACACGGACCTACCTCTCCTTGAAGATCAAGGTCCATGCTCGAAGAGGCCAAAAGAAGCTCACTCCCCCGGACGGCGCTTGTCAAGGCAAAGTAGCGGGGAGTCATCCGGCAACTCTCCGGACCGCAGGTCAGAGGCTCGGCCAGCTTGTCGGTAATCCGTAAAACGCCCAACTATCGCATCGCGCCCGCTCTGTATATGCGCAGGTGATGCCCTGCTGTTCAGTGTGTAAAGCGCGGTCGCTCACAACCAGGCTGGTTCATCTGCCGCTGCAAGGCAGGTTCCGCAGCTCGCACTTGCTCGTTGTCTCTAGCCCAGGAGGTGACGCGCCCTGCCCGCCACCCCACCCGTCCCCGGACCAAGGATGCCCGCGAACCCGACTTCCGCCCGCTCTCCAGCGGTCCCCGCCTCGACCAGCTCTCTGCTCACACGCTTGCCCGCCGGTGCCGCGGAGCTGCCTCCGCCGGGCGGACCGCACGCTGACCCGGACGTCCCGCTGCTGGTCGCCCCCTGCTCGTGGCACGCCGCGCAGTACGCCGTGCTGCGCTGGCACTACTCACAGAAGATGCCGCGCAGCAAAGTCGCTCCCTTCGGAGTCCGGGAACATGGCGAGTTCTCCGGAGTCGTCATGTTCGGCCGATCCGCCACGGCAGCGCTCGGCAGCCCCTACGGCCTGGACCAGACCGAGTGCGTGGAGCTGCTGCGGATCGCGCTGCGCCCACACGAGCACCCTGTGACTCAGATGGTCGCGGCCAGCCTGCGCCAGCTCCGCGCCGCCTGCCCCGGCCTGCGGCTGATCGTGTCCTACGCCGACACCGCCCAAGGCCACCGAGGCGGGATCTACCAGGCCGGGAACTGGATCTACACCGGCACCACCAGCACCGCGAACGTCTCCTACATCGTTCACGGGCAGCTCGTGCACGGCCGGACGCTGCGCCACCTGGCAGTCCAAAGGCCGGCGGGCGAGACCGCCGAGGAATTCGTGCGGCGCACCGTGGACCCGCACGTGCGCCGCGTCGCCGATGCCGCAGTGAAGCACCGCTACCTGTACCCGCTCGACCGCGCGATGCGCCGCCAGGTCGCCCCGCTGGCGAAGCCGTACCCGGTCGCCGCCTGACCCGAGGGGGTGAGCCGTGGCGATCACCGGACGGCCGCCCTCGGCCAACTCGCGCAACCGCAACCCCAAGGCTTACGACTGGACCACCGTCGAGGCGGTCCCGTTCGACGGCGACTCGCCGGAGCTGCCGCCCAACGGCCGCAAGAAATGGCACCCGGAAACCCTCGCGTGGTGGGACGCGGTCCGGCACATGCCGCACTGCCGATTGTGGACTGACACCGACTGGCGGTTCGCGATGGAAACCGCCGTGCTGGTCGACGCGTTCTGGCGCGGAGAAGCCAACCGCGCCGCCGAGCTGCGGCTGCGCGCGGCAAAACTCGGCCTCACCCACGAGGACCGGCTGAAACTGCGCATCCGCTACACCACCCCCGGCGGCGACACCGACGCCCCGCCGACCCCGGACGCGGCCGCGGTGACCCGGCTCGACGAGCGCCGCCGGAGGCTGTCCGGTGACGCGTGAGCTGGTCTATGCACCCGGCCACGACCGCGCCCGCTCCCTGGGCTGGCTCGGCTCGGCCTGGGTCGAGCACTTCACCGTGCACGGCCCCGGCGACGTCCAGGGCGACGAGGTCGACCTTGACGACGAGTTCGCCGGGTTCCTGGTCGACGCCTACGCCCTCGACGGCCACGGCCGACGCCTGTACAGCCGGGCCGTGCTCTCGCGTGCGAAAGGCCGCGCCAAGTCGGAGATCGCGGGGTTCGTCGGCCTGTTCGAGGCGTTCGGCCCGTGCCGTTTCGCCGGGTGGGCCACCGGCGGCGAGACCTACCGATGGCACGACTTCACCTACACCTACGAGCCCGGCGAACCCATGGGCCAGCCGCTCACGTACCCCTACATCCGTTGTCTGGCAACGGAAGAGAGCCAGACCGGCAACACCTACGACGTCATTCACTTCAACCTCACCGAAGGCCCGCTCGGCGAAGACCTGCCGAAGGACGCCGCCGGACTGACCCGCGTCCTGCTGCCCGGCGGCGGCGAAATCGTCCCGTCCACCGCCAGCTCCTCAGCGAAGGACGGCGGCAAGGAATCGCTGGCGATTTTCGATGAGCCGCACCTGTACATCACGCCCGAGCTGCGGCGGATGTTCAAGACGGTGGACCGCAACCTGCGCAAGCGCAAAACCGCTCAGCCGTGGGGGCTGCTGACGTCCACGATGTACCAGGCCGGGGAAGACTCGATCCTCGAAGCGCTCGACCGGCAGGCGAAAGCCATCCGCGAAGGGCGCACCCGCTCCGCGCGGCTGCTGTGGGACCACCGCGAAGCCCCCGCCGACGTCGACCTGACCGACCTGGACGCCATGGTGGCGGCCCTGCGGGAGGTCTACGGACCGGCCGCGGACTGGATGGACCTGCCCGGCATCGTCGAGAACGAGTTCTGGGACCTCACCAAAGCACCGGAGGAATCCCGCCGGTACTTCTTCAACCAGCGCTCCTCGGCCGCCACCGCGTGGACCACCGCACCGGAATGGACGGCCTGCCACGACCCCGACCGGCCCCCGCTGCTCGACGGCGACACGGTGGCCATGTTCTTTGACGGCAGCAAGAACGACGACGCCACCGGCCTGGTAGCCGTGCGGATGTCCGACGGGCACGCCGCCGTCCTGCACTGTCAGGAGAAACCTGAAGGCCCCGCCGGTGCCGGCTGGGAAGTCGACCGGGCGGCCGCCGACCTGGCGGTGCGCACCGCCTTCGACCGGTTCGACGTGGTCGGGTTCTTCGCCGACGTCCGCGGGTTCGAGTCCTACGTCGACGCCTGGGCGTTCGAGTTCGGAGATCGGCTGCTGATCGACGCGACCCCGGGGCGCAGCCGCTCGGCCGTCGCGTTCGACATGCGCGCCAAGGTGCCGGAGTTCGTCCCGGCCGTGGAACGGACGCTGGCGGAGATCAAGCAGAAGGCCCTGACCCACGACGGAGACTCCCGCCTCACCCGGCACGTGCTCAACGCCCGCCGCCAGCCGACCCGTTACGGCGTGCTCATCCGGAAAGAGTCGCGGGACTCGCCCCACAAGATCGACCTCGCCGTGTGCCTTATCGGTGCGCGGCACGTCCGCCGCCTGGTGCTCGCCTCGCCGGAATGGGCCAAGCGCGGACAGAAACGCGCCGACAAGCTCCGTGTCTTCACGTGACAGTTGCATCCCTGTGGCCATCAGCCTTGCCGCAACCCGCCGGTTAGGCGTTGCGCCATTTCGGCCAAGGCTCGGAGCATCGTTGCATCACCGCTCATGACCACCAGCAAGGTGAGCAGCAGCAATCCCGCTACCAGAAGAACGTGCACGAGGTCGCGACCGCGATAGATCGCTGCCGCTCCCGCACCCAGCACTAGGGCGGCAAGAAAATAGCCTGTGATTAGCCCAATGAGAGCCAAGTTTCGAACCTCTCTGCGTGGTTTCGCCTGCCGTGACGAATCCTGCATCAATGAGCAGGGTGACACAACGACATCGGGATAGATCGCAGGAAATCGGTAATTGATATGCGAAATTGAGCGAAACTCGCACATATGCAGGAAATTGCTCGCGAAAATATCAGCAAAAATCAGTTGCGGGAAAATCACCCGTTAGATGTGCGGACCTCAGTCATCTGAGGCATTGGAGGATCTACCTTGTCAAAAGCTGTCGCCCGCCGAGGCGACCGATATCGCTCACCGGATTGAGACCATTTGGCCAGACCAGGCCCGCAACAACCGTATTCACCGCTACGTCCAAGGCGAGCACGATCTGCCGTTCGCGCCGCGCTCGGCACGGCGGGCTTACCGGTGGTTAATCGACCGGCCCCGGACTAACTGGTGCCGCCTGCTGATGCAACTCCTCGCGCAGAACCTGTTCGTGGACGGCTACCGCGCGCTCGGCGACGATCAGGCCGACGAGCCGCTGGGCTGGTCGCACTGGAACCAGAACGGCATGGCCCGCCCCTGCGGCCGAGCCAGCCCAGCCCGCCGCCGACCCCGCCGCAGTCGCGGCTCCGGCACCGCCAGTTGCCCAGCAGCCGACCCCGGCACCCGAGCCTGCGGAACTGACGACGTTGCGCGAGCAGGCCGAGCAGATGACCGAGCAGGCCGAAGCCTCGAAGCAGCGCGCCGAAGCCGCGGAACTCGAACTCGCCCGGCTGACCGTCGTCCGGACGGCACAGCTGCCGGACGCGCTCGCCTCCCGGCTCAACGGCACGACCACCGACGAGCTGACGGCCGACGCCGCCGAGCTGGCCGGGGTCATCTCCGCGCTGGTCGCAGCCGCCGCACCGCCTCCGCCGACCGCGACCGGACGTCCGCCGGTGGGCGCACTGCGCCCGGCGGCCAGCGCTCCGGCCGAACCGGTCGAGGACACACCCGAGCAGATCAGCCGCCTGGTCTGGGGCAAGTAACCCCATCCCGTTCCCGCCCGCCCATCCACCTCAGTAGAACCGCACCCGCCTATGCCCAATAAATTCCTCACGCCCAAGCAGATCGCGTCCGCCTCGATCGCGGCCCTGACCCAGCAGACCGTGCTGGCCGGTACCGCGTGGCGCGACGCCGAAGCCGACTTCACCGGCAAGCAGGGCGTCACCGTCACCGTCCGGACGGACCCCGTCGTCGGCCCGGCCCGCACGTTCAACCGGTCCGAGAACAAACCCATCGTGATCGACGACGCCGAGGAAAAGTCGGTAGACGTCAAGCTGGATACCTACCTGTACAAGGGCATCAACCTCCCCGACGAGCTGCTGACCTTGCAGGTCAAGGACTTCACCAAACAGGTCGCCACTCCGCAGGCCAAGAGCGTGGCCATCGGCGTGGAAAGCATGGTCGCCGGGCAAATGAACGCCCTGACCTCGACCGTCACCGTGGAAGCTGACGGCACCGACCTGCACACCCAGCTGATTCGCGCCCGCGCAATGCTGAACAAAGCCGGCGTTCCGTTCGACCAGCGCTGGTTCGCCGTGTCGTCGGAGCTGGAATCGATGCTGCTCAACGACCCGCAGAAACGACTGGTCCCGGTGGACGCGTCCGGCTCGCCGCAGGCACTGCGCGACGCGATCATCGGCCGCCTGTACGGGTTCACCGTCCTGCCGAGCAACTACCTGGCCGACGGTTCCGGCGTCGCCTACCACACAACGGCGTTCCCGCTGGTGACCCGAGCACTGGAAGTACCGGCCGGAGCGACGTTCGGCCAGGCCACGACCTATGGCGGATTCGCC
Source organism: Amycolatopsis sp. VS8301801F10 (assembly GCF_046195355.1). NCBI lineage: Bacteria > Bacillati > Actinomycetota > Actinomycetes > Pseudonocardiales > Pseudonocardiaceae > Amycolatopsis > Amycolatopsis sp. VS8301801F10. The sequence continues at coordinate 48,801 of NZ_CP176065.1, read as the reverse complement.
ATGCGACTGGTCCGCGACTACGACCCCGGCTACCAGCAGGACCGCTCCGTCGTCTCGACCCTGGCAGGGGTCAGCACCACCACCGACGGCTCGGTCAAACGCGTCCGGTTCACCACCGCACCCGCCGCGTGACCGAAGCCGCGGAGCCGGAACCCCTGGCGACTCTCGCGCAGCTCAAAGCCCGGCCAGGGGTCAACGTCACCGGCCCAGACGCCGAAGCGCGCGCCCTGACCGCGCTGGTCGACGCGTCGAACCTGGTGCGCGCCGAGCTGCCGCCCGCGCTGCTCACCCCGACCGTCCCGTCCGCCGTCGTCACCATCGTGTGCCAGGCGGCGGGCCGGGCAGTGCGCAACCCCGAGGGCTACAGCTCCGAAACCGCAGGCCAGTACACCTACCGCTACGGCGACGACGCCACCTCGGGTGTCTACCTCACCGAGCACGACCACAAGGTCCTGCGGCGGCTGGCCCGCCGCAGGACCTTGTGGTCGGTCCGCACCCCTACGCGGCCGAACCCGACGACGGCGGACCGTACACGCTGCCGGTCCTCGGACCGGACGGCCAGCCGGCCGAACCGATGCCATGGGAGGAGCCACCGCCCTGAACCTGCCTCACCAGCTCACCGTCATCAGCCCCCGCGAAGTCCCCGACGCCTACGACAACCCGACCCCGGCACTGGACTACGGACCCGACGCGCCACGGCGGCCGGTGGCCGGCCTTCTGCTGCCGCGCGACAACGCCCGCACCGGCGGCACCGAACCGTCACCAGGACGAGTCGCGGTCACCGGCGGGTGGTGGCTGCTGACCGCTGAGCCAATCCACGCGCGCGAGCGCATCACTCACGACGGCCGAACCTTCACGGTGGAAGGAGAGCCCGCCAAGTTCGAGCCCCGACCCGGGTTCCTCCACTACGAAACCGTCTTGACCCACACGGAGGGCTGACCCGTGGCACTGCCCAGCATCTTCGGCGTCACGATCGACTCGGACGGCGCGCGGGAACTGCTGAACTCACTGGAAGTCGCCGAAGCCGTGCACGCCGCCGCGCAACGGGTCGCCGACACAGCCCACGCGCAGGGCCACCGCGTCGCCAGCGCAGAAGCGCTTCCCGTCGAAGTCATCACCGAGACCGCCACCGATCGAACCTCAGCCACCGTCGCGGTCCGGCATCCGGCTGGGGTCGGCATGGAAGCACGCTACGGGCTGCTCAAACGCGCGGCCGAGGCCAACGGGCTTCAGGTGGGTGACCGGCCTCGATCCTGGCGACGTGTGAGCCAGCTCCCGCCGATCCCGCGCGACGTCGCCGAGACGGTTGTCCGGCTGCTGCGCAGCTTGCTCTCCGCCGCGACGGATCCGGCCGCCGCAGGCGTGAAAGTCTCGACTGAGACCGGCCGCGGCCACGACGGAGGTCCGCCGTCACTACCGTGGCTCTTGGTGGCCGAGGACGGACACAGCTGGGACTGGCCCGCCGTGCAACGTGCCGTGATCCGGCTGACCTGCTGGCACCGCGACGCCCATACCGCTAAACGGCTTGCCGGGATCGCGTTGGGCCTGGTGTGCACTCCGCAGCAGAGCGGGGGCTGATGCACGGCGAACCCATCACCGCACCGATCGCTGGTGTCGACGCCTTTACTGCGGAACCAGTGGCAACAGTCAGCTTGACCGCTTACGCCCGAACCTCCAGTCGACCTAAGTAGCTTCACAACTCGAACTCAGCGACTCTCCTCCCTTCGCGGGCAATGGCATACCCGGCTGCGAGAAGTGCGTGAACCTCGCGCGCAGTTATTGGTATTGATCCTTCACCACGTCTCCGGATAATCGAGAAGAATACTCCTTCAGATCTTCCAGCTATCACGGCGCCATGAACAAGGAATGGCTTGTCTGACTCGACTTGAGACGGCACTAAGATGGTAAGGCAAATCTTCTCGTCGTCCATTGATGTTCGAACTATCTCAAGTCCGCGAACTGGAGGGTAGACCCTCTGGTCGATAATGGAGCGAAGTCGCGATTCTATACCGTCGGCGGCAATGAATGGCGACTGCTTGACAACGCGATCGATGCCGTCGAGGCGTTTAGTGCGGTAACCAAAGGCTAAGATTCCACCAGTCTCGGAGTTTGCGAAGCGTGCGATATCCTGTGCAAACTCCACCTTGTCTGCCTCATTTTCAAGCGACAGCCGCGATTTAAATTCGAGCCAAGATTTCTCTGTCTGGCCGATGATGCTGCCTTCTTCGCCTTGAATGAGCGCGGTCCAGACAAATGACTTTGAACCTCTCGATCGTGCCTTCAATTCCCCTGGGTTCGAATCAAGCGGCGTCAGCTCTGCATGCAAAGTATCGATGCATGCGTGAAGTTCGAATAGGGTTACAGAGTGATCGTTCAGTGACAAATTGAATGACCAGCTAGGCGGATGATCGTATTCGAGCACTAGCGTGGTCGAATCGACGACTGCGCCGATCTTGACCAGGATGAATCCCGCCAGTGACTCAACCGCGTTCTGCTTGAAGTAAACAGGGTTGTTTACTGATATTTCGGCACCGACTCGACCGTCTTCGTGAAAATCGACGATACAGAAGCGTTCCATGTCCATGGTATGAAGCGAACCGTCTCGGTAGGGTGCGTGCAGAATCAGTAAATTATAGAGGGACTCCAGGGTCATGCTTCCAACTTTGCTTAGTGGGATGTCTAGTTCAAAGTTTTGGCAGCTCCCTCCTGCTTGATAACCGATCCCGTCGACTATCAGTTCGTCTTTATTTTCTCCGCGCCAGGCGAAATCGGGCATGGGCAATATTGTATAGCATCAACAAAATAGTTTGTCTTGTGCAAGAGGTCTTCCATTAGAGTGGAATGCAAAAATGACCATGAATAGCGCACTGGTCCGCGTGCCCGGAACCGGTGAGGTGTCGCTAGCTCCGTCGGACACGCACGAGCCGGCTGACGCAACTAGCCCGCTGGAGGCCCCTGGACCGGATTGGGTCTATCCACGCCGGACGGCACCACGCTGGCACGCAAGGTGGAGAAGGAAGGAACCGAGCACTGGCAGCAACTCACCCCGGCCCGCTACATCTACAAGTCCCAGGAACTCACCGTGGCATCGGTGTTCCAGGAAACGAAGGCGAAGTCCTCTCCGTCTTTTTCGGCGGTATGAAGTTCGCCGCCGTGGGAACTACCGCACCGAGGAACTACCGGGCGGAGATCAGCTCGATTCCCAAGAGCGACGTTCGCGCGCTCTGTGTGTACTGGACCGATGTGGTGTCCGAAGAGGAGACCTACAGCAACCGGCCCTACCTGCGGCGTGCCGAAGTCTCCGAAACCGAGGACGCCCAGTTCTCGCGCACGCAGGAAGCCCGATGGGGCTTGACGTTCTCAGCTCTCGCGCCGCCGAAGGGCAAGACCTACATCGCCGTCTGGCTCACCAACGACCCGGCGGTGCTCTTCGGTGCCCCGGCCGTGGCGACCGGCGTCCTCGACGTGCTTACCGAGGGCCGGCCGCCTGCCGAGTGACGCTTACGTCAGCTCGGCTAACGCGGCGCGTAACTCGGCCATGGAGCTGTACTCCAACTCGACCGAGTGGTGTTTCTCCCACGGCTTGTGAGAACCGGAAGCGATCATTGACCCATGCAAGCGAATGAGATCCCCTGCGCGCTCGGCCCGCCGGGTGCAGGTCCAGGCCGGTTTCCCTTTGATGCTGTGCCTATGGCCGGGAACGTAGGTTGCAAAACCGCTAAAGATGCCTTGACAAGCACCGCGAACCGCAGGGCGGTTTCGTATCGGAGTCGGGGGAGGGGCTGGGTTCCTTGCTGTTTGGGTGCACCGGTGCGGTTTTAGGGCTTGAAAAGCAGTGAGGGTAATTCTGAGGGGCTCTGAGTCTGTGAAGGTGGCCCTTACGGGCCGGTGGTGGAGTTGGCTGAGGTGGTGGGGATGTGCAGGGATTGGGTGCCCAGGCCGGTGGCGGCCAGGTGGAGGCGGGGTTTTTCGCCTGCCTGGGGTGGGGTGGTGCCGGTGCAGCCTGGGTGTTTTAGGGCGTTGGCGATGTCGATTGGCTCGGCGGGGGCTTGTGCTGCTCGGACTCGGTCCAGTTCTTCGTCGGTGTACCTGGCGGAATTGTGGTGCCAGTTCGCGATGCCGGTCATCAGGTTCTTCAGCAAATCCGCGTAATCGGTGAGGGCGTCGCGTGCTTTCGCGTCCAGGTTGTAGTCAGTGAAGAGTCCGGGCAGTCCTACGTCTGCTGCGTGCTGGAACTCGGCCAGTCTCGCTTGTGCCAGGTCGGCGACGATCTGGAGGGCTCGGTCCTGTTCCACGTCCAGGAAGGACCGGACTACCAGCACGGCGTTGTGCAGGCCGCCTTCGTACTCGATTTCCTTGCGGTAGGAGAACAAATCGTTGATCAGCCAGGCGTAGTCGGCGGCCGAATCCTCCAGGGCTTCGATGACTCGGTTCCGGTGGATTTCCGGCGGTACGGTGCGGCTGTTGGTCAGGCGGCTGATGCTGGTCACCAGTTCGGAGCCGAAGGTGCGGCGGCGCATTTCGACGTAGTCGATGGGGTCCGGGATGCGGTTTTGAGCCTGGTTGGCCACTTCCCACACCCAGGAGTCGATCATGGACTCGACCGTGGCGCGGAAGGCTTCGCGTTCGGCGGGGCTCAGTGGGCCGGTGGTGCGTTGCCAGAGATCGGCCAGGCCGGTTTCCAGTGCGGTTTGCGGTGGGGGTGGGGGTTCGCCGTTGGCGGGCATGAAGAGTTTGAGGCGTTCGGTGGTCAACCTGGCCGCGGAGAGGTCGTGGGCGAGGACTTCCGCGTAATAGTCGTCGGCGTAGGTGCCCCAGGTGAGCCAGTCGGTGGTGAGGGACAATTGCTCCGGAGGCGCGGCGGGGCAGAGGCCGGCGGAGGCCAGCGGGATGTCGGTCTTGCGCAAGCGGACGGCGTTCCATGCTCCCTCCGACAGCAGGCCCATGCGTTGCGGCCAATCGGTGATTTTCTTGCGTTCCGCGGCTAAGTGCGAGCTCAGTTGCAGGGGAAAGGGCAAAGGGAGGGAAGGTATAGCGACTGGGCCTAATTGTTCGTATGGCTGGTGGGTGAACGCTCGCGTGCGTTGAGGTGCGGTGGTGGCGACGGAGCGGAAAATGCGGGCGGCGGAGGTGCCTAGTCCAGAAGGGCCGCCTAGGATTTCTGGGCCGCCGCGGGCGTCTAGGGCGCCTTTGTTCATGTAGCGGCTTGAGCGCAGGTGCCATTCGTGCCCGCCGGATTGCCAGTCTTGCAGGCCTTTGACGTACGCGAGGGTTTCGGCTCGTCCGGCTAGTTGTACGCCGTTTTCGTCGAACAGCGCGGGGACTTCGGTGAGGGCGGTGTGTTCGAACTGGTGCAGGCGCGAGGTCAGCAGGTCGTTCACCGCGTCCGCGGCTTCTTGCGTGGTGCAGCCCAGGAACTTTTCGAAGACCAGGACGCTGTTGGAGAGTTCGCCTTCGTCTTCGACTTCCCGCTGGTAGGAGAAGAGGTCGTTGCGCAGGTGGACGGCGTCGGCGAAGCAGTCGCGCAGGACTTCCATCGGGCGTTTGGCCGCGATTTCGTCGGGGACCTCGGCGTTCAGGGAGTGTTCGATCAGGTTCGCCGACCAGGGCGCGCCGCCGACTTTGCGGCGCATGGCGACGTATTCGATGGGGTTCGCTACCCGGCTTTCGTTGATGTTGGCCAGTTCCCAGAGAGATTCGTCGAGGAGGTTGCGCGTGCTTTCGCGGAAGCGTCGTCGCCAGCCTGGCGAACGATGCGGGACGGTGCGGTTCCACAGGTCGGTCAGGCCGCGTTCGACGGGGTTTTCCGGCGTTTCGGTGATCGCGCCTTCGGCGGGCATGAAACGCGCGATCCGGTCCAGGTAAGCGCGTGCGTGGTCGATGTCGCCGGTGCGTTTGAACAGTTCCAGGAAATGGTCGTCGAAGTAGAAGACCCAGACGTACCAATCCGTGACGAGGTCGAGTTCCCGAGGGGCGGCGTCGGGATGGGTGTAGGAGCACAGCAGCGCGTAGTCGTGGGAGTCGAGGTCGTGCTCGTTCCAGATGACGGTGCCGTGCTGGGGCACGTCGATCATGTCCATCGAGTACGCCCACGCCTTGCTGTGCTTCCGCGCGCCGTCCAGGTGCGGGTTCAGCCGGGCCGGGTACGACAGATAGAACTCGGGCAGGACGAACGGCTGCACGCGGGCTCCCCTCGCGGTCGCGGGTACCGACTCCCCGAGGCAAACAGACCGCACCGGCGCGGCGGAAGACCCGCGCCGGCACGCCACTCCTGAGATCGCCGCGCATCGCTCATGCGGCCGAGGACGAGGGCTGTTTTGATGGGCGCTGAGTACAGCCGCGTCGCTCGATGGTGGAGATCGGGACGGCGAACGGGAAGCGACCACGAGGAGCCGAAGATGAGCGAAGAAGAACCCCGCGTCTCCCGCAACGACAGCGAAAACCGCTACGAAGTGTATGCGGACGGCAAGCTCGCCGGCTTCGCTGAGTTCACCCCGAAGGACACCGAAACCGTCTTCACCCACACCGAGATCGGCGACGAGTTCGGCGGTCGCGGGCTCGGCAAGGTGCTGGCGAAGGCCGCGCTGGACGACGTCGTGGCGCGCGGCGGCGTGATCGTTCCGGTGTGCCCGTTCATCGCCGGGTACCTGCGCAAGAACGAAGGCTACGCCGAGCACGTCCGGTGGCCCGGGCAGCACTGACGCAGGTCAGCGGCGCCGTTCGGGGGATTCCAGGTGGTCCGAACGGCGCAGCTATGTCCGATTGGTCCGCATTTTTTGGTTATTAACCAACCTTCGTCGGTTTCGCGTTGGTTGCCGGGCAACAAAAGTGTGGGGCGTCCCACCGGTCGGTTTCAGCCCACCTGGAGGAAGATCCATGACTTCCCGGAAGACGCTCGTCGCGGGATTCACCGCACTGTCGGCCGCGGCGTTGACCGCGGGCATGTGCGTGAACGCCGCCTCGGCAAGCCCGATGGCGTTCGCCCAGATGCAGGCACAGGCGATCACCCAGGCGACGCAGGTCGCCGACACGCTCGGCGCCGGAAACGGCGGCATCTACCTCGAACGCGGCAAGGCGGTGCTGAACGTCACCGACGCCGCGGCGCAGGAGAAGGCCAAGGCCGCCGGCTTCGCGACCAAGCTCGTCAAGCACAGCTTCACCGCGCTCACCGGCGCGAAGAACCAGATGGACACCGTGAAGAACGTGCCGCAGACGTCGTGGGGCATCGACACCAAGACCAACCAGGTCGTGGTGAAGATCTACGACTCGGCGTCCCAGGCCACGAAGGACAAGGTCACCGCCGCCGCGGCGAAGCTGGGCGACGCGGCGCGCGTCGAGCACCGCTCGGGCAAGCTGTCCACCTACATCGCGGACGGCGACTCCATCAACAACGGCCAGTTCACCTGCTCGCTCGGGTTCAACGTGACCAAGGGCGGCCAGCCGTACATGCTGACCGCGGGCCACTGCACCAACGAGGGCGGCACCTGGTCCGGCGGCGACGTTTCCGGCGCCCAGGTCGTCGAAAGCGACTGCCCCGGAGCCGACTCCGGCCTGCTGACCCGGCCGAACGGCACCGGTCCCGGCGCGATCAACACCGGCCAGCAGATCACCAGCGCCGGCACCCCGACCGTCGGCGAGCAGATCGAGAAGATGGGCCAGACGACCGGCGGCGGCAGCGGCGAGGTCACCTCGGTGGACGAGTCGGTCAACTTCGACGTCGGCGTCCTGAACCACGAGTTCGGCACCACCGCCCACACCGACCACGGCGACTCGGGCGGCCCGGCGTACGACGGCGAGAAGGGCCTCGGCACCCTCTCCGGCGGCGACACCCAGACCAGCTACTTCTACCCGCTGACTCTGGAACTGCAGTCCTACGGCCTCGAACTCGCCTGAGGTTTTTCGGCTCCACGGCCCGTCGCCCCTCTCCCGGGGCGGCGGGCTTCTTTTTCGCGCGCCCGTTTTTGTCGTACCCCGGGCTTAGAGTCGGTCGCATGAAGCCGAACCCGGCCCGAGATCTCTGGACAGCCATCGAACCTCTGCACGCAGTCGTCTACTTCGCCCCGGAACCCGCCGCGGCGGCGAAGGACGTCGGCCTGCGCGGCTGGTGGATGGGCTACTTCGCGGGCCGAGCGGCGCCACTCGGCCCGATCGGCCCGGAACCGGTCACGTCGATGTTCTTCGGCTTCGCGCCGCGGATGGTCGAGCGAGCGCTGCCCGACGCGTGGTCGTTCGCCTCTCCGGCCGACGTCGTGCGCACGCGGGTGGAAGCGGTCGAAGCGGCCTTGACGCGGCTGCTCGGGCCGGAAAGCGTGGACGAACTGGCTACGTTGCTGGAACAGGCAGCCGCCGCCTGCCAGTTCGACGCCCGCCCGCTCGCCGCGGCCTGGTCCGCAGTGCCTCGCCCGGACCGGCCGCTGGCCCGGTTGTGGCTGGCGACCGCCGTGCTGCGCGAACACCGCGGCGACGGGCACGTCCTGGCCGCGGTCGCGGCTGGTCTGACCGGGCTGGAAACCACGCTCAGCCACGTCGCCACGGGAGCCACCGCCCGCGAGCAAGTCCAGCGCGCCCGTGGCTGGACCGACGAGGAATGGTCTGCGGCAACGGAAAACCTGGTCGAGCGCGGCCTGCTCGACGCCGAGGGGCTGACCCCGGCGGGCGCGGAAGTCCGCCGCACCATTGAAGAAACCACCGACCGGCTGGCTGCCGTCCCGCTCGAAGCACTGGGTCCGGCGGGCGTCGACCGGGTGCTGAAACTGGCGGTCCCGCTGAGCCGGCGCATCATCGACAGCGGAGGTGTGCCGATTCCCAACCCGATGGGTGCGACCCGCCCCTGAGGTCGATTCCCCGGTTCCCCGCTCGACGCACTGGTGACAGGCACGAGAAGGGAGCCGGAGAAGATGCTGCTCGAAGGCAAGAACGCGGTCGTGTACGGCGCTGGCGGAGGAATCGGCGGCGCGTTCGCCAGGGCGTTCGCGGAGGAGGGCGCGCGGGTCTTCCTGGCCGGACGCACCCGCGAAAAGCTGGACCGAGTCGCCGACGACATCCGCGCCGCTGGCGGCGAGGCTGAGGTCGCGGTAGTCGACGCGCTCGACGAGAAATCCGTCGACGCGCATGCCGACGCCGTCGTCGAAGCCGCGGGCAGTCTCGACATCTCGGTGAACGTGATCAGCCACGGCGACGTCCAGGGAACGCCCATGGTCGAGATGTCGCTGGCCGATTACGAACAGCCGGTGGTCAACGGCGTCCGCACCACGTTTCTCACCATGCGCGCCGCGGGCCGCCATATGAAGCGCCAAGGCAACGGCGTCGTCCTCCTCTTCGGCGGCGACGGAGACCCAGTACGCAACCACGCGGTCGGCGGCCTGCAAGTCGGCTTCTCCGCGTTGGAAGCAATGCGCCGCCAGCTAGCCGCCGAACTCGGCCGATACGGCGTGCGCACGGTGACCCTCCGAACCGGCGGCATCCCGGAAACCCTCCCCGCGGATTTCCTCGGCGCCGAAGAACTCGCCGCGGAACTAGCCGAGCCAACCATGCTGGGGCGCACGGCGACGCTGGCTGATGTGGGTGCGGTCGCGGCGTTTGTGGCGTCCGATCGGGCTCGGACGATGACTGCGGCCACGGTGAACGTCAGCTGTGGTGCGCTGGTGGATTAGCCGGTTACCTGTGACGTCCGACCGGGCCTGCACGACGACCGGTGGGCTGGTGGATTAGCCGGTTACCGCTTGGCGCGGGCGGATATCTGCTGGACGGACCAGCTGTTGCCGTCGGGGTCGGAGAAGTGGACGAACCCGATGTTGTCGAGGTCTTCGAGCGCGCCGGTGCCCGGGTCGGGGCCGTAGAGCTGGAGTTCGCTGACCTCGACACCGCGCTCCACCAGCTCCTCGCGGGCCTTGCGCACGTCGGCGACGACCAGCTGCAGGCCCTTCAGCGACCCCGGCGGCATGTCCGGCACCATGCCCTTGCCCAGGACGATCGAACAGCCCGATCCCGGCGGCGTCAGCTGCACCAGGCGCTGGCCGGGGCCGGGACTGAGGTCGTGGTCGAGGGTGAAGCCGACCTGGTCGACGTAGAACGCTTTCGCCCGGTCCACGTCGGATACCGGCACGACGACGACCTCGAGAGTCCAGTCCATGAGACGAGTTCTAGCGGCGGCCCGAGAGGGCGGTCAAGCACTCGCCAGCTCGACCCGGTTCCGGCCCGCCTGCTTGGCCCGGTACAGCGCGGCGTCGGCGGCCACCAGCACGTCGTCGACGCTGGCGAGGTGCTTCGCCGGGTACAGCGCGCAGCCGATCGAGACGGTCAGGTCGCTGATCACCGAGTCCTGGTCCGGCAGCGCGACGACCACCTGCGGGATCCGCCGCCGGATGCGGTCGGCGATGTGGCCGAGGTGCTCGGCGCTCGGGATGTCCGGCAGCGCGATCGCGAACTCCTCGCCGCCCCAGCGGCCGCACACGTCCTGCTCGCGGACCTCGTCGCGCAGCGACAGCGCGATCTCGCGCAGCACCAGGTCGCCGGTGGGGTGGCCGTAGGTGTCGTTGATCGCCTTGAAGTGGTCGAGGTCGAGCAGCAGCACGCCGACGCTGTCCTGGTTCGCCCGCGCGCGCTCGAGGTAGCGCTCGGCGACCGTGCGCCACCAGCGTTTGGTGGCCAGCCCGGTGGTGACGTCGGTGCGCGCGTCGCGCTGGAACTGGGTGAGCAGCAGGCCGCGGTGCAGTGCCACGAGCGCGATCACGACGCCCGCCAGGATGAGCGGGTTGGCCAGCAGCAGGAGCGCCGCGGTGACCAGGCCAAGCCCGATCGCGCCCGCTTCGAGGAGCTGGTCGCCGAAGCCGGAGAACAGGTCGGCGAACGACCGCGGCGGGCTCGACAGCGCGATCGCGACCATGACGAGCGCGGTGTTGATCGCCCAGCGCAACCCGGCAGCGAGCACGAAGACGATGAGGTCGAGCAGCCCCGGGCCGAAGCCGTCGGCGAGCACCCCGGGATAGGCGTGCATGCCGAGCGCGAGCACCGCGACGGCGGCTTGCGTGCCGCACAGGACGGACGCGCAGGAGAAAATCCAGCGGTGCGGCAGGACCGGCCGTTCGCGCGGCCAGATCCGCCACCAGGCGACGGCGTAGGTGAGCACGACCATCGCCGACGCGAGGATCGCCGGCAGCGCGACCACGGCGGCGATGCTCCACACGGCTTTGGTGTCGACGTACGCGACGGTGGGCGCTCGGCTGTACTCGCGTTGCCGCTCGATGTGCCGGGTCGCCTCGATCGCGAGCGCCGCGCACACGGCGAGCACGCCGAAGCGGATCAGGTCGATCTGACGCACCGGCGCGAGCCACGCGGTGGCGAGGGTGGTGCCGACTGCCACGACGTTCACCAGCAGCACGTACATGCGGACGTGAGAGGGCAATCGCCATAGGCGCCAGCCTGTGAACCACCCGGCAACTCGTCCGCGCACTCTTCACCTCACCCGATTGGCTTCTACGGTAAACGACGAGGCGCGTTGTGTGCTGCCGGTCGTCCGGACTCTGGGAAGCACCGGGGCGATTTCGCCCGGACAGCCCAGCGTCAGGCGACCGGCGAGGGGAGGTGGCCACTGTGAGTAGTTGCCAGCGGCTCCGAATCCGGGCCGGACCAGGGAATCCACGAGGGTCCCTTTTGGGCTCCCATGGCCACTTTCGGTGACCGTCCTCCCGGCGATGACGTGCGAAAACCGCCGAAGGCGCGACTCTGAAACGGAGGTGACGACCGTGCGCGACAACAACTGGACCGCTCTCCGGTGACCTCGGTATCCGCCGCGGTCTCAACTCAAGGTCGAGACTTCGGCCGCCGCGGCTCTTCGCAGACGGGAGGAGGTGCCCACAGTGCGGGACAACAACTGGTGAACCGAGCCACGCCGGGAATCCGGCATGCGGAAACGAAAACGGAAAGGAAGCGGCTTTCGATGCGCGACAACAACTGGACTCGCTGAGGACTGCCAGGTGATCGAGATATCCGGACAGAAAGGAGACGACCGCGATGCGTGACAACAACTGGACCCGCTGAACCGGCTGAAACAACTGCACGAAATGCGAAGGAAGGAGGTGAACGACTGCCATGCGCGACAACAACTGGACTCGCTGAGCACCGCCGATCAGTGACCGCCGAGTCGTGAAAGGAGCCGCAGCCGTGCGCGACAACAACTGGAACCGCTGAATCTCCGTCAACCACTGCCTATGGACTCATGAAGGGAGCCATTCGAGATGCGTGACAACAACTGGACTCGCTGAACGTCCGCAACCGCCAGCCGTCGAGCCGCGAAAGGAGTCGCTGTCATGCGCGACAACAACTGGACCCGCTGAGTTCCGCCGACCACCGCCATCGAGCCGCGAAGGGAGCCGCTGCCGTGCGTGACAACAACTGGACCTGCTGAAGCCCCGCCGATCCGCCTTGCCCGAGAAGGAGACATCGCCGTGCGCGACAACAACTGGGCTCGCTGAGCCCCGCAACCGATCGTCCGCCGAGCCGTGAAGGGAGCAGTCGCCGTGCGTGACAACAACTGGATCCGCTGAAACCCGCAACCAACCGTCCGCCGAGCCGCGAAAGGAGCCGTCCCCATGCGTGACAACAACTGGACTCGCTGAAACCCGTCAACCGTCGAGCCGCGAAGGGAGCCGCCGCCATGCGCGACAACAACTGGAACCGCTGAAACCCGCCAACCGCCCGTCCGCCAAGCCGCGAAGGGAGCCGCCGCCGTGCGTGACAACAACTGGATCCGCTGAATCCCGCAACCAACCGTCCGCCGAGCCGCGAAAGGAGCCGTCCCCATGCGCGACAACAACTGGACCCGCTGACCGCCCATCCCGCCCACGAGGAGGTGAGAGGGCGTGCGTGACAACAACTGGACGTGACCGAAACCAGTCCCGCCGCGCGCTCGTCCCGCGGATTACGGCGCGGGAGGTGGGGTGGCCTCGTCGAGGGGAGTTCGGCGGGGCCGCGCCGCGCGGGCCGCTCGCGTCCACGCGATTCCGGCCGCTCCGGCGCAGCCCGCTCCGGCGACCGCGGCGATCGCGACCACCGTCGTCGGGGCGAAGGCCAGTGCCAGTGCGCCCGCGGCGGCGATCGTCAGGCCCTGCGCCGCCCGCAGTGCCGCGATCGCGACTCCGATCACCTGGCCGCGCTGTTCCGGCGGCGCGGCGAGGCTGTACTGCACTTGCGTGATCAAGTCGTGCGCGGAGAACATCCCGGACACCGTCCACACCGCCACGACCACCGGCAACGCGGGCGTCCAGCCGGTCGGCAGCAGGACGAGGCTGCTCGCCACCGCGAGCGGGCCCAGCCACCGCACCTGCCGCGCTCGCGGCAACCGGCTGATCAGCAGCGCGCCGAGCAGCGTCCCGATCGGGTTCGCCACCAGCAGCCAGCCGAGCACGCCCGTGCCGCCGAGTTGCGCCGCGACTGGTACTGCCAGGCCCTCCGGTACCACGTAGAACCCGCAGCAGCACGCGATCGCCAGCAGCGACCGCAGTTTCCGGTCCCGCGCGACAAGCCGGCAACCGGCCTTCAGCGACGCCCATTGCGGCGCGTGTTCGGACACCTTCGAGACCGGGTACCGCCCCAAACCCCAGCGCAGCGCGGCTGCCGACACCGCGAACGTCACCGCGTCCGCCCACAGCGCGCCCGAAACCCCGAGCCACGCGACCACCGCGGCGCCCGCGCCGAAGCCGATCACCAGTGCGGCCTGGTACGTCGAAGAGAGGATCGCTTGGCCGGTCGCCAGCTTCTCCTCGCCCAGCAGGTCCGGCAGGACCGCCTGCCGAGCCGCCTGAAACGGTCCGGCCGCGAGTTGGACGACTACGAGCAGTCCGGCGGCGACCGGCCAGGGCATGCCGGGAATCGCCATCAGCGCGACCAGCACTGCGCGTACGACATCGGCGACCACGAGCACCGTCCGCCGCGGGAACCGGTCGGCGAGTCCGCCGAGCGCACCACCGAGAAGGTCCGGCAAATAGGTGAGCGCGTACGTCCCGGCGGCCCAGCCCGCGGACGCCGTTCGGTTGAACACCAACACAGTCAGCGCGACCCGCGCTAGTTGGTCACCTGCCACCGACAGCACGTGCGCGAGCCAGAGCGCACGGAATTCGCCCATCCGGAACACGCTCCGGAAGGACGGCGCCGTCGTGGTCATGTGCTCACCCTGTCGTGACTCGGCCACCCGGAGCAACCCCGGCCGGGCGCGGGTGGGTCGCGGATCCGGCTCCGGCCGTCCGTGGAAAACTGGGTGATCGCCGTCCGTGGATGATGTCGCACCGAAGGGTTTTCCGTTGACCGAGGAGAGCCGGCAGGTCGCCGGTCGCTACGAGCTCGTCGAACTGATCGGCAGCGGCGCGATGGGGATGGTCTGGCGCGGGGAGGACAAGATCCTCGGCCGCGTCGTCGCGGTCAAGGAACTCCTCATGCCCGTGAACCAGGGCGAGGACAAGGTCGAGGAAGCCCGCAACCGCGCCATGCGCGAGGCCCGCATCGCCGCCCGGCTGCAGCATCCGAACGCGATCTCGGTGTTCAACGTGGTCGAGCACGAGGACCGGCCGTGGCTGATCATGGAGTACCTGCCCTCGCGCAGCCTCGCGGTGAAACTGCGCGAGGACGGGCCGCTGAGCGTCGACGAGGCGATCTCCTTCGCGGTGCAGCTGGCCGGCGTGCTCGCCGCCGCGCACCGGGCGGGCATCGTGCACCGGGATGTCAAGCCGGGCAACGTCCTGCTCGGCGACGACGGCAGCACGGTCAAGGTGACCGATTTCGGCATTTCCCGCGCGGTCGGCGACGTCACGCTCACCGCGACCGGCGAGATCTCCGGCACGCCCGCGTTCCTCGCGCCCGAGGTCGCCCGCGGCGAGGAGGCGACGTTCGCGTCCGACGTGTTCGCTCTCGGCGCGACGCTGTACATGGCGGTGGAGGGCGATCCGCCGTTCGGCACCGCGGACAACGCGATCGCCTTGCTGTACCGGGTTTCCAGCGGTTCGATCAACCCGCCGAAACAGGCCGGGAAGCTCGAGCCGCTGCTGCTGAAGCTGCTGGAACTCAAGCCGGAGGACCGGCCGTCGATGGCCGAGGTCGTCGAGGAACTGCGCAAACTCGACGGCGGCGTCACCCCGGTCGCGACCGTTCCGGAGCCGCCGACGCTGCCGGACGCCAAACCGCCGGCCGTGCCGGCCACGGTCGCGGTTCCGGCCGCGGGCGCCGCCGCCGCGCCGCCCGCGGGTTCGGACCGAAGACGGCGCGGGATGATCTTCGCCGGGGCGGGCGCGTTGCTCGTCGTGGTCGCCGTGATCGTCACTGTCCTCCTCACCCGCAACCACGGGCAGGAGGAGCCGGCCGCGAACCCGCCGCCCGCTGCGGTGAGTTCCTCGGCCAGCAGTGCTCCGGCCCCTTCGTCCGCTTCGCAACCGGCAACCTCGACGCAGCCGTCGACTCCGCCGTCGTCGAGCAGCCCTCCGCCGTCCAGCTCGGCGACGAACTCGCCGGAGGCGATGGCGGCCGCGCTGCGCACCTACTTCTCGTATCTTCCGGGCAATCTGGATGGCGGCTGGGCGATGCTCAGCGACGGGTTCCGGGCCGCGAAGAAGCAGACCTTCGAGCGGTACAAGTCGTGGTGGAGCCAGTTCAGTTCGGTGACCGCGAACGACGTCCAGGTCATCGGCGAGAACAAGCTCAGCGCGAGGATCACCTACCATCGCGCCAGCGGCGGCACCACGACCGAGTCGCACGTCTACACGATGTCGCAGCGCAACGGCACCTGGCAGATCGACACCGAGAACTAGCTCTCGAGCAGGAGCGCGATCGCCGCGGCGGTGTCGCGCTCCGGACCGACCCGCACGGTGCGCAATCCGGCCGACCGTGCGGGTTCGACGTCAGCGCCGACCAGCCAGGCGTCGTCCAGCGTGGTTTCGCAGCGTTCGGCGACGAGGGCGAACAGCTTCGGGTCCGATGTGGACAGTCCGTCCGGCCCGGCGAGAGCCCAGCCGTCCACGAGCCCGGCGATGCCGGTGCACAACAGCGTGGCGAGCTGCGGTTCGCCCTCGCCGAGGACGCCGATCCGCCAGCCCGCCGAGCGCAGCCGGGGCAATCCGGCCAGTACGCCCGGGGCGGCGGGGACGAGCGCCGGATGGCGTTCGCGGTAGGCGGCTTCGAGGTCGGCTTCTTGCAGGTCGAACCGTTCGCGGACGTTCTTGAAGAATGTCGCCCGGTCGGCGCGCCCGCGGTCGTCGGCGGCGATGAGCCAGGCGGCGTCCGCGTCGGCGAGCCGGTGCTCCGCGCAGAACTCCCACACCCAGCGGCGGAATCCCTCCGCGCGATCGACGAGCGTGGTGTCGAGGTCGAACAGGGCGAGCCGCACGGGGGAGAGATTAGCGCGTTCCGTCTCGGCTCCGGGAAAGTTTTCTACTCCGTTCGAGTGAACGGATCCCGGTTTTTGTCGGGGTTCGATGCGAACATATGTTCGTGACGAGCGAAGGACCGATCCTCCACGCCGATCTCGACGCGTTCTACGCCTCGGTCGAGCAGCGCGACGATCCCCGGCTGCGCGGCAGGCCGGTGATCGTGGGCGGCGGTGTGGTGCTGGCCGCGAGCTACGAGGCCAAGGCGTTGGGCGTGCGCACCGCGATGGGCGGGGCGCAGGCGAGGAGGTTGTGCCCGCATGCCGTGGTGGTGCCGCCGCGGATGTCGGTCTACAGCGCGGCGAGCAAGGCGGTGTTCGAGGTGTTCCGGCAGACCACGCCGGCGGTGGAAGGAGTGTCGATCGACGAAGCTTTCTTGGACGTCGGCGGGTTGCGGCGGATCGCCGGAAGCCCGTCGGAGATCGCGGTGCGGTTGCGCGCGGAGGTGCTGGCGCGGGTCGGGCTGCCGATCACGGTAGGGGTGGCGCGCACGAAATTCCTCGCGAAGGTGGCGAGCGGCGTCGCGAAACCGGACGGCCTGCTGGTGGTGCCGCCGGAGCACGAGCTGGAATTCCTGCATCCGCTGCCGGTGGAGCGGTTGTGGGGAGTGGGGAAGGTGACGTCGGCGAAGCTGCGGGAGCGGGGCGTGCGCACCGTGCGCCAAGTCGCCGAACTGCCCGAGGCCGCGCTGGTCTCCATGCTGGGCCCAGGCACCGGACGCCACCTGCACGCCCTGGCGCACGGCCGCGACCCGCGCGCGGTGCAACCGGGAAAACGCCGCCGCTCGATCGGCTCGCAACGCGCACTGGGCCGCCGCTCACGGTCGCCTGCCGAACTGGACGAGATTGTGGTGTCCATTGTGGACCGTTTGGCGCGGCGGCTGCGCGGCGCGTCGCGGGTGTGCCGGACGGTGGTGCTGCGCATGCGCTTCGCGGACTTCACCCGCGCCACGAGGTCGCACACGCTCGCCGACAGCACCGACCACACGGAAACGCTGCTGTACGCGGCCCGCGGTCTGCTGTCGGCGGCGCAACCGCTGGTGTACGACCGGGGTTTGACGTTGCTGGGCCTGTCGTTCTCGAACCTCGACAGCCATGGCGCGGTGCAGTTGGCGCTGCCGCTGGACCAACCGGCCAGCCCGGCGATGTCCGCGGAGGCGACGGCGCTGGACTCAGCGGTGGACGCATTGCGAAACCGCTTCGGCGCGGCCGCATTGACCCGGGCGGCGCTGCTGAGCCATGAGGCGGGGATGGAGATGCCGATGCTGCCGGATTGATCGAGTGTGGTGGTGTTGTGGCGGGTTCGCTGTGGCGTGGGCGGCTTTGCGTGAGGGTGTGGGGGTTGTGGTCTGGTTTTGAGGGTTGAGCTGCTGGGTTGGTTGAGTGTGGTGGTGTTGTGGCGGGCTGGCTTTGGTGTGGGCGGCTATGGGTGAGGGTGTGGGAGGTTGTGGTCTGGTTTTGAGGGTTGAGCTGCAGGGCTGATCGAGTGTGGTGGTGCTGTGGCGGGTTCGCTGTGGTGTGGGCGGCTTTGCGTGAGGGTGTGGGAGGTTGTGGTCTGGCTTTGAGGGCTGAGCTGCTGGATTGATCGACTGCGGTGGTCCTCCGGACGCTGCGCGGTGGTTCGGAGGGCTTGCGCGAAATGGCGAGACGTCATTGTCCGGCTTCGGAATGGTGATGCTCGTGGCTCCGGTGTCGGGTGCGTGCTTCCCGCGCAGGGCGATTAGCCCGGAGTGGGCGGTGAACTGGCTGTTCGCGATGGGTCTTCGTGGTTCTGCCGGGAAAGCAGGTGCGTGGCCGGGAGTCGGCTCGAGCAGGGTGGCCGGTGCCTGGCCGCCGGGAGTGTCTGGCGGCCAGGTATGCGGGGAGATTCTCTCTCGCCTGGTGCGCTGGCTTCCGGTTTGACACCGGTGATTGCATTCGTCGCCCGCGGATGCCCGCGGATGCCCGCGGATGCCCGCGGATGCCCGCGGATGCCCGCGGATGCCCGCGGATGCCCGCGGATGCCCGCGGATGCCCGCGGATGCCCGCGAATGCCCGCGAATGCCTGCGGTCGGCCCCTGTCCTCGCAACGGGTACGGGACGGTGCCCAGGCCCCATCCCGAACCCGGCCACCCACCTGCGAGCGGTGCGCCCAACTGGCCGCGGGCACTCGGCCTCGCCCGGGAAGCCGTTAGGTCAGGTCGGCGAGGAGATCGTCCAGGGCTTCCTTGAGAGCGTTGGCATTGCCTGGATCGAACCACGTCGTGCGGATTCGCTCGTTGTTTCCCTTGGGGGTCTCGTGGTCGGCGGCGAGCTGATCCAGAGAGCGGCTCTCGTCGTTCAGCGCGCGGCCGACGTTCTCGAAGAGGCCGCGCACATACCGTTCGGCGGACTCGGCGGGGATGCCGTGGCTGGTGGCCCACGCGGTGAGCGTCGCGAGGTAGGCGTAGTGGGCGGTGAGGGTTCCCGTCAGTGCGGAGAAGACGTTGAAGGCGTCCTCGTCGGCCACCGGCAACGACCCGCCCAGTTGGTTGAAGAGAGCGTCCACCATCGGGTGTGCGGGCGTGGTCACCGTGACGGATCGACGTTCGCGTGCGGCGGGCAGCGGGATGGCGCGGACTATCGGGGCAGCGGTGCCGAGAGTGCGGCGCAAGGCATCGACGGAGACTCCGGCGATCAGGCTGACCACGGTCTTGCCGTCGTCCACCTTCAGCCTGCCGAGCGCATCCGCGTGGTCCTGGCGGCGCACGGCGAGGATCACCAACTCCGCCCGGTTGACCACTTCCTGGTTGTCGGCGCACACCTGGACGCCCTCGAAGCGTTCGGACAGTTCGGCGGCGGTGCGGGTTCCCCGCGGAGAGAGGAAGATCGCCGGGGAAGCGCCGCCCTCGTGGCGCAAGCCTTCGACTAGGGCCTTGCCGATCTCGCCCACGCCGATGATGCCGATGGTGTGCTGCACGGACGCGTGGGGTCGGTTCACGCCGAGTTCCTTTCTCTCCACAGCAAAACAACCGCGAGAACGCCTGCCAGGCAAGGGAGCATCCCGGCCAAGCCCAGTGCCGGCGGCAGGCCGGTCGCGCCGGAGGTGTCCTTGGTCAGCAATCCGGCCAGTCCGGTGCCGATGCCGAGCACGAGCAGCACGGTCGCGGCGGGGCGAGCCCATCCCTTGCCTGCCTTGACGGCCCAGATCGTGGTGAGCCAGCCGAGCACGCCGAATGCTCCGATGACCGACAATACGACCAGATAGGTGGTTCCGGCCGAGTCGATCTGGCTCTGCGAGTAGGCGGGATACCCAGCCCGGATGTGCTCGGCAAGCAGGTGGGTGGTGCTGTGGTCGACGTAGGCGGCGATTGTCGCGAGGACGGTGAGCGCGAGGCCCGCGTACAGTGCGGCGAGCGGTCCTCGGAATGGTTGTGCCATCAGGGTTTTCTTTCGTCAGTGCTGTGGTCGATGAGGGAGCTGCCGGATTCGCCGTAGCGGGCGCCGGCGGCTCCGGTGTCGGGGACGGCGGCGTCGATGTCGCGAAGATCGGCGGCGGTGAGCTGCAGGTCGAGGGCGGCCAGGTTGTCGCGCAGGTGTGCGCGGCGGGAGCTGCCGGGGATCGGGACGATGTCGTTGCCGCGGGCGAGAAGCCACGCGAGCGCGATTTGTGCGGGCGTAACACCTTTCGCGGCGGCGAGATGCGTGACGGCGTCGACAATGGCGAGGTTGGCTTTGAGTGCGTCGCCGTTGTAGCGGGGAACGGTGGCACGGAAGTCGCCGGGTTCGTAGCGCGTGGTGCTGCGGACGGCCCCGGTGAGCAGGCCCCGGCCGAGCGGGCTGTAGGCGACCAGGATGGCGTCGATGCTGCGGATAGCGGGCAGGATGTCGCGTTCGACGTGCCGTTCCCACAACGAGTATTCGGTCTGGACGGCGCTGATCGGATGGACCGCGTGGGCGCGGCGGATAGTGGCGGACGAGACTTCGGACAAGCCGATGCCGCGTGCTTTGCCTTGGGCGACCAGGTCGGCCAAGGCGCCCACTGACTCCTCGATCGGGACGGTCGGATCGACACGGGCGAGGTAGTACAGGTCAACGTGATCGGTGCGCAGCCGGCGCAATGACGCGTCGCAGGCACGCCGCAGGTCCTCGGGCGAACCGGCGGGCACCAGGCCCTCGGCGGTGCGTCGGACTCCGGTTTTCGTGGCCAGCACGACACGGTCGCGGTGCCGCGCGAGGGTCCGGCCGAGGAGTTCCTCGTTGGCTCCGTCGCCGTAGAAGTCACCGGTGTCGAACATGGTGACGCCTGAGTCGAGGGCCTCGAGCAGGGTGGCTGCGGCTTCGCGCGGGTCGGTGCGGCCGTAGGAGCCGGTCATGCTCATGCAGCCGAGACCTAGCCGGGAGATACGGTGCATGTGGTCCTCCGTCACTTCGCCAGAGCCTCGCCGAGGAACGCGAGGATTTCTGCCTGTGCGGCTTCGGCCTGCGGTTCCACGCCGGGAAGGGTGAGGAACGCGTGCTTCGCGCCCGGGTATTCGGAGAGCTGCCCGGAAGTTCCCGCCTCGCGCAGCCGTTCGGCGTAGCGGCGGCCGTGGTCGGCGACCGCGTCTTGGGTGGGCACTACCACCAGCGCTGGCGCGAGGCCGCTCAAATCGGTGGTGTGCAACGGCGAGACGGCCTTGGCGTCGGCTCCTGGCGGGACAGCGAGCCGCTGGAAGAGCTGCAGCAGCGGCAGGGCTCGGCTCGGGCGGTACGCGTGTTCGGCGATGGAGGGGTAGTCGAACATCGTCTCGGTCACGTCGGCGACCGGGTTGACCAGCACCTGCGCCTTGAGTTCCAGGCCGTTTTTCTTGGCACGGACGGCAGTTAGGGCGCTGATCAGCGCACCGCAGCTCTCGCCGAAGACGGCCACGCGCGTGGGGTCGACGCCCCACTGCGCGGCGTGCCGCACCAGGTGTTGGAGCGTGTCCCAGCCGTCGTCGGCGGCGTTCGCGAGGGGGCTGTCGGGGGCGAGGAGGCGGTGTTCTACCGAGACCACGACGGCGGGAAGCCGTGCGGCGGCGTGGCTGTTGGTCCAATCGCACTGTGCCGCGGTGCCGACGAAGCCGCCTCCGTGGACATGGACCACCAACGGCAGGGTGGCTTCCGACCTCGGCCGGTAGACCCGGACCGGCAGGGCGCGGCCGGGCAGAGCGACCTCTCGCCACTCGATCTCGGCGTCGGGACTCGGCGCCCCGATGAGCGGGTATGCCGCGCGGGAAGCCCGGAAGCGGTTCTCCGCCTCGCGGTAGACCAGCAGTTCCTCGGGCGTGATCACCGAGAAGTCCGGCTCCGGCGGTCTCGCCGGAGCAATGGATTCACTCATGGTTCCGTCTTTTCTCCCGGCTGGAACGCCGGGTGCGTCGTAGTGCCCCAGTGGCTTGTCCTCATTATGCACACAGTGTGTGCATCGGCAAGTGCATAGGTTATGCTGGTCCGGACGAGAGGGGCGAGATGACTGGCCGCAGGCGATGGTCGACCGACGAAATCCTGGACACCGCGGAAGACCTGCTGCGCACGAGCGACGCCGACTCGTTCAGCGTGCGCAAGCTCGCCGCGGCTCTGGGGACCGATCCCTCCAGCCTTTACCGGCACTTCCGCAACAAGACCGAACTGCTGCGCGCGGTCGCGGACCGGATCCTGCTGGCCGCCATGGACGGCTACCGTCCGGAAGGCACTGGGAAACAGCGCATCACCGCGCTGGCCCTGCGCCTGCACGAGGCCTTCGGGGAGCAGCCCCAGCTCGCCACGGTGTGGGGCCGCTACGCGTCCGGCGGCACCGGATCCCGGTTGGTCATGGAGGAATTGCTGCAGGCCCTGCGCGCGGCCGGGGTGCCGGACGAGCAGGTCCCGGTGCGGTACCACCGCATCGTGGTCCTCATCGCCGCGCTGATCGCCGCCGAGGCTGGCATCAGCTCCATCACCGCCGAGGAGTTCGAACAGGGGCTGGAGCAGTTCCGCGTCGCGGTGCTCGGCGCGGATCCCGAACGCTTTCCCGCACTGGCCTACTTCGCTCGCGAGGTCCGTCCCCTCGGGGCGGATCGACGGGCCGCGTTCGAAGAAATCCTCGCCGACCACTTGGCCCAGATTCCCTGAGGGCGCCGGGTTCGCCGCGCAGGGAGCAGGACGCTACTCAGCGGATCGGTTGACCAGTGCGGCAATGCCTTCGATTAGGCGGTCCAGTCCGAACGCGTACTCGTGGTCGACGCTGTACGGAGCCTGGTGCGTTTGCCCGGCCGTGGCTCCGACCCGATCCGCGACCGGGAAGCGGCGCGGTTCGTAGACCTCCGCCAGGGCGGGGGCGGTCGCGGCCCACCATTGCTGGTCGGTCATTCCGGTTTGCCGCACGACGCGCGCGGCCTCGACCTTGCGGCGGGCCAGGCCTTCCACGTGGTTGGCCAGCAGGGTGATCGTCGAGTCCATTTCGACGTCCGACAGCCCGATGCCGTCGATGACCGCCAGTTCCAGGTCGTACTTCGCGATCGCGTGCGGGCCCAGCGTCGGGCGGCCGGTGAAGACCTGCAGCAGCCACGGATGCCGCAGGTACATCGCCCAATTGACGGCGGCGACGCGGCGGAGGCCCTCGCGCCAGTCGTCACAGTCTATTTCGGACAGTTCGGCCACCGCTTCGCCGTAGACCGCGTCGACCATCGCTTCGACCAGTTCCGCGCGCGACGAAACGTAGGTGTAGAGCGACATCGTCCCGACGCCCAGCGATTCGGCCACCCGGCGCATCGACAGGGTCGCCAGGTCCTGTTCGGCGTCGGCGACCTCGACCGCCGCGTCGACGATCCGGGCCGGGGTCAGTCCGTGCTTCGGGCCGCGCCGCGGCAGCCGGCGGGTGCCCCACAGCAGCGCGATCGTCGCGGCGGGATCGCCGGGGTTGCCGTCAGTGCTCACGTGACCAGCATAGGAAGTTTACTCCGTAGGCAATACGGAGTGATGTGCTAGCCTTCTTCGTATGGCATACGGAGTAGGCGGCCTCGCGGCGAGCGGGGTGCGGAAGCGGTACGGCGAGCGGGCCGCGCTGGACGGGTTCGACCTGCGGGTCGAGCCGGGGACGGTGTGCGGGCTGCTCGGTCCCAACGGCGCGGGCAAGACGACCGCGGTCCGGATTCTGACCACGTTGCTGCGCCCGGACGCGGGCGAGGTGCGGGTGGCGGGCTTCGACGCGGTCGCCGAACCGGACGAGGTGCGGCGGCGGATCGGGCTGGTCGGGCAGAACGCCTCGGTCGACGAGATCCTGACCGGCAGGCAGAACCTCGAACTGTTCGGCAGGCTCGGCGGATTGCCGGCGCGGGCGGCCCGGGCGCGAGCGACGGAACTGCTCGAACGGTTCGGTCTCGCCGAAGCGGCGGGCCGGCCGGTGTCCGGTTACTCCGGCGGCATGCGGCGCAAGCTGGACCTGGCCGCCGGGCTTCTGCTGAACCCGGCGGTGCTCTTTCTCGACGAACCGACCACCGGGCTCGATCCGGCAGCTCGCCTCGACGTCTGGGCGGACGTCCGCGCACTGGCCGGCACCGGCACCACGGTGCTGCTGACCACGCAGTACCTGGAGGAGGCCGACCAGCTCGCCGACCGGATCGCGGTCCTCGACGCGGGGCGCGTCGTCGCCGCGGGCACGCCGGACGAGCTGAAGGCGAAGGTCGGGCCGGATCGGGTGGAGACGGTTGTCCGCAAGCCGACGCTGGACGAGGTTTTCCTGCATCTGACCGGGCGCGCCCGTCCGGCGGAGGCTGCGGGAACGACCGGAAAAGCCTTGTCCGCCAACGCTTCCGAGGAGGTTCGATGACCGTCCCCGCCATAGTGCCCGGGCACGTGTCCTGGCTGACCCACACCGCCGTCCTGACCCGGCGGATCCTGGTGCACTGGAAGCAACGTCCGGTCTCGATCGCGGTCACGTTGCTGTTCCCGGTCCTGATCGTGGTGATGTTCGGCCAGCTTTTCGGCGGCGCGATGGCCATCCGGGACGGCGCGTACATCGATTTCCTCATTCCCGGCATGCTCGCGATGACCATGCTGTTCGGGTTGGAATCGACCGTTCTCGCGGTGGTCTCCGACGCCTCGAAGGGCGTGACCGAGCGGATTCGCGCGATGCCGGTCAGCGGGCTTGCGGTGCTGACCGGACGTTGTCTCGCCGATCTGATCAGCGCGGTCGCCGGGCTGATCGTGATGATGGGGGCCGGGCTGGCGCTGGGCTGGCGTCCGCAGCAGGCGTCGGTGCTGGGCGCGGTCGGGCTGCTGCTGTGGTTGCGGTTCGCCTTCGTCTGGGTCGGGATTTACCTCGGGCTGCTGCTGAAGACGCCGGAATCGGCGGTTTCGGTGCAGGTGCTGGTGTGGCCGGTCGGATTCCTTTCCGGCGTTTTCGTTTCCCCGGACACCATGCCCGCCTGGCTGAGCGCGGTCGCGACCTGGAATCCGCTCACCGCGACCGCTGGCGCGGTGCGCGAGCTGGCGGGCAATCCCGCGTGGGCGGCGAACGGCTGGGCGGCGGAGCATTCGGTGCTGCTCGCGACGGGGTGGCCCGCGGTGCTGACCGCGGTGTTCCTCCCGCTCGCCACCCGGCGGTACCGGATGCTCGGGCGATGAAAAACCGCCGGGCGGCAAGGGAAATCCCTGCCGCCCGGCGGTACCCCGAGAGGAAATTCAGGCGCGGGCCTTCGCCTGCGTGCGCCCGCGCAGGTCGAGTTCGATTTCCTCCAGCGTCCGGCCCTTGGTTTCCGGGACGAGCCACTTCGTGAGGAAGAACAGGACCACGTTGATGCCCGCGAACAGGAACATCGAACCGCCGAGGCCGAGCGCGCCCGGGTCGGAGATGATCGGGAACACGGCGCTGATGATGCCGGTCGCGGCCCACAGCACGACGCTGCTCACCCCCATGCCCGCGGCGCGCACCTTCAGCGGGAACACCTCGGCCATCATGACCCACACGACCGCGCCCCAGCCCAGTTCGTAGCCGACCAGGTACAGCACCATCGCGACCAGCATCAGGATGCCCTTGGTCGCGGTGTCGTGCACCTCCAGCACGATGAACCCGGCCGCGACCAGCGTGACGACCATCAGCACGTTGCCGATCAGCAGCAGCGGTTTGCGGCCCCACCGGTCGACCACGAACACGACCCACGCGGTGAACAGGAATTTGGTCACGCCCAGCAGCACGCCGGACAGCAGCGCCGCCTGGGTCGCGAACCCGAGGCCGATCAGCATCGTCGGGAAGTACGCGTTGACCGCGTTCACGCCGCTGAACTGCTGGCCGATCGCGAGCAGCAGGGCCACCACGAGCATCGGCCGCACGGTCGGCGTCAGCAGGTCGCGGAACCGGGTCTTCGCCGATTCCGAGTCGAGCCGGATCACCTCGCGGATCGTGCCGATCTCCTCGTCGACGTTCACGCCGCCGCCGTGCGAGCTGAGCAGGACCGCGCGCGCCTGTTCCTCGTGGCCGTTCGCGACGAGCCAGCGCGGCGTTTCGGGCAGGAACACCAGTCCCGCCAGCAGGATCACCGCGGGCACGATGGCACCGGCGAACATCAGCCGCCAGTTGCCCGAACTGCCGAGCCCGTAGCTGACCAGGAACGCGATCAGGATGCCGAGCACGATGAAGATCTGGTTCAGCGCGCCCATCGCCCCGCGCAGCCGGGCCGGAGCGAGTTCCGACAGGTAGGTCGGGACCGTCGAAGACGACAATCCGATGCCGATGCCGATCACCAGCCGGGAAATGATCAGCAACGCGAACGTCGGCGAAAACGTGGCCGCGAGCGTGCCGGCGATGACGACGACCGCGGCCGTCATGATCGTCCGGCGGCGGCCGAGCCGTTCGTTGAGCCGGGAGGAGAAACTCGCGCCGAGAATCGCACCGATCGAAATGCTCGCGGTGATGACGCCCTTGTCCCAGCCGGACAGGCCCCAGAGTTTCCCGATGAACGGCAACACCCCGGAAATGACCCCGAGGTCGTACCCGAACAGGATGCCGCCGAGGGCACCGAAGAAATACAGCGTCGTTCTGCCGATGGGCCGCCGCGCCGCGGCTGTCTGTGTCATTGCCGAGCCGTCTCTTTCCGGGATGGCCGGCCGGTCCTGGTCCGCTGCCCGCGAGGGCAGCGCCGTCCTGGCCGGACGAATGGGGGTCGAGGGGACAAGGACTGCCGGACTTCTCCAGCACTGCGGAACCGGCCGGACCCGCCGCCGCGGGGCGCCTTTCCTCGCCGCGCGCCGGCCCGGCCAGCTCCGGTACGAACTTCGCCGTACACAGTCACACGCTGGTCACCGGCGGGCAAGACGCGGGCTGATAACTATTCAGTCACGTGACTAGCGTTCACATATGTGGACAGGGTAGGTGAGCGTTTGTGCAGGTCAGGGCCTTGGGGTCAGGAGTTCCCCGGAAGCTCGAACTGTGGGGAACCGGCTGCCGGGGACTTCCGTCGTACGGGGCGTCCGGTCGCCGCGGTGGGGGAGATGCGCATGGGAACGGGTTTCGAGGTCGCTCCGGGGGAGGTCGCGACCGCGGCCGGACGGGCAAGGGAGGCGGCGGCGGCCGTGCGGGCGGCCGACCTCGCGGGCGCGCTCGCCGGGGTCGGGCTGGCCGGCGGCACGAGCGTGGCCGCGGCGGATCGCCTGTCCGGAGCCTGGGGTCGCGCCGTTCCGAAGTGGACCGCCGATGCCGAGGCCTACGCGGGGAACCTCGACCAGGCCGCGGCCGGTTACCGCGGCGCCGACCAGAACGCGACCGGCGAGATCGCGGCGGCCGGCCGATGATCACCTGGGGAGACGTCCGGCGCTGGAACCCGGCCGGCCTCGCCGCGGCAGTCGACGCGCTCGGTGTTCGGGCCGCCCGGCTCACCGCGGCGAACGACGATGCCGACGCCATGACGAAGTTCGGTGCCTGGCAAGGCGACGCAGCCGACGCGGCGACCGCCAAAGGCAGTGCGCTGACCGCGGAATTGCGCCAGTTGACCACGGACGTGTCGGCGGTCCGGCGCGGAGTGCACGACGCGCAGCTGGCGGTCGAGCGAATCAGCTCGGCGGTGCGCGAGGTCGACGATTTCGCCTCGCGCAACGGAATGCGGATCGACGACGGCGGCGGGGTCAGCGGGGAACCCGAGCGGCAGGCCGAGGTCGCTGACCGCGTCGGCCGGATTCTCCGCGACGCCACCGAAATCGACGCTGACCTCACCGTCGTGCTCGACCGTGCGGTCAACGGCGAAAGCAGTGGCACTGGGATGGTCGCGCTGGCGATGGCGACCAGCAGCCAGCCGAAACCGAACGGCACCCCGGCGGAGAACCGGGCGTGGTGGGACAGCCTGTCCGACTCCGCGCAGTCCTCGATCCTGCGGGACAACCCCGATCTGATCCGCAACCTCGACGGCATCCCGGTGGTCGACCGCGACGCGGCGAATCGCGTTGTGCTGCAACGGGAAATCGACAAACGCAAAGGCGATGACGCACAGCTTCGCGGCCTCACCGCGATCCGCGACCGGCTCGCGGCCACCGGCGACGGCAAACCGCCCGCATTCCTGATTTCGCTCGACGTCAGCGGCGACGGCACCGCGGTGGTCGCGGCCGGAAATCCAGACACCGCAGCGAATGTCGCCACCTACGTGCCCGGCACCGGCAGTGAACTGGCCAAGATCGGCGGAGATCTCGGCCGGTCGGACAAGATGTGGCAGTCGGCGACGATGGCGGGCTCGCCGTCCACGTCGGTGATTACCTGGGTCGGCTACGACGCGCCGGACGAACTAGTGAACGCCGCCAGCGAGAAATACGCCGACGGCGGCAAGGACGCGTTGGCGAAATTCGAGGACGGCCTGCGAGCTTCGCACGAAGGCGCGCCGTCGCACAACACCGTGCTCGGCCACAGCTACGGCACGACGGTGATCGGCCACGCGGCTCGCGACGGCGGACTGAATGCCGATGACCTGATCTTCGTCGGCAGCCCCGGCGTCGGCGTCGAACACGCGAACCAGTTGCACCTCGACGGCATCCCGCAGGACCAGGTCGCCCAGCACGTGCACTCCACGGTCGCGGAACACGACCTGATCAAGATCACCAACATCGGCGTCGGCGGCCACGATCCGCTCGGCCCGAGCCCGGCCGGCGACGGATTCGGCGGCCAGGTCTTCGCATCCGCGCCGGGAGACAAGGGCCCGTGGTACGAGGGCGGCCTGTCCGGGGCCGCGCACAGCCAATACTGGGAGGACAACAACCCGTCGCTGCGCAGCTTCGGCCGGATCATCGCCGGGCTGCCGGCGTGACGGCGCGCCGTGCCGCGCTGGCCTGCCTCGCCGCCCTTCCCCTCGTAGCCTGCTCCCCAGGAGGTGGAGCCATGACCCCCACGATCACCGAAACCGAAGCCCGCGACCGGGTCGAGGACTACGTCCGCGGCGCGTTCTCCGCGCTGCCCGCGCCGGCCGGCCGGGAACTGTTCTCCCGCAACCGTTCCGAATGCACCGATCCGACCGACCACGGTCCGGCCGGGCGGTTCGAGATCTCCGCCACCTACGAGGT
Source organism: Amycolatopsis sp. VS8301801F10 (assembly GCF_046195355.1). Classification (NCBI taxonomy): domain Bacteria; kingdom Bacillati; phylum Actinomycetota; class Actinomycetes; order Pseudonocardiales; family Pseudonocardiaceae; genus Amycolatopsis; species Amycolatopsis sp. VS8301801F10. The sequence goes on along the minus strand of NZ_CP176065.1, from coordinate 19,895 downwards.
GACCGGCCTCGAACCGGACACCTTCGCCGCGCAGTTCGACGCCGTCGTGAAGTGGTGGCAGGGGCACGGCTTCACCGTGCTGACCGACCGGCGGCCCACCGACCAGTACGTCTTCGCGCGCAACGAGCGGGACGGCTTCGACATGTCGTTGCAGGCCAACGAACTCGGGAAGCTGTATCTGGGCGCGACGTCGCCGTGCGTCTGGCCGAACGGCGCGCCGGAGGCGGAAGCCGAGCCCGTCGAGGAACCTGAGGCCGGGCAAGAGCCGGAACGGCCGCGACCGCGCCGCGCGCCGGTGGACGACGAGGACTTCGGCGAGACGTCCTGGTCCGACGGAGGCACCGCGTTCTGAGCTTCCCGGATAGAGTGGACTGGCAGGTCCAATCGGGAGGCGGGCGAATGACGCTCACGCGCAAGGGCGAGGCCACGCGGCAGCGGATCGTGGAGGGCGCGGCCGAGGTGATCCGCGACCGCGGCGTGCTCGCGACGACGCTCGACGACGTGCGCGCGCACACCAAGACCAGCAAGAGCCAGCTGTTCCACTACTTCCCGGACGGCAAGGAAGAACTGCTGCTGGCCGTCGCGCGCTGGGAGGCGGACCGGGTGCTGGAGGTGCAGCAGCCGGCGCTCGGCACGCTGCGCACCTGGGACGATTTCCGGACCTGGCAGCAGGTGGTGCTCGCGCACTACACCGAGCAGGGCAGGCACTGTCCGCTGAACGTGGTGATGTCGCAGATCGGCCGCAACACGCCGGGGGCGCAGGCGGTGGTGACGCAGCTGATGCGGCGGTGGCTGGGCGAGCTGACGGCGGGGATCGAGAACCTGCGGGCGGCGGGGGAGGTCCGGCCCGGGCTGGATCCGAAGCAGGCGGCGTCGGCGCTGCTGGCCGGGGTGCAGGGCGGGGTCTTGATGCTGCTGACTACCGGGGAGGCTCAGCACCTCGAAGCCGCGCTCGAGGTGGGGATCGCCGGGTTGCGCGGCGGGAAATAGGGGCAGCCGCCCGGATGCTGCGGTTGTCCACGACGGCCGACCGCAGCAAGGTCGGCCATCTGCGCCGCAACCCGCGCGCGACGCTGCACGTCCAGGGCGGTGACGTCTGGTCGTTCGCCGTCGCTGAGGGGCAGGCGGAGGTTTCCGCGGTCACCGAGGTTCCCGGCGACGCGGTCGGGCGGGAGCTGCTCGCGATGCTTCCGGGGGACGCGCGGCCGGAGGCGTTCCTGAAGCAGCAAGTGGAAGAGCGGCGTGTCGTGATCCGGCTCCCGGTCGAGCGGCTTTACGGCACCGCGCTCGACGGCTGAGCCGGTGAAGGGTGTCGGAACCCTTCACCGGCTGTTCGTTCAGGCGTTCTTGATCGCGGAGATCTCGAACTCGAGGGTGATCTTGTCCGAGACCAGCACGCCGCCGGTCTCGAGCGCGGCGTTGAAGGTGACGCCGTAGTCGCTGCGGTTGATCGTGGTCGAGCCCTCGAAGCCGACGCGGTCGTTGCCGAACGGGTCCTTCGCGGAGCCGCCGAACTCGAACGGGATGGTGACCGACTTGGTGATGCCCTTGACGGTCAGGTCGCCGGTCACGTCGAAGGTGTCCTCGCCGGTCTGCTTGATGCCGGTGGAGGAGAAGGTGATGGTCGGGAACTGCTCGACCGACAGGAAGTCGTTGTTGCGCAGGTGGCCGTCGCGGTCCGCGTTGCGGGTGTCGACGCTCTTGGTCTGGATGGTCACGTTCGCGCTCGAGTTGGCCGGGTTCTCGCCGTCCAGGGTGAACGAGCCCTCGAACTCGTTGAAGGAGCCGCGGACCTTGGTGACCATGGCGTGGCGGGCGACGAAGCCGATCCGGCTGTGCGCGGCGTCGATCGTGTAGGTGCCGGTCAGGTGGGCGTAGGTGGTCGCGCTGGTCATGTGTTCCGTTCCTTCGGTCTTTGGTTGAGTGTTCAACTAGCACTGTAGCCCACAATAACTGATTGCGCGAGCAAGTGTCGGATATACTCCCCCTCTGTGGTGACCAGAACCCCGCTGACCAGCGAAGAAGAGGCGGTGTGGCGTCCGCTGATGCGCCTCGTCACAGTCCTGCCGAGGGCTCTTGAGGACCAGTTCGCCCACGACAACGGCGTCTCGCTGACGGATTACACCGTGCTCGTGTCGCTGGCGGAGGCGCCCGAAGGCAGGCTGCGGCTCACCGATCTGGCGCAGGCCACGGCGCTGTCGCTGAGCCGGATCAGCCGGGTCGTGGAGGCGATGGTGCGCCGGGGCCTGGTCAAGAAAGTCAAGTGCCCGCAGGACCGGCGGGCCGCGCACGCGACGCTCACCGAATTGGGGCACGCGAAGCTGGCCGCCGCCTATCCCGGGCATCTCGAGCGGGTGCGTTCGTTCCTGTTCGACCACCTCTCGCCCGAGGAGGTCCGCGCCGCGGGCCCGATCCTCGCCCGGCTGGCCGCCGCGCTGGAGCCGCCGGACTGTTCCGCCTTCCCGGACGACCAGACCTGATCCCGACGAAAGGCTTCCGATGCCCGACCAGGGTGAGTTCAAGCGCGACACGAACTACATCTCCGACCGCATCACCGCCGACGGCCGCGACGGCTGGCCGGTGGAGCCGGGCCGCTACCGCCTGGTGATCGCGCGAGCGTGCCCGTGGGCGAACCGCGCGTCGATCGTGCGCCGGCTGCTGGGTCTCGAGGAGGTGCTGTCGATGGGCCTGTGCGGCCCGACGCACGACGAGCGCAGCTGGACCTTCGACCTCGACCCCGGCGGCCGCGATCCGGTGCTCGGCATCGAACGGCTGCAGGAGGCGTTTTTCGCGCGCTATCCGGACTATCCGCGCGGGATCACCGTTCCGTCCATTGTGGACGTCCCGAGTGGACAGATCGTGACGAACGACTTCAAGCAGATCACGGTCGATCTGTCGCTGGAATGGGGCGCCTACCACCGTGACGGTGCGCCGGAGCTGTACCCGGAGCGGCTGCGTGACGAGATCGAGGACGTCGCGGAGAAGGTGTTCCGGGACGTGAACAACGGGGTGTACAAAGCGGGTTTCGCCACTTCGCAGGAGGCTTACGAAGAGGCTTATCGTGCGTTGTTCTCCCGGCTGGATTGGCTTTCCTCGCGGTTGACCGATCAGCGGTACCTGGTGGGCGACACGATCACCGAGGCGGACATCCGGCTGTTCACGACGCTGGTCCGCTTCGACGCGGTGTACCACGGGCATTTCAAGTGCAACCGGCAGAAGCTCACGGAGATGCCGGTGCTGTGGGCGTACGCGCGGGATCTGTTCCAGACCCCGGGGTTCGGCGACACGATCGATTTCGGGCAGATCAAGGAGCATTACTACGTAGTGCACCGGAACGTGAACCCGACCGGGATCGTGCCGCTGGGGCCGGACCTGGCCGGATGGCTGACGCCGCACGGACGGGAGGAACTGGGCGGGAGGCCCTTCGGGGACGGGACGCCGCCGGGGACGCCGCCGCTGGGGGAGCGGGTGCCTGCGCTGGAGTCGTGAGTGTTCTTCCCGGTTCTAACCGGGAAGAACACTCACGAGGCCGTCATTCCTCGCCGGCGTCGAGAAGGATCCGCAGCAGTTCCTCCGGTGCGTCCCGCATCAGGTCGTGCTTGCTTTCCAGCGCGTGCACAGTCCACTGTGGATCTTCGAGGAGCCGCCGGTAAGTCGGTTCGAACGGGGAGCCGCCGTCCCAGATCCGGGCGTACACGTAGTCCCGGCGGCGGAATCGGCTCAGGTCTCCGTTCAGCCGGATCGACTGCAGCAGGGTCGCCAGCGGGTGTGCGGACGCGCGCGGGTCGAAGAACGGCAGCGGCGGGACGGCATACCCGGTCTCGCCGACGCTCAGGTACCACTCGCGCTGCCGGTCGTCGGTCAGACTCCAGCAGGAGTCGCCGTTTTCCGGGACGAAAGCGTCGAGGTACACCAGCGCGTCGACCAGTTCCGGCACGCGGTCGGCGGCACCGGTGACGACCATCCCGCCGTAGCTGTGGCCGACCAGGACGGCGCGTTCGACCTGTTCAGCCTGCATCGCGCGGACGAGGTCCTCGATGTGGGTGTCGAGATTGACCCCGGCGTGCAGCAGGTGCTGCCGCTCGCTGAGCCCGGTGAGCGTCAGCGGGAGCACGCGGTGGCCGCGGTCGCGCAGTTGGCCGGTCAGGCGGTCGAAGCACCAGCCGCCGTGGCAGGCGCCGGGGACGAGGACGTAGGTGGTCATGGGAGCAACGCTAGAAGCGGCACGGCGATAAGTCCAAGAGCTGGTTGTTTCGTGCTCCAGAAGCAGTGGTTATGCCCGGGCGGGCAGCGGCAGGTCGTGCGCCTTGCGGAACTCGTTCAGAGCGGCCCATGCGAGGTGCGGATCCAGTGCGAGATGCCGCCGGGCGACGGCCAGTTCGTGCAGGCCCGGGGTGAGCCGCGGCTTGGTGAGGGCGTCGGTGAACACGTCCAGCACGGTCGCGCAGAAGAGGACGAACGCGCTGCTGTGCAGGCGGAGCCGGTTGACCGCGTCGGCGAGGTCGGGGGTCGCGCCTTCGTGGAGTTCGGCGGCGAGTTCGGCGAGTTCGCCCGCCTCGTGAGTGTCGGGGATGCGGAGCAGCTTCGGCCACAGTTCGGTCAGCTCCGGCGTCTGCGCGAGTCCGCGAGCTTGCGCGGTGAACCCGCTCGCTTTGGCGGTCAGGTCGGCGCGGACCAGGATGCCGGTGACCGTCGACAGCGACGGTTCGTAATGTTCGATCGTCACGTCCACCATGTCGATCGTGGTGCGGCGCAGGTCTCGCGGCAGGCCGCCGGAGAGGCAGTGGCCGAGGTAGCAGAACTGCTCCGGGACGCCGGGCAGCCGCTGCGCGATCCACAGCCTGCTTTCGTCCAGCGTGAACGGTTCCAGGCGCACCACTTCGGAAAACGCGCTGTCGAAGGCGTCGCGCACGGCCAGTCCGCGTTGCTCGAAGCTGAGCACCGCGTCGTCGGACACCGCCACGAAGTACAGGCAGCCGGGCACGCCGAAGATGCCCTTGATGTCGTTCACCAGCTGCTGGGCCTTGTCCTGCTCGCCGATCTTGTCCAGCTCGTCGATCGCGACGACGACCCGGTCGGTGATGCCTTCCTCGCGCAGCGACTCGGCAGTCAGCTGGGCGAACGCGCGGAACTCGTCGACGACTTCCGGATGCGTGAGCTGCTGTTCGGCTCGCTGCGTGGTGCGGGTGCGGCCCAGTTCGCCGCCTGCCGGGACGGCGAGCTTGCCGGACCAGCCGGTGGTATAGGTCAGCAGGTACTGGATCCGGAGCAGCTGGCGTCGTGCTTCGGCTTCGAGGGCGCGTGGTCCGGCGGAGGATTTCCGCCGCAGGAAGAACAGTACCGCGCTGGTTGCCGAGGCGAGAATTTTCCATCCCCAGCGGAGCGCCAGGACCGCGACCACGCACAGGGCGATCCGGTTGCCCACCGGCTGCTCAGTCCACAATGGACCCAGCAAGCCGGGGAAGCGCACCTTGGCGATGGTCTGCCACAGCTCGACCGGAAACCGCGTGAAGTTCCCGTTCCACAGCACGCCGCCGATCGCCCAGCCGAGCGCCGCGGACCCGGCGAGGTCGGCCGATCCGCGCCAGAACCGGCGGGCCCCCCAGCGCCAGCCGAGTTCCGGCCCCACCGTCAGCCGGATCCGTTCGAGGACCGCCTGGCACAGCAGTTTGTGCAGGTGCAGCACGAAATCGCGGGCGTCGTAGGTGGCCGGGGCGGAGGCGACCACCACCAGTGGCGCCGGGTTTTCGCTGCCGTGCAGCAGACCGCGTTGCATGGAACGGATCGCGGTGGTTTTGCCGGACCCGCGTTGCCCGCCGAGCGCGACCGCGCCGGAACCCGCGCGTTCGAGGACCCGCCGGATCCGTTTCGCCGCCGCGGTCGGCACGATCCGGGTGCTGTCCTCCTCGCCGAGGTCGTATTGCTGCTCGAAAACCAGCGTCGTGCCGAAGTGCAGCCGCCGGTGCGCGGAGATGACGTCGCGGGCCTCGGGCAGCACGATCTCGCGCGCGGCGAACGAACGGCGCGGGCCGAGGCCGAACTGCTCCTCGTGGAACTGCATGGCGTCCGGGTTGATCCACTCGCGCAGCGAGGCGACCTTGCGGACGGCGAGCGCGCCGGTCGCGAAGAGGACGCACGGCATCATCATTCCGGAGAAAATCCGGAAAAACAGCGGAAGCCGGCCCCAGGCGGCGGTCATCAGGCTGAGGTAGGCGAGCCCGAGCAGCATCGCGACGAGCAGCCAGGCCACCTCGCGCGGCGACACCGCCCGGTTGCGCGGACGGAACCCTCGGTCGCCCTCGGCCATGACTTGGTCCTGCAGCGTCCGGATCTTCGCGAGCAGGGTCTCGTTCGCGAACAGCTCTTCGCGGACGACCTCGGTGCGCAGCGATTCGCGGGCGAGCAGGCGGGTGACCTCGGGGGAGCTGAGCGTTTCGTCGATCAGGGAGGCCAGCGCGGCCTGCGCGGTCCACGAGTCGAAATCCTCGAGGTCTTCCTCCTCGATCGAATGCGGGTCGCTCCGCTCGCCGGTCACCGGCGGATGATGCCACAAGAAGTGCTTCGGACAGGGCGGTTTCGGCGCCGGTTAGCGGGAAGGGACGCCGAGCAGCGGCGGGACGCGGCGTTCGGCGAGCAGGAGGTGGCCGGCGCGGTTCGAGTCGAGCACCTGTGCCAGCGTGTCGAGGCGGTTCCGGCTTACCGGGCGGGAGCGATCGCGTTGCGGTGGCTTCCGTCAGCCGAGGACGTCGTAAGCGAGGGCGACCGGGTCGTCGACCGTGCCTGACGGCTGGGCTTGGACGGCGGCCGCGGCGGCGGTCGCGTCGGGGAGGGCGAGGTGCGGGCCGCCGCGGAGGCGGTCTCCGGCGACCAGGAGATCGGCGGCGGCGACCGGACGGCCGACGCACAGCGCGTGGTCGGCGATGCCCACGAGGACGATCGACAGGTACAGCGCCTCGCCGGCTTCCGCGGCCAAGGCGAGTGCTTCGCGGCGGCGGTCCCGGGCGGCGGCGAGGTCATCGGTTTGGGCGTCCAGGTAGGCGTGCGAATGCTGGATTATCGCGCGGAACAACGGATGCGGCGAGACCTCGCTCAGCAACGCTTCGGCGCGGTTCAGTTCCAGCCGGGCTTCCGCCAGGTCGCCGCGCCAGCGGGCCAGGTCGGCTTTCGTCTGTGCCAGAAGAGCGAGCGGATCGGGGTACGAGATGCTTCGCGCCTCGCGGTCGGCGGCGGCTATCGCGGACGCGGCGGCTGCCTCGTCACCGAGTTGCCAGAACAGCTGCGCTTGCCGGCCGCGGGCGAAGAGGACTTCTTCGGCCGACCCGAGTTCCGAGACGACTTCGATCGATTCCTCGTAGCACGAAACGGCTTCCTCCAGTTCGCCGCGCCGGCCGACGACCTCGGCGAGGCTGTTCAGCGCCAGCGAGATCCCCCAGCGTTCCCCGCTCAGCCGGAACAGCCGGACGGCCTCGCGGATGTCGGCTTCCTGCGCGGCCGAATCGTGCCGGAGGTTCAGCTGCGTCCGTGCCCGGTGCAGCCGGGCGTGGGCGCGCAGCCACGGGTCCTCGTCGGACAGCAATTCGGCCAACGCGGACTCGCCGGCGCTGGCGTCCCCGGTGTGCGTGAACACCGGGATAATGCACCGCAGCAGCGAATTCTCGCTGCCGCGGCTGAGTTCGAGCGCCCGGCGGCTCAGCCCGTCGGCGGAGCTTTCGTCGGTCATCCCGACGGTCAGCAGCAACGCGGCCATCGCGTACCCCATCGCGCGGAGTTCGCGGTCGGTCTCGCCGGGCAACGCCAGCGCCGCCTCGATGAGTTCCTGTGCCTCGGTTTTGTGCCCGGTCAGCATCCAGAACCACGCGCACGACGTCGCCAGCCGCAGTGCCGTCGCGGCTTCGCCGGCGGCGATGGCACCGCGTATCGCGGAGATCAGATTACCGTGCTCGGCGGCGAAGCGCGCCAGCCATTCGATCTGCTCGGCCCGGCGCAGGTACTTGTCGCCGGTTTCGGCGAAGGAGGCGAACCACTCGGCGTGCGCTTGCCGCAGTTCCTCGCGTTCGCCGGCCAGGGTGAGCTGTTCCAGGCCGTACGCCTTGATCGTCTCGAGCATCCGGTAGTGCGGTTCGGTGTCCGCGGAAACCGTCAGCAGCGATTTGTCGACAAGCGCGCTGAGCAGCTCGGACGTCCCGCCGCAGACCGCTTCCGCGGCCGCCGCGGTCGCGCCGCCGGAGAACACCGACAACCGGCGCAGCAGCTGCCGTTCGCCCGGTTCCAGCAGGTCCCAGCTCCAGTCGACCACCGCGCGCAGTGTCCGGTGCCGCGGCAGCGCGGTCCGGCTGCCCGCGGTGAGCAGGCGGAACCGGTCGTCGAGCCGGGCCGCGAGCTGCGAGATGCTCAGCGACCGCAGCCGGGCGGCGGCCAGCTCCACCGCCAGCGGCATTCCGTCGAGCGCCCGGCAAATCCGCACCACATCGTCCACAGTGGACTCATCGACGGCGAACCCTGGCCGCACCGCGGCGGCTCGGTCGGCCAGCAGGCGTACCGAAGCACACGACCTCGCTTCGACCGCTGTCGCGCCTTCCGCGGGAAGCGTCAGCGGTTCCACCGGCCAGAGCGCTTCCCCGGTCACCGCCAAGGGTTCCCGGCTGGTCGCGAGAATGCGCAGCCGCGGACATTCGCCGAGCAGGTATTCGGCCAGTTCCGCGGCGGCCTCGATGACGTGCTCGCAATTGTCGAGCACCAGCACCGCGTCCCGGTCCCGCAGCGCCCTCGCCGCCCGCTCGCGCGGACTGCTGTTGGCGAGCGATCCGCGGTACCTCTGCTCGCGCGGGCCCAGCGCGTCGAGCACGGCCTGCGGGACGTCCGCGCCGCTGCTGACCGGGGCCAGTTCGGCGAACCACACGCCGCTGCGTCCGGTCAGCAGCTGCCGTCCGGTTTCCGTGGCCAGCCGCGTCTTCCCGGCCCCGCCGGGCCCGGTCAACGTGGTGAGCCGGTACTCGCCGACGAGCTTGGCCACGCGGGCGACCTCGGAGTTCCGGCCGACGAAACTGGTCAGCCCGGCCCGCAGGTTCGTGCGCGCGACGTCCTCGTTCGCCACGGTTTCGCGAAGGATTTTGGTGTGCGCGGCGGACAATTCGGGAGCCGGATCGGTGCCGAGTTCGTCCGCCAGCGCCCTCCGGATCCGCGCGAACACCTGCAGGGCTTCAGCCGGTCGGCCGGCGGCTTGCAGGGACCGCATCAACGCCGCGGCCAGCCGTTCGCGCAACGGGTTCTCGGCCAGCAGCCTCGACAGCTCTTCCACGAGATCCGCGCCGTGGCCCAGCCGGAGCACGGCTTCGGCGTACTCCTCGGTGGCGGACAGCCGCAGCTCGTTCAGCCGCACGATGTGGCCTTGGAAGAACTGTGCGTCCGAGACATCGCCGAGCGCCGGGCCGCGCCACAGGTTGAGTGCCTCGCGCAGCAGCACGACGCGCTTCTCGTCAGGCAGGGTTCGCGCAGCGGCGACCAGTTCCTCGAACCGGGTCGCGTCCACGGTCGCCTCAGGCAGCCGGTAGCCGGACGGCGTGGAGTCGAGCCGGGTGCCGATCCGGCGAAGCCGCGAGACGAGCGCCTGCAGCGCGTTGGCGGTGGCCGGCGGACGCGTCCCCCAGACGGCGTCGACCAGCCGCCCGGCCGGGACGATCCGGCCGGGCTCCAGCGCGAGGGCGCTCAGCAGCGTCCGCAACCGGGCGCCGGCGATCTCGACTGCGGCACCGTCGTCGTTCCGGACCTCCAGCGGGCCCAGCAAACCGATCCGCACCTGGTCGATGATGCCGCTTCGGCCGCTGTCCCGTCCTCCGGGATCTCCCGGAGATCCGGCGGCAAAAAATGGAGTCGACACCAAGTTTGCAGTATGCTTCACTTTCCGGGTGGGACTTCGGGAGCGGAAGAAGCAGGAGACGACGCGGCGCATCGCGGAAACCGCGCTGCGGATGTTCGTCGAACGCGGATTCGACGCGGTGACGATCGCGGAGGTGGCCGAGGCCGCCGACGTCGCGGTCAACACGGTCTACAACTACTTCCGCGTCAAGGAGGACCTGGTGCTGCCGCCGTCCGAAGCCTCGGCCGGACGGCTGGCCGAGATCGTGCGGGCGCGGGAGCCGGGGGTCTCCGCGGCCCGCGCGGTGCTGGACCGCCTGCGCGGCGAGATCCGGCAACGCTCGCGGACGATCGGGCTCAGCCCGGGGTTCGGCCGGGTGCTGCCGATGATGCTGGCCGCGCCCACGCTCGCGGCCCGGCTGCGAGACCTCGGCGAGCAGATGGTCGCCGAACTCGCCGACCTGCTGACCGCGGAAACCGGTGCGGCGCCAGGGGATCCGGTGCCCGGGCTGGTCGCCGCGCAGATCGGATGGGTGCACAGCCTGCTGTACGGCGAGATCGGCAAACGCACCGTCGCCGGCGAGCGGCCGGACGACATCGCGGAGGCCGCACTGACGCTCCTCGACGCGGTGGAAGGCCTGCTCAGCGAACAAGTACTGACTTATGCGACCCGGAAGGACACCTGACATGGACGCGTTCCGCGTCATCATCCGCGGCAAATTCGACCCTCTCGACGCGGAGGCCCGTGCCTCGCTGGCGGCCAAGGCCGACGTCGCCTTCACCGAGGAAGGCACCTTCACGCACGACGTCAACGCGACGGCGTTCACCTTCCGCTGCCAGGTCCCGGCCGGGCCGGACGACGACGAACGCGCGGCGAAGGACGGCGCGCTCGCCGCGTTGGAGGCGCATGGCCTGCCGTGCCGGGACCTGAACTACGCGGTGACCGACTTGCGTGCGATCAAGATTCGCCGCAAGAACCGGTAGTGACGTCCGCCGGTGCGGTCGCCGCGCGCCAGCAGTCGTGGAAGGTGGGCTACCTCGGCACCGGCGCGAGACGGATGACGCCCCGGCTGGGCAAGGACCTGCTGCGCCTCTGACCGGATCCGCCCGAAGTCGCGTCGTTCCCGGGGTTCGGCGTGCTTCGTACCTACAGTGGCCAGGTGACTACGCCTGCCGAGGACCAGCGCGACCACGTGATGGCGCGCGCGTCCGCGCTCCGCCGCGAGCTTCGTGCGGGTCTGGCGCAGCTGCCGGGCCAGGCGGACGACGAACGCACGCAGACGCTCGACGCCTTGGTCGAGCGGGCGGAGGCGCTGCTGCGCACCGAGAAGGAAGTCGACGTCGCGGTCGAGCAGGTGCGGCTCGCCCGGTTGGAGGCGAAGCGCGGAAGGGTGCAGCGGACGACGCTGTACCTGGCGGTCGCGCCGGTCGCGGTCGGGATGGTGAGCGGGGCGATGATGCTGTTCGGCGCGCTCAACGTGATCTGGCTGCTGCTCGCGTTGCCGCTGCTGGGCGCGGGACTGCGGATCGCGTTCGGGCCGCTCGGGCCGACACCGTTGATGGTCAACCGGCGGCAGCGCGCTGCGTACAGCGGTGCGCTGGCCGCGATCTTCACCACGGTCGCGCTCATCGGGGCCGGGCCGAGCGCGCAGTCGATCGTGGTCATCCTGGCCGCGCTCGCCACGGTGGCGACCGTGGCGTTCCTGGTGCAGGAGGCGCGGTGACCTACTCCGAGTACTACCGCGACACCGAGTACTACCCGGCCGAGGAGGGCCCGGAGACCGATCCGGAACTCCTCGCCCTCACCGACACGGTCGGCGGTATGCAGGAGACCGTCGACGAGCTGGAAAACCGCACCGCTCGCGAGCTTTCGGAACTGCGCGAGACAGTCGAGTCGTTCACCGAAACCCACTCCCGGCACGAAACCCGGCTGGACCACACGGCCCGGCAGCTCGAACGGCTCCGGCAGCGGCTGCTGGTGCTCGAACGCGCGGTGCGGGTGTCGGAAAAAGTGCCGGTGGTCGACCTGGACGACGTCGGCCCGCAGTTGCGGCAGCTCGCCGCGGAGGCGGAACGGCGGCACAGCCTCGCCGCGCAGCTGCTCACGCCGAGTCAGCGCCGACCGTACGAAGAGGACGTCGCGCGGTTGCCGCAGGCACGGGAAGCGTTGGCGCAGAGCGAAGAAGCGCTCATCGCGGTGCTGGAAGTGCTGGCGAAAGCCGAACGCGGCACGCCGGAACGGGACGACGCGGAGTCGCGCCTGCCCGAAGCGGTCGCTCGGCGGCGGGGTGTGCTGGATCGGCAGCTGCCCGCCGCACTGCAGGATGCCGAAGCAGCGCACCAGGTTCTGGCAGCGGACGAGGTGGCGCGGACCCGGGTGCTGCCGCAGATCGAGAAGTGCGAGCGGGACTGGGAGGAGCTGCATTCCCGGCTGCGCGAACGAATCACCGAGGCGATCGGGTCGAGCGCGTTGCTGCCGGTGTGGTTCACGCACGCGTTCGGGGTCGCGCCGCCTTCCGGTGCGGCGGGGGACAAGTGGATCCGCGCGGCGACGTCCGCGCTGGCCTACCGGGTGACGCACGGCGTGGTCGATCCCGCGCTGCCGCTGGGGGAGCCGCCGCCGTCGGACACCGACTGGACGGAACCGAAGTGGTCCTGGCGCGCCCGGCTGGAGCACGACATCGAAGAACTGGACCTCGGGGTGGATTAACGCGGTTCGTCTGGCGCGGTGCCTGGCCCGAGTTCTCGTTGCATCCAGGTGACGTCGCGCCAGGCGCCGTGTTTCCAGCCGATCCTGCGGTAAGTGCCGATGAGTTCGAAGCCCATTGCCTGGTGCAGTCCGACGCTCGGCTCGTTCGGCTGCGTCATTCCGGCCACCGCCATCCGGAAGCCGCGTTCGGCGAGGCGGGCGAAAAGGGCTTCGTACAAGGCTTTTCCGCCGCCCGCGCGTCGACGGTCTTGTGCGAGGTACACGCTCACCTCGCACGACCAGCGGTAAGCCGCGCGTTCCTTGTGCGGGCTGCCGTACGCGTACCCGACCACTGAGCCGTCCATTTCCAAAACCAGCCACGCGTGCGACTTCGTCGCCTTCGCGATCCGCGCGGCCATTTCCGTCGGCGTCGGTGGTTCGGTCTCGAAGCTGATCGCGGTGTCCCGGACGTACGGCGCGTAGATCGCCGCGCACGCCTCGGCGTCCCGTTCTTCGGCAGGTCGGATCAACATGTGCACGATAGTAGACACGATCCGCTGCTATAGTCGACCACTGTGACCGATCCCCTCTCCGCTTCGCTCGCCGCGGCGGTGCGTGAAGCCCGGCAGGACCGTGGATTGTCCGCGGGTGTGCTTGCCGAACGTTCCGGCGTTTCCCGTGCCATGATCGGGAAAATCGAGCGCGGCGAAGCGCAGCCGACTGCCGTCCTGCTGAGCCGGCTCGCCACCGCGCTCGGGCTCACGCTGTCCGAACTCATCGCCCGTGCGGAGGGCGACGATCGCCGCCTCGTCCGCCGCGAGGATCAGCCGACCTGGCAGGACCCGGTCACCGGCTACCTGCGCCGCGCGGTCTCGCCGCCTGGCCACGGGACTGCGGAGCTGGTGGAAATCGACCTCCCGCCGGGCGCGAAAGCCGGATTTCCGGCCAGTTCCTACGCCTTCGCCGACCATCAGATCTGGGTGCTGTCCGGCCGATTGCGGTTCCACGAAGGCGAAGTCGTGCACGAACTCGCCGAAGGCGACTGCCTGCAGCTGGGCCGCCCGGTCGACTGCGCGTATGAGAACCCGGGCGCGAAGCCGTGCCGTTATCTGGTGGTGCTCACCAAATTGTGACGCAGTTCACGCCCGATTTGTCTGATTACCGGGGCCTCCCGCCCGGACATGATGCGACCGCAAACGCATCCGGGAGGAGAAGCGAATGGGTTCGTGGCGCGAATTGGGAGCGCATTTCAGCACCGCGGTCGTGCTGGCCGGTGGAGTGCTGGTCGGCGCGGTCAACATCTATGTGGCAGCAAGCCTTTTGCCGACCGCGGTCGCCGACATCGGCGGGGAGCGGCTTTACGCGTGGAACATGACGGCGTTCCTCGTCGCGCAGGTCGTCGCGACGATGTTCGTCAGCCGGGCGCTCGCCCGCCTCGGCAACGCGGCGGCGTACTACCTGGGGTTCGGCGTTTTCGCGGCGGGCTCGGTGGTGTGCGCGGTGAGCCCGGCGATGCCGGTGCTGCTGGCCGGTCGGGGAGTGCAGGGATTGGGCGCCGGATTGCTGACCGGACTCGGGTTCGCGGTGATTCATTCGGCACTGCCGCAGCATCTGTGGGCACGGGGGAGCGCGTTGATTTCCGCGATGTTCGGGGTCGGCAACCTCGTCGGCCCGGCGCTCGGCGGGTTGTTCGCGCAATTCGGTTCGTGGCGGGCGGCGTTCGTTGTGCTGGCGGTCGCGGCGGTCGTCATCGCGGCGCTGGTGCCGCGGGCGCTTCCGCGCAGCGAGCGAAGCGGCGCGGAAGCACCGGTGCCGACCTTCGCGCTGGTGGCCGTCGTAGCCGCGGTCGGAGCGGTGAGCATTGCCGGCATCTTGACCAACGTCGTCGGGATGGCCGCGTTCATCGTGCTCGGATTCGGTTTCGTCGTAGCGTTTCTGCTCGTCGAGAAGCGCGCCGCGGTCCGAGTGCTGCCCGCGGAGACCTACGAGTCCGGCTCGCCGCTGCGGTGGATCTACCTCACCATCATGTGCCTCGCCGCCGGAGTCTCGGTCGAGTCGTTCCTGCCGCTGTTCGGTCAGCACCTCGGCGGATTGCCGCCCGCCGCAGCGGGTTTCTTCTCCGCCGCGCTGTCCTTCGGCTGGTCCGCCGGGCAGATCGTCAGCTCCTCGGCCCGCCGCGTCCGGCTGCTCTGCCTGGCCGGACCGACGCTGCTGGCCGCCGCCTTCGTCGTACTTGCCTTGCTGCAGAAGGAAAACGCGTCCGTGCTGGCGTGGCTGGTCGTCCTTCTCGCCGGGGGCGCCGGGATCGGCATCGCCATGCCGCACCTGTCGGTCGCCGCGATGGCCAGCGGTCAGCAAGCAGCGGCCGCGATCGCGACCGTGCTCACGATGGCGACCGCGTTCGGCGCCTCGATCGCCGGTCTGCTGGTGAACTTGGGCGCGCCGTCGATGGTGACGTCCGCGCGCTTTCTGCTGACCGGGTTCGCCGTCGTGGCCGCGGCGGGGATTCTCACGACAGCCGCGGCAGGCGTTGGTGCACGTCGAGCAGCTGCGCGAACGGATCTCCCGCCTTCGCCACGCGATCGAGCACCGTCCGGATCGTCCACCGATCCGGAGTGAGGTCGGGGTCGTCGAGTTCGTCCCACTCCAGCGGGACGGACACCGGCGCCCCCGGCTTCGGCCGCACGCTGTAGGGCGCGACGAGGGTTTTGTTCAGCACGTTCTGCGTGTAGTCGAGCCGCGCCAGCCCCCCGCGGCGGTCTTTGTGCCACGCCCAGCTCACCAGGTCCGGCACGATCTTGCCGATCGACTTCGACACGGTTTCCGCCCACGCCCTGGTCTCGGCGTAGGTGTAGCGCGGTTCGACCGGCACCCAGATCTGGATCCCGCGCTGTCCCGTGGTCTTCGGCCGCCCGACGAGCCCGAAGTGGTCGAGCGCGGTGCGGTGCAGCCGGGCGAGCGCGAGGACGTCGTCGAAGGACGTCTCGGAGCCGGGGTCGATGTCGAAGAGCAGCCAGGTCGGATGCTCGACGTCGGACGTGCGCGACGTCCAGGCGTGCAGTTCCAGCGCGGCGAAATTGGCCAGCCAGGCCAGATCCGCGACCCCCGACGGCACGAGGTACTGCTGCACGTCGCCGGGGTCGGCTGCCTCGTAATGCCAGCGGTGCAGCCACTCCGGCGCGTGGTCGGGGACCTCTTTGTGCCAGAACCCGGGCTTCTCGATGCCGCCGGGGAACCGGTGGGTGTTGAGCGCGCGGCCGGCGAGGTAGGGGAGCATCGTCGGCGCGATCCGGGTGTAGTACTCGATCAGCTCGCGTTTGGTGATCGGCGCTTCGCCCTCGCGGCCCGGGATCAAGATCTTGTCGAGATTGGTCACCTTCAGCTGCTGCCCGGCGACCGTCCACGTGCCCTGTTTGCCCAGCTCGCCCAGCGCTTCGAGGTCTTCTTCGGACGCCGGTTCGAACACCGCGTGCAGCGGGACCTCGGCCTCGGTCGCCGGCAGATCGCTGCGCCACAACGCGGGCGGAGCGGCCGCGATCTCGTCGTTGGTGAGCCCGCTTTTCACCGACTTCGGATAGTCCTCGGCGTCCCAGCCCGGGGTGGCGTGGTCGTCCTGCTTGTGCAGCAGGAACCACTGCTTGCCGTCGTCGTCCTTCTTGGGGCGGATCAGCACGAAGCGCCCGGCCAGCTTCTCGCCGTACAGGTCGAAGTGCAGGTTCCCGTCCGCGAGGGCCTGCTCGGGATCGTCGGTGTCGACCGGCTCCCAGCGTCCGCGGTCCCACACGATCACGTCGCCGCCGCCGTACTCGCCGCGCGGGATGACGCCCTCGAAATCGGCGTACTCCAGCGGATGGTCCTCGACGTGCACGGCCATCCGCCGCGCCTTCGGATCGAGCGTCGGCCCCTTCGGCACCGCCCAGCTGACCAGCACGCCGCCCAGCTCAAGCCGGAAATCGTAGTGCTTCCGCCTCGCCCGGTGCCGCTGCACGACGAAGCGGTAGCCAGGCTCCTTTGGGGCGTCTGCGCCGGCTGGCTCGTCGGTCTTCGCGAAGTTGCGCATGGCGCGGTACTTCGCCAGCCGCTCGGCGGCGCCGTCCATTCGCTGGCCCTCCCGTCAGCAGGTCGGAGGCTCCTCGGTGCAGGAGCTGCTGTCGACCGTTCCGGAAGCCGCTTGCACCAGCAAGTTGTAGAGCTGCTCGCGCTGGTCCGGATCGAGCGCCGCGAAGACCTCGTCCTCGACGGCCGCGAGCGCCGCCTCGGCCCGGGCCAGCTCCTTGGCACCCCGTTCGGTCAGCACGACGACGTGCCGCCTGCGGTCCTCCGGCGAACGCCGCCGCTCGATCAGCTGGTCGGCCTCGAGGTCGTTGAGCAGGCCGACGACGTTGGTGCTGTCCATCTCGAGGATCTGCGCGAGCGACTGCTGGGTGCTGGAACCGCGAGTCTGGAGGACGGTCAGCGCGATCAAGTGCCGCGGCCGCAGCCCGAACGGAGCGAGCACACTCTCCGCGCGCAGCCGAATCCGGCGCGCGAAGTGCTCGAGCAACGCACCAGACCTGCGCGGAGCCTGTGCGACGAGCGGCAGCGGAGCCATGTGTCCATTCTACGAGACACCTCGGGTGGCTGCCGTGCTATAAATGGTTTGTCCAACACAAACTATCTATGGATGGTCATCGACATGGCACACCTGCTGCACCTCGACTCCAGCATCAACGGCGACCGCTCGGTGAGCCGCAAACTCAGCGCGAGGGCCGCCCAGGCCTGGCGAACCGCCCACCCCGACGGGATGGTGACCTACCGAGATCTGGGCGCGAACCCGGTGCCGCACCTGGATCCACTGGCTTGGGAAGCCCGCATCACCCCCGCGGCAGAACACACCGAAGCCCACCGAAAAGCCGCCCGAATCGGCGAAGAGCTAGTGGCGGAGGTCCTGGCCGCGGACACGGTGGTGCTGGGCCTGCCGCTCTACAACTACGGCGCCCCCAGCTCGGTGAAAGCCTGGGTGGACCGCCTGATCGCCTCCGCGGGCGACGACCCGTCAATCCTGGGGAAGGGACGAGAACTCCTGGTACTGGCAAGCCGAGGCGGAGGCTACGGCGAAGGCACCCCCCGCCACGGCTGGGACCACGCAGAAGGCTGGCTCCCGCACGGCCTTTCCCTGACCGGCTTGGAACCGCGGTTCATTACGGCGGAATTCACCATGGCAGAAGTAAACCCGAGCCTGGCCGAATTCCGCCCGCACGCCGCGGAAAGCCTAGCCGCCGCAGAACGGGAAATCGACGAACTCTGGACCCCCGCAGCAGCCACCCGTTGACTCACCGGAGACGGCAAACGTCCCGTGAGGGGAACCCTCACACCCCCTGATTCCCCCTCACGGCCCAAAAACAGGCACCGCTGCACCCAAAGAGCGAGGCGCCCACACCTCCCCCCGCCCCCGATACGAAGCCTCCCTGCGGTTCGGGGGTGCTTGTCAAGGCATCTTTCCCGCCTTGACAAGCACCCCCGAACCGTCAGCACAATCAAGCTTCGGGGGCCCCACGCAACCACTCGCCGGCAAGGTCGCCGCCAGGCGACGAGCCGTCAAAACGGAGAGAAACTCAAACAACATCCCCCCGCCGAACCCGATAAACCTGCAACCTCAAATCGTAATACTTAGTAGTCTCCCCAACCCACTGCATCCCAATCCGCTCCGCAGTAGCAATAGCCCGCGAATTACTAGGCCGAGCAACCGCGAACAACTCATCGGTCCCGTCCTGCGAAAACGCCCACTCCACCAACGCCCGCGCGGCCTCGGTCGCGTACCCGTGCCCCCACTCCTCGGGCCGCAACTGCCAGCTCAGCTCCAAATCCTCCCGGTAAGGAGGCAGCAACCGAATCCCCAGCCCGCCGACCACCCGCCCGTCGGAACGACGCTCGACCGCCCACTTCCCCCGAGGCGGAATCAAATTGGGCTGCGCCTCCACCCAGGCCTGCAGCACCGAGCGCATCGCGGCGGCGTCCGCGACCCGGTCCATCGCGGGAGTCAGCCAATGCGTCACATCGGCGGAACCGTAGATCTGAAACGCGGCTTCGGCGTCGTCGACCGTCCAGTCCCGGATCACGAGACGGTCGGTGGTCAGAGGCAGGGTCATGTACGAACGGTACGCCCGTTCCACCCGGTCCGGGCAGGTGATGCAGGACGCAGCGAAGGCTCTTGTCCGCCAAGGACTCCGCGCGGTACGGGGAGGGTAAACTGCGCGGGTGGAGATCTGGGTGAACCCGCGTTGTTCCAAGTGCCGCTCGGCGGTGTCGCTGCTCGACGAGGCCGGTGCGGAGTACACCGTGCGCCGCTATCTGGAGGACCCGCCGACCGAGGCGGAACTCGTCGCGGTGCTCGACCGGCTCGGCCTCGACCCGTGGGACATCACCCGCACCGGCGAGAAAATCGCCGGTGAACTCGAGCTGAAATCCTGGTCCCGGACTCCGGAGGACCGTCCACGGTGGATCGCCGCGCTCGCCGAGCACCCGGAGCTGATCCAGCGTCCGATCATCACCGCGGACGACGGCACCACGGTCGTCGCCCGCGACGAGGAGACCGTCCGGTCCGTCATCAGCTGACCGCGACCGCGATCAGCGCCGCCGCCAGCAGCGCCACGTAGGCGACGGCGTGCACCTTGTCCGGCAACCGGTCGGCGACGCGCCGGACGAGCGCGATCGTCGGCAGCGAACCGGCCAGCAGCGCCGCGCCCGCGACGGGATCGAGGTACCCCGACGGTCCGCCGCCCGCCGTCGCGTAGACCGCTGTCGCGACCACCGCGACCGGCACGCTAAGCGGGTTCGCCATCGCGGCCGCGTCCGCCATCGGCAGTCCCTTGCGGCGCAGCAGCGGCACTGTCATGACGCTGCCGCCCACCCCGAGAAAACTCGCCACCGCACCGATTCCGACGCCGCCCGCGGTAGTCGTGAACGTGCTCAACGGTTTGGGTTCTCCCTGCGGCTTAAGGAATCCACCGCGCGCCAGGCTGTCCACAATGGTCACTGCCAGGTAGGCGATGAACAGGACGCGCAACAGTCCGTCGCCCGCGTAGGTCGCGGCCACCGAACCCGCCACGGCACCGATCGCGACGAACGCGGCGAGCGGCCAGAGGTACTCGCGGCGGAGACGTCCGGCGCGGGCTTGCACGACGGTCGCGCTGACCGCGTTCACCACCATCACCGCGGTGGACGTAGCGACCGCGACATGCATGGCGTCGCCACGGCTGGTGACCGCCGCGACCACCGGCACGGTGACGAAGCCGCCGCCGAAACCGAACAGGACGGTCGTGACGCCGCTGAGGCAGCCGAAGAGCAGAAGAAGCAAGATCGAGGTCCACAC